>NZ_CP166805.1:0-5217500 GCF_059716135.1 Pseudomonas sp. LBUM1651 | reverse complement strand
TGCTGACATGAGTAACGACAATGGGTGTGAAAAACACCCACGCCGAAAGACCAAGGTTTCCTGCGCAACGTTAATCGACGCAGGGTTAGTCGGTCCCTAAGGCGAGGCTGAAAAGCGTAGTCGATGGAAAACAGGTTAATATTCCTGTACTTCTGGTTATTGCGATGGAGGGACGGAGAAGGCTAGGCCAGCTTGGCGTTGGTTGTCCAAGTTTAAGGTGGTAGGCTGAGATCTTAGGTAAATCCGGGATCTTAAGGCCGAGAGCTGATGACGAGTGTTCTTTTAGAACACGAAGTGGTTGATGCCATGCTTCCAAGAAAAGCTTCTAAGCTTCAGGTAACCAGGAACCGTACCCCAAACCGACACAGGTGGTTGGGTAGAGAATACCAAGGCGCTTGAGAGAACTCGGGTGAAGGAACTAGGCAAAATGGCACCGTAACTTCGGGAGAAGGTGCGCCGGTGAGGGTGAAGGACTTGCTCCGTAAGCCCATGCCGGTCGAAGATACCAGGCCGCTGCGACTGTTTATTAAAAACACAGCACTCTGCAAACACGAAAGTGGACGTATAGGGTGTGACGCCTGCCCGGTGCCGGAAGGTTAATTGATGGGGTTAGCTAACGCGAAGCTCTTGATCGAAGCCCCGGTAAACGGCGGCCGTAACTATAACGGTCCTAAGGTAGCGAAATTCCTTGTCGGGTAAGTTCCGACCTGCACGAATGGCGTAACGATGGCGGCGCTGTCTCCACCCGAGACTCAGTGAAATTGAAATCGCTGTGAAGATGCAGTGTATCCGCGGCTAGACGGAAAGACCCCGTGAACCTTTACTATAGCTTTGCACTGGACTTTGAATTTGCTTGTGTAGGATAGGTGGGAGGCTTTGAAGCGTGGACGCCAGTTCGCGTGGAGCCAACCTTGAAATACCACCCTGGCAACTTTGAGGTTCTAACTCAGGTCCGTTATCCGGATCGAGGACAGTGTATGGTGGGTAGTTTGACTGGGGCGGTCTCCTCCTAAAGAGTAACGGAGGAGTACGAAGGTGCGCTCAGACCGGTCGGAAATCGGTCGTAGAGTATAAAGGCAAAAGCGCGCTTGACTGCGAGACAGACACGTCGAGCAGGTACGAAAGTAGGTCTTAGTGATCCGGTGGTTCTGTATGGAAGGGCCATCGCTCAACGGATAAAAGGTACTCCGGGGATAACAGGCTGATACCGCCCAAGAGTTCATATCGACGGCGGTGTTTGGCACCTCGATGTCGGCTCATCACATCCTGGGGCTGAAGCCGGTCCCAAGGGTATGGCTGTTCGCCATTTAAAGTGGTACGCGAGCTGGGTTTAGAACGTCGTGAGACAGTTCGGTCCCTATCTGCCGTGGACGTTTGAGATTTGAGAGGGGCTGCTCCTAGTACGAGAGGACCGGAGTGGACGAACCTCTGGTGTTCCGGTTGTCACGCCAGTGGCATTGCCGGGTAGCTATGTTCGGAATAGATAACCGCTGAAAGCATCTAAGCGGGAAACTAGCCTCAAGATGAGATCTCACTGGGACCTTGAGTCCCCTGAAGGGCCGTCGAAGACTACGACGTTGATAGGTTGGGTGTGTAAGCGCTGTGAGGCGTTGAGCTAACCAATACTAATTGCCCGTGAGGCTTGACCATATAACACCCAAGCAATTTGACTACTCGAAAGAGCATCAGATTGCGGTGTGTGAAGACGAGACGAACCGAAAGTTCGAGAGCAACGCACAAACTATCGCATACCCATTCGCTGGAGCGTGAACCGAAAGGTAAACGACCTGGCTCCCGAATTTCTTGACGACCATAGAGCATTGGAACCACCTGATCCCATCCCGAACTCAGCAGTGAAACGATGCATCGCCGATGGTAGTGTGGGGTTTCCCCATGTGAGAGTAGGTCATCGTCAAGATTAAATTCCGAAACCCCTATCTGCGTATGCAGGTAGGGGTTTTGTTTTGTCTGGAATAAAAACACGATCCGGCGGTAGCACAAATTTGCACAGTTATTTTCGACTCATGACACTAGAATGGGTCCAACTTTTTCGGAGCCAGAGCTTTTATGCCAGACCCGGTTGACGCCCGCAGGCTGTCAGAATTACCGCTGGACGACTTGGTTGCGTGTCATGAGTGCGACTTGCTGATGCGAAAGCCCGAGCTCGCCCATGGTGAGAAAGCCCTTTGTCCGCGCTGCGGTTACGAGCTTTATGCCCATCGGCACAACGTTGTGCAACGCAGTCTCGCCTTGGTTATCACCGCTCTGTTGTTGTATGTCCCGGCAAACTTTTTACCCATTATGCAGCTCAATCTACTCGGGCAGTCGTCGCAGGATACGGTCTGGACCGGCGTTGTCGGCCTTTTCGATACCGGCATGCAAGGCGTCTCGGTGATTGTGTTTCTGTGCAGTATGGGAATCCCGTTGCTCAAGTTGCTTTGCCAGCTGGCCGTGCTCCTGAGTATTCGTTTTGATATCGGCCGTAGTTACGGTTTGCTGCTCTATCGTATTTATCACCACTTAAGAGATTGGGGGATGCTCGAGGTCTACCTCATGGGCGTACTGGTGGCGATCGTCAAACTGGCAGATATGGCAGCAATCACCATAGGTCTTGGCCTGGCATGCTTTATCAGTTTGTTGTTGGTCCAGGTCTGGTTGGAGGTTGTGATGTCGCCTCATCAGATCTGGCAGGCTCTATCAGGAGAGGATGCCCATGCGGGCGATTGATGCAGGCATTCTGATTTGCACCGAATGCCACGAATTAAACAAGCAGGAAGCCGACACCGACGAGCAAGTCTGCAATCGTTGTGGTGCGCTGGTCCATGCCCGTCGCCCAAACAGTGTGATGCGTACCTGGGCGCTGCTGGTCACTGCCGCGGTCCTCTACATTCCAGCCAACGTGCTACCGATCATGACCGTTAGCTCCTTGGGGCAGGGCGATCCCAGCACCATCATGTCCGGTGTGATCCAGCTGGTTCAGCACGGCATGATTCCAATCGCCGCCGTTGTTTTTATCGCCAGTATTCTGGTACCGACGTTCAAACTAGTGGGCATCGCCTTGCTGCTGTTTTCGGTGCAGCGCCGCCAGCCACTTTCGGCACGCCAACGCATTTGGATGTACCGCTTTATCGAGTTCATCGGCCGTTGGTCGATGCTCGATATCTTTGTAATCGCCATCCTGGTGGCGGTTGTGAATTTCGGACGGCTCGCCAGCGTCGAAGCCAATCTTGGCGCCATCGCTTTCGCCAGTGTGGTGATTCTGACGATGCTTGCCGCAGTAACTTTCGATCCCCGACTGATTTGGGATAACACGGAGTCGGACGACGACCATGACTGATTTGCCTACAGCGAAAACCCGACCGGCCTCGAACTGGTCCGCCATTTGGGTGTTACCCCTGATCGCCCTGATCATTGGCGGTTGGCTCGGCTGGCGTGCCTACAGCGAAACCGGCATCGAGATTCAGGTGCGTTTCGAAAGTGGTGAAGGCATTCAGGCCAACAAGACTGAAGTCGTTTACAAAGGCATGTCGGTCGGCAAGGTGAAAACCCTCACGCTCGACGACGAAGGCGCCTCCAAAGGGGTGATTGCCACCGTCGAGATGAACAAGGACGTGGAACAATACCTGCGTACCAGCACACGCTTTTGGCTCGTCAAGCCGAGTGTGACCCTGGCCGGTATCACGGGGCTGGAAACCCTGGTCTCCGGCAACTATGTCGCGATCAGTCCGGGCGAAGGGGAACCCACGCGCAAGTTCAAGGCGCTGGCCGAAGAGCCGCCGCTGACTGACGCCCAGCCCGGTCTGCACCTGACCATCAAGGCTGATCGCCTCGGCTCGCTGAACCGTGGCAGCCCGGTGTTCTACAAGCAGATCAGGGTTGGCCAGATCAAAAGCTACCTGTTGTCCGAAGACCAAAGTACCGTTGAGCTCAAGGTGTTCATCGAGCCCACCTACGCCAAGCTGGTGCGCAAACACACACGTTTCTGGAATGCCAGCGGCATCAGCATCGACGCTAACCTTTCCGGCGTGAAAGTGCGCAGCGAATCCCTGGCGAGCATCGTCGCCGGCGGTATCGCCTTCGCTACGCCGGAGAACCGCAAGGATAGCCCGCCCACTGATCCGAGCCTGCCATTTCGTCTCTACGAAGATTTCGATGCCGCCGCAGCCGGTATCCGGGTCAAGGTCAAACTCAGCGACTTCGAAGGCATGCAGGCTGGCCGTACGCCGGTGATGTACAAAGGCATTCAGGTCGGCACGCTCAAAGCGCTCAAGATCGATCCTGATCTGTCCAGTGCCACCGCGGAATTGACCCTTGATCCGCTGGCTGAGGATTACCTCGTTGATGGCACCCAGTTCTGGGTGGTCAAACCCTCGATCTCCCTCGCGGGCATTACTGGTCTCGAAGCGCTGGTCAAAGGTAACTACATTGCCGTGCGTCCAGGAGACAAGGGGGCCGCACCGCAGCGCGAATTTGTGGCGAGGCCGAAAGCGCCGCCGCTCGACTTGCGTGCACCGGGCCTGCACCTGGTGCTGTTCACCGAGAACCTCGGTTCACTGGAAGTCGGCAGCCCGATTCTCTACAAGCAGGTCAAGGTCGGTTCGGTCCAGAGCTATCAGTTCTCGCGCACCAAAAAGCAGTTGGTGATCGGCGTGCACATCGAGAAGGAATACGAAGGGCTCGTCAACGCATCGACCCGCTTCTGGAACGCCAGCGGTATTACGCTCACGGGCGGACTGACCGGTGGAATCCAGGTCAAAAGTGAGTCGCTGCAAAGCTTGATGGCCGGCGGTATCGCCTTCGAAACCCCGCAAGCCAAAGCGCCATTGCAAAAACGCATTCCACGTTTCCGTCTGTTCGCCAGTCATGACGAGGCCAACCAGAAAGGCACCGTGGTCACGATCAAGGTCGATCGCGCCGATGGCTTGCGCAGCGGCACTCCTGTGAGATTCAAAGGCCTGGATGTCGGCAAGATCGAAGACGTCGACCTCAGTGATGATCTGCAATCGGTGCTGCTCACCGCGCGGATCACCGAAGTGCCGGAGCGCATTGCCCGGGTAGGCAGTCAGTTCTGGGTGGTTAAACCCGAGTTGGGTCTGATCAAGACCTCGAACCTCGAAACCCTGGTGACTGGCCAGTACATCGAAGTGCAACCAGCAGCGAAGAACCTTGGCCCGCAGAAAAACTTCGTGGCCCTGGTCAATCCACCGGAAACCGCCAAACAGGAAGCCGGTTTAAGCTTAGTCCTGAGCGCCGCTCGGCGCGGTTCGTTGAAAACCGGTGTACCGGTGACGTATCGCGAGGTCACGGTGGGTAAGGTGACGGGTTATGAACTGGGCCAGACCGCTGACCGTGTTCTGGTGCACATTCTGATCGAACCGAAGTACGCGCCATTGGTGCGCAGCGGCACACGTTTCTGGAACACCAGCGGTTTTGGTTTCGACTACGGCTTGTTCAAAGGTGCGACGGTGCGCACCGAATCGCTGGAGACGCTGATTCAGGGGGGCATCGCTTTCGCCACCCCGGACGGTGATCGCATGGGCAGTCCCGCACGGCCTGAGCAGACGTTTCCGTTGTTCGACAAGTTTGAAGATGAATGGCTGACCTGGGCGCCGAAAATCGCAATCGGCAAGTAGTTTGTTGGTGTCTGGGATGACGCTTTCGCCGGCAAGCCGGTCTCGCTCCCACAAGGGATTGGCTGTGAACACAAAATGTGTGACCAGCGATAAACCAATGTGGGAGCGAGCCTGCTCGCGAAGAGGCCCTAAAGTTCACTAAAAATCCCCCGCCATAAAAAAGGCCGCGATCCATTTGGATCGCGGCCTTTTTATTGCCTTCGATTAACGCAAATCAGACCGCATCCAGCTCCGGCTCGTCCGCTTCAACGTTAACGGCAGCTTTCACCTCATCGTGACGACGGATGTACTTCCAGTCCGCCTCATCAATGTAGATCCCGTTCGGCCCGCTACCGCCTTCCAGGTCGATGGCGACACTGGCGCAGACCTGCGGTTTCACGCTCGCCAGAATCGGCACGAAGCCCAGTTGCAGACTGGTTTCCAGCAGCGCTGCCTGGTTCTTCTCGTCGATGTCCGCCGCCTCGTCGAGGTAGTACGGCAGACGTACGCGGCCGGCCTGGTCGCGGTCCATCAAGTGCAGCAACAAGTACATGTTGGTCAGCGCCTTGATGGTCATCGTGGTGCCGTTGGAGGCCGCGCCGTCGATGTCGGTATGAATCACCGGCTGACCGTTGACCTTGGTGATCTCGAACGCCAGTTCGAACAAGTCCTTGAGACCGAGTTGGTTGTGGTTCGCCGCCACCAGACGCGCCAGGTATTCCTTGGCTTCTTCGTTCTTGTTGTCCTGATCGGCGCTTTGGCTCAGGTCGAACACGGAAAGGGTTTCGCCTTCTTCGTACTGGCCGGCGCTGTGGATGATCTGGTCGATGTGCTTCAACGCTTCCTTGTTCGGCGCGAGGACGATACGGAAGCTCTGCAGGTTGGAGACCTGACGCTTGTTGATCTCGCGGTTGAACAGCGCCAGTTGGTGTTCGAGGCTGTCGTAGTCGCTGCGGATGTTGCGCAGGGTCCGGGCGATATCGGTCACCGCGGCACGGCGTGCCTTGCCGAGGGTCAGGGCTTCGTCGGTGCGGTGTGCATACGCGTTGATCAGCAGTTGCAGGCGACGCTCCATATCGTCTTCGCTGTCGAACTTGGCCACGCCCTTGAGGCGCACCTGAGCGTACAACGCGTCGATCTGACCGTCGCTGCGCAGCAAGCCCTGCCAGCTGTCCTGATAGTCGTTGAGCAGTGGCAGCAGGTTGTCCATGGAATCGTCGATCGGGTCCATGAACGGCGTGCCGAACGGCAGGTCTGCCGGCAACAGCTGACGCCGGCGCAGTGCGTCGTCGAGGGTGCGCTGCTTGGCTTCCATGTCGCCGATCTGCCGGCCGACCAGTTGAAGTTTGGCCGACAGTTGCTGGACGCGTTCGGTGAAAGCGTCGCTGGAGCGCTTCAACTCGTCCTGCGCGGCTTCCATCTGCGCCAGTTGTTCCAGCTTGTCGCCTTCTTCCGCGCTCAGGGTTTGCGCGCGACGGAAGTCTTCAAGGGCTTTCTGCGCGTCCAGCACTTGCTGGTACAGCGATTCGGTCTGGGTCTTGCTCGCGGCGCGGTCGGCGGCGACGGCTTGTTGGGTCTTGAGCTGCTTGAGTTCTTTGTCCAGGCGCTCTTTCTGATCGCGCAATGCAGCGCGGTCAGCCAAGGCTTGCAGCGCTGGGGGCTCGATGTGCGAGATGTCGATGGACAGCCCTGGCACTTCGAAGCGCTCGCCTTTGAAGCCGTCGAGGATCAGTTCCATGGATTTGACCCACTGACCGTCCTCATCCAGCGTAATGCCATGCTCGCCGAGCGGCAGGCTGAATAGCGCGCTGTTGAACAGGCGCATCAGGCGCTCGACATCCTGTTGCGAAAATTCTTCGCGCAGGCGGGCGTAGCTGTTGTTGTCGGCATGATCGAGTTGCTGTTTCACCGACTTCAGGCGTTTTTCCAGGTCCCGCAGACGTTCTTCCAGGTCTTCGGCAGAGAACTGCCGCGACTGCGCCAATGCGCCGGCCAGTTCATCGTGAGCGTCCTTGGCCGCGAGCAGTTGCTGTTCAAGTACCTTGACGTCATCGACCAGCGCAAAGCGATTCTTCAGCGCCGACAATTCACCGAGCCAGCGCTGGATGCCGCTGATTTCCCGCTCCAGGCGCATCAGTTCCTGAGTGCCGCCGCGCTGATCGTTCTGCAGCGCGTCCTGCTCGTTGCGGTAGTGCTCGGCCTGAATCGTCAGCTCTTCCTTGCGCGCACTGGCGTAGTCCGACCAGGTGCCGAGCAGTGAGTCGAGCAGCGGCGAGATCCGATGCAGCTTGCCGCGCAAGATATTGCGCTGGGTCACGCCTGACGCGAGGGCTTCAACCAACGGGCCAGCAGTGACCAGCGAGTTGTAGTCCTGCTCCATGCGTCGTACGTCGCGGAACGCTTCTTCGCACGCGGCGATGTAATCGACGCTGCCGGAACGCAGGCTGTGTTCGAAGGCATCGAGGAACAATTGCTTGAGCTTGGCCGCGGTGATTTCGCGCATGTGCAGCAGGTTGATGAACAGTGCGCGGAAGGTCTTCAGGCTCTGTTCGCTGGTGGAGCGCAGCGGGATCAGCGTCAGGTCCAGCGGAATCGAGGTGTGACCGCCGACCAGCAAACGACGCAGTTCATCTGGCTTGAGTTCGTAGGCTTTCAGGCCTTCACGCTCAAGGTTGGTGAACAGTTCTTTCTGGCGCAGGCAGGTATCGTTTTTCTGGTAATGAGCCAGATCCAGTTTGCCGGCGTAGGCAAAGAACTGATGGCCGAAACCACCGCCCGGGCCGCGCCCGACCACGCCGATCACGTGCGGACCGTGAGGCAGAGAAACCTCAACGAGGATGTAACTCGTGTCCGAGGCAAAGTAGAAACGCCGGGATTGTTCCAGGCTGTACTTGCCGAAACTCATGTCCGACATGCGCGCCAGAATCGGGAATTGCAGCGCGTTGATCGAGGCGGATTTGCCGAGGTTGTTCGCGCCGTAAACCGACAGCGGTTCTTCCAGCGGGAACAGGCCGAGGCTGTAACCGGCGGTGTTCAAAAGGGCAAAGCGGCGAATGCCGTAGCGTTCCTTGCTCATGCGTCGGTCTCCTGTTCTTCGGCAATGGCGCGGGCCATGGCGTCTTCTTCGCTTTCTTCTTCGAAGTCACTCAAGTCCAGCGGATCATCGGTTTGCAGCAATTTTTCGTCGCTATCGTCGTCGATCAATACTGGAACCGGCAGAGGCAACACGCTGTGCAGGCTGGCTGCCAGGTCACGGTCCTGCTGAACCGACAGGCAAACGTCGAGGAAACGGTGCATCGGCGGCAGGAAACGGTAGACGCCGTTTTCTTCGCCGGCAAAACCGAGCTGAGTCATGCGGCGCATGATTTTTTCTTCGAGTTCTTCGACGGTCTGCACTTCAGCCTGAATGAACAGGTCACGGTACTTTTCCAGCAACGACGGCAGTTCGTCGCGACCGAGGCTGCCACCGTCGAGCACGGCAACCGGGTCGCGGCCCTGATCGGCCAGATGCTCGACGAGGATGAAGGTGAACAGTGCCAGACGTTGCGCGGTCTTGTTCACCGCCGCAGCGGCCAGATCCGGCACGAAGTAGTAGAAACCACGGGTGTCGCAGACCAACTCATAGCCCAGCGCCCGGAACAGCGTGCGGTACTGGTCCTGGAAGTTCGACAGTTGTGCGTACAGCTCCGGGTCGCGGCGGCTGACGTGGTAGCCCTTGAACAGCTCGCGAAAGATCGGCGCCAGCTGGGACAGTTCGGATAGATCAAGATGCATATGGGGTGCTCGCAGAATCCTCGGCGGTGTCGCGGGCCGAGAGCAGGGCGAAGGAGCGCAGGCTGACCTGGTGCTCATGAGTGTGGTAATCGCGGCGTTCCAGACGCTCGCGTTTGAAGCGTTTTTCCCGCGAGAGGCGCGAGAACCAGTAGAGCAATTCGTCAGTGGCGCCGTCCGGTTCCTGCTCCAGCAACCAGGTCATCAGGTCCGGCATCGGCAGGGCGTCTTCGCAGCGCTCGAGCATTTCCCGAACGGTGCGTGGCGCGCGCGGTGCTTCGCCTTTCTGGGGCTTGTGGGCCTTGGGGAAGCGTGCCGGTTTCGGCTCGAAACGGGCCAGTGCGTAAACGTAGGCTTCGACCTGACTGGCGCTGCCGAGGAAGGTGCTTTGCGGCCGGGTGAACATCGGCATCGCCGCTTGCGGCACCGCATCGATGCCTTTGCGACGGATGGCCGACAAGGCCAGCGCCGCGCCACGGGTCACGGCGTTGTGACGACGGGCTTCTTCACGCAGCGGCAGTAGCAGTTCCCGGGCATGGCGCAGGGTCAGCTGGGCGCTGGTCTGCATTTCGAGGATGCGCGCGTGGGTGCGCAGCAGCATGTCGTCGTCGACCAGATGGCCGAGGCGCTGCTGTTCGGTGAGCATCTTCAGCAGGACGTTCTCGACCTTGCGCACGCCTTGCTCGAAGGCGCCGTCGGCGTTCACCAGCTGAATCATCGGCTCGACGTATTCGTCCCAGGTTGCCAGCACTTCGGCGTAACGCTGACGCAGCGGGATCTGTCGGTCGCTGGTCTTGGCCCGCTCGGCGACGGCCACCAGGGCCTGTTCGTCGTTGGCCAGTTTCTTGAGAACGTCGCGTACGCGCATGTCGAGCAGGCGCAATTGACGCGCAAGATCGTGGCCGTCGCGAATGTCGAAGGCGTCCTGGATGTAACCGGCCAGGCGTTCGAGATGGCGCAAATAGGCTTCGATCTCCAGGCACAGGCCCAGACGGTGCTCACGGCGCAGGTAAGCGAGGAAGTCGTGGATCTGCGCGTTGAGCTCGAAACGGTTCGGGCTTTTCGCCACGGGAACCAGAATGTCGAGGCGGATCCACACGTCCAGCAGGCTGGTGATGTCCTGCGGCGTACTGTCGAGTTGCTGGGCGGCCAACTGTGAACGCAGTTCGTTGAGGCTCAAGGTGCCTTGGTCGAAGTGCTCGCACAGTGGCTCCAGAAGTGCCCAGTGTTCAGCGAGGGCGCGCAAGACGCGCTTGGGTTCGATCATCGGAATGGCCGGCTGGTTGGCGATTAAAAGCCGCGATTGTACTGCATCGGGACCGATGCGATTCACTCTCGGGACGGACTGTTGGTTTTCTATCGATCAAGCGTGGGCGATCTTGAGCGAAGGGCGGTAGAATCAGCGCACTTTAGTTATCCACAAGTGGCCGACCTTTGCTTATCGAGTCCCGTCGTCGCGCTTATTTGACCGCCATGCAGGTGGTCAACTGGCTGCCGCGCACCGAATTGCCCTTTGCTGCGCCTTCGCGGCCCGAGCTGCTGGAGATGCCTGAGCCATTGGTCGTCGCACCGGTGGTGCTGGCACCAGTGGTCGATGTGCCCGTGGAACCTGTGGTCAAACCGGCCGAACGGGTGAAAATCGAGGTGCCGCGGCCATCGTTGGCCAGCACCCGTGACAACGCCAAGGTTGAAGAAGAGGAGGCACCGGTCGCGGTCAAGGCGCCAGTCGTGCCTCCCCCGCGATTCGCCCTGCAATTGTTGCGCGCCGGTCGCTGCCTGCTGCTGGTGGAGTTACCCACAGGCGAAACCTTCCAGACCCGTGATCCCGCGTATCTGCTGCTCAAGGACATGCTGCGCGCCGCCGGTCTACCGGACAGCCCGCAGATCATCGGCGAACCGGTGCGCTGGCCGCTGCTGGCCCGAGGCACGATGGACCAGGGACCGGAAGCGGCCCGTGACTTCGTGCAAGGCTTTCTGTCGGCCCGACTGGAGGACGCTCCATGCGCCTGCGTGTGGCTGATCGGACTGCCGGCGGTACGTTTCGCCGCTGAGGCAAATGCCGAATCCTTCAACCGTGAACTCCAGGTCGACGGCCTGGGTACGGTCTGGGCCCTGCCGGGTCTGGAATTATTAATGGAAGAGCCACAGCGTAAGGCTGATGTCTGGCAAGCCATGCGTCGGCTGATGGCGCGCTGGAAAGAATCAAATGAGTGACGCTGTATCGTTTCGCCCGATGACCGAGGCGGACCTGGACGCTGTGCTGAAAATCGAATACGCGGCGTACAGCCATCCGTGGACCCGCGGGATTTTTCTCGATGGGCTGGGCAAGTACCAGATCTGGCTGATGTTTGAAGGTTCGCAGCAGGTCGGGCACGGCGTGGTGCAGATCATTCTCGATGAAGCGCACCTGCTGAACATCACCGTCAAACCGGAAAATCAGGGGCGCGGCCTGGGTCTGACGCTGCTGGAGCACCTGATGGCGATTGCCTACAAGGCTGAGGCGCGGGAATGTTTTCTGGAAGTGCGCGACAGCAATCGGTCGGCGTTCCGGTTGTATGAGCGGTATGGGTTTAACGAGATTGGCCGGCGTCGGGATTATTATCCGGCCGTAGGTGGGCGCGAAGATGCCGTGGTCATGGCCTGCACCTTGGTTGACTGAACCTTAAAAGCTTCGCGGGCAAGCCTCGCTCCTACAGGATTTGTGGCGTTCACGCATTTTGTGAACGACGAAAATCCTGTAGGAGCGAGGCTTGCCCGCGAAGGCGTCCTCATTGACACCAACGATCACCGATTCCCATCCATCGGATCCCGCTTCGCCAATTCCTCCTCATCCAGACCATTACCCCCGCCGATGTCATCTTCATCGACAATGCTCAACTCCCAATCGGCCTGGCCACCTTCACCCGCCTCATGAGCATCCCGCGCACCGTCTTCACGGATCAGGGTTTCCGGGCTCATGTCATCATCGGTGGACTCATGGTCAGCGGTCGAGGCGCCAGTCATGCCAGCTTCACGCACACGCCCCCGCGGCATGAGTCGCTTGCGCTCGTTTTCCGTCAGTTCATCGCCGATTTTGGCGCTGGGTTCTTCCTCGTCGAAATCCAGCTCATGCATCGAACCCATGCGGTCTTCGTTGTCGTCGATGGGCTCGGGTTGCACCGCATCGTACGGACGTCGTGAATCAGTCATGGCTATACCTCATACTGTGGGCCTTACTAGGTGGACCCACTGGGCTCCTCAGAATTCCACCGGCATGGAGTGCAGGTAATATGCATCAGCGGCAATCTGCATCGCGCGCGTGACTCCGACGGACGGTTGTCTGTCAAAGCAGCGCATCATTCTCGAGGCTTCATTGCATGAACGACTTACAAGATCTGATTGATAACAACGAGCGCTGGGCTGACGCAATCACCAAAGAAGATCCTGACTTCTTCGCCAAACTGGCCCGTCAGCAAACGCCGGAATTCCTCTGGATCGGCTGCTCCGACGCACGCGTACCGGCGAACGAGATTGTTGGCATGCTGCCCGGCGACCTGTTCGTCCACCGCAACGTGGCCAACGTGGTGCTGCACACCGACCTCAATTGCCTGTCGGTAATTCAGTACGCAGTCGACGTGCTCAAGGTCAAACACATCCTCGTCACCGGCCACTATGGCTGCGGTGGCGTGCGCGCCTCGATGCAGGATCGTCAGTTGGGCCTGATCGACGGCTGGTTGCGCTCGATTCGCGATCTTTATTATGAAAAGCGCGAAGAACTCGCCAAATTGCCGACCGAAGAAGAGCGGGTCGACCGCCTCTGCGAACTCAACGTGATCCAGCAAGTGGCCAACGTCGGGCACACCAGCATTGTGCAAAACGCCTGGCACCGCGGGCAGAAACTGTCGATTCACGGCTGCATCTATGGCATCAAGGACGGTCGGTGGAAGAGTCTGAATGCCACCATCAGCGGTTTCGAGCAGTTGCCGGCGCAGTACCGTTTGCGTCCGGTCGAAACGTTGTAAAAGCTGTCAGCCCGGACTTCGTCGACGCCAGTGTTGTAAAAACAGCTGGCCGTTGGCATTGGGCAGTTCGTCGTAGCCGCAGATCCAGCCACGGCAGCAGGGACACCCGCAGTGGCAGGCGAACTGCCGCTGCAACCTGTCTTCCGTTGCGGCGAGATCAACCATCAGTCGATCGCCCTTTTTGATGTCTTTCAGCGCCCATAACCACAGCTCGCTCATGTCGAGAAAGACATTGGGGTCGCAGGCGTGGTTGAGCAGGCCGCAGAAACGCGGATCGTAGACATGGATGCCCGGCGCCAGTTGTCGGGTATGTCGACAGCGATAGGGCAGCAGATGACCGGAAACCCGGCACATCCGGCTCAGGCGGGGGAATTCGCGCAAGGCTGCGACAGCGATTGCCTCCCCTTGAGCGTTGTTGATGGTTTTAAAGTCATCCGTGGACGGAAATCCAAGGCGAAGGGGTAGCTCTGGAAATGGGTAGACGCCGCTGGATGGCGGTGGGATTCCTTGATCAGCGGGGGCTCTCATAACAATCCTTGTCGACGGGGCGCTGCGACCTCCGTCAGCTAACATCCTGTCAGCCCTGCAGCACATGGGTACGCCTCAAGACTCTCGCAAAAGAAACAACCGGTCTACTGTCACAACTGACAGAGGAAAAACGCGCGTTCCCACGACAGCCAAGGCTCACGCAGGAACGCTGTTCAGCATTTTACAAATGCGGAGCAGGTATCGCGGTCGCAGGCGCCGGGACCTTGAGCTGTTTGAGTTGAGACTTGATCGGTGTTGTCGCGCACTTGGCGGCGGCTTGCCCGGGCGTCAGGTTGCGGATCGAGGTGTAGAACAGCTCGCAGGTTTTATCTGCCTGGGCCACCTGCCAGGTTTGGGTGCAACTTTTCAGTTCAATGTCTGCATTGCTGTCCGGGTCGCGGCCCATGGCGGCCTGCCAGCACGCGGCACTCAAGTCCTGGCCCATGACTTTCAGACCCGCCGCGTCGGCCTGGGCCTGGGGATCTTTACCGGTATAGCTGTCCGGGTCGGCGGCGTACCAGATGTAACTCGGGTGGTTGGAACCCAACACCGGCACTTTCACCCCGTCCTTCGGACTGATGCTGACCAGGCCCAGCACGTTCACGGTCGGTCCGTATTGCTGTTTGATCCAGTTGCGCACTGGCGCACCGAAAGCGACCATCGGCAGCGCGGTACCGCTGGCGTTCTGGCTGACTTCCTTGACCATGGTGGTCTGGTAGTCCTTGAAGTAGTCGTAGACACCTTCCAGATCCTTGCCGGCGCTGGATGGCGCGGCGATCGGCGCGATGTCGATGATGGTCTGGAAAGCCGGCGTCTGATCAGCAGGGATCCCGTTGACCGTCAGCAGCGTGGCCCAACGATCGGTTGTCTTGGACTCCAGGTAGTCCTGCGCCTGGGTCAGCGAGTAGTCCGGCGGGAAGTGCAGCAACTCGACGCTTCTACGGTTCTCCAGCGCCATGCCCAGCGGCAGGAACAGGTACCAGTTGTAAGCCCATTTGCCGTCGGCATTCAGCTTGCTGGCGCCGGTGTACGCCAGATCGCCCGCATCGAGCAGCGCCGCCAACGGCTCTTCATAGCCTCTGGGCACCCCGGTGATGGCGGCATAGAGCTGATCGTTATCGGTTTTGACCTGCACCTTCGCATCGATGTAACCATCGCGCTGCACGCTTTGAGTCAGGTAATGCTCGACGGTTTGCTCCAGCGTCCAGTTGCGAAAGCAGATCACGTTGCAGTTGTTGGGGTAGGCGAACAGCCGCGTGACGCGCTCGGTGCTGCCCAGCTTCAGATCGGCATCGGCATGGGCGGCGGCACTCAGGGTGAGGGCGGCGAGGGTGAGTCCTGCGAGTTTGAACATGCTCAGATCCTTTTCAGCGTGTGGGCCCCCGAAGCGGAGGCGGGTACAGTGGGATGTGACAGGTCGGCTTACAAGTGGCGCAGTGTTTACCTCACTCAAGCACTGCTAGACTGGCGCAATACTGCACTGGGTAAAGGTGAAAAATGAAGCCCTCCACCGCTCTTGATCTGCAACGAGCAGCCGTTCGCGAGGTTGTCGGCCGCTTTCGTACAGCCAACCCGCGAGTGTTTGGTTCGGCACTGCTCGGAACGGATAAAGAGGGGAGTGACCTTGATTTGCTGGTAGACGCACTGCCAGGTGCCACGCTTTTTGATCTTGGCGGCCTTCAGGTCGAACTTGAGGATTTGTTGGGGGTGAGTGTCGATCTGCTGACGCCTGGCGATCTTCCAGTGAAGTTTCGCCAGCAGGTGCTTGAGCAGGCTCGTCCCGTATGACCGATAACCGTCTCGGCGATTACCTTGACCATATGCGTCAGGCTGCAGGGGATGCGCTGATCTTTGTCGAAGGTTTGAGTAAAGAAGAGTTCTTCGACGACAAACGAACCCAGCAAGCCGTCATCATGAGCCTCATCATTATTGGAGAGGCCGCGACCAAAATCATGGATCGCTACACCGAATACACCACGCAGAACACTCAGGTGCCATGGCGCAGCATGCGAGGTATGCGCAATCGCATTGCTCACGGCTACTTCGATATCAATCTGGAAGTGGTATGGGATACGGTTCAGGCCGCCTTGCCTGAACTTCTGCAGGTGTTACCCACCGATCAAGGCTGATTGCACCTGCCTTACAGCAGGTGCAATCAACTCCGTTTACGGCATGACCGGCGCCGTATACGTCAGCGTAGTCCCCAACGCCCACAACAGAAACAGCACCAGCGGCGTGTGCACCAGCAGTTGCACGAACGAAAACCCGATCAAGTCCCGCGCCTTCAACCCCAGCACGCCCAGCAATGGCAGCATGTAGAACGGGTTGATCAGGTTCGGCAGGGCTTCGGCGGCGTTGTAGATCTGCACGGCCCAGCCCAGGTGGTAGTTCAGGTCGGTGGCCACTTGCATCACGTACGGCGCTTCAATGATCCATTTGCCGCCGCCCGACGGAATGAAGAACCCGAGGATCGCCGAGTACACGCCCATCAGCAGCGCGTAGGTGTCGTGGGACGCGATCTGTACGAAAAAGGTCGAGATGTGGTGAGCCAGGGTTTGCGCGTCAGTGCCTTTGACCGTGGTCATCAGCGCGGCGATCGAACCGTACAACGGGAACTGGATCAGTACGCCGGTGGTGGTCGGCACCGCTCGGGACACTGCATCGAGGAAACTGCGCGGGCGCCAGTGCAGCAGGGCGCCGAGCATGATGAACAGGAAGTTGTAGGTGTTCAGCCCGGAAATCGCACTGATCGCCGGTTTGGTCGAGAACTCGTGGAACAGCCATCCGGCCGCCAGCAGCACTAGCAGAATCGTCAGCAGCGGGCTGTGTTCCAGCCATTCGCCGGGACGAGTGCGCGGTTGCAGCGGCGGCAGGTTGAAGCTCGGGTCGATGCCGCAGGCTTTGGCATCACGGGCCGAGTTCGGGCCGGGTGCGGTGGCGTAGGCAATGATCAGCGAGATCACGATCAGCGCCAGCAACATCACGCCGGACTGCCAGAGAAAGATCGTTTGTGTGAAAGGAATCACCCCGGTGATCGACAGAATCGACGGCGGCAGGCTGGCCGGGTTCGCCTGCAATTGCGCGGCGGACGACGACAGGCCCAAGGCCCATACGGCGCCAAGGCCCAAATACGCAGCGGCGCCGGCCGCGCGGTAGTCCATTTTCAGATCGACGCGGCGGGCGAGGGCGCGTACCAGCAAGCCGCCAAACACCAGCGACAGGCCCCAGTTCAGCAGCGACGCGACCATGGAAATCAGCGCCACCCACGCTACGGCGGAACGACCGTTCTTCGGGATTCGCGCCAGGCGGTCGATCAGCTTTACGGCGGGGGGCGAACTGGCGACCACATAGCCGCCGATCACCACGAAAGCCATTTGCATGGTGAACGGGATCAGGCTCCAGAACCCGTCACCGAACGCCATGGCCGCGTCGGCGGGTTTGGCGCCCATGAACAGGGTGGCGACTGCGACGATAATCACCGCCAGCGCGGCGAACACCCAGGAATCGGGAAACCAGCGTTCGGCAAAACTGGAACAGCGCAGGGCAAAGCGGGCAGAGCGGGTATCTTCGATATCAGCAGCCACGGGAGTACCTCGATTTTTATGTTTGTTGTGGTCTTCAAGGCCGCAGAGACCTGAAGCCGTTGTTACTGTAGGAGCGAGCTTGCTCGCGATGAACGCAAGAGCGCCGCGTTTAGCCAGTAAACACGCGTAATCGTTATCGACCATCGCGAGCAAGCTCGCTCCTACAATTTTTGATTGGCATTGGCTCCAAAGGCCCGTCTGGACAGGTGCCAACAGTAAATCAATCGGTCATGTTTTGTGACGAAGTTTTACCAGACTGAGACTTTGGTCTAACGGGTTGTCCGCTGGCGCGTTTGCGTAGACGATGGGCGCCTTGGTTTTTTGCCTACGCCAGAGTTCTTTTGATGACTGCCCATAACGATTCGCGCCCGGCACCGTTCAGCCGCTCGGACTACAAGACCCTAGGCCTTGCGGCCCTCGGTGGTGCGCTGGAAATCTACGATTTCATCATTTTCGTGTTTTTCGCCCTGACCCTCAGCCAGCTGTTCTTTCCGCCGGAAATGCCCGAATGGCTGCGCCTGCTGCAAAGCTTCGGGATTTTCGTGACCGGTTATTTGGCGCGGCCGTTGGGCGGGATCCTGATGGCGCATTTCGCCGACCGGCTGGGGCGCAAGAAAGTCTTCAGCCTGAGCATTTTGATGATGGCGCTGCCGTGCCTGCTGATCGGCATCATGCCGACCTACGCCCAGATCGGCTATTTCGCGCCGCTGCTGCTGTTGGTCCTGCGGATTCTGCAAGGCGCGGCGGTGGGCGGTGAAGTGCCGAGTGCCTGGGTCTTCGTCGCCGAGCACGCACCGGTCGCGCACCGTGGTTACGCACTCGGTTTCCTGCAAGCGGGACTGACCTTTGGCTACTTGATCGGCGCCCTGACGGCGACCTTTCTGGCGCAGGCGTTCACTCCGGCGGAAATCCTCGATTACGCGTGGCGTTACCCGTTCCTGCTGGGTGGCGTATTTGGCGTGATCGGCGTCTGGCTACGCCGCTGGCTCAGCGAAACCCCGGTGTTCATGGCGATGCAGGCCAAGCGTGATGCCGCCGTCGAACTGCCATTGCGCACGGTCTTGCGTGAGCATCGCCTGGCCATTTTGCCGGCGATGATTCTCACCTGCGTGCTGACATCGGCGGTGGTGGTGTTCGTGGTCATTACCCCGACCATGATGCAGAAAACTTTCGGCATGACCGCCAGCCACACCTTCGCCCTGAGTGCGTTGGGCATCGTGTTCCTGAACATCGGCTGCGTGCTCGCCGGGTTGCTGGTCGACCGCATCGGCGCCTGGCGCACGGTGATGTTGTATAGCCTGCTGCTGCCGCTGGGCATTGGCGTGCTCTATACCAGCCTGATTAGCGGCGGCAGCTGGATCGGTCTGGCGTACGCGATTGCCGGCCTCGGTTGCGGGGTGGTCGGTGCGGTGCCTTCGGTCATGGTCAGCCTGTTCCCGGCGCGGATTCGCGTTTCGGGGATTTCCTTCACGTACAACATTGCCTACGCCGCGTGGGCGAGTATCACACCGCTGTTGCTGATCGGCCTGATGCCGTGGAGTCCGTGGATTTGCGTGATTTTCTGCGCGGTGATGGGGGCGGTGGGTGTGAGCAGCGCTTTGTATTTCGGTGCGCGCATGCCCAGAACAGGCAGTTGCGCGGCGGCTGGCGCCCTCTGATTGAAGGTGGCGCGGCGC
The DNA here is from genome assembly GCF_059716135.1 of Pseudomonas sp. LBUM1651. Taxonomy (NCBI): domain Bacteria; kingdom Pseudomonadati; phylum Pseudomonadota; class Gammaproteobacteria; order Pseudomonadales; family Pseudomonadaceae; genus Pseudomonas; species Pseudomonas sp. LBUM1651. Next base: position 5,198,328 of record NZ_CP166805.1, on the reverse strand, counting down.
ACATGACAACTATTTTTGTAGGACAACCCTGAAACACTCTTCAGAAAAAATTCCCAAGGCCGATGGCTAGGCTGTATGCCGCTTTCTATCTCAGCCCATCGGTGCTTTCCCATGTTCAACAAACGCTTGAAGCAAGAGTTGTCGGCTCTTCGCGAAGAACTCTCTAGCCTTCAGCAAGTGAAGGAAAGTCTGGAAAGCGAGATGCTGGTCCTGACCCTGGATCCCGACGGGCGGATTCAATCGGCCAATCAGAATTTTCTCAGTGAGATGCACTACAAAAGCCACGACCTGATCGATCGTCCGATCGAAGACATCGTGCCGCCCCACGTGAAGTCCGATGAATTCCACCACCGTTTCAAGGCTGCGCTGACCCGTGGCGAACACTTTACCGGTGCGGTGCGCCTGTTGCGTGGCGATGGCCAGGAAGCCTGGTTGCGCTCGATCGTGCAGCCGGTGCGTTCCTCGGACGGGCGGATCAAGCATTTTTCGATTTTTTCCAGCGACCTGACCCGCACCATCGAGGCTTCCCGTGAACACGAGAACCTGATCGGTGCGCTGGTGCGCTCGACGGCGGTGATCGAATTCGACCTCGCGGGCAACGTGCTCACAGCCAATGACCGATTCCTCAACGGCATGGGTTACAGCCTGGCGCAAATCAAGGGCAAACATCACCGCACCTTCTGCGAAGCGCAGGTGCACAACAGCGCCGAGTATCAGGACTTCTGGCGTCGTCTGAATGCCGGTGAATTCGTGGGGGGGCGCTTCAAGCGTGTCGACAGCCACGGGCGTACGGTCTGGCTGGAAGCGTCCTACAACCCCGTGGTCGACGCCAACAATAAGCTCTACAAAGTGGTGAAGTTCGCCACGCTGATTACCGATCAGGTCAATCAGGAGCAGGCTGTCGCCGAAGCGGCCAACATTGCCTATGGCACCTCGCAACAAACCGATCAAAGCGCCCAGCGCGGCACAGCCGTGGTGACTCAGGCGGTGAACGTGATGCGCGATCTGGCCAAACACATGCAAACCGCCGGCGACGGCATCGAAGCGCTGAATGAGCAATCGCTGGTGATCGGCACCATCGTCAAAACCATCAGTGGCATTGCCGAACAGACCAACCTGCTGGCGCTCAACGCGGCGATCGAAGCGGCCCGTGCCGGGGAGCAGGGTCGCGGTTTTGCCGTGGTGGCGGACGAGGTCCGGCAACTGGCTTCGCGCACCAGTCAGGCCACCGATGAAATTGTGTTGGTGGTGCGTCAGAACCAGGACATGGCGCGTAACGCCGTATCCCTGATGACCGACGGCAAACTCCAGGCTGAGCAAGGCCTGGCGCTGGCGGCAGAGGCGGGCACGGTGATTGTCGAGATTCAGGACGGCGCGCAGAAAGTGGTGAATGCGGTCGGGCAGTTCGCCAATCAGCTATCGAGTTGATACCTGCCAACCGGGCGGAAATCGCTACAATCGGCTCTTTTCCCAGGAGCAGATGTCCATGAGCGCTTCCCACCGCCGCCCGGTTCCCTTGTCCAAGGCTTATCGCCTGCTCAATCATGGGCCGACCGTACTGGTCAGCGCGGCCCATGACGGGCAGCGCAACATCATGGCGGCGGCCTGGGCCATGCCCCTGGATTTCGAGCCGCCGAAAATTGCCGTGGTGCTGGACAAGTCCACCTGGACCCGGCAACTGCTGGAAGCGTCGGGCACGTTTGTGCTGAATGTACCCTGCGCCGCCCAGGCCGATATCGTGCAAACCGTTGGTTCGACGTCCGGGCTGGAGCTGACTCAGGGCCAGGGCCGGGACAAATTCCAGACCTATGATTTGCAGACTTTCAGCGGCGAGCTGATCGATGCGCCGATGCTCGAAGGTTGCGTGGCCTGGCTGGAATGCCGACTGCTGCCGGAGCCCGGTAACCACCAACAGTACGATCTGTTCCTGGCCGAAGTGATCGCCGCTCAGGCGGACGAGCGTGTGTTCAGCGACGGTCGCTGGCACTTCGAGGGGCACGATGCGTTGCGCACCTTGCATCACGTGGCAGGCGGGCATTTCCTGACAATCGGTGATCCGGTGGACGGCAAGACCTTACAGCCGTAAGACTTCACACCCAAACGTCATTCTCAGCCGTGCGCTCGCCGCCATTGCTGCCGGTGTTCAACACGCCCCGGGGTTCGATGAGCAGGAGCTTCACCTCCTGCCCGGCGAACGGTTTGTGCTCGACCCCCTTGGGCACTACATACATTTCGCCGGCGTTCACCAGCACGTGGCCATCGCGAAAATCGATGCGCAACTGGCCTTCGAGAACGATGAAGGCTTCGTCGGTATCAAGGTGGTCATGCCAGATGAAATCCCCCAGCAGCTTCACCACCTTGAACTGGTAGTCGTTCATTTCGGCGATGATCCGCGGTGTCCAGTGCGCGTCGATCCGGGAGATTTTTTCGGCGAAATTCAGGCTTTCGTAGGCTTTCATGGAGCAGCTCTCGTGGTTGATCGTGAAACCACGATAGCCAGCGCAGCAGCGTGCTTCTTGTACGATTGTGCGTGGCTCAGCGGCGGTGCATTTTCATCCAGCGCGCTGGGGACAAACCGTAGGTTTTGCTGAACTGGCGGGTCATGTGGCTCTGATCGGTGAAGCCGGCGATCAGCGCGGCGCTGACCAGCGACTGGCCCTGAATCAGCAACGAACGAACCAGGTCGAGACGGCGCATGGTCAAGTAACGGTAAGGGCTGGTGCCGAACAACAGGCGAAAATCCCGCGACAGGCTCCAGCGATCCCGGCCGCTGTGGTGCGCCAGTTCTTCCAGCGTCACGGTGCGATCCAGTGCGCTGTGCATGTATTCCCGCGCGCGCTCCGCAGCCCTGTAGTCGAAGCTTGAAGGCCTGGCAGTGACTCCGCCAGCGCAGTTCAAGGCTTGCGCCAGATCGAACAGCGCGTCCTGCTCTTCCAGTGGTTCGAGGGGGCAGTCGAGGCTGCGCAACAGGACTTCGGTGGCGGCGAACAGGCGTGGATCGGTCGACAAGCCGTTCTTGATGAAGGGCAGCGGCTGACCGCCGAGCATCTGCTGAATCAGTGCCGGTTCGATGTACATCATCCGGTACTGGAAGCCGGTCTCGGTCCCGGCTTCGCCATCGTGGATTTCGTCCGGGTGCAGCACCATCGTCCCGCCGGGCAGGCTGTGGCGCCAGCCGCCGCGGTACTGAAAACGCTGCACGCCGGCGAGGGTGTGTCCGATGGCGTAGGTGTCGTGGCGGTGCAGATCGTAGCCATGGCCGGCAAAGAACGCCTCGAACCGCTGTAGCCCGCCAATATCGGGCGCGCGGTGAAACCAGTCATTGCGCGGTGGGTGCCTGGTCATGGTGAACGTTGCCTGGAGCTCGATACAGATCACGTTAACCCAGTGACCGGTCGTCTGTCTTCTGGCCGATGGAAGGCCGCGCGCGAGTAGAAAATCGAAGGCAAATGTTGCACTGTGTGGCACATCCTCTGAAGCCAAGAAGGCGACCCACATCATGGAAATTTCCCACCTGAGCTACGCCGCACCGTTGTTGTCGCTGGCGCTGTTGTGGACGGTTGCGGTGGTGACGCCGGGGCCGAACTTCTTCAACATCGCGCAACTGGCCGCCAGTCAATCCAAGCGCCACGGCGTGGTGGCGGCACTGGGCGTGGCCACTGGCACTGTGCTGTGGGGGCTGGCAGGCGGGCTGGGCATCAAGTCGCTGTTCAGCGCGGCGCCGACGCTTTACCTGAGCTTCAAGATTGCCGGTGGCTGTTACCTGATCTATCTGGGCTTGAAGCAGTTCAGGCGTAAATCGCCCGTTGTTGCGGGCAAGTCCGGCTCGATTGACGGAGCAGGGCGCACGTTACTGTCGGTGTATGGCCAGGGTTTTCTGGGCAACATGACCAACCCCAAATCCGCCTTGTTCGTCGCAACCATCTTTGCGACGGCCATGCCCGCGACCATACCGCCGATGTTGCTGGCGCTGGCCGTGCTGACCATGGCGACCTTGTCCTTCAGTTGGTACAGCGGCGTTGCGCTGCTGTTTTCGAGTCGCCGGATGGCGGGCGCTTACGAGCGATCGCGTAAATGGCTGGATCGCTTTGCCGGCAGTTGCTACTTACTGTTCGGTGCGCATCTGGTGGCCAATCGTTGAGGAATTCTGAATGAGCAAACTGCGGGTAGGCATTATTTTTGGCGGCCGTTCGGCTGAGCACGAAGTGTCGCTGCAATCGGCGAAAAACATCGTCGACGCGCTGGACCGGTCGCGCTTTGAACCGGTACTGATCGGCATCGATAAACAGGGCCATTGGCACCTCAACGATCCGTCGAACTTCCTGCTCAACCAGGAAAACCCGGCGCTGATCGCCCTCAACCAATCCAACCGCGAACTCGCCGTGGTGCCGGGCAAGGCCAGTCAGCAACTGGTGGAAACCTCGAGTCAGGAACTGCTGGGCCACGTCGACGTGATCTTCCCGATCGTCCACGGCACCCTGGGTGAAGACGGCTGCCTGCAAGGGTTGCTGCGCATGGCCGATCTGCCGTTTGTCGGCTCCGATGTGCTCGGGTCGGCGGTGTGCATGGACAAGGACATCAGCAAACGCCTGCTGCGTGATGCCGGGTTGGCGGTCACGCCGTTCGTGACCCTGACCCGCGCCACGGCGGCGCGCACCGGGTTCGCCGAGGTCCAGGGTAAGCTCGGCCTGCCGCTGTTCGTCAAACCGGCGAACCAGGGCTCTTCGGTGGGCGTGAGCAAGGTCAACGACGAAGCCGAGTACACGGCTGCAGTCGAACTGGCTTTGGGTTTCGATGAGAAAGTGCTGGTCGAATCCGCCGTCAGCGGCCGCGAGATCGAATGCGCGGTGCTCGGCAACGAAGACGCCGTCGCCAGCGGCTGTGGCGAAATCGTCGTACGCAGTGGGTTCTATTCCTACGACAGCAAGTACATCGACGCACAGGCCGCTGAAGTGGTGGTTCCGGCTCACATCAGCAGCGAAGCCAGCGAGCGCATTCGTGCCCTGGCCGTCGAGGCGTTTCAGGTGCTGGGCTGTTCCGGGCTGGCGCGGGTCGATGTGTTCCTGACCGACAGCGGTGAAGTGCTGATCAACGAGATCAACTCGCTGCCCGGTTTCACCCGCATCAGCATGTACCCCAAACTGTGGCAGGCCACCGGCATGACCTACAGCGAACTGGTCAGCCGTCTGATCGAGCTGGCGCTGGAAAAGCACAAGGCGCGGCAGGCACTGAAGATTTCTCGCTAGGCTGCGCGCGACTATTCAATCAAGGATTTTGGGATGAGCGATTCAACGGTGTATCTGTTTTCCTACGGCACCTTGCAGGACAAAGCCGTGCAACTGGCCAACTTCGGGCGTGAGCTGATCGGCAGTGCCGACGCGATGTTGGGTTACGAGCAGGCGTGGGTGGAAATTACCGATCCCGAGGTGCTGGCCACCAGCGGCAAGACGCACCATCCGATCCTCCGTCCGGGCAACGAGAACAGCGCGCCGATTCCGGGGATGGTGTTTCAGATCACGGCCGAGGAGTTGGCTGCTGCCGACAGTTATGAAGTCTCGGATTACAAGCGCGTCAGCGTGGTGCTGGAGTCCGGGATTGAAGCGTGGGTGTATGTGAGCGTGTAGTTGCTCAATGCGTCTGCGGTGATCAAAAAAAAGGGCCTACCACCCGGTAAGCCCTTTCCTTGCTGCGTACGACTCAATCCCCCAACGCTTCCCCCTCGCGCCGCGGGTCCGCCCCACCCGCCAGTGAAGCGTTCCCCTGAGCATCCTTGACCCGGACAATTGCCTGAGTGCCGCTGGTCATGTCGATCTCGGTCACGCTGTGCCCCTTGTCCTTCAGCGCCTGAATCGTCTCCGCACTGAACTGCCCCTGTTCCAGCTCGGTCGGGCCGTTGCGGCTACCGAAATTGGGGAGGTTGATGGCGGTTTGCGGGTCGAGGTTCCAGTCGAGCAGGCCGACGGTGGATTTGGCGACGTATTCAATGATCTGCGAGCCGCCGGGGGAGCCGAGGGTGGCGAGGAATTCACCGCTCTGGCGGTCGAAGATCAGGGTGGGCGCCATGGATGAGCGCGGGCGTTTGCCGGGTTCGACGCGGTTGGCGACTTTCTGTCCGTTTTCTTCGGGGATGAACGAGAAGTCGGTCATCTGGTTGTTGAGCAGAAAACCATGAACCATCAGGTGCGAGCCGAATGCGGATTCGACTGTGGTGGTCATCGACACCGCACCGCCCAAGTCATCGACCGCCACCACTTGCGAGGTGGAAATGCGCAGCGGCGAACGGTCCGGCGCATAGGCGACCTGAATGCCCGGCGGCGTGCCGGGTTTGGCCGTGCCCATGCTGCGATCGCCGATCAGGGCGGCGCGGCTGGCCAGATAAGTCGGGTCCACCAGACCTTTGACCGGGACGGGTACGAAGTCGCTGTCGGCGACGTACTGTGCACGGTCGGCGTAAGCGAGGCGTTCGGCTTCGGAGATCAGGTGCACGGCTTCAGGGGCCGGTTCGATGCCTGCGGGGAGGGTGCTCTTGACCGGTTTCAAGGGGGCCAGGGCGAAACGCGGGTCGCGGGTTTCCAGCGCCTGCAAGGTGCCGAGGATCTGCGCTACGGCGATTCCGCCCGACGACGGCGGCGGCATGCCGCAGACCTGCCAGCGCTTGTAATCGGTGCACAGCGGCGCGCGTTCCTTGGCGTAATAGCCATTGAGATCGTTCAGCGACAGGCTGCCGGGGTTGGCGTGGCCCTGAACCTTGGCAACGATTTCCTGCGCGATGGGGCCTTTGTACAACGCATCAGGACCTTCCTTGGCGATGCGTTTGAACGCGGCGGCCAGCGCCGGGTTTTTCAGTGGGGTGCCGACGGCTTTCGGGCTACCATCGGCGTTCCGGAAATACGCCATCATGTCTGGCGAGCGCTGCATGGACGAATCCGACGCGATCAACTGATGCAGGCGTGGCGAGATGGGGAAACCTTGCTCCGCGAGTCTGATCGCCGGCTCGAACAGCTGCGCCCATGGCAGGCGCCCGTGTTTCTGATGGGCCAGTTCCAGCGCCCGCAACACACCGGGCGTGCCTACGGAACGGCCGCCAATCTGCGCCTGAGTGAACGGCATCGGTTTGCCGTCGGCTTGCAGGAACAGCTTCTCGGTGGCGCCGGCCGGCGCGGTTTCACGACCGTCGTAGGTGCGCACGGTTTTGCCGTCCCAGAGTACGATCAACGCACCACCGCCGATACCTGAGGATTGCGGCTCGACCAGCGTCAGCACCGCTTGCATTGCAATAGCGGCGTCAATCGCCGAACCGCCCTGACGCAGCATCTCCCGGCCGGCGTCTGCCGCGAGCGGATTCGCTGCTGCGGCCATATGCTTGGAGGCGTGCCGGGTCTGCAGGTCGGTGCGATAGCCCGAGGTGGTTTCCGGTGCGAGCGGCAATGTCGACGCGGGCGGAGCGTTGCACGCTGCAAGGGTCAACGCGCTGGCAATCAGCGAAAGGGCTGACAGGCGATAGCGATTCCAGTGAAAGGCTGTGAACACGCGCGGCACTCCGTCCGTGGGAAAGGTCAGGGGACTTTATCGGCCGATAGCCAGTGACGCAAACATGGGACGTTATTGTCCTTCATCCATTGACGGATTTTCTGTAGGGTCAAGGGCAGCAGACGAGTCAGAAGATCAACAAGAGGCAGACATGCAGACCGACTTCCCCGCACAGCCGAGCTATGGCGCTCAGCGTGAACAGTTTCTGGCAGCAGCGAATGCGGCCGGCGCGACATTGACCGAGTATCCGCACCCGCTCAAAGGCCCGTTCGGTGAACCTCTAAGCACCGATGTGGCGGTGCTCGGTGACTCGGCCGCCAAGCGCTTGCTGATCGCGCTGAGTGGTACTCACGGGGTCGAAGGCTTCTATGGCTCGGGCTGTCAGATCAAGTGGATGCAGGAGTTGGGCAAGCGTTCATTGCCGGCCGATGTCGCGGTGGTGTTTGTCCATCTGATCAATCCCTGGGGCACGGCGTGGCTGCGCCGGGTCAACGAAGACAACATCGATCTCAACCGCAATCACCTGAACTTCGAACATCCGCTGCCGGACAATCAGGCCTACGCCGCGCTGCATGAAATCTATGCCTGCACTGAGCTGACAGGCCCCGAGCGTGATCGCGCCGATGCGCTGCTTAATCAACAGATCCACAAACACGGCTGGCCGGCGGTGATGTCGATTGTCGAGGGCGGCCAGCACAGTCATCCCGACGGTCTGTTTTACGGTGGGCGGGCGCCGAGCTGGTCGAACCGCACGTTGCACCAGATCCTTCAAAAGCATGTCGCTCACGCCGATATCGCGATGTGCTTCGACTTGCACACCGGTGCCGGGGAGTACGGCCATCCGATGTTGCTGACCATCACCGAGTCCGCTTATCCAGCGTTGCCGGATGCGCAGGCGATCTATGGACCGTGGCTCTACACGCTGCTGACCGGCGCCGACACGCTGAGCGAAACCGGCGTGGCTGCGACGGCCACCGGCTACACCTCGCAGGCGCTGATCGACGCGCTGCCGCTGGTGCGTCTGATGCCCTTCGTGATCGAGTGCGGGACTTATCCGGGGGCCGAGGTTCATCGTCATTTGCGCGACGACCATTGGTTGCATCTGCACGGCAATCCGAGTGATGCGGTAGGGCGTGAAATCAAACTGAATCTGTTGGAGCAGTTCTATCCCGCCGACAGCGACTGGCAGGCGATGGTCTGGTTGCGTACGTGGCAGATATGGGAACGGGCGTTGTCGGCGTTGCCGGTGATGCATTCCTGACCGACGTCGTGGCCCGGCTGAGGTTTTGTGGTGCCTGTCAGGCTGCCATCGCCGGCAAGCCGGCTGCTACAGGTTTTGTGTCGGGCAAAGAGTTCGCGCACGACACATACCCGTGTAGGAGCTGGCTTGCCAGCGATGGCGAGCTCGCAGTCGATACAAGGCTCGAGGCCCTCATCGCCGGCAAACCGGGCTCCTACAGGTTTTGTGTCGGCCAAAGAATCTGTGCAGTTTTCTCCGGGCATAAAAAAACGGCCTACCTTTCGGTAAGCCGTTTTTAGTACTTGGTGGCTACACAGGGACTTGAACCCCGGACCCCAGCATTATGAATGCTATGCTCTAACCAACTGAGCTATGTAGCCAAGTGGCGCGCATTATTCACCGGTAATGCAGATGCGTCAAGCGTAAATCTAAAATATTTCTCTACGCTTTCAACCGCTTATCCATCTGAGCCGAAAAACCGGACTGGGGGAGGGCGTCAACCGAGCTGGAATCTCCCGGTATTGGCACTCAAGGCCTTGCTGCCCTGGCTCAAGGTGTCCGCTGCCAGGTTCACCGCCCGTGCGCCTTCAAGCAAGCGCACCGCCGCCTGATCGACTTGCTGGATGTTGCCGCTGACTTCGTCGGCAGTGGTTGCTTGCTCGTCGACCGCCGTGGCGATCTGCGCCAGGGTGTCGGTGACGCTCTGCACGGCGCTGGCGATTTCCCCTAGTCGCTCGCCGAGGCCGGTGACCGCTTGCGCATCGGATTGCGCCTGGCCGCAGGCGGCTTCCATCAGGCTCACGGCTTCATTCACTGTGTTACGCAGGCTGTCGACGGTGCCGGCGATCTGCGCAGTGGACGATTGGGTGCGTTGCGACAGGCTGCGCACTTCATCGGCCACCACCGCAAAGCCTCGACCCTGTTCACCCGCACGAGCGGCTTCGATGGCCGCGTTGAGCGCCAACAGGTTGGTCTGCTCGGCGACCCCGCGAATGGTGTCGACCACCAGTTGAATCTGCTGGCCTTGTTCGCTGACCCGTCCGAGTGCCGCCGCCGTGTCGTTCAAACGCTGGTTGAGCTGCTGAATGCTCGCGGTGGTGCGTTGGCTGTCACGGCTGCTGTCGGCAGCAATGCGTTGGGTGTGCTGGGCGCTGCCGGAAGCCTGTTCGCAACTCTGGGCGACGCCTTGGGAAGTGGCGGCCAATTGCGTTGCCGCCGCGGCGATCTGACTGATCTGCAATTGCTGCGCTTCGACCTCGCCCAACGCACCACTGGAATGATGGTTGAGCGTGCGCACCGCGTTGCTCAGTTGCAGGGTTTCGTGATCGACCCCCAACAGGCTGTTGCGCAGTTGCACCACGGCGACGTTGAGCGCGGTGCTGATCGCCGCCAATTCGTCGCGACCCTCAACCGGCACTTGCAGGCTCAGATTGCCGTCGCGCAGGGCTTCGGCCAGCAGTGTGATGCCGCTGGCGCTGCGACGGATCGAGGCCTGCAAGCAGATAAACAGGTACAACGCGGCCAGCAGCAGGCAACCAAAGATCACCGCCACCACAATGAACTGGCGGATCGCCGAGCCGTGGTAGTAATCCAGACGCTGATCCAACGAGACCAACGACTGCTGACGCAACGAAGCGAGGTCGGTGAGCAGGCTGTCGAGGCTGCGTTCGAACTCCTCGGGCTTGAGTTTGATGCTGCCGCCAAACACGCCGTCATCAAGGACTTTCAGCTCTGCATCGAGGTGCTTGAGGCTGTCATGGTATTGCCCGGCCCAGGTCTGCAAGGCGCTGGGCAGACGTGCTTCCAGCAGCGTGGCGGTTTTCACCAATTGCTCGCGGGCGTCGCCGATGCGGCTGCGCAGGTCGCGCAGTTGCAGACGGCTTTGCAGCGTGAACTGACCGGACACCACCGACGCCTGGCCGACGCTGGCCAGACGGCCGACTCGCTCGATCAGGTCCGGCGCGTGTTGTGTCGAGATCTGCGTCAGCAGGTAGGTTTCCAGCCATGGTGCCAGCGTCAGACGATTGTCCATGGCGATCTGTTCACGCAAGGCTTGCAGAGCGCTCAAGGCATTGGTGAAACGATCGTAACCGTCCGGCCACCAGCCGACGCTGCTCAGGCTTTTCGAGTCGAGGCCATTGAGGGCGGTTTGCAGGGCTTGATAGCGGGCCAGGGTTTCGCCCTCGGCGCCTTCGGTTTGCAACGCGTTGCCAAGGTCCGTGGTGGCCTGGGCGACTGCCGGCTGAACTGCATCGAACGCAGCCATCGCCGCAAGAGTGGCCGGTGTCGGCTGGCGATTGGTCTCGGTGGCACGCCAGCGCGCGGCGCGGTCACGCTGGGCGGCGAGCAGGTTATCCAGCGCATCCAGCGCGAGCAGTTGCCGGACCCCGGCACGCTCGCCGGAAATCAGGTTCAGTTTGGCGCGATAGTCCTGGCCGATCATCAGCAGGCTGCCCGCGAGTGGCAGGATAAACAGCAGAAACAACAGCTGAAACTTGCGGGCGAAGCCGAAACGCCCCAGCAACCCGATCCCCGGAGATAAAAAAAACTGCATGCCCCATGACTCCTCTGGACACCACGCACCAATCGCGTGCGTCGAGGTCGTTGTGACCGCGACTCGTGCCCTTTTTAAAGGCCTCGAAAATTCACCCTCGTCAGCTCTGTAGGCCGACTTTGTAGCGAAACTTCCCATTCTCGGTGCCCTTTGTAAGGGCGCCGCGTTGAAGGGGATAAAGAAGGCAAGATTCAGACCATGGCGTTGCGCTATTACCGGGACTTGACTGTAGGAGCGAGCTTGCTCGCGATGGTCGAAAGAACGCCGAGGTGTGTCAGATGCCCAGCGTCATCATTGACGACCATCGCGAGCAAGCTCGCTCCTACAGGAAGGGGGCATTTAGTTCGTTAGCTGGCTAAGGGGATGGCGCTGCTGCACTGAAAAATGGCACATTGACGCACCTGCCCGTGTGCCCCCATCTGCTGTACGGAAATTCCCATGGCTATCAGCAATGCCCAGACCGGCGCGACGCCGGCATTCGCGACTTCACAAAGCAGCCCTCTGGTCATGCGCATCATCGGCGCCGTGGCGCTGGCGCATTTGATCAACGACCTGATTCAGTCGGTGCTGCCTTCGATTTACCCGATGCTCAAGGCCAACTATGGCCTGACCTTCACCCAGGTCGGCCTGATCACCCTGACCTTCCAGCTGACCGCCTCGCTGTTGCAGCCGTGGGTCGGTTACCACACCGATCGCCATCCAAAACCCTGGCTGCTTCCGGCCGGGACGGTGTGCACGTTGATCGGCATTTTGATGATGTCGGTGGTCGGCACCTTTCCATTGATTCTGCTGGCGGCGGGGTTGATCGGCATCGGCTCGTCGACCTTTCACCCGGAAGCGTCTCGCGTGGCGCGGCTGGCTTCGGGTGGCCGCTTTGGCCTGGCGCAATCGACTTTCCAGGTCGGCGGTAACGCGGGCTCCGCTTTCGGTCCGTTGCTGGCGGCGGCGATCATCATTCCGTTCGGTCAGGGCCATGTGGCATGGTTTGGGTTGTTCGCGGTGTTTGCGCTGTTCGTGCTCTACCGGATCAGCCGCTGGTACGCCAATCACCTGAACCTGTTCAAGCTCAAGCAAGGTCAGGCGGCGACGCATGGCTTGTCGAAGGGCCGGGTCATCAGTGCGCTGGTGGTGCTCGGGTTGCTGGTGTTCTCCAAGTACTTCTACATGGCCAGTTTCACCAGCTACTTCACCTTCTACCTGATCGAGAAATTCGACCTGTCGGTGGCCAGTTCGCAGCTGCATTTGTTCCTGTTCCTGGGGGCGGTGGCGGCGGGGACGTTCTTCGGTGGGCCGATCGGCGACAAGATCGGGCGTAAGGCGGTGATCTGGTTTTCAATCCTGGGCGTTGCGCCGTTCACGCTGATCCTGCCGCATGTTGACCTGTTCTGGACCAGCATTCTCAGCGTGGTGATCGGCTTCATCCTGGCCTCTGCGTTCTCGGCCATCGTGGTGTATGCGCAGGAATTGGTACCGGGGAATGTCGGGATGATTGCCGGGGTGTTCTTTGGGCTGATGTTTGGTTTCGGCGGGATTGGCGCGGCGTTGCTGGGGTATCTGGCGGATGTGCACGGCATTGAGTACGTTTACTTCCTGTGCTCGTTCCTGCCGTTGTTGGGTGTGTTGGCGATCTTCCTGCCAAGAACCCAAAGGCCTGAACACCGTAACTCTGTAGGAGCGAGGCTTGCCCGCGAAGAACGATGACGCGGTGTTCCTGGCAAACCGCGTAACGGCATTCGCGGGCAAGCCTCGCTCCTACAGGATCGGGGTGTCGCCCCGATCTCAGGCACAAAAAAGCCGCGTATCAAACGCGGCTTTTTCTTGGGCGGGTGCTTCGTTCTGAAAAACTTAGACGTTGAAGCGGAAGTGCATCACGTCGCCGTCTTTAACGATGTAATCCTTGCCTTCCAGACGCCATTTACCGGCTTCTTTGGTGCCGGCTTCGCCCTTGTACTGGATGAAGTCGTCATAGGCGATGACTTCGGCGCGGATGAAGCCTTTTTCGAAGTCGGTGTGGATCACGCCAGCAGCTTGTGGTGCGGTGGCACCGACGCGGACGGTCCAGGCGCGGACTTCTTCGACACCGGCGGTGAAATAAGTCTGCAGGTGCAGCATCTCGTAGCCGGCGCGGATCACGCGGTTCAGGCCAGGCTCTTCGAGGCCCAGGGCTTCGAGGAACATGTCTTTTTCTTCGCCGTCTTCCAGCTCGGCGATTTCAGCTTCGATCTTGTTGCAGACCGGAACCACCATGGCGCCTTCTTCTTCGGCGATGGCTTTGACGATGTCCAGCAGCGGGTTGTTCTCGAAACCGTCTTCAGCGACGTTGGCGATGTACATGACCGGCTTGGTGGTCAGCAGGTGGAAGCCACGGATCACCGCCTTGTCGTCGGCACCCATGTTTTTCATCAGGGTGCGCGCAGGTTTGCCGAGGGTGAAGTGAGCGATCAACTGCTCCAACAGGCCCTTCTGGACAACGGCGTCCTTGTCACCACCCTTGGCGTTACGGGCGACTTTCTGCAGTTGCTTCTCGCAGCTGTCGAGGTCGGCGAAGATCAGTTCCAGGTCGATGATTTCGATGTCACGTTTTGGGTCGACGCTGTTGGAGACGTGAATCACGTTCTCGTCTTCGAAGCAGCGGACCACGTGGGCGATGGCATCGGTTTCACGGATGTTGGCGAGGAATTTGTTGCCCAGGCCTTCACCTTTCGAGGCGCCGGCAACGAGGCCCGCGATGTCGACGAATTCCATGGTGGTCGGCAGGATGCGCTTTGGATTGACGATGGCCGCCAGGGCTTCCAGTCGTGGATCCGGCATTGGCACGATACCGGTGTTCGGTTCGATGGTGCAGAAGGGGAAGTTCTCGGCCGCGATCCCGGATTTGGTCAGGGCGTTGAACAGGGTGGACTTGCCGACGTTAGGCAGGCCGACGATGCCGCAATTGAATCCCATGGTGTTTTCCCCGAGGAGTAGAGTCAGGCCTTCTGGCTGTGCAGGTTTTTCATCGCGCGGTTCCATTCCCCGGCGAGGATATCCGGCAGCACGCCGAGGGCAAAGTCGATGCTGGCATCGAGTTTTTCCTGTTCGGCGCGTGGCGCACGACCCAGGACGAAATTTGAAACCATACTGGCTACGCCCGGGTGGCCAATGCCAAGCCGCAAGCGGTAGAAGGTATTCTGATTGCCCAGTTGCGCGATGATGTCGCGCAACCCGTTGTGACCGCCATGGCCGCCGCCCTGTTTGAGTTTGGCAACGCCCGGAGGCAGGTCGAGTTCGTCGTGCGCCACAAGTATCTCTTCCGGCTTGATGCGAAAGAAGCCGGCAAGTGCCGCCACGGCCTGGCCGCTGCGGTTCATGTACGTGGTGGGAATCAGCAGACGAACATCCTGACCCTGATGCGAATAGCGCCCGGTCAGGCCGAAATATTTGCGATCCGCCACAAGGTTTACGCCTTGTGCGTTCGCGATGCGCTCAACAAAAAGGGCCCCTGCGTTATGCCGGGTCTGTTCGTATTCAGCGCCTGGATTTCCCAGGCCAACGATCAGTTTGATGGCAGTCACGATAGGGGCCCTTCCTTGGAGTGGTGGATAACATCGCCGCAATCAGGGAGTGCGGCGAAAGTGGACGACAAGTGCTCATTTACCATTATGTAAACTCCGCGTTCTCGCCCGCTTTCTCGCTACGCTCTAGTCCGCGATGTTTCCGGTCACTCCGGCGAACAGAGTGAAATTACTCTGCTGCGCCTTCTTCAGTAGCTTCTGGAGCAACACGTGGAGCGTGGACGTTGGCAACAGCCTTGTCATCGCCGTGTGCCAGAGCAACAAACTCAACGCCTTTAGGGGCTTTGAGGTCGGACAGGTGAATGATCGAGCCGATTTCGGCGTTAGCCAGGTCGACTTCGATGAATTCAGGCAGGTCTTTCGGCAGGCAGGAAACTTCGATTTCAGCAACAACGTGCGAAATTTCGCCGCCTTTCTTGACCGGAGCTTCTTCGTTGATGAAGTGCACTGGAACGATAGCGGTCAGCTTTTGGCCGGCAACTACGCGTACGAAGTCAGCGTGCATCACGTGGCCTTTGGCCGGGTGACGCTGCAGAGCCTTGATGATTACGTTTTGCTTGGTGCCGCCAACGTTCAGCTCGATGATGTGGCTGTAAGCCGCTTCGTTTTCGAGCAGTTTGGCAACTTCTTTAGCCAGCATGCTGATGGATTCAGGGGCTTTTTCGCCACCGTAAACTACAGCTGGTACCAGGCTTGCGAGACGACGCAGGCGGCGGCTCGCACCTTTCCCCAGGTCGGAACGCACTTCAGCATTCAGAGTAAAATCGTTCATGTTGTATCTCCAAAATAACCACATTCGCCCCAGCGTTTGCGACCAGCGCTAAAGGCGATATGGGCAAAAAAGCCCCGCCCCGACAGGAATGCCGGGGCGGGGCGCTTTTCGTCAACGAGATGTTCGAGAAGGGCAGGGCCCTTAACGGAACATCGCGCTGATCGATTCTTCATTGCTGATGCGGCGGACCGCTTCGGCAACTACCGGCGCGATATCCAGTTGACGGATACGCGAGCAGGCTTGAGCAGCAGCGGACAACGGGATGGTGTTAGTCACCACCAGTTCGTCCAGCATGGAATTTTCAATGTTTTCGATCGCCCGACCGGACAGCACAGGGTGTGTGCAGTAGGCGAAAACCTTGGCAGCGCCATGCTCTTTCAAAGCCTTTGCCGCGTGGCACAGAGTGCCGGCGGTATCGACCATGTCATCGACCAGAATACAGGTACGCCCTTCGACATCACCGATGATATGCATCACTTCAGAGTGATTGGCTTTCTCACGGCGTTTGTCGATGATCCCGAGATCCACGCCCAGGGATTTGGCAACAGCACGTGCACGCACGACGCCGCCAATGTCCGGGGACACAATCATCAGGTTTTCGAAGCGCTGATCTTCAATGTCATCCACCAGAACCGGGGAGCCGTAGATGTTATCTACCGGAATATCGAAGAAACCCTGGATCTGGTCAGCATGCAGATCAACCGTGAGAACACGGTCGATGCCGACTACGGTAAGCATGTCAGCAACGACTTTCGCGCTGATAGCCACACGTGCGGAACGCGGACGGCGATCCTGACGGGCATAACCAAAGTAAGGAATAACAGCAGTGATACGAGTAGCCGAGGAGCGGCGGAAGGCATCAGCCATCACTACCAGTTCCATCAGGTTATCGTTGGTCGGAGCGCAAGTCGGCTGAATAATGAAGACATCTTTACCGCGGACGTTTTCATTGATCTCGGCAGTAATTTCGCCGTCGGAGAACTTGCCGACAGAGATGTCACCGAGAGGGATATGCAGCTGACGTACGACACGCCGAGCCAGATCGGGGTTAGCATTCCCCGTAAAGACCATCATCTTGGACACGCGCAGTACCTAGAGGCTGAGGGTAACCTGGATGAGTATAGAAAATGGCAGGGGCGGCTGGATTCGAACCAACGCATGGCAGGATCAAAACCTGCTGCCTTACCGCTTGGCGACGCCCCTGTATCTGTTGCAACGAATACCCAGTATTCGGTTCCTTTAGAGCAGACTTTGCAGCTTGCGATGCAACATCGAAACGTTGCTTCCTTTTGCTACAAACCCTGTAAGGGTCTCTGTAAGAAGGGCCGAGACTTTATCAGCTTCAGCTTTGCTTGGGAAGCCCCCAAACACACAACTTCCAGTTCCGGTGAGTTTTGCTTCGGTAAATTTACCTAACAAATTCAATGCGTTACGTACATCTGGATAACGCCTTGCTACCACCGGTAAGCAGTCATTTCGACTGTTTCCCTTGGGAACGGGGCGCACTTTAATGGGAGGAGAGTTACGTGTCAACAGTGGATCTGAAAAAATTTCTGCTGTACTTACAGATACTTGCGGCACAAGCACGAGATACCACGGTTCTTCGGGGTCTACAGGGGTCAGTTTCTCCCCCACGCCCTCGGCAAAAGCCGCGTGGCCACGCACGAAAACCGGGACGTCGGCGCCCAGCGTCAGGCCCAGTGCGGCCAGCCGATCCTCATTCCAGCCCAGTTGCCAGAGATGATTCAGGCCGAGCAAAGTCGTCGCGGCATTTGAACTGCCGCCACCGATGCCACCGCCCATGGGCAGAATTTTTTCGATCCAGATGTCGATGCCGAGCGAACAACCGGATTGCTCCTGAAGTTTTTTCGCGGCTCGAACAATCAGATTGCTGTCGTGAGGCACACCGTCGAATTCAGTGTGCAGTCGGATTACACCGTCGTCGCGCACAGCGAAGGTGATTTCATCGCCGTAGTCGAGAAACTGAAAAATCGTCTGCAACTCGTGGTAACCGTCTTCACGGCGGCCGAGGATGTGCAGCATCAGATTGAGTTTGGCCGGGGAGGGCAACGTCAAGCGTGGGGCCGTCATGTTCATTGCCCCAGTTTGCGAGGTTGCCATTCCTTGATCACCAGCGTGACGTCAAGGTCGGTGCCATGCAGTTTGATCCGCTCGGGCAGCCAGAAGCCGTTTTGCTCGGCATAACTCAGGTATTCGACCTGCCAGCCATCCTGATCCAGATTGGCCAGGCGGCTGTCGGCATCGAGTGTCAGGCGACTTTTGCTGTCCGGCGCCGGGAGTCCGCGGACCCACCAGGCGAGATGCGACACCGGCAGTTTCCAGCCGAGCTGTTCTTCAAGCAGCACTTCCGGCGTCGGCGCTTCATAGCGTCCCTGATTGGCGACTTCCAGCGAGACCTTTCCGGGGTGTCCGGTCAGGCGTGCGGCGCCACGACCCAGAGGGCCCGAAAGGCGAATGTCGTAATACGACTGGCGCTGCAGCCAGAACAGTGTGCCGCTGCCCGAGTCTTTTGGCGCGCGGATGCCGATCTTGCCGTTGATCTGCCAGCCGTCGAGGCTGGTCAGTTGCTCTTTGTGAATGCGCCATAGGCCGGCGTCGCCCTGGCCCTGAACCGATTCGCGGGCACCGAAGCCCGCGCAACCGGCGAGCAGGGCGATAAAACTGAAAACGATGAAGTGGCGCAAAAACATGATTTTAAAGAGTCTCTGATCCGGTCAGGCGCTTGATGGTGCCGCGCAGGATTGGGCTGTCGGGTTGTGCCTTGAGGAACTTGCCCCAGATTTGCTTGGCTTCCCGTTGCTTGCCATTGGCCCACAGGACTTCACCCAGGTGAGCCGCGACTTCCTGATCGGGGAAGCGATCCAGTGCCTGGCGCAGATATCGCTCGGCTTCATCGAGATTGCCCAGGCGGAAATTCACCCAGCCGAGGCTGTCGAGTACCGCCGGGTCTTCCGGGGTGATCTGGTGCGCCTGTTCGATCAGGGCCTTGGCTTCCGCGTAACGCGTCGTGCGATCGGACAGGGTGTAACCGAGGGCGTTCAGCGCCATCGCGTTGTCCGGGTCGCGCTTGATGATCAGGCGCAGGTCTTTTTCCATCTGCGCCAGGTCGTTGCGTTTTTCCGCCTGCATGGCGCGGGTGTACAGCAGATTCAGATCGTCCGGGTATTGCTGCAAGGCCTTGTGTAAAACATTCCAGGCCTTGTCCCCCTGTTTATTGGCGGACAGCGTTTCGGCTTCGATCAGATACAGCTGAATCGCATAATCGGGCTGCTCATCGCGTTCGCTCGCCAGACGGCTTTGCGCTTCGGCGGTCTTGCCGTTGTTCATCAGGATATCGGCCTGACGCAATTGCGCCGGCAGGTAATCGTTGCCCGGGCGGACCTGGGCGTACTCGATCAGTGCACCCTGGGGATCGTTGCGCTCTTCAGCGATGCGACCAAGGTTCAGATGGGCCGAGTCGACATGGTTTTCCCGGGCGATCAGGTCTTCGAGGTAACCCTTGGCCTCGTCCCAGGCCTTGGCTTCCAGGCACACCAGCGCCAGGGAATATCGCAGTTCGTCGTCTTCCGGGTATTGCTGAACCAGGCTCGAGAACTCGGCTTTGGCGTCGTCCATGCGGTCCTGTTCGACCAGCATGCGGGCGTACGTCAGGCGCAGGCGCTTGTCGTCCGGGTACTTCTTGATGCTTTTTTGCAGCAGCGGCAACGCTTCATCGCCGCGATCGAGGGTTTGCAGCAAGCGTGCGCGCAGCAGAATCGGGGCGATTTCACCGTCGTCCGGCGGGTTGTCTTCCAGCAAGGCCAGCGCGCCTTTGCTGTCGCCGTCCTGTTGCATCAACAAGGCCTTGCCGAAAAGCAGCTGGCTGTTTTGCGGATGGCGCTGCAATAAACGGTCAAAACTTTTCATCAGGCCGTTGCGGGTTTCCTGATCGGTATCGGCCGCGGACAGGGCAAGGAAGTCGAAATGCGTGTCGCCCTTGCCTTGCAGGACTTTCTCCATATACACCATGGAGTCGTCATAGCGCCCGGCGCGCGCCAGTTGCACGGCGGCAGCCCGTTGCGCCTCGAGGTCGTCCGGGGCGTTTTTCGCCCAGATCAGCGCGGTGTCCAGGGCGGCCTGGTCGGCGCCCAGGTACTCGGCGATGCGAAACGCCCGCTCGGAGATGCCCGGATCCTGGGTATTGATGGCCTGGGTCACGTAGTTGTCCAGCGCAATGTCGAAACGATTGCGTTGGCCAGCCAGTTCGGCGCTCAACAGACTGAAGACGGTTTCTTCACTGAATGAGCTGTAAACCTTGGGCTTTTCAGGGGCCGGAGTGCTGTCTTCGACCGGCGGCGTACCGTCCGGCGAAACGGGCGCCATAGCCTGGCAGCCGCTGAGGAAGACAAAAGCGAGGAGCAACGCGGAAGATCTATTCATATAGGAAGAGGACGACTAACCTGCGGTCGGATCATCATGACACAAGCCTTCGGCCAAACATAACCTGTAGGAGCGAGCTTGCTCGCGAAGAACCTGAGGGCGACGCGTTTATCCAGAAAACCCGCGTTATCGTTAACGACCATCGCGAGCAAGCTCGCTCCTACAGAAAGCCTTTATAAGCGCAAGCTACCAGGACAATAGTCAGCGGTAGTTGTTCTGGCTCTGTCGAAGTAGGACAATTGCCGGCTTCACGTCACCATCAGCGACCTTGAATGGCCTTCCTTGCACTCGGTATTAACCACAAGACTGCTTCAGTAGACGTCCGCGAGCGCGTGGCCTTTACCCCTGAGCAGCTGGTTGAGGCCTTGCAGCAGCTCTGCCGACTCACCGACAGCCGCGAAGCTGCGATCCTCTCCACCTGCAATCGCAGTGAACTCTATATAGAACAGGATCACCTTTCGGCTGACATCGTGCTGCGCTGGCTGGCCGATTATCACCATTTGAGCCTCGACGAGCTGCGCGCGAGCGCTTATGTGCATGAAGATGATGCGGCAGTTCGTCACATGATGCGGGTCGCCTCCGGGCTCGATTCGCTGGTGTTGGGCGAACCGCAGATTCTCGGCCAGATGAAATCGTGTTACGCCGTGGCCCGCGAGGCTGGCACCATCGGTCCGTTGCTCGGGCGTCTGTTTCAGGCGACGTTCAATGCGGCCAAGCAAGTGCGCACCGATACCGCCATCGGCGAAAACCCGGTGTCCGTGGCGTTTGCCGCGGTCAGTCTGGCGAAACAGATTTTCAGTGACTTGCAACGCAGCCAGGCCTTGCTGATCGGCGCCGGCGAGACCATCACCCTGGTCGCCCGTCATCTGCATGAGCTCGGCGTAAAACGCATTGTCGTCGCCAACCGCACCCTGGAACGCGCGAGCATTCTGGCCGAACAGTTTGGCGCCCATGCCGTGTTGCTCTCGGACATCCCGGCCGAACTGGTGCGCAGCGACATCGTCATCAGTTCCACCGCCAGCCAGTTGCCGATCCTCGGTAAAGGCGCGGTGGAAAGTGCCTTGAAGCTGCGCAAGCACAAGCCGATCTTCATGGTGGACATCGCCGTACCGCGCGATATCGAGCCTGAAGTCGGCGAGTTGGACGACGTTTACCTTTATAGCGTCGACGATCTCCACGAAGTGGTCGCCGAAAACCTCAAGAGCCGTCAGGGCGCTGCGCAAGCGGCGGAAGAGATGGTTTCGGTGGGCGCCGAAGATTTCATGATCCGCCTGCGCGAACTGGCGGCGGTGGATGTGCTCAAGGCCTATCGCCAACAAAGCGAGCGCATGCGTGACGAAGAACTGCAGAAGGCCCAACGGATGCTGGCCAACGGCAGCAGCGCCGAAGACGTGCTGGTGCAATTGGCGCGTGGCTTGACCAACAAACTCTTGCACGCACCGAGCGTGCAGTTGAAAAAGCTCTCTGCCGAAGGTCGCCTCGACGCACTGGCCATGGCCCAGGAACTCTTTGCCCTCGGTGAGGGCTCATCGGATAGCTTTTCGGATAAAAAACCGCAATGAAAGTGTCACTGCTCAATAAGCTGGACATCCTCCAGGACCGTTTCGAGGAATTGACCGCCTTGCTTGGCGATGGCGAGGTCATTTCCGATCAGAACAAATTCCGCGCCTATTCCAAGGAGTACGCGGAAGTCGAGCCGATTGTCGACACCTATAAACAGTTGCTCAAGGTGCAAAGCGACCTCGAAGGCGCCCAGGCCCTGCTCAAGGACAGCGACCCGGACATGCGCGAAATGGCCGTGGAAGAAGTTCGCGAAGCCAAGGAGCAACTGATCGAGATCGAAGCCAGCCTGCAACGGCTTTTGCTGCCCAAGGACCCGAACGACGGGCGCAACGTGTTTCTCGAAATCCGTGCCGGCACCGGCGGTGACGAGGCGGCGATTTTCTCCGGCGACCTGTTCCGCATGTATTCGCGTTACGCAGAGCGGCGTGGCTGGCGGGTGGAAATTCTCTCGGAGAACATCGGCGAGCACGGCGGCTATAAAGAAGTCATCGCGCGGGTTGAAGGCGACAACGTCTACGGCAAGCTGAAATTCGAATCCGGCGCGCACCGCGTGCAACGGGTTCCGGCCACTGAATCCCAGGGGCGCATCCATACATCCGCCTGCACCGTGGCAGTGTTGCCCGAGCCGGACGAACAGGAAGCGATCGAGATCAACCCGGCGGATTTGCGGGTCGACACGTATCGTTCCTCCGGCGCCGGTGGTCAGCACGTCAACAAGACCGACTCGGCGATCCGCATCACGCACTTGCCGTCCGGTATCGTCGTCGAGTGCCAGGAAGAACGTTCCCAGCACAAGAACCGCGCCCGGGCGATGTCCTGGTTGTCGGCCAAACTCAATGATCAGCAGACCAGCGCCGCCGCCAATGCCATCGCCAGCGAGCGTAAATTGCTGGTGGGTTCGGGGGATCGCTCGGAGCGGATCCGTACCTATAACTTTGCCCAGGGCCGGGTCACCGATCACCGGGTCAACCTGACGCTGTATTCCCTCGATGAAATCCTCGCGGGCGGTGTCGATGCGGTGATCGAGCCGTTGCTGGCCGAGTATCAAGCTGACCAACTGGCGGCCATCGAATGACGATCATTGCCAGTCTGTTGCGCGCCGCTGATTTACCCGACTCGCCGACGGCGCGTCTGGATGCCGAATTGCTGCTGGCGGCGGCGCTGGGCAAGTCCCGCAGTTTTCTGCACACCTGGCCGGAGCGCATCGTTCCGAGCGATGCCGCGCTGAAATTTGCCGAGTACCTGCAACGCCGTCGTGGCGGAGAGCCGGTGGCGTACATTCTCGGCCAGCAAGGGTTCTGGAAACTCGATCTGGAAGTCGCGCCGCACACGCTGATCCCGCGCCCGGACACCGAATTGCTGGTGGAGGCCGCGCTGGAATTGTTGCCCGGCACATCCGCCAAGGTCCTCGATCTTGGCACCGGCAGCGGCGCCATCGCCCTGGCCCTGGCCAGTGAACGTCCGGCGTGGAGCGTCACTGCCGTGGATCGCGTGCTTGAAGCCGTGGCCCTGGCCGAGCGCAATCGTCAGCGCCTGCACCTGAACAATGCCACCGTGCTGAGCAGCCATTGGTTCAGCGCGCTGGAAGGTCAGCGTTTTCAGCTGATCATCAGCAATCCACCTTATATTGCTTCGACCGATCCTCATCTGGTGGAAGGCGATGTGCGTTTCGAGCCGGCGAGCGCTTTGGTAGCGGGTATCGACGGGCTCGACGATTTGCGCCTGATCGTCGACCAGGCGCCGGATTACCTGGAAGCGGGCGGCTGGTTGATGCTCGAACACGGTTATGATCAAGCCGAGGCCGTGCGCGATCTGCTACAGACCCGCGGCTTTGCAGAAGTCCACAGCCGCACCGATCTGGGCGGTCACCAACGGATCAGCCTGGGGCGCCTGCCGTGCTGAATGATCAGGAATTGTTGCGCTACAGTCGGCAGATTCTGTTGCAGCACGTCGACATCGACGGTCAGTTGCGACTGAAAGAAAGCCGCGTATTGATCGTCGGTCTTGGCGGTCTCGGTTCACCGGTTGCGCTTTACCTCGCCGCGGCTGGCGTCGGTGAGCTGCATCTGGCGGACTTCGACACCGTCGACCTGACCAACCTGCAACGCCAGATCGTTCACGACACCGACAGCGTCGGTCAGACCAAGGTCGATTCGGCCATTCGCCGACTGAGCGCAATCAACCCCGAGATCACCTTAGTCGCCCATCGCACTGCGCTGGACGAAGATTCTTTGGCGGCAGCGGTTGCCGCCGTGGATCTGGTGCTGGACTGCTCCGACAATTTTTCCACCCGCGAAGCGGTCAACGCCGCATGCGTGGTCGCGGGCAAGCCGTTGGTCAGTGGCGCGGCGATTCGCCTCGAAGGGCAATTGTCGGTGTTCGACCCGCGTCGCCCGGAAAGTCCGTGCTACCACTGTTTATATGGGCACGGCAGCGAAGCCGAACTGACGTGCAGTGAAGCCGGCGTCGTCGGTCCGCTGGTTGGGCTGGTCGGCAGCCTCCAGGCGCTGGAGGCGATGAAACTGCTGGTGGGTTTCGGCGAGCCGCTGGTGGGACGGTTGTTGTTGATTGATGCCTTGGGTTCGCGTTTTCGCGAGCTGCGGGTCAAGCGTGATCCGGGTTGCAGCGTCTGTGGACCGAAACATGCGTGAAGCGCCGATTGGCGTGTTCGACTCCGGTGTCGGTGGGCTCTCGGTGCTGGCCGAGATCCAGCGATTGCTACCCAACGAAACGCTGCTGTACCTCGCCGATTGCGGAAATATTCCCTACGGCGAGAAAACCCCGGAATTCATCCAGCAGCGTTGCAGCGTGATGGCCGATTTCTTTCAGCAGCAGGGCGCCAAGGCCCTGGTGCTGGCCTGCAACACGGCAACGGTCGCCGGCGTTGCGGATTTGCGGCGCGATTATCCAGACTGGCCCATCGTCGGCATGGAGCCCGCGGTCAAGCCGGCTGCAGCCGCTACCCGCAGCGGAGTGGTCGGTGTGCTCGCCACCACCGGCACCTTGCAGAGTGCCAAATTCGCCGCGTTACTCGACCGCTTCGCCACTGATGTACGGGTGATCACTCAGCCGTGCCCGGGGCTGGTGGAGTTGATTGAAAACGGCGATTTGCGCAGTCCCGCCCTGCGTGAGTTGCTTGCCAGGTATGTCGGGCCGCTGCTCGCCGCCGGCTGCGACACGATAATTCTCGGCTGCACGCATTATCCCTTCCTAAAGCCGTTGCTTAAGCAGATGATCCCTGAGGACATCAGCCTGATCGACACAGGGGCCGCGGTGGCACGTCAGCTTCAACGTTTGTTGGCCGAGCGCGAATTGCTCGCTGACGGGCCTGCTCGCGCAGCGCAATTCTGGACGAGTGCCGATCCGGAACATTTCGCAAATATCTTGCCAATCCTGTGGAATACCGCTGGCGTTGTGCAAAGCTTCAAGGGATAAACAAAATCCAGCGGCAAACGAATAATTGGGGTGAACTTCTGATTAAACGTCGACTTCTATAGCGGTAAGCAACAAAAAAACAATACGAAATCGTACGGAAAAGGATGTTTCTATGAAGCGACTATTCTGCTTGGCCGCGATTGCGGCTGCACTGATGGGGCACAGTTTTACCGCACAGGCGGCAGGCGTGGAGTTCGCGGTTGGCGAGACCAGCGAGTCGACCATGACCTATCGATTGGGCATGCAATTCGATTGGGACAAGAGCTGGCTGCAGAGTGATGTCGGTCGTTTGACCGGTTACTGGAGTGGTGCCTACACCTATTGGGACGGCGACAAGACCTCCAGCAACCACAGCCTGTCGTTCTCGCCGGTGTTTGTTTATGAGTTTGCCGGTCAGAACGTCAAACCCTATGTAGAACTCGGGGTTGGCGTGGCGTTGTTCGCCAATACCGAAGTCGAAAACAATAACCTCGGCAGTGCTTTTCAGTTCGAAGACCGGTTCGGCTTCGGCCTGCGTTTTGCGGGCGGGCACGAAGTCGGGATTCGTGCAACGCACTATTCCAATGCCGGGCTCAGTAGCCCGAACAACGGTGTAGAAAGCTACGCGCTGCACTACACGATGCCGTTGTAACGCTAAAAGCTTCGCGGGCAAGTCGGATCGCCGCATCGCTCGCTCCTACAGGTTTCATGTCGTATTCACCGTTACGACATACCGCAAAACCTGTAGGAGCGAGCGATGCGGCGATCCGACTTGCCCGCGAAGGCGTCAGACCAGACAACACATCTCTAAACTAACGATACGCCGTGGTAATCCCCTGGCGCTCATCGATGCACTCCGGTGCGCCCATCTCGAATTCCCGGCAGATCAGCGGGCGTTTTTCGTAGATCGTGCACATCATGCTGTTGCGATCCAGCGCGGCACACCAGCCGTCATCCAGACGCAGCATGACTTCCCCACCCCAATCATCGGTATCGATAAAACGTTCGGGCACCCCCGTGTCGGTGATCAGCATGACTTCGAGCTGGCAGCAGCAGGCTGCGCAGGTCGAGCAGGTGACCGCCGGCTCGGCGATTTGTGTGTGGGGAATGGTCTTCATGGCGCGCAGTGTAAGTCAGTCGGTCGGCGCTGTGTGAAAGGCCTGACGGACGCTCAACCGTGGGTGTCGGACGCCGCCAACCGCTGGGCCATGAAATGCAGCGTGGGAAACAGCAGCGCCCAGAGTAATCCGATGCCGATCAGCGTCGGTACTTGGCCGTAAGGGAATTTCACCCCGGCCAGTTCTCCTCCCGCGTAATACGACAACGGTCCACCCACGGCGCCCAGCAGGCTGCCCAGCCACCAGGGCGTTGCGGTCCATTGCAGGCAATGGCGCAACGTCGTTGCCAGCAGCGCCCATAACAGCATCAGCCATAGAGGAATCAGCGGCGCGACATCGTTGAACTCGAACACCCCCAGCCAGTGCAATGAACTGTCGACGGTCGTGCCCAGCAAAACCACGCTGAGAATCAGCCGGCCTTCGTCCGCCCAACGACTTATCCACAGCAGATGAATCACCAACGCGCCCAGCGCCACCAACAACCACAAACTGTCGCCGCCTATCACGCAGGCAAGCCAGCCGAGCTGGAACAGCGCAGCGTTGGCCAAGCGTTCAAGCATCGAAGCGGCCGAGCAGCGGCGCGGTGATCGCCGAAGGTTTGGCCAGCAGTAACTGCGCGGTGCCGATGGTGCGCTCCAGGAAACCACCTTCGCAGTAGCACAGGTAAAACTCCCACAGCCGCAGGAAATAATCGTCGTAGCCCAATTCGCTCAAGCGACCTTGGGCGCGGCGAAAGTTTTCATGCCACAGGCGCAAGGTTCGTGCGTAGTGCAGGCCGAAATCCTCCATGTGCAGCAAGTTCATGTCGGTGTCGCGGCTGACGATCTCGAGCATTTTCTGCACGCAGGGCAGGGCGCCGCCGGGGAAGATGTAGCGCTGAATGAAATCGACGCTGCCCTTGGCCTGCTCGTAGCGCTGCTCGCGGATGGTGATCGCCTGCAACAGCATCAAGCCATTGCTCTTGAGCAAGTGCGCGCACTGCTTGAAATAGGTCGGCAGAAAGCGATGGCCCACTGCTTCGATCATCTCGATCGACACCAGTTTGTCGTACTGCCCGGTGAGGTCGCGGTAATCCTTGGGCAACAACGTGACCTGGTCTTGCAACCCGAGGGCGTCGATCCGTTGCGCGGTAAAGGCGTACTGCTCCCTGGACAGCGTGGTGGTGGTGACTTTGCAGCCATAGTGCTGCGCCGCGTACAGCGCCATGCTGCCCCAGCCGGTGCCGATTTCCAGCAGGTGATCGCTTGGTTTGAGGTCGAGTTTCTGGCAGATCCGTTCCAGTTTGTTCAGCTGAGCCTGTTCCAGGCTGTCCTCGGGACTCAGGAATTGTGCCGCGGAATACATCATGGTCGGGTCGAGAAACTGTTCGAACAGGTCGTTGCCGAGGTCGTAGTGCGCGGCGATGTTTTTCTGCGAGCCCTTGCGTGTGTTGCGGTTGAGCCAGTGCAACCCTTGAACGAACGGCCGGCCGAGTTTCGCCAGACCGCCTTCCAGCGCATCCAGCACTTCCAGGTTGCTGACGAACACGCGAACCACCGCCGTGAGGTCCGGCGAACTCCAGTAACCGTGGATAAACGCCTCGCCCGCGCCGATCGAACCGTTGCTCGCCACCAGTCCCCACGCTGCGGCATCGAGGATGTGAATCTCCCCCAGCAAATGGCTGCCAGCGGTGCCGAAGACATGCCGCTCGCCGTCCTCGACGACCACCAGTTGCCCGTGTTTGAGGTGCGCCAGTTGCCGCAGCACACCGCGACGCAGCAACGTCCCGGTCAGACCATTGGTGCGTCGCGGTGTGGCTTTGGCCGAGACACTAGAGGATTTCATGGCGGCGATCCTTGGGCGGAACGGTGGCGGTTTGAAAGCTGCCATCGGCAGCTTGATGAGCAAATATCGGCGCGCGTTTGAGCAGCAGGCGCAGGGCTTGCCAATAAATCGCCAGACAGGTTTTCGCGGTCATCCACGGAAAGCGCCGCAAGTAACGGTGCAGGCTGGCGCGACTCAAGTCTTCGCGTTTCAGGTTGAGCGTGGCGTCGAACAGCTTCAGCTCGCCCTGCCAGTCGGCCATGTGCACGCCGAGCTTTTTCGCGACGGGGCTGAAGCTCATGCGGTGTTCGAGATCGCGTGGCAGAAACGGCGACACATGAAAAGCCTTGGCCACGGCGAAATGCTGATGGAAATCGCGCAGGTCCTCCGGCGTCCTGGCCGGCAGCACGTAGTGATAACGCTCGCGCCACGGGGTATTGGTGACTTCGGCAAGGATCGCCGCCAGTTGGCCGTCGGCTTCGTAACAATAGAAAAAACTCACCGGGTTGAACGCCAGGCCCCAACTGCGAGGCTGGGTCAACAGGCACACCGAACCTTGTGGCGCATGACCAAGGGCCTGGCGGACCTGTTCGCGCACCGCGTCGATCAGGCGTATGCCGTTGCCGGTGTAGGCTTTGAGGTAGTCGCTTTCGCGAAACGAAAACGGCGAGAAACGGCGATAGCCCGACAGTGGCGATAGCCCGAGCACGGCGTCCTGTTCGTCGAGATCGAGGTACAGCAGGCCGATCCGGTAACGGAATTCATGGCGCCTTGGGGCAAACCGCCGATGGGCGATCCAGCCGCTGTAGAGGGCGCTGTTCACAGCACTTCCCCGAACGAGCGGGCCACGCGCAACGCGCTGACCACGCCGTCTTCATGGAAACCGTTGGCCCAGTAGGCGCCGCAATAAAAACTGTGTTGCGCGCCGTTCAATTCTTCCCAGCGCGCCTGTGCGGCCACTGCCGCCAGGCTGTACTGCGGATGGGCGTAGGTGAATCGGCCGAGCACCATGGACGGGCTGATGCCGGCGCTCTGGTTGAGGCTGACGCAGAACGTGGTGTCGCTCTGGATGCCTTGCAGAATGTTCATGTCGTAGGTGACCGCGGCCAGCGTATGGCCGGCACCGCCGAGGCGGTAATTCCAACTGGCCCAGGCGAGTGTGCGCGACGGCAGCAGGCGCGTGTCGGTGTGCAGCACCACTTCGTTGTCGGCATAGGGCAGGGCGCCGAGGATCGACACTTCGGCTTCGCTCGGTTTGGCCAGCAGTTTCAGCGCCTGATCGCTGTGGCAGGCGAACACCACTTTGTCGAAGCGTTCGCTGCCGGCGCTGCTGTGGATCACGACACCATCGGCATCGCGCTCGACTCGTATCACGGGACAGTTGAGGCGGATCTTTTGCTTGAAGGTCGCGGTCAACGGTGCGATGTACGCACTCGAACCGCCCTCGATCACCCGCCATTGCGGGCGATTGTTGACTGACAGCAAACCGTGATTCTTGAAAAACCGCACAAAGAATTGCAGCGGAAAATTCAGCATCTGGGCCATCGGCATCGACCAGATCGCCGCGCCCATCGGCACGATGTAATGCAGGATGAACCGTTCTCCGTAACCGCCGGCCTTGAGGTATTCATCGAGCGTGGTGTCCGCCGCGATCCGGCCCTCGGACAGGTCGGACTGAGCGCGCTTGTTGAAGCGCAGAATGTCCCGCAGCATGCCCCAGAACCTCGGCGACAGCAGATTGCGGCGCTGAGCGAACAGGCTGTTGAGGTTGTTGCCGTTGTACTCGAGGCCGCTGTCCGGGTCGGTGACCGAGAAACTCATCTCTGTCGCTTTGAAACCGACGCCGATCTGGCCCAGCAGGCGAATGAAATTCGGGTAGGTCCAGTCGTTGAACACAATGAAACCGGTGTCCACGGCATAGCCCTCGCCATCGACCTTCACGTCCACGGTGTGGGTATGACCACCGACCCGGTCGCCGGCCTCGAACAGGGCGATCTCGTGGCTGCGATTCAGCAGGTAAGCGCTGGTCAGCCCCGAGATGCCGCTGCCGATGATGGCGATGTTCACGGCACGTCCTTGATCGGCGGACTGCTGCGCACCATGCGTTTGCCGATGGCGAGCTTCACCCGGTTGGGCATTTTCGACAGCGGCCAGAGCGCCGCCATGAACAGCGCCGGGAACGCGATCTCCAGCGGCCGATGCTTCAGTTTGGTGAAGATGTGTCGCGCCGCTTTGCCCACCGGCCAACTGAGCGGCATCGGGAAGTCGTTCTTCGCCGTCAGCGGTGTGTCGACGAACCCCGGGCTGACCACGGTGACTTCGATGCCTTCGGGCGCGAGGTCAATGCGCAACGATTCGAACAGATAACGCAGCCCGGCCTTCGACGCGCCATACGCCTCCGCCCGTGGCAGCGGCAGGTAAGTCACCGAACTGGCGACGCCCACCAGATGCGGCGCGAGGCCTTTGCGCAACAGCGGCAGCGCCGCTTCGATGCAGTAACTGCTGGCCAGCAGATTGGTGCGCACCACGTGCTCGATAAGCGACGAATCGAACTGCTGAACGTCGACGTATTCGCAGGTGCCGGCATTGAGAATCACCGTATCCAGCGAGCCCCAGTCATGTGCGATTTGCTCGCCGATTTCGCGTACGGTCTGGCTGTTGGTCAGATCACCCGCCACCACCAGCACTTGGCCGGGATAGCGTTGCGACAAGACTTTCAGCGGCGGCAGCGAGCGTGAACTGACCGCCAGATGGGCGCCGGTTTTTAGAATTTCCTCGGCCAGCGCGGCGCCAATGCCGCTGCTGGCCCCGGTCAGCCAATATCGTCGTGGAGGTGTAAGACTCATCCCATTCTCCTTTTCAACCAGGCGATTGCCCGACCCAATACGGGTACATGTTCGTAAAGCAGTGCCCCGGCATCGAAGTAATCCCGGTGGCGATAAACCTTGTCACGCCAGAGCAGGTGCGAGCAGCCATCCACCCGAATCAAGCCCCCGCCGGCGAGGCGTGGATGGCGGTAGCTCATGACCCAGCGCAGATAACCTTCGCCTTCGCCGATCTGATCGAAGCCATGAAAATCAAAACGCAGCTCGCTGACGTTGGCGTAGAGCTCACTGAAATAGCTGCGCAACTGCCCGATGCCCTGTACGTCGTGCAGCGGATCGGTGAAGTGCACGTCGGTGGTGTACAGCTCATTCAGGCGTTGCAGGTTGTCTTTGTTGAGTTCGCCAAACTGCCGGGCGAAGCGCCGCAGAAAATCACTCATAACCGCCTCCGGCATTTTGTCGCGATGGCAGGTTTTTGAACGCGGTCAGCGCGCGGGCGCGACTCGTACTTAGATTGACGATTGGCGACGGATAACCTGCCACCCCGAACAAGCCACCGAGGTTCGCCGGGTTGTGCACGTCTTTCTTGTTCAGCCCGGCCAGCTCCGGCAGCCAGTGCTTGATGAACAGGCCTTCGCTGTCGAATTTTTCCGATTGGCTGAGCGGGTTGAAAATCCGGAAGTAGGGCGCCGAGTCGGTGCCGGTGGACGAACTCCACTGCCAGCCGCCGTTGTTCGCCGCGAGGTCGCCATCGATCAGGTGCCGCATGAAAAAACGTTCGCCTTCACGCCAGTCGATCAGCAGATTCTTGGTGAGGAACATCGCCACGACCATGCGCAAGCGGTTGTGCATCCAGCCGGTTTCGAGCAGTTGGCGCATCGCGGCGTCGATGATCGGCAGGCCGGTACGCGCTTCTTGCCAGGCCGCCAGTTCATCGGGGGCATCGCGCCAGGCCAGGGCTTCGGTTTCCGGGCGGAAGGCGCGGTGGCGGGAGACGCGTGGGTAGCCCACCAGAATGTGTTTGTAGAACTCGCGCCACAGCAATTCGTTGATCCAGGTGACGGCGCCGACTTTGCCGCTTTCGAACTCGCCCTGATTGCTTTGCAGGGCGGCGTGCAAGCATTGGCGCGGGGAAATGACGCCGGCCGCGAGGTAGGCCGAGAGCTGACTGGTGCCGGGTTTGCCCGGGAAGTCGCGCTCACTTTTGTAGTAGTCGATCTGCGCATCGGCGAAGGTGTCGAGACGGCGTCGGGCTTCGGTTTCACCGGCGGGCCAGAGCGCGCGCAAGGTATCGCTCGGCGTGTCGAAGCCTGCAACGCTTGAGGGGATTTCATCGCTGTTGACGGTCAGCCGCGATTGAGCCATTGGCGCGCTCACCAGATTCGGCAGCGAGCTGTGCAGGCGGTCGTAGCAAACCTTGCGGAACTGACTGAAGACCTGGAAGTACGTGCCGGTCTTGGTCAGCACGGTGCCGGGCTTGAACAGCAACTGATCGAGGTAGCTATAAAAGTCGATGCCTTTGGTTATCAGTGCTTCGGCCACCGCCGCATCACGACGGCTTTCGTGAATGCCGTACTCCTCGTTGACGTGCACCGCGTCGATCTTCAACTGCTGGCACAGATCGAGCAAAACCTTCGGCGCTTCATCCCAACGAGAGGCCGTGCGGATGAGCAACGGGATGTTCAACTCGCCGAGTGCGCGGCTCAGTTCGCGGAGGTTGCGCAGCCAGAAATCCACTTTGCACGGCGCGTCGTCATGCTGGCGCCATTGTTCCGGGCTCAACAAGTACACCGCCACGCTCGGACCCCGGGAAGCGGCGGCCGAGAGGGCGGTGTTGTCATGTAGGCGCAAGTCGCTGCGCAGCCAGATCAATTGCATGATGGTGTCCGTACGATTCATTTAAACAAGCCCGCGCTGAACCAGGTCCTGATGCGCCGATAACGGATCTTCGGCCAGGAACAATTCAGCAATCTCTGTAGTTTTTACGGACAACTCGGCGTGGTGGATGCACACCGTTGGTCCGGCAATCATTTTTGGGCAACTGACGCCGTTGAAAAGTTTCGGCAGCTGCGAAAGGTTCATGGCTTTGCTGGAATACAGCAGTACACCGCGGGCTTGCAGGTGATCGACCGCCAGTGCGAGCTCGCCCGCCGGCAGCGGCCAGTCGAACACTTCCACCGGGCAATCGGCACTGCTGATCAACCACGCGGTGAGCCACAGATGTGGTTCCAGCGGCAGGTCGGAGTGATTGATCAACAGCAGCGGTGCGGTGCGCAACTGACGATTGTTATGGTAGATGCGCGCGCCGAATTTGCTGCGTAACCAGGAGTGAAAAAACACGCGCTCCATCTGCGCGCCAAACTGGCCCTGCCAGCGTTGTTCAAGTTCGGCGAGCAACGGCATCAGCAGTTGTTCGCACAAGGTCCGTGGCGGGTACAACGCGATCGCCTGGTTGACGGTGTCATCGAGGGTGCGTTCGTTGAGCGAAGTGACCGCTTGCAGCAGCGTTTTGCACAGCACCTGCCAATCGTTTTCGACTGTTTCGCTAAAGGCTTGCGGGGTGTCGAGCAGTTGCTTGACCTGGCTGACGGCCACGCCGCGATTGAGCCAGGTGAGGATCGTCAGGATGCGTTGTACGTGTTCGGCGCTGAACAGCCGATGCCCTTTCGGCGTGCGTTGCGGCACGATCAAACCGTAACGCCGTTCCCAGGCGCGCAAGGTGACGGCGTTGACCCCGGTCTGCCGGGCCACTTCACGAATCGGCAGCCAGCCTTCATCGAGGGCTTTTTTGAAGTCGGCGCCGAGGTCTTCGCGGGCGCTGGTGTCGAGTGGGATTTTCATCAGATCGCGTTTCGCAGGCTTAGGTTTTCCGGGTGCGGTTGCAGGTAAACCTGTTGCGCAATGTACGAATCCGGGTGTTGGCGAAAGTGATGTTTGAGCAGCGTCAGCGGCACCACTAGCGGCACGATGCCGTGGCGGTACTGGCCGATGACGTGTTGCACTTCCTGTTTGTCGTCAGCGCTGATGACCTGTTTGAGGTAACCACTGATGTGTTGCAGAACATTGGTGTGGGTGCGGCGCGTGGCGCACTTCTTCAAGGCCGCCATCAGTTCGCTGAAATAGCGTGGGCCGAGTTCTTTCGGGTCGATCTGGCCCATGTTGCCCAGCAGATTGCCCAGGGTTTTGTACTGCACCGGATTGTGGGCCATCAGCAGGTATTTATAGCGCGAGTGAAATTCCGTCAGTCCGCGGCGAGTCAGGCCCGCTTGCAGCAGTTGTTGCCAGGCGCTGTAGGCGAACACGCGGGTGAGGAAGTTTTCCCGCAGCACCGGGTCATTGAGACGACCGTCTTCTTCCACCGGCAGATCCGGGTGCCGCGCACAGAAAGCCCGGGCAAAGATGCCACGGCCGCCGCCGTCTACGGGCACGCCGTTGGCGTGGTAGACCTTGACCCGTTCCAGGCCGCATGACGGTGATTTCTGCATGAAGATGTAGCCGCAGATATCGTCCAGCTCGATGGCCATTTTCTCGCCGTAATCGGCCAGCGCTCGGGTGACATTCAGTTCAGGGTCAACAGTGCCAACGGCTTCGGGGTGTTCAGCGTCGCCGACCAATCGGATGGGGTGCCGAGGGATGCCAAGACCGATCGCGACCTCCGGACATATCGGGACGAAATCGAAATACTCAGTGAGGGTGCGGCTGCACAGCCGCGATTCCTTGTGCCCGCCGTTGAAACGCACCTCGGCACCCATCAGGCAGGCGCTGATGGCGATTTTCGGTTTCGCGCTGGCGTGGGGCATTGGAGCACCTCGAATTTAAGACCTGTACAGAATTCAATTTCTGTACAACATGACTTCATCATAGATTCAAAGGTGTACAAGTCAAATTATTTGTATAGGTTTTGCGGAGGCCCTGTAGGAGCGAGCTTGCTCGCGATGAACCTGAGATCGCTGAGGAGTGTCAGGTTTACAGCGTGAGCGTTGACGGACATCGCGAGCAAGCTCGCTCCTACAGGGGATCTATTTCCAGCCGAGGATCCAGGCGTCGCTGTTTTTAAGGGTTTGCCACGCCAGGCGTTCACTGCGCTGGGTCAGCACCGCCTGCAATTCGACGTCCAGCACCGTGCCTTCCTCGTCGCGGAACAACTCGGTGACCAGAAAATGTTTTTCGCGGTTTTGCGGGTGGGCTGCTGTCCATTTCGACAGCAGCAATTTGCTCGGGTTGATGCGGTTCACTGCAGATGTTCGTGCAGGCGGCGGGCGGCTTCCTGTCCGCTGAGCCATGCACCTTCGACGCGGCCCGACAGGCACCAGTCGCCACATGCGTAAAGGCCCAGGTCGGCATCGGCCAGGGTGCCCCATTCATGGCTGCTGGCGGGGCGGGCGTAGAGCCAGCGGTGGGCGAGGCTGAACGTGGGCGCGGGCATCGCGCTGTGGAGCAGTTCGGCGAACGCGCCATGCAATTGCTCGATCACGGCCTCTTTGGGCAGGTCGATATGTTGCCGGCTCCAGGCACTCGTTGCGTGCAGCACCCAAGTGTCCATCGTGTTGTCACGCCCCGGTTTGCTGCGGTTGCGGGCCAGCCAGTCGAGCGGGCTGTCCTGCACGAAGCAGCCTTCCATGGGGGTGTCCAGCGGTATATCGAAGGCCAGTGCGACCGCCCAGGTCGGGTCCATTTTTACCCCGGCGGCAGCACCGGCGAGCTTCGGCGCGGAGGCCAGCAATGCGGTCGCCTGTGGCGCGGGCGTGGCGACGATGACATGACTGAACGGGCCATGGGTGAACCCCTCGGCGTCCTGCAGATGCCAATGCTCCTCACCCCGATAGACCTCGGTGATGCGGCAGGCGAAATGTACTTCCGAATCGCCGAGCAAGCCGCGGGTGATGGCGCTCATGCGCGGCGTGCCGACCCAGCGCGTCTGTTCGTCCGGCGACAGATTGAGCTGACCACCGTGGAAGGTATAGAGCTGTGGCGTCCACTCGGCGACCCAGCCGTTGGCTTGCCAGCGCTGGACTTCCGTGACAAAGCGGCGATCGCGGGCAGTGAAATATTGCGCGCCCATGTCCAGAGCACCCGCGTCGCTGCGCTTGCTCGACATGCGTCCGCCACTGCCGCGGCTTTTATCGAAAAATTGAACGACATGCCCGACCTCCGTAAGGGCCTGGGCGGCTGAGAGTCCGGCGATGCCGGTGCCGATGATTGCGATAGGTACAGTCATAGGGGCCTCGTTTACCTTTCTGTACAGACTACGCCGTGGATGAAACCTGTACAATATTGTTTTTTGGTATAACTTTTAGCGTTCTCGTTCTGACAGCTTGGCCTATTGTTAACAACAGAGCCTGCCCGATATCAAAGATCCCTGCTTATAAAAATAGACTAGTGATCAGGGTAAAACGCCACGCGAGGAAGAAGTCATGCACATATTGCTGACCGGCGGTACTGGTTTGATAGGACGTCAACTCTGCCGACACTGGTTGAGCCAGGGACATCGTCTGACGGTATGGAGTCGGACGCCTGAAAAAGTCGCAAAAATCTGCGGTGCAGAAGTTCGTGGTATCGCGCGGTTGGAAGACCTCGGACAAGAACCGGTGGACGCGATTATCAACCTGGCGGGGGCACCGATTGCCGACCGGCCCTGGACGTCCCGGCGCAAAGCCTTGCTCTGGAGCAGTCGCATTACCCTGACTGAAACCCTGCTGGCCTGGCTCGAAACCCGCGAACAGAAACCGCAGGTGTTGATCTCTGGCTCTGCCATCGGCTGGTACGGCGACGGTGGCGAGCGGGAATTGACTGAAGAATCTCCACCCGTCATCGACGATTTCGCCAGTCAGTTGTGCATTGCCTGGGAGGAAACCGCGCAGCGTGCCGAGGCCTTGGGCATTCGCGTGATCCTGATTCGCACGGGGTTGGTGTTGTCTGCCGAGGGCGGCTTTTTGTCGCGGCTGTTGTTGCCGTTCAAACTGGGGCTGGGCGGGCCTCTTGGCGATGGTCGGCAGTGGATGCCGTGGATCCATATCAAGGATCAAATCGCCCTGATTGATTTTCTTCTGCATCAGAAAGACGTCAGCGGTCCTTATAATGCCTGCGCGCCCAAACCGGTGCGCAATCGTGAGTTTGCCAGCACGCTGGGCGCCGTGCTGCATCGCCCGGCATTCATGCCCATGCCGGCCCTGGCGTTGAAGGTGTGTCTGGGCGAATTGTCATTGCTGTTGCTGGGCGGCCAGAAAGCCGTGCCGGCGCGTTTGTTGAAAGCGGGTTTCACATTCCAGTTCACTGATTTGCGCGCGGCCCTGGACGACTTGTCCAGCCGCCTTTGAAATAGGACGTTGCATGACCGATCACGCGTTGCTTCTGGTCAACCTGGGTTCACCTGCCTCCACCTCGGTGGCGGATGTGCGCAGCTACCTCAATCAATTTCTGATGGACCCGTATGTGATCGACCTGCCATGGCCGGTGCGGCGTTTGCTGGTCTCGCTGATTCTGATCAAGCGGCCGGAGCAGTCGGCCCACGCCTACGCCTCGATCTGGTGGGAAGACGGCTCGCCGCTGGTGGTGCTCAGCCGTCGCTTGCAACATGCCATGAGCGCACAGTGGAAACACGGGCCGGTGGAGCTGGCGATGCGTTATGGCGAGCCGTCGATTGAATCCAAACTGGTGCAGCTCGCCGCCCAGGGGCACAAGCGTATTACCCTCGCGCCGCTTTATCCGCAGTTCGCCGACAGCACCGTGACGACGGTGATCGAGGAAGCGAAGCGGGTGGTGCGGGAGAAGAACCTCGACGTGCAGTTGTCGATCCTTCAGCCGTTCTACGACCAGCCGGAATACCTCGACGCATTGGTGGCCAGTGCCAAACCTTATCTGGAGCAGCCGCATGATCATCTGCTGCTGAGTTTCCACGGTTTGCCGGAGCGGCACCTGACCAAGATCGACCCGACGGGTCACCATTGCTTTAAAACCGACAACTGCTGCCAGAACGCTTCGCCAGAAGTGTTAGCCACCTGCTACCGCGCTCAATGCCTGCGCACGGCTTCAGAGTTTGCCAAACGCATGGGCCTGCCTGACGGCAAATGGTCGGTGTCGTTCCAGTCGCGTCTGGGCCGGGCCAAATGGATCGAACCCTACACCGAGGCTCGCCTTGATGAGTTGGCCGGAATGGGCGTGGAAAAAGTGCTGGTGATGTGCCCGGCGTTCGTTGCCGATTGCATCGAGACGCTGGAAGAGATTGGTGATCGCGGCGCAGAGCAGTTCCGCGAAGCGGGAGGGGAGGAGTTGGTGCTGGTGCCGTGCCTCAACGATGATCCTCAGTGGGCCAAGGCGTTGAACACCTTGTGCGAAAGAGCGCCGTTGGCACTGTAGGAATACAAACTGTGGCGAGGGGGCTTGTCGGCCCGCCGCACCGCCCCGTTGGGTCGCGAAGCGGCCCTCTATCCGGCAAACGCGTTGCACCAGACACAATGCGTTTGCCGGGTTTACGACTGCTTCGCAGCCGAACGGGGCGGTGCGGCGGGCCGACAAGCCCCCTCGCCACAGGGATTGAGTGAACCATTAGAGCAACGGCTCATCCGCCTTCTTGTGCTTCCAGCTGTCATTCCCCGGCAGCAACAGGTTCAGCGCAATCGCCACCACCGCGCACAGCGCGATGCCTTTGAGGCCGAAGTCGTCCGGACCGGTGCCGGTGCCGACCAGCACACCGCCAATCCCGAACACCAGCGTCACCGACACAATCACCAGATTGCGCGCTTCGCCCAGGTCGATCTTGTGGCGAATGAGTGTGTTCATCCCCACCGCAGCAATCGAACCGAACAACAGGCACAGAATCCCGCCCATCACCGGCACCGGAATGCTTTGCAGCAGCGCGCCAAACTTGCCGATGAACGCCAGGCTGATGGCAAAGATCGCCGCCCAGGTCATGATTTTCGGGTTGTAGTTCTTGGTCAGCATCACCGCGCCCGTCACTTCGGCGTACGTGGTGTTGGGCGGACCGCCGAACAAACCGGCTGCAGTGGTGGCAATGCCGTCGCCGAGCAGGGTGCGATGCAGGCCGGGTTTTTTCAGGTAGTCGCGACCGGTCACGCTACCGACTGCGATCACGCCGCCGATGTGCTCGATGGCCGGAGCCAATGCCACCGGAACGATGAACAGAATCGCCTGCCAGTTGAATTCCGGCGCGGTGAAGTTCGGGATCGCGAACCACGGTGCAGCGGCAATCTTCGCGGTATCAACCACGCCGAAGTAGAACGCCATCGCAAAACCTACCAGCACACCGGAGATGATCGGCACCAGGCGGAAAATGCCTTTGCCGAACACGGCGACGATCAGGGTGGTCAGCAGCGCTGGCATCGAGATCAGCATGGCTGTCTGATAATGAATCAGCTCGCTACCGTCGCCAGCCTTGCCCATCGCCATGTTGGCGGCGATCGGCGCCATGGCCAGGCCGATCGAGATGATCACCGGACCAATCACCACCGGTGGCAGCAAGCGGTCGATGAAGCCGGTGCCTTTGATCTTCACGGCGAGGCCGAGGAAGGTGTAGACGAAACCGGCCGCCATCACGCCGCCCATGGTCGCCGCGAGGCCGAACTGGCCCTTGGCGAGAATGATCGGGGTGATGAAGGCGAAGCTCGACGCGAGGAACACCGGCACCTGACGCCCGGTGACGACCTGGAACAGAATCGTCCCCAGACCTGCCGTGAACAGCGCCACGTTCGGGTCGAGGCCGGTAATCAGCGGCATCAACACCAGCGCGCCGAACGCCACGAACAGCATCTGGGCGCCGGACAGCACCGTGCGCCAAAGCGGATCGTTGAACTCTTGCTGCATGGTCACGCGTCCTTCTGCTTGGTGCCGAAGATCTTGTCACCGGCATCGCCCAGGCCTGGGATGATGTAACCGTGCTCGTTCAGTTTCTCGTCAATGGAAGCGGTGTAGATGGTCACGTCCGGGTGAGCCTTCTCCACGGCGGCGATGCCTTCCGGCGCGGCGACCAGCACCATGGCGCGGATGTCGCGGCAACCGGCTTTTTTCAGAAGGTCGATGGTGGCGACCATGGAGTTGCCGGTGGCGAGCATCGGGTCGATGATCATCGCCAGGCGTTCGTTGATTTCCGGAACCAGTTTTTCCAGGTAGGTGTGGGCCTGCAGCGTTTCTTCGTTGCGGGCCACGCCCACGGCGCTGACTTTGGCGCCCGGGATCAGGCTCAGCACGCCTTCAAGCATGCCGATACCGGCGCGCAGGATCGGCACAACGGTAATTTTTTTGCCGGCGATTTTCTCGACCGACACCGTGCCGCACCAGCCTTCGATGTCGTAGGATTCCAGCGGCAGGTCTTTGGTGGCTTCATAGGTCAGCAGGGCGCCGACTTCCTGAGCGAGCTCACGGAAATTCTTGGTGCTGATGTCTGCGCGGCGCATTAGGCCAAGTTTATGACGGATCAGCGGATGGCGGATCTCGAGGATGGGCATGGGAAAGGCTCCGGCGGCGGGCAAAAAAACCGGCCTAGATTAATCTATCCGAGGGTGTTGTCCTATAGACATAGAGTACGTTAGTCCACAAACGCTTGATCTGGCCTCGCTTGATGCGTACCTTTGCCCGCTTTTCCTGAACCCGACCCTCCCCTCAACCCCCCTTGGAGAGCGCCATGTCCGCTGATCTCGAGCATATCCGTCAAATCATGCGAGAGGCTGACCGCCTGTACACCGAAGCTGAAGTCGAGGCGGCCATCGCCCGCGTCGGTGCGCACATCAACGAACAACTGGCGGACAGCAATCCGGTGGTGTTCTGTGTGATGAACGGCGGCCTGATTTTCGCCGGCAAGCTGCTCACCCATCTGCAATTCCCGCTGGAAGCGTCCTACC
The DNA here is from genome assembly GCF_059716135.1 of Pseudomonas sp. LBUM1651. Classification (NCBI taxonomy): domain Bacteria; kingdom Pseudomonadati; phylum Pseudomonadota; class Gammaproteobacteria; order Pseudomonadales; family Pseudomonadaceae; genus Pseudomonas; species Pseudomonas sp. LBUM1651. The sequence goes on along the minus strand of NZ_CP166805.1, from coordinate 5,157,661 downwards.
TGCACGCCACCCGCTATCGCAACGAAACCAGCGGCGGCGACCTGTTCTGGAAAGCCAAGCCTGAAGTGTCGTTCATCGACCGTGACGTGCTGATCATCGACGACATCCTCGACGAAGGTCACACCCTGGGCGCGATTATCGACTTCTGCAAACACGCTGGCGCGCGCAAAGTGCACACCGCCGTGCTGATCGACAAGGACCACGACCGCAAGGCTCGTCCGGACCTGAAAGCCGATTTCGTCGGCCTGCCGTGCATCGACCGTTACATCTTCGGTTACGGGATGGACTACAAAGGCTACTGGCGTAATGCCAACGGAATTTTCGCCGTTAAAGGGATGTAAGCAATGAGCGCGCCGAGCTTTCTTGATCAATCCTTGTTCAATGAATTGGCCGGGAAGGCTGCGGCAAATCCACGTGGACGGCAGCATCACAACTTCCATCGGATTGAAGAGGCCTGCCATCGCATGGCGGTGGGTTTGCAGCCGTCCACGTACATCCCGCCTCATCGGCATCTGGGGGAGAACAAGGCTGAAACCTTGTTGGTGCTCAAAGGGCGGCTTGGCCTGTTGATCTTCGATGAGGCCGGCGCGGTGGTGAAGAAGCAAATCCTGCAGGCCGGTGGCGATTGTGTCGGCGTGGACCTGCCCACCGGTGTGTTCCATGGCCTGGTGGTGCTGGAAGCCGACAGCCTGATGTTTGAATGCAAGGCCGGTCCTTATCGCCCGGTCGGCGAAGGTGAGCTTGCGCATTGGGCGCCACGTGAAGGCGAGCCGGGCGTGGTCGAGTATCAGGCGTGGATGCGCGCGCAATTCGATTGATGTGCACCACCCCTGTAGGAGCGAGCTTGCTCGCGATGAACTTGAAAACGCCGCTTGTTTCCAGACAGCACGCGTCATCGTTCACGTCCATCGCGAGCAAGCTCGCTCCTACAAGTAATCGTGATCGCCGAACCTCTCCGGTCAGCATGCTAAAGTGCTCGGCCTTGACTCCGGAGCCCGTCATGAGCCTTTTGATCCGCAGCTGCGCCGCCCTGTTGCTGACCCTCAGCCTGCCCCTGGCCGCCGCGCCGGCGCCGATGCATGCGCAGTTCCTGCCACCGGACGACCTGACCCTGCGTGATGCCGAACCCGAGCAGCAACAACTGCTGCAGGTCACCGAGTATTCGGTAGTGGTCGGCAGTCAGCGCCAGTCCACCCAACAGCCGATCCCGGTGACGTCTCCGCTGCTGATCCGCCTCAAGGGCAAATCCTTGAACAAGGGGGCGACCATCAATCAGGTGCTGGTCAACTTCGATGGCGAAAGCAAAAGCCTGAAAAAGCCGATCTACGACGACAAGACCAAAACCCTGACGCTGTTTTATCCGATGGCGCAGTACCGCGTGGTGATCGACTTGCTGCGCAATGACACGGTGTATTGCCAGTTCCTCAGCTACGCCAATGGCCATGTCTGGGCTGACCTGCACACCGGGGCCGTTCGTCCGCGTTGAGCCCGGCGGCCAGTGAGGGGTAAACTGCCCGCCCCGTGAAATGTCTGCGAGCTGGAGTCGGCAATGCGTAAAGATAAGAAGCAAGTGATTGGTGACGAGATCGGCGATGAGCAGATCAAGTTGTTTCTCGATTTCGAACCGGTCGACGCCACTTCGCCGTCCCTGCACAAACTGATCAAGGCTTACCGCGGCCTGCGCATCGACGACTTTGAGCGTTTTCTGACGTTCTTCGTCGAAGCCGGTCTGGATTTGAACGGCAAGGATGAGCACGGCAATGACTTTGTGACCGTGATCAAGGATCAGCGCAACGCGGCCGAGTACATCGAGCTGATCGACAAGGCTCGCGGTTAAGGCCCTTTCATCCGACAAATAAACGCCCCGCTTTTGTAGGAGCCGGCTCGCTGGCGATTGCATCTCCTCGGTGTTATCTGACATGCCGAAGTGATGCCATCGCCAGCAAGCCGGCTCCTGCAAAATCAGATTCGTCGTGAAACAGGCATAAAAAAACGCCCCGCTCTCACTGAGAACGGGGCGTTTTTTATGCGCGACGATCAAGCGTAGCTTGGGGTCTCGCTGCTTTCTTCAACCAGTTCCAGCGCGATGTTGTTCTGCGTGTTGATCTTGCGATACAGCGCAGCATCGGTTTCCAGAACCTTTTCACGGGCCGGGAAGATTTCCGCCAGTTTGGCAGCCCATTCGCCGGACGCTTTGGCCGGGAAGCATTTCTCGATCAGCTCCAGCATGATCGAAACGGTCACCGACGCGCCTGGCGAAGCGCCAAGCAGTGCAGCAAGGGAACCGTCCTTGGCCGCGACCAGTTCGGTGCCGAACTGCAGGACGCCGCCCTTTTTCGGGTCTTTCTTGATGATTTGAACCCGTTGGCCGGCCACTTCCAGGCGCCAGTCTTCGGCTTTCGCTTCAGGGTAGAAACGACGCAGGGAATCCAGGCGTTGCTCCATCGACTGCATCACTTCGCTGACCAGATACTTGGTCAGGTCCATGTTGTTTTTCGCCACGGCCAGCATCGGGCCGATGTTGCCGGCGCGAACCGACATCGGCAGGTCCATGAAGGAGCCGTGCTTGAGGAACTTGGTGGTGAAACCGGCGTAAGGTCCGAACAGCAGGGACTTCTTGCCATCGACCACGCGGGTGTCCAGGTGCGGCACGGACATCGGTGGCGAACCCACGGCGGCCTGGCTATACACCTTGGCCTGGTGGTGTTTGACCACTTCCGGGTTGTCGCAACGCAGCCACTGGCCGCTGATCGGGAAGCCGCCGAAGCCTTTGCTTTCTTCGATGCCCGACGCCTGCAGCAACGGCAATGCCGCGCCGCCCGCGCCGAGGAACACGAACTTGGCGTCGACTTCACGGGAGTTGCCGCTGTTGACGTCCTTGATGCTGACGGTCCAGCCGCCGTTGTTACGCTTCAGGTCGGTGACGCGCTTGCAGTACTTGACCTGGGCATCGGGTGCGCTGGTCAGGTGCTTGAGCAATTGGTTGGTCAACGCGCCGAAGTTGACGTCGGTGCCGTTCATCACGCGGGTGGCGGCGATGACTTCGTCAGCCGGACGACCAGGCATCATCAATGGCATCCAGTCCGCCATTTTTGCTTTGTCTTCGGTGTATTCCATGTCGGAGAAGGCGTGGTGCTTGCTCAGCACGTTGAAGCGTTCCTTGAGGAAGGACACGCCACTGTCACCTTGCACGAAGCTCAGGTGTGGCACCGGGCTGATGAAAGACTTGCACGAACCGAAGGTGCCTTTTTTGGTCAGGTACGACCAGAACTGCTTCGACACCTCGAACTGGGTGTTGATGTGCACGGCTTTCTTGATGTCGACGGTGCCGTCGGCGGCCTGCGGCGTGTAATTGAGCTCACACAGCCCGGCGTGACCGGTACCGGCGTTGTTCCACGGGTTCGAACTCTCCGCGGCACCGGAATCCATCAGCTCGACGACTTCCAGCTTGATCGCGGGGTCGAGCTCTTTGAGCAGTACTGCGAGGGTGGCACTCATGATGCCGGCCCCAACCAGTACTACGTCGACTGCTTCGTTATGCGCCATTTAACGCGTCTCCAAAATCTGCAGCACCAAATTGTCGGCATGGCTGCCAGGCGTTCCGGGGCGAGTCAGTGATGCCCCTGGTACTCATGGCAGTATCGCCATGTCCGAATCTTCGCAATTTATCGCAACTTCGACGGACGCTACCGGCCGGGTCAATGAGGTCTATGAACTCATTTCAACGCGCGACTGGCAATTCGACTTATGGTCGAGACATCCGTTTGTGCAACCAAATCCGTAGCGGACAGGCTTCAGGCTCCGGTGTTCGAGGAATACTCGGTCCTGTGTCGTTGGGCTGTTCCAGACGCTAATGGTGCATGTTCAGACGCAAAACTATTCATTTGCTCGCCACACTCTTGTGAAGTTGTGAAAACCCGTTTTTTTCACGCTCTTTTGAAGACGTGAACCTCAAAAAAGGGCTGCCCCAGCCTGGCACCGTGCCCGGATGGATTGCCGCCATGGGATACATGACAGGCAAAACGGGCAAACAGCTCAGTGACCGAGCGTAATGACAGCTCTGCAGATTCGCGAAAAGTGGGGGTTTTGCTCAAGGAACAGCAAGCGCGCCAGCTTCACTCGATCTGTGTGGGCGGCTCTCTGTGGGCGGTGCGGGGTGCCAATACCGAAGCATTGACGATGCTGCGAGGCCCGATCAGGAGACGTCCTTATAATCGGGGGGAGATTGTATCTAAGAAACGCAGGGAAATGGACGTGTTTAATGACTTTTATTAGGCGTCTGGTCAGGTGGCCAACAGCTGCTGCGCCCGCGCGCGCGGTTTGTGCTGGCTGACACGGGCACTGGCGGGCAGGGGATGGTGCAGCCAGTTGAGGCGGATTTCTTCGATTTCGACCCATCCATCGCCCATCGGCTGCAGGCTGCACTGCTTGAATGCCTGGCAATGACCATTGCGGTCGAGCAGGGCGAAGCAGCGATGCAATGGGCGTGGAGCGAACAGCGAGATCAGGTGGCGCATGGCAAAGTACCTTGAAGGGGTGACTGTCGTGAAGGTTGTCAGAGCGCCGTGACATGCAAGTGTATGGGCGGTGACATCTGTGTGACAGGAACCGGCTTCCCAAGGGTTTGTCAGACATTTCAGTATTCAGTGCGAGGTGCTAGTTCGCGACGATGGCGCACCGCTATACTGCCGGCCTGTTTGTGCCTGATTCTGGAGAGAAGAGCATGTTGCAACGCCTGTTGTTCGGTTTGATCACTGTGACCAGTTTGACCCTGGTTGGCTGCGCCCACAGCCCGCAACAACTGAACCCGGAGCCGAAGCTGACGACTCAGCTGGCACCGGTCGGCCACGGTCAGCCAGTGGTGGTGCGTGTGGTAGACGGTCGTCCGTCGCCAACTCTGGGCACCCGTGGCGGTTTGTATCCGGAGACCAGCGCCATTACTGTGCAGGGCGCGCAGATCCTGCCGAAGTTGCAGGCCCAGGCCGAAGCGGCCGTGCGCCTGCTGGGCTTTACCCCGACGTCCAATGCGATGAATGCTCCGCAATTGACCGTGACCCTGGCCGAGCTGAAGTATCAGTCGCCCAAAGAAGGCATGTACGTGACTGAAGCGACCATCGGCGCGACCTTCCGCTCCGACGTACAGAACGCCAACCGCCGCTACAGCGGCCGTTACGGTGCGTCGCTGGATCAGCGTTTCGGCATGGCGCCGAATCAGGAAACCAACACCAAGCTGGTCAGCGATGTGTTGAGCGACGCGTTGACGCGCCTGTTCAAGGACCCGACGATTGGTCAGATTCTCAGCGAGTAATGCGAGCCCTGTAGGAGCGAGCTTGCTCGCGATGGACGTTAACGATGACGCGTGCAACCTGAATAAACGCGTTGCCGGTACGTTTTTCGCGAGCAAGCTCGCTCCTACAGAAGGGCGTTGGGGTCAGGCAGCCTGCGAGTAAAAATCCAGCACACTCACGCCCGTCAGCAAATCCGCTTCCGGCAAATCCGCATGTTGATGCCCACCCAGTGCGCAATACACCAGCCAATGGCGATCCTGAACGTTGAAGGCAAGGCTGCCGACCAAGGCTTGTTGTTCGTCGCTTTGGGCAATGAGGTAGAGGCGATCCTGGTTTTCGGCGTGCAGCATGACGGTTTCCGTGTCGGTTTCGATGGGCTGAGAGACTGGCGCATTCAGATGACGAAGCCATGACGCAGGACAGGAATCTGCCAGATGGTGAGTTATTTGTCGTAATGCGGCGGGCAGGGGGGACGGCTTTCGGTAGAATCCGCGCCGCGGTCGTCGATCCGGCGTTCGCCACACCTGTTTTGACTGAGGTTTGTGATGTCGCTGCATTTGATGACGCTGTTTACCGCCCATCCCGCCAAATTGATCAACCTGCTCGCCTTGCTGTTTGCCTTCCCGGGCAGCTGGTTACTGCATGCTACGCGTCGCCGCGAACAACGCGCGCAGGCGAGTCTGGCAGCGCAGCGTCAGAGCCGTCCCAGTGAAGAGCCAGTGCTGGATTGGGCGACCTTGCGCATGAACCGCTTTTTCTATCGTTTCGGTTTTGCCTGCCTGGGGTTGGCATTGCTGGTGTCGTGGATCAGTACGCGGGTTTGATCCCTTAAAGCAAAAGATCGCAGCCTTCGGCAGCTCCTACACTGATCTCATGTAGGAGCTGCCGAAGGCTGCGATCTTTTGATCTTGCTGTAAAAACCTACAGCGCCAACCCGGCTTTCACGCGGTACTGATTACGCACCGGCGTGGCGTATTGCAGCACCAGAAACGGCCGATGCTCTTCCGGGCAAGCGTCCAGACGCTGCTGCCATTCTTCCTGGGCCTTGGCCAGTTCGTCGGCCGCAAACACTTCAGCCGCTTTCGGCACCTGCAACTGCGGATCGGCGTCCTTCCACTGTGCGTAAGCCAGATAGTGCACCGGGAACAAGCGGTAACCGCCGAGGATCTGCCTGTCCATTTCGATCGCCAATTGCTTGGTGTCTTCGTAGAGCTCGGTGATCGGCGCGGCGAAGTTCACGTGGACCCGGCCCTTGTAGCCGGTGATGCCCTTGGCGATGCTGACGTCGTCCTCGCCCGGCACTTTGGTGTAGCTGCCGGTGGTGGCGCGGATGTAGAGCTCGCGGGCCTTGGCCTGGTCGCACGGGTCGTATTCGTAGCTGATCGACACCGGAGTGACGTTCAGCGAGCGGATCACCTCGCCGAACGGTTCATCCTTGCGGCTCATGTGGAACATCTTGAGGATCGCCGACTCGGTGCGGTCGTCGCCGTCCTTCGCCCGGCCTTCGGCCTGAGCGATCCAGATGGAGGCGCAATCGTTGCGGATCGAGTGGTTGATGTAGGCGGACAGCAGTTGATAAGCCGCCATTTTTTCCCGGCGACCGGTGATCGAGCGGTGCACGATGAAGCTCTTGTTCAGGCGCATCAGGTCGCTGACGAAGGGTTTTTGCAGCAGGTTGTCGCCAATCGCGATGCGCGGTGTCGGCAGGCCGGCGTGGTACACGGCATAGTTGACGAAGGCCGGGTCCATCACGATGTCGCGGTGGTTGGCGATGAACAGGTAGGCGCTGCCGGACTTGAACTGCTCGACGCCGGTGTACGTCACCCCGTCCGTGGCGCGTTCGATGGTGTGGTCAACGTACACCTCGACTTTGTCCTGCAACGTCGCCACCGAATGGACACCGGCGAACTCACGGCGCAGCCGATGGGCTATAAGGGGTTTGAGCATCCAGCCGAAGGCACCGGCATAACGCGGGAAGCGGAAGTGGATGAGGATATCTAGAAACGCCTTGTCGCCGAGCAGCCGGTTCAGTACCGCTGGGACTTCGCTGTCGTCGTAAGGTCGGATGGCATCGAATTCGCCCATCATGCTCTCTTGTTAGAAACGGCTAGGGTAAGTAAAGGTTTTGATCGAAAACCAACGGGGCACGGTCTGAAAAGGTAGCCAGACAAAAATAGCCCTGCAAATAGACCGGCGATTATACGCACAAGTCACCCGGGAGACCGCGATGCTGGAAACCGAGCGCTACGAATGTCCGTATTGTGGTGAAGAGGCCGAGGCCGTGCTGGACTTGTCCGGTGGCGATCAGACCTATATCGAAGACTGTCCGGTGTGTTGCCGTCCCATCACGTTTGTCCTGCAGACTGATGGTCAGGAATGGTTGCTTGAAGTTCACAGCGAAAACGAATGAAAGGGGCGCTTCATGCAGCGAATCTATGAACCGGAAAACCTGATGGAAGGCGAGCTGCTGCAAGGCATGCTGGCCAGCGAGGGCGTCGAGGCGCATCTGGTCGGGCGTGATTTGCTCGGTGGCAGCGGGGAGTTGCCCATCTTTGGTCTGTTGGGGTTGTCGGTCGATAATGACCAGGCCGAATACGCCCGTGAGTTGATCGCCGCGTACAATGCCGCGCTGCCGCTACCCGGCGATGAACCGGAAAGCTTTCCCGGCACGCTGGTCTGTTAGGCTGACGTTCGTTTTATCAAGAGTCGTGTTGCCCCATGTGTGGACGTTATGCCCTGTTTCGCTGGAACCCCGCCTTCGCGGCCCTGCCTGGCTTTCCCGCCGATCAGCAGGCCCAGTGGAATATTTCCCCAAACGATTCGGTGTTGATGCTGCGTGCCGGTGCCGACGGCCAGCGAGAGTTGGCCCGCGCGCGCTGGGGTTTGACGCCGCCGTGGCTGACCGATCTGTCCCGCACACCAGCCCATGCCCGGGCCGAAACCGTGGCCGAGCAACCGATGTTCCGTCAGGCCTTGCGTGAGCGCCGGTGCCTGCTGCCGGCCAACGGTTTTTACGAATGGCGCGGCACGACGCGCAAGCGGCCTTACTGGCTGACGCCGGGGGAGGGCTCGACGCTGTTTTTTGCGGCGATCTGGGAAGCCTATCCGGTGCAGGAGCAGGTGTGGTTGAGCACGGCCGTGATCACGCAGCCGGCGGCGAGTCAGCGTCGTCCGTTGATTCTCGATGCGGCAGGGCAGGAGGCGTGGCTTGATCCCGAGACGCCTTTGCATGTGTTGCAGGGGTTGCTGGCCAGTGAGCCCGCTGCGTTGCGCGAGCGGGTGTTGGCGAATCTGGTGAATGATCCGAAGTTGAATGGGCCGGAGTGTTTGACCCCAGGTTGAGTGAAGTGGTGTCTGTGCTGACGCCTTCGCGGGCAAGCCTCGCTCCTACGGATCAGGTGATCCCCTGTAGGAGCGAGGCTTGCCCGCGAAGAGGCTCTTGGATCAAACCTTGAACTGATTGATCAACCGCCGCTGCTGTTCCGCCAGCTTGGTCAAGTCCGCACTCGCCGCACTGGACTCATCCGCCCCACCGGCCACTTCATTGGCCACCTGCCCAATGTTGATCACGTTACGGTTGATGTCATCCGCCACCGCGCTCTGCTCTTCGGCCGCACTGGCAATCTGGGTGTTCATGTCGTTGATCACCGACACCGCCTGAGTGATCGCATCCAGCGCTTCGGCCGCTTTCGCCGCGTGTTGCACGCTTTCATCGGTACGGTTCTGGCTGTCCTCCATCACCCGCACCACATCGCGCGTGCCTTGTTGCAGTTGCTGGATCATGGTCTGGATTTCTTCGGTGGCCTTCTGGGTTTTCTGCGCCAGGTTGCGCACTTCATCGGCCACCACCGCAAAGCCACGGCCCTGTTCGCCGGCGCGTGCCGCTTCGATGGCGGCGTTCAAGGCCAGCAGGTTGGTCTGCTCGGCAATCCCGCGAATGGCCGTGAGGATCGCGTTGATGTTTTCGCTGTCCTTGGCCAGGGTTTGCACCACGCCCACAGCCTTGCCGATTTCCACCGCCAGCACACCGATTGAATTCGACGTGTCCCGCACGATCTGTTTGCCCTGTGCCGCAGCCTGATCCGCATGGCTGGCCGCTTGTGCCGCCTGGGTCGCGTTACGCGCCACGTCCTGGGCGGTGGCGGTCATTTCATGCACCGCGGTGGCGACCTGATCGATCTCGACCATTTGTTTCTGTACGCCGATATTGGTGCGAATGGCGATGTCAGCGGTGTGTTCCGACGAATCGCTGACGCTCTGCACCGACGTCACGACCTGAGTGATCATCGCCTGCAACTTGGCCAGGAAGGTGTTGAAGCCTTTGGCGATCGAGCCCAGTTCGTCGGCGCGATCACTGGTCAGGCGGCGCGTCAGGTCGCCTTCGCCTTTGGCAATGTCATCGAGCATGGCGACCATCTGTTTAAGCGGCCGGGCAATGCCATGGCCCACCAGCCAGATCACCAGCAAGCCGATGCCGGCAATCAGCAGACCAACCATGGCCATGCCGAAGGTGTCGGATTTGCGCTGTGTGTCGAGGTCGGCCTGGAGTTTTTGCAGGTCGGCCATCACCGCGTTCAGCGGCAGTTGCAGCATCAGGGTCCAGCGGGCGTCGGTCTGGCCGATGCCGAATGGCAAATACAATTCGATCCGGCCTTGGGCCTTGTCGACGGTGTAAGTGACTTCGCCGCGTTTCAGATTGGCCATGTTGGCGATCTGTTGGCTGTCGAGGATGTCGCTGACCTTCTCGCCGAATTTGCTCGGGTCCTTGGTGTAGGCCACGATCCGGCCATTGCCGCCGATCAGCGCCATGACGCCCGAGCCGTTGTACAACTTCTGGTTCGCGCCCAGGAGCATTTCCTGGATGAAGTTCACCGACAGGTCGGCGCCGACGATGCCCTGGAAGGCGCCGTCGAGCATGATCGGCTCAATAAAGGAGGCGAGCATGACGATCTTGTCGCCGACCTTGTAGGGCGCCGGATCGATCACGCAGGATTTTTTGGTTTCTTTCGAGCACAGGTAGTACTCGCTGGCGCGCACGCCGGTGGACAGAGTTTTCTGGTCGTCGACGTCCACCAGTTTGTCCAGGCCCAGAGTGCCGTCTTCGTTGCGGAACCACCATGGCAGGAAGCGGCCGTTGCTGGCGTCGATGCCCACCACCTTGGTGTCGACGTAGGCCGCGTCGTTATGGTCGAGGGCGTTTTTTTCCCAGCCGATGTAGGTGCCAAGGATTTTCGGGTTTTTGGCGACGTTTTCCTTGATCAGGCTGATCAATTGCTCACGGCTCAGGCTCAGCTGCGGCTGGCCGTCGGCGCCCGGCGTGCCGATCAGGGCGTTGACCCGCACCAGTCCGCCGGCAATCAGCAGGGGCGCTTCAAGTTCGCGCTGGATCTGGCTGACCTGGGTTTGCGCCAGGGACGTCAGGCGCTGTTCGATGACTTGCTCGAATTGCGCCTGGGTTCGTTCCTGAACCATGTCTTGGGTCCGGGCACCGGAAAACAGGGCGTAAAGCACCAGCGCGGCGACTACGCTAAGAACGATGGCACCGGCGAGGGCCGCCACGGAAAACTGAATCGACTTGAATTTCATGGGTGCTCCGCACACAAGAGGACATCTGCGGTGCTGTATCGGCAGGGGGTTCGAGGGCCATGAGCGAGGCATGGTGAAATGGCTGTTTTGGAGTGGTAGATGTCGCAAATGAGTCATTGCGGGCCGTTACTGGCCGCGGCGGGGAGACTATGTGAATTTTTTCCTGCGGCGATGGGAGCTTTATCCGAAATATGCGTCTGAATGTCTGTTGTATCTGGCGCCGATACATTTCCCCGCCTAGGATACCCGGCATGTTTTCAGGGAGTTTTTTGATGAACAAGCGATTGGTTTTGTGTGCTCTGAGCGCGGGTCTGTTGCTCGCCGGTTGTCAGTCGGTCAACACCACCAGCGGCGGTGCCGTTGGCGTGGAGCGCAAGCAGTACATGTTCAGCATGTTGTCCACGGACGAGGTCAACCAGATGTACGCCCAGTCTTACCAAAAGACGGTTGGCGAGGCGAGCAGCAAAGGTGTGCTGGACAAGACCAGCAACGATGCCAAGCGCATCCAGACGATCGCCAATCGACTGATTGCCCAGGCGCCGATTTTTCGTCCTGATTCGGCCCAGTGGAAATGGGAAGTCAACCTGATCAAGAGCGACGAACTCAACGCCAACTGCGGGCCTGGCGGCAAGATCATTTTCTACACCGGGCTGATTGACAGCCTGAAACTGACCGACGATGAAATCGCCGCGATCATGGGCCATGAAATCGCCCACGCCTTGCGCGAGCACGGTCGTGAAGCGATGTCCAAGGCCTACGGCATCGAAATGGCCAAGCAGGGCGCCGGTGCCTTGTTCGGCCTGGGCCAGGACAGCATGGCGCTGGCAGACACCGTGGCCAACTATGGCATGACGTTGCCCAACAGCCGCTCCAATGAAAACGAAGCTGACCTGATCGGCCTGGAACTGGCGGCTCGCGCCGGTTACAACCCGAATGCCGCGATCACCCTGTGGAACAAGATGAGCAAAGCCTCGGAAGGTTCGCCACCGGAGTTCATGAGCACTCACCCGGCATCGTCCAGTCGGATTGCTTCGTTGCAGGCGGCGATTCCGAAGGTGATGCCTCTGTACGAGAAAGCGCCAAAATCCTGATAGTCATGCGGCGTCTTTGAAGACGCCATCGCGAGCAGGCTCGCTCCCACAGTTGATTGCATTCCAATGTGGGAGCGAGCCTGCTCGCGATGAACGATAACGCGGTCTATCGACTTACCACGTCAAACCCACCCACTGCTCTGCATCGCCTTGTACACCGCGACAATCGCCAGGATGAAGAACGCCGAAGCCGCCAGGCGACGGATCAACGTCAACGGCAGTTTGTCCGCCGCAAAGTTACCCGCCAGCACCACCGGCACGTTGGCAATCAACATACCGGCGGTGGTGCCGATGATCACCAGCCACAATTCCGGGTATTGCGCGGCAAGCATCACGGTCGCGATCTGGGTCTTGTCGCCAATCTCCGCGAGGAAGAACGCAATCAGCGTCGTCAGGAACGGCCCGAACTTGCGGGCGGTGCTGGCTTCGTCGTCATCCATCTTGTCCGGCACCAGGGTCCACAACGCCGTCGCGGTGAAGCTCGCGGCGAGAATCCAGTGCAACATCGCATCCGAGAAGAAACTTCCGACCCAGGCGCCTACCGCACCGGCTGCCGCGTGGTTGGCCAGGGTGGCGGCGACGATGCCGGCAATGATCGGCCACGGTTTGCGAAAACGGGCAGCGAGAATGAGCGCGAGCAGTTGCGTCTTGTCGCCGATTTCGGCCAAGGCAACGATTGCGGTGGGAACGAGAAGTGAATCCAGCATCAGGGTTTTCCTAAGGGGCGGGTCGACACGGCTATGACACGTACAGCCTTCCCGCCCCGGGTAAGGTGTTCGTGTCATAGGTCTTGTCAAACCCTGGCGATCCGTCTGATGCGGACGCTTGGGTCGCATACGCCATGGTCTGAGGACCAAGTATGTTGACGTATGCCGGACGAGCATGGCGCTCGTGGGAGACTACTCCCCTAGGACGGAGCGGATTCTGCCTAGGCAAATCCGATTGGGCAAGTACAAATTTTCAACCGCGTTTGGCTCGATAAATTCTGAAGCCCTGTCCTTCAGCCTTGATCGCACACACGCCAAGGTGCTCTTCGATCAGCGGCTGATACTTCAGGAAACTGTTCGCAACCAAGCGCAGTTCGCCACCGTTTTTCAGATGTTTGGCTGCTTTTCGCAGCAAGTTCTCGGTGGCGAAATAGTCTGTGTGTACACCGACATGGAACGGCGGGTTGCTCAGAATTGCGCTCAAACCCATCGGCGCCGCATCGATGCCGTCACCGGTAATCACCTCGGCTTCCAGACCGTTGGCAGCCAGGGTCAAGCGGCTGCTGGCGGCCGCAAAAGCGTCCACGTCGAGCAGCGTGACCTGATTGTGCGGATAGCGACGCTTGACCGCCGCGCCCAACACACCCGCGCCGCAGCCGAAGTCCAGCAAATGACCGCTCGGCAATTTGTCCAGATGCTCAAGCAACAACGCACTGCCGCGATCCAGGCGACCGTGGCTGAACACGCCCGGCAGGCTGATGACTTTCAACGGACCTTCGGCCAGCGGCAACTCATAGGTCTGAGCCAGACTTTCCAGCGATTTGGCTGCTGGCGCATTGGCCACGGTGACCTGCCAGAGCTGGCAGTGACGCGCGCTGTCGAGCTTGCGCGGTTTGCCGAACGGGTTCAGTTGCTTGGCCGCGCCTTCGATGCCGCTGCGTTTTTCCCCTACCAGATACAGCTCGCGACCGGCCAGGCGCGAGGCGAGGGCGTTGAGGATGTAGTCGGTAAGGTCCTTGGACTTGGGCAGAAACACCACCGCGGTATCGAACTCGCGCTCGGGCGCGGTCACGCCGAAGTGGCTGCGCTCAACGAAACGAGCGTCCAGCGCGGCCTGGTCGCCGGCGTGCCAGCACCAGCCATGGGCGTCGGGCAGGCGACCGAGCAAATCATCGGCGGGCAAACCGGCCAGTAACACCGAACCCTGGAATAACTCGGCCTGACGAAGCAGTACTTCACTGCGCGGATCCATACTCTGCTCCTGTGAAAAAAGTGCCGCAGTTTATCAACTGACGACCCGCAGCGCTGTACCGCTGAAGTATCCCTGCGCGTTTTCGGTCAATTGGCCCACGATCCGCTGCCGCGCCTCGCGACTGCCCCACGCGTTGTGCGGTGTGACGATCAAGCGTGGAATGTCGGCGGCGAGTAACGGGTTGCCGGCGGTCGGCGGTTCGACGCTCAGCACGTCGGTGGCGGCGCCGCCCAGATGGCCGTTGCGCAAGGCATCGGCCAGCGCCTGTTCGTCGATCAGGCCACCACGGGCGGTGTTGACCACGAAGGCGCCCGGTTTCATCGACGCCAGTTCCCGAGCGCCGATGAAGTGACGAGTGTGTTCGTTGAGCGGGCAGTGCAGAGTCAGTGCATCGATCTGCGGCAACAATTCATTTAGCGGCAACCGGTCCGGCCGGGCAGGGCGCCCCGGGATCTGCCCAAGCAACACGCGCATGCCGAAGGCTTCGGCCAGTCGTGCGACTGCGCCACCCAGCTCGCCGTGACCGAGCAAGCCCAAGGTTTTGCCTTCCAGTTCGACGATCGGGTAATCCAGCAGGCAGAACTGTTTCGCTTGTTGCCAACGACCTTCGCCGACCGCTTTCTGATAATCGGCGAGGCGCGTCGCCAGGTTGAGCAGCAACATGATCGTGTGCTGCGCCACCGACGGCGTGCCATAACCCTGGCAGTTGCAGACGGTAACGCCGTGGGCGCGGGCGGCGGCGAGATCGACGTTGTTGGTGCCGGTGGCGGTGATCAGGATCAGCTTCAGCTCGGGGCTGGCGGCGATGGCTGCGGCGTCGATCAGGATTTTGTTGCTGATGGCGACGGTCGCGCCCTTGAGGCGCTCGATGACCTGTTCGGGCGTGGTCTGCGCGAACAGCTGCAAATCGTCGAAGCAATCACGCAATGGACTGAGGTCCAGATCGCCGAGGTCCAGCGAGGGATGGTCGAGGAAAACGGCGCGGCGAGGGTTCGTCATCAACTGTACCTTTTGTGCATTGAATTGAAGGCGTAATCTGCCGAGCCTATCAGATAGAAACAAATGGTTACTTACTGGCTGGTCTGGCACAAAGCCTGTGGCGAGGGAGCTTGCTCCCGCTCGGCTGCGAAGCAGCCGTAAGCCGGATGACGCAGTGCGCCTGACAAAACGCGGTCGCCTGGGTTGGGGCCGCTACGCAGCCCAGCGGGAGCAAGCTCCCTCGCCACAAAATTGAAGATGGCAAAAAGGTGAGTTCACCTTGAAATTTTTTATTGATCGGCCTGCCCCAGAGGAGCCCCCATGTACTGGACAGAGTTCTTGACCGTTGCCCTCATCCATTTGCTGGCCGTGGCCAGCCCCGGCCCGGACTTTGCCGTGGTGGTGCGTGAGAGCGTGACCCACGGTCGTCGCGCCGGCACCTGGACCGCGCTGGGCGTCGGCACGGCGATTTTCCTGCACGTCGGCTATTCGCTGCTCGGCATTGGCCTGATCGTGTCCCAGTCGATCGTGCTGTTCAACGCCTTGAAATGGGCGGCCGCCGCTTACCTGCTGTACATCGGCTTCAAAGCCCTGCGTGCGCAACCGGCCAGACCGGTGGCTGACGACCTGCACAAGGAAGCCGGCGAGCGCACGGCTCGCGGCGCCTTCACCTCGGGTTTCGTGACCAACGGTCTGAACCCCAAGGCCACGCTGTTCTTCCTGTCGTTGTTTACCGTGGTGATCAATCCGCACACGCCGCTGGCCGTGCAGGCGGGTTACGGGATTTACCTCGCAGTGGCGACCGCTGTCTGGTTCTGCCTGGTGGCGATGCTGTTCAGTCAGCAGCGCGTGCGCGCCGGCTTCGCCCGCATGGGCCACTGGTTCGACCGGACCATGGGCGCGGTGCTGATCGCCATCGGCGTGAAACTCGCGTTCACTGAGATGCATTGATCGCGTTAAACGCGACTGTATAACCTGCAAATGCTGGCGCAACGCTAGCATTTGCTGAATGTTGCAAATCATTCCTTCGGCTGATTTGGTTGTCATGGAAGGGCACTAGAGTGCTTACTTTCAGTCACGACCGTGCAGTCAGAAAAGGGATTCTTATGTTGCAGACTCGCGTTATCCCCCCAGCCGAAGGCGCTTACCAGTATCCATTGCTGATCAAACGGCTGTTGATGTCTGGCGCGCGCTATGAGAAAACCCGCGAGATCATCTACCGCGACCAGTTGCGCTACAGCTATCCGACCCTGATCGAACGGGTTGCACGCCTGGCCAACGTACTGACGGCGGCCGGCGTCAAGGCCGGCGATACCGTGGCGGTGATGGACTGGGACAGCCATCGTTATCTGGAATGCATGTTCGCCATCCCGATGATCGGCGCGGTGATCCACACCATCAACGTGCGCCTGTCGCCGGAACAGATCCTCTACACCATGAACCACGCCGAGGACCGCTTCGTGCTGGTCAACAGCGAGTTCGTGGGGCTGTACAACGCGATTGCCGGGCACTTGACCACAGTGGAAAAAACCCTGCTGCTGACCGATCTGCCGGAAAAAACCGCTGATTTGCCGAACCTCGTCGGCGAGTACGAACAGTTGCTGGAGGCCGCGAGCACGCAGTACGACTTCCAGGATTTCGACGAGAATTCGGTCGCAACCACGTTCTACACAACCGGCACCACCGGCAATCCCAAAGGCGTGTATTTCACCCACCGGCAACTGGTGCTGCACACCATGGGCGTGTCGACCATCATGGGCGCCATCGACAGCGTGCGGCTGCTGGGCACCAACGACGTGTACATGCCGATCACCCCGATGTTCCATGTGCACGCCTGGGGCTTGCCGTATGTGGCCACCATGCTCGGGCTCAAGCAGGTCTATCCCGGTCGCTACGACCCGGAGTATCTGGTGGAGCTGTGGCGCAAGGAAAAAGTCACCTTTTCCCACTGCGTCCCGACCATCCTGCAAATGGTCCTCAACGCCAAGGCTGCGCAAGGCACGGACTTCGGTGGCTGGAAAATTGTCATTGGCGGCAGTGCGTTGAACCGTACGTTGTACGAAGCCGCCAAAGCCAATGGCATTCAGCTGACGGCCGCCTATGGCATGTCGGAAACCGGGCCACTGATCTCGTGTGCGCACCTCAACGATGAGTTGATGGCGGGCACCGAAGACGAACGCACCACGTATCGAATCAAGGCTGGCGTGCCGGGGCCGCTGGTGGAGGCGGCGATCGTCGACACCGACGGCAACTTCCTGCCCGCCGATGGCGAGACTCAAGGCGAGCTCGTGTTGCGCGCGCCGTGGCTCACCGAAGGCTATTTCAACGAGCCGCAGAAGGGCGCCGAGCTCTGGGCCGGTGGCTGGTTGCATACCGGTGACGTGGCGACACTGGACAGCATGGGCGTGATCGATATTCGTGACCGGATCAAGGACGTGATCAAGACCGGCGGCGAGTGGATTTCCTCCCTGGACCTCGAGGACCTGATCAGTCGCCATCCAGCGGTACGCGAAGTAGCAGTGGTGGGCATTGCCGACCCGCAGTGGGGCGAGCGACCGTTTGCCTTGCTGGTGATCCGCGAAGGCCATGTAATCGGGGCCAAAGAACTCAAGGAACACCTCAAGCCGTTTGTGGAGCAGGGGCACCTGAGCAAGTGGGCCATCCCGAGCCAGATCGCCCTTGTTACTGAAATTCCCAAGACCAGCGTCGGCAAGCTCGACAAGAAGCGCATTCGCGTCGACATCACCGAATGGCAAGCCAACAACAGCACCTTCCTTTCGACGCTTTAAGCATCTTCTGGCGTGCCCGAAAAGGCACGCCAGCCCCACCAAGCAAGCGCTTGGCTTGTGAAATCCGAAATTTCAGCCATCCTTGCCGTGCCGACAGGTGTCGGACTGGCGAAAGGACTGTTCCAGAGTGGCCGGCAGCTGCAAATCACACTTTAGAGGGATCAAGCACTACTACCTGCTGGCTATAGTCCGCTCAAGGATTTTTAAGAACGGAGCAAACGCACAAAACGGGGCGATGCAACTTTGGAGTGACTTCGGGAAGCCTTGGCTCCGGGTCAGCCACAGCGTTTTTAAAAGTACTCACTGCCATAACAATAATGCACATGGAGTAGCGTCGATGACATCAGTAAACCAGTTCTGGCGCCGGGCTAAACTGCCTCTGGCTGTCAGTCTTGCTTCTTCGCTCGCCGGGCCCGCATTCGGCGTCAGTTTCAACGTTGGTGAAATCGAAGGCAGCTTCGACTCGTCCCTTTCCGTTGGTGCCAGTTGGTCTACTGCCAAACCCAACAGAGATTTGATCGGGGTCAACAACGGCGGCAAGGGGTTGTCGCAAACCTCTGACGACGGTCACTTGAACTTCAAGCGCGGGGAAACGTTTTCGAAAATCTTCAAGGGTATCCATGATCTGGAACTGAAGTACGGCGATACCGGTGTCTTTGTCCGTGGCAAATACTGGTATGACTTTGAACTCAAGGACGAAAGTCGTCTGTTCAAGGACATCAGCGATGAAAACCGCAAGGAAGGCGCCAAGTCCGCCGGTGGGCAGATTCTCGACGCCTTCGTCTACCACAACTATGCCATTGCCGATCAGCCGGGTTCCGTGCGTCTGGGCAAGCAGGTAGTAAGCTGGGGTGAAAGCACCTTTATCGGTGGCGGTATCAACTCGATCAACCCGATCGACGTGTCGGCATTCCGCCGTCCAGGTGCTGAGGTCAAGGAAGGCCTGATTCCGGTCAACATGTTCTATGTGTCCCAGACCCTGACCGACAACCTGTCGGCTGAGGCGTTCTATCAGCTGGAGTGGGACCAGACGGTTACCGATAACTGCGGGACTTTCTTCTCGCAGCCGGACATCATTGCTGATGGTTGCGACAACAATCTGCGCGTTCTCAACAAACGTTCGACGATTAACCCCCTGGCAATCCCTACTTTGACTGCGCTTGGGGTGAACGCTAACGAAGAGGGTGTTCTGGTTAAGCGCGGTCCAGACCGTGATGCTCGTGACAGTGGTCAGTTCGGCGTGGCCATGCACTATAACTTCGAGCCGCTGGACACCGAGTTCGGTGCGTACTTCATGAATTACCATAGCCGCGCACCCATTTTCAGTGCTCAAGGCGCAGGACAGTTTTACTACAGCGTCCCGTTGGGACCTTTGGCTAGCGCGCGGCCGTTGGTTGTGGCGGGTAACTCCAACTACTTTGTCGAGTATCCGGAAGATATTCGCCTGTATGGCTTGAGCTTTTCCACCACCTTGCCTACCGGCACGGCATGGAGCGGTGAGTTGAGCTACCGGCCAAATGCTCCGGTTCAGTTGAACTCCACCGATATTCTTTTTGCCGGTGTTACACCCATTCCCGGTTTCGGCAACGCCTCTGTTTTGCGGGGTTCTCCGGGCCAGGATCTGCATGGTTATCGTCGTAAGGAAATCACCCAGTTCCAGACAACATTCACCCACTTTCTGGATCAGATCATGGGTGCGAGTCGTCTGACTCTGGTCGGTGAAATCGGTGTTACATACGTCGGCGGCCTGGAAAGTCGATCTGAAGCTCGTTATGGTCGTGATCCGGTCTTCGGTCCAGGTGAATTGCCTAATGGTTTTTGTACCACGCTCAACAGCAGCACCATTGCTGGTGCCGGTGCCGGCACAGATGCCAGCAATCGCACCACCAACTGCAACAACGACGGTTTTACCACCTCCACTTCCTGGGGCTATCGCGGTCGCGCCATCTGGGAATACCCGGATGTCTTCGCCGGTGTAAACCTCAAGCCCAACGTAGCCTGGTCCCATGACGTGAGCGGTTACTCGCCTGGCCCTGGTGGCAACTTCGAAGAAGGTCGCAAGGCGGTCAGCCTGGGTCTCGATGCCGAGTACCAGAACACCTACACCGCGAGCCTGGCCTATACCAACTTCTTTGGTGGCGACTACACCACCGTGGATGATCGCGACTTTGTTGCGCTCAGCTTCGGCGTGAACTTCTAAGCACTGCATTTTCAGGACGAACACACCTATGAAAACAACAAAGAGTCTGTTCCACGCCGGATTTCTGGGGCTTACGCTGCTGGCGACCAGCGTGATGGCTGCGGTCCCTGCGGCCGAAGCGGACAAGCTGGGCAAGAGCCTGACGCCGATGGGCGCCGAGATGGCCGGCAATGCCGACGGTTCTATTCCAGCCTGGAAGCCGATGGCGAAAAACGCCGGCACCATCGACGGCAAAGGTTTCCTGTCCGACCCGTACGCCAGTGAAAAACCGCTGTTCACCATCACGGCGCAGAACGTCGATCAGTACAAGAACAAGCTCGCTCCGGGCCAGTACGCGATGTTCAAGCGCTACCCGGAATCTTTCAAGATGCCGGTCTACCCGTCCCATCGCGGCGCGACCGTGCCGGATGACGTGTTCGCGGCGATCAAGAAAAACGCCACCGGCACGGAGCTGGTGTCCGGCGGCAACGGGCTGAAAAACTTCGACACAGCCGTACCGTTCCCGATTCCAAAGAGCGGTGTCGAGGTTATCTGGAACCACATCACCCGTTATCGCGGTGGCAGCGTGACCCGTCTGATCACCCAGGCCACGCCGCAGCCGAACGGCTCGTACAGCCTGGTGTACTTCCAGGACCAGTTCGTATTCCGCGACAAGATGAAGGATTGGGATCCGGCGAACCCGGGCAACATCCTGTTCTACTTCAAGCAGGAAGTGACCGCGCCGGCGCGCCTGGCCGGTGGTGTGCTGCTGGTGCACGAAACCCTCGATCAGGTGGCGGAACCGCGTTCGGCGTGGGTCTACAACGCCGGTCAGCGTCGTGTGCGTCGCGCACCGCAAGTGTCCTATGACGGGCCGGGTACCGCGGCGGACGGCCTGCGTACCTCTGACAACCTGGACATGTACAACGGAGCACCGGATCGTTACGACTGGAAGCTCGAAGGCAAGAAAGAGATGTACATCGCCTCCGACAGCTACAAGCTCGACGATCCGAAGCTGAAGTACGACGACATTATCAAGGCCGGTCACATCAACCAGGACCTCGCTCGCTATGAACTGCGTCGGGTCTGGCATGTGGTCGCCACCCTGAAGGAAGGTCAGCGTCACATCTACGCCAAGCGTGACTTCTACATCGATGAAGACACCTGGCAAGCATCGGTCATCGATCACTACGACGGTCGCAATCAACTCTGGCGTGTAGCGGAAGCTCACTCCCAGAACTACTACAACGTTCAAGTGCCGTGGTACACCCTGGAAGCCTTGTATGACCTGCAATCGGGCCGTTACCTGGCACTCGGTATGAAGAACGAAGAGAAATCGGCGTATAACTTCGGTTTCACTGCCACCACCAGCGACTTCACACCGGCGGCGTTGCGTCAGACCGGGGTTCGTTAACCTGAACTGAACAGAGGCCTCATCCTCGAAAAAAGCCCCGACTCGTTCGGGGCTTTTTTTTGCGCGTAGACTTTTTGTAGCCATTTGTAGCAATAACCTTCAATACCTCTTCGTTTACCGCTAGGCTGCGGACATCTGCAACGCCGCCAACAGCATTTCAAACAAGAGCCGGCCATGACTGATCTGTCCCCACTCCCGGGCCCTGCAAGCGTTGCCGTCGCGACACTGGACGGTCGTTTCTTTCGGCCACCGCTGCCTGACGGGCACGTGCTGCGGCCTCGTTTGTGCGAGCGCCTGAGTGCGGGCCTCGGTGGCAGGCTGTTGCTGGTCAGCGCACCGGCGGGGTTCGGCAAGAGTTCGCTGGCAGTAGAGTTCTGTCAGGGGCTGCCAGCTCACTGGCAAAGTCTGTGGCTGGGATTGAGTCCGCGAGACAACGACCCCGGCCGTTTTCTTGAGCGGTTGCTCGAAGGCCTCCAAGACTTTTTTCCACAGTTGGGCAGGCAGTCCCTGGGCCTGTTGAAAATGCGTCAGCGTCATCAGCCATTTGCCTTCGAAGAATGGCTGGACGGTTTGCTCGACGAGTTGGCCGTGCATTTGTTGCCGACGGCGCCACTGCTGCTGGTACTCGATGACTACCATCTGGCCCAGGGGCCGGTACTCGATCGTTGCCTGCAATTTTTCCTCAATCATCTTCCTGACGGCTTGCTGGTGATGGTCACCAGTCGCCAGCGTCCGGACTGGCATCTGGCACGCCTGCGCCTGTCACGGCAATTGCTCGAGTTGCATGAGCAGGATCTGCGCCTGACCCACGACGAAGCCTTGACCCTGCTCGATAGACACAGCACGTCCTTGCGCGGCGAAGCGCTGGAGAGCCTGATCCAGCGCAGCGAGGGCTGGGTCGCTGGCTTGCGTTTCTGGTTGCTGGCGGCTTCCGAAGCCGGCTCCGAAGGCGCATTGCCCCAGTCCTTGCATGGCGGGGAAGGGCTGATTCGCGATTATCTGCTCGAAGAGGTCATCGATTGCCTGCCCGCCGAGGTGCAGTCATTTCTGTATGACACAGCACCTCAGGAGCGTTTTTGCAGCGAGCTGTGCGACGCTGTTCGCGAGGCGCACGACAGTGCCGAGATCCTGGGTTTTCTGCTCGCGCATCAAGTGTTCCTGGTGCCGCTGGACGAACACGGTCACTGGTATCGTTATCACCATCTTTTTTCCGACCTGCTGCGCACCCGGCCTACCCGTCAGGCAATGGTGCCGGCGGCCAGCCTGCACCTGCGCGCCTGTCGCTGGTTCAATGCTCAGGGCCTGCTCGATGAAGCGGTGGAGCAGGCGTTGCGCGCCGGGCACCTGGACGTGGCGGCAAACCTGGTACAGAACCTGTCTGAAGAACAGCTGCTGGCAGAACAGAACGTCGGCATGTTGCTGCGCTGGAAAATGGACTTGCCCGACAGCCTGCTGATCAGCACGCCACGCTTGATCGTGCTCTACAGCTGGGCGCTGGGACTGGCTTGTCAGCTGGATGCCGCCGAGGAGCTGGCCAGTCACCTGAGCCGCTTCCTGCCGGCGCCGTCGGCCACTGCGCAGAAGTCCATGCTCGCGCAATGGCTGGCCTTGAGCGGCATCATCGCCCGCGGTCGCGGCAATCGCGAGTTGACGCTGCTGTATTGCACCGAAGCGCTGGAGAGTCTTCCGTCCAAGCGTTACGGCCAGCGCCTTATGTGCCTTTCAACCCTGTCCAACCTCGCCATTGCCGACGGCGACTTATGGCGGGCACGCGGTCTGAACCGTGATTCTCTGGAGCTGGCGCAACGGGTGGGCAATCCATTGTTCGAAGCGTTGGCGCATTACGATCGCGCCCGGGTGTTGCAGGCGCGAGGCGAGATCCTGCGTTCGCTGGATGAAGTTCGCCAGGGACTGCAACGCCTGCAAGGATTGTCGCCGCAACGGCTCTATGCCGTACGCGCCCGGCTGACCTTGTACGAGGGGTTCCTGCTGGCCCTGCGTCTGCAGCCGCAGACGGCGCGGGTGCGCTTGCAGGCGGGGTTGACTGAAGCCCGCGCCTGTCGCGACATCAGCGTACTGATCGGCCATTGCGTGATCGCCAGGCTCGAAGGCAGCAGCGGCGAATTCGCCAAGGCCTTCGCCGAACTCGCAGAAGCCGAACGACTGATGCACATCTGGGACGTACCGCCGATCTACTATCTGGCGATGATCACCCTGGTCAAATGCGAACTCTGGCTGGCTCAGGGACGTACCGATCTGGCGGAAGCCTGGCTCGCGCGACTGGGCCAGACCTACAACGGCGAACAGCCGGCAGCACCTCCGGAGTTCCATCCGCAATTGCCGCTGCATATCGAGTTGCAACAGGCCTTGCTGGAGGTCATTCAGGCGCAGCCGATGCTGGCCGAGGGACGATTGAATGCGTTGCTCGAGCATGGTCAGCAAACCGGTCGGCAATTGCTCAGTGTGATGGCCCTGACACAGAAAACCGAACTGCTCCTCGCGCACAACCGTGAGCCTGAAGCCCGGCAAGCTTTCGCTCAGTCTTTGGAAGCGGCCAGCGGCGGCGCGCTGCAGCCTTTTGATGGCTTGTTGAGCAAATACCCCGACTGGTTGCGCGAGCAGCTGCAGAACTGCGCGAAAGCAGTGGTTTCGCAGAGCCTTTCAGAACGGCTCCCCCTTGTCGCCGCGCGCATTGCTCCGGAGCCCTCACAAGCCTGCGAACAGCTCAGCTCCCGAGAACTGTCGGTTCTGAAACTCATTGCCCAAGGCTGCTCGAACCAGGAAATCAGCGATCAGCTGTTCATTTCCCTGCACACCGTTAAAACCCATGCCAGCCACATCAACAGCAAGCTCGGGGTTGAGCGGCGTACGCAGGCGGTGGCACGGGCGAAGGCGTTGGGTGTTTTGGGCTGACGTCGTTTGTCGATACACATGGCGGTAAAGGGCGGGATGCCAATGTGTGCGAAAATCCCCCGACCCTGTTTATCGAGCATGCCCCGATGTCCCAACAACCGACCCTCATCCGCGAAACCTTCCCCGTCGGCCCGTTGCAGTGCAACTGCACGATCATCGGCGATCCGGTCACGAAAAAGGCCATCGTGGTCGATCCGGGTGGCAATCACGAGCTGATCCTGGCTCGGCTCGACGCCCTGGGCCTGAAGGTGGTCAGCATCATTCACACCCACGCGCACCTGGATCATTTCCTGGCCTCTGGTCAGTTGAAGGAAAAAACCGGCGCGACCTTGCACCTGCACAAGGAAGATCAGTTCCTCTGGGACAATCTGGAGATGCAATGCCAGATGTTCGGTGTGCCTTATACCCCGGTCCCATCTCCCGATCGCTGGTTGGCCGATGATGAAGAACTGGCCTGCGGCTGTGGCGTGGCGTTGCACACGCCAGGTCATACGCCGGGTTCCATGAGCTTCTGGTTTTCAGAGGCCAAGCTGCTGATTGCCGGTGACACGCTGTTTCGTCGCGGGGTAGGGCGCACGGATTTGTGGGGTGGCGATCAGGCGACCATCGTGCGTTCGATCAAGCAACGGCTGTACACCCTTGATGAAGACGCGACAGTGGTGACCGGTCATGGTCCGGACACGCGGCTGGGCGACGAAATGCGCGACAACCCTTTTGTGCGGGCTTAATTGTTACCGACGGAATTTTCGCCGCCCGAAATGATCCAACGCCCGCTAAGGCCGATGCCTTGTTCCGTTGCACCATAGAATGTAGAAAGTAGGAGCTCTTCATGTTCACCAAGCAGCGTTTGATTATTGTCGCTACGGCTGTGGCCTTTCTGTCTGGCTGCGCCTCGACTAACCCTTACGACAACCAGGGCCAGGCCGACAGTGGTTCCACGGGCATGAGCAAAACCGCGAAATACGGTGGCCTCGGTGCTCTGGCTGGTGCCCTTGCGGGTGCAGCCATTGACCACAACAACCGTGGCAAGGGGGCGCTGATCGGTGCCGCCGTGGTGGGGGCTTCCGCTGCCGGTTACGGTTACTACGCCGACCAGCAAGAGAAAAAGCTGCGCGCCAGCATGGCCAATACCGGCGTCGAGGTGCAGCGTCAGGGCGATCAGATCAAGCTGATCATGCCGGGCAACATCACGTTCGCCACCGATTCGGCGAACATCGCTTCAAGCTTCTATCAGCCGCTGAACAACCTGGCAGGCTCGCTCAAGGAGTTCAGCCAGAACCAGATTGAGATCGTCGGCTACACCGACAGCACCGGCAGCCGTCAGCACAACATGGACCTGTCCCAGCGTCGGGCCCAGAGCGTGGCGACTTATCTGACCTCTCAAGGTGTGAGTGGTACCAACCTGTCGGCGCGCGGTGCCGGCCCGGATAACCCGGTTGCCAGCAACGGTGACGTCAATGGCCGGGCGCAGAACCGTCGGGTCGAGGTCAACCTCAAGGCAATTCCGGGCCAGCAGTATGGCGGCCAGCAGCAGGGTACGGTTCAGCAGTACCCTTGATCGCCTGACTGAACCCCAGGCGTAAAAAAACCGCCCGATCCCTCAACAGATCGGGCGGTTTTTTTTGTGTCGCCCGTTCTGGCCCCTTCGCGAGCAGGCTCGCTCACACAGGGGACGCATTCCAACTGTGGGAGCGAGCCTGCTCGCGAAGAGGGCAGAACAGGCAACAAAAACCATCAGCAACAAAAAAGCCCCCGGACAACCACTCATCCGGGGGCTTTTTCATATCGCGCGAAACCTGATTACTTCTTCAGGCCGTAATGCTCATCGAGCATGCCCGGCGCGTTCGGGGCTTTTGGAGCGTAGTCGCGAGGCGGTTCCTGATTGCGCGGTGGCGTCAGGCGCTCCCGTGGGGCTGCTGCTGCGTCGGCGTGCAGCGAGGCCAGCAGGCGTTGGCGGGTCTGCTCGTCCAGGGCCAGGCGGTTGGCACCCTCGGCGAGATGATCCTGCACTTCCTGATAGCTCTGAGTCAGTTTCTTGACCAGGGTTGCAGTGCTGTTGAAGTGGGTGACCACCTCGTTCTGATAACTGTCGAAACGTTCCTGAATGTCATCCAGCTGACGTTGTGTGCTGCTCGGCGCGGCGTTCGGCACCAGGCGAGCGATCAGGAATCCAACGGCGACACCCACAACCAGGGCAAGAGTCGGCAACAACCAAACTAAGAGCGAGTGTTCCACGAGTCCTTCCTCTATAAACGGCTTTGCTTTACGTTAACGGCTCGAACCTGCGCTGTATACCGCGATTCGCTCGCAATACACTCGCACAGACAATTTGCTAGACGAGTCGACCCGATTCGAGGTCACGGAGTTCCTTCCTTGCTTATGCGCGAAACCCCTGTAGTGATTGATGGCCCGGTCGGTCAACTGGAAGCTCTGTACTTAAATAACGAGAGCTTGAACAACGAAGCGCCTCGCGGCATCGCGCTGATCTGCCACCCGAACCCGGTGCAGGGCGGCACCATGCTCAACAAAGTGGTCTCGACCCTGCAGCGCACTGCGCGCGATGCCGGTTTGATTACCTTGCGTTTCAATTACCGTGGCGTCGGAGCCAGCGAAGGCACGCACGACATGGGCACCGGCGAAGTCGACGATGCTCAGGCGGCGGCCGAATGGTTGCGGGCCGAACATCCGGATTTGCCGCTGACGCTGTTCGGTTTCTCCTTCGGCGGTTTTGTTGCAGCCAGTCTCGGCGGGCGCCTGGAAGCGAAGGGCGAACAGCTCAAGCATTTGTTCATGGTCGCGCCAGCGGTGATGCGCCTCGGCGATCAAGACCCACTGCCGCAGCGAGGCGAGTTGACCCTGATCCAACCGGAAACCGACGAAGTCATCGACCCGCAAGCCGTCTACGACTGGTCCTCGAAACTCGAGCGTCCCCATGAGCTGCTGAAAGTGGCAGAATGCGGACACTTTTTTCATGGCAAGCTGACCGATCTCAAGGATCTGATCCTGCCGCGTCTTTCGAATTGATTGCAGTCTGACAAGCGATTACCCATGACGACTCGTACCCGTATCCTCACCGGCATCACCACCACCGGCACGCCGCACCTGGGCAACTACGCCGGCGCCATCCGCCCGGCGATCCTTGCCAGCCGCGACAGCAATGCCGATTCGTTCTACTTCCTGGCCGACTACCACGCCCTGATCAAATGCGATGACCCGCTGCGCATCCAGCGCTCGCGTCTGGAAATCGCCGCGACCTGGCTGGCCGGTGGCCTGGATGTGGACCGCGTGACGTTCTATCGCCAGTCCGACATCCCGGAAATCCCCGAGCTGACCTGGCTGCTGACCTGCGTTGCCGCCAAGGGTTTGCTCAACCGCGCCCACGCCTACAAGGCCTCGGTGGACAAGAACGTCGAAACCGGCGAAGACCCGGATGCCGGCATCACCATGGGCCTGTACAGCTACCCGGTGCTGATGGCCGCGGACATTCTGATGTTCAACGCCCACAAGGTACCGGTCGGTCGTGACCAGATCCAGCACGTGGAAATGGCCCGCGACATCGGCCAGCGCTTCAACCACCTGTTTGGCCAGGGCAAGGAGTTCTTCACCATGCCCGAGGCGCTGATCGAAGAAAGCGTCGCCACGCTGCCAGGCCTCGACGGTCGCAAGATGTCGAAAAGCTACGACAACACCATCCCGTTGTTCAGCAGCGCCAAAGAGATGAAAGACGCAATCTCGCGGATCGTCACCGACTCCCGTGCACCTGGCGAAGCGAAAGATCCAGACAATTCGCACCTGTTCACCTTGTTCCAGGCCTTCGCCACCCCGGCGCAGTCCGACGAGTTCCGCAGCGAATTGTTGCAGGGGTTGGGTTGGGGCGAGGCGAAGAACCGCCTGTTCCAGCTGCTCGACAGCGAGTTGGGCGAGTCCCGCGATCGATATTACAAGCTGATTGAGCGGCCGGCAGACCTCGAAGACATCCTGCAAATCGGCGCCAAAAAGGCCCGTGCCGTGGCCACGCCGTTCCTCCACGAACTGCGCGAAGCGGTTGGCCTGCGTTCTTTTGTTGCTCAGACCCAAGTCGCGGCAACCACTAAAAAGAAAGCCGCGAAAGCCGCGCGTTTTGTCAGCTTCCGCGAAGACGATGGCAGCTTCCGCTTCCGTCTGCTGGCGGCCGATGGCGAGCAACTGCTGCTGTCGCGCAACTTCGCCGACGGTAAAACCGCCGGTCAGGTGACCAAGCAACTGCAAGCGGGCCAGCCATTGGACGTGCGCAGCGAAGACTTGAGCTTCAGTGTCTGGCTGGAAGGCGAGTGCGTTGCCGATAGCCCGGCCTTCGCCGACATTACTGCTCGCGACGTCGCCATCGACGCCCTGCGGATTGCGCTGACGCCGGTTCAGGAATAATCAACGGCTCGGCCCGACTAAGGGCTGATTGCCATTCCCACGGGCCGTCGCTACAGTGACGGCCCGTTTTTGTTGCCTTGCTAACGAATTATGACGCCCCTAGAACGATATCAAGCTGATCTGAAACGCCCGGAATTCTTCCATGACGCCGCGCAGGAAACCGCCGTGCGCCATTTGCAGCGCCTGTACGACGATCTGGTCGCAGCCTCGCAGAACAAACCGGGCCTGCTCGGCAAACTGTTTGGCAAGAAAGACCTGGCGCCGGTCAAGGGCCTGTACTTCTGGGGTGGCGTGGGGCGCGGCAAGACCTACCTGGTCGACACCTTCTTCGAAGCGTTGCCGTTCAAGGAAAAGACCCGCACTCACTTCCACCGCTTCATGAAGCGCGTGCACGAAGAGATGAAGACCCTCGGTGGCGAGAAAAACCCGCTGACCATCATCGCCAAGCGCTTCTCCGACGAGTCGCGAGTGATCTGTTTCGATGAGTTCTTCGTCTCCGACATTACCGACGCGATGATCCTCGGTACGTTGATGGAAGAGCTGTTCAAGAACGGCGTGACCCTGGTCGCGACCTCGAACATCGTTCCGGACGGCCTGTACAAGGACGGCCTGCAACGCGCACGCTTCCTGCCGGCCATTGCGCTGATCAAGCAGAACACCGAGATCGTCAACGTCGACAGTGGCGTCGATTATCGTCTGCGTCATCTCGAGCAAGCGGAGCTGTTCCACTTCCCGCTCGACGAAGCATCCCACGAAAGCCTGCGCAAGAGCTTCCGCGCGCTGACGCCGGAATGCACGGCAGCAGTCGAAAACGACGTACTTATGATCGAGAATCGCGAAATCCGCGCGTTGCGCACCTGCGATGACGTGGCCTGGTTCGACTTCCGCGAACTCTGCGACGGTCCGCGCAGCCAGAACGATTACATCGAACTGGGCAAGATCTTCCACGCCGTGTTGCTCAGCGGTGTCGAGCAGATGAGCGTCACCACCGACGACATCGCCCGACGCTTTATCAACATGGTCGACGAGTTCTACGACCGTAACGTGAAGCTGATCATTTCCGCCGAAGTCGAGCTCAAGGATCTCTACACCGGCGGTCGCCTGAACTTCGAGTTCCAGCGCACCCTCAGCCGTTTGCTGGAAATGCAGTCCCACGAATTCCTGTCTCGGGCGCACAAGCCGTAGGCGAATTCGGAAAACAAAAAGGGCCTGCAAAATACGCAGGCCCTTTTTTGTGCACCGAAGAAATCTGGTCTACCAAGGCCCTTGTGGGAGCGAGCCTGCTCGCGAAAGCGGACTGTCATTCAACAATGAAGTTGACTGAACCACCGCTTTCACGAGCAGGTTCGCTCCCACAGGGGGTGTGTGTCAGGTTTCCAAAAGGTGGCTCGTCAACTGCTCCTGTTGCTGGCAACCCACCAGCAACCACAACAGGATTCTGGCTTTGCGCGGACACAGACACCCCGCCATCAAAGCGCCTCTGCGCGTCAGGTCAATCTCGCCACCCTTGAAACCATACGTTGAGCGAGCGGTGGAGCCCGAACCCGTCCGGGTGGCAACGATCACTGGAATCTTCTGAGCGATTGTTTCGATCCCGTCAGCCCAGCTCTCGGAAACATGCCCAGCACCGAAACCCGCGATCACCATTCCGTCATAGCCCAGCGCCAGGATACTTTCCAATAACAGGCTGTCGGCAGATAGCGATGCCTCCAGAAGCGCAATCCTTTGTGTGGTTTGAAAGGGTAATGGCAGGACTTTGCGCAGCGGCGCCGGGCGTAGATAGCGAACAGTGTCCTCAACCAGCAGGCCCACAGGACCCACGATAGGAGAAGAAAACGCCTGCAAGGCCAATGAGGCGGTCTTGCGCACGGCGCTTGCCGAGTGAATCTGCCCGCTCATGACCACTTGGACACCGCGCGAACGGCTACTACACGCCAGCGCCACCCGACAGGCATCCAGCAAATTTGCCGGACCATCAGCCCCGGCCTGGCCTGCCGAACGCATTGCGCCCGTCAGGACCAGCGGAGCGTCGTGGTCCCACAGATAGTCAAAAAATGTGGCGGTTTCTTCCAGCGTGTCTGTGCCCTGAATGATGACGACACCTGCGGCGCCTTGCTTGATCTGGAAATTCGCCCAGGAAAGCACGCTCAGCAGAAACTCGAAATCCAGCGAGGCACTGGGCAGCAGTCCGAGCGTTTCAATGGTCACCTCGGCCAGCAACGTCAATTCCGGAACGGATGCCAGCAGCGTTTCGCCACTGACTGTCGGGATAACGCCTTCATCGGCGTTTCTGGCTTGCATGCTCACAGTACCGCCAAGTGCGGCTATGGCCAGTTTGGGCAAGTCCATGTGATACCTCGCTTGAGTGTGAAGAAGTCGGCTGTACCCCGTTCGAGGTACAGCCGAATGGCGACGTGGGTCAGTTGGCAATCAGGAAACCGATAAACGGAATGATCAGCAGCGTGCTGATGGCCATCGACAGCACATTGCCGATGAAGCCATGCATGTCGGGCGGCAACCGTTTGGCAATCGCGCAGGCCAGGGGTGGTGCAATCAAGGCGCCGAGCAGTGCGCTCATGACGATGACCTGCCAGCTGCCGCCGTACGTCAGAACCGCCGCCGGCACCACGGACACCAACGGAACGTAGGTGGGATACCAGCCAAGCGACATCCATTGTCGACGCCAGATCACCACGCCCAATGCTGAAGTCAGCGCCTGCGCAGCGATCAGTTGTGGCAGCAAGGCCGAGCCGTAAACCGGACTCAACGGATTCAGCGTGAACGCCAGCAGAGCACCCAGTATCAGACCAAGGCTGGCCCATTCGTTGCCATAGAACGGCGCTTCCGAAAAGTCAGCCAACACCCGGCGCAGGCTCCAGACGACACCATAGTCCGGTGCTTTGGTGATGGCGGTTTCGGGCGCTGGACTGGACGGCTTCTCACAGGCGTCGGATTTCACCAGGCTCGGCAGGTAACGACACAACAGAAAGGCAAACACGCTGGCGACCGCCATGCCCGAGACATTGCCAATCACCACTGGCAATTCCAGTGGGTTGCACACGTAATTGACCATCAGCAAACACATCGGCGTAACGAGTACCGCACCCAGGATTGCGCCGTTGATCGTGACCTTCCAGCCTCTGCCGAACATCAACACCATGGCCGCCGGCAATGAAACGAATGCGGCAAACGTCGGTTGCCAACTGTCGGCAGCCACCGTCCAGCCCCAAAGCAGATTGCTTAGCACCAGCCCAAGTAACGAACTGGTCACCAGCCACGGCCACAATCCGCTGCCGTATGAGATGGCAAAGCCTTGCCAGGCTTTCCCGGTGCGGTTGGCCCGGTAGGCCAGATACGCGCCCGCCAACAACCCGATGGAGGCGAACTCGTGTTTGTAGAACGCGACCTCGCTGATGTCCCCCAGCACCCAGCGCAGCCACGCGCTCGGTTCGGGGAGGTTCAAAAGCAGATGACGATAGTCGGGCCAATGGGCGGCCCAAGTAGAGCGGTGAGTGAATGACAGCCAGATGATCAGCAATGCCGTGCCGAGCATCAGCAAGAGGATGGCGATGTCCAGTGATGATCTGGCGGTGAGACGATCAGGCAGGTTTTTTTCAGTGGTGGATTCCATCGGTCATGCCCCCTTATCAGCGCGGCAGACAAGGGTGCTGGGTGTAACCGAGCATCTGATCGTAGAGATCGGCTCGACGATCGCGATGCAGATCGTTCAAGTCGTTCCAGATCGGCGCACTGCGGGAACTGGTCAGGTCGATGTCAGCGAACAGGATCTCCTGTTTGTCTGCCGAAGCCACCGCGCCAATCGGCCAGCCGTTGGTGCCGGCGATCAGCGAGCAACCCAGGTAACGCGCGCCTCGCTCTTCGCCAATCCGGCTGGCCGCCGCGATAAACACATTGTTTACGTGGGCCGCTGTCATCGTCAGGTAGGACGCCATGCACTTGCCGGCCTCGTCGAAGAGTGGCGGCGGTGTCCAGACCCAGTTGTTCAGGCTGCAAATGATGTCGGCGCCTTGCTGGCTGAGAATTCGCGGCACTTCCGGAAACCAGATGTCCCAGCAGATCAACAAACCGATACGGCCGATCGGTGTATCGAAAACCGGAAAGCCCAGATCGCCGGGGGTAAACCAGAGTTTCTCCAGGTTCCACAAATGAGCTTTTCGGTACTTGCCGATAAAGCCGTCAGGCCCGACCAGAACGCCGGTGTTGAAGAGGCGCATGCCGTCGCGCTCGGTCAGGCCGGCTACAAGATAAACGTTGTGTTGTCGTGCAAAGTCCATCCACAGCTGCACGCTCGGCCCGTCGGGAACGGACTCCGCATGGGCAAAGGCATCCTGGCGATTGCTGAAAAAATAGCCGGTATTGGAAAGCTCGGGCAGGACGATAAGATTCGCTCCGCCGTTTACCGCTTCCAGGGCTAATTCCAGGCTGCAACGCAGGTTATCTGCGCATTTCTCGGTGCCCACTTGCGGGTCGAATTGCACGACTGCTACACGAACAGGGCTTGTTGGATCGCTCATTACCGATGACCTCTTTTTTATTGTTATTCACGCCGTTGAATTGCGTGTTTATTAAGAGTTGAAACCGCAGAGGGGCGAAAGTCGGCGGCTTCCGGTACGGCTGTAGTCCGTTTCCGAAGATGGGGTGAGTGAGGGTTGATCGGTTCGCCAGGGGAGGCGCAGGGTGAGAGCCAATGCACCGGGTGCATGGCTCTGGAATGGGGCTGTCAGGCTTTCAGTCGGTAGTGCGGATAGTCATTCATGGAGAAACCACCATTGAAGGTCGCGGCGGTTTTGTTGCAAATATGAATGACGGCATCGACGGCCCCTCGAAAGCAGGGCTCCGTCCAGCCAGCATCGACAGAAAATGATTCACCGGAAAAATACAGGCCGGAGATGTGCGCGAAATCCCGGTTGTATTTCATCAGGCTCACGGCATCGTAGTAGGTGCCCGGCCGGTATAACTTTGCACAACCCAGCGCGTTTTTATCGGTCATCCAGCGTTGGACGACGGCTTGTTCAAGGCCAATGTACGGTGAGATTTTCTGCTGAATATTGGTGCAGTTCATGAGGATGCGATCCAGTTCCTCGGCGCACTTGGCCACCAGTTCCTTGTCGCTGTAGGAGGCAAGCTTGGTGGCATCGTCCTCCCATGTGTAACTCAGCAAAATGCAGTCGTAGCTGTAGTGATCGTTGTAGCGGTAGGTGTAGACGTCATGGATGAAACTGTCGGTGACGATGGCTTGCGGGATGCTGAAATTTTCCGAAAGAAATGATTTTTTCAACGGTGCGAAGACCTTGCAACTGGTTTCCCAGTGCGCGGTTTTATAGGCATTGATGGTGTCGAAGGGCAGCATTTCCTCGGTGAAATTTTCGAGCTTGATGCGCGTTTCAATCAGCCAGGAGGGTAGGGTCATGATGACTGAGTCGAAGTCTTCAAAGTGCTCCTGGGTGAACTCGGGTTGGCTGCATTTCCAATTGAAGTAAACCCGGATTTTCTGATTGGTCAGTTTTTTGAGTCCGGTCACTGAGGAGTCGGTCAGGAGGCCGGTATTTGTTTCGCGGCTGTGTTCGTAGACGGACTTTCCGGTTTCTTCGATTTTCATGAACAACAGGCATTCGTCCAAAGCGGCGAGCCCGATGTAGCGGGGTCTGTCGAAACTGAGCCCGGCGCAATCATGAACAGCTTCGCTGTGCAGGCAGGGTGAGGGCAGCGGATCGCCCTTTGCATCCACCCGACCGTGGATCAGTTGCAACCGGCTACTGAATCCGAAGATGGCTGTGCGCAGCGGGTAAAGGCAGCAGACGTCGTAGAACGCACCCCAGCTGCCGTCACCGATGCCGATCGCGTAGAAAATCGCGGACTCTTCTGCGGACATTCCCAAACCGCCAAAGTCCCCGGGCGAGCGTTCATCCAAGGCTTCCAGTGTCGGCATTCGGACCAGGTCTCGGAACGAAACGCTCTCGTATTTTTCGACGATGGCGCCCCATATGGCTTCCCATTCCTGGCTGGCGTACACCTGTGCAACGTGCAGGGTCATGCGATCGGAAAAGGCTTTCCACTTGGCGTAGACCTTTTGCAGATCTTCACCTGGAGGTGGAGTCACGCCATCGACGTTGGTCCATATCAACATGTGCGGCGTCGGCCCGCCGTCCAGGCGGCCCTCTCGAAGATAAATTCCGGTCGAACGGACCCATTGGCTACCGGGGTTGGGGAAATCCGAAAACGCCAGATCAAATGCCTTGGTGTAGTAGGCCATCAGCGATCGGCCTTCTGTCGGCGACTCGTCCGCCCGGTTGAAGAAGGGCATGCGCATGGCACCCATTTCAAACGGGGTATGGCTTTGTGTGGAGTGTGGGCTTCCGGCAACGGTCAGGTGCCTGCCGCCGATGCGCGTGGATTGTTCGATGAGGGAGATATGGGTGAAGCCGCAGCGATACAGTTCTCTGGCCGCAGTCAGTCCGGTGACTCCGGCGCCGATGATACAAATCCTGTGCTGCGGATCAGTTGCCCTGGCGATGCCGTTTTCCTGTTCACCAGTGCTCTATAGTCGAAGCACAAATCGGGTGGGTTGGGGAAACGGGCGGCCCACTTTCTTTTCTCCGAGTGCTTTTTTGGGGCATTTTCCTGGGGCAGGTATGGCGGGTAGTCGTAGCTTGATCCGATAGTCACTGATGATCTTCCCTGAAGGTGTTTGCAGGGAAGATGTTGCGGTTCCGGGCGATCGGCGCCTAGCCGTCAAACTGGGCTCGCGGGTACTCTTCATTCGTTTTTTATCGTGGGAAAAAAGACCTGCATGGCAGGTCTTTTTACTCGGCAGTAAACGGGTTACGCCGCTTGTTGAAACTGCTGCCGATACTGATTCGGCGACAGCTCGGTGTGCTGGCGGAACAGCCGCGCGAAGAAGCTCGCATCGTCATATCCGACCTCATAGCTGATGGTCTTGATGCTTTTGCGACTGCCGGACAGCAAGCCCTTTGCCGTTTCAATGCGCAGGCGTTGCAGGTAATGCAGCGGCTTGTCGCCGGTGGCGGTCTGGAAGCGGCGCATGAAGTTGCGGATGCTCATGCCGTGCTCGCGCGCGACGTCTTCGAAGCGGAACTTGTCGGCGAAATGTTCTTCGAGCCAGTGCTGTATCTGCAGGATGATCACGTCCTGGTGCAGCTTCTGCCCGCCGAAACCGATGCGTCCCGGCGAATAGCTGCGCTGCACTTCATAGAGAATGTCGCGGGCCACGGCCTGGGCCACGTTGGCGCCGCAGAAGCGCTCGATCAGGTAGATGTAAAGATCGCACGCCGAGGTCGTGCCGCCGGCGCAATACAGGTTGTCGGCGTCGGTCAGGTGCTTGTCCTGATTGAGGTGAACCCTCGGGAAACGCTCGGCAAAGGCGTTGAAGAAACGCCAGTAGGTGGTCGCTTCCTTACCATCGAGCAGCCCGGCTTCGGCGAGCCAGAACACCCCCGTGGCCTCACCGCAGAGTACCGCGCCGCGAGCATGTTGCTGGCGCAGCCACGGCAGGATCTGTGGATAACGTTGGCAAAGGGTTTCGAAATCGTCCCAGAACGCCGGGAGGATGATGACGTCAGCATTTTCCAGACCGCCGTCCACCGGCATGATCACATCGCTGAAGCTGTTCACCGGTTTGCCGTCGGGACTGACCAGCCGCGTTTCGAACGCCGGTGTCAGGCCCTGGCCCAGCTGTTTGCCGTAGCGCAGGCTGGCCAGGTGAAAGAAATCCTTGGCTTGCATAAGGGTGGAAGCGAACACCCGGTCGATAGCCAGGATGCTGACGCGCCGCAAGGGCGTGGAGACTTGGTTAGACATAATTCAACTTTATTCTTATAGGGGAAAGTGGTCACCGGACGGCTGGATCGTCTTATTTTTTGTCTGATGTGTCCAGTGTCCTGTATCGGATGCGGGGCTTAGTCTCTGAAGGTCAATTCTTTCTAACAATAACGACAGGTGTCGCATGATCCCCAGAACCTTGTTCAGTCCCGAGCACGAACTTTTTCGCGACAGTGTGCGAACGTTCCTCGAAAAAGAGGCCGTGCCGTTTCATGCTCAATGGGAGAAGCAAGGCTATATCGACCGCCAACTCTGGAACAAGGCGGGGGAGGCAGGAATGCTCTGTTCGCACCTGCCGGAAGAATACGGTGGGCTGGGTGCAGACTTTCTCTACAGTGCGGTGGTGATCGAAGAGGTGGGACGTCTGGGGCTGACCGGCATCGGTTTTTCCCTTCATTCCGACATCGTCGCACCGTACATCCTGCATTACGGCAGTGAAACGCTGAAACACAAATACCTGCCGAAACTGGTGTCTGGCGAGATGGTCACTGCGATTGCCATGACCGAGCCAGGTGCGGGTTCTGACCTGCAAGGTGTGAAAACCACGGCGGTGCTCGATGGCGACGAATACGTGATCAACGGTTCGAAGACCTTTATCACCAACGGCTATCTCGCGGACCTGGTGATTGTCGTGGCCAAGACTGATCCGAAGGCGGGCGCGAAGGGCACGAGTCTGTTTCTGGTTGAGGCGAACACGCCTGGCTTCGCCAAGGGCAAGCGCCTGGAAAAAGTCGGCATGAAGGCGCAGGACACCTCGGAGCTGTTCTTCCAGGATGTTCGTGTGCCGAAAGAAAACCTGCTGGGGCAGGCCGGGATGGGTTTTGCGTATCTGATGCAGGAATTGCCGCAGGAGCGTCTGACGGTCGCTGTTGGCGGATTGGCATCAGCTGAGGCTGCGCTGCAATGGACGCTGGAATACACCCGCGAGCGCAAGGCGTTCGGCAAGGCGATTGCCGACTTCCAGAACACCCGTTTCAAGCTGGCGGAAATGGCGACTGAAATTCAGATTGGCCGGGTCTTCGTCGATCGCTGTCTGGAGTTGCACCTGCAAGGTAAACTCGATGTGCCGACGGCGGCGATGGCCAAGTATTGGGGCACGGACCTGCAGTGCAAGGTGCTCGACGAGTGCGTGCAGTTGCATGGCGGCTACGGGTTCATGTGGGAATACCCGATCGCCCGGGCGTGGGCGGATGCGCGGGTGCAGCGGATTTATGCCGGCACCAATGAAATCATGAAGGAGATTATTGCCAGATCATTGTAGGGACGAGCTTGCTCGCGAAGGTCGTCAACGATAACGCTGAAAGCCTGTTACCCCGCGGCGCCCTCAGGTTTATCGCGAGCAAGCTCGCTCCTACAAGTGCGGGTTATGGCGCCGGATTCGGGTGATCCTTGTGAATCGCCTCAATCCCCGCCAACACTTCATCGGAAAGTTTCAGCTCGAAGCTGGCAATGTTGCTATCCAGCTGTTCCAGTGTCGTCGCGCCGATGATGTTGCTGGTCACGAACGGCTGCTGCGTCACGAACGCCAGCGCCATTTGCGCCGGATCCAGGCCGTGCTCACGGGCCAGAGCCACATAACGGCTGCACGCTGCTTCCGACTGCGGATTGAAATAGCGGCTGAAGCGGCTGTAGAGGCTCAGGCGACCCTTCGGCGGACGCGCGCCACCTTCGTACTTGCCCGACAGAAAACCGAACGCCAGCGGCGAATAGGCCAGTAGGCCGCACTGTTCGCGGATGGCGATTTCCGCCAGGCCGACTTCGAAGCTGCGGTTGAGCAGGTTGTAGGGGTTCTGGATCGATACAGCGCGCGGCCAGCCACGGGCTTCGGCCAGCGCCAGGAAACGCATGGTGCCCCACGGTGTTTCGTTGGACAGGCCGATGTGACGGATCTTGCCAGCCTTGACCTGTTCGTCCAGTGCTTCGAGGGTGTCCTCGAGTGGCGTCAGGTTGGCTTCGATTTTGTGTTTGTAACCCAGTTGACCGAAGAAGTTGGTGCTGCGCTCCGGCCAGTGCAACTGATAGAGATCGATGTAATCGGTTTGCAGGCGCTTGAGGCTCGCATCCACCGCTTCGGTGATGTGCTGGCGGTTGTGGCGCAGGTTTTTGTCGCGGATGTAGTCGATGGTGTTGCCGGGGCCGGCGATCTTGCTGGCCAGGATCCAGTCGGCACGATCGCCGCGGCTTTTGAAGTAATTGCCGAGGTAGCGCTCGGTGATGGCGTAGGTATCGGCCTTCGGCGGCACCGGGTACATCTCTGCGGTGTCGATGAAATTGATCCCGGCGCTTTTGGCCCGTTCAATCTGTGCGAAGGCTTCAGCCTCGCTGTTTTGCTCGCCCCAGGTCATGGTTCCGAGGCAGATGGCGCTCACGTTCAGATTGGTTCGGCCTAGCTGGCGATAGTCCATCGGGTGCTCCTTGGGCAAAACAATCATAAAAGCAGGTTGAAATATTTTTCGCAATCTGCATAATTGCGCACCTCTTTCTGCAGTGGAAGTGATGCGCCGCCGCCGAAGAATCTTGCCGTTGAACGGACGCGCCGACCCGAGCCCCCGAAAGCGTCTGTATCCGGCTGCCTTTGACTTGTCAAAGTACGCACTATTCAGTAAGATCCGCCGTCTAATTTACAGGGCGGCCCCTGAGGCTATAAAGAATGAAAACTTTTACTGCTAAACCGGAAACAGTACAGCGCGACTGGTTTGTCGTCGACGCTGCAGGTCAGACCCTGGGTCGTCTGGCCACCGAAATCGCGAGCCGTCTGCGTGGCAAGCATAAAGCTGAGTACACTCCTCACGTTGACACCGGCGATTACATCGTCGTTATCAATGCCGAGCAGATTCGTGTAACCGGTGCTAAAACCACCGACAAAATCTACTACTCCCACTCCGGTTTCCCGGGCGGCATCAAGTCGATCAACTTCGAAAAGCTGATCGCTAAAGCCCCTGAGCGCGTGATCGAGACCGCGGTCAAAGGCATGCTGCCTAAGAACCCGCTGGGTCGCGACATGTATCGTAAGCTGAAAGTCTATGCGGGCGCTGTACACCCTCATACTGCTCAGCAGCCCCAAGAACTGAAGTTTTAACGGAATAGTTCATTATGTCGGCGACTCAAAATTACGGCACTGGCCGTCGCAAGACCGCAACCGCACGCGTTTTCCTGCGTCCGGGTACTGGTAACATCTCCATCAACAACCGTTCGCTGGATAATTTCTTCGGCCGCGAAACTGCCCGCATGGTAGTTCGTCAGCCGCTGGAATTGACTGAGACTGTCGAGAAGTTCGACATCTACGTCACCGTGATTGGTGGTGGTGTAAGTGGTCAAGCTGGCGCAATCCGCCACGGTATCACTCGCGCACTGATGCAGTACGACGAAACCCTGCGTGGCGCTCTGCGCAAAGCTGGCTTCGTTACTCGCGATGCTCGTGAAGTTGAACGTAAGAAAGTCGGTCTGCGTAAAGCGCGTAAGCGTCCGCAGTACTCGAAGCGTTAATTCGCTTTCTCGTTCAAAAAGAACGCCCAGTATCCTCACGGAGCTGGGCGTTTTTTTATGGGCGCGATTTATCAAAGAATTGCTCTGTGACAACTTGCCACAGCCGTAGAGGCCCTATACTGCAAGGCTTGGCAGTGGAGCCCCTCGGTAATTACCTTGTCAGAATTGGGGCTTTTCATTACCATTCGGCAAAATTTTTATAAGTACATAGTTTTACTTAGTAGATGCCTGATTTAACAGGCCACAAAGCTGATGGGAGAGGACTGAATGAGCAATGACGGCGTGAATGCAGGCCGGCGTCGCTTCTTGGTAGCAGCCACATCCGTGGTGGGTGCTGCAGGAGCGGTGGGGGCTGCGGTCCCGTTCGTGGGGTCATGGTTTCCCAGTGCCAAGGCGAAAGCCGCAGGTGCACCGGTGAAAGTGAATGTCAGCAAAATCGAGCCAGGCCAGCAGATGATTGCTGAGTGGCGCGGTCAGCCGGTGTTCATCGTCCGCCGTACCGAGGAAATCCTGGGGAATCTGAAAAAGATCGAGGGCCAGCTGTCTGACCCGACCTCCAAGAACTCGACTCAACCGACTTATGTCGACCCGGAAACGCGTTCGATCAAGCCAGAGGTTCTGCTGCTGATCGGTATCTGCACACACCTCGGTTGCTCGCCGACCTTCCGTCCAGAAGTGGCCCCTGCGGATCTGGGCAAGGATTGGGTAGGTGGTTATTTCTGCCCTTGCCACGGTTCCCACTACGATTTGGCTGGCCGCGTCTACAAGTCGCAACCCGCGCCTTTGAACCTGCCAGTTCCCCCGCATTCCTATGAGACCGATGAGATCATTGTCATTGGCGTCGATACGGAGAAAGCGTGATGAGCAAGTTCATGGATTGGGTTGATGCGCGCTTTCCCGCCACCAAAATGTGGGAAGACCATCTCAGCAAGTACTACGCCCCGAAGAACTTCAACTTCTTCTATTTTTTTGGCTCCCTCGCGCTGCTCGTTCTGGTCAACCAGATCGTCACCGGTGTCTGGCTGACCATGAGCTACACCCCGTCGGCGGAAGAAGCGTTTGCCTCCGTCGAATACATCATGCGCGACGTCGAGTACGGTTCGATCCTGCGTCTGCTGCACGCGGTCGGTGCTTCGATGTTCTTCATCGTGGTTTATCTGCACATGTTCCGTGGCTTGCTCTACGGTTCGTACCAGAAACCGCGTGAGCTGGTGTGGGTCTTCGGCATGCTGATTTACCTGGCGCTGATGGCTGAAGCCTTCATGGGTTACCTGCTGCCGTGGGGTCAGATGTCCTACTGGGGCGCCCAGGTGATCATCTCGCTGTTCGGTGCGATCCCGGTCATCGGTAACGACCTGACCCAGTGGATCCGTGGTGACTACCTGATTTCCGGTATTACCCTGAACCGCTTCTTCGCCCTGCACGTCGTGGCCTTGCCGATCGTGATCCTCGGTCTGGTGGTGCTGCACGTTCTGGCGTTGCACGAAGTCGGCTCGAACAACCCGGACGGCGTGGACATCAAGAAACACAAGGACGAAAACGGCGTACCGCTGGACGGCATTGCCTTTCACCCGTACTACACCGTGAAAGATATCGTCGGTGTGGTGGTGTTCCTGTTCATCTTCTGCTCGATCGTGTTCTTCTTCCCGGAAATGGGTGGCTACTTCCTCGAGAAACCGAACTTTGAAGTGGCTAACGCCTTCAAGACTCCAGAGCACATCGCTCCGGTCTGGTACTTCACGCCTTTCTACGCGATTTTGCGGGCGGTCCCGGACAAGCTCCTGGGCGTAATCGCCATGGGTGCGGCCATTGCAGTGCTGTTCGTCCTGCCATGGCTGGACCGTAGTCCGGTCAAGTCGATGCGGTACAAAGGCTGGCTGAGCAAAATCTGGCTGGTGGTGTTCTGCATCTCGTTCGTGATCCTCGGCATTCTGGGTGTTCTGGCTCCGACTCCAGGCCGTACGTTGCTGTCGCAGGTGTGTACCTTCCTGTACTTCGCCTACTTCATTCTGATGCCTTTCTACACCAGGCTCGAGAAGACCAAACCGGTTCCGGATAGGGTGACTGGCTGATGAAAAAGCTATTTGCTGTACTGATTCTTGCTGCTTTGCCTGTACTGTCGTTCGCGGCCGAACACGGTGGTCCTGAGCTGGAAAAGGTCGACATCGACGTTTCCGACAAGGCCGCCATGCAGGATGGCGCGCGTACGTTTGCCAACTATTGCATGGGCTGCCACAGCGCCAAGTTCCAGCGCTACGAGCGTGTCGCCGATGATCTGGGCATTCCTCACGATCTGATGCTCTCGAAGCTGGTGTTCACCGGCGCCAAGATCGGCGACCACATGAGCATCGGCATGCAGCCGGCTGACGCCAAGACCTGGTTCGGTGCAGCGCCACCCGACCTGACCCTGGTGGCTCGTGTTCGCGGTACTGACTGGCTCTATGGCTACCTGAAGTCGTTCTACGAAGATCCGTCGCGTCCTTGGGGTGTGAACAACAAGGTCTTCCCGAACGTGGGCATGCCGAACGTCCTGGTTGGCCTGCAAGGTCGTCAGGTCGTCGGTTGCAAACAGGTGCAGATCGTCGAAGACGGCAAGAAGCAATATGATCCGCTGACCGGTACCGCGCTGACTCATGAAGCGTGCGATCAGCTGACCATCGTGCCGAAGAGCGGTGCCCTGACCGAAGAGCAGTTCGATGAGAAGGTCAAGAATCTGGTAACCTTCCTCGCTTACTCGGCTAACCCGGTTAAGCTGCAGCATCAGCGCATTGGTACCTACGTCTTGCTGTACCTGGCGTTCTTCTTCGTATTCGCCTACTTGCTCAAGCGCGAATACTGGAAAGATGTGCACTGATAAAGTTTCAAGCAATTGCTGTTAATCGCGCGCGCCCAAGGGCGTCTCTGAAGGTGTAACGAGCCTGGTGATCCAGGCGTTACGGGAGGCGCCCTCTGGGCGCGCGCGTTTTTCCGCTTCCGATAATTTCAACAAGCGAGGAGGACCGCCATGGGCGTGACCAATCGGTTGGCCTGTTACTCCGACCCCGCCGACCACTATTCCCACCGAGTGCGCATCGTACTTGCAGAGAAGGGTGTCAGCGCCGAAATCATTTACGTGGAAGCTGGCCGCCAGCCGCCTAAACTGATTGAAGTGAAC
This sequence comes from Pseudomonas sp. LBUM1651, assembly GCF_059716135.1. Lineage (NCBI taxonomy): Bacteria > Pseudomonadati > Pseudomonadota > Gammaproteobacteria > Pseudomonadales > Pseudomonadaceae > Pseudomonas > Pseudomonas sp. LBUM1651. The sequence continues at coordinate 5,114,560 of NZ_CP166805.1, read as the reverse complement.
CCTTACGGAAGCCTGCCCACCCTGGTCGATCGTGACCTGGCGTTGTGGGAGTCGACCGTGGTGATGGAATATCTGGATGAGCGTTACCCGCATCCGCCTTTGCTGCCGGTTTATCCAGTGGCGCGTGCCAACAGCCGTCTGCTGATTCATCGTATTCAGCGTGACTGGTGTGGTCTGGTGGATCTGATCCTGGATTCGCGGACCAAGGAAGCAGCCCGTGTGGTGGCTCGTAAAGAGCTGCGCGAAAGCCTGACTGGCGTGTCGCCGTTGTTTGCCGACAAGCCGTTTTTCCTCAGCGAGGAACAAAGTCTGGTGGATTGCTGCCTACTGCCAATACTCTGGCGCTTGCCGATTTTGGGTATTGAACTGCCGCGGCCTGCCAAGCCGCTGCTTGATTATATGGAGCGCTCGTTTGCGCGTGAGGCTTTCCAGGCGAGTCTGTCTGGTGTCGAACGCGATATGCGCTAAGGCTTAAGGAGCCGCTATGAACTCCAGTCGACCTTATCTGGTCCGCGCGCTCTACGAGTGGATTGTGGACAACGATTGCACCCCGCACATGCTGGTCAATTCCGAATATCCGTCGGTGCAGGTGCCACAAGGTTTCGCCAGTGACGGACAGATTGTCCTGAACGTATCGCCGGCCGCCGTGCGTCATTTGCACATGGACAACGAAGCGGTCAGCTTCGAAGGGCGCTTTGGTGGCGTGCCGCACACCCTGTACGTGCCTATCGCATCGATCCTGGGCATTTACGCCCGGGAGAACGGTCAGGGCATGGTGTTCGATCTGGAATCGCCTATGGAAGACGAGGAAGAGATCGAGCCGGATGATGATCTTCCGCCACCGGACAGTGAACCGCCGCGTCCCAGCGGTCGACCCAGTTTGAAAGTGGTGAAGTAATAAAAAAGGCGATCCGAAAGGATCGCCTTTTTTATTACTGTAGGAGCCGAGCTTGCTCGCGATGACGATCTCAAGTACGCCATCGCCGGCAAGCCGTGCTCCTACAGGTCGATGGTGATCTCAAGGGTCGCCATCGCCGACATGCGTTTATCAGTCGATGTACTCAAACAACTTCACAATCTTCTGCACGCCCGAAACACCCTGCACCAGATTGGTCGCCTGTGCGGCTTCCTGCTTGGTCAGCAAGCCCAGCAAGTAGACGATGCCATTCTCGGTGACAACTTTGATGCGCGAGCCCGGGATGTTCTTATCGGTGAGCATCTGGGTCTTGATCTTGGAGGTCAGCCAGGTGTCGTTCTGACGGGCAAGGAAGCCGGAAGGTGGCAGCACCTGCAGTTCGTTGTGCACCGTCTTCACGCGCTGGACGGCGGCGGCGGCCTGTTCGGCCTTGGCCTTGAGGTCTGCGCGTGGGGTTTGGCCGGCGAGCAGCACGACACCGTTGAAGCTGGTGACGACGATGTGCGAATCGTTATCCAGGGCTGGATCGGCCTTGGCGATGTTCACGCCGACCTTGGTGTCGATCAGAGAGTCGTCGATCTTGCTGCCTAAGGTGCGCGTGCCGCGGTCATCATCGATCGGCGCTTCACGGCTGGCGTTAACCACCGAGGTGCAGCCGCTGATGCCAAGGCACAGGGTCAAGGCCAGAAGGCCTAGGCGATTAGGGGTCATTCTTCACTCCCGAACAGTTGGCTGTCGATCAAGTCGCAAAGGCAATGGATCGCCAGCAGGTGGACTTCCTGAATACGTGCGGTGACGTTGGCCGGTACGCGAATCTCGACGTCCTCGGGTAATAGCAGCGACGCCATGCCGCCGCCATCTCGTCCCGTCAATGCTACGACAATCATTTCGCGATCATGTGCGGCCTGGATCGCTTGAATTATGTTTGCCGAGTTGCCACTGGTGGAAATCGCCAGCAAAACGTCGCCCGGCTGGCCGAGCGCGCGGATTTGCTTGGAGAAGATTTCGTTGTAGCTGTAGTCGTTGGCGATCGAGGTGATCGTCGAGCTGTCGGTGGTCAACGCGATGGCTGGCAGGCTCGGGCGCTCGCGTTCGAAGCGGTTGAGCAGCTCGGACGAGAAATGCTGGGCGTCGCCGGCGGAGCCGCCGTTGCCGCAGGAAAGCATTTTGCCTTCGTTGAGCAGGGCGTTGACCATCACCTGGCTGGCTTGCTCGATGTGCGGTGCAAGTACGTCCATCGCCATTTGCTTGGTGTCGATACTGGCCTGAAAAAGCTGGCGAATTCGGGATTGCATGTCCATCTGTGTGACCTTAATTAGCGCGGCTACTCGGCACATGAATGTGCAGCCCGCAAAGCAAAGAGCAAAATTGTTGGGTGAAGGTGTCCGTTTCGGGACGCACGCGATCAGCTGTCGAAGGCATTCTGCAGCCAGTTCAACTGATCGTGGTTGCTGTCGATGGCGACCACGTCGAAACGGCAAGGGGAATTGGCCCAACGCGACTCGCGCTGAAGAAAATACTGCGCGGCAAAAATCAGTTTCTGCCGTTTGCGGCCATCGATGCTATCGAGCGCGCCACCCCATTGAGTGTTTTTTCTGTAGCGAACTTCAACGAATACTACTGTATCGCCATCAAGCATGACCAGATCAAGCTCGCCGCGTTTACACAACCAGTTCTGCGCCAGCAGGCGCAGACCTTGTTGTTGAAGATGCTCGAGCGCATGGCGCTCGGCATCTTTACCGCTTTGCTGGCGTGACCTGTCAGGCATCAGCGCGGGGTGTCCGGCAGGCGTTGAACCTGGCCGTTGACGAACTGGGCCCACGGCAACTGACGCACCACGCGTTGGTTCTGAGTCATGCCCAGGCTGCCCGATTGACCTTCGATGCGGCTGTCCGGCAGCGCCTTGAGTTGCCCCAGGCGTGGAGCCAGGCGATAGGCATCGACGCCCATCGCATACAAACGACCCAGGCTGCCGCCGGCTTGTGGCCATTGTGCTGTCACTTGCTTGCGCAGTGGGTCGTTGGCATCCAGCAACCATGGGGTTTCGCAAAAACGAATGCCGTTCATGTCGTTGTACTGGTTGACGTCGCCGCTGGCGCTGAACACGTGGGACGTGGCGTAAACCGGCACATCGCCAGCGTACTGGAAGTTCAGGGTCGGTTTGATCTGCTGGGCTTGCAGAGGTGTTGCAGCCAGGAAGATGAACTCGATGTCCTGGCGGCGCGACGGCTGGGCGGCTACCTGCGAGCCAACAGTGCTTTGCAGGCTCTTGGCGCGGCCTTCGCTCTGGCGCAGCTGGAACATGTCGGCAATCTGCTGGGCCAGTTGCACCGGCTGGTCTACACGTTCGGTGGCAACGATGCTGCCGCCGTTGGCTTGCCAATCCTGGCTGAACGCTCTCAGTACGCGATCGCCCCATTCGCCTTTCGGCACCATGATGGCGGCGCGATGCAGGCCGTCGGCGCGTGCGCGGCGGGACACTTCGCGGGCTTCGTCTTCAGCGGCAAGACCAAACTGGAACAGCTGCGCCGGGCCTTGTTCGCCTTCGCTGTAATTCAGCGCCAGCGTCGTGATCGGCAGTTGCGGACGAGCGCTGAGCTGTTTGACCAGCGGCTTTTCCAGCGGGCCGACGACCAGTTGCACGCCATCGGCCTGGGCCTTGCGATAGAACTCGTCGAGGGAGGTCAGGCGCGAGCTGTCATAGAACTCGATGGCTGGCGGCTTCTGACCGGCTTGTTGAGCCTGGTAATGAGCGGCCATGAAACCTTCGCGAAGCGCTTTGCCGACCGATGCCAGCGGGCCGTCTTGCGGCAGCAGCAGGGCGATCTTGCCCAGGGGCTGGCTGGCCAGCTCTTTGAGTTTGGTCAGTGGCAGCGGCAGCTGGATGGCGGCCGGGTGTTTAGGGTTCTGGGCGCGCCAGTTGTCGATCGCGGCTTGCTGCTGTTCCAGGGTGCCGGCGGTTTTCACGGCCAGCGCCAGGCCCATCCAGCCACCGAGGTCGTCGTTGGTGGTCGGTTGCAATTGGTCGGTTGGCAGCGAGGCGATCAGGGTCCAGATCGCTTCGTGGTTTTTGTTTGCTGCTTCACCGCTCAGCATCGGCGCGATGAAAATACGCTCCCGTGCGGCGGCGAGGGTCTGGCCGTCGGCTTCAAGGGCGCGGGCATGCACGGTGCCGGTGCGAACCTGTTGCTCGACAGGCAACTCGCTCAGGCGTTGCAGGCTCGGGTGGCTCAAGGCAGTCAGCGCTGCTTTTGGCTGATTGCGCACCATGGCCAGTTCAGCCGCCAGGGTGCTGGCAAATACCTGTTGGCCAGGCTTGAGTTGTTCGACCGGCACTTGTTGCAGGATTTGCGCGGACTGGCCGGCATTGCCCTGGCGATAAGCGAGGTCTGCCGCACTCAGGCGAAGCAGCGCAGCTTGCTCCGGCGTTTTGCTTTTGGCGGCCTGATCGAGCAGTTGCTCGATGCTGGCATCCGGGGTCCGTGGAAGTTCGCCAAGGCTGGAAGAGGGCGAGCTGGCGCAAGCCGCCAGCAAGGCAGCGAGGCAGAGGGCAGTGAACAGCCGCAGGCAAGCGATCATGTAGTGTTCCTGATACTCGATCAAATTAGCGTGGAATTGTACCCAAGCGCTGGCCGGGGCGCGATGTTGCTGGCGTGAATCGATCAATTTAGCTCGTACAAATGTTGCAGCACCGCACAAATGGCTGAAAAAACCGGGCGTGCTTGCGCGTATCGAAAACATCGCTACGCGCTACAATGGCGGCTTTTACCGATCATGAGGTGTGCGCTTTGACTGCTCCAGGTGCTTTGAATTCCGCTGCTGGCTCGCTTTATGTGGTGGCGACGCCCATCGGCAACCTGGACGACATCAGTGCGCGTGCGCTGAAGATTCTGCGCGAAGTGGCATTGATCGCCGCCGAAGACACGCGTCACTCCCAGCGATTGATGCAGCACTTCGGCATCCCCACGCCGCTGGCAGCCTGCCATGAACACAACGAGCGGGATGAAGGTAGCCGCTTTATTACCCGCCTGCTCGCCGGCGACGATGTGGCGCTGATCTCCGATGCCGGGACGCCGCTGATTTCCGATCCGGGTTATCACCTGGTGCGTCAGGCTCGCGCGGCGGGAATCAACGTGGTGCCGGTTCCCGGTGCCTGTGCATTGATCGCGGCGCTGTCGGCGGCGGGTCTGCCGTCGGATCGTTTTATCTTCGAAGGCTTCCTGCCGGCCAAGGCTGTCGGTCGTCGTGCTCGTCTTGAGCTGGTTAAGGAAGAGCCGCGCACGCTGATTTTCTACGAAGCCCCGCACCGCATCCTTGAATGCCTGCAGGATATGGAGCTGGTCTTTGGCGGCGAGCGTCCGGCGTTGCTGGCGCGGGAACTGACCAAAACTTTCGAAACCCTGAAAGGCCTGCCATTGGCCGAGCTGCGCGAGTTCGTCGAGTCGGACAGCAATCAGCAGCGCGGTGAGTGCGTGGTGTTGGTCGCGGGCTGGTCGGCCCCCGAAACCGAGGACGCCGTCAGCAGTGAAGCCATGCGCATTCTCAATCTGTTGCTCGAAGAGATGCCGCTCAAGCGTGCCGCAGCATTGGCGGCGCAAATTACCGGCGAGCGCAAGAATGTTTTGTATCAGGTTGCGCTGGATAAACAGAAGGGCGAGTAAAACCCGACGTGCTGGAGTGCCTGCAGGCGTTTAGCGCTTGTTCTTCGGCCGCTCTGCCGTTAACCTTCGCGGCGGAGAGTCGATCGGACAGTCGCTGCCCTCTATGAAAATTAGGGGGGGGAGGAAAGTCCGGGCTCCATAGGGCGAAGTGCCAGGTAATGCCTGGGAGGCGTGAGCCTACGGAAAGTGCCACAGAAAATAACCGCCTAAGCGCTTCGGCGCCGGTAAGGGTGAAAAGGTGCGGTAAGAGCGCACCGCACGTCTGGCAACAGTTCGTGGCTAGGTAAACCCCACTTGGAGCAAGACCAAATAGGGTCCCAAGGCGTGGCCCGCGCTGGGACCGGGTAGGTTGCTAAAGATGTCCAGTGATGGCCATCGTAGACGAATGACTGTTCAAGACAGAACCCGGCTTACAGATCGACTCTCCACCTTTTTCCCTCCCTGTTTGAATGATTGAGCAGGGCGCTCGTAATGGCAGTTTCCCTCCTTGCACAATCCATCGCATATCTTCTTTTGTAATACCGAAAAAATCTTACTCTTAACAAACTACTTTAACTTCTGAGTGCAGCCTCCAGTGCTGATTCAAGTTATTGGACAGATTCATCCGCCAGATTCTCGTTACCCCTCCTAATACGCTCCTAAATCTCAGTTCTGTAAGGGTTTTCCTTTAATCCGCGCCTTGACGGTGCGGTGGCCGCATTCCTATAGTGTGCGCAAGTGGCGGAAAGTGGCATGAAGTGGGTTTTTTGAACGCAAAACGCTAATATTTGGAGAAACGCTGACGTGTTTCGCGGAGCTAACGCTATCAGTCTCGACGCAAAGGGCCGTCTCGCCATGCCGAGCCGGTACCGTGACGAGCTCGTTTCGCGTAGTTCCGGGCAGCTAATCGTCACAATTGATGCCGTTGATCCGTGTTTGTGTGTTTACCCCCTCGATGAGTGGGAAATTATTGAAACCAAACTGCGCGCACTGCCTTCGCTTCGCGAAGAGAACCGCCGGCTGCAACGTTTACTGATTGGTAATGCCGTCGACCTCGAGCTCGATGGCAGTGGTCGTTTTCTGGTTCCGCCGCGTCTTCGTGAATATGCCCGATTGGACAAGCGCGCGATGCTGGTAGGCCAACTGAACAAGTTCCAATTGTGGGACGAGGATGCCTGGGATGCGGTTTCTGCCGCTGACCTGGCTGCTATTCAACAACCGGGCGCCATGCCTGATGAACTGCGTGATTTGATCCTGTGACTATTGATAGCGGCTTTAACCACATCACCGTACTGCTTGACGAAGCCGTCGAGGCTCTCGCCGTACGTCCTGATGGCTGCTATCTGGACGGCACGTTCGGGCGCGGCGGACACAGTCGGTTGATCCTCAGCAAGCTGGGTCCCGATGGTCGAGTGCTCGGATTTGATAAAGATCCTCAAGCGATTGCCACCGGGCAAGCGCTAGCGGCCGAAGACGGCCGCTTTGTCGTTGTGCAGCGCAGCTTTGCCGAGCTCGGTTCGGAAGTGGCCGAGCGCGGTCTGGCCGGCAAGGTCAGCGGCGTTTTGCTCGACCTGGGCGTGTCCTCACCGCAGCTCGACGACCCAGAGCGCGGCTTCAGTTTCCTCAACGATGGTCCGCTGGACATGCGCATGGACCCGTCCCGCGGGATCAGCGCGGCCGAGTTCGTCAACACCGCGCCGGTGGAAGAAATCGCCCGGGTGTTCAAGGAATACGGCGAAGAGCGTTTCTCTGGTCGTATGGCGCGTGCCGTGGCCGAGCGTCGCGACATCAAGCCGTTCGAACGCACCGGCGACCTTGCTGAAGTCCTGAAAGTCGCCAACCCAGCGTGGGAAAAGGGCAAGAACCCGGCGACCCGTGCGTTCCAGGGCCTGCGTATCCACGTCAACAATGAACTGGGCGATCTGGAAGCCGGTCTCGAAGCCGCGCTGGAATGCCTGGAAATCGGCGGCCGTCTGGTGGTCATCAGCTTCCATTCGCTGGAAGACCGCATCGTCAAACTGTTCATGCGCAAACTGGTGAAAGGCGAAGCCGACAACCTGCCGCGCAATCTGCCGGTACGTCACGTCGCCTTCGAACCCAAAATCAAAGTCCATGGCAAAGCGCAGTCCGCCTCCGAGGCCGAACTCAAAGCCAACCCACGTTCCCGTAGCGCCGTCATGCGCGTCGCGGAGAAGCTGCGGTGAGCAAGCTTTTCGCCAAGCCACTGCCCGGCGGAAGCTTTTTCATGCTGCTGCTGTTTGTGGGCGTGCTTGTGTCGGCCATCGGCGTGTCGTACAGCGCCCACTGGAACCGTCAGCTGTTGAACTCGCTGTACAACGAGTTGAGCGTGCGCGACAAGGCGCAGGCGGAATGGGGCCGGTTGATTCTCGAGCAGAGCACCTGGACCGCCCACAGCCGTATCGAAGTCCTGGCCACCGAGCAACTGAAGATGCACATCCCTGGCGCGGCTGACGTGCAGATGGTGGCGCCATGATGAAACTCGAAGGCGCAATGTTCCCATGGCGGTTTCGCCTGGTGGTGGGTTTGCTCGGCGTGATGGTAGCGGCGATTTGCTGGCGCATCATTGACCTGCAAGTGGTCGACCGTGCCTTCCTGAAAGGTCAGGGCGACGCGCGCAGCGTTCGTCACATTCCGATTCCGGCTCACCGTGGTCTGATTACCGACCGTAACGGCGAGCCTTTGGCCGTCAGTACACCGGTCACCACCCTGTGGGCCAACGCCAAGGAAATGCAGCTGGCCAAAGAGAAATGGCCGGCATTGGCTGCAGCGTTGGGACAGGATCCGAAAGCCCTGGCCGAGCGTCTCGAAGCCCAGGCCAATAAAGAATTCATTTATCTGGTGCGCGGGCTGACGCCTGAGCAAGGCCAGTCCGTGCTCGACCTGAAAGTACCGGGCGTTTACGGCATTGAAGAATTCCGCCGTTTCTACCCGGCTGGCGAAGTGACGGCGCACATGGTCGGCTTTACCGACATCGATGACCACGGTCGTGAAGGTGTAGAGCTGGCTTATGACGAATGGCTCGCCGGTGTCGCCGGCAAGCGGCAGGTCATCAAGGACCGGCGCGGTCGACTTATCAAAGATGTTCAGGTGACCAAAAACGCCAAGGCCGGCAAGCCCTTGGCGTTGTCCATTGACCTGCGTCTGCAATACCTGGCCAACCGCGAGCTGCGCAACGCGATCATCGAGAACGGCGCCAAGGCCGGCAGCCTGGTGATCATGGACGTGAAGACCGGCGAGATCCTCGCCATGGTCAACCAGCCGACCTATAACCCGAACAACCGTCGCAACCTGCAACCGGCGATGATGCGTAACCGCGCGATGATCGACGTGTTCGAACCGGGTTCGACCATGAAAGCGATCTCCATGAGCGCCGCCATCGAAACCGGCCGCTGGAAACCGACCGATACCGTCGAGGTGTATCCAGGCACCTTGCAGATTGGCAAGTACACCATCAAGGACGTCTCCAAGACCGAAGGTCCGGTGCTCGACCTGACCGGCATTCTGATCAACTCCAGTAACGTCGGCATGAGTAAGGTCGCGTTCGATATCGGCGGCGAAACCATTTTCCGTCTGGCACAGAAAGTCGGCCTCGGCCAGGACACCGGCCTCGGCTTCCCGGGCGAGCGCGTGGGCAACCTGCCGAACTACCGCGAATGGCGCAAGGCTGAAACCGCCACGCTGTCCTACGGCTACGGTATTTCCGTGACCGCGATCCAGTTGGTCCACGCCTTCTCGGCCCTGGCCAACAACGGTCGCCTCGCGCCACTGACCCTGATCAAGACCGACAAAGCACCGCAAACCACGCAAGTGCTACCGGAAGCGGTCGCGAAAACCATGCAGACCATGCTGCAACAGGTGATCGAGGCCCCGCGCGGTGTATTCCGTGCGCAGGTGCCGGCGTATCACGTGGGCGGAAAGTCCGGTACCGCACGTAAAACGTCGGTCGGCACCAAAGGCTACGCCGAGAATTCCTACCGCTCGCTGTTCGCCGGCTTCGGCCCGATGAGCGATCCGCGTTACGCCATCGTGGTGGTGATCGATGAGCCGACCAAAGCCGGTTACTTCGGTGGTCTGGTATCGGCACCGGTGTTCAGCAAAGTGATGTCCGGGACCTTGCGCCTGATGAACATCACGCCGGACAACCTGCCGCCGGTTCAACAGGCCAACGCAACACCGGTCGTTCCGCTGAAAGCCAATGGAGGGCGCGGCTGATGTCTCTGAGTCTGAACAAGATTTTCGCCCACGCCGGCCGCGATCTGTTGATCCGTGAATTGGCACTGGACAGCCGCAACGTGCGGGCAGGCGACCTGTTTCTCGCCGTCCCCGGCGGCAAGTTCGACGGTCGCGCGCACATCACCGACGCTTTGCAGCGCGGTGCGGCAGCCGTGGCTTATGAAGTCGAAGGCGCAACCGTATTGCCGATCACCGATGTGCCGATGATTCCGGTGAAAGGCCTGGCGGCGCAGCTGTCGGACATCGCCGGGCGTTTTTACGGTGACCCGAGCCGCCACCTGAACCTGGTCGGCGTGACCGGCACCAACGGCAAAACCAGTGTGACCCAGCTGGTTGCGCAAGCGCTGGATCTACTCGGTCAACACTGCGGCATCGTCGGCACATTGGGCTCGGGTTTCTACGGCGCGCTGGAAAGCGGCCTGCACACCACGCCGAATCCGATCGCGGTGCAAGCGACCCTGGCTGACCTGAAAAAGGCCGGCGCCAAAGCCGTGGCCATGGAAGTGTCGTCCCACGGTCTGGATCAGGGGCGCGTCACCGCGTTGGCGTTCGATGTGGCGGTGATGACCAACCTGTCCCGCGATCACCTGGATTACCACGGCACCATGCAAGCCTACGGCGAAGCCAAGGCCAGGCTGTTTGCCTGGGACAATCTGAAATGCCGGGTAGTGAACCTCGACGACGATTTCGGTCGGCAACTGGCCGCCGAAAAACGCGAATCGCGCTTGATCACCTACAGCCTGCTCGACAGCAGCGCTTACCTGTATTGCCGCGAAGCGCAGTTCGACGACGAAGGCGTGCGCGCCACCTTGGTTACCCCGCAGGGCGAGCACCATCTGCGCAGCACCTTGCTCGGTCGCTTCAACCTGAGCAACGTGTTGGCTGCGGTCGGCGCCTTGCTGGGTCTGGACTATGCGCTGGACGAAATCCTCAAGGTCCTGCCAAAACTCGAAGGCCCGGCCGGACGCATGCAGCGCCTGGGCGGTGGTACTCAGCCGTTGGTGGTGGTCGATTACGCCCACACCCCGGATGCGCTGGAAAAAGTATTGATGGCCCTGCGCCCGCACGCCAAAGGCCGCTTGTTGTGCCTGTTCGGTTGCGGCGGTGATCGCGATCGCGGCAAGCGTCCGCTGATGGCTGAAGTGGTCGAGCGTCTGGCCGATGGCGTGCTGGTGACCGATGACAACCCGCGCACCGAAGACCCGGCCGTGATCTTCGACGACATCCGCGCCGGTTTCAGCGATGTGGATAAAGTTACTTTTGTCGCTGGCCGTGGTCAGGCGATTGCGCAGTTGATCGCCGCCGCTTCGGTGGATGACGTGATTGTCCTGGCTGGTAAAGGTCACGAGGACTATCAGGAAATCAACGGCCAGCGCCATGACTTCTCTGATCTGGTCGAGGCTGATCACGCGTTGACCGCGTGGGAGGTGGCCCATGCTTAAGAACCTGAAACTGAGCGAACTGACCGGCGCGCTGAATGGCCGATTGATCGTCGCCGATGCCACGTTCGATGGCGTCAGCATCGACAGCCGTGCGATCAAACCGGGCCAACTGTTTATTGCCCTGACCGGTCCGCGCTTCGACGGTCATGATTATCTGAACGACGTGGCCAGCAAAGGCGCCGTCGGTGCCCTGGTCGAGCGCGAAGTCGCCGACAGCGTGCTGCCGCAATTGCTGGTCAAGGACACCCGTCAGGCACTGGGCCAACTGGGAGCGATGAATCGCGCAGCGTTTACCCATCCGGTTGCCGCCATCACCGGCTCCAGCGGCAAGACCACGGTCAAGGAAATGCTCGCGAGCATCCTGCGCACCCGCGGTCCGGTGCTGGCGACCCGTGGCAACCTGAACAATGACCTGGGCGTGCCGCTGACCTTGCTCGAACTCGCGCCCGAACACACCGCGGCCGTGATCGAACTGGGTGCTTCGCGTCTTGGCGAAATCGCCTACACCGTCGGCATGACCAAACCCCATGTGGCCGTGCTCAACAATGCCGGAACCGCCCACGTCGGCGAGTTCGGCGGGCCGGAAAAAATCGTTGAAGCCAAGGGCGAGATTATTGAAGGACTGGCGGCCGATGGCGTCGCGGTGCTCAATCTTGACGACAAGGCATTCGAGATCTGGAAGACCCGCGCCGCCGGTCGCAAAGTCCTGACCTTCGCCCTGAGCAACGTCAGCGCCGACTTCTACGCCAGCGATCTGGACCGCGACGCTCGCGGTTGCCCGGCGTTCAACCTGCACAGTCCTGACGGTGTGGAGCGCGTTCAACTGAACCTGCTCGGCACCCATAACGTTGCCAATGCCATGGCCGCCGCCGCCGCCGCGCATGCCCTGGGCGTGTCGCTGTTCGGTATCGCCACCGGCCTCGGCGCGGTGCAGCCGGTCAAGGGTCGCACCGTTGCGCAACTGGCTACCAACGGCATGCGCGTGATCGATGACACCTACAACGCGAACCCCACCTCCATGTGCGCTGCCGTTGATATACTCGCCGGCTTTTCCGGCCGCACCGTTCTGGTGCTCGGGGATATCGGCGAGTTGGGCGATTGGGCGGAGCAGGGGCACCGCGACGTGGGCGAGTACGCCCGTGGCAAGGTTTGCGCACTTTACGCGGTCGGGCCAATGATGACCCACGCCGTGAAGGCTTTCGGCGAGCAGGCTTTTCACTTCAGTACCCAAGCTGAATTGATCAAGGCCCTCGGCGCCGAGCAAGACACAAACACCACCATTTTGATCAAGGGCTCGCGCAGCGCTGCGATGGAAAACATCGTCGCCGCTTTGTGTGGGTCCAGCCTGGAGAAACATTGATGCTGCTGCTGTTAGCGGAGTACCTGCAACAGTTCTACAAAGGCTTCGCGGTCTTCCAGTACCTGACCCTGCGCGGGATTCTCGGTGTGCTGACCGCGCTGGTCCTGTCGCTGTGCTTTGGCCCGTGGATGATCCGCACGTTGCAGAACCGTCAGATCGGTCAGTCCGTTCGTAACGACGGTCCGCAATCGCACCTGTCCAAATCCGGCACGCCGACCATGGGCGGCGCGCTGATCCTGTCGTCGATCGGTGTCAGCACTTTGTTGTGGGCTGACCTGAGCAACCGCTATGTGTGGACCGTGTTGCTGGTGACCTTGCTGTTCGGTGCCATCGGCTGGGTCGATGACTATCGCAAGGTGATCGAGAAAAACTCCAAAGGCCTGCCGAGCCGTTGGAAGTACTTCTGGCAGTCGGTGTTCGGCCTCGGCGCGGCGATCTTCCTTTATATGACCGCTGCGACGCCGGTGGAAACGACTCTGATCCTGCCGATGCTCAAGGACTACAGCATTCCGCTGGGTGCTGGCTTCATCGTCCTGACCTATTTCGTGATCGTCGGCTCGAGCAACGCGGTCAACCTGACCGACGGCCTCGACGGCCTGGCGATCATGCCGACCGTGATGGTTGGCGGCGGCCTGGGGATTTTCTGCTACCTGTCGGGTAACGTGAAATTCGCTGAATACCTGCTGATCCCGTACGTACCGGGCGCCGGTGAGCTGATCGTGTTCTGCGGTGCGCTGATCGGTGCGGGCCTTGGTTTCCTCTGGTTCAACACCTATCCGGCACAAGTCTTCATGGGCGACGTTGGCGCACTGGCGCTGGGCGCAGCCCTGGGCACCATCGCGGTGATCGTCCGTCAGGAAATCGTCCTGTTCATCATGGGCGGTGTGTTCGTGATGGAAACCCTGTCGGTCGTCATTCAGGTGGCTTCCTTCAAGCTGACCGGTCGCCGTGTGTTCCGCATGGCGCCCATTCACCACCACTTTGAACTCAAGGGCTGGCCCGAGCCGCGCGTGATTGTCCGTTTCTGGATCATCACCGTGATTCTCGTGCTGGTTGGCCTTGCCACCCTGAAGCTGAGGTAGAAACTCGTGTCTCTGATCGCTTCTGACCACTTCCGCATCGTTGTCGGCCTCGGCAAGAGCGGCATGTCCCTGGTTCGCTTCCTGGCGAACCGGGGCACGTCGTTTGCCGTCGCCGATACGCGGGACAATCCACCGGAACTGGCCACGCTCAAGCGTGACTATCCGCACGTGGAAGTGCGTTGTGGCGAGCTGGACGTCGAATTCCTGTGCCGTGCCGACGAGCTCTACGTGAGCCCCGGCCTGGCGCTGGCGACCCCGGCCCTGCAGGCCGCTGCTGCCCGTGGTGTGAAATTGTCCGGTGACATCGAGCTGTTCGCGCGTAACGCGAAGGCGCCGATTGTCGCCATCAGCGGTTCCAACGCGAAAAGCACCGTGACCACCCTGGTGGGCGAGATGGCGGCTGCGGCGGGCAAGCGCGTCGCCGTCGGCGGCAACCTTGGCACTCCGGCGCTGGACCTGCTTCGCGATGACGTCGAGCTGTACGTGATGGAACTGTCGAGCTTCCAGCTCGAAACCACCGACCAACTCAACGCCGAAGTGGCGACCGTGCTCAACGTCAGTGAAGACCACATGGACCGCTACAGCGGTCTGCCGGCCTATCACCTGGCCAAGCACCGGATCTTCCGTGGCGCCAGACAGTTTGTGGTCAACCGTCAGGATGCCCTGAGCCGTCCGTTGATGGGTGAGGGCCAGCCTTGCTGGACCTTCGGTTTGAGCAAACCCGATTTCAAAGCATTCGGTATCCGGGAAGAGGACGGCGAGAAATACCTGGCCTTCGAATTCCAGAACCTGATGCCGGTGCGCGAGTTGAAAGTTCGCGGCGCCCACAACCAGTCCAACGCCCTGGCGGCATTGGCCCTGGGCCACGCGGTCGGCCTGCCGTTCGACGCCATGCTGTCGAGCCTGCGCACGTTCGCAGGGCTTGAGCATCGCTGCCAGTGGGTCCGTGACCTCGATGGCGTGGGCTACTACAACGATTCCAAAGCCACCAACGTCGGCGCCGCACTGGCCGCCATCGAAGGCCTGGGCGCGGACATCGACGGCAAGGTCGTGCTGATCGCCGGTGGCGACGGCAAGGGCGCCGAGTTCAATGATCTGCGTGATCCGGTGGCGGCCAATTGCCGTGCCGTGATCCTGATGGGCCGCGACTCCGACAAGATCGGTGAGGCCATTGGCGATGCCGTGCCGCTGATCCGCGCCGGTTCTCTTATCGAAGCGGTGGAACAATGCCGCGCCGCTGCGCAACCGGGCGACGTGGTGCTGTTGTCGCCGGCCTGCGCCAGTTTCGACATGTTCAAGAATTACGAAGACCGTGGTCACCAGTTCGTCCGCACCGTGGAGGATCTGGCATGAGCCTGCTCAACATCATCAAGCCGTACCCTTCGCCGCTCATTACCGGGCGCGGCATCGACCTCGATTTCCCGATGCTCGCCGGTTGCCTGGCATTGCTCGGCCTCGGGCTGGTGATGATTGCGTCTGCTTCGACCGAAGTGGCGGCCGTGCAGTCGGGCAGTGCCTTGTACTACATGATTCGCCATTTGATCTACGTGGTGCTGGGCCTGGGTGCCTGCATCGTCACCATGATGATTCCGATCGCCACCTGGCAGCGCCTGGGCTGGCTGATGCTGATTGGTGCGTTCGGTTTGCTGGTGATGGTGATCATTCCGGGGATCGGCCGTGAAGTGAACGGGTCGATGCGCTGGATCGGTTTCAGTTTCTTCAACGTTCAGCCTTCCGAGATCGCCAAGGTGTTCGTGGTGATCTACCTCGCCGGTTATCTGGTGCGTCGCCAGAAAGAAGTGCGTGAAAGCTGGATGGGTTTCTTCAAGCCGTTCATCGTGCTGCTGCCGATGGCGGGTCTGTTGCTGATGGAGCCGGACTTCGGTGCCACCGTCGTGATGATGGGGGCGGCTGCGGCGATGCTGTTCCTCGGCGGGGTCGGGCTGTTCCGTTTTTCCTTGATGGTGGTTCTGGCGGTCGCAGCGGTGGTGTTGTTGATTCAAGTGCAGCCGTATCGAATGGCGCGTCTGACCAACTTTGCCGATCCGTGGGCTGACCAGTTCGGTGCCGGTTACCAGTTGTCGCAGGCATTGATCGCGTTTGGTCGCGGCGAATGGCTGGGCGTGGGCCTGGGCAACAGCGTGCAGAAACAGTTCTACCTGCCGGAAGCCCACACCGACTTCGTGTTTTCGGTCCTGGCCGAAGAGTTGGGTGCCGTAGGTTCCTTGTTCACGGTCGCGCTGTTCGTCTTTGTCTGTGTGCGTGGCATGTACATCGGTTACTGGGCCGAGAAAGCCAAGCAGTTCTTCGCTGCGTACATCGCGTATGGCCTGTCGTTCCTGTGGATTGGTCAGTTCCTGATCAACATCGGGGTGAACGTCGGCCTGCTGCCGACCAAGGGCTTGACCTTGCCGTTCCTCAGTTATGGCGGCAGTTCGTTGGTGATCTGCTGTGCCTGTCTCGGCTTGTTGCTGCGCATTGAGTGGGAGAGTCGAACCCACCTGGGCAGCGAAGAGATGGAGTTTCATGAGAGCGACTTCGCCGAGGAGTCGACCCATGGGCGCTAACGTTCTGATCATGGCGGGCGGCACCGGGGGGCACGTGTTCCCGGCGCTGGCCTGCGCTCGCGAATTCCAGGCGCGCGGTTACACCGTGCATTGGCTCGGGACGCCGCGTGGCATCGAGAACGATCTGGTGCCGATGGCCGGTATCGAGTTGCACCGGATCAATGCCAGCGGTCTGCGCGGCAAGGGCAAATTGTCCCTGCTCAAGGCGCCGTTGATGTTGCTCAAATCCGTCTGGCAGGCGCGGGCGATCATTCGCCAGCTACGGCCGGTATGCGTGGTCGGCTTCGGTGGTTATGTGACCGGCCCTGGCGGCGTTGCAGCCAAACTGGCCGGCGTGCCGGTGATCGTTCATGAGCAGAACGCCGTGGCCGGTACCGCCAATCGGTTGCTGGTGCCGTTGGCCGCCCGAGTCTGTGAAGCGTTCCCCGACACCTTTACCCTGTCGGACAGCCGACGGACCACCGGTAATCCGGTGCGCACCGAGCTGTTCCTCGACACACCGCGACCAGCCCTGGCCGGTCGCAAGGCGCGTTTGCTGATCCTGGGCGGAAGCCTGGGCGCAGAACCGTTGAACAAGTTGCTGCCTGAAGCCCTGTCGCACGTCGCCCCCGACCTGCGTCCGGAAGTGTTCCATCAGGCCGGCAAAAACCACGATGAAGTGACTGCAGAGCGCTATCGCGCGGCTGGCGTCGAGGCGCAAGTGCAGCCTTTCATCAAAGACATGGCCCACGCCTATGGCTGGGCCGACCTGGTGGTGTGCCGTGCAGGCGCGCTGACCATCAGTGAACTGGCCGCCGCCGGTCTGCCCTCGATGCTGGTGCCTTTGCCCCACGCGATCGACGATCACCAGACCCGCAACGCCGATTATTTGGCCCGTGAAGGCGCTGCCTTCCTGATGCCGCAAAGAACGACTGGCGCTGCGGATCTTGCCGCACGCCTGACAGAGGTCCTGATGCAACCACAACGACTCACCGACATGGCCACTGCGGCACGCCGCCTGGCCAAACCCGATGCGACCCGTAACGTGGTCGATACCTGCCTGGAGGTGGCCCATGGTTGAGAATCAGAAAGCCATGCCGCAACCGGAAATGCGCCGCATCCGTCGCATCCACTTCGTCGGTATCGGCGGCGTGGGTATGTGCGGGATCGCCGAAGTGTTGCTGAACCTGGGCTATGAAGTGTCCGGTTCCGACCTGAAAGCTTCGCCGGTGACCGAACGCCTGGAATCCTTCGGCGCGCAGATTTTCATCGGCCACCGCGCCGAAAACGCTGCGGCCGCCGACGTGCTGGTGGTGTCGAGCGCCGTGAACACCTCCAACCCGGAAGTCGCCACTGCGCTGGAACGCCGCATTCCAGTGGTGCCGCGCGCCGAGATGCTGGCCGAGCTGATGCGCTATCGCCACGGCATCGCCGTCGCCGGTACGCACGGCAAAACCACCACCACCAGCCTGATCGCTTCGGTGTTCGCGGCCGGTGGCCTGGACCCGACGTTCGTCATCGGTGGCCGTCTGAATGCCGCGGGCACCAATGCCCAGCTCGGCACCAGCCGTTACCTGATCGCCGAAGCCGACGAAAGCGACGCCAGCTTCCTGCACCTGCAGCCGCTGGTGGCCGTGGTTACCAACATCGACGCCGACCACATGGCGACCTACGACGGCGACTTCAACAAACTGAAGAAAACCTTCGTCGAGTTCCTGCACAACCTGCCGTTCTACGGTCTGGCCGTGGTGTGCCTGGACGACCCGGTGGTGCGTGAAATCCTTCCGCAGGTCAAACGTCCGGCCGTCACTTATGGCTTCGGCGACGACTGCGACGTGCGCGCGATCAATGTGCGTCAGCAGGGCATGCAGACGTTCTTCACCGTGCTGCGTCCTGATCGCGAGCCGCTCGACGTCTCGGTGAACATGCCGGGCAACCACAACGTGCTGAACGCGCTGGCCACCATCTGCATTGCCACTGATGAGGGCGTCAGCGACGAAGCCATCGTCCAGGGCCTGTCCGGGTTCCAGGGTGTCGGTCGACGCTTCCAGGTCTATGGCGAACTGCCGGTCGAAGACGGCAGTGTGATGCTGGTCGATGACTACGGTCACCACCCGACCGAAGTCGCTGCCGTGATCAAGGCCGTGCGCGGTGGCTGGCCGGAGCGCCGTCTGGTGATGGTTTACCAGCCGCACCGTTACAGCCGCACCCGCGACCTGTACGACGACTTCGTCAATGTACTGGCCGACGCCAACGTCCTGCTGCTGATGGAAGTGTATCCGGCCGGCGAAGAGCCGATCCCGGGTGCCGACAGCCGCAAGCTGTGCAACAGCATCCGTCAGCGCGGTCAGCTCGATCCGATCTACATCGAGCGCGGTGTCGACCTCGCGCCGGTGGTCAAGCCGCTGCTGCGTGCCGGCGACATCCTGCTGTGTCAGGGCGCCGGTGATATCGGCGGTCTCGCACCGAAACTGTTGAAAAGTCCGTTGTTCGCTGGCGCCGTTGCCGCGCCAAGCGTGGGGAAGTTGAAATGACTGCTGCTTACGCCAACCTCGTCTCCACAATCGCGCCGAAAGACTTCGGCCGCGTCGCAGTGCTGTTCGGCGGCAAGAGTGCCGAGCGCGCGGTGTCCCTGAAGTCGGGTAACGCGGTTCTCGAAGCGCTGCAAAGCGCCGGCGTGGACGCGTTCGGTCTCGACGTGGGCGATGACCTGTTGCAGCGTTTGCTCAACGAAAAAATCGACCGCGCCTTCGTCATCCTCCACGGTCGTGGTGGTGAAGACGGCAGCATGCAAGGCCTGCTGGAATGCCTGGGCATTCCGTACACCGGCAGCGGCATTCTGGCCTCGGCACTGGCCATGGACAAGCTGCGCACCAAACAGGTCTGGCACAGCCTCGGCATTCCGACGCCACGCCACGCGGTGCTGAGTTCCGAGGCCGATTGTATTTCGGCGGCGACGGAACTGGGCTTCCCTTTGATCGTCAAACCGGCCCATGAAGGTTCAAGTATCGGGATGGCCAAAGTGACGTCCGCGTCGGAGTTGATCGACGCCTGGAAAGCGGCCAGTACCTACGATTCGCAAGTGTTGGTCGAGCAATGGATTCAAGGTCCGGAGTTCACCATCGCCACCCTGCGTGACCAGGTGTTGCCACCGATTGCCCTGGGCACGACGCACAGTTTCTACGACTACGACGCCAAGTACGTGGCTTCCGATACCCAGTACCGGATCCCGTGTGGCCTCGACAGCACCAAGGAAAAAGAACTGATGGACCTCACGGCGAAAGCCTGTGAGGCGCTGGGTATCGCCGGTTGGGGCAGGGCAGACGTGATGCAGGACGCCGACGGGCAGTTCTGGTTCCTCGAAGTCAACACCGCTCCGGGCATGACCGATCACAGTCTGGTGCCGATGGCGGCCCGTGCTGCCGGTCTGGATTTCCAGCAACTGGTCCTGGCGATTCTGGCGGCCAGTGTTGCCGGCAACGAAGAGCTGCGAGGTTAAGACCATGCAAGGCGCACAGCTAAGACATCAGCCCCCACCAGCACCCGGCCGCAAGCCGGTGCCACGGGGTGCCAGCCGAATGGTGGCGAAAGAGCCGATGTCCGCGCGCCTGCCGAAAGCCAATTTTGGTTTTCTCAAAGCTTTGTTCTGGCCGGTGATGTTAGTGGCGGTGGGGTTCGGTACTTACGAAGGCGCGCAGCGTTTGTTGCCGTACGCCGACCGGCCGATCACCAAGGTCGCGGTGCAGGGCGACCTGAGCTACATCAGCCAGCAAGCGGTGCAGCAGCGGATCGCCCCGTACGTGGCGTCGAGCTTCTTCACCATCGACCTGGCGAGCATGCGCACCGAGCTGGAACAGATGCCCTGGATTGCCCACGCCGAAGTGCGTCGGGTGTGGCCGGATCAAGTGGTGATCCGCCTGGAAGAACAACTGCCGGTGGCCCGCTGGGGCGACGAATCGCTATTGAACAACCAGGGTCAGGCGTTCACCCCGCGTGAGCTGGCGAACTACGAACACTTGCCACAGTTGTTCGGCCCACAACGGGCTCAGCAGCAAGTGATGCAGCAATACCAGGTGCTGAGCCAGATGCTCAGGCCGTTGGGCTTCTCGATTGCACGCCTGGAGTTGCGTGAACGGGGCAGCTGGTTCCTGACCACCGGCGCCGGTAGTTCAGGCCCGGGAATCGAACTGCTACTGGGCCGCGGCAAGCTGGTGGAAAGGATGCGCCGCTTCATAGCCATCTACGACAAGACGCTTAAAGAACAGATTACGAACATTGCGCGCATCGATCTGCGCTACGCCAACGGCCTCGCTGTTGGCTGGCGGGAACCTGTAGCGCCCACGATAGCCCAACCCGCTGTCGCGAAGAATTAAGAAGAGGCAGGACCCATGGCAAACGTGCAAAGCGGCAAAATGATCGTCGGTCTCGATATCGGCACCTCCAAGGTGGTGGCGCTGGTAGGCGAGGTCTCGGACGACGGCACGCTGGAAATCGTCGGGATCGGCACTCATCCGTCCCGCGGCCTGAAGAAAGGCGTGGTGGTGAACATCGAGTCCACCGTGCAGTCGATCCAGCGCGCCATCGAAGAAGCGCAGCTGATGGCCGGTTGCCGGATCCACTCGGCGTTCGTCGGCGTGGCGGGCAATCACATCCGCAGCCTGAACTCCCACGGCATCGTGGCGATTCGTGATCGCGAAGTCAGCTCCGCCGACCTTGAACGCGTCCTCGACGCCGCCCAGGCCGTGGCGATCCCGGCGGACCAGCGCGTGCTGCATACCCTGCCGCAGGATTACGTGATCGATAACCAGGAAGGCGTTCGTGAACCCCTGGGCATGTCCGGCGTACGTCTGGAAGCCAAGGTCCACGTGGTCACCTGCGCCGTCAATGCCGCACAGAACATTGAAAAATGCGTGCGCCGCTGCGGTCTGGAAATCGACGACATCATTCTCGAGCAACTGGCCTCGGCCTACTCGGTATTGACCGACGACGAGAAAGAGCTGGGCGTGTGCCTGGTGGACATCGGTGGCGGCACCACCGACATCGCGATCTTCACCGAAGGCGCGATCCGTCATACCGCAGTGATCCCGATTGCGGGCGATCAGGTGACCAACGACATCGCCATGGCGTTGCGCACCCCGACCCAGTACGCCGAAGAAATCAAGATCCGCTACGCCTGCGCCCTGGCCAAACTGGCCGGTGCCGGTGAAACCATCAAGGTGCCAAGCGTTGGCGACCGTCCACCGCGCGAGCTGTCCCGCCAGGCCCTGGCCGAAGTGGTCGAGCCGCGTTACGACGAGCTGTTCACGCTGATCCAGGCCGAACTGCGTCGCAGCGGCTACGAAGACCTGATCCCGGCCGGCATCGTGCTGACCGGTGGTACTTCGAAGATGGAAGGCGCGGTCGAACTGGCCGAGGAGATCTTCCACATGCCGGTTCGCCTGGGCGTGCCCCATGGCGTCAAGGGTCTGGACGACGTGGTGCGCAACCCGATTTATTCCACCGGCGTTGGCCTGTTGATGTACGGCCTGCAAAAGCAGTCCGACGGGATTTCGTTCTCGGGCATCAGCAGCCGCGACAGCTACAGCAATGAAGAGCCGAAAGCCGCCTTGATCGATCGCATCAAGAGCTGGGTACAAGGCAACTTCTGACGAAGCAGTTTCAAGCGGCAAGCTACAAGCCGCAAGAGCAAGCAGTAAAAGCGACAAGCAGTAAAAGCAGTAGGCGAAAAAACTAGAGAATCAAAGGAGAGGGAAAATGTTCGAACTCGTAGACAACATCCCCGCAAGCCCGGTCATTAAGGTTATCGGTGTTGGCGGAGGCGGCGGCAACGCTGTCAATCACATGGTCAAGAGCAACATTGAAGGCGTTGAATTCATCTGCGCCAACACTGATGCCCAGGCGCTGAAGAGCATTGGCGCTCGGACCATCCTGCAACTGGGCACCGGCGTGACCAAAGGTCTCGGCGCTGGCGCCAACCCTGAAGTAGGTCGTCAGGCCGCTCTCGAAGATCGTGAGCGCATTGCCGAAGTCCTGCAGGGCACCAACATGGTGTTCATCACCACCGGCATGGGCGGTGGCACCGGTACCGGTGCTGCGCCGATCATCGCTGAAGTGGCCAAGGAAATGGGGATCCTCACCGTTGCGGTGGTGACCCGTCCGTTCCCGTTCGAAGGTCGCAAGCGCATGCAGATCGCCGACGAAGGTATTCGTCTGCTGTCCGAAAGCGTCGACTCGCTGATCACCATTCCCAACGAGAAGCTGCTGACCATCCTCGGCAAAGACGCCAGCCTGCTGTCGGCTTTCGCCAAGGCTGACGATGTACTGGCCGGTGCCGTTCGCGGTATCTCCGACATCATCAAGCGTCCGGGCATGATCAACGTCGACTTTGCCGACGTACGGACCGTGATGAGCGAAATGGGCATGGCGATGATGGGCACTGGCTGCGCCAGCGGTCCGAACCGTGCACGCGAGGCCACCGAAGCGGCCATTCGCAACCCGTTGCTCGAAGACGTGAACCTGCAAGGTGCACGCGGCATCCTGGTGAACATCACCGCCGGTCCTGACCTGTCCCTGGGTGAGTACTCCGACGTGGGTAGCATCATCGAAGCCTTTGCTTCCGAGCACGCGATGGTCAAGGTCGGTACCGTTATCGATCCGGACATGCGCGACGAGCTGCACGTGACTGTGGTTGCTACTGGTCTGGGCGCGAAAATCGAGAAGCCTGTGAAGGTCATCGACAACACCGTTCACACCTCCATGGCGTCGCAGCCGCAACAATCGGCTCCCGCTCGTCAGGAAGCGCCAGCGGTGAACTACCGTGATCTGGACCGTCCGACCGTCATGCGCAACCAGGCTCAGGCCGGTGCTGCGACTGCCGCGAAGATGAATCCGCAAGATGATCTGGACTACCTGGACATCCCGGCTTTCCTGCGTCGTCAGGCCGATTAATGGAATGTATCAGGGCTATGAAGGTGATTGGTGTTCAGCAAAGGTCTGGTCTGCTATCATCGCCAGCCTTTGTTGATACCAGTTCGCAATTTGCGCTGAAGCGGCCCAAGCCATGATTAAACAACGCACACTGAAAAATATTATCCGTGCCACAGGTGTAGGCCTGCACTCCGGGGAGAAGGTATACCTGACCCTCAAGCCCGCACCTATCGACACCGGCATTGTGTTTTGTCGTGCCGATCTCGACCCTGTGGTGCAGATTCCTGCCCGCGCGGAAAACGTTGGTGAAACCACGATGTCGACCACGCTGGTCAGTGGTGACACCAAAGTGGATACGGTGGAGCACTTGCTCTCGGCCATGGCTGGCCTGGGCATCGATAACGCCTACGTCGAGCTCTCCGCGTCCGAAGTCCCGATCATGGATGGCAGCGCTGGACCTTTCGTATTCCTGATTCAATCGGCCGGCCTGGAAGAACAGGACGCACCGAAGAAGTTCATCCGGATCCTGCGGGAAGTGACAGTGGAAGACGGCGACAAGCGCGCCACTTTCGTCCCTTTCGAAGGCTTCAAGGTGAGTTTCGAGATCGATTTCGATCACCCGGTTTTCCGTAACCGCACACAAAGTGCAAGCGTGGATTTTTCCAGCACTTCGTTCGTAAAAGAAGTCAGCCGCGCCCGTACCTTTGGTTTCATGAGTGACATCGAGTACCTGCGCAAGCACAACCTCGCACTCGGCGGCAGCGTTGAAAACGCTATTGTGGTCGACGCGGATGGTGTACTGAACGAAGACGGCCTTCGCTATGAAGACGAATTCGTGAAGCACAAGATCCTCGATGCAATTGGTGACCTCTACCTGCTGGGCAATAGCCTGATTGGTGAGTTCAAGGGCTTCAAGTCCGGACATGCATTGAACAACCAGCTGCTGCGCAAGTTGATTGAGCAGACAGATGCTTGGGAAGTCGTGACTTTCGAAGACGCCAGCACTGCACCGATCTCTTACATGCGTCCGGTTGCGGCGGTGTAAGTAAAAACCTCTCTAGTTTTTAAAGGCTGCCTTCGGGTGGCCTTTTTTTATGTCTGTGGGAAAGTGATGCGGTGTTTGTTCTGACGCCTTCGCGGGCAAGCCTCGCTCCTACAAGGATTATCGAAATCCTGTAGGAGCGAGGCTTGCCCGCGAAGAGGCCGGCCGCCACACCGAAGATCTCACTGCGTAGCCACCACCCGATTCCGTCCGCCTTCCTTCGCCTGATACAGCGCCTTGTCCGCCGCAAACAGCAACTGCTCAAGGCTGCCATCGGTGGTCGAGGTCCAGGTGCTGATGCCTATACTGACAGTAATCGGCGATTCAACGCCCGCCACAAACGGCAGTTGCTCCACGGCAACGCGGATGTGTTCGGCAATCTGCTGCGCCCCCGCGCTGTCCGTTTCCGCCAGGATCACCGAAAACTCCTCCCCACCGTACCGGGCGACCAGATCCGCCGGTCGCCTTACGTTCTCGGCGATCACCTTGGCCAGTGCGCGTAGCGCATCGTCGCCGGCCTGGTGGCCATGTTGATCATTGAAAGCCTTGAAGTGGTCGGCATCGATCATCAGCACCGACAGCGGTTTACCCGACCGTTGGGCGCGAAACCACTCATGGCGCAGGGTTTGATCGAGCGTTCTGCGGTTGGCCACGCCGGTCAAGGCATCGGTGGCGGCCAGCTGTGCCAGTTCCTGCTCGGCGTTGTGGCGCAGACGTAACTCCCGGCACAGCAGCCAGGTCAGCCACAGCAGGCCGATGCACAACACGCCGGTAGCGCCGCTGATCACAATCGCCGTGCGTTCCCAGGCGGCAAACACGTCGTTGCCCGAGAGCGCGACGATCACCGTCAATGGCAGGTTTCCGACCCTGGTAAAGGTATACAGGCGTTGCTCACGGTCGACGCTCGACACGCTGTCAAAGCTGCCGCTGTGTTCGCGCAGGATGCGCTGGACATTAGGGCGATTGGCGAAGCTTTTGCCGATCGAGTCATTGACCAGATGAGGCTTCTGCGCCAGCAATATGCCGTCGTCGTTGATGATGGACAGCGCGCTGCCGGCCCCGATGTTCAGGCTGTTGAACAATTGATCGAAGTAGCCCAGGCGCATCGAAGCGACGGCAACCCCGAGGAACTCACCCGTAGCCGATGAGATGCGGCGGCTGAAGCTGATTCGCCATTCATCGCTGTCCTCGCAATCGCAACGGGGTTTGAACGGTCGGCTGATGAACATGCCGGTGTCGCGGTTGAAGGCATGTGCGAGGAAATAATCGCGATCGGCAAAGTTGCCGGGCTTGGGTTCGATCAGCGAGGAGTCTGCAATCACCTCGCCATGCTTGTCCAGCAGCAGAATGTCGCCCTTGAAGCGCGCCGTGGTAGAGCGGTCGAACAGCACCAGATGGCGGATCTGCGCCGAAACCTGTTTCAAGTCGTCCCGCTGCGAAGCGGCAATCAGGCCTTGCAGGGTCAGGTCGTAGAGTTCGACCGTGCGCAGCACGTCGGCGTCGATCAGTTGCGCAATCGTGGTGGCGCTGCGGGTAGCGGCCTGCTGGGCGTTGGCGTGTTCGCGGATCAACAGGAAAGTGACGATGCTGATGATCGCGATAACGGTCAGGGAGCTGCCGAGGATCACCATGAGCTCCGGGCGACCGGTCTTGCCTGAAGCGTGTCTGGGGCGGCTCGCGGGCATGGGGAGGATGTCTGCTTGAGGAGCAAAAAAAAGGCCAGCAAAACGCGCTGGCCTTTACTTACCCAAGCTTAGAAGACATTGAGCGGGTAGTCGACGATCACCCGGTATTCCTCGGAGTCCTGAACCAGCGCGCCGAAAATAAACGGTGCCCGGTATTCTCGACTGCCTGAGCATCGTTGCAGTCGATGTAATGATCAATGGACATGGAAACAAAAAAAGCCGCTGACAGCAGCGGCTTTGAAGACAACTTTTCAACAGGAAGAGCCGATGAAAAGTGTCGAGGGAAACAGAGTGATATTTCGATCAGCTATCTTTCTCGACCCGCGGCTGGGCCTGAGTGGCAGACGCTTGAGGGGTTTGCGCAGCGTCTTGAGCCTTGGCCGTCATTTCGCTCTGATACTCTTCCAACGCTACAGCACGCGCGGCATTGTGCGCGACGAAAGTCTGCGACTCTTCAGCGACGGCGAACGGGGAGAGGAACAAAGAGGACAAAACGAAAGCGCTGGCAATACCCATGGTGTTGGACATCTTTAAAACCTTCTTGCTTGGCAAGTGCTGTTTGGTGCGGCAAAGATAAGGATCTTGGCCGATGAGAAACAGAGCCAATTCAAGAAAGGACTGTTGCGGTGAAAGCAACAGTAGGTGCCCGGAGCGAACAAAATCCTGTGGCGAGGGGGGCTTCTGTGGCGAGGGGACTTGTCCCCGTTCCAGTGCGTGGCACTGGCAAGATTTCGGTAACACTGTAGATTTTTGGGGCCGCTTCGCAGCCCAACGGGGACAAGTCCCCTCGCCACAGAGTCCCTTCGCCACAGAGTCCTCTCACCACAGGGGACCGGTCTGGGTTAAACGGGAAGGTGAATGCCGAAGGTATTCATGCCGTGGTCACTGCGCACAAACACATCGCCGCCATGCATCAGCGCAATCGCCTTGACGATCGCCAACCCCAGACCGTGGTTATTGCCACTGTTGCTGCGCGACGCATCGACCCGATAAAAGCGCTCAAACAACCGCGGCAAATGCTCGCTGGCAATCGGCGAGCCGGGGTTGGCGACGCCGATGCTGACCTGATGCTCCTCGACCTCGATCCGCACCTGGATCACCTGACCGGGCTCGGTGTGTTGCACCGCGTTGCTGAGCAAATTGATCAGCGCCCGACGCAGATGCGCAATCTCGATCCGCACCTGCGCATCACCACTGACCTGCACCTGAACCTGCGCATCTTCAAGAATGAAATCCAGATACTCCAGCGTCGTCGCCACTTCATCGGCCAACGAGGTGGACGTCAGTTTGGTCGCCTTGCTGCCCTGATCGGCACTGGCGAGGAACAGCATGTCGTTGATGATCGAGCGCAGCCGCTCCAGCTCTTCGAGGTTCGATTGCAGCACTTCGAAGTAGTGTTCGGCCGAGCGCCCACGCGTCAGCGCCACCTGGGTCTGGCCGATCAGGTTGGTCAGCGGCGAGCGCAATTCGTGGGCGACATCGGCATTGAACGACTCAAGCCGCGAGTAGGCCTGTTCGACTCGCTCCAGCGTGGAGTTGAACGAGTTGACGAACTGATTGAGTTCCGGTGGCAGCGACGACAGACGCAAGCGCCCGGAACGCAACGGCGGCGCCAGTCGCTGGGCTTCCTGCGACAACTTGATCAGCGGCTTGAGACCGATTCGCGCCACCCAGTAGCCGAGGGCCGAGGCCAGTAACACACCGATGATCGCCAGGCTGATCAGGGCAATCAGCAGATGATGCTGGGTCTGAAGAAACGTCTCGGTGTCGATACCGATCATGAAACGCAGGGGTGGCCGCTGATCCTTGGCCGGGAACTGGGTGACCAGCACTTTCAGGGGAGAGGGCTGATCCGATAGCTTCAAGTCCCGCATGCCCAGCGGCCCTTCGGCGAAGGCGCGGATCTGCGGCGTAAGGTTGCCGTATTCGTAGTGAGGATCGCTGCTGGTAATCCAGAAACTGATGCGCTTGTCTTCTTCGCTAAGCAGTTTGAGCTTGTTGTTGATCTTTACCCAATGCTCCTGCGTGCCAAAACGTCCGATTGAGGATTCAAGCACGCTATAGCGCGCATCCAGTTCGGCCTCGGGCAGCAAGCCCAGGCCCTTGTCGACCTGTTGATACAGCGCCCAGCCAATCAACAGAAACACCAGTAGCGCCACCAGCGTGAACATTCCACTGAGACGCAGCGCAATCGAATTACTGGACACCACGGCTCTCCAGCACATAACCCATGCCACGGATCGTGTGCAGCAGTTTCTCGTCGAACGGCCCGTCGAGCTTGGCGCGCAGGCGTTTGATCGCGACTTCGACGACGTTGGCGTCGCTGTCGAAATTGATGTCCCAGACCATTTCCGCAATCGCTGTTTTCGAGAGGATTTCCCCTTGCCGGCGGGCCAGCACGCTGAGCAGCGAGAACTCCTTGGCGGTCAGGTCCAGGCGAGTGCCGGCGCGGGTCGCCTTGCGGCTGATCAAATCTATCCACAGGTCGGCGATGCTCACTTGCACCGGTTCATGACCGCCGCTGCGCCGCGTCAGCGCTTGCAGGCGCGCCACCAGTTCAAGGAAGGAAAACGGTTTGCCGAGGTAATCGTCGGCACCGTCGCGCAGGCCTTTGATGCGGTCTTCGACACGCTCGCGGGCGGTGAGCATGATCACCGGGGTTTGTTTGCGCGCACGCAACGCGCGCAGTACGCCGAAGCCGTCGAGGCCCGGCAGCATGACGTCGAGGACGATCACCGCGTAGTCGCTTTCCAGCGCCAGGTGCAGGCCTTCAACGCCGTCCCGCGCCAGGTCCACGGTGTAACCCTGTTCCGTCAGGCCGCGGTGCAAATAGTCCGCGGTTTTTTCTTCGTCTTCGATAATCAGAACGCGCATGACCCCGCCTCAGTCTGTGGTCGCCAGCGCCAGTACGGGCGCTGGTTTGGGCCGATGGAATAGCCGCTCAAGCCACAAGTATATGACCGGAGTGGTGAACAGCGTCAGCGCCTGGCTCACCAGCAAGCCGCCGACCACCGCAATCCCCAATGGCTGGCGCAACTCGGCGCCGGTGCCGTAACCGAGCATCAGTGGCAGCGCGCCGAGCAGGGCGGCGAGGGTGGTCATGATGATCGGCCGGAACCGGGTGATACAGGCCTGGTAAATCGCTTCTTCCGGTGGCAGGCCACCTTTACGCTGGGCTTCGAGGGCGAAGTCGATCATCAGAATGCCGTTTTTCTTCACGATCCCGATCAGCAGCACCAGCCCGATCAGCGCCATGATCGAAAAGTCCTGGCCGCAAATCCACAGCATGATCACCGCCCCGAGCCCCGCCGAGGGCAGGGTCGAGATGATGGTCAGCGGATGCACGAAGCTCTCATAGAGCACGCCGAGAATGATGTACACCGCCACCAGCGCCGCCAGAATCAGCCACGGCTGGCTGGCCAGCGAGCTCTGGAACGCCTGGGCCGCGCCCTGGAAGTTGCCGCTCATGGCCGCCGGCATGCCGATTTCAGCCTTGGCTTGATTGAGCATGATCACCGCATCGCCCAACGCCACACCGGGCGCCAGGTTGAACGACAGGTTGGCGGCCGGGAACATGCCGTCATGGGCGATGGATAGCGGACCCACGGTCGGTGCATCGAATTTCGCCAACGCCGACAGTGGCACCATTTCCCCGCTCAATGGCGAGCGCAGGTAGAAATAATTGAGGCTTTCGGCCTTGCCGCGTTGCTTGGTGTCCAGCTCCAGAATCACGTTGTACTGGTTGATCTGGGTCTGGAATTCGTTGATCTGCCGCTGACCGAACGCGTCGTACAGCGCTTCGTCGACATCACTGGCGGTCAGGCCGAAACGCGCTGCGGCGCTGCGGTCGATGCTGATGTGCGTGATGCTGCCGCCCAGTTGCAGGTCGTTGGATATGTCGCGGAACGCCGGGTTGGCGCGCAGTTTTTCCGTCAGGCGCTGGGTCCAGGTGCTGAGGGTCGCGCCGTCATTGCTCTTGAGCACGTATTGGTATTGCGCCCGACTCGGGCCGGAGCTGAGGTTGATGTCCTGACCGGCGCGCAGATAGAGCACGATGCCGGGCACTTTCATCAGTTGTGGGCGAATCCGGTCGATGAACTGGCTGGCTGAAACATCGCGGTCACCGCGTTTTTTCAGGGAGATCCAGAAGCGGCCGTTGGCGATGGTCTGGTTGCTGCCCGAGACACCGACGGAGTGGGAAAACGCCGCGACCGCCGGATCTGCCGCGACGATTTCTGCCATCGCCAGGTGTTTTTTCACCATGTCGGGGTAGGAAATGTCGGCGGCTGCTTCGGTGGTGCCGAGGACAAAACCGGTGTCCTGGACCGGGAAGAAACCTTTCGGAATGAAGATGTAACCGGCAATGGCCAGACCGAGAGACAACCCAAACACACCGATCATCAATTTCTGATGGGCGAGGGCGCGACGCAGCAGTTTTTCGTAGCCTGCCAGCAAGCGTTCGCCGAACGTGGGTTTGCTGTGGGCGTGATGCACCGGTACTCGCATGAACAGCGCCGCAAGCGTCGGCGCCAGGGTGAGCGACACCACCACTGAAATCATGATCGTAGATGTGGCCGTCAGGGCGAATTCCTTGAACAACCGCCCGACCACGCCGCCCATGAACAGCAACGGGATGAACGCCGCCACCAGCGAAAAACTGATCGAGACCACGGTGAAACCAATCTCGCCGGCGCCCTTGATCGCCGCCTCGCGCATGCCGTCGCCGGCCTCAAGGTGACGGTGAATGTTCTCCACCACCACAATCGCATCGTCGACCACAAACCCCACGGCCACCACGATCGCCACCAGCGTCAGGTTGTTCAGGCTGAACCCCATGATGTACATCAGGGCAAAACTGGCGACCAGCGAAACACCCAGTACCGCCGACACGATCAGCGTCGCCGACCATTGGCGCAGGAACAGCGCCATCACCGCGACCACCAGCATGATCGCGATCAGCAGGGTGATTTCCACTTCATGCAACGAGGCGCGGATGGTCTGGGTCCGGTCGACCAGCACCTTGACCTGCACCGAGGCCGGCAGCATGGCTTCGAGGCCAGGCAGGGCAGCCTGGATGCGGTCCACGGTCTCAACGATGTTGGCGCCCGGCTGCCGGGAAATCACCAGGTTCACCCCGGGCTTGTCTCCGGCCCAGGCTTGCACGTAGGCATCTTCCGAACCGTTGACGACTTTCGCCACATCCTTCAGGTGAACCGGCGCACCGTCCTTGTAGGAAACGATGAGTTGGCTGTATTCGTCCGGGTGGAATAATTGGTCGTTGGTGGACAGCGTCGAGATACTTGACTCGCCGTACAGCGCGCCTTTGGCCAGGTTGAGGCTGGTTTGCTGAATGGCCAGGCGAATGTCCGCCAGCGTCAGGCCGATGGCCGCGAGTTTGTCCGCCGAGGCTTGAACGCGAATCGCCGGACGTTGCTGGCCGGTGATGTTGATCTGGCCTACGCCGTCGATCTGACTGATCTGACGGGACAGCAGGGTTTCCACCAGATCGCTGAGTTCGGGACCGGGCATCAAGGTTGAGTTGATGCTGAGAATCAGCACCGGGCTATCGGCCGGGTTGACCTTGCGCCACGTCGGCAGGTTCGGCATGTCCTTGGGCAGTTTGCCGGCGGCGGTGTTGATCGCGGCCTGAACTTCCTGCGCGGCGGTGTCGATGCTTTTGTCGAGGGTGAATTGCAGGGTCAGGTTGGTCGAGCCGAGGGCGCTGCTCGAGGTCATCTGGGTCACGCCGGGGATGGCACTGAATTGCACTTCAAGCGGCGTGGCCACCGACGACGCCATGGTTTCCGGGCTGGCGCCGGGGAGTTGCGCGGCGACCTGGATGGTCGGGAATTCGGCTTCAGGCAGCGGTGCAATCGGCAGACGTGGGAAGGCGATGACACCAAGCAACACCAGGGCAAACGTCAGCAGGATCGTCGCCACCGGATGATCGATGCACCACGCCGAAACCGAGCCGTGGCCCTTCATGGCTTCGACTCCGACTGGACCACTTGCGGTGGCTCGGTCAGTACCTGCACGGTCGAGCCCGGTTTGAGCCGTGATTGGCCGTCGCTGACCAGCACGTCGCCCGGTTTCACGCCTTTGATGATGTCCTGGCCGCTGCCTTGATGGACCATCTGTACCTGGACGGTTTCAACCTTGTCTCCCTTGACCCGGTACACGAAGTGTTGATCGAGCCCGCGTTGTACGACCGTGGGCGGCACCACCAGCGCATCTTTATCCAATGCTGTCTGAATCTTTACCGTCACCAGCAGGCCCGGCCAGAGTTTCTGCCCGGGGTTGTTGAATTCGGCCTTGGCGCGGATGGTCCCGGTGTTGGCATTGATCTGGTTGTCGATCAGGGTCAGGTGACCCTCGCCCAGCAGGTTGCCGGTTTCGCCGTCGGTGTCGGCACCGATGTAGGCCTTTACCTGAGCGTGCTCCGGATCGTTGATCAGGCCTTGCAAGGTCGGCAGCATTTGCTGCGGCAGGGAAAACTCCACGGCGATCGGGTCAATCTGGGTCACCGTGAACAAGCCCTGGGTGTCGGTCATGCGCAGGAAGTTGCCTTCGTCCACCGTGCGAATACCGACGCGACCGCTGACCGGGGAGCGAATCTGCGTGTAGGAAAGCTGCACCTGCGCGGCATCAATCGAAGCCTGATTGCCTTGGGCGGTGGCCTTGAGCTGGTTGACCAGCGCTTGTTGCTGGTCGTAGGTCTGCTTGGAGACGCCATCGTCGACGCTGAGCAGTTTGTAGCGCTTGAGGTTCACCAGCGCCACTTGCAGCTGCGCCTGGCTTTCGCCGAGTTGGGCGCGGGCCTGGTCGAGGCTGGCGCGGATCGAGCGGTCATCGATGGTGGCCAGCAGGTCCCCCTTATTCACCAACTGACCTTCCTTGACCAGGATTTTAGTGAGGATGCCGTCGATCTGCGGGCGCACGACCACGCTGTGCAGTGACAGCACCGAGCCGATGCCGCTGACGTATCGAGGGACGTCTTTTTCGGCGACGTTCACCACCCGAACCGGAATCGCCGTGGGCGCGGCAAGTTTGGCCGTCACGGGTTTGGTGGCATACCACGCGCCCAGCGCTGCCAGGACAATCAGAAGAGCGGCGATCAAGGCGGGTTTTTTCTGAATTCGCATGCGAGTGGGGCGCCGGGGCTGGGTGGACGGAGTTATGTCAGAGTTATACCTCCCTTTATAAACCTGTTCGCCGGTCAGGAAGGTGACTGCTAACTGACGGCGCTGTCAGTTTGGGCTTTGTGGCTCTCCCGACTTGATAAGTCCCAAAAAGGGACTTATCGTTCCCTTTTTGGGACTCTCTGGTCGTCACTGTGAAAAACCTTTCCCTCAGCGAAGCTTTATTTACAGGCACTCAGCAAAAAGTACTGGGACTGTTGTTTGGCAAACCTGACCAAAGTTTCTACGCCAACGAAATTGCTCGCTGGGCTCAAGTAGGAAAAGGCAGTCTCATGCGTGAGCTGGATCGGTTACAGCGCTCGGGCGTGTTGACCATGACCCGGCAGGGCAACCAAACCCATTATCAAACCAACCCCGATTGCCCGATTTATGCCGAACTATTGGGCATCACTCGCAAGACCTTCGGCATCGCCGAGCCTCTGCGCCAGGCGCTGCAGCCATTTGCCGAGCAGATCATTTGGGCATTTGTGTACGGTTCCATTGCCAAGGATCAGGCAAACGCATCCAGTGACATTGATCTGATGTTGATCGGCGAGGGGCTGCACTACAGTGAAGTGATGGAGCGGCTCATGCCTATGGAAGAGCAATTGGGTCGCACCCTCAATCCAACGCTTTACACCCCCAACGACTGGAGCGCAAAACTGGCGGCTGAAAACAGCTTTGTCGTGCGGGTGGCGCAGCAGGACAAAATCAACTTGATGGGGGAAAACCCTCTGGAGTCCATGGATGGGCAGCAACGACAATCTGGAGAATCTGGTACGTAGTGGGGGACTGTTCGCCTTGTGCCATGAGCGGCGCAATTTGGCGGAGTACGAAGGTTACATGGATGAGGATGAAGCGTTGTTGGCGCAGTTGCTGGACAGCGCATCGCAATTGTTGAACTGCGTGAAACAGCGGCTTACCGGACTCTGATAGCGTGTCTGACTTTACCCCCAGGCCCCTTCGTCGGAACGCCGCCGGAGCAGGCTCGCTCCCACACTGGATCATGACCGAATGAAAATTTGATGTAGGACACAATTCAACTGTGTGCGAGACCGGCTTGCCGGCGATGGACGTTACCGATACCGCAGGCTGCCTGGATGAACGCGGTGCCTGGACGTTTTTCGCGAGCAAGCTCGCTCCTACAGGGGCGTGGGGAGGTATACTGCCGCCTTTCGCGGCTCGCTGACCGGGCCCGACTCTATTGCATCACCCGGAGCTTTCATGACTTCCCCGACACAACCGCCGGTTGCCGACGCCTTGAGCGACGACCAGGCAGACCTGCCAGACAGCGTCGACTCCAGCGCAGACAGCGAAACCAAAGCCGCGATCCCGGCATTCAAGTTCCCGTTCAAGCCGGGTGAACTGGCCGCCGCGAAATCCGCCAGCCAGCCGTGGTACAAGAACGGCGCCAAGAACGGCCACACCAAGACTCCCGGCGCAGCGCCTCCCGGCACCCGTCGTTCGATGGGCAAGCGCTGAGTTTCCACCCCCCCGCCATTGGCCATCCGCCGCGGTTTTCAATCGCGGTGATGGCTAAGTGCTCATATCCTGAGCCAGATCAACGTTTGTGGAATCAGTGCGCTTAGAGTCAGCAGCCCTGCCGACTCTTTCCCTACAACGAGCGCGCTTTCCATGAAGATCAACCTCCCGGTGACCGGCCGTAATGTCGACGTTGCGGCTGATGCGAACATCCTCTCGACCACTGATCTGACCAGCGCGATTACCTACGCCAACGACGACTTCATCAAAATCTGCGGCTACAGCCGTGAGGAATTGCTGGGTTCGACGCACAACCTGCTGCGTCACCCGGACATGCCGGCAGCGGCTTTCGCGCATATGTGGCAGACCCTCAAAAGTGGCCGTTCGTGGATGGGGCTGGTGAAGAATCGCTGCAAAAATGGCGATCACTATTGGGTGAGCGCCTACGCCACACCGGTGACGCAGAACGGTCAGACCGTGGAATATCAGTCAGTCCGGACCCGGCCTTCGGCGCGGCAGATCGACGCCGCCGAAAAAACCTACGCAAACCTTCGCGACGGTCGGGTGCCGCTGTTGCAACGCCTGCCTGTGCTCGCGCCGGGTCTCAAAGTGGCGGCGCTGTTCAGTGTGACGCTGGCGTGTGTGGTGGGCGTCGAGGTGTGGCTCAACCCGTCATCAGCCGTGTTCGGGATGCTGGCGTTTGTCGTGGGCAGCGGGTTGGCAGCGGTCGGAACCGGGCTGATGTTGCGCCCGCTGACAGCGCTCACCGAGCGCGCCCGACAGATTGCCGACAACCCGTTGAGCCAGGGCATTTACACCGGCCGCCGGGATCAGTTCGGCCAGATCGAGTTTGCCTTCCAAATGCTCGAAGCGCAGATCGGCGCGGTGGTGGGGCGCATCGGTGATGCGTCGCAGCGCCTGGCCGGGCATGCGGCGGAACTGGTCGAGCACTTGCAAAGCAGTCACAGCAGCACGCTGGATCAGCAGGCTGAAACCGATCAGGTGGCGGCGGCGATTCATCAGATGTCCGCCAGCGTGGCTCAGGTTGCCAGCCATGCACAGCAAGCCTCCCAGGCGGCCGATCTGGCCGGCAGCGAAACCCGCGAAGGTCATCAACTGGTGAGTGAGAGTCGCCACGCCGTCTTGCGTCTGGCCGAGGAGCTGGCGCACGCCACCGAGGTGATTCATCAGCTGGAAGGGCACAGCAGCGAGATCACCGGGGTGCTGGAAGTCATTCGCAGCATCGCCGAGCAAACCAATCTGCTGGCCCTCAACGCGGCCATTGAGGCGGCGCGCGCTGGGGATGCCGGGCGCGGTTTTGCGGTGGTGGCCGACGAAGTGCGGGGCCTGGCGCAACGCACCCAGCAATCGACCAACGAGATTCAGCGCATGATCAGCACCCTGCAAAACGGCACGCGGGACGCGGTGGCGGTGATGCAGCAAAGCAGTGAGCAGGTGGAAAACAGCGTCGAACAGGCCCGGCGCGCCGCCGACGCACTGGACGCGATCAGTCGGCGGGTCAATCAGATCACCGAAATGAGCCTGCAAATCGCCTCAGCGGTGGAAGAGCAGAGCACGGTCAGCGAAGACATCAACCGCAACATCAGCAGCATTCGCTCCGCCTGCGAAGTCACGGTGAGCGAGGGCCGGCAAAGCCAGGCCAACTCCGAAGACGTGGCGGGGCTGGCGGGGGACTTGCGGCAGTTGGCGCAGGAGTTCTGGCGAGAACGCCGTTAAGCCGCGCGCAACGAAATGAACGCGTAGTTGAGCGGTGTTTCGGTGGTCACTTCTGCGCCGGCCGCCAACACTTGCCCGGCGATGTCGTCGCCGGACACGTGGAACTGCCAGTCACTGCTCGAGCCCGTCAGCGGTTGTTGCGCCACTTGGTCGATGACCGTGGCAAATGCGCTCATGTCCGGCAGGTACGCGGTGAATCCGTCGCCCTTGAGCGCTGTAGTCCGAATGCCCAGCAACGCGCAAATCGCATCCTTGGTGCGGATGTCATCGCGATCCGCCTGACGGGAGCGCTGGATAAGTCCTGCGAGTTCCTGATCGACCAGTTCACCACCGACGATCAGATCCGGTCCTTTCTCCCACGATTCGGGCGGGCATGACTTGATCGTCGTGTTGAGGGGAATGTGCGGATTGATTTCCATCGGATAGATACGGCACACCAGCGGCCGGCGATCGTAGATGCGGCAGAGGTTGTCTTCGTCAAGATTCCGGCAGGGACCGACGTTGTAGGCCGCAAACGTGATTGCCACGAACGCTTCGGACGCGCCGCTTTGCACCATCACCGAACGGCGTTCGGCATGTTCGCGTTGCTGCACTGGCAGGCCCAGGCCATTACCCAGGAACCCTTCCACCAGCACGATCACCTGACCGCCGTCGGCCGCCCACATCCGGGCTTCTGTCAGGGTCAGGGGCACGTGGTGGTCATTGCAGCATTTGCCACAACCTACGCAGGAAAACGTTGTATTCATCGAAGGATCAGTCGCCTGTCTGGGCCCGAAATGGCGACAGAATGCCACCGCGAAGGTCTGCTTCGAAGCAAGTTATGCGCCATTCACTTGGATTTGGCCGGTAGGCGGATGGAGTCCCATTCGGTCACGTAGGCGGTTTTGCTTTTTTTGTTGTAGAGGCACAGCTCGGTGCCTTGCTGGCCTTTCATGTGTTTTTGCGGGTACCGGCCTTGCAGGAGCACGGCGGTGTAGTCGACCCGGTCATCGAACTGTGCGGCTTTGCCGACGGGGAAGGCGTCTGTCAGGCCGCTGGTCTTGATGCAACTGGCGAGCATGGCTTTGTCGAAGGCGGCCCAGGCTTCAGGGGTGGAGGCTTGGGTTTGGGTGGCGAGGGCGGTGAGGCAGAGGAAGGTGAGGGTGGTGGCTTTCATTGTTCAGGCATCCTTGGGCGTTGGGTTGGCCAAGGTTTGGAGTATGCCTGAGGGTTTTAGTTTGAATGTGTCGGCCTCTTCGCGGGCAAGTCGGTGTGTCAGGCCGGAACCGCTTCCCGGCGGACCACATACATCCCGCAACTTTCATACAACCGCTGCGCCCGAACGTTGTCTTCCAGCACCTTCAAATCCACAAATCCTTCATGACGCTGCTGAAACACGTTGAATGCATTCAGCAGCAATGCCCGACCCAACCCCCGACCCTGAGCGCGCGGATGCACCACCAGATTCTTGATGTAGGCGCTGGTCCAGCACTGGCACACGCCAACGATACCGTCGGAATCCAGAGCGATGAAACACAGTGATGGATCGTACTCGGGATCGGTCTCGAATCGCTGTTGCCAGGTATCCAGCGCCGGTACGCGACCGCCACCTTCCAGGTAACCCAGCGCCATCAGGCGATGAACGGCTTCTGCCAGTTCGGGGCGGTAATCGTGCAGGACGATTCCCTGAGGCCAGGTGATTGCGGGCGCAACCTCAGCCAGGTTGCGCCGCATCAGAAAACAAAAGGCGTCGTTCAAACTCAATGACCCTGTTCGGCGACCGCCTTGGCCGCTTCGATCAGGCACTTGGTCAGCTCCGGCGAGGAGAACTTGGTCAAGACCGCGTTGGCGCCGGCCAGACGTGCCTTTTCGCTGTTCATCGCGCTGTCCAGCGAGGTGTGCAGCAGCACATACAGGTGCGAGAAGTCCGGGGTTTCGCGCAGGGTGCGGGTGAACGCGTAGCCGTCCATCTCCGACATTTCGATGTCCGAAACAATCAGGTTGATCTGCTGGGCGGTGCCTTGCAGGTCCAGCAGGCAATCAATGGCTTCCTTGGCGCTGCGCGCGGTGTGGCATTGCAGGCCGAGGTTGCGCAGGGTGTGCACCGACTGCTGCAGGGCCACCTGGCTGTCATCGACCACCAGAATGCGCGCGTTGCCGAGTACTTCGGCGTCTTCCATGCTCAGTTCGGTCGGGGCCATTTCGATCTGCGCCGGGGCGATCCCGTGGATGACCTTTTCGATGTCCAGCACCTGCACCAGCGTGCCGTCCACCGAAGTCACACCGGTGATGTACGAGCGCACACCGCCGGAGCCGAAGGGCGGCGGACGGATGTCGGTGGTCAGGCAATGGACGATCTTGCTCACCGCTTGAACGTGCAGGCCCTGTTTGGAGCGGCTGACGTCGGTGACGATCAGGCAGCCACCGTTCGGGTCTTCCAGCGGCCGCTCGCCGATGGCGCGGCTGAGATCGATCACTGATAACGACGCGCCGCGCAGGGTGGCGATGCCTTTGACGTGGGGGTGCGACTCCGGCAGCTTGGTCAGTGGCGGGCAGGGGATGATTTCACTGACTTTGAGCAGGTTGATCGCCATCAGCTTGCCGCTGCGCAAGGTAAACAGCAGAAGCGAAAGTGAGTCTGCGCGGGCTTTGGTGGAGGACATAAAAACCTTCTGTGGAAAAAGGTGATGGGCGAATGGAAAGTCGCCAAAAGCTATCGATGCCGGGTTATCGACTTGATGGGGGCAGGCTTTAGGCCAAATACATTTCGGCGGTCAAACGGTGTACCCCTGTGGCGAGGGAGCTTGCTCCCGCTCGGTTGCGAAGCAGCCGCAAAATGGCACTGCCTGGCAGAGGGAGGGAGGTGCCAGATTTTGGGAGCGCTTCGCACTCCAGCGGGAGCAAGCTCCCTCGCCACAAAGAACTCGCTACTTCATGCCTAGGCGCTTCGCCATCCGCCCGAGATTCGCCCGATCCAGGCCCAGCTCACGTGCCGCGCTCGCCCAGTTATTGTGGTGCCTTTCCAGGCAAGCGCTGATCAATTGCCGCTGATAACTTTCAGTCGCCTCACGCAAGTCCCCCGACACCAATGCCGCCGGAGTCGTAGTCGGTTGCTCTAACGCTATCTCAACGCTGCCGCTCGGTAACTCCAGATCCGCCGCACTCAAGCTAAGAATCTTCGGCCGCTCCTTGCAATGCCCCAAGGCTTTCAGCGCGCTACGACCAATCAAGTGCTCCAGCTCCCGCACATTACCCGGCCAGTCATACGCAAGCAACGCGGCCTGGGCGTCGCTGTTCAGGCGCAGGCTGTTGAGGCCCATGCGCGAGCGGTTCTGCTCCAGGAAGAAACCGCTGAGCAGCAGCACATCCCGACCGCGATCCCGCAGGGCCGGCACCAGCAGCGGGTAAACGCTTAAACGGTGATAGAAATCGGCACGGTAACGGCCACTGCGCACTTCTTCGGCGAGGTCGCGATTGGTCGCTGCGATGAGTCGCACGTCGACCTGATGTTCCTTGTCCGAACCCAGCCGCTGCAGCTGACCGCTTTGCAGCACACGCAGCAACTTGGCCTGCACGGTCAGCGACAGCTCGCCGACCTCATCGAGAAACAGCGTGCCGCCATTGGCCAGTTCGAACTTGCCTCGGCGGTCGCTGGTCGCCCCGGTAAAGGCGCCGCGCACGTGGCCGAACAGTTCGCTTTCCACCAGCGTATCCGGCAGCGCGGCGCAGTTGAGGCTGATGATCGGCTTGTCGGCCCGGGGCGAGGCGGCGTGAATCGCCTGGGCCACCAGCTCCTTGCCGACCCCGGTTTCTCCTGTGATCAACACGGTCAGATCGCTGCCGCCCACCAGGCTGATTTCTTCCACCAGCCGTTTGTGGGCCTTGCTCTGGCCGATCATCTCGCGGTTCTGCTGACCGCTGGCCTGACGGTAAACCTCGGCGCGCTGATGTTCGTCTTCGACACGATTGGCCAGCCGTTCGATACGCTCGGCGGCATTGACCGTGGCGGCGGCGAGGCTGGCGAAGGCTTGCAGGGCGTCCAGTTCGATCGGTTCGAAACGCTCCGGGTCGAGCGCATCGAGGGTCAGCAAACCCCACGGGCGCTCGTCGATAAACAGCGGGCACCCCATGCAGTCGTGGACTTCCAGATGTTCATGGAGACCATCGACCAGCCCGTCATAAGGGTCGGGCAGGTCGCTGTCGGCGGCAAAACGCGTCGGGCCGGGGCTGCTGAGCAGTGTTTCGAAGCGCGGGTGTTCGCTGACCTTGAAGCGCCGGCCGAGGGTGTCGGTGCTCAAGCCGTCAACGGCCAGCGGCACCAGCCATTCACCATCCAGGCGCAGCAGCGCAGCGGCATCGCAAGGCAGAAGGGCGCGCATGGCTTCGAGCAGGCGCCGATAGCGCTCGCCCTCGGGGAGTTCGCGGGACAGGTCCGAGACCAGGGGAAGCAGCGTGGTGAGCAGGGATTTTGCAGTCATATTGACTCCATGTAGTCGAGATGACTATAAGTCAGGCTGTGTCGTTATGACTAGAATGTTTTTAAGTTGTTGATTTTTAACAATTAAATAGCTGGCACGGAATCTGATAAGGAGAGTGCAATCAGTTAGAAACCCAAGTAGCTCAGGAGTCACCTTATGCTTAGCGTTCAAGACCGTGCAATCGTCAAATCCACTGTGCCGTTGCTGGAAAGCGGTGGCGAAGCATTGATCACGCATTTCTACCGCATGATGCTCTCCGAATACCCGGAAGTCCGCCCGCTGTTCAACCAGGCTCACCAGGCCAGCGGTGATCAACCCCGCGCCCTGGCCAACGGCGTGTTGATGTATGCGCGCCACATCGATCAGCTCGAC
The DNA here is from genome assembly GCF_059716135.1 of Pseudomonas sp. LBUM1651. Taxonomy (NCBI): domain Bacteria; kingdom Pseudomonadati; phylum Pseudomonadota; class Gammaproteobacteria; order Pseudomonadales; family Pseudomonadaceae; genus Pseudomonas; species Pseudomonas sp. LBUM1651. Next base: position 5,073,440 of record NZ_CP166805.1, on the reverse strand, counting down.
CAGTTGGGCGACCTGGTAGCCAAGATCATCAACAAGCACGTGGCCCTGCAAATTCTCCCGGAACACTACCCGATTGTCGGCTCCTGCCTGTTGCGGGCGATTTCCGAAGTGCTGGGCGACGAGATCGCCACGCCGGAAGTGATGAGCGCCTGGGGCGCAGCGTACGGTCAACTGGCCGACATCCTGATCGGTGCTGAAACCAGCATCTACGACCAGAAAGAACAGGCACCGGGCGGCTGGCGCGGTGCGCGGGCATTCATCGTCGCGGCCAAGGTCGAGGAAAGCGCGGAAATCACCTCGTTCTACTTCGAGCCGGCGGACAAAGGCCCGATCCTCGCGGCAGAACCCGGCCAGTACATCGGCATGAAACTGATCCTCGATGGCGAAGAGATTCGTCGTAACTATTCACTGTCAGCCCTGGCGAACAAAGGCCAGTACCGCATCAGCGTCAAGCGTGAAAACGGTGGCCGCGCCTCGAACCATCTGCACGATCAACTGCACGTCGGTTCCAGCATTCAGTTGTTCCCGCCATCGGGCGAATTCACCCTGACCGACAGCGACAAACCGTTGGTGCTGATCAGCGGCGGCGTCGGCATCACCCCGACCCTGGCCATGCTCGAAGCGGCGCTGGAAACCAAGCGGCCGGTGCACTTTATCCACTGCGCACGCAACGGCAGCGTCCACGCCTTCCGTGACTGGGTTGATGGATTGGCCGAGCGTCACCCGCAACTCAAGCGCTTCTATTGCTACGACGAAGATGACGGCGTCAGCCCGGCGGCGCACAAGGTCGGGTTGTTGAGTCAGGAACAACTGGGCGAGTGGCTGCCGCAACAGCGCGATCTGGACGCTTACTTTCTGGGGCCTAAAGGCTTCATGGCGGCGGTGAAGCGTCACCTGAAAGCCTTGGGTGTACCGGAGAAGCAAAGTCGTTACGAGTTCTTTGGCCCGGCATCGGCGCTGGAATAACCGCCGCTTTTTTTGTAGGAGCACGGCTTGCCGGCGAAGGCGATCTTGAGGACGCCTTCGCCGGCAAGCCGTGCTCCTACAGGTGCGTGTTTCGCCGTCAATCCGGGGGGCGTGTTTTTCAGCCCTTCAATTCCTTCAAATGCTTGTACACCGTCGCCCGTCCCATGTTCAGGACGTTTGCCACATAGTTGGAGGCGCTTTTGCCCTTGAAGGCGCCTTCGGCGTGCAAGGCCAGCACCAGTTCGCGTTTGTGGTCGCGGGTCAGCAGGTTCAGGCTCAGTTGACGCTCGCGCAGCCAGCCGTGGAGGAAGGTGTTGATCCTCTCCTGCCAGTCATCGCGAAACAGTGAATCCGGTTGCGGGATCAACTTGCTCGGCGACAGGAACAGATCCAGCGCTGCCTTGGCATTTTCGAACAGCGAAATATTCAGATTGATGCACAGCACGGCCAGTGGATGACCGTCGCTGTCGCGCAGGACGCTGCTCAGGCTGCGAATCTTCTGACCATCCCAATTGAGTTTTTCGTACGGGCCGATGTTTCGTTCGCTGATGTCATCGCTGAGCATGTCTTCCAGCGCGGAGTCGTCACCGACTTCCCGCTTCGACAGGTTATTGGCGATGTAATCGACTTTCTGTGTGCGCAGATCGTGCAGCACCACCTCGGCGTGGGGAAAGAACAACGTGGCGATGGCATCGGCAATCGCGCGGAAGTTGTCCAGGGCCGGGTCTTTTACAGGTGCGTTCATACAGTGGAGCTCCAGGCAGCGTCAGCGCCCTGCAAAAAGGGCGCTGGAAGTTTGCCGCAATCGTGTCGACACGTCACCTGAGGACGCGGATCAGCTCAGGCGAGCGGGGGAGAGCATCCCGGCATCCAGGCCGAAGCGCGTGAGTTGTTCGGGCAAGGGTTCGCCGCGCACCAGTGCGGCGCTGGCCTGGCCCATGGCGGGCGAGGTCTGGATGCCGTAACCGCCTTGCGCTGCCACCCAGAACAAGCCGGGTACCTGCAGATCGAAACCGGACAGCAAGTCGCCATCGGCCACGAAACTGCGCAGGCCGGCCCAGGTGCGGGTCGGGCGGCGGATGGTCAGGGTCGTGGCTTCTTCGATCTGGTAGATGCCCATGGCGATGTCCAGTTCTTCGGGCTGCACGTCGTGCGGTTCCACCGGGTCGGCGTTGGCCGGTGAGCCGAGGAACATGCCGGCGTCGGGCTTCATGTAGAACGACTCGTCGAGGCTGACCAGCATCGGCCAATGGTGGATGTCCACGCCTTCTGGCCCGGCGAAGATGAACGCCGCACGGCGCTTCGGTTGCAGACCCAGCGGTCGGGAGCCGGCCAGTTCGCCGATCTTGTCGGCCCAGGCACCGGCGGCGTTGATGATGACCGGGGCGCTGAAGGTCTGGCCGTTGGTTTGCACCTGCCACACTCCCTCGGCATCGCGGGTCAGGCTCAGGACTTCGCTGTCGGTGTGCACTTCACCTTTATTGCGCCGGATGCCGCGCAGGTAACCCTGGTGCAGGGCGTCGGTGTCGATGTCGCTGGCGGTCGGGTCGTAGATCGCGCCATGGACTTTTTCCCGGCGCAGGATCGGCAGGCGTGCGCAGGCTTCGTCGGCGCTGAGCAGTTGCATCTCGGGCACCGTGGCTTTGGCGCTGAGGTATTGATTGTTCAGTTCGGTCGGGTCGCCGGTGAAGTCCACGGTCATCTCGCCGCGCGGGGTCAGCAGCGGGTGTTCGCAGAAACCGGCGGGCGGGGCGTCAAAGAAATCGCGGCTGGCCTGGGTCAGTGCCCGGACTTGCGGTGTTCCATAAGCAGCGGTGAACAGCGCGGCCGAACGTCCGGTGGAGTGATAGGCCGGATGGGATTCGCGTTCGAGCACAATCACCCGGGCGTGCTGCGACAGCCAGAAACCGGTGGAAGCGCCGGCAATCCCGCCGCCGATGATGATGAAATCTGCCTGGCTCATGAACGTCTCCTGTCGAGCGCAAATGCCGAAATTGTGGCCATCCCTGTAGGAGCAAAGCTTGCTCGCGATGCAGACACCGCGGTCTCTCTGAACAACCGCGGTGATGCGGTCGCGAGCAAGCTTTGCTCCTACAGGATTGGGGTGTCAGGGGTGTAGGCAGTAGATGGCATTGGCCAGCGCGATGTCTTCCAGGCCCAGGCCGATGGAGCGGAAGAACACATGGCGGTCGTAACCGGGGCGCTGGACTTTCTCGCTGAGCAGATCGGGCAGGTCGCCGACAATCGCGTTTTTGTCCCAGCCATGTTGCTCACCGGCAATCAGCATTTCGCCCGCCGACCCGGGAGTGGTCAGACGATAGTCGCAGAACACCTGCATGTCATTGAGGCTCTGCGGCGGCACTTCGTGGGCCCGTGACGCGTTGGTGCTGATGGAAGTGATCAACGCCGGTTTACTCAGGCTGGACGGGTCGATCACAGGTCCCGCGGACGAAGTGCAGAGCATGATCACGTCGGCGTCCTCAACGGCCGCTTCGCGACTGTCGACGAGGGTCAGGCGTGGATCGAGGCTTTTGATCTCGGCCAGGGCTTCAGGGCTGAGGTCGCTCAGGTTCGGCGAGAAAAGGTGGATGCTTTGCCAGTCGCGCAAACCCTTGACGTAATGCAGGTGCGCCAGGGCAACCTTGCCACTGCCGATGATCGCCAGACGTTGAGCGTTCAACGGGGCAAGGGCATCGACAGCGACGGCGGTGGTCGCGGCGGTACGCGCAGTGGTCAGTTCGCCAGCATCGCAGAGCAACAGCGGCTGGCCGGTCTGCATCGACATCAGCAAGGTCCATGCGGTCACCAGCGGGCCTTGTTCGCGCACGATGTAGGGCGACGTCTTGACCCCGTAAACCCCGTCTTCGGCCAGCACGCCCAGGTAGTTGATGAAGTCGCCGGCACCCTTGGGAAATTCCACCAGTTGCTGCGCCGGTTGCACCGCTTGCCCGGCGGCCAGGTCGCGGAACAGCTTGCGCAGGATCTGCGGCACGTCGACCTGCGCCAACAATTCACGGGCCTGGGGTTGGGTGATCACGTAAGGCGTGCTGGACATGGGCGGCTCCGGGAGCTGGAAGTAAACTAATTTGTCCATTATGGACTTTTAGTTATCTCTCGCAAGCACCTTTTGTAGGAGCGAGCCTGCTCGCGAAAAACTCAAGGACGCGGAGGGGCATCTGGTTTTACGCGTTATCGTTCACGACCATCGCGAGCAAGCTCGCTCCTACAGTGTTTTCGACACGAAAAAAAAGCGCAGTCCGTTGCCGGCTGCGCCTCTTTTATTGCGACCCGCTGTTACGGACGCTTGCGCTCAACCGCCCGCAACAGATGCGTCGGTGGCGTTTCACAGCTGATCTTGCGACCCAGCAGCGCCTCGATGGACGGTAGCTGGTAGGAGTCGTCTTCCCCGGCAAAACTGATGGACACACCGTCGGCGCCGGCACGACCGGTACGGCCGATACGGTGCACGTAATCGTCCGGGACTTCCGGCAGGGTGAAGTTGATCACGTGGCTGATGCCGTCGATGTGAATGCCGCGACCGGCGACATCGGTGGCCACCAACACGCGGATCTTGCCTTCGCGGAAACCTTCAAGCGTCTTGATGCGCTTGTGCTGCGGAACGTCGCCGGACAGTTGCGCGGCGTTGACGCCATCGCGCACCAGGCGTTCTTCGATGCGCCGCACTTCATCCTTGCGGTTGGCAAAGACCATCACCCGCTCCCAACCGTTGTCGTTGACCAGGTTGTAGAGCAGTTTGTATTTGTCGGCACCGGCCACCGCGTAGATGTGCTGCTCGACGTTTTCGCTGGCCACGTTCTGCGACTCGATCTCGACGATCGACGGGTCGGTGGTCCATTGCTTGGCGAGGTTCATCACGTCTTCGGTGAAGGTTGCGGAGAACAGCAGCGTCTGGCGCTCGTTCTTTGGCGGCGTCTGGCGAATGATCTGACGCACTTGCGGGATGAAGCCCATGTCGAGCATGCGGTCGGCTTCGTCCAGGACCATGACTTCGACCATGTCCAGGTGCACGTCGCCGCGCTGGTTGAAGTCGAGCAGGCGGCCCGGAGTCGCGACGAGGATGTCGCAATGACGCGCTTCGAGGTGCTTGAGCTGCTTGTCGAAGTCCATGCCGCCGACAAACGTCATGACGTTGAGGCCGGTGTACTTGGTCAGGTCGGCGGCGTCCTTGGCAATCTGCACCACCAGTTCGCGGGTCGGCGCGATGATCAGCGCCCGCGGCTCGCCCATGTAGCGCTCTTTCGGCGGCGGGGTTTGCAGCAGCTGGGTGATGATCGAAATCAGGAATGCAGCGGTTTTACCGGTGCCGGTCTGGGCGCGACCGATGGCGTCTTTGCCCGCGAGGGTAAAGCCCAGCACCTGGGCCTGAATCGGCGTGCAATACGGGAAGCCGAGGTCCTGGATGGCGTGCATCAGTTCCGGGGCAAGTTTGAAATCGTGGAAACGGGTTTTGCCTTCCTGGGGTTCGACGACGAAATCTTCGAGCTTCCAGGGGATGACCGGCGCTTTTGGCTTGGGCTCGCGACGCGGTTTGGCAGGTTTCGCGACTTCGCTGGGCGGCGCTTCAGCGGCAATGGCTTCGACAGCGGGGGTGGCCGGTGCGGGCTTCGGCGCGTGTTTCGGTGCCGCTACGGGGGCGGTCCGGCCAGGCTGATTACCGTCGGTGCGGTGGCTGGGGGTGTGAGACGGAGCGCTGGAGGCTGGCGCGAGCTGCTCAGTCTCGCTTTTACCGAACATTTTCTTGAGTGCTTTGAGCACGGTCATCTCATCAATTGGTTAAGTGCCGGCCAGTGTAATGCAAGAAACGGGCGCGGCGTAGTGGGAGGGATCAATGGGCTGTTTTTCGCCTGAACCATTAACGCAAGCGTTCAGCGAGCCAGACGCCGATGTCGCGAATTTCCTCGGGTAACACTTCGTGACCCATTGGGTATTCCTGCCATGTCACGGTGACACCATGCGTCTTTAAATACTCGTAGGCGGTGCGACCCATCGAGTTTTGCACCACGTCATCGTACTGACCGTGCAGCGACAGCACCGGAATGCGTTGCTGGCTGGCGGAAAGCTCCAGTTCGTCACTGAAAGTCGGTGCATAAGCAGAGAGGGCAAGTACGCCACCCAACGGCCCCTGCCATTTCAGAAACGCGGTGTGTAACACCACGGCGCCGCCCTGGGAAAAACCTGCCAGGAAAATCCGCGAGGCGTCTATTCCGGCAGCTCGCTGCACTTCGATCAATTTAATGATCCTGTCCGACGACGCTTCAAGCTGCTCGCGGTTGATCGCGCGTGCGGGGCTCATGGCCAATATGTCGTACCAGCTCGGCATCTCGTAGCCACCATTGATGGTGACGGCACAGGTCGGTGCCTGAGGGAGAACGAAGCGAGTGGTCAGCAGGCTTTCCTGTAACGCTTCGGCCACCGGCAGGAAGTCGTAACGGTCGGCGCCCAGGCCGTGCAGCCAGATAACGCAGGCGTCTGCAGGCTTGACGGGTTCAAGAATAAGGGGCTCGGTCATGGCTGCTCCAAATGTGTGCGTACGCTCTCATTGAGTGCGTGATGTGAGTGCGCGTCAGGTTGATCAGTTACGAAGATGTCGCAAGGCTACAAGTTTTGCTATTGACCTGTCGCCGAAACGCTTTGGCGAGCGGTCTGGTACGGGCTTTGCTATAGGAATGCCTGTACGAAAATCCCACGCCTGTCGGTAACACTATCAGGCCATTGTTCGTGGTGGGATAGCAAAAAAATCCGGTGATGGATGTTCGCCAGTGGCCGCTACGGGCTTCGCGAACGTGAAAGGGCTACAGCCCGTTCGGCCGATTGGTTAGAAGTGAGTGGTCCATGATGTGGATTTTCTCCTACTAGACTCATAGCGCAGGTCCTACGTCGGTTGACCCTAAAAAAAGCCAACACGGGTCGACTACGCCTCATAAGGGTGCGACTGGACTCAAGCTCCGACACAACAAAAGCAAAACTGGAGGTTTGAATGAAGATGTTGAAATCCACCCTGGCCATCGTGACTGCAGCCGCAGTGCTCGGTGTCAGCGGGTTCGCTCAGGCGGGTGCAACCCTGGATGCAGTGCAGAAGAAAGGTTTCGTACAGTGCGGCGTCAGTGATGGCCTGCCGGGTTTCTCGGTTCCGGACTCCACTGGCAAGATCATCGGTATCGATGCTGACGTGTGCCGCGCTGTGGCCGCTGCCGTATTCGGCGATGCGACCAAGGTCAAATTCAGCCAGTTGAACGCCAAGGAGCGCTTCACCGCGCTGCAGTCCGGCGAAATCGACGTGCTGTCGCGTAACACCACCTGGACCAGCTCCCGCGATTCGGGCATGGGCCTGGTGTTTGCCGGCGTGACTTACTACGACGGCATCGGCTTCCTGGTGAACAACAAGCTGGGCGTGAAAAGCGCTAAAGAGCTCGACGGCGCTACCATCTGCATTCAAGCCGGTACCACCACCGAGCTGAACGTTTCCGACTACTTCCGTGGCAACGGTCTGAAATACACCCCGATCACCTTCGACACCTCCGATGAAAGCGCCAAGTCGCTGGAATCCGGTCGTTGCGACGTGCTGACCTCCGACAAATCCCAGCTGTACGCACAACGCAGCAAGCTGGCGACCCCGACCGACTACGTCGTTCTGCCGGAAACCATCTCCAAGGAGCCTCTGGGCCCGGTCGTGCGTAAAGGCGACGAAGAGTGGTTCAGCATTGTGAAGTGGACCTTGTTTGCAATGGTCAACGCTGAAGAAATGGGTATCACCCAGAAGAACGTTGAAGCTGAAGCCAAAGCCACCAAGAACCCGGACGTTGCTCGTCTGCTGGGCGCTGACGGTGAATACGGCAAAGACCTGAAAGTGAAGAAAGACTGGGTCGTGCAGATCGTCAAGCAAGTGGGCAACTACGGTGAAGTGTTCGAGAAAAACCTCGGCAAGAGCACTCCGCTGGCCATCGACCGCGGGCTGAACGCTCTGTGGAACAACGGCGGCATTCAATACGCACCACCAGTGCGCTGATGGTTCTATCACCCGGTGGGCCAACCGCCGGGTGATGTTCTGTTCCATTATTTCCGGGGCACTTCATGCAAAATTCAATCGGCGCACCAAAGCAGAGGCTCAGCCTCAGCGATCCAAAAGTGCGTGCGTGGCTATTTCAGATCATCACCATTGTGGCGGTGGTCTCGATGGGCTGGTACCTGTTCGACAACACGCAGACCAACCTTCAACACCGGGGCATTACCTCCGGTTTCAGCTTTCTGGAGCGCAGTGCCGGTTTCGGTATCGCTCAACACCTGATCGACTACACCGAATCGGACAGCTATGCCCGGGTGTTTGTCATCGGCCTGCTCAACACGCTGCTGGTGACCTTCATCGGCGTGATCCTGGCGACGATCCTCGGGTTCATCGTCGGCGTGTCACGGCTGTCGAAGAACTGGATCATCGCCAAGCTGGCGACGGTGTATGTCGAGGTTTTCCGTAACATTCCGCCGCTGCTGCAAATTCTGTTCTGGTACTTCGCGGTGTTCCTGACCATGCCGGGGCCACGCAACAGCCATAACTTCGGCGACACCTTCTTCGTCAGCAGCCGCGGTTTGAACATGCCCGCAGCGCTGGCGGCCGACGGTTTCTGGCCGTTTATGGTCAGCATCGTCGTGGCCATTGTCGCCATCGTGCTGATGACTCGCTGGGCCAACAAGCGCTTCGAAGCAACCGGCGTACCGTTTCACAAATTCTGGACCGGCCTGGCGCTGTTCCTGGTGATCCCGGCACTGTGCGCGCTGATCTTCGGCGCACCTGTGCACTGGGAAATGCCGGAACTCAAGGGCTTCAACTTCGTCGGTGGCTGGGTGCTGATCCCGGAACTGCTGGCGCTGACCCTGGCCCTGACCGTGTACACCGCGGCGTTCATCGCCGAGATCGTGCGTTCGGGCATCAAGTCGGTCAGCCACGGCCAGACCGAAGCGGCACACTCGCTGGGCCTGCGCAACGGTCCGACCCTGCGCAAGGTGATCATCCCGCAAGCCCTGCGCGTGATCATTCCACCGCTCACCAGCCAATACCTGAACCTGGCGAAAAACTCTTCGCTGGCGGCCGGTATCGGTTATCCGGAAATGGTCTCGTTGTTTGCCGGTACGGTGCTGAACCAGACCGGGCAGGCGATCGAGGTGATTGCGATCACCATGAGCGTGTACCTGGCGATCAGTATCAGCATTTCCCTGCTGATGAACTGGTACAACAAGCGCATTGCGCTGATCGAGCGGTAAGGAAAAGCGCATGAGTACTCATACTTTCAAACCTGACATGCCACCTCCGAGCCGCAGCATCGGTGTCGTGGCGTGGATGCGCGCCAACATGTTCTCCAGCTGGCTCAACACCCTGCTGACCCTGTTCGCGTTCTATCTGATTTACCTGGTGGTCCCGCCGATCCTGGAGTGGGCGATCCTCGACGCCAACTGGGTCGGCACCACCCAGGCTGACTGCACCAAGGAGGGCGCCTGCTGGGTGTTCATCCAGCAGCGCTTCGGCCAGTTCATGTACGGCTACTACCCGGTGGACCTGCGCTGGCGCGTGGACCTGACCGTGTGGCTGGCGGTCATCGGCGTGGCACCGCTGTTCATCTCGCGCTTTCACCGTAAAGCGGTGTACGGGCTGAGCTTCCTGGTGCTGTATCCGATCATTGCCTACTTCCTGCTGCATGGCGGCATTTTTGGCCTGACCACCGTGGCGACCAGCCAATGGGGCGGCCTGATGCTGACCCTGGTGATCGCCACCGTCGGCATTGCCGGCGCTCTGCCGCTGGGGATTGTCCTGGCCCTGGGTCGTCGTTCGAACATGCCGGCGATTCGGGTGGTCTGCGTGACCTTCATCGAGTTCTGGCGCGGCGTGCCGTTGATCACGGTGCTGTTCATGTCCTCGGTAATGCTGCCGTTGTTCCTGCCTGAAGGCATGAACTTCGACAAACTGCTGCGGGCACTGATCGGCGTGATCCTGTTCCAGTCGGCCTACGTCGCCGAAGTGGTGCGGGGCGGTCTGCAGGCGATTCCCAAAGGTCAGTACGAAGCGGCTGCAGCGATGGGCCTCGGTTACTGGCGCAGTATGGGCCTGGTGATTCTGCCGCAAGCCCTGAAGCTGGTAATCCCTGGCATCGTCAACACCTTCATTGCGCTGTTCAAGGACACGAGCCTGGTGATCATCATCGGCCTGTTCGACTTGCTCAACAGCGTCAAACAAGCCGCCGCCGACCCGAAATGGTTGGGCATGGCCACTGAAGGCTATGTGTTCGCGGCCCTGGTGTTCTGGATTTTCTGTTTTGGTATGTCGCGCTATTCCATGCATTTGGAACGCAAGCTCGACACTGGCCACAAGCGTTAGGAGTTCTCTGATGAGCGAAGCGATCAAAAAGCCTGTGAGCCCTGAAGGCATTATTCAGATGCAGGGCGTGAACAAGTGGTACGGCCAGTTCCACGTGTTGAAAGACATCAACCTGAACGTCAAGCAGGGCGAGCGTATCGTCCTGTGCGGCCCGTCGGGTTCCGGCAAATCCACCACCATTCGTTGCCTTAACCGTCTGGAAGAACACCAGCAGGGCCGCATCGTGGTCGATGGCGTGGAACTGACCAACGACCTCAAGCAGATCGAATCGGTCCGCCGTGAAGTCGGCATGGTGTTCCAGCACTTCAACCTGTTCCCGCACCTGACCATCCTGCAGAACTGCACCCTGGCGCCGATGTGGGTGCGCAAGATGCCCAAGCGCAAGGCCGAAGAAATCGCCATGCATTACCTGGAGCGCGTACGCATTCCGGAGCAGGCGCATAAATTCCCGGGGCAACTGTCCGGCGGTCAGCAGCAGCGTGTGGCGATTGCCCGTGCCCTGTGCATGAAACCGAAAATCATGCTGTTCGACGAACCGACTTCAGCACTCGACCCGGAGATGGTGAAAGAGGTTCTGGACACCATGATCGGCCTGGCCGAAGACGGCATGACCATGCTCTGCGTGACCCACGAAATGGGCTTCGCCCGCACCGTGGCCAACCGCGTGATCTTCATGGACAAGGGTGAAATCGTTGAACAGGCTGCGCCGAACGACTTCTTTGATAATCCGCAGAATGAGCGGACCAAGTTGTTCTTGAGCCAGATCCTGCATTGATCGAAGCCAGGCTGTGAAATAAACCCGGACTGAGTTCCGGGTTTATTTTTGTCTGATGTTCGGGATCAGGACGCCAGCACCGTTTCCTGTTCCGGAAAGCGTGCAGCCAGTAGCCGTTTCAAGTCAGTGCCTTCGTTCATCGCTTGTATTTCAGCCAGTAAGTGAGGATGACGATCCAGCAGGCGCATCAGTGTGAATAACGCTTGCGGCGGTTGCAGTTCGCCGCGCTCGTATCGTGAAAACGCGTTGTGGCCGGCGCCGGAAAGCAGTTTCACCGCTTCCTTTTGCGTGAGGTGCAGTTTGCGGCGGATGCGTTTCATCTCGGTGCCCATGATCTGAAAGCAATCCTCGAGCAATTTGTCGCCAGCGTCGGAGTAGCGCACGGCGCTGTCGGTATCATTATCAAAAATGATTTCACCGCAGTCCTTGCACTCCCAGCCGGCAATATCGTGCACCCATCGTGAAACGTTCTTGTAGTCAACACTGAGACTGCGACCTTCGAAATGTTGCATTGCGTCGTGAGCGCCACAACTCATGCATTGCCGCGTATTCATACGTTCTTCTCCTTGAAAGAGATCACCAGGGGCCCACCGTTGGAGCAGTAGGTCACTTTGATGTAGAGCTCTATGTCATGAAATGTAGTGTGGTAAACGTCCTGCCAGTTTCGGTGATCGGAGTAACACGTCATTGACTTGTAGAGCATCCGGCGTTCCAGCGAACAAATGACTGACTCCATATCTCGCAGGGCCAATCCCATTCGCTTGCCGGAACTCAATGCGACATGAGTAAACGCTTTGGCTCCTTGCCTCCTGACCTCATCCTTGATGACCGACAAGGCGTAGTGGGGTGTGTTCTTGTCCATAAGAAACCGTATACCCTGTCCCTGAAATTACCCTGAGAGGGTAATTTTGACTAATCGAAAATCCCGCTCCTTTTCTCTCTCATTGACCTTAGGCGGTTGCCGTCCTACATGAAGCTGACTAACATGTCAGAAAATTCATCCTATGATTGGATGAAAGGGCGAATCCAATGTCAGAAATGTCTCCATTAATTAAGCGATCCCTGGTCGATCAGGCCCTGGACCAGTTGCGCCTGCGCATCACCGAAGGCGTCTGGACTGTCGGCCAACGCTTGCCCACCGAGCCTGAGCTGTCGGCAGAACTGGGCATCAGCCGCAACACCGTGCGCGAAGCCATGCGCGTGTTGGCGTTTTCCGGGTTGATTGAAATCCGCCAGGGCGACGGCAGTTATCTGCGGGCGGTGATCGATCCGCTGGACACCCTGAAAGCGTTGTCGCGCTGCTCCCTCGAACAGGCGCGGGAAACACGGCACATCCTTGAAGTCGAGGCCATCGGCCTTGCCGCCATCCGCAGGACCGACGAAGACCTCATCGAATTACGCAAAGCGCTCAATGTCAGCGGCGATCACTATCACGGCGATCTCGACAGCTACATCGCCTGCGATCTGGTGTTCCATCGCCGTCTGGTGGACGCCGCGCACAACCCGACCCTCAGCGAGTTGTATCGCTACTTCTCCAGCGTCGTCGGCGCACAACTGCGCCAGACCCTGAGCATCACGCCTCGCCGCCAGGAAGTGTTCGACCTGCATGTCGACCTGCTCGACGCCGTCGAGCAACGCGACCCGGAACGGGCCAAAGCCCTGTCGAGGCAGTTGATCAATGAACCTTGAAACCGAGAACGCCATGTCCAGCCGCAACAGCCACATCAACGAAGCCAAACGCAAGGCGGAGCTCGAAGAACTGCTGATCGACGCCGAGGCCGACGACGAAGCGGTCCAGCAAAGTCACCCGATCCTGCGGCGGCCATGGTTGTTATTGCTGGGTTTGATTCTGGTCGCACTGAACCTGCGCCCGGCACTGTCGAGCATGGCGCCGATGCTCAGCGAGGTCTCGAAAACCCTCGGCTTGTCGGCAGCGCAGGCCGGTTTGCTGACGACGCTGCCAGTGCTGTGCCTCGGTTTGTTCGCACCGCTGGCGCCGATCCTGGCCCGACGTTTCGGTGCTGAACGGGTGGTGCTGGGCATTCTGCTGACGCTGGCCGGCGGGATCATTCTGCGCAGCTCGTTCGGCGAAATCGGCCTGTTTGCCGGCAGCGTACTGGCCGGCGCGAGCATTGGTGTCATCGGTGTGTTGTTGCCGGGCATCGTCAAGCGCGACTTCGCCAAACACGCCGGCACCATGACCGGCGTCTACACCATGGCGCTGTGTCTGGGCGCGGCGATGGCGGCGGGCGCGACCGTGCCGTTGAGCGAACATTTCGACAAGAGCTGGGCGTTGGGTCTCGGTTTCTGGGTGATTCCAGCCTTGGTGGCAGCGATTTTCTGGTTGCCGCAAGTCGGTCAGAAACACGGCGCGCACAACGTTGCCTACCGGGTTCGCGGTTTGTTGAGTGACCCGCTGGCCTGGCAAGTGACCTTGTACATGGGTCTGCAATCATCGCTGGCGTACATCGTGTTCGGCTGGCTGCCGTCTATCCTGATCGGCCGCGGCCTGACTCCGACTCAGGCCGGGCTGGTGCTGTCGGGTTCGGTGATCGTTCAGTTGGCCAGCTCACTGGCCGCCCCGTGGCTGGCCACGCGCGGCAAGGATCAGCGCCTGGCGATTGTGATCGTCATGGCGCTGACCCTCGGTGGTTTGTTCGGTTGCCTGTATGCACCGATCGAAGGCCTGTGGGGCTGGGCGATTCTGCTCGGCCTGGGACAGGGCGGTACGTTCAGCCTGGCGTTGACCCTGATCGTGCTGCGCTCGCGGGACTCCCATGTGGCGGCGAATCTGTCGAGCATGGCCCAGGGTTTCGGTTATACCCTGGCGTCCATGGGGCCGTTCGCGGTCGGCATCGTGCATGACTGGACCGGCGGCTGGAACGCCGTGGGCTGGATTTTCGGCGTGATCGGCCTCGGTGCAATCCTCGCCGGCCTCGGGGCCGGGCGTTCGTTATACGTTCAGGTCACCAGCGAAAAGGTCTAGGCGGCGCTACAGGTAAAACACCTCCAGCGTCGCTGTACCGTCAAGGACGATATCGCCGCTCAAGTCCAGTTCAGAGGTGGGCGCGATGACGGTTTGCAGGGTGACGCGACTGCTCAGGCTCTGAATCGCAATGGGGCCTGCGGTGCTGCCGGCAATGTCGGTGAACCCCAGATAACTTTTGGCGGCAATCGGTATGGTGCTGGTGCTCGATGTGCTCCAGGCCCGGCCATCGGTGGTGGAATCGGTTCGATAAACCTGCGGCAACGCGTCCACCACGGTGCTGGCCGGCTCGAAGTGCAGCGAATACAGGCCGATTTTGTTGCTGCTGCGATCGACGTTCAGGCCGTAATAGATCTCGCTGTTGACGATCGCCGAGCCGTCGCGATGGTCCTGCATGCGCAAAGCGAAACGCGCAGGCACATTGCAGCGGATAGTGAGTTCGAAGGTTTCGTCGCGAAGACGCGTTCGTTTATCGATGTTCAAATCCTGTCGGGAGATTTTGCCAAAATCGACCTGACCGTTGTTGGACAGGCTCGGGGTGCAAGCCACCGGGGTGATGGTGCCTGAGACGGACAGGCCAATACTTGACGCGGCAAACGTGCAAGCTGTCGGGCCGATCAACAATGCAGCCACAAGGGCTGTAAGCGTATGTTTCACCTATAAATTCCTTTTTTGGGTGGAGGCGGTCGGCGCTAAACCCTTCGCGGTTGTTAACGCTGCCCATGGTTCAGCGCCATGACCTTGGAAGTACTTCATTTCAAAGGTGGCGAAGCCATCCAGAATGACGTTGTCGGTCAGGGTCAGGCTGTCAGTAGGGCAATGCAGGTACCGATAGTCAAGTCCATGACATCCTTGGCGGCAAGTGGAGTGATACCGCCCACCGAGAGCAGTACACCTTCATTGATAACGCTGGTGCGCCTCCCATTGGCTCCGCCATCAACCGGGCAGATTGTGTTTACATCCTTTCCGTCTGCCTGAGCACTGTGAATCAACGGTCGGAAGGCGCCGATTTTTTCGCCCTTGTCGGGCTGAACCGCCTGCTCATATCGATGTGCAAACGGTTCAGCATCACGACTTAGAAGTACTTCATTTCAAAGGTTGCGAGGCCGTCGATTTTGACTTCGTCGGTCAAGGTCAGACGGTCAGCGCGGGTGATTATGGATTTGATTTGCAGGTCCATCGTCACGTCCTTCACCGCAGATGGGATGAACCCGTAAAGGGCATCACTGACCGATACCAGGTTTCCGGGATCGATGTGCTGCGCCTGTCTCCAGGTTGCACCATCGTTGTCGGAGTAGATCGCGTATCCCCGCTTTCCGTCTGCCACGGCGCCTTTGATTTCGATCTCGACGCGGCCAAGCTTTTCGCCCGCGTTAGTCAGCCCCAAGCCGAACTGGTCAGGTCTGTCAGATGTCCCCGGCTTTCTATCGATAGCGTTCAGCGCGAACTTGTTCGCTGCATCACAGGCGACGGTCAATTGCAGTTGATGGACGCCTATTACAGTGAATCGATCCCGGTTGAGATCGCTTGCCGAGATTTTGCCGTGGTCGATGTCGCCGCCGTCCGACAGCGTCGGCATACACGCCGCCGGGGTGATGGTGCCTTTGACCGTCAGGTCAGTGCTCGACGCCGCAAGGGCATAAGGCGCGACGCAAATCAGCGCAGTGGTCGAGAGTGCTGCGAAGTACTTTTTCATCGTTGTTTACTCACTTTCATGGTTGATGTCCTGGCCAGTCCGAGGCGCTTGAGTGCGCCGCGGGTTCGACAGGATGGGTTGGTTGTTACGGGTAATTAATTTCGATCGTCCCCGAACCATCGAGGTCGATGGCCGTGCTCAGGTCCAGGCTTGAGGTGGGGGCGATGACGGCGTCGACGGTCACCAGTGTTGTAAGGTTCTGGATCGCGACCGGGCCTGCGGTACTGCCGGCGCTGTCGGTGAAACCCAGGTAGCTCCTGCTGCCGATCGGGATCGGGTTTGAGCTGGACGTGCTCCAGGCCGCGCCGTTGGTGGTGGAGTCGGTTCGATAGAGGCGAGCGAAGCTGTCGGCCATGGCGTCGGCCGGGTCGAAGTTCAGCGAGTACAAGCCGATCTTGTTGTTGCGCTGATCGACATTCAGCCCGTAGTAAATTTCGCTGTTGACCGTCGCCGAGCCTTCGCGGTTGTCTTTCATGCTCAGCGAAAATACCGTTGGCGCGTCGCAGCTCACGCGCAGCGTCAGCGTCTTGGGCGGCAGGCGGGTGCTCTTGTCGGCGTTCAAGTCGCTACTGGACAGCGTGCCGAAATGGACCAGGCCAAGATTGGACAGTGTCGGTTCGCAGGCCCCCGGCGCGAAACTGGCCCGCAGTGTGGTTTCGCGAGTACGCCCTGCCGCGACAGCGTCGAATAACCCGGTGCTCTCCCACGTCACCGAGTCGCGCACGTGCATTCCCTGCTCCTGAACCCAGGCCGTCAGTTCAAGTTGTGCGGAAAAACTGTGCCCTTTCACGGGGACGCCCGCCTGCACCGGAACAACCCCGTGTTCCGGTCGCCAAATCAGGCTGGACGCCGTTTCTACCGGCGCCTGACCCATGGCCGCAATCAACCCCAGATCTACCGATTGACCGTCCACCACGGCATCGCGAATGCGCATTTGATAGCTGCCGCGCTCGGCGAAGTAAAAGCGCTCGGCAGTCGCCGCCATGGCCCGATAAAACAGGGACAGGTCGATGGCCTGTGAACAACTCAGGTTCAAACTCAGGCGACGTTCGCCCAGGTTGCGCTCTGGCGCCGCATCGGGGCGTATCGCCCGGTTCATCAGGCCGTAATCGAGTAAGGGCTGGCTCAGGTTGAACTGACAGTCGTCTGCCCAGGCGAGTGGTGTGAAACCACTCAGCGCCAGCGGAGCAAGGAGCAACAGGGAATAGCGGGACAGGTTCATGAAGTCATCCTCAAAGGGCTCGGCACAGGGCGGGGGCGGTCTCGTAGTACGCCTCGGAGTCGGCGTTGGCCGGCAGTTCGAAACGCAGTTCGCAGCGGTCCAGCCCTGGCGCGGTTATCCACAGGGCACGCGGGTCGAGCACGTTGGGCAGAAATAGCTGGCCGCCGTCCTGCACCAGGGTGACGAACTCGCCATCCTCGGTATTCACGGTCGCGCCGCGGGGTATTGGCGCGCCGTTGACGGTGGTGACCCTGAGCAAGGCGCGGCGGGTCATCGTGATCCCGAACTCGACCTTGTCGACGGCACCACGACCGGCAGAAATCACCGCCAAGCCGTTGTTGATATCGGCATTGCGCGGCAGCGAGCGGGTGTCGACTTCCACCGGGCTGCGGCCATAAGCGCTGACCTGGGAGACCACGGCCTGACCTTGCCAGTCGGTCCAGACCGGACCGCTTGGCGTGCTGACCTTGATGGCGCCCATGTCGCCCACCGAGAGCAGCGCAAAGGTGTCGCTGACCGGGTAAGGCGACAGCGTCAGGCCACCGCCGTGCAGCACCGCGCCACCGCGGGCGCCGGCTTGATAGCTGGAGCGTTCGGCATCAGCGCGGGTGTAGTTGAGGTTCAACTGGCTGTAGCGCGGCAGGAGTGAAACGCCGACAGACGATTGCACCTGCTTGTCACGCGTGTCGTGTTCAACGCCGATCCGGTAGCCCAGTTGATCGTTGATGTTTTCACTCAGGCCCACACCGCTGCGATATTCGCCACCGGCATTACGCACCCAGGTGCGGGCTCGGCGGTTCTCGCCCAATGGAATGCTGACGTTCAAGTACAGGCTGTCGTCGCTGCGTTGCGTGCCGCTGACTTGCCATTCGGCGGTGGCCGAGACGGACACGCTGCCGATACTGGTGCCCCAGGAAGCGAGCGCGCGGCTGCTGCTTTGCCCGTCAAATGAGGTCGAGCGGGAGAGCCCGCTGCTGTACGCGCCCAACCATGGGTGCGACCACGACAGCGCTGCGCTTTGTTGGTCGCGGTAACGGGACTTGTTGCTGTCCGACGGGGTGTCGAACACGGACTCTTCCAGCTCGCGATAACCGAACGTCCGGTAGGCGCTTCCCGCATTGATCGCCCACTGTTCACCCAAGCGTTGCGAGAAGTTCAGGTCGGCCTGAAATCCTCGGGTGGATTCGCGGCTGGCGTCAGAACTCTGAAGGCTGGCTTGGATTTGTGTCGCGGGGAATGGCAACAGGCCCAGGCTTGCGCCCGCCGCGCGATAGTCGGCGGCGCCGGTCAGGCCGGCGCTGAGCAAGACCTGCGGCTTGAGCGCACCGCTCCAGCCGCCGCTGATTACCCAGGGGTCGCCACCCGCGGCATCACCGATATTGCGCACCTGGCCCGCCGCCAATGAATAGCCGGGCGCCGGCAAACCGATGCCCAGCAGGGCGGCCGGAACGGTAAAACCGCGCTCGCTGCCATCCGCCTCCTTGATCGTGACCTCAACGTCGGAGCGACTGTTGAGCCGTCGCACGTTGTTCAGGGCGAACGGGCCGGCGGGCACCACCGTGGAGTGAATCAGTGAACCGTTCTGCCGAACCTCGACTTGCGCCTGGCTGTGGGCGATGCCTTCGATCAGTGCGCTTTGTCCCTCGACCTGCAGCGCTTGCTCCGTGAGGATTTGCACGCCGGTGATCTGCGCACCGGCAAGCACCGGGTTGTAGAGATTGATCTGGCCCGCCTGCACAACCGCTTGTTGACTGGCAAACGTACGCTGGGCGTATGCCGCCAGATGGGTGGTGCGGGAAACGTCGTCCTGCCAGGTCTGCACCTGACGACTGCGCACGATCCAGTCGCCGGCGTTGAAACCGAGTTCGGTGTTGGCCGAAGCGTAGCGGCTGGACTGGTCGCCATAACGGCTTTGCAGGCCGGTGACGTCGTAATTGAGCAGACCGGCGATGCCGCCGGTTTGATAGCCCGAGAAATCCCGGGCCGTCGGTCTTATCGCATCGGTGGGTACCACCAATGCGAGGCTCAGGTTTGCCGGGTCCGGCTCGATCAGGGTTTGCGGCCAGGTGCCGAGCACATCGTGGCAGCGCGCATCTTCGAGCGTTCGGGGGGGAATGATCAGGTTGGCCGCGTCGAGCAGCGCCGAGTCAAAACACAGTTCGCCCTGAGGCTTGAACGTGACATCCGCCCGGCCCCGACGCTGACCGTTGACGATCAGCGTGACGGGATGCCTTCCGGCCGTAAAGCTCGGTGCGGCGAGCAGCAACGTGGCCAGGTCCGGATCGATGCCGCGTTGTTGCAACATGTCTCTATCGAACGACGTTGGCAACGAAACATCAGCGTGGGCGTCGAGCAATATCAGCAAATTGCTCAGCAAAAACGCCGTTTTGGTCCCGGGCCGTGGCCCGCGTGTACGAGCGGCTGCCCGAATCGCAGGCATGGCTTCGCCGTCACGGTAAATCGATACTGTGTTCATGGGGTTCACTTGGTTATCTGTGTGCTGACCGATTTCGCTGTGGCTTCAGGCACACGTGTGGCGACGGTTAAACGACCGTCACCTTGAAACTTCGGCGCTCACTGTTCCTTGGAGCGACGTCGGTGGAGGTTGTTCTCTAGGGGGTGATCGACGCGTCGTAGTGCGGCACCGCAAAGCCATAAACGGTGGCCGGTTGAAAGCGCACATGGGTGGCGGCTCCAGGCGTTGCCGCCACGCTGATGTGCTCACCGGGCAGCACGTAGGTTTTCGGCAGCATCGCTCGGCCCGACGGAATCAGTTGCACCTCTTGCGCCAGACGGACGACGTAAGGTGTGTCGTTGCGCACGGTCAGTTGATCGTCCTTCAGCGTCCATTTCAGGTCGGTCCATGGGGTGCGGTTGGGCGCGAGGCCCTTGGGGTGAATGATCAGTGGCAGATTCTGCCGTACCGTCACGCCCACTCGGGCATGCCCGGCTTCCGCGGCCGGTTTCCCCTGGGGAATGCCTTCGAAGATCACTCGCTTCAAACGCTGAGTGAGCAAGGGTTTCTCCGTCTGAAGAATGAAGCGCACCAGTTGGGTTTTGGAGGCTTCGACGCGCGCCAGCGGTGGCGTCACGAACACCAGCGATTCGCTGTCTTCGGGGATGTCTTCGAGGGTCACATGCAGCAACGCCAGGCTGGCATCGGAGTTGGTCACGGAAACGGACGCCTCGCCATCGGCTTCGTTGACGATCACTACCGAAGTGTCCGGGATCATGCCGTCGGCCTGGGCGTGTGAGGCCAGTAACAGGGCAAGCGCACCGATGCCGGTGTGGAGGAGCGGGCGTGCGAAAGAAGAAAGCATCGTCATGGATGTCTCGTTGAAGGTTTCGAGTAAAAAAGGTTGGCGGTGGTATGGATTTACAGGTTGATAAGGTCCGGCGGGGAGTCAGTCTTCGGTCCGCGCGTGAAGGTTGATGGACCGGTGCTGACCGGGGCAATGCCACGACGACGAGGGAACATCCGGTTGTGACGGTGACCGGGCAACGCTCTCAATCGGGCGTTGCCCGGCCACTGATGCCGAGTTACAGGTACTTGATCTGCAGGGTTGCGGAACCGTTGATTGATACGTCGTCGGTCAGGGTCAGGCCGTCGGTAGCAGCGATGGCAGTGCGCACCTGAAGATCCAGAGTCAAATCCTTTATCGCAATGGGAATGCTGGAATTGCCAACGGCCGCAAACCCCCAGATGTTATTCACCCCCCAGAAATCCCTTGAGCCTGCAGCGAGCCAAGTCAGGCCATTGTCATAAGACAGAATGGTTTGTGCGGCGACGTTATCGGCCTGCACATTGCGCGGAGTAACACGGAAGTGCCCCAGTTTCTCACTGCCATTGATCAGCCCCAGACCGAAGTAGGTTGCATGCGTTGCGCTACCCGCCTGGTGATCGGTCGGAGAGAGCGCAAAGGCAGTCGCCGCATCGCAGCTCACTGCCATTTGCAGGGTGATTGGGGGCAACTGGGTGTGTCTGTCGGGTAAAAGATCTTGCACGGAAATCTTCCCGTGGTCGGCGGTGCCGTCACTGGACAGACTAGGCGTGCATGCCCTCGGCGTGATCAGACCCTTTACCGTCAGATCGGTGCTGGATGCCGCGAACGCTGACGATGCTCCACCGAGCAACAATGCAGCGGTCAGGATAGAAAAATTCTTGTTCATGTTTTGATTCGTCCTTGATGAAAAATGGTTATTGCCAATCCCCTATGCAGGGAGGCGCAATCTAGCGGCCGGAGTCGTCAGGTGGAATGCAACTAATACGAAAGCGGACTGGCTGGTGTATGAAAGGGTGCTGCGGGGTACACATCGGCGCTTTGGAGCACTGTCTGTAGTCTTTCGGTGTGGGCTGAATAGCCAAGTAACGTAGGGTTGTTCTATTTGTTTTGTAAGAGAAAGGTCGAAGTCCCGTGTGTGTTGGACGAGGCTGTGGGACGGTCTTGATGGGGCCGTTGTGGTGAGCACGGGACGGCGCTATTTTTCGCCCATTCCAACCCCAAACAGGATTAATCCGACAATGCGCGTAATTATTGCTGACGACCATCCTGTCGTACGCATCGGCTTGCGGATGCTCGTCGACTCCAGCAAAACGGACAGAGTCGTGGGTGAAGTCGACGGTCCGGACAGCCTGTTGAAGCTACTTTCAAACACACCCTGTGATCTGTTGATCACGGACTTTTCCATGCCCGGCAACGAGCAGGCCGATGGCCTGAAAATGTTGAGCACCCTGCGACGCCACTACCCGGGCATGCCCGTCATCCTGGTCACGATGTTTGCCAATGTCGCCACCCTCAGAGCGGCGTTCGCTCAAGGGGTGATGGCGGTCGTTGCCAAAGGCGCATCGGCGACAGAGTTGCCCGTTGCAATCAAGACTGTGGCAGAAGGACGGCGCTTCATCACCGAGTCCTTGCGTGCAGCGATGACTCAGGTCGCCACAAGTGAACAGCTCTCAGCCAAAGAGCATGAAGTCGTCAGAATGCTCGCCAGTGGCATGACCGTCAGCGAAATCGCGACCCACTTCAAGCGAAGCGTATCGACCATCAGTAAACAAAAAAACATGGCCATGCTCAGGCTGGGCATCTCCACGGATGTGGACCTCTTCTCCTACGCCCGTGACAGCGGCATGTCGCTCTAGGCCGTCAATCCGAGCAGTGCCGGTATTCTCGGTATTGATGCCGATAGTCTTCAGCGCATTTGCGGACTATCGTGCAGGCAATCTTGCGAAACCATTTTGTAAACCCGGGGAGCCTGTCCATGAGTGATGCCCACAACGCATTGATCACCCAGTTCTACCAAGCCTTCCAGCGGCTGGATGCCGAGGCCATGAGCGCCTGCTACACCGACGACGTGGTGTTCAGTGATCCGGCGTTCGGCGAGTTGCGCGGCCGGGATGCCGGCGACATGTGGCGCATGCTCACCACCCGCGCCAAGGATTTTTCCCTGACGTTCGATAACGTGCGCAGCGATGAGCGCAGCGGCGGCGCGCATTGGGTGGCGACGTACCTGTTCAGCCAGACCGGTAACACCGTGGTCAACGACATTCAGGCCCGGTTCGTGTTTCGCGACGGCAAGATCTGCGAACATCACGACAGCTTTGATCTGTGGACCTGGTCGCGACAGGCGCTGGGTTTCAAGGGCTTGTTGTTGGGCTGGACGCCGCTGGTGAGTAACGCCGTCCGCGCACAAGCCTTGAAGGGGCTAAAGGCATTTCAGGCCGGTCGCTGATAAGATCGCGGCTTGTTTCCTACAAGCCTTGATCGTCACGTGAACACGCCGAGCGAATCTTCCGTCATTGCCGCCGAACCGACGCTGCCCGTCAGCAAACCGTGGTTCGTGTACCTCGTTCGTGCGGCCAATGGTTCGCTCTACTGCGGGATCAGCAACGATCCCGTCCGCCGCTTCGCCACTCACCAGAGCGGCAAAGGCGCGCGCTTCTTCCTCTCCAGCCCTGCTGTGGCACTGGTCTACACCGAAGTCTGCCGCGACAAAGGCGAAGCGCTGCGTCAGGAGCGACTGATCAAAAAACTCAAGAAAAGCGCCAAGGAATGTCTGGTAGCAACCTTTGCAGCGGGCTTATCAATCTGACTGATAAGTTCCCATCAGGCGGATGGGTGGGATGCTCGCGGAATGCGCGCTAAGCTGCGGATTCATTATCCGTGCGGCGGAGCCGAGCATGTCAGAGTTGATTCTTCATCATTACCCGACGTCCCTTTTCGCCGAAAAGGCCCGCCTGTTGCTGGGCTTCAAGGGGCTGTCCTGGCGCTCGGTGAAAATTTCGCCGGTGATGCCAAAGCCTGATCTGACGGCTCTGACTGGTGGCTATCGCAAGACGCCGGTGTTGCAAATCGGTGCCGATATTTATTGCGACACCGCGCTGATCGCCCGTCGTCTGGAGCAGGAAAAGGCCTTGCCGGCGTTTTTTCCGGAAGGTCAGGAAATGATCGCGGCGACCTTCGCCGCCTGGGCGGATTCGGTGGTGTTCCAGCATGCGGTCAGCCTGGTGTTTCAGCCGGAATCCATCGCCGTGCGTTTCGGCAATATGCCGCCGGAAGCGATCAAGGCGTTCATCGCCGATCGCGCCGGACTATTTAGTGGTGGCAGCGCTACCAGGTTGTCCGCTGAGCAAGCCCGGCATCAATGGCCGACGATCATGGGGCGCCTGGAGCAGCAGCTTCAGCGCGAGCAGGGTGATTTCCTGTTCGGCGAACCGTCGATTGCCGACTTTGCCCTGGCTCATTGTCTGTGGTTCCTCAAGGCTACGCCGGTGACTGCACCGTTGGTCGATGCTTATCCGGCGGTTTCTGCGTGGTTAGGGCGGGTGATGGGCTTCGGTCATGGCGCGTCCAGCGAGATGACGTCCGAAGAAGCGCTGGAAGTGGCGCGCAATGCGACACCGGCCGCGTTGCCGGATGAGCAGTTTGATGAACCGAATGGTTTTGAGGCGGGTCAGCAGGTGGTCATCGCCGCGACCGATTACGGGGTTGATCCGGTGGCCGGGGAGTTGTTGTTTGCGGGCAGGGAAGAATTGATTCTGCGTCGTGAAGACGAACGTGGCGGCGTGGTGCATGTGCACTTTCCGCGGTTTGGGTTTCGCATCGAAAAATGCTGACACTCACTCCTGTGGCGAGGGGGCTTGCCCCCGTTGGGTCGCGAAGCGACCCCGGCATTTCGACGGTGCACCGCATCCACAGGGTTTACGACTGCTGCGCAGCCGAACGGGGGCAAGCCCCCTCGCCACAGGGATTGAGTGAGGCTAATCGGTTATTTCAGTGCGGCGAGAATGCTGTCGGGGTCATACCCGCGAATCAACGTGCCGTTCACATCGATGATCGGAATCCCGCCGCCACCCAACGCCTCATAGGCCTTGCGCGCTTCGACGTCCTTCTCGATATCAAACTCCTTGTACGGAATGCCTTTCTGATCAAGAAAGCGCCGAGTCAGTTTGCAGTAGCCACACCACTCGGTGGCGTAAAGCACGACGCTGGCCTTGGCCTGAGTCTGCTCCGACACCACTTGCGAAGGGTTGAACACCCGCTCGATCTTGCCCCAGTTCTGATAGACCACGACCACCAGCAGGATCAGCAGGAATTTCTTCAGTACGCTGCCGAGCATCAGTTGCGTCGCTTGAGCTGGTCAGTCAGCTGAGTGGGCAGGCCTTTGATGATCAGCGTGCCGGCTTCTTCGTCGTATTCGATCTTCGAGCCCAGCAGGTGCGCTTCGAAGCTGATCGACAAGCCTTCAGCGCGGCCAGTGAAGCGGCGGAACTGGTTCAGGGTACGTTTGTCCGCCGGGATTTCGGGCGACAGGCCGTAATCCTTGTTGCGAATGTGATCGTAGAAAGCCTTCGGGCGTTCTTCGTCGATCAGCTCCGACAGCTCTTCCAGGCCCATGGGCTCGCCCATCTTTGCCTGACTGCTGGCGTAATCCACCAGGGTTTTGGTTTTCTCGCGGGCGGACTCTTCCGGCAGGTCTTCGCTTTCGACGAAGTCACTGAAAGCCTTGAGCAGGGTGCGGGTTTCGCCGGGGCCGTCGACCCCTTCCTGGCAGCCGATGAAGTCGCGGAAATACTCCGAAACCTTTTTCCCGTTCTTGCCTTTGATGAACGAAATGTACTGCCTGGACTGTTTGTTGTTCTGCCACTCAGAGACGTTGATTCGCGCCGCCAGGTGCAATTGACCCAAGTCGAGGTGGCGGGACGGTGTCACGTCCAGCTGATCGGTCACTGCAACGCCTTCACTGTGGTGCAGCAGCGCGATGGCCAGGTAATCGGTCATACCCTGCTGATAATGGGCAAACAGCACGTGGCCGCCCACAGAGAGGTTCGACTCTTCCATCAGTTTTTGCAGGTGTTCCACCGCCACGCGGCTGAACGCGGTGAAATCCTTGCCGCCGTCGAGGTATTCCTTCAGCCAGCCGCTGAACGGATGCGCGCCGGACTCGGCATGGAAGAAACCCCACGCCTTGCCTTGTTTGGCGTTGTAGCTCTCGTTGAGGTCGGCAAGCATGTTCTCGATGGCGCTGGACTCGGCCAGTTCCGAGTCACGAGCGTGGAGAACTGCGGGCGTGCCGTCGGGTTTTTTGTCGATCAGGTGGACGATGCAATGACGGATCGGCATGGGCTTCTCGGCTGATTGAAGAGAGGAGGGCGTGCTCCCCCAAAAAGTGCCAAGTGTACCGCAACCACTGGTTTTGGCGCGGTGCGAAGGGCAATTCGCAGGCGTGCGGCAGCGCTTATGCAGTTTTTTCCTGTTTTAGAGCAATAAAGCTGACCAAATGGGTAGCTAGAGGCGGATATTTCCCCGCCTCTGTGCTAGTTTTGCCCGGTCTTACGCGAAGTCACTGCGTTAAGCGTGCATTCAGCATTTGTCAGGTCGAACCAAACCCTGATTTCGGTATCTATAACCCCGATCCCGTGGTTATTGGCCGAGGGTGCCAGATCCAGAAGATCGGGCTCGATGGCTGACACTGCACTCTGCAATCCATATGAATTTGATAGGGAAGGAACACTACATGGCTCTTACTAAAGACCAACTGATCGCCGACATCGCTGAAGCTATCGACGCGCCAAAAACCACCGCGCGTAACGCTCTGGACCAACTGGGCCAAATCGTTGCCGATCAGCTGGAAAACGGCGGCGAAATCACTCTGCCAGGTATCGGCAAACTGAAAGTGACTGAGCGTCCTGCCCGTACCGGCCGTAACCCTTCGACTGGCGCTGCCATCGAAATCGCTGCCAAGAAAGTTATCAAGCTGGTTGTGGCCAAAGGCCTGACCGACGCTGTTAACAAGTAAGACGCAGTAAAAAAAGCCGTGCTCCGGAGTGATCCGGACACGGCTTTTTTGTGCCTGCGATTTGGCGATTGACCTGCAAACACCTAAACCCATGTGGGAGCGAGCCTGCTCACGATAGCGGTATGTCAGTCACCGTTGAAGTCGACTGACATACCGCTATCGCGAGCAGGCTCGCTCGCACATTTGATTTTCACAGCTCAGAGATAGCTTTACTCAGCTTTTACGCGCCCAACGCTCACGCCACACCTGCTGTTCGGATTTGGTCTGGAAGGTCCAGGCGACGAAGCGGCTTTGCTTCTGGCCCTGAGACATTTCCACGACCTGGCTTTCCAGCACGCCGGCCTTTTTCAGCGCGGTCTGGATCGCTGGCAGGTTCGAGGCTTTCGAGACCAGGGTGCTGAACCACAGCACTTTATGTTGAAAATGCGCGCTCTCGGCGATCAGTTGCGTCACAAAACGCGCTTCGCCACCTTCACACCACAGTTCAGCCGACTGCCCGCCGAAGTTCAGCACCGGCAGTTTGCGTTTCGGGTCGGCGCGGCCCAGTGCACGCCATTTGCGCTCGCTGCCCTTGGTCGCTTCGTCCATCGAGGCGTGGAATGGCGGGTTGCACATGGTCAGGTCAAAGCGTTCGCCCGGTTCGAGCAGGCCCAGCAGAATGTGCTTGGGATTAGTCTGCTGGCGCAACTGAATGGCTTTGTTCAGACCGTTGGACTGAACGATGGCTTTGGCTGCCGCCACCGCCGTCGGGTCGATTTCCGAGCCGAGGAAGTGCCAGCGGTAGTCGCTGTAACCGATCAACGGATAGACGCAGTTGGCGCCCATGCCGATATCGAGCACCTTGACCGGCGCACCGCGCGGGATTTCGCCGTCGTTGACGCTGGCCAGCAGGTCGGCCAGGAAGTGCACGTAATCGGCACGGCCCGGCACCGGCGGGCAGAGGTAATCCGCCGGAATGTCCCAGTGAGCAATGCCATAGAACGACTTGAGCAGCGCCCGGTTGAACACTCGCACCGCGTCCGGGCTGGCGAAGTCGATGCTTTCCTTGCCGTACGGATTGATGATCACGAACTTCGCCAGTTCCGGCGTGGTTTTGATCAGCGCCGGGAAGTCGTAACGACCCTGATGGCGATTGCGCGGGTGCAGGCTGGCCTTTTCACGCGATTCCACGGCTTTGGCCGGGGTGGCGGAGTCGGGCTTCTTGCGCGCAGGTTTGGGGGTGCGGGGGGCGGTCATGGGCGTTGTCGATTCGGGTATGGCTAAAAGTGGCGGGTATTGTCCCACAGACGACGGCCAGGCGGGGACCTGTAGGAGCATGGCTTGCCCGCGAAGAACAATGACACGGTCAACCAGTTACACCGCGTTATCGTTCTTCGCGGGCAAGCCTTGCTCCTACAAAAAGCGGATTTCGGTGTTTGGGCGATTGTGGTGGGCACAAAAAAGGGAGGCCACTCGGGCCTAATGCCGATCAGTTAGGCGAAAGCTGCCCCCTGTAGGAGCGAGCTTGCTCGCGATGGACGTTAACGATAACGCGTATTTTCTGGATAAACGCGTCGCCTTGAAGTCCATCGCGAGCAAGCTCGCTCCTACAAATCTGCTTAACTGACCGGCATTAGCCACTCGGGCCTCCCTCTTTCATTGCGATCTGCCGTTACAAACTGGCAATCCGCGCATGCTGCTCGGCCAGCTTGCCCAAAGCCTGTTCAGCTTCAGCCAGTTTGGCGCGTTCTTTCTCGATGACTTCGGCCGGGGCCTTGTCAACGAAACCGGCGTTGGACAGCTTGCCGCCCACGCGCTGGACTTCGCCCTGCAGACGCAGGATTTCCTTGTCCAGGCGCGCCAGTTCGGCGTCCTTGTCGATCAGACCGGCCATCGGCACCAGCACTTCCATCTCACCCACCAGCGCGGTGGCGGACAGCGGTGCTTCTTCGCCAGCAGCCAGAACGGTGATGGATTCGAGGCGAGCCAGTTTCTTCAACAGGGCTTCGTTCTCGGTGAGGCGACGCTGATCTTCGGCGCTGACGTTTTTCAGGAACAGGTTCAGCGGCTTGCCCGGACCGATGTTCATTTCGCCACGGATATTGCGCGTGCCGAGCATCAGTTCCTTGAGCCACTCGATATCGTTCTCGGCCGCCGGATCGATGCGCTCTTCATTGGCCACTGGCCAAGGCTGCAGCATGATCGTCTTGCCTTCGATACCGGCCAGCGGCGCGATGCGCTGCCAGATTTCTTCGGTGATGAACGGCATGAACGGGTGCGCCAGACGCAGCGCGACTTCCAGTACCCGAACCAGCGTGCGACGTGTACCGCGCTGACGTTCAACCGGCGCGTTTTCGTCCCACAGCACAGGCTTGGACAGTTCCAGGTACCAATCGCAATACTGGTTCCAGATGAACTCGTACAAGGCTTGTGCCGCCAGGTCGAAGCGGAACTGGTCGAGTTGACGGGTCACTTCGGCTTCGGTGCGTTGCAGCTGCGAGATGATCCAGCGATCCGCCAGGGACAGCTCGTAGGCTTCGCCGTTCTGACCGCAGTCTTCGCCCTTGTCCAGCACATAACGCGCGGCGTTCCAGATCTTGTTGCAGAAGTTGCGATAGCCTTCGACGCGGCCCATGTCGAACTTGATGTCGCGACCGGTGGACGCCAGCGAGCAGAAGGTGAAGCGCAGGGCGTCGGTGCCGTAGCTGGCGATGCCGTCGGCGAACTCGTCGCGGGTCTGCTTCTCGATCTTCTTCGCCAGTTTCGGCTGCATCATGCCGGAGGTGCGCTTCTGCACCAGATCTTCCAGCTCGATACCGTCGATGATGTCCAGCGGGTCAAGGACGTTGCCCTTGGACTTGGACATCTTCTGGCCCTGGCCATCTCGCACCAGACCGTGCACGTAAACGGTCTTGAACGGAACCTGCGGCGTGCCGTCTTCGTTTTTCACCAGGTGCATGGTGAGCATGATCATCCGGGCAACCCAGAAGAAAATGATGTCGAAGCCAGTCACCAGCACGTCGGTGGAGTGGAATTTCTTCAGGAACTCGGTCTGCTCAGGCCAGCCGAGCGTCGAGAATGTCCACAAGCCCGAACTAAACCAGGTGTCGAGAACGTCGTTGTCCTGTTGCAGCGCAACGTCCGGGCCGAGGTTGTGCTTGGCACGCACTTCGGCTTCGTCGCGACCGACGTAGACTTTGCCCGACTCGTCGTACCAGGCCGGAATTCGGTGGCCCCACCACAGCTGACGGCTGATGCACCAGTCCTGGATGTCGCGCATCCACGAGAAGTACATGTTTTCGTATTGCTTGGGCACGAACTGGATGCGGCCGTCTTCAACGGCGGCAATCGCAGGCTCGGCCAACGGCTTGGTGGACACGTACCACTGGTCGGTCAGCCAAGGCTCGATGATGGTGCCGGAACGGTCGCCTTTCGGCACTTTCAGCGCGTGATCGTTGACGCTGACCAAGAGGCCGGCAGCATCGAACGCAGCCACGATTTGCTTGCGCGCTTCGAAGCGGTCGAGGCCGACGTATTCGGCCGGGATCTTGCCGTCGATGCTTTCGTTCAGTGTGCCGTCTAGGTTGAACACCTGACAGGCCGGCAGTACGGCAGCGTTCTTGTCGAAGATGTTCAGCAGCGGCAGGTTGTGGCGCTTGCCGACTTCGTAGTCGTTGAAATCGTGGGCCGGGGTGATTTTCACGCAGCCGGTGCCGAATTCAGGGTCGCAGTAGTCGTCGGCGATGATCGGAATGCGGCGGCCGACCAGCGGCAGCTCGACAAATTTGCCGATCAGGGCCTGGTAGCGTTCATCGTTCGGGTTAACGGCTACGGCGGCGTCGCCGAGCATGGTTTCCGGGCGAGTGGTCGCGACGATCAGGTAATCATTGCCTTCAGCGGTCCTGGCGCCGTCGGCCAGCGGGTACTTCAGGTTCCACAGGAAACCTTTCTCGTCGTGGTTTTCCACTTCGAGGTCGGAAATCGCCGTGTGCAACTTGGTGTCCCAGTTGACCAGGCGCTTGCCGCGATAGATCAGACCGTCTTCGTGCAGACGTACGAAGGCTTCTTTAACGGCTTCGGAGAGGCCGTCGTCCATGGTGAAACGCTCACGGCCCCAGTCCACGGACGAGCCGAGACGGCGGATCTGACGGCTGATGTTGCCGCCGGACTGATCCTTCCATTCCCAGACTTTCTCGAGGAACTTCTCACGGCCCAGGTCGTGACGATTCTGGCCTTGGGCTTCGAGTTGGCGTTCCACCAGCATTTGCGTGGCGATACCGGCGTGGTCGGTGCCCGGCTGCCACAGGGTGTTGCGACCCTGCATGCGGCGGAAACGGATCAGGGCGTCCATGATCGCGTTGTTGAAGCCGTGACCCATGTGCAGGCTGCCGGTGACGTTCGGCGGCGGGATCATGATGGTGTAGGACTCGCCCGCGCCTTGCGGGGCGAAGTAATTCTCTGACTCCCAGGTGTTGTACCAGGAAGTTTCAATGGCGTGCGGCTGGTAGGTCTTATCCATGCGCGGCGGGACCCTATTGGCATTAATTCAGGAAAAGCCGACGAGTATAGCGGGGCATGGGGCACAGGGCGAGCGGGGGCGGACAGGCGCAGAGCGAATGTGCGAACCAGCTTTTGGGGCGAGGGGATTTGTCGGACCGTCCTTTTGACGTCAACAACTGGAAAGGAGGCAGATTGCTTCGGGCGTCAGATGGGATTATAGAGTTCGCCATCAGGCTTGATCGAGACGGTAGACCAACCCTCCCCAAAAAATAGTTAGTTGTATCGGGCGTAAGTATGTCTGTTGATTAATGTGTTCTCTCGTGCACAGACATCAATCAAATAGGTTTACGTGTTTCTGTTGTCTCTTGAGTGCGGTAAAAAACCAAAAAAAAAGCCATCCCTGGGGATGGCTTTAAATCGGTCATCACTTCTGATGACCTGGCGGTCACCTCTCCAGGTGACCTGTTTTGCTGCCAATGACGTTTTGTCAGCAAACTGGTGAAGTACTTACTTCATTTGGTGGAGCCGGGGGGATTTGAACCCCCGTCCGCCAGTACTCCGCTGTCGGTTCTACATGCTTAGCCCGTTCAATTAAGTTAACCCGTCGCCACCCGAGGGGCAGGGTGCTAAGGGCGAGCTGTGTAATATTTAGCCGTTACGTCCACAACACACTACGCGGCGATTCTGTTCTGTATGACAATCAGGTCGGGTTTACAGAAATCCCCTGGTGATTGCTGGCGCCGAGGCAGCCAGAAGTGCTTAAGCGTAGATCTTTTCCTCGAAGGAGGAAGCGTTCATTGCAGGAGCACCGTAGTTGGCAAATTTGGCAACTATTAAGTATGCAACAGTGGATTTACGAGTGCTGTTACCCACTCGGCATGCCCCTAGAGTTTTGTTACCGGCGTCGAATCCTGATCGGCCCCAAGTGCGCTAAGGCAGGGCAAATATAAGAAGGCTTAGTTAAATAATCAACAGATTTATTTATTCGTTGTTGAGCGTTTTTTGAAAGTATTTAGTTGGTGAGTGCGGTAATTGGTTGGAGAAATAAACTATTAATTCGAATTGTTGTGTATGGGGGTATTTTCCAAGGGGGCTCTGAAAGAAACTTTCAGATTTGGTGAAGTGCCTGCCTCAATACGGGCTGCAGCGATCCGGTGGTGGAAGATGCACTTAACGAGACCACGATTCTGCACTGGTTTTTTAGGGGCATCTGGATCGGGATTTTCGATGAGGTGGCGATACTCAACTCCTGTCGCCTATTGGAAAAAGGCGGATTGGCGAGAGGAATTTTGCAGATCCCCCCAATCGTGCGCGATCAGGAATGCCAATACCTGTAACCAGATTCTATATTTGGGGGGGCAAATATAGAATCTGCCGCAAGTAGTTCAGTCGTTGTACTGGCTGAGCAACCGTTCCAGACGCGCACTGAGGCGGCGTTTGATTTCGGTTTCGATGTGCGGGGCGAAGTCGTCGATCACGTCTTGCATGATCAATTGCGCGGCGGCGCGCAGTTCGCTGTCCAGGTGCAGCAGTTCGTCGGGATTCTTGCCGGGGGGGGCTGCCGGCGGGGTAGCAGCGGCGGGAGGAGTCGGTTCGACGGTTGGCTGGGAAGCGCTGACCGTGTCGAACAACATCGGAATCTGTTCCTGGTCTCCGTCTTCGACCGTGTCGGTCAGCAGGGGCGGTTGCAGGTTGTCATCGCCGAGCAGTTGGCGGATCGACTCGAGGTCGTCCAGCAGGTGCGCGGACTTTTGCAGCGGTTTTGGAGTGTCCATCGGAATGCTCAGAGTCGCTGTAAACGGTGATCTTGCAGAGGATAGCCCTGTTCGCGGTAGAAACGGAAACTCTCCCGCGCCGCCGCACGAATCGTCGGATCTTCTACCACCACTTCCGCCACGCGGGCGAACTGTTTGGCGAAGGCCGGGACTTTCAGGTCAAGGTTGACCAGCAGGTCCTGATGCTGACCGCAGTCATCGCCAAGCCCCAGCACAATCAAACCGTCAGGCTCGCTTTCAGCGGGGCCGTGGGGCACGAAACTTTCGCCCTTGAAGGCCCACAGGCGCGCATCGAGATCGTCGCGCTGGGCGGCATCGCTGCAATGCAGGTAGATGCGGTGTCCCATGCGCCAGGCTTTTTCGGTGAGCTTGCAGGCGAAATCCAGTCGCGCCGAAGGATCGGCACTGGGCAGGATATAGAAGTCGACTTTGGTCATTGCGGTTCCTGAGCCCGGGGCGGCTATAGAACTACCCTGGGAATTGTAGGAGCGAGCTTGCTCGCGAGAAACTCAAAGACGCCGCGTTTTATGCTGGTTCCCCGCGTCATCGTTGACCACCTTCGCGAGCAAGCTCGCTCCTACAGGGTTAAGCTTTGGCGCGGTCCAGCAGGTACTGGGTCAGCAGGGGAACCGGACGGCCAGTGGCGCCCTTGTCCTTTCCGCCGCTGGTCCAGGCCGTGCCGGCGATGTCCAGGTGCGCCCAGTTCAGGTTCTTGGTGAAGCGCGACAGGAAGCAAGCGGCTGTGATGGTGCCGGCTTTCGGGCCGCCAATGTTGGCGATGTCGGCGAACGGGCTGTCCAGCTGCTCTTGATACTCATCGAACAGCGGCAGTTGCCAGGCGCGGTCGTCGGCAGCCTTGCCGGCGCTCAGCAGTTGGCCGATCAGTTCGTCGTTGTTGCCCAGCAGGCCCGAAGTGTGGGAACCCAGTGCAACGACGCAAGCGCCGGTCAGGGTCGCGATGTCGATCACGGCTTGTGGCTTGAAGCGCTCGGAGTAGGTCAGGGCGTCGCACAGCACCAGACGGCCTTCGGCGTCGGTGTTGAGGATTTCCACGGTCTGGCCGCTCATGGTGGTGACAATGTCGCCCGGACGCGAAGCGTTGCCGCTCGGCATGTTCTCGGCGCAGGCAAGGATGCACACCAGGTTGATCGGCAGCTTCAGTTCAAGCACGGCACGCAGGGTGCCGAAGACGCTGGCGGCGCCGCCCATGTCGTACTTCATTTCATCCATGCCGGCGCCCGGCTTCAGGCTGATGCCGCCGGTGTCGAAGGTGATGCCCTTGCCGACCAGTGCGTACGGCTTCTCGGATTTCTTGCCGCCGTTGTATTGCATGACGATCAGGCGCGGCGGCTGGGCGCTGCCCTGGCCGACGGCGTAGAACGAGCCCATGCCCAGTTCCTTGATCTTCTTCTCATCAAGGACTTCGACTTTCAGGGTTTTGAATTCTTTACCGAGGTTCTTCGCTTGTTCGCCGAGGAACGTCGGGTGGCAGATGTTCGGCGGCAGGTTACCCAGGTCGCGGGTAAACGCCATGCCGTTGGCGATCGCAGTGGCGTGGGCCACGGCGCGCTCGACTTCAGCCTGGGCCGCCTTGATGGTCACCAGGGTGACTTTCTTCAGGGCACGAGGTTCGGCTTTCTGGCTCTTGAACTGCTCGAAAGAGTATTCGCCGTCCACCAGGGTTTCGGCCAACAGACGGGTCTTGCCATAGCTGTCGCGACCTTTGACCACGACTTCGTCCAGCGCCAGCACGGCATCGCTGCCGCCCAGGCCTTTCAGGGTGTTGAGGACGCCGGCGATGATTTTGCGGAACGGACGGTCGCCCAGCTCTTCGTCCTTGCCCACGCCCACGAGCAGCACGCGCTCGGCTTTCAGGTTCGGCAGGCTGTGCAGCAGCAGGCTCTGGCCGACCTTGCCAGCCAGGTCGCCGCGCTTGAGCACAGCGCTGATCGCGCCGCCGCTCAGTTCGTCGAGTTGTCTGGCAGCGGCCCCGAGCTTGCGGCCTTCGCCGACGGCGACTACCAGGGTGGCGGTTTTCAACGTTTCTGGGTTAACGCTTTTTACAACCAGTTCCATGTCCGGATCCCTGAATTGATGGTCAACACGCAAGGGCTCGATGGCATTCGCTCGAGCCTGCTTATAAATAAGTAGTAAGACGCAAGTCACGGCCTGCGACAAAGGCCGCAGTTTGAACCTCGCTACCGGCGCCTGACAACCCTCGGCTCTACAATGTCGTGCCGACGGACTCTGTAGGAGCGAGCTCGCTCGCGAGGAACCCGAGAACACCGTGGGGTGTCAGGCTTCCCGCGTGATCGTTGACGACCATCGCGAGCAAGCTCGCTCCTACAAAGGGTACGCCGCAACATTGTTCGTTATCGTTGAGGGCGAGGGTGCGCACCGCATTGCGCAGTGACAGGCGCACCCAATCACAGGATAATGCGCCAACTTTTTTCGGCGGCTCTGCCCTGCGGGCTGCCTGATATGTTTGCTTGTTTGGCCGCCTTAGCCTGACAACCCTGGAGTGTCTGGTTTGATTGTCTTCCGTTATCTGTCCCGCGAAGTCCTGTTGACCTTGAGCGCCGTCAGCGCCGTGCTGCTGGTCATCATCATGAGCGGGCGCTTCATCAAATACCTCGCCCAGGCGGCTGCCGGCCTTCTGGATCCGGGCTCGCTGTTCCTGATCATGGGCTTTCGTCTGCCGGGCTTCCTGCAGCTGATCCTGCCGCTGGGCCTGTTTCTCGGGATTCTGCTGGCCTACGGTCGCCTGTACCTCGAAAGCGAAATGACGGTGCTGTCGGCCACGGGCATGAGTCAGCAACGTCTGTTCACCATGACGCTGTTTCCGGCCACGCTGGTTGCGCTGGTTGTGGCCTGGCTGAGCCTGAGCCTGGCGCCACAAGGGGCCAATCAGTTCCAGTTGCTGCTGAACAAGCAGGACGCCCTGACCGAGTTCGATACCCTTGAGCCGGGTCGCTTCCAGGCTCTGCGCGACGGAACCCGGGTGACCTACACCGAAACGCTGTCGGATGACCGCATTCACCTCGGCGGCGTGTTTATTTCGCAAAAGAACGTGTCATCTGGCAACAAGGATCGCGGGATTTCCGTGCTGGTGGCCGAGAAGGGCCGTCAGGAAATCCGCCCCGACGGTAACCGCTACCTGATTCTCGACAACGGCTATCGCTACGACGGCAATCCGGGTCAGGCCGATTACCGTGCGATCAAGTACGAAGAGTACGGCGTGTTGCTGCCCAAGCCTGACGTCAGCGACGAAGTCACCGACCGTGATGCAATGCCCACCAGCTCCTTGCTCGGCAGCGACGACCTGCGTTCCCGCACTGAACTGCAATGGCGTCTGTCGTTGCCATTGCTGGTCTTCATCGTGACCTTGATGGCGGTGCCGCTGTCGCGGGTCAATCCGCGCCAGGGCCGTTTCCTCAAGCTGCTGCCGGCGATTCTTCTTTATATGGCTTACCTGAGCATCCTGATTGCCGCTCGCGGCGCCCTCGAAAAGGGCAAGATCCCGCCCGCGCTGGGCCTGTGGTGGGTTCATGGGATTTTCCTGGCCATCGGCCTGGGCCTGCTCTATTGGGAACCCTTGCAGTTGAAGCGGGCAAGTCGCCGCAGCGCGCTGGAGGTGGCCCGTGGTTAAGCTCGATCGCTACATCGGCAGCAGCGTTTTCATCGCGATCCTGGCGGTATTGGGGATCATTCTCGGCCTGGCGACACTGTTTGCCTTCATCGACGAAATGGGTGATGTCAGCGACACCTACACCCTGGTCGATGTGTTGAGCTACGTCCTGCTGACCGCGCCGCGCCGTCTCTACGACATGTTGCCGATGGCGGCGCTGATCGGCTGCCTGATCGGCCTCGGCAGTCTGGCCAGCCACAGCGAACTGACCATCATGCGCGCTGCGGGTGTGTCGGTTGGGCGGATCGTCTGGGCGGTGATGAAGCCGATGCTGATCCTGATGCTGGTCGGTCTGTTGATCGGCGAGTACATCGCGCCGGCAACCGAAAGCACGGCGCAGGCCAACCGCTCGCTGGCTCAGGGCAGTGGCGATGCGCAAAGCGCCAAGCATGGCCTGTGGCACCGTCAGGGTGAAGAGTTCATCCACGTCAACTCGGTGCAGCCCAACGGTCTGCTGTACGGCGTGACCCGTTATCGCTTCGACGATCAGCGCCACATGCTGTCCTCGAGCTTCGCCAAGCGTGCGGAGTTCGACAAGGATCACTGGCAGTTGAGCGATGTCACGACCACGCTGTTCCATGACAAGAGCACCGAGGTGGTGACGGCGCCGGTCGAGCGCTGGAACGTGGCGCTGAGCCCGCAATTGCTCAGCACTGTGGTGATGTCGCCGGATTCGCTGTCGATCACCGGTTTGTGGGGTTACATCCACTACCTGGCGGATCAGGGCCTGAACAATGGGCGGTACTGGCTGGCATTTTGGGTCAAGGTGTTGCAACCGCTGGTCACTGCCGCCCTGGTACTGATGGCGATTTCCTTCATCTTCGGGCCTCTGCGCTCGGTGACCCTCGGTCAGCGGGTCTTCACCGGCGTGCTGGTGGGCTTCACCTTCCGCATCGTCCAGGATCTGCTCGGGCCTTCGAGCCTGGTGTTCGGTTTCTCGCCGCTGTTTGCGGTGCTGGTGCCGGCGGGTGTGTGCGCCCTGGCCGGGGTCTGGTTGCTGCGCCGGGCCGGTTGATAACGGGCATTTCCCGTCCTCGACGCCGATAAAAACGCCCCTGTCGCAAGATCGGGGCGTTTTTTGTAGGTGCCGTCTGACCTGCGAACGTGACGCTTGCGCCGTGGATCAGGTACAATTCCCGGCTATTTTTCGGCGGGCTATGCCTGCAGCCTTTTTGAGTGTTGATCCGTGAGTGATTTGAGTCATATCCGCAATTTCTCCATCATCGCCCACATTGACCATGGCAAGTCGACGCTGGCCGATCGCTTCATCCAGATGTGCGGCGGCCTTGCCGAGCGCGAAATGGAAGCCCAAGTGCTGGACTCCATGGACCTGGAACGTGAACGCGGGATCACCATCAAGGCCCACAGCGTCACTCTGTATTACACCGCTCGCGACGGCATCAAGTACCAGCTCAACTTCATTGACACCCCGGGCCACGTTGACTTCACCTACGAAGTCAGCCGATCGCTGGCGGCCTGTGAAGGTGCGTTGCTGGTGGTCGATGCCGGTCAGGGTGTTGAAGCGCAATCGGTTGCCAACTGCTACACGGCCATCGAGCAGGGCCTGGAAGTGATGCCGGTCCTGAACAAGATCGACCTGCCACAGGCCGATCCGGAGCGCGTCAAAGAAGAAATCGAAAAAATCATCGGCATCGATGCCACCGACGCAGTCGAGTGCTCGGCCAAGACCGGCCTGGGCGTCGATGAAGTGCTCGAGCGTCTGGTTCACACCATCCCTGCGCCGACCGGCAACATCGAAGATCCGCTGCAAGCGTTGATCATCGATTCCTGGTTCGACAACTACCTGGGCGTTGTTTCCCTGGTACGCGTGCGCCACGGCCGTGTGAAGAAGGGCGACAAGATCCTGGTCAAGTCCACCGGCAAGATCCACCTGGTGGACAGCGTCGGCGTGTTCAACCCGAAACACACCGCGACCACTGACCTGAAGGCCGGTGAAGTGGGCTTCATCATCGCCGGTATCAAGGACATTCACGGTGCACCGGTC
This sequence comes from Pseudomonas sp. LBUM1651, assembly GCF_059716135.1. Taxonomy (NCBI): domain Bacteria; kingdom Pseudomonadati; phylum Pseudomonadota; class Gammaproteobacteria; order Pseudomonadales; family Pseudomonadaceae; genus Pseudomonas; species Pseudomonas sp. LBUM1651. The sequence goes on along the minus strand of NZ_CP166805.1, from coordinate 5,035,169 downwards.
GGTGACACCCTGACCTTGAGCTCCACGCCGGACGTTGACGTGCTGCCCGGCTTCAAACGCATTCAACCGCAGGTCTACGCCGGTCTGTTCCCGGTCAGCTCCGACGACTTCGAAGATTTCCGTGAAGCCCTGCAAAAGCTCACGCTCAACGATTCGTCCCTGCAGTACACCCCGGAAAGCTCCGACGCCCTGGGCTTCGGCTTCCGTTGCGGGTTCCTCGGCATGCTGCACATGGAAATCATCCAGGAGCGCCTGGAGCGCGAGTACGACCTGGACCTGATCACCACGGCGCCGACGGTAATTTTCGAACTGTTGCTGAAAACCGGTGAAACGATTTACGTCGATAACCCGTCGAAGCTTCCAGACCTGTCCTCGATCGAAGACATGCGTGAACCGATCGTGCGGGCCAATATCCTTGTGCCGCAAGAGCACCTGGGCAACGTCATTACCCTGTGCATCGAGAAGCGTGGCGTGCAGCACGACATGCTGTTCCTCGGTACTCAGGTCCAGGTGACCTACGATTTGCCGATGAACGAAGTGGTCCTCGACTTCTTCGACCGACTGAAATCCACCAGCCGCGGCTATGCTTCGCTGGATTACCATTTCGATCGTTATCAATCGGCTAGTCTGGTGAAACTGGATGTGCTGATCAACGGTGACAAGGTCGACGCCCTGGCGTTGATCGTGCACCGCGACAATGCGAACTACAAAGGTCGCCAGTTGACCGAGAAGATGAAAGAACTGATTCCACGGCAGATGTTCGACGTGGCAATCCAGGCCGCCATTGGCGGTCAGATTGTGGCGCGGACAACCGTCAAGGCACTCAGAAAGAACGTATTGGCCAAATGCTACGGCGGTGACGTTAGCCGTAAGAAAAAACTGCTGGAAAAGCAAAAGGCCGGTAAGAAACGCATGAAGCAAGTCGGCAACGTGGAAATTCCACAAGAAGCCTTCCTTGCAGTGCTCAGGTTGGATAGTTAGGTCCTATGTCACTAAATTTCCCGCTGTTGCTGGTCATCGCCGTGTTCGTCTGCGGCCTGTTGGCGTTGCTCGATCTGGTTTTCCTGGCGCCGCGTCGGCGTGCGGCCATTGCCTCCTATCAGGGCAGCGTCAGCCAGCCTGATGGGGTGGTGGTCGAAAAACTGAACAAAGAGCCGTTGCTGGTCGAATACGGCAAGTCGTTCTTCCCGGTGTTGTTCATCGTACTGGTGCTGCGTTCGTTCCTGGTGGAGCCGTTCCAGATTCCTTCCGGCTCGATGAAGCCGACCCTGGACGTCGGCGACTTCATTCTGGTGAACAAGTTTTCCTACGGGATCCGCCTGCCGGTGATCGACAGGAAAGTCATCGAAGTCGGTGATCCGCAGCGCGGCGACGTGATGGTGTTCCGCTACCCGAGCGATCCGAACGTCAACTACATCAAGCGTGTGGTCGGCCTGCCGGGTGACCAGGTTCGCTACACCGCCGACAAGCGTCTGTTCGTCAACGGCGAGTCGATTGCCGAGCAACTGGTCGGCTCCGAGCCGGGCACGTTGGGCAGCGCCGAGCTCTACAAGGAAAAACTCGGTGCCACCGAACACCTGATCCGCAAGGAAATGAGCCGCTATCGCGCATCGCCGGACCATACGTGGACCGTACCTGCCGGGCACTACTTCATGATGGGCGACAACCGCGACAACTCGAACGACAGTCGCTACTGGGATGATCCGAGCATTCCCAAGGATCTGCTGGGCATGGTTCCCGACAAGAATATCGTCGGCAAGGCCTTCGCGGTCTGGATGAGCTGGCCGGAGCCCAAACTCAGTCACCTGCCGAATTTCTCGCGGGTTGGCCTGATCAAGTAATCAAACACGGCGCTGTTGAACACAGCGCCGAATGCATTTCTGGAACCGCCACAATCGGCACCAGATGCATGAAAACAATGATATTCAGGACGTAATTTTTGAACACAGCGTTAATTGTCCCAAGCCTGCGCCGCACCACGGCCATGGCGGTGGAATCCAGCCACGAACTCAGCGTGGGTACACCGTGAGCGTCTCCTTAAGCCGTCTAGAGCGTCAGCTCGGCTACACCTTCAAGGATCAGGAACTGATGGTCCTGGCCCTGACTCACCGCAGCTTTGCCGGGCGCAACAACGAACGCCTGGAATTCCTCGGTGATGCCATCCTCAACTTCGTTGCTGGCGAGGCCTTGTTCGATCGCTTCCCGCTGGCCCGCGAAGGCCAGTTGTCGCGTTTGCGCGCACGCCTGGTGAAAGGTGAGACGCTGGCGGTACTGGCCCGCGGTTTCGATCTGGGCGATTACTTGCGTCTGGGTTCCGGCGAGCTGAAAAGCGGTGGTTTCCGTCGCGAGTCGATTCTGGCCGATGCCCTGGAAGCGCTGATCGGTGCGATCTACCTGGACGCCGGCATGGACGTGGCGCGCGAGCGCGTGCTGGCCTGGCTGGCCGGAGAGTTCGAAGGCCTGACGCTGGTCGACACCAACAAAGATCCAAAAACCCGCTTGCAGGAATTCCTGCAATCGCGTGGTTGTGAGCTGCCGCGTTACGAAGTGGTGGATATCCAGGGTGAGCCGCATTGCCGGACGTTCTTCGTCGAATGTGAAATCACCTTACTGAATGAAAAAAGCCGAGGTCAGGGTGTGAGTCGTCGTATTGCCGAACAGGTAGCGGCCGCCGCAGCACTGATTGCCCTGGGTGTGGAGAATGGCAATGACTGATTCAACCGCAACACGCTGTGGCTATGTTGCCATCGTCGGCCGTCCCAACGTGGGCAAGTCCACGCTGCTGAACCACATCCTCGGCCAGAAGCTGGCGATCACTTCGCGCAAGCCGCAAACCACCCGCCACAACATGCTGGGTATCAAGACCGAAGGCGCCGTCCAGGCGATCTACGTCGACACCCCGGGCATGCACAAGGGCGGCGAAAAGGCCTTGAACCGCTACATGAACAAGACCGCTTCGGCGGCGTTGAAAGACGTCGACGTGGTGATCTTCGTGGTTGACCGCACCAAGTGGACCGACGAAGACCAGATGGTCCTCGAGCGCGTCCAGTACGTGACCGGCCCGCTGATCGTGGCGCTGAACAAGACCGACCGTATCGAAGACAAAGCCGAGCTTATGCCGCACCTGACCTGGTTGCAGGAACAGCTGCCGAACGCGCAGATCATGCCGATCTCGGCGCAGCACGGGCACAACCTCGACACGCTGGAGCGCGTGATCGCCGAGCACTTGCCGGAAAACGATCACTTCTTCCCGGAAGACCAGATCACCGACCGCAGCAGTCGCTTCCTCGCCGCCGAACTGGTGCGTGAGAAAATCATGCGTCAGCTGGGCGCCGAGCTGCCGTACCAGATCACCGTGGAAATCGAAGAGTTCAAGCAGCAAGGCAAAACCCTGCACATCCATGCCTTGATCCTCGTCGAGCGCGACGGCCAGAAGAAAATCATCATTGGCGACAAGGGCGAGCGCATCAAGCGCATCGGCACCGAGGCGCGCAAGGATATGGAGCTGCTGTTCGACTCCAAGATCATGCTCAACCTCTGGGTCAAGGTTAAAGGCGGCTGGTCCGACGACGAGCGCGCGTTACGTTCGCTGGGTTACGGCGACCTGTAATACTGCATAAAGATCCACTGTGGGAGCGAGCCTGCTCGCGATGAGGGCCTGGTATTCAACATCAATGTTGACTGACAGTCCGCTATCGCGAGCAGGCTCGCTCCCACATTGGTTTTGGGCTGTTTGTAAAACTGCGTTCCTTCATTGAGATCTGCGATTTCCATGTCCCAACCCATCGGCCAACCCGCCTTCGTGCTCCACAGTCGCGCCTACCGCGAAAGCAGCGCCCTGGTGGACTTCCTCACGCCGCAAGGTCGGCTGCGGGCCGTGTTGCGCAGTGCGCGGGGCAAGGCGGGGACGTTGGCGCGGCCGTTCGTGCCGCTGGAAGTGGAGTTTCGTGGCCGTGGGGAGTTGAAGAACGTCGGCCGCATGGAAAGTGCTGGCGTTTCCACCTGGCTCAATGGTGAGGCGCTGTTCAGCGGTCTTTACCTCAATGAGCTGCTGATTCGCCTGTTGCCCTCCGAAGACCCCCATCCCGCTGTCTTCGATCACTACGCCGCGACGTTGCTTGCGCTGGCCGAAGGTCGTCCGCTGGAGCCGTTGTTGCGCTCCTTCGAATGGCGCTTGCTCGACGATCTCGGTTACGGCTTTGCCCTGACCACCGACATCCACGGCGAACCCATCGCCCCAAATGGTCTCTATCGTTTGCAAGTGGACGCCGGCCTGGAACAGGTCTACCTGCTGCAACCCGGTCTGTTCAACGGCACCGAGTTGCTCGCCATGGCCGACGCCGACTGGTCAGCCCCCGGCGCGTTGTCCGCCGCCAAGCGTTTGATGCGCCAGGCATTGGCCGTTCACTTGGGCGGTCGTCCCTTGGTCAGTCGCGAGTTGTTTCGCAAGCCCTGATCACCCCGTATGCTGTGCACCGAACTTTCTCTTCTTCTGGAGCGCTTCCGTGACCACCAGCAATCGCATTCTTCTTGGCGTGAACATCGACCACGTTGCCACCCTGCGTCAGGCCCGGGGCACTCGCTATCCCGATCCGGTCAAGGCCGCACTGGACGCGGAAGAGGCGGGCGCTGACGGCATCACTGTGCACCTGCGTGAAGACCGTCGGCACATCCAGGAACGTGACGTGCTGCTGCTCAAGGATGTGCTGCAAACCCGCATGAACTTCGAAATGGGCGTCACCGAAGAAATGATGGCGTTCGCCGAGCGCATCCGTCCGGCACACATTTGCCTGGTCCCGGAAACCCGTCAGGAGCTGACCACTGAAGGCGGCCTGGACGTGGCAGGGCAGGAAGCGCGGATCAAGGCCGCAGTGGATCGCCTGGCGAAGATCGGTTGCGAAGTGTCGCTGTTCATCGATGCAGACGAGCGGCAGATCGAAGCGTCCCGCCGCGTGGGTGCTCCGGCGATTGAGTTGCACACCGGTCGTTATGCCGATGCCGAGACGCCGACGGACGTGGCTGAAGAGCTGAAGCGCGTGGCCGATGGCGTGGCGTTTGGCCTGGCCCAAGGGCTGATCGTCAATGCCGGCCACGGTTTGCACTATCACAACGTAGAGGCGGTCGCGGCGATCAAGGGCATCAACGAACTGAACATCGGCCATGCGCTGGTGGCGCATGCGTTGTTTGTGGGGTTCAAGTCTGCTGTGTCTGAAATGAAAGCGCTTATCCTGGCTGCAGCGTTGAAAGGCTAGATCGGCGGCGCGGCCATCGCGGGCAAGCCTTGCTCCTACAGTTCCGGGTGTACGAGAGTTGTGTGTTCGACACGGACCTGTAGGAGCAAGGCTTGCCCGCGATGGCGTCTTTGAAGGCGGCGAAGATTTAAAGCTGCGGGGTTTCCTGATTCGGCTTGGTCTTGTCGACCCCAGGCACATGCAGATTGCCCTCGGCGACCTGATTGCCTTCCAGCTGCGGCTGCGTCACCCACGTCAGGATGTCGTAGTAGCGACGGATGTTCGCCACAAAATGCACCGGCTCGCCGCCCCGGGCGTAGCCGTAGCGCGTTTTGCTGTACCACTGTTTCTGCGACAGGCGCGGCAGGATTTTCTTCACGTCCAGCCACTTGTCCGGGTTCAGTCCTTCCTTCGCCGCCAGTTTGCGCGCGTCATCCAGGTGACCGCCGCCGACGTTGTAGGCCGCCAGTGCAAACCAGGTGCGATCCGGTTCCTGGATCGATTCGTCCAGTTGATCCTTTATGTACGCCAGGTACTTGGCGCCGCCCATGATGCTTTGTTTGGGGTCCAGTCGATTGGACACGCCCATGGCCTGCGCAGTGTTTTGGGTCAGCATCATCAAGCCTCGTACGCCGGTCTTCGACGTGACAGCCGGTTGCCAAAGAGATTCCTGATAGCCGATGGCCGCCAGCAGGCGCCAGTCGACTTTCTCTTTCTTGGCGTAGGCCTTGAAGTGTTGCTCGTACTTGGGCAGTCGTTGTTGCAAGTGTTGGGCAAAGGTGGTGGCGCCCATGTAGCCGAGTACATCGACGTGCCCGTAGTAGCGGTCTTTCAGGCGTTGCAGGGTGCCGTTCTTCTTCACCTTGTCGAGGTAGTCGTTGATCTCGTTGAGCAGGCTGTTGTCGTCACCGGCCGCTACGGCCCAGCTCTGGTTGCTGGCGTCACCGAGGTCAAAGGCGACCCGGATGTTGGTGAAGTAGACCTGGTTCATCGCCACTTCGTTGGAGTCGACCAGGGTCAGATCGATCTGGCCTTCATCCACCATGCGCAGCAGGTCGACGACTTCAACCGCGTCGGACTCTTCGTATTCAATGCCGGGAAATTTCTGTTTCAGCTCCGCCAGTTGCCCGGCGTGCGTGCTGCCCTTGAGCACCATGATCTTCTTGCCGACCAGATCCTTTGCATCGGTCGGCCGCGACTGGCCGTTGCGATAGATGATCTGCGGGGTGACTTCCAGGTAGGGGTGGGAAAACCGCACCTGCTTCTTGCGCGCTTCGCTGCTGACCAGGCCGGCCGCCGCGATCACCGGGCCGTTGGGCTTGCCCACCTGGTTGAACAAGTCGTCGAGGTTGTCGGCGGTTTCGATCTTGAGTTCGACCCCCAGATCGTCGGCGAAGCGCTTCACCAGCTCGTATTCGAAGCCGGTTTCACCGTTGCGATCCTGAAAGTAGGTGGCGGGGCTGTTTCGGGTAACCACCCGCAGCACGCCATCCTCCTTTACGCGCTCCAGCGTGTTGGGTTTATCAACACAGCCACTGAGCACCAGGAAGAGTCCGGTTGCGATCAGCCATTTGGCGTACCGCGGACGCAAAGCCGTTGGGGAAAACATCTGCGCAGTATACGCAAAGGACCACGAGCGCCATATCTCGACAGCGAAGGCCTTGTCTGCTAGGGAGCGGAAAACCGCTCTGGAGCCCGCAGGAATGGGCTCGAACCCCATTTTTGGACACAAAAAATAACACCCGAGGGACTGCTGTTGCAGGCCCGAATACCCGGCCCGACGTTCGGGTACGGCCGTGCGTACCGTTTCGGGTGATGTCGCGGGCGGTTTAGGCTAGAATGCACGGCCTCAAAGCACACCCCTTCCCGAGGCTGTCCCGAAGATGTTGATCCTGCGCGGCGCTCCTGCCCTTTCTGCCTTTCGCCACAGCAAACTCCTTGAGCAACTGAGCCAGAAGGTTTCGGCTGTCAGTGGCTTGTATGCTGAATTCGCTCACTTCGCCGAAGTTACCGGCGTCCTGACCGGCGACGAACAGCAGGTGCTCGCGCGCCTTCTGAAGTACGGTCCAAGCGTTCCGGTTCAAGAACCGACCGGTCGCCTGTTCCTGGTGTTGCCGCGGTTCGGCACCATCTCGCCGTGGTCCAGTAAAGCCAGCGACATCGCTCGCAATTGCGGGCTGAGCAAGATCCAGCGCCTGGAGCGCGGCATCGCGTTCTACGTGGCCGGCCAGTTCAGCGACGCCGATGCGCAGCTGATCTCTGACGCGCTGCACGACCGCATGACCCAGATCGTCCTCGGCAACCTTGAGCAAGCCGCCGGCCTGTTCAGTCACGCCGAGCCGAAGCCGCTGACCGCAATCGACGTGTTGGGCGGCGGCCGTGCCGCGCTGGAAAAAGCCAACACCGAGCTGGGCCTGGCCCTGGCGGAAGACGAGATCGACTACCTGGTCAACGCCTTCGTCGGCTTGAAGCGCAACCCGCACGACATCGAACTGATGATGTTCGCCCAGGCGAACTCCGAGCACTGCCGCCACAAGATCTTCAACGCCAGTTGGGACATCGACGGTCAGAGCCAGGAAAAAAGCCTGTTCGGCATGATCAAGAATACGTACCAGATGCACAGCGAAGGCGTTCTGTCCGCTTATAAGGACAACGCTTCGGTGATCGTCGGTAACGTTGCCGGCCGTTTCTTCCCGGATCCTGAAACCCGCCAGTACGGCGCGGTGCAGGAACCGGTGCACATCCTGATGAAAGTCGAGACCCACAACCACCCGACCGCGATTGCCCCGTTCCCGGGTGCGTCCACCGGTTCCGGTGGTGAGATTCGCGACGAAGGCGCGACCGGTCGTGGCGCCAAGCCAAAGGCTGGCCTGACTGGTTTCACCGTATCGAACCTGCAGATCCCTGGCTTCGAACAGCCGTGGGAAGTGCCGTACGGCAAGCCTGAGCGCATCGTCACCGCGCTGGACATCATGATCGAAGGCCCACTGGGTGGCGCCGCGTTCAACAACGAATTCGGTCGTCCGGCCCTGACCGGTTATTTCCGTACCTTCGAACAGTCGATCACCACCCCGCGTGGCGACGAAGTTCGTGGTTACCACAAGCCGATCATGCTGGCCGGCGGTATGGGTAACATCCGTGCCGAACACGTACAGAAAGGCGAGATCACCGTCGGCTCCAAGTTGATCGTGCTCGGCGGCCCGGCGATGTTGATCGGACTGGGCGGCGGCGCCGCTTCTTCCATGGCCACCGGCACCAGCTCGGCTGACCTGGACTTCGCTTCGGTACAGCGCGAAAACCCTGAGATGGAACGTCGCTGCCAGGAAGTCATCGACCGTTGCTGGCAACTGGGCGACAAGAACCCGATCAGCTTCATCCACGACGTCGGCGCGGGCGGTCTGTCCAACGCCTTCCCGGAACTGGTGAACGACGGCAACCGTGGCGGTCGCTTCGAATTGCGCAACATTCCAAACGACGAGCCGGGCATGGCCCCGCACGAAATCTGGAGTAACGAATCCCAGGAACGTTACGTTCTGGCGGTTGGCCCGGCAGACTTCGAACGCTTCCAGGCGATCTGCGAACGTGAGCGTTGCCCGTTCGCCGTCGTCGGTGAAGCCACTGCCGAGCCGCAACTGACGGTCACCGACAGCCACTTCGGCAACAGCCCGGTGGACATGCCGCTGGAAGTGCTGCTGGGCAAAGCCCCGCGCATGCACCGTTCGGCCGTTCGTGAAAACGAACTGGGTGACGATTTCGATCCGTCGACGCTCGAGATTGCAGACTGCGTCGAACGCGTTCTGCATCACCCGGCCGTGGCGAGCAAAAGCTTCCTGATCACCATCGGCGACCGCACCATCACCGGCCTCGTGGCCCGTGACCAGATGGTCGGCCCGTGGCAGGTTCCGGTGGCCGACGTTGCCGTCACCGCCACCAGCTTCGACGTCTACACCGGTGAAGCCATGGCCATGGGCGAGCGTACTCCGCTGGCACTGCTGGACGCTCCGGCGTCGGGCCGCATGGCCATCGGCGAAACCCTGACCAACATCGCGGCTTCGCGCATCAACAAAATCTCCGACATCAAACTGTCCGCCAACTGGATGTCCGCTGCCGGTCACCCGGGTGAAGACGCGCGTCTGTACGACACCGTGAAAGCAGTCGGCATGGAACTGTGCCCTGATCTGGGCATTACCATTCCGGTGGGCAAGGACTCCATGTCAATGGCCACGCGCTGGAACGACAACGGCGAAGACAAGACTGTCACCTCGCCGATGTCCCTGATCGTGACCGGTTTCGCGCCAGTGGCTGACATCCGTCAGACCATGACTCCGGAACTGCGCATGGACAAGGGCACCACCGACCTGATCCTGATCGATCTGGGCCGTGGCCAGAACCGCATGGGCGCCTCGATCCTGGCCCAGGTTCACGGCAAGCTCGGCTCGCATGCGCCGGACGTCGATGATGCCGAAGACCTGAAAGCTTTCTTTGCCGTGATCCAGGGCCTCAACGCCGACGGTCACCTGCTGGCTTACCACGACCGTTCCGACGGTGGTTTGCTGACCAGCGTTGTGGAAATGGCCTTCGCCGGCCACTGCGGTCTGAGCCTGAACCTCGACGGTCTGGCAGAAACCTCCGCCGACATCGCTGCGATCCTGTTCAACGAAGAACTGGGCGCCGTGATTCAGGTTCGTCAGGACGCCACCCCGGACATCCTCGCGCAGTTCAGCGCTGCTGGCCTGGGCGACTGCGTGTCGGTGATCGGTCAGCCGATGAACAACGGCGAGATCAACATCACCTTCAATGGCGACACTGTGTTCGAAGGTCAGCGTCGTCTGCTGCAACGTCAGTGGGCCGAGACCAGCTACCAGATCCAGCGTCTGCGCGATAACGCCGACTGCGCCGAACAAGAGTTCGACGTGCTGCTGGAAGAAGACAACCCGGGCCTGAGCGTCAAGCTGAGCTACGACGTCAACCAGGACGTCGCCGCGCCTTACATCAAGAAAGGCATCCGCCCACAGGTTGCCGTGCTGCGTGAGCAGGGCGTCAACGGTCAGGTGGAAATGGCGGCCGCGTTCGACCGCGCCGGTTTCAACGCGATCGACGTGCACATGAGCGACATTCTGGCCGGCCGTGTCGACCTGAACGAGTTCAAAGGTCTGGTCGCTTGCGGCGGTTTCTCTTACGGCGACGTACTGGGTGCCGGTGAAGGCTGGGCCAAGTCCGCGCTGTTCAACAGCCGTGCTCGCGATGCGTTCCAGGGCTTCTTCGAACGTAACGACAGCTTCACCCTTGGCGTGTGCAACGGTTGCCAGATGATGTCCAACCTGCACGAGCTGATCCCGGGCAGCGAGTTCTGGCCGCACTTTGTGCGTAACCGTTCCGAGCAGTTCGAAGCCCGCGTGGCGATGGTTCAGGTCCAGGAGTCGAACTCGATCTTCCTGCAGGGCATGGCCGGTTCGCGCATGCCGATCGCCATCGCACACGGTGAAGGTCATGCCGAGTTCGAAAGCGAAGAGGCGTTGCTGGAAGCCGATCTGTCCGGTTGCGTGGCGATGCGTTTCGTCGACAACCACGGCAAGGTCACCGAAAACTACCCGGCCAACCCGAACGGTTCGCCGCGCGGGATCACCGGTTTGACCAGCCGCGACGGTCGCGTAACGATCATGATGCCGCACCCGGAGCGTGTGTTCCGCGCCGTGCAGAACTCGTGGCGTTCGGAAGACTGGAACGAAGACGCACCGTGGATGCGTATGTTCCGTAATGCTCGCGTTTGGGTGAACTAAGCGTCGTGTACAAGCTCAGCTTTTTTGTTCCTGACAGCCATGTCGACATGGTCAAAAGCGCCGTATTCGCTGCTGGTGGCGGGCGGATCGGGGCTTACGATCACTGCGCGTGGCAGGTGTTGGGCCAGGGCCAGTTTCGTCCATTGGACGGCAGTCAGCCGTTCATTGGCGAGGCAGGGCAGGTCGAACAGGTTGAGGAATGGAAAGTTGAGCTGGTGGTAGCGGATGAGTTGATCGTGGCCGTAGTGACCGCGTTGAAACTCAGCCATCCCTACGAGACACCGGCTTACGAAGTGTGGCGGTTGGAGGATTTCTGATCCGCTTACCGCTGTAATGAGAAACCCGCCAAGGCGGGTTTTTTATTGCCCGCAATTTGACGGACCTACACCGCAACCCCTTGTAGGAGCCGGCTTGCTGGCGATGGCTGCCTTACAGCCACCATCAACGTTGAATGTTAAACCGCAATCGCCAGCAAGCCGGCTCCTACAAGGGATTGCGTTCATTCATCCACAAAAAAAGGCGACCCCTCGCGGGAGTCGCCTTTCCTTTTACCGCCGCTAAAACTTACTCCGACAGTTTGTACGCAATCACATAGTCACCTTGCCTGGTGCCCAGCGAACCGTGACCACCCGCAACGACCAGCACGTATTGCTTGCCGTCCTTGCCGGTGTAGGTCATCGGCGTGGTTTGCGCGCCTGCTGGCAGGCGGCCTTCCCACAATTGCTTGCCGTTTTTCACGTCGTAGGCACGCAGGTACTGGTCGAGGGTGCCGCTCAGGAAACCAACACCACCGCCAGTGGTGATGGTGCCACCCAGGCTAGGCACGCCCATGCTCAGCGGGATCGGAACCGGCGAGCTGTCGCGCACGGTGCCGTTCTTGTGTTTCCACAGGACCTTGGCGTTGGTCAGATCGATCGCCGCCACATAGCCCCACGCCGGCGCCTGGCACGGCAGGCCCATTGGCGACAGCAGTGCTTCGAGGACCACGCCATACGGCGCGCCTTTGTTCGGCTGCACGCCTTCGGTTTCGCTTTTACGCGGGCCTTGGGCAGCGATTTCGGCGGCCGGAATCATTTTCGATTTGAACGCCATGTAGCTCGGGTTCACGAAAGCGATCTGACGCACCGGGTCAACCGAGAAACCGCCCCAGTCGAACACACCGAAGTTGCCTGGGTAAACGATCGAACCCTGCAGCGACGGCGGGGTGAACGGGCCGTCGTAGCGCATGGATTTGAAGTCGATCCGGCAGATCAGTTGGTCGAACGGAGTGACGCCCCACATGTCGCGTTCTTGCAGCGGCGGCGGCATGAGGTTGAGGTCCGATTTCGGTTGGGTTGGCGAGGTGCGATCACCTTCGACAGCGCCTTGTGGTACCGGCACTTCGTTGATCGGCACGATCGGTTGGCCGGTGCTGCGGTCCAGCACGTAGATGCTGCCTTGCTTGGTGGACGCCAGTACCGCCGGCTTCACGCCGTCAGCGGTTTTCAGGTCCATCAGGGTTGGCTGGCCACCGACGTCCATGTCCCACAGGTCATGGTGGGTGAACTGCATGTGCCAGCGCACGTGCCCGGTGGCGATGTCCAGCGCGGTCAGGCCGGCGGCGTGCAGTTCCGATTCAGGGGTGCGCGCACCACCGAACTGGTCCGGGGTCTGGTTGCCCATCGGCAGGTAGAGCATGCCGAGTTTTTCGTCGACAGCGAACATGGACCACATGTTCGGCGAGTTGCGGGTGTAGACCTTGCCTTCGGCAATCGGCGTGGTGTCGTCCGGGTTGCCGCTGTCCCAGTTCCACACCAGTTTGCCGGTGTGCACGTCGAACGCGCGGATCACGCCGCTTGGCTCGTCGGTGGAAACGTTATCGGTGACGTGACCACCAATCACCACCAGGTCTTTGGTGACCGCAGGTGGCGAGGTGGAGTAGTAACCGCCGGCGTTAAAGCCGCCGATGTTGGCGGAGAGATCAACCTGGCCTTTATTGCCGAAGTCTTCGCACATCTTGCCGGTGTCGGCGTTCAGGGCGATCAGACGGGTGTCGGCGGTCGGCAGGAAGATACGGCGCGGGCAGACGCTGGCGACGGGAGCGCTGGCGCTGCCGGTCGGGCTCTGCTCGGAAGCATAAACGGCGTCATCGTGATACGACACGCCACGGCAGGTCATGTGCGCCCAACCCTTGAAGTTCGCCGCGTTCTGCGTGGAGAGCTTCGGATCGAAACGCCAGATTTCCTTGCCGGTGTCCGGGTCCAGTGCAATCACCTGGCTGTGCGGCGTGCACACGTAGAGCATGCCGTTGACTTTCAGCGGGGTGTTTTCGGCGGTGGTTTCACCCGGATCGTTCGGCCCCGGCAGGTCGCCGGTGCGGTAGGTCCAGGCCGGAACGAGCTTGTTCACGTTCTGCGGAGTGATCTGCGCCAGGGGCGAGTAACGATCACCGTGAGCGCTGCGGCCGTAGGAGTTCCAGTCGCCATCCGGCATGGCTGGCGCGGTGTTGGTCATGCCCGGGACGCTGTCGCGGTCCAGTTGGCCCTTGATTTCACCGGGGTTGGTGAACTGGCTGGCCAGTGCGGCAACACCCGCGAGCACCACGGCTACGCTCAGCGCGCCGGTGCCTTTCGGTGCAGCGCCTTCACGCAGCAGCGGACGACGGAACCATGGCAGCAACATGACGATGCCGAGGGCGAACAACATGGCCAGGCGCGGCACCAGTTGCCACCAGTCCAGGCCGACTTCCCACAAGGCCCATACGGTGCTGGCGAACAGCACCAATGCGTAAAGCCCCAGGGCTGCGCGGCGGGCCAGAATCAGCAGCACGCCGGTCAGTGCCAGGCCGATACCGGCCAGCAGGTAATACAGCGAGCCGCCGAGCATGCTCAGCTTGATCCCCCCGGCCAGCATGGCCAGGCCCATTAGCAGAAGCAGAATGCCGAGCAGGGTCGGCAATAGACGGCTTCGACTCAAAGCACCGTCAGTGCTCATAGTGTGGTTCTCCGTGACGTTTCAAGTAGTCCCGCGCAGGTTCACTGTAGATGACGATCCGGCGCGGGCATGGTTCAGTTTTGTAGGGGCGAGCTTGCTCGCGAAAAACCTGAGAACGCTGCGGGGTGTCAGATTTGCAGCGTTATCGTTGACGACCATCGCGAGCAAGCTCGCTCCTACTGGGTTTTTTGTGGTGTTGGTTAGAAGGAGGACTGGACCTTGATCCCGCCAATCAGCGCGTCATCGACCTTGTCCACGCCGCCGGGGTGGCGGATGTATTGCAGGTTCGGGCGCACGGTCAGCCAGTTCGTGACGTGCACGCCGTAATAGAGTTCGGCGCTGTATTCGGTGTCTTGCGGTGGCAGGAAGGACGGGTCGTCGAAGTCGTAGACCGCGCGCGCCTGATTGCTCGCCTCGGCGTTCTTGTGGTACGCCGGATTGACATGAACACGGGCCATCGCGAAACCGATGTCATCCTTGGTCCGTGCATCGAACAAGCCTTTGTAGACGACGCCCGCCTGCACATAGTTGTCGATGGCGTTGGTCTTCTTGTCGTGCATCGTGCCGTTGGCGAACACGCTCAGGCCGCGGGAGTTGTCGCTGGCGCGGCTGGTGATCTGCTGCTGCACACCGAGCCACACGCCGTGCTTGCTCGACGCGCTGCGGTAGGCCTCGCCACTCAGGGCGGCGGGCTGGCCATTGCTGTCCTTGTAGGCGTCGGTAGCGTTGGCGTTGCTGTAGTAATAACCGGCGCGGTATTCGCCCGGCAGGCCGTTGAACTTCGGCGTCCACACCAGTTCCACCGGCAAGATCGCGCCCTGGGTGCCGCTGCCGCTGAGCTTGAAACCATTGTCGCGATCGAGGTTCGACGGGTTCTGCTCATAGGCGCCGACTTGCGCGTACAGCTCCGGCGTCAGGTGATATTTGACGCGCATCGCCCACTGGCTGACAGGCCAGTTGTACCAGATGCCACCGACCCAGTTACCCACCTGCGAGCCGCAGAACGCCAGGTTCTGGAAATCACACGGGAAGCTGTTGAAGTCTTCGCCTTCGCCGAAACGGCCGACCTTGATGTCGAGCTTCTGGTCGAAGAATTTCTGCTGGTACCACATCTGCGTCAGGCGCCAGGTTTGCCCGCGACCCCAGACTTCCTGAGCGGAAGTGAAGCCACCGACCCGCGGATCATTGATGCGGTCGTTGCTGATGTTGTTGCCGTTGCGCTCGGTGATGGTCAGCTGAAATTCAGCGTCGTCCCAGCCCAAAATCTTCTGCAAGTCCAGGTGAGTACCGAGGCCGAACTGATCGCTGTAGCGTGCGGTGCGATCGTGGTCGTAGCCGCCGTGCAGGTTGCTGCCCATTTCGCCGGTGTAATCGACTTTGAAGTCGTAGCCTTTTTCCGAAAGTTCGGTGCGCGTGCCATTCCAGTCGCCGAGCATCCAGGGTGATTCGCTATCGAAAGCGGGAGCCGCCTGGGTGCAAGTGGCAAGGCCCAAGGCGGTGAACCCGCCGATCAGATTCAAGGCCTTTCGGTTGGCAATAGCGGTGCAGACAGCGCTGTCTCGCGGAGTTTTAAAATAAGGCATAAAGAAGAAATTCTGGGTCTTTTTCTGAGGAATGAACGGATGCAGCAGAGGAGAAGCAGGTAGCGGAAGCGTTTCAGCTCAACGGGCGCAAGGATAATGTTCTGTTACAAATAGAGAAAGACCTTTTACCGACATGAATTCTTTCGAATTCGGTAACAGTCGGTCTGTGTAGGAGTGAGCTTGCTCGCGACGGACGACAACGATAACGCGTGTCTTCTGAATGACTGCGTTCTCCCTGAGTTTTTCGCGAGCAAGCTCGCTCCTACAGTTGACGTGTGCAGGCTTACGGATTCGCCTACATTCAACAGATAGCGCACAGCCCTTCCACCGGACCACCCCCTCGGCTAAGGTGCGCGCCTTCCATTTCATTCATCGCTCGAAGGCCCGGCATGACCGAACAGAACAACAACCCGCTGCACGGCGTGACGCTGGAACAGATCCTCAACGCTCTGGTTGAGCACTACGAATGGTCGGGGCTGGCCGAGCGCATCGATATCCGTTGCTTCAAGAGTGACCCGAGCATCAAGTCGAGCCTGACGTTTCTGCGCAAGACCCCGTGGGCGCGGGAGAAGGTTGAACGCCTGTATGTGAAGTTGATGCGCACCAAGCGTCCGCTCTGAACATGGTCAATCTGTCGACGCCAGGTTCTGCTGCGAGGCGTCGTTTTGTCGCGGTGGCCGCGGTGCTGGGATGGGCAGGGCTGGCCATTCAGCTGTACCTGATTCTCTACTCGCGCTGGAGTCTTGAGGCCAGTCTGCTGGGTGGGCTGGTCAGCTTTTTCAGCTACTTCACCGTGCTGACCAATACGCTGGTGGCGACCGTGCTGACCTGCGAATGGACGTCCCGCGAGTCGGCGGCGCGGCGCTGGTTTTTGCAACCGTGGGTGAGCAGCGCGATTGCGGTGAGCATCGCCGTGGTCGGTCTGGCGTACAGCGTGTTACTGCGTCACCTATGGCATCCCGAAGGCTGGCAATGGCTGGCCGATGAGCTGATGCATGACGTCATGCCGCTGCTGTTTCTGGCCTGGTGGTTTTGCTGTGTGCCAAAGGGCACGTTGCGTCTTTGGCACATCGCACTGTGGGTGATTTACCCGCTGGTGTACTTCGCCTATGCATTGTTGCGCGGGCATCTGCTGGCGGCTTATCCGTATCCGTTCATTGATGTCGAGAAGCTGGGTTATCCACAGGTGTTTGTGAATGCGGGCGGATTATTGGTGGGGTTTTTGGTGATTTCGATGTTGGTGATCGGGCTGGATCGCTGGCGTGCTCGAAAGTGAACTTTGAGGGTGGTATTGAGTGCTTTTGTGGCGAGGGGGCTTGCCCCCGTTCGGCTGCGTAGCAGTCGTAAAATCAGTAAACGCGGTGTGCCAGAAAGACATCGGTTACAGGTTTTAGCGCCGCTTCGCAGCGCGACGGGGGCAAGCCCCCTCGCCACAGAAAACTCGTCACCTTGATCACTCCTCGTCACTGTTATCCAGCCGCCAGTAGCCAACGGCTTTGACGAATTGTTCGTTCAACCCGTGCTCATCCAGCAACACCCGACGAATCTGCCGCGACACCTTGGTCTCGGTCGCCACCCAGGCGTATAGATTGCCGCTGGGCACTTGCAGTTGCTTTACGGTGGTCAGCAGGTTGTTCCGGCCTCCCTCGCGCAACACCCAGATCACATCGACCTGCGCCGGGCTTTCGAGCTTCTGCTGCTCGGCGCCGTTTTCCACTTCGACGATCACCAGTGCCCGGCGATTGGCCGCCAGGCCTTCCAGCCGCCGAGCTATCGCGGGCAGGGCGGTTTCGTCGCCGATCAGCAAATAGCTGTCGAACATGTCCGGCACGATCATCGAACCCCGTGGCCCGCCGATGTGCAGGAATTGCCCCGGCTTGGCCTGTTCGGCCCAGGTCGAGGCAGGGCCGTCGCCGTGCAGCACGAAGTCGATGTCCAGTTCCAGCGTGTCCAGGTCGTAGCGACGCGGCGTGTAGTCACGCATCGCCGGCATCGGCCCGTTGTCCTTCCCGGCGCCAAGTACCAGGGTTTCCAGCGCGGCTTGTTCCGCCGCGTTCTGCGGGAACAACAGTTTGACGTGGTCGTCGGTGCCGAGGCTGACGAAGCCAGCCAGCTCTGGCCCGCCCAAGGTAATCCGGCGCATGCGCGGCGTCAGGTCGACCACGCGCAGCACTTGCAGGCGACGGCGTTTGATCTCGTGCATCACACGGTGAATGGTTTGGATCACTTCAGTCATTCGGCTTTCTCCGATGCGGTTGGTACGGCGGGGCCGTCGACGATGGCTTTGGCGGTGTCATTGAGCAACGAGGCAACCCGCAGGATTTCTTCGGGGCTCCAGCGACCGTGGTGCAGTTGCAACGCATGACGCAGGTTATGCACTGCTTCGTGGATCTCTGCCGGCCGGTCATGGCCGCGCAACGAGCGCTTGCTGACATCGATGCGCATGCGCACGCCGTCCAGGGCAATCGCTTGCTCGCTTAAAGACAAACGTCCGGCATCGGTCACGCTGTAGCTTTTTTTTCCACCTTCGGCATCGCCCTGGATCATTTCGCTTTCTTCCAGAAAGGTCAGGGTCGGGTAGATCACGCCGGGACTGGGGCTGTAGGCACCGTCGAACAGGCCTTCGATCTGGCGGATCAGGTCGTAGCCGTGACAGGGCTGTTCGGCAATCAATGCCAGCAGCAGCAGTTTCAGGTCGCCGGGGGCGAACACCCGTGGCCCGCGACCGCCGCGTTCGCGGCCGGGGCGTTTTTCGAAGCCGTCGCGGCCGTCTCCGTGTTCGCGGTGGGGGGAATGATGGTCTCTCATTTTTCCTTCTCTCTGTCGTGTTTAGATACAACTTAAGATATATCTTAAGTGGAGCGCAAGTCCGCTTGACCAACGGTCTATCAACCCGTTAGCCGGTTTGGAGAGGAAACGACAGTGCTTTTGTTTTAGAGTAATTTAACTAATTATTGTGTTTCAATGCTATTGCTAGTCATTAACTAGTAATAAGTAGTATCAGTCTTACAGAAGATCTAGTTGTATCTATCTGTGTGTTTTTTTTGGCTAATACTGTATGTAGTATATGTCTGAAGGTTGGACTATCGGATTTATGTTTGCCTGACTTTTTTCGCCATGGTCGCGGGCCGTTTTAACTACATGCGCTTCGGAATCTTCGTACTTACTTTCTCAAGAGATTGGCCGATCATTCTCCGGCGTCGAAAGTTAAGCCAAAACGCCATCATTTCAACAGATGACGTTTGCTTATCAGACTTTCCACGGTCCGATCCTTTGAAAAAGACAGGTACTTAACAATGTTCAAGAAGTTTGCAATCGCCGTTCCGATGACCCTTCTGGCACTCAGCACTTCGGTGGCGTTCGCTGCGGAAGAGGCGCGTACTTCCATCAACATCACCGCGGACATTCCGAGCACGGTTTTCCATGCCCAACCGGTGGATAAAGACTTCGGTAAAGACGAAAAAATGCACTACACCATCGGCACCGGCACCCTGACCGAAGTGGCTGGCATGTTCGACATCCAGCACACCAACGGCTCGGTGGGCGCTTACGTCGAAGGCGGCCCGCAGCCGTTGTTCAATGGTAATCCGGCGCAGAGTATTCCTCTGACTTACACCTTCAACGGCAAGGAACTGACTGGCGTTTCTGATGAAGTAGTCGGCGACACCGAGTCCAATGGCGGCATGCGTGCCGAGCTGCGGATCGTCGCGGCAAAACCCACTGCGGGTCAGGTCGGCTTGTACACCGCCAACCCGGTGGTGATCTTCGATGCGATCCCGCGCATCACCCAGTAATACAGTTGTCAACTAAGGCCCGTCCTTAACAGATAACGCTTACCGATCGGCGGGCAGCTTCTGCCTGTCGATCGGGTTTCAAACGCATTCATCTTCAGAGTATTAAGTTCATGTTCCCGATGACGCCCATCGCGACGGCGCTTGCCCTGTGTTTCTGTGCATCGGCCATGGCCGCGCCTACAGAAAACGGCCATACCCCTCGAAGTTTACTGGCACAGGCCAAAGGCTTGCCGACCGAATTCGAAGAGCACTTCTTTGATGTGCCGCTGGCCGTGCGCGTGGAACTTGACCAACAGTTTCTCGGTGAGGCGATGGTCGTTCTGACCCGTGACGATCGCATCACCCTCGTTGACTTCACCGATATCAGCGACAGCCAGATCAAACCCAGTCAACGTGACATCTGGTCGACCTATCTCAAGCAAGGTGTGGCCCTCGGCGGCTGCCAGGCCAGATGCCCGGAGCAACTGCTGGCCGTGCACTACAGCCTTGAAAACTCGCTGGTGTCGATCCTTACGGAAAATGCCGAGCGTGACGATCAGCAACCGCGTTACTACGCGCAACCCGAAGGCGGCAGTACCGGGTTGATCGTGCGCAATCAGTTGAACCTCAATGGCGGTCAGAACCAGGATCTCGGCGGTCGCTATGGTCTGGAAGCCAGCAGCAGCCTGGGCAACTGGACCCAGGCGGTCAATATGCAACTGTCCCGACTGGGCGGCATGGACAATCAGCTCTACCACGCCGTACACGAGCTCTATACCCAACGCGAACTGGAAGGCAATTTTCTGCGCCTCGGCTATTTCACACCGACCTCGGAAGGGCTGACGCGCCAGCCGCGCACGTTCGGTGCGAGCCCCGATACAGCATTGGGCATCATGTATGGCAGCTCTGACAGCCTGGCGATCAACAACCCGAAACCGGCGGTCTATCCGATCTACGTCACGGCCAATCGCCAGGGTTCGGTGGAGATCTACCGCGACGGCCTGCTGATCAACACGCAAGCAGTACCCGCCGGGTTGCAGACCCTCGATACACGTCCGCTGCCGGGCGGTATTTATGAAGTGGAAGTGCGCTTGATCGAAGACGGCCAAATCACTTCCAGCACCCAGGAACTGGTCTATAAACCGAACAACTGGCGCAACCATGACGAGCGCTGGCGCTACAACCTGTTTGCCGGGCGTGAATCCAAACTGCTCAGCAACTGGCAAGAGCAGGCCGATGGCGACATGACCGCCGGCGCGGCGTTCAACTTCCTGCTGCACCCACGAGTGATTCTGGGGCTGAGCGGGCGGCAAGTACGTGATTCCCTGCAATACGGCACCTCGGTCGACTGGGCCATCGTCAACAACACCAGTGTCTATGCCAACGTCTATCAGACTCAGGACTACGGCACCGGCCTCGATGTGCAGGGGCTCTATTCCTACGGCAGCGGCAGCATTGTTGCCAGCCACAACCGTAGCTGGCTCGACACCACCCGGCTCTACGACACCCTGCCCGATGGCACACGAGTGCGGCAGCGCAATGTCTTTGTCGGGCAGACCAGCAACTCGTCGTTGTCGGTCAATCATCGGCTGACCAGCAAAAGCTCGGTCAATGCCCGGGTTTCTCACAGCGAAGGCAACACCGAAGGCATGGGCGTGGACCTGGGCTGGACCCAGCGCACCCGGCTGTTCGGCAGCGACACCAACTGGCGGCTGTCATTGTTCGATCGACCGGGCAGTTTCAGTTCCGGAGACGACCGCAATCGGGGTGTCGACTTGAGCGTCAACATTGCCCTGGGCGGCCCGGGAGAACAGATCTCCGGCAGCATCGGCACACGCACCGCCCGCGAGGGCGGCCGCGATAACAACGCCTCGATCAGCTACCGCAAAGACCTGCAGGATCACGTGCTGCAAAGCGTCTCGGCCACGGCCATCACCGACACCTACGGCATCGGGATGAGCGCGATGGCGACCATGAGTTCCGACCTGGTCAACGGCGACGGCTTTATCCAGCGTTCGTCCTATAACAATGACCTCACCGGTGGCCTCAACCTCGACAGTACGGTGGTTGCCGGCGCGAAAAAAATGCTCATGACCAGCCAGTATCACCGCGACGGGGCGGGCATGATCATCGACGTGGAGTCGGACATCGAGGGCATCGCCCTGCGCGCCGACGACTTGAGCGGCGGCAGCGCAGTGCTGCGACCAGGGCGCAATTTCGTGCCGATCACCGCCTACAAAAGCAGCTCCGTCAGCTTCGATTTCGAAGGCAATCACGTGCCCGCCGCGACCATTCAGCCGGCTCGCTCCAGCTATCACCTGAACAAAGGTGGCGTGGACTATCGCCAGGTGCGCGTGATGAGAACCCTCACCGTGCTCGGTCGTCTGATCGACCCGCAGGGCAATCCGCTCATGGGCCACCACATCATCAACCACGCCAGCCGCGGGGTGAGTGAAGTGGACGGGTTCTTCTCCATGGAAATGAACGCCGGTTCGCCGACCCTGGAAGTGCGGCACGGCAACCAGTTGCTGTGCCAGTTCCGCCTCGATACGAGCCTTGGGCGCACCGAAAACAACGTGTTGATGATCGGGGATCTGCGGTGCACGCCGGATACGTTGGCGGATGTCGCGAACAAAGCAGCGCCGGCAACTTGATGGCCAATATCAGAGAACCAAAGATGATCAACGTGAAGGGGTTAACCCAAGTGACAACGCCGGTAGCGCTGTTGGGGGCATTGTGCTTTTTATACTCGATGACAGCCGTTGCTGTTTCGATGGACATCAAAGCGGAGTTCAATCCTGACTCGGCTAATCCGCAACATAACGAGTTTGTGAACAAGACTGAAAACAGTGGTTACTGTGACGGGGTCAACGCGGATTGTGAAGGCCTGGGTATCTTCAGCTTGAGTGTGCCGGTCAACTTTTATTCACAGACTGCACTTGTGCCCGATGAAGAGAATCCACGGAAAAACCCGATGTTCATCGTGCCGTTCAACTGGCGGAGAGTCCCGGTAACAAACGTTGCGACCAGAGAGACTGAGTTCGTTGAGATACGAGTAGTGGGCGTCGGAAGTTCGTATCACCTGCCGGTACCTGTCGAGGATTTGACCGGAGGGGGTAATCACAATTACTTGTGGAAGGGGGGCAGTTGGACTTATCCCACAGCACCCTGTGTCGGGACAGGTCCGGGGCGTGGGAGCTCCATCGTTTTCGCTTCTTTCTGGAAGGTGCCGGAGGGTGGGGTGTGCGTTAAACAGCCACTGTTTACGATTTCCACCTTCAGGTATTCAAACTTTCAGTTCTCCTATCAACTTAAAACCCCCAATCCATTGACCATGTCCTCCGGACAATATGTGGGGCCGTTGACTTACACCATTGGCCCTGGCGGGGATTTCGATATGGGCGATGTCATGTTGCCGGACGCTTCGGAGTTGAATCTGAACTTTATTCTGGACGTCAAGCACACACTCAAAGTCGATGTTCCGCCGGGTGGTAATCGCGTTGAACTGGTTCCCCAGGGCGGTTGGCAGTCTTGGTTGCAAAATGGGCGGAGACCGACGCGGTTGTTCAGGGATCAAACGTTCAATATTTCAGCGAGTACGCGTTTCAAAATGTCGCTGATATGTTCTCTTTACTCTGGTGATGGCTGTGGATTGAAAGATGACGTCAATGGGTTTAACGCGCCATTGCGCGTCAGTGTAAGCCTGCCCCACGGTTTGACCGACGCTGGCGGGCAACCCGTCAACCGCCGTTTGTTAAGTTGGAAAGAGAACCCGAGTTTTCAGCCGGGGATCTATGTGGACCGCAAACCCGGAACGTTGCACTTTGAAGTGCCACCGGACGCCATGGCCCACATGATCCAACCGGAGCAGTCCCGACAATACTGGGCCAGGGTCACGGTTATCTGGGATTCAGACCTTTAGTTCGTCACGGCATTACTGCGTTCATTCAATGAGGTACAGGGCTATGAAACACCTGTTGGCATTAGTTGGTTTTTGTTTGTTTACCCACACCGTTCACGCCGCACCGAGTATCAATATCGGCACGGTGTATGACTACCTGGACGGCGACAAAAGTACGTACCTGAAACGTGTATTCAATGGTGGCGACAGCACCGCTTTCGTCAAGGTCAACATCCTCGAAATTCTTTACGACGCCGATGGCAAGTCGCAGGAAGTGCCGCTCCAGACCCATGCCGACGGCAAGTCCCGCGATGGGTTGATGGCGAGCCCCGCGCGGCTGATCGTGCCGGCCAATGGCATGCAGGGCACGCGTCTGTTGTACATGGGCGAGCGTGACAGGGAGCGGTATTTCCGGGTGCGTTTTGTGCCGGTGGTGCCGGAGAAAGAAGACGAATTCGCCGTCTCCAGCGAGGAGCGCGAGGACTACAAGAAAGGGCTGTCGGCTGGCGTCACCGTGCTGGCCGGTTATGGCGCGGTGTTCTTTGTGCGGCCCAAGGACACCCGCTTCGACAGCGTGATCGACAATGGCGCTGGCAGTTACCGGATCCGCAACAACGGCAACACCGTGGTGGTGATCGATGAGTTCCGCGACTGTTCGGTGAAGAACGAACAGGACTGCCAGCCGACCACCAAACATCACATTCTCGCGGGCCGCACGTTCCAGTTCGAGAAACAGGCCGGTCGCGAGTATCACTTCACCCTGGTGGAAGGCGAGCGCAGCAAAAAACTTGATGTGAAGGGGTAACGTTATGTTGAAGAAACCGACGCGTGTGCTGTTGTCGGCCGCTGTCGTGTGGGCCAGCACTTCGGCGTTCGCAGCACGGGAAGTGCATGAGTTCGAGGTGTTCGTCACCATTCCGACCCCGGCGTTTTATGTCATTCCCGCTGACCCCGGCTGGATTCATCGCGAGCAGCAGTTGCCGTGGAACCTGGTGACTTCGACATTGGGCGGCTTGCGTAAACGCTTCGATGTCAAAAATGAATTCGGCCCCATTGAAGCAAAACTTGAAGGCCGACCTTATCTGTCCAACGGCACCGATGCCCATGACATTGGCTTGCGCGTGTTGTTCAACGAGCGGTCATTAAGTGAGGCGCAATACAGCGAAGTCGTTTCGATGAACGATGCGGCAACAGGCAAACGCGTGTTGCTGGAGATCCTGCCCGTGCCGCCCGCGGACGGTGTTTACAAACCCGGCAACTACTTTGGCAGCGTCAATATGATTTTCAATGCGGTCATGCCGGTTGATTGATGCCGGACCTGATATGCAAATCCGGTACTTACTGATTTCATGGGGCTATAAGGAATGAAACGTTTACAGGCGTTCAACCGACAGATGCGTCGCAGCATCGGAGCAGGGCTTTTACTCATGACGTGCTGCACTTCGGTTGGGGCTGTGGAGGTGTCGATTCAAGCCTCGTTCAAACCTGATTCCGGCAACCCGCAACGCAATCAATTCAAGAACGACACGATCCCCAGTGGCTACTGTGCCGCTCAGCCTCAGCAATGTCTGGATAACGGGGTGTTCAGTCTTCGGGTACCGATACGATTCAATTCAACTGGCCCTATCCTGGCCAATCATGACAACCCTCGTCAGGGGGCAATGATCAAGGTGCCTACGCAATGGCGGGAGTTGACGGTTTACCATGAAACAACCCATGAACCGCAGATCGTAAAAGTCCGGATAGCCGGGATTGGTTCCGCTTACGTCACCGATGATGTGATTGGCCTCGTGGGAGGAGCGGACACCTATACGGCTGCTCATAATAAGTTGTGGGGGGCCAGTTGGGTTAACGCTCCGTCTCCATGCTTGTACAGTGGTGTAGGTTTTGTTGCTCCTCAAAGGTATAACTTTTTCTGGAAAACACCGACTGACGGCGCATGCGAGAAACAGGCGAAATTCAATGTGCCGTGGATGCTCTACGAGTATGTCGATTTCGCGTATGAGTTGATAACACCCAACCCGTTGGACATGTCTTCGGGCAAGTACAATGGGCCGCTGTCCTACACCATCGGCCCCGGACTGGATTTCGATATGGGCGACGTCATGCTGCCCGACACTTCGACCCTGACCTTGAACTTTGAACTGGATGTTCAGCACACACTTAAAGTCGACGTGCCACCCGGTGGCAATCGCGTTGAACTGGTCCCCCAAGGAGGTTGGCAATCCTGGTTGCAAAATGGCCGAAAACCGACGCGATTGTTCCGGGATCAAACGTTCAATATTTCCGCCAGTTCGCGTTTCAAAATGTCGCTGATATGTTCTCTTTACTCTGGTGACGGCTGTGGATTGAAAGATGACGTCAATGGGTTTAACGCGCCATTGCGCGTCAGCGTAAGCCTGCCCCATGGTTTGACCGACGCTGACGGGCAACCCGTTAACCGTCGGTTGTTAAGTTGGAAAGAGAACCCGAGTTTTCAGCCGGGTTTCTATGTAGACCGCAAACCCGGAACGTTGCACTTTGAAGTGCCACCGGACGCCATGGCCCACATGATCCAACCAGGGCAGTCCCGACAATACTGGGCCAGGGTCACGGTGATCTGGGATTCGGATCTGTGAATATGCGCCCCTGAAGGTAATGCCGTTCAGTTAAGGCAACTGTAGGAGCGAGCTTGCTCGCGATGGACTCAAGAGCGCCGCGTTTACCCAGTAAACAAGCGTTATCGTTAACGACCATCGCGAGCAAGCTCGCTCCTACAACGGACCTCATTCGCTTGACTGAACAGCATTACGCCCTGAATGCACCTCGTATCCCGTCCTTCAGCGTCTTGCAATGGCAGGCGGCAGACACTGCGTGTTGCTCCCCGGTTGCAGATACGGCGTGAGTATCGGCGCCATGCCCTTGAGCACTTGCACCGGCAATGCCGAGGTGAACTTGAAGGTTTCGGCAGACCGCCCGGGCACGAATGCGGTCAACGTCCCGAAATGGTTATCGCCAATGTAGAACACGAACGTGGCCGTGCGGTTGATCGATTTCGAGCTCAGAATCCGTCCACCCGAACCGATCGCTTCAATGCGGTTATCCCCGGTCCCGGTCTTGCCGCCCATGGCCAACGGTTTGCCATCTGGCGTGATGAAACTGCCGGAAACCCGTTTCGCCGTCCCCGCGTCCACCACCTGCGACAAGGCCTCGCGCATGGCCGTGGCGACCTCGGACGGCATCACCCGTTTGCCGGCGTCCGGGTTATTGATCAGTTTGGTTTCGTACGGCGTATTCGCTGCGAAGTGCAGGGTGTCGATGCGCAGTGTCGGCATGCGCACGCCGTCGTTGAGGATGGTGCCGATCAGCTCGCCCAGCGCCGCCGGACGGTCGCCGGAACTGCCGATGGCGGTGGCCAGCGATGGCACCAGGTGATCGAACGGGTAGCCGACTTTCTGCCAGCGCGCGTGAATGTCGAGAAACGCCTCGATCTCCAGCATGGTGCGGATACGGCTGTCGCGGGCGCCCTTGTGACGACTCTTGAACAGCCAGCTGTAGACTTCCTGACGCTCGAACTGACTGGCTTTGACGATCTGGCTCCACTTGGCATCCGGGTTGTTCAGCAGGTAGCCCATCAGCCACAAGTCCAGCGGGTGAACCTTGGCGATGAAGCCTTGATCCGGCAAGTCATAGATGCCGGGGCTGTAATTTTCGTAGAGCCGTTGGAGGCGTTCATCCGTGAGTTTTTCGGTCAGCTTGACGCCTGTGAGGTGCGCGCGCACAAAGGCGTTGAAGCTTTCCTGGCTGGCCTGCGGCAGCAGATAACGATGCACGGCGGCGATGCGAATCGGCGTCGGGCGCATGCTGTCGAGGAACGTTTCGAGCCGTGCCTGGGTGTCCTTGTTCTTGTATTTTTTCCAGAACTTGAGCAGGAACGAAGTGCCCTCGCGGTCGGCGAACTCGGCCAGGTATTCCTGGCGCCGGGGATCGCGGTCGTCCACGAGCAGTGCGGCGCTGTTGTTCGGACCGGAGTAGGTGGTATAGCGCACCAGATCACGCATCAGCCGAATGAACGGCAGGTTGATCGATTCGCGCAAGGCATCGCGCAGGGTCGGTATGCGGCCGTTGTCTTCCTTGCGGAAGTTGACGAAGGTGTGCAGCCCGCCACCGGTGAAAAAGGCTTCGCCGGGGCTGGCCGAATACTTGCGGTCCAGCGCGGCGCCGAGCATGGCCGGCAGGTTGCGGTCCTTGTTCTCGATCAGGTAATCGACGGCCCAACGGCTCAGGCGGTCCTGATCCGGGACGTCGACTTTCTTCAATTCCGGTACGGTCATCTCGGCGTACTTGTCGTGCAGCTCGGCGATGATTTGCAGGTAAGTCGTCAACACGCGCATTTTCGCGGTGGAGCCCAATTCCAGCTTGCTGCCTTCGTTGATGTCGAACGGCTGATCGGTGCTGTCGGTCTGCACTCGTACCCGGGAGCCGTCCGGGGTCAGTTCGAACAGCGTGAAGCTGTAACGCACTTGTGTGGTGCTGGTGGGCGTGAGCAGGCGTTCGCCCATCAGGCCGATTTGCGCGGCAAAGGCCGGGTCGGCCAAATGCTTGAGGTATTCGGTGGCCTGGGTTTGCAGGTCGCCTTGCAGGGTGGTGGTAGCCGACAGGTCGAGGCGATCGAGGTCGTACAGCGGCCGATTGAGCAAGCCGCCCAGTCGACTGCGCGCCACGCTGATGCCTTTGTTGGTTTCGATCGGTTGAATGGTCGGCTGGGTCTGCCAGTCGCGGTAGGTCACTTTGCTGGCCAGTGCGGCCGCCGCAAACGGCGCATCGATCACGTTGTTCTGTGCCAGCAGACGAATGTGACTGTCGGTGAGGTCGGCCAGTTCGTCACGGCCCTTGGTCAGGTAGTGGGAAGGGCGACGCTGGGCGATCATCAGCGACAGCATTTCACGCAAGGCCAGACCTTTTTCCGCCATGCTCTTTGGATCCGTGTCGGTGCTGGCCAGCCGTTCATTGGCCTTTTTGAAATCGGCGCCGTACCAGACGCGCAAACCTTCGGCCATGCCATGTACTTCGCCGTGTCCCGGCACGGCCGACAGCGGCACGCTGTTGAGGTAATCGCGCACTACGTTTTTGCGAGCCTCAAGGGTTTCCGGGCCGGCCTGATAGGCGCGCACGGTGGCGGAAATCATCTGGCGGATTTTTTCCCCACCCGACACCGTCAAGCCATCCGGTGAGTGACGGTACTTTTCGAGTTGCGTCGCCAGGGTACTGCCGCCCGCCGACTGGCCGGGCACGTGCAGCAACTTGGCAACCTGCGACCACGCGGCCATGCCGAACCGTGGCCAATCCACGGCGGGGTTGGCCCGGGGTTGACGAGGGTCGAGCAGGAAGCGGTTTTCGATGAACAGCAAACTGTTGACGACCACGGGCGGGATCGCATCAAAGCTTGAATAGAGTTGTTGCGGATATTTGTACTGATACAACGGTGCCGCCCGGCAATCGGTGATCAGCAAGCCGGCCTGGATCTTCTCCGGATAGGGCACGAAAAGACCGTTGTCGCTGTAGTCCATCAGCGCCTTGGAAAATCGGGTCTGGGCCGAGATGACGTAATCACGCTTGAGCAACCGCGGCAGGAATTCACCCAGCGAGCTGTAGCCCAATCGCAGATCGAACGGCCCGGCGCCGGGGTAGTGAATGGCGTCGCTGGGGCCGGGTTGCAAATCATATTTCAGGGTCGCGGCAAATTTGCTGGCTTCACGGGATTGTAGCTTCGAGGTGCGCATTTCCTTGGCGGCAGCCAGACCCACCACAATCGCGATAATCAACAGTAACAACCAGAAGGCGCCCCAGCCGTGTTTCGTGCGACTACGGCGAGGTTTTTCAGGTAAAGGCGCTTCATCCACACGTTCAGTCGGAACCACAGTTTTACTCGAATCGGTTTGCCACAAAGCACCCATAGTCGACTGATCCATTCACGCAGATTGATCGGACTTGTTTGAAGCTTAGTCGGTGGTTGGCGATGGTGAAAAAATTGTGGAGAACCGAATGTCAGTACTGTGGCGAGGGAGCTTGCTCCCGCTGGGCTGCGAAGCAGGCCCGAACCCTGTACCTGCGGTTCGTCTGATTGATTCGGTCTACGGATTTTGCGACTGCTGCGCAGCCGAGCGGGAGCAAGCTCCCTCGCCACAGGGACGAGTGGAGTCTGTTGATTAGAGCCAACAAGCATCCCAGAGGGGGTAATCGCCGATTTTCTCGACCAGTCCTGCCCGAAGAGGATTGGCAATTATGTAGCGAGCGATCGGACGAAGATCTTCGCCATCACGGATTGCCCGGTCGTGATAGCCGGTTTGCCAGAAAGCGTCTTCGCGGTTTAACGCACGGTTGATTGTGAGCGTGCTGCGTGACTTGGTTGCCGGCATGAGTTGCGCCAAAGTGCACTGCTCAAGTTGCACCAACCAATGAAAGTGGTCCGGCATGACGACCCAGGCTATCGAGTTGACCCATTCTTGTTCATGGGCGCGTTTGAGTTCCGCAACGAGCAAACGACCCAATTGCCAATCGGTGAAGATCTGGCGGCGCTGATGCACAACCGCCGTTATGAGATAGGCCCGGCCTTGTTCTGAAACGCGTCCATGGTGTAGCAAGTGCGAGTTTGGTCGTGGATGCATTCCTTTGCTTCCTGGAAATAGTGATTTCCATTCACGCTAGCCACACCTCGACCTACACGACGCCGCAAATACTGAGTGAATATTCCGAAAGTCCTGACAGATCCAGTCAGGAGCACAATTCCTGTGGCGAGGGAGCTTGCTCCCGCTGGGCTGCGAAGCAGACCTAATCCCTGAAGTCTGAATGATTCGGTCTGCAGGTTTGCGCCTGCTGCGCAGTCGAGCGGGAGCAAGCTCCCTCGCCACAAAGGACAGTTTTGGTCTGAAATGGTTGAGTTAGACATCTCGGCGGGTAAATGCTGCCCAGGCAGGGGCATGACGCTGCACCAATACCGTGCAATACTCGGCGCCGTTCTAAATGGCGAAAATCCTACAAAATTCAGATAATCCATCTCCTGAAGTCGCATTTTTATCGAGATGTACGCCTGAATTTTGTGATTTATAGAGTGAAAATCTCTGCCGCCGGCTTTTTATACTGCACGCCCCGCTGATCCTGGAGGTTTTGTCCTGCAGGACGGTTCTGCCCACGAAGCAGGGCCGGTTTCAGGCAAGCATTGGCTTATCGGTCAGCGCTTCGACACTCGGTGGTCATATCCAATAACAAGACGAGGTTGTACCCCTATGCCAGTCGGCAATCACCTGCCCCACGGCGAGACCGCTCAAGGCGGCCCGCTTAAACGCGAACTCGGCGAACGGCATATTCGCTTGATGGCGCTCGGTGCCTGTATCGGCGTCGGCCTGTTCCTCGGTTCGGCCAAAGCCATCGAAATGGCCGGCCCGGCCATCATGCTGTCCTACATCATCGGCGGTCTGGCGATCCTGGTGATCATGCGTGCCCTCGGCGAGATGGCGGTGCACAACCCGGTCGCCGGCTCCTTCAGCCGTTACGCCCAGGATTATCTCGGTCCTTTGGCGGGCTTCCTGACTGGCTGGAATTACTGGTTCCTGTGGCTGGTGACTTGCGTCGCGGAAATCACCGCGGTGGCGGTGTACATGGGCGTCTGGTTCCCCGAAGTACCGCGCTGGATCTGGGCGCTGGCCGCGCTGGTCAGCATGGGCTCGATCAACCTGATCGCGGTGAAAGCCTTCGGTGAATTCGAATTCTGGTTCGCCCTGATCAAGATTGTCACCATCATCGCGATGGTGGTTGGCGGCGTCGGTGTAATCGCGTTCGGTTTCGGTAACGACGGTGTGGCGCTGGGGATTTCCAACCTCTGGGCCCACGGCGGCTTCATGCCCAACGGCGTGCAAGGCGTGTTGATGTCCCTGCAAATGGTGATGTTCGCCTACCTCGGCGTCGAGATGATCGGCCTGACCGCCGGTGAGGCGAAGAATCCGCAGAAAACCATCCCCAACGCGATTGGTTCGGTGTTCTGGCGGATTCTGCTGTTCTACGTCGGCGCGTTGTTCGTGATTCTGTCGATCTACCCGTGGAACGAAATCGGCACCCAGGGCAGCCCGTTCGTGATGACGTTCGAGCGTCTGGGCATCAAGACCGCCGCCGGCATCATCAACTTTGTGGTGATCACCGCGGCGCTGTCGTCTTGCAACGGTGGCATTTTCAGCACCGGGCGCATGCTCTACAGCCTGGCGCAGAATGGCCAGGCCCCGGCCGGTTTCGCCAGGACTTCGAACAACGGCGTGCCGCGTCGCGCGCTGCTGCTGTCGATTTTCGCCTTGCTGCTGGGCGTGCTGCTCAACTACCTGGTGCCTGAGAAAGTTTTCGTCTGGGTGACGGCGATTGCCACCTTCGGTGCTATCTGGACCTGGGTGATGATCCTGCTGGCCCAGCTCAAATTCCGCAAAGGCCTGAGCGCCAGCGAACGGGCCGGCCTGAAATACAGGATGTGGCTGTACCCGGTCAGCTCGTACCTGGCGCTGGCGTTCCTGGTGTTGGTGGTCGGCCTGATGGCGTACTTCCCGGACACCCGCGTGGCGCTGTATGTAGGCCCGGCGTTCCTGGTGTTGCTGACGGTGTTGTTCTACGTGTTCAAGCTGCAACCGACCAATGTGTCGCAAGGTGCGGTGCGCTCAGTTGCGTAAGTTGTAACGCTTGAAATTGTAGGAGCGAGCTTGCTCGCGATGGACTCATAGACGCCGCGGTTACCCAGTAAACACGCGTTATCGTTATCGACCATCGCGAGCAAGCTCGCTCCTACAACACTTGGCCGGGGCCGTTTTTCATTTCAGGTTGCAGCGATCTGTGGTGATTGGGTCAATCGCTTGTTGAACTCCAGCCACGCCCCCAGCAACGCCATCAACCCGGCACCCACCAGTGCGGTGAATACCTGCATGGCAAAGGCATCGTCGGTCATGGCATTGACCATATCGGCCAAGGGCGCCAACAACACGCCGAGGCAGAAAATTTCCAGCGAGTAACGACCCATGCGACAGCATTGCTGCGCCAGCCAGTTTTGCGTCCAGCCGGTATCCGGCAACAGTTTCGCCGTGACGTACGCCAGCGCCAGGAAGTGCAGCAACCGCACCGGCGACAGGTCAGTCTTGCTGATCGGGTACAACAGGTTGCTCAGCCAGCCCGGCATCACCGCGTCGTGAATTTCCGGCCATCTCCACGAGACGGTAATCACGCCGGTGATGACCACGTACATCAACGCACTGATGAACAATGGCTGACGCCGCAGCGGACGAGTCTCGGGTAACCGTGGCCGCTGCCCGTGAGTCGCAGCGGCACCGCCGAGTACAAACAACAGTTGCCAGACGACCGGGTTGAAGTACCACACGCCGTCCTTGATAGCCGCCAGGTTCCAGCCGAACCACGGCGCCAGCAGGTACACCGTCAACGACACCGCCACCACCGCCCGGGCCTTGCGCACCAGCATCGGCAACACCAGCGGCAATCCGGCCAGCAGCACGATGTACAACGGCAGCGGGTCCATGAGGTTCGGTTTGAAGCGCAGCAGCAGTTCATCCACCAAGGCTTGCTGCGGGTTGGTGATGAAATGGTGCATGCCCATTTCCTCCACCAGATCCCGGGTTTCCACGTGGCTGTTGGCGAAGAACACGATGCCCATCAACATCGCCAGCAGGAAAATATGCACCACGTAGAGCACCCAGGCGCGGCGCAGGATCTTCACGCAGGCGATCAGATAACCATCGCGCTGAAGGATTTTGCCGTAGGCCAGGACGGCTGCATAACCGGCCAGAAACACGAAAATTTCGGCGGCGTCGCTGAAACCGAAGTTGCGCGGGGTGATTTGACCGAGGGGGTTGTGGGGCACGTGATCCCAGAAGATGAAGATCAGCGCCAGGCCTCGAAAAAAGTCGATTCGGTGATCGCGTTCAAACGTCATGACAGCGGGCTCGTGAACGGGTGTTGAATTAAGAGTGGACGGAGGCGCCACAGGTTGCGCGCCGCACATTGGCGGCGCGCAGGGTGGCGTGATTCGTGGGCAATTGCAAAACCCCGATATTACTGAATGTCTCAAGTGCCCCGGACAACAGGAATCTGCCCACTGGTCCGGCAGACCGATGGCGCGCAAGAACGACGGCAGACGGCCTCTGTCGAACGGTTACACGACATTGTTCAGGAGCGTGAAACGTGAAGGTTTCGCTGATCGTTCCGGTGTTCAACGAAGAGCAGGCGATCGTCCTGTTCTATCAGGCGGTGCGCCGCGAGTTGAGGCTTGGCGGCAGCGAGGTCGAGATCGTGTTCATCAACGATGGCAGTTCCGATGGCACGGCAGAGCAGGCCAAAGCGCTGGCGCAGGTCGATGATCTTGTGCTGCTGATCAACTTTTCGCGCAACTTCGGCAAGGAGCCGGCTCTGTTCGCCGGTCTGGAATATGCGACCGGCGACGCGGTGATTCCCATGGATGTCGATCTGCAGGACCCGATCAGCGTCATTCCCCTGTTGATTGATGAATGGCAGAAAGGCGCGGACGTGGTGCTCGCCAAGCGCCGCAATCGTGCCGCCGATGGTTACCTGAAACGCCACACCGCATCGCTGTTCTACCATGTGCTGAACCGTATTTCGTACACCCGGATAGAGGAAAACGTTGGCGATTTCCGGCTGATGGATCGCAAGGTGGTCAACGTGATCCGCGCACTGCCCGAGCACCAGTTGTTCATGAAGGGCGTGCTGTCGTGGGCCGGGTTCAACACGGCGGTGGTCGAATACGAGCGAGCCGGGCGGGTGGCCGGTGCCAGCAAGTTCAATGGCTGGAAACTCTGGAACCTGGCCCTCGAAGGCGTGACGTCGTTCAGCACCGTGCCGTTGCGCTTGTGGACGTACATCGGCGGCAGCATTTCGATCTTCGCGGTGCTTTACGCGGTGTACATGGTCCTGGACAAGATTTTCTTCGGCAACAGCGTCCCCGGTTACCCGTCGTTGATGACCGCCATTCTGTTTCTCGGCGGTGTGCAGTTGATCGGCATCGGCATCCTCGGCGAGTACGTCGGGCGGATCTACATCGAAGCCAAGCATCGGCCGCGCTATGTGGTGAGAGACATCGTCGGCGGCAAAGACCGGCTCGGGCTTTAGCATGGGCCGGTTCAGCGATTTTCTCGGCAAAGAACTCGGGCCACGCCAGGTCTGGCTGTTTTTTCTGCTCGCGACGTTGCTGTATGTCGTGCCGCTGATACTCGCGGACTTCCCGTACATCGATGACAACTGGCGTTCGCTGTCGGCCGGCATGGCCTGGGCGGAACAGGGACGCTTGTTTACCCAGCTGTTCTACAACCTGCTGACGTTTGGCAACGCCGCGCCGAACATCTTTCCGTTGCCCCTGTTGATCGCCACGCTGGCCATGGCCTCGGCGTTGACCCGGCTGACGTTTCATTACTCTCCACAGCCGACGATTGCGTGTTGCCTGGTGCCGCTGCCACTTTGGTACAACCCGTTTTTTCTGCAAAACCTGTCTTATCAATATGACGGTCCCGCCATGGCGTTGAGCCTGGTGGCGGTGATCTATGCGATCACTTTTCGTCACCCCTCGCGCAGTTGGCAATGGCTGGTGCCGGCGTTGCTGATTGCACTGGCGCTGGGGCTGTATCAGATCAGCCTGAATGTGTTTCTGGGCTTGTGTTGCCTGGAACTGCTCAGAGGCGCGAATGACCGATTAGCCTGGCCGCAGCTGTGCGGGTTGATCGGCTGGAAACTGGCGCAGGTCACCATGGGCTGGCTGATGTATTGCGTCAGTGCCGTGGCGTTCATGAGTCAGGATCGCGCGTTGTTGTTGAACTGGGCCGCCGCGCCGCTGCTGCAACTGCACGTCAACATCGGCAGAGTGCTGGAAAAAGTCGTGCTGCTGTTTCACGGCGGATTCGCCTGGGTGTTCGCCGCGCTGTTGCTGTGCGCCATTGCCGGTGCTGTTCAAGTGGGACTGCAGGTGCGAGCGCGTCCGGACAGCGGACTGAAGAAAAGCCTGATCGGTCTGTTGTGTCTGCTGACCTTGCCGGTCGTGATGCTGTTGGTGTCGGGTGCCGCGCTGTTTTTCCGCGACTTTAACGAGGGCGCCCGGACCCTGATGGGCTTCGCCGTGCTGCTGGTGCTGTTGTTCTACTTGAGCCACCTGGCGCTGGCGCAGATCCATGAACGGCTGCCGCTGTTGCTGGTGGTGCCATTGCTGGCGATGCTGTCGTTGTCGTTCGCTTACGGCCGGGTGCTGACGGTGCAGAAAGCTTTCACGACCAGTGCGCTGTTGAGCCTTGAGCACGACATTGCGACTCATCGGCAACTGCGCGAGGCCAAGCGGATTTACATGTCGGTGACGTACTCCGATCACTGGTTGCTGGGTGCCGCGGGTTCGTTCAAGCAGATGCCGGTGTTGCACTACCTGCTCAACATCGACTTTTTCATGCTGGCCGAGAACCTGCCGAAAGTGGGCATCACTAACGTGGTCGCGGAGCAGGAGCGTCGCAATGCGACGCGGGTGGGGTATCAGGGGTATCCGGCGCTGCTGGAGCGCCAGTACTACCGGATTTATCTGCTGGGTGATTACGGTTTTATCGTCATGAAGGAACCGGCCCCGATCAAGGCGCTTCGCTGGTGAAGCGCCCCCGTTGGACTCAAGCCGCTGCCATTTCATTCGGCTCAAAACTGTCCGCCCGCGCCATCTGCCACATGCGCGAATAGAACTCGCCATTCACCTCACCGGTGAGCAATTCTCCCGGTTTCAAGAACACATGCAGCTGCGAGAACAGCTTGATCTCGGTCGCCGACATGCGCCGCACCAGGTGCTTGGCCGACAACTGCGACGGATGTTCGAGGCCGGCGGCGGCGAGCATTTCGGCCAATGCCTTGAGGGTGTTGCGGTGGAAGTTGAACACGCGCTGGGCCTTGTCCGGGACGACCAGAGCGCGCTGGCGCAAGGTGTCCTGGGTGGCGACGCCGGTCGGGCATTTGTTGGTGTGGCACGACTGCGACTGGATGCAACCGATGGCGAACATGAAGCCGCGCGCCGAGTTGGCCCAGTCGGCGCCGATGGCCAGCACGCTGGCGATGTCGAAGGCGCTGACGATCTTGCCGCTGGCACCGAGTTTGATTTTGTCCCGCAGGTTCAGGCCCACCAGCGTGTTGTGCACGAACAGCAAACCTTCGCGCATCGGCACGCCGATGTGGTCGGTAAATTCCACAGGCGCCGCACCGGTGCCACCTTCCTTGCCATCGACGACGATGAAGTCCGGGAGGATGCCGGTTTCCAGCATGGCCTTGGCGATGCCCATGAATTCCCATGGATGGCCGAGACAGAACTTGAAGCCCACCGGTTTGCCGCCGGACAGTTCACGCAATTGCTGGATGAAATGCATCAGTTCGATCGGCGTGGAAAACGCACTGTGCCGCGACGGCGAGATGCAGTCTTCGCCCATCAGGATGCCGCGGGTTTCGGCGATTTCCTTGGTGACTTTGTGCTTGGGCAGGATGCCGCCATGGCCGGGCTTGGCGCCCTGGGACATCTTGATTTCGATCATCCGCACCTGCGGCGTCTGCGCTTGTGCGGCGAAGCGTTCCGGATCGAAGCGCCCGTCTGCGGTGCGGCAGCCGAAGTAGCCGCTGCCGAGTTCCCAGGTCAGGTCGCCGCCGTTTTCCCGGTGATAGGCGCTGATGCTGCCTTCACCGGTGTCGTGGGCAAAGTTGCCGAGCTTGGCGCCCTGGTTCAACGCGCGAATGGCGTTGGCGCTGAGGGAGCCGAAACTCATGGCCGAGATGTTGAACACCGATGCCGAATACGGCTGAGTGCACTGCGGGCCACCGACGAGGGTGCGGAAACTGCTCGGATCACTCAACGGTGCCGGGCGCATGGAGTGGCCGATGAATTCGAAACCCGACTGATACACGTCGATCAACGTGCCGAAGGGTTTGTCGGCGCTTTCATTCTTGGCGCGCGAGTAGACCAGTGAACGCTGGGCCCGGGAAAAGGGCAGGGCGTCGCTGTCGGATTCGAGCAGGTACTGGCGGATTTCCGGACGAATGCCTTCCACCAGATAGCGGATGTTGCCGAGGATCGGGTAGTTGCGGCGCACGGCGTGGGGGCTTTGCAGCAGATCGAACAGGCCGATCAGGCTGAGCACGCCGGTGACGGCGGTGATCGGCCAGAGCCAGTCGTGTTCCAGCAAGGGCAGGCTGGCGAGGGTGAAGATCACGCAAGCGGCAAAGAAGGCGTAGCGGCTCAGGAGTGACAGGCTCATACGGTTTCCTTGGGTTCGGACTCGTTTGTGACCACAGAGATCCTTGTAGGAGCCGAGCTTGCTCGCGATGGCGGTCTGTCAGCCAACATCAATGTTGAGTGTGATGGCCCCTTCGCGAGCAAGCTCGGCTCCTACAGAAATGCACTGTGTCAGGCATTTTGGGCCTGGAGAAAAATCGAAAACAGCTCGGACTGGGACTTGATTCCCAGCTTGCTGTACATGTGTTTCTTATGGACTTTCACGGTTTCAACAGAGATTTCCAGCTTACGGGCGATTTCTTTACTGGAGCAACCGCTGAGCATCAAACGCCCGACGTCCAGCTCGCGAGCGGTCAGTTGCGCGCCTTTGAGTTGCTGCACCGAGGCTTCCAGCTGAACCCGCCAGTCACCCTGGACCGGCGCCGGCGCGAGGGCCACGACTTCGTTGATTTCGTAAGGCAGGCGCTGGCGCAACAGGCCGAGCACCCACGGCTGGATCAACGACAGCAAGGCGATCTGCTGACCGCTGAAACGCTGCTTGCTGCCCAGCGACAGGCACAGCGTACGGTCGCCTTCGAGCTGGCAATTGAACTGGATTTCGTCGGCCACCACATTCAGACGAAAGTAGCGCTGGTAATACTCGGTCAGCTCGAAATGCTCCGGCGCCACTTCCGACAGGCGATAGAGCCCGGTGCGCGACTGCTCGCGGCAGGCGATGTAGAACGGGTCGAGCAGGTACAAACCGCGCAGGTAATCCTGGAACAACTGATCGGGGCTGCCGTCCTCGCCCGGGCATTCGGCGAACACTTGCGGGTGCTGATCGGTGCTGAAAAGCAGCGCCACCCAACTGTCGAAGGTCACGTACTGATCCAGCAGGCGCACCAGCTGCGTCCAGAAATTGGGCTTGTCCAGGGCGTCGATCAGTTGCCCGACCGAACGGTGCCAGGTGATGTCGTCTAACGAGAGTGTCATGGGTCTACCCCTATCGGGTTACCCCGGCCGCGTGATTCCCTGGCCGGTTGCTTGCTGCGCATACTGGCGCACAGACACCGGCCGGGCAATCTTTCTGCCGCCCGGCCACTAGAACAAGGACTACCCATGAAGGTCGAACTCGCCCAATTGGCGGGCCGTGACAACGACACGGCTTACAACCTCGAACGTGCGCTGGCGGCGATTGCTGCCTGCGCGGCCGACACGCAGTTGATCATGTTTCCGGAAAGCCATTTGATGGGCTTCCCGTCGGCCGAGACGGTGGCGGCGGTTGCCGAGTCGCTGAACGGCCCCACCGTCAGCGCGATCGTCGCCGCTGCCCGCGAGCGCAACATCGCCGTGGTAATCGGTACGGCCGAGAACGACAACGGTCGCTTTTTCAACACCACGCTGCTGATCACCCCTGAAGGCATCGCGCTGAAATATCGCAAGACGCACCTGTGGGCGTCGGACCGCGGTGTGTACGAGCCGGGTGACCGCTACGCCACGTGCCTGTGGAACGGCGTGCGGGTCGGCCTGCTGATTTGCTATGACATCGAATTCCCGGAAACCGCCCGCGCCCTGGCGCAACTCGGCGCCGAACTGCTGATCGTCACCAACGGCAACATGGACCCGTACGGCCCGACTCACCGCACCGCCATCATGGCCCGCGCCCAGGAAAACCAGGCGTTTGCGCTGATGGTCAACCGGGTGGAAGAGGGTGATGGCGGGTTGTTGTTTGCCGGCGGCAGTGCGCTGGTGAATCCGCTGGGCACGTTGTTGTTTGAGGCCGGGCGGGAGGAAGGGCGGTTTGCGGTTGAACTGGACCTGAATCAGCTGACGGCGGCGCGGCAGGATTATCGGTATCTGGATGATCAGCGGCTGAAGTTGCCGGGGGAGCTCGTCGAACATGCCAGTGGGCTTCGGGAGTTGCTGATTCCTGCGCGCTGATCCGGATGTTGCATTGCTCTGACTGGCCCTATCGCGAGCAGGCTCGCTCCCACATTGGTTTTGTGAACGCCCGAGATCAAATGTGGGAGCGAGCCTGCTCGCGATAGGGCCCTTACAGACGACACACCTGTTTGACCGTTGACCCAAGAATAACAACGCAACACCCGTAATTTGCGCCGAACTCGGCTCTGCCATAAATCCAATAAAATTCGGAGTAGTCGCTCATGGCTCGTTTGCAACGCACCCTCTCATTAGGGTCGGTGGTGCTGTTTGGCATCGCCTACATGACGCCGATCATTGTGCTCGGCACGTTCGGCATCCTCGCTCAATCCACCGCCGGCATGGTGCCGGCCGCGTACCTCGCGGCGCTGGTGGCGATGTTCTTCACCGCCATGAGTTACGGCCGAATGGCCTCGGCATTCCCCGTGGCCGGCTCGGCTTACAGTTATGTGCGCAAGGCGATCAGCCCGAAACTCGGTTTCATCGCCGGTTGGGCAGTGCTGCTCGATTACCTGTTCCTGCCGATGGCGATCTGGCTGATCGGCGCGGCGTACCTCAACTCCGCGTTCCCGGCAGTGCCGCAGTGGGTCTGGGTACTGGCGTTCATCGGCATCACCAGCGCGATCAACATCGTCGGCCTGAAACTGGCCAATGGCATCAACGCCTTGCTGATGCTGGTGCAGTTCCTGGTGCTGATCGCCTTCGTTGCGCTGTGTGTGCACTACGTCGGCGGCGATGCGAGCACGCCGTTGTGGTCGATCAAGCCGTTCTTCAACGGCGACATGCAGATGCCGCTGATCATGAGCGGTGCCGCCATCGCCTGTTACTCGTTCCTCGGTTTCGACGCGGTCAGCACCCTGACCGAAGAAACCCGCGACCCGCGCCGCACCATCCCGCGGGCGATCATGCTGATTACCCTGATCGGCGGGCTGATCTTCGTCGGCGTGTCGTACTTCGTGCAGATCGCGCATCCGTCGTTCCAGTTCGACAGCGTCGACTCGGCGGCCTATGAAATTGCCCGCAATATCGGTGGCGACCTGTTCGTGTCGATCTTTTTGATCGGCCTGATCGTTGGTCAGTTCGCGTCGGGTCTGTCGGCTCAGGCCAGTGGCTCGCGGCTGCTGTATGCCATGGGCCGCGACGGTGTGCTGCCGAAATCGTTTTTCGGCACCTTGCACGAACGCTTCGGCACGCCGATCAACAGCATCCTGTTGTGCGCAGTCGTGGCGTTGCTGGCGCTGAAACTGGACGTCACCACCTCGACCTCGTTCATCAACTTCGGCGCGTTCCTGGCGTTCAGCCTGGTGAACCTGTCGGTGATCTTTCACTACTGGATCGGCGGCGAGAAAAAGGGGTTGCGTGAGTGGGTGCTGTTCCTGATCTTCCCGTTCATCGGTCTGGTGGCGGACTTGTGGCTGATGGTCAGCCTCGATCACCTTGCGATCTATCTGGGGCTGAGCTGGCTGGCGATTGGCGTGGTGTACCTGGCGGTGCTGACGGGCGGATTCCGTCGTCAGCCACCGGAGATGGATTTTCAGGAGGCTACATAACCACCGGACTGGTGAAGAACCCTGTGGGAGCGAGCCCTTGTGGCGAGGGAGCTTGCTCCCGCTGGGTCGCGAAGCGGCCCCAAAAGCTTTGCGACTGCTTCGCCCGGACGCGGATCGGCCGGCGGGAGCAAGCTCCCTCGCCACAAGGGCTCGCTCCCACATTTTGATTGGTGTTCAGGCTGCCGGTTTTGATTGGTGGATCGGCAATTCAACACGGAAAGTGCTGCCCACCCCGACTTCACTCACCACCGAAATATCCCCCCCATGTTTCTTCACGATGCCATAGGACAGGGACAACCCCAGCCCTGTCCCCTGGCCCACCGGCTTGGTGGTGAAGAACGGATCGAAAATTTTCTGCAGGCTGTCCGGCGGGTTGCCGGCGCCGGTGTCGGCGACTTCGATCCATACGGTTTCCCCCTCAGACCCGGTGCGCAGGGTGAGGATGCCGCGTTCCGGGCCGATGGCCTGCGACGCATTGACGATCAGGTTCATGATCACCTGGTTGATTTGCGACGGCAGGCATTCGATGTCGGGCAGGGCCTGATAGTCCTTCACCACATCGGCCTTGTACTTCAGTTCATTGGCCACGATGTTCAGTGTCGATTCGATGCCTTGCTGCAGGTTTGCCCACTGCCACTCCTGGTTGGAGTCCACCCGCGAGAAGTCCTTCAGGTCCTTGACGATCTGCCCGACGCGGCTGATGCCGTCCTTGGACTCCTTGATCAGCAGCGGAATGTCGTCGCGCAGGAACTCCAGCTCGACCCGGTCACGAAGCTGTTTCAAACGCTCGACCAGCTCGCTGGAACCAATCGCCTCTTCCGCGTCTCGATAGGCATCGAGCATTTCCTGCAGCTGTTTGAAATAGCCATCGAGGGTGCCGAGGTTGGAGGAAATGAAGCCGATGGGGTTATTGATTTCATGGGCGACACCCGCCGCCAGTTGCCCCAGTGACGCGAGTTTTTCCGATTGCACCAGTTGCGTTTCAAGCTGTTTGCGCTCGTCGATTTCCCGCTGCAACGCCTCGCTGGCCTGTTTGAATTGGGTCGTGCGCTGGTCCACCAGATGCTCCAGGTGGCTCATCTGCACCAAGGCCCGTTCGGTCATGTCCCATTTGGTCAGCAGCGTGTTGGCCATCTGCTGGACTTCAATGTTGTCGAACGGTTTTTTCAGAATCAGCAGCCGGTCATGGGCCTGTAACCGGTCCAGCAGTTCATCCCACGAATAGTCGGAATACGCGGTGCACACCACCACTTGCAGACGCGGGTCTTCCTGCCACAAATGCTCGATGGTTTGCGCGCCGTCCCAGCCCTCCGGCATGCGCATGTCGACGAAGGCCAGCGCGTAGGGATGGTTTGCCTGCAAGGCGTCCTTGAGTTTGCCCAGGCCCTCTTGCCCGCCATACGCCGAATCCAGCTCGAACAGGGCCCGGGTGGATTTCACTTCACTGCCAAACAGCGCCGCTTCCATCGCGTCCAGCTCGACAGTCGGCACCGGCGTCGGCGTAAGGATCTTGCGGAAATCCTCATGAATGGACGGTGTGTCGTCGATCAGCAGAATGCGCCGGTTCGACTGTTCGCTCATGCTACCTCCGTGACAGGTTTCAGCGGGATCTGCAGGGTGAACTGCGCACCCTTGCCCGGCCCGTCGCTGTGGGCGGTGAGGTGGCCGTTCATTTCGATGGCGGCCAGTGCACAGCTGTGCAGGCCGAAGCCATGACCTTCCTTGCGCGTGGTAAAACCGTGGGCAAAGATGCGCGTCATGTTTTCCGCAGCGATGCCTTCACCGTCATCCTTGACGCTGACTTGCAGCGTCGCGTCGTCGACGATTTTGACCCCCAGGGTCATTTGCCGCGGGCGGTTGCTGAGGTCGGACATGGCGTATTTGGCGTTGCTGATCAGGTTGATCAGGATCAGCAGCAAGCGGTGTTTATCGCCCATGACCTGCGGCACCTCGCCGTACTCCTTGACCACCGTGACGTGATGC
This sequence comes from Pseudomonas sp. LBUM1651, assembly GCF_059716135.1. Classification (NCBI taxonomy): domain Bacteria; kingdom Pseudomonadati; phylum Pseudomonadota; class Gammaproteobacteria; order Pseudomonadales; family Pseudomonadaceae; genus Pseudomonas; species Pseudomonas sp. LBUM1651. The sequence continues at coordinate 4,992,206 of NZ_CP166805.1, read as the reverse complement.
CGGGTCAGCGCGCCGGCGTTCATGCGCAGGGCGTCCTCGAGCAATTCGCTGATGTGCAGCGGCTCCATCAGGCTGTTGGCGCCCGCGTAGGATTGCTGGGTGGAGACGATGTCCTTGATGTGGTCGACACTTTTGCTCAACTGCGCGAGTTCGTCGGTCATGCTTTGTTGCTCGAGGGCGATGGCTTCCACCAGTTGATTGAGGTAGCCCGGCAGCAATTTGCCTTTGTCGTCCTGGGTCAGGAAGGTGCCGAGGTCGCCGGGGTGTTCGTTGATCAGTTGCATCGCCTTGCCCAATCCCTGGGCCTTGCTGGCGCGCAGTTTGCGGCTGACCAGATCGGCCGAGATGTTGACGCTGTTAAGCACGTTGCCGACGTTGTGCAGCACATTGGTGGCGATCTCGGCCATGCCGGCCTGGCGTGCGGTGTCGAGCAGTTCGCTCTGGGTGTCCTTGAGTTCGCGGGTGCGTTCTTCCACGCGCAGTTCCAGTTCGTCATTGGCGGTTTTCAGGGCCTTGTTGACGCGATTGATGGTGGTGAAACTGCGCATCAGGTGAATCGCCAGGTACACCAGCAACAGGACCAGCAGCACAGAGAACACCAGCATGTAAAAGTGATAGCGCTGCTCGACCACATCGGCCTGTTGCTGGTCCGTGTTCAACAGGCTGGTGATATCGTCCAGGCGCTCGGCGACGGGAATCGCTTCGATGTTTTCCAGCAAGCGGTTGACCACCGGCTGTTCGCGCAGAATCAGCGAAATGTGGTTGCTTAAAATATCGATCGGGTTGTGAAACTGTTCGGGCAGTCGCAACTTGTTCACCGCCAGTTTGTTCAGTCCGACCAGAATGTCGGCGGCCCTGTCGTCGGAGGTGACCTGGGCGAACGCCAGGCTGCTGAGCAGCAGATCGTAAGTGTCGTTGGCGATGTTCTGCAGTTGCAGTTTATCGCCATCGACCAACCGGGCCAGTTGCTCCTGAATGTCGTCCTCGGCGGTGGGCAGGAACGCCAGTGAGTTGCGCAGCACGGCGTTGTGGGACTTGAACTGCTCCACCAACCGGGTCTTTTCCTGGATGGCGGTCAGGTACGCATCATGGCTGGCGCGCCAGATCGGCGAGTCGTTGCGCCCGTGGTTCGATTCCATGGTGTCAAACCGCTCCCACAACTGCGTTATCTCGGTCAGCGGCGTGACCAGCGGATCGTAGTTGTGGTTGGTGGCGATCCTGGCCTTGAGGATCTCGGTTTCCCATTGCGCGTTCAGCTGTTTGATCCGCCCGATCAGGTCACGGGATTCAGCGTAGGTCGACGTCTCGTTCGAGTTCGATTTCAGGTACAGGAACGCCAGCGTCGAGGCCAGCATCACGGCGACGATGCCCAGCAATGCCAGGTTGCGACGGTTAGACATTTTCATAAAGGCTTGCCTCCCCATTCACCCGTCAACGTCTTGAGGAATTGGATGATCAGGAACTTGTCCTCGGCGGAAGGAATGCGCCCGAGCTGGAACTTGAACATCACGTCCACCGCCTCTTCGAGGGTCTTGGCCGAACCGTCGTGAAAATACGGAGCGGTCACCGCGACATTGCGCAGGCTCGGTACCTTGAACACGTTGCGGTCGTCTTCATCCTTGGTCACCAGATAGCGACCCAGATCGGTCTCGGTCGGGTTGCCGCGAACCTTGAAGTAATCGCCCATGACGCCGAACTTCTGGAACATGTTGCCGCCGATGTTCACGCCCTGGTGGCAGGCGATGCAGCCGTAGTCCTTGAAACGCTGGTAACCGTACTTTTCCTCGAGCGTGAGGATGTCGGTGTCGCCCAGCAGGTATTGATCAAACCGCGAGTTGCTACTGAGCAGCGTACGTTCGTACGTGGCCAGGGCGTTTTGCACATTGTGCATGGTCACGCCGTCCGGGTAGGCGTTGCCGAATGCGCTGTGGTACGCCGGGTCGGCGGACAGCACTTGCACCACATGTTCCCAGTTGCTGCCCATTTCGCTGGGGCTCTGCACCACTGCATGGACCTGGGTTTCCAGAGTGTCGGCGCGGCCGTTCCAGAACTGCCTGAAATTCAGGGTGGCGTTGAACACGCTGGGAGTGTTGATCGTCACTGGCACACCGTTGAAGCCCATGGAAAACGCCTGGGTATCGGCACCACCTTTTTCCAGACGATGGCAACTGGCGCAGGACAGCGTGTTGTTGACCGACAGGCGCGGTTCATTGAACAACTGGCGACCGAGTTCGACCCGCAGCGGGTTTTGTTGTGGCGCCGGGGGCAGCGGTTTAAGCGGTTCATCCAGTGGCGCGGCGCCCGCGCTCAGACAAAATCCGAACAGCGGCACCAGGAGCAGGTGGTGAATGGATGGCGACATCTGATGATTCCTTGGCTAATAGCCCATGTGTCGTTACGCATCGTTCACGTGGCGGTAAATGGAGCAGGCTTCACGGACCACAGATACTGGACGAAGCTGTCCGGTTCCACGGCTTTGCTGAAGTAGTAGCCCTGACCTTCCTCGCATTGATGGGCTCTGAGGAAATTCAGTTGTTCGAGGGTTTCCACGCCCTCGGCGATGATGGTCAGCTTGAGGCTGCGCCCCAGGCTGATGATGGCGCTGACCAGCGCGGCGTCGTTGCTGTCGTTGCTCAAGCCGCGAATGAACGACTGGTCGATTTTCAGCACATCGATCGGAAAGCGCTGCAAGTAACTCAGGCTGGAGTAGCCGGTGCCAAAGTCATCGATGGCCAGACGCACACCCAGCGCCTTGAGCCGGTTCAGGGAATTGACGGTGGTCTCGATGTTTTGCATCAACACGCCTTCGGTGATTTCCAGCTCCAGCAAGGACGGCTCCAGGCCCGTCTGTTCGAGGATCTGTTCGATGCCATCGACAAAATCCTGCTGACGGAAATCGATGGCTGACATGTTCACCGACATGCAGATTTTTGGCAGCCCTCGGGCCTGCCAGGCACACGCTTGTCGGCAGGCCTGGGCCAACACCCATTTGCTCAGCGGGACGATCAGGCCGCTGTCCTCGGCGACCCCGATGAACGCCGATGGATAGACCAGGCCGTGCCCCGGCTTTTGCCAGCGGATCAAGGCCTCGGCACCGACCACCTGGCCACTGCCCAGATCCAGTTTGGGTTGGTAATGCAGGACAAACTCATTGCGCTCCAGCGCCAGGCGAATGCCGGTCTCGATACTTTGCTGATCCCGTGCACGCTGGTTCATTTCGTCGATGAAAAAACTGAAATCGTTCGGACCGCTTTCCTTGATGTTGCGCATCGCGGTTTCGGCTTTCTTGATCAGCTCGATGGCGTCGAAACCGTCATCGGGATAAATGCTGATGCCCAGGCTCGCGGTCACGCTCAGGTCATGCCCGGCGATGTGCAGGGGGGCGCGGATAGCGTTCAAGAGTTTGTCGGCGATGCCCTTTGTCTGCTGGGGGTGGCGGATATCGGCGAGGATCACCACGAATTCGTCGGAGCCGTAGCGAAACACCGAATCGGACTCGCGCACGGTGGCCACCAGATTGCGGCTGACCTGTTTCAACATTTCGTCACCGGCCGGATGGCCGAGTGCATTGTTGATGCGCTTGAAGCGATCAAGCCCCAGAAACATCACCGCCAGTTGCTTGTCATGGCGTCGGGACAACGCCAGCGACTGGTTCAGCCGGTCACCCAGCAACGTGCTGTTGGGCAACTCGGTCAACACGTCGTACTGCAACAAATGAGACACCTTGAGCAATTCGTGAACCCGCGCTTCGATGGTTTGCTCCAGGCTAAGCACCTTCATCGCCGCGTCCTGAGCCATCTGCCATTTCCAAGTCAGGGCGCTGGCCATCTGGCGGATTTCCAGGCTGTCGAAAGGTTTTTTCAGCACCAGCATCTGATCGCCAAACTCCAGCCGTTCGGCCATGGCTTCCCAGGTGTAATCCGAATACGCCGTGCACAAGGCGATTTGCAGGTGCGGATCGGCCTTCCACAGTTGTTCGATGGTTTCCAGCCCGTCCCAGCCGGGCGGCATGCGCATGTCGGTGAACACCAGGGCGTAAGGGTGACCTTCGGCCAATGCGCGTTTTACCAGCTCGAGGGCTTCCTGACCCTGATAGGCCGAGTCGAGCTGGAACGTCTGCCGATCATTCTGCGGCGTGCCGAACAGTGCTGCTTCAGTGCCAGCCAGGCTCTGTTCGTCTTCGGTTTCGGGGCCGAGGATCTTGCGGAAATCCTCATGAATCGAAGGCGTGTCGTCGACGATCAGGATGCGCCGGTTGGTCCGCACGAAAGGCGCTTTCATCCTTTGTCCTCCGTGGATGGCATGATTCTTCCGGCTTTCAGCAACTCGGCGGCCTGCTGGCTGCTGACGGCCTTGCTGAAGTAATAACCCTGGGCGTTCATCGGAGACCCGGTGGCCATCAGTGAACTGCGCTGTTCCTGGGTTTCGACGCCTTCGGCGATGATGCCGATCCCGACGTCCCGAGCGAAGTTGATGATGGCGCGCAAGGTGTTGGCGCTGGACGGATCGCGAGCGGCTGTGTCGATGAAGGCCTGGGCGAGTTTCAGGTGATTGACCTGGTAGGTCTTGAGGTAATCGAACGAGGAATACTCGGTGCCGAAGTCGTCGATGGCGATCTTCACCCCCAGATCACGCAAGCGTGGCAACACGTCGTTGTGGGTCCACTTGGTCTGGGCCAGCGTCGCTTCGGTGACGTCAAACCGCAGGTCCCCGGCGCAGAGTTCCCAGCGCGCGGTGGTGCGCAGCACGTCATAGATCAGTTCGGGGCCACTCTTGAGCTGGGCCAGGGACAGCTTGATCGCAATCACCGGTGGCGCGACACCCTCGTCACGCCACTGGCGCATCTGCCGGCAGGCTCGATCCAGCACCCAATGACCGAGGGCGATGATCGTGCCGGTCTTTTCGGCGGCGGGCAGGAACGCCGGAGCTTCCAGCAAACCACGATCGCGGTGATTCCAGGTGACCTGCGCTTCCATCCCGAGGATCTTGCCGCTGCTCAGGTCCACTTCCGGCCAGTAACGCAGTTCGAGTTCACTGTGTTCGATGGCCTCTCTCAATTCGCTGGCGATGGTCATGCGCTCGACCACCTCCTGATTGATCTCCTCGGAGTGGAAGTGGTACTGGTTGCGGCCCTTTTCCTTGGAGCGATAAAGCGCCATGTCAGCCTGGGTCAACATGCCGTCGGCACTGGTGATGGTCGGGCTGTAACTGCTGATGCCAATGCTGACCGATACCCGTATATCGTTGCCGGCCAGGGAGTAGGGCAGCACCAGCGCATCGCGGACCTTGGTGGCGAGGGCGGCAGAGTGGGTCGGGTCGCTGACGTCCAGTTGCAGGATCGCGAACTCGTCGCCGCCGAGGCGGGCGACCACATCGTTTTCCCGCACGCAGGCCTTGATGCGCCGGGCCACTTCTTGCAGCAACAGGTCGCCCACCGGGTGGCCGAGGGTGTCGTTGATGCGTTTGAAGTGGTCCAGGTCCAGATAAAACATGGCGAACGGTGTCGCGCCGCGACGTGCGGCGGCGAAGGCCTGGTGCAGCCGCTCGATCAGCGTGGCGCGGTTGGCCAGCCCGGTCAGTCCGTCGGTGCGTGCCAGCAGGAAGATTTTCTCCTCGGCTACCTTGCGTTCGGTGACGTCGATGATGATGCCTTCGACTTCCAGCAGGCGGCCTTCGTCGTCGCGTACCGGAATGTAGCGGTTTTCCACCCAGCGCCAGTCACCGTTGCCTGTGCGCATCCGGAATTCGATGGAGGCGCCTGCAGCATGGCGGTCCAGCACCCGGGCCATGGCGGTGTCGACCTTCGGTTGATCCTCGGGATGGATCAACTCGCGGGCCCAATTGGCCGAGGCGACCAGTTTCGCCGCGACATGACCGTATTTGGTGATGTTGTGCGAGATGTACATCAACGGAAACGACGGCTCGCCCCGCAGTCGATACAGGATGGTCGGGCTGTTCTGCACAATGATGTTGGCATCGGACAGTTCCCGGGTGCGCTCCTCCACCGCTTGCTCGAGCAGCGACATCTTCAGCGCCGCATCTTCGGTCATTTGCCACTTGGCGGTCAGCGCGCTGGCCATCTGGCGGATTTCGATGGCATCGAACGGTTTCTTGAGAATCAGCAGACGGTCGCCCAGCTCCAGGCGTTCGTCGATGTCTTCCCAGGAATAGTCGGAGTAGGCCGTGCACAGCGCCACTTGCAGCTTGGGATCGACTTGCCACAGGCGTTCGATGGTTTCCAGGCCGTCCCAGCCCGGTGGCATGCGCATGTCGATGAACGCCATCGCGTAGGGCATGTCGTTGGCCAGGGCCGTTTCGACCTTGTTCAGTGCTTCGAGGCCCTGGAATGCCGAATCGAGTACGAAACGCTGGAGTGTGGCCGTCACCGCTGTGCCGAACAGGGCTTGTTCAGCACTGGTCAGGCTGTCGTCATCGGATGAGGGCGGGCTGAGGATCTTGATGAAGTCCTCATGGATCGAAGCCGTGTCGTCGACGATGAGAATCCGCCGGTTGGTCCGCGCCAGCAGCGTATTCATCGCCATTTCCCTGGACCGGCAGCAGTTTGATGCACAGTGTTCATAAGGGTCATCCTTTTCCCTGACCACCTGGCCGAACGTACAGATTATGGATCCGAGTGAACTGAGCATAGTCGCCCGGAAGCGACTTCGCGCAACTGACTGAAACGAATCATTGCGGTGACGGGGCGAAAATCATCTAGCCTGTAGCTCAGGATCCGGCAATAGGGGATGTTTGCCCGGTTCCCGACATGACGCTGTACCGTTTTAGCCTGAGGTAATGCCATGGAAGAGCAACTCCCCACGAAGTCCACCTATAAACCCAAGGTGCTGCTGGTCGATGATGAGGAATCCATCCTCAACAGCCTGCGTCGCCTGTTACGCAGCCAGCCCTATGAGGTGCTGCTGGCCACCAGCGGCGCCCAGGCCCTGGAAATCATGGCGCAACAGCCGATCGACCTGGTGATGAGCGATGCTCGAATGCCCAACATGGACGGTGCCACGCTGCTGGCCCACATCCACCAGCGTTATCCCGATGCCGTCCGGATCATGCTGACCGGTTATGCCGACCCCTCGGCCATTATCAAGGCCATCAATGACGGGCAGATTCACCGTTACATCAGCAAACCCTGGCACGATGAGGAAATGCTGCTGATATTGCGACAATCACTCGCGTATCAGCATTCCGAGCGTGAACGGTTGCGTCTGGTGCAGGAAACGTGGGATCAGAACGAGAAATTGAAGCAGCTCAATATCACCCTGGACAAACGTGTCGCCTCCCGCACCGCAGAACTGCAGCAGACCGCCGACATGCTCGACCTGGCCTACGAAGAGCTCAAGCACAGCTACGTCACCGGCACCGAGATGTTCTCGCTGCTGGCCAACCTGCGCATGCCGCCGGCCAAACAGACCAACCGCCAGATCATCGAGCTGGTGCGGGTGTACTGCAAGCTCCATGGCCTGGATGAAGGCACCAGTCGCGACCTGACCATGGCGGCGGCGCTCTACAACATCGGCAAGCTGAGCTGGACCGACAGCATGATGACCGCCCCCGCGGACCTGTTGCATCACAATGATCGTGAGCGTTATCGCAATTACCCGAAACAAAGCGAATCGCTGTTGATGACGCTCGACCCGATGAAGGATGCCGCCCGTCTGATTCTTCACCATCAGGAGCGTTGGGACGGCAGCGGTTTCCCCGACCGGCTCAAGGGCGAGGCGATACCGGTCGGTTCTCGGCTGTTGAAACTGGCAGTGGATTTCATCGAGTTGCAGCGCGGGTTGATCCTGGAACGGCAAATGAACAGTGATGAGGCGCTGGTGTATATCCGCAGCTATGCCGGAAAACTCTACGACCCCGGGATGGTGGAGGATTTCATTCAGGTGTGTGCCGCCTACCTGAGCGATGTTTCACTGGCCGATCCGACGGTCAAGGTCATGACCACCCGGGAATTGGCAGCGGGGATGATCCTGGCGCGCAACCTCAATGCCGACAACGGCATGCTGCTGCTCAATGCCGGCAAGGTGTTGAACGGACCGCTGGTGGAAAAACTGATCGCATTCGAAGCCATGGAGGGGGCGAAATACAGCATTTTTGTGAAGGTGCCGGAGGATGTGGAGGTCGCTCTCCTGGAGGCAGGTCAGGCTTCCCCGGCGTTGCACTGATCCCCTGTAGGAGCGAGCTTGCTCGCGATAAACCAGAGAATGCTGCGGGCTGCCAGGCCTACAGCGTTATCGTTGACGATCATCGCGAGCAAGCTCGCTCCTACAAGGGGCGGGCACTGCTCTGCCAGAGATTTTTCGGCGTGACGACGCACCGATACACATGTGATCCTTGCGCCTTTTAGCCAAGGCCAATCCTTATTCATGACCCCTTCATCCGCCGCTTCACCCCGCATCATCCGCATCGCCGCCGCCCTGTTGATCGGTCCCGACGGTCGTACCCTGCTGGTTCGCAAGCGCGGCACCGAGGCCTTCATGCAACCGGGTGGCAAGATCGAGGCCCATGAACAACCGGCCTGTGCGCTGGTCCGTGAACTGGATGAAGAGCTGGGATTGGTCATTGATCCGGCGCACGCGATCTATCTAGGGCAATTCTCGGCACCGGCCGCCAACGAGCCGGGATTTATCGTACAGGCCGAACTCTTCCAACTTACGATCGATTCAGACGTATCCCCGGCTGCGGAGATCGAAGAAGTGCGCTGGATCGACCCGGCGACTGACGGAAATGTCACCCTGGCGCCATTGACACGGGACCTGATCCTGCCGTTTTATCGAGCCTCGCTGACCGCGATCGCCTGATTATTCACGGACCAAGGATTGCCCATGATTCCGCTTCAAGACTTGCTGATCTTCGCCGCTGCCGCGTTGCTGATGGTACTGACACCGGGGCCGAACATGATCTACCTGATCTCCCGTTCGATCTGCCAGGGCCGCAGGGCCGGGGTGACCTCGTTGCTCGGTGTGGTCGCGGGATTCTTCGTGCATCTGTTCGCCGCAGCGGCGGGTCTGACGGCGGTGTTCCTGGCGGTGCCGATGGCCTATGAAGTGTTGAAGTGGGCCGGTGCGCTGTACCTGATATGGCTGGCCTGGCAGGCGGTCAAACCGGGGGCGCGATCGCCGTTCGAAGCGCAGCAGTTGCCACCGGATTCGTCGCGCAAACTGATCACCATGGGTTTTCTGACCAGTGCCCTGAACCCGAAAATCGCAGTGTTTTACCTGTCGGTGTTTCCACAGTTCATCACGCCTGAGCATGGCTCTGTGTTCACCCAGAGCGTGGTTCTCGGTTTGACCCAGATCAGCGTCAGTTTCTGCGTCAACCTGTTGATCGCGGTGTTTGCGGCAGGCATCGCGTCCTGGTTCGTCAACAATCCGACCTGGCTGGCGGTGCAACGCTATTTCATGGGGTTCGTGCTGTCGGCGCTGGCGGTGCGGCTGATGCTTGAGCAACGAAGGGCGGCGTGAACATGTGGATTGAGCAGCTTGATGCCAGCCATGCCCTGGACTATCGGGCACTGATGCTCGAAGCCTACGACTTGCATCCCCAGGCGTTCACCTCCAGCGTGCGCGAGCGCGCGACGATGCCGCTGAGCTGGTGGGAGTCGCGCCTGACCAGCAAGCTGGATGTGGTGTTCGGCGCATTTGAGGAAGGGCAATTGGCGGGCATCGTCGGCCTTGCCTTCGAACCTCGTGAAAAGGCCCGGCACAAGGCGACGCTGTTTGGCATGTACGTGTCCGGTAAGGTCCGTCAGCGCGGGCTCGGTTATCAACTGGTGCAGGCGGTGTTGGCCGAGGCGCAAACCCACAAGGGCCTGAGGCTGATTCAGCTGACCGTCACCGCGGGCAATGAAGCGGCGTTGAACCTGTACCAGCGGTGCGGCTTCATCCAGTTCGGCCTGGAACCGATGGCGGTGCGGGTGGGCGAAGACTACTTCGACAAGATCCACATGTGGCGCGAGATCTCCTCCGACTCTGAGGGATGACGGCTTTTTGTGGCGAGGGGACTTGTCCCCGTTGGAGTGCGAAGCGCTCCCCGGCATTCTTTCAGGCAAATCGCGCTCGCAGGTTTTAGGGCCGCTTCGCAGCCCAACGGGGACAAGTCCCCTCGCCACAGGGACCGTATCGGCTATCGAACCGCGCTGACCCCATCCAGAGTAGAAAACGACGTGTCTTTCGCCGTCAGCAGAAAATCACGCATGTACGGCGCATCCAGCATGTCCGCGCGAATCCCCGCGTACAACGTCGCAAACAACCCTTTCTCACCCAGCCGCTTGGCCTTCACATAGCCCCGTGAGCTGTATTCATGCAGTGCCCAGTGCGGCATGCCGCACACGCCGCGGCCGCTGGCCACCAGTTGCATCATCATCACCGTCAGTTCCGAGGTGCGGACCTGGGCCGGTTCGATGTCGGCCGGTTCGAGGAAGCGGGTGAAGATGTCCAGCCGATCACGCTCCACCGGGTAAGTGATCAAGGTCTCGGTCAGCAAATCTTCCGGCACGATATACGCCTTGCTCGCCAAACGGTGCTGATTGGCCACCGCGAGCATCGCTTCATAAGTGAACAGCGGCACATACGTGATGCCGGCGATTTCCAGCGGATCGGAGGTCACCACCAGATCCAGATCGCCACGGGCCAGGGCTGGCAACGGTGCGAAGGAGAAACCCGACGCCAGGTCCAGTTCAACTTCCGGCCAGGCATCGCGGAACTGGTCGATGGTCGGCATCAGCCACTGGAAGCAACTGTGACACTCGATTGCCATGTGCAAGCGCCCGGCAGTGCCACCCGCCAGCCGCGCGATATCGCGCTCGGCACCGCGCAGCAACGGCAGGGTGGCGTCGGCCAGTTGCAGCAGGCGCAAACCGGCGCTGGTGAAACGCACCGGTTTGGTTTTGCGCACGAACAGCGGCATGCCCATGCGCTCTTCCAGCTCCTTGAACTGGTGGGACAGCGCCGACTGGGTCAGGTGTAGACGGTCGGCGGCATCGACCAGGCTATCGGCTTCGCGCAAGGCGTGCAGGGTCTTCAGATGACGGATTTCAAGCACTGGCGCCTCCATGAGGAAAACTTGTGATCAACAAGAAAAGGTTGAGTTTGTCTCATGTTGGGTTGGCTGTCGACAATAGGGCCATCTTTTACAAGGAGAAACTCACCATGGCTCTGGCCCACACACTTGGTTTTCCGCGCATCGGCGCTGACCGTGAATTGAAAAAAGCCCTCGAATCCTACTGGAAGGGCGATCTCGATCAGGACGCGCTGACAAGCGTCGGTCGCCAACTGCGCGCCACCCACTGGCAATTGCAGAAAGACGCCGGCATCGACCTGCTGCCGGTCGGCGACTTCGCCTGGTACGACCAGGTGCTGACCCATTCCCTGACCTTTGGTGTGATCCCGGAGCGTTTCGACAGCACCAAAAACGCCAACGGCCTGCCGACGCTGGACACGTTGTTCGCCATGGCTCGTGGTGCTACCGCAGCCTGCTGCGGCGGCGAACACACCAGCGCGCAATATGCACAGGAATTGACCAAGTGGTTCGATACCAACTACCACTACCTGGTCCCGGAATTCACCGCTGACCAGCAGTTCAAACTGAGCTGGGAACAGCTGTTCGACGAAGTCGACGAAGCCAGGGCCTTGGGCCACAACATCAAACCGGTGATCATCGGCCCGCTGACTTACCTGTGGCTGGGCAAGGCCAAAGGCAATGACTTCGACAAGCTCGAGCTGCTGGAGCGCCTGCTGCCGATCTACGGCGAAATCCTCGGTCGTCTCGCCGCCCAAGGCGTGGAGTGGGTGCAAATCGACGAGCCGATCCTGACCCTCGACCTGCCGCAAGAATGGAAAAATGCGTTCGAACGCGCTTACCACATCCTTCAATATTCGCCGCTGAAAAAACTGGTGGCGACCTACTTCAGCGGTCTTGAAGACAACCTCGGTCTGGCGGTCAGCCTGCCCGTGCAAGGCTTGCACATCGACGCGGTGCGCGCGCCGGACCAGCTCGGCCAAGTGCTCGACAGACTGCCGACCTACAAGATTCTGTCAGTTGGCCTGGTTAACGGTCGCAACGTCTGGCGCTGCGAACTTGAGCAAGTGCTTGCCCAACTGCAACGGGCTCAGGAACGCTTTGGCGACAACCTGTGGGTCAGCAGTTCCTGCTCGCTGCTGCACAGCCCGGTGGACCTGGAGCGTGAAGACAAACTCGATCCGGAACTGAAAAGCTGGCTGGCGTTTGCCGTGCAGAAGTGTGGCGAAATCGCTGTGCTGCGTGATGCGCTTAACGATCCGCAATCGCCCAAGGTGCAAGCCGCACTGGCGGAGAGTCGGGCGATTCAGACCAGCCGTGCCGAGTCTCCGCGTATCCATAAAGCTGAAGTGCAAGCCCGCATCAATGCCATCGGTGCAGCCGACAGCCAGCGCCAATCGCCGTTTGCCAAACGCATCGAGCAACAACGCGCGCGGCTGAAGCTGCCAGCGTTCCCTACCACCACCATCGGTTCGTTCCCGCAGACCGGTTCGATCCGTCTGGCGCGTCAGGCGTTCAAGCAAGGCAAGCTGTCGGCCAACGATTACACCGACGCCATGCACAGCGAAATCCGCCACGCGGTGCAAGTCCAGGAACGCCTCGGCCTGGACGTGCTGGTGCATGGTGAAGCCGAACGCAACGACATGGTCGAGTACTTCGCCGAGCAGCTGGACGGCTACCTGTTCACCCGATTCGGCTGGGTGCAGAGCTACGGTTCCCGTTGCGTGAAGCCGGCGATCATCTACGGCGACCTGAGCCGTCCGCACGCCATGACCGTCGACTGGATCACCTATGCGCAAAGCCTGACCGACAAGGTCATGAAAGGCATGCTGACCGGTCCGGTGACCATGCTGATGTGGTCGTTCCCGCGGGAAGACGTTTCGCGCAAAATCCAGGCGCAGCAGTTGGCGTTGGCCCTGCGTGACGAGGTGGTGGACCTGGAAAACGCCGGCATCAAGATCGTGCAGATCGACGAAGCCGCGTTCCGCGAAGGTTTGCCGCTGCGTCGGGCGCAATGGCAGGAATACCTGAACTGGGCGGTGGAAGCGTTCCGCTTGAGCGCATCCGGTGTGCGCGACGAAACCCAGATCCACACCCACATGTGCTACAGCGAATTCAACGATGTGATCGAGGCCATCGCGGCGATGGATGCGGACGTGATCACCATCGAAACCTCGCGTTCGGACATGGAATTGCTGGAGGCCTTCGAAGCGTTCGACTACCCGAACGATATCGGCCCGGGTGTGTATGACATTCACTCTCCACGGGTGCCGGACACGGCGGAGATGGTCAAGTTGATGAGCAAAGCCGTGCAGCGGATTCCGGCGGAACGGTTGTGGGTGAACCCGGATTGCGGTTTGAAAACCAGGGCGTGGCCGGAAACCGAATCGGCGTTGGTGAACATGGTGGCGGCGGCGCGGCAGTTGCGTAGTCAGTTGGCTTAAGGACGCCATCGCGAGCAGGCTCGCTCCCACATTGTGATTTGTGTCGTGCACAAAATTTGTAATCGACACAAATCCTGTGGGAGCGAGCCTGCTCGCGATGAACGATAACGCGGTCTCGGATATGACCGTTCAGCACTCTTCATCAAACTGTCACGTAACTGTGGCAGCGCGCTTGATCAAACTTCATCAGACTCGCGCTCTACTGGGGTTCTGCGTTTCGGTGTTTTTCATGCGTGCACGATTTTTATCAACAGCGGCTTTCCTGGCCGCGTTGTTGTTCAGCCTGCCGTCCTTTGCGGCTTCTCGATGTGATGTCAATGTTCCGACCGAACACGTCGATCTGGCGCAGGTGAGCCTGGCGTACCAGAGCATCGGCCGTGCCTCGGATCCGGCACTGCTGCTGGTGATGGGCCTCGGCGGGCAGTTGATTCACTGGCCGGACGAGGTGGTGGTCGCGCTGTGTCAGCAGGGCTTTCGGGTGATTCGATATGACAATCGCGATGTCGGCCTGTCCACCTGGCGACAGGCGCCTGTCGACGCCAATCTGACCTTCGAAGTGCTGCGCTACAAACTCGGTTTGCCGGTTTCGGCGCCGTATTCCCTCACGGACATGGCCGACGATGCGCTGGGTTTGATGGATGCGTTGCATGTCGATCAATTCCATGTGCTGGGCGCGAGCATGGGCGGGATGATCGCCCAGCATATGGCAGCCATGGCGCCGCAGCGGATCGAGAGTCTGACGTTGATCATGACCACTTCCGGCGCGGAAGGCTTGCCGGCGCCGAGCGCGGCGCTGGTGCAGTTGCTGTCGCGCCGGGGCGCACCGAATCGTGAAGTGGCGCTGGAGCAGCAGGCTGATTTGCTCGCGGCGCTGGGCAGCCCGACGGTGAGCGATGATCGGCAGGCACTGTTGCATCAGGCGGCGCAGTCCTATGACCGGGCGTTCAACCCCGAGGGCGTGAAGCGCCAGATCATGGCGATCCTCGCGGAGCCGAGTCGGGTGGCGTTGCTCAATCAGTTGCGGGTGCCGACGCTGGTGGTTCATGGCACTGCCGATCCGCTGTTGCCGGTGATGCATGGGGTGCATTTGGCGGCGCATATTCACGGTAGTCAGTTGAAGCTGATTCCCGGGTTGGCCCATCGTTTTCAGGAGGCGTTCAAAGCGCCGTTGCTCGGGGCTGTGTTGCCTTATTTGCAGGCTCACCGTGAAGACACTTCGCATTGGGCGCAGATCGATCCTGTGGTCGAACACAACCTTCTGTAACACGGGGACACAGCCCGCAGTTCGGCTTCGCGACGACCTACAGGCAGCGTGTTCGACTGCGTCGAACGGCGCTGCGCGCCACTCCCCGGATGAACACCTCCACTCAGCCTCCCGAAGGGGCGGGTAGATCAAGAGCTGCAGGCGAGCTAACGCTCGGCCTGATGAGTGGTGGTGGGCGGGGGGTGTACGAGATTTGCTTTGTTTTTCTGTAGGAGCCGAGCTTGCTCGCGAAGGCGGCCTGATAGCCGACGTATCTCTTGCCGACATACACAGCGGACTCACACAATCCCGCTTCCACAGGTGTATCGTTCATCCTTTTCCGGCCTGTGTTCAGCCTGCGAGGTGTGTGATGAGTGCTCCCCTGAAGATCGATTTCGTCAGCGACGTGTCCTGCCCGTGGTGCGTCGTTGGCCTGTACGGCCTGACCCGGGCCCTGGATGTGTTGGGCGATGAGGTCCAGGCCGAAATCCGTTTCCAGCCGTTCGAGCTGAATCCGAAGATGAGCCCTGAAGGGCAGAACATCACCGAACATATCACCGAGAAATACGGTTCGACCCCGGAGCAATCGCAAAAGAACCGCGAGATGATTCGCGTACGCGGCGCCGAAGTCGGCTTTGCCTTTCGCACGGACGGTAACAGCCGCATCTACAACACCTTCGACGCCCACCGCCTGTTGTACTGGGCGGGGCTGGAAGGGTTGCAGTTCAATCTGAAGGAGGCGCTGTTCAAGGCGTATTTCACCGACGGCGGCAATCCTTCCGACCACGGTCAGTTGGCGCAGGTCGCGCAAAGCGTTGGTCTGGACCGGCAGCGGGCCGAGGCGATTCTGGCGTCGGACGAGTTCGCCAGGGAGGTGCGGGAGGAAGAGCAGTTGTGGCTGTCCCGTGGCGTCAGTTCGGTGCCGACCGTTGTCTTCAACGGGCAGTACGCAGTCAGCGGCGGGCAACCGGTGGAAACCTTTGTCGGGGCGATTCGACAGATCATGAGCGAAGCGAAGGGCGGCACGGTCAGTTGATCGGATCGCAGTTGAATAGAAATATATCAATGTGCCACTATGGTTTAAGCCGTTCCTACCGACATAGGCAGCAACGATTTCAATCATAGGGATTTGATCCATGACTCTTCACGCCTTTCGCACGTGGGCAGCGCTCACGTTGCTCGCTTGCCTGACCCTTACTGGCTGCGCCCACATCCAACCGCCTGTTCCGCTGGATAAACAATTCTGGGATGCCAAGGAGCCGACCATCGGCGTGGCCATCACTGTGGTGCCGGCGCCGGTGCTGGCGCTGACCGGTCAACAGGGGATGCTCGATTACGCGATCAATCGGGGCGTGAACAGCAAACTCAGCGACAACGTCGAAAAATGGCAAGTGCGCGACCTGAACACGTTGCCGGATGTCATCGTCGCCAAGCTGCAGGCTAAGGGCTACAAGGTCAAGCGGATCAATGAGCCGGTTGACCTGAATGTCTATAAGCAAACCAGTTTCCGTGAAGGCTACATGGGCCGTGACCTGACTCCGATCAAGGGCGCTTACGGCGTCGATCGCCTGTTGCTGGTGAATGTCTTCGCCACCGGCGCTACCCGCAGCTACTACGGATTCGTGCCGACCAGCGTGCCGATGGCGCAGGTGAGCGGGCAGGGCCTGGTGGTCGATCTGGCCGACAATAAATTGCTGTGGTTCAAACCCTTCACTGCGGTGCAAGCGGCTCAGGGCGAGTGGGATGAGCCGACCTACACCAACCTGTCCAATGCCTTCTATCAGGCCATGGACACGAGCCGTCAGCAAATGATCACACCGTTCGAACAATGAAGCGCTCGATCATGGGGGCCAGTGCGCTGGCCCTGCTGATGCTCGCCGGTTGCGCGCAGAAACCGGCGCCCGAGGCCGGTTTCAAGTCGCAGAGTGCCGCGTCCTACGTCCAGGCTCATGGACTGAAAGTGGACATGCAGCTGCCGCAGGCGTTTGTCGGTGCCAGCACGGTGATTGGCGCCGAGGCGGCGCAGAAGGCGGCTTCGTCGAGTCATAACCTGGTGGCGGGTGCCAATGCGGCAGGGTTGGCAGGTTTGCTGGTGGCGAGCCTGATCAACACTCAGATGGGCAGCGGCAGCTTGCAGCGCGATGCGGAAAAGTCTGCGCTTAAGGATTCGCGTCCGATGGCCGACCTGCTCGCCGGCGTGCCATTGCAGGAGCGTCTGCAACAGCGCTATCAACAGGCGTCGCAAGTGGCCGGGCTGAAACAAGGAGAGGGGCAAGTCACCGCGCGTCTGGTGATCGAACCGAAGCTGATGCTCACCCCCGATCGCGGCAGCTTTGTGCTGGTCAATCAGGTGCAGGTCCAGGACATTGCCGGTTCGGCGCTGTATCGCATGCGCATCGAAGTGGCGAGCCAGCCGATTCGGCGTTGCGGCAAGCAATGCATCGACGACGGCACTCTGGATCTGGCGAAGGTCACGGCCGTGCTCGACGAGTGCATCGACGAGTCCATGCGTGTTTTAGCCACCGACCTGATGCTGCCGGCACCGCCGGAGGCGGCCCAGGAAACCTTGCGGTATGTGCTCGATGGCCAGCGTGTGGTCGAACGCGGTTATCAGTTGGCTAATAACGGCAGCTATTGGCGTTATCGCAACCTCTATGGCGCAGTGAAATCAGTGCCGGTGCCGTTCGAGGATGCGCTGACGCAAGCGCAGTTGCAGAAGGTTTACGGGCAGTAAACCTGTGGGAGCGAGACCGGCTTGCCGGCGATGGTGTGTCAGCCACATTGATGGCGACTGACACACCATCGCCGGCAAGCCGGTCTCGCTCCCACAGGGGATTTTCGTTAACCGTGAAAGCGCATCCACACACCGACCAAAACCGTCGCCGCCATTCACAACGCCAGCCTTGAGCATCAGTGGCTCAGCCCGTACTTCTTCACTTTGTCGAACAGGGTGGTTTTGGCCATCCCCAGTTCCAGGCTGGCCTGGGTCAGGTTGCCGCCGCTGCGTTGCAAGGCGTCGCTGAGCAGGTTGCGTTCGAAGGCTTCCACCGCTTCGGCGAAGGCCAGGCCCTGATTGCTGCCGCTGGCACCGGATTTCTTGAAGGCCGGCAGACCGAGGGCAAAACGCTCGGCGACGTTGCGCAGTTCACGGACGTTGCCCGGCCAGTCGTGGCTCATCAGGTTCGACAGGGTCTGGTTGTCCAGCTCCGGCACCGCGCGGTCGAAGCGCAATGACGACTGCTGCAGGAAGTGTTCGAACAGTTGCAGGATGTCTTCACGGCGTTCGCGCAACGGCGGCAATTCCAGGGTCACCACATTCAGGCGGTAATACAGGTCGCTGCGGAATTCGCCGGCCTTGCTCGACTCGTCGAGGTCGGATTTGGTCGCCGCGATCACCCGGCAATCCACAGCCACACTCTGGTTCGAGCCGAGGCGTTCGAGGGTGCGTTCCTGCAACACCCGCAGCAGTTTGATCTGCAACGGCAGCGGCATGCTTTCCACTTCGTCGAGGAACAGCGTACCGCCGTCGGCGTGTTCGATCTTGCCGATCCGCCGTTTGCCGGCACCGGTGAAAGCGTTGGCTTCATGGCCGAAGATTTCGCTTTCGAACAGGTTCTCCGGCAGGCCGCCGCAGTTCAGCGCGACGAACTGCTTGGTGTGCCGCCGACTGAAATCGTGCAGGCAACGCGCAACCAGTTCCTTGCCGGTGCCGGTCTCGCCTTCGATCAGCACATTGGCCGAGGTGTCGGCGACATTGGCGATCAGTTCCCGCAGGTTCTGCATCGCTGGCGAGCGGCCGATGATCCGGCCTTCCAGAGAATCCCGCTCCGCCAGTTGCCGACGCAGCGAAGACACCTCCCGCGCCAGGCTGCGTTGCTCCAACGCGCGACGTGCCACATCCACCAGCCGTTCGGGGGAGAAGGGTTTCTCCATGAAGTCATAGGCGCCTTTCTGCATCGCGCCGACGGCCATGGAGATGTCGCCATGGCCGGTAATCAGCACCACCGGCAGGCTGCGATCGCGAGCCTTGAGCCGGGTCAGGAGTTCGAGGCCATCGATGCCCGGCAGGCGAATATCGCTGATGACGATGCCGGCAAAATTGTCGCCGACCCGCTCCAGCGCTTCTTCGGCACTGCCCACGCCGACGCAGGGAATGTCTTCCAGGGTCAGCGCCTGTTGGCAGCCAAGTAGCACATGGGGGTCGTCTTCGACGATCAGCACACTAAGGTCGTTGTTCATATTGGCTCGGCAGGAGTAGGGCTTACCAACGGTAAACTGAGGACGAAGGTGGTACCACCGCTGGCCGGGTGCTCGACACCCAAATGTCCGCCCGTCGCGGCGGCCAGGCTGGCGGAAAGGGTCAGGCCGAGGCCCAGGCCCTGTTCGCCGGGTTTGGTGGTGAAGAACGGTTCGAACAGATGCTTGCGCGCTTCGGCGTCGATGCCGTGACCGTTGTCGCGTACCCGCAGGCGATATTTGCCATCGAACTCTTCGCCTTCAAGCCACAACACCGGCAAGGGTTGTGCCTGCATGGCATCGAGCGCGTTGCCGATCAGGTTGACCAAAATCTGCTCCAAGCGGGTCTGGTCGATCTGCACCTGCACATCGGCGAATTCGCGATGCAGTTGCAGATGAACACTTTCGACTCGCCCGCCAAGCAGTTGCAGCGCGGCGTCGACCGCTTTGCCGAGGCAGGCTTGACCCTTGTCGTCACCCCGTCGGGCGAAGGAACGCAGGCTGGCGGTGATCCGGCCCATGCGGTCGATCAGTTCGTTGATGGTCTTGAGGTTGGTGCTGGCAACGTCCAGCTGACCACGCTCGAGAAAGCGCACGGTGTTGCCGGACAAGGTGCGCAGCGCGGCCAGTGGCTGGTTCAATTCGTGGGCGATGCTGGTGGACATCTGGCCGATGGCCGCGAGTTTGCCGGCCTGCACCAGTTCATCCTGAGCACGGCGCAGCGTCTCTTCAGCGTGCCGCCGTTCGCGGATCTGGCCCTTGAGCCGTTCGTTGCTGGCGCGCAGGTCAGTGGTGCGTTCGGTAATCCGACGCTCCAGTTGATTGTTGGCTTCCTGCAAGGCTTCCCGGGCGGCGAGGCGGGTGGCGATCACCTTGCGCCGCTCGTTCCAGGCGATCAGCAGGAACGCCACGAGGGCAAACGCCACGGCGACCAGAATCCCCTGATTGATCGCTTCGCGGCGCAAATCCTGCAATGGCGTAAGCAGGGTGAAATTCCACGGCGTGTCGCTCAAGGGGCGGGTTTGCGAGAGGTAGCTGATGTCCTCTTGGTCGGACTCCACTTCGCTGTTGGCCGGGAAGGTCAGCTTTTCCTCGCCTTCGGCCAGTTTTTCCCGGGCCAGCGGTTGCAGTTCGTTCAGGGGGAACCAGTAGTACTGAAGGCTGCGGGCGAGTTTTTCTTTGGTCTCGTCGCTCAACGGAACCACTGATTTGAGCCGTCGCGCCGGATCGCTGGACAGAATGATGATGCCGTTTTCGTCGCTGACGAAGGCTTCCAGGCGCGCCCGTTGCCAGCGTTCTTCCAGGGCTTCGAGGCGGACCTTGACCACGGCGACGCCGATGATCTTGCCGTGTTCTTCCAGCCCATGGGCCAGGTAATAACCGGGTTCGCCGGTGGTGCTGCCGATGCCATAGAAGCGCCCCGGCTGGCCGCGAACGGCGTTCTGGAAATAGGCGCGGAAGGACAGGTCTTCACCGAGGTAGCTGTCGACGTCGCGCCAGTTGCTGGTGGCCATGACGCGGCCGGTAGTGTCCATCACGTAGATGGCCCGACTGCGGCTGCGCCGGTTCAGGCCTTCGAGGTATTCATTGACCGTTTGCCGGTATTCCGGCGACGGATCGGCCAACAGCTTCGACACACTGGATTCGAGTTCCAGCAGGCTGGGCAGGTAGGTGTATTTGCTGATTTCGCTCTCGACGGCGCGGGCGTGCAGTTCGAGTTGACGCTGGCCGTTTTCGCTGAGGCTGCGGATGCCGTAGTGCTCACTGACCCAGAAGCCGACGTAACCCAACCCGATCATCAGGGCGATGACCAGCGGCGGCAGGAACAGATGACGAATCAGACGGGGTTTCACGGCGAGTGATGGCATTGCTGCGCGATAGAGAGTGGGGTCGCATTTCATCACAGATGCCTTGGGTCAACCAGCTTGGCAACGGGCTTGCTCTGGTTTCCAGTCGAACACGAAACCCTGTGGCGAGGGAGCTTGCTCCCGCTGGGTCGCGCAGCGGCCCCAAAACCTGAAAATGCATGCAACTGACACAGCGCATTTGCCGGTTTTACGACTGCTTCGCAGCCGAGCGGGAGCAAGCTCCCTCGCCACAAGGGAAAACCAGTATCGTTTTAGTGCTGCAGAATCTTGGCGAGGAAGTGCTGTGTACGCTCGGCGCGGTGGCTGATGTCGCCGAAGAAGTCCTCTTTCTGGCAGTCTTCGATGATTTTGCCCTGGTCCATGAAGATCACCCGGTCCGCCACTTTACGGGCGAAGCCCATTTCGTGGGTTACGCACATCATGGTCATGCCTTCGTGGGCCAGTTGCACCATCACGTCGAGCACTTCGTTGACCATTTCAGGGTCCAGCGCCGAGGTCGGTTCGTCGAACAGCATGACGATCGGGTCCATCGCCAGCGCACGGGCAATCGCCACACGCTGTTGCTGACCACCGGAGAGCTGGCCCGGATGCTTGTGGGCGTGCGCCGAAAGACCGACGCGCTCCAGCAGTTGCAGGCCTTTCTTGGTGGCTTCTTCCTTGCTGCGACCCAACACCTTGATCTGCGCGATGGTCAGGTTTTCGGTGATGGTCAGGTGCGGGAACAATTCGAAATGCTGGAACACCATGCCGACGCGCGAACGCAGTTTCGGCAGGTTGGTCTTCGGGTCGGCGATGGACGTACCATCGACCACCACGTCGCCTTTCTGGAACGGTTCCAGCGCGTTGACGCATTTGATCAGGGTGGATTTGCCGGAGCCGGACGGCCCGCACACCACAATCACTTCACCTTTTTTGACCTCGGTGCTGCAGTCAGTCAGTACCTGGAAGTCGCCATACCACTTGTTGACATTCTTGATAGAGATCATACGGCAAACCTTTTTTGCAGACGCTTGACCAGCAGCGAGGCGGCAAAGCTGATTGTGAAGTACACGAGACCTGCGAAGATCAGGAACTCATTGGAGCGACCGATGATGTCGCCACTGGCGCGCGAGGCATTGAGGAAGTCCACCAGACCGACCGCATACACCAGCGAGGTGTCCTGAAACAGGATGATGCTCTGTTGCAGCAGCAACGGAGTCATCTTGCGGAACGCTTGCGGCAGGATGATCAAACGCATCATCTGGCCGTAATTCATGCCCAGAGCCTGGGCAGCGCCCATCTGACCCTTGGGAATGGACTGAACACCGGCGCGGACGATTTCGCAGAAGTACGCCGCTTCAAACATCATGAACGCCACGATGCACGAAGCGAACGCGCCGATCGGGGTGTCTTCGCCAGTGATCCAGCGCAGCACGAACGGCACCGCCAGATAGAACCAGGTGATGACCAGCAGCAGCGGGATCGAGCGGAAGTAGTTGACGTAGGCGCCGGCAATGTTCGACAGCAGTTTGCTGTGGGACAGGCGCATCAGCGCGAGGATCGTGCCGAGGATGATCCCGCCGACGACGCCCAGCGCCATCAGTTGCAGGGTCATCACCATGCCGTTCCACAGTCCTGGCAGGGACGGGATGATGCCCGAGAAATCGAATTCCATCATTTACCCCCTACGGAGATCAGGCCCGGTACGGCGACTTTCTTCTCGACCAGACGCATCAGCAGCATCAGGCTCATGTTCAGGGTGAAGTAGATCAGCGTCGCCAGGGTAAAGGCTTCGAACAGGTTCGCGGAGAACTCGGCGGTTTGCTTGGTCTGTGCGAGTAGCTCCATCAAACCAATCAGCGAGGCGACGGAGGTGTTCTTGAACACGTTCAAGAATTCCGAGGTGAGCGGCGGAATGATGATCCGATAGGCCTGGGGCAGCAGCACGTTCCAGTAGATCTGCGGCAGCTTGAAGCCCATGGCGCGAGCGGCGGATTCCTGACCGCGTGGCAACGCCTGAATGCCGGTGCGCACCTGTTCGCAAACGCGAGCGGTGGTGAACAGGCCCAGGCACACGACGACGCTGAGGAAGGCCGAGGTGGTCGGGTTCAGGTCCTGTTTGTACCAGTCCTGCAGGTTTTGCGGCAGCAGATCGGGCACCAGGAAGTACCAGATGAACAGCTGCACCAGCAGCGGCACGTTACGGAAGAGTTCGACGTAGCAGGTCGCGATGCCCGACACGATGCGATTCGGTACGGTGCGCATGACGCCCAGAATCGAGCCCAGCGTCAGGGCAATGATCCAGGCCACGATGGCGATGGCGATGGTCCAGCCCAAACCGGTGAGGTACCAGTCGAAATAAATCTCGCTGCCCACCCCGGTGGACTTGAAGAACACGCCCCAGTCCCAGTTGTAATTCATTAGGGTCTCCCCTCGGATTCGATCATGTACAAGTGCCCGCCTGGGGAAGCTCCGTTCCCGCCTGATCTTGAAGGTCAGGCACACACGAGCGGCTCGACAGCCACCGGTTCGAGTGTTTCCAAAAATGCCAGCAGGGAGTGACAATCTCCTGAAAGAGCAGTGGCCCTCTCAGGAGATCAGGTTAGTCAGAATCAGGATTTTTTGTCGTCAGCCGCTTTATCGGTCGGATTGGCGATCAGGGCCTTGAGCTCGTCGCTCATCGGGAACATCAGGTTCAGGCCTTTTGGCGGAATTGGCTGGTTGAACCACTTGTCGTAGATCTTGTTGATCTCGCCGGATTTGTAGGTGGCGACGATCGCGTCATCCACAACCTTCTTGAACGGCTCGTCACCCTTGCGGACCATGCAGCCGTAGATTTCGTAGGACTGTGCAGTGCCGGTTACAGCCCATTCGGTCGGCTTCTTGGCCTTGGCCATTTCACCGGCCAGCAAGGCATCGTCCATCATGAAGGCCACGGCGCGACCCGATTCCAGCATGTTGAAAGACTCGCCATGGTCTTTGGCAGAGATAACGTTCATGCCCATCTGCTTGTCGGCGTTCATCGA
Source organism: Pseudomonas sp. LBUM1651 (assembly GCF_059716135.1). NCBI lineage: Bacteria > Pseudomonadati > Pseudomonadota > Gammaproteobacteria > Pseudomonadales > Pseudomonadaceae > Pseudomonas > Pseudomonas sp. LBUM1651. The sequence goes on along the minus strand of NZ_CP166805.1, from coordinate 4,968,376 downwards.
TTTGAGGATGCGCTCGGACGTGGTGCCGGCGGTGGTCACGACGTTCTTGCCTTTCAGATCGGCGAAGTCTTTGTACGGCGAATCTTTCTTGGCCAGCAGCTTGGTGCCGATTTCGAAGATGCCGACGGAGAAGTCAACTTGCTGCTGACGTTCCACGTTGTTGGTGGTGGAGCCGCACTCGACGTCCACGGTGCCGTTCTGCACCAGCGGGATACGGGTTTGCGAGGTCACCAGGTTGTATTTGACCTGGAGGTTCGGCATGTCCAGGTCTTTCTTGATGGCTTCAACGATTTTCAGCTGGATATCGTGGGAGTAGCCAACCGGTTTGCCGGAAGCGTCCGCGATGTAGGAAAACGGAATGGAAGCGTCACGATGCCCGAGGGTGATGACACCGGACTCTTTGATCTTCTTCAGTGTGCCGGTGAGCTCGGCAGCGAAAACTGGAGTGGTAATCAGAGCGGCAGCAATGGCTGCGCCCAGGATATGGGGAACGATGCGCATCAAATTTTCCTCGACATTGTTTTTATATGGAGCCAGTTCATCGGCCCTTTTGTGCTTCGAATGTCTGTTGGCGCCTCACGGGGTGGCGCGGCAAGCATTCGTCCTAGAGTGTAGAGCATGACTCGTGCCAGACCAGGTTATACAGACCAACATATTGATTTATAAGGAAATTAAATATTTATAACTCTGAATGTCGAGGTGGGATAATCCGGTTAACCGAATCGACCGACAGGTCGCGTTCGGAAAACCGAATGCACTTTGGTGTGTACAGACCCCTGTAGGAGCGAGCTTGCTCGCGATGGTGTATCAGCCACATTGACTTAACTGACACACCTTCGCGAGCAAGCTCGCTCCTACAGTGGATCTTCGGTGTGTCGTGGAATGCAAAAAGCCCCTGAATCGTGAGATTCAGGGGCTTTGCTTTAACCGGATTCCCGATCAGGCCGCTTCGATCTTGCTGCGGTTCTGCTCGACCTTGCTCAGGTAATCCGCGAGTTTCTGCTGCTCGGCCTCAGTGGTGAACAAGCCGAGCTTGCTGCGGCGCCACAGAATGTCATGCGCCGTGGTCGCCCACTCTTCGCTACACAGGTAATCGACTTCGCGGGTGTAGAGACCGCCGCCAATGTGCTCACCCAGATCGCTGAGGTTCTGCACGCCTTCGAGCATGCGCCAGGTGCGACTGCCATAGGTCGTTGCCCAGCGGCGGGCGATCTCAGTCGGCACCCAGTCGAACTGGTCACGAATCCGTGAGCTCAGCGCCTGCGGGGTGGTCATGTCTTCGCCGCCCGGCAGGGTCGCCGTGGCGGTCCAGCTCGGCTTGATGTGCGTGAAGTACGGCGCCAGTTGTGCCAGCGCCGATTCGGCCAGTTTGCGGTAGGTGGTCAGCTTGCCACCGAATACCGACAGCAATGGCGCTTCTTCTCCCGTGCCCGACAAGGCCAGGGTGTAGTCGCGGGTGACGGCCGACGGATTGTCGGATTCGTCGTTGCACAGCGGACGAACACCGGAATAGCTGTGCAGGATGTCGTCGCGGCTGACCTGCTTTTTGAAGTGGGCGTTGACCACTTTCAACAGGTAATCGGTTTCACCTTCAGTGATCGCCACCTTCGCCGGATCGCCGGTGTATTCGCGGTCGGTGGTGCCGATCAGGGTGAAGTGGTTCAGGTACGGAATGGTGAACACGATGCGCTGATCTTCGTTTTGCAGAATGTGCGCATGCTCGCCTTCGTACAGTTTCGGCACGATCAGGTGGCTGCCCTGGATCAGGCGGATGCCGTAAGGCGATTCCATCTTCAGGTCGTCACGAATGAACTTGGCGACCCACGGACCGGCCGCGTTCACCAGTGCCTTGGCGCGAATCGAAAACAGGCTGCCGTCGGCGCGTTCCAGGTGCAGATGCCACAGGCCTTTGGTGCGACGAGCGCTGACGCAACGGGTCTGGGTGTGAACGTGGGCGCCTTTCTCGCGGGCGGCCATGGCGTTCAGGACCACCAGGCGTGCATCGTCGACCCAGCAATCGGAGTATTCGAAGCCTTTGGTGATTTCGCTTTTCAGCGGGCTGTCCGGGCCGAACTTCAGGCTTTTCGAACCTTCCAGTTTTTCCCGTTTGCCCAGGTTGTCATAAAGGAACAAGCCGGCGCGGATCATCCACGCCGGACGCAGGTGCGGACGGTGTGGCAGCACGAAACGCATTTGCTTGACGATGTGCGGCGCCTTGGCCAGCAACACTTCGCGCTCCGCGAGGGCTTCGCGCACCAGGCGGAATTCGTAATGTTCGAGGTAGCGCAGGCCACCGTGGATCAGCTTGCTGCTGGCCGACGAGGTATGGCTGGCCAGATCATCCTTTTCACAAAGGAACACCGAGAGACCGCGGCCGGCGGCATCCGCTGCGATCCCCACGCCATTGATCCCGCCACCGATGACGGCAATGTCGTAGACCTCAGCGAGAGGGGGCGTAGGCAAGGTAGAAGTGGGCATCGGCTGGCCTCGGGCTCTTTTGATTTTCGGTATTGGATTTCGAACATAAATGTTCATTTGCGAAAATGGTAGCCCATAAAGCCGCGCACAGCCAGTCAACTTCGATTGAAAATACTGATCGAAGGGTGGCTAAAGGAAAATTTTCGAACATAAAAAGAATGGGGAAGGGATTTGCTGCGCTTTTTTGTAGGAGCACGGCTTGCCGGCGATGGCGTACTCAGGGTCGCCATCGCCGGCAAGTCGTGCTCCTACAGGTTGTTTAACTACCTTCGGTGTTAAACAACCTCCAACCGAATCTTGTGCTGACTCAACAACTGCGCCAACGCCGGCACTGGCTGCTGATCCGTCACCAGGCAATCGATCAAACTGATCGGTCCCAAACGAATCATTGCGTTGCGCCCGAATTTGCTGGAGTCCGCCGCCAGAATGACCTGCCGGGCATTGGCAATGATCGCTTGCGACACCCGCACTTCCTGATAATCGAAGTCCAGCAGGCTGCCGTCTTCATCGATACCGCTGATGCCGACCAGCGCGAAATCGACCTTGAACTGGTTAATGAAGTCGACACTCGCCTGGCCGACCACGCCGCCATCACGCCGCACATTGCCGCCGGTCAGCAGGACATCGAAGTCGTCCTTGGCGCTGAGCATCGAAGCCACGTGCAGGTTGTTGGTGATGATCTTCAGGTGATTGTGGTTGAGCAACGCCCGGGCAATCGATTCGGTGGTCGTACCGATGTTGATGAATAGCGAGGCGTGATCGGGGATCTGTGCCGCAATGGCTTCGCCGATACGCTGCTTTTCATCGCGCATCTGATCAGCGCGCATGGCGTAGGCGGTGTTTTCGACACTGGAATCGTAGGCCGCGCCGCCATGATAGCGCCGCAACAAGTTGGCTTCCGCGAGCTGATTGATGTCGCGGCGGATGGTCTGCGGTGTAACGACGAACAGCGTGGCCATTTCCTCGATGCTGACGTAGCCGCGTTCGCGAACCAGTTCGAGGATTTGCTGCTGACGGGGAGGCAGATTCATGGGGCTTCCTTTGGGCTGCCGTGCAAAATTTGCCCATGATGCCGCAGGAATCTGCTCCCTACCAGTTACATGCAGATACGAGTACTTACGTTGGCTTATTCAGCGCCTTCATGAGGTTCCCAATCACGGGTGCGGCTGACCGCTTTTTTCCAGCCGGCGTAGAGTTTTTCCTTCGCGGTTTCGTCCAGCGTCGGTTCGAACTCGCGTTCGATAACGGCCTTGCCGCGCAGCTCTTCCAGGCTACCCCAGAAGCCACACGCCAGACCGGCGAGGTAAGCGGCGCCCAATGCTGTGGTTTCGCGCATTTGCGGACGCTCGACCTGAGTGCCGAGGATGTCGGCCTGGAACTGCATCAGGAAGTTGTTCGCCACTGCACCGCCATCCACGCGCAGGGCTTTCAGGCGTTCGCCGGAATCCTGTTGCATGGCGTCGAGCACGTCGCGGGTCTGGTAGGCAATCGACTCCAGCGCTGCACGAATGATGTGATCCACGCGTACGCCGCGGGTCAGGCCGAACAGTGCGCCACGGGCATACGGGTCCCAGTACGGTGCGCCCAGGCCGGTGAAGGCCGGTACCAGGTACACGCCGTTGCTGTCCTTGACCTTGTTGGCGAAGTATTCGGTGTCGTGGGCGTCATTGATGATCTTCAATTCGTCACGCAACCACTGAACGGTTGAACCGCCGTTGAACACCGCGCCTTCCAGTGCGTAGGCCACTTCGCCACGCGGGCCGCAGGCGATGGTGGTCAACATGCCGTGCTTGGACTTCACGGCTTTGTCGCCGGTGTTCATCAGCAGGAAGCAGCCGGTGCCGTAGGTGTTTTTCGCCTGGCCTGGCTCGACGCACATCTGGCCGAAGAGGGCGGCCTGCTGGTCGCCGGCGATACCGCCAATGGCGATGCCGCTTTTGGTGTGGCCGTAGATTTCCGACGAGGACTTAACTTCCGGCAGCATTTCGCGCGGAATATCCAGCACCTCCAGCATCTTCGCGTCCCACTGCAAGGTGTGGATGTTGAAGAGCATGGTGCGCGAGGCGTTGGTGTAGTCGGTGACGTGAACCTTGCCGCCGGTAAATTTCCAGATCAGCCAGCTGTCGACGGTGCCGAACAGCAGCTCGCCTTTGCGCGCACGCTCACGGCTGCCTTCGACGTTGTCGAGGATCCACTTGAGCTTGGTGCCGGAGAAGTACGGGTCGGTGACCAGGCCGGTGGTGTCGCTGATGTATTGCTCGTGGCCGTCGCGCTTGAGTTGCTGGCAGATCTCGGTGCTGCGGCGGCACTGCCAGACGATCGCGTTGTAGATCGGGCGGCCGGTGGTCTTGTCCCAGACGACGGTGGTTTCACGTTGGTTGGTGATGCCGATGGCTGCCACCTGGTCGTGATGCAGGCCGGCTTGCGCCAGGGCCTCGACCATCACGGCGCTTTGGGTGGCGAAAATTTCCATCGGATCGTGTTCGACCCAACCGGCTTGCGGGTAATGCTGGGCGAATTCGCGCTGGGCGGTGCAGACCACGTTCGCGTCGCGGTCGAAAATGATCGCGCGGGAGCTGGTCGTACCCTGATCGAGGGCAATGATGTAGTTCTTATTCTGAGTGTCGGTCATGTCGATTGCCTTGGACGAAAAAAGGGAGTGAGGTCAGGCGCGCGCTCAAATGGGCAGGATCGCGCGCCAACGGTATCAAGAAGTTCTTGGTTTGCCGTCAATGGCCGGTGTTGCGTCCTTTGTAGCAGGTATGGCGCCGGGCAGATGACGGGCAATCAGCCCGCGATAAGCGGCAGCACCGAGGCAGGCACCGACGATCGGTGCAAAAATTGGAATCAGGAAATACGGGATAACACGCCCGCCGGTGAAGGAAATTTCACCCCAGCCAGCGAAGAAAGTCATCAGTTTCGGCCCGAAATCCCGTGCCGGGTTCATCGCAAAACCGGTCAGCGGGCCCATCGAACTGCCAATCACCGCAATCAGCAGGCCGATCAGCAACGGTGCCATCGGTCCGTTCGGCAAACCGTTGTTGTCGTCGGTCAGGGACATGATCACGCCCATCAGGACGGCGGTGATGATCACTTCAACCAGGAAGGCCTGGGCGGTGGACAAGGCCGGATTGGGGAATGTGGAGAACACCGATGCCAGTTCGAGGCTGGCTTGAGTGCCACGAACCATATGGTGAGTTTGTTCGTAATCGAAGAAGAGGTTGCTGTACAGCGTGTAAACCAACAGCGCGCCGCAAAAGGCGCCAGCGACTTGGGAAAGAATATAGAACGGCAGTTTACGCTTTTCGAAGTCGGCGAAAATACTCAGCGCGATGCTGACGGCAGGATTGAGGTGAGCCCCGGAAACTCCGGCGGTCAGGTAGATCGCCATGCTGACGCCGACGCCCCAGATGATGCTGATTTCCCACAAACCAAAGCTGGCACCCGCGACTTTGAGCGCGGCAACGCAACCGGTACCAAAAAAGATCAGCAGAGCAGTACCCAGAAACTCGGCCATGCATTGGCTGGAGAGCGACGGTTGTTGTAAAGCAGTTGTCATCGAAAACCTCTTTGTTTTTGTTGTCTGGCGCTCTTTTCGTCATGGCCAAAGCGCGATTTTCACCGAGGCAGAATCCCCATCCTGTTCCCGGCTTACTGCTGGTTGCTGCGTTGTCACGTTGTACGGTATTCAGATTCGAAAAAATATAGACAAGAAACACTGCTGTCAAAGGTCGAAAGTGAACTACCAGTCACATTGAAACTATTAGTCACATGAATGATCGTTTTGTTTGGCAGGCGAGACGATCTCTGACGAACGGTAAAAACCAGCGCCAAGCTGTGGAAACGCTGCCGTGATAGAGCCTTTTGTGGAGCAATGTCCTAGAATCCAGCGCAGTATTTTTTCTCTGCCGCCCAGTCTGGAGCTGTCATGACCCCCGCATTGGATTTGTTGAAAAAGGTTCGCGCCGAACATCGCGTGCACAGTTACGAACATGATCCGAAGGCGGCGTCCTACGGGCTGGAGGCCGCGGAGAAACTGGGTCTCGACCCGGCGCAGGTGTTCAAGACATTGCTGGCGGCCAGCGAGAAAGGGGAATTGCTGGTGGCCGTGGTGCCGGTCGTCGGAAGTCTGGACTTGAAGGGCCTGGCGCATGCGGCCGGCGTTAAAAAAGTCGAAATGGCCGACCCGGCCGCCGCGCAACGTTCGACGGGTTATCTGTTGGGCGGCATCAGCCCGCTGGGGCAGAAAAAGCGCCTGCGCACTTTTATCGACAATTCGGCCCAGCCCTTCGCCAGCATTTTTGTCAGTGCCGGTCGGCGTGGTCTGGAAGTGGAACTGGCCCCCGCGGTACTGGCCGAACACACCCAGGCCAAGTTCGCCGATATCGGCCGCGCCTGAATCAGGGAGAAGGTTATGCAGCTTGAGTTTCATCAGGTCGATGCGTTCAGTGATCGGCCGTTCAGTGGCAACCCGGCGATGGTCTATCGGCTCGATGCCTGGCTCGCCGACGAGTTGATGCAGAAGATCGCGGCCGAGCACAACCTCGCTGAAACTGCTTTTGTGGTGCGTGAAGGGCAGGGCTGGCACATTCGCTGGTTTACCCCGACGACCGAAGTGCCTTTGTGTGGGCATGCCACCCTGGCCAGCGCGTATGTTTTATTTGAAATCTATCAAGAACCGGTCGAGCGCCTGGACTTCATCTGCAAATCCGGCCCGTTGAGCGTGCGTCGCGAAGGTGAGCGGCTATGGCTGGATTTCCCGGCAATCGTACCGTCTGAAGTGGGCGTGACACTGGATGTCGAACGCGCCTTGGGCGTCGAAGTGGTCGATGTGCTGGGTTCAAATGAATTGTTCGTGGTGCTGGAATCGGAGCAGGCCGTGCTCGATTGTCAGCCTGACTTGGTCGCATTGGCCAAACTGCCGTGGCCGGGCGCTATCGTCACTGCCAAGGGCAGCAAGCATGATTTTGTGTCGCGGTACTTCGCGCCGGCGATTGGCATCAACGAAGATCCGGTGACTGGGTCGACCCATTGCAGCCTGATTCCGTACTGGTCGAAACGTTTGGGCAAGTCGAGTCTGACGGCGTATCAGTGTTCGAAACGCGGCGGGGAGTTGTTCTGCCGATTGGAAGGGGATCGGGTGAAGATTGGCGGGAGCGCGACGCTGGTGGCGAGCGGAACGCTGATGCTGAGTTGACTCAATCCCTGTAGGAGCAAGGCTTGCCCGCGAAGGCGTAGTGTCAGCAGTGATGATATCGACTGACACTACGCCTTCACGGGCAAGCCTTGCTCCTACAGTCCGCGTGTATCAGTTGGCAGTGCTGTAGCGTCGGACGCCGGAGTCCACCGCCGGAATCTGCGCGGCAGTGCTGCCGGACGCCTGGAACAACACCAGATGTTCAGCCGCCACGCGAATGCCAACCTCTGCTCCCACCAGATGATCAACATGGCTCGGGAAGATCGATTCAAGCTGCGCGCCTGTCGGCAACTGCAACCGATACAACGTCGACGCACCCTGGAACGACTTGCCGATAATCCGCGCCTTCAAATCGCTGTCCGGCGCATAAACGATATCATCCGGGCGCAGCAGCACATCCACCGCACCGCCAACCGGCCAGGTGTAGGCACGATTGCCGCGCAACTCACCCAGTTCGGTCTGCACCGATTCCGGGCTGCTCAACTGACCGCGAATGAAGTAGCCCTGACCAATGAAACTGGCCACATAAGGCGTCAGCGGTTCGTGATACAGGTTGTAGGGCGTGTCCCACTGTTCCAGGCGACCTTCCTTGAAAACTCCCACATGATCGCTGACCGCAAAGGCTTCTTCCTGGTCGTGGGTCACCAGAATCGCGCTGGTGCCACGGGCCTTGAGGATGTCGCGCACTTCGTGGCTGAGCTTGCGCCGCAGTTCGCCATCGAGGTTGGAAAACGGTTCATCCAGCAGCAGCAATTGCGGTTCCGGCGCCAAGGCGCGGGCCAATGCGACACGCTGTTGCTGACCACCGGAAAGCTCGTGCGGAAAGCGTTTTCCGAGGTTTTTCAGGTTGACCAGTTCCAGCAGCTCTTCGGTAACGCGGTCTTTTTGCGGGTGCTTGCGAATCCCGAACGCGATGTTCTCGGCCACGCTCAAATGCGGAAACAGAGCGTAATCCTGGAACACCATGCCGATCCGGCGTTTCTCCGGGGCGAGGGTGAAGCCGGCGCTGGAGATTGTTTCGCCCGCCAGGGTAATTTCACCTTCGTGCACCGGTTCAAAACCGGCAATCGCCCGCAGGGTCGTGGTTTTGCCGCAGCCTGAAGAGCCAAGCAGGCAACCGATGTCGCCGGCATTCAAATGCAGGTTCAGGTTCTGCACAACGCGCTGGTCTTGATAGCCGCAAGCGAGGTTGCGCAGGTTTAGCAGGAGTGGCTGACTCATGCGTGGTGATACGAAGGCGGGACGAGAAACTCGAGCAGGGCCTTTTGTGCGTGGAGGCGGTTTTCCGCTTGATCCCAGGCGACGGAGCGCGGGTCATCGAGCAGGTCGAGGCTGATTTCCTCGCCACGGTGGGCGGGCAGGCAATGCATGAACAGCACGTCCTCGGCGGCCAGATCCAGCAACGCGCGACTGACCTGGAACGGCGAGAACAGCTTCAGGCGCTTGGCGGTTTCTTCTTCCTGGCCCATGGAGGTCCAGACGTCGGTGCTGACCAGATGCGCGCCGCGCACGGCATCCTTCGGATCGCGGACGATGGTTACCCGATCGCCGGCCTTGGCCACGAATTCAGGGTTGGGTTCATAGCCTTCAGGGCAAGCGATGCGCAGCTGGAAGTCGAACTGGATCGCCGCTTCTATATAGCTGTTGCACATGTTGTTGCCATCGCCGATCCAGGCCACGGTTTTGCCCTGGATCGAGCCGCGATGTTCGAGGAAGGTCTGCATGTCCGCCAGCAGCTGGCAGGGGTGCAAATCGTCGGACAGGCCGTTGATCAGCGGGACGCGCGAATTGGCGGCGAATTCGGTCAGTGTGCTGTGGGAAAAAGTGCGGATCATCACCGCATCGAGCATGCTCGACATGACAATGGCGGCGTCGCCGATCGGCTCGCCACGGCCCAGCTGGGTGTCGCGCGGCGACAGGAAGATGGCCTGGCCGCCGAGCTGGATCATGCCGGCCTCGAACGAGATACGGGTGCGGGTCGAGGATTTCTCGAAAATCATCCCGAGTACGCGGTTTTTCAGAGGCTCGAACAGTACGCCGCGGTTACGCAGGTCTTTGAGCTCAACGCCTCGACGGATCACGCTGACCAGCTCTTCGGGCGTGCAATCCATCAGGGAGAGAAAGTGCCTTGCGCTCATCATTGACTACCTTTTTGCAACAGACCGCAGATACTCAAAGCCTTGTTTAATTGAAAAACGGGCGAGACCTGCGGCGTAAGCCGCACGGGGCGACGAAATAGGGAAGGCGCGATCTTGACATTAAATGTCGCGTTTTTCCAATAGGCTACGGAGTTTAGGGGATTTCAGAAGGGCTACGGGATGATTGCAGTAGCGCGTTTGAAGCCGGTTTCCTGACAGCAGCCCGTCATTTGTACACCGGGCTCGCGGGGCTTTGCAATCAAGCGGGGCGGGCATGGTTTACTGGTGGTCGGTTTCTGACGCGGTATTCTTGGTGTCAGATGGCAATGTGCCTCGTCTGAAACACTTGCTAATGCAATGTGCTGGGTTATAACTAAGTCACGATTGATGCAGGAAGCCTTCGGAATGGAATCGAAAGAACAGCAACTCATGGAACTGCTCGGCCTCACGGCCCGCTCACTGACGCATCTCACGGCTTCCATGACCTCGATGTCCTTCGAGCTTTTGCGAAGCAACGACGAGGTGACCAAAGCCGCCGGCCGGCGGATGATCGATCGCATGGCCACCATCAGCGCAGGTCTCGACGAGCACTGGCGACTGATCGGCGAACTGACCGGGGTGCATGTCGCCCAGGAGCAGATCGAAACCGTTCAGGAGATCCAGTTGCAGGCGCCGCCGAGGCTGCCGTCGAACTGATCGCGAGCGGCCATCGGCTGGCCTGATGGTCACCAATTCACAAGACGAACGTCGCTGGCGCAGCGGCGGAGCGCAGGCCATAGTTTTGATCCCGCGGCCGATATTACCCGCCCAGAACAAAACAGAGACTGGCCATGACCAAGACTCTCCATCACCGTGCCTGCCACCTGTGTGAAGCCATCTGCGGCCTGACCATCGAGACCACCGAGGCCGATGGCGATGTGCAGATCACCTCGATCAAGGGCGACGCCCAGGATACGTTCAGTCGCGGGCACATCTGCCCCAAGGCTGTCGCCCTGCAAGACATACAAAACGATCCGGACCGTCTGCGTCAGCCGATGCTGCGGGTCGGCAGCGAATGGCAGCCTATCGAATGGGACGACGCCTTCAACCTGGTCGCCGAGCGCCTGGCCGGGATTCAGGCGCGGCACGGGCAGAACGCGGTGGCGGTTTATCAAGGCAACCCCAGCGTGCACAACTACGGGCTGATGACCCACAGCAATTACTTCCTCGGCCTGCTGAAAACCCGCAACCGGTTTTCCGCGACGTCGGTCGATCAGTTGCCCCATCACCTGGCCAGCCATTTGATGTACGGCCACGGTCTGCTGTTGCCTATTCCGGACATCGATCACACCGATTTCATGTTGATCCTGGGCGGTAATCCGCTGGCCTCCAACGGCAGCATCATGACCGTGCCGGATGTGGAAAAGCGCCTGAAGGCGATTCAGGCCCGGGGCGGCAAAGTGGTGGTGGTCGACCCGCGCCGCAGCGAGACGGCGGCGATGGCCGACCAGCATCTGTTCGTGCGTCCCGGAGGCGATGCGGCACTGTTGTTCGGGCTGCTCAACACCTTGTTCGCCGAAGACCTGACCCGCGACAGCCATCTGCCGGTGGACGGTCTGGATGAGGTGCGTGAAGCCGTCGCGGGTTTCACTGCCGAGGCCATGAGCCCGCTGTGTGCTGTGCCGGCCGAGCAGATTCGCCAACTGGCGCGGGACTTCGCGGCGGCGCCGACATCGGTCTGCTATGGCCGCATGGGGGTCTCGACCCAGGCGTTCGGTACGTTGTGCCATTGGGTGGTGCAGCTGATCAATCTGGTCACCGGCAACCTCGATCGCGTGGGCGGCGCGTTGTGCACCGAGCCGGCGGTGGACCTGGTAGCGTCCACCTCGGGCGGGCATTTCAACTTGTGGCAGAGCCGCGTGTCCGGGCGTCCGGAATATGGCGGCGAGTTGCCGGTGTCGGCGCTGGCCGAAGAGATGCTCACCGAAGGGGAAGGGCAAGTCCGTGCGCTGATCACCGTGGCCGGCAATCCGGTGCTGTCGACGCCCAATGGGCGACAACTCGAACAGGCGCTGGACGGGTTGGAGTTCATGGTCAGTGTCGACCTGTACATCAACGAAACCACGCGCTATGCCGACCTGATCCTGCCGTCGACATCGGCCCTGGAAAACGATCACTACGACACCACCTTCAACATGTTCGCAGTGCGTAACGTCACCCGGTTCAACCGCGCAATCCTGGCCAAACCGGAAGGTGCGCTGCACGACTGGGAAATTTTTGTCGGGCTGGCCAAGGCCTTTGCCGCGAAGACCGGCAAAGAACTTAAGCCGACGATCCCACCCGCACAGATGATTGATCGTGGTTTGCGGATGGGCTTGTATGGCGATGCCTCGGAGCATCAGCTGTCGCTGGCGACGTTGTTCGATCATCCGCATGGTGTTGATCTTGGAGCGTTGAAATCCAACCTGGCTCCGCGCCTTAAAACCGCTGACCAGCGCATCCAGGCAGCCCCCGCGGCCATTCTTGCCGACCTGGCTCGCTTCGCCGCGCTGCAAGCGCCGGCCGCCGATGAATTGCTGATGATTGGCCGTCGTCACGTGCGCAGCAATAACTCGTGGATGCACAACTACCACCGGCTGGTGAAAGGCAAGCCGCGTCATCAATTGCTGATGCATCCGGACGACCTGGCCAGCCGCGGGCTCAGCGATGGGCAGCGGGTGCGGGTCAGTTCCCGGGTCGGCATGATCGAAGTGGAAGTGCAGGGCAGTCTGGACATGATGAAAGGCGTGGTCAGCCTGCCGCACGGTTGGGGGCATGCGCGGCCCGGCGTGCAGATGACGATTGCCAGCGGCCAGCCGGGTTCCAGCGCCAATGACCTGACAGACGAGTGTCAGCTCGATGAGTTGTCGGGGAATGCGGCGTTGAACGGTGTGCCGGTGACCGTGGCGGCAGCGTGACTGAGTCTGTCGGGGAGACCGAGCATGGCGCTCGGGTTTCCGTTACAATGCGCCACCGTGCCGACCCCTGAGTCGGAAAGTTCAGCCGAGGTGCTCCATGGATATCATCGAAACGATTAAAGAGCAGATTGCTAACAACACCATTCTGCTTTACATGAAAGGTTCGCCGAATGCCCCGCAGTGTGGCTTCTCCGCGAAAGCCGCGCAGGCCGTGATGGCATGTGGTGAAAAGTTTGCGTACGTGGACATCCTGCAGAACCCGGAAATCCGCGCCAACCTGCCAAAATACGCCAACTGGCCAACTTTCCCGCAACTGTGGGTTGGTGGTGAACTGGTCGGCGGTAGCGACATCATGACCGAGATGGCTGCAGACGGTTCGCTGCAAAGCACCATCAAGGCGGCTGTTGAAGCGGCTGCTGCCAACAAGTCCGAAGCCTGATCCGGTTCCTGTAGGAGCGAGGCTTGCTCGCGATGAACGATAACGCGGTTTATCAAGAACACCGCGTCATCGTTCATCGCGGGCAAGCCATGCTCCTACAAGAGCGAAGGCATAAAAAAGCCCCGCCTCTTGAAAAGAGAGCGGGGCTTTTTATTGTCTCGAGTTTAGCGGGCGCTAATTATTCTTCGCCCATCTGCGATTGCAGATAGTTCTCAAGACCGACTTTATCGATCAGGCCCAGTTGGGTTTCCAGCCAGTCGATATGTTCTTCTTCGGATTCGAGAATGTCTTCGAGCAGTTCACGGCTACCGAAATCGCCAACAGTCTCGCAATGAGCAATCGCGACTTTCAGGTCAGCGTGCCCGGTACGTTCGATGCGCAGGTCGCACTCAAGCATTTCCTGGGTGTGTTCGCCGATCTGCAGCTTGCCCAGGTCCTGCACGTTCGGCAGGCCTTCCAGAAACAGGATGCGCTTGATCAGCTTGTCCGCGTGTTTCATCTCGTCGATGGACTCGTGGTATTCGTGCTTGCCGAGCTTGTTCAGACCCCAATCTTCATACATGCGCGCATGCAGAAAATATTGATTGATCGCGACCAGCTCATTGGCAAGGATCTTGTTGAGATGCTGGATGACTGTAATGTCGCCTTTCATGATGGGGTCCTGCCCTGTATTAGCTGTCTATAAAGCAGAGTTTGAGCCGCACAACTAAGAGTGTCAAACCTAACTTATTGAAACTTAAGTGAACATACGGATCATGACTCAGCAGCAGTATCCGGGTGGGTGCGACATTACCTGTCGCATTGTGTTTGAGGCGCCAGGCCGGGCGCCTGCGATGGGGGTGGGAGCATTGAACTGCTGGGCGGACGGGCCGAAATTGCTCATGAGGGACGCCTGGAATGGGGGTATTTGATCGTTCCTGCTCTGCGTGGGAACGCCTCCCCGGATGCCCTGCGTTGACTGCGCACTCTAGGATGGACTACCCCCCCCCCTCGAAACAGTAGACATCCCCGGCCTATGCTTGGCCTACTCCCACTCCAAGTGCCGATCAAGTAGTGCGCTCGCTTGGGTACTTGAGCATGCCTTCGCAAAACATGTTTAGTAAGATCGCTCCGTCATTAGGACTGATATATTTTGAAGAAGCGCCGCTGTACCGTCAGGAAACTTCTAGCTCTGCACTGATCGAGATGATCGACGGTGCAGGATGTGATTGATGACAAAGGCAGCAAACAAGGCGATGAACGGCATCATCGGCATATGATAGCGATCCTGGCCGACGATCAGCAGAGCCACGGCTGCAAACAAGGCGGGCGTTACCACCAGCGGATCGAAAATACGCAAAGGCTTTTCCCGGAGAAATACTCCGACGCCAATGAGAGAGAGGGAGAAAATTGCTAACCAATAGGCGGCAGAGCCAGCCTTGAGTATCGGTTGCAATGCAGGAGCTAGCGAGTTCTGGTTCCACGCTATGCCGATGCTTTCGCGATCAAAGCTGTGGGCGACCCGGTTCAGGCATAACCGAAGATAGAGACCTGGATTTTCGCGAATGAATTCGAGCGCGAGACCTTTGTAATGGTTATCGCGGACTACTTCGTTTTTTGTATTGAGATTTATCTCGGGCACCGACATAAAGGCCCCATTCGCCTGGGGGTTATTGCCCATCCACAGATTGATACCGAAATTCGTAGAAATAAGTACCGGCTCGCCAAATAAAGCGCGATTACGCTCTGCCCAAGGAGTCAGCAATATTGCCGCGACGACCAGCGCCAGAATGACGTGCAGAACAGTTTGCGCCGGTTTACGGAAGGGCTGATCCAGAAGCGGTAGCAAAGCAATAAGCGGCAGAACCGTCGGCCGCATGAATGCGGCGGCGACCAGAAGAGCAGTCGATAGAACGGTGCGAGCCCAGTGCGGCAACTTCCCCGTGCCACGAGCCACAAAAGCCCAGACCACCAGCGTCATGAGAGGCAATTCGCTGTTTGGAACGGTGGTGAAGGCGATCCATGCGGGCCAGAAGGCGAATAGCAGCGCCGCGATGCGTGCGATCGTCCTGTCAAAATACAAAAGGCCGAGTTGATAGATTCCAGCTACCAATATAGAGCTGAGAATCAGGTTCACAAGAATGACTACCCAGCCATGCACGCCCAACAACGCATAAAAGGAGCCGTAAAGGGCGGACGGGCCCACAGGCCAGTAAGCCGTGGCTTCACCACCAGGATAGACATAGCCTCGGCCTGCGGCGATTTCCTGCGCGAAGCTGTGATACATGCCCGCGTCCGATACAGGGCTTACCGGAACCAATAGTCCCCATATCAACCGGATCGCAAAAGTCAGCATCAGAATGGGCAAGACACCTGACTTGAAGCTGGCCTGTGCGTGTAGCCATGTTGTGTTCACCATAAGGAAGGACCACTTATCGCCATGAAGAAGGTGCAGCCCATCAGTGCTACCACGACGATGCTCTGCCAGTCCCGCGCCGCGAAGAGCACGGGGTCTTCGTCCACTTCGCCTCGCACAGTCTTCATCCATAGGCGTGCAGTCCAATAGAGCATGAGCGAAGGCGCAAGCCACAACCATTCGTGCGAAGGATACATGACGGGCACAATCTCGGCCTGCGTGTACATGGCGAGGATCAGAACGCTGATCATGCCGCTGGATGAGCCAAGCGCCAGCACCAGCGGCAGGTCTTCAGCACGATAACCGCGACCAGGCACCGACTTGGCCGACAAGGCAGTATCCCGCAGCTCCGAGTAACGCTTCACCAGGGCAAGACTGAGGAAGATGAACATGGAAAAAGCGAGTAACCAAAAGGACGGTTTGATATCCGTCGCGGCGGCGCCCGCTATGACACGAATCGAATAAAGGCTGGCCAGTATCATCACATCGACGATCACCTGCTTCTTCAGCAGGAAGGAATAGGCAACGGTCAGAAAATAGTAGACACCGAGCACAACGAGAAAGCGTGGCGGCAATTGCAGCGCAAGTATCAGGGATGAACCAAGCAGCAAGGGGATGGCGGCGATGCCCGATTTCACGGGCAAGGTCCCAGCGGCAAAAGGCCGGTTCTTCTTGCGGCGATGCTTGCGATCTGCGGGCAGGTCGAGCAGATCATTCAGCAGATAGACGGACGAGGCGCACAGGCTGAACGAGATGAAGGCAAGGATCGCCCAGAACAATAGTTGCGGATTCGTCACCTGATGCGCCGCTAGCAGGGGGACGAAGACAAGGAGATTCTTCAGCCACTGCTGAATGCGCAGGGCTCTCCACCAGACACGAAAACCGCCGCTTGGATCCTCTATAAAACCAATGTCGTGATTGCGATCCCGCGCCGCTTGCCTCAGACCGTCCTGTGAGGAAACCAGAAACGCCCGGCGCGCCCGTGCGAATACGGGCAAGTCCGCCTTGTCGTTGCCGATATAGTCGAAGCCTCGTTCGCCAAAGCGTTCGACGAGCATACTAGCCTTGGCGTCGGAGGAAAAATTGGTGCCTTCGTCGCTGCACAGCACCTCGTCGAAGAGGCCCAGATGGTCCGTAATACCATTGGCGACGCTGGCGCAAGATGCCGTGGCAAGAATGATAGGGCGCTGCGCTGCGCGGGCGGTTTCGATCAGGGCCAGCACATCGGTGCGATAGGGGAGGCTAGCTGCATCGATCGTTACTCGCTCGGCGATGCGGTGCTTGAGGCTCGCCTTGCCCTTCATGAGCCAGCCCGGCAGGGAGGCGAGCGAGAGAGGCGAGGTCTTTGCAAGCAACAGAAATGTTTCGAGCAGCATGTCGGTGCGCACCAGTGTGCCATCCAGATCCACGCAAAGCGGAATCGGCGCGCCATCGGTTTCGTTCATGTTCGTCATGACGTCACGCCCCCCTCGCCATCACGACAACCCCGCTCATGATCAGCAATGTGCCGATGACCTTGGCCGCGGAGAAGGTGTCATTGAAGACGAGGCGGCCGAGCACGGCCGTTAGCACAAAGCCCAGTGCCACGAACGGATAGGCGAAACTGACCTGCACCTTGGATAGCACCATCAGCCAGACCGCCGCACTGCTGAAATACAGGAAAAGGCCGAGCAATATTAGGGGGTTGAGGGCAATATCGAGCAATGCTGATACTCGCGCCCCTCCTTCTGCGATCACCCTCTGGACGGAAGGGGAGTCCATGCCGGCCTTGAGGGCGATCTGCGCAAAGGCGGATATCGTGACGCTAATCAGGATGAGCCCATAAACGTTTTTTACTAGACTGAGCTTTAACAAAGCGCCCTCCCCCGAGTATGTGTCGCATTCTATTTTTGTAGCAGTGGCATTTGATTGCGTCAATTCGGCAGGAAACTCTCTCGGCCAGTGAGGAAGCAGTAAAGCAGGATTATCTACGACAACCAGGAAGAATTACGACTCAAGCCAGGCGACAAGACCACGCCCTTGGCAGAAGTAGAATGCGTAAAGCTGAACATGGATTGCCGTAACCCCGACAAACTCGTTCCCACGTTGCGAAAATTGTTGATCCGCAACGAAGCATCCCAATCGGAAAGATCGTTCGAAGCCCATTCGCCTATTTCCTTGACCGAACTCATAGAAAATCCCTTCTGGTGTTAATACGCCTGTTTTACGCCCAAGGGCAACGCACGCCTATCGAAACGGAGGAACTACAACAGCAAAGAAAAAATCCTGAGCGTTGGCATAACTTGGGTCGGCCCTTGAGCAAGGAGAAGGAGAAGGAGAAGGAGAAGGAGAAGGAGAAAGGAGAAATGTCAGCAAAGTCGAAAGCGGGGACGCTATTCGCGTGGCCACCTATCGACCGTGCTCAACGGTCATGCAGCGATCTCTGCTGACCTGGCGCTGCGCTTGGAACTCGCCGGTATAAGCACCGGCCGCCAGTGGCTGGCCATGCAGGCAACCTATGACTTGTGGCAGGCCGAATACCGGGGGCAGCCGAATATCGTACGTTTGCATGAAGTGCCAGCGTAACCCATGAGTAACCCCGACCAGAAACGACAAGGGCCTGCATCGCTGCAAGCCCTTGTTTTATATAAAATTATTGAAAATATAAAGCTAAATATAGGCGGACATGAAGTCCGGTTCTTTGGAATGTAGTATTTACGCCGCAGTAAATTCTACAGGGAAAGGAATCGCAGCCTGGGCTGTTTGCAATTTGGTCAGGGTTTCACGCACCACTTCCTTGGCAAGGCAGGCGCATTTGCCGCATTGGCTGGCTACGCCGGTAGCCTGACGGACTTCCTTGTAGCTGCAGCATCCTTCATAGATTGCTTCGCGGATTTGTCCGTCGGTGACGCCAGTGCAGAGGCAGACATACATAAGTGAGAACCGTCGCTGGTTGTGACTCAATTGCGAAGGATCTTAATGTTAACGAGAATGATTGTCAAAGTGGTTTCTGAAAGCTTTGCGCTATAAGCGAGCGCGACCGACGAACGGCTTTCTTCCGGGCAAACTGCCAGTAACCGCGGCAACGGCAAATTAACCCTCCAGCGAAAAACCGTTGAGGACAGCTCAAAAACGCAGTGTATGATGGCCGGTCCTTATGAAGCGGGTGGGTGTCACAGGGCTGTCGCCTGAGGGTGGCAGGCTGGCGCAAACCCGGAACTTCACGTTTTTACACCAGGAGATATTCAATGAGCGTACTCGTAGGCAAGCAAGCCCCTGACTTCACCGTACCGGCCGTACTCGGCAATGGCGAAATCGTCGACAGCTTCACCCTGTCGTCGGCCATCAAAGGCAAATACGGCCTGGTGTTCTTCTACCCACTGGACTTCACCTTCGTTTGCCCATCCGAGCTGATCGCTCTGGACAACCGCATGTCCGACTTCAAGGCTCGCAATGTTGAAGTGATCGCCGTTTCGATCGACTCGCACTTCACTCACAACGCATGGCGCAACACCCCGGTGAACAATGGCGGTATCGGCCAGGTTCGCTACACCATGGCTGCCGACATGAAGCACGAAATTGCCAAGGCCTACGACGTTGAGTCCGAAGGCGGCGTGGCTTTCCGTGGCGCGTTCCTGATCGACGACAAAGGCGTTGTCCGTTCGCAGATCATCAACGACCTGCCGCTGGGCCGTAACATGGAAGAGCTGATCCGTCTGGTCGACGCTCTGCAATTCCACGAAGAGCACGGCGAAGTCTGCCCTGCCAACTGGAAAAAAGGCGACAAAGGCATGACCGCTTCGACCGAAGGCGTCGCGGCTTACCTGACCGAGAACGCTGCTGCCCTGTAAGGCGCGTTCGAGGCATAAAAAAACCGGCCGTTGAGGCCGGTTTTTTTATGGGTGGCATAAACGCAGGTCCCTGTAGGAGCGAGCTTGCTCGCGATGGGCGTCAAAGATAACGCTTCAATCCTGACACCCCGCGGTGCTCTGTAGCGCATCGCGAGCAAGCTCGCTCCTACAATCAGTCGTTGTAGTCTTCCCAGCCGCCCATTTGCTTCCAGCGATTGACGATGCCGCAGAACAGCTCCGCCGTCTTCTCGGTGTCGTAGCGAGCCGAGTGGGCCTCGCGACCGTCGAAGTCGATGTCGGCGGCCTGACAGGCTTTCGCCAGCACGGTTTGACCGTATGCCAAACCGGCGAGGGTTGCCGTGTCGAAGCTGGAGAACGGATGGAACGGGTTGCGCTTCATGTCCAGACGCGCAACCGCCGCGTTCAGGAAGCCCAGGTCGAAACTGCTGTTGTGCCCGACCAGGATCGCCCGCTTGCAGCTGTTGGCTTTCAACGCCTTGCGGATGCCGCGGAAGATATCGGTCAGCGCCGCTTCTTCACTCACCGCCATGCGCAGCGGGTGATCGAGTTTGATCCCGGTGAACTCCAGGGCGGCCGCTTCGATGTTTGCGCCTTCAAAAGGTTCGACGCGGAAAAAGTAGGTGTGATCCGGGTATACAAAACCCTTCTCATCCATGGCAATGGTGGTAGCGGCTATTTCCAGCAAGGCGTCAGTGGCAGAGTTGAAACCACCGGTTTCAACGTCGACAACGACTGGCAGGTATCCACGGAATCGAGCTGCCATCGGGTGGCGTGGACCACCTCCGCCGCCTTGACCGTCCTGTTCGTCGTCGAAATGGTCTTCACTCACGCGTGTTCCTCCAGCAGGCGCCAGCGCAGTTTTTCACCGGCGCGCAGCGGGATAACGGTCAGCTCGCCAAATGGCAGGCTGGTTGGGGCGGTCCACTCGTCGCGGACCAGGGTGATGCGATCGGTGTTCACCGGCAGGCCATAGAAGCGCGGACCGTTAAGGCTGGCGAAGGCTTCGAGCTTGTCCAGCGCATTGCGCTGTTCGAACGCTTCGGCGTACATCTCGATCGCCGCATAAGCGGTGTAGCAACCGGCACAACCGCAAGCGGCTTCCTTGGCGTGCTGTGCGTGCGGCGCCGAGTCGGTGCCAAGGAAGAACTTGTCGCTGCCACTGGTGGCGGCGTCGAGCAAGGCTTCCTGGTGCGTATTGCGCTTGAGAATCGGCAAGCAGTAGAAATGCGGCCGAATTCCGCCGACCAGCATGTGGTTGCGGTTGTACAAGAGGTGATGCGCGGTGATGGTCGCGCCAACGTTGGCCGAAGCCTCGTTGACGAACTGCACGGCGTCCGCGGTAGTGATGTGTTCGAACACCACTTTGAGCGTCGGGAAACGCTCGACCACACGACGCATGTGCTCATCGATGAAGCGTTTTTCGCGGTCGAACACGTCGACATCGCCACGGGTGACTTCACCGTGAACCAACAAAGGCATCCCGACTTCGGCCATGGCCTCCAGCGCAGGGAAAATCTTGTCGATGCTGGTAACGCCAGAGTCCGAGTTGGTGGTCGCGCCGGCCGGGTACAACTTGGCGGCGTGCACGAAACCGCTGGCCTTGGCTTCACGAATCTCTTCGGGCTGGGTGCGGTCGGTCAGGTAAAGCACCATCAACGGTTCGAAACGACTGCCGGCCGGGCGTGCAGCGAGAATCCGCTGGCGATAGCCGTCGGCTTCAGCGGCGTTGCGCACCGGAGGTACCAGGTTGGGCATGATGATGGCGCGACCAAAGGTGCGCGCGACATCCGCAACGGTATTGGTCAACACGGCACCATCGCGAAGATGAATGTGCCAGTCGTCGGGACGCAGCAGGGTCAGGCGGTCGGACATGAGGGGATTCCAGGCGGGTCAAACTCAGGGGAATGCTACCGGAAAAGACTCTCTCAGGCACTCGCTATCAAGTTTTGCAGGAAGCTTCCGATATCCAACAGGTACGCCGTAAACATGTGTGTGTCGGTCTTTTTGTTGTAGAAGCCAGTGGAGCCTCCCGTGCGCCAGCGTTATTTAGCCTTGCTCAGTGTGTTTGCCAGCCTTCCCGCGATGGCGCTCACTTTCCAGACCCGTCTGGAGAGCATCGAGTGGACGGTCGAAGGGGACAAGTTCGAGTGCCGCCTGACTCAACCGATCACCGATTTCGGTTCGGGTGAGTTCGTACGCCGCGCTGGCGAGCAGGCAACGTTTCGTCTGAAAGCCTACAACTCTATGGTCGGCGGCGGCTCGGCGACCTTGTTGGCGGCCGCTGCACCCTGGCAGCCGGGGCGTGGCGACATCAATCTCGGTTCCGTGCAGATCGGCAGCGGCAATGTGCTGTTCAACAGCTCACAAGTTCAGGCCGGGCGCTTGATCAGTGGCCTGATGGTTGGGCGCAGTCCGGTCGTCCGACATTATTCGGGTGATGGCCGGGTCTCGGAAGTGCGGCTGTTACCGGTCAAGTTCAGCAAGGCGTTTAACGAATATCAGGGCTGCGTGGCGAAACTGCTGCCGAAGAATTTCGAGCAGGTCAAACAAACGCAGATCGGCTTTCCCGGCGACGGCCTGGATCTCGACGCGCAGGCCAAGTCTCAGTTGCAGGTGATGCTGGAGTTCATGAAGGCCGACCCGACGGTCAATCACATCGAGCTCGACGGCCACTCCGACAATAGCGGCAACCGCCTGACCAACCGAGACCTGTCGCGGCGTCGGGCCCTGGCGATCATGGAGTTCTTCAAGGCCAACGGTGTTCAGGAATCGCAGATTACCGTGCGCTTTCACGGCGAGCGTTATCCGTTGGCACCTAACACCAATGCGGCCAATCGGGCGAAGAACCGTCGGGTCAACGTGCACCTCGCACGGGTCGCGCCCACCGAGCAACCGGCGCCCCAATCAACAGCATCGGCGAGCGCGGCGAAGACTTCCTGACTCCTCGGTCATCGTCGCGCGTTCGACATAATCTGTCGCTTCGTCGTCATAAGCTGTCGCGCCACTGTAAATTATTCCGTATGAGCGGTAGACTTCTCGGCTTTCCGTAGAACCCCGTGGAGTGATGGCATGGCGGACGTAAACAAGGTCGTTCTGGCGTATTCCGGCGGCCTGGACACTTCGGTGATCCTCAAGTGGCTGCAGGATACTTATAACTGTGAAGTCGTGACCTTCACCGCTGACCTGGGTCAGGGCGAAGAGGTCGAACCTGCACGTGCCAAGGCTCAGGCCATGGGCGTGAAAGAGATCTACATCGACGATCTGCGCGAAGAATTCGTGCGCGATTTCGTTTTCCCGATGTTCCGCGCCAACACCGTTTACGAAGGCGAGTACCTGCTGGGTACTTCCATCGCTCGTCCGCTGATCGCCAAGCGCCTGATCGAAATCGCCAACGAAACCGGCGCTGACGCCATTTCCCACGGCGCCACCGGCAAGGGTAACGACCAGGTTCGTTTCGAACTGGGCGCCTACGCCTTGAAGCCAGGTGTGAAAGTGATCGCACCGTGGCGCGAATGGGACCTGCTGTCCCGTGAAAAGCTGATGGATTACGCTGAAAAGCACAACATCCCGATAGAGCGTCACGGCAAGAAAAAATCCCCGTACTCGATGGATGCCAACCTGCTGCACATCTCCTATGAAGGCGGCGTGCTGGAAGACACCTGGACCGAGCACGAAGAAGACATGTGGCGCTGGACCGTCTCCCCGGAGAAGGCTCCCGACAAGGCCCAGTACCTGGAACTGACCTACCGCAACGGCGACATCGTTGCACTGGACGGCGTCGAAATGACTCCGGCTACGGTGCTGGCGACCCTGAACCGTATCGGTGGCGAACACGGTATCGGCCGCCTCGACATCGTCGAGAACCGTTACGTGGGCATGAAGTCCCGTGGCTGCTACGAAACCCCAGGCGGCACCATCATGCTGCGCGCCCACCGTGCGATCGAATCGATCACCCTGGACCGCGAAGTGGCTCACCTCAAAGACGAGTTGATGCCTAAGTACGCCAGCCTGATCTACACCGGTTACTGGTGGAGTCCTGAGCGTCTGATGCTGCAACAGATGATCGATGCTTCCCAGGCACACGTGAACGGCGTTGTGCGCCTGAAGCTGTACAAGGGCAACGTGATCGTCACTGGTCGCAAGTCCGACGAATCGTTGTTCGACGCCAACATTGCGACATTTGAAGAAGATGGCGGCGCCTACAACCAGGCGGATGCGGCCGGCTTCATCAAGCTGAACGCCCTGCGCATGCGTATTGCGGCGAACAAGGGCCGGAAGCTTTTCTGAAGTTTCTGACGCTCTGATGGAATTTGTGGCCTTGTTTTCGACAAGGCCACAAATTTGGAAATAGGGGTTTTTCTTTCTGACATTGCGATTCATCTTTCTTCTTGTTTCGTAAACGCCATTCCTGCCTGCTGCTCTCCTGTCGATCGTAAAACGCTACTGACCGCTGTGGGTCATTTGGCGAGTTGATCAATGACCGTCATGCCCTGTGAGTTCACATTGTAAGCAATGCAAAACGGTGCGCCGCTGCGTTTCTTTACGTGTCTGAAAAATTTGATCGCGCTTTCTTTCAGTAAGTTCTCTGATTCGGCACTGGTGAGAAACACGACAACGTGCGTCGAATCTCCCTTGGGTAACCGAATCCTTTCCAGAAGCTCGCGGAATTCGATTTTTCTGTTCATCCATCGCGCATCAATGATGTGCAGGTCCTTCGCTCGCTCGGGCAACTCGATGTGGTGCTGGACCGATAGGTTTTCCCGTCCACCGTTCTCGCCAGGCGTGCCTTGAGCAACGTCCGGACGCTCGGCATTGTCCATGACTTTTATGAAATGCTTTCCCTTCTCAAAATCGGACGGCGCATAGAGCGATCGATAATTGAAGTTGAGTGTGGCGAAGAACAGAAGAAGCAAATAAAACGGAAAGCTGATCAAAAACCAGATATAGAGTTCTCTGTCCTTATTGTCGAGGAACGGCAGGGAGACTGCTGCCGATGTTTCAGACAGTGTTGCGAATATGGCGATGACTGTCATGGGGTTGGTGATTCTCTGTTTGAGTTTTATCATGTTTTGTACTCATATAAGTTTGTCTTTTCTCTTTAGGTTGATGGGTGATAGTTAGGGTTTGTAGTTTTTATATTAGCTGTGAATTTATAATTGGCCTATATCTGTTTTATTCCGATTAAGTTGTTGGGGGGGGTATAAGGTTTTGTGTGTGTTGTTTTCAAGGTGTCGCGTTAGCCCTGAAATGCAGGTGCTCGTGAAGAGTAGCTCAACTTTAGGGGCGCGTCCGACCACAGATATCGATTTATTGTTTTGGTTTTCTTTTTAAATTGATACAAAAAAATTGTTGATAAGTGGAGTGTCATAAAGCAAATAAAGTTTCCGACGCGTTGGTCTAGAAGATTTCTTGTAAGAATATTCTGCATTGTTTGTAGGGAATGTCTCTCGGTGTGGGTCGCCGGGAGGGGCAGCGTGCCATGGGTGAAACGACTAGGCTATTGTGCGGGCTCTAAAAATTCGAACAGCGAAAATTGGACTTGCCCATGAATAAAGTGCTGATCGTGGATGATCACCCCGTCATTCGTCTTGCGGTACGTATGCTGATGGAGCGTCATGGCTACGAAGTCATTGCAGAAACAGATAATGGCGTGGATGCATTACAACTGGCTCGTGAACATATGCCGGATATTGTCATCCTGGATATAGGAATACCGAAGCTGGATGGACTGGAAGTCATTGCGCGCCTGGTCTCGGCAGCAATGCCAATGAAAGTGCTGATACTGACTTCCCAGGCGCCCGGACATTTTTCGATGCGTTGCATGCAGTCTGGTGCTGCCGGATATGTTTGCAAACAACAGGATCTCACTGAGTTGCTCAGTGCAATAAAGGCGGTATTGTCAGGCTACAGTTATTTTCCCAATCAAGCCCTGCATACAGTGCGTTCCAGTCTGGGGAACGCCAGTGAAGCCGATATGGTGGATCGTTTGTCGGGGCGGGAAATGATGGTTTTGCAACAGTTGGCCCGGGGCAAGACCAATAAGGAAATTGCCGATGGAATGTTCCTCAGCAATAAAACCGTCAGTACTTACAAGACTCGCCTGTTGTTAAAGCTCAATGCGCGGTCCTTGGTGGACTTGATCGAACTGGCTCAACGCAATGGGTTGGTGTGACTGCACCAGCGCTTCACGGGGCTTGGTAAATGGGCGTTTTCGAGGTTTTGCACTTAAAAAAAGCCTCCGTTTCGGGAGGCTTTCAGGTGTCATAGGTCAAAATCGTAATCGGCCAACTGTTTTTGCAGTCGGCGCTCCTCCAGCAGGTTGTCGATAGTGCGGCGTTTGCTCAGGTTGGTCTTTGCCACTTCAACCACCGGTTCCGCGTCATCGGCCTCAACGGGTGTGAAGTCCTCTTCTACGTCCAATTGCTCTTTGCCAGTGCTCATAAGGTTAACTCCAGGCTAAGACTGCCTTTGGCGCCCCTTATAGCGACAATCTCTGCGCGGGTAAAAAAGATTTTTTCAATCGATAAATCAAGAAACCTAATAGCGCCTCAATCGTCCGAAGTCTTGTGCTTGTATTCGCACAGGTCTTCGATCCGGCAACTGCCGCAACGGGGCTTGCGGGCCAGGCAGACGTAACGTCCGTGAAGAATCAGCCAGTGATGGGAATCGAGCAGGTATTCCTTGGGCACAAACTTCATCAGTTTTTTCTCGACCTCGACCACGTTTTTACCCGGCGCAATGCCGGTACGGTTACTGACCCGAAAAATGTGGGTATCCACGGCCATCGTCAGCTGGCGAAAGGCTGTGTTGAGCACCACGTTGGCGGTTTTACGGCCAACGCCGGGTAGCGCTTCCAGCTCCTCGCGGGTCTGTGGTACTTCGCCACCATGGCGTTCCACCAGCAAGCGACAGGTCTCGATGACGTTTTTTGCCTTGCTGTTGAACAGGCCGATGGTCTTGATGTATTCCGATAACCCCTCGACGCCCAGCGCATAAATCGCCTGCGGCGTGTTGGCCACCGGGTAGAGTTTAGCGGTGGCCTTGTTAACGCCGACATCGGTTGATTGCGCTGAGAGAATCACGGAGATCAGCAATTCGAAGGGCGAGGAGTAGGCCAGTTCGGTCTTCGGTTCCGGGTTGTCTTCATGCAGCCTGCGGAAAATTTCCAGACGTTTTGCAGCATTCATGGGCAGTGCGTTTCCTCGAAAGCGGTCAGTGTGAGGGATTCGGGCGGGACCAGGCCTGCCAGGCGGCGATCACCAGCCCCAACAGAATGAATCCACCAGGGACCAGAGTGGCCAGGTGCAGGCCTCCATTACCGATGAGTTCGCGCAGCAGGCCCAAGCCCACCATCAGCGCGCCGAACAGGCCACAGAGGCGAAGACGCTCACGCAATGCGTTCTGGAAGAAGCCCGTGTGGTCAAGAACGACACATTGCAAGGCGATGAGTCCGGCATAGATTCCCACCTGCTGATGCCATTTGAGTGACCAGACTTGTGCGGCGATTTCCGCGCAACTGGTCAGCGTGGCGGCCAGCAAAATGCCGGCAAACAGTCGGGCAGACGGAACAAGTCGGGGTCGCAGGGCCGCCATGCCGACGCCATAAGCACTGATCACCACAATGAACATCAACCACAGGCCCAGCGCGGTCATCCATGAGTCGGTGGCGCCGATCAGCGGTGCGAGCATCAGCGAGTTCTGCAGCGTCGATGACTTATTCATGGGGACTGTTCCCGATCAACTGTTGCCGATGTTCGTCGAAGTAGCGCAAGGCATCGTGGATGGCGTTGATCACGGCTCTTGAAGTGATAGTTGCCCCTGCAATCTGATCGAACTGGCCCTGATCCTTTTTCAACGCCCAGCCATTGTCGACCGGTTCGCTTCGCGACTTGCCGGCAAAGTCATTGAGCCAGGCATTCGGCCAGTCGGCGATACGCGCGCCCAGCCCCGGAGTCTCGGATTGCTTGAGGGTTTTGACCCCCACCAACGTGCCGTTTGCGCCAATGGCGATCAACAAGTCGATGCTGCCCGCATAACCCAATACCTGGCTGCGCAACAAAACGATACTGGGTTGGCTGGCCTTGGTCGCCAGGTAGCCGCCTTGCAATGTGCTGTTGGTCAATCCCGTATCGTCGAGGCGCAACGGTTGTTCCAGCGGTTGATTGTCGTAACTGTCAGCGGGCAGCAGGTCCAGCAGATTGCGGCTGTCGATCAGGCGCTGTTCGGTCGCAATGCGTGGCGCGCTGCTCTGCTGCACAAGGTAAGTTGCGCCAATCCCCAGGCCTGCCAGCACGACCAGAATCACCACGCTCGACGCTCGGTTCATGGTGCAGTTCGCTCCTGTCTCGATGCGACAAACCGGTCCAGCGCCGGCACGCAGAGGTTCATCAGCAGCACCGCAAACGCCACGCCGTCCGGATAACCGCCCCAGGTACGAATCAGGTAAGTCAGCAGTCCCACACCCGCGCCGAACAACAGTCGCCCGCCTGGGTTTTTGGCGCCAGACACCGGTTCCGTGACGATAAAGAATGCCCCCAGCATGCTCGCGCCGGTGAGCAGATGAAACAGTGGCGAGCCATGGGAATCGGAGCCCGAGCCGTTCCAGCACAGCAGGCTGATGACGAACAGGCTGGCAAGCATGCCGACCGGCGCATGCCAGCTGAACACCCGGCGTTGCAGCAGAAACGCGCCGCCCGCCAGAAAGGCGAGGTTGACCCATTCCACGCCGCGCGCACCGAAGTGGCCGAAGGCTGGATTGCCAGCGAAGAGTTCGTCCATGGTCAGGCTTTTGTTGATTCGCAGGCTGTCCAGCGCCGTGGCCTGGACCCAGGCATCCGGCGTCTGGCTTAGGCTGAAACCGAACACTTGTTGCAAACCACCGAGCAGGTCCATGCCATGGGACGACGGCCAATGGGTCATCTGCTGGGGAAACGTCACCAGCACCAGGGCAAAACCGAGCATCGCCGGGTTGAACGGATTTTTTCCGACTCCGCCATACAGCTGTTTGCCAAACAGCGCGAACGCCGCGGCACAGACCGTCAGCCACCACGGGCAATACGGTGGCAAGGCCAGGGCCAGCAACGTCGCACTGACCAGCGCGCTGCCGTCGCTCAAGGTGGGTTTGAGCTCCCGCTTGCGCAGCTGCAACACCGCCGCTTCAACGGCCAGCGCCGTCACACCGGCCAGAATCAGGTTGATCAATACACCCCAGCCATACAACCAGAACAACACGAGCATGCCCGGCACGGTGGCCAGCAACACCAGCTTCATGGCCTGCTGCAGGCGCTCGTCGACCGATTCAAGGGGCGACATAGGCATCCACCTGACGCTCGGCTTCCTGCAGACGGGCGCGTGCCTTGTTCATCTGCTCGGTGGGTGTGTCGGTGCGTCGTTCGAGTTTGCTGACGTCGGCGCGAGCGTAGGCCAATTCGGTTTTCAGTTGGCGAAGCTGGTTGTCGATGGGGCGTTTTTCAACACGCGCCAGGTCAGGTAAGGGTTGTTCGCTCGAAGCCTCGGCGGTGTGGAGGGCTTTTTCGGCGTCGCCGAGTGCGCGTTCCAGGCTTTCGATCTGCTCGGCCGGCGCTTCGCTGGTTTGAGCTTTCTTGAGTTCGGCGCGGCGCATGGCCAGCTGGATTTTCGCCCGTTTCAGCTCGGCGTCCTTCACTGGCGCAGTGGGCGCAGCGGCTGGCGGTGCACTGCTTTCCAACTGCGCCAGGGCTTGTTCGGACGCTTCGAACTGCTGTTGCAGGACAATCAGTTGCGATTGCTGTTCGAAGGTTGGCGGATGGCCGAACGCCTTGAGCGATTTGTTCAGTTGCGCGCGGCTCATTGCCAGATCGATCTTAGCTTTCTTCAGCGCAGCATCGGCATTCGCCGCTTTCTGCGCCCGGACCCTTTCCAGCGCGGCCTGAACCGGGTCGAGCGTTGTCACTTCAGTGTGCTGCGCAGCGCGATGTGCCCGTGCCTGACGCTCGGCGAGTTTCTGTTCTTCTTCACGACGCAAACGCGCATTGCGCTGTTCAAAACGGCGCCGTGCGTGATTGCGTTTGGCGGTGCGCGCCTGTTGTTCTTCCAGACTGAACGCCAGGCCACCGACAATCGGCAACACCGTGGCCAGCGGCAACGGCCGCATCTCGATGCAGTCCACCGGGCAAGGCGCCACACAGAGGTCGCAACCGGTGCATTCGTCGATGATCACCGTGTGCATCAATTTCGCCGCGCCGACGATGGCATCTACCGGACAGGCCTGAATGCATTTGGTGCAGCCAATGCACTCGGCCTCACGGATGTAGGCAATTTGCGCCGGGGCCGAACCGCGACTGACGTCCAGTTCCAGCACCGGTACTTTCAGCAATTCGGCCAATGCCGAGATGGTTTCGCTGCCCCCCGGCGGACACTTGTTGATCGGCTCGCCGCTGGCAATGCCCTCGGCGTACGGCTTGCACCCGGGGTGGCCACACTTGCCGCACTGGGTCTGCGGCAAAAGCGCGTCGATGCGTTGAATCAGACTCATATTTTGATCAGTCCGCTGAATCCGAGAAAAGCCACTGCGATCAAACCGGCGCCGATCAGGTCGATCGGCAGGCCGCGAAAGGGCAGGGGAACATCGTTATCGAGGGTGCGCTGGCGCAAGTCGCAGAACAGACTCAGCACCAGCCAGAAACCCAACCCGGCACCGAGACTCAGGGCCGTGGCGTGGAAAAATCCCTTGTCGTCCCGCACGTTGATCAGCGCCAGCCCGAGGACGCCGGCATTGCCGAGAAGCAATGGCCAGAGACCTTCGAACGAAAGCGTGGAAAACAGCTTCGGCAGCAGCGTCAGCAGCGGCGCGATCAGCAAGACGCTAAGTGGTAAAAACACGAACAGGCCCAGCGAACTCAACCCCAGCGGCACCAGCAGCCAGTGGTAGAGGGCATGACCGAGCATGCCGGCGATCAGCATCAGGCATGTCGTCGCGATGCCCAGCGCATGCACCTGGCGGCGCTCTGTGCCAAGCAGCGGATCGACGCCCAGCGGCCAGTGCAACACGAAGTTGTTGATCAGGGCAGCGCTGATAAGCGTAAGAACAATCTCGGTCATGATCGTGCCGGAAGAAAGAAGGCTCTTTAACGGGGTGGTCTAAAAAGCTTAGGCATTATCCGGCAAGGAAGGAGGGTGGGCCAGACATGAAAATCCCACAGTCGCGCCGGGCACGACTGTGGGATCGGTTTACCGCAGAATCTTACTTGATGCGCTGACCCGGCTTGGCGCCGCTGTCGGGGCTGAGCAGGTAGATTTCTTCACCGCCAGGGCCGGCCGCCATCACCATGCCTTCGGAGATCCCGAATTTCATTTTCCGTGGCTTGAGGTTGGCGATCATCATGGTCAGGCGACCATCGAGCTTGGACGGGTCCGGGTAAGCACTCTTGATTCCGGAAAACACGTTACGTTGCTCGTCACCGATGTCCAGGGTCAGGCGCAACAGCTTGTCGGCACCTTCTACATGTTCGGCCTTGACGATCAGGGCGACGCGCAGGTCAATCGCGGCAAAGGCGTCGAACTCGATCTCCGGCGACAGTGGATCCTTGGCCAGTTCGCCGTTGCCGGCAGGTGCCGCTTCGCCGGTGTCGGTCTGGCTGGCGGTCAGGTCTTCTTTCGAAGCATCGGTCATGGCTTGCACTTTCACCGGGTCGATCCGGGTCATCAGCGGTTTGAACTCGTTCAGCTGATGGTTGCTGAGCAAGGTCGCGTGGTCGTTCCAGGTCAGCGGCGCGACGTTCAGGAATGCCTCGGCATCGGCGGCCAGCAATGGCAGCACCGGTTTGAGGAAGATCACCAGTTGGCGGAACAGGTTGATGCCCAGGGCGCAGATGGCCTGGACTTCGTCGTGCTTGCCTTCCTGTTTGTTCAGCGACCACGGTGCCTTGTCGGCGATCCAGGCGTTGGCGCGGTCCGCCAGGCCCATGATCTCGCGCATGGCACGGGCAAAGTCGCGAGCCTCGTAAGCTTCGGCAATGCTTGGCGCTGCGGCGAGGAACGCTTCGGTCAGTTCCGGTGCGGCGTTACCCGCCACCAGCACGCCAGCGTTGCCTTTTTGGATGAAACCGGCGCAGCGGCTGGCGATGTTGACGACTTTGCCGACCAGGTCGGAGTTGACCTTCTGCACGAAGTCTTCGAGGTTCAGGTCGAGGTCGTCGACGCCACGGCTCAGCTTGGCCGCGTAGTAATAACGCAGGTATTCCGGCGACAGGTGATCCAGGTAGGTCCGGGCCTTGATGAAGGTGCCGCGGGACTTGGACATTTTCTGACCGTTGACGGTCAGGTAGCCGTGCACGTTGATGCCGGTCGGTTTACGGAAACCGG
Organism: Pseudomonas sp. LBUM1651; assembly: GCF_059716135.1. NCBI lineage: Bacteria > Pseudomonadati > Pseudomonadota > Gammaproteobacteria > Pseudomonadales > Pseudomonadaceae > Pseudomonas > Pseudomonas sp. LBUM1651. The sequence goes on along the minus strand of NZ_CP166805.1, from coordinate 4,936,600 downwards.
CGCCTTCGAGCATCGCTGGCCAGAACAGGGCGTGGAAGTTGACGATGTCCTTGCCGATGAAGTGATACAGCTCGGCCGTGGAGTCCTTGCCCCAGAACGCATCGAAATCCAGCTCCGGCGTGCGGTTGCACAGGTTCTTGAAGCTGGCCATGTAGCCGATCGGCGCGTCCAGCCAGACGTAGAAGTATTTGCCTGGCTCGCCGGGAATTTCGAAACCGAAGTACGGCGCATCGCGGGAGATGTCCCACTGTTGCAGGCCGGCATCCAGCCATTCGGCGATTTTGTTGGCGACCGCATCTTGCAACGTGCCGCTGCGGGTCCAGGTTTGCAGCATCTCCTGGAAATCCGGCAGCTTGAAGAAGAAGTGCTGGGAATCCTTGAGCACCGGGGTGGCGCCGGAGATCGCCGACTTCGGATCCTTCAAATCGGTCGGCGCGTAGGTCGCACCGCATTTTTCGCAGTTGTCGCCGTATTGGTCTTCAGTGCCGCATTTCGGGCAGGTGCCCTTGATGAAGCGGTCGGCCAGGAACATTTTCTTTTCCGGGTCGAAGTATTGCGTGATCGAGCGCGTGGCGATGTGCCCGGCGTCGCGCAGCTTCAGGTAGATCTGGCTTGACAGCTCACGGTTTTCTTCGGCGTGAGTGGAGTGGAAGTTGTCGAAGTCCACCAGGAACTCGGCAAAGTCGGCGCTGTGTTCAGCCTGGACGTTGGCGATCAGTTGTTCCGGGGTGATGCCTTCCTTTTCCGCGCGCAGCATGATGGCCGAACCGTGGGCGTCGTCGGCGCAGACATAAATGCATTGATTGCCGCGGTGCTTCTGGAAGCGCACCCACATATCGGTCTGGATGTATTCCAGCATGTGGCCAAGATGGATCGAACCATTGGCATAGGGCAGGGCGCTGGTGACGAGGATCTTGCGTGGCTCGGACATGGGGCTCGGCTACTTGATGAAACGGAGGTCGGCCACTATAAAGCGCCGGCGCATATTTTTCACCCCGTGACTCAGGGGAGTTGTGTTGCAGTTGCGCTTTTTGTGGCGAGGGGGCTTGCCCCCGTTGGGTCGCGCAGCGGCCCCCTGCAATCTGTCAGACAGACCGAGTAGTCTACATTCACGACTGCTGCGCAGCCGAACGGGGGCAAGCCCCCTCGCCACAGGTAAGCTTTCCAGCCAGAGTAATCTGGTCGCCACAAATGTATGTCCGGCGTAGGATACCCGCCTGATTTTCCAGTCTTGCTATCGGAGTTGCCCATGAGCGCCGTCAATCGCGCAGCGGTGGAAGCCGTCCTTCGCCAGTACACCGACCCTTACCTGAACCAGGACCCGGTCAGCGCCGGGTGCGTGCGCAACATCGACATCCAGGGTGATCGCGTCAGCGTCCAGCTGGAGTTGGGCTACGCCGCCGGGCTGTTCAAAAGTGGCTGGGCGCAGATGCTGCAGATGGCCATCGAAGGCCTCGACGGCGTCACCAGTGCCCGCGTTGATATCACCACTGTGATAGCCGCGCACAAGGCTCAGGCGCAGATTCCGGGGCTGGCCAACGTCAAGAATGTCGTCGCCGTGGCGTCCGGCAAAGGGGGCGTGGGCAAATCCACCACCGCCGCCAACCTCGCGTTGGCCCTGGCCCGCGAAGGCGCCAAGGTCGGGATCCTCGACGCGGACATTTACGGTCCGAGCCAGGGCATCATGTTCGGCATTCCCGAAGGCACCCGACCAAAGGTCAAGGATCAGAAGTGGTTCGTGCCGATCGAGTCCCATGGCGTCGAAGTGATGTCCATGGCGTTCCTGACTGACGACAACACGCCGATGGTCTGGCGTGGGCCGATGGTTTCCGGCGCGCTGTTGCAACTGGTGACACAAACCGCCTGGGGCGATCTGGATTACCTGGTCATCGACATGCCGCCAGGCACCGGCGACATCCAGCTGACCCTGGCGCAAAAAGTCCCGGTGGCTGGCGCAGTCATCGTCACCACCCCGCAAGACCTGGCGTTGCTTGACGCACGCAAAGGCGTGGAGATGTTCCGCAAGGTCAACATCCCGGTGCTGGGCGTGGTGGAAAACATGGCCGTGCACATCTGCTCGAACTGCGGGCATGCCGAGCATCTGTTCGGTGAGGGCGGTGGTGTGAAACTGGCCAACCAGTATGGCGTCGAGCTGCTGGCTTCGTTGCCGCTGGCAATGGCCATTCGCGAACAGGCCGACGGCGGCAAGCCAACGGTGATCGCCGAGCCCGACAGCCCGATTGCGCTGGTCTACCAGGAACTCGCCCGCCATGTCGGCGCGCGGATTGTGTTGCAGGAAGCGGTATCGCCGGCGATGCCGAATATCACCATCAGCGACGATTGATGATCTCAAACACAATCAACTGTGGGAGCTAGCCTGCTAGCGATAGCGGATTCACATGCAACAAATATGTTGGCTGAAACCACCGCAATCGCTAGCAGGCTAGCTCCCACATTGATCTATGGGGGCTTCAGATCCGCAACCCGCCATCCATTTCCAGGATCCGGCCGGTGTAGTAGTCATTCTCGAAAATGTACGCCGCCGAATGAGCGATCTCTTCCGGCTTGCCCATACGCTTGAGCGGAATCCCGGACGTCATTTTCTCCAGCGCTTCAGGCTTCATGCCCAGTGTCATCTCGGTTTCGATAAAGCCCGGCGCAATACCTGCCACACGAATGCCGTAGCGCGCAAGTTCCTTCGCCCAGGTCACGGTCGCTGCCGCGACACCGGCCTTGGCAGCGGAGTAGTTGGTCTGGCCGACATTGCCGGCACGGGAGATCGACGAGATATTGATGATCGCGCCGCTGTTGTTCAGCTCGACCATTTTCGCCGCGACTTCACGGGTGCACAGGAACACGCCGGTCAGGTTGACATCGATGACCGCCTGCCATTGAGCCAGGCTCATCTTGGTCATCTCGCCGTCCTTGACCTTCAGCAGCAGGCCATCGCGCAGGATCCCGGCGTTGTTGATCAGGCCATGAATCGCGCCGAAATCCTCGGCCACCTGGGCAACCATGTGCGTCACTTGCTCTTCATTGGCGACGTTGCACAGGTAGGCGCGGGCCTCGACACCCTTGGCCTTGCACGCGGCAACGGCGTCATCGAGCTTTTCCTGGTTCAGGTCAACCAGCGCCAGCTTCGCGCCTTTGCCGGCGAAATACTCGGCCATGGAACGGCCTAAACCCTGGCAACTGCCAGTGATAATGATTACTTTGTCAGTGAGTTGCATTCGCATGCCCCGGTAACAGGTTGGAGTTGTCTTCCTGCAAGAGAGCCTCTCGATCTGCACCGGACGTGCACATGAGAACTGCCCCGATGGCGGACTGTAACTTTCACCAGTCGCCTGTCCGTTTTTTTCGACGGATTCTATATAAGGAGTCATAAATTGAGCGTTGAAGCGGCCAAGAATGCCCGAGAATTGCTTCTCAAGGAATACCGTGGAGTGCTCTCGACGCACTCCAAGGCGATGCCCGGCTTCCCGTTTGGCTCGGTGGTTCCGTACTGCCTGGACGGGCAGGGGCGGCCGCTGATCCTGATCAGCCGCATCGCCCAGCACACGCATAACCTGCAAAAAGACCCGAAATGCTCACTGTTCGTGGGCGAGCGTGAGGCCGAAGACGTGCAAGCCGTTGGTCGCCTGACCTACCTCGCCGAAGCGGAAAAGCTTGTGGACGAGGCCGCCATCGATGCGGCGGCCGAGCGTTACTACCGCTATTTCCCGGATTCGCAGAGCTACCACAAGGCCCACGATTTCGATTTCTGGGTGCTCAACCCCGTGCGTCACCGCTACATCGGCGGTTTCGGCGCGATTCACTGGGTCGATCAGCTGACACTGGCCAATCCTTTCGCGGGCAAGGCGGAAGTGAGCATGGTCAAGCACATGAATGCCGATCACGCCAAAGCCATCGCCCACTATGTCGAGCTCGCGGGCCTGCCGAAAACCGAGCCGGCGCAATTGGCCGGGATCGACACGGAAGGCATGCACCTGCGCATCGGTCAGGGACTCTACTGGCTACCGTTTCAAGCCCCATGTAATACGCCGACACAAGTCCGCGAAGCCTTGGTTTTTCTGGCTCACGCCGAGCATTGGCCGAAAAATGAAGTGGCCGACGCTTGAATTCACGCAATGGCGACGTCATCTAGGGGACACTGGCAAGGCATTCTTGCGTTGAGGAACCATTTGATGCGCCCTTTTTTATTGCTCTTTGTACTGTTTCCGGTGTTGGAGCTGTTCGTATTCGTCAAGGTCAGCGGGGCGATCGGGTTTTTCCCGGCCCTGCTGCTGGTCATTCTCGGCTCGATGCTCGGCGTGTTCGTGCTGCGCATCGCTGGTCTGGCAACCGCACTGCGTGCGCGTGAAAGCCTGAACCGCGGCGAGCTGCCGGCACAGACCATGCTCGAAGGCCTGATGCTGGCACTGGCGGGTGGTCTGTTGATCCTGCCGGGCTTCGTCACCGACGTGCTGGGTCTGATCATGTTGCTGCCGATCTCCCGTCGTCTGCTGGCCAATAAAATGCGCCAGCGCGCAGAAGAGGCAGCGATTCGTCAGCGCGCGTTCGCCGATGACCTTCAACCACGCGGCGGTCCTGTGCCACGCGAGCCTCTGGGTCGCGAGCCCAACGTGATTGAAGGCGAGTTCGAACACCGCGAATCCAAGTAAAACGTTTCACCTGCACGGCACCTTCGGGTGCCGTGTTCGTTTTCGGGGCATGGATGTAAAAAATTTCGATCCGCGCCCTTGTAATAAGCTTATGCGCCCTTATGTAACGGTCACCGCAAGGTTTCTGGCGATCACGCCAGACAGACTTCCGCGGTTCGCTTGACGAACCGCACCCGGCACCGCCGGATTTGTTAAACCTGCCGGGAATACACCGGCCGATGAAAACCACAATTAGGAGAGATCGACAATGAAGCTTCGTCCTCTGCATGACCGCGTCGTCGTCCGTCGCAGCGAAGAAGAAAAGAAAACCGCTGGCGGTATCGTCCTGCCAGGTTCGGCTGCTGAAAAGCCAAACCAGGGTGAAGTCCTGGCTGTAGGCCCGGGCAAAGCACTGGAAAACGGTGAAGTGCGCGCGCTGGCCGTGAAAGTGGGTGACAAGGTTGTGTTCGGCCCTTACTCCGGCAGCAACACCGTGAAAGTTGACGGCGAAGACCTGCTGGTCATCGGCGAGAGCGAAATCCTCGCTGTTATCGAAGGCTGATTCCCCGCTCATTTTCCCGCTACTACAAAGTATTTAAGGAATATCGATCATGGCTGCTAAAGAAGTTAAATTCGGCGATTCCGCCCGCAAGAAAATGCTCGCCGGTGTCAACGTCCTGGCTGACGCGGTAAAAGCGACCCTGGGCCCTAAAGGCCGTAACGTGATCATCGAGAAGAGCTTCGGCGCTCCGACCATCACCAAGGACGGCGTGTCCGTTGCCAAAGAAATCGAGCTGAAAGACCGCTTCGAAAACATGGGCGCGCAGCTGGTCAAAGACGTTGCCTCCCGTGCCAACGATGACGCAGGCGACGGCACCACCACCGCTACCGTTCTGGCTCAATCGATCGTCAACGAAGGCCTGAAAGCCGTCGCTGCCGGCATGAACCCGATGGACCTGAAGCGCGGTATCGACAAAGCGACCATCGCGATCGTCAAAGAGCTGAAAGCCCTGTCCAAGCCATGCGCTGACACCAAGGCCATCGCTCAGGTCGGCACCATCTCGGCCAACTCCGACAACTCCATCGGCGACATCATTGCCGAAGCCATGGAAAAAGTCGGTAAAGAAGGCGTGATCACCGTTGAAGAAGGCTCGGGTCTGGAAAACGAACTGTCGGTTGTTGAAGGCATGCAGTTCGACCGTGGCTACCTGTCCCCGTACTTCGTCAACAAGCCAGAGACCATGACTGCCGAGCTGGACGGTCCGCTGATCCTGCTGGTCGACAAAAAGATCTCGAACATCCGCGAAATGCTGCCAGTACTGGAAGCCGTTGCCAAAGCCGGCCGTCCACTGCTGATCGTGGCCGAAGACGTTGAAGGCGAAGCCCTGGCGACTCTGGTTGTGAACAACATGCGTGGCATCGTCAAAGTCGCAGCCGTCAAGGCTCCAGGCTTCGGCGACCGTCGCAAGGCCATGCTGCAGGACATCGCTGTTCTGACTGGCGGTACCGTTATCTCCGAAGAGATCGGTCTGAGCCTGGAAAGCACTACCCTGGAACACCTGGGTAATGCCAAGCGCGTGATCCTGTCGAAAGAAAACACCACCGTGATCGACGGTGCCGGCGTTGAGGCTGACATCCAGGCTCGCGTTCTGCAGATCCGTCAGCAAGTGGCCGACACTTCGTCCGACTACGACCGTGAAAAACTGCAAGAGCGTCTGGCCAAGCTGTCCGGCGGCGTTGCAGTGATCAAGGTTGGCGCTGGTTCCGAAGTTGAAATGAAAGAGAAGAAAGCCCGCGTTGAAGACGCCCTGCACGCTACCCGTGCAGCCGTTGAAGAAGGCGTGGTACCTGGCGGCGGCGTGGCACTGGTTCGCGCTCTGCAGGCAATCTCCGAGCTCAAAGGCGACAACGATGACCAGAACGTTGGCATCCAGTTGCTGCGTCGCGCTGTTGAAGCGCCACTGCGCCAGATCGTTGCCAACTCCGGCGACGAGCCAAGCGTAGTCGTCGACAAGGTCAAGCAGGGTTCGGGTAACTACGGTTACAACGCTGCCACCGGCGAATACGGCGACATGATCGAAATGGGTATCCTGGACCCGGCCAAAGTGACTCGTTCGGCTCTGCAAGCGGCTTCGTCGATTGCCAGCCTGATGATCACCACCGAAGCCATGATCGCCGAGATCAAGGAAGACGCACCAGCTGGCGGCGGCATGCCAGACATGGGCGGTATGGGCGGCATGGGCGGCATGATGTAAGCCAGCCTTACCCCGTACGAAAAACCCCGCCTGCGAAAGCAGGCGGGGTTTTTTATTGCCCGTCATAAAAGGTGTGTTGTTCATGAGGGCCCCTTCGCGGGCAAGCCTTGCTCCTACAGATATTGAGTCGGACGCAATATCCGCGCACGCCATGAACCTGTAGAGCAAGGCTTGCCCGCGAAGGCGTCAGCTCAGGCGCCGATAGGTTCTGCTCTGACGACCTTCTCAGCCTTGGAAGCCGGTCGATAAAGGATGTAGTAATACGACCCCAGACAAATCAGCCAGCAAAAAATCGCCGTCCACACGTTGTGCGAGAAAAAGTGCGCGCCCTGCATCATCCGGCTCACGGAAAACACCGTGCCCAGCGCGAAGGCAAGGATAAAGGCTTTACGTGCCAGACGCGGACGTCGATCCCGCAGCACAAAGAACAACGCAAACAACGTGAACCCGGTCGCGGCATGTCCGCCGGGCCAGCAACGACCGGGTTTGTCGGTGGGTGGGCGCGGGCTGAGCAGTTCGCTGTACGTCTCGTGTCCGCCGAATTGCTCCAGACTCCACGGGCATTGAACCGCCGTCACCGCTTTGACCGGCGTGACAAAGGATGTCGCCAGTCCCAGGGACAGCACCAGACAGCCCAGTTCCCGTTTGAACGGTTTGAGCCTGTCGATGAAAAAGGCGCCGATGAAACCGAGGATGGCGAACACCGAGAAGGCGATGACCACTTGCTTGGCGCGGTCATGCAGGATGTTTTCGAGGAAGTAACTGTGGCGCCCGATGAAGCCTCCGGCCGCCGGGTCATAGAACAGCTGGGCCAGGTCCATGTCCAGGGACGTCAGTTCGAGCAGCACCAAAATGATCGCCGCAACGGCGGGAACACCCAGGCACACCCAGAAATTGAGCGGGCGAGAGGCGGGGCGGGCAAGGGTCGAAACCATGGCAGTTCCTTGGTCGGTTGAATGTTCTTGAGAGCGCAGCCGCGCGGAGTTTGAACCCGGTGGTGTCGCCTCTGTGTGAATCGATAGTGAAAAAGTCGTTAAGGACTCGACAGGTTTGTTGGCAGGATTTTCAACTGCACACAGTCCTAGCCCTGAGCTACGCCAGGCCTTAAGCTGCGCGGGCCAAGACGGCCGTTACTGTGTACGGAGGAGGTGCCCATGCGCATTCTGTTGGTTGAAGACAACCGCGATATCCTGGCCAATCTGGCCGATTACCTGGGGCTCAAGGGCTACACTGTGGATTGCGCGCAGGACGGTTTGTCAGGCCTGCACCTGGCGGCCACCGAGCACTACGATTTGATCGTGCTCGACATCATGTTGCCCGGCATCGACGGCTACACCCTGTGCAAACGCTTGCGCGAAGACGCTCGTCGCGACACGCCGGTGATCATGCTCACGGCCCGCGATCAACTGGACGACCGCCTGCAAGGCTTCAAGTCCGGCGCCGATGATTACCTGATCAAACCCTTTGCCCTGTCTGAACTGGCCGCGCGGATCGAAGCCGTGATGCGTCGGGCACAGGGTGGCGGCCGTCGTACCTTGCAGGTCGGTGATCTGAGCTACGACCTCGATACCCTGGAAGTCACCCGCGAAGGGCGCTTGCTGAAACTCAACCCGGTGGGCCTGAAGTTGCTCGCCGTGCTGATGCAGAAAAGCCCGCACGTCCTGCGCCGAGAAATTCTCGAAGAGGCCCTGTGGGGCGATGACTGTCCGGACAGCGACAGCCTGCGCAGTCACGTCCACCAATTGCGTCAGGTGATCGACAAACCGTTCGCCAAGCCATTGCTGCAAACCGTGCACGGTGTGGGATATCGCTTGGCCGAGGGCCGAGATGGAGTTTAAACAGAGCCTTGCTCAACGGATCATCATTGCCTTTGCGCTGATGAGCGCACTGGTCGCGGGGGCCTTCGCCATGGGCATTGTCGCGACCGTGCACCTGGTGGAAGAAAAACTGATTTCGGCAGGCCTCGGCGGTGATTTGCAACGCCTGCTGTTGATGGACAGTGTCTCGGACTGGAGCCATCGCCCCGAGCCAGACCAGCTGTTTTATTTCAGCGGTGGGCCGGGCGATTTCGAGTTGCCCAAGGATTTGCGCCATCTCGACCCGGGTTTCCACGAAGTGTTCCGCGAGCAGTTGTCCTATCACGCGATGGTCGAAGTCGTCGATGGCCGGCGTTATGTGCTGCTGCAGGACCAGAGTGATTTCGAAGAACGTGAGCGGGTGTTGTTCGCGGTGGTGCTGGTGGGCTTCGTACTGAGTCTGGCCTTGGCCGTGTTCCTGGGCTGGATCCTCGCGCGCAGGGTGATGGCGCCGGTGGTGCGGCTCGCGCGCCAGGTACGTCACCGCGATCAGCTCCTGGGCCTGGCGCCCCCTTTGGCACCGGACTACGCCGCTGATGAAGTCGGCGAACTCGCGGTAGCCTTCGACGCTACCCTCGGCCGCTTGCGGCAGGCATTGACCCGGGAGCGCTTGTTCACCAGTGACGTCAGTCACGAATTGCGCACCCCGTTGATGGTACTGGCCAGTTCCTGTGAACTGCTGCTGGAAAACCCCGGTATCGACCAGCGCGGTCGCGCTCAGGTGGAGCGAATCGCCCGTGCCTGCGAAGAGATGCGCGAGCTGGTGCAGACCTTCCTGATGCTGGCCCGCGCCCAACGTGAAGACGCCGGCATGGCGCCGCAACAGTCGCTGGCCCAGGTCGCCGACGGGCTGCTCAATCTATGGCGTGAACCGATCGAGGCCAAAGGGCTGTCGCTGATGTTCGAACCGGGCAATCCGGCCAGCACTTGCTACAACGCCACGCTTCTGCACGCGGTCATGGGCAACCTGTTGCGCAATGCGCTGCATTACACCGAACGGGGCTTCATCCGTTTGACGTTGACGACCACCGGTTTCATGGTCGAGGACAGCGGTGTGGGCATTCCCGAGGAAAAACGCGAGGCGATGTTCGAGCCGTTCGTGCGTGGCAACGAAAAACGCGGTGAAGGTCTGGGGCTGGGTCTGTCGCTGGTGCAGCGGATCTGCGAGAACCAGGGGTGGAATGTCAGCCTGACGAACATGGAACCCAATGGCTGTCGTTTTCAGGTGGAGTTGAGTCAGCGCGATAGTTGATTTCGTTGGTGGCCCTAGGCCACTGTCGTCAACCTGTAAAACCTCGAAATAAATCGGGGTTTTACACCACGATTTTTTCACGAAGGCATGACCTGACGCTGACATGCCATTCCCTAGGGTAGTGGTCATCAGAAACGCAGGAGTCCTTCGTGATGGCTGGCCAGATCAAACTTGATTTTTCCGAAAAATACGACGATCAACACGCTCAGGAATATCTGCGCAAACATCAGGATGGCCTTGGCCGCCGACTGTCCCACTGGCGTGACGAGCAGCTGGCGCGACAAGCGCTGGCGTTGGTGGGTGAACCCGGTCTGGTCCTCGATCTACCCTGCGGTGCCGGGCGTTTCTGGCCGTTGCTGGCGGAAAAATCCAACCGTGTGATCATCGGAGCCGACAACTCCGAGTCGATGCTCAAGATCGCTCTGCAGGCGCAACCTGCCGAAGTCGTGAAAAGGGTACAACCGTTGCACACTTCTGCATTCGACATCGCCCTGCCTGATAACGCCGTCGACAGCATTTTTTGCATGCGTTTGCTGCACCACATTGGTGAAGCCGAGCATCGACTGGCCATTCTGCGTGAATTCGAGCGCGTCACCCGCGACAGTGTGATCCTTTCGTTATGGGTTGACGGCAATTTCAAGGCCTGGAGACGCAAGCGCCTGGAGAAAAGGCGTGAGCAGGAAGGTTACCAAAATCGTTTTGTGTTACCGGCTGCTACGGTCGAAAAGGAATTCGAGCAGGCGGGGTTCCGTATTCAGGAACAACTCGATTTTATCCCGCTCTATGCCATGTGGCGGGTTTATGTGTTACGCAAGAGGTAACAGATGGCAGTGCAATGTGCAGCAGATAAGGACGTCGCTTCCCAGGATCGTTTCGACCATTTCTGGAACCAGCGCGGCGAATGGGTTGAAGAGCCCAACGTTCGTCGCGGTGGCGAAAGTGGCGTGCAGCGAGTCAAGAACAATGATGGACAGCTGTTTTACGCCAAGCGTCAGACCGGGCATGTCTATCGCAGCTGGCTGCACCCGTTCGGTCGGCCGACGGTGCTGCGCGAACGGGACGCGCTCATCGGGTTGAGTCTGATCGGCGTGGGTGTTCCGGAAATCGTTTTCTGCGGTGCGCAACGCGATCCTGTTCACAAGTGGCGCGCATTGCTGGTGACCAAGGCACTGGACGGTTTCGAGGAAATCGAGCACTGGTACGCAGGCGGTGGTCGCGAGCGTCATGGGGAGGCGGTGCATGATCGCGTGCTGAAGGAGCTGGCCGATAACCTGGTGCGCATGCACAAGGGGCGGTGGCAGCACAGTTGCCTCTACATCAAGCACGTCTTCGTGCGGGTTACCGGTGAGGGCGAGGCGGCGAAAGTCGACGTTGCGATGATCGATCTGGAGAAGGCCCGGCGGCGTTTGACCGCCCGTCGCGCCGCGTCCCATGACCTGAAGCAACTGCGTCGCCACTCGTCGTTCAGCACGACGGACTGGAAGAAACTCGTCTATTTTTATGAGACGGCGTTTGGCAGCGCTATCAAAGGTTTATAGCAATGAAACTCGAAATTGCTAGAGGTTTGTTCTTGATAGGAGCCTTGGCAGTTGCTTCACTGGCGGTGGCGGCTTGGGAGCAGCCCCGCACGCAAGTCCTCAGTTCAGTGAACGGGGACGCGCGTTGTCCGATGCCGCGGGTTGCGAAGGCAACCGTTGCAACCCAACCCGATCATGATTTATTGCTGTTCATGTTCGGACTTTCTCAAGGACTGAGGCCGCAGAGTTGACCAGATTGAAGCCCAAATAAAAGGCCTCGCATATGCGAGGCCTTTTTTATTCCCACTAACAAAGATGCTGCACTAATCCTTGTGGGAGCGAGCCTGCTCGCGAATGCGGTTTGTCATTCAGCTTTGATGTGACTGACACACCGCTTTCGCGAGCAGGCTCGCTCCCACAGGGTTATGCGTGTTCTTTGGGTAGGTCGGGTTTAGCCAATAACGTGTAAACACACGGCAACACAAACAACGTAAACAACGTCCCGATCGACATCCCCGTAGCGATCACTGTGCCGATGTCGAACCGGCTGACAGCGCCCGCGCCTGTGGCGATGATCAACGGCACCATGCCGAACACCATCGCCGCGGTGGTCATCAACACCGGGCGCAGGCGTATGGCCGCTGCCTCCTCAACCGCCTCGCGCGGCGTCAGGCCCTTTTCCTTGCGCAGCTGGTTGGCGAATTCGACGATCAGGATCCCGTGCTTGCTGATCAGCCCGATCAGCGTCACCAGCCCGACCTGGGTGTAGATGTTCATGCTCGACCAGCCGAGGAACAGCGGGATCAACGCGCCACAGATCGACAGCGGCACCGTCACCAGAATCACCAACGGATCGCGGAAACTTTCGAACTGAGCCGCCAGCACCAGGAAAATGATCGCCAGAGCCAGGGCAAACGTCACCCACAGCGCGCTGCCTTCCTGAACGTACTGCCGCGATGCTCCGGCATAGTCGACGGCATAACCCACAGGCGCCTCTTCTTGGGCAATTTGACGCACCGCGTCGAGGGCTTCACCCATGCTCACCAGCGGAACCCCGGAGAGAATTGCCGAGTTGAGCTGCTGGAACTGATTCAACTGCCGCGGGCGGGCGCGGTCGGTCACGGTGATCAGGGTCGACAGGGCCAGCAGTTCGCCCTTGGTGTTCTTCACGTAATAGTTGTTCAGCCAGTCGGGGTTGTCCCGGAAAGGGCGTTCAACCTGCGCAATCACCTTGTAGCTGCGGCCTTCAATGGTGAAGCGGTTGATTTCCGCTTCACCCAGCAAGGTCGCCAGTGTTCCCCCCAGGTCCTGCATGGACACGCCCATCTGTGCGGCTTTCGCGCGATCGATATCGACCACGACCTCGGGCTTATCGAACGCCAGGTCAACGTCGACGAAGGCGAACTTGCCGGATTCCATCGCGCGTTTCTTGACCCGGTCCATCACTTGCAGCAGGGACTCGTAGTCTTTGGCCGTGTTGATGACGAACTGAAACGGCAGCCCTTCACCGGTACCCGGCAGAGAGGGCAGGTTGAAACCGAAAATCTGCAACCCCGGAATGCTTTCCAGTTTGCTCTGCACCTCGGGCAGGATCTGCATTTGCGTGCGGTTGCGGTCGTTCCACGGTTTCAGCAGAAAGCCGCCGATCCCCGATTGCACACCGTTGAAACCGTTGATCTGGAACGAGGAGTAGTACTCGGGAAACGCCTTGAAGATGGTGATGAACTCGTCGGTATACGTATTCAGGTAATCAAGGTTGGTCGGCTGCGGGGCGTTCGCTAGCATGAAAATGATGCCCTGATCCTCGTCCGGTGCCAGTTCCGATTTGGTGAAGGTGAGCAGTACCGGAATCAGGCACAGCACGATCACCGCAAACACCAGCACCACCGGGCGCGTGTTGAGCGTGCCGTGCAGCATGCGCTGGTAGCGGTGTTTGAGGCCTTCGAAAATCAGGTCGAGGCGATGGGCCAGGCCGCTGGGGTTTTCGTCGTGGCGCAGCAAAAAGGCGCACATCATTGGCGACAGGGTCAGGGCGACGATGCCGGAGATCACCACCGCCCCGGCCAGGGTCAGGGCGAACTCCTTGAACAGCGCCCCCGTGAGGCCGGTGAGGAATCCGATCGGCGCATAGACCGCCGCCAGGGTGATGGTCATCGAGACCACCGGCATGGCGATTTCCCGTGCACCCTCGATGGCCGCGTCCAGCGGGGTCTTGCCTTCCTCGATGTGGCGGTGAATGTTTTCCACCACCACGATGGCGTCGTCCACCACCAGGCCGATGGCCAACACCATCGCCAGCAGGGTCAGCAGGTTGATCGAGTAGCCCATCATCTGCATGAAGAACATCACGCCGATCATCGACAGCGGAATCGTCACCACCGGGATCACTACCGAGCGCAACGCCCCGAGGAACAGGAACACCACGACGATCACGATCAGCACCGCTTCGAACAGGGTTTTCACCACTTCGTCGATCGAGGCCTGGATGAACAGCGTGGCGTCGTAGGCGATTTCACCCTTGAGGTTCGGCGGCAGCTGGGCTTCCAGGTCCGGCATGATCTTGCGCACTTCCTTGATCACGTCCAGCGGGTTGGCGCCGGGCGTGGCCTTGATGCCGATGTACACCGAGGGCGTGCCACCAAAGGAACTGATGGTGTCGTAGTTTTCCGCGCCCATTTCAACCCGCGCGACATCGCTGAGCAGCACGCGGCTGTCGCCATCGACTTTGAGTGGAATCGCGGCGAAGGCTTCAGCGGATTTGAGCTCGGTGTTGGCGTTGATACTGGTGACTACGTACTCGCCTTTCACTTCGCCGGCAGCGGAGAGGAAGTTGTACTTGCGCACGGCATCGGTCACATCGCTGGCGCTCAGGCCGAAACCGGCCAGTTTCACCGGGTCCAGCCACAGGCGCATGGCGAACACTTGGTTGCCGAGAATCTCGGCCTCGGCCATGCCCGGCAGGGTCGCGAGTTTGGGCTGGATGACCCGCGACAGGTAGTCGGTGATCTGCGGGTTGCTCAGTTCCTTGCTGAAGAAACTGATGTACATCAGCGCCGAGGCGTCGGCGGCTTCCTTGCTCAGCACCGGGTCTTCGGCATCCTGAGGCAGCTGGTTTTTCACCTCGTTGGCCTTGGCCAGCAGCTCGGTGAACAAGCGGTCGCTATTGGAACCGATGCGCGCGTAGATCGAGATCACCGAGAAATTCTGGCGACTGACCGAGGTCATGTAGTCGATGCCCTCGGCGCTCGCCAGGCTCTGTTGCATCGGCTGGGTGATGTAGCCCTGGATGGTTTCGGCGTTGGCGCCGGGGTACGCGGTGGTCACCGTGATCAGGGCGTTTTCCATTTGCGGATACTGGCGCAGCGGCAGCTTGCTCCAGGCCTGGAAACCCAGCAGCACAATCAGCAGGCTGACCACGGAGGCGAGCACCGGGCGGCGGATGAACGGGTCGGTAAAAGCCATGGGGATTCCTTGATCAGTCCGCGCGCGGCGGGCTGTTCTGCTCGGCTAAAGTCTTGTCGTCGCTGATGGCAATGTGTGCGCCGTTGTCCAGTTTGATCTGGCCGGCGGTGACCACTTTTTCACCGTTCTGCACACCTTTGGTAATCATCACCACACCGTCGCGGCGTTCTCCGGTTTCGATGAAACGGCGTTCGGCGATCAGGATCGGTTCACCCTTGGCGTCTTTTTCCACTTTGCCGTCTTCGGTTTTTTTCTCTGCGACGACGTACAGCGAATTGCCGTACAGCGTGTACGTGATCGCGCTTTCCGGCACGACGATGCGCGGCTGCGGGTCGGGCAGCATCACCTGCAGGCTGGCGAACATCCCCGGCAACAGTTTGCCGTCGGGGTTGGCCAGGGTCGCGCGGACCTGCATGTTGCGCGTGCTGTTCTCGAGTTTCGGATTGATCGCGCTGATGGTGCCGGGGAAAGTCTGCGCCGGGTAGGCCGCGACGATGATTTCGACTGGCTGGCCGATGGCGATCTTCGGCACCGACTGCTCGGGCACGAAAAAGTCGACGTAGAGACTGCTGATGTCTTGCAGGGTGGCAATCATGGTGCCGCTGGCAAGATAGTCGCCAACGTCGACCTGACGAATGCCGATGGTCCCGCTGAAGGGCGCAACGATGCTTTTTTTGCCGAGCGCAGCCTTGAGTTGATTGACTGTGGCTTTGCTTTTTTTCAGCACCGCCGAAAGTCGGTCGAATTCGCCTTTGGAAATGGCCTGGCTGCCCACCAGTTGGCTACCGCGACCGTAATCGAGCTGGGCCAGCCCTAGGTCGGCCAGGGCGGTTTCCAACAAGGCACTTTCCACGGCGCTGTCGAGGCGCAGGAGTGGTTGACCGGCCTTGACCTTCTGCCCTGACTCGAACTGCAAATCGATGACGGTGCCGTCGGTCTCCAGGCTCAGGTCCACGCCTTGCAGCGCCGTGAGCGTGCCGACGGTAGGCAGGCGGGCTTGCCAGGGCCGTTCGATGGCGGTGGCCACGGCAACGCTTATCGGCGGTTTCGGCGCGGAGAAGCCTTGCATCATCGTGTAGATGGAGAAGGCTTTGTAACCGGCCAGGACCAGCACGATCAGCAGAACAACACCCAACATGATCAGCATGCGGCGACGCAGCATATTTCCAGTTCCTTGGAGAAAATCAGGTGAGACAGGCGGGCACATTACTCCGAGAGCGGCAGTGAATCCAACTGCCACTTTTCACAGGCAGGCGCAAAACCTGTAGGAGCCGAGCTTGCTCGCGATAGCGGTATGTCAGTCATCGCGATGCTGGATGTGCAGCCGCCTTCGCGAGCAAGCTCGGCTCCTACAAAAGCAGGGTGATGTCAGATCAAATGAAGGTGGTTGTCCCAGAGCCCTGCAGGCAGCTCCAGCGGTTTTGCAACAAGGTTTGTCTGGCGGCAATCGTAGTAACGGCAGCGCCCTTGACCCGACGTCACGACAAAACCGTCAGCCACCGCACCGACCCCGGCGCAATCGGGAAGTGGCGCATCCAGGCGCACTTCACCGCTGTCCAGGTCCCAGATGAAAAAGCGATTGCCCCGTGGCGCGGTCAACGCGACCAGCCGCAAGTCACTGTGTACCGCGACGCTGGCGGTGTAATGCCCCATCGCCTGCAACTGATGCTCGGGCACAGGGAACGCCACGAACGGTTGGCCGGGCCGCTTGATGGCCAACAGTTCCGAAGATTCGTGGGAGGGGCCCATGAATTGCTGACCGGCGACGATGGTGCCGTCGCTGGCGATCCCCAGGTGCCGCACGCTGTTCATCTGCTGGGCGAGGGTTTCCTTGCTCAGCAAAGTACCGTCGCGTTGCATCAGCACCAGGCTCGGCTCCATGGCGTTGAGGTTCATCTCGACCCGGCTTTCCGCCTCGGTGCGAATCCCGCCGTTGGCCACCACCAGGGTTTCGCCATCGGGCATCCACGACACCTGATGCGGGCCGATGCCGTGGGTGGAAATTTCGCCGCTGTGCACGAGGCGCTCGCCTTCAAATTTATACACACCGAGCAAACCGCGACCCGGATCGGACGTGTCGTTCTCGGTGGCGTACAACCAGTCGCCGCTGTGGTGAATCACCGCGTGACCGTAGAAATGCCGGTTCGGCTGCGAGGTCACGGTTTGCAACAGCGTGCCGTCGCGCAGGTCGATCAGGTAGCTCTCGGTGCCGGGGCGACGGGCGACAAATAGCGCAATCGGCAGCGTCGGGTGATTGATGATGTCGTGGCACCGCTGGCTGACCCGGGTGGCGAACACCCGTGTACCGTCCAGCCGATAACCGACGGCGTAATGCTTGCCGTCCGTATCGTCCCGCGCCGAGAGCAGCAGCGGGCTCTTGTCCTTTTGCTTGAACAGCGTCCAGCCGCCCAGTGTCACTGCTCCCAGCAGCAAACTACCTAACGTCAGAGCCTGTCGTCGCAGCATGGCACTCGCCCTCATCAGTCACCGTCGTTGGCGTTGAAGCCCAGTTGGATGCCCAGCGCCTTGGCCAGTTCGCCTTCGTGCAGGCGATGGACGACGTTGAGGCTGTCGTAGATGTCGTTGAGCTGCTGGCGACCGGCGTCGTCGTTGAGCATCTCGGTCAGCGAGCGCTGGTTGCTGGCGAACAGTTTCAGGGACGCGGCGTAGGCGGCGTCAATCTTGTCGGCCAACGGCTTCTGCTCGCTCGGCAACAAGCCTCGCAGGCCTTTGTTGTCGACACCTTCCCAGACCGTTTTGGCGGCGGCGAGGCTGGCTTCGAGGCCGGTCAGGGAAGACTGGCTGCGCCATGCATCGGCCTGGAACGGTTGCGGCACGCCCTTGCTCTGACGGCCCATCGGCGTGCCGAGTTTTTTCTTCAGACTGTCCAGGGCGGTGACTTGCACGCGCAGCAGATCGGCGATGGCTTCGTGGGAATCGGCGTAGCGCTGGTTCGGAAACTTGCTCATCTGCGCGAGCATGCCGTCGGTGTTGTTCCAGCTTTTCAGAATGTCTTCGGCCAACAGTTTCTGGCGCTCGCCAATCGCTTTCAGCAGTGGGCAGTACTTGGCTTTTTGCGCGTCGTTGGCCACGTCCGGCTTGCTGTCGAACAGGATGTACTCGTAGGCGGAGAGGCCTTGAACCACAACGCTGGATTTGGCCAACGCTGCGGCATCGATCTGCGGTTGGGCGTCGACCAGTTGCTCGACCTGACGGCCGACAAGGTTTTTCTTGTCCGGCCAGAACTGCACCTGCCAGGCGCGATTGCCTTCAGCCAGCGGACCGATCAGCAGCGGTTGCAGCTCGGCCCAGGCTTTCTGCGCGTGCAGGAAGTCGGCGCGGGCGGTGTCGAGGTTTTCCTTGCCTTCGCAGTAGGCCAGCGCGCTGACAGCCAGTTGGCGGTCGGCTTCAACCCAGCGCGTGTAGGTCGGCAGGATCACCGACTTGGCGATGGCCGCCGACGTGACAGCCTGCGGATCCTGCGGTGAGCAGGCGCCGAGGGCGAGTGCGGCAAGGCTGGTGAATAACAACTTGGGACGGAACATGTCGGGCTCCCGATTCTTTATAAGTGTTTAAAGAGAATTCAAAAACGCCAGCAACGCGGCGCGCTGCTCGGCGTTGAAAGACAAAACCTGTTGCTGCGCGGCCTGCGCTTCGCCGCCATGCCAGAGCACGGCTTCGAGCAGATTGCGGGCGCGGCCGTCATGCAAAAACTGAGTGTGGCCACTGACCGCCTGCGTCAGGCCGATGCCCCACAACGGCGGGGTGCGCCAGTCGCGGCCACTGGCCTGGAATTCGCTGCGGTTGTCGGCCAGTCCGTCGCCCATGTCGTGCAGCAGCAGATCGCTGTAGGGGCGAATCACTTGATTGGCCAGTTCAGGTTCTGCCGCGTTGGCGGCGGTGGTGTATTTCGGCGTGTGACAGGACTGGCAGCCAGCCTGGAAAAACAGAGTCTTGCCGGCCAGCACTTCAGGCGTGCCGACATCGCGGCGGGCGGGTACGGCCAGGTTGCGGCTGTAGAACAGCACCAGACGCAGGATGTTGTCGCTGACTTCCGGTTCGCCCTCCGGACCGTTGCCGTTTGGGGCCTGCTTGCAGGCGGTTTGCGCTTCGGTGCAGTCATCTATCGGTCGCAGGCTGGTTGTGAGGCCCATATCACCTGAAAACGCGTGCACGTTTTGTTGATTGAGGTTCGGCTGCCCGGCCTTCCAGCCAAATCGTCCGAGGACGGTTGTCTGTTGGGCGTCATCCCAGACCCGGTTCGGGCGTCCGGCGATGCCGCTTTTTTCTTTTGCTTGGGCCTCGGCATTGGCCAGGATCGCCTCATCGGGGATGGCTTCGAGCAAGCCCAGGCCAATCATCGGCGGGGCGACCCTGGCCGAGAAACGGGTGTCAGGGTGCATCGGACCGTAGCCCAGCTGGGTGATGTTCAGGCTGGGTTTGCGCAATTCGATCTCGGTGCCGTCCTTGAAGCGGACCGGCACTGGCGTGTAGTCGACCCGCACCTTGCCTTCCGGGATGACACCGGGGATGGCCATGTCCTGGAATTGCCCACCGTAGACCGGTTCCGGGACGACACCGAGCTGTTCGATGATTTTGGCGTAGGCCGGGGCATCGGGTATCGACAGACGCACCAGCATCGACACGGCGTTCTGCGCATCAGGCGTGGGCGGGTGACCGCGGCCGTCCTTGATGTGGCAGTTCTGGCAGGCGTTGGTGTTGAACAGCGGCCCGAGGCCGTCCCGGGCGGTGGTGGTCGACGGGGCGATCACCCAAGGGTTGCGGAAGAAACTGTTGCCGACGCTGAAGTCCACGCGCCGGGAGGGCGGCAGGTTGGCGGAGGGCAGGGAGAAGGCGTTCTGATCAGTCTTGCGTACGGTCGCGGCGCCACCGGACCGGGCTTCACCGGGTTCGGCTTCGGTAAAGCGCGGGGCGTCATCGCAGGCACTCAGCCCCAGGGCCAGAAACAGTGCGGACAAGCGAAGAAGCAGCGAGGGCATCAGACATCCTGCAAGACGAGCAAAACAAGGGCGCAAAGTCTAACAGGGCAGTGGGGATTGAATAAGAGGAATTATCGTTTGGTTGATGTGGGGCAGGGTTTCACTGGAAACCGAGTTGTGGCCATCGCGGGCAAACCACGCTCCCACAGGTTCAGCGCAAGACCCTGTAGGAGCCGAGCTTGCTCGCGATAGCGGTCTTACATTCAGCATCTATGTTGGCTGACACGGCCTCATCGCGGGCAAGCCTTGCTCCTACAAAGGCGGTGTGTGGTGGGCATAAAAAAGGCGACCCGCAGGTCGCCTCTTCAGTCACTCAGACAGCGTTGATCAGAACTCGTGATCAGCGTTGTCCGGGTTCAGGTCGCTGATGCCCAGTTTGCCAGCGGCGGCTTCGATCGAACCGGTCTGTTTGACCAGCGAAGCGATGGCGTCACGGACGATCTGGTTGCCGGCAGTGTTGCCGGCGGCGATCAGCTGGTCGTAGTGCTCACCCTTGTTGGCGTGATCGACGATGACCTGCATCTTGGCTTCGGTCGCAGCCAGGTCGGCCTTCAGCGCGGTGTCGGCAGCCGGGTCGGCTTTAGCCACCAGGGACGACAGGCTGGCGCCGGTCATTTTGGTGCCGTCGACGCGGGTGTATTCGCCCAGGTACACGTTACGAACGCCTTTGGCATCGTAGAACTGCGAGTTGTGGGTGTTGTCGCTGAAGCAGTCGTGTTCGTCTTCCGGGGAGTTGGCTTCCAGGGAAACCTTCATGCGCTCGCCCGCCAGTTCGCCCAGGGACAGGCTGCCCATGCCGAACAGCATTTTGCGCAGGCCGGATTCAGCCGGTTCCGCTTCCAGGGTGGCGCGGTAGTTGTCGGCCACGTTCGGCTTCCAGTTACCGACCATTTCTTCCAGGTCGCTGACCAGCAGCTGGGTCACGGATTTCAGGTAAGCGCGACGACGATCGTTGTGACCGCCGGTGGCGCTTTTGCCTTCCAGGTAGTCGGAAGCTGGACGGTTGCCGGCGCCAGGGCCGGTGCCGTTCAGGTCCTGGCCCCAGAGCAGGAATTCGATGGCGTGGTAGCCGGTGGCAACGTTGGCCTCGGAACCGCCCAGCTCGTTCAGGCTGGCGAGTTTTGCCGGGGTGATGTCTTTGACATCAATCTTGTCTTCGCCGACCTGAACCTGAGTGTTGGCGATGATGTTGGCGGTGGCGCCCGGGTTACCCAGTGCGTGCTCGTAGGATTTGTCGACGTAGTCGATCAGGCCTTCGTCCAGTGGCCAGGCATTCACCTGACCTTCCCAGTCGTCGATGATGGTGTTGCCGAAGCGGAACACTTCGCTCTGCAGGTAAGGAACGCGAGCAGCGATCCAGGCAGCCTTGGCGGCTTTCAGGGTGTCGGCGTTCGGCTTGGCGAGGAAGGCGTCGATAGCGGTTTGCAGGGTCTTCGCGGTGGATTCGGCATCGCTGTAAACGGCGAAGACGATGTCGGCGTAGTGCGCGACAACGGCTTTGGCGGCGGCTTCGTCGACTTTACTGGCGGCGGCAGGCGCCACAGCCGGGGCTGTGGTCGTAGCGGCTGGAGTAGGCGCTGGAGCGGCAGCTTTGTCTTTGCCTTCGCCACAACCGGCGAGAGAAATAGCGATGGCCAACAGACTGGCGGTAGCCAGAGGCATACGAATCATGGCGAACATCCTGCTTCGAGAGGGGGTGGAATGGCGCAGCAAGGCGCAAAACTGCGACATAATGCAAATCTTTCGCATTATGTGTAAAGGGTTGTAGCTGGAAATATTTCTTATTCAGACAGCGGATGTTGCACTTTGTAGGAGCGAGCTTGCTCGCGAAGATCGTGAACGATAATGCGGGCTGTCTGGATTAACGCGGCGTTTGTGCGTTATTCGCGAGCAAGCTCGCTCCTACAGGATCGCCGCATTACTGCGCTGGGCCTGTTTCAGGTAGGCGCCCAGTTCTCGCGCCGGCAGCGGTTTACTGTAGAAGTAGCCCTGACCTTCATGGCAGCCTTCAGAGATGATGTAGGCCTCTTGCTCGATGGTTTCCACGCCTTCGGCAATGACCTGCATGCCCAGGCTCTTGCCCAGCTGAATGATGGCCCGAACGATGGTCGCATCGTCGTCGTCATCGAGCAGGTCCTGAACGAAGCTCTTGTCGATCTTAATCTTGTCCAGCGGCAGGCTTTTCAGATAACTGAGCGATGAGTATCCGGTGCCGAAGTCGTCGATGGCGATCAGCGCGCCGGAGCGACGCAGGCTCAGCAGGTGCTGGGCGGCGGTGCTGATGTCTTCCATCAGGCCGGTTTCGGTGACTTCCAGTTCCAGGCTGCGGGGTGGCAGGCGGTACATCTGCAGCAGGTTGTTGACCACTCGCGGCAGTTCGGCGTGGTGCAGCTGGACGGTGGACAGGTTCACGGCCATGCGCAGGTCGGTGAAACCCTGGTCATGCCAGTCGCGCAATTGTTTGCAGGCCTGATCCAGCACCCATTCGCCGATGGCGATGATGGTGCCGTTCTGCTCGGCCAGCGGGATGAACAGGTCCGGCGGCACCAGCCCATGTTCGGGATGCTGCCAGCGAATCAATGCTTCGACGCCCACTACCCGATGATCGCGGTAGCTGATCTGCGGTTGGTAGACAAGGTAGAACTGGTCGCGGGCCAGGGCCTCGCGCAGGTCTTTTTCCAGCTCGCGACGGCGGCGCATTTCAGTGTCGACGCTGGCGATATAGAACTGATAACGGTTGCGCGAGCGAGTCTTGGCCAGGGTCATGGTCTGCTCGGCCTTTTGCAGCAGCTTCTCGGTGCTGTCACCGTCTTCGGGGAACAGGGTGATGCCGATGGTGGCGCGCAGGCGAATCTCCTGATGATCGAGGGCGAACGCCGCTTCGAGGTCATCGAGGATGCTCTGGGCCAATTCGGCCGCTTCGTAGGGTTGCTCGATATCGGCCTGAACCAGGGCGAACTGGTCGCCGCCAAGACGGGCGAGGGCACCGAGGCGACCACTGTGGGCTCGCAGACGATCGGCCAGGGCGAGCAGCAACTGGTCGCCGGTCTGATAGCTGAACTGTTCGTTGATGCCCTTGAAGTCATCGAGGCCGACACACAGCACCGCGACCCGCCGCTGCAACTTGCCGGCGTCGACGAGAATCTTGTCCAGTTGTTGCTGCAATTGCTGGCGGTTCGGCAGACCGGTGAGGAAGTCGTATTGGGCCATGCGCAGCAGGCTGTTTTCCGCTTCGTGGCGCAGGTGCGTGTTGCGTTCGATGGATTCGAGCAACTGGTTGGCGGTGTTGATCCAGATGCCCAGTTCGTTTTTTTCGTGGCCCCTGAGCTGCGGAATCTTGTGCTCGCTCGGGCGGTCCGGGTTGATTTCGGTGAGGTGCTCGATGATCCGCGACAACGGTTTGGTCAGCAGCCAGTGATAGACCAGATACAGCACCAGCCCCATGGCCAGGGCCCGCAATACACCGGAAATGAAGATGATCACCGAACTGACGATAAATCCCTGGCCGTAAGTGGCGGTGTCGAGGGTGATGCTCAGGTCGCCGTAATACTCGCTGTACGGACCGCGACCCACCAGTTGAGTGGTGAAGGTGCGCTCCTTGCCCAGGATCAGGTCGGTCAGCCAGCGACTGCTGGATTGCTGCAGGTCGCGGGATTTTTGCGCGAGCATGGCTTCATTGGGATGGCCGATGGAGGCCTGGCGCACGGCGTCGTCCTGAAACAGGCCTTCGATCACCTGCATGCCCATCTCCCGGTCCAGGCTGTAGACGGCCTGGGTCGAGGGGTCGCGGAACATGTCGAGAATGCGCTGGGCATCGCTGGCCACGGCCTGGTGTGTTTTATAGG
Organism: Pseudomonas sp. LBUM1651; assembly: GCF_059716135.1. Lineage (NCBI taxonomy): Bacteria > Pseudomonadati > Pseudomonadota > Gammaproteobacteria > Pseudomonadales > Pseudomonadaceae > Pseudomonas > Pseudomonas sp. LBUM1651. The sequence goes on along the minus strand of NZ_CP166805.1, from coordinate 4,912,773 downwards.
CATCGAAAACGATCTGCGCGCAGCTCAAGACCACGCCGACGATCAATGCCGACAGGAGCACGACCCGGAGCAACTTTACCGACAAGCTGTTCTTGAGTTCCAGCTTCAAAGAGTCATTCCTTGTTCCGTGCAGGTAGCATCAAGTTGCCATGAGTATTGGCAATCCCGTGATGGCAGTCAAAGGGACAATCAAACACAGGGGAATTTGCCTGTGGGTTGGCCGAAATGCTGTTGCCTGGAGTATTTGCCCTATTAGTACTGTGTCGGTAGTCGAGTCCTTCAACTTGAGGGGGATTTGGACATATTTTCCATTTGGTTGATGTTAGACGGGTATGGCGTTGGGGCAAGGGGGTGGAGGCTGGTTTCATTGTGGGAAATTGGCCTGGTTTCTTCAGGTGTACGCCGTCTAATTGAGGGAGGGAGACCGGCTTGCCGGCGAAGGCGGCCTGGTAGCCGACCTGTCTTTTGTTTGACCGAGTACATATCCATTCCTGCGGTAACGGCCACTTAGGGTTTCGCCCTTACGGCGAGTCACTTTTGACAAACGCCTCAAAAGTAACCAAAAGGTCTTGCCCCAGCGTCCGGCCCCTCGCTAAAGCTCGGCGTTCCCTCGCACCGGTCCTGCTCCGTGGGGCCGCCGCCATCGGCCATCCATGGCCGGGGGCGGCTAGCCCGGCATCCATGCCGGGCTGCCCACTGCGCAGAACCTCCACTCGGCCTCCCGAAGGGGCGGGTAGATCAAGATCAAAAGCGCAAGGCGAGCTAACGCTCGGCCTCGTGGTTTGGTTGGTGTACGCCGATCCGCTCTTGTAGGAGCCGAGCTTGCTCGCGAAGGCGGCCTGACAGCCGACAAATCTCCTGCGGTTGTACGCTAATTCTGTAGGGATTTTTGAAGGCAAAAAAACCCGGCAAAAGCCGGGTTTTTTATCTGGCGTCGATCTTAAGCGGTGAAGGTTTTGCCTTCGAACTCGGCCTCCCGAAGGGGCGGGTAGATCAAGATCAAAAGCGAAAGGCGAGCTAACGCTCGGCCTCGTGGTTTGGTTGGTGTACGCCGATCCGCTCTTGTAGGAGCCGAGCTTGCTCGCGAAGGCGGCCTGACAGCCGACAAATCTCCTGCGGTTGTACGCTAATTCTGTAGGGATTTTTGAAGGCAAAAAAAACCCGGCAAAAGCCGGGTTTTTTATCTGGCGTCGATCTTAAGCAGTGAAGGTTTTGCCTTCGAACTGCTCAGCCACGAATTTCCAGTTGACCAGGTTCCAGAACGCTTCTACGTACTTCGGACGCAGGTTGCGGTAGTCGATGTAGTAAGCGTGTTCCCAGACGTCGCAGGTCAGCAGCGGGGTGTCGCCGCTGGTCAGCGGGTTGCCGGCGCCAATGGTGCTGGCCAGGGCCAGGGAACCGTCAGCCTTTTTCACCAGCCAGCCCCAACCGGAACCGAAGGTGCCGATGGAGGTTTTGCTGAATTCTTCTTTGAACTTGTCGAACGAACCGAAGGAAGCGTTGATGGCTTCAGCCAGTGCGCCGGTTGGTTGACCGCCGGCGTTTGGCGCCAGGCAGTTCCAGTAGAAAGTGTGGTTCCAGACCTGAGCGGCGTTGTTGAAGATGCCACCCGAGGAAGACTTGACGATTTCTTCCAGGGTCTTGCCTTCGAACTCGGTGCCTGGCACCAGGTTGTTCAGGTTCACGACGTAGGTGTTGTGGTGCTTGTCGTGGTGGTATTCCAGAGTTTCCTTGGAAATGTGCGGCTGCAGGGCATCGTGTGCGTAAGGCAGCGGCGGCAGTTCGAAAGCCATGATGATTCTCCTAATCAGGTCAGTTGCGGTGGTCGCAAGGCCGATCACGGGCGGCCAGACAAACGCCGTGGAGTTTGTACTCTTTGCGGCGCATCGAACCGGATCATAGCACCGGGGGTGCGGCATAACCACGCAACAACTGTGTGGAATAGAGGTTCCAGAGCCTTTTGGAATATATCAGGCGCTGGTGATTAGTTGAGCTGCCACGGTGAACATCATTACGGCCACCAACAGATCCAGAATCCGCCATGTGCTTGGCCGAGCCAGCCACGGCGCCAGCCATGCGGCGCCCAGCGCCAGGGTGAAAAACCACAGTAAAGACGCACTGGCCGCGCCCACGACATAAGCACCAGGCTCGGCTTGTTGCGCGCCAAGGGAGCCAATCAGCAATACAGTATCCAGATAAACGTGCGGGTTGAGCAGGGTGACCGCCAAGGCGCTGAGCAGCACGGCGCGCAGTGAACGTACGGTCTGGTTTTCACCCTGTTGCAAGCTCTGTTTCGAGAAGGCCCGGCGCAACGCGAGGCTGCCGTACCAGATCAGAAACACCGCGCCGCCCCAACGGGCCACCGCCAGCAATGTCGGATTTTGCGCCAGCACGGTTGCCAGGCCGAAAACGCCGGCGGCCACCAGCAACGCATCGCACGTCACGCAGAGCGCCGCCACCGGCAGGTGATGTTCACGCCGCAGGCTCTGGGCCAGCACAAACGCGTTCTGAGTGCCGATCGCCATGATCAGCCCCGCGGCCACCAACAGGCCGTTTACATAGCTTTGCCACATAGGTTTTTACTCCGCGTTCGCTGCCAGATCCCGCAGCACTTGCAGGGCGCGTTCGGCATCGGCCTGGCCGACGAATAAATGGTCGTGGTAATAGCCGGCGATCACATTGCAGCTGATACCGGCCTGGCCCAATGCCGTGGCGAATGCGGCGGTCAGGCCGACGGCTTCCAGCGCGGAGTGCACGTTCAGGGTGATCCAGGCGGCAACGTAGTCGAAGCTGAAACCTGCTCGTTCAGCGCGGGAACGTTCCAGAATCACCGTCAGACCTTCCTGCTCGCGAAAACTGCCGACGATCTCAAGACCCGGCGGCAACTGGCCGTCGCGCAACGTGCAGAACACATACTCGCCGGCGTTGAGTTGCGGGCTCATGCTTCGTAGAAGCGTTGCCAATGAAGTTTCGCCAGCCATGTCGGTGTTCCTTGTTCAAGAGTTCTTGCTGGCCATTCTCTGCCCACAAGCGGTATAAGAAAAACCAATCATGCTGATCGCTCATTAGGAAAACTGATGTTCGACTATAAATTGCTTTCTGCGTTGGCCGCGGTGGTCGAGCAGGCCGGTTTTGAACGTGCCGCCCAAGTGCTCGGCTTGTCACAATCGGCGATCTCCCAACGCATCAAATTGCTGGAAGCGCGGGTCGGCCAACCGGTGCTGGTGCGGGTCACGCCGCCAGCGCCGACGGAAATCGGCCGGCGTTTGCTCAACCATGTGCAGCAGGTGCGCTTGCTGGAGCGGGACCTGCAAACCCTGGTTCCGGCGCTGGATGAAGAGGGCCTGCCGGAACGTCTGCGCATTGCCCTGAACGCCGACAGCCTCGCCACGTGGTGGGCTGAAGCGGTCGGTGACTTTTGCGCCGAACAACATCTGTTGCTGGATCTGGTGGTCGAAGACCAGACCGTCGGCCTCAAACGCATGCGCGCAGGCGAAGTGGCGGCGTGTGTCTGTGCCAGCGAACGTCCGGTGGCCGGGGCGCGCAGCGTCCTGTTGGGCGCGATGCGTTATCGCGCGTTGGCCAGCCCGGCGTTCATCGCCCGGCATTTTCCGCAAGGTGTTCGCGCCGATCAGTTGTCGAAAACGCCGGCGCTGGTCTTTGGCCCGGACGATTTCCTACAGCATCGCTACCTCGCATCCCTCGGCGTAGACGGCGGTTTCGAACACCATTTGTGCCCGTCATCCGAAGGCTTCATTCGCCTGACCGAAGCCGGTCTCGGCTGGGGGCTGGTGCCTGAATTGCAGGTGCGCGATCAGCTGGAACGCGGGGTTTTGCGCGAGCTTTTGCCAGATAAGCCCATCGATGTGCCGCTGTACTGGCATCATTGGCGCAATGGCGGTCAGTTGCTGGGGTTGCTGACCGATCAATTGGTGCGCTCGTCGAAGCAATGCCTCGTGCCCTTCGGGCAGCTTTAAGCGTCAAGCTGCAAGCGGCAAGTGAAGCGCTTGCGTACCGTTTTAACTTTCAGCTTGAAGCTTGCAGCTTGAAGCTGTTTTCGAAGGAAACCTCATGAAAATTCTGGTCACCGGCGCAAGCGGCTTCATCGGTGGGCGCTTTGCGCGTTTCGCCCTGGAGCAGGGCCTGGACGTGCGGGTCAACGGTCGCCGGGCCGAAAGCGTCGAACACCTGGTGCGCCGAGGCGCCGAGTTCATTCAGGGCGACTTGAGCGACCCGGAACTGGCGCGCAACCTGTGTTCCGACGTCGAAGCCGTGGTGCATTGCGCCGGGGCTGTAGGCGTGTGGGGACGTTATCAGGACTTTCATCAGGGCAACGTGCAGGTCACCGAAAACGTCGTCGAAGCCTGCCTGAAGCAGCGTGTCCGGCGGCTGGTGCACTTGTCCTCGCCGTCGATCTACTTCGATGGTCGCGATCACCTCGGGTTGACCGAAGAACAGGTCCCCAAGCGCTTCAAGCATCCCTATGCCGCGACCAAATACCTGGCCGAGCAAAAGGTCTTCGGTGCCCAGGAATTCGGCCTCGAAACCCTGGCCCTGCGCCCGCGCTTCGTGACCGGTGCGGGCGACATGAGCATCTTCCCGCGTCTGCTGAAGATGCAACGCAAGGGTCGGCTGGCCATCGTCGGCAACGGTTTGAACAAAGTCGATTTCACCAGCGTACAAAACCTCAACGAAGCGTTGCTCAGCAGTTTGCTGACCGGCGGATCGGCGTTGGGCAAGGCCTACAACATCAGCAACGGAACGCCGATTCCGTTGTGGGACGTGGTCAATTACGTCATGCGCAAGATGGATGTCCCACAGGTGACCCGCTACCGTTCCTACGGCCTGGCCTACACCGTGGCGGCGCTCAACGAGGGCGTGTGCAAGCTGTGGCCGGGTCGTCCCGAGCCAACCCTGTCGCGCCTGGGCATGCAGGTAATGAACAAAAATTTCACCCTGGACATCAGCCGCGCGCGGCATTATCTGGACTACGATCCCAAAGTCAGTCTCTGGACCGCCCTCGATGAATTCTGCGGTTGGTGGAAGGCTCAGGACATTCGCTGACACACAGCCAGTCCCGATACTGAACCGAGTCCGGGAATCCAGGGTCAATCGATGGGGCTGACGGGTTTATACTTCGCCGCATCAAGCCATCACCGCGTTCCACAAAGGTTGACTCAATGTCCATGCGTAACGATGCCAACGACGACTTCGACGATGTACCGAGCCTGCGTGCCGACATCCTCGACGACGATGATTTTCCGACCACTGCGCGCACCACGGTACATTCGCGCACCCCGCCGGTGGTCAAGGTCAAGGCTGCCAGCACCGGCCCGTTGTGGGCACTGGTCGGCGCCTTGTTTTTTGCGTTCGCTGGCCTTGCCTGGTGGAGCTTTCAGCAGATATCGCTGATGGAACAGCAACTGGTGGCAACCCAGGAAAGTTTCGCGCGCATCAGTGAAGACGCGGCGGGGCGTTTGCAGGACATTTCCGGCAAGGTCGTCGCCAGCCAGACCAACGTCACCAGCGACAGCGAAGCGCTGAAACTGCAGATCAAGCAGCTTGAAAGCAAGCTCCAGGATCAGAGCAAGCAGCAGCAAGGCGTTGTCGTCCAGACTTCGGACCTGGACAAGCGCCTTGCGCAAATGACCGCGCAAACCACCGATCTGGATAAACGTCTGGCGCTAATGAGCACCCAAAACACTGAACAGCAAACCGCCAACACGCAATTGCAGGCGCAAGTCAAAGCCTTGAATAGCGAATTGGCTGCGCTGAAAAGTGCTCCGGACGACACCAGCAAGATCGACGCACAGCTCAAAAGCCTCGGCGCCGACATCGCCGCGCTGAAGAGACAAGGCAACCCGAGCGCCGCCATCGAGCGTCTGGAACAAGACATGATCGTGCTCAAAAGCGAGCAGGACAACCGCCCGACCACCGGGCCAGCCTCGTCCAACACCGCCGAATTCGACGCTTTCCGTAGTCAGGTCACCCGCAACATCAACACCCTGCAGGCGCAGATTCAGAATTTGCAGCAGCAGTTGCGTACCAGGCCGTAAGCGTCTTTTGAAAGCGTACCTGCGGCGAGCCGGCTCTTCGTGGCGAGAGGGAGCTTGCTCCCGTTGGGTGGCGAAGCCGCCCCAGAGCCAATCACCGCGATGTACCAGATAATCCGCGGTGCCTGGTTTGCGACTGCTCCGCAGCCGAGCGGGAGCAAGCTCCCTCGCCACAGAAGCACCTGAAAAATCACATCATCTTCACCATTGATTCATGAATATTCGTACATATCCCCAAGCCGTCTACGCTCTTGAAACACCGACAAGAACGAGGGATGCGCAATGGGGTTTTTGCACAGGTTGGCCCTGCTGGGCGGGATGCTGTTGCTGTGTCTGGGCCAGGCTCAAGCTGCCGGGACCGAGAAGGATGACAGCCACGCCGCCATCGCCTTGCTGGAAAAAGCCCTGGCCTACTACCACGACAACGGTGACAAGGCGTTCGCGGCCTTCAGCCGACAGGGCGAGTTTGTCGACAAGGACCGCTACGTGTTCGTGGTCGATACCAAAGGCGTGATGCTCGCCAGCGGCGGGCCGTCTTCGGCGTTGATCGGGCGTGATGTATCTGACGTGCTCGGGCCGGATTTGCAGAAAGCCTTCAAGGACGCGTTGAAAGTGCCGGAGGGCAATGGCATCCAGCAGGCGGAATATCGCTGGCAGAACTGGTCAGACGGCAAGGTTGAACGCAAGCATGTGTTCTACCAACGGATCGGCCAGCGGATTTTGGCGGTGGGTTACTACCTGCCACGGGCGTCGGCGGAGCAGGCGATGGCGTTGCTGAACAAAGCGGCAACCGAGCTGGCCAGGGACGAGAAGGGCACGCTCACGGCAATCAACTCGCTCAAGGGCGGTTATTTGCAGGATGACCTGTATGTGTTCGTCGTCGACCTGGACACCCAGCAATATGCCGCCCATGGCACCAACCTGCGGCTGATCAATACCGATTTCGGCAAGATCAAGGACCCTGAAGGCAAGCCGGTGGGCGAGCCGATCCTGGCGTTGATGGCTAAACAGGACTACGGCGAATATGAATATCGGTGGAAAAACCCGGTGACCGGCAAGGTCGAGGACAAGCATGCGTACCTGAAAAAGGTCGGGCATTTTCTGGTGGCGGTCGGGTATTACAGCCCTTGAAGGGTGGTACATGAGATGACGCCTTCGCGGGCAAGTCGAATCGTCGCACCGCTCGCTCCTACAGGATTGCACTGTACTTGTAGGAGCGAGGCTTGCCCGCGAAGGCCGTTATGCGGTCTTCCTATCGGACCTTGTCCTCCCGCCCCCGCAACACCCGGTTCGGCATGGCAATCGCCGCTGCCAACCCCAGCAACGACACCGCCGCGCTAACCATCAACAAATGCCGGAAGGTCAGCTGCAATTCTGCGCGCAAGGCGTTCTGCGCATCCCCCGCTGCGGCGTTCAGGCCGTCCAGCAAGACATTCCCCGAACTGCCCTCGGCAATCAGCGTCGAGCCGGCCAGGTGGACGAAACTCGAGTCTTGCAGCAACGCCAGCAACAGCGCCGACATCAACGCCACCCCCACCGCACCGCCCAGGGAGCGGAACAGGTTGGTGGTGCTGGTCGCGACGCCGATGTCCCGTTGTTCCACTGAATTCTGTGTCCCGACCAATGACGTCGGGAATTGCATGCCAGAGGCGATACCGCTGAGCACCATGAACAAACTGCTGAGCACCACCGCCTGGGGAGGACTGAACGCCATCCCGATGATCGAGATCGGCATCAGGATAGCGCCCGCCAGGATCATCGGTTTGTAGCGCCCGGTTACCGAGGTTCGGCGTCCGGCGAAATAGGCGCCGATCGGCAAACCCATGGCCAGTGGCAACAGGTGCAGCGCGGCACTGTCAGCCCCGGCGCCCGTCACGCTCTGGAAGCGCAACGGCATCAGCACAATCAGCGAGATCGCCTGGAAACTGGTGAAGAAAATCGTGCACCAGCACAGGATCGCATTGCGGTTGGTGAACAGGTGCATGGGCAGCAACGGCTCCCGCGCGCGGCGCTCATGCCGGACGAACACTGCAAGGACGACCACCGCACAGCCCAGCAATCCCAGCACTTCAGTGCTACGCCACGAGTGGCCCTGGCCGACCTGGGTGATGCCGAGCAACAAGGCCGTCAGACCGATGATCATCAGCAACGTGCCGAGGTAATCGATGATCGGCTTGCGCTGCGGTACGGGCAGCCCCACCAGCGTGCGATTGGCCACCAGCCACGCGCCCAGACCCAGTGGCAGGTTGATCAGAAACACCCAGCGCCAGGACAGGTATTCGGTCATGTACCCGCCGAGCACTGGGCCGGCGACGCTGGCCACCGCGTACATGCTGCTGAAATAACCTTGATAACGACCGCGTTCGCGGGGCGGCACGATGTCGCCGATGATTGCCTGGCTGACCGAAATCATCCCGCCCGCGCCAATGCCCTGAAGGATCCGCGCCAGTACCAATTGCTCCATGCTCTGAGCCATGCCGCAGAAAAGCGAGGCAATCGTGAACAACCCCATGCCGAACAGCATCAACTTGCGCCGACCGTACAGGTCGCCGAGTTTGCCGTAGATCGGCACCGCCACGGTCATCGCCACCATGTAGCCGGAAATCACCCAGGCCAACAGGCTGACATCCTTGAACTGCGCGGAAATGGCCGGCATGGATACGGCGACGATGGTCTGGTCCAGCGCGCCGAGAAAGATCGCCAGCATCAGGGCGATCAGCACGCTGCGAATGGCCGGTTTGGGCGTGTCAGGCTGGTTGAGATTGGTCACGGGAGAACCTGCGGGCAGTGAGGGTCCCGCAAGAGGCAAGGGCGAGCGGGGATGCTCGCCAGTGTAAATCGGTAGGAAGCTATTCGATAGCCTCATAAGGAAGTCCGACGTAATTTTCTGCAATGGTTTTTCGACCCGCCTCAGAGCTGACGAAGTAGTCCAGCTCCGACTCACTGATGCGCTGGCTGAACCCATCGTGATCGTCAAAGCGATGCAACATCGAGGTCATCCACCAGGAAAACCGCTCGGCTTTCCAGACCCGGCGCAGGCAGACCTCGGAATACTTCTCCAGCAAGTCGCCCCGGCCTTCGCGGTAAACCTTCAGCAGGATGTTGAACAGCGTACTGACGTCGCTGGCTGCCAGGTTCAGGCCTTTGGCGCCGGTGGGCGGCACGATGTGCGCGGCGTCGCCGACCAGAAACATCCGCCCGTACTGCATGGGTTCGACCACGAAACTGCGCAGCGGCGCGATGCTTTTTTCGATGGACGGCCCGGGCACCAGCGACTCGGCCAGCGCAGCCGGCAAACGGGATTTGAGCTCCTCCCAGAAACGCTGATCGGACCAGTCCCCGACCTGATCCGAGGCCGGGACTTGCAGGTAATAACGGGTGCGCGTCGCCGAGCGCATGCTGCACAGGGCAAAACCGCGCTCGTGGCGGGCGTAGACCAGCTCATCGTGAACAGGCGGCGTGTCGGCGAGAATCCCCAGCCAGCCGAACGGATAAACCCGCTCGAACACCTTCAGGCTCTCGGCGGGAATCGATTGCCGCGCCACGCCATGGAAACCGTCGCAGCCGGCGATGTAGTCGCAGTCGAGCCGCCAGGTTTCGCCATCCTTTTCGAACGTCACGAAGGCTTCATCGGTTTTTATGCCGTGGGGTACGACGTTGCCGACTGCGTAAATCGTCTGCGCGCCGGCCTCCCGACGAGCGGCCATCAAGTCACGGGTGACCTCGGTCTGCCCGTAGATCATCACGGTTTTGCCCCCGGTCAGGGCCTGCAGATCAATGTGCACCCGACGCCCGTCGAGGGCCAGTTCGAAACCGCCGTGGACCAGGCCTTCGGCGTCCATGCGCCGGCCGACGCCGGCCTGACGCAGCAGCTCTACCATGCCTTGTTCGAGCACACCGGCACGGATTCGGCCGAGCACATAGTCCGGGGTCTGGCGTTCGAGGATAAGGGTGTCGATACCGGCGTTGTGCAGCAATTGGCCGAGCAGCAATCCGGAGGGGCCGGCACCGATGATGGCGATTTGAGTTTTCAGCGTTTTCATTGTTTTTATGACTCGCAAGCTCCACGCGACCAGAGTCGGTGAATTATTTTTATGGATCGAGTGCTTGCATTTTTCACTTGCGGGTCTGTCAATTGAAGGTGAAAACTGAGCCGATAGCTGTACATTCTGCCAATCGGTGCGATTATCGCCCGCCACCTTCCCGAGGCCTGGATTGACGTTATGAACAAGCCTGACCTGCCTTCGATACCGGTGTTCAAGCTCTACGGTGAAAGCCTGGACTGGCCGACCCCGGACTTGTTGCACTGCGAAACCATCTCCAAACGCAGCCGCGAACATCAGTGGGAAATCAAACCCCATCGCCACGCCGATTTGTGCCAGTTGCTCTTCGTGTTCAAAGGTCAGGCAGAGCTTGAAATCGAAGGCAAACGCACGCAGCTGAACGAGCCGGCCATTCTGGTTCTGCCGCCGTTATCGGTGCACGGTTATCGTTTTTCCGAGGATGTCGAAGGATTTGTCGTGACCCTGGCCGCGCCGCTGGTCGCCCATCTTCAGGCACAACTGGGCAACTCGGTGAATGCCCTGGCCCAGGCCGAAAGTTATCCGGCCAGCAATGACGGTGAGTACCTCAACAGTTTGTTTTCTGCGTTGCAAAACGAATACACCGGCCATCAACCGGCCCGGGAAATGCTCATGCATTCGCTGGTCAGCGTGATCATGGTGTGGGTCAGCCGTCAGGCGCTTCAGCGGCGCTCCGCCAGTCAGCGTCCGCAGCGCGCGCGGGAATACCTCAACGGGTTTATCCAGCTGGTAGAAGAGACGTATCGCCAACACGTCAAGGTCGAGGACCTGGCGCATCGGCTGGGGATTTCCGTGTCGCACCTCAACGGCACGTGCCGAGAACTGGCGGGGCAACCGGCGTTGCAGATCATGCACGAGCGGCAATTGCTGGAGGCCAAGCGTTTGCTGACCTACACCAGCATGACCATTTACGAAATGTCTGACGTGTTGGGGTTTTCCGATCCGACCAACTTCACGCGCCTGTTCCGGCGCCGGGTGGGGATCTCGCCCAAGGCTTTTCGCGACCGCTTGAAGGCCGATCAGGACAACGAGGCCTGATCCGCTTCGTTACCGAAGGGCGTTGAGGGTCGCGTTGTGGGGGATGCAACGCTCGAAGTTACAGCTCGCGTATTCACGGGGCAGTTGCCGCAACTGCTCGACGCGCCAGGCCGCCGTGCCATACAGCGCCAGCGTGGCCGCGCAGGTGATGAAAATCGCGAGGTATCTTCTTGTTTTGATGTTCATGGCGTTGACCTCTGAACGAATACCCTTCGGTACTACTTTGAGCATAGGTCAGCGGCAGTGAGTTGCCAGTCACGCCGCTTGCGCATGTAACCCGATATTCAGAACACTGATGAACTCTTGTAGGAGCCGGCTTGCTGGCGATGGTCGTTAACGATAACGCGTGCTTACTGGATAAACGCGGTGCCTGTGCGTCCATCGTCGGAACGCCGCCCGCAGCAAGCCGGCTCCTACAGGGGAGCGTATTCACAATCCTGCATCCCACGCCGGTTCTTCAGGAAATCTGAGCACCAGAAAATCCAGCAGGCTGCGCAGCGCCGCAGGCATGTGCTTGCGGGAGGCATACACCGCGTAGATGTTCATCCGGCGCGGTTCGGCCTGGGGCAACAGGCGGATCAGTTCACCGCTGTGGATATGCACACCGGCCTGATAACTCGGCAGCATCGCCACCCCGGCGCCGGCGATCGTCGCGCGCAGCAGCGTACTGGCTTCATTGGCGCTGATGTTGCCCTGCACCGGCACCGAGACCGGTTCGCCGTCCTGCTCGAAATGCCACAGGCTTTTGCCGAAATAGGAGTGCGTCAAGCAGTTGTGCTGGCTCAGGTCTTCGACCTGCGTCGGTGCCGGATGCTCGTCCAGGTAGGCGGGGGCGGCGCAGATCACCGAGCGGCAGACCGTCAGCCGCCGCGCAATCAGGTTCGGGTCCAGGTCATTGCTGGTGCGAATCGCCAGATCGATGCGCTCATCCACCAGGTTTACCGTACGGTCGAGCATCTGCAGGTCGATGCTGACGCCGGGGTAACGCTTGACGTAGGCCGCCATGGCATCAGCCAGTTGCGCCTGGCCGAACGAGGTGCTGACGCTGATCCGCAGCAGGCCGCGCGGCGCATCGTCCGGCTCGCTGACGGCAGCCTGCATGTCCGAAGACAGGTCGAGCATCTGCCGACACCGTGGCAGGATCTCGCTGCCGGCGGCAGTCAGGCTCAACTTGCGCGTGGTGCGGTGCATCAGGCGTGCGCCGACCCAGTCTTCCAGCTCTGCCAGATACCGCGAAACCACCGGCCGTGACAGCTCCAGGTGATCGGCGGCGGCCGACTGGCTGCCGAGGTCGACCACCGTGACGAACACCCGCATTGCTTGTAGACGATCCATGATTTGCCCGCTTTCAGAAACAAACTATGTTCCAGCATCGCATTTTTTGTAATGAATAAGGCAACTAAGCTCTGTCCAACTGTAGGAGCGAGCTTGCTCGCGATGAACGCAAAGGCACCGTGTTTACCCGGTAAGCACGCGTCATCGTTAACGACCATCGCGAGCAAGCTCGCTCCTACAAAAGGCGTCGACAACCAACGGAGCAACAGATGATCGGTTTCACTTCCCTCAAGCGCATTTTGCTGGCCACGGCCACCCTCGGTTTCGCGGCCCATGCGGCGGCCTCGACGTTGACGCTGGATGTCTACAACCCGGGCGACAAGGCGATCTTCCCGGTGACCTCGGTTTTGGTCAGCGGCGAGAAAGACGCGATCCTGGTGGACGCGCAGTTCGGCAAATCCCAGGCCGAGCAGGTGGTGGAAAAAATCCGCGCCAGTGGCAAGCAACTGACCACCATCTACATCAGCCACGGTGACCCGGATTACTACTTCGGCCTCGACACCCTGACTGCGGCGTTCCCCCACGCCAAAGTGCTCGCCTCGCAACCGACGGTGGATCACATCAAGAAAACCGTCGACGGCAAACTGGCGTTCTGGGGGCCGAAAATGGGCGCCGATGTACCGGCCAGAACCATTGTGCCGGGCGTGCTTCAGGGCGACAGCCTGATGCTCGAAGGGCAGAAGTTGCAGGTGGTGGGGCTTGAGGGCAAGCAACCGGATCGCACCTTTGTGTGGATCCCGTCGATCAAGGCAGTGGTCGGTGGCGTGGTCGTCGCGGAAAACATTCACGTGTGGATGGCCGACACTCAAACCGCGCAGTCCCACACCGACTGGCTGGCTACGTTGCACAGCATTGAAACCCTGAAACCGAACACCCTCGTGCCGGGTCATTACCTCGGCAAGAGCGCGCGATCCCTCGCGGCTGTGCAGTTCACCGCTGAATACATCAAAGCTTTCGACGAAGAAACCGCCAAGGCCAAAGACGCGGCTGCGCTGATCGTCGCCATGAAAAAACGCTATCCGGCACTGGGCGAGGAAAGCTCGCTGGAGTTGAGTGCGAAAGTCGCCAAGGACGAAATGAAGTGGTAACCCGCCGAACCTGAAACTGAAGCAGCTTTTGTGGCGAGGGAGCTTGCTCCCGCTCGGCTGCGAAGCAGTCGTAAAACCTGAGAATGCGATGTGGCTGACACACTGCAGGGGAGCGCTTCGCACTCCAGCGGGAGCGAGCTCCCTCGCCACAAAAAGCACCTTTGCCACATAAACCCGATTACCTCAGATACACCCAAGCCAACTGGAGAACGTCATGAGCAACATCGCAATCATCGGTGCCACCGGCCGCGCCGGCAGCCAATTGTTGGAAGATGCCCTGCGCCGCGGTCACAGCGTTACGGCCATTGCCCGCGATACATCGAAGATCGGCCAGCGTGCCGGAGTCGTCAGCAAGAACGTTGACGCCCTCGATGCCGAAACGTTGCAAGCGGCAATCGCGGGTCATGACGTGGTGATCAGCGCCGCGCACTTCGCGACCCTTCCTGCCAGCGCCGTCATCGGGCCGGTGAAACGGGCCGGGGTGAAACGTCTGTTGGTGGTCGGCGGTGCGGGTTCGCTGTTGCTGCCGGACGGTACTCGCGTTATCGACAGCAAAGGTTTCCCTGAAGAGTACAAAACCGAGGCCGGTGCCGGTGCTCAATTCCTGGAAAACCTGCGTCAGGAAAAGGATCTGGACTGGACCTTTGTGTCACCCTCGGCGGAGTTTGTTGAAGGTGAGCGCACGGGTTCGTTTAGGATCGGCAAGGATGATTTGCTGGTGAGCAGTGCAGGGCGGAGCTGGATTTCGTTCGCCGATTTTGCGATTGCGATGTTGGATGAAGTCGAGACGCCGAAGCACTCCCGTCAGCGGTTTGCTGTCGGGTATTGATGGCGCGGCTTATACCTTCGCTGGCAAGCCAGCTCCTACAGGGATTTGTGTGCGACGTGAACCTTGTAGGAGCCGGCTTGCCGGCGATGCTTTTGGGTCTTCACCGACTCTGGGCCTGCTCCACCAACCACCCCATCAACTCGCGCAACTTCGGCGAAGGCGCCGGTTTCTGCGGGAACACCAGGTAATACGCCAACCCCGTCTTCACCTTCAATTCAAACGGCATGACCAGTCGCCCGGCACTCAGGTCATCGCCAATCAATGACCAATCGCCGATCGCTACACCGGTCCCTTGGGACGCCATCGACATCGCCAGGTCCAGGGTCTCGAAATGCTGACCTTTGCTGACGTTGCTCAATTGAAGATTCGCCGCTTTCAACCAGGCATTCCAGTCGCGCTCATCCCTTGTCGGGTGCAGCAGCAAGTGCTGTTGCAGATCCGCCGGTGTCTGCAGTGCCGTCGGGCCTTCCAGCATCGGTCGTGAACACACTGGCGTCAGTTGCTCATCGAACAGCAGATAAGACGTCAGCGCACCGTCCGGCGGCGCGCCGTACATCACCGCCGCATCGAACTGCTCACGATGGAAATCCACACCATGCTTGACCGTGGTGGTCAATTCCACCGGCACGTCCGGACGCTCCCGTTGCCACTGCAAAAGACGCGGCAACAACCAGCGCATCACACAGGTCGGAGCCTTGAGTTGCAGGGTTTCGCGCTTCTCGCCGATCTGCTCCACCGCCTCGTCGATCAAGCCGAAAATCTGCTGCACCCGTGGCAGCCACTCCCGTCCTTCGGCCGTCAGGTCCAGGCCTCGGGCCTGGCGAATGAACAGCTCATAACCCAGATGTTCTTCCAGCCCGGCGATCTGCCGACTCACCGCGCCCTGGGTGATGAACAGCTGTTCGGCCGCGCGGGTGAAGTTGCAGCACTGCGCGGTGATCAGAAAAGTGTGCAGCGCCGGCAGAGGAGGCAATCGTTTCATTGGGATCCAAGGTATGACGTGAGGACATGGCTAGTATGACTTTTTATCCATTGTTGCGGCTACGTGTCGCCCGTTCCAATGAGGCCATCCTTGGACCTGCCCACTCATCATAAACACTGCGCAGGCCCGGCGTCTCAAACGAACAAAAAGGGCAAAAGACATGGCGACGTGCGGCGAAGTATTGGTCAAGTTACTCGAAGATTACGGGGTTGAGCAGGTGTTCGGCATTCCCGGGGTTCACACCGTGGAGCTGTATCGCGGGCTGGCCCGTTCGAGCATCAACCACGTTACTCCGCGTCACGAACAGGGTGCCGGTTTCATGGCCGACGGTTATGCACGCACCAGCGGCAAACCGGGTGTGTGCTTCATCATCACCGGCCCGGGCATGACCAACATCACCACCGCCATGGGCCAGGCCTACGCCGATTCGATCCCGATGCTGGTGATCTCCAGTGTGCAATCGCGCAGCCAGTTGGGCGGCGGTCGCGGCAAGCTCCACGAACTGCCGAACCAGAGCGCATTGGTCGGCGGCGTGGCAGCGTTCTCCCACACCCTGATGTCGGCGTCCGAGTTGCCGGGCGTATTGGCCCGCGCCTTCGCCCTGTTCCAGGCCGGCCGCCCGCGTCCTGTGCACATCGAAATTCCGCTGGACGTGCTGGTCGAAGAAGCCGATGACCTGCTGACCAGCCTGCCGGTCAACATCGACCGTGCCGGTGCTTCGCCAAGCGCGATCAGTCGCATGACCGACCTGCTCGCTGGCGCCAAGCGTCCGCTGATTCTCGCTGGTGGCGGTGCCATCGATGCCGCCCCTGAATTGACTGAACTGGCTGAACTGCTCGACGCGCCGGTGGCCCTGACCATCAACGCCAAAGGCATGCTCGAATCCAACCATCCGCTGCTGATCGGCTCGACCCAAAGCCTGGTCGCGACCCGCGCCCTGGTGGCGGAGGCCGACGTGGTGCTGGCGATCGGCACCGAACTGGCCGAGACCGATTACGACGTCACTTTCGCCGGCGGTTTCGAGATTCCCGGCGTGCTGCTGCGCGTGGACATCGACCCGGACCAGACCGTGCGCAACTACCCGCCGAAAATCGCCTTGGTGGCCGACTCGCGCAACGCTGCCCAAGCCTTGCTCAGCGCGTTGTCGCACAAGTCGCTGGCCGAGCGCCGCAACGATTGGGGCCAGGTCCGTGCCGCACGTCTGCGCGAAGACCTCGCCGCCACCTGGGACGCGCCGACCCTGGCCCAGACCCGCTTCCTCGAAACCGTCCTGCACGAATTGCCGGACGCCGTGTTCGTCGGCGATTCGACCCAACCGGTGTACACCGGCAACCTGACCTTCAACCCGGAACGCCCGCGCCGCTGGTTCAACTCGTCCACTGGTTACGGCACCCTCGGCTACGCCTTGCCGGCAGCGATTGGCGCCTGGCTCGGCGGCAGCGTTGAAAGCGGCGCGCGTCCTCCGGTGGTGTGTCTGATCGGTGACGGCGGCCTGCAATTCACTCTGCCGGAACTGGCCAGCGCGGTCGAAGCGCGCACGCCGGTGATCGTCCTGCTGTGGAATAACCAGGGCTACGAAGAGATCAAGAAATACATGGTCAACCGCGCCATTGAACCGGTCGGCGTGGACATCTACACCCCAGACTTCATCGGTGTCGCCAAGGCGCTGGGCTGCGCGGCAGAAGCGGTCGACGGTGTGGATCAATTGCGCAGTGCACTGCGCTGCGCCACCGATCGCCAGGGCCCGACCCTGATTGAAATCGATCAGACCCAGTGGATGAAGGCGGTGTCGAAATGACGTTCCCTACCACCCTCGATGGTCTGTTCATTGACGGTAAATGGTCGGCCGGCAGCGAACATCTGCGGGTGATCAACCCGGCCACCGAAGCGCTGCTGACCACCGTGAATGGCGGCGATGCAAACGCCGTCGATCAAGCCGTTAACGCAGCGACCGAAGCCTTCAAGGCCTGGTCGCAAACCACCGGCGCCGAGCGTGGTGCGATCCTGCGCAAAATCGCCGCAGGCGTGCAGGCCGGTCGCGAGCAGTTGATGCAGTTGCAGTCGAGCAACAATGGTAAACCGCTATTCGAAGCGGCCATCGACGTCGATGACGTGATCGCTACCTTCGAGTACTACGCCGGTCTGGCCGAGGGTCTCGACGCGAAACAGGACAGCGCGGTCGAGCTGCCCACCGACGACTTCAGCGCCCGCGTGCGCCGTGAGCCGTGCGGTGTGGTCGGCCTGATCGTGCCGTGGAATTTCCCGATGGTCACCACCGCCTGGAAACTCGCCCCGGCCCTGGCCGCCGGTTGCTGCGTGGTGCTCAAACCTTCCGAAGTGACGCCAATGCCGGAGCTGGAACTGGCGGCGATCATCGCCGAGGCCGGTTTGCCCAAAGGCGTGTTCAACCTGGTCTGCGGCACTGGCCTGGCCGTCGGTGCGCCGATGTCAGTCGACCCGCGCATCGCCAAGATTTCCTTCACCGGCAGCAACGCAGTCGGCGTGCAAGTGATGCAACGTGCCGCCGAAACCGTGAAGGGCGTGAGCCTCGAACTGGGTGGCAAATCCTCGCTGCTAGTGCTCGCCGATGCCGACATCGAACTGGCCGTGGAAGTGGCCTGTGGCGGTGGTTTCTTCAACGCCGGGCAAATGTGTTCCGCCACCAGCCGCTTGCTGGTCGCCGATGAACTGGCCGACGAATTCCTCCTGCGCCTGAAGGCGCGCGCCGAAGCCATTCGCGTGGCCGACCCGTTCGACCCGAATGTGGAAATGGGCGCGCTGGTCAATCAGGCGCAATACCAACGCGTGCTCGGTCATATCGATCGCGGCTTGAGTGCCGGCGCCAAGCTGATTTGCGGCGGCAATCGCCCTGCAGACCTGCCCCGCGGATATTTTTTGCAGCCGACGATTTTCACCGAAGTGCCCCTCGACAGTGCGTTGTGGTGTGAAGAGATTTTTGGCCCGGTAATCTGCGTGCGCAGTTTCACCTCCGAAGCCGAGGCGATTGCCCTGGCCAACGACAGCCAGTTCGGTCTGGTGGCCAGCGTGGTGACGCGCGACGCCGAGGCGGCGGATCGGGTCGCCAACGCTTTGCAGGCGGGGCTTGTGTGGATCAATGCGCCGCAAGTGATCTTCCCGCAGACCGCCTGGGGCGGCTACAAGCAGAGCAGCATCGGCCGTGAATTGGGGCCATGGGGCTTGCAGGCTTTCCAGGAAATCAAACACGTGATTCGCGCCGTCTGACGGCACGAAAAAGGTGAGCGTGTGCCTCGCGATGAGGCATGCGCTGGCGTCATGGCTTCAATGAATATTTATCGATAGTCAGGTGTTTTGCACGACCTCAGGATGAACCGCCGGCTCAGCTAAAGCCCTTTGAATACGGGGGCTTACGCAGATCTGGCCGCGCGGATACAACGGTTGCGACCAACCTCATACTTAAAAAAACAAAGGGAGTCCGTAATGGGCGAGCACGATCTGAACAGACGTCAATTCATCAAAACCGTGGGCGTGGCCTCGGTGGCAGCGGCGGCCATGAGCTTGCCCTTCGTCAAGGCTAATGCCAGCGACACCCGTTTCCAGGGCAAAACCCTGCGTTTGCTGACCTGGTCCGATGACACCGGCCTGGCAGCGTTGCGCAACATCGCGGCAACTTTCGAAGACAAGTACGGCTGCAAGGTCATCGCTGACCGCACCGGCAGTACCTCGGAAATGGTCGCCAAACTCAAGGCCGCCGGTGATCGTCCACAGTACGACATCATCACCCTGGCCGGCGTCGGCGCCGAAGGTCTGGCCGCCGCCAACCTGCTGGAAAAACCCGACCTCAACCGCATTCCAAACCTGGTCGATGTACCGGAGAAATACCGCACCGGCGCCAATGGCCACGGGATCGGTTACCTGCTCTGGTGCAACAGCCTGGTCTACAGCACCCGCTCCATCAAGGAAGCGCCGGACAGTTACGCCGCCCTGTGGGACGCGGACCTGTCGCCGAACATCTTCCTGCCGCCGCCGAACTGGACCGAGGCCATGGACCTGATCATCATCGCCGCCAAACTGGCTGGTGGTGACGAGCACAACATCGAGCCTGGCTTCAAGAAACTCGCCGAGCTGAAGGATCGTGTCGTGACCCTGGGTGAAAACCCGAACCAGATCGCCGAGCTGTTCCGCACCGGTTCCCTGGACATGGGCGGCCTGTACGCGCCGGCCTTCTTCCCGAAACAGATCCGCGATCCGGCCTACGGTCTGGGCGCCACGTTCGGCATGAAAGAAGGTTTTTATACCGACCTGATGCTCTCGGTGATGCCGAAGAATCGTCCGGGCGATACCGACCTGACCTACGCCTTCATCAACCACTCTCTGGACCCGCTGGTGCAGGGCAAGATGGCTGAAGACATTTACAACGGCCCGGTCAACGCCAAGGCGATCATCTCCGCCGAAGCGCGCAAGAGCCCGTACATCCTCACGCCGGAGCAGATCTCCGAGAAAGCAATCATGCACGACAACGCCTTCCTGGCCACCGTGCATGACCAATGGATTCGTCGTTACACGGAAATCTTTTCTTCCTGATCGAGTGGCGAACACAGGATCTTCAATCACTGAAGATCCCCTGTGGGAGCGATCTTTGTGGCGAGGGGGCTTGTCGGAACGCCGCACCGCCCCGTTGGGACGCGAAGCGGCCCTAAATCCTGTCATCGCGGTGCATCAGGTGCACCGCACGAGATGGTTTACGACTGCTTCGCAGCCGAACGGGGGCAAGCCCCCTCGCCACAAAAGCTCGCTCCCACAGAGGGCTGATGTGGATTCAAAGCCTGTGTTTGCCAGCTGCTTTCCATTGACGAGACCCTTGCTATGGAACACCAACCTTTGACCCATCCGGTCAGCGCCGCTGCATCGCGCCCACGCCTCGGTGTTTCGCCGACGACCCGCGCCTGGTTTTTCCTCTCGCCGTCGATGCTGTTTCTGGGCGTGCTGATTGCCGCCAGCCTGCTGGTGCTGCGCATGAGCGTGGGCACCAAGGGCGCGGAATGGACCGGGTTCAGCCTGGCCAGCTACGCCCAGTTGCTGGAACCGTATTACCTCAAATCCTTGTTGCTGACCTTGCGCCTGGCGCTGATCAGCGCGGTGATCGCCGTGATGCTGGCGATCCCGGTGGCCTACACCATGTCGCGCCTGACTTCACCGTTCGTGCGCCGGATCTTCCTTGCCGCCGTGCTGCTGCCATTGCTGGTCAACCTGCTGCTGCAAAGCTACGGCTGGCTGGTGATTCTCGGCCCGGGCGGGATGCTCAACCAAGCGCTGATGGGCCTGGGTCTTATCAAGCGACCGATCATGCTGCTGTACAACCAGAACGGCGTGTTGATGGGCCTGGTGCAAACCGCGTTTCCGTTGGCCGTGTTGCCGATTGCCAGCGCCATGCGCGGCGTCGCCCGTACGTACGAAGAGGCCGCTGCCACGCTGGGCGCCAGTCGTTTTCAGGTGTTCCGTCAGGTGGTGTTGCCGATGAGTTTTCCGGGGATCATTACCGGCGCGACGTTGGTATTCGCCTACAACGCCAGCAGTTTCGTGGTGCCATTGCTGCTCGGTGGCCGGCGCGTGCCGATGCTGGCGGTGATGGTCCATGACCAGATTGCCCCGCTGATGAACTGGCCCGCCGCGTCCGCCGCCGGTGTGGTGCTGATCGTCACCACGCTCGCGATCATGACCTTGTCCGAATACATCACCGGCCGTCGTCGCCGCATGCTGGAGGCTTCGCAATGAGCGCTGTGATCAAGAAGCGTCATTCGCTGTTGCCGGGCGATACCGGCAAGTTCGCCGGCATCCTCTCGGGCTTCATTCTGCTGCTGGCGGTGCTGCCGATCCTGACCATGATCGTCATGTCGTTCAGCGGTGCGTCGAACCTCGACTTCCCGCCGAGCAGCTACAGCCTGCAATGGTACAAGGCCGCCTGGCACACCTTTGTATCCCCGGATTCC
The DNA here is from genome assembly GCF_059716135.1 of Pseudomonas sp. LBUM1651. NCBI lineage: Bacteria > Pseudomonadati > Pseudomonadota > Gammaproteobacteria > Pseudomonadales > Pseudomonadaceae > Pseudomonas > Pseudomonas sp. LBUM1651. The sequence goes on along the minus strand of NZ_CP166805.1, from coordinate 4,891,397 downwards.
AGCGATGTGCTGAGCCTCGGCAAAGCCATGACCACCAGCCTGATGGTCGCGTGCCTGACCATGGTCTTCGCCACGATCATCGCGGTGCCGGCGGCTTATGCGCTGACCCGATGCGAGTTCCGCGGCAAAGCCGTGGCGTTGCAACTGATGTCGCTGCCGCTGGTGTTTCCGATGGTGGTGTTGGGCCTGGCGTTGCTGCTGGTGTTCGACAGCCTGCCGTTCCAGATGACCACCTCGCGGCTGGTGATTGCCCACGTGATTCTGGCGCTGCCCTTTGTGGTGAAAAACTGCACCGCGGCGATGCTTTCCATCGGCAGCGAAGTCGAAGAGGCCGCGCAAATGCTCGGCGCCTCACCACTGCGGGCGATTGTCGATGTGGTGGTGCCGTTGATGAAGTCGGGGATTCTGGCAGGGATGCTGCTGGCGTTCATCGTCTCGTTCAACGAATTCACCGTGACCTACTTCCTCTACACCATCGACGTCATGACCGTGCCGATCTGGATGTACAGCCGCACCGTGTCGTCGCTCGACCCCACCGTATTTTCGTTTGCCGTGCTGATCGTGCTGATCGACTTCGTCCTGATCTGGGCGCTGGAGAAGCTGGTCGGTGAAGGTGGCGTTTCGTTCTGATTTCTTGAGGTGATTCACATGTCTGGTCTGATTCTGGAAAACGTCGAGAAACACTACGGCTCGGCCTGCGCGGTAAAAGATGTAAACCTGCATTTGCCCGAGGGCAAACTGGTGTGTTTTCTCGGCCCGTCGGGTTGCGGCAAAACCACGCTGCTGCGGATGATTGCCGGGCTCGAAACCCTGACCGGCGGCGAGATTCGCCTGGACGGTGAAGACATCGGCCACACGCCGGCGCATCAGCGCAATTTCGGCATGGTGTTTCAATCCCTGGCGCTGTTCCCGCACATGACCGTGGGGGAGAACATCGCCTATCCGCTGAAACTGCGCGGGGTCAGCAAGGCTGATCAGCAGGCGCGGGTCGTGGAGTTGCTGGAACTGATTCAGTTAAAGGAAATGATTGATCGCCCGGTGGCGAAACTGTCGGGCGGCCAACGTCAGCGTGTGGCGATCGCCCGGGCGATTGCCAACCACCCGAAAATCCTTCTGCTGGATGAACCGCTGTCGGCGCTGGACGCCAAGCTGCGCGAGTCGATGCAAGTGGAAATCCGTCAACTGCAACAGCGCCTGAACATCACCACCATCATGGTGACCCACGACCAGCGTGAAGCCATGACCATGGCCGATATCGTTGTCGTGCTGGGTGAGCATCGCGTGCAGCAGGTCGGCACGCCGATCGAGATTTATCGTCATCCGGCGAACGAATTCGTCGCGGACTTCATCGGCTCGGGCAACATCTTCCCGGCCACGGCGCTGGGCAACGGCAAGGTGGGCTTGCCCGGTGGCGATTCGCTGGAAGTGCCGATCTGCAGCAGCATCGTGGTCGGCGAGAAGGTGAAAATGCTGATCCGCCCTGAAGACCTGCAACTGTCGCACCCACAGGCGACGACGGGGAATCGGTTGCTGGGCAAGGTGACGTTCGTGCGTGATATCGGTGCGACGATCGAGACGACCGTGGAGTGTTCGGGCGTGTCGTTTACGGCGTTGAGCACGCCGTGTCAGGGGTTTGGGTTGAGCATTGGCAACCCGGTGTCGGTGACGTTGCCGGCGGAGGCATGCCGGGTTCTCGGCGCCTGATTTTAGAGGTTGGGTGATTGTGCCGGCCTCATCGCGAGCAGGCTCGCTCCCACAGTAGTTCTGTGTACACCAGACCAATGTGGGAGCGAGCCTGCTCGCGATGGGGGCGGTACAACCAGCGCAAAAATTGGATCAAACCGTCAAACGCAACCGCGCCAAATCCCGCAACGGCGGCGCCCCGAACAACCGGCTGTACTCCCGACTGAACTGCGACGGGCTTTCATACCCCACTCGATACCCCGCCGCCGACGCTTCCAGCCCTTCCGCGAGCATCAACCGTCGCGCTTCCTGCAAGCGCAACTGCTTCTGATACTGCAACGGACTCATCGCCGTCATGGCTTTGAACCGGTGATGCAGCGTCGACACACTCAAATTCACTTCTTTAGCCAAATCATCGATGCGCAGCGGCTGCTCGTAATTGCCGTTGAGCCATTTGATCGCCTGGCTGATGCGGTGGCTCTGGCTGTTGGCGATGGCAATTTCGTACAACCGATAGCCCTGCTGACTGCGCAACAACCGATAGAGAATCTCCCGACGAATCAACGGCGCGAGCATGGCGATGTCTTTCGGTGTGTTCAGCAATCGCGCCAGGCGCAGCACCGCGTCGAGCATCGCCGTGTCGATCCGTTCGACATACAAACCGCGACCGGTGGGGCGGGTCGGTACCCCGAGCGGGCCGGCGTCGGCAATCAGCGCGGTGATTTCCGCCGGGTCGATGTCCAGGCGTACCGAGAGGATCGGTTCTTCAGACGTGACGTTCACGATCCGCCCGCTCAGGGGCATGGAGACCGACACCACCAGGTAGTTCAGCGGATCGTAATTGAAGTATTCGTCGGCCAGCCTGACCTCTTTGCGCCCCTGCGCCATGATGCACAACGCCGGTTGCGCCAGCACCGGGGCGAAGTCATGGGACTTGCTGTGTTTGCCCAGGAACAGCGAGCCTACGGCGGTCGCATAATTGCCATCCTCCGTGGTGTTGCGACGGATGATGGCCGCCAGTTCCGCGCGCTGTTTCTCCATGTCGGCGTCCAGCGGGGCTTGAAAGTGATCGAGCGACGACATGCAGGGCATCCTCGGCGAAGCAGTGGGAATGAGCTGAGCTTAAATTTGTGCAAGGCACAGCGGTAGACACATCCTGCGAAAAGCTTGCCTGATTCTGCACGGGGTTGCAGAGGCGGGTGGCTATGTCTGTTTAGCGCAGGGAAAACTTGCTCGAACCTCGTGTTTCAGCCCCGTAACAGGTTTTACACATTGTTACAGGTGCTGAAGGCAGCTTCGCAGGATTGTGCAACAAGCCGGCAGGAATCGACTAACGGGGCAGCGTGCGGGCGCTTAACCTTGGATCCTGTCGCAGCCCGTCCCACGGCTGCCACTCGAGTACCTGGGAGGGTTGAACATGTCTACGCAGATCCCCGTCAGTCATATGGCCTTTGTCCGCGCCCGCGCCGGGCGTTCGGCGGAACTCGGTGCGCGCCTCAGCGCCTTGATCGAACCGTCGCGCACTGCGCCTGGCTGCCTGAGTTTTTCCCTGCAGCATTCGCAATGCGATCCCGAGTTGTGGCTGGTGTCCGGTTTCTGGATCCATCAGCAAGCCATGACCGCCTATTTCAGCACGCCAGCGATGGAGGTTTTCGCCGAGCTGGTGCAGGAACTGGTGGTCAACAGCCTCGATTTTCATACCTTCAAAGAGGTGTCGGCCGTTCAGGCGCTGGGCCAGACCCAGTCCTGGGTACACAAAATGGCAGGTTGAGGGTTTAATGGCTCGACTTTCCATCAGCCAGGATCCGCGACATGGCACGCAAAGCCTTTGAACATTTCGAAGCTGTTTCCGCTGTAGTACCGGGCGAGGGCGGTTACCACGCCGCGATTGCCGTCAAAGCCCTGGGTGGTTCAGGGGCGCCACGCTTTCACAAAGTTCTTGCGGGGCAAATCTTCAAGACCGCAAATGAGGCCGATCTGGCTGCCGCCAAAGAGCTGACCCGCCTTAAAGACGTCAAAGAAGACGCCGACCTGCTCTGGTAATTACTTGACCGCCCCCGGGCGGAACATCTTGAACAATGCCTCAGGCCCCAGCTGGAAGTAGTCCGCTGGCCCGCCGCCGCGCAGAATCGGTTCTGCCGCGGCGGTGTCGTACACGCCGTCCTTCAGCAACCACTTGGCAATGTGCACGGCCACCACTTCGCCGAGAATCAGCCAGCTCGGCACCACATTGCCGTCGGCCCGCTGCAACTGGATGATCTGCGTGACCTTGCACTCGAAGGACACAGGGCTTTCGGCAACCCGTGGCACCTGAATGACTTTCGACGCCACAGGCGTCAGCCCGGACAACTCGAACTCGTTGACTTCCGGCCCGACCATCGCGCAGCTCTGGTTCATCTGCTCGGCCAGTGGCCGGGTCGCCAGGTTCCAGGCGAACTCGCCGGTCTGCTCGATATTGTTCAGGCTGTCTTTGCGCCCGACGCTGGAAAACCCGATGATCGGCGGAATGTAGTTGAACGCGTTGAAGAAACTGTACGGCGCCAGGTTCAGGCGGCCGTTGGCATCCTGCGAAGAAATCCAGCCGATGGGGCGAGGGCCGACGATGGCGTTGAACGGGTCATGCGGCAGGCCGTGGCCGTTGGCGGGTTCGTAGAAGTGGATGTCGTCGGGCATGAAGGAGGGGCCTGGGCATTATTTGGGGGGGACTGTAGGAGCGAGCTTGCTCGCGAAAAACGTTTGGACAACGCGTTCCTTCAGGCGGCCCACGTTATCGTTGTCGTCCATCGCGAGCAAGCTCGCTCCTACAGGGGGGGCTGTGTCGTTTCAACGAAAAAGGGGCAGACCCGCTAAGGTCTGCCCCATTTTTTGTTGCGCTGGCGAACTCAGTCCGTCTCGATCCGCGAATGCTTGCGGGTGTCTTTCATGGTGATGTACACCAGCAACGACACGGCAATGCACGCGGTGACATACCAGTAGTAACCGGTTTCCATGCCGATGCTCTTGAACCACAGCGCGATGTATTCAGCGGTACCGCCGAAGATCGACACGGTCAGCGCATATGGCAAGCCAACGCCCAGTGCGCGGATTTCAGTCGGGAACAGCTCGGCTTTCACCACCGCGTTGATCGAGGTGTAGCCGCTGACGATGATCAGCGCCGCCATGATCAGGAAGAACGCGCCCCACCAGCTCTGGATGGTGTGCAGGGTGGTCAGGATCGGCACGGTGAACAGCGTGCCGAGGATGCCGAAGGCAATCAGGATCGGTCGACGACCGATCTTGTCCGACAAGCCGCCGATAACCGGTTGCAGGCACATGAACAGGAACAGCGTGGCAGCGGAAATGGTGGTGGAGTCGGAGATGCTCATGCCGACGGTGTTCACCAGGTATTTCTGCATGTACGTGGTGTAGGTGTAGAACGCCAGGGTGCCGCCCATGGTCAGGCCGACCACGGTCATCAGTTCCTTGGGGTGGCGCATCAAGGTGCGCATCGCGCTTTCCTTGGCCTTCTCTTTCTTGGTGAACGACTCGGTTTCTTCCATGCCGCGACGCAGGTACAGCGCGACCACTGCACACAGCGCGCCGATGGCGAACGGGATACGCCAGCCCCAGGCATACAGCTCTTCCGTGGTCAGGATGTTTTGCAGCACGATCAGCACGCCCAAAGCGATGAGCTGGCCGGAGATCAGGGTCACGTACTGGAAGCTGGAGAAGAAACCGCGACGGTCCTTGGTCGCCATCTCGCTGAGGTAGGTTGCCGAGGTGCCGTACTCGCCACCGACCGACAGGCCTTGCAGCAGACGGGCGAAAATCAGCAGGATCGGTGCGCCGATGCCAATGGTTTCATAACCCGGGCTCAGGGCGATCACCAGCGAGCCGAAACACATCAGGTACACCGAAGCCATCAGCGCTTTCTTGCGACCGGCCTTGTCGGCGTAGAGGCCCATCAGCCAGCCACCGATCGGGCGCATCAGGAAGCCCACGGCGAAGATCGCAGCGGTGTTCAACAGTTGTGCGGTGGTGTCGCCTTTAGGGAAAAAGGCCTTGGCGAAGTACAGGGAGAAGGCGGCGTAGACGTACCAGTCGTACCACTCGACCATGTTGCCGACCGAGCCGCTGAAAATCGATTTGATGCGACTGGCGGTGGTTCTTTCTTTGGCCGGCACGGCAGCCGACCCAAGGGGCAGGGCGTTGGAGTTATCCATTGAAGGATCCTTCGTTTAATTGTTTTTGTGGAGCGCGTTAAAACGCAGCCTGCGTGGGCTATAGCAGGAGGTGTGCCAATCGAGGGAGGGCCGGTCTAGAGGGGTGTTGACGCTTGGGTGAGCGGAAATCCGCTTATTGGAAATTGAGGGTGAGCGGATAATCGCTTATCTGGCTTGTGGGTTTGTATTGTTTGGACGGACCCCTTCGCGGGCAAGCCTTGCTCCTACGGGATTTGTGTCGTTTGCAAAAATTCCGAGCGACGCGAAACCTGTAGGAGCGAGGCTTGCCCGCGAAGGGGCCCGTCAAAACACTACAAAAACATCTCCCGCGTCAGCCCATGCCGCTGCATCTTTTCATTAAAGGTCCGACGCGGCAGTTGCAGCTCTTCAAGCACCGCTTTCACATCGCCCTTGTGCCGGCTCAATGCGGCGCGCAGGCAATGCGCTTCAAACGCTTCCTGCTGCGCCGCCAGCGACTGCCCCGGATCGATGCCCGCAGGTTCCGGCTCACCCAGCCCCAACACCTGCCGCTCGGCCACGTTCGCCAGTTCGCGCACATTGCCCGGCCAGTCATGGCTGAGCAAATGGCTCAACTGCGGACCGCTCAGGGGGGGGAATGTGCGCCCCAATCGTTCGGCAGCGCTTTGCGCAAACGACTCGAACAACAGCGGAATGTCTTCGCGGCGCTCACGCAACGGCGGCAAGCGCAATTCGGCGACGTTCAGCCGATAGGCCAGATCCTCGCGAAACCGCCCGGCCCGCGCCTCATCCAGCAGATCGGGTTTGGTCGCAGCGATGATCCGCAAGTCCACGCGAATGCTCTGATTGGAACCCAACCGCTCCAGCTTCTGCTCCTGCAATACCCGCAACAATTTCACCTGCTGGGCCAGCGGCATGCTTTCGATTTCATCAAGAAACAGCGTGCCGCCATCGGCGTATTCGAGCTTGCCGATGCGTTTGCCCTGAGCGCCGGTGAACGCGCCGCTCTCGTGACCAAACAGCTCGGCCTCGAACAACTGCTCAGGGATAGCCGCGCAGTTGAGCGCGACAAATGGCTTGTCGGCGCGCGGCCCGAAATCGTGCAGGCAACGGGCAACCAGCTCCTTGCCGCTACCGGTTTCACCACGGATCAATACATTGACCGGCAACGCCGCCAGGTCCAGCACTTGCCGGCGCAGTGTCTGCAAGCCACGGGACACACCGAGCAGCGTCGCGTCGAGTTTGGCGCGGTTGTCGGCCTGCTCATGCAAGGCGCGGTTTTCCAGCACCAGCCGGCGCTTGTCCAGCGCACGGCGCAGGCTGCCAAGCAGGGTTTCCGGGCTGAAGGGTTTTTCCAGAAAGTCGTAAGCGCCATCGCGCATCGCATCGACCGCCATCGGCACATCGCCGTGGCCGGTCAGCAAAATCACCGGCAAGTCGGCATCGCGGCGCTGAACTTCGGCCAGCAGCTCCAACCCTGTCATGCCGGGCATGCGCACGTCGCTGAGGATTACGCCAGGAAAATGCTTCGGCAACTGCGCCAGGCATTCATCGGCGCGGCTGAACAGTTGCACCTCGAAACCCGACAGGCTCAGCCACTGTTCGACGGCGCTGCGGATGCTGCTTTCGTCGTCGACCACCATCACTGAATTCAGCATGCGTCAGGCGCCTCCGGATCGATGGGCAGGGTGAGTGTGAACACCGCGCCGTTGTCGTGATTATCGGCGCTCAGGCGTCCGCCCGATTCGTGCACGATGGCGAAGGATACGGCCAGACCAATGCCCAAACCATCGCCCACCGGTTTGGTGGTGAAAAACGGATCGAACACCTTCGGTAGATTTTCCTCGGCGATGCCACTGCCGTTGTCGATGACGCTCAGGCGCCAGAGCTGTTCGTCGGCTTCGAGGCGGATTTCCAGGCGTTTGCAGGGTTTATCCTGCATCGCATCCAGCGCATTGCGCAGCAAATTGATCAGCACCTGTTCCAGACGAATTGCATCGCCGCGCACCCACGCCGGGCGCGTCAGGTGCAGCACGGTGCTGACCTGTTCATCGCGCAGGCGAGTGTCGAGCAGCTCAAGCGATTGGTCCACCACCGCCGCCAGGTCCAGACGCTCGCGCAAGCCGCTGGGGCTTTTGCGGGCGAAGGTTTTCAGGTGGCCGGTGAGGGCGGCCATGCGCGTCAGCATGTCGTCCACCGGTTTCAGTGCCTTGTAGGCGTCGTCGACCCGGCCGTGATCGAGCAACAGTCGCAGTGTCGCGAGTTGCATGCGCTGGGCGGTCAGCGGCTGGTTGATTTCATGGGCCAGGGCCGCCGACATCTGCCCGAGGGCCGCGAGTTTGGCCGATTGCACCAGACCGTCCTGAGCCGTGCGCAGGTCGCGGGTACGCTCTAGTACAAGCTGTTCGAGTTCTTCGCGACTGCGCTGGCGCATTTTCGCCAGACGCCAGCGCTGGTTGAGGAACAGCAACAGGAACACCAGCGTCAGCCACAGGCCGGCAGCGGCGAGTGCGGCGTTGCGACTGTCTTCGAACGCCACCTGCGGGCGGCGCAGCAGGTGCAGTGTCCAGCCTTCGGTGGTCAGCGGCAGGGATTCCCACAGGTAATCTGTTTTGCCGTCCGGGCCATCGACCCGCGTCAGCTCACTGTTGTCGTCGAAGCGGCGCAGCGATTGATAATCCAACAACGTCAGCGGTTGCTTGTCGTACTGGCGGGTGGCCTTGAGCTCAACGTGATCGCTGTCGCTCAGCGGTTTCAATTGGCGATAGCGCCAGCCCGGCTGATTGGCGATGAAGATGATTCCGCGTGCATCGCTGACCAGCAACGTGTCGCTGCCCTGACGCCATTCGCGTTCCAGTTCCGGAAACTCGAGCTTCACCACCATCGCCCCGAGAAACCGGCCATCGTCATCGGTCACGGCGCTGGACAGGAAGTAACCGGGAATTCCGCTGGTCACGCCCACTGCATAAAAGCGCCCGGTGCCCTGGGTGCGGGTCTGACTGAAGTAGGGACGAAAACCGTAGTTGTGGCCGACGTAACTGCTGGGCAAACGCCAGTTGCTCGCCGCCACGGCGAGGCCGGTGTGATCGAGCAGTTCCAGGGTCGAGGATTGCGCGGCACCGTTGATCTTTTCCAGTTTGCGGTTCAGTACGTCCTGTTGTTCAGGCGTCACCGGGCCCTTAAGCGCCGAACGCAACTCCGGATCCAGCGCCAGCACAGCGGGCAGGGCGCGATAACGTTCGATCAGGGTGTGCAGGGACGTGGCGTACAAGCCCAGTTGCAGATTGGCGCGGGCCGCGTCTTCCACCAGGGCCTGACGCTCGGCGTGACGCATGGCCAGTGTGGCGGCGAGGGCTGCACCGGCGAGAATAAGAAAGGTGTACAGCGTCAGGCGCAGGGTGCGAGAAGACTCAGACATGCCGGGCATTACACAATGTTTACGGAGGGGCCGCACCATAACATGGGCAACCTGCCCTTGTAGGAGCGAGCTTGCTCGCGATGGTCGTCAACGATGACGCGGATTGTCTGGATAAACGTGTTGTCCGGACGTTTTTCGCGAGCAAGCTCGCTCCTACAATGTTCCGCGTGAGCAACAAAAAAGGTGACAGGATTGCTCCTGTCACCTTCGTTTTGTCAGTCGAAGCGCTTACTGCACTTCTACCGCCAGGCTTTCACTGATCTTTTGCTGCCAGATGGCAGGACCGGTGATGTGTACCGATTCACCCTTGCTATCCACCGCAACGGTCACCGGCATGTCTTTCACGTCGAACTCGTAGATGGCTTCCATCCCCAGTTCGGCGAACGCCACGACGCGGGATTTCTTGATGGCTTGCGCCACCAGGTAAGCCGCGCCGCCAACCGCCATCAGGTAAACGGCCTTGTGGTCCTTGATCGCGTCGATCGCGGTCGGGCCGCGTTCGGATTTGCCGATCATGCCCAGCAGGCCGGTTTGCTCGAGGATCTGACGGGTGAACTTGTCCATCCGCGTGGCAGTGGTCGGACCGGCAGGGCCCACCACTTCTTCGCGCACCGGATCAACCGGGCCGACGTAGTAGATGAAGCGACCTTTCAGGTCCACCGGCAGGGTTTCACCCTTGTTCAGCATCTCGACCATGCGCTTATGCGCGGCGTCGCGACCGGTGAGCATCTTGCCGTTGAGCAGGACGGTTTCGCCCGGCTTCCAGCTCTGCACGTCTTCCGGGGTCAGGGTGTCGAGATTGACGCGACGAGCCGACGGGCCGGCTTCCCAGACGATTTCCGGGTAGGCGTCCAGCGGTGGCGCTTCCAGCGACGCCGGGCCGGAACCGTCGAGCACGAAGTGTGCGTGACGGGTGGCGGCGCAGTTCGGGATCATGCACACCGGCAACGAAGCGGCGTGGGTCGGGTAATCCATGATCTTTACGTCGAGCACGGTGGTCAGGCCACCGAGGCCCTGGGCGCCGATACCCAGCTGGTTGACCTTCTCGAACAGCTCCAGGCGCATCTCTTCGATACGGTTGGACGGGCCGCGCTTTTTCAGCTCGTGAATGTCGATGGATTCCATCAACACTTCCTTGGCCATCACCGCGGCTTTCTCGGCGGTGCCGCCGATGCCGATGCCGAGCATGCCCGGTGGGCACCAGCCGGCGCCCATGGTCGGAACGGTCTTCAACACCCAGTCGACGATCGAGTCGGACGGGTTGAGCATGGCCATTTTCGACTTGTTCTCGGAACCGCCGCCCTTGGCCGCCACGTCCACTTCCACGGTGTTACCCGGAACGATGGAGTAGTGGATAACGGCCGGGGTGTTGTCCTTGGTGTTTTTACGAGCGCCCGCCGGGTCGGCGAGGATCGAGGCACGCAGGACGTTTTCCGGCAGGTTGTAAGCCCGGCGCACGCCTTCGTTGATCATGTCGTCCAGGCCCATGGTGGCGCCATCCCAACGTACGTCCATGCCCACGCGAACGAAGACGGTAACGATGCCGGTGTCCTGGCAGATCGGGCGGTGGCCGGTGGCGCACATCCGCGAGTTGATCAGGATTTGCGCCATCGAGTCACGGGCCGCTGGCGATTCTTCGCGCAGGTAGGCTTCGTGCATCGCCTGGATGAAGTCAACGGGGTGGTAATAGGAAATGAACTGCAGGGCGTCGGCAACGCTCTGAATCAGGTCGTCTTGCTTGATCACGGTCATGAGTCGCGCTCCTCTAAAAGACGGGAACATTCAATAGTTCGAGGGGCAGCTTCAAGCTATAAGCTTCAAGCGGCAAGCTGAAAGCAGTACGCGGACTGCTCTGTACTTGCCGCTTGAAGCTTGAGACTTGAAGCTGACCTCAAGGTCCCAAGGCCCGCCGGGCATGCTGGCGCGACGCTAAAAAGGCGCGGCAGTATAACGCGCCTCGCAGGCGGGCACACGCGCCGGCAGTCAATCGTTGGTCGCATACCGCCCACACCTGAATGTTGGAGAAGGCCTTTGTGGCGAGGGAGCTTGCTCCCGCTCGGCTGCGAAGCAGTCGCAAAGTCTGCCTGTGAGTTATGACTGAATGAATGCAGGGGGCCGCTTCGCAGCCCAGCGGGAGCAAGCTCCCTCGCCACAGGATTCTTGCAACACGGGGTCATCGCATTGACGCCAGTTTTACGCTTTGAAAATTGAATGGTCATTTGTCAGACACGCCACTAAAGTGGCATTCGGTCTGTAGAGTAGGACACTCGGTCAGCCTCCTTTCGCACGGTGAGTCAACGATTGACCCATAACGCCATCCAGCGCCTGTTGCTCAAACGTTTTGCCCTCGCAGCCGGCACCTACGCCCTGGCCCTGCTGCTGCTGTGGCTGGCGTTTTTCACCGGCCATTACGATGAACCCCTGGCCAGTGTTGCCGTCGGCAGCGCGCTGGTGGTCATCAGCCAGGCGACGTTGTTCGCGGTGTTTTACAGCGGCTGGAACCTGCGGTTTTCCGACCCCAGCCTGACCGAAGCGCAAGTGTTTCTGGGGCTGGGTTGGCAAACCTGGCTGATCGCCAATCTGGATGAGGCACGCGGTACGTTTCTGGTGTTCTACGTGCTGATTCTGTTGTTCGGACTGTTTCATCTGTCGCGCCGGGCCTTTGTGCGGTGCGCGCTGTTGGTGTTTTTCAGTTTCAGCGCGATCACGCTGTGGGAGGGCTACCACTTCCAGTTGGCCGACCCGGCGCTGGCCGCGTTGCAGGTGTGCGTGCTGTTTATCGTGTTGGTCTGGCTGGAGCTTTACGCCCGCTACGTCCAGACCTCCCGCCAGCGGATGCGGCAGCGCCGCTTCGCCTTGCAGGCGCATCAGGACACCCTGCGCGGAATGATGCGCCAGCTCGAAGACCTGGTCGCCACCGACGAGTTGACCGGGCTGTTCAACCGTCGGCATTTCCTGCGCCTGGCCTCACGCGAACTCAACGCCATGGAGCTTGGCGTGGTGCATGGCCTGGCGCTGATCGACCTCGACCATTTCAAACGCATCAACGATGTGCACGGCCACGCTGCCGGCGATCAGGTGCTGCAAGCTTTCGCCGGTGTGGCCAGCGCCTGTTTGCGTGAGGGGGACGTGCTGGCCCGTTATGGCGGCGAAGAGTTCGTGGTGCTGTTGCCCGATTGTGGCCCTGAACGCCTGACGTCCTGCTGCGAGCGGCTGCGCATTGCCTTCACCGACGTCGAGTTGATCGGCCTGAAGGTCGGCAACCTCAGCCTGTCGGCGGGCATGACCCTGCTGGAGCTGGGCGATGATCTCGACGACGCCTTGCAGCGCGCCGATCAGGCGCTCTATCGCGCCAAGCGCGACGGCCGAAATCGTTGCGCGGCGGCGTGGGAGAACGTCGATGCCTGAGTTGCGGGTTGGCGATCGTCAATGGTCGGTGGCGCCTGGTAGCAACCTGCTTGATGCGTTGAATCAAAACGGTGTGTCCGTTCCTTACAGCTGCCGCGCCGGCAGTTGCCATGCGTGTCTGGTGCAATGTACGCAAGGATTGCCGAGCGACAGCCGGCCCGATGCCCTGAGCGCAGAGCAGCGTCAGCAAGGCTGGCGCCTGGCGTGCCAGTGCCAGGTGGTCGAGGATTTGCAGGTGCATGCCTTCGATCCGCAACAGGACGGCCGTCCGGCCGAGGTCGCCGCCGTCGATTGGTTGAGCAGCAGCGTTTTGCGACTGCGCCTGACGCCACAACGCCCGCTGCGCTATAGCGCCGGACAGCATCTGGTGTTGTGGGCCGGCAACGTGGCGCGGCCTTATTCCTTGGCCAGCCTGCCGGAAGAAGACCGCTTTCTGGAGTTCCATCTCGACTGTCGCCAACCCGGCGAATTCAGTGATGCCGCGCGTCGGTTGAAAATCGGCGATCCGCTGCGTCTCGGCGAATTGCGCGGCGGGGCCTTGCATTACGATCCGGACTGGCACACCCGGCCACTCTGGCTGATGGCCGCCGGCACCGGGCTGGGCCCGTTGTTCGGCGTCTTGCGCGAAGCCCTGCGCCAGGATCACCAAGGCGCCATCCGCGTGATTCACCTCGCCCATGATGCCGATGAGCATTATCTGGCCAAACCCTTGCTGGCCATGGCCGCCAGCCGCCCGAACCTCAGCATCGAACTGTGGACGCCGACCGAGTTGCCCGCGGCTTTGGCGCAACTGCGGCTTGTTTCCCGGCAAACCCAAGCCTTACTCTGCGGGTCCCCCGACAGCGTCGACGCCTTCGCCCGGCGCCTGTACCTGGCGGGACTGCCGCGCAATCAACTGCTGGCCGACGTCTTCCTGCCTCGCGGTTGAGCACTGATTTTGTGGCGAGGGAGCTTGCTCCCGCTTGAGTGCGAAGCGCTCACAAGCTTTTGGGGCCGCTGCGCAGCCCAGCGCGAGCAAGCTCGCTCGCCACACTGGATACTCTCAGATCAGGACACGCCATGACCGATGCCATCCAGATTGAACGCGAACGCGGCCTGCTGACCCTGCGTCTGAACCGCCCCGACAAGAAAAACGCCCTGACCCGCGCCATGTACAGCCATCTGGCCGAAGCGCTGAAACAGGCTGACACCGACCCCGAAATCAATACCGTGCTGATCACCGGTTCCGCCGAGTGCTTCACCGCCGGCAACGATATCGCCGACTTCCTGCAGCAACCACCGAGCAACCTGGACAGTCCGGTGTTCCAGTTCATGCTCACCCTGCTTGAATGCCGCAAGCCGGTGATCGCCGCCGTGGCCGGTGCGGCGGTGGGGATTGGCACGACGATGCTGCTGCATTGTGATCTGGTGTATGTCAGCCGTGATGCGCGGTTGCGGATGCCCTTCGTCAATCTCGGCTTATGCCCGGAGTTCGGTTCCAGCCTGCTCCTGCCTCGATTGCTCGGGCATGCTAAAGCGGCGGAACTGTTGCTGCTCGGCGAAGGTTTTAGCGGTGAGCAAGCGGCCGAGTGGGGCATCGCGACCGAAGCCCTGGGCAGTGGCGAAGCCACATTGGCCAAGGCGCGGGAGATGGCGCTGCGTTTCGAATCGCTGCCACCGGAAGCGGTGCGCATCAGCAAGCAGTTGATGAAAGCCTCGGATCGTGAGCAGTTGCGCAAGGTGATAGAAGAAGAGGGCGCGTTGTTCACCCAACGACTGCGTTCGCCAGAGGCGGTTGCGGCGTTGTCGGGGTTTATCAACAGGTAGACAAAAGGCAACGGCTCAGTAGGTCGCGCGTTGCCTTCCGAAAATACCACTACTATTCAGGCGCCGTTTAAAAGCCGGGTCACGATGACAGCTTTGCCATAAAAGCCATCATAGTCATTTCCTACCACCAGTATTTTTCCGTCGGATTGCAAACTCATTCCGTGAGCGAGAGGGCGGTAGCCGCTAAGGTCGGGAATAACCCAGCCCTTGCCTTTCCCAAAGGTTGTGTCGCGGCGACCATTAGCCAGGTACCGCGCGGTGACAAAATTCACAGTCCGAGCGCCATCAATGTGCCTTCCCGAGGTAATAATTTTTCCGTCGTTGAACCCCATGCCCAAAAACATGACAGCATCAGAACTGCCAAACTTTTCCTCTACGTGAGCGCCTTGATTAAACGTCCTGTCGATCTGCCCCCCGGATGTATAAGCCGCCAGCAAGCCACGACGGTCGGAGAAACCATAACCTGTAGCGACAGTCCGCCCATCAGGCAGTACTGCAAGGGCAGTAAATTGAAAACTTGGCCCTTCCAAAAGCTTGTATCCGGCGCCCGCAAAGCTTTTGTCAAAACTTCCATCGATATTGAGGCGAGCCAGAAGGGCACCAGAGCCGGCCCATCCGCATACTGTGATTTTTCCATCCTGCACGACGATGTCATTAAACGAGCTGCGCACGTTGAGTACTTCAGACAGGGATGCGTAACCTGTTCCGTTAAATGACAGGTCTGGCTTACCGTCGTAATCAAAACGCATCACCCGTGCGATAAGCCCTATTGGTGGTTCAAACGCTGCGGAAATAACATAAATCTTGCCGTCTGCCACATGGACGCTGCGGCTTGACGAGGTGCTACCGGACTGCATGACTTCTGAGCTCGACGACTGATCAGAATCGATTTCAATAGATGGGTTGATGAGCAAAATGCCGTCGATACCGAAGCTTTTGTCCAACTCTCCTTTATCGGTCAAGCGAACCAGGTAACTCGCCTGCGTCGACGCGCCGTCTCCCGCAACGTGGCGACCTACTGCTACAAGAATTTTGCCTTCTGCGCCACTGTCCAGATAGAAGATTTGAAAGGGCGTTGTGCCTAAGCCTTCGCTGCCAGGCCGTGGGAGCCTGACATGTATGGTGCCATCGAGGCCGAAATCATGATCCGGCGTGCCGTTGCTCAAAGTGCAAGTAAGGCTAAAGTGTTCAGCCAGGATCGTTTCAGGTGACCAACTGCTTCCCCCGATATAAATTTTGCCGTTGGGTGCTTCAGAAATAACCTGGCCGTTAGTGGTCGTGAAATCGGGGTACTTCAGCACCAGAATTCCGTCTTTCCCGAAACTCGGATCGAGTTCACCTGGACTAAGCTGTGATGCAGTCATTTTTCTGATCCTTGAATGAATATTGATTTAACTTCGGCGTGGTTAATAAATGACGACAACATTCAATTCCGGCTATCGATCATCCTTAATCGCCAAGCTCAACCGTATTTAGCGAGGCGTGCAGAAAGCTGTCTACTGTCATATCTGACAGGTGATGATGTTATAAAAGTGTAATTGCCTGATTTCATAACAAAAAAAACCCCGCCATTCACATGGCGGGGCTTTGTTTTTTCGCAACCGATCACTCAGACCTGCGGATCGCCAACGTGCAGGATTTTCATCCCGTTGGTGCCGCCGGTGGTGTGGTAGCTGTCGCCCTTGGTCAGGATGACCCAGTCGCCTTTTTCCACGACGCCGCGCTTGACCAGCTCGTCGATCGCCTTCTGGCTGACTTCGTGTGGCTCCAGCGAGGCCGGGTCGAACGGGATGGTGTACACGCCACGGAACATCGCTGCGCGCGCCTGGGTTTCGCGGTGCGGCGAATACGCATAAATCGGCACCGAAGAACGGATGCGCGACATGATCAGCGGGGTGTAGCCGCTTTCGGTCAATGCGATGATCGCTTTCACGCCCGGGAAGTGGTTGGCGGTGTACATGGTCGCCAGCGCAATGCTCTCGTCGCAGCGGGTGAATTCCTTGCCGATGCGGTGGCTGGAGGTCTTGCCGGTCGGGTGCTTTTCAGCGCCGACGCAGATGCGCGCCATTGCTTGCACGGCTTCCAGCGGATACAGACCGGCAGCGGATTCGGCGGACAGCATCACGGCGTCGGTGTAGTCGAGCACGGCGTTGGCCACGTCGGACACTTCGGCACGGGTCGGCATCGGGTTCTGGATCATCGACTCCATCATCTGGGTCGCCACGATCACAGCCTTGTTGTGGCGGCGTGCGTGCAGAATGATTTTCTTCTGAATGCCCACCAGCTCGGCGTCGCCGATTTCCACGCCCAGGTCGCCACGGGCAACCATCACCGCGTCGGAAGCCTGGATCAGACCGTCGAGGGTTTCGTCGTCGGCCACGGCTTCGGCGCGTTCGATCTTCGCCACCAGCCAGGCAGTACCGCCGGCCTCGTCGCGCAGTTGACGGGCGTAGTTCATGTCGGCCGCATCACGCGGGAAGGACACGGCCAGGTAGTCGACCTGCATTTCTGCGGCGAGCTTGATGTCGGCCTTGTCTTTCTCGGTCAAGGCTGGAGCGGTCAGGCCACCGCCGCGGCGGTTGATGCCTTTGTGGTCCGACAGCGGGCCGCCGATGGTCACCGTGCAGTTGAGTTCGGTAGCGGTGGCGGTATCGACGCGCATCACCACACGGCCGTCGTCGAGCAGCAGCTCGTCGCCGACGCCGCAGTCCTTGACCAGGTCCGGGTAGTCGATGCCGACCACTTGCTGGTTGCCTTCGGTCAGAGGATGGCTGGTGGAGAAGGTGAATTGATCACCGATCTTCAGCTCGATCTTCTTGTTGGCGAATTTGGCGATACGGATTTTCGGGCCTTGCAGGTCACCCAGCAGGGCAACGAAGCGGCCGTGCTTGGCAGCGAGGTCACGCACCAGCTTCGCGCGAGCCTTGTGCTCGTCGGGGGTGCCGTGGGAGAAGTTCAGGCGGGCGACGTCCAGGCCAGCCAGAATCAGCTGTTCGAGAACTTCCGGCGAGTTACTGGCCGGGCCAAGGGTAGCGACGATTTTGGTGCGACGGACGGACATGCATAGACTCCTGAGTTCAAGCGCTGAGTGAGGCTACTATGGTCTTCGGGTGTAGTCATTGTTCATGTGCACTACTTATTCGTTTGTTTCTTTAAACGAACAATCTTGAAGATTTTCGCCAACGGGTCGATACAGAGCTCAAGACAGGAGAACCCCCATGCGATTCGTGCTAATAGCCATTCTTGCCCTCAGTGTTGTGGGCTGCACCCGTTTTTCGATGAACCATCATTTGAATAATGCCTACAAGGCTTATGACCGTGGCAATTGTGAGCAAGTGACGCTCGAGCTGTCCAAAGTCGAACGCGCCAGCCGCGCGCGGTCTTATGTGTGGCCGGAAGTGTCGATGCTGCGCGGGTTGTGTCTGGAGCGGCAGAAACTGTTTGTCGATGCGGCGCAGACCTACCAGTTCATCATCGCTTCCTACCCGCAGAGCGAGTACGCCTACCGCGCCCGCGCCCGGTTGGAAACCTTGCAGTCTCTGGGTCATTACCCGCTGCGCAGCGCAGCCGCCGTGGTTCGCCCGACCCGGTTCTGATTGCATTTAACGGCTGGCTCACTGACGGTGGTGAGCTATAGTCGAATAAACCGGTTTAGAGCCTTGTTTCTAAACCGACGTAACACCTGTGATCGGCAGGAGTAAGCGACAGCGGGTCCATGGACTGTCGCACCGGGATCGGGGAGAGCGTGCCCATTGCCTGGCTCTTGTTTGATAAAGGCAGGCAGGCCCGTTCCGAAGCATTAGTGCGGCCCTGCTTAAGGGCCTTGCTGGGCGAATTGCGCATGTTCACTGACCGCCGGATCGAGCGGCATCAACTGCCGTATTTTCTGAAAGTGTTCAACAGCGTCACCGACAAACCGATTGGCTTCCTGGGCAATGTCTCTGAAGACGGGCTGATGCTCATCAGTCAGTTGCCAATCATGATCGGCGCCGATTTCGATTTGCGCCTGAAAATTCCCATGGCCGATGGTTGCCAGCAGGTGATCGACCTCAACGCCTGCTGCCTGTGGTGCCATGAAGACGCAACCCCCCACCATTACGACGCCGGGTTCAGCCTGCAACGGGTACCGCCGGAATATGGGCAATTGGTGGAGGCGCTGAAGCAGTACTTCAGTTTTCAGCCGTTGCCTGCCTCTGCCTGATCTTTAGGCAATGGCGCACTCCGCGTCACCGTCACTAAAACACCCCGGCCTTCT
The DNA here is from genome assembly GCF_059716135.1 of Pseudomonas sp. LBUM1651. Taxonomy (NCBI): domain Bacteria; kingdom Pseudomonadati; phylum Pseudomonadota; class Gammaproteobacteria; order Pseudomonadales; family Pseudomonadaceae; genus Pseudomonas; species Pseudomonas sp. LBUM1651. The sequence goes on along the minus strand of NZ_CP166805.1, from coordinate 4,872,646 downwards.
TCCATTCCAGGTACCGCGTCACCAGCGCGGCGCCCAGTTCATGAGTACTTGAATCCAGCACCGGCACGCCATGGGCATTCAGCCGTTCATGAAGTTCGGCCCGTGCGTTCAAGAAGTCCACCGTCCCGCAATAGACCAGCGCTTCGGACAAGGTTTGCACGGTTGTCTGACGCAGGCTGTCGAGTACGTCTTCGCGCAGGCTCGCGACCAGCACCCGATGTTGCTTGCTCAGGCGTTTGACGGCTGTGAGCAATTCTTCATCGTCTTCGTCCCGCAGGTTGGTCACCAGCACCACCAGCGCGCGGCGTTTTTGCCGGGCCAGCAGTTGAGTCGCCGCGGCTTGATAGTCGGCGCTGCGCTGGGTGCTGTTCAGGTCGTAGACCGTATTGAGCAATACGTTGAGTTGCCCGGCACCTTTCACGGGGGCGAGATAGCGCGGTTGCTCGACCGCAAAGGTGCTGAGCCCCACCGCATCACCCTGGCGCAGGGCGATGTAGCTCAGTAACAGACAGGCATTAAGCGCATGATCGAAGTGCGCCAGTTCACCGTCCTGGCTGCGCATGCGTCGACCGCAGTCGAGCATGAAAATGATTTGCTGGTCGCGTTCGTCCTGGTACTCCCGGGCAATCGGTGTGCGTTGGCGGGCGGTGGCTTTCCAGTCGATCTGGCGCAAGCTGTCGCCTTCGCGAAATTCCCGTAGCTGGTGAAACTCCAAACCCAGGCCGCGTCGTTGCCGCTGGCGCACGCCGAGCTGGCTGAGCCAGTTGTCCACGGCCAGCAGTTGGCCGCCGTAAAGGCGGGCGAAGTCGGGGTAGACGCGGGTGTGGTCGGAGATGCTTGGCAGGCGTTTGTCGGACCACAGGCCCAACGGACTCGGCAGGTTGATTTCGCAGTGTTCGAAGGTGAAGTGGCCGCGCTTGAGTGGACGCAGGCGATAGCCGACCTGGCTGTGCTGGCCGGGTTGAAGTTCGAGCGACAGGGGCAGGTTTTCGAAGCTCAGGCCGTCGGGTACGTGGTCAAAAATCCGGATAGTCAGTGGCTGGGGAAAGTCGTGTTCAACCTCCAGTCGTACTTCACTCCAACGGCCGAGCGCCAGGCTGCCGGGCATTTGTCTGATTATCCGGGGTAAGGGCAGGCGTTTAAGGCGGACCGCATCGAGTATTGCCAGAGCCAGCAGCGCCAGCAGCAACCCCCAGTTGATCGACAACAGGGTTGATGGAACGGCGATCTCTAACGCCCGCAATGTGCCGAGCACGATGCCAATGGCCAGCAGCAGTGCCATCCAGATCAGTAGCAGGCGCGAGGGTTTCACAGACGCGGCGCCGGTACTTGATCGAGCAATTGCTGCAGCACGTGGTCGACCTCCAGCCCTTCGATATCCAGCTCCGGCGCGATGCGTACGCGGTGGCGCAACACCGCCAGGGCGCAGCCCTTGATGTCATCCGGAATCACGAATTCGCCGCCGCGCAGCAAGGCCCGCGCCCGAGCGCAGCGCACCAGCGCAATGGAGGCCCGAGGCCCGGCGCCGAGGGTCAGGCCCGGCCAGCTACGGGTGGTGCGCGCCAGGCGTACGGCGTAATCGAGGACCTGGTCGTCCAGCGGCAGATCGCTGGCGATGCGTTGCAATGCCAGCACGTCCTTGGCTTGCAGCACGGTGCGCAGCGGTTGCACGTCGAGCATGTCGGCCCGGGTCGAACGACTGACCTGGCGCACCATGTCCAACTCCTGATCGGCGTCGGGGTAGTCCATGCGCACCTTGAGCATGAAGCGGTCCAGCTCGGCTTCCGGCAGGGGATACGTACCTTCCTGCTCGATGGGGTTTTGCGTGGCGAGCACCATGAACGGCTGCGCAATGGGCAGGGCGCGGCCTTCGAGGGTGACTTGCCGTTCCTGCATGGCTTCGAGCAACGCCGCCTGGGTTTTCGCCGGAGCGCGGTTGATTTCATCGGCGAGCAGCAAGTTGGTGAACAACGGACCTTTGCGCAGTTTGAATTGCTCGGTCTGCAGGTCGTACACCGCGTGCCCGGTGACATCGCTGGGCATCAGGTCCGGGGTGAACTGGATACGCGCGAATTCGCCGCCGAAGCAACGGGCTAGGGCGCGGACCAACAAGGTTTTGCCCAGCCCCGGTACACCTTCGAGCAGCACGTGGCCGCCGGCAATCAGCGCGGTAAGTACATCGTCGATCACCGTGTTCTGGCCGATGACGGCTTTTTGCAATTCAGCTCTTACCGCTTGGGCCAACTGACTGGCGCGCTGGCGTTGCTGCGCGGCGTGGCTCGGTGCGCCGGGCTCGATCTGTTCACTCATCATAAGGCGTTCCTCAAGGTTTGCAGGTGGGCGACCTGACGACTGAATTCAACGCTGGACAGCCGTTGCTTCGGTCGCGGGCTCATGGCCTGGCTGATAGCGCGTGTGGGTTGGCCCGTCAGGCGTGCGAGCACCAGCCATTGTTCGGCGACGCCGAGTTGTTCGAAACCGGGATGGCGGCGCCGAACCCGGCGCAGGATGTCGTGCTGCAAGGCTTGCAACAGGCTGGCTTGACCGGTGCGGCGCCACATGAAATCGGCGCTGGCGCGCAGGTGCTCGTGGAGTTGTCGACGGGCTTTCGGGGCAGGTTCGATCAACGGGCCATGGCGCACGCCGACATGCCAGAGAACCAGGCCGATCAGGGCCATGAGGGCAACCAGCGCCTGTGGAAAATTGCGCAGCAACAAGGTCAGCAGGCTGTCGTGGTCGGTGTTGAACAGCAGGGTCACGTTCGTGTCTGCGGTCAGGTACCAGAGCAGCCAGGCGTTGTCGTACCGGTCGATGGCCGGGGTTTTCCACAGGTCGGCGTCGGTGACCACGATGATCGAACCGAGCCCGTGGTTGAGCTGCATCATGTGCGTGGCCTTGCCGCTGTTGGCCCAGGCTTGCGCGAGATTTTTCGGGTCTTCGAGGTGGAACGCGGTATCGAAGGTGGCATAGGCCGGCGCGCCTTCGTCCTCAAGGTACAGCTTGGTCAGTTTGGGGTAGGGATCCTTGTCGATGTCGGGCGGAGGGTCCTTGAGGTCTTTGCTCAATGACTGATGCACCTGGACCCGGTCGAGCAACAGGTCATTGCTCTGGCCCAGTTTTTCATCCCACAACGACTCGGCAATGAATAAAAGACGCCCGCCGGCGCGGGTCCAGTTCAGCACTTGATCGATCTGGCGCGGGGTCATGCCGGAGCGGTCGCCGAGCAACAACAGGCTGCGTTGCCGAGGCTCCAGCGTGGGCAGGATGTCGAGGCTGTTGGCATGGCTGACGGTCAGGCCCTGTTTGCGCAGGAAATGTTCGGCGGCCAGATAAGGGTTGGCCTGGGCTTCGGGTGACGGGCCGTGATCGATGTCTGCCTGATAGGGCGTCGCCCTGGCGTACAGATAAAGACTCAACGCGCCCAACAGCACGGCGATAAGCACCCCGGCGACCAGCCACAATCGCCGATTCAATGCGTAGCCCCCGGACCGAACAAGGTCCGCCAGCCGTCACACAGTTCCTGTTGCAAATGCGCCGGTGGCAGGCGGTGCCCATAAGCCATGTTCTGCCAGTGCCCGGTCAGGTTTTTGCTGAAGGCCAACAGGGCGGGTTGTTGCAGTTGCTCGACACGCTCCAGCACCTGGCCTTCGGTGTCGGCGGGTTTCAGCGCCATGTTGTAATCGTGCAGCAAGTGACTGAGCAGCGCGCGATAGAGCAAGCCGAGCGCCTCGCGAGGGTTGGATTGCCAGAGGCTTTCGGCGCTGGCGGCAATGTCTGCTGGCAGGGTTTCGCGGTTCAGGTCCAGGCCGAATGCCTGCTGCGGTAACGGTCGCGCGACTTTACCCTTCAGCGCCGGCCGACGACTGACGAAGGCCTGCAACCACGCCCGGTAACGCCAGATCAATAAACCGATCGCGCCGATGACGGCACCCCACAGCACCACTTCAATCAAGGTCGCCAATGCGCCGAAGCGCTGGTTATCCAGCAACTTGAGCAGGACCTTCAGCCATTCGGGGGCTTTGCCATCGTCGGAGGTTTCGGCGGCGGGCTTGTCCTCGCCAAAACGATAGCGCGTGACGGTTTCCTTGTTCTTGAACGGGGGCTGATCGAGGATCGCCTTGATGCTGTCCCGGGACGCCTGGCTGGTCAGTGGCTGGTCCAGCAGGCGCGGATTGTCGGGGGAAACGGCTGGTTCGGCGGCCCAGACGCTTTGCCCGGTTGGCACCAGTAGAAAGGCCACCAGCAGCAGGGTGAGGGCGGCGCCGCTCAAGCGTTGGCGCAGGCGGCGGAACACCAGTTCGATGTCCCAGGCCTCCAGCACCGTGCGCCGGTTCAGGTAAAGACTGAAGCCGCAGGCCACGTAGATCGGTTCCCACACCACCAGCACCAACACGTAAAACCCGTTGGTCAGGTGCTCCAGCCAGCGCCAGTCCTGTGTGGCGGCGGACAGCAATGTCTGCCAGCTCCAGTCGAGTTCGACTTGTGGCGGCAGGAGCAGGTAGAACAGCACCATCAGGCCGATCCACAACGCACTTTCCAGATGCACGCCGATGATTGTCAGCCAGCGCGCTGCACCGCCGCCGCGTTGCAACAGCACCTGCAAGCGCTGTTGTCGTGCCAGACCACTCAAGCCTTCGAGTTGCACCACCGGCAACAGGAAACTGCGACTCAGGCTCAAGCGTCGCCAGGTCAGGCTGGCCAGCAGTTGAGGCTTGAGCAGGCGTGGCCACTGGCGCAGCGCTTGTTTCAGCGTGGGCGTTTCACCGAACATTGCTTTGGACAGGATGTACAGCGGCAGGCGTTCAAACGCCGGTTTCAGCCACCAGAAGATAAACGCGGCGAGGAAGGGGGAATCCCACAGCAGCAAGGTGAGCAGGGCGAAAACCGGCAAGGTCACGATGGCCCAACTGGTTATCAGCAGGCATCGGTGCCGCTGGCTCAGCAGCACGCCCAGGTCCATGGCTTCCCAGGTGGTTCGAGGGCGGATCACCACGGTCGCGTCACTCAGGCGCATGGCGGGTCCGTCCGGCAAACAGCAGATACATCGCTACCAAAAACCACAGCGTCGCGCCGACCAGGTACTTGGTCATCGGCGCAGGGCCGGTCATGGATGACCAGTAGGCTTCGATAAATGCCGCGATCAATAGAAACAGCATGACCCCGCAAATCAGCAGCACACTTTTGCGCGCCGCCACGCGCAGGGCTTCGGCGCGGGGCAGTCGTCCCGGTGCAATCAAGGCCCAGCCCAGTTGCAGGCCAGCCGCACCCGCCAGGGCAATGGCGCTGAGTTCAAAGGCGCCGTGGCCGATCACGAACGACCAGAAGGTTTGTCCGTAGCCGATCTGAGTCAGGTGCCCGGCCACCGCGCCGATCATCAAACCGTTGAAGAACAGGAAAAACGCGCTGCCCAGGCCAAACAGCAAACCGCTGGCAAAGGTCTGAAAGGCAATGCCGATGTTGTGCATGATGTAGAAACCGAACATCACCCAGTCTTCACTGGCCGCCCGTTCCGCCGAGCGCCCAAGGTGACCGGCGACAGGGTCGTACATGCCTTGCATTTCGTTGACCTGCTCTGCCGGGATCAGGTTGTAGACCAGGTCCGGGAACAGATACACCAGCAACGCAAAGCCGATCAGGCTGCCAAAAAACATCAGGCTGGCGGCGAGCACGAAACGCCACTGCTCACGTACCAGTCGCGGGAAATCCGCCAGGATGAAACCCAGCACGTTGGCACCCAGTCGGCTGCGATGCTGATACAGCTGTTGATGCCCGCGCAGCACCTGTTGCTGCAGCGAGTCGATCAGAAAACTGCTGTAGCCGCGTTCCCGAGCCAGGGCCAGGTGTTGGCAGAGCCTTCGATAGTCTTTCGGAAAACTGGCGATCCGCGAGGTGTCCTTGTTCCGTTCCAGCCTGTCGAGCAAAAGGGAAAATTGCGCCCATTCAGCCTTGTGGCGATTCTCGAAAAGACTTTGCTTCATGCGGGGCCCAACAAGCCGCGGGCGATGCCGTTGAGTTCTGCCACGGCGCGTGGCGCTGAAACCTTCAACGGTTGCGCGAGGATGGTAGCGAGTTCCGTGACCCGCGCTTCGGAGAGTTCGCCCTGGCGTTCGGCAAACCCGAGGATGGCGCGTTGCTCGGGCAGCGTCAGGGCAAACGACGGACGCCGTGGCTCGGCGTCAGGCAGTTGCGGTCGGGTGAGCGGCTGTTCGCGGTAGATCACCAGCGTACCGGCGGCCAGGTCGCCGAGGCGCTTGAAGCTGGGGTGTTGCAGGCAACTGACGACGCCGAGGAAATAGCCGAACGGCAACAGGTCGACAAAGCGCAGCAGGTTGCGCAACAACGATGCGGACCAGCCGATCGGCGTACCGTCGTCCTGCACCACACGCAGGCCCATCCATTGCTTGCCCGGCGAGCGTCCCTGATTGAGCACCTCAAACAGCACCATGTACCACCAGTTCACCCCGAACAGCAGGATCGAGCCCAGCCCGGCGCCGAGTTTTCCCAGAAACGCGAGGACAATAAACAGCAGGCCCAGAATCAAACCGCGCAGTCCGAGGTCGATGGAGAACGCCAGCGCACGGACCATCAACCCAGCCGGGCGCAGTGGCAAGTCGATGCCTTCCGGCGTTTCAACCTGATACCGCGTATCCAGTGGCGGGGCCAGCGTCGCTTTCCTTGGCAGTGCTGTGGTCTCGAGCATGGGCAACCTGATGATGAGGCCTGGTCGGGATTCTCTGTCCGGCCGATGCTAGCAGTCTCTTGGGGGAAAACGACATAACTATGTATTGCACGGTGCGTGGCCAGAGATGATTGAATGCAAGATCACTGGCCGGGGCGGGATGCAAACGCCTAGACTTCGCCGATCTTCAGTTCAGGAATAGCCCGTGACCTCGATCTTCTGGTACGACTATGAAACCACCGGCATCAACCCCCGTTGCGACCGTCCGCTGCAAGTGGCGGGGCTTCGCACTGACTTCGATCTCAATGTCATAGACGAGCCGGTCAATCTTTACTGCCAGCCCAGTGAGGACATCCTGCCGCATCCGGCAGCTTGCGCGATCACGGGCATCACACCAGGCCAATTGATCGGGCACGGTTTGAGCGAAGCCGATTTCATGACCCGGGTGCACGCCCAACTGGCAGCGCCGGGCACCTGTGGCGCGGGGTACAACACCTTACGTTTCGACGACGAGATGACCCGCTACAGCCTGTACCGCAATTTTTTCGACCCCTATGCCCGCGAATGGCAGGGCGGTAACAGCCGTTGGGACCTGATCGATGTGGTGCGAGCGGCGTATGCCTTGCGACCGGACGGCATCGCCTGGCCCAAGGATGACGAGGGGCGGGTAACGCTCAAACTCGAACGCCTGACCGCCGCCAATGGCATCGATCACGGCAATGCTCACGAAGCGCTTTCGGACGTTCGCGCGACTATCGCGCTGGCCCGTTTGATTCGTGAGAAGCAGCCGAAGCTGTACGACTGGCTGTTTCAGTTGCGCGGTAAACAAAAGGTAATGGATCAGGTTCGGCTGTTGCAGCCGATGGTGCACATTTCCGGGCGCTTTTCGGCGGCGCGCAGTTATGTCGGCGTGGTGCTGCCGCTGGCCTGGCACCCGCGCAACAAGAATGCGTTGATTGTCTGCGACCTGCACCTGGACCCACAGGGCTTGCTTGATCTGGACGCCGACGCCTTGCGCCAGCGCCTGTATACCCGTCGCGATGATCTGGCCGAGGGCGAGTTGCCGGTGCCGCTCAAGCTTATCCACATCAACAAATGCCCGGTGGTCGCGCCCCTGTCGGTACTTCGTCCCGTTGATCAGCAACGCCTGGGGCTGGACATGGCGTTATATCAGGAGCGCACACTGCGGCTAAGTGACGCACAGCAAGTTTGGCGAGATAAAGTTCAGGCCATTTATGCCAGCGAGGATTTCACCCAGAGCAAGGACCCCGAGCAACAGTTATACGATGGTTTTATTGGTGATCGGGATCGGCGCCTTTGTGAGCAAGTCCGAGCGGCTGACCCGGCGCAATTAGCAAAGGAACAATGGCCTTTCGATGATGAACGGTTACCTGAATTATTGTTTCGATATCGAGCACGCAACTTTCCCGATACGTTGAATTTCGAAGAGCAAGAACGTTGGCGAATATTCTGTCAGCAACGTTTGTCAGATCCTGAGTGGGGAGCGCCCAATACGCTGGAAACTTTTGCAGAAGCCGCGGCCCACTTGAACATTACGGCGACGCCGCTCCAGCAAGAGGTGCTCAACGAGTGGAGCAATTATGTCCAGGCATTGCGCAAACGTTTGAATCTTTGAAACTGAAATGCCCGGCACTGAATGCCGGGCATAAAAAAACGCCAGCGTTTGCTGGCGTTCTTTTTTTTGCAGCGAAAAGCGTGTGGCTTAGCCCAGCAGGGTAGCCCAGCCTTCAACCACGTCACCGCCCCACTTGGCTTTCCACTCTTTCAGAGTTTTGTGGTTGCCACCTTTGGTTTCGATGACTTCACCGTTGTGCGGGTTTTTGTATTGTTTAACTTTGCGAGCACGCTTGGTGCCAGTAGTTTTTACTGCGCCGCCGCGGGGTGCCTTGGTTTTGGATTCTGGATCCAGCAACGCGATGATGTCACGCAGGGACTTGGAGTATTCGCCCATCAGGGTGCGCAGTTTGCCTTCGAATTCCAGCTCGGTTTGCAGTTTGTCGTCTTGGGACAGGTTCTTTAAACGGGCTTGCAGCTCTTTGATAGCTTCTTCGGTGGCACGATATTCGTTGATCAAGGACATGGGGACTACCTTATGTTAGGCGCTGGATGGCAGGGGACAGTGCGCCAATAATAGTCAGGGTGTTTCATCAAGTAAACATTAAACCGGAGTTTATTTAAATTAGTTGTCGTGAATAGGGCGCAAGCTGGACGTGCAGTTAAATAGTGTGACGCAGGTACCACAGATATTCACAATTGAGCACTTGAAGATTGGCAACAAGAGCACCATTGCGCGGGTGGGCGGGCGGTTTCAATGCTTGTGCCAGGCGCCCTCGCACAATGCAAGGTGTCATCTTTACTGCAGTTTTGCCGCGCAGTCGCTAGAATGGCGGCCTTTGCGAAGTTCTGGAGTTTCCCCCTCATGCGCACTTTTCGGCTAGTGATTGCTTGCCCGGACCGCGTCGGCATCGTTGCTAAAGTCAGTAACTTTCTGGCGTCACATAACGGCTGGATCACTGAAGCGAGCCATCACTCGGATAATCTCAGTGGCTGGTTCTTCATGCGTCACGAAATTCGGGCCGATTCGCTGCCTTTTGGTATCGAGGCCTTCCGCGAAGCGTTCGCGCCGATTGCCGAAGAGTTCTCGATGAACTGGCGCATTACCGATACCGCGCAAAAAAAGCGCGTGGTGTTGATGGCCAGCCGCGAGTCTCATTGCCTGGCCGACTTGCTGCACCGCTGGCACAGCGATGAACTGGACTGCGAAATCTCCTGCGTGATTTCCAACCATGACGATTTGCGCAGCATGGTCGAGTGGCACGGTATTCCTTACTACCACGTGCCGGTCAATCCACAGGATAAAGAGCCGGCGTTCGCCGAAGTCTCGCGGCTGGTCAAACAGCACGAAGCCGAAGTGGTGGTACTTGCCCGTTACATGCAAATCCTGCCGCCCGAGTTGTGCAGTGAATATGCGCACAAGGTCATCAACATTCACCACAGCTTCCTGCCGTCGTTCGTCGGCGCCAAGCCCTATCACCAGGCTTCCCTGCGTGGGGTGAAGCTGATCGGTGCGACTTGCCACTATGTCACTGAAGAGCTGGATGCCGGCCCGATCATCGAGCAGGACGTAGTTCGTGTCAGCCACAGTGACAGCATCGAAGACATGGTGCGTTTCGGCCGTGATGTCGAGAAGATGGTGCTGGCCCGTGGTCTGCGTTATCACCTGGAAGACCGGGTGCTGGTGCATGGTAACAAGACCGTGGTGTTCTGATACCCGCACGGTACGGTTGAAATTCGAAGGGCCTGGGCGTTCAATCGCTCAGGCCCTTCGCCGTTTCTGCACTGAGGACATGACCATGGCCGATCCACTGGATAAAGCCACCTCCAAAGCCCCCGCCACTTTGGGGGAGGGGTGTTTGAGCCGCTATGACCCGGATGACCTGGGCCCTGAAGATGGGACGGAGTTCCCGGGGGCGGAGGAGTTGTGGGAGGAGTTGAATCCGGATTCTGACCGTGAAGGGGAGTTGGGTTGCCGGTGAAGCGGCCGTGAGGTTTGGCGCGAGGACGCTTTGATTGTGTACATATCCGTTTTTTCGGTAACGGCCACTTACGGTTTCACCCTTACGGCGAGTCACTTGGAAAATCCCCAAGTAACCAAGGGCTCTTTCCCCTTTCGTTCGGCCCTTCGCTTAGGCTCAGGGTGCCCTCGCTCCGGTTCTGCTCCGTGGGCCCGCCGCGATCGGCCATCCATGGCCGTGCGCGGCTAACCCGGCATCCATGCCGGGTTGCCCACTGCGCAGAACCTCCACTCGGCCTCTCGAGGGGGCGTGCACCGCCACAGCACCGCGAGGCGGCCTACCGGCGGGCCTGGATCTTTGATCGTCCGCGTTCCCTTGTGGGAGCTAGCCTGCTAGCGAGGGGCGTTAACGATTACGCGTGCTGTCTGAATGAACGCGGTGTCTGGACGTTTTTCGCTAGCAGGCTAGCTCCCACAGGGGATGTTTGGCGAGCATGACATGGGTGTTCACCGCCGATGGCGGCGGGCCCACGGAGCAGGACCGGAGCGAGGGCATGAGCCTAAGCGAGCCACCGTACGTCAGGGGCGCAGGCGCTTGGTTACTTGGCGCTTTTCCAAGTAACCCGCCGTAAGGGCGGAACCAATACCCGCCGTTACCGCAACAACGGATATGTACACCACCAAAAAAACCGCTCAAGCCCAGCCGCCCAAGCCCTAAGCCTGCCTAAACCTCATCAACTTCTTCAACAACGGCCGCCCAAGCATCAGCAAAAACACCGGCCCCCCAACCACCAGATAAAAGTAATAAGTAACCGCCCGCCAAATCAGAATCGCCGCCGCCGCCGTGGATTTCCCCACCATGGGCGCCAGCAACGCGGCCGAGGTCAATTCCGCAGCCCCTGCGCCACCCGGCAACAGGCTGAATTGCCCCGCGCTCAGCGAAAGCATCTGAATCAGAAAACTCCAGGCCCACTGCAAATCCGCACCCAGCCCGCGCAACGCCAGATACAACACGCTATAGCGCAGGAGCCAATGCACGCAGGTCAGGGCAAACACCTTGATCAATGTCTGAACGGGCAACTTCAGCGTGTCAGTAAACGCCGCCAGAAAATGCAGGAGTTTTCGCGCCCAACGCATTCGCGTGCTGCCTTTGACATTCAGGCGCACGAGCAGGCGTCCACTCAGGCGAATCAGCAGCCGATGGTAGCGCGCGATCACCACGCAACTGAGCAGCCCGCCGAACATCGAAATGGCGCTGACCGTCAGCAGCCATTCCATGCGTTCGCTGAGGTGCTGGAACAACGCATAAATCAGAATCCCGCTTAACGCGCAGAGAAAAAACAGCAGATCGCTCAGTTGATCCATGGCGAAAACGGCGCTACCCCGTGCCGGGCGCACGCCGTTGCGTGCCAGCAGCGCCATGATCGTCAGCGGTCCGCCGCTGCCACCCGGTGTGGCGCAGTAGGCGAACTCGGCCGCCATCACCACGCCAAGGCTTTTGACCGGGCTGACCTTGTCGCGCTGATCACCCAGCAACAGGCGCAAGCGCATCGTGTTCACCACCCAGCACAGCAGGATCATGCCGAACATGATCAACAGCCAGTTCAAAGGAAAACTCTGCAGTCGCGACCAGGTCTGGTTACCGCCCAGCAACAGGGGAATCAGCACCGCAGCGAGCAGCGCGACAAACAGCACAATTGCGCGGCTCATGCGGCGCGACCGACATGGTCGTTGTGCAGTGCCAGCCACCGCGCCTTGGTCATCGGCACGCGGCCCTCGGCGAGCAGGCGCTTGAGGGTTTTCAGCCAATAATTGCGTGAGAAGGGGTGACGCATGTCCACCGGGTGCAACCCCAGGCGAATCACCGGCGCTTGACGCCAGCGTTGTTCGCGCTGATCGCTGACCAGCTTCGACAAACCCCGACGCCAGGCACTGCGCGCACTCCAGACCAGACCCGGCGCATCGACCGGGGTGAGATCCGGCAGGCGATACAGGTACTGCGGATCGCTGGTGTAACTCAAGGGTAACTGGCGCAAGGCCTGGCGCGTCCCTCCGCTCATCAGCCAGGCCGGGGCGACAAAACCCTCCAGCGGCCAGTGGTAGCGATGGAACACTTCAATGCCGGCACGCAGACGTGCGAGGGCGGCTTCCTGAGACAGGCTGTAAAACTCGCCCTCGTGGGTGTAGATGCGGCGCATAAACCAGTCTCGCGGTGTGTGGGGTGTCGGGCTTTCATCGCAATGAAAATAGCCGTGCAACGCCAGTTCGTCACCTCGGGCGACACGGCTGGTGAGCATCCGCCGAAATCCCGGATGGGCCTCAAGATCGTTGTGCTTGTGAAAATCCGGCACCACCAGCCAGGTCATCGGCACTTCGCCCAAGGCGTCGACGGCTTCGACAAAGGGTTGGTAGTCGGCCCAGGTTTGCGGCGCGACGTCGTGCAACACCAATAGCAGGCTGGGCGCGTTCATGGGCTCAGCCATTGGCGATCCGCGGCCATTGGCTGCCGAGGACGGCGCGATAATGGCCCAGCAGGCTGTTGACCACCGTGTCCCAGGAATAATGTCCCTCGACATGACTGCGGGCCTGTTGGCCCAAAACGGCACTGCCCGAACCGAACAGCTCCCGAACGGCGTTGGCCATCGCCATTGAGTTGTTCGGCGCGCAAAGCAGGCCGCATTCTGCGTTGATGATTTCCTGAAAGGCCCCGGCTGCCACGGCTACCACCGGAATGCCGCAAGCCATGGCTTCGAGAATCACCAGGCCGAAGGTTTCCTGATCGCCGGCATGCAGCAGCGCATCGGCACTGGCCATCAGTCTTGCGACTTGTGTCGCCGGGCAGAACTCATCGACCACCGTCACGTTATCCGGCACCACCGCCGGCATCGACGAACCCACCAGCAGCAAGTGATAGCGGCGGCCCAGGCGTTTCATGCAGTCGAGCAACACCGGAAGGTTTTTTTCCTTGGAGCCGCGCCCGGCAAAAATCAGCAGATGGGTATTTTCATCGATGCCCAATTCTGCGCGCAGGCCTGGGTCTCGGGCATCGGGATGGAAGGTGTGCAGGTCGACACCCAGGGGTTGTACGAAAACGTTCTTCACCCCGAGGCTGATCAATTTGTCGGCCATGATCCGGCTCGGCGCCAGCACCCGGTCGAAATTACCGTAGAGCTTTCTGACATAGGCCTCGACATTGGTGGTGACCCAGTTGCCCATGCGGTTACTGACCAGCAGTGGCAGGTCCGAGTGATAAAAGCCGATCACTGGCACATCGAGTTGCCGCCGGGCGTCGAGCGCCGCCCAGGCCGTGAGGTACGGGTCGCCGACTTCAATCAGATCGGGCTGCAAATCCTGCAGGACATTGCGCCAGGGCGCGAGACGGAGAGGGAAACGGTAACCCTTGCCGAAGGGCAGGGCGGGGGCCGGTACTGTGTAAACGCCATCCTGTTCACTCAGGTGTGAACCAGGAATCAGCAGACTGTGGCGAATGCCCGGCTTACTCCCCAGGCGACGGTGTTTAGCATCCAGATACGTGCGCACGCCACCGCTGGCAGGGGCGTAGAACATGGTTATGTCAGCGATATGCACGATGAGCATCCCTCCGGTCCGTTGTTCTCCCTTGGTTGACCTTAATGAAGGATAGATGTTCGGTTGGGGTTTTGTGGCGGGGTGTCAGTAAGGAATGTGGTGTTTGTGCGATTGCTTTCGCGGGCAAGCCTCGCTCCTACAGGGATTAGCGTCAACCTGTAGGAGCGAGGCTTGCCCGCGAAGAGGCCCTATCAGGCACTAAATACGGAAACTGCCTACCAACTGTTTTAAGCGCGCCGCCTGCTGCTCCAGGTCCGAGCACGCCCGCAACGTCGATTGCAGGTTTTCCACGCCTTCCTGGTTCAGCGTGTTGATCTCGGTGATGTCGACATTGATCGACTCGACCACCGCCGTCTGTTCCTCGGTCGCCGTGGCCACCGACTGGTTCATCCCGTCAATCTCACCGATACGCAAGGTCACGCTGTTCAGGCGTTCGCCCGCCAGGTTGGCGATTTCCACGCTGTCCTGGCTGTGACGCTGACTGTCGCTCATGGTGCTGACGGATTCGCGGGCGCCGACTTGCAGCTCCTCGATCATGGTCTGCACCTGTTGCGCCGATTCCTGTGTGCGGTGCGCAAGGTTGCGTACCTCATCGGCCACCACGGCAAAACCACGCCCGGCTTCACCGGCGCGGGCGGCTTCGATAGCGGCGTTGAGTGCCAGCAGGTTGGTTTGCTGGGAAATGCTGGTGATCACTTCGAGAATCTGCCCGATGTTCACGGTTTTGCTGTTCAGCGATTCGATGTTGGTGCTGGAGGCGCTGAGCATGCTCGACAGTTGGTTCATCGCGACAATGCTGCGATCCACCACTTGCTGGCCATCTTCGGCCAGGCTGCGGGCATCGCTGGCCTGACTCGAGGCCTGGGCGGCGTTGCGCGCAATTTCCTGGGCCGCGGCACCGAGCTGGTTGATGGCGGCGGCGACGCTGCTGGTGCGCGAAGCTTGCTGGTCGGAGTTGTACATCGACGAATTGGAGGCCGCGACCACGCGCAAGGCGACTTCGTTGACCTGCCCGGTCGCCGAGGACACTTCGCGGATCGAACCGTGAACGCGCTCCACGAAACGGTTGAACGCGGTGCCGAGCACGCCGAATTCATCGTTGTTCTGGATAGTCAGGCGTTTGGTCAGGTCGCCTTCGCCGTCGGCGATGTCGGCCATGGCGCGCGTCATGACGTGCAGCGGCTGGATCAGGAGGCGGATCAACATGCCCAGCAGGGCGATGATGATCGCGACCGCGATGATGGTCGCAACCACCGCGGAAGCGCGGAATTCGCTGAGCTTCGCGAAGGCTTTGTCCTTGTCCACCGACAGACCGATGTACCAGTTGACGGAAGACAGGCCTTTGATCGGGGTGAAAGTGACGATGCGGGTTTTGCCATCGACTTCTATTTCACTGAAATCGCTGCTGATGCGCGGTGTATTTTTCGGGTACGCCTCGGCCAGGGGTTTCATCACCAGCGCTTTGTCCGGGTGGACCAGAATCTTGCCGTCGGCGCTGATCAGAAACGCATAACCCATACCGCCGAAGTCCAGCGCATTCAGGCTGTCAGCGATCACTTGCAGGCTCAGGTCGCCGCCGACCACGCCGATGTTCTGACCGTCCTTGAGGACGCTGTTGACGATGGAGATGACCAGTTGGCCGGAGGCCAGATCGATGTAGGGTTCGGTCAGTGCCGAGCCGCTGGTGCTTTGGGCACTTTTGTACCAGGGACGGGCGCGAGGGTCATAGCCATCCGGCATTTTGCTGTCCGGGCGAATGAGGAAGGTGCCATCCTTGTTGCCCAGATAGGCGCCCATGAAGGTCGACGTTACCGCCTTCTGCTCCAGCAACTTGGCGACGTTGCCGATGTCAGCGTTCAGCGCGACGTTTTGTGAGAGGTTTTCGATCAGCAGACTGCGGCCGGTCAGCCAGGTCTGGATATTGTTGGCAGTCACACTGCCCATTTCTTGCAGATAGTTGTCCAGGTCCTTGCTGATGGCGTTGCGCTGTAGATAGTCGTTGTACAGCGTGAACGAGGCGAACGCGGCAATGACGATGAGGGCCGCGGCAAGCAGGATTTTATGGCTGAAGCGCAGGTTTTTGTTCATGGCTTGGGGTTCCGCTAAGGTCTTAATGCCCAAGGCGTGCTTTTATGAAGAAACGCACAGTGGGCGGTCATGAAAACAAGCTGATATTTCCGTCCTCTCCTTAGGGGGATAACCGATGCTTTTCAGTCTTTTATATCGGCCGCGCAGGATCAAAGATTAACCAAAGGTGACCAAATGCCTGATTCATCGCAACTCGTTATCGGTGCCGATCTCGCGGGGCAACCGATCGCCCAGGCCATGCGCCTGGCGAACCGTCACGGTCTGGTCGCGGGCGCTACCGGGACCGGCAAGACCGTCACCCTGCAAAAACTGGCTGAAGCGTTCAGCGATGCTGGCGTAGCCGTGTTTGCCGCGGATATCAAGGGTGACCTGTGCGGTCTCGGCGCGGCCGGCAACCCTCAAGGCAAGATTGCCGAGCGCATTGCCGGACTGCCCTGGCTGAACCACACGCCTCAGGCATATCCGGTCACCCTGTGGGACATTCACGGTCAGTCCGGTCATCCATTGCGCACAACCTTGAGCGAGATGGGACCGTTATTGATTGGCGCCTTGCTGGAGCTGACCGACAGTCAGCAGTCGGCGTTGTACGCGGCGTTCAAGGTCGCGGACCGCGAAGGCTTGTTGCTGCTGGATTTGAAAGACCTCAAGGCACTGCTCAATCACCTGCGTGACCACCCCGAATTGCTGGGGGACGACGCGGCGCTGATGACCACTGGATCGAGTCAGGCGCTGTTGCGGCGCCTGGCGATTCTGGAACAACAGGGCGCCGAAGCGCTGTTCGGCGAGCCGGCGCTGCAACTCGAAGACATTTTGCAGCCAACCGCCGAGGGGCGCGGACGTATTCATTTGCTGGATGCCAGTCGTCTGGTGCACGAGGCGCCCAAGGTCTACGCGACGTTCCTCTTGTGGCTACTGGCCGAACTGTTCGAACAACTGCCGGAGCGCGGCGATGCCGACAAACCGCTGCTGGCACTGTTTTTCGATGAAGCACATTTATTGTTTGCCGATACACCCAAGGCACTGCAGGAACGTCTGGAGCAAGTGGTGCGGCTGATTCGCTCGAAAGGCGTGGGCGTGTATTTCGTCACCCAGTCGCCGGGCGACTTGCCGGATGACGTGCTGGCTCAACTTGGCCTGCGCGTCCAGCATGGCTTGCGCGCGTTCACTGCCAAGGAGCAGAAATCCCTTCGGGCCGTGGCCGAAGGCTTTCGCCCGAACCCCGCATTCGACGCCTTGTCGGTGTTGACTGAACTGGGAATTGGCGAAGCGCTGGTCGGCACGTTGCAGGACAAGGGCACGCCGGAGATGGTCCAGCGCGTATTGGTCGCGCCGCCGCAATCGCGGATCGGGCCGTTGACCGAAACCGAGCGCACGATGCTGATCGCCGGCTCGCCGTTCAAGGGGCGGTACGACAAACCGGTTGATCGTGAATCGGCCTATGAAGTGTTGATGGGTCGTAAAGGGTTGGCGCCAGAGCCCGAAGCGGCGCCGGGCAAACCTGCAGCGGAGGAACCGAGCTTCACCGACAAGGCTGGGGAGTTCCTCGGCACGGCGGCAGGGCAGGCACTGAAATCGGCGATGCGACAGGCGGCCAATCAGTTGGGGCGGCAGTTGGTACGCGGGTTGATGGGTTCGCTGCTCGGAGGCAGTAAACGCCGATAGCAAGCGGGCACGGTCAAAATGTGGGAGCGAGCCTGCTCGCGATAGCGGTCTGACATTCAACGCATTGGTTGACTGACACACTGCTATCGCGAGCAGGCTCGCTCCCACTGGGGTTCTATGTCAGTCCTTGGGTTTTGCGTGCGCCGCCAACCGCTTCAGCGCCGCCCGCAGATTCGGATCACTGATCCCCTCAGCCGTCGCCTGAATGGTCGCGCCCGCATCGCTGGACAAACTGATGGTATGCCCCGCCGCCCCTTGCTGCACGGTCGGTGGCTGCACCTTGAACAGAATCCGGGTCAGGCTGGCGAATTCATCAAACATCTGTAACTGCCGTTGCAGACGCTTCTGCTGATAACGCAGACGGGTTGCCCAATGACCGTCGGTGACAATCAGCAACAAACTGCCTTCGCGCCACGATGCCACATGGCAGTGCTCGCGGGCGGCGGGCTGCAATTGGCTTTCGAGCAGACGTTGTAAATGACCCAGGCGTTGAGCATGGCCAAAAATGGCTTTCAGCGGTTTGGCTTCGCGAAGCAGAACGGCGGGTGCTCTGGCCGTAAGAGGGCGAAATGCCATGATCAGACACCTGAAGTAACAGAGCCGCCATGGTAGCAGAAAGCACTGGATGCGCCCGACCCATTGCTTTGCGCGCGCTTTACCCATTAAATCAACAAGTAACTTCTGCTGTAACTGGCTTGAAGTTCAGCAAAAAGCCCTTATTTTAAGTGAGCCCCATAACAGCGCAGTGCATGCATCGTGGAATAACGCCACTTTCCTCACCTTCGTTTCCGGGTAGAATGCTCGTTCGCATGCGGCCATGAGGGCTGCACGGGCGACTCACGGGGCCGCCCTCCATCCCTTTAGTGTGGAAGATCCTGCCGATATGTTTGCGCCTTTGTTAAAGAAACTTTTTGGAAGCAAGAACGAGCGTGAAGTCAAACGCATGCTCAAGACGGTGCAACTCGTCAATGCCTTCGAAGAGCAAATGGTGGCCCTTTCGGACGATCAATTGCGTGCCAAGACAGATGAGTTCAAGGCCCGCATCGCCAAAGGGGAAACCCTCGACAAGCTGCTGCCGGAAGCCTTTGCGGTCGCCCGCGAAGCCGGCAAGCGCGTCATGGGAATGCGCCACTTCGATGTCCAGCTGATCGGCGGCATGACCTTGCATGAAGGCATGATCGCGGAAATGCGTACCGGTGAAGGCAAGACCCTGGTGGCCACACTGGGCGTTTACCTCAACGCGCTGTCCGGCAAAGGCGTGCACGTTGTGACCGTGAACGACTACCTGGCCCGCCGTGACGCCAACTGGATGCGTCCGCTCTACGAATTCCTCGGCATGTCGGTCGGTGTGGTCACGCCATTCCAGCCGCCGGAAGAGAAACGTCAGGCCTACGCCGCCGACATCACCTACGGCACCAACAACGAATTCGGTTTCGATTACCTGCGCGACAACATGGCGTTCAGCATGGAAGAAAAATTCCAGCGCGAACTCAACTTTGCCGTGATCGACGAAGTCGACTCCATCCTCATCGACGAAGCCCGTACCCCGCTGATCATTTCCGGTCAGGCCGAGGACAGCTCGAAGCTGTACATCGAGATCAACAAACTGATCCCGCAGCTGCAATTGCACGTCGAAGAAGTCGAGGGCGAAGTCACCAAGGCCGGCCATTACACCGTCGACGAGAAGACCCGTCAGGTCGAACTCAACGAAGCCGGTCACCAGTTCATCGAAGACATGCTGACCCGCGTCGGCCTGCTGGCTGAAGGCGAGAGCCTGTATTCGTCGCACAACCTGGGTCTGCTGACCCACGTTTATGCCGGTCTGCGCGCTCACAAGCTGTTCAATCGCAACGTCGAATACATCGTGCAGGACGGTCAGGTCGTCCTGGTCGACGAACACACCGGTCGTACCATGCCGGGTCGCCGTTTGTCCGAAGGCCTGCACCAGGCCATCGAAGCCAAGGAAAACCTGAACATCCAGGCCGAAAGCCAGACACTGGCATCGACCACGTTCCAGAACTACTTCCGTCTGTACAACAAGCTGTCCGGTATGACCGGTACCGCGGACACCGAAGCGTTCGAATTCCACCAGATCTACGGCCTGCAGGTCATGGTCATCCCGCCGAACAAGCCTTTGGCGCGTAAAGACTACAACGACCTGGTGTTCCTGACCGCCGAAGAGAAATACGCGGCGATCATCAACGACATCAAGGAGTGCATGACTCACGGCCGTCCGGTGCTGGTGGGTACTGCAACCATCGAAACTTCCGAACACATGTCTGCGCTGCTGCAGAAGGAAGGCATCGAGCACAAGGTTCTGAACGCCAAGTTCCACGAAAAAGAAGCCGAAATCATTGCCCAGGCCGGTCGCCCGGGTGCACTGACCATCGCTACCAACATGGCCGGTCGTGGTACCGACATCCTGTTGGGCGGCAACTGGGAAGTGGAAGTTGCGTCGCTGGAAAATCCAACGCCGGAGCAGATTGCCCAGATCAAGGCCGACTGGCAGAAACGCCACCAGCAAGTGCTCGAGTCGGGTGGCTTGCAGGTGATCGCGTCCGAGCGTCACGAATCTCGCCGTATCGACAACCAGCTGCGTGGTCGTGCCGGTCGTCAGGGTGACGCCGGTTCCAGCCGTTTCTACCTGTCGCTGGAAGACAGCCTGATGCGCATCTTCGCCTCTGACCGGGTGAAGAACTTCATGAAAGCATTGGGCATGCAGTCCGGTGAAGCGATCGAGCATCGCATGGTGACCAACGCCATCGAAAAGGCGCAGCGCAAGGTTGAAGGCCGCAACTTCGACATCCGCAAGCAACTGCTCGAGTTCGACGACGTCAACAACGAACAGCGTAAAGTGATCTATCACATGCGTAACACGTTGCTGGCCGCCGACAACATCGGTGAAACCATCGCCGACTTCCGTCAGGACGTACTCGACGCTACTGTCAGTGCACACATTCCACCGCAATCGCTGCCTGAACAGTGGGACGTGGCCGGTCTGGAAGCCGCGTTGCAGAGCGACTTCGGTGTGGCACTGCCGATCCAGCAATGGCTCGACGAAGACGATCACCTGTACGAAGAAACCCTGCGCGAGAAGCTGATGCAGGAGCTCATCGCGGCGTACAACGAGAAAGAAGATCAAGCGGGCGCCGATGCGCTGCGCACCTTCGAGAAACAAATCGTTCTGCGCGTGCTGGACGACCTGTGGAAAGACCACCTGTCGACCATGGACCACCTGCGTCATGGCATCCACTTGCGTGGCTACGCCCAGAAGAACCCTAAGCAAGAGTACAAGCGCGAGTCGTTCACGCTGTTCTCCGAGCTGCTGGATTCGATCAAGCGCGACTCGATCCGTGTGTTGTCGCACGTTCAGGTTCGCCGCGAAGACCCGATCGAAGAAGAACAACGCCTGCGCCAGGAAGCCGAAGCACTGGCGGCGCGCATGCAGTTCCAGCACGACGAAGCGCCTGGTCTCGAGCAACCGGAACTGCTGGGTGAAGAGGTCGATGTAGCCCTCGCCACCGCACCGGTTCGCAACGAACAGAAGCTGGGCCGTAACGAACTGTGCTACTGCGGTTCGGGCAAGAAATTCAAGCATTGCCACGGGCAGATCCAGTAAACCCGTTTCATACGCTGAAATACCCGCGCCGCGACCGGCATCAGCCGTCGCGGCGTTTTGCCATTTACACTACCGTTCTTCCTGAAAGCGGTGCAAACATCATTTATTAAGGAGCGCATTCATGGCTGTTGGTCTTGGTCCTTTGCCAACGTTGCACCCGGTTGCCGGTTTTGAACTCGGTATCGCCTCGGCCGGCATCAAGCGCCCTGGACGCAAGGATGTCGTGGTCATGCGCTGCGCCGAAGGTTCCACGGTGGCTGGTGTGTTCACCCTGAACGCTTTTTGCGCAGCTCCGGTGATTCTGGCCAAGCGGCGCGTGCAAGGTCCGGTGCGTTACCTGCTGACCAACACCGGCAATGCCAACGCCGGCACGGGCGAACCCGGCCTGGCCGCCGCCGAGCGCACCTGCGCGAAACTGGCTGAATTGGCCGGCGTCGATGCCAGCCTGGTGCTGCCGTACTCCACCGGCGTGATCGGCGAGCCGCTGCCAGTCGAGAAGATTGAAGGCGCATTGCAAGCCGCCCTCGACGACCTGTCGGTGAACAATTGGGAAGCGGCCGCCACCGGCATCATGACCACCGACACGCTGCCGAAGGGCGCCAGCCGCCAGTTCCAGCATGACGGCGTGACCATCACCGTCACCGGCATCAGCAAAGGCGCGGGCATGATCCGTCCGAACATGGCCACCATGCTCGGCTACATCGCTACCGACGCCAAAGTCTCCCGCGATGTATTGCAAAACCTGTTGCTGGACGGCGCCAACAAGTCGTTCAACCGCATCACCATCGACGGCGACACCTCGACCAACGACTGTTGCATGTTGATCGCCACCGGTCAGGCTGCGCTGCCGGAAATCACCTCCGCGAGTGGTGAGTTGTTCGCCAAGCTGAAACAGGCTGTGTTCGAAGTGTGCATGGACGTGGCCCAGGCCATCGTTCGTGACGGCGAAGGCGCGACCAAATTCGTCACCGTTGAAGTCAACGGCGGCGGCAATCACCAGGAATGCCTGGACGTCGGTTACACCGTGGCGCACTCGCCGTTGATCAAGACTGCACTGTTCGCGTCCGACCCGAACTGGGGCCGCATCCTCGCCGCCGTCGGCCGTGCCGGCGTGCCGGACCTGGACGTGAGTAAGATCGACGTGTTCCTCGGCGACGTGTGCATTGCCAGCCGTGGCGCCCGCGCATCGACCTACACCGAAGCCCAAGGCGCGGCGGTGATGCAGCAGGAAGAGATCACCATCCGTATCGAACTGGGTCGCGGCGATTGCAGCGAAACCATCTGGACCACCGACCTGTCCCACGAATACGTGAAGATCAACGCTGAGTACCGTACTTGAGTTAGATCGCTTTCGCGGGAAAGCCTCGCTCCTACAGAGCCGCGCAACACCTGTAGGAGCAAGGCTTGCCCGCGATGACGGCCGACCAGACACTAAAGATTCTGGCCGGTTTCCCTCATCAAAAGGTCCCGAACATGAGCCTCCACCTGATCATCGGCGACAAACTGCTTTCCTCCTGGTCCCTGCGCGGCGCACTGGCCCTCGATCTGGCCGGCGCCCCTTACACCGAAGAGCTCATCAAGCTGAACCAGCCGGACACCCGTGAGCGTCTGCTCAAGCATTCGCCAACCGGTAAAGTCCCGCTGCTGAAAACCGCACATGGCACCATCGCCGATTCCCTGGCGATTGCCGAGTACCTGGCCGAACAATTCCCTGACGCCGGCCTCTGGCCCAAAGATGTCGCCGCCCGCGCCCAGGCACGTTCGGCGTGCGCGCAGATGCACGCCGGGTTCTTCGCCATACGCGGCAACATGCCGTTCAACCTGAGTCGCGACGCACCGCTGTCGCCGACCCCGGCTGACGTCCAGGCAGACATCGAGCGCATGCTTGAGTTGTGGGCCGAGTGTCGCGCCGCGGCGACTGAAACCGGTCCGTTCCTGTTTGGCGGTGCGACCTTGGCCGATGCCTTCTTCGCACCTATTGCCGTACGCCTGCGCACCTATCAGGTGAAATTGCCGGCCGCGGATGAGGCCTACGTCGAAACGATCTACCAATGGCCAGCCTTCAAGGCGTGGCAAAAGGCAGGTCTGGAGGAGATCGGGCAGTGAAACGAGTACACGTAGCGGCCGCCGTCATACGCGATAACAGCGGCAAGATCCTCATCGCCCGCCGTGCCGACACTCAGCATCAGGGCGGTTTGTGGGAGTTCCCCGGTGGCAAGGTCGAGACCGACGAATCCGTCGAAACCGCCTTGGCCCGCGAGCTTCACGAAGAGTTGGGCATTGTGGTCAGCGCGGCGCGTCCGTTGATCAAGGTCCGCCATGACTACCCGGACAAGCAAGTGTTGCTGGATGTCTGGGAAGTCTCGAATTTCACCGGTGAACCTCACGGTGCCGAAGGCCAGCCTTTGGAGTGGGTAGCGCCGCGTGATCTGCCGGGCTATGAATTTCCGGCCGCCAACCAGCCGATCGTTGCAGCCGCACGGTTGCCTGCGCAGTATTTGATTACCCCCGACGACCTGGAAACCCCGGCCTTGCTGCGCGGTATTCAGAAAGCTATCGCAGGCGGGATCAAGTTGATCCAGCTGCGGGCGCCCAACGGCTACGACCCGAAATACCGCGATCTGGCGGTGGACGCGGCGGGGCTGTGCGCCGGCAAGGCGCAGTTGATGATCAAGGGGCCGTTCGAGTGGCTGGGCGATTTCCCGTCGGCCGGTTGGCACATCACCTCGGCACAACTGCGCAAATACGCGGCTGCCGGCCGTCCGCTGGCGGCGTCGCGCTGGTTGGCGGCGTCCTGCCATAACGCTGAAGAGTTGACGTTGGCTGAGCAGATGGGCGTGGACTTTGTGACCCTGTCGCCGGTGCAGCCGACCTTGACGCACCCGGGGGCTCAGCCGTTGGGTTGGGAGCAGGCTTCGGCATTGATCGAGGGGTTCAGCAAGCCGGTGTTCTTGCTGGGGGGTGTTAGCCCGGCACAGGTTGATAAAGCTTGGGCAGCAGGCGCCCAAGGTGTGGCGGGGATTCGGGCGTTCTGGCCTGATTCTTTGGCGTAGCTGCCGGCCTCTTCGCGAGCAAGTCGGACCGCCGCACCGCTCGCTCCTACAGGATTCAGGTGAACCTGTAGGAGCGAGCGGTGCGGCGGTCCGACTTGCTCGCGAAGGCGTCCTTGAGGAAATCAGCTAAACCTGAGGCTTCACCGCCGGCTGCCACAAAATCTCCGCAATCCCCTGGCGCTTGGCAATCAACCGCGCCACCACAAACAACAAATCCGACATCCGATTGATGTACGCCAACCCAACCCCGGCCAACGGTTCAATCGCATTCAAATGCTGACACCGCCGCTCGGCACTGCGCGCCAGACTCCGGCATACATGCGCCTGGGCAATCAACGCGGAACCCCCCGGCAGAATGAAGTTCTCCAGCGGCCCCAGTTCTTCATTCCACGCATCGATCGCCGCTTCCAGGCGTTCAATTTCTGCCGCGTTCAGCGCCTGATACACCGGCATCGCCAGCTCTCCGCCCAGATCGAACAGCCGATGCTGACAAGGCGCCAACACCTCGATCACTTCGTTCAATCCTGGAAACTCGCCACTTTTCGCTTCCAGCCCTGCCAGCAGCACACCGACCTGACTGTTCAGCGTATCGACTTCACCAATGGCCTCGATCCGGGGATGGTCCTTGGGCACGCGGCGGCCGTCGCCCAGTCCGGTTTCGCCTTTGTCGCCGGTGCGGGTGTAAATCTTCGACAAGCGAAAGCCCATGGTTACCTCGATAGCTGATTGAGTTCTTGAGAGACGAGCGGGGTGCTCGCCAACGGCAGGCGCAAAGTGAAACAGGTACCTTGGCCCAGCGTCGATTGCACTTCCATCTGCCCCTTGTGGTTGTTGGTGATGATGAAATACGAGACCGACAGCCCAAGTCCGGTGCCCTGACCGATTTCCTTGGTGGTGAAAAACGGCTCGAAGGTGCGTTTACGCACGCTCTCGCTCATGCCGATGCCGTTGTCCTCGACCTGGATTTCCGCCCACGGCGGATTGAGTTTGGTGCGCAGGATGATTCGCCCGGGCTCACGGTCATCTTCGCGCTGATGAATGGCTTGTGCGGCGTTTTTCAGCAGGTTGAGCAGCACTTGTTCGAGTTCGTTGGCGGTGCCGGGCACCGGGCCCAGCGCCGGATCGAACTGGCGAATGATTGCCTGGCCCTTGAAGTCGAAGCCGATCGCCAGGTCGAAATCGTTGCCGGCGATTTCCACGGCCTGATCGATCAGCGCCGGCAGATCGCACGGGGCCATTTGCCGGGTGCTGCGGCGGCTGAAACTGAGCATGTGCGTAACGATCTTCGCCGCCCGGGCGCCGGCCTGCTGAATGCCATCGAGCAGTTGCGGCACTTCTCGTGCTTTCAGGTACTCGTTGACCGTGTCCAGCTCGATGCCGATCTGTTCGGCCTGTTCGAGGTTTTTCGGCAACTCGGGGGACAGGCGTCGGCGAATGTTCTGCACGTTATGCAGGATCGCGCCCAGCGGGTTGTTGATCTCGTGGGCCATGCCAGCGGCGAGGCCACCGACCGAGAGCATTTTTTCCGACTGCACCATCATTTCTTCCAGGGACAGGCGCTGGGTGATGTCGTCGATCCGGATTACCACACCTCGCCCGGCGCCGCCCATCAGCGGGTAAAAGGTCAAGGCGTATTGCCTGGGTTCTTCGTCCTTGAACCAAGTCACGCGCTCGATCTTCGCCACTGTGTGTTGCTCGACGGTTTGTTTGAGTTGCGGCAGAAAGGGCTTGAGCGGTTCGAAGGCGAGGAAAATCGGCTGGTTCAGCGCTTCGTCCAGCCGCGTGCCGGAGAGGGCGCTGGCCTCCTGATTCCACTGCGTCACGTAGAGCTGCTCGTCGAGGGCGATCAGCGCAGATGGCATGGAGTCGATGATGCTGTTGAGGTAGTTCTGGAACCCGGTGAGTTTCTTCTCGATCTTGCTGCGCACCTGGACTTCGAGTTCCAGTTTTCGGTTGGTGTGACGGGTTTCTTCGGCCAGCCCCTGGGCCTGGTCGTAAGCGGCCTGGGAGTCGTCACGCGCGCGTTTGAGTTGCTGCTCCCGCGCCTCGATACGCGAGAGCATGGTGTTGAAGGCCTCGGCCAGACTGCCGATTTCGTCGTGGTTGCCGCGGGAAGCGCGCAGGGCGTAGTTCTCTTCCCGGGTCACTTGCCGGGACAGCTCTTCCAGCTGATGGATCGGCCGGGTAATCAGGCGTTTGATCTGCCGGGCGATCACCAGCCACAACAGCACACTGAAGATCAGGATGCCGAGGCTGGCGGTCAACGTCCCGGTGTAGAAGGCCATCGGCAACTCGCTGCTGGCGACCAGTAACAAGTGGCCGGGCGCGGTGCCGGGGCGGGGCAGGGTGATCAGCTGATTGCTGCGAAATTCGGTGGCTTGCCAGGATTCGATGTGGCGGAAGCGCGCTGGCAGATTCAAGTGATCGCCTTGTTGCAACTGCGCCAGTCGTTCACCCTTGCCGTTATACAGCGCCGCTGCGCGCAACGGTGAGTAACTGTTGAGTTCATTGAGCAGCCGTTCGGCGCTTTGCGGCGACTGCAACGCCTCGGACACCAGGCTCGGGTTGGACACCAGCCGGCCGATGGTCTGCAAGGCCTGGGGCGCCATGCTTTCCTGAGAAATGTAGTACGCGGCGCTGATGAAGGTCAGGTTGGCGACCAGCAAAACGGTGGTCAACAGCACCAGCAGGGCGGCCAGCAGTTTCTGGCCGACCGGAAGGTTTTCGAGGCGCTGGCGCAATGGCATCAGTTTTATCGCTGAAAAGGAACAAGTGGCCAGCGTAGCCGCTGCTCAGTCGCTGGGCAATCCAAGGCTGTGCAGATGGGTGATCAGCCGCTGTTGCAACTGGTTGAGGTGCGGAAGGTTCAGCTGATGTCGCGAGGCAATTTTGCAGACGTAGCCCAACAGGTAGCTGATTTCGGTTCGGCGCCGATTCGCGACGTCCTGATACATCGAGGAAAAATTGGCTGCTGTGGCGTGAATCACCCGCTCGACTTCCTGCTGGAGGTCCTCGGCCGCTGCCGGCTGGCCGCAGCGTTCAAGCAACTCGGTCAATTCACCGCAGAGGGTGGCGACTTCGCAGTGATGGTCTTGCAAGCCGCCGTTGCGGCAATCGTGCAGCACCGTCAGCGGATTGATCGCACAGTTGAGCGCCAGTTTGCGCCACAGCCTCGTGAGAATGTCGGTGCTCCATTCGTGGGGGATGCAGGCGGCACTCACGTCATCCAGCCAGATTGGCGCCACGGGATGTCCGGCATCCCCCAGCCAGGTGTAACCGTGGCCGGCGAACACTACGCGCCAGTCGCCATCGCGAAACGCGCCTTCGGTGCTCGACGCAAAAATGCAGCGCGCCTGCGGAATCTGCGCGGCGACGGCGTCCTGACTGCCGAGACCGTTCTGCAACAGGATCAGCTCGGCGCCAGGCGCCAGTCGCGGTGCCAGTCGGGCCACGGCCTGCTCGGCATCGTAGGCTTTGCAGGCTACCAGCAGGCGATTGATCGGCTCGTCGCTGTCGGCTGTCTCGCCGGGTATGTCCCAGGTTTTTGCTTCGCCATGCTCCACCAGCGTCAGACCGCCCGCCGACTGATAGGACTGTAAACGCGCCGCATCCCGCACAATCAGCCTGACCGGCACCCCGGCCCGCGCCAGACGCGTGGCCCATAAGGTGCCGAGGCTGCCGGCGCCCAAAACATGCCAGGTCGTGGACATCAGCTTTTTGCTCTGTTTAAGGCGCTCATCGGAGGCTCGCAGTGAATGATGGGAAAGACCCGTTATAATCAGCGCGGATTTTAACCGCAAGCCAGGCGTGCTCCATCTTGATCGAGCGCGCCCTTTATTGGAGAGATTACATGCCGTCGTTCGACGTGGTATCCGAACTGGACAAACACGAAGTCACCAACGCGGTCGAGAACGCCGTCAAGGAACTCGATCGTCGTTATGACCTGAAAGGCAAAGGCACCTTCGAGTTCAAGGAAAAGGACCTGACCGTCAACCTGACCGCTGAAGCCGATTTCCAGCTCGAAGCGATGATTGAGATCCTCAAGCTGGCGCTGGTCAAGCGCAAAATCGACGTGCAGTGCCTTGAAGTCAAGGATGCCTACGCGTCGGGCAAGCTGATGAAGCAGGAAGCCGTCCTCAAGGAAGGCATCGACAAAGAGCTGGCGAAGAAAATCGTCGCTCACGTCAAGGACGCCAAGTTGAAGGTTCAAGCGGCCATTCAGGGCGAGCAAGTGCGCATCACCGGCAAGAAGCGTGACGATTTGCAGGAAGCCATCGCGGCCCTGCGCGCCAAGACGTTCGACATGCCGCTGCAGTTCAACAACTTCCGCGACTGATTGTTCAGGCGGGAACCCTGTGGGAGCGAGCCTGCTCGCGATGAGGGCGTATCAGTCGACATCACCGCTGAATGACAGCCCGCTATCGCGAGCAGGTCGAATCGTCGCACCGTCGCTCCCACCCGGATTGTGTTTAACCCGGTGGCAATTTCCTGCCGCTTATTTTTTTCGCGTGCCGGATGGCCGGGAAATCAGGAGAACGTAGATGGACTTGAATGCTGAAGTGGACAACCTGGTCAAGGCGTCCCAAGCCTGGATTCCAATGATCATGGAATACGGCAGCCGTGTGCTGCTGGCGATACTCACACTGGCCATCGGCTGGTGGCTGATCAACAAAGTGACGCAGAAACTGGGGGGTCTGATCGCGCTGCGTAACGCCGACCTGGCGCTTCAAGGGTTCATCAGCAGCCTGGCGAACATTATTCTCAAGGTTTTGCTGATCGTTAGCGTGGCCTCGATGATCGGCGTGGAAACGACTTCCTTCGTCGCGGCGATCGGTGCGGCGGGTCTGGCCATTGGTCTGGCGTTGCAGGGCAGCCTGGCGAACTTTGCCGGTGGCGTGCTGATTCTGTTGTTCCGTCCGTTCCGCATCGGTGACTGGATTGAAGCTCAGGGTGTTGCGGGTACTGTCGACAGCATTCAGATCTTCCATACCGTGCTGCGTACGGGCGATAACAAAACCATCATCGTCCCTAACGGCAATTTGTCGAACGGCATCATCACCAATACCAACCGCCAGTCGACACGCAAAGTAGTGTTTGATGTAGGCGTGGATTGCCACGCGGATCTGCAACAGGCCCGTGAAGTGTTGCTGGAACTGGCAGGGGATGAGCGGGTGTTGACTGAGCCGGCACCGGAAGCGGTCATTTCTATGCTGGGCGAAAGCTCGATCACTGTTTCGCTACGGGTCTGGGTCAAGACCGCTGACTACTGGAATGTGATGTTCATGTTTAACGAACAAGCCCGTGATCGTTTGAAAGCAGCGGGTATCAATATTCCGTTTCCACAGCGGGTGATTCGAGTGGTTCAGGAATCGGCAACGGTGTAATGATCGGTTTTTCAATTAATGTCTGACCTTTCGGTCAGACATGTTCTGCAAGACGTAATGCAGAAGCCAACAAAAAAGGCCCATCCGAAGATGGGCCTTTTGTTTGTTACCGCAAACTAGCTGGATGCGATTACAAAACCGACAGCGGGTAGTCGACGATCAGGCGGAACTCTTTGATATCGCCTTCGCCTTCGTCAGCGTTAGCGAAGTGCCATGCTTGACGAATACGGAAGGAAAGGTCTTTTGCCGGGCCAGACTGAACAACGTACTTGGCTTCGAAGTTGGTTTCGTTGTGTTTGCCGTCAGCACCGTAAAATGGTTGGCCGAAGTTTGACTCCGTTGGATCACTGAAACGGTACGCACTGTTGGCGGGGGTACCAGTGCCGTCGATATCCCAACCTTTCACGTAACGGGTCATGAAGCTCAAGCCAGGAACGCCGTACTCAGCCATTTTCAAGTCATAACGAATCTGAGCAGATTTCTCGTTAGGACCGTTGAAGTCAGAGTACTGGATGGAGTTGGCGAGGAAGATCGAGTCGCCGCCACGGTTGTTCTTGCCCACACCGATGTAGTCGAACGGGGTATCGCCGTTAACCTTTTGGAAGGCCAGGGTGATGGTGTGTGCTTTCAGGAACGACAGAGCAGTTGCCAGCGAGAACGCTGTGTTGCTGATGTCGCCGGCTTTCGCGTCACCGGTATCGGTGGTGCGGTAGATGTTGAAGTCGGTGTTCAGCGACGTGTCACCACCAAACGGGGTGGTGAGGTTCACGTTGGCGTAGTACTGGTTCCAGATGTCTTCCAGCTTGGCGCCATACAGCGATGCGGAAAGGTTATCGGTGATGCCGTACTTGCCACCGAAATAGTCGATGGTGTTGGCTTCAACGCCAGCGTAGGTTGCGTACAGGCCGCCGTTACGGGCGTTGCGGTCCTGGCTGGTCGCCGAGTAGAAGTGACCGGCTTCGAGGTCAAGGTCTTTGATCTCGCTGCTCTGCAGTTGGAAACCGCTGGCAGTTTGAGGCAGGACACGGGAACCGCCAACAGCGAACACTGGAGCAGTGCTTGGCTGCATGTCGCCGGCTTTCAGCTCGGTTTTGGAGACGCGGAACTTGACGGCGCCACCGGCTTTGCCCTGGCTGTCGTTGACTTCGCCATCGGCGTCGCGGCTCATGTTGCCAGTGCCGCCAGTGCCGTCGCCACCGTCCAGTTTGATTGCCAGGTAACCGAACGCATCAACGCCGACGCCTACGAGACCTTGGGTGTAACCGGAGCTGAAGTTACCCCAGATGCCCTGAGTCCAGTCTTTCTGATCGGTTGCGCCGTCTTTCCGGTCACGGTTGAAGTAGTAGTTGCGGAGCAGCAAGTTCAGCGAGCTGTCTTCAACAAAACCTTTGGCTTCAGCCTGGTCACTTACGAAAGGTGCGGCTGTTGCCACTTGAGTACTGGCTGCTGCTGCAACTGCCAGTGCGATCATGCTCCACTTCATCACGCGCATCGTGATTTGCTCCTTTGGTTTTAGAAGAGTACTGCCGTCCCACCTGTTTTATTATCTGGGCGGCTCTTTCTTTTTTGAGTCGGCGCAAAGTTATATCACGCAGACCATGTTGGCGATACTTGCGTACCTAACCTTTCAGCTTCTTTACGACCCTGTCGCAAACGGCTTGGTAGATGTCGCAAATTTACAGCCCCAATGCAATAGAAATGACAACTTCAGCGCTGTTTTCCGGGGGGTGAGCATCGGTAAAAAGAGTCCTTGGTGAAACGTGTGAATCTCCATCGGGCAACCCTGCCACTGTTTTTATTGCCTTGAAGGCTTCCACTTCCAGCGGACGCTTTGAAGGCGATGTGAGTGTGAATGCAACAAGCGTGCACAAATCAGCAATTCGCTGTTTTTTTTTCTGAACGCCAGCCTGTTACCGTAAAAATCTCATAAAACCGGGGGTTACAAGCACCTTTTGATGGGGCTTGACGCCATGGTTTGCATCGTGTTGCACCTCCCTGGCCGACTGCGCGACAACCAAAAACGTTACCGGTTCACCCCGTCAGTGAGTACTTGGCGGATGCCCGACGCACTGAGCGTAGACGCACTGTGCGGTTTTGGTGCAAAAAATCTTAATCGCTGTACTGAATTCATACAGTGGTGCCTGTTGTGAAACGTGAACAGGCCTTGGTTTATTGGTCACTTCAGTGTTTTTTGCGTGGCTGGCGGTTCTGTAATGGTGCGCTCGCGCAAAAAATGTCTCATGTCGGAGCGCTCTCATGGGTGATGGCTGCGCTTCGACATTCGTACGTCGTGAAGCCAGCGACGTTCGCAGGTATGCTGCCGTTCTGTCGCTTGGTGCGCCGCCTCTCGGGATGGGCGCTAAGCTGAAAATGATGAGCTACCGGGAGTGCGCGCAGTGTTCGCTTTAGATCCACGACTTCAACAAGACACGTTACCGATCGGGGATTTCCCGCTCAGCCGGTTGCTGTTGTCCAATGATTCGAATTACCCCTGGTTCATCCTGGTGCCACGCCGCGAGGATATCAGTGAGATATTTCAGTTGGACGTCGCCGATCAGCGGCAGCTGTGGCAGGAAACGACCGCGCTGGCGGAAATGCTCAAGGATTCGTTCGACGCGGACAAGCTGAATGTCGCGGCCCTGGGTAACGTTGTCAGTCAGTTGCACATGCATGTGATTGTGCGCAAACGCGAGGATGGCGCCTGGCCTGCGCCGGTATGGGGCAAACACCCGGCCAAACCGTACACGGCGGAGCAGATCGCGGTCATTCGCGAGCGGTTGCGTCGGGTGTTGACCGAAGATTTCACGTTTCTGGAGGGTTGAATCATGAGCCTGGAAGAACGCGTTACCGATCTGGAGAGCCAGCTGGCGTTTCAGGATGACACCATCCAGGCATTGAGCGATGTGCTGGCGACGCAGCAGCGCGCAGTGGAACGTCTGCAATTGCAAATGGCCGCCCTGCTCAAGCGGCAGGAGGAAATGGCCGGTCAGTTCGAAACCTTTGAAGAAGAAGCGCCACCGCCGCATTACTAGCTTTTGTTTCAAAGCTTTTTGTTAAACAAAAGGCAATAAAAACCGCGAACAGCCAGGCTGCTCGCGGTTTTTTTTAGCCTTGAATCAGCGTCGCGGCAGCGCGGCGATCACGTCTTCGGCTTGCAGGCCCTTGTCACGATTCATGACGGAGAATTCCACGCGCTGGCCTTCGACCAGAACGCGATGGCCTTCGCCACGGATGGCCCGGAAATGCACGAAAATATCATCGCCGGAATCACGGGAAATGAAGCCGAAGCCTTTGGAGGTGTTGAACCACTTGACGGTGCCGGTATCGCGGTTGCTCATGTCATAGCTTGGCGAAGCGGTGGCCGGTGAGGATTTGTAGAAGCTGATGGCCAGGTGCAGAAGAACGGCGATCAGGGCAGCCACCAGGCTGAACAGAACGGCAGGTTGACCGGCGATGACAGGCATCGGCGCGAGCAGCGTCAGCGTTTGCAGAACAACAGTCAGAACCAGCAGGGCGCTGACCAGGTTTTGCAGTTGATGACGCGGGCCTTTGTTCCAGTACGGAATGACAGGTGCGAGGGTGAGGTTGAGCAGGCCGAAAAAGGCCAGGTACAGCGCATCGGGTTGTTGCAGGTAAGGAACAGCTTCGGATCGCAGGCTAGGGATGAAGGACAGCAGCAGGGCTGCTGCGCCCATTAGCAGGTGGACGATTTTCAACATTTTGATTAACTCACGTTAAGACGGATCGCAAGGAAGAGCTGATGGGGCGCGGTTCGCTTCAGAACTATAAGAGGCGTTGGGCACGCACCCGGTATCAGCCTATGCGCAGCGCCCCGAAAAAATAGGCGCCAGCGACACACTGTCTATTTAACAGCAAAGCTTGCAGCTACTCAAATCAGGGAGTCCAGCGGTGCATCGGGGGCGATTTGTCGCAGGTCACGGGAGCAATCCGCGCTGCGGTTGCGCGACAGGCTTGCTAGAGTGGTCCTGCACCTGTCGGATGAAATTCATCACCTTTAGGGGAAAAAACATGGCAATCGATATCGGAATCAGTGAAGAGGACCGCAAGTCCATCGTCGACGGACTTTCGCGTCTGCTGTCGGACACTTATGTACTTTATTTGAAAACCCATAACTTCCACTGGAATGTCACCGGTCCCATGTTTCGGACCCTGCACCTGATGTTCGAGGAGCAATACAACGAGTTGGCCCTGGCGGTCGATTCGATTGCCGAACGAATTCGTGCGCTCGGCTTTCCTGCTCCGGGCGCCTATTCGATTTATGCGCGCCTTTCTTCTATTAAGGAGGAGTCGGGCGTGCCAAGCGCAGAAGACATGATCAAGCAACTTGTCGAAGGGCAGGAAGCTGTCACGCGGACTGCGCGCGGGATCTTTCCCTTGCTCGACAAAGTCAGCGACGAGCCAACGGCGGACTTGCTGACCCAGCGCATGCAGGTTCACGAGAAAACCGCGTGGATGTTGCGTTCATTGCTGGACCAGTAACACTGTGAGTGCGCGGATGACGCTGCCCGGTGTTGTTCGCGCCCTGTCCTTCGGAGCTTGTTCGTTGAAGGATCTTGCACCCGATTGTGTAGGACATTGTCCCGACTAGGACGGTCTCCATGATCTGCCTTCAGTTGTTGGCTTATCCTACGTCGATGGTCATAAAGTCATCTGGATATAACTTTGCGCCTGCGTTTTTATAAGGCCTGCAACATGGCTCTTATAGAAACCAGGGATGGCAAAGGAGTGTCAACGGATGGTTTATGAAAGCAGGTTAAACGAGGGGAGGTCGGGTCCGTTCAAGGAAGTAAGGATCGATCCGTTTGTCAGTGAATTCGACATGGGTCTGGCTCGGCCATTATCCCGCTCGGTACGTTTGAATGGCTTTGCCACCTGCTTGCGACTCGAGCAGGTTTATTGGGATATTTTGGGAGAAATGGCCAGGATCAATTGCTGCTCGGTCAGTGCCCTGCTGTCCCACGTGGATCGCGAAGTGCATCTGCGGCACGGCGGGGTGAAGAACTTCAGCGGGCTGGTACGGGTTGTCTGCGTTGTGCACAGCCTGAAGGAGGGGAGTTGCGTCGTCATGGCATAGCCCGTGGCAGCGGAATGCGTCGAGTGTCGGTCTGTGCAGTCTTACGGCTGCACAGGCTGCATTTAATGGATATAATCCCGCTCTTTGCCGCAAAACCCAGCGTGCGCGGTAGCAATCTGATCGCCGAGACAACCCCCATGCCGATGTACGACTATCAATGTGCTTCCTGTGGTCATCAGTTGGAAGCCATTCAAAAGATCAGCGCAGCACCGCTGGTCGACTGCCCTGCCTGCCAGGCGCCAGAGCTCAAGAAGATGCTGTCCATGCCGGGCTTCCGCCTCAGTGGCACCGGCTGGTACGAAACCGATTTCAAGACCGGTTCCAAGAAGAATCTGGCCGGCGGCGACAAAGCCGACTAGGGTCTGGAACCTGAGTTGAACGACACGTGTGAGCTCTTGCATCATCCTGAATGCAAGGCCTCCAACCGAATTTCGAATTACGAGAAGTGAAACCACTACCATGATGCGCAGCCATTATTGCGGCCAACTGAACGAAAGCCTGGAAGGCCAGGAAATTACCCTTTGCGGATGGGTTCACCGTCGCCGTGATCACGGTGGGGTGATTTTCCTCGATATCCGTGATCGTGACGGTCTGGCCCAGGTGGTGTTCGACCCGGACCGCGCCGAGAGCTTCGCCGCCGCCGATCGCGTGCGCAGCGAGTACGTCGTGAAGATCACCGGCAAGGTTCGCCTGCGTCCGGCCGGTGCCACGAACGCCAACATGGCCTCGGGCATGATCGAAGTCCTGGGCTACGAGCTGGAAGTGCTGAACGAGTCGGAAACCCCGCCGTTCCCACTGAACGAGTTCTCCGACGTCGGTGAAGAAACCCGCCTGCGTTATCGCTTCCTTGATCTGCGTCGCCCGGAAATGGCCGAGAAGCTGCGTCTGCGTTCGCGCATGACCACCAGCATCCGCCGCTACCTGGACGAAAACGGCTTCCTCGACGTCGAGACGCCGATCCTGACCCGTGCCACGCCTGAAGGCGCACGTGACTACCTGGTGCCGAGCCGTACTCACGCCGGTTCGTTCTTCGCCCTGCCGCAATCGCCGCAGCTGTTCAAGCAATTGCTGATGGTGGCCGGCTTCGACCGTTACTACCAGATCGCCAAATGCTTCCGCGACGAAGACCTGCGTGCCGACCGTCAGCCTGAATTCACCCAGATCGACATCGAAACCAGCTTCCTCGATGAAAAAGACATCATGGGCCTCACCGAAGGCATGATCCGCAACCTGTTCAAGGAAGTGCTGGATCTGGAATTCGGCGACTTCCCGCACATGACCTTCGAAGAAGCCATGCGCCGTTACGGTTCCGACAAGCCGGACCTGCGTAACCCGCTGGAACTGGTGGACGTTGCCGACCAACTGAAAGAAGTCGACTTCAAGGTCTTCAGCGGTCCTGCCAACGATCCGAAATGCCGTGTTGCCGCCTTGCGCGTTCCAGGCGCGGCGAGCATGCCGCGCAAGCAGATCGACGACTACACCAAGTTCGTCGGCATCTACGGTGCCAAGGGCCTGGCGTACATCAAGGTCAACGAGCGCGCCAAAGGTGTTGAAGGCCTGCAGTCGCCGATCGTCAAGAACATCCCTGAAGCCAACCTCAACGTGATCCTCGATCGCGTGGGTGCGGTCGATGGCGACATCGTGTTCTTCGGCGCCGATAAGGCCAAGATCGTCAGCGAAGCCCTGGGCGCGTTGCGGATCAAGGTCGGCAACGACCTGGACCTGCTGACCTGCAAGTGGGCGCCAATGTGGGTCGTCGACTTCCCGATGTTCGAAGAAAACGACGACGGCAGCTTCACTGCCTTGCACCACCCGTTCACCGCGCCGAAATGCACTCCGGAAGAACTGGAAGCCAACCCGGCGACCGCGCTGTCCCGCGCCTATGACATGGTTCTGAACGGTACCGAGCTGGGTGGCGGTTCGATCCGTATCCACCGCAAGGAAATGCAGCAGACAGTGTTCCGCCTGTTGGGTATCAATGAGGCGGAACAGGAAGAGAAATTCGGCTTCCTGCTTGATGCACTGAAGTACGGTGCGCCGCCTCACGGTGGCCTGGCCTTCGGTCTGGACCGTCTGGTGATGCTGATGACGGGCGCACAGTCGATCCGTGAAGTGATCGCCTTCCCGAAAACCCAGAGCGCGGCTGACGTCATGACTCAGGCTCCGGGTGCTGTAGATGCCAAGGCATTGCGCGAACTGCACATTCGTCTGCGCGAAACGCCAAAGGCTGAGTAAGGCTGGCCGCAAAGGCGCATCCTTTCCGGATGCGCCTTTTCTTTAGGTCAGGATTTTTGTATTGCTGGCTGGCGCATCGTGCGCAGCGGGCAACGTTTCAAAGAGAATTCGGAGCGAGTTATGGCGGGTCATTCCAAGTGGGCGAACATCAAGCACCGCAAAGAACGTCAGGATGCCAAGAAGGGCAAGATTTTCACCAAGTGGATTCGTGAACTGACCGTTGCGGCCCGTCAGGGCGGCGGTGATCCGGGCTCCAACCCGCGTCTGCGTCTGGCCCTGGACAAGGCGCTGGGTGCGAACATGAGCCGCGATATTATCGATCGCGCGGTGGCCCGCGGTGCCGGTGCTGCCGACACCGACGACATGGTCGAACTGAGCTACGAAGGCTACGGCCCGGGTGGCGTGGCGGTGATGGTCGAGTGCATGACCGACAACCGTAACCGCACCGCAGCAGCTGTTCGCCATGCGTTCAGCAAGTGCGGCGGCAACCTGGGTACCGACGGTTCAGTGGCCTATCTGTTCGAGCGCAAGGGGCAGATTTCCTTCGCGCCGGGGGTTGATGAGGACGCCTTGATCGAAGCCGCCATGGAAGCGGACGCCGATGACGTGGTTACCAACGAAGACGGTTCCATCGACGTGTTCACCTCGTTCGCCGGTTTCTACTCCGTGCGCAACGCGCTGGAAGCGGCCGGTTTCAAAGGTGATGATGCGGAAATCGTCATGCTGCCGACCACCAGCGCCGAACTGGACCTGGAAGGCGCCGAGAAAGTCCTCAAGCTGATCGACATGCTCGAAGACCTGGATGATGTGCAAAACGTCTATTCCAATGCGGATATCCCTGAATCGGTGGCTGCACAGCTCGGTTAAGGGCTCACGCCTTCCCTGTAGGAGCGAGCTTGCTCGCGATGAACCCGAGAGCGGCGCGATAATTCTGGTTGCCCGCGTTATCGTTAACGTTCATCGCGAGCAAGCTCGCTCCTACCTATATAGCCCGCAGGCGTTATGACTTTAATTCTTGGTATCGACCCCGGTTCGCGCATCACCGGTTACGGCGTGGTACGCGATACCGGGCGAGGCTGCGTGTACGTGGCGTCGGGTTGCATTCGCACCGGTTCAGGCGAACTGCATGAGCGTTTGCAAATCGTCTATCGCGGCGTGCGAGAAGTCATCCAGACCTACGGCCCGGTGACCATGGGCATCGAAAAGGTCTTCATGGCGCGTAATGCCGACTCTGCGTTGAAACTCGGCCAGGCGCGCGGTGCGGCAATCGTTGCCGGCGCCGAAGAAAACCTCGAAATCGCCGAATACACCGCGACCCAGGTCAAGCAGGCCGTGACCGGGACCGGCGCGGCCAATAAACAGCAGGTGCAGATGATGGTCATGCACATGCTGAAACTGACCAGCAAGCCGCAAATCGATGCCTCGGACGCCCTGGCGATTGCCATATGCCATGCTCACACCCGTTCCAGCCTGTTGCCTCATGGCTTGGGCACGGCACGCAGTCGTGGCGGGCGCCTGCGTCTCTGATAGCATCAGCAGTCATTTTTTACGGAATGAGGGTTTTGCGCCTGTGTTGTCGGCGCAAAACCCTTGTTCTGTCAGTCGCCAGCACCGGTCTGGCCAACGCTCAAGGATCTGAAACGTGATTGGACGCTTGCGCGGCACACTGGCTGAGAAGCAGCCGCCGCACCTGATTCTGGATGTAAACGGTCTGGGGTATGAGCTTGAAGTGCCCATGACCACGCTGTATCGCTTGCCGTCGGTCGGTGAACCGCTGACGCTGCACACCCATTTGGTCGTACGCGAAGACGCGCAGTTACTCTATGGCTTTGCCAGCAAGCGTGAGCGAGACTTTTTTCGTGAGTTGATCCGTCTCAATGGTGTGGGGCCGAAACTGGCGCTGGCCTTGATGTCGAGCCTGGAAGTCGATGAACTGGTACGTTGCGTGCAATCCCAGGACACCTCGGCGCTGACCAAGGTGCCGGGCGTGGGCAAGAAGACGGCCGAGCGTTTGCTGGTTGAACTCAAGGATCGCTTCAAGGCCTGGGAAACCGTGCCGGCGATGTTTGCCCTGGTGCCAAACCAGCCGGGTGGGCCAGATGCGCCGCATCCGGTCGCGACTGCCGAAAATGACGCGGTCAGCGCGTTGATCTCCCTGGGCTACAAGCCGCAGGAAGCCAGCAAGGCGATTTCCGCGATCAAGGAGAAAGGTTTGAGCAGTGAAGACATGATTCGTCGTGCCCTGAAGGGAATGATCTAAGTGATTGAAGCTGATCGTCTGATAGCCGCCACGCCGGGCCCGCGCGACCGCGAGGAAGTCCAGGATCGGGCGATTCGTCCTGTCAGTCTGGCCGAATACATTGGCCAGCCGACCGTTCGCGAGCAAATGGAGTTGTTCATCCAGGCTGCCCGTGGACGTAACGAATCCCTGGACCACACGCTGATCTTCGGCCCGCCTGGCCTGGGTAAAACCACCCTGGCCAACATCATCGCCCAGGAAATGGGCGTGTCGATTAAAAGCACCTCGGGCCCGGTCCTTGAGCGTCCCGGTGACCTGGCCGCGCTGCTGACCAACCTTGAGCCTCACGACGTGCTGTTCATCGACGAAATCCACCGGCTGTCGCCGATTGTCGAAGAAGTGCTGTACCCGGCCATGGAAGATTTCCAGCTCGACATCATGATTGGTGAAGGGCCGGCTGCGCGTTCGATCAAACTGGATTTGCCGCCGTTCACGCTGGTGGGGGCGACGACTCGCGCCGGCATGCTGACCAATCCGTTACGCGACCGCTTCGGCATCGTTCAGCGTCTTGAGTTCTATAGCACGGCCGACCTGGCAACGATTGTCAGCCGTTCGGCGAACATCCTTGGCTTGCCGCTGGACCCGGAAGGCGCCTTTGAAATCGCTCGCCGTGCCCGTGGTACGCCGCGGATTGCCAACCGTTTGTTGCGTCGCGTGCGCGATTTCGCTGAAGTTCGCGCCAAGGGCCACATCACCAAACCGATTGCCGATCTTGCCTTGAATCTGCTGGATGTCGATGAGCGTGGCTTCGACCACCAGGATCGACGTCTGCTGTTGACCATGATCGAGAAGTTCGACGGTGGGCCGGTCGGCGTCGACAGCCTGGCCGCCGCGATCAGCGAAGAGCGCCACACCATCGAAGACGTGCTGGAGCCGTACCTGATCCAGCAGGGCTACATCATGCGCACACCGCGGGGGCGGGTGGTCACTCGGCATGCCTATCTGCATTTTGGTTTAAATATCCCGTCACGATTGGGTGAGATGCCCGTGGTAGACGAGTTCCTCGATGCCGTGGACGATTAATTAACATTTGCGGGCAGAATTTTCGGGCATTGTGCTGTCCTAGGACCGTGGTTTTGCCAGAAAGCCGTGAATCAATGAAAAACAGTTGCCTCGCCGGATTGGCAACCTGAGGAGTAAGCACTAGAGTATGCGCGCGCAAAACGGGCTTGAGCCTTTCGCACATCGTTGTCGCGTTTATTACGAGGACACCGATGCGGGCGGCATCGTGTATTACGTTAATTACCTCAAGTTTATGGAACGGGCTCGAACCGAGCGGCTCCGGGAGCTGGGCTTTGCCCAATCCCAGCTGGCAGGAGAGGACCTGTTGTTTGTCGTGCATTCCAGCGAAGCGCGTTATCACGCGCCGGCGCGACTGGACGACGAACTGCTGGTA
Source organism: Pseudomonas sp. LBUM1651 (assembly GCF_059716135.1). NCBI lineage: Bacteria > Pseudomonadati > Pseudomonadota > Gammaproteobacteria > Pseudomonadales > Pseudomonadaceae > Pseudomonas > Pseudomonas sp. LBUM1651. Next base: position 4,832,013 of record NZ_CP166805.1, on the reverse strand, counting down.
AGCGCTGAAGTAATCGAATTGAACCGTGTCAGCCTGCGCTTCAAGCAGCAGGTCAGGCGAGCCACGGATAATGCGCTGCTCTGCGAAGGGCAGTTTTTGGTGGCCTGTGTGCGCACTGAAAGTTTAAAACCCCGGGCCATTCCCGAAGCTCTACGTGCGGCCTTTGCCGACGTGAGCGGCGCGGGTACACACTCAAAGCAGGAGATAAAGCGTGGAAGCTAACGTCGTCGACCATTCCTCCATGTGGAGCCTGGTCAGCAATGCCAGTATCGTGGTGCAACTGGTAATGCTGATCCTGGTAGCCGCATCGGTGACCTCATGGATCATGATCTTTCAGCGCAGCAACTTGCTGCGCGCGGGTCGACGTGCCCTGGAGAGCTTTGAAGAGCGCTTCTGGTCGGGCATCGACCTATCCAAACTCTACCGTCAGGCCGGCAGCAATCCTGATCCGGATTCGGGCGTAGAGCAGATCTTCCGTGCCGGTTTCAAGGAATTCTCCCGTCTGCGCCAGCAGCCAGGCGTTGACCCGGAAGCGGTCATGGAAGGCGTTGCCCGTGCCATGCGCGTAGCCATTTCCCGCGAAGAAGAAAAGCTCGAGCAGAGCCTGCCGTTCCTCGCCACCGTCGGTTCCGTCAGCCCGTACATCGGTCTGTTCGGTACGGTCTGGGGCATCATGAACTCCTTCCGTGGTCTGGCGACTGCCCAGCAAGCGACCCTGGCCACCGTGGCTCCAGGTATTGCCGAGGCACTGATTGCCACCGCGATCGGTCTGTTCGCAGCCATCCCGGCCGTTATCGCTTACAACCGTTTTGCCGCTCGCAGCGAAACGCTGATCAGCCGTTACTACACCTTCGCCGATGAATTCCAGGCGATCCTGCACCGCAAAGTGCACACCAGCGAAGAATAAGCAGGTAATTTCCAATGGCTTTAATCGCTCGAGCTCGCAAAAAGCGCAAGCCGGTCGCCGAGATGAACGTGGTGCCTTACATCGACGTGATGCTGGTACTGCTGGTCATCTTCATGGTGACCGCGCCGATGCTCAATCAGGGCGTGAAAGTTGATCTGCCCAAGGTTTCCAGCGAAGCCTTGCCGCAGGACAACAACACTCAGGTCCTGACCATTTCGATCAAGGCTGACAAGACCTACTACTGGAACCTTGGCAGCGAAGTCGACACCGAAAAGCAGCAGGACAAGGCCATGACCTTGCCGCAGATGACTGACGCCGTGACCAAGATCATTCGCGCCGGTACTGAAGGCGGCAAGCGTACCCAGGTGTTCATTCGCGGCGACAAGACCGTCGATTACGGTTCCGTGATGGGTGCCATGGGCGGGTTGCAGAAAGCCGGGGTCGGTAATGTTGGCTTGATTACCGAGGCACCCTGATGCAGCAAATGCGAGAGCCGTCCGCCTCGGAAAGCTACTTCTGGCCTAGTGTCCTGGCGATTGTCTTGCACGTGCTGGTGTTCGGCATGCTGTTCGTCAGTTTTGCCTTCACACCGGAGCTGCCGCCGGCCAAGCCGATTGTCCAGGCGACCCTGTATCAGCTCAAGTCCAGAAGCCCGGCGACTACCCAGACCAATCAGAAGATTGCGGGTGAAGCGAAGAAAAACGCTGCGCGCCAGACCGAAGCCGAGCAGTTGGAACAGAAAAAGATCGAACAGGAAGCGATCAAGGCCGCGGAACAAAAGAAGGAAGATGCGGCTCAAAAAGCCGAAGAATCCAAGAAGGCCGATGAGACGAAGAAAGCGGAAGAGGCAAAAAAGGCTGATGAAGCCAAGAAAGCCGATGAAGCGAAGAAGACCGCCGAAGCCAAAAAGGCCGAAGAGAAACAATTGGCTGATATAGCCAAGAAGAAGTCTGAAGAAGAAGCCAAGAAAGCGGCTGAAGAAGAGGCCAAGAAAGCGGCCGCTGAAGAAGCGAAGAAAAAGATCGTCGAAGACGCGAAGAAGAAAGCCGCGGAAGACGCCAAGAAGAAATCTGAAGCTGAAGAGGCGAAGAAGAAAGTCGCCGAAGACGCGAAGAAGAAAGCTGCTGCCGATGCTGCGAAGAAAAAATCGCAGGAAGCGGCACGTAAATCCGTCGAAGATAAAAAGGCTCAGGCCTTGGCAGATTTGCTTTCCGACACGACGGAACGTGAGGCAACCGTAGCCGACGAGCAGGGCGATAGCGTCGCCGGTAGTATCGATGACTTGATTCGCATCCGCGCTTCAGAAGGCTGGGCTCGTCCTCCATCGGCACGCAAAGGCATGTCGGTCGTGGTGCAAATCGGCATGTTGCCTGACGGTACAATCACGTCGGCCAGCGTGCTTAAGTCCAGCGGTGACGGTCCGTTCGATGCTTCGGCGGTCGCGGCGGTCAAGAACATTGGACGATTGATTGAAGTACAGAAAATGAAACCGGCTGAATTTGCGCCCTATCGGTCATTCAAAGTGACATTCACACCTGAGGATCTAGCCTTGTGAGAAACCTTCTTCGAGGAATGCTTGTCGTTATCTGCTGCCTGGCAGGGATAGCGGCAGCCGATGAAAAAAACATTCTGGTCACCAGCGGCAGTGATCGGGCCACCCCGATTGCGGTCGTTCCGTTCGGCAACCAGGGCGGCAGCGTGTTGCCGGACGACATGGCCGAAATCATCGGCAACGACCTGCGCAACTCGGGTTACTACTCGCCGATTCCAAAGCAGAACATGATCAGCCAGCCGAGTCAGGCCAGCGAAATCATCTACCGTGACTTCAAGGCGCTGGGCGCCCAGTACGTCATGGTCGGCAGTATTGCTCCGGCGGGCGGCCGCCTGCAGGTTCAATACGCTTTGTTCAACGTCGCCACCGAACAGCAAGTGCTGACCGGCAGCGTGTCGGGCAGCGTTGATCAACTGCGCGACATGTCGCACTACATTGCGGACCAGTCGTTCGAAAAACTCACCGGTATCAAAGGTGCGTTCTCGACTCGTCTGCTGTACGTGACTGCAGAGCGTTTCTCCGAGAAGAACACGCGCTACACGCTGCAACGTTCGGATTATGACGGTGCCCGCGCTGTAACCCTGCTGCAATCGCGCGAGCCGATCCTGTCGCCGCGTTTCGCACCGGATGGCAAGCGCATCGCTTATGTGTCGTTCGAGCAGAAGCGTCCGCGTATTTTCATGCAGAACATCGACACCGGTCGCCGTGAGCAGATCACCAACTTCGAAGGCCTGAATGGCGCACCAGCCTGGTCGCCGGATGGCAATCGCCTGGCGTTCGTGCTGTCGAAAGACGGTAACCCGGACATCTATGTGATGAACCTGGGTTCGCGTCAGATCACGCGCGTCACCAACGGTCCCGGCATCAACACCGAACCGTTCTGGGGTAAGGATGGTTCGACCCTCTACTTCACCTCGGACCGTGGCGGCAAGCCACAGATCTACAAATCCAGCGTCAGCGGCGGCGGTGCGGAGCGTGTGACCTTTATCGGTAACTACAACGCCAACCCGAAGCTTTCGGCTGATGAAAAGACCCTGGTGATGATCCATCGCCAGGATGGTTTCACTAATTTCAAGGTGGCGGCCCAGGATTTGCAGCGCGGAAGCGTAAAAATCCTCACTGATAGCACTCTGGACGAGTCGCCTACTGTTGCGCCCAACGGCACCATGGTAATCTACGCCACCCGCCAGCAGGGCCGGGGAGTCTTGATGCTCGTGTCCATTAATGGACGCGTAAGGCTCCCGCTTCCTACCGCACAAGGCGAAGTCAGAGAACCTTCCTGGTCCCCTTACCTGAACTGACGCGGCGCTACACGTTTTACTTAACACACTGGGGTTCATTAGGAGTTTCACGATGGAAATGCTGAAGTTTGGTAAATTTGCTGCGCTGGCTCTGGCCATGGCTGTAGCTGTAGGTTGCTCGTCCAAAGGCGGCGACAATGCCGGTGAAGGCGCTGTTGATCCAAACGCTGGTTACGGCGCTAACACTGGTGCTGTTGATGGCTCCCTGAGCGAAGAAGCTGCTCTGCGCGCAATCACCACCTTCTACTTCGAATACGACAGCTCGGACCTGAAGCCAGAAGCCATGCGCGCTCTGGACGTTCACGCCAAAGACCTGAAAGCAAACGGCGCTCGCGTTGTTCTGGAAGGCAACACCGACGAACGTGGTACTCGTGAGTACAACATGGCACTGGGCGAGCGTCGTGCGAAAGCCGTTCAACGCTACCTGGTACTGCAAGGTGTTTCCCCAGCTCAGCTGGAACTGGTTTCCTACGGCGAAGAGCGTCCAGTTGCTACCGGCAACGACGAGCAGTCCTGGGCTCAAAACCGTCGCGTAGAACTGCGTAAGTAATTCGTCATGCGAACGTGCCGTCGTGCTGTAACTGTTTTGGCTCTCAGCCTCGCACCGCTTGCGGTGTGGGCTGCGGTTCCTGTGGTCGAGGACAACTCCGGCTATAACAATAGCGGGAGTAGTTATCCGCCTGCGGGTTACGGTACGAACGGCGCCTATGCCGGGGGAGGGGTTTCGGCCCCTGTCTCGGCACAGGGCGAGCTGTTCAACCAACTGCAATCGATGCAGGAGCAGATCTCGCGCCAACAAGGCATCATCGAAGTTCTGCAAAATGATGTAGCGCGCATGAAGCAGGAGAACCTGGAGCGATATCAGGATCTTGATCGGCGCATAGGAACCGGCGTTGCACCAGCCGCGACTCCTGAGAATTCTTCCTCCGGTGGCGATTTGAACGCCCCCGGTGCAGCAGCTGGCGCAGGTGCGGGGGCGGCTGCCGCTGCCACTTCCAATCAAGCGCCTGCCGCGGGTAGCGAACCGGCGGATCCGGCGAAGGAAAAACTGTATTACGATGCAGCCTTCGACTTGATCAAGGCCAAGGATTTCGACAAGGCCAGCCAGGCTTTTGCCGCTTTCCTGCGCAAATACCCGAACAGCCAGTACGCGGGCAACGCCCAGTACTGGTTGGGCGAAGTGAACCTGGCCAAAGGCGATCTGCAAGGTGCAGGTCAGGCATTTGCCAAGGTGTCGCAGCTGTACCCGAAGCACAACAAAGTGCCTGACTCGCTGTATAAGCTGGCTGATGTAGAGCGCCGCCTCGGTCATCCCGACAAGGTCAAAGGCATTCTGCAGCAGGTCGTGTCCCAATATCCGGGCACTTCCGCCGCTCAGCTGGCCCAGCGCGATCTGCAGCGCATGTAGGCCTGCCAGACCCGTTTCGAAGAAACCCGCGCTTGTCGCGGGTTTTTTCGTTAGAATTCACGCCCTTTTTATGAAACACGCTTTTTGGGATCTGCGCATTGGCGGGGTTCCTTGAAGTGCCTGACGGAGGCGGACAGCCTGTTTAGCTGTTACGCCCGTGGCGACTATGCAAGACACATTGAGAATCACCGAAGTTTTCTACTCGTTGCAGGGTGAAACGCGGACTGCCGGGCTGCCCACTGTTTTTGTGCGCCTGACCGGTTGCCCATTGCGTTGCCAATACTGCGACAGCGCCTATGCGTTCTCTGGCGGCACTGTCCGCACGCTCGACGATATCCTCGAGCAAGTGGCCGGTTTCCGCCCGCGTTATGTGTGTGTCACCGGCGGCGAGCCCCTGGCGCAACCTAATGCGATCCCATTGCTCAAGCAGTTGTGCGACGCCGGTTACGAGGTGTCACTGGAAACCAGTGGTGCACTTGATATCTCGGCGGTAGATTCACGGGTCAGTCGCGTTGTCGACCTGAAAACCCCGGGTTCGAAGGAAGCGCATCGCAACCGCTACGAGAACATCGAGCTGCTCACGCCCAACGATCAGGTGAAATTTGTCATCTGTTCGCGGGAAGACTATGACTGGGCCGTATCGAAATTGATTCAGTACGGTCTGGACCAGCGTGCCGGCGAAGTGCTGTTCTCGCCAAGCCACCATGACCTGAATGCACGGGACCTGGCGGATTGGGTGGTGGCGGATAACCTGCCAGTGCGTCTGCAATTGCAGCTGCATAAATATCTTTGGAATGACGAGCCGGGGCGCTGATATGACGGAACAACTGAACACTGCTGAAAAACGTGCGGTCATTTTGCTGTCCGGTGGTCTCGACTCGGCGACCGTCGTGGCCATGGCCCGTGCTGAAGGCTACAGCTGCTACACCATGAGTTTCGACTACGGTCAGCGGTCACATGCCGAATTGCATGCCGCTGAGCGTGTTGCCCGGGATCTGGGTGTAGTTGAACACAAGGTGATCGGTCTGAACCTGAACGGCATCGGTGGCTCGGCACTCACCGACAGTAGCATCGACATCCCGGAGGAGCTGGGGGAGGGTATTCCAGTCACTTACGTGCCGGCGCGCAACACGGTGTTCCTGTCGCTGGCGTTGGGTTGGGCTGAAGTGCTCGGCGCGCGTGACATCTTTATCGGTGTCAACGCAGTGGATTACTCCGGCTACCCGGACTGCCGTCCGGAGTTCATCGAGTCCTTCGAGCGTATGGCCAATCTGGCGACCAAGGCTGGCGTAGAAGGCAATGGCTTCCGTATCCAGGCGCCACTGCAAAACCTGAGCAAGGCGCAGATCGTCCAGGCGGGCGTGAAGCTGGGCGTCAATTACGGGCTGACCGTTTCCTGCTATCAAGCCGACGATAATGGCCGTGCATGCGGCAAATGCGACAGCTGCAGACTGCGTGCGGAAGGCTTCACAGCGGCCGGAATCAGCGATCCAACACCTTATTTCTGATTTATTTCAAATAAGGTGTTGAATAACCTTTAAAAATCAGTATTATACGCGCCACCACATAGCGGGTCGTTAGCTCAGTTGGTAGAGCAGTTGGCTTTTAACCAATTGGTCGTAGGTTCGAATCCCACACGACCCACCATTTTTGTAGCAGTTTTAAAAGTCTGGAAGGCCCACGCAAGTGAGGATTTCCGGATTTTTTTTTGCCCGCGATTTAAGGTCGACCCCGTTCGGGGTCGCACTGCGCGACACAGGTCAGAATCATCTTTTGCATCCAAGGGATATTCTGTAGCCTTGCGCAGCTTCAACGCTATCCATGCCTGATGAATACCCACTTTCCCGGCGGTACCCTGAAGGGTCCGGAGCCGGGTGTATACTCGACTTTCGCGCGAATGCGCCTGCAGGTCTTGCGAACATGACGCAGATTTCCGAACGCCTTCTGGTTCAAGCCCACCTCGACGCCAAGCAGCCTAAACCGCTGACGGTCGAGGAGGAGGCCTATTACCGTGCTGCCATCGCCGCCGAGCTCAAGGCTCAGGACGCGGTGCTGGTTGCCCACTTTTATTGTGATCCGGTCATTCAAGCCCTGGCTGAAGAAACCGGTGGCTGTGTCTCCGACTCGCTGGAGATGGCCCGCTTCGGCAATGCTCACCCGGCCAAGACCGTGGTGGTCGCTGGCGTGAAGTTCATGGGCGAAACCGCCAAAATCCTCAATCCTGAAAAACGCGTGCTGATGCCGACGCTGGAAGCGACCTGTTCGCTGGATCTGGGTTGCCCGGTAGACGAGTTTTCGGCGTTCTGCGATCAGCACCCGGAACGTACCGTCGTGGTGTATGCCAATACCTCGGCAGCAGTCAAAGCCCGGGCTGACTGGGTCGTGACTTCGAGCTGTGCGCTGGAAATCGTCGAAAGCCTGATGGATAACGGCGAAACGATTATCTGGGGGCCGGACAAACACCTCGGCACCTACATCCAGCGCAAGACTGGCGCGGACATGCTGCTATGGGACGGTGCCTGCATCGTTCACGAAGAGTTCAAGTCCAAGCAGCTTGAAGACATGAAGGCGCTGTATCCGGATGCGGCGATTCTGGTGCATCCGGAATCGCCGACCTCGGTGATCGAGCTGGCGGACGCCGTCGGTTCCACCAGTCAGCTGATTGCGGCGGCACAAAGCCTGCCGAACAAGACGCTGATCGTCGCCACCGACCGCGGCATCTTCTACAAGATGCAGCAGTTGTGCCCGGACAAGGTCTTCATCGAGGCGCCAACGGCGGGTAACGGCGCGGCGTGCCGTAGTTGCGCACACTGCCCGTGGATGGCGATGAATACGCTTGAGCGTACGCTGAAGGCCTTGAAGGAGGGGACGAACGAGATCTTTGTTGATCCGGCGTTGATTCCTCAGGCGATTCGCCCGCTGAAGCGCATGCTCGACTTCACTCAGGCTGCGCGGATGAAGCTGGCCGGTAACGCCTGAGATCTTTCAAGCAAGTCACAAAACCTGTGGGAGCGAGCCTGCTCGCGATAGCGATCTGTCAGTCATATTAATGTTGACGGGTACACCGCCATCGCGAGCAGGCTCGCTCCCACAGTGGTTTTTGTATGGCTGAACTACTTGGTCTTCTTCGGAATCCGCACAAGCTGGGTGTTGGAATACATGTCATGCCAGCTGCGTTTCTGTTTATCAAACAGCGACCAGATGAATCCAAGGCCGACGCACAGCAAGGACGCGATCGACACCACAAAGCGCAGCAACGCCTGCCACAGGCTGATGGACGAGCCGTCGGCGTTCTGCACGCGGATGCACCATACCTGCATGCCCAGGGTCTGGCCGGACCAGGTCCAGAACTTGGCGAAGAAGCCGAACAGCACGAACAACAACACCGTCGACAGCAACGGATCACCGTCCAGCGCGCCGGCTTCGGTCAGGGTACGCATTTTGTCTTCGCCGATGATCGCCATCTGGATCATCTTGTAAACGCCGCTGGTGACGATCAGCAGGGCAGTGCATAACAGGAAGTCATAGAACATCGCTGCCAGGCGACGACCGAGGGTCGCGGCGGGAAAGTCGCCCTGTGGTTTGAGCAGGTGTTTCGACATGGCTGGGTTCCCGGCAGAAAAAAGAAGCCATTTTACGGATTTACGCGCACAAAAAAGCCCCTGATGTCAGCATCAGGGGCTTTTTCGTAACAGAAGGTTAGGCTTCTGCTTGTACTTCGTCAGCCTGCATGCCTTTCTGGCCTTGCACGGCGATGAAGGTCACTTTCTGGCCTTCTTTCAGGCTCTTGAAGCCGTTGCCCTGAATAGCGCGGAAATGCACGAACAGATCCGGACCGCTTTCTGGAGTGATAAAACCAAAACCTTTCTCGTCGTTAAACCACTTGACGGTACCGCTCTGACGTTGGGACATTTCTTATTTCCTTTGACGCAAAAATTAATGACAGTCTCCTTCTCATGAAAGAGTACTGGGGCTGGTTGCAGGAGAGTAAGAAGACGTCGAACGGGATGTAGCTAACTTGTAGGCTACTGCCCAGGTCACGATTCCAAGCGACCCATGCAAACACAGTGAACAAACTCTACGCCAACTACGGGAGAAAAAACAAGCCCTGTGAGAGGCCCGGTTTTGCTCGCGTTGGTGGCATTCGCGCGCCAACTAGTGCTGGCTTATGCGATAGAGGTGTTCAATTGTTTTCGATCGTTATAAGCAAAGTTCATAAACGAAGCTTACAGTCAAAGTCATGCACTGTTTTATGGCGGTTGCGTTACACATTAGTGCACTGTTAACGCAACCGCGTTACTTATAGAAACAGTCAGTCAGCCACGATAGTAGCGTTGTGGAACAAATGGCATTTTGCTTACAAGCAGAGGCACCTTTTTCCCACGAACGATCGCGAACACCGGTGTATCGATGGCGATGTAGGCGCTGTCGAGGTAACCCATGGCCAAGGGACCGCCCAGGGTCGGGCCAAACCCGCCGCTGCAAACGGTGCCGATGATGTCGCCCGCTTCATTGACGATTTCTGCACCCTCGCGCACCGGAGTGCGTTCCTGCGGCAACAGGCCTACGCGCTTGCGGCTGACACCGGCTTGTTGCTGGGTGAACACGGTTTCAGCGCCAGGGAAGCCGCCAGCCCGTGCGCCATCGGCACGACGAGGCTTGGAGATGGCCCACAACAGGCTGGCTTCGATCGGGGTGGTCTCGGTGTTCATGTCGTGGCCGTAGAGGCACAGGCCGGCTTCCAGGCGCAGCGAGTCGCGAGCGCCAAGGCCAATGGCCGCGACTTCAGGCTCAGCCAGCAGCGCGCGAGCCAGGGCTTCAGCGTTGGCGGCCGGCACGGAGATTTCGAAACCGTCTTCACCGGTGTAGCCCGAACGGCTGACAAAGCAGTCCACACCCAGCAGTTTCACACGGGCGAACTGCATGAAGGTCATCTTCGCCACTTCAGGCGCCAGGCGCGCGAGCACGGTGACTGCAGCTGGGCCTTGCAACGCCAGCAACGCGCGCTCTTCAAACAGCGGCTCGATGGTGCACTGATCACCGATGTGCTGACGCAGATGCGCCAGGTCCTGATCCTTGCAGGCGGCGTTGACCACCAGGAACAGTTCGTCGTTGCCGAGGTTGGCGACCATAAGGTCGTCGAGGATACCGCCAGTCTCGTTGGTGAACATGGCGTAGCGCTGCATGCCCACCGGCAGGTCGACGATATCCACCGGGACGAGGGTTTCCAGAGCCTTGGCGGCATTGGCGCCGGTCAGGCGGATCTGGCCCATGTGCGAAACGTCGAACAGCCCGGCCTGATCACGGGTGTGCTGGTGCTCTTTCATCACGCCCAGCGGGTATTGCACCGGCATGTCGTAGCCGGCAAACGGCACCATGCGGGCGCCGAGTTCGATGTGCAGTGCGTGCAACGGGGTTTTCAACAGTTGTTCGGTGGACATATCCAGCTCCTGAAAAAGTGTGCAGATGCAGTGAGCGCGCATCAGCACTCGATAATGTTGACCGCCAAACCGCCTCGGGCGGTTTCCTTGTATTTGCTTTTCATGTCGGCGCCGGTCTGGCGCATGGTGCGGATGACTTTGTCGAGGGAGACGAAATGTTGACCGTCGCCGCGCAGGGCCATGCGCACCGCATTGATGGCTTTCACCGAACCCATGGCGTTGCGTTCGATGCATGGCACCTGCACCAGCCCGCCAATCGGGTCGCAGGTCAGGCCGAGGTTGTGTTCCATGCCGATTTCGGCGGCGTTTTCCACTTGCTGTACGGTGCCGCCCAGTACTTCGCACAGGGCACCTGCCGCCATCGAGCAGGCCACGCCGACCTCACCCTGGCAGCCGACTTCGGCACCGGAGATCGAGGCGTTTTCTTTGTAGAGAATGCCGATGGCGGCGGCCGTCAGCAGAAAACGTACGACACCGTCTTCGTTGGCGCCGGGGATGAAGCGCATGTAGTAATGCAAAACCGCCGGGACGATGCCCGCTGCACCGTTGGTGGGCGCGGTAACCACGCGTCCGCCGTTGGCGTTTTCCTCGTTGACCGCCAGGGCGTACAGGTTGACCCAGTCCAGCACCGACAGCGGATCGCGCAGCGACGATTCAGGGTTCTTGCACAGTTGCCGATGCAGCGCTGCCGCCCGCCGTTTGACCTTCAAGCCGCCCGGCAGGATGCCTTCGTTCCTGCAACCGGCGTCGACGCAATCCTGCATCACTTGCCAGATTTTCAGCAGTCCGGCGCGGGTTTCCGCTTCCGGGCGCCAGGCACTTTCGTTGGTCAGCATCACCTGGCTGATCGACAAACCATAGGTGGTGCAATGCCCGAGCAGGTCCTTGGCGCTTTTGAATGGGAAGGTCAGCGGCGTGGCGTCTTCGACGATGCGGTCGGCGCCGGCGGCGTCTTCATCGACGACGAAACCGCCGCCGACCGAGTAGTACTCGCGGCTGCGGATCTGCAGACCCGCTGCGTCGAACGCGCGAAAGATCATGCCGTTGGGGTGATAGGCCAACGGTTTGCGGATCATCGCCAGGTGTTCTTTCTCGTTGAACGCAATGCTGTGTTCGCCGAGCAGGTTCAAGCGACCGTTGCCGCGTATGTCTTGCAGACGGGCGGCGACGGTTTCGGTGTTCACGGTGTCCGGGTGTTCGCCTTCCAGGCCGAGCAACACAGCCTTGTCGCTGCCGTGTCCTTTGCCGGTGGCGCCGAGTGAGCCGTAGAGCTCGACTTTGACGCAGGTGGTGGCGGCCAGCAGCCCTTCACGGCGCAGGCCTTCGGCGAAGCGCGCAGCGGCGCGCATCGGGCCAACGGTGTGGGAGCTGGAGGGGCCGATGCCAATCTTGAACAGGTCGAACACGCTTAACGACATGGTTGTTCTCCGGTTTCTTGTTATAGGTGAAGCGCGAACCTGTAGGAGCAAAGCTTGCTCGCGATGAACGATGACACGGTTCATCAGATACACCGTGTAACGGCTATCGCGAGCAAGCTTTGCTCCTACAGGGATTTACGGTGTTCTTGAGTGGGGCGGATTAACCGCCCCCTCATTGGTTTAAGCGTAGCTTTCGATCGACGGGCAGGCGCAAACCAGGTTGCGATCGCCGAAGACGTTGTCGACGCGACCGACCGGCGGCCAGTACTTGCCTTCGATCAGCGACGCGACCGGATACACCGCTTGTTCGCGGCTGTACGGGTGCGTCCACTCGCCAACGATTTCCTGGGCGGTGTGCGGAGCGTTTTTCAGTGGGTTGTCGTCCTTGTCCAGCGTGCCGTTTTCCACCGCGCGGATTTCTTCGCGGATGCGGATCATGGCGTCGCAGAAGCGGTCCAGTTCTTCCTTGGATTCGCTTTCGGTCGGCTCGATCATCAAGGTTCCAGCCACCGGGAACGACATGGTCGGGGCGTGGAAACCGAAGTCGATCAGGCGCTTGGCGACGTCATCGACGCTGATGCCGCTGCTGTCTTTCAATGGACGCAGGTCGAGGATGCATTCGTGCGCCACCAGGCCGTTGCTGCCGGTATAGAGGACTGGATAGTGCTCTTCGAGGCGACGGGAAATGTAGTTGGCATTCAGGATCGCCAGTTGCGAAGCGCGCTTGAGACCCGCGCCACCCATCATCCGAATGTACATCCAGGTGATCGGCAGAATGCTCGCGCTGCCGAACGGTGCCGCGCAAACCGCGCCTTCCTTGCGTTCCATCTGGGCGTGGCCCGGCAGGAACGGGGTCAGGTGCGACTTGACGCCAATCGGGCCGACGCCCGGGCCGCCACCGCCGTGAGGGATGCAGAAGGTTTTGTGCAGGTTCAGGTGGGACACGTCGCCGCCGAACTTGCCCGGTGCGCAAAGACCGACCATCGCGTTCATGTTGGCGCCGTCGATGTAAACCTGGCCGCCGTTGTCATGAATGATGCCGCAGATTTCGCGGATGCCTTCTTCGAACACGCCGTGGGTCGACGGGTAAGTGATCATCAGCGCGGCGAGGTGTTCGCGGTGCTCGATGGCCTTGGCGCGCAGGTCTTCGATGTCAACGTTGCCGCGTGCATCGCAAGCCGTCACGACCACACGCATGCCAGCCATGTTGGCGGTGGCCGGGTTGGTGCCGTGGGCGGACGACGGGATCAGGCAGATGTCGCGACGGTCTTCGCCACGGCTCTGGTGATAGGCACGAATCGCCAGCAGACCGGCGTATTCACCTTGCGAACCGGCGTTCGGTTGCAGGGAGATCGAGTCGTAACCGGTGGCGGCGCACAGCATCGCTTCCAGTTCATCGGTCAGTTGCTGATAACCGGCGCTTTGCTCGGCCGGGGCGAACGGGTGCAAGGCACCGAATTCAGCCCAGGTCACCGGGATCATTTCGCTGGCGGCGTTGAGTTTCATGGTGCACGAACCCAGCGGGATCATGGTGCGATCCAGGGCCAGGTCCTTGTCGGCGAGCTTGCGCAGGTAGCGCATCAGCTCGGTTTCCGAGTGGTAACGGTTGAACACCGGGTGGCTGAGGATCGGCGATTGGCGAACCAGAGCGGCCGGGATTGCGCTAACGACTGAAGCGGCGATGGCGGCGAAGTCTGGCAGTGTTTTGCCGTCGGCCAGCAGAGCCCACAGCGTTTCGACGTCAGCTTGCGAAGTGGTCTCGTCCAGGGACAGGCCCAGACGCTCGCCATCAACTACGCGCAGGTTGATCTGCTGCGCACGCGCCTTGTCGTGCAGTTTGGCGGTGTCAGCGCCGGTTTTCAGGGTCAGGGTGTCGAAAAAGCTGGCTTGTTCGACGGTCAGGCCCAGTGCGCTCAAGCCTTTGGCGAGGATCGCGGTCAGGTGATGAATGCGGTTGGCAATCTGCGTCAGGCCTTTCGGGCCGTGGTAAACGGCGTACATGCTGGCGATGTTGGCCAACAGAACCTGCGCGGTGCAGATGTTGCTGGTGGCCTTCTCGCGGCGGATATGTTGCTCGCGGGTCTGCATGGCCAGGCGCAGGGCCGGCTTGCCGAAACGGTCCACGGAGACGCCGACCAGACGGCCCGGCATGTCGCGCTTGAACGCATCTTTGGTGGAGAAGTAAGCGGCGTGCGGGCCACCGAAGCCCAGCGGCACGCCGAAGCGTTGCGCGCTGCCGATAGCCACGTCGGCGCCGAATTCGCCCGGCGGGGTCAGCACGGTCAGGGCCAGCAGGTCAGCGGCAACCGCCACCAGTGCGTTGGCGGCGTGGAAGCGTTCGGTCAGTGCGCGGTAATCGAACAGGTCACCGTTGCTCGCCGGGTATTGCAGCAGGGCGCCGAAGAACGGCGTCACGTCAGTCAGTTCAAGCTCGTCGCCGACGACGACGTCGATGCCCAATGGCTCGGCACGGGTGCGCAGCACGTCGAGGGTTTGCGGGTGGCAATGAACCGACGCGAAGAACGCATGGCTGCCTTTGTTCTTGCTCAGGCGTTTGCAGAAGGTCATGGCTTCGGCAGCGGCGGTGGCTTCATCCAGCAGTGAGGCGTTGGCGATCGGCAGGCCGGTGAGGTCGCTGATCAGGGTCTGGAAGTTCAGCAGCGCTTCGAGACGACCCTGGGAAATTTCTGGCTGGTACGGGGTGTACGCGGTGTACCAGGCCGGGTTTTCCAGCAGGTTGCGCAGGATTGGCGACGGCGTGTGAGTGCCGTAGTAGCCCTGGCCGATGTAAGTCTTGAACAGCTGGTTCTTGGCCGCGATGCCTTTGATCAACGCCAGGGCGTCGGCTTCGCTCAGGCCATCGTCCATGCCCAGCACGCTGGTGCCTTTGATGCTTTCCGGAATGACGCTGGCGCTCAGGGCTTCCAGTGAGTCGAAACCGAGGCTGTTGAGCATCGCTTGCTCATCGCCGGAACGCGGGCCGATGTGGCGCGCGATGAATTCGTTGGCGGTGGTCAGGTTTACTTGAGTCATGTCAGCGCTCCTCAGGCTTCGGCGTTGGCTTTGATCAGACGGTCGTAGGCGTCCTGATCCAGCAGTTTGGCAACAGCCGAGGCGTCGGCCGGCTGGAAGCGGAAGAACCAGCCTTCGCCCAGCGGATCTTCGTTGACCAGTTCCGGGCTGCTGTCCAGCGCCGGGTTCACTTCCAATACTTCGCCGTCCAGAGGCATGTACACGCCGCTGGCGGCTTTTACCGATTCCACGGTGGCGGCTTCTGCGCCTTTGTCGTAGGACTGCAGCTCAGGCAGTTGTACGAAAACCACGTCGCCCAAGGCGTTCTGCGCGAAAGCGGTGATGCCGACAGTAACAGTGCCGTCAGCTTCGGTGCGCAGCCATTCGTGATCTTCAGTAAAACGCAACTCGCTCATGGAAACTCCTAGGGGGGGCCAGACTCGTCTGGTGGACGCGATTGAATGCTTGGGCAAAAGCCCTGCTTTATAAGTGGCTACTAAGCAAGATCGCGGCCAATGTTAATAAGTCCTTATAAATCAGTAGCTTGAGCGTTTGTGAGGCGCGAGCGAATTGAATGACTGTAGCGAAATCGCTACAGCCTGAAGCGAAGAAAAAAGCGTAATGGGATCAAAGCCTTGCACAGCGGTGATCGGGAGAGGATGTATCGATATCGTTCCGCTGTAGCGCTTTCAGTACAGGTGGAGGTCGTTTTTAAACAGGATTTCGGCTGAACACAAAACCTGTGGGAGCCAGCCTGCTGGCGATGAGGCTATGTCAGTCGACATCTTTTTTGCCTGCCACACCGCAATCGCCAGCAGGCTGGCTCCCACAGGGGGCTTAGGTGTGTTTGGGCGATTTCACGGTTTGTTTGGAATGCCGTACTTACGCAACCGATGAGCGATCGCGGTGTGGGAAGTTTGCAGACGGCTGGCCAGTTGCCGGGTCGAGGGGTAGCTGACGTAAAGCTTTTCCAGCAGGGTCTTTTCGAACTCTTCCATCGCCTGCTCCAGGCTGTCGACTTCGCTGTCGCTCTGGCGCGCCACGGAGGTGCCGGCAATGTCGAGGTCGCCGATGTCCACCAGGCTGCTTTCACAAATCGCGGCAGCGCGGAAGATCACGTTCTGCAATTGCCGCACGTTGCCTGGCCAACGGTTGCCCAACAGCGCCGGGTAGGTCCCGGGCGCCAGGCGACACACCGGTCGCTGAATCTGCGCACAGGCCTGCTGCATGAAATAACGGGCCAGCAGCAAAATGTCCTGGCCACGTTCACGCAGCGGCGGGACTTCGACGTTCAGGACGTTGAGGCGGTAGAACAGGTCTTCACGGAACGTGCCTTCGCTGACCATTTTTTCCAGATCGCGGTGCGTGGCGCTAAGGATCCGCACGTTGACTTTCACCTCACGATCGCCGCCCACGCGGCGGAAGCTGCCATCGTTCAAAAACCGCAGGAGTTTCGCCTGCAAGTACGGCGACATTTCGCCGATTTCATCGAGAAACACCGTGCCTTGGTTCGCCAGTTCCATCAGCCCCGGTTTACCGCCCCGTTGCGCACCGGTGAAAGCGCCCGGGGCGTAGCCGAACAGTTCGCTTTCGGCGAGGTTCTCCGGCAATGCCGCGCAGTTCAGCGCCAGGAAGGGTGAACTGTGCCGGGCACTGATGGCGTGACAGGCGCGGGCGACGAGTTCTTTGCCGGTGCCGGTTTCGCCCTGGATCAACAACGGCGCATCGAGGGCCGCTACACGTTGGGCACGGGCCTTGAGCGTGCGAATCGCCGGGGATTCGCCCAGCAGCGCGTCGAACCCTTCGGCATGGTCGTGGTGCAGCGCCGAGAGGCGTTCGCCGATGCGGTTCGGTTGATACAGCGTCAGCAGCGCGCCGGCGTCTGTGATCGGCGTGGCGTCCAGCAACAGGGTCTGGCCGTTGACGGTGATCTCGCGCAGCGGCAAGCGAAAGCCTTGTTCCAGCAGGGTGTCGAGCAGGGCGGGGTCGGCAAACAGATCCGCGATGCTTTCACCGGCCGGTTCACGCCCGTACAAGGCAATCAGTGCCGGGTTGGCCAGCAGCACGTTGCCGTTGCTGTCCAGGGCCAGTACCGGGTCGGTCATGGCGGCGAGCAATGCATCGAGTTGCAAGTGCCGACGTTGGCCGGGAAGGATGTCGACTACGGTCATCGCTTGCACACCGCGCACGCTGAGCAACGCATCGTGCAGTTCTTCGAGCACTTGCGGACTGAGGGTCGGGGCGTCGATGTAAACGTTGGGCGGAACCATTTCCACCGCATCCAGATTGAGATTGCGCCCACCGAGCAGGGCCAGGACTTCCTGGGTGATGCCGACGCGGTCGATGAAGCTGACGTGGATACGCATGGGGCGATTTTGGTTCTGGAGTGCGGGAGGTGGCAAGTATGCCTTGGGGCGGGCGAATGGTGAAATCCTGCGCAGGACTTCAATGCAACGCAAAACCAATGTGGGAGCGAGCCTGCTCGCGAATGCGGTGTGTCAGTCACTACCTATGTTGACTGTCAGGCCGCCTTCGCCGGCAAGCCGGTCTCGCTCCCACAGGTACAGCGTTCATCCAGAGGAATAGGGTTATTCGAAGTTCTCAAGGTTTACCGGGTCGCCGGACTTCATATCCAACTGCTTCCGGATGTCTTCAAACATTAAATCGTAATGCTTGTGAACCGAGCCGATCTGGCTGTGTGTCTTCGGGATTCCGTACTTCTCGGCGATTTTCGTCACGTTGTTGGCGAAGTTGTAAGCCTCCTCCTTGGCCAGAAAGAAGGTCTCCGTCATGTCCTTCCCCTGCATGCTGCCGTGCAGGGTGAACAGCATCCCTTTGCCTTTCTGGGGATCCTGCGTGACCTCATAGTCGAGGTGCACGTTGTAATTGACATCATCAGGGGTCAGCGCGTGGCGCTCGATGTGCAAGTGACCGGGCTCGAACGTTGCCATTGACGTTTCTCCTTATAAATAAGTTATGCCAGGTTTCGCCGTGCTGATCCGCGTACCGGCCTTGCCCTGGACGATCGCCTCGATGTCCGAGAGTGAACCGATCACCGCGACTTTTCCAGTATGGCGCGCGAACTCACAGGCAGCCTGGACCTTCGGACCCATGGAACCGGCGGCGAAGCCGAGTTTTTCCATTTCGTCCGGGTGCGCCTGGGCGATGGCTTTCTGGGTCGGTTTGCCGAAATCGATGAAGGCCGCGTTGACGTCGGTGGCGATCACCAGCAGATCACTGTCGAGCTGTTCGGCCAACAACGCCGAGCACAGGTCCTTGTCGATCACCGCTTCCACGCCTTGCAGTTTGCCGTGGGCGCCGTACATCGTCGGGATGCCGCCACCGCCGGCGCAGATCACGATGCTGCCTTTTTCCAGCAGCCATTTGATCGGGCGGATTTCGAAGATGCGTTTCGGTCTCGGGCTGGCCACCACGCGACGGAATTTGTCACCGTCCGGGGCAATCGCCCAGCCTTTTTCTGCGGCGAGTTTTTCCGCTTCGGCCTTGGCGTACACCGGGCCGATGGGTTTGGTGGGGGTCTGGAAGGCCGGGTCGTTGGCATCGACTTCGACCTGGGTCAGGAGCGTGGCGAAGGGCACTTCGAAGTCCAGCAGGTTGCCCAGTTCCTGTTCGATGATGTAGCCGATCATGCCTTCGGTTTCAGCACCGAGCACGTCCAGCGGGTACGGCGAAACCGAGGTGTAGGCCGCCGCTTGCAGTGACAGCAGGCCAACCTGCGGACCATTGCCGTGGGCGATGACCAGTTCATTGCCGGCGTAAATCTTGGCGATTTGCTCGGTGGCGATCCGGATGTTGGCGCGTTGATTGTCCGCGGTCATGGGTTCACCACGGCGGAGTAGGGCGTTACCGCCCAGAGCAACGACGATACGCATAATGCAGTCCTTTCAATAAAGAGGTTACGAGCGACTCGGTTCCCCTGTCGAAACCCGGTCAATGTGGGAGCGAGACCGGCTTGCCGGCGATGACCATTTCACATTCAACAATGATGTTGACTGTAACTCCGCTATCGCGAGCAGGCTCGCTCCCACAGGGGGTTGTGTGCCTGCAGGAGGAGCCGAGCGAGCCTTTAGATATCCGCCAACGCCGACACCAGGATCGCCTTGATGGTGTGCATGCGGTTTTCCGCTTGCTCAAAGGCGATGTTGGCCGGGGACTCGAAGACCTCTTCAGTCACCTCGACGCCATTGGCCAGGTGCGGATATCGCGCGGCGATGTCCTTGCCGACCTTGGTTTCGCTGTTATGGAACGCCGGCAAACAGTGCATGAACTTCACGCGCGGGTTGCCCGAAGCCTTCATCATTTTCGCGTTGACCTGGTACGGCAGCAGCTGCTCGATGCGTTCGTCCCACGCTTCCACCGGCTCACCCATCGACACCCAGATGTCGGTGTGGATGAAGTCCACGCCCTTGACCGCTTCTTTCGGGTCTTCGGTGATGGTGATGCGTGCGCCGCTGTCTTCGGCGAAGGCTTTGCACTGGGCGATGAAATCAGCGTGTGGCCACAGCGCTTTCGGCGCGGCGATGCGCACGTCCATGCCCAGTTTGGCGCCGATCATCAGCAACGAATTGCCCATGTTGTAGCGGGCGTCGCCGAGGTAGGCGTAGCTGATGTCATGCAGTGGTTTGTCGCTGTGTTCGCGCATGGTCAGGGTGTCGGCGATCATCTGCGTCGGGTGGAACTCAGCGGTCAGACCGTTGAACACCGGCACGCCGGCGAACTTGGCCAGCTCTTCGACGATTTCCTGTTCGAAGCCACGGTACTCGATGGCATCGAACATCCGCCCCAGCACACGGGCGGTGTCTTTCATGCTTTCCTTGTGGCCGATCTGCGACGACACCGGGTCGATGTAGGTGACGTGGGCGCCTTGGTCATGGGCCGCGACTTCGAAGGCGCAGCGGGTGCGGGTCGAGGTTTTTTCGAAGATCAGCGCGATGTTCCTGCCTTTGAGGTGCTGTTGCTCGGTGCCGGTGTACTTGGCGCGCTTGAGGTCGCGGGACAGGTCCAGCAAATAGTTCAGCTCGCGAGTCGTATGGTGCATCAGCGAGAGCAGGCTGCGGTTGCGCATATTGAAAGCCATGATTGGATCTCCTTGGGTTTCGGTTATCCGCCTGCTTCAGGCGTTATAAGCGTGAAGCAGGGCTCAAGATTTAGTAGTCGATAGGGTCGCGAATGATCGGGCAGGTCATGCAGTGGCCGCCGCCACGCCCGCGTCCCAGTTCGCCGGCGCTGATGGTGATGACTTCGATACCGGCCTTGCGCAGCAGGGTGTTGGTGTAGGTGTTGCGGTCATAACCGATCACCACGCCGGGCTCCACGGCCACCACGTTGTTGCCGTCGTCCCATTGCTCGCGTTCGGCGGCGAAGCTGTTGCCGCCGGTTTCCACCACGCGCAATGCTTTGAGGTTGAGGGCCTTGGCCACGGTGTCGAGGAAGTTGGTTTCTTCGCGGCGAATGTCGATGCCACCCGGTTTGCCTTCGTCAGGGCGCAGGGTGAAGGCGACGATCTGGTTCACCACTTCCGGGAAGATCGTGACCAGGTCGCGGTCGCAGAAGCTGAACACAGTGTCCAGGTGCATTGCTGCGCGGGACTTCGGCAGGCCGGCGACGATTATTTTCTCGACGGCTTTGTTCTTGAACAGGTTCACCGCGAGTTGGCCGATGGCCTGACGGGACGAGCGTTCGCCCATGCCGATCAACACCACGCCGTTGCCGATCGGCATCACGTCGCCGCCCTCAAGGGTGGAGCTGCCATGTTCCTTGTCCGGGTCGCCGTACCAGATTTCGAAGTCGGCGTTGGTGAACTGCGGGTGGAATTTGTAGATGGCGGTGGCCAGCAAGGTTTCCTGACGGCGCGCCGGCCAGTACATCGGGTTCAGGGTCACGCCACCGTAGATCCAGCAGGTGGTGTCGCGGGTGAACTGGGTGTTGGGCAGCGGCGGCAGAATGAAGCTGGAGTGGCCGAGGAAATCGCGGAACATCTGAATGGTCTTGCCGCCGAAGCTGTCCGGCAGGTCATCGGCGGACACGCCGCCAATCAGGAATTCGGCGATCTTGCGTGGCTCCAGGCTGCGCAGCCACGAACCGACTTCATGGATCAGACCGAGGCCGACCGAATTGGCGGTGACCTTGCGTTCCAGAATCCAGTCCAGGGCTTCGGGGATCGCGACGATGTCGGTCAGCAGGTTGTGCATTTCCAGCACGTCGATGTTGCGTTCGCGCATTTTGGTGACGAAGTCGAAATGGTCACGCTTGGCCTGGGCGACCCACAGCACATCATCGAAAAGCAGTTCGTCGCAGTTGTTCGGGGTCAGCCGCTGGTGGGCCAGGCCGGGGGAGCAAACCATGACTTTGCGCAGTTTGCCGGCTTCGGAATGTACGCCGTACTTAACTTTTTCCGTGGTCATTACAGTGATCCTCCAGATGACAAATCAATCAGGTATTACAGGGTCAGGAAGCCGTCATACAGTCCATAGGCCGCCACCAGGGCGCCCACGACGACTGCGGCGAAAATCAGCTTCTCGACGTTGGTGAAAACCGGTTTGTTGAGTTCAAGCTTGGCCTTGGCGAACAGGATCGCGCCGGGGGCATAGAGCAGGGCGGAGAGCAGCAGGTATTTGACGCCGCCCGCATAGATCAGCCAGATCGCGTAGATCAATGCGACGGCACCGATGAACAGGTCTTTCCTGCGTTCGGCACCGGCGTTTTCATAACTTTCGCCGCGCACCGCCAGCAGCAGCGCGTAAGCCGCCGACCACAGGTAAGGCACCAGAATCATCGAGGTAGCGAGGTAGATCAGCGACAGGTAAGTGCTGGCCGAAAACAGCGTGATGATCAGGAACAGCTGCACCATGGCGTTGGTCAGCCACAAGGCGTTGACCGGCACCTGATTGGCGTTTTCCTTGCGCAGGAAGGCCGGCATGGTGTGGTCCTTGGCGGCGGCAAACATGATCTCCGCGCACAGCAGCACCCACGACAGCAACGCACCGAGCAGGGAAATGATCAGACCGACGCTGATCAGCACCGCGCCCCACTGACCGACCACGTGCTCCAGCACGGCGGCCATCGACGGGTTCTGCAGTTTGGCCAGTTCCGGTTGGGTCATGATGCCCAGCGACAGCACGTTCACCAGCACCAGAAACAGCAGCACGGTGATGAAACCGATCACGGTGGCTTTACCCACGTCGCTGCGTTTTTCTGCGCGGGCCGAGAAGATGCTCGCCCCTTCGATGCCGATGAACACCCACACGGTGACCAGCATCATGTTGCGCACCTGGTTCATCACGCTGCCCAGATCCGGGTTTTTTACGCCCCAGATGTCGGCCGTGAAGATGTCCAGTTTGAAGGCGAAAACAGCGATCAACACAAACAGCAGCAGCGGCACGACCTTGGCGACGGTGGTCACCAGGTTGATGAACGCCGCTTCCTTGATCCCGCGCAGCACCAGGAAATGCACGGCCCAGAGCAGTACCGACGCGCCTATGACGGCGGCCACTGTGTTGCCTTCGCCGAAGATCGGAAAAAAGTAACCGAGGGTGCTGAAGAGCAGAACGAAGTAACCGACGTTGCCCAGCCAGGCACTGATCCAGTATCCCCAGGCGGATGAGAAACCCATGTAGTCGCCGAAACCGGCCTTGGCGTAGGCGTAGACACCGCCGTCCAGATCAGGCTTTCGATTGGCAAGGGTTTGAAAGACGAAGGCCAGCGTCAGCATGCCGACGGCGGTGATGGCCCAGCCGATCAGCACGGCGCCGACGTCGGCACTGGCGGCCATGTTCTGGGGCAAAGAGAAGATCCCGCCACCAATCATTGAGCCGACAACCAACGCAACCAGTGCACCGAGTTTCAGTTTTCCGGGGGATTCAGACATTGCATGACTCCAATGCAGGAGAAAAGAGACGACAGATTAATTCTGTTAGCCATTCAATCAGCTGACATAGATCAGTGCATGGGCACATTCCATTGTTAATGAAAGACTTATGAATCTTTCCCGGGCATAACGGTATTGCCGGAAAAGCCCTGTCCAGAGGCCTCGGCCAGATCATTCAGGAATAGAGCGTATTACTTGGAGTTTTTAAGCTAGTTCGTTTTCCGGTTTCCGCAAATTTTTGACGGCTGTTTCAGTACTGAATTGATTTATTAGGATCAACACACAAAACTGCTGTTACCGGCTGCGGCTTTAGAAGCATCGGCTATAAATAAAAGACGCAAATTGCCATCAATTAATAAACGTTATTTCTGTTTACCTATTTAGTTACAGTTATCCCTTTTTGGCGAGGGAGCTTGCTCCCGCTGGACTGCGCAGCAGTCCCTTTTTTGGGGTCGCTTCGCAACCCAGCGGGAGCAAGCTCCCTCGCCACAGGGGTCAGCGCAATGGAAAAAGGAGACGCTGGGATGTCGCAACCGACGCAAAAACTTCGCCTGAGTGCGCTGATCGCGCTGGTGGTGGGATCGATGATTGGCGGCGGGATTTTTTCCTTGCCGCAGAACATGGCCGCCCGAGCCGATGCCGGCGCGATATTGATCGGTTGGGCGATCACTGCGGTGGGCATGCTGACCCTGGCCTTCGTGTTCCAGACGCTGGCCAATCGCAAACCCGAACTGGATTCCGGGGTGTACGCCTACGCCAAGGCAGGGTTCGGTGACTACATGGGTTTCTCGTCCGCGTGGGGTTACTGGATCAGCGCCTGGCTGGGCAACGTTGGCTATTTTGTTTTGCTGTTCAGCACCCTCGGCTATTTCTTTCCCGTGTTTGGCCAGGGCAACACGCCCATCGCCATTGGCTGCGCGTCGGTGCTGTTATGGGCCGTGCATTTCCTGGTGATGCGCGGAATCAAGGAAGCGACGTTCATCAATCAGCTGACCACCGTGGCCAAGATCGTGCCGCTGATCATGTTCATCGTCATCGCCGCCGTGGCGTTCAAGGCCGACATCTTCACCCGTGACATCTGGGGCCGCAGCAATCCGAATTTCGGCGGCGTCATGGATCAGGTGCGCAACATGATGCTGGTGACCGTGTTCGTGTTTATCGGCATCGAAGGCGCCAGCGTCTATTCAGCGCGGGCGGAGAAACGTTCGGATGTCGGACGGGCGACGGTCATCGGTTTTCTCGGCGTGCTGGCACTGTTGGTGCTGGTGAATGTGTTGTCGCTGGGGATCATGAGTCAGCCGGAACTGGCCAACCTGCAGAACCCGTCGCTGGCGGCGGTGCTGGAACACATCGTCGGGCCTTGGGGCGCTTTGTTGATCAGCATTGGCCTGGCGATTTCGCTGCTTGGTGCACTGTTGTCCTGGGCGTTGCTGTGCGCCGAGATTCTCTTCGCCACGGCGAAAGACAAAACCATGCCGGCCTTCCTGAAAAAGGAAAACGCCAATCATGTGCCGGTCAATGCGCTGTGGCTGACCAACGTGATGATCCAGATCTTCCTGCTGATCACGCTGTTTTCCGCTGGCACTTACACCAGCCTGATCTACCTCGCGTCGTCGATGATTCTGGTGCCGTATCTGTGGTCGGCGGCGTATGCGGTGCTGTTGAGCGGGCGGGGTGAAACCTACGAACACGCGTCGGCGGAGCGCACCAAAGACTTGCTGATTGGCGGCATCGCGCTGAGTTATGCGGTGTGGCTGTTGTACGCCGGCGGGGTGAAGTATTTGCTGCTGTCGGCGTTGCTGTACGCACCGGGGGTGATTTTGTTCGTCAAGGCCAAACATGAGCAGGGTGAACCGTTGTTCACTCATATCGAGAAAGGGATTTTTACCTGCGTGATCACCGGTGCGGGGCTGGCGGCGTACGGTTTGTACAGCGGCTTGCTGTCGCTGTGAGGTTGTTGCTGGAGTACCAGCCGCCCTATGACTGGCCGGCGATGCTGGGTTTTTTGTCGGCGCGGGCCGTGGTCGGGATGGAGACGGTGGTCGATGGCGTGTATTCGCGCAGCATCGGGTTGAACGGTGTTCACGGCACGTTTTCGATCGGGCCCGTGGCGGGTGATGCACTGGAGGTGATGCTGGGTTTTCCTGACGCGGCGGCAGTGCCGGAGATCGTTGTGCGGCTGCGGCGGATGTTTGATCTGGATGCGGACCTGCCGACGATCCATCGGCCGTTGAAGACTGATCCGTTGATGGCGCGGTTGATTGCCGAGCGGCCGGGGTTGCGGGTTCCGGGGGCATGGGACGGTCTGGAACTGGCGATCCGTGCGGTGTTGGGCCAGCAGATTACGGTGAGCGCGGCGATCCGGTTGGCGGGGAAACTGGTAGCGCAGTATGGGCAGCCTTTGACGTCTGTTTTGCCCGGTGTCACGTCTGTGTTTCCTGAGACGGCCGTTTTGGTGAAGGCGGATCTGGCGACGCTGGGCATGCCGAAAAGTCGTGGCCGGACGTTGTCGGGTGTGGCCCGGGCGTTGCTCGATGATCCGTTGCTGTTTGAACCGGGGCGTGAGGGCGGTGTGGCGCGGTTGCTGGCGTTGCACGGGATTGGCGACTGGACGGCGCAGTACATTGCGTTGCGGCAGTTGCGGGAGATGGATGCGTTTCCGTCGGGGGATGTGGGGTTAATCAATGCACTGGCGGCGCTTGAAGGTGAGCGGGTGACGGCTCGGGAGTTGTCGGCGCGGGCTCAGGACTGGCGACCTTTTCGAGGGTATGCGGCGCAGCTTCTTTGGACATCGCTGAGCCGGATGGATTGAGTTGTTTGTTCCGGCCTCATCGCCAGCAGGCTGGCTCCCACAGGTTTTGTGATCGACATAAATCCGCTGTGGGGCAACTGTCTTGATTTTGATGATTTGGTTTGGCTGGCTTCCACAGGTTTTGTGAACGATGCAGATTCACTGTGGGAGCCAGCCTGCTGGCGATGGGGCCAGAACGGTCACCACCACTGCGCGCGATGGGAACCCAATTCGGAAGCCGGAATTGCCCACTGCAATGGCGTTCCGGTGATCTTCAGCGGCACTTGCAACCGATGCGCCGGACCCCATGGCGTCTGCTCTACCAACAGGCCCTGATCGTTTTCATCCTCTGCCCGCAAGGCCTCGGTTGTTCCTGCGCCATTTTCAATCAACAACTTCGCCGTCCGCGCCAACGACAATCGCGCCGATCCTCCCCGTCCCAACAACGTGATCGCCGCAGCCGCCATCAAATACCCCGTGGCATGATCCAGCGCCTGCACCGGCAAGGGCGTCGGCTTATCCGTTTTCTTCCACTGCATCCCCGCCTCGGCGATCCCGCTGCTCATCTGCACCAGGCTGTCGAAGCCGCGACGGTTCTGCCATGGCCCGCTCCAGCCGTAGGCGTTGAGGCACACATCAATCAGGCCTGGCGCCAGTTTTTGACGCTCGGCGACACCGTAACCCAACCTTTCCAATGCGTCGGCGCGGTAGCCGTGGAGCAAAATGTCGGCGTCCTTGAGCAGCCTGTCGAACACGGCCCGATCGTCATGGTTGTGCAGGTCCAGCCTTGCGCAGCGCTTGCCCAACGTGACTTCCGGCACCACGCCCGGTTCGTTCCAGGTCGGTGGGTCGATACGCAAGACATCGGCGCCCAGGCCTGCGAGAAAACGACTGGCGATGGGCCCCGCGAGCACGCGAGTGAGGTCCAGCACCTTGATCCCGGCCAGCGGTTGCGCCACCGAACCTTTCCACAGTTTCGGCTGTTGCGGGTTACCGGCGCTGAACTGAATCAACGGCTCGGCGTTCACGGCCTGGCCTTGGGGATGGGTTTGCCATTGTTCCCAGGTGCGCATTTCGGCGGCGCAGCCACCGGCGTCGACCACGGCCTGCTCCAGATCACTTTTCGCCCATTGCGCAACCTTGCTCGCCACGTCTCCGCGGTCGGCACACGCGCCGAGCACGCTTTCGGCGGCGGCACGATGATGAGGTGCGTTGGTGTGCAGGCGGATCCAGCCATCCTTGGTCGCATAGTCGCCGGCAACCGGGTTCCACAGCGGTGGAACGCTCCAGCCGACGGGGCGGATCGACGTTGCGAACCAGAAAGAGGCCAGACGCCGGTCGACTTCAAGGTTGGGCAAGCGACCGGTTTGTTGCTGCAGTAATTCGCTGGCAGCCTGGCCGGCGGCGGCGATGCTGGCGCAGGCGAGGTCGGTGACGGCAAACGCCGAGGGCAGGGCGCCACTCGAGGTGAACGGAATCGGGATGCGGGGCAAGCCGAGTGCGGCTTGAATGGACGTGAGTAAATCAGTCATCGAAGGCCCTCCGGAAGAGGGCCTGATCATAGATCAAAAAACTGCCCGCCCGGATGAAAATCCCCTTGTGGGAGCGAGCCTGCTCGCGATGGCGGTGTGTCAGGCAACATCTCTGTTGGATGTGACATCGCTTTCGCGAGCAGGCTCGCTCCCACAGGGGGCAGTGGTGCAACTTTAAACCCGGAACTGATCCATCAATTTCATCTGGTGGTTGGTCAAGGCGTTGAGGTGGCTGCTGATCTGCGCCGATTCGGTGGCCTGGCCGGTCAAGGTTTCGGTGACGGTGCGGATCGCCGAGACGTTGCGGTTGACCTCTTCGGCCACGGCGCTTTGCTGTTCGGCGGCGCTGGCGATTTGCAGGTTCATGTCGCTGATCACGGTGACTGCGTCGCTGATTTTGCTCAAGGCTTGCACTGCTTGCTGGATCTGCCCGGCGTTGCTGTGGGCCTGGGTCTGGCTCGAATGCATGGTGGCGACCACGCCGCGGGTGCCCGTCTGGATACGTTCGATGACGAGGCGGATTTCTTCCACCGAATCCTGGGTGCGTTTGGCGAGATTGCGCACTTCGTCGGCCACCACCGCAAAGCCGCGACCGCTTTCCCCGGCACGGGCCGCTTCGATGGCGGCGTTGAGCGCCAGCAAGTTGGTCTGTTCGGCGATGCTGCGGATGACTTCCAGCACCGAACCGATCTGCTCGCTGTTGACCGCCAACGCTTCGACTTCGGTGACAGCCTTGCTGACTTCGTCGGCCAGTTGATTGATGTCGCGAGTGCTGCGTTCGATGATCGACATGCCATCGCGGGCCGATTGATCCGCACCTTTGGCCGCGTTGGCCGCGCTCGAGGCGCTGTTGGCGACGTCGTGGGCGGTGGCGCTCATTTCGTTGGAGGCAGTGGCCACCTGGTCGATTTCGCGGAACTGCACCTGCATGCCTTCGCTGGTCTGGCGGGCGATTTCAGAAGACTGGTCGGCGGTGCCACGGGCGTCGGTGATGCTCTGTTTGATCTGGGCGATGGTCGGTTGCAGCTTGTCGAGGAAGCGGTTGAACCAGCTGACCAGTTCGCCCAGTTCATCTTTCTTGCTGTAGTGCAGACGCTGCGTCAGGTCGCCGTCGCCACTGGCAATCGCCTTGAGCATCTCGGCCACGCTGTTAATCGGACGGGTCACGCCCGATGCCGTCAGCCAGATCAGCAACAGACCGACGAGGCCGGCAGCGACGGCCACCAGCACTGCTTTGATCGTGCCGCTTTGCTGGGCGTCATCTAGTACTGCTTGCAGCTTCACCGAATCGGCCAGCAGCACGTGTTTCGGCAGGTCGATCACCACGCCCCAGGCTTTGGAATCGCTGATCGGGCTGACCGGGTACACCGCACGAATCAAGTCGCCTTGTTCGAGGATTTTCGGTGCGCCACCGCTGAGCAATTGCAGGACATCCTTGCCCTCTGCACCCAGGGTGTCGCCGATACTTTTGCCGACCTTGCTCGCGTCCACGCTGTAACCGGCGAGCACGCCGCTGCCGGAGACAATCAGCATGTGTCCGGCGCTGTTGAACAGATCGCGCTGGGAATCGACCGCCGCGGCCTGCAGGGCGTCGAGGGCAATGTCCACGCCGACCACGCCGATGGATTTGCCGTCCACCAGCAGCGGAACGGAAATGGTGGTCATCAGCATTTCCTTGCCGCCGACGGTGTCGGCATACGGGTCCAGCAGGCAGGTGCGCTTGCTGTCGCGAGGGCAGGTGTACCAGCTGTTGTAAGGGGTGCCGCTGAGGCTCAAGGTGGTTTTGGTCATGTCGTCTTCGACCATGATCGTGTTGAGCGCGGTACCGCCGGCGCGGCTCCAGTAACTGGCGAAACGACCGGCTTCGTTGGACTGGCGGGCAGCGTCATTGGCGAACTCGCTGTCCTTGCCGTCCAGGCCGTTGGGCTCGAACGCCAGCCAGATCCCCAGCACCTTGCTGTTGCGCTCGAACGCGGTTTTCAGGCTCTGGTTCAACTCTTCACGCAGGGCACCGGCCTCAAGCGAACGCTTGGCGGCCATGTTGCGCATGTCCTTGATCTGGTCCGCCAGGGCAGTCACCACCAGCTGGCTTTCGCCGAACGTCTTCTGCACCCGCACCGCCTGCTCGGCGGCCTTGGCCTGAAGCAGGTCCTGCACACTGTCGGTGAGCATTTTGCTGCTGGAGGCGCTGACCAGTTCATCGTTCTGGTTGGTCTGGTAGAAGTTCATGCTGACGATCAGGACGACCACGCCCAGCAGGCAGAGACCGGAGAGCAGAACGATTTTCAGGCGGATGGACAGAGAGTCGAACATAGGACGAACTCGCGAATGAATGAGGTGTTGGCTTTGGGTCGAGGTCGACCCTTCGGTTCGCCAAGTCCATTCAGCGCCATTCACTGCAATCGGCGAGGGGCGGGGATGCATGATGGTGGCTCCGACGAACGGTCATGGTTGAACGTTTGCGCGGAAAAATGTGCCGAAAAGCGGCGTAAAACGGGAAAAATCGCGGTGTGCTTCAGGCGGGTTGCGGCGCTGATTCCGGTCGCGACCAGATCCACAGATTACCCAGGCTCATGCCGGCGATGGCGAGGTAAACCGGCCAGTCATGATCGAGCATGACCCACATCAGTCCGGCGCACAGCAGCATGCTGACGGTGGCGCTGACCTTGGCGCGACGCGCGACGATCTTGCCATTGCGCCAGTTGCTGAGGATCGGACCGAACAATAGATGGTTTTCCAGCCAGGCACTCAGGCGCGGCGAACTCTTGGTCGCGGCCCAGGCGGCCAGCAGGATGAACTCGGTGGTGGGCAGGCCGGGCACGACGATGGCGATCAGGCCGATGGCGAGGCTGATGTAGGCCAGAAGGCCGAACAGGATACGGGCGAGATTTGAGGAGGAGCTAGTCATAAGGTCGACGCTTACCCTGTAGGAGCAAGGCTTGCCCGCGAAGAATGCGCCGCGGTTTTTCAGGCAGACCGCGTTATCGTTCTTCGCGGGCAAGCCTTGCTCCTTGGTACGGTGTTTTCAGGCGAGTTCGGGGGTGGTGGCGTAGGCCTGTTCCAGCAGAACAGTAAAGCGGTTGAACGCAGCAATGGCGCCTTTATCCAGTTCCGCTTCTTCCTGGGCAGTGAGCTCCAGACCATCCAGGGTCTTGACGAAGCTTTTCCAGCCTTCAGCGCGGCCACCGGCCGGTTCGCCGAGGTGACGGGCGCCGAAGGTTTCGCTCAGGCCCAGGCCAACCGCACGCTTGATCAGGAACGGCTGCGAGGCGGGGCGATTGACTCACGGGAAGACCTGATCCATTTCGAGCGAATGATAATGCTTATCATCCGCTCGAGTGGTCAAGTATTGATTTGTGAAGGTTTATGCCCGGCCCAGCAGATACGTCGCGTAATCGGGGATGCGCTGTGAGTGCGCCTGATCCATCAACGGGCTGCTGAGCAGGTAGTCGGCGCTGCATTCGTTGCAGGCCACCGGAATGTTCCAGACCGCCGCGACCCGCAGCAACGCCTTGATGTCCGGGTCGTGGGGCTGCGGTTCGAACGGGTCCCAGAAGAACACCAGCATGTCGACCCGCTGCTCGGCGATTCGCGCGCCGAGTTGCTGGTCGCCACCCAATGGGCCGCTGATCATGCTTTCCACCGGCAGGTCGAGGCGTTGTTGCAACAACAACCCCGTGGTGCCAGTGGCAACCAGCTCATGTTGCGCGAGCTTGTCTTTGTGCCGCTCGGCCCAGTCCAGCAAAAACACCTTGCAGTGATCATGGGCGACCAGGGCGATACGCTTGCGCGCCGCCACGGTCTTCTGTGTAAAGCTGATTCCGATCATGGGATGTTCCACAGGCGATTTGCGTGGGTGATCCTGAGGACGCTATCGCCAGCAAGCCGGCTCCTACAGGAATCGTGTATGACGCAACCTTGTAGGAGCCGGCTTGCTGGCGATAGCGGTGGCCCAGGCGCAGAGTTACTCCGCGTTGCACAGCGCCAGGCAGTTATCGAGCATGCGGTTGGAGAAGCCCCATTCGTTGTCGTACCAGGCCAGGACCTTGAGCAGCTTGCCGCTGGATTTGGTGTGGTTGGCGTCGAAAATCGACGACAGCGGGTTGTGGTTGAAGTCGCTGGAGACCAGCGGCAGGGTGTTGTAGCCCAGAATTTTCGAATGCTGGCTGGCTTCCTTGAGCAGCGCGTTCACTTCATCGGCCGACGCTTCGCGTTTCAGCTGCACGGTCAGGTCCACCAGCGAGACGTTGATCACCGGAACACGCACGGCCATGCCGGTCAGTTTGCCTGCCAGTTCCGGCAGCACCAGGCCGACCGCTTCAGCGGCGCCGGTCTTGCTCGGGATCATGTTCTGAGTGGCGGAGCGGGCGCGGTACGGATCGACGTGGTAGACGTCAGTCAGGTGCTGATCGTTGGTGTAGGCGTGAATCGTGGTCATCAGGCCGCTTTCGATGCCCAGCTCGCGGTGCAGCACCTGAGCCACAGGGGCCAGGCAGTTGGTGGTGCACGACGCGTTTGAAATAATCTGATGGGATTGGCGCAGAATGTCGTGGTTCACCCCATAAACCACAGTGGCGTCGGCGCCTTTGGCCGGGGCCGAGATGATCACTTTGCGTGCGCCGGCCGTAATATGCGCAGCGGCTTTGGCCCGGTCGGTGAACAAACCGGTGCATTCGAACACGACATCGATCTTTTCAGCGGCCCAGGGCAGGTCGGCCGGGTTACGAATCGCGCTGACGGAAATACGGTCGCCGTTGACGGTCAGGCTTTCCTGATCGTGCTGGACATCGGCATCGAACGTGCCGTGAACGGTGTCGTACTTGAGCAGATGAGCGTTCATCGCGCTGTCGCCCAGATCGTTGATGGCAACGATCTGCAAATCTTGACGATAGCCTTGGGTATACAGTGCGCGCAGGACGTTGCGGCCAATTCGGCCAAAACCATTGATTGCGATTCGAAGAGTCATTTAACAGGGCCGCCGTCGTTTTGTTGTTGGAATTACAAGATTATTCGCATAAAAATAGAAAACAAGCCTTTTTAATGGCAATATTTTGTTCAATCTACAACGAGTGACCTGAATCAACTGGTCCGACCGATCAAGAAAACCGTCTGTCATCCCAACAACAACGGCTCTTGTTCAGCATAGACAATCAGGTCGCCACATCCGTTAGCCTGGAGTTCTACACATGCATCCCCGCGTCCTTGAGGTCACCGAACGGCTTATCGCCCGCAGCCGCGCAACCCGCGAGGCTTACCTTGCGCTCATTCGCGGTGCGGCCAGCGACGGTCCGATGCGCGGCAAGCTGCAATGCGCCAACTTCGCCCATGGCGTGGCCGGTTGCGGCACCGAAGACAAGAACAGCCTGCGGATGATGAACTCCGCCAACATCGCGATTGTTTCGTCATATAACGACATGCTCTCGGCGCACCAGCCGTACGAAGTCTTCCCTGAACAGATCAAAAAAGCCCTGCGCGAGATTGGCTCCGTCGGCCAGTTCGCCGGTGGCACCCCGGCCATGTGCGATGGCGTGACCCAAGGCGAGCCGGGCATGGAACTGAGCCTGCCGAGCCGGGAAGTGATCGCGATGTCCACCGCTGTGGCCCTTTCCCACAACATGTTCGATGGCGCGCTGATGCTCGGCATCTGCGACAAGATCGTGCCGGGCCTGATGATGGGCGCGCTGCGGTTCGGTCATCTGCCGACGATTTTCGTGCCGGGCGGGCCGATGGTCTCGGGCATTTCCAACAAGCAGAAAGCCGATGTGCGTCAGCGTTACGCCGAAGGCAAGGCCTCGCGCGAAGAGCTGCTGGAATCGGAGATGAAGTCCTACCACAGCCCTGGCACCTGCACGTTTTACGGCACCGCCAATACCAACCAGTTGCTGATGGAAGTCATGGGCCTGCACTTGCCGGGCGCCTCTTTCGTCAACCCGAACACGCCGTTGCGCGATGCCCTGACTCGCGAAGCGGCGCACCAGGTCACGCGCCTGACCAAGCAGAACGGCGACTTCATGCCCATCGGCGAAATCGTCGACGAGCGCTCGCTGGTCAACTCGATCGTGGCGCTGCACGCCACCGGCGGCTCGACCAACCACACGCTGCACATGCCGGCCATCGCCATGGCAGCGGGTATTCAACTGACCTGGCAGGACATGGCCGACCTCTCCGAAGTCGTGCCGACCCTGAGCCACGTCTACCCGAACGGTAAAGCCGACATCAACCACTTCCAGGCCGCGGGCGGCATGTCGTTCCTGATTCGCGAACTGCTGGAAGCCGGGTTGCTCCACGAAAACGTCAACACCGTGCTCGGCCACGGCCTGAGCCGCTATACCAAAGAACCGTTCCTCGATAACGGCGAACTGGTCTGGCGCGAAGGCCCGATTGAAAGCCTCGACGAAAACATCCTGCGTCCGGTGGCGCGTGCGTTCTCGCCGGAAGGCGGTTTGCGCGTGATGGAAGGCAACCTCGGTCGTGGCGTGATGAAAGTTTCGGCGGTCGCGTTGGAAAACCAGGTCGTCGAAGCGCCAGCGATGGTGTTCCAGGATCAACAGGATCTGGCCGATGCGTTCAAGGCCGGTTTGCTGGAGAAAGATTTTGTCGCGGTGATGCGCTTCCAGGGCCCGCGCTCCAACGGCATGCCGGAACTTCACAAAATGACGCCGTTCCTCGGTGTGCTGCAGGATCGCGGCTTCAAAGTCGCGCTGGTCACCGACGGGCGCATGTCCGGCGCCTCGGGGAAAATCCCGGCGGCGATTCACGTCAGCCCTGAAGCGTATGTGGGCGGCGCTTTGGCGCGCGTGCAAGAGGGCGATATCATCCGCGTCGATGGCGTCAAAGGCACCCTGGAGCTTAAGGTGGACGCCGACGAATTCGCCGCGCGCGAACCTGCCAAGGGCCTGTTGGGTAACAACATTGGCAGCGGTCGCGAGCTGTTTGGTTTCATGCGCATGGCTTTCAGCTCCGCAGAGCAGGGCGCCAGCGCCTTTACTTCTGCCCTGGAGACGCTTAATTGAAACTGGCTTTGGTCGGTGACATCGGTGGGACCAACGCACGTTTCGCGTTGTGGAAAAACCAGCAGCTGGAATCTGTCCAGGTGCTGGCGACGGCCGACCACGCCAGCCCGGAAGAGGCGATTGCGCTCTACCTGAGCGGGCTCGGTCTGGCGTTGGGTTCGATCGGTTCTGTGTGCCTGTCGGTGGCCGGCCCCGTGAGCGGCGATGAATTCAAGTTCACCAACAATCACTGGCGCCTCAGCCGCAAGGCGTTTTGCCAGACCTTGCAGGTCGATCAACTGCTGCTGGTTAACGACTTCTCGGCGATGGCGCTGGGCATGACGCGCTTGCAGCCGGGCGAATTCCGCGTGGTTTGCGAAGGCACGCCGGAACCGTTGCGGCCGGCGGTGGTGATTGGTCCGGGCACGGGCCTGGGCGTCGGCACCTTGCTCGACCTGGGCGAGGGCCGCTTTGCTGCGTTGCCGGGCGAGGGCGGTCACGTCGATTTGCCGTTGAGCAGCCCGCGTGAAACTCAACTGTGGCAGCACATCTTCAACGAAATCGGGCATGTCAGCGCTGAAACAGCGTTGAGTGGCAGCGGCTTGCCGCGAGTCTATCGGGCGATTTGTGCGGTGGACGGGCATGAGCCGGTGCTCGAAACGCCGGAAGCGATCACCGCGGCCGGTCTGGCGGGTGATCCGATTGCGCTGGAAGTGCTGGAGCAGTTCTGCTGCTGGCTCGGGCGCGTGGCGGGTAACAACGTGTTGACCACCGGTGCACGTGGTGGTGTGTTTATCGTCGGTGGGGTGATTCCGCGGTTTGCCGATTTCTTTGTTGAAAGCGGTTTCGCCCGGTGCTTTGCCGACAAGGGCTGCATGAGCGATTACTTCAAGGGGATACCGGTGTGGCTGGTGACGGCGCCGTATTCCGGGTTGGTGGGTGCGGGTGTGGCGCTCGACCAGGCCTGAAACCGCGCCGCCTTCATCGCGAGCAAGCTTTGCTCCTACAGGTTTTCGGTGTTCATGTGACCGCTGCCACCCTGTAGGAGCCGAGCTTGCTCGCGATGGGGCCCGCACAGACAACATAGATCTCTGAACGATCAGGCATAATCCGCCCAATTCAAACAACAAGGACGCCGCCCCGTGAGCTCAGTCAACAAGTCGATTTTGTTGGTCGATGACGATCAAGAGATACGCGAGTTGCTGGACACCTACCTGACTCGCGCGGGTTTTCAGGTGCGTACCACGCCCGACGGCGCCGGTTTCCGCCAGGCCATGAACGACGCGCCGAGCGATCTGGTGATCCTCGACGTGATGCTGCCCGACGAAGACGGCTTCAGCCTCTGCCGCTGGATTCGCCAGCACCCGCGTCAGGCGCAGGTGCCGATCATCATGCTTACTGCCAGCTCCGACGAAGCCGACCGCGTCATCGGTCTGGAGCTGGGCGCCGACGACTACCTCGGCAAACCCTTCAGCCCCCGTGAATTGCAGGCGCGGATCAAAGCCTTGTTGCGCCGCGCGCAGTTCGGTCAGGAGCGTTCCGGCAGCGAAGTGCTGGCCTTCGATGACTGGCGGCTGGACATGGTCAGCCATCGGCTGTTCCACATCGACGGCGAGGAAGTGATTCTCTCCGGCGCCGATTTCGCCCTGCTGAAACTGTTCCTCGATCACCCGCAGGAAATCCTCGACCGCGACACCATCGGCAACGCTACCCGTGGCCGTGATCTGATGCCGCTGGACCGGATCGTCGACATGGCGGTCAGCCGTTTGCGCCAACGTCTGCGCGATACGGAAAAACCGCCACGGCTGATCCGCACCGTGCGCGGCAGTGGTTACCAACTGGCAGCCAATGTGGTTGCCAGCAATGGTCACTGAGTTTTTCCGCAAGCTCGCGGCAAAGGTGCCAGTGCCACGTTCGCTGCTCGGGCGGATGTTGTTGCTGACCCTGCTGGCGGTGCTGTTCGCCCAAGCGCTGTCGAGCGTGATCTGGGTCTCGCAACTGCGCGCCACACAGCTTGAAGGCCTGGTCACCAGCGCCCGCAGCCTCGCCCATTCGATGACCGCCAGCGTCAGTTACTTTCGCTCTTTACCGGTCGCATTCAGACCGCTGGTGCTCGACCAATTGCGCAGCATGGGCGGCACCCGTTTTGTCGTGACCCTAAACGACAAACCCCTGGGCATGGAAGTGCTGCCGATCACCCCGCGCAAAGAAGCGGTGCTCAAAGCGGTGGATGAAGTGCTGCGCCAGTCGCTGGGGCAGGACACGGATATTTCGGTGACGTTCGTCAGCCCCGAGGATTTGCGGATTTTCAACGGCGGCCTGAAACTCGATGAATTACCGCGCTCCTGGGCGCATTACGCATTGACCCTGGAACCGGTGAATCCGCCGGTGCTGGTCACGCAAATCCAGATGGCGCCGGGCGAGTGGCTGTACATCGCCTCGCTGTTGCCCGAGCCCTACACCAGCCTTGAAGAGCAGGGTCTGCCGGCACAGCAAGTCTGGTTCATCGTCCTCACCAGCGGCTTTTTGCTGTTGTTCATCGGCCTGTTGGTGCACTGGCAGAGCCGGCCGCTCAAGCGCCTGGCGCGTGCTGCGCGGGACATGTCCCTTGGCGCCGAAGTCGAGCCGGTGGCGGAGGGCGGCGGCAGTGAAGTGGTTGAAGTGGGCCGCGCCTTCAATGCCATGCGCGAACGCATCAGCCGTTACCTGACTGAACGCAGCCAGTTGTTCAGCGCGATTTCCCATGATTTGCGCACGCCGATTACCCGGCTGCGACTGCGGGTGGAGTTGCTCGAAGACGAAAAGCTGCAAGCCAAGTTCGGCCGTGATCTGGATGAACTGGAGCTGCTGGTCAAAGGCGCGTTGCAATGCGTGAAAGACACCGACATCCACGAAAACATCGAGCCGGTGGATCTTAACCATGTGCTCGATTGCCTGGTGGAGCCGTATCTGGCGCCCAACGGCAATGGTCGCGTGACCCAGCAGGGCCGCGCACTGGCGGCGTATCCGGGCAAACCGCTGGCGCTCAAGCGCTGCATCGGCAACCTGATCGACAATGCCCTGAAGTACGGGCAGAACGCGCACTTGCATATCGATGACGACGAGAACGCGTTTGTCCTGCATGTCGACGACGAAGGGCCGGGTGTGCCGGAGCAGCGGCTGGAGCAGGTGTTCGATCCACACTTTCGCCTGGCCGGGCAGCAGCAGGGTTATGGGTTGGGGCTGGGGATTGCGCGCAATATTGCCCATAGCCATGGCGGGGAAGTCAGCTTGCAGAATTTGCGTGAAGGTGGGTTAAGGGTGACGTTGCAGTTGCCTCGTTCGGTTGATTGACACTGACCCTGTGGCGAGGGGGCTTGCCCCCGTTCGGCTGCGAAGCAGTCGCCAAACCTGAAAACTCATTTCTTCAGGTAAACCGTGGTGACTGTTTTGGGACCGCTTCGCGGTCCAACGGGGGCAAGCCCCCTCGCCACACGTACTCACTGACCACAAAATTTGACTGTCACAAACCGGTGACATAACTCGCCCCCTTCGTTACAAGCCCACCCCCGCCCGTTGTTTAGACTGCCCGCAGTCATAACAACAAAAAAGGCACCCCATGGACACCTTCCAAGCCGCCTTCAGCAGTTGGCTGAACGCACCGGCCCATCAGCAATGGCTCGTCGCCGAAGGCCTGCGCCTGCTGGCGTTTGCCAAGGCGTCGAAGCTCCCCGAAGGCTTCGGCAATCTCGATGAAAAAGGCCGGCTCCCAGCCAACGCCCACGCCGAAACCATGAACACCGCGCGCATGACCCACAGCTTTGCCATGGCGCACATCCAGGGCCTGCCGGGTTTCGCCGAGCTGGTGGATCACGGCGTCCAGGCCCTCAGCGGCCCATTAAAGGATGCCGAATACGGTGGCTGGTTCGCCGCCCCCGAACACCGCGACGGCAACACCGGCAAAGCGGCGTACCTGCACGCGTTTGTCGCCTTGGCGGCCAGCTCTGCGGTGGTCGCGCAAAGTCCCGGCGCGCAAGCCTTGCTCGATGACGCGATCAGTATCATCGACACGCATTTCTGGAGCGAGGAGGAGGGCGCGATGCGCGAATCCTTCAACCGCGACTGGAGTGAAGAAGAACGCTATCGCGGCGCCAACAGCAACATGCACGCCACCGAAGCCTTCCTCGCCCTGGCCGATGTCACTGAAGACAACCGTTGGTTGTGCCGCGCGCAACGGATCGTCGAGCGCGTGATCCATGGTCACGCCGCCGCTAACGATTATCTGGTGGTCGAGCATTTCGACCGCGACTGGCAGCCGTTGCGCGAGTACAACCACGACAACCCGGCCGACGGTTTTCGTCCTTACGGCACCACGCCGGGCCACGGTTTCGAATGGGCGCGGCTATTGCTGCACCTCGAAGCGGCGCGGGTGCAGGCGGGGATGCTGACACCGGGCTGGCTCGTCACCGACGCGCAAAAACTCTTCGAGCACAACTGCCGTCACGGCTGGGATGTCGACGGGCTGCCCGGGATTGTCTACACCCTCGATTGGGACAACCGCGCAGTGGTTCGCCATCGTTTGCACTGGACCCATTGCGAAGCCAGCGCCGCCGCCAGCGCGCTGCTCAAATGCACGGGCGAGGCGCAATACGAAACCTGGTACCGGCTGTTCTGGGAATTTTGTGACAGTCATTTCATCGATCGCGAAGGTGGCAGTTGGCACCATGAACTCGATCCGCAGAACCGCCCGAGCGCCGATATCTGGGCTGGCAAACCCGATCTCTACCATGCCTGGCAAGCCGTGTTGATACCGCGCCTGCCGCTGGCGCCGAGCATGGCCAGTGCCTTGGCGAGGTTGTCCCAGAGCGGTTCTATGTAACCATGCGGTGACATTCACGCGTCCCTTCGTTACCTGTGGAGGGATGAATCCTGTTTAAAATCCTATGCAGCGCAAGCACCAGACTTGCATGCATAACAACAAGAAAGGTACTTCCAGATGAATGCGATTTCTCGCCTCGCTACTGTCATTTCTCTCGCGTCGCTGCTTCCCCTCAGTGCATTTCCCCTCAGTGCCCTTGCCGCCGACTCCAAAGGTTCTGTGGAAGTCGTTCACTGGTGGACGTCGGGTGGTGAAAAAGCAGCGGTCGACGTCCTCAAGGCTCAAGTCGAAAAAGACGGCTTCACCTGGAAGGACGGCGCAGTCGCCGGGGGTGGCGGTTCCACGGCCATGACCGTACTGAAAAGCCGCGCCGTCGCCGGTAACCCGCCGGGCGTTGCCCAGATCAAGGGGCCGGACATCCAGGAGTGGGGCAGCACTGGCCTGCTCAGCACCGATGCACTGAAAGACGTTTCCAAGTCCGAAGGCTGGGATAACCTGCTGATCAAGAAAGTCTCCGACACCGTCAAGTACGAAGGTGACTACGTTGCCGTTCCGGTGAACATTCACCGCGTGAACTGGCTGTGGATCAACCCGGAAGTGTTCAAGAAAGCCGGCATCGACAAAGCCCCGACCACCCTCGAAGAATTCTACGCCGCTGGCGACAAGCTCAAGGCCGCCGGCTTCATCGCGCTCGCCCACGGTGGCCAGCCTTGGCAGGACAGCACCGTGTTTGAAGACGTGGTGCTCTCGGTCATGGGCGCCGACGGTTACAAAAAAGCCCTGGTGGACCTGGATCAGAAAACCCTCTCCGGGCCTGAGATGACCAAGTCGTTCACCGAGCTGAAAAAACTCACTGGCTACATGGACCCGAACCGCGCCGGTCGTGACTGGAACATCGCTGCCGCCGACGTCATCAACGGCAAGGCGGGCATGCAGATGATGGGCGACTGGGCGAAAAGCGAATGGACCGCGGCCAAGAAAGTCGCCGGCAAGGATTACCAGTGCGTGCCATTCCCGGGCACCGAAAAAGCCTTCACCTACAACATCGACTCGATGGCTGTATTCAAGTTGAAAGCTGATCGCAAGGGCGACATCGCCGCTCAGCAGGACCTGGCCAAGGTCGCTCTGGGTAAAGACTTCCAGAAAGTCTTCAGCATCAACAAAGGCTCGATCCCGGTGCGCACCGACATGCTCAACGACATGAGCGCTTTGGGCTTCGATTCCTGCGCTCAAGCGGCCGCCAAAGACTTCCTGGCGGACGAGAAGACCGGCGGCCTGCAACCGAGCATGGCGCACAACATGGCCACTTCCCTGGCCGTGCAGGGCGCGATCTTCGACGTGGTCACCAACTTCATGAACGACAAGGATGCTGACCCGGCCAAGGCCAGCGCCCAACTGGCATCGGCTGTGAAAGCTGCCCAGTAATCCCCGGCACCGAGTGACCCCTTGTAGGAGCCGAGCTTGCTCGCGATGACGGACTGACATTCAAAACAGATGTCGGCTGTTACACCGCTATCGCGAGCAAGCTCGGCTCCTACAAAGATCCGTGCCGATTTTATTTCTCTTCACCTGGATTATCCCGATGAGCTCTGTGGCGGTTTTCAGCAAAGCCTCACCGTTCGATGCGCTGCAACGCTGGTTACCCAAGTTGGTACTCGCGCCAAGCATGCTCATCGTGTTGGTTGGTTTCTACGGTTACATCATCTGGACATTCGTACTGTCCTTTACCAATTCGAGCTTCATGCCGAGCTACAAATGGGTCGGTCTGCAGCAATACATCCGCCTGATGGACAACGATCGCTGGTGGGTCGCGAGCAAGAACCTCGCGGTGTTCGGCGGCATGTTCATCGGCATCAGCCTTGTCTTGGGCGTGTTCCTCGCGGTGCTGCTGGACCAGCGCATTCGCAAGGAAGGTTTTATCCGCACCGTTTACCTGTACCCGATGGCGCTCTCGATGATCGTCACCGGTACGGCGTGGAAGTGGCTGCTCAACCCGGGCCTGGGCCTGGACAAAATGCTGCGTGACTGGGGCTGGGAAGGCTTCCGTCTCGACTGGCTGGTGGATCAGGACCGCGTGGTTTACTGCCTGGTGATCGCCGCCGTGTGGCAAGCCTCGGGGTTTGTGATGGCGATGTTCCTGGCGGGCCTGCGCGGTGTCGATCAATCGATCATCCGTGCCGCGCAAGTCGACGGTGCAAGCCTGCCGACCATCTACTTGAAGATCGTTCTGCCGAGCCTGCGCCCGGTGTTTTTCAGCGCCTTCATGATCCTCGCGCACATCGCGATCAAGAGTTTCGACCTGGTGGCGGCGATGACGGCTGGCGGTCCCGGCTACTCGTCCGACCTGCCGGCGATGTTCATGTATTCCTTCACCTTCAGCCGTGGCCAGATGGGCATTGGTTCGGCCAGCGCCATGATGATGCTCGGCGCGATCCTGGCGATTCTGGTGCCGTACCTGTACTCCGAATTGCGAGGCAAGCGCCATGAGTAATCAACTTGGCAAACCGGGTATCAGCTTCAGCCGCATCGCCATTTACGCAACGTTGTTGCTGGCCGCGGCGATCTACCTGATCCCGCTGGTGGTGATGCTGCTGACCAGTTTCAAATCCCCGGAAGACATCCGCACCGGCAACCTGCTGAGCTGGCCGCAAGTGATTGACGGCATCGGCTGGATCAAGGCCTGGGACGTCGTTGGCGGCTACTTCTGGAACTCGGTGAAAATCACCGTGCCAGCCGTTCTGATCTCCACCTTCATTGGTGCCATGAACGGCTACGTGCTGTCGATGTGGCGCTTCCGCGGTTCGCAACTGTTCTTCGGCCTGCTGCTGTTCGGTTGCTTCCTGCCGTTCCAGACCGTGCTGCTGCCAGCCTCGTTCACCCTCGGCAAGTTCGGCCTGGCCAACACCACCACCGGTCTGGTGCTGGTGCACGTGGTTTATGGCCTGGCGTTCACCACGCTGTTCTTCCGCAACTACTACGTGAGCATTCCGGATGCGCTGGTCAAGGCTGCACGCCTGGATGGCGCAGGCTTCTTCACGATTTTCTGGAAGATCCTGCTGCCGATGTCGATCCCGATCGTGATGGTCTGCCTGATCTGGCAGTTCACCCAGATCTGGAATGACTTCCTGTTCGGCGTGGTCTTCGCCAGTGGCGATGCCCAGCCAATTACCGTGGCCCTGAACAACCTGGTCAACACCAGCACCGGGGCCAAGGAATACAACGTTGATATGGCCGCCGCGATGATCGCCGGGCTGCCGACACTGCTGGTCTACATATTCGCTGGCAAGTATTTCCTGCGTGGGCTGACGTCCGGCGCGGTCAAGGGGTAGAAACATGGCAACTCTCGAATTACGCAACGTCAACAAGACCTACGGCGCCGGTTTGCCGGACACCCTGAAAAACATCGAACTGAAGATCGATGACGGTGAGTTCCTGATCCTGGTCGGTCCGTCGGGCTGCGGTAAATCCACACTGATGAACTGCATCGCGGGACTTGAAAACATCAGCGGCGGCGCGATCCTGGTGGATGACGCTGACATCAGCGGCATGAGCCCGAAAGATCGCGACATCGCCATGGTGTTCCAGTCCTATGCGCTGTACCCGACCATGAGCGTGCGCGACAACATTGCCTTCGGCCTGAAAATTCGCAAAATGCCGGCCGCCGAAATCGACGAAGAAGTCGCCCGCGTCGCCAAGCTGTTGCAGATCGAACACCTGCTCAGCCGCAAACCCGGTCAGCTCTCCGGTGGTCAGCAACAGCGCGTGGCGATGGGCCGTGCCCTGGCGCGGCGGCCGAAGATTTATCTGTTCGACGAACCGCTGTCCAACCTCGACGCCAAGCTGCGCGTCGAGATGCGCACCGAAATGAAACTGATGCACCAGCGCCTGAAAACCACCACGGTCTACGTGACCCACGACCAGATCGAAGCGATGACCCTGGGCGACAAGGTGGCGGTGATGAAGGACGGGATCATTCAGCAGTTCGGCACGCCGAAAGACATCTACAACAACCCGGCCAACCTGTTCGTGGCGAGCTTCATCGGTTCGCCGCCGATGAACTTCATTCCCCTGCGCTTGCAGCGCAAGGACGGTCGTCTGGTGGCGCTGCTCGACAGCGGTCAGGCGCGCTGCGAATTGCCGTTGGGCATGCAGGATGCGGGTTTGGAAGACCGCGAAGTGATCCTCGGCATGCGCCCGGAACAGATCGTGCTGGCGGGCAGCGAGCCGAACGGCTTGCCGACCATTCGCGCTGAAGTCCAGGTCACCGAGCCGACCGGTCCCGACACGCTGGTGTTCGTCAATCTCAATGAAACCAAGGTCTGCTGCCGCCTGGCGCCGGACGTTGCGCCGGCCGTGGGCGAGACCCTGACGCTGCAATTCGATCCATCGAAAGTGCTGCTTTTTGATGCCAAGACCGGGGAGCGCCTGGGGGTGGCCGGTGTTCCGAAAGCCGAGGCTCACAGTGCCAATGTAGCCCAATTCAAAGGCCGCTGAAGATCAGAAACTGTAGGAGCGAGCTCGCTCGCGATGGACGTTAACGATGACGTGGGCTGCCTGAATCAACGCGTTGTCCTCAGGTTTTTCGCGAGCAAGCTCGCTCCTACGGGGGGGATATGCGGTGAGCGGCCTGTCGCTCTTCGCAACCGATGTAACCGCGTTAGATAAAAACAGTTAATAACAATAAAACGAGGATGTAGGGATGAAGAAGAACAACAACGCTCAGCTTATCTGCCAGTTGTCAGCGATTGCGGCAATGACGCTGGCCGGCAGTGTGCACGCGGCTGACGCGTTCAGCGCCGATTCCGAATGGATGACCGGTGATTGGGGTGGCGAACGGACCAGGCTTATCGAGCAGGGTATCGACATCAAGATGGACTACGTCGGTGAAGTGGGCGGCAACCTCCACGGCGGCTACAACAACGACAAGACGGCGCGTTACTCCGACCAGTTTGGCCTGGGCGTGGCGCTGGATCTGCAAAAGCTGTGGGGCTGGGATAACACTCAAGCGAAGATCCAGCTGACCAACCGTAACGGTGAGAACATCTCCAATGACCGTGTCGGCGACCCGCGTGCCGGCACCTTGAGTTCTTCCCAGGAAGTCTACGGTCGCGGCCATATGGTCCGTCTGACCCAGTTGTGGATCAAGCACCAGTTCCTCGACGGTAAACTGGACGTCAAGGCTGGTTACTTCGGCGAAGGCGAAGACTTCAACACCTTCCCTTGCGAGTTCCAGAACCTGGCGTTCTGCGGTTCCCAAGTGGGTAACTGGGCGACCAACATCTGGTACAACTGGCCGGTCAGCCAGGCCGCGATCCGCGTGAAGTACAACATCTCGCCTGAGTTCTATGCGCAGATCGGCGCCTACAACCAGAACCCGTCGCAACTGGAGCACGGTAACGGCTTCAAGCTCAGCGGCAGTGGTACCAAAGGCACCGTGTTGCCGGTCGAACTGGTCTGGTTGCCTAACCCGAACAACCTGCCGGGCGAATACCGTGTCGGTTACTACAAAAGCACGGCCAACGCCGATGA
This sequence comes from Pseudomonas sp. LBUM1651, assembly GCF_059716135.1. Lineage (NCBI taxonomy): Bacteria > Pseudomonadati > Pseudomonadota > Gammaproteobacteria > Pseudomonadales > Pseudomonadaceae > Pseudomonas > Pseudomonas sp. LBUM1651. Next base: position 4,787,384 of record NZ_CP166805.1, on the reverse strand, counting down.
CGTTCGTGAAGACGCCAACGGTAATGACGCGGCCACCAGCGGCAATGCTTACCGCAGCCACGACAGTAAATCCGGCTACTGGTTTGTGGCACAGCAACAGCTGACCGACCACAACGGCGACAAGAGCCGCGGCCTGACCGTTTCGGCGAACGCCACGTTCCACGACAAGGACACCAACATCGTCGACAACTACCAGTCGCTGATGCTTGTGTACAAGGGCCCGTTCGATGCGCGTCCAAAAGATGACGTCGGTATCGGTTTCGCCCGTATCCATGTCAACGATGACGTGAAGAAAAACGCCGAGTTGGTCAATGCCTCCAATGGTGTCACCCAGTACGAAGATCCGCGGTTTGCGCCATTGCGTGACACTGAATACAACTACGAGATCAACTACGGCTTCCACGTTACCAACTGGCTGACCGTGCGTCCTAACCTGCAATACATCACTCACCCGGGCGGTGTGGATGAAGTCGACAATGCGCTGGTGGCTGGCTTGAAAATTCAGTCGGTGTTCTAACGCTGTTGCGATAAGCTCCTCTCTATGTGCGCATTTTTGCGGACAGCCCAGGCTGTCCGCTTTTTTTTGTGTAGGGTCTATGAAGACCTGTGGAGAGGGGGCTTGCTGTGGCGAGGGGGCTTGCCCCCGTTGGGTCGCGAAGCGGCCCCAGAATTAGCAACCGCGCGGTGTATCAGGTACACCGCAAACTATGGTTTGACGACTGCTTCGCAGCCGAACGGGGGCAAGCCCCCTCGCCACAGTGGTTCACTGGGCACAAAAGTATGAGTACACCCATGATTTTCAGGACCGTGGCACATGCATGAGCATCCGCTACAACGCTTCTTCAAATCCTTGCGCGAACGTCCGGTGTTTGCGTGGGAGCGCTATCAGATGCGCGATGTGCTGGTGATCGATCATCCGCTGTGTCAGGCGGTGTTCAGTCGGCAGGGCGCGCAATTGCTGCACTTCCAGCCCAAAGGGCAGAAACCCTGGCTTTGGTGCGCAGCGAAGTGGCCGCATGTTGGCGCGATTCGTGGCGGCGTTCCGGTGTGTTGGCCGTGGTACGGCCGTCATCCGAGCGAAAACGCGTGGCCATCCCATGGCTGGGCGCGGTTGCTGGACTGGAAACTGCTCGACAGCAGCCATGACGACGATGGCGTGCGCCTGCACTGGCAGTTGCAGTTGTGCGACTGGCAAGTGGACCTGCATGCCCACCTTGGCGAACGCATGGATTTGCGCCTGAGCACCGAGCATCAGGACAGCCTGCCGTGCCAATTGAGCCAGGCGTTGCATGCCTATTGGCGTATCGGTGACGTTGGTGAGATAGCGCTGTCTGGGCTCGATGGTGCGCAAGGTTATGACCAGTTGAACCGCCAGGTTTGTCAGCAGGAAGGCGAGTTACGGGTGGAGGGCGGCTGTCAGCGGGTGTTCCAGCATGACGGCGAATTGCAGCTCAAGGATCACGCCTGGCAGCGGGAATTGTGCATTGATACCGGGGATGATGCGGATACGGTGGTCTGGCACCCGGGTTCACGACCGTTGCTGGGGGTGAGCTGGAATGAGATTTCGGAGTTTGTCTGTGTGGAGGCCGCGAGTGGCGGGACGGACAGTCTGAGCCTGGCGCCGGGCCAGAAGGCGCATTTGAGTTTGCAGGCAAGGGTCGGGGCGTAATTCGCGGTGTTGCATCCGACGCATTCGTGGGCAAGCCTCGCTCCTACAGGATTACGCCAGTCGCGAGAGCGCCGATAATCTGTAGGAGCGAGGCTTGCCCGCGAAGAGGTCCTGGCAGGCAATAGAGGAGCTAGTTGAACTCATCCCCCACCGGATACCGACTCGCATTCAGACTCTCTTTGATCTTGCGCAAATGCGGCTGGAAATCCACACCGCGGCGCAACGTCATGCCGGTCGCCAGCACATCCAGCACCGTCAACTGAATGATCCGCGACGTCATCGGCATATAGATGTCGGTGTCTTCTGGCAGCGGAATGTTCAGGCTCAGCGTACTGGCCTTGGCCAGCGGCGAACCTTCGGCTGTCAGCCCAAGCACCGAAGCGCCGTTTTCCCGGGCGATACGCGCCACTTCCACCAGTTCGCGGGTGCGGCCGGTGTAGGAAATGATCACGAACAACTCGCCGGTGTGGGCCACCGAAGCAATCATCCGTTGCATCAACACATCCGCATGGGCGGTGACGGCAAGGTTGAAGCGGAAGAATTTGTGCTGCGCATCCAGTGCCACCGGGGCCGAGGCGCCGAGGCCGAAGAAGTGGATCTGCCGGGCCTGAATCAACAGGTCGACGGCGCGGCTGATCAGGTTCGGGTCCAGGGCTTGCAAGGCACTGTCCAACGACGCGATGGCGCTGCCGAAAATCTTCTTGGTATACGCTTCCGGATTGTCGTCGGCCTCGACCGCACGGCTGACATACGCCGCGCCGCTGGCCAGGCTCTGGGCCAGTTGCAGCTTGAGTTCCGGGTAGCCGCTGACGCCGAACGAGCGGCAGAAACGGTTCACTGTCGGCTCGCTGACCTTGGAGGCCTGGGCGAGGGCGGCGATGCTGAACCGGGTGGCCTGCTGTGGGTTGAGCAGGATCACTTCGGCGACTTTGCGTTCCGCCTTGTTCAGGTCTTCAAGGCGATTCTGGATCTGTTCCAGTAAATTTCGCACGCGGTCCATATGATTTCCTAGGTTCTGCAATGCAAATAAGGGCTCGGCTATGCAAATTGGGCCTTTGATGCGGCCCCAAGCGGTGGCCTATCCTACTGATGGCTCCGACCGACCACCACTCGGAATCTGTATTTTGCGAAAATGTTGTGGTTATTACTACATTTTCTCTTGAGCGATGCCTTGAAAAAAGGTATTTGTAGCTTAACTTGATAAAAGAACAAACATCATGCCTTCGATTACGGTTGAACCGTGCACCTTTGCCTTGTTCGGCGCGCTTGGCGATCTGGCCTTGCGCAAGCTGTTTCCTGCCCTCTATCAACTCGATGGCGCAGGCCTGTTGCACGAGGACACGCGCATCATCGCGCTGGCCCGTGAGCCCGGCAGCGAGCAGGAGCATCTGGCGTTCATCGCTTCAGAGCTGCGCCGCTACGTCGGCGCCAAAGAGCTGGACGAAGCGGTGGTCGAACGCTTTCTGGCCCGCCTGACCTACCTGCATGTCGACTTCCTCAAGTCCGAAGACTATGTGGCCCTGGCCGAAATGGCTGGCAGCGCCCAGCGAGTGATTGCCTACTTCGCCACGCCGGCCGCTGTTTACGGTGCGATCTGCGAGAACCTGGCGAAGGTCGGTCTGGCCGAAAACACCCGTGTGGTGCTGGAAAAACCCATCGGTTCGGACCTCGAATCCTCGCGCAAGGTCAACGACGCCGTGGCGCAGTTCTTCCCGGAGAACCGCACGTACCGCATCGACCACTACCTGGGCAAAGAGACCGTTCAAAACCTCATCGCCCTGCGTTTTGCCAACAGCCTGTTCGAAACCCAGTGGAACCAGAATTACATCTCCCACGTGGAAATCACCGTGGCCGAGAAGGTCGGGATCGAAGGCCGCTGGGGTTACTTCGACAAGGCCGGTCAGCTGCGGGACATGATCCAGAATCACCTGCTGCAACTGCTCTGCCTGATCGCCATGGACCCGCCGGCCGACCTGTCAGCCGACAGCATCCGCGACGAGAAAGTCAAAGTGCTCAAGGCACTGGCGCCGATCAGCCCGGAAGGCCTGACCACACAAGTGGTGCGCGGCCAGTACATCGCCGGTTACAGCGAAGGCAAACCGGTGCCGGGCTACCTGGAAGAACCGAATTCCAACACCCAGAGCGACACCGAAACCTTCGTCGCCCTGCGTGCCGACATCCGCAACTGGCGTTGGGCCGGCGTGCCGTTTTACCTGCGCACCGGCAAACGCATGCCGCAGAAATTGTCGCAGATCGTCATCCACTTCAAGGAACCGTCGCACTACATCTTCGCCCCGGAGCAGCGCCTGCAGATCAGCAACAAGCTGATTATCCGCCTGCAACCGGACGAAGGCATTTCCTTGCGTGTGATGACCAAAGAGCAAGGCCTGGACAAGGGCATGCAGCTGCGCAGCGGTCCGTTGCAGCTGAATTTTTCCGACACCTGGCGCAGCGCACGGATTCCCGATGCCTACGAGCGGTTGTTGCTGGAAGTGATGCGCGGCAATCAGAACCTGTTTGTCCGTAAAGATGAAATCGAAGCCGCGTGGAAGTGGTGTGACCAGTTGATCGCCGGGTGGAAAAAATCCGGTGATGCGCCCAAGCCGTACGCGGCCGGGTCCTGGGGACCGATGAGCTCCATTGCTCTGATCACGCGGGACGGGAGGTCGTGGTATGGCGATATCTAATTTGAAACTGCCTCAGGGCGTCAGCGCCCATGAGTTCAAGAGCCCGGTGTTGCTGGCCGATGGTTTGGCGCTGAATGTGGCCAAGCAACTGAGTGACGCTATCGACGCTCGCGGGACCGCGACGCTGGTGGTGTCCGGTGGACGCAGCCCGGTGGCGTTCTTCCAGATCCTGGCGAAGCAGAAGCTGGATTGGTCCAAGGTCGTCGTGACCCTGGCTGATGAGCGTTGGGTGCCGGTGGAACACGCCGACAGCAACGCCGGTCTGCTCAAGCGTTACCTGTTGCAAGGTCTGGCGGCCAAGGCTCAATTTCTGAGCCTCTATAGCGCCAGCGCCAACCTTGAACAAGCGGCCGAGCAAGCCGACCGTTTGCTCGCCGAGTTGCCTGCTATCGACGTGCTGGTACTGGGCATGGGCGACGACGGCCACACCGCGTCGCTGTTCCCGAACAGCCCGAACCTGGCCGACGCCTTGAAGGTCGACGGCAAACGTCGTTGCTACCCGATGCTGGCACCGACCGTGCCGCATCAGCGCCTGACCATGAGTCGCGCGCTGCTGGCCTCGGCCAAACACACCGTTCTATCGATTTCCGGTCAGTCAAAGCTGACCACCCTGAGTGCCGCATTGGCCGGTGACGATGTCGCCGCCATGCCGATTCGCGCGTTTCTGCAACCTACGTTAGAGATTTACTGGTGCCCATGAGCCAAGGAACAGCCGCTATGACAACCCCATCCCCGACCGTTTCCATGGCGGACAAAGTTGCCCTGATCGACAGCCTCTGCGCCAAGGCGCGGATTCTGCCGGTGATCACCATCGCTCGCGAACAGGACGTGCTGCCGCTGGCCGACGCCCTCGCGGCCGGTGGCCTGACAGCCCTGGAAGTGACCCTGCGTTCGCAGTTCGGCCTCAAGGCCATCCAGATCCTGCGCGAGCAGCGTCCGGAACTGGTGACCGGCGCCGGCACCGTGCTCGATCGCCACATGCTGGCCGCCGCGGAAGCTGCCGGTTCGCAGTTCATCGTCACGCCGGGCATCACCCGTGATTTGCTCGAAGCCAGCGTCGACAGTCCGATCCCGCTGTTGCCGGGCATCAGCAACGCCTCGGGCATCATGGAAGGCTACGGTCTGGGCTATCGCCGCTTCAAACTGTTCCCGGCGGAAGTCAGCGGCGGCGTCGCGGCGATCAAAGCCCTGGGCGGCCCGTTCGGCGAAGTGAAATTCTGCCCTACCGGTGGCGTCAGCCCGGCCAACATCAAGAGCTACATGGCGTTGAAAAACGTGATGTGCGTGGGCGGTAGCTGGATGCTTGATCCGGAGTGGATCAAGAACGGCGACTGGGCCCGCATTCAGGAATGCACTGCCGAGGCCTTGGCGCTGCTGGACTGATCTGTTTTTACCTGACACTTCGTTGTGTGTTCTACGGCTTTAACGGTGCGCTTGGTCGGTGCACCGTTTTTTTTTGCCCGCACAAAACCTCCTGTAGGAGCGAGCTTGCTCGCGAAAAACGTCATGGCAACGCGTTTAATCAGTTAGCACTCTTAATCGTTGACGTCCATCGCGAGCAAGCTTCGCTCCTACAATAGAAATCATGCGATACATAGTTACCGCATCTCGCCGCTCGTCCGGCGTTAACCTGCGTTCATCTTATGGAAGAGAGAACGTCATGGACGACAACACCTCGGTGACATCCGCACAACCGGCTTGCCTGCTGTCACCCGAACAGATCGCCGGCCCGTATTTTCGAAACCCGAAACTGATCAGACGAAACATCAGTGAAGGCATGGACGGCATTCCTCTGGTGCTGAAACTGACGATCGTCGATGCGATGACCGGTCAGCCGGTCACCGGCGCCATCGTCGATATCTGGCATTGCAATGCGCGTGGTGCGTATTCGGGCTGGAGCAGGATCGATCCGGACAAGGAAGTCGACGACGGCGATATCGGCGCGATCCCGCGTACCGACGACGATACGTACCTGCGCGGCGGACAGTTTACGGATCAGAAAGGCATCGTGCGCTTTACCACGATCTATCCGGGTTTCTATGCCGGACGCGCGCTGCACATCCACGTCGCTGTCCGAGTCACCGCTGGCAACAACTATCTCGAAGAGCGGCATGTCGCCTGGGTTGGCCAGCTGTACTTCCCCGAAGTGGCCTCGCGCTCGGTGCTCAACACCCGGCAATACAGCGGCCGAACCGTCGCACCATTGACCAACGATCAGGACGTTCTCTATGAAACCATGGGCGGCGAAGCCTCGACCCTGACCGTTCACACCCTCAGTCGAGACTCGAAAGAAGACGGATTTTTCGGGCACATGACCATCGGCATCGACACGTTTGCGGCGTCATCGCAGATCAAGCCGGAGGACTTCGACAAGTACACCGTGTGACGTCAGCGCAGCTCGTTCAATGCGTTGCTCAGCCTATCCATCTCCGCCGCAGTGTTGGTCAGCCCCGGTGTGATGCGGATGCACGGGCCAGACGCTGCACCGCTGCGCGTCACGGTAAACAGGTTGTAGTCCTTGAGCAGTCGCTCGGCCATTGCCTGCTGATCGACATGCCGGGTAAAGCGCATCGACGTGATGCCGCAATACAGTCGAGGGTCATCCGGGGTCATGACTTCGATGCCTGGCAAATCACGCACTGCGCTGACCCAACGGTTGCGCAGGTAATTGAGCCGTGCACCCTTGGCGGCGGAACCGCCCATGGCCCGATGCTCCTCGAACACCAGCGGCAAGGTCAGCAACGCCGGGATGTTGGGGGTGCTGTATGGCGTGCGGGCGCGAATGTCGGTGACCGGGAAATGCATCTCGCCCATGTCCGGATCGATGTCGGCCAGGCGCTCCGGAGCGATATACATGAAGCCCAGGGTCAGCGGTGCACCGATCCATTTGTGCAGGTTGAAACCGGCGAACGCGACGCCGAGGTCATCGAGGTTGAATTCGATCTGGCCCAGTGCATGAGCGCCATCGAGGATCACGTCGATACCGTGTTCCCTGGCGGCAGCGACAATGGCCTTCACCGGCATCACCAGCCCGGTGCGGTGAGTGACGTGGGTCAGCGCCATCAGCTTGAGCTTTGGATAACGCGCGAAGGTATCTCGATAAGTGGCCAGCAAACTGTCGAAACTGGCGGGGTGCGCGTGATCGATCTCGATCACTTCAGCGCCGCGATGACGCGCGAGCCAGCGCATGGCGCCTTTGACCGTGTCGTACTCCAGATCACAGATCAACACCTGATCGCCCGGTTGAAGGCGATTGTAATTGCGGATCAGCGATTGCAGACCGTCCGACGCGTTGCGTGTGAAGGCCACGGATTCGGCCGTCACGCCTATCAGTTCCGCGAGCTGTCCAGCGATCGCAAGGCTTTCGCCCTGTTCGAAGCGCTGGCGCACATGCACCGAGTTGCTGCGGTTGATGAGTTCGATGTTGCGTTGGTATTCCTCGACCACCGTGCGCGACATGCGGCCGAAGTAACCGTTCTCGAGGTTTATCGGGCCGGGTTCGACGGCATAGCGGTCGGCAAAGGTCTGCCAAAACATTTCATCACGGGCGCGGCGGAGGTTATCGGGCATGGGGACGGCTCAGTGGCGAGGGGCGGGTTTGCCATGTTTGGCGCGTAGCGGCTCAAGCAACTCCGACAGGCCGTTGTGATCGATTTCCTGCATCAGGGCCAGCAATCCGCCCAATTCGCCATGGGGGAAACCTTCCCGGGCGAACCAGTTAAGGTAAGGACCGGGCAGGTCGGCAATGATGCGGCCCTTGTATTTGCCGAAGGGCATTTCACGGGTAATCAGCAGTTCGAGCTTTTCAGGGTTCATCAATCAGTCGTCTTGAATCAGTCAGTCTGGAAAATACAGGCATTCTGCATGCAGGCCAATTGACAGATCATGCAAATAACGCGGATACAGATTTCTGAATAAAAGTTAAGTAATTGAAATATAAGAAATAAGTTATCAATTCAAAGCTGGCATGCGGGGTGCAACAGCTATTGCATCTTTCATCAACCCGTGAGGAATTGAAAATGACCGACATGAAGAAAGAAGCGATCTCTGTACTCAATGACCTGATCGAAACCAGCAAAGACGGTCAGGAAGGGTTCAAGACTTGCGCTGAAGACATCAAGCACCCAGAGCTGAAAACGCTCTTTATCGCCCGTTCCGCCGACTGCGCCACTGCGGCTTCGGAACTGCAAGCTGCCGTGCGTTCGATGGGTGGCGATCCGGAAACTTCCACCAGCGTCAGCGGTGATCTGCACCGTCGCTGGGTCGACGTGAAAGCCATGTTCACCGGCAAGGATGAAGAAGCCGTGCTGAACGAAGCCGAACGCGGTGAAGACCATGCGCTGAAGGCTTACAAGGAAGCCATGGAAAAAATCAACAAGCACAACCTGGTGGGCATTCGTGACCTGGTTGAGCGTCAGTACCACGGTGTGCAACGCAATCACGATCAGGTGAAAGCCCTGCGTAACCAGGCTCGCGCACGCTCGTAAGCGCGCAAAGCCTGTCAGAAACGCCAGCCAGTCTGGCGTTTTTTTATGCCTGGATTTAGCGCTGGACGGGAGATAGATAGCCAGCTAATAATTTGATATTCAAGTGGCTCATTCAAATGACTTGGACGAACCCGGCTATCGTTAAATCGTCCTTTGAAGAGTGCTTTACGTGCCTATCACTTTGCAGGCTTTGTTTGCGCCCGACCGCCGTGCCCTGCAGTTCGCGATCAAGACCCTGCTCGGCGGCGGCCTCGCGCTGTGGCTGGCATTGCGCTGGGGGCTGGAGCAACCGGCCTGGGCGTTGATGACGGCGTTCATCGTCGCTCAGCCACTGTCCGGGATGGTGGTGCAAAAGGGCTTGGCGCGCCTGTTGGGGACGCTGATCGGAACGATCATGTCGGTGGTGTTCATGAGCCTGTTCGCACAGACACCGTGGTTGTTTCTTCTGGCATTGGCGTTGTGGCTCGGGCTGTGTACGGCGAGTTCGACCTTGCTGCGCAGTGCCTGGTCCTATTCGTTTGTGCTGGCCGGTTACACGGTCGCAATCATCGCGTTGCCGGCCATTACCCACCCGCTGACGGTGTTCGATCAAGCCGTGGCGCGCTGCACGGAAATCTGTCTGGGCATTCTCTGCGCCACCGCCGCCAGTGCGTTGTTGTGGCCGATGCGGGTCGAGCGACAACTGGCGGATCAGGCGCGAGCGGCGTGGCAGAGCGGGATGAATGCCGCACGCGCAACATTGGCCGGCGAAGGTCAGGCGCGCAAAGGGCTGCTGGAAATCCTCGGCCGAATCGTCGCGGTGAATGCCCAGCGCGAGCACGCCTGGTTCGAAGGCGGGCTGGGCCGGCAACGTGCGCGGGCCATCAGCGGACTGAGTCAGAAACTGTTGATGCTGCTGCGCATCGCTCGTTCAGTGCACCGTCAGTGGAAGCAGTTGGAACCGCAGGAAGCCGAACAGTTGACGCCGTGGATGACCGAAGTTCAGGAAGCGCTCGCCAGCCCGGATACCGCGACGTTGCAAGCCTTGCGACCGCGTTTGCTCGATGCGTCCCATGACCCGCAGATCAGCTCCGCGCAGAGTTATTGCCTGGTCCGTTTCACGTTGCTGATGGATACCGCGATGGCGGCGAACGCGGCATTGAGTGCGGTGGAGGAGGGCAAGGAAACCGTCGACCCGCCGCGCACCCTGACGCCGCACCGCGACCTGTCATTGGCGCTGGTCTTCGGGGCGCGTAGTGCCCTGGCGTTTCTGGTGGTGTCGTGTTTCTGGCTGGCGACTGCCTGGCCCGCCGCCTCAGGCGCATTGGTGCTGACCTGCGTGGTGTGCAGCCTGTTCGCCAGTCGCGAGAACGGCGCGCAGATCGGCATGAGTTTCATGCGCGGGATTTTACTGGCGATCCCGTCGGCGTTTATCGTCGGGCAGATTCTGCTGCCGCAATGGAGCGGTTTCGAGTTGCTCTGCATGGGCATGGGCGTGCCGTTGTTTCTCGGTGCGTTGGGCATGGCCAAGCCGCAGATCGGCGCCACGGCCACTTCGTTCTGCCTGCACTTCATTGTGCTGGTCTCGCCGCTCAATGCGATGAAGTTCGACGTCGCAACATTCTTCAACAGCGCTCAAGCCATGGTGATGGGCGTTGGCGCGGCGGTGTTGGCGTTTCACTTGCTGATCCTGCGCAACCCGGCCTGGCACGGTCGGCGTTTGCTGGCGGCGACCCTCGACGATCTGGTGCGCCTGACCCGGCGCAATTTACCTGGCGCTGAAAGCTGGTTCGGCGGACGCATGGCCGACCGTTTGCTGCAACTGGCGCGGCACTATCCGGAGCTACCGGAGCCGGCGCGCAGTCGCTGGGATGACGGCTTGCTCGGTCTGGACATCGGCGACGAACTGCTGCATTTGCGCTTGAGCCTGGCGGTGGCGCAGGTGCCAGTCAGTGCGCCGCAGCGACGCTATCTTGAGGCGCTGGAAAAAGTCCTCGAACAAGGCCCGAGCGGTCGTTGTGCCGATGCCCTGGAACAGCCCAGCGAAGAATTCTTGAACACCTTGTACGCGTTACCGCCCAGCGATGCTGTGAAACTGGCCCAGGGCGCCGTGCTGCAGTTGCAGAACAGCTGGCGCGCGTGGTGCCGTCAACAGGAGCAAAGCCATGGGCTTGCGTGAATGGTCGGTAGGCGGTGTGCTGCTCAGCCCGTTTCTGATTTATGTGCTGCTGGCGCTGTTCGTCACCGGGGCCTTGCGCCTGCTATTGCGCCTGACCCCGGCCGGCCGCTGGATCTGGCACGAAGCGTTATTCGATTGCGCCCTGTACGTCTGTGTATTGACCCTGATCACCGTCGTCCTCGGACCTTTATAAGGAGTTGAACATGCGTACCTCCGTACGTGTCGCGGTAACCCTGTGCCTGGTGGCGGTGGCGATTTTTGCCGGTTTCCATTTGTGGCAGTACTACATGCTCACGCCGTGGACGCGGGATGCGCGGATTCGCGCCGACGTGGTGGTGATCGCCCCGGACGTGTCGGGCTGGGTACGTGAACTCAAGGCGTTTGATAATCAGCCGGTAAAGGCGGGCGATCTGTTGCTGAGCATTGACCGCGACCGGTTCGAAGCCGCGCTGGAGAAGGCGCAAGCGGTGGTGCAAACCCGTCAGCAGCAACTCAATCTGCGTGAGCGCGAAGCCAGTCGCCGCGCTGCCCTCGGCCCGCAAGCGATCAGTGCCGAGCTGCGTGAGAACGCGCAGATCAACGCCGGCATCGCCCGTGGTGAGCTGCGCGAAGCCCAGGCCGAAGCCAAGGTGGCTGAACTCAACCTCGCCCGAAGCCAGGTTCATGCGCCACGTAGCGGCCACATCACTAACTTGCGTCTGGCCCAAGGCAATTACGTGAATGCCGGGCAAGCGGTGATGGCGCTGATCGACGATTCGACGTTCTATGTGCAGGCGTATTTCGAAGAAACCAAACTGCCGCGGATTCGTGTCGGCGATCCGGTGAAGGTCTGGTTGATGAGTGCGGGCGAGGCGTTGCAAGGGCATGTGGAAAGCGTCAGCCGCGGGATTACCGATCGCAACACCACGCCGGATGGGCAGTTGCTGGCGGAGGTGGAGCCGACGTTCAACTGGGTGAGGCTGGCGCAGCGGATTCCGGTGCGGATCAAACTGGACAAGGTGCCCGAGGGGATCAATTTGAGTTCGGGGATGACGGCGAGTGTGCAGGTGCAGGAGCGGTAGAGGTCACTGTGGCGAGGGAGCTTGCTCCCGCTCGGCTGCGAAGCAGTCGTAAACTCTGCCACCGCGGTTAGTCAGATTAACCGCGGAGTCGGATTTTGGGGGCGCTGCGCACCCCAGCGGGAGCAAGCTCCCTCGCCACAGGGAGCGGTGCTTCAGCCGATGCTGATTGCCGGCAGCTTAGGCAATGTCACGGTCTGCTGCTTGCGCGGCGCGAGAATTTCCGCCTCGCCATCCACCACCAACTCATCACGCTGGTTGAACACGCGAGTGGCAATGCGCACGCGAAACTTCGGCAACTTCTCCAGAATCTCCAGACGCACCGTCAGCGTGTCGCCAATCTTCACCGGCTTCTGAAAGCTCATCTGCTGACCGATATAAATGGTGCCCGGCCCAGGCAACTCGCAGGCAACGGCTGCGCTGATCAGTGCACCGCTGAACATGCCATGAGCGATACGCTCCTTGAACATGGTGCCGGCGGCGAATTCAGCGTCCAGGTGCACCGGGTTGTGGTCACCGGACATCGCGGCGAACAGTTGAATGTCGCGCTCTTCGACCGTCTTGCTGTAGCTGGCGGTCTGCCCGACTTCAAGGGCTTCGTAAGGGGTGTTGGTAACCTGGGTCATCGGTTTCAATTCCTGTGACAAATAAAAAAACCACAAAAAACTATTCGGATCTGGGTGGGCGGCGGTGGCTCAGGGCTTGCGCGATCCAGCTCAGCACGTCGGCCGTCACTTCATCGCGATTGCTCTCGTTGAACAGTTCGTGCCGTGCCTGCGGGTAAATCGTCAGTTGCAGGCTCTGGCTGCCAGCGGCACGTAGCGCATCGGCCAGATCTTTCAGACGCTTGCCTTCACTCACCGGATCACATTCGCCGCCAATCACCAGCAGCGGCAGGCCCGGATCGATCTGGGCGAGATTGGACGCTTTGCTGATTTGCTGCAAGCCGCCGAGCAAATCGATCCAGAACTGATTGGTGCAGCGAAAGCCGCAGAGCGGATCGTTGGCGTATTTGTCGACTTCGGCCGGGTCGCGGCTGAGCCAGTCGAACGAGGTGCGCACCGGTTTGAACTTCTTGTTGAACGAGCCGAATGACAGCCATTCGATCAGCGCGCTGCGCCCCTTCGGCCCCTGGCGCAAGCGTTCGAGGCGGGCGATTTGCCGGGCTGCGCGATAAAGCGCGACAGGTTGAAAGTTCGAACCACTGAGCACCGCGCCATACAGGCTGGCGCTGTGATGCAGCAGATAAGCCTGAGCGATGTAACTGCCCATGCTGTGGCCGAGCAGCACGATCGGTACGCCGGGATGCTGCTGGCCGATGTGCTGATTGAGGCTGGCCAGGTCACCGACCACCTTGCACCAGCCATCGTCGTCGGCGAAATGACCGAGTGTCCCGTTTTCGGCAGTTTTGCCATGTCCACGCAGGTCTGGCGCGTACACGCCGTAGCCCTGTTCACAGCATTTTTCGGCCAGACGGGCATAGCGATCACTGTGCTCGGCCATGCCGTGGGCCAGCAGGATCACCGCTTTCAACGGCGCGGCGGGCAGCCACTGGTTGACGAAGAGGCGGCTGCGGTCACTCGCGGTCAACCAGAAGGTGTCGTGGATCATGGCGATTCCTTTGCATGGGCTCGGTGCATTGTATAGCGCATCCTTCGCCGGGCGTCTGATCAGGCCATGCCACGGCACCAAGATTCACACGATCAATGACGGACGTTGGCATATTTGCCTGTTTCGTCATAGCTGCTAGTGTCCGTGAAGCTCCGCTTTTTGCTTTTTGTTTTTCAGACAGAGCAGCAAGCGGCCCCGGATAGGTTCAGGTAAAGAGGACAAGAACAATGCAACCTGATTTCTGGAATGACAAACGCCCGGCCGGCGTACCCCTGGACATCGATCGAGGGGCTTACAAGTCGGTGATCGAGGTGTTCGAGCGTTCCTGCAAAAAATTTGCGGACCGCCCGGCCTTCAGCAACATGGGCGTGACCCTGACCTACGCCGAGCTGGAACGCTACAGCGCCGCGTTCGCCGGTTACCTGCAAGCCCACACCGACCTGGTGCCGGGGGATCGCATCGCGGTGCAGATGCCCAACGTCCTGCAGTACCCGATTGCCGTGTTTGGTGCGTTGCGCGCCGGGCTGATCGTGGTCAACACCAACCCGCTGTACACCGCGCGGGAGATGCGTCATCAGTTCAAGGATTCCGGTGCCCGGGCGCTGGTCTATCTGAACATGTTCGGGCAGAAGGTCCAGGAAGTGCTGCCCGACACCGACCTCCAGTACCTGATCGAAGCGAAGATGGGCGACATGATGCCCACCGCCAAAGGCTGGCTGGTCAACACCCTGGTGCGCAAGGTCAAGAAAATGGTCCCGGACTATTCCTTGCCGCAGGCCATTTCCTTCAAGAGCGCGTTGCGCCTGGGCCGGGGCCTGGGCATCAAGCCGCTGAACGCCGGTCTCAACGATATCGCCGTGTTGCAATACACCGGCGGCACCACCGGCCTGGCGAAGGGCGCGATGCTGACCCACGGCAACCTGGTGGCGAACATGCAGCAGGCGCGGGCGTGCCTGGGCCAGTTCGGCAACGATGGCCAGCCGCTGCTGCGCGAAGGCCAGGAGGTGATGATTGCGCCGCTGCCGCTGTATCACATCTATGCCTTCACCGCGAATTGCATGTGCATGATGGTGACCGGCAACCACAACGTGCTGATCACCAATCCACGGGACATTGGCGGTTTCATCAAGGAACTGAAGAACTGGCGGTTCTCGGCACTGCTGGGGCTTAACACGCTGTTCGTCGCGTTGATGGACCATCCGGATTTCAAGACCCTGGATTTCTCCAGCCTCAAACTGACCAACTCCGGTGGCACGGCGCTGGTCAAGGCCACCGCCGAGCGCTGGGAGCAACTGACCGGGTGTCGCATCACCGAAGGCTACGGCCTGACCGAAACCTCGCCGGTGGCGTGCACCAACCCGTACGGCAACAAGTCGCGAATCGGCACGGTCGGCCTGCCGGTGCCGGGCACCACGCTGAAAGTCATCAACGATGAAGGCGTCGAGCAGCCGATGGGCGAGCGCGGCGAACTGTGCATCAAGGGTCCGCAGATCATGAAGGGCTATTGGCAGAAACCCGAAGCCACCGCCGAAGTGCTGGATGCCGAAGGCTGGTTCAAGTCCGGTGACATCGCAGTGATCGACCCGGACGGTTTTGTGCGCATCGTCGATCGCAAGAAAGACATGATCATTGTCTCGGGTTTCAACGTGTACCCGAACGAGATCGAGGACGTGGTGATGGCTCACCCGAAAGTCGCCAACTGCGCGGTCATTGGTGTGCCGGACGAACGTTCGGGCGAGGCGGTGAAGTTGTTTGTGGTGGCGCGTGAGTCGGGGGTCAGCCTTGAAGAGCTGAAGGCCTACTGCAAGGAAAACTTCACGGCGTACAAAGTGCCCAAGCACATTGTGTTGCGTGAGTCGTTGCCGATGACGCCGGTGGGCAAGATTCTGCGGCGGGAGTTGCGGGATATTGCCTGATCGGTGAATGGCCGCGCTTCGCGCGAATCGCTGTAGGAGCGAGCTTGCTCGCGAAGGTCGTCAACGATAACGCGAGAAACCTGATGTCACGCGGCGGCCTCTGGTTTTTCGCGAGCAAGCTCGCTCCTACACTGTCGCCTTAAGCCCCGGTTTCAGGGGGTTTCAGAGCTTTATAGAATCTTTGCTCTAAAATGACCGCTTGTAATTCTTGAGTCACAAATGTGACTTTGTAGGACACTTTTGGCTCTAGTAGGCCCTATGCAAAGCTGCTACTCTCGGCGCGTTTTGTGACATCTAGGCCTTCTGTAAAAGCCAGACTCACCAACAATCAAACACCAATAATAACCGCATCAAAATGCGGTATTTGAATTCGCGTTGCTGAGGAGTGGGCTTCCATGATCGAAGACTTCTGGAAGGATAAGTACCCTGCCGGGATTGCTGCCGACATCAATCCGGACGAGTATCCGAATATTCAGGCAGTGCTGAAACAGTCCTGCCAACGCTTCGCCGACAAACCGGCATTTAGCAACCTGGGCAAGACAATTACCTACGGTGAACTGTACGAATTGTCCGGTGCCTTTGCCGCTTACCTGCAACAGCATACCGACTTGCAGCCGGGCGATCGAATCGCCGTGCAGCTGCCCAACGTCTTGCAGTACCCGGTCGCTGTGTTCGGTGCCATTCGCGCCGGGTTGATCGTGGTCAATACCAACCCGCTGTACACCGCGCGGGAAATGGAACATCAGTTCAACGATTCCGGTGCCAAAGCCCTGGTGTGCCTGGCCAACATGGCGCACCTGGCCGAGACCGTCGTGCCGAAAACCGGCGTCAAGCATGTCATCGTCACCGAAGTGGCTGATCTGTTGCCGCCGCTCAAGCGCCTGCTGATCAACAGCGTCATCAAGTACGTGAAGAAGATGGTCCCGGCGTATCACTTGCCCAAGGCCGTCAAGTTCAACGACGTGTTGAGCAAGGGTCATGGCCAGCCAGTGGCTGAAGCCAACCCGGCCAGCAGCGACGTGGCGGTGCTGCAATACACCGGCGGCACCACCGGCGTGGCGAAGGGCGCAATGCTGACCCATCGCAACCTCGTCGCCAACATGCTGCAGTGCAAGGCGCTGATGGGTTCCAACCTCAACGAAGGCTGCGAGATCCTGATCACGCCGCTGCCGCTGTACCACATCTACGCGTTCACCTTTCATTGCATGGCGATGATGCTGATCGGCAACCACAACATTCTGATCAGCAACCCGCGCGACCTGCCGGCGATGGTCAAGGAACTGTCGAAGTGGAAGTTCAGCGGTTTCGTGGGTTTGAACACGCTGTTCGTTGCCCTGTGCAACAACGAAGGTTTCCGCAAACTGGATTTCTCGGCGCTGAAAGTCACCCTGTCCGGAGGCATGGCCCTGCAATTGGCTGCGGCCGAGCGCTGGAAAGCGGTCACCGGTTGCGCCATCTGCGAAGGTTACGGCATGACCGAAACCAGCCCGGTGGCGACTGTGAACCCGATCCAGCACATCCAGATCGGCACCATCGGTATCCCGGTTCCGTCGACCCTATGCAAAATCATCGACGATGCCGGCGTTGAACAGCCGATGGGCGAAATCGGCGAATTGTGTGTGAAGGGGCCGCAGGTGATGAAAGGCTACTGGCAGCGCCAGGAAGCCACCGATGAAATCCTCGACAGCGAAGGCTGGTTGAAGACCGGTGACATCGCGCTGATCCAGCCTGACGGCTACATGCGCATCGTCGATCGCAAGAAAGACATGATCCTGGTGTCCGGTTTCAACGTGTACCCGAATGAGCTCGAAGACGTGCTCGTGACCCTGCCGGGCGTACTGCAGTGCGCGGCCATTGGCGTGCCGGACGAGAAGTCGGGCGAGGCGATCAAGATTTTCATCGTCGCCAAACCGGGTGTGACGCTGACCAAGGAACAGGTGATGGAGCATATGCGCGCCAACGTCACCGGCTACAAGGTGCCGAAAGCCGTGGAGTTCCGCGATGCGCTGCCGACCACCAACGTCGGCAAGATCCTGCGTCGGGAATTGCGTGATGAAGAGCTGAAGAAGATCAACGCGAAGAAAGTAGGCGCGTAACAAACAAAAAAGCCCCGCAGATGCGGGGCTTTTTTTATAGCGATATCAGAAGTGCTTTTGTGGCGAGGGGGCTTGCCCCCGTTCGACTGCGCAGCAGTCGCAGAACCTGTGGGCTCGGTGAGTCTGATGGACTGCGGTTTCAGATTTCAGGGCCGCTTCGCAGCCCAACGGGGGCAAGCCCCCTCGCCACAGGGGATCGGTGTTACTGGCGGAACGGCGCGAAATTGACGTTGGTGCCCGCCGGGCGCATGTCCTGTAAGTACGAATCCTTGTCCGCACTCAATTCCAGGCTCAATGCCGCCTTGCGCTTGCCCTGGTTGCGCACCACCAGCCCTTCGAGCTTCTCGCGCAGGAACACCGTCGGCACCTTCAGGTGCAGCAGTTCATCGGTGTCCGGTGTGTGCATCAGCAGGTGAATCCATTCGTACTGACCAACGGCCAGGCGTGCCACCGGGATATCGAACCACCAGATGTTGCGGTTACGGTTCAATTCGGTGAAATGGCAGTTGTTGACGCCAAGCACAGCACCGCCGAGTTCCTGGTTTCTGCGGGCAATGGCCTGCTTTTTATCGAGTTTCATAACATTCCTACGGGGTTGGATCTTCAGCGCCACGGCCTGAATACGTTGCGCATTCTCGGGGGTTGGTCGGCAAACATAAAGCCCAACCTGCACTGAACGATGAAATGGCGCTGTGAAAATAAATGAAACTCCGCGCAAACGGCTCCGGTCAATCCTTGTGTAACGACTTTTCTCGTTCAATTGTTCACAGGAGAAACACCATGAGCAGCACTGGCGATAAAGTAAAAGGCATGGCCAACGAAGCCGCCGGCAACGTCAAGCAAGGCGTCGGCAAGGCCACCGGTAACGACAAAATGCGCGCCGAAGGCAAGGTGCAGGAAAGGAAAGGCGAAGCTCAGCAAGCAGTGGGTAAAGCCAAGGACGCGATCAAAAAAGGTGTCGACAAGGCTTGATTCGGCCTTTGGTGAATATCAGAAACGGCCATCCACGGATGGCCGTTTTTGTGTCAGCCTGAACTTGCGCACGGAAATTGTTTCAAAGTCGCCAAGTAGGCTACTTTGATGTAGAAAACGGCCCCTGAGTCGCCACGACTTCAACCGATTTGCGGCGAAAAGGAGACGCTCATGATTTTCCCGGACATGAAAGGTTTGCCCATCCACCGTGTGATGGTGCGCACGGTCACCGAGTTCGTCGACGACGAGATGTCGACCTATGCCTCGGCGCTGGCCTATCAAATGCTGTTTTCCCTGTTTCCCTTCATCCTGTTCCTGATCGCCCTGATCGGTTTCCTGCACCTGCCAGACTTCTTCTCCTGGCTGCGCCTGCAATCGGAACTGGTCCTGCCGCCCCAGGCGCTGGAGCAGGTCAACCCGGTGATTGACCAGCTCCAGCAAGCCAAGGGTGGCTTGCTGTCGGTCGGTATCGTGATCGCCCTGTGGACGGCGTCTGCCGGTGTGCGGCTGATGATGAGCGCGATGAACGCTGCTTATGACGTGGTGGAAGGCCGCCCGGCGTGGAAGCGTTTTCCGCTGTCGATCATCTACACCGTCGGCATCGCCGGCATGTTGCTGATCGCCGCTGCACTGATGGTGCTCGGGCCGCAGGTGATGACCTGGATCGCAGCGCAAGTCGGCCTCGAATACTTCATCGTCACGCTGTGGACCATCGCCCGTTGGCCGGCGGTGGTGATTCTGCTGATGGTGGCCGTGGCGCTGATTTATTACGTCATGCCCGACGTCAAACAGGAGTTCCGCTTTATCACGCCGGGTTCGGTGCTGGCCGTCGTGGTGTGGATCCTCGCGTCCGTGGGTTTCGGTCTGTACGTCAAGGAGTTCGCCAACTACAACGCCATGTATGGCAGTATCGGCGCGATCATCGTGCTGTTGTTGTACTTCTATATTTCCGCGGCGGTGCTATTGCTCGGTGCGGAGATGAATGCGGTGATCGAACACATGTCGACCGAAGGCAAGGACCCTGGCGAAAAGGTCCCCGGCGAGCTCGACCATGCACACAAACACCACGTTTCGGGACTGGGTCGGGATCACTCGATCAAGCCGAGCACTGACGAAGTCATCAAATGATCCGTGAAATCCTGAAAATGGGCGACGAGCGCCTGCTGCGTGTTGCGCCGCCGGTCCCCGCCGAAATGTTCGACAGCCCGGAGTTGTGGCAACTGATCGACGATATGTTCCAGACCATGGAAAGCGTCGGTGGCGTTGGTCTGGCGGCGCCGCAGATCGGGGTCGACCTGCAACTGGTGATCTTCGGCTTCGAGCACAGCGAGCGCTACCCGGATGCCGAAGCGGTGCCGCAGACCATTCTGATCAATCCGCTGATCACGCCGTTGAGCCCGGTGATGGAAGAGGGCTTCGAAGGTTGCCTGTCGGTGCCCGGCCTGCGCGGCGCGGTGGATCGTTATCAGCAGATTCGTTACGAAGGTTTCGACCCGAAGGGCGAGCCGGTCGTGCGCATTGCCGAGGGCTTTCATGCCCGTGTGGTGCAGCACGAATGCGATCACCTGATCGGCCGGTTATATCCGTCGCGTATTACCGACTTCAGCAAGTTCGGGTTCACCGAAGTCATGTTTCCGGATCTTGATCCCAACGCTGACGATTGATTTCACCGCAAAACCCTGTGGGAGCGCCTGCTCGCGATAGCGGTTTTACATTCAACACATCGGTTGACTGACACACCGCAATCGCGAGCAGGCTCGCTCCCACATTTGGTCTTTATGTCTACCCGACCGGTCCCAACCCCATCGCGATCATCGGCTTGCTGCGCGCATAGCGGCTCAAGCGTTCGACCATGGCGTAAGGCATGGCCGGATCGAAGGTAAAACCGCGTCGTTCATAAAATCCGCGCAAATCCGGATGGCAGAACAGCCACACCGGTTGCTCGAGACCTTTCACCGCTTCGGCGATCAACGCCGCTGCAATCCCTTGTTCGCGGCACGCCGGGTCGACGAACAAACCCGTCAGCCAATGCCCGCCCGAGACCGGGCGCAAACACAGCGCGCCAATGATCTCGTCGCGCCTGGCGACCCACAACTGAGCGTCACGCACCGCTTTCATCGACGATTGGTGGGCACGATAAAACTTGTTCATCAAGGGCCATAGCGGCTCGGCGAGCAAGGTGTACTGGGTGTCGGGCATGGATGTGATCTGTCGGTGCGCAAAGCGGGCGATTATAAAAGAACGCGCGCCCGGCGATAGGTGTATACCTGATCTCACATCCCGTATGAGTGGAGTACGTATCATGGCCAAAGGCATGGATTCAAAAAAAGCGGCAAAGAAGAAACCGGCGAAAACCGCCGATGAAAAACGCGCGGACAAGAAGGCCAAGAAGGTGGATGTGTTCGGCCATTGATCCTGCGACAAGGGAGCCCGGTCCTCGGGCTCCTGCTGCTCTAACTAAATAATCTGCAAGATTTCCCTGCGCTATTGCACAGAAAGGGACTGGTCCCCGATCTGAGCAACGCCATGCCCCATTACTTCGATAGCGCCCACCGAGCAGAAATCGAAACCCTGCGCCAACGCCTGACCCCTCGCACCGAGTGGCCGACCTGGTTGCTGCTGATCGGCGTGTACGCCGGCTGGTTCAGCCTTGTGCTGGGCAGTGCCCTACTGGGTGTGTGGTGGAGCACGCTATTGCTGATTCCATTGGTGGTGCTCTGGTTGTCGGTGCAGCACGAATTGCTGCACGGTCATCCCACCCGCTGGACCACGCTGAACAAAATCCTCGGCTACGCACCATTCGCCGTCTGGTTTCCCTACACCTTGTATCGCGACAGCCACTTGCTGCATCACCGCGACGAAGACCTGACCCTGCCGGGTATCGACCCGGAAAGCCGCTATCTGAGCGCCGAGCGGTGGCAGGGCAGCTCAGTGTTCGAACAGAGCCTGCACTGGCTGAACAAAACCGTGCTCGGGCGCTTCATCCTCGGTGCACCGCTGGCCTTGCTGGCGCTGGCGCGGGAAGAGCTGCAACGTTTGAAAGCGGGTGAACGGCAGGCCTGGTTGATGTGGCTGACCCACGGCACACTGACTCTGTTGATGTTGCTGTTCATCGCCCGCTACAGCGCGTTGCCGGTGTGGCATTACCTGTTGCTGATCAGTGTGCCGGCGCTGTCGATTGCGATGATCCGCTCTTACTACGAACACCGACCCCATACGCAACCCGAGCAACGCACCGTGCTCAACGAAGCCGGCTGGCCATGGCGTTGGCTGTTCCTGAACCTGAATTTTCATCTGGTGCATCACGACCTGCCAAGCCTGCCCTGGTACGACTTGCCCCGCGCCTATCACGCGCGCCGCGAGCAATGGGTGGCGCGCAGCGGCGGGTTTCTGGTGCAGGGTTATGGCCAGTTGTGGCGTGAGAATGGGATAAAGGCGATCGACAGCCCCAAACACCCATTCCACTGATTGCGAATGCATTCCCTTGTAGGAGCCGGCTTGCTGGCGATGAGGGCGTGTCAATCGACATCAATGTTGGCAAAAAGACCGCTATCGCCAGCAAGCCGGCTCCTACAGTTGATTTTTGTTGTATGGGAAGAATTTGATGACTCAAGACATCGCTGAGCTACTCATGTACGTCGCCCCTGAGCCGATCCGCCAGGCCAACGAGCGCTGGCTGACGCGAATCCTCGAACGTCTGGGCACCACCCGCCGCAACGCCGAAGCGCTGTCGCTGATGGACCTTTGGCTGTCCCCGCATTTGCTGCTGACCCAAACCTGCGGCTATCCGTTGATGACCGCATTGCGCGGCCAGGTCCAGATCATCGGCCGGCCTCGCTACGAACTGCCGGACAGCACCGGCGGCAACCATTACAGCCTGTTGCTGAGTCGCGCCGATGATTCACGCCGGACATTGCCCGCGTTTTTTGGCAGCCGTTGCGTGATCAACGGCGAAGACTCCAACAGTGGTATGAACTTGCTGCGTCAACGACTGGCACCGCTGCATCGCGACGGGCAGTTCTTCGCCAGTGTCGGTATCAGCGGCAGCCATCGCGAAAGCCTGCGCTGGTTGCGTGAAAACAAAGCTGATTTGGCGGCCATCGACAGCGTGACCTTCGCCTACCTCGCACGCCACGCCGAAGAGGAAGTGGCGGGATTGCGAGTGGTGGGGCGCAGTGCGTTCAGCCCGACCTTGCCTTACATCACCGCTGCGACGGTGACTGGTAAACAGGTAGAGGCGCTGCGGCAGGTGATGAACGAGGCGTTGCGGGAGCTGCCTGATGTGGCTGAAGTCCTTGGTTTGCGCGAGGTTTTACCGGCGAGAGAGGGCGACTATCAAATCGTTCTCGACTATCAACAAGAAGCCGAGGCGTTGGGGTTTGGGCGCCTGCGTTGACTGAAGACCATTCGTGGGCAAGCCTTGCTCAGGTTTTGTGTCGATCTCTGGATCGATGATCGACACAAAACCTGTAGGAGCAAGGCTTGCCCGCGAGGGCGATCGCATGACCACCCTCAATTTTAAATTCCATAATCGAATATAAAAATGCTTTTTAAATATTATTAATGAATAAGGCTCCTTGCTAGGATTCGAGTCACCGGACCACCGGACATTCAGCGACCCCTAACCTTTGGAGCCTCTATGTCCGGCACCGACTTATCCCATCGCAACGACGTGGGCGGATTGTTCCGCGCCCATTACCCTTGGCTGTGCGCTCGGTTGCGACGACATTTGGGGGCCTGTTCCAGCGTCGAAGACATCGCCGCCGAAACCTTCGCGCAACTGCTCGAATCCCCGGGGCTGACCCCGATTCACGAGCCTCGCGCGCTGCTCACCACCATCGCCCACCGGCTGATTTACCAGCTCTGGCGTCGCCGTGATCTGGAACGCCAGCACCTCGATCAACTGCAACACTTCGATCAGCCGCAAGCGAGTTCGCCCGAGGAATTGCTGCAACTGGCCCAGGCGTTGCACGGCCTCGACCGAACGCTTCAGCGCTTGCCGGGCAAGGTCCGGGCGACGTTCCTGTTGTCGCGAATCGATGGCCTGACCTACCCGCAAATCGCCGCCGAACTGGGCATTTCCCAGCGCTCAGTCAGCATCTACATGACCCGCTCCCAAGCGTTGTGCGCCCAGCACAGCGCCAATGAACCCTTGCACCAGAGGTCCGCATGAAATCGATCAAAACCCTGCTCGGCAGTTCGCTGCTGGCCCTGAGCCTTGTGGCGACCCACGTCCCGGCCGCCGAAAAAAACGCGCCGATCCACTTCGGCGACATCACCTGGGAAAGCGGCAGCCTGATCACCGAGATCCTGCGGTTGATCGTCGAAAAAGGTTACGGCTACCCGACCGACACGTTGCCGGGCAGTACCGTCAGCCTCGAAGCGGCATTGGCCAAGAACGACATTCAAGTCATCGGCGAAGAATGGGCGGGGCGCAGTCCCGCGTGGGTCAAGGCAGCATCGGAAGGCAAAGTGTTTGGTCTGGGCGACACGGTCAAAGGCGCCACCGAAGGCTGGTGGGTGCCGGAGTACGTGATCAAGGGTGACCCGGAGCGCGGGATCAAACCGCTCGCGCCTGAGTTGAAATCCGTCGCCGACCTGGCGCGCTACAAGGACGTGTTCCGCGACCCCGAAGACCCGAGCCGCGGACGCTTCCTCAACAGCCCGACCGGTTGGACCTCGGAAATCGTCAACAGTCAGAAACTCAAGGCCTATGACCTGACCACCAGCTTCGTCAACTTCCGCACCGGCTCCGGCGCGGCGCTGGATGCCGAGGTCGCATCGTCGATCCGCCGTGGCAAGCCGGTGTTGTTCTACTACTGGTCGCCAACGCCGCTGTTGGGTCGCTTCAAACTGGTGAAGCTCGAAGAACCGCCATTCGACGCCGAAGCCTGGAAGACCCTGGCCGATGCCAACAACCCGAACCCCAAAGGCACGCGCTCGATGCCGGCGAGCCTGGCCATCGGCGTGTCCGCACCGTTCAAGACGCAGTATCCGGATTTGGTGGCGTTCTTCGAGAAAGTCGATTTCCCGATCGATCTGCTGAACCAGACGCTGGCGCAGATGAGCGAAAAGCGCCAGCAACCGCGTCAGGTGGCGGAAGCGTTTTTGCGCGATCAGCCGCAGATCTGGAAGGGGTGGGTGCCGGGGGAGGTGGCTACCAAGGTGAGTGCGAGTTTGTAATCAGCGGTGTCCGAAAAATCGCCTTCGCGGGCAAGCCTCGCTCCTACGGGTACGCCGCTAAACCTGTAGGAGCGAGCGGTGCGGCGATCCGACTTGCCCGCGAAGCGAACTGAAACCTTACACCAACTCCGCAGTCAACGCCGCTTTCACGGCCGGCCGCTGATCAATTCTGGCCTGAAACCGCACCAACGCTGGCCACTCATTCAAATCAATCGAAAACAACGGCGTCCACCGCAACACCGTAAACAAGTAAGCGTCCGCAATGCTGAACCCGTCTACCAGCAAATAATCCTGCCGCTCCAGCGTCTGGCACACCACCGCAAACCGCTTGAACAGCTTCTCCTTGATCAGCGCCTTCACCTCCTCCGGTACCTGCGCGTTGAACAACCATCCCAGCCCGCCATGAATCTCCGTGGAAACAAAGTTCAGCCACTCCTGCAACCGCACCCGCTTGAATGTCCCATGGGCTGGCGCCAGTTTCGCCTCGGGTCGCAGGTCCGCCAGGTACTGCAGGATCGCCGGACCTTCGGTCAGCACTTCACCGTTGTCCAGTTGCAGCGCCGCGACGTAACCCTTCGGGTTGATGGCGAGGAAATCGGCACCGCTCGCGGTCTGTTTGGTGCGGTTATCGACGCGGATCAACGCGAAGGGCAGGTCCAGCTCGCGCAGCACAATGTGCGGTGCGAGTGAGCAAGCGTGTGGGGCGTAATACAACTTCATCGGCAGGCCTCTGGTTCGGGGTTTTCGCCAGTGTCATAGTGCGCGGCGCCCTCAGTAAAATTAATCTTTCAGAAAACTGCCATAAGGAAAGCTACTGCCATGATGAATCTGATGCACTGGCGAATGGTGGTGGCGGTTGCGGACACAGGCAACATCACCCGCGCGGCCGAGCGGGTCGGCATGACCCAGTCCGGCGCCAGCCAGGCGCTGGCGCTGATCGAGGAAACCCTCGGCGTTCAACTGTTCAGCCGGGAAAACCGCCAGACCCTGCCGACCGCCATTGGTCTGCCGGTCATCGAGCAGGCGCGCAGCATGCTCGGCGCCCTGGAAAACATCCGCAGTACCGTCGATGCCGCCAAAGGCATCCAGCGCGGGACGATTCGCCTGGCGAGTTTCCCCATGGTACTGGCGACCTTTCTGCCGCCGCTGCTGCGCCAGTTCAATCGGCTTTATCCCGGCATTCAGGTGGTTGCCCTGGAAGTCAGCGACGATGAAGTGGAAACGCTACTCGGCGCCGGTCTGGTGGATGTCGGTGTGGTGTTGAACCCGGCGCCGGAGCGCAATGCCGGCCGTTTGGGGCGCGATGCCTGGGTGGCGGTTCTGCCGGGTGGCCATCCTTTGGCGCGGCGCTCGGTCGAAGAGGGTGTCACCCTCGCCGAGTTGGCGGAGCAACCCTTTGTGCTGGCCACGGGCGGCTGTTCAACCAATGCCCGCAGCCTGGCCATCGATGCCGGTTTGAAGTTGCATGATGTTCGGGTCGAGGTTCGCGAGTGGAGCAGTGCGTTCACCCTGGTGCGGGAAAACATCGGTGTGACCCTGGTGCCGGAAATGACCCTGCCGAGCCAGCTTCAGGGCTTGCGTGTGGTGCCGCTGAAACCGCAAATCGATCGTGAATTCGCCTTGGTGGTCGCGGCGAGCAAGCCACCCTCGGCAGCGGTGCAGGCGCTGTTGGGCATGCTCTCTGAGCAATGATTAATTTGCGCCGATTGTCGTAACTGTCAGTTCTGACAGTAGACGGCTGCCTGTGATGTTCGGATTCTGCGCTTCAGGTCGCCGGGATTTTCTCGGCGCTTAACGTGTGGGGTTCAATATGAACATCAAGTGGCTGGGAGTTTGCGCAGCACTGTGTGCCTGTGTCGGTTTGGCATTTTTTTTCTATGCAAAACCAGACGCTGGTGAGCCTGGTAAATATGCATTGTTCAATCCCGAGATGACGGCCGAACAGAAGGCTGATGTTCAACAGCAGATTGATCAACAGCTCAGGAGAAAAACGGGAGGACAACAAGTCAGCTCCACTCAGGTGGCTTACGAACAAGGTGCCGTTGTGATCACGTTTCCAGTTTCAGGTGATGCCGAGCAAAAAGATACCAACTGCGCCTACGGTTATTTTTGCGTCTGGACGGCTTGGGATTTTGGCGGCACTAAATTAGCGCTGCAGAGTACACCTTCAAATAGTCCGGTTAATCTCTCCGACTACAACATGAGCCAGCAAGTATCTTCCTGGAAGTACAACAACCAGCGGTACTCAGTGATCGTTTACGGTGTGGAAGGACCTGACGGGCAAGGGAAAGTCATGACGTGCACCCTCAAAGATTTCCAATATGAGAATGAGTGCTGTCCATTCGGCATTCCCGTTAAAACCGAACCTGCCGGTGGGTGGGTAGAGATCTATTCCGAGTCCCGCCTTATCCCGAAAAACGACACGATGATCAGTGTGGTTTTTCGCCCGATGTTTAGCAAATAAACTCGAAGCTGAACCGATTTTCAAAGTGGTCAAGTTCGCCAGCGACATCACGAATCAGGTGACCACCCTGCAAACCGCTGCCGAATCGGCCCACAGCACTTCGGTCCAGAACGACGCCTGCGCGCAAAAGGGGTCGCAGGTGGTGCAGCAAACGGTGCAGATCATCCAGGACATTTCCAAAGACTTGAACGAGGCGGCGTTGAGCATCGACGCGCTCAGCAAGCAGTCCGACATCATCGGCACCATCGTCCAGACCATTCGCGGCATTGCCGATCAGACCAACCTGCTGGCGCTTAACGCGGCGATCGAAGCGGCCCGGGCCGGGGAGCACGGGCGGGGGTTCGCAGTCGTCGCCGATGAGGTTCGCAGCCTCGCCGCACGCAGCAGCCAGGCGACACTGGAGATCGTCGACGTGGTGCGCAAGAACCATGATTTGTCATTGAGCGCCGTGTCGAGCATGCAGTCGAGTTTGAGCCGGACCGGTCTTGGGGTGGAATTGGCGAACGAGGCGGGGGAGGTGATTCTGGAGATTCAGCAGGGGTCGCGGCATGTCGTGGATGCGATCAGCCAGTTCAATTCAACGCTGCAGTTGAATTGAATAACAGACTTGTAGGAGCACGGCTTGCCGGCGATGGCGTCCGTCAGATCGCCATCGCCATCGCCGGCAAGCCGTGCTCCTACAAAAGCATTAGCGCGGTTACAGCGAGGCGAGGAATTTGTCGACCACTTGGGGGCTGCCTTTCTCGCTACCACCGTTTTCTTTCTCGGCCTGCGCGAGTTTTATCTTGTCCTGCATGCGTTCGGCCATTTCTTTAGCGACCGCCTGTTGTTGTTCCGGCGGCATTTGTTCCACTTCTTCTTTCGTCAGGCCCATCTCTTCCAGAATGGCTTCCTGCATGCGCTCTTCCGGGGTTTTGCTCATGTATTCCTTGAAGGCGTCCGTGGCCGTGCCGCCACTGAACTTGCCTTGCGCATCGGTTGGAAGCGGGGCATAAGTCAATTGCAGTCCCACGCGTGTTTTCGCGAACGCTTCATCAACGTTGTCGCTGATTTTGGTCGCCTCACTGACTTGCTGCGTGGCGTTTTGGGTGGCGGACTTCTGCACCTGCGCGGATAGCGGCTGAACGTTGCCTTGCAACGTTTGCAGCATCGCACCCTGAAGGCCGGCAGCGGCTTCGGCGGTCGGATCTTCGCCGGGCTTCTTGGGGATGGGTGTCATTAACGATTGTTTATTAGCACTGACCAACATGATGAGTAGACCTTGTAGGTGTTTGCGGTGCAGTGCCTTCAGCAAATACTATGCCTGCATTAAAAATTACTTATATATCAATCAGTTAAGTTTTATTTGTCAGGCGAATGTCGCGGATGTTGCGGTTGACTTTTGCCGCCGGGCGGCAGTCGTCGACCGCCGCGAAGCCGGCATGGCTTCAAGGCAGGCCGTTGCAGCCGTGTTTGAGGAAGCCGGGGCGTTGAGCCAGTTTTTGGAAATACTCATCGATGGCAGGGAAATCGGGACGGTCCATCGGGGTCATCAGCCAGCGGTTGACCGACAGCCCGATGACAATGTCGGCCAGGGTGAACCGAGGACCGGCGATATAGGCTTTGGTGGTCGCGAGTTGATGCTCGAGAATGCTCATCTTCTGATTCCAGTCGCGCAGGCCGTTGGCAATGCGATGCGCGTCCTGGAACTCTGGATCCTTGCGTACCAGCGCCGTAAACGCGTAGCTCCAGGAGGCGTTGAGGTCGGTGGCTTGCCAATCCATCCATTGCTCAACCCGCGCCCGTGCCGCCGGTTCGTGCGGCAGCAGATCGTTATGCGGGTGTTTGCCGGCCAGATAGCGGCAGATGGTGTTGGATTCCCACAGCACGCCGGCCTCATCGATGATCACCGGCACCTGCGCGTTGGGGTTGAGCCGGGTAAATTCCGGGCTGTGGGTCGATGCAAACCCGCTGCCCCAGTCCTCGCGTTCGTAGGAAATGTTCAGCTCGTCGCACGTCCACAGAACTTTTCTGACGTTGATGGACGACGCTTTACCCAGGATTTTCAGTGTATGTTCCATTGAGCCACTCCTTACACAACTAAGGTTAGTCTCTGATCGTTCTCACGCGGAGCGTGGGAACGATCTTTCGTTACGTACTCTCGCGCACCTTCAACTCAAAACCCATGTCCTGCACCGGTTTCGCCACCGTATTGCCCGCCATCAAGGTCAGCATCTGCTCTGCGGCACGTCGGCCGATGGCCTCGCGTGGGGTGCTGATGCTGCTCAGGCGCGGGACCATGTGGGCCGAGGCCGGGAGGTCGTTGAAGCCGAGGATCGCCACTTGTTCGGGGATTTTGATCCCACAGCGCATCGCTTCCAGCAGTGCGCCCTGCGCCAGGTCATCGTTGCCGAAGAAGATTGCATCG
Organism: Pseudomonas sp. LBUM1651; assembly: GCF_059716135.1. NCBI lineage: Bacteria > Pseudomonadati > Pseudomonadota > Gammaproteobacteria > Pseudomonadales > Pseudomonadaceae > Pseudomonas > Pseudomonas sp. LBUM1651. The sequence goes on along the minus strand of NZ_CP166805.1, from coordinate 4,757,676 downwards.
ACATCGGGGTGACTGGCGATCAGTTGCAGGAACAGCTCGCCACCCAGACCGACGGAGGAGGCGCGCGGGGTCAGCACTTCCAGGTCCGGGTCATACCGACCGGCCTTTTGCAGGGCTTTGCGGAACCCTTCGCCGCGCAGCAACGTGCGTTGATCCAATTGCGCGCCGATGTAAGACAGGCGTTTGCGACCGCGTGACAGCAAATGCTCCGCCGCCGTTTCGCCGGCGGCGAGCTGCGAGAAACCGACACAATTGAGCCCGGCGGCACTGTCCAGTTCCATCATGTACACGCAGGGAATGTTGCTCGCCTCGATCATCCGCCGCGAACTTTCGGTGCGATCAAACCCGGTCAACAGCAAGCCGCGCGGCTGATAGGCCATGTAATTACGCAGCAGGTTTTCTTCTTCATCACGCGAATAATGGAAGTTGCCGATCAGCACTTCGAAGCCCTTGGGACGCAAAACCTGATGAATGGCTTCCAGCGTGTCGATGAACAGCAAGTTGGACAGCGACGGCACCAACACCACGACGGAATGGCTCTGGGCCGAGGCTAACGCGCGTGCGGCGGGATTGACCACGTAGTTGAGTTCAAGCGCCGCTTTCTGGACTTTTTCCACCAGTTCTGTGGCCACCGTGCTGACGCCACGCAAGGCGCGGGACGCGGTAATCGGGCTGACGCCGGCCAGTCGGGCGACTTCATTCAGAGTAGGACGGCCAGTGGTTCGAGTATTTTTATCGTTTTTAGGGGAGGTCATCGGGCGGCTTGCCAAACAAAATTCAAGGCACTAAGGTAGCGCTGTCCCGAAGCAGCTGCAAATGCGTAAGCGAGTTTTGCCTGAACCTCGCTTTTCGGCGTCGGGAACGAACACGCTGCAACCCACAAAAATGACAAGAAGGCGTCGGCAACTTCTGCTTTTGAACGAGTGTCATAGCTTTCAAAGGTAGCGCTGTCTGCGCGCTGAGGTGTTACATGAATCATCCCATCACCGCCCTGGTCATCATGGGCGTTGCCGGTTGCGGCAAGACCTGCGTCAGCGAAGCCCTGTGCGAGCTCAGCGGCGCTACTGCCATTGAAGGCGACACTTTTCACCCTGCCGCCAATATCGAAAAGATGAGCGCAGGCATTCCCCTGAACGACGACGACCGTGCAGGCTGGCTCGACAGCCTGTGCGACGAACTGCGCCGCGTCGATGCCACGGGCGAACGCCCGGTGCTGACCTGCTCGGCCCTCAAGCATATTTACCGCGAACGTCTGCGCAGCGCCTTGCCGGGCCTGGGCTTCGTGTTCCTTGAACTCACGCCTGAAGTGGCTGCCGATCGTGTCTCCCATCGGCCGGGCCACTTCATGCCGTCGACGTTGATCGACAGCCAGTTCGCCACCCTTGAATCCCCCGTTGGCGAACCGCTGACCCTGGCCCTCGATGCCTCGAACCACAGCGTCGACCAATTGGCGAAACAGGCGCATGCCTGGTGGCTGGAACACGGCTTGAAACGCGCCGGTTGATTTTGCTCGAAGAGATAGCGCTGTCCTTATGGCTATCGAATTACCCGCTTTAATAACAACAACAACCAGGAGACACCCCTAATGTTTGGCATGTCCCACGAGACGTTCCTGCTGCTCGATGCAGTGGTCACGGTGATCGGGCTTATCGTCCTGATCACCAAGTTCAAGTTCCACCCGTTCATTGCCCTGATCATCGCCGCAGCCTTTCTCGGGCTGACCTCCGGCATGCCGATCGGCACCATCATCAAAGCGTTCCAGGACGGCTTCGGTGGGGTGCTCGGTTTCGTCGGGATCATCCTCGCGCTGGGCACGATGCTTGGCAAAATGATGGCCGAGTCGGGCGGGGCGGATCAGATTGCCCAGACCCTGATTCGCGCGTTCGGCAAGGACAAGGTGCAATGGGCGATGATGTTCGCCGCGTTCCTGGTCGGCATTCCGCTGTTCTTCGAAATCGGCTTCGTGCTGCTGATCCCGCTGGTGTTCATCGTCGCCCGGCGTACCGGCGTGTCGATCATCAAGATCGGTATCCCGCTGCTGGCCGGCCTGTCCGCCGTGCACGGCCTGGTGCCGCCGCACCCGGGTCCGTTGCTGGCCATTGGCGTGTTCGGTGCCGACATCGGTAAAACCATTCTCTACGGCCTGATCGTTGCGCTGCCGACGGCCATCATCGCCGGCCCGATCTACGGCACCTTCATTGCCAAGTACATTCCCGGTCATCCTAACCAGGAACTGGTGGATCAACTGGCGCGCGAGAACGATTCTGCCGATCTCCCGAGCTTCTCCATCACTCTGATCACCGTGCTGTCGCCGGTGTTCCTGATGTTGCTCAAGACCTTTGCCGATGTGGTGCTGCCGGACGGCAACTTCTTCCGCACCTTCATGGACCTGATCGGTCACCCGATCTCGGCCCTCCTGCTGGCGTTGCTGTTGTCGCTGTATACCTTCGGCTACAAGCAAGGCATTGGCTCCAACCAGATGCTCAAATGGCTGGACGCGAGCCTCGCGCCGACAGCCGCGATCATCCTGATCATTGGCGCCGGCGGTGGCTTCAAGCAAATGCTGGTAACCAGCGGCGTTGGTAATGTCATCGGCAACATGGCGGTGGCCGCGCAGATCTCGCCAATCCTTCTGGCGTGGCTGGTGGCGGCGGTGATCCGTATCGCGACCGGTTCGGCGACCGTGGCGACCATTACCGGCGCAGGCATCGTAGTGCCGGTGGTGGGGATGATTCCGGGTGTGAACCGTGAGCTGCTGGTGCTGGCCACCGGTGCCGGTTCGTTGATCCTGTCTCACGTCAACGACGCCGGTTTCTGGCTGGTGAAGCAGTACTTCAACATGACCGTGGCGGAAACCTTCAAGACCTGGACGGCGATGGAAACCATCCTGTCCGTCGTGGGCCTGGGCTTCATCCTGCTGTTGTCGTTGTTCGTTTAAGCAACACCGCAAAACCAACTGTGGGAGCGAGCCTGCTCGCGAAAGCGGACTTACATTCAACATCTTCATTGAATGTTAAGCCCTCTTCGCGAGCAGGCTCGCTCCCACAGTGTTATGTGTCAGGCGCTGGTTTTGCTGACAAGCCCATCCGCCCTGAACATCCCGCGAATCCCGCGCACGGCCTGACGAATCCGGTCCTGGTTTTCGATCAGCGCAAAGCGCACATGATCATCCCCATACTCACCAAACCCCACGCCCGGTGACACGCACACCTTGGCTTCGGCCAGCAGTTTCTTGGCGAACTCCAGCGAACCCAGGTGCGCATAAGCCTCGGGGATCTTCGCCCAGACGTACATCGACGCCTTCGGGTTTTCCACCATCCAGCCCAGTTCATGCAGGCCTTTGACCAGCACATTGCGTCGCTGCCGGTACTGCTCGGCGATGTCCTTGACGCATTGCTGATCGCCTTCCAGCGCCGCAATGGCCGCGACTTGCAGCGGGGTGAAGGTGCCGTAGTCGTGGTAACTCTTGATCCGCGCCAGGGCATTGACCAGTTCCGGGTTGCCAACCATGAAGCCGATCCGCCAACCCGCCATGTTGTAGCTTTTGGACAGGGTGAAAAACTCCACCGCGATGTCCTTGGCGCCCGGCACTTGCATGATCGACGGGGCTTTCCAGCCGTCGTAGACGATGTCGGCGTAGGCCAGGTCATGCACCACCAGTACGTCGTACTGTTTGGCGAGGGCGATCACCCGCTCAAAGAAATCCAGTTCCACGCACTGCGCGGTCGGGTTGGACGGGAAGCCGAGGATCATCATTTTCGGTTTCGGGATCGAGCCGCGAATCGCCCGTTCCAGTTCGGCGAAGAAGTCCACGCCCGGAATCAGCGGCACCGAACGCACCTGGGCGCCGGCAATCACGGCACCGTAGATGTGAATCGGGTAGCTCGGGTTCGGCACCAGCACCGTGTCGCCCTGGTCCAGGGTGGCCAGCATCAAATGCGCCAGGCCTTCCTTGGAACCGATGGTCACGATGGCTTCGCTTTCCGGGTCGATATCGACCTCGTAGCGTTGCTTGTACCAGTTGGAAATCGCCCGGCGCAGGCGCGGAATACCCTTGGACGTGGAGTAACCGTGGGTGTCTTCGCGCTGGGCGACGGTGACGAGTTTTTCGACGATGTGTGGCGGTGTCGGGCCATCGGGGTTGCCCATGCTGAAGTCGATGATGTCTTCGCCACGACGACGGGCGGCCATCTTCAGCTCGGCAGTGATGTTGAAAACGTAAGGGGGGAGTCGATCTATGCGCGCAAAGCGGCGCGGCGAACCTGGGTTAGCCATTGTTGCCTCGGATAACGTGAGCGCCCGGAACCGTCCGAGCGACGCTGGTCACTGCGGTGACCTGTTGCGGAAGATAAGGGGTGGCATGGCACACTGTCCAGCAAGTGTGTAAACAAATTTTTCCGAAGGAAATCGGTCGATGGAATTTAGCAGCGGCTTCTTGCTGAGCCTTTCTCTATGCCTGGACATCGGCGTGGCCAATATCGCGATGATCACCCTGGCCATGCAGCGCGGCTATTTTCAAGGCTTTGCGCTGGGGTTGGGCACCTGCGTCGGCGACCTGATATACGCGGTGCTGGCGCTGGCCGGCATGACCGTCCTGCTGCAATACGAAACCGTGCGTTGGGTGCTGTGGATCGGCGGTTCGGCGTTGCTGGTGTACTTCGCGGCGAAGATGATCTATTCGGCGATTCACCACGAAGCCGTGTTGGCGCAGACCGCTGAAGTCGGTCACAACTCTCACCGCAAAGAATTTTTCCGTGGCATTTTCCTCGCCATGTCGTCTCCCAGCGCGATTCTCTGGTTTGCGGCGGTGGGCGGTACACTGATCGCACGTTCCGGTGGCGGTGGCGCCCTCAGTTCGGCGCTGTTTCTTGGCGGTTTCCTCTGCGCCGGCGTGCTCTGGTGCGTCGGTTTGTGCTTCGCGGCGAGCCACGGCGGCAAGTTGCTGGGCGACAAACTGCTGCGTTACTCCTACATGGCATCGGCAGCGATCTTCTGCTATTTCGCGGTGTACGTGATCCTATCGGGTTATAAAGAGTTTGTGGGCACGGGCGCCGTCGAAGCGTTGCATACACTGTGATTGGGTGAATCGGGTTTGGCTTCTATACTCCCAGCCGAACCCACTTTTTTGATCCAGGAGTCGAGTCATGGATGAGCAATCAGGTGTAAAACCGTCCGAGCCACGTTTTGAACACGGGCACTTTCTGCTTATTGCGGGGCTTGGTGGTCGATTTACCGCAGACACAACCAAGGCAATTCCCGACCTTTGGGAGAAATTCATTCCCGAGATTGGCAAGATTCCCGGTCAAAAAAGCGAAGTGACCTACGGCATCTGCTGCAATCCGGATGGCAAGGGCGGCTTCGAATACATTGCCGGCGTCGAGATCGACAAGCTCGATGACCTGCCTGAGAAGTACCGCTGGGTCGAGGTTCAACCCCAGTATTACGCGGTGTTCGAGCACAAAGGCTCGCTGGAACAGTTGCCCGCGACCTTCCAGTACATCTGGAAAACCTGGTTGCCGCAGTCCGGTAAAGAGGCGGCGGATGCCCCGGAATTCGAACGCTACAGCGAAGACTTCAACCCGAAGCTCAACACCGGCGTGCTGGAAATCTGGCTGCCGCTCAAATCGTAAGGAACCGAGCCTGGAACGGGCACTTCACAGTGCCCGTTCGTGACTGTCGTTGGCCCCTCGCATCACCTCCCGCGTACCACCCGTTTCGCTCCATCTATACGCCGTCTTAATACCGCTGCCCCCAATCAGTGTCCGTCCTTGATACCCCCTCACTTAACCTGCACGGCGCAGATAAGAGCGCGTATTCAGTGCGTTTTTTGCGCTGGCGCGCTCTACCGGGACCCGATTGCGGGTGCCTTCGTTTAGTCAGGGGGAGCTGTCTTGTTAACACTCGAGTTCATCTACATCGCCAGCGGCCTGTGTGCCGCCCTGTTGTTCGCCTACCTGGGTTACGCCCTTATCCGTGCAGAGAAGTTCTGATGGCCGCAGTCATTGCGGCACAGGCGTTTTTATTCGCCCGCCAGGGCGGTCTTGAGAAAGGAAACCGGCAATGTACGACCTGATTTTCATGGGGGTTAGCGTGGTGTTTTTTGCTGCGACAGCCATGGTCATCGTCGCCATGGGCAAGATTTGAACGGAGCATCGACATGTTGAGCACTATGCTGGAATTTGCGGTGATTCTCGGGTTGATGACCGGGCTCGCCGTCTTGATGGGGAAGTGGCTGACGCTGGTATTCACCGGGCGAAAGCATGCCTTGGCGGAGCGCGCCACTTATCGTTTGCTGGGGATCGATTCGACCGAAACCATGGGCTGGGCGCGTTACGGCTCGGCCCTGTTGCTGTCGAACGCGGCAATGATGTTGCTGGGTTACATCGTGTTGCGCCTGCAAGGTTTCATGCCGCTCAATCCCTTGGGGCTGAGCGCGCAAACACCGGATCTGGCGTTCAATACCGCGGCGTCGTTTATCACCAACACCAACTGGCAGGCGTATTCAGGTGAAACCAGCCTGTCCAACTTCAGCCAGATGGCGGTCATTACCTTCCTGATGTTCGTCGGCGCAACAGCGGGCGTTGTGGCGGCGGCGGGTTTTATTCGCGGCCTCAGTCGGTCGAATTCCGCTGACATCGGAAACTACTGGGTGGACTTCACCCGCACGCTCTACCGGGTGATGCTGCCGCTGTGTTTCGGCATGGCGCTGGTGTATGTCTGGCAAGGCATGCCCCAAACCCTGAGCTCCCAGGCCCTGGCCACCACGCTGGAAGGCGCGCAGCAGCAATTGATCGTCGGCGCGGTGGCGAGCTTTGAGTCAATCAAGCACATCGGCACCAACGGCGGTGGCTTCTTCAGCATGAACGCCGCGCACCCGTTCGAAAACCCGACCCCGCTGACGAACATGCTGCATATCCTCAGCATGCTGCTGATCCCGTCAGCGCTGACGTACACCTTCGGCAGCATGCTGATGCGTCGGCGTCAGGGCTGGGTGTTCTTCGGCACGTTCCTGGTGATGTTCGTCGGCTTTCTGAGCATCGTTTACACCGCTGAACAAAGTGGCAACCCGCTGCTGACCCGAGTGGGCGCGGACCAAGTGCTGTCGGCCACCCAGAGTGGCGGCAACATGGAAGGCAAGGAGCTGCGCTTCGGGATTGCCGACACCAGCCTGTTCGTGACCACCACCACCGGCGCCACCACCGGCTCGGTGAACGCCATGCATGACTCGCTGACGCCCATGGGCGGCTTCGTACCGCTGGCGCAGATGATGCTCAACTGCGTGTTCGGTGGCGACGGCGTGGGCTTTATCAACCTGATCCAGTACGCGCTGCTGACAGTGTTTCTGGTGGGCATGATGATCGGTCGCAGCCCGGAATTCCTCGGCAAGAAGATCGAGGCACGGGAGATCAAGCTGGTCATGCTCTCGGTGTTGGCACACCCGGTCTGCATTCTTGGCTTCACCGCCCTGGCGGCGCTCTGGCCCGACACCCTCAACAGCCTCAACAACCAGGGGCCCCATGGCTTCAGCGAGGTGCTGTATGCCTACACCTCGGGCACGGCCAACAACGGTTCGGCGTTCGCCGGATTGAATGCCAATACACCGTTCTTCAACACCACCATCGGTCTTGCCATGTTGCTCGGACGTTTCTTCACGATGCTGCCGATGCTCGCGGTCGCCGGTTCCCTGGCGATGAAAAAGAACATCCCGGCCGGTGCCGGCACCATCCCGACCGCCACACCGCTGTTCATGTTTCTGGTGGTGTTCGTGGTGTTGGTGGTGGGCGGCCTGACTTTCCTGCCGGCGCTCGCGCTCGGCCCGCTGGTTGAGCAACTGCAGTTGCTGACCGGCCAGACCTACAAGTGAGGGGGCTGTGATGACTCAAGTACAAACCCAAACCAAGATGCAATTTCTGTTTGTCGGCCTGTTGCGCCCGGTGCTGATTTCGGCGGCGTTCTTCATGTTGCTGACCGGGCTGGCGTATCCGTTGTTCACCACCCTGGTGGCCAACGTGCTGTTCCCGTTTCAGGCCCGGGGCAGTCTGGTTGAGCGGGACGGGTTGGTGATCGGTTCGGCGGTGATCGGCCAGCATTTCACTCGCCCCGAGTATTTCCAGGGGCGTCCGAGCATGACCCTCGGCGCTGACCCGCTGGACCCGAGCAAGAGCGTGGCACAGCCGTACAACGCCGGTTCCAGTGGCGCCAGCAACCTTGGCCCTACCAGCCAGAAGTTGATCGACACTGTGGCCCTGCGCGTCGAAACCTACCGCCAGCAGAACGGCCTGGCAGCCGATGCGCAGGTGCCGGTGGACGCGGTCACCTCGTCGGCGTCCGGCCTGGACCCGCACATCTCGGTGGCCAACGCACAGATTCAGGCGTCGCGTGTCGCACGCCTGCGTCATCTGCCGGAAGCCGATCTGTTGAAACTGGTGAACGCCCACACCGAGCAACGCACCTTTGGCTTGCTCGGCGAGCCCCGGGTCAATGTGCTGCAACTCAACCTCGCGCTGGATGCCTTGACGCCTGCGCATCAGCCACCCCTTGCGGCCAGTGAACAAGAGAAACAACCATGAGTAAGCAAGCTCGTTTGCCTTTGTTTGACCGTGGGTTGTTGCTCACGGCGTGCCTGGATGCTTTCAAGAAATTGTTGCCCCAGGCGCAGTGGAAGAACCCGGTGATGTTTGTGGTGTACCTGGGCAGCATCCTGACCACGCTGTTGTGGGTGCAATCACTGGTCGGCAAGGGAGAAGCCCCCAGTGGTTTCATTCTCAGCATCACCTTGTGGCTGTGGTTCACCGTGTTGTTTGCCAATTTCGCCGAAGCCCTGGCCGAGGGCCGCAGTCGGGCCCAGGCGGCCAGCCTGCGCGGGATGAAGCGCCAGACCCTGGCCAAGCTGTTGCAGCAACCCCGGCACGGTTCCGCCTGGCGGCCAGTGCCTTCCAGCGAACTGCTCAAGGACGCCGTGGTGTTGATCGAGGCGGGCGATCTGGTGCCCCTCGATGGGGTGGTGATCGAAGGCGTGGCGTCGGTGGATGAAAGCGCGATTACCGGGGAATCGGCACCGGTGATTCGCGAGGCGGGCGGTGACTTTTCATCGGTCACCGGCGGCACCAAAGTGCTTTCGGATTGGCTGGTGGTGCGTATCAGCGTCAATCCCGGCGAGTCGTTTCTGGATCGCATGATTTCCATGGTCGAATCCGCGAAGCGTCAGAAGACGCCCAACGAAGTGGCGCTGACCATTCTGCTGGTGGGCCTGACGTTTCTGTTTCTGCTGGTGATCGTGACGCTGGGTCCGTATTCGTTGTTCGCGGTGGGTATGAGCGGCGGCGATGTGGTCAGTGCAACGGTGCTGGTGGCGCTGCTGGTCTGTCTGATCCCTACGACCATTGGTGGTCTGCTGTCGGCGATTGGTGTGGCGGGCATGAGCCGGATGATGTCGGCCAACGTCATTGCCACCTCCGGGCGAGCCGTGGAAGCGGCGGGTGACGTTGATGTCCTGCTGCTGGACAAGACAGGCACCATTACCTTGGGTAATCGCCAGGCCAGCGCTTTTCTGCCGGCGCCCGGCGTCAAGGAATCGGATCTGGCGGACGCTGCGCAACTGGCCTCGATGGCCGACGAAACGCCGGAAGGACGCAGTATCGTGGTGCTCGCCAAGCAGAAGTTCGACCTGCGGGCGCGGGACCTCAATGCCTTGGGGGCGAGCTTCGTGCATTTCACCGCGCAAACCCGCATGAGCGGCGTCGATCTGGCCGGTGGCCGGCGCATCCGCAAGGGGGCGGCAGATGCCATTCGCCAGCACATCGAGGCGCTGGGCGGCAGCTTCCCGTCGGCATTGCAAAGCAAGGTCGATGAAGTCTCGCGCCGTGGCAGTACGCCGCTGGTCGTGTGCGAGGGTGAAAAGGCATTGGGGGTGGTCGAGCTCAAGGACGTGGTCAAGGGTGGCATCAAGGAGCGCTTTGCCGAACTGCGGCGCATGGGCATCAAGACGGTCATGATCACCGGCGACAACCGCCTGACGGCGGCAGCGATTGCCGTGGAAGCCGGGGTCGACGACTTTCTCGCCGAGGCCCGGCCGGAAGACAAGCTGCAGCTGATCCGCGACTACCAGGCGCAGGGCAAGCTGGTGGCGATGACCGGCGACGGCACCAACGATGCGCCGGCACTGGCCCAGGCGGATGTGGCCGTGGCCATGAACAGTGGGACTCAGGCCGCCAAGGAAGCGGGCAACATGGTCGATCTGGACAGCAACCCGACCAAGCTGATCGAGGTGGTTGAAGTCGGCAAACAGATGCTCATGACGCGCGGCGCGTTGACCACCTTCAGCGTGGCCAACGATGTAGCCAAGTATTTTGCTATCGTACCGGCCGCATTCGTCGCGACCTATCCGCAACTGGGTGCCCTGAACGTGATGCACCTGAGCAGCCCGAACTCGGCGATTCTCAGCGCGGTGATCTTCAATGCCCTGATCATCGTGTTTCTGATCCCGCTGGCGCTCAAGGGTGTGACCTACCGAGCCATTGGCGCGGCGGCGTTGCTCAATCGCAACCTGCTGATCTATGGGCTGGGTGGCGTGCTGGTGCCGTTCGCGGGCATCAAGGTGATCGACATGCTGTTGGCCGGGCTTGGCCTGGTTTGAAAGGACTGACTGCACGGCGCCCTCTGTGGCGCCGTGCCGTTCAAAAGGATTGCCATGCTCGTAACTGATACGTTCACCGCTTCGCGTGACGGCCGCCCTGATCCCGACGCGCTGCTGGAGAAGCTGCAACAAGATGAACAGGCCGCCTTGCGCGGCAAATTGCGCATCTATTTCGGCTCCAATGCCGGGGTGGGGAAAACCTGTGCCATGCTCACCGCGGCCCAACGCGAAGTGGCCCAGGGCCGTGACCTGGTGGCGGGCGTGGTCGAAACCCATGGGCGCCGGGAAACCGCTGAACTGCTCAACGGTCTGGAACTGCTGCCGCGCTACAACGTGATACACCGCGAGTGTGCCCTCACCGAGTTCGATCTGGATGCCGCGCTGGCGCGACGTCCGGCGGTGCTGCTGGTGGATGAACTGGCTCACAGCAACGTTCCCGGTTCGCGTCACCCCAAACGCTGGCAGGATGTCGAAGAACTGCTGCGCGCCGGCATTGACGTCTGGACCACCCTCAATGTCCAGCACCTGGAAAGTCTCAACGATATCGTCAGCGGGATCATCGGCATCCGGGTGCGCGAGACCGTGCCCGATCATCTGTTCGACGATGCCCATGAAGTGGTGGTGATCGACCTGCCACCCGATGACCTGCTGCGCCGTCTCAAGGAAGGCAAGGTCTACCTGCCGCCCCAGGCCGAGCGCGCGTCGCGGCATTTCTTTCGCAAAGGCAACTTGCTGGCCTTGCGCGAACTGGCGCTGCGGCGTACTGCCGATCGCGTCGATGCCCAGATGCGCGACTATCGCCGCGAGCGGTCCATCAACACTGTTTGGCCCGCGCGCGAGCGTTTACTGGTTGGCGTGGCAGGGCACCCTTCGGATGAACGTCTGGTGCGGGAAGCGGCGCGTCTGGCACAAAAACTTGAGGCGGACTGGATTGTCGTCCATGTGCCTTCGGCTCAGCGCCGTGAAGCGGGGACGAACCGCTATGCCGCCGCCATGAAAACCCTGGCGCTGGCCGCTGAATTCGGCGCCGACACGGCCACGCCGTCAGGCATGGACGTGGCCGAGACCCTGGTGGCGTTTGCTCGTGAACATAACGCCAACCGCCTGGTGCTCGGGCATTACCCGCGCAAGGTCTGGCAGTTCTGGCATCAGTCGCTCAGTGACCGCATTAGCCGTCGTCACCCCGAGATTGATCAGATTGTCATCGCCCATGGCCCGTTGCCCGTGGTGGTGGCGGTTACGGTGAACACGGATGCCGCGCTGCCGCCGAGCAGGGCGCCGGCGTATCTGTGGGCGAGCCTGGCCTGTTTTGCCGCCACGGCGGTGGCCGCCTTGTTGTTGCAGGTGTTTGATCTGGCCAACGTGGTCATGCTGTTTCTGCTCACGGTGGTGTTGGTCGCCCTGCGTTACGGGCGCGGGCCGGGTGTCTGGGCGGCGATGCTGGCGGTGCTGTGTTTTGATTTCTTCTTCGTCCAGCCACGCTGGTCGTTCACGGTCAATGACACCCAATATTTCTTTACCTTCGCCCTGATGCTGGGGATTGCGTTGATCACCGGTCAGCTCACGGCCCGCTTGCGGCATGAGGCGCGCACCGCTGCCGGCCGTGAGCGGCGCGCGACGTCATTGGCGAGGCTGGCTCGCGACCTGTCGGCGGCGCTGACGGTGGAGCAGATTACCGAGGTGGCGCTACGCACCTTCAGCGGCGTGTTTGAAGCGCGGGTCGGGTTGGCGCTGCCGGACGCCATAGACAGTGTCCATTCCAGTGGCGCCGGGGCATTCCCGATCGATGAAAGCATTGCCCAATGGGTTTACGACCACGGCCAACCCGCGGGTCAGGGCACCGATACGCTGGCGGCCGCTCAAGGCCGCTATTTGCCGTTGAAGGCGCCCATGCGCGTGCGCGGCGTGTTGGTGCTCGAACTGGCTGAACCCGAGCGATTGAACGAGCCTGAAGAACAGCGTTTGCTCGAAGCGTGCATGAGCCAACTGGCGATCGCGCTGGAGCGGGTGCATTTCGTCGAAGTGGCGCAGAGCACCCTGGTGCAGATGGAGGGCGAGCGCATGCGCAATACGCTGCTGGCCGCGATCTCTCATGACCTGCGCACGCCGCTGACCACCATTATCGGCGCGGCAGATGCGGCGGCACCTCATGCGCCGCCCGGACCGCTGACGCAGTTGCTGGGCGGTATCCGCGATCAGGCCAGCTCCATGCAGCGGTTGATCGAAAACCTGTTGGACATGGCCCGGATGCAGGAACGCGGTGTGCGCCTGAACCGGCAATGGCACTCGCTGGAGGAAATCGTCGGAAGCGCATTGCGTCAATTGCGCGAGCCGTTGGCGCGGCATGTCGTGCGCACCGCACTGTCGCCGCAGTTGCCGTTGGTGGAAGTCGATGCGCTGTTGATCGAGCGCGTGCTGGTCAACCTGCTGGACAACGCCGCCAAGTACACCCCGGCCGGAACGCTGGTGCAGGTTGTCGCCCGGCAAGAGGAGGACAGCATTGTGCTGGAGGTGATCGACGCCGGTCCCGGTTGTCCTCAGGGCAGCACACCTCAGAGCTTGTTCGAACCGTTCACCCGCGGTCAGCAGGAGTCGGCCGTGGCCGGCATCGGCCTTGGGCTGGCGCTGGCAAAACGCATTGTCCAGGCCCATGGCGCAACGATCGAGGCCCAACCCCAGGCCACCTCGGGTATCCGCTTTGTCATCACACTACCGGCGGGTCACCCGCCTTCCATGGAATCGCTATGACCAGTGCACGCATCCTCATTGTCGAGGACGAGGCCAACATCCGCCGTTTCATCGGTATCGCGCTGCAGGATGAAGGTTTTCAGGTGTTCGAAGCCGACAACGTCAAGCGCGCCCTGATCCACGCCGCCAGCCGTCAACCGGACCTGGTGATTGTCGATCTGGGCTTGCCCGACGGTGACGGAAAACAATTGATCAGCGAGCTGCGGGGCTGGATGACGGTGCCGATTCTGGTGCTGTCGGCCCGTGATCGTGAAGAGGAAAAAGTGGCGGCACTGGATGCGGGCGCCGACGATTACCTGGTCAAACCCTTCGGCGTGCCCGAGTTGCTGGCGCGAATCCGCGCCCAGTTGCGTCGACATGTGCAGAACGGGACCGCCGCCGTCACCAGCAAGGTAACCTTCGGCCTGATCGAAGTGGACCTGGCCACGCACGAGGTCCGGCGCGAGGACCAATCGGTCCATCTGACGCCCATCGAGTATCGCCTGCTTTGCGCGCTGATTCGCGGACAAGGCCGGGTCATGACCCATCGCCAGTTGCTGCTGGAAGTGTGGGGGCTGGATTACGTCGATCGTGCTCACTACCTGCGGGTGCACATGGCGCACTTGCGGCAAAAGCTCGAGGCCGATGCCGCCCAGCCGCTGCATTTCATCACTGAATTGCAGGTGGGTTATCGTTTGGTGGGGCTGTAGAGAAGGGCAGGTGCAGGTTGCAGCGTCAGGCCTTGTCATACGAGTGCCGGGTATCGGGCGTTCGAGGGCCGGCAAGTATTGTTAGAATCGGCGAGCGATACTCTGTCATCTCACTTGCCCCAAGGTTGCTGTTCTGCCATGAACTCGTCAAACCCTGTCATTCGAAACGTCCTCCCCACCGACCTGGACCGCTGCTACGCCATCGAAACCGTTGCCTACGAAGGCGACGAAGCCGCCACCCGAGAAAAAATCGCCACCCGCATCGCCACCTGGCCTGAAGGATTTATCGTCGCCGAAGTGGACGGTGTTGTAGCCGGTTTCATCAACTCCGGGGCGGCGTTTCAGGTCGAGATGTCGGACGAAGCGTTCAAGGAATTGATCGGCCACGACCCGGCCGGCCCGCATGTGGTGATCATGTCGGTGGTGGTGCATCCGGATTATCAGGGGCAGGGCCTGGCGAAACGGTTGATGGGCGAGTTCATCGAGCGGATGCGTGCTTTGGGTAAGACCAGCATCAACCTGATGTGCAAGGAGCGGCATATTCCGCTGTATGCCGGGTTTGGCTTCGCCTATATCAAGCCTTCCGCGTCGGATCATGGCGGGATGGCTTGGCATGAGATGGTGTTAGATCTGTGACACGGGCAAATGAGCACTTGAGATAAGTTTTTTAATGGCCTAAATTCAGACCTTATTGCCTTGGTCATCCTGTTCGGGTGGCGAGCAGAGGAATGAATGATGCGAGTTGAAACTATCAGTTTTGTTAAAAAGAACGCGGCGGCCCTGGACCTTTCCGAGCCGATGCTCGTCACTCAAAATGGCGTCCCTGCCTACGTGATCGAGTCCTACGAGGAGCGTAAGCGGCGAGACGAGGCGATTGCGCTGATCAAGCTTCTTTCGTTCTCTTCCCGCGACAAGGAGCAGGGGAAGCTGATTTCTGGCGACACTTTGCTGACCAGACTGGCGCAACGGCGTCAATCGCAGCAAGACGATAACGATGCCTGAGGTCTTCAGGGTAGAGTTTGCGACCGCTGCGGAGCATGGGGTTATTTCACTGGAGCACTATCTGACGCAGCAATGCGGTCGCAAAAAAGCGGCAGAGATGGTCGATCAACTTGTAATGCAGATTGTTACGGCACTGAGCAATCAGGCCCTTGTTTACGGTGTTTGTCAGGAAGCGGCGACCCTTGGGGTCACTCACTTTCGTGAGTACCTGCCCATGGGGCAACGGGTTTTGTATGAGGTTTTCCCGAGTGAAAACCTTGTCGTGGTCGCATTGGTTATCGGCCAGCGTCAAAGCATGGAAAAGCAGTTGCTCGATTACTGTCTACTGCTCTGACAGCCAGCAAATCTAAAAAAGGGTTGCCCCACGGCTAATGCCGATCAGTTAGGCGAAAGCTGCCCCCTGTAGGAGCGAGCTTGCTCGCGATGGACGTTAACGATAACGCGTATTTTCTGGATAAACGCGTCGCCTTGAAGTCCATCGCGAGCAAGCTCGCTCCTACAAATCTGCTTAACTGACCGGCATTAGCCCCACGGCAACCTTTTTTTGTGTTCGATCAGTAGAGACAATCGTTTCAGAAAATCAGTCCCATGCGCCGTTCGTAACCGATCCGGCCCTTGTAGGCTTCGCCGCTGTCGACCCAGCCGAATTTGGCATACAGCGCAATGGCTGCCTCGTTGTCCGCATCCACCGACAACTCAAGCGCCCTGATTTCGGGAAATGCCTGGCGCGCCACGTCGGGCAGGGCTTGCAGGCAGGCCTTGCCATACCCTTTGCCCTGATGGTGCTGATCGACTTGCAGTGCATGCAGCGTGGCGCTGTGTTCATCGGCCCAGTCAGGCAGCACCGGCGGGCGTTTGAGCAGCAAGAAGGCAACGGGGATGTCATCGGCCAACAGAGCAAATCCTTTGACGCCGGGCCCGGGTTTGGACAACAAGGTGTGCAACGCACCGTGGATGTCGCCGGAGAATCTGATTTGTTCCTGGTGAACTTCGATGGCCTCGACCTGCTGGCGCTGGCGCGCGTTCAGGGTTTCGTAAGGCACGAGTCGGGTTGTCACTGGAGATTCCTTTTTCCAACAGAAATGAGCCTCGGATTCTAGCGAGTTTGCGTCCATGGATTATTTTTATTTCGACTGTCGATTCGGCATTTTGCCGAACGACTAAGGGTGTCTTCACAACAAAAACCACGGAGAACCACCATGAACGCTACTCACGAAATCGAGACCCTGATCGACACCTATCGCCAGGCGGTCATCGCCAAGGATGTCGAGAAAATCATGGCCCTGTACGCCGACGACATCGTCTCCTACGACGCGGTCAAGGCCCTGCAATTTCGCGGCAAGGCCGTCTACCGCGCGCATTGGCTGGAATGCATGGAAATGTGCCAGGGCGCGCATAAGTTCGACTTCGATCACATGAACATCGTGGCGGACGAGCACATCGCTTTCGCCCATTGGCTGGCCCACTGCGGCGGCACCAACGACAAGGGCGAAACCCAGGCTTGCTGGATGCGTGTGACCGCCTGCTATCGGCGCGAGGCCGGTCAATGGCGCATCGTCCACGAACACTGGTCGGCCCCGTTCGACATGATGAGCGGCACCGCGCTGTTCAACCTGGAACCCTGATCGTCGGGAAGCAGCGCCAAAACGCCAAACTGCAGCCATAGTTGATCAGTTCGATCGGAGAGCCCCATGAAGTATTTATGCCTGGTCTACAGCAACGAACAGGAGTTGCACTCACTGCCCGAAAGCCCCCACGACGCCGAGTGCATGGCCTACGCGGAGTCGATCCAGGGCAGCGGCCGCATGATCGCCGCCGAGGCGCTGGAGTCGGTGCAGACCGCCACCACCGTGCGCATGCGCAACGGCAAAATGTCGATGACCGACGGCCCGTTCGCCGAAACCAAGGAGCAGTTGGCCGGCTTCTACCTGATCGACGCCAAAGACCTCAATGAAGCGCTCCAGGTCGCGGGCAATATTCCGGCTGCCCGGGTGGGCTGTGTCGAGGTGCGACCCGTTCGCGAGTTGAATCCCTAACTATCACAAGCAAGGAGATTCCATGGTAACGCTGGTGACCGAAGGCATGCAGGACTGATGCCCGGGGTGTCGGTCAAGGCTCGGGTCGAGCAGGTCTACCGCGAAGAGTCGCGGCGGATCCTGGCGACCCTGATCCGTTTGCTCGGCGATTTCGACCTCGCCGAAGAGGCCTTGCACGAGGCGTTCTTTATCGCGGTCGAGCGCTGGCAGCGTGACGGTGTGCCGGATAACCCGCGGGCGTGGCTGGTCTCCACCGGACGCTTCAAGGCCATCGATGTGTTGCGTCGCCGTGCGCGGTTTGCCGCGTCCCGGCCGATGCTGATCGCTCAACTGGAGGCGCTGGAGCAGGCCGACTGGAGTGACGAAGACGTGGAAGACGATCGTTTGCGCCTGATCTTCACCTGCTGTCACCCGGCACTGGCGGCGGATGCTCAAGTGCCGCTGACCTTGCGCGAAGTCTGCGACCTGACCACCGAAGAAATCGCCCGGGCGTTCCTCTCCGCACCGGCCACCATTGCCCAGCGCATCGTGCGGGCCAAAGCGAAAATCCGCGACGCGAAAATTCCCTATCAAGTGCCGACCCTGGCGGAATTGCCCGAACGACTCGACAGCGTGCTGCGGGTGATTTACCTGGTGTTCAACGAAGGTTACTCGGCGTCCGTCGGCACCGAGCTCACCCGGGAAGACCTGACCCGCGAGGCGATCCGGCTCGGGCGTTTGCTGATGGAACTGCTGCCCGAGCCCGAGGTGATGGGCCTGCTGGCGCTAATGCTGTTGCATGAGTCTCGGCGCCCGGCGCGGACATCGTCGAGTGGTGAGCTGATCCTGCTGGATGAGCAGGACCGTTCGCTGTGGGATGCCGGGTTGATTGTCGAAGGTTGCGCGTTGATCGAGCGGGCGCTGGGCACGCGGCGATTCGGTCCTTACTGTTTGCAAGCGGCCATCGCGGCGGTACATGCCGAAGCGCCGACAGCGGGGGAGACCGACTGGCTGCAGATCGTGGGGCTGTATGACGTGCTGTTGGCGGCCGTGCCTTCACCGGTGATCGAGTTGAACCGTGCAGCGGCGATCTCCAAACGGGATGGACCGTTGGCGGGGTTGACGCTGGTTGAGGGAATTCTGGATCGCGGGGATTTGCTGGATTACCACCTGGCGCATTCGGCGCGGGCGGAGTTTTGTCGGCAGTTGGGGCGGGTGGAGGAAGCGCGGGCGGCGTATGAGCGGGCGATGGAATTGACGCAGCAGGTGCCGGAGCGGCGGTTTATCGAGGCTCGGATCAAGGCTTTAAAATAAGGTGAATTTGCCGGCCTCATCGCGAGCAGGCTCGCTCCCACATTTGATCTGTGTATACCGGACCAATGTGGGAGCGAGCCTGCTCGCGAATGGCCGCACCGCTATTCCAACATCTTGCCCAACAACCAACTCCCCGCCGGCCCCGGCGGATGCAGCCGTGACCACAGCGCATCGACGAACAGCGGTTTCGGCCACCCGCGCACCTTCAACTCCTGCAACGTCCCGGCGCCAAACCGTCCCACCAGCCATCGCGGCAACGGCGCCCAACCGAATCCACCCTGAGCCATTTCCAGCAGCATCAAATAACTCGGTGCCGACCAGACGCGCCCCTTGGCGCGGCTTTCATACGGATTGACGATCGTCGCCAGACGCAACTCCCGGTGCTGTTGCAAGATGTCCTGATCGATGCTCGCCAGCGTTGCCAACGGATGCTCGCGGGACACGAACAAGGCGATTTCGGTACGCTCCTGCACCGTCGAGCTGACCAGGTCCGGCGGGTAACTTTCCTGTTGCTCGGCGAACGCCACATGCGCCCGACCGCTTTGCACCAGCGCCACCAGGTCATCGCATTCGGCGATCAGGCATTCGAGCTCCAGGTCCGGGTAGCGCTGCTCGAACGCACTGAGCGCCGCTTCGAAACGGTCGGATTGATAGGTGTCGGAAATC
The DNA here is from genome assembly GCF_059716135.1 of Pseudomonas sp. LBUM1651. Taxonomy (NCBI): domain Bacteria; kingdom Pseudomonadati; phylum Pseudomonadota; class Gammaproteobacteria; order Pseudomonadales; family Pseudomonadaceae; genus Pseudomonas; species Pseudomonas sp. LBUM1651. The sequence continues at coordinate 4,738,606 of NZ_CP166805.1, read as the reverse complement.
GCCACGGTCAGTTTCGGTTCAACCCCTTGCGCCAACTGGCTGGCGGTCATTTCCAGACGGCTGGTCGCCGCGAGGATTTCCTCGGCCCGCTGCAACATCACATGCCCGGCCGGTGTCAGGGTCGGCTTGCGGCTGCTGCGATCGAACAGGATCAGATCCAGATCAATCTCCAGGCTCGCCACCGCCGCGCTGATGGTCGACTGACTGCGGCCCAGCTTGCGCGCCGCTGCGGAAAACGAGCCTTGGGTCGCCGCCTGAACAAACGCCTGCAGCACTTCCTGGGAGGCCATGAACTACCGCCTTGATCGATGGTTATTGGTTATGAAGTATCGGTGTGAGAGTGGATCATGGCAACCACAGTCACTCAGGAGCTCTGCTCATGAACATGCAAAAATCCATCACCGAACGTATTTTTCAGGCCATCGGCTTCGAGCTGCTGGCCATCGTGATCTGCACCCCGTTGCTGGCGTGGATCATGGACAAACCGATGCTCGACATGGGTGTCGTCACCGTCGTGATCGCGGCGCTGGCGTTGGCGTGGAACGTGGTGTTCAACGGGATTTTTGATCGTGTGCTGCAGCGTTTCGAAATCGCGCACAACGCTTGGGCGCGAGTCGTCCATGCTCTGCTGTTTGAAGGGGGACTGGTCGCGGTTGGCGTGCCGCTGATTGCCTGGTGGCTGAAGGTCAGCCTGTGGCAGGCGTTCCTGCTGGACATCGGTGTGTTGCTGTTTTTCCTGCCGTACACCTACGTTTACCACTGGGCGTATGACGTGGTGCGGGAGCGCTTGGTGATGCGCACTTCTTGCGAAGGATAATCGTTGAGCGGGCTGATATTCAGCCCGCTCGCAGGAGTGCTGTTTACAAAAACATCCCGCCCGACGCCTCGACGCGCTGCCCGTTGATCCACTGGCTGCCCGGTGCCAGCAGCAGGGCAATCGCGGCGCCGATGTCGTCCGGAAGACCGACGCGACCCAGGGCGGTGTTGTCGGCGACCATTTGATTCACCTGCGCGTTGTCACGGACGGTGCCGCCGCCGAAATCGGTTTCGATCGCGCCAGGCGCCAACGTATTCACCGAAATACCCCGCGCACCGAGTTCCTTGGCCTGGTAGCGCGTCAACACTTCCATCGCACCTTTCATCGCCGCGTAAGTGCCGTAACCCGACAGGCTGAAGCGGGTCAGACCGCTGGACACGTTGAGAATCCGGCCGCCATCAGCCATCAACGGCAGCAGGTTTTGGGTCAGGAAAAACGGCCCTTTCAGATGAATATTCATCAGCAAATCGAACTGCTCGACGGTGGTGTCGACGAAGTTCGCATACACACCAATACCGGCGTTGTTGAGCAAAAAGTCGAAGTGCTGGCGATCAAAACGGCTGTGCAATACCTCGGCGACCTCGGTGGCGAAATCTGCGAAGCCCTCGCTCTGGCCTACGTCCAGTTGCAGCATGATGGCGCGACCGCCGAGGCTTTCGATTTCCGCGACCAGTGCCTGCGCCTCATCGGCTTTGCTGTTGTAGGTGCCGATGACGTCGACGCCTTGGGCGGCCAGATGCAGCGCTGCGTTTTTGCCGAGGCCGCGGCTGGCTCCGGTGATCAGTGCGATTTTGCGATTCATGGGACTTCCTCAAGGGTGGTGAGTGACGGTGTGGAGGAAGTTTATTTATCCGCCCCAGGGTGATAAACAGACTGAAACTGGAATCACTGATCGGTTAACCCGGACAATCGAAGGTCGGCCCATGAACAAACTGGAACTGCTGCGCACCTTCGTCCGCGTCAGCGAGATGTCGAGTTTTACCCTTGCCGGCGAAAGCCTGGGCTTGCCCCGGTCCACCGTGTCGGAACACATTCAGGCGTTGGAAGCTTTGTTGGGAACGCGTTTGCTGCAACGCACCACACGCAGGGTTCAGGCGACTCAGGACGGCCTGGTGTTGTACGAACGCAGCAAGGACTTGCTGTCGCACATGGACGAAATCGAGGGGCTGTTTCGCCAGGATGCGGCGTCGCTCACCGGGCGGATTCGCTTCGACATGCCGAACTTTCTGGCGCGCCAGGTGGTGTTGCCGCGGTTGCCGGAATTCATCGCGCTGCACCCCAATCTGGAACTGGAAATCAGCACCACCGATCGCCGGGTTGATGTGCAAAGGGAGGGTTTTGATTGCGTCGTGCGGGTTGGCGCACAGCCGGATCAATCGGTGGTCGCGCGTCACGTGTGCGATTTTGCGATGGTCAATTGCGCGAGTCCCGCTTACTTGCAGCGCTATGGCATTCCCGAAAAACTCGAAGATCTGGCGCAGCATCGGCTGGTCCATTACGTCGGCGTACTGGGTTCGCGGTCGGAAGGTTTTTTGTATGAGGTCGATGGCAAGCTGCATCGATTGCCGATGGCGGGCAGCGTCACGGTGAACAGCACCGACGCTTATGAAGCGGCGTGCCTGGGGGGATTCGGGTTGATTCAGGCGCCGCTGAAGGGCATGCAGTCGCGCTTGCTCAGCGGTGAGCTGGTGGCGGTGTTGCCGCAGTTCAATGCGCCGTCGATGGACGTGGCGCTGCTCTATGCCCCGCAACGGCATTTGCCGTTGCGGGTCAGGGCGTTTATGGATTGGTTGGCGCAAATCATCCAGTCCACTATCTAAACAACATCGCAACCCTGTAGGAGCAAGGCTTGCCCGCGAAGGCGGTCTCAAGGTCGATGCAAATCTTGAGACCGCCTTCGCGGGCAAGCCTTGCTCCTACAGGGTTATGCGGTGTCAGAAGAGCTTAGTGAAGAGCCAGTACAAACGCCCCGACAACAGAATCGCCGCCGGCAAGCCCAGCCACCAGGTGCCGAAGTGCGAGGGCTACGCAATACCTTGTGGCGAGGGGGTTAGCGAAACGTCGCACCGCCCCGTTCGGCTGCGAAGCAGTCGTAAAACCGGTACTCGCGGTGTGTCAGAAGAAAACTGATTGGCAGGATTTGGGTCGCTTCGCAACCCAACGGGGCGGTGCGACGTTTCGCTAAACCCCCTCGCCACAGGGATTCGCGCAGGTCTTCAGTCGCGCTCAATAATCCTGCCGCTTACGGAACGCCCACCGCCCCGCAATCACGGTAAACGTCGCAACCAGCGCCACCAGAATCCAGAACCCCTCCGGATCCTGGGATAGCGGCACGCCACCCACGTTCATGCCAAAGAAACCGGCAATGATGTTGATCGGCAACGCCAGCACCGTCACCACCGTCAGGGTAAACAGCGTGCGGTTGCTCTGCTCGTTGAGGTTGGCGGCAATCTCTTCCTGCAACAGCTTGATCCGCTCACCCAACGCCGTCAGGTCGTTGATGATCAGCGCAAACTCCTCGGTGGATTTGCGCAGCTCCTTCACGTCCTCTTTCTGCAACCATTGCGGCGGACGATTGAGCAGGCGCAGCAACGAGCCCGGCTCCAGCGCCAGCAGCCGTTGCAGACGCACCAGCACCCGGCGATTGGCACCCAGTTCTGCGCGGTTGGTCGACAGTCGCGAGGACAGCAACTCATCTTCGATCTGATCGACACTGAGGCTGGTCTTGCGCACGATCTGCGTCAGCACCTCGCCCTGGTCGCGCAGCAAATGCACCAGCAACTCCAGCGGCGAGCGAAAGCATTCACCGGCCTTCACCGACGAACGCAACTTGTCCACCGAGTGCAGCGGTTGCAGGCGCGCGCTGATGATCAGGCGGCTGCGGGCGCACACCCACAGCGTCGACACATCCGAGGAGACCATGCTGCTGAGGTTGAACACCACGTCGTTGACCACCGCCAGCAGTGCCGAATCGACATGCTCGATGCGCGTGGAACGCGAACCTTCATGCAAGGCTTCGAAAAATTCGTCGGGCAATTCCAGATGATTTTTCATCCAGCGCTCGCACGCGGCGTGGGCGAGGTTCAGGTGCAGCCAGAGAAACTCATCGCTGTCGCCCGGTTGCTGCAGACACCGCAGCGCCATGGCGGAATCGATCTCGCGGCCGCGTTCGCCGGGGCGAAAACTGAAACCGTACAGCAGACCGAACAGGTCCGGGTCGCGATGGCTTTGGTCGATGCTGTGGTTCATGAGGTCTCGCAAGGGGGGCTTTGTCTCTCGTAGGAGCGAGCTTGCTCGCGATGAACGCAAGGGCACCGCGTTCATCCTGCTACGCCGCGTTTTCGTTAACGACCATCGTCGGAACGCCGCCCGGAGCAAGCTCGCTCCTACAGGCCGCATCATTGCAAGGCGTGATGACATTTTTGTGACGGTTGAGTAACGCAAACGTTTGCTTTGCCGGTGGTCGGATTCTCTTCAAGAAGCGCTCTGGCACGCCGATCACGCTTAGGTTACGTTGCGCGCCTTCGGCCACCGGCCAACGCCGCAGACAGGGATGTTCGGACTACTTTCACGCCTCACCCCGGGCGTGCCTCATTCCTGTCACGAGTACCTTCCGATGTTTTTGCAAAAGTCCTTGAGAGCGCAAATTCTCGCCCTGCTGAGCGGCAGCCTGTTTGCGATGCTGTTGATCGCTCTGGCCTGCTTTCACTTTCTCTCCAGCGGCGTTCAAAGCTACGCGAATCTGATCGAAGGGCCGCTGCACACCTCGCAATTGATCGATGAAGCCAACCTGCAATTCAAGGTGCAGGTCCAGGAATGGAAAAACGTCCTGCTGCGCGGCAAGCAACCGGCGGACCTGGAAAAGTACTGGAAGCAGTTCGAAGACCGTCAGCGCGAGGTGCAGGGCATCCTCGGCGAACTGGCCGGGCAGAAAGGCATCGAACCGCAACTCAAGACCCGCATCGAACGCCTGCGTGACGAACACCGCTTGTTGGGCGCGGCGTACCAGAAGGGCCGCGATGCCTACGTGGCGGCCGGCGCCGATCCAACCGCGGGCGACACCGCGGTGAAGGGCGTAGACCGGGCGACCAGTGATCAGATGAGCGAACTGGTCAGTGAATTGCGCAAGCAGGGTACCGAACAATCGAAGCTGATCAGCGCCAGCGCCGATCGCACGGTGTTGCTGGGCATCATTGTGATGCTCGCTTCGGGTCTGTTGATCGGCCTGTTGAGCTTGTGGCTGGTCAACCGCAACCTGGTCGAGCCGATTCGCAAGCTGATCGACTACGTGGCGCAACTCAGTCAGGGCAAGTTTGCCGAACGCGTGACCAGCACCCGACAGGATGAGCTGGGCAAACTGGCGATCGCGGCCAACACGCTGCGCGATTTCCTCGCCGACACCTTCAGCCGCTTGCAGGTCAGTGCCAAGGATCTGGACGGCGCCAGCGGTGAGCTGAAAGCGATCGCCGGCCTCATGGCCAGCGGCACCAACGAGCAGTTCAACCGCACCGATCAGGTCGCCACGGCGATGAACGAAATGTCCGCCACCGCGCAGGAAGTCGCGCGCCACGCCGCCGATGCCGCGCGTGCGGCGGATGACGCCGACCAGTCCGCCCAGCAAGGCGAAAAAGTCATGCAGGGCACTATCCACACCATCACCCGCATGCGCGGTGAAATTGCCAACACCGCGACGGTCATTCGACAGCTGGAAACCGACAGCGGCCGCATCGGCAAGGTGCTGGAAGTGATTCGCGGCATCGCCGAACAGACCAATTTGCTGGCGCTCAACGCCGCCATCGAAGCCGCCCGTGCCGGTGAAGCCGGGCGCGGTTTCGCGGTGGTGGCCGACGAAGTGCGCAGCCTGGCCCAGCGCACGGCGGCGTCGATCATCGAGATCAATCAGATCATCCAGACTGTGCAAACCGGTGCAGTGGACGCGGCCCAGGCGATAGAAAGCGGTCAGTCGCGCAGTGAAGAAAGCGTTCAGCAAGTGACCGAGGCCGGTGCGATGCTGGAGCGCATCACCTACGCCGTGGAAGCCATCCGCGACATGAACCGCCAGATCGCCACCGCGGCCGAAGAGCAGACCTCGGTCGCCGAAGACATCTCGCGCAACCTCACCGAGATCACCAGCATCGCCAGCACCAACCTGGACAACGTGCAACGCACCGAAGCGGCCAGTCACAACCTGCATGGATTGTCGGGGCAGTTGAATGAAGTGACAGCGCGTTTGAGCGCGTAAGGCGTCACCGGAACGCAAAAAAAGCCGCACGATCCGAAAATCGTGCGGCTTTTTTGTGTGGGCATCAGTCGTCTTGTTTGTTCTTCAGGACTTCGCCGGTGGCGGCGTTCAGGTCAACGTCCCATTCAACGCCTTTGGCGTCTTTGAGTTCAACCTCGTACTCGTAGCCGTTGAAGTGGTTGTCCAGGTCGCTGTCGGTGATCGTGGCACCCGGGTGCAACTTCAGTACGATCTGGTTCAGTTCTTCCAGTGGCTTGATCTTTTTATCTTTGACCAACTGCGGGATCTGATCGACGGGAACATCATCCGCCTGAGCCAGGCCAGCGGTGAGGGTCAGGGCGGCAGCGGTGAACAGGGCAGTCAAAGTCTTCATGAGGTTCTTTCCTTGGGTGAGCCGTTTAAGTGGGGCCAGATTAACTGTGGCAACTTAATTCACGCTTAATTCCTATAAACGCGTTGTTTGTAAAAAGCTTCGCGGGCAAGTCGGATCGCCGCACCGCTCGCTCCTACAAGTTCTGGGTTGATCACACAATTTGTGATCGACGTAATCCTGTAGGAGCGAGCGGTGCGGCGATCCGACTTGCCCGCGATGGCGTCGCCTCGGTCTTGGATCAATAACCGTTGTTTGTCAGCAACTGCGCAACCGTGCCCGCCGCCGGGCGTTTGTAGAACTTCAACAGTTCGCTGGCACGGTTGGTGAAAATACCGTCGACCCCGGCGTCCATGACTTTCTGGTAATCCACCGCATCATCGACGGTGTAGACGTGCACCAACAAACCCTGATCGTGGGTGTACTGGTTCATCCACGGTTTCACCAGGTCCGAATAGCTCTGATCGCCGCCCTTGGTCAGCGCGGCAGAAGGCCCGGTGCCGATGGCGCCCTGGGCCTTGGCGTACTCGACCCATTGCTGGAATTCGGCTTTGTCCTTCGGTTCCTGCTTGGCGTAGTACGTGGCTTTGTCCTTGTCGCCGGACTCGGCGAACGTCACCTTGGACTTGGGCTCGATGCTGCCTTCGCCGACCCACAGCAACAGAATCTTCGGCACCTGCGGCATTTCTTTTTCCAGCAGTTCGAGGCTGCTCTTCTCGAACGTTTGCAGCACCACCTTGCCTTTGCCCTGGCCGACCGCCAGATTGCTTTTCGCCAGTTTGGAGCCGGCCGGACTCAGCCAGCCGCGATCCTGCAATTTATCCTTGAGGTCGCTTTCGATGCCGGGGAATTGCTTGGGTTCTTTGGTTTCGATGTACAAGCCGGGCTTGTGCAGCGGATTACCCTGGGCAATGTCGATGATCTCGTCGAGGGTCAGGATTTTCAGACCCGCGTAAGCAGGACGTGCGCGATCCGGGTAAGCGCTGTTGAACCAGCTGCCGGCATCGAGGGTTTTCAGTTCGGCGATCGTGAACGCGTTGGCCGGGCTGTCCTTGCGCTCAGGGAATTTGCTGGCGACGTCGGTGGTGCGTTGCAGGTTGTTGTCGTGCAGGGCAAACAGCACGCCGTCCTTGCTGCGTTGCAGGTCCAGTTCGAGGTAGTCGGCGCCCAGGTCGCGCGCCAGTTTGTAAGCGGCGGCGGTGGATTCCGGTGCATCGAAAGACGCACCACGGTGGGCGATCACTGCCGGGTGCGGGATACCCGAACGGGTTGCCAGTGAGGTAGGGCTTGGCTCGCTGGCGGCCTGCGCCTGGCCGAGACCGAGCAACACGCTCAGCAGCAGGGAGCTCTTGGTGAAAGTAACAGGCATGGTCGAGATCCTTTCGCAGAGAGTTTTCAAAGACGTCTCTTTTAACAACTGAGCGCCGCTTGCGCTATCGCGAGACCGACATAAACGTGTTTAAAGCAGATTTTTTCAGCGCTTTTGTGCGGTTCTTTGCAGTACTCTTGGCTCCGGCAGTTTCCCCGGCAGAGGGAACGCCCTTCATCTTGCCCGGCGTGTAAACCATCGATCACATTTGTGAGGTTTATATGCGCATCACTTCCGAACTCATCTGCCAGGCCGCCGACCAACTCAAAGGCTTCGTCGGTCTCAATCGCAAGACCGGCCAGTACATCGTGCGTTTCAGCGAAGATTCCTTCGGCATGGACGTAGCCGATGACGGCATTATTCCGGCGAGTGAATTTGTCTGGGCGCCGGGGCCGGAGCAGGGCATGACGCTTAAGCGCGAGTTGATTCAGTTGTTGCTGGATCAGAACATTGATGACCGGATCAACATTACCGAGCCGTTGCGGGTGTATATGAATCGGCGGGAAGTGCCGGAGATTTCGGCGGTGCGCAGTCTAGTGCAGAGTTGAGTTTTGCGGTGTTTGTTCTGGCCTCATCGCGAGCAGGCTCGCTCCCACAGGTTTTGTGAACGACTCATATTCCCTGTGGGAGAGAGCCTGCTCGCGATGGCGGCCTAAAGGACACCGCAACTGTTACTGCTTAAACCCATAGGCTCGCTCAACCCTGCACACCCGCGTATGACACGCCGCATACCAGGTCGAGCGCCCACGCTCACGAATCGCGCTGTGCTCGGGATGATGTTTCCACGCCAGAATCGCTGCCTCACTGGCCCAATAGGACACCGTGATCCCGAGCCCATCCTCACCCCGCGCCGATTCCACGCCCAGAAACCCCGGCTGCTCGCGCGCCAGTTCAACCATGCGCTCGGCGGCTTCGGCGTAACCCTGATCACCGTCGGTGCGCAGCGAAGTAAAGATCACCGCGTAGTAAGGCGGTTCCGGCGTCTGGGCCATCATGATTTCTGCCTCACACACGCTTCGATCAACGCACTGACCAGCGGCGGCAACAGACCTTGGAGCGCAGCACGTTCCGGTTGAAACAGCGTGGCAACAAAAAACGGATGCCCACGCAATTCCACTGCCCGCAGTTCCCCCGTCGAATCGTGCCCCACAGCGAGTAATTCCTGGCTCAGCAGATCCCGTTCAAAGTCGGGATTCACACCGTAACGGCAGCGATAGCCTTCGCGAATCTCGGCGCTTTCGTACGCCTTGGCGATCAACGAACCTTCAACCAGATGAATGCTGTCGACGGCTTCCACCAGCGAACAGGTCAATGGCGTGAGCAGCGCTCGCGTTGCATCGGGTGAGGTCTCGCCGTGCTCGGCATCTCCCCACCCCAGAACGTTACGGGCGTATTCGAGTACCGCGTGCTGAAAACCGCCACACGTGCCGAGGAAAGGTCGCTGTTGTTCGCGGGCAAAGCGGATCGCTCGCAACGCACCGTCCTCATTGCGGTAGGGACTGGCTGGCACACACCAGAAGCCATCGAAGTCTTTCAGCGGTGTGTCGTTGTCGATGCGATCGGTGGCCAACCACTGGAACTGTACGTCCAGGCCTGCATGTTCGGCTGCCATGCCGAGGGCGATGGGAATCGCCTGGTGGGCGGTGACTTGCGGGTCGTAATCGCCGATCAGGGCGATGCGGATGACGGTGTTTTCCATGAGTGCTCTCGACGCTTGTTGATTCCTGGAGCCCACTATAGATCGGCGTTCACGCACTCAATATTGGCGTTATCCCAAGTGATCAATGCAACCGCGCACTATAGACTGGATTACCCCGACCTGTCCCTGATCCTCGCTCTGGTGCGCGGCGGCTCGTTGGCCCGGGCTTCGGCGTTGTTGAAAGTTGACGTCTCGACCGTGTTTCGCGCCGTGCGCCGACTGGAAGCCGCACTGGGTCAGCAACTGTTCGAAAAGAGCCGCGCCGGCTATTTGCCGACCAGCCTGGCGCAGACCTTGGTCGAACAGGCCGAGCGCGCCGAACAAGCGCTGGAGGCCGCGCGCATCGGCGTGGAGCAGGGCGGTGAAGTCATCAGCGGCACCGTGCGCCTGACCTGCACCGATTCGGTCCTGCAAGGTTTGTTGGTGCCGGCGCTCGCGCAATTCATGCCCGGTTATCCAGCGCTGACGATCGAGTTGAGCACGTCCAACGACTTCGCCAACCTCAGCCGCCGGGATGCGGACATCGCCTTGCGCATGACTCGAACGCCGCCCGAGCATTTGGTTGGCCGGTGTCTGGCGCAGGTTTCATACCGAGTCTGTGCGAGCACGGCGTATCTGAAATCGGTCAATGCCGAAGACCTGGCCTCGCTCACCTGGATCGCCCCGGACGACTTCCTCCCCGATCACCCCACCGTCGCATGGCGCCGCCAGCAGTTGCCCGGCGTCACACCGGGTTATCGCTGCAACAGCATGTTGTCGGTGACTGAACTGACGCGGGCGGGGCTCGGTGTCGCGGCACTGCCGGACTTTCTGATCGGTGACGGGCTGCAGCCGTTGAGCGAGCCGCTGCACGGTTACGACACCGCGCTGTGGTTGCTGACCCGGCCCGACTGTCGTGCCTTGCGTTCGGTGGTGACGTTGTTTGATGAGTTGGGGCGGGCGTTGAAATTGCCTTGAGCAATGTCAGACCTTGCGCACGAAATGCTGGTGCATTTCCGACGTCAGGCTTTCGATGCGTTCAGTGAGGGCTTTGGTCATCTCGGTGAGGCGGGTGTTTTGCTCGAGCAGTTCGAGCAGTTGCGCGGAGTTCTGCGCCGCTTGTGCCTGACGTTCACTGTTGGCCACGGCCAGCGCTTCGCGGTGCTGCGCGTCGGCCTCGGATTGCGCTTTGTCCCGCGCCGCCTGCCGAGTCTGGGCCAGCAGAATCAGCGGCGCGGCGTAGGCCGATTGCAGGCTGAACGCAAGGTTAAGGAGGATGAACGGGTACAGGTCAAAGTGCGCCACACCGAACACGTTGAGGCACACCCACAGCACCACGATCAGCGTCTGCGCACCGAGAAAAGTCGGCGTACCGAAGAACCGCGCAAAGGCCTCGGCGCGCAGGGCAAACTTGTCAGTGCCGAAGGTCGGCGCCAGGTGAGCGTGAGGACGGTGGAAACGCAAGTGATCGACGGGCGCGGTGGTTTTGGTTTCGGTGGTCATGATGCTCTCTGCAGGGCGCTGGGACTGAGACCCACTATAGCGCCACCGTCCGGCAAGCCGCGCAGCTTTGGCTAAATCGCCAGCGTGACAGCCGTGTTGCGCTCGGTATCGCGGGTGGCGACACAGATTTTGTTGCGACCGGTGTTTTTGGCGGTGTAGAGGGCTTTGTCTGCGTCATCGAGCCAGGCGATGGCATCGGTGAAGGACGGGTGATAAGCGGCGAGGCCGATGCTCAGGCTGACCCGCAGTTCGGGAATTTCCTGATGCCGGTAGTCATGCAGCACTTCACGTATGCGTTCCATTACATCCCGCGCCTGATGCAATGGCATGCCGGGCAGGATCACGCAGAATTCATCACCGCCATAGCGCCCGGTCAGATCGCATTCGCGCAGGTTGCGCTTGAGCTCGGCGCTCAACTGGCGCAGCACCGAGTCACCGACGATGTGCCCGTAAGTGTCGTTGATGGGTTTGAAATGATCGATGTCGATCAAGGCAATCGCGGCGGGTAGTTGGTGTTCGCGACAGTGGTGGAATTGCAGTTGCAGCAGGTCTTTCCAGGCGCCGTGGTTGAGCAGGCCGGTCAGACTGTCAGTGCGGCTCAGGGCACTCAAGGCGCGTTTGTGTTCAGACAGTTTGATCGCCAGCCGATAACAGACCATGCCCACCGCCCAGGGGTAGAGCGTGAGGATCGGCAGGCACGCCCAAATCTGTATTGGGGTGGTCGTTGGGTTGAACGTTGCGCCGAACAACAGCCACGCAATCATCACACCCGCCGCTTGGGCCAGAGTGCCCAACATGAACAGCCGCAGACCGCCCGTGGCGACATTGTTCATCGCCATCATCGCCAGGATGGTCACTGCGGTGAGCGGGTTGAACTGAACCGTCGCCGCCCAGAAACCGCCACACAGCGAATCGCAAAGCAGGTTGCGGCGTTCGGTCTTGTACGGAAAGTTCGCGCGGGTCGACAGTTGATAGGCAATGTGGGGCCAGACAAAGGCGTTGACCAGCATCAACGCCCAAACCCAAGACGGCATGTGCAATGGAGACAGCGCAGCGGCCACGCTGATGCAACCGACGCCAAGGCCAATGGTTCGGGGCAAGTAAATGCGTCTGGCAAATGACAAGCCCTTGCCGCGTTGGTTTTCCATAATGTCCTGCGCCAGATTCATTCTGAAACACATTGCCGTGTTTTATTCAGAGCTACCGTTCATCGGTCAATCGCGGACATTGTCATTTATTCCAGCAGGAATAATCAGTGTCCTTCGAAGCCATTTAACGGTGGCAGGGCGCAGCGAGTGCTTGATATCTAGAGCTGATAGCAGGCCAGGAACATGTCCAGCGCCGACGCCACGACAGTGCTCTGCATCTCGGGCGAAAGGCCGGGCAGCCCCATGGAAATCTGTGGCCAGAAGGCAAAGGACTTGAGCATTCCCTGGATCTGTTGCGCGGCAAACTCCGGGTCGACCGGCTTCAATCGTCCATCGGCCTGAGCGGCGCGAATCCACACGGTCAAACCTTCTTCACGCTCGCCCATTCGCGCGACCATGTTCTGCGCGCGCTCCGGGGAATGGATGGTGGCGGCAATCGCAACGCGTGCCAGGTCGAGAAAATTGTCGTCGGCCAACATCTGCATTTTCGCCATCAGCATCCGGTGCATCTGATCGCGCAGCGGCAGGTCAGGGCGGTAGTCCGTTTCCTGTTCGGCCGTCACCCGCGCCCATAACTGATTGAGGATTTCGGCGAACAACTCTTCCTTGCTGGGGAAATGGTTGTACACCGTGCGCTTCGACACGCCAGCGGTGGCGGCGATCTTGTCCATGCTGGTGATGTCGAAACCGTTGGCACGGAATTCGGCAATCGCCGCTTGGATGATCGCTTCGCGTTTTCGGTCGGTCAGGCGCTGTGGAGCTGTCATAAGTACGCTTCGGCAGAAGAATTCAGGAATTACACTCAGCAGTTTACTTGTGATCGGCTTTGATGCAACCTAGAAACTACACTGTGCAGTGTAATGTTTTGTTAATCCTGCACAGCCAAAAATAGAGTGTTCGGCTGATGCGTGCGTGCCTTGGCCATTTATCGTCCCACCGCTGAAACCGCAATCGTGCGGTTTCCTGGAGTCATTCAGTCATGGCCAATTCCACAAACGCCTCCGCGCCTGAAGCTTCCCGTCAGGCAGAAGGGCACTTCCAAAACCATGCACCCGTGCAACGAGAAGGCTTTCGCAAAATGGTGCGCATCATGTGGAACATGATCTTCCACAAACCGCGCAACACTCGCCCGACCGAGGCCGTCCCGGTGCAACGCCTCACCCATGATGCGCTGATCGCCGCACCCAACCACAGCGTCTATCGTCTCGGCCATTCCACCGTACTGCTGAAACTGCGGGACAAATTCTGGATCACCGACCCGGTTTTCGCCGAGCGCGCCTCGCCCGTGCAATGGGCCGGCCCGAAGCGCTTTCACCAGCCGCCCATCAGCCTCGAAGAATTACCGCCAATTGAAGCGGTGATCCTGTCCCACGATCACTACGACCACCTCGATTATCAAGCTGTGCTCAAACTGGGGGACAAGGCCAAATACTTCCTCACCCCGCTGGGCGTCGGCGACACCCTGATCAAGTGGGGCATCGACGCCAGCAAGGTGCGCCAGCTCGACTGGTGGCAGGGAACCGAAGTCGACGGCATCCAATTCATCGCCACACCGTCGCAACACTTTTCCGGCCGCGGTCTGTTCGATGGCAACAGCACACTGTGGGCCTCGTGGGTGATCATCGACGGCGACACTCGGATCTTCTTCAGCGGCGACAGCGGCTACTTCGACGGCTTCAAACGCATCGGCGAACAATACGGCCCGTTCGACCTGACCCTGATGGAAACCGGCGCCTACAACGTCGAGTGGCCGCATGTGCACATGCAGCCCGAGCAAACCCTGCAAGCGCACATCGACCTTAAAGGCCGCTGGTTACTGCCGATTCACAACGGCACGTTCGATCTGTCGATGCACGCCTGGTTCGAACCGTTTGACCGGATTCTGGCTTTGGCCTGGGAGCGCAGTGTTTCGATTACTACGCCGCAGATGGGTGAGGCGTTTAATGTGATGTATCCGCAGCGGGGGAGTGTTTGGTGGTTGGGGATGGAGGGTGAGGTTGATCAGGTGACGGTTCAAAACGCGTGATGTTGTGCTGCTAGGCCGAACCATCGGGTCTGCCTGAAGAACGACCCAAATTCCGAAACTGTCATCAATCTCGACTAGTCTCAGCAGGTTCAAATCTCCGAGCCCCCACCATGTTCAAAGGCTTGCCCCTGCTGTTCATGCTGCTGCTCAGCCTCACGGCCCACGCCGAAAACTGGCCCGCCGAGCAATGGTCCACCGGCCCGACCCTCAGCGGCCCGGCCATTCAAGCCCTGGAAACCTACGCCTTCCCACCCCGCGACGACAGCACCCGAAAAGGCATCCGCACCGATGCCCTGCTGGTGATCCGCGATGGCCAGTTGATTTACGAACGCTACGCCGGCCCGACCACTGCCGACACGCCGCACCTGACCTGGTCGATCAGCAAAAGCCTCATGGCCGCGGTCCTCGGTGTGGCCTATGGCGAAGGCCTGTTCAAGCTCCAGGACCCGGTGCGGCAATTCTATCCACCGCTGGAAAAACACCCGGCGATCACCATGGCCGATCTGCTGCACTGGGCCTCCGGCCTGGACTGGCAGGAAGACTACGAATACGCCCCGTTGAAGTCGTCGGTGGTGGCGATGCTTTACACCCGCGGTCATCACGACATGGCCGCATTCACTACCGATCACGCCGAGTATGCGCAGCCCGGTCAGGCCTTTCGGTATTCCAGTGGCGACAGCAATCTGCTGGCCGCCGCGCTGAAAAACATCGTCCGCCCGGCACGGTATCCCGACTATCCATGGACCGCGCTGTTCGAGCCCTTGGGCATTCGCCACGCCGTTTGGGAAACCGACGCCACGGGCACCTTCGTCGCCTCTTCGTATGCCTACCTCACCGCGCGCGACCTGGCGCGAGTCGGCCTGCTGATGGCCCGCGACGGTCGTTGGGGCGACCGGCAATTGCTGCCCAAGGATTGGGTCGCCTTCAACCGACAACCTTTCGACCGCTATCGAGCCCATCAGGACGAGGCGGTGCCGGGCGGTCATTGGTGGCTCAATCGTGCAGCGGATGGCGCCGCACAACCCTGGCCCGATGCCCCCGCCGACACCTTCGCCGCACTCGGCCATTGGGGCCAGGCGATGTACGTGATCCCCAGCGAACACCTGGTGATCGTGCGCTACGGCGATGATCGCGACGGCAGCTATCGACACAACGAACTGCTCAAACGCGCGCGCATGGCATTCGCCGGGAAGGTGCAGCCATGAATCGCCGCAGTTTTGTCCGCCGCCGACCGTTCAGCACACTGTGGTTGATCCTGCTGATCGCCTTGCTCGGCTGGATCTGGCAGGAGCGGGTGGCGTTGTGGGCGTTCCCGGACATCATCAGCGCCTACACCGCCAAGGAATATTGCTCTTGCCGGTATGTGATGAGTAACGACGTCGAGTATTGCCGTGGCTATGTGAAGCAGTGGCTGCCCACCAGCGGATTTAACGATGATGTCGCGAACAAGCGTGTCACGGTGAGCGGCATGGGACGCAGCAACAGTGCGGTGTGGGTCGGTGAACGCCAGGGCTGCCGCCTGCAACCTTGATTGCGGTGAAGCTCTTTGTGGCGAGGGGGCTTGCCCCCGTTGGAGTGCGAAGCGCTCCCCAAAACAGACAATGAGTTCTACCCGTTGCACCCGTGATTGCAGGTTTTACGACTGCTTCGCAGCCGAACGGGGGCAAGCCTCCTCGCCACAAAGGTAGGGTGTCAGTGATGGACAGTTTGCATCTGGCTCGCGGGCGGTTAAGGTTCGTGCAGGTTTATTTTCAGCACGGGTCTTTATGTTCAAGCGGTCCCTTACCAAAACCCTGGCCTTTGTGTTGCTGGCCGGCGCCACATTATCGGCCCAGGCCAATTGGTACCTGGACGGCGAGTCTTCGCGGCTGTCGTTTGTCAGCACCAAAAACGCCAACATTTCCGAGGTGCAGCGCTTTTTGGTGCTGCACGGCAAGGTCAGCCCCCAAGGCCTGGCTGAGGTGGAAGTTGAGCTGGAATCGGTGAACAGCGGCATCCCCCTGCGTGACGAACGCATGCGCAAGGAGTTGTTCGAGATCCAGACCTTCCCCGAAGCCCTGATCACCGCGCAGATTGATTTGCGTCCGATCAACGACCTCGCGCCCGGCGCGCAACTCGAATTGCGCCTGCCGGTGACCGTCAACCTCCACGGTAAACAACACGACTACAACGCCGAGCTGTTGGCGACCCGTCTCGATGACCGGCGCTTTCAGGTGGTGACCCTCGAACCGCTGGTGATCAACGCGGCGGATTTCGACCTGGCGCCGGGGCTGGACAGTTTGCGCAAGGTCGCCGGTTTGTCAGCGATCAGTCTGTCGGTGCCGGTGGGTGCGGTACTGATTTTCACGGCGCGCTGACATGGCCGGCGCGATTTTTCCGTGGCGTGAAGGCAACAGCTTTGAACTGTTGATCGACGGTCCGCAGTTCTTCCCGCGAATGCTGGTCGCGATTGCCCGTGCCGAAGAGCAGGTTGAACTGGAGTTGTACCTGGTGGAGGCGGGCGCCTGCGCCGAAGCCATGGTGCAGGCGTTGGTCCAGGCCGCCGAGCGCGGCGTGCGGGTGCGCTGCCTGTTCGATGATTACGGCAGCCTCGCGTTTACCCTGACCTTGCGTCAGCGACTGATGGCGGCAGGCGTGGAACTGCGTTTCTACAATCGCCTGAGCTGGCGGCGCTGGGTCGGCAATTTCTATCGAGATCATCGCAAGCTGTTGCTGGTCGATCAGAGCATGGCAGTGGTGGGTGGCACCGGTGTCACCGATGAGTTCTGGACGCCGGGCGAAGACACCAGCGAATGGCATGAAGTGATGGTGGAAATCACCGGCCCGCTGGTCATCGACTGGCAGTTGCTGTTCGACCGCCAATGGATCGCCAACCGTCATCGGCGCGCCTGGAAACCTGCCTCGCATTTCGGCCTGCCGCGATTGCCGCGCGTGCCGTCCACAGGTGAAGGCATGGGCCGGGTGGCGTATGCCGACGCCCGCCAGCACCGCGACATTCTGCAGTCACTGGTTCGCGCGTTGAACAGTGGCCAGCGCCGGATCTGGCTGGCGACGCCGTACTTTCTGCCGACCTGGAAAGTCCGCCGCTCGTTGCGCCGGGCGGCCGGTCGAGGCGTTGATGTGCGTCTGTTGTTGACCGGCCCGCGCACCGATCACCCATCGGTGCGCTACGCCGGGCATCGCTACTACCCGCGACTGCTCAAGGCCGGGGTGCAGATTTTCGAATACCAACCGTGTTTCCTGCACCTGAAAATGGTGCTGGTCGATGACTGGGTGAGCATTGGTTCCTGCAACTTCGATCACTGGAATTTGCGTTTCAACCTGGAAGCCAACCTTGAAGCATTGGACCCTGTGCTGACGCGGGACGTGGCGGCGAGTTTCGAGCGGGACTTTGCCTTGAGCCAGGAGGTGAGCCTGGAGGCATGGCAACGCCGGCCGCTGTGGCGACGGGTGAAGCAAAGGGTTTGGGGATGGGTGGATCGGCTGGTGGTGAATCTGCTGGATCGACGGGGGTAGAGTCACCCACACCGCATACTCCTGTAGGAGCAAAGCTTGCTCGCGATAGCGGCGTTACATTCAATGAAGATGCTGAATGTTATGGCCTCATCGCGAGCAAGCTTTGTTCCTACAGGGGATCAGTGTCGAGCACAAAATTTGATGGCGACCCGAAACATTGTGGGAGCGAGCAGGCTCGCTCCCACAGGTTCAGTGGCGTATGAGGATTACAGCAGTTCAAAGCTCTGCTGCGTCACGTCCTGGGAATCCAGGCCGATCTGCACGTTGAACCTGCCCGGTTCTGCCACGTACTTGAGCTGAGCATTGAAGAACTTC
This sequence comes from Pseudomonas sp. LBUM1651, assembly GCF_059716135.1. Lineage (NCBI taxonomy): Bacteria > Pseudomonadati > Pseudomonadota > Gammaproteobacteria > Pseudomonadales > Pseudomonadaceae > Pseudomonas > Pseudomonas sp. LBUM1651. The sequence goes on along the minus strand of NZ_CP166805.1, from coordinate 4,720,622 downwards.
AGGTCATCCTCGGTGATGGTGAAGTGCACGACTTTCTGCTCGCCGGCCTTGAGCGTGATTTTCTGGAAGTTCTTCAATTCCTTCAGCGGCCGGATCATCGAACCGGTCACGTCCTGGATGTACAACTGCACCACGGTTTCGCCGTCACGCTTGCCGGTGTTTTTCACCATGACACTGGCGTCGAGCTTGCCGGTCTTGTTCAGCGTGGTCGATGACAACGCCATGTCGGTCAGGCTGAAATCGGTGTAGCTCAGACCGAAGCCGAACGGGAACAGCGGCCCGGTGGTGTCATCGAAGTACTGCGAGGTGTAGTTGCCCGGTTTGCCCGGCGTGAACGGCCGGCCAATGCTCAGGTGGTTGTAGTAGGTCGGAATCTGGCCCACCGAACGCGGGAAAGTGATCGGCAGTTTGCCCGATGGGTTGTAGTCGCCGAACAGCACGTCGGCGATGGCGTTGCCGCCTTCGGTGCCGCTGAACCAGGTTTCCAGAATCGCGTCAGCCTGTTCCTTCTCCTGGAGAATCGACAGCGGCCGGCCGTTCATCAACACCAGCACCAGCGGTTTGCCGGTGGCTTTCAAGGCGCGGATCAGCTCACGCTGGTTTTCCGGGATGTTCAGGTCGGTGCGGCTCGACGATTCGTGGGACATGCCACGGGACTCGCCCACCGCTGCCACCACCACATCGGCATCCTTGGCGGCTTTCACCGCTTCGTCGATCAGCACTTGCGCCGAACGCGGATCGTCCACCACTTCCGGGGCGTCGAAGTTAAGGAAGTTCAGGTAATCCAGCACCTTCTTGTCACTGGTGATGTTGGCGCCACGGGCGTAGATCAGTGTCGATTGCGCGCCGAGTGCGGTGGTCATGCCGTCGAACAGCGTCACCGACTGCGCAGGGCGACCGTTGGCGGCCCAACTGCCCATCATGTCGATCGGTGCCTTGGCCAACGGACCGATCAGGGCGATTTTCGCAGTTTTCTTCAGCGGCAGGGTTTCGCCCTGATTCTTCAGCAACACCAGGCTGCGGCGCGCAACATCGCGAGCCTCGGCGCGGTGAAGGCGACTGTCGGCGTTCGTGTCGGCCGGATCATCTTCAGCCTTGCCGATGCGCAGGTACGGGTCTTTGAACAGGCCCATGTCGTACTTGGCGGCGAGCACTTCACGCACGGCATTATCGATGTCTTTCTGTTCGATCTCGCCGGCCTTCAACAGCCCCGGCAGCTCTTTGCCGTACAGGGTGTCGTTCATGCTCATGTCGATGCCGGCCTTGATCGCCAGCTTCGCGGCTTCGCGACCGTCAGCGGCAACTCCGTGCTTGATCAGCTCGAAAATCGCCCCGTGGTCGCTGACCGCCAAGCCCTTGAAGCCCCATTCCTTGCGCAACAGGTCGTTCATCAGCCAGGTGTTGGCGGTGGCCGGCACGCCGTTGATTGAGTTCAGTGCAACCATCACCCCGCCGGCACCGGCGTCAATCGCGGCGCGGTATGGCGGCAGGTAGTCCTGGTACATCTTGACCGGGCTCATGTCGACGACGTTGTAGTCGCGACCGCCTTCGACCGCGCCGTACAAGGCAAAGTGCTTGACGCTGGCCATGATGCTGTCGGCTGCGTTCGCGCCAGTGCCCTGGAACGCTCTGACCATGACGCCGGCGATGCGCGACACCAGATACGTGTCTTCGCCGAAGCCTTCGGAAGTCCGGCCCCAACGCGGGTCGCGGGAGACGTCGACCATCGGCGCGAAGGTGATGTCGAGGCCATCCGACGCGGCTTCCTTGGCGGCGATGCGCCCGGACAGGCCGATGGCGTCCATGTCCCAGCTCGACGCCAGCGCAATCGGGATCGGGAAAATCGTGCGATGGCCGTGGATCACGTCATAGGCGAAGAACATCGGGATCTTCAACCGGCTGCGCATGGCCGCGTCCTGCATCGGACGGTTTTCCGGGCGGGTGATGGAGTTGAACGTACCGCCGATGTTGCCGGCGGCGATTTCCTTGCGGATCAGCTCCCGAGGCATTTCCGGGCCGATGCTGATCAGGCGCAACTGGCCGATCTTTTCATCGAGGGTCATCTGCTTCATCAGGTTGCTGATGAAAGCGTCCTTGTTCTCCAGAGGTGCGGGCGTCGTGGCGGCCAATACGGTATGACTGGCCAGGCTGACGAACAGGCCCAGCAAACACAGCTTCTTCATGAATGGTTTTCTCAAGGGCCTAAACGGCAGGAAATACGCGCCGGTCAGCCAAAAATTAGGGAGCGACTATTGTTGTTCAGGTAAATGCAGCACACTTCTGCAGTGTTTTTGCGCTGGTGCATCTTTTAGCCTATTGGCTCGATGCAATCCAGTGGCGGCGGCAGATTATGCCCCAAGAGGCCAGTCAGAAGGTCGCTGGTTGTTTTTTCAACGGAATGTGCAAGGGAGCGTCAACCAGATGAATGCAAGACACCACACTCGGTCGAGCCTGCGCGTTGCAGCCTTGATGTTGCTGGCCACGTTGCTGGCAGGTTGCGGCATCAACAACATTCCGACCCTCGACGAACAGGCCAAGGCGGCCTGGAGTCAGGTGCAGAACCAGTACCAGCGTCGCGCCGACCTGATCCCCAACCTGGTGGAAACCGTCAAGGGCTACGCCAGGCACGAAGAAGAAACCCTGACCGCGGTGATCGAAGCCCGGGCCAAGGCCACTTCGATCCAGGTGGATGCCAGCACCCTCGACAATCCCGAGAAACTCAAGCAGTTCCAGCAAGCGCAGGATCAGCTGACCGGGGCCTTGAGCCGTTTGATGGTGGTCTCCGAGCGCTATCCGGACCTCAAGGCCAACCAGAATTTCCTGGCGTTGCAATCGCAGCTGGAAGGCACCGAGAATCGCATCGCCGTGGCGCGTCGTGATTTCATCCTCGCGGTGCAGAAGTACAACACCGAAATCCGTACCTTCCCGGGGCGCTTGTGGCACACCGTGATGTACAGCGATCTGCCGATTCGTGAAACCTTCGAGGCCACCAGCCCCGACGCCGAGAAAGCGCCTGAAGTGAAGTTCTGACCGGCTTGAAGCATTACCACGGATGAGGTTGCCAATGCGCGTGTTGAAAGTGGGCCTGGTGCTGTTGCTCTGGGTGTTTGCCCTGACGGCCCGGGCAGAGCTGAAATTTCCGGAGCTGACCGGGCGGGTGGTGGATAACGCCCAGTTGATCGAACCCTCGGTGCGCGAGCAGTTGACACAACAGCTCAACGCCCATGAAAAAGCCACCGGTGAACAATTGGTGGTGGTGACATTGCCGGACCTGCAGGGCACTGACATTGCAGACTTCGGTTATCAGCTCGGTCGCCACTGGGGCATCGGGCAGAAGGACAAGAACAACGGCGCGCTGCTGATCGTCGCGCGCGATGAGCGCAGGTTGCGGATCGAAGTCGGTTATGGCCTGGAAGATCGCCTGACCGATGCGCAGAGTTCGGTGATCATCAACCAGGTGATCACCCCGGCGTTCAAGACCGGCAACTTCAGCAAGGGCATCAGCGACGGGGTCGCGGCGATGCTGGTGGTGTTGGGCGGCAGTCCGCTGGATGAGCCGTCGACGGTGTACGACTCCGGCGGCAATCAGGAGAGTGACTTCGTTTCGCGGCACCCCGGGGTGTTTGTGTTCCTGGTGTTGCTGTTCATCCTGACGATATTCGTCTTGCAGATGTTCGGGATTCTGCCCGCCGGCCGAGGTGGCTCGGGTGGTTCCAGTGGCGGTTTTGGCGGCGGTGGTTTTGGTGGCGGCGGTGGAGGCGGGGGATTCAGTGGCGGCGGGGGCAGTTTCGGAGGCGGCGGTTCGTCGGGCGGCTGGTGATAACCCTTCAGATAATAACAATGGCGAGCGAGCACAGTTAAACATGGCATTACTGACTGAACACGAACAACGCAAAGTCGCCGAGGCAATCGCCCGGGTCGAGCGCGACACCGACGCCGAACTGGTGACCGTGCTCGCGGCCCGCGCCGACGACTATGCGTACATCCCGCTGCTGTGGGCCAGTTTGCTGGCGCTGGTGGTGCCGGGTGTCGTGCATTACCTGACCGGCTGGTTGACCATGCACAGCCTGCTGCTGGTGCAATGGGTCACCTTTATCGTGTTGTGCCTGGTGTTCCGCATTCCCAAAGTCACCACGCACCTGATCCCGCGCTCCGTGCGTCACTGGCGCGCCTCGAACCTGGCGCGTCGGCAGTTCCTCGAGCAGAACCTGCACCACACCGTGGGCAGCACCGGCATGCTGATTTTCGTCTGCGAGGCTGAGCGTTATGTGGAAATTCTGGTGGACGAAGGGATTTCCAGGCGGCTGGATAACAAGAACTGGGACGCGATTGTTGCGGCGTTCACCCAGCAGGTGAAGCAGGGGCAGACGTTGCAGGGGTTTGTGACGTGCGTCGAGGCGTGCGGCGAGTTGCTCAAGGTGCACGTGCCGGTGACGCATGTGAGGAATGAGTTGCCGAACCGGTTGGTAGTTTTAGGCTGAACTCATTCCCTGTAGGAGCGAGCTTGCTCGCGATGGTCGCCAACGATGACGTGGGCTGGCTGGATAACCGCGGCGTTTCGGTATCCTTCGCGAGCAAGCTCGCTCCTACAGAAAGCGCCGTTCGGTAAATAACTGCGTGTCCCGAACGGCCATCCCCCCTAAAATACCCGCCATTCCCGATTCGCTCCGCCCGAGGCCGTTTTTTCCATGTCCGTCACCGCCACTCCCGCCAGCCTCGCGCCGGATCACCATGCCCAGTTCATCGACCTGCTGCAAACCAGCCTCGACGCCAACGCCTTCATCAAACTGGTGCTGGCCAAGTACGTCGGCACCGAAGCGGATCTGCAGCGGCTGATCATCAAGCAACTGACCGTCAAGGATCAGCCTTGCCTGTCTTTCGTGTACCGCTACAAGACCCGCGACATCACCAAGAACCTGCCGCTGGCCGAGGGCGTGGCGACCATCGCCGCGTTGTTGCCGGCTTCGTTTAAAAATGCGCATTTGTTGTCGCTGACTGATGAAGCCCAGCTCGAATACAGCAAAAAGGGCAAGTCTTCGCTGTTCAAGAGCAAACCTCAGCAATTGCGTGAAGTGCCGTCCGCCGAGCACAACCGCGAGAAGAATCGCTTTCTCGACCTGAGTCGGCCGTTCCTCGCCGACCTTGGTGTGACGAACAGCAAGCACGAGCTGATCCCGGCGATGTCGCGCAAGTGGAAGCAGATCAACAAGTTCATCGAAGTCTTCAGCCATGCGCTGAACACCTCGCCGCTGGCGCTGGACAAACCGGTGCGGGTCGCGGATTTCGGTTCGGGCAAGGGCTACCTGACGTTCGCAATTCACGATTACCTGCGCAACACCTTGAACGCCAAAGGCGAGGTGACCGGCGTCGAGCTGCGTGAAGACATGGTCACCCTGTGCAACGCCGCTGCCGCGAAACTGGAACATCCGGGCTTGGTGTTCAAGTGCGGTGACGTGCGCAGCGTGGCGCCGAGCGAGCTGGACGTAATGATCGCGCTGCACGCCTGCGACATCGCCACTGACTATGCGATCCACACCGGCATTCGCTCCGGCGCGTCGATCATCATGTGCTCGCCGTGCTGCCACAAGCAGATCCGCCTGCAAATCCAGAGCCCGGCACTGCTCAAGCCGATGCTGCAATACGGTTTGCATCTGGGGCAGCAAGCGGAAATGGTCACCGACAGTTTGCGTGCGTTGTTTCTCGAGGCGTGCGGTTATGAAACCAAGGTGTTCGAGTTCATCTCACTGGACCACACCAACAAGAACAAGATGATCCTGGCGGTCAAACGCGCCGAGCCGGTGGACCCGGCCCAGCTGTTGGTGAAGATTCAGGAGTTGAAGGATTTCTATCAGATCACCGAGCACTGCCTCGAAACCTTGCTCCGAGCCGACGGCTACCTCTGAACACCACAATCCCGTAGGAGCACAGCTTGCTGGCGATGGCGATCTTGAGGACGCCATCGCCAGCAAGCTGTGCTCCTACAGGGTTAGGCGGTGGCAATGCGTTCGGGATTGACCAGGGTTAGGCGGTGGCAATGCGTTCGTGTTTGGCCAGGGTCATGCGGTGGCAATGCGGGCGGGTTTGACCGCGGTCTTGCGGCCCAGCATCACCGTCACGATCACCCCGGCAGCAAACAGCCAGGTGATCGGCTCGATGTGTTCACCAAAGAACAACGCCGAAAATGCGATGGTGAAGAAGATCTGCAACAACTGAATCTGACTGACCCGGGCAATGCCGCCCATCGCCAGTCCGGCGTACCAGGCAAAGAAACCAATGAACTGCGAGAACAGCGAAACATAACCAAACGCCCACCAGGTCTTGGCCGAAATCTCGCCCTGATGTTGCAGCGCCAGGTACACCACCGGCCCGATCAACAGCGGCGTCGACAGCACCAGCGCCCAGCAGATCACCTGCCAGCCGCCCATCTCCTTGGCCAAGCGGCCACCTTCGGCATAACCCAGACCGCCCACGGCAATCGCGCCGAGCATCAGCAAATCACCGGCCTGAATGCTGCCGGCGCCGCTGATCAGCGCGTAACCCAGTACCAGCGCACTGCCCAGCGCGGCGCAGGCCCAGAAGGCTTTCGACGGTCGCTCGTGGGACAACCACGCGGCGTACAACGCCACGCACAGCGGTTGCAGGCCGTTGACCAAAGCGCCGTGGGACGCGGGCAACGTTTGCATCGCCCAAGCAGATAAAACCGGGAAGCCGAGGATCACCCCGGCGATCACCAGCGTCAGGCCTTTGACCTGTTTCCAGGTCGGCCGTTTCTCATGGCGCCAAAGCAACAATATCGCCGCGGGAATCGCCGCGAACAGCGCACGACCCAAGCCGTTCAGCAGCGGATGGAGTTCCTGCACGACAATTCGTGTGAAGGGCAGGGTGAGGCTGAAGATGACGACGCCGAGCAGGCCGAGGGCCATGCCGGTGTTTTCGCGCGAGGACATGATGGGGACCGGAATCGAGGGTGATGGAAAGTGTCTTCATCTAGCCATAAACCGTGCAGGCTGCGGTGTTACAGCTAGGCGCAGAGTTATCCGTACAGTTTGAGGACGCCTTCGCCGACAAGCCGGTCTCGCTCCCACAGGGGACCGCATTTCAATGTGGGAGCGAGCCTGCTCGCGATGAGCGATAACGCGGTCCATCAGGTAGTAGCTGGTTATTACCCACCCCCGCAGATAAGGACTACCTTGAATACTCCTGCAGGCCCACGCATTTCCCAGAGGAGTCCTCCCCATGGCTGCCAAGAAAATCCTGATGCTGGTCGGCGATTACGTCGAAGACTATGAAGTGATGGTGCCGTTCCAGGCATTGCTGATGGTCGGTCACACGGTGCATGCCGTCTGCCCGGACAAATCCGCCGGCCAGACCGTGCGCACGGCGATCCATGACTTCGAAGGCGACCAGACCTACAGCGAAAAACCCGGCCACCTGTTTGCCCTGAACTTCGATTTCGCCAAGGTCGCCGAAGCCGACTACGACGCGCTGTTGATCCCCGGTGGTCGGGCGCCGGAATACCTGCGTCTGAACGAGAAAGTCCTGGACCTGGTGCGCGCCTTCGACAAGGCCGACAAACCGATCGCCGCCGTGTGTCACGGTGCGCAATTGCTGGCAGCGGCAGGCGTTCTTGAAGGTCGCGAGTGCAGCGCTTACCCGGCCTGCGCGCCGGAAGTGCGCTTGGCGGGCGGCACGTTCATCGATATCCCGGTGACGGAAGGTCACGTTCAAGGCAATCTGGCCACTGCTCCGGCCTGGCCGGCCCACCCGAGCTGGCTCGCCGGTTTCCTCGGCTTGCTGGGCACCAAAATCACGCTGTAACGAGGGACGATTCCATGTGCGAGCTCTACGTCAAAGCCGATCCGATTCTCTACGAATCGCGCTCCCGCTCGCTGCGCATCTGCGGGGTGGTCACCACCCTGCGGCTGGAGAATCAGTTCTGGGACATCCTCAGCGAAATCGCCGAGGTCGATGGCATGACCACCAACCAGTTGATCGCCAAACTGTATGAAGAGGTGATGGATTACCGCGGTGAGGTGGTGAATTTTGCTTCGTTTTTGCGGGTGAGTTGTACGCGGTATTTGTCGCAGCGGCGGGTGGCTGCTCCGGAATTGTCGGTGGTTCGGGCGGTGGTGAAGTAGCCCGGACCGAGTCGACCCTTTCGCGAGCAAGCCCGCGATGAGGCCGGTGCAGGCGACAGATATCCCAGGCTGGTCTTTACTCTGAAGCGCGGAACTATTCAAACGCCAAAGGAGAAAGAGCATGTCCGGATGGTACGAAGTGAGTAAAAGTAGCAATGGTCAGTTCAAGTTTGTGCTGAAAGCGGCCAACGCCGAAACCATTCTGACCAGCGAGCTGTACACCACTCGCGGCGCTGCCGACAAAGGCATCGCGTCGATTCAAAGCAACAGCCCGCTGGATGAACGCTACGAGAAAAAAGCTACCAAGGATGGCCATCCTTACTTCAACCTCAAGGCCGGTAACCACGAGATTATCGGCAGCAGCGAAACCTATTCCTCTGATGCTGCGCGGGACAAAGGCATCGCGAGTGTGAAGGCCAACGGCCCGACGACGGTGATCAAGGACAAGACGTTGCCTGTGCTCTGACCACACCTTTCAAACCCAATACAGATCCACTGTGGGAGCTAGCCTGCTAGCGATGGCTGCTTAACATTCGACGAAGATGTTGAATGTCAGGCCGCTATCGCTAGCAGGCTAGCTCCCACATTGGTTTTTTGTGAACTTCGAGATCAGCGCAATGCTTTCAACAGGCTTTGAAGCTGAGCAAGCCCAGCCTCACCCAGCGGAAACACCGGCAACCGCGGATCGCCCACTTCCAGCCCGGTCGCGCGCAAGCCAGCCTTGATGGTCGCCGGCAACCCGCCCTTCAAAATGAAATCCAGCAGCGGCAACTGGCGATAGAACAGGTCACGCCCCTTGCTCAAATCGTTGGCCAACACCGCTTCATACAGGTCAAGGTTGAGCTGCGGAATCAGGTTCGGCGCCGCCGTGCACCAGCCCTTTGCACCTGCCGCGAAGGCTTCCAGTGCCAACGGATTGCAGCCGTTGTAGAACGGCACCTGACCTTCGCCGAGCCGTTGCAGTTGGTGCATGCGCTGGATGTCGCCGGTGCTCTCCTTGACCATGGTCACGTTCTCCACGGTATTGACGATGCGCAGGATCAGGTCCACCGACATGTCGGTGCCGCTGGTGGCCGGGTTGTTGTAGAGCATGATCGGTACGCCGATGCTGTCGCCGATGGCGTGGTAGTGGGCGAGGATTTCCGCTTCGCTGAGTTTCCAGTAGGAGGTCGGCAGCACCATCACCACATCGGCGCCATGGGCTTCGGCAAACCGTGCGCGGCGCACGGCTTTGGCGGTGGTCAGGTCGGACACGCTGACAACGGTCGGCACGCGCTTGGCCACGTGATTGATGCTGAATTCGGCGACCTGATCCCACTCCGCGTCGCTCAGGTACGCGCCTTCGCCGGTGCTGCCGAGCGGTGCGATCGAGTGGACGCCGCCGTCGATCAGGCGGTCGATGGAACGCCCCAGCGCGTCGAGATCAACGCCTTCGCCATTGGCGGTGAACGGGGTGATGGTGTAGCCGATGATGCCGTGAATCGTTGGGGTCGACATGGCGACGCTCCTCTTGAAAGTGTGTGGGTTCAGTTCAGGCAATCGGCGTGTTGACGCAGGTTCTGCCGAGCGTAGTAGTTGAAGGCGGCGCCATGGCGCTTGGGTTTCGAGATCCAGTCATGGGCTTCACGACCCAGCTCCGGAATGATCGGCTTGATGGTCCCGGCGCTCATCGCCAGCAGTTGCAGCCTGGCGGCGCGTTCGATCAGTTGCGCGATGACACAGGCTTCCTCAATGGTCGTGCCCGTCGACAACTGGCCGTGGTGTGAAAGCAGGATCGCCCGTTTGTCGCCGAGTGCACCGGCAATCAGTTCGCCTTCTTCATTACCGACCGGCACACCCGGCCAGCCTTCGAGAAACGCGCAATCGTCGTAGAGCGGGCAGAGGTCCATGTGGGATATCTGCAGCGGCACTTCGAGCATCGACAGCGCCGCGACGTGGGTCGGGTGCGTGTGAATGATGCAGTTCACGTCCGGCCGGGCGCGGTACACCCAACTGTGGAAACGATTGGCCGGGTTGGGCATGCCGTGGCCTTCAAGCACTTCCAGGTCTTCGTTGACCAGCAGCAGGTTGCTAGCAGTGATTTCGTCGAAACCCAGGCCCAGTTGTTGAGTGTAGTAAGTGCCAGGCGTCGGGCCGCGGGCGGTGATTTGCCCGGCCAGGCCGGAGTCGTGACCATTCTCGAACAGAATCCGACAGGTCAGGGCCAGCTTTTGCCGGTCGGTCCACGTATTATCCGCCAGCGTGTTTTGCATCTGGGTCAACGCTTGCTTGACCAGTTGCTCTTTGGGTAGTGCTAAGGTCTTGGCCATATCGGTGTCCTTGGGTGGTTTCATGCAAATGACACAGCAGAGGCTATATGACACTTTGTGTCATTGGCAAGGACAAATCGTCGCCTCCTTGATGGATTAATCGTTCTACATGTCTATCCGTTTGAAATTACTGAGAAAAAAACTTGGCGTGACGCTTGAGGCCCTGGCCGAAAAATCCGGCATGACCAAGAGCTATCTGTCGAAAGTCGAACGCGGGCTGAACACACCGTCGATTGCCGCTGCGCTGAAACTGGCCAAGGCGCTGAACGTGAAGGTCGAGGAGTTGTTCTCCGAAGACAACGTCAGCCTCGACAGCTACAGCCTGGTGCGCAGCCATGAACGCCAGTCGCTGGCGGCCAACGATGAAAGTCCCGGCTATGCGGTGCTGGCGCATCAGGTCAGTGAGCGCAGCTTATTGCCGTTCATCATCTATCCGCCGTTCGAGTTCGCGGACAAAACCTTCAAGGAACACTTGGGGGAAGAGTTTCTGTTCGTCCACGAAGGACAGGTGGAAGTGGATTTCATGAACGAGCGCGTGCTGCTCGATCGCGGTGATGCGCTGCACTTCAATGCGCAGAAACCGCACCGGATTCGCTCTGTGGGCGAGGTTAAGGCGCAGTTGCTGGTGGTGGTGCATAGCAGCGAGGAATGAGGTCACTGGGATTTTGTGGCGAGGGGACTTGCCCCCGTTGGGCTGCGAAGCGGCCCCAGCATTCTTTCAGGGAAATCAGGCTGGCAGGTTTTACGACTGCTGCGCAGCCGAACGGGGGCAAGCCCCCTCGCCACAGGTCATGCGTTTGCTTTAGACCTCGACGGGAACTGTGAGCTTCGGACTCCCCAACGCATGCGTCTTCGAATCAAAAAACCGCAATTCTGATCCGGTCCCCTCAAAAACCTTCGCGTAATGCCGCTTCTGATGCTGGATAAACGCCTTGCTGCGCGGATAAATCGAGATCGCCACCACCTTCGGTTGCGCCTGGCGCAACGCATGAACGATGTGGCTGTCCTGCTCACCCAACGCATGCCCAAAGACACACAACCCCTCGCCATGCCCCAAAAGCTGGTCGTAGCAAAACGACAAATAATCCGAACTGCGAATGGTCTTGAGCTTGTCTGCGCTCGGCCCTTCGTTCACAAACAGCGGCACGTCATCCAGCGTCTTGATCGTGTTGTTGATCGCAAAACTGCCCAGCAAGGTGCCCTCGGTCGACATCAGTTTGCGCGCCGTGCCGTCCTGATTGCGCACCAGATGCAAACCGCCGTGCAGGTACAGCAAGCGGGTTTTATCGGTCGCCGTGGCGCTCAGATCAAACCCCGGCTCGGCACCCTGGAACAGGTCGGTGATGGCATCCGGCTGGTGTTGAATCGCCCAGTAGTTGAGCAAGTCGTAGTTGGTGGTAAACACCGTCCGATAACGCCGCAGTTCCTGACTGATCGTCGTCAGGGACGAAGGCACCACCAGCCGCCACGGGATATGCACCGCGTGCACGGTGTTGATCAGCGCTTCCTTGATCGCGTAGTAGCGATTGCGCGGCGCGGCGGAGCTGACGGCCAGGGCCTTGTTCACGCGGCTGGTGGTTTTCAGCGCGCCCAGCACCTGCTCGAAACTGCGCGTCTGCATCGCGTCGAACACGCTCAGCTCGGACTGGCTCAGGGGTTTTTCTTCGACGGTGCGGGCGTTTTCGAACAGCGAGTCGTAGCCGAAATCGTCCCACACGGCGCGGCTGGCGCCGTTGCCCACCAGCAGGCCGCTGAACCAGGCGGTGGCGTGCAAGACGTTCCAGTCTTCAAGTTGGGCATCGACATCCTGGAAATCGGTCATTGCGGTGGTCGTCTCAAAAAGCAAATGGTCGGATGGACGGTGACTTTATCACGACCGGGACTTGAGCCAGATCAACATCCGGTGTGATCGATGGGTCGATCCTGTGGGTATCCGCTGGATCGGTACTACCGGTTCGGCCCCCGCCAGGAGATTCGCCCATGAGCAGCACATTTTTCATCCCCTCGGTAAATATCATGGGCATCGGTTGCCTCGACGAAGCCATGGACGCGATTGGCAAGTACGGTTTTCGCAAGGCGCTGATCGTCACCGACATGGGGCTGGCCAAGGCCGGCGTAGCAAGCATGATTGCCGAGAAACTGGCAATGCAGGACATCGACTCGGTGATCTTCGATGGCGCCAGGCCCAACCCGAGCATTGCCAACGTCGAGAGCGGCCTGGGGCTGCTCAAGGAAAGCCGCTGTGATTTCGTGGTGTCGCTGGGCGGTGGCTCGCCCCACGACTGCGCCAAAGGCATCGCGTTGTGCGCGACCAACGGCGGGCAGATCCGCGATTACGAAGGCGTCGATCAATCGGAGAAGCCGCAATTGCCGCTGATCGCCATCAACACCACCGCCGGCACGGCCAGCGAGATGACGCGTTTCTGCATCATCACCGACGAATCGCGCCACGTGAAAATGGCCATCGTCGACCGCAACGTCACGCCGCTGCTGTCGGTCAACGACCCGGCGCTGATGGTTGCCATGCCCAAAAGTCTGACCGCCGCCACCGGCATGGACGCGCTGACCCACGCCATCGAAGCCTACGTGTCCACCGCCGCCAACCCGATTACCGATGCCTGCGCGCTCAAGGCCATCACCTTGATCAGCCAAAACCTGCGCCTGGTCGTGCGCGACGGCAGCGACATGGCCGCACGGGAGAACATGGCGTACGCGCAATTCCTCGCGGGCATGGCGTTCAACAATGCGTCCCTGGGCTATGTCCATGCCATGGCTCACCAATTGGGCGGTTTCTATGACCTGCCCCATGGCGTGTGTAACGCCGTGCTGCTGCCGCATGTGCAAAGCTTCAACGCGATGGTCTGCGCCGATCGTCTGTCGGAGGTAGCCCATGCGATGGGTGCCGACATCCGCGGTTTCAGCCCGGAAGAGGGCGCCCGGGCGGCCATCGCGGCGATTCGTAGCCTGGCCAAAGACGTTGAGATTCCCGCCGGTCTGCGTGAACTCGGCGTCCGGCTCAACGACATCCCGACCCTCGCCACCAACGCCCTGAAAGACGCGTGCGGCGTGACCAATCCACGGGCAGCGGATCAGCGGCAGATAGAGGAGATTTTCCGTAACGCGTTCTAAGCGGTTTTGCGGCCGGGCGCGAACTTCACGCAGAGCATCGCGCCCAAGGCCAGTAACGTACATAACAGCGAGAGCGGCCATGCCTGCTGACTGGCGATCAGACTGGCAATCCCACCAATGACAGCCGCCATCAGTTGATGAATGAACCCGCTCAACGCCATCGCATAAGCACCGCCGACCGGCGAACCGTCGTTGGCCAGCGACAGGCTGATCGGGTAATTCAACGACTGGCCTAACACCGCAACGCAGTAGGGCAACCAGAACAGCAGCGCAATCGAAGTGCCAGCCATGCTCCCCAGCAACATTACCGCGCTACCAGCCAGCACCAGTCCCACACCCGCCGTCATCAACCGACGCTGACCGGTGCGTAGCACCAAACCATTGACCCCCAATGCCCCCAGGAAATACGCCGCGCTGATTGGCCAACCCAATAATCCGTACTCCACAGCCGACCAGTTGAACGGTCCTTGCAGAATCAGTGGTGCCGCGGTGTTGAACGCGATGATCACCCCATAACCCAGCCCGCCGGTGAGCGCCGGAAGCAGGAAGGCTCGATCACGCAGAATGCGCCAGTAGCTCGGCCACGCGGCCGACTGAACATTGTCTTCCACCCGCATCGGGAACGTGACCCTTGCCACGACCATCGCCAACAACAGACTCACACTGCCCAGCAGGTAGAAAACCGCCGGCCAGCCCAACGCGACCTGGATGATCGACCCCAGGTACTGACCGATGCCCAGCGCCACCACGAAAGAAATGGAAAGCCAGGATAGCGCCTTGGCCAGCAAGTCCCCCCGAAAACTGTCGCGAATCAGTACCCGGGCCATGACTGAAATCCCGCTGGCGCCAATGCCCTGAACCAGTCTGAAAAACAGAAAGGATTCGAGTGTCTGGCCCCAGGGCAGCGCAAGGTTGCCCACTCCATAGATGCCGAGCGCCGCGAGTAATACCGGTTTTCGGCCAATGCGCTGGCCAAGGCTGCCCCAGAACAGCATCGGCAACGCCATGCCGATCAGATACACCGCCAATCCCCATGACACCTGCGAGGCATCGGCAGACAGATGTCGAGCCATTTCCGGCAGCGCCGGCAGGTAAATGCTCATGCCCAGCTGCGCGAGAAAAACGGTGCTGCAGGTGACGAGGAGGGTGGTGGTGCTCTTCATCGAGTCTTCCTTGGGGTTTCAATCAACGATGTTGCGAGTGTGTAAGAGTTCGGTCACGAGCTCACATAACTGGCGGATCAGTGTCTGCTCCATGTCTGCCCGCAGGGTGATACGGAGGGCGGCCTGACCTTGTGCAACCACCGGGAAAAACACAGCAGAAGTAAAGAATCCGGAATTGGCCAGTTCGATGGCGACCCTGTTTGCAAACGCCGCTTCGCCGCAGCGAATCAGTCGAATCGCCATGTTGCTGCCGTGTTGTCCGGTTCGAATCAGGCTGTCGAAGAGCTGGATATTAGCCTGAAGTTTTTCCTGCAATACGGCGAACTCCAGGGTGTGATGCAACTGGATGGACGCCCTGCCGGCACCAATGGCTGCACTGTTCAGGCTTTGCGACCAGTTACTGGGGCCGCCGTAACGTTGAATGAGTTTTTCTGCCGCTCGCTGCCAAGCATCACCAGCCCTCCACTGGCGCCAAACGATTTGGCCAGGGACGCGACGATCAGGCAATCATCATCAAACGCCCGAATTCCGGGGCGAACGAGTCCGGCACCGAATGTTCCGACTGCAGACAGTGCGTGGGAATCATCCAGGTAGAGAAACAACCCATAGCGTTCCTTCAGGTACAAAAGACTGTCCATGTCCGCGACGCCACCCATGCTGTACGCGCCGTCGGCGATGTAAGCGACTCTGGTGTGCTGTTTACACAGGTCCTCGAGGAAATCCATGTCATTGTGCGGACACGTCACCACTCGGGTTTCGTCTGCGCATGCCGATTTCAAGTGGTTCATCGAGTAATGGGCCTGCCGGTCGAAAGCCATTAGAGGAGGCTGGTTTGCGTAAATACGCCGCTGGCGAGCATCGGCAGAATGCCTGCACTCGCGGCGCTGCACGACAAAGTACTCAGGCATCTGGCGCCGAACAATTCCGACAGTTCGATTTCGTATTGCTCCAAAACCGCCAGCTTGCAGCGATTCTTTGAATTGGCGATACGCAGCGTGCCAATTTCCCGCAAGGCGGTCATGGCGCCATCGAGCAGGGCGGGATGATGATCCAGTCCTAAATAGGACGTAGTACAGAAGTGGTGAAACGAACGCCCGAACTGATCAACCATCTGGTTTGGGCTTTTGACCTCAACATTAAACCCTGCAGTCTTCCCGGTTTCAGCAGTCTCCCAGTCGTGATCGGCTAGCGAGATGAGTTTTCGATAGTTGGTGAAGGTGTTTGCCGCGTGCGCTGTCTGGTCCATGTGAACGTGTCTTTCCTTGAGTGCGAAGCGATCCATTGGTTTGAAGCAAACGGTGTACGTTCCAGACTGTACAGCGTGCGATCCGGACCTTTGAATCAGCCGTTTCCGGTACAGCTGAGTGTTACAAGAGATAAATGTGTAGGGCGATGCCTCGTGAGGTTGTGGGTCATTGCTTTGCCCGAATTGCTAACCGGCCTCAACCACCTGACCCTCGCCGTCACCGACCTGAACCGCAGCGTGGCGTTCTATCACGACCTCCTGCAGCTTCAGCTCGAAGCCACGTGGGACACGGGCGCCTACCTCTCGCTGCCCGGCCTGTGGCTTGCCTTTCCCTCGATCCCCTGCGCAAATCCGAGCACGCCGCCGATTACACCCATTACGCCTTCAGCATCAGCGCACCAGACTTCCCGTCATTCGTCGAACGCCTGCGAGCCGCCAACGTCCAGGAATGGCGCGACAACCGCAGCGAAGGCGCGTCGTTCTACTTCCTCGACCCGGACAGTCATAAGCTCGAAGCCCATGTCGGCGATCTGGCGTCACGAATAGCGGCCTGTCGACAACGACCCTATGCGGGACTGAAGTTCTTCGACGATCAGTCGGTCGATCCCTCGGGAGCTGATATAGACTTGCGCCCATTCACCAAATAGTTCAAAAGGATTTCCCCGATGACCCCATCGCTGCTAATGGCCGTTCTCGCCTCGGGCTTCATTTACGGGATCACCCCGGGGCCAGGCGTATTGGCGGTGTTTGGCATCGGCGCGGCGCGTGGGCGGCGGGCAGGGGCGGGTTTTTTGTGCGGGCATTTGCTCGGGGACGTGGTCTGGTGCAGCACCGCGCTGATCGCGATTGTCTGTGCGCGGGAGATCGGCAGTATGGCGTTTGACGTGCTGGGTGTGCTCAGCGGGCTCTATCTGTTCTGGCTCGGTTTGCGTGCGGTGCGGGCCAAACGCAGCAGTGCCGAAGCGCCGCAGGGCCCGGCGCGGCAACCGTTCTGGCACGGCATTCTGTTCGGTCTGACCAATCCCAAGGCGTATCCGGTGGCGGTGGCGACTTTTACGGCGCTGCTGTCCAGCCGTGCGGAGTTGTTGCATTGGTCGATGCTGCCCTGGCTGATCGTTCTGAGCTTCGTCGGTGGTCTGATCGCCTACGCTATCCTCATTGGCATCGTCGGTGCACGGCAGGTGCGCAGCCTGTATCAACGGCATGAACTGGCGATCACCCGGCTGTGCGGGGTGATGTTTATCGGTTTCGCCATCAACGCCCTGGTGCACGCATTGCCGGGGCTGATGCCGAACAAGGCTTGACACTGATCGCAGGGACGCGTCAGCGGCATTACTACCGGTCAAGGATGTTTTTTTTATTGCTGCATTGTTCGGACATGCTCTCTGCATCATGGCAACCAGAAATTCCGCGCCGTTGGCGAGTTACATCGATCTACTGCTGGACGCCGTTTGCGCGGTTGATAAACAGGGTCGCTTTGTTTTTGTCAGCGCGGCCTGCGAGCGCATTTTTGGTTACACGCCTGATGAGCTGATCGGCCAGCCGATGATCGATCTGGTGCATCCCGCCGATCGCCAGCGCACCCTCGACGCTGCGCGGGAGATCATGGGTGGCGAACCCAAACTCAACTTCGAAAACCGCTACCTGCGCAAGGATGGCGGCGTGGTGCACATCCTGTGGTCCGCGCGCTGGTCGGAAGTCGATCAACTGCGCATCGCCGTGGCCCGCGACATCACCGAGCGCAAGCAGGCCGAGTCCCGGCAAGCGGCGCTGTATGCAATCTCTGAAGCGGCCCACGCTGCGGAAGATTTGCTGGCGTTGTTCAAACGCATTCACTTGATCATCGGTGAATGGCTGCCGGCGCTGAATTTCTCCGTCGCGCTGTATGACGAGCACTGCGCGCAGCTCAATTTCCCGTATCACGTCGATGACAATGAGCAACAACCCGAACAGCCCGGAACGGTCACCGGACGGCTATGCGCCGAAGTGATCCGCAGCGGCCAGCCCATCCTGCTGACCCCGGATCAGGACAATGCCCCGGAAGGATTCGAATTGCTGGTTGCCGACCAGCATTCGCCCTGCTGGCTGGGCGTGCCGTTGAACTCGCAGAACGGGACCATCGGCGCGTTGATCGTTAAAAGCGTGGCCGGTGGCGAGCGCTATACCGAGCAAGACAAGGAACTGTTGCAGTTCGTGTGCGCCCAGGTCGCGACCGCCATCGAGCGCAAGCAGTTGCATGCCCGGCTGCAGCGCATGGCCCAGTACGATCAACTGACCCAACTGCCCAATCGCGAGTTGCTCCGTGACCGGCTGAAAGCCTCGCTGACACTGGCCAAGTCGGAGTGCGGGCGCATGGCGCTGCTGTACGTCGATCTCGACCGCTTCAAGGAAGTCAACGACACCCACGGCCATGCCGTCGGCGACATGCTGCTGCAAGCGGTCGCCAATCGTCTGAAAGGCTGCGTGCGCGAAACCGACACCGTGGCGCGTATCGGCGGTGATGAGTTTGTGGTGTTGTTGCACAGCATCCAGGCTGCGGAAGATGCTGACGGCGTCGCCGGAAAAATCCGTCAGATCCTGGCCCAGCCATTACGACTGGACGGGCACAACCTCAATATCCAGCCGAGCATCGGCGTCGCCCATTACCCCGAGCACGGTACGGAAGAAAAGCAATTGTTCCGCCACGCCGACGAGGCCATGTACAGCGCCAAACGCCAGAATCACCTGCAGTACGGTGCCTGAATAGCCGTCACCGTTCGTCGCATCGATCCCAGCTTTTCTAAACCTTTGCAGTGATCGAAATTCAGATTCTATGCGGGCTCCTGCTCGCTGCGATCATTACCAAGAGGTAGAGAGTCATGCCTAACTCACGAAACTCGAACACGGGACATACTGCCACCGATCGAACGAAGGCATCTGAAGCCGGTCGCAAAGGTGGGAAAACTACCACCACGACCGTAGATAAAGAGCCTGCGAAACCCGATATGGGCCGCAAAGGTGGCCAGAAATCCAAGTAGTGGTGAAAGTAGTTTTGATTGAGAGGCGGGAGCGAAAGCTCCCGTTTGAATTTATAGAGAGGAGGGCGCGACCATGAGCCGGATGGCCACCCGAATACGCAACGCGAGTTTTGCCACGTTACTGGGCCTGTGTGCCAGCAGTGCCTTTGCCCAGTCACCCGCCGAATTCATTAACGATGCTTCGGCCAAAGGCATGGCCGACATCGAAGCCAGCCGCCTGGCGCACCTGAAGTCCGAATCCAAAGAGGTCAAGGACTACACCATCGTCGTCATCAACGACCGCACCACCGCCAACCAGCACCTGGCGAAAATCGCCAAGCAACTGGACCTGCCGGTGGCGCCACGGGAAGAGGTGGTCGACAAGGCCAAAGCCTTGATGCCGCAAGTGAAGGAGGGGGCGACCTTCGACCAGGCGTACGCCGCCAGTCAGGTGAAGACCACGCAGGAGGCCATCGAACAATTGCAGCAGGAAGCGCAGACCACCGACGTGCCGGAAATCAAAGCCTTCGCCGAAGAAACCCTGCCCAAACTGCAGAACCATCTGCAAATGGCCAAGGCGCTGCAAGCAGGTCGATAAGACCGCGGTTGACGGCGTTTAAAACAAACGGCGCGTGATTCACATCACGCGCCGTTATTTGTGGGTGCTCAACAGTCATTCAAATTTTGTTTGTGCTTGCCCTTGAGCGCCAGACCCGCTAGATCATGCACCTCATTTTCGCCCATGGCGCGGTAGTGTTTACGCAGCGCTTCCAGCTGCTTCAGGTCGAGTGACTCCAGCCCCAGCATCGCGTTCTGCGCTTCCTTGTTCACCCGCAGCAACTCATCGATTTTCAAATGCAGAATGTCGGTGTCGCGGTTCTGCGTGTTCTGGATCAGGAACACCATCAGGAAGGTGATGATCGTTGTCGAGGTGTTGATGACCAGTTGCCAGGTGTCGTTGTAATCAAAAAACGGCCCGCTCAACCCCCACAGACCAATGAGAATCAACGCCCCCATGAACGTCTTGGGACTGCCGGCCCACAAGGCGAGTTTCTGCGAGATTTTTGCGAATTTCATTGCCGTGTTCCTTTCTAGGGATGCGCCTGAATTTGTGACAGCGCGGGCGTGATGAAAATTCTGATTACATTTTCCGATTGCATGAAAAAGCGGAGGGGGGCGGATCCGGTTGCGGGAGGTGGCTGTCTGCAATTCTTGGATGGAATCTTTCTTTGTGCCGGTTTGTGTCTAGTATCAAAGGCAGTCAATTTGCCAGCATGTAAAGACACGGATCGAAACCAGGAAGAGGCCACGCATGGAATTTTTCGAGAAGTTAGCAAGTTTAGCCGCCAAAGTTCGTTTGCAGAGCGCTGCAATTCAAACGGAAGAAGCGACCAAGAACGCGTTTGTCATGCCCTTTATCAGCACGGTGCTGGGCTACGATGTCTTCGATCCGACGGAAGTAACGCCTGAATTCGTTTGCGATATTGGAACGAAGAAGGGAGAGAAAATTGACTACGCAATCATGAAGGCTGGCGAGGTTCAGATCCTGATCGAGTGCAAAAAAATCGGTGAGCCGCTGCACATCAATCATGCCTCTCAGCTATTTCGTTATTTCCATGTCACCAGCGCACGCATCTCCATTCTCACCAACGGCCAGGTCTACAAGTTTTTCACTGACCTGGACGCGCCCAACAAAATGGACGAGAAGCCATTTCTTGAACTCGACCTTCTGGATATCGACGAATATTCCGTCCCCGAATTAATTAAGCTCACCAAATCTGCGTTTGATGTGGATTCGATTATCAGCGCCGCGGGTGAATTGAAGTACGTCAGCCAAATCAAAAAGGTCATCGCTTCACAGGTCAGCAAGCCTGACGACGATTTTGTAAAAGTGTTCGCTTCGCGTGTCTACGACGGCGTGATTACTCAAAAAGTCCGTGAGCAGTTCCATGAACTGACGAGAAAGGCTGTTGTGCAATTTCTCAATGATCAGATCAATGACCGGCTCAAGTCGGCAATGAGCGGAGCCATCCCGCCAGCGCTCGCCTCGTTGCCGGTTTCCTCAGGCGGAGCTGAACAGCCAGATGTACGAGATGAGTCAGAGGACAAGGTTCTGACGACATTGGAAGAACTGGAGGGTTATCACATCGTCCGTGCCGTGGTCCGCTCAGTCGTGGATGCCAAACGAATTGTTCAGCGCGACACCCAGAGTTACTTCGGTATCCTGCTCGACGACAACAACCGCAAGCCGATCTGTCGTCTGCACTTCAATCGTTCGCAAAAATACATCGGTATATTTGACGAAGAGAAGAACGAAACCCGGCATGCAATCAATTCTGTCGATGACATCTACGAGTACTCGGATCATTTGAAGAAGACGGTCGGCTATTACGATTAAGACCTTTATCTCGCGACGAAAAAGCCGGCTGATAGAGCCGGTTTTTTTGCTGAGGCGCTAACTGACGTTTCTCGCCAAAGGTGGAATAGAGCAGAGCCTGTAAGTCGATGTATCGTAGCGAACTGGTTGTCGGCCTCAGCGCGGACAACGATTCGACAGGAGAACGCAATGAGTTGGTCCGCCAAACAATACGTCGCTTTTGAAGAAGAACGCACCCGCCCCGCACGCGACCTGCTCGCGGCGATCCCGGCTGTGGAAGCGCGTTCGGCCATCGACATCGGATGCGGCCCCGGCAATTCGACCGAGTTGCTGGTTGAACGCTTTACCAGCGCCACGGTGCGTGGAGTCGACAGTTCAACCGACATGATCGACGCCGCCCGCAAGCGCTTGCCGCAGGTGCAGTTCGACACCGTTGATATCGGCACCTGGAACGAGAGCGGTCCGTTCGACGTGATATTCGCCAACGCGGTGTTGCAGTGGCTGCCGGATCACGAATCGTTACTGCCTTCGCTGGCCGCCCGACTGACCCAGGGCGGCAGCCTGGCCATTCAGATGCCCGACAACCTCAACGAACCGTCCCATCGCCTGATGCGCGAAGTGGCTGCCGATGGCCCGTGGGCAAGCAAGTTGGCGGACGCCGCCGGGCAACGCACGGAGATGGCCAGTGCCAGCGATTACTATTCGATGCTGCGACCACACTGCGCGCGCGTCGATGTGTGGCGCACCACCTACCATCATCCGCTGGTGGGCGGTGCGTCGGGCGTGGTCGAGTGGTTCAAGGGCAGCGGGTTGCGGCCGTTTCTCGAACCGCTGGATGACGCGGAAAAGGCGCAGTACCTCAAGCAATATCACGCCGCTATCGAGCAAGCGTATCCGGCGCTAAGTGATGGTTCGGTGCTGCTGCCGTTCCCGCGATTGTTCATCGTTGCGACCCGCTGATGCCAAGAAGGGACGGATAACGTTATCTGTCCCGTCGTTTGGCACTCAAGTAGTCGAAAAGAAACGAAGCAAAGCCGAACAACCCAATCATTGAAATGATCATGATCCCCAACTCTGAATTGTCCATGCTGATCTCTGCGTGAAAGGTGAGAGGGCAGAGTAGGGGGTTTTTGGTTGGGGTTGATGCTGCGCTACTGATTCTTTACTGGGTTGCGGGGATCTATACGGAAAATATACGTGGGGCGGCAAAACGCAGAGAGGCGCCTCGAAAGGCGCCCCAAGTCACGACACTACTTCTCCGCGTCCATACGTCGAGCAATGACATCCAGCACATCGCAGCCATCGCGCAAGGGTATGCAGCAGAGCATTGCGAAGTCGCTGAGAATCACCGAATCGGTGGAGATTTCGCCGCGCATCGCGAGGTTTTCCAGGACCTGCGTCACCGCGCCGATTCTGTAGCGAGCGGAACTGAGCAGTGAATGCAGCGGTTGAGTGGTGTTGACGTAGAACGTGGGGAGGTCGTCGGCGTTGCTGGTTAAAGCCATGTAGTCATTCATGAGTGATTACCATATCGGAGGGAAGACCTACCACTCAATCGTCGCCAAACAATAGGGTGGTAGCTGTACGTGGGTTGGCGAACCGGGACATGGTAAAACCGGCAGACCCTAGGGGTCTCCCACGCACAGCCACCAAAAAAGAGGCAGCCAAGTGCGTTCAAAAGCGCTCCGAGAAATTCTCGGAGGCTTCTGTACCAGTCATCGAGTCGCCAAACCCAATACGCCATTTGGGCGCGCTCGGACTATAGGTCTCATGACAAAGGCACAGCAATGCGCAAGTGTACGGACAATTCCCAGAGTCGTGTAGGACCTTGCCTTTTCGAAAATTGGCCACTTTCGTGCCACCAGTAAACGGGCGTTGGATACCTGATTTGCAAGGTGTTGACTGGCCGTTCAGGATGAAGCGTTAGCGTTCCACCACATCTTGTTCATAAAAAAACCGATCACGTCGGATCGGTTTTTTTTTGTTTTCGGTAACTCCCGTCAAATCTCATCCTGAGATGAGGCTGAAAATGTTGGAGAGGCCCTCAGGCCACACCCGCAAGCAAACTCTCGTAAGGAATTCGCAACCCATCGTGCAGACGCTTGATCATCGACAGGCTCAACTTGCGTTTGCGGTTTAGCACTTCGGATACGCGCCCGCTCGTGCCGATGAAAGGTTCCAGGTCACGAGGAGTCAGGCCTTGCTGATCCATGCGGAATTTGATGGCCTCAATCGGATCGGACGGCGGCATTGGGTAATGCTCGTCTTCGTATTTTTCGATGAGCAGCGCCAGAATTTCCAGCTCATCGCCTTCAGGCGAACCAATGTCTGCCCCCCACAACTGCTCCACACGAGCAAATGCAGCAGTCAGGTCTTCATCGGTGCGAATAGGTTTAATGTTCATTACACGGTCTCCGCGTTGATCTGATCATACTGGGCGTGGGTGCCGACGAATCGTATGAAACCAAGCTGTCGCAGATAGTCGATTGCCAGAATCACTCGATATTTGTTGCCGCCGATGTTGAATACAACCCTGCCGCCCTTAAGGATGCTCGCCGTTCTCAGCTCCGCCTTGACCTCTTGTGGCGTGCGATAAATGGCTTTTTCCATGTGTCGATACCATTCAACAAGCGGTGTTTCGGCGTCGGTGTAAGCCGGAGTACTTTCCCAGAATTCCCGCGAGGTTCCTTTTGCAATCACTCGCACCGCACATCCTCCCGTTTTGGGAGATGGTAGTCTTCGCTTTGAATAGTTGCAACCGCTTCAGCGGAATGCCGTAACCCTTCGCAAAGGTCTTGAAACCCACTTGAATTGGCCAAATACCCAATTCAACAAATCCCAGACACAAAAAAAACGGCCATCAAGGCTAATGCCGATCAGTTAGGCGAAAGCTGCCCCCTGTAGGAGCGAGCTTGCTCGCGATGGACGTTAACGATAACGCGTATTTTCTGGATAAACGCGTCGCCTTGAAGTCCATCGCGAGCAAGCTCGCTCCTACAAATCTGCTTAACTGACCGGCATTAGCCATCAAGGCCGGTTATTTGAAACACCTCGTCGTACCGCAGGAAACGATCAATGTTTTCTGCTCTGTTGTAAATGAATGCACCTCTGCGGATGGCATTACTGAAGAATGCTCACGAGGCCGGTTGCTTCACGCCTCCAGGGTGGCTTTCACGTTGTTTTTTCTGGTACTCCTCCGCCTTGTGCGAAGAACCTGAGTCTTTCTCCAGCGTTTTCGAATCGGCTCCGGAATTTGCACCCGAAGACTCCTCACCCTTTTTGCTGGCCTTGTCCTGGTTTGATTCAGCTCCTTGCCCCTGGTTAAGACCTGGAAGAGCTGCAGGAGGAACGGCAGTTCCTGTCGTCGTCTTCTCGGCCGCTAGCGCGTAAAACGAGCAGGAAGACAGTAGGCCCGCAAGCGTCACGGCAACGATTTTGGTGTTCATGCTTAAGCCTTCTGTGCGAGGGGATGTACTCATTGGAAGGCAGGGTAGAGGGAGCGTGCTGGACAGCTGACGAGCGGCAGGAATGAAAAAGCCCTACGTTCCGCCACCCAGCACATCGCATCCATCACGCAAGGGTATGCAGCAGAGCAATGCAAAGTCGCTGAGAATCATCGAGTCCATGGTGATGTCGCCACGCATCGCGCGGTTTTCCAGGATCTGCAATACCGCGCCAATTCTGTAACGGGCGGAGCTGAGCAGTGAATGCAACCTGTCACTAAATCCGACCTATAAAAAACCGGCCACTGGGGTAATGCCGGTCAGTTAAGCAGATTTGTAGGAGCGAGCTTGCTCGCGATGGACTTCAAGGCGACGCGTTTATCCAGAAAATACGCGTTATCGTTAACGTCCATCGCGAGCAAGCTCGCTCCCACAGGGGGCAGCTTTCGCCTAACTGATCGGTATTAGCCACTGGGGCCGGTTTTGCATTTTAGAAACAAGGTCATCAGCTCTGCTGCAACACCTTCAGTGCTGCCGATGCCAGAAAGCCTGAACGGCTTTTCTCTTCCGGGTGATGCAATACGTATTCGTCAATGCGGTTGAGCAGGTACCCCGGCAGGGTGATGTTCAGCTTCTGGGCTTTGCCCAGGTACTTGGTAACATCGATGTCCACTACCGCCCATGTGCAACCTGCGTACTGCGGATTGGCCGCATGCAAAGTGACTTTGTTCGCAGGTGGAATCGGTGAACCGTCTTCGGCAAGAATTTCGAAATGGCCCTCAATGGCTTCCCGAGCCATGGCCATCGCATCATCCAGATCCTCACCAGCAGAGAAACACCCCGGAATATCCGGTACCTCCACGCCCCAAGCGTGTTCGTTGTCGCCCATTGAAATCGCAATTGGGTAAAGCATGTTCATTGTCCTCTTGAGACGCCGCGCGTCGAAATCATCAGAGCAGCGCCTGTTTCAAAATACTCACGGCCGTTTTTGTGAGCAGGTCCTTTTTCGGATGAGGAACTGTCACCAGCCCCGGTTTGGTCGGGTGCTTGAAGTGATGATGACTGCCCCTGATACGAACCAGATACCAGCCATCCGCAACAATTTGGCTTATCAAAAATCGGCTATTCACATCACCTCCGTGTGGTGTGCTTAGGTGGTTACTATACCTACTGAATTCGTATGATCAACACTATAACCACTGAGCCTTCTCGGGCACCGATGGAAAGGTGGTGTGAAAAACGAGCCTAGGAGGGCGTGAGGATAGAGTTCGGAGATGGCCGCAAATGAGGCGTTTTCTGTATTTCAGGGTTTTGCCAGCCCTACCGAAGTGCTTGCATAGCTAAATCTTCAGACATAAAAAACCGGCCATTCGGACCGGTTTCTTCACTTTTCGCCTGCCCCCATCTCTCGATCCTCAAATGCGGACCGCACCGACTCCACGACGCGTTCCGCCATGCCCTCATCTTCAAGCTGCGGATACCCTTTTTTCAGCTTGCCCGACACCATCCAACCGTTCTCCTTGATGGACCGAATGATGCGGTTCGCATCCTGGTCCGGCATCTCAAGTACCTCTTTCAGCTGTTCCTGAGCTCGCTGAAAGATCACCAGTACTCTCGCTTCATCCGCCATTTCCGTTCGAATGGTGTGCTCGACGACGCGTGCGGTATACAGAACGTGTTCAGTCAGATCGGGATACCGCCAGGCAAAGAGTGCGTCCTTGTATTCATCGAAGATGAAATTGCTGGGAGTGCCATCCTCGTAGATCACGAGTTCGCCGAATCGATATGCCGTTGCGTAACGCCGCATGAACGGTCTCGAGAACACTTCGAGCGTTCGATCGTAGCCGGCCCTGAAGTCGATAGAACTGGTGATTGTGGCTGACACCGGCAGGATCACGCCGTCAGGCACGGCCTTATCCCGAATCAAAGTGTCGTTGATCAGGAAGCGATGAATCCGGCCGTTGCCATCGCGCATGGGATGGATGTACACGAAGCCAAATGCCAACACAGCGGCACGTGCCAGTGACTCCGCGCCACGGGTTGCGACCTCAAACTCGTTGACACCTGCCAATAGCTGCGCAAGATCCGCGGAATGGGGGGCGATGTAATGCACGATGTCCTCGCGCATCGTGGCCTGACCCACAAACACAGGAGATCGGCGCAAGCCCAGTCCGATGGCATCACGTCCGAGAATGCCGGCTTGCAGGGATTGAAGGCTGGCGTTGCTCAACGGGTTTTCGATATGGCCGCAGTGCTGGGCAATGACATGAGCGAACCGCTGGATGCGATCGGCCTGGTCGGCTTCCTTTTCGATGAGAAAGCTAGCGCGCGATTCCTTGAACGTCAGCCAACTGGCCGTACGCATCAGGATGTCGGGGCCAAAGGCTTGATCCAACTCAGCCAATGCGGCGCGCAGATCGAACTGCAAAGCTTCTTGCACTGACGCCGTTCGACGAACCAGGGGGCAGAACTCAGGCGTCCCCGGCAGGTTGTTATTGATTCGCCAGCGTCGCGTTCGCAGTGGCTCGCGACGAGTCAGGTATTTTTGGGGTGAAAGCGCATCGACATAGGCGCCATTGGTCACGTCTGGCACATCCAGACGTTCCCCTGTCAACCATTCATAAAGAAACCCGGTGCGTCGTGCGTACTGGCCGAAAGGCTCTCGTCGACACCAGTCTTCGATAGGCTGCGGGCCTATCGCTGCAAACAGGCGAGCGAAGAACTCAAGATGAATCTCTTCGTACTTGAGCCCGAATTCGAAATGCCCTGCGAAATCGTCTGCGGGCCGGTAACTTGGCGGATACCTGTTCTCCACATTCCCGTCACTTTCGCGGCTGACACGTGCAGTGCCGATCTCGGACTCGACACGCAGAGGCTGTGCAAGTGCGATGTCGTAGCGATCGGCGAGGGCCTTGAAACCGACAGGCATTGACGAATTCCTTAACAGGGCAATGAAAATGCTAACAAAACGCGTATGTGACGCGAAAACGTTAATTTCTTGCGATGCGAAAATACTAATCCTGTGTGAATTTTGATACTAAAACCGTGATTTCAAAAAAAAACGTTAACGTATCTCAGCTTAGTCGTAACTGCCCTGAGGGCAAAAGGCAATTCCACCAAATCCCAGACACAAAAAAACCGGCCATCAAGACCGGTTTTTTTCTTTCCCTGCATCCCCCGTCAAAAAACTCAACGTGAGACAAAAATTCGATTGGAGCGGGTGAAGGGAGCAGAAGTATTCATAAAATACGGGGAGTCTGGGATGTTTTTAAATGCTGGTGTACAGGTGGGTGTACAAAAAGTATTTTCCAATAGTCGCGAGCTACGCTTGTCACCTCGTTCGAGGTGACGCTGCTTTCTCTCTTCGGCACATGGTCGATGCTGGTTTCTGGTGTGGAGCGTATTTTGGCGAAACGGATAGAAGCTAGGCACTGTACAGCTAGAGTGCCTTTTTTTGGAGTGAGTTCCTGTTGTCAAGCTACTGCAAGCCACTGACTTGGTAAGGCGATGAATATGAAGCTTCACTGGGCTGTCTATCTGGATTGACAAAGTCCCCAAAAAGGGCCGAAGAGTCCCTTTTGGGGACTCTTCGGTTTGTTGCTGTCGTCGACGAAACAGCAATTACTGCAGTCGCAGTGGCCCGCAACTAAATGTGTGGGACGCTATCCCCAAGGCCCAGAGTACTTCGGACTTTGAGATAACGTGGGTATGGCATGAGTCTACTGAGCGTAGTTCTGCGCGAAGGCGGCAATTGCCTGGCTGGCCTGGAACTCGACCAGCTGCAGGCCGTGCTCCAGAATGCTTTCTTTAGCTTTTTTCACCGATCTGCGGTGGCGGGGTGACTCGCCCTCGGCCGGTGCGCTTACAGGGATCAGGACATTTTTCAGTTCAATAATCCCCTCGCTCTCGGCGCGAACGAACTTCATCAGCCACTGATCGCAGTGGTCGAGGATCGCACTTGGCTCGGCTTGATCGAAAGCCAAGGGTTTGATTGCGGCCACAACTTCATTGCGGTGAACCAGGGGCAGGTGCAGTTTGCTCAGATCGCCGGTCAAGGTTTCATCGCGGAAGCTGCGAATGGACGCTTGCGCGAACAGCGTGCGGATTTCCCGAACCATTACTTCTTCACGACGATCACGACGATCACGACCCATGCCTTGGCGCTCGATATAGCGGCCGAACAGGTCTTCAAGGGTCGCGTCGAAGTTTTCTACCAGAATCGAGCGCATGGGGCTAAAGCGAATCAAAGATTCCTTGGGCTCGGTCAGGAAACGGAAGTGATTAACGATCTGGATCTCTTGGGCTTCTGCCGTCATCAGGCGCACAGCATCCAATTGGGCAATTTCCATGGCTTTGGCGAATAGAGGGGCACACTCGAAGACATGATTGACCCGTTTCAGATTCTTACGGGCGAGCCTGTACTCCATGCGCCCGATCGCCGGAGCCGAGAGAACAATGCCGACATTTATAGGACTCGCCTTCACGTTCAGTTCGCAATCCCAAACATTCGGCCCATATCGCTAGAAAACGCGCATGGATACTCAAGTATGTTTCGAGGGGGCCGATATCCCAATGGTGGCATTTTGCCTGCATTTGGAGAAGGTCTTTCTTCATGGACAGCTAAAGTGATTTGATCGAAAAATTCTAGGATAGGGGTTAAGAAAGTGATTCGACTCAGGGGGATCTTCGTACTTATGCTTTGTACGAATGCAGCTTTCGCTTATGAGCAAGACCAAGCAATGTCGCTTGATAGCCGGACTGTTTTGCACCTTGATTCTGTAGAATCAGTCAGAGGACAGCGCGTGGCGGAACTGTCTGACGGGGCCATTGTTTCAGCAATACGCGTCGAATGCGAAACTAATACGCTTCGGATAGAAAGGACAGGCATAGACCGCGTAGATGGAAATTTCGAGATATCAAATGGTATGCCGGGAAAATATTTTGAACCCGCAACAGGCGAAGTGCTTGCAACGGCGGTGCGCAAAATTTGTAACCTGAAACTGGAGGATGAATAAATGAAAAGGATACATGTAGTAGTTTCCGTCCTTTCATTTTTTTGTGGGTCGGCACTGGCATCTCTTCCAGAAAATTTAAATGCCGTAACATATGATAAAGAGAGAGCCGTGGTAGTCGGTAACCAGCTACTGCATCTGGATACCATAACACTCAACCCTAATGAGACCATCAGTATCGTCATAACTGGTGGCCAAACCTTGATGAATTTTACAGCTGACTGCGTAACTAAAAAAGGTAAATATAATAGCATTTATGTTGGAGGAAAACTTATGAAGGGCTCCGATACTCTGAGTTGGGAAGACGCTCTGGATACTCCAAGAGGCGGTAACATGTTTACTGCGCCGTATAACGTCCTATGTAGCTCCCTAGTTGTTGAAACGCTCCGTCATGCGTCTTCGGATCAATAGTTGGCTTATCTGCCATCTTTATAAATGTAAGCGTACAACGCTATGCAAATACTGGTAAAGTCGAGCGGGATTAGCGCGCTTCAAGCTCTAGGGATAGGGTGTGTTATCGCCGCTATTATGCTTGTTGTTTTGATTAAATACCCAGTAGCGGAGAAATGGGGGGATCGAAAAGAGTTCGAGACAGCTGTAGAAAAGACTTTGGCCGACAGGGGCATAGCGACTTCGACAGACTCACCGAAATTTACCGTTGCAGAGCATGGGATAGGAGAGTTCAAGGGCAGGAAACTTCAAGTTGTGGTGGTTAAAGCGGAATTTCATCAAATTGATAAAGTTGCTGGAGAGAAAACCGAAAGATGCATGTTGATGTTTTCGATTGTCGACAAAGAGTTTGATTTATACAGAAATTTTTCGCTAGCTGACTGTGGTGAAACTCAAGATTTGATAGCTTGGAAAAGTGCAGTGAATTATCGGTAAGAACACTTGATTAATTCTAGGCATTAAAAGCCCGGCGCTAGGTTGTGACAGGCTCGTGCATGGCCCGCGGCTGATTTATCGGCTCCGTACGATTTGGCAGCGGGTTGCGATCAAAAAACGAGGTCGCGAGGTGATGCAAACCCATCGCGAGCCGCGGGACATTAGTACGTAAAAAGGCCTCATTTAAGGCCTTTTTACGTATTATCTGCTTTGTAGCATTCAATAATTTGCGGAAATGTTTTTTAGTTCATAGGTCAAATTTCTACGGAGGCTTTTGAATTCGCCTGCTCCACATCGCTAACTTTTTGCAAATGCGTCTTATAACGCAGAGATAATTCGTTCCGGCATTTGGAAATGAATTGCTGATACGCCGTGCCTGTGACTTTCATGAAATGAACATTGCACCAAATCAGCCCGGCGAACACGCCAACAGCTACAAAGGCCAAGCCCGTGTTTTTCGTAAGGATGGCAGCCAACAACAGGAGGTAAATTGCTCCAACCATAACAGTTTGGATGAGCAAGGATTTTATTTGCGGTGCTTCACTGCCAGGAAATCCGGTGCATGCACTATTGGTGTAAAAACAGACAGGCTTCTTGGCCAGAAGAGAAAACACTAGTTTAAGCAAAGATAACGGTAGCAATGCCCAGCCAAGGAACAACATGCCCACTGACAGAATGACGCCCGCCACCCCAACGTGCTCAGTGACTGACTTGTAGGTGTACTCCATATGAGTGTCGAAGTTGACTTCGAGCTTTACTTGGCCCTCGATCATCGCCACACCGATGTTGTGGCCAGGGCGGCCAGGTGACTCACCGGAGCTACGATATTCCACTTCTTGCTGGCGCTGATGGTCATAGAGCCAGGTTCGATGCGAGCTGTGAAGTGTGTTGTATGCGGTGGCCTGATCGTTCCCAAAGACATTTTTTGAGATGCCTACACTTGTCGTAGTGTAAGAAGTGTCATTGGCAGACAAAATCTTGCCGATCATAAATGTCGCGGACCCGACACCGTCCGAATTATCAAATTGCTGTGAGCCACCCAAATTAAAGTCGGTCAACTTCCCCCCACTCATCAGCTTTATTGCAATGGCCGGAAGCAATGCAAGAAAAACGCAAAATATTAAATCTGGAAGGTTAAAGTCATAGAAAAGGTAATCCGGCCTCAACAGAAAAAGTGCAACCAGAGTCGTTATGATCAATACGACATTTTGATTGAACTTTTTCCCTGCATAAAAACCCGCGGCAGTAAGTGCCGCTATCATTACAATGTTTTCAAACATGTTGCACTCCAATATCCTTTAAATCATGGATTCGCCGGGCTGCAAGCGAATTATTTTTTATTCGACGGCGCTGGTGAGTTCAGGAGTGCCGAACCCTTTGAGTTCGGCATTTGATTGCTCAAAGTAGCCATTCCAGAAAGTCTTGAGATTGCTGATCATCTTCCCAGAACGGTAGCCGTCCTTGTTGGACTGAGGCACGAAGGCCGCACCATGAACATAGATTCGCGCGCCCCCGAAATCTGCCAACAGGTTCTGCTTCTTAACCTTTTCAAGTTCAGCCGGGGGGCTGATGTCCCGAATGCGGTTCGAGGCATAGAAGCTGCCAAAGTCGCTGTATTCCAGCATGTCGGACATCAGCAGGACGACCTGGTCGTTTGTGTCTTTGGCCTTACTGATGTCGTTTGCGATTTCACGCAGGCTGAAGAGGATTTCGCTGCGTGGAATATCGGTAGTGGACGCCTTTATCGTGCCGGCGAAAGCCTTGCCAAAGCGCTGGAAGAGCACCTGACGCTGTTGCGTCAGGCAGCCTTCGAACTTCTTCGCCGCCATAATCGGCACGTTCGGGATCGCCGCGGGATCAATCGGGCTTTCCAACTCACCCGCAAACTCAAGCTTGGTGTAACGCCCGTTCAAGTAAGCACTAAAGCTGTAGAGGCGAAGCTTGTCGCCAGGCCCCATGAACCGCTTGATGTGGTTCCAGGCGGTTTGTTGCAGGTCACCGGTCAGTGGGGTTGTTTGATCGACAATGACCGCCAACAAGCGCCCTGAAGAGGGCGACTTGAACTCGGTCAGCTTGGTGATCTCGTAACAACTCGGCACGTCATTGCGTTCGGCAGCCAGCAGGACCGCAGGGGCGAAGGCGAGCGCCGCGATAAGGGACTTGATCATGATCAACTGAGCTCCGCATCCAGCTTCTGGAGCTTGTACGCGCGACGGATGAGGGCGATATCAACACCTTTCTTCCCCGCTACGTAATCTAGGTCGTCTTCTTCAAACCCCATCAGGTTGCCCCACGCATGCGGATCGAAACCAGCTTGCACAACGGCAGCAACCGGCTCGACAGGAGCGACAACAACCGTGGCAGCCAGCACTTCCTGGGTCGATTCAGTCCTGGCAGGCACTACGGCCTGTGCAGCGGCAACAACCGTTTCGGTGCCGTTGAGGCTGTTGATTCGAGCGCGAATTTCGGCAGCTTTGGCCATTGCGAGGTCAGAACCAGCCTGATCACCCTTTCTGGCGAAATCCGCAGACTGCTTGTTGAGATTATCCAGAATGCCGCTCAATACATTCCGCTGGTCTTTAGCCATCTTCTCGGCATGTTTGATCGCGAGGAAACGTTCAAAGGTGCGCTCATGCTTATTCGTCTCTTTCTGGTTGTTATCGTCTCCAGAAATATGGAATTGCGCACTCAGCAGCGCTTGCAGGTTGCCAAGGGCGCGCTGAGCATCCACAGCGATGGAGCGAGCAATTGTTTCGTGATGAGTGACAAACTCATCGGCGTTTGCAAAGCCTTTAGTGGCTTTCCAGGCTTCGCTCGAATGGCTACCGGCAAAACCGCGGGAATAGGCCATGATCGTAGATGTGAACTGAATGAAGCAGAACAAGGCGCTCAATACGGCGAAGGTGATCATCGAAGCGCGGTGCATCGAGTCGATTTGGTCTTGTGCACTTTTCGATACGGAGGCTTGTTTTACTGCCTTCATGTCATCGCCCAAATCAAAACTTTCTGAATCTGGCGATGCCTGCTCCATGGACATAGAGGTCATCGGGTTCGCGACCAGTTCGGCTTCGGTCGCCTTCAGCGTCTCGGCCCGCACGGCAAAAGCAGCTATCGCAAGACCCACAATGAACACCGAGTAGATGATCAAGTAGTTGAAGGACTTGCTCGGCTTGGCTGTGTCCCCTCCTACCTTGATGCGATTGAGCATCTGCTGGTAGGCCGGGCGGTCGTCATCTTCAAATGTTTTGTCGATATTCAGGCGATCCTTGCGGATGAAGTCACCGGCCGATCCGTTTTCGCGCATCGAGCTGTAGGCCATTACCTGATTGATCTTGTGGTTGGTATATAGCTGGTGACCACTTTTCTCGGACAGGTACAAACCAACAACCGAAATCACCAGACCAATACCCCAGGCCGTAATCATCGCGGTGTTTGGAGTAGCCATGGCCAACACGTACGGAGCCAGCGCGTAACCGAAAGCCGAGGCCTCAACCACCATCAAGGTCAGGATCAATGCCCAAAGCATCAGGCCTTTTTCCTTACGACCATCCTCATTGACCTTGAGAAGGTAGTCTTCAGCTTTTTTGTAGAACGTGCCGTCTTTGGAATGCTTTAGGTAGTAGTGATGATAGGCACCGCAGAGCTCCGTTTCCGATTTCAGGAAGTGAGTCTGACTGTCCTGCTTGCCAGGGTTTTTTACCCAATAGCTGATTGTCCCGATGAGAGGAAAGCGATGGCGGGTGATCATCAATCCATAACGAACCTTTTCCCAGTATATGACTACGGGAATCATCATTATCAGGGTCGTGATAATGGGAACCACGATGTACCAATAGGCCGTCATGATTGTTTTTATGGTCTCGAGCATGTTGTCTTCCTTGGAGAATTACTGACGGCGTGGATCGAATGCAGCAACGAAAGCGGTGCCACCTTTCGGGTAGTAGATTTCGCCACCCGATGCTTGACCCGTGCGCTTGTCGAATACGATGTCCATGCACGATACCGGCGAACTTTTCGCGTCGATCGAGAAGACTCGATAAAGAACCTGAGTTTCACCGTCATAAGTATTTGCAGAGGCCAGAACGCGACTGATCTGCTTCTCTTTAACGGTTTTGTAGTTGGACTTGAAAGACATGAACGGTTGCTGGGCCAGGGTCGAATCCGCTTTCAGGATCGACACCGGACCAATACTCGCCAGGTGACCATTGACCGTCTGAGCCCACGGGCGCCCGTTCATGCCCGGCAGGAAGTCGCTGGTATCGACGTCATCGATCGTCTTGCCAGTGCCCAGGTTCATGACTTCGCCTTCGGTACGTGGCATATCGGCGATGCACGATCCGACAGGAACGGATGCATATGCGCTGGAAATCAGCGAGAACATCGACTTCTTGGGCACGATGGACTGCGCCAGGGTCGAGTTGCCATTGGTTACCGCGTGGCCGCCAAAGTCGATGCCACCCTTGCCGACAATTGCCAACGGCGAAGGCGCAGACGAAGTCTCTTGCGAAGAGGCAGTTTCTTGCGAAATGGATGGGGAAACCGGTTTTTGGGCTTTCGCCTTTACAGCTGCCATTGGCACTTGAGCGACAACAGGTGAGGTCGCAATTTTGGAGGATTTCACGGCGACGGCAGGCGCCGCAGCAGTCTGCGTGCGAGTACCGTATTCAAGGTACTTGGTGTTGTTGCGTTCACTGCGAACCCGTTCGACCAACAACTTCTGGCTATCGATCTGCAACATCTCGACGCGACGGTTTTTTGCTCGCCCCGCTACCGTGCTGTTATCCGCGACAGGACGCGAAGAGCCGGCGCCCTGGTAATAGATATCAGTGGCCTTGATGCCAGCTTCGGCCAGAATATTGCCGACAGCGCGCGCACGCTTTTCAGACAGGCTTTGGTTGAATTGTGCTTCACCGGTGGAGTCTGTGTGGCCCACGACCAGGATTTTCATGTCACCCGCAGGTGCTTGCTGATTAGATTGCGCGGGCTTTGCCGCCTGGGCTTTTTGAGCTTCTGCCATGGTTTCGGCGATTTTACGCAGTTGACGTACACCTTCCGGGGTCAACTCGGCAGAGGCCGGGGCAAACATCGTCGAATCACGTGCCTGCGCCTCAATACCCACCGGGGCCCCTTCAGAAACACCAATGGCGGCGGTATTGGTAACAATCTCTTTGACATCCATATCTATGTGCTCAGCCTGAGCAACAGCCTGGAGACGTTTGACTCGACTTTGGTAGAGCATTGTTATGCCGCAACCAATACCGGCGCCGGCAAGAGCGCCGACTTCCGGTTTACCGTTAGTGGCAACGGCAACCAACGCACCTGCTACCGCTCCAACAGCGCCGCCCACTGCGCAGGCTGTTGCCCCTGATGACTGACCCAACTGATGATCAATAGTGGCGCAGCCCGCGACCCCCATCGAAATCGCTACGGCGAGAGCCGTTGGCCTGAGAAACCCCTGTTTCAAAGTCATATTCAATCGTTCCTTCGCAATTAGGTCAGGCATTGGCCAGCCAACATTTTTGTTGGTCATCAGCTTGCCCGGTAGGCATCCCATTGATTGTTCATCACGCGTTTTGGACGACGTCTGCTGGGAACTACGGGCGATATCATATTGGCATCAACGGAAAATCGAAATGTTTAGATTCATTTTCTTTCTTTGAATTTGTCTGAAGCGTCGCCTCGCCCCTCATTCACATGGGGTGCACGTAAACAATGGCCGTCGGAACTTGCGTGGAAGCTTGTTTGAGGGGCTTGGGTGCTTAAAGAATTCCATCGACTCGACCGTGGGCCGCTCTGAACACCATCAGTACCGTCGGGCGTGCATCTAGGGTATGCCTGAGCTGATACGGGCAAATTCGTGTTCATTTGCGCTTTCAGCTTGATAAGTGACACTCATAGTGCAACAGTATTAGTAGAACACCTTAACTGATACGGACAGCACATCATGTTCATCCGCGCATACCTCCGAGCATCGACCGAAGAGCAGGACACCGGCCGCGCCCGGGCGTCACTCGAGCAATTCGCCACCGACCACAACAAAGTGATCGCGTGCGTGTACCTGGAAAATGCCAGCGGCGCCTCGGCAGATCGGCCTGAGTTGCTGCGCCTGCTGAAGGACGCACGCAAGGGCGACGTGCTGCTGGTGGAGTCAATAGACCGCCTCTCACGTCTTCCTGTAGAGGATTGGCAGAAGCTCAAGGCTGCGATCGACTCCAAAGGCTTGCGCATCGTTGCGCTCGACCTGCCGACCAGTCATCAAGGAATGCAGGACACCAAGGGGGACGAGTTCACCGGCCGGATGCTGGGCGCGATCAACTCCATGCTGGTGGAAATGATGGCTGCGATCGCACGAAAGGATTACGAGCAGCGCCGCGAGCGTCAGGCTCAGGGCATCGAGAAAGCCAAGGCAGCGGGTAAATATCAGGGTCGGCCGGTGGACACCGATCTACACAAAAGAGTGACCGAGTTACTAACCGCGGGATTAGGCATCCGAGCGACTGCGCGTCATGCAAACTGCTCAACCACCACAGTGCTAAGAATTCGGGATCAAAGCCCTGCTACCAGTTGTTGAATGGGGTAAACGACCAGCGAAGATCGATGTTCTGGTAGCCAAACGTTTCAAGCGCCATTTCAGCGGATTTCAGGCAGCGTGACTGATCGGGGTTAGGGCCCACGACAATTTCTCGAAGAGTGGTCTTGCTCTGCAAAATGTTGAGCTCTACATAAGGAATTAAGCACGAGAGCCCCGCCCGATACTTCAGGGGCGTGTGAGGATGTTTAACCACAATCCTCCATTCGGCCTCTTCATGAAAACCGTCATTTTTATACAACGGTGCTAGCTGAGCCAGTTCCTCACAGAACCAATTAACTGCCCCTTCTGCTTGAGCTTTGTGCTCGCCAACGGTTACAGACTTCCTGTATTCGTGCGCGAAAAGCATGCGGACACAAAAAAACCGGCTAAGAAGGCCGGTTTCTCTAGGGGTTAGCTGCTCGCCGGGATATGCGGGAACATGCTGAAACAAGGAAGTGGAGCGGGTGAAGGGAATCGAACCCTCGTTATCAGCTTGGGAAGCTGGAGTAATGCCATTATACGACACCCGCTCAGAGCGGCTGACTTTGTACCAGATGTGCGCGTGGAAATGAAGTTTTTCTTTGCTCGGGATGGCTTTAGCGCGGGTGACACGAGACAACAGACCGGGTGACGGTCGTTCGCGGGCAAGCCTTGCTCCTACGGATTTGCGTTAGCGTTGTAGGGCGAAGCTTGCTCGCGATGACGCTGTTTCAGATTGCCAATGCATGGTGGTCCTGGACGTAGTGGTAACGCGGTCGGGTTGCCTGCTGCTCAGGTTTCAGGAAACCGAGCAATGCGTTGCGGCTGTCTCGGCAGGCGGCTTTGTGTTCCATGTCGAGAAAGTGGCCGGTCGCATCCAGTGTCTTGAAGGTGGCGTGTTTCACGTGGTCGGCGAATAACCGGGCGCCATCGGCGGCGGTGTATTCGTCCCATTCGCCGTTCATGAACAGCACCGGCACGATGATTTTCTCAGCGGCGTTGAAGAAGCACTGGCGATCGCTGTGCAGCAAGTCGCTGATATGGAAGTGCATCTGCCCGTATTCATGATCGGCCAGGCTGCTGACGTGCCGATAGTTGAAGCGCTTGAACAGGGTTGGCAGGTGTTTGCCGATGGTGCTGTTCACCAGGTTGCCGACCCGGTCGCCGTCACGGCTGCCGAGGTAGTCCACACCGCGCTCGAGGTAGTCGAGCATGTGCGCGTTGATCTCCGGAGAGAACGAGCTGATCACGGCTTTTTCGATCCGTCGCGGTTGTTGGGCGAGGGCGACCAGGGTCGCGGCGCCACCCCAGGAAAACGACAGCACGTGTTCGGCGGCGAAGTGGTCGATCAGCTCCAGGAGGATCTGCCCTTCGACTTCCTTGGTCAGCAATTTCTCATGCAGGTTGTGGGCTTTTGACTTGCCCGCGTAGGGCTGGTCGTAGCAGACCACATTGAACTGCGGGTGGAGGTTTTTCACGGTTTGTGCAAACGACGCAGTCGTGGCCATCGAGCCGTTGACCAAGATAATGGTCTTCTCTGCGGCGTCTGCGCGATAGAACTCCGTGTAAACCCGATACTGACCCTGTATATCCAGCACAGCGATTTCTGGCCTCATGTCATAAGACTCCTGGCAAGCGGGTATGCGCGCAAATGAGATTGCACGAGCTTTGTGACAGGTAGGCATATGCCTGGAATTTTGCAGGCCCATGTCGATCCATTGCAGTCCGGTCGACGGGTTTTATTATTGGCGGGCAGTCTGCCGGTCTGAGGCGGAACCTGAGGGTTCTCTAACCGACAAAAAGTTTCTTAGAAGTATGTTGTGACTCCTCAGTCACATTTCGGCTGACGACCTGATTCAAGCAGGCGAGTCGGCATCGCGCAAGTGCCAATCGTAAATTGTTCGACAACTTCTGCTGAGCGGTAGGCTGCTTAGATCAATTGGATCTCTTCGGTGCACAACGCGCGGTATTCGCCCGGTTTTAGCGCGTTGTCGAGCACGAGCGGACCCATGCGTTCGCGATGCAGGCGCAGCACTTTGTTGTCGAAGTGGCCGAACATCCGCTTCACCTGGTGATAACGGCCTTCGACGATGCTCAGTCGGGCTGATTTTGGCCCGATCACCACCAGCTCGGCAGGTTGGGTGGTGAGGTCTTCGAAGGCGAAGTACAGGCCTTCGGTGAATTTCAGCGCGTATTCCGGGCCGATCTCCTGTTCAGTCTCGACGTAATAGACCTTGGGCAGTTTGGTCTGCGGTTGGGTCAGGCGTCGCGACCAACTGCCGTCGTTGGTGATCAGCATCAGACCGGTGGTGTTGAAGTCGAGGCGGCCGGCGATGTGCAGGTCTTCCTTGTCCGGCTCGTGGATCAGATCGAGGACGGTGGAGTGCTCTGGGTCACGGGTGGCGCTGACGCAACCGGGCGGCTTGTGCAACATGAAATAGCGGGCGGGTTTGCCGACTTGCAAGACTTCCTCATCGACCTCGACGCGGCTGAACTCCAGCACCTCGGTGTGCGGGTCGCTGACGACTTTTCCGTCGATCCGCACGCGCTTTTCCACCAGCAGCAGGCGAACCTGCTTACGGTTGAAGCGGGGCAGGTTGCTGAGGAAGCGGTCAACGCGCATGACAAAACATCGGCAGGAAAAGGGCCGCGCATCTTACGTGATCGGTTGCGATGATGCTTACAACTGCGCTTCGACCTGCGCGCAGCGTGGGCACAGGCAGGATTTGTCACGTAGCTCGGCGGGCAGCGCTTCGAGTACCGCCGGTTCGATGCTGACGCCGTAGCACCAGCATGGCCGATCGGCGGTTCGCGGATCGGCCAGTGTGCAGTCATTGGAGGCGCCGCAGGCCGGGCAGAATTCAGGCTTGTTCATGTAGGACTATGCATAACTGGTGTGAGGCATTTCCGCGCAGGTACGGTTACGGCCGGATTGTTTGGCCCGATACATTGCATGATCGGCCCGGGAGAGCAGGGTGTGCAAGGTGTCAGCCGGTTGCAGTGTGGTCAAGCCAATGCTGACCGTCAGTTGCAAGGCGTGATCGTTGTAGGCATAACGCTGGTGCTCGACATGCTGGCGAATTTTCTCGGCGATCATCAGTCCGGTCTCACCGTCCGTGTCCTTGAGCAGCACGATGAATTCTTCACCACCCCAGCGACAAACGATGTCGGAATGACGCAGGCAGCTCTCAAGGTCCCGTGCGAAACCGATCAGCACCTGATCGCCGGCGAGGTGACCGTAGGTGTCGTTCAAGGCTTTGAAGTGGTCCAGGTCCAGCAGCAACGCGGTCAGCGGTTTCGGCTCGCGCTGAGCCTCGTGCATGGCTTGCGCGGCCAGCAGGTCGAAGCCGCGACGGTTCGGCAGTTCAGTGAGGCTGTCCAGCGTCGCCTGCGCCTGGATCTTGCCCTGATAGCGCTTGATCACCCGGTTGAGCAGGGCCAGCACGATCAGTGTGACAAGCAGGCAGATCAGCAGATTGAGGTACAGCGACTGACGGATTTCACTCAGGGCGCCGTCTTCGCGTTTGTCGACGAACAGGTACCAGTTCAGTTCCGGAATGAACCGCACGTTGAGGAAATGTCCCTGGCCATCCGGCTCCGCGTATTCGTAGGTGCCATCGCGGGGCTTGGGCAGTTGGGCTAGCAGGTTCTTCATGCTCGCCAGGTTGGTTAGCGACTGTCCCGCCCGGGCGTCGTCGGGGCCGCCGTCGGCGCCAGTGAGCACCAGTTGGCCGAAGCTGTCGACGAAGTACACGCTGCGTTGATAGCGCTGCTGGTATTTGTCGATCAAGTTGATCACCGCGTCCACGGTCAAGCCGACACCGGCCGCGCCGATGAAGTTCTCGTTGTAGTCGAAAACCTTGTAATTGATGAAGAACGTCAGACGGTTATTGTTGGCGGTGTCCGGGTCGACGTTGATCTCGTAGGGCGCCTGCATGTCCCGCACGCGGAAATACCAGAAGTCGTTGGGGTCGTCACTGCGGATTTTCTTCAGCACGCCCTTGGCCTGATAGTAGGTCAGGTTGTTGTTGGAGATGAAAAACGCGGTGTAGGCGTCGTAGTGGGTCATGACCTCATTGAGGTAGCGGGTCATTTGCTCGGGATTCTGCTCACCGTTGACGACCCAGTCGCGCATGAAGGTGTCGCGGGACATCATCGAGGAAATCAGGATCGGTCTGACAAGGTCTTTCTGGATTTCCGAATAGACCGTGTCCGATGTCAGCGGCAGCTCGGTGTTGACGATGTTGTCGCGGATCGAGGCGCGCGAGGCGTAGTAGCTGAGGAATGACGTGGCGAGGAAGCCTGCGCCCAGCAGTGCGATCAGCGTGAGAACCAGCGAACGTTGCGAATACAGCGGCGAGCGAAGCGGCATGGCGATTCCGTTGGCAGTGACCCGATGGGGAGCATTCTAGTGGGACTGCAGGGAAATAACTGCGGGATTTGTGGGGTGAATCGGCAGGGATCAGGTTCAGTGGCGCTTGGGCTGACGCCTTCGCGGGCAAGCCTCGCTCCTACAGGTTTACGCAATCCCCTGTAGGAGCGAGCGGGTGGCGTTCCGACTTGCCCGCGAATCGTGAGATCAACGCCGATCTGTCAGATACGCACGCCATCCACCGAGATGACTGATATCCACCGCACCCTCCAACCCATACTGCTCACAAATAAACCCGCTCTCCCAACGCCCATCCGCCAGTTGCACCTTGCCCAACCCCAGTGGCGCCGGAATCCCGGTCAGGAACGAACCCAGTTCACTGCTCGGCAATTCCCACACTTCCACCGCAATCGCCACGCCGCCTTCCTTCACCCGAACCATCCCCGGACGGAACGGCGGACCACCGGCCAGTGCATACAGTTGATAGTCCGGTGAGCTGAACGTTGACTCGACCAACGTCGCGCCGCGTCGCTTCAGTTGCCAGTTCAGCGCCAATCCATCCAGATGCGCACCGCACACCACCAACCGAGCGCGGTCATTGCGGGCGACTGCCGAAGATGCAGGCGCATCCGAACGACGTTGAAACGCATCCGCCACGCTCAACAAATACTGATCGGTAAACGCCCGACCAAACACCGTCACACCCCACGGCAAACCATTGCCCATGAACCCGCTCGGCACCGCGACGGCAGCGTAATCGAGCAGGTTCATGAAGTTGGTGTAGTAACCCAGTTCCGAATTACGCAGCACCGGTTCAGCCTCAAGTTCCGCCAACGTCACGGGACGGCCGATGGTCGGCGTGACCACGCAATCGAGTCCTTCCAGCGCCTTGTCGCAAAGGGTTTTCAACGCTTGCAACCGATACTGCGCGCGGAACGTTTGCACGCCGCTCACCGCTGGCGCCTTGGCCAATACGGCGCGAATCACCGGTAACACAGCTTGAGGATTTTGCTCCATCAACTCACCGGCGACGCTGTAGCGCTCCGCCACCCATGGGCCTTCGTAAAGCAAACGCGCGGCTTGGAGGAACGGCGACATATCGAGTTCCACCGCTTCACCACCCAACGCCTTGAGCTGATCGATGGCATCACCAAACAACAACGGCCCTTCCGGGCAACCGAAGAACTCCAGGTCCTGCGCACGCGGCACGCCAAAGCGGAAGGGACGCGGAGTGCCAAACGCCGAGCCGTCATTCCACAGCGGATTGCTGCGGCTGTATTCGTCCCGCGGATCAAGGTGTGCGGTGAGCGCCAGCAACTGGCTCGCCTCCCGCGCCGTCGCGGTAAACGTCGTCACGCAATCGAGCGTGCGACACGCCGGCACCACACCCGCCGTGGAGATCAAACCTTTGGTGGCTTTCATCCCCACCAGATTGTTCAGCGCCGCCGGCACGCGCCCGGAACCTGCGGTGTCCGTGCCCAACGAAAAACTCGCCACCCCTAGCGCCACCGCCAGCGAAGACCCGGCGCTGGAACCGCCCGACGGATACTCCGGCAACACGCTGTTCGGGCAGGCGCCATACGGCGAGCGACTGCCGTTGAGCCCGGTGGCGAACTGATCAAGATTGGTCTTGCCCAGCGGAATCGCGCCCAGCGCCAGCAACTGCTCGACGATGGTTGCCGACTGCTCCGGCACATAGGCAAACGCCGGGCATGCAGCGGTGGTCGGAATGCCCGCCAGATCGATGTTGTCCTTGATCGCGAATGGCACGCCGTACAGCGGCAGGCTGTCGATGTCCCGACCGTCGAGTGCGGCGAGGTACGGTTCCAGTTCTTCAACACTGAGCAAGTGGATGAACAGGTGATAGTCCGGGTTCAGTGCCGCGGCTCTATCGCGCAGACTCAGCAGTAATTGACGTGGCGTGATGTTGCCGACGCGGTAAGCACTGCGCAGGGCGTCGAGTTGCAGATTGATCGTCATGGCGTTATTCCTTTTTCAAA
The DNA here is from genome assembly GCF_059716135.1 of Pseudomonas sp. LBUM1651. Taxonomy (NCBI): domain Bacteria; kingdom Pseudomonadati; phylum Pseudomonadota; class Gammaproteobacteria; order Pseudomonadales; family Pseudomonadaceae; genus Pseudomonas; species Pseudomonas sp. LBUM1651. The sequence goes on along the minus strand of NZ_CP166805.1, from coordinate 4,677,002 downwards.
TGGGTTCAGTCGAGTTCCAGCACCACGACGCGCTGTCCGGTGCGCACCGCCGAACCCGGTTGCACGCGGATCTCGCGCACCACGCCGGCCATGGGTGCGAGCAGCGGAATTTCCATCTTCATCGACTCCAGAATTACCAGCACATCACCGGCGGCCACGCGGCTGCCGGTCTGCACCTGAACCTGCCAGAGGTTGCCGGCGATGTGGCTGTCGACGCTCATTTCACCACTGGCAAGCGGTGCGTCTTCGGTGGTTTCCGGGGCCGGTTCTTCACTGTCGAAATGCGCCTGGCCGCTGGCGATCCAGCGCTCGCGCTCGGCATTGAACGCGCCTTGTTGCTGCTCGCGAAACGCAGCAATGGTCTCGGCTTCATTCGCCAGGAACGCCTGGTAATCCGCGAGGTTCAACTGGCTGTGTTCGATGTTCAGATCGAAGCGCCCGAGCGGGAAATCCCGGCGGATGCGCAGCAGTTCATCAGCGCTCACCGGGTAGAAGCGAATCTGATCGAAGAAGCGCAGCAGCCACGGTTTGCCATCGAACGCGGCGACTTCGCGGTAGCGGTTCCACATCTGCAACGTACGACCGACGAACTGATAACCGCCGGGGCCTTCCATGCCGTAAACGCACATGTAGGCGCCACCGATGCCCACCGAGTTTTCCGCGGTCCAGGTGCGGGCCGGGTTGTACTTGGTGGTCACCAGACGGTGACGCGGGTCGAGCGGGGTGGCGACCGGCGCGCCGAGGTACACGTCACCCAGGCCCATCACCAGGTAACTGGCGTCGAACACCGTGCGCTGTACTTCGTCGAGGTTCGGCAGGTCGTTGATGCGACGGATGAACTCCAGATTGCTCGGGCACCACGGCGCGTCCTTGCGCACGGTGGTCATGTATTTCTCGATTGCCAACTGGCAAGCCGGGTCGTCCCAGGACAGTGGCAGATGGACGATACGCGAGGGGACTTGCAGGTCCTTGGCGGCGCACACCGCGTCCCATTCACCGGCGACGATGCCGAGCAGATCGGTCAGCGGGAGTTGTTCGGGTTGGTAGTGCACTTGCAGTGAGCGGATGCCCGGGGTCAGGTCGATAACGCCGTGCAGGTGTTTGCTTTCCAGGGCTTGCATGAGGGCGTGGGCGCGGAAGCGCAGAACAAGGTCCAGTTCCGGCGCGCCGATTTCCAGCAGAAGATGCGTATCCCCCGAAAGACGTGCAACCAACCGCGTATCTCCTTGGCCCAAATCCAGCACCACTGGCGACACAATCCCCTGTGGGAGCGAGCCTGCTCGCGATAGCGGTGTGTCAGTCTCATCAATGCTGAATGTGCTGCCCTCATCGCGAGCAGGCTCGCTCCCACAGGGGGTATTCCATTTCAGGGCGAGAGTGCGGGCGGTCTTGAGATCGACCGGGAGGAACTGGACTTTGTCGCCAGCCTTCAATTGCCCCAGCTGCCAAAGGTCCGCTTCAATCACTGTCACCGGGCACACAAACCCACCCAGACTCGGACCATCCGGCCCGAGAATCACCGGCATGTCCCCGGTGAAGTCCACCGCGCCAATGGCATACGGATTGTCATGAATATTCGACGGATGCAGCCCCGCCTCGCCACCGTCCGCACGTACCCATTCAGGCTTCGGGCCGATCAACCGCACACCGGTGCGGCTGGAGTTGAAATGCACTTCCCACTGAGTCGCGAAGAAGGTGCCGATGTAGTTCTCGGTGAAATATTCCGGTGCGCCATGCGGGCCATAAATCACTCGGATTTGTCGAACGACAGGCAACTCGGTGACCTGTTCTTCAGGTAGTTGATCGCCGTTGCTGCGGTCGCTCAAAACAGGTACATGCAACACGTCGCCCGCCCGCAACGCCCGACCACCATGCCCGCCAAATTGGCCAAGGGTGAAGGTACTTTTACTGCCCAGATAATCCGGCACCTGCAGACCGCCGCGCAGGCACAGATAGCTGCGAGCGCCCGCACCGGCAATCGTCCCGAGGCTCAGCGTGGCACCGGCTGGAATCAGCAGCACTGTGTTCATCGCGACGGTTTCACCGTTCAACGTCAGCGGAATCACTGCCCCAGTGACCGCCACCACCGCGTCGCAATTGAAGCGCAGCAACGGCCCGCTCATGGTGATTTCCAGCGCGGCGGCACCTTCTTCGTTACCCAGCAATAGGTTGCCCAAGCGCAGCGCGCGACTGTCCATCGGCCCCGACGGCGGCACGCCCACGGCCCAGTATCCAAGTCGTCCGGGATAGTCCTGAACACTGGTTTGTGTACCGGCGCTGAGTACTTCAAAAGTGTTGGCCTGATAGACCAGGTGTTCGAGGCAGCGGGTCCACGGCTGACCGCTGGCGAACGGCGCATCGAGCAAAATCTGCCGCAGATAATCGCGGTTGGTTTCCACACCGTAGAGCAGACTGTCGCCCAATGCTTGATGCAGATCGGCACGCGCTTCTTCACGGGTCGGCGCCCAGCAAATGACCTTGGCGATCATCGGATCGAAGTACGGCGGAATTTCGCAACCGGCTTCGACCCAGGTGTCGATGCGCAGCTGCTTGCCGTCGGCGACGGGGAAATTGACAGCGGTCAGCAAACCGGGGCTTGGCTGAAAATCACGCCCCGGGTCTTCCGCATACAGCCGTGCCTGAATCGCATGGCCGTCGGCTTTCAAGCCCTGGCTCAACACGCTCAACGGCGGCAAATCCCCGGCCGCCAGTTCCACCATCCAGCGCACCAGGTCCACGCCCCACACCTGTTCGGTGACGCCGTGCTCTACCTGCAAACGGGTGTTCACTTCCAGAAAGTAGAAACGCTGGTCTTCGCTGTCGAAGACGAATTCCACGGTGCCGGCACTGCGGTAATTCACGGCCTTGGCCAGTTTGATCGCAGCGGCGCAAAGCGCCTCGGCCATACCTTCAGGCAGGTTGGGCGCCGGGGTTTCTTCGAGGACTTTCTGGTTGCGGCGCTGTACCGAGCAATCGCGTACGCCGAGGGCGATCACTTCACCGCGACCGTCGCCGAACACCTGAACTTCCAGGTGCCGCGCGCGCTGGATGTACTTCTCGATGAACACCCCAGCGTCGCTGAAATTGTTCTGGCCGAGGCGTTTCACCGCTTCGAAGGATTCGCTCAACTCGGCCGCACTGCGGCACACGCGCATGCCGATGCCGCCACCGCCGGCGGTGCTTTTGAGCATCACCGGGTAACCGACCTGTTCACCGGCGATCAGCGCCGCGTCGAGGCTGTCGAGCAACTCGGTGCCTTCGAGCATCGGCACGCCGTGTTGCTTGGCCAATGCGCGTGCAGTGTGTTTGAGGCCGAACACGCGCAGCTGTTCTGGCGTCGGACCGATGAAGGCGATGTCGGCGGCTTCGCAGGCTTCGGCGAACGCGGCGTTTTCCGAGAGGAAACCGTAGCCGGGATGAATCGCCGTGGCGCCGGTGGCTTTGGCGATGGCGAGGATTTTGTCGACCGCCAGGTAGGTGCCGGCCGCTGCACCTTCACCGAGGCTGTGGGCTTCATCGGCTTGCAGAATGTGCAGGCTTGCGGCATCGGCTTCGGAGTACACGGCGACGCCGTTGACGTGCAATTCACGCAAGGTGCGCAGGATGCGGCAGGCGATGGCGCCACGGTTGGCAATCAGGACTTTTTCGAACATGGCATAACCCCCGGAGGCGATAGCGCATCAGCCTCGACCTGGGATGCGGGCCGTCCCGCAGTTTTTCGATAGGCGCCGGGGTCGTCCCCGGCGGAAGAATCACTTCACTCCCAAACACCACCGACCTCATGTGGGAGCGAGCCTGCTCGCGATGGCGGCGTGTCAGGCAACATAGGTGTTGAATGTTGAACCGTCATCGCGAGCAGGCTCGCTCCCACAGGGTTTAGTGGTGCTCTGGAGATTTGAGGCACTGCCCTGAACGGGCCTGGCACAGTGCAAACAACCATTTGCGCAACTGCACTAATTTCAGTTCCATACCAGTAACTCCGCAGGCGTAGGGTTGTAGGCATTGCACGGATTATTCAGTTGCGGGCAATTGGAAATCAGCACGATCACATCCATCTCCGCCCGCAGGTCCACGTACTTGCCCGGCGCCGAAATCCCGTCTTCAAACGTCAGCCCGCCATCCGCCGTGACCGGCACGTTCATGAAGAAATTGATGTTCGGCCCGATGTCGCCCTTGCCCAGTCGCCCATCGTGGACGCAGGCGCGCAGGTAGTTGTCGCGGCAGCTGTGCATGTAGCGTTTTTCCAGTGCGTAACGCACGGTGTTGCTCTCTTGCGCACAGGCACCGCCGAGGGTGTCGTGGCGGCCGCAGGTGTCGGCGACGATGGTCAGCATCGGTTTGCCGAGGTTGGAATACAGCACAGTGCCGGTGCTCAGGTAGACGCTGTTTTGCCGGCGCAAGGTGCGTTGCACGTCGTAGCGTTCTTTCGGATTGGCGACGCTGTAGAACAAGGTATCGACCGCCTGATTGCCTTCCAGGTCGAGGATGCGCAGGGTCTGGCCAGCCTTGACTTCCATCAGCCACGGTTCGCCGGCCGGGATGGTGGCGCGGTAGACCGCTGTCTCTGGATGCTTTTGAGTAGTAGCGATTGCGAGTGACATGGCAGCGATCCTCAGGCAAACAAACGGTCGGTGTTGATGAAGCCGCGCTCGTTTTCCGGGCGCGAGGTGCGGCAGTGTTCGGCAACGCTGGCGTCGGCGTTCATCCAGCTCAACTTCAGTGGTTTCGGTGCGTATTCCGGCGACGGGTCCATCGGATGTTGCAGGGCGGTGAGCACCACCAGCGTGTCCATCGGTGCGTACAACTCGATGTAATCACCGGCCTTGGAGTTGCCTTCGACGAAGTGGAAACGCCCGGCTTCATCGACGTTCACGCGGCTGAAGAAGTTAAGGGTCATCAGCAGATCCGACAGGCCCAAACCCCACTTGCCGAGTTCCACCAAGAGGTTGTCGGTGCCGTTGCGGAAGAAGCCGTTGCGCAGTTCCTGATAGCGGCCCGCACCGTACTTTTCCGAGACTTCCTCAGCGCAGAGCACGCCGCCGAGGCTGTCGCTCCAACCGCAGGTGTCGGCGGTTATTGCCGCCAGCACCCGGCCCATGTCCGAGTAGAGGCAATGGCCAGTGGTGAGCTTGGCGGTGTGTTGGCATTTGAGGCTGTCGGGCAGGTTCAGACGTTCGGTTTTTTCATTGGCGTTGAGCAGCGTCAGGCTGACGTTGGCGCCACCGCGCAGGTCGGTCAGGCGCAGCAGTTGGCCGCGTTTCAGGACGAAGGAACGATGGCCGCCACCGGGGAGCATTTCTTCGGCGAAGGGCGGGAACAGTTGGGTCGAATCAGTCATGTTCAGATTCCTCTAAGCGATACGAAGCGTGCCTGCCAGCTCAGCCGGCAAGGCATCGACGGCGGCGCGATGGGCGCGGCGGTCGCTGTTCAAAGGGATGTCGTAGGTGATGCGCGCGCCATAGGCGCCGGGGGCGTGCGGGTCGACGCGGACCTTGTCGAACACCAGCAAACGGGTGCCGAGGCTGAAACCTTCGGACAGGTCGTGGGTGACCATGAACACCGTCAGTTGCGTCTCGCGCCACAGCTCCAGGAGTAAGGTGTGCATGTCTTTGCGGATGCCCGGATCGAGGGCGCCGAACGGTTCGTCGAGCAGCAACACGCGGGGTTTCATGATCAGCGCCTGGGCGATGGCCAACCGTTGTTGCATGCCGCCGGAGAGCTGCGCCGGGTACTTGTCCAGCGAGTGACCGAGACCCACTTTGTGCAGCAGCACCGAGGCCTGCTCCCGCGCATCTTTTTTAGCGCTGCCGAACAACCGCCCAAGCAGCGGCGAGCGCGGCAGTTCGAGGCCGAGGGCGACGTTGTCCAGCACGGTCAGGTGCGGGAACACCGAGTAGCGCTGGAACACCACGCCACGGCTCGCATCCGGCTCGCCGGCCAGGGCCTGGCCATCCAGCAGAATCTCGCCGCGACTGGCGCGTTCCTGGCCGAGCAACAGCCGCAGGAAGGTCGATTTGCCGCAACCTGACGCGCCGACCAAAGTGCAGAACTCACCTTCGTTGACGTTCAGGTTCAAGCCTTCAAGCACCACCTGATCGGCGTATTGCTGCCAGACGTTTTTTACGGTGATGAAGCTCATGCGCGGGCTCCTTCATACCAGGGAAACGCACGCTGAGTCAGGCGTTTAAGGCCCCAGTCCATCAGCCAGGCGAGCAGGGTGATCCACACCACGTACGGCAGAATCACATCCATCGCGAGGTAGCGACGCACGAGGAAAATCCGGTAACCGAGGCCGTCGGTGGAAGCGATGGCTTCGGCGGCGATCAGGAACAACCACGCTGAACCGAGCATCAGCCGCAGCGAGATCAGCAGGCGCGGCAGCAATTGCGGCAGCACCACACGCAGCATCAGAGTCCAGGTTGAAGCGCCGAGGGTCTGGGCCTTGATCAGCAACTCCACCGGAATTTCCCGGGCGCGCTGTTCCATGTCCCGCGCCAGGCACGGGGTGATGCCGATCACGATCAGCATCACTTTCGACAACTCCCCAAGACCGAACACGATGAACAGAATCGGCAGAATCGCCAGCGGCGGCACCATCGACAGCACCGTCAGCAGCGGCGACAACGGCGCGCCAAACAGCGGCAACGTCCCGGCGGAGATGCCCAGGCACAGCCCGGCCAGTGCGCTGATGCCGAGGCCGATCGCGAGCCGACGCAAGCTGGACGCGGTGTCTTGCCACAGCACGTATTCGCCGGTGCGACTGTCGGCGGTGAACGCCAGGCGCTTCACCGCGTCGGTCATCTGCACGGCGCTCGGCAACAGTTTGTCGTTGGGGTTGTCCGTCAGTCGCTCGACCGAGCCCATGAAGTAGGCGAACAGCACCAGGGCGAACGGCAGGATCACCAACAACAGGCGACTCGGACGATCCGGGTGGCGATTGATCAGGCGCATGGCCAGGTCCTCTTCTTACAGCTTGGCGTCGGCGGCCATCTGCACGTAACTCGGGTCGAAGCGCAGCTTGAGGTTGGTCTTGTCGCCGCTGGTCACACCATTGGCGAAGGCCATGCCGACGGCGCTGGTGTCCTTGGCGCCTTCACCGAGCAAGCCGTGCTGAAAGGAAAACTCGGCGACCTTGCGCATGGTGTCCGGCAGTTGCTTGCTGGTGGAGAACGCCAGGGCTTCTTTCGGTGTGGCGAACAATTTGGTGGTGTCGAGTTGCGCCTGGAAACCCGCGAGGTCGGTGCCAGAGGCTTTGGCCATGTGTTCAAGCGCGGCTTTGCTGGCGGCGTTTTTCGCGTTCATCAACTCGACCACTTCGAACCACGCGCCGGTCAACGCTTTACCCAGGGCCGGGTTGTCTTTGAGGGTGGCGCTGTTGACCACCATCATGTCCATGATTTCGCCGGGGATCTGGCTGGAGTTGAAGACTTCGGTCACGCCCGGCTTGGCCTTGATGTCCGAAAGCATCGGGTTCCAGGTGGTGACGGCGTTGACCTGATCGGTATTGAAAGCGGCGGAGATGTCGGCGTCGGAGGTGTTGACCACTTTCAGGTCTTTCTCGGTGAGGTCCACCGAATCCAGTGCCCGTGCCAGCAAATAGTGGGAAACCGACAGCTCGACCAGATTGACGTTCATGCCCTTGAGGTCGCTGACTTTCTTGCCGTCGCCCTTGAGCACGATGCCGTCGTTGCCGTTGGAAAAGTCGCTGACGATCAGCGCGGTGCTGTCGACGCCACCGGCGGCCGGAATGGTCAGCGCATCCATGTTGGTCATGGTGCAGCCGTCGAACTGGCCGGCGGTGTATTGGTTGATGGATTCGACGTAGTCATTGAGCTGCACCACATCAATCTTGATGCCGTACTTCTTCGCCCATTTGTCGACGATGCCTTGGCTGCCGGCGTATTCCCACGGCATCCAACCGGCGTAAATGGTCCAGCAGACGCTGAAGTGGTCTTTTTGCGCAGCCTGGGACGAGACGCTCACGAAGGCTGCGAACGCAGCGGCGAGGAGGGCGGGTAAACGAAGCTTGAGCATGGGTGGTTCTCCAGTTGATCAAGGGCGGGCAGGAGTCAACGCGGCACACCGTGAACGGTGGCTTGTCTCCCGGGCTTTTGTCCCGCCGTGTAACCTCAACTGGAGGTCGCCAACTCTCGGACCAGTCACTCGCGTCAGCGAGCCGGAACCCTAGTCAGCCATTGCAAATTGTGGTGCCGCGAACCTGTGATGACTCCTGCACGGGTTTGTTAAAGCGAGAGCCGTGCCAAGTCGCCCGAAGCGCTCTGGACCGAGGGATTGCCATTAGCAGGCAGGGTGGAAGGGCAGGTTCGTTGCTTTGTGATGGTGCGTCCGTGCACTGAGATGCAGCGTGGCTGGCCGCTGATCCGAAGGTCGGAGTAGTCCGGCACTCGCCATCGCATTGCCAGTCAAAACAGGTGTCAGCCGGCCTGTATCGGCTGCGGGTCTTTCAGGAGGCCGCCATGTTGCGTCGACTGTTGCTGGGTGTTGTGCTTGGTGTCGGGCTGTCCGGTTGCTACTACTACGCCGGCTCCTACGACGTGTATTCCACACCTTATTACTATCCCGGCTATGCGCCGTATTCCTACTATTACGGCCCGCGCTATTACTATGGCCCGCGCTTTTATGGCGGCTATCGCTACTACTATTGGGGCGGGCATGCGCCACGTTATTACGGCGGTGGATATCGCGGTGGCCACCACTAATCAGCACGTGAATAGATGAAAAACCTTTCATCGGCGAGATGTTTCAACTTGTTGCAAGACCGCACCGGATTTCGAAATCGATGTCTGATCTTTCGACAGTCACCGAATAATTGACTGTCGCTCGCCAGCGTCGCTGGTGTGGCTCACTCGCGGTCCAGGAGGCCGCCATGCTCTGTCGAAAACAGCTCCGCCGAATTCTTCTGATTGCCGTGTTGGGTGTGTCTGTTGTTGCGTGCGTACCCTATGCCGATGGAGGAGGCAGCTACTACAGTTCCGAGGTCTACACGTCCCCAGCGCCGTATTACTCCGGTGGCGGGCCTTACTACTCCAATGGCGGTTATTACACGTCACCGCGCCGGTATTACGCACCTCCGGCACGCTATTACCAGCCAACACCGCGGTATTACCACCAGCCGCGGGTTTATCAACCGGCACCGCGTTATTACCAGCCGTCGCCACGAGGCGACTACCGGGCTCATCAGAGTCGCGGCTGGGACGGTCATAGCCGCGGCGGTTGGGACGGTCGTAACCGTGGCAACTGGAGCAACGATAATCGCGGCGGCCACGGCGGACGCGATAACCGGGGCGGACGGGGCAGTCATGATGGTCGCGGCAGTCACCGGTAGTCTCCACCGAACATCCTCGATAAAGCGGCGCATCAAGCGCCGCTTTTTTTATGCGCCAGAGATAGGGTTCGCAGGTCATGACTGGGGTTTAGGTGACGGCCTCAAGGAACCGCGGTGGCCTGCTCGATTCGAAATTCACCCTCCTTGCTCCATCTCCTCGGGCGTTCTCGGAACCCTCCTACATTTTTATTTCTGCGCGTTTGTTAGCGTTTGTGCATTCGTATTGATGTTGAAAAAAACTTCAATGAGACGAGGGTGTACGAGCAGAAAGTCAACTAAATCATGAGTGTGTTTATTATCTATAAAAAATTTCCTGGGCAATTCCGGTATGTCGCAATGGTGGCGTGATTCGGCCAGGCTTTGCAGTCACCGCAATAGGGCGAGGTATTGCAATAGTTATTTTAGGGGGGGGCGATTTTTAGATTTATTAAATAGGTGGATTTATCATTTTAAAATGGAGTTTGAAGTGCGTAAGATAATTCGTTGCGGCCAATATTGGTGGTGTAAGGCGATACTGGCTTTCGGTTTGGTTGTGGTTTTTTACATCTTGTCGATGAGTTGTTATGTTGGCTCGGAGCACATGACAGAGGAACAGGGTCGTAACCGAGAATTATCGAAAAAATGCATTAAGAAGTCTGGTTTAAACTACGGTGAGTTCGCTGTAAATGCTGGCGAGATTGTTATTGAAAATAAAAGTGCCATAGGTGGCATTCAAGGTTGGTATTTTTACTCTGGTAAGAGTTTCGGGGGTGGCGAGTTAAGTTATAAGCAGTTCAGTCTGGACGTGACGACTGAAACCATTAGGCATCAAGTTGTTCAGGGCGACGATACAGGCGGAAGGGTAAATATCGAAGTTGGAAATATTTTTCATGGCGGGATGGGTGATGACTTAATAGTTGCTTATGAGGACCCCAATGTTAATTATGGTGAGCATGGGGATAGGACTCCCGGCGCTTTTCTTCTAGGCGGGGCAGGGAACGATACACTGCTCGGATCAGAAGGTGCGGATTATTTAGTCAGTGGCCCAGGGCAGGATTGGCTTTACGGTGAGAACGGTCCAGATACTTATATAATAGGCGCGCATGCTGGAGCGACTACTATTATTGCGGATATGTTAAGCCCTGTATTTATTCGTCCAGAAGTTGGGGTTGCCGGATGGAAAGCAGAGTTCGGGTTAGACGATACGGATACCGTTAGACTTCCGGAAGGGATAAACCTTGAGCAGTTGCAGTTAAGTTGGGGTGCCATATTAGTCGAAGTCGTCAATATAGAGTTGGCGCCAAAACCACAGCGCGGCACCTATCGCAATCCGCCCCGTGGGCAGATGCTTTATTCGACACTTGATATCTCTTGGGGGCAAGATCAGCAGGTTCGTATTGTATTGCCGAATGCGAGTGATCTTGGTGGTTCTGGTATTGAGGTTGTAAAATTTGCAGATGGATCAAGCGTTAGCTTGGAGTACCTTATAGTTAATAGTAAATTAGATCCCGCGCCTGATACTTACCACCATGGTGTCCTGATCAATGATGCGGATGAGGCTATCTCTTTTCGGGATGGTAGAAAGCTCCCTCTTGTTGGTGGTCAAGGCAATGACACTTTGAGCGGCTCAGGTGAGATACGAGGCATGCAGGGCGATGACTTGATCTCGGGTGGTGCAGGGGACGATACGCTATGGGGAGGGCCTGGTAACGATACTTTAAGCGGCGGCGCGGGCAATGATATTTACAAATATGACGGTCTGGGAAGGGATTTGATTGTTAATGCATCTGGCGGTATAGATGGAATCGATTTTACGGATTTCGATGCCTCCATCCATCAGCTGAAGTTTCACCGTGATAATAATGATCTCGTCGTAGTGGTGAATTATGGCGCTTCTCCAAAAATACGAGTGGCCAATCATTTTTCAGGGGGTGATGCCGCGATAAGTTTTATAAGAGTACAAGCCGTAGACAGGACTCCTCAAGACTACACTGCGAACCAGCTGATCGAACTTTTACATCCTCTGCCCCCGTTAAGAGATATGGAAGATATATTTTTACGTGATGACGAGGGTGTGGCTGAGGCAATTAAGGAAATAAATGAATTTTATGGGCTTCAGAGTTAGTTATGACGTCGATGGTAAACGGGCGGTGACTACTAATCGTCCTTAGGAACGTACAGGATGGCTCGCCCGCGATAGACCTATTGATACGGCCTATCGCGGGTAGCGCCCGGATTTTAGTACTCGGAAAGGTCCGCCAGCGGATGCCGACCTTCCCAAACCTTATGAAAATGCGCCTCCACCACCGCATCCGGCACGTTGTTAATGTCCGGCCAATGCCAGTGCGGCTTTTGATCCTTGTCGATCAACCGCGCCCGCACGCCTTCGCTGAACTCCGGATGACGGCAGCAGTTGAGGCTCAAGGTGTATTCCATCTGAAAAACCTGCGCCAGCGAGAGGTGTCGGGCGCGGATGATCTGCTCCCACACCAGATGAGCGGTCAGCGGCGAACCTTCACTCATTGTCCGCGCAGCACGGCTGAGTAGCAGGTCGGTGCTATCGCGCTGTTGGCTGATGGCCTTCCAGGCGCATTGCACGTTACTGACGTCCAACAGTTCATCGATCTGCTGACGACGCGGCAGCCACTGGGCTTCGGGCATTTGCGCGAGCGCTTCCTGCTGCAAGGCCTTGAGCAGGCTGTTGAGCTGCATCGGTGTCTGTTCCTGCCAGTTCAACTGCAGCAAGCCTCCGATCAGCTCTTCTTGCTGTTCATCGAGCAGGAAACGGTCGGCCAAGTCCAGATCGATCGCATCCCGACCGTTCATGTGCGCACCGGTCAGGCCGAGGAATAGACCTAGCTTCCCGGGCAGGCGCGACAGAAACCAACTGGCGCCGACATCCGGATACAAACCAATGCTGATTTCCGGCATCGCCAATCGGGTGCTCGGCGTGACGATACGGATGCTCGCGCCTTGCAAGAGGCCCATGCCTCCGCCCAGAACGTAGCCATGGCCCCAGCAGATCAGCGGTTTCGGGTAGGTGTGCAGGCTGAAGTCCAGTCGGTATTCCGCCGCAAAGAAATTCGCGGCCAGCGGCGGTACTTCACCCGGATGCGCGCGACAGGCTTCCACCAGGCTGCGCACTTCACCGCCGGCGCAAAAGGCCTTGGCACCTTTACCGCGTAATAAGACGCAGACGATTTGCGGCTCCTTGGCCCAAGCGTCCAATTGATCGCGCAAGGCGTTGATCATCGGCAAGGACAGGGCGTTCAGGGACTTTTCGGCATCCAGGCTGGCAACGCCGATGCGGGCGCCGTCGGTGCCGGTGAGTTCTTCGAAGTGCAGATTCATCGTGACCTCGATCGGGAATTTGAGCGTTCAGTATGATCGCAATGCAGGAAAGTGCCGGTTCTGCGTCAGACCAATTGACAAGCGTGATGGGCTTTCCTAGGGTTCGCCCCATTGTTTTTGCCGGATGTAACCATGACTGCTGACGACCGTATCAAACTCGAACCGGGCTGGAAGGAGGCACTGCGTGCTGAGTTCGACCAGCCCTACATGGCAGAGTTGCGCAATTTCCTGCAACAGGAGCGCGCGGCGGGCAAGGAAATCTATCCTCCGGGACCGATGATTTTCAACGCGCTCAACTCGACGCCGCTGGACAAGGTCAAAGTGGTGATACTCGGTCAGGACCCGTATCACGGCCCGGGCCAGGCCCATGGCTTGTGCTTCTCGGTGCAACCGGGCGTGCCGGCGCCGCCGTCGCTGGTGAACATCTATAAAGAGCTGAAGCGCGACCTGAACATTGACATTCCCAATCACGGTTACCTGCAGAGCTGGGCCGAACAGGGCGTGTTGATGCTCAATACCACCATGACCGTTGAGCGCGCCAATGCCAATGCGCACAAGGACAAGGGCTGGCAGTTTTTCACGGATCGGATCATTGAAGTGGTCAGCCAGCAGCAACCGCATCTGGTGTTCATGCTGTGGGGCGCGCATGCCCAGAGCAAGCAGAAACTGATCGATGCGACCAAGCATCTGGTGCTGACGTCGGTGCATCCGTCGCCGCTGTCCGCTTATCGCGGTTTTCTCGGGTGCGGGCACTTCAGTCGGACCAACAAGTTTCTTGAGCAGAATGGCGAGACGCCGATTGAGTGGCGGTTGCCGCCGGTTTAGGCGCGACAGAGGGCTTTTGTGGCGAGGGAGCTTGCTCCCGTTGGGCTGCGAAGCAGCCCCAAAACATGCAAGCTGGTTCTTTCTGATCCACAACATGCACCCGGTTTACGACTGCTACGCAGCCGAGCGGGAGCAAGCTCCCTCGCCACAGTGGATAGTGTCAGGGCTGCTCCGGCACCCGATTCCAATACTTGAACAACGGCTCCGCCAGAAACAACACAAACAACAACCGCATCACCTGCATCGCCGTCACCAGCGGCACCGACAATTGCAGGGTCTCCGCCGTCAGGCTCATCTCCGCAATCCCGCCGGGCATCATGCCCAATGTCAGCGAACGTAAATCCAGATGCGTCAGCGCACTCAATCCCAGTGCTGCCGCCGTGGCAATCAACATGGTCAACACCGTGCCAATCAAGGTCCGTCCCATAAACGAAGGCGCCCGCCGGAAAAACTGCCGATTGAAGTGACAGCCCAGGCCGCTGCCGATCAGCCATTGGCCAATCTGGCTGCCGCCATGGGGCAAGCCAATATGCAAATCCCAGCTAATGCTCACCGCCGCACTCACCAGCAACGGTCCGAACAGCCATGGGTTGGGTTGACGAAGACGTTCCCAAAGCCAGGCTGCCAACGCGCCTGCCGGGAATAGAAGGGCCAGCCACCACCAGTTGACGGCCGTCGGATGAACGATTGGCGCGCCGTCGCCCAGCAAATACTTGAACGCCGCCGGCACACACAGCACCACCACCAGCACCCGCAGACTTTGCCCGGCCGCTACGCGACTGAGCACCGCGCCATTGCGCGCGCCGAGGTTGACCATCTCACCGGAACCGCCGGGCATGCTGGAAAAGAACGCGGTGGCGCGATCCTCACCGGTGCGCCGCATCAGCCAGACCCCGACGATGGCCGAGAGGCTGGTGACCAACGCGCCGAAGAAAATCAGACCGAAGTGGCTTAGCACCTGCGCCATCACCACCGGGGTGAAGTGCAGGCCGATGCCGATGCCGACCACCCACTGGCCGCACTTGCGGCCGCCAGGGATTTCCGCCAGTTGCCAGGGTGTCAGGCAGCGCACCAGGATGATCGCCAGCAACGAGCCGACCATCCACGGCAGCGGCCAGCCGACCAGGCTGGCCAGGTAACCGCCCAGCGCGCCGACCAGCGGCGTACCCCACCAGGCTTTGAAGGGTGTTCGATCAGACATCGGCGATAACGCGCCGAGCGACCGAACGTTTGCGCCAGATCCGAAGGATCGGCACCAGCAGCATCACAGCGATCAACGCCCAGACTCCCATGGTGATCCCGCTCGACCAGAGAATCTCCAGCGAACCGTTGGAGATCGACAGGGCCCGGCGCAGATTCTGTTCCATCAAACCTCCGAGAATGAAGCCCAGCAGAACCGGCGACAACGGGAAATCCAGCTTGCGCAGAATGTAGCCGAAGATGCCGATGCCAATCATCAGGAACAGATCGAAGGTGGTGGCATGCACCGCGAACACACCGATGGCGGTAATAATCGCGATCATCGGCACCAGCGCCCAGTTCGGCACGGCGAGGATGCGGGTAAAGATGCGGATCATCGGAATGTTGAGGATCACCAGCATGATGTTGGCGACAAACAACGAAGCGATCAGGCCCCAGACGATGTCCGGCTGCTGTTGAAACAGCAGCGGGCCTGGCGTGATGTTGTACAGCGACAAGGCACCGATCATCACCGCCGTGGTGCCCGAACCGGGAACGCCGAGCGTCAACATCGGCACCAGCGCGCCGCAGGCTTCCGCACCGATGGCGGTTTCCGGAGCGGCCAGGCCACGCTTGTCGCCCTGTCCGAATTTTCCACTTGGGCCGGCGATACGTTTCTCGGTCATGTAGGCCACGGCGCTGGCAAGTGTCGCGCCGGCACCGGGCAGCACGCCCATGATGAACCCGAGCACACCGCAACGCATGTTCACCCAGAACACCGAAGCGGCTTCCTTGAAGTTGAACATCATGCGGCCGGTGGCTTTGAACGCCTCCTGACCGCGGTGGGTTTTTTCCAGCAGCAACAGGATTTCGCTGATGGAGAAAAGGCCCAGCACCAGCACCACGAACTGAATGCCGTCGGTGAGGTGGATATTGTCGCCGGTGAAGCGGTAGACACCACTGTTGGCGTCGATGCCGACAGTCGACAGGAACAACCCAATCAGCGCCGCAATGAAGGTCTTCAGTGGTCGGTCGCCGGCCATGCCGCCGAGACAGACAATCGCGAACACCATCAGGACGAAGTACTCCGCCGGGCCGAAGGCAATCGCCCACTTCGCCAGAATCGGCGCGAACACCACCATCCCGCAGGTCGCAATAAAGGCGCCGATGAACGAACTCCACGCCGACAGTGACAGCGCAACACCCGCCATGCCTTGTCGGGCCATCGGGTAGCCGTCGAGGGTGGTCATCACGGTGGAGGCTTCGCCCGGAATGTTCAGCAGGATCGAACTGATCCGGCCGCCGTACTCGCAACCCAGATACACCGCGGCCAGCAGGATCAACGCTGATTCCGGCGGCAGGCCGAGGGCGAACGCGATCGGGATCAGCAACGCCACGCCGTTGATCGGACCGAGGCCGGGGAGCAGGCCGACGACGGTGCCGATCAGCGTGCCGCTGAGTGCGGTGACCAGGTTGTAAGGGGTCAACGCGACGCCGAAGCCATGACTCAAATAACCAAGCGTATCCATATCAGTTCTCCAGAACGTCGAGCAGGCCCAGAGGCAGTGGCACGTCCATGACTTTGTCGAACAGCAGGTACAGACCGATACTCATCAGGCTGATGATCACCGCGCCCGGCAACCAGCGTCCGCCGTACAGGCGCGCCATCGGAATGCCGATCAGCATGCTGCTGAGGATGAAGCCCAGGGGTTCGAACAACCCGGCGAAGACCAGAAGCAGCAACACGCAGATGCCAATCTTGGTCAGGGTTTCGCGATCCATCGGCGGATCTTCATCGGTGTGTTTGATCGGCGAGGGGCGATACACCATGTAAACCAGTCCCAGGCCCATCAGGCCCAGCATCAACAGGGGAAAGGCCCGTGGTCCGATCGGTTCGTAGGAAAATGGCGCCTGATAGGGCCAGGCCATCAGCACCAGGCTGAGACAGGCCAGCAACAGCACCGAAGCAAAAATGCGTTGTAAGAGCATGGAAAACTCCTGTGCCGCGGCCCCGCAGAACGGGGGCCGCAGCCGCTAGACAGAGGCGATCACTGAATCAGGCCGAACTCTTTGGCCAGCACTTTGTAGTCCGCGACCTGCTTCTTCACGTAGGTGTCCAGCTCCGGGCCGGTCATGGCGAACGGGAACAGTTCACGCTGATCGCGCAGCTTGGCGAATTCGGGTGAGGCCAGCAGTTTGTCGAAGGAGTCTTTCCACCAGGCGTAGTCTTCATCGCTGACTTTTGGCCCGAGGTAGAAGCCGCGAACCACTGGCCAGACGATGTCGTAGCCTTGTTCCTTGGCGGTCGGAATGTCTTTCATTTCCGGCTCGTCCAAGCGTTTCTCGGAGAACACCGCCAGCAGGCGCATGTCGCCGCTCTGGATGTGCGGCATGGAGTCGGAGATGTCGGTGCTGCCGACCTGGATATGACCGCCGAGCAGGGCGGTGGCGATTTCACCGCCGCCTTCGAGGGCGACGTAACGCAGATCGCGCGGGTTGATCCCGGCGGCCTTGGCGATCAGTGCGGTTTGCATCCAGTCCTGGCTACCGACGGTGCCGCCGGAACCGATCACCACTTTGCTCGGATCTTTCTTCAGCGCCTGAACGAGGTCGTCGAGATTCTTGTAAGGCGAATCGCTTTTCACCGCGATGGCGCCGTAGCTGGTGCCGACCGCTGCCAACCAACGTACGTTGGTCTCATCGAAGCGACCGAATTTGCCCTGGGCCAGGTTCAGCAACGAACCGCTGGACCACGCCACGAGCGTGCCGGCATCGGCCGGACGTTGAGCGACCACCGCGTTGTACGCCACCGCGCCGACACCGCCGGGCATGTAGGTCACGCGCATCGGTTTGGTCAGCAACTTTTCGTTGACCAGCGCGCTCTGCGCCAGTTTGCAGGTCAGGTCGAAACCGCCGCCAGGCGAGGCCGGGGCGATGCATTCCGGGCGTTTCGGCTCGGCTATCAGTTGGCCGGCAAACAGCATGCAGCTGGCGGCGAGGGCGAAACGGCGCAGTGATCGATTCATTGGTGTCTCCACGGGAGTTGTTGTTTTTGGGGGTGTTTCAGATGCGGCGGTTTCGCGTTGCGCAGCCAGCAACGGCGCTGACGAGCGTATACGATGGGGAGCGAGAAAAGGGGTGGGGCGGGCAAATCTGGAGCTGTGTGGACAGCATGGCGAAGTACCTCGTTATTGTTCTTATTGGCGAAAACGCATCAAGGCGTTTTTCGGGAGCTACATTTCAAAGCACGATCGGTGGCTTACAGTCGAAACCATCCGTGGGCCGACTCTAACGGTCGAACCTTTCACTAACCTTTCAGCGGACTTTCACGGTTTTCGGGCTTCACAGCGGCGGATGCGGCTGTAAACTCCGCGCCAAAGAATGGCGTCGAACATCCCTGAATGAGGTAAAGATCCATGCGTGTTCTGCTCGTCGAAGACCATCTGCAACTCGCCGACAGTGTTGCCCAAGCGCTCAAGAGCACCGGGCTGACCGTGGATGTGCTGCACGACGGTGTGGCCGCCGACCTGGCGTTGAGCAGCGAGGAATACGCCATGGCGATCCTCGACGTCGGCCTGCCGCGCATGGATGGTTTCGAAGTGCTGGCGCGCCTGCGGGCCCGGGGCAAGAACCTGCCGGTGCTGATGTTGACCGCGCGCAGCGACGTCAAGGACCGGGTCCATGGCTTGAACCTTGGCGCTGACGATTACCTGGCCAAGCCTTTCGAACTGACCGAACTCGAAGCCCGGGTCAAAGCCTTGCTGCGCCGCAGCGTGCTCGGCGGCGAGCGCCAGCAGACCTGCGGCGTACTGGCTTACGATCTGGACACCCGGCGCTTCACCCTTGGCGAAGAATTGCTGACCCTGACCTCCCGCGAACAGGCGGTGCTCGAAGCCCTGATCGCCCGTCCCGGTCGGGTGATGAGCAAGGAACAACTGGCTGCCCAGGTGTTCGGTCTGGACGAAGAAGCTAGCCCCGACGCCATCGAAATCTATGTCCACCGCTTGCGCAAGAAGCTCGACGGCCAACCGGTTGCCATCGTGACCTTCCGTGGTCTCGGCTATTTGCTGGAAAGCCGTGATGCATAAGCCCAGCAGCCTGCGCTGGCGGTTGCTGTGGAACCTCGCGCTGTTGTTGGTGGTGTTGATGCTGGCCAGTGGCTTGAGTGCGTACTGGAACGGGCGCGAGGCCGCCGACACCGCGTACGACCGGACCTTGCTGGCTTCGGCACGAACCATCGCCGCCGGGGTGTCCCAGCGTGATGGCAGCCTGAGCGCCGACGTGCCCTACGTGGCCCTCGATACCTTCGCCTACGACAGCGCCGGGCGGATTTTCTATCTGGTCAATGACATCAATCAGAAGTTGATTTCCGGTTACGAAAACCTGCCGCCTCCGCCGCCGGGCACGCCGCGCACCGATGACTATCCGGCGCTCGCACGTTTCTACAACGCAACCTATCAGGGGCAGAACGTGCGGGTGGTGAGCCTGCTTAAACCCGTGAGCGAGCCGAACATGAACGGCATGGCGGAAATCCGCGTGGCGGAAACCGATGAAGCGCGGGTCAGCATGGCTCGTAGCCTGGCAGCGGACACGTTGCTGCGATTGGGCATGCTGGCGGTCGGTGCCTTGCTGATGGTGTGGTTTGCGGTGAGTGCGGCGTTGCGTCCATTGGAGCGCTTGCGCACGGCGGTGGAAGAGCGCCAGTCCGACGATCTGCGGCCGCTGCCGTTGGTGGAAGTGCAGCACGAATTGTGGCCGCTGGTGCGCGCGCTCAATCACTTTACCGAGCGTCTGCGCGAGCAGTTCGAGCGCCAGGCGCAATTTATCGCCGATGCGGCCCATGAACTGCGCACGCCACTGGCGGCGCTCAAGGCGCGGCTTGAACTGGGCCTGCGCTCGACCGAACCCGAGACCTGGCGCAACACATTGGAAACGGCCGCCCAGGGCACGGACCGCTTGACCCATCTGGCCAATCAATTGCTCTCGTTGGCGCGGGTCGAGAACGGTGCCCGGGCGATCGCCGAGGGTGGCGCGCAGTTGCTGGACTTGAGTCAGCTGGCCCGCGAACTCGGCATGGCCATGGCGCCGCTGGCCCATGCCCGCGGCGTGGCGCTGGCACTGGAGGCGGACGAGCCGGTATGGCTGCGCGGTGAGCCGACGCTGTTGAATGAGCTATTGAGCAATCTGGTGGATAACGCACTGGCCCATACGCCTTCCGGCGGCAATGTGATCCTGCGGGTCTCGGCGCCGGCGGTGCTGGAGGTCGAGGATGATGGGCCGGGGATTCCACTGGAAGAACGCGACCGGGTGTTCGAGCGCTTCTATCGACGCAACCAGCAAGTCGCGGGCTCGGGGTTGGGGCTGGCGATTGTCGGTGAGATTTGCCGTGCGCATTTGGCGCAGATCAGCCTGCATGACGGTGAAAAGGCGGGGTTGAAGGTGCGGGTGAGTTTTATTGCGGGGTAAGCTGCTGAATACATAGTGTGGCGAGGGAGCTTGCTCCCGCTGGACTGCGCAGCAGTCCCATTCTTTTTATTGGAAAGTGGGGTCGCTTCGCAACCCAGCGGGAGCAAGCTCCCTCGCCACAATTATCAGTAAAACATCGACCGCGATTCTTCCAGATCCCTGCACATCGCCTCGTTCTCCGGATCGATCCCGAGCTTCTTGAAGGCCGGCACGTTGAGCGGGTCGATACGGGCGATGGGATGGTCTGTGTCCTTGTGGCAATACAAACTGGCCACCTGCACCAGATCCACATAGTCGACGCGCCCGGACTCACGCTTGAAGTCCAGATACAGCCCCGGCACCTGTACCAGCATTTCCGGAAACTCCCAGACCCGCAGCAGTTTGTCGCCGAGCAGCGGGTGAATCTGGTCGATGACATGGTTCAGGCTGACCGGGTCCGACAGCAGCTCGTAATGGTCTTCGGCGTAGGTCAGGATCGGCAGTACGCCAATCTGATGCACCAGCCCGCCGAGAGCCGCCTGATCAGGTTTGAGTTGCGTGTAACTGCGGCACAGCGCGTAACTGACGCCGGCGATTTCCAGGCTTTTGCGCCAGACATCGCGCATCTTCTTTTCCACCACGTCGGAGCGCGCGTGGAAGATCTGCTCCATCACCAGGCCAATGGCCAGGTTGCTGCTGTAGTTGACGCCCAGGCGCGTAATGGCCGTGTGCAAGTCCGTCACTTCCTGAGTCGCGCGAAGGAGCGGGCTATTGACCACTTTGATCAGGCGCGCCGATAACGCGGTGTCACGGCCGATCACTTTACTCAGGGTGCTGACACTGATTTCCGGGTCTTCAGCGGCCTTGCGAATCTGCAGGGCCACTTCCGGCAATGTTGGCAGAACCAGGTCATCGTTATCGATGGCCTCAACCAAATCCTGTTGGACCTTATCCGCCAGCTCACTCATTTCTTTTCTCTAGGTGTTGCGACAAGTGCTGCCGTTAACGCTGGATTTCGCGATCGCGATCCAGTTCATAAGGCAGGTCGAGCAGGTGCAGGGCTGGCCCTTCGAGTGCGCCCAGATGGACATCACCACCTTCGGCTGCTTCGGCTTGCAGCACGGCCAGCAGTTCAATGTTTTGTCCGGTGTGTGCGGCGATCACCACTTCGCCGATGGAACTGCCGTGGGTCGGGGAGAACAGTTGAGTGCCGGGCTCAGGCAAATCACTGGCGTCGAGCTTCAGGCGATACAAGCGACGCTTGAGTTTGCCCAGATACTGCATCCGCGCGACGATTTCCTGGCCGGTATAGCAACCCTTTTTGAAACTCACGCCACCGATGGCTTGCAGATTGAGCATCTGCGGAATGAACAGCTCGCGGGTGCTCGGCATGACCTGGCCGATCCCTGCGCGGATCTGGCCCAGCAGCCACTCGTTGAGATCGCCTTCGGTCAACAGGGCGGATAACCGGCATTTGATGGCATCGGCCTGATCGGCGGCAACCCAGAGTTCAGCACGGTCCGGCGAAACGCGGACGGCGATCAACCCATCATTGCGCGCAACGCTGTCGGTGTCTGCCGGCAGTTCCAGGCCCAGACTGATCAATGCGGCATCGCCATGGTCGACGCCGAAGCGGACCCACGCGGCGCTTTCATCAGTCAGTTTGGATTTGGAGAACACCGCGTACTTTTTCAGATCCGCCAGTTGCGGTTCCAGCAGCTCGCTGGCCATGGCCATGAGCACGCCGTCGCCTTGCAGCAGGATGCGGAAACTCGATTGCATCCGGCCTTTCTGGGTGCAGCGTGCGCCGAGGCTGGCCTGGGTGTCGCTCAGGTAATTGAGGTTGCAGGTCAGTTGGCCTTGCAGGAATTTACCGGCATCCGCGCCGCGGACCGCGAGAACGCCTTCGTGAGACAGGGTGCAGAAAAAAGCAGAATCGGCCATGGGTCATCGCAGAGAAGAAGAGTCTGGAGGACATCATAAGGGTGCGCCCATGAAATGGGTAGTTCACAAAAGGTCGGCAGTGCCCGACCAAAGCCGACTGTTCGATGGTGTCGGGGGCTGTATACTTGCCGCCTATTTGAGGAGCGCTCCATGGTCGAAGATGTAGAACTGAATCGCCTCTACTGGCACAGCCGCCGCGGCATGCTTGAACTTGACGTGTTGCTGGTGCCGTTCGTGAAAGAGGTCTACCCGCACCTCAATGATGTCGACCGCGATTGCTACCGCAAGCTGCTCGAATGCGAAGATCAGGACATGTTCGGCTGGTTCATGGAACGCGCCGAATCGGAAGACCCGGAGCTTCAGCGCATGGTTCGCATGATCCTGGATCGTGTCCAGCCCAAGTAATGCGTTCGAATGCCGCTGGCATGCCTCACGGCAGTTGCTGGCGGCGTATCTGTTGGCTCAGCTGTTCGCGCTGGGTTCGTTGTTTTTTCTTTTCATACCGGTCTGGGGCAGTTTGCTCGGCGCTTTTTGCTGCCTGGCGCACGGCATTTGGGCATTGCCAAGACAGATTTTGCTGACACATCCGCAGGCGTTTCGCGGCTTGCGTCGCGATGCAGATGGCTGGCAGTTGTGGAATCAGGTGGCCGGTTGGCAGGCGATTCAACTGCGGCGGGACAGCCTGGTGTTGCCGTTGGTCGTGGTGTTGCGTTTTCGTTTGCGGGGCGAGCGGCGGATCCGATCGATTTGCGTGCCACGGGATTCGCAGGCGGCGGATCTGCACCGACGCCTGCGAGTCCGGCTCACGTTCAGTCGGCGTAGGTGGGCGGCACCAGAATAGTGTCCAGCGCAACCGGTAGCATGTTCGGGTAGTCGAGGGTGTAATGCAGGCCGCGACTTTCCTTGCGCTCCATGGCTGACAGAATCATCAACTCGGCGACCTGGGCCAGGTTACGCAGTTCGATCAAATCCCGGCTGACCTTGTAGTTGCTGTAGAACTCGTCGATTTCATCCAGCAACAACTGCACGCGGTGCTGCGCTCGTTGCAGGCGCTTGTTGGTGCGCACGATGCCAACGTAGTCCCACATGAACCGCCGCAGTTCATCCCAGTTGTGCGCAATGATCACGTCTTCATCCGAGTCGGTGACCTGGCTGGCGTCCCAGACGGGCAGGGCGACGGGAATCGAAACCTGCGGCAACTGTTCAAGAATGTCTGCAGCCGCCGAGCGCGCGTAAACGAAGCATTCCAGCAGCGAGTTGCTGGCCATGCGGTTGGCGCCGTGCAGGCCGGTGAAACTGGTTTCGCCAATCGCATACAGCCCCGGCACGTCGGTGCGACCTTGCTGATCGACCATCACGCCGCCGCAGGTGTAGTGCGCCGCGGGAACCACCGGGATCGGTTGCTTGGTGATATCGATGGAAAACTCGAGGCAACGCTCGTACACCGTCGGGAAGTGCGTCTTGATGAAGGTTTCTGGTTTGTGACTGATGTCCAGATAGACGCAGTCGATTCCGAGCCGCTTCATCTCATGGTCGATCGCCCGGGCGACGATGTCCCGTGGCGCAAGCTCTGCGCGCGGGTCGAAACGCTGCATGAAGCGTTCACCGTTGGGCAGCTTCAGGTGTGCGCCTTCGCCACGCAAAGCTTCGGTGATCAGGAAGCTCTTGGCCTGCGGGTGATACAGGCAGGTCGGGTGGAACTGGTTGAACTCCAGATTCGCCACCCGGCAGCCCGAACGCCAGGCCATGGCGATGCCGTCACCGCAGGCGCCGTCAGGGTTGCTGGTATAGAGGTAGACCTTGGCGGCACCTCCGGACGCGAGGATCACGAAGCGTGCGCCGTAGGTGTCGACTTCGCCTGTGCCGCGGTTGAGCACGTAGGCGCCGAGGCAGCGGTCGCCGTCCAGGCCCAGGCGTTTCTCGGTGATCAGATCGATCGCGACGCGCTGTTCCAGCAGTTCGATGTTGGGTCGTTGCCTGGCTTTGTCGAGCAGGGTTCTGAAAATCGCTGCGCCTGTGGCGTCGGCGGCGTGAATGATGCGCCGATGGCTGTGACCGCCTTCGCGGGTCAGATGGAACTCGAACCCGCCGTCCTCGGTACCGGACTGCTCATCGCGGGTAAACGGTACGCCCTGATCGATCAGCCATTGAATTGCCTCTTTACTGTGTTCGACTGTGAAGCGCACAGCGTCTTCGTGGCACAGGCCGCCGCCAGCGTTGAGGGTGTCATCGACGTGGGACTCAACGGTATCGGTGTCGTCCAGAACAGCAGCGACACCGCCCTGGGCCCAGAATGTCGAGCCATTGGCGAGGTCGCCTTTGCTCAGTACGGCGATACGCAAATGATCGGGCAAGGTCAGCGCAAGACTCAAACCGGCTGCACCGCTGCCAATGACCAGAACATCATGTTGAAACTGTTGGCTCATTTCAGGATTCCGCTCAAAGCGACCCGGGTCGGGGTTGGCGCCAGACTACTGGAACGACGAGTCGGGGCGGCCACACAGCCCACTAGTATATAGAGGGGGGGAGCGGCACAATAGCCGGGCTGACATGGCATTGTGAAACTACAGTGACAGAAAAGACCTGACGCTTCGTCGGATGGTTTTTCGAACCGTTCGGCGACAAGACGACTGTATCGTGGATTTAACAGTCTTTTTCCGTCCAGGGTTGCACAATGTCGGTCTGGCACAGCTATAAATATTTGGAACTTTTGCCAAAGGCCCAAGATCAATAGACCGTTGCCTGAATCAAGGGACAGTGTCGGCTTCAGCGCGGGATTGCGGTTTGATCCTTGCTGTCGGATCCGATGACAAGATTATTCGCGCAGCCGGGTTAGCTCGAGCTGCGCTTTTCGTGCGTGCCAATCAGAGCCCGCAGGAAACTTGCTTGGAGGGGGAGAACTTTTGCGAAAAGCCCGAGTCTATGTTTGCAAGTCTGGTCGTTTAGTTATGCAAGCTTCCTCCGAGCTTATCGAGGAGAGTTCATGCTAACCCAGGAAGAGGATCAGCAGCTCGTCGAACGCGTCCAGCGCGGCGACAAGCGAGCTTTCGATCTGCTAGTGCTGAAATACCAGCACAAAATTCTCGGGTTGATCGTGCGTTTCGTGCACGACACCCATGAAGCCCAGGATGTGGCACAGGAAGCCTTTATCAAGGCATACCGTGCGCTTGGAAATTTTCGCGGAGACAGCGCGTTTTATACGTGGCTTTACCGCATCGCCATCAACACGGCGAAAAACTATCTGGTTTCACGCGGCCGCCGGCCGCCGGATAGCGATGTCAGTTCCGAGGATGCAGAGTTCTACGATGGCGATCATGGCCTCAAGGATCTCGAGTCGCCAGAACGTGCATTGCTGCGGGATGAGATCGAAGGCACCGTCCATCGAACCATTCAGCAACTGCCAGAAGATTTGCGTACGGCTTTAACTTTACGTGAATTCGATGGTCTGAGTTACGAGGACATTGCGAGCGTCATGCAATGTCCGGTGGGTACCGTGCGCTCCCGGATTTTCCGCGCTCGGGAGGCCATCGATAAAGCCCTGCAGCCGTTGTTGCAGGAAAACTGAGACAGCGGCGACAGCCAAGAGAGGAACGCCATGAGTCGTGAAGCCCTGCAGGAATCGCTGTCCGCAGTGATGGATAACGAAGCGGACGAATTGGAATTGCGTCGGGTGTTGAATGCCTTTGACGATGTTGAAACCCGTGAAACATGGGCTCGTTATCAGATCGCTCGGGCAGTGATGCATAAGGATCTGCTGCTTCCACGTCTGGATATCGCCGCGGCCGTTTCCGCTGCGCTGGCTGACGAAGCCGTACCGGCAAAAGCATCCCGTGGTCCATGGCGCAGCCTGGGTCGTCTGGCAGTCGCAGCTTCGGTCACCGTTGCCGTACTGGCGGGTGTTCGTCTGTACAACCAGGACGAGATCGCTGGTGTCGAGCTGGCTCAACATTCCAGCCAACCGGGTCTGGCCGTTCCTCAGGTCAAGGGTCCAGCTGTGTTGGCAGGCTATAATGAGAGTTCGG
Source organism: Pseudomonas sp. LBUM1651 (assembly GCF_059716135.1). Taxonomy (NCBI): domain Bacteria; kingdom Pseudomonadati; phylum Pseudomonadota; class Gammaproteobacteria; order Pseudomonadales; family Pseudomonadaceae; genus Pseudomonas; species Pseudomonas sp. LBUM1651. The sequence goes on along the minus strand of NZ_CP166805.1, from coordinate 4,650,911 downwards.
AAGCCACTGGTCCTATGGCCAACGGCGTTTTGCAAGGTCAGCCGGGCTGGCACGATCAACGTTTGCCAGGCTACTTGCGCCAACATGCTCAACAGGCTGCACTGAAAGGTACTGAGAGCGCTCTGCCTTACGCTCGTGCAGCAAGCATGGAAAACCGTTAAGGAGGATCATGCGCGCCATACCTCTACTTTCGCTTCTGCTCGGTGGCTGGTTCATTGTTCCAGCCCACGCCGATGAAGCCCAGGACTGGTTGACCCGTCTTGGTCAGGCCGAGCAACAGCAAAGCTTTCACGGTACTTTTGTTTACGAGCGAAACGGTAGTTTTTCTACCCACAACATCTGGCACCGCGTCCAGGATGGCAAGGTCCGCGAGCGTTTACTCCAGCTTGATGGCTCTGCTCAGGAAGTCGTGCGCATTGATGGGCGTACTCAATGCGTCAGCGGCACCTTGATCGCAGGACTTGGGGACTCCCCCAATTCCGCTGCTCGTGCACTCGATCCACAGAAACTCAAGAATTGGTACGACCTTTCCGTCATCGGCAGGTCGCGTGTTGCCGGGCGTGCCGCGGTAATCGTTTCCTTGAAGCCGCGCGATCAGCACCGTTACGGTTTTGAACTGCATCTGGACAAAGAAACCGGTTTGCCGCTCAAGTCATTGCTCCTGAATGATAAGGGGCAGTTGCTGGAGCGCTTCCAGTTCACGCAGCTGGATACCTCCGATGTACCTTCCGACAGTGATCTGCAGCCGGGCAGTGATTGCAAAACCATCGCCCTCGACAGCGACAAGGCTTCAGCGGTCAAGGTTGCCCAGACCTGGCATTCGGACTGGTTGCCTGCAGGCTTCGAGCTGACCAGCAGCACTTCGCGCAAGGATCCAGAGACCAAAATCCAGGTCAACAGCCTGATGTATGACGATGGTCTGGCCCGTTTCTCGGTGTTCCTTGAACCGCTTAATGGCGCAACTCTCACCGATACTCGCACTCAGCTCGGTCCGACCGTTGCTGTATCCCGACGCCTGACCACGCCTCAAGGCGACATGATGGTTACCGTGGTCGGTGAAATCCCAGTAGGTACTGCTGAACGGATCGCGCTGTCCATGCGCACCGATGCCGCTGCAACCCAGTAGTGAGCTGATATCGAAATGTTTGGTGAGCATTTCAGTTTGCAAATATCCCCAAAATTTTTTATAGGTCAGAGCCCCTCGGCTCTGGCCTTGTTTGTTGTTCCCGGAACAAAAATACCGGCGTATCGTTCCCGGTGTTCCTTGCTCCATATCGCTTAACCATGCTTGTCGTAACGGGAGCCGTATGTCGATACCACGCTTGAAGTCTTACCTCTCCATTTTTGCCACTGTACTGGTGCTCGGTCAGGCGGCCGCTGCTCAAGCGGTCGAATTGCCTGACTTTACGCAACTGGTCGAACAGGCCTCGCCTGCTGTGGTGAACATCAGCACCACGCAGAAACTGCCGGATCGCAAAGTGAGCGAGCAGATGCCTGACCTAGAAGGCTTGCCGCCTATGTTGCGCGAGTTCTTCGAGCGCGGCATGCCGCAGCCTCGTTCACCGCGGGGTGATCGTCAGCGTGAAGCCCAGTCGCTGGGTTCGGGTTTCATCATCTCGTCTGACGGCTACATCCTCACCAACAATCATGTGATCGCCGATGCCGACGAAATTCTCGTTCGCCTGGCTGACCGCAGTGAGCTGAAAGCCAAGCTAGTCGGCACCGATCCACGTTCTGACGTGGCCTTGCTGAAAATCGAAGGCAAGGATCTGCCAGTTCTCAAACTTGGCAAATCCCAGGACCTGAAGGCCGGCCAGTGGGTGGTCGCAATCGGCTCGCCATTCGGTTTCGACCATACCGTGACTCAGGGCATCGTCAGCGCTGTCGGTCGCAGCCTGCCGAACGAAAATTATGTGCCGTTCATCCAGACCGACGTGCCGATCAACCCGGGTAACTCCGGTGGTCCGCTGTTCAACCTGGCGGGCGAAGTAGTCGGGATCAACTCGCAGATCTACACCCGTTCCGGCGGCTTCATGGGCGTGTCGTTCGCGATCCCTATCGACGTGGCCATGGACGTTTCCAATCAGCTGAAAAGCGGCGGCAAGGTCAGCCGTGGCTGGTTGGGCGTCGTCATTCAGGAAGTGAACAAGGATCTGGCCGAGTCGTTCGGTCTTGAAAAACCGGCCGGTGCGCTGGTGGCTCAGATCCAGGACGATGGCCCGGCTGCCAAGGGTGGTCTGCAAGTGGGCGACGTGATCCTGACCATGAACAATCAACCGATCGTCATGTCAGCAGATCTGCCGCACTTGGTGGGCGCACTGAAAGCTGGCTCGAAAGCCAACCTGGAAGTGATCCGTGAAGGCAAGCGCAAGAATGTCGAGCTGACGGTCGGCGCTATCCCGGAAGAAGGCAAAGAGCTGGACGCATTGCCGAAATCCAGCATCGAGCGCAGCAGCAATCGCCTGGGTGTTTCCGTGGCCGAGCTGACCGACGAGCAGAAGAAAACCTACGACCTCAAAGGTGGTGTGGTCATCAAGGAAGTCCAGGACGGTCCTGCTTCTATGATTGGCTTGCAGCCAGGCGACGTTATCACTCACCTGAACAATCAGGCGATTGGTTCCACCAAGGAGTTCACCGATATCGCCAAGGCGCTTCCGAAGAACCGCTCGGTGTCGATGCGGGTTCTGCGTCAAAATCGCGCCAGCTTCATCACCTTCAAACTGGCTGAATAAACCGGTTGTCGGCTGAGTAAAAAACCGCCTCGAAAGAGGCGGTTTTTTTGTGCCTGAAACAAATTAGCCCATCAGGTCCTTGATCATGCGCTCCTGTTCCATCAGCTCCCGTTGCCGGGCGTCGATCCGCGAAGACAGTGGGAAGTTGGTTCCGGCCTTGCGCTTGGCGAAGTCCAGTTGCTGGATGGCCTGGCGGTAGTCGCCGACCAGTGCAAAGTACTCGGCGCGGGCCTGATGCAGGCCGATGATGTTGCCGGACAGGCCACGGGTTTCAGCCACCATGTACCAGACGTCCGGATCATCCGGGCGGCTCTTGAGCAGGGCTTCCAGTGCTTTTTCCGCTTCGGGCGCACGGTTCTGCTTGAGCAATAAATCGACGCGCACCTGATTCAGCGGATAGTTGCCCGGATACTGAGTCAGCATCCGGTCAACCCGAGTCTGAGCGTCCGGCAGGCGATTGTTGGTGATGTCCAGATCGATCTGCGCCAGGTTGTAGATGATCTCGTTCGGCGACTTGGCCAGCAGCAACTTGAGGTTTTCCCGTGCTTCGTTCAGCTGACCGCCCTTGATCTGGGCGATCGCCAGACCATAGCGTGCGACATCGTTTTTCGGGTTCTCATCCAGCTGCGCGCGAAAGCGTTTGGCGCCCAGGCCTGGGGTTTCTTCGTAGATCAGCTGGACTCGCGCACGAATCAGCTGATAACGCATGGTGTCTTCAATACCACCCGGCCTGGCCTGCTCGGCGCGGTTGCGGGTGTCGGCGATCCGCGATTCGGTCACCGGGTGAGTCAGCAGGAATTCCGGTGGCTTGGCGTCAAAACGGTATTGGCGAGCCAGCCGCTCGAACATGGTTGGCATCGAGCGTGGATCGTAACCGGCTTTTTCCAGGTTGAGGATGCCGATGCGGTCGGCCTCCTGCTCGTTCTGGCGCGAAAAGCGTCGCTGTTCCTGAATCGCCGCCGCCTGGGTGCCCGCAATGGCCGCGATCCCGGCATCGCCAGCACCGGCAGCGGCAATCACGATCCCGGCCAGCAGCGCGGCCATCATCGGCACCTGCATGCGCTGTTGCGCTTCGACGCCACGAGCAAAGTGGCGCTGCGACAAGTGAGCCAGTTCGTGAGCGAGTACCGAGGCGTATTCGCCCTCGGTCTGGGCATTGAGGAACAAGCCGCCGTTGACCCCGACAATCCCGCCCGGCGCCGCAAAAGCGTTGAGTTGCGGGCTGTTGATCAGGATGAATTCCAGGCGCCGGTCGTTGACCTGGCTGGTCTCCACCAGGCGGTAGACGCTGGATTCGACGTAATCCTTGAGCTGCGGGTCATTGAGCTGTGAAACCTGGCTGCGCAGCAGCGCCAGCCAGGCACGACCCAACTGGTACTCCTGTTGCGGCGAGACAATGGCAGAGCTGGCGTCACCGAGTGACGGCAGGTCGTCAGCGAAGCCCGGTGAGGCGAGCAGGCAAGCGAGCGTCAGCAGGGTAGGGCGCAAAAAAGTCATGCACAAAGCCTTGAGTCGACAAAGACCTTACTGTAGCCGGACAGTACGCTTCGGACCAGATATTCTAAGCCGTTCGACCACCTGACCCGGAGTAACGCAATGACCGACGCTGTAGCCCATGACGCCGAACTGGACGCCAGCGGCCTGAATTGCCCGTTGCCGTTGCTCAAGGCCAAGCTGGAACTCAATCGCATGGCCAGCGGCGCGGTGCTCAAGGTGATCGCCACCGATGCGGGTTCGCAGCGTGACTTCCGCACGTTTGCCCGATTGGCGGGTCATACGCTGCTTCGTGAAGAAGATGAAGCGGGTGTTTACCGCTACTGGTTGAAAAAAGCCTGAAACCTGCCGCATTCGTTTCTAAGGGATTATTGATGTTCAAGGTGTTACGCGACTGGATTCAGCGCTATTTTTCCGACGAAGAAGCCGTGGTGCTCGCGGTTTTGCTGTTTCTGGCGTTTACCGCCGTCCTGACGCTGGGCGGCATGCTCGCGCCGGTGCTCGCCGGTATGGTGCTGGCGTATCTGATGCAAGGACTGGTGGTGACCCTTGAACGCTTGCGCATGCCGGGTGGGGTGGCCGTGGGGCTGGTCTTTGCGTTGTTCATGGGCGTTTTGCTGGTGTTCATCGTGATCGTAGTGCCGTTGCTCTGGCATCAGTTGATCACGCTGTTCAACGAACTGCCGGGCATGCTCGCCAAGTGGCAATCGCTGTTACTGCTGCTGCCCGAGCGCTACCCCCACCTGGTGTCTGACGAACAGGTGCTGCAGGCCATCGAAGTGGCACGGGGCGAGATCGGCAAGTTCGGCCAGTGGGCGCTGACGTTTTCGCTGTCGAGTCTGCCGCTGCTGGTGAACATCATGATCTACCTGGTGTTGGTGCCGATCCTGGTGTTCTTCTTCCTCAAGGACCGCGAGATGATCGGCCAATGGGTACGCGGTTACCTGCCCCGCGAGCGCGCGTTGATTACTCGCGTCGCCCATGAGATGAACAGGCAGATCGCCAACTACATTCGCGGCAAGGTCATCGAAATCTTCATCTGCGGTGGCGCGACCTACATCGGGTTTGTCGTGCTGGGGCTCAACTACGCGGCGCTGCTGGCGCTGTTGGTGGGTGTGTCGGTGGTGGTGCCTTACGTCGGCGCGGTAGTTGTGACGGTGCCGGTACTGCTGATTGCGTTGTTCCAGTGGGGCTGGAGCGATCAGTTCATCTATTTGATGGCGGTTTACGGAATCATCCAGGTGCTGGATGGCAACGTGCTGGTGCCGCTGCTGTTTTCGGAAGCGGTCAACCTGCACCCGGTGGCGATCATTTGCGCGGTACTGTTGTTTGGCGGGTTGTGGGGGTTCTGGGGTGTGTTCTTCGCAATTCCGCTGGCGACGCTGTTCAAGGCGGTGCTGGATGCTTGGCCACGGAAGGAGCCGGTGGTGGCTCCGCTGCTTTAATGGTCAGCCTTGAAGGCCTCTTCGCGGGCAAGCCTCGCTCCTACAGGGACTGCATCAACCTTGAGCGAGGCTTGCCCGCGAAGGCGTCTGAAAGAACGCCAAATATCAGGCCTTGTTCAGCGCCTGTGCAGCCGCCAAAACAGCATCCACATGCCCCGGCACCTTCACGCCACGCCATTCCTGACGCAGCACACCATCCTTATCAATCAGGAACGTGCTGCGATCAACACCCATGTATTCCTTGCCATAAAGCTTCTTCAGCTTGATCACATCAAACAGCTGGCACAGCGCTTCTTCCTTGTCGCTGATCAGCTCGAAGGTGAACGCTTGTTTGGCCTTGAAGTTCTCGTGAGATTTCAGGGTGTCGCGGGAAACGCCGAAAACTTCAGTGTCAGCCGCTTTAAAGGCGTCGAGCTGATCGCGAAAGCCCTGGCCCTGGGTCGTGCACCCCGGCGTACTGTCCTTCGGATAGAAGTAGATCACCACTTGCTTGCCTTTGAGGCCCGCGAGACTGATGGTCTGCCCGCTGGTGGCGGGGGCTTCGAAGTCGGCAACCGGTTGGTCGATGGCAACGGCCATGAAAGCTTCCTTACATTGGGTTTTGTGGGCGCCACGGTTCGATCAGGGCATCCAGGTTCAGCGCGTCGGCAAAATCCAGGAACTGATCGCGCAACCAGCTGATCTGCACGCCGGCTGGCAAGGTCACGGTAAACGTGGCGTTGAGCATGGTGCCGCCGGTTTGCGGAGCCTGATACGTGTCGCAGGTCAGGTTTTCCAGCTCGACGTTGTGGTCCATGAAGAACTGGCACAGCTCGTTGATGATGTCCGAGCGATACGCCGAGCTGACGTAGGCGACGTACGGCAGGGCCTGAGGACGGTTCTCCAGCGCCGCGCTGCGCACCACGTTGACCGTGAAGGCGTGCTTCTTGGCGAGGCTCGGCAGGCTGCCTTCGAGGCGCGCCAGGGCGTCCCAGCTGCCGGAGATCTCGAGGATCAACGCACTGCACTCGCCATGACGGGTCAGGCGAGAAGTGACCACGGCGCAGCGGTTTTCATGGCTGGCGCGGCACAGGACGTTAGTCAGCTCCATGGGGTTGGCGCCGAGGGCACTGATGACAAGGAATTGTTCGCGAACTGTGGGGGTGGACATGCAGCATTCCTAAAGCGATGAGCGGTCGATACTTCTACGGGCTTTTTTTACCGGGGGCGAGCCTGCGGATGCGAATTCAGAAAACCCGGGCCGAAGGTTGCAACGTGCTCCATTAAGGCAAGAGCGAAGGGTGGCAACGCTGGATCGGGGCTTGTGATGCCGAAAATGGAGGCTGAAACCCGGCGTACGAGCATGTCAGTACCGATCAAAGTCTGAAGGGTAGCGAAAAGCAGCGCCAAGGGGAATGGCAGCAGCGCAGTACTTCGCTTGTACAAGCATCTTGGCGCCAGTACCATTACGGCTCTCTTTTTCCGGCAGGAGCGGTTGCATGATTGCGGGCAGTATGGTGGCACTGGTCACACCCATGGATGCACAAGGTCGTCTCGACTGGGACAGCCTGAGCAAACTGGTGGACTTTCACCTGCAGAACGGCACCCACGCGATCGTGGCGGTCGGTACTACAGGCGAATCGGCCACCCTTGACGTGAACGAGCACATCGAAGTGATTCGTTACGTGGTAAAGCAGGTGGCAGGGCGCATTCCGGTGATCGCCGGTACCGGCGCCAACTCGACGCGCGAAGCCATCGAGCTGACCACCAATGCGAAGACCGCCGGCGCCGATGCCTGCCTGCTGGTGACGCCGTATTACAACAAGCCGACCCAGGAAGGCTTGTACCAGCACTTCAAGGCCATCGCCGAAGCTGTCGACATCCCGCAGATCCTTTATAACGTGCCTGGCCGCACGGCATGCGACATGCAGGCCGAGACCGTTATCCGTCTGTCGACCGTGAAAAACATCATCGGCATCAAGGAAGCCACCGGCGACCTCGATCGTGCCAAAGCCATCCTCGACGGCGTCAGCAAAGACTTCCTGGTGATCTCCGGTGACGACGCCACCGCAGTCGAGCTGATCCTGCTCGGCGGCAAAGGCAACATCTCGGTGACTGCCAACGTTGCTCCGCGCGACATGGCCGACCTGTGCAACGCTGCCCTGAAAGGCGATGCCGTCACGGCCCGTGCGATCCATGAAAAGCTGATGCCGCTCAATAAAACCCTGTTTATCGAATCCAACCCTATCCCCGTGAAATGGGCACTGCATGAAATGGGCTTGATGCCGGACGGTATCCGTCTGCCGCTCACCTGGCTCAGCGCTGCCTGTCACGAACCGCTGCGGCAGGCCATGCGCCAGTCCGGCGTCCTGGTTTAATTGAGGAAGCACTACGCATGAAGCGATTGGCCGGACTTTCCGCACTTGCCTTGATTATCTCCAGCACCAGTGGCTGTGGATGGGTCTGGGGCCCGGAAGGTTATTTCCGTGACCGTGGTAGCGATTACCTGGAAGCGCAACAGACTGCACCGATGCAATTGCCACCGGACGTCAGCACCGCCAAACACCTGGATCCGCTGCTGCCGATCCCGCGCAACGTGGCCGACGACACCGCCAAGGGCGAATACATCGTGCCTCGCCCGCAGCCGCTGTCCGCTGCTGCCGACGCCAGTGCCTACTCGCTGCAGAAGACCGGCGACTCGCGCTGGATCGTCGCCCAGAACCCGCCGGCCGAAGTCTGGCCAGTGGCTGTGCAGTTCTTCCAGGACAACGGTTTCCGTCTGGATGAACAGCGTCCGCAAACCGGCGAATTCACCACCACCTGGCAGCATTCCGACGAACTGTCCGCAGCGATGGCCAAGCGCCTGAGCGCAGCTGGTGTCGGCGCTGACAGCGAAACCCGCGTGCGGGTCCGTATCGAGCCAGGCGTGCAGCGCAATACCAGTGAAGTCTATGTGGTCAGCGCCGAACGTCCTGCCGGCAGCACCGCCGATGTGGCCTTCACCAACCGTTCGGTCAACACTGGCCTGGACGCGGCACTGGTCGACGACATGCTCGCGAGCATGAGCCGAACTTCGGAGAAAGGCGGTTCGGTCTCCATGCTGGCTTCGCGTGATTTCGATACGCCAAGCCGTGTCAGCCTGAGCGAAGACGGCAGCGGCAACCCGGTTCTGAACGTCGGTAACGACCTGGACCGTGCCTGGTCGAGCGTCGGTCGTGCACTGGAACAGGGCGAATGGCGCGTTGAAGACATCAACCGCAGCCTGGGTCTGTACTACATCAACCTGTCTGAAAAAGCCGAGAAGAAAGACGACAAGCCTGGCTTCTTCGGCAGTCTGCTCGGCAGTGGTCCGAGCAAGGAAGAAGTTGAAGCCCGTGCCGAGCGTTATCAGGTTCGCCTGAGCAAGGTGGGTGATACCGTTCAGGTCACCGTCGAGAAGAACATCAACACCGTGGCGCCGGCTGACGTGGCGCGCAAAGTGTTGAGCAAGATTCAGGACAACCTGGGCTGATCACATGCGTTTTGCCGTTCTCGGCAGCGGTAGCCAAGGGAACGGCACGCTGATAGCCAGCGCTGATACGTACGTGCTGGTGGATTGTGGTTTCTCCCTGCGGGAAACCGAAAAACGCCTGTTGCGCCTGGGTGTGAACCCGGCGCAACTGAGCGCGATACTCGTGACCCACGAACATGCCGACCACGTGCATGGCGTGGGTTTGCTGTCTCGGCGCTACAATCTGCCTGTCTACCTCAGTCGCGGTACCCTGCGCGGGATGCGCAAACCGATTGAACCGGCCGGCCTTCTGGCGGGCGGCGAGCAACTGCAGATCGGCGCTCTGAGCATCGGCGTCATTGCCGTGGCCCACGATGCACAGGAACCGACGCAATATGTGTTCAGTGACGGTGAGCGACGCTTCGGCCTGTTGACCGACCTGGGCTCATACTGCAACAAGGTGCTGGACGGCTATCGGGACCTCGATGCGTTGATGATCGAGGCCAACCATTGCCGTGACATGCTGGCTCGCGGTCACTACCCGTACTTTCTCAAGCAGCGGGTGGGCGGTGAACTGGGACATTTGAACAACCACCAGGCGGCATTCCTGGTGTCCGAGTTGGGCTGGCAAGGCCTGCAACACCTGGTCCTGGCCCATCTCAGCAGCAAGAACAACCTGCCGCAGCTGGCCCGGCAATGTTTTGTCGACACCCTCGGGTGCGACCCGGACTGGCTGCAACTGGCCGATCAAGATTCAGGGCTCGACTGGCGACACATCGCCTAGCCCACCTACTTAGCAAGCGGAGCCCATCATGGAAAAACGTGAAGAACTCTACCGCGGCAAAGCCAAATCGGTTTTCAAGACCGACGACGCTGACCGCTTGATCCTGCTGTTTCGCAACGACACCTCGGCGTTCGACGGCAAGCGCATCGAGCAGCTCGACCGCAAAGGCATGGTGAACAACAAGTTCAACGCCTTCATCATGCAGAAACTCGAAGCCGCCGGCGTGCCGACCCAATTCGACAAACTGCTGGGCGACAACGAATGCCTGGTGAAAAAACTCGACATGATCCCGGTCGAGTGCGTCGTGCGTAACTACGCGGCCGGCAGCCTGGTCAAGCGCCTGGGCGTCGAAGAAGGCATGAGGCTCAACCCTTACACCTTCGAACTGTTCCTGAAGGACGACGCCAAGGGCGACCCGTTCATCAACGAATCCCACGTCGTAGCCTTCGGTTGGGGCACCGCCGAGCAACTGGTTCGCATGAAAGAACTGTCGCTCAAGGTCAACGAAGTCCTGAGCAAACTGTTCGACGACGCCGGCCTGCTGCTGGTCGACTTCAAACTTGAATTCGGTGTGTTCTCCGACGGCTCCATCGTCCTGGGCGACGAATTCAGCCCGGACGGCTGCCGCCTGTGGGACAAGGCCACCGGCAAAAAAATGGACAAGGACCGCTTCCGTCAGGGCCTCGGTGACGTCATCGAAGCCTACGAAGAAGTCGCCAATCGTCTGGGCGTACCGCTTTAATCGACGCAAGCATCTGATAGCACAGAAATATTTCGCTCAGGGGGTTCGCTTCCGGCAAAAGTGTTGTTATGATGCGCGCCGTTGGAGAGATGCCAGAGTGGCCGAATGGGACGGATTCGAAATCCGTTGTACCTTCACCGGTACCTAGGGTTCGAATCCCTATCTCTCCGCCATACATAGAAAAGCCCCGTAATTCAATGAGTTACGGGGCTTTTTGCTTTCCGGTTGTACTACTCATTTGTATCACTGTCGTCGGTCTGTACTAGATCTAAAAGCGGGTCGTCTCTGCATCAGTCTAGCTGTCCCCAAAAACCGCGTTTCCGGCCTCGCAAGCGACGGTGCTGCTAAAGCTCACCCAGATGTTCGTATAACATGTTGTCACGTTCGTACAGCTTGTTGTGGGTGTCTATAAGCCTGAGATGGACTGGTCGGCGGCTAATGGTGGGCTTTCCTTTATACGTTCACTAGGCGCACGTTGGGTGGCAGGTAGTCTTCGGTGCTTGCTACTGCGTTCTGGGTTTAGGCTGATTGGGGTGGTATCTGTAGATGTCAGCGGCGTTTTGGCTTGAAGATCGCAACGCCACGTTTAAACATTATTTTGTGAATGTGTTTAGATTGAGATGCGGCAGGCCGTATAATAGATCGTATGCCGCCGCCCAAAATACGTAATCCCTAGCTTTCCGTTGGGGTGGTCGCATTCCCGGAAACTAATTTTATAAAATTCAAAAGCACGAATTTTTCGTGCCCGGCCTTCGGTCCATTCAAGTTTGACTTGCAAACACTTAAATATCCTCCAGGTCCACGTATTATCGGGCAATGGCGGTATTCTGTGGGCGGGATCTTTACTTCTCTATAGGGCTCTATAGTCACTAGTGTGGTATAGGGTTGTTCGGCTTGGTGGTTACTAATATTAAAGGTGTTCTTTTGTCCATCCAACTAGGAAGTATGTTTAATCAAAAACAGTCATGTCGAAAAAAGAAAGTCATCACTCCCAAAATAGCTTTATGGGAGTTTCAGTCAAATGCGATACGGATTACCCGTCATTCATCAAGATTATAGAAGCGTTGTATGTGATGGTGTATGGGTGCGCCAAGGTCTACACTAGGCAGCGTGGATATCATGTTAGACTTAGGTTTACAGAGAAAATGGATAGTCGCAAATTCAGCGCCCGTCTTTCAACTTTTTTCAAAAGAAAATCCGACTACGTACCACTGCGATTAACGGTTGTGGAATGCGATGAAGACAAAGACGGCTTACATCATCACATTGCTATAATATTGAACGACAGGCTAGATCGGAGATCAAGCCTTGAGCGCTTCATGGCTCGGCTATTTGCTGGCGGGTTTTTAGCGAACTACGAGTTTGTCTGCCCTGATATTGATGCTTATGGGCACCATCTTCGGACGATAGAAGAAAAAGATAGCTATTATAAATGGATGATCTATCTAGCGAAAACCGCAACCAAGGCCGATACTGGCCAAGTTTGGAGTCCGTGTCGCGTTGTCAGTCGTGCGTTAAAAGAATGGAGGCTCGCTGGCAAGCCTGATTTACGAAAACAACTATTCGACCGGCATCCGAAAGATAGCATCGCGACTGTTGATGTTTTTGAACTAATGCAATTGGTTGATTTGTCACCCGTAGTTATGTTGCCGCGTACAGCCCTTAGTGTGCTGTGTGGGGTGATTTGAGCGACCACCCTGCAGGGTTACTGATGTTGTATTGCGGCCTCTCTGAGGTTCTTATAGGATCTTCTGGGTGTGCCTTGAATTAACGCAACTTATATCTGTGTTGCTTTTATGTTGTCATGCTGGGATAACCACTGACTAGTAACAAATATCACTGGAATGTTTTTGGGCAGATTGACAAGAAATTATCGCCTGCAACCGCAAAACATTCTTTACTGTTATTATGCCGTCATCATATGCTAGCCGCATCATCAACTCATCAATGCTGCGGTAGCGACATGAAAGCAAAAAAAATATTTTCTGGGTGCGTCATTGGAATGATCTTGGCGACAAATTCATTTGCTGACATCGCCAATAAGCCTGCCCATTTCGATGCATCCCCTAGCCGACTCTATCTCGCCCAATCACAGCTAGGTACATCAGAAGCTGAAGCGAGGCTACTGGCCGAACATGATGCCAAGGCTAAGGCAGCAGAAGCTGCCAAGGCTAAGGCCGAAGAATATGCCAAGGTCCTGGCTGCAGAAGATGCCAAGGCCAAGGTGGCTGCTGCTATTCAGCTAAAGGCGATAGAAAATGCCAATAATTTGAAGTATTCGGGTGGGCTATCAGAAGCGCTACAAAATAACAAAGATAAGGGGTTGGACTGGTTCAAAAACAAGCTTTTCAAGCTGGACAAGGCCTCTGCCATCACCGCATGTGATCCAGGCATATGCTACATTTTTGCATTTAATGGGCTTTCATCTCTTGGTATAACCCAAGAAAATGGAGACTTCAACGGTCGACAACTGCAAGGGCAGTTTGTTCGTGTTATTGGCACGGACCGGTTAGGGAACATTGTGGTAACTAGATTAACCACAATTGATAAACCCTCGAAGAAATCACGCCAAGCCACACATGAGGAAGAATTGCCAAAGCAAGCTACACATGAGGAGCAATTGCAAAAGCAAGCTACACGTGAGGAACAATTGCAAAAGCAAGCTACACAACAGGCAAATACGGTAAAAGCTCTACAACAACTACTTGATGGTGGTGGTGGTGGTGGTGGTCAAGAAGTTACGGGCACTTTCGAAGATCTGATTCTTGCTCGGGCATCAGAAGGCTGGGCTCGCCCACCGTCAGCAAAGAAAGGCATGAAGGTCGTACTACAGATCAATATGTTACCGGATGGCACAGTGAAGTCAGTCAGTGTCGCCAGGTCCAGTGGAGATAAGCCATTCGATAACTCAGCGGTGGCTGCGGTCAAAAACGTCGGTCAACTGCCAGAAATGCAGGGAATGAGGACAAGTGATTTCCAACCCTACCGTTCATTCACGATGGTATTCACGCCTGAGGATCTAACCTTGTGATGATATAAAACGAATCATCACACATCGAATGACTGGATATTGAAAAGTTGTTTTCAATCTGGATGCCCGTACCAATAACATCACGTAGGGCATCCCCATCGGCTCACGTCACGTGCAAAAAACTCCTACATTGCGTGGGCTATTGTACCGACAAAGACTCATATTTCTCAGTGGAGCTATCCTTGCGATTGTTTCGATGATTAGGATTGTTACGATTTCTATAATCCCAGACAGCAATCTCACGAAGAGTCCGGATATCCTTGTGAATGGCCGAAAGAACAAACCAAGTTCCTGAAAAAACGCAACCACAACCAAATCCAACCAAGCCACCTAATACACCTGCCAATACATCATTTCCAGACGTGATACCAGGCACTATCGCGGACACTCTATGCGCCATGTACGCCATGTAATATCCACCCACTGTGGAAAAAATGATCATTAACCATGCGAAAACTTCCACAACCCTGATAACGAAATCTTTCATATTCTCTTAAACTTCCGGTTGTTGTAAAAAATCAAAGTCTTTATAAAACCATGTACCCACTGCTAGCGCCAGGCATGGCCCAAATCAATCGTGCATCTGGTCAAAATTGAAAGTCAACAGCAGAGAACAGTATCTGCTTTGGACTTCCCATCTTTTGTACCGTGACCGCAGTTCCGGCGCACCCAATCCAGCAGCAACCATAGACAGGCATCAAAATCGACCGATACACGATACCCAGAAATACCGTGCCGTAACATGCAACAAAATTGCCATGGATCATTTCTGACCTCTCGGCATAGTGACGCCACCGTTACTCATCAGAAAATGACACAGCTACGCCAGCGCCCTTCTGGGTCTTCCCAAGTTTACGGCTGTTCTCACAAGACGGCTAATGTGGTGATCTTGCGGTGAATGATTCCTCGCTACGGAATAAATCTGATGATCCGCCTATCAATGGACTCTACTTGTCTGGTAGTGCGATAACGCTCAGCTATCAGCTATCAGCTATCAGCTATCTATTACTGATAGCTTTATGATCGTATTATCATTGGTCTATCGAAACAGATACTAAAGGATAGCCAGCCATGAACGCCCACCTTTACCTCCGTGCCAGCACCAAGGATCAAGATGCTCTCCGTGCCAAGGCATCGCTTGAGGCGTTCGCTGCTGATAAAGGTTTGTCTGTCATTGGCACTTACAGCGAGAACATCAGCGGCACCAAGCTCAACCGTCCTGAGTTGATGCGCCTGCTGGACACTGCGGAGAAGGGTGATGTCTTCCTGTGCGAATCTGTAGACCGCCTCAGTCGTCTTTCACAGGCTGATTGGGAGACTCTAAAAGCCACGATCAAGGCCAAGGGGTTACGTCTGGTGATTGCCGATCTGCCCACCAGTCACATGATGGTTGAGGACAAGGGCATAACCGGCCAGATCATGGAAGTGATCAACAACATGTTGCTCGATCTAATGGCCACGATGGCAAGATTGGACCAAGAGAAGCGCGTGGAACGTATCAATGAAGGATTGAAGAACAAGAGGCTCGCTGATCCTGAGTGGAAGCCAGCAGGGAAGGAAAAGAACCAAGCGCTGTGGGATAAGGTTGTACGCCTGATGGCCAAGCATCCGAAGATGTCGGCTGATGAGGTGGCTAAGCTGGCTGAGTGTGGTGTTGCCACTGTCTACAGGATCAAGCGCGAACAGAAAGCCTGATTGAATCGCCTTCTGCAACGTCTCACAGGCCCGCCGGGCCTTCGCCAAACTCACCGAACTCAAACCCTACATCCAGTGGTGGGAGGCCGGCGCGCAACCGGCGCAATGGCTGACGGCCGGGGACGTGGTGATGACGTCCACTTACAGCGGGCGAGTGGCCGCTGCCGCACAAAATGGTAGCCACCTCGGATTGGTCTGGCCCGGCAGCCTGTATGGCATGGATTACTGGGCGATCATCAAAGGCTCGAAACATGTCGATCAGGCCAAGCGCTTCATTGCCTTCGCCAACCAGCCGGATGCCCAGGTCAAGTATGTCGAGCAGATCCCCTATGGCCCCACCAATACCGAGGCCGCCGCACGGCTGGATAGCAAACTGGCGCAATGGGTGCCCACTGCACCGCAAAATCTCAAGGGTGCGTTGTCCATGGACGTAGCGTTCTGGGTCGATCACGGCGAAGAGCTCGAGGAGCGCTTCAACGCCTGGGCCAGCAAATAATTGCAATCGGCTGGACGTTGTAAGGCGTCCAGCCTGCCGTGGGTTTTTTGTGGGAACCGGCAGCGTTTCGGCGTAAGAAAAATAAGTCTGTTCACAGGAAAACTTACGCAGCCGGGTAGCTCGAATTACCGTCCCCCGTATCCATTGGCCGCTCCGGTATTCAAGGTTTTCTCTTCGAAATATCCCCTGACACTGAAAGACTTCGCCGCCAAAAATCCTCATCTACTCTGGTTTCGCAGGTCACTGATCTGCCGTCATCAGCCATCGCAAGGAGCGATCAATGTATTTTGAGATTTACAGGCAAACCCGTGGCACCCCGCAGACTGGCAAAGGTCAATGGCGGTGGCGCTTGAGGGCGGGGAACAATGAAACGATTGCCAGCGGCGAGGCGTACGTCAACAGGGCGGATTGCGCGCATGCCATCAGCTTGATCAAGGGGACTCACGATCACACCCCGGTGAAGGAAATCTGAACCCCTGGTGGTGAAGCTGCTCAGTGAGAGCAGCTTCTTTGCAAGCGACCTTGCGCTCGGATCAAATGCAGACTGCTTGAGTCGCATAGACGCCGCTTGCGACAGCTACCTAAACTGTCAGCAGATTTGAGGACTGGGGGGTAGTGGATGAATCGCAACGAACTACGCAAGGCGGATATCAACCTGATGGTGGTGTTCGAAACCTTGATGCTCGAACGCAACGTCACCCGGGTGGCGGAGAAGTTGTTTCTCGGGCAGCCAACCATCAGTTCGGCGCTCAACCGCTTGCGCACGATGTTCAACGATCCACTGTTCATTCGCGTCGGTCATCGCATGGAGCCGACCGCCAGGGCCGAGGAGTTGATTCAATACCTGTCGCCAGCGCTGGATTCGCTGTCGGTGGCTTTGAGCCTGACCCATGATTTCGATCCTGCCAGCAGCACCATGACCTTCCGTATCGGGCTGTCGGACGATGTCGAGTTTGGTCTTCTGCCGCCGTTGTTGCGTGCCCTGCGCCAGGAAGCGCCGAAGGTGGTGTTTGTGGTGCAGCATGTCGATTACTGGCGGATTCCCGATTTGCTGGCGTCCGGCGATATCACCGTTGGCATCAGCCAGACCCGCGGTCTCCCGGCCAATGCCAAGCGCAAATTGCTGCGGCACATCCAGCCCAGCATCTTGCGTGCCGATGCGTCCGACACGCCGCTGACCCTCGATGAATATTGTTCGCGCCCTCACGTGCTGGTGTCCCACACTGCCAATGTCAGTGGTTACGCAGACGAGTGGCTGGCGGAGATTGGTCGTACGCGTCAGGTGGTTTTATCCGTGCCGCAATACAGTTCGTTGCCAGCCTTGCTTGCCGGAACCGATCTCATCGCCAGCCTGCCGGATTACGCCGCCGAGGCGATGGCGGCGTCCGGTCAGCTGTTCACGGAGCCTTTTCCGTTCAAGACCCCGACCCTGGACCTGTCTATGGTCTGGCTCAGCCACGTCGACACCGACCCTGCCGAACGCTGGTTGCGCTCGCGACTGGAGGCGTTCATGAGTGAGCGCTTCGAGTCGCCGCCGTCCCGGTGAGCAGGACAGCTCTGTGATATATGTACGACCTTTCCGCCAACCTCAAGGAGCCACGTCATGCCCCACCTGCACATGGAATACACCGCCAACCTGCCCGAGCTGAATGCCGATGTGGCGCTGATCCGGCTGAACAATACGCTGGTGGCTTCCGGTCAGTTTGCTGCCGAATTCGACATCAAGAGTCGCGCGGTAAAGGTCGAGACGTTCAAGGTCGGCACGGCATTGGCTGAGCGGGCGTTCGTGCATGTGAAGCTGGCGTTGTTGAGTGGTCGCTCGCCGGCGATCAAAAAACAGTTGTCCGAAAGTCTGCTGGCCGTGGTGCAGGAACTGTGTGAGTGGCCAACGGACGTGGAAGTCCAGCTGGCCGTGGAAATCCTCGACATTGATCGAGAGTCCTACAGCAAAGTCGCCATCAACAACTAAGTCTCAGGTCATTTCCTGCTCGGTGCAGGCCTGCACCACCTGCTCACGCAACCAGGAATTGGCGCAGTCTTCATCGGCACTTTGACTCCACTGCATGTCGAGGGTGAACCCCGGCAGACCGTTGGGCGCTTCGCAGTGATTGAAGATGGCCTCGCTGGCCAGCAACTGCCGGATGCGTCGGGGCAGGGTGACGATGAAGTCGGTGCCGGTGATCATTTTCAGCGCCGCGCTGTAGCTGTTGGATCGCGCGACGATCTGCCGTTTTCGTGCCTGCTGCGCCAGCCAGCCGTCGACCATGTTGGTGGTGGACGTCCAGGATGTCGGAAATACATGCCTGTGTTCGGTAAAGGCTTGCAGGCTTAAACGTGGCTCCAGCGGTGTGGCGCGTTTATCGAAGACACAGACCAGATCATCTTCCAGCAACATCCGGGATTTGAAGTCGGTGTGATTGCGATGAAAGTTCGGGCCGAAGCAAATCACCAGGTCGAGACTGCCGTCGCGCAGTTCCTCGGCCGGGATGTCGGTTTCGAACTTGTGCATGTTGACCATCACCGGCCAGTCGGCGAAATCGAAACGTTTCAACAGACGCGGCAGGATCAGCTGCTCGAAGTATTCCGGTGCGCAAATGTTGAAGGTGACCGGTTGCAAGCTGGGGTCGAACGTCGGTGCACCGGCGTGACACAGGTTGATGCTTTCCAGAATTTTCAGCACGTGGGCGTACATGGTGCTGGCTTTGTAGGTGGGCCGCATACCGGCGCGGGTGTTGATGAACAACTCGTCCTCGAAACCGGTGCGCAGCTTTTTCAGGCAGTAACTCACGGTGGACTGGCTGACACAGAGTGTTTCGGACACGCTGGTGACGCTGCTTTGTTCATACACGGCCACAAACACCATGAGGTCCTGCATGTCGAGTTTTCTAAGCAAGTTACTGTTCAGCATCCATTCGTCTCGCTGTGATCCTTGCGCTGATTGAGCGCAAACTCGTGCGAATGATCCTAACGGAACGATGGTGCCAGGAGAATGCCCTGTAGGAAGTTTCACTAATAGTTGTGAGGCAGTGCCGATGACCTTCAGCTCCGAACAGTTGCAGGCATGGCGCGGCGGCTGGACATCAACAGCGCCAGCATGCCGATGCCGACGAGCACTGCACCGATGATCTCCAGCGGCAGCGGCGACTGACGTAACCGGAGCCAATGAAACAGCGTGATGAACAGTGTGCTCAGGTAAATGTAGGAAATGACCGACGACGGGGCGATGACGCCGATGGCCCGATGCAACAGCCAGAAGGTCGCCAGTGTGGCGAACAGCGCCAGGTAGATCAGCCAACCGAAGTCGTTCAGGGTCAGCAAGGACGCCGATCGCCAGCCACCGCTGAACCCACAGAACGCCAGCAGGAACAGAGCGCCGAACAGCATGTTCCAGAAGGTCATGCCCACCGGGCCGCGACCTTTGAGGCTGCCAGCCTTGAGCCGCTGGCTCAAGGGAGAGTAGAGCGCCATCGCCAGGCAACCGATCCCATACACCGACACCGCATAGAGCGAAGGCAACTCGCCTGGCCCCGCACCTTTGAGCACCAGCAATACGGCGCCGGCAGCCGCCGTCAGCATTGGAACGATGCGTTGTCCTAGGCTGCTGTCGGGCATCAACACGGCTTCGAAAAACAGGGTCAGCAGTGGCACCAGGGTGAACAGGGTCCCGGTGTTGATGGCGGAGGTGTAGCGCAGCGCCTCGAACAATGAGCCGAAATACACCGCCAGCAACAAGCCGAGTACCGCATGGCCGAGCAGTCCGTTGCGGGTCATGGCGGCGTCGCCCTTGAACAGCAGCAGCGGCAAAAACACCAGGGCGCAAAACAGCAGGCGCAAACCGGTCAGCAGGACCGGGTCGATGGCCTGGCTGACCTGCGCCGCTGCGGAAAACGAAGCGGCGATCAACAGGGCCCAGAGCAGCATGCCAAGGTGAGCGGTGGCGAAACCGGTGTGTTTCATGATGGCCGTTCCGGGTCAGTGAATGTGACGGGCGTAGTGCCGTGGGTTAAAGCGCAGGACCATCAGCAGCATCAGCGCCATGACGCCCGTAAGCGACCACCAGGCCCATTCGAAACTGCCGAGTTGATCGCGGATCATCCCGGCAATCAGAGGCGAGAGACCGGCGATCAGGTAGCCGATGCCTTGAACGAAGGCGGTCAGTGCACCCGCACGTTGGGGGTTGTGCAGGTGATCCAGCGACACGATCAGGCTCATCGGGAACAGTCCGCCGATGCCCAGCCCCAGCAGGCACGGCCACAACAGACTCAGGTGTTGCGGGCTGAGAATCAGCCCGCAGAAACCGGCCATGATCAGTGCCAGCAACACCACCAGCACCAGGCGTCGGTCACGGCTGCGGTTGGCGATCGCGGGCGTCAGCAGACCCGACAACACCTCCATGGCCGTCAGAAAACCCAGCAACAACCCGGCGTTTTGTTCGCTCCAGCCTTTTTCCACGTAGTACGGCGCCAGCCAGGCCAGCACACAGGTGTAGGACGCCGTGCCCAAGCCAAAGAAGATCGCGAGTAACCAGGCGCGGGAATTGGCGAAGAACGACCCGTTTCGTTGCGCTTGAGCGGCCAGTGTCGGTATCCCCGAACGTTGGCCTAGCCAGAACAGCAACGCCAGCAGCGCCAACACCGCCCAGATCGCCAAGCCCATTCGCCAGCTACCGGTACGCGTCATTACCAGCGGCGCGAAGGACGCGGCAATCGCTGCGCCGCCCATGATCGACGTGACGTATAGGCCCATGCACACAGAGACGTTGTCGCTGAAACGGGACTTGATCAGTGCGGGCATCAGCGCCTGGATCAGCGCAATACCGACGCCTGCCAGCACGGCACTGAGGATCAATTCTACGGCGGAGTCGAGGAACAGGCGCGACACCGTCGCCAGGCCGATGATCAGCAACGACACCACCACCGTGCGTTGTTCGCCGAGCCATTGGCTGACGCTGAGGCCGAAGAACATTGCCAGTCCCATGGCCATCACCGGCAGCATGGTCAGCAGCGAGGCCAGGCTGAAACTCAGCGGGATATCCCCGCGAATCGCCGACAGCAAAGGACCGACCGCCGCCATGGAGGGGCGCAGGTTCAGGGCGACGAAAATGATGCTGACCATCAACCAGAGGGCAGGGCGGGAAGTGGCGCGGACGTTTTCCATCGATTGGACCTTGAATGACAAGGGCCCGATTAGGCGCGTGAGGCCTGGAGGCCGCAAATCAGAAAGTCCGGGACAGTATTTAAAAATCAAATACCTCTGCTGCAACACAGAGCAAATGTGGGAGCGAGCCTGCTCGCGATGACGTTGTGTCAGTCACTATCAATATCGACTGTCACACCGCCATCGCCGGCAAGCCGGTCTCGCTCCCACAGGGTATCTAGCGTCGGTCGGTAAATGTTTAGTCATCCTGCAACCAAAGTTCTTCAAATCCCGATTTAACGACTTATCCAGCCATGTGACGCTGCTGCTCATCTGTTTACTGCGGTCTTCTCTATGGACGGTTGTCCGGTCGCACTTCCTTCCGAACTCGCCTTCTGGGCGTTGTGGCATTGCCGTCACGCGCGCCCGCCGGATTCCCGCCTTTCCCGTTGATTGTTCTTACAGGTCCCGCGCTGTGCGCCGGGATCAAATCGGCAGCGCCTGCGCGTTTGCCTGACGCGCAAACAAGAGAATTCCTATGAGTTGTGCCACGACATCCTTCGCCACGAAGCAAGAAGCCCTGACCTTTCTTGAACAGAATCCGGATATCGAGATGTTCGAGTTGTTCATCCTCGACAACAACGGCGTGCCAAGGGGCAAGTTGTTGCATCGCGATGAACTGCTGGCGGTGTATGAAAGTGGCCGGCCCCTGCCGAGCACCATTCTGGGCCTGACCATCAACGGCGATGACGTGGAAAACTCCGGGCTGGTGTGGGACGTGGGCGATATCGATTGCCGGGCCTACCCGATCAGCGGCAGTTTGACGCGCATGCCGTGGCGATTGATTCCGACGGCGGCGGTGCAGGTCAGCATGCACCCGAAGGAGGGCATGCCGGCGACCATCGCTGACCCGCGCCACCTGTTGGCAAAGGTAATCGAAGGCTTGCAGGCGGACGGTTATTACCCGGTGATGGCGGCGGAGCTTGAGTTTTACCTGCTGGATCAGCAACGCGACAGCAACGGTCGGCCGCAACCGGCGCGAGACGTTGACGGCGGACGCCCGCGCGGAACTCAGGTCTACGGTTTGCGCGAACTGGAGCAGATCGAGCCATTCCTGGCCGACCTGTACAGTGCCTGCAAACTCCAGGGCATTCCGGCGCGCACGGCAATTTCCGAATACGCGCCGGGGCAAGTGGAAATCACCCTCGAACATCGCACCGACGCCTTGCAGGCAATGGATGAAGCCGTGCGCTACAAACGTCTGGTCAAGGGCGTGGCGCACAAACACGGGATGACGGCGTGCTTCATGGCCAAGCCTTTCGACGACCTGGCCGGCACTGGCATGCATATGCACGTCAGCCTCGCGGACAAGGACGGCAACAACCTGTTCGCCAGCGAAGCCAAGGACGGTACGCCGCTGCTGAAACAGGCGGTTGGCGGCATGCTCAGCACCTTGCTCGATTCGTTGCTGTTGTTCTGTCCGAACGCCAACTCCTATCGCCGTTTCCAGACCAACAGCTACGCGCCGCTGGCCGCCACCTGGGGCGTGGACAATCGCACCGTGAGTTTGCGCGTGCCAGGCGGGCCGGCGTTCTCGCGGCACATCGAACATCGCATTTGCGGCGCCGACGCCAATCCGTACCTGGCGGCTGCGGCGATCCTGGCCGGTATCCATCGGGGTATTCGCGAGCAACTGGACCCGGGGGCGCCGGTTGAAGGCAATGGTTACGCCCAGGCCATGGAACTGTTGCCCACCGACTGGCTGACCACCTTGCGCGCACTGGAAGGTTCGACTTGGGCGCGGGAGGCCTTCGGTAGAGAGTTTCTCGGCGTTTACCTCGCCGTCAAACGTGCCGAGTATCGGCAGTTCATGGGTGAAGTCGGTGAGCAGGATTGGCGTTGGTACCTGAACCAGGCCTGAACCGTTCTCAAATACAACTTAAGTTTTGACCAAACACTAGAAGCCAACTAATCGTTGGCTTCTTTTTCACAAAAAATTGATGGTTGGCTGCCTAAAGTTAGTGCTGTCGCGGTAAATGAAATTTTCACATTTACCGACGGCACTTCTTTTCAGGAACAGCCGATTATCATGTTGAAGATTAAAGCCGTGCGCCCGGAGTGGGTGACGTTGTTTGCCAGTGCCTTTTTGTTGGCTGGCTTCAATTTAGTACTCTGGCAACACCTGTTTGAAATCACCGCGTCCGACGGCAAAGGCATCGTCATTCGTGTGGCTTTCGGCTTGATGATTCTGGCCACCTTCAACCTGGTGCTGACGCTGCTGGCGTTCCGGGCCTTAATGAAACCTGTGCTCACGCTTGTCTTTATGATCAGCGCGGGTGTTGCGTACTTCATGAGCCAATACGGTGTGCTGATGGACACCGGCATGTTGCGTAATTTTGCGCAAACCAATGCAACGGAAGTGCGCGACTTACTCTCGATAAAGTTACTTGTTTATATTGTTTTGCTCGGTGTGTTGCCTTCGTGGTTGTTGTGGAGAATACCGGTTGGTTACCGCCGCTGGCATCGCGAATTGTTAAGTAAGGCTTTAGTAGGTGTTGCGTCGGTAGTGGTAATCGGTGGTGTGGCGCTAGTTAACTATCAGGGTCTCGCGTCGTTGTTTCGCAATCACCACGAGTTGCGTTTGATGGTAGTGCCCAGCAACTATATCGGTGCCTCCTTCGGCTACCTGCGCGAACAAGTCGCTTCGGCTCGGCAACCCTTCGTCAAGATTGGTGAAGACGCACAGAGAAACCCGGCCTGGCAAGCTCACAGCCGCAAATCCCTGACCGTGCTGGTGGTGGGTGAGAGTGCCCGGGCCGAGAACTTTGGTGTGCTGGGCTACGACCGTGACACCACGCCAAAACTGGACAAGGAAGCAGGCCTGATTGCCTTCACCGATGTGCATTCCTGCGGCACGGAAACTGCCGTCTCGGTGCCGTGCATGTTCTCCAACATGGGCCGCAAAGACTACAACGCGAGCAAGGCAAAGAATGAAGAAGGCCTGCTGGATGTGCTCAAGCGGGCGGGGCTGGACGTCATCTGGCGCGATAACCAGTCGGGCTGCAAAGGCACTTGCGACCGCGTCACCCTTGATGATGTCAGCAACCTGAAGGACCCGGCGCTCTGCGCCAACAGCGAATGCCGCGATGAAATCCTTCTGCAGGGTTTGCAGCACTTCATCGACACCCTGGATAAAGACACCGTGCTGGTCTTGCACCAGATGGGCAGTCACGGTCCGGAGTACTTCAAGCGTTACCCGAAAGAGTACGAGCGATTTACCCCGGTTTGCGAAAGCAATGCGCTGAACAATTGCAGTCGCGAAAGTATCGTAAACGGTTACGACAACACGCTGGTGTACACCGACCATGTGCTGTCGACCCTGATCGATCTGTTGCGCAGCAATCAGGACAAAGTCGATACCGCGATGCTGTATCTGTCGGACCACGGCGAGTCCCTGGGCGAATACAACCTGTTCCTTCACGGTACGCCTTACATGTTGGCGCCCGATCAACAAAAGCATGTCGCCATGCTGGCCTGGTTCTCCGACAGCTATCAGAAGTCGTTCTCGGTAGACACCCATTGCCTGCAATTGAGTCGTGATAAGCCGTTGAGTCAGGACAACCTGTTCCATTCGATGCTCGGTTTGCTGGAGGTCAACAGCAAGGTCTACAACCAGGACCTGGACATGTTTGCCGGCTGCCGCGGTGCGGTGATTGACGGTGTCCTGGCCAAAGAGTGAGGGCCGCGACCTTTTTTTCACGTACCGGCCGTTAACCTGCTCCCCGGCAGATTTTTCCTACAGAGCCCCTTACATGTCCGCTCAGCCCCCTTCCGCCATCGAGCTCGAGTTCGCCCGGCGTCACGATCAGGAACACGCCCGCGTCTGCCTGCAGCCGCACTCGCGTGGCCTTGCCGGGCGCCTGGCGTTCTGGCGTGACGAGCAACTGGTGCGCAACGCGCTCAAGGTGGCCGGTGAGCCAGGGCTGATTCTCGACGTCACCTGCGGGGCCGGGCGCTTCTGGCCGGTGCTGGCCGAACATGCAAACCGGGTGATTCTGGCGTCCGACCCGTCGCAGGACATGCTCGATCACGCGCCGATCCATCACCCGCAACACCTGCTGAAACGGGTCAAGACCTTTCAAAGCTCGGCATTCGCCATCGGCTTGTCGGCGAATGCGGTGGACTGCATTTTTTGCATGCAACTGTTTCAGCACATCGCCAGTCCCGAGCATCGCTCGGCCATGCTGGGGGAGTTCCACCGGGTCAGCCGCGATACGGTGATTGTGGCGGTGCGGATCGATACCGGTTTCAAGCGCCGGCGGCCGGATACACAAGGCGTTCAGGCCCGGCCGCTGGCCAGTAAGGCCGAAGTGGAAGCCGAGTTCAAACAGGCGGGTTTTCGCTTGCTCAGCCATCAAGACTTCCTGCCCGGTTGCGTGCGAATGCGCGTCTATGCGTTGCGAAAGGCCAGATAACCTCCCTCCGTCAGACAATTCTTGCCATCAGGCAGGTGTTTTCGCTAAAGCTCTTGTTCAGTGGAGGCGCGGAAATCGCCGGGGGCGATATATACTGCGCGCCATTCTTCAAGGGAGAGCCGTGTGGCCATCGATATTCACTGGATTCGCGACAACGATAGCCTCGGCCGGTTCTGCGCCGAGTGGCAGCAGTTGCCCTACGTTGCCCTCGACACCGAATTCATGCGGGTCGACACTTTTTATCCGATCGCTGGCCTGCTGCAGATTGGCGATGGCGTACGCGCTTACCTGATTGACCCGCTGACCATCGACAACTGGCAGCCCCTGGCCGCACTGCTGGAAAACCCGGCCGTGGTCAAAGTCGTGCACGCGTGCAGCGAAGACCTCGAAGTGTTGCTGCGTCTGACCGGCAGCCTGCCGGCGCCGCTGTTCGACACCCAACTCGCCGCTGCGTACCTGAACCTCGGTTTCTCCATGGGGTATTCGCGGCTGGTGCAGGAAGTGCTCGGCATCGACCTGCCCAAGGGCGAGACCCGTTCCGACTGGCTGCAACGTCCGCTGTCCGACACTCAGATCAGCTACGCCGCTGAAGACGCCCTGCACCTCGCGGAAGTTTTCGTACAGCTTCGTCCGAAGCTGTCTGACGACAAATACGCCTGGGTTCTGGAGGACGGCGCCGAGCTGGTGGCCAACCTGCGTCGTGAAGTTGATCCGTACGAGGTCTATCGCGAAGCCAAACTGGCCTGGAAACTCTCCCGCGCCCAACTCGCCGTGCTGCGTGAACTCTGCGCCTGGCGCGAACGCGAAGCCCGCGCCCGTGACTTGCCGCGCAATCGCATCATCCGTGAACACTCCCTGTGGCCGCTGGCGCGGACGCAACCGGACAACCTCGGCGCGCTGGCGAAAATCGAAGACATGCACCCGCGTACCGTGCGTCAGGACGGCGAATTTCTGCTTGATCTGATCAAGCGCTCTGGCAGTGTGTCGCCTGATCAATGGCCGCCTGCCGTGCCCGAGCCGTTGCCGGTGGATGCTGCGGCGCTGATCAAACAGTTGCGTGCACTCGGTCAGGCCGAAGCCGAACGTCTGAACGTTGCGCCAGAGCTTATGCTGCGCAAGAAAACCCTGGAAGCACTGCTCAAGAGCGGCTTCCCCAACGGTCCATACCAATTGCCTGATTCGCTGCGTGGCTGGCGCCGCGAATTGATGGGCCAGGCGCTGCTCGACAGCCTGGCCACCGCCGGAGAACAGCCTTGAAACGTATTTGCTCCATCTATCGAAGCCTCAAGAAAAACGAGATGTACCTCTATGTGCTCAAAAGCGATGCACTGGAGCGCGTCCCGGAAAGTCTGATGGCCGCTTTCGGCAAACCGCACCACGCGTTCGACCTGGTGCTGACCCCCGAGCGCAAGCTGTCGCGCGAGGACATCACCGTAGTGCTGGAAAACCTCGAGAAGCAGGGTTACCACCTGCAAATGCCGCCGGCCGAAGACGAATACATCGAACATTTGCCGGAAGAACTGTTGCGACGCAATGATCCGATGTAATCGGCAGACAGGCTCTGTTCAGAGTCTGCATGAAACACTGGAATGATTTTGGCGATGGCCGCGATGAGGGAGCGATACTCCGTCGGCGGCCGTCTGCACTGCTTTTGAAAGGTTTGAACCATGCGCGTTCTGATTGCTGAACACGACCACCCTGTATATGCCCAACTGTTGCGCCAGGCAGCGCCCGATCTGGAAGTGCTGACCAGCGGCGACTCGGCCGAACTGGCCAGTCAGGCCGCCGATTGCCCGATCTGGCTGGGGCAGCCGGACCTCCTGGCGACCCTGTTGCGTCAGGGTCACCAGCCGCAATGGCTGCAATCGACCTGGGCCGGCATCACGCCGCTGCTGGCCGACGGCCTGCCACGCCACTATCGCCTGACCCGCGCGGTGGGGATTTTCGGTCAGGTCATGGCCGAATACGTGCTGACCTACATGCTCGGCCACGAGCGCGAAGTGCTGCCGCGCCTGGTCAGTCAGGTCGAGCGTAAATGGGACAGTCGCCAGGGCCAAAGCCTGGCGGGGCGCAAGGTGCTGATCGTCGGCACCGGTGACATCGGTCAGACCGTCGCACAATTTCTGCTGCCGTTTGGCGTTGAGTTGTATGGCATTGCCAGCGAAGCTCGCGAGCAGGCACCGTTTGTCGAAGTGGGAGCATTGGCGGACTTGCCGCGCCTGGTCGGTGAAGTGGATTACGTGATCAATCTGCTGCCGAACACCCCGACGACCCACGATCTGTACGATGCGGCGCTGTTCAAGCAGTTCAAGCCGACCGGGTTGTTCATCAACGTCGGGCGCGGCGTGGCGGTGGTCGATGCGGATCTGGTGGAAGCCTTGAAGGAAGGGCATCTGGCAGGCGCGGTGATCGACGTCTGCCGTCAGGAGCCGCTGCCGCAACGTCACCCGTTCTGGACGGCCTGGGGCCTGCTGCTGACCGGACACAGTTCGGCACCGACTTCGCCTGCGATGATGGTGAAGCTGTTCGTCGAGAATGTGCGGGCGTATCAGGCGGGCGAGGCGTTGCGCGGGGAAGTGGATTTCAATCGCGGGTATTGAAACCATGATGAACCTGTAGGAGCCGAGCTTGCTCGTGATGAGGCCATCACATTCAACATCATCGTTGACTGTGAGGCCGCCATCGCGAGCAAGCTCGGCTCCTACAGTAGATCTTCAGTGTTACTTAGAGGGTGAAGTCGCCTTCAGCCGCCAACTCGCTCAACGGACGACGCGGGCTCGGCTCTTCACGTGCTTGCAGGTAATCCGCCAGCGTCGCCTTATCCCCCAGTTTGCCCACCGCCACCGCCGCGTGCAGGGCGTAACCTTCAGGAATGTTCAGCTCCTTGCGGGTCAACTCCTGATCGAAACCGGCCATGCCGTGGGTGTGCCAGCCGCTGATGCTCGCCTGCAAAGCCAGATGGCCCCAGGCCGAACCGGTGTCGAAGGTGTGCCACAGGGCTGGAGTTTCTTCGGTGGCGCCAGGCACCGCGAAGGTGGTTTTCGAGATCACGATCACCAGCGCCGAGGCATGTTGCGCCCAGCTGCGGTTGAATTCATTCAGCAAGCCCAGGTAACGCTCCCAGTTCGGCGTATCGCGGCGCGCGTAGAGAAACCGCCAAGGCTGCGAATTGTAGGCGGATGGCGCCCAGCGTGCTGCTTCGAAAAAGCTCAGCAAGGTTTCTTCGGGAATGGCTTCGCCGGTGAAGGCGCGAGGCGACCAGCGATCGGTGAATTGAGGGTGGATGGCGTAGTCGGCAACGCGTGGATTGGCACTCATGCAGAGATTCCTTGCGACATGTGGGTCAGAGGGTCGAGTAAAAAACCGGCGGGCGCAGTTGGGCTGGGCGATGAGGTTTTTCGTGAGCCTGGCACTTCATCTGAATGCAACGCAGTTGGGCGTTAATGGCACGCAGGTCTGGCTCCTTGCGACTGGCAAAGCTACTTGGCGGCGCGAAAACTGACAAGTCCCATTCTACCGGCAGTCGCCAATGCTTGGCCCGCGAAGCTCTGCGCACTAGACTGGCGGCCTTTTCACCACCTGATGTTGATGCTTGAGCCATGGCCGCCAAAGTCGAACCGTTCTGGATACGAAAAACCCTCGATCAACTCGATCAAGAGGAATGGGAATCGCTGTGCGACGGTTGTGGCCTGTGCTGCCTGCAAAAGCTCGAGGATGAAGACGACAATTCCGTCTATTACACGCGCATCGCCTGCAAACTGCTGGACCTGAAAACCTGTCAGTGCAGCGATTACCCCAACCGTCGTGAATTCGTGCCGGACTGCATCCAGCTCACGCCGGGCAAGGCCGATGAGTTCAAATGGCTGCCGCCGACCTGCGGTTATCGCCTGGTCAGCGAGGGTAAGGACCTGCCACTTTGGCACCACCTGGTGTGCGGTGATCGCGATGCCGTGCATCACGAACGCATTTCCCAGTCCGGGCGCATGCTCGCCGAAGGCAGCGTGGCCGAAGAGGATTGGGAAGACCATCTGATTTTCCGGGCAGGTTAGTTTTACAAAGGAGTGTGTATGGCTGTGGGATTGCGGCTGGCGCTGGCCGTCGGGCTGTTGGCCCTGAGTTCGCCCGTGTGGGCGGCGAAGAAGGTCGATCTGGATTACCACGTCCGCCTGTTGCCGCAAAGCGATCAGGCTGAAGTGCGGCTGACCCTGGCTCAGGGTTCGGCGGTGCGTAGCCTGGATTTCGACCTCGGCGACGGCAGCCACTACAGCGACTTCAAGGCCGACGGCCAATGGCAGCTCACGCCGGGCAAACCGGCCCGTGGTGTCTGGCACCCGGCCGCCGACAAGGCCAGCCTGACCTACCGCGTGCGCATCAGCCATGGCCGCAAGAGCGGCAGCTTCGACACGCGCATGACGCCAGGTTGGGCGTTGATGCGTGGCGACGATCTGGTGCCCGCCGCGAAACTCGATCAGCAGGACGGCATCGAGCTGGTTTCACGCCTGGAATTCGAATTGCCCAGCGGGTGGAAAAGCGTCGAGACCGCCTGGCCGCGGATCGGCAAGAACAAGTTCCGCATCGATAACGTCTCCCGTCTGTTCGACAGACCCACGGGGTGGATGCTTGCCGGCCACCTCGGCACACGTCGCACCCGATTGGGGGAAACCGAAGTCACCGTCGCCTCGCCCCAAGGCCAGGGTATGCGCCGCATGGACGTGCTGACGCTGCTGACGTTTGTCTGGCCGCAAGTGCAGGACGTGTTCCCGCGGCATCCCGCCAAATTGCTGATCGTCGGCGCTAACGACCCGATGTGGCGGGGCAGCCTGGCGGCGCGAGAGTCGATCTATTTGAATACGCGTTTGCCACTGGTCAGCGAAAGCGGCACCAGTGCGCTGGTGCGTGAACTGGCCCAGCTGTTCGGGCGCGTCAATGACAAGCAGCGCAGTGACTGGATCAGCGAAGGTTTTGCCGAGTATTACGCCATCGAACTGGTGCGTCGCGCCGGGGGGATGAGTGATGAGCGGTATGAAAGTCTGCAGAAGAAGTTGGCCAAAGAGGGCCAGAAGGTCACGACCTTGCGTGGTGAGCAGGTCAACCCGGCGCAGATTGGTAAAGCGGTCTTGTTGCTGAGAGAGCTGGATCAGGAAATTCGTATCAAAACCCGTAACAAACGATCGTTGGATGATGTGTTGCGTGGGGCGATGCATCTGGAGAGTGTGGATACCAAGGAATTTGTTCAATTGGCCGAGAGTGTTATTGGCGAGTCCTCGAAAGTTCTCGATAACGATTTGATTCAGTGACACCGCTATCGCTAGCAGGCTAGCTCCCACACTGGAGCTTCGTCGTACACGGGACCAATGTGGGAGCTAGCCTGCTAGCGAAGAGGCCATAAGCCTCAACGAACAACCCGGATCAAACCCCGGCTTTAGGTGACTTCAACGAATCATTCCCGGTGACGGTCGCAGTTTTGGTCGCCGCCTCGGCATTCGCTTTCAGCCGACCCAACTCTTCCCCCGCACGCTCGATCTTCGCCCGCACGTTGTTCATGTCCTGACGGCTTTTCTCCAGCAGGCTCTTGGCCGAGCTGTGGCCGGTAATGCCACGGGCCAGCGCCACGCCGCCGATGGCCACCTGGATTAAACCGAATATCCCGCCGCGACGCAGGCCTTTGCCGACCATCACCACGCCACCGGCCAGGGAGCCGATGCGCTCCCAACCCTGAACGTTCTGATCGGAATGGGTCTGGAACGGGGTGGATTCGATGCGCTCTACGCGTTTGAGTTCGCTCATGATCTGTCTCCTGGCGGGAATGACTGCTTCAAGAATAGATAATTAAGCTGACTGCCGAGGCGGGCGGCTTGTTCCATCGGATGTGTGTCGATTCAGCGGAATTTCGGACCGGAGCGGGTGTTGAGGCCCTTGGCCATGCGGTCGTAGAGCACGACGTTGACCGTGGCCGCGAGGTTCATGCAACCGGTGGTCGGGATGTAGACGACGTCTTCGCACCAGTCGCGAATCTCTTTATCCAGCGAGCCGTCTTCCGGGCCGAAGATGTACAGCGCGCGATCCGGGTGGGTGTATTCCGGCAGCGAACGGGCTCCCTCGACCAACTCCACGGCGACCGGTACGCAGCCCAGGGGCAGGATCTTTTTCAGGTCGTCGATGCCGATCAGCGGAATGTCGTAGTGGACACGCTTGGTGTCGGTGACGAAGTCGGCGGCGCGGTCATAACGCTTGCCGGTGTAGAACACGGACGCCACGTTGTAGCAGCCGGCGGCGCGCATGACCGAGCCGACGTTTTCCGGTGATTTGGGGTTGAACAAACCAATGCAGCTGTACCGTTTGTCTGCCACGAGCGGGGTGCCTTCGGGGAAAAAACGGCGATTATACGGGGATTGGGGGAGGGGGTGTCTGGTTTGAGATTGGTGGTGTCTGAACAATTGCTATCGCTAGCAGGCTAGCTCCCACATTGGATCTAGGGCGTTCACAAATACTTATGTGCACAGAAGATCCCCCTGTGGGAGCTAGCCTGCTAGCGATGGGGCCGGGTCAGGCAACGAAGATATTCAGTCGTCTTTCTTCATCAGACCGGCCAACGCCGCAAACGGGTTATGCGTCGCCTTGGCAATCTTCGGCGTACTCAACGAGCCCTCATCGAAATACTGCTGATCGGTGTACCGCGAGTGTTCATTGTCGTGGCAATACAGGCACAACAGTTCCCAGTTCGAACCATCCTGAGGGTTGTTGTCGTGGTTGTGGTCGCGGTGGTGCACGGTCAGTTCGCTCAGGCGCTTGCCGGAGAACTCGCGGGCGCAGCGGCCGCACACGTGCGGGTACATTTTCAGGGCTTTGTCGCGGTAACCCATTTCCTTGTCGCGCTGGTTGTCGGCGAGGATGCGGTCCAGCTTCGAAGTGTTGGTCGGCGTTGACGAACTCATAGGTTCACCTTTGTAAAAGACTAATGACGGTTATGAACGAAGTTTAGCTCAGCCCTTGAGCTTCTCGGCAATCCAGATGGTGTGGCGGGTGCCCTTGTTGCCGTGGGCGAAGACCTGGACTTCCTCGGCCTTGAAGCCGGCTTTTTTCAGTTTGTCGGAAAATTGCTTGTCTGCGCTGGCCGACCAGACGGCCAGCAC
Organism: Pseudomonas sp. LBUM1651; assembly: GCF_059716135.1. Taxonomy (NCBI): domain Bacteria; kingdom Pseudomonadati; phylum Pseudomonadota; class Gammaproteobacteria; order Pseudomonadales; family Pseudomonadaceae; genus Pseudomonas; species Pseudomonas sp. LBUM1651. The sequence goes on along the minus strand of NZ_CP166805.1, from coordinate 4,618,279 downwards.
CCCTTTTGGCCGCAGGGCTTTGGCGCAGGCGCTCAGGCCGCCGGCGGAGTAGAGCCAGCTGTTGGCTCGTTGAGTCAGCCCTTCGGGGCCGTTGTCGACGTCGAGCATGATCGCGTCAAAACCTTGTGGTTCGGCCTGCAGCACTTTGGCCACGTCTTCCATGCGGATCACCGTGCGCTGATCGAGCAACGGGTTGCCGGCTTTCTCGCCCAATGGCCCGCGATTCCACTCGACCACGCCGGGCACCAGTTCAGCGACCACGACTTCTGCGGTCTTGCCCAAATGCTTGAGGGCCGAGGCGAGGGTGAAACCCATGCCCAGGCCACCGATCAACACCCGCGAATTCGGCCGGCCTGCGACTTTACGGCAAGGGATCTCGGCCAACGCATCTTCGGAGCCATGCATGCGGGTGTTCATCAGCTGTCCGCCGTCGCCGCCCTGGATCTTGATGACGAAATCCTCGCCGTATTCGAACAGGCACAGGGCGCCGCCGTTTTCAGGAATGGGGGCGGTGTCGATCAGAACGAAACGTTTCATGGGGCTCTCTTGAGAAGGAGGGGCAGGGGGGAGGCAAACGAACGCAGTTGGGAGTAGCCTGCAACCAGACAACAAGGCCAACGGAGCCATTGATGAAGCGCACCATTCTAACGGTCATTGCCTTGGCCGCGCTCTCGATAACTGCAGCACAGGCCCAGCAGCTGCAAACGATTCCGACCAGCCCGGCGCCGCTGCCCGGTTCACCCGGCACCGCGACACCGACGCCATATCCGCAAATCTCCCCGACCAGCGTGCCCAAGGCCGGGGCGGGTAGTGGCGGGCCACCGCTGGTGCCGATCCAGATGCCCAGTCCACCGTCCAAGGATCAACCCTTACCGGGTCTTGAGCAAAACAGCACAAAGATCAAATCACCCGGCGGTTAAACCTGCTGCGAGAGCAGTTGCCCATCGGCCATGCGCAGGCGCCTGGACAGGGAAACGGCAAGGGCGCGGATGATCTTGGCGGCGATTTTCGGCGCGTCGTTGAGCATTTTTTCCAGCGAGTCCTTGCCCAGGTTCAGCAGCTGGCAATTGCTCGCCGCCACACAACTGGCGGAACGTCGCTCGCCATCGAGCACGGCCATTTCGCCAAACGCCCGACCGCTGCGCAAGGTGGCCATGGTCACCAATTGTCCGTCGCTGCCGGATTTCTGCACCGCCACCTGGCCGGTGTGGATGATGCACATGAAGCTGCCGGCGTCGCCTTCTTGAAAAATCTCTTCGCCTTCAGCCACCGTGCTGATGCTGAAGTAGCCCGAAGCGGCAGCGAAGTCTGCCGGCAGCAGTTGGTCGAACAGGCCGCAGTCCATCAGCCAGTCACGGATTTCGTTGTTCAGTAGAGTCGGTTCTGACATGTCGTGCGGTCTTTTTCTTGTGTCTGTGCGGGATGCAGCGCCCTTTGTAGGAGGGAGCGGGCGGCGTTCCGACTTGCCCGCGAAGGCGGTGTGTCAGCCAACATAGATGTTGAATGTTGCGACCTCTACGCGGGCAAGTCGGAACGCCGCCCGCTCGCTCCTACAAGAGCAGGCTCGGCGTACTGGGTTTAAGACCTGCACACCGGGCCAAGTTCCTCAGGCAATCCCCAAAACCGTGAAAACAAATGCGTATTCGAGCGCTACGTCACGTAATCCCTGATAACGACCGCTCATCCCGCCATGCCCGGCCCCCAGTTCGGTCTTGAGTAGCAGCGGGTTGTTGTCGGTTTTGGTCGCGCGCAACCTGGCCACCCACTTGGCCGCTTCCCAATACTGCACGCGACTGTCGTTGTAGCCGGCGATCACCAGCGTCGCCGGATAAGCCTGTGCAGTGACGTTTTCGTACGGGGCGTAGGCCTTGATCCGATCATAGACGTCCGGCTCTTCAGGATTGCCCCACTCGTCGTATTCGGTAACGGTGAGCGGCAGATCAGGGTCGAGCATGGTGTTCAGCACGTCGACGAACGGCACTTCGGCAATTGCCGCGCCGAACAGCTCCGGACGCATGTTGAGCACCGCGCCAATCAGCAAGCCGCCAGCACTGCCACCGCTGATCGCCAGTTGCTTTGATGTGGTGAAGCCGTTGGCGATCAGGTGCTCGGCGCAGGCGATGAAGTCGCTGAAGGTGTTGTGCTTGTGTTCCTGTTTGCCGGCGCGATACCAGGCTTCACCCAGTTCGCCGCCACCACGCACGTGGGCAATGGCAAACGCCACGCCGCGATCCAGCAGACTCAGGCGCGCATGGGAGAACCACGGGTCGAGGCTTTCGCCGTAGGCGCCGTAGCCGTACAGATAAAGCGGCGTCGGCTTACCGAGGGCTTCGCGTTTGACGACCAGGCTGATCGGCACTTGCGTACCGTCCGGCGCTGTCGCCCAAAGGCGCTGGCTGACGTAGGCGTCGGCATCGAACGGGCCGAGCACCGGGGTTTCCTTCAACACTTTCTGTTCGCCGCTGACCAGTTCCAGTTGGCGGATCTGCGCCGGACGGTTCAGCGCTTCGTAACGCAAACGGATGCGGTCGCTGACGAATTCCAGGCTGTTTTGCACGTGCAGGCTGTAGGCCGCATCCGGCAATTGCACGCGGTAGCTCGGCAGGTCTTGCGGGTGGACTTCGATGATCGGCAAGCCACCTTCACGCAGGCTGAGGCTCATGGCCCTGGCGTTGAGGCTCATGCCGTCGATCATCGTTGTGTCGCTGTGGGGAATCAGGTTCTGCCAGTCGGCTTCGGTCGGCGTCACGCCGGTATCGACAGCCGTGTACAAGGCAAAGTTGATGCCGTCGCGGTTGGTGCGAATGAACCAGGTCCATTGGCCATCGAGGGCGCCGTGATCAACGTCGTACTCATGATCTTCAACCCTTGGCGCGATGCAGGTAAACGCCTGTTGCGGCTGGAACGCGTCGAGTACCCAGACTTCGCTGGTGGTCTTGCTGCCCAGCGCCAGCAGCAATTGCTGCTCCGAACTCGAGCGATAGCAATGCATGAAAAAGCGGCCGTCCGGCTCATGGAACACTTCTTCGGCCGCCGTGCCGTCCAGTCGATAGCGGAACAGTTTGTGCGGGCGATGGGTGTCGTCCAGTTCGCCGAAGAACAGCGTCAGGCTGTCGTTGGCCCAGGTCATGCTGCCGTCGCAGTCCGCGAATTCCAGTTCGCTGACGCGGCCGCTGGATATTTCCTTCACGAACAGGGTGTAAATCTCATCGCCCGTGGAGTCGATGCTGTAGGCGAGACGCTGGTGGTCCGGGCTGATGCTGAACGCACCGAGAGAAAAGAAGCCGCCGTTGGCCAGTTCGTTCGGGTCCAGCAGCAGTTGTTCCTGGGCTTCATCGAGCTGCAGGCTGTCGTCGGTCGGGCGTGGGCAGCGGTAGTGTCGGGCGTATTCGTCACCGGCGGTGGTGCGCGTGTAATACAGATACGGGCCCCACGGGGAGGGCAGCGACAGGTCGGTTTCGAGAATCCGGCCCTTGATCTCTTCGAACAGGGTTTCGCGCAGCCCGGCCTGATCGGCGGTTTGCGCCTCTTGATAGCGGTTTTCTGCCTTGAGGTAATCGAGCACCGCGTCGGTGTCGCGTTCCTGCAGCCAGGCATACGGGTCAGAACCTTCAGCCTTGTGGGCAATCGGGGCGCTGGTGATGTTGGCGGATACGGGCATGAAGGGCTCTCGGACGATGTACGGAATAGAGGGTTTCGCAGGCGATATGCAAATCTTGATGCCACTGCAGAACCTGTAGGAGCAAGCTTGCTCGCGATGAGGCCGGAACATTCAACATCAACGTTGTCTGGCAGTCCGCCATCGCGAGCAAGCTCGCTCCTACAGTTGGGGCAAGCCTGACGTGCGAAAAGTCGTTACTATAAGCGCCTCTTTGCCTGCCTTGCCATGGACACCATGACCGAGAACGACTATCTGATCGCCTGGGGCCTCTACGCCTTCGCCGCTTTAGGCTGCCTGTTGGTGTGGATGCGCATGACCCGCTGGATGTGGCGCTGGCTGCGCGAACCGTTGCGGCTGCTGGTCGCCGTGTTGCTGTTCAGTCCGACGATCATCGATCCGGTGAAGGAAAAGGTCGCCCCGGCCATCGCCATTACCGCCCTGGACCTCGCGTTCAAGGTTGGCAACAACGCCTGGCGGGCAGTCTCCGACCTGCTCATGTACGGCATGATCGCCTTCGGCATTTATCTGGTGTTCGTCGCGATCCGTTTCCCGATCGAACGCGCCGCCAATGCTCGCAAGGAACGGACGGCGGCAGCCAAGGCTGCGGCCAAGGCCGACGATCCTGAAGACGATCATCCTTTCGGCGGTGCCGGTGATGACCGTTATGGTCGCCCGCCGGTCCCGAGCAACCCTCAGCGTATGCGCGTAGAACCGCGCTTGTAACCTTGCCCCTGCCTTACAGAGAGTCCGAGCATGTGTGAGTTATTGGGCATGAGCGCCAATGTGCCGACCGATATCGTGTTCAGCTTCACCGGGTTGATGCAGCGTGGCGGCCGTACCGGTCCGCACCGTGACGGTTGGGGCATCGCGTTCTATGAAGGTCGTGGCCTTCGGCTGTTCCAGGACCCGGCGGCCAGCAGCGAGTCGGAAGTCGCGAACTTGGTGCAGCGCTACCCGATCAAAAGCGAAGTGGTGATCGGGCACATCCGCCAGGCCAATGTCGGCAAGGTCTGCCTGTCCAACACCCATCCGTTTGTGCGCGAACTGTGGGGTCGCAACTGGTGTTTCGCCCACAACGGCCAGCTCGCGGATTTTCAACCGATCACAAGTTTTTACCGCCCGGTCGGCGATACCGACAGTGAAGCGGCCTTTTGCGATTTGCTCAATCGTGTGCGCGCAGCGTTTCCGGAACCGGTAGAGATCGAAGCGCTTTTGCCCGATCTGGTGGCCGCCTGCGCCGAATACCGCAGCAAAGGTGTGTTCAATTGCCTGCTCAGCGATGGCGATTGGCTGTTCTGTTATTGCTCGACCAAACTGGCGCAGATTACCCGTCGTGCACCGTTCGGCCCCGCGCGCTTGAAAGATGTCGATGTGATCGTCGACTTCCAGGCCGAAACCACGCCCAACGATGTGGTCACGGTGATCGCCACCGAACCCCTGACCGAAAACGAAACCTGGACCCGCTACGAACCGGGCCAATGGAGCCTGTGGCGACGCGGTGAATGCGTCAGCCAGGGCAAGACCGAATAAAGGACGCTCCCATGTTGCTCAGTTATCTACGGCTGGTGTTGTTCGCGGCGGGCCTGTTGATCGGTGTCCAGGTGCCGGGGTTCATCAACGATTACGCCAAGCGGGTCGAAGCCCACCTGATCGAGGCGCAGACCAGCCTGAGCGGTTTTCAGGGCACCGCCAATCAATTTTTCAAGGGTGACATGCAGGCCCTGGTCGCCCATTACCGCGCCAGCGAAGACCCGATCTTTCGCAGCGATGCCGACAGCCTGAGCAACCTGCTCACCCGTCAGTTGGCGCTCGATAAACAATTCCAGGCCATGCAAGGCCCGTGGTACATCCGCTTCCTGCAGGTTGTACTGGCCGCCGACCCGGATATCCGCAAGGAAACCTGGAACGGCTACAGCTACCAGATCCTGCTGACGCCCGAGGCGATGATCTGGGGCATGAGTGGCGCGTTGCTGTTGTCGTTCGGGATTGAATGCCTGTTCCGGCTGATCGACTGGGTGGTGCTGGGTGGCAAGCGCCTGCGCCAGAGCCGGCCGATTGAAGAGCGGGATTTGCGCGGGCTGTAACTGTGGCGATGAGCCTTTGTGGCGAGGGAGCTTGCTCCCGCTCGGCTGCGAAGCAGTCGTAAATCCGGTAGCCGCGATTTTCCTGACGCACTGAGAGTTCCGTTTTGGGGCTGCTTTGCAGCCCAGCGGGAGCAAGCTCCCTCGCCACAGGATCTGGTCAGTCAGCCAGAACGATGTAGCGCTCACCCACCTTACGCGCATACCCCACCAGCACTTGCTGACACAACGCCACAATCTCCTCGACCCATTCCACCCCGGTTCGCCACGACACCACCACCTGCAAATCAGGCGGGCGCTGATCGATGGCCAGCAAGGTCAGTTCCCCCCGCGCCAGTTCCTCGGCTACCAGCACCGGTGGCAACGCGCCAATGCCGAAACCGTCCCGCAGCAATCGGGTAATCGCCGACACCGAGTTCACGCAGTTCAGCCGCGGCGTCATGACGCCATTGGCCTGCATCAGCGCGAGCACTTCCTGGTGCGGATGTGAGTTTTTCGAGTAGGTAATGATCCGCTCCCGCGCCAGATCGGCCACGCCGGAATACTCGCGGTTGTAGATCGAGTTGCTGGCCGCGATCCAGCCCATCGGGTGACTGGCCAGCTCCAGGCTGCGCACGCTTTCCTGGCGTAGCAGATCGGTTTGCAGGATCAGGTCGAGGAAGCCTTTTTGCAGCTGATCGCAGAGGTTGAGCGAGGTATCGGCCACCAGCTCGATTTCCACCAGCGGATAGTGATCCGTCATCTGCGCTACCAACGGGCTCAGCCAGGTATGAATCACCGTGTCCATGACGCCGATCCGCACCCGTCCCACCTTGCTTGAGCGGGTCTCGATCGACTGTTTGAGCGACTGCATGGTGTCCATCATTTGCTCGGCGTATTCGAGCACTTTCAAGCCTTCGGGCGTCAGGCTCACGCCGCGCGAATCACGCAGGAACAGCTTCACCCCGAGCTCGCCTTCGAGCACGGCGATGCGGCTGGAAATCGACGCCTGGGTGGTGAACAGCTTGTCCGCGGTCAGGCGAAAACTCTTGAGTCGGGCGACCCAGACGAAGGTCTCGAGAAACTTCAGGTTCATGGCGTTAAGTTTTTCTTATGCCTAAGGCGGGTTTTTATTAGTTGGACGCAACAGGGCCGGGCGCCCAAAAATCAGGCCATCCGGTTCCCACGATAGGCGTCGTCGGGGCTCAGAACAATACCAATAAAATTTGCACGGAGATTTGCCATGAGTGCACCCGACACAACCGCCATCCCGAAACCTACGGCTCGTCCGGGACCTTTCGACTGGTACCGCAACATCAATCAGCAGGAACGCCGCACGTTCTGGAGTTGCAAGATCGGCTACGGCCTGGACGGCATGGACACCCAGATGCTCAGCTTCGTGGTGCCGACCCTGATTGCGATGTGGGGCATCACCACCGGTGAAGCCGGGCTGATTCACACCAGCACCTTGATCGCCTCGGCCATCGGCGGTTGGGTGGCGGGGATTCTGTCCGACCGTATCGGTCGCGTGCGCACCTTGCAACTGACGGTGCTATGGTTCGCCTTCTTCACCTTCCTTTGCGGCTTCGCGCAAAACTACGAACAACTGCTGATCAGCCGCACCTTGATGGGCTTCGGTTTCGGCGGTGAATGGACCGCCGGCGCGGTGCTGATGGGTGAAGTGATTCGCGCCAAGGACCGCGGCAAAGCGGTGGGCATGGTGCAATCGGGTTGGGCGCTGGGTTGGGGGCTGACGGCGATTCTGTATGCGCTGCTGTTCTCTGTACTGCCGCCGGAAGACGCGTGGCGGGCACTGTTCATCCTGGGCATCGTGCCGGCGATTTTCGTGATTTTTGTCCGCCGCCTGGTCAAGGACCCGGAAATCTACCGCGAAGCCAAAGCCAAACAGGAGCCAAGCAACCCGGCGAAGTTCTACGAGATTTTCGCGCCCGGCATCCTCTTCACCACGCTTCGCGCTTCGGTGCTGACCACCGGCGCACTGGGCGGTTACTACGCAATCACGTCCTGGCTACCGACTTTTCTGAACAACGAGCGCGGTTTGAGCGTACTCGGCACGGGCGGTTATCTTGCGATGGTGATCGTCGGTTCCTACGTCGGTTACGTCATCAGCGCGTATTTGACTGACATCCTCGGGCGCAAGAAGAATTTCATCCTGTTCGCGGTCGGCTCGTTCACCATCGTGCTGCTTTACACCCAACTGCCGGTCAGTAATGGCGTGATGCTGTGGCTGGGCTTTCCTTTGGGCTTCTTCGCCTCCGGGATCTTCAGCGGCATGGGTGCATTTTTGACCGAGCTGTTTCCCACGCGGATTCGCGGCTCGGGCCAGGGCTTTTGCTACAACATCGGCCGGGCGCTGGCGGCGTTGTTCCCGCTGTTGATCGGCTTGATGAGCCAGAAGGTGCCTTTGAGTGTAGGCATTGGGGCGTTTGCGGCGGTGTCCTACGGGGTGGTGATTCTTGCGGCGTTGAGTTTGCCGGAAACCCGTGGCAAGCAACTCGAAGCCGAGTAACTGATAATCTGCGGACATAAGCCCGACAGGTAAAAAAGAATAAAACTACAGGAGTGTTCACCGTGAGCCGCCTGCTATTGAACTGCGACATCGGCGAGAGTTTTGGCAACTGGACCATGGGTCTGGATGCCGAGGTCATGCCCTTCATCGACTGCGCCAACATCGCCTGCGGCTTTCACGCCGGCGACCCGAGCATCATGCGCAAGACCGTCAGCCTGGCGCTGAGCAATGGCGTGCAGATCGGCGCGCACCCGGCCTATCAGGATCTGGTAGGGTTCGGCCGTCGTTCCATGGCCTATACCGCCCAGGAACTTCAAGACATTCTGCATTACCAGATCGGCGCTCTCGACGGTCTTTGCCGGGCGCAGGGCGGGCGTGTCAGCTACGTCAAACCTCACGGCGCGATGTACAACGACATGATGGCCAACCCGGCGCAATTGCGCGCCGTCCTGCAAGCCGTGGCCTCTTATGACAAGACCTTGCCGTTGATGCTGATGGCGACCCGCGACAACAGCGCCGCGCAGCGATTGGGTGATGAGTACGGCGTGACGCTGTGGTTCGAAGCCTTCGCCGATCGCGCCTACGACAGCGCCGGCATGCTGGTCTCGCGACAACTGCCGGGCGCGGTGCATCACGACCCGGAAAAAATCATCGAACAGGCGCTGACCATCGCCCGTGGCGACACCCTCACCGCCAGCGACGGCAGCGCCTTGCACTTGCAGGCCAACACCCTGTGCGTACACGGCGACAACGCCAGTTCGGTGGCCGCGGTACGGCGGATTCGCGAAGCCCTTGATCAGCAGAGCGCACCATGAAACCGCGGGTGGAAGTGGTGGCGCTGGATTGCCTGATGGTGCGGCTGTTCGATGAGATTGCCGAAGCCAACATGCCGTGGATGCTCGCGGCCAGCGAAAATCTGCGTGCTGCGTTTGGGGCGAATTTGATCGATCTGGTGCCGTCGTATACGACGTTGATGGTGCATTACGAACTGAGTGCGTTGAGCCCGGCGCAAGCGCGGGAATTGATCGGCGAAGCACTGGTCGATCTGTCGCCCAACACCCGCACCGGCGGCAAATGTCACGTGCTACCGGTCTGGTATGACTTGAGCGTTGGTCCGGAGTTGAGCCTGTTGTCTCAGCGCAGCGGGTTGGCAGTGGAGGAGGTGATCCGCCGCCACAGTGAGCGTGAGTATCAGGTGTTCGCCTTGGGCTTCGCGCCGGGTTTTGCCTTTATGGGGTTGGTGGAAGAAGTCCTCGCCGCGCCGCGCCTGAATACGCCGCGCAAAAAAGTCGCGGCCGGCAGTGTGGGGATCGCTGAACGGCAAACCGCTGCTTATCCGGTGGTGTCCCCCGGTGGCTGGAACCTGATCGGCCGCACCCCGGCCAAACTGTTCGATCGCGAACGCGACGGCTACAGCCTGATGCAACCGGGCGACACCGTGCGTTTTGAAGCGGTCAGCCATGCCGAGTTCATCAACCTGGGCGGCGACGACACGCCATTGGAGGCGCAGGCATGAGCCGTCTATTGATTGAAGCGAGTACACCGCTGTGCCTGTTGCAGGACGCTGGCCGGTTTGGCGTGCGGCATCTGGGGGTCACTCAGGGTGGCGCACTGGATTGGCGATCGATGTCATGGGCCAACTGGCTGCTGGGCAATGGGCTGGATGCGCCGGTGATTGAAATCACCCTCGGCGGATTTACCGTGGTGGCCGAGGACGATTGCCTGTTGGCACTGGCCGGGGCGGACGTTGGCGCGCAACTGGACGGTCAGGCACTGGCGCCGTGGCGCAGTTTCAAACTACGCAAAGGTCAGCGTTTGCAGTTCACTCAGCCGCTGCAGGGGGCGCGGGCTTATCTCGCGGCACCGGGCGGGTTCGATGCGCCAAAGGTGCTGGGCAGCAGCGCGACGGTGGTGCGTGAGGAACTGGGGGGGCTGGACGGCATGGGCCGGGCGTTGGCCAAAGGCGGATCGTTGAGTTACTCCGCTGATGCGCCGCTGCTGGTGCGTGAGTTGCCGTTTGAGCAGGTGCCGGATTTCAAGCTCGACTCACCATTGGACCTGGTGATCGGCGCGCAGATCGGTGAGTTCAGCGGCCAGAGTCTGTTCGATGCGTTCAATAGTGTATGGACCCTCGACAGCCGCGCCGACCGGATGGGCATTCGCCTGTTGGGCACGGCGTTGCAGTACCAGGGCAAACCGATGATTTCCGAAGGTATTCCGCTGGGCGCGGTTCAGGTTCCGCCGGACGGGCAGCCGATTGTGCTGCTCAATGATCGGCAGACCATTGGCGGGTATCCGCGATTGGGGGCGTTGACGCCGTTGGCGCTGGCGCGGCTGGCGCAGTGTCTGCCGGGGGCGACGGTGCGGTTGCGGCCGGTGGTGCAGGAGGTTGCGCATTGGCAACAGGTCGAATATTTAAAGCGCTTTTAATTGTGGCGAGGGGGCTTGTCGGAACGCCGCATCGCCCCGTTCGACTGCGCAGCAGTCGCAAAACCAGTGCATGCGGTATTTCTGAAACACTGCGGTTGCAGATTTTGGGGCTGCTTCGCAACCCAACGGGGGCAAGCCCCCTCGCCACAAGGTCCGCGCTCTACTTGGAAAGAAACCTCATCCCTTCCTCCAACCCCCGCAGTGTCAGCGGGTACATCTGATCATCAATCAAATCCCGAACGATATTGGTCGAAGACGTATAACCCCAGGTATCTTTCGGATACGGGTTAATCCAGATGAGCTTCTTGTACTTCTCCTTGAACCGCTGCATCCACACGTACCCGGCTTCTTCGTTCCAGTGCTCGACACTGCCGCCGGCCTGGGTGATTTCATAGGGCGCCATGGCGGCGTCACCGATGAAGATCACTTTGTAGTCGGCGCCGTACTTGTGCAGCAAGTCCTGGGTCGAGGTGCGCTCGGAGGTGCGGCGCATGTTGTTTTTCCACACTGACTCGTAAATGAAGTTGTGGAAGTAGAAGTACTCAAGATGCTTGAACTCGGTCTTGCAGGCCGAGAACAACTCTTCACAGATCTTCACGTGGGCATCCATCGAGCCGCCGATGTCGAACAGCAGCAACAGCTTGACGGTGTTGCGCCGCTCCGGCCGCATCTGGATGTTCAGCAACCCGGCATCTTTAGCTGTGTGATCGATGGTGCCATCGATGTCGAGCTCTTCCGCCGCACCCTGACGAGCAAATTTACGCAGCCGGCGCAGGGCAATCTTGATGTTGCGCGTGCCCAGTTCCACTGAATCGTCGAGGTTTTTGTACTCGCGCTGATCCCAGACCTTGGCCGCCTTGCCCTGCCGCTTGCCGGCATCTCCGACCCGAATGCCTTCCGGGTTGAAGCCGCCGGAGCCGAACGGGCTGGTGCCGCCGGTGCCGATCCACTTGTTGCCGCCGGCGTGGCGTTCTTTCTGTTCTTCGAGGCGTTTCTTGAACTCCTCGATCAACTTGTCCAGGCCGCCAAGGGACTGGATCGCTGCGCGCTCTTCATCGGTCAGCGAGCGCTCGAACTCCTTGCGCAACCAGTCTTCGGGAATCAAGGCCTGAAGGTGATCGTCGAGTTTTTCCAGGCCATTGAAGTAAGCACCGAAGGCCCGGTCGAACTTGTCGAAATGCTTTTCGTCCTTCACCAGGATCGTCCGGGACAGGTAATAGAACTCGTCCATGTCGGCGAAGGTCACGCGCTGTTTCAGCGCGTTGATCAGGTCCAGCAGCTCGCGCACCGAGACCGGCACCTTGGCTGCGCGCATTTCATTGAACAGGTTGAGCAGCATGGCATCAGCCTCTTAGCGGGTGCCGCGACGGCTCATGAACGCCAGACGTTCAAGCAATTGCACGTCCTGTTCGTTCTTGACCAAAGCACCGGCCAGCGGCGGAATCGCCTTGGTCGGATCGCGTTCGCGCAGCACGGCCTCGCCGATGTTGTCGGCCATCAGCAGCTTCAGCCAGTCCACCAGTTCGGAGGTCGATGGCTTTTTCTTCAGGCCCGGCACCTTGCGCACGTCGAAGAACACGTCCAGCGCTTCGCTGACCAGGTCCTTCTTGATGTCCGGGTAGTGCACGTCGACGATCCGCTGCATCGTGACGCGATCCGGGAAGGCGATGTAGTGGAAGAAGCAACGGCGCAGGAAGGCGTCCGGCAGTTCTTTTTCGTTGTTGGAGGTAATGATGATGATCGGGCGCTTTTTGGCCTTGATGGTCTCGTCGATCTCGTAAACGTAGAACTCCATCTTGTCGAGTTCTTGCAGCAGGTCGTTCGGGAACTCGATGTCGGCCTTGTCGATTTCATCGATCAGCAGAATCACCCGCTCTTCAGACTCGAAAGCCTCCCAGAGCTTGCCCTTTTTCAGGTAATTACGAACGTCGTGGACCTTTTCCGTGCCCAGCTGCGAATCGCGCAGGCGGCTGACCGCGTCGTACTCGTACAGGCCCTGATGCGCCTTGGTGGTGGACTTGATGTGCCAGGTGATCAGCTTGGCGCCGAAGGACCCCGCCAGCTGCTCGGCCAGCATGGTCTTGCCGGTGCCTGGCTCGCCCTTGACCAGCAGCGGACGCTCCAGGGTGATGGCGGCGTTGACCGCCAGCTTCAGGTCATCGGTGGCGACGTAGGCCTGGGTGCCTTCGAACTTCATCTGCTAATCCTCGAACGGTAACGCCGACCTGACGGGGCAGGGCGGGGCGCAATAATTGTAGTACCCGACTATAACGCGCTGCCCGGTCGACTGTGAACGCAGACGGCTTATTCAGTCTCTGAATGGGGCGTCACATCTTGACTCGGTTTCGGCTGCTGGCCAGTATTGAGCTATCGCCATTTTGGCGATAGCTTGCGGAGCATGTCTACTAAATATCGATTTCGCGATACGTACCGTATTCAGTTGCGCGAGAAGGATCACCCACCGCCACCTGACCGGTGGCGGGCTGGATGTGACTGTAGGAGCGAGCTTGCTCGCGATGAACGATCGGGCGCCTCGTTGATTCAGACACCCCGCGTTATCTTTGCCACCATCGCGAGCGAGCTCCCACAGTCTCTCATCAAAGAAGCTGAAATTGGGTCAGGGCCCATCAGGTGCAATTGCTGGAGGACTGGAAACGATGTTACCCATGAAACGACCACGGTTGTCTGCCGTGCAGGCCTTGCCGGATTACCGTTTGGCGCTGACATTTATCGACGGTCAGCAACTGACGCTCGATTTGAGCCGTGACCTGCGTACCTATCCAGGATTGCAACCATTGCTGGAGGCGGGTGCTTTCGACGGTGCAACCCTGGGCGATGATGGCTGGAGTGTCGAGTGGTCTGAGCAGGATATCCAGATCGGCGCAGACACTGTGTATCTGGACGCGCTCGCGCAGAACGCAGCGGATGAAAACACCCGGATCTTCATCGACTGGCGTGCGCGTACCGGATTGCCGCTCAATCAGGCGGCCGAAGCGTTGGGGGTCAGCGCTCGCAGCATCACCCGCTACAGCAGTGGTCGTGAAGCCGTGCCCCGATCATTGGCCCTGGCCTGTCTGGGCTGGGATTCTTTGCAGCAGCAATCAAACCCGACGCGTGCGGCCGAAGAAACCGGCCGCTATACCGTTACGCGCAGACCTTAACTGTTATCTGGCTTCGACCGCTCATATCGGGCATTGAAGGCTTGAACGAAACCGTTACGCAATATCTGCAAAAACGCCTGGAACGCGCTGATATCTTGTCGATGCACATTTCCGCTCAGTTCCACGCGCGTCGCAAACTGATTCTTGCCCTGGTTTTTCAGCACGTTTTCGGTTCCACCGACGATGGCTTCCCAAATGGAGCGGAAAATCCCTTTATCCTTGTTTTCCACATCCTGCTGCCAATTAAACACGTCGACGTCCTTTAACAGCGGTTTGATGTAGCCGGTCAATTTGGCCTTTTTCGCTTGCGCTTCAATCACCACATCGCCGTGACCGGCATTGAAATCGAACTTGCCATAGGCCGAGGCGAAGTCGTTCATGCGCTTGAGCTGGATGTTCCTGGCCCGCAGGCGGAACTCGAAGTCCTCAAAGTTACTCAGCGGGTCGAAAGTTGCGGTGGTTTCCAGTGGCGCGTGGTCCAGCAACAGCGCTTTACCTTCGAAGCGTGCGTCGCGCTTGCCGTCTTTGTCGGCGACGTTGGTCAGGTTGTAAATGCTGGCGTTGACCTGGGTCGCATTCATGTTGACGGGGGGCTTGGAATTGAAGTTTCGAAAGCTGATCTTGCCGTCGAAGATTCGTATTTCGTCGAAGGTGATCGGCGCCAGTTTGCTCAATTGCGCACGCCAGTCGGTACCCTGACCGGTTTGCGAGTTTTGCTTGTTGGCGCCGCCGTCGACGAAGTTCACCTCAGGGTTGAAGAACTGCACCTTGGCCACCACCGCGTGGTCGTACAAGAGCGAATGCCAGCTGACAGAAAGGTCGATCAACGGCGCATTGACGAAGGGCACCGGGACCTTGCCATCGACCTTGACGATTTTCAGCCCGTTGATTTTGTAGGCACCTCGCCACAGAGCCAGGTCTACGTCGGTGATCTGTCCACGGTAGTCGCCCATGTCGGCGAGCTTGTCGTTCAGGTAGTCACGCACCATGTAGGGCAGGGCAACATGCAAGGTAATCAGTAGCACAACGAGGCCGACGAGGGTCCACAGGGGCCAGCTGTATCGACGTTTCATGATGGAAAATCTCTGGCGATGTAAGACCATTGACTGCGGTGGTCAGCGGACGTTCGACCCGACTGGACGACCACGGGCAACAGGCATACCGTGAAGGGCTAATTCAACGCTGCATAAGGACCCAGCCATGAGCCGTATTTTTGCTGACAACGCCCATTCCATCGGCAATACGCCGCTGGTGCAGATCAACCGCATCGCTCCGCGCGGCGTGACCATCCTGGCCAAGATCGAGGGGCGCAATCCCGGTTATTCGGTCAAGTGCCGGATCGGAGCGAACATGATCTGGGACGCCGAAAGCACCGGCAAACTCAAGCCTGGCATGACCATCGTCGAGCCCACTTCCGGCAATACCGGCATTGGTCTGGCGTTCGTTGCCGCTGCACGGGGCTACAAGCTGATGTTGACCATGCCGGCGTCCATGAGCATTGAGCGTCGCAAAGTGCTCAAGGCGCTGGGCGCCGAACTGGTGCTGACCGAGCCGGCCAAAGGCATGAAGGGCGCGATCGAAAAGGCTGCGGAGATCGTCGCCAGCGCCCCGTCCCTCTACTTCATGCCGGCGCAGTTCGAGAACCCGGCCAACCCGGCCATCCACGAGAAAACCACCGGTCCGGAAATCTGGAACGACACCGACGGCGCGGTCGATGTGCTGGTGGCAGGGGTTGGAACGGGTGGAACCATTACCGGAGTTTCGCGGTATATCAAGAATACCCAGGGCAAACCGATTCTTTCCGTGGCGGTTGAACCGCTGGTTTCGCCGGTGATTACACAGAAGCTGGCCGGTGAAGAAATCAAACCGAGCCCGCACAAGATTCAGGGGATCGGCGCCGGTTTTGTACCGAAGAACCTGGACCTGTCGATTGTGGACCGTGTCGAACTGGTGACCGACGATGAATCCAAGGCCATGGCCCTGCGCTTGATGCAGGAAGAAGGCATTTTGTGCGGTATCTCTTGTGGTGCTGCCATGGCTGTGGCTGTACGCCTGGCGGAAACCCCGGAAATGCAGGGCAAGACGATCGTGGTGATCCTGCCCGATTCTGGCGAACGCTACCTGTCGAGCATGCTGTTCAGTGATCTGTTTACCGAACAGGAGAATCAGCAGTAGACGACGATTTTTTGATCGTGGAGTGGGGGTTGATTCGGGTCAGCCCCTGTTCAGGAGAGGTATGTTAAGAAGTGCTTTATTGCACAATTCTTAACACTGAATGTTGAGTTATGCGGGTTTTTCCCGAAGCCGGTAATGTTTATCATGGCCGGCGGCCACGTCGGGTAAATGGCGTTGTGCAGAGTTGTTTTTTCTCAAGGAGTTGTTGATGACCTTTTCCTTTGCCGCGAAGGCGTCGCTGTTGCTGCTGTTCGTGGGCAGTACTCTTTATGTGCATTTGCGCGGCAAGGCGCGTTTGCCGGTCCTGCGTCAGTTCGTCAACCACTCCGCGCTGTTCGCGCCTTATAACGCCTTGATGTACCTGTTCTCCAGCGTGCCCTCCAGGCCTTATCTGGACCGCAGCAAATTCCCCGAACTGGACGTGCTCAAGGACAACTGGGAAGTCATCCGCGACGAAGCGATGCACCTGTTCGACGAGGGCTACATTCGCGCTGCCGAAAAGAACAACGACGCCGGGTTTGGCTCATTCTTCAAGAAGGGCTGGAAGCGTTTCTACCTCAAGTGGTACGACAAACCCCTGCCATCCGCCGAAGCGCTGTGCCCGAAAACCGTGGCGCTCGTCAGCAGCATTCCCAACGTCAAAGGCGCCATGTTCGCGTTGCTGCCCGGTGGCAGTCATCTCAACCCGCACCGCGATCCGTTTGCCGGTTCCCTACGCTATCACTTGGGGCTGTCGACTCCGAACTCCGATGATTGCCGCATTTTCGTCGACGGTCAGGTTTACGCCTGGCGTGACGGTGAAGATGTGATGTTCGATGAAACCTACGTGCACTGGGTCAAGAACGAAACCGAGAAGACTCGGGTCATTTTGTTCTGCGACATCGAACGTCCGCTGAGCAACCGACTGATGACTCGCCTCAACCGCTGGATCAGCGGCTTGCTCGGTCGCGCCACAGCGTCGCAAAACCTCGACGATGAGCGGGTTGGCGGGATCAACAAGGCCTATGCCTGGAGCAAGAATTCCAGCGACAAGGTCAGTGGTGTGGTCAAGCAGTGGAAGCGTCGCAACCCCAAGGCTTACCGCGTGTTGCGACCGGTGCTGGCGGTGGTGGTGTTGATGTTGTTGGGGTATTGGTTGTTTGGGTGATTCCGGGCAAGAAATGAAAAACCGCTCATTGAAGCGGTTTTTTTTCGCCGAAGTTATGGTCGCCCGGCGAGCACGTCAGGTTCACCTTCGACCCCCGTCGCAAGGACCTGTAAAAGGCGCCGCTGACTGGCCGTCAGTTCTACTTTAACAGGCTTGTTTTCCTGAGCGGAGGAACGTTTTCTTATACGGGGATTTCTGATGACTCCGTGCATATTTCCTCCGTTATCGGTCATTAATTGAACAGTTTTCACGATACTAGGCTCTCCACTGTTTTGACAAGTCGACCTTCAGCGTCTTCGTTGAAGTCGAGACGTTTATAAATAGGAATTGCACCTTCCAGCGGTTCCTGTACTTCGATGAATCTACTACCGATAATCAGGGCGTAATGTTCGATGGCCGAAACAGCCAGGGCGGCAATGCGGTTTTTTAAAGGATGTGCTTCCCGCGGTCGCCCTTCCAATCGCACGATGCGGATTCGTTGCCGACTGTTGTTCGGATTCGCGAAGCATAGTCCGCACAGTTCCTCTTCGAACCAGATGGCGACATCCAGAGACAAAGGCTCCTTTGCTTACCATCCTGTGACCTCATCCCATAAAAAGTGTGGATCCTCCCAGCGCTCGCAAGCATCCAGCGCCTGCGCATTGATGGCGTCAAACCGTACTCGCGATAGATCAATGTCCGTTGGGCCGATACTGGAGCAGGCTGTTCCTGCCGAATGGGTCGATCAGGTGTTCGAAGAACACCGTCAACGCCAATACCCGCGCGAGCTATTGTTTTCGACCATCGTTGAGCTGATGTCCCTGGTTTCATTAGGTTTGCGTTCTTCCTTGCATGCCGCTGCACGTCAGATGGAGGATCTACCGGTCACCTTGGCGGCGCTTTATGACAAGGTCAGTCGCACAGAGCCCGCATTGCTGCGGGCCTTGGTCACCGGCAGCGCAGAGCGTTTGGCGCCGACGATAAAAGAGCTGGGCTGTTCAGCGATTTTGCCTGGCTGGCAATTGCGCATTGTTGACGGTAATCACCTGCCTTCTACCGAAAAGCGCTTGGGGGCACTACGGCGTGAGCGAGGTGCAGCTCGGCCGGGTTTTTCGGTAGTGGTCTATGACCCGGACCTGGATCAGATTGTCGATTTGCAGCCTTGCGAGGACGCCTACGCGAGTGAGCGCGTCAGCGTGCTGCCCTTGTTGGCTCGCGCCAGTGAAGGACAGCTGTGGATGGCTAATCGGCTTTATTGCACGCTGCCCGTCATGCAAGCCTGCGAGGAAGCGCGCGCCTCGTTCATTATTCGCCAGCCCAGCAAACATCCACGCCTGATTCAGGAAAGCGACTGGCAAGAACCGGTGCCAGTCGAGGCCGGAACAGTGCGCGAACAAACGATCGAGCTCAAAGGTGGCCACCGCTGGCGCCGAGTTGAGCTGAACCTGCAAGCACCGACCGAATCAGGCGACTCTGTGATGTGGTTCTGGAGCAATCTGCCCGAGAGCATCAGCGCCGAGCAGATCGCCGATTTGTACCGTCGCCGCTGGAGTATCGAGGGAATGTTTCAGCGTCTCGAATCGGTGCTGGACAGCGAGATAGAAAGCCTCGGTTCTCCCCGCGCGGCCTTACTGGGCTTTGCTTCGGCGGTGTTGGCCTATAACGTTTTGGCCGTTCTCAAACGCAGTGTGGAGCAAGCCCATCGCGAGACTCAGGCCGAAGGCTGGGAAGCCTCGACGTTCCACTTGGCGGTACAAGTACGCAGTGGATTTGAGGGTATGCAGATCGCGCTGCCCTCGGATGTCCTATTACTTCAATCGAGCTCAGAAACTCTGCCTCAACGCCTGTTGGCGCTGGCCAGAATGATCAAACCCAAACAGGTCGCCAAAAGCGTACGCGGTCCGAAGATCGCCAAGCCCAGGGAATGGCTGGAGGGCAAGTCTGCACATGCTCATGTGTCGACGGATCGCGTGCTTAAGGCTTCTAAAAAGAAAACACCTTGAAAGGGCTGGCCCTTACGGCGAGTCACTTTTCCAAACGCAGAAAAGTAAGCAAAAGGCTTCGCCCCAGCGTCCGGCCCCTCGCTTAGGCTCGGCGTTCCTTCGCTCCGGTCCTGCTCCGTCGGCCCGCCGCCATCGGCCATCCATGCCGGGTTGCCCACTGCGCAGAACCTCCACTCAGCCTCCCGAAGGGGCGGGCAGATCAAAAGCTGGCGAGGCGAGCTAACGCTCGGCCTCGTGGTTTGGTTGGTGTACGCCGATCCGCTATTGTAGGAGCTGAGCTTGCTCGCGAAGGCGGCCTGACAGCCGACCTGTTCTCGTGGATGTACCGGAATCCCTGTGGGAGCTGGCCTGCCAGCGATGGCGGTCTGACAGACGACCATTTTTTCGGATGTAATTGCCCGTCAAACTCAGCGCAAAAAAAACCACCTCTTCAGGTGGTTTCTTCTCAACAGTTCCGATCAGTCGTAAATCACTTTCTTCTTCCAGTCCGCATCCGCCTCGACGTCCTTGAGGCCTTCGGTCAACTGGTTCACTTCACCTTCAACCGGCGCAATGTTGTCCATGACTTGTGCGTTTGCACGGGCCAGGAGCTTTTCCAGGTATTCGAGCTGTTCGGCGTAGACCTGAGGTTCCTGCTGTTTACGCAGGTACTGCACGCCGCGTTCGAATGCCAGGCGAGCCTGGCCAGGCTGGTTCTGTTGCAGGGAGTGCTGGCCGAGGTTGTTGAAGAACTCGATGTGCAGCAGGACCAGGATGTGGCGAACTTCGCGGATCCAGCGTTTGGCTTCGTTGGGCGGCAGGAAGCCGTCCTGTGCCGCGCGGGTGATCTGGCCGTGCAGGGCTTCGAGCAGGAAGCGTACGTCCTTGGCTTTGGCTTCGGTCTGGATCGGTGCCGGCGGGTTGTTGACCGGGATCGATTCACCTTGGGCGACCAGGGTGTTCAGTTCACTGATGCGCACCTTGAGGTTGGCGCTGGACTTTTCGAGGTTCAACAGGCGCTGGCAAACGTTCAGCTCCAGGCGGGTCAACAGCAGCTTGAGAGCCGGTGTCATCAGTTGGCCAGGAAAGGTCTCGGTGATTTCGCCGCAGCGGCGCAGGCGGTCGTTGAGTTCAACCTTGGTGCGGGCCCTTTCCAGTTTATTGTTTTCCACCACATGGTTCATGTACCCAATGGCGATCAATAGTGCGATCCCGGCTACGACTAGCAGGGTGATCATGAGTGGTGTCACCGGTAAGACCTCTTTATGGGATTCGCGTGCGAGTGTAGTGGCTTGGCATGGGAGCGCATAGGGCCGCTCGACGGGTTGGATCGAACATCCTTCAGTCTGTATCGACCGCAACGCTGCTTATATAAGTAATAGCGTGTGAGGTGCACATTGCCATCATCTGCTACGTGGGTGGACTATAACGTCTTGGCGGGTGTCAGAATATAGGCGTCAAACTCCGGACGACCAAAAAGCCGTATTCACCGCCCAAAGCAGGGCGAAGTCATTGATTTAAATAAATTTATATCTGGGGGTTGACGACCCCTCAATCCATCCATAGAATGCGCGCCACTTACAGCGTAAAGCACACAGCGAAACGCGGTAGGGAGTGAATGTTGTACGTGTGTCCCCTTCGTCTAGTGGCCTAGGACACCGCCCTTTCACGGCGGTAACAGGGGTTCGAGTCCCCTAGGGGACGCCAATATGCGGGAATAGCTCAGTTGGTAGAGCACGACCTTGCCAAGGTCGGGGTCGCGAGTTCGAGTCTCGTTTCCCGCTCCAATTTTAAACAGCGTTGCTTTCGGGCAGGGCTGAGTGAAACCAGAACCAAGTCTTCGGATGCGGGTCTGGGCACCGAAACACACACCATGTGTTCCGGGCAGCGTGTCCCCTTCGTCTAGTGGCCTAGGACACCGCCCTTTCACGGCGGTAACAGGGGTTCGAGTCCCCTAGGGGACGCCATTTGCGGGAATAGCTCAGTTGGTAGAGCACGACCTTGCCAAGGTCGGGGTCGCGAGTTCGAGTCTCGTTTCCCGCTCCAAATTCACAAAAACGCCGCTCATTGAGCGGCGTTTTTGTTTGCGCGTGATTTGTATCCGAGCCAGCCAAAAGGCCCGCCAGTCAGACTGAGCGGGCCTTTTTCATGGGCGCTTTTTTACATCGACAGGATCAGGCGCCCCGCGAACAGAATCAGAATCACCCCCATGGTGCGTTCAAACCAGTGCCCCATGCGCATGAACAGCACGCGCACCCGGACGCTGGAAAAAAACAGCGCGACGATCACAAACCACAACGCGTTCACGAAACACATCCAGATGCCGTAGAGCGCCTGAATGTTAAGCGGTGTCGTGGCGCTGATGAGGGTGGTGAAGATCGCCAGGAAAAACAGCGTGGCCTTGGGATTGGTGGCATTCGTCAGGAACCCGGTGGTGAACGCCTTCAGCAGCGTTTGCTCGACCATCGGTTCGTCTGCTTCCTTTTCACCCTCCAGCACCGATTTGGGTTGGCTGCGCAACAGACTGACGCCGAGGTACAGGATGTAGGCGCCGCCCACGACCTTGGCCACCGTCAACAGCCAGGGTGTGGTGTGCATCAATGCGCCGACGCCGAGCAGGGTGTAAAGCACATGCACGGAAATGCCCGCGCCGATGCCGAGCGCCGTACAGATCCCCACCCCTCGACCGAAACGCACGCTCTGGCGGATGGTGACCGCAAAGTCCGGCCCAGGTGCGACCACGGCCAGAAAGTGGATAGTCGCCAGCGCCAGAAACTCGCCCAGGTAATTCGAATACTGCATCTCAACTCCAGAACGTAAGGGGTGAAGCATTGCCGCGATAGCCGACAAAGAATGAAAGGCTCAAGCGCGGATCGGCCACACCCGGTGTCACCGAGTGCATGCAGCGCGAATTGAACATGATGAAATCACCCGGCTTGGGGCAGACCTCCAGGACCGGAGTGCCGAGCAGCGCCGGATCGATGCCGTAACTGTCGCCGCGCATTTCGTCGAACTGGTCCGGGGAAATGTCGTGGTCCCACATCTGCAGTGCGCCGCCCTCGGTGGGCATATTCAGGTACACATTGCAGGCGAACTGCGCGTCGAGGCTTTTGGCCTGAAAACTGTCCGGGGCGTCCTTGGCGAAAATGTCGTGGTGGGCCAGAAAACACACGCCCGGTTTCACCACCCGGGACAGCCCGACGTACATCTTGCGACCGTAGAGGTTTTCCAGATGCGCGCCCGCCGGCCAGGACTCATCGAGCATGCAACGCAAAGTGTCGACCGGGGACGAATAGGGCGCGCAACGATTGCGTAATTCCGCGATGTTGCGTGTGGCGCGTTCGAAATAATCCTCGATCAGCAGTGGCTGGTTTTCTGCTTCATAAAACGCCATGCCGATTCGACCGATGCTCGGCGCGTTGATATAGCCTTCAAAGCCGGGCGCGAGAATCTTGTCGCCGATCTGAATCGCCAGAGGCGGGGGCAGGAAGCCTTTGACCCGGATGGCGAGGACTTCTTCGTTGGCCAGTTTTTTTATGCACGTCTCATCGAGACGCTCGACGTCAAGCATCATGGTTCAGGTCCATCTATCGGATAGTCAACGGAACCTGCGAATGCAGGCTCCCCGGCGCCAGGCGAGGCCGGGTTCGGCATCGCCCACTTGCTCAATCCACGCTGTAGTGGACTGACAGCGTTCCTTTCTTCTGCGAAACAGAAGCGATCGTGACCGTGCCCAAATCCTTCAGGCTACGTACATGGGTGCCGCCACAGCCGTAGGCAGGCAGTTCACCGAAACCGATTTCCCGGGCGCCTTCGCGCAGCGATGTCAGACGCGGCAGGTCATGGGCGATCCACTGTTCAATACCGAACCCGACGGTTTGGGCATCAACTTCCTGTGCGGAGTCCGCCGGTTTGAACTGCACACGTCCTTCGCCCGGCCAGTGATGAGCCTTGATCGGCATCCAGCCCATGGCCTGTACGAAATGGCCGATCAGATGGCCGGCGGAATGCATCCGCGTATTGAACTGACGACGTGCCTCATCGACGCGAATCTGGGTCATGCCGGGATTTACCGGGCGGTCGACGAAATGGATGATCCGGTCCGGATCCTGTGCCACGCGCAAGACCTGGCTTTCGCCTATCCAGCCGGTGTCAAACGGCTGTCCGCCGCCCTGAGGGTGAAACAGTGTTGCGCGCAACTCCACGGCGAACTCGTTCTCGTGAGGCGTGCATTCCAGTACTTCCACGTTGGCCTTGAGGTCATCACTATGGAAAAAGAGGCGAAGCGTCATATTCCATGCCCTCATTAAAGATTCTGTTTTTTATTATATGAAGCGTGGAATTGCGTGATAATCCGTTCAAACATCAAAGGACTGTTGCACCGTGAGCATAAATCTTCCACTGCCGTTGCTGGGTGAAATGGCGATTTTCGTCAAGGTTGTCGAGACCGGAAGCTTCTCCGAAGCGGCGCGTCAGTTGGGCTCTTCACCTTCGGCGGTCAGCCGCAGCATTTCGCGTCTGGAGAAGGCGCTCGCCACCCGTCTGCTGCAACGCACCACGCGCAAGCTGCGGCTGAGCGACGGTGGCGAGGAAGTATTCAAGCGTTGCCAGGAGATGGTGAGCGCGGCCAAATCGGTGATGGAAATCAGTGGCCAGTTCACCCATGAAGCGGAAGGACTTGTTCGAGTCAGCGTGCCCAAAGCCGTAGGGCGATTCGTGATTCATCCGCATATGCCGGAATTTCTGCGGCGTTATCCCAAAGTGGATGTGGAGCTGTTACTCGAAGACCGTCAGGTGGATTTGATCGATGACAACGTCGATCTGGCGATTCGTATTACCGACCGCCCCCCGGCCGGGCTTGTGGGACGGCAATTGTTGACCATTGACCATTTGCTCTGCGCAACGCCGCAGTATCTGGCCGAGCACGGCACGCCGACTCATCCCCACGACTTGCTCAACCACAGCTGCATTTACCTGGGCGAAACGCCGAGTGATGCGCGATGGAAATTCAAGAAAGGCACCAAGGCTGTCACCGTCGGTGTGCGCGGGCGTTATGCCGCCAATCACACCGGCGTGCGATTGGGTGCGGTGTTGCAGCACATCGGGATTGGCAGTTTGCCGTACTTCACAGCGCGTTATGCGCTGGAGCAGGGCTTGATTGTGCAGGTGCTGCCGGACTGGACGTTTCTGGCGTCGTACCACGGCGGTGCTTGGCTGCTGCATTCGCCGACCCGTTACCTGCCGCCGAAGCTGCGGGTGTTGATCGATTATCTGGTGGAGTGTCTGGAGAAGGAGCCGACGTTGAGCAAGCCGGGGAAGCCCGGGGCGTCGGGCAAGGTTGCGGCGGAGTATGAGTTACCTGAAAGTGATGGGTTGCTTTGAGGGACGCCATCGCGGCGATCCGACTTGCCCGCGAAGGCGTCCGCCCAGACACCACATCACTCGTCAATGCCACAAAAAAAGGCCCGCATGTTTAACCATGCGGGCCTTCTGTATTTCTGATCCGCAATCAGTGCTTGCTGTCATCGTTCGACATCGCCAGCAGCTGTTTTTCCTGATTCCAGTCAAACGGTTCGTCGTTCTGTTCAGCTTCGAAGCGACGTTCTTCCAGCGCCTGGTACAAGTCGATTTCATCATCGGGCATGTAATGCAGGCAGTCACCGGCGAAGTACCACAACAGGTCGCGGGGGACCAGGTGGGCGATTTGCGGGTAACGGGTGATCACCTGGCACAGAATGTCCTGGCCCAGGTATTGGCTTTCGATCGGGTCGACCGGCAGCAACGCACGCAGTTCATCGAAGCGCTCCAGGAACAAGGCATGGCTTTCTTCGGGAACCTGTTCGGCCTCACCCACGGCGACCAGGATGCTGCGCAAGTGGTCAAGCAAGACGAGATGATCGGCAACGACGTTGGACACGAGATAAGTCCTCAAGAGCAAAACGGGCGCGGGAGTATAAAGCTCCCGCGCACCTTTTTACATGGCTGGCTGGATCAGCGGACTTTTCCTGCCGCCAGCACCAGCTCCTCTTTGTCGAAATCATCGACATCGATCACCTTGCGCCGCGCCACTTCGGCATCACGCAGTTTCTGCGCTTCCACCGGCTGCAACACCCCAGCTTCCAGTGCGGCATCGATGACGTTTTCCCCGGCAACCGGTTTGACCTGACCGCTTTTGAGCGCCACATGCAGTTTTTTCTGCACGGCCTGCGCCGCGTTCAACAAGTCGCAGGCGTGTTGCAGGGCACCCACGGCGTCATCGGCCGATTGCGGACGGAAGCAACCACCGAGCAATTCCTCCAGGGTCGGATCGCCTTTGGCCCGGCCAATCACTGCGGCCACTTCGGCACCGAGTTTGTCCGATGGCCCTTTGTGCCGGCGACCGAACGGGAACACGATCACACGCAGCAGGCAACCCAGCACCTTGTTCGGGAAGTTGGTCAGCAATTCATCCAGTGCACGTTCCGACTGACCAAGGCTTTCTTCCATGGCCCAGGTGAACAGCGGCGCCATGTGCCCGGGTGAATCAAGGTCGTGATAACGCTTGAGCGCGGCGGAAGCGAGGTACAGGTTGCTGAGCACATCCCCCAGACGCGCCGACAGGCGTTCGCGACGTTTCAGTTCACCGCCGAGCAGCATCATGCTCAAGTCGGCGAGCATGGCGAACGCAGCAGCCTGACGGTTAAGCGCACGGAAGTAACCCTGGCTGAGCTTGTCTCCCGGTGCATGTTCGAAGTGGCCGAAACCCAGGTTCAGCACCAACGTGCTGGCAGCATTGCTCACGGCAAAACCGATGTGCCTGAGCAGCAGGCCGTCGAATTCGGTGAGGGCCTGATCCTTGTCCTCACGACCGGCAAGGGCCATTTCTTTCAGGACGAAGGGATGGCAGCGAATCGCGCCCTGGCCGAAGATCATCAGGTTGCGCGAGAGGATGTTCGCGCCTTCCACGGTGATGAAGATCGGCGCGCCATTCCAGCTGCGACCGAGGTAATTGTTCGGCCCCATGATGATCGCCTTGCCGCCATGAACGTCCATGGCGTGGCTGATGCACTCGCGGCCGCGCTCGGTGAGGTGATACTTGAGAATCGCCGACAGCACCGACGGTTTCTCGCCCAGGTCCACCGCGTTGGCGGTGAGCATCCGCGCCGCGTCCATCATCCAGGCATTGCCGCCGATGCGCGCCATGGCTTCCTGAATACCCTCGAACGCCGACAACGGCACGTTGAACTGCTCACGAATCTGCGCGTACTGACCGGTCACCAGGCTGGTGAACTTCGCCGCGCCGGTACCCACCGCAGGCAACGAAATCGAGCGCCCGACCGACAGGCAGTTCATCAGCATCATCCAGCCTTTGCCGAGCATGTCCTGGCCGCCGATGAGGAAGTCCAGTGGAATGAACACGTCCTTGCCGGAGTTCGGGCCGTTCATGAACGCAGCGCCCAATGGCAGATGACGACGGCCGATTTCAACACCGGCGGTGTCGGTCGGGATCAGCGCCAGGCTGATGCCCAAGTCTTCTTCATCACCCAACAGGTGATCCGGGTCATACGCCTTGAACGCCAGGCCGAGGAGGGTGGCGACCGGCCCTAGCGTGATGTAACGCTTTTCCCAGTTCAGGCGCAGGCCGAGGGTTTCCTTGCCTTCCCATTCACCTCTGCAGATCACCCCGGTGTCGGGCATCGAGCCGGCATCGGAGCCGGCCAGTGGCCCGGTCAATGCGAAACACGGAATGTCATCGCCGCGTGCCAGACGTGGCAGGTAATGGTTGCGTTGTTCGTCGGTGCCGTAATGCAGTAACAGCTCGGCCGGGCCGAGGGAGTTGGGGACCATCACGGTGGACGCGAGGTCACCGCTGCGGGTCGCCAGTTTCATGGCCACCTGGGAGTGGGCATAGGCGGAAAAACCCTTGCCACCGTACTCCTTGGGAATGATCAGGGCGAAGAAACCGTTCTGCTTGATGTGGGCCCAGGCCTCTGGCGGCAGGTCCATGTCTTGCCCGATCTGCCAGTCGCTGACCATCGCGCAGAGTTCGTCGGTCGGGCCGTCGATGAAGGCCTGTTCCTCTTCGGTTAATTGAGCTTTTGGGTAGGACAGCAGTTTGTCCCAGTCCGGCCGGCCGCTGAACAGTTCGCCGTCCCACCACACCGTGCCGGCGTCGATCGCATCGCGCTCGGTTTCCGACATCGGCGGCAGGGTTTTCTGGAACCAGCTGAACAGCGGCGCGCTGAAGTATTTACGGCGCAGGTCGGGCAGCAACAAAGGCGCCGCGACAGCCGCGATCAACACCCACAGCACCAGCAGCAACCAGCCTGGGGAGCGGCTGAAGGCGCCCATTGCCACCACATAAACGGCAACGATGCACAGGGCGGGCAGCGGGGCGATACGGCGGTGGGCTAAATACGCAATCCCGACAACCAGAACCAGTATCCACAACAGCAGCATATTTAATCCTCCGTGAAACAAGGGCAAAAACAACCTTCAGAGCTTAGACGGCATCCGCAAAACAGGGTGGTCAGAGCGATGTGATTGAAATCGTGGGAAACTTCGATGAGTTTTGCAGGACCGGTTGGTACCGGGCCAGATCGTTCGCTGGGCGGGCGACAAAGCGTCCATGTTTGGCCGAAACGTCGTTATCTCTGTGCTGAACCTGTCGCTAGACTCGTGGCTTCCCCAGGAGATTGTCTTCATGCACGAGTATCTGCGTCCCGGCCGCTTCATCGATAGTGACCACCCGTCGGTGGTGGAGTTCGCCGAAAAACATCGTGGCAATAGTCGCGAACCGCTCGAGCAGGCGATCAATCTTTATTACGCGGTGCGCGAGGCCGTACGTTACAACCCTTATACGTTCAGCCGCGACCCAGACACCTTGCGTGGCAGTTATGCGCTGGCGGCCGGGGAAAGTTATTGCGTGCCCAAAGCCACGCTGCTGGCAGGTGCGGCCCGGCATTGCGGGATTCCCGCGCGGATCGGTCTGGCGGATGTGCGCAATCATTTGTCGACCCCGCGTTTGCTGGAATTGCTCAAGAGCGACGTGTTCGCCATGCATGGTTATACAGAGTTGTACCTGAACGATCGCTGGGTCAAAGCCACGCCGGCGTTCAACCAGAAACTCTGCGAACTGTTCAACGTTGCACCGCTGGAGTTCGACGGGATCAATGACAGTGTTTTCCACCCCTTCAATCGCGACGGCGAGCAATTGATGGAATACCTGATCGACCACGGCCAGTTCACCGACGTGCCGGAAACGTTCTTTTTCGAGCACCTGGAAAAGTGCTACCCGCATCTGTTCAGCGAACAGCTGCCGCCGCTGCTGGGTGACATGCAGAGCGATTTGAGTCGCTCCTGATCCGGCGTATGCTGCCTGCGCATTCATCCATAAAGAGGCGGTCATGCTGAAGATCTGGGGTCGGAAAAATTCGTCGAATGTCAGAAAACCTTTGTGGGCCGCCGAGGAACTGGACCTGGCCTATGAGGCCATCGATGCGGGCGGTGCCTTTGGTGTCGTCGACACGCCGGAGTACCGCGCGATGAACCCCAACGGCCGTGTGCCGGTCATCGAGGACGACGGCTTCGTGCTGTGGGAATCCAACGCCATCGTGCGTTACCTGATGGCCCTTCACGCCAGCGATACCCATTGGTATCCGGCGGATCTGAAATTGCGCGCCGCTGCTGACAAATGGATGGACTGGACGACTTCAAGTTTTGCCGGCCCATTCCGCACGGTGTTCTGGGGTGTCTTGCGCACGCCGGAAGACAAGCAGGACTGGCCGGCCATTCACGCCGCGATCAAGGAATGCAACGATCTGCTGGCGATGGCCGATCAGGCACTGGCGGCCAAACCGTACTTGTCCGGCGATGAAATCGGTATGGGCGACATTCCCCTCGGCAGCTTCATTTATGCCTGGTTCGAGATGCCGATCGAGCGTGCGCCGCAGCCTCATCTGCAAGCCTGGTATGCGCGACTGAAGCAGCGTCCGGCGTACAAGAAAGCCGTCATGACCGCGTTGACTTAATACTCACTATCGACACACTTGACTGTACTTGTGTGGCGGCGACAAGCACCATTGCGCTCATGCGCCGCGGTTGCAGTGTTCGCCGCCCGCCCTTATTGATCCCTTTCTTCCCTTCTTGGTGCGTAAATCCGATATGAGTTCCGCTCTGTCCATCCGGCAGCTAACCAAAACCTACGGCAACGGTTTCCAGGCCCTGAGTGGTATCGATCTGGACGTCGCCGAAGGTGACTTTTTCGCTTTGCTCGGCCCGAACGGCGCCGGCAAATCCACGACCATCGGCATTCTCTCGACCCTGGTGAATAAGACCAGCGGCACGGTGAACATCTTCGGCAACGACCTGGACAAGAATCCTGCGCAGCTCAAGCGCTCCATCGGCGTGGTGCCCCAGGAATTCAACTTCAACCAGTTCGAAAAAACCTTCGACATCGTCGTGACTCAGGCGGGTTACTACGGCATCCCGCCGAAAATCGCCAAGGAACGCGCCGAGCAATACCTGACTCAGCTCGGTCTGTGGGACAAGCGCGATGTGCCTTCGCGTTCGCTGTCCGGCGGCATGAAGCGTCGACTGATGATCGCCCGCGCACTGGTTCACGAACCGCGCCTGCTGATCCTCGACGAACCGACGGCCGGGGTGGACATCGAACTGCGTCGTTCGATGTGGACGTTCCTGACAGAGCTGAACCAGAAAGGCATCACCATCATCCTCACCACGCACTATCTGGAAGAGGCTGAGCAGTTGTGCCGCAATATCGGCATCATCGATCACGGCACCATCGTCGAGAACACCAGCATGAAACAGCTGCTCGGCCAGCTGCATGTGGAAACCTTCCTGCTCGACACGAAAAACACGCTGAGCGCTGCGCCGCAGTTGCTGGGTTACCCGACCCGGTTGCTCGACGGTCATACCCTGGAGGTCCAGGTCGACAAGGCCATGGGCATCACCGCGCTGTTCACTCAACTTGCGCAACAGAACATCGAAGTGCTGAGCCTGCGTAACAAAACCAATCGCCTCGAGGAGTTGTTCGTGTCCCTGGTGGAGAAAAATCTGTCGAAGGTGGCGGTATGAGTTCCGAGCTGCAACCCAACCTCGTCGCCCTCAATACCATCGTTTACCGTGAGGTCAAACGCTTCACCCGGATCTGGCCGCAGACGCTGCTGCCGCCGGCGATCACGATGGTTTTGTACTTTGTGATTTTCGGTAACCTGATCGGCCGGCAGATCGGTGACATGGGTGGTTTCACCTACATGGAATACATCGTGCCGGGGCTGATCATGATGTCGGTGATCACCAACTCTTATGGGAACGTGGTGTCGAGTTTCTTCGGCAGCAAGTTCCAGCGTTCCATCGAAGAGTTGATGGTGTCGCCAGTGTCGCCGCACACGATTCTGATCGGCTACACCCTGGGCGGCGTGCTGCGCGGGTTGATGGTCGGGCTCATTGTGACGCTGTTGTCGCTGTTCTTCACTCAGTTGCAGGTGCATCACCTGGGCGTGACCATTCTGGTGGTGGTGCTGACGGCGACGATCTTCTCTCTCCTAGGGTTCATCAATGCGGTGTTTGCGCGCAACTTTGATGATATTTCGATCATTCCGACGTTTGTGCTGACGCCGCTGACTTACCTGGGCGGGGTGTTTTACTCGATCTCGTTGTTGCCGCCGTTTTGGCAGACTGTGTCGTTGGCGAATCCGGTGCTGCATATGGTCAATGCGTTCCGGTACGGGATTCTTGGGGTTTCGGATATCCGGATCAGTGTGGCGATTACGTTCATGCTGGTGGCGACGGTGGTGTTGTATATCGGTTGTGCGCGGTTGTTGGTGAGTGGGCGGGGGATGCGTACTTAAGCTCTCTTGGGGCTGAGTACATATCCGGTTCTGCGGTAACGGCCGCTTATGGTTCCGCCCTTACGGCGGGTTACTTGGAAGAGCGCCAAGTAACCAAGCGCTTTTGCCCCTTTCGTTCGGTGCCTCGCTAAGGCTCGGCATGCCCTCGTTCCGGTCCTGCTCCGTGGGCCCGCCGCCATCGGCCATCCATGGCCGGGGGCGGCTAACCCGGCATCCTTGCCGGGTTGCCCACTGCGCAGAACCGGAACGAAGCCTCTCGAGGGGGCGACTACCGCCACAGCACCGCGAGGCGGCCTACCGGTCGGCCCTTCTCTTTGATTGTGCGCATTCCCCTGTGGGAGCTAGCCTGCTAGCGATGGACGTCAACGATTACGCGTGCGGTCTGAATGAACGCGGTGTCTGGACGTTTTTCGCTAGCAGGCTAGCTCCCACAGGGGATGTTTGGCGGGCATGACATTGGTGTTCACCGCCGATGACCTTGACGAATATCAGGTCGGCTATCAGGCCGCCTCGCTTTGGCTGTTGATCTGGCTTTTGATCTTGATCTGCCCCGTCGGAAGGCCGAGCGCAGGTTCTGCGCAGTGGGCAACCCGGCATGGATGGCGGCGGGCCCACGGAGCAGGACCGGAGCGAGGGAATGCCGAGCCATAGCGAGGCACCGTACGTCAGGGGCGCAGGCGCTTGGTTACTTGGCGCTTTTCCAAGTAACCCGCCGTAAGGGCGGAACCAATAGCAGCCGTTACCGAAGAAACGGATATGTACCCCAAACCAGTCCACCAAAAAAAAGGCCTCCCAACACGGAGGCCTTTTAACATTCACAACATCCGTTTTTTCTTCCGCCGAGCCCACTGCCGACTCACCCACCACCGCCAATACATCATCACCAAACAATAGGCGAGCGCACCCAACACTAGCCCCACCACCACCGAACCCAGCAAAAACGGCTGCCAAAGCGTAGAGAGCTCGCCGCTAATCCATTCCCAGGTCAACTCATCCGGCAGATGACGAGCCGGCACGTCCATCAGCCACGCCCCAGTCTGATAGGTACAAAAGAACACGGCCGGCATGGTGATCGGGTTGGTCAACCAGACCAGACTGACAGCAATGGGCATGTTGCCCCGCACGACGATGGCGAGGATGGCTGCCACCAGCATCTGCAACGGAATCGGCAGGAACGCCGCAAACAAACCAACAGCCATGGCCCGCGCAACCGAGTGACGGTTGAGGTGCCAGAGGTTCGGGTCATGCAGCAGAGTGCCTAGAAAGCGTAAGGATTTGTGTTCCCTGATGCTGGTCGGGTCTGGCATGTAACGTTTGAATAAGCGCCGGGGCATAGGGCTTCTCGGTCGGTTAAGGCGGCAAGTATGTCTGGATTCTATGAGCCGCCCATTCAGACTTTGTGACAATTAATAACGATGCACGTGCCGTGAGCCGGCTATGCCTAGGAGGGGACTCTCAAGGACGGGCGTATGCGCACAGGGATGATGGCGCTGGCGTTGGGTCTGCTGGCCCTGCGTTTTTTGCCGGTATTACCGCCGGTCTGGTTATGGCTGGTGTTGCCCGTAATGGGATTGATGGTGCTTCCGTTCCGGACGTATCCATTGGCGTTTTTCCTGTTCGGCTTCAGTTGGGCTGGCGCGAATGCGCAGTGGGCGCTGGATGATCGACTGTCGGCGAATCTCGATGGCGAAACCCGTTGGGTCGAAGGCAGGGTGACGGGATTGCCGCAGAATAATGAAGGCGTTGTCCGTTTCGAACTGACGGACGCTCGGTCGCGACAGGCAAAGGTGCCGTCACTGATGCGCCTGGCCTGGTACGACGGACCACCGGTCAACAGTGGCGAACGCTGGCGGCTGGCGGTGAAATTGAAGCGTCCTGCCGGGCTGCTCAATCCCCATGCCTTCGATTACGACGCCTGGCTGCTGGCTCAACGCATTGGTGCAACCGGGACCGTCAAGGACGGCCAGCGTCTTGTCGAAGCCAGGTGGGCCTGGCGCGATGGCATCCGCCAACGCTTGCAAACCGTGGACGCTCACGGGCGGACCGGTGCACTGACGGCGCTGGTGCTGGGGGATGGCGCCGGGCTGAGTCGCGAGGACTGGCAGGTGTTGCAAGACACCGGCACCTTGCACCTGCTGGTGATTTCCGGGCAGCACGTCGGTCTGCTGGCAGGCGTGGTGTATCTGCTGATCGCCGGGCTGGCGCGCTACGGTATGTGGCCGAACCGCTTGCCGTGGCTGCCATGGGCGTGCGGACTGGCGTTCGCCGCTGCCCTCGGCTACGGACTGCTGGCGGGATTCGAAGTGCCGGTGCGGCGAGCCTGCGTGATGATCGGGCTGGTGCTGTTATGGCGCCTGCGATTTCGCCACCTCGGTGCCTGGTGGCCGTTGTTGCTGGCGCTCAACGCGGTGTTGTTGCTGGATCCGCTGGCGAGTCTGCAGCCTGGTTTCTGGTTGTCCTTCGCGGCGGTGGCGGTGTTGATCTTCATCTTCGGCGGTCGTCTCGGCCCTTGGCGATGGTGGCAAACCTGGACCCGCGCTCAATGGCTGATCGCAATCGGCCTGGGCCCGTTGCTGCTGGTGCTGGGATTGCCGATCAGTCTCAGCGGGCCGGTCGCCAATCTGCTTGCAGTGCCCTGGATCAGTTTGCTGGTATTGCCGCCGGCCTTGCTGGGAACCCTGTTGTTACCGCTGCCTTATGTGGGCGAGGGGTTGCTGTGGCTGGCGGGCGGGCTGATCGACTGGCTGTTCAAGGGCCTAGGGTTGATGGCCGGTCAATTGCCCGCGTGGGTGCCCGTGGCGATTCCATTGTGGACATGGGCGCTGGGCACCCTCGGCGCGGTTCTGCTATTGATGCCGCGCGGTGTACCGCTGCGCCCGTTGGGTTGGCCGCTGTTGCTGTTGCTGGTTTTTCCTCCTCGGCCACTGTTGCCCGAGGGGATCGCCGAAGTCTGGCAACTGGATGTCGGTCAGGGGTTGGCGATTCTGGTGCGAACCCGCCATCACACGCTGTTGTATGACACCGGCCCGCGCTTCGGCGACTTCGACCTCGGCGAGCGAGTGGTGCTGCCCACCTTGCGCAAACTGGGCGTGAACGGACTCGACCTGATGTTGCTCAGCCATGCCGACGCCGATCACGCCGGTGGTGCGCGAGCAGTTGCCCAGGGCTTGTCGGTGACGCGAGTGGTCAGCGGCGACCCCGAAGCGCTGCCCGTCGAATTGCACGCCGAGGCCTGCGAGAGTGGCCGGCATTGGACTTGGGACGACGTGAGATTTCAGCTCTGGCAATGGCCTTCCGCCGCGGACAGCAATCAAAAATCCTGTGTCCTGCAGATCGAAGCCAATGGCGAGCGCTTGCTGCTGACGGGTGATATCGACAGCGCCGCCGAACGAGCCCTGCTCGACAGTCCGCTGGCCGTGCCCACCGACTGGCTGCAGGCGCCGCACCACGGCAGCCGCAGTTCGTCGTCAATGGCGCTGCTCGCCGCGATGCAGCCCAAAGCGGTGCTGATCTCACGGGGCAACGGCAATTCCTTCGGTCACCCGCATCCCACGGTCATGGCCCGCTACATAAAACGCGGCATGGCGATCCATGACAGCGCTGAGCAGGGTGCCATTCGTCTGCACCTCGGACGCTTCAAGCCAGCGTCGACGATGCGTCAGGAACGGCGTTTCTGGCGTTCCATGCCATAACCGAGCGTTATTAAAGCCCGACCGGATGCGACATCACGGTCTTCGGTGCGCCGACCCCCTATGTTAGAGTGGCGCACTTTTTCGAGGGGACTGTCACTGTGTGGGAATTGGTCAAATCCGGCGGCTGGATGATGCTGCCGATCATTCTGAGTTCCATCGCGGCCATGGCGATCACCGCCGAGCGTCTCTGGACCCTGCGAGCCAGCCGTGTGACCCCGGAGCACTTGCTCGGGCAGGTCTGGGTGTGGATCAAGGACAAGCAACTCAATAAAGACAAACTCAAGGAACTGCGTGCCAACTCGCCGTTGGGCGAGATCCTGGCGGCGGGCCTGGCCAACTCCAGGCATGGTCGCGAGATCATGAAGGAGTGCATCGAAGAGGCCGCCGCGCGCGTGATTCACGAGCTCGAACGCTACATCAACGCCCTCGGCACTATCGCCGCCATGGCCCCGTTGCTGGGCTTGTTGGGCACGGTGCTGGGCATGATCGATATTTTCAGCGCGTTCATGGGCTCGGGCATGACCACCAACGCCGCAGTGCTGGCCGGCGGCATCTCCAAAGCGCTGATCACCACGGCGGCGGGCCTGATGGTCGGTATTCCGGCGGTCTTCTTTCACCGTTTCCTGCAACGCCGGATCGATGAGCTGGTGGTGGGCATGGAGCAGGAAGCGATCAAGCTGGTCGAGGTTGTGCAGGGTGACCGTGACGTGGACCTGTCCGAGGGTAAAAAAGCGTGAAATTCCGCCGCAAGCAACGGGAGAATGTGGACATCAACCTCGCGTCGCTGATCGACGTGGTGTTTATCCTGCTGCTGTTTTTCGTCGTGACCACCACCTTCACCCGTGAAACCCAGTTGCGCGTCGATCTGCCGGAAGCGGTCAGTGGTTCGCCTGCCGAAGACCAGCAGGTCAAACACCTGGACGTCGCCATCAGTGCCGAAGGCGTGTTCTCGGTGAACAATCAGGTCTTGCAGAAGAACGACCTGACCACGCTCATGGAAGCGTTGCAGAAAGAATCCAGCGGCGACACCAACCTGCCGTTGTCCATCAGTGCCGATGGCAAGACCCAGCATCAGTCGGTGATCACCGCCATGGACGCCGCCGGCAAACTCGGCTTCAGTCACTTGCGCATGACCACAGTCGAGGCGGCGCCGCCCGCGCCCTGATGGCCATGTCCGATCGCTTGCTCGCCGCGTGGTACGACGGTCATCCGGCCCTGAAGCTGTTGCAGCCACTGGAGTGGCTGTATCGCCGCGTGGTCATGAACAAGCGCAAACGCTTTCTGGCGGGTGAGGGCGAGATTTATCAGCCGCCGGTGCCGCTGATCGTCGTCGGCAACATCACCGTGGGCGGTACGGGCAAGACACCGCTGATTCTGTGGATGATCCAGCATTGCCAGCGCAGCGGTTTGCGGGTCGGCGTGGTCAGCCGCGGCTATGGCGCCAGACCGCCACACCTGCCGTGGCGCGTCGAGGCCGAGCAAATCGCCGATGAGGCGGGCGATGAACCGCTGTTGATCGTCCAGCGCACTGGCGTTCCGTTGATGATCGACCCCGACCGCAGCAGCGCCGTCAAAGCGCTGCTGGCGAGCGAGCCGCTGGACCTGATTCTGTCCGACGACGGCATGCAGCATTACCGATTGGCGCGGGACCTTGAACTGGTATTGATCGACGCCGCCCGTGGCCTGGGCAACCAGCGTTGCCTGCCTGCCGGACCGTTGCGCGAGCCGGTCGAGCGCCTGCAAAGCGTCGACGCGGTGCTGTACAACGGCGCCGCCGAGGATCGCGACAGCGGTTTTGCCTTCCAGCTGCAACCCACCGAACTGGTCAATCTGCACAGCGGTGAACGGCGCCCCCTCGATCACTTCCCCGCCGGTCAGGCGCTGCACGCCGTGGCCGGGATCGGCAATCCGCAGCGTTTCTTCACGACCCTCGAAACGCTACACTGGCAGCCAGTCCCGCATGCATTTGCCGACCACGCTGAGTACAGCGTGCAGGCCTTGAATTTCACACCGTCATTGCCGTTGGTGATGACCGAAAAGGACGCGGTGAAGTGCCGCGCCTTCGCCGCCGCCGATTGGTGGTACCTGGCGGTCGATGCTGCGCCATCGCCGGCTTTCGTGGCCTGGTTCGATACGCAGCTGATGCGCCTGTTGCCGGCTCGTCTTTTGCCTTAAACCGTTTTTCTTCAGGGAATGCTCATGGACACCAAATTGCTCGATATCCTCGCTTGCCCGGTCTGCAAAGGCCCGCTCAAGCTCAGCGCCGACAAAACCGAGCTGATCAGCAAGGGCGCCGGCCTGGCGTACCCGATTCGCGATGGCATCCCGGTGATGCTCGAAACCGAAGCCCGCACCCTGACCACTGACGAGCGTCTGGATAAATGACCACAGCCTTCACTGTTGTCATTCCATCGCGTTATGCCTCCACCCGCTTGCCGGGTAAACCGCTGTTGCTGATCGCCGGCAAACCGATGATCCAGCTCGTCTGGGAACAGGCGAGCAAAAGCAGCGCCGAGCGCGTGGTGGTTGCCACCGACGATGTGCGCATTGTCGAGGCGTGCAACGCGTTTGGCGCCGAAGTGGTGCTGACCCGCGAAGATCACAACTCCGGCACTGATCGCCTGGCTGAAGTCGCCGCAAAACTCGGCTTGGCGCCTGACGCCATCGTGGTTAACGTTCAGGGTGACGAACCGCTAATCCCGCCGAGCGTGATCGATCAGGTTGCTGCCAACCTGGCCGCCCACACCGAAGCGCGCATGGCCACATTGGCCGAGCCGATCGAAGACGTTGAAACCCTGTTCAACCCCAACGTGGTCAAGGTCGTCAGCGACCTCAACGGCCTGGCGCTGACGTTCAGTCGCGCGACGTTGCCGTGGGCCCGGGACGCGTTCGCGAAAAATCGCGATGCGCTGCCGGAAGGCGTGCCGTACCGCCGCCACATCGGCATCTATGCCTACCGCGCCGGTTTCCTGCATGACTTCGTCAGCTGGGGCCCATGCTGGCTGGAAAACACCGAATCCCTGGAACAGCTGCGTGCCCTGTGGCACGGCGTGCGAATTCATGTCGCCGACGCGCTGATCGCACCGCCCACCGGCGTCGACACCGTCGAAGACCTCGAGCGCGTTCGTCGCCTGCTGGAGGCCTGATGCGGGTTTTGTTCGTCTGCCTGGGCAACATCTGCCGTTCACCCACGGCCGAAGGCGTGTTGCGACACAAACTGCGTGAAGCGGGGCTGGCCGATCAAATCGAAGTCGCCTCCGCCGGCACTGGTGACTGGCACGTCGGCAGGGCGCCGGACAAACGCAGCCAGGCTGCGGCCAGGCTGCGCGGTTACGACCTGTCCACCCAGCGCGCCCAGCAAGTGACCCGCGCCGATTTCGCCACCTACGACCTGATCCTGGTGATGGACCACAGCAACCTGCGCAACCTCGAGGCCCTGCAACCCGCCAAGGGCAAGGCTGAGCTGGACCTGTTCCTGCGTCGCTACCAGTCGGACGTCGATGAAGTGCCGGACCCGTACCACGACGGTGATCAAGGCTTCGAGCACGTGCTGGATCTGATCGAGCGCGCGACCGACCTGCTGGTGATCGAATTGAAGGGCCGGTTATGAGTTTGCAGGTTCAACCCCGGGTTTCGCTCAAGCCGTTCAATACCTTTGGCGTGGACGTTCAGGCGCGTTTGTTTGCCGAGGCTCACAGCGATGCCGACGTGCGTGAGGCGCTGGCCTATGCGGCGGAGCATGACGTGCCGCTGCTGGTGATTGGCGGTGGCAGCAATCTGCTGCTGACCGCTGATATCCAGTCGCTGGTGCTACGCATGGCGACACGCGGGATTCGTATCCTGAGCGACGACGGCAACAAGGTCGTGATCGAAGCCGAAGCCGGCGAGCCTTGGCATCCGTTCGTGCAACACACGCTGGCAAAGGGGTTGTCGGGGCTGGAAAACCTCAGCCTGATCCCCGGCACCGTCGGCGCGGCACCGATGCAGAACATTGGTGCCTACGGCGTGGAGATCAAGGACGTGTTTGCCGGCCTGACCGCTCTGGATCGCCAGACCGGCGAACTGCGGGACTTCACGCTGGCCGAGTGCAACTTCGCTTACCGCGACAGTCTGTTCAAACAGGAGCCGGGGCGCTGGTTGATCCTGCGGGTTCGGTTTGCCCTGGACCGCGCCGCGCACCTGCATCTGGAGTACGGCCCGGTGCGTCAGCGCCTGACCGAGCAAGGCATCGATCACCCGACCGCCACCGACGTCAGCCAGGCGATTTGCAGCATCCGCAACGAAAAACTACCGGACCCGGCGGTGCTCGGTAATGCCGGCAGCTTCTTCAAGAATCCGTTGGTGTCGGCCGCGCTTGTCGCTCAGCTCAAAGGCGAGTACCCGGACCTGGTGGCTTACGCGCAACCCGATGGGCAGATGAAACTGGCCGCGGGCTGGCTGATCGAGCGGGCAGGGTGGAAAGGTTTCCGCGAGGCCGACGCTGGCGTGCATAAATTGCAGGCGCTGGTGCTGGTCAACTACGGGGCCGCGACTGGCCTGCAGTTGTTGAACCTGGCGCAGCGCATTCAAAAAGACATTTCCGAACGTTTTCACGTCGACCTGGAAATGGAGCCCAATCGGTATTGAAGCAACGCTTTCAAGACTGATCTCAAAGCCCTGCACAGCTTCAACTGTGCAGGGTTTTTTTTGTTAATGCTGGGTTAACTTAGCTACCTAACGATGCAAGCATTTGCTTCACCAAAGGCCCAATGCAGACGTCCCCGTTCGCATAAGAGAGCCTCATTAGCCTGAGTCGATCTGCGTGATGCCAACCGTTCATTCCCAGGCGGCAGATTGCTCGACCCCATAACCTCCAGACATATGCGGGCGTGCCCATGATTACCCTGAAGCTCAATGGTCAAGACCATCAACTTGATGTCACCGAGGACATGCCGCTGCTCTGGGCCATCCGCGACGTGGCCGGTTACAACGGCACTAAATTCGGCTGCGGCATGGGCCTGTGCGGCGCCTGCACCATTCATATCGAAGGCTCGCCAGCGCGCAGCTGCATCACGCCGATCGGTTCGGTGATCGGCCAGAACGTCACCACCATCGACAACCTGCATGCCGATCCGGTCGGGCAAATCGTTCAGCAAGCCTGGCTCGACACTGCCGTCGCCCAGTGCGGTTACTGCCAGGGCGGGCAAATCATGTCCGCCACTGCACTGCTCAAGACCAACCCGAACCCGAGCGACGAACAGATCGAAGAGGCAATGGTCGGCAATATCTGCCGTTGCGGCACTTACAACCGTATCAAGACCGCCATCCGCCAGGCATCCACGCACCTGAAGGAGGCCAAGGCATGAGCCAGTTACCGAATGATTTCGCCCTGAGCAATCTGAGTCGTCGGGGGTTCCTCAAAGGCGTCGGCGCCACGGGTGCGTTGGTGTTGGCCGCGAGTTGGGGCTGGCAGGATGCGTTGGCCGAGGACAAGCCGAAGAAATTCGGTGCCGACGGCATGCCCAACGGCTGGATCGACGATCCAAAGGTCTACATCAGCATCGCTGCCGATGGCACCGTGACCGTGGTGTGTAACCGTTCGGAGATGGGGCAGGGCATACGTACCAGCCTGACCATGGTGGTCGCCGATGAACTGGAA
Organism: Pseudomonas sp. LBUM1651; assembly: GCF_059716135.1. Taxonomy (NCBI): domain Bacteria; kingdom Pseudomonadati; phylum Pseudomonadota; class Gammaproteobacteria; order Pseudomonadales; family Pseudomonadaceae; genus Pseudomonas; species Pseudomonas sp. LBUM1651. Next base: position 4,577,972 of record NZ_CP166805.1, on the reverse strand, counting down.
GCCGACTGGACTCACGTCAAAGTACAACAGGCGCCGGGTGACGAAGTGCGTTTCGGCAACCAGGACACTGATGGTTCGCGCAGCATGCGCCACTGGTACGAACCGATGCGCCGTTGCGGCGCTGCCGCGCGGACCATGCTCGAACAAGCCGCCGCCGAGCAGTGGAAAGTCCCGGTCGGCGAATGCCATGCGCAACTGCACAAAGTCATCCATAAACCGAGCGGGCGTGAGCTGGGCTACGGCGCGCTGGCCGCAGCTGCCGGTGCGTTGGCGGTGCCGGCGCGCGACAGTGTGCGGCTCAAGGAGCCTTCGGAGTTCCGTTACATCGGCAAGGAAGGCACCAAAGCCATCGACGGTACAGACATCGTCAACGGTCGCGCAATCTACGGCGCCGACGTGCATTTCGACGGCATGCTTTACGCCACCATCGCGCGCCCGGCGGTCTATGGCGGCAAGGTCAAATCCGTGGATGACAGCGCTGCGCTGAAAGTCCCGGGGGTGATCAAAGTCATCCGGATCGAAGGCCGTCCGCTGCCCTCGGAATTCCAGCCGTTGGGCGGCGTGGCCGTGGTAGCCAGCAACACCTGGGCGGCAATCAAGGGCCGCGACGCGCTGAAAATCGAATGGGACGAAGGCCCCAACGCCAGTTACGACTCGATCGCCTACCGTAAGGAAATTGAAACCGCGTCGCTCAAACCCGGTAAAGTCGTGCGCAATACCGGCAATATTGACGAGGCCATGAGCAGCGCCAACAGCACCCTCGAAGCCTCCTACTATCTGCCGCACCTTACGCAAGCACCGATGGAACCGATGGTCGCCGTCGCCCGTTTCAAGGATGGTGTGTGCGAAGCCTGGGGCCCGAGCCAGGCGCCGCAAGTCACCCGTGAACGGATCCGCGAACGCCTGGGCATTCCGCTCGATAAGGTCACCTTTAACGTCACCCTGCTCGGCGGCGGTTTCGGTCGTAAGTCCAAGCCGGACTTCATCATCGAAGCGGCGATCCTTGCCAAGGAATTCCCCGGCAAGGCGGTGCGCGTGCAGTGGTCCCGTGAAGACGACATCCATTGCTCCTATTTCCACACCGTGTCGGCTGAATACCTGAAGGCCGGTTTGAACCAGGACGGCCTGCCATCCGGCTGGCTGCACCGCACCGTGGCACCGAGTATTTCCGCGTTGTTTGCGCCGGGCAAAAACCACGAGGCGGCCTTTGAGTTGGGCATGGGTTTCACCAACATGGCTTACGCGATTCCCAACGTGCGCCTGGAGAACCCGGAAGCGGCGATTCATACGCGGGTCGGCTGGTATCGCTCGGTGTCGAACATCCCCCACGGCTTTGCGATTCAGAGCTTTGTCGATGAGCTGGCGCACAAGGCCGGCGAAGATCCGCTGAAGTACCAGATCAAGTTGCTCGGCCCGGATCGTCAGATCGATCCGCGCACCTTGAGTGAAGAGTGGAACTACGGCGAGTCGCCCGAACGCTATCCGATCGACACCGGACGGATGCGCACGGTGCTGGAAACCGCTGCCAAAGCGGCGGGTTGGGGACGTGAGTTGCCCAAGGGCCGAGGCCTGGGGCTGGCGGTGCACTACAGCTTCGTCACCTATGTGGCGGCGGTGATCGAGGTCGAAGTCAAAGACGATGGCACATTGATCGTGCACAAGGCTGATATTGCAGTGGATTGCGGCCCGCAGATCAACCCGGAGCGGATTCGCTCGCAGTTCGAAGGCGCATGCGTGATGGGCCTGGGCAACGCGGTGCTGGGGGAAATCAGCTTCAAGGACGGCAAGGTCCAGCAGGACAACTTCCACATGTACGAAGTGGCGCGCATGTCCCTGGCGCCGAAGGAAGTCGCCGTGCATCTGGTGTCTCCAGCGGGCAACGTGCCGCTGGGCGGTGTCGGTGAACCGGGCGTGCCGCCGATAGCGCCAGCGCTGTGCAATGCCATCTTTGCCGCCACCGGCAAACGTATCCGCAACCTGCCGGTTCGCTTTCAGTTGCAGGGTTGGCAGAAGGCTGAGGCTTGATGGACAGTGTCGATCTGAACGTCCTGCGCAGCGTGCTGGAATGGCGCCGCGCCGGTCAGCGGGTGGTGTTGTACAGCGTGGTCCAGACCTGGGGCACCGCGCCCCGGGCACCTGGCGCCATGCTGGCCTTGCGTGAAGATGGTGTAGTGATCGGTTCGGTGTCCGGCGGTTGTGTCGAAGATGACTTGATTGCCCGACTGCACGATGGCCGAATTCCGGCTGACGGGCCGCCGGTGCAGTTGATCACCTACGGCGTTACCCGCGAGGAGGCCGCACGCTTTGGTTTGCCGTGCGGCGGCACCTTGCGTCTGACCGAGGAGCGCGTCGGTGACCCGGCCTGGGTCGCCGAATTGCTGGCACGTTGCGAAGGCCATGAAATCGTCGCGCGCTCGCTGGATATTGCGACCGGCGAGGTGGTGTTGCAGCCGGCGAACAAGAGCGATGTGCTGAGTTTCGACGGTCACACGTTGCGTGCGATCTACGGTCCGCGCTGGCGGTTGTTGCTGATCGGTGCGGGGCAACTGTCCCGGTATGTCGCCGAGATGGCGCGGCTGCTGGATTTCGAAGTGCTGATCTGCGACCCACGCACCGAATTCGTCTACGGCTGGGAAGAACAGCACGGTCGCTTTGTCCCTGGCATGCCGGACGAAGCGGTGATGAACATCCAGACCGACGAACGCACGGCCATCGTCGCGCTGACCCACGATCCGCGCCTGGATGACATGGCGTTGCTCACGGCCCTCGACTCCCGGGCCTTTTATGTCGGCGCGCTGGGCTCGCGGGTCAACAGCCTGAAGCGCCGGGATAACCTGGCTCAGCTAGGCTTGTCACAAGAGGCGATCGAGCGCTTGCACGGGCCGATCGGCCTGCACATCGGCAGCCATTCCCCGGCGGAAATCGCCTTGTCGCTGCTGGCCGAAATCGTGGCGATCAAGAACGGTGTCGAGCTGAAACAGAAGAAGCCGTTGCGGGAGGAGGTATGAGTGAGCCAATCGGCGTCATCGTGTTGGCGGCGGGGCAGGGCAACCGGTTTCGGCAAGTGGCGGGGGCCGATAAGGATAAGTTGTTGGCGGACTGTACGGGACGCGATGGCGCCGTTCGTTCGGTGATCGAGCAGGTGCTGGTGAGTTTGCCGAGTACTCTGGCGAAGCGCGTGCTGGTGACGACCGAAGATCGCCCGCAAGTGGCTCGTATGGCCCAGGCGTATGGTTTCGAGGTTGTGCTGATCGAATCGACCGGGATGGGCGACAGTATTGCGGCCGGGGTGGCGGCGTGCTCGCAGCTCGGTGGCTGGTTGATTGTGTTGGGGGATATGCCGTTTATTTTGCCTTCCAGTATTGAGCAAGTGGCGGCGGGGATTGCTGATGACGGGATCAGTGTTCCGGTGATCAATGGCGAATACGGACATCCGGTGGGTTTTGGTCGTTCGTTTGGACCGGGGTTGATGGTGTTGTCCGGGGATCGTGGAGCCAAGCCGTTGTTTGCGTCGGCAAGGGTGGTCGAGGTCGCGGTGGACGATCCCGGGGTGTTGTGGGATGTGGATGTGCCTGCTGCGTTGGTCTTTGCCTGATAGATCGCCTTCGCGGGCAAGCCTCGCTCCTACAGGATTCGTGTCGTACGACTGTTATGTAAACGACCCCAAACTTGTAGGAGCAAGGCTTGCCCGCGAAGAACGATAACGCGGTCTACCTGTTTAAAAGTCGACATAAAAAAAGCCCCGCCTGGATCACCAGGCGGGGCTTTTTAGTGGCCGATGGAATCAGACGAGGGGTTTAGGCTCGTGCTCTTTTTCCAGGGCTTGCTCGTGTTGCTCTACCGCTTCCTGAACGGAGCGCGGTGCTTCTTCGATCACGGATCCAGCTGGCTCGGCAGTGACTTCAGCAGCCGGGGCAGGAGCAGCCTCGACGACTTCAGCCACAACCGGTGCCACTTCGACAGCGACCGGAGCAGCAGCGGCAGCCAGTTCGGCTTCCTTCTGCAGGCGCTCTTCTTCACGCTTGCGACGACGCACTTCACGCGGGTCGTTCGGCGCGCGGCCACTTGGCGTCAGGGCGCTGACAGGAGCAGCTTCAACGGCGGGTGCAGCCACTTCAGCGACAACCGGCGCTTCAACCACTGGAGCGGGTTCGGCAGCAGCCACTACTGGCTCGGAAACCATGGCTTCAGTCGTCTCGCTCTCAGCGACTGGCGCTGGAGTTGGCGTTTCGGCAACAGCTGGCTCGGCAACCCAGTTGAACGCGGTTTGCTCTTCGCGAACTTCACGAACGGTTTCGGTTACGGTTTCAGCGACGGTTTCAGCAACCGGCTCTGCAACCTCGGCAGGCGCTTCAGCAACGAAGGCCGGTTCAGCGGCAGCTTCAACCTGAGGCTGTGCTTCTTGAGCGGGTGCCACTTCGATTTCCGGAGCGGCAGTCACTTCTGCGGGCGTGGTTGCTTCAACGACTGGCGCTTCTGGAGCAGTTTCCAGTGTGGCAGCAGTGGCGCGTTCGGCTTGCTCGTTGGCTTGTGCTTCGGCCGGAGCGCTGATCACGCTGCTGGCAACGGCTGCGGTTACAGCCAGGCCGGCGGCCAGATCGGCAGCGCTTGGCGCTTCGCGACTTTCGCCCGCTTCGCTACCTTCGGCGGATTCCGATTCTTCCGAACCTTCGATCACATTGCCGTTGGCATCGCGTTGACGCTCGCGACGGTTGCTGCGACGACGCTGGCCACGGGAGCGGCGGCGTGGACGATCGCCTTCGGCGCCTTCCTGACCGTCTTCCTGCAGTTGCTCTTCGTTGCCGGTCAGTTCTTCTTCGGCAACAGCGGCAGCGGCTTGCTCTGCACGTGGTTGACGCTCTTCACGCGGTGGACGTGGAGCACGCTCTTCGCGTGGCTGACGGGCTGGACGCTCTTCAGCGGTCGCAGCAGCAGCCGGAGCGGTGGCATCCAGAGGCTCACGCAGTTCACGAACCCGTTCTTCACGCTCGCCACGTGGCTTGCGATCTTCGCGAGGCGCGCGCGGTGCACGTTCTTCACGAGGGGCGCGTGGTGCGCGTTCTTCACGAGGAGCGCGTTCTTCACGAGGAGCGCGTTCTTCGCGAGCGACTGCCGGGGTTTCTTCGCGGGCTTCGCGTGGCTCACGTGGTGCGCGTTCTTCACGCGGTGCACGTTCCTCGCGGGGCTTGCGCTCTTCATCGCGGCGACCGTTACGGTTGCGGCTCTGCTGGCGACCGTTGCGACGCTCTTCGTTGCGGGCCGGACGCTCGGTGGTCGCCGGTTTTTCAACCGCAACCGGAGCAGCAGGCTCTTCCTTGGTTGCAAACAGACCGACCAGCGACTTCACCAGGCCTTTGAACAGGCTTGGCTCTGGCACGACGGCCGGTGCAGCAACCGGCGCGGCGACGACTTCGGTCGGAACCGGAGCGTTGGCGCGGGCCGGAGCGGTCTTGACCGCGGCTTCCTGGCGAACCAGGGTGCGGGTCGCAGCGGCTGGCTGGACTTCTTCGACTTCGGCAGCGGCAGCAGCGATTTCGTAGCTGGACTGGTTGATGCTGGCCTCCGGGCTGTCATCACGCAGACGCTGAACTTCGAAGTGCGGCGTTTCGAGGTGATCGTTCGGCAGAATGACGATGCGGGCACGGGTGCGCAGTTCGATCTTGGTGATCGAGTTGCGTTTTTCGTTGAGCAGGAAGGCTGCAACCGGAATCGGCACTTGTGCGCGAACTTCGGCGGTGCGGTCTTTCAGGGCTTCTTCTTCGATCAGGCGCAGGATCGCCAGCGACAGCGATTCAACGTCGCGGATGATGCCGGTGCCGTTGCAACGCGGGCAAACGATGCCGCTGCTTTCACCCAGGGATGGACGCAGGCGTTGACGGGACATTTCCAGCAGGCCGAAGCGCGAGATGCGACCGACTTGCACGCGAGCGCGGTCGGCTTCCAGGCATTCGCGGACTTTCTCTTCCACGGCGCGCTGGTTCTTGGCAGGGGTCATGTCGATGAAGTCGATGACGATCAGGCCGCCGATGTCGCGCAGGCGCAACTGACGGGCGATTTCTTCGGCGGCTTCAAGGTTGGTCTGCAGGGCGGTTTCTTCGATGTCGCTGCCTTTGGTGGCGCGCGCCGAGTTGATGTCGATGGACACCAGGGCTTCGGTCGGATCGATAACGATGGAGCCGCCGGAAGGCAGTTCAACGACGCGCTGGAAAGCGGTCTCGATCTGGCTTTCGATCTGGAAACGGTTGAACAGCGGAACGCTGTCTTCGTACAGCTTGATCTTGCTGGCGTACTGCGGCATCACCTGGCGGATGAACGTCAGGGCTTCGTCCTGGGCTTCAACGCTGTCGATCAGCACTTCGCCGATGTCCTGGCGCAGGTAATCACGGATGGCGCGGATGATCACGTTGCTTTCCTGGTAGATCAGGAATGGCGCGGAACGATCCAGCGAGGCTTCTTTGATGGCGGTCCAGAGTTGCAGCAGGTAATCGAGGTCCCACTGCATTTCTTCGCTGCTGCGGCCAAGGCCGGCAGTGCGCACGATCAGACCCATGTCGGCCGGGGCAACCAGACCGTTCAGGGCTTCACGCAGTTCGTTGCGCTCTTCACCTTCGATGCGACGGGAGATACCGCCGGCACGCGGGTTGTTCGGCATCAGTACCAGGTAACGACCGGCCAGGCTGATGAAGGTGGTCAGGGCGGCGCCCTTGTTGCCACGTTCTTCTTTTTCGACCTGAACGATGACTTCCTGGCCTTCGCTCAGGACGTCCTTGATGTTGACGCGGCCTTCAGGAGCTTTCTTGAAGTATTCGCGGGAGATTTCTTTGAGGGGCAGGAAGCCGTGGCGCTCGGAGCCGAAATCGACAAAGGCAGCCTCAAGGCTTGGTTCGATGCGAGTAATCCGGCCTTTATAGATGTTGGCCTTCTTCTGCTCGCGTGCACCGGATTCGATGTCCAGGTCGTAGAGGCGTTGGCCATCTACCAGTGCAACACGCAACTCTTCGGGTTGAGTTGCGTTAATCAGCATTCTTTTCATGTAGTACCGTCGGTTTCCGGGCTGCCGGAAACGGCGTTCGGCACACACGACTTCTCACGGTCGGTGTCAGGTGCGTCGGGAGTGGTTGGCCATTCCCGTGTCCAGCGAAGTCCGGCCAATGTGGGCCTTCGTCGCGACGTACGCGTCCTGCTTGCTGTGGCTACTTAAGCACTCAGTCAGGAGGAGGAATCAACCAGCGGCTGTGGACGAGATGAAGCGTCTTGATAAAGCCTATTGCTACACAGTCCAGCGGTTGTGCATCTCCACCCTACACGTATCCCTGATAATTCGGGTGCTGCCGCGCGCAGAATCCGCAGCGGGTTGGCATTTACCGTGAGCTCCGAAAGGGGAGGTCACGCATCATGGCTAATTTAGGCGGTGTTTCCGAAGCGTTCGCTCGGGGTCATTCGCAGCTGACTGCACTTTGTGAACTGGCCGTGAATATTGGCTCGCGAAGCGAGTGAAAACTCTGCTTTGCGGCGTGATTCAGGCCTTATGTCACCTGCGCTCGTTACACCTGCAAACTCCACCGTTACGTAGCGAAAGCCCCGTAGGACGGCCTCGCATCCTGGTGAATTGCATTGGTCAGGGCCGGTTTTTGACCGTTGGTCCGCTGTCCAGGCCGCTTTTGGCGGCGTTCGCGACTATAGCAGTAATGATTAAGTGCTTCAATTCCATAAAAAATTGATATCATCCGCGGCATGACGACTACTGCCCCCTCGACCCCAGGCGTACAACTGCTTGAGGTTTCGCCGGAATATGCCGGCCAACGTATTGATAACTTCCTTCTCGCTCGGCTCAAAGGCGTGCCCAAGACCTTGATTTACCGCATTTTGCGCAAGGGCGAAGTGCGGGTGAACAAAGGTCGGATCAAGCCCGAATACAAGCTGCAGGCGGGCGATATCGTGCGCGTGCCGCCGGTTCGCGTGCCGGAGCGCGACGAACCGGTGCCACTGGCCCAGGGCCTGCTGCAACGCCTCGAAGCCTCGATTGTCTTTGAGGACAAGGCGCTGATCGTGATCAACAAGCCTTGCGGCATCGCGGTTCACGGTGGCAGCGGCTTGACTTACGGCGTGATCGAAGCCTTTCGTCAGTTGCGTCCCGATTGCAAGGAGCTCGAACTGGTTCACCGCCTTGATCGTGACACCTCCGGCCTGTTGATGATCGCCAAGAAGCGCAGCATGCTGCGTCACTTGCACACGGCATTGCGCGGCGATGGCGTCGATAAGCGCTATATGGCGCTGGTCCGCGGTAACTGGGCGGCCTCGATCAAGCAAGTTCGTGCGTCGCTCGGCAAGAGCAATCTGCGCTCCGGCGAGCGCATGGTCGAGGTCGACGAGGAGGAGGGCAAGGAGTCTGTGACCGTGTTCAAGGTCCTGCGTCGATTCGGCGACTTTGCCACCCTAATCGAAGCCAAGCCGATCACCGGCCGGACTCACCAGATCCGCGTCCACACTTTGCACGCCGGGCACTGCATTGCCGGCGACACCAAGTACGGCGACGACGATTTCAGCAAGGAAATCCGCGATCTGGGCGGCAAGCGCCTGTTCCTGCACGCCTACATGCTGACCGTGCCGCTGCCGGACGGTGGCGAGCTGAAGTTGCAGGCGCCCGTTGACGAAATGTGGGCCAAAACCGTGGAGCGCCTGAGTGCACCCCTCTGATTACAAGCTGTTGATTTTCGATTGGGACGGCACTCTCGCCGACTCCATTGGTCGGATTGTCGAGGCGATGCACGTCGCGTCCGAACGCTCCGGCTTCCAGTTGCGCGATGATTTTGCTGTCAAAGGCATCATCGGTCTGGGCCTTCCGGAGGCCATTCGTACGTTGTATCCGGAAATCGGCGACAACGAACTGGTGGCTTTCCGTCAGCACTATGCCGACCACTACATCGCCTCGGAAGCCGTGCCTTCGCCGTTGTTTGAAGGGGTGGTCGAGTCGATGGAGGCGTTTCGCGCCGAGGGATATCACTTGGCGGTTGCGACCGGCAAGGCGCGTCGTGGGCTGGATCGCGTGCTGCAGGCGCACGGTTGGGACGATTATTTCGACATCACCCGCGCGGCCGATGAAACAGCCAGCAAGCCCCATCCGCTGATGCTTGAGCAGATCCTCGCCCATTGCGAGGTTCGTCCGGAGCAAGCGTTGATGGTCGGCGATTCGTCCTTCGACCTGCAGATGGCGCGGAACGCCGGCATGGATTCGGTGGCGGTCAGCTACGGCGCGCAATCGATCGACGCGCTGAAGCTGTTCGAGCCGGCGCTGGCCATCGATCGTTTTTCAGAATTGCATGCCTGGCTGAATCAGCGGGCCTAATAGATTTTTGCTGGGGTAGATGCCATGACCGACGAATGGAAAGCACCCGCCAAGGCGAGCGCAGAGAGCGGTGACGAGAAGAGCTGGAAGCTGCTGGAGAAGACCCTGCTGGCCAGCGTGCAGGAGCAGCGCCGGTCGCGGCGCTGGGGGATTTTCTTCAAGCTGCTGACCTTTGTGTATCTGTTTGGCGCGCTGGTCCTGTTCACGCCGCTGATGGACATGGAAAAAGCCGCCACCCGCAGCGCCAATTACACCGCGCTGATCGAGGTGACGGGCATGATCGCCGACAAGGAGCCCGCCAGCGCTGACAACATCGTCGGCAGCCTGCGTGCAGCCTTCGAAGATGAAAAGGTCAAGGGCGTCATTCTGCGCATCAATAGTCCAGGTGGCAGTCCGGTGCAGTCGGGTTACGTTTATGACGAGATCCGCCGGTTGCGTGGCTTGCACCCGGACACCAAGGTTTACGCGGTAATCTCCGATCTGGGAGCTTCCGGCGCTTATTACATTGCCAGTGCGGCGGATCAGATCTACGCCGACAAGGCGAGTCTGGTGGGCTCCATTGGCGTGACGGCAGCGGGTTATGGCTTCGTCGGCACCATGGAGAAACTGGGAGTCGAGCGTCGGACCTACACGTCTGGCGAGCACAAGTCGTTCCTTGATCCGTTCCAGCCGCAAAAGCCTGAGGAGACTCGGTTCTGGCAGGGCGTGCTCGATACGACGCACCAGCAGTTCATCAGCAGCGTCAAGAAGGGGCGTGGCGATCGCCTCAAGGACAAGGAGCATCCGGAGCTATTCTCCGGGTTGGTCTGGTCCGGTGAGCAGGCGCTGCCTCTGGGGCTGATCGATGGTCTGGGTAATGCCAGTTCGGTGGCGCGTGACGTGATTGGCGAGAAGGAGCTCGTGGACTTCACCGTTCAGGAGTCGCCGTTCGATCGCTTCTCGAAGAAACTTGGCGCTAGCGTGGCTGAACAGTTGGCGATGTGGATGGGCTTTCACGGTCCGTCGCTGCGCTGATCTTCTGCCTGCATAAAAAAAACCGGCCTTCGTGGCTAATGCCGATCAGTTAGGCGAAAGCTGCCCCTGTAGGAGCGAGCTTGCTCGCGATGGACGTTAACGATAACGCGTATTTTCTGGATAAACGCGTCGCCTTGAAGTCCATCGCGAGCAAGCTCGCTCCTACAAATCTGCCTAACTGACCGGCATTAGCCTTCGTGGCCGGTTTTTTGTGTTCAGGGGATTTGCACGCCTTCATTCAGCAGCATATCGATCAGGCGAATCAGCGGCAGCCCGATCAGGCTGGTGGCGTCAGGGCCTTCGGTGCTTTGAAACAGGCTCACCCCCAAACCTTCGGCCTTGAAGCTGCCAGCGCAATCGTAGGGCTGTTCGGCGCGCAGGTAGCGTTCGATGCGTGCGGTGTCGAGTGTGCGCATGTGTACGGTGAATGGCACGCAGTCGACCTGGCAGTGTCCGGTCTGGCTATTGAGCAGGGCGAGGCCGGTCAGGAAGGTCACGCTGGCGCCGCTCGAAGCCTGCAACTGTTCACGGGCCTTTTCGAAGGTGTGGGGCTTGCCGATTATCCTGTCGCCGAGTACTGCTACCTGATCGGAGCCGATAATCAGATGAGCGGAATGGCTGCCGGCAAGGGCCTGGGCCTTTTCTTTGGCGAGGCGCTTTACCAGCTCGATGGCGGGCTCTCCCGGTCGATGGCTTTCATCGATATCCGGCGAGCTGCAAGTGAATGGCAGCTGCAAGCGGGCCAGCAATTCCCGGCGATACACCGAGCTTGAAGCGAGTAATAAAGGCAGCATGCGCATCTCCAGAAGACAGGCGCGAATTCTAGCGAGGCTTCCAGGTGACGGACAGGGCTGAATTTCCTTTGACATGGCCGGGTGCATCCCTATAATGCTGCGCCTATGTTGAATGACCCGATTCCACCTCACGTTGACCCGCGCAAATTGGCTGACCGTGGCACCACCCTTCAAGGTGAACTGCTGCTGGCCAATTTGGAGAGACTCTGCGACCCGCTTTCCGACACTGTCGGTACGGTGCAGGCTAAATTCGTTTTTGAACGAGATGAACGTAAGTCTGTGGTAATCCACAGCTTTATCGACACCGAAGTCAAAATGGTTTGCCAGCGTTGTCTTGAGCTGGTCACCCTGCCGATCCACAGCGAATGCAGTTATGCTGTGGTGAAGGAGGGTGCGAATACCCAGTCGTTGCCGAAAGGTTATGACGTGCTGGAACTGGGCGAAGATCCATTGGATCTGCAGTCACTGATCGAGGAGGAGCTTCTGCTCGCCTTGCCCATTGTGCCTGCTCATCATCCGGAAGAATGCCAGCAGCCGGGGGGTCTCGAAGAGGCCGAACCGAGCGAGGACGAGGTAACGCGGTCCAACCCGTTCAGTGTATTGGCGCAGTTAAAGCGTGACCCAAACGTTTAGGAGTTAATCAATTATGGCTGTTCAGCAGAACAAAAAATCCCGCTCTGCCCGTGACATGCGTCGTTCGCACGACGCTCTCGAGGCTAGCACCCTGTCTGTAGAAAAAACCACCGGTGAAGTTCACCTGCGTCACCACGTATCGCCAGAAGGCGTATACCGTGGCCGTAAAGTGATCGACAAGGGCGCTGACGAGTAATCACTTGTCCGCTCAAGTCATCGCGATTGACGCAATGGGCGGGGACTTCGGTCCCCGCAGCATTGTTCAGGCCAGCCTTGCTTGTCTGAATGCTACGCCCTCGCTGCACCTGACCCTTGTCGGTCAACCCTCCCTTCTTGAAGAATTGATCGCTGGCCAATCGGCTGTGGATCGCTCGCGCCTGTCGATTGCACCGGCATCCGAAGTCATTACCATGGACGAAAAGCCTGCCCAGGCCTTGCGCGGCAAGCCCGATTCGTCAATGCGTGTGGCGCTCGAGTTGCTGCGTGACGGCAAGGTTCAGGCCTGCGTCAGCGCCGGCAATACCGGCGCGCTGATGGCTTTGTCGCGGTTTGTGCTCAAGACCTTGCCGGGCATTGATCGGCCGGCCATGGTCGCGGCGATTCCGACGCAGAAGGGCTATTGCCAGTTGCTCGATCTGGGCGCCAACGTCGATTGCAGTGCCGAGCATCTGCTGCAGTTTGCGGTGATGGGCTCGGTCGCTGCAGAAACCCTCGGTATCGTTCGGCCGCGTGTTGCGTTACTTAACATCGGCACCGAAGACATCAAGGGCAATCAGCAGGTCAAGCTGGCTGCGACTTTGTTGCAAAGTGCTCGCGGCATCAACTACATCGGTTTTGTCGAAGGTGACGGCTTGTACCGGGGCGAGGCGGATGTGGTGGTGTGCGACGGCTTTGTCGGCAATATCCTGCTCAAGTCCAGCGAAGGGTTGGCGACCATGATCTCGGGTCGCATCGAAGCCCTGTTCAAAAAAAACTTTGCATCAAAAGTAATCGGTGCAATGGCGCTGCCACTGATGAAGCGCCTGCAAGCGGACCTGGCGCCCGCGCGGCATAACGGTGCAAGCTTCCTGGGTTTGCAGGGAATTGTGGTGAAAAGTCACGGTTCTGCAGGGGTTCAGGGTTTTCAGAGTGCTATCTCCCGAGCCCTGATCGAGATTCAGGAAAACCTGCCGGAACGGATTCACGGTCGACTCGAGGATTTGTTGCTTTAGGCATTTTCGTCGGACAATGCTTAAATGTGACCGCTCAGTTCAATTGGCCATCCAAACTGTCAGTTTCTTGCGTCTCCCAGGCGGGACGTCAATTCTCCGACGACAAGATCATTAGGGGCTTGTTACATGTCTGCTTCCCTCGCATTCGTCTTTCCGGGACAGGGTTCGCAGTCCCTCGGCATGCTGGCCGAGTTGGGCGCGCAACATCCGGTTGTCCTTGAAACATTCAAAGAAGCTTCCGATGCTCTGGGTTACGACCTGTGGGCACTGACCCAGCAGGGGCCGGAAGAACAACTCAATCAAACCGATAAAACCCAGCCGGCCATTCTGACCGCCTCGATCGCCTTGTGGCGTCTGTGGCTGGCTGAAGGCGGCGCGCGTCCGGCTTACGTTGCCGGTCACAGCCTGGGCGAATACAGCGCCTTGGTCGCTGCGGGCAGCCTGAGTCTGGGCGACGCCGTCAAACTGGTTGAGCGTCGTGGTCAGTTGATGCAGGAAGCCGTTCCAGCCGGGCAGGGCGGCATGGCTGCCATCCTCGGCCTGGACGACGCTGACGTACTGGTAGCCTGTGCCGAAGCGGCGCAAGGCGAAGTGGTCAGCGCGGTGAATTTCAATTCGCCAGGCCAGGTGGTCATCGCCGGCGCCAAGGCTGCGGTCGAACGCGCCATCGAAGGCTGCAAGGCGCGTGGTGCCAAGCGCGCCATGCCGTTGCCGGTCAGCGTGCCCTCCCACTGCGAGCTGATGCGTCCAGCGGCCGAACGTTTTGCGGAGTCGATCGCTGCGATCAACTGGCAAGAACCACAGATTCCTGTGGTACAAAACGTCAGCGCGAACGTGCCGGCCGATCTCGAAACCCTCAAGCGCGATCTGCTTGAACAGCTCTACAAGCCTGTGCGCTGGGTCGAATCGGTCCAGGCATTGGCTGCCAAGGGCGCGACCCAACTGGTCGAATGCGGTCCTGGCAAAGTGCTGGCCGGCTTGAACAAACGCTGCGCCGAAGGCGTGTCGACATCCAACCTCAATACCCCAGACGCCTTCGCTGCCGCCCGCGCAGCGCTGGCCTGAATCAGGAGAAGCTTGCATGAGTCTGCAAGGTAAAGTTGCACTGGTCACCGGTGCGAGCCGCGGTATCGGCCAGGCCATCGCCCTGGAACTGGGTCGTCAGGGTGCCATCGTTGTGGGCACTGCGACATCCGCTTCGGGTGCCGAACGCATCGCCGCAACCCTGAAGGAAAACGGTATTCAAGGCACGGGCCTGGAACTCAATGTCACCAGCGACGAATCCGTTGCGGCGGTGCTGGCGAGCATCCAGGAGCAGTTCGGTGCGCCGGCGATCCTGGTCAACAATGCCGGTATCACCCGCGATAACCTGATGATGCGCATGAAAGATGACGAATGGCATGACGTCGTCGATACCAACCTGAACAGTCTGTTCCGCCTGTCCAAGGGCGTTTTGCGCGGCATGACCAAAGCCCGTTGGGGACGAATTATCAGTATTGGCTCGGTAGTGGGTGCCATGGGCAACGCAGGCCAAGTAAACTACGCTGCCGCCAAGGCAGGCCTGGAAGGTTTCAGTCGTGCCCTGGCGCGTGAAGTCGGTTCGCGTTCGATTACGGTAAACTCGGTGGCCCCTGGGTTCATCGACACCGATATGACCCGCGAACTGCCCGAGGCACAGCGTGAAGCCTTGCAGTCGCAAATTCCGCTGGGCCGTCTGGGGCAAGCTCAAGAGATCGCGTCTGTGGTCGCTTTTCTTGCGTCCGACGGTGCGGCTTACGTTACTGGGGCTACAATCCCGGTGAACGGCGGGATGTACATGAGTTAAATGTGACGGATTGCTTCAAAAAAATGTCATACGAGCTGTCTAAAATCCGTTATAAAGCTGCAATCTATTTATAGGCAGAGGGCTGCAGGGTTTGAGGAGTGAAGCTTTCAGTTGAAAAACTGAAAAGTCTTTCTATACACTTACCCACTGGCCAGCTGCCTGAATTTGTCCATTAGGAGTGAAAACAAGGTATGAGCACCATCGAAGAGCGCGTCAAGAAAATCGTTGCCGAGCAACTGGGCGTTAAAGAAGAAGAAGTGGTCAACACTGCTTCCTTCGTTGAAGACCTGGGTGCCGACTCCCTTGACACCGTTGA
Organism: Pseudomonas sp. LBUM1651; assembly: GCF_059716135.1. NCBI lineage: Bacteria > Pseudomonadati > Pseudomonadota > Gammaproteobacteria > Pseudomonadales > Pseudomonadaceae > Pseudomonas > Pseudomonas sp. LBUM1651. The sequence goes on along the minus strand of NZ_CP166805.1, from coordinate 4,562,833 downwards.
GCTGGTGATGGCTCTGGAAGAGGAATTCGAGACCGAAATCCCTGACGAAGAAGCTGAGAAGATCACTACTGTACAAGCTGCAATCGACTACGTTACTAGCCACCAGGCGTAATAGTTTGTAATCGTTGCTTGCTGTCATGGAAAAACCGCACTGCCATCATGGCGTGCGGTTTTTTCTTTAGGCCTGATGCAAAGTCGTCATTTGAAAAAGGAGAGTGCTGTGTCGCGTAGACGCGTCGTAGTCACCGGTATGGGTATGTTGTCGCCACTGGGCACGGATGTGCCGAGCAGTTGGCAGGGCATTCTGGCTGGCCGCAGTGGCATTGGTCTGATCGAACACACCGACCTTTCTGCCTATTCCACCCGTTTTGGCGGCTCGGTAAAGGGCTTCAATGTCGAGGAATACCTGTCGGTCAAGGAAGCTCGCAAGCTCGACCTGTTCATTCAGTACGGTCTGGCCGCCGGTTTCCAGGCTGTGCGTAACGCAGGGCTTGAAGTTACCGACGCCAACCGTGAACGCATCGGCGTGGCTATGGGTTCGGGTATTGGCGGTCTGACCAATATCGAAGAAACCAGCCGCACGCTGCATGATTCCGGCCCACGACGGATCTCTCCGTTTTTCGTGCCTGGCTCGATCATCAATATGATTTCCGGTTTCCTGTCGATCCATTTGGGTGCACAGGGACCTAACTACGCCATCGCCACCGCGTGTACCACTGGTACGCACTGCATCGGCATGGCGGCTCGCAACATCATGTACGACGAAGCCGACGTGATGATTGCCGGCGGCGCCGAGATGGCCGCCTGCGGTCTGGGCATGGGCGGCTTCGGTGCCTCCCGCGCACTGTCGACCCGCAACGACGAGCCGACCCGCGCCAGCCGTCCGTGGGACAAGGGCCGTGATGGCTTCGTCCTGTCCGACGGTGCCGGTGCGCTGGTGCTTGAAGAGCTGGAGCACGCGAAGGCTCGCGGCGCGACCATCTACGCCGAGCTGATCGGCTTCGGCACCAGTGGCGACGCTTACCACATGACTTCGCCGCCAGCGGACGGTGCCGGCGCTGCGCGTTGCATTACCAACGCCTTGCGCGACGCGAAGATCAATAGCGATCAAGTCCAGTACATCAACGCTCACGGCACCTCGACTTCGGCTGGCGACCTCGCCGAAGCCTGTGCGATCAAGTCGGTGTTCGGCGATCACGCCTACAAGCTGGCCGTCAGTTCGACCAAGTCCATGACCGGTCACCTGCTGGGTGCGGCAGGCGCGGTCGAAGCGATCTTCAGTGTGCTGGCGATCAACAGCCAGGTGGCGCCGCCGACCATCAACCTCGATGAACCGGACGAAGGCTGCGACCTCGATTTCGTGCCGCACACTGCGCGCAACATGAATATCGACGTGGTGCTGTCCAACTCCTTCGGTTTTGGCGGTACCAACGGCTCGCTGGTGTTCCGCCGGTTCGCTGGCTGATGGACAGCTGGGTCGACGGTCAGCCGGCTGGCGCTCTGTCGCTGAAGGATCGCGGCCTGGCCTACGGTGATGGTCTATTCGAAACCATCGCCGTGCGCGGCGGCCAGCCGCTGTTGCTGGACCGGCATTTGTCGCGTCTGGCCGATGGCTGTTCGCGCCTGGCGATCTCGGCCGATCACGCGCTGATCCGCAGCGAACTGCAGGCCTACGCCGCAGCTCTGGGTGAGGGTGTGCTTAAACTCATCCTCACTCGCGGCGACAGCTTGCGCGGTTACGCCCCTGATCCTGCGGCCCAGGCCCGACGTATTCTGCAAGGCAATCCTCCTGCTGCTTATCCTGCGGTTCATGGAGAGCAGGGCGTTCGCCTCTTTCCCTGCACCACACGATTGGCCAGACAACCCTTGCTCGCCGGGCTCAAACATCTGAACCGTCTGGAGCAAGTCATCGCCCGCTCCGAATGGCAAGACACCGAGCATGCCGAAGGCTTGATGCTTGATCTGGCCGGTCGCGTGATCGAAGGCGTGTTCAGTAATCTGTTCCTGGTCCGCGATGGCGTGTTGATCACCGCCGATCTCAAACGCTGCGGTGTCGCCGGCGTGATGCGTGCCGAATTATTGTTTCAAGCCGAGTCGCTGGGGATACCCACGCAAATCACCGACATCACTCTCGAACAGCTGCAATGGGCTGACGAAGTCTTTGTCTGCAATAGCGTGTATGGCGTTTGGCCGGTGCGCGCCTATGCAGCACTGAGCTGGTCGGTTGGGCCGCTCACCCGTAAACTCCAAACCATTGCCCGCGCGCTACTGGATGCTTGATACGTGAGACGTAAATTCTTGCTGTTGCTGGAAACCGGCCTGGTTCTGGCAGGGCTATGTCTGGGCGCTTCGGCCTGGAAAATCCATTCGGCGCTGGAACAGCCGCTGAACATTACCCAGGAAGAACTGCTGGACGTGCCCAAAGGCACGACACCCACCCGCACTTTCTATCGACTCGAAGCCAATGGCGTCATCAAGGACGCTTTCTGGTTGCGCGTGTATTGGCGCTTCAATCTGGCTGGGCAACCGCTGCACAAAGGTGAGTACCGCATGCAGCCCGGCATGACCGTTGAAAGCCTGATCGACCTGTGGAAGCGCGGGGAAATGGTTCAGTACAGCCTGACGCTGGTCGAAGGCTGGAATTTCCATCAGGTCCGTGCGGCACTGGCCAAGGATGAAAAGCTCGAGCAGACGTTGAACGGCTTGAGCGACAGCGAAGTGATGGACAAGCTCGGTCACACCGGTATTTTTCCGGAAGGGCGATTCTTCCCGGACACTTACCGTTTCGTGCGAGGCATGACGGATGTCGAGCTGCTGAAAAAAGCTTACGACCGCCTCGACGAAGTCCTCGCCAAGGAGTGGGGGCAGCGCGCGGCGGACGTGCCGTATACCGAACCTTATCAAGCGCTGATCATGGCCTCGCTGGTGGAAAAGGAAACCGGCGTACCGCAGGAGCGTGGGCAGATCGCCGGCGTGTTCGTGCGGCGCATGGAAATGGGCATGCTGTTGCAGACGGATCCGACCGTGATCTACGGCCTGGGTGATCGTTACAACGGCAAGTTGACCCGCGCGCATCTCAAGGAACCGACCCCTTACAATACCTACGTGATCGCCGGCCTGCCGCCGACGCCGATTGCGATGGTCGGCCGCGAGGCGATCCACGCTGCCTTGAATCCGGTGGCTGGCAACAGCCTGTATTTTGTCGCACGCGGCGATGGCAGCCATGTGTTCTCCGATGATCTGGACGCCCATAACAACGCGGTGCGCGAATTCCAGCTCAAGCGCCGCGCCGATTATCGCTCCAGCCCGGCGCCGGTCACCGCACCAGAGGCGACAGATCAACAGGCGCCGATCCCCACGGCTTCGCCCGACCCGGCCCCTGAGGCTTTGCCACCGGTGACGCCAGAAGAGTCGGTTCAGCCACCGGCTCAAGAGGCAACCCAAGAAGCGGCTCAAGAACCGGCTCAAGAGGCAACCCAAGAACCGGCTCAAGAACCTGCCCAAGAGCCCGCTGCTGCGCCTGTGCCCGAACCAGACGCAACCGCGCCACAAAGCCCGCAATGATTCTGACTAAGGACTGCCTGTGACTGGCTTGTTTATTACCCTGGAAGGCCCCGAAGGCGCTGGCAAGAGCACCAACCGTGAATACCTGGCCGAGCGCCTGCGCGCCGCCGGTATCGAGGTGGTGCTGACCCGCGAGCCGGGCGGCACGCCTTTGGCCGAGAAAATTCGCGAGGTGCTGTTGGCGCCGGTCGATGAAGCCATGGACCCGGACACCGAGTTGTTGCTGGTGTTTGCCGCGCGCGCCCAGCACCTGGCTGGCGTGATCCGCCCGGCGCTGGCCCGTGGTGCGGTGGTGTTGTGTGATCGCTTTACCGATTCGACCTATGCCTATCAGGGCGGCGGTCGCGGCTTGTCGCTGGAGCGCATCGCGACGCTGGAAACGTTTGTCCAGGGCGATCTGCGCCCGGACCTGACACTGATTTTCGATCTTCCTGTGGAAGTGGGTCTGGCACGCGCCAGTGCTCGCGGTCGCCTGGATCGCTTCGAGCTGGAAGGTCGGACGTTTTTCGATGCGGTGCGCAGTGCGTTCCTCAAGCGTGCTGAAGCCGATCCGGCGCGTTATGTGTTGGTCGATGCCGCCCAGCCGCTGGCGCAGGTTCAGCACTCGCTGGACGCCTTGCTCCCACGTTTGCTGGAGCTGACCCGTGGCTGAAGCCTATCCGTGGCAGGACAACCTCTGGCAGCAGCTGGCGGGTCGCAAGCAACATGCTCACGCCTATCTGCTGCATGGTCCGGCCGGGATCGGTAAACGCGCGTTGGCCGAACGCTTGATGGCCAGCTTGCTGTGCCAGCGCCCGACAGCCCAGGACGCCTGCGGTGAATGCAAATCCTGCCTGTTGCTGAAGGCCGGTAGCCATCCCGACAACTACATCCTGGAACCGGAAGAAGCCGACAAGGCGATCAAGGTCGATCAGGTGCGTGATCTGGTCAGCTTCGTGGTGCAGACCTCGCAGATGGGCGGCCGTAAAGTGGTGCTGATCGAGCCGGTCGAGTCGATGAACATCAACGCGGCCAACGCCTTGCTCAAAAGCCTTGAAGAGCCGTCCGGCGATACGGTTTTGTTGCTGGTCAGCCACCAGACCAGCCGTCTGTTGCCGACCATCAAGAGCCGTTGCGTGCAGCAGGCATGCCCGCTGCCGAGCGAGGCCATGAGCCTGGCGTGGCTGGCGAAGGCGCTGCCGGACTGTTCCGAAGAAGAGCGCATCGAGTTGCTGACCCTCGCCGCCGGTTCGCCGCTGGCCGCCGTCAACTTGCAGGCCCAGGGCGTTCGCGAGCAGCGGGCGCTGGTGGTCGACGGTGTGAAGAAGTTGCTCAAGCAACAGCAATCGCCGACGCAACTGGCCGAAGGCTGGAACGCGATTCCGCTGTTGTTGCTGTTCGACTGGTTCTGCGATTGGTCGAGCCTGATCCTGCGTTATCAGCTGACGCAGGATGAAGAAGGGCTCGGACTGGCCGATATGCGCAAGGTGATTCAATACCTGGCGCAGAAATCCGCTCAGGACAAAGTCCTGAACATTCAGGACTGGATCCTCGCCCAGCGCCAGAAAGTCATGAGCAAGGCCAACCTCAATCGGGTGCTGTTGCTGGAAGCGTTGCTGGTGCAATGGGCGTCATTGCCTACCCAGAAGTGACCGACTAGGCCTATCCTCTGAACATCAGCAGTGGAGGTCAGCATGAATGAAGCCGTCAATCCGGGGCCGCGCAACGGCATTTTGTCCCTGACCATCAAGGACAAGTCCGTGCTATACGCGGCCTATATGTCATTCATCAAGAATGGTGGCCTGTTTATCCCGACCAACAAAAGCTACAAGTTGGGCGATGAGGTATTCATGCTGTTGAACCTGATGGACGAGCCGGAGAAGATTCCGGTAGCCGGCAAGGTCGCCTGGATCACGCCCAAAGGCGCACAAGGCAACCGCGCCGCCGGCGTCGGCGTGCAGTTCAATGACGGCGACGACACCGCCCGCAGTCGAATCGAAACCCATCTGGCCGGAGCCCTGAAGTCCGACCGTCCCACCCATACGATGTAAGTTGCAGCCCTTTTATGCTCGTAGATTCCCATTGCCACCTTGATCGCCTCGACCTCGCCGCCCACGACGGCTCTCTGGATGCCGCACTCGATGCGGCCCGGCAGCGCGGGGTAGGGCACTTTCTGTGTATCGGTGTCAGCGTCGACAACGCGGCCGATGTCAAAGCCCTGGCCGAACGTTACGACGATGTCGACTGTTCCGTCGGCGTGCACCCGCTGGACGTGCAGCCGGGCGCTGCCCCAGCGCTGGACTGGCTGTTGCAGGAGCTCAACCACCCGCGTGTGGTTGCGATCGGTGAAACCGGCCTGGATTATCACTACGAACCTGAAGCTGCGGAGTTGCAGCAGGAGTCGTTTCGCCTGCACCTGCAAGCCGCGCAGCAAACCGGCAAGCCAGTGATCATTCACACCCGTGGCGCCCGGGCCGACACCTTGAACCTGTTGCGCGAAGCCGCGCTGCCCCAGGCCGGCGTCCTGCACTGCTTCACTGAAGATTGGGACATGGCCAAAGCGGCACTGGACATGGGTTATTACATCTCCTTGTCCGGCATCGTCACTTTCCGCAATGCCGACGCACTGCGTGACGTGGCCAGCAAAGTGCCCGCTGACCGCTTGCTGGTGGAAACCGACTCGCCGTACCTGGCGCCGATCCCCTATCGCGGCAAGCCGAACCTGCCGCAGTATGTGCGGGAAGTGGCAGAGTTTCTGGCGATGTTGCGCGGTGAGTCCTATGAGCGGTTTGCCGAGCAGACCACTGAGAATTTCAAGCGGCTGTTTCCGTTGGCGCACGTCAGGACGTCGGCGTAACGTAGGGACAAAAGATCGCAGCCTTCGGCAGCTCCTACGGGGCTTTGGCCCCTGAATCGCAGGCAAAAAAAACCCGGGTTCTGGGGGGTGAATCCGGGTTAAGACCATTAGGAGTAAAACAATGGTACGCGGTCCGTTGGTACCAATATCGACGCGGCACTTGGGGGAGATGCCCCGCCGACAGTTGAAGTATTGATCAGTATTGCGCCGAGTCCAGTTTACCGGTCGAGGTTTTTAAACAATTTTGGAATACGTGCGCTTCGGAAGCGTTCTCATTAAATGGCGGCGCTGCCAGAATTCATCAAGAAACACAGATATGGATGGATGATCCGTGCATTTTGCCGCAAGTTAGGCATAATACGCGGCTTCGAATTTTGACCCCGACAGACCTTTTCTTATGCATAAAGAACCTCGTAAGGTCCGTGAATTTCGTCGCCGTGAGCAAGAAATTCTCGATACCGCGCTCAAGCTGTTCCTCGACCAAGGTGAAGACAGTGTCACCGTCGAGATGATTGCTGATGCCGTCGGTATCGGCAAAGGCACGATTTACAAGCACTTCAAATCGAAAGCGGAGATCTATCTGCGCCTGATGCTCGATTACGAGCGCGATTTGAACGAGCTGTTGCATTCGGCAGACGTCGACAAGGACAAGGAAGCCCTGTCCCGGGCCTACTTCGAATTCCGCATGCGCGATCCGCAACGCTACCGCTTGTTCGATCGCCTCGAAGAAAAGGTGGTCAAGGGCAACCAGGTGCCGGAGATGATCGAGGAGCTGCACAAGATCCGCGCCTCGAACTTCGAACGCCTGACCCTGCTGATCAAGGGGCGAATCAGCGAAGGCAAGCTCGAAGACGTGCCGCCTTACTTCCATTACTGCGCGTCCTGGGCGCTGGTGCACGGTGCCGTGGCGCTGTATCACTCGCCGTTCTGGAGCAATGTGCTGGAAGATCAGGAAGGTTTCTTCCAGTTCCTGATGGACATCGGCGTGCGCATGGGAAACAAGCGCAAGCGCGACACCGACGCCGACACCCCGAGCAACTGAGCCATTCAGTAGCCTTATTGCGCCATTATTTCGCTACATGGCGCAGTACCTCAGGAATATACTCAGGCATGGGACTTGCTAAAACTTGATTTGTAAGTCAAGTTTTACGCCGTCCGATTTCCTTGTGCCGGAGTGACCATGATCGTTGACCGTCAAGGCAGGCGTTTCCGCAATCTGCGAATCAGCCTGACCTCAGCCTGCAATTACGCGTGTACCTACTGCGTGCCCAACGGCAAGCGGCTGGTCGCTGCGCAGGATGAGCTGTCAGCCGAAGCCATGGCACGCGGCGTTGCCTACTTGATCGAAGCGGCGGGGATCGAGCGACTGCGCATCACCGGCGGTGAGCCGCTGGTCAGTCCCAAACTCGAAGCCTTCATGACTGCGGTTGGGCAGATGGGCCTGCAAGACATCAGCCTGACCACCAATGGTCAACTGCTGGCGAAAAAACTGCCCCTGCTGGTCGACGCTGGCATCCGGCGCATCAACGTTTCCCTCGATACCCTGGATGCCGGTGCATTCCGCAGCATTGCCCGTGGCGGTGATCTGGCAACGGTACTCGACGGCATGGACCAGGCCAGTGCCGCCGGCATGAAGATCAAGGTCAACATGGTGCCGTTGCGTGGGCAGAACCTCGATCAGGTGATGCCGCTGCTCGATTACTGCCTGGAGCGTGGTTATGAGCTGCGCTTCATCGAGCTGATGCGCATGGGTCACCTGGCCAGTGACAACAATGCTTTTCTGCAACAGTTCGTCAGCCTTCAGCAGTTGCTGAGCCTGATCGGCGATCGCTATGAATATCTCCAGGCCGATGCTCCCGTCGACGCGACGGCGGTGCGCTATGAAATTCCAGGTCAGGGCTACTTCGGTGTGATCGCCAACGAAAGCGTTCCGTTCTGCCGCACCTGTTCGCGACTGCGCTTGTCGTCGACGGGCTGGTTGCATGGCTGCCTGTCGTCGAGCAACCGGCACTATGTCGGTGATCTGCTGGACAAACCTCGCCATCAGGCGTTGCCGGCCTTGCAGAGACTGTTGGTGAAGGCCTTGGGTGACAAGCAGGAAGTGGCGTTCTCTGGTGGTGCGACTGTCATGAAGATTATCGGCGGCTGATCGGGCCTCTTCGCGGGCTTGCCCGCGAAAGCTATCTGCAGGGCGACGATGAACATGAGCTGGCGCGGAAGCTGCATCCCATGGCCATTCGCCGGTTTTCCGTCACCGGCCTCTGGAGGGTAGGATGCGTAGCCTGGTTTTGCTGCTGGCCGTTTTGGCACTTGGTGGCTGCATGAATGTCAGCGATCTGGCTGAAGGGACTCGCTACCACATGAGCGACGCAGGTCTGCTCGACCACAGCGATAGCCGCCGGGTGAACAACCTGCGCATTCAGCCGGACTCGTTCGTCTATATCGCCCAAGGCGCCTTTGCACCGCCGGGCAGCGCGGTATATCCGCGACCTAACGTGATCGCCGAAGTCGCCTTCGATGGCTTTATCGAATACTTCCCGATGGTCCGCCGTGCGCGTGCGCCGGAAGGCCTCGACCAGGCCATGGGCGAAGCCCGTGCGGCCGGTGCGCATTACCTGCTTTATACCCGTTTCGCCAAGTCTGATGACCGCATCGGCAACTCGGACGAATGGCTTGATCAGGAAGCCGTGGATCGCCTCGGTATCGACACCGGCGTGATTCAGATCATGTTGATCGAGACCAGCACCCAGTATTTGATCGATACTGCACGCATCAAGAGTCGTGGCGGTTTACTGACGTTCCACGACAAAAAGCCAGAAGACCTGATGGGCCCGCCGCTGGAACAGTATGCGCGTAGCCTGCTGGGGCTCAGCGACCAGTAATTCCAAGGAGAACGCCATGAGTGGCCCGCAAAAAGCCAACGACCTATTGGGGCAGATCCCCAAGACCAAAGGCTTGCCACCGGTCCACTTGTGGAACCCCGACTTCTGCGGCGACATCGACATGCGCATCGCCCGCGACGGCACCTGGTATTACCTGGGCACGCCGATCGGGCGCAAGCCGATGGTCAAACTGTTCTCCACCATCATTCGCCGCGACGGCGATGATTATTTCCTCATCACCCCTGTCGAGAAAGTCGGCATCACCGTCGACGATGCACCGTTTGTGGCGATTGCTGTGGATGTCGAAGGCGAGGGTGAAGCCCAGGTCCTGCGCTTCACCACCAACGTCGATGAAACCGCCGAGGCGGGTGCCGAACATGCGATCCGCGTGGTGATTGATCCGGTGACACAAGAGCCTGCGCCTTACGTGCATGTGCGCACCAATCTCGAAGCGCTGATTCACCGCAATGTGTTTTACCAATTGGTGGAGCTGGCGGTGACCCGCGAGATCGATGGGCAGCGCTGGCTGGGCGTATGGAGCGGCGGCAAGTTCTTCCCCATCGGACTCGAGCCTTAACACATAACCCTGTGGGAGCGAGCCTGCTCGCGATGGGGGCATAACATTCAATATCAATGTTGCCAGTTACGCCGCCACCGCGAGCAGGCTCGCTCCCACATTTGATCTCTGCAACATTCCTGAAAATCAAATTGACACCCAATCATATGATGATTAGCGTGGGCAACCATCGCGAACGGCTTTGTGCCGTCCCTGCCTCGAGGTGCCCATGTCCAGCAGTTTTCACGCATCGACGGTCGATTGGCTGGGTTGCTGGATTGCCGCGGGCCAGGTAAAACCGGGAGAAACCCTCAAGGTTGAAGCCGATCTGGGCGAGCAACTCGGCGTCAGTCGCACCGTCATCCGCGAAGCCATCAAAACCCTGGTCGCCAAAGGCATGCTCGAAGTCGGGCCCAAGGTTGGCACGCGTGTGTTGCCGGTGCGGCGCTGGAACCTCTTTGATCCGCAAGTCGTTGGCTGGCTTTCCCGCAGCGGTTTACCGGAAAATTTCGTCGACGACCTGCTCGACCTGCGTCGCACCATCGAGCCGATGGCCGTGCGCTGGGCCTGCGAGCGAGCGACCGTCGAGCAGGTGCACTCGGTGCTTCAGGCCTATAACGCGCTGGAGCGAGCGGTAGACAGCGGCATCGATTACAACCGCGCCGACCAGTTTTTCCACGAGTGCATTCTGGCGGCCAGCCACAATCAATTCATCGAACAAATGGTCCCGGCCCTCGGCGCGTTGCTGGCGGTGTCTTTCGAAGTCTCCGCTGCTGACCCTGACGAGCTGCGCCGCACATTACCGATTCACAAAGACATGGCTGACGCCATCGCCGCCCGGGATGCCGCGCGCGGTGTGTGGGCCTGCATGACGCTCATCGACAACGCCGACCTGGCCATCAAGCGGTTCTACCCACAAGTCATGGCCGACAAAAAAGCCGGCTGACAGTAAAGAACCTTTGTAGGAGCGAGCTTGCTCGCGAAAAACTTCAAGGCAACGCGTTTATGCAGCAGGCGCGCGTTATCGTTGACGTCCATCGCGAGCAAGCTCGCTCCTACACAAAAAATCAATACAGGAGGTTTTTTCATGGAGTGGACCGCAGTTACCCAGCACCGTGCGTACTTGGGCGAAGGCCCGTTCTGGGATGCGCCGATGCAGGCGCTGTACTGGGTGGATATCGCCGGCAAACAAGCGCTGCGCCTGATCGGCGCCAACGTGCAGATCTGGCAGATGCCGGAGCACGTGTCAGCCTTCATTCCCTGCGAAAGCGGCGATGCGCTGGTGACGTTGAGTAGCGGCGTGTACCGGCTCGATCTCGATTCACCGGGACTTGAGCCACGATTGACCTTGTTCTGCGTCGCCGACCCGCAACCCGGCAATCGCGCCAACGAAGCCCGTTGCGATGCCCAGGGCCGGCTCTGGCTCGGCACCATGCAGAACAACATCGGCGAAAACGCTGAAGACCTGCCCATCGAGCGGCGTTCCGGCGGCTTGTTTCGTATCGACCGCGATGCCCGGGTCACGCCGCTGCTGCGCGGATTGGGCATTCCCAACACGTTGCTGTGGAGTGACGACGCCACCACGCTTTATTTCGCCGACAGCCTGGATGGCACGCTCTACCAGCATTTCATCCGCACCGACGGCGGCCTCGAGCCCGCGCAAGTCTGGTTCGGCCCCCATGAACGTAGCGGCCCCGATGGCTCGGCAATGGATGCCGAGGGCTATCTCTGGAACGCACGCTGGAACGGCAGTTGCCTGCTCAGACTGACGCCCCACGGTCAGGTTGATCGCGTAATCGAACTGCCGGTCAGCCGCCCCACCAGTTGCGTGTTCGGCGGAAAAGACCTGAAAACCCTCTACATCACCAGCGCCGCGAGCCCGCTCAACCATCCGCTCGACGGGGCGGTGTTGTCCCTTCAGGTCGATGTGCCCGGAAAACCCTGTACGAGATTCGCCGGATAAATCCCAAAATATGGGATGTAAAATTATATATTGAGATTATTTGACAGTCGGGTTTATAGTCGGCTCCATCAGTTACACGCACTCACACTTAAAAAAACAAAACAGGTGAAGTGATGCAGCGATTTTCCAAAAAGCTTTTTGGCCGGACATCGACAGATGCCCGGTTTTTGTCGTGCCTGGAAAAGGGGGTTCTAATTCATGGCTGAACGTCTGTCCTTGCCGCCACTGCCCGAACCCCCCAAGGGCAAGCGCCTGAAAGATAAGGTCGTGCTGCTGACCGGCGCCGCCCAGGGAATCGGCGAGGCGATCGTCGCGGCCTTCGCCCATCAACAGGCCAAATTGATCATCAGTGATATCCAGGGCGAGAAAGTCGAAAAAGTCGCGGCGCGGTGGCGTGATCAAGGCTTCAACGTTCATGCGATCACGGCTGACGTGTCCCGGCAGCAGGATCTCGACGCTATGGCCAATCTGGCGATGGAACGTCACGGCCGCATCGACGTGCTGGTCAACTGCGCCGGGGTCAACGTGTTCCGCGATCCGCTGGAAATGACCGAAGAAGATTGGCGCCGTTGCTTCGCCATTGACCTCGATGGCGCCTGGTTCGGCTGTAAAGCGGTGCTGCCGCAAATGATCGAGCAGGGTATCGGCAGCATCATCAACATCGCCTCGACCCATTCCACTCACATCATTCCGGGCTGTTTCCCGTACCCGGTGGCCAAGCACGGTCTACTGGGCCTGACCCGTGCGCTGGGCATCGAATATGCGCCCAAGGGTATTCGCGTCAAAGCCATCGCACCGGGCTACATCGAAACCCAACTGAGCGTCGATTACTGGAACGGTTTTGCCGACCCGCACGCTGAACGCCAGCGGGCTTTCGATCTGCATCCATCGCGGCGCATCGGTCAGCCGATTGAAGTGGCGATGACTGCCGTTTTCCTGGCCAGCGACGAAGCGCCGTTCATCAACGCATCGTGCATCACCATCGATGGTGGTCGCTCGGTGATGTATCACGACTAAGCAAAACGCATTTCAGGCGCGGAACTCCGCCTGAAATCCAATCATCATACGATATGACTATTTGCTGCACCGACTTTCAAAATAACGCTCAAAAAAAATAATAAGGAGTCAGCTTATGAATCGTCGTCGTGGGATCCGTTCCCTGTGCTGTGCCGCTTTGGCGGTCACCGCGGTCAGCCTGAGCAGTACGCTGCTGGCGGCCGAGGAAGTGAAGATCGGTTTTCTGGTCAAGCAGGCGGAAGAGCCCTGGTTCCAGACCGAATGGGCCTTCGCCGAAAAGGCCGGCAAAGAGAAAGGCTTCACAGTCATCAAGATCGCCGTACCGGACGGCGAGAAGACCCTTTCCGCCATCGACAGCCTGGCCGCCAACGGCGCCAAGGGTTTCGTAATCTGCCCGCCGGACGTGTCCCTCGGCCCGGCGATCATGGCCAAAGCCAAGCTCAACGGTTTGAAAGTGATTGCCGTGGATGACCGCTTTGTCGATGCCGGCGGCAAGTTCATGGAAGACGTTCCGTACCTCGGCATGGCGGCATTTGAAGTCGGCCAGAAGCAGGGTGCGGCGATGGCGACCGAAGCGAAAAAACGCGGCTGGGACTGGAAAGACACCTACGCGGTCATCAACACCTACAACGAACTCGACACCGGCAAGAAGCGCACCGACGGTTCGGTCAAAGCGCTGGAAGACGCCGGCATGCCGAAAGACCACATCCTGTTCTCGGCACTGAAAACCCTCGACGTGCCGGGCAGCATGGACGCCACCAACTCGGCGCTGGTGAAGCTGCCGAGTGCAGCGAAAAACCTGATCATCGGCGGCATGAACGACAACACCGTGCTGGGCGGCGTGCGCGCCACCGAAAGCGCCGGTTTTGCCGCGGCCAACGTGATCGGCATCGGCATCAACGGCACCGACGCCATCGGCGAACTGAAAAAACCCAACAGCGGCTTCTTCGGCTCGATGTTGCCGAGCCCGCACATCGAGGGCTACAACACCGCCAGCATGATGTACGAGTGGGTCACCACCGGCAAAGAACCGGCGAAATACACCGCCATGGACGACGTGACCCTGATCACGCGCGACAACTTCAAGCAGGAACTGGAAAAGATCGGCCTCTGGAACTGAGGCGCGGTTGATTTCATCGGCGGCCCTGGCGACGGGGCTGCCTGATCTGTTGATGAGGTGGCTTATGCGCGCGCAAGTACAGACACAACACGACAGCGTTGGCGGCAGCCTGCGCTTCACCGGGATCGGCAAGACCTTTCCCGGGGTGAAGGCGCTGGACGGCATCAGCTTCGTCGCCCATCCGGGCCAGGTTCACGCCTTGATGGGGGAGAACGGTGCCGGCAAATCGACGTTGCTGAAAATCCTCGGTGGCGCCTACACGCCGAGCAGTGGCGACCTGCAGATCGGCGAGCGAACGATGGTCTTCAAATCCACCGCCGACAGCATCGGCAACAAGGTGGCGGTGATCCATCAGGAGTTGCACCTGGTCCCGGAAATGACCGTGGCGGAAAACCTGTTCCTCGGTCATCTACCCGCCAGTTTCGGCCTGATCAATCGCGGCGCATTGCGACAACAAGCGCTGGCCTGCCTCAAGGGCTTGGCCGATGAAATCGATCCGCAGGAGAAAGTCGGGCGCCTGTCCCTGGGGCAACGGCAATTGGTGGAAATCGCCAAGGCGTTGTCCCGTGGCGCGCATGTGATCGCATTCGACGAGCCGACCAGCAGCCTCTCGGCACGGGAGATCGATCGCTTGATGACGATCATCGGACGCCTGCGCGACGAGGGCAAAGTGGTGCTCTACGTCTCCCACCGCATGGAAGAAGTATTCCGCATCTGCAACGCGGTGACGGTGTTCAAGGACGGCCGTTACGTGCGCACCTTCGAGGACATGAGCGAGTTGACCCACGATCAGTTGGTCACGTGCATGGTCGGTCGCGACATTCAGGACATCTACGATTACCGCCCGCGCAAGCGCGGTGCAGTGGCGTTAAGGGTCGACGGTCTGCTCGGGCCGGGCTTGCGTGAGCCGGTGAGTTTCGACGCGCACAAAGGCGAGATTCTGGGGTTGTTCGGTCTGGTCGGTGCCGGTCGTACCGAGCTGTTCCGCATGCTCAGCGGCCTTGAGCGCAACACCGCCGGGCGCCTGGAATTGCGCGGGCATGAACTGAAACTGCGCTCCCCCCGGGATGCGATTGCGGCGGGGATTCTGCTGTGCCCCGAAGACCGCAAGAAGGAGGGCATCATGCCGCTCTCCAGCGTCGCCGAGAACATCAACATCAGCGCACGCGGCGCCCACTCCACCTTCGGTTGCCTGTTGCGCGGCCTGTGGGAGAAGGGTAACGCCGACAAGCAGATCAAGGCGCTGAAAGTGAAGACACCCAACGCGGCGCAGAAAATCATGTACCTGTCCGGCGGCAATCAGCAGAAGGCGATTCTCGGACGCTGGCTGTCGATGCCGATGAAAGTCCTGCTGCTCGATGAACCGACTCGCGGCATCGACATCGGCGCCAAAGCCGAGATCTACCAGATCATCCATAACCTCGCTGAAAGCGGCATCGCGGTGATCGTGGTGTCCAGCGACCTGATGGAAGTCATGGGCATTTCCGACCGCATCCTGGTGCTCTGCGAAGGGGCGATGCGCGGCGAACTGTCCCGTGACGAGGCCAACGAATCCAACCTGCTGCAACTGGCTTTGCCGCGCCAACGCGCTGACGGCGTGGCGAACTGAGAGGTGACGATGATGACAACCCAAAACAACGCTCTGCCCACCCAGCGCAAACCTCTGGACCTGCGGCGCTTTCTCGATGACTGGGTGATGCTGCTCGCGGCGGTCGGGATCTTTGTGCTCTGCACCTTGCTGATCGACAACTTCCTTTCGCCGCTGAACATGCGCGGTCTGGGGCTGGCGATTTCGACCACCGGGATAGCGGCGTGCACCATGTTGTATTGCCTGGCGTCGGGGCATTTCGACTTGTCGGTGGGGTCGGTGATTGCCTGTGCCGGTGTGGTGGCGGCGGTGGTGATGCGGGACACCGACAGTGTGTTCCTCGGTGTCGCTGCGGCGCTGTTCATGGGGCTGATTGTCGGGCTGATCAACGGGATTGTGATTGCCAAGCTGCGGGTCAATGCGTTGATCACCACGCTGGCGACCATGCAGATCGTTCGTGGTCTGGCTTACATCTTTGCCAATGGCAAAGCGGTGGGCGTGTCGCAAGAGTCGTTCTTCGTCTTCGGTAACGGCCAGTTGTTTGGCGTGCCGGTGCCGATTCTGATCACCATCGTCTGCTTCCTGTTTTTCGGCTGGCTGCTGAATTACACCACCTACGGGCGCAACACCATGGCCATCGGTGGCAACCAGGAAGCGGCGCTGTTGGCCGGGGTCAACGTTGACCGGACCAAGATCATCATCTTCGCCGTGCATGGCGTGATCGGGGCGTTGGCCGGGGTGATCCTGGCTTCGCGGATGACCTCGGGACAGCCGATGATCGGCCAGGGTTTTGAACTGACGGTGATCTCGGCTTGCGTGCTGGGCGGGGTGTCGCTGAGCGGCGGGATCGGCATGATCCGGCATGTGATTGCCGGGGTGTTGATTCTGGCGATTATCGAGAATGCGATGAACCTGAAGAACATCGATACGTTTTATCAGTATGTGATTCGCGGTTCGATCCTGTTGCTGGCCGTGGTCATCGACCGCCTCAAGCAACGCTGAGATTTTTGCTGTTTGTGCTGACCCCTTCGCGGGCAAGTCGGATCGCCGCACCGCTCGCTCCTACAGGTCATGTGTCGTGCACGGATTATGCGACTGACACGTAACCTGAGCGAGCGGTGCGGCGATCCGAGCCCGCGAAAGCGATGTATCTGATTCACCTTTCCGTCACTTTCACTAAATATTTCTTGCTCGTTACAACGCGTTTCGGTTATCACGTTGTACATGATTAGACAGGTACGATTTGACAAGAAACAACGGGTGGTCGACGAACTCATCCGGCGCATCGAAAGCGGCCTCATGGAGGACGGCTTTCTGCTGCCGGGCGAGCATCAGTTGGCTCAAGAATTCAAAGTCAGCCGCGGTACGCTGCGTGAAGCCCTGGCCGAATTGAAACGGCGCAACTACATCGCGACGCAAAGCGGTGTCGGTTCCATCGTCACTTTCGACGGTGTGGTGCTCGATCAGCGCAGCGGTTGGGCGCAGGCCCTGGCCGACAGCGGGTCGCTGATCAATACCGAAGTGCTGCGGCTGGAGGCGGTGACTCGGCCTGACCTGCTGTCGCGTTTCGGCACCGACCAGTTCATCACCCTCGACCGGCGCCGCCGTTCCACCGACGGCAAGCTGGTTTCCCTCGAACGCTCATTGATGCCCGCCACCGGAGACCTGGAAAGCCTGCCGCGTGTCGGCCTGATCGATAATTCACTGACCATTACCCTGGCCGCCTACGGCTACATCGGCGAGCGCGGCGATCAATGGATCGGCGCCGAACCCTTGAACGCCGAAGACGCCGAGCTGCTCGGCCGCCCGGTCGGCACGGTATTCCTCAAAGCCTTGCGCACCACGTACGACCGGCAAAACCGCTTCATGGAACAAGTCGAAAGCCTGCTCGATCCCGTGCACTTTCGCCTGCACCTGCAATTTGGAAACCAGCAATGACCGCGCTCAATCGTGCCCTGGGCGCGTTTTACGGACTGGCCCTGGGCGATGCGCTGGGCATGCCGACCCAATCCCTGAGCCGCGCTGAAATCAAGGCGCGCTTTGGTGAAATCACCGATCTGCAAGACGCTGGCCCGGATCAACCCATCGCGGCCAACATGCCCAAAGGCTCGATCACCGACGACACCGAACAGGCGATTCTGGTCGGTCAGTTGTTGATCGACGGCGATGGCAAGATCGAACCTTCGGTGCTGGCCCAGCGGCTGATCGAATGGGAAGCCGCGATGCAGGCCAAGGACTCGCAGGATTTGCTCGGTCCGTCGACCAAACGTGCGATCGAGATGATTCTCGCCGGCCAGTCGCCGGAAGAAGCGGGGCGTTATGGCACCACCAACGGCGCGGCGATGCGTATCACGCCGGTCGGGATTTCGGCGGATGTCAGCGATCCCGAGCGTTTCATCAACGCCGTGGTGCAGGCCTGCCAGGTCACTCACAACACCACGCTGGGCATTTCCAGCGCAGCGGCGGTGGCGGCGGTGGTGTCGGCGGGCATCAACGGCATGGACCTGGGCGAAGCGTTGAACCTCGGCCAGCAGATCGCTCTGCAAGCGGAAAGCCACGGCCACTGGGTCGCGGGCGGACGGATTGCCTCGCGCATCAGTTGGGCGCGGACGATCAGCGTCGACAGTGACAAGGCGTTGCTGGCGGACTTGATGTACGACGTGATCGGCACTTCAGTGGCGTCACAGGAGTCGGTGGTGGTTTCGTTTGCCCTGGCGCAACAAGTGGCCATCGGTGAGATGAATGCCTTCGAAGCGGTTTGCATGGCCGCAGGTTTAGGCGGTGACACTGACACCATCGCGGCGATTCTCGGGGCCATGCTTGGGGCCTGTCTGGGGCTTGAGAGCTGGCCTGTTGCAATGATCGACCAGGTCAAAGCCGTTAACTCGTTGGAGCTGGAGCCATTGGTGCAAGGGCTGTTGGCTTTGCGTTGACTGGGCTGACGCCATCGCCGGCAAGCCGGTCTCGCTCCCACAGGATTTGTGAACGCCGCAGATCACCGTGGGAGCGAGACCGGCTTGCCGGCGATGGCCGCGCCGCTTACTTGAATTTTTAACCCGCAATGGATCGCACTGACTTGGCCAGGACAGCCGGGCTGTTGTTTTCGTCTTCCGTCATTGCCCATAACCACAACAAAGGCAACAGGAGCATTTCACATGAGTTCATCGAACGCCGGGCAAAGCGCCGGGCAACTGGAAACCCGTGGCATCGAACCGGTGCCGGAAGCGGAGTGCAACGGTCATCCGCTGCAACTGTTCTGGGTCTGGTTCGCCGCCAACATTTCCATTCTCGGCCTGCCGCTGGGCGCCACGCTGGTGGCGTTTCGCGGGTTGGCGATCTGGCAGGCGATCATCGTCGCGATCCTCGGCGCTGCCGGTTCCTTCGCGGTGGTCGGGATCATCTCCATCGCCGGTCGCCGTGGTCGCGCACCGAGCCTGACGCTGTCGCGGGCGATCTTCGGGGTGCGCGGCAATATCGGCCCGACACTGGTTTCGCTGATGTCGCGGCTGGGTTGGGAAACCGTCAACACCACCACCGCCGCGTTCGTGTTGTTGTCGCTGTGTTCGATCCTGTTCGGTTCACCGGTGGAGGCCAAAAGTGCGCCGGTGTTGACCCTGATCTTCATCGCGATTTTCGTGCTGCTGACCTTGTCGGTGTCCGGCCTCGGTCACGCGACGTTGCTGGTGATTCAGAAGTGGGCGACCTATGTGTTCGGCGCGTTGAACATTCTGGTCGGCGGTTTCCTTTGCGCCACCATCGACTGGAGCGCCGTGTTCAACGCCACACCTGCGCCGTTGAGCGCGATGATCATCGGCGTCGGCACCATGGCCGCCGGCACCGGGATCGGTTGGGCGAATGCCGGTGCCGACATGTCGCGTTACCAGCACCGCAGCGTCAAGGCTGCGCGTCTGGTGGCCTCGGCTGCATTCGGTGCGGGTATTCCGCTGGTGTTGCTGATCACCCTCGGCGGCCTGCTGTCGGTGGGCAACAACGACCTGGCGTCGGCCACTGACCCGATCATCGCGATCCGCGACATGCTGCCGACCTGGATGGCCGTGCCGTACCTGATCACCGCCTTCGGCGGCTTGCTGCTGTCGAACAACCTGTCGGTGTATTCCGCCGGTTTGACCACGTTGACCCTGGGCCTCAAGGTCAAGCGCGTCTACGCCGTGGTGGTCGACATCGTTGCGATCTTCGTCGGTTCGATTTACTTCATGCTGATCGCCGACAGTTTTTACGGCCCATTCATTACCTTCATTTCCTTGCTGGCAGTGCCGATCACGGCGTGGGTCGGGATCTTCGTCGTCGATCTGATTCACCGTCATTACTACAGCCCCAAAGACCTGCTGGACGTCAGCCCGAGCAGCGCCTACTGGTATCGCGGCGGCGTCGAGTGGCGCGCCTTCGGTGCGTGGGCGCTGGCGATTGTGCTGGGGTTCAGCTTCACCACCATCGGCACCACCGAACAAACCGTCTGGTTCCGCGGATTCCTCTCCGACTCGTGGCTGGGTCATAACGGCCTCGGCTGGATCGTGACGTTCCTGGTCGCTGGCGGGATTTACTTTGTACTCGGTGGCGCCAAGGATCGCCGCGCCGCATCGCTCGAGAATGCTCATGCATAGGCGCCCTGTCTCACAAATACTGTTCCTTTTTGACGGTGTTTGTTGCCGCCATGCTGCGTTGCCCCTCCTCGCCATAGCGAGCTATGACTCGTCGTGGCGCCTTGCCTGACGACAACAATCACTCGCCAAAAGAGGAACGATTTGTGAGACAGGGCACCAAGCTGTTGCACACCGGCCAAGTCATCATCGACCTGGTCATGGCCGTGGATAAACTGCCGCGGTCCGGCGGCGACGTACTGGCGCAGTCCGCCAGTTTCGAAGCGGGCGGCGGCTTCAATGTGATGGCCGCAGCCCAGCGTAATGGCTTGCCGGTGGTTTACCTCGGCCGTCATGGCACCGGTCGTTTTGGTGATCTGGCGCGGGAGGCGATGAAGGCTGAAGGCATTCGCATCGGCATTGCCCACAGCGCCGAACGGGATACCGGATTGTGCGTGGCGATCACGGACGCCTCGGCTGAGCGTAGTTTCGTTTCCTACATTGGTGCCGAAGGCGAAGTGACTGCCGAGGACCTGGCGAGCGTGCCGGCCGAGGCGGGCGATTATGTCTACGTCAGCGGCTACAGCCTGCTGCATGTCGGCAAGGCTCAGGCGCTGGTGGATTGGGTGCTGGCGTTGCCGGCCGGGATTAACGTGGTGTTCGATCCGGGCCCGTTGGTGGAGTCACCGGATGCGCCGTTGATGCGGGCCTTGTTGCCGCGCATCGATCTATGGACCAGCAACAGCGTCGAGGCACTGCGGTTTACCGGGGCGTCGGACATCGCCGAGGCGCTGGATCGGTTGACCGATCATCTGCCCGCCGATGTGTTGATGGTGGTTCGCGATGGGCCGCAGGGGTGCTGGATCAGTCAGCGTGGCGAGCGTCAGCATGTGCCGGGCTTCGAGGTTGAGGCGGTGGACAGCAATGGCGCCGGAGATGCTCACTCCGGCGTGTTTGTGGCCGGATTGGCGCAGGGGCTGTCGGCGGGTGAGGCGGCGCGGCGGGCGAATGCGGCTGCAGCGTTGGCGGTGACTCGGTGGGGGCCGGCGACTTCGCCGGGGGTGGCTGAAGTGGATGCGTTGATCCGCAACACTTTCGGCGACTGATCTGACGTCTTCGCGGGCAAGTCGGATCGCCGCATCGCTCGCTCCTACAGGAATCATGCTGTCCCCTGTAGGAGCGAGGCTTGCCCGCGAAGGGGTCTTCAGCCGTTTAAATATCCAGCTTGCGCGCCGCCTCAACCCCGGCCGCGCTGAGTTTGATCGGCAAGTTCAGCGAGTGCTCACCGGCCTCGTTGCAGGTCACATGACCATGCTGGATCAACCCGCGATCCTGCAGCGTGGCGAGGGTGCTGGCCACGACTTTCTCCCCCCGGTAGTTGTCCAGGACCTCCTTGCCCAGCCCACTCGGATGGGCGTGCAGCAGACGGGTCAGGACTTCTTTCTCAAGGTTTTTATCGACGTTCATGGTTACCTCTTCATGGATGTGGACAGGTACAGCTCGCGTGGGCGATTTATTGGCTGGCGCCGCCCTCGGAACCCGAGCCACCGGTGGTGGTTTTCGAGCCGATGCCGGGGCCGGCGTTATCGGGTGTCTGGGTGTCGGGCATGTTCATTCCACCTTGACGGCCCGCGTCGTTTCCCTGGATCCGCGGGTCGGTGCCCGTGGACGGAGGCAGGCTGCTGTCGACGCCGGTGCCATTGGTGTTGATGCCGGGTGCGCTTTGAATGGCGGGGGATTTGGGTTTTTCGACCGGGTCGGTCGGGCCGGTACCGGAGGTGGTGTTCGCGGCGAAGGCAGCAGAGGACAGCAGGGTAGCGAGAACGAGGGCGGTCAGTCGGGACATGATCATGGTGTCGTCTCCATTTAATTAGAGTCCTTACCAGATATTGGTCCGCCCCCGATTTGGTTTGGTGCCTGATGAACGACGAACGGTTCAGGCCTGCTGCAGCGTCTTGACCCTGAAGCGGCGCCAGAGCAAGCGGCCCACGGTGATCAGCCAGTTCAGCAGCGCGACGCAGAGAACGGTGAGCAACAGTGTGGTCATCCCGTGTTCAACGATGATCTTCCCGGCCAGCAACGGAAAACCGAACACGCCGATGAAGTACGACAGGCTGAACAACAGCAACGATTGCGCAGTGGTGCCGCTCGGCGCTTCGTTCGCGGCCAGGCCGTTGATCACCGAATACGTCAGCCCGTAACCGACGCCCAGCATCATCGCGGCCAGCACGTAGCTGAAGCCGCTGTCGACCACGAAACCGAACATCACGATCGAGCCCGTCATCAGCCCCGACAACAGGCAGGATGCGCGGAACGGATCGCGCTTGACCACAAACCCGGCAATCAACATCCGGCTGCTGATCGCCGCGCCCATGAAGCCGAAAAAGAACAGCGAGTAATCCAGCGAGCGAGACGCCGCGTAACTGGTTTGAAAACTCGACAGGCCGCCGAACACGCATCCGCCGAGGCCGACCATGAGAATCGGGAAGACTGCTCTGGACGACAGCACCTGAACCGTTGCACGCCAGGAAATGCGTGCGACCGAGGCGGTGGGCGAGGGCGCCTTTTTCAGTTGCGCATCCAGACGCCAGAACAGCACAACGCCGATCAGACTGGCGAGCGCTGCGAGGTAAAACGCCGCCGTCACCGGATAGCCGAGCGCACTGGCCGCGCGGCCCAGCAACGGGCCGCTGCCGATCCCGGTCATCATGCTGCCCGACAGCAGCGCAAAGTATTTGGCGCGCTGAGCGGGCGTCACCAGACTCGCGACGATGATCGGCCCGAGCGTGTAGAAAACGCCCCAGCCCAACCCCAGGAGCAACCCGAAAATCAGCAGCAGAGGGCCGAAGCCCGGCGTCAGCGCGAAGCCCAGGCTGGCCGCTACCAGCAGCACGCCGAACCGCGCAATCGAACGCGCCGCTCCCAGTAGATCAGACAAGTGCCCGGAGACAATCACCGCTGCAAACGTGCTGAGCATCGCCGCCGAAATCACGCTGCCGGCATCGTGTTCGTTGCCGCCACGGGAACCGATCAACAACGAGAGCAAAAACGTCGAGCCGTAGGACAGCGACAGCAAATAGCTGGCGAGACAAAACAGGCCGAACAGCTTGCTGGAGACTTGAGGCGGTGCGATGGACATGACGCGGTTCCTTGACCCGATAACGGTGAGTGTCATCTATCTATCATGCGAGGCGCGGATGTTAGGTCCGAGGTTATCGATTCCAGGGTTAGTGGTGGCCGGAGTAATGCCTATACATGATCGCCCTGTAGCTTTTGTGGCGAGGGAGCTTGCTCCCGCTGGGCTGCGCAGCAGCCCTTGCAACAGATCGACTCTGTTTGCCTGAAAGAGCGCGTCGCGTCGCTTGTTTTGGGGTTGCTGCGCAACCCAGCGGGAGCAAGCTCCCTCGCCACAGACTGCGAGTCGACTTAGTATGGCGTTTTCCACTTTTGACGAAGGCACGTCCATGACGATCGAAATCCGCCCGGCGACCCCCAGCGATGCACCGCAAATCCTCGGGTTCATCACTGAACTGGCCGATTACGAACGTGCCCGCCACGAAGTCATCGCCAGCGTTGCCGACATCGAGCGCAGCCTGTTCAGCGAAGGCGCCACCGCCCACGGCCTGATCTGCCTGCGGGACGGTTTGCCGATTGGCTTTGCAGTGTTTTTCTTCAGCTACTCCACCTGGCTCGGCAGTAACTGCCTGTACCTCGAAGACCTCTATATCACCCCCGAACAGCGCGGCGGCGGCGCGGGGAAAACCTTGCTGCGCCACTTGGCGAAAATCGCCTGCGCCAATGATTGCGGACGATTCGAGTGGAGCGTGCTGGACTGGAACAAACCGGCTATCGACTTTTACAAATCATTGGGCGCGCAACCCCAGGAAGAGTGGGTGCGGTATCGGATGGATGGTGCGGTGTTAAGGGATTTTGCCGAGGGCGATTGAATCCTTAAAAGATCGCAGCCTTCGGCAGCTCCTACAGGTGTACGCCACCCAATGTAGGAGCTGCCGAAGGCTGCGATCTTTTTTTGGTTTTATCCCAATATATGGGAGTGATATTTATATATTGAGATTTTTCCGCGTCCGGGTTTATAGTCCAGCTCACTCACTGCCAATAAACAAAACAGGTGAAGCGATGCTGGCGCAATTGATCGCGCTCGATTGGGGGACAACCTCATTACGTGCTTACAAACTCGCCGCGGGTGGCCAGGTGCTCGAACAGCGTTCGCTGTCATCGGGGATCATGCAGCTGCCCCGGACGCCGCGAATCATTAATGGCCAGGAATGCACCGGTGGTTTTGAACTGGCCTTCGACGACGCCTGTGGCGACTGGCTGGACGCGCAACCCGACTTGCCAGTGATTGCCTGTGGCATGGTCGGCAGCGCTCAGGGTTGGCGCGAAGCGGCCTACCGCGATACACCGGCGAACGTCGCCAATCTCGGAACTTCCCTACAAACCATTCGCAGTCTTCGCGGTGTTGATGTGCACATCGTGCCGGGCGTGATTCAGCGTTCGCATCTGCCGAACGTGATGCGCGGCGAAGAAACCCAGGTCCTCGGCGTGCTGCAAAATCTGCCGGCCGGGGCGGGCGGTGATCTGTTGATCGGCCTGCCGGGCAGTCATTCGAAATGGGTGGAAGTGGCCGACGGCTGCATCGTGCATTTCGATACCTTCATGACCGGCGAAGTCTTCGCCGTGCTCAGCGAATACAGCATTCTGGGGCGCACTCAGCAACGCGGCGCATCCTTTGATGGCGACGCGTTTGACCGTGGTGTGCAAGTAGCGTTGTCGACGGATGGCGAGATCGGTCCGTTGTCGACGTTGTTCAGTGCCCGCAGCCTCGGGCTGACCGGTGAGCTGAGCGGCAGCGCGCAACCGGACTATTTGTCCGGCCTGCTGATCGGCCATGAGTTGTCGGCGCTGGCCACTGTTCAGCGGCGTCGGCGCAACAGCGTTCATCTGCCGTCGATCATCCTCATCGGTAATTCCCAACTTTGTACCCGCTACAGCCGGGCCCTCGACGCCTGCGGTTTTGCTCGCGTGACGCTGGCCGAACACGCCACCGAACGCGGGTTGTGGCAGTTGGCGCTCGCTGCCGGACTCGTCACCCCACATCCATCCCGTTAAACCTGACTGGAGGTCTGACATGCTCAAGCAAGCCCTGGCGCAAAACGGCCTGATCGCGATCCTGCGTGGTCTGCGCCCGCAGGAAGCGGCGGCTATTGGAGAAGTCCTTTACGCAGCCGGATTTCGCGTCATCGAAGTGCCGCTCAATTCCCCCGAGCCGTACGAAAGCATCCGCATCCTGCGCAGTACCCTGCCTACCGATTGCCTGATCGGTGCCGGCACGGTGCTGACGCTGGAGCAGGTCGAGCAGGTGAAAGCCGCAGGCGGGCAGGTGATCGTCATGCCCCACAGCGATCCCAAAGTGCTGCGCGCAGCGAAAGCGGCGGGGCTGTTCCTGTCGCCGGGTGTTGCGACACCGACCGAAGCCTTCGCCGCATTGGCCGAAGGTGCGGACGTGCTGAAGATGTTCCCGGCCGAGCAAATGGGCCCGGCCGTCGTCAAGGCCTGGCTCGCGGTGTTGCCGGCCGGAACCATTCTGGCGCCGGTGGGCGGGATCACACCGGACAACATGCAGGTGTTTATCGACGCCGGCGTCAAAGGCTTCGGCCTCGGGTCCGGGTTGTTCAAACCCGGTATGACGGCGCAAGAAGTGGCAGTGAACGCCAAGGCGTATGTCGCTGCATGGAACGCTCTGCGCTAAGACTTTTCTGGCGCCGAGCGCGCTGCATCTAACAAGAGAGAGAAGAGATGAAAATCACCAAACTGACCACCTTCATCGTTCCGCCGCGCTGGTGCTTCCTCAAGGTCGAAACCGACGAGGGCGTGACCGGTTGGGGCGAGCCCGTGGTCGAAGGCCGCGCCCACACTGTGGCGGCCGCCGTTGAAGAATTGTCCGACTACCTGATCGGCAAAGACCCACGCAACATCGAAGACATCTGGACCGTGCTTTACCGCGGCGGCTTCTACCGGGGCGGCGCGATCCATATGAGTGCCCTGGCCGGTATCGATCAGGCATTGTGGGACATCAAGGGCAAGGCTTTGGGTGTGTCGGTCAGCGATCTGCTGGGTGGTCAGGTGCGCGACAAGATTCGCGTGTATTCGTGGATTGGCGGCGACCGGCCGGCGGACACCGCGCGGGCGGCGAAAGAAGCGGTCAGCCGTGGTTTCACTGCGGTGAAAATGAACGGCACCGAAGAGCTGCAATTCCTCGACTCCTTCGAGAAAGTCGACCTGGCCCTGGCCAACGTCGCTGCCGTGCGTGACGCGGTCGGGCCGAATGTCGGCATTGGTGTGGACTTCCATGGCCGGGTGCACAAGCCCATGGCCAAGGTGCTGATGAAGGAGCTCGATCCGTACAAACTGATGTTCATCGAAGAACCGGTGCTCAGCGAAAACTACGAAGCGCTGAAAGAACTGGCACCGTTGACCAGCACGCCGATTGCCCTTGGTGAGCGCCTGTTCTCGCGCTGGGATTTCAAGCGCGTGCTCAGTGAAGGTTACGTCGACATCATCCAGCCCGATGCTTCTCACGCTGGCGGCATCACCGAAACCCGCAAGATCGCCAACATGGCCGAAGCCTACGACGTCGCGCTGGCGTTGCATTGCCCGCTGGGCCCGATTGCCTTGGCGGCGTGCCTGCAACTGGACGCGGTTTGCTACAACGCGTTCATCCAGGAGCAGAGCCTGGGCATTCACTATAACGAGAGCAATGACCTGCTGGATTACGTCAAGGATCCGCGGGTGTTCGATTACGACAAAGGCTTCGTGAAGATTCCAAATGGCCCGGGCCTGGGCATCGAGATCAACGAGGAGTACGTGATCGAACGCGCGGCGGTCGGGCATCGCTGGCGCAACCCGATCTGGCGCCATGCCGATGGCAGTTTTGCCGAGTGGTGAGTTCTCCCTGACCCACCGCAAATCCCTGTGGGAGCCAGCCTGCTGGCGATTTGGTCGGCACATCCAGCATTTATGGTGACTGACCCACCGCGATCGCCAGCAGGCTGACTCCCACAGTTTGATCTCCATGGACAGGGAGATCTGCATCATTCCAGTTTTACATCGACCTCAATAAACATAAGAAGAGGCAATCCCCATGCAACCGCAAACCCTCACCGGACAGGCGTCGTTGGTGACGCCCAGTCGCAAGCGTTTTTTCATCATGGTGCTGCTGTTCATCACCGTGGTGATCAACTACCTGGATCGCAGCAACCTTTCCATTGCCGCCCCGGCGCTGACCAGTGAACTGGGGATCGACCCGATTCATGTCGGGCTGATCTTTTCCGCATTCGGCTGGACCTATGCCGCCATGCAAATCCCCGGCGGCTGGCTGGTGGACCGAGTGCCGCCGCGCATTCTCTACAGCGTCGCGTTGTTGCTGTGGTCAATCGCCACGGTGATGCTCGGCTTCGCCGCCAGTTTCATCGCGCTGTTCGTCTTGCGCATGGCGGTCGGTGCCCTGGAAGCACCGGCGTATCCGATCAACAGCCGTGTAGTGACCACTTGGTTTCCGGAGCGCGAACGCGCCACGGCCATTGGTTTCTACACCTCCGGCCAGTTCGTTGGTCTGGCGTTCCTGACGCCGGTACTTGCCTGGTTGCAGCATGAATTTGGCTGGCACATGGTGTTTGTCAGCACCGGTGCGGTGGGCATTCTCTGGGCGGTAATCTGGTACGCGGTGTATCGCGAACCACGGGATTTCAAAGGCGCCAATGACGCCGAAATCGACCTGATCCGCGAAGGCGGTGGGCTGGTGGATATCCAGGCTGAGCAAGCAAAGGTCAAGGCGAAGTTCAGCTGGACCGACCTCGGCATCGTCCTGACCAAACGCAAACTCTGGGGCATCTACCTCGGCCAGTTCTGCCTCAACTCGACGCTGTGGTTTTTCCTGACGTGGTTTCCGACCTACCTGGTGAAATATCGCGGCATGGACTTCATCAAGTCGGGCCTGCTGGCATCGCTGCCGTTTCTCGCCGCCTTCGTCGGTGTGCTCTGCTCCGGGTTCTTCTCCGACTTCCTGATCCGCCGCGGTTACACGGTGGGTTTCGCCCGCAAGCTGCCGATCATTGGCGGCTTGCTGATTTCCACCTCGATCATCGGCGCCAACTTCGTCGAGTCGACGCCGCTGGTGATTGCTTTCCTCGCGCTGGCCTTTTTCGGTAACGGGCTCGCCTCGATCACCTGGTCACTGGTTTCCACGTTGGCGCCGGCACGGTTGTTGGGGCTGACCGGTGGGGTATTCAATTTCATCGGCAACCTGTCGGCGATCACCACGCCAATCGTCATCGGTTTCCTCGCCAGCGGTGATTCGTTTGCCCCGGCAATTACCTACATCTCGGTTCTGGCGCTGATTGGTGCGCTTTCCTACATTCTGCTGGTCGGGAAGGTCGAGCGTATCAAGTTGTAGTCGTAGCCGTCGGGCGACCATAATGCCGCCCGTTCCCTCGCTCAACGGTAAAGGCTGGATATGCAGGAAGACGCCCCAAAAATCGCCAAGGACGCCGCGCCGACCGGCACCCAGACACTGCTTCGCGGTCTGGGTGTGGTTCAGGCCGTGGCCAGTGGCGCCCGCGATCTCAAGGAAATCGCCCGGCTGATCGGCACCACACGCAGTACCACCCATCGTCTGGCCAGTTGCCTGGTGGACGAGCGTTATCTGCGCGTGGTGCCGCAAGTCGGGTATCTGTTGGGGCCGAAGCTGATCGAGCTGGGTTTTCAGGCGCGCGAGGAACTGCCGCTGGTGACCCTGGCCGGGCCGTATCTGGACGAGTTGTCGGCGTTGACCGGCGACACCATCCACCTGGCGATTCGCGAGGGCGACGAGGTGCTGTATCTGCACAAGAATCCGGGGCGCAATGGTCCGGAAATGCGCTCGCGGGTCGGCCACCGCATGCCGTTGGCGCGGACTGGGATCGGCAAGGCGCTGATGCTGGATGACACGCAGGAAGAATGGCAACGACTGTACGAAGTCAGCTTGCCGGCGGGTGGGAAAAATCAGTTCTGGCCGCAGCACCCGGAGCAATCCTGGGAGCAGTTTCAGCAGCGCATGATTGACTATGTAGCGGGCGGTTACGCCTTCGATCTGGAAGACAACGAGCCGTCGATCCGCTGTGTGGCGGCGCCGATCCGGGATGCCAGCAAACGCATCGTTGCCGGCATCAGCATCGCGAGCACCGTACCGTACATGCCGCTGGAAAAAATGGCCGAGCTGATTCCCCTGATCAAAGGGGTCACAGCCCGGCTCTCGGCAGAGCTTGGCGCTAAGGTCTGATCAGACTTTCAGCGTCGCCATGTCGATGACGAAACGGTACTTCACGTCACCGGCGATCATGCGGGCGTAAGCCTCGTTGATCTGGCGAATGTCGAGCATTTCGATGTCGCAGGTGATGTTGTGCTCGGCGCAGAAATCCAGCACTTCCTGGGTTTCGGCGATGCCGCCGATCAGCGAGCCGGCGAGTACACGGCGGCCCAGTACCAATTTGGCCGCGTGGACCGGTGGATCAATCGGTTCAATCAAACCCACCAGAATGTGCACGCCGTCGAAACGCAGCGTATCGAGGTAGGGATTGAGGTCGTGCTGCACCGGAATGGTGTCCAGCAGGAAGTCGAAATGGCCCGCTGCTGCCTTCATCTGCTCGGCATCGGTGGACACAATCACATGGTCCGCGCCCTGACGACGTCCTTCTTCAGCCTTGCTCGCCGAGCGGGTGAACAGCGTCACTTCCGCACCCATCGCCTTGGCAAACTTGATGCCCATGTGGCCGAGGCCGCCCATGCCGAGAATCCCGACCTTGTCGCCCGCCTTCACGCCGTAGTGCTTGAGCGGCGAGTAGGTGGTGATGCCGGCGCAGAGGATCGGCGCAGCGCTGGCGAGGTCGAGTTTTTCCGGGATGCGCACGACGAAGTGTTCACTGACCACGATGCTGTCGGAGTAACCGCCCATGGTGTTGCTGCCATCCACGCGGTCGGGTGTGGCATAAGTCATGGTCGGACCTTCGAGACAATATTGCTCGAGGTTGGCCTGGCAAGCTTCGCAGCTGCGGCAGGAATCGACCATGCAACCGACGCCGACCAGATCGCCGACTTTATGCTGGGTAACATTCGCACC
The DNA here is from genome assembly GCF_059716135.1 of Pseudomonas sp. LBUM1651. Classification (NCBI taxonomy): domain Bacteria; kingdom Pseudomonadati; phylum Pseudomonadota; class Gammaproteobacteria; order Pseudomonadales; family Pseudomonadaceae; genus Pseudomonas; species Pseudomonas sp. LBUM1651. The sequence continues at coordinate 4,532,535 of NZ_CP166805.1, read as the reverse complement.
GACGGCGGTCACTTTGCCTACTATCTCGTGGCCGGGCATCAGCGGATAAACGGCAATGCCCCACTCGTTGCGTGCCTGGTGGATGTCGGAATGGCAAACGCCGCAGTAGAGAATCTCGATCGCCACGTCGTCGGCCCGAGGGCTGCGGCGCTCGAATTTCATGGGGGCGAGGGGAGTGGTGGCCGACTGGGCGGCGTATCCGATGGCGGTGTACATGGTGAACCTCGCAAAAGCAGTGACAGGTGAGGTGGCGCATTCTGGGCGCCGCGCCGGTCACCGGCCATGGTGATTCCTCCGGGTGTCATGCCTATTCCTCCGGTATCGGCGTTAGTTTGGTCAAATGGACGATCAGACCTGCGATGATGCTTTCATCCCTTTTTCCGCGACTTTTTTGTGAAGATCTCTCATGTTGTTGACCCGTCATCTGGATGCCAATACCACGCTGGTTTCGCTGATTGAACCACTGGCGACCCGCGACGGTTTCAGCCAAACCGCATTGCCTGGCGTGCAAGTTCTGCGGGCGAGTTGCGATGTCGCCCGTGGCCCGCATATTTACGAGCCGAGCCTGATGATCATCGCCCAGGGCAGCAAGCTGGCGTATTTGGGGCCGCGGACCCTTGAATACGGCGCCGGGCATTACCTGATTCAAGCGTTGCCGGTGCCATTCGAGTGCGAAACCTTTGCCTTGCCAAATGCGCCGCTGCTCGGGATTTCGGTGGCCATCGACCGGGTATTGCTGGGGGAGCTGGTGCTGGCCATGGGACTTGCGCCGAATCGGCACATTACGGCGCAGACGCCGGAGTCGATGACCTCGGTGGTGCTCGACGACGGCATGCGCGGTTGCGTGGAGCGACTGTTGCGTTGCCTGCACGATTCGCTGGACGCCCGGATCATGGGGCCGTCACGCGTGCGCGAGTTGCTGTTCGTCGCCTTGCGTGGGCCGCAGTCCGATGTGTTGCGTGCGTTGGTGGAACAGCAGGGGCAGTTTGCCCGTGTCGCGGCGGCGATCAGTCATTTGCATGCGCACTACACCGAGCCGTTGAACGTCGAGACGCTGGCCAGTTGCGCGAACATGAGTCCGTCGACCTTTCATGAGCATTTCAAGCGCAGCACGTTGTTGTCGCCGGTGCAGTATCTGAAGCGCTTTCGGTTGCTCAAGGCGCAGACGTTGCTGGTGGCGGAAGGGTTGGGCGTGGCGCAGGTGGCGCATCGGGTCGGGTATCAGAGCACGTCGCAGTTCAGTCGCGAGTACAAGCGGTACTTTGAGCGCAGCCCCGGAGACGAACGCGCCGCCTAAGGCACCGCGAATCCCTTGTAGGAGCCGAGCTTGCTCGTGAAGGCGGTGTGTCAGGCGAGATCAATGCTGGATGACACGCCGCCTTCGCGAGCAAGCTCGGCTCCTACAGGTGGCGGTGGTGTTGCATCAATCTCAGGCAACAAAAAGGCCCCCATCAAGGGAGCCTTGTTGTTCAGCGATTCAACTTACATGTTCGGGTAAGTCGGGCCGCCAGCACCTTCCGGCGCCACCCAGGTGATGTTCTGTGCAGGGTCCTTGATGTCGCAGGTCTTGCAGTGAACGCAGTTCTGGGCGTTGATCTGGAAGCGCTTCTCGCCGTCTTCGTTTGTCACCACTTCGTACACGCCGGCCGGGCAGTAGCGCTGGGCAGGTTCATCGTACATCGGCAGGTTCTTGGCGATAGGGATGCTTGGATCGGTCAGCTTCAGGTGGCAAGGCTGCTCTTCTTCATGGTTGGTACCGGAGATGAACACCGAGCTGAGCTTGTCGAAACTGATCTTGCCGTCCGGTTTCGGGTAGTCGATCTTCTTGCAGTCGGCTGCGAGCTTCAGGCAAGCGTAATCCGGCTTGGTGTCGTGCAAGGTGAACGGCAGTTTGCCGCCGAAGATGTTCTGGTCCAGCCAGTTGAAACCGCCGCCGACGATAGCGCCGAACTTGTGGATCGCCGGGCCGAAGTTGCGGCTGGCGAACAGTTCGTCGTAGAGCCAGCTCTTCTTGAATGCGTCGACGTAAGTGGTCAGCTCTTCGGTGCTGTCTTTTTCGGCGAACAGCGCCTCGGCCACGGATTCAGCGGCGAGCATGCCGGACTTCATCGCGGTGTGGCTGCCTTTGATCTTGGCGAAGTTCAGGGTGCCAAGGTCGCAACCGATCAGCGCGCCGCCCTTGAAGACCATTTTCGGCAACGAGTTCAGGCCGCCTTTGCAGATGGCGCGGGCGCCGTAGCTGATGCGTTTGCCGCCTTCCAGGTACTGCTTGAGCACCGGGTGATGCTTGAGGCGCTGGAACTCGTCGAACGGCGACAGGTAGGTGTTGCTGTAGGAAAGGTCGACGATCAGACCGACCACCACCTGGTTGTTTTCCAGGTGATAGAGGAAGGAGCCGCCGGTGTTCTCGGTGCCCATGATGTCCAGCGGCCAGCCGGCGGTGTGCACCACCAGGCCTGGCTGATGCTTGGCCGGGTCGATTTCCCAGATTTCTTTCAGGCCGATGCCGTAGTGCTGGGCGTCGGCTTCGCTGTCGAGGTTGAAGCGCTTGATCAGCTGCTTGCCGATGTGGCCACGGCAGCCTTCGGCGAACAGCGTGTATTTGCCACGCAGTTCCATGCCCGGGGTGTACAGGCCTTCTTTCGGGTGGCCTTCGCGGTCAACGCCGAGGTCACCGGTGATGATCCCGCGAACCACGCCGTTCTCGTCGAACAGTGCTTCCTGGGCGGCGAAGCCCGGGTAGATTTCCACACCCAGGTTTTCGGCCTGCTGAGCCAGCCAGCGGCACAGGTTGCCCAGGGAGATGATGTAGTTGCCTTCGTTGTGCATGGTCTTGGGCACAAAGAGGTCAGGAATTTTCTGCGCGCTGTCGGCGTTCTTGAGAACGAAGATGTCGTCGCGAGTCACCGGCGTGTTCAGCGGGGCGCCGAGTTCTTTCCAGTCCGGGAACAATTCGTTCAGGGCGCGTGGTTCGAACACGGCACCGGACAGGATGTGAGCACCGACTTCGGAGCCTTTTTCGACCACGCAGACGCTGATTTCCTTACCGGCTTCAGCAGCCTTCTGCTTCAAGCGGCAGGCGGCGGAAAGACCAGCGGGGCCGGCACCGACGATGACCACGTCGAATTCCATGTATTCGCGTTCCACAGGTTATCTCCTACTCAAGGCTCAACAGTTTTTTTTCTAATTGGAGGTTTGGTGTCGCATCCATGAATCCCTGCGCAAGCGGGGAAGAGGACAATCGATGAACCACCTTTCTCTCTGGGTGGCGCATTATATCTACACCACTCCTAGCGTCCAATACAAACGTTTGTTTGAATTGGCTCAAAGCCAGAGAAATCAAAGTCACGCGGCTTATGAACGGCTATTTTGCCGTATTGACCGGAATAGGCGTTCCGGTCAAGATACGGTCGGTTTTGCGCTCGCCGTAGGCTGACTGTTGGTTTCAAGAGCACCTCTAAAGACAGGGCGATGGCAGTACAAGGTGATGCGCGGCGCAGTGTTGGCGCGCAGTTTACACGCCACGATATTGAATGACTTGTTGGTTACCACTGACGAACGGTCATCAACTTCATAAGCGATGGTCACTTGATACGTATGCCGGCGTTTTTAGAGGTGCCCTTGCGCCCGATGAGCATCAACCGCCAGGTTCGCCTAGGCGACTTTCTTTTCACCGGAGAGTAACGAGGAATCCATGAAGGTTCTTGTAGCTGTCAAACGCGTTGTGGATTACAACGTCAAGGTTCGCGTCAAGGCGGACAATTCCGGCGTCGACCTCGCTAACGTGAAGATGTCGATGAACCCATTCTGCGAAATCGCCGTGGAAGAAGCCGTACGCCTGAAAGAGAAAGGTGTTGCGACTGAAATCGTCGTCGTTTCCGTCGGCCCGTCCACCGCTCAAGAGCAACTGCGCACCGCGCTGGCTCTGGGTGCCGACCGCGCCATCCTCGTCGAATCCGCTGAAGATCTGACTTCCCTGGCCGTTGCCAAACTGTTGAAAGCGGTTGTCGACAAGGAACAGCCTCAGCTGGTGATCCTTGGCAAACAAGCCATCGACAGCGACAACAACCAGACTGGCCAGATGCTCGCTGCATTGAGCGGTTACGGTCAGGGCACCTTCGCTTCGAAAGTTGAAGTGTCCGGCGACAGCGTTGCCGTGACCCGCGAAATCGACGGTGGCGCGCAGACGGTTTCCCTGAAACTGCCGGCCATCGTCACCACCGACCTGCGTTTGAACGAGCCGCGTTATGCGTCCCTGCCAAACATCATGAAAGCCAAGAAGAAGCCTCTCGAAGTGCTGACTCCGGACGCTTTGGGCGTTTCCACCGCCTCCACCAACAAGACCGTGAAAGTCGAAGCGCCAGCTGCACGCAGCGCGGGTATCAAGGTCAAGTCGGTGGCTGAACTGGTCGAGAAACTGAAAAACGAAGCGAAGGTAATCTAATCATGACTATCTTGGTAATCGCTGAACACGACAACAAAGTGCTGGCCCCAGCCACGCTGAACACCGTGGCCGCTGCTGCCAAAATCGGCGGCGACATCCACGTCCTGGTTGCAGGTCAGGGCGCTGGCGCCGTGGCTGAAGCCGCTGCGAAAATCGCTGGCGTGGCGAAAGTGCTGGTGGCCGACAACGCCGCCTATGCTCACCAACTGCCGGAAAACGTCGCGCCGCTGGTAGCCGAATTGGGCGCTGGCTACAGCCACATCCTGGCTGCCGCGACTTCCAACGGCAAAAACATCCTGCCGCGCGTTGCCGCTCAGCTGGACGTTGACCAGATCTCCGAGATCATCTCGGTCGAAAGCGCTGACACCTTCAAGCGCCCGATCTACGCCGGTAACGCCATCGCTACCGTTCAGTCGAACGCTGCGGTCAAAGTGATCACCGTACGTGCCACCGGTTTCGACCCGGTTGCTGCGGAAGGTGGTTCGGCATCGGTTGAAGCCGTTGCCGCTGCGCACAACGCTGGCACGTCGAGCTTCGTTGGCGAAGAACTGGCCAAGTCCGATCGTCCGGAACTGACCGCTGCCAAAATCGTCGTTTCCGGCGGTCGCGGCATGCAGAACGGCGACAACTTCAAACACCTGTACGCCCTGGCCGACAAGCTGGGCGCTGCCGTCGGTGCTTCCCGCGCCGCGGTCGACGCAGGTTTCGTACCCAACGACATGCAGGTCGGTCAGACCGGCAAGATCGTTGCTCCACAGCTGTACATCGCGGTCGGTATCTCCGGCGCGATCCAGCACCTGGCCGGCATGAAAGACTCCAAGGTGATCGTTGCGATCAACAAGGACGAAGAAGCGCCGATCTTCCAGGTGGCCGATTACGGCCTGGTGGCGGACCTGTTCGAAGCCATCCCTGAGTTCGAGAAGCTGGTCTAATCCAGCGGCTTGACCTATAAAGAGCCCGACCTTTTGGTCGGGCTTTTTTTTTGTTCTTCTGTAGGAGCGAGCTTGCTCGCGATGGACGTTAACGATGACGCGCGAGTTCTGGATAAACGCGGCGCATTGGAGATCATCGCGAGCAAGCTCGCTCCTACAGGTAAATACCGATTTTGAGTGGAGTGTATTCCCATGGATTTGCGCCGAGTGTTCGGTTGGTCATTGCTGCTGGGCCTGACGGTGTTGCCGACACTGTCTGTTGCCGCGGGCAAGTGCGAACGCCTGGTGGTCACCGGCAGCCCGGATGCGCCGCCGTACCTGTGGCAAGACCCGCAAAATCCTAAGCATCTGATCGGCGCCAGTGCCGATTTGTTGCAGCAAGTGGCAGGGGAATTGGGCATCAAGGTCGAGTTGCTGTACGCCGGTAAACGCTCCAAGGCCCTCGATGAAGTGCGCAGCGGGCGCATGGACATGCTGGCGGATGCACCGCTGACGGTCAGCGAACTGGAAACCCTGGATTACATCCATCCGCCGTTGCTGGAAAACGATTACCTGGTCTGGACCCGAAAAGATTCGCCTCTGGTCTACAACGAAGCACAAGATCTCCACGGTCACCCCGGCGCGTTGTCGGAAAAGTCTCGAATAACCCCGGCATTTGGTACGTTCGCCGAGCAGCAATTGACCCTCGTGCGTACATCAAACCTGACCCAGGCCCTTCAGAAACTGCTGTTGGGCGAGGTGGAATTTGTTCTCGCGGGACGTTATTCAGGCATGGCGACCGCGCAGGCACTGAGCATGGCCAATGATCTGGTGGCGCGTCCACAACCGGTCGACAAACCCGGCCTGTTCCTCGCGGTTTCCCATAACTCCGCCTGCAACGATCCGTGGTTGCGCGGACAGCTGGCCAAAAAGATGACAGAATTGCCCGCGTCCGGACTGACGGAAGCCGTGCTGCAACGCAACGTTGAGCGTTGGAAAGCGCAGCAACAGCAACAACCCGCCAGTACCCCAAAACAGTAGGGATTTTTAGTGAGTATTCGACCTCTTTTCGCTGCCCTGGCCGTTCTGGCTCTGGCGGGTTGTGCAGCCGATCCGGCGCCGAATGAACAAATACGCCTGACCGATCAGGCACTGATACAAGCCAAAGCCGTGGGCGCCACCGCCGACGAGGTGCCGGAACTGAAACTGGCCGAAGACAAGTTCAGCCGTGCCCAGGGCGATATGGCGGACCAGTCCTACAAGCATGCGCGGATGCGGGCCGAACAGGCCGAGCTGGATGCGCGCCTGGCCGAAGCGAAGGTCCTGACCCTTAAAAGCGAGGAGCAGTTGAACGTGCTCAATACCCGCATCACCCGTCTGCGCAAGCAAGTGGGAGATGCCCAATGAGCCTCAAGTCCAGCGCCATCGGCGGAGTGATCCTCGCAGGTTGCGTCAGCCTGTATGGCTGCGCCGGTCAGCACAGCGAAACCGCGTTGCAAGACGCCAGTGCCGACTTCCAGAAGGTCAAGGAAGATTCCAACGTGCTGCGTATCGCGCCGAAAGACGTGATTCGCGCCGGTGAGTCCCTGGCCCGCGCCGATCGCCTGTCCAGTTACTGGGGCAGCGGTTCGGACGTGGTCCATTACGCCTACCTGAGCCGGCGCTACAGCGAAATCTCCCGGGAACACACCAATCAGGTGCTCAATGAAGAGCGCGCGGCGAAGCTCGAACTGGAGCGTCAACGCCTGCAACTGGCCTTGCGCGAGTCCAAGTTGCTCAGCGTGCAGCAGCAGGGCAAGTGGCTCGAAGAACAGATTGTCGCGCTCGCCACCACCCAGACCGACCGTGGCCTGGTGATGACCTTGGGCGACGTGCTGTTCGATACTGGCGAAGCGGAGTTGAAAAACTCGGCGAACCGCGTGGTGTTGAAAATCGTGCAGTTCCTGCAGCTCAACCCCAAGCGCGTCGTACGCATCGAAGGCTACGCCGACAGTACCGGCGGCAAGCAGGAAAACCTCAAGCTGTCCCGTGACCGTGCGCAATCGGTGGCCGATGTGCTGATGGACCTGGGCATCGACGATAAACGCATCCAGGTCGAAGGGTATGGCGACGAATACCCGGTGGACGTGAACGCCTCAGAACGGGGCCGCGCGCAGAACCGGCGGGTGGAAATTGTGTTCTCCGACGAAAAAGGCCAGATGGGCGCCGCCCGCTAATGGGCGCCTCCTGGTGAAACCACGCACTCCGTAGGAGCCGGCTTGCTGGCTCCTACAAACCCGGCCTGCCCGTCAGCGCCGGGTTTTTTTACGCCTGCTAACCACCACACAAAACAGTACAGTTTTTGCTGACACTGCACTGTACCGTCGACTATTGTGGCAACTGTCCCCGTACACTTCTAAACTGTTCCGGTATTGTTTCACACAAGAATAAAATGCCCGTGAAATCGAGTGCTGCGTCATGACCAATCTCTTGCTCTACCAACGTATTGCTCAGCAACTGGCCGAAGACATCCGTCGTGGTGTCTATCAACCGGGGGAGCGCGTGCCTTCGGTGCGCAAGATGAGCTCGCAGCTCAACGTCAGCCATGCCACGGTGTTGCAGGCCTACGCCAATCTCGAAGATCAGGGGCTGATCCGCGCCCGGCCGCAGTCGGGTTACTACGTGCACCAGACACCGGCCCTGACTGCGCCGACCCCGGACATCGCCCGGGTCGAGCGTCCCGGCCTGGTCACCCGCAGCAGCATCATTCAACAGGTGTTGGTCGAATCCCGCCGCGAGGGTGTGTTCCCTTTGGGCGCGGCGGTGCCGAGCGTCGATTACCTGCCGGTGCGGGCGCTGCATCAGCAATTGGCCAAGGTCACCCGTTTCCATAGTCCGCGCGCTTTTAGCTACATGTTCAGCCCCGGTTTCGAGCCGCTGCGCCGCCAGGTGGCCATTCGCATGCGCGACGCCGGCGTAGTGGTCGATCCGTCCGAAGTGGTGATCACTCACGGCTGTGTCGATGCCTTGCAGATGTCCCTGCGCGTGCTGACCCGGCCGGGCGACTTGATCGCCGCCGAATCGCCGACCTATTACGGTTTGTTGCAACTGGCCGACCTGCTGGGCCTCAAAGTCATCGAGATCCCTAGCGATCCGGCCACAGGCATGAGCCTTGAAGCCCTGCAACTGGCGGCCAATCAATGGTCGATCAAGGCGCTGGTGCTGACCACGCGCCTGAGCAATCCGCTTGGCGGCACCATGCCCGAAGAGCGGCAGAAACAACTGCTGCGTCTGGCCTCGGATTTCGATATCCAGGTGGTCGAAGACGATATCTACGGCGAACTGATGTTCGAGCAGGGCCGCACCAAGTCGCTCAAGGCCTACGACCGGCTGGATCGGGTGATCTATTGCTCAAGCTTCTCCAAGACCCTGTCACCGGGCGTGCGGATCGGCTGGATGATCGCGGGCAAGTACCAGCAGGAAATCCAGCGCCTGCAGACCTTCAGCACGCATTCCGCCTGCAGCGTCACGCAGATGGGCATTGCGGCGTATCTGGAAAATGGCGGTTACGACCGGCATCTGCGCTACATCCGTCAGGAATACCGCAAGAACCTCAGCGCTTTCCAGCTCGCGGTGCAGCAGTATTTCCCGGAAGGCACGCAGATGACCCGTCCGACCGGCGGTTTCATTCTGTGGGTGAGTCTGCCAGGCCGGGTCAACACGCAAGAATTGCACGTGCGTGCGCTGCAACAAGGCATCAGCATTGCGCCGGGGCTGATTTTCAGTAACACCGAGCAGTTCAATCACTGCATCCGGCTTAACTGCGGAACGCCCTGGAACCGTGAAGCCGAGCGTGCCCTGATGACCCTGGGCATGCTCGCCACGCAACTTTGCCAGGAGATGGCCGGCGGCATTTGACGGGGCGGGCGGGTAAATCCCGCCCGAGCTTGTCATGTCGCGTCCAACAAGCGAGCATATGGCCCTCTGCCGATAGTTTCGTTAGCTGCGTTGGGTCCATGAAACCGATTTTTTCCGCCGTCTGGCTGTCGATCTGCCTGTTGATGACCTTCCAAGCGGAAAGCATCATGGCGGCTTCCGTTCCGGAAAAACCCGCCGATAGCACGTCCTCGAAAAAAACAGCACCGGTCAAGAAAGACGCACCGGCCAAAAAGAAAGTGGCCAAGGTGAAGAAACGTCCGCCCATTGCGTCCAAGTCCAAAGCTGCCAGCGAGGTCGTGAAAACCCAACTGCCTCCGGTTGACCTGGATTTGAGTCTGCCCGAGGAGATGGCCGAAGAGTTAAAACCGATCGGTACAGTCCCGTTGCCCCGGCACGACGCCGTGTTGCCGCAAATGTTCGGTGACAAGGCCGGTAGCTCTCCCTTTCAGCTCAACGGGCGACTGATCAGCAACGAAATGAAGTTGCAACTGCGTAACGAAGAACGCCGTGATGTTGAAGGCGCCGCGCTGGAATTCGAGTTCAAGCGATAATTCCTTCCCCTCTGTGACCCGTTTGCTAGACGCTTTGTCGGAGACTGGTCAGTCACGTTCGTTTGAGCGTAAAAACCCGGCCTTCGGTAATTTAAAACAACTGTTTTAGCGGTTATTCTGTGCCCCGTCCTTTAACACATCGCCCTTCGCGAGGAGCTCGTCGTCATGAAATGCCGTGAAGGCTGTGGCGCCTGTTGCATTGCCCCTTCCATCAGTTCGCCGATTCCCGGCATGCCCAATGGCAAAGCCGCCGGAGAACGTTGCGTACAACTCTCTGTCGAAAACCTGTGCAGTATTTTCGGCCAACCAGAACGTCCTGCTGTGTGTTCGGCGTTCGAAGCCGACGTCGAAGTCTGCGGAAGCAGCAGTGACGAAGCGATCAGATTGCTGGGCTGGTGGGAGCAAATGACGGCTGCGTGATGTGTTCTACGAACGGAACTTCAAAAACAAGGAGTAAGACTATGAGTTCGCTGCATCGTATGGCTGTGCTGTGTGGTTTGACGGTTGTGTTGGCGACTTCCGCCGCACAGGCCGAAGACTGGAAGGTGGCCAAGAATGAAGACGGCATCAAGGTGTCCTTGAGCGAAGTGACCGGTTCTGACTACAAGGCTTATCAGGGCGTTACCCTGATGAAAACCACCATGGCCAAACTGCGCGCACTCCAGGAAGACGTGGCAGGCGCCTGCACCTGGATTCACGAGTGCAAAATGCAGAAGCTGCTCAAGCACGAAGGCGACCAGAGCTGGACCTACACCCAGTTCAATACTCCATGGCCGGTGACTGCGCGTGATTCGGTGCTGCATATCACGACCACCGAAGGCGCGGATGGCAGCCTGACGCGCAAGCTCGAAGGGGTGCCGAAGTACATTCCCGAAGAGAAAGGTTTCGTGCGGGTTACCAAGGTTGAGGGGTTCTGGAAGTTGGTGCCCAAGGGTGACCAGGTCGAAGTGACTTATCAGGTTCACACTGAGCCGGGTGGGAGCATTCCGTCGATGGTGGCCAACAAGTTCGTGGTTGATGCGCCGTTTAATACTTTGAAGGCGTTGAAGGAGCGGGCTGAGAAGTAATTGCTTTGGGGGTGGTGTGCATATCCATTGCTGCAGTAACGGCGACTATTGGTTCCGCCCTTACGGCGGGTCACTTGGAAGAGCGCCAAGTAACCAAGCGCTTTCGCCCCTGACGTACGGCCCTTCGCTTAGGCTCAGGGTTCCCTCGCTCCGGTCCTGCTCCGTGGGCCCGCCGCCATCGGCCATCCATGGCCGGGGGCGGCTAACCCGGCATCCCTGCCGGGTTGCCCACTGCGCAGAACCTGCGCTCGGCCTTCCGACGGGGCAGATCAAGATCAAAATCAAAAGCACCGCGAGGCGGCCTGGTAGCCGGCCTGTTTTCCGTCAAGGCCATCGGTGGTGAACACCCATATCATGCCCGCCAAAAATCCCCTGTGGGAGCTAGCCTGCTAGCGATGGACGTCCAGACACCGCGTTCATTCAGACAGCACGCGTAATCGTTGACGTCCATCGCTAGCAGGCTAGCTCCCACAGGGGGAATGCATACATCCGAAGAGCCAGGTCGGCCCGCAGGCCGCCTCGCGGTGCTGTTGCGGTAGTCGCCCCCTCGAGAGGCTTCGTTCCGGTTCTGCGCAGTGGGCAACCCGGCATGGATGCCGGGTTAGCCGCCCCCGGCCATGGATGACCGATGGCGGCGGGCCCACGGAGCAGGACCGGAAGGAGGGCATGCCGAGCCTAGGCGAGGCACCGAACGAAAGGGGCAAAAGCGCTTGGTTACTTGGCGCTCTTCCAAGTAACCCGCCGTAAGGGCGGAACCATAATCAGCCATCACCAAAAAAATGGATATGCCCCCAGTCGAAAGCGCCACCATCCCAAAGACCCAGCAAATCGCTGAGCTTTTTTATGTTTCCGAATATGCGTTGCACAAAATTTTCACAAAGCCTCCAAGACAATTCGCCCGCACCAGCCGTGCAGGTCAGTAATCAATGGCAATGCCGCGATTGATCGTGCAACATTTGCGCACCGCGCAAACCCCGGGGCCGAGAACTGGCCGACAGAGGGCAGGGCGCAGCTGTATTTTTGAAACTTCAACTTCCAATGGGTCCTAAAACGACATGGCAATCCCGGACGCCCTGAGTCAGCAGCGAGCTTCTAGTCGCCTGCTGCAACCGACCGTCAAATCGCATCTGGCCTACACGCTGCTGTGTGCCTTGGTCATGATGGTCATGTTCAGCCTGCTGCGCGTGGCGCTGCTGGTCTACAACCGCGAGATGATCCTCGACACCCCGGCCTCGACCTTTTTTGAAGCGTTCGCCAACGGCCTGCGCTTCGACCTGCGCCTGGTCGTCTACCTCAGCATTCCGCTGTTGTTGGCCCTGTTCAGCGCCCGGGCCATGGCCGCCCGCGGGTTCTTCCGATTCTGGCTGACCATCGCGTCGAGCATCGCGCTGTTCCTCGGCCTGATGGAGATGGACTTCTACCGCGAATTCCACCAGCGCCTCAACGGCCTGGTCTTCCAGTATGTGAAGGAAGACCCGAAAACCGTGATGAGCATGCTCTGGTACGGTTTCCCGGTGGTTCGCTACCTGCTGGCCTGGGCCGTGGGCACCTTGATCCTGACCCTGGCGTTCAAGGGCGCCGACCGTGCAACCCGTCCTCGCGGTCCGTTCAGCGGCGGCAGCATCGGCACTCGCCAGATCGCCCCGTGGTATTCGCGCATCGCAGTGTTTGTGGTGTGTTTGCTGGTCTGCGTGGTCGCGGCTCGCGGCACCTTGCGCCAAGGGCCGCCGCTGCGCTGGGGTGACGTCTACACCACTGACTCGAACTTCGCCAACCAGTTGGGCCTCAACGGCACTTTGTCGCTGATCGCGGCGGCCAAGAGCCGGATGTCCGAAGAACGCGACAACATCTGGAAGGCCACGCTGCCGCAGCCGCAAGCGCAGCAAATCGTGCGCGACATGCTGGTAATGCCGAACGACAAACTGGTGGATGCCGATATCGCAGCGGTACGTCGCGACTACACGCCGCCGGCTGACAAGACACTGCCGATCAAGAACGTTGTCGTCATCCTGATGGAAAGCATGGCCGGTCATTCGGTCGGCGCCCTGGGTGCGCCGGGCAACATCACGCCGTACCTCGACAAACTGTCGAAAGAAGGCCTGTTGTTCGACCGCTTCTTCTCCAACGGCACGCACACCCACCAGGGTATGTTCGCCACCATGGCCTGCTTCCCGAACCTGCCGGGTTTCGAATACCTGATGCAGACGCCGGAAGGCAGCCACAAACTGTCTGGCCTGCCGCAACTGCTCAGCGCCCGTGACTACGACGACGTGTATGTCTACAACGGCGACTTCGCCTGGGACAATCAGTCGGGCTTCTTCAGCAACCAGGGCATGACCAACTTCATCGGGCGTAACGACTTCGTGAACCCGGTGTTCTCCGACCCGACCTGGGGCGTGTCCGACCAGGACATGTTCAACCGGGGTCTGGAAGAGTTGAAGGCCCGCGACGGCAAGGACAAAAAACCGTTCTATGCCTTGCTGCAGACCTTGTCCAACCACACGCCATACGCATTGCCGACACCGTTGCCGGTCGAGCGCGTGACCGACCGTGGCAGCCTCAACGAACACTTGACCGCCATGCGTTACGCCGACTGGGCGCTGGGTCAGTTCTTCGAGAAGGCGCGCAAGGAGCCGTACTTCAAGGAAACCCTGTTCGTGGTCGTCGGCGACCACGGCTTCGGCAACGAACAGCAGATCACTGAAATGGACCTGGGCCGTTTCAACGTACCGATGCTGCTGATCGGACCGGGCGTCCAGGACAAATTCGGCCAGGTCGACCACACCGTAGGCACCCAGATCGACATCGTGCCGACCATCATGGGCCGTATCGGTGGCGACGTGGTCCACCAGTGCTGGGGTCGTGACTTGCTGAACCTGCCGGAAGGCGACAAGGGTTTCGGCGTGATCAAACCGTCGGGTAGCGATCAGACCGTCGCGTTGCTGACCGCAGACCGCGTGTTGGTATTGCCCAAAGATATGCCGGCGAAGCTGTATCAATACGAACTGGGCGCCAATCCGAAAGGTCAAGTGATCCCGGCGTCGGCTGACGAAGCGGCCCTTAAACAGAAACTCGAGTCGTTCATCCAGACGGCGACCAAAAGCCTGATCGACAACACCGCCGGTGTGGTTGACGGCAAGCCGGACTGAGTTTTCGGCGCAATAAAAAAGAGGCTCTTTTTCAAGGGCCTCTTTTTTTGCTAATGCTTTATATCTTGCCGAGTAACAGCAGGATCAACAGCACCACCAACACCACGCCGATGATACCCGACGGACCATAACCCCAACTTCTGGAGTGAGGGAAGACCGGCAGGCCACCTACCAGCAGGAGGATCAGAATAATGATTAGGATTGTGCCCATGTCTATTTCCTTGTTGGAAGTGTTCTGGAGTTACCTGGCGTTTAATTGTCAGCTGGAATGCAATAAACCCGAGCTGCTTACAAAATCCGACTGTCGCGAGTGACAGAAAATTCCAAGTTTTTTTAATGTTTTTCGAAGATAGGTTTATTTCTTTTTTGAGGGGAGAAGTTGATCCGTACGCGAGCGCGGTTTGCTCAGGCCATTCAGCAATCTGATGGAGCGTGGGTTGGGCGATGTCCTTCGTTACACTCGACGCATCTTCCCCGGAACAACAAGGCTGTTTGCTATGCAAAATCGCATGATGATCACTGGCGCGGGCTCGGGCCTGGGTCGCGAAATCGCGCTGCGCTGGGCGCGGGAAGGCTGGCAACTGGCCTTGTCGGATGTCAGCGAGCCCGGTCTGCAGGAAACCCTGAAGCTGGTTCGCGAAGCTGGCGGCGACGGTTTTATCCAGCGCTGCGATGTGCGTGATTACAGTCAGCTCACCGCTTTCGCCCAGGCTTGTGAAGTGAAACTCGGCGGCATCGATGTCATCGTCAACAACGCCGGCGTTGCCTCGGGCGGGTTCTTCAGCGAACTGTCCCTTGAGGACTGGGACTGGCAGATCGCGATCAACCTGATGGGCGTGGTCAAAGGCTGCAAGGCGTTCCTGCCGCTGCTGGAAAAAAGCAAAGGCAAGATCATCAATATCGCGTCGATGGCTGCGTTGATGCAAGGCCCGGCCATGAGCAACTACAACGTGGCCAAGGCCGGCGTGGTGGCGTTGTCCGAAAGCCTGCTGATCGAACTGGCGCAGCAGGAAATTGGCGTGCACGTGGTGTGCCCTTCGTTCTTCCAGACCAACCTGCTGAATTCCTTCCGCGGCCCGACGCCGGCAATGAAAGCCCAGGTCGGCAAATTGCTGGAAAGCTCGCCGATCACCGCGACCGACATCGCCGACTACATCTATCAGCACGTGGCCGCCGGCGAATTCATGATCCTGCCCCACGAACAGGGGCGCATGGCGTGGGCGCTGAAGCAGAAGAATCCGCAACTGCTCTACGATGAGATGGCCGTCATGGCCGATAAAATGCGCGCCAAGGCCAAACAGACCGCAGGCTGAACTTGCCCGTCGACAACGTCGTCGTTAGGGTGGCGGCCATCGGTCATCCTTGCGAGACGCTTTGTATGCTCAATTACCTGTGGTTTTTCCTCGCCGCGCTGCTTGAAATCGCTGGCTGCTTTGCCTTCTGGATGTGGTTGCGCCAGGGTAAAAGCGTCTGGTGGGTCGTGCCGGCGTTGCTCAGCCTGACGTTGTTCGCGCTGCTGCTGACCCGTGTCGAGGCGACCTACGCCGGACGCGCCTATGCCGCCTACGGTGGCATCTACATCATTGCGTCGATTGGCTGGCTGGCGGTGGTCGAACGGATTCGTCCGCTGGGTTCGGACTGGATCGGCGTGGCGCTGTGTGTGATCGGTGCGAGCGTTATCCTGTTCGGCCCGCGTTTTTCCGCTTCCTGACGCTTCGTTCCCAGGGTTTGTCGGACGTTTCCTAAGGAGGCGTTCGGTTGGAACTGTAGGGCGGGACTGATTTGCTCCCGCTGCATTGAAGGTCCGCCGCGCACCGGGCATCTTCAGGGTTCGATAACCCTGAAGGACGAATGCCATGCTTGTACTCAGCCGCGTTGTGGGTGAAATGATCTCCATCGGTGACACCATTTCCGTGCGCATTCTGGCCGTCAATGGAAACAGCGTGCGCTTCGGCGTCGAGGCGCCGCAGAACGTCAACGTGCACCGGGCAGAGGTCTACGAGCGCATCCAGGTCAAACTGGCGAAAACCAAGGCACGTTGAAGGCGTCAGTCAAACAGGTGCTTGGGCACGTCGTGTTTGAGCATCAACTGGCACTGCTCGCTTTCCGGATCGAAGACAATCAGCGCCTGGCCCTTGGTCAACGCCTGGCGAACCCGCAATACGCGGGTTTCCAGCGGCGTGTCATCGCCGTTGTCGGTGCCGTCACGGGTCACGAAATCTTCGATCAGGCGTGTCAGGGTGTCGACTTCAAGTTGGTCGTGGGGAATCAGCATAGGCACCTCGGCTAAACAATGGGCGCGATGCTACGGCGAATGGAGGGTTGCGGCTAGCCTTGGGCTCATGGGTTGCCTGATCTGACGTCTTCGCGGGCAAGCCTTGCTCCTACAGGTTTCTTGTTGATCACAATATTCTGGATCGACGCAAAACCTGTAGGAGCAAGGCTTGCCCGCGAAGGAGTCAGGTCAGACGACGAAAATCCAGGATCAGCTCTCGGACCGCTGCCCCACCAGGCTATCCACCGACGGCACCCGCGTATCGCTTTCCATCTGCGTGTCATGTTCGATCTGATGACTGAACCGGTCCAGCGAACCCTTGGCAGGCTGTGCATCGCTGGCGAATACCGGCGGGCTGAGAATGTAGACGCCGAGCAGGCGGCTAAGGGCGGCGAGGCTGTCGATGTGCGTGCGTTCGTAGCCGTGAGTTGCGTCGCAACCGAAGGCGAGCAGGGCGGTGCGGATGTCATGGCCGGCGGTGACCGCCGAATGCGCGTCGCTGAAGTAATAGCGGAACAGGTCGCGGCGCACCGGCAACTCGTTGTCGCTGGCCAGCCGCAGCAAGTGCCGGGACAAGTGATAGTCATAAGGCCCGCCGGAATCCTGCATTGCCACGCTGACCGCGTGTTCGCTGGAATGCTGGCCGGGCGCGACCGGCGCGATGTCGATGCCGACGAATTCGCTGACGTCCCAAGGTAACGCCGCCGCCGCGCCGCTGCCGGTTTCCTCGGTGATGGTGAACAGCGGATGGCAGTCGATCATCAGTTCTTCGCCGCTGTCGACGATGGCTTTCAACGCCGCCAACAATGCAGCAACGCCGGCCTTGTCGTCGAGGTGTCGGGCGCTGATGTGGCCGCTTTCGGTGAACTCCGGTAAGGGATCGAAGGCCACGAAATCGCCGACGCTGATCCCCAGAGAATCGCAATCGGCGCGGGTGGCGCAATAGGCGTCCAGGCGCAGTTCGATGTGATCCCAACTGATCGGCATCTCATCCACGGCGGTATTGAACGCATGCCCGGACGCCATCAACGGCAATACGCTGCCCCGGATGACGCCGTTGTCGGTAAACAGGCTGACGCGGCTGCCTTCGGCGAAACGGCTGGACCAGCACCCGACCGGCGCCAGCGTCAGGCGGCCATTGTCTTTGACGGCGCGAACGGCGGCGCCGATGGTGTCGAGGTGAGCGGAAACGGCGCGGTCCGGGCTGTTTTTCTTGCCCTTGAGCGTGGCGCGGATCGTGCCGCGGCGGGTCATCTCGAAAGGAATGCCCAATTCTTCAAGCCGCTCGGCGACGTAGCGCACGATGGTATCGGTGAACCCGGTGGGGCTGGGAATGGCGAGCATTTCCAGCAGGACTTTTTGCAGGTAGCTCAGGTCTGGTTCGGGGATTTTACTGGTCATTGAAACTCCTGATGAGGTAAGCGCATCGATGGTTTCGATGAGGAAGAGTTTTTTGGCGCCTATGAGGCCGCCATCGCGGGCAAGCCTCGCTCCTACAGGGATAGCGTCGTGCGCGATATTTCTGGCGACGCAAAACCTGTAGGAGCAAGGCTTGCCCGCGAAGACGGCCTCACAGGCACTACATCACTAAGAGACTGCCGTCTGACTATGCGCAAACAACAAATCCACAAACCGCTCGGCCGTCGGCTGCGGCTCATGGTTGGCCAACCCGGCGCGCTCATTGGCTTCGATAAACACATACTCCGGTTGATCCGCCGCCGGCACCATCAGGTCCAGCCCGACCATCGGAATATCCAGCGCCCGCGCCGCGCGCACGGCGGCATCCACCAGGGTCGGATGCAGGATCGCCGTGACATCTTCAAGCACACCGCCGGTATGCAGATTCGCCGTACGCCGTACGAACAGATGCTCGCCCGCCGGCAGAATGCTGCTGTAGTCGTACCCGGCCGCCTGCAAGGTTCGCTGGGTTTCAGAGTCCAGCGGGATTTTGCTTTCGCCGCTGGTGGCGGCCTGCCGTCGCCGACTCTGGGCTTCGATCAGCGCGCCGATGGAATGCTGCCCATCACCCACCACTTCCGCCGGCCGGCGAATCGCAGCGGCGACCACTTCAAAACCGATGACCAGAATCCGCAGGTCGAGGCCTTCGTGGAAACTTTCCAGCAACACACGAGTGTCGAAGCGGCGGGCGGATTCGATGGCTTGCTGTACCTCTTCAATCGTCCGCAAATCCACCGCCACCCCTTGGGCCTGTTCGCCATCCAGCGGTTTGACCACCACCCGTTCGTGCTCGTCGAGAAATGCCAGATTGTCATCGGCATTCCCCGCGCGCTGTTGCGCGGGCAGGTTCAGGCCGGCATTTTTCAGGACCTTGTGGGTCAGGCTCTTGTCCTGGCACAACGTCATGCTGATGGCACTGGTCAGGTCGCTTAGTGACTCACGGCAACGGACCCGCCGACTGCCATGGATCAAGGTGAACAGGCCCGCTTCGGCATCATCGACCTGTACTTCGATGCCGCGCCGATGGGCTTCATCAACGATGATTCGCGCATACGGATTGAACTCGGCTTCCGGGCCTGGGCCCAGAAACAACGGCTGATTGATCCCGTTCTTGCGCTTGATCGCAAAGGTCGACAGGTTGCGAAAACCGAGTTTGGAGTAAAGACTTTTCGCCTGGCGGTTGTCATGCAGCACTGACAGATCGAGGTAACTCAGCCCACGGCTCATGAAGTGCTCGATCAAATGCCGCACCAGCACTTCACCGACACCGGGACGCGAACAGTGCGGGTCGACGGCCAGGCACCAGAGGCTGCTGCCGTTTTCCGGATCGTTGAACGCCTTGTGGTGATTGAGGCCCATGACGCTGCCGATGATCGCGCCGCTGTCCTCGTCTTCGGCCAGCCAATACACCGGGCCGCCCAGATGACGAGGGGTCAGCAGATTCGCGTCGATCGGCAACATGCCACGCGCCTGATACAGCTGATTGATCGCCTGCCAGTCCGCATCGCTTTGTGCGCGACGAATGCGAAAACCGCGGAACACGCGGGTCGCCTGCCGGTAATCGCTGAACCACAACCGCAAGGTGTCAGACGGATCAAGAAACAACTGTGCGGGCTCCAGCCCCAACACTTGCTGGGGCGCGGCGACGTACAGGGCAATGTCGCGCTCACCCGGCTGCTCGTTGAGTAACTCCTGGGCGAGGCTTGCCGGATCGGGGAACGTGTGGCCGATCAGCAGCCGGCCCCAACCGCAATGCACGGCAATCGGTGCGACGCCCAATTCGCTGCCGTCTTCGGCCAGACGCGCCTGCAAGCGTTCGTAAGAGGGCGCCTGACCGCGCAACAGGCGCTGGCTATACGCCGTGGCGTGAGGTTTCATCGGTCAGATTCCTTGTTCGCTGAGCCACAGGTTCAGGGCCGCCAATTGCCACAGCTTGGAGCCGCGCAACGGGGTCAACTGGCCTTGTGGATCGGTCAGCAGACGGTCGAGCATCGCCGGGTTGAACAGGCCGCGATCCTGACTCGGATCCAGCAGCAGTTCGCGTACCCAGTTCAACGTATCGCCTTGCAAATGCTTGAGACCCGGCACCGGGAAGTAACCTTTCTTGCGGTCGATGACTTCGCTCGGAATCACCAGCCGCGCCGCCTCTTTCAACACTTGCTTGCCGCCGTCCGGCAGTTTGAATTTACCCGGCACCCGCGCCGACAACTCCACCAGGCGATAGTCGAGAAACGGTGTACGCGCTTCCAGGCCCCAGGCCATGGTCATGTTGTCGACGCGTTTGACCGGGTCGTCCACCAGCATCACGGTGCTGTCCAGACGCAAGGCTTTGTCTACCGCCGCATCGGCGCCGGGTTGTGCGAAATGTTCCTTCACGAAGTCGCCGGCAGCATCATTTGCGGTCAGCCATTTCGGCTGAACAGTGGCGGCGTAGTCCTCGTAGCTGCGGTCGAAGAACGCATCGCGATAAGCCGCGTAGGGATCGGCCGCGCCATCGACCTGCGGATACCAGTGATAACCGGCAAACAACTCGTCCGCACCCTGGCCGCTCTGCACCACTTTGCAATGCTTGGCCACTTCGCGGGACAACAGATAGAAAGCGATGCAGTCATGACTGACCATCGGCTCACTCATCGCTCGGAACGCCGCCGGCAGTTGCTCGATGATCTCTTTTTCATCGATGCGCAGTTGGTGGTGCTGAGTGCCGTAATGCTTGGCAATCAGGTCCGAATACTGAAACTCGTCGCCACGCTCGCCGCCGGCATCCTGGAAACCGATGGAGAAGGTCGACAGGTTTTCCACGCCGACTTCACGCAACAGACCGACCAGCATGCTCGAGTCGACACCGCCCGACAGCAGCACGCCGACATCCACCGCCGCCCGTTGACGGATCGCCACGGCATCGCGGGTGCTGTCGAGTACGCGATCGCGCCAGTCTTCGAGTGTCAGGTTCATCTCGTCCGCGTGGGGGCCGTAGGGCAGGGTCCACCAGGTTTTCTGCTCGGTGCTGCCGTCGGCTTCGATGCGCATCCAGGTCGCGGGAGGCAGTTTTTCAATGCCGGCCAGCAGGGTGCGGGGCGCCGGGACCACCGCGTGGAAGTTCAAATAGTGATTGAGCGCCACCGGATCGAGGATCGGGTTGATGTCACCGCCCTTGAGCAGCGCCGGCAGAGCAGAAGCAAAGCGCAGGCGCTGGCCGGTGCGCGACAGGTACAGCGGCTTCACGCCGAGACGGTCGCGGGCGATGAACAGGCGCTTGGCGTCGCGCTCCCAAATGGCAAAGGCGAACATGCCGTTGAGTTTCGGCAGCAGCGCCTCGCCCCAGGCGTGATAACCCTTGAGCAGCACTTCGGTGTCGCCGCCGGAATAGAAGGCGTAACCGAGGTTTTCCAATTCGGCACGCAGCTCCGGGAAGTTATAGATCGCGCCGTTGAAGGCCAGGGAATGGCCCAATTGATTGTCGACCATCGGCTGCGCCGAGCCGTCCGACAGGTCCATGATTTTCAGGCGACGATGGCCAAGGGCAATCGGCCCCTGGCTGAAAAAGCCCCACGCGTCAGGTCCGCGAGGTGCCAGGTGATGGGTGATTCGTTCAACGGCTGCAAGGTCCGCAGGTTGATGATCAAAGCGTAACTCGCCAGCTAATCCACACATAAAGTCCTTACCGGTTTTTCCGTTGGGGAGGGTCAATCGATACCGCGCCGAAACGGCGGGTACTCAGAAACTGACCCGGTGGGATCGTGGGAGTTTTAGATCGATAAGTAATAAGGGGGCTGGGTGCGCCCAAAGGCTTTGGGTACAAAACGTCGCAAACCTGGCAACCAAGTGCCTCATTTGCCGCGAATCAAACGCCGCAAGGCAAAGCGATTCGGATGACACGCCTCGGCCACGGCTCTGGGCAATGGCAGCGGTTCGTTATCCAGCCACGCAGCAAGCAATTCGCCTGATAACGGTGCGGTGATCAGGCCGCGCGAACCGTGGCCGCTGTTGACGTACAAGCCATCCAGCCAGGGGCAAGGGATGTCCGGGATTTGCCGGGCATCCTTGCTCAGGGCGCTGTAGGCGTCGGCGAACGCCTGAGCATCGGCCAGCGGCCCGACAATCGGCAGGTAATCCGGGCTGGTGCAGCGAAACGCTGCACGACCCTCGAGAGCTTGGGGCTGTAATGTGTCCGCGCCGAGCCGGGTGAGCAGGTCTGCGGAGATTTCTTCGAGCATCTGCAGATTACCGGCATGCTCGGCGGCGGTCGGTGTCAGGTCGTCGTTGTTGAAATCGAAACTGGCGCCCAGCGTATGTTCACCCAATCGTGCCGGGGCGACATAACCTTCGGCGCAGACCACGGTGCTCAGGCTTTGGCTCTCAGGCGTCTGGGGCAGGCGGGTGATCTGCCCGCGAATGCGCTTGAGCGGCAACTCGCTGCTGTAAGGGAAACGCTTGATCTCGGCGGCGCCGGCCAATACCACCACCGGCGCATCGGCCAGCAACGTGTCGCCATCCCAGGCTTGCCAGTGTCCTTCCGTTCGACGCAGCTCGAGTACATCGTGATGCGTCAGAATCCGGATATTGGGGTGCTTCGCTTGCCATTGGCACAAGGCCGGCGGATGCACCCATCCGCCTTCGGGGTAATACAACCCGCCCCATTGCAGGCCGATACCCGCACGCGCCTCTGCCTGTTCTCTATCGAGTGTGTACAGCAAGTCTTCGGGAAACGCCTGCGCCAGCTGCGCCTGACGCTCGGCCTCCTTGGCGTTGAAGGCCAGTTGCAGCACGCCGCATCCGTCCCAGTCGACGCCTCGTTGCAACTGCTCCAGCAAGCGGCGGGTGTAACCGAATCCACTGACAATCAGTTGCGACAACGCCGTGCCATGGGCCGATAGCTTGAGGTAAAGCACGCCCTGAGGATTGCCCGAGGCTTCCTGCGCCAGCGCATCGTGACGCTCCAGCAAACTGACTTGCCAACCCCGCGCCGCGAGGCTGGCGGCCGTCGCGCAGCCGGCCAGGCCGGCACCGATCACCAGTGCCCGACGTTCGCCGGTCAGCGGCGTCGGACGTGTAAACCATGGTTTGGACGCAGCGGGCGCCAGGACTTCTTCAGGCCAGCCGAGGAACGTGCCGCGCAGGATTTCCCATTTGTGGCCGATGCCTGGCGTGCGCTTCATCTTGAAGCCCGCCGCGTTCAGCAAGCGGCGCACCCAACCGGTGCTGGTGAAGGTGCTGATGGTCGAGCCGGGTGCCGCAAGCCGGGCAAGTTCAGCAAACAATTCGGCGGTCCACATATCGGGGTTTTTCGCCGGGGCGAAACCGTCGAGAAACCAGGCATCGATCTGTGCGTCCAGTTGCGGCAACTGTTCCAGCGCATCGCCGATCAACAGGGTCAACGTCACGCGACCGTTATCCAGTACCAGCCGCTGGAAGCCTTGATGGATCGCCACGTACTGCGCGAGCAACTGATCGGCAAACCGCTTGAGCTCTGGCCATAACGCCAGCGCCCGTTGCAGATCAGGCGCACTCAACGGGTACTTTTCGACACTGATAAAGTGCAAACGCGCACCGGCCACCGCGTGTTGTTCGAACAACTGCCAGGCGCACAGAAAATTCAGCCCGGTACCAAAACCGGTCTCGCCAATCACCAGCTTCCCGCCCACCGGCAACGCCGCAAATCGTTCACGCAGTGCGTTCTGTTCGAGGAAGACGTAACGGGTTTCATCCAGCCCGGACAGGTCGGAAAAATACACATCATCGAACACCCGCGAACGCGGGAGGCCTTGGTCGTCCCAGTCGAGCTGGGCGTGGGGCAATACAGGTTTCATGGCAGGCTCGGCAACGGCAAGGCGGCCATTCTAGCCGATCGCCGATAATCGGGCGGTGATGATGGTGCGGACTCGAACCGCTTTTCGTAGGAGCATGGCTTGCCAGCGAAGGCGTCCTCAAGTACGCCTTCGCTGGCAAGCCATGCTCCTACAAAGAACGGTGCAACATCACGAGGAATTTCCCCGTCGTCCAGCTGCCCAATCCGCTAGTCTTGCCTCAATCTGGAAAGGGAGCCCTCCATGTTCGAATCTGCTGAAATCGGTCACGTCATCGACAAAGAAACCTATGAGGCCGAAGTGCCGGCGCTGCGTGAGGCACTGCTCGAGGCGCAGTTCGAACTTCAGCAGCAAAAGCGTTTTCCGGTGATCATTTTGATCAACGGCATTGAAGGCGCCGGCAAGGGCGAGACGGTGAAGTTGCTCAACGAATGGATGGACCCGCGGCTGATCGAGGTCCGCACCTTCGATCAGCAGACCGACGAAGAACTGGCGCGGCCACCGGCCTGGCGTTACTGGCGGATGCTCCCGGCCAAGGGGCGCATGGGGATTTTTTTCGGTAACTGGTACAGCCAGATGTTGCAGGCCAGGGTGCATGGCGTGTTCAAGGACCCGCGGCTCGATCAGGGCATCAATGCGGCCGAGCGCCTGGAGAAAATGTTGTGCGACGAAGGCGCGCTGATCTTCAAGTTCTGGTTCCACCTCTCCAAGAAACAAATGAAGGCGCGCCTCAAGGCGCTGGCCGACGACCCGCTGCACAGCTGGCGCATCAGCCCGCTGGACTGGCAGCAATCGCAGACTTACGACAAGTTCGTGAAATACGGCGAACGCATTTTGCGCCGCACCAGCCGCGACTACGCACCCTGGCATGTGATCGCCGGGTTGGACCCGCGCTATCGGAGCCTGGCGGTCGGCAAGATTCTGCTCGAAGGCCTGCAAGGCGCCTTGAAACGATCGAAGATTCACCCGGTTAAAGTCAGCGCCGCGCCCTTGGGCAGCAGCGTCGATCAGGTCAACCTGCTCGACAGCCTCGACCTGACCCTGCATCTGGACAAGGACGATTACGAAGAGCAACTGATCACCGAGCAAGCACGGTTCTCGGGGTTGATGCGCGATAAACGCATGCGCCGCCACGCCTTGATCGCGGTATACGAAGGCAACGACGCGGCAGGCAAGGGCGGGGCGATCCGGCGGGTTGCGGCAGCGCTTGACCCGCGCCAGTACAGCATCGTGCCGATTGCTGCACCCACCGAGGAGGAGCGGGCGCACCCGTATATGTGGCGGTTCTGGCGACATATTCCGGCGCGAGGAAAGTTCACCGTGTTTGACCGCTCCTGGTATGGCCGGGTGCTGGTGGAGCGTATCGAAGGCTTTTGCAGCCCGGCGGATTGGCTACGCGCCTACAGTGAAATCAACGACTTCGAAGAGCAGATCGCCGATGCCGGGGTGATCGTGGTCAAGTTCTGGCTGGCCATCGACAAAGAAACGCAAATGGAGCGCTTCGAAGAGCGCGAACAGATCCCCTTCAAACGCTTCAAGATCACCGAAGACGACTGGCGCAATCGGGAAAAGTGGGATGCCTACCGAGCCGCAGTCGGCGACATGGTTGACCGCACCAGTACCGAAATTTCGCCCTGGACACTGGTGGAAGCCAACGACAAGCGCTGGGCTCGGGTCAAGGTCTTGCGCACGCTCAACCAGGCGCTGGAAGAGGCGTTCGAAAAGTCCGACAAGCACGAGAAGAAGCTGAAAAAACTCAAGGTGTGAGCCGATGGCTACGCATACGCGGGGTGAATGATTGTCGCGACCGGTAACGGGTGGACTTATGCTCGATCCACTCTCAACCCATAACAACAATGAGGTATGCCATGCGTGAAGTGGTGATCGTCGACAGCGTGCGGACCGGCCTGGCCAAGTCCTTTCGCGGCAAGTTCAACCAGACCCGTCCGGACGACATGGCGGCTCACTGCGTCAATGCACTGCTGACACGCTCGGGCATCGACCCGGCCAGCGTCGAGGATTGCATCGTCGGCGCCGGGTCCAACGAAGGCGCCCAAGGCTACAACATCGGTCGCAACGTGGCGGTGCTGTCACGCCTGGGCACCGGCACCGCCGGCATGACCCTCAACCGGTTCTGCTCGTCGGGCTTGCAGGCGATTGCCATCGCCGCCAACCAGATCGCTTCGGGTTGCAGCGACATCATCGTCGCCGGTGGCGTCGAGTCCATCAGCTTGACCATGAAAAGCGTCAACACCGACAACCTGATCAACCCGCTGTTGAAAGAGCAGGTGCCGGGCATCTACTTCCCCATGGGCCAGACCGCTGAAATCGTCGCCCATCGTTACAATGTCAGCCGTGAAGAACAGGACCTGTACGCCTTGCAAAGTCAGCAACGTACAGCTCAGGCGCAGGTCACCGGGCTGTTCGACGATGAAATCGTGCCGATGGCGGTGAAGTATCGCGTTGAAGACAAGGCCACCGGTCAGGTGCAGATCCTTGACGGTGTCGTCGATCGCGACGACTGCAATCGTCCGGACACTACGCTGGAGAGTCTGGCGGGATTGAAACCGGTGTTTGCCGAAGACGGTTCGGTCACGGCTGGCAACTCGTCGCAGCTGTCCGATGGCGCGTCGATGACGCTGGTGATGAGCCTGGAAAAAGCGCTGGAACTGGGGTTGAAGCCGAAGGCGTTCTTTCGCGGTTTCACCGTGGCAGGTTGCGAACCGGACGAAATGGGCATCGGCCCGGTGTTCTCGGTGCCGAAGTTGCTCAAGGCCAAGGGTTTGCAGGTTGCCGACATTGACCTGTGGGAGCTCAACGAAGCGTTCGCTTCGCAATGCCTGTACAGCCGCAACCGGCTGGGGATCGATAACGAGAAGTACAACGTCAATGGCGGCTCGATTTCCATCGGTCACCCGTTCGGCATGACCGGGTCGCGTCAGGTCGGGCATCTTGTGCGGGAATTGCAGCGGCGGAATTTGCGTTACGGCGTTGTGACCATGTGCGTTGGGGGCGGGATGGGAGCGACCGGGTTGTTTGAAGCGGTGCGTTAAGCCTTAAGCGTTTATGGTGATTGTTACATCGCCATCGCCGGCAAGCCGGCGATGGCAGCGCCTCGGTCTAACGACTGGTGCCCAAAAGCTGCATCCGCGCAACATAAGCCTCGATCTCCCGCGCAGCCGCCTCCGGGTTTTCAAACGGCCCCTCCAACGTGTTTTCCCGGGTACTGAAATACAACTCCCCGTTTACCCGACACATCCGGTCACTGCGAAAGTGCGTGGCGGGGGCGTTGTCCTGGGCGCGCATGCCATACATGGCGGTCTCCTGAAGGTGGGTAGATCCAATGAGCTTATGCATGAACCGCTTACAGCGCCTGACCAACCGATCGACGGCATATCGCCAATTTATTGCTGCGACCCGCACAGTTTCATTTGCGTCCGCTTGCCAACTGTCCCTGTGTGCCAGGCGCTGCTGCGCCTAGAATGACGATTCTTGCCATCTGGCCTCGGGGTACGCATGCACATTTCATCCGGTCGCTGGGTTTACGGCCTGTTCCTGGCCTTGTTGACCGCGTTGTTGTGGGGAATCCTGCCGATCAAACTCAAGCAAGTGCTGCTGGTGATGGACCCGGTCACGGTGACCTGGTTTCGGCTGATGATGTCCGGCGGCTGCCTGTTCATTTACCTGGCAGCCACCAGACGCCTGCCGAGCCGCAAAGTGCTCGGGCCGCGCGGTGGCTGGCTGGTGCTGATGGCGGTGCTCGGCCTGGTGGGCAACTACGTGTTGTATTTGATGGGCCTGAATCTGCTCAGCCCCGGCACGGCGCAGTTGGTGGTGCAGATGGGCCCGATCATGTTGCTGATCGCCAGCCTGTTTGTGTTCAAGGAACGTTTCAGCGTGGGGCAGGGCATTGGCCTGCTGGTGCTGCTGATTGGCTTCGGGCTGTTTTTCAATCAGCGCCTGGCCGAGTTGCTCACCTCGCTGACTGACTACACGGCGGGTGTGCTGCTGGTGTTGTTGGCGTCCACGGTCTGGACCTTTTACGCCCTTGGGCAGAAGCAATTGCTGACGGTGTGGAATTCGTTGCAGGTGATGATGGTGATCTATCTGTTCTGCGGGCTGTTGCTGACGCCGTGGGTGCATCCGCTGGAAGCGCTGCAACTGACTCCGCTGCAGGGCTGGCTATTGCTGGCGTGCTGCATGAACACGCTGATTGCGTATGGCGCGTTTGCCGAAGCGCTGGCGCACTGGGAAGCCTCGCGGGTGAGTGCGACGCTGGCGATCACGCCGTTGGTGACGTTTGCGGCCGTCGCCATAGCGGCCTGGTTGTGGCCGGAGTATGTGCATGCCGAGACGATCAATGGTCTGGGGTATGGCGGGGCGGTGCTGGTGGTGCTGGGGTCGGCGCTGGTGGCGTTGGGGCCGTCGTTGATTGCGGGGCTCAAGGCCCGGAAGGTGCGGATGGCGGCAGGTTAGACCGCGTTATCGTTCATCGCGGGCAAGCCTGCTACAGGTATTGAGTCGTTCACGATGTCTGTGACCGACACAAAACCTGTAGGAGCAAGGCTTGCCCGCGAAGACTGACTAACAGTCACCGTAAAACTCAGCTCTTGGCCCCAGCCTCAAGCATATTCTCCGGCCTTACCCACGCATCAAACTGTTCATCCGTCAGATATCCCAACTGCAACGCCGCCTCGCGCAACGTCAGCCCTTCGGCGTACGCTTTCTTGGCAATCTCCGCCGATTTGTCATACCCGATATGCGGGTTCAGCGCCGTCACCAGCATCAAACCACGCTCCAGGTGTTCAGCCATTTTCTCGGCATCCG
Organism: Pseudomonas sp. LBUM1651; assembly: GCF_059716135.1. NCBI lineage: Bacteria > Pseudomonadati > Pseudomonadota > Gammaproteobacteria > Pseudomonadales > Pseudomonadaceae > Pseudomonas > Pseudomonas sp. LBUM1651. The sequence continues at coordinate 4,504,128 of NZ_CP166805.1, read as the reverse complement.
GCTCCAGTCCGGCGATGCAATGCTGCTGGAAATTGCTGCATCCATCGCCCAGCAAACGGATCGATTGCAGCAGGTTGTGGATGATCACCGGTTTGAACACGTTCAGCTGCAAGTGCCCCTGACTGGCGGCGAAACCGATTGCCACGTCGTTGCCCAGCACCTGACACGCCAGCATCGACAGCGCTTCGCACTGGGTCGGGTTGACCTTGCCGGGCATGATCGAGCTGCCGGGTTCGTTGGCCGGCAATTTAACTTCGGCAAAACCGGCACGCGGCCCGGAACCCAGCAGACGCAGGTCGTTGGCGATTTTCATCAGGGTCACGGCCAGGGTTTTCAGCGCGCCGGACAACGTGGTCAGCGGCTCGTGGCCCGCCAGTGCGGCGAACTTGTTGGGTGCGGTGACAAACGGCAGACCGGAGAGCGCGGCCAGCTCGGAGGCGATCGCTTCGCCAAAACCGTGTGGTGAGTTCAGCCCGGTGCCGACCGCGGTGCCGCCCTGGGCCAGTTCACACACGGCGGGCAGGGCGCTGCGGATCGCCCGTTCGGCGTAGTCCAGTTGTGCGATGAACGCCGAGAGTTCCTGGCCGAAGGTGATCGGCGTGGCGTCCATCATGTGCGTCCGACCGGTTTTGACCAGTTTCATATGGCGCGCGGACAACTCCGCCAACCCGCCGGACAGTTCGCTGATCGCTGGCAGCAAATGTTGCTGCACCGCCTGCGCGGCGGCGATGTGCATCGCGGTGGGGAAGCAGTCGTTGGAGCTCTGCGAGCGGTTGACGTGATCGTTGGGGTGCACCGGCGACTTGCCGCCGCGCGGGTTGCCGGCCAGTTCGTTGGCGCGCCCGGCGATCACTTCGTTGACGTTCATGTTGCTCTGGGTGCCGCTGCCGGTCTGCCAGACCACCAGCGGGAACTGGTCGTCATGGTTGCCGTCGAGCACTTCGTCGGCGGCCTGTTCGATCAGCCGGGCGATGTCGGCCGGCAGGTCGCCATTGCGATCATTGACCCGCGCCGCGGCCTTCTTGATCAACGCCAGCCCGTGTAGCACCGCCAGCGGCATACGTTCGTTGCCGATGGCGAAGTTAATCAGCGAGCGTTGCGTCTGAGCACCCCAGTAGGCCTCATCCGGCACTTCCACCTCGCCAAGGCTGTCGGTCTCGATACGGCTCATCATGCACACTCCTGTCAGTCTGATAGCGCAGTTTAGGCCGTGACCGCCGGCCGTGGTTCCATCGGTCTGCATTTTGACCATTCAACCCCTCTAAATCAGGCCCGACAAGGCTTGGGGTTGAGTGACACAGTTTTTTAGGCGCAGAATGGACGCCCTTGGGGTTTGACCTCGCCTGCTAGAAAAGGAAACTCGATGACTCGTCTTCGTGCCATCTGTACCGCGGTTGCACTGGTTTGCGCCAGCGGCCCTGTTTTTGCCGATACCGCCAGCCACAACGCCAGTGCCGAGGCTTTCCTGACCCTGGCGCACGCTGACAAATTGGGCACTCCGGTGTACATGCAAGTGCAGCAAATGTTCGCTCAGCGCTTTGAACAGACCAAAGCCCCTGAATCGAAAAAGGCGCTGCTGGAAACCTATCAGGCCAAAGCTAACGCCGCTCTGGACCAAGCCATTGGCTGGAACAAGCTGAAGCCGGACATGGTCAAGCTCTACACCACCAACTTCAGCGAATCCGAGCTCAAGGACCTGGTGGCGTTCTACCAGTCGCCACTGGGCAAGAAAGTCCTGGAAAAAATGCCGCAGCTGACTCAGCAATCGGCCCAGATGACCCAAGCCAAGCTGGAAAGCGCGGTGCCTGTGGTCAACAAACTGCTGGCTGACATGACCAACGAGCTGGATCCTAAAGCCGGCGCTGCTGCTCCTGCTGCCAAGAAAAAGCCTTAAGCGGAGCCGGGTATGACCATGCAACAACGCATCGAATCGACGCTGGGCCTGTTACAGCCCGAGCACCTGCAAGTGCTGGATGAAAGCCATATGCACAGTCGTGGGTTGCAAACCCATTACAAGGCCGTGGTGGTCAGCCAGCAGTTCGAAGGGCTCAATCGCGTCAAGCGTCACCAGAAAGTCTACGGCACGCTCGGCGAGCTGATGGGCGAGTTCCATGCGTTGGCGCTGCATACCTACACGCCTGAAGAGTGGGCACAGATCGACGCGGCCCCGGCTTCACCGACCTGCGCCGGCGGAGAGAAGCAGCAACAACAGCTTTAAGCTGCAAGCTGCAAGTTCAAGGCATCGCGCTTCTGGCTTGCCGCTTGAAGCTTGCCGCTAACCGCTGCTCCTTTGCTACAATCCGCAACGCGCCGCTTACCCGGCGCGTTTTTTTTCGCATCCGGTTCACCCCTTACGAGGGTAGCCACCTGGAGAATCACCCATGACACAACAGATTGTCGTGGCGGCACTGTATAAGTTCGTCACTCTGGAAAACTACGTCGACCTGCGCGAGCCCCTGCTGCAGGCGATGGTCGACAACGGCATCAAAGGCACGCTGCTGATCGCCGAAGAAGGCATCAACGGCACCGTCTCCGGCAGCCGCGAAGGCATCGACGGGCTGATGGCCTGGCTCAAGAACGACCCGCGCATGGACGACATCGACCACAAAGAGTCGTACTGCGACGAGCAGCCGTTCTATCGCACCAAAGTCAAACTGAAGAAAGAAATCGTCACCCTCGGTGTCGAAGGCGTGGACCCGAACAAAAAGGTCGGCACCTACGTTGATCCAGAGAACTGGAACGCGCTGATCAGCGATCCGGAAGTGCTGTTGATCGACACGCGCAACGACTACGAGGTTTCGATCGGCACCTTCGAAGGCGCCATCGACCCGAAAACTACCAGTTTTCGCGAATTCCCCGACTACATCAAAGCCAATTTCGACCCGGCCGTGCACAAGAAAGTCGCGATGTTCTGCACCGGCGGCATTCGTTGCGAAAAGGCCTCGAGCTACATGCTCAGCCAGGGTTTCGACGAGGTCTATCACCTCAAGGGTGGCATTCTGAAGTACCTCGAAGAGGTGCCGAAGGAAGAAACCAAGTGGCAGGGCGACTGCTTCGTCTTCGACAACCGCGTGACCGTGCGCCATGACCTGAGCGAAGGCGACTACGATCAGTGTCACGCCTGTCGTACGCCGGTGAGCGTCGAAGACCGCGCGTCCGAGCACTATGTGGCTGGCATCAGTTGCCCGCATTGCTGGGATAAGCTGAGCGAGAAGACCCGTCGCAGCGCCATCGATCGGCAAAAGCAGATCGAACTGGCCAAGGCGCGCAACATGCCTCACCCGATCGGCTACAACTACAAGCAAACCCCCTCCGAGGCTTGAACCATGTCTGCTCGCCGCCTGCTCTATGTGATGGACCCGATGTGTTCCTGGTGCTGGGGCTTTGCACCGGTGGCCAATGCGCTGGTCGAACAGGCGCAGGCGGCGGGTGTGGACGTGCATCTGGTGGTGGGCGGCTTGCGCACCGGCAGTGGTTCGGCGCTGGAGCCGACCACCCGGCGCTACATTCTTGAACATTGGCAAGCGGTCACCGAGGCCACGGGCCAGCCGTTCAAGACCGAAGGCGCATTGCCCGAAGGCTTTGTGTACGACACCGAGCCCGCCTGTCGGGCGTTGGTGACGGCGCGCAGCCTGGCACCGGATTGCGCGTGGAAACTGCTCGGTCTGATCCAGCATGCGTTTTACGCAGAAGGCCGCGATGTCACCCACGCCAGTGTGCTGGTGGAGTTGGCGGAGCAGGCCGGTTTGCCGCGCATCGAGTTCGCGGCCGCGTTCGACCGCGCCGATCAACATGCCGCGACAGCGGCCGATTTCACTTGGGTGCAGGACCTCGGCATCGCCGGTTTCCCCACCTTACTGGCTGAGCGTGATGGTCAATTGGCGTTGTTGACCAATGGCTATCAGCCTCTGAGCGTCCTGTCACCGCTGCTCGGCCGCTGGCTGGAGCGCGCTGCCTGTGCATGACCAGCCTGACGACACCGCAACCGCTACACGTGTCGACCGTCTGAGCTGGGCGGAAATCCGTCGCCTGGCCTTGCATCACAAGAAAGCCCTGTGGATCGCCAACGGCGTGGCCGTGCTGGCAACGTTGTGCAGCGTGCCGATTCCCTTGCTCTTGCCGTTGCTGGTGGACGAAGTGCTGCTGGGGCATGGCGACTCTGCACTGAAAATCATGAACCACGCGCTGCCCGAAGGTTGGCAGAAAGCGGCGGGCTACATCGGCCTGATGCTGCTGGTGACCTTGTTGCTGCGCTGTGGCGCCTTGCTGTTCAACGTGGTGCAGGCGCGGTTGTTCGCGGCGTTGGCGAAAGACATCGTCTACCGCATCCGCATACGGCTGATCGAACGGCTCAAGCGCATCTCGCTGGGCGAATACGAAAGCCTGGGCAGCGGCACGGTGACCACGCACCTAGTCACTGACCTGGATACCGTGGACAAATTCGTCGGCGAAACCCTCAGCCGTTTCCTCGTAGCCATGCTGACGCTGGTCGGTACGGCGAGCATTCTGATCTGGATGCACTGGAAGCTGGCGTTGCTGATCATGCTGTTCAACCCGTTGGTGATCTACGCCACGGTGCTGCTGGGCAAGCGGGTCAAACACCTGAAGAAACTCGAGAACGACAGCACCTCGCGCTTCACTCAAGCGTTAACCGAAACCCTCGATTCCATCCAGGAAGTGCGCGCCGGCAACCGTCAGGGCTTTTTCCTCGGGCGCCTCGGCCAGCGTGCGCGGGAGGTGCGCGATTACGCGGTGAACTCCCAGTGGAAAACCGATGCCTCTAACCGTGCCAGCGGTTTGCTGTTCCAGTTCGGCATCGATATTTTCCGCGCCGCCGCCATGCTCACGGTGTTGTTCTCCGACCTGTCCATCGGCCAGATGCTCGCGGTGTTCAGCTACCTGTGGTTCATGATCGGTCCGGTGGAACAGCTGCTGAATCTGCAATACGCCTACTACGCGGCGGGTGGCGCGCTGTCGCGGATCAACGAACTGTTGGCCCGTGCCGATGAGCCGGAATACCCGGTCGGGGTCGACCCGTTCAACGGTCGCGAAACCGTCGGTATCGAAGTCCAGGGATTGAGTTTCGGTTACGGCGACGAGCTGGTGCTGAACCAGATGAACCTGTCCATCGCTCCCGGTGAAAAAGTCGCGATTGTCGGCGCCAGCGGTGGCGGAAAAAGTACCTTGGTGCAGTTGCTGCTGGGCCTGTACACGCCACTCGCCGGGACGATCCGCTTCGGTGGTTCGACCCAGCAGGAAATCGGTCTGGAAACGGTTCGCGAAAATGTCGCCGTGGTCCTGCAACATCCGGCGCTGTTCAACGACACCATCCGCGCCAACCTGACCATGGGCCGCGAGCGCAGCGATGAAGCCTGCTGGCAAGCGCTGGAAATTGCGCAGCTGCACCAGACCGTTCGAGACCTGCCCAACGGCCTGGACAGTATTGTCGGGCGTTCCGGCGTGCGCCTGTCCGGTGGTCAGCGCCAACGCCTGGCGATTGCACGGATGGTGCTGGCCGAACCGAAGGTGGTGATCCTCGACGAAGCCACCTCAGCGCTGGATGCCGCCACCGAATACAACCTGCACCAGGCGTTGGCGCGGTTCCTGAGCCACCGCACCACGCTGATCATTGCGCACCGCTTGTCTGCGGTGAAGCAGGCCGACCGGGTGCTGGTGTTCGATGGCGGGCAGATTGCAGAGGATGGCGACCATCAGCAGTTGATTGCTGATGGTGGTTTGTACGCCAAGCTGTATGGGCATTTGCAGCAACATTAGATCAGTGCCACAGGACGTTCAGCGCATTTTCACCGCCGTCGAAACCGAATTCCTTGATAACGACCGAACAGGATTCGCAGGGTGGCATGGTGGTGGCGACGTTAACCGTTTCGATCGATCCGGGATCGGGGTATTTTTCGCGAATCACGCTGACCAACTTGCTTTCGCTGTCCAGTGACGTGGGCTTGAGAGTCAGTGCCGGACGATAGCTATCAATATCTTTTATTGTCGCTGGCACAGCGAGTAGTTTGCCTTCATCAGACAAGCGGAGTGATGTGCTGGGAAAAACTTCGTTCATATCAACATTGAAGTAGTTCGTTTCGCCTACCTTGACTTGATCTGCGCCCAGATTATGTCTGAACAAAGGCAGATGTCCGGTCGCCCCCTGCGCTCCCGAAACACTTACATAGACCTCCCGCTTCCCGGTGGCGGTGACTACTTCGGCATAGGCGATGTTTCTAACATTGAACGGGCGCTCGTGACGAGGGATAAGGTTGTGAAGCTTTTTCATCGTGCTGTCGATCCTCAATGCGCTGTCGGCCTCCTTCAGCACGATGCTCGGCTCAAGGAACAATGCATCGAAAATTTCCACTGTTCTTTGACGGAAGGCTTCTGGTGCGACCTTGCTGCGCGACCAGCTTGTCGCACCTTTCGGCAGCTGGGTGACAATCATTCGGGTCGAGTGATCGAACAGCACCGCTTCGCCTGGACTGGTATCGACCTTGAGCAGCTTCAGCGTATCGGGCGGGTTCATGTGGCCGCCAATCGGAATGGCAATTTCGTCCATTGTTTTCAACGCACGTTCCACCGCTTCCGTACCGTGAATCCTTGCCATATTGTTGGCATTCAACGATCCGGTGTAGACCGTCAACAATTCTGCTTTGAGATCTTCCGGTAATGTGGAAGCTTTCTTGAAATTCAGCGGGTCTCTTAGGCTTTGACCTTGTGCCAGTTCGGCGACGTAAAAATTTCCTGCATCCAGTCGGGTGAACACATAGCGCTTCGAATCGTCTATCGCCGGGATGATGATGGCACCGGCTTCGAAGGTATCAAATTGATTCTGAGTCCCGTAGGGAATACTCACCTTGATCCTGCCATAAATCCCTTTTTGGAACTCTACCGTACCCGGGAGCCGATTTTTTTTCTTCAGGGTTTTAAGCAACATCTCCCGGTCCGCAGTGACCGGCGTATAGATACTGTCTCCGAACCACGGCGCCCAGCCTTTGCTTTCGTCGAAACTGCCAACGGCCGGCGTCGGTGCCGGATCACGGGTGACGAATTTGGTCGTGCATACCTCGGCACCCGGCATACGTCGTACCCGGCAAGGCAAGGATCTGAACATCGCCTGATCATCAATCAAGTCGGCACGGCGCAGTTGGTTGCCGTCCAGACGATAGGGAATGTCATCAACGAAAAGTGTGGTTCGACCATCGACCTCAAGTACTTCACGGACATGGACGTCTTTCGGGAGCTCTACCAGGACATGGGATTCGGTAGGAGATAACGTTTTAAAGGTTGATCGGCCCTGTATGAGGTTGTCGCTGTGATTGTGCAGGCGGGGGCCATAGGGCAAGGACGTCACCGGGTCGACGGGGTGGAATCGGGTCAGGTCCGACGGGCTGGTAGTGCGCACAAGTACATCATCGACACCGTTGACCGTTGTCAGTCGATCATTGTTTGTCAGCGGCTTCCAGCGCCCCGGATCGGTTGTCTGGGGCAGGTTGTGCACCAGTCGGTAGCTGTCGGCGTGTCCTGTGAGTTTCTTGAACCCGCTAACACCAACGCGTCCCGCCGTGTGCAGTCCTTTCCACGCACCGCTTCCCATTGACTTGAGTAGTGTCGGTACCCCGTCCAGCGGATTGAGGTTACTCAGCGTGGCGGTCAGGAGTTTTCGGGTCAACGTTGAAAAGGAAGGCAGACTTGCTTTGACGGTCATTTGCGAGGCTTTGGCGCCGGCCCTGAGCAACCGCACCGAACCCGAAATGAATTTCCCGACAGGGGTGAGGAATGAAGCCAGGTCTATCACGAGTCCGGCCACGCCCATGAGTATCCGGTCAATTTTGCCCGACAAAATATCCTCAATGCTGCCCCAGAAGGGCACAAACCCTTTGGCTACTTCTATGGCCGTATTGACCCGTTGTTCGCTTCTGGCCCTGATGGTGTCGAATGCCGTCACGCCGCGGGCCTGGGTACGCAACTGCTGTTCATCGACGAACAGGAAATTCGTTGCAATGTAGTGGGCCACTTCATTCAAACGGGAGGATGCCAGCGCTGTTGTTTCGCCAGGGCTGGCTGCGATTGGCGATACAGCTGCGGGCATGTCACCTACCACGCCGAGGATCGCTATGCAGTACGCCCTGTCAGCAGGCTGTGTGCCATTTAAGTGAGCGTCCCAATCGAGAAGCAGCGTAGTGCTGATTTCAGCCGTATATGTTTGTCCGGGGATCGAAGCGTGCAACGGAAACAAGGTGCGAACCCCGTTGACTGTTGAAACTCTCAGGTGGGGTCGGCAACGAATGACGCCAGCACTCGGGATCAGTTCGTAATAGGTGATTTCATGATTGTGGGTCACCTGTAGTACGAAACCTTTTCTTGGCCGGATGTCTCCCCTGACCTTGATGAGTTTTTCTTCCAGGTGCAGGCTCAGCAAGCGGACGTCACCCCCTTCAAGGGCTTGGCGGTCGGCCAGTGGCAGTGAGGTCAGTAGGCTGGTGATCAGGGTCTGATAGGCCGGCCTGATTTTCGAGAGGTAATTTGTGAAGTCTGTTTCAAACTGCGTGCTGATATCAGGCAACGTCTTGCCTTCGTATCTGGTAGTCACACGCCTTTCGATCCCCTCATGATCCTTGCGAAATTTATCCTCATGACGCAGGGTTCGCTTGTCGTCGATCTTGATCCAGTGACGGGTTCGTGTTTTCCCGTCGGACTGGGTTACAAACCATTTTCTCTTGTCATCGAATTGGCCGTCGGCATAGACATCCAGGAATGCATAGCCTGGCAGCTTCAATGAGGGAGTGTCTCTGGATCCGCCGCTCGGTGGGTCATCGCGCAGCAACTTGCGCCCGTCTGATTCGAACATTGCATCGCCAAACAGATCATCCTTTACCCGTTTGGCCATCTTCAGTCTTTCAGGGGGCGGCAAATCCAGTGTCATAACGGCGTTGTTCAGGCTCTCGCTGTGACTTTCCAGAACCGCCATCGCCTGTTTCATATCGTCCTCGTCGTAATCGGATTTTCTTCGCCATTGAACGATGCCGCAGCAGACCGCCCATTCCAGTGCCGGACCCATCCTCAATTGCGCAATCTGTTCAAGTTGTTCGGGCGAGGCGTCAGCGCTCCGGGTCAGGGGCAAGTCGACAAGTTGTTGAAAGGACAGCGCTTGCAATCGATCAAGGCCGAGTTCATCTGCCAGCAGTACGCCGTGCATGAAGTTCACCCACACCACCGAACTTTTGTAAGGAAGGTCGGACGGGATATCGCGCACAGCGAAGTCCTTTGAGAGGCGGGTCTCGAACACCCGCGCGAGAAGGGCCGCCTCTTTTGCATCAGTGACCCGTTTGGTGCGCAGCAAGTGCTGTTCAAAATCGCTGCGCAGGGTCTGGTAGCTTTTGCCCCAGTGAGCCGTGTCTTGCCAGCGGAATCCGGCGACTTCCTGCGGCTCATCTGCCGACGGGGCGTGCAAGTAAAGGCATATGGCTTTGCAAACCAGTTGATGGCGCACGGACGCCGAAGTTTGTTCGCCAGGACCTGCGCCATACCACTTGAGCGCCCTGAGCAGCCTGTCGCCCAGCTCATTTGCTTCGACCGTGTTCAGCATTCGCTGGAGAAGTACGGATGGCGTCGCGCGCAGTTGATCCATGGAGGCGGAAGCCAGTACAGAGGCGCCGAGATGACCGATTAACGAACGCTTGCCGTTCAGGAAAGCCTTCACGATGTCGGTGATTTGAATATTGATGCGTTTTGCTGTGTAAGTGTCGATGGTCATGTGTTGCGCGAGGTCGGGGTCCGCGCGCTGAATAGCCTTGAACCCTCTTCGATCCTTGGCAGTGGGGCGCAGGCCCAAGTCTTCGATACTCGGGCCGTCGTCCAGCCCCAGAGCCTGTCTGGCGCGAAATTCTTCGTCCGCCGGTGACAGGGGGCGTTGATCAGGTGAAGGTAAAGACGTCTCTGTCATGTTGCACTCCTTTGAAAGGGTTCCCGCAACGGATAGGGGGAGCCCGAAGTGCCCAGTAAACAGATCTCCAAACCGGCTTTGGCGGTATATATCTATATGGGGGCGTACGTGTACGGCATTGAGGCCGATCCTCTGCTTGCCGGGATCGACAACGCACCCTAGTCTAGCTGTAGCGATCACGTTGGATGATGATCTGGCAGTGCTAAAACAAGGGACCTCATGAATCAAGCGCGGACTTTCGGAACGCCACGGTTGTTGGGCATCGTCTGGCCATTTATCGCCGTCGTGCTATTTCAGGCGCTGCTGGGCGGTGTCAGCCTGTATGTTCTGTCGGCAGTGCGCGGCTATGTTGCCGGTGAAAGTCTCTGGTCCAAGGGCCAGAAAGACGCCATCTATTACCTTAATCTCTACGCCGACAGTCACGACGAGACGATATTCAACAAATACCAGAACGCGATTGCCGTGCCTCAGGGGGACCATGAGTTGCGTGTGGCGCTGGATCATCAGCCGCCGAATATCGAAGCCGCGCGGGTGGCGATCCTCAAGGGCGGCAACCACCCGGATGACATCAATAGTGTGATCTGGCTGTACCTGAATTTCCGGCACTTCAGTTACCACGAGAAAGCCATTGACCTCTGGAGGGTGGGCGACGCTTATCTGGTGCAACTCGATGACATTGCGCGGGAGATGCATCAGCGCATCACCACCGGCCAGGCCACCGATGCCGATATCAAGCGCTGGAAGGATCAGATATTCGTCATCAACGAAAGTGTGACACCGGCGGCGAAGGCCTTCAGCGATGCCTTGGGCGAAGGCTCGCGGATGATCCTGCGGCTGTTGCTGGTGACCAACCTCGCCACGGCCCTGGGTTTGATCATCCTGGCCCTGATGCGCACGCACAAATTGCTCAAACAGCGCCATGCGTTCGCCGACGCGCTGCAGCTGGAAAAAGAACGCGCGCAGATCACCCTGCAATCGATTGGCGATGGCGTGATCACCACCAATGTCGACGGCGCAATTGCCTACATGAACCCGGCCGCCGAGGCGTTGACGCACTGGAAAGCCGAACAGGCCACAGGTTTGCCCTTGGCAGCGCTGTTCAATCTGCTGGACGAAAACGCTCAGGCCGACGGCTTTACGCTGATCGAGCACATCCTGAGCGGACAGCTCAGCGGCGGCAGCGAACACTCCAAGCTGATTCAACGCCTGGATGGCAGCACGGTGTCGGTCACGCTGGTCGGTGCGCCGATCCGTAATGCCGGCAAGATCAGCGGCACCGTGCTGGTCTTGCACGACATGACCCAGGAGCGGCAGTACATTGCCAATTTGTCCTGGCAGGCGACCCATGATGCCTTGACCGGCCTCGCCAACCGCCGCGAATTCGAGTATCGGCTGGAACAGGTGCTGCATAACCTGACGCGGCAGGCGGGGCGTCATGCGCTGATGTTTCTCGATCTGGATCAGTTCAAGCTGGTCAACGATACCTGCGGCCACGCGGCGGGAGACGAATTGCTGCGGCATATCTGTGCGCTGTTGCAATCGGGCTTGCGCGAAGGCGATACCCTGGCCCGACTGGGTGGCGACGAGTTTGGCATTCTGCTGGAGAACTGTTCGCCGGAAGCGGCAGAGAAAATCGCCGAAGGCCTGCGCCAGACCGTGCAGAACCTGCACTTCGTCTGGAAGGGCCGGCCGTTCGTGACCACCGTGAGTATCGGGCTGGTGCATGTCACTCAGCAGCCCACCACCCTCGAAACATCGCTGCGCGCCGCCGACATGGCGTGTTACATGGCCAAGGAAAAGGGCCGCAACCGGGTTCAGGTCTATCACGCCGACGACTCGGAACTGTCCCTGCGCTTTGGTGAGATGGCTTGGGTGCAGCGCCTGCACATGGCGCTGGAGGAGGACCGTTTCTGTCTTTATGCCCAGGAAATTGCGGCCCTTGGTCATGTCGAACAGGGTGGCGGGCATATCGAAATCCTGTTGCGCCTGCATGACGAAGCCGGGCGCATGATATTGCCCGACAGCTTTATTCCGGCGGCGGAACGTTATGGCCTGATGACTTCGCTTGATCGTTGGGTTGTGCAGAATGTATTCAAGATCATTGCCCAATGTATAGCGGAGAAACATAAAGGGCCGTTGGCGATGTGTGCGATTAATCTGTCAGGCACAACTATCGGAGATGAGGCGTTCCTGGACTTCCTGCGTCAACAGTTCATTACTTATTCCATACCGCCTGAAATGATTTGTTTTGAAATTACTGAAACCAGCGCTATTTCCAATCTTGGAAGTGCAATTAGATTTATTAATGAACTCAAAGGCTTAGGTTGTCACTTTTCGTTGGACGACTTTTGCGCCGGTATGTCCTCATTCGCCTACTTGAAACATTTGCCTGTAGACTTCCTGAAGATCGACGGGAGTTTCGTAAAGGATATGCTGGACGACCCGATTAACCGCGCCATGGTCGAAGTGATCAATCACATCGGGCATGTCATGGGTAAGCGTACGATTGCCGAGTTTGTTGAAACACCCCAGATCGAGCAGGCATTGCTTGAGATCGGGGTGGATTACGCTCAAGGGTATGTGATTGAACGCCCGCATCTGTTTACCTGCGATAGTTTGCAAAGTCGTCCTGCCAGGCCACAGCCGTTGTTATTCAAGGCGCCTGGCACGTTCCGTTGAAATCTCTTGCTGATCCTTACAATCACAATCAAAAGGAACCCGACAGTGATCGACACATTCAACAGAACCGGACCCCTCATGGAAGCTGCAAGTTACCCCGCCTGGGCTCAGCAACTGATCCAGGATTGCAGCGAGAGTAAACGCCGGGTTGTCGAACACGAACTGTACAGGCGCATGCGAGACAACAAACTCAGCGCCAAAACCATGCGTCACTACCTGATTGGTGGTTGGCCCGTGGTCGAACAGTTCGCGTTGTATATGGCCCAGAACCTGACCAAGACCCGTTTTGCCCGCCATCCGGGCGAGGACATGGCGCGCCGCTGGTTGATGCGCAACATCCGGGTGGAATTGAACCACGCCGATTACTGGGTGCACTGGAGCCGCGCCCACGGTGTCAGCCTGGAAGATCTGCAGGCGCAACAGGTGGCTCCTGAACTTCATGCCTTGAGTCACTGGTGCTGGCACACCAGTTCGGCGGATTCGCTGATCGTTGCCATTGCTGCCACCAACTACGCCATTGAAGGCGCGACAGGTGAGTGGTCGGCGCTGGTCTGCTCCAGTGGTGTCTACGCGGCCGCGTTCCCCGAAGAAGATCGCAAGCGGGCCATGAAGTGGCTGAAGATGCATGCCCAGTACGACGATGCCCATCCATGGGAAGCGCTGGAAATCATCTGCACGCTGGCAGGATTGAACCCGAGCAAGTCCTTGCAGGCCGAACTGCGTCAGGCGGTGTGCAAAAGCTACGACTACATGTTCCTGTTCCTGGAACGCTGCATGCAGCTTGAACATGTGGAGAAGGCTCCGCTCGTGCGTGAGCGCATGGCGCTGGCTGAAAGCTGATCCATTTTTTCATGCCAGTGAAAAAGCCCGCTCCCCCGGCATCGCCAGGGGAGCGGGCATTTTGTATGGACCGGCAATGACTAGGTGCTGACTTTCAGTCCAATCAACCCGGCAATGATCAATGCCACACTGGCGAGCCTGAACAGCGCCATGGACTCACCAAACAGAATGATCCCTGCGATGACCGTGCCGACTGCACCCACGCCGGTCCAGATCGCATAGGCGGTGCCCAGCGGCAGTTCCTTCATGGCAAGGCCGAGCAGGCCAAGGCTGATGGCCATGGCGACGACGGTCAGTGCGGTGGGAAGAGGGCGGCTGAAACCATCGGTGTATTTCAGGCCAACAGCCCAGCCCACTTCGAACAGGCCGGCGAAAAACAGAATGACCCAGGACATGAGAGACCTCCATCAATTGACGGGGTCGTCCCCAGATTAATGACTCGATCGAGCCGCGAGGTCGTCCTCGCGTTGCGCAGTATAGTGCCCATCATTAAACCGGGGATCAAGTTCGTGGAACAAGTTCGCGGATCAGTCAGTGGCCTGTTGCGCCGCTGTTTGCCGATCTTCTTTCTCGCTCATCCGGCGGAAATACGTCGAGAGCAAGGCCCCGGAAATGTTGTGCCATACGCTGAACAAAGCGCTCGGCACCGCCGCCAGTGGCGAGAAGTGTGCACTGGCCAGCGCAGCGCCCAAACCGGAGTTCTGAATGCCGACCTCCAGCGCCAGGGATTTACGCTGGGCCAGTGGCAATTTGAACAGGCGCCCGGTGAAGTAACCCAGCAGGTAACCGAAGCTGTTGTGCAGCATCACCACGGCCATGATCAGCAGGCCGGACTCGGTGATTTTCGCCTGGCTGGCAGCGACGACAGCGGTGACGAGCGAGCCTGCTCGCGAAGAGGGGCTCACCGTCTGACAGTCCGCCATCGCGAGCGGGGTCGCTCCCACAAGGGTAACAGTTTGTCTTTAGATACCTTGCGGCATCTCTTCACCGCCCAACGCTTCAACCAGCGCCGGGAGGAAGTCACCGAAGGTCAGCATCATCAGGGTGAAACTGGCATCCAGCTGGCCCAGGGCCTCTTCGCCACCGTCCTGTTCCGCCTGATCCTGCAGCAGGTCTTCGAACTTCAGGCGCTTGACCACCATCTTGTCGTCGAGGACGAAAGACAGTTTGTCTTGCCACGCCAGCGACAGCTGAGTGACCACTTTGCCAGTGCTCAAGTGCAACTGGATTTCTTCGCTGGTCAGGTCCTGACGCTTGCAGCGCACGATGCCGCCGTCTTCGTGGGTGTCACGCAGTTCGCATTCGTCCAGCACGAAGAAATCGTCCGCGGCTTTCTGGGTAGTGACCCATTCAGTCATGGTGGCGGTCGGGGACATTTTCACGGTCAGTGGACGCACCGGCAGCGTGCCGATCACTTCACGCAGAGTAGAGAGCAGGTCTTCGGCGCGTTTCGGGCTGGCCGAGTTGACCAGGATCAGGCCTTGTTTCGGCGCGATCGCTGCGAAGGTCGACGAGCGACGGATAAAGGCGCGAGGCAGGAAGGCCTGGATGATTTCATCCTTGATCTGGTCGCGTTCCTTTTTGTAGACCTTGCGCATTTGTTCGGCTTCGATCTCTTCGACCTTTTCCTTCACAGCGTCACGCACGACGCTGCCCGGCAGGATGCGTTCTTCTTTGCGCGCGGAGATCAGCAGGAAGTCGCCGCTGACGTGCACCAGCGGTGCATCTTCGCCCTTGCCGAATGGCGCGACGAAACCGTAGGTGGTCAACTCCTGACTTGCACATGAACGCGCCAATTTGGTGGCCAGTGCAGCTTCCAGCGCCTCGGCATCAAAAGGCAGATCTTGGGTCAGGCGATAGATAAGCAGGTTTTTGAACCACATGGGGCGAGTCTCTCCTTTATACAAAGTGGGGCATTATTCTCTTCGTGGCGCCATAGGCCAACCCTTCTCTAAGCCTTTGGAAGGCCTGAAAAAATTATTTAAAAAAGTGCTTGCCAGAGGTGAGGTCGCTCCGTAGAATGCGCGCCACACCGAAAGTGAAGGGTGATTAGCTCAGCTGGGAGAGCGTCTGCCTTACAAGCAGAATGTCGGCGGTTCGATCCCGTCATCACCCACCATTCGCTTCAAGTGTTACGCGCAGCGGTAGTTCAGTCGGTTAGAATACCGGCCTGTCACGCCGGGGGTCGCGGGTTCGAGTCCCGTCCGCTGCGCCATATTCGGTTACCTGGAACGCTGAACGCCAGGTCGCCACGGAAAAGCCCGCTAACGCGGGTTTTTTTCTGCCTGAAGTTCCTGCTGGATGCATCGTTTCACCGGTTTTCAGATTTATTTGAAATATTTTTCAATTAAATCAACATGTTATGAAAATCTGTGGCACAATGCGCCCCGCAACGAAGGTAAAGGGTGATTAGCTCAGCTGGGAGAGCGTCTGCCTTACAAGCAGAATGTCGGCGGTTCGATCCCGTCATCACCCACCACTTACTTTCAACGCTACGCGCAGCGGTAGTTCAGTCGGTTAGAATACCGGCCTGTCACGCCGGGGGTCGCGGGTTCGAGTCCCGTCCGCTGCGCCATATTCGGTCACCTGGAACGCTGAACGCCAGGTCACCACGGAAAAAGCCCGCTTTATGCGGGCTTTTTGCTGTCTGGGGTTTGGCCAATGCGCGAAACCAAGGAGCGAGCTTGCTCCGGGCGGCGTTCCGACGAAAAACGCTCAGGCAACGCGTTGATCCAGACAGCACGCGTTATCGTTAACGTCCATCGCGAGCAATCGAGCGTCGACCGGCTGCTCCTACAGGTCGGCGTTTCGACTGTGCCGGTAGTCACTGACCGCTTCGTACACGGCTTTGCGCAACCGGTTGATACCGCCAATCGGGCGATGAGCCTCCAGACCGAACCACGGGTTGAACGACAGGTTGTCGCATTGCAGATTCTGCGCCGGGGTGTCGAAGTCCTGAGGGGGCAGGGTGATCCGGGCTACGGTTTCGAACGGCGCATCCTGCTCGCGCCACTCGATGCTGGTGTCTTCGATCGGCATGAACCTGTTCGCATCCTGGCGCTGGATCTGCAGGACAAAACACGCCGGCACCCGATCCGTGGATAACTGTTGAGTCAGGGCGTTACGCAGGAAGTTCGGCAGATCGTGGTTCTGCTTGGGCAAGGTGTAGGCCGGGCAGTTGTCCGAATCCGGCATCACCCGGAACTTGGCATTGGCCTCACCGAATTTATACGGCGATACCGAAAAATAGGTGGTACGTGTCGGGCTTTCCGGTGGCGGGGACAGCGTCGCCAGGGCGATGAACAAATGACGGACCTGCCAGGTACGCGGATCCCAGCCAGGAAAAAACGCCATGACCTTTTTTCCGTCAGCCTGAGCCGCGACATTCTGACGGTACTCGGCGACATCGCTGACAAAGAAGTTCGGATGGCTGAACATCACAAAGTCCTGCTCGTGTTGCCCTTGGCGGTCGCCGAGCAGCGGCTTGCCCGGCACATCCAACAATTTGATCGCCATGCCCCGGGCATCCCGAATGCTGTCGAATTGCGGATAAGCGTTGCCGTTGGACAGGCGCATGGTCGCCTGCCAGCGCTTGCCCGGTTCGCTGAAGACACCGCGGCGCAGATCCTGCGCCAGTTCCGGCAACACCTGCACCTCGGCCTTCACGCAGCCATGGGCCTTGGCATGGGCGTCGCGCAGGTAGCGGGTGCTTTCACGGTGTTGATCGACAATGCGCACGGCGGTCTGAATCACATCCCGGGTCATGGCTGCTTCGCCATCCGGGATCTGCTCCAGTGTCGAAACCGGGCCGCGGTGCTGCCAGGCATACCATGCAGTGACCAGCGCCCAGCCGAGCAAGCCGATGCACAGCAGAGTCAGCAGGGTTTTGCCGAACAGGCGACCCAGCCACAACCAGAACCGGGCAAGCATCGGCAAATCCTTCTTGAAGGTGGTCATGATCATGGCAGTTGCGTCTCTATCGGGCCGCCCAGCACTTTCAGGTACTCCAGCAGCGCCCAGCGCTCCTCGGGTTGCAACAACCGGCCGATGACCCCATTGCCGCGCTCACCGGCGCGGAATTCATGGCCGCTGTTGTGGTTGCCGGTCATGCGCGTATCGAACAGGAATCCGTTGGTGAAGGCTTCGGTGCGATAGCCCAGGTGTCGCGGGTCGTAGTCGAACGTGCCTTTGTAGAAGGTGGTCGCGCGTTCATCCTGAGGCGAGAGCAGTTGATAAATGCTCGGCACCGAACCGTTGTGCAGAAACGGCGCCGTTGCCCACACGCCCGCCAGAGGACGGGCCTTGTAGGCCGCTTTTTCTCGAACGCCGATCGGCAGGCCGAAGCCGTCGAGCCGCGGCTTCTCCGCTGCTGTGACCTTGGCCTCACGGTAAGCGCGGTTCTCTACGAACGCAGTGACGTAGGCCAGGCCCTTGGCCACCGATAGTTGGCTCAAGTCCAGCGGTTCCTTGGGTTCTGGGTGCAACCTCACGTCCATCTGCGCAAGCTCCGCCGGGTCCCATTGCAGGGCGGTCAGATCGAAACGGTGGTTGGCGATGTTGTTCGCGGCAGTCGGATCGGTGCCGATGACATCGACGGGCAGCATTTGCAAATGCTGTACCCAGCGTTCGCCTTCCTGAGCAGCCCGCGGAACGTGGCAACCGGCGCAGTTTTCCGCAAACAGCGCATGCCCCTTGGTTGCCAGCGGTTTGTCGATGGCACCCAGCAGGTCTTCCGGCCAGGCCGGCGGTTTGAGTCGCTGCAGGGTTTCCTCGATCTGGTGTAAATCGCGCACCCGGACGCTGGACGGATAGCGATTGTCGCCCTTGAGTGGCTGCCCGTTGCTGTCGAAGAAGTTCAGCGTGGCGCCTACCCCCAGGGCCTCACCGATATTGCGAGCCATCGGCTGCTGTGCCGAGCCGTTCCACTGCACCCAATTGAAGGTCCACATGTCCCACAGTTGTGGATAGTCGACAGGAGCGTTGGCCACGCGGTAGTTGGCCGGGGAAATCGCATCACCGAAACTGGCGTTGGCAATGCGCCCGAACGCGTCGGTACGGCCAGGGCCTTCCTCTGTCGGGTAGAGCCCGCGGTGAGTGTCGTTCCAGGCCACTTTCAGGAAGGTGTCGAGAGAGGTCTTGAAGTCTTTACGCAGTTGTTGATGCCGGGCGTCGTAGTCCTGGCCCAGCACGTTGCGAGCGAAACGTTCGAATTTCCATGGGTTGTAGTAAGTCGAAGCGAGACTGGCGACCAATGCCTGTCCGAAACTGCCACCGCGCAGTGTAGGAACGCTGGACGGCAAGACATGCTGCGCCGAACCGCCATCGATGCGGATGGCCTGGCCGTTGAAGCGCAATTCGCCGGTGTGGCAGGCGGCACAGGTGATGTCCAGAAACTGGTCCGGGTTGCCGGGGTTTTGATGACGGGCAAAGCCCACGGGCAGGTTGCCGGGGTTGTTCGGCGTGGCTTTCTGCCCGGGATCGACTAGAAAACCGAAGCGTGCGAGGTATTCCGGAGCGGCAAACCGCTGTTGCGAAAAAGGCAGTTCGAGCGCGTTGAACCAGTCGTAGCGCAAGCCTTTGACTTGAGTGCCCTGGGGCGTGAAGTAGTAGGTCTGGCGGTCAGTCGCGCTCCACTGCTCCAGATAATGCACCTGCTGCGCAGGCGTCCAGGTCGGCAGTTTCGGGTTGGCGACGTAATACAGAATCACGGCCAGGCACACGCCCAGCAACGCAACGATCAGAACCAGCAAGCGATAAAAGAGGCGCAAGATAAACATCCTTGTCGATTTGTCGCTCTCTTATGCCTCAGCTGCAGGCGTGCGGCAAGTGGCCATTACGCCAAGTATTATCGGACAGGTCAGTTGTGTCTGTGAGGCGAAGATGACAGAAGCTTCATCATCCGATTCCGGAAATGCGTTAAAACACCTGAACTTATCAGAAGTTTCCTGCTCTCATGCCGGTAGCCATTGGTCGTGGCCGCCTGATAAGCTCGCGACTTTATTCGATTGCCCTTTAGGCGCATGAACAAGGAAATAGCATGAAACAGCATCGGTTGGCGGCGGCGGTGGCCCTGGTTAGCCTGGTACTCGCGGGTTGTGACTCGCAGACCAGCGTAGAGCTGAAAACCCCGGCGCAAAAAGCTTCCTACGGGATTGGCCTGAACATGGGCAAGAGCCTGGCTCAGGAAGGCATGGATGACCTGGACTCCAAAGCCGTAGCCCAGGGCATCGAAGATGCCGTCGGCAAGAAAGAACAGAAGCTGAAGGACGAAGAACTGGTCGAAGCCTTCGCCGCGCTGCAAAAGCGTGCTGAAGAACGCATGGCCAAAATGAGCGAAGAGTCGGCAGCCGCCGGCAAGAAGTTCCTCGAAGACAACGCCAAGAAAGCCGGTGTCACCACCACTGCTTCGGGCCTGCAATTTGAAGTGGTCAAGAAAGCCGACGGCGAACAGCCAAAGCCGACTGACGTAGTCACTGTTCACTACACCGGAACCCTGACCAACGGCACCGTCTTCGACAGCTCCGTCGAGCGCGGCAGCCCGATCGATCTGCCGGTCAGCGGTGTGATCCCGGGTTGGGTCGAAGGCCTGCAACTGATGCACGTTGGCGAGAAGTACAAACTGTACATCCCTAGCGAACTGGCTTACGGCGCCCAAAGCCCAAGCCCGGCGATTCCAGCCAACTCGGTGCTGGTATTCGACCTCGAGCTGCTGGCGATCAAGGATCCATCCAAGCAAGACGACGCCGCGAAGTAATCAGCGTCCGTTCTGACAACAACGCCTCGCTTATGCGGGGCGTTGTTGCATCTGGCGGTTGGTGAGGGTAAACAAAGCGAACGGATGCAGTAGGCTGGAGTCATAGCCATTGAGGCGCCTGCGCTAACCGCGGCAGAGCGCCAAGTCAATGAAATCTTGGGTTTTTTTATGTGAGTAAAAAACGCCCGATCTGAGCAAAGCCCTTATGAAACGGGGCTTTCAGCCGTGAAATGCAGGTCTGTTCACAAGGTTATCCACAATTTGTGTGGATAACATTTCAGTGGGAGGAATAATGAAAGCACCCTGGAATTTCGCTCATTTCCTGCCTTTGGCCGGACGCCTGCTCGCCCGTGGACGATTGCCAGCGCTGTTGTTCGCGGTGGCCAGCAAAGGCGCGAGCCAAGGCAACCGATTGGGCAAGCTCAAAGACGACCTGCGCCTGTTGCAGGCTTTGTGCCTGGCGTACTGGCGTGGCGAGTACCGCGCCATCAGTCCGAAAGCGCTGATCTCGGTGGTGGCGGGCCTGATGTACTTCCTGAGTCCGGTGGATGCGATTCCGGATTTCATTCCAGTGTTCGGCATGCTCGATGACATCGCCGTGCTCGCCTGGCTGATGAAAGTCCTCGATGACGAACTCAATGCGTTTCGCGCCTGGCGCAAACGGCAGGTGCCGGAGAAGCTCGCGGTGGTCGAGCGACTGCCCGATACCCTGGAGCAACTTCAGCTTCAGGGGCCGAAAAAAAACTGAGCCGATTCAGGATCATCCCTATATTCATGGCCCCGCGACCTTGGCCGCTGTTAGGATTACACTTCTAGGAAAAAGCGCCGACTCGCTAAGTGTCGTTGTCCTACGGGGAAGTCATGGATATTCAGATAATCACACGCGAAGGCGAGCCCGAGTATGCGGTTCTGCCGTGGGCTCAGTATCAGGCTCTACTGAAAGCAGCAGGCATCAATGAGCAACCGCCGCGCGAGGCAACAGTGCGTCACGCGGCAACACCCGACCAGATTCTTCCGGGTCTGGATCAACTACGCAGTTTGCGCGAAGGGAAGGGCATCGCCATCGAGGCGCTCGCCCGCACGGTAGGCATAAGCCCGTCTTATCTGGCCTTGATCGAAAGTGGCGAGCGTCAACCCGACGCTGCGATTCGCCGCAGTCTGGCCTGGGAATTGACGGTGCCAGGGTGGAGGGATGAATCGTGAGCGTACGCATCAGTCGTCAACATTGGGACGGGTTGCTGGGCGAACTGGATCAGGCACGCCGCCAGCGACATCTGCTGACTTATCGCGCGTTGCTGGAGCGTCTGCAACTCCCGACGCCGGCCATGCAAACCTTGACTGCAGCCCTTGAACATCTGGCCGCGCTGGACGCCAGGGCCGAACAACCCTTGCGCAGTTCGCTGGTGATCAGCCAGGGCGCCAGTCGCCTGCCGCGCACCGGGTTTTTTGAATGCGTCGAGCGTCTGGGGCGTTTCTCAGGGCCGTCCGATGGTGTCGCTGCCGCGTCCTGGCATGCTTCGGAAGTGGTGCGGGTTTTCGAGTACGAATACCCCGAATCGGCCGAGGCCTGAGTGTTTTTGCGACTCAAGGCGCGGGCCGGTTACTGGTTGGCCCGCCGGTTGTTTCATTGGTCATGGTTCGTGCACCAGCCCCGTGGCTGGAGCTGGCTCGAAGGCCAGTTCGCACGCATGGCCAACTTGGGTGACGTCGGCGCTCAAAGCTTCTATGGCCACATTCTGGCCTTTCGCGGCGTTGGCCTGGGGGCTCGTGAGGAAGGTGTCCGATTGCTGCGTCTGGCGGCGTTGGCGGGTGATGGCAAGGCGGCGTATCAGGTGGGCGTGATCTGCCTGGCCGGGACGGCGAGCAAGGCGCCGGATCCGGATGAGGCCGCCAGGTTCTGGACTATCGCTGCCAAGGCCGGGCATCCGTTGGCTGAGGTCAAACTCAAAGAGTTGGCGTCTCGCGGTTCAGGGTGAACCTCTTTGATCTGTGTCGGCCGGTCTGACGCCTTCGCGGGCAAGCCTCGCTCCTACAGGTCTGGTGTCGTATGGAAATGTTGCGAAAAAACAAAACCTGTAGGAGCGAGGTTTGCCCGCGAAGACGTCAGGCCAATCACCGCTGCCCCATCAGCAATTCATCCTTTCGCCCCGGCACCGCCAGGCTATCAATCACATGCACGCTATACCCCGGCACATTCTTCGCGTGATGCTTGGCCTGCGACGCCATTTCCGCCAACTGGCTCGCATCGAGTTGTCCACAGGCCTGTGGATGTAAATGCACCACGCCGATCGACAGTGACAGCAGCGGAAATTCCTGCCGCACACCCTGGCGGTTCGGGGCGATGAAGCAGCCGGCCTCCAGGTGTTCGCTGCGGTAGAAGCGCCGGCACTGGCTCTGGAAATCGTCGAGCAACTGGTTCAAACGTTTGCGCCAGTCTTCCGGCCCGAGCACCAGCAGGAAATCGTCGCCGCCGATATGGCCGACAAAGTCGCGGGAAGGGTCGACGCGATCATTCAGGCATTGCGCCAGGCACAGCAGGACTTCGTCCCCGCGGCCGTAGCCGTAGATGTCGTTGAAGGGTTTGAAACTGTCGATGTCCACGTAGCAGATCACCGACTCCCGTTGCTGTTGCAGCAGGCGCGTCAGGCATTGCTGGATCGGTACGTTGCCCGGCAGAAGGGTCAGCGGGTTGGCGTAGCGGGCCTGCTGGATCTTCAGTTCGGTAATCAGCTTCAGTACGTCGATCACCCGACCCAGCCCCAGATACCCGCCGTTCAGGGTAATGATGAAGTCTTCTTCAATGCGTTGTCGGGCGCGGCTGGTGATCAGGCGGCTGACCTGTTGCAGCGACTGGCTCATCTCGACGGCGAGAAAGTCATCGTTCATCAAACGGCTGATGGGCTTGCGGGCGAACAAGTCGGTGGCAAAAGGTTTGAGCAGGGCGTCCGAGAGCGAATGCCTGTGAACGATGCCACAGGGATGGCCGTAGTCGTCGAGCACCGCCAGCGAGTTCAGGTTGGCCTGGCGGCGGAAGGCTTCCAGTACCGTCGCTGTCGGCGTATCCCGCGCGACCGCTGGCTGATCGTTCAAGAGGGCGCTGAGGTCGCTGCCTTCGTCGTTCAGCGCCACAGCGGAGCTGTCCTGCTTGGGCATCAGGCTTCGAGCATCCCTCGGCGGATGTTCCTGGGGTCGACAGAGCAAATAGCCCTGGACCAGATCGACGCCCATATCGGTCAACACCGCAAGCTCCTCCGGCAGTTCGATACCTTCAGCAATCACTTGCGCCCGCGAGGCTTTGGCGATTTGCATGATTGATCCGACAAATTCACGTTTGAGGGCATCCTGATGAATGCCGTCGATGAAGTGCCGGTCGATCTTCACATAGTCAGGTCGCAGCTCGGACCACAGGCGCAAGCTCGAATAACCCGCTCCCAAATCATCCAGTGCAATGGAAAAACCCATCGCCCGATAGTGATGCAGCGCGTTTTGCAGCAGCTGGAAATCGTCGGTCGGGGTCTGTTCGGTGAGTTCGATGACCACCTGACTGGGCGGTATGCCGAAATCCTGCAGCAGTTGCAGGGTTCGACCCGGTTGGTGGGCCGCTTCCAGCAGGGATTCCGGTGACACGTTGAGAAAGAGTTTGCCTGGCAGTTGCTGTTCATTGAAGCGTCGGCAAGCACTCTCACGACAGGCAATTTCCAGCTCGTTCAAGCGGCCGGCCTGGCGGGCGACGGCGAACAAGGCGATGGGCGAGTGCAGCGGGCTGTTGGAGGGGCCGCGACTGAGGGCTTCGTAGCCGATAATTCGGCGTTCAGAGAGCGAAATGATTGGCTGGAACAGGCTGTGCAAACCGCTTTGAGTCAGTATTGAACTCAACGCACTCAGCTGTTCGGTAGTGGTCATGGCGATCTCTGGCGATAAAAAAAGGACTGGGAGCGCTCTTGGATAAAAAGAGGCTCCCAGTCCTTTATTTCACGACAGAATGATGACTGTTTGATGACGCTACGGGGCGTCAGAATTAAATTGCCATCATCTTGCTTGTCACAACTCAGTGCTTGGCGACCGCGGTGTTGAGTTTCAGGTAGTCCAACAGAATCCGACCGGTCTCGCTCAGGTAGGCATCGTCTTCTGGTTTGGTCTTGTCCGGCTCGGCCGCGAGGGCGTCTTCGTCTTCTTTCTTCAGCTCTTTGAGCGGTTCTTCGCCTTTGGCCTTGCGACGGATATTTTCCATGGCAAGCTGCTTGGCTTCGATATCGGCGTGTTGTGCACGACGATCGGCTTCATTGAGGCTGACGGTTTTTTCCGCCATCAGTTTTTGCGCCAGGGCCAGTTTGTCGCGGATGAACACGAACTCCGCGTCCTTGCCCGTGCGCACGTCATGCTCGGATTTGAGCTGGGTGATGTACGGTTTGAACGGGTCGGTCGCCGGTTTGATCGCCGCGCGGATGGTGTCCCACGGCATGGCTTCCGGCAGGGCGCTTTCGCCGATCTCCTTGGTGTCGATGATCGACGGGTAATCGATGTCCGGCAGAACGCCTTGATGCTGCGTGCTCTGACCGGAAACCCGATAGAACTTGGCCAGGGTCAGTTTCAGTTCGCCATGGTTCAGCGGCTGAATGGTCTGCACGGTGCCTTTGCCGAAGGTCTGGCCGCCAATGATCAACGCGCGATGGTAGTCCTGCATGGCGCCGGCAAAAATCTCCGAAGCCGAGGCGGACAAGCGGTTGACCAGCAACGCCATCGGGCCTTTGTAGAACGCGCCCGGGTTTTCATCTTCCAGCACATCGACCCGGCCATCGGCGTTACGCACGAGAACAGTCGGACCTTTGTCGATGAACAGGCTGGTCAGCTCGGTGGCTTCCTGCAGGGAGCCGCCGCCGTTGTTGCGAAGGTCGATAACCACACCGTCGACTTTGTCCTTCTGCAGCTCGGTCAGCAGTTTCTTGACGTCGCGCGTGGTGCTCTTGTAGTCAGGATCGCCGGCACGGAAGGCCTTGAAGTCCAGGTAGAAGGCCGGGATCTCGATGACGCCGAGCTTGTAGTCCTTGCCGTCCTGTTTCAGGTTGAGGACCGACTTCTTCACCGCCTGGTCTTCAAGCTTCACCGCTTCGCGGGTGATCGGCACGATCTTGGTGGTCTGGTCGTTTGGCGCATTGCTGGCCGGGATGACTTCCAGGCGCACCACGGTGCCTTTCGGGCCACGGATCAGCTTGACCACTTCGTCCAGGCGCCAGCCAACCACGTCGACCATCTCTTTGTTGCCCTGCGCAACGCCGATAATCTTGTCGGCCGGTGCGACCTGCTTGGTTTTGTCGGCCGGGCCGGCAGGCACCAGACGCACGACTTTCACCTGATCGTTGTCGCTCTGCAACACGGCGCCGATGCCCTCGAGGGACAGGCTCATGTTGATGTCGAAGTTCTCCGCGTTATCCGGCGACAGATAATTGGTGTGCGGGTCGTAGGACATGGCGAAGGTGTTGATGTAGGCCTGGAAGATGTCTTCCGGACGGGTCTGGTCCAGACGCGCAAGCTGATTCTTGTAACGCTTGGTCAGGGTTTCCTGAATCTGCTTGGAATCCTTGCCGGCAATTTTCATCCGCAGCACTTCGTCCTTGACGCGTTTGCGCCACAGGTCGTCGAGCTCTGCGGTGGACTTGAGCCAAGGGGCGTCCTTGCGGTCGATCAGCAAGGTTTCCTTGGCGGTGAAGTCGATCTTGTCGACGCCCTTGTTCAGCTCCGCAAGGGCAAAGTCCAGACGCGCTTTTACGCGGTCCAGGTAGCGCTTGTAGATGGTGAAACCGGCGTTGAGGTCGCCGCTTTTGAGGAAGTCGTCGAACTGGGTTTTCCACTTGTCGAATTCGGCAATGTCGCTGGACATGAAGTAGCTGCGCGACGGATCCAGCAGCTTGAGGTAGCTGTCATAAATGATCACGGAGCGCGCGTCATCGAGCGGCGGCTTGCTGTAGTGGTGGCGCTTGAGTAACTCGACGACATTCAGGCTGGCGATCACTTCGTCACGATCAGGCTGAAGCTTGTCCCAACTATTGGCTGCGAACGTATTGCTCGACATCGGCATCAGGCCGATACCAATAAATAGGGCGAGGGCGGTGCTGGGGAACAAATGCTTCATGCTGATTCGACGCGGGGACAATTGATAACGCATATTAGGCCGTCTTTGAAGTCGCCGGTTCCACAAGGGCCGGTCGCATAATGCAAAAAGCCCGGCGATACAACTTCGGGCTCAGTCCAGACTCACTATGGAGGCACTGTGAAAGCATTGCAAGGCGTGGAAGGTCAAGTGGAGTGGCTTGAAGAGCCCAGTCCTACATGTGATGTAGGGCAAGTTCGCATTCGGGTGGCGGCAGCGGGCCTCAATCGCGCCGATTTGTTACAGAAGGCGGGACTTTATCCGCCACCGCCGGGGGCCAGTCAGGTACTGGGTCTAGAGTGTTCCGGGGTGATCAGCGAGGTCGGCCCGGGCTCGTCGTGGCAGGTCGGTGATCGGGTCTGCGCCTTGCTGGCCGGGGGTGGGATGGCCGAAGAGGTGGTTGTCGACGGACGGCATGTGCTGGCGGTGCCAGAAGGAATGTCCTTGACCGAGGCGGCAGCGCTACCCGAAGTCTATGCGACCGTCTGGCTGAATTTGTTTCAGTTGGCTGCGCTCCAACCGGGTGAGAAAGTTCTTTTGCACGCCGGAGCAAGTGGAATCGGTTCAGCTGCCATTCAGCTGTGCAAGGCATTCGGCAACCCGTGCTGGGTCAGCGTCGGTTCTGCAGAGCGGCTGGCTTACTGCGAAGCGCTGGGTGCTCAGGGTGGCGTGGTGCGCACCGACGATCTTGAAAGTCTGAGCGACTTGGGGCCGTTCGATGTGATTCTCGACCCGGTCGGCGGCAACTACGCCGCACTGAACCTGAAACTGCTGGCCCGAGATGGCCGTTGGGTGCTGATCGGCCTGATGGGCGGCCGTGAAGCGAAGCTGGATCTGGCGCAGGTGCTGGCCAAGCGTGTGCAACTGCTGGGTTCGACTTTGCGTAGTCGTGACGATCAGTTCAAGGCGGATTTGTTCACTGATTTGAGCCAGCATGTCTGGCCGCTGTTTGCCGAAGGGCGGTTGAGTCCGCAGTTGGCGAAGACTTTTCCGATCAAGGATGCGGAAGCGGCGTTTGCCGAGTTGGCGACCAATAAGGTGGCGGGAAAGTTGGTGCTGGTGATTGACGAAAGCCTGACCTGACCTTTGTAGGAGCGAGCTTGCTCGCGATGAACCTGAGAACGCCGTGGTGTGTCAGGTTTGCCGCGTTATCGTTAACGTCCATCGCGAGCAAGCTCGCTCCTACAGGGATTTGCGTTATTTCCAGATGTGGATCGGCCAGCCGGCTTTTTCGGCGTGTTCGAGCAATACCGGATCAGGGTTCACCACGTGTGGGAAATCTACCTTCAGCAACAGCGGTAAATCGTTGCGTGAATCCGAGTAGAAACTCGCGCCTTCCAGGTTTTCCTCTTCCGCATCCAGCCATTCCAGCAAGCGCGTGATCTTGCCTTCGCGGTAGGTCAGCGTGCCAACGGTGTGGCCGCTGTAAACCCCATGCAGCACTTCCAGCTCGATGCCCAGAATCTCGTCGATGCCCAAACGATCGGCAATCGGCCTGACCAGGTGCGTACCCGACGCCGAAATCACCAGAATCCGGTCACCCGCCTTGCGGTGCGCGGCGATGGCTTTGGTGGCGTCGCTGAAGATGATCGGTTCGATGAAGTCTTCCACCCACGGCCCCACCAGATGGTCGACCTCTTCCGGCGTGCGTCCGATCATCGGCTCGAGGCTGAAGGTCATGTAATCCTCCATGCGCAGCTTGCCGTGGCTGTAAGCGTCCATCAATTCGTTGTTCTGCCGCATGAACGACTCGGGATCGACCCAGCCCAAGCGGCCCATTTGCTCGCTCCAGAGGGTGGCGCAGTCGCCGTGGATCAGGGTTTCGTCCAGATCAAAAATTGCCAGGGACATTGGGGTTCTCTCCGAGAACAGCTTCAAGCTTCGAGCTTCAAGCTTCAAGAAGTGGGTTGAGGTGCTCAGCAGTTTACAACTTGCAGCTTGCAGCTTGCAGCTTAGAGCTGCTTTCAAGCCACCTCACACAGGGCCGTCGGATCGATGGAAAGCGCCAGACGCTGACCATCGGGATGCAAATCGGCCGCCGAGCGGTTGAGCACATCCACCACCAGTTCCACGCCCCGGGCCTCGACCCGGTAGCGGATCACGTTACCCAGCAGGCTGTGGCTGCGCACTTGTGCATCGAGTTCGCCATTCAGGCTCAGTTCGATGGCTTCCGGGCGAATCGCGATGCGATGGGTGATCGGTCGTTGCAGCAGTTTCGTGGCGCTGTCGGCATCCAGCAGGTTGTAGTTGCCGATGAAGCCGGCGGCAAAAACATCCACGGGCGCGGTGTACAGGGTTTCGGCGTCGCCGCTCTGTACGATCTTTCCCTGATTCATCAGGAAAATCCGGTCAGACATGGTCAGTGCTTCTTCCTGATCGTGTGTGACGAAGATCGTGGTCAGGCCGAGTTCGCGCTGGATCTGACGGATCTGTTCGCGCAAGTGCTTGCGAATCCGCGCATCGAGGGCCGACAGCGGTTCGTCCAGCAACAACAGACGTGGACGAGTCACCAATGAGCGGGCGAGGGCGACACGCTGACATTGACCGCCGGACAATTGATGCGGATAGCGCGCAGCGAAATCGTTGAGTTCCACCAGTTGCAACACTTCGGCGACGCGCTTCTGGCTGTCGTCGCTGTTGACCTTCTGCATGCGCAAACCGAAGGCGACGTTCTGCTCCACGGTCATGTTGGGGAACAGCGCATAACTCTGGAACACCATGCCGATGCCGCGCTTTTGCGGACTTAACGGCACGATATCGACGCCATCCAGCAAAATCTTGCCGCCATCTACCGAGGTCAGCCCGGCGATGCAGCGCAGAAGCGTGGATTTACCGCAACCGGACGGGCCGAGGAGGGTGACGAATTCACCCTTCCGGATTTCGCAGTTGATGTCGCTGAATACGGTGGTGCCTGCATAGTTTTTCTGCAGGTGTTGGACGCTGACATAGCTCATTCGCTTTTGTCCTTGTTCAAGATATTGGCCGCCCAGGTCAGAACCAGCACAAAGAAGAAGTAGGAAATCACTACCGCACTGGTGAAGTGGCCGCTGCTGTTACGCATGTTGTTGAGGTAGACCTGCAGGGTTTCGTAGCGGGTGCCGACAAGGATATTGGCGAACACGAACTCACCGAACAGGAACGAGAACGACAGCAGCAACGCCACCATCAAACCCTTGCGCAGGTTCGGCAACACGACCAGAAATGCTGCTTGCCAGGTGCTGGCACCGAGCAGTTGAGCGGCGTCCATCAGGTCGTGCAGGTTGATGGCTTGCAGGTTGTTGGTGATTGCCCGGTACATGAATGGCAGCGCCACAGTGAAATAGCAGCCGATCAGAATCCAGGGCGTGCCGACCATCGCCAACGGCCCCGACCCGTAGAGCTGCAACAACCCCACCGACGACACCACCGGCGGCACCGCGAAGGGCAGCAGGATCAGGATGTTCATCCACGCGTCGAGTTTCGGGAAGTGGTAATGCACCACGAACAGCAGTGGCAGAACCAGCACCACCGCCAGGATCAGCGAGCCGACGCAGACCAGCAGCGATTGGCCGAAAGCACTCAAGAAACGCGGATCGCTCCACAGCTGCACGTACCATTTGATGCTGAAACCGCTGGGCAGAATGGTTGCCGACCAACTGCTGGAAATCGAGTAGATAAAGGTGCCGACCAGCGGCAGCAACAGAATGGCAAACAGCAGGTACACCACAACGCGGTGATACACACCGACGGGGCCCAATTCAGCGCGAGACATGGTAGCTCCTCTTCAACAGCAGCTGATGCACGACGGTCACGAGGGTCATCAACGCCACCAGCACCACGGCCAGGGCACTGGCCAGGTTCGGGTCCAGGGAAATGTCGCCGGAGACCATCGCCGCAATGCGGATCGTCAGCACGTTGAAGTTGCCGGTGGTCAGGGCGTACACCGTGGCGTAGGCGCCGAGGGCGTTGGCCAGCAGGATCACGAACGTGCCGAGCAGCGCAGGCGTCAGCACCGGCAAACCAATGTGCCGCCAGAACTGCCAGCCGTTGGCGCCGAGCAGTTCGGCGGACTCACGCCAGTCTTCGCGCAGGGCGTCGAAGGCCGGGTAGAGCAGCAGCACGCCGAGGGGGATCTGGAAGTAGGTGTAGAGAATGATCAGCCCGGTTTTCGAGTACAGGTTGAAGTCCTCAATGATCCCGGCCTGCTTGAGCATGATGGTGATGCTGCCGTTGAAACCCAGCAGGATGATGAACGCGAAAGCCAGGGGCACGCCGGAGAAGTTGCTGGTCATGTTGGCGAAGGCGTTGACGAAGTTGCGCAGCTTCGAGTCGACCCGGCGCAGGGAGTAGGCGCCGAGTACGGCGATGATGATCCCGAACACACTGGACCAGAAACTGATCTCGAGGCTGTACTGGATCGCCTGCAGATAGAACTTCGAATTGAAAATCTTGGTGAAGTTGGCCAGGCCCCAGCCGAACTCCTCCGATTGCAGGCTGTTGATCATCACCCAGACGAGTGGCGCGATTTCGAAGACGATAAAGAACAGGGTGAAGGGCACCAGGCATAGGGCCGCCAGCCATTTTCCGCGAGTCATGGCGTTCACTTGAGCAGCTCCCGGCACACAGGTTTGTCGTGGGCCACGCCCAGCAGTTCGCAGACGGTGCCGCAGATCTCGGTTTGTTTTGGTGCGGCGCTGGCGTTGAAACTGAAGGCGTTGCCGAGCACGAACAATGGAACTTCGCGCTCCTCTGGCAGCAGGCCGTTGTGGGAGCGGTCGTTGTTCATGCCGTGGTCGGCGGTCACCAGCACCTGGTAACCGGCGTCGAGCCAGCCTTGCAGGTAGTCGGCGAGGATGATGTCCGCCGAACGGGCGCTGTTGCGGTATTGCGGGGTGTCGAGGCCGTGCTTGTGCCCGGCGTCGTCGATATTCATGGGGTGCACCAGCAGGAAGTTCGGCGCATGGCGCAGGCGCAGGTTTTCCGCGTCGGCGAACAGGTGCGAATCCGGGTAATGGTCGCTCCAGTAGAAATGTCCGTGCTGAATCGGCAATTCGGGGTTGTCGGTGTGACGGTCCCGAGCGGGCACGAACGGCGAACGGTTATACAGCTCGCTGACCCAGTGATAGGCCGCAGCGGCGGTTTTCAGTCCGGCGTCAGTAGCGTAGTGATAGATGCTGCGCTGGTTGGACAGGCGCGAGACGTTGTTGTGGACAATGCCACTGTCGATCGGCGTGACGCCGGTCAGGATGCATTCATACAGCGGGCGGGACAGGGCCGGCAGTTCGCACTCCAGTTTGTAGAGCGCCGCGCGTCCTGCGCCAACGTAAGCCTGCAGGTGCCCCATGGCGTGGCGCGCAACCTCGTAATTGAGGCCGTCGAGCACGACAAGGATGACGTTGTGCTTCATAGGGGCGGAACTCCGCGAAACAGGTGGATCGATAAAATTTGTAGGAACCGGCTTGCTGGCGATCCATACGCCGCGGTCTGTCTGAGCACCGCAGTGATGCGATCGCCAGCAAGCCGGCTCCTACAGCTTTATTTCATCTCGACGATGACTTCTTCGTTCCACTTCTGAGGAAGGGCCTTGGAGGTCTTCTCCCACGCGTCCGCGTCCTTGATCGGAGTCACTTTTTTGTACTGCTCGTTCGGCAGCAACTGAGCCTGAACATCGGCTGGCAATGTCAGGTGTTCGGCACGGATCGGACGAGCGTTGCCGCGCGCCAGATTGATCTGGCCGGCGTCGCTGAAGATGTATTCGCGGGCCAGTTTGGCGGCGTTCGGGTGCTTGGCGTATTTGTTGATGATGGTGGTGTAACCGGAAATCACCGAGCCGTCGGATGGAATCAGCACGGTGTAGTCATCCGGATTCGCCATCTTGGCCTTGTAGCTCAGGCCGTTGAAGTCCCAGACCACACCGACTTCGATTTCACCCTTTTCCATGGTGGCAATCGTCGGGTTGGCCATGGACAGGCGGCCTTGCTTGGCGATGTCGGCGAACAGCAACAGTGCCGGCTGAAGGTTCTTCTCATCGCCACCGTTGGCAAGGGCTGCCGCCAGGACACCGTTGGCCGCTTGTGCGGCGGTGCTGACGTCACCGATGGAAACCTTGTATTTACCGGTCTTCAGATCAGCCCATTTGGTCGGGGCATCCGAACCATGCAGCAGCTTGTTGTTGATGATGAAGGCGATGGTGCCGGTGTAGGCCAGCGCCCAGTTACCGTCTTTATCCTTTGCCCAGTCCGGAATTTGAGCCCAGGTACTTGGTTTGTAAGGTTGAACTACGCCTTGCTTGACCGAAATCGGACCGAACGCTGCACCTACGTCGCCGATGTCGGCGGTGGCGTTGTCTTTTTCAGCGGCGAACTTGGCGATTTCCTGAGCCGAGCTCATGTCGGTGTCGATATGTTTCAGGCCGTAGTTCTTGGCCAGGTCGTCCCAGGTGCCTTTCCAGTTGGCCCAGTTGTCGGGCATGCCGACACTGTTGACCTCACCTTCCGCTTTCGCCGCGGCTTCCAGGGTTTTCAAATCATCAGCCGCCATGGCGGCAGTGCACATGGCAATGGTCGAGCCTAACAGTGATGCCAGGAAAAGCTTTTTCATCCGAAGCTCCTTTGGGCGTTTTCAACGCTGCGATTGCGGTGGTGTTGGTCTAGGTCAGCAATACCTGAGCCAATCTAGGCGCCTCTGATGACATTTTGATGTCGACCAGCGGTCCTCCTCTATTTTTTGCACAATAGCGCTCAGGCCTCCGGATAAGCGTAGACCATGGTTAAAGAGCTGATATGAAAGGACTTGGCTGTGAAATTGCAGGCGTCTGGCCGAACCGTTCAGCGCCTTTGTCATCTGTCAGTCATGTGCAGTGCCTAGGCTAGCTGAGAGTTGACGAAGCCGTTTCAAATAACGGTTTCGCCCTGAAACAGTGCTGGTCTAGTCCAGATAGGTAAAAGTTAATGCGCATCGAGACAACCAAAGCGGTGACAGCCATCGGGCAGGTTCTTCAGGAACAGCTCGATCACGGGCTGCTGGCGCCCGGCAGCAAGTTACCGGCGGAGCGCAAGCTCAGTGAGTTGTTCGGCACCACACGAATTACCGTGCGCGAAGCGTTGTTGCAGTTGGAGGCCCAAGGGCAGATTTATCGCGAGGAGCGTCGCGGCTGGTTCGTGTCGCCGCCGCGCCTGGCTTACAACCTGATGCAGCGCAGTCACTTTCACGCGATGGTCAGCGCTCAGGGGCGGGTGCCGTCCACCGAAGTGATTTCGGCGCGGTTGCAACCGGCGTCCGCAGCGGTCT
This sequence comes from Pseudomonas sp. LBUM1651, assembly GCF_059716135.1. Lineage (NCBI taxonomy): Bacteria > Pseudomonadati > Pseudomonadota > Gammaproteobacteria > Pseudomonadales > Pseudomonadaceae > Pseudomonas > Pseudomonas sp. LBUM1651. The sequence goes on along the minus strand of NZ_CP166805.1, from coordinate 4,470,489 downwards.
GTGCCTGGCTGCAGTTGCCGGCGTTGTCGAGCGTGATTCAGGTTTGCCGCGCGCGGCGAATTGATGAGCGGCTGGTGCTGTACGTGGAGCACTACCTCAATCCGCAGTATTTTCCGGGGATTCTGGAGTTTGATTTGAATCAGTCGATTACCGAGTTGTACGCGCGGCACTACGACTTGCATTACGGGCGGGTGCGTTTCGAGATTGTGCCGACGGCGCTGTCGGTGGATGCCGCTGCGGCGTTACGGGTGTCGGTCGGGAGCCCGGGATTGCGCATCGCCCGGGTCAATTACGACCAGCATGAGCGGCTGATCGATTGTGACCTGGAGTTCTGGCGGCACGATGCGATTCATGTCGGCGTTGATGTGGTCTGAGCCGCAGGTCCGGGTTCTTTCATTATCCGAAGCGGTAAATGTCCATGCCCAGGGCGCCCATGGTGAATCCCTGGTGGCTCACGCTGAATGTGCCTCCGGCACCGCGGGCAAAGTACAACGGCAGCAAGTGTTCATCACTTGGATGGTTACGCACGGCGTTCGGTGCCAACTGACGGTAATCGTGCAACGCGGCTTCGTCGTTGGCCTGAAGTTTCTCGATCATCCAGTCGCGGAATACCCTGGCCCACGGTTCAACGCTTTCCGGGCCGGCATGCCAGTCCAGTTCGCGCAGGTTGTGGGTGATGCTGCCGGAACCGATCAACAGAACGCCCTGTTCGCGCAGGCTGCCCAGTGCGTGCCCGACGCGGGTCTGCAGGGCAGGGCCGCCGCGTGTAGGCAGCGAGACTTGCACCACCGGGATATCCGCCTGCGGATACATCAACGACAAAGGCACCCATACGCCATGGTCGAAGGGCCGTTTGGTGTCGATGCGTGCGGGCAAGTCACTGCGCTTCAGCAACTCGACAACCTCTGCGGCCAACTGTGGATCGCCGGGCGCCGGGTATTGCACCTCGAACAATGCCTTGGGGAAGCCACCGAAGTCATGCCAGGTTTCAGGTTGCGGATTGCCGCTGACCAGCAGCTCATTGCTTTCCCAGTGTGCGGAAACAATCACGATGGCCCTGGGTTTTGGCAATTCACCAGCCAGGCGCGCGAGGGCCGGCCCGCTGGCGCCGGGTTCCAGGGCCAGCATTGGTGAGCCATGGGATATATACAGGCTGGGCAACATGAATGAGCTCCTGAGAGTTAAGATGGCGTCATCTTCAGTCAGATCATTGATCTAAATCTAATATAAGTTTTAGGGTGTTTTGATCGAATTTTCGGAGATATTTATGCAGCCGGAGTTTTGGCACAAGCGGTGGACGTCGAATCAGATCGGCTTTCATCTGCCGGAAGTGAATCCATATCTGCAACGGTACTGGCCTCAGTTGGGCCTGGAGGACGGGGCGCGCGTACTGGTGCCGTTATGCGGGAAAAGCCTGGACTTGCTATGGCTGGCGAAATGCGGTCACGAAGTGTTGGGTGTCGAGTTGTCGGAAAAAGCAGTGGAAGACTTTTTCCACGAGCACCAATTTGACCCGGACGTCAGCGATCAAGGGCCTTTCACGGTATATCGGGCGGGTTCGATCGAGATCTGGTGTGGGGATTTCTTCGCCTTGACGGCCGGGGATGTTGCCGACTGCAGCGCTCTGTACGACCGCGCTGCGTTGATTGCCTTGCCACCGAAGATGCGAGAGCAATACGCGGCTCATCTGAACCGGATTCTGCCTAAAGACTCTTTGGGGCTTTTGATTACGCTGGATTACGACCAGACGCAAAAGGACGGACCGCCGTTTGCCGTGCTCGATGACGAGGTGCAACGGTTGTTCGGCGCGGTGTGGTCACTGAAGATTCTGGAAGACCAGGATGTTCTGGGGGAGAGCTGGAAGTTTATCGAGAGCGGCGTGACGCGGCTTGAGGAGCGGGTTTATCGGGTTTCCAGCCGGTAAGTTGTGTTGATTGTACTTGCCCGCGAAGAAGCCCTGATAAACACCGCATTAATCAAGCAGACAAAAAAAGGCCCGCATCACTGCGGGCCTTTTCCTTTGGTGCCGAGTCTGATCAGCCCCGACGGCGCAACGCGTCGATGCGCTCTTCCAGCGGCGGGTGGCTCATGAACATGCGGGCGAACCCTTGTTTGATGCCACCGTTGATACCGAACGCATTCAGGGTGTCCGGCATGTGCACCGGCAGGCCTTGTTCCGCGCGCAGGCGTTGCAGGGCGCCGATCATCGCGTTGGTGCCCGCCAGGCGTGCACCGGCTTCATCCGCACGGAATTCGCGTTTACGCGAGAACCACATGACGATGGCGCTAGCCAGAATGCCCAGGACGAGTTCGGCGAAGATGGTCGCCACGTAGTAGGCGATGCCCTGGCCTTCCTCATTCTTGAAGATCACCTTGTCGACAAAGTTGCCGATGATCCGTGCAAAGAACATGACGAAGGTGTTCACCACGCCCTGGATCAGCGCCAGGGTGACCATGTCACCGTTGGCCACGTGGCCGATTTCGTGGGCCAGAACGGCTTTCACTTCATCCGGCGAGAATCGTTCGAGCAGGCCCTGGCTGACAGCGACCAGTGCGTCGTTCTTGTTCCAGCCGGTGGCGAAGGCGTTCGCCTCGTAGGCCGGGAAAATCCCGACTTCCGGCATCTTGATCCCGGCTTCGCGGGACAGTTGCTCGACCGTTTGCAGCAGCCATTGCTCATGACGTGTACGTGGCTGGGTGATGATCTGGGTGCTGGTGCTCATCTTCGCCATCCACTTGGAGATGAACAGCGAGAACAGGGAACCGGCGAAACCAAAGACCGCACAGAAAATCAGCAGCTGATTGAGGTTGAGGTCAACCCCATTGGCCGCCATGAACCCGTTGAAGCCGAAAAGGCTCAGGGTGATGCTGGCAATCAGCACGACCGCCAGGTTAGTGGCCAAAAACAGCAGGATGCGCATCATGGTTGTAGAAATCTCCTTTTGCTAAAGATGTAGCGTACTGCGGGGTATATAAGGTGCTGCACCGGGCTATTCAACCGGGTGACTATTTCAAACTGTGTCCTACAGCAAGAGTCTAGCCGCTTGCAGGGCATTTCCGACGTGGATATGGGAAGCGATTGTCAGCCGATTCGCATCGAAAGCCCCGTCAGTGTTGGACGCGGTCACGAAACAGGGAGTCGGTGGACAATTGAAGCGGGGATGCCCGGCGAGGGATAAAGATATGTTGCTGAATTGATCCGCGTGCGACTTTCGTAAAAAAGTCGCACGCGGCCAGACCGATTACTGGCGATAGGATTTGAGGAAGTTGCCAATCCGTCCGATGGCCATGTCCAGGTCATCGACGCGCGGCAGGGTCACGACGCGGAAGTGGTCCGGCCATGGCCAGTTGAAGGCGGTGCCTTGCACCACGAGCAGCTTTTCCGACAGCAGCAGGTCGAGCACGAATTTCTCGTCGTTGTGGATCGGGCAGACTTTCGGGTCAATGCGCGGGAACGCATACAGTGCGCCCATCGGCTTGACGCAGCTCACGCCGGGAATGTCGTTGAGCAGTTCCCAGGTACGGTTGCGCTGTTCAAGCAGGCGCCCTTGCGGCAGCACCAGGTCATTGATGCTCTGGTAGCCGCCGAGGGCGGTCTGGATCGCATGCTGGCTCGGCACGTTGGCACACAGGCGCATGTTCGCCAGCATGTCGATGCCTTCGATGTAGCTTTGCGCGTGGTGTTTCGGCCCGGAGATGGCAATCCAGCCGGAACGGAAACCGGCGACGCGATAGGACTTGGACAGGCCGTTGAAGGTCAGGCACAGCAGGTCCGGCGCCAGCGAGGCGGTGCAGATGTGCACGGCATCGTCGTACAGAATCTTGTCGTAGATCTCATCGGAGAACACCACCAGATTGTGCTGACGGGCCAGCTCCAGCATGCCCAGCAGGACTTCCTTGGAATACACCGCGCCGGTCGGGTTGTTCGGGTTGATGATCACCAGCGCCTTGGTGTTCGGGGTGATCTTGGCCTTGATGTCAGCCAGGTCCGGCCACCAGTTGGCCTGCTCGTCGCACAGGTAATGCACCGGTTTGCCGCCGGACAGGCTCACTGCGGCGGTCCACAGCGGATAGTCGGGAGCCGGCACCAGCACTTCGTCGCCGTTGTTGAGCAGGGCCTGCATCGACATCACGATCAGCTCGGAAACGCCGTTGCCCAGGTAGATGTCTTCAATGCCGACGCCTTCTACCTGCTTCTGCTGGTAGTACTGCATCACGGCTTTACGCGCGCTGAACAGGCCCTTGGAGTCGCTGTAGCCCTGGGCCGTCGGCAGGTTGCGGATCACGTCCTGGAGGATTTCGTCCGGCGCTTCGAAACCAAAAGGCGCCGGGTTGCCGATGTTCAGCTTGAGGATGCGATGGCCTTCCTCTTCCAGGCGTTTGGCGTGCTTGAGCACTGGGCCGCGAATGTCGTAGCAGACGTTGGCGAGCTTGTTCGATTTGCTGACCTGCATGGCGATGTGTTCCCGAAAATGAACGATCCAGGCGGCGTTTGAACGACCGTACTGGGAATCCTGCGTATTCACACAGGCTGACGCCTTGAGAGGCCGCACCCATAAATCCGTTTGAATGCGCGTGGTCTGGCTGCCAGACTGGCGTTTGACGAGGCGCAATCATACGTGCCGCCCGATCCGTGGAAAAGGTACAGATCGGGCTTTTTCAGCTGCCGAGGTGTGATGATGGAAAAGTTGGAAAAAACCCTGGAAGAATGGCGGGCGATGCTCGATCCGGAGCAGTACAACGTTTGCCGCCTCAAGGGCACCGAACGCCCGTTCTCCGGCAAATACAATGACAGCAAGGTCGACGGCGTTTACCACTGCATCTGCTGCAACGAGCCGCTTTTCGACTCCAAAACCAAATTTGATTCCGGCTGCGGCTGGCCGAGCTTCTATGCACCGATCGGCGACAGCGCCATGGTCGAGATCCGTGACGTCAGCCACGGCATGATCCGCACCGAAGTGGTCTGCGCCAAATGCGATGCGCACCTGGGGCACGTGTTCCCGGACGGTCCGCCGCCGACAGGCCTGCGGTATTGCATCAACTCGGTGTGCCTGGACCTGGTGCCGCGCGAATAACCGAGCCCTGTAGGAGCACGGCTTGCCGGCGATGGCGTCCTTGAAATCGCTATCGCCGGCAAGCCGTGCTCCTACAGAGGACCGGCGTCCGACAATTTAAATTGCACGCAATTCAATTGCTCGCTATTTTTACCTCATATCCCTCCACATAGAGCGCACATCATGAGCGACAACCTGCTGAGCATCCCGTGCACCACCATCAAGGGCGAGCAAAAGACTCTGGCTGACTTCGCCGGCAAAGCCGTGCTGGTGGTCAACACCGCGAGCAAATGCGGCTTTACTCCGCAATACAAAGGCCTCGAGGAACTGTGGCAGACCTACAAGGACCAGGGCCTGGTGGTCCTCGGTTTTCCCTGCAACCAGTTCGGCAAACAGGAGCCGGGTAACGAAGGGGCGATTTCCGAGTTCTGCGAGCTGAACTACGGTGTCAGCTTTCCGTTGTTCAAAAAGATCGACGTTAACGGCACCGGCGCCCATCCACTGTTCGTGCAGTTGAAAAAACGTGCGCCGGGTGTGCTGGGTTCCCAGGGCATCAAGTGGAACTTCACCAAGTTCCTGATCGGCAAGGACGGCCAGCTGGTCAAGCGTTTCGCTCCGGCGACCAAGCCGCAGGACCTGAGCCGCGAGATTGAAGCCCTGCTCAAATGAACACCTTGTCCATCGATTCCCTGAAGCTCGACAGCCAGCTCTGCTTCAAGCTGTACGCCGCCTCGCGGGCGGTGATCCGTGCCTACAAGCCGATGCTTGATCAGCTCGGTCTGACCTATCCGCAATACCTGGCGATGCTGGTGTTGTGGGAATGGCAGGAGGCAGCGCCGGATCAGCCTACGGTCAAGGCTCTGGGCGAGCGTTTGGCGCTGGACTCCGGCACGTTGACGCCGCTGCTCAAGCGACTTGAGCAGTTGCAACTGGTTCAACGCCAACGTTCGGCGCGGGATGAGCGCGAGGTGCACCTGAGCCTGTCGCCGACCGGCAAGGCGTTGCGTGATCAGGTCGGGCCGCTCAAGGCCCGTCTGCTGTGTGACAGCGGTGTCGATCTGGACCGGCTCAATGACTTGCGCGATGGCCTCGATCACCTGTTGGGGCAGATCAGATCACTGTCGTAGTCGGCATCCATAAATCCAGCAGCGCGGCCAGTTCTTCCCGCCGGAACGGTTTGGCCAGGTAATCGCTCATGCCCGCCGCACGGCAGCGTTCACGCTCTTCGGACATGGCGTTGGCGGTCAGGGCGACGATGGGCAACTGTGGCCAACGCCCGCTGCGACGGATTTGCCGACTGGCTTCGTAGCCGTCCATCACCGGCATGTTGCAGTCCATCAGCACCAGATCGAATTCACTGTGTTCCAGTTGATCCAGCGCTTCACCGCCGTGAGCCGCGACAATCACCTCGCAGCCGAGTTTTCCGAGCATGCCCTTGGCCACCAACTGATTCACCGGATTGTCCTCCACCAGCAGCACCCGACCGCGTCGCTGAGGTGAGAGGGCTTCCAGGCGTGCATCGTTGAGGATGTTGATTTCCGGCTGCAGGATTCGCCGCAGTGTCTGGTACAGCGCATTGCGCGCCAGCGGGCGCGCCTGTTGTTGCAGAGGCGCCAGGGCGCTGGCTTGTTCGCTGGGCATGAAACTGCCGTAGGCGGTCACCAGCAAAATTGGCGCGGTACAGTTGGGGCGCAGGCCAAACAGGCATTCCGGGCAGTCGGTGATCACCATGTCGGGCTTCAGACCGATCATTGAGTCATCGATCGAACGCTGCTGGTAATCGAGGCCCCAACCCGGCAACAGGCTTTTTAACAGTTCAGCCAGGCCGCTGCTGGCGGCGGTAATCGCGATGACCTTGCCGCGCAACGTCGCCGGTGGCAGGGCGCGGGTGTGGCAGGGCAGTGGCAGATCGGCGCAGAACTGGCTGCCGAAACCCGCTTCCGAGCTGATGGTGAGGCGCCCCTGCATGGCTTCGCAGAGGTTGTAGGTCAGCGCCAGCCCCAGCCCGGTACCGCCGAATTGTCGGGTAATGCCGGCGCCGGCCTGGGTAAAAGGCTGGAAGATCTTGACCTGGGCGTCCTGGGCGATACCGATGCCGGTGTCGCAGACTTCGATTCTGACGCCGTCTTCGAACGTCGACAGGCGCACATCGACCCGACCGAATCGGGTGAACTTGAGCGCGTTGGACAAGAGGTTGCTGACGATCTGCCGCACGCGAGTCGGGTCGCCGAGCACCAGTGCCGGAAATGCCGGATCGATCAGGCACGTCAACTCGACGCTGGGCGCCGCGTTCTGCGACAGCAGGTTGGCGGTGTCCTCGATCAGTGAGCCGAGGTCGAACGGAATGTGTTCGAGTTCGAGTTGGCCGGCATCGAATTTCGACAGGTCGAGAATATCGTTGAGCAATTCCACCAGCACTTTGCCCGAGTCATGGGCGATGGACAGCTGTTGCTGTTGCTCGGCATTGAGCGGGCCGTCGAGGGACAGCGCGATCATCCCCAGCAAGCCATTGAGAGGCGTGCGGATCTCGTGGCTCATGTTGGCGAGGAATGCCGAGCGCGCCTCGGCCATATCCAGGGCCGTGCTGCGCGCGACTTCCAGTTCCTGATTGGACTGGCTGAGCCGGCTGTTGATTGCCTTGAGCTCTGCGGTGCGCGCCGACACGATGTTTTCCAGTTGACTGAGGTAGTCGGTCAGACGGTTTTCGGCGTTGCGTCGCTGCTGGATTTCGGTGGCGATGTTTTCAAACTGCTGGTTCGCAACTTTGACGAGCACACCGATCTCATCGTTTTCATGGCCCGCCGGGTACTCCAGCCAAGTGGGTTCGACGCTGCGCGGATCGCGGCTGCTGAGTTCGCGGATGACTCGCACCAGCGGTTTGGTCAGCATCACGTAGAACAACGCCAGCAGGATGCCGGTCAGAAGCAGGCTGCGGGCGAACCCGTTGAGCAGGGTGATTTCGGCCCGGCGCAGGAACCGGTTGCCGAATGAATAGGTATCAACGTCCAGACGCAGTGTGCCGAGGGATTCGCTCGGCAAGTGATCCAGATACAGACGGTCTTCGAACGCGCGGTCGGCTCCGAACAGGAAGTCACTGATCACCCGATAGCCGCTCTGCACGCCAGGCCGCTTGACACTGGCCAGCACAGTGCCGTTGTTGTCGGTCAGTTGCGCGCCGATGATCGCCGGTGAGCGCAGCAGGCCCAGGGTCAGTTCCTGGGCGAGTTCGGCGTCGATGTTGTAGGCAATGCGTGAGGCGGGGTTATGGCTGATTTCCAGTAAAGACAGTATTTCCCGGTTGATGGAGGCGTCTTCGCTGGCATAATCGATGCCTATTTGCAGCAGGCTTAGCAGCGTGCCCAGAATGAAACCGACCAGCACGGTAAGCCGGGCTTGTTTGTAGGACAGCCGGTTGGTGAACTTGATATCCATGGGGTGTCGAACCACTTCCGTTTCCCTTCGCTGCTCAAGCATAGTCGATCATGCATGGATACCGATGTTCTCGCGAGCCCTTGTGCAACAAGGGATGACCCGGGCACCGAACGCCGTGTTTCGTCGCTGCAGCGCCATCATTACTGTGAACGTGCCCGAGGAGAAGACGTGGATTCCCGATTGAATGCTTTTCTTGAACGCGCCGATGCCGTTCTGGCCCGTATCGAACCGTTGCTGCCCGCACCTCGGCAATCCATCGACTGGACGCAATGCCTGGCTGCACGCTGGCAGCGCGAGGGACGCAGCGGTTTTCTGTTGCCGCTGGAAGTCAGCCTCGACATGCGCCTGTCCGACCTGATCGGTGTCGATCGGCAACTGGAGCAACTGGGGCGCAATACCCAACAGTTCATCGACGGCATGCCGGCCAACCACGCGTTGCTCTGGGGCTCGCGTGGCACTGGTAAATCGTCGCTGGTGCGAGCCTTGCTGGCCGAACATGCCAAGGCCGGTCTGCGGCTGATCGAAATCGAGCGTGATCACCTGGCGGACTTGCCGCGGGTGGTCGAACAGATCGCCAGGTTGCCCCAACGCTTCGTGCTGTTCTGCGATGACCTGTCGTTCGAATCGGGCGAGGGTGATTATCGCGTGCTCAAGAGTGTGCTCGACGGTTCCCTCGAACAGGCACCGGACAACGTTTTGCTGTACGCCACTTCCAACCGTCGCCATCTGGTGCCGGAAAAGGAAAGCGACAATGAAAACTGGAAACGGGTCGACGGCGAACTGCATCCCAGCGAGGCCGTGGAAGACAAGATCGCGCTCTCGGACCGTTTTGGCCTGTGGCTGTCGTTCTATCCGTTTACTCAGGAACACTTCCTCAATGTGGTCGAGCACTGGATCGGTCAACTGGCCGACAAGGCCGGTCTGACATGGCAGCGTGACGAAGAACTGGACATCCTCGCGGTGCGCTGGGCCACCGGACGGGGCAATCGCAACGGACGTTGCGCCTATCAATTTGCCCGCTATTGGGTCGGGCTCAAGCTGTTGGAGCACAAGGCATGATCGATTTACAACAAAGCGGCCAGGGCCTCGAAGGCTACGGCATGCTGCACGCACAGCTGGAATCCTTGCTGGCGGACGAGCGGGACTTCATCGCCAATGCCGCGCAGTTTTCAGCGTTTCTGTACAACCAGCTCGATGACCTGAACTGGGCCGGTTTCTACCTCAATCGTAGTGAAGAACTGGTGCTCGGCCCGTTCCAGGGGCAAATCGCCTGCGTGCGAATCCCCTTCGGTCGCGGCGTATGCGGCACGGCGGCGGCGACGTTGCAGACGCAGTTGGTCGAAGACGTGCACGCTTTCCCCGGACATATTGCCTGCGACAGTGCGTCGAACAGCGAGCTGGTCGTGCCGCTGGTCAAGGACGGCCGCCTGATCGGCGTGCTGGACCTCGACAGCCCGAAGCTCGCGCGGTTTACCGCTGACGATCAAGCCGGCATTGAAAAACTGGTGGCCATTTTCCTGCGCCTGACCGATTGCTGATCATGCCCTGAGGCCTGCCTTGGCCAGCAGGCCTGACGGATCCACCGCGTCGATCTGCTGTGGATCGAGGAATCGATCGGCGTACTGCCGGTAGATTTCGGCGTTGATGAACAGCCCGAACAATTCGGGGTCGATGTGGGCATCCCGGCACATGGTGGCCATGATGCCCAGCGCCTCGCTCAAGGATTTGGCTTTCTTGTAGGGGCGATCAGCGGCGGTCAGCGCTTCGAAAATATCGGCAATCGCCATCATCCGCGCCGGCAGGCTCATTTCTTCGCGCTTCAACTGTTTGGGATAACCGGTGCCGTCCATTTTTTCGTGGTGGCCGCCGGCGATTTCCGCGACGTTGTTGAGGTGGCCGGGGAAGGGCAGGTGGCTGAGCATCAGGATCGTCTGCACCATGTGGTGGTTGATGATGTAACGCTCCTCGCGAGTCAAAGTGCCCCGGGCAATGCTCAGGTTGTAGAGTTCGCCCCGGTTGTACTTGTAGCGTGGCACGTCGAGTTTGAAGCCCCACGGATTGTCTTCCGGAATCAGTTCACCCTCGGCGCGTTCGAACAGGTGCTCGGATTTGTCCGCCAGCAACGGCTCGTTGACCGGCAGCGTCGGCGCCGGTGTTCGCGCCTGGCGCCGGTTCTCTTCCCAGGAAACGCCCAATCGGTCATCCAGGGTTCGGGTCCAGGTTCGTTGAGCCAGGCTGCGCAGGCGTTGCAGATCGGCATCGGCCATCGCCTCGCCGCCCAGATTGCAACGGGCAACAAACGCAAAATCATCGTCGAGCCCCGCCAGCGTGGCATTGCGCAGTTCCGCCAGGTGCTGCTCGTTACCGCCCAGGGCAATGGCCTGCCAGTAGCTGATCCAGGCATCGCGCTTGAGCACTTCGAAGCGGGTGCGGATTTCGTGAATGCGGTCGTTCAGGGTTTCCAGCTTCGTGGCTTTATCGACGACGTATTCCGGCGTCGTGACCTTGCCGCAGTCATGCAGCCACGCAGCGATGTGCAGCGCCTCCCACTCGTCTTCAGTGGGTTGATAACCGCTGAAGGCGGGGTCCTGACTGGCTGCGGCAGCCTGGGCGAGCATCAAGGTCAGCGCCGGCACGCGCTGGCAGTGACCGCCGGTATAGGGACTTTTGGCATCAATAGCGCCGGCCAGCAGTTGAATGAAGGCGTCCAGCAACTGTTTCTGTTTGGCTTGCAGGCGTTGACTTTCGATACTCACGGCGGCCGCACCGGACACGGCCTGAAGGAACGCAATGCGGTCCGGACGAAGTTTCTCGAGATCGCTCTGGTCCCCGCTGTCCTCCAGCAACAGGATCAGCAGGCCCACGGTTTCGTTATGACGATTGTGCAGGCGGATACCGATCAGATGCACCCGCGGACACTCCATCGCCAGCAACACTTTCTGCAAATCTCCCGCCTGTTCGAAACCGAGATTGATGACCACATTGTCGGCCTTCGACAGCTGCAGTAGCCATTCCGGGCTTTGTGGGCCGCCGGGCTCGTGGCCGCGAATGTCGAACGCTGGCAATGCCTGTGAGATGTCGTCGATGACCAGGCCGTGAGGCTCCATGCGATCACCGTCATTTTCCCGCAGGTAGATCAGACCGGCCTGGGCCTGGCCGATTTTCACGGTTTCGAACAATACCCGTTCCAGCAAGGGCGCAAACCGGGTCTCGGCGCTCAGGCTGTCGGTGATCTGGAAAAAACTTGCCAGGGTATCTTTCATGCGGGTCATCGACACACTCAGTTGGTCGACTTCGAGCACCGGCGAGCGACGGGAGACCGGGAATTTGAAATTGAAACTGCGAATGGCATCGGCTTCCTGCACCAGTGCGCGCAGGGGCTTGACCAGAATTCTCGAGGTCAGCCAGCCCAGCGGCAGGCACAACAGCAACGTGGCCAACGTGATCAACGCGCCTTGCCAGCGCATGCGATAGGCATCGGCGAGCAATTCGTCTTCCGGCACCAGCAGCGCCAGTTGCAATCCCTGGGGACCACCCTCCTGCATGCGGCTGCGGGCAACGATCCATTGGCGGCCGGCGGCTTTCAGCCGATTGCCTGTTGGCGGATTGTTCAGTAATGCGCCAAGGCCGGGGCTCAGGTCGGCGGCCTTGCTCAGGCGGGCGGTCTGGTCGTCGACGAACAGCTTGCTGCTGTCGGGGTAAGCGACGGCATTGCCTTCGGCATCGAACAGCACGATTTCGGTACTGGGGGTGACGACATGTTTGGCCAGGGTCGCGGACAGTTCCGCCAGCGTCAGGTCGGCGCCCAGGATTGCGTGAGCACCGCTGCGGCGGGCCAGGGTGGTGCCGACGTTGTGGGTGGAGAAAAAGAGGTAGGGTTCGGTGGTGATCTGATCGCTGTCGCGGCGTGCATTGGAAAACCAGGCACGTGTTCGCGGATCGTAGGTGTCGTCGGGATTGTCCTGACGGCTGATCGGGTTCAGGTCCTGATCGAAAAACAGAGACTGGGAATGCGCCGGGCCGTCGTTTCGCTCGATGCTCCACACTTGATACACCGCATTGCTCGGGGCGTTGAGCAGGGTTTTCAGGGCGGCGGTTCGCAAGGGGCGAACCATGAAGAAATCACCGTTGTCGTAGCCCAGGTACAGCGAGGCCAGATCAGGGTTGTCCTTGAGCGACTGACTGAAAGGGCCGAGCAGCGCCAGCCGTTGTTCCAGGTTCGTAGCCTGCGCCGCCGGGTTGTATACCAGCAGGCTCAGCAGATGGTGGATGGGCTCATAGGTGGCGTGCAGGTCCAGCCGGACGTCCTGCTCGATGCGCTCGAAGAGCTTTTCACTACTGGAAAGAATGATCTGCGTGGTTTGCCGATAGTTGAAAATGCCCAGCACCACGCCGGTCAGGAGCAACAGCAGGGTAAACATCACACTGATATGCACGTGCAGCGGAAACCGCCGTTGATCCGGGCGCAGTGGGCTGGGCATTGCGGGTCACTCCATGAGGTTTAACACACTGCTCAGCGACCAAGCATAGTTAAGGCTCCATCATTCTGCTTTTGTCGTTTTGACCAATTTGTTGCTGCAATGCCTGCTCCAGCTCGAGCATTGCGCGTTCTACGGCCATCCTGCATTCGGCCACTTCGTCATGATGAAAAACTTGATCGCAGGCCTGTTCGAGCGCTTCGCAGCTATCGATCAAACGGGTGGCCTGGACAATCCGGGCTGCGCCCTTGATTTTGTGGGCGATATCGAGAAACAACTGCGGGTCGTTTGACCGGGATAACGCCTGCAGAGCTTGTCGGTCCAGGCGGTTGCTGGTGAGCAGCTCGGTCAACAATCGCAAGTCCAATGCCGGGTTGCCCCCCGTCAACAAGTGCAGCCCTTTCAGGCTGAAGGCGGGACGGCGGTCGGTCGGCACGATGCCTGCAACCCATTGACTCAAGGCGGTCAGCGTCAGCGGCTTGAACAGGCAGTCGTCCATCCCGGCCTGTTTGCAGCGCTGTCGTTCTTCCGGTTGTGCGTTGGCGGTAAAGCCCAGAACGGTGCAGGGGGAACGTTCGGATTGCTGTTCATGGTCGCGGATAGCGCGAGCGAGTTCGTATCCATTCATGACGGGCATGTTGCAGTCGACGATCACCAGATCGAACAGCCCTGTTTTCCACGCTTCGAAGCCTGCCTCGCCATCCTCGGCAACGCTGAATCTATGCCCAAGAAACTCCAGTTGTTGACACATCAGCAAGCGATTGGCCGGGTGATCGTCAATCACCAGCACGTTCAAGGGTACCGTGGACGTGTGGATCGGTGTTTCGGTGGTTTGCGGCACCTGCTCGACTGGCAGGGTGGGCAGAAGCAGCGAAACTTGGACCTGCGTGCCGACTCCCGGCTGGCTGCCCAATTGCAGGTTGCCGCCCATCATTTCGCACAGACTTCGGCTGATCACCAGACCCAGGCCGGCGCCGCCTCTGCCTGACTGCCCGGTGCCATTGGCTTGGGCGAAGGGTTCGAACAGTCGTCGTTGATCCTGTTCGCTGATCCCGATGCCGCTGTCCTCAACCTGCAACAGCATCCGGACTTGCTCGGGTTCAGCCGTCGAAAGCAATTCGACGGTGATCCTGACCTGGCCGTGTTCCGTGAATTTGATGGCGTTGCTGACGAGGTTCGACAACACCTGTTTGAAACGCATCGGGTCCAGCAGGACATCGATCGCCGGATTGGCCGGGTTGAGTTCCAGCATCAGTTCAAGGTTTTTCTGACGAGCCAGGCCTTCGAAGATCCGCACGACCGACCCCACGATTTCACTCGGATTCACCCGTTCCGGGCTCAGGCTCAGACGCCCGGATTCGATCCGGGCAATGTCGAGAATGTCGCCGATCAGTTCCAGCAGGTCCTTGGCCGAACTGTAGGCCACGTCAATGGCCGGACGGTCTGGATGGTTGCTCTCGATGCGCTTCAGCGTCAGTTCGAGCATGCCGATGACCGCATTCATCGGCGTGCGGATCTCATGGCTCATGGTTGCCAGAAACGTGCTTTTGGCGCGGTTGGCTTCATCGGCGCGCTCCTTCGCGCAGCGCAGCTCCTCGAACAGTTGGCGCCGCTCGATCAATTGATTGTTCAGCGCGCGCTCGGCCGCGTGACGCTGTTTGATCTGGCGACGCATGTAGGCATTCCAGGCAGCGGAAAGCAGTAGCAGCACGCCAGCCCCGATCACGATCTGATAGAACAATCGCTGGTAATTGCGCCAGGTGCTTTGCGAGGACGCCGAATAGCCACGCCAGCGGCTGTTGATGATGCCCAGTTCTTCCGGTGCGATGCTCAGGAGTGCCTTGTTGAGGATGGCGTTCAACTCTTTGGACTCTCGCCCGGTCGCCAGGGAAAATGCAGCCTGCCGGGTGCCGATGGTGGTCCGGATCTGAAGTGTGTGCTCGAAAAGCCGTGATGAAATGAAGTAGTTGGCGATTACCAGTGAATTCACCGCACCTTCTGCCTTGCCTTCGGCGAGCAACTCCACCGCGCTGAACGTGTCCGGTGTTTCAATCAACCTGATCCGCGGGAACTCGCGGCGCAGGTAGTCCACCAGTGGGTTGCCCTGGGCGATGGTCAGGCGCTTGCCCGCCAACTGCTCAAGGTTTGCCGGGCTGTCGGCGGCTTTGCGAGTCAGAAGGACAAAGGAGTTTTGCAGATAGGGACGGGTGAAGTTCAGCGCTGTATCACGTTCGGCGCTGGGGAGCAGGGCGGCGATCACGTCGGCTTTATTGTCCTTGATCTGTTCGATCATCTCGTCATCGTTTCGGCTGCGCCGTATGTCGAAGCGCAGGCCGGTACGCAATCTGATCAGTTCGAGCAGGTCTGCGGTGACACCGCGAAAATTGCCATTGCTGTCGAAAAACGACAGCGGCGCAAGGGCCTCATTGACCACCACGCGCACGACCGGATGTTGCGCCAGCCACTGTTCCTCGGGGGCGGTGAGTTGTAGCTTCTGGTCGGTGAGCAGAATGTCGCTGCCGGCGCTCCAGCGCTCGGCGATGTTCTGTCGTTCGCTGGCGGGGATGGCCATGAGCATGGCATTGATGATCCCGAGCAATTCCGGGTTGTGCCTGTGCACGGCAAAGCTGAAACCGTGGGCTTCGTGTTTGCCGAAGTTGGCCATGCGGATGTTGTTCAGGTAACCCTTGTTGATCATGTAATGGGTCGAGATGGTGTCGCCCAGGAAGACGTCGGCCTGATCGAAGGCCACCGCATTGATCGCATTCTGGTAGGACGGATAGGACGTAATGATCGCTTTGGGGTACAGGACCCTGACTTCTTCCAGTGGCAAGTAGTGATACACCATGCTCAGCCGCAAGCCGGCGAGGCCATCGGTCAGGGATCGGGTTTCTCCCTCCCGGGTCACCAGAACCGGCTGGTCCACGGCGTAGGGCGTAGAAAGCACGATATCGGCATTGTGAGCTTCAAATCCATTGGCCGTGCCGAGCAGATCGACCTCGCCTTTTTCCAGTGCCTTGATGGCAGCCCCGCGGGACGCAAAGCGCTGGACCTTGACCGGCAAACCCAGGGTCTTGCCGAGGATGCCTGCGTAATCGGCGGTGAAGCCTTCGTAGTCCCTGCTGCTGACGGTCATGTCGAAAGGAGGATAGTCCGGGGCCGACGTGCCCAGGATCAGTTCGCGCTTACTCGTTATCCATTGTCGTTGCGATGGATCCAGTTGGACATCCAGCTGCCTGATCGTCGAGCGACTGAGCAGGGTGAAGTGTTCGCTGGCAGTCTGCGAAGCAGGCACTGAAGTGCTCAGGCATAAACCTGCAGCCACGAGAATCAGATAATCCTTTATGCGACGGGGCATCCTGTGTCTCACACTAATGCGTTGCGTTTTGCCATTTCGATGAGTTCAACCAGGGATTTGGCTTTGAGTTTCTGCATAAGTCGTTTTTTATAGGTGCTGACAGTCTTGTTGCTTAGAAACATGCCTTTGGCAATTTCCTTGTTGGTACGGCCTTGTGCAAAAAGTTGCAATACCATCAATTCCCTGTCGTTGACCGACTTGAACAGTTCCAGCTCGGCGCAACGCACGTCATCTCCACGGACAGGATTCAAGGCCTGACTGGGGAAGTAGTTGTAACCTGACAATACCGCTTTTATGGCGCTGACCAGTTCACTCAGGTCTTCCTGTTTGCAGACATAACCTGACGCGCCGGATTGCATGCAGCGAATACCGAACAGTGTCGGGCACTGCGCAGTCAATACCAGTGTTTTCAGCGGTGTACTCATTGCGTTGAAGCGCGCGAGAACTTCAAGGCCATCCAGTTTTGGAATGCTGATATCGAGAATGACCAGGTCAGGCATGCATTCACGCACCATCTGCATGGCGTCGACCCCATTGTCGGATTCGCCGACAACTTTGTAACCTTCATGCTCCAGTAACATTCGGACGGCAAGGCGGATGACAGGGTGATCGTCGACAATAAAAACGGAGTTCATAATCAAATCCCATACGAGCTCAAATAAAGCGCGCACCTTAGCTCAGATAGTTGATGGGACGCATGAACCGACGGACCTCAAGCAGCAATATAGGAATAGTCCTACAAACGAAAAGGAATAGGGCTACGAATCAACTAGGTTTTGCATGAGGACGGGTAGAGTTGTTGGTGGTCAGTCGATATTTCAAAGTGTTATTTCGTAAGTTTCAAGAAGTGCTTGGGTGGAGTGTGTCGAAATTTATTTTTCTATAATTGGATTGAGCTCAATAATTTTCTGAATTCGAATTGTTTCAATGGTTTTATCAAGTAACCAAGTAGGGGCAGTCCGTGTGCGTTCGCGGTTTTTTCAAGTCCTTCAAGTTCTGTACACGTCAGGCTGCTTAGTAGTATTGCCTGTCTGATCATCCCTCGATGACTGGCGAATTTGACCAGATCCAGCCCGGGAAGATCGGGTAGACATTGATCGCACAACAGAATGTCAAATGGTTGCACCGCCGCCAGCATTTGCTGCAAGGCATCTTGGGCACTGTCGGAGGTCGTCAGTTGGGTGAACCCTTACGCCATAGCGTAGTAGTTGCAGACCGATTTGCGCAGGTTCTTGCACAGGATGGTGCGCAGCTTCCCTGAGCCGTGCGCGGAATGCTTGGCGCGCTCGATCAGTACGAGCCTCAAAGGCGCGGTTTGGCGTCGTACCGCCGCTCGTACGGGCGCCTTTCGTACCTGTCACCAGGTAGAGCGGGCACCATGGTTACCCCTGTAACCTTGCCCGTAACCTTGGCGTCAGATCCACCGATTTCTGATGCCTGCCCGGAATAAACTCAAGCCGTGGCCGGAGGGGTTTTATAGGGCCTGCCTGCGCGTTTGATGTTCGGAAATGACGAATTTATAAAGATGTTAGTTAGTTTATGTTGTCAGCATATTTCACTAACTTTGGTCTGCTTATGAACCCCATTAACAATCCCTACATGCCAAACGCAGGGCTACCACCCCCGGTACTGGCGGGGCGTGAGGCCTTGCGTGAGCGGGTACGGGTTGCCATTGCACGACTGCGGGTGGGCCGGTCGGCCAAAAGCGTGCTGATGGTAGGCCTGCACTGCGTCGGTAAAACCGTACTGCTCGAGCAAATGCGCCTCGATGCAGAAGGCGAGGGCGTGCATACCCTCTGTATTGAAGACCCTGAACAGAGGTCACTGCCTGCCTTACTGCGCCCCAGTTCGACTGGTGCTGCTGCACCTCAGTCAAATCGAGGCAGCGAATGACACCGCCCGACATGCATTAAGCGCACTAGCGGTTTTCACCAAGGCGCTGGAGGGCCCATTCAACGACAGGCTGATTGACCTGGATTTTGACACAGAAGCGGCGGGCTTGGCTGACCACGGCCACCTGGAGGGCGGTTTCACCACACTGCTGGAAAACGCCGGTTTGGCGGCTAAGCAGGCCGGCTCCGCGGTGGTGCTGTTTGTCGATGAGTTTCACTGTATCGAAGCTGCCCAGTTCTCCGGCTTGATCGTAGTCTTGCATCGCTGCGCGCAATCCCGTCTGCCAATAATCGTGATGGGGGCTGGCCTGCCCCAGCTTCGGACTCGAGTGGGCAACGCCAAGGCGTACGCCGAGCGGCTGTTTGACTATCCGGCCATAGGCCCACTGTCTCAGATGGATGCTGCCCAGGCTATTGTACAGCCGGCTGCAGAGGGGGGGGCCTTCGACGCGGAGGCGGTCGATCTGATTGTCGAGAAGACACGAGGCACTTCGTTTTTTCTTCAGGCGTTGGCCAGCCACGCTTGGGACGTAGTCGTAGCCAACTCGATTAAGCTGGCCGACGTGGAGCGGGCTTTGACTGCATCTACCAAGACACTCGATGAGCACTTTTTTCGGGCGCGCTTTGACTGTCTTACTCCGATGGAAAAGCAATATCTGCGAGCAATGGCTGAGCTTGGCCCGGGGCCGCACCGCTCGGGCGAGATTGCCGATCGTCAAGGCCGTCGAGTCCAAGCCGTCGCGCCGCTCAGAAATAGCCTGATCGCTAAAGGGATGATCTGGAGTCCCAATCATGGGGACACCGCATTCACGGTGCCGTTTTTTGACGAGTTCATGAAGCGCATCATGCCGAACGACGACTAGCATGGAATCGACTACTGGCGTTATTTCCGAAGGTGCTTGAAATCGGATCAACGTGGGACATCCGTGAGACGACCTCTCCCCTCAACTCAGCGGAGCAGCCTCAGCCATCGCCGTGCGCGCTTGTTGGCGATGGGGCAGGTCGCTGTCAACTCGTCATGCACGAACCAGTAACTTCGCTAAGGCTGTGCAGCCGATGGATTCGCTTACTGGTTAGCGGGGGGAGGTCAAATGCCTCCTGTAGCTGCCCTGCGTTAAGTCTAGCGGCAGTGGATGTAAGGGTAACCAGTGGCCGTTTAGGCCATCGGTACGCAAGGTGAAGATCGTGCGATCAATGTTTTTCAACTACTACCAATACGCGAACCGAGTGATCGTCTCGCGTGGTCATTCAACCCTGCACAAGTTTTATAGCGGTGCCAACGATCTGAACGGCACGAAGTGGATGTATTTTCGCGACAAGCTTTCGCCACATCAGAATGACAAGGTGGTGCAGCGTGCGACCGGGAAGTTGTTGGTATTCAGGCGGTCGGCAGAGATTGAAGTGGCTGGCCCTGGCTTGAAAGTTCGAGGGCAGTGCCACTGTCTATAGGTAATACCTTCTAGAACCCCGAGGAAATGACTCGTGCTGGATTGCTTGCAAGATTCAGTATGATGGTGAGAGGGATGGTTAATCGAATCACCATTGGTTTCGATTGGTTTCGAGGTATTAATCACTGAAACCGGTATCAGATGGGGCAAAAACGCCACTCGAGCAACGTACGTCGGCCTGAACATACCCCCTTCAAAATCCGTAGTAACGTGTGCGCCCGAATTTCCATAGGTAATCTCCGACTTTGAAAAACCGCCATTTCTGATGGTCCGGCTGAGATCGGGTGCGGGCCGATTGTCAGGTTGTCTGGTGCAGGGCGTCAGTTACTACATCCTCATTCCCCTTGTCGAAGCTGAGCCCCTGATTGTTATGCGAGTATCGCGCCCGAAACCCCGTATGAGTCCGGACTTGCGCCCGTACCTGTTGATCTGGAGCTGCTGCGCGGCGCTGCTGATCCTGATAATCGGCCTGGGCATCTTTACCTTGTGGCGCGATTATCAGGATCGCCAGCGTGCGGTGAGTTTTCGTACGCAGGTGCTGGCGGCGTCGATTGCCGGGTATGCCAGTAATGTGCTGGAGCAGCGCCGGTTTGCCATGGATGCGCTGGCCAATCATTTGCTCGGTCTGCAATGGCCGATGACAGATGCCCAGATCAACGACGAGCTGTCACGGTTTGTCGATTCGGGCCCGTTGAACGGACCGCTGTTTGTCGGCGCCGAAGACCGGCACTGGTCGCTACCCGAGGCGGCGTTCCAGGGTATTGATCGCCAGCCGCCACAGGATGTCGGCCGTGAGGTCTGGTTCGAGGCCAGTCTGGAACAGGGCGGCAAGCTCTGGTTGCCGGTGTTTCGCCGATATAAGTGTGCCAACGGCAAATGGCTGACGGTTGGCGCGCTCGTGCCACTGACCAGTCAGCGTGACTACTTCTCCAGCCTTGGCTACAAATTCGATGTCTCACTGGTGTTGCTGGATCTGCGCGGCAACATCTATCGAGAGCAAGGCCGATTGCCGCCGCAATCACGGGTGCCAGGGGAGGTGGGCGTGCAATGGCTGGCCGAAGGCCGGGGAGGGGACGTCCTGCTGGTGCGCAATGCAGTGCCGAATTACCCATTGCAAGTGGTCGTCGCCCGATGGTCGCAGGAGTACCTGGCGCTGTGGAACGAGCAAAAGCATTTCACGCTGATCGCCCTGTTCCTGACAGGTATGGTGATCCTCGCGGCGTCGGTAGGCCTGGCTTCGGCTTGGCGGCGTATCGGTCGCAGTGAGCAGCGCTATCGTCTGTTGTTCCAATCGATCCACGATGGCGTGCTGTTGCTGAGCGAGTCGGGGGTTCAAGAGGCCAATGAACGAGCCGCCAGATTGTTCGGTGTTGACGCTGCTGAATGTCTACGCACCTACAAGTTTGTCGACCTCTGTTATCCCGAGCAATTGAGTAACGAGGCGCCGACCATTGCCCAGTTGCTGTTTTGCGCCGCCGGTGGAGCAGAGTTGTGCACGACTCTCAAATTCAGGCGTCTGGACAACGAAGGTGCGTTTCTCTGTGAGGTGCATCTGTCGCCCATTCAGCTTGGTAAAAAGGTTTATGTCCTGGCTTGTCTGCACGATATTTCGGCCCGTCAGCAAACCGAAAATGCCCTAGAAGTGTCGCAGCAGAAGTTGCTCGAGGCGCAACTGATCGCCGGATTAGGTGTGTGGTCCTTGGAGGTCGGCGCCGAGCAGGCCATGTGGACGGATGAGTGCGCGCGAATATTCGGTTTTCCAGCGAACTCCCGTGGATGCACCTATGCGAACTTTTTCGACAGCGTCGTCATGGACGAGCGCCGCCAGGCCAAACAGGCGTTTGACCGGGCACTTCAGGGCGAGCGACTGGACATCGAGGTTCAAATTCGCCGGCTCGATGGCCAGTTACGCAACGTCTTGCTCTGCGGCGAACTGCGTCCCCAGGGCGAAAAACCGCTGCTGCTGGGCGCCTTGCTCGACATCACCGAGCAGAAACGGGTGGAGCAACGCCTGAGTGAAGGTGAGCGGCATTATCGCGAACTGGTGGAGTTGCTGCCGGAAGGTTTGCTGATCTTCCGCGACTACCGGGTGATTTTTGCCAACGTGGCGGCGACCAGGCTGTTTGCGGCAGCGTCGGTTGAGCAGTTCATCGGCGTGAACATCTTTACTCTGGTTGCCCCCTGTTTCCATGCACTGGTCATGGATGATCTTGAGCGGGTCTTGATTCGCGATCATGTACCGGCCTTTTCGTCGCGGCATTACCGACGGCTGGACGGCTCGCCGATTGAAGTCGAAATGGCTGCCCGGCGCTTGCTGATGGACGACCGGACCTGCATTCAGGTGATGTTGCGCGATGTCAGCGAACACCGGCGATTGCAGGGTGATCTGGAAACCGCCAATGGACGGCTTCAGCGTCTGTCCGGTCAAATCATTGAGGTACAGGAAAGTGAACGCCGCCATCTCGCACGTGAGCTGCACGACGATATCGGCCAGTTGCTAACGTGTATCAAGATCAGTGCGTCCGGGATTCAGCGCCATCTGGAGGGCGAGATGGAGCACCGTCAGTCGGTGTTGGTGCGCATTGCCGACGAGGCCTTGAGCAAGGTTCGCGATCTCTCGCGGATGTTGCGCCCGGTGCAGCTGGACAGCTTGGGGTTGGTGGCGGCCATGCGTTGGCAGATCGACAACTACCTGCCTGATTTACCGGAAAGCGCCAGGTGCCGCCTCGATTGTGTTGAGTTGCAGCCGCGCTCGGCCGCCTGTGTCGAGATCACACTGTTCCGGATTTTCCAGGAGGCGCTTAACAACGTGCTCAAGCACGCGGCGGCGCGCTCGGTCGAGATCCGGCTGGTGCGCATCGATGACAACATTCACCTGGAAATCGCTGACAACGGCTGCGGCTTTGACTACGGCGCAGCGTTGTCCGATGGCAGTGGCATGGGCCTGATGAGCATGGCCGAGCGGACCAAATTGCTCGGCGGCGAGTTTGTGCTGAGGTCTATACCGGGCAAGGAACGCGGATCGAAGTCATCATTCCGGATACCCATAATAATGATAGAGGTAATGAGGCATGAATGTTCGGATTGTCCTGGTGGACGACCACAATCTGGTGCGCGCAGGCATTCGGGTCTTGCTGGAGGATTGGGGCTATTCGGTGGTTGCCGAAGGCTGTGACGGCGACGACGTCGAAAGGCTGCTGCAACTGCATCAGCCGGACGTGCTGCTGATGGACATCACCATGGAGCGCTTATCGGGTCTGGATGCGCTGAAAAGACTGCGCATTCGATGGCCCACGCTGCCGGTGATTCTGCTGTCGATGCACGATACCCGCGACTTTGTGCTCAAGGCCATGCAGGAGGGCGCATCAGCCTATCTGCTCAAAGATGCCGCCGAGGTCGAACTGCGAATGGCTATTCAGGCGGTATTGAGCGGGCATCGCTATTTGAGCCCGAAAATCTCCGGCCGCGTCATTGAGGCGATGAATTCCACGAGTTCCGAGCCGGAAGAAGTTACCCTGACAACCCGTCAACGTGAGGTGCTCTACTGGCTGGTCAATGGCAAGACCAACAAGGAGATTGCCTATCAGCTCAACCTCAGCGTCAAAACGGTAGATGCGCATCGTGCGCAACTGATGGTGCGCCTGAACATTCGCGACCTGGCCGGTCTGGTGGTGTATGCCATCCGCCAAGGCATTCTCGATCTGGATAAATAAGAAGCACCCGGCCCGGGTGCACAAAATCGTATAGGTTATTCTACCTAGTCGTCCCCCGGTAATTGGCTCGTAGTCGCCTGCGACCCGCCCCTCTAGACTTTACCCAAGAGGCGTGGCCTTCTGCTAGCATTGTGCGGTCGGCGAACGTCGCAAAGTTGGCAGTAGAAACCCCGTAAACAACAAAAACGATGGGGTGGTCCGATGGCGCTGAACCCAACACGTAGTCAGGTGGGTAATCCTTGGGTTTTGATTGCAGGATGGCTCCTGACGGTTCTGCTGTGCATCGCATTGGCAGACACATGGTGGAAGGCGGTTGGCGCCGCGCTGATACAGGGTGTCTGCTTGTGGTGGTGTTGGCGACAAGTGCCTGCTGTACGCATTGAAAGTGCCGAAATCCCCCTTGAACATGACGATTCGGTCGCCCTTAAGGCCCTGCGCAAACTGCTGTCGAGCGTCTTGCCGCTATGGGAAAAACAGGTCGAGCTCGCACGGGCGCAGACTGAAAATGCTGCCGGCGGGTTGACAGGCAAGTTCGTCGCCATGAGCCAGCAAGTGGGCCAGACCATCGCCCTGAGCGCTGACGATAATGGCCGCGACGGTGTCTTCGAAGTGATTCGAAGCGCGCAAGTCGAATTGCCGAAAGCCGTCACAGCCCTGGACGCCACTCAGGCAGAGCGCGAGCACTTTCTGACGGAAATCCACCAGTTGGGCAACTTCGTCGATGAGCTGTTCGACATGGCCGAAGATGTCGCCAAAATCGCTTCGCAAACCAATCTCCTGGCCCTCAACGCTGCCATCGAAGCCGCCCGCGCGGGTGAATCCGGGCGCGGCTTTTCAGTGGTCGCCGATGAGGTGCGCAAACTCTCGACCCTGTCCGGTGCCACCGGTGCGCGCATCACGGAAAAGGTCCGTGTCATGGGCGGTTCCATGCACGAACTTATCGAACATGCCGGCCAGGTGGCCAAGACCGAGCGGGACAAGATCCGCGAAGCCGAGGGCATCGTGAATCTGGTGCTGGGTGAGCTGGCCCAGGGCATTGCGCAACTGGAACAGCGCATCACCTTGCTGCAGAGCTCCAGCCGTGAGGTTGAGCACACCGTCAATGAAGTGCTCGTCGACCTGCAATTTCAGGATCGCGTCAGCCAGATCACATCCCACATCACCCAGGACATGCGCCGCCTGCTGGAGCGTCTGTACGACGTCGCGCCGCTGGACGCCCGGGCCTGGCTGCAAGTGCTTGAGGCCAGTTACACCACGCTGGAACAGACCCGCATCCATGGCGGCGATACGCAGGCACCGGTCGAACAGTCATCAGTGACCTTTTTCTAATTCTCGAAAAGATAAAAACAAGGGACAACTTTATGGCAAAGACAGTGTTGATCGTCGATGACTCCAGCAGCTTTCGCCAGGTGGTCGGTATCGCGCTCAGGAATGCCGGTTACAGCGTGGTGGAGGCGTTCGACGGGCGGGATGCACTGAGCAAACTGGACGGACGAAAGATCAATCTGATCGTCTCCGACGTGAACATGCCGGTCATGGACGGCATCACCTTTGTCAAAGCGGCGAAGCAATTGCCTGCCTACAAGTTCACGCCGGTGATCATGCTCACCACTGAGTCAGGCGAGGCCAAAAAGAACGAGGGTAAAGCCGCGGGCGTGCGGGCCTGGGTGGTCAAGCCGTTCCAGCCACCCGTCCTGCTGGACGCTGTGTCCAAACTCATCCTGCCTTGAGGGGCGACTGCCATGGCGACTATCCGTCAGTTCCAACGCGCTGAACAACACTGCCTCAGTCTGGTCGGCGAACTGAATATTTACAGCGCCGCCGTGGTGCGACAGGAACTCTTGCAAGCGCTGGAGTCACGTCCGCAGCTGGATATCGACCTGGAAGGCGTCGAGGATTTCGACACTGCCGGCGTTCAGCTGCTGCTGGTGCTCAAGATCGAGGCAGCACGCCAGAACAAATCCGTCAATTTCGTTCAGCACTCGGCCGTCGTCTGGGAAGTGCTCGAACTGCTCAATCTGGTCGGCGAGCTGGGTGATTCATCGTTGGCCACATCCACTGAAGCGGAGGCTTTCCAATGAATCTGGACAGTGCCCGCGGTGCTCTGGTGCAAGAAGGACGTGAGTTGCTTGCCGCCATGGAAGAGGCCTTGCTGGCGATTGAGGACGAAGGCTTCACGGAGGAGCGGATCAATGCGATTTTCCGCGCGGCCCACACCATCAAAGGCTCTGCCGGACTGTTCGGGCTGGAGTCGCTGGTCAGTTTCACCCACGTGGCGGAGAGCCTGCTTGACCAGGTCCGCACGGGCGAGCTGTTTGTCGAAGGCGCCATGCTGTCGCTGCTGCTGACCTGTGGCGACTATATCGGCAGCATGCTCACGGCCGTAGAGGAGGGCAGCGAAGCACAAGAGCCAAATGCGGTTCTGCGCGCGCACCTGCTGGTGCAGTTGCAGGAATACCTTGACCGTACGTACTGCGAATCCGAGCCGGAGACCGAGTCCCTGCCGCTGCGCGAAACAGCGTTGGAGGATGCCCACGGCGAGTCGGTGGGCAGCAACCTCTGGCACATCTCCCTGCGCTTGTCCGCGGAGGTTCTGCGCAATGGCATGGACCCGTTGTCCTTCCTGCGTTATCTGGCAAAACTCGGACGCATCGTTCATCTGCACACCGTCACTGACCAACTCCCATCGGCTCAGCATTTCGATGCGGAAAGCTGTTATCTGGGGTTTGAACTGGAGTTCGATTCGACCGCCACCAACCAGGCGATCGAGGACGTTTTCGAGTTTGTGCGCGATGATTGCCATCTGCACATCCTGCCACCCAACAGCCGCGTCGAAGAATACCTGCGGCTGATCAAGGAACTCCCCGAATCACCACAGCGTCTGGGCGAAATACTCTTGCAAAGTGGGGCGCTCACTCAGGCCGAGCTGGATCGTGTGTTGGCGCGCCAGCGTGGTGAGGCGCCACCGGCAACACCGCTGGGCTCGCTGCTCCTGGACGATCATCTGGTGCCGCAACCGGTCATGGCCGCTGCGCTCGGCAAGCAAAAACAGGTCGAAGACAAACGCACTCACGAGCAGGTGTTCATCAAGGTCGAGGTCGGCAAGCTTGACCAGTTGATCAACCTGGTGGGTGAACTGGTGATTGCCGGCGCTGCTACCAACCTGCATGCCCTCAGGCGTGACATGGACATGATGGAGGAGGCGGCCCAGGCAATGTCGGTGCTGGTGGAGAGTATCCGCGATGCGTCGCTGAGCTTGCGCATGGTAGCAATCGGCGAAGTGTTCCAGCGTTTTCCGCGTGTGGTGCGTGACATCTCCAAAGAGCTCGGCAAGGACATTCAGTTGCTGGTGACCGGCGCCGATACCGAGCTCGACAAATCGATGGTTGAAAGGCTCGCCGACCCATTGATGCACATTGTGCGCAACGCCATGGACCACGGCATCGAAACCGCCGAAGAGCGTTTGAAGACGGGCAAGGTGGAAAGCGGTTCGCTGCGCCTGAACGCATACCATGAGTCCGGCAGCATCGTCATAGAAGTCAGCGACGACGGCCGTGGCTTGGATCGCGAGCGCATTCTGACCAAGGCTTTGCAGCGTGGCCTGGTACAGCCGGAGCAGGCGCTCAGTGACGCCGAAGTTTTTCGCTTGATCTTCGAACCGGGCTTTTCTACGGCCGAACATGTCACCAACCTGTCCGGGCGTGGCGTCGGTATGGACGTGGTGAGGCGCAACATCGAACTGTTGCGTGGCGAAGTCGAAGTGCTCAGCGAGTTCGGACGAGGCACCACGGTGCGCATCCGCCTGCCGCTGACGCTGGCGATTATCGACGGTTTCCAGGTGATGGTCGGAGACGAGCATTTCGTGCTGCCGCTGGATCAGGTGATCGAGTGCGTCGACCTGCCCCCGCAGGAAGGAAGGCATCATTTAATCAATCTGCGCGGCGAGCCCTTGCCGTTCCTGCGCCTGCGCGAACTGTTCAGTATCGCGGGCGCTCCACCCGGCCGTGAAAGCCTGGTGGTCCTGCAGCACGGAGCGCACCGTGCGGGTCTGGTGGTGGATCAACTAGTGGGTGAGTTTCAAGCGGTGATTAAGCCGCTGGGTATGCTGTTTCAGAAAAGTCGCGGCTTGAGCGGTTCGACCATTCTCGGTGATGGCCGCGTCGCCCTGATCCTTGATGTGGCGAATCTGCTCCAGCGTGCCAGTGCGTTGTCAGCCGGTACACCTGAGCGCCCTGTGGAAGTTGCACCTGACGTCAATCGCAGTTTGATGAATTCAATTTAAGTCGTCGGAGAAAGAATATGCAGTGGTTCATGAATCTGAAATTGGGTGTAAAGCTGATTTCCACATTCCTGGTGGTTGCCATGGTCTCGCTGATCATTGGTGCGGTCGCGGTTGTAAACATCAGCAAGGTCAACGATCTGATGACCAGTATGTACGTCGATCGACTGGTGCCGATTCGCGATCTGAACAAACTTGAGATCGAACTGGTTCAACACAACCGTCGTGCCTACGTCTCTGTGGCCATGAACGATCCGGCTACTACCGCGCTTCTGCAAACCGAGAATGCCGTTTCGCTGCGCAAGATCGAGGAATTGTTTGCCGCGTATCGGCAGACGACG
Source organism: Pseudomonas sp. LBUM1651 (assembly GCF_059716135.1). Taxonomy (NCBI): domain Bacteria; kingdom Pseudomonadati; phylum Pseudomonadota; class Gammaproteobacteria; order Pseudomonadales; family Pseudomonadaceae; genus Pseudomonas; species Pseudomonas sp. LBUM1651. Next base: position 4,442,494 of record NZ_CP166805.1, on the reverse strand, counting down.
CTAGTCGATGCGGAAAAACGCCTGATTGAACAATACGACCAGCAGATGCCGGTCTACGTAGCTTCGGCGAAAGGCGTGAATGATTTGTTGCTGGTCGATCAGCTCGAAGACGCGACCAAACGCCTGCGCGGTGAAACCAAACCGGCGTTCGACGCTGTGCTCAAAACCGTCGCCGGGCTGGTTGAAGTCAACAGTGCAACGGCTGAAGTGGTGAACAAGGAAGCCGATGGGATCGTTGCCGGCATCAACAACTTCATGATTGCTTTGATGATCGGCGGCTTCTTGCTGGCCTTGGCACTTGGCTTGTTTATTACCCGCATGATCGTGCGTCAGGTCGGTGGCGAGCCCACCGTTGCCATGGATGCGTTGCAACGGGTTGCGGGCGGTGACCTGACAGTCGACGTGCAACTGCGTGATGGCGACAAGTCGAGCATGCTCTACAGCCTGCAATTGATGGTGATTCGTCTGCGCAGCATCATGAGCGATGTGCGCATGACAGCAGACTCTCTGGCGTCCGCCTCGGAACAGGTGGCCGCGTCTTCCGAAGCGCTGAGTCAGAACGCTTCCGAACAAGCTGCCAACGTCGAGGAAACCAGCGCGTCGGTCGAGGAAATCTCCGCCACCGTGGCGCAGAACACCGAAAACGCCAAGGTCACCGACAGCATGGCCAGCCAATCGGCCAAGGACGCGGTCGAAGGCGGCGAAGCAGTCGGTCAGATGGTCCATGCGATGCGCCAGATAGCGCAAAAGATCAGCATCATCGATGACATCGCCTATCAGACCAACCTGCTGGCGCTCAACGCGGCGATTGAAGCGGCGCGTGCCGGCGATCACGGCAAGGGCTTTGCGGTGGTGGCCGCTGAAGTGCGCAAACTGGCCGAACGCAGCCAGGTCGCTGCTCAGGAAATCGGTGGGGTGGCCAGTGACAGTGTGACCCTGGCCGAGCGGGCAGGGCAGTTGCTCGATCAGATGGTGCCATCGATCCGCAAGACCGCCGATCTGGTGCAGGAAATCACCTCGGCGTCCCGCGAGCAAAACACCGGGCTTGAGCAAATCAACTTGGCGGTCGGCCAACTGGCACAGACCACTCAGGTCAACGCGTCGGCCTCTGAAGAGCTCTCGTCCACCTCGGAAGAGATGAGCACCCAGGCGGTGCAGTTGCAGGAGATGATTCAATTCTTCCGCATCGGCGACGAAAACTTAAAAAACGCCAAGAAAACCCTCGCCGCGCCGCGCCGGCCACAGCGCACGGAAGTGATTCCGATGCGACGTCCGTCGCAGGAAGAGGTGGTCGATGAAGCAGCGTTCACTCGATTCTAAGAGGCTGTCGCCATGCCATCGCTAAATCTGCAAAGTCAGAGCCGCACGCCGGCTCTGCAAGATGCGCTGCTGACTCAGCAGTTCCTGACCCTGACACTGCGTGAAGAGCTGTATGCGCTGCCGATCGAGCATATTCGCGAAATCATCGAGTTCGGTGGTTTGACCGAGATCCCGATGATGCCGGCCTTCCTGCGCGGGGTGATCAACCTGCGCGGAGCGGTGGTTCCGGTGGTTGATCTGTCGGTCCGTTTCGGTCGAGAGCGAACCGCGATCGGCCGGCGCACCTGCATTGTGATTGTCGAAGTGGTGCAGGAAGACGAATCGCAGATGCTCGGCATCATTGTCGATGCGGTCAATGAAGTGCTGGCTGTGGAGGCCAACCAGGTGGAAACGCGTCCAACCTTTGGCGCGCGTATCCGCTCGGATTTCATTGCCGGCATCCTCAGCCAGAACGAACAGTTCGTGATCGTGCTCGATATCCGCCAGGTCTTGTCGATAGACGAAATCTGCGAATTGGTCGGTATGGCCTCAGTCGACAAATAAGGATATTCGCATGGCAGCCGACAATGCGGGCACAGCGTTGATTTCGACCATCAGCGATCAGGAATTCGGTCTGTTTCAGCGGTTTTTCCATGAGCAGATTGGCCTCCAGTTGACCTCCGTGAAAAAGCCGTTGCTGTGCGGACGGCTGTCGAAACGATTGACCGTATTGGGCCTGGGCAGTTACCGCGATTACTACAACTTGCTGGTCTCGAAAGGCGGCGACGAGGAGCGGGAAACGGCCATCGACCTGATTACCACCCATGAAACCTATTTCTTTCGTGAGCCCAAGCATTTCGAACTGCTGCAAAGCAAAGTGATTCCCGGTCTCCAAACCAGTCCGGAGCTGCGGGTGTGGAGCGCTGCCAGCTCGACGGGGGAGGAGGCGTACACCCTGGCGATGGTTCTGGACAGCTTTCGCTCGCCCAAACCTTGGTCGATCATCGCCTCCGATATCAGCCGCCAGGTGCTGATCAATGCTCAGCGCGGGCTGTACCCGATGAGTCGCGGTGAGCGTATTCCCACGCACTATCTCAAGCGCTATTGCCTGCGCGGCAATGGCCGATACGCGGGGTATTTCATGGTCGAGTCGGCGCTGCGTGCGCGGGTCGAATTCCTGCCGGGCAATCTCACCCAGCCAGACAACAACCTGGGTTTATTTGACGTGATTCTGCTGCGCAATGTCCTGATTTATTTCGACCCACCGACCAAGCTGCTGGTGCTGCGCAACGTGGTCGACCGCTTGAAACCCGGCGGCTGGCTGATGGTTGGCCATTCTGAGTCGCTGCATGACACACGCTTGCCATTGGAACTGATCACACCCTCGGTGTATCGCAAGGTCTGCGCATGAGCGAAAAACTGTTCATTAAACCCGGCGGGTGGTTCTTCGGTGGCGGTAATTGCCAGGTTGAAACCGTGCTGGGTTCTTGCGTCACGATTACGCTCTGGCACCCCGAACAGAGGCTTGGCGGGTTGTGCCATTTCATGCTGCCCACCCGGCTGCGCGACACGTTGCAATCCCTGGATGGGCGTTATGGTGAAGAGGCCATTCTGTGGTTGAAGGGGCAGACGTGGGCCAACGGCCTGGATATCCGTGACTGCGAAGCCAAGCTGTTCGGTGGCGCGCAGGCCCTGGTCGGTACCAACGGCCACCATGGCGTGGGCCGACGGAACATTCATTTTGCCGAGGAGTGCCTGCGTGCCGAAGGGGTCAGGGTCGTCAGTTGTGATCTGGGCGGGCAGGGTCATCGCTACCTGAGATTCGACCTCTCCAATGGCGACGTCTGGGTGCGGCACGGGGCACCGTTGTCCTTACCCGTCAGTTGGGGGAGAAAGGCGTTATGACCATTAAAGTAATGATCGTCGATGACTCGGCTGTCATGCGTCAGGTGATGCAAGAGTTGTTGTCCGGGCACAAGGATATCGAAGTCATCGGCACCGCCATGGACCCGCTGCTGGCCTTGCAGAAAATGCAAAGCAACTGGCCGGACGTGATTTTGCTGGACGTGGAGATGCCGCGCATGGACGGCATTACCTTCCTGCGGCAGATCATGCTGACTCGCCCGACGCCGGTGGTTATCTGCTCGACGCTGACCGAAAAGGGCGCCGATGTCACGCTCCAGGCGCTGGCGGCTGGTGCGGTAGAAGTCATGGCCAAGCCGACCATGGGCCTGCGTGATTTCCTGCAGCAAAGCGCCCATGAACTGGTGACGGCGATTCGCACGGCTGCGCAGGCGCGCCCACGTCGGTGCCAGCCCATCGCGGACAGCGGTAATCCGTCTCCGGCGAAGCTGACGGCCGATAGCATGGTGCCGACACCCACCACGCTTCAGACCTTGCGCACGACGCAAAAGATTGCCGTGCTCGGGACGTCCACCGGGGGCACGCAGGCGCTGGAGGTCGTACTGCGAGAGCTGGGCGTCACGTGTCCGGGGATCGCGATTGTCCAGCACATGCCAGAACGTTTTACCCGCAGCTTCGCCGAGCGCCTGAACACACTCTGTACCATTGAAGTACGTGAAGCCTGCGACGGAGACCGGCTGTTGCCCGGGCTGGCCCTTATTGCTCCCGGCGGACGGCACATGCTGATCAAGCGCAGCGGCGCGCAGTATTACGTCGAGGTCAAGGACGGCCCGCTGGTCAGTCGGCATCGACCTTCGGTGGATGTGCTGTTCCGCTCCGCTGCATTGCAGGGCGGCGCCAATGTACTTGGGGTGATCATGACCGGCATGGGCGACGACGGGGCTCGAGGCCTTAAAGAAATGTTCGACATGAACGCCCGCACCTATGCGCAGGACGAGGATAGTTGCGTGGTGTTCGGTATGCCCAAAGAAGCCATGAAGCTGGGCGGGGTCGAGCAGGTCATCGCACTCGACGCCATTCCTGGGCTATTGATGGGTTGGCGGTGACAGAAGGGGATTGAAGTATGCAGTCGAGCATTACGCCAAAGCGCATCCTTGTCGTTGACGACAGTCGGTTGCAGCGCGAATTTGCCGTGGACCTGTGTGTGCGGCTGGGCGCGACAGACATTTACCAGGCGGAAGATGGTTATCAGGCCATCTCCCTGTTGCAGCAGCATCCGCTGATAGAAGTGGTGATACTCGATCTGGAAATGCCGGGCATGGATGGCGTGCAGGTGCTGCATGAACTGGTTCGACTGGGCATGGACCCGGCCGTGATAGTCGCCAGCGCGCGCGAAAGTGTGCTGTTAACGGTGGTGGAAAGTATGGGCAAAAGCCTGGGCGTCAAACTGCTGGGGGTGTTGCAGAAACCGGTGACGCTGAGCCAGCTGGCTTCCAGCCTCGGTCGTTTCGCCTCAGCGCAACAGCGTGATGCGTTTCAGGCGCTGGCGGAGCAGGGACCGGAATTGACCGAGCAAGAGGTCATCGAGGCGGTGCGCGAACAGCAGTTTTGTGCGTATTTCCAGCCGAAGATTTCCCTGCATGATGGGTGCCTGAGCGGTGTCGAAGCCTTGATCCGCTGGCAGCACCCAATGCACGGTTTGCTGCTGCCCGGGCATTTCCTCGACCTGGTCGAGCGCACCGATCATATGTCGGCCATCACCATGCTGATGCTCGACTTGGCGCTGCGCCAATGCCAGCAATGGCACGCTGCGGGATTGCCGATCAGCGTATCGATCAACCTGTCGGCGCGTTCTCTGGCCGATTCGAAACTGGCCGACGCCATCATCGAACGGGTGGCGGCCTGCGGAATCGCTCCGCACTATTTGATGCTGGAGATCACCGAAAGCGCGCTGATGACAGATCTGGCAACTACCCAGGGCACGTTGGCGCGTTTGCGTCTCAAAGGCTTCGGGTTGTCGGTGGATGATTACGGCACCGGCTTTTCCTGCATGCTGCAGTTGTCGCGGGTGCCGTGCTCCGAGTTGAAGGTGGACCGCGCTTTCGTCAATGGCGCGAGCGACAACGTGCACCTGCGCATTCTGCTGGAAAGTGCGCTTGATATTGCGCGTCGGCTACGGCTCAAGGTGGTTGCCGAAGGAGTGGAAACCCACAAGGACTGGGTACTCTTGCGTGAGCTGGGGTGTGACGAGGTTCAAGGCTACTTCATCGCCAAGCCGATGCCCGGCGAGGCCTTGTTGTTGTGGTGGAGCGCCAATGAACAGCGACTGCAGAAACTGTTGAAGCCAGAAGGTTTCTTTCGGCGCATGTTCGGCCATGTTTGACCTTAGGATCGCCTCGCCGGCATAGTTCGGGGTGATCCCGGTACCCTGTGGGAGTAAGTCTCAGAACTAATAATTTGAACTTTAACTAATAAGTCGCCAGCCCTCGAGCCGGCCGGCGCTTCGCCAAAATAACAGCGCTCATGCAAATCGCCCGTCCCGTTTGCTCACGAATCAGGCGCCGGGCCCGACTATGTAGCCAGACTTCGACCTTGTGTGTTGCCCGTGCAGCACTTTCCAGTTGGCGCACCATGACAAACGAGCCGTCCGCCGTTCGCCTTCAACAGCTGCGCGGTGTCGGCCCAATCGCCACCTTGCTCGTCGTCGCTCTCGGTGATGCCCGTCAGTTTGCCAATGGCCGACAGTTTGCCGCCTCGCTGGGCTGACACTGAGGCAACACAGTTCTGGTGGTAAGGATCGACTGCTCGCCTGCAAGCGCGGTGATGCGTATCTGCGAACATTGATGGTGCATCGCGCACGCTCGGCGCTACGCACAGCCAAATCCAAAGAGGATCGACTCAGCCAGTGGGACGTTCGCTTAGCCGAGCGATCGCATCCCAATGTGGCCGCTAATGCGCTGGCCAACAAAACTGCACGCATGGCTTTGGGCGATACTGCGTCACGGCACTGATTACCAACTGAATCAGGCAGCGGCCTGATCTATTTACCCGACGTGTTCTACGAGAGAAACAACTCTTAACCACGATTGCGAAGCAACCTGAACGATGGCAAACCGGCGTCGGCAAAACCCTCGAATGTCCAAGTGCGAAAAGCACGGCAAAGCGATCGGGAGCCGGCGCGCGAATAGCCCATCATGGCCCTGCATCGAAACGATGCCGTTTTTAGAGGCCGAATATACGTGTGCAGTCGGCACGGGTGCCAAAGCAAAGGAGGCTTGCAACGAGGAGGAGTCCATATACGGTCATGCGGCGTTTCCCGAAAATTCTTGTTGAGCAATTTGGTCATGGCGATTTTCGGGATTGCTCATATGGACAACACCCATCCTTGAGCCGCAACACTGAGCGTGTTTTTGTGAGTCTGTCTTTACTGCGCGCGATTGACCGCGCGCCTAAGCGTTTGAAGATTTTTTGCGATGTGATGGGCTAGGCGGGTTACAGGCAGTGCAAGCGTTGCAGGCGTTGCCATTATTCAGAGTTTAATCTAATGGAAGCACTCCCATTACACTTATCAGCGATTTAGAGTGAGGACCCGGAGTTTTGCCTAGAGGCTCTGCAAGTAAATCTTGGAGATTGAAAGCTGATTCCTGAAACTTTTAAGTTGTTTGTAGTGGTGGCGTTGTATTCGGTGGGCTTTTGTGTCGTCTGTTGAAATTGCTCTGAATTGCGCAGTCATAACGAAGAAGTTATACGGCGACGACTTTGTTTATTGCTATACATCATCGCATCGGCACTCGCCAACAATTTCTCTAGTGAAATCAATTCATGAGATTGGCAACTGACAACACCCGTGCTCAGAGAGAGCGGGTAGCGACATCGGCCACTTGTGTTGAGCTCATTGATGAGTGTCTGCATGCGCGCGTTGATGACATCCGGCGATTCACCGCTGTCCACCGCCAGGATGACAAACTCGTCGCCACCGATGCGAGCGACGATATCCGTGTTCCTGAAGCACTCCCTGAGGACCTGTGCGGTAGCGGCAATGACGAGGTCACCCGCTTCATGTCCATAGGTATCGTTCGTTTGTTTCAACCCGTCGACATCGGCGAAGAACAGGAGACTGGTGGCTTTTGAGCGGCGTGCCGTTCTCAGCTGCTGATTCGCCAGGAGGAAAAAACTGCGGCGGTTGTGTAAGCCGGTCAGTTCGTCGGTCAGCGAAAGTTGCCTCATTTCCTCTTCCACCCTTTGTCGCTCGGCGATCTCGGTCACCAGACTAGCGTTCACTGTCTCAAGCTCTTGCGTCCGATCGGTAACCCTGCGTTCAAGTGCCATCTTGATATCGGCAAGCTCGGTTCTTGCTCTCTCGCGAGACAAGTCAATGTGGTGCAGGCGGGTCGAGACTGCTGCGATTACCAATACCACGACCACAATGCTCGCGATCGCCATGAGCGCCAGGGTATATCGGCTGTCGAAATAGTTTCGGTTCTCTCCGACAATCAGTGCGCTACCAATTGAGAACACCAAAAAAGGGATGGTTGCGAGCATGCTTCTGGAGACGAGTCCGCCCGCTGTATCGCTAATCAAAACACTGACAAAACCACTTGTCGGTTCTGCCGCCAGGATGCCGATGCTCAGTAGCATGAACGCCATGGCTGTATGGATCGCCATCGCTGTGTAAGCGCCAGCGGCGTAAAGCGAGCTAACGTTGAAGGCATACCCGACCAAGGCGGTCAGGGTGATGAGTAAGGTGAGGTATGCACAGTTTTGTGCAAGTCGCTGGTGGATACCGAGCACAAAGAGGCTCACACCACAGAAGATGACACACAGCGCCGTTGTCGGCGCCATTCGTCCTGGATGCACCGTCAGCGCAGCGGTCGTACTGTCAAGGAAAAACAAATGGTCGATTTCGAAGTCAACCTTGAAGACGTATTCAGCAAGCGTCAGGATACCAATCAACGTCACCAGGCTAGCGAGGATTTGCCTGAGCCGCTGTCGAGCTTTAGACACTGAGGCAGATGCTCCAGCCCAAAGGGCTATGCCTGAGGCAACCAGAACGAGGGCGGTGTTGGCCTTCATCGAAACCCTGCCAGTAACAAGGCACTTCAGTCGTTCGACATCGAAGATCCATCCCAGCAGTACGGCGGCACCCACCAGGACTACAACGGCGATGACAAGTTGAGAGCACGTATCGAGCCAGCGTGACCCTGGGTGTTTGAGTAGTCTTTTAGTCTCACCCATCAACGATGGTCCACCGTAGAGGTCAATTGGTAATGAGTTCGCCCAGCGCTACGGCCTCGCAGTCCATGCAGAGGTAAAGAGCCGCAGCACCGGGCGAGCCTGCATTATCCCGCCACCTTTCTGAGCGGTATATAAGGAAAATCGGAAGTGCCTCCTGGACAAATACCGATCCGCAGGTCACACAGGCAGGGGTTCGGGAATCAGAATGTTTGCCATGCGAGCGCTGCGATCCTTGCGATCCTGCGCAGTGTCTTCGCTGTGCAGCAATGACAAGCTGATTTGATAGGCATAGATCAGATAAGCGCGATCGCTGGCTTCGCTCTGCGTCACTTCAGCTTGTATCAACAGACCCTCGATATAGTTCAGGCGATAGCGGTCGACTTCGTCGATGGCTTGTCGGGCTTTATCGTCCCGGCGTGCCCAGGCGCGTATCCCCAATTCAATGGCGGCGGCTTCGCGAGCGGTCTGGCCATGGGAGGGCAGCTCCAGCAGGCGTTGCAATTGCTGGAGCGGTGAAGTGTGTGCGGTACGCAGTTGTAGGATGACATCCTCGGTCGCACGGGAGCGCCAGTTGCCCAGAATGCCTTCGAGTAATTCACCACGGCTTTTGAAGTGGTAGTAAAAGCTGCCACGGGTGATCTTCAACTCCTTGGCCAAAGTGTCGACCCGAACGGCGTCTACGCCGCTGGTAACCAGGACATGCTGTGCGGCATGAATCCAATCTTCTCGAGTGAGACTGGTGCGTGTTGACATTGTGCTAGGGCCTTGTCCAACCAACTGGATGAGTGCCGGGGGCGGGTAAGGCGCCTCGGGCAAGGAAAAACATTTTAACGCCTTGGCGGCTGCCCAGGCAGCCGCAATTCACAGGTGTATTGAACAGCTCTTTTTTATACCCGGCTGACCGTTCATCATAAAGATACAGACATGTATCCTATCAGGAAAATCATTTTTCCGCTCTAGTGCCTGATTCTACGTCCGGTACTGACATACATGTCTGTATTTTGCGTGTTGACGTGTCCGGTTTTCCTCTCTAGCATACAGATACACATCTGTATCTTAATAAATAAAAACAACCGGAGGCCTTATGGACGGTATTGGAAAAACCCTGCTGGCAGCAGGACACAAGACCAACTATCACGAAGCAGGTCAGGGCGATGCTCTGTTTCTGCTCCATGGCTCCGGTCCTGGCGTTTCGGGCTGGACCAACTGGTCCCGGAGCATGTCGGCCTTCTCTGACAAATGGCGGGTCATCGTGCCGGACATTGCCGGTTTCGGTTTCACCGAGTTCCAGGAAGAGGCCAAGTACGACATCAAATTGTGGGTCAACCACCTGGTCGGCATCATGGATGCGCTGGATATTGCCAAGGCCTCTTTCGTCGGCAATTCCTTTGGCGGCGCGGTCGCCATTGGCCTGGCGGTGTTCGCCCCGGAGCGGGTCGACAAGCTGGTCCTGTTGGGAACGCCTGCCGGTGAATTCGTGCAGACGCCGGGGCTACGCGGTGCATGGGAGTACGAACCATCCCTGGAAAACATGCAGCGACTGATGGCGCTGTTCCCATACGACGAGGCCTTGATCACACCCGAGCTGGTCAAGGCGCGTTACGAAGCCAGTGCCCGCGCCGGTTCCCAGGAAGCCTTGCGCAAGCTCATTCCCAAGCCAGCCGCCGAGGGCGAAACGCTGGTCAAGGGTTTCCCTGCCGCGGCATTGGCCAAGATCATCGCGCCGACCCTGGTCGTGCATGGCCGTGAAGATCGCGTGGTGCCGCCCTCCTGCGGAATGCTGATCGCCAATAGCGTACCGAATGCCGATTTGCATCTGTTCGGCCGTTGCGGCCACTGGGTGCAAAGCGAGCAACCGCGTCGTTTCGTGGCGCTGGTTCGCGACTTCCTGAGCGAGTGATCCGACATGAGCCGAAATCTACTGGAGCGAGCGCTGTGGCAACTCTCGGTTGATCGCGCCTCCAAAGAGCGTTTTCGCGAAGACCCCAAAGGCTTTCTCGGGCGTTTCGCATTGAGTGAAGAAGAAGTTGAAATGGTCGTGGGCTTCGATGTCGCCGCTCTGCAAGCGGTCGGGGTCAATCCGATGCTGACCATGGGCTTCTGGCAGGAGTTGGCACCTCAGCGAAGCATGTCGCTGTACAAGCAGCGCCTGGGTGCAACCGACGAACAACGCGCGGCTTTCTCCGCCGCACTCAAGGGGTGATCCGATGGGCAAGATAGTAGGTGGTTTCTGGATGCCGCATGATCCGGTCATGTTCGTCGCCCCCAACGCCCCGCCGCAGGCCCAGGCCGATGCCATCTGGGATGCATACGAGGAATGTGCTCGGCGCCTGGCGCAGTTGGCGCCGACCTCGGTGATCATCGTGGGCTGCGATCATTACATCCTGTTCGGCACCCAGTGCCTGCCGCGCTATGTCATCGGTACCGGTGATGTCGATGGTCCACTGGATCGGTTGCCGGGGCTGGAACGAGGTGTGGTGCGCAACCAGGAGCAACTGGCCGGTCATATCGTCTCGCACGGCGAAGGGCAGGGCATCGACTGGACAGTGGCGCGCAGCTTCACCGTGGATCACTCGTTCTCGATTCCACATCAACTGACGGTCAAGCCGGCCGAGCACATTCTCGGTCGAGAGTTGCCGACCATTCCTGCGTACCTGGCCTGTGGCGTGGATCCTTACATTTCACTTAAGCGAGCTGCCGACCTGGGTCGTCAGATCCGTGCGGCGGTGGAGTCGTTCGATGCTGACGAGCGCGTCGTCATTATCGGTAGCGGCGGCATCAGTCACTGGGTAGGGACGGCGGAAATGGGCCGGGTTGCCGAAGACTTCGACCGGGAAATTCTTGCCCACGGCGTCAAAGGCGATCTGCAAGCGCTGTGCGCCTATACCGATGAAGAGATTTTGCGTCGCGCCGGCAATGGCGCCATGGAAATCCGCAATTTCGCCTGTGCCATGGCTGCCGTCCCCCATCCGACCGGTGAAGTCATTGCCTATGAAGCCGTGCCTGCCTGGGTTACCGGATTGGGTTTCTTGCAATTGTTTTCCGCGGAGGAAAGGTCATGAGCCGTGTATTGCTGTGTCAGCGCGATGAACTGTCGCCGGGCGAGTTGAAAAAGGTCAGCCATGGCGCTGCCGAAGCTATCTGTGTGTACAACCTAGGCGGCACGTTCTACGCCACCTCGGACATGTGCACACACGCCACGGCCTCTCTGGCAGAAGGCGATCTGGAAGACCACCTGATCACCTGCCCGGTGCATTGGGGGCAGTTTGACATCCGGACGGGCGAAGCAGTGACGTTCCCCTGTGAAAAGCACCTTCGCACGTACCGGATCATCGTTACCGACAAAGAGGTTTTCGCCGACCTCGAACATGCCAGCGATGCCGCACTCGCCGACGCCTGACGCCCGGCACGAAGGCCTGTCTTTCCACCCGTATTCCTTGTGAGTCCAGAACAATGGATAACTGCAAACACATACCACTCAGAACCATTGAGCCTACACCCAGCCTGCCCAACCTTGACCGGGTGTGCGACATGGAGGAAGGCCGCTTGTCCGGCAAGGTGTTCTGGGACCAGGCCATCTACGAACAAGAACTCGAGAAGATTTTCGCGCGTTGCTGGCTGTTCGTCGCCCACGAATCGCAGTTGCCGAAGTCGGGTGACTATCTCGCCACCAGCATGGGCGAGGACGAGGTTCTGGTGGTACGTCAAAAGGACGCATCACTCAAGGTGTTCCTCAATGCCTGCCCACACCGCGGCAACAAGATCTGTTTCGCCGAGGCGGGCAATGCGCGTGGCTTTATCTGCAACTACCACGGCTGGTCATTCGGCGCCGATGGCGGCCGGTTGCTGGGTATGCACGAATCCAAATGCTATGAGGAAAGCAACTTCGATAAGTCCAAGCATGGACTGCGCGAAGCGCGTGTTGCGACTTACAAGGGCCTGGTGTTTGCCACTTTTGCCGAGGATGCACCGACACTTGAAGAGTACCTGGGGCCGATGACCTGGTACCTGGATGTCATGCTCGACATGGACGAAGGTGGTAGTGAATTTCTGGGTGGATGCATCCGTTCCACCATCGAATGCAACTGGAAAGTCGCGGCTGAAAACTTCGTCGGCGACATCCTCCACGGCGGCTGGACTCATGATTCCGCGGCCAAGGCCATGCTCGGCGGGCCAGTGGCCAATGTCGGCGACCTTCCCGAATCGTATTCAGTGAACTGGAATGGCCACGGCTACGAGTTCGCCACAGATGTGGTGGGCAATGCCGCCACCCTGGGCGAGAAAGACATCAACAAATACTTGCACGTACTGCGCCCGAAAGTGGCGGAGCGGCTAGGTGAATTCCGCTCCAAGCTGATCGGTTCAATTTCATCGTTCACTGTGTTTCCCAACTTTTCTTTCTTGCCGGGGCAGAACACGGTTCGCATCTGGCAACCGCGTGGGCCCCACAAGATCGAGCTGTTTACCTGGGTCATCGTCAACAAAAATGCACCGCAGGAGATCAAAGATAAATGGCGTCGTGGCGCGATGATGACCTTCTCCCCGACCGGCGTGTTCGAAATGGACGATGGCGAGAACTGGGAATACTGCACCAAGACCAGCCGCGGCATGGTTACGCGCTACCAGGATTTGTACGTCGGCCTTGGCATGAACACACGCATCGAAAACAGCGAACTGCCTGGCAATGTGTTCAAGGGGCAACTCAACGAATGCAACTCCCGTGCGTTTTACCAGCGCTGGAAAGACCTGTTGCAATCGCCCACCTGGGCGGACGTACCAGATCGTAACGGCAAGATGCGTTGAGGGGACCGAAGATGAATGCTTTGCCAATGGAACAACCCGTTGCATTCGTAGACACACGCGCCGTCGAGGCCTTCTTGTTGCGTGAGGCCCGCCTGCTCGACAACGAGTGCTGGGATGAGTGGCTGCAGTCGCTCAGCGAGACAATCCACTATTGGATGCCCGGTATCGAGAACCGCCGACGTGAAGACAAGTCTGGCCCCTACAGGCTGGAACACATGGCCTTCTTCGACGACGGCATGCGCGATTTGCAGCGTCGGGTGGCGCGGTTCAAGCAGCCGTCTGCCTGGGCTGAAAATCCGCCGACACGCAACGTTCACCTGATCAGCAATATCGAGGTGTTTGCCGGTGAACAGGAAGGCGAGTTCATTGCGTTCTCTTGCTTCATGAACATCCGCAGCCGTGGTCTGGACGAGTCCCATCAATTGGTCGGGCGTCGTGAGGATGTGCTGCGCCGCGAAGCCGATGGACTGAAGTTGCTGAAGCGCAAGATCCTGATTCCAAACGCGATGTTGTTGTGCAAGAACATCAACACTTTCCTCTGAGGACACGCACATGGGTTGGCTCGAAGGACAAGCAGCATTGGTCACTGGCGGCACGGGCGGCATCGGTAGCGCCATCGTTCGGCGTTATGTGAACGAAGGCGCACGGGTGTGCGTCATGGCGCGTGACGACGAACAGCTGAGCGCACTGCGCAGCGAACTGGGCGACGCCATCATCACGGTGCAGGGCGATGTCTCGAAATATGAAGACAATCAACGCGCGGTGGCGGCCACTCTGAATGCGTTCGGCAAGCTCGACACGTTTGTCGGCAACGCGGCGGTGTTTGATTACTTCACTCGCCTGGACCGCATTGCCCCTGAAGATTTTGAAAGTGCATTTCAGCGCTTGTTCGCCATCAATGTCCAAGGCTACATGCTGGGCGCACGATGCAGTACTGATGCCTTGCGCGCCAGTCGCGGCAGCATGATCTTCACCCTCTCCAACAGTGCTTTCTATGCCGGCGGTGGAGGCATTCTTTACGTCACCGCCAAACATGCTCTGGTCGGCATGATCCGTCAGCTGGCCTACGAATTGGCACCGGACATTCGCGTCAACGGTGTGGCGCCAGGGGCGACCAATACGCCCATGAAGAGTCTCGATGGGCTTAATTCGCGAAGTGTTCCGCTCAACCAGATCCCGGGTTTCGAGCAAGGTGCTGCGCAGGCGGTGCCGCTTCAGCGCATCGCGGAACCGGAGGATCACACGGGCCACTATGTGCTGTTGGCCTCCCGTGAAAACTCCGGGTTGACCACCGCCAACATCATCCACAGCGATGGTGGCTGGGAAGTTCGCAGCCCGGGCGCGGCCAGTCACAGAAAGGCCTGAAGTCAGCCTTGTAGTTGTACCCATAACAAGAGAAAAGACCCATGAGTGTCTACAGCCGTTCCTTGAGTGCACCCCAACAGAAGCTGCTGGACCTGTTCGCTGGTTTACCGATGCCGGTGCTGGCCGCTCCGATGTTCCTGGTTTCCGGTCCGCAGCTGCTCAATGCCTGTTGTCAGGCAGGTATTATCGGCAGCATGCCGGCACCCAATGCGCGTACCGTAGAGCAACTTGATCTGTGGCTGACTCAGATCGTTGTCGAGCGGGAAGCCGCGAAAACACAAGGCCAGGTTTGGGCACCCTGGATGCTGAACATGATCGTGCACAGCACCTACGATCGGTTCGAAGCCGAGTTGGAACTGATCAAACGCTACCAACCGCCGATCGTGTCCACGGCCCTGGGTAGCCCCAAGCGTGTGCTGGAAACGGTCCATGGTTATGGCGGTGTAGTGATCGCTGACGTCATCACCCCGGCCTTGGCACGCAAGGCAGTCGATGCGGGTGTCGATGGCCTAGTGTTGGTCTGTAATGGTGCCGGCGGCCATACCGGCAGCTACAACCCCTTTGCCTTCGTCGCGGAAATCCGCGAGTTCTGGGACGGGCCGCTCGGTCTGGCCGGAGCTGTTTCGAATGGGCGCGACATCCATGCGGCGCAAGTTCTGGGCTGCGATTTTGCCCTGGTGGGTACTCGTTTGGTCGCGGCCCACGAGAGCCTGGTCGAAAACGCCTACCGGGACATGCTGGTGGACTGCTCTATGGATGACGTGGCTACCACCAAAGCGGTCAGTGGCGTACTCGCGACCTGGATGAAACCTTCCCTGGAAAAGGCCGGTATTGACCCAGACGCCGAGAACAACACGCGTATCGATTTTTCCGGTGACATTGCCTCCGCCAACAAAGCGTGGAAACACGTGTGGTCAGCGGGTCAGGGCGTAGGGCAGATCAAGCGCAGCTACAGCGTCGCCGAGCTGGTCGATGAGTTGCATCAGGGTTACCTGACCAGTCAGCAACGCTCGCATTGAGCGGTGACTACCAATTGTTGAGGAGCTACTCCATGAACTACGATTCCATCCAGGCTGCCGCTTCGGTTCTTGCGCAAGCGCGCATGACGCGAACCCCGTGCGGTCGTATCTCCGAGCGCTTCCAGATTTCCACTTTGGCTGACGCTTATGCCGTACAGGAACTCAATACACTGGCCGCGCTGGCCGCTGGGCGCCGTCTCAGCGGGCGTAAAATCGGCTTGACCTCGCTGGCCGTGCAAGAGCAGCTGGGCGTCGATCAGCCAGACTTCGGCATGTTGTTTGCCGATATGGAATACGGCGATGGCGAGGCCATCGATAGCTCCCGCCTGATTCAGCCAAAAGCCGAGGGTGAGATTGCTTTCGTGTTAGGACGTGACTTGCCCAATCCGGACGCCACACTGGGCGAGCTGATGAGCGCGGTGGAGTACCTGGTGCCGGCGCTGGAAATCGTCGATTCGGCGATCGAGAACTGGAAAATCACCCTGGTCGATACGGTGGCCGACAATGCTTCTTCGGGGCTCTACGTCCTGGGCAAGAGCCCTGTGCGCCTGGCCAATCTGGACCTTGCGCTGGAAGGCATGCTACTGGAAAAAAATGGTGCTCAGGCGTCGATCGGTGTGGGCGCAGCCTGTCTCGGCAACCCGTTGGACGCCTGCTTGTGGCTGGCGCGGACCATGGCCGAATTTGGCCGGCCACTGCGCGCAGGCGACGTGCTGTTATCCGGTGCCTTGGGCCCCATGGTACCCGTGAGCACCGGTGACAGCCTGCGCCTGAAACTGACCCGGCTGGGTGAAGTGAGCTGTCGATTCGTATGAGTGTGATGCGCTGACCGTTTGGGGTCATGCGACAGGGGTCCGGCTTGTTGAACCCGCACCCGTAACAACAAAAATAATGATGATGAGACAGCAGACCTGTCTGTTGATCTCGTGAGGGCGTGCCGTGTACGACTTTTTCGACGATCCTGCCAAGTTGGCACCTGCTCGAGTAATTGTCGAGCCAGGTGAGGCGGGCAGTTTCATATTGCGATCCGCTGAACAACTGCAACCCTATGCCCGTTGTATCGGCGAGTGGCTGGAGCAATGGGCGCGCGAGGCTCCACTGCGCCCTTACTTGGCCGAGCGTCGAAATGGCGTCTGGTTCAGCGTGAACTACAGCGAGGTTCGCCAACGCGTCGGTGCTCTGGCTCAAGGTTTGCTGGAACTCGACGCGGAGCCCGGTCGACCGGTGCTGGTGCTGTCGGAAAACGACATCGATCAGGCATTGATTACGCTAGCCGCCATGCATGTCGGTATTGCGGTGGCTACCGTTTCGGTCGCGTATTCGCGCAATACACAGAGCGGCTGCAGCAAGCTCAAGTCTATCGTGGCGCAGCTGCAACCGGCGTTGATCTTCATCAACGATGGTGACACCTATCACCGCACCATCGAATTGATTCAACCGGACTGTCCCGTCGTCGTTGCGCGCAACGCCCAGGCCGTTCCTGGCGCGCTGCCACTGCCTTTGCTTTACCGGGTCGAAAGTGCGCAGGTGATGGAGACCTTTCTGCGCCTCGATGGCGATGTCACCGCCCGCTATATGCTGACTTCCGGCTCCACTGGCACGCCCAAAGTGGTGATCAATACCCATCGCATGCTGTGCGCCAACCAGCAATCGATCGCCCAATGCTGGCGCTTCCTCGAAGGCAGTGAAATGGTCGTGGTGGATTGGCTGCCGTGGAGTCATACCTTCGCCGCGAACCACAACTTCAACATGGTGCTGCGCAACGGCGGCACGCTCTATATCGATGATGGATTACCGGTGACCGGGCGCATCGAGCGGACCGTGGAAAATATCAAATCCGTCCAGCCAACGGTGTTCTTCAACGTCCCTCGTGGCTATGAAGCGCTACTGCCTTATCTGGAGCGCGACGAGGAGTTGGCGCAAGCACTTTTCGGTCGCCTGGACATGCTGTTCTATGCTGCTGCGGCTTTGCCACAGAACACCTGGGACAGGTTGATGGCCTGTGCGGAAAAGGTGCGGGACAAGCCTCTGTTCTTTACCAGCGAATGGGGCGCGACCGAGACCTCTCCAGTGCTCACCAATGTTCATTACCGTTTGGACAAACCAGGCAACATCGGCCTGCCAGTACCGGGCGTAGAGATCAAGTTCGTGCCCAGCGGCGACAAGCTGGAAATGCGTGTACGCGGACCCTCAGTGTTTCAGCAGTATCTCAACGACCCGAAAGGCAGCCTTGAGGCGTTCGATGAACAGGGCTTCTATCAGATTGGCGATGCCGGTCGACTGCTCGATCCCGAGTGCCCGGAGAAAGGCATCGTGTTTGATGGGCGGGTCACCGAAGACTTCAAGTTGACCACGGGCACATGGGTTTCCGTTGGCACGTTGCGCCCACGGCTGGTGAGTGTCTTGGCGCCTTACGCTTCTGACGCCGTGATTTGCGGACATGATCGAGACGTGATTGGCGCATTGATCTATCCGACGCCGGCGTTACGCGCCTTGGCCGGAGCCGCCGGCAAGCGCATGAGCGCTGAACAACTGGCGCTAATACCTGCCATTCGCCAGGCCCTTAGTGCGGGTATCCAAGCACTGGCCCGGCAGTTTCCTGCGTCCTCGCAGCATGCCGTGCGCATGGTCATCCTCGACTCGCCGCCGAGCCTCGATGATGGGGAAATTACTGACAAGGGTTACATCAACCAACGTGCTGCACTTGGACTGCGTGCTGATGCGGTCAAGCGTCTGTATGCCGAGACGCCGGACCCGACCGTGATTCTTCTCGACGAAGCGTATGGAGAAAGTAAATGAGTTCCAGAAAACTGAAAGTCGCCATCATCGGTTCCGGCAACATCGGCACCGACCTGATGATCAAGATCCTGCGTAACGCATCGCACCTGGAAATGGCGGTCATGGTCGGCATCGACCCGGCCTCTGATGGTCTGGCCCGCGCTCAACGCATGGGCGTGGCCGTGACCCATGAAGGCGTTGAAGGCCTGACCCGCCTGGACATGTTCAAGGACATCGACTTTGTGTTCGATGCCACCAGTGCTGGCGCCCATGTGAAGAACGACGCGTTCCTGCGCTCGATCAAACCCGGCATCCGCCTGATTGACCTGACGCCTGCCGCCATCGGCCCGTACTGCGTGCCGGTGGTCAACCTGGAGCAGAACATCGCTCAGCTCAACGTCAATATGGTGACTTGCGGTGGCCAGGCAACCATCCCGATAGTCGCGGCGGTGTCGCGTGTGGCGAAGGTGCACTACGCGGAAATCGTCGCCTCGATTGCCAGCAAATCTGCCGGCCCCGGCACCCGCGCCAACATCGACGAGTTCACCGAAACCACCTCCAAAGCCATCGAAGTGATTGGTGGCGCGGCCAAGGGCAAGGCGATCATCGTGATGAACCCGGCCGAGCCACCGCTGATGATGCGCGACACGGTGTTTGTGTTGTCCGAGGCAGCCGATCAGGCTGAGGTCGAGGCGTCCATTCTCGAGATGGCCGTAGCTGTACAGGCTTATGTGCCAGGTTATCGCCTGAAACAACACGTGCAGTTCGACGTCATTCCTGAAGACGCTCCGCTCCACATCCCGGGCCTGGGCACGTTCTCCGGGCTGAAGACTTCGGTGTTCCTCGAGGTTGAAGGCGCCGCCCATTATCTGCCGGCCTACGCCGGTAATCTCGACATCATGACCTCCGCTGCCTTGGCCACCGCCGAGCGCATGGCGCAGTCGATGCTGAACGCCTGAGGAAACCGACATGACTTTTAACCCCGGCAAAAAACTCTACATCTCCGACGTGACCCTGCGCGACGGCAGCCACGCGGTGCGTCACCAGTATTCGCTGCAGAACGTACAGGACATTGCCCGCGCCCTGGACAAGGCCAAGGTCGACTCGATCGAAGTCGCCCACGGTGACGGTCTGCAAGGGTCGAGCTTCAACTACGGCTTCGCCGCTCACACCGACCTTGAGTGGATCGAAGCGGCCGCTGACGTCATCAGCCACGCTAAAATCACCACCTTGTTGTTGCCAGGTATCGGGACGGTGCACGACCTGAAAGCCGCGTACAACGTAGGAGCGCGAGTGGTGCGCATCGCCACTCACTGCACCGAAGCGGACGTCTCGAAGCAGCACATCGAGTACGCCCGTGAACTGGGCATGGACACCGTCGGCTTCCTAATGATGAGCCACATGATTCCGGCCGAGCAGTTGGCCGCGCAGGCCAAGCTGATGGAAAGCTACGGAGCCACCTGCGTGTACATGGCCGACTCCGGCGGCGCGATGAACATGCAGGACATCCGTGACCGCTTCCGTGCCTTCAAGGCGGTGCTCAAACCGGAAACCGAAACCGGCATGCATGCGCACCACAACCTGTCGCTTGGGGTGGCCAACTCGATCACCGCTGTCGAAGAAGGTTGCGACCGCATCGACGCCAGCCTCGCCGGCATGGGAGCCGGGGCCGGTAACGCGCCGCTGGAAGTGTTCATCGCCGCCGCCGAGCGCCTGGGCTGGAACCACGGCACCGACCTTTACACGCTAATGGATGCGGCCGACGACATCGTGCGTCCGTTGCAAGACCGTCCGGTACGGGTCGACCGCGAGACCCTAGCGCTGGGTTATGCCGGCGTCTATTCGAGCTTCCTGCGCCACGCTGAAATCGCCGCCGCGAAGTACGGCCTGAAGACCCTCGACATCCTCGTTGAGTTGGGCAAGCGCCGGATGGTGGGCGGTCAGGAAGACATGATCGTCGACGTCGCCCTCGACTTGCTGACGGCCCAGCGCCGTTAATTTTTCATCACACAGTGAATGAGCAAATGCCATGACCTATCACGTAGATATTCAACCAGCTGGGCAACAATTCGATCTGGATGCGAGCAAGACTATCCTGGATGGAGCGTTGGCGGACGGGCTGATGCTAAAGCACAGCTGCCGTGAAGGGACGTGTGGCAGTTGCAAGGGCAGGGTGGTGAGAGGCAGTGTCGATCATGCCAATAGCCCGCTGGAGGTACTAAGCGAAGAGGAACGTGCTGCCGGACTCGCTTTGTTCTGTTGTGCCAAAGCGACCTCGGACCTGGTCATCGATGCTCCGGAAGTCACCGAACTGCGCGGCATTTCCATTCAGCAGACGGCCGCCCGCGTGGCCAGCATCGAAAAGGTCGCCGACGATGTCATGGTCGTGCGACTGATGTTGCCGCCTACGGTCACGTTCAATTATTACCCCGGCCAATATGCGCAAGTATTGCTCAAGGACGGCAGCCGTCGCAGTTATTCGATGGCGACGCGCTCGACAGTGGATAATCAACTTGAGTGGCATATCCGTCATATGCCAGGGGGCAGTTTTAGCGGGCATGTATTCAATGCATTGAAACCGCGCGAACTGCTTCGTCTAGAAGGGCCTTATGGTTCTTTTTATCTGCGTGAGAACGATCAACCGATGATCTTTCTCGCCAGTGGTACCGGTTTTGCGCCGATCAAGGCGTTGCTTGAGCAACTGCGTGAACAGGGTAATAACACGCGTCCGGTTTATCTCTATTGGGGTGGCCGGCAGCGCAAGGATCTCTACCATCACGAGCAGTTGCTCGAGTGGCAGGCCGAGTCACCCTGGTTGAACTACATCCCGGTGCTCTCGGAGCCGAACGATGCCTGTAAGTGGCAAGGCGCTTGCGGATTTGTCCACCAACAGGTCCTGTCCGACTTTGCTTCGTTGAAGCGCTTCGAGGTGTATGCCTGTGGTGCACCGATCGTTGTGGATTCAGCCCGTCGCGACTTTATTGGGCAGCGAGAGTTGCTCGAATCCAATTTCTACGCTGATGCATTTGTATAAACGCAACAACGTTAACTAACGGATTAGAACGAGAAACACCCGAACTTGATTGGGCACGCCTGCGTGGTCGCTCAACAGGTTCGGCGGCAGGGACACGCCTGCAGTAAAGCCCCGTTCAATACTAATAAAAATAGAGAAAACCATGAAAGCTCAAATTCGCGTTCCCTCGAGTATCGCTGTTTGTTTTGTTCTCTCCGTTCTTGCTGGGCAAGTAAGGGCCGCTGGTTTTGTCGAAGACAGTAAAGCCAGTCTGACGATGCGCAATTACTACTTCGATCGCGACTACAAAGGCACTTCCGCGCAATCGGCAGCCCGCGAGTGGGCCCAGGGCTTTATTCTCAAATACAGTTCGGGCTTCACCCCGGGATCTGTGGGTTTCGGTATGGATGCCGTGGGGCTGTTGGGCGTCAAGCTCGATTCATCGCCGGACCGTACGGGCACAGGTTTGCTGCCGTACGACGTGCCCAGCCGAGAGCCGCGCGACGATTATTCGGAGCTTGGCCTGACCGGCAAAATGAAAATCTCGAAGACGGAACTGCAAGCCGGGACCATCAGTACATTCCTGCCTATCGCCTTCGCCAGCCCCACACGCTTGTTGCCGCAGACCTTTCGTGGTGCCTATTTGCGCTCGCAGGATCTGGACAAGCTGTCGTTGAGTGTCGGCTTTTTGGACCGCATCAACCTGCGCGATTCCACCAGTTACCAAAAAATGACCGTCGCATCGCCCAATGGCCGTTTCAACCCCAAGGCCGAATCGGACAAGTTTGTCTTTCTGGGGGGTGATTACAAATGGTCCGATAGCCTGACACTGAAGTACTACCATGCCGTGCTGGACGAAATGTATCGCAAGGACTACTTCGGCTTCGAGCAGATACAACCTATCGGTCCTGGAAAGTTGAAGACGGATGTCCGCTACTTCATCACCGGGGAAGACGGTGCAGCCAAGGCCGGGCATGTCGACAACCGAAATCTGGGGGCGATGTTCACTTATACGGTGGGCGCCCACAGCCTGGGCGCTGGCTATATGCAGCTCAATGGCGACACCGCGATGCCATATCTGACAGGGACTGAACCCCTGGTGGTGTCCGAGGGCTCGCTCAGCTCCGAGTTCATCAACCCGAAAGAACGTAGTTGGCAAGTGCGCTACGACTATGACTTTGCGGGCCTCGCAGTGCCGGGTCTCAAAGGCATGGTGCGCTACCTCAATGGCAGCAATATCCAGCTGCCAACAGCTTTGGGTGGAGACGACCTCAGTGAAAGCGAAAAAGATGTCGAACTGTCCTATGTCGTGCAGTCGGGCACATTCAAAGGGGTCAGCGTACGTCTGCGTCATGCCTGGTATCGCAACGATTTCGCCCCGGCGGCGACCTTCCGCGATGACAACGAGACACGGGTGAACATTGATTACACCCTGGCAATTTGGTAGTCGAGCAGCGACTGGCCGGGCAGGCGCCATCAGCGCCTGTTCCTCACTGCCGTCCCTCGGTAGTGCCTATTTAGAGTGTGAGGTTGCCCGGATGTTTATTGTTGATGCTGTCGAGTCGCAGGGGCTGTGCCATGACCTCGACCAGCCCAAAGCCTGTGCGCAAATGCTCAGGCGGATGATCGAACTGCAGGAGCGCGAGCGGTGTCATCTCGCACGTGAACTGCATGACGATGTGGGGCAATTGTTAACCCTGATCAAGATCAGCGCCAACTCGGCCCTGCGTCATCTTGTCGGGGATCAGGAGCAGCGACAGGCCGCGTTGATTCGGGTAGTCGACGAGGCGCTGGGCAAGGTGCGAGATCTGTCGAACATTTTGCGACCGGCGCATCTGGACGGCGTGGGCCTGATTGAAGCCATGCAGCGAATGGTCGAGAGAATTCCGTCTGATATGCCCGAGGGCCTGCGCGTCCGGTTGGAGTGTGCCGCGTTGGAACCGCGTCCGGATGTCTGCGTTGAAGTCACGCTGTTCCGAATATTCCAGGAGGCCTTGAACAACGTGCTCAAGCACGGCAGTGCCAGCCTGGTCGAAGTAAGACTCAGGCGGCGCAATGACGGAATTCACCTGACGATCGACGATAACGGAAGCGGTTTCGATACGGCCGGCGTGATGCAGAGCGGCAAGGGTATGGGCTTGATGAACATGGCCGAAAGGGCCCGGCTTTTAGCCGGAGAGTTCACGCTGGACTCAGGCTTGGGTAGAGGTACGCGAATAACGGTGGTTATTCCTGATTCCAACATGGACAAGCGAGGTGGAGAGGCTGAAGCAATTGACGCCTGCGCTCCCACTACCACAACAAAAACAACAACATTGGATTACTGATCATGCAGCAGCGTGTATGCACCGTTCCGACACATCGAAATCGAATGAAATCGGCGCTTCTCCCTGGCCATTCATGTGGTTATTGCACCTACAGCGCTCCGCGCTTCGAAGCCACCTCCGTCCTGCTCGCATTCCACTGAGGATCACTCATGGACTTTTCGATTTTGGCATTTCTCACCCAGGACGGGCTGACCACAGGCGCCATCTATGCGTTGGTGGCTCTGGCGCTGGTTCTGGTGTTTTCGGTGACCCGCACGATCCTGGTTTTCCAGGGCGAGTTCGTTACCTTCAGCGCCCTGACGCTAGCCACTCTCCAGTCCGGCCTTTTACCCGGCACGTTGTGGTTGTTGATCGGCTGCTCAATCGCGGCATGCCTGCTCGACAGTGCAATCGCATTGAAACACCGCCAGCCATGGCAATTGCCACGAATCGCGCTCAGCTACCTGACACTGCCATTTGCATTGCTTGTAATGCTCAAGACCTTTGACCTGCAAAGCCTTCCAGGTCTGGTAAAGATCATTTTTGCACTGGCAATCGTTACACCGTTGGGACCGCTGCTATACCGGCTGGTTTATCAGCGCGTAGCTCAAAGTTCGGTGTTACTGCTGCTGATCATTTCGGTCGCTGTGCACATCGTGCTGATCGGGGCAGCCTTGTGGATGTTCGGTGCTGAGGGCGTGAGAACCGAGGCTTACAGTGATGCCGGTCTGATGCTCGGTGAACTGTCGATCAGCCTGCAAAGTCTGCTGGTGGTTGGTTGTGCATTGCTATTGATCGGCCTGCTTTACGTTTTCTTTGGCCGCAGTTTGTATGGCAAAGCCTTGCGAGCCACTGCATTCAACCGCACTGGCGCGCAACTGGTGGGCATACCCACTCAACTCGCCGGCAAGAGCGCTTTTGCGCTGGCAGCATTCATCGGGGCCATTTCCGGAATCCTCATCGGTCCACTGACAACTTTGTATTACGACTCCGGTTTCCTCATCAGCCTCAAGGGCTTCGTTGCCGCAATCATGGGCGGTCTGATCAGCTATCCATTGGCCGCGGCAGGTGCCTTCCTGGTAGGCCTGCTGGAAAGTTTCGCGACCTTCGGGGCATCGGCTTACAAGGAGGTCATCGTTTTTACACTGGTCATACCCGTGTTGCTCTGGCTCTCGCTGAAACACCCCAACATTGAGGAGCAACACTAATGGCCCGTCGTCTCATACCGCTGCTTTTTCTGCTCTTGGCGGCCTGTATCACCCCTCAGATATTGCCGTCCTTTTACGTCAGCCTGTTTAACTACATCGGCTTGTACAGTCTGGTTGCGTTGGGCCTGGTGTTATTGACGGGGGTCTGTGGCCTGACGTCGTTCGGCCAGGCAGCATTCGTCGGCATCGGGGCTTATGCCACTGCGGTACTCAGTACCACGCTGGGGTTATCACCCTGGCTAGGGCTTCTGGCCGGCTTGAGTATGACCCTTGTCGTTGCCCTGGTACTCGGCCTACTGACCTTGCGCCTGGCGGGTCACTACTTGCCCATCGGCACCCTGGCTTGGGGATTGGCGATCTATTACCTGTTTGGCAATCTGCCGGGGCTGGGAGGTTTTGGCGGCATTCAGGACCTGCCAACCATCACGTTGTTTGGCTGGCGGATCGACAGCGCGGCAGATTTCAGCCTACTGATCGCAGTCTTGTTGATTGCCAGCATCTGGCTGCTCGACAATCTCTTGCACAGTCGCCAGGGTCGCGCGATCCGCAGTCTCAAGGAAGCCGGCGGCATGGCTGAGGCCATGGGTGTGAACACGGCACGCAGCAAATTGATCGCATTCGTACTGGCAGCCTTGCTCGCATCGCTTTCCGGCTGGCTATATGCGCACATGCAACGAGTGGTCAACCCGACACCTTTCTCGGTGAACATGGGTATCGAATACCTGTTCATGATCGTCCTGGGTGGCACTGCGAGCCTATGGGGCGCGCTGGTTGGTGCGGCGCTGGTGACTTTGATCAAGCAGGTGCTGCAAGACGTGTTGCCGATGTTGTTCGGGCATGCCGACAACTTCGAAATGATTTTCTTCGGTCTGCTGGTGATTCTTGTACTGCAGTATGCCCGGGAAGGTCTGATTCCACTTTTGCGCAATCGCCTGCCGACACTTCGCGCTTCCATCCTGCCCCTCGCCGATGCAACTGCATTGCCTCGGCGCCAGCCACCCACGAACGGCGCCCCGCTGCTGATAGCCGAAGGCCTGGTGAAGCGTTTCGGCGGGCTTGTCGCAAATAATGATATGAGCCTATCGGTCAAATCAGGCGAAATCACAGCGCTGATCGGCCCGAACGGCGCGGGCAAGTCCACATTGTTCAACCTGTTGTCCGGGGTATTACCTCCCACTGCTGGACAGATCCTGTTTCTGGGCCAGCGCATCGACGGCCTCCCACCACGCAAAATCGCCAGGCTGGGCGTGAGCCGCACCTTCCAACACGTGCGGCTGCTGCCGGAAATGAGTGTTCTGGAGAATGTCGCTCTTGGCGCCCATAGCCGGGCAAGCGCAGGACTCTTGCGTTCATTGCTGCACGCAGAGCGCGAGGAAGAAAAACGAATTCTCGCCGAAGCCGCGCGACAAATCGAACGCGTCGGACTCGGTCAATTCGTCCATACGCCTGCCGGCAGCCTCGCTCTGGGACAGCAGCGCATTGTCGAGATCGCTCGTGCGCTGTGCAGTGATCCCTTGCTGTTGCTCCTCGACGAACCCGCGGCGGGTTTGCGATATGGCGAAAAACAAGCGTTGGCCGGTCTGCTCGAACAATTGCGCAGCGAAGGCCTGGGCGTGCTGTTGGTGGAGCATGACATGGACTTCGTCATGCGCCTGGCTGACCACGTCGTTGTGATGGAGTTCGGCCAGCGTCTTGCTGCCGGGACCCCCGAAGAAATACAGGACAACCCGGCGGTGCTGGCCGCTTATCTCGGAGGGGTGGAATGAGCCATCTATTGCAAGTACGTAACCTATCGGTCAGTCATGGCAAGGTCGAAGCCGTGCGCAAGCTCGACCTGCATGTCGAGGAAGGCCAGATCGTCAGCCTGATCGGTCCGAATGGGGCGGGTAAAACCACCTTGATGGCAGCTCTCATGGGTTTGCTGCCCGCTTCCGGAGAAGTGCGCTACTTGGGCCAACCGCTGTTGGCCCACAAGGGCGTTGCGCAACGTGTTGGCATGGGCATGGCGCTGGTGCCGGAAAGCCGCGAACTGTTCGGCCCGATGAGCGTGGAGGACAACCTTCGGCTGGGCGCATTCAGTCGCCACCGTCGCGGTCTGCGGGATCACGACCAGGGCCTGGATGAGGTGTTCGGTTTGTTTGCGCGACTGTATGAGCGTCGCCAGCAGGCAGCCTGCACCCTCTCCGGCGGCGAGCGGCAGATGCTTGCCATTGGACGCGCATTGATGGGCAAACCCCGATTGCTGATGCTCGACGAACCCAGCCTGGGTCTTGCTCCGAGGGTGATCAACGAGACGTTCTCGATTATCGAGAACCTGCGACGCAGCGGCGTTTCGATTCTCTTGGTGGAGCAAAACGCAAGAGCTGCGCTCAAGATTTCGGACTACGGGTATGTCATGGAGCTAGGCGAATTGGTTCTGGAAGGTCGAGCTGAAGACCTGGCGCAGAATCCAAAAGTCATTGAGACCTACCTGGGCCGTAAACCCACTACATTCGGCCCCCCAAAAACTGAGGCAGTAGATGCCTGAGAAAGTAAAAACCTGCTGATCAGAGTTCCCCCGCACCTAGAACAACAAAACCACCTGGAGCTTCCATGAAACGCCACATCGCCTTGTTTTTTGCTGCAGTGATGACAACATCAGCTCATGCCGACATCTCTATCGGCATCATCCTTTCGACAACCGGACCTGGAGCCTCTCTGGGCATTCCAGAACGTAATACCGTGCAACTACTGCCCAAACAGATCGCTGGGCAAACCGTTAATTACATTGTCCTTGACGACGCTAGCGACAGTACCGCGGCCACCAAGAACGCTCGCAAACTGGTGAGCGAAAATGCTGTTGACCTGCTGATCGGCTCCACCACGGTGCCAACCTCTTCGGCGGTCGCCCAAGTCGCCAAGGAAAGCGGTACGGCGCAGATCGCCCTTGCTCCTTACGTCCCGCAAAACAACGAGAATCATTGGATCTTCACTATCGCTCAAACCAATACCCTGATGGCCAAGGCGCTCATCGAGCACATGCAGCACAACGGCGTCAAAACACTGGGTTACATCGGTTTCAACGACGTCTGGGGTGAGGACTGGCTCAAGGCACTCGGCGAATTGGCTCCCGCAGCCGGCATCACGCTGGTGCGCGATGAGCGCTTCAGCCGCACCGATTCCTCTGTCAGTGGCCAGGCATTGAAAGTGATCGGCGCACGCCCTGACGCAGTGCTGATTGGTGCTGCCGGAGCTCCCGCTGCGCTACCCCATACCGAACTGCGCAGGCTCGGCTACAAGGGCGCGATTTACCACACTCATGGCGCGGCCAATGGCGCCTTTCTGCGGATCGGCGGCAAAGCCCTCGACGGGGCCATCCTGCCCGTCGGACCGGTAGTGGTGTGGGACAAGCTACCCGACAACCATCCCTCAAAGGCAATCGCGAGCCAATACGCGCAAAGCTATGAGGCACAGTTTGGTGCCAATAGCCTTTCTCCTTTTGGAGCCTATTTGTATGACGCCATGCGCCTGGTGGAAGCCGCAATACCTGGCGTACTGCAAGCCGCCCAGCCCGGAAGCCCCGAATTCCGTCAAATCTTGCGTGACCAGCTGGAAAAAACCGACAACGTCGTTGGTACCCATGGGGTTTACAACTTAAGCCCAACTGACCATTTCGGGCACGACCAACGCGCCCGTGCGCTTGTCAGCGTGCAAAACCAGCAATGGGTTCTGCTTAATGGTCCTCAATAAACAGAATCGTCTAGCCCTGAAATAGGCATGCATCTGCCTATCACAACGCTCGATGCATCCCATCGGGCGTTGTGTCTGGACACCGAAAAACGGCGTTGTTGCTTTTGATCGAAAGCTTACGGCATCAGTCTGTTGTTACCGCGGTGCACCGACTCGTACCGAGTGCTCGGCAGTGTTGGCCGAAACAGGCATTCAGCTCTCCGAATGTGTGGAACATTTAATTTACACATCGAGCCAATGTGTCGTCGGCTTCTTTTTCTGTAAATACGCCTTTTGCGCAATGCGACATCTAAGATAAGGTTCAATAATCGACATCTCCTCTCGTTCAGGCATGGTCGGCATTTATGGAACGCGGCAATAGCGTCGTCCAAGAGCGCAATACGCAATGCGAGCAAAGTTTGAAAGTTCTGTGCAGTTTGATTCATTCGGCGGTCAACCTCACATCGATATGATGTTGGGTGAAGACGCGAGACGTGAAGATTGCCGCATAAAGTGGGCGCTCGTTTGAACATGCATTGGAGGCTGTACGCTTAAGAAACTACGGGACAGAAAAGACCGTAGAAATACTGATTGGCTAGATAGGGCAAGGCAGTGTCGCGAAATACCGTATATCTATAGGTAAAATCTTCTACACAGTAAAGAAAAGGGCTGGTATTGATTTACCTGTAAAACTCGGTATGACTGCCCTTTGGTACCGATTGGCCGTTATTCGAAACCATCGCAATTGTGGTCACTGCAAGTCGTAAAGATCGCCAAAAACCGTCGTGCAGGTGACGTGCGTCGGTCTTAAGAATCTGCCCCTAAAATTTCGTAAAAAAATTAAGTCCTCCGCCTGCCCTAACCGCGAAAGAGATTGGGCCAATTAAATGGTTGGCCCAGCTTTGGTCTATTTGCCTTTCCGCGAGTTCACAACAGCACCTTACTTGGTGAGACTGATGCATTTCGTGTGTCGCCCGCAGCCTGTGCTTTTCCTGCTTCAAATTTCGCAATGTGATTTTGGTCAAAAAGTGGTTGTCCCAGAGTACTGGCGGTGGTCTTATGGCCACCCAGTTTGTGAAGATTAATGGCGCACAGGCTCGCGAAAACCGAGTCTTGTCAGTTAGTGACTGACTACATCCGAAATCGGCTTGTCAAGTTGTTCAGGCCTGTGGCCAACCGTGCCACCTCACCACTGGCTACCGAAGTCTGCTGTGCGCCATCATTGCTCTGATCGGAAATGTCACGGATGGCGATCAAATTGCGATCGACCTCACGTGCCACTTGAGCCTGTTCTTCGGCCGCGCTGGCAATGACCAGATTCATCCCGCTGATTTCAGTGATCCGTTCGGCTATCAGTGTCAATGCCTCGTCAGCTTCACTGGCCAATGCCTGGCTGCGTGCTGCGTACTCTCCACTGTGCTGCATATCGCGCACACCCTCTTGGGTGACGCTTTGGATCGCGGAAATCATTTTTTCAATTTCTTGGGTGGAGGTTTGTGTTCGCTGGGCCAGATTGCGAACCTCATCTGCAACTACCGCGAAGCCACGGCCCGCCTCACCGGCTCGTGCCGCTTCGATGGCCGCATTGAGGGCAAGTAAGTTGGTCTGTTCCGCAATAGCACGAATCACGTCTAACACACGACCGATATTCGATGCTTCCTCAGCCAATCGGACCACCGTGCCGGTGGTGAAGTTGAGCTTGTTGCTGAGCTGATCAATGGTTTCACGAGTGAGCACGACCTGCTTGCGCCCGCCATCGGTCAACTCCATCGCCACACGCGAGGCGTCGGAAGCGCGGCTGGCACTGTTAGCGACTTCATCTGCCGCCGCTGACATTTCGGTCACGGCCGTCGCCGCCATCTGCATCTCTTCATTTTGTTGATGGATGCCCTGCGCTGTACCTTCGGTGACAGCCTGAAGCTCCTCGGCGGCGGATGCCAACTGAGTCGCAGAACCTTGGATATCTTGCAGCGTATTGCGCAATGTGGCTTGCATCGTCTGCACCGATTGCTGTACTTCAGTGACCTCATCCTTGCCATGCACGAGAATCTTTTGACTAAGATCACCTGACGCCACTCGGGCAGCCGCGTCTTTGAGCGTCGCCAAAGGCCGAGTAATACTACGTATCAGCAGTGTGGCAAAAAGACTACCGCAAATCAGAACACCCAGTAGCAATATCACGAACATGATCGTGGTGAATTCGTACAATTCGATGGCTTCGTCATAGACGCGCTTCGATTCTTCCAATTGAATATTGATCAGTTTACTGAATCTGTCCGAAAGAGGATCAATCATTGGATACAATTTATTTTCAACAAAATGATCAAGTGCAGCCTTGTCGCTCTTACCCAGCATATCTTTTAAGCGTTCAATAGGAGCTTGAGCCGCTTCAACGAACGTTGAGAGTTCCTCTACTGATTGTTGCTCTACCTCGATCATGTTGGTCTTTTGGTAAGCTGACCAAAGCCTGTCGATTTCGCGATCCGCCTCTTTCACGTCAAGCTCAGCTTGGGAAAAGGTAAGCTGACCGCTTCGTGCCTTGTGACTGCTATCGACAATCTTCACCGCGTACAGGTCGGCGATGACTTTCAGATCACGCAGGGGAACGACCCTGTCCAGATAAACCGTATTGAGGCCAGCGATGCTGCGGAGCAGGGCACTCTCTCCCACAACACCGATCACTATGCAACCAAGCAGCATAGTGCCTACGAGAACAAGAAGCCGAGTTCGAATAGTTACCTGTAGCATTTATGTACTCCTGCTTTATAAACTTGCCAATCAAGGGCGCTGGCAAGCAATTTTTTTGTTTCGGGGTTAGAGCGTATCTACTAAAGAGGCTAAGCTAACGATTGCGCATCGTAGTTATGGAGTGCAGGAGTTTCACTGTGAGCCGTACGTATCTATACACAGCACGGTCGCGTTATGAAATCAGGCCAGGAGACCAAGTCGGCGTCGCGCTAAGATCAACTGCTAAATGCGACAGAAAGTTCAAAACCACCAAAAAAAGCTGTGCATCCAAGCATTGTAAAGAGCTTTAGCTAGGTAAAAACCATACATAGATATGCATTTTCCGTATGCAAGTATTTTCCTGTCTCCTACACGTAAATCTACTTACACAGGGCGAGAAGACTAAATTTTCCCCGCGTACGGCCAGCCTTTTGCGTTGATTAAATGCCCGCTTCAGCCGGTTCCAGTGAGCGCAGTGAACGACTACAGCACAAGACGGATGATGAGTAGAGCTATCGGGCTTGATCGATTGTGAGCGGGGATAGGGCGGCACGGTGCGGAAATGGTCCGAAAGGCTGTGCATCTTCGAATTGTAGGTTTCTGTTTCTATCCGTTCTGAATCTGAGAAACCAGAAACAGACACCTTAACAGACACCTTGTTGAAGCGAGGAAGGCTGGAGGCCTTGGAAATAGTGGAGCGGGTGAAGGGAATCGAACCCTCGTTATCAGCTTGGGAAGCCGGAGATAAACGGCGGCGAATGAAGTAAAGGGTCCAAGGCTACCAATGACTCTCCCCTGCCTTAGGGAACGCCTGAAGTAGCCATGAGTCAGTCCAACACCTGCACGCCGCAAAAATATCCGGTTGAATCACTCCCGAAGAGCCACAATCGTACCCATTTAGGCCCTATCACAAGTAGAGAAGCGATCTCCATGGGTGGCGTTATAGTGCGCTCTCGCAGCCCTGCATTCTTGCTCTGAGGGATAGCTAGATTCAACGTTTCGTTTTGGATCTCCTTTATGGTTATAACTAACAAGTTTCCATCGTTCTGCTGCATTAGCATCAAGTGAAGGAAGAGCAAGGAGTAATCCTACAGAAATGGTTAGGATGCCAGTTGCCATCGTAAATTTAATCATGTCAACTCCAAAGGCTGAATTTATGTAATGTGTCTTGGCTTTTAGCGATGAATTTTTAAAGCTTCAGGCCAATTGCGATCATTCAGGCGTCATCAGTACCGCTAGCGTCATCTTGATGAACTCCTCGTTACGATCAATCGCAACCAGGGCGCCCCGGATGTTAGCGGCAACCGCCGCTGAACCACGCTGCTCGACCCAGTTTGTGAGCTCCATGATGGCGGCCTCAAGGGCGAGCTGGTTTTCGTTGATCTTGAATAGCAGGGAAGGGAGCAGGTCTGAGTTCGGCATCGGGTTTCCTCCATGAAGAGTTCAGCATAGCAGCCGAATTGACCTGCCACTTAGATGGAAGTTGGAGCGATTGAGGGGCTCTGTCGAAAACCTACATAGGCAATCACTAGAGTTGCCGCCGCTCCTTTGTGGCATCATTGATTTTAGCCTTGGTCTCGAACTCAAAACACCGCACATCGTTGTCTCAAATGCTATGATCTAGAGGTGTGTTGCCACTAATGCACATAGGGTGTACCTAAACCATTTTCATCAAATACTGATCAAATATTGATCTAGGACGACCATCAATGGTGTTTGCGCGCCTATCTGATTGCAGCGTTTTGTTGCTGCTACTGCTCATTACTTTCCAGGTGTCTCAAGCGGTCGTCGCCTCTGACCTAGATAACCTCGATAAAGCCGAGTTCAACGAGGCAATCGCCAGAGCACGGGAATGCATCACGGTACAGGACGCGACTTGTGTTGAAGAGCAACTGACACTTGCAAAGCGCCGTGCCGGCAGCAGTAGCGATAAGGCATTGGTCGAGCAGCTTCGCAACGCCGGAATGCCGAGCTCGACAGATAATGGTGAACAACAGGCTGCGAACGAGCGAGCAGTTATCCGTGCGCAAGAACAGCGTCGTCAAGCCGTACGCCAGGCTCGCATTGATGATGACGCCAGCCAAGCGGCCAACCAGCCTAGCGCCGCCGATGCAATCCGCAGCGCTGGCGCGCAAATGAACCAGCAACTAGCCAACCAACTTGCAGAAAAACAGTATGCGCGGGAACGCTTGGCCGAAAAGCAACGCCGCGCCCCAGGGGCTGAGCGCGCAGAGCCGGTACGTAAACCGGTGGTGTATGACCAGGCGAAACCTCAGGTGGTGCAGCCAGTTGCAGTTTCATCACCACCAGCATCGCCACCCGCCGCAAAGTCTGTCAAACCAGTTAAGACGACTGAGGTATCAACACAACACGAAGCCCTGGCGTTTTGCTGGCAGACTAAACGAGGCGGGTGGTTGTGTGACGGCCCAGGTGACGAAACCACTCTCGCTGAGAAAGATCAGGCCGGTCAGATTTCGGGGGTCGGATGTCCCAAGCCATCTTTGTTGGTGCCTACTAGCATTACATTGACTAGCACTCGGGTAAAAAAACGTGGCAGCGTCTCCGGCTGGCTTTATCGCTGCGGCAAACAACTGAAGCCGGGCGACACTGGCCATGCTACCTGGAACCGGGATATACGCCGTTTCTGGTCGGGCATTCCTGGCTAAACCCTCACAGTATTTTCAGGAAATAAATCAGTATGAAAAACATCATTAGCGTGCTGTTTAGCTGGGCGTGCCTCTTCAGTATGAGCAACGCCTTGGCTGCGAATGACATGTCAACTTTGCGTATCAGTTGCGACGAGGAAGGCGAAAACGCCGAAGTTTTCATCAACGGCAAATTCAAGGGCGAATGCTCACTGGATGTACAAGTGCGCTCTGGAACGGTCGAAGTGCGGGTGGTCGACGGGCAAAAGCGTGTGTTCGAAAAAACCTTACGAATAGTCGCAGGTACCAGCAAACGCGTGGACGTAGAGTTCGGCGTGGCCGAGCGGGCAGCGGCTAAGGAGGCTGCGAATGTTGCATACCTAGCAGCCTGGAAAAAAGCTACAGCGTATTGGTGGCAGATGCCGGCTGACCCAAACTACTCATGCAGCGATTTGGAAGAGCGAGTGAACGCTCAGATCCGTGGCGTAAGGGAGTTCTCATGCCGCTGTGAAGTGGGCCCGGTGAATCATCCAGCGTGGCGACGATATGACCAGACCGAATGCAATGCCACGTTCAAGGCAAATCTGATCGAAAACAATGTCACCACTTTCTATCACACTAAAGAAGTCACCAATCAATACAGCTACAAAACTGACAACGATTAAGTCGGTGACCGCTTGTAGACTTGGGGCGGATTTGGTGCACTCGTCCTCACCGGGCCGGCGATGCTGGGCTGGCCTGAGGCGACGCCGTCATAGCCGCTCTTTGTCACCTTTCCCTCTACCCTCAAAAACGGATCTAAAGGGGACAGATTTGTTTTCTGTACTCTTGGCCGCCTAGGCCATATCAATCTCGTCTAAGTCACTAATACTCCTCCCCTCTGACGACTTTCTAGACGCTGCGACCGTCTGCTCCTGGCCCGATTGCTGCCTTTCAACGTGCCATACCGCCGATACTGAAGACTCCTAATTAAGGGGCCTGCCTTTTACCCTGCAAAGTCGTCGTCCCCGCGTAGCTTTACCGAAGCCTCAGGAGACATGTTCGCTGGTTTAAAATCTAATAATTTGATTTTAATTTCTAATCACCATCGAAGATGACTTTGGTTCAATTTTTATTGAAGCTTGACGCCGTAACTTTCAAGCAAGTACTGAGTCGCCCTTAGTTGAAAGGGATGATCTTCCACCAGCAGGATGCGCAATTCGTCTTCGAACCTGGGATTACTCACGCTTTAACTCTCATACAGAGGGGCCTGTCATTATTTCGCGAGAATGGCGAGCAATCGATCAGTTTGCTCGGTGTGAGGTGTAGGGGAATTCGGCGAATGCTGAACGCACTTGGGCTTTCAGTGGCTCGAACGGCCAGTCATCTCCAGCGCCATTTCGCTGGCATAGCTGTCGGTCATGCCGGCGATGAAATCAATCATGCGCAGGAACGAAGTGTGTAGCGGGCCGTGAGGGTCGGGCGCGTTGTTGCCCAACAGATCAAGGATGCGACGGCTCTTGAAGGACGGCGTCCGACCGTTGTGCTGTTCCAGCGCGGCGCCGCAGAACGCGTTGAGCAGGATTTCCAGCGTGGTATAGGCGCCGATCTCGTGCAGGGTCTTGCGCTTGTCCTGGAAGATCTTTTTGCGCGCCATGTCTTTGGCATTCAATACGCAGCGTTTGGCGGGACCGTGCATGTGTTCCACCAGATCGCCAGGCAGCGTGCCGGCCAGTAACGAGTCCTGTTGCTCGACAAAGGCGCGGGCTGCGGCGTTGGTCAGATG
The DNA here is from genome assembly GCF_059716135.1 of Pseudomonas sp. LBUM1651. Taxonomy (NCBI): domain Bacteria; kingdom Pseudomonadati; phylum Pseudomonadota; class Gammaproteobacteria; order Pseudomonadales; family Pseudomonadaceae; genus Pseudomonas; species Pseudomonas sp. LBUM1651. The sequence continues at coordinate 4,406,760 of NZ_CP166805.1, read as the reverse complement.
CTCGATGGCTTTGCCCCGCAGGATGGCCAGTTTGCGCCGACGTGAATCCCGCGGGCCGAGCTGACGATAGGTCTCCGGCAAATCGTCGCCCACCAGGTCCAGCAACAGGGACTCGACTTCGGCGTACTCCAGCAACTCCATTTCCAGGCCATCTTCGAGGTCGATCAGCGCATAGCAGATGTCATCGGCGGCCTCCATCAAATACACCAGCGGATGGCGTGCCCAGCGTTGTTCTTCAAGTTGCGGCAGGCCGAGTTTATGAGCGATCTGCTCCAGCAGCGGGAGTTCGCTCTGATAACAACCGAACTTGTGTTTCTTGTAACCCAGTGAGTCGGCGTGCTTGGCCGTCCATGGGTATTTCAGGTAGGTACCCAGCGTGGCGTAGGTCAGCCGGGTGCCGCCATCAAACTGGTGATATTCCAGCTGGGTGAGCACCCGGAAGCCCTGGGCATTGCCTTCGAAGTTGAGGAAGTCATTACGTTCGACTTCGCTCATTGCCTCCAGCCATCCACGGCCGGCGGCTTGCTGGAACCAGTGACGGATAGCGTCTTCACCAGAGTGACCGAAGGGTGGATTGCCAATGTCGTGGGCCAGGCAAGCCGATTGCACCACCATGCCCAGGTCGCTGGGTTCGCACCAGTCGGGCAGCGCGCTGCGGATGGTTTCGCCGACGCGCATACCCAGCGAACGGCCGACGCAACTGACTTCCAGTGAGTGGGTCAGGCGCGTGTGGATATGATCGTTGCTCGTGACGGGATGGACTTGGGTCTTGCGCCCGAGGCGGCGAAACGCGCCCGAGAAAATGATGCGGTCGTGGTCTTTGTGGAAAGGGCTGCGGCCGAGTTCTTCCGGGCTGTGCAGAGGCTTTCCGAGGCGTTCGCGGGTGAGCAGGGTTTGCCAATCCAAGGCTGGTTCTCTCCGTCAGGTGACTGAGCCTTAAGCTTCCGGGTTCGCGCCATGGCCTGCAAGGGAAAAACACGCATACACCTGTAGGAGCTGAGCTTGCTCGCGATGACGGCGCGTCAGGCGCTGCAGTATCGAGTGAACTGGCCTCATCGCGAGCAAGCTCGGCTCCTACAGCCCGGCGGCGTCGATATCGATGAGCAGCAGTCGCTCGCCGTTGTTGAAAAACTGTCCGGCAGTGAGGCAGTACTGGTTGCTGGTGGCGTCACGGTAAGTGTTGGAAAGCGTCAGCCGGCGCTCATCCCAACCCTCTGCCAACAAATGATAGAAGTACGGACGCCATGACCAGTTGTGTCCCAGGTAGCGATCGTCGGCTTCCCAGCCATTGTTGCGCCATTCAAGGTTCGGCGTCAGTTGCGTGCCGTGACGATCGCATTGATAGAAGCGCAACAGCCAGGGAAAGGCGTCCAGCTGTGGCAAGGCACTGAGCGGCGCGCATGCCTGGGCCCACGTTTGCAGGATCGCCATCAGCTCGCTGAGTTGCTGACGCATGATCATCAGTCGGCCGCGTTCAGCCAGTTTCTGTTGGACATAGCGCTGACGCAGTTGGGCGAAGCGCTCGACAAAAGCGTCGGTGGCAAAGAAGTCGGCTTGCGCGCGGGCGAACAGGAAACCCTGCACGTAGCGCGAACCACACTCCAGGGCAAAATTCAGTTGCGCTTCGGTTTCCACTCCTTCTGCAATGATCCAGCAACCGGTTTTTTCCGCCATTTGCGCAAGGGCCTTGACCACGTCACTGCTGGGCCCGCCCAACGCAGCGGCCTGGAACAGCCGCATATCCAGCTTGAGGATGTCCGGTTGCAGAGCGAGCACACGATCGAGTTGTGAGTAACCGGCACCGAAATCATCGATGGCGATCCGCGCACCGGCTTGCCGATATCGCGCAACCACGTCTGCCAGGCGCTGGATGTCGCCGTCCAGTTCGGTGATTTCGAAAACGATTCGCTGTGGGGCGACGCCATGCCGATTCAATTGCTTGAGGCTGGGCAGCGCCTGGTCCGCGCGCAAGCGACTGATCCAGCGAGGCGACATGTTCAGGCTGAGGAACCAGTCGGCGGGCGCTTCGTGCAAACGGCTCAGGGCGTTATCACGGATCTGGCGATCCAGGCGGCGGAGGGCGATGGCCGGGGTGCGCGGGTCGGCAAACAGCGGTCCCACGGAGGCCAGTTGACCGTCGGCCTGACGCAGTCGACCCAATGCCTCGACGCCGGCGATACGGCCGGTGGCGGTATCGATGAACGGTTGAAAGCAGGCAAGCGGTTGCCCGTCGATCACGAGGCCTCCTTAGTAGGTCTTGTTTTTGGATGACACCCGATGGTCGGGTAGGCACGCAGGTCTGAACCTCTCGATAAAGAGGCTCATCCCGGTGATGTTGCAAGAATGCAGCCAGATAGGGGCTTCAGTGTTTGGGCGAATTGCCTTGCATGATCAGCTTGATCAGCGGCCCTAATGTGGTGCCCAGACGAACCAGTCGTGTCAGGCTGCTCACGCCGCCATTCCTGGTGCCCTTGCCGGTCAAAAAGCCCAGCAGGGTCACGGCCGCCATGCCCCAGAGCGGGGCATGCTTGATGCCGAAGCCGTCATGCAGGTTTTGCGTCATCCCGCGTACCCGCTGCAAGGGTTGCAGCAGTTGCGCGGATTCGTGGCGAATTTCCTGGCGATGCATTTCCATGCGCAGGCGAATCAGCGCCTTGCGCATTTCCGTGCGCGAGCTGTTGTGAGGCAGTTCAGGCAGGTTCATGGCAGCAGGCGCTCCCGATCATTGGCCAATTCTTCCAGGGTGCCGTGGAAGGGCGAGGACTCATCAAAGATCGCCGCCCTCAGACGCATACCGCAGAAGATGCAGGCAAGGGTGTAGAACACGCAGAGCCCGATGATGGCAGGCAGGCGATAAGTGTCCCAAAACAGGATCAACACCAGCGTCGACAACCCCACCAGCAACAGCAAGGCAAACACCAGTGCCAGGCCTGCGAACAGCAACAGGCTGACGGTGCGGGCTTTTTGTTCCTGCAATTCGATGCCGAACAGTTCGACATGGCTGTGCAGCAATCCAAGGAATGCGGCACCCAGGCGCCGCGGTGAAGAGCTTGGGCCCGTCGCGGACGAGCCGGATTCGCCGATCGCCATAATCAGCGCCGGGTTGCCAGCAGACCAATCAGGAAGCCCACACCGGCCGCGATCCCGACCGATTGCCATGGGTTGGCCTGTACATAGTCTTCGGTGGCGGTAACGGCGGCTTTACTGCGTTCGCGCAGGGAGTCTTCAGTCAGTTTCAAGGTTTCGCGTGCACGCAGCAGACTGTCGTGGATTTGCTCGCGCAACTCGTCAGCCTGATCGCCAGCCAGTGTTGCGGTGTGTTCCAGCAACCGTTCAGTGTCGCTGACCAGTGTCTGAAAGTCGTTCATCAGGATTTCTTGAGCAGTCTTTGCCTTGATGCTGGCCATTGGTGATCTCCGTAAGTGGCTTCTGTTGCGTTCGAGTATGAGCCTTGCGTGAAGGTTCAGTGCAAATCATTGGTACAACTTTTGCTAAGTCGTGGTGCGCCGGCCCGCGTGACTGCGCTGTTTCCGGGCAGGAATCGAGTAAAACCTTATCTCAAATAATGAAAACCCGCGCAAAGGTTGCCGCCTTGTGCGCCAAAGCGGCACATCAGGATCAATGTGTAGATCCTGAAAGGTTGCAACTTGGTGCGCGAATTGTCTGCGCGAACTGCTTTGGTGCTTTTTTCGCCTTCAGGTCTGCCAACACCATGGAAAATCTGCAAAGCGCTGTGGACAGTCTGGTCCATAGCTCCAACACGTTGTTCATCTTGATTGGTGCTGTCATGGTTTTGGCCATGCATGCCGGTTTTGCCTTTCTCGAAGTCGGTACGGTTCGACAAAAGAACCAAGTCAACGCGTTGTCGAAGATCCTCAGCGACTTCGCCATTTCGACCCTGGCCTACTTCTTTATAGGCTATTGGATTTCCTATGGAGTGACCTTCCTGCAGCCGGCGGCGGTGATCAATGCCGATCATGGTTATGGCCTGGTGAAGTTTTTCTTTCTGCTGACGTTCGCGGCAGCGATACCCGCGATCATTTCCGGCGGCATCGCCGAGCGCGCGCGGTTCGTACCACAGTTGTGTGCGACGGCGCTGATCGTGGCGTTCATCTATCCGTTTTTCGAGGGCATGATCTGGAACGGTAACTTTGGCCTGCAAGCCTGGTTGCTGGAGCGCTTTGGCGCCGGTTTCCATGATTTCGCAGGCTCGGTGGTGGTTCACGCCATGGGCGGCTGGCTGGCGCTGGCGGCGGTGTTGTTGCTCGGGCCAAGACAAGGTCGCTATCGCGACGGAAGACTGGTGGCGTTTGCACCCTCGAGCATTCCGTTTCTGGCGTTGGGGTCGTGGATCCTGATCGTTGGCTGGTTCGGTTTCAACGTGATGAGCGCGCAAACCTTGCAAGGGGTCAGCGGGCTGGTGGCGGTAAACTCGCTGATGGCTATGGTCGGTGGCACCGTGGCGGCGTTGATCGTTGGGCGCAATGACCCGGGCTTTCTGCATAACGGCCCGCTGGCCGGGCTGGTGGCAATCTGCGCCGGTTCCGATCTGATGCACCCGGTAGGAGCGCTGGCGACAGGCGCCATCGCCGGGGCGCTGTTTGTCTGGTGTTTTACTGCTGCCCAAGGCAAATGGCACATCGATGACGTCTTGGGTGTCTGGCCATTACACGGTCTGTGCGGTGTCTGGGGCGGAGTCGCTTGCGGCATCTTCGGCCAAACTGCTTTGGGTGGTCTGGGCGGCGTGAGCCTGATCAGCCAGTTGATCGGCACCACGCTGGGCGTGGTCGTGGCGCTGGCCGGTGGCTTCGCGGTGTATGGCGTGATCAAGGCGCTTCATGGCCTGCGCCTGAGCCAGGAAGAAGAGTATTACGGCGCAGACCTGTCGGTGCACAAGATCGGCGCCGTGAGCCAGGATTGAGTCAGTTCTCTTCATCGTTGGCGCCGGGATAAAAGCCGTGCAGCAGGCGATAGCGGTCATGCCGTATCTGGTCGGCCCGCTCTTGGACCTGATGCGCGGGTAAACCCAGCATGATCAACGCGTGGGAGGCGAGCATCAGGCTCGACTCCAGCAATTCGGGCACGACTTCGCTGGCGCCGGCTGCTTTCAACTCGGCCAGTTGGCTATCGTCCCGAGTGCGTACCAGGATTGGAACGGTCGAGTTTAATCGGCGCGCCTCCTTGAGAATCAGTAACGCGATATCGGCCTGGTCCACGGCAACCACCAGCAGCCTGGCGCGCGCCAGTCCTACCGCCAGCAGCAGTTCACCGCGTCGTGAGTCGCCATAGTGCACACAGGTTTCACCCACGGCGGCTTCCTGGACACGCACCGGATCGGTGTCCAGCGCGATATAGGGCTGCAGCGCATTGCGCAGCGCTCGCCCGATCGACTGACCGACGCGACCGTAGCCACAGATCACCACATGGCTGTGCAAATCGGCGTTAAGCGCGCTGATTTCCTCAAGTTTGGCTTCTTCGTTGGGCTTGCGGTGCAGACGTGTCGCGATGCGGGGCGCCGCACGCAGCAACAGCGGCGTCAGCAGCATCGAGCAGAAGGTCGCGGCCAGCAGCAGCCCGCCGAGGTCGGTGGGCATCATTTTGTTCTGTTGCATCAGGGCCATCAACGCGAAGCAGAACTCGCCGCCCTGGGCCAGTGCCAGACCGCTGCGCCAGGCAGTCTCAACATCACTGCCGCGCCATTTGACAAGCAGCGCGACCACGCAACCCTTGATCAGCAGCAACCCGAGGGTCAGACCGAGGATCAGCAAGCCGTGGCTGAGGAACAACTGCAAATCGATGAGCATGCCAATGCTGACGAAGAACACCCCGAGCAGAATGTCGCGGAACGGGCGGATGTCGGCTTCGATCTGATGGCGGTAGTGGCTTTCTCCCAGCAACATGCCGGCGAGAAAGGCACCCAGGGCAGGGGAGAGTCCGAGCAGGTGAGTGAGCCAGGCCGTCAGTAAAACAATCACCAGTGCCAACAGTACAAACAGTTCTGCGGAACGGGCGGCCGCCACTTCATGGAACAACCGTGGCAGCAACCAGCGACTGGCCATCAGCAGACCGACGAAGAGCACAACGGTCTTGCCGAGCGTCACCGGTAACGCCCAGTACCAGGCCTGATCGCTGTTGCCGGCGAACACCGGCACCAGGGTCAACAGCAACACCGCCACGATGTCCTGGAACAGCAATACGGCGATGGCATTCTGGCCGTGGCTGCTGAAAATCTCGCCAAGACTGCCCAGTTCTTTGCTGACAATGGCCGTGGAAGATAACGACAGACCGGCTCCGAGCAGCAGCGCAGGCGTCGCCGACATACCGAACAGCATCAGCAAACTCCCCAGCAATATCGTGGTGACCAGCACTTGCTGGCTGCCGAGCCTGAACACCACTTTGCGCAATGCGAGCATTTTCGACAGGGAAAATTCGAGCCCGAGGGAGAACAGCAGGAACACCACCCCGAGCTCGGCGAGGTCGGGCAACTCTTCACTTTCATTGATCCAGTTGAACGCCGTGGGGCCGATCATCAGCCCCACGCACAGGTAACCCAGCACCGGTGGCAGGCGCAGGCGCTGGAACAGTGCAATCACCACCAGGGAGGAGGCGAGAATGATTAGCAGGTTGGCGAACACGAAAACTCCGATGACAAGCGCTGGCTACTCTAGCGTAGAGGCAAAAAAAGACGCGAGGGTCGCCTAATTGACGTTCAGTCCGACTGATTTGAGTCAGGAATTTGCCGAAATCCTTTGAATTCCACCTTCTCCGGCCGGGTGGGGCAGTGGCTCGACTGCTTCTGATCGCGGGCCTAGAATGTACGCCTACTTTGCCGGGTCCTGTGCTCATGCCTCCTGAATGTCAGCTTTTCGGCACCCTTGGGTGCCATCTTTGTGAAGTGGCCGAAGCCATGCTGATGGAATTTGTCGAGCACGGTCTGATGGTCGAGCTGGTGGATATTGCTGAGGACGAATCATGGTTCGAAGCTTACAGTTTGCGCATTCCGGTACTGCGACGTCTCGATAACGGCGCCGAACTTGCCTGGCCCTTCGATTCCGAGCAGGTCGTGGCGTTCCTGCGCTGACCTCGACACACTTTCCGAGCCCCATCCGTCGCGGTCTTCGTTTCGGTCATTGGCGGAATTCAGGTTATTCGGTTACTGTATGTTCATACAGTTTCTCGGATTGCCTGTCATGTTTGCCCTGTAGGGGATTGGGCAGGTGATCCCGGAAGTCAGAGGGAAGAATCTTGGTCAATGTCGAACAATTGAAGAACAGCGTGAACCGGATGTCGGTGGACGTGGTGCGTGAAGCCGTCCTCGAGTTGCAACTGGATGGTCTGGTCACGGAAGGGAAAACTCCGTTCAACAAGCTGCACTTCAATACCTGTTTCGCCGAAATCGAGGCACTTTTCCAGCGGGCGGGTTATCACCGGCAGCTGGATGTCGTGGGCTATCAGGGGTTGTTGTACGCACTTTATGATCCGGGGCGCTGGGAAGCGGTCGATGTATTGCGCTGGCTCAAGGAGTTCACCGAAGCGGCGGCGCGCTCGCAGTCAATTCCGGCCTGAGGATTCTCTTCTAGGTTCGTTCCGGCCACTGCTGGATAATGCCGCCCTGTATTGAGAGTCAGAGCGTTCGTATGCCCACTTCATCTTTTTCTGCTGCACACAACCAGGCCAGCACACTCTACTTGCCGCCTGGGCCGTGGCAGACCGTACTCGATTGCCTGTGTGAACACTTCAGCGCCATCGGTCGTGAACAATGGCTGGACAGAATTGCTCGTGGCCGCGTCCTTGACGGGGATGGCGTGCCAATCGCCCTTGATCTTGCTTACAAGGAAGGTTTGCGGATTCACTATTTTCGGGAAGTACCGGACGAAAAGCCGATCCCTGTGATCGAGTCGATTCTGTATGCGGATGAACATCTGGTGGTGGCCGACAAACCGCATTTTCTGCCAGTGACACCGGCGGGCGAATACGTAGAGCAGACGCTGCTACGAAGGTTGATCCGCCGCCTCGATAACCCACATCTCGTGCCTTTGCATCGCATTGACCGGCATACGGCGGGGCTGGTGCTGTTTTCAGCCAACCCTCAGAGCCGTTCCGCCTACCAGTCGTTGTTTCCCACGCGACAGATCGAAAAACGCTACGAGGCCATTGCCAGGGCATTACCTGAACGAGCCTTTCCCCTGATCCACAAGAGTCGGCTCATCGATGGCGAGCCTTTCTTCCGCATGCAGGAAGGACCGGGCGTCAGCAATACCGAGACGGCTGTCGAAGTCAGGGAGAAGAATGGTGATCTCTGGCGCTACGGGCTTTACCCGGTGACGGGCAAGAAGCATCAGCTGCGGGTACACATGACGGCCCTGGGCGCCAGCATCTGCAATGACCCGTTCTATCCGCACGTGCTCAAGGATGTCGAAGACGACTATGCCAACCCGTTGAAGCTTCTGGCACAGGGGCTGCGGTTTGTGGACCCGGTTACCGGTGAGCAAAGAGACTTTGAAAGCACCATCACCCTGGAATGGTGATGGCCGTTTTTGAGTCATGAAAAAGCCCGCGTAATGCGGGCTTTTCTGTATCCGGTATCGCCGAAAGGGTTACAACTCTTTAACGGTACGAACCTGATCCTTGTTCACGCGGGTTTGCTTGCCGTCCAGTTGTTCGAACTCGTAAAAACCCGAATCTTCATCGTATTTTGGCGCGTCGACGGCCTGGATTTCGCGACCGTCATTCAAGGTGATCACAGTAGGCGATGCGCAACCGGCAAGGGTCGCGAGGCCCAATGCGAGCATGAAAGTGGCGAGGGTCCGTTGTGTCATGAGTGTGTCTCCGAATAGGAATTCTTTTGGTTACTGAGCGTGAGACGTATACAACGCGTGCAAGTTCCGTAGCTAGTGTCAATCGGACACGTTGATGTGAGCGCTCAGCAACTCCGGGGTATTAAGGTTGGCCAGGCGAGGATCGTTGTCAGGGCATTGCAGGGCAATCGCGCCCAGTTTGCGCATGAGGCGGCCCGGGCTGCGTTCGCCTTCCTGCCAGGCCTTTTCGAACGCTTCGCTCAGGGCTACGGGGATGATGCAGAGCAACGGTTCCCAGTGCTCCCCATGACGCAACATCATGGGTTTGTCCGGGTGCTGGCTGGCAGCTTCGCGCATGCTGTGGAGCAGCGCGGCATCGATGCGTGGTACATCGCACGGCAAAACCATCAGATACTCATGGCGAGCGGCCTTCAGGCCTGCACGAATACCGGCCAAGGGCCCCGGAAAGTCACCTTCGTCGTCATGGACCAGCCGGTCGGCGTAGGGCGCGTACTGTTCCGGGTTCCTGTTGCAGGAGATGATCAGGTCATCGCTCAGCGGACGGGTTTTGCGATGAAGATGTGCAATCAGTGGCTCGCCCTGCCACTCGATCAACCCTTTGTCCTGACCGCCCATACGTTGGCCGCGACCACCTGCCAGGAGCAGAATGGAGCAGGGTGACAACTGTGTATTCAAGGTCATGGCAGGTCTCCATGGAGGCGGTAAAAAAAGGGGGCGCTGTGATATAACACCGGGCTGTTTCTCCTACAACTGGACGAGCCTATGAAAGCCAAGGCTGATGTACCTTTCGCGCCGCTCAACATCGCGGTGCTCACGGTCAGCGATACCCGTACCCTGGAAACCGACACGTCAGGCCAGCTCTTTGTTGATCGCTTGAGTGCAGCCGGCCATAACCTGGCCTTCCGGGTTCTGCTAAAAGATGACCTCTACAAAATCCGCGCGCAAGTTGCCAACTGGATTGCCGACGATGTCGTGCAGGTGGTGTTGATCACCGGCGGCACCGGCTTCACGGGGCGCGACAGCACCCCCGAAGCGGTGAGCTGCCTGCTGGACAAGCAGGTCGACGGCTTTGGTGAGCTGTTCCGCCAGATTTCGGTGGCGGATATTGGCACCTCCACTGTTCAATCCCGTGCCCTGGCCGGCCTCGCCAACGGCACGCTGGTGTGCTGCTTGCCGGGCTCGACCAACGCCGTGCGCACCGGCTGGGATGGCATTCTTGCCGAACAACTGGATTCCCGGCACCGCCCGTGCAATTTCGTTGCTCATCTGAAACAGGCGGCACCCTGTGAATCCCGCGGGTAAGCCAGGCAAGACAGGCAGCCTGATGGCCGTCGAGGTGGCACTGGCGCGCTTGCTGGAAATGGCCGAAGCCACGCCGATTGCAGAGCGTGAACGCCTGCCGTTGGCGCAGGTTCAAGGTCGTGTGTTGGCCGCTGACCTGGTCTCGACACTTGATTTGCCACCATGGCCCAACAGTGCGATGGACGGATACGCCTTGCGCATGGCCGACTGGACGGGAGAGCCGTTGTCCGTCAGCCAGAAGATTTTTGCAGGTAACGCTCCGGGGCCTTTGAAGCCCGGCACCTGCGCGCGAATCTTCACCGGTGCGCCTGTTCCTGCGGGTGCCGACTGCGTCGAGATGCAGGAAAACGCCGAGGTCCTGGCGGATGAGCGAGTACGTTTCCTCGAGGTCCTCACGTCAGGACAAAACATCCGTCCCCAAGGCCAGGAAACCACCGTCGGTGAGTTGATTCTGATTGCGGGCACACGCCTTGGCCCGATCGAGCAGGGGCTCGCTGCATCACTGGGATGCGCCGAGCTGGATGTGATTCGCAAGGTGCGCGTTGCGGTACTCTCCACCGGCGATGAACTGGTTGAACCGGGTCAGGCGCTGGGTCCGGGCCAGATCTACAACAGCAACCGAGTGTTGCTCTGCAGCTGGTTGCAGCGTTTGGGTTGTGAAGTGATCGACGCCGGTATTCTTCCGGATAACCTTGAGACGACTCGTGCTCGCCTCGGCGAGTTGAAGGATGTCGACTTGATACTGTCGACCGGTGGCGTATCGGTAGGTGAAGCCGATTTTCTGGGCATTGCCCTGCGGGAAGAGGGCGAGCTCACGTTGTGGAAACTCGCGATCAAACCGGGCAAGCCGCTGACGTTCGGGCATTTTCGTGGGGTTCCGGTAATCGGGCTACCCGGTAACCCGGCGTCGACCCTGGTGACCTTTGCCTTGTTGGCGAGGCCCTATCTCTTGCGCCGTCAGGGTGTAAAAGACGTTGAACCCTTGAAGGTGCAGGTGCCTGCAGGATTTGTCTGGCCCAAGGCAGGCAATCGACGCGAGTATTTGCGAGGACGTCTGGAGAACGGCCGGGCAATCATTTACAAGAATCAGAGTTCGGGTGTGCTGCGCAGCGCTGCGTGGGCCGATGGTCTGGTCGAAGTGCGGGAAGATCGCACCTTGGTGGAAGGAGACAGCGTAGGCTTCATCCCGCTGAGCGAAGTCCTGGGCTGATCCCTGCCGCACACCTGTCACACAAACCCGGTTCATCGAACCGGGTTTTGCGTTCATGGCGTCCTCTTATCGAGCGAGAAGTGCTACCAACTGGTCGAAACGGCTGTTGGCGATCCACCCCAGAAGCCCGAGAACCACGGCGGTTCCGCCGGCCGAGTAGGCGAGCCTGTGTTTGATGGACCTGACGTCACCCCGGACTTCTTCCATGTCTCTGCGGATGTATTCGAGATGTGTTTCCAGTTCAACGACACGAGGTTCCATTTCAACTTCTCCAGTGGGTTTTGCGCATTTGAATTCGGCTTGATAGCTGGCCCGCCTTTCTGCGAGCGGTGTGACCGGAGTAACCGGCAACCTGATGTCATGGCTTTGCATGATACGTCCCTGTAGTTCCTGCTGATGACGGATAAACCGTACCGCCAACTTGTACCAATCAGAGTTGAGGGTCAATTGAGCCGATTCCTCGCGTTTTGTAAGAAAAAATCCCGCCTTGTAGGACCTCAATACGGTTCGACTTGAAATAATTCATTTTTTTGCGACTTTTATGGGGCTCAGAGAGGTCACATTTCCCATACGGAATTCAATCATGGGAGCGACCACAATGGGCGAACGCAAGGCACTGTTGATTCTGCACGGCAAGCAGGCGCTCAACGAGGACGTCCGGGCAGCCGTCGAAGAACGGCGCGCACAAGGGTGGGAATTGGCTGTCCGACTGACCTGGGAGGCCGGCGACGCACAGCGGTTGGTAGACGAAGCGCTGGCGGCAGGCTACACGAAGCTCATCGCCGGCGGTGGTGACGGGACGTTGCGCGATATTGCCGAGGCCATGGCAATGCATTCGACGCAGGCCAGTCTGGTGCTGATGCCATTGGGAACCGCCAACGATTTCGCCCGCGCCGCTGGCGTGCCTCTGGAACCCGCTCAAGCCTTGAAACTTCTGGACGCTGAACCGCATGCCATCGATTTGGGCGAGGTCGGCGGACAGGTGTTCCTGAACATGGCCACGGGCGGCTTCGGTAGCCAGGTCACGGCGAACACCTCGGAAGACTTGAAAAAAGTGCTGGGCGGCGCGGCTTATCTGTTCACCGGTTTATCACGCTTCAGTGAATTGCATGCGGCCTATGGTGAGCTGCATGGCCCGGATTTTCAGTGGAGTGGCGAGTTGCTGGCATTGGGCATCGGCAATGGCCGCCAGGCGGGCGGTGGTCATGTGCTGTGCCCGCACGCACTGGCAGACGACGGTCTGCTGGATATCAGCATTCTGCCTGCACCGCAGGAAGTGGTTGGTACGTTGAAAAGTTTGCTTACCGATGGTTTCGGTATAGACAATATGTTTGTGCGCGCTCGCTTGCCATGGGTCGAGATCAAGGTCTCGGAGGGCCTCTACATCAACCTTGATGGCGAACCGCTGGAAGGCGAAAGCCTGCGATTTTCGGCGCGCCCGGCGGCACTGCGGGTGCATTTGCCCGAGCATTCGCCACTGCTGAGTGTTCCTGCAGCGATCAATCGTCCAGGCTGATGATTTGCTCACGCACGGCGAATAGGACCAGGCCCGCCACATCGTAGATCTGCAAGCGCTTCATGATCTGCGAGCGATGGGTTTCAACCGTCTTGATGCTCAGGCCCAGGCCGTTAGCGATTTCCCGGGTGGATTTTCCGCGAACGATCAGTCGCAGGATTTCCAGCTGGCGCGCCGTCAGGTTGTGCGAGTCGGCGGGTTCCGGCTGGTGCTTCTGGTTTCGGGTCAGCGCCTGGTTGATGACGGTATGGGCAATGGCCGGGCTGAGGTAGCGCTCGTTGTTGCGCAGGGCATCCAGCGCATGTTCGAGTTCGGTGGCCGTTGTGTCCTTGAGCAGGTAGCCGTGGGCACCGGATTCCAGTGCCTGCATGATGAGCGCCGGATCGGTGTGCATCGACAGGATCAACACTTTGCTTTGCGGGCGTACTCGCTTGAGTCGCTGCAAGGCTTCAAGGCCTCCGGTTTCCTTCATGGAAATATCCAGCAGCACGATGTCCGGGGACAGTCGCTCGACCATCTCGAGCAGCTGCGAGCCGTCATTGGCCTCGCCGATTACCGCGTAGCCGGGAATATCCAGCACCAGAGCGCGCACGCCAGCTCTGATCAGCGAGTGGTCATCCACCAAAAGTAAGTTACAAGTCAATGCATAACCTTATTCGTACTGGCCCGTTCCAGCGCACGTGGCGCCCACGGGAAGAGAGCTTCGATTTGAGTACCTTTGCCCGGCTCGCTGGTCACGCGCAGGGTGCCGCCCAACTGGTCGATCCGTTCAGACATCCCGGCCATTCCACGTTGTCCCTCACGGCCGGGATCTGTCGCCGGCGCGAAACCCAGGCCGTCATCGCTGATCAACAGCGTCAGGCCTTGAGGCTGGCGTTGCAGGCGAACCAACAGATTTTTCGCTTCGGCATGGCGCAATATATTGGTCACCGCTTCCTGGGTGATTCGAAAGGCGGCGACAGCCATTTCTTCCGGTATGCCGGTCAATCGTGAGCGGCACTCCAGGCTCCAGTGCACCTGCGTATTAGCCAGTGTCTTGAGCAAATGCGCACGCAGACTGGCTTCCAGCCCAAGGCTGGTCAGCTGCCTGGGATTGAGAATGGCCGATACATCACGAACTTTGGTCAGGGTTTCTTCCAGCGTGTCGCAGAGCGTCGAGCATTGATCTTGCAGCTCTTCGGGCATTCGGCGTTTGAGCCATTCACTTTGAAGTTTTGCCGCGGTCAGTAACTGGCCGATATCGTCATGCAATTCCCGACTGAGCCGGTGACGTTCGTTTTCCTGAACCTTCAATAATCGGTCGGCCAGCTCTTGTGGTTCGAACTTTATAGACTTGCGCGAGAGGCAGTGCTGCACCAGGACGCAAGCCAGTGCCGCAATATTGAGCAGCAGCAGACTGAGTGGCAGGCGTGTGGACAGGCTATAGATCGCCAGACTGCCGAGCGCCGAGCAGGTACACAGCAACAGCGTGAACCGGCGCGCGTTTTCTCGGGAGGGTGGCCACGTGGTGATTGACTTGAGGCTGGCGTACATAGCGGATGGAGCCAATGGATGTTCGCTGCGGGCAGACCGGTCATGTTGACTGACGGGTCTCTGTCTGAGTCACTCTGCCATTAATTGACGTCAACTAATGGTCGGCATAATACCACTTAAGATACCGTTGGTCGCGTTTGTATATATGTCCGTACAGTCAGGAAATAAAGGGTCCGGACGTTAGTTCCACAATGGAAAAAGTATGCCGGCAGGGAAGGGTTATTTGTAATGAGCTGTCGTTGACAGATATGAAGTATTCAATTGCGACATGAGCGTGCGCAAGTTACAGAGTGGCCGCATGACAATAAGAATACGAGTGATCGCGTAGTTATCGGGAGAATTAAGCCTGGCGTTCCGAAAAAGAAACGAGCCTGAACGGTTTTGAATGAGCAGGTGGCTGAAACTGGCTTTGTCCGACCTGAAAGGCAAAGGCCTCGATCAGCGATGTCTGTTCGCTGTCATCCAGGCTGAGCTGGCCGGTTTTCTGATCGATCAGTTCGAGCTGCCACGCCATCAATGTGAAACAGTCTTTCAGCGCGCTCAGCGCCTGATCATGCAGGTCTACATGATTCTGGGCATGATTGAGCAGGCCATGAATGTGCAGCGAAAACTCCGAAACCGCGACCAAAGCCAGGGCGTCAGCCTTGCTGGCCAGTTTGAGGAGGGTGCTCATCATGCAGTCGATGGCATCCTTGTCATTGCTGATCAGTTGCAAATGACTCAGGCATTCCTCGGATTTGGCCAGGAGCGTTTCAGCTTCAACCAGAAACACTGGCAGCCGCTGGGCCCACTCTTTACGGTTCGGCATGCTTATCTCCACAACGTCATGTCAAATGAGGGAATGTCGTGTGTGTCGGCCAGGACCATCAGGGACCCGGCGTTGCAGTGCCGTTGTGAGATCGCGCTCCGGCCGGCGCAGATGCAGGCGGGAGAATTCGAGAGGGTGGATGGCCACTGACCTGCGATCGCACACAAAAGCCTGACTCCGTTCATGCAATGAGAATGGCGTCACATTAATGGCTATTGGATATTGCGAATATCAGGTTGGGCCTGATTGTTACTAGGGGAATCCCTTACACAGGGGAACCTAACGTGCGAGCCGTTGTCGCGCCGCAGGGATTGAGGCAGATGAATTGAGGTGGCCAGTAAAACATGATGTTAATGTGACATCAATGCTTGGGCATGGCATTTTGTATGGGGGTCAAGGTCCGGCAAAAACAGCCGATAACCTTCTTTAGTGAATTCATCAGAACAAGCTCAGGAGTCATTGATGGCCGGCATTCTCGACACGGTAGACCAACGCACGCAACTGGTGGGTGAGAATCGCCTGGAAATTCTCATGTTCCGGCTGGCTGGGCGGCAATTGTTCGCGATCAACGTTTTCAAGGTGCAGGAAGTGTTGCAGCTACCGAAGCTGACCCTGATGCCCCAGCGCCATCCGTTTGTCTGCGGCGTAGTCAACCTGCGTGGCCAGACGCTTCCGGTGATTGACCTGTCTCAGGCCATTGGCATGCGTCCGCTGGTGCCAAGCCCGACCAGTACGATCATCGTCACCGAGTACAACCGCTCGGTGCAGGCGTTCCTCGTTGGCGGCGTGGACCGCATCGTCAACATGAACTGGGAAGCCATTCTGCCGCCACCGACCAGCGCCGGCCGCCAGCATTACCTGACTGCCATCAGCAAGGTCGATGATCAACTGGTGGAAATCATTGACGTCGAGAAAGTCCTCGCCGAAATCGTCCCGTACAACGCCAAGGTGTCCCGCGACAAGCTCGACGATCCGGTCCTGGAACGCGCCCGTGGTCGCGAAGTGCTGCTGGTGGACGACTCCAACGTGGCGCTCTCGCAATTGCGCGACACCCTCGGCCAGTTGGGCGTGAAGATGCACATCGCCAGCGACGGCTTGAAAGCGCTGAACATGCTCAAGGGCTGGGCCGATACCGGCGTGAACATGACCGACAAACTGCTGATGGTCTTCACCGACGCAGAAATGCCGGAAATGGACGGCTATCGCCTGACCACCGAGATCCGTAACGATCCGCGTCTGCGTGGACTTTACGTCGTGCTGCACACGTCGCTGTCCGGCAGCTTCAACGACTCGATGGTGAAGAAGGTCGGCTGCGACAACTTCCTCTCCAAATTCCAGCCGGACAAACTGGTCGACGTGGTGCGCCAGCGCCTGATGCTCGACGAAGTGCCTGCCTGATAACGATGTAAAGGCTACCCACGGTCAAACTGTGGGAGCTAGACCGGCTTGCCGGCGAAGGCGGTGTGACAGTCGACATAAATGTTGAATGTGCAACCACCTTCGCGAGCAAGCTCGCTCCCACAAGGTATTCAAAGATCGATTTTCAGCCTTTGATTCAATGAGAAAGCTCATATAGGGTGGCATTTTTTGCCCACCAGGGAGCTGGCCATGCTGCGTCTGAGCGCGCTTTATCGTTTTCCGTTGAAATCCTGCAAGGCAGAGTCCCTGCAACAGGTCAGCCTCGACAAGCTGGGGCTGGACGGGGATCGACGCTGGATGCTGGTGGACGAGGCCAGCGGGCGCTTCCTGACCCAGCGTGTCGTCGGACAGATGAGCCAGTTGTCGGCGTTATGGAATGCAGAAGGTGGACTGACACTCAGTGCCCCCGGGCGTTCGGCGATCGATATTGCCTTGCCGGCCAGCGACGCGGAACTGCGCGGCGTCACCATTTTCAAAGACAGTTTGCGTGTGCCCGATGCCGGTGATGAGGCGGGCGCCTGGGTCAGCGAATTCATCGGCAAACCGACTCGACTGGTGCAAATCCCTCTTGATCGCGCGCGGACTACTCAGGCGGGCTACGGCAAGGACGACGACCAGGTGGCCTTCGCCGATGGCTTCCCGTTGTTGCTGATCGGGCAGGCCTCTTTGGAGGACTTGTCGCAGAAAGTCGGCCGGTCGCTGGAAATGCTGCGCTTTCGACCGAATCTGGTCATCGAGGGCAGTGAGGCGTACGCCGAGGATGGCTGGAAGCGTATCCGCATCGGTGATGTCGAGTTCCGCGTGGTCAAGCCGTGTTCACGCTGCATTCTGACCACCATCGACCCGCAAACCGGATTGCGCAGCGATGATCGTGAGCCGCTCGCAACCTTGCAGAAATACCGTGCTCAGGAAGAGGGCGCCATGTTTGGCCAGAATCTGGTCAACGATGGCAATGGCCAACTCGAAGTCGGCATGCCGGTCACGGTGCTGGAATAAACGACACTGAATGAAAAATGCCCGTGTCCTTGGACACGGGCATTTTTTTTCGCTGTGAAAACCCGGGGGTTTAGCCGCGGTATTCGCACAGGTAAGCGGTGTCGACGGCCACTTTCAGCTGGAACTTGCTGTTGGCTGGCACGTTGAACTGGCTGCCGGCTTCGAAGGTTTCCCAGTCGGTGCTGTCCGGCAGTTTGACGGTCAGGGCGCCGGTCACCACGTGCATGATTTCACGCTGGCTGGTGCCGAATTCGTACTCGCCCGGAGCCATGACGCCGATGGTCGCCGGACCCTCAGCGGTGCCAAAGGCGATCGACTTGACGGTGCCGTCGAAGTACTCGTTGACTTTAAACATGGGCGATTCCTCGAAAAGGGTTAAAAAGGGCCGGCCAGTATGCACAAGGCCTTTGGCGGCGTCACCTCTCTAGAGGGGCAGAATCAGCGGTAACAGACGCGCTGTATTGCGCGCATCCTCCAGCGCCCGGTGCTGCTGGCCGGTGAACTGCATGCCCGCCAGTTGCAGCGCGCCGTTTAGCCCCAGCGGGCGTTCCAGGCGTCGGGCCTTGGCAAAGCGCTGTTTGAGGTTCATGTGCGGCACGCGGCTCAGTTCGCTGTCGAGTTGCAGCTTCTGCCATTCCTGCAGCAGTTGCTTGCGATCGTAATCGCCCCAACTCGCCCAGCCTTCCAGCCGTGAATGATGTTGGCCGAGCCAGCGCTCGAAGGCTGGCCAGACCTCGGTCAGCGGCTGTGCGCTGTCGATACTGGCCTGGGTGATGCGGGTCAGCTCGCGGCAAAACGGCGTGAGCAGGGGCCGGCGCAACGGGCGCACGAAACGCTGGAAATGATCCAGCTCCCGACCCTGTCGGTCCACCAGCGTGGCACCGATTTCGATGATTTCCATTTCCGTAACCGGCCAACCCCCTTCATCGGTGGTGGCTTCCAGATCAATGACCAGCCAGTGAGGCATTGCAGGGTTCCTGGTATCCGCGTCCTGATAGGGCTTGAGCGTAGCCAAACCCGGCGGATCCGCCTAGCTGCTTACTCGACCTCCAACAAAATCTGACGATTTTTCACCTGGTCGCCGACCCTGACCTGCAAGCGTTTGAGCACGCCGTCGATGCCTGATTTCAGCGGATGTTCCATTTTCATGGCTTCCAGCACCACCAGCAGCTGGCCTTTGCTGACCGGGCTGCCTTCAGTGACCAGCACATCGACGATGGCGCCGTCCATCGGCGCCTTGAGTGTGCCGGAGCTGGCGCTGGCCTCGCTGCTGACCAGCGCCTGTGTGCAATCCATCAGCCGCAGACTTCCGGGACGGGTGAAGAACCAGAGTTGCCCGGCTTCGAGACGGTAGGCATGACGCCGGCGGATGCCATCGATTTCCAGGGTGGCCCAGCGCCCGTCGCACTGGATGACGCTCAGGTCGAAGGCTTGCCCGGCGACTTGAATCCGGTAAGGTTCGCCGGGCACCGCGTTCAATTGCACCGGCCAATCCTGATCCTCCAGGCCGATGCGATAGTGCAGCGGCACACTGGCGTTATTGCGCCAACCGGCCAGCACGGCGGGATGAGCCTGGGCTGAAGCCTGATAGAACAGCGCAGCAGCAATCGCCAGTTCTTCGGCGCCGGGTACATAAGGATGCAGGCAGGGATGGTCGGCAAAATACGTCGGGATAAACCCGGTGCTGAACTCGCCACTGATGAATTGCGAATGTTCCAGCAGGCTGGCAATCAGGCGCTGATTACTGGCGAGACCGAGCAGCACGCTGTCCTGCACCGCCCGCAGCAACTTGCGCCGGGCTTCCTCACGGGTGGCGCCGTGGGCAATGATCTTGCCCAGCAACGGGTCGTAGAACGGGCTGACCTGCTGCCCCTCGATCAGGCCATGATCGATCCGTACGCCGCCCTGCGACGCCGGTTCCCAGGCGGCGATCCGCCCGGTTTGTGGCAGAAACGTTTGGGTCGGGTCTTCGGCGTACAAACGCACTTCCATGGCATGGCCGGTGAGTTGCACTTGATCCTGGCGCAACGGCAACGGCAGCCCTTCGGCGACGTGCAGTTGCCAGGCCACCAGATCGAGGCCAGTGATCAGTTCTGTTACCGGATGCTCCACCTGCAACCGGGTATTCATTTCCAGAAAGTAAAACTGTCCGCGCGCATCCAGCAGAAACTCCACGGTGCCAGCGCCGACGTAGTTCACCGCGCGACCGGCCTTTAGCGCTGCTTCGCCCATGGCCTGACGCAGTTCGGCGGTCATGACCGGGCAGGGCGCTTCCTCGATGACTTTCTGGTGGCGGCGCTGAATCGAACAGTCGCGTTCGCCGAGGTAGATCAGGTTGCCCTGTTGGTCGCCGAACAGTTGAACCTCGACGTGACGCGGGTCGATCAACGCTTGCTCGAGGATCAGCTCATCACTGCCAAACCCATGCAGTGCTTCGGAGCGCGCGGTACGGATCTGCGCCAGCAACTCACTGGCCTCGTGCACCAGACGCATGCCCCGCCCGCCACCGCCGGCACTGGCCTTGATCATCAGCGGAAAACCGATGCGTTCGGCTTCGCGGCTCAGCGTTGCCTCATCCTGCTCGGCGCCCTGATAGCCTTTGATACACGGCACACCGGCGTCGAGCATGGCGAGTTTCGACAGGCGCTTGCTGCCCATCAGTTCGATGGCTTCGGGGCTGGGGCCGATAAAGGTCATGCCGGCGTCTCGGCAGGCGTGGGCGAACCCGGCGTTTTCCGAGAGGAAGCCGTAGCCGGGGTGGATCGCGTCGGCGCCGGTGCGGTGGGCGGCATTGAGAATGGCCGGGATGTTCAGATAGGATTGCTGCACCGGGGCCGGGCCGATGTTGATGGCTTCGTCGGCGATCTGTACGTGCAGCGCGTCTGCATCCGCGTCGCTGAACACGGCGACGGTGCGATAGCCCAGGGCCTGGGCCGTTCGCTGGATGCGGCAGGCGATTTCACCGCGGTTGGCGATCAGGATTTTTTTTAGGGCGGGCATGAGGGTCTTCGCTCAAGTTGTTCGGTGAAGTTGAGGGCCTCTTCGCGGGCAAGCCATGCTCCTACAGGATTTTGTGAACGACAAAGGACCTGTAGGAGCATGGCTTGCCCGCGAAGCTTTTAAGGCGCCCACCCCGGTTTACGCTTCTGCACGAAAGCCATGGTCCCTTCGACCCCTTCGGCCCCGGTCACCGCTTCGCTGAACCAATCAGCCGCTTCATCCAGCAGCGCATCCGAAGGCTGTCCGGCACTCGCCAGCAACAGCTTTTTGGTCGTCGCATTCGCCCCCGGCGCGCAGCACAGCACATGGGCCAGGACTTCATCGAGACGCTCGGCCAGCGCTTGCGCATCATGCTCGACAAAATGCACCAGCCCCATGCGCCGGGCGTGGGTGCCATCAAATCGCGCTGCAGTCAGAGCCAACCGCCGAGCCTGGGTCAAACCGATACGCTGAACCACGAACGGCGCGATCTGCGCGGGCAGCAAGCCGAGGCTGGTTTCCGGCAAACCGAATTGCGCCTGGTGATCCGCCAGGGCGACATCGCTGACGCACGCCAGCCCCAAGCCACCGCCGAGCACCGCGCCTTGTAGCACCGTGATCACCACTTGCGGCGCGTGTTGCACCTCCTGCAACAGCGCGCCAAACGCCCGATTCAAATCGCGGTAGGCCGAGGGGCCTTGAGCACGGGCGTTGGCCATGTCCTTGATGTCGCCACCGGCGCAGAAATGTCCGCCGGCACCGCCGATCACCAGGGCCCGAATCTCACGGTCATCGCGCACTGCCGACAGCACCGAACGCAACTCGGCGACCATCTGCAAGCTCATGGCATTGCGACTTTCCGGGCGGTTGAGGGTGATGTGCAGCACGCCGTTATGCGGCTCGAGCAGGAGTGTCTGGCAAACCGGGAGGGTGCTCATTTCCTTTTCCCCGGCAGGATGCCCATGAGTTTGCAGATGATCCCCAGCATGATTTCGTCGGCGCCGCCGCCAATCGACACCAGCCGCACGTCGCGGTAGGCGCGGGCCACCGGGTTGTCCCACATGAAGCCCATGCCGCCCCAGTATTGCAGGCAGCTGTCGCTGACTTCGCGGCCCAGTCGCCCGGCCTTGAGTTTGGCCATCGACGCCAGACGCGTAACGTCCTGACCTTTGATGTATTGCTCGGTGGCCTGATAGACCAGTGCCCGCAGGCATTCGACTTCGGTTTGCAACTCGGCGAGGCGGAAGTGAATGACCTGATTGTCGATCAGTGCATTGCCGAAGGTTTTGCGTTCCTTGCAGTACTCGATGGTGCTGTCGATGCAGTATTCCAGGCCCTTGATCATGTTCGCGGCACCAAACAGGCGCTCCTCCTGGAATTGCAGCATCTGCATCATGAACCCCGCGCCTTCATGACCGATGCGGTTGCGTTGCGGCACGCGCACGTTGTCGAAAAACACCTGGGCCGTTTCCGAACTGCGCATGCCGAGCTTGTCGAGGTGCGAACTGAGGCTGATGCCGGGGGTGTTCATCGGCACCATGATCAGCGACTTGTTGATGTGCGGCTTGTCGTCCGAAGTGTTGGCCAGCAGGCAGATGAAATCGGCGCTCGGCGAGTTGGTGATCCACATCTTGCTGCCATTGATCAGGTAGTCGTCGCCGTCCTTGCGGGCGGTGGTTTTCAAGCCGGCCACGTCAGAACCGGCACCGACTTCCGACACGCCGATGCAACCGACCTGTTCGCCGGTAATCGCCGGCCGCAGGAATTCTTCACGCAGTTCATCGGAGCCGAAGCGTGCCAGCGCCGGCGTGCACATGTCGGTTTGCACGCCGATGGACATCGGGATCCCGCCGCAATGAATGGTGCCGAACTCTTCGGCGGCGACGATCGAATAGCTGTAGTCGAGCCCCATGCCACCGAATTTTTCCGGTTTGGAAATCCCCAGCAAGCCGAGCTCACCCGCCTTGCGAAAGATGTCGTGGATCGGAAAACGCCCGGCCTTTTCCCACTCCTCGACGTGCGGGTTGATCTCGTGCTCGACGAATTGGCGAACGGTGCGGCGCAGTGCTTCGTGTTCCTGGGTGAAGATCATTTTTATTGTTCTCCTCTGGCCGGTTCAGAACCGGGCCACGCCAAAACTGTTGGTTTGCAGCGGCCGCATGTCGGCCTCATGACAGATGTCCAGCAAATAACCGAGCAACGTCCGGGTATCCCGGGGATCAATCAACCCGTCGTCCCATAGATTGGCACTGCCATACAGCGCGGTGGACTGGCTGTCGAGTTTCTGCGCGGTGACCTGTTCCAGCATGTCGAGCATTTTCGGGTCAGGCACCAGACCGTCCTTGAGCTGTTTGGCCTCAGTGACGATCCGCAGGACCTTGCCGGCCTGAGCACCGCCCATCACCGCCGTCCGGCTGTTGGGCCAGGCGAAGATGAAGCGCGGGTCGAGGCCGCGGCCGCACATCGCATAGTTGCCGGCGCCATAGGAGCCACCGACAACGATCGTCAGTTTCGGCACCCGGGCGTTGGCTACCGCCTGAATCATTTTGGCTCCGTGCTTGATTACGCCTTGTTGCTCTGACTCGGTGCCGACCATGAATCCGGTGGTGTTGTGGAAGAACAGCAGCGGCGTCCGGCTCTGATCGCACAGCTGAATGAACTGCGCAGCCTTGCTCGCGCCTTTGGGCGTGATTGGGCCGTTGTTTCCGATGAACCCGCAGGCGCGCCCCTGAATCTGCAGATGACCACAGACGGTCTGTTGATCGAACTCACCCTTGAACTCGAGGAAGTTCGAACCGTCGGCGATTCGCGCGATGATTTCGCGCACGTCATAAGGTTTTTTCGGGTCATCCGGGATCAGCCCGAGCAGTTCGTCGATGGGGTAGAGCGGTTCTTGATGGTGACGTTCGGGGACCCACTGCAACTGATCATTCCACGACAACAGGCTGACAATCTCCCGCACCTGACGCACGCCATCGGCATCGTTTTCGGCCAGATATTCAGCGGTGCCAGCGGTTTGCGCATGCATCTCGGCGCCGCCCAGTTCTTCATCGGTGGCGACTTCGCCGGTGGCGGCCTTGAGCAGGGGCGGGCCTGCGAGAAACAGCTTGGCTTTGCCACGCACCACCACCACGTAGTCCGACAGCCCCGGCTGATACGCGCCGCCTGCCGTGGCCGAGCCGTGGACCACAGTGATCTGTGGCAACCCCATGGCCGACATCCGCGCCTGATTGGCAAAGCTGCGCGCGCCTTCGACGAAAATCTCCGCTGCGTAATTAAGGTTGGCGCCACCGCTTTCAGCGAGGGTGATCACCGGCAGTTTGTTTTCCATGGCGATCTGTTGCAGGCGCAGGGATTTCTTCAAGCCGCTGGGGGAGATGGTTCCTCCCTTGATCGCGCTGTTGTTCGCTACCACCAATGCACGAACGCCGGATACGTAGCCGATCCCGGCGATCAAGCCGCCGCCCGCCGAGCTGCCGTCCTTGTCGTCATGCAATTTGTAACCGGCCAGGCTTGCCAGCTCGAGGAACGGAGCACCGGGGTCGAGCAACAGGTTGAGGCGTTCACGAGGCAGCAATTGCCCGCGCTTGTCGAACTTCGGTTTGGCTTCGGCCGCTTTGTTCAGCAGGTTCTGTTCGAGCTGACGGACCTGCTCGATACCGGCCAGCATCGCTGCACGGTTCTGGGCGAACTGTTCGCTGAACGGGTCGACTTGCGACTCAATGACCGGCATGACTTATTCCTTGTCCTTGAGCACGTCGGGTCTGAGCACTTCTGGTAAGTAGGCGCGGTGGA
Organism: Pseudomonas sp. LBUM1651; assembly: GCF_059716135.1. NCBI lineage: Bacteria > Pseudomonadati > Pseudomonadota > Gammaproteobacteria > Pseudomonadales > Pseudomonadaceae > Pseudomonas > Pseudomonas sp. LBUM1651. The sequence continues at coordinate 4,382,383 of NZ_CP166805.1, read as the reverse complement.
AACCGTTGTACGACTCACTGTTCGTCGCCTTGTGGATCGGCCATGCCCGACCGCCAAGGCTGGCGGCACCGTCGATGCGCAAGGTGCTGCCGCTGACAAACGCCGCAGCCGGGCTGAGCAGGAAAACGATCGCCGCACTGACTTCCGATTCGGTGCCGATGCGTTTCAGCGGCACGTGTTCGCGCAGGGTCGGAATCACCGCTTTGAACGCGCCTTCGTAAGTGTCCATGCCGCTGGAGGCGATCCAGCCCGGCGCCACCGCGTTGACCCGCACACCGGCGTAACCCCATTCGAACGCAGCGGTCTTGGTCAGGTTGTCCATGCCCGAGCGCGCCGCGCCCGAGTGGCCCATGCCGGGCATGCCGCCCCACATGTCGGCGAGCATGTTGACGATGGCGCCGCCGTGTTGGCTCATGGATTGATTGAACACTTCGCGGGCCATCAGGAAACCGCCCACCAGATTGGTGCGCATCACGGTTTCGAATCCCTTCTGATTGATCGAGGCCAGCGCCGACGGGAATTGGCCCCCGGCATTGTTGACCAGTCCGTGGATCGGCCCGTGCTTGCGGATCAGTTCGCTGACCAGATGCTTGACTGCTTCTTCGTCGCGAATATCGCAGGTCTGCCAATCGGCCTTGCCGCCATCCTCGACAATTTCGGCGGTCACGGATTTCAGTTTGTCGGCAGTGCGCCCGATCAACAGCACATGGGCACCGAGCGCCGCCAGTTCATGGGCGGTGCAGCGGCCGATGCCGCTGCCGCCACCGGTGACGATGATGTTTTGGCCGGCAAACAGATCAGCTTTGAAAATCGAGTTGTAGGCCACGGCGGCAGTCCTCTAGTTGACCTGGTCGGCGATGCGCTGAGGCACCGGGATCTGGATGTCCAGCAGTTGTTGGGCGAAGGCTTTGCCTTGCGGATCGATCCGCAGGCTGGCCACGCCGCCCCCGCCCAGGGCGTTCTCCAGCAGAAAATTAAGGCTGTGGGTCGCGGGCAGATACCAGCGCTCGACGCGCCCGTGAATCGGGTCGAGCACGTGGCTCATCCAGTCGACGATCACTGCCGGGGTCAAGGCTTCGGCGATCCACGGCAGGTACTCCGGCTCGCGCGCCATGACGCCGATGTTGCTGTGATTGCCCTTGTCACCCGAGCGTGCAACCGCGAGTTTGATCAGCGCCACGCTGGCATCGGCGCGACCGGTGGGTTTCGGTGGTTCGAACGGCACCGGCAGGTCCGCGGTGGCGAGCGCGTCGAGGGCGGGCAGGGCGCACGGGTGACGCTGACCGTTGAGATCAATGTCCAGCGTGCAGGCAGTTTTGTCGATGAGGAACGAAAACAGCCGGATCAGCGGATACACCGTCGGCCGCCCGCCAACGATCCCGGTCAGCCCCGGCGCCATGCCGGTGGCGGCCTGGGCGATTTCCCGGGAGAACACGATCAAGGCCTGTTTGCTCGGGTGGCGCACGGCGAGTTTGATCACCACTTCGCGGCTGTCCTGTCGCTGGCCATGGGGGCCGTAAGTCGCTTCGCTACCCAGGAGTTCGATGTTCACTTCGCTGTAGGGTGCCCAGCCGCGCTGACTGAAGATTTCGGAGGTCTTGTTGATGATCGCTTTGCTGACTCGCCGCGCCTTGTCCACGGCATCGATCCCGGCGATCAGGCAACTGGCGGTGCAGCGGAAACCATCCGGATACGTCGCGCTGACTTTGTACTGATCGGTCGGCGGCAAACCTCTGGCGCCATGCACCTGAACCGCATTCCTGCCTTGCTGCTGAAGTTTGACCTGAGAGAAATCGCAAACCACGTCGGGCAAGAGATAAGCCTGCGGGTTGCCGATTTCATAGAGCATTTGTTCGCCGACGGTGAGGGGCGTAACCAGGCCGCCGGAGCCTTCGGGTTTGCTGACGATAAACTGACTGTCGGCACTGACTTCGACGATGGGGAAACCGATGTGTTCGTAGTCGGGTACGTCGCGCCAGTCGGTGAAGTTGCCGCCGGTGCACTGGGCGCCGCATTCGATAATGTGCCCGGCGAGGGCGGCTTGAGCGAGTTTGTCGTAGTCGTGCCAGGACCAGTCGAATTCATGCACCAGCGCAGCGCTGACCACGGCGCTGTCGACCACGCGCCCGGTGATGACGATGTCTGCGCCCAGACGCAAGGCTTCGACAATGCCCGGCGCGCCGAGGTAGGCGTTGGTGGAAACGCACATCGGCGGCAAGGGTGCGCCGCTGAACATTTCATGGAGGCCGCGGCTGCTCAGCTGTTTGAACTGCGGTTGCAGGTCATCACCCAGCAGCACCGCGATCTTCAGCGGCACGCCAGCCTTGTCGCAGGCCGCTTGCAGCGCAGCGGCGCAGGCGTGTGGATTGACGCCACCGGCGTTGCTGATGACGCGGATTTTCTGTTCGGCGAGTGGCCCCAGCAGAGGGCTGAGGACTTCGATGAAGTCACTGGCGTAGCCGGCCTGTGGATCTTTCATCCGCGCACCGGCCATGATCGACATCGTGATCTCGGCCAGATAATCGAACACCAGATAGTCCAGGCGCCCGCCTTCCACCAGTTGCGCGGCGGCGGTCGAGGTGTCGCCCCAGAAGGCACTGGCGCAACCGATGCGAATGGTTTTAGGCACAACGCTCTCCATAGCTACCTCCAACAGAAGTACAACGAGACTACCAAGCAAGCGCTTGGTTTGTAAACGGCTGAAATATCTTCGACCCGAGCGCTTGCTTGGTTGCCATTGTCAGCTTAAATTGCCCGCGCAACCCCGCTGTTTTAGCGGTGAATACGACTGTAGGAGAGAACGGGTGGACGAGCAAAAAGCCCTGAGGGTCATGCGCGAACTGGTTGACAGCGGCCAGTTGACCGACCCGGACAGCGCCCGTGGCAAACTGCTGCAAGTCGCGGCTCACCTGTTCCGCAATAAAGGCTTTGAACGCACCACGGTGCGCGATCTGGCCGGTGCCGTGGGCATTCAGTCGGGGAGTATTTTTCATCACTTCAAAAGCAAGGACGAGATCCTGCGGGCAGTGATGGAGGAAACCATTCGCTACAACACCGCGTTGATGCGTGCCGCGATCGCTGACGCCGACAACGTGCGCGAGCGGGTGCTGGCGCTGATTCGCTGCGAATTGCAGTCGATCATGGGCGGCAGCGGCGAGGCCATGGCGGTGCTGGTGTATGAATGGCGTTCGCTGTCCGAAGACGGCCAGGCGAAAGTCCTGGCGCTGCGCGACATCTATGAGGACCTCTGGCTGCAGGTGCTGGGGGAGGCCAAGGACGCGGGATACATCCGCGGGGATGTGTTCATCACCCGCCGTTTTCTGACCGGTGCGCTGTCCTGGACCACGACCTGGTATCGTGCGGATGGCAGCATTAACCTCGATCAATTGGCCGATGAGGCGTTGATTCTGGTGCTGGAAGAAAAACAATAATTTTGCGCAGGGCAGCAGGAAACTGGCGAAGTGGCCGAAACCGCCTAGCTTGAATGGATTGATGCGTATCTTTTTGGGGAGTGGGAAGTTTTGATGTCTTCGCCAATTCGGACGGCCTCGCGGCTTTTGCTGGCGGCACTTGCGGCGTTGTGGGTATTGCCATCCCCGGCTGCACAGCTGGTGCGGGTCGGTGCCGCGCATTTCCCGCCTTATACCGTGCGCCCGGAATCCGGCGCCGACACCGGTCTGTTGCCACAGTTGGTCGAAGCGCTCAATGCGTTACAAAGCGACTATAAGTTCGAGCTGGTGCCGACTTCCATTCCGCGACGCTTCGGTGACTTCAAGCAGGGCCGGGTGGACATGGCGATTTTCGAGAACCCGAACTGGGGCTGGGAGGAGATTCCCCACACCAGCGTCGACATGGGGCTGGAGGACGCCGAGATTTTTGTCGCGCAACGAATACCCAATCGTCAGCAGAACTACTTTTTCGACCTCGCCGGCAAGCGTCTGGCGCTGTTCAGCGGTTATCACTACGAGTTCGCCAACTTCAATGCCGACCCGAAAGTCCTCGCCCAAAACTACAACGCCACACTGACCTATTCCCACGACAGCAACCTGTTGATGGTGCTGCGCGGGCGCGCCGACATTGCCCTGGTGACGCGCTCTTACCTGAGCGATTACCTGCTGCGCAACGAGAAGGTCGCTGATCAGTTGCTGGTGTCCCAGCGCATCGATCAGGTCTATCACCACTACGCCATTCTTCGTCCTTCTGCGCCAATCAGCGGCGAGGCCTTTGGCAAGTTGCTGCAAGGATTGCGTGACAACGGCCAGATGCTGAAGATCTTCGATCCGTACAAGATCGCGGTGGTGCCGGTTCCGAGAAGTTGAACACGCGCCAAAGGTCGCGTGTTTGCCTGCGTCGCTTAAATTTTCCGCGCTGGCTGACGTCACATCGTTGAACTGTCGACGATTACCGTGAGCCCGACCCATGTCCAATCTGAATGACCTGACTGCCTTGGCCTTGCCGACAGGGCGTCGTCTTGTCGCTGAAGAAAGCGATAACCGGCTGAATCTGAGCCTGGACGCGCACCCGCTGATTACCCTTCGCCTGACGTGCGAGCCCGAGTTGCAGGTGCGGGTCGAAGCACGCCTCGACACTCAGGCATTGTGGGCCGCCTGTTATTGGTTGTTTGCCCGTGACCCGGCTTGCCAACGCCTGACCTGGCACTTTGATGAAGTCCCCGCCGAAGCCTTGCTCAGTGGATTGCTGATCCCGACCGAATTCGCCGGCCAATATCGCTGCGAGCGCACGCTGTTCTGGCAATTGCCGCAGCCCTGGCTGGGGACGTCGCTGACCAGCAGCTACCCGCAGCAAATGGTGATCAGCGGTGGCAAACGTCACCCGTTGCGCCCGGTGAAACCACGCGGTGAGGTCTATCGGCGCTTTGATGCGCGACTGGGCGCGTGGATTTCCCTGCGAACAGTGGATATCGACCTCGACCTTGTGCGCTTCAACCGCTGGCAGAACAGTGCGCGGGTGGCGAGTTTCTGGCAGGAAGAGGGCAGCCTCGAACAGCATCGCGAATACCTGGGCAAACTCGAAGCCGATCCGCACACCGTGACGCTGATCGGCTGTTTTGATGATCAACCGTTTGCCTATTTCGAAGCCTACTGGGCCAAGGAAGACCGCATCGCGCCGTTCTACGAGGCAGGCGATTACGACCGTGGCATTCACATGCTGGTCGGCGAAGAAAATCATCGCGGTCCGCACAAGGTGGCGAGCTGGTTATCGGCGTTGACGCATTACCTGTTTCTCGACGATCCACGCACCCAGCGGGTGGTCGCCGAGCCGCGCGCCGATAACGCGAAGATGATCGGGTATATGCAGGGTCAGCGTTTTCACTGCGAGAAAGAGTTCGACTTCCCGCATAAACACGCGGCGTTGATGGTGTTGGGGCGGGAGCGGTTTTTTGAGCGGTGTGTGTTGGCGTGATGCTTGGGACTCAGATCGTTTTCGGTCTTGAGTCAGTCTTCGCGGGCAAGTCGGATCGCCGCCCGCTCGCTCCTACAGGTTCAGCGCAAACCTTGTAGGAGCGAGCGGGCGGCGATCCGACTTGCCCGCGAAGCTTTTAACGACGGGCAAACGTATCCGCGCGACTGCCCGACACCTTGCGGCAATGCACCAATGCATCGCGAATCATGAAGTTCACCAGGGTCGGCGAAACGCCGAGCTCCTTGGCGATGTCCTTTTGCGGCACACCGTGCAGGCGGTACATCTCGAAGGCGTAGCGGGTGCGGCCCGGCAGCTCCGTCAACGCGTCGGCGATGTTTTCCAGGGTCGAGAAATTGATGTGCGAGGTTTCCGGCGAAGCGCCTTGAATCACCACGTTCAGCCCTTCCTCTTCAGGCCCCGAATACTTCTGTTCCAGCGCCTGTTTGCGGTAGTGATCGATCGCCAGGTTGCGCACGATCTGGAACAGGTAACTGAGCTGAGCCTTGATCGAGGATGTGATCTGCGGCGCCGATTGCAGGCGGAAGAACGCATCCTGAACCACATCTTCGGCACGTGACCGGCAGCCGGTTATACGGGCAGCAATCTTGACCAGAATCAGTCGATTGTCGACGAATGCCTGAAGTAGCGGTGAATCGCACCTGCTTGTGGATACTTGTTCCGTCATGGAAATCACCTTGCTGCAAATAGGGTCGTGGGACGACAAGAGAGTCGGAGCCGTCCTACACATCGAGCGACAAATTATTCTGAATGATAATGATTGTCAATTGAGAAAGAGAAGTAATGCTCTTCGAAGGCGCGCAGTGAGAACTGCGACACGCTGACGCAGCCGCGCCCCCGTTGACGATCAAGCCTGCCGACTAATTATTTCTAGACGTCATCCGTTCTCATTGGTGAATGGAACAGCGCAATCCTCATAACCCTGTAGGAGCAGCCGGTCGACGCTCGATCGCTCGCGATGGTCGTCAACGATGGCGATGGGCGCCTGACACTCCGCGGCGTTCTCCTTTTTTTCGCGAGCAAGCTCGCTCCTACAGCCGAATTCAGGCAGGAAACCTCATGACCGACGCGTTCGAAATACCTGGCACACTGGTCCAAGCCCTTCAGCGCCGCGCGGCCCTGACGCCGGATCGGGTGGCCTTGCGTTTTCTCGCCGAAACCCCGGATCAGGCAGTGGTGCTCAGTTATCGCGAGCTGGATCAACGGGCGCGCACCATTGCCGGTGCGTTGCAGGCCGAGACGGATTTCGGCGATCGCGCGGTGCTGTTGTTTCCCAGCGGTCCGGATTACGTCGCGGCGTTTTTTGGTTGCTTGTATGCGGGCGTGATTGCGGTGCCGGCTTATCCGCCGGAGTCGGCCAAGCGTCATCATCAGGAGCGCCTGCTGTCGATCATCAGCGACGCTGAACCGCGTCTGCTATTGACCAGCGCCGGCCTGCGCGACGCCTTGCTGCAAATCGAAGGCGCGCCGCCGCTGCTGTGCGTCGACACCCTCGACGGTGCACTGGCCGCTAAGTGGGTCGAGCCGAACCTCGAAGGCGATCACATCGCTTTCCTGCAATACACCTCCGGCTCCACGGCGCTGCCTAAAGGTGTGCAAGTCAGCCACGGCAACCTGGTCGCTAACGAGTTGCTGATTCGCCACGGTTTCGGCATCGACCTGAACCCGGATGACGTGATCGTCAGTTGGCTGCCGCTGTACCACGACATGGGTTTGATCGGCGGTCTGTTGCAACCGATTTTCAGTGGCGTGCCGTGCGTGTTGATGTCACCGGCGTACTTCCTCGGCCGGCCGAAGCGCTGGCTGGAAGCGATCAGCGAATACGGCGGCACCATCAGCGGCGGGCCGGACTTTGCCTATCGACTGTGCAGCGAGCGGGTCAGCGAATCGGCGCTGGAACGCCTCGACCTGAGCGGCTGGCGCGTGGCGTATTCCGGTTCCGAACCGATTCGTCTCGACACTCTGGACCGTTTCGCCGAGAAGTTCGCGAGCTGCGGTTTCACCCCGGACAGTTTCATGGCGTCTTACGGCTTGGCCGAGGCCACGTTGTTCGTCGCCGGCACAGCCCGTGGCAAAGGCATCGGCAACCTGCGCGTGGATGATCAGGCGCTGGCAAAAAACCGCGCCGAACCGGGCGAGGGCAGCGCGATCATGAGTTGCGGCATCAGCCAGCCAAATCACGCGGTGCTGATTGTCGACCCATTGGCGCTCAACGAACTGGCCGACAACGCGGTCGGCGAAGTCTGGGCCACCGGGCCGAGCATCGCCCACGGCTATTGGCGCAACCCCGAGGCCAGCGCCAAGACCTTCGTCCAACACGCCGGAAAAACCTGGCTGCGCACCGGTGACCTGGGTTTCATGCGCGACGGTGAGCTGTTCATCACCGGGCGCCTGAAAGACATGCTGATCGTTCGCGGTCATAACCTGTACCCGCAAGACCTCGAGCAGACCATCGAGCGCGAAGTGGAAGTGGTGCGCAAAGGTCGCGTCGCCGCGTTCGCGGTGAACATCGACGGTCAGGAAGGTATTGGCATCGCTGCGGAAATCAGCCGCAGCGTGCAGAAAATCCTGCAGCCCGAAGCGCTGATCAAAGCCATTCGCCAGGCCGTGGCCGAGGCGTATCAGGAAGCGCCGAGCGTGGTGGTGTTGCTCAATCCGGGCGCATTACCCAAGACCTCCAGTGGCAAACTGCAACGCTCGGCGTGCCGCAATCGCCTGGCGGATGGCAGCCTCGACAGCTACGCGGTGTTCCCGTCGGCGCCCCCTGAAAACGAAGCGAAAACCGAGTCGGGGTCCGAGCTGCAAACCCTGATCGGCCAGATCTGGTCCGAGCAGTTGCAGGTCAAACAGGTCAACGCCGATGACCACTTCTTCCTGCTCGGCGGCAACTCCATCGCCGCCACTCAAGTGGTTGCGCGCTTGCGCGAAGAGCTCGGTCTGGAGCTGAACCTGCGCCTGCTGTTCGAAGCACCGACCCTCGGCGCATTTACCGTCGCGGTCGCCCAGCAACAACAGGACGGCGGCTTGGCCCAAGGCGCGATCAGCACGCTGTCGCGCAGCGAAGCATTGCCACAATCCCTGGCGCAAAATCGTCTGTGGATCACCTGGCAGCTCGACCCGCACAGCAGCGCCTACAACATTCCTGGCGCCTTGCGCCTGCGTGGCGAACTGGACGAAGACGCCTTGCGCGCCAGCTTTCAGCAACTGATCGAGCGCCACGAATCCCTGCGCACACGCTTTTTCCAGCGTGACGGCGTGGCGCTGCAAGAGGTCGATGCCGCCAGCGAATTCAACCTGCAACGGATCGACATCAGCGATTTGCCCGTTGCCGAGCGCGAAGCCCGCGCGCAGCAAATCCGCGAGGACGAAGCGCACACCCAGTTCGACCTGGAAAAAGGCCCGCTGCTGTGGGTGACCCTGGTGCGCCTCGATGATGAGGATCACCAGTTGCTGGTGACGCTGCACCACATCATCGCTGACGGCTGGTCGTTGAACGTGCTGATCGACGAGTTCTCGCGCCTGTACGCCGCTGCGTCCCAAGGGCAAACGGCAACGCTCGCACCATTGCCGACCCAGTACGCCGACTACGGCAGCTGGCAGCGTCAATGGCTGGCGCAAGGCGAGGGCGAACGGCAATTGGCCTACTGGAAAGCGCAGTTGGGCGATGAGCATCCGACACTGAGCCTGGCCATCGATCACCCACGTTCGGCGCAACAGCTGCACAGCGCCGCACGCCACACCGTCCGGTTGGGCGCGACCCTCAGCGATGCCATTCGCCAGACTGCACAGGCCCACGACGCCACTTCATTCATGCTGTTGCTCACGGCGTTCCAGAGCCTGCTGCACCGCTACAGTGGCCAAACCGACATTCGCATCGGCGTGCCGAACGCCAACCGTCCACGCCTGGAAACCCAGGGTCTGATCGGCTTCTTCATTAACACCCAGGTGCTGCGCGCCGAGGTGGATTCGCGGTTGCCGTTTGTTGAATTGCTGGCGCAAACCCGCCAAAACGCGTTGGGCGCACAAGCGCATCAGGACCTGCCGTTCGAACAACTGCTGGAAGCCTTCCCGCAGGGCCGCGAACAGGGCTTGTTCCAGGTCATGTTCAACCATCAACAACGGGACCTGAGCGCACTGCGTCGCTTGCCCGGCCTGCTCGCCGAAGAACTGCCGTGGCACAGCCGCGAAGCCAAGTTCGACTTGCAACTGCACAGCGAAGAAGACCGTAACGGTCGCCTGAGCCTGTCCTTCGACTACGCCAGCGAACTGTTCGACGCCACCACCATCGAGCGACTGGCCGAGCATTTCAGCAATCTGCTGCGCGCTGTCTGCGAGCAACCGAAAACGGCCGTCGGCAACCTGCAACTGCTGACGCCGAGCGAGCACGATCAGCAGGAAAACTGGAGCGCCGCACCGTGCACGCCAGCCAGCCAATGGCTGCCGGAACTGCTCAACGAACAGGCCCGCCTGACCCCGGAACGCATCGCGCTGATGTGGGACGGCGGTAGCCTGGATTTCGCCGAACTGCACACCCAGGCCAACCGCCTCGCCCATTACCTGCGCGACAAAGGCGTCGGCCCGGACGTTTGCGTGGCCATCGCTGCCGAGCGTTCACCGCAGTTGCTGATCGGCTTGCTGGCGATCCTCAAGGCCGGCGGTGCCTACGTGCCGCTGGACCCGGATTACCCGGCCGAGCGCCTGGCGTACATGCTCAGCGACAGCGGCGTGGAATTGCTGCTGACCCAAACCCGATTGCTCGACCGACTGCCGGCCACAGACGGCGTCAGCGTGATCGCCATGGATACGCTGCACCTAGAGAACTGGCCGAGCCAGGCGCCGGGTCTGCATCTGCACGGCGACAACCTCGCTTACGTGATTTACACCTCCGGCTCCACCGGCCAACCGAAGGGCGTCGGCAACACCCACGCGGCCCTCGCCGAGCGCCTGCAATGGATGCAGAACTCCTATCGCCTGAACGACACCGATGTGCTGATGCAAAAAGCGCCGATCAGTTTCGACGTCTCGGTGTGGGAATGCTTCTGGCCGCTGATCACCGGTGCACGCTTGCTGATTGCCGGCCCTGGTGAACATCGCGATCCGCATCGTATTGCGCAACTTGTTCAGCAATACGGCGTGACCACGCTGCACTTTGTGCCGCTACTGCTTTCGTTGTTCATCGACGAACCGCTCACCGCCGAATGCACCAGCCTGCGCCGCGTATTCTCCGGCGGCGAAGCCTTGCCGGCGGAGCTGCGCAACCGCGTGCTGGAGCAACTGCCGGCCGTGCAACTGCACAACCGCTATGGCCCGACCGAAACGGCGATCAACGTTACTCATTGGCAGTGCAGCGCGGCCGATGGCGAGCGCTCGCCGATTGGCCGTCCGTTGGGCAACGTTATCTGCCGGGTGCTCGACAACGATCTAAACCCGGTGCCGGCCGGTCTGCCGGGTGAACTGTGCATCAGCGGCCTCGGTCTGGCCCGTGGTTATCTGGGCCGTCCGGGTCTGACCGCCGAACGCTTTGTCGTCGATCCATTGAGCGAGCAGGGTGCACGTTTGTACCGCACGGGCGACCGTGCACGCTGGACCGCCGAGGGCGTGATCGAATACCTCGGCCGTCTCGATCAGCAGGTCAAACTGCGCGGCTTCCGCGTCGAACCGGAAGAAATCGAAGCGCGTCTGCTGGCTCAGAACGGCGTCGCTCAAGCGGTGGTGCTGGTGCGCGAAACGGCGGCCGGCGGTCAACTGATCGGTTACTACACCGCCACTGAAAACAACGAAACCGAAGACGCGCAAACCGCACGCCTGAAAACCGCACTGGCGGCCGAGCTACCGGAATACATGGTCCCGGCGCAACTGATGCGCCTGGAAGAAATGCCCCTCAGCCCCAGCGGCAAACTCGACCGTCGCGCCTTGCCGGAACCCCAGTGGCAAGTGCGCGAACACGTTGAGCCGGTCACTGAACTTGAGCAGCAGATTGCCGCGATCTGGCGTGAAGTGCTGGGCTTGAAGCAGATCGGCCTGCGCGACGACTTCTTCGCCCTCGGCGGTCACTCGCTGCTGGCCACGCAAATCATCTCCCGCACCCGTCAGGCTTGCGACGTCGAGTTGCCGCTACGGGCCTTGTTCGAAAACAGTGAACTGGGGGCGTTCGCCGAGCAGGTTCAACAGATCCAGGCCAGCGGCAATACCAACCAGCAACCACCGATCGAGAAAGTCGACCGCAGCCAACCGGTGCCGCTGTCCTATTCCCAGCAGCGCATGTGGTTCCTCTGGCAGATGGAGCCGGACAGCCCGGCCTACAACGTCGGCGGCATGGCACGGCTGCGTGGGGTGCTGGATGTCGGGCGCTTCGAGACGGCGTTGCAAGCGCTGATCATACGTCACGAAACCTTGCGCACCACGTTCCCGAGCGTCGACGGCGTGGCGCAGCAACGGGTTCACCCGGAAACCGGGATGCGCATGGACTGGAAAGATTTCTCGGCGCTGGATGCCGACGGCCGGGAATGGGCGGTCCAGCAACTGGCCGACGACGAGGCGCATAAACCCTTTGATCTGGAAACCGGACCACTGTTGCGCGCCTGTCTGGTCAAGACCGCCGAGCAGGAACATTACCTGGTGCTGACTCTGCACCACATCGTCACCGAAGGCTGGGCGATGGACATTTTCGCCCGGGAACTCGGCGCGCTCTACGAGGCGTTCGTCGATGACCGCGAATCGCCACTGGCGCCGCTGCCGGTGCAATATCTGGATTACAGCGTCTGGCAGCGTCAGTGGCTGGAATCCGGCGAGCGTCAGCGTCAGCTCGACTACTGGACTACGCAACTGGGCCGCGAACATCCGCTGCTGGAATTGCCCGCCGACCGCCCGCGTCCGCCGGTGCAAAGCCATCAGGGCGAGCTGTTCCGTTTCGTCCTGAGCGACGACCTCGCCGCACGGGTTCGCGCCTTCAACGCGCAAAACGGTCTGACCCTGTTCATGACCATGACCGCCGCGCTGGCCGTGCTGCTTTACCGCTACAGCGGCCAGACCGACCTGCGCATCGGCGCACCGGTGGCTAACCGTATTCGCCCGGAAAGCGAAGGGTTGATCGGTGCATTCCTCAACACCCAGGTGCTGCGTTGCCAGCTCGACGGGCAGATGTCGGTCGCTGAATTGTTCGAGCAGGTGCGTCACACCGTGATCGAAGGTCAGTCCCATCAGGACCTGCCGTTCGATCATCTGGTGGAGGCCTTGCAGCCACCGCGCAGCGCTGCGTACAACCCGTTGTTCCAGGTGATGTGCAACGTGCAGCGCTGGGAATTCCAGCAAAGCCGCACGCTCGCTGGCATGACCGTCGAGTACCTGGCCAACGACGCGCGCGCGACCAAGTTCGACCTCAATCTGGAAGTCACCGACCTCGATCATCGTCTCGGTTGCTGCCTGACTTACAGCACTGATTTGTTCGACGAGCCGCGCATTGCACGCATGGCGGGGCACTGGCGCAATCTGCTGGAAGCGCTGCTGGCCGATCCGCAACAGCGACTTAGTGAACTGCCGTTGCTCGAAGCCACTGAGCAACGAAACCTGCTGGACAGCCTCGGCGTCGAACCGGGCGAACATCGACTGGATCAGTGCATCCATCACCTGTTCAGCGAGCAGGCCCTGGCGCGCAAGGATGCGCCAGCGCTGACGTTCGCCGGTGAAACCCTGAGTTACGCCGAACTCGACAGCCGCGCCAATCGCCTGGCCTGGATGCTTCGCGAGCGGGGTGTCGGGCCGCAGGTTCGCGTCGGTCTGGCGCTTGAACGGTCGCTGGAAATGGTCATCGGCCTGCTGGCGATCCTCAAGGCGGGCGGCGCCTACGTGCCGCTCGATCCGGAATACCCGCTTGATCGCCTGCATTACATGATCGAAGACAGCGGCGTCGGTTTGCTGCTCAGCGATGCGGCGATGTTCAAAGCCCTCGGTGATCTGCCGGCAAACGTAGGTCGCTGGTGCCTGGAAGATGATGCCGCCGAACTGGCTAATTACCCGGCCACCGAGCTGCCGTTCATCAGCCTGCCGCAGCATCTGGCGTACCTGATTTACACCTCGGGCTCCACTGGCAAGCCGAAAGGTGTCGTGGTGTCCCACGGTGAAATCGCCATGCACTGCCGCGCGGTGATCGAGCGCTTTGGCATGCGCCCGGACGACTGCGAGCTGCACTTCTATTCGATCAACTTCGACGCCGCGACCGAGCGTTTGCTGGTGCCGTTATTGAGCGGAGCCCAAGTAGTCTTGCGCGCTCAGGGGCAGTGGGACGCGGAAGAAATCTGCGGGCTGATCCGCCGCCACAACATCAACATCCTCGGTTTCACCCCGAGCTATGGCAGCCAGCTGGCGCAATGGCTAGCGACTCAAGGCGAAACCCTGCCGGTGCGCATGTGCATCACCGGTGGTGAAGCGCTGACGGGCGAACATTTACAGCGGATTCGCTCGGGGTTCAAACCGAGCCTGTTCTTCAACGCCTACGGCCCGACGGAAACCGTGGTCATGCCATTGGCCAGTCTCGCGCCCGAGCAACTTGAAGAGGGATTGAGCAGCGTGCCGATCGGCAGCGTCATTGGTGCTCGCGTGGCGTACATTCTCGACGCCGATCTGGCGTTGGTGCCGCAAGGTGCGACGGGTGAGTTATATGTGGGCGGCGCCGGTCTGGCGCAGGGTTATCACGACCGTCCGGGCATCACGGCGGAGCGGTTCGTGGCCAACCCGTTCGTGGCCTATGGCGGGCGTATTTATCGCACCGGCGACCTGGTGCGTCAGCGAGCCGACGGTCTGGTGGAATACCTCGGGCGCATCGACCATCAAGTGAAAATTCGCGGTTTCCGTATTGAGCTGGGCGAGATTGAAACCCGTCTTCTGGAACATGAATCGATCCGTGAAGCCGTGGTTTTGGCACTGGACGCACCGAGCGGCAAACAGCTTGTGGGCTATCTGGTGACTGAGGTTGCCGAGCGGGACGAAGCACAACAAACCGAATTGCGCGAAGCCCTGAAGGCTCACCTGAAATCGCAACTGCCGGATTACATGGTGCCCACGCACCTGATCCTGCTGGCCAGCATGCCGCTGACGGCCAACGGCAAACTCGACCGTCGTGCGTTGCCGGCACCGGACCCTGAGCTGAATCGTCAGGACTATGTGGCGCCGAGCAACGCGCTGGAACTGACGTTGGCGCAGATCTGGTGCGAAGTGCTGAACGTTGCGCAGGTCGGTCTCAACGACAACTTCTTCGAACTGGGCGGCGATTCGATCCTGTCGATCCAGGTGGTCAGCCGTGCGCGGCAGAAGGGCATTCACTTCAGCCCGCGAGACCTGTTCCAGCACCAGACCGTACAGACACTCGCCGCTGTGGCGAGCCGCACCGAACAGGTCACGGCCGAACAAGGCTTGCTCACCGGCGAATCGCGTCTGACGCCGATCCAGCACTGGTTCTTCGACACCGACATTCCCGAGCGTCAGCACTGGAACCAGGCGTTGTTGCTGGAACCGACCGTTGCACTGGAACCTCATCGTCTGGAGCAAGCGCTGCTGGCGGTGATCGAACAGCACGACGCCTTGCGCCTGCGTTTCACTGAAGCGGCGGGCGAATGGACGGCGGCGCACCAGAAGGTGGGAGGCGCGCCGGTGTTGTGGCAAGTGCGGGTGTCGGCGATGGATAAATGCGCCGCACTGTTCGCCGATGCCCAGCGCAGCCTCGACCTCGAACAAGGGCCGTTGATGCGTGCGCTGCTGGTCGATGGTCCTGAAGGCCAGCAACGGCTGTTCTTCGCGATCCATCACTTGGTGGTGGACGGCGTTTCCTGGCGCGTATTGCTCGACGATCTGCAAACGGTGTATCGCCAACTGGCGGCTGAACAGTCGGTCAAATTGCAGGCGAAAACCAGCGCCTTCAAGGACTGGGCCGCACGCTTGCAGGCGTATGCCGGCAGCGAATCCCTGCGTGAAGAGCTGAGCTGGTGGCAGTCACAGCTGGCCGGGCCGAGCGCCGAATTGCCGTGTGACCGGCCTGAGGGCGGCCGGCAGAATCGTCACGCCGAAACCGTCAGCGTGCGCCTCGATGCCGAGTACACCCGGCAACTGTTGCAACAGGCACCGAGCGCCTATCGCACCCAGGTCAACGACCTGTTGCTGACGGCACTGGCCCGCGTGCTGTGCCGCTGGAGCGGTCATGAGTCGGCGTTGATCCAACTCGAAGGCCACGGTCGCGAGACGCTGTTCGACGAGATCGACCTGACCCGCACCGTCGGCTGGTTCACCAGCGCTTATCCGTTGCGCCTGACGCCGCTGAACATCGAAGAGGCCGCCGGCCAGGGCGCATCGATCAAGGCGATCAAGGAACAACTGCGCGGCGTGCCGCACAAAGGGCTGGGTTATGGCGTGCTACGTTACCTCGCCGATGAGCCGTGCCGTGAAGCCATGGCCGCGTTGCCGGTGGCACCGATCACCTTCAACTACCTCGGCCAGTTCGACCAGAGCTTCGGCGCGGACGCGTTGTTCCGTCCGCTGGATGAAGCCGTTGGCGCCGCCCACGATCCGCGTGCGCCGCTGCCCAACGAGCTGAGCGTTGACAGTCAGGTCTACGGCGGTGAACTGGTACTGCGCTGGACCTTCAGCGCCGAACGTCACGACGTGCAAACCATCCGCGAACTGGCGGACGCCTACCTCGGCGAATTGCAGAGCCTGATCGAGCATTGCCTGCGTGACGAGGCGGGCGGCCTGACGCCGTCGGACTTCCCGCTGGCGAAGCTGACCCAGCCGCAACTCGACGCACTGCCGATTCCGGCCGCCGCCATCGAAGACGTCTACCCGCTGACCCCGATGCAGGAAGGCATGTTGCTGCACACCTTGCTGGAACCGGGCACCGGCCTCTACTACATGCAGGATCGTTATCGCATCAACAGCGCGCTCGACCCGCAACGTTTCGCCGAAGCCTGGCAAGCGGTGATCGCCCGTCACGAAGCCTTGCGTGCGTCGTTCTGCTGGAACGTCGGCGAAGACATGCTGCAAGTTATCCACAAGCCGGGCAGCACGCCGATCGAGTATCTGGACTGGACGGCGATTGCTGACGCCGAGCAGGAACCGAAACTGCAGGCACTGCTGAAAAGCGAACGCGAAGTCGGGTTCGATCTGCTCAACCAGGCACCGTTCCACCTGCGTCTGATCAAGGTTGGCGAAGCGCGTTACTGGTTCATGATGAGCAACCACCACATCCTCATCGATGCCTGGTGCCGGTCGCTGTTGATGGCGGATTTCTTTGAAATCTACACCGCGCTGGGTGACGGTCGCGAGGCCCGATTGACCGTGCCGCCACGTTATCGCGACTACATCGGCTGGCTGCAACGCCAGAGCCTGGCAGAAGCGCGGCAGTGGTGGAAAACCAACCTGCAAGGCTTCGAGCGCACCACGCCGATCCCGAGTGACCGACCGTTCCTGCGTGAACATGCCGGCGACAGCGGCGGCATGATCGTCGGCGACCGCTACACCCGTCTCGATGCCCGCGACGGCGCACAACTGCGTGAATTGGCGCAGGCCCATCAGCTGACCATCAACACCTTCGCCCAAGCGGCGTGGGCCCTGGTGCTACGGCGTTTGAGCGGCGATCGCGACGTGCTGTTCGGCGTCACGGTGGCCGGGCGTCCGGTGGAAATGCCGGAAATGCAACGCACCGTCGGGCTGTTCATCAACAGCATCGCGCTGCGGGTGAAAATGCCCGAGGACGACCAGCGTTGCAGCGTTCGCCAGTGGCTGAGCGGTTTGCTCGACAGCAATATGCAACTGCGCGAGTACGAATACCTGCCGCTGGTGAGCATTCAGGAAAACAGCGAATTGCCGAAAGGCCAGCCGCTGTTCGACAGCCTGTTCGTGTTTGAAAACGCCCCGGTGGAAGTCTCGGTGCTGGACCGTGCGCAGAGCCTCAACGCGACCTCGGATTCGGGCCGCACCCACACCAACTTCCCACTGACGGCAGTGTGTTATCCGGGCGATGACCTGGGCTTGCACCTGTCTTACGACCAGCGTTATTTCGACGAGTCGACCGTCGAACGCATGCTGGGTGAGTTCAAGCGTTTGTTGCTGGCGCTGGTCGAAGGTTTCCATGGCGACATGGCTGACTTGCCATTGCTCGGCGGCGAGGAGCAGGACTTCCTGATTCATGGCTGCAACCAGAGCGAACACGACTACCCGCTGGAGCAGAGCTACGTTGCGTTGTTCGAAGCGCAGGTCGCGCTGCACCCACAACGGATCGCCGCCAGTTGCCTCGATCAGCAACACAGTTACGTGGAGCTGAACCAGCGCAGCAACCGTCTCGGCCATGCGTTGATCGCGGCGGGTGTCGGGCTGGATCAACCGGTGGCGTTGCTGGCCGAACGTAACCTCGACTTGCTCGGGATGATCATCGGTAGCTTCAAGGCCGGCGCGGGTTATCTGCCGCTGGACCCGGGGCTGCCGATTCAGCGTCTGAGCCGGATCATCGACCTGAGCCGTACGCCGTTGCTGGTGTGCACGCAGGCCTGTCGCGAACAGGCGGTGTCGCTGCTGGAGGAATTCGGTTGCGCCAATCGGCCACGGTTGCTGGTGTGGGAAGAGGTGCAGGCGAGCAGTGTGTCGGTGGTGAATCCGGGCATCTACAGCGGCCCGGATAACCTCGCCTACGTGATCTACACCTCGGGTTCGACCGGACTGCCCAAAGGTGTGATGGTCGAACAGCGCGGCATGCTCAATAACCAGTTGAGCAAGGTCCCGTACCTGAACCTCAGCGACGCCGATGTGATCGCCCAGACCGCTTCGCAAAGCTTCGACATCTCGGTCTGGCAGTTCCTCGCCGCGCCGTTGTTTGGCGCGCGGGTGGACATCGTGCCGAACACCATCGCCCACGACCCGCAGGGTTTGCTGGCGCATGTGTCGGCCCAGGGCATTACGGTGCTGGAAAGCGTGCCTTCGCTGATTCAGGGCATGCTCGCCCAGGAACGCATGAGCCTCGACGGCCTGTGCTGGATGCTGCCGACGGGTGAAGCGATGCCGCCGGAACTGGCGCACCAATGGTTGCTGCGCTACCCGGACATCGGGCTGGTGAATGCTTACGGTCCGGCGGAATGCTCGGACGACGTGGCGTTCTTCCGCGTCGACATGGCCTCGACCCGCGGCAGTTATTTGCCGATTGGTGCGCCGACCGACAACAACCGTTTGTTCCTGCTCGACGGCGCGCTGGACCTGGTGCCGTTGGGTGCGGTGGGCGAGTTGTGCGTGGCCGGCACCGGTGTCGGGCGTGGTTATGTCAGCGATCCGCTGCGCACGGCGCAGGTGTTTGTGCCAAACCCGTTTGGCGAGCCGGGGGATCGTCTGTATCGCACCGGCGATCTGGCCCGTCGGCGCAGTGACGGCGTGCTGGAATATGTCGGGCGGATTGACCATCAGGTGAAGATTCGCGGTTACCGCATCGAACTGGGTGAAATCGAAGCGCGTCTGCACGAGCAACCCGAGGTCCGCGAAGCGGCGGTCGGTGTGCAGGAAGGCGTGAACGGCAAACACTTGGTTGGTTATCTGGTCGCAGCCGATTCGGCACTGAATCCGACCGAGCGCCTGGAGCGCATCAAGCAACGCCTGCGCGCCGAGCTGCCGGAATACATGGTGCCGCTGCACTGGTTGTGGCTGGAGCGGATGCCGCTCAACGCCAACGGCAAACTGGATCGCAAGGCGTTGCCGGCGCTGGAAATCGGCCAGTTGCAGAGCCAGGATTACCAGGCGCCGCGCAATGAGCTTGAGCAGACGTTGGCGGATATCTGGGCCGAGGTGTTGAAGGTCGAGAAGGTCGGTGTGCGCGACAACTTCTTTGAGTTGGGCGGGCATTCGCTGCTGGCGACGCAGATTGCCTCGCGGGTGCAGAAATCGCTGCAACGGGATGTGCCGCTGCGGGCGATGTTCGAGTGCAGCACGGTGGAGGAGTTGGCCGAGTACATCGACGGGTTGGCGGCGAGCGATATTACCGAGGAGAAGGTGGATCGGTTGAATGATCTGATGGCGGAGTTGGAGGGACTTTGATTCTCCAGCGTCTGTAAGGGCCTATTCGCCAGCAGGCTGGCTCCCACATTTGAACTGTGTTCGCAGGACAAATGTGGGAGCCAGCCTGCTGGCGATGGGGCCTCTTAAAGCACCACAAGGTTGACTGTGGAACCACTGCAGCACAGTCTCCCTGCTCCAGTTTTCACAAAGGAAACAGTCAATGCCCCTCGTTACGACTGACGGACAACCCCTTCACTACATCGATCAAGGCACCGGCCCGGCAGTGCTGCTCGCCGGCAGCTACCTCTGGGACCAAACCATGTGGGCGCCGCAGATCGCCGCGCTGTCGCAGCAATACCGGGTCATCGCCCTGGACCTGTGGGGCCATGGTGAATCAGGCCCTCTACCCGAAGGCACGCATTCGCTGGATGACATTTCACGTCAGGCACTGGCGTTGCTCGATCATCTGGACATCGACCGGGTCACGCTGGTCGGTCTGTCGGTTGGCGGCATGTGGGGCGTGCGTCTGGCCTTGTCGGCGCCGCAGCGAATGAATGGGCTGGTGCTGATGGACACCTACGTCGGTGTCGAGCCGGAACCGACCCGCCAGTACTATTTCTCGCTGTTCAAACAGATCGAAGACAGCGGGGTGATTGCGCCGCAACTGCTCGACATCGTCGTGCCGATCTTCTTCCGTCCGGGCATCGATCTGCAGTCGGCGCTGTATCAGGATTTCCGCACGAAACTGGCCGCGCTGCCGCCGGAGCGCCTGCGTCAAAGCATCGTGCCGATGGGCCGGATTACGTTTGGGCGGGATGATCTGTTGCCGCGTCTGGGCGAGTTGGATGCTGAGACCACGCTGGTGATGTGTGGCGATCAGGACAAGCCGCGGCCGCCGTCGGAGGCGCGGGAGATGGCCGAGTTGATCGGTTGCCGGTGTGTGCTGGTGCCGGAGGCGGGGCATATCTCCAATCTGGAGAATCCGCGGTTTGTGACTGAGGCTTTGCTGAAGTTTCTGGCTGAGAGAAATTAGTCGATTGTACTGACGCCATCGCGGTCAAGCCTTGCTCCTACGGGTTTATGTCGATTGCAAATATTGTGATCGACATAAATCCTGTAGGAGCAAGGCTTGCCCGCGAAGAGGCCGGTGAATTCACTTCGGCCCGAGAATCTTCACCAGCTTGTCCGGCGAAGGCGCACCTTGCTGCTGTTGCAACTCACCCTTGTCGTCCATGTAGAAAATCGCCGGTGTCGCCTGCAACTCCAGGTCTTCCATCAACTGCATGTTCGCCGCCAGTTTCGCCTCTATCGCCGGCGGTATGTCTTTCAGGGCCTTGAGCGAACTGGCCTTGCCGGCACCTTCGTGGTCTTGCAGGGCTTTCTGCGGATCCTTGGCCGCCAGCAGCGCCGCGGATTTGCCCGGACTGTCCTCACGAATGATGCCGACCATGATGTGACGCAATTGCACCTTGCCGGCCTTCACCCACGGCCGCGCCTGTTCCCAGAACATGTTGCAGTAAGGGCAGTTCGGATCGCTGAACAGGTACACCACGCGCGGTGCGTCCTTGTTGCCGTCACCGATCCAGTTGCTGGCTTCCATCTTGCCCCAGATTTCCTTGGCCATCGGCGCGTAAACCAGCTTCTGCAAGGGCGCGCTGCTCAGGTCGTTGCCCTCGGCGTCGTACAAACTGCCCAGCAACACATGTTTGCCATCCGGCGTCAGGTACAGGGCCATGCCGCGGTTCTGGTACTGCGCGGCATAACCGCGCAGGCCGTCCGGAGCGTCGAACTGGCCAACGATTTTGGCGCCCTTGGCTTCGATCTTCTTGATCGCTTCGGGCAGTTCTTCAGCAGCCTGTACCGACGGCAGGTGCAGCAGGGCGGCGCCCAGGGTCAGCGTCAGCAGGTGGCGGAGGCGGGGCATGGCAATTTCCTTGAAGAGGTGGCCGGTACGGCAGGATTCGGGGTGTCGAAGTTTTCCAGGGCGCGAGCCAGGCTGGCTTCCGACAGCTCGCCCAGATGGCTGCCCAACAGACGACCGTCGGGGCTATAGAACAGCGTAGTCGGCAACGCCATCGAGCCGACGGCCTGGCCCAACCGGCCACTGCCATCGAACAGCACGTTGGACAGGCTCAGGCCCTGGGTTTCCAGGAAGGTGCTGACGCTTTGCATGCTTTCGGCCTGATTGACGAACAGGAAAGTCAGGTCCGGGCGGTGTTGCTGGGCGTTTTCCAGGACCGGCATTTCCCGGCGGCACGGCGGGCACCAGGTGGCCCAGAGATTGATCACCAGCGGCCCGCCCTTGTAGTCCGCCAGTTGCACGGTTTCACCGGCGGCATTACGCAGGGCAATGTCCGGCAGGCGCGTGCCTTGTTCGTAAATCGTCAGCGAGAAGGTGGCCAGCACCCAGAACGCCAGGCCGCTGGCCACGCCGAAGCCCAACGGACGGCGCAAGCCAGGGCGACGCCAGCCGCGATATAACGCGGCGAGCAACAGCACGATCACGCCGGGCAACGCGAGGAAACCGCCGTCTCGCAAGTCGATGACTTGCCACGGATCATTGCGATAGTGCGTCCAGTAGAGCGCCACGAAGCTGATCCGGGCGGCCAGCATGCCGATCAGGAACAGGCTGAACAGCGCCGACTCGGGATTCTCGCCACCGCGTTTGGCCGCCCGCCAACCGACAAACGTCGCCAGCGCCAAGGCACTGATCAGCAGCAGGTGGTTAAGCGCGATGGCAAACGTGCCGAGGGTAAAAGTCAGCATTAACGGGCGTCTCGGGTGATGGTCCAGCGTTGCAGGAAGGTGTCGGCATCGACCTCGCCGGTGATGCGCTGGCTGCGACGCTCGATGCCGTCGGCGCCGATCCACAGAAAACTCGGCGGCCCCGGCACTTTATAACGGCCGAGCAGTTCGCGGCTGGCGGCATTGTCGGCGGTCACGTCCAGCCGTAGCAAGCGCACATCGCTGAGGGCTTCGAGCACTTTGGCTTTGCCGAACACTTGTTTTTCCATGACCTTGCACGACACGCACCAGTCGGCGTAGTAGTCCAGCAGCACCCATTGGCCCTGAGCCCGCGCCGCGTCGAGTTCCCGTTGCAGCGCGGCCGGGTCCTTGATCGTGGTGAAGGCGTCGTGGCCGACCGGGCGGGCGACATTGCTCGCATTGGCAGTGCTATAGACCTGCAGCGGTTTCAACAGGTCATCACTGCCGCCCGCCGCACCGATCATCAACAGACTGCCCCACACGCCGAGCAGCAATGAGCTGGCACCGAACAGATGCACGACGCGTCCGAAGCCTTCGGACTGTTTCCAGGCGCTGTAGGCGGCAATCAGCAACAGCGCACCGCATAGACCGACCCACAACGATTCATCCAGCACCGGCCGCAGCATCAGCAACGCGGTGGCGAGGAACAGGAAGCCGAACACGCCTTTGAGCAGGTTCATCCAGGCGCCGGGTTTGGGCAGGAAGCGATTGCCGACCGTCACCAGCAACAGCAGCGGCACACCAATGCCGATGCCCATGGCGAACAGAATCAACCCGCCGTGCAGCGCGTTGCCGCTTTGCGCGATGTAGAGCAGGGCGCCCGCCAGCGGCGCCGTCATGCACGGACCGACCAACAGACCGGACAGCGCGCCCAGCACACCCGCGCCGATCAGACTCCCGCCACGTTGATTGCGCGACACGTTTTCCAGTCGATCACGCACCGCCACCGGCAGCTGCAGTTCAAAGAAACCGAACATCGGCAGCGCCAGCAGTACAAACACTGCCGCGAAACTGCCCAGCAACCATGGGTTTTGCAGCAGCGCCTGCAAATTCGCCCCAAGCAGCGCGGCGAGGACGCCCATTGCCGCATACACCAGCGCCATGCTCACGACATAGCTGGTGGCTAGCGCAAACCCGCGTTTGGGCGTGGCGCCGCTGCCCACGATCAAACCAGCGAGAATCGGCAGCATCGGCAGCGAGCAAGGGGTGAAGGCCAGCAGCAGGCCCAGACCGAAGAACACCAGCAGACTCCAGCCCAGCGCCCGTTGTTGCAGGCTGCTGGCCAGGGCTTGATCCGGGGCTTCGGTCGTCGCGGAAGTGGCAGCGCTGCCGCCCAGATCCACCACCTGGGTTTGCGGTGGATAACACAAACCGGCATCGGCACAGCCCTGGAAGCCGACCTTGATCGTGCCCGTCGCACCGGCCGGAATCTTCAGTTCCAGGCCCTGACGATAAACCGGCTGTTCGCCGAAGAATTCATCACTGTGAGACTCGCCTTCGGGTAACACAGGATGCAGCTCGGCCGGCAACCCATCGAATTTCAGGCGCTTCTGATAAAGGTAGTAACCGTCGGTGATCTGCCAATAGAGCTGGGTTTCACCTGATTCGAGGCGCTCGGAGGTGAAGACAAACGCCTTTTCCACCGGCAGGAATTCAGGTTTGGTTTCGAACGGATTGGTCCCTGCCTGGGCCACACCCGAGATCAAAAGCACAAAAAACAAAAACAGACGACGCATGGGTAAGCCTTATCCCTTTGCAAGTGAGGTGCACAATGGGAGGCGGCGATTAACCGATGATTAACCGCGATAACCTTGTGGACGTGGCGCTTGCGGCATAATGTCCGCTTAATCGGCCACCGGCCTAATCAGCTTTTTTCAACAGGGTTGACCATGCACGTACTGGTTTGCGAAGACGACGAGCTGATCGCCAGCGGCATTGTCGCCGGTCTCACCGCTCAAGGCCTGACGGTCGAGCACGTGGCTACAGCTTCGGCGGCCCGCGCCATGCTCAAGGTCGCCGAGTTCGACGTGATGGTGCTCGACCTCGGTCTGCCCGACGAGGACGGTCTGAAGCTGTTGCAGCAGTTGCGCCACAACGGTCTGGAAATCCCGGTGCTGATTCTCACCGCGCGGGATTCGGTCACCGATCGCGTCGACGGGCTGCAAGCGGGTGCCGATGATTACCTGCTCAAACCGTTCGACCTGCGTGAACTCGCCGCACGCCTGCACACGTTGTTGCGGCGGGTCGCGGGTCGCAGCGTCAACCTGATCGAGCACGGCGCCCTGACCTATGACCCGAGCAGCCGCGAAACCACGCTCGCCGGACAACCGGTGGACCTTTCCCGTCGCGAACAATCGCTGTTGCACGCCTTGCTGCACAACCGAGGCCGGGTGCTGTCCACCGAGCAGTTGAAGGACAGCGTCTACGGGTTCAACGACGAGCTGGAAAGCAACGCTCTCAACGTCCATATCCATCACCTGCGGCGTAAACTGGGTAACGGCATTGTTGAGACCGTGCGCGGCCTGGGCTATCGCCTGGGGCCGGCCGATGGTGCAGAGGAATTGAAAAAGTGATGAGCCTGCGTTTGCGCCTGAGCCTGACGCTCGGCGCTGCATTTGCGCTGATCTGGGCCCTGGCGGCAGCCTGGATGCTCAGCGACCTGCGCAACCAGATGATGTTTTCCCTCGACCAGCGGCTGGTGGCGTCGGCGCGCATGGTCGCCGGCCTGATGGAGCAATTGCCGGCCTTGCCGACCAAGGGCGAGGGCACCCATTTCAGCGCCGAACAACTGAACATTCCGGGTGGCATGGCGTGTCAGGTCAGCTCCCTGCGCGGGGAAATCCTCGCCCGCAGTCACACCGATCCGCAACAAACCCTGGAAGCCGAGAAAATGGGCTTCCACGACCAGATGATCGACGGCGCGCCGTGGCGCAGCTTCACCCTGGCCCGTGGCGATCTGCGCATCACCACCGCTGACCGGCAGATCGAGCGTGAAGCGCTGAACATGTCGATCCTGCTGGCCGCCTCGGTGCCGGTCGGCGTGGCATTGCTCGGTTGCCTGTGCCTGCTCTGGCTGGGGATCGGCCAGGGACTGGCGCCGCTGAACCGCATGCGCGATGCCTTGATGCGACGCAGCGCCGACTCGCTGGAACCTTTGCAGATCCAGCCGCTGCCCAGCGAATTGCAACCGTTGCTGGACACCCAGAACCAGTTGTTTCAGCGCATCGGCAAGACCATCGAGCGCGAACGCCGCCTGACCGGTGACGCGGCCCATGAATTGCGCAGCCCGCTGACGGCGATCAAGACCCACCTGCAAGTGGCGCGCATGACCGACGGCGCGGCGCGGGATCAATCCCTGGCGCGGGCCGAGGAGGGCGCCGACCGCCTGCACCGGACCCTTGAGCAACTGTTGCTGCTGGCTCGGGTCGAGGGCAGCCTGTCGTTCGACGATGGTGTGCAATGCAGCGCCGAGCAAGTGGCGAAACTGGCGATTCAGGATGCGGCCAGTGGTGATCGTCAGCGGATCAAATTCAAGTTGCCGCCGGTACTCTCCCATGCCCCGGTGCAAATGCCCGCCGTGCTGTCGATTGCCGCGCTGCGCAATCTGCTGGATAACGCCCTGCGCCATACCCCGAACGACGGTCCGGTGGAACTGAGCCTGGTAACCACCGGCAGCCGCGTGCAGTTCGTGGTGCGCGACCATGGCCCGGGCATTGCCGAAGACGATCTGCAACACCTGACCCAACGCTTCTGGCGCAACGGCCAGAGCACCGGCTGCGGTCTGGGGCTGGCGATTGTCCAGGCGATCGTTCAGCGTTGTGGCTGCACGCTGCATTTCGACAGCCGGCCGGATGGCTTGCGGGTTGAATTGAGCATGCCGTTGCAGCCGGTCTGACCAACTACATACATCCAGTAGGAGCCGAGCTTGCTCGCGATGGCGGCCTGATATTCAACGTTGATGTTGACTGTACGGGCGCCATCGCGAGCAAGCTCGGCTCCTACAGGAGATCGGTGTTGCACATCAAATGTAACCTCTCTCCATTGGCATTCCTGGCACCTGCGGCGCTATCGTCCCCGACAGCTTTTTCTCAATGGATTGAGGTCACAGCGCCATGGATGCACCCCTGCATATCTGCAAGGCAACCCCCGCCGACGCCGGCATCATCAGCCGGATCGTCGAGCGTTCGATCCGCGTCGGCTGTGCGCTCGACCATCGCAACGACCCGCGAACCGTCGCCACCTGGACTCACAGCAAAACCACTGAACACATTCAATCGTGGCTGACCGACCCACGGTTGTGCCTGAACATCGCCCTGTTGCAGGACAAACCGGTGGGCGCTGCGATGGCGGCGATCAGCGGCAAGGTTGCGTTCTGTTATGTGCAGCCGGAATGGTTTCGACGCGGTGCCGGGCTGGCGCTGGTCCACGACCTTGAAAGCTGGCTGATTGAACGCGGTTTGGCGCAGGCCCGACTCAACAGCACTCGAACCAGCGAAGCCTTTTACCGTCATCTGGGTTATCAGCCCTGCGCCCAAACCTTCACCGTCGCCGGACTCCACGCCATCCCCATGCACAAGGCACTGACGCCACCTTCATAAAAGCTGATCAAGGGTCTAAATCCTCGGCGCGCTGATGCGTTTCCAGAACAGGAAAACCTTATTGAGGGGTCGAGAGATGTCAGTCGCTACCAGCCTTATGGAAGATCAGTCGGCCCGGATCACTCCGGCGCCGGCCGAGACGCTGTATCAGTTCAACGAATCGCCATTGCTGGCACGCCAGAGTCAGCAGGAATCGAATGCCCGCAGCTACCCGCGACGCATTCCCCTGGCCCTGAAACGTGCCAAGGGCATTTATGTCGAAGACGTTGAAGGCCGCAGTTTCATTGACTGCCTGGCCGGCGCCGGGACATTGGCCCTGGGGCATAACCATCCGGTGGTGATCGAAGCGATCCAGCAAGTGCTGACCGATGAACTGCCTCTGCACACCCTCGACCTGACCACGCCGGTCAAGGACCAGTTCGTCCAGAACCTGTTCGGTCTGCTGCCGCCGGCGCTCGCCGCTGAAGCAAAGATCCAGTTCTGCGGCCCGACCGGCACCGACGCCGTGGAAGCCGCGTTGAAACTGGTGCGCACCGCCACCGGACGCAGCACCGTGCTGTCGTTCCAGGGCGGTTATCACGGCATGAGCCAGGGCGCGTTGAGCCTGATGGGCAGCCTGGGGCCGAAAAAACCCTTGGGCGCGTTGCTCAGCAGTGGCGTGCAGTTCATGCCGTATCCCTACGATTACCGTTGCCCGTTCGGCCTCGGCGGCGCTCAGGGCGTGCAGGTCAACCTCAACTATCTCGATAATTTGCTGAACGATCCCGAGGCCGGCGTGCAACTGCCAGCCGCCGTGATTGTGGAAGTCGTCCAGGGCGAGGGTGGGGTGATCCCGGCTGACCTTGACTGGTTGTGCGGCGTGCGGCGCATCACCGAGAAGGCGGGCGTGGCGTTGATCGTCGACGAAATTCAGAGCGGTTTTGCCCGCACCGGCAAGATGTTTGCCTTCGAGCACGCCGGGATCATTCCGGACGTGGTGGTGATGTCCAAAGCCATCGGCGGCAGCCTGCCGCTGGCGGTGGTGGTGTATCGCGACTGGCTCGACACCTGGCTGCCGGGTGCCCACGCCGGAACGTTCCGTGGCAATCAAATGGCGATGGCCGCGGGCTCGGCGGTGATGCGTTATCTGGTCGAGCACAAGGTGTGCGAGCACGCTGCTGCAATGGGTGAACGCTTGAGCGAGCACCTGCGCATCCTGCAGCGGGACTTCCCGCAACTGGGTGATATTCGCGGTCGCGGCCTGATGCTGGGTGTCGAGCTGGTTGACCCGACGGGCGCGCCGGATGGTCAGGGTCATCCGCCGATTTTTGCTCGTCTGGCGCCGCTGGTGCAGCGTGAATGCCTCAAGCGTGGGCTGATTCTTGAGCTGGGCGGCCGTCATGGCGGCGTGGTGCGTTTCCTGCCGCCACTGGTGATCACCGCCGCGGAAGTCGATCGGGTCGCGGAGATTTTCGGCCGGGCCATGGCTGCTGCCACCGCCAGCCTTTAAATTTTCCGGGCTCCGGAACGTTCTTTCTACATAACGGCTGCGCACGCAGTGCAGCCCACCTAACAGCGATGGAGAGACACCATGACGTCAGTATTCGACCGCGAGGACATCCTCTTTCAGGTCGTGGTCAACCACGAAGAGCAGTACTCGATCTGGCCCGACTACAAAGCCGTGCCGGAAGGCTGGCGCACCGTGGGCAAGAGCGGGCTGAAAAAGGAATGCCTGGCTTACATCGAAGAAACCTGGACGGACATGCGTCCGTTGAGCTTGCGCAAGAAGATGGAAGAGCAGGCGGCTGTGGCTCACTAAGGTTTTCGCGCAAAGAGAAGCCCGTTGGACCGGTAAGGTCAGCGGGCTTTTTTTGCTCTGGACGTTGTGTTGCCTGGAGGTGTGTTTCGTGAGTACACATTGATCCCTGTGGGAGCAACTGTCTTCACCCTGCCATTCGTCACCGCCCTTACGGCGGGTTACTTGGAAAAGCGCCAAGTAACCAAGCGCCTGCGCCCCTGACGTACGGTGGCTCGCCTAGGCTCGCCATGTCCTCGCTCCGGTCCTGCTCCGTGGGCCCGCCGCCATCGGCCATCCATGGCCGGGGGCGGCTACCGCGGCATCCTTGCCGCGGTAGCCACTGCGCAGAACCTGCGCTCGGCCTTCCGACGGGGCAGATCAAGATCAAAAGCCAGATCAAAAGCCAAAGCCAGATCAAAAGCCAAAGCGAGGCGCCCTGATAGCCGACCTGATGTGCGTCAAGGTCATCGGCGGTGAACACCCATGTCATGCCCGCCACCAAAATCCACTGTGGGAGCTAGCCTGCTAGCGATGGACGTCTAGACACCGCGTTCATTCAGACCGCACGCGTTATCGTTAACGTACATCGCTAGCAGGCTAGCTCCCACAGGGGAAATGCATACACACGAAGAGCCAGGTCGGCCCGCAGGCCGCCTCGCGGTGCTGTGGCGGTAGTCGCCCCCTCGAGAGGCCGAGTGGAGGTTCTGCATAGTGGGCAACCCGGCATGGATGCCGGGTTAGCCGCCCCCGGCCATGGATGGCCGATGGCGGCGGGCCCACGGAGCAGGACCGGAGCGAGGGCATGGCGAGCCTAAGCGAGCCACCGAACGAAAGGGGCAAAAGCCCTTGGTTACTTGGGGCTTTTCCAAGTGACCCGCCGTAAGGGCGGAACCATAAGCCGCCGTTACCGCAGCAACGGATATGTACACCCGAAAGAAAATGCCCAGCTACGCCCCACTCAACCCCTTAATCACCAAATCCACATTCCCCTCCAGCTCACCCACCGGATCCTCCGCATCCACACTCAACACCACCAACCGGCTACCGGCCTCATTAATCACCGCTTTCACCGCCTCCGAAGGCTGCCGATGATGCAACACCACCGCCACATCATTGTCCTTCAGCGTCGCACCCAATTGCTTCAGCGCTTCAGGCGTCCAGTCGGCATCCGGCCGCGCATCGAGGCCAATCAGCTCCAGGTTGAGGCCGCCAATCAGATAGCCAAAGTGATCGCTCAGACTCATCACGCTAAGGTTGTCGGCACTGGCCAGCCGCGCTTCGCTGTCGGCGCTGAACTTGAGCAAGCGCTGCTTGAGCGCTGCCAGGTTGGCCTCGATTTTCGGCTTGGCCTCCGGCGCCAGACGCACCAGATCCGCTGCCATCACATCCGCCATGCGCCCCATGTTGTTGCTGGAAAACCACGGCTGACTGTTCAAGCCATCGACCTTGTTGCCCGGCTGCACGGCGATACCGGGCAGGGCGCCGTCCACCGGGCGCGCGGCGTCGACTTCGATAATACGAATGTTGCTGCGCCGGGAGATCGGGTACAGCGGATCATCCGCCCACAGCGAGCGCAGACCAATCACCGCATCGGCGGCCGTCGCCAGTTTGGCCAGCGCCGGCGCGCCGCGTCCGGTGAAGTAAGCCGTCTGACGGCTGCCAGGCAGATTCGCCGGCGCCGCACGTTCAAGATTGACGTTAGTGCCCTTGAGCAGCACTTCGCCCAGACCGTAAGTGATCGGCAGGGACGCCAGCACATGCAGCGGTTTGGCGCTGTCCGCCGCGAAGGAGGTGTTGACCAGACCGCAGAGGGCGACGGCCAGGCTCAGTTGACGCAGAGAAAATGACATTTATCCGAGGTTCCCTTTCAGACTTGGGACGACGCCGCGCGCAATGGCGGCGAGGGCGAAGGCGATACCGGCCACCAGAATGATCGCGGCGCCGGACGGGATAGGCAGGTCGAATACAATCGGTGCGAGGATCCCGCACAGCGTGCTGACCGTGGCGATCAGCACCGAGCACCAGAAGAAACCCTTGAGCGACTGGCTGAGCAAGCGCGCCGCTGCTGCCGGAATGACCAACAGGGCACCGACCAGAATCGCACCGATGACTTTCACCGCCGCCACGGTGATCAGCGTCACCAGAATCACGAACAGGTAATCCAGGGTCTTCACCGCGACGCCGCGCACCGCCGCCAGTTGCGGGTTGAAACTGGCGAGCATGATGCGGTTGTACAGTGGCAACGCCAGCGCCATGACCAGCGAACCGACAATGGCCAACACCAGCAAATCATTGCCGTTGACCGTCAGCACTGAGCCGAACAGCACGTTTTCCAGAATGTGCACGTTGATCTTGCCCGCCAGAATCAGCAGCAGACTCGCGCCGAGCGCCAACGACACCGACAGGAACACACCGATCAACGTATCCGGCGCCAGTCCCGTGCGGTTGCGCAGGTAGTTGAGCAAAATGCCGAACAACAGGCAGTAACCGAACAGGCTGCCATACGGCCCGGTGTAGGGCTCGCCGAGCAGAATGCCGATGGCGACGCCGGTCAATGCGGCATGACCCACGGCTTCGGAGAAAAACGCAAAGCGCTTGACCACCACCAGCGTGCCCAAACCGCCCAGCACCGGGCCGATCAGCAAACCGGCGAGCAGGGCGTTGACCACGAATCCATAGGCCAGTGCTTCAGGCAGATAACCTGAAGATGCCCAGTCTTGAACCATCAAGCGAAAGGCTTCGTAACTCATCAGGCAGCGCTCCGTGGATGGGTTGAAAACAGCGTCAACAATCTTTCGGGCGTCAGTGCCTGCTTCGGTGTGGTATCGAACAACACCCGGCGATTGAGCCCGGTGACGCGATCCGCCAGACGCCCGACCGCTTCCAGATCGTGCTCGATCCACAGCACGGTAATCCCGCTCTTGCGCCAGTCGCCGAGCAACCGCTCAAACACTTGAATGCCTGCCTCATCGAGGGCCGACATCGGCTCGTCGAGCACCAGCAACTGCGGCGCCGGAATCAGCCCCTGCGCCAGCAACACGCGCTGACGCTCACCACCGGACAGCGCGCCCATGCGCCGCTTGCGTTTGTCCTGCATGCCAACCCGCTCCAGCGCTTCACCAATCGCCACCGCGTAATGCTTGCTCAACCCGAGAAACGCCGGGCGCCGCTGACACATCGCGGCCATGAAATCGTCGACGGTCATTGGCAATCCGCGATCGAATTCCAGCGCTTGCGGCACATAGCCGATGGTGCCGGGTTCGCCCGGCCATTGCAGGCTCAGGCGACCCTGATGCGGCATCTGCCCGAGCAGGGTCTTGATCAAGGAACTCTTGCCGCCACCGTTGGGACCGACCAGCGCATGCACGCTGCCGGGCTGAACCTGGAAGGTCACCTTGTCGAGGATCGTCGTGCGACCCAGCGTCAGGCTGACCTCCGCAAAATCCAGCGTCGGTCCCGAAACCTGTGGGAGCGAGCCTGCTCGCGATTGCGGTGTGTCATTTAACGATGATGTCGGCTGACTGGACGCCTTCGCGAGCAGGCTCGCTCCCACAGGGGATTCGGGGTTGGTCGAACCGATGGTTTCTTTAGCAGTCATGCGCCAGACTCCTGAATCGCCCGGACCACGGTGTTGAGGTTGCCGGTCATTTCCTTTTCGTATTTGTCGGCGGTGTATTCGCCATAGGAAATGTGCGAAAGCGGGTACAGCTTTACCCCGGATTCACGCTGGATGGTGTCGACGTAGGTGGACGGGAAATCCATCTCCGAGAAGATCACTTTCACATCCAGTTCGCGCAGTTGATCGATGGTCTTTTTCAACTGGCTCGGGCTCGGCTCGATGCCGTGCGCCGGTTCGACCACAGCGGTGACTTCGAGGCCGAATTCGCGCAGCAGGTAGTCGTAGGCCGCGTGAACCGTGGCCACCCGCAACTCGGCATTCGGCGCCTGGGTCAGTTTCGCCAGGGCGTCGGCGCGCATCTGCCGCAGACGCTTGCCGTAGGCGCGAGCGTTCTGGGTGTAGGTCTTGGCGTTGGCCGGGTCGAGCTTGCCGAGTTCCCGGGCGATGTTGTTGACCTGAGCGATCGAGGCGCTGATCGACAGGAAGGTGTGCGGGTTCACCACTTTGCCGGCTCCGCGCGCGGCCGTGCCGGTGGCGGCCAATAACGGCACATTTTCGTTGGCTTCGATCACCGGCACGTTCGGCGTTTCGCTGGCAGCGATCATGCGGTCGGCGAAGTCGTCATGACCGACGCCGTTGAGCACGATCACGTCCAGTCCGCTGATGCGCTTGATGTCTTCGGCGCGGGGCTCGTAGGCATGGGGGTTGAAACCGGCCGGAATCAGCGGCACCACTTCAGCCTTGTCGCCGACGATGTTGGCCACGTAGCTGTAATAAGGGTGCAGGGTGATGCCGATGCGCAGACGCTTGGCTTCGTCGGCACTGGCCTGGGGTGTCAGCAGGCAGGCGAGCAGCCCGACCAGCAGCAGGCGCAAGAAAGAGCGTTGAGATGAAATAGGCATGGGAAAGCGGTCTTCTCTCGGGTGGAAGCGAGGGTTCAGTGCCGGTGCTGGCGGGTCACGCCGGCATCGAATTGCGCGACGATCTGCTGCCAGCCAGCGCTTTCCAGCGCAGCGTCAGTGAGGTCGGTCGGGGCCTTGAGGTCGGCGGCACGGTTGAGCCAGATGTCCGGCGCGTCATCCTCAGCGGTCAGGCGCATCAGAAACGAACCGGCCACGGCGGGCGTCTGGCTCTGGCCGAAGTAACCCTTGGCGTCGAGCAATTGCCAGGCATGAGCGCCACGGCTGACGGAACTGGCGTCCTGGGCAAACGGCGCAAAACCCTCGTCGGCGAGGGTTGCAGGTGTCGGCAGGGTTTGCTGTTCCTGACGCAGCAGGTGAATCTCGTCCAGCGTCACCCGCAGGTCGGCGTAGATGCCTTGCTCGGAAGCGCTCAGGTCGCGGCGCGCATCCAGTTGATGGCTGCTGACGTTGCTGGTTTCCTGGGACTCATGGCGCCAGGCGACCACCGAGCCGGCGACCGCCAGGATCATCAGGCACAACAGCAGCACATAGAGGGTTTCATGGCCGGCACCGGCCGGGCGGACGACGTGCGTAGTGGGCGTACTCATGGGGCTTCGATGTCCGCTTGGTCGATCTCGACGACGTGGCCGGGACCGGCGTCGAACAGCACGTAGAACTCGGCGCTGGGCTTCTTGAAGGTCAATTTGGAATCGGCACCGAGCTTGCCCGGCACCAGGATAGTTTCGTCGTAGCCGATCACATCGAGGGTCACGCCCGGTGCGCCGCTGCCGTCGGAGAAACCGCCGGTGCACTGAATCTGCTCGGCGTCGATGGCCTTGCACTCGCACATCGGGTTGTGGGCCAGGGCGCTGGCGCTGAAGCCGGCGCAGAGCACCAGCAAAACAGCGTGGAGAGGACGAAAGGCGTTGCTCATGGTTTGCCTCCTTGTTTGTTCAGCCACTCAAGGGTGGCGGGGGATGCCTGGCTCAGCGGGATGGACGCTTGATGCATCGCGCCGTCCCAGCCTTCCATGGTGATCCACAGCTCGGCGTCGGCCTTGGTCTTTTCCGGAATCGGCAGCATGGCGCCCATGCGGTAAGGCGTGCCAAAGAAAATTACCCCGGCGGCGCGCAGGCTGCGGGGTTTGCCAATGCGCAGGTACGTCGCCTTGACCTGCTCGCGGCAGCTGTCGCACAACGCCGCATTAAAGCTCTTCATGTAGCCGGCCGGGCCGTCGAGGCGCGGTGCTTCGTTGCGGAATTCCGCCAGGCGCAGGCTCCACGGCCCGACTTGAACTTCCCCGATTTCCCGCTCACCCAGGCCGGTGTCCCCGCGAAACAGCGCGGCATCGGCAAAGTATTTGGGCATGAAGCCCAGCGGCACCAGCAACAGCAGCACGTTGATGTGGAAGCGCCATTTGTGCCAGAAGCGGCTCAGTTTTGAACCCGGTTTTTCGGCGGCGAACAGGCTCATTGGCTGACCTCCGTGGTGTCGCGGCTGGTGGCTTGAGCGGCATCGGCAGTGCGCGGACGTTTGTTGCTGCGCTTGAGGGCATTAGCGGTGGCCAGGGCGGTGCGCTTGGTCCAGATCAGCAGGCCGCTGAGGACCATCATGCTCAGGAGCAGGCCGAAGAAGAACCAGATCAGCTTGATCCAGATCCCGCCGAAATCACCGGTGTGCAGCGGACGCATCGATTCGGTCACCAGCTCCAGGCCTGAGCGGTCCGAGAGCAGGCGGGTGACGGCCACATCGCCGGTGTACGGGTTGATCTCGGCGGTCTGGAACATCAGCGGATACCAACTGCGGCCGCCCACCGAGAGGTAACTGTAGGCATTGGCGGGCAGGCTGACGAAGCTGTCTTCGAGGCCAGGAATGCGTTCCTTCGCTTCGCGGATCGCGGTTTCCAGGCTGATCATCGGTGCCGGCGAGCCATCGGCGGTGAGGGGCACGCTTTCTCGCGGAACCACGGGCGCCACCGGGGCGGTGGAAATCGTGATCTGGTTATCGAACATGAACGCTTCGACCAGGAACCAGGTGCTGGTCACGGAAATCACTGCGATGAACCAGATCGACCAGATGCCGCTGAGGCGGTGAAAGTCGCCCCAGAAAATCCGCGCGCCGTGCCGAATACGCAGGGTTGGTCGCAGGAAACCTTTCCAGAAGCGCTTGTAGACCACCAGCCCGGTAATCAGCGAAGCCAGCAGCGGCAGGCTGAGAAACGACACCAGATACCAGCCCCAGCTGTAGCCATTGGTGAACGGCACCAGCCACCAGCCATGCAAGGCGCGGGTGAACGCCCTGAAGTTGAATTGCGGGGCCGTGCCCTGGATCACGCCGCTGTACGGGTTGACGTACACCACTACCGAACGGCCGTCGGGGTAAGTGACTTCCACGTCCAGGGCGAAATGTGATTCGTCGGGCCGACTGATGCTCTCGACCAGGATCTGCGGCTCAACTTGCTTGATCGCCGCGATGATCTGGTCGTAGCTCAGCAGCGGCGCATCGTCTGCGGGTTGGCTGGCGCGCATCTGCGGGTTGGCCAGCCAGACGATTTCCTGGCTGATCACCGCCAACGTGCCGGTCACACAGACGATCAGCACAAAAAACCAGATGGGCAGCGCCAGCCAGCTATGGACCAGAAACCAGAGTTTTGAACGGGATTTCTTTGACATGATCAAGGTCTTGTATTGATGAGAGGGCCTTGGCTGCGGGCTTCCCAGCGTGGGGTCCATGAAAAGTACGGTCGTGGCTTTTGCCTACGCGAACCGACTGCATCTATATAAGACGAATGAGAATCAGAAATCCCGAACCGGGATATGAAAGTAATTGTTTCCTGTTTCTATAAATGCAAAACCCTGTGGGAGCGAGCCTGCTCGCGAAAAACGTCCGGACAACCCGTTCATTCAGACCGCACGCGTTATCGTTGACGTCCTTCGCGAGCAGGCTCGCTCCCACAGTTGATCTTCATCAGGCACAGATTTCAGTGAGCGCGCTGCGGGTGTCAGCGCAGGAAAGCCAGCGCTTCGGCGAGCAGCAATTCGGGGGCTTCTTCGGCGATGTAATGTCCTGCGGGCAGCGCTTTGCCGCGCACATCGGTGGCGACGAGTTGCCATTCCTTGAGCGGTTCGAAACAGCGCCCGACCGTGCCTTCGGCGCCCCACAACACCAGCAACGGCAGGTTCAGATGATGGCCGGCGTCGATGTCGGCGCGGTCATGCTCCAGGTCGATGCTGGCACTGGCGCGGTAATCCTCGCAGATCCCGCGCGCAGTGCCCGGTAGTTTCAGGCAACGCAGGTATTCGCCAAAGGCTTCGGTGGTGAAGGGTTTGAGTCCGGCGCTGCGACTGCCCATCACGCTGCGCAAGTAGGCTTCGGGGTCAGCTTCGATCAGGGTTTCCGGCAACGGCGCCGGGCGGATCAGGAAGAACCAGTGCCAGTAGGCGCGGGCAAAGGCTTCATTGGTTTGCGCGTACATCGACAGCGTGGGAGCGATGTCAAGCAGCACCATGCGTTGCACGGCATCCGGATGATCCAGCGCCAGGCGATGGGCTACGCGAGCGCCCCGGTCGTGGGCCAGCACCGAGAACCGCTCGAAGCCCATGGCGTTCATCAGCGCCACGGCATCCTTGGCCATCTCGCGTTTGGAGTAATTTGTATGGTGATCGTTGGCCGGCGGTTTGGCACTGTCGCCATAACCGCGCAGGTCGGCGGCGATCACGGTGAAGTGCTCGGCCAGTTGTTCGGCGACTTTGTGCCAGATGACGTGGGTCTGCGGGTGTCCGTGCAGCAACAGCAAGCCCGGGCCGCTGCCGCCGATGCGGTAGGCAATGTCGACACCGTTTACGTGGAGCTGGTCTTTCAGGAATCCGGCGAACATGGAGGTCTCCTTGTTGTAGTTGCCAGCATCCTGAAAGTGTTGCGCGGTGAGGGCAAGGCGCAAAGCGTGGTGGGCTTGTTCATGAAGTGTGTTCGAGGAATGTGTGGTGTTGCTGATGGCCCCATCGCGAGCAGGCTCGCTCCCACAGGTGAATGCATTCCAATGTGGGAGCGAGCCTGCTCGCGATGGGGCCTGAACATTCACCACAAAACTCAACCTTGGCTGAACATCTCCTTAGCCCGCTGCTCAATCTGCTCCTGGGTCAGATCCTCCTTGCGCGTGGCCAGAAACCATAAATGCCCATAGGGATCCTTCAAGGTCCCCGAACGGTCACCATAAAACTGATCCTTGACCTCGGACACCACCGTGCCGCCGGCCGCGATCGCCTGTTTGTAAGACTTGTCCACATCGTTCACATACAGATGCAAACCCACGGACGGTGACGTGTCCGGATTGCTCAACGGCCCCTGGTCGCACGGCGTACCGAGCATGATCGGGCAATCGCCGATGCGCAGTTCGGCATGACCGATGCCGCCGTCGGGCATGGACAGGCGCATGACTTCAGTGGCACCGAAAGCTTTCTTGTAGAACTCGATGGCTTCCGCCGCTTTCTGGATGCCCAGATACGGGGTGATGCTGTGATAACCCTCTGGAATGGGTTTGACGCTCATGATCGGTCTCCCTGTTCTTGTCTGAGTGAAAGGTGTTCCTTCGCCGATTTCCGGTCGGATAACTATAGGTCACCCCCTTTCCGGCAACCGAGTGCCCGACGAGCAGCAGCGCCACTGTTCAGCCTTCAACAGTGAAGCAACAGAATGCTCGGGTTGCGTCTGTTCAAACCCCGAAATTACCGCTGAACTGCCCGAAAGCACGGGCTCGGACGGTCAGGCACAGAAGCTGCAATGTCCTCCGGTAAACACTGGTGCCGAGAGACATATATGCCTGAATCTGCCGTTTATCCGATCAACCCGCCGGCCGCCCATCGGATCGCCGACGAAGCCGAAGCCTTGCGCGTGGCCGAGCGCGTCGCCGCGGTTTTGCTGGAGCAGGACGCCGAGCGCGACCGCACGCGCCGGGTGCCTGCCGAGATCGCCGACCTGTATTCCAACAGTGGCTTGTGGGGCATCAGCGTGCCGAAGGAATTCGGCGGCGCGCAGGTGTCGTACGCGGTGCTGGCGCAGGTCATCGCGATCATCTCGGCGGCCGACCCGTCCCTGGGGCAGATCCCGCAAAACCACTATTGCCTGCTGGAAGATATCCGCCTGCAAGGCACGCCCGAGCAGCAGGCGCACTTCTTCGGTCTGGCGTTGCAAGGGCATCGGTTTGCCAATGCCTTGTCGGAAACCGGCGGCAAGAACGTGCAGGACATTCAGGCGACTATCCGCCGCTATGGCGACGGCCATGTGATCAACGGCCGCAAGGGTTACTGCACCGGCTCGCTCTACGCCCACTGGCTGGCGGTGCTGGCGCTGGATGAAGAGCAGAAGGGCCAGTTGTCCTTCGTCGAACGCGGCACCCCAGGGCTGGTGATCGTCGACGACTGGGACAGCATCGGTCAGCGCACCACGTCCAGCGGAACTGTGCTGGCCGAGGATCTGCACGTCCCGGCGTTCAACGTGTTCCCGACCTGGCGATCCTATGAGAGCCCGACCCTGGCCGGCCCGTTC
Organism: Pseudomonas sp. LBUM1651; assembly: GCF_059716135.1. Classification (NCBI taxonomy): domain Bacteria; kingdom Pseudomonadati; phylum Pseudomonadota; class Gammaproteobacteria; order Pseudomonadales; family Pseudomonadaceae; genus Pseudomonas; species Pseudomonas sp. LBUM1651. Next base: position 4,343,716 of record NZ_CP166805.1, on the reverse strand, counting down.
GCGCAATTGACCACCGCCGCCATCGACGCTGGCATCGCCCGAGCAGCCCTGCGCGACACCATCGCCTTCGTTCAGCAGTTCGCTCGGCCATGGATCGATGCCGGCGTGGAGAAGGCCAGTGAAGATCCGCTGACCATCATTCAGGTTGGCGGTCTGGAGATTCGCCTGGAAGCCGCCGAAGCCTTGCTGGAGCGCGCCGGTTGGGTATTGGATGCGGCGCGTTCGGCACCCGATGAAGACAACGTCGCCCGAGCGTCCCTCGCCGTCGCGAAGGCCAAAGTGCTGACCACCGAAATCGCCATCGAAGCCAGCAACAAACTGTTCGAACTCGGCGGCACCCGTTCGACCCTGAAGAAGCACAACTTCGATCGGCACTGGCGTAACGCACGGGTGCACACCCTGCATGACCCGGTGCGCTGGAAGTACCACGTGGTCGGCAACTGGTTGCTCAACGGCGTCAAACCGCCGCGCCACGACTGGTCCTGATCATGGCCGAATTGTTCAAAAACATTTACTGGGCCGACATCGGCCAGGCCTGCCTCGATACGTTGAGCATGCTCGGTGCCGCCCTCGGTTTTACCGTGCTGCTGGGGTTGCCGTTGGGTGTGGTGCTGTTCCTCACCGGCAAGCGCCAGTTGCACGAAGCCATCGGCGTTTATCGGGTGCTGTCGGTCATCGTGAACATGCTGCGTTCGCTGCCATTCATCATTTTGCTGATTGTGTTGATTCCGCTGACCACGCTGCTGGTCGGCACCTCGCTCGGCGTGCCGGGCACCATTCCGCCGCTGGTGGTCGGTTGCACGCCGTTCTTCGCGCGGCTGGTGGAAACCGCTTTGCGCGAAGTCGATCGCGGCGTCGTCGAAGCGACCCAGGCCATGGGTGGCACCACCTGGCAGATCATCCGTCACACCTTGTTGCCGGAGGCTCGCGGTGGGTTGCTGGCGGCGGTCACCGTCACCGCAATCGTGCTGGTGGATTACACGGCGATGGCCGGGGTTATCGGCGGCGGCGGTCTGGGCGACCTGGCGATCCGCTACGGCTACCAGCGTTTTCAGACCGACGTGATGGTGGTCACCGTGGTGCTTCTGCTGATTCTGGTCCAGGTCCTGCAAATGACCGGCGACCGGTTGGTGGCGCGTTACAGCCGACGATAAATATTCGATTCAAGAAAAACACTCAGGCCCCACGTCCACCCCACGACGGCCACTCAATCTGCCTAGGAGCACAACATGAAAAAGACCCTGGCCATTCTGGCTGCCCTTGTGTCGTTGAGCGTTCACGCCAACGAAAAACTCACCGTCGGTGCCACGCCGGTGCCGCACGCGGAGATCCTCGAGTTCGTCAAACCAACCCTGGCCAAGGAAGGCGTGGATTTGGACATCAAGGTCTTCACCGACTTCATCCAGCCCAACCAGCAGCTTGCGCTGAAGAATCTCGACGCAAATTACTACCAGTACCGGCCGTTTCTCGATGACTACAACAAAACCCGCCACACTGATCTGGTGCCGGTGGTCGGCGTGCACATCGAACCGTTCGGGGCCTATTCGACCAGGATCAAAAACATTTCCGAGCTGAAGGATGGCGCCACCGTGTCCATCCCCAATGATCCGGTGAACACCGGCCGCGCGCTGGTGCTGTTGCACGAAGCCGGGCTGATCAAGCTCAAGGACCCAAGCAATACACTGGCCACTCAGCGGGACATCGTCGAAAACCCGAAACACCTGAAAATCCGTGAACTCGAAGGTGCGTTACTGGCGCGTTCGGTGAGCCAGGTGGACCTGGCGTTTGTCTTCGCCAACTACGCCCTGGAAGCGGGGATCGACACCAACAGCGCGTTGATCGTCGAGAAGGGCAAGAGCCTGTACATCGAGTTTCTGGTGGCCCGGCCGGACAACATCAATGACCCGGGTTTGCAGAAACTGGCCAAGGCGTTGAATTCCGATGAAGTTCGGCAGTTCATCCTGACCCGCTACAAAGGGCAGATTGCGCCGGGGTTCTAAATTTTCGTTGATTGACAGGACGCCATCGCGAGCAGGCTCGCTCCCACAGGGGAATGCATTTCAATGTGGGAGCGAGCCTGCTCGCGATGGCCGTGCCGCTATTTCGGATCTGCCCCTGATTCAAGAAGCTGCGCCCCCGGCCCTTGCTCCCCAAGCACATCCCCAAAATTGCGCAACGGACACGCCTCCATCGACAAACACCCACAGCCGATACAGCCGTTGAGCTTGTCCCGCAGCAAGGTCAGCTGATTGATCCGCTCATCCAGTTCCCGACTCCACTGCGCCGACAACACCTTCCAGTCCGCCGCCGTCGGTGCGCGGTTATCCGGCAGTGTTTTCAGCGCCTCACCAATCTCCGCCAACGGAATCCCCAGGCGCTGCGCCACCTTGATCAGCGCCACCCGCCGCAACACTTCCCGTGGATAACGCCGCTGGTTGCCCTGATTGCGATTGCTTTTGATCAGCCCCTTGGCTTCATAAAAATGCAGCGCCGTGACCGCCACGCCGCTGCGGGCGGCCAATTGGCCGACGGTGAGTTCCTTGTGCAGGTTTTCCGAGGTAATCATTTGAAAAATGCCTCTTGACCTCTAGTTAACTCGAGGTTTTACCCTGCAGGCCTTCGGATCGCAAGATCCGTCTTACACGTCAGTGGGGACTTTTCATGCAAGCGCCAGAGAAAAATCGCAGCTTCACCCAGTTGATCGAATTCGAGATCGAACCCCATCAGCAACCTGCATTGGTGACGGCGTTATCGAAGCAGACCGAACGTCTGGCCCAAGGCTACAGCGGATTTCTGAGTGCCAGTATCCAGGCCAGCGACGATGGCCGGCGGGTGCTCAATTACCTGCAATGGCAATCTCGCGAGGCGGGGGAAGCCGCGTTTCAGAGCTTTGAAAGCGGCGAGCAGGATTTCTGGCAGCTGATCCGCGCCCATCAGGCGAAAACCGTGACGTTCGGCTCGTTCCAGGTGTTGCACAGCCTGGAGCGCAGCCACGACAACGCGCTGCACTGCAATCTGGTGAGCTAGATCGACAATTGCATCAGACGCTCGCCCTGCACGTTTTCCGTGGGCCGACGCTTGTTCACCGCTAGTTCGCCGATCTTGATCAGTCGCGTGCGCGTCACGTTGCGGCTCAAGCCCAGCAGGGCAGCGGTGTGCACCTGGTTGTAATGACTGAAGCGGTAGGCCGCGCGCAACAGGGCGTCTTCGACCTTCTCGTGCAGCGCGCCAGCCTGTTCCTCGAACAGCTTCTGAAACGCCCGGTCAAGCAAGGCTTCCGGTGAGTCGTCGACGCCCGCGTGGTGATCGTCCTGACGCTCGATGCGCATGTTCGACAGGCGCAAGTCATCGCGTTCGATCACGCCGTTACGGCAGATCAGCAGGGTGTGGTGAATGACGTTTTCCAGTTCGCGAATGTTGCCCGGCCAACTGTAGCTGCGCAGTTTCAGTTCGGCCTCTTTGCTGATGGTGACAGTGCCGTAGCCCAGGCGCTGGCTGTAGGCTTCGACGAAGTGTCGGGTCAACGGCAGGATGTCGTCGGGGCGATCACGCAACGGGCTCAGTTCCAGGCTGACCACGTCGAGGCGGTAATACAGATCCTCGCGAAAATGCCCGGCGTTGATGGCTTTTTCCAGTTGCACGTTGGTCGCCGCCAGCACGCGCACGTTGATCGGAATGCTCTTGCGCGAACCCAGTCGCACCACTTCGCGCTCCTGCAACACCCGCAGCAACTTGACCTGAATCGCCATCGGCAGATCGCCGATTTCATCGAGGAACAACGTCCCGCCATCGGCCTCTTCGAACCAGCCCGCCTTGGCGCTCAAGGCCCCGGTGAACGCGCCTTTTTCGTGGCCGAACAACTCGGCCTCGACCAGGGATTCGGAGAATGCACCGCAGTTCACCGCCACGAACGGTCGGTTTCGCCGGGCGCTGAGGTTGTGGATATGTCGCGCCACCAACTCCTTGCCAGTGCCTGTTTCGCCAATGATCAACACGCTGGCTTCGCTGGGCGCGACTTGTTGGATGTGGGCGAGCAGGGCCTGGGATTTCGGGTCTTCGAACACCTGGGCCGTGGCGCGGATGGAGGTCGCCAGGGCGGGCGAGGGCGGTAAAGTCAGCAGTTGCATGGGGCAGGCTCCATGAGAGGGCTATGAATAGAAAGTCGGAATCGGCAGGGACTGGTTCAGTGCCCAATCGCCCAGTTCATGAAGTTTGTAATCCACCGGGTCGTGCAGAGTTTGCGTGCGCAGGTTGCGCCAGTGGCGGTCCAGCCGCAGGGAGGCGTGAGTCGAACGCGCGCCGGTCACTTCGAACAGCCGGCTACAGAGTTCGAGGCCGTTGCGGGTGGCGGCGACCTTGGCCGTGGCGATGGCCGTGGCCAGATGTCCGCGTTCTTCGGCGCTGAGGTTCGGGCCTTTCGCCCAGGCCTTGTCGAGCAGATCGGCCGCGCGTTCCACCAGCAGGCGAACGCCTTCAAGCGCCACCCAGAATTCGCCGTAATGGCCGAGCACGTAGGGGTCCTGACGCACATCCTGAGCGCTGGATTTGTGCCATGGACGGGTTTCGGTGAGGGTGTATTGCCGCGCCTCTTCGAAGGCGCCTTCGGCAATGCCGAGGAACATGTGCGTGAAGGTGAGCTGCGCGATCAAGGGTCGCAGGCAGGCGAACGGTGTGCTCAGCGGGCCAGGATCTAGCAGCAGTTCCGATTCTTCGACCCGCACCCGTTCGAACGTGGCGCTGCCACTGTCGGTCTGGCGCTGGCCCATGTTGTTCCAGTCGTTGTGCAGCGTGATGCCGCTACGGCCACTGGGAATGGCGGCGATCAACAGCTTGCCGCCGGCACTTTCGTCCACCGCCGAGGCGATCAGCATTTCCGAATCGCTGGCGCCGGAGCAGAAACTTTTCTTGCCGGAAAACTCGCGCCAGCCACTGAGTTTTTTCACCACGGTGCGGGTGTCCAGCGGGTTTAGGGCATTGCCCCAGAACCAGTTCTTGCGTGCCGTTTGTTCGAACCACGGCTGCCACTGCTCGGCTCGGGCGAACAGGCGCACGGTGGCGAGCATCAGGTGATGAAAACCGAAGACGTGGGCAATCGAGCTGTCGACCTTGGCGAGCTCGCGCACGATGGTGAGGGTTTCACTCCAACTGGCGCCGAGGCCGCCGTACTGGACCGGTATGCTCAAGGCGAGCAGGCCGCTATGGCGCAACGCGTCACGCTCGGCTTTCGGCGTACCACCGCGCTCGTCGCGCTCGACAGCGGTCAACGCAAACTCGGCGGCCAACTGGCGGGCGGTTTGCAGGGGGGATAACAGGGCGCTTTGCGGCTTGGCAGTCACGCGGGGGTTCCTCTGTGAATTCAACACCGATCCCCTGTAGGAGCAAGGCTTGCCCGCGATGAACGATGACGCGGTCCATCTGAACAAACCGCGGTGACTGCATCGCGAGCAAGCTTTGCTCCTACAAGAGTATGTGTGTCAGGCAGTGGCTTTGGCGGGCAGCACGTCATTGGCGATCATTTCGCCAAACGGCCCGGTGAGGTTGGTGACACCGCGTCCGGCCAGGCTGGCATACGGTTCAGGCAACAACGGGAACACCAGCTCGGCAAAGCGATACGCCTCTTCAAGGTGCGGGTAGCCGGAGAAGATGAAACTTTCGATCCCCAAGTCCGCGTATTCCTTGATTCGCGCCGCCACTTGCTGCGGATCACCCACCAGCGCCGTCCCTGCACCACCGCGCACCAGGCCGACACCGGCCCAGAGGTTGGGGGAAATCTCCAGGTTGTCGCGACGTCCGTCATGCAACGCCGCCATACGCCGCTGGCCTTCGGAATCGAAACGCGAGAACGACTTCTGCGCGGCGGCGATGGTCTCGTCGCTGATGTGTTCGATCAGTTTGTCAGCAGCTTTCCAGGCCTCTTCCGCGGTCTCGCGCACGATCACGTGGAGGCGAATCCCGAACTTCACCGTGCGCCCGTTACGTGCCGCGCGCTCGCGCACATCGGCGAGTTTTTCCGCCACGGCGGCCGGCGGTTCACCCCAGGTCAGGTAGACATCGACCTGTTCGGCGGCCAGTTCATGGGCGGCTTCGGAAGAACCACCGAAGTACAGCGGCGGATAGGGTTTCTGCACCGGCGGATAAAGGGCTTTGGCGTTTTGCACTTGCAGGTGTTTACCTTCGAAATCCACCGCTTCGCCTTGCAGCACCCGGCGCCAGATCTTCAGGAATTCGTCGGTGACTTCGTAGCGTTCGCTGTGATCGAGGAAAATGCCGTCGCCACGGTTTTCGTCCGGGTCGCCGCCGGTCACCACGTTGATCAGCAAACGGCCGTTGGACAGCCGGTCCAGCGTGGCCGCCATGCGCGCCGAGACCGTCGGCGAGATGATGCCCGGACGAATCGCCACCAGGTAGCGCAGGCGTTCGGTCAACGGCACCAGCGCCGAAGCGATCACCCACGAATCCTCGCAGGAGCGTCCGGTGGGAATCAGCACGCCGTGGTAGCCGAGGCTGTCGGCGGCCTGTGCCACTTGTTTCAGATAATTGAGGGTCACCGGACGGGCGCCCTGAGTGGTGCCCAGATAATGGCCGTCGCCGTGGGTAGGCAGAAACCAGAAAACATCCATGAAGAGATCCTTAAGCGATTTTCAGCAGATTTTTGGGGTGCACGCCGAACAACGGCGCAGCGCGTTCTGCAGCAAGACGAATGCGGGCCTTCAAGGGCTCACTGGTTATTTGGTAATTGGCGAAATCGGCTTCGGTGGCGTAGACGCCGATCGGCAGGGTCAGCGCCTGGAAGAAACTGAATAGAGGCCGCAGCTGATGATCGAGGACCAGCGCATGCCGTTCGCTGCCGCCGGTGGCGGCAAGCAGCACCGGCGTATCGATCAGCGCGTTCAGATCGATCAGGTCGAAGAGGTGTTTGAGCAGGCCCGGATAGGAACCGCGATAGACCGGCGCGGCGACGATCAGCAAATCGGCATTCTCGATGGCTTGCAGCTCGGCTTCGATGTCTGCGCTCAGTTCCTGGCGCGAGAGTGCAGCGCCCAGTGGACGGGCAATGTCGCCCAGTTCGATCAGCTTGCTCTCGATCGGCAATTGCCCGGCCAGTTCGGCCAACAGCGCCTGGGTCAGCACTAAGGTACGGGACGGCCGCCAGGTACCGCCGGACAGGGCAACGACTTTCAATGGACGCGACATGATCAGTTCCTTTTTAAACAGTTGCTCAGCGAGCAGTGAGTAGTCACAGGGCTTGAGCAAGAGCTGTACCAATCCATCGGCCCCATGTTTTCCGGGGCTTGCGGCGCAGGGTTGACGGTGCGCCGTTTGATTTTCAGCACTGTTTGTTGAATGGCTGTTGCCTGGCAAACAGTTGCGTGGGCAACAGTTGTGAAAGGCGATGGGGTTGTTATAAAGGCTCTTTGTTATTCCTCAAAAGATCATTGAATGATATTTATAGATCATTAGGAAATATGCACGATCTTGTAGGAGCCGGCTTGCTGGCGAAGGGGCCCTTGAGTAATACGGTGTTCTTACGGCCGTCGTCGCTAGCAAGCCGGCTCCTGCAAGGGTGTAGTGATCCAACCTCAATACCCACTATCGAAAGCGTTGATTTCTGCCCATCGAGAGGCGCGGGTAGCCTGTATTCATTGCCCCGAACCCAGATGCCAGGACGCCACATCATGAAAACCCTACTCACCACTTTCTTGCTGCTCGCGGTTTCCGTTCTCGCCGGATGTGCCAGCCATGTTTCTCCGGAACTGCGGCCTTACACCGCTGAAGAAAGCAGGGAACTGGCGATGGAGGCATTGAATCGTCGTGGCTTGTCCTTCGACGAATACCACGCGAAAAAAGCCGAATTGCTCGGCGAACCGCAGAAATCCTTCAGTTTCGACAAACAGGGCGAGATGAACGCCGAGCGTGCTGTCCAGCTTCACGGCCGTCCAAGCTGAGCGACTGTACTGCTCGAAGTTTCACCCAACTGTCCATGGGTTTCCCCCGGGGTGTGCGATAGGGTCAATACCTGACTGACCCTGATGGACTGCCACCGATGACGCTCTCGCTCGATCTGCTGCTGGGCTTCGCCCTGTTTGCCCTCGTCACCTCGATCACTCCCGGCCCGAACAACACCATGTTGCTGGCATCGGGCGTGAACTTCGGCTTTAACCGCACGATCCCCCATATGCTTGGCATTACCTGCGGCTTCTTTGTGCTCGTCGTGGCAGTCGGTTTCGGCCTGGGCGCTGTGTTTCAAACCTATCCGTTGCTCTACACCGTGCTGCGTTATGTCGGCGCGGCGTATTTGCTGTACCTGGCGTGGAAAATCGCGCATTCCGGGCCGGTATCCGACGGTGAACAGGGGGAGAGCAAACCGATCAGCTACCTCGGCGCGGCGGCGTTCCAGTGGGTCAATCCCAAGGCGTGGATCATGGCCATCGGTGCGATCAGCACCTACACGCCGATGCAGGGCTATTTCACCAATGTGGTCGTGATTGCGGCAGTCTTCGCCCTGATCAACCTGCCGAGCGTCGGTGTCTGGGCGGCGTGCGGCACGCTGTTGCGCAATGTGCTCAAGGACCGTCGCTGGTTGCGCCTGTTCAACTGGGGCATGGCCGCGCTGCTGGTGGTTTCGCTGTATCCGTTGTTACTCGAAAGCTTTAGCTGACGCATTGCTTCATCCGGTTGCCCGATGCCTGTTAAGCTCGACTTCAGGAGCGTTCCTACGCACTTTTCAATGAAGTCGTACTTCTATTACGCATCCGATCAGGTATTGCTGGTTGACTGGTTCCCAGCACCTGATCCCGGAACAAGCTCTGCGAGTCTTTTATGAATAAACGTCCGTTGTATTTTGATTACGCCGCCACCACGCCGGTGGATGAGCGGGTCATCCGGGTCATGGTCGAATGCCTGGGTTTCTCCGGCAACTTCGGCAACCCGGCGTCCAGCTCCCATGCGTTCGGCCAGCAGGCCCGGCAAACGGTCGAGCAGGCACGGCAGCAGGTGGCCGAACTGGTCGGCGCGAAAGCAGACCAGATCGTCTGGACCTCCGGCGCCACCGAATCAAACAACCTTGCCCTCAAGGGCGTGGCCCAGGCCCGGGGAATATCCGGTGGCCATGTCATCACCAGCCAGATCGAACACAAGGCGATTCTCGACACTGCGAAGCAATTGCAGGACGCGGGTGTTGCAGTGACGTATCTGGTGCCGGACGAGGAAGGTCTGATTACCGCGCAAGCCGTGAGCGAGGCGATGCGCGAGGACACCTTTCTGGTGTCGCTGATGCTGGTCAACAACGAGTTGGGTACGGTCAATGACATCGCCGCCATCGGCGAGGTAGTGCGTGCCCGCGACGCGCTGTTCCATGTCGATGCCGCTCAGGGCACGGGGAAAGTGTCGATCGACCTGACGCGGTTGCCGGTGGACCTGATGTCGTTTTCGGCGCACAAGATCTACGGCCCCAAAGGCATCGGCGCGTTATATGTCGGGCCTCGCGCGCAGCAGCGTTTGCAGGCGCAGATTCACGGCGGCGGCCACGAGGGCGGTTTGCGTTCCGGTACGTTGGCGACTCATCAGATTGCCGCCATGGGCGTGGCCTTCGCGTTGGCGGCGCAACTGTTCGATGAAGAGAAAACCAGGATCGCGCGTCTGCGTGAACGCTTGCTCGAGCAACTGCTGAGCATTCCTGGCGTTCGCCTCAACGGCAGCCTCACCCAGCGCATTCCCCATACCCTGAGCCTGACCTTCAACGAAGGCGAGTTCAACTCGGTGGCATTGAGCACCTCGATCGCCTTTTCCGCGACCTCGGCCTGCAACTCCGCTAGCAATGCGCCATCCCACGTGCTGCTTGCCCTGGGGCATGACGCCCGTTCGGCGAGTCGCACCATTCGCTTGAGCCTGGGCCGGTTTACCACCGAGCAGGATATCGACCAGGCGGTGCACCTGATCAAAGCGGCCTGCGCCAGTGCTCCGGCATTCTGGCAGTAGCGCCTTTAGCGCCGACCGAGATCGGCACTCAACAGTAATGATGAAGTGATTAGCAGGAGACATGATGAGTACGCAGCCTTCGATCAATGGATCGGTGCCCGAGCGCCTGGCGCACACCCGCGAGCTGATGAGCCGGGAGGGCATTCATGCCCTGCTGGTGCCGTCGGCCGACCCGCACCTGTCGGAATACCTGCCCGGTTACTGGCAAGGGCGGCAATGGTTGTCGGGTTTCCACGGCTCGGTCGGCACGCTGATCGTGACGCCGGATTTCGCCGGCGTCTGGGCAGACAGCCGTTATTGGGAGCAAGCGACCAAGGAACTCAAGGGCAGTGGCATCGAGCTGGTCAAGCTGCAACCGGGTCAGCCCGGGCCGCTGGACTGGTTGGCCGAGCAAACCCCTGAAGGCGGCGTCGTCGCGGTAGACGGTGCGGTGATGGCCGTGGCCTCGGCGCGTACGCTGGGTGGCAAACTCGAAGAGCGCGGCGCCCGTCTGCGTACCGACATCGATCTGCTGAGCACAGTCTGGAGCGATCGCCCAACGCTGCCGAACGAGCCGATCTATCAGCACTTGCCGCCTCAGGCGACGGTCAGCCGTGGCGAAAAACTCGCCAACCTGCGCGAGGTGTTGAAAGAACGGGGTGCCGATTGGCATTTCATCGCCACCCTTGACGACATCGCCTGGCTGTTCAACCTGCGCGGCGGCGATGTGTCGTTCAACCCGGTGTTCGTCTCTTTCGCTCTGATCAGCCAGCAACAGGCCACCCTGTTCGTTTCCCTCAGCAAAGTCAGCGCCGAGCTGCGCGCGATCCTCGAACAGGATGGCGTAACCCTGCGCGACTACAGCGAAGTGGCCGATGCCCTGCGCGCGGTGCCGAGCGGCGCGAGCCTGCAGGTCGATCCGGCGCGTGTCACGGCTGGCTTGCTGGACAACCTGGACAGCGGCGTAAAACTGGTCGAAGGCTTGAACCCGACGACACTGGCCAAATCGCAAAAAAGCCTGGCCGATGCCGAGCATATTCGCAAGGCCATGGAGCAGGATGGCGCGGCGCTGTGCGAATTCTTCGCCTGGCTGGAGTCGGCGTGGGGCCGCGAGCGCATCACCGAACTGACCATCGACGAACACCTGACCGCGGCGCGTACCCGCCGTCCGGACTATGTGTCGCTGAGTTTCAACACCATTGCCGCGTTCAACGCCAATGGTGCGATGCCGCATTACCACGCCACCGAAGAAGAACACGCGGTGATCGAAGGCGACGGTCTGTTGCTGATCGACTCCGGCGGCCAATACCTGGGCGGCACCACCGACATCACGCGGATGGTGCCGGTCGGTACGCCGACGGATGAGCAGAAGCGCGATTGCACCCGAGTGTTGAAAGGTGTGATTGCTTTGTCCCGTGCGCAATTCCCTCGGGGTATTTTGTCGCCGTTGCTGGATTCCATCGCTCGTGCGCCGATCTGGGCTGAAAGCGTCGATTACGGTCATGGCACCGGTCATGGCGTCGGTTACTTCCTCAACGTTCACGAAGGCCCGCAAGTCATTGCCTATCAAGCCGCTGCGGCACCGCAAACCGCGATGCAGCCGGGCATGATCACCTCCATCGAACCGGGCACTTACCGTCCGGGCCGCTGGGGCGTACGGATCGAGAACCTGGTGTTGAACCGCGAAGCGGGCAAGAGCGAATTCGGTGAGTTCCTGAAATTCGAAACCCTGACCCTGTGCCCGATCGACACCCGCTGCCTCGAGCCGTCGCTGCTGACGTCGGACGAAAAACAATGGTTCAACGCGTATCACGCCGACGTGCGCGAACGTTTGAGCCCGTTGCTCGACGGCGCAGCGCTGGAGTGGTTGAACACTCGAACGGCCGCTATCTGATCGGCCTGAGTTCAGGCGCTGATTGCAGCGCCTGGCTCATGTAGTCGACAAAGGCTTTGACCCTGGCGGATTGGCGACGATTCGCCGGGGACACGGCATGGATCGGCAGCGACTGCGCAATGTAGTCCGGCAGAATCGCCCTCACTCGCCCCGCCTTCAGGTCTTTGCTGAACAGCCATACCGGCGACAGCGCAATCCCCAGTCCGCCCAGCACCATCCAGCGGATCGCCTCCGAGTTGTTGCTTTGTGCGTTGCCCTTGATCCGCACTTCGTGGCGCTGGGCATCTTTCTCATAAACCCACAGGTTCTGACTGTTCAGCAGGTTGAACTGCAAGCAGTTGTGCCTGCTCAGTTCCTCCGGTGATCGCGGTTGGCCGTGTTGATTGAGGTAGTCCGGCGCTGCGACGGTCACTCGATAAGTGGTGCCGATATGGCGGGCGATCAGGCCGCTGTCGGCCAGCTCGCCGATTCTGAACGTGACGTCCAGCCCTTCGCGGACCAGGTCCTGGTTTTGATCACTCAGTTGCAGGTCAATGTCGATGCCGGGATGGCGTTTCAGGAATTCCGCCAGGCGCGGGGCAATTTGCAAACGCCCGAAACTCACCGAGGAACCGATGCGCAGGTGACCGGCGATGCGCTCCCTGCCGGACTGGAAGCTGTGCTCCGCCGCATCGACGGCCGCGAGGATTTGTCGACATTCGTCGTAGTAGCGCTGCCCTTCATCGGTCAGGGAAAGCTGACGGGTACTGCGGGCGATCAATTTTCCACCCAGTTCGGTTTCCAGCGCTTTCAAGACTTTGCTGATGGTTGGCTGGCTGGTCCGCATTTCTCGGGCAACGGCAGAAAAACTGCCGCGTTCGACGACCCGGACGAAGATCGCCATTGCATTGAGTTTGTCCACGGGGTTTCTCATTGATGCCGAATGGGCATGGTCACTATAGCTATATAGCGTCTTATCGGTATGAGTGAGCGGGAGGAAGATTTATCCCACAGGCACCTCTGACGGGAATATGCGAAATGACTGACTTGATTGAAATGCGCGCTCTGATTGTCGACTCGGCTAATGCGCCGCTACGCTTGGCTTCCATTCAACGGCCAGTGCCCGAAGCGGGGCAGGTGCTGGTCCGGATCAAGGCCGGCGGGGTAAATCCACTGGACGGGAAAATTCGTGCCGGCCAGGCGGCCCATGCGCGTCAGCCGTTGCCGGCGACAGTGGGCATTGATCTGGCGGGAATCGTTGAAGTTGTGGGGGAGGGCGTAACCGGATGGCTGCCGGGCGATGAGGTTTATGCCATGGCAACCGGAATTGGCGGTGCGCAGGGCTCTTTGGCGGAATACGCAGCGGTCGATGCCCGGTTGCTGGCGCGCAAGCCAGGCAATTTGAACATGCGTGAGGCGGCGGGGTTGCCGCTGGTGCTCATCACCGCGTGGGAAGGGTTGGTGGATCGGGCACGGGTGCGGGCGGGCCAGAAGGTGCTGATTCACGGCGGGGCGGGTGGTGTAGGTCATGTTGCGGTACAACTTGCCCGTGCCTTCGGTGCCCAGGTATTTGCGACAGGTTCTGTAGGGCAGCGGGCAATCATCGAAGGTTTCGGTGCGACGTTTATCGATTACCGTCAGTCTTCGGTTGAGGACTATGTAGCGCAGCACACGGATGGAGAGGGCTTCGATATCGTCTATGACACGGTGGGCGGTGAAACGCTGGATGCTTCCTTCAAGGCGGTGCGGGTGTATCACGGCCATGTGTTGAGTTGCCTCGGTTGGGGGCAGCATAGTCTGGCGCCGCTTTCGTTTCGCGGGGCAACGTATTCGGGCGTGTTCACGTTGTTGCCGTTGCTCACCGGTGTTGGGCGTGAGCATCACGGGGAGATTCTTCGCGAGACGGCGCGGTTGATAGAGGCGGGCAAGCTGATGCCCTTGATGGATCCTCGGACGTTCACACTGGAAACTGCCGGGGCCGCTCATGAGCTGCTCGTTTCGGGAGCGGCTCAGGGGCGGTTGGTCATAGAGATTTAAGCCAGGGCTTCAAGGACGAAGTCCAGTCGATCCTGGCCGAAGTACAGCTGGTTATCGACAAACATGCTGGGTGCGCCGAACACGCCGCGTTGCACGGCTTTCTCGGTGTTGTTCTTGAGCGCGGCTTTGACGTCTTCATCAGCCGTCAGAGCCAGCACTTCTGTGGGATCAAAGCCGTTCTGCGTCAGCACGGTGGCGACGGTCGCCAGGTCATCGAGGTTGCGACCCTCAACCCAAATCGCATGGAACAGGCAGTCGATAAAGGCCTGGAAGCGTTCCGGATGGCGCAGTTGCATGCCGGTGACCGCGCGCATCAGCATGAGTGTATTGATGGGGAAGTTCGGATTGAACTTCAGCGGCACTCCATAGCGTCTGGCGTAACGATCAAGGTCCTGAAACATATAGACGCCCTTGGCCGGAATGGTCGCTGGTGAAGCATTGCCGGTGGCCTTGAAGATGCCGCCCAGCAGGATCGGTATGTAGATCAGCTGACTGTCGGTCTGCGCGCAGATTTTCGGCAGTTGGGTGTAAGCCAGGTAGGTGGCGGGGCTGCCAAGGTCGAAGTAGAACTCCACGGTTTTGCTCATGGTCGATGCTCTCTGATTATTGTTGTAGGGGAGGGCTTACCAGCGTTCGTTCCAGGGGCGCAGGTCCAGCTCGAAGGTCCAGGCGTCGCGAGGCTGGCTGTGCAGGTACCAATAATTCTCGGCTATGTGCTCGGGATTGAGGATGCCGTCCTGATCCTTGGTCGCATACTTCTCGGGGAAAGTATCGCGAATGAAATCGGTATCGATGGCGCCATCGACGACGACGTGAGCAACGTGAATATTCATCGGCCCCAGTTCACGGGCCATGCTCTGGGCCAGCGCACGAATGCCATGCTTGGCGCCAGCGAACGCCGCGAAACCTGAAGCGCCACGCAGGCCGGCGGTGGCACCGGTAAACAGGATCGTGCCCCGTTGGCGCGTGGCCATGCGCTTGGCCACTTCGCGGGCATTGAGAAAGCCTGAGAAGCAGGCCATTTCCCAGATCTTGAAATATTTACGAGCGGTTTCTTCGAGAATACTGCACGGCACGTTGGCGCCGATATTGAACACAAACGCTTCGATGGGGCCGATCTGGCTTTCAATCTGCTCGATCAGCGCAATCACGTCCTCTTCCTTGCGCGCGTCGCAGGCAAAGCCATGAGCTTCACCGCCAACAGCGTTAATGGCGTCCACCAACGGCTGGAGTTTGTCTGCGCTGCGCCGGGTAACGCACGCGACGAAACCTTCTTGCGCAAAACGTTTGGCGATAGCGCCGCCCGTGGCATCACCTGCGCCGACAACCAGTACGACCTTCTTGTTATTCATGGAGTAGATCCCTTTGGTAAACGATCGTTAGCTAAACGAACGTTATGCTACGATTGGGCAGGCGTCAAGACGATCAATCCTGAGGGAAAGGCAATGCGTTACTCGGCCAGTCACAAACTGGAAACCAGGGAGAAGCTGCTGGAAAGCAGTGCGGTGTCGGCGAAGAAGTCCGGTTTCTCTACGGTCGGTGTCGATGCCTTGATGAAGGCAATTGGCTTGAGTGGCGGAGCGTTCTACAGCCATTTTTCGTCGAAGGATGAACTGTTCGCTTCAATCGTCGAGCGAGAGCTGTGCCAAAGTCTGGAACGTCTCGGGGCGGAGCAGGACCGTGAAAGGCTCGAACGCTGCCTTAAGCACTACCTGAGCATGTCCCATGTCGAACATCCGGAATCCGGTTGTGCGTTGCCGGCATTGGGCGCGGAAATTGCCCGTTCAGACTTGTTGATTCGCCAGCAGGCTGAGAAATGGATTTGTCAGCTTCAGGAGAGTTGGGCGCGGATTCTGGAGAGTGACAGCCTGGCATGGGCCATTCTGTCGCAATGCATCGGTGCGTTGGTTGTAGCGCGGATGCTGGCTACCCCAGAGATCCAGCGCACGGTGTTGAAGTCCAGTTACGATGAGATTGGCCGTCAGATCGTAGGCCCGCGAACCTGAAGCGACGGCATCAATCTATTTGCAGATCACGATCATGCTACGGCTTGTATAGCCGGCGGGATTGAGACCAAACGGATAATCGCCCGGTTCTTCCACGCCATCCCCAGACTTGGCGATGACTTTGTATCCCTTCGGCGCGCACGAATTGGCGGCGCTGGTGTAGCACTTGTCCCAGGATGACGAAAGTCCGGAACAGTTGACATGCAACCCTTTCTTGCCACGTTTGGTATGGGTTTCCGATGTCGCCGCGCAGCCCGCAACTGCAAGTACGGCGATCAGTATCAAAATTCGTTTCATTGCTGTCCTTAAAGCGTCCCCGGATCTTTGTGCCCGGGTCTGGCTGCACTCGCTTTCGTTCGAAGCGTCTCTGATATCCCTATCTTGAAAAGTCCATGTCTGACATTGGATTGCGGGCCTAAACATGGCCTAAATGCGCGGTAAATACCAGAGCTTCGTCAAATCCTGTATCAATCCGCCGCGACGGCGGGCTTGGCGGCGCTTCCCATGGTCATGGTGGCGCCGACGGAAGCCAGAATGATGCACAGAATAGCCATCCACTGTGACAGTGAGAGGAATTCATGGAGGAACAGCAAACCTGACAGTGCGCCGAACGCAGGTTCAATACTCATCAGCGTACCGAACGTGCGGGCCGGCATTCGGGTAAGAGCGACCATCTCCAGCGTATAGGGCAGGGCAGTGGAAAGGATGGCAACGCCGATGGCCACAGGGATCAACGATGGCGTCAGCAGCGCGGCGCCGGCATGAACAATGCCGATAGGTGCAACGAACAGCGCGGCGATCATCACTCCGAGTGCGGCAGTCTGCACGCCGTTATCGGCGCCGGCCTTCTGGCCGAAAAGGATATATAACGCCCAGCAGGCGCCAGCGCCCAAGGCGTAGCCCGCGCCCAGCAGATCAAGACTGGCACTTGTTGCTCCAGTCGGTATTAACAGCAGCAATCCGACGGCGGCCAGGGCGATCCACAAAAAGTCGATCGCGCGGCGCGAGGCATAGATGGCGACCGCCAAGGGGCCGGTGAACTCCAGCGCTACCGCGATGCCCAGAGGAACGGTGCGCAAGGACATATAAAAGAGGAAGTTCATGCCGCCCAGCGCCATTCCGTAGACGATGACGGTACGCAGGGATTTTGTGGTGAGCTTCGCCCGCCACGGGCGCAGGAGCACGATCATGATCAGGCTCGCGAAGATCAATCGCAGGGTAGTCGTTCCTTGAGCGCCGATAACAGGGAACATGCTTTTGGCCAGGGAAGCTCCGGACTGGATCGACGCCATGGCTATTAATAGCAGGCCCACCGAGAACAGGGTCGAGGCAAGGCTGCGAGGCTGGTCATTCATTGCGTGGCATCGTCCAAGGCAGGGAGCGAAAGAGTTGTTTCGTGTATTGGGCAATATACTGCGCATTCAAGGCGGCCGCGTCTATATATAAGCGGTGATTTTGAACATCGTGATAGAAAAGCCAAATCAGGGGTTGACGGCAGATTCTGGAAGTCTATAATTCGCCCCACTTCCGGCGCAGTCGAAACGGAAAACTCCTTGGTAAACAAAGAGTTACGCGGTTTTCGGCAGCGAGTTACTTCAGTTCATCGAAGCCCCGAAGGAGTTGGTCAGGCAGTGTGTTTTCGCTTGATTGACGATTCGATCTTCTCGGTCGAAAGCGGAGAAAAAGAGGTGTTGACAGCAGCGAACAACGCTGTAGAATTCGCCTCCCGCTAACGAGAGATCGGAAGCGCAAGTGGTTGAAGTTGCAAAGGAAACTTTGAAAACTTCTGAAAATAACCGCTTGACAGATACAGAGGACGCTGTAGAATGCGCGCCTCGGTTGAGACGAAAGCTCTTAACCAACCGCTCTTTAACAACTGAATCAAGCAATTCGTGTGGGTGCTTGTGGAGTCAGACTGATAGTCAACAAGATTATCAGCATCACAAGTTACTCCGCGAGAAATCAAAGATGTAACCAACGATTGCTGAGCCAAGTTTAGGGTTTCTTAAAAACCCAAAGATGTTTGAACTGAAGAGTTTGATCATGGCTCAGATTGAACGCTGGCGGCAGGCCTAACACATGCAAGTCGAGCGGTAGAGAGAAGCTTGCTTCTCTTGAGAGCGGCGGACGGGTGAGTAATGCCTAGGAATCTGCCTGGTAGTGGGGGATAACGCTCGGAAACGGACGCTAATACCGCATACGTCCTACGGGAGAAAGCAGGGGACCTTCGGGCC
This sequence comes from Pseudomonas sp. LBUM1651, assembly GCF_059716135.1. NCBI lineage: Bacteria > Pseudomonadati > Pseudomonadota > Gammaproteobacteria > Pseudomonadales > Pseudomonadaceae > Pseudomonas > Pseudomonas sp. LBUM1651. The sequence continues at coordinate 4,325,609 of NZ_CP166805.1, read as the reverse complement.
TTGCGCTATCAGATGAGCCTAGGTCGGATTAGCTAGTTGGTGAGGTAATGGCTCACCAAGGCGACGATCCGTAACTGGTCTGAGAGGATGATCAGTCACACTGGAACTGAGACACGGTCCAGACTCCTACGGGAGGCAGCAGTGGGGAATATTGGACAATGGGCGAAAGCCTGATCCAGCCATGCCGCGTGTGTGAAGAAGGTCTTCGGATTGTAAAGCACTTTAAGTTGGGAGGAAGGGCAGTAAATTAATACTTTGCTGTTTTGACGTTACCGACAGAATAAGCACCGGCTAACTCTGTGCCAGCAGCCGCGGTAATACAGAGGGTGCAAGCGTTAATCGGAATTACTGGGCGTAAAGCGCGCGTAGGTGGTTTGTTAAGTTGGATGTGAAATCCCCGGGCTCAACCTGGGAACTGCATTCAAAACTGACAAGCTAGAGTATGGTAGAGGGTGGTGGAATTTCCTGTGTAGCGGTGAAATGCGTAGATATAGGAAGGAACACCAGTGGCGAAGGCGACCACCTGGACTGATACTGACACTGAGGTGCGAAAGCGTGGGGAGCAAACAGGATTAGATACCCTGGTAGTCCACGCCGTAAACGATGTCAACTAGCCGTTGGGAGCCTTGAGCTCTTAGTGGCGCAGCTAACGCATTAAGTTGACCGCCTGGGGAGTACGGCCGCAAGGTTAAAACTCAAATGAATTGACGGGGGCCCGCACAAGCGGTGGAGCATGTGGTTTAATTCGAAGCAACGCGAAGAACCTTACCAGGCCTTGACATCCAATGAACTTTCCAGAGATGGATTGGTGCCTTCGGGAACATTGAGACAGGTGCTGCATGGCTGTCGTCAGCTCGTGTCGTGAGATGTTGGGTTAAGTCCCGTAACGAGCGCAACCCTTGTCCTTAGTTACCAGCACGTAATGGTGGGCACTCTAAGGAGACTGCCGGTGACAAACCGGAGGAAGGTGGGGATGACGTCAAGTCATCATGGCCCTTACGGCCTGGGCTACACACGTGCTACAATGGTCGGTACAGAGGGTTGCCAAGCCGCGAGGTGGAGCTAATCCCATAAAACCGATCGTAGTCCGGATCGCAGTCTGCAACTCGACTGCGTGAAGTCGGAATCGCTAGTAATCGCGAATCAGAATGTCGCGGTGAATACGTTCCCGGGCCTTGTACACACCGCCCGTCACACCATGGGAGTGGGTTGCACCAGAAGTAGCTAGTCTAACCTTCGGGAGGACGGTTACCACGGTGTGATTCATGACTGGGGTGAAGTCGTAACAAGGTAGCCGTAGGGGAACCTGCGGCTGGATCACCTCCTTAATCGACGACATCAGCTGCTCCATAAGTTCCCACACGAATTGCTTGATTCATTGAAGAAGACGATAAGAAGCAGCCCGAAATTGGGTCTGTAGCTCAGTTGGTTAGAGCGCACCCCTGATAAGGGTGAGGTCGGCAGTTCGAATCTGCCCAGACCCACCAATTTTTGTGTGGGATCCTGTAGCAATACGGGGCCATAGCTCAGCTGGGAGAGCGCCTGCCTTGCACGCAGGAGGTCAACGGTTCGATCCCGTTTGGCTCCACCACTACTGCTTCTGATTGTATAAAGCTTAGAAATGAGCATTCCATCGTGATGGTGGTGAATGTTGATTTCTAGTCTTTGGCTAGATCGTTCTTTAAAAATTTGGGTATGTGATAGAAAGATAGACTGGACGTTACTTTCACTGGTAGCGGATCAGGCTAAGGTAAAATTTGTGAGTTTAATCGCGAATTTTCGGCGAATGTCGTCTTCACAGTATAACCAGATTGCTTGGGGTTATATGGTCAAGTGAAGAAGCGCATACGGTGGATGCCTTGGCAGTCAGAGGCGATGAAAGACGTGGTAGCCTGCGAAAAGCTTCGGGGAGTCGGCAAACAGACTGTGATCCGGAGATGTCTGAATGGGGGAACCCACCTAACATAAGTTAGGTATCTTAAGCTGAATACATAGGCTTAAGAAGCGAACCAGGGGAACTGAAACATCTAAGTACCCTGAGGAAAAGAAATCAACCGAGATTCCCTTAGTAGTGGCGAGCGAACGGGGACTAGCCCTTAAGTGGCTTTGAGATTAGCGGAACGCTCTGGAAAGTGCGGCCATAGTGGGTGATAGCCCTGTACGCGAAAATCTCTTGGTCATGAAATCGAGTAGGACGGAGCACGAGAAACTTTGTCTGAATATGGGGGGACCATCCTCCAAGGCTAAATACTACTGACTGACCGATAGTGAACTAGTACCGTGAGGGAAAGGCGAAAAGAACCCCGGAGAGGGGAGTGAAATAGATCCTGAAACCGTATGCGTACAAGCAGTGGGAGCCCACTTTGTTGGGTGACTGCGTACCTTTTGTATAATGGGTCAGCGACTTATTTTCAGTGGCGAGCTTAACCGAATAGGGGAGGCGTAGCGAAAGCGAGTCTTAATAGGGCGTCTAGTCGCTGGGAATAGACCCGAAACCGGGCGATCTATCCATGGGCAGGTTGAAGGTTGGGTAACACTAACTGGAGGACCGAACCGACTACCGTTGAAAAGTTAGCGGATGACCTGTGGATCGGAGTGAAAGGCTAATCAAGCTCGGAGATAGCTGGTTCTCCTCGAAAGCTATTTAGGTAGCGCCTCATGTATCACTGTAGGGGGTAGAGCACTGTTTCGGCTAGGGGGTCATCCCGACTTACCAAACCGATGCAAACTCCGAATACCTACAAGTGCCGAGCATGGGAGACACACGGCGGGTGCTAACGTCCGTCGTGAAAAGGGAAACAACCCAGACCGTCAGCTAAGGTCCCAAAGTTATGGTTAAGTGGGAAACGATGTGGGAAGGCTTAGACAGCTAGGAGGTTGGCTTAGAAGCAGCCACCCTTTAAAGAAAGCGTAATAGCTCACTAGTCGAGTCGGCCTGCGCGGAAGATGTAACGGGGCTCAAACCATACACCGAAGCTACGGGTATCACTTAGGTGATGCGGTAGAGGAGCGTTCTGTAAGCCTGTGAAGGTGAGTTGAGAAGCTTGCTGGAGGTATCAGAAGTGCGAATGCTGACATGAGTAACGACAATGGGTGTGAAAAACACCCACGCCGAAAGACCAAGGTTTCCTGCGCAACGTTAATCGACGCAGGGTTAGTCGGTCCCTAAGGCGAGGCTGAAAAGCGTAGTCGATGGAAAACAGGTTAATATTCCTGTACTTCTGGTTATTGCGATGGAGGGACGGAGAAGGCTAGGCCAGCTTGGCGTTGGTTGTCCAAGTTTAAGGTGGTAGGCTGAGATCTTAGGTAAATCCGGGATCTTAAGGCCGAGAGCTGATGACGAGTGTTCTTTTAGAACACGAAGTGGTTGATGCCATGCTTCCAAGAAAAGCTTCTAAGCTTCAGGTAACCAGGAACCGTACCCCAAACCGACACAGGTGGTTGGGTAGAGAATACCAAGGCGCTTGAGAGAACTCGGGTGAAGGAACTAGGCAAAATGGCACCGTAACTTCGGGAGAAGGTGCGCCGGTGAGGGTGAAGGACTTGCTCCGTAAGCCCATGCCGGTCGAAGATACCAGGCCGCTGCGACTGTTTATTAAAAACACAGCACTCTGCAAACACGAAAGTGGACGTATAGGGTGTGACGCCTGCCCGGTGCCGGAAGGTTAATTGATGGGGTTAGCTAACGCGAAGCTCTTGATCGAAGCCCCGGTAAACGGCGGCCGTAACTATAACGGTCCTAAGGTAGCGAAATTCCTTGTCGGGTAAGTTCCGACCTGCACGAATGGCGTAACGATGGCGGCGCTGTCTCCACCCGAGACTCAGTGAAATTGAAATCGCTGTGAAGATGCAGTGTATCCGCGGCTAGACGGAAAGACCCCGTGAACCTTTACTATAGCTTTGCACTGGACTTTGAATTTGCTTGTGTAGGATAGGTGGGAGGCTTTGAAGCGTGGACGCCAGTTCGCGTGGAGCCAACCTTGAAATACCACCCTGGCAACTTTGAGGTTCTAACTCAGGTCCGTTATCCGGATCGAGGACAGTGTATGGTGGGTAGTTTGACTGGGGCGGTCTCCTCCTAAAGAGTAACGGAGGAGTACGAAGGTGCGCTCAGACCGGTCGGAAATCGGTCGTAGAGTATAAAGGCAAAAGCGCGCTTGACTGCGAGACAGACACGTCGAGCAGGTACGAAAGTAGGTCTTAGTGATCCGGTGGTTCTGTATGGAAGGGCCATCGCTCAACGGATAAAAGGTACTCCGGGGATAACAGGCTGATACCGCCCAAGAGTTCATATCGACGGCGGTGTTTGGCACCTCGATGTCGGCTCATCACATCCTGGGGCTGAAGCCGGTCCCAAGGGTATGGCTGTTCGCCATTTAAAGTGGTACGCGAGCTGGGTTTAGAACGTCGTGAGACAGTTCGGTCCCTATCTGCCGTGGACGTTTGAGATTTGAGAGGGGCTGCTCCTAGTACGAGAGGACCGGAGTGGACGAACCTCTGGTGTTCCGGTTGTCACGCCAGTGGCATTGCCGGGTAGCTATGTTCGGAATAGATAACCGCTGAAAGCATCTAAGCGGGAAACTAGCCTCAAGATGAGATCTCACTGGGACCTTGAGTCCCCTGAAGGGCCGTCGAAGACTACGACGTTGATAGGTTGGGTGTGTAAGCGCTGTGAGGCGTTGAGCTAACCAATACTAATTGCCCGTGAGGCTTGACCATATAACACCCAAGCAATTTGACTACTCGAAAGAGCATCAGATTGCGGTGTGTGAAGACGAGACGAACCGAAAGTTCGAGAGCAACGCACAAACTATCGCATACCCATTCGCTGGAGCGTGAACCGAAAGGTAAACGACCTGGCTCCCGAATTTCTTGACGACCATAGAGCATTGGAACCACCTGATCCCATCCCGAACTCAGCAGTGAAACGATGCATCGCCGATGGTAGTGTGGGGTTTCCCCATGTGAGAGTAGGTCATCGTCAAGATTAAATTCCGAAACCCCTATCTGCGTATGCAGGTAGGGGTTTTGTTTTGCCCGCAGGAAAGTGACGAAAATGGGCAGCCTCATCAGCTGCCCCTGAACTCAGCGACATGGTTAGTGAAACTTCGGCAGAACGTATTCAGCGATCTCTTCAATAACGTCGGCAACCGGGCGTTCGCTACGACGCACATGCAGGCCAACATGCTGCACACCGGCGTCACGCAATGCCTGAAGTTCATCAATCAACGCCAACCGCCCGCAAATACCGCCGAACCGTACACGTCGAATCGGAGCATGAGGATTGGCCGCCAGATCCAGGTGGACGAAGCTGATGTAAGGCTTATCCCCACCCACTTCCCTCCAAAGTCCCACCCGACGACGATGTTCATCCGGCGTGCCGGGGTAGGCGAGCCAGCCATCCATATGTTCGCCAATCCAGGCGGGTGACTGCTGACCAAGACCTGCCACCAACAATGGCACTGCTTGGTCCCGCTGCGGAAGCAATTGCGCACCTTCAGGCAAACGGCCTACCCCCTGGTCGCGCAGCAATTCCACCGTATCGCGGAAGATCTCTCCGCGCTGATCGTAATCCACTCCGAACAACGGATATTCCATCGGTCGGTCGCCACTGGCCACGCCGAGCAGCAAGCGTCCGTCACTCAACTCATCAACACTGTTTGCGGCCTTCAGGGTGAGCCAAGGCTGACGCAATGGCAGTACAACCGCCGCCGTACCCAGCATGATGTTGTCGGTGATTCCGGCCAGGTATCCAAGGTAGGAAAAGGTTTCGAACACCTGTGCGGCATCGCCGAAATTCGGATCGTAAACCGGTACATCGCGGACCCACAGCGCGCGGACCCCAGCCTTGTCCGCCAGCCGCACCATCGCCGCATGTTGCTTCAGATCCGGAACACCGAAAGGCCGTTCCTCAGCAATCCGCCGCCGCTGACCATCACTGGACCAATCGTTATCCAGTGGCAGCTCCAGGCCAATGGAAAACCCGTTGGAGCCCAGTAATCGTTTAAATCGTGAATGCATGAAAAGACTCCCAGACAACAAAATGGAATGACATGCACTCAGTATCCACAGACCTATCGGCAAGAAAAATGCACGAATGGGAATATCAATCTTGAGCAAAACGCACGAGTCCACACAAAGAGCCAACCGTCGTTTTGGCCCTCAAGGACAACCATTAGAGGAAATCGCACTAAAGAGACGGCACGGTTTTTGGTATGGTGCAGCTCGTTTTTTAACGGACTGATTTCAAGCCTACGGATCGGCGCCCCATTTTTGTCAAAGAGCAGCTACAGAAATGCCCGAACCAATACCGATCAAAGATCACGAAAAAGAGACACGCCTGGTCAACAAAAGACTGATGGCTTGCGCCCTGTTCGTCGTCGGCATCACCTGCGCACTGGTGGTGCGCATGTACGTGCTGCAAGTGGTCGAGTTTGACTATCACTCGACCATCTCCGAAAACAATCGCGTCCACGTATTGCCGATCACCCCCACGCGCGGATTGATCTACGACCGCAACGGTGTGGTTCTCGCGGACAACCGGCCCAGCTTCAACCTGACCATCACCCGCGAACGCGCCTCCGACGTCAAAGACGAGCTGGACGAGGTGGTCAACCTTCTGCACCTGCCCGCTGAGGACCGGACGCTGTTCGACAAGGCGATGAAGCAGGCGCATCATCCATTCGTGCCCGTCACCCTGTTCTATGAACTCAGCGAAGAGCAAATCGCCGTACTCGCCGTCAATGAATTCCGTCTGCCCGGAATCGATGTCGAGCCACAATTCGTTCGTCACTACCCGATGGGCGCACACTTCGCGCATTCGATCGGCTACGTCGGTCGCATCAACGAGAAAGAATCCAAAGCCCTGGATACGGTCGAGTACCGTGGCACCCAATCCATCGGCAAGACCGGGATTGAAAAGTTCTACGAGTCAGAGTTGCACGGCCAGGTCGGTTACGAAGAAGTCGAAACCAACGCTCAGGGCCGCGTTCTGCGGGTGCTCAAACACACCGATCCGATCCCCGGCAAAAACATCGTCCTGAGCCTCGACGTCAAACTTCAGGAGGCCGCTGAAGAAGCCTTGGGTGATCGTCGTGGTTCAGTGGTCGCGCTCGATCCATCGACCGGCGAAGTCCTGGCCATGGTCAGCAAGCCAAGCTTCGACCCGAACCTGTTCGTGACCGGGATCAGCTTCAAGGAATATGCAGCACTGCACGATTCCATCGACCGGCCGCTGTTCAACCGTGTGCTGCGCGGCCTCTACGCTCCGGGCTCGACTATCAAGCCAGAAGTGGCCATCGCCGGTCTCGACGCCGGCGTGGTTACCCCGCAGACCCGCGTCTTCGACCCCGGTTACTACCAACTTCCCGACTTTGATCACAAATACCGTAACTGGAACCACAGCGGCGACGGCTGGGTGGACATGGACGCGGCGATCATGCGCTCCAACGACACCTACTTCTACGATCTGGCGCACAAGCTCGGTATCGATCGCCTGCACGACTACATGGCGATGTTCGGCCTCGGTGAGAAGGTCTCGCTGGACATGTTCGAAGAGTCTGCCGGCCTGATGCCGTCCCAGGCCTGGAAGCGTGCCACGCGCCGTCAGGCATGGTTCCCCGGCGAGACTGTGATCCTCGGCATCGGCCAGGGTTACATGCAGGTCACGCCGCTGCAGCTGGCTCAAGCCACTGCGCTGATCGCCAACAAAGGTGTGTGGAACCGACCGCACCTGGCCAAGACCGTGGACGGTGTTGCGCCGGTGGATGAGCATCCGATGCCAAACATCCTGTTGAAGGACCCGCGTGACTGGGAGCAGGTCAACCACGGCATGCAAATGGTGATGCACGACGCACGCGGGATTGCCCGAGCGGCGGCGCAGGGCGCTCAGTACCGGATCGCCGGCAAGAGTGGTACGGCGCAAGTGGTCGCGATCAAACAGGGCGAGCGCTACAACCGGGCGAAAACCCTGGAGCGTAACCGCGACAACGCCTTGTTTGTCGGCTTCGCTCCGGCCGAGCATCCGAAGATTGTGATTTCGGTGATGATCGAGAACGGCGAGGCCGGCGGTCGCGTTGCCGGCCCTGTGGTGCGACAGATCATGGACGCCTGGTTACTCGATCAGGACGGTCATCTGAAGCCGCAATACGCCACGCCGAGTAAAGCGCCGGGCGATCCTCACGTTTAAATGATCAAGGCTTCACAGCACAGGCTCACGAATGCTGAGCATGTGCTGGAAGCTTTCGAGAAATACGGTTTCAGCTTGGCTCATCTTCTGCTCGCGATTCCACAGCAGTTGGATATCGAAATCCACCACCCCGTCTTCCGGCGGCAAACGCCAGAGCAAACCTTGCTCGACATCCCTTCGCACAAGGTGCGTTGGCAAGCAGCCAATCCCGTAGCCTGCGCAAATCAAGCGGTAAATCTCTTCGAAACTCGTCGATGAGGCGACGATCTTGCCGGTAAAGCCTTGCTCGTCGCGGAACAGTGTCAGCGGCGAAAGGTTGCCGCCGAGCTGGTCGCTGGTAAAGCTTACGAAGTTCTCCGTCGCGAGCTGTTCCAGCGTCAGGTTTTCTTGTCCGAAAAGTCGATGACGCTGGCCACAAAAGTACGCATAGCGCTCGCGAAACAGTATCCGCTGCTCCAGCCGCGGCTGCGGTAAACGACACAGCCCGACGCCAATGGTCGCGGTCTTTTGCAGTAACGAACTGATGATGTTCGAGCTGCCCATCACTTCGACTTCCAGCTCGATTTTCGGGTGGGTTTCATGGAAGTCAGCGAGGAAGTCATCGTAATGTCGCGCCTGCACGCCACTGACGGTGAGGATGCGAATCTTGCCCACCACGTCGTCGTGGCGACTCTCCACTACCGTGCCCAGTCGCGAAATATCGCCGTAGATATCCGCCGCAATGCGCAGGACTTCTTCCCCGGTTTCCGTCAGATCGAACCGTCGCCCGCTGCGGGCAATCAACACACATTCCAGTTGTTCTTCCAGCCGTTTAAGCGCCTGGCTGACCGCCGACTGCGTTATGTGCAGCCGCGCTGCAGCGCGGCTCATGCTGCCTTCCTGGCCGATCACCAGGTAGGTGCGCAACAGGTTCCAGTCGAGGCGATCGTTGAGAAAACGTCGGCCCACCCAAGGGTTTCGGCAGCCTCCCACGACTGTATTGCCGAGCAATTGGCGGAGAACTTTCGCCGCTTGAATGCCGATGAACCGTTATTGAACAGCGCCGACCGATTATTGGGTTATTGAACACGCAAACTCGCCCATTCATTTGGGCGATACATAACAACAATCCCGCACTCTCAACCGATTTACTGCCAGTCAAAACAATTAAATAAACGAGTTCACGTCCTGGAGTCAGTGATGAGCGATCTATCGTGCTGGGCTACGCTCAACAATCGATTGTCAGCGGCGCCGGGCATGACGCGATTCATCTGGCGCGGTTCTGTCCGACCGCTATGGTATTTATTCCGTGTGTTGGCGGTTTGAGTCATAACGAAGCGGAAGATGTGTTGCCTGAAGATGTGCGGCAAGGCACCGATGTGTTGCTTAACGCCGTGTTGTCCCGCGCGGGCATTGTCAATTAAGGAACAGTGTTGCGAACACAAAACCTGTGGCGAGCGAGCTTGCTCGCGCTGGGCTGCGTAGAGTCCCAAGACTCTGGCAGGCCTCGCAGTTGATGTGAGTGCGCGCACTCAAGCGCGAGCAAGCTCGCTCGCCACAGGGAATTCGTCCTGATTCAAGATCCAAGTTAACTGACAGGTATTAACCCATGCGCAGTTTTTTCCATCCCGAACAATTGCTCCATCATCCACGCAGTTACTACTCCCGTGGGCAGATGCGTACGCCGCAGGAAGTGCCGGAGCGCGCGCAGCGACTGGTGCAGGCGTCTCACTCATTGGGTTTCAACGTCGAGCAACCGGCCGATGCCGGACTTGATCCGCTACTGGCGGCGCACGGTGCGCCTTACCTGGCGTTTCTGCAGGAAGCGCATCAGCGCTGGAAGGAAATCCCTGAAGATTGGGGCGACGAAGTGATGTCGAACATCTTCGTCCGCGAGCCCAACGCCCTGCGCGGGATTCTGGCTCAGGCTGCCCGGTATCTCGCAGACGGCAGTTGCCCGGTGGGCGAACAGACCTGGCGTTCGGCGTATTGGTCGGCGCAAAGCGCAGTGGCCGGGGCACAGGCGTTGCTCGATGGCGAGCCGGCGGCTTACGCCTTGTGCCGTCCACCGGGGCATCACGCTCGAGCGCAAGCGGCGGGTGGTTTCTGTTATGTGAACAACGCGGCGGTGGCGGCGCAGGTGCTGCGCGGCGGGTTTGATCGAGTCGCGGTGCTCGATACCGACATGCACCACGGACAAGGGATTCAGGAGATTTTCTACGACCGCGACGATGTGCTGTATGTCTCGGTGCATGGCGATCCGACCAACTTCTATCCTGGGGTTGCCGGGTTTGGGGATGAGCGCGGTGTCGGGGCGGGTGAGGGGTTCAACCTCAACTTGCCGATGGCGCATGGTTCGAGCGAGGCGGATTTTCTTGGTCAATTGGAAGTGGCATTGGCAGCGGTCAAAGACTTTGATGCCGAGGTGCTGGTGCTGTCGTTGGGTTTCGATATTTTCGAGCTGGACCCACAGAGCAAAGTGGCGGTGACGCGCGAAGGGTTCAAGCGGCTGGGTGAGCGGATTCGCAGCCTTGGGTTGCCGTGTCTGATTGTGCAGGAAGGGGGGTATCACCTGGAGAGTCTTGAGGATAATGCGCGGGCGTTTTTTGTGGGGCCCGAGGTGTGGAAGCTCTGAGTTGGATGGCGCCTGTTCGATCGCCTTCGCGGGCAAGCCTCGCTCCTACAGTGTTCGAGTGGAACCGCACATTTGTGAACGACGCTGAACCTGTGGGCGGGCTTGCTCGCGATGAGGCCCTCACAGACACCGAAGCATCAAACCTCAGGCACTGGGCAGCTCAAATCCCCCTCCTGACACTTCAAGTAAATTTTGAAAGCCTCAACCCGCGCCTTGGTCAGATCCGTGATGCAATTGCTGTAAATCAACGGATAAACACTCCCGCCCTCTACCCCGGACGCGGAGAACTTGCACTCGGCATCCCGAAACCCGATCCACGCCCGCTGCGCGCCAATCAACAGCTTCTTGCTGTCGGGACTGCCCTTCAAACGCGCGGTGATCTGTTGGTAAAGCGCATTTAACTCCTTGTCCGCCGCCTTGTTCTGCTGCGCCGCACATTGATTCATCGTGGCCTGGTCGGTGGCGTTGTCGCAATCGACGGCATGGGCAACGGTGGTGAACAACAACGGCGTCAGCGCCAGGAGCAAGCGTGGGTGCATGGGGATTCTCGCTGTGACTGGAAAAGTGAGGTGCAGTGTAGCGAAGCCTCATTCGCTTGCGGTGGCTCTGGAAGCCTTGAGCAAGTGACCTGCGCACGCTTGGATGTCCTCGCGCCTGTACAACGTCTCTCGTTCTCAACCCGCGAACTTTGGCGCGGATGTGCGGCCGAATATTTCAGGCAGGGTTGATTGAGCAGCCCGATTGATACAACTTTAAGGTTGGTCTTGTGGTCTTACAGGCCTACTGTTCAGTACAGGAGGTGACTTATGAACCCAGCATCAGATCGCATCGAAAGGAAGATCCTGCTTAAAGCGCCGCGCTCGCAGGTCTGGCGTGTGCTGGCCAACGCCGAAGCGTTCGGGCAGTGGTTTGGCGTGGCACTGGAAGGCAAGCGTTTTGTCGCCGGCGAATGGACTCAGGGGCAGATTACTTACCCGGGTTATGAGCATTTGCTGTGGAACGTCCTGGTGGAGCGAGTCGAGCCGGAGCGGGTATTTTCGTTTCGCTGGCACCCGTATGCCGTAGAGCCGGAAGTCGATTACTCCCAGGAGCCCACCACGCTGGTGAAGTTCGAACTTCAAGACTTGGAGGAAGGTACTTTGCTGACAGTCGTCGAGTCCGGTTTCGATCACATTCCCCAGACGCGGCGGCTCAAGGCGTTCCGCATGGACAGCCGGGGCTGGGATGAGCAGATGAGCAATATCGAAGAGTTTCTGAAGATCAACACCAAGGCTCGCCTGCAGCAAGGCGAGTAGTGGCCGCAAGTTCGAACCCAGGTTGAAAGGCGACTGCAGGCCCCGAAACTCGCGGCCTCGAGGCGAGACACCTGACGCGTCTAAGGGTTTTCGGAAGGGGTGGTATAGCGAATGTCCTACACGCGATGGTTACTATGTCGCCTGTTGCAGATTGGATCCGATGCGTAATCTAGCCTCATCAACCGGAGCACAGGAAGTGCTTCGGGATCAAGGATGATCGGCCATCAGCAAGGAACGCTATCGACAGGGAGTCGACATGGTCTTGGGAAAAACCCGCTTCGGCGGGTTTTTTTTCGTCTGCTGAAAAGCTGACCATTTTCTATGTGGGAGCGAGCCTGCTCGCGAGGACCGATGACACGGTCCTGCTGATACACCGCGGTGCCTGCTTCGCGAGCAGGCTCCCTCCATCATGTCGGCGTGCAGATTTGGGTCTTTGATCGTCAATGGCTTACACCAGAGCGCGGGTATGTCGTCTGTTTACGCTTCAACAATGTAGTTAATCTGGATCTATCAACTGAGTCGCAGGATGCACTCAGGATCACGGATGATCGACCATAGGCCTGGATGGCTGCTGACAGGATGTCGCAATGGTCTTGAGAAACCCGCTTAGGCGGGTTTTTTTGTGGGCGATGGAAAGTCCTCGGTGCAGCCGGACACTGGCTGCACCGAGGAATGGATCAGCGTACTGCTACCTGATCGAGCTTCGCCGCAACACGCTCGGTGATTTCCGAGCGCAATTTCAACGACCCGGCAGCCCGTTTCCGCGCTTCCTCCAGCACACTGATCGGCGCGGTCTCGGGACAGCCCGAAGCAAACGGCGGCGCGGGAGCATATTCCAGCTGCAACTGCACCAGCTGTGCCGTGTCCTTATCGAACAATTCGGCGGCCAGGGTCAGGGCAAAATCGATGCCCGCGGTGATCCCGCCACCGGTCAACAGATTGCCATCGCGCACCACCCGATCCTTCACCGGAATCGCACCCAATGGCGCGAGCAATTCGTGATACGCCCAGTGAGTGGTCGCGTGTTTACCCTTGAGCAGGCCCGCAGCGCCCAGCACCAGCGCTCCCGTGCAAACCGAAGTGACATACCGCGCATGGGCCGCCTGAGCCTTGATGAACGCCAACGTTTCTTCATCTTCCATCAACGGCCCGACACCGCTGCCGCCGGGAATGCAGATCACATCCAGCGCCGGGCAATCGTCGAAGGTGACGGTGGGCTTCAGCACCAGGCCGGTGCTGGCGGTGACTGGCATCAGGTCCTTCCAGACCAGATGCACCTTCACGTCTGGCAGCGAGGCCAGCACGTCGTAAGGGCCGGTCAGGTCCAGTTGCTGAACCTGCGGGAACAACAGAAAACCGATCTGCAACGTCATGGTGTTTTTCTCGTGAAGTGGGTGGACGGCTTCACTCTAGGCTCGTAGGATTTGGCGCATACGCCAATTACCCCACGAATTACGCCAAGCATGCCCAAGACCATTCATGTGCTCGCGTTCGCCAATGTGCAACTGCTCGACGTCACCGGGCCCTTGCAAGTGTTCGCCTCGGCCAACGACATTGCCCGCCAGAAGGGTTTGCCGCCGCCTTACGCGCCGACGGTGATCGCTTGCGGCGGCGGGGTGGTGATGTCGTCGGCGGGGCTGGCGTTGTTGGCCGAACCGTTGCCCGTGCAAGGCAGCGACACCTTGATCATTGCCGGCGGCTGGGGCGTTTACGCGGCGGCGGAGGATGCGGCACTGGTGGCATGGGTGCGTGAGCATGGGGCGGGATGCCGGCGGGTGTCATCGGTGTGCACCGGGGCGTTTTTACTGGCGGCCAGCGGCTGGCTCGATGGGCGACGGGTGGTCACGCACTGGACTCGTTGCGAGCAGTTGGCACAGCGGCACCCACGGCTGCAGGTCGAGCCCAATCCGATTTTCATCAATGACGGCCCGGTGTGGACCTCGGCCGGGGTCACTGCCGGCATCGACCTCGCGCTGGCCATGGTCGAAGAAGACTTGGGGCGCAACATGGCGCTGGAAGTGGCGCAGCAGTTGGTGGTTTTTCTCAAACGACCGGGCGGTCAGTCGCAGTTCAGCGTGACCCTGTCATTGCAAAAGGAAGGTAGCCGATTCGATGACCTTCATGCCTGGATCAGCGAACACCTCACCATGGATCTGGGTATTCCCACCCTGGCGCTACAGGCGGGCATGAGTGAACGCAGCTTCGTCCGCCACTACCGCGCCGACACCGGCCAGACACCTGCGCGGGCCATCGAACTGATTCGGGTCGAAACAGCGCGACGCCTGCTCAGCGACACCGGCGTGCCGATCAAACGGGTTGCGGTACAGTGCGGGTTCGGCAGCGAAGAGACGTTGCGCCGCAGTTTTCTGCGCGCCATGGGCGTGACACCGCAAGCCTATCGCGAGCGGTTTTCGGTGAGTTCTGAGGCAGACTCGGTCATGCACTTCATATGAAGAACGAAGGTGTTAACCGAACATCACCTTTTGCCAGTGATCCTCACTGACAATGGCGATCGGCACGCCGCTATCTCTAAGTTCGACGGCTCTTTTGATCTTGGTTCCATAACTGCTATGCAGCCACTGATCGTTACCAATGCTGCCCACTACCAGATAGTGAACTTTCTTGCTAACCGAGCCGCCAATCAAACCGCCGCGCTCGACAATCAGCGATTCACACTCCTTGCGAGGTCCGTAGGCCATGACTCCAGTAAACAGGAAGACTCGTTCGGTCCAGTTTAATGGCGGGGCCGGATGATCAAGAGGAAGGCTCGTGGGGGCAGTTGAGGTTTGCCCGGAACCTACCGAAAGGCCTGTAAATTGGTGCAGCATTTCCAGAAGCTCGATGGATTCCTCAGCATCCAGCACGGCATCGCTCAGCATGCTGGCGAGGCGTTGGTAGAGGATGTTTACCACCGGATCACCGAGATGCGTCAGATGGGATTCGATCCAGACCTTGAGAAACTCGGCTTCCTGCTGGTTGATCTTGCCGTCGGCGGCGAGCCCGGCGGCAATGCCCACCAGTGCATCGGCGGAGCGACGGTCTATCCGTTCTTTATGGAAAAAAGCGCTGTTCTGAAACTCCTGATGCAGGTCCACCATCTTTCCTTCTCCTTAAGCTTCCGTTTCCATTACCTGATTAAAATACTTCGCCCGATCCGGCGTAAACGTCACCACCATCCTGGTCCGCGAGCAGGTCAACGCCCGTTCTTCGCCCAAATCAACCTCCAGGTCTTCCCCACGCAAACCCTGCCATTGAGCAAGGTATTTGAGCGATCCGTACTTTTCGAGTTTTTTCAGGCTACGGCTGACGCCACCTTTCCAGCCCAGCACCGGCAGTTCGCCGGCGCGGCATTGTTGGGCGAGTTCGGGGAAGCGGGCGGCGCGTTGGCGGCCGATTTCCCAGCATTTGATCAGGCCTTTGTCGGGGCCTTCCCACAGTTCATCGCGGTTCAGGCCTGTGCGGAGTGGGGTGTCGATGCTGCGGTGGATGCGCTGGGTCATTCGGGTTCCTTGAATTCGGGTTTTGTTGGACAGCTCCGCTGTGCCCGTTGACGGTCGATGGTAGGTGGGGATGTAACGGGTGGCAACAAACGATTTCCGGAGGGGGGAATGATTTTCTGCGCGATGGTTTTCGGGTTTTGTTTAGTGGTTGTAGGCGCTTTGGTGCGGCGAACTTTTTTTCTGTTATTTCTCGAGCCTTGTGTTGTGGATGATGGCCTCTTCGCGGGCAAGCCTTGCTCCTACAGATTTGGTGTCGTTCATAGTTACTGAATTCGACACAAATCCTGTAGGAGCAGGGCTTGCCCGCGAAGGGGACGACGCGGTCTCACGGCTGCCAGTAATTCTTCTCCCCACTCAATTTCCGATCCAGAAAACTTGCCGCGCTGATCAGCGCCAGGTGCGTCAACGCTTGCGGTGTGTTGCCCAGATGCCGCGCATGGCTGTCGAACTCTTCGGCATACAACCCCAGCGGATTGGCGTACCGCAGCAGTTGTTCAAACTCCAGATGCGCCTTTTCTACCTGACCGGCCCGGGCCAGACATTCGACATACCAGAACGAACACGCGGCGAAGGCGCCTTCGGTGCCGGTGAGGCCGTCGATCTGGCTGTCTTCGTTGCGATAGCGGTAAACCATGCCGTCGCGCACCAGGTTTTTCTCGATGGCTTCGAGTGTCGATAGCCAGCGCGGATCCTTGGCGCTGACGAAGCGCACCAGCGGCATCAGCAACATCGAACCATCCAGCGCAGTACCGCCGATGTGCTGGATGAAATGCCCGCGTTCTTCGTTCCAGAAATTTTCCCAGATGTCGGCGTAGATCGCCTGACGGGTCTGGTCCCAACGGGCAAACGGGGCGGGCAGGGAGCGTTTGGAGGCGAGGCGGATCGCCCGGTCCAGCGCCACCCAGCACATCAATCGAGAGTGCAGGAAATGATGCTGCTCGCCACGCATTTCCCAGATGCCGACGTCTTTTTGCTGCCAGGTTTCGCAGACCTGATCGACCACTTCCACCGCGTGTTTCCAACCTTCATGGGAGATGGCGTCGCCGTACTTGTTGACCAGATACACTGCATCCATCAACTCGCCAAAGATGTCGAGCTGGACCTGATCGTACGCACCATTACCGATGCGCACCGGCGTGGCGCCGCCATGGCCGGATAGGTGCGAGAGTTCGGTTTCCGGCAGTTCCTGGCGACCATCGATGGCGTAGAGAATGTTGAGTTTCATCGGTTTGCCGTGGCAGTCGCTGACCCGCCCGCGCAGCCAGCGCATGTAATCGTTGGCTTCCTGGACAAACCCCAGGCGCATGAAGGCATAGACGGTGAACGAGGCGTCGCGGATCCAGGTGTAGCGATAATCCCAGTTGCGTTCACCGCCCGGCGTTTCCGGCAGGCCGAACGTGGCGGCGGCGAGAATCGCGCCGTGTTTGCGTGAGGTCAGCAGCTTCAGCGCGAGGGCCGAACGGTTGACCATTTCCCGCCAGCGCCCCCCGTAGTTGGACTGGCCGGTCCAGTCCCGCCAGAACTTCAACGTGCGCTCCATGCACAAGTCTGCGGCCCCTTCCTTGAAGCGGGGATCGTCGAAGCCGCCCAGCAGGAATTGCGCACCCTGGCCCTGTTCCAGAGTGAATTCGGCCACCGCCGCGTCACCCTCGACACGCAACACCTGATCCGAAGACAGGCGCATGGACGGCTGATCGTCTGCCTCGAATGCCACGTCCTTTTCGTCCAGTCGCGCACGGGTTTTGGCGCGTGCATAGTCGTGCCGTACTGCGCAGCGCATGTGAAACGTCGCCTGGCCGCTGACCACCCGAACCCGGCGCATCAGCACCGGCAGATTATCTTCGCTGTCGCCGATCGGCAGCAGGTCGGTGACCTCGACCACCGCGCTGTCGCTGAGCCAGCGGGTTTGCAGGACGTTGGTGTCGGGCAGGTAGATCTGCTCGCGGCGGGCGTCGGGCAGGTCTGGGGAGAGTTGGAAAATGCCGGCCTCGGGTGTGTCCAGCAGCGAGCAGAAGATCGACGGGCTGTCGAATTCCGGCCAGCAGAAAAAATCCACGCTGCCCTTGTCGTTGACCAGTGCCGCGCTGCGCATGTCGCCAATGATGCCGTGGGCGTCGATGGCGCTTTGTCGTTCGGGATGATGATCAGCCATTGCCGCGAAACTCCGGATAGAGGCTCATGCCGCCGTCGATGAACAGGGTGGTGCCGACGATGTAGTCGGAGGCATCGGAGGCGAGAAAGACCACGGCGTTGGCGATGTCCTCGGTGGCGTCGCGGTTGATCGCCGTACTAATCAGCTGACTGGTTTGGACTGCCGAGAGTTCATTTGTGCGGAGGGTGTGGTGACTGTAAAGGCCTCTTCGCCGGCAAGCCGGTCTCGCTCCCACATTTGAGCTCTGGTGATTACAAATAGCGTGTCCACAGCAGGTCCATTGTGGGAGCGAGCCTGCTCGCGAAAGGGCCTTCACATTCAACCAACAATTAGCCGCTTTCCCCACAACCAGCCTTATGGCAACTTGCAGGCCCTTATCGAGAGCCGAACCATGGCCAACCCCTATCGCGAACTGTTCAAAGCCCCGGGCAGCCGAGCCTTTGTGCTGGCCGGGATGATTGCGCGCATGCCGATTTCCATGACCGGCATCGGCCTGATCACCATGCTCTCCCAGCTGCAAGGTGGTTACGGACTGGCCGGCGCGGTGGCGGCGACATTTGCTTTGGCCACGGCATTTTGCGCGCCGCAGGTTTCGCGGCTGGTGGATCGTTTCGGGCAGCGCCGGATCTTGCCGGTGTCGGCGTTGATCGGCGGCGGGGCGTTGTTGCTGGTGTTGCTGTGCACGCGCTTGCAGGCGCCGCAATGGACGCTGTTCGTGTTCGCCGCGCTGGCCGGTTGCATGCCGAGCATGTCGGCGATGGTGCGGGCGCGCTGGACCGAGGTCTATCGCGGCCAACCACAATTGCAAACTGCGTATGCCCTGGAATCGGTACTCGACGAAGTCTGTTTTATTGTCGGGCCGCCGCTGTCGGTGGGCTTGTGTGTGGTGGCGTTCCCCGAGGCCGGGCCGCTGGCGGCGTTGCTGATGCTGGCGATTGGCGTCACGGCGTTTGTCCTGCAACGGGACACGGAACCGGCGATTCATCCCCATGAAGAACACCATCAGGGCTCGATCATTCGTTCCGGCGAAATTCAGTTGCTGGTGCTGCTGATGGTCGCCTTGGGCACCATTGTCGGCGTGGTGGATGTGGTCAGCGTGGCGTTTGCGCAGCAGCAGGGCCAACCGGCGGCGGCGAGCATTGTGCTGTCGGTATACGCGATCGGCTCATGTCTGGCCGGGCTGGCGTTCGGGGCGTTGCGTTCGAAAGTGCCGTTGCCGCGACTGTTTCTGTACGGCGGGGTGGCGACGGCGGTGACTACGTTGCCGTTGCTGCTGGCGAGCAACATTCTCGGGTTGTCGCTGGCGGTATTCGTCGCCGGGCTGTTTTTTGCGCCGACACTGATTGTGGCGATGGCCCTGGTGGAGCGCATCGTGCCGCCGGCCAAACTCACCGAAGGCCTGACCTGGCTGGTCACCGGGTTGAGCATTGGCGTGGCGATTGGCGCGGCCGGTTCGGGTTGGCTGGTGGATGCGTTCGGGGCGCGCAGCGGGTTCTGGGTGGCGATAGCGGCGGGGGCGGTGGTGCTTGGTTCCGCAATCCAAAGCTATCGCCATCTCAAATAAGCATTTTTTCAGTGCCTTTCGCGGCGTTTTCTTCGCGGGCAAGCCTCGCTCCTACAGGCTTCAGTGCGTTCTGTAGGAGCGAGGCTTGCCCGCGAAGGCGTCATCACCGTCGACTAATTCCCTTGGGCGCTCATCCGTTCTCTTTACAGACAACTTTTCGAGGTAAGCCCGGTGACCCAGCTGACATTGCTGTGCCTGCCCTATTCAGGCGCGAGCGCCATGGTCTACAGCCGCTGGCGGCGCAAACTGCCGGAGTGGCTCAAGCTGCAGCCGGTGGAACTGCCGGGGCGCGGCGCGCGGTTCGGCGAGCCATTGCACACCGACATGCGGCGCCTGGCGCTGCAACTCGCGCAGGAACAGAAAGCCACGCTCAAGGCGCCGTACGCGCTGTTCGGCCACAGTCTCGGCGCTTTGCTGGCCTGCGAAATGGCCCATGCCTTTCGCTCGCTGGGTTGCCCGGAGCCGGTGGCGCTGTTCGCTTCAGGCACGGCCGCGCCGACGATGCGGGCTGATTACGACCAGGGTTTTGCCGATCCGAAAACCGATGCCGAGCTGATCGAGCAACTGCGCACCCTCAATGGCACCAGCGAAGAAGTGCTGGCCAATGAAGAGCTGATGAGCCTGACGCTGCCGATCCTGCGCGCAGACTTCCTGCTGTGCGGCCGTTTCGAGCCGATCCAGCGTCCGCTGCTGAAATGCCCGGTGCACGTGCTCGGCGGCAAGGCTGATCGCGCGACCACCGAACAGTTGATCGGCTGGAGCAAGGAAACCCACGGCAGCTTCTCCGTGGACATGCTGGCCGGCGGTCACTTCTTCATCAATGAGCACGAAGCCAAGGTGTTGAAGGTGATCAAGGACCAGCTCGATGTTCACCATCGCCGGCACGCCATGGCCGCCACTGCCTGACCCAGTCCCTGTAGGAGCCGAGCTTGCTCGCGATGGCGGTGTACCTGTCGACATCAATGTTGAATGTCAATCCGTCATCGCGAGCAAGCTCGGCTCCTACAGGTTCGAGGTGTAGCCCCGTTTTACCACCCCTCTGATAGTTGTTCTCATTCGCTAATTTTTCCGGTCTGCATTCGTTTTATAGGGACGACGTGCCTTTGTGCTTCCCGCCACTGATCCGGATGCTTAGAAATGAATGCTGAAGACTCCTTGAAACTTGCTCGCCGGTTTATCGGGTTGCCCCTGGAAAAGCGCCAGATGTTCCTTGCGGCCTTGCAAAAGGAAGGCATTGATTTCGCCCGGTTCCCGATTCCTGCCGGCGTCGAGGCAGAGGATCGTCAAGCGTTGTCGTACGCCCAGCAACGCATGTGGTTTCTGTGGCAACTGGACGCGCAAAGTGGCGCCTACAACCTGCCGGGCGCGGTGCGTCTGACCGGGCAGTTGAACCTGCCTGCGCTGGAGCAGGTCTTTGCCAGCCTCGTGGAACGTCACGAAACCCTGCGCACGGTGTTCCAGCGTCAGGCCGATGACACCTTGCGGCAAGTGCCGGCCAGCGCGCCGCTGGTCATCGAGCAGGTGGATTTCAGCGCATTGCCGGCCACTGAGCGCGAACAGGCTGTCGCCCAAGCGGCCGAGCAACAATCGGTACTGCCCTTCGATTTATCTGTCGGCCCGTTGCTGCGCGTGACGTTGCTCAAGCTCGCCGAACAGGAACACGTCCTGCTGCTGACCCTGCACCACATCGTTTCCGATGGTTGGTCGATGAACGTGCTGATCGATGAATTCATCCGCTGCTACGACGCCTTCGAGGCCGGTGCACAACCGCAACTTGCACCATTGCCGATCCAGTACAGCGACTACGGGTTGTGGCAACGCCGCTGGCTGGAGGCGGGTGAACAGGCGCGTCAACTGGATTACTGGCAAGCGCAACTCGGCGATGAACACCCGGTGCTGGAGTTGCCCACCGACCACTCGCGCCCGGCGATGCCGAGCTATCGCGGCACCCGCTACGAATTTGCCGTCGACCCGCAACTCGCCGAGCAACTGCGCGCCACCGCGCAGAAACACAACATCACCCTGTTCATGCTGTTGCTCGGTGCGTTCAATGCGCTGCTGCATCGCTACACCGGGCAAACCGACATCCGTGTCGGCGTGCCGATTGCCAACCGCAACCGTGCGGAAATCGAAGGCCTGATCGGCTTCTTCGTCAACACCCAAGTGCTGCGCACCAGGCTTGATGGCCACACCCGCGTCGAAGATTTGCTGAGCGCTATCAAGGAAACCGCCCTCGGTGCTCAGGCTCATCAGGACCTGCCGTTCGAGCGTCTGGTCGAAGCGCTGAAACTGGAACGCAGCCTCAGCCACACGCCGCTGTTCCAGGTGATGTACAACCACCAGCCGCAGGTCGCGGACATGTCCAGCATCAGCACCGCCTCCGGCCTGGTGCTGGGTGCGATCGAGTGGGAAGGGCGCACCACGCAGTTCGACCTGACCCTCGACACCTCCGAAAAGGGCGGCAAGCTGCACGCCGCACTGACCTACGCCAGCGACCTGTTCGATGCGCCGACCATCGCGCGCATGGCGCAACACTGGACGCGCCTGTTGCAGGCGATGGTGGTCGATTCGAATCGGCGGGTCGGCGAGCTGCCGATGTTGGCGGCGGATGAGCAGCAGGTGCTGGTGCACGACTGGAACCGCACCGCCGAAATTTATCCTGTCGAGCAATGCATTCATCAGCTGATCCACGCCCAGGCCTTGCGCACACCCGAAGCGCCGGCGCTGGTGTTTGGCGACCGCCAGCTGACTTATGCACAGCTCAATGCGCGCACCAGTCAATTGGCTCATTACCTGCGCGAACAGGGTGTCGGCCCCGATGTGCTGGTGGGGATCGCCGTCGAGCGTTCGCTGGAAATGGTCATTGGCCTGTTGGCGATTCTCAAGGCCGGCGGCGCTTATGTGCCGCTCGATCCGGAGTATCCGGCGGAGCGCCTGGCCTACATGATCGAAGACAGTGCGATTGGTGTGTTGCTGACCCAGAGCGCCCTGGTTGGCACGCTGCCGACCGGGGGCATCAAGGTCATCGCGCTGGATCAGGACGAGGACTGGCTGGACGCTTACAGCGAAACCTGCCCGCAGGTGTTGGTGAATCCGCTGAACCTGGCCTACGTGATTTACACCTCCGGTTCCACCGGCAAACCCAAGGGCGCCGGCAACAGCCATGCGGCGCTGGTCAACCGTTTGTGCTGGATGCAGCAGGCGTATGGGCTGGATGGCAGCGACTCGGTGTTGCAGAAAACCCCGTTCAGTTTCGACGTCTCGGTCTGGGAATTCTTCTGGCCGCTGATGACCGGCGCCCGTCTGGTGGTGGCGCCGCCGGGCGCGCATCGCGAACCGGCGCGGTTGATTCGCCTCATCGGCGAGTTTGGCATCAGCACCTTGCACTTTGTGCCGTCGATGCTTCAGGCGTTTATCCACGAGCCGGGCGTTGAAGCCTGCACCAGCCTCAAACGCATCGCCTGCAGCGGTGAAGCCTTGCCGCTGGATGCCCAACTTCAAGTGTTCGCCAAGCTGCCGGGCGCCGGGTTGTACAACTTGTACGGGCCGACTGAAGCGGCCATCGACGTGACCCACTGGACCTGCGTCGATGAAGGCGCCGACAGCGTGCCCATCGGCCGGCCGATTGCCAACTTGCGCACCCATGTGCTGGACGCGCAGTTGCTGCCGGTTCCGGCGGGCGTGGCGGGGGAGTTGTACCTGGGCGGCGCCGGTCTGGCGCGCAGTTATCACCGCCGTCCGGGGCTGACGGCGGAACGGTTTGTGCCGTGCCCGTTCCATGACGGCGCGCGTTTGTACCGCACCGGCGACCGGGTGCGTCAGCGCGCCGACGGGGTGATCGAATACCTCGGCCGTCTCGACCATCAAGTGAAACTGCGCGGCCTGCGTATCGAGCTGGGGGAAATCGAAACCCGCCTGATGCAGCATCCGCTGGTGCGCGAGGCGGTGGTCCTGGTGCAGGGCGGCAAGCATCTGGTGGGTTACCTGGTGCTGGATAACGCCGAGGCGCAGTGGCCAGAAACCCTCAAGGCCTGGCTGCTGAGTAGCTTGCCGGAATACATGGTGCCGACCTACCTGATGCCACTGGATGCCTTGCCGGTGACCGCCAACGGCAAACTGGACCGCAAGGCCCTGCCGCAACCCGACGCGGCGCCGCAACAAGCGTTCGTCGCGCCGCAAGATGCCATGCAGACGGCGCTGGCGCAGATCTGGCAGGACGTGTTGGGTCTGGAGCGCGTGGGCCTCGAAGACAACTTCTTCGAGCTGGGCGGCGACTCGATCATCTCCATTCAAGTGGTCAGCCGCGCCCGTCAGGCCGGCATCCGCCTCAGCCCGCGTGACCTGTTCCAGTACCAGACGGTGCGCAGCCTGGCGCTGGTGGCGGCGTTCGACAACCGCAGTGCCATCGACCAAGGGCCGGTCAGCGGCGAGGTGGTGCTGACCCCGGCGCAACACTACTTTTTCGAACAAGCCATCGCGCAGTCGCAACACTGGAACCAGTCCTTGCTGCTGACGCCGCGCGAGACGCTGAACCCTGAAGCACTTGAAGCCGCGCTGGTCGCGGTGATCAACCATCACGATGCCTTGCGTCTGCGTTTCACCCAGGGTGTGGATGGCTGGCAGCAGCGCCACGGATCGCCGGTCGAAACGGCGGGGTTGTGGCAGCGGCACGTGGCGTCGACCGAGGCGTTGTCGGCCCTGTGCGACGAAGCGCAACGCAGCCTTGATCTGGCCGACGGGCCGTTGCTGCGCGCGTTGCTGGTCAGCCTCGACGATGGCACGCAACGCCTGTTGCTGGCGGTCCACCATTTGGCGGTGGACGGCGTGTCCTGGCGGGTGCTGCTCGAAGACCTCCAGCAGGCTTATGCGCAATTGGCGAGTGGCGGCGCCGCGACGTTGCCCGACAAAACCAGCGCCTACCAACGCTGGGCCAGTCATCTGCAAGAACATGCCCGCACGCTGAATGAGCAACTGCCGTTTTGGCAGGCACAACACGCCGATGCCCGCGACCTGCCGTGTGAAAACCCACTGGGCAGCCTGCAGCATCGCCACGGCCACAAGATCGAATCGAAGTTCGACGCCGGGTTGACGCGGCAGCTGCTGCAAACGGCCCCGGCGGCCTATCGCACTCAGGTCAACGACCTGCTGCTGACGGCGCTGGCGCGGGTGATTTGCCGTGGGACCGGGCATCACTCGACGCTGATCCAGCTCGAAGGTCATGGTCGTGAAGACCTGTTCGACGACCTCGACCTGACGCGCACCGTGGGCTGGTTCACCAGCCTGTTCCCGGTGCGCCTGCGACCTCAGGCCGACACGGCGAACGCGATCAAGGCGATCAAGGAACAACTGCGTGCCATCCCCGATAAAGGTCTGGGTTATGGCTTGCTGCGCTACCTCGGCGAGCCGACCCAGCGTGAGTCCTTGCAAGGGTTGCCGGCACCGCGCATCACCTTCAACTACCTCGGCCAGTTCGACCGTCAGTTTGATGACGACGCGCTGTTTGTACCGGCAGCGGAAAGTGGCGGTCAGGCCCAGGGTGACGATGCGCCGCTGGCCAACTGGCTGACGCTGGAAAGCCAGGTCTATGGCGGTCAACTCTCTCTGCAATGGGGTTTCAGTCGCGACATGTTCGCCGACAGCACCGTTCAGCAACTGGCCGACGCCTACACCGAAGAACTCACCGCACTGATCGAACACTGCTGCGCCACGCCGGCGGGTCAGGTCACGCCGTCGGACTTCCCGCTGGCACGGATCAATCAGGGGCAGCTGGACGCGTTGCCTGTCGCGGCACCGGCCATCGAGGACATTTATCCGCTGACGCCGATGCAGCAGGGCATGCTGTTCCACACCTTGTATGAGCCGCAGGCCGAGGCCTACATCAATCAACTGCGTCTTGATATTCAGGGGCTGGAACTGGCGGCATTCGGCCGGGCGTGGCAAGCAGCGATCAACCGTCACGACATTCTGCGCAGCAGCTTCCATTGGTTGGGGCTGGAATCTGCGCATCAGGTAATTCATCGCCAGATCGATCTGCAATTGCAGGTGATCGAGGCCGCCGACATCGACCTCGATGCGCTGGCCGGCGAAGAGCGCAGCCGTGGTTTCGAACTGAGCGCCGCGCCGCTGTTCCGCCTGATGCTGGTGCGCCAAAGCAGCGACGCCTGGCACCTGATCTACACCAGTCATCACATCCTCATGGACGGCTGGAGCAACGCGCAGTTGCTCGGCGAAGTGATTCAGCATTACGCCGGGCAGACACTGGCCAAACCCCTGGGGCAATACCGCGACTACCTGGGCTGGATTCAGCAGCAGCCACTGGCGGCGGGCGAACAGTTCTGGAAACAGGCGCTGGCCGCCCTCGAAACGCCGACGCTGCTGGCGCAAGCCTTGCCGACGCCGGTGGAGGGGCGCGGCATGGGCGAGCATCACTTGACGCTCGAAAGCGCCGCCATGCAGCGCCTGGCCGATTTTGCCCGGCAGCAGAAAATCACCCTCAACACCTTGTTGCAGGGCGCGTGGGGTCTGCTGTTGCAGCGCTACACCGGTCAATCGTGCGTGGCGTTCGGCGCGACAATTGCCGGACGCTCCGCACCGTTGCCGGGTATCGAGCAACAGTTGGGACTGTTCATCAACACCTTGCCGATCATTGCTACGCCGCACTCGGCGCAACCGGTCAGCCAATGGCTCAATGAGCTGCAAGCCCTGAACCTGAGCCTGCGTGAGTTCGAGCATGTGCCGCTCTACGACATCCAGGGCTGGGCGGGGCAGCAGGGCAACGCGCTGTTCGACAGCTTGCTGGTGTTTGAAAACTTCCCGGTGGCCGAAGCGCTGAAGCAAGGTGCACCGGCGGGCTTGACGTTCGGCGCGCTGCGCAATCACGAAATCACCAGTTACCCGTTGACCCTCGGCATCGAAGTCGGCGCCAGTCTGCGTCTGGAATTCAGTTTCGATCAGGCCTTGTTCAGCGCCGCGCAGATCGAGCGGCTGGGCGCGAACTTGTTGCATGTGCTGGAGCGATTCGTCGCGCAGCCGCAACAGGTTCTGGGTGCCGTCAGCCTCTTGGACGCGAAGCAAAAAGCGCAGGTATTGCTGGGTTCGCGTCCCGCCGCGCCTCTGCTGGACAGTCCGTTGCTGGCGCATCAACGTTTCGAGCAACAGGCCGTACGCACGCCCGATGCGTTGGCCGTGATCGTCGGCGACGAACACCTGACTTATGCACAGCTCAACGCCCAGGCCAACCAGCTTGCCCATCGCCTGCGCGAGCACGGTGTGGCGCCGGGGCAGCGGGTCGGCCTGTCGGTGCGGCGCAATGCGCAGATGATCGTCAGCCTCATGGCCATCCTCAAGTCCGGTGCCGGTTATGTGCCGCTGGACCCGGACTACCCGGCCGAACGCCTGGCCTACATGATCGAAGACAGCGGGATGGATCTGCTGCTGGCGCAACCGGAACTGCTGACCGATGTTGCGTTGCCCGAAGGCTTGCCGCGTCTGGCGCTGACGGCGTCGCTGGCCGGATATTCCACGGCCAACCCGGTCAACCTCGCCTGTGCCGAAGACCTCGCGTATCTGATTTACACCTCCGGCTCCACCGGCCGGCCGAAAGGCGTGTGCCTGGCCCACGCCGCGCTGCGCGAGTTTTGCGTGATTGCGGCGGACTATTCGCAGCTCAGTGCCGAAGATCGTGTCCTGCAATTCGCCACGTTCAGCTTCGACGGCTTTGTCGAGCAGTGCTACCCGCCGCTATGCGTGGGTGCGGCGCTGGTTTTGCGCGGCGATGAGCTGTGGGACACCGACACCTTGTACCGGCAGATCATCGAACAGGGCGTGACCCTGGCGGACTTGCCGGCGGCCTATTGGTACTTGCTGGCCCAGGAATGGGCCGCGCAGCCTCAGCGTGACAAAGGTCGGCTGCGTCAGGTCCACGTCGGCGGCGAAGCCATGTCGCTGGAAGGCCTGAAACTCTGGCATGCCGCCGGTCTCGGCGACGTACGCCTGCTCAACACCTATGGGCCGACCGAGGCCACCGTGGTCTCCAGCACTCACCTGTGCACCTTGGCCGACACTCAAAACCTGCTCGGCGTGCCGATTGGTCGCGCCTTGCCCGGCCGGGCGTTGTACGTGCTGGACGCCGAGGGCCATCTGCTGCCAACCGGCTGCGTGGGCGAGTTGTGCATCGGCGGTGACGCCGGCATTGCCCAGCACTATCACCAGCGTCCGGGGCTGAGCGCCGAACGCTTTATTGCCGATCCGTTTTCCACCACACCGGGCGCACGCTTGTACCGCAGCGGCGACCTGGCGCGGTATCGCGAAGACGGTGCGTTGGAATACCTGGGACGCATCGATCACCAGGTGAAAATTCGCGGTTTCCGCGTCGAACTCGGTGAACTGGAAGCGCACCTGCAGGGCTTGCCGATGATCAGCGAAGCCGCAGTGCTGGTGCACGAAGGCGTCGGTGGCAAGCAACTGATCGGCTATGTCGTGCCGACGCTGTCGAACGCCGACTCGCGTCAACTCACCGAAACCGTGCGCCAGGCCTTGGGCG
Source organism: Pseudomonas sp. LBUM1651 (assembly GCF_059716135.1). Lineage (NCBI taxonomy): Bacteria > Pseudomonadati > Pseudomonadota > Gammaproteobacteria > Pseudomonadales > Pseudomonadaceae > Pseudomonas > Pseudomonas sp. LBUM1651. The sequence continues at coordinate 4,297,754 of NZ_CP166805.1, read as the reverse complement.
AGCGCCTGCCGGACTACATGCTCCCGGCGCAACTGGTGGTGATGAGTGCACTACCGCTCAACCGCAACGGCAAACTCGACCGCGCGGCGCTGCCAGCGCCAGAGGTCTGGGAAGCCGTGGCCGGCACCGCGCCGCAAGGTGAACTGGAGATTGAACTGGCGCAGATCTGGCGGCAGGTGTTGCACGTTGCCCGTGTCGATCGCGAAAACAGCTTCTTCGAGTTGGGCGGTCATTCGCTGCTGGCCACGCAGATCGTCTCGCAGATTCGTCAGCGTCTGGGCCTGTCGGTGAGTTTGCGCAGCTTGTTCGAACACCCGCGCCTGGAGGATTTCGCCGCTCAGGTGCAAGGCCTGCGGCACGACGCCAACATCTGCGAACGCCCGGCTTTGGTGGCGGATCACTCCGGCGAACGCCAGCCATTGTCCTTTGCCCAGCAGCGGTTGTGGTTCCTGTGGAACCTGGAGCCGGACAGCTCGATGTACAACATGCCCGGTGCCTTGCGGTTGCGCGGGGATCTGAACCTCTCTGCACTGCAGCAGACCTTCGAGACTTTGGTGCAACGCCACGCCGTGTTGCGCACCACGTTCGTTGATGAAGACGGCCAGGCCTGGCAGCGAGTACACGCCGAACTGCCGTTGAACTTCGTCACCAGCGACCTGCGGCATTTGCCGGCGCCGGACGTCGAAGCCGCGCAACTGGCCCGTGAGGAAGTTGCCCGACCATTCGATTTGCGCAATGGGCCGTTGCTGCGGGTGCGGGTGTTGCAGGTCGCGGATCAGGAGCACGTGTTGCTGCTGACGGTGCACCACATCGCTGCGGATGACTGGTCGTTCCGGATTCTGATCAATGAGTTCGTGACGTTGTATCCGACCCTCAACCAGGGTGGCGTCGCGCAGTTGCCGGAACAGGTCGTGCACTACGCCGACTTCGCCAAGTGGCAGCGCCAATGGCTGGATCAGGGTTGCGAGCTGCAACGTCAGCTCGATTACTGGGTCACGCGCCTTGGCCAGCCGCAAACGGTATTGGAGCTGCCGAGCGATGGCGATCAGCGTCAGTCGCAGGAAGGCGCCAGCCAGCATTTCACCTTGAATGCGACCTTGAGTCAGCAGTTGCGCGACTTCGCCCAACAGCGTGGATTTTCGCTGTTCATGGTGCTATTGGCCGGCTTCACCCTGGTGTTGCGCCAGCGCACCGAGGTCAGTCGCGTGCGTATCGGCACCGATATCGCCAACCGAAATCAAGTTGAGCTTGAACAAATGGTCGGCTTCTTCGTTAACCAATTAGTGCTGCAAGTGGATGTGGACGCTGACGAGGCTGCCGGGCAACTGCTGCAAGCCTGTCGCCGCGCGGTTCTGGAGGCTTCGGACCATCAGGACCTGCCGTTCGAGCGACTGGTGGAAGCGTTGCGTCTGCCGCGCCGGGCCGGGCGTTCGCCGTTGTTCGACATCAAGTTGATCTATCAGGAAGGCGTCGGTCGTTTGCCGTCCATGGATGGCTTGCTGGTCGAGGACTTCCCGTCGGGCCGGCAAGCCGCCGAGATCGGCATGGTCGCCGCGTTCTACAACGAGGCTGAACACATTCACCTGAGTTTCGAAACACCCGCCGGGCAGTACTTGCCGAGCACGCTGGAAAGCCTGTTCGAACAAATCGAGGCGGTACTGCAAGCGTTGTTGCGCGCCGACGAGCTGACGGTCAGCCAATTGCTGGACCTGGCCACGGATGTGCAGCGCCGCGCCGATGCGCGCCTGAACGAACAACGCAAGGCGTTGCTGGGCGGGCGCATGGCGATCAAGCGCCGCTCGGCGATTCGTGGCACGCCGGCAGCGCAAACCGCGGCGGACTGATTCATTGCGGCGGCGCCAACCGGGCGCCGCCGTCATCATTTTCTGGAGGGGTTTATGACTGTTTCAACCACCAAGTCCATTCCCAAAATCGGCCGCGGTGCGCGCAAGAGCCTGTCCACCGACCCGACCCGGCTGGTGAGTTTTGCGCCGATGTTCGACGGCGTCAGCACACCCTTGGTGTGCCGCCCGGCGGTGCCCGGCGTGAGCCTGGTGGAGTGGGCGACGGAGAATCGCGCACTGATCGAAAGCAAGCTGCTTGAGCACGCAGTGATTCTGTTCCGTGGATTTCAAGTGGCCGACATCGCCGAGTTCAACCGCTGCGTGGCGGCGATTTCCGACGGTGCCCTGGAGTACCTGTTCCGCGCTTCGCCACGGACGCAGATCACCGGCCAGTTCAAGATCTACAGCTCCACCGACTACCCGGCAGCGGAGAAGATCTTCCCGCACAACGAGCATTCCTATTCGCCGGTGTTCCCGCGTCACCTGTACTTCTACTGCGACACGCCATCGGCCACCGGCGGTGAAACCCCGTTTGGCGACACCCGCGAAATCCTCGCGCGGATCGACCCGGCCGTGCGCGAGGAGTTTCAGCGTAAACGCATCATGTACGTGCGCAACTACGGCGACGGCATGGGGCTGCCATGGCAGACCGTGTTCCAGAGCGAAGACCGCGGCGAAGTCGAAGCCTACTGCGCCAAGATCGGCATTCAGGCCGAGTGGAAGTCGGGCAATCGTCTGCGTACCCGGCAAAACGGCCCGGCGATCGTGCGCCATCCGCTGACCGGCGAGCGCATCTGGTTCAACCACGGCACCTTCTTCAACGCGCTGACCCTGCCGGACAGCATCCGCGACAACCTGCTGCGTGAGTTCGGCCCGCTGGACCTGCCGCAGAACACCTTCTTCGGTGACGGCACGGCCATTCCCGACGACGTCATCCGCCACCTGCAAGGCATCTATCGCGACGTGATGGTCGAGTTCGCCTGGGAGAAGGGCGACGTGGTCCTGCTGGACAACATCCTCAGTGTGCATGCGCGCAACGAATTCACTGGCTACAGAAAAATCCTCACGGCCATGGCCATCGCGCAGAAAAGCGCCGACCTGGATCAGGAATAAGGACACTCGACATGAACACCACCGCCCTCGAACCTTCGGTAGACGTTTTCCAGACTTCGGCTCAGCAAGCCTTCTATTTGCGTGCTCAGGAGCTGAGCGGACAGACCTTGTTCGCCGCCCTGACCGTGCCGGTCGCCCAGGCTGTGGAGGCGCAGACATTGCTCCTTGCACTGGATGAGCTGGGCCAGCGCCATGAAACCCTGCGCACGGTCTATCGCCGTTTTCCGGGCATGAAGTGGCCTGTGCAAAGTCTGTGTGACGAGTTGCCGGTGACGTTTTTGGGCAGCGTGTCTTCGCTGGCTGAGGCCCTGAGCCGAAGTCGTGAAACCCTGTCTGCCGATCCGGCGCGGGTGTTGGTGGTGACGCCCGTGCAAACCGCAGACGGTCAGCATTTCGTCACGCTGCTGGCGCCGGCCAGCAGCCTCGATGAAGTGTCGCTGCGGGTGCTGTCGGCGGAGCTGGCGAGCCTGTTGCGCGGCGAAACGCTGGCCGACAATCAGGAAGATTTGCAGTACCTGGATTACACCGCGTGGCAGGAAGAACTGCGCGAAGAAGACATCGGCCATCAAGGCGCCGCGTTCTGGCGCAACCTGCAACAGCAGTTCGCGCTGGCCCATCGTCTGCCCTTCGAAAAGGCCGTTGAGGTGACCCTGGCTCGACATCAGGCCACGCTCGCCGACGCGGCATGGCTGGCCGATGTGCAACGCGTTGCCACCGCTCAGGGTGTCGAAGCGCAGCGGGTGGTGTTGTTGCTGTGGAGCGCGTTCGTGGCGCGCATCGGCAATCAGGAAAAGTTGCTGATGGGCTGGGAAGTGACTGGGCGCAACGAGCAGACCGAAGCGACCCTCGGGCGTTTCGCCCGTCGCTTGCCGGTGGCTTTCGACAACCGCAGCAACGAGACCCTGGCGCAAGCGCTGGACTCGTTTGCTGCCAGTGTCGAGCAATCGCTGTCCTGGCTCGACTGCCTCAACGAGTTCGAACTGAGCGCCGAAGTCGCGACGCCGATGCGTTATTGCCTGGTGTTTCAGGCCGACACCGAGGCGAACATCGAAGTGGACGACGCCAACCCGGAAGTCCTGCGCCTGCGTGTTCAGGGCGAACACTTGCAGCTGTCGTGCCTGGCCGGCGCGGTGCCCGAGTCGATGCTGGCGGCCTGGCTGGAACAGTTTGTCGAGTTCAGCCGCCAGTTGCTGACTTCGCCTGAGCTGACCTTGGGCCAGGCCACTCAGGTCAACGCGGTGCAACTGACCCGTTTGATCGAAGACTTCAACCCGCTGGCCGCCGAGCAGGCACTGCCGCATCGCTACCTGCAAGACCTGTTCACCGAACAGGCACGCCTGCATCCACAACGCATCGCCGTCAGCGTGAATGGCCAACGCCTGAGCTATGCCGAACTGGACGCACGCTCTAACCAGGTGGCCAATGCCTTGCGCGCGCAGGGTGTGGCACCGGATGAAATCGTTGCGGTTTACGGTCAGCGCTCGCTGGAAATCGTCATCGCGCTGCTCGGCACGCTCAAGGCCGGTGCCGGTTACCTGCCGCTCGATCCCAACTACCCGATTGATCGTCTGGCGTTCATGTTGCAGGACGCCGCTGCGCGCCAAGTATTGGCCTGCCAGCCGTTGCCGGAAGCGTTGCACAGCGAGCGGGTGATTTCGCTGATGCCAGAGGCCGAAGTCTGGTCCGCGTCACAAGAGCAGCCGGTGCCGCTGGGCGACAGCGCTAATTTGGCCTACGTCATTTACACCTCCGGTTCCACCGGCAAACCCAAGGGCGTGATGATCAGTCACGCCAACGCGGTGGCCTCGACCCTCGCACGTAGCGCGTTCTATCGTCAGCCGTTGCGCGCGTTCCTGATGCTCTCGTCGTTCTCGTTCGATAGCTCGGTGGCCGGGGTTTTCTGGGCGTTGGGGCAGGGCGCGACCCTGTGCCTGCCGGACGAAGACAGCTACAAGGACCCAGCGCTGCTGGCGGCGCTGATCCAACGTGAAGAGGTTTCCCACTACCTGACCTTGCCGTCTTACCACGCGCAGATTCTGGAGCACCTCGACAGCCATGCCCTGGCGTGCGTGATCGTTGCCGGCGAAGCGTGCAGCAACGCCCTGGTCGCGCGACATCGCGAGGCCTTGCCGCAGGTGGCGCTGGTCAACGAATACGGCCCGACCGAAGGCACGGTCTGGTGTTCGGCATGGGAACTGCCGCTCGCTCAGGATGACGACACCATCCCGATTGGCCAGCCGATTCCGGGCATGCGCATTCACGTGCTCGGCCCGGACCTGATGCCGGTGGCCGTGGGCGTCGAAGGTGAGCTGTATGTCGGCGGCGCCGGCGTTGCCCGAGGCTATCTCAAACGCGCCACGCTGACCGCCGAACGCTTCATCCCCGATCTGTTTGCAAAACAGGCAGGTCAACGCCTGTACCGCACAGGTGACCTTGCACGCTATCGCGCCGATGGTGTGCTGGAATACCTCGGTCGGGTCGATCATCAAGTGAAAATCCGCGGTTTCCGCATCGAGCTGGGCGAGATCGAATCCGCCATGCGCAGCGCACCCGGCATCGAAGACGCCGCGGTCATCGCCCGTGAAACGCCGACCGGTCCGCAACTGCTGGGCTTCGTGATTTCGCCGGCCGACACCGCCGACATCCGCCTCAACGAATTGCGCAGTCACCTCGGCGAAGCGCTGCCCGAGCACATGCAGCCGGCGCGCTTGCAGGTGCTGGAACGCTTCCCGCTGATGCCCAACGGCAAACTCAACCGCCAGGCCTTGCTCGACCTCGACGTCCGCCGCAGTGCCTTCGTCGCCCCGCGCACCGACCTGGAAAAAGTCCTGGCGGCGATCTGGGCCGAAGCGCTGCACGTGGAGCGTGTCGGCGTGCACGACAGTTTCTTCGAGCTGGGCGGCCACTCGTTGCTGGCGACGCGGATTCGCGCACGGATTCAGGAAGAACTGAACCTGGCGATCCCGCTGAAGCTGTTCTTCGAAGGCGACACGCTGGAGCGTCTGGCGGCGGAAATCGAGCAGTTCCGTCAGCACAGTGAACACAAAGAAAACGATGTAGACGCGCTGGAAGCGTTGTTCGACGAAGTGGATGAGGAACACACGCGATGAGTGCTGCACCGGACAGAATGATGACCCTGGCCCAGCGTTTCTGCGGCTTGAGCCTGGACGCGCGGCGTGCCTTGCAAGAAAAGATGCACGCCCAGGGACTGACCCTTGAGCTGCTGCCGATCCCGCCCAGGGACCCGGCGGTCGACACGTTGCCGGCGTCGTACGCGCAGCAGCGTTTGTGGTTTCTGTGGCAGATGCAGCCGCAGGCGACCGCGTACAACCTGACCGGTGCCTTTCGCCTCAGTGGTGAGCTGAACCGCGCAGCGCTGGCGCAAACCCTCGCCGCACTGGTGCAACGCCACGAAGTGTTGCGCACCACCTTCGTCTTCGACGAGCAGCAGGTGCTGCAAAAAATTCACCCGCAGATGGACGCGCCGCTGGTCGAGGCTGAAGTCGCTAACGAAGCCGAGCTGCAGCGTCAGGTTGGCCTGAACGCCGAGCAGCCGTTCGACTTGCAGAATGGCCCGCTGATGCGCTGTCGGTTGATCCGTCTCGACGCGCAGCAGCATGTGTTGGTGCTGACGTTCCACCACATCGTCACTGACGGCGGTTCGCTGCCGATTCTGTTGCAGGAATTCACGCAGCTCTATGCGCAACTGAGCGCCGGACAACCGCCACAACTGCCGGAGCTGGGCATTCAGTACGCCGATTTCGCCCGCTGGCAGCGCCTGTGGCTGGAAGCCGGCGAGGCCGAGCGTCAGCTTGGGTACTGGCGTGAACAACTGGGTCGCGAGCACCCGCCGCTGCACCTGCCTGCCGACCGTCGTCGCCCGGCGATCCCGAGCCAGCAGGGCGCCAGCGTCGAGCTGAACGTGCCGGCCGAGCTGGCGATCAGCCTGAAGGATCTTGCCCGTCGTGAAGGCTGCACGTTGTTCATGGTGCTGATGGCCTCGTTGCAAACCCTGTTGCATCGCTACAGCGGCGAACGGGACATTCGCGTCGGCGTGCCGATTGCCAACCGTACCCGTCAGGACGTGGAAAACCTGCTGGGCTTTTTCGTCAACACTCAGGTGCTGCGTACCCAGCCCCATGCCGATCAGCCATTTCTGCAATTGCTGGCCGAGGTCAAAGCCGCGGCACTGGGCGCGCAGGCGCATCAGGATTTGCCCTTTGAGCAATTGGTCGATGGGCTGGATGTCGAACGCAGCCTGAGCCACACGCCGCTGTTCCAGGTGATGTTCAACCACCAGCGCGATACCGGTGGCAAACAGCGCTGGGACTTGCCGGGCCTGAGCGTCGAGCCGCTGATCTGGGATGAAAAGACCACCAAGTTCGACCTGATGCTCGACACCGTGGAGAGCGACGACGGCATCCACGCTTCGTTCGTGTACGCCACCGAATTGTTCGACGCCACGACCATCGAGCGTCTGGGGCAGCATTGGCTGAATCTGTTGCAGGCGATCTGCGCCGACAGCTCGGTCGCGTTGGCGGACCTGCGCATGCTCGCCGCAACCGAGCAGCAAGCCACGTTGCTGGACTGGAACCGCAGCGCCGCTTCGCAGGCCACGAACTTGCTGTGCGCGCATCAACTGATCGAAGCCCAGGCTGCCGCGCACCCGCACAACATCGCGGTGACCTGCGACGGTGCCACCCTCAGCTACGCGCAATTGAACCAACAGGCCAACCGCATCGCCCATCGTCTGCGCGAACGCGGCGTCGGCCCGGACGTGTTGGTGGGGGTCGCGCTGGAGCGGTCGCTGGAGATGATCGTCAGCGTGCTGGCGATCCTCAAGGCCGGCGGCGCTTATGTGCCACTGGACCCGGAATACCCGCAGGACCGTCTGGCCTACATGCTGGCCGACAGCGGCACGCGCCTGTTGCTGACCGACTCCGCGTTGTTGCCGCGACTGCCGTTGTCCAAAGGCATCGAGGTGATTTGCCTCGACCACGCCAGTGACTGGCTCAACGAAGCGTCTGCCGAAAATCTGCCGAACCTGACCTGCCCGGAAAACCTCGCGTACGTCATCTACACCTCCGGTTCCACCGGCAAGCCCAAAGGCACGCTGCTGCCCCACAGCAACCTGACCCGCCTGTTCAGCGCCACCGAACACTGGTTCGGTTTCAACGCGGACGATGTCTGGAGCCTGTTCCATTCCTACGCCTTCGACTTCTCCGTGTGGGAAATCTTTGGCGCGCTGTTCTACGGCGGCAAGCTGGTGGTGGTGCCGCACGCCATCAGCCGTTCCCCGGAAGAGTTCGCTCGCCTGCTGTGCGATGAACAGGTCACGGTGCTCAACCAGACACCGTCGGCGTTCCGCCAGCTGATGCCGTTTGCCTGCGCCAATGCCCAGGGCATGGCCTTGCGTTATGTGGTGTTTGGCGGCGAGGCGCTGGACGTCGCGAGCCTGCGTCCCTGGTACAACGCGTTCGACGACCAACAGCCATTGCTAATCAACATGTATGGCATCACCGAAACCACCGTGCACGTGACGTACCGGCCGTTGTCCCGCGCCGACCTCGACGGTGCCAACAGTTCGCCGTTGGGCGAGCCGATTGCCGACCTGCGTTGGTACGTACTTGACCCGCGTCTGAACCCTGTGGCCAAGGGTTGCGTCGGTGAGCTGTACGTGGGCGGCGCCGGGCTGGCGCGTGGTTATCACCAGCGCCCCGATCTGACCGCCACGCGGTTTGTCCCGGACCTGTTCGCTCGCGAAACGGGTGCGCGCCTCTATCGCACCGGCGACCTCGCGCGCTACTGCGCCGACGGCAGCATCGAATACGCCGGGCGCATCGACCATCAAGTGAAAATTCGTGGTTTTCGCATCGAGCTGGGGGAAATTCAGGACCGCCTGCAAAGTCACCCGGCCATTGAACAAGCGCTGGTGCTGGCGCCCGAGATCAATGGCAGCCAACAGTTGGTCGCCTGGTTCACCGTCTCGCAGGACATCGCCGATTTGCGCCAGTCGTTGCGTGAACACCTTCAGGCCGGCCTGCCGGATTACATGGTGCCGGCGCATTTGCTCAAGCTCGATCACTGGCCGTTGACCAGCAACGGCAAGCTTGATCGCAACGCGTTGCCCAAGCCTGATGCCGCCCTGGCGCAGCAGGTTTACACGGCGCCTGCGGACGAGATGCAAGCCGCGTTGGCGGCGATCTGGCAAGACGTGCTCAAGCTTGAGCGCGTGGGGATCGACGACAACTTCTTTGAACTGGGCGGCGACTCGATCATCTCGATTCAGGTGGTCAGCCGTGCGCGTCAGGTCGGGATTCGCATCACCCCGCGTCACCTGTTCCAACACCAGACCGTGCAGAGTCTGGCGAAGGTCGCCCAGCGCAGCGCCGGTCTGGTCATCGACCAAGGGCCGGTGCGCGGCGACGTGCTGCTGACACCGATCCAGCACTGGTTTTTCGAGCAGGCCATCGAGGCCCGGGACCACTGGAACCAGTCGGTACTGCTGGAACTTCGCGAGCCGCTCGACAGCGCCTGCCTGCAACAGGCACTGGCCGCGCTGCTGGAACATCACGACGCGTTGCGCCTGCGATTGCGTCAGGTGGATGGCGTGTGGCAGCAGGCTCAGGCCGAGCACTGGAACAGCGCCGAACTGTTGTGGCTGCGTCAGGCCGCGAATGCCGACGAATTGCTTGAGCACTGCAACGCCGCACAAGCCAGCCTGAATTTGCACGACGGCCCGCTGCTGCGCGCCTTGCTGGTGGACATGGGCGCGGCCGGTCAGCGCTTGCTGCTGGTGGTGCATCATTTGGCGGTGGACGGCGTGTCCTGGCGGCTGTTGCTCGAAGATCTGCAAATGGCCTACGACCAGGCGCGTCAGGCTCAACCCCTGCGTCTGCCGGCCAAATCCAGCGCCTATCAAGCCTGGGCGGCGCGTTTTCAGCTGCATGCGCAAAGTCCTGAACTGGCGAGTCAGGCCGCTTACTGGCAGCGCCAGTACCACGACGTGCTGGTAGACCTGCCCGCCGACAATCCGCAAGGCAGTCTGGCCAGCGAACATGCCGTGAGCGTGGAAACCGTGCTCGACAGCACCTTCACCCGTCAACTGCTGCAAGACGCTCCGGCGGCTTACCGCACGCAGGTCAATGACCTGTTGCTGACGGCGTTGGCGCGGGTGCTGGGCGACTGGACCGGCCAGCCTTCGACGCTGGTCAAACTGGAAGGTCATGGCCGCGAAGACCTGTTCGACGACATCGACCTGACCCGCACCGTGGGCTGGTTCACCTCGATCTTCCCGGTCAAATTGACCCCGGCCAGCGATCTGGCGGGAAGCATCAAGGCGGTCAAGGAGCAACTGCGCGCGGTGCCGGACAAAGGCATTGGCTTCGGCATCCTGCGGTATCTGGCGCAGGCCGGTCTCGAGGATTTGCCGCAGCCGCAAATCACGTTCAACTACATGGGCCAGTTCGATGCCAGCTTCGACGAGCAGGCGCCGTGGCGTCCGGCCCGTGAAAGCGGTGGCGCCGAACAAGGTGCTTCGGCATCGCTGGATCGTGGCCTGAGCATTAACGGTCAGGTCTACGCCGGGCAACTGCGCCTGAGCTGGACCTTCAGCCGCGACGTGTTTGCCGAGCACACCGTGCAGCGTCTGGCCGAGGCCTATGCCACCGAGCTGCAACAGCTGATCGGGCACTGCCTCAGCGGTGCCGGCGGTTTGACGCCGAGTGATGTGCCGCTGGTCAGTGTCGATCAGGCGCAGCTCGATGCACTGCCGCTGGCGGCGCGTGAAATCGAAAACATCTTCCCGCTGTCGCCGATGCAGGAAGGCATGCTGTTCCACAGTCTGTTCGCCCCGGATGCCGGCGCTTACATTCCGCAAATGCGTGTGGACGTGCAGGGCATCGAGGTCGAAGCGTTCCGCAGCGCCTGGCAACAGACGCTGGAAAACCATGAAGTGTTGCGCGCAGCGTTCTTCAGTGAGAGCCATGGCTCGCGGCCGCTGCAAATGATTATGGCCCACGCCACAGTTCCGTTGACCGTGCTCGACTGGCGCAATGAAGCGGATCAGGCAATGGCTCTGGAACGTCTGGCCGAAGACGACCGCCTGCGCGGTTTCGACCTGACGGCCGCGCCGTTGCTGCGCCTGACCCTGGTGCAGACCGCGAACGACGCGCATCACCTGATCTTCACCAACCACCACATTCTGCTGGACGGCTGGAGCACCTCGCAGTTGTTCGGCGAAGTGCTGCAGCGCTACTCCGGTGTGATGCCGGTGGCGGGTGGCGGTCGTTATCGCGATTACATGACGTGGCTCGGCGGGCGTGATCGTGCCGCGTGCGAGGCTTTCTGGCTGGAGCAATTGCAAGCGTTCAACGAGCCGACACGTTTGGCCGGCGCGATGCCGGGACCAGTCGCAGGGCAGGGCGGCGGTCATCGCACCGTTCACCTGAGCCTGGACCGGGCGGCCACCGAGCGCCTGAGCGGGTTTGCCCGTCAGGCCCGCGTTACGCCGAACACCTTGCTGCAAGCGGCGTGGCTGTTGCTGTTGCAGCGCTACACCGGCCAGCGCACGGTGGCATTCGGCGCCACGGTGTCGGGGCGTCCGAGCGAGTTGCAGGGGATCGAGCAGCAAGTCGGCCTGTTCATCAACACCTTGCCGGTGATCGCCACGCCGCACCCCGAGCGCACGGTCAACCAATGGGTGGACGAGGTGCAGGCGCTCAACCTCAAATTGCGCGATGTCGAATACACGCCGCTGGCGGATGTGCAGCGCTGGGCCGGGCATTCCGGCGAGTCGCTGTTCGACACGCTGCTGGTGTTCGAAAACTACCCGGTCGCCGAGGCGCTGGAGGGCGGTAATCCGAGCGCGCTGAAGTTTTCCGGTATCAGCAATCACGATCAGACCAGTTTCCCGTTGTCCATCGCCGCGGAGCTGGGCGAGTGCCTGGACCTGCGCTTCAATTACGACACGGCGCTGTTTACCGCCGAGGCCATCGACGGCCTGAGCAATCGTCTGGTGGCGTTGCTCGAGGCCATGGTCCGTGAGCCGCAACAAGCCCTGGGCCGCCTGAGCCTGCTCGACGCCGCGCAGAGCGAGCAGCAAGTGCAAGGCTTCAACGACACCACCGTGACCTGGCCCGACGTGCGCCCGGTCAATCAGTGCTTTGAAGCCCAGGTGCTGAAAACTCCGGACGCTCCGGCGTTGGTGTTTGCCGGTCACACCCTGACGTATTGCGAACTCAACCAACAGGCCAACCGACTGGCGCACTACCTGCGCGCCCAGGGCGTCGGCGCCGAAGTGCTGGTCGGCATTGCCGCCGAGCGTTCGCTGGAACTGGTCATCGGTTTGCTCGCGATCATGAAGGCCGGCGGCGCCTATGTGCCGCTGGACCCGGATTACCCGCGCGAGCGCCTGGAGCACATGTTCGAGGACAGCGGCGTGCATGTGCTGCTGACCCAGCGTCATCTGCTGGCGCAATTGCCGATTCCGCCCGGCACCACGGCGATCTGCCTGGACGACAGCGCTCGACTGGTCGAAGGTTTGAGCGACGAAAACCTGCCGTGCGTAGTCGAGCTGCAATCGCTGGCCTACATGATTTACACCTCCGGTTCTACGGGTAAACCCAAGGGCGCGGCCAACCGTCACGATGCGTTGTACAACCGCATCGAGTGGATGCAGGGCGCGTACCCGCTGGACGGTCGCGACACCGTGCTGCAAAAAACGCCGTTCAGTTTTGACGTGTCGGTGTGGGAGTTCTTCTGGCCGCTGGTGGTCGGTGCACGCCTTGCGGTCGCCGAACCGGGCGCCCATCGCGACCCGGCGCAATTGGTGCGTTTGATCGAGCAGTATCAGGTCAGCACCCTGCATTTCGTGCCGTCGATGTTGCAGGCGTTTGTTCAGGGCGAAGGCTTCGAGCGTTGCGCCAGCCTGCGGCAGATCATGTGCAGCGGTGAAGCGCTGTCGGCGGATTTGCAGAACAGCCTGTTCCGCGTGCTGCCCGACGTTGGTTTGTACAACCTGTACGGGCCGACCGAAGCCGCCATCGACGTGACCCACTGGACCTGCGTTGATGACGGCTCGATCAGCGTGCCGATTGGTTACCCGATCGCCAACCTGGTGACCTACATCCTCGACGACAGCCTGCAACCGCAAGTGGCGGGTTGCGTCGGTGAACTGTACCTGGGCGGCGTCGGCCTGGCGCGGGGTTACCACCGTCGTCCGGACCTGACGGCTGAGCGTTTCGTCGCCAGCCCGTTCGGCGTACAGGGCGAGCGCCTGTACCGCACCGGCGACCTGGCGCGCTACCGCGAGGACGGCGTGATCGAATACGTCGGCCGCATCGACCATCAAGTGAAGATCCGTGGCTTGCGCATCGAGCTGGGCGAAATCGAAGCCTGCCTGCTCGAACATCCGCAGGTGCGCGAAGCCGTGGTGATTGCGCTGGATGTCGGTAAATCCAAACAACTGGTGGCGTACGTAGTCGGCCAGTCGTTGGCACTCGACGAGCTCAAACAGCACCTGCGCAACGCGCTGCCCGAGCACATGCAGCCGAGTCATCTGCTGGTACTTGAGCAATTGCCGGTCACGCCAAACGGCAAGCTTGATCGCCGCGCCTTGCCGCAACCTGATCAGCAGGTGCGCGAATACATCGCGCCGCGCAATGCCGTGGAGGCGACGCTGCAAGACGTGTGGCAGGCGTTGTTCGAAGTGCAGGTCGGCATTCAGGACAACTTCTTCGAACTGGGCGGCGACTCCATCGTGTCGATCCAGGCGGTCAGCCGGGCGCGCAAGGCCGGCCTGAGCATTTCACCGAAACACGTGTTCAGTCACCCGACCATCGCTGAACTGGCGACTGTCGCCCAGGCTGTGGAAGCCGTGGAAGCGGCGCCGGTGATTACAGCGCCGGCGCTGAAAATCGAACTGAGCGAAGCGCAGTATCAGGCGCTGGAATTGACGGCGGACGAGGTGGACGACGTTTATCCACTGTCGCCCATGCAGCAGGGCATGCTGTTCCACTCGGTGCAGGACGGCGACTCGGGCCTTTACGTCAACCAGATCGAAGTGGGTGTGCGTGGCGTTGACGGTCCGCGTTTCCGCGAGGCCTGGGCCGACGCCGCGCAGCGCCACGCGATTCTGCGCACCGCGTTCCTGTGGGAGGGCGACAAGGAGCCGCTGCAAGTGGTGCTGCGCAATGCGCCGACGCTGCTGACCGAGCTGGACTGGCGCGGTCTGGATAACCAACCCGAGCGCGTACGTCAGTTGGCCAGCGATGAACGCGAGCGTGGCTTCTCATTGAACTGCGCGCCGTTGTTGCGCCTGCTGCTGGTACGCCTGGAAGACGACCGCTATCGCCTGATCTGGACTTACCACCACATCCTCATGGACGGCTGGAGTGTGTCGCGCCTGATCGGTGAAGTGCTGCGTCATTACAGTGGTGACGCGCAGGAACCGGTGGCCGCGTATCGCGACTACATCGACTGGCTCGGCCAGCAGGTGGCCGAGGCCTGCGAAGCGTTCTGGAAAGACAAACTCAAGACCCTCGAAGGCGCCACGCACCTGGCCCGCGCGTTGTCGGTGAAGGCGCCGCAAGCGGGTTATCACGCGATCTATACGCACCTGAATGCTCAGCAAACTGCACGTTTGCAGGCGTTTGCCCAGCAACAGCAAGTGACGCTCAACACCCTGGTGCAAGCCGCGTGGCTGCTGCTGTTGCAGCGCTACACCGGTCAGCGCACGGTCACGTTCGGCGCCACGGTGTCGGGCCGGCCGGAAACCCTCAACGGTTCGGAGAACATGTTGGGGCTGTTCATCAACACCCTGCCGGTAGTCAACAGCGTGCCGACCGAAGCAAGCGTCGGTGACTGGCTGCGCGAGATTCAGGCCTACAACCTCGACATCCGCGACTTCCAGCAAACCCCACTCAGCGATATTCAACGCTGGGCCGGGCAGGGCGGGCAGTCGCTGTTCGACAGCATCATCGTCTTCGAAAACCAGCCGGTGGACCGCACGTTGCGTGAGTGGAACGGCGATTCGCTGCGCTTTGAAGACGTCTCCGACTTCGGCCTGACCAGCTTCGCCATGGACTTGATGGTCAGCCTCGATGAAGGGCTGCGCATCGAGTACATGCACCAGCGCGATCAGTTCGACCTGGCCACCGTGGAAGTTTTGCGCAGCCACATGGAAAGCCTGATGCAGCGTCTGTGCGACAACGCCGAGTGCGCGGTGGGCGAGTTGGGCTTGCTGACCCTGGACGAAGGCCGGCAACTCGACGGCGAACTGCCGACGCTAGCCGACGATCACGAACGGCCGGTGCACGAACTGATCCGCGAGCGGGCGCGCTTGCAACCGGAGCACACCGCGTTGGTGCTCAGCTACGCCGATCGTGACGCTGAGCGCTTGAGTTATGCCGAGCTGGATCGTCGTTCCGATGCCTTGGCGGTCCATTTGCTGGAGCAGGGTGTGCAGGCCGAAGACGTGATCGGCGTGTTCATGGAGCGCTCGCTGGAACTGGTGGTTTCGCTGTTGGCGGTGATGAAATGCGGCGCCGCTTACGTGCCGCTGGACCCGCAATATCCGCAGGAGCGTCTGCGCTACATGATGGCCGACAGCGACATGCGTTTGCTGCTGACCCAGGAGCGCTTGCGTGACACGGCGCAACTCAATCCAGGCACGCCGATGGTCGCGGTGGATCGCTTGAACCTCGACGTTGAAGTCGTGGCGCCGCAACGCGCAGTACACGCCGAGCAACTGGCCTACCTGATTTACACCTCGGGCTCGACCGGCAAGCCGAAAAGCGTCGCCGTGGCCCACGGGCCGTTGAGCATGCACCTGCAGGCGATTGCCGAGCTGTACGAAATGGACCCGGGCAATCGCGAACTGCATTTCATGTCGTTCGCCTTCGACGGTGCTCATGAACGCTGGATCACCGCGCTGATCAGCGGCTCGACCCTGGTGGTGCGCGACAACACCTTGTGGACCGCCGAGCAGACCCTGGCGGTGTTGCACCGTCAGCGCATCACGGTCGCCTGCTTCCCGCCGGCGTACTTGCTGCAACTGGCGGAACACGCCGAGTTGCAGGGCGGTGATCCACCACCGGTGCGCATCTACTGTTTCGGTGGCGATGCGGTGCCGGACGCCACGTTCGAGCGGGTCAAGCACACGCTCAAGCCGCAATACCTGGTGAACGGTTACGGCCCGACGGAAACCGTCGTCACGCCGCTGCTGTGGAAAATCGCTGCCGAGGGCCACTGCGAGGCGATGTACGCGCCGATTGGCCGTCGCGTCGGCACTCGCAGCCTGCATGTGCTGGACATGGACCTCAATCCATTGCCGGTGGGCATGGTCGGCGAGTTGTACATCGGTGGTCGTGGCGTGGCGCGTGGTTACCACCGTCACCCGTGGCAAACCGCCGAGCGTTTCGTCGCCGACCCGTTCAGCCGCGACGGTGGTCGTTTGTACCGCACCGGTGACCTGGTGCGCCGCCGCGAGGATGGCGTGTTCGATTACGTGGGACGTATCGACCATCAGGTCAAAGTGCGCGGCTTCCGCATCGAGCTAGGTGAAATCGAAGCCCGTCTGCGTGAGCAAGTCGGGGTCAATGACGCGCTGGTGGTGGTACGTGACAGCGGCCAGGGTCCGCAACTGGTGGGCTATGTGGTCGCGGCCGAAGACGACGGTCTGGGCCTGCGTTGCCAGGCGGCCTTGCGAGAAAGCCTGCCGGATTACATGGTGCCGACGCAGATCGTGGTGCTGCCGCGTTTCCCGCTGACACCCAATGGCAAACTCGACCGCAAGGCCTTGCCGGACCCGACCTTCGAAGGCCGCGACTACGTGGCCCCGCGCACGCCGCTGGAATGGGCACTGGCCGAGATCTGGCAGCAAGTGCTGGGCGTCGACAAAGTCGGCATCACCGACAATTTCTTTGAGTTGGGCGGCGACTCGCTGCGCACCCTCAAGGTGATCTCGAAGGTGCGGGCGCTGAATGAGCCGGACTTCCAGCTGAAACTGCGCGACATGATGGCCAAACCGACCATTGCCGGGTTGTCCGGTGTCGATGAACAACCGGTCAAACAGAGCCCTGAACCGCTGTTGCTGTTGAACCAGCCAGTGGACGATCAACCGGCGCTGTTCTGCCTGCACGCCGGGTTCGGCACGGTGTTCGACTACGAGCCTTTGGCCCGTCGACTGGAAGGTCAGCGCACGGTGTATGGCGTGCAATGCCGCATGCTGCTGGACCGTCAGTGGAACGACACTTCGCTGCAACAAATGGCCGCTGACTACGTCGAGGCGATCCGTCGCAAGCAACCACAAGGCCCGTACCATTTGTTGGGTTGGTCGTTGGGCGGGGCGCTGGCGTTGATGGTCGGCGACTTGCTTGAACAGCAGGGCCAGCGTGTGGCGTTCGTCGGTCTGGTGGACAGTTTTGTGCCGACCCAGGCCAATGCCGTCGCCAGTGTTGATGAGTGGCGCGCGGACCTGCGCGAGTTCCTCGGTGCAACGTTGAGCATGGACAGCGATGTCGTTGCCCAGGCGTTGAGTGTCGAAACTTCGGGCGATCAGGACGCTGTCGCGCGGATCATTCGCACAGTGATCGACACTGAAGGCGAACAGGCCAGCGGCTATGCGTTGCTCGGTGCCGATGAGTTGGCTCAGACGTTCATGGTCAGCACACGCTTGAAGGCGTTGTCACGGCAGGTCGAGACCTTGCCGCTGCCGCACGCCGAACTGTGTTGCTGGTGGGCCGATGGCAATCCGACGGCCGAGCGCGCGACGCTGGAGCGTCAACAACCGCGGCTGCGCAAAGTGCAAACCGTCACCGCCAGCCACTTCGATATCCTGCAACGGGATGAATGCCTGAGCGCCGTGGTGACGGCACTCGGTCGAGAGGTGGTGGCGCAGGACTAAGCTTTTATCGCACCCAAACAAGCTCGCCCTTAAGTCTTGAATCAGAGAAACCTGTGGCGAGGGAGCTTGCTCCCGCTTGAGTGCGTAGCACTCACAAAAATCGGCAATGGTTGTCAGATTTTTGGGGCCGCTACGCAGCCCAGCGGGAGCAAGCTCCCTCGCCACAAGGTATGTACGACTCAATAGCGGTCTTAAGTGAACAGCATTAGCCCTAATGAACGGCCCTCACGGTTCGTTTATAGGTCGAGCTTTTTATTTTTTGGAGACGACCGCCCATGGCACTGCACCCGGACATCGAAGGTTTTCTAGAGCTGGCCGAGTTCGGCCGCCTCACCGGCAAAAGCCTGCCCATGCACGAGCTAAGCCCGACTGAAGCGCGCCAGCAGTTCGAACAAACCTCGCAGTTGCTCGATGCTGCACCGATGGGCGCGCTGACCGTGACCGCGGTCGGCATTCCGGCCCGCGACGGCCACTTGCTTAATGCGCGCCTCTACGCTCGCCCGTCGCTGGGCACTCAGGAGCGCCCGGTGCTGCTGTACTTCCATGGCGGCGGTTACGTGGTCGGCAGCCTCGATTCCCATGACACCCTGTGCCGGAGACTGGCGCTGGCGGGTGGTTTTGCGGTGCTGTCGGCGGATTATCGACTGGCCCCGGAACACCGTTTCCCTACCGCTTACGAGGATGCTGAAGATGTGACGCAGTGGCTCGCGACCACGGGCGCCGGTGCTCTGGGCCTGGACGCCACGCGCATCGCATTGGCCGGCGACAGCGTCGGCGGCAGCCTGGTGGCCTCGTTGTCGATCGCCGTCGCGCAGAATCCGCAAGCCTGGCCGCTGACGCCACGGGTGCAAGTGTTGTTGTACCCGGTGATCGACGCCGTGGAAAAACGACCGTCCCTCGCTCGTTTCGCCGAAGGCTATCTGCTGGAAGCGACCACGCTGGAATGGTTCTACCAGCAGTACCAACGCAGTGCCGATGATCGCCGTGACTGGCGCTTTTCCCCGCTGTTCGCCGAAACCTTGCAAGGCCTGACGCCGACGGTGTTGTGGCTGGCCGAATACGACCCGCTACTGGACGAAGGCCTGGCCTGGGCTGAAAAATTGCTTGCGGCGGGGCAGCCTGTGGTGCTGGACGTGAAAGCGGGCATGACCCACGACTTCGCGCGGATGGGGGAGATGGTTCAGGAAGTGCCGGGTATGCTGGAGCAACTGGCGGGGCTGATTACCGAAAGTTTGAGTTGATGGACGGGGATCGTTCCCACGTTCTGGTGGGAACGATCATGTCACCGGACTATGCGCGTCCACTATCGGATCCAGATGGTCCAATGCCCGATTCACCACCAACTCCGCCAGCATGATCACCTGCGAAATACCCAGCAGAGAATTGCGTGAGGCCCCCTGTAAATGATCAGCCAGATCATTGGCCATCACCTCGGCCGAGGCCAGCGATTCACACGCATAACCCAGCAGGGTTTCGATATCGAATTCCGGATTGACGATAAACATCGTGCTCATTGTGCGTGGGGTGGCTTTGATGTCGGCGATTGAGGGTTGGAAATCAGGAGTGGGGGCGGTGGGTGTATCGGGGTTTTCTTTGGGGGAGGCCGGATCGGTTTGCGGCGGGTTGGGTGTGACCTTGGGCATAGATGGAACTCCTAACGCGAAAAGTAAAGGAGCCATCACCCTCGCTACCAAACGAAGGGTGGCGGCCATACGCGGGTTGGTAGACCGGTCGCATTAGGACCCCGGCGCTCCCGAAGGAGCCCTGCGCATGGCCACCATAAATCAGAGCCCTGAGAAAGCGACTGCATGGGTGACTCTATGCGCCTAAGCGAAACGGGCTACCAAACCCGACCACTGATATACAGTGGCGGAGAAACGATAGAGACCATGCTCAAGGCGCACAAGCCGGCGGATTCTGGCGTACCTGTAGGCAACGACGCAAGGTGATGTAGCTTTCACGAAGTAACCTGTAGGCCGCTTAAACAAGCTATGCCGAACAGCATTAATAAGCGGCTGCACGGTTCCTACACCCGAGGTAAATCGCGTAAATATCGGGGAAATTTCCGACATGTTTTTAGGCTTGGCGCTCGGAAGTTCGGCGTGTAGCTTGGCTCCCCTATTCGCGGGTAGAGGTGTACTTCGTCTCACCGGAGGTGACTATTAGCGCCGAACTTTCCCCCATCGTTTCAGCGTTCGAAACCAAAGAGCAGGCCGTCAACTATAACCGTTGGTTCCGTGCCAAGGTGCAAGCTTCGCTCGATGATCTGAGCCCGAATGTTCCGCATGATCAGGTGATGGCTGACATGCGAGCCCTTATCGAATCAAAACGCAACAGGCGCGACGCTATTTGGCCTGCGTTCGAACAGGTCACCTGGTGATGCAGGGCTGATGCCAGTTTGAATCGCGAGATTCGCGTGTTTTATGTTGCAGCGTCATGCTTGATAACAAATCCATCGTAAGCACCGGAAGTGAGTATTCCGAAGTATGTTTGTTGACTGTCGGAGGCGGGCGGGGTGCCGTGCAGAAACAGCGTAACGTGTTGACTCGGCGCCAGATGTGCAAAATCTGGATCACCAGGCTTTACTCTGACCTTAATCGGTGCGGGCTTGCCGTCCGTATTGAACTTGCGCCAGGTAGTGACAGTAAAGGTGTCTTTGTATTGCGTGACTGAGGCTTTGCCAAAAGTAATGGTGCGCTCACACCCTAACGATGCAATGTCCTTGTTTTCGACGCCAAACTCACTAAATGCGTCGAAGTAAGTCAGCTTCCGGGCCGCAATGTGAAGTGGGTGTTGCCGACGATCTGATTTACTCATTGACCACCAAGCATCAACGACTTCCCTCAAAGTCCCTGGATGCAACGCAGGGGCGGCCTGGACCTGCAGGGCAAGTGAATGCATTTGCGCTAGGGTTGGTTTTGGAACCTTGTTAGCTTTCACGATCGCACCCAAATGGCTTGGAATTATCTGCGGTGATGAAGGTGAATGTCTTGGCTTGGGCACGACGGGGATTGAGGATGCCGATGTTTTTTTCTTTTCGTTTACACAGCCCGATACATGGGAGTCCGGGGCCTTGAAGAAGACGTTGTCTTTCTTCGCTGGTCTCACTTCGGCAAGGCATTGAGGATCGGGACAAAAAAAGAAAAAGTCTCTAGCAGTACGCGCAAAACTCACCGACACGTTTGTTCCCATCTCCCATCTCCCATCTCCCAGCAAACTGCTGTTGTCATCAACTCATCAGTTATCCAGAGTCCCTATCCTTTTTCAATGGGCACATAACGCAAATCCAGAAAGTGGATTAGGTTGGTTGAAGTTGTACCAGAGGCCAATGAGAGTGACATATCAATAGCTCTGGTAAGTAATTTTTTCGCCTGTCTTGTCAGCAAAGCGAAGAAAAGCGTACCTCAACACTTCGCCCGCCAAGCCGTTCAAGGAACAAGCGCAAGCAAAAACCAATTACTCGCTCTAAACCACCACCCCAAAAACCAAACCGGGCCGCAAGCGGCCCGGTGGTGTGTATCTTTCTGACGATTCCGAAACTCAGTACTGAGCCCGCAACGTCAACGTCAAATTGCGCGGATCCCCATAGAAGTTAGTCCCCCACGAAGCATCCACGCGATCGTAGTACTTTTTATCAAACAGATTGTTGCCAGTCAGTGTCGCCGACAGGTTCTCGTTGAACTTGTAGCCCACCTGCGCCGTGGCGATGCCATAGCCGCTTTGTTCGAAGCGCACTTCACGCTGGTACCAGGTCTTGCTGACCACGCGCACGCCGCCGCCGACGCTGAAGTCTTTGAGCGGGCCGTCGGTGAAGTCGTATTTGGTCCACAGGTTGAAGTTGTGTTTAGGCGTGATGGTGCTGAAGGTGCTGCCTTCGGTGTCGTCGGCGGCTTTCACCAATTTGGTGCTGGTGAAGGCATAGCCGGTGACGATGCTCCAGTTGTCGGTCAGGTTACCGCTCAGCTCGGTTTCCCAGCCCTGGCTGCGTGCCTTGCCCTGGGCTTCGTAGCTATTGGTGTCGGAGTTGTATTCGGCACGGTTTTCGTCGTAGATGCGGAACATCGCGATGCTGGCGTTCAGGCGACCGTCGTAGAACTCACGCTTGAGGCCGACTTCATACTGCTTGCCTTTGCGCGGTCCGATGGGCGAGTTGTCAGCGCCGGCTTCGCTTTGTGGCTTGAACACGCCGGTGTAGCTGGCGTAGGCCGACAGTTCCGGGGTCAGCTTGGCGATGATGGCGCCGTAGGGCACGACCTTGCGGTTGATGCTGGTGTGGGCTTCGCCGAAATTGTTGAAGAAGGCGTTGAAGTTCTTGGCGTCGCTTTCGTACCAGGTCACGCGGCTGCCGCCGATCACGTCGAGCCAGTCGGTGACGTTGAACTTGGCGCGGGTATAGAGGCCGTACTGGTCGGACTTTGAGCTATTGCCGTTGACACGCTCATAGTCGTTCTTGGGAACATCGATACTGCCCGGGTTGTAGACGTTGATCGGGAAGTACTCGCCGCCACCGTATTCGAAATCTTTGTCCAGGTGCTGGTACTCGGCACCGACGGTGAACTCGTGTTGGCGATCAGCGAACTCGAACGGCGTGGTGACGAAGCTGTCGACGCCGATGGTCTTGATGTGAGTGTAGTAGTCATACGCCACCGCCCAGCTGTCGCCATTGGGCTCGACCGCACCGTCGGCCCAGGTGAAGTTTCGCTGTGGCGTTTCTGCATCCCGGTAAGTCACGGTGGTCTTGAACTGACCACCATTGTCCAGCGCGTGATCGACTTCAGCGAAGGATTCCCAGACTTTCTCGTTCAGGGTGTTCCACTTGGCATCGACAAACGTCGAGCGCGGCACGTCCAGCAATTTGCCGTCGGCAAAGGCCGGCAAGCCGAACGCCGGTGTGGAGTGGTTCTGCTGGTAAGCACCGCCGACCGACAGGGTGGTGGACGGGTCGAGGTCGAATTCCAGGCGACCGTACACCATCGGGCGTTCGTTCTGGGCGGAGTCGACGAAGGATTTGTTGTTCTCGTAAGCGGTGATGAAGCGACCGCGCACGGTGCCCTGATCGTTCAACGGGCCGGTGACGTCCACCATCGAGCGGTAGTGGTCATAGGAACCTGCGCCCAGTTCGCCGCCGAGGGCGAATTTGTTCAGGGCGCGCTTGCGGACTACGTTGATGGTGCCGCCGGGTTCGCCAGCGCCTTGATACAGGCCCGACGGGCCACGCAGCACTTCGACGCGGTCGTACATGGCGAGGTCGAAGCTGGTGCCCATGTCGCCCTGGCCGGTCGGTTGCGACACGCCGTCAACCTGCACCTGGTCGACGAGGAAGCCGCGCATGTAGACGTCGTTCAGGCTGGAACCGGAGTTGTATGTCTTGATGGTGACGCCAGTGACCTGGCGCATCGCGTCTTGCAGGCTGTTCATGTTCTGGTCGTCCATACGCTGGCGCGTGACGACGGACACCGACTGCGGAATGTCCTTGAGCTTGATGTTGCCCTTGCCGATGCTGACTTCATCGGAGGTGTAGGAATGCGTGCCTTCGGTAGTCGGCCCCGGCGCCACGCCGGAGATCGCGGTCGCGCCCAGTTGCAGCGCACTGGAGTTTCCCGCTATTGGAACCAGCGATACGGTGTTGCCAGTCAGTTGAAACGTAATGCCGCTCCCCAGCAGCAACGTGTTCAGTGCCTGTTCTGGTTCCAGATTGCCGGAAACCGCCGTGGACTTGAGACCGTTGACCATGTCCTGGCTGTACAGAATCTGCAGGTCGGTCTGTTGACCCAGTTGCTGCAGCGCGCTGGCCAGCGACTGCGAAGGAACGTTGACGTTCACCGGCGCTGCCTGGACTTCAGACGTGCCCAGCAGCAACAGGGTCAGCAACGCACCCGGTACGACTGTTCGGAATTTCTTTTGCGGCGCGATGGCCAGGGCCAACGGCGCGCGGGACAGGGTAGGGCTTTGCATTGCTCAAATCGCTCCTAAGGTGTGCAGTTTTTTTAGTTAATGATAATTATTATTAGACGCGTCACTTCGACGAAACCGGAAAACAAACCCCGAAAAAATCGTCGAATGACGGGTGTTGCCGTTTTCAGGCGGTCGCTCGCTCCGTCACCACGCGGCCCGATTCCATGCGCACCAGCTGATCGGCCATGTCGAAATAGCGATCGTCGTGGGAGATGACGATGATGGTTTTGCCCAGGCGCTTGAGGTCCGGAAGCAGCTCGGTGTAGAAGATCCGGCGGAAGGTCGGGTCCTGGTCGGCCGCCCATTCGTCGAACACCAGCACCGGCCGTTCTTCCAGCCAGGCATTGACCAGCGCCAGGCGCTTGCGCTGGCCGGTGGACAGGTCGGTGGTGGTGAAACTGCCGTCCTTGACGCTGACCTTGTGCGCGATTTCCAGGCGTTGCAGGTATGTGTTGGCGTCTTCTGGAATGTGCTGATCGCCCTGCACCACGTCATCGAACAGGTAGTAGTCGGCAAAA
This sequence comes from Pseudomonas sp. LBUM1651, assembly GCF_059716135.1. Lineage (NCBI taxonomy): Bacteria > Pseudomonadati > Pseudomonadota > Gammaproteobacteria > Pseudomonadales > Pseudomonadaceae > Pseudomonas > Pseudomonas sp. LBUM1651. The sequence continues at coordinate 4,273,419 of NZ_CP166805.1, read as the reverse complement.
ATAGTGGTGAACAATTGGCGATAGTCGTCACGGTTCTGCGCATCGATGCTGTCGCCGTTGAGCAGGATTGCACCCTGTTGCGGCGCATAAAGGCCCAGCAACAATTTGATCAGCGTGGTCTTGCCGCAGCCGTTTTCGCCGACGATGAAAATGATGTCGCCCTGTTCGATGGTCAGGTTCACCGGCCCCAGACGGAACGCTTCGCTGCCCGGTGCAGCGGGGAAGGCATAGCTGACGTTGTCCAGTTGCAGGCTTTTGACCACGGCCGGTTTTTTGCCGGTGTCGTTGAGCAAAAGATGCGGTTCGGGAGAGGAGAACTGGCTCGACAGTTCGGCGATGCGGCGGAAGGCAATCCGCGCCCGGCTGACCACCGGCAAGGTGCCAACCAGATGCTCGATGGGGCCTTTCATGTACAGCAGCACCAGGACGAAGCCGCTCATCACCGACTTGTCGGCGCTCGGCCAGAACGATTGCAGGGCCAGCGCCAGGCCGATGACCACGAAGAACAGCATCGACCCCAGCGTCTTGGCGATCACGAAGGTATTGATCGAACGCACCTGGGTGTTGCAGATGAAGTCGGCAGTGCCCTGGATACCCGAAGTGAACATGCGCTGGCGACGCGGACGGTGAATGCGCAGTTCCTTGGCGCCGCCGGCAATGGCGTTGTAGTGCTTTTGCAATTCGTCTTCGGCGTCGCGGGCGGCCATGAAGCCTTTGATGCCTTTACCCTGGGCGTAGAACTGGATGCCGGTGCCGATGGCGATCGCCAGCACCATCATCAGGAACATCGGCCACGACAACAGGGCCAGATAGCCCATGCAGCCGAGGGTCACGGTCAGGGAAATGGCCAGCGGCGCGAAGGCGAATGCGAAGTCGCTGATGGTGTCGACGTCATGGGTCAGCACCGGGATCAAGCGGTGGCTGCGATAGCGTTCGATCTGTTCGATGGGGGCCGAAAGGACCTTTTCCCCCAGCTCTTTGCGTAGCTTGGCAATGATGTGCTGGCCGACATAGTTGGTGCCGATGTCCGAGCAGATCGAACTCGCCAGGGCCAACAGACAAAGACCGCCGAACAGCGCAACCACGCCTTGGGTCAGGCCACTTTCCGAATGCAGGGCATTGTTGATCGTGGCCAGCAGCACCGTCACGCTCAGACCGCCCACCATGCCCAGAATGATCGACAGGCTGACCACCAGCCGGAACGGTTTCAGGAGGGTGAACAATTCATGAATTGCACCGCGCGTAGGCTGGGTCATGAGGGGAGGCGTGAGGGGCTGCATGAGGAAAAGAGTTCCTTGGGTCGTGAGACATACCCAGTAGAACGTGTGGTCAGGCGTTTAATTTAGACGGCCGCCGACTGGTGGCGGCCGCAGGGGAGGGGACTCAGCCTTTGGACGGCAGATCGCGCACCACACGGAAACCGATCCAGTCGCCACGGGTTTGCGGGTAGATGTTGTTGCGGTTGCCGGAACGCGAGAACACAGGCGCTTCGCCCCAGTCGTTGCCGCGAATCTGCAGGGCTTCGCAGTTGGGTTCGACCCAGGCGCCGCCATCGGTGGGGGCGCCGACGTAATCGGTGTGCTCGCAGTCGGCGATCCACTCGTAGACGTTGCCGTGCATGTCGTACATGCCGAAGGCGTTGGGTGGGAAGCTGCCGGCGGGGGAGGTGTAGCTGTAGCCGTCGGTTGGCCCGTAAGTATTGGCGTGGGTGGCGATGCTGTATTCGGTGCCTTCATCGAACGGGAACGGGAACGGCCCCGTTGAACCGGCACGGGCGGCGTATTCGCGCTGGGCCTCGCTGACGATGTGGTAGTGCTGGCCGGTCTTGATCGACAGCCACGCGACATACGCGCTGACCTCGGCAAAGTTCATGCACACCGCCGGCTGACGCGGGCCCTGTGGATAACGCGGTTTGCTGTTGATGCACTCGCGACCGGGGCGCGTGTCGCCATCGGGAATGGTGATCTCGGTTTCCTTCAGGTATTGCTCCCATTCACCGGCGGTGATCTGGTACCGGCTCATGGCGAACGGCTTGGCGAACGTCACTTCGTGCATCGGGCCTTCATCGGGCTCGCGACCGACTTCACCTTCCGGCGTGCCCATGGTGAAGGTGCCGGCGGGCAGCACCACCATTTCCGGGCAGTTGCGGCAATCCTTGAACACCTTGCCCGGCAGCGGCGCGGTGGAGGCCTGGGCAACGGCAGGCAACAACGCCAGCAGTGCCAATACTGCGTAAACATAAACCTGTGGCGAGGGAGCTCGCTCCCGTTGGGGCGCGAAGCGACCCCCGCTCTTCGCCTGAAGAACAGGGTCTTCTGCGCCGCCCAGCGGGAGCAAGCTCCCTCGCCACAGGTTCAGCAATGCCCAGGACTGAGCAGCATTGAATCGGTGCAGGATGTTTTTCATGAGCATTCTCGCTAAAGGGAATCGGTGTGTCAGAGCTTGCTGGCCAACAGCGCCATGACGCGATCGATGTGCGCCTCGGTGTTGAGCAGGCCCGGGGACAGACGAATGATCGGGCCGACATCGCGGTCGACGGCATCGCAGACCACGCGCTGGTCCATCAGGAAATTGGCGACTTCCTCGCAGTCCCGGTTCTTGATGCGGAAGAAGGTGAAACCGGCGGAATACTCGGGCGACAGCGGCGTGACGAGCTCCACCGACGGATGTTCCTGCAAGCGCTTTTTCAGGTAACTGTTGATCTCGTGAATGCGCGCCTGAACCTCGGCCTTGCCCAGGTCCAGATGCAATTTGAACGCTTCGGTCAGCGCCCAGCGGTGTTCAAACGAGTGATAGCCGCCGTAGGTCATCACGGTCGAAAACGTGGTCGCTTCAGAGAACGTCGGAATGGTCGGCGTGATGTCCTTCATCTCGTCGGAGCGCGCGCAGATGATCCCGGTGCCCCGTGGGCCGAACATCCATTTGTGCGTGCCGGCAATGAAGTAGTCGCAATGCATGTCCGGGAAATCGAGGTTTTCCACGCCGAAACCGTGGACGCCATCGACCACATAAAGGATGCGATCGTTTTCCTCACGGTCGCGGTTTTTCTCGGCGACCAGTTTGCCGATCTCGCCGATCGGCAATTTCACGCCGCTGCCTGAGTGCACCCAGGTCATGCCTAGCACACGGGTTTCCGGGCGAATGTTGCGGGCAATCGAGGCCAGTATTTCATCGGTCGAAACCTTGTACGGGTCTTCGAACAATTTGATTTTGCGAACCTGGGTGCCGTCCTTTTGCGTGCGGAATTCAAACACGCTGTTGGCGGCGTAGTGCTCATGTTCGCTGGTGAGGATTTCCTGATCCGGACGCACATGGATGCCGGCGTAAATCATTGCCAGGCCTTCGGTGGTGCTGCCGGTCAGGGCGATCTGCGAGGGCTTGGCTTTCAGGTAACGGCCGGCCCACACGCGGACATCTTCTTCGCGGCGTTCGGTTTCGCCGCGATGCCAATCCATGGCCAGACCAGGGTTGCGATCGAGGTTGGCGCGGTGCATCTCGATGGCTTCGCGCACGGGCCGTGGGTGCGAGGTCACCAGAAAATTGGCGAAGTGCAGGTAATCGGGGTCCTGGTTGAACAGCTGGCGAAACTGCGCCCATTTGTCTTTGGGCAGCGGCGCCGGCATGGCGGCCAGCGCAGGCAGGTTGACCGCGGAACTCAGGGGGATGCCGGCCGCGATAACGCCAGCCTGTTTGAGGAAGGTACGACGGTTGGTCATGGATTCGGTTCGCTTGGCAAAGTGACGATCAGTGTTTGACGACAGGCCGGGAGGACTTCTGCACCTGGTCCCAGACCCGCAGGAAATTGCCGCCCCAGAGCTTGGCAATGTCAGCTTCGCTGTAGCCGCGACTGATCAGCTCGGCGGTCACGTTGCGGGCCTCGCTGACGTCTTTCCAGCCGTTCAGGCCGCCACCGTCGTTGAAGTCGGAGCTGATGCCGACGTGATCGATGCCGATTTTTTTCACCGCATAGTCGATGGCGTCGCCGTAATCCTTGAGGGTGGCTTTCGGTTCTTCATCGATGATGCCGTAGAGCTGACTGGCGTATTCGCCGAAACGCTGTTCCGACCACACGGTGATCACCGGGTCACCCGGCATCAGCGCCATCTCCAGGCCTTGCAGCGGTTGCAGGTCGAAACGGGCGCGCAGGGCGTTGAGTTTGTCTTGAGTGGCCTGGCTCAGGGGCTTGATGTAGGTCGGGAAACCGACGATCTGCACCACGCCGCCGCTGTTCTTGATCAGTTGCATTTCCTGGTCGCTGAGGTTGCGCGGGATGTCCACCAGCGCCCGTGGTGCCGAGTGCGAGGCGACCATCGGCGCACGGCTCAACTGGCTGACTTGTTCCAGGGCCTTGGTCGACATTTGCGACACGTCGATGATCACGCCGAGGTCGTTCAGGCGATGCACCGCTTGCTTGCCCAGCTCCGACAAGCCGCCCAGGGCGTCACGGGAATCATTGAAAAACGGCAGCGGCCGGGACGAATCGGCCCAGGCGTTGTTGCCCACGTAACTGAAGCCGAACATGCGCATCCCCCGGGCGGCCCACTTATCCAGGGCGTTGACGTCGTTACCCAGCGGGTAGGCGTTGAGCATGCTGATGAACACGGCGAACTTGCCCTCGCCGTGCAGGCGCCGGAAGTCGTCCGGGGTGTAGGCAATGGCGACCTGATTTGGGAAGTCGCGCACCAGGGTGCTGATGATTTTGTAGCGGGTTTCCTGCTCGTGACGGGCTTCGTCTATGAACCCTGCGGTCGGGCGGTGCGGGGCGTTGTCGCCGTTCCAGATTTCGGGCCAGCCGAAAATGGTCAGCGCCGCGCCGGACAGGCGACCGCGCGCGGCCTTGACCAGGTCGAACTGGCCGCTGCCGTCTTTGTCGGCCTCGTTTTCGGCGGTGCCGAAATCCATCGGCACGGTGATGTGGCTGTCGAACGAGAGGATGCGCTCTTGCAGTTCATCCGCCTGTTTCATCACCGCGACCGGGTAGCCGGGGTTGTCGTTGAACCAGTAATCCCAGGCCGCAAACCCTGCGGCGCCGGCGATGGCCAGCGCCAGGGGCAGGCCAATGAAAAGAGCCTTTTTCGAACGAGGTTTTGTCATTGCCATCTCAGTCAGGTTCGCCGTCGAGGGTGCAGGCGCGGGGGCCTTTGCTATCTGGGAAGAACGAGTGGCCGGGTGAGAAATTTAGTGATGGCGATCCACTGTAGGAGCGAGCTTGCTCGCGATGGACGTAAACGATTACGCGAGTTTTCTGGATGAACGCGGCGCCTTTGAGCCCATCGCGAGCAAGCTCGCTCCTACAGAAAGCTCTTAAATTTGTGGGGGCAACAAACGTTCTAGCTTGGATAAAGCCTGCTCCATGGCTGACACAGGTAGGGCAATGACGATTTCTCGACGATGGTTCCTGGCGGGTCTGGCACTGACTGGCGCCGCCGTGCCTGTGGCGTATTACGGGCATCGCGAACTGACAAAACCGGACCCGACGATTACCCCCGGCGAAGCGTCATTCGACGTCGCGGATGTGACCGGGCAGCGGTTGGCCAACTCGCTGCAGGGTGTCTGGAACATTCGTTTCGAAGGCCGTGACGCCGGGCTCGACGGTTTGCCTCGCGAGGGGCTGCAGGTGTTGCTCGACATCGGCCACAAGGGTCGTGGGCTCAATGGCTTTCTCGATACCTTTGATGCGCTGCGCGGCGAACCGACACCGCGCTATCGCGTCCTCGGCGATCTGGCCGGCACGAACACCACCGAGTTGAGCTGGCGCCTGATTGATACCCGATCCCCGGCCGGGACGCCGGACTACGAATTCACCTTCAAACTGGACGAAGTCTGGGCCGCGTTCGGCAATGCCGGCAGCGGCACCTTGAGTGGTCGCGTGCTGCGTCTGGATCGTCCGCTGGCCTTGACCGCTCAGAACAACCGTTTCGTCGCGGTCAAACAAGTGTTCCCTGAAGCGCGCGAGCGCACGGGCCTGGGCCCGGCGTTGCTGGCGTGGCTGATTTCGCCCGAGCACCGCCTGTTCCATCAGCTCTGGCACGCTTCGCGAGACAAATGGCACACCTTGTCCGAAGACAAACGCAATGCCTTGCGCGGTATCGGCTGGCAGCCGGGGCTTCGGGACAAGGAGCGCGATGCGCGCGGGCCGCGCAAGGACCGCAACGGCTCGGGCATCGACTTTTTCTTCATGCACCGGCATATGCTCGGCACCGCACGTTCCCTGCAGGATTTGCCGTCCTGGCAGCAATTTCCGTTACCGCAACCAGAGCTGGTGCGTGATCGCCAGGGTTTTGCCCGTTACTTCGACAACCACGACGGCACCGCACTGCCGCCGGCCTGGCGCGCCGAAGACGATGACGAATACTCGCAGTGGGTCGCGGATCTCAAGACCGCCGAGACTTACCACAGCAATTTTCAGGTCTGGGAATCGCGCTACCGTGACCCGCGTTACTTGTCGAAAATGACCCTGGGGCAGTTCGGTTCCGAGGTCGAACTCGGCCTGCATGACTGGCTGCACATGCGCTGGGCATCGGTGCCCCGTGACCCGTCCAATGGTCAGCCCGTGCCGTTCGCGCGGGACACCGCAGACTTTTCCGCCCGTTGGTTCGCGGCGGAAAACGACTTCCTTGGCGACCCGTTTTCCTCCCATGTGAACCCGGTGTTCTGGCATTTTCACGGCTGGATCGACGACCGTCTCGAAGACTGGTTCCGTGCACACGAACGCTTTCATCCGGGGGAAGTGAGTCGGCTGGAGGTCAAAGGCGTGCAGTGGTTTGCGCCCGGTCGCTGGGTCGAGATCGACGACCCATGGCTCGGCCCGAGCACCCATGGCTGCAACGTCACGCCGGGGTTGCAGGCGGGCAAGTCGGTGGAAATGGACCCGGAAACCATGAAGCTGGCGCTGCGGATTACCTTTGGCGAAGACGAGAAGAAACTGGCGGATCTGTTTCGCAAGGTGCCGCAACGGCCTTGGTATGCGCGGAATTTGAAGGCTAAGCCGATTACCAGTTAATCAGGCTTACCGCGTTACCGTTCAATCGCTGGCAGGCCAGCTCCCACAGGGGATTTATGTTGTTCACACATCCAATGTGGGAGCGAGCCTGCTCGCGATGGACTCACTCGCACCGCGAATCTAAAGAACCTGCCACCCACCCCCAAGCGCCTTGTACAGCGCAATACTCGCCTGCAACCTCGACAACCGCAGTTGCACATTCAGATCCTGCGCGGCATACAGCGTGCGTTGGGTTTCCAGCACCGTCAGCAAATCCTCGGCCCCGGCCTGATAGCGGCTTTGCGCAATATCGAACGCTGTTTGCGCCTGATTCAATTCTTCACTCTGCCACTGCCGCTGAGCGTCCAGTCCGCGAATACCGGTCAGGGCTTTTTCCACGTCGGCAAAGCCGTTGATGATCGCGCCACGGTAGGTTTCCAGCAGTTCTTCCTGGCGGGCCGTAGCTTTGTCGCGTTCGGCGCTCAGGCGTCCGTTGTTGAAAATAGGCGCGACCAATCCGGCGGTGAGGTTGTAGAACGGGCTGCGCAGTACGTCGTTAAAGGTGTCGGCGCCAGAACCGATCTGGGCGCTCAATGTCACCGTGGGCAGCATTTTCGCCCGGGCCACGGTCACGTCGGCCCGTGCCGCCGCTAACTGCGCTTCGGCGCGAGCGATGTCCGGGCGCCGGTTGAGCAAGTCGCTGGGCACGCCCGCGCCGATGACCGGCCAGCTGAGCTGATCGAAGCGCTGATCGTCGAGCTTCATTGCTTGAACGGGGCGGCCGAGGAGGGCGGCGAGGCTGATTCGCGCTTCTTCGGCTTGTTGCTGCACCAGCGGCAGCTGCCGTTGTTGCGCGGCCACCAGGCTCTTTTGCTGAGCCAGCTCCAGGGCGGTGGCCGAGCCTGCGTCGAAGCGGGTTTGTACCAGGTTCAAAACCTTTTGCGCATTCGCCAGATTGAGCTGCGCGATACGGTGCTGTTCTTGCAGCGACAGGGCTTGTGCATAGGTGCTGGCGACCGCGCTGAGCAGCGTCAATTCCACCGTGTCGCGATCGAACTCACTGGCCCGCAGGCCGAATTGCGCACTGTCGCGGGAGGCGCGCTGGCCGCCCCAGAAATCGATTTCATAACTGGCGCTGAGGCTGGCGTCGAAGTAATCCACTGCCTTGTTGCTGTCGTCGGCGTCCAGTTGGCTGTAGCCGTTGCCGCGCATCAGCTTCTGGCGATTGGCGTTTGCGGCGGCTTTCACTTCCGGCAACAGCGAACCGCCAGCAATCACGGTCGTCGCCCGGGCCTGACGAACCCGTGCCAGTGCCGCCGCCAGGTCATAGCTGCCGACGCGGGCCTGTTCAATCAGTTGATCCAGCTGCGGGCTGCCAAAGTGCGTCCACCACTGGGCGTTGCTCAACACGGCGTTTTCACTGTGCGCCGACTGCCAGACGGGCGGCGGCTGCAGGCCACTTTCCGGGTGCGGATCCGGGCTGGCGCACGCGCTGAGCAGTACGCAGAGGGTCAACAGGCTGAGTGGCGCTTTCATAGATCGATCATTCACTGGTAAGGGCTGTGACCGGGTCGAGCCGGGCAGCTTTGCGAGCCGGCATGAAGCCGAAGACAACACCGGTGACCAGGGCGCAGCCGAAGGCGCCGAGTACCGCTATCAAAGAGAACGCGACCGCGACTTCGCTGAGGATCAGTACGCCACCGACGATCAGCGCCAGGGCAATGCCGGCGAGGCCGCCGACCACCGAAAGCATCACTGCTTCGGTGAGGAACTGCCGCAGGATGTCGCGCTGTCGGGCACCGGTGGCCATGCGGATGCCGATCTCGCGGGTGCGTTCGCGCACGGTCATGAGCATGATGTTCATCACGCCAATCCCGCCCACCAACAGCGAAATCGCGGCGATCGAACCGAGCATCAGCGACAGGGTATTTTGCGTGCGTGCTTCGGCCTGGATCATCGCCGCGTTGTTGGTCAGCTCGAAATCCTTCTTGCCGTCGTGCAGACGCAACATCAGCTGCTCGATGGCCATTTCTGTTTCTTTGACCTTGCGTGCATCAGCTGCCGCGATGGCCACGTACTCGGGATTGTGAGTGCCGAACAGCCGGACGCTGGCGGCGGAATACGGGATGGCGATGCGGTCGTCGCTGTCGGTGTCGCCGGAGCTGGCGCCTTTTTCCGCGAGCACGCCGACCACCTGGAACGGTACGTTTTCGATCAGGATGTATTGGCCGATCGGGTTGGCCACGTCCTTGAGCAATTTGGTCCGCACCTTGTGGCCGATCACCGCGACAGCCGCTGCGTTGCGTTCATCTTCCTGGGTGAAATAGCTGCCTTCCACCACCGGCCAATTGAAGATCGCCGGGAAGTGGGTGTCGTTGCCGCCGACGTAGCTCAAGTGGTCGAGGTTGCCGAAACGCACCCCGGCTTCCTCGCCGTTGACCGGCATGATGCGCGTTACCTGCGGCAGGCTGCCCACCGCCGCGACGTCATCGAGGGTGATAATGCCCAGCGGCGTTCGCGGGTTCGGGGACGAGCCGCTGAGGTAAATGATGTTCGAGCCGAACGCGCCCATTTGCGCCATCACCTGACGCTTACTGCCTTCACCTACGGCCAGCATCACCACCACCGACGCGACGCCGATGATGATTCCGAGTAGCGTCAGGGCGGTGCGAAACTTGTTGATCCACATCACCCGCCACGCGGCGTGCACCGCGTCCACCAGTTCGCCTTTCCAGGCGCCGGTGGCTCCAGCGCCTTCGCTCAGGCGCTTGCGCAGATCGACAGCTTGCAGTGCGCCGGGGTTGGCCGAGGTTTGCACGTCGGGGTTGTCGTGCGCGCTGTCGCTGATGATCAGCCCGTCGCGGATTTCGATGATGCGTTTGGCCCGGGCCGCGACTTCGCGGTCGTGGGTGATGAGGATGACCACGTGGCCTTGGCTCGCCAGTTCATCAAGCAGCGTCATGACCTCGGCGCCACTGTGGCTGTCGAGGGCGCCGGTGGGTTCATCGGCGAGGATGATGTGCCCGCCGTTCATCAAGGCACGGGCGATGGAGACGCGTTGCTGTTGGCCACCGGAGAGTTGATGCGGGCGGTTGCCGGTGCGCGAGGCCAGGCCCAGGCGGTCGAGCAGGGCGGCGGCGCGGGCGTGGCGTTCGGCGGCCGGCAAGCCTGCGTAGATCGCCGGCATTTCGACGTTTTCCTGGGCCGAGCCGGACGGGATCAGGTGGTAGCCCTGGAACACAAAGCCAAAGGCTTCGCGACGCAGCCAGGCCAGTTCGTCGCTGTCGAGTGCGTCGACGTTTTCCCCGGCGAAGCGGTATTCGCCCGAGGTCGGGCGGTCGAGGCAACCGAGGATGTTCATCAGCGTCGACTTGCCGGAACCGGACGCGCCGACAATCGCTACGAATTCGCCGGCATGGATCGACAGGTCGATGCCGCGCAACACGTGAACCTGCGGTGAATCGCCGCCGCCGTAGGATTTGCGGATGTCCTGCAGGTCGATCAGGGGCGTCAGCATTCAGCCGCCACTCCCGTCGACCGGGCCGATCAACAGGTGATCGCCTTCCTGCAAGCCGTCGAGAATCTGCACCCGCAGGCGATCGCTGATGCCGGTGCGCACGTCACGTTGCTCGACGCGGCCGTTCCTGGCGACGACCTGAGCGGTCTGGATGTGCGGTTGCGTGCCGCCTTGCAGCGCAGCGATGGGGGCGGTGAGCACGTCTTTCGCCTGGTTGGAAACGAAGAACACCTGGGTGGTCATTTCCGCCATCAGCGCGTTGTCGGCGTTGTCGACATCAAGCAGCACGGTGTACAGCACCACGCGGGCGCTGCCGCTTTTGCTCGAACTGGCCGGGCTGCCGCCGCCCTGGCTGGTCTGATCCAAAGGCTTGGGCGGCACCGGCAGAATCTGCCGCACGGTGCTGCTCCAGCGACGCTTGCCGCCGCTGAGTGTGGTGAACCAGGCGGTCATGCCGGGTTTGACGTGACCGATGTCGGCTTCCGAGACCTCGGCCCAGACAGTCATCGGCGACAACTTGGCGATGCGCAGAATCAGCGGCGTTTGCTGTTGCGCGTTGAGGGTCTGGCCTTCACGGGCATCGAGTGCGACCACGGTGCCGGACATCGGTGCGTAAATGCGCGTGTAGCCGAGCTCGGCCTGATCACTGCGCAAGCTGGCCTGGGCCTGGCGGATCTGCGCCTGGAACATATCGATGCGCGCCTGAGTGGCGCGCAGTTCAGCCTGGGCGGTTTGCACGTCTTCTTCGCGCGTGGCCCCGCCGGCCTTGAGGTTCTGCTGGCGCTGGAACTTTTGCCGGGCCAGTTCGTGTTGCGCCCGTTGTTCCTCGAGTTGCGCCTTGAGGTTTTCAATCGAGAAACGCCCGGCGTCGAGTTTGGCCTGTTGCGTGGACGGATCGATTTCCACCAGCAACTGGCCTTCCTTGATCACATCACCGACTTCCACGTGGATCTTCTGGATCTGCCCGGACGCCTGCGCACCGACGTCCACGTAGCGTCGAGGTTGCAGGGTGCCGAGGGCCGTGACGCTGCTTTCGATGTCGCCGCGGCTGACTTGCACAGTGGCGAATTTGTCTCGGCCGGGCGGGATGACCTGCCAGGCAGCCACGGCGATAACGGGGATCAGACACAGTGCTACAAGCAGGGCGCGTCGGGTGTGTCGGGGACGTTTCATGCAGGGTTCCGGCCAATGGATATCGGCCCGTCGCTCAGCCTGCGCACGAAATATGGCAACAGTTGAACGCTGTCGGGAAGCCGACAGAGACGGGGAGCTGTCCTTTATACGAGAAGAGCGGCGGGGAATTTAGCCCTCGACACAAGCCGACACAAACACACTGTAGGAGCGAGCTTGCTCGCGAAGGACGTTAACGAAAACGCGTTTCTTCCTGAATAATCGCGGTGCTCTCAAGTCCTTCGCGAGCAAGCTCGCTCCTACATGTTCAACACTATTTGTCGGGCAAGATGAAGCAACACTTTAAATCTATATGAGAATTACTATAAATTACACACTCGAACTGCCACTATCGTGCCACTGCCCATTTCGGCGGTCGTTGCGGTGGCTCAAGGATAGAAACCGCACCCGTGCGGCCGGGAGTCATGGTTGGAAAACTACTATCGCGAGCTGGTGTGTTTCCTGAACGCCAAGCTGGGCAACCGTCAGGTGGCCGAAGATGTGGTGCATGACGCTTATGTGCGGGTTCTGGAACGTTCCAGCGACACGCCGATCGAGCAGCCCCGGGCATTCCTGTATCGCATTGCGCTCAATCTGGTGATCGACGACCATCGGCGCAATGCCTTGCGTCAGGTCGAGTCGCTGGAGGTGCTCGACAACGAAGAGCGCTACTTCACCCCGTCCCCTCACACCTGCCTCGATCATGGCCAGCGCCTGGAGATGCTCCAGCGTGCGTTGGCGGAACTGCCACGGCTGTGCCGAGAGAGTTTCCTGCTGCGCAAGATCGATGGCCTGTCGCACCCGGCAATCGCCGAACACCTCGGCATTTCCCGCGCGTTGGTGGAAAAGCACATCGTCAATGCAATGAAGCATTGCCGGGTGCGGATGCGGCAATGGGACGCCCACTGAGCGTTTGTTGTTAAATTTTATTTCATTGTCCTCGTTCCTACTCAACAGACGACCTGCTGTGCTCCCAAGAATAGCCAGGTCACTTAGGCTTCCTCCCCTTGTTGAGGGGTTCATCCAGAGGACACTGGAAATGACACAGGCAATTGCATCGCCCATCGTTCACGACCTGATCGGCGTCGGTTTCGGCCCTTCGAACCTGGCGCTGGCCATCGCTCTGCAAGAGCGCGGGCCGAGTCAGGGCGAGCTGGATGTTCTGTTTCTCGACAAGCAGGCGGACTATCGCTGGCACGGCAACACTCTGGTGACCCAGAGCGAATTGCAGATCTCCTTCCTCAAGGACCTGGTGACCCTGCGCAATCCGACCAGCCCGTATTCCTTCGTCAACTACCTCAAGCACCACGGCCGTCTGGTGGACTTCATCAACCTCGGCACCTTCTATCCGTGCCGCATGGAGTACAACGACTACCTGTGCTGGGTTGCCGGGCAGTTTGCCGAACAGAGCCGTTATGGCGAAGAAGTGCTGACCATCGAGCCGGTGCTGCACAACCAACAGGTCGAAGCGCTGCGTGTGATCTCGCGCGATACACAAGGTCAGCAACACGTGCGCACCGCCCGTTCGGTGGTGGTGAGCGCCGGTGGCACGCCGCGTATTCCCGAAGCGTTCAAGGCGCTGAAGGATGACGGTCGGGTGTTCCATCACTCGCAGTACCTGGCGCAGATGGCCAAGCAACCGTGCGTGAACAACCAGCCGATGAGCATCGCGATCATCGGCGGCGGGCAGAGCGCGGCGGAAGCCTTCATCGATTTGAACGACAGCTTCCCGTCGGTGCAGGTGGACATGATCCTGCGCGGCTCAGCGCTGAAACCGGCGGACGACAGCCCGTTCGTCAACGAAGTGTTCTCGCCGGAATTCACCGACCTGGTGTTCCAGCAGGCGAGCAGCGAGCGTGAGCGCCTGGTCAACGAGTACCACAACACCAACTATTCGGTGGTGGACATTGACCTGATCGAACGCATCTACGGCATCTTCTATCGCCAGAAAGTCTCGGGCATTGCCCGTCATGCCTTCCGCACCCTGACCACCCTCTCAAAAGCCACCGCCACCGAGCGCGGCATCGAACTGGCCGTGCGCAACAACGCGACCGGCGAAGTCACGGTCCGTCTTTACGACGCTGTGGTTCTGGCCACCGGGTATGAACGTCAGATGCACCGCAAACTGCTGGCGCCGCTGGAGGAGTACCAGGGTGATTTCGAAGTCGATCGCAACTACAAACTGATCACCGACGAGCGCTGCAAGGCCGGCATCTACATGCAGGGCTTCTGTCAGGCGAGCCACGGGCTGAGCGATACCCTGCTGTCGATCCTGCCGATTCGCGCGGATGAGATTGCCGGGTCGTTGTATGAGCATGGCAAAAGCCGGGGGCATGGTCGTTCGGTGGTGGACTTGCTGCTAGCGACAGCCAGCTAATATTTTCGGCGTCTGTAAAACCGCTATCGCGAGCAGGCTCGCTCCCACATTTGATCTTTGTCTTACACAAAATTTGTGTTCACTGAAGATCCACTGTGGGAGCGAGCCTGCTCGCGATGGGGCCCTCATTAGCGCCACAAATCCTTAATCCTGAACCCTCCCTGAAGAACCCCGCAATTCCCCAACGACTTGCCAATCCTTCGTTTACTCTCCACAAATCGGGGCGTAAGCTGCGCGCGTTTTCATCAATAGCGGAGACCCACAGTGGGTACTTGTTCGAGTGACAGTAGTCGGCCGGTTCCAATAACCGGCAACTTCCCGGCAAGATAACGCGCCACTTTTTGTGCCGTTGTCTCGCCCAATAGCGAGCAGCGGCATCCCGATCGCGGCCAGTCCTGGTCCGTGTCCCGACGTCCTCTCATCGACGCTGAACCGTGCGTGATGTTCGACTTGTTGTCGTCATCGCGGCGCACCGACACGCCTGCTGGAAGGTTTCCCGGCTGACCCTGGGGGAACTGCCATGAACCTGACCCTGCTCAAAGAATTCTTCGCCGGATTCCTGCGCACCCGCCACATCGCTCGACACTTCCGTCGCCTGGCGCTGCTGGAAAACTTCACCGACACCACGGTTAGCCGCGAGGTGCCGCCGACCCTGGCGCAAACCCTGGTGAGCGCTGCCAACAGCGACACCGGCCAACTGCTGGACAACCTTAACAGCCACACCGACGGCCTGAGCGAAGCCGAAGCCGATGCACTGCGCGTGCAATTCGGCCTCAACGAAGTCGAGCACGAGCAACCGCTGCCGTGGTGGACTCACCTGTGGCATTGCTACAAAAATCCGTTCAACCTGCTGCTGACGTTGCTCGCGGTCATCTCCTGGCTGACCGAGGACATGAAAGCCGCCATCGTGATTTTCTCGATGGTGGTGCTCTCGACTTTGCTGCGCTTCTGGCAGGAAACCAAATCCAACCAGGCGGCCGACGCGCTCAAGGCGATGGTCAGCAACACGGCCACGGTGATGCGTCGGGATGCAATGCGCACCGAAGTACCGATCAAACTGCTGGTGCCGGGCGATCTGATCGTGCTCTCGGCCGGCGACATGATTCCCGCCGATTGCCGCGTGCTCAACGCCAAGGACCTGTTCGTCAGTCAGGCGGCCATGACCGGCGAATCGATGCCGGTGGAAAAATTCCCTCGCCAGCAGGACAGCGACACGAGCAACCCGCTGGACCTCGACAACATCCTGTTCATGGGCACCAACGTGGTGTCCGGCACCGCGATCGCGGTGATTCTGACCACCGGCAACAGCACCTATTTCGGTGCACTGGCCCAGCGAGTCGGTGCCACCGACCGTGCGCCGACATCGTTCCAGACCGGGGTCAACAAAGTCAGCTGGCTGCTGATCCGCTTCATGTTCGTCATGGCGCCACTGGTGCTGTTCATCAACGGTTTCACCAAAGGCGACTGGACCGAAGCGCTGCTGTTCGCGCTGTCGATTGCCGTGGGCCTGACCCCGGAAATGCTGCCGATGATTGTCACCTCGACCCTGGCCAAAGGCGCGGTATTCCTGTCGCGCAAAAAAGTTATCGTCAAACGCCTCGACGCGATCCAGAACTTCGGCGCCATGGATGTGTTGTGCACTGACAAGACCGGCACCCTGACCCAGGACAAAATTTTTCTGGCGCGCAACGTCGATGTCTGGGGCAACGATTCCGATGACGTGCTGGAAATGGCCTACCTCAACAGCTACTACCAGACCGGCCTGAAAAATCTGCTGGACGTGGCGGTGCTCGAGCACGTCGAGGTCCATCGTGAATTGAAGGTCGGCACGGCGTTTCGCAAGGTCGACGAGATCCCGTTCGACTTTACCCGTCGGCGCATGTCGGTGGTGGTCGCCGAGCGCGATCACTCGCACCTGCTGATCTGCAAAGGCGCGGTGGAAGAGGTGCTGGCGGTGTGCACACGGGTGCGGCACGGCGTGGTCGATGAAGCACTGACCGATGACCTGTTGGCGCGGATTCGTCAGGTCAACGCGGCATTCAACGCCGAAGGACTGCGGGTGGTGGCGGTCGCCGCGCGGCCAATGATCGAGGGGCGCGACACCTACAGCCTGGCGGATGAGCAGGCGCTGACGCTGATCGGTTACGTGGCGTTTCTCGACCCTCCGAAGGAAAGCACCGCGCCGGCCCTGAAAGCATTGGCCGCTCACGGCGTGGCGGTAAAGGTGCTGACCGGCGACAACGAACTGGTGACCGCGAAGATCTGCCGCGAAGTCGGTCTGGAGCAGCAAGGCCTGCTGATGGGCAACGACATCGAGCGCATGACGGACGCCGAACTGGCCGTGGCGGTGGAGACCACTAACGTCTTCGCCAAACTGACGCCAACGCATAAGGAACGCATCGTCCGTCTGCTCAAAGGCAACGGCCATGTGGTCGGGTTCATGGGCGACGGCATCAATGACGCCCCGGCCCTGCGTACCGCCGACATCGGAATTTCGGTGGACAGCGCCGTGGACATCGCCAAGGAAGCGGCCGACATCATCCTGCTGGAGAAAAGCCTTATGGTGCTGGAGGAGGGCGTGCTGGAAGGGCGCCGCACCTTCGCCAACATGCTCAAGTACATCAAAATGACCGCGAGCTCGAACTTCGGCAACGTGTTCTCGGTGCTGGTGGCCAGCGCGTTCATCCCGTTCCTGCCGATGCTGCCGATGCACCTGCTGGTGCAGAACCTGCTCTACGACATTTCTCAGATCGCCATCCCGTTCGATAACGTCGATGAAGAAATGCTCAAGCAACCCCAGCGCTGGCAACCGGCGGATGTCGGACGTTTCATGCTGTTTTTCGGGCCGATCAGTTCGATCTTCGACATCAGCACGTTTGCGTTGATGTGGTACGTGTTCGACGCCAACACACCGGACCACCAGACCCTGTTCCAGTCCGGCTGGTTCGTGGTCGGGCTGCTGACCCAGACGTTGATCGTGCACATGATCCGCACGCCGAAGATCCCGTTCCTGCAAAGCCGTGCGGCCATGCCGCTGATGGTGATGACCGGGATCATCATGGCCGTGGGGATTTTCCTGCCGATGGGGCCGCTCGCGCACTACTTCAAATTGCAGGCGCTGCCGTCGCTGTACTTCGTGTTCCTGCCGGTGATTCTGCTGGCGTACATGGCGCTGACCCAGGCGGTGAAGGGGTTCTATATCCGCCGGTTTGGCTGGCAGTAATGCTGCCAATTGTAGGAGCAAGGGTTGCCCGCGAAGAACGATGACGCGGTTTGCTTTGGAAACGAGGCGCCCCCTTCGCGGGCAAGCCTTGCTCACAGGAAATCGTACTAAGGCTGAAGATTCAGGAAATCACTCATGCAAGCACTCAACAACATCAACCTGACCTCGCTGGTCGACACCCTGGTCAGCCTCAGTGCGGCCTTCATCCTCGGTGGCCTGATCGGCTTCGAACGCCAATACCGTCAACGCACCGCCGGCCTGCGCACCAATGTGCTGGTGGCGGTGGGCGCGGCGATTTTCGTCGACATGGCCAACCGCCTCGGCGGCGCCGAAGGGGCGGTGCGGGTGGTCGCCTACGTGGTCTCCGGCATCGGCTTTCTCGGTGCCGGGGTGATCATGCGCGAGGAGGGCAACGTACGGGGCCTCAACACCGCCGCCACCTTGTGGGCCTCGGCGGCGGTCGGTGCTTGCGCCGGTGCCGACCTGGTCCTCGAAGCCTTGCTCGGTACGCTGTTCGTGCTGGCGGCCAATACCTTGCTGCGGCCGATCGTCAATAACATCAACCGTCAGCCGCTGGATGTGATTTCGGCTGAAGTCACAAACATCGTTTACGTGATAGCCCGACGCGCGCAACAGAAAGCAGTACTGGCGCTGCTTGAGGCGGAACTCGAGCGCAGCAATTACCCGGCGAGCGATGTGGACGTGCACGCATTCGGCACCGAGGAAATCGAGGTGGAAGCGACGCTCGCGACGACGTCGGTGGACGGGGATGAACTGGATGCACTGGTGGCGCGGATTTCGACGTCGACGCTGGTGGTACAGGCGTTCTGGAGTCCGAGTACGACGGAGTAGCGTTGATTCCCCTCTGACAACGGACGGGACGCCCTGGTTTTTAGGAATAGTCCTACAGAAAGCTCGGCGGGTCTTCCGTAGCCTTGCGGCCTCACGAATCTGAAACCCTTCTGGGGGCCCCGGTTGCCTAACAAAGCGTTACGAATCCTGATTGCCGACGAGCAGCATTTCCAGCGGATGAGAATCGAGCGCCTGTTCAACCGGCTCGATTACTACCGCGTGGCGCCGGTGCAAGACCTTGCGGAATTGCTGACGCTGGTCGAGTACGGGAGCGAGCCTTTTGATCTGGTGGTCATCAATGCCTCGCTGGCGGGTGAGGCGTTCGACCTGCCTGGTTTCTTCCTCGAAAACCCACAGGTTCACCACGCATTGATCTATGGCGGCGAGCAGCTGAAGTTGCCGTCGATCCCTGCGTGCGGGCAGCAGAAGGTTCAGGTGAGCCTCGCCGCGCTGCCTGATCTGGCGTGCATCCAGCGGTTGATGGCAACGGTTGATCCTCGATTACCGTTCGTCGGTACTGTCATTTCTGTCAGGTAGTCTGGCGCGGATATCCATGCAAGAGTCTTCGCGCAGCCCTACGTACTACCCGGGCCTGGCCCATGGGTATTGATTGCTCAATTGTCGTGCCTTTGCACAGGAGTTGCCATGAAGCCAGCGAGATCAGCGGTGGTTGCGGACGACCATCCGGTGGTTTGCGCAGCCGTCAAAATCCTGCTTAAACAGGAAGGGTTTGATCCGATTCACGAGGTATCCAGCGGCAACGAGGTCTTTTCGGCGATCTGCAAGCATCAACCTGATCTGGTGGTGCTGGATCTGATGATGCCCCGTCTCGGCGGATTGGAAGTACTGGCTCGCATCCAGGCCAGTGATGAGCGATGCCGAGTACTGGTTTTCACCGGCCAGGACCCCCGGTTTTATCAAGACCGCTGCATGCGTGCCGGCGCTGTGGCGTATGTTTCCAAATCCAACGATTTGCAGCATTTGCACGAGGCAGTGCATGCAGTGATGGCCGGTTACACCTATTTCGCCAAGCTGTCGTCGAGTTCGGTGGCGCTGAGCACAATGCAACGCAGCGAGAAGGAGATGATCGACAAGCTTTCCGACCGCGAACTGACCATCTTGCTGTACCTGGCCAAGGGATTGGGCAACAAGGAAATCGCCGAGCTCATGAACCTGAGCCCCAAGACCACCAGCACCTACAAGACCCGGCTGAAAGAAAAACTCAACGTTGAATCCAATGTACACCTGAGTCATTTCGCCAAACGCCATGAATTGATCTGAATGAAGACTTTCCGGCGTTCGCGTTGCCTGCTACTCCTGGCGCTGCTGGGCTGTCTATGGATATCCAGCGTCTACGCACAACCGCAAGCCCTGACATTGCTGGGACGCTCCACCGTCGACGGCTACGACGTCAAATTGTCGGATGCCGATTCGCGGTTGCTGCGGCAAAAGGGCCGGTTGGTGCTGGCCATCTCGGCGCCGGACTACCCGCCCTTCGACATCACCACCACCGGCACGGATTACGAAGGATTGACGGCTGATTTTGCCGGGCTGCTCAAGCAGCTGTTGCACGTGGAGATCGATGTTCACCGCTATGCATCGCGGGACGAGGCGGTGCGGGCGATCAAGGAAGGCAAGGCTGATTTGCTGGGAACAGCCAATCGTTACGAGGTCGAGGATCCACAGTTGCGGATGTCCGCTGCCTATGCGGACGATCAACCCGTCGTGCTGACCCGCACGGATTCGACTGCGCCGCTTGACCCCGATCTGGCCGGTAAACGACTGGCGATGCTCTACCACTATTTGCCCGAGCAGCATGTGCGGGCGTTTTATCCCAAGGCGAATGTCCAGCTGTATCCCTCGACGCTTGAGGCGGTGGGGGCCGTAGCGTTCCGTCAGGTGGACGCTGTCCTCAGCGATGCCATCAGCGCCAACTACCTGATCAGCAAAAACTACCTCAACAATGTTCAACTGGCCGATTTTGCGCTTCTGGAGTCCGGGCGTTTCGCGTTCGCCATGAGCAGCGACAATCATCAGCTGCAACGCATCGTCAACCGGGCGCTGGCGGCGATCCCGACCAATGAACGGATGAACATCCTGCGCCGATGGGGCGGCAGCGGGGCCTCCATCGCAGGTACTCAGGCCCCGCTCTTCAGCGTGCTTGAGCAACGCTGGCTCGACGATCATCCGCGCCTGCGAGTGGCGATCAACGAAAACCTCATGCCGATTTCCTTCATCGACAGTGAGGGCAAGTACCGGGGCATCAGCATTGATGTGCTGGCGAAAATCAGCTTGCGCACCGGCTTGAAGTTCGACATTCAACCGACCCGGTCAGTGGCTGAAATGCTGGAATGGATCAGGACCGGACAGGTCGATCTGGTCGCCGGGATCAGCCCCAGCGTCGAACGTGAAACCGAATTGCGCTTCACCCGGCCGTTTTTGACCAGTCCCAATGTGCTGGTGACGCGTATCGCGCCGGACAGTCCCCGAACACTGGATGAAATGGCCGGTAAAACACTGGCCGTCACCCAGGGCAACAGTGCCGGTGAGTTCATTCGTCAGCACTTTCCGCAGATTAAACTGGTCAATGCGCCCTTGACGGCGCAAGCGATGGAAATGGTTGCCCAGGGCAACGCGGACGGCGGCATCAACTCGCTGATCGGTGCCAGGGTCATGATTTCCCGGCAGTATCGGGACCAGCTGCAAGTAACCAGCACCGTCGGCACCGACCCGGCCCGCAGCACCCTGGCGACCGGTCGCGAGGCGGTGGTGCTGCATTCGATTCTGGACAAGGCGCTGCTCAGCATTCCACCCGAAGAAATCGATGAAATGACGGGCTACTGGCGCAATGACCTGATGGTCGAGCCAAGCTTCTGGCTGGGCCATCGTCAGGACATTCTCCAGGCCTTTGCCGCCGCCGGCGCCTTGTTGTTGCTGGCGCTGGCCTGGATCGCCTGGCAGCGTCGGCAGATTCGTCTGCGTCAGCAATTGCTCAGTCAGTTGCAGGAGGCCAAGGACGCCGCGGACGATGCCAACCGTGCGAAAACCACGTTTCTGGCCACCATGAGCCATGAAATACGCACGCCGATGAATGCGTTGCTGGGCATGCTCGAGCTGGCGCTGAAACAGGCGGATGAAGGCGTCACTGACCGTTCCGCCATTGAAGTGGCGTCCAGTGCCGGGAAACAATTGCTGGCGTTGATTGGCGATATTCTGGACATCGCCCGCATCGAGTCCGGGCATTTGTCCCTGACACCGGAACGGGCCCATCTGCACACGCTGGTCGAATCGGTGTGCCGGGTGTTCGAGGGGTTGGCGCGGCAGAAAAATCTGGAATGGCGCGTCGTACTGGACGACAGCAGCCATTGCGACGTGTTGATCGACCCCACGCGTTTCAAGCAGGTGCTGTCCAATTTGCTGAGCAACGCAATCAAGTTTACCCGTGAAGGCGAAGTGAGCCTGACACTGCGGGTCGAACCTGGAGTGGCGGGGCATCTGGCGGTCAGCGTGCGCATTGCAGACACCGGCATCGGCATCAGCGCACTCGATCAGAAGCGCCTGTTCAGTTCGTTCGTGCAGGCCGGTAACAATCCGCATTCAGGCCGGCAGGGTTCGGGGTTGGGGTTGGTGATCAGCCGTACCCTGTGCGAAATGATGGGCGGCCGATTACAACTCGACAGCGTTCTCGGGCGCGGGACGCGGATCGACGTCAGCCTTGAGCTGCCCGAGTTGCAATCGTTATCGCCCAGTGAGTTACCTGAAAGCGAGGAACAGGCGCCGACCCGACCCCTGACGATTCTGGTGGTCGACGACTACCCGGCCAACCGCCAGTTGATGTCCCGGCAGTTGGGCTATCTGGGTCACAGCGTGATGGTCGCCGAGGAGGGTCGGCAAGGATTCGAGAGGTGGCGCGAATTTCAATTCGATGTGGTCATGACCGATTGCAACATGCCGGTGCTCAACGGTTATGAACTGACGGGGGCTATACGCGATGAAGAGCGGGGGCAGGGATTGCCGCCAACACTGATTCTGGGGTTGACCGCCAATGCGCAGCCCGATGAGAAGGCCCGTTGCATGGAGGCGGGCATGGACGACTGCCTGTTCAAACCGATCGGTCTGCCGGATCTGAGTGCCTGGCTGTCCTCGAAATTTACGGGCGGGCAGGTATCGCCCACCGAAGCATCTTCAAACGCCGAGATCGATCTGAGCGGCCTGCTGCAATACGTCGGCGGCGACCATGAATTGATCACGCAATTGCTACGCGACGTGGTCATGACCAATCGCACGGATCGGGATGAACTGCTCGAGGCGCATGCGAGCGGCGAGCAGCAGGTGCTTCGCGCGCTCGCGCACCGTATCAAGGGCGGGGCGTTGATGATTCGGGCGGTCAGCCTGATCGAATGTTGCGAAGCACTGGAGCGTGCCTGCAGGGAGGGCCATGCTGCGCAGATCGACGTCGCGGTCGACCAGTTGCAGCAGGCCATGACGCGGCTGGACCAACGCCTGGCGCAGGGTTGACGTTCAATCCCAGTGCGGCGCGATGCCTTTGGGGCTGGTCAGGCGCTGGCCGCGATCAAGACCGGCGATCAGCGCCATGTCGGCATCGCTCAGGGTCAGGGCGCAGGCTTTCAGATTGCTTTGCAGGTTGGCGCGTTTGGTGGATGAAGGAATCACTGCGTAACCCGATTGCATCGCCCAGGCCAGCGTCACTTGCGCAGGCGTTGCTTGCAGGCGATCGGCGATCTGCTGGATGACCGGGTCTTTCAATACTTCGCCATACGCCAGGGTCATGTAGGAAGTGATCTGGATGCCCTGGCTCTGCGCGAACTCGACGACCTTGCGGTTTTGCAGGTACGGGTGGAGTTCGATCTGGTTGGTAGCAATGTGCTCGGCACCGATGGCGGCAATCGTCTGTTTCATCAGATCGACGGTGAAGTTGGAAACGCCGATCTGGCGGGTCAGGCCGAGCTGTTTGGCTTCGAGCAGGGCGCCCATGAATTCTTCGACCGGCACCTGGTCTTCCGGCGATGGCCAGTGAATCAGGGTCAGGTCCAGGTAGTCGGTTTGCAGTTTTTTCAGGCTCTCCTTGAGGCTGTCGATCAAGCGATCCTTGGCAAAGTTGGCGACCCAGATCTTGCTGGTGATGAACAGCTCTTCACGGGCGATGCCGCTGGCCGCGATGGCCTCGCCGACCTCGGCTTCGTTCTCGTAGATCTGCGCGGTATCGATGACCCGATAGCCCAGCTCAAGGCCGGTGCTCACCGAATCGATGACCACCTGGCCCTGCAAGCGAAACGTACCAAGACCGAATGCGGGAATAGACATCTATGACTCCAGGGTTTGCAGTGGGAATGGGCACGAGTATCCGCGCCCGCATCCTTGAGAAAAACCGCTGGTGGGGCAAAGCAATGTTTACCGCAAGTCATGAATCGTGGGCAGTCTGGGGGTTTACTGGTGTTTATTCTGGCCCCATCGCGAGCAGGCTCGCTCCCACAGGGTTCACACTGTCCTTGTGGGAGCGAGCCTGCTCGCGATGGCCGCGACTCGGTTTCGGATCTTTACCCCCGAGCCTCAAGAATCATGCAAGTCGTCGACCCCGTCGCATACAACCGCCCATCCACATCATAAATCCGCCCCTCGGCCAGCGCCGTCGAGCGTCCCAGATGGACAATCTTGCCCTCGGCCCGCACCGGCCCACTGGCGCCGGTCAACGCACGAACATAGCTGATGCGCAGATCCAGCGTCGTATACCCCTGGCCCTTTTTCAGCTGCGTGTGAATGGCGCAACCCATGCATGAATCCAGCAAGGTCGCCGCATAGCCGCCGTGCACGCTGCCCAGGGGGTTGTAATGCCGCGAATCCGGTGTGCCCTGAAAGATGAACAGCCCGGCCGACCATTCGATGGGGATGAAATCCATCAGCGTGCCAATGGGCGGCGAGGGCAGTTCACCGTTGCCGATGCCGTCGAAGAATTCGCTGGGCGACAGCGCGCTGACCTCGGCCATCGACAGACTGCCGGGGCCGGCCAGACGTGCGCGCATGGCGTCTTCCTGTGCAATCCATCGGGCGAGGGTGGCTTCTCGGTTGGGGCTTTGCATGATCATGTCCTCGGATGAGTGCGGATATTATGGTTGTAATCTGCGCTTATATTATGTTCGAAATAAAAACTCCGCCAGCCCCGTGTGTCGAGTCCTTCACGCAATATCGCTGTGACTGAATTCCTCCCCCAGAAAGTCGATCAACGCCCGCACCGACGGCAGCAATCCACGGCGCGACGGAAAGATCGCGTGGACAATTCCGCACTTGGGCGCCCAACCCGGCACCAGTTCCACCAGGTGTCCGGCGGCGATGTCATCGCGCACCACCACGCTGGGCAGGTGCGCGACACCAATGCCCGCGAGCACCGCGTGACGCAAGGCCAGCAGGTCATCGGTGACCATGCGCGGCGCGTGCCGAATCAGCGCACTGGCGCCGTCCGCGCCGAACAACTCCCACTGGTATTCACGCTGTGCCGCGCCCCAGTGCACGCTGGGCAAACCGCTGAGATCGGCCGGGGAGGCGGGCGTCGACAAGCGCTCGGCAAACGCCGGGCTACCCACCAGGCATTGGGTGCTGTTGCCCAGCACCTTCATCACCATGTCGGTGTTTTCCAGCGGCGGAAAACGTACGCGCAGGGCAATGTCGAAACCCTCGTGGATCAGGTCGACCCGGCGGTTGGTGCTCTCGATGAACAACTCCACCAACGGGTATTTGAGCATGTAGCGGGTCAGCATTGGTCCGACCCAGGAATTGAGCAGCGCGGTCGGGCAACTGATGCGCACCAGGCCCTGGGGCTCGGAACGGTTGCGTTCGATCAGTTCGGCGGCGCTTTCCGCCTCGACGCGCATGGCCAGGCAGCGCTGGTAATAGGCCTGGCCGATTTCCGTCAGCGAACAATGCCGGCTGGTGCGATGCAACAGGCGCACGCCGAGGCGCTCTTCGAGTTCGGCGATGCGCCGGCTGAGCTTCGATTTGGGCATCTCCAGCGCCCGTCCGGCCGCGGCGAAACCCTGATGTTCCACCACTTGGGTGAAGTAGTAGAGGGTGTTGAGGTCTTCCACCATCGTTCTCCATATAGAACGCTAAGGCTGATTTTTGCAGTCTAGCGCACCAAAGGGTTCGGTTTTAAGCTTTGTTCATCGCGTCAAACCACAGTTTGGAGGCAGCATGAAAAACATCATCGGCATCTACACCAGCCCACGGACCCATTGGGTCGGCGACGGTTTCCCGGTTCGTACGCTGTTTTCCTACGACAACCTGGGCAAACACATCAGCCCGTTTTTGCTACTGGATCACGCCGGTCCCGCTGAATTCACCCCGACCACCGAACGCCGTGGCGTTGGGCAGCATCCGCACCGCGGTTTCGAAACCGTGACTATCGTTTACAAGGGCGAACTGGAGCACCGCGACTCCACCGGCAGCGGCGGCAAGATCGGCCCGGGCGATGTGCAATGGATGACCGCCGCCTCGGGAATTCTCCACGAAGAATTCCACTCCGAAGGCTTCGCCAAAACCGGCGGCACCCTGGAAATGGTGCAGCTGTGGGTCAACCTGCCCGCCAGGGACAAAATGGCCGATGCCGGTTACCAGACGATTCTCGACGGCGACATCCCGAGCATCCCGCTCAAGGACAAGGCCGGCAGCCTGCGCCTGATCGCTGGCGAGTTCGACGGCCACACCGGCCCTGCGCGGACATTCACCCCGGTCGACGTCTGGGACCTGCGCCTCAACGGCGGCAAGTTGCTGACCCTCGATCTGCATGAAGGCCGCAACACCGCGTTGGTCGTGCTGCGCGGCACGGTTCAGGTCAACGGCCTGGAGCTGGTGCGCGAAGGGCAGTTGGCGTTGTTCGAACGCAATGGCAACCAGATCAGCCTGGAAGCCAATAACGATGCAGTGGTGTTGCTGCTCAGCGGCGAGCCGATCGACGAACCGATCGTTGGCCATGGCCCGTTTGTGATGAACAGCGAGCAAGAAATTCACCAGGCTTTTGCTGACTTCCAGTCCGGCCGGTTCGGCCAGATGCACGGTTGAAACACGGATATACGGTTACACCGCGCCAGGCTTGACTGACTACGCTTGTCTGGCCGCGTCTGAACGATCAATCAAAACACCTGTTCGCCGAACTGTTCGGCATCGATTAAAAGCGAGGATTACCCCATGACTACTTCTTACAAACGTCTCGACAAGGATAACGCCGCCGTTCTGTTGGTGGATCATCAGGCGGGCCTGCTGTCTCTGGTGCGGGACATCGATCCGGACCGTTTCAAGAACAACGTGCTGGCCCTGGCTGACCTGGCCAAGTACTTCAAGTTGCCGACCATCCTCACCACCAGTTTCGAAACCGGCCCTAACGGTCCGCTGGTGCCTGAACTCAAAGCGCTGTTCCCGGACGCGCCGTACATTGCCCGTCCTGGCCAGATCAATGCCTGGGACAACGAAGATTTCGTGAAGGCGATCAAGGCCACCGGCAAGAAGCAACTGATCATCGCCGGCGTGGTGACGGAGGTGTGCGTGGCATTCCCGGCGCTGTCGGCCCTGGCGGAAGGCTTTGAGGTGTTCGTGGTGACCGATGCTTCCGGCACGTTCAACGAGCTGACCCGCCAATCGGCCTGGGACCGCATGTCGTCCTCCGGCGCGCAACTGATGACCTGGTTCGGCCTGGCCTGTGAACTGCACCGCGACTGGCGCAACGACGTGGAAGGCCTGGCGACCCTGTTCTCCAACCACATCCCGGACTACCGCAACCTGATGACCAGCTACAACACGCTGACCAACAGCAAATAAGTACAGGCAGTATGGAGCCCTTGTAGGAGCGAGCTTGCTCGCGATGGTGTATCAGCTACATTGATGTCGGCTGACCCACCTTCGCGAGCGAGCTCGCTCCTACATATCCGTACATGGCTGGAGTTGCCAGATGCTGTCACTGCTCACCAATCATCCATTGATCTGCGCCCTGATCCTGATCCTGATCGACCTGGGGTTGTGGCGTCTGATCAGTGCCGGCGGCAGCAACTGGAAACTGGTGGTGCGGCTGGTGATTTTCGCGCTGTTCAGCATGCTGTTGTTCAACGAGGGTTTGAATCCGCTGGAGCCCGCGCCCTGGGCCGACAATGTACCGCTGCACCTGGCGGCGACCGGTTTGCAGATCGGTTGGTGGCTGTTCGGTGCGCGAACCCTGACGGTGTTGATTGGCGCGGTGATGATGCAGCGGGTCGGGCATACCGGGCGCTTGCTCCAGGATTTGCTCGGCGCGGTGATTTTCCTGATCGCGATCATCGCAGCGCTGGCCTATGTGCTCGACCTGCCGGTCAAAGGCGTGCTGGCCACCTCCGGTGCATTGGCGATCATCGTCGGCCTGGCGTTGCAAAGCACCCTCAGCGACGTGTTCTCCGGGATCGTCCTCAACACCACCAAGCCCTACCAACTGGATGACTGGATCTCCATCGACGGCACCGAAGGCCGGGTCACCGATATCGACTGGCGCGCCACGCGCCTGCAAACCGCCCAGGGCAGCATGGCGGTGATTCCCAACTCGCTGGCGGCGAAAGCCAAGATCATCAACTTCAGCCGACCGAGTGACATTTTCGGTGTGTCGATCAGCTTGCAGCTGAGCCCGCATGCGCGCCCGCAAACGGTGATCGATGCGCTGGAACGGGCGATGGAGGGGTGCCGTTATCTGCTGGCAAAACCGGCGCCGTGCGTCGCCCTCAAAGGATCGAGCGCCACGGGCGTGGAATACGAAATCAGCGGCTTCGTGGTCTCGATGGATCAGAAACGCATGGTGCGCAATCTGTTGTTCGACCTGGCGTTCCGGCACTTGCAGGCGTCGGGCGTGAGCCTGTTGTCCAGCGTCGAATCGAATGCGCCGGCCGGTCTGTCACGCCCGCGGGCGCTGCTGGAAAGCTCGGCCATCTTCTCGACCCTGCGCCAGGAAGAGAAAGAAACCTTCAGCCAGCACATGACTTTGCAAACCTTCCGGCCCGGGGAGGTGATCCTGCCGGCGGGGGAGGTCAGCGATCATTTGTTCATCATCGAATCCGGTGTGGTGTCGGTGGCGCTGAGCCGCGCCGGGGTCAAGTTCGAGTCCGGACGCATGGGGCCGGGCGAGGTGATCGGCGAGGGCGGGATCCTGTCGGACACGGCGCTGCCGGCGGACTTCACCGCCAAGACAGTCTGCAGTTTGTACCGGATCGAGAAGGACTACCTCAAACCGTGTCTGGATGCGCGGCATGACATTGGTGAAGCGATGAAGGCGCTGCTGGATTTCCGCTTGCACAAGGCGCAGACGTTGACCCAGGAAGCGCCGAAGGTGGTGGAGAAGAAGGGTTTTTTGCAGTGGTTGCGCAGTCGGGCGTAAAGGGCTTGATGGGTGTTGCATCAGGTAAGGTCGTAAAGTTCCAGGTTATCAAGCAACACTAAATTATCAGCCGTTCCCCGCTCGATCTTCAGTTCAATTGTGTCTTCGGGTGGAAATCCGACAGGACTTGTTCTGAAGGGCACGCCTACGGTTTTCCAGGTGGTGCTGGCGGGAATGAGTGTTCTCTCTTCCAAATCGCGATCGTTCCATGTGACTGAGTAATGGTTATTTTCATTTGGTGTTTGTAATGAGAATTGAAGCTGGTAATACGTGTCGGGTTTCAATGTCCAGGACTTGGTCAGGGTCGTGTCCAGAATGTCTGAAAGGGCGAACGACGCGCAGTAGTTACCGTTTCTGCTAATGATCTCGCCAGGCTGGTTTGCCGCGGTTTTTTTCCAGTTGTTCCATTTGAGATCTTCAAAATCGGTCCTGTCGATGAGTTCCACAGTGCGTTCGGTCATCGTCCTGCTCCTTGTAATTGAGTCGATTTGTTTAAGCCCTCATTGCCACTCAAGTAAGCCTTAATAAGAGTTAACCGCCTACTGTCAGAGTTGACAGGTCGCATCATGATCAGCGTGTGTAGCCACGATTCAACAGTGGGAGATTCTATGTTGGCCGGCAACCCAGAATTCTCAGGCTGACTGGTATTCGCTCTGATTTTTCATCAGGGCAAATGCCACTCGTGCGCAACATCCGCGCACTGAGCGCTGCGCCTTCAATACCCGGCACGTCCCAATCTGCACCCACGTTGAGTTGAAAGCGTGGCATGCCGACGGCGCGGTTGCCGTCGTTGACGCCGTTGGTGCTGCCTTCGATCTCGATTTTCATCAGTGTCGCGCCGCTCAGCAGGCGCAGGCCATCGAGGGGTTCGCCGTAGATGTTCAGCTCCACGCCTTTGTTCTGCTGTTGGCCATCGACCCGGAAGATCCCGCTCTGCGTATAGCTTGACGGCTGTTCGATGCGGTACACGCCCAGGCTCGCGCCATAAGTGTCCATGTCCAGACGCACGCCGGCTTCGATTTGCTTGCTGCGCACCGGGGCGAAGGTTTCGTCGCGGTTGATCGCGCTGGTCGGCGGCGTCGGGCCCTTGGCTAGCCTTCGATCGTTTCGGGCGTCCAGGCCTGATTGCAATTAAGAATTGATCGCATTCTAGTGGCGCGGACCGAGTGCTGGCAATCAGCCTGACAGACTATTTTTCGCACCCTGTAGGAGCCGGCTTGCTGGCGATAGCATCACCTCGGTCATCAATTTGCTCCGAGTTGCCCGCATCGCCAGCAAGCCGGCTCCTACAAGGGGTTATCAGTGGCCTCCTCGACTTCTGGAATATTGGCTATTTAAGCAGCGGGCCTGCGGGATTAACTTAGCTCCACCCCCACTTGCTACTGGAGTCCTCATGACACCTCGTACCGATTTCTACACCGCTTCCCCTGATGCCCTGAAAGCCATGATCGCGCTGGAAACCGCCGTCTCGAAGCTGCCACTGGAAAAAAACCTGATCGAACTGGTGAAGCTGCGTGCGTCGCAAATCAACGGCTGCGCCTTCTGCATCGACATGCACACTGCCGATGCCATCAAGGGCGGGGAAACCCCGCGTCGCCTGTTTGCCGTGACAGCCTGGCGCGAGGCACCGTTCTTCACCGATCGCGAACGCGCTGCGCTGCTCTGGACCGAATCCCTGACCCAACTGAGCCTGACCCACGCTCCGGACGAAGACTACGAACTGGCCGCTGCCCAGTTCACCCCCAAGGAACTGGTCGACCTGACTGTGGCGATTTCCACCATCAATAGCTGGAATCGCCTGGCGGTAGGTTTCCGCAAAATGCCTCAGGCCGATCAGTGAGCATCTGCTGACGGCGCGGCCGGTGGTTGTACCTTGCGCATCAAGGGCACCATCGCCGTGGCGATATTAAAGCGTAGGCCAATCATCGGTTACGCTTAAAGTAGGATGTGTGCGTAGGATTATCTGACCTGGGTTGCGTAGGAATGATCTGATTTTAGTGACTTTATAAATGGAAGCTTAATTAGCTTAAACTGCTTCGCTATATATTGAAGCAAGGTTGGTAAGTGTTTAGAAAAAATCATTTCATAAAGGACAATTCTAATGCGTGATTTAACTAAAATGGAAATCCAGGCAATCAGCGGCGCTGTTGGTCCTACCGGTGCAGTGGCAGGCGCAGTCGTTGGAGTCGCCGGGTATATTGGAACGCAAGCCGGAGCTGGGCAGACAGCCACCTGGACTGGAGCTGCGGGCGCAGGCGTCGCAGGCGGAATACTCGGATTTTTCACCCCGGCAACGACCGCTCAAGCAGCAGGCACGGCAATGGGTGCTTTCTACGGAGGCCTTGGCGGTGGCTATATGATGCGATCTAGCGGTCCAGATAGTGGTGCGGCATAACTATCGGATCAATCGTTTTTATTTGAGATCCGCGAACTCCACTGGGCGTGGAACGGTGGAGTCGGGTCGACTAAAGTCAAAGCTATTTTGCCCCTGAAAAGAGGTCCTATGTCGGATTTTCTATCTACTTTCTTATTAACGATCTCGGTGTGGGGGCTGACTCTGCTGGTGTTTTATTTTGCGGACAAACTACTTGAGTTGAAACTGTCCAAGCCGGCTAAGGCAGTACTGTTAATGCCTGTCGTCGCTATCAATATATTTGTCAGCAGTTTGTTCGTGGTAGCTGTGCGTGATTTGTTTGTTTAAATTTATGGTGTTCTGACTTTAGTGGGCCAATCTGTTTACTAAAATACACTCGAATGGCCGATTGTTAATTGATGATTTATATCTAAATCCGCTCAATGACCATCCGCGCTCGGCGCGGCCGGTGGTTGCACCTTGCGCATCAAGGGCACCATCGCCGTGGCGATGATGAAGCAGACCATGATCATCAGAAACGCGTCGCCGTAGGTCTGCGTCTGCGCTTCGCGGTAAGTCAGCAGCCATAACTGATGCAGGCTGGCGGTGACGCCGCTGTCACCGCTCTGGCCGAGGGCGGCGAAGTTGGTGCCGACCTGGGACAGCCACTGATTCAAGGCCTCGTTGGTGCTGTTGAGGTTTTCCGCCAAGCGGGTGAAGTGCAGGTTGGTCCGGTCATTGAGGATCGTTGCGCACGCGGCGATGCCAATGGCGCCGCCGAGGTTACGCATCAGATTGAACAATCCCGAAGCATGTTTGAGTCGGGCGGGCGCCAGTCCGCCAAGGGTCAACGTCACGGCGGGTGGCACCGCCAGTTGCTGGGCAATACCGCGCAGCGCTTGTGGCAGCATCAATTCCTTGCCGCCCCAGTCATGGGTGATCGGGCTGAAATCCCACATCGACAACGCGAACAGCCCGAGGCCGGTCATCATGATCCAGCGCAGATCGATGCGGTTGGCCAGAAAGGCGTACAGCGGAATCGCCATGATCTGGAACACCCCGGTGGAAAAAACCGCCAGACCAATGTCCAGCGCGCCGTAGCCTCGCACCCGGCCGAGAAACAGCGGCGTCAGGTAAATCGTGGCGAACAGACCGATCCCGGTGACGAATGAGAAGAAGCAGCCGAGGGCGAAGTTGCGGTCTTTGAGGGCGCGCAAATCGACGATCGGGTTGGCCACGTGCAGGGTTCGGCCGATGAATGCCAGGCCAGCCAGGCCACTGATCCACGCAGTGGTCAGAATCGTGCTGTCACTGAACCAGTTCCAGCGCGGGCCTTCTTCGAGGGTGTATTCCAGGCAGCCGAGAAACAGCGCCAGAAACACCATGCTTATATAGTCGGCGCCCTTGAGCAGCGAGAGTTCAGGCTGGTCGATCTTCACCAGCATCGGCACCGCCACGGCAACGAAAATCCCCGGCACCAGATTGATGTAGAACAGCCAGTGCCAGGAGGATATATCGGTGATCCAGCCACCGATCACCGGGCCCAGGGTGGGTGCCAGCGAAGCGACCGCGCCGATAGTTGCGGCAGCGATTACCCGTTGCTTACCAGAAAAGAAAATGAAAGCAGTGGTGAACACCAGCGGGATCATCGAGCCGCCGAGAAACCCTTGCAATGCGCGGAAGGCGATCATGCTCTGAATGTTCCAGGCCGCGCCGCAAAGCAGGCTGGCCAGGGTGAAACCCACCGCGGAAGCGCAGAACAGCCATCGTGTCGAGAACACTCGGGAGAGCCAGCCGGACAGCGGAATCACGATGATTTCGGCGATCAGGTAACTGGTCTGCACCCACGCCGTTTCGTCAGTGCCTGCCGACAGCCCGCCGCCGATATCGCGCAATGACGCGGAGACGATCTGGATATCCAGCAGCGCAATGAACATGCCGATGCACATGGTGGCGAAGGCGAAGACCTTGGTCGCCGTTGCCATGCTGGCGGCGTTGAACGGTTGCGCAGGGGCGGCGAGGGCGCGGCTCATGGTGCGCGGGCCACGACTGGGGTTTCTGGCTCCTTGCGCGTATCCACTTCAGCGGTCACTGAAAGGCCCGGACGCAGATGACCGAGCACGCCATCGGCCGGATCGAGCACGATCCGCACCGGCACCCGTTGCACGATCTTGGTGAAGTTGCCGGTGGCGTTTTCCGGTGGCAACACACTGAATTGCGACCCACTGGCTGGTGCGAGACTGTCCAGATGACCGTGGAATGCCTGACCCGAGAGCACGTCGGCATGAATGACCACGCGTTGGCCCGGTGTCATGTGCGCCAGTTGGTCTTCCTTGAAGTTGGCATCGACCCACAGCCCGCTCGCCGGCACCACCGACAACTGTTGCGAACCGGCCTGCGCATACGCGCCGACCCGCGCCCGGCGATTGCCGATCACGCCATCGATGGGCGCGCGAAGTTCGGTGTAACCGACGTTCAGTTGCGCCAGATCACGCTCGGCGCGGGCCTGCATCAGCGCGGCCCGAGCCTGCTGTTTCTGGGTTTCGATCACGTTCAACTGGCGTTGCGCGGCCAGCAGTTCGGCCTGGGCTTTCGAACTGAGCGCTTGGGCCGTCTTGAAGGTGGCGTCCGCGCGCTGGGCGCTTTCCACCGAGACGGCATTGCTGCTCACCAGTTTTTTGTAGCGCGCGTTGTCATCCCGCGAGCGGGCGGTTTCGGCGCCGGCGGCATCGATCCCGGCACGGGCCTGACCGATCACCGCCTGTTGCAGTTGTTCCGTGGCATCGAGATTGGCCAGCAAGGCTTCTTCTGCGGCGACCGCACCTTCGGCCTTGGCCAGGTTGGCGCGGTAGTCGCGGGAGTCGAGGCGGATCAGCACATCACCGGCTTTCACTTTCTGGTTGTCGGTGACCAGCACTTCTTCGATGTAACCCGCGACCTTCGGCCCGATCACCGTCACGTCGCCACCGATGTAGGCATCGTCGGTTTCTTCAATGAAACGGCCGGCGGTCCACCAGTGCGCGGCGTACACACCGGCCAGCACCAGTGCAGCGATGCCCAGTGTCGACAGGAGCAGGCGTTTGAGCAGGGGAGGCTTTGGAGTGGTTACCGGGACAGCCAGGTCGGGCTCAACGGAGGACATGCTGGTCATGGAGGATTACCTGTAGGAAACGGCATTTAATTACGCGCGTAATATGACGCATGTCATATTTGGTGGCAATTTATTTTTGTTGCCGGTCGTCAGGTGGTTCGGTCGATGTGAATCAGGCAAAGATGGGGTGATTGATCTGGCGCCTTCGCGAGCAAGCCCGCTCCCACAGTGACTGCGTTCCTTCTGAAGGAATGCAGTCACTGTGGGAGCGGGCTTGCTCGCGAAGGCGGACTCAGAGACGACAGAGATTTATCGGGGTAATGATTACTGCGACTGCAGAGGAAAAGATCAAGGGCTGCATCACAGGGTGTTCGCCACGTTCTTCCAGTAAAGAAATGACACAAACGGAAATGGGAGACGGTGATTTCGGAAGCGTCCCACAGCCAGAGTTTGAGCTTCCCGATAGGGTCAATGGCCTCCGGCACCCTGCCGGGACACTCCCAAGGAAGAACGAACCATGACTAGAAAGGCCGTTATCGTTTTCAGCGGCGGACAGGACTCGACCACCTGCTTGATCCATGCGTTGCCGATGTACGATGAAAATCATTGCATCACGTTTGATTATGGCCAGCGCCAACGTGCAGAAATTGAAGTGGCGCAACAGCTTTCAAAACGGCTTGGCGTGAAGGTGCACAAAGTATTGGACACTTCATTGCTGAATGAGCTGGCCATTAGTGAGTTCCTGAACCGTCAGGTGAAATATCCAAGCTTTGCGAAGGGGCGGAGAGCAACCTTGGAATGTGTTGGCCTGTAGCTGTCCCATTGATGGAGGCAGGGAGGGAACGCTGCGGAATAAGATGAATGAAGGTTAAAGGAATATGGACACTCCCATCCTTCCGATGAGGAACAGAAGTAAAATCAGAAAAAATATTCGAATAAAACCGCTTCCATAACGCAGAGCTAGAAATACCCCAGTGAGAGAGCCTGCAATATTACATAGGCCAACGACTCCACCTACAGTCCATAAAATGTTACCGGAAGGGATGAAAAACATCAGTGCGGCGCTAAATGTTCCCAAATTAACAAGTTTTGCTGAAGCTGAAGCATTCAGAAAATCGAATCCGAAGTATTTCACAAAAATAAAAAGAAGGAGGCTGCCGCTGCCCGGACCGAAGACTCCATCATAAAAGCCGATTAAACCTCCGAAGAAAATTCCAAGCAGGATTTCTTTCCTGCCGCATTGGATGTCAGAGCTGAATCGGCCTAAGTCTTTTTTGATAAAGGTATAAATCGCCATTGCAATCAAGATAATAAAAACAACATATTCCATAAATTTTTTTGGAATGAGAGAAACTGATAGAGCACCAAGGAATGCAAATATAAATGCTGAAATCATAGTTGGAAGCATAAGCTTCCATACAATTCTAATTCTTTTCAAATAAGTAGAGATGGACGAGAGATTGCCCGCTAAAACAGCTAGTTTATTTGTTCCGAGAACTGTAGAAAGACTATAACCTGGTAAGCTGTGTATAAGTGCTGGTACCTGTACCAATCCACCTCCGCCAACTGCTGCGTCAATCAAGCCGCCGCAAAAAGCAAAAAAACCTAACGCGATTAATACGTGCTCGAAGTCCATTAAATATCCAGTCGCCATTTTCGTTAATTGCTAAGAATTATTACATTAGATCAATAAGTATTATACTGCTTAGGCGTTCCGATCAACCTACAGTGCAGTTGAAATAGATTGATCGGAGTATCTCATGGTTCCCTGCCTTTAATTTGCCAGCTAGCAAATAGCCTGATTGATGCCATATGATGAGGCATTGGAAAATTCGGGTATAAGAGGAGTCAAAGTGAGCGTCCGCGATGTATTAGCTTGTCGAGGTCAATGCCACATGCAAAGAGCTGAACGCCTTTCCGACACGCTTGTTGTAATCAAGCATTATTTCTTTGAGGCGATCAATATCAAATTTTAGGTCTACCGTTCGACCATAAGTTTGTGCTGCAGCTAAAGCGTGTAATCCATGCTTGTTTTCCACCTCGCCAGCGTGGCCAAATATATAACCTTTTGCATTTCGCAGGTTTTGAACGTTGCTACTCAATAATGGATTGAAAGAAAGAAGCTTTTCTTCAATGTGTTGAGCGATGAAATTATATTCACGTCCGTTCCAAAGCTCTGAAGCGACGGAAACCATCATAGCATCCATGATGGATTGTTTATGCTCAATAGAGTCCATAGGTGACTTATGTTTCGCAACGCCAGTGTCGTACAGGAATGCCGAAAACTCTTCACACTCATAAACCTCATACTGACTATTCACCCAGCCTTGCGCGCCAAAGGCTGCCGTCATATAGCCGTACATGCCATCATGGTCTTTATGTCCGAGGCCAAAGTCGTCTTTCGAGACCTCATGCATATGTGCCATAACATTATTATAGCCGGCTCTGTTTTCGATGGATATGGATAGAGCATCCGCTGATAAACGCATAATGATTTTGGCGGAGACCAAGCTAGTTGTTTTATGGGTTTCATTCCAACCATTGAAAAATTTCAAAACACCGGCATCGGTCTCATTTTTTCCTAGGAATGCGTTGAACGCATTTTCGGCGTGGGTTTGAGCCTCTTGAGTAATTGGGTGGACGAGCACCTCATGCATTGCGTTCTGAATTTCGGCTGTTTGCTCGACCTGCGCGAACAGAGGTTCTCTTCTGAGACTCTCGACTATAGTCCGGCCTGGTATCTTTAAATTTCCAAGATGTCTGGGTAATGCCTCAATGAACATTTTGCCAAACTCTTGCATAGATTTGTTTGTTGCAATTTTTTCGAAGCGGCTTTGCAGTGATGCTGATCTCATGATTTTGTCTTTATCCTTGTGGGCTTATCGGTCTGGAATTGAAACTTCATGCATGAAGCGGTGATCGTGGGGAGTGAGAAACCGGTCAAACGAGCGCACGACGGCCGTAGCGCTGGCTGATGGTGGCCGAGCGTACTCGGCGGCTCAGTTCGGCTTGTACTTCTGGGCTGAGGACAATCTCTTGGGCGTTCACTTGCGTTCCCCCGAGCGCTGAATGACAGAGGAAGTGTAGCCAAGACCACAGAAAAGTTATTTAGAGAACATCACACTACCTCCTGCAGTCTTTATATAGGCTGGCCTCCAGTTATATATTTTTTAAATAGTGATCTTGCTCCGTAGGCAGGCAAAACGTTGAAAACTGCGAAGCACATTTTTATAGCTATTTGAACATAGACGATATGGAGTATGTCGCTATTTTGCATGGTTCCA
The DNA here is from genome assembly GCF_059716135.1 of Pseudomonas sp. LBUM1651. Lineage (NCBI taxonomy): Bacteria > Pseudomonadati > Pseudomonadota > Gammaproteobacteria > Pseudomonadales > Pseudomonadaceae > Pseudomonas > Pseudomonas sp. LBUM1651. The sequence goes on along the minus strand of NZ_CP166805.1, from coordinate 4,236,171 downwards.
TAAAACGCAATAAAACAAAATAGAAAGCTATCTATTATCACTGCAAAAAAAGTACTGCAGAAAACTCGTAAAAATAGAAATCTGGAATTTGTTAGTTCTTTTATCCTGCACAAAAGATAAGAGTTGACGTATTCAGAGGAAAGGAAAGATATACAGGAGGCTATTAACACAGATGACACATGCGTAATCACCTCGCTGTAGGGTTCGTCGAGTTTCCAACCGGCTAAGCCGGGAAGATAGCTAGTTCCACTTAGTAAGATGATGATAAACGCATTGCTTGCGAAAGCGAACAGTATGGCTCGTCTTGCGAGTCTAAGGCCGTAAGATTCATTTAGTATGTCGACTACTAAAAACGTCAGTGGGTATAGAAAAACGCCAGGAGTCACAACTATGTCAAATAATTCTATGTATACAAGTTTCGTCGCAGCAACATTTGTGAAGATGTAAAGTGCGAAAAGCAGTAGGTTGAGGGCAACGTACGTCATCCACGACCTTTCGTGGCGATCATTCATTTCGTAGGTGGTTAATGCAGTACCACCAGAATAATATTTTCGATAAATGTCCTTGATTTCTACCTTGTTTAGGTTGTCTATTATTTCGCTTCTCAATATTTCGCCTAGCTTTACTTTTACGATTTTTCCTGTAGAGATAACCATGATGACGACAAGGTTTTTGCTTTTTTCAAATCCCAGTAATTTGTATTTGCTGTTTTCGAGTCCATTCCTATTTTCCATTAAACCTTTCCTCTAAAATATCTCCAATAATACAAGTGGTGTCCGAGTTAAAGTAATTGCCGCTGGCTATGGTTAGTCTATTCGTTACTTTGTCGTACCCTAACTTGTCTGCGCTGCCATTTGATAAACCCCTTTTGACTATCAAAATATCCCCCGCCTCGTTCATTTCACTGATTTCATTCTCGAGAAGCACACCTATCAAATTACAGGCCGTGCCGAAGTAATAGGTCAGCGGATGCGTGATAGCCAACTCACCAATTCTTTTGTCCAAGCTCTGAAGCAGCATACTCTCTCTAATAATTGGCACCGCTGCCGGATTCATGTTTCCGAGTGGGGAGAGGCTACTCTCTATTGTTTCTTTTTCTTCAAAGTCTACCGTTTCTATCTCCTGATAAGACACGCCAAAAAAATCCGATATCTTTCGAATGGTTGATTGTTGTACATGGACAACCTTTCCTTCCAGGATGTTGTAGATAGTTGTTCGGGTCAAGCCGCTGGAGTTGCACAAGGAAAGCCGAGTCTCTCCCCGGCTTTTTATCAGGTACTTGATGTTGTTTTTTAATTTTTCTGTTCTGTCTTTCTTGTGCATTCAATATCTGCCATTTGCTTGTTGTTGCAATAGGTCATGCGTACGGGGATGACTCTCTTTGAGTGCAACATCCTACACACCTGTCACCCGAACAAAAAATGAATTTTTTCAAGCGGGTCGCGCAACGATGAAATGGTTTTTCATTGTGTAATTTGGCGCTGTCACTGTATGTAAGAAGCTACCTACCAAGTCTGACGAATTGTCTTACAGTAATTAGGAAGTGCCAGAAGTTTGTTGGGGTGATGGAGTATTGGCGATTAAGGTCTGGAACTGTTTGAATTTAAAAATGATCGGCCGGTTACGAATCATTTAATTACACAGATGTAAATTTGTTTGATTAATAAAATGGAATTTTCTGGTAATAAATCTACCGGTCCGCCATGTATAACCGTCAACCAATTTTGGTTGGCAAGAGATTGACGCTTTCTCAATCTTGAAAGGAGCTCCAACATGAAAAAAGCCACCCCAATTGCAACCGAACAGTCAGGCCTTCCGGCCCGCGACACCGTCCATTCACCTAAGCCCTCTAAAGTCTCCGAACAACTCGTCAGCGTGCCCCTGCGCAATCACAAACGTCCCGAATCAGCCAGCCATTTCTTCACCGTAGTACCGGATGCCGATACGGGAGCCATGCTCTGCCACGCCTCGGAAACGCTTGCTTCCCTGAGCGTCATGGCCACCGATCTCGCTCGGGAACTCGAGGGGCCGCGTCGCCAAATCATATTGACCATCCAGCAACTGTCCGCAATTGGCGAGCTGTTGGTCAATCGAGCGCTGGATAACCTGGAGCCGCCCCGGGGATCGTCTGAAGGTCGTCCAACTGCCACCGCTGAATAATCGTGTGCCTTTTCCCACTGGAGGTTTTTCGTCATGGATCGATACATGCCTGTTACCGGCATCGACTGCAGCGTCCCGTCATTACTGATCGATACTGAAGCGCCACTGGACGTGTTGCATGAAACCGCGGCCTACCGCATTCGTACCGCAACGCAACTGCTGGAAAGTTTTGCGTGCGGCGAAGGTGTCCACAGTGAGCTGGCGCGAGTGTTGGTGACTTCACTGCGCGATGGCTGTGATCTGCTGGATGTTGTGGGGCGACGATTGCAGGGGCAGGTTTCAGCGTAGAAAAACGGGCGCCTTTCGGCGCCCCATTGCTTCCAGTTAATAGGAAGCATTACTATTCACGCCCCGTCTTCACAGCACACCGCAATGACCCCCAAGCTGCCCCGCAGACAAGGCTTTTTCGAGCATTACGAAGAGTTGGTTGGCACCTGGACCCGTCGCCTGAGAAATCGTCAGCAGGCCGAGGATCTGGCCCACGACACCTTCGTGCGGGTGCTTGAGTCCGATTCGGCGGCAGTGGCGCAACCCCGGGCGTATTTGCACCAGACCGCGCGCAACATCGCGGTGGATGGTTATCGGCGTGAGGATCGACGGGGCGCCATGGAGTCGGAGGCGATCGATCACAGTGTGTCGTCGTCCGGCGACCCGGAGCATTTCATGCAGGCGATCCAGTTGGCTGATTCCATCGAACGGGCGCTCACCGAGCTGCCGGTCAATTGTCGCAATGTGTTCGTCTGGCAGAAGATCGAAGGCCTGACCCAGGCCGAAATCGCCGAACGCCTGGGACTGTCCAAGAACATGGTGGAAAAGTATATGATCCGCACCCTGCGGCATCTGCGCGACCGCCTCGACGGTTTGCAACCATGATCGGCCGCGCCTTCTCACCCCCAGCCAAACAGGAACTTCCATGATGGATACTCGTGATTGCGCGTGCGGGCAAACAACGGTTCGCGATGAGGCGGCGCGGTGGTTTGTGCGTTTGCAGGAACCGGCCGTCGACGTCGAAGAACATCGACGCTTCGAGCTGTGGCTGAATGAGCACCCTCAGCATCGTGACGAATTTCAATTGCTTCAGGGCTTGTGGTCGGCGGCGGATCTTGTGCCCGCCGCGCGTCTGCAAGCCTTGTGTGAAACCCCGCCGATCCGCAGCAAACGCCGTCCGTTGCTGCGTTATGCGGTGGCCGCCAGTGTATTGGCCGTGGCGCTCGGCCTGGGGTTGTTCAGCGGCTTGAATCAACCCACGCCTTACACCGCCGAGTTTTCGACGGCGCTGGGCGAACGTCGCCAAGTGGCGTTGCCGGACGGTTCGGTGATTGATCTGAACAGCCGCAGCCGCCTTCAGGTGCGCTATGAAAAAGGCCATCGAGGTATTGAGCTGACGGAGGGCGAGGCGATGTTCAGCGTCGCGCACGACAGTGATCGACCGTTCGTGGTCCAGGCGGGCAGCGGCAAGGTCACGGTCACCGGCACCCGCTTCGATGTGCGTCGCAGCGTCGGCGAAACCCGGGTCGTGGTGGAGCAGGGCACGGTCAAGGTTCAGGGGCGCGGTGCGACCGACAACGAATTCATCAGCCTCACCGCCGGCCTCGGTACCCGCGTCGATGCCCAAGGCACAGTCGCGGCGGCATATGCCGTCAACCCGGCGGAACTGACCGCCTGGCGCAGCGGCAAACTGGTGTTCAACAACGCCAGCCTGGCCGAAGTGGCCGAGGAAGTGTCGCGCTATCGGGAGAAACCCCTCACCGTCGGCAACGACAAGGTCGGCAATTTGCGCCTGACCAGCGTGTTCAAGTCCGATAACACCGACGCGCTGCTCAAGGCCTTGCCGAACATCCTGCCGGTGGCCGTGCGCACCCTCGATGACGGCAGTCAGGAAATAATTTCAAAATAGATTCAGGTTTTTTTCGAGTTGATCGTCTTCCTGTCCAACTGCAACTGGTTTGCATTAACAAGCGCACACTCTTGCGATCCACAGGACTACGTTCGACGTGAAAAAATCCACCGCTAAAAACAACGCTGCTAGAAACAACAGACGCCCTTGGTTGCCGCTGGCCCTTGCGCTGGCGGTCAACGTTGCGCTGCCTCAGGCCTTTGCTGCCGACGCGATCCACATCCCGGCGCAACCCTTGGGTCAGGCGCTGAGTGAACTGGGCCAGCAAACCTCGCTTCAGGTGTTCTTCAGCCCTGAGCTGGTGGCCGGCAAGCAAGCCCCGGCGGTGGACGGCAACCTCTCGCCAGAAGACGCGCTGCGCCAACTGCTGCAAGGCAGCGGTCTGCAATACCAGATCGACGAAGGTTCGGTCACGTTGATGCCTGCACCGACTTCGGCTGCAAACGGCCCGCTGGAACTGGGCGTGACCGACATCAAAGTGGTCGGCGACTGGCTCGGTGACGCCGATGCCGCCGTGGTGCAAAACCACCCCGGCGCGCGTACGGTGATTCGCCGCGAAGCCATGGTCGAGCAGGGTGCGATGAACGTCGGCGACGTGCTCAAACGTGTGCCCGGCGTGCAAGTGCAGGAAGCCAACGGCACCGGCGGCAGCGACATTTCCCTGAACGTCGGCGTACGTGGCCTGACGTCGCGCCTGTCGCCACGCTCCACCGTGCTGATCGACGGCGTGCCAGCCGCGTTCGCGCCGTACGGCCAGCCACAGCTGTCGATGGCGCCGATCTCCTCGGGCAACCTCGACAGCATCGATGTGGTTCGCGGTGCCGGCTCTGTGCGTTACGGGCCGCAGAACGTCGGCGGTGTGATCAACTTCGTGACCCGCGCCATCCCGGAAAAAGCCTCCGCCGAAATCGGCACCACCCTGGAAACCTCCCAGCACGGTGGCTGGAAACACATCGATACCGCGTTTGCCGGCGGCACGGCGGACAACGGCATCGGCGTGGCGCTGTTGTACTCGGGCGTGAACGGCAACGGTTACCGTGAGCGCAACAATGGCAACGACATCGACGACGTGATTCTCAAGACCCATTGGGCACCGACCGATGTCGACGATTTCAGCCTCAACCTGCATTACTACGACGCCAGCGCCGACATGCCCGGTGGCCTGACCCAGGCGCAATACGACGCCAATCCGTTTCAGTCCGACCGCAACAACGACAACTTCAGCGGACGTCGCAAGGACATTTCCTTCAAGTGGGCGCGGCAGATCGATGACCGCACCCAGGCCGAAGTGCTGACCTACTACTCCGACAGCTTCCGTGGCAGCAACATCGCCGCCCGCGATCAGAAGACCCTCGGCTCGTTCCCGCGCACTTACTACACCCTCGGCATCGAACCGCGGGTGTCCCATGTGTTCGACGTCGGCTCGACCACCCAGGAAGTCAGCGTCGGTTATCGCTACCTCAAGGAAGCCATGCACGAAGAGGCCAGCCGTCTGGCACTGGTCAACAACGAGCCGGTCGCGACCAAGGCCTCGGACGGCCATGCCTATCAGGACCGCACCGGCGGCACTGAAGCCAACTCGGTGTACATCGATAACAAAATCGACGTCGGCAACTGGACCATCACGCCCGGCATCCGTTTCGAACACATCAGCACCGACTGGCACGATCGCCCCGTGCTCGATACCGCCGGCAAGCGCGTGCTGGAAAAGAACCGCAGCATCGAAAGCAACGAGCCGCTGCCGGCCTTGAGCGTGATGTATCACATCTCCGATGCCTGGAAGCTGTTCGCCAACTACGAAACCTCGTTCGGCAGCCTGCAGTATTTCCAGCTCGGCCAGGGTGGCGCGGGTGACGAACCCGCCAATGGCCTGGAGCCGGAGAAGGCCAAGACCTATGAGGTCGGCACGCGTTACAACGATGACGTGTGGGGCGGCGAAGTGACGCTGTTCTACATCGACTTCGATAAAGAGTTGCAGTACATCAGTAACGACGCGGGCTGGACCAACCTTGGCGCAACCACGCACCAGGGCATCGAGGCTTCGGTTCACTACGACATGGCGGCACTGGACCCACGGCTCGACGGCCTGACAGCCAACGCGGGGATCACCTATACGCGCGCCGTTTATGAAGGCGAGATTCCCGGCTTCAAGGGCCGCGACCTGCCGTTCTACTCGCGTCAGGTGGCGACCGCCGGCCTGCGTTACGACATCGACCGCTGGACCTACAACCTCGATGCGTTTGCCCAGTCCAAACAGCGCTCACCGGGCGTTGCGGTCAATGCCGATGGCAGCTTCTCCAACAACTACATCACCGAAGGCACCGCCGACGGCCAGTACGGCGACATTCCGGGTTACGTCACCTGGAACGTGCGAGGCGGTTATGACTTCGGCGCGCAACTGTCGAACCTGAAAGTCGGTGCCGGGGTGAAAAACATCTTCGACAAGCAGTACTTCACCCGCTCCAGCGACAACAACTCGGGCATGTACGTCGGCGCGCCACGCACGTTCTTTGTGCAGGCCAGTGTCGGGTTCTAACGCCCTGAGGTAAGAAATAGAACGAGCGATGATTAACCTGTGGCGAGGGAGCTTGCTCCCGCTGGACTGCGCAGCAGTCCCATTTTTTGGGGCCGCTTCGCCCGAACGCGGACCGGCCCCGCGGGAGCAAGCTCCCTCGCCACAATTAATCGCGATGCTTTTCAGACTTTCAACACTTTCCCGCCAATGGCCACGGCCACCAGCAACACCGCCATCAATCCAAAAGCAAAACTCAAACTGCTGCCGTGGGCGATGAACCCTATCACCGCAGGCCCTGCCAGAATCCCCGCATAACCCAGCGTCGTAATGGCCGGTACGGCAACGCTTTCCGGCATCACCGTCTGTTTGCCCACGGCGGTGTACAGCACCGGTACGATGTTCGAACAACCAGCCCCCAGCAGCGCATAACCCACCAGCGCCAGCTCCCAGCTCGGTGCGAATGTCGCCAGAAACAGCCCCCCGGCGGCCGTCAGCCCACCGAACACGACCACTCGTGTTGCCCCGAGGCGGTGGACAATCGCGTCTCCAGTCAACCGGCCCACGGTCATGGTCAAGGCAAACGCGGCGTAGCCCAAACCTGCATACGCCGTGTCGATCCCGCGCTCCTGCGCCAGGAATACCGCACTCCAGTCGAGCGCCGCACCTTCGGCGAGGAACACGATGAAGCACATTCCGCCAATGAACAGCACGATGCCGTGGGGAACGGCAAACGCCGGCCCCGAACTTTCACTGCCATACGGCAACAAGTGCGGCGCGGCTTTGCACAGCGCGATCAGCAGCAGCACGACGACCACCAGCATCGCCCCCAGCGGCGAAACCCCAAAGCCGAGCAAGGCGCTGACGCCCGCTGCACCGACAATTCCGCCAAGGCTGAACAGCCCGTGGAAACCCGACATCATGGTCTTGCCGCTGGCCCGTTCGACGATCACCGCTTGCAGGTTCACCGTCGAATCCACCGTGCCCAGGCCCGCGCCGAACATGAACAACGCGGCTATCAGCGCCGGAATCGACGACACCGTCGCCAACAGCGGCAGCGCCGCACAGATCAACAAGGTTCCGCCGACCGCCACCCGCCGGCAGCCGAAACGCGTGGCCAGAATCCCGGCCATCGGCATCGCCAGAATCGAGCCCACCCCCAGGCACAACAACAGCAAACCGAGGGTTCCTTCATCCAGCCCGGCCCGCGCCTTGGCGTAAGGCACCAGCGGCGCCCACGCGGCAATCCCGAACCCTGCGATGAAAAAAGCCACGCGCGTGGACATCTGTTCCAGGCGTCCAGGCACGAAGGTGGTCTGGGTGTTGAGGTTGGTCATATCGATCCTTGGCAAAAAACGTCGCGTCCCCAAGGGACAGTGACGCACCGGTGAGGTTCGATCAGCGTCCGGACGGTTTCGCGTTCCGGCAGGGTGACATCCTTGCACAGCCAGTCGCGGTTTCGCGATATGTTGCACGCCTGCGAAGGTTATGCGGGAGGCGCCATGACGCCGTTCTACGATGCTCGAGGCAATATCTATGCGGTAGTGGCGCCTGACGCGGTGCGTCGCGAAGGGATCGATTTACCGGAACAGGCCGGTCTGGCGGCGCAAACCCGCGCGGCGTGGGCCATGTCGGCCATCGAGGCGTTCTGCGCCTGGGCGCCGGGCACGCAACCGGCCGGCAGCAAGGATCATCGCTGCGATGGACTGCTGGTGGGGCCGTTTCAATCAGCGCCGCCGTTCGATCTGTTGATCGTCAACACCGACGGGACTTTGGCTGAGCGCAGTGGCAACGGGCTGACGATTTTTTCCCGGGCGCTCAGTGATCAGGGGCTTTTTCCGGATAACGAGGCGTGTGTGCTCAGGGTTCATCACGACAAGGCCGATACGCCTTCACCGGGCGAAACGTCGGTGAGCGCCGCGCAGATCGAGGGCGTGCAGGGTTTCTGGCTGGATCTGGGCAAACCGGCGTTCGGGCCGGAGGCGGTCAGCGCTCACGGGGTTGAAGGGGTGACAATGAACGGTCGCGAACTCAGCCATGTACAACCGCTGTCGGCACTGGAACCGGCCTGGTCCCGCAGCCAGTTCGTGCGGGTCGGCAATCCGCACTGCGTGACGCTTGTGAACGATGCCGAAGCCTTGCCGGCCAATGAGCAGATGCGCGAAGCGAGATTGTCCGAAGGCTTGACGCAAATTGCCTACGCCGTGCCGATCGGAGCAGGGCGGCCGTGTCCGGTGGGTATCAATTTGCAATGGGCGATGCGCGAGTCAGAAGGGCGAGTTGTCGCTCGAGTGTTTGAACGTGGAGAAGGCCCGACCGCGTCGTCCGGCACCAGTGCCAGCGCGGTGGCGTGTGCGGCGTGGCGGGTGGGTTGGGTGGCGGCGGGTGAGGTAAACGTGGTGATGCCTGGTGGTACAGCGCCGGTTTTGCTGGAGGAAGAGCAGGGTGAATTGAGTCGGGTCAGCCTTTTTGGTACGGCGCGGTTGATGGGTTGAATTCGAGATTGCCTTCGCGGGCAAGCCTCGCTCCTACAAGGTCAGCGCAGAACCCGTAGGAGCGAGGCTAGCCCGCGAAGGCGTCAGCTCTGTCGACGCAACATTCAGCCCTGATCGCCAAAAAACTCCACCACCGGCATCTGCCGCTTCATCAACACCTTCCCACCGCGCACCGAATACAGCGGCAACCCCTGACTGCGGATCACCTCGTAATCGCTGTCCGCCGACAAAATCAGCAAATTCGCCGGCCGTCCGCGCTCAAGCCCATAACCCTCACCCAACGCCATGGCCCTGGCGCTGTTGTCGGTCACCAGGTCCAGCGCGCTTTGCAGGTTGCGATACCCCAGCATGTGACAAATGTGCAGACCCGCTTCGAGCACCCGTAAAATGTTGCCGTTGCCCAGCGGATACCACGGGTCGACGATCGAATCCTGGCCGAAACAGACGTTCATGCCTGCCTCGAGCAACTCATTCACCCGTGTCACGCCGCGGCGTTTCGGGAAGTTGTCGAAGCGCCCTTGCAGGTGAATGCTTTCGGTCGGGCAGGAGACAAAACTGATCCCCGAATGCCCGAGCAGGCGAAACAGTTTGGCGCAGTAAGCGTTGTCGTAAGAACCCATGGCCGTGGTGTGGCTGGCCGTGACCCGCGAACCCATGTCGCGGCTGCGGGCTTCCTCTGCCAGCACTTCGAGGAAGCGCGAATGGGGGTCGTCGGTTTCATCGCAATGCACGTCCACCAGGCAACCGGTGCGTTCGGCCAGGTCCATGAGGAATTTCACCGAGCTCACGCCCTGATCGCGGGTGTATTCGAAATGCGGAATCCCCCCGACCACGTCCGCGCCCATGCGGATCGCTTCTTCCATCAGCTCGCGACCGTTGCGGTATGACTCGATGCCTTCCTGCGGGAACGCGACGATTTGCATGTCGATCAAGTGCCGGCTTTCCTCGCGCACTTCGAGCATCGCCTTCAGCGCGGTGAGCTGCGGGTCGGTGACATCGACGTGGGTGCGCACATGCTGGATGCCGTGGGCTGCCAGGGTCTGGATGGTTTTCTTTGCCCGGGTCTTGGTGTCCTCTTCGGTGATCGTTACCTTGCGCTCGCCCCAGCATTCGATGCCTTCGAACAGCGTGCCACTCATGTTCCAGCGCGGTTCGCCGGCAGTCAGCGTGGCGTCGAGGTGGATGTGCGGTTCGACGAAGGGCGGCACCACCAGGTTGCCGCCGGCGTCCAGATCATCGGGGCCCAGGGTCGGCGCTTCGGTCTGACGGGCAATGTTGCTGATCAGGCCGTTTTCCAGGTGCAATTCATGCAGGCCTTCTTGGTTGCGCAGGCGGGCGTTGATGATGTGCATCAGGCGAATCCTTTAGAAGATCTTGTAGTAGTGCGTTGGCGCTAGGTGCGCCGAATACGCCCGTCAGTACCCTACGTTAGCGCGGCCGCGGCAATCGAGCATCGCCGGACGTGAATATTGACCACGGCAGCGATAGAAAAAGCCCGCCATTGATCGGCGGAACGGCTGAAGAAACACAATCCTTTGTAGGAGCCGGCTTGCTGGCGATAGCGGTATGACAGGCAACATGTGTGCCGAATGACACACCGCCATCGCCAGCAAGCTGGCTCCTACAAGGAATCGAGTGTTTTCAGGGGGATTCAGGCAGGAACCGAAGCAGCGCCGCAATGATGGACTCCGGTGCATCTTCCTGAACCAGATGCCCGGCATTGGGGATTGGGTGAAACTGCGCCCCCGGAATCATCTGCTGTAGTGCGCGGCCACGCTCGATGGGAATCCACTGGTCATCTTCACCCCAGAGAATCTGCACCGGGCAACGAACCGTCGGGTACAACCCTTCAACTTCGCGGGTATAGCGCTCATCCATTTGCGCGATCTGCCGGTAAAACCCCGCTTGCCCCGGATCGCCCAGCCACGGCTGGACGTAATGGGCGAGTTCCTCGTCGGGGATTTCCCGCTTGATCGCCCCGCGAATATAGGCCGGCACGATCGCCTGCTGAATGTAATCAGGCAGCCCGCTGAACGCCGCCTCATGCTGGCGCACATGCTGCACAAACGGCGAACCCCAGGGCGTCAGCGCCACCGGGTCGATCAGTGTCAGGCTGCGGTAATTCTTACCGTTCAGCAGATGCGTGCGCAGCACCGTGGCGCCGCCGAAATCGTGGGCCACCACATCGGGACACTCCAGGCCCCAATGTTCCAGCAGTTGCGCCAACAGCTCGTTCTGTACGCCAAGGGACACATCGCCCTCGATCTTTTCGGACAGCCCATAGCCCAGCAAGTCGAAGTAGTGCACCCGGTGCGACGTGATGAAGTGCGGCGCAATCCGGTGCCACACATAGGAAGAGAAGGGCGTGCCATGGACAAACACCAGTGGCGGGCCATCGCCCCGTACGGCGTAGCGAACGGAGTGCCCGTTGAAGCGAAAGGTCTGAGCCAGCGGCCAGTCAGTCATGGGTGCGTCCTCTTGGCGGGTGCAAGCCAAAAAGCATAGGCATAAAAAAACAGCCGATGAAGGCTAATGCCGATCAGGTAGGCGAAAGCTGCCCCCTGTAGGAGCGAGCTTGCTCGCGATGGACGTTAACGATAACGCGTATTTTCTGGATAAACGCGTCGCCTTGAAGTCCATCGCGAGCAAGCTCGCTCCTACAAATCTGCTTAACTGACCGGCATTAGCCGATGAAGGCTGTTTTTTACATCACTGACGAAACGCAGGTTCTTTGTGGGAGCAAGCAGGCTCACTCCCACAAGGAATTTGTGTTGTCTGGTTTACTCGCCGCGATAGATGCAACCGCTGGTGCACGTCTCGTGAATACGGATCGCGCTGAGTTCCGGCAGCAATGGCTTGAGTTCGGCCCAGATGAATTTGGCCAACACTTCACTGGTCGGATTCTCCAACCCCGGAATATCATTCAAATAGTTATGATCCAACCGCTCATACAACGGTTTGAAGATCGCCTTGATCTCCGAGAAGTCACGAATCCAGCCGGTATGCGGATCAAGATCGCCACTCAAATGAATCGCCACTTTGAACGAGTGACCGTGCAGGCGGCCGCACTTGTGGCCGTCCGGGACGTGGGGCAGGCGGTGGGCGGATTCGAAGGTAAACTCTTTGAAGATTTCCACAGTTTTTTCAGCTCTGTCAGGTGGCGATCGCCGCGGCGATGTGGGCAGGCGGCGAGTTTAACAGTTTGTCCTGACTAAAGGGTCAGCAAGCGCTCGCCAAGGCGACCGTTGGCGGCCAGTTCGAGAAATTCATCGCCCAGCCTGCGACTTTCATCCATCGTCGCACGCCAGTATTTCTGCCGGCTCGGCGCATCGCCCATGAAGCGCTTGAAGTCGTTACGGTCCGGCAGTTTGCCGTAGGGCAGGCGCGCCAGGTATTCCTTCGACGGTGCCAGCAAAAGGACATCTTGCAATCGAGCAGGGCAGGCGCGGCGCCACGGCAGGGTTTTGTCGAACCAGCCGGGGATCACCCGGTCGGTGAAGTGCGGATACAGCACGATGTCGTTGCCGCTGTAGGGCAAGTCGAGGTGATAGTCCAGCAGACCGCCATCGCGGAACGTTCCGGCGCCGGCGCCCGGCAGGTCGCGCACGCCTTCCATCACCATCGGGATCGAACCCGAGGCGAGCAAGGCCTGACGCAGGTTGCCGGCATTCAGCGCGACGAAGCGTGACGGGAAGTCGTTCAGCGCATGAACCGGTGGCGCCAGGCGCGGGTCGTGGATGATCAGCCGCTCGAAATGCCGCGACAGCCGCGCGCGACCGCGCAGGTTATCGGCAATCACCGACGACAGGCCCAGCCCGAGGCGACCGCGATGATCGTCCGCGAGCAGGCCGTGGCTTTTGACCACCATGATGTTCAGTCGGTAATTGGCGTTGCTCAGAATCGAGGCGTCGCGGCCGTCGAGCAGGTCATTGAGCATGCGCTGGGAGCTTTGGCTGATCTGCGCCATGGTCACGCCCTTGGCGAAATTCTGCTCGGTGTACAGGTGACCGAGACGGCGCAGGCCTTCGGCTGCATCCGGTAGACAAGCACTGGCAAAGCGCCAGGAGCCGACCGATGCGCCGATCAGCGACCGTTCACGCGGCGCGGCAGGCAGCCATTCGCCGAACAGCGCCAGGTCCAGACCTTGAATTCCCAACGCCTTTGGCCCGCCGGCGGCGCCGGGTAGCGTGCCGACATCGGCGGCGTTCAAACCGTTTTCACGAATGCGCGCGAAGGCTCGAGGGCCGGCCTTGAGGGTCAGGGAGGGGAATTTGATGTGGATGGCGGTCATACCGGTCTCGATGTCTGGCAAGCGGGGGATTATAGACAGTGTGGCTGCAGGGGGCGGCAATACCTCGCACTCGATGCCGCACCACGACTTTGTAGGAGCACGGCTTGCCGGCGAAGGCGATTTCAAGGACGCCTTCGCCGGCAAGCCGTGCTCCTACAGGTTTTGCGTATGTCGGCGATAGCGTGATGCCATCCTTGATGATGGCAATTCAGTTTCAATTAAGTTCGAATCGCTAAGGTGCCCCCCGTACGCAACACATAAAAAAATACGGAGACACCCCATGAAAACCCTGACTGCCCTGTTCACCGCCTCCATCATCGCCATGACCGCCAGCCTCGCCCACGCCCGTGACCTGGGCCCCGACGAAGCCCTGCGTCTGCGCGACGCTGGTACCATTGTGTCTTTCGAGAAGCTCAACGCCACGGCATTGGCCAAACACCCGGGCTCGACAGTCACCGAAACCGAGCTGGAAGAAGAGTACGGCAAGTACATCTATCAGGTGGAGCTGCGCGACCCACAAGGCATTGAGTGGGACCTGGAATTGGACGCTGTCAGCGGGCAGGTTCTCAAGGATCATCAGGATACGTAATGAAGGTGTGTTCATTTTCACGCATGGCGCTGGTGCTTCTGGCGTTTTGCTCGGTGGTCATGGCCCGCGACCTGGATCAGGACGAAGCCCTGCGCCTGCGTCAGCGGGGCGTGATCATGCCGCTCGAGCAGTTGTTGAAGCAGGCAATGGACCGCTATCCCGGGTCGAAACTGCTGGAAGCCGAGCTCGAAGAGAAACACGACGTCTACATTTATGAAGTCGAGTTGCTGACCACCGAGGGCGTGGTGCGTGAGCTGGACGTCGACGCCATCACTGGCCAGTTACTGAAAGACAAGGAAGATTGACCGATGCGATTGCTGCTGGTGGAAGACCACGTGCCCCTGGCCGACGAACTGATCGCCGGCCTCAACCGCCAGGGTTACGCCGTGGACTGGCTGGCCGATGGCCGTGACGCGGTGTATCAGGGCAGCAGCGAACCCTATGACCTGATCATCCTCGACCTGGGTTTGCCGGGTTTGCCGGGGCTCGACGTACTGGCGCAATGGCGCGCGGGCGGGCTGGCCACGCCGGTGCTGATCCTGACGGCGCGCGGCTCCTGGGCCGAACGGATCGAAGGCCTCAAGGCTGGCGCCGATGATTACCTGACCAAACCTTTCCATCCTGAAGAACTCCACTTGCGCATCCAGGCGCTCTTGCGCCGCTCCCACGGCAAGGTCAATCAGCCGACGCTGCAGTCGGCGGGATTACACCTGGACGAAGGCCGCCAGTGCGTGACCCGCGACGGCGCCGACATCCAGCTCACCGCCGCAGAATTCCGCCTGCTGCGTTATTTCATGTTGCACCCCGAGCAGATCCTCTCCAAAAGCCACCTTGCCGAACATCTCTACGACGGTGAAACCGAGCGCGATTCCAACGTGCTGGAAGTCCACGTCAATCACCTGCGACGCAAGCTCGGGCGCAGCGTGATCGAAACCCGTCGCGGTCAGGGTTATCTGTTTGGCGGTCAAGCGCAGTGAGGTCGATCCAGCGCCGCTTGAGCCTGGGGCTGATCAGCGTGATGGTGATCGTCGGCCTGGTGCTGGCGCAAACCAGTCTGTGGCTGTTCGAAGTGGGTTTGCAGCGCTACCTCGAGGCGGGACTGCGCAATGACAGCGAAGACTTGCTGGTGGCGCTGGTGCGTGGACCCCAGGGCTTGCAACTGGATGAGCGGCACCTGTCGCCGGCCTATCAGCGCCCGTTTTCCGGGCATTACTTCCGCATCGATTTTGCCGACAGCCATTGGCGCTCGCGTTCGTTGTGGGATCAGGAATTGCCGCGCCTCGACCATCCCGGCCTGCACAGCAACCTGCAACTTGGGCCGGAAGGCCAGCAATTGCTGGTCTTGCGTTCGGACTATCGCCGTTTGGGCCAGTCGATTTCCATCAGCGTCGCCCAGGACTACACACCGGTGCGCGACAGTTTCAAGCGCATGCAGCAAGTGGGTCTGGGCCTGGGGTTGGCGGGGCTGTTGCTGATTCTGCTGTTGCAGCGGATCACCGTACGCCGCGCCTTGCGCCCACTGGAAAGGGCCCGCGAGCAGATTGCCCAGTTGCAGCAGGGGCAGCGTTCGCAACTGGATGATCAGGCGCCGGTGGAGCTTGAACCGCTGGTGGCGCAGATCAACCATTTGCTGGCGCACACCGAAGATAGCCTCAAGCGTTCGCGCAACGCGCTGGGCAACCTCGGGCATGCCTTGAAAACCCCGCTGGCGGTGTTATTGAGCCTGGCGTCCAGCGAAAAACTCGATGCCCATCCCGAGCTGCGCAAGATCCTCAAGGCACAGCTGGAACAGGTTCAGCAGCGACTCAATCGCGAACTCAATCGCGCCCGGCTGTCCGGCGATGCGCTGCCGGGGGCGTTGTTTGATTGCGATGCGGAACTGCCGGGATTGCTCGCCACGTTGAACATGATCCACGGCGAACACCTTGAACTGAGCTATCGCGCACCGGCCGGCTTGCAGTTGCCGTGGGATCGCGAAGACTTGCTGGAACTGCTGGGCAACCTGCTGGACAACGCCTGCAAATGGGCGGATGCCGAGGCGCGGTTGAGCGTGGTCGAGACGGCTGAAGGATTTCAGTTAAGCGTGGAAGATGATGGGCCGGGGATTCCCGAGGACCAGCGCGATCAGGTGTTCAGCCGGGGGACGCGCCTGGATGAACAGACGGATGGGCATGGGTTGGGGCTGGGGATCGTGCGCGACATCGTTGACACGTGGGGCGGGGTGTTGCGGTTGCAGGAGAGCGAGTGGGGCGGGTTGAAGGTGGTAATAGAACTCCCCAAACGCTGACACCGATCCGAAGCCAACCAATAACCCTGTGGGAGCGGGCTTGTGTGGCGAGGGAGCTTGCTCCCGCTCGGCTGCGAAGCAGTCGCAAAACTTTTAGAGCCGCTTCGCGACCCAGCGGGAGCAAGCTCCCTCGCCACACAGGCTCGCTCCCACATTGGATTGGCGTTAAACCCGGAATTGATCCATCAAACTCTGCTGCTGATTCGCCAGGCTATTGAGTGACTGACTCACCCGCGCCGACTCATTCGCCTGCCCCGACAACGACTCGGTCACGTCCCGAATCGTCGCCACGTTGTTGTTGATCTCTTCCGCCACGGCGCTTTGTTCTTCCGCCGCCGACGCAATCTGCAAGTTCATGTCGCTGATCACCGTCACCGCGTCGCCAATCTGCCGCAACGCCGTGACCGCCTGGCTGACCTGCTCGACGCTGCCTTGGGCCTGACGATGGCTGTTGTTCATCGACCCCACCACATCCTGGGTGCCGCTCTGCAGCTGCTCGATCACCAGACGGGTTTCTTCAACCGACTCCTGGGTACGCCGCGCCAGGTTGCGCACCTCGTCGGCCACCACGGCAAAACCACGGCCGGCTTCACCGGCACGGGCGGCTTCGATGGCGGCGTTGAGGGCCAGCAGGTTGGTCTGTTCGGCGATGGCGCGAATCACTTCCAGCACCGAACCGATCTTCTCGCTGTTTGCTGCCAACCCTTCGACCTGCACCATGGCCGCGCTCATGTCGGCGGCGAGGTTGTCGATGCTGTTGGTGGTCTGGTCGATCACCGTCAATCCGCGGCGAGTGGCCTGATCCGCATCCTTGGCAGCCTGTGCCGCTTGCGCGGCGCTGCGGGCAACGTCCTGGGCGGTGGCACTCATTTCGTGGGAGGCGGTGGCAACCTGATCGACCTGGCGGTACTGCTGCTCCATGCCGGCGCTGGTTTGCGTGGCGATGGCGGAGGACTGATCCGCCGTGCTGCGGGCGTCCTGCACCGAGCGTTTCACTTCGGCGATGATCGGTTGCAGTTTGTCGAGGAAACGGTTGAACCAGCCAGCCAACTGGCCCAGTTCATCCTTTTTGTCGTAAGCCAGGCGCCGGGTCAGGTCGCCTTCACCGCTGGCGATGTCTTCGAGCATGTGCGCCACGCCGAGGATCGGTTTGGTCACGCTGCGTGCCATCAGCCACACCAGCAACAGGCCGATCAACGCCGCCAGCACACCGAGGCCGAGTTCGACCAAAGTGCCGGCGGTGTTGCTGTCGTCGAGTTGTTTCTTCAGCGCTTCGGCCGGGCCGATCAGGACTTTTTCCGGCACGTCGAGCAACACGCCCCACGACTTGCCACCGGGGATCGGCTGGAACGGCGACAGCACTTTCAACTGCCGGTTGCTGTGCAGGCTTGCGGTTTTGCTGCTGGTGGCGAGCAGGCGGATCAGTTCGGCGCCGCTGGTTTTGTCTACGGCATCCAGGCGCTGGCTGAGTTTGCTGGCGTCCGGGCTGTAGCCGGCGAGCAAACCGACCGGGCTGATAATGCTGACGTTGGTCTGGCCGTCATAAAGCTTTTTGCTCGCGCCCTGGCTGACCGCTTGCAGGCTGTTGAGGTTGATGTCCACCGACAGCGAAGCGATGACTTTGCCGTTGACCATCAGCGGGAACACGATGCTGGTCATCAGCACGTTCTGCCCGTCGATCACATAGAAGTAGGGTTCGATCACAC
Organism: Pseudomonas sp. LBUM1651; assembly: GCF_059716135.1. Classification (NCBI taxonomy): domain Bacteria; kingdom Pseudomonadati; phylum Pseudomonadota; class Gammaproteobacteria; order Pseudomonadales; family Pseudomonadaceae; genus Pseudomonas; species Pseudomonas sp. LBUM1651. The sequence continues at coordinate 4,218,234 of NZ_CP166805.1, read as the reverse complement.
AAGGTTTGAGCGAGGTGCGCGGGCACGTGAACCAGGCGTTGGCGGGCTCGCCGCTGGGACCTGTGCTGGTGTCGGCCATGTCCGTTTCGGGCAGCGCCATCGACGTCACCTTGCCGGGCGTCGGCTGCGACCAGTACAGCGCGAAACGGCCCTTGTCGTTACTGCCCAGTTCCGCCTGTCCAGCGAACAGTTCGTCCTTGCCGTCCAGCCCATTGGGCTCGAACACCAGGGACAGGCCGAGCAGTTCAGGGTTGGCTTGCAGCGCCAACTTGACCTGACGGGTCAGGTCTTCGCGCAGGTCGAAGGCATCGAGAAAGCGCTTTTCGGCCTGCTCACGCAGGAACAACACCTGACGTGAAAAGCCGTGGCCATATTGATAGGCATCCATGAACTGCTGGCGAATCCCCAGCGCCTGGTTTTCGCCCTGGGACTCGATCCGGGCCTGGGCGGCTTCGGTGAGCATCTCCATGCTCGAGGCTTTCACCAGCTCGGAGCTGTGCTCCATGCGATACAGCGAAAGACCTACCAGCAAGGTCACGATACCCGCCAGGCAAAGCCCGGCCAGCAGAGTGATTTTCCATTGAATGGAAAGTTGTCTGAGCGACATGGAGACGTCCTTATTCGATAAATATCTGAGACTTTGCACTGTAACGGCTGTGATTCGGCTTTCTTTATGCGGTACACCAAAGCTTTTGTGGCGAGAGTGTTTACCTGTGGCGAGGGGGCTTGCCCCCGTTGGGTTGCGAAGCGACCCCCTGCATTCTGTCAGTCGCACCACATAGTCAGGTTTTGCGACTGCTTCGCAGCCGAACGGGGGCAAGCCCCCTCGCCACAAGGTTCATCACAACCCGTTACACATCCGCTAGGCTCATGCGCTTTGACACCGGACCCACTCTGCGGCACAGTGCGCGCCCTCTAATAAAACCCATTCCTTATCCCGCTGGCGTCTCTTCGCAGACTGCCGGCCGGGCTCATTTCGCTTGCCTTGAGGTAACGATGATTAATGCTGTAATTGCCGCGGTCGGCGTCATGCTGGTGCTCAGCCTGTCCCGCGTGCACGTTGTGATCGCGCTGATTATCGGCGCGCTGGTGGGCGGCCTGACCGGTGGCCTGGGCATCGACGCCACCCTGAAAGCGTTCAACAGCGGCCTCGGCGGCGGGGCGACGGTGGCGTTGTCTTATGCCTTGCTCGGTGCCTTCGCGGTGGCGATTGCCAAGTCCGGCCTGGCCCATGCGCTGGCGGACAAGGCCCTGGCCATGGTCGATCGCCAGCACGCCAACGGTGGTGGTTCGGTCAAGTGGCTGTTGATCGGTTTGCTGTGGGTGGTGGCCATCGCTTCACAGAACATTCTGCCGATACATATCGCGTTTATTCCGTTGCTGGTGCCGCCACTGTTGTATGTGCTGACCAAACTGCAGCTGGATCGCCGCTTGATCGCCTGTGTCATGACCTTCGGCCTGATCACGCCGTACATGTTCCTGCCGGTGGGCTTCGGCAACATCTTCCTCAATGAAATCCTGCTGGCGAACGTGGCCCGCAGCGGCGTGGACATCAGCGGCATCAACGTTACCCATGCCATGGGCATTCCGGCGCTGGGCATGGTTGTGGGGCTGGCAGCAGCGTTTATCAGTTATCGCAAGAAACGCGTCTACGACCTGGAAAAGATCGAGCAGGTCGAGCAGGTCGCGGTGCAGTACAACCCGTTGAGCCTGATGGTCGCGGGTGTGGCCATTGCGGCGGCGTTCATCATTCAGCTGCTGCTGGATTCGATGATTATCGGTGCACTGGCAGGCTTCTTGATCTTCTCGGTGTCGGGCATCGTCAAGTGGCGCGACACCGACGACCTGTTCACCGAAGGCATGAAGATGATGGCGATGATCGGCTTCATCATGATCGCCGCCTCGGGGTTTGCCGAAGTGATGAAAGCCACCGGCCAGGTGCAGACGCTGGTTGAAGCGTCTGCGTCGTGGATCGGTCACAGCAAAGGCATCGGCGCGCTGTTGATGTTGCTGGTCGGTCTGCTGGTGACCATGGGCATCGGTTCGTCGTTTTCCACCGTGCCGATTCTGGCGGCGATTTTTGTGCCGCTGTGCGTGCAGCTGGGTTTCAGCCCGATCGCGATTGTGTGCATCGTTGGCACCGCCGGTGCCTTGGGCGATGCCGGTTCGCCGGCTTCGGACTCGACACTGGGCCCGACCTCCGGTCTGAACATCGACGGCCAGCATCACCACATCTGGGACACCGTGGTGCCGACCTTCCTGCATTACAACCTGCCGCTGCTGGCGTTTGGCTGGGTGGCCGCGATGGTCCTCTGATCTGCAAACCTGTAGGAGCACGGCTTGCCGGCGATGGCGTACCTGAGATCGCCATCGCCGGCAAGCCGTGCTCCTACAGTTTTTTGTTGGCGTGCCGTTAAAGCCTTTAACCACGCCAATAAAATAAAAAGAGTGAACCGTCATGCGCATGAGCCTGAAGGCTAAAGTCCTGTCCCTTGCCATCCTCCCGGTGTTGCTCTTTGCGCTGGTCATCAGTTTGACCACGTTGTTCGTTCTGCAGGAACAGGCCCACAAGGAAGTCGAGGAGACGCGCCAGCGCCTGCTCAGCGATGCCAAGGCCACTCTGCAAAGCTACGTGGCCGTGGCGATGACTACGATCAAACCGCTCTACGACGCTGCCGCCCCGGGTGACGACGCGGCGCGGGCCCAGGTGATCAAATTGCTGTCGAGCATCAGCTACGGCAAGGATGGCTACTTCTTCGGCTACGACTCCAACACCGTGCGCCTGTTCAAGGCCAACAGCCCTGAAGGCGTGGGCCAAAGTTTCAAGGACAACCGTGATCCGAACGGCGTCTACGTCAACCGCGATCTGGTGAAAGTCGCCAAGGACGGCACTCATTACCTGCAATACAGCTCGCCATTGCCCGGCAATACCAAGGTGCTGGTGCCGAAACTCGGTTACACCGAATACCTGCCGAAGTGGGACATGGCCGTCGGCACCTCGGTCAACCTCGACGGTATCGAAGCGCAGGTGGCGGTGGTCGAGGCCAAGGTTCAGGAGCGCATGGAAGGTGTGTTACTGAGCATCATCGGCATCGCCGTGGTGGTGCTGTTGGTGATCGCCGCCGCCGGAATGCTGTTGGCCAACACCATCCTGCGTCCGCTGAACCTGATGAAATCCAACCTTGATGACATCGCGGCGGGCGAGGGCGATCTGACGCGGCGCCTGACCATCACCAGCCAGGACGAGCTCGGCCAGCTCGCCGGTTCGTTCAACCGTTTTGTCGACAAGATCCACGGCCTGGTGCGCCAGATCACTGAAATGACCTCGCAACTGACCGGGCTGGTGAATCAGGTGTCCGATCAGGCCCACCGCTCTGATCAGGCGATGGAGCGTCAGCGTCACGAGACCGATCAGGTCGCCACGGCGATCAACCAGATGTCGGCAGCCGCGCAGGAAGTGGCCAAAAGTGCGCAAAACGCCGCCGTCGCCGCTCAGCAAACCGACGAAGAAGGCCAGGCCGCCAAGCGTGTGGTGGCCGGCAGCATCGTGAAGATTCATGCGTTGGTGGACGATATTCGCAGCAGCGGCGTGTCCCTCGACAGCCTGCAAAAGGACGTGTCGTCGATTGTCAGTGTGCTCGGGGTGATCCGTTCGATTGCCGATCAGACCAACCTGTTGGCGCTCAACGCCGCGATCGAAGCGGCCCGTGCCGGTGAAGCCGGTCGCGGTTTTGCGGTGGTGGCCGACGAAGTCCGCGCACTAGCCAGCCGCACGCAAATCAGCACCCAGGAAATCCAGGGCATGATTGATCGCTTGCAGGCCGGTACTCAATCGGCGGTGGAAGCGATGCGCCGTTCCAGCGAGGCCGGCGACGGCACGTCCGCACAGGCGAACGAAGCGGGCGCGTCCCTCGACACCATGGCCCAACTGATCGGCACCATCAACTCGATGAACGCGCAGATCGCCAGCGCCGCCGAAGAGCAGACCGCCGTGGCCGAAGAGATCAACCGCAGCGTGCATCAGATCGCGGTGGCCGTGGACAACGTGGCCGGCGAAACCCAACTCGGCGCCCAGACGTCCCGCAGCCTGGCGGATCTTGGTCAGCGTTTGGGCAGTCTGGTCGGACAGTTCCGTATCTGATTGATGATGCCTTTGTGGCGAGGGGGCTTGTGTGGCGAGGGGGCTTGTCGGAACGCCGCATCGCCCCGTTCGAGTGCGCAGCGCTCGCAAGATTTTGGGGCCGCTGCGCAGCCCAACGGGGGCAAGCCCCCTCGCCACAGTCCGTGTTCGACTTGGTCGCTACGGCCTGTCCCAATACGGCACCGGCCCAAAGCATTCAACAAAGAAATCAATCACCGTCCGCACCTTCACCGACAACCGTCGGCTGCCGGGCCAGAGCACGGCGATCTGTTGCGGCTCAAGGCTGTTGGACACCTGATAGTCCCCCAACACCGGCACCAGCGTGCCGTTGCGCACCGCTTCACCAATCAGCCATGACGGAAACATCACCAGCCCCAGACCTTGTTCAGCGGCCTGGGTGAGCGTGTCGGCGTGGTTGCCGGTAATCGGGCCTTTCACCGACCAGGGCGTCCAGTCCTGCTGACCCTGGCGGAAAAACCAGCGCTGCTGACCGGTCACACCTTTGTAGGCCAGGCATTGATGCGCCGCCAGGTCTTGGGGATGTTGCGGGGTGCCATGGCGTTTGAGGTAGGCCGGGCTCGCCGCGACCTGAAAGCGATGGGGCGCCAGAATGCGCGCCTGCATGCTCGAATCGTGCAGCGGGCCGATGCGGAACAACAGGTCGGCGCCTTCCTGCAGCGGGTCGATGTAGCTGTCGGTCTGTTGGATGTCCAGTTGCAGTTTCGGATAACGCTCACACAACCGCCCGAGCCACGGCGTCAGGTGCCGCTGCCCGAACACCACGGGGGCGTTGATCCGCACCAGTCCGCTGGGTTCGCTTTGTTGTTCCTGCAAGGCTTGCTCGGCTTCTTCCAGTTGCACCAGCACCAATCGCGCATGGTGGCCGAGCATTCGTCCGGCTTCGGTGGGCGAGACGGCGCGGGTGTGGCGGTAGAGCAATTGCTGGCTGAGGGCCTGTTCCATCAACTGGATCTGCCGGGAAATCGAGGAGGGCGCCAGGCCTTCGCGGCGGGCGACTTCGGAAAAGCTGCCGTGATCGAGCACCGCGACAAACAGCCGAAGCGCCTTGAATCCCAATTCGTTGAGGCCGTGCATGACGATTCCTGCTGTGCGAGTTGCGCAAAAGTGTTGTCAGTATGATCCCGTTTATCGCAAAGCAGCACCAACCGATAATGCGCGCCATCACCGTCCCCTGTAGGAGCGAAGCTTGCTCGCGAAGGCGTCGTGCCATTCGACATCTTCGGCGTCTGACCCGACGCCTTCGCGAGCAAGCTTTGCTCCTACAGGGGGGCGTGTTTTTCATTTGATAACGGGTAGGTTTTCCTTATGCAATCTTCTTCAATCGACGTCGCTGTAACGTCGGCGACCAAGCCTGGACTGCGGCTGCTGCTCTTGCCGCTGGTCATCCTCGCCGGCATGGGCCTTTCCGTAGAGGCCGGTCTGCTCGGCCCCCTCGGCGTCCAGGTCGGGCACTTGTGGGCGACGCTGAGCATCTTCGGCGTTGGCTCGGCGATTCTGTTCCTGCTGCTGTTGTTCAGCGGCCCGCAACAGGGGCCGGCCTTGAACGCGTTGCCGCGCTGGCAGTTGATCGGCGGTTTTCTCGGGCCGATGTACGTGGTGGTGCTGACCCTGGCCACACCGCACATCGGCATTGCGATGACGATGATCGCGATCCTGTCCGGGCAGGTCGGCAAAAGCGTGCTGATCGACCACTTCGGCTGGTTCGGCGCCACCCGCAAAAAGGTCAACGGTGAACGTTGGCTGGCCTTGCTGCTGATTGTCGCGGCACTTGTTCTGATTGCTCGGGGTTGATGATGAATCTGATTATTTTGTTGGCAGTAGTCGTGGCCGCCGGTGCGGTGTTGAGTGTGCAGGCGGCGATCAACGGACGTCTGGGCGAAACGGTTGGCGTGCTGCGCAGCAGTTTGCTGACGTTCGTGGTGGGCGCGGTGAGCACCGGGTTGCTGATCCTGTTTTTCGAACCGGCCCATGCCGTGAGCCTGCTGGAGGTGCCGAAATGGCAACTCAGCGGTGCGTTGTTCGGCGTGGTGTACATGATGGTCATGGTGGGTGCGGTGCCGCGGGTCGGCACGGCGGTCGCGACGGTAGCGGTGATCGTCGGGCAACTGGGCATGGGGATGCTGATCGATAACTTCGGCTGGCTGGCCAACCCGGCGATCGAGCTGTCGGGCAGCCGGGTATTGGCGATGGTGTTGCTCGGGTTGGCGTTGGTGTTCATGTATCGCAGCAGTACGCGGCAGGCCTGACGCCAGCTCCTACACTGGTGATACGGATCGTATTCGCGAGACCGGACGACCACCACCCATGGAGTCAGACTTATGATCGACAGTGAAAGTAAATGCGACTGCCCGAAATGCTCGTGCAAACTGGGCCAGCATCCGATCGCCCGCCACGGCAAACACTACTGTTGCGAAGCGTGCGCCAAGCACCACGAACACGGTGAAGAATGCGCAAGCAAAGGGTGCAAGTGCGCCCATGGCTGACTGTAGGAGCGAGCTTGCTCGCGATGGACGTTAACGATAACGCGTGTTTTCTGGTTAAACGCGCCGCCCGTGGGGCCATCGCGAGCAAGCTCGCTCCTACAGATACAGATACAGATACAGATACAGATACAGATACAGATACAGATACAGATACAGATACAGATACAGATACAGACGCACAGCTATCCCTGCTGAATCTTTCTCCCCTCAGTCAGTTCGCCGGCCGCCACGTGACGTTTTCCACACCGAATTTCTCCGCCATCGGCTTACTCGTCTTCTGCACCTTTTCCCGGCCAAAGCGCGGGATCCGACCCACGCCGGCGTCGCAGCTCGCCCAATGCCAGGCCTCCGCATTATCCATCTTGTCCAGGCGGATAATGAAAGACTTGGGGGCGCCATGAAGGGTGTATTCAATGACGAAAAGTTTTGCGTTGTTCATAAAGCCCGTATTCCTCCCTGTGGTAATAGAAAGATCGTCGGGGCTGCGGAAAATTCAGTCGGATTGTCAGACGGCGGCCGCCAGTGGCGACAAGGCGTGCGGCTGGTTACCATGCATTCTCCGAAAACCCCAATGATTGCTGCCCATGGCCCTTGCCGCGCCCCCCGACCTGAGTGACACCGATGTGCCCGTGCAACCGCTGGCGCGCACCTACCCGCGCGGGTTGTATATCGAGCCTCACGAGCATGTGTGGGGCCAGTTGTTGTATGCGATGAGCGGGGTGATGTGGGTCGAAACGCCTCACGAAGCGCTGGTGGTGCCGCCGCAACGGGCGGTGTGGCTGCCGCCGGGCGTACCCCACGGAATCCGTGTGGTTTCGGACCTGCAGATGCGCAACATCTACCTGCGGCCCTTGTTGGCAGCGACGCTGGACGCCACGGTTCAGGTGATCGAAGTGGGCGGGTTGCTGCGTGAGTTGATAATCGGCCTGGTGGAGCAGGGTGACGACGGCGCGCCGGAGTATTACGAAGCGCTGGTGGGGCTGGCGCTGCTGGAACTCAAACGTGCCCGGCGCTCGCTGCTGAAAATCCCCTTGCCGGACGATTCCGACCGGCGCCTGATGAACCTGTGTCAGGCGGTCATGGCTGCGCCGTCGCTGGACATTTCCTTCGAACAACACGCCGAAAACGCCGGGGCCAGCGTGCGTACTCTGGCGCGGCTGTTCAAGGACGGCCTGGGCATGGGCTTCGCTGAGTGGCGACGGCAAGTGCAACTGGCGACGGCGGCGGCCGAGTTGATTCAGGGCGTGGCCGTCAGCACGATTGCCCGGGAGCTTGGCTATTCGCCGAGCAGCTTCAGCGACATGTTCCGTCGGGAGCTGGGTGTCGCGCCGTCGCAGTTCTGCACGACCCTGTAGGAGTGAGCTTGCTCGCGATGGACGTTAACGATAACGCGTGTTCCTGGGTGAACGCGGCGTTCCATAGCCCATCGCGAGCAAGCTCGCTCCTACAGGGTATTAGGTGTTTTGGCCGAAATTCAGAAGCACTTGGCCGATGCTCGCCGTTGCCGGCCATTAGACTTTGGGCATACCTCAATTGCCCACGGAGTCTTGCCATGAGCTACCTCATCTCGCTGGTCATCGGTCTGGGCGTCGGTTTGCTCTACGGCGCACTGGATTTTCGTTCCCCCGCACCCCCGGCCATCGCGCTGGTGGGCCTGCTGGGCATGCTCGCCGGTGAAAAATTGTGGCCGATGGGCCGACAACTGGTCACTGGCTGGATCTCCTGAATCTCTTCCCTCTGTTCGATGGACATTCCCATGAAAGCATTGCAGTTCGATAAAACCGGCGACCTCTCGGCCCTGCGCTATGTAGAGGTGCCGACCCCCGTTCCCGGCGCCGATGAAGTGCTGGTGCAGATCAAGGCCGCCGGCCTCAATCCCAGCGATGTGAAGAACGTGCTGGGGCGGTTTCCCTACACCACGTTGCCGCGGATTCCTGGTCGTGATTTCGCAGGCATCGTGGTTGAAGGTCCGCAGGCATTGATCGGGCAGGAGGTCTGGGGCACCGGCCGGGAACTGGGCTTTTTCGCCGACGGCTCCCATGCGCAATTCGTCAAACTGCCGGCCAACGGCGTGGCACTCAAGCCGACTCACTTGAGCTTCGCGCAGGCCGCCAGCCTCGGCGTGCCTTACACCACGGCGTGGGATGCACTGGAGCGCAGCCTGGTGACGGCGCAGACGCGGTTGCTGGTGATCGGCGGCGGCGCGGTCGGCAGTGCGGCGCTGGCGCTGGCCAAGGTTCGTGGCGCTCAGGTGCTGGCGGCGGCGCGGCGGCCGGAGCAGGTGAAGGACTTGCAGGATCAGGGCTATCAGACGCTGCAACTGGATAAACCCGAAGAGCTGGGCGCACAGGTGAATGCAGTCTATGCCGGCGGCGCTGACGTGATTTTCGACACCACCGGGTTCTGGCTGCCGGCTTCGGTCGCCGCGTTGGCACCGTTCGGCCGCATCGCGATCATCGCCGCGCCGGTGGATGGACTGGTGCAATTGCCGGCCCTGGCGTTGTATCGCAAGGGCGGATCGGTGGTGGGGATCAACTCGCTGCTGTACGGGGTGCAGGCGTGCGCGGCGATGCTCGATCAGTTCGGCCGGTTCTTCGATCAGGACCTGTTGCCGTTGCCGCAAGGGTTGTTTGAATCGCCGTTGGCCGAAGGGCTGGAGCGCTATGCCGAAGTGAATCAGGGCAGTGGCGACAAGGTAATCTTGCTGCCTTAACTCAGTTCCTGTGGGAGCTAGCCTGCTAGCGATGGGGTGTCAGTCGACATCAATGTAGCTGATACACCATCGCTAGCAGGCTAGCTCCCACAGGGTTTTATGTTGTTCGTTAAAGCCCCTCAAAATGACCTTGCTGTAGACTCATCCGCACCGACTTCACGAGATGCCCCCCATGAGCGAGCCGATCCGTCTGACCCAGTACAGCCACGGCGCAGGCTGTGGCTGCAAGATTTCCCCTCAGGTGCTGGAAGTGATTCTGGCCGGCAGCGGGGCGCAGAACCTTGACCCTAGACTCTGGGTCGGCAATGCCTCGCGCGATGACGCGGCGGTGTATGCCATCGATGAAGAACGCGGCGTGGTCTCGACCACCGATTTCTTTATGCCCATCGTCGACGACCCGTTCGATTTCGGCCGCATCGCCGCCACCAATGCCATCAGCGACATCTACGCCATGGGCGGCGATCCGTTGATGGCCATCGCAATCCTCGGCTGGCCGGTGAATGTGCTGGCGCCGGAGATTGCCCGGGAAGTGATTCGCGGCGGGCGTTCGGTGTGCGATGAAGCCGGGATCCCGTTGGCGGGCGGGCACTCCATCGATGCGCCGGAGCCGATCTTCGGCCTGGCCGTCACGGGGCTGGTGGAAAAGCGCCACATGAAGCGCAATGACACGGCCACCGCCGGTTGCCTGCTCTACCTCACCAAACCCTTGGGCATCGGCATCCTCACCACTGCCGAGAAGAAGGGCAAGTTACGCCACGCCGACATCGGCCTGGCCCGCGACTGGATGTGTACCCTGAACAAACCCGGCAGCCGTTTCGGCAAGCTCGACGGCATCACCGCGATGACCGATGTCACCGGTTTTGGCCTGCTCGGGCACCTGGTGGAAATGGCCGATGGCAGCCACGTGACGGCGCGCATCGAATACGACCGCGTGCCGCGTCTGCCGGGCGTCGAGTATTACCTCGACCAGGGTTGCGTGCCGGGCGGGACGCTGCGCAATTTCGACAGCTACGCGAGCAAACTCGGGCGACTGCAGGAGATGCACAAACGCGTGCTCTGCGATCCGCAAACCAGTGGTGGTCTGCTGGTGGCGGTCACCCCCGAAGGCAACGAACAATTCCTCAGCGTCGCTGCCGAACTGGGCCTGACCCTTGCGCCGATCGGTGAACTGGTCGAGCGACAGACGAACGCGGTCGAGGTGTTCTGATGGCCAGCGACTTCACCGATTACCGCGACATTTTCCTCAATGACCGGCCGATGATGGATGTCCGCGCGCCGGTCGAATTCATCAAAGGTTCCTTCCCCGGTGTGATCAGTCTGCCGCTGATGAACGACAGCGAGCGGCAACGGGTCGGCACCTGCTACAAGCAACACGGTCAGCAGGCGGCCATTACGTTGGGGCATCAGTTGGTGTCTGGCGAGATCAAGGCTGGGCGTATTCAAGCCTGGGCCGATTTTGCCCGGGATCATCCCGAGGGGCTTTTGTATTGTTTTCGCGGTGGCTTGCGTTCGCAGATCGTCCAGCAATGGCTCAAGAGCGAGGCCGGTATCGATTGTCCGCGGGTCGGTGGCGGCTACAAGGCCATGCGTGGCTTCCTGTTGGGGACGATGGATCAGGCGATGGCTCAATGTGATTTTGTCCTGCTGGGCGGCATGACCGGCACCGGCAAGACCGAAGTGCTCACGCAACTGCGCAATGGCCTGGACCTTGAAGGCCACGCCAACCATCGCGGCTCCAGTTTCGGCAAGCGCGCCACGGGCCAGCCGTCCAACATCGATTTTGAAAACCGCCTGGCCGTGGACGTGCTGAAGAAGCGCAGTCGCGGTATCGAGCAGTTTGTGCTGGAAGACGAAAGCCGCGCGATCGGCAGTTGCGCGCTGCCGTTGCCGCTGTATCAAGGCATGCAGCAATTTCCGATGGTCTGGCTCGAAGACAGCCTTGAAGGACGGGTTGAACGCATCCTGCGTGATTACGTGGTGGACTTGTCTGCCGAGTTCATCGGCGTGCATGGCGACGAAGGTTTTGCATTGTTTTCCGAGCGTCTGCTGGAGAGCTTGAACAACGTTCAGAAGCGTCTGGGCGGTGAACGGCACCGGCGGATGTTGATCCTGATGGAGGATGCGCTGGCGGAGCAGGCGCGCAGCGGGGCGGTGGATTTGCACCGGGGCTGGATCGAAGGGTTACTGCGTGAGTATTACGACCCGATGTATGCGTTTCAGCGGGAGAAGAAGGGGGCGCGGATCGAGTTTGCCGGGGAGCGGGGGGCGGTTATCGAGTATCTACGGGAGCGGGGCAGTCTGTGAGGGTGATGGTGTTTTTGCCGGCCCCTTCGCGGGCAAGCCCAGCTCCTACAGGTTTCGCGTCGCTCACAAAACTGGCGAACGACGCAATACCTGTAGGAGCAAGGCTTGCCCGCGAAGAGGCCCTGACAGCCGCTACAAGATTTGAACCATCACCCCTCAAGTCGGGCAGGTTTGCTGACCGTTATCCAGCCCTTGCTTGTAACTGTGGCTCTGCAGACTGGCCTTGCCGTTGTGCCACGTCAGGGTCAGCACGAACAGCGAGTCGTAGTCGCTGGACTCCCAGTCTTCAGTGATCTTCTGTTTCTTGCCGACGGCTTCGCCGGCGACCTTGTTGATCAGTTCGGGCAGGTAGCCGTGGGACCAGGCGGTGTAGATCACCGCGTTGTGATACTTGTCGTGGAGCAGCTCAGCGGCCAGGTCGCTGGTGTCGTTGGCCGAGAAGTTGATGTTCACCGGCAAACCGAGCTTGATCGCGCTGGGGCTGATGGTCATCAGAGGACGAATGTAACTGTAGGAATTGTCCAGTTCGCCTTCCTCGACATTGCGCGTCGGGTTGGCCGCAAACACGTAATTGGCCTTGCCGAATTTTTCCGGGAGCAAGGTCGCCAGATCGATAGCGCGGTTCAGGCCCTGGCAATTGAGCTGGCCCAGGCCGCCGGCAGGTTTCTCGGCGTGACGGAGGAAAACCAGAGTCTGGGTGCCGTCAACCGGTTGGGCGCGGCTTTCGCTGGATTCCAGTGACAGGAAGAGCGCACTGGCCGCCAACAGGGAAGGCAGCACGACATACGCGCGATGCTTGAAGCGTTGGACGAATTTCAGAAGGTTCATCATGGCATTAGGGAATCTTCAGCGCATTCGGTTAAGGCTGACAAACCTTTACACCCCGCGCTCCCAGCGTCGGGTGTTTTCCATGTCGTTGAACCGGTCCGTTTCCGAAAGGGCAACACTCAGAGTCCACTGAAGCCCGTTCGTTCGATTCCGGCGGAGTGCGCAGCAATCCACCGATAACCCTGAACGGGTTGAAGCAAAGGTTACCGGCGGGATGTTGCGGATTTATGGACACGATACACGGGGCGGCCCCGCAGAAGGCTGCAATGCATTGATCTTGCTAATCATCAATATCGATACGCCAGACATCGCACCCTTCGGCTGCTCACACTATGATCGTCTCTCTCAATCTCTTCGTGGATCCTTCTCATGACCGATCTGTCTGCGTTCCCCATCACCCGGAAATGGCCGGCCCAATACCCCGAGTGGATTCAGCTCTACTCCTTGCCGACCCCCAACGGCGTCAAGGTGTCGATCATGCTCGAAGAGATCGGGCTGCCCTACGAACCGCATCGTGTGGGCTTCGATACCAACGACCAGCTGTCTCCCGAGTTTCTCTCGCTGAACCCCAACAACAAGATCCCGGCCATCCTCGACCCCCACGGTCCTGACGACAAGCCGCTGCCGCTGTTCGAGTCCGGGGCGATTCTGATCTACCTCGCGGACAAGAGCGGGCAATTGCTGGCCCAGGAATCGGCGGCACGTTACGAGACGATCCAGTGGCTGATGTTCCAGATGGGGGGTATCGGACCCATGTTTGGCCAGGTCGGTTTTTTCAACAAATTCGGCGGCAAGGATTACGAAGACAAACGGCCCCGGGAACGCTACGTCGAGGAAAGCCGACGGCTGTTGAAAGTGCTCGATGGACGCCTGCAAGGACGCCACTGGATCATGGGCGAGCGCTACACCATCGCCGACATCGCGACATTCCCGTGGGTGCGCAACCTGATCGGTTTCTATGAGGCGGGCGATCTGGTGGGCATCAAGGATTTCCCGAACGTAACGCGGGTGCTGGAGCGCTTCCTCGCACGGCCGGCGGTGATGCGCGGGCTGGAAATTCCCAAATAGGATGTTTCGATTTCATCAGGACCAGGGCAGGCCATGCATTCATTCGATTTCAAACAAGTAGATGTCTTCAGCCGCGTCGCGCTCAAGGGCAATCCGTTGGCCGTGGTGTTCGGCGCGGACAAGCTCAGCGATGAGCGCATGGCGGCATTCGCCACGTGGACCAACCTCAGTGAAACCACGTTCATCATTGAGCCGCAGGATCCCCGGGCCGATTACCGGGTCCGGATTTTCACCACCCTGAACGAGTTGCCGTTCGCCGGTCACCCGACGCTGGGCACTTGTCATGCCTGGCTCGAAGCCGGTGGCGTGCCCAAGGGCGAGGAGATCATTCAGGAGTGCGGCGTCGGCCTGGTGCGGGTGCGCCGACAAGGGGCGGAGCTGGCTTTTCTCGCACCGCCACTGCTCAAGACCGGGCCGGTTGAGGCTGATGTGATGGAGCGCGTCCGGCGCGGGCTCAGGCTGGAACCGGGCGCCATTGTGCGGGCGCAGTGGGTTGATAACGGCGCGGGCTGGCTGGCGGTGATGGTCGAGGATCGCCAGCAGGTGCTGGACCTGCAACCGGATCACGCGCACATGCTCGGTCTCGCGGTCGGCGTGATCGCGCCGTGGCATCCGGAGCGCGACGGCGATGATGCACAGTTCGAAGTGCGCGCATTCATCTCCGGCGACGGCATGCCGGAAGACCCCGCCACCGGCAGCCTGAATGCCGGGATCGCCCAGTGGTTGCTCGGCGAGGGGCTGGCGCCGGCGTCCTACGTGGTCAGCCAGGGCCTGACGATGGGCCGCGCCGGGCGTATTCAGGTCGAGAAAATCGACGATGAGATCTGGATTGGTGGTTCCGTCGTGACCTGTATCTCCGGAACCCTGACGCTGTAAAACCTGTGGGAGCGAGACCGGCTTGCCGGCGATGAGGCCGGATCATCCAGCATCTATGTTGACTGACCCACCGCCATCGCCGGCAAGCCGGTCTCGCTCCCACAGTGTTTTGTGGTGGATGCGGGAATTGTTGCCAAACAGGCAAGGGTTTTTCCTCTTCCACGGTTTGTAACTGACAGCTCACAGGGCATAAGCTTTCGACCCCTTACGACTTTCGTCTCGTCCTCCGATTTCAGGAACCCCCATGTCCAGCCAGTTCCCCGAAGCACGTCCACGCCGTCTGCGCCGCAATGCGAGCCTGCGCAGCCTGTTCCAGGAAACCGAGTTCACCCTGAACGACCTGGTGCTGCCGATTTTCGTCGAGGAAGAAATCGACGACTTCGTGCCGATCAAGAGCATGCCCGGCGTGATGCGAATTCCGGAATCGAAACTGGCCGGCGAGATCGAGCGTTATGCCCGGGCCGGGATCAAGTCGGTGATGACCTTCGGCGTGTCGCATCACCTGGACAGCAGCGGCAGCGACACCTGGAACGACAATGGCCTGGTCTCGCGCATGTCGCGCATCGCCAAGGACGCAGTGCCGGACATGATCGTGATGTCCGACACCTGCTTCTGTGAGTACACCAATCACGGTCACTGCGGCGTGCTGCACAACCACGAAGTCGACAACGACCAGACCCTGATCAACCTCGGTAAGCAAGCCGTCGCGGCGGCCCGTGCCGGTGCCGATGTGATTGCGCCGTCGGCGGCCATGGACGGGCAGGTCCAGGCGATTCGCCGGGCGCTGGATGACGCCGGCTTCACCCAGACCGCGATCATGGCCTACTCGACCAAATTCGCCTCGGCGCTCTACGGCCCGTTCCGTGAAGCCGGCGGCAGCGCGCTCAAGGGCGACCGCAAAAGCTATCAGATGAACCCGATGAACCGCCGCGAAGCGGTGCGTGAGTCGCTGATGGACGAACAGGAAGGCGCCGACGCGCTGATGGTCAAACCGGCCGGCGCGTACCTGGACATCATCCGCGACATCCGCGAAGTCTCGCGCCTGCCGCTGTCGGCGTATCAGGTGAGCGGCGAGTACGCGATGATCAAGTTCGGCGCACAGGCGGGGGCGATCGATGAAGACCGCGTGGTACGCGAGAGCCTTGGGGCGATCAAGCGGGCGGGGGCGGATTTGATCTTTACCTACTTTGCGATGGACCTGGCCCTGGCCGGGATCTAAAAACACACACAAAACCCCTGTGGGAGCGAGCCTGCTCGCGATAGCGGTGGTCCAGTCAACTCTAGTGTCGTCTGACCTACTGCTATCGCGAGCAGGCTCGCCCACATTTGAACTGTGTTTTCAGTGAGCACCAAAAAACGGCCGAATCCCGCGATCCCGAAAATACCGCTCGATCACTTTCGGGTCCGAGCACGTCTCGGCAATCGCCACATAGGTATCCGGCCGCAACAGATAAAACCCGTTGCGCCCCAGGCCCGCCGCTTCAAACGCCGGTCGCCAGTCAAACACATGCAACGGCAAGTGATGTTCGTGGCACCAGGCGATCATTTCGTCGCTGGTGTCGCCGTACACATGCACCTGCCAGCTCAGGCGCTTCAGCGGCCCGAAATTATCCCCTTCACCGTCGTGCGCCCAGGGCAGTCGGTCACCGCCATGCACGTGTCCGGCAACGCCGGTGCTCAATGGCATCCCGCGATAATTGAGGGTGATCTGCGACACCGTGCGGAACAGGAATTCGCGGGAGGTCTCGAACGAGGCCATTTTCGGCAGCAGGAACGGCGCCAGACGGGTGCGCAACAAATCGGCAACGCGGCCTTCGGCGGTGACGAAGCTGAACACTCGGTCGGTGGTGGCGACCAGTTTGCGGGCAAACGCGATGCGTTCGGTTTCATAGGTGTCGAGCAAATGCGGCGCGGCACCGCCGCTCAACACGGCGGCGAGTTTCCACGCGAGGTTGATGGCATCGCCAATCCCGGTGTTCATGCCCTGGCCGCCCGCGGGGCTGTGGACGTGGGCCGCGTCGCCTAATAGAAATGCGCGGCCGCTGCGAAAGTGATCAGCCACCCGATGATGCACGCGGTAGGTCGAGAACCAGTTCACCTGTTCGATCTGCACCTTCAGATGCTCGATGGCCCGGCTGCTGACGTCTTCAAACTGCAGGGTTTCCGCGTGCTCGGCGCGTTCGTCGCGCACCGTTCCGATCAGCCGCGCGCGGCCTTCGCCGGCCAATGGAAACACCGCGAGAAAGTCCGCCTCATCGAGATCCACGTGCAGTTCGCCATTGAACGTCGGCCCGCTGGCCTGCACGTCGGCCACGTAGAAAATCTGCTGGTAGGTGCCGCCGGGAAATTCGGTGTCGAGGGTTTTGCGCACCCTCGAGCGGGCGCCGTCGCATCCAGCGAGGTAACAGGCCTGACAGGTTTCCTGCTGACCGTCGGGTAAGCGCAGACGTGCGGTAATGCCGTCGCCGGTTTCCTCGAAACTCTCCAGCTCGGTGTTGCGTTCGACACGTATGCCAAAGGCTTCCAGGCGTTCGATCAGCAACCGCTCGTGCTCGTCCTGAGGAAATATTTCGAGGAATGCATAAGGCGTCAATCCCTCGCCAACCCGGCTCAATGGCAAGCGTGCCACCGGTTCGCCCTTGACCCAGAAGTTGGCCGCTGCCACGCGATGACCGCCCTTTATCACGGCGTCGCTGAGGTCGAGCTGGTGATACAACTCCAGCGTCCGCGCCTGCACCGCCAGCGCCCGTGAAGTGGTGCCGGGTGCCGAGGTCTTGTCGAGAATCCGCACGCGGATCCCCAGTTTGCTCAGCCACAGTGCGAGCACCAGCCCGGTGGGGCCGGCACCGATGATCAGTACGTCGCTACGGTTCATGCGCCTGTCCTCTTCGATGCGTCGACCCCAGTATGGTCCAGACAAAGAGGGCTGGCAGCCGGACCGCCCGACGGGAAAAAGCCCCGCAGCCTCGCAAGTCCGGCAGCGGCTACGCACGATGTCGGGAACAGGGGCGTGCCGTTAGAGTCATAGCCTGCGCCATGACATTGATCGTATGGTTAACCCGATTCAACGGATTTGATGGAGCACCATGCAAGCCAATCGATTGATCATGAGTGTCGCGGCACTGTTGGTGCTGGCCGGTTGCGCAACTCCGCGCACGCAGGAAACTGCGCCTCGCCCACCCGCGGAGGTCAAGGCCGAGATCGTGCGCCTGCTGCCGGCCAAAACGGTGGATCGCCAAGGTTGGGCCACGGACATTTATGCGGCTTTTGCTGCGCAGAATATTTATCCATCTACGCAAAACCTGTGTTCCGTACTGGCGGTCACCGAGCAGGAGTCGACCTTTCAGGTGGACCCGCCGGTGCCGGGCCTGGGCAAGATCGCCCGGGATGAAATCGACCGGCGTGCTGCCAAAGTTCACATTCCCGCTCTGCTGGTGAGCGGTGCGCTGCAGGTGCGTTCGAGCAATGGCAAAAGCTATAGCGACCGGCTGAATGCTGCGCGCAGCGAAAAAGAGCTCAGCGCGATCTTCGACAATTTCATCGGTATGGTGCCCATGGGGCGGACGCTGTTCGGCGGCTTCAACCCGGTGCACACCGGCGGCCCGATGCAGGTCAGTATCGACTTCGCCGAACAGCAGGCGCGCAATTATCCGTATCCGGTGGACGGCACGATTCGGCATGAAGTGTTCAGTCGTCGCGGCGGCATGTATTTCGGCATCGCCCATTTGCTGGGTTATCCGGTGAGCTACAAACAGCCGCTGTACCGTTTCGCCGATTTCAATGCCGGTTGGTACGCGAGCCGCAATGCCGCGTTTCAGAACGCTGTGAGCCGTGCTTCGGGTATTGCGCTGGCGCTGGACGGCGATCTGGTGCGCTACGACTCGATCATGCCCGGCGCCACGGAGCTGGCCGTGCGTACCCTCGGCAAGCGCTTGGGCATGCGCAATCCGACCATCAGGGATCACCTGGAGAAGGGCAAGAGCCTCGAGTTCGAGGACACCCGGTTGTATCAACGGGTCTTTGAGCTGGCCGAACAGGCTGAAGGCCGCTCTTTGCCGCGTGCGGTTCTACCGGGGATCGTGCTGCAGAGTCCGAAAATCACCCGCAAACTCACGACGGCGTGGTTTGCCAAGCGGGTTGGTGAACGTTATCAGCGCTGCATGGCGCGAGCGGGGAAGTGACCGGTCTCGACAACCCATAAAAAAACCCGGCTGAATGGGCTAGTGCCGATCAGTTAGGCGAAAGCTGCCCCCTGTAGGAGCGAGCTTGCTCGCGATGGACGTTAACGATAACGCGTATTTTCTGGATAAACGCGTCGCCTTGAAGTCCATCGCGAGCAAGCTCGCTCCTACAAATCTGCTTAACTGACCGGCATTAGGCTGATTGGGCCGGGTTTTTTGTCGAGTCCTGCGGTAAAGCCATTGATTCACACTGCACGGCTTTCGATCAGGCGATCGGAACCACCTTCGGCAACGCGATTCTCGATCAGACGATCCGAACCACCTTCGGCAACGCGATTTTCGATCAAGCGATCGGAACCACCTTCAGCCACACGACTTTCAATAAGACGATCCGAGCCGCCTTCAGCGACAACCGGGTGAGCAGAGGAAGCGGCAAACGCGTTAACTGCAAAAACCGAGAAAGCGATGCTGAGGAAGAGTTGGCGTTTCATGAGGGTGTGCTCCGGGGTGTTATTGGTTGGTATGGATGCAATGTTACGCCCCGGAATTTTTATGAGAACTTCATTGACGTGATGGTGAACATCGACGGCAATGATGAATCGGGTGACTGACCTTGCGTGGATGTGATCGGCGGTCGGGATCAGAACACCTTCACCGCTCGACCGATGAACTGAATCGGCCCGGTGGGCTTGCCGATCGGCGAGCCGTTGGGGTTCTCCAGGGTCAGCTCGAATAGCTGGTCAGGCTCCAGCGGTGGCAGTTTGTCCAGCGGAATCGACAGCGTTTGCCCCGGTTTTACCAACCCCAGCGACACCGGCCCCTGCCAGCCTTCGGCCTTGGTCCAGAATTCCAGCGCCTTGTCCGCCGGAACCTGCGCGACGCCCAGCGGGATCAACTGGATTTCTCTGGGATTGCTGGCCTGAATCACCCAGCCCGGTGCCTTGTCTTGAGGCGCGACCAGCACCACCAGATAGGTCGGTTTGCCCGTCGTCTGCGTCAGCATCAGCGCACCGAGCAGCAACGTGGCCGCCAGTCCTGCACCGGCGAGCCCGCGCCACAGGGGTAGCAAGTTCCACCACGATGGCTGCTCGACCACTGGCGTCGCCGGTTGCTGGCTCGACGCGTTGACACTGCGCTCGATGCGTTGCCACAGATGGGACGATGGCGTTCGGGGCTCGGCGAGCTCAGTCAGGCCCAACAAGCGACGCTCCCAGGTATCAACCGCTGTGCGCAGTTCGGCATCGTCGTGCAGGCATTGTTGAACCTCGATGCGCCGCTCTGACGACAGTGTGCCGAGCACATACTCGCTGGCCAGTTCGTCGAGTTGATCCGGGGTTTCATCCGCAGGTCGGTTGCTCATCCCATGCACTCCCGTAATGCCGTCAGGCTCCTTTTGATCCAGGCTTTGACGGTGCCCAGCGGGGTGCCGAGTTTGTGAGAGATTTCAGCGTGGGAGTAACCGTCGACGTAGGCGTGCAGGATGCACGTGCGCCGCGCCGGTTCCAATTGCTCCAGGCACAGATGGATGCGTGAGGAGTGGGCCTGGGCATCAAAGGTTTCAGCGTCATTGTGCACGTCGATATCGCCCTGAATCTCGCGGTGGTTGTCGCGGATGAAGTTGAGTGCCAGATGTCGGGTCACGCTGAATATCCAGCCCCGGGCCGAACCCCGCGCCGGATCGAAACGGGCGGCGCCGGCCCAGATCTTGAGGAACGCATCGTGGACGATGTCTTCGGCCAGCGCGGTGTCACGCACCAGACGACTGGCGACGCCGAGCAGCCGCGGACTTTCCTGCACGTACAAATCCCGCAGCGCCTGACGCTCACCGCGCGCGCAGGCGGCCAAATGGGCTTCGTAGTCGAAAATGGGTTCGGGCAAGGACACAGATCTCAGCCGTTATGTGGGGCATACCGCATGCAATCTAGCAAACAATCCAGATCCCTGTAGGAACCGGCTTGCTGGCGATGGTGTGTCAGCCACCCCAAGGTCGACTGACACACCATCGCCAGCAAGCCGGCTCCTACAGGGAGTGCGTCGGGCCCGAGGTTTAGCTGGCCGCCCAGAAAATATAGTCCGCCTGATACTTCACCACTTCCTGCTTGCCCTTGTTGGCCGCCGTGCACTCGGCGCTGGGGGCGACCCCACCCTTGAGGGCCACGCGCTGGATGTAGCTCACACCGCTCATCGCGCCTTTGCCCTCGGCCGGATTGGCCTTGACCAGTTGATAGGGAAGGTTGCCCGGACTTGACGGTGCGACGGCCAGTTGGGTGCCGGTCACCTTAGAGCCATCCTTCGCCTGCCAGGTGGCCGGCGGGCCGAAGTAAGTGCCGACCTGTTTGCCACTGCGATCATTGAGCACCGCTTTGGGTCCGACAAAAAACCACTCGGTCTGGCCGGCCGCGTTGACCTTGTCGCGGCACTCATAGGTAATCTCGCCGACCCCGGTCGTTTCCATGGCGACCTTGTGCCCGTCCGGAACCTTGATGCTGTCCGGCAGACTGGTTTGGGCAAACGCCGCCGGGATGGCGGCAAACACACCGGCAAGGCAGATCAGTTGTCTGGCGTTCATGAATATCTCTCCGAAAATGAGTAGTTCGCTGCGCAGCAACGGTGCTGCTACAGGTACTACCCGTCGGAAAGCGCTTTGGATGCAGCGGTAAAAAAAGAAATTTTCCAGCATCGTCAGCGTCAGCTGCTAAAAAGAGAGCATCGCAATGGAGGTGTTTATGTACCAGCTCTACGGACACAAGAACTCCGGCGCAGCCGCAATAGAAGCCGCGCTCGAACTGTGCGAAATTGCGTACCGTTTCATCGACGTCGAGGCGACGCCGGAGGCCGCCCACGCCCTGGAGAAACTCAACCCGCTGAAGCAGATCCCGACCTTGCAACTGCCCGACGGCAGCATTCTCACCGAAAGTGCGGCGATCCTGATCCATCTCGGGCTCACGTTTCCCAAGTCGAAACTGCTGCCGCAAGACGCCGCCGAGCGCGATCAGGCCATCCGTGGCATGGCGTATATCGTCAGCAATTGTTATGCGGCGATCGGCATCATCGACTATCCCGAGCGCTGGCTGGCCGTGGCGGACAAGCCCTCCAGAGACAACCTCATGGCCGGCGCTCGCGAACGACTGCACTGGAGTTGGGAGGTGTTCGCCGATCAGTTCTCGGGCGAGTTGTATCTGGGCGATGAGCCGCCCGGCGCGCTGGATGTGCTGGCGGCGGTGATCACGCGCTGGGCGGGCAGCCGGGAACATTTGCGCAGCGCCCGCCCCGGTTTTTTCGCCTGGCTGGAGCGAATCGACCGGCACCCGACTCTGGCACCGGTCTTTGCGCGACATTGGCCATCCTGAACACCGCATTCCCCTGTAGGAGCGAGGCTTGCCCGCGATGAGGCCAGGTCATCCAACATTTGTGTTGACTGACCCACCGCCATCGCGAGCAAGCTCGCTCCTACAGGGGCTCGCATTACTCGCCGCGAATGTACTGCTCCAACTGACGAATCAGTTCAGCCTGTTCAGCGATGGCTTCCTTGACCAGGTCGCCGATCGACAACAACCCGATCAGCTTGCCGTTCTCCACCACCGGCAGGTGGCGCAGGCGTCTGTCGGACATGATGCCCAGGCACGTATCGACGGTTTGATGGGTGTCCACGGTGATCACCGGGGACACCATGATGTCGCGCACCGGCGTGCCCACCGAAGAACGGCCGTGCAGCACCAGTTTGCGCGCGTAGTCCCGTTCACTGATGATGCCCAGCACTTCTTCATTCTCTACCACCAGCAAGGCACCGACGTTCTTCTCGGCCATCTTCATCAGTGCTTCCAGCACCATGTGATCGGGCTTGATCTGATGCACTTCCTGATTTTTCTGATCTTTCAACTTGAGCAGTTGGGCGACGGTTTTCATGATGGCTTCTCGGGTGTTGTCGTTGTTCTTGAAGAATCGTAGACGCAAGCGCTGAGGGCAAGGCAGAAAGCGGCAGATAACGCGCAAAAAACGTCATTCAGCGGTTTTTCTTCAAATAACTCACAAAACGCGCGCAACACTGTGGGAGCGAGCCGGCTCCCACAGGGGGGCTCTACATCACGAGCGCTATCGCCTGCGATGACGCGTAGAATTGCCACCTGAATCGGATTTGAGGTTGCAGTGGTGGATTTACAGCGGGGCTTCGTCCTGACCCGGCATTGGCGCGATACCCCGGCCGGTACGGAAGTCGAGTTCTGGCTGGCGACCGAGACCGGTCCCCGGCGTATCCGCCTGCCGCATCAACCGTCGGTGGCGTTCATCCCGGCTGAACAGCGCGAGCAGGCCGAGGCGGTGTTGCACGGCGAAAAAAACGTCGAGCTCAAACCCTTGGCTCTGCAGGATTTCGAGCATCGCCCGGTGCTAGGCCTGTATTGCCAGCAACACGGGCAACTGATGCGTCTGGAAACCGCGCTGCGCAAGGCCGGTGTCGAGACGTTCGAAGCCGACGTGCGCCCACCGGAACGCTACATGATGGAGCGCTTCATCACGGCGCCGGTGATCTTCGGTGGCACACCGAATCCCGAAGGCCTGCTGCTCGACGCGCAGATGAAACCCGATCCCGACTATCGGCCAACGCTCAGGCTGGTGTCCCTGGACATCGAAACCACCGCGCAAGGCGATCTGTATTCCATTGCCCTGGAGGGCTGCGGCGAGCGCCAGGTCTACATGCTCGGCCCGCCGAATGGCGTCGACAGCGAGGTGGATTTCCAGCTCGAATACTGCGATTCCCGAACCCTGCTGCTGAAAAAACTCAACGAATGGTTCGCCCGCCACGATCCGGACGCGATCATCGGCTGGAACGTCGTGCAGTTCGATTTGCGCGTGCTGCACGAACACGCACGACGGCTGGCGGTGCCGCTGAAACTGGGGCGGGGCGGCGAAGAAATGCAGTGGCGCGAACACGGCAGCCGCAACCATTACTTCGCCTCGGCCGCCGGGCGATTGATCATCGATGGCATTGAATCCCTGCGCTCGGCGACCTGGAGTTTTCCCTCGTTCAGCCTGGAAAACGTCGCGCAAACCCTGCTCGGCGAAGGCAAGGCGATCAGTACGCCGTATCAGCGCATGGACGAAATCAACCGCATGTTCGCCGAGGACAAACCGGCCCTGGCCACCTACAACCTCAAGGACTGCGAACTGGTCACACGGATTTTCGCCAAAACCCAATTGCTCACGTTCCTGCTCGAGCGGGCCAGCGTCACCGGATTACCGGCGGATCGCAGCGGTGGTTCGGTAGCGGCGTTCACGCACCTGTACATGCCATTGATGCATCGGCAGGGTTTCGTCGCGCCCAACCTTGGGACCAAGCCGGCGCAGGCCAGCCCCGGCGGATTTGTCATGGACTCGCAGCCGGGTCTGTACGAATCGGTGCTGGTGCTCGACTACAAAAGCCTCTATCCGTCGATCATTCGCACCTTCCTCATCGACCCGGTCGGGTTGATCGAAGGCTTGCGCCATCCTGACGACAGCGAGTCCGTGCCGGGTTTTCGCGGTGCGCGTTTTTCCAGAACCCGGCATTGCCTGCCGGCCATCGTCGCTCGGGTCGCCGAGGGCCGCGAAACCGCCAAGCGCGAACACAATGCGCCGCTGTCCCAGGCGCTGAAGATCATCATGAACGCCTTCTACGGCGTGCTCGGTTCCAGCGGCTGCCGCTTCTTCGATACGCGTCTGGCCTCGTCGATCACGTTGCGTGGGCACGAAATCATGTTGCGCACCCGGCAACTGATTGAAGCCCAGGGGCACACGGTGATCTACGGCGACACCGACTCGACATTCGTCTGGCTGCGCCGCGCCCACGGTCAGCAGGAAGCGGCGCAGATCGGCCGCGCGCTGGTGGACCACGTCAATCAATGGTGGCGCGAGCATGTCCAGCAGGAATACGGGCTGGAAAGCGCGCTGGAGTTGCAGTTCGAAACCCACTACAAACGGTTTCTGATGCCGACCATTCGTGGCGCCGAAGAGGGCAGCAAGAAGCGTTATGCCGGGCTGGTCACACGTGACGACGGCTCTGACGAGATGGTCTACAAGGGGCTGGAAACCGTGCGCACCGACTGGTCGCTGCTGGCCCGGCAATTCCAGCAAGAGCTGTACACGCGGATCTTCCATCGCCAGCCGTATCAGGATTATGTGCGCGAGTACGTGCGCAAAACCCTGGCGGGCGAGTTCGACGATCGCCTGATCTACCGCAAGCGCCTGCGCCGCACCCTGGATGACTACGAGCGCAACGTACCCCCGCATGTTCGCGCGGCGCGGATCGCCGACGACTACAACGATCAGCAGGGTCGGCCGCGGCAATACCAGAACGGCGGCTGGATCAGCTACGTGATCACCGTCGCCGGGCCCGAGCCGCTGGAGATCCGCAGTGCGCCCATCGATTACGACCATTACGTCACCCGGCAGCTGCAGCCGGTGGCCGATGCGATCCTGCCGTTCGTGGACGACGATTTCTCAACCCTGATTGGGGGGCAGCTGGGCCTGTTTTGAGTCCAGCAGCGTTAATGTCCACGCGTCCGGGATTCCGTGGAAGTACTGGTCCAGCGCTTGTTGAAACGGGCTGTCATCCGGGGCGATCTGGGCGAACAGGGTCATCGACGAATGGAATTTAAGGTCGTCCGGATGGCCAAAAATCTCCGCGATGGAGCGCTGCGGGATGTTCAGCACCAATTGTGCGCAAGTTCGCAGTCGGGACCCCAGCAATGCATGTTCCAGATAGGCTGAGGCCTCTTCGCTCGAGTGAATGGCATATCGTTGCGACATTTCGCTGCCGCCCAGGCCGATGAATTGCGGAAAGATGAACCACATCCAGTGACTGCGCTTTCGTCCTGTGCCGAGTTCGTTTTTCACTCGCTCAAACACCGGCTCCTGCGCCTGGATAAAGCGCTGCAGGTTGAAGGCGTCGAGCTGATCGGTGCTTCTCATGAGAAGCCCTCTGACAAAACCGCGATGGCTCAGACCATGGCCAGTCGCTGTTTGCGTTGTGGCGCGCGAAACGCTTGGTCCAGCGCCTCCAGATCCCCGGCATCAAGCCGTAATTGGGCGGCTTGCGCATTCAGATGCACGTGTTCAGGCCGAACCGCTTTGGGAATGGCGATTACACCATCCTGTCGCAGAATCCATGCCAGCGCTACCTGCGCCGGTGTCACGCCGTGACGGGCGGCCACCTGGTTGAGTGTCGGGTGGGCCAGCAACGTCCCGCCCTGGCCAATGGGACAGTACGCCATCAATGGCTGCCGATGCTGTTGGCTCCACGGCAGTAAATCAAATTCTATGCCGCGTTCTTCCAGGTTGTAGAGCACTTGATTGGTGGCGCATGCCGGCGAGGCCAGTTCCTGCAGGTCATCCACATCGAAATTGGACACGCCCCAACGGCCGATCTTGCCGTCTTCGCGCAAGCGTTCGAAGGCGTCGACGGTTTCTTCAAGCGGATACTGGCCCCGCCAGTGCAACAGGTACAAGTCGATGTAGTCGGTGTTCAAGCGGCGCAGGCTGCGCTCGCAGGCCTGGGGTATGCCTTTGCGGCCGGCGTTATGCGGATAGACCTTGCTGACGAGAAACACCTTGTCGCGCAGGCCGGCGATCGCTTCGCCCACCACGTCTTCGGCGCCACCTTCGGCATACATCTCCGCGGTATCGATCAGGGTCATGCCCAGCTCGATGCCCAGGCGCAGCGCGGCGACTTCTTCAGCGTGTCGAGCGTGATCTTCACCCATGCGCCAGGTGCCCTGGCCAATGACCGGTACGTTGACGCCGGCCAGTTCGAGGGTCCGCATGAAAACCTCCTTAATGTCATTCAGTCGATACTTCGGTTGGCAGCAGAATAGCCCATGGGTTCCGTCCATCTGTAGCCGCTGCCTGCGAGCGCGATTCACCTGAAACACCACCTTGCCAGCACTTACGGACTGCCGGCACTGCACTTTTTCGCAATCCACGGCTCTATCCTTGGCCAGCCTGCGGCGATCCCCACTGCCGGCCCATGCCCAAGTCCAAGCCCCCATGGCCCGAGTTTTACCCCTCACCGCTGTGCACCTCCGCCGCCACTGCCTGCTGCTCGCCGTCCTGTCGATGCTGTTCACGACCGGTTGCAGCCAGCAGCAAGGCCGGGAAATCGTCAGCCAGTTTCGCGAAGGCCAGCCCCAGGAATTCCTCCAGACCAGCGTCGACCGCATGGCCACCCTGGCAATGCGCGACAACCTCGACAGCCTCTACCTGCTGATGAGCAAGCTCTACCTGCGCAACCCGCAGGAGCTGAGTAAATCCGGTTTCCTCGACGTCCGCACCGCCGGTAAACAGGTGCGCATGGCCATCGAACAGCAACAACCGCTGCCGACCCTGGGGGGCAAGAAGGATCTGGCGGCGCTGAGCTACGCCATGAGTCCGGAGTTCCTCGGCGACCGGGTCGGTGCCTTCATCTATGCCATCGGCAGCATGCTGGTCACCGCTCACGGCAACCGGCTCGAGTTCTACATGACCGATGCGATCAACCCGACCTTCGTCAACAACGCCGCGCGTAACATCGAGAAAGCCACCTGGATCCTCAGCCAGCGGCAGAACAAAAACGGCGAACCCTTGCTGTTCTCCAACGAGATCTCGGAGGAGGGCAGCAACCTGAGTTTCGCCGTGGAGTTCGGCAAGATCGTCGCGCGCCTGGACCTGCTGACCCAGATGCTGGACGAGCGCTACCGACGGATCGGCCTGAATTACGCGCAGAGTCTGCTGTTCCTCAATTTCCTGCCTGTGCAGTGATCCCTAATTTTGGAGCGAACCTTTGTGGCGAGGGAGCTTGCTCCCGCTGGGCTGCGTAGCGGCCCCTTTTGTGAGTGCTGCGCACTCAAGCGGGAGCAAGCTCCCTCGCCACAAAGGCTTGCTCCCACAAAGTGCGTGTTAGGGAATAACGATAGACCCTATCGATATAAGTGGTTATAAGAAAAATCGCTATGCTGCGGGCCAGATTTTTTATGCGTTTTCAGTGGGCGTGTTAATGGATTTCGTTAACTTCGGGTTGGTGGTTGCAGGTTTGGTGGTGGGTTTCATCGTCGGCATGACCGGCGTAGGCGGCGGCTCATTGATGACGCCGATCCTGCTGTGGTTCGGGATCAATCCGGCCACCGCGGTGGGCACGGACCTTTTGTACGCCGCCATCACCAAATCCAGTGGTGTGCTGGTGCATCGCAAGAACAAGAACATTGACTGGGCGATTACCGGTTGGCTCACCCTCGGCAGTGTGCCGGCGGTGGCGCTGACGCTGTGGTTCCTGAGCAGTTTGCAAACCTCCCCCGACGCGATGAACGCCATCATCAAACAGGCGCTGGGTTTTGTGCTGTTTGCCACGGCACTGGCGATTTTCTTCAAGAAACGCTTGCTCGACTTTGCCCACAAACGAGCGGGCGGCGAGTACAACCCAAGCGGCCAGCGCTTGAATGTGCTGACCGTGATCACCGGCCTGATCCTCGGCACCATGGTGGCCCTGACCTCCATTGGTGCAGGCGCCCTGGGCACCGTGGCGTTGTTCATCCTCTATCCGCTGCTGCCGACCCGCCGTCTGGTCGGCACGGAAATCGCCCACGCCGTGCCGCTGACCCTGGTCGCCGGTCTTGGCCATGCCAGCATGGGCAATATGGATTGGCATGTGCTGGGCTTTTTGCTGATCGGTTCGCTGCCGGGCATTTACCTGGGCAGTCACCTGACGGGCCGTATCTCCGATGAAGTATTGCGTCCTTGCCTGGCCACGATGCTGGTGCTGATCGGCTACAAACTGGCGTTCTGATGTTTGCCTCTGGCGTCAGTCATTCACGGGTGAAAATCTCCAGCAGATGCCCGTCCGGGTCATCGAAATACACACGCTTTCCACCCCCATAGTCATTGATCTCTTCGGGACGCTGCTTGCCCGGATCAGCCCACCACGGTTGCTTCCTGGCTTGCAGGCGCGCGAAGGCCGCATCGAAATCGTCGTCGCCGATCAGGAACGCATAGTGCTGGGAGGCTATCGGCGGGTCATTGTCGTAGTAATCCAGCGACACGCCGTTGTCGAACCTGACAATCAGCATCGGCCCGAAGGGCTCGGGGGCGGGCAGGCCGAGGAGGTCTGCCAGGTAGTTGGCCGATGTCTGCTTGTCGCGACACCAGACGATGGTGTGGTTCAGCTGAGCGCTCATCGAGAAATCCTCACGGCGGATCAGGTGGTTTCTGTATGAGCTATGAGATTAGTCCAGCCTGTTGCGCAATGACCGCCCTGACCTAAGCTTGGGTCAAGGCGAGAGACAATTGCGGTGCGTCACCCGGAACGAACGCCGCGATGCGCAATCATTAGAGCGTGGATATCAAAAGGAGATGCGCATGCTCATCAGGTCATTGACCCTGACAACCCTGCTGGCGATTGCCGGCCCCTTGCTCGCCGCCGATGGCGACTCACCGCTGGACATGGACAAGGGCAGGTCCCGGCCGTTGATTGTCATCGCTCCAAGCACGGTCGATCCTGCGTGGGTCAGCCTGAAAAAGTCGCTGGATGAGCCGGCCAATCGCAAAGAATTCACCGACCGGAACATGGTCCTGTACACCGTGCTCAATTTGATGGGCCAGCGCGAAGGCAAAGACCTGGGGCCACAAGACACAGCGGCGCTGATCCGTTCGCTCAAGTTGGGGGCCGGCGCGAAGACCAAGGTGATTCTGGTCGGCAAGGACGGCGAAAAGAAACTCGAGCAATCGGATGCGGTTGATCTCAAGACGATTTTCAGTGCCGTCGACCAATTACCGCCCACCGAGAAAGAAGCCACGGTGCCCACGCCGCCGCCGGTCACTGAAGCCGAACCGGCCAAGGGTGCGAAAGGGACCAAACCGGCGAAGCCCGCCAAGCCACCGGAAATGCCGGATGACTGAGTTGTAAAGAATTCTTTAGGCGTTACGACTTCCCTGTGGGAGCGAGCCTGCTCGCGAAGAGGACCTGTCAGTCGATATCAATGTCGACTGACAGACCGCTTTCGCGAGCAGGCTCGCTCCCACAGGTTTTGCGTCACCGCCGCCAAACCGGAAAACAACGTCAGACGTTTCCGCAATTTACGCTGGAAAGGCTCTTTCAGAAGTCTCCTATGTCAGACGTATTACTGGCTTGCCACACCTGTTTAACCGCGTTTGGTTTTACTTCTTGTAAGCCACACGACCTTGCGCCGTTGCCTACAGTTACGCCAGACTCCGCCGGCTTGTGCAGCCTGACCACGGGTTTTATCGTTGACCGGCCACTGCTCATCAGTGGTCGGGTTTAGCAGCCTGCGGCTATCGTTGCACGTGCATCCATCGAACAGGTGTTTTTATGCCTGCGGTTTGATGGTGGCTGTACGTAGGGCACCTTCGGGTGCGCCGGCTTTGCAACGTTCCCCGGTCTGCTAACCTGCGTGCAGCTGCCACCCTTTTCGTTTAGCAGCGAAGGGGTAGGCACCAATAGGGAATGTTGTTTATGCCGAAAGTAACTCCTAACCCCCCGAATGCGGACAACGAATCTCCGCACCAAAGCCCCCATAAAGATAAGCCCGACGCCGCCACCGACCGTGACGTCGATGGCGCTCACTTCTCCTGCGCCGACATCAAAGCCATCCCGCGCACGCCCTGCTCGATGTACATCGTCAACCCTGAAGTTGATGTGCAAACCCTGCTTGGCTCTGCGAGCGAGTCGCTGGCATCCGCCAGCGTCATCATCATGGATGTCGCAGACCGGGAGACGGGCACTAGTCGCAACTCCCTGCTGGGCGTTGCTGAAATCATCATGCTGGCGGAAATAAAAGTGAACCGCGCACTGGACCAACTCGACCCCATTGAGTAGCCGGCAACAGCAGTTAAAACACGCTCGAATTCGTGGGTTCAATACCGACGCGCAAACGAAAATGGGCGACCTCAAGAGGTCACCCATTTTTGTTCACATCAATCGGGTTGTTTTCGGTTAGGGAGCCAACGCGCTCAGAATCGAGTGGGCGATTTTGACCCGCTCGGGGTTCGGATAGTTTTTGTTGGCCAGGATCACGATGCCGATATCCTTCGACGGCACATACGCCACGTAAGCACCGAAGCCACCGGTTGAACCGGTTTTGTTGAGCAGCGCATTGTCCGGTTGAGCCTGCGGCGGGTTCAGCCATTGGACTTTATGTGCCTCCATCGCCATCTGTGATGAGTTGCCGGCGAGCAGTTTGTCGAGGCTGATCGGGTAGCTGTAAAACTCCCAACCCAAGCCCTGGGTCATCTCGCCAACCTTGTAATAGCCGGTATGCGTCGTGGCGATGGCTTGCTGCATCGGCGCCTCAAGGCCCGACGGCTTCATGTTCGCTTCGACGTAGCGAAGCAGATCCGAGGCGCTGGTTTTCACGCCATACGCCTGCGAATCCAGTGCCCCCGGTTCAACCCTTACAGGCTTGTCATCCTTGCTGTAACCCTGAGCGTAAAGCGCCATTTGGGCAGGCGGCACCTTCAGGAAGGTGTGCTGCAGCCCGAGCTTCGGCAGCAAGGTTTTTTCCATCAGTGCATCAAACGGCTGGCCCATGCTGTGGGCCGCGAGATAACCGAACAGCCCCAGGCTCGGGTTCGAATATTGCCGATGGCTGCCAGCGGCGTAGACCGGTTTCCACTGTTTGAAATAGCCGAGCATCTTGTCCGGCGCATCGGCATCGCTCGGGAATTGCAGCGGCAGGCCACCGGCAGTGTAGGTGCCCAGTTGCAGCACGCTGACGTGATCGAATGCACTGCCCCGCAACGTCGGCAGGATGTGGCTGGCCGTGTCGGACAGGGACAGTTTGCCGCTGGCCTGGGCGTAGGCGGCGAGGGTGGCGGTATAGGTTTTGCTCACCGAGCCGATCTCGAACAGGGTGTCTTCGGTGACAGCGGTTCCGGTTTTCTTCGAGGCTACGCCGTAGTTAAAGTAATGCGGCTTGCCATCCACCGTGATCGCGACGGCCATGCCGGGAATGTTCTGTTGCTGCATGATCGGGACAACCGCGGCATTCACCACCGCTTCGATCTGCGCGTCAGTCTGACTTCCGGCAACGCAGTAACCTGCACCAAGGAGCAGTCCGAAAGCGCTGCAGGATAAGACCTTGCCGAGTTTTGAGTTATGCATGATTGAGCTGCTGTCCATAAGATTTGAGGATTAAACCCGCTACACTCCGAGCGGTTTGCACATCGGTCCGCCGATGAGCGTGCCAAATCTAGTCACTTTGCCGGCCATCGACAAACGACGTTATTTCGGATGAGCCATTAGAAAAACTTGGGAGTTGGCATGATCCGCCCGCAATTACCGCTTAACGCACTGCGCGCCTTCGAGGCTTCTGCACGCCACCTGAGTTTCACACGGGCAGCGGTAGAGTTGTGCGTCACGCAGGCTGCGGTGAGCCATCAGGTCAAAAGCCTGGAAGCCCAGCTCAACGTCACGCTGTTCAAACGCTTGCCCCGCGGCTTGATGCTGACCAGTGAAGGGGAAACCTTGCTGCCGGTGCTGCGAGAGTCCTTCGACCGCATCGCCGAAACCCTCGAGCGTTTCGAGGGCGGGCATTTTCGTGAAGTGCTGACCGTGGGCGCGGTGGGAACGTTTGCGGTGGGCTGGTTGTTGCCGCGATTGGCCGACTTCCAGGCGAAACATCCGTTCATAGATTTGCGCCTGTCGACCCACAACAATCGGGTGGACGTGGCGGCTGAAGGGCTGGATTACGCGATTCGCTTTGGGGCGGGTGCGTGGCACGGGATTGAAGCGGTGCGCTTGATCGAGGCGCCATTGTCGGTGCTGTGCGTACCGGAGATTGCCCGGCAACTGCGCACGCCGGACGATCTGTTGCAGCAAACGCTGCTGCGTTCCTATCGCACGGATGAGTGGCCCGAATGGTTTCAGGCCACCGGCTTTCCTGCCCATACCGCGCCGCGCCGAAGCATCGTCTTCGATTCCTCGCTGGCGATGATGGAGGCGGCGCTGCAAGGAATGGGCGTGGCATTGGCACCACCGCTGATGTTCGCCCGACAACTGGCAACGGGTGCCATCGAGCAACCGTTCGCCATCGGCATCACCACTGGCAGCTACTGGCTGACCCGCTTGCAGTCGCGTGCCGAGACATCGGCGATGGCGGCGTTCAAGGGGTGGTTGCTGAATGCGGCGCAGGTGGATTGATGAACTCCACGTACCCCTGTAGGAGCAGAGCTTGCTCGCGAAAGCGGTCTCTCAGTCACGTTGATGCAAGATTTGCCGCCGCCTTCGCGAGCAAGCTCTGCTCCTACAGGGATTTGCGGCGTTCATCTAATTGTTAGCGCACCAGACACGGCCGCTTGTTATCAAACTTCCACCCCGGAATCAGAAACTGCATCGCCACGCTGTCGTCCCGCGCGCCCAGCCCCATGCCTTTGTACAGCTCATGGGCCTTGGCCAGTTGATCCATATCCAGCTCGACGCCCAGTCCCGGCTTCTTCGGGACCTGCACGCAACCGTCGACGATTTGCAGCGGGGCTTTGGTCAGGCGCTGGCCGTCCTGCCAGATCCAGTGGGTGTCGATGGCCGTGATTTCGCCCGGTGCGGCAGCCGCGACGTGGGTGAACATCGCCAGGGAAATGTCGAAGTGGTTGTTGGAATGCGAGCCCCAGGTCAGGCCCCATTCGTGGCACATCTGCGCCACGCGAACCGAGCCCTGCAGGGTCCAGAAATGCGGGTCGGCCAGCGGAATATCGACTGATTGCAACTGGATCGCGTGGCCCATTTCCCGCCAGTCGGTGGCGATCATGTTGGTCGCGGTTTTCAGGCCCGTGGCGCGGCGGAACTCAGCCATGACTTCCCGGCCCGAATAACCGTTTTCCGCACCGCACGGGTCCTCGGCGTAGGCCAGAACATGATGCTGATCCCGGCACAAACGAATCGCTTCTTTCAGCGACCAGGCGCCATTCGGATCGAGGGTGATGCGCGCATCAGGGAAGCGCTCGGCCAGCGCGGTGACCGCTTCGATTTCTTCGTCGCCACTGAGCACGCCGCCCTTGAGTTTGAAATCCTTGAAGCCGTATTGGGCGTGGGCGGCCTCCGCCAGGCGCACCACGGCGTCGGCGGTCATGGCTTTCTCGTGACGTACGCGGAACCAGTCGTTATCGGCGTCCGGTTCGCTGCGATAGGCCAGGTCAGTCTGGTGACGATCACCGACATAAAACAGATAACCGAGCATCTTCACTTCATCGCGCTGCTGGCCTTCGCCGAGCAGGGCGGCGACCGGCACGTCCAGATGCTGACCGAGCAAGTCGAGCAACGCCGCTTCCAGGCCGGTGACGGCATGGATGGTGATGCGCAGGTCGAACGTCTGCAAACCGCGGCCGCCGGCATCGCGGTCAGCGAAGGTCTGGCGCACCTGATTGAGGATCTTCTGGTACGTGCCGATCGGGCTGCCGACCACCAGGCTGCGCGCATCTTCCAGCGTCTGGCGAATACGCTCGCCGCCGGGCACTTCGCCGACGCCAGTGTGGCCGGCGTTGTCCTTCAGGATCACGATGTTGCGGGTGAAAAACGGACCGTGTGCGCCGCTCAGGTTGAGCAACATGCCGTCGTGACCGGCCACCGGAACCACCTGCATGCTGGTGATGATCGGGGCTTTTGCGGTGTCTTGTGCGTTCATATTCTTATCCTTGTAGACCGGAGCTCAGGCGTGTTCTGGCGTTGGTTTGCCCAGCGCAACGGCCGGTGCTGTTTTCGGGGTATTACGGGCGGCGAAGACGATGATCGCGGCAATGATCGAGGTCGCGGCCAGGCCATACAGCCCGCCCTGATTCGAGCCGGTGTGTTCTTCCAGCAGGCCGAACGTAGTCGGTGCAACGAAGCCGCCGAGGTTGCCCACCGAATTGATCAGCGCGATGACGCCTGCGGCGATCCGTGCATCGAGGTACGCCTGGGGAATCGGCCAGAACAGTGACGAAGCGGATTTGAAACCCAGCGCCGCGAAGCAGATCGCAACGAAGGCAAAGACCGGCCCGCCGGTGGTGGACATGAACATCCCGGCCGCCGCGATCAGCAGGGCAGTGGCGACCCAGGCTTGCTGGTGTTTCCATTTCGCCGACAGAGACGCGAAGGCGTACATGCCGACGATCGACAGCAGCCACGGGATCGAGTTGAACAGCCCGACCTGAATATCGCTGAGGTCGCCCATCTTCTTGATGATGCTCGGCAGCCAGAAGGTCGCGGCGTAGATGGTCAGTTGAATGAAGAAATAGATCAGGCCGAACAGGATGATCTGGCGATCCTTGAGCAGCTTGCCCAGGGACGGTTTGATCGGCGTCGCGGCTTCGCGGGCCAGTTGTTCGTCGTCGATGGCTTTGACCAGTGCGTCCTGTTCTTCGCGGCTGAGCCATTTGGCGTCATGGGGTTTGGAGTCCAGCCAGAACCAGACGAATACGCACAGGCCGACGGAGAACATGCCTTCGATGAAATACATCCATTGCCAGCCGTGCAGGCCAAAACCGCTGATCTGCAGGAGCAACCCGGACAACGGGCCGGAGATCAGTGAGGCAATGGCCGAACCACTGAGGAAAATTGCAATGGTCTTGCCGCGTTCCACCCCCGGCAACCAGCGAGTGAAGTAATAAATCACCCCCGGGAAGAACCCGGCTTCGGCCACGCCCAGCAGGAATCGCAGGATGTAGAAGTGGGTTTCGTTCTGGATGAAGGCCATGCTCGCGGCTACCAGGCCCCAGGTCAGCATGATGCGGGTCAGCCAGATTCGCGCGCCGACTTTTTGCAGGAGGATGTTGGAGGGGACTTCGAACAGCGCGTAACCGATGAAGAACAGACCGGCACCGAGGCCGATGTTCACGCGGTCGATGTAGTTGACGATGAACATGATGGCGAAACCCAGGCCGCTGCGCTGGCAGCGACTCGTCGCACGGATCAACAACTGGCGCAGATGCGCGAAGCTCTGGACGACTATCAAAGCCTGCTCGCCAACAACGACAGCTGCGTCGAAGCCGACAAGCGTTTTCACCTGCTGATTGCTGAAGCCACCGGCAATGTCTGCTTTACCGAAATCATGCAGCACTTGGGCAGCGCCATGACTCCACGGACGAGGTCAATGCCGCCGAGCGCGGCGCGGCGGATTTGAGCAAGCTGGGGCAGCTTGCCAACCTTGAGCATGAGGCGATTCTCAACGCCATCAAACGTCAGGATGCGGATGCGGCGCGGGCGGCCATGTGGCTGCACCTGACCAACAGCCGGGACCGGTTTCTCGCGGATCGCGATTAACCGTCTGTCTACTCGATAGCACGCGATTCCTGCACCTGTTTCCAACGAATACGGCCCAGATTTGCTGGACCTCATTAATGAGGTGCGTCATGGCTAACTCAATGGATCACGATGCTCCACCTGGTATGGACCCGACCCGGGACCCGGCCGGCACAGAGCCTGATCGACCTGAGGACTGGATGGATCCCGCCGCGGAGGAGGACGTGCCTCCGCCGGATGAGCCCACGCCGCTGTCCGATGACAGGCGCTAAACAGAACCCGGCCAGAGTGCCGGGTTTTTTGTGCAGGGCAGGTTGACCGGGGCATCGTTCTTCGCGAGCAGGCTCACTCCTACAAGGAATTTTCAGTGTTCATGAGGTCAGTGTGGGAGCGAGCCGGCTCCGGGCGGCGTTCCGACTATGACGCCAGATGCATCACCACCCTTTCAACGATCAAACAACCGCCGCCCGAATCACCACCGGCCGCCGCTCCCCCAGCGCAAACGAGGCAATCGCCATCGCCGTCGGCGGCACCAGATACAGCGTCATCGTCGCCCGGCTCAAATCAACGTGAGCCAACACAAATGCCCAGGCCAGATAAGCGAGCGCACTCGGAAACACGCCCAACGCCACCACCGCCAGTTGTGCATGCATCGGTGCGCTGACAATTTTTGCGGCCAACCCCGGCAGATACACCAGCAACAACGCCGTCCCCGACCACACCGTGTAGCAAACCAGCGTCAGTCCGTCGTAACGCCCGGAGTGATGTTTGTGCAACGCGAAGTAGAAACTCCACGACACCGCCGCCAACAGAATCAATCGCCTCCACGTCCCTGGGACCGGTGCGTGATATCGCCGATTTGCAGGACAAAACCGTGTTCATGTGGCCACAAGGCTGCCCATACCGCGCGGCGCTGGAGCACTGGTTATTGCGCCAGGGGCAGGCGCTGCCGATTGTCAGCCTGGCCAGTTATGGCGCGATTGTGGGTTGCGTCAGCGCGGGGGCGGGCGTGGCGCTGGTGCCCAAAGGTGTGTTCGATCAGTACGCCAAGGGCGCCGGTTGCGCGGGGTACGAATTCCCCGAGCTGACCGCCATCGACAACCTGTTTTACTGGCACGAAAACGCCGGGGTGCACCCGGCTCGTGAGGCGTTTGTGGCGATGTTGCGGGAGGAGTTTGCTTAGACGACTTCATGGATACTGGACTTTGTGGCGAGGGAGCTTGCTCCCGCTGGGGAGCGAAGCGCCCCAAAACCTGAGCATGCGTTTCTTCAGGTTGAACAGTGATCACCCATTTGCGATCGCTTCGCGCTCGAGCGGGAGCAAGCTCCCTCGCCACAGTTTTTTATCTGGTCTACCGGGCTACTTCATACCCACATCCCGCATCAACAACCCGAACCGTAAATCCACCGCATCCGGAATCGGCAGATACACCGTGTGCCCGTCTCCCGGCGCCACGTCGATGGGCTGGCCTTTGACGTTCTGCAACTGATGCAGATCAAAGTGGAAATTGCCCTTGGGCGTCATCAGTTCCATGTGATCGCCCAGGCCGAAACGGTTCTTCACCTTGACCTCCGCCAAGCGGTCACGCCGCTCGCCGGTCAACTCGCCGACAAACTGCTGCCGCTCCGACACCGAACTGCCGTTCTGATAGTTCTGGTATTCGTCATGCACATGCCGACGCAGAAAGCCTTCGGTGTAACCGCGTTGGGCGAGGGATTCCAGATCCGTCATCAGGCTGCGATCAAACGCGCGACCGGCCACTGCATCGTCGATCGCCCGGCGATACACCTGAGTGGTCCGCGCGCAATAGAAATGGGATTTGGTCCGGCCTTCGATTTTCAGCGAGTGCACGCCCATCTGCGTCAGACGCTCGACATGCTGCACGGCGCGCAGGTCCTTGGCGTTCATGATGTAAGTACCGTGTTCGTCCTCGAACGCCGGCATCAGTTCGTCCGGTCGATTGGCTTCCTGCAACAGGAACACCTGATCGGTCGGGGCGCCAATGCCAAGGGTCGGTTCGGGCTGGAAGGTCTGCACGATCTCGCCGAGCTGATTTTCCGTGGCTTCTTGCGCGGAGTACTTCCAGCGACAGGCGTTGGTGCAGCTGCCCTGATTGGCATCGCGCCTGTTCATGTAACCCGACAACAGGCAGCGGCCGGAATAGGCCATGCACAGCGCGCCGTGGACGAACACTTCCAGCTCCATGGCGGGCACTTGCTGGCGGATTTCGGCGATTTCTTCCAGGGACAGTTCACGTGAAAGGATGATCCGGCTCAAGCCTTGTTGCTGCCAGAACTCGACGCTCGCCCAGTTGACCGTGTTGGCCTGCACCGACAGGTGAATCGGCATCTGCGGGAAGTGCCGGCGCACCAGCATGATCAGGCCGGGGTCGGACATGATCAGCGCGTCCGGCGCCATGGCGATCACCGGTTGCAGATCCTTGAGAAAGGTTTTGAGCTTGGCGTTGTGCGGGGCGATGTTTACCACCACGTAGAAGCGCTTGCCTTGGGCCTGGGCTTCGCGAATGCCCAGCGCGAGGTTGGCGTGATCGAATTCGTTGTTGCGCACCCGCAGGCTGTAGCGCGGCTGGCCGGCGTATACCGCATCGGCACCGTAGGCGAAGGCGTAACGCATGTTTTTCAGGGTGCCGGCGGGGGCGAGCAGTTCAGGCGTGGCGAGGTTCATGGGCGTGTCGATCGCAAAAGCCCGCGAGGGTAATCGGCTTGGCCGCCGGATTCATTGATCTGGATCTATGCTTGATGAACAAGCGGATGGCACTCGCGCGAACTGTGGCGGACTAAGCATCAGGACGCGACATTGCGTCCCTGCGGACTGACATGGATCGGACATGAACGAAGAGACGGTAAAAAACAAATCGCTGGTGATTCTGCTTGGGCTGGTGACCGCTGCGTTCATCTGGATACTGCTGCCGTTCTACGGCGCGGTGTTCTGGGCAGTGATCCTCGGCATTCTCTTCGCGCCGTTGCAGCGTCGTCTGCAACTCAAGTTTGGCTGGCCACGCAACCTGACGTCGCTGCTCACACTGTGCATCTGTCTGTTCATCGCCATTCTGCCGGTGATCATCCTCAGTATCCTGCTCGTTCAAGAGGGCGCCACACTGTACAAGAGCATCCAAAGCGGCGAACTGGACATCGCAGGGTATGTGACGAATTTCAAGCACAGCCTGCCGACGTACTTTCAGCAGATGCTCGATCGGGCCGGGGTTGGGGAGCTGGAGGGGTTGCGCGAGAAAATCATCAAGAGTGCGATGTCGGGCAATGAGTTTATTACCACGCAGGCGTTCAGTTTCGGGCAGGGCACTTTTGATTTTGTGATCGGATTTTTCATCATGCTCTACCTGCTGTTCTTCTTTTTGCGCGACGGTGCAGAACTGGCGCGCAAGGTACGCGCCGCCGTGCCGCTGGAGGAACACCAGAAACGCCGTTTGCAGCTCAAGTTCAATCGAGTGGTGCGCGCCACGGTGAAGGGCAACCTGCTGGTGGCCATCACGCAAGGTGCGTTGGGTGGTTTGGTTTTCTGGTTTCTGGACATCCCGAGCGCGTTACTCTGGGCGGTGCTGATGGCGGTTTTGTCGCTGTTGCCAGCGGTGGGCGCGGGGATTGTGTGGGCGCCGGCGGCGGCATTTTTCCTGTTCAGCGGGGCGATCTGGCAGGGCGTGGTGTTGACGTTGTTCGGCATATTCGTGATTGGCCTGGTGGACAATGTGCTGCGACCCATGCTGGTGGGCAAGGACACGAAGATGCCGGACTACCTGATCCTCATCTCGACCCTCGGCGGCCTGGCGATTTTCGGGCTCAACGGCTTTGTCATCGGGCCATTGATCGCGGCGCTGTTCATGTCGAGCTGGGCCATTTTCATCGAAACCCAACCGCGGGTGCAGTTGCCTTAAGCGCTGATTCGACCGGTGCCGAGGCGTTGCGACAATGCCTTGGCGGCGTTAAGCGATATGAGCGGACCGCTGATCGGTTCGCCGTCCTGCATCAGATACCAACAGGCGAGCAATCCCAGCTCTCTAAGCGGTGCGGGAACGGCGCTGCCAATAACGGACATGATCTGAACCTGGGACATAAGTACCTCCATCAATCTATGGAGCTACCTTACGGACCCGGTGCTTGAACGAGAAATCAACGCTTTCAATAGTCGTCATTGACGCCAGCGGCCCCAAACGACCGTCTGTCTGTCAGTCGACCACCAGGTCCAGCATGTGGACCAC
Organism: Pseudomonas sp. LBUM1651; assembly: GCF_059716135.1. NCBI lineage: Bacteria > Pseudomonadati > Pseudomonadota > Gammaproteobacteria > Pseudomonadales > Pseudomonadaceae > Pseudomonas > Pseudomonas sp. LBUM1651. The sequence continues at coordinate 4,178,154 of NZ_CP166805.1, read as the reverse complement.
TTCGTGCTCGTTGAGCAGGCCTTTGCGCACCAGGTTTTCGGCCAGCAGCGAAAGAAACTTGGCGCTGCGATGGCCTTCCAGGTGCTTGAGTTCGGTCAGGGCGTTGTACACCTTGCTGGAGGTGCACAAGCTGATATCGCGGTGCGGGTTTTGCGTGGGCATGAGGTCGTCCTTGTTGTTATCAACCTGTTGTTGGCGGACAGATCCAAGCTTGCGGACCTGACATGACATAAACATGACCGTTTCCCCCGGTGCGGGGGAAGGGCGCTTGAGTCAATCTTGCCCGCTTGAACCGGCGGGACTGTCCCGATAGCGACCTTGGCGAGATTTTTTCAGACCTTCACCGACGAACGGGCAGAAAAAAGCCCCGCTATAAAGCGGGGCCTTTGAGCCTGTTACCAGCGGCCGTAACCATGGGGATGGCCGTAGTAACCGCGTGGCGGGCCGTAATAGCCACGGGGCGGACCGTAGTAGACCGGTGGCGGGGCGTAATAGACCGGTTGTTGCACGTAGACCGGTGCCGGCTGGTAGTAAACCGGTGGCGGTTGCTGCACATACACCGGTTGCGGCTGGTAGTAAACCGGTTGTTGCTGGACATAAACGGGCCGGTTGCTGTTGATGATGGCCGAACCGACGATGGCCGAGCCAACGATCGCGCCAAATACCGCTGGACCTTGCCAACCGTGACCGCCGCCGCCAGCCTCTGCCTGCCCTGCGATAGCGAGAGCACCGATCAGCAAGGCAACTGTGGGGATTTTACGGATCATGATCATTCCTCGGTTCTTCAACCCGGCGCTTGCGTCTGCGATAGACCCAAGGATTGTCGCGGGGATACTTCTAAGACAGCGTTTTTTTGAAAATCAGCACAGCCGTTGGGTAAATTTTGTGTAAGGTCTGTACCGGCTTCCTTACCCACGTGCGCTGCCACCAGCAGGCACGCCGATATGATCGATCAGATCTCGATGGAATGGCTAATCCCGTCCATCTGAAAGTGCTACCGAAGGAGATTCTTCATGCAGATGAACCCCAACAAAGACACTCAGCTGTGCATGTCCCTGTCGGGGCGCCCGGGGAACTTTGGCCTGCGATTTCACAATCATCTGTACGAACAGTTGGGGCTGAATTTCTACTACAAGGCCTTTCGCAGCCAGGACCTGACCGGTGCCGTCGCGGGTATTCGCGCCCTGGGCATTCGCGGTTGTGGCGTATCGATGCCGTTCAAGGAAGCGTGCATTGCGCTGGTCGATGAGCTGGACGCGTCCGCCGCCGCCATTCAATCGATCAACACCATCGTCAACACCGACGGTCACCTCAAGGCTTACAACACCGATTACATCGCCATCGCTCAGTTGCTGGAAACCCATCAGGTGCCCAAGGAATCGACCTTTGCCCTGCGCGGCAGCGGCGGCATGGCCAAGGCTGTGGCCAGTGCATTGCGCGACGGTGGTTACAAAAACGGCCTGATCGTCGCCCGTAACGAACGCGCCGGGCGTGCCCTGGCGCAATCTCTGGGCTATGAATGGCAAGCCGAGTTGGGCACCTGGCGCCCGCAGATGCTGATCAACGTGACGCCGATCGGCATGACTGGCGGGCCTGAGGCCGATCAACTGGCCTTTGACGCCGAAGTCATTGCTGCTGCCGAGACTGTCTTCGATGTGGTGGCGGTCCCCTCGGAAACGCCGCTGATCGTGCGCGGTCGTGTTGAAGTCAAGCGAGTGATCACTGGGCTGGAAGTGATCGCGATCCAGGCGCTGGAGCAGTTTGTGCTTTACACCGGGGTGCGTCCGACGGAGGAGCAGTTCCAGAAAGCGGTGGAATTTGCCCGGAGCTGATCTTCCTTCCATTATTTGTTGGCTGTGCCGGCCCTTCGCGAGCAGGCTCGCTCCCACATTGGATCGACGTCGCACACGAGAACTTTGTGGGAGCGAGCCTGCTCGCGGCGGGCGCGACTCGGTCTCCCGGATAAATGAGCACCCGGGCCTATACTGCTCGCCAGCAAGCAAAGACTTGCTACCCCATAAAACCGTGCCCCGAGGTTTCCCATGCATCCCGCCATCCTCAACCTCAATCAGGTCGAACTCGAACCGCTGCCCGAAGCCCTGGCGCCGACCGGTGAAACGGCTGGCCGCTATCAGCAGCGGATTGCCCGCGTCGGTCAGCAACTGGGTGCGCAAAAGCTTGGCTATCGCTTGTATGTGCTGGAACCGGGGATGCGTGGCAGTCCGTTTCACAGCCATCGGGTCAATGAGGAAATGTTTTACGTGGTGGCCGGGGAAGGGGAGATCCGTCTCGGGGCCGAGCGTTTTCCCATCCGTGCGGGTGACGTGATCGCCTGCCCGCCGGGCGGTCCGGAAGCGGCGCACCAAATCATCAACACCAGCACCCGTGAGCTGCGCTACCTGGCGGTCAGCACCCAGCAATCGCCGGAAATTTGCGAGTACCCGGATTCCGGCAAATACGCGGTGATGGACGATTTCAAGGTCGATGCCGAGGGCAATGCTTCTGGGTTTGTCGCCATCGCCAGACAGGCCGACGGGGTGGATTATTGGGATGGTGAGTAATTCGATCCCTTGTAGGAGCAAGGCTTGCCCGCGAAGGCGATTTCCAATTCGGCGATAACGTTGGGTGTTGAATCGCCTTCGCGGGCAAGCCTCGCTCCTACAGAGATCGCGTGGGGTTATTCGAGGCGTGCCAGTCTCTCTTCCAGCGCGGCGATTCGCGCCTCCAGCTCTTCGATCCGCTCCACGGAAACGCCGCTGCCGGCACCACGCTCCACCGGATTCTGCCGCGCCGCGAGGATCGCTTCGATATCCGCCGGATCACCCAGCGCATGCATATAGCGGTCCTCACGCTGCCCGGCCTGACGGGGAATCAGCAACGCGAGACCGCGAGCAATCAACCGTTCAAGTTGATGCACGACCTGTTCGGCATCTTCGAACTCATGCATGCGGCCGCTGCGGGTCAGCAGTTCGTTGACCGTCTGCGGACCTCGCAGAAACAGCAGCCCCGTCAGGATCACCTGCGCCGGCACCAGCTCCAGGGCCTTGTCGACCTTGTGCTCCCAGCGGTCGGCGCGGCTGCCCATCACCAGTTTGGTAAATCCGCGACCTTCGAGGGCGCGCAGGCTCTGGCCGACCTGGCCCTGGGTGAGGTTCATCACCGGTTCGCGGCTGGTTTTCTGGTTGCAGGCAATCACCAGGGCGTTGAGGGTCAGCGGATAGGTTTCCGGGCTGGTGGCCTGTTTCTCGATCAACGAACCGAGAATGCGGATTTCCGTGCTGTTGAGGCGCGGCTCGTCGAAGGTCGTTTCTTGCTCAGTGTTCATGATGCTGCGTCCTTACCCCGGTTCATATTCTTCTCCTGCTGGCATGCACTTTAGATTGGCGTGCGCCAATGGCAACTGAATTCGTCGCGCCACCCCGGTAATGGTCATAAAAGCTACATCAATCCATAACGCTATTTTTACATTCCGGCGGGCACCGTATGCAGGGCCGCGAAATGACGGCCGCACCTGACAGGCGCGGCGTCAGAGCGTATCGACGAGGTCACTGGCCTTAATGACTGCAACCTGGAGCAAGGCATGACGCTGACGTTGGGAACGACCCGCAATAATGCGCTGATCGGCGCGCACCTGCCATGACCGTGCTGGTCACCGGCGCCGCCGGTTTCATCGGTTTTCACACGGTCAAGCGCCTGTGTGAGCAAGGTCTTGAAGTGGTCGGCATCGATAATCTCAACGACTACTACAGCGTGGAACTCAAACACGCCCGGCTCAAGGAGCTGCGTGCCTTGTCGGGCTTTCATTTCCAGACGCTGGATATCGTCGACAAGCCTGCTCTGCTTGCGTTGTTCAAGGAACACCGCTTCACCGAGGTTATCCACCTGGCCGCCCAGGCCGGCGTTCGCTACTCGCTGGACAACCCGGACGTGTATGCGCAATCGAACCTGACGGGGTTTCTGAATGTGCTGGAGGCCTGCCGACACCATCGCCCCGAGCATCTGATCTATGCCTCGAGCAGCTCGGTGTACGGCACCAACAGCAAAATGCCGTTCTGCGTCGAAGATGCCGTGGATCATCCGGTTTCGCTGTACGCCGCGACCAAACGCGCCAATGAGCTGATGGCCCACAGCTACTGCCATCTGTATGGAATCAAGGCCAGCGGCCTGCGGTTTTTTACCGTGTATGGACCTTGGGGCCGCCCCGACATGGCGCTGTTCAAATTCACCGAAGCGATCCTCACCGACATACCGATCGACCTCTACAACCAGGGCCTGATGTCGCGGGATTTCACCTACATCGACGACATCGTCGAAAGCATCGTACGTCTGCGTCCACGTCCGCCATTGCCGGAGGACGCAGGCGAGGGCGTCAACCGGATTTTCAATATCGGGCGCGGCACGCCGATGGCGCTGCTGGATTTCGTCGATTGCCTGGAGTCGGCGCTGGACCGGCAAGCCCAACGCAATTTGCTGCCGATGCAGGCGGGCGAAGTACTCAAGACCTGGGCGGACGTGTCGGCATTGGCGCAATGGGTCGATTTTCGTCCGCAAGTGACGGTCGAGGCCGGCGTTGCGCAATTCGTGAAGTGGTATCGCCACTTTTATCAGATTTGAAACGTTGGCCCTCGATCATAAAAAATCCAGGGAAACAGGGGCCTCTATGAGCCAAGACCTATTTGTATCCGTGCTGATTCCGGCCAAGAACGAAGCGAGCAATCTCACCTCGCTGCTGGAAGAAATCCACATCGCACTGGCGGATGAAGCGTACGAAGTTATCGTTGTCGACGATGGCAGCACTGACGCCACCTTGCAGGCATTGCGAAACACCCGGCACAGCGGCCTGAGCACCTTGCGCATCCTGCGGCATGAGCGTTCGCTGGGGCAGAGCACTTCGCTCTACCATGCCGCGCTTGCCGCCCGGGGCCAATGGCTGGCCACCCTCGATGGTGACGGTCAAAACGACCCCGCGGACATCCCCGGCATGCTGGCGCTAGTGCGCAGTGAACGCGCAGGCGCCGACCTGCAATTGGTGGCCGGGCATCGGGTCAACCGCCGCGACACCGCGAGCAAGCGCTGGGCCTCGCGGTTTGCCAACGGTATACGCCGCCGCATGCTCAAGGATCAGACGCCGGACACCGGTTGCGGGCTGAAACTGATCCAGCGCGCGGCGTTTCTGCGCTTGCCGTACTTTGACCACATGCACCGCTTCATTCCTGCGCTGATCCAGCGCCACAACGGCCGCATGATCACCCATCCGGTCAACCACCGATCCCGTACGGCCGGGGTTTCCAAATACGGCAACATTGACCGTGCGCTGGTCGGCATTCTCGACCTGATCGGTGTCTGGTGGCTGATCCGGCGCACGCGTTTGAACACTCATGCGCAGGAGATCGAAGGATGAACCTGTCCCGCGAAACCCTGTGGCTGGTGGTCGGTTTCAGTGGCCAGATCGCCTTTACCGGCCGCTTTGTCCTGCAGTGGCTGTACAGCGAATACAAAAAGCGCAGCGTGATTCCGGTGAGTTTCTGGTACCTGAGCATCATCGGCAGCGCGCTGTTGTTCGCCTATGCGATTTACCGACAGGACCCGGTGTTCATCGCCGGGCAGGCGTTCGGCTCCATCGTTTACTTGCGCAACCTGCAATTGATTGCCCGCAGCAAAACCTTGAAGGACTGACCCATGCGCCGAACCCTTTCCCCCGGCATCGAATGCCTGGGGCTGATGCTGCTTGCTTTGTTGTTGGTCGGCGCCGGACTCGGGCTGCGCCAACCGCAGAACGTGGACGAGGAACGATTCCTCGGCGTGGCGCTGGAGATGTTGCACAACGGTTCGTGGCTGATTCCCCACCGTGCGGCGGAGATTTACGGCGATAAACCGCCGATTTTCATGTGGACCGTGGCGTTTTTCACCTGGATCACCGGGATGCCCGCCATTGCCCTTTACATTCCGGGGCTGCTGTCTGCCACTTCGGTCACGGCCATGCTCTACGACTTGGGCCGCAAACTGTGGAACCGGCGAGCCGGTCGAACGGCGGCACTGTTGTACCTGGCGACCTATCAGACCTACAGCATTCTGCGGACCGGCCAGATCGACAGTTTTCTGATTCTGTTCACCTCGCTGGGCCTGTACGGCCTGGCCCGTCATCTGCTGCTCGGGCCTGCCTGGCGTTGGTTTTACGTCGGTTGCGCCGCCATGGGGATTGGCGTGATCACCAAAGGGGTTGGCTTCGTGCCGGCGTTGATGCTGATTCCGTATGCCTACGCGGTGCGCAAAGGCTGGCCGGGCGTGGTGGCGATGCCGGGCGAGGCGCGCAAATGGTGTATGGGTTTTGTGGTGGTGCTGGGCGCCGTTGGCATCTGGTTGTTGCCCTTGGCGCTGTCCATCGCGCTCAATGGCGGCGCTGACGAAATCGCCTATGCGCGGGAAATCCTGCTGCGCCAGACGGCGGGGCGCTATGCCGCAGCGTGGGATCATCGCGAGCCATTCTGGTATTTCTTCGTCAACGTGATTCCGCAATATTGGTTGCCGCTGGTGCTCGCGTTGCCGTGGCTGATTCCCGCCTGGCGCAGACAACTGCGCAAGCGCGACGGTCGAGTGCTGGTGCTGCTGGGTTGGGTGGTGCTGGTCGTGCTTTTCTTCTGTCTGAGCAGCGGTAAGCGCAAGTTGTACATCTATCCGGCATTGCCGGGTCTGGTGCTGGTCGCCGCGCCGCTGATGCCGTGGCTGTTCAAGCGCTGGTTCCGTCGGCGTCTGCTCGGCTGGCGGATCTTTCAGGGGGTGGCCGTGGCCTGGTTTGCGCTGTGGTTCGCCCGCGGTTTCATCGAGCCGGTCAAGGACGGTGCCAATCCCCACGAAGCGTTGATGGCGCAGGCGGCGGCCATGACCCAGGGCGCGGACCTGGTGTTGGTCAACTGGCGCGAGGGCCATTGGTTGTTCGCAAGGCAACCGATCGTGCATTTCGGAATGACCGGTTCAACGGTCGAGCAGGCGGCGCAGTGGCTGCGCGAACATCCGCAGGCGTACGCGTTGGTGCCGGATGAACAGCTCGGCCAGTGTTTCAATCCTCAGGCCGCCCGCGAGTTGGGCGAAACCTCCCGGGCGCAGTGGTCGATCGTCGGTGCCGACGCCGATAACGGCAATTGCCATCCTGGCCCGCCCGCCCATATCTATCGCTTCACCTGGGACCGTGCATCGCTATAATCGACCCCACGTTTCACACCTGTCACCACACGAGACTGCCATGACCATTTCCCTGTATGACGCTTCCGTTCCGGTTTTCAAACAATTGCTCACTGCCCTGAGCGACGTTCTGAACAAGGCCGAAGCCCACGCCACCGCGAAGAACATCGATCCGAACGCTTTCCTGCAAGCCCGTCTGTACCCGGACATGTTCCCGCTGGTGCGTCAGGTGCAGATCGCCGTGGATTTCGCCAAGGGTGTATCTTCGCGTCTGGCCGAGATCGAAGTGCCGAAGTACGACGACACTGAAACCACCTTCGCCGAGCTGCAAGCGCTGCTGACCAAGGTTCTGGCTTACATCGGCGAGATCAAGCCTGAGCAGATCAACGGCAAGGAAGGCATCGAGATCATCACCCGTCCAGGCACGCCGAAAGAGAAGCGCTTCAGCGGCCAGGCTTACCTGCTGAGCTACGGCTTGCCGCAGTTCTTCTTCCACGTCACTACCGCTTATGCGCTGCTGCGTCACAACGGCGTGGAAGTGGGCAAGCGCGATTACATGGGCGCGTTCTAAACCACCCGGGTACAAAAAAGCCCGCCAAGGTTTGCGCCTTGGCGGGCTTTTTATTGGCCTTGTGGGAGTGAGGTTATTCGCGATGGCGGCCTGACAGCCAACCTGTTCTCGCGGATGCGCCCGGAACCCTGTGGGCGGGCTTGCCCGCGATGGCTATGTGTTGAGCAATGAAGGTTTTGATGGTGTACATATCCATTCCTGCGGTAACGGCCGCTATTGGTTCCACCCTTACGGCGGGTCACTTGGAAGAGCGCCAAGTAACCAAGCGCCTGCGCCCCTGACGTACGGTGGCTCGCTAATGCTCGCCATGCCCTCGCTCCGGTCCTGCTCCGTGGGCCCGCCGCCATCGGCCATCCATGGCCGGGGCGGCTAACCCGGCATCCATGCCGGGTTGCCCACTGCGCAGAACCTGCGCTCGGCCTCCCGACGGGGCAGATCAAGATCAAAAGCCAGATCAAAAGCCAAAGCAAAAGCAAAAGCCAGATCAACAACTAGAGCGAACTCATACTTGTGGGAGCTAGCCTGCTAGCGATGGACGTCCAGACAGCGCGTTCATTCAGACCGCACGCGTTATCGTTAACGTCCATCGCTAGCAGGCTAGCTCCCACAGGGGAAATGCATACACATGAAGAGCCAGGTCGGCCCGCAGGCCGCCTCGCGGTGCTGTGGCGGTAGTCGCCCCCTCGAGAGGCTTCGTTCCGGTTCTGCGCAGTGGGCAACCCGGCATGGATGCCGGGTTAGCCGCCCCCGGCCATGGATGGCCGATGGCGGCGGGCCCACGGAGCAGGACCGGAAGGAGGGCATGGCGAGCCTAAGCGAGCCACCGAACGAAAGGGGCAAAAGCGCTTGGTTACTTGGCGCTTTTCCAAGTAACCCGCTGTAAGAGCGGAACCAATAGCGGCCGTTACCGCAGCAACGGATATGCCCCCAAACCAAACCCAAACAACGACCAAACAGCGTGTCACGCCAAACGCCGAACCTTCTCGTCCTCACCCAAACAAGCCGCCGCCGTAAACAACACATCAGTAGAAGAATTCAACGCAGTCTCCGCCGAATCCTGCAACACCCCGATGATGAACCCGACCGCCACCACCTGCATGGCGATCTCACTCGGAATGCCAAACAGGCTGCACGCCAGAGGAATCAGCAACAACGAACCACCCGCCACGCCCGAAGCACCGCAGGCACAGATCGCCGCAACGACGCTCAACAGAATGGCAGTCGGAATGTCCACGGCGATACCCAGCGTATGCACGGCCGCCAGTGTCAGCACGGTGATGGTGATCGCCGCGCCCGCCATGTTGATGGTGGCGCCCAACGGAATGGAAACCGAGTAAGTGTCTTCATGCAGACCCAGACGCTTGCTCAACTCCAGATTGACCGGAATGTTCGCCGCCGAGCTGCGGGTAAAGAACGCCGTGATGCCGCTTTCACGCAAGCACATGATCACCAGTGGATACGGATTGCGACGCAGCTTCCAGAACACGATCACCGGGTTCATAACCAGCGCCACAAACAGCATGCAGCCCAGCAACACCGCCAGCAGATGCGCGTAGCCGATCAAGGCACCGAAACCGGAGGTGGCGAGGGTCGACGCCACCAGGCCGAAAATCCCCAGCGGCGCAAAACGAATCACCAGACGCACAATCAGCGTCACGCCGTTGGACAAATCGCCAAGTACTTCACGGGTGGTGTCACCGGCATGGCGAATGGCAACGCCCATGCCAATGGCCCACGCCAGAATGCCGATGAAGTTGGCATTCATCAGCGCGCTGACCGGGTTATCCACCACGCTCAGCAGCAGACTTTGCAGCACTTCACTGATACCGCCCGGCGCCGTCACCGCGACGTCGTGGGTAGATAGCACCAGGCTCGACGGGAACATCATGCTGGCCACGACTGCGACCACGGCCGCGGCAAACGTGCCCAGCAGGTACAGAAACAGAATCGGCCGGATGTGGGTTTCCTGGCCGTGCTTGTGGTTGGCGATCGACGCCATGACCAGCACGAACACCAGAATCGGCGCGACGGCTTTCAGCGCCGAGACGAACACTTTGCCAATGAACGCAGTGGACTTCGCCACGTCCGGCGCAACCAGCGCCAAGGCTATCCCGGCGAGCAGGCCGATGACGATTTGCGTAACCAGGCTCAAGCGTTTCAAGGGTTGTAATAGCGAAGGGGATGAAGCGGTCATAAAGCGGCATCTCTGATTTTTTTAGGTGCGGGGGTGTCGCGACATCGCGGCCATTAAAGGGCGGATGAACAGGGTGTACGAATCGCAGGGCGCGGACTTTATCACAGCGTCGTCTTCATCCTTCAGACCTGTGACGATCTGCCACCCGCCTGTTAAACGCGATTGGCAGGTTCGTGCAACCCCATTTGGAAACACTCTGTTAAGATTGCGCATCCTCATTTTCATCTCTGCCAGTGGGCCTTCGGGCTATCGCTGGTGTCGTCGTTTTCTGGAGTTCTGCATGCTGTTGCCCATCCTTCTGTTGTCCGCCGCCGGTTTTACGGTGCTGACCACGGAATTCGTCATCGTCGGCCTGTTGCCGGCGATTGCCCGAGACCTTGAAGTCACCATCCCGCAAGCGGGTTTGCTGGTGACCTTGTTCGCCTTCACCGTCGCCGCGTTCGGGCCGTTCCTGACCGCGTACTTCGCTCGGTTCGAACGGCGCAAGCTGTTCATCTCGGTGTTGATCATGTTCGGTCTGGCCAACACCCTCGCGGCGTTTGCGCCGAACATTTGGGTGATGGCCGTTGCGCGGTTGATTCCCGCGCTCGGGCTGCCGGTGTTCTGGGCGCTGGCGAGTGAAACGGCGGTGGACATCGTCGGGCCGGACTACGCCGGACGCGCCATCGCCAAGATCGGTTTCGGAATCGTCTGTGCCACGGTGTTTGGCATTCCGGTCGGCACGCTGATTTCTGATGCATTCGGTTGGCGCAGTGCCTTTGGCATTCTGGCGGTGATTGCGTTTGCCAAGGCGTTGCTGCTGTTTATCTATCTGCCGAAAACCAGCCTGCATCAGCATCAGGTGAGTTTTCGTTCACAGTTCAAAATCCTGCGCAGTCCGCTGATGATTGGGCACGTGTTGCTGTCGATCCTGGTGTTCAGCGGCATGTTCACCGCTTACACCTATCTGGCCGACATCCTTGAACGGCTGGCCGGTTTCAATGGCACGGTGGTCGGCTGGTGCCTGATGGGCTTCGGCGCGGTCGGCTTGATCGGCAACTCGTTGGGCGGTCGCGCAGTGGATCGTCATCCGCTGATCGCTTCCGTGACGTTCTGCGCCTTCATGATTGCCGGCATGGTGGCGCTGGTGCCGAACATTCATTCGCCGCTGGGTCTGGCGGCGGCGATGGGGATCTGGGGCGTGACGCAGGCGGCGTTGTTCCTGGTCAGTCATGTGCGTTTGATGAAGGCCGCGCCTGAAGCGCCGGCCTTTGCCGCGTCGCTGAACATTGCCGGGGCCAACCTCGGGATCGGCCTGGGGGCTATGGTCGGCGGGCGCGTGATCGACAGCGTTGGCCTCGGCGGGCTTGGCTTTGCGGCGGCGGCTTTTATCCTGGCTTCGATTCTGCTGGCCATGGCGCTGATGACCTTCAAGCCCCGCGAAATCTGCGCCTGACGCTTCACATCGCAGTGAACAGTTCGCGTCGGGCACCTTCGGTAATCGCAACGATTCCGGGGTGCTTGACCTTGCGTTCCACCGAAATGGCGTAGAACGACTCGGTCACCGCGTCGGTCTGGCCAATCAGCTCCACGCCGTATTGGCGTTTCACTTCATCGGCAATCACGCTCGGGCCGATGAAAATCCCGCTGCCGGATTGACCAAACGCCTGCATCAACGCGCTGTCGTCGAATTCACCGACGATACGCGGCTGGATCTGTTGCTCGGCAAACCAGCGCTGCAAGCGACTGCGCACCACGGTTTCCGGCCCCGGAATCAGCAACGGTGCGCCGTGCAGGCTGCGCGGGAAATCCTGACCGTACTGCGCCGCGAGTTCAGCTGTGGCGAAGAAGCTGATCCCGCATTCCCCGAGTTTCTGGCTGTAGCCCTTGATGTCCAAGTGCGACGGCATCGGGCTGTCGGAGATCACCAGGTCGAGGCGCTGGATCGCCAGGTCGGCAAGCAAACGTTCGAGTTTGTCCTCGCGACAAGTGATACGCAGCGGCTCGCTCAACTCCATGGTCGGCGCAATCAGGCGATAGACAATGGATTTGGGCACAACGTCGGCCACGCCGACCCGAAACAGAATCTGCTGCTCATTGGGCTGCGCCCGCAACATCAACTCCAGTTCACCACCGAGCTGAAACATCTGCTCGGCGTAAGGCAGGGCCTGACGCCCGGCTTCGGTGAGTTCCAGCTGTCGGCCAACCCGGCGAAACAACTCGATACCGTAGGTGTGTTCGAGCAGGGATATCTGCCCGCTGATGGTCTGCGGCGTCAGGTTCAGTTGCTCGCAGGCGCGCACGATGCTGCCGGTCTTGGCCACCACCCAGAAGTAATGCAGTTGTCGATAGTTGAGCATGGCAATCTACAGTTCGTTAAAACCGAAGTATAACCGCTGAAAATACGAATTTTCCTGAAGTGTTCGCCTCCCTAGAATGCCTCGCTATCAACGGGCCATTGTTTCGGCCCGTTCTGTTCTATCGAGGAAAGCATCATGAAGCTTAAAACCACGGCACTGCTGATCGCGTCTTTACTGGTATTGGCCGGTTGCGACCAGGCCGAAAAAAGCGCTCAGCAACTGATGGGCAAGGCTGCCGAATCCGCCAAACAGGCGATCGACGATACTCACAAAGCTGCCGAGCAAGCGATCAGCGATGCCACCGGCGGGCTGATCAGCAAGAAAGAACCATCGGCCGACGACAAAGAGAAATCCGAATCTTCGTCCCAGGAAATCTAAACCGTCTCAAACGAGTCAGGACTGACCCATGGAATACCTTTTAGAACTTGCTGCAAGCCCCACCGCCTGGGTCGCCCTGGCTACGCTGGTGGTGATGGAAATCGTGCTCGGCATCGACAACCTGATCTTCATCTCGATCCTGACCAATAAACTGCCGGAGCAGCATCGGCAGAAAGCGCGGCGCATTGGTATCGGCATGGCGCTGATCCTGCGACTGGCACTGCTGAGCACCATCGCGTTCATCGTCCAGCTGACTGAGCCTGTGATCGAGATCCTCGGCCACGCGTTCTCCTGGAAGGACATGATCCTGATCGCCGGCGGCCTGTTCCTGTTGTGGAAGGCGACCACCGAGATCCATCACAGCATGGACCCGGCGCCGGAAGATCCGAAGTCGGCGACCTCGACCGTGACCCTGGGCTTTGCCGCAGCGATCGGCCAGATCCTGATGCTGGACATGGTGTTCTCCATCGACAGCATCATTACCGCTGTCGGCATGACCGAGCATTTGCCCATCATGATCATCGCGGTGGTGGTGTCGGTGCTGGTGATGTTGCTCGCGGCTGACCCGTTGGCCAGGTTCATCAACGACAACCCGACGGTGGTGATGCTGGCGCTGGGCTTCCTGATCATGATCGGCATGACGCTGATCGCCGAAGGCTTTGGCGCCCACGTACCGAAAGGCTACGTCTACGCGGCCATGGCGTTCTCGGCCACGATCGAGGGTTTGAACATGATGTCCCGGCGGGCGAAGCAGAAGCGCATCGCCGCTGAAGCGTAACCTGCGTTAAACAAAAGGCCGCCTGCGCTCGAAAGAGCCCAGGCGGCCTTTTTTTGTTCGGCCTTTTTTGTTCGGGGTAGCTGAATGCGTCGGTCAATGTGCCGTCGCGTGGCGTGAAACCGATTTATCGGTCTTCGCTACCCGAACGGGTCGGGCAGGGTGATGGTGCCGGCGTGTAACTCGCAGCACTCCCCACAACATGGCGGCGGCAACGGCCAGCCAGCCGGAAATCAACATTACTATGGTCATTGTCAGGCTCATCGGTGCCTCCTCTTTGCCCTGCTGCGGGCACACACTCTGTGCAAGTGACAGTCTAGTCGCTGCCGTGTTTCAGGCCATTGACCAAAGGTCGCCTGTCACCAACCAGTTCGCTCTATCGAATGCACTCAACTGCCGGTTAAGGCTATACCGCTGCCGCGTGGCGCCCTATGATCGACGGCCAAGCCGGGAGCACGATGACGGCGTCTGAACAAAAGAGTGATGAGGGTGCGGGTAATGTCGCGAATTCGAATGGCAGCACTGATTGCCGGTTGTGTTGCGGGTCTGGCCGGCTGCGCGGGAAGCGTTGCACCGGAGGTCAAGCGGCTGCCGGAACGGGTGGAGCTCAGCGGCACGTTCTATCGTGGGCAAGACTATCAAAGCGGGCCGCAGGTCCTGGCGAGCATGCTGTCGCAGCAGGGCGTGGTGATTACACCGGGTTTGCTCGAAAAGCCCCTGCACGTACCGGGCGCCGAAGCTCAGTTGCAGCAGAACATGCAGAACCTCGCCCGCGAATACGGCATGGTCGTTTATCCCCTCGACAGCAATCTGCCTGCGCTGCTGACCCAGGTCGCGGCGGGTTATCCGGTGATGGTGCGCTTCACCGAAGGCTCGGCGTTCTGGGCGGAACCGCGTTACGCCATTCTCGCCGGGTATAACCGTCAGAAGCAGACCGTGCTGCTGCGCGCCGGGATGAATCGTCGGGAGTTGATGAGCTTCGGTTCGTTCGAGTCGGCTTTCAAGGACGCCGGCGGTTGGGCGGTGCTGATTCAGAAGCCGAACCAGATTCCGGCCAATGTCGATCAGCAACGCTGGTTGAAAGCCGCGAGTGACCTGGCTCAGGCCGGTCAGGAACAAGCGGCAACCCGAGCGAAGAAGGCGCTGGGCGCTCAATAGTTTCCGTTCGTCATCTGCATTGCACTGCCGCGCGCGGTCAGCCTCTGAAGGATAAGGGCCCGGATTTTTCCGGGTCAGTTCCAAGGAGGCATTCATGACAAATCCCACTGCACCCACCGGTCCGCACTCGTCTGAGCATTCATCAGGCGACGAGTTGGGTTTTGACCCCGATTCGCCGGACCTCGCCGATCCGCAGGTCGATCCCGTCGGCCCTGCCAAGGCACCCAAGGACGTAAAGCCGGGCGAGGATACCAAGGCCCCTGCGAAGCCTTACGACCCGCTGGCAAATCTGAAACCCTGACGTTCAGTGCGAGGTGTATATGTCTACCGATTCGAGTTTTGACGACAAACGTCCGGACAGTGTTCCCACCACCCCCGAAGACGACATTGATCCGGTGATGGATCCGGACAGCCCGATGCGCGACCCGTTGGCCAGGCCGTTGGTTACTCCGACCCCGCATCCGCAGGGCACGAAGGATCCGAGTGCCGGCGATGGCATCCCGGATGACGACCAGATGCCGCTGCCGAATGATTAACTGGACGAAAAAAAGCCCCGACTGATCGGGGCTTTTGCTTTCTGCGTCGTTATTTGGAGGCTTCAACCACACCGCTCTGACGGTGCTTGAGGTTCTTTTCCGATTTGTATTGCAAGGCCTCGGATGGAACGTTGGTGCCCTTGCCGGTTTCGACCCAGTTGCGAATGCGACTGGCATCAGCAAAGTGCGTGTACTTGCCGAAGGCGTCGAGAATCACCAGCGCCACCGGGCGATTGCCCATGCTGGTTACCAGCACCAGGCAGTGACCTGCTTCATTGGTGAATCCGGTTTTCGTCAGCTTGATGTCCCAGTTCGGCTTGCCGACCAAATGGTCGGTATTGCGGAACCCCAGGCTGTAGTTGGGTTTGCGGAACGAGACGGTTTTTTCCTTGGTGGTGCTCAACTCGGTCAATAACGGGTACTTGTGCGCGGCGATCAGCAGTTTGCTCAGGTCGCGGGCGGTAGAGACGTTACGAGGGGAGAGGCCGGTCGGTTCGACGAAGTGGGTGCTGGTCATGCCCAACGCCTTGGCCTTGGCGTTCATCGCGGCAATGAATGCGACATAGCCGCCCGGATAGTGGTGGGCCAGGCTCGCGGCTGCGCGGTTTTCCGAGGACATCAGGGCGATCAGCAGCATTTCCCTGCGCGGCAATTCGCTTTTGAGTTTCACCCTGGAAAATACGCCTTTCATTTCTGGCGTATCGCTGATGTTGATATTGATGTACTCGTCCATGTTCTGCCTGGCTTCGACCACGACAAGACCGGTCATCAATTTGCTGACGGAGGCGATAGGGACAACCACATCGGGATTGCTGGCATAGATGACTTTGTTGGTCTGCATATCCAGCAGCAAAGAGCTGCCGGAAGCCAGCTTGAGTTGTTTCGTATCTCGAGGTGCCGCGGTGGTATCAGCGGCACTGACCGTTGGCGTGATGAACGTCCCTGTAAATGCAAAAAATAGGCTCAGGATGGAAAGACGGATTTTCACGCTGGCAGACTCATAAGGTGTGGATTAGCCGTTCTGTAACGGGTTGTTTCTTGAAAACCGACGCATTTTAGGAGTATGGCTGAAGAACTGTCGATGGTTGTTCAATGAACAGGTGAAAGTCCTTGAAAACCCCTACAAAACAGCAGGTTTCCGGCGAATGGTAGGGGCCGTTCAACGGGCAAAAAGAACCCCGCCATTGGCGGGGTTATTTTGTTCGTCGCTGATGCTCAAGCGTGAACTCAGCTGTGCAGCGTTTCCGCCGCGTACAGCGTGTTTTCCAGCAGGCAGGCGCGGGTCATCGGGCCCACGCCACCCGGCACCGGCGTGATCCAGCCGGCGCGGGGCAGGGCGGTTTCGTAGATCACGTCGCCGACCAGTTTGCCGTCTTCCTGACGGTTGATGCCGACGTCGATCACGATCGCGCCTTCCTTGATCCACTCACCCTTGACCAGGCCCGGCTTGCCGGCGGCAACAACCACCAGGTCGGCGCGACCGACGTGGCCTGCCAGATCCTTGGTGAAACGGTGGGCGACGGTCACGGTGCAACCGGCCAGCAGCAATTCCATTGCCATCGGACGGCCCACAATGTTGGAGGCGCCGACGACCACTGCGTCCATCCCGTAAAGATCGGCGCCGGTGCTTTCCAGCAGCGTCATGATCCCTTTGGGCGTGCACGGGCGCAGCAGCGGAATACGCTGGGCGAGGCGGCCGACGTTATAAGGATGGAAACCGTCGACGTCTTTGTCCGGACGGATGCGCTCCAGCAATTTGGACGCGTCCAGGTGTTCAGGCAAAGGCAGCTGAAGCAGAACGCCGTCGATTGCCGGGTCGTCGTTCAGGCGATCGATCAGATCGGTCAGCGCTTCTTGAGTGGTTTCGGAAGGCAGGTCGTAGGCTTGGGAAATGAAGCCGACCTCTTCACAGTCTTTACGCTTGTGCGAGACATAAACCTGAGAGGCAGGATCGCTGCCGACCAGGATCACCGCGAGGCCCGGCGTGCGCAGGCCTTGCTCGCGACGCTCGGTCACTCGTTTGGCGATCTGCTGGCGCAGGCTGGCGGCGATCGATTTGCCGTCGATTAGTTGTGCAGTCATTGCGCGTGATTAACCATCGAGAGGGGAAAAAAAGAGAACGCATTCTCGCATGTCATGAGGTGAGGGCAAAGGCGCTTGGTCTGCAAATTCCCCTAACCCCTTTAATTAAATGAATTTTTTATAAAAAGGATTTGACGCCCCCCGGGGGGCTCTATACTATTCGTCGCACTTGTCGGGCACAGCCTAGCACTGGTTAAGAAGGCTGCGCGGAATTACGGTTCTGCAAGGCTGAAAAGCACTTAGTTTGTAGTCCTCCAAGAGTACAGATTAATAAGGCGCCCGTAGCTCAGCTGGATAGAGCATCCGCCTTCTAAGCGGATGGTCGCAGGTTCGAGTCCTGCCGGGTGCGCCATTAGGCAGCATTGGCACAAGTAGCGCGATTTGGTGGGCGTAGCTCAGTTGGTAGAGCACGGGATTGTGACTCCCGTTGTCGTGGGTTCGATCCCCATCGTCCACCCCATATTTCGAAAGGCGCCAGATTAACAGTCTGGCGCCTTTGCTTTAACGGCTACACGCGGATGTGGTGGAATTGGTAGACACACTGGATTTAGGTTCCAGCGCCGCGAGGCGTAAGAGTTCGAGTCTCTTCATCCGCACCAAATAAAGCTTCACTCATGCCGGTTGGCCTGGTTGGGGCTCGACAAAGAAGTTGTTTGGCTTCTTTGTTACGCAATATGGTGGGCGTAGCTCAGTTGGTAGAGCACGGGATTGTGACTCCCGTTGTCGTGGGTTCGATCCCCATCGTCCACCCCATATTTCGAAAGGCGCCAGATTTAACAGTCTGGCGCCTTTTTTGTTTCAGTGTTTTGAGTGTCGGCGGCTGCGGTTCCGGGTCGCAAGGGCAGGGCGTTTCGTCGTATTTATGTTTCTCGATGATGCCGCGCCGCCCGCCGGCCTTGCTTGCAAGGACGGCTTGTCAGGGAGATGATTGGCAACCACTTCTATATATAGAAGGGTTGGCGCAGAGCCTTGGCGTGATTGGTTGTATTTGCCACCGGGACGAGATGCATTCGTGCATTCGCCCCTCTAAATTGCCTGCTGCGTTTTTACCCGTTTTCAGTAGGGTGACTTCTTGAGTTTGACCTACTAGAATGCATGCCCTTGATTCTGGGGTCGGAAACGGCCGGCCAACGTCTGTGCAACGAGGAATATCCATGCAAGTTTCTGTTGAAAATACTTCTGCTCTTGAGCGCCGCATGAGCATCACCGTGCCGGCTGAGCGCATCGAGACTCAGGTCAACAAGCGTCTGCAGCAGACCGCCCAAAAGGCCAAGATCGCTGGTTTCCGTCCAGGCAAAGTGCCAATGAGCGAAATCAAGCGCCGTTTTGGTGCCGATGCACGTCAGGAAGCTGTCGGCGACGTCATCCAGTCCTCGTTCTACGAAGCTGTTGTCGAGCAGAAGCTGAACCCGGCTGGCGCTCCTTCCATCGAGCCGAAATCCCTGGAAGCTGGCAAAGACCTGGAATACGTCGCGATTTTCGAAGTGTTCCCTGAGTTCACCGTTGCCGGTTTCGAAGGCATCACCGTAGAGCGCCTGAGCGCTGACGTGGCTGACGCTGACCTGGACAAAATGCTGGACGTCCTGCGCAAGCAGAACACTCGTTTCGAAGTGGCCGATCGCGCTGCCCAGAACGACGACCAACTGAACATCGATTTCGTCGGCAAGGTCGATGGTGAAGTGTTCGCTGGCGGTTCCGCCAAAGGTACTCAGCTGGTTCTGGGTTCCGGCCGCATGATTCCTGGTTTCGAAGACGGTCTGGTTGGCGCTAAAGCCGGCGAAGAGCGCGTTCTGAACCTGACTTTCCCTGCGGACTATCAGAACCTCGACCTGGCGGGCAAAACCGCTGAGTTCACCGTGACCGTGAACACTGTTTCCGAGCCAAAACTGCCAGAGCTGAACGAAGAGTTCTTCGCTCAATTCGGCATCAAGGAAACCGGTCTGGAAGGCTTCCGCGCCGAAGTTCGCAAGAACATGGAGCGTGAACTGCGTCAGGCGATCAAATCCAAGGTCAAGAATCAGGTAATGGACGGTCTGCTGGCCACCAACCCGATCGAAGTGCCAAAGGCTCTGCTGTCCAACGAAGTTGACCGTCTGCGCGTGCAGGCTGTTCAGCAGTTCGGCGGCAACATCAAGCCTGACCAACTGCCGGCCGAGCTGTTCGAAGAACAAGCCAAGCGCCGCGTTGTGCTGGGTCTGATCGTGGCTGAAGTGGTCAAGCAATTCGACCTCAAGCCTGACGAAGCCCGCGTTCGCGAAATGATTCAGGAAATGGCTTCGGCCTACCAAGAGCCTGAGCAGGTTGTGTCCTGGTACTACAAGAACGACCAGCAACTGAACGAAGTCCGTTCGGTTGTGCTGGAAGAACAAGTTGTGGATACTGTTCTGCAGAAAGCTAGCGTGACCGACAAATCGGTCTCTTACGAAGAAGCAGTCAAGCCGGTAGAAGCTCCACAAGCCGACTGATCGTTTTTGCGGTAAGAAGTACACACCATAAGCCAGCCTTCGTGCTGGCTTATGCGTATTCAAGACATAACTATTTGGGAGTGACTGCAGAGCATGTTCCGTAATTCGTATATTCAGCAGAACTCTGATATCCAGGCCGCAGGCGGCCTGGTCCCGATGGTTGTCGAGCAGTCCGCTCGTGGCGAGCGCGCCTACGATATTTATTCGCGTCTTCTCAAGGAGCGAGTGATCTTTCTGGTTGGCCCGGTAGAGGACTACATGGCCAACCTGATTTGTGCGCAACTGCTGTTCCTTGAAGCGGAAAACCCGGACAAGGACATCCATCTCTATATCAACTCCCCGGGCGGTTCGGTGACGGCGGGCATGTCGATCTACGACACCATGCAGTTCATCAAGCCAAACGTGTCGACCACCTGTATCGGTCAGGCCTGCAGCATGGGTGCATTCCTGCTGACCGCCGGTGCCCCTGGCAAGCGTTACTGCCTGCCGAACTCACGCGTGATGATTCACCAGCCACTGGGCGGTTTCCAGGGGCAGGCGTCGGATATCGAAATCCATGCCAAGGAAATCCTCTTCATCCGTGAGCGTCTCAACACGCTGATGGCCAAGCATAGCGGCCGCACTCTTGAAGAAATCGAGCGCGATACCAACCGCGATAACTTCATGAGTGCAGAAGCCGCGCGTGAGTACGGGTTGATCGATGAAGTGATCACCCAGCGCCCTGCTTAAAATAAGCAGCTCAAAATAAGGTGGGTCGGCTGGTCCGATCACCAGCGGGCTTGAAAAAGCCCGCAATAGCCTTCATCTTGTGTTGCAAGCCTATCGGATTTGGATCGAACGAATGACTGACACCCGCAACGGCGAGGACAACGGCAAGCTGCTCTATTGCTCCTTCTGTGGCAAAAGCCAGCATGAAGTACGCAAATTGATTGCCGGCCCCTCGGTCTTTATCTGCGACGAGTGCGTCGACCTGTGCAATGACATCATCCGAGAGGAGGTGCAGGAAGCCCAGGCCGAAAGCAGCGCGCATAAATTGCCTTCGCCTAAAGAAATCAGCGGCATCCTTGATCAGTACGTGATTGGTCAGGAGCGTGCGAAAAAGGTTCTGGCCGTAGCGGTGTACAACCACTACAAACGCCTGAACCAGCGTGACAAAAAGAATGACGACGTCGAACTCGGCAAAAGCAACATCTTGCTGATCGGCCCGACAGGCTCGGGTAAAACCCTGCTTGCCGAAACACTGGCCCGCTTGCTGAACGTTCCGTTCACCATCGCCGACGCAACCACCCTCACCGAGGCGGGTTACGTGGGTGAAGATGTCGAGAACATCATTCAGAAGCTGCTGCAGAAGTGCGATTACGACGTGGAAAAAGCCCAGATGGGCATTGTCTACATCGATGAGATCGACAAGATCTCGCGCAAGTCTGACAACCCGTCGATAACCCGGGACGTTTCCGGTGAAGGCGTGCAGCAGGCCCTGCTCAAATTGATCGAAGGTACGGTCGCTTCCGTTCCGCCTCAAGGTGGTCGCAAGCATCCGCAGCAGGAATTCCTTCAGGTCGACACCCGTAACATCCTGTTCATCTGTGGCGGTGCGTTCTCCGGTCTGGAAAAGGTTATTCAAAACCGTTCCACCAAGGGCGGCATCGGTTTCGGTGCGGAAGTTCGCAGCAAGGAAGAAGGCAAGAAAGTTGGTGAATCCCTGCGTGAAGTCGAACCTGACGATCTGGTCAAGTTCGGTCTGATCCCGGAATTCGTCGGTCGTCTGCCGGTCCTTGCCACGCTGGACGAGCTTGATGAAGCTGCATTGATGCAGATCCTCACCGAGCCGAAAAATGCTCTCACCAAGCAGTACGCCAAGTTGTTCGAGATGGAAGGCGTGGACCTGGAATTCCGGGCCGACGCGCTGAAATCGGTCGCCAAACGTGCCCTGGAACGCAAGACCGGTGCCCGTGGACTGCGCTCGATTCTCGAAGGTGTGTTGCTCGACACTATGTATGAAATCCCCTCGCAATCCGAGGTGAGTAAAGTAGTGATCGATGAAAGCGTTATAGAAGGCAAGTCCAAGCCACTGTATATCTACGAAAACAGTGAGCCGGCTGCCAAGGCCGCGCCAGACGCTTAAGCGTCACGCAGCTGGAATAAAGAAGGGGCCTTCGGGCCCCTTTGCTTTTGTGGGAGCTGGCCTGCCAGCGATGGCGGCCTGACAGCTGACCATTTTCTCAAGCTTCTTCAGGCTGCGACCTTTTACTGCTTTTATCCGCTTGTTTTTTTCTAAACAAGCCCCCATCTTGGTTTCAAGCTTACTTCCATCTGTTTACGGCCTTATGGCCGCCGTAGAGGCGAAATCATGAAGACAACCATCGAATTGCCTCTCCTGCCATTGCGTGATGTTGTGGTTTATCCGCACATGGTTATCCCGCTGTTCGTGGGGCGCGAGAAATCCATCGAAGCCCTCGAGGCCGCGATGACGGGCGACAAGCAGATCCTTCTGCTGGCTCAGAGAAACCCTGCTGACGACGATCCCGGTGAAGATGCACTCTATCGCGTAGGTACGATCGCTACCGTTCTTCAACTGCTAAAGCTGCCGGATGGCACGGTCAAGGTTTTGGTCGAAGGTGAGCAGCGCGGCGCTGTGGAGCGCTTCAGCGAAGTGGACGGCCACTGCCGTGCCGAAGTCTCATTGATCGACGAAGTCGACGCGCCTGAGCGCGAGTCGGAAGTGTTTGTCCGCAGCCTGCTGGCTCAATTTGAACAATATGTGCAGCTGGGCAAGAAAGTCCCCGCTGAGGTCCTGTCGTCGCTCAACAGCATCGACGAGCCCGGTCGCCTGGTCGACACCATGGCCGCGCACATGGCCCTGAAAATCGAGCAGAAGCAGGAAATCCTCGAAATCATCGATTTGTCGGCCCGGGTCGAACACGTCCTGGCGTTGCTGGATGCCGAAATCGATCTGCTGCAAGTCGAAAAACGCATTCGCGGCCGCGTTAAAAAACAAATGGAGCGCAGCCAGCGCGAGTACTACCTGAATGAGCAGATGAAGGCCATTCAGAAAGAGCTCGGCGACAGCGACGAAGGCCACAACGAAATCGAAGAGCTGAAAAAGCGCATCGATGCCGCAGGCCTGCCGAAAGATGCCTTGGCCAAGGCTCAGGGCGAACTGAACAAGCTGAAACAAATGTCGCCAATGTCCGCGGAAGCGACCGTGGTGCGTTCGTACATCGACTGGCTGGTTCAGGTGCCGTGGAAGGCCCAGAGCAAAGTGCGCCTGGACCTGGCGCGTGCAGAAGACATCCTCGACGCAGACCACTACGGTCTGGAAGAAGTCAAAGAGCGGATCCTCGAATACCTCGCCGTGCAAAAGCGTGTGAAGAAGATTCGTGGTCCGGTGTTGTGCCTGGTCGGTCCTCCTGGTGTGGGTAAAACCTCGCTGGCGGAGTCGATTGCTCACGCCACCAACCGCAAATTCGTACGCATGGCCCTCGGTGGTGTGCGTGATGAAGCGGAAATTCGTGGTCATCGTCGGACTTACATCGGTTCGATGCCAGGAAGATTGATTCAAAAGATGACAAAAGTAGGTGTCCGCAACCCGCTGTTCCTGCTCGATGAAATCGACAAAATGGGCAGCGACATGCGTGGCGATCCGGCGTCGGCGTTGCTGGAAGTGCTCGATCCGGAGCAGAACCACAACTTCAACGATCACTATCTGGAAGTCGACTACGACCTGTCCGATGTGATGTTCCTGTGCACCTCGAACTCCATGAACATTCCGCCGGCGCTGCTTGACCGGATGGAAGTGATTCGTCTGCCGGGCTACACCGAAGACGAGAAGATCAACATCGCCGTCAAATACCTTTCGCCGAAGCAGATTACGGCTAACGGCTTGAAGAAAGGCGAGCTGGAATTCGACGCTGAAGCGATCCGCGACATCATTCGCTACTACACCCGCGAAGCCGGTGTACGTGGGCTGGAGCGCCAGATTGCCAAGGTTTGCCGCAAGGCGGTCAAAGAGCATGCGCTGGAAAAACGCTTCTCGGTGAAGGTCACTGCCGACATGCTGGAGCACTTCCTGGGCGTGCGCAAATTCCGCTACGGCCTGGCTGAATCGCAGGATCAGATTGGCCAGGTGACCGGTCTGGCATGGACTCAGGTCGGCGGCGAATTGCTGACTATCGAAGCTGCTGTCGTGCCGGGTAAAGGCCAATTGATCAAGACCGGTTCGCTGGGTGACGTGATGGTCGAATCCATTACCGCCGCCTTGACCGTGGTCCGCAGCCGTGCGAAGAGCCTGGGGATTCCCCTGGACTTCCACGAGAAGCGCGACACGCACATCCATATGCCGGAAGGGGCGACCCCGAAGGATGGCCCTAGCGCCGGTGTAGGCATGTGCACGGCTCTGGTGTCGGCATTGACCGGGATCCCGGTGCGCGCGGATGTCGCCATGACCGGCGAAATCACCCTGCGTGGTCAGGTACTGGCGATTGGTGGTCTGAAAGAAAAACTCCTCGCGGCTCACCGCGGCGGAATCAAGACTGTGATCATTCCTGAAGAGAACGTACGCGATCTGAAGGAAATTCCGGACAATATCAAGCAGGATCTGCAGATTAAACCGGTTAAATGGATTGACGAGGTCCTGCAAATTGCGCTGCAATACGCGCCGGAGCCCTTACCCGATGTAGCTCCGGAGATAGTTGCAAAGGATGAAAAACGCGAGTCTGACTCTAAGGAAAGAATTAGCACGCATTAGTACGCATTTGCCTGGGTGGCTTGTTGACAGCTTTTTAGAGCCCTTGTTATAAAGCGGCTCTTAAGTGTCTGTAGGCCATTCAGCACTCGTTTTTGCTTTCACCAAAAAACTTAGAATCATACTCAAATAGATATAAGGGGACTTAGAGTGAACAAGTCGGAACTGATTGATGCTATCGCTGCATCCGCTGATATCCCGAAAGCTGCTGCTGGCCGTGCGCTGGACGCTGTAATCGAATCCGTCACTGGCGCTCTCAAGGCTGGCGACTCTGTTGTTCTGGTTGGTTTCGGTACTTTCTCCGTAACTGATCGTCCAGCTCGCATTGGTCGTAACCCACAGACCGGTAAGACTCTGGAAATCGCAGCAGCCAAAAAACCAGGTTTCAAAGCCGGTAAAGCACTGAAAGAAGCTGTCAACTAAGTTCGATTCAGGTTTTTGCCTATCCGGGTCGGGGTCATGCCTGACCTGGCAGCGGAGCGGTAGTCCAGTCGGCAAGTCGCCGGTCCGAGACGCCGAGGGTCGCAAGTTCGAACCCTTGGTCCGCTCCGCCAGTTACGAGAAGGCGCATCCTCGGATGCGCCTTTCTTCTATCCGGATTCTACCCACGCTCCACGGTTGCCTAATTTTGAAGTTCAACCGTTTCTGGGGGACGCATGCTGCAGAATATCAGGGACAATTCACAAGGCTGGATTGCCAAGACCATTATCGGGATCATCGTTGTATTGATGGCGTTCACCGGTATCGAGGCCATATTTCAGGCGACGACCAATAGCCAGGAAGCGGCCAAGGTCAACGGTGAAAAAATCAGTCAGAACGAGCTGAGCCAGGCGGTTGATATGCAACGCCGCCAGCTCATGCAACAGCTGGGCAAGGATTTCGATGCTTCCTTGCTCGACGAAAAAATGCTGCGCGAATCGGCCCTCAAAGGCTTGATCGATCGCAAACTGCTGCTGCAAGGTGCAGAAAACTCGAAATTCGCTTTTTCCGAAGCGGCATTGGATCAGGTGATCCTGCAAACCCCTGAATTCCAGGTGGACGGCAAGTTCAGCGCCGAGCGTTTCGATCAGGTCATTCGTCAACTCGGCTACAGCCGCATGCAATTCCGCCAGATGCTGGCTCAGGAAATGCTGATCGGTCAGCTGCGCGCGGGTCTGGCAGGTAGCGGTTTCGTCACCGACGCACAGGTTCTGGCCTTCGCCCGTCTGGAAAAACAGACCCGCGATTTCGCTACCCTGAACGTCAAGGCTGACCCGGCGGCTGTGAAGCTGACCGACGATGAGGTCAAGGCCTATTACGACGAACACGCCAAGGAATTCATGACGCCGGATCAGGTGATCATCGATTACCTCGAGTTGAAGAAGTCTTCCTTCTTTGATCAGGTCGCCGTCAAGGACGAAGACCTGCAAGCGGCGTATCAGAAAGAGATCGCGAACCTGTCCGAGCAACGCCGGGCGGCGCACATTCTGATCGAAGTGAACGACAAGGTGACCGAGGCGCAAGCCAAGGCCAAGATCGAAGAAGTTCAGGCCCGTCTGGCCAAAGGTGAGAAGTTCGAGGCCCTGGCCAAGGAATTCTCCCAGGACCCGGGTTCGGCGAACAACGGCGGTGACCTAGGCTACGCAGGTGCTGGTGTCTACGATCCAGCATTCGAAACAGCACTGTATGCGTTGGCCAAGGATCAGGTTTCGGCACCGGTTCGCACCGATTTCGGTTTCCACCTGATCAAGCTGTTGGGTGTCGAGGCGCCGGAAGTTCCGACCTTGGCAAGCCTGAAAGACAAGCTGACCAAAGAGCTGAAAGCCCAACAGGTCGAGCAGCGTTTCGTCGAGGCGACCAAGCAACTGGAAGACTCGTCGTTCGAAGCTTCCGATCTGGCGCAGCCGGCGCAGGACCTGAAACTGACCGTTCACACCTCCAAGCCGTTCGGCCGTGAAGGTGGCGACGGCGTTGCAGCCAACCGTGCCGTGATCACCGCCGCGTTCAGTCCTGAAGTGTTGGATGAGGGTGCCAACAGCACCGCCATCGAGCTCGATCCGGAAACCGTGATCGTGCTGCGCGCCAAGGAGCACCTGAAGCCTGCGCAACTGCCGCTGGAAAGCGTGTCTGCCGCCATCAGCGGTCAATTGGCCAAGGAGCACGCCAGTGCTGCCGCCAAGACCAAGGCTGACCAGCTGGTCGCCAACCTGCGCGAAGGCAAGACGCCACTGGACAAGGCGATTGATGGCCAGAACTGGAAAGTCACCGCAGCAGCGACACGCGCTCAGGAAGGGATTGATCCTACCGTGCTGCAAGCGCTGTTCCGCATGCCGAAACCAGCAGCCAAAGACAAGCCGACCTTCAGCAGCGTGACCCTGGCGGATGGTAGCCTGGTGATCGTGCGTCTGAACGGCGTCAACGAAGCCGCTGCACCGACTGAAGAAGAGAAGGCTCAATACCGTCGCTTCCTCGCCTCGCGCATCGGCCAGCAAGACTTTGCGGCGTACCGCAAGCAGCTGGAAGCCGAAGCGGACATCAAGCGTTTCTGATGCCTGACTGAGTTTCCCGCGCAACACAAAGACCCCGGCCGATTGGACTTATACCCTAACGGTACATAGTTCAATTGAGCAGGGACTGAGAATCCCACAGGTGTCGGCTTTCGAGTCTCCTGGCCTTACGATGTAAAAATACATCCTACGACATCGTAATTCCTAAGCGCCCACGGCAACGTCGGCGCTTTTTCCTTACGATGGTCAGTCGCCAAGTACCTTGCGTATTGCACGGGCGAACCCGACTTCGAACACTAGCCGGCCGCGCTCATTTACTATTTCGCCGTGGCTGTCTTCTCGTAGGCCTCGCTCTTCAAGATATTCAGCTGACACTGCTTTTTTCAAGGCCTGGCGCTCCGAAGGCGTGAGCTGCGCACTCATAGCAAGCACGGTTACTGACTGCGAGCCAGGCCCAAGTGCGACTGTCGCGCCGAGCGGGCGCCGGTCTACGGTTACCTGCGTTTTGGCTTTCAACACGTTCAATTGCGCCTTGAGCCTGTCGCGCTCGGAGATGATGGCCTGCATAATGGAGCGGATAGCCGGATCCTCTATGCGCATCAGATATTCGTGGCTCGCCAGCGCTTTCGCCGGCTTGGGTGCGGGTGGACCGGCGTAGGCGGCCCAGACCCCGATGAGCTCCCGGTAGTCGGCGGACTGAGCGTTGTAGAGCGCTCGGCCCTTCATGATACCTTCGGCTTCGGCCAGACGGCCGATAGCTGGAAGCGAGAAATCGCGAGAGCCGGCATCATGTTGCATACGGCAGAGTTCGTGCATCTTCGCTAGATTCGCGCGCTTGTTGGAGCGGCCTCCCTTGGCGAGCAGCGATTCCAGTACAGCGTCCGGATGGATGTTTGTCGCGCCATTCATGCTTCATCTCCGAAGAGCGCTTTGAGCTTGGCGGGAACTGCTTGGACGGGATTGGTCCTCGGCTGCAGCGCGGTGAGCTCCATGTCAAAGTGCTGGCTGAGGCTCAAGCCTGCGTCCATCAAGCGAATCACTTCCCGCTGGCCAAGCGCCGGATTCCCTGGGTTTATCTGCTGGGCAAGGCGGCGCATGAAGGCGTTGCCAGCAAGCAGTTGCTCCTGTTCGCTCAGCAGCATGAAGATAGGGGGCTGGGCATCGCGATAGAGCACGGCATCGAGCAGCTGACTTCGGCGGAACACTGCCTTACCTGGCTCCAGGTCGGGATAAACCTCGGCGTTTTCGCAGACGCCTGTGAGTTGAAGCAACTCAGATTCAATCTCTTCGAAAGCGATATTCACATCACCCACCGTACCGGCGGCAACGAGTTGCACGACTTCGTCCTGAGGCGAGTCGAGTGTGGCCTTGCAGCGCTCGATTAGACGCCAGCAGGCTACCAAGTCCTCGGCAAGGTCGCTGAAGCGTTTCATGGTGCTCTCCCATACCCGCTCTGCCCGCCGGTAGCCGTTCAACAAGGTGAACGGCTGGCCGGTGTCTTCCGCGTCGGCTTTCTGCTTCTTCAGGTCCTGAAGTTCGTTCTCACGAGCGAGACAGGCATTGCGTGCCTCGTCGAAGTGGTAAGCGAGCGTGTTGAAGTGGGCGGCCAGCGCCGGCAGGTGGTGCGGCTCGGTCACAAACCAACGACAGCGCACGCAATTTCGGCTACCACCGGGCACAGGGCTATATTTTGATCCAACTTTAGCCCCGCCGTTGTAGCAGCCGCCCACCGAATTATTGTCTTGGCCTTCGCTGGTGTTGCCGCCGACCAAGCAAAGTCCGTGGTGCATCGGCATCCAGCCGGCTGGGTTGCGTGCGGCCGGATGTTGGGGGATGGCGGCGGCAAGACTGGACATGCTGTTACAGATCGCCTTTTCTAGGAGTTCGCTATGCTCGGTGTCCAGGAGAAAGTTCTGGATGCTCACTTCTTTGTTCGCTTCTAGTCCCTCAGCTGCCTCGGATAGCACGTCGCGGATGTAGGTTGCGCCAGGCTTCGTGTAATACAGAGTCATCAACAGCCGGCTGTGGCCTACCAGCTTTTGCAGGATGGGGAATGGCACCATTCCCTCCAAAGCCAGTGCAGTGATGAGGGAAACGCGCAGGCTGTAGTTGGTTTTTACCTCGACGACGCGCTGGTTGCTCAGCGGCGACAGCGCTCAGACTGCCCGCATTCAGCTGCGCAATTGGAGAGTCTCCTGCGCAATCGGGGAGGTCGGGTGACTTTGTCCGCAAGCTGGAATTATCGGGATTGACGCCAGCGTTCGATGGCGCCTTGAGGCAGGCCCGAACATCACGGCCCGGATGCCGGGCCCCGACCACATCACACGCAGTCAAAATCCATCAGTTTTTTTCAACTAGAGGATGAGCCGCTACTGAGGATCTCTTGGCGTATCCGGGCGGCCTCGGGGCAGCCATTTTTTTCGTGTTGTCCTTGGCATTCGCCCTGCGGGCATTAGGCCGCCGATTCAGTCCCAGGCACATGGCGGTTTCTGTTCAGACCCGTCATCTCGGCTGGTGAGCCACTACCGAAGGCATTCCGACGTGGGCCCGGTGGCGGTCGCGTATGAGTGGACTCGCATGGAATTCAAGTTGTAGTGGCAAATTCCGATCAAAGGGCCATCCGTTCATTCATATGGATGAGGCCAAGAATAGGCGACCCACTAGTATTAACCGTCAAACTCCCACCGAAAATAAAGGTTATCGGACATGGCTACTATAAATGGCAATGACGGCGCCAATGTTTTGACCGGAACCTCGCTCAGTGACAGTCTCAACGGCTTGGGCGGCAACGATACGCTGAATGGTAACAACGGCAACGACACACTGGACGGCGGAACCGGTAACGACTTGCTGGCTGGTGGGCGTGGCGACGATAGTTACCGTTATGGCAACGGCTACGGCAACGATGTGATCGACAATAGCGGCGGCCTGGCCGCTGACCTCGACAGCATCCGGCTCGGAAATCTCAACGCCAGCCAGATCCGCTTGACCCGTGTGGGCAACGACCTGGTGCTGACGGTCCTCGCCAGTGGCGAGACCCTCACCGTCAGCCAGCATTTCCTCGATGCCGACCATGCCATTGACCGTATTCAGTTCGCCGACGGCAGCCGCTGGGATAGCAGCGCCATCCTCAGCAACCTCTATTACCCGCCAGCCACCCCGACCGCAGGTGCCGACGTCATCAACGGCAACCCCGACGACGATGTGCTGCAAGGCCTGGGCGGCAATGACACGCTGTTCGGCAATGGCGGCAACGACCTGCTCGATGGCGGTAGCGGTGCGGACCGCCTGGAAGGTGGTCTGGGCAATGACACCTACCTGGTCGACGACCTCGGCGATGTCGTCGTGGAGGCTGCCAACAGTGGCGATGACACCGTACAAGCGAGCATCGACTACACCCTGGGCGGCAATGTCGAACGCCTGACCCTGCTGGGCGGCGCCCATCTCAATGGTATCGGAAACACCCTGGCCAACACCTTGATTGGCAATAGCGGAAACAACCTGCTGGACGGCGGTGATGGCATTGACAACCTGCAAGGTGGTGCCGGTAACGACACGCTGTTGGGCGGCGCCGGTAACGACAGCCTGTCCGGCGGCGACGGCAACGATGTGCTCGATGGCGGTGCAGGCAATGACAGCATGGCCGGTGGTGCCGGCGATGACCTCTATCTGATCGCCCAGGCTGGGGATAGTGTCAGCGAGGCATCGGGTGAGGGGACCGATACGGTCCGTGCGTCCATCGCCTACAGCCTTGGTGCGAACCTGGAAAACCTCGAACTCACCGGCACTGCCAGCCTGGCTGGCACCGGCAACGATCTCGACAACCGCCTGACCGGCAACAGTGGCGGCAACACCCTCAACGGTGGATCTGGCAACGACTGGCTGGCGGGGCGCCAGGGTAACGACACCTATGTCTACGACCTGAACTTCGGCAACGACGTCATCGACAACAGCGGCGGCCTGGCCGCTGACCTCGACAGCATCCGACTGGTAAATCTCAACGCCAGCCAGATCCGCTTGACCCGTGTGGGCAACGACCTGGTGCTGACGGTCCTCGCCAGTGGCGAGACCCTCATCGTCAGCCAGCATTTCCTCGATGCCGACTATGCCATTGACCGTATTCAGTTCGCCGACGGCAGCCGCTGGGATAGCAGCGCCATCCTCAGCAACCTCTATTACCCGCCAGCCACCCCGACCGCAGGTGCCGACGTCATCAACGGCAACCCCGACGACGATGTGCTGCAAGGCCTGGGCGGCAATGACACGCTGTTCGGCAATGGCGGCAACGACCTGCTCGATGGCGGTAGCGGTGCGGACCGCCTGGAAGGTGGTCTGGGCAATGACACCTACCTGGTCGACGACCTCGGCGATGTCGTCGTGGAGGCTGCCAACAGTGGCGATGACACCGTACAAGCGAGCATCGACTACACCCTGGGCGGCAATGTCGAACGCCTGACCCTGCTGGGCGGCGCCCATCTCAATGGTATCGGAAACACCCTGGCCAACACCTTGATTGGCAATAGCGGAAACAACCTGCTGGACGGCGGTGATGGCATTGACAACCTGCAAGGTGGTGCCGGTAACGACACGCTGTTGGGCGGCGCCGGTAACGACAGCCTGTCCGGCGGCGACGGCAACGATGTGCTCGATGGCGGTGCAGGCAATGACAGCATGGCCGGTGGTGCCGGCGATGATCTCTATCTGATCGCCCAGGCCGGGGATAGCGTCAGCGAGGCGTCGGGTGAGGGGACCGACACGGTTCGTACGTCCATCACCTACAGCCTCGGTGCGAGCCTGGAAAACCTCGAACTCACCGGCACTGCCAACCTGGCTGGCACCGGCAACGATCTCGACAACCGCCTTACCGGCAACAGTGGCCGCAACACCCTCATCGGTGGTCTCGGCAATGACTGGCTCGCGGGGGGCCAGGGTAACGACACCTATGTCTACGGCCTGAACTTCGGCCACGACGTGATCGACAACAGCGGCGGGCTGGCTGCCGACGTCGATACGCTGCAGCTGTCCGGCCTCAACCCTGTCGACGTGCGTTTCCTGCGTAGCGGTGATGACCTTGTGATGCTGGTGTCCAGCACGCTCGCCACGCTCACAGTCAAGGGCTTCTACCTGGGGGCGGACTACGAGATCGACCGTGTCCAGTTCGCCAATGGCACGCTGTGGAACAGGACGACCCTGCTCGCCAACGTGCAGGCGGGTGCCACCAACGGGCCGGATGTGCTCTTTGGCAGCAATGGCGACGACCTTATCCAGGCCCTGGGCGGCAACGACCAGATCCGTGCACTCGGCGGCAACGACACACTTGATGGCGGTACCGGTGACGACGCCATGTATGGCAGCACGGGAGACGACCTCTATGTGGTCGACAGCACGGGCGACCAGGTCAATGAACTGGCGGATGAGGGCAACGACACCGTCCGGTCCTCGATCAGTTACACGCTGGGCAGCAATGTCGAGAACCTGACCCTGACCGGCTCGGCCAACCTGGACGGCACGGGCAACTCCGGTGCCAACCAGCTCCTCGGCAACGACGGCAACAACCAGCTCAGTGGCGGTGCAGGCGATGACAGCCTCGATGGAGGGGCGGGCAACGACACCTTGCGTGGCGAGGATGGTAACGACTCGCTGCAGGGTGGCGGCGGAGTGGACTTCCTCTGGGGCGGTGCCGGCGACGATATTCTGATAGTCGGAAACAGCCAGACAGGCAGTTTCCTTCTGGGCGAAGCCGGCCACGACACGCTCGATGCACGCAACCTGAGCAACAGCGGCGGCTATGTAAATTTGATCGGCGGAACCGGGAGCGACACCTACCTGGTCGATGGCAGCGGTGACGTCACCATCAGTGATGACAACGCGCTGGGTCAGCTCAACATCGTGCAGTTCGCAGCTGGCATCAATCCGGAAGATCTCCACTTCGTGAGACCGGTGGATAGCTTCAATGAGGCCGGCAACCTGGTGATCGAGTTCCCCAATGGGCATCTCCTGTTCATTGGCAGCATGGGAGCGGCCTATCCGCAGGACACCGGGGAAGGTTTCGGCGTGCAGGCGTTCCGCTTTGCCGACGGCACAATGTGGAGTCGCGCCGAAATCATGCAACGTGCCGGCTGGTATTTCGGCACCAGCCAGAACGACAGCATCACGGGTAGCGATGGCCACGACTACCTGTACGGTTCAGCAGGCGATGACCAGCTCAATGCTCTCGCGGGCAATGACTACCTGAACGGCTGGGATGGTAACGACTCGCTGTTCGGCAACGACGGCAATGATCTGGTGAATGGAAGTTTTGGAGACGATACCGTCAGCGGCGGTGCCGGCAATGACCAGCTGTTCGGCGGCTCCGGCAACGACACCCTGTCTGGCGACAGCGGCAATGATGTGTACCTCTATTCCCTCGGGCATGGTGTGGACACCGTGGACAACCGCAGCGCAAACCTGGGGGATCTCGACGCCATCCTGTTCGACACCTCCATACTGCCCGCCCAGGTGAGCGTCAGCCGGGTCGACGATGACCTGGTGCTGACCCTGAATGCCAGCGACAGCATCACCATCCTTGACTACTTTCTCGGTGGGGTGGCTCAGGTCGACGAGATACGCTTTGGCAATGGCACGGTCTGGTCCCCCGCGACCGTCCTCGCCATGTTCAACTCGTCACCCGGCTCGACCGACGACAGTGTGACCACCAACGAAGATACGCCGCTGCTGTTGCAGGCAAGCGACTTCGGCAACTACAGCGACACCGACGGCGACCCGCTGGCTGTCGTGAAGATCACCGCACTGCCGCAGGCCGGCAGCCTGCAGTATCACAACGGCAGCGCGTGGGTGGCGGTCGCCCTGGGCCAGGAAATCAGCCGGGCCGACCTGGACGCCGGCAAGCTCCAGTTCGTGCCGGCGCAGGATGCCAATGGCTCGGGTTACGCAAGCATCGGCTTCACCGTGGGCGATGGCGAAACTTTCGCGCTCGCAGGCAACACGCTGACGGTCAACGTCACCGCACTCAACGACGCGCCGCTTGGCAGTCCGACCACGCTCTTGGCAGATGGCACCGAGGACACGCCTTACGTATTCACCAACGCCGAACTGCTGGCCGGTTTCACCGATGTGGATGGCGACGTCCTGTCCGTCGCCAACCTGAGCGCCGACAACGGTAGCCTGGTCGACAATGGCGACGGCAGTTGGACCTTCATGCCAGCTGCCAACTACTACGGGCCGGTCAACCTTGGTTATCGGGTGGTCGATGGCAATGGCGGCTCGGTCGCGGCTTCCCTGGGCTTCAATCTGGCACCGGTGAATGATGCGCCGACCCTGCTGACTCCTCTTGCCAACCAACTCAGCGGATTGGGGCACGCCTTCACCTACACCCTGCCAGCCAATACCTTTACCGATGTGGATGAAGGCGACAGCCTGACACTGACTGCCTCGCTGGCCAGTGGGGCCCCCTTGCCATCCTGGCTGAGCTTCGATGTGGCGAGTCGCACCTTCAGCGGCACACCGCCGGCGGGGACGGTGGCGGGGGGCATCGACATCGTCGTGACCGCCACCGACTTGGGTGGGCTTTCGGGCAGTGACGTCTTCACGTTGAGTCTGTACACCATTCTTGGCACGCCGAATGCCGATGTGCTCAATGGCAGTGTGGTGGCTGATGCCATCTATGGCCTGGCAGGTAATGACACGCTCAATGGCTTTGGTGGGGATGACCTGCTCGATGGTGGTACTGGCTACGACCAGCTCTTCGGTGGTCAGGGCAACGATACGCTGCTGGCGGGCAGCGACGCCGATGGCAGCTATCTCTTGGGCGAGCACGGCGACGACTCGCTGACCGGCAGCGGCGGCAGCGACTTTCTGTCTGGTGACAATGGTGATGACACGCTTGACGGTGGCAGCGGCAACGACCAGCTGTATGGTGGGATTGGCAGTGATGTACTCCACGGTGGCGATGGCAATGACTATTTGTATGAATCCGATGGTCAGGTCGCCAGCAGCAATATCATCGATGCGGGTACTGGTGACGACACGATCAATGTCTACCAGAGCAACGCCGACTCCGTCACCACGGTCAGCGGCGGCAGCGGACGCGACACCTACCTCTTGGAGCCCAGCTCCATCGGCCAGCTGCTTGTCAGCGACTTCGCCGCCGGCGCCAGCGGCGACATCCTCAACATCAACACCCTGCTGACCAGCAGCAGTGGCTACAGCGGTGGCAACCCCTTCGATGCGGCGTTGGGCTACCTGCGCCTGGTACAGCAAGGTGTGGATACGCTGCTGCAATGGGACCAGAACGGCACCACCAGCGGTGGCGCCGGCTGGAAGACCGTCATCACCCTGCAAAACACCGATGCCGCAGCGCTAACGACCGAGAACTTCACGCCGGCCGCCCCGCCGGACGGTAGTTCGGTGGGTCTGACGCTGAACGGCACGCCGAACGCCGATGTGCTCAATGGCAGTGTCGTCGACGATGCGATCTACGGGCTGGCGGGCAACGACACACTCTACGGCTTTGGCGGCAACGACCTGCTCGATGGTGGTACTGGCTACGACCAGCTCTTCGGTGGTCAGGGCAACGATACGCTGCTGGCGGGCAGCGACGCCGATGGCAGCTATCTCTTGGGCGAGCACGGCGACGACTCGCTGACCGGCAGCGGCGGCAGCGACTTTCTGTCTGGTGACAATGGTGATGACACGCTCGACGGTGGCAGCGGCAACGACCAGCTGTATGGTGGGATTGGCAGTGATGTACTCCACGGTGGCGATGGCAATGACTATTTGTATGAATCCGATGGTCAGGTCGCCAGCAGCAATATCATCGATGCGGGTACTGGTGACGACACGATCAATGTCTACCAGAGCAACGCCGACTCCGTCACCACGGTCAGCGGCGGCAGCGGACGCGACACCTACCTCTTGGAGCCCAGCTCCATCGGCCAGCTGCTTGTCAGCGACTTCGCCGCCGGCGCCAGCGGGGACATCCTCAACATCAACACCCTGCTGACCAGCAGCAGTGGCTACAGCGGTGGCAACCCCTTCGATGCGGCGCTGGGTTACCTGCGCCTGGTACAGCAAGGTGTGGATACGCTGCTGCAATGGGACCAGAACGGCACCACCAGCGGTGGCGCCGGCTGGAAGACCGTCATCACCCTGCAAAACACCGATGCCGCAGCGCTAACGACCGAGAACTTCACGCCGGCCGCCCCGCCGGACGGTAGTTCGGTGGGTCTGACGCTGAACGGCACGCCGAACGCCGATGTGCTCAATGGCAGTGTCGTCGACGATGCGATCTACGGGCTGGCGGGCAACGACACACTCTACGGCTTTGGCGGCAACGACCTGCTCGATGGTGGTACTGGCTACGACCAGCTCTTCGGTGGTCAGGGCAACGATACGCTGCTGGCGGGCAGCGACGCCGATGGCAGCTATCTCTTGGGCGAGCACGGCGACGACTCGCTGACCGGCAGCGGCGGCAGCGATTTTCTGTCTGGTGACAATGGTGATGACACGCTCGACGGTGGCAGCGGCAACGACCAGCTGTATGGTGGGATTGGCAGTGATGTACTCCACGGTGGCGATGGCAATGACTATTTGTATGAATCCGATGGTCAGGTCGCCAGCAGCAATATCATCGATGCGGGTACTGGTGACGACACGATCAATGTCTACCAGAGCAACGCCGACTCCGTCACCACGGTCAGCGGCGGCAGCGGACGCGACACCTACCTCTTGGAGCCCAGCTCCATCGGCCAGCTGCTTGTCAGCGACTTCGCCGCCGGCGCCAGCGGGGACATCCTCAACATCAACACCCTGCTGACCAGCAGCAGTGGCTACAGCGGTGGCAACCCCTTCGATGCGGCGCTGGGTTACCTGCGCCTGGTGCAGCAAGGCGCCGACACCCTGCTGCAATGGGACCAGAATGGCACGTCTGCCGGCAGTACAGGCTGGCAAACGGTCATCACCCTGCAGAACACCGTGGCCAGCAACCTTACCCTCGACAACTTTGCACCTTCGACCAGCATTACCGGCATTGAGGTGGTAAACCTGAATACGCCCCCTGTAGTCAGCAGTCCGCTGACCGACCAGGAAGCGATCGAGGATGCCGGCTTCAGCTTTACCATAACGGCCAGTACCTTTACCGACCCCGATGCGGGCGACATGCTGACCTACAGCGCCACCCTGGCAGACGGCTCGCCCTTGCCGAGTTGGCTGACCTTTGATGCCGCGAGCCGCAGCTTCAGTGGTACGCCGGGCAATGCTGATGTCGGCAGTCTGAGTGTGAGGGTGACGGCCACCGATGGCAGCAATGCCACGGCGAGCAGTAGTTTCACCCTGAGCATCGGCAACACCAATGATGCGCCTATCGTCAGCGCCCCGAGCGCTTTGCCCTATGGCACGGAAGACGCGGCCTATAACATTACCGCCGCGCAGTTGCTGGCCAACGCCAGCGATTCGGATGGCGACAGCTTGTCCGTCACCAATCTGAGCGCCAACCACGGCACGCTGGTCGATAACGGCGACGGCAGCTGGACCTTCACGCCGGATGCCAACTACAACGGTGCGGTCACGCTGAACTACCAGGTGATCGATGGCCAGGGTGGCTCGGTTGCCGCTACGCAGGGCTTCAACCTGGTGGCGGTGAATGATGCGCCGATATTGCAGGTGGCGTTGTTCGACCAGCTCAACGGGCTGGGGCAGGCGGTTGCCTACACCTTGCCGGCGAATACCTTTGCCGATGTCGATGCCGGTGACAGCCTTGTTCTCAGTGTCCGTCTGCTGAACGGCAATCCATTGCCGGCGTGGCTGAGCTTCGATGCTTCGAGCCGCTGCTTCAGCGGCACGCCGCCGGCAGGGACACAGCCCGGGGGGATTGCTATCACCGTTACGGCGACCGACTCGGGTGGGCTTTCGGTGAGTGATGATTTTACGTTGAACCTGCTGAGTGCTTTGGTCGGTACGCCGAACAATGATGTGCTCAACGGCAGCGTGGTTGACGATGCGATCTATGGCCTGGCGGGCAAAGACCAGCTCTTCGGCTTTGGCGGCAATGACCTGCTCGATGGGGGCAGTGGTTATGACATTCTCTACGGTGGTCAGGGCAACGACACGTTGCTGGCGGGCAATGACGCCGACGGCAGTCAACTCTATGGTGAAGAGGGCAACGACACACTGACCGGTAGTAGTGGCGGCGACTATTTGATCGGTGGCAATGGCAACGATTCGCTGGACGCTGGCACTGGCGACGATTATCTGGATGCTGGCAACGGCGATGACGCGCTGGACGCCGGCAGTGGCAACGACTATCTGTTAGCTGGCAGTGGTAACGACACGCTCGTCGGTGGCAGCGGCGCTGACACGGTGGCGGGAGGCATTGGCAACGACATGCTGGATGGCGGCAGCGGTGATGATCTTTTGGTCGGTGACGACGGTGACGACACGATAGTGGGCGATAGCGGCGCTGACGTTTTGTACGGTGGCGCCGGCAATGACACGCTCGACGGCGGTGATGGCAACGATGCCTTGTATGATTCTGATGTTTCCGGACTGGTCGCGAACGACAGCCTCAATGCCGGCGCCGGTGACGACACCATCGAGGTCATCCAGAGCAACGCCAATTCCGTCACCATGGTCGCCGGTGGCAGTGGACGCGACATCTACCAGTTGCAGCCCAACTCCACGGGCCAACTGCTGGTCAGCGACTTTGCATCTGGTGCCACTGGCGACATCCTCAATATCAACGCGTTGCTGAATAACAGCAGCGGCTACAACAGTGGCAACCCGTTCGACCCGGCGCTGGGCTACCTGCGGTTGGTGCAGCAAGGCGCCGACACGTTGCTGCAGTGGGACCGCGACGGTGCGGGTGCCGTTACGAACAGTTGGCAGACCGTCATCACGCTGCAGAATACCGATGCGAGCACGCTGACCAGTGAGAACTTTACGCCAGCTGCACCGCCGGATGGGAGTTTGTTGGGGCTGACGCTTAATGGCACACCCAACGACGACGTGCTTAACGGCAGCGTGGTTGACGATGCGATCTATGGCCTGGCGGGCAAAGACCAGCTCTTCGGCTTTGGCGGCAATGACCTGCTCGATGGGGGCAGTGGTTATGACATTCTCTACGGTGGTCAGGGCAACGACACGTTGCTGGCGGGCAATGACGCCGACGGCAGTCAACTCTATGGTGAAGAGGGCAACGACACACTGACCGGTAGTAGTGGCGGCGACTATTTGATCGGTGGCAATGGCAACGATTCGCTGGACGCTGGCACTGGCGACGATTATCTGGATGCTGGCAACGGCGATGACGCGCTGGACGCCGGCAGTGGCAACGACTATCTGTTAGCTGGCAGTGGTAACGACACGCTCGTCGGTGGCAGCGGCGCTGACACGGTGGCGGGAGGCATTGGCAACGACATGCTGGATGGCGGCAGCGGTGATGATCTTTTGGTCGGTGACGACGGTGACGACACGATAGTGGGCGATAGCGGCGCTGACGTTTTGTACGGTGGCGCCGGCAATGACACGCTCGACGGCGGTGATGGCAACGATGCCTTGTATGATTCTGATGTTTCCGGACTGGTCGCGAACGACAGCCTCAATGCCGGCGCCGGTGACGACACCATCGAGGTCATCCAGAGCAACGCCAATTCCGTCACCATGGTCGCCGGTGGCAGTGGACGCGACATCTACCAGTTGCAGCCCAACTCCACGGGCCAACTGCTGGTCAGCGACTTTGCATCTGGTGCCACTGGCGACATCCTCAATATCAACGCGTTGCTGAATAACAGCAGCGGCTACAACAGTGGCAACCCGTTCGACCCGGCGCTGGGCTACCTGCGGTTGGTGCAGCAAGGCGCCGACACGTTGCTGCAGTGGGACCGCGACGGTGCGGGTGCCGTTACGAACAGTTGGCAGACCGTCATCACGCTGCAGAATACCGATGCGAGCACGCTGACCAGTGAGAACTTTACGCCAGCTGCACCGCCGGATGGGAGTTTGTTGGGGCTGACGCTTAATGGCACACCCAACGACGACGTGCTTAACGGCAGCGTGGTTGACGATGCGATCTATGGCCTGGCGGGCAAAGACCAGCTCTTCGGCTTTGGCGGCAATGACCTGCTCGATGGGGGCAGTGGTTATGACATTCTCTACGGTGGTCAGGGCAACGACACGTTGCTGGCGGGCAATGACGCCGACGGCAGTCAACTCTATGGTGAAGAGGGCAACGACACACTGACCGGTAGTAGTGGCGGCGACTATTTGATCGGTGGCAATGGCAACGATTCGCTGGACGCTGGCACTGGCGACGATTATCTGGATGCTGGCAACGGCGATGACGCGCTGGACGCCGGCAGTGGCAACGACTATCTGTTAGCTGGCAGTGGTAACGACACGCTCGTCGGTGGCAGCGGCGCTGACACGGTGGCGGGAGGCATTGGCAACGACATGCTGGATGGCGGCAGCGGTGATGATCTTTTGGTCGGTGACGACGGTGACGACACGATAGTGGGCGATAGCGGCGCTGACGTTTTGTACGGTGGCGCCGGCAATGACACGCTCGACGGCGGTGATGGCAACGATGCCTTGTATGATTCTGACGTTTCCGGACTGGTCGCGAACGACAGCCTCAATGCCGGCGCCGGTGACGACACCATCGAGGTCATCCAGAGCAACGCCAATTCCGTCACCATGGTCGCCGGTGGCAGTGGACGCGACATCTACCAGTTGCAGCCCAACTCCACGGGCCAACTGCTGGTCAGCGACTTTGCATCTGGTGCCACTGGCGACATCCTCAATATCAACGCGTTGCTGAATAACAGCAGCGGCTACAACAGTGGCAACCCGTTCGACCCGGCGCTGGGCTACCTGCGGTTGGTGCAGCAAGGCGCCGACACGTTGCTGCAGTGGGACCGCGACGGTGCGGGTGCCGTTACGAACAGTTGGCAGACCGTCATCACGCTGCAGAATACCAACGCCGCAACACTGACCCTCGACAACTTCGCGCCAGCCACGTCCCCAGTCGGCGGTGTGCTCAGTGTGGTCGAAGGTGGTGCCGGCGACGATCCGTTGACCGGTACCGCGTTGGCCGACCGTCTGCTCGGCCGCGACGGCAACGACACGTTGTTTGGCCTGGCAGGCGACGACGAACTCAATGGAGGTGCCGGCAACGATCGGCTCGACGGCGGCGTGGGCAACGACAGCGCGCGCTACAACGCCGGAATGAGCCAGTACACCGTCACCTTCGACCCGCGTGGCTATCTGGTGGTCGAGGCGGGTGCAGGGAGTGGCGAGGCGGGGCGAGATCGGGTCGATGATGTCGAGCAACTGCGC
Organism: Pseudomonas sp. LBUM1651; assembly: GCF_059716135.1. NCBI lineage: Bacteria > Pseudomonadati > Pseudomonadota > Gammaproteobacteria > Pseudomonadales > Pseudomonadaceae > Pseudomonas > Pseudomonas sp. LBUM1651. The sequence continues at coordinate 4,136,919 of NZ_CP166805.1, read as the reverse complement.
TTTGCCAATGGCACGGTCATGGTCAACGGTGCTCCCGGGGGGGAGCATCTGATCAACACCACCACGGCCAGCGATCAGTATTATCCGAGTGTGGCCGCACTGGCTGACGGTGGTTATGTGGTGAGCTGGATGTCCAGCGGCCAGGACGGCAGCGGGCATGGCATCTACGCGCAGCGCTACGACGCCAGCGGCTCAGCGGTGGGTGACGAGGTACTAGTCAATACCACCACGGCCAACGATCAGGTTTTTCCGAGTGTGGCGGCGCTAACTGACGGTGGGTATGTGGTGAGCTGGACGTCCAGCGTCCAGGGCGGCAGCGGCTTCTACGCGCAGCGCTATGACGCTAGCGGCGCAGTGGTGGGTGATGAGGTACTGGTCAACGTCACCACGGCGAACTATGGGTCCTATGCGAGTGTGACGGCGCTGGCAGACGGCGGCTATGTGGTGGGCTCAGAGTCCTACACCTACTTTCGGAGCGGAAGTATTTATTTACTAAGGGCTGACGTAAGCATGCAGCGCTATGACGCAGCGGGTATGGCACAGGGTGGTGAAATTCATGTCAACACCAGTACGATCGACTTGGATTTTTTCAACAGTCCAAATCAAATGCAACCGATGGCGGCTGGACTCAGCGACGGTGGCTTTGTGGTGATCTACAGCCCGGTCGACAGCGGCTATGACCTCTTCGCGCAGCGCTACGATGTCAACGGTGTCGCGGTAGGTGCTGAGGTGCTGGTCAGCAGCAATACGCAACCGTTTCAGTCCGAGCCGGCGATCGCTGGGCTCGGCGACGGTGGCTATGTGGTGACCTTCAGCCAGTACGACGGCGGTTTTTACCTCTACACGCAGCGCTACGATGCCAACGGTGCAGCGGTGGGGGATAAGGTGCAGGTCAACAGCACTCCGCAGTTCAATCTCTATGAGCCGGCGATTGCAGCGCTCAGCGCCGGTGGCTTTGTGGTGAGCTGGAATGCCCACAATCAGGATGGCAGTGGCGCGGGCATCTACACGCAGCGCTACGATGCCAACGACACCGTGGTGGGAGGGGAAGTGCTGGTTAACAGCACGAACTTCGGTTTCGGGGCGCAACCGACGATCGCCACGCTCAGCGACGGTGGGTATGTGGTGAGCTGGATGTCCAGCGGGCAGGACGGCAGCGGGCATGGGATCTACGCACAGCGCTTCGACGCCAGCGGCCAGGCGGTCGCTAACACGCTGACGCTTGCGGGAGATGCTGGCGACAACCTGATCCAGCTGGGCAGCGGCGACGAGCGCATTGTCGCAGGTGCTGGCAACGACACCTTGTTCGGTGGAGAAGGCCACGACACGGCACTGTATCTGGGTAGCCAACACGACTTTGCCTTTGGTGTGCAGGGGCGAGATCAGATCAGCATCAATGATTTGAATGCTGATGACGGCAACGAAGGCCTCGATGCATTGCATGACTTCGAAACGTTGCGGTTTGGCGATGGTGTACAGCTGCAGGCGCTACGCGGTGAGATGAGGGTCAACAGCACCACGTTTAACTATCAGGCTGAGCCTGCAATCAGCGAACTCAGTAACGGTGATTTTGTGGTGAGCTGGATGTCCCAGGATCAGGACGGTAGCGGTATGGGCATCTACATGCAGCGCTACGACCTCAGTGGTGCAAATCTGGGGGCTGAAGTGCGGGTCAATAGCACCACACTAGAAGAACAGCGGGGGCCGGTGATTGTCGCTCTCAGCGATGGTGGGTATGTGGTGAGCTGGCAATCCTTCGGTCAAGACGGCAGCGGGAATGGGATCTACGCGCAGCGCTACGCTGCCGGTGGCGTAGCGGTGGATGGTGAAGTTCGGGTCAATAGCACCACGTTTAACAATCAGTCGAATCCTGTGATCAGCGCGCTCCGCGACGGTGGGTATGTGGTGGGCTGGACATCCGACGGCCAGGACGGCAGCGGCTCTGGAATTTACACGCAACGCTACGACGCCAGCGGTATCGCGGTAGGCGACGAGGTGCGGGTCAACAGCACTACGCTCGACTCTCAGTATCAATCGGCGATTAGCGCGCTCAACGACGGTGGCTATTTAGTGAGCTGGACCTCCAACGGCCAGGACGGCAGCGGCTCTGGAATTTACACGCAACGCTACGACGCCAGCGGTATCGCGGTAGGCGACGATGTGCGGGTCAACAGCACTACGCTCGACTCTCAGTATCAATCGGCGATTAGCGCGCTCAACGACGGTGGATACGTGGTGAGCTGGATATCCAGCAACCAGGACGGCAGCGGCTCTGGAATTTACGCACAGCGCTACGACGCCGGCGGGACAGCGCAAGGGGGGGAAGTGCGAGTCAACAGCACGACCCAAGGTCAGCAGGAGCAACCAACGATCGCCGCTCTCAACGACGGTGGATATGTGGTGAGCTGGATATCCAACAACCAGGACGGCAGCGGTGCGGGAATTTACGCACAGCGCTACGACGCCAGCGGTGCCTCGGTGGGTGACGAGGTGCGGGTCAACAGCACCACTATCGACAATCAGCATCAACCGGCGATCAGCGGACTTAGCGACGGTGGTTATCTAGTGAGCTGGACGTCCGACGGCCAGGACGGCAGCAGATCAGGCATTTACAGCCAACGCTTCGACGCCAACGGCAACCCGGTCGTCGACCACCTCGAATGGACTGGCGACGCCTCGGCCAACCTGATCCGCAGTACCGTCGAAACCGACTGGTTCAACGGCGGCGCTGGAGCCGATACCTTCCAGTTCGCCCAGTTACCTGGCGCGCGTGCCGATCTGATCACCGACTTCACCCAAGGCAGCGATCTGCTGGCGCTCAACACAGGCGTGTTCAACCTACAGGGCCAGACAGTCGCCGAGGCGCTTACCAATGTTAACGGGGGGCAAAACGAGGCGGCAGGGGCTAACCTGGTGTTCAATCAGGATGACCATACGCTCTATTACGATGCCGACGGCACCGCCAACGGCAACGCTGTCGCGGTGGTGACGCTGGTCGGTGTGACGACCCTGACGGCGAGTGATATGGCGGTATTTGCCTGACAACCCGCTCTTCACCCGCCGATCAGTCGGGTGAAGAGTGCGCCTGGCGATATCAGGGGTATTCAGCTACCGACGATTCTTGTTGATGGCAGGGACGCCATCAGCCGCACCAGGGCGGTCTGGCGTGAGGTTCCCGTTTTATCGAAGAGGTGGCGAAGATGGGTGCGAACGGTGGGAAGCTTAAGGCCCAACGACAAGCCGATTTCCTCTGGTGATTGCCCGTCCAATAAAAGCTTTGCGATCCGAACTTCTGCTGGCGAACACCTGTAGAGTGAAGTGAGCCAATACTCTATATCGGTGAAATCTCCTTGATGGGAATCAAAGAGAATAAGCACCCCTTGATCGATCGCAAAGTCTGCATGCACGCCATGAGACTGCGGCACAGGAATGACCGAAAGGTGGAGGTTGCAGCCATTTCTCAGCGAGCGCGTAGTCATGATCCCCGGCTCTGCTTTTGACGCCCTCGAACACTGCCTGGCCGCACTGAAACTTACGCTGCTGGCGCCACGAATGAGTGCTGACAATTTCTGCTGGTGGCTGGTGTCGGCACACACCAAGTGTTGTTTCTCGATGCGGATGCAGTGCTCAACGACGAGGAGTGCATTGGCTGCACTGTTGGCATAAATCACTTTCCCGGAGCTGCTGCAAACAATCACGGGCTGAGGCAGTTTGTCGATAAAATTCGAGCCGAGTTCAATTTGACCGGCTTGCTGCTGCAGGCGTTGGCCAAGCTTCAAGCTGCGTTGCAAATGAGGCGTGATTCTATTCAACAGTGGCAGGTGTTTTTCCCGGCTGAATGCCTGGGCCTCATCGAGTAGCCCGAATGAAATATCCACGTTGCTCGATACCAGAAGGCTTGTACCTGTTCCATACCTGAAGCCATTCGGAATCAGATAGTCCTGATAGAACTCACTTCTTGAAACATAGCGCTCGTCAAAGTGTTCCTGGCAAAGTATCCAGTTGCCTGAAGGAAGGCTTGAACTCTTGGCGCCGCGCGGATCGATGGCGCCATAGTGGTCTATGTAGGCTTGGTGGGCAGCGGATATCCGACGCTCATCCCCTCCACAGTAGGACTCGATGACCTTGCGGGTACGATGGTCGGAAATGTAAAGGTGAGCAATTGTGCAGTTTGTCATTTGCGCCAGACGGCTCAGTACAGTGCTCCATTGCGCCGTTGACCAGGCTGATTCATAGATGTCTCCAAGGAGCATTTCGAATTGATCAAGGTCCATGTCGCCTATCCTCGAGATCAAAGCTGTCATTGATCAAACATGCTTTGGCAGTATAGGTCTGCACCAGAGGTGTCTGCCTGCTCATGAACCCGAACATTTCATTCAGGCACAACATCGAACCGCAGGGTTCATCCGTATGAATAATGTGATATCGGGTGACTTCATCATCTTCGGTCCTGCTTGCGGCATCCAAGGGTGCCGGATCATCAGTAAACGGGAGGTGATCCGGTAAAGCGGTTTTCATAGTAGCTGTGGCGCAGTGGTAACCCACTGAGCCGTTAAGGAGCCAATGGCGGGTGATCCCGGTGTTAGCGCACTTGTCCGCTATTGTCCGATTTCTGCCTGTCGCCACAGTCAGCTTTGGGTCGACCCAAGGCATACAGCCGCCAATCATCACGCCCCGTGAAAGGCTTCGTTGGAACCCTTTTTTGTAGCGCTGAAGGGCGCACGTGTCAGTAAGACGCGTGCACGGGCTTTCCCTTGTGGTTCTAACATGACGTCCGGACGACCAGCGTCATATTCGTCGAAGATCAGCGCCATGGGCCGGCAGTGCCCAGGGCAGGATGCCTTCCTGGAATTCACAAGTTCGGTATGTGCTGCGGGCAAGATGAGGGCTTAGTTAACCATTACCTCGTCCAGTGCCTGCTCGAGGGTGCTGACCGTGCGCTCGATATTGTGCAGCTTTTCGAGTCCGAACAGACCGATGCGGAAGGTCTGGAAATCGGCCGGCTCGTCGCATTGCAACGGCACTCCGGCGGCGATCTGTAGGCCGTGGTTGGCAAATTTCTTACCGCTCTTGATGTCGGCGTCATCGGTGTAGCTCACCACTACGCCAGGGGCCTGAAAGCCGGCTGCGGCCACGCTTTTGATGCCTTTGCCGGTCAACATTGCGCGCACCCGATCGCCCAGAGCCTGCTGTTCGTCGCGGACCTTGTCGAAACCGTAGGCTTGCGTCTCTTTCATCACTTCGTTAAATCGCGCGAGGGAATCGCTGGGCATGGTCGCATGGTAGGCATGTCCGCCCTGTTCGTAGGCCTGCATGATCTGAAGCCACTTTTTCAGATCGCAGGCGAAGCTGCTGCTCTGCGTCTGTTCGATGCGCTCGAGAGCCAAAGAACTGAGCATGACCAGGGCGCAGCAAGGGGAGGCGCTCCAGCCTTTCTGCGGTGCGCTGATCAGCAGGTCGACTGCGCATTTCTGCATATCAACCCAAAGCGTGCCTGAGGCGATGCAGTCCAGCACGAACAGGCCACCCACCGCATGCACGGCGTCGCCGACGGCCCGCAGGTACTCGTCGGGCAGGATAATCCCTGATGAGGTTTCAACGTGGGGGGCGAAAACAATCTGCGGCTTCTGCGCCTGAATGGCTGCCAGCACTTCGTCCAGAGGGGGTGGGGCGTAGGCAGCCTGGCGACCCGTGTCGACCGGTCGGGCTTTCAGCACCGTGGTGGCCGCCGGGATGTTGCCCATCTCAAGGATCTGGCTCCAGCGATAACTGAACCAGCCGTTGCGTATCACCAGGCATTGCTGGTCGGTGGCAAACTGTCGCGCCACCGCTTCCATGCCGAATGTGCCGCTGCCCGGGACCACCGCAACAGCCTGGGCGTTGTAGACCTGTTTCAGGGGCCTGGAAATGTTCTTCATCACGCCTTGAAATGACTGCGACATGTGGTTGAGCGAGCGGTCGGTGTAGACCACTGAGTACTCGACCAGCCCCTCGGGATCGATACTGAGATATAGCTTTGACATGGGTGACTCCTTTGGCAGAGATCTCAGTGGTATCGACCCTGCCCTAAGCCTTTGCAAATGACAAATTTGCTCGGGATTGAATTGCAACTTCTGTCGAGCGGCCGGCATCATCAGGTCGATTACTGGACGTAGCAATGCTCGCAGGTGGCTGCTGAGTTGTGGGAGGGTGGGCCTTAAAGGTTCCTACCTCCTTACGTTCGGTCGATCTCGAAAGACCCTAACTATGTATTCCCAAGAGGGGGGAATAATGAAAAGCCGGGGTTTTTTGTGGGCGCAGGAAAAGCTGGCAGGCGCTATCCGTCGCCTGAGTTTCTTGCCGAACGACTTTTCCCTGTAAATGGCAGTCATTACACTTGTAACTGTTTCCAGACACTAATCGGTGCGACGCTAAGCATCGATCTGTTGCACAATACGCCCCGGACCGTTTTCTTCAGGATGTTCAATGTTTAAATCATTTCCCGTGCGGGTTGTCGGGCTGGCGTTGGTGCTGGCGGCCGCGGCCGGTTGCTCGTCGAAAAAAGCCCCCATCTATGAGCATGAGAACTTCGACGACTCCGGAACGTTTTCGCGCAACTATCCGGTGACCGATGCGCAAACCTGCGAAGCCGCCCGTCGGGCGCTGCTCAGTCAGGGCTACATCATTACCAGCAGCGATCCGAAACTGATCAGTGGTCACAAAAGCTTCCAGCAGACTGGCGATACCCACATGGAGATCAGTTTCAGTGTGGTCTGTGCCGATGATGGCAGCGAAGGGCACCACGCCACCATGTTTGCCAACGCATTGCAGGATCGTTATGCGCTGAAGAAGACCAATAACTCCGCCAGCCTTGGCGTGGGCGTGCTGGGTTCGGTATCGATGCCGATCGGCTCGTCCGATGATTCGATGGTCAAGGTTGCCAGCGAAACCGTTTCTTCGGCGAAGTTCTACGAGCGCTTCTTCACCCTGGTGGAATTGTTCCTGCCGCCGGAAGCGAAAAAAGCAGCACACATCGTCGAGAAACCGAAAACCGACCTGGGCGTGCCTGAAACCAAGGCCACACCGGCTGCATTCGCGCCGGAATCTGCGCCCGCCGCTGAGCCTGCACCGGCACCGGCCTCGGAACCGGTTGCACCGCCACCTGAGCCCGCACCGGCACCTGCCGCGGAACCGGTTGCACCACCACCTGAACCCGCACCGGTTGCCCCGGCCGAAAACGCCGAATCGGCTCCGTCGACGGAAAACGTCACGCCACCGCCGCAGTCGGATTTGCCTCCTCCGAGCGAACCGATTCCCGCCATGCCGGTCACCAGCCAGTAATCGCTCCTGACGTTCGGGGATCAGCTCACAGCTCATCGATCCCGGAACAGCGTTCAAGATTGATCCGCGTCAAGCCAGGCGTATTCCTACAGCCTTTATCGAAAAAATTCTGTGATAAATTCCTGACCGCCTGCTACGTTTTATTCAGTAGCGGCGAAGCGTCGTGCCTGCGTCATTTTTCTTTCACGCGGGCACTTTATGCTCAAGGCGCTGGTCATTTATTCAAGCGTTTTTTCAATGAGCTGTGGGAGATTCACGATGGACGATTACCAAGAAGAGCTGCTCGAGTTTCAGGCGTTTGAACTGGACCCACTGGAACCGGCTGAAGACGCTACCGAGCTGTAAGCGTCAGGCGGATTGGCGGTGACTGCGGCGAAATTCGCCGGGTGTCTGACCGCTCCAGCGTTTGAAAGCGCGTTGAAACGCTTCGGCTGAGGCAAAGCCCAGCAGGTAGGCGATTTCACCGAACGCCAGTTCGGTATCGCGAATGTAGGTCATGGCCAGGTCGCGACGAGTGTCGTTGAGAATTGCACGAAACTGCGTGCCTTCCTCGGCGAGTTTGCGGCGCAAGGTCCAGGTAGGCAGCTTCAGGCGTGCCGCCACTTCTTCCAGGTCGGGTTCCCGGCCACCATTGAGCAACGGCCCCAGTAACTGAGTGATGCGTTCACGCAGGCTGCGGGTGCGTGTCAGCTGTTCCAGTTCCCGTTCACACAGTTGCAACAAGTGCCGCCACGTGCTCGGGCAGTGCAGCGGGTTGCGCTGGGCGAGGCTGTCCAGGCTCAGGCGCAGCTGGTTCTGTTCGGCGCCGAACTGGATCGGGCAATCGCCCAGCACCGCATAAGCGTCGCGGTAATCCGGTTCGTCGAACTCGATTTCGATGCGCTCGGCGTACAAGGGAACAGGACTGACGCTGGACAATTGCTGTAACCATCCGGCAATGATCGAATCCACCACGAAGCGGTTATAGGCGTTGTAAGGGCTGATGGAATAGAACCGCAGCCAGGCACCCCGGGCGTCTTCGTGAAAGCTCGATTGGCCACGATAGTTGGAGCCGTACAAGGCTTCGAAGCGAATCAGGCAGCGTGCCGCTTCCCGTACCGTTGGCGCCTGCGCGGCGGTGACCCCGGCCAGACCGGCCTGGCTCAGACGGCTGAGCTGGCCCATGCGCAAACCCAGCGCCGGGTTATCGGTCAGTTGAATCGCGCCGTGGCCCAGGCGCATGTAACGCGGGATCGAGAGGCGGGCGCAGGCTTCGCTCAGGCGAGCCGGGTCGAGGCCGTATTGATCCAGCAGGGGCTGAGGGTCCAGGCCGTGGCTGCGTACCGCATCGGCCAGGCTGTGAACAAAGCCCACCGACAGATCACCCAGACGCACCGGCAACGGTTTCATGGCTTACAACCAGAGGTTCAGCAGGCGTGCACCACGGACATTGCCGCCGGCAAAATGCTGCCCGTTGCTGCTGAGAAAACTTTGCCCGGCGCTGCCCTGGTCCCAGAACTGCCCGCGCAGGAATACACTCATGCCGGCGATGGCCTGGCTGCTGGGCGGTTGAGCGGTCAGTGTCAGGCGATGCCAGGCCTGGCCTTCGCTGAGCTCGCCAGCCTTGAGACTGACGGAGCCGGGCGTCGACAAACCTTTGTAACCACGCCATGGCTTGTCCCAGGTACCGCGACCGCTGACGAACGCCGGGACCGCGACCAGCTGCGCACCCTGATCGTCGAGTTTGCGGTAGTTGTCCGGGTACCAACTGTCGCTGCCGATCAGCACGCCAAGGCGACCCGCCGGGGTATCGACGACGTTGAGCGTGTGTTCGCCATTGGCCTTGATCACATCGTGCTCGGCGAAAATCGGATGCATCTGGCGCTGTGGTTGGCCAATCGGCAGACCATCGCGACCGAACACCACGCTGCTGTTGTACAACGCACCACGGCCGATTTTCAGGGTGCCGTCGATGATGCTCGGTTCGGGTAGCACGATGGAGCCCGCCACCAGTGTCACGTGAAATTCTTTCGCCAGACCACCGAACAGCGCCTGGTAATCCTTGGCCATGCCTTTGGCTTTCATACGCAGGTGCGCATCGTCCAGGCGGTTGTCGCCCTTGGCGCTGATCAGGGCGCGGACGAACTTCAAGGGATTGCTCACCGCCAGCCAGTTCATGGCTTCCTTGATGGTGTTGGCCTGGTACAGCTCGTCCTTTTCGCCACTGACCATCAACCAGGTGCCGACATGTTCGGGCAGCACGACGATGGTTTTTTCATTCAACAAGCCCTGCTCCTGGGCTTTCTGCAGATAGGCCGCGAGTTTTCGGTGCAGGCGCTCGGAGCTTTGATAGTCGGTGGGAAACAGTTCTGGCTGGATGCCCAGCAGGTTGCCGCGATCGGCAGGCGTGCCCTGATCGATGGCGAGATCGATACGCAGGTCCGACAGGTAATGACCCACCGGACGGTCCGCGGCCCACATGGCGTAGGTCGTCAGGGCGGCAATCAATGCCATGGAGAAGGTCAGGTACAGAAGTTTGCGCATGGGAAAACAGTCAACGGCCGTGTGCAGGGTTCGTTGACTAGGGTAGGGCCCATGCCGGCGCTTGCCAAGGGTTGCTGCGCATTTGGATCAATAAGTTGTCAGTTACGGTCATTGAGCGACCGAAGGACTGCTCATAGTCTGTTACACAAGACAGAGGGGCGCCAAAGAGCGCCCACACTTTTCCGTGATCGCTCGTTGTGGAGTTACCGATGACCGCCGCTCATTACCCGCACCTGTTGGCCCCGCTGGACCTGGGTTTTACCACGCTGCGCAACCGCACCCTGATGGGGTCGATGCACACCGGTCTCGAGGAGAAACCCGGCGGTTTCGAACGCATGGCTGCCTACTTCGCCGAGCGTGCCCGTGGCGGCGTTGGCCTGATGGTCACTGGCGGTATCGGCCCGAACGACGAAGGGGGTGTGTATTCCGGCGCGGCCAAGCTGACCACTGAAGAAGAAGCGCTCAAACACCAGATCGTGACCCGCGCGGTGCACGAGGCGGGCGGCAAGATCTGCATGCAGATTCTTCACGCCGGCCGTTATGCGTACAGCCCGAAACAGGTTGCCCCGAGCGCCATTCAGGCGCCGATCAACCCGTTCAAGCCCAAGGAGCTGGACGAGGAAGGCATCGAGAAGCAGATCAACGATTTCGTCACTTGCTCGACCCTGGCGCAAAAAGCCGAGTACGACGGTGTAGAGATCATGGGTTCCGAAGGTTATTTCATTAACCAGTTCCTCGCGGCCCACACCAACCACCGCACCGACCGTTGGGGCGGCAGCTACGAAAACCGCATGCGCCTGCCGGTGGAAATCGTCCGCCGTGTGCGTGAAGCCGTTGGCCCGAATTTCATCATTATCTTCCGCCTGTCGATGCTCGACCTGGTGGAGGGCGGCAGCACCTGGGAAGAAATCGTGACGCTGGCCAAGGCCATCGAGCAGGCCGGAGCGACGATCATCAACACCGGTATCGGCTGGCACGAAGCGCGGATTCCGACCATCGCCACCAAAGTGCCGCGCGGGGCGTTCAGCAAAGTCACCGCCAAGTTGCGCGGTTCGGTGAGCATTCCGCTGATCACCACCAACCGCATCAACACCCCGGAAGTCGCCGAACAGATATTGGCGGAAGGCGATGCCGACATGGTCTCCATGGCGCGGCCGTTCCTCGCCGACCCTGACTTCGTCAACAAGGCCGCCGCTGGCCGTGCCGATGAAATCAACACCTGCATCGGTTGCAACCAGGCGTGCCTCGATCACACGTTCGGCGGCAAGTTGACCACTTGCCTGGTGAACCCGCGGGCCTGTCATGAAACCGAACTCAATTACCTGCCGGTGCAGCAGCTCAAGAAGATCGCTGTGGTCGGTGCCGGCCCTGCGGGTCTGTCGGCCGCCACAGTGGCCGCCGAACGTGGCCATCAAGTGACGCTGTTCGATTCTGCCAGCGAAATCGGTGGCCAGTTCAACGTCGCCAAGCGCGTGCCGGGCAAGGAAGAGTTCTTCGAAACCCTGCGTTACTTCAACCGCAAACTGCAAACCACCAACGTCGAGCTGTGCCTGAACACCCGCGTCGACGTGGCGAAACTGGTGGAAGGCGGTTACGACGAAATCATCCTCGCTACAGGCATCGCGCCTCGCACGCCAGCGATCCCGGGCGTCGAGAACGCCAAGGTGCTGAGCTACCTGGACGTCATCCTTGAGCGCAAACCGGTGGGCAAACGTGTTGCAGTGATCGGCGCGGGCGGTATCGGTTTTGACGTGTCGGAGTTCCTGGTGCACCAGGGCGTGGCCACCAGCCTGGACCGCGAAGCCTTCTGGAAAGAATGGGGCATCGACACGCATCTGGAGGCGCGCGGCGGCGTGGCCGGCGTCAAGGCCGAACTGCATGCACCGGCCCGTGAAGTGTTCCTGCTGCAACGCAAGAAAACCAAGGTCGGCGACGGCCTGGGCAAGACCACCGGCTGGATTCACCGCACCGGTCTGAAGAACAAGCAGGTGCAGATGCTCAACAGCGTCGAATACCTGAAGATCGATGACGAAGGCTTGCACATCCGCATCGGTGAAACCGGCGAGCCGCAAGTGCTGGCGGTGGACAACATCGTGATCTGCGCCGGGCAGGATCCGTTGCGTGAGTTGCAGGACGGGTTGGTCGCGGCCGGGCAGAACGTGCATTTGATTGGCGGCGCGGACGTGGCGGCGGAGCTGGATGCGAAGCGGGCGATCAATCAGGGTTCGCGGTTGGCTGCGGAGTTGTAATCACCGCAATCTCTGTGGCGAGGGAGCTTGCTCCCGCTGGAGGCCGAAGGACTCCTTCTATCAGCGATGGTGTTGTGTCAGGTTAATCACCATTGCTGATTTTCGGCTGCTTCGCAGCCGAGCGGGAGCAAGCTCCCTCGCCACAAATTGGCTGCTAAGATGCTGGCTCTTTACCTAGAGCCGGCACCAATGTTTCTCCCCCCCAACGACTGGCTCCCCAAAGCCCCCCTCGACCTCCTTCATCTCGACTGGCTCAAAAGCGCCGGCATCGAAGTCGCCATCCTGCGCCTCGACCAGATCGACCCGCTGATCAGCGGCAACAAGTGGTTCAAACTCATCGAACACCTCAAAGCCGCCGACCTCGCCGGTGCCGAAGGCATCATCAGCCTGGGCGGTGCTCACTCCAATCATCTGCATGCATTGGCGTCTGCTGGCAAACGCTTCGGGTTCAAAACCGTTGGTTTGCTGCGCGGTCATCCGCAAGAAACGCCCACAGTGAAAGACTTGCAAGCATTCGGCATGCAGCTGCACTGGCTGGGTTATGGCGGCTATCGCGCGCGGCACGAGGCGGGTTTCTGGGAACCCTGGCGGGCGCAATATCCCGATCTGCTCCCGGTGCCCGAAGGTGGTGGCGGATTACCGGGCGCAAAAGGCTGCATGCAGTTGAAAACAATGGTCAGCGAGCAACTGAACGGTCTGGGCTGGAGCGGCTACGACGGCTGGTGGCTGGCCTGCGGAACCGGCACCACGCTGGCCGGCCTGGTGCTGGCCGAAGCGGGGGAGCATCCGGTTTCCGGCGCGCTTGCGGTGCCCGACGACCATGGTGTGGCGCAGCAGGTCGAATCGATTGTGCAAGAAGCAGGCTTGCACGATCCGGTCTATGAACTGTTTGACGCCAGTCGCGGCGGCTTCGCCAAAGTCGATCCGCTGTTACTGGACTTCATCGCGCAGACCGAACAGGCCTGCGGCATTCCCCTCGAACCGCTATACACCGGCAAAGCATTGCTGGCGCTCAAGCAACATGTCGACGCTGGCAGATTTGCAAAGGGCGCGCGCCTGATCTTCATCCACACCGGCGGCTTGCAGGGCCGCCGCGGGTTTCAATAAAAGGCGTTCAGCTGCGCTTGGGCATCATCCGCAACAAGGTGTTATCGCCCACCACATAATGATGATAGATCCCCGCCACGGCGTGCAGCCCGATCAGCCAGTAACCGATGGTGCCGCCGAGCACATGCCAGCCTTCGATCTGCCTGGCCAGCGCCTTATCTTCCGAGACCAGCAGCGGCAAATCAAAGCCATAGAACATCACTTGATGACCCTTGGCACTGGTGACCAGCCAACCGAGGATCGGCATCGCGATCATGAAAATGTACAGCGCCCAGTGCATCAACCTGGCGAGGGTGGTTTGCCAGTGCGGGGAGGCGGGGAAGATCTGCGGTGCCGGGCCGAGGCTGCGGGCGAACAACCGGAACCAGACCAGCACGAATACAGTCAGCCCCAGCATGAAGTGCGACTCGGTGATCAGCGTGCGGCCGCCACTGCCTTTGGGAAAAATCCCGCGAAATTCGATGCAGGCGTACACCAGCGCCAGCAGGACCAGCATCAACCAGTGCAGGGTGATCGACACGGTGCTGTAGCGTGAATCGGAGTTTTTCCAGGGCATTCGGCGTTCCTCACAGGTCGGGTCAGGCCACCGTTCTTGGTCGACGGTGTGCCTTAACTGTAATCCTGTTTCGCCGGGTTTGTCTGGAGCCGGTGGAGGTTCGATTACCCAAAAAAGCGCCGCCGTCCTGTAGGAGCCGAGCTTGCTCGCGATGGCGGTCTGTCAGTGGACACTAATGTATCTGACACACCGCGATCGCGAGCAAGCTCGGCTCCTACAGAAATGCATTGAATCAGTTGGTTTGCGGCATTTCACCCTTGGCCAGACGCTTGTTGATGTCGGCGATCACTTCCGGCAGATCGGTAATGGTGTCGATCATGTAGTGCGGGCGCGATCCTTCGAACAGTGCGTGGATGCGCTTGCGCTCGCTGGCCAGTTGATCGCTGCCGAGGGCGCGATAACCTTCGTAGTCCAGGCCCAGCGCGTTGCCCGAGCAGATCAGCGCGACGGTCCACATACCGGCGCGACGGCCTTCGAGAATGCCCGGCACGGTGTCGTCGATCTTCACACACGCGGCGACATCGTCGATGCCCAGGGCGATGACGTTGGCCAACGCCTGAGCTGGCCATGGACGGCCGTTAGGCACTTCGTCGGTGGCGACCACGTGATCGGCGACGTAACCGTTGGTGGCGGCCAGTTCGACCACTTTGTCCATGACCTGTTTCGGATAGCCGGAGCACGAGCCGATCTTGATGCCTTGGGCTCGCAGGTTGGCAATGGTGTCCAGCGCCCCCGGAATCAGTGCCGAGTGCTCGGCGATTTTCTCGATCTGCAGCGGCATGAAGCGTTGGTAGATGGCGGTGACGTCATCGTCGGTCGGCGTGCGGCCGAATGCCTTGCGATAGCGTTCGGCGACTGCCGGCTGATCGCACAGGGTGCGGATGTGGTCCCACTTGCCCATGCCCATGGGGCCACGGGCTTCTTCGATGGACACCTGGACGTCGAATTCGGCGAAGGCCTCGACAAAAATCTGCGTGGGGGCGAACGAACCGAAATCGACCACGGTGCCGGCCCAGTCGAGGATGGCGGCCTGGAGTTTGGTTGGGTTGGTGTAGTTCATGGTGATCAGAGTCCTGTGATAACTGGCAATTTAGAAAATCAGCTCTTTGGGGGAGCGAGACCGGCTTGCCGGCGATAGCGGACTGTCATTCAATATCGATGTCGACTGGTCGGGCTTCATCGCGAGCAGGCTCGCTCCCACAGGGAATGCGGTGTGGTTTAGATCTCTAACACTTCCATCTCGCGCAGTACTTCAGCCACCGCCTCCACGGCGGCGTGCATCTCGGCCTGGTTGACGTGGCCGATGCAGCCGACGCGGAAGGTTTCGACCTGGGTCAATTTGCCGGGATAGAGAATGAAACCCTTGGCCTTGACCCGTTCGTAGAATTCCTTGAACTGGTAGCGCGGGTCTTTCGGCGCGTGGAAGGTGACGATGATCGGCGCCTGAATGGCGGCGGGCAGGAAGCTGCGCAAACCCAGTTTGGCCATGTCATCGAGTAACACTTTGCAGTTGTCGGCGTAGCGCTGATGCCGGGCCGGCAAGCCACCTTCTTCGTTGTATTGCAGCAGGGCTTCGTGCAGTGCCGCGACCACGTGGGTCGGCGGGGTGAAGCGCCACTGGCCGGTCTTGGCCATGTAGGTGTGCTGGTCGAAAAGGTCCATCGCCAGCGAGTGCGAGTTGCCCGCGGCATTCGCCAGCGATTCTTTGCGAGCGAAGACGAAACCCATCCCCGGTACGCCCTCGAGGCATTTGCCCGAGGCGGCAATCAGCGCGTCGAACGGCACCTGTTGCGCATCCACCGGCAGCGCGCCGAAAGAACTCATGGCGTCGATGATCAGGCGTTTGCCGTGTTGCGCAATGACCTGGGCGATTTCCAGCAGCGGGTTGAGGATACCTGTGCTGGTTTCGCAGTGAATCAGCGCGACGTGGGTGATGCTGGCGTCGGCCCGCAGCAGACGGTCGACGTCGGCGGCGGTGGTCGGTTCGTCTTCCGCCGTTTCAAACGTGCTGAAGGAACGGCCGAGCACTTCGCAGATTTTCGCCAGGCGTTTGCCATAGGCGCCGTTGATCAGCACCAGGACTTTGCCGTCGCGAGGCACCAGCGTGCCGATTGCCGCTTCGACCGCGAAGGTGCCGCTGCCTTGCAGAGGCACGCAGTGGTGACTGTCGCCGCCGTTGATGATCGCCAGCAATTGCTCGCAGAGGCTGGCGGTCAGTTGATTGAAGCGGTCATCCCATGAACCCCAGTCGACCATCATCGCCTGGCGGGTGCGGTGCGACGTGGTCAACGGGCCGGGGGTGAGCAGGATGGGTTCGGCAGTACTCATTCTCGTGTCCTCGCAATCGATGGGATGAAGCTACGGGGCTTAAATTGCAATTTGCCGTGCTATCAATCAAATTGTTTGTTGTTATGCCAGCCATCAGTGAGGGTTATTCATGAACCTGTTCCAGCTCCGCGCGTTCGATGCGGTGGCCCGCGAGGGCAGCTTCACTCGCGCCGCCGCGCGGCTGTTCATCAGCCAGCCGGCGGTCACCGGGCACATCAAGGCGTTGGAGGAGCACTACCAAATCACCTTGCTGCGGCGAACTGCGCGACGGGTGGAGCTGACGGAGGAGGGCACCAAACTCGCAGCGATCACACGGGCGATGTTTGGTCTGGCGGAAGAAGCGCAGGTGATGCTCGAGGCCAATCGGCAGTTGCTCACCGGCCGTCTGGAAGTGGCGGCGGACGGGCCGCACATGGTCATGCCGATGCTGGCCAGTTTGCGCGCGCGTTATCCGGGGATCACCGTGAACCTGCGCCTGGGCAATGCTCAGGAAACCCTCGCGGCGCTGTTGTCGGAGCATGCCGACGTGGCAGTGCTGACCGAGGTCGAGCCGCGCAAGGGTTTGCATTTGCAGGCCCTGAGCGAGTCGCGGATTTGTGCGCTGGTGCCGGATAGTCATCCTTGGGCGCACCGTTCGAAGGGCGTGCCGCTCAAGGAGCTTGATCAGGTGATCATGGTGTTGCGCGAACCGAGTTCGATTACCCGGCGCACGTTTGATGAGGCGTGTGTTCAGGCAAAGGTGAGCCCGCGGGTGTTGCTGGAGCTGGACAGTCGCGAAGCGGTGACCGAGGCCGTCGCGGCGAAGTTGGGGGTGGGGGTGGTGTCATCGGTGGAAGTCAGCCATGACCCACGGGTGGCGGCGGTGCCGATTATTGGAGAGGGGTTGGTGAATCGGCACATGATCGGGTGCATGGAGCGGCGGCGGGATTTGCGTTTGATACAGGCGTTTTTCGGGTTGGCGCCAGTCAGTTAGACCGCGGCGCGGCCTTCGCGAGCAGGCTCGCGCATCATCTCCCACAGGGTTTTTGTGAACACTGGAGATCCCTTGTGGGAGCGAGCCTGCTCGCGATGAGGCCGGACCTGCTTACACCAGACTCTCGCGAACCATCTCCAGAAACGTCGCCACCACCCGCCGAGAACTCTGCTCGCGCAAGCACACCAGCGTCTCCGTCAGCCGCCGTGTGCAATCGGTAATCGGCAACGCACACACCCGCGAATCCGCGCCAAATTCGGCGGCTGAGACCACGCCTACCCCAATTCCCACGACCACCGCCTCCAGACAAGGGCTGATCAGGTTTTGCGGTTCACCAGCCAGTCAAACAGCAGGCGGTCATCGCCCCTGGGTTGCGGGACGGGGCCAGGCGCTGGCGGGCTGCTCGCGGTGGCGTACAACACGGGGCGGTCCGGATCGCTGTCGAGAAAACTGATGAGCACGTCAGTTCCGGCGACCGGCAGCCTGGCGGGATCGATCCGGCCATCGGGCGCAACGACGACCATGGGCAGCCAGAATCCGCTGGATTCGTCCTCCCCGGTCTGCGGGGTTGGCCATAACCTGACTTTTATCCGGCCTTGATCATCCAGTTCCGCAGTCTGGCCGACAGGGCCCAGCACCCGGGCCGTCTGGAAACCCGGAATGTTGGGTCTGGCCTGTGTGAGCGCGGGCCGGAATACCGTTGACCATGGAATGGCGGTGAACTGATTGCTGTAACGCCGGACCCCGTCGGTTGCGTTGCGCTCAAGAATCGACGGCTGCCGGCCCTGATGCCGGATTTCGGTCAGCAGCCATTGATCGTTGAAGTTCGGCAGCGGATGTTCCGACACTTGTACGATTCGTCCGCTGCGCAATGCGCTCTGGTTGCTTTGACCCTGCATCTGCCCATGCCGGCAGCGCAGGCGTTCCAGTGTTCGACGGCTGAGCTGGTCGCGCTCGAGCGGTTGTGGGGCAGGGCGCGCGGTGAGTGGGGGCGAGGTGTGGCGCTGGAACAGTTCACTGATCACCGGCACGTTTACGGCAGGAGACGCGTCGCCGTGAAACGGCAGGAGCAGCGGTTCTTGAGGGAAACTCAGGCTGTCGTCCGCCAGCACCAGCACATGGCCGTCGCGCTGATGTTCGAAGTGATAGTGAATGCCTTCTTCTTCGCAGAGTCGTTTCAGGAAGGCCAGGTCCGTCTCATCAAACTGAATGCACAACGGCCTGGCGGGATAGCGCCCGTTCGGCAGTTCAAAGCGGTAGCTGTCTTCAGGCAGCCCGTTTTCTTCGAGCAACCGGCGTAGGATGGCGGGCACATCGACCTGATGAAACACCCGTCGGCAACGCTGTCGGTCGAGGTTTTGCAGCCAGGGCACCAGCGCCAGCCTGTAGCCGACCCGGTGCAGGTCGCGATGTTCGCGGGTGGCGCAGTGGATGATGCCGTGAATGCCCCGGCCCTCCGCCAGGCTGAAGAACACCGGTTGTTGCAGCAGGCGATCCAGGCTCATGGCCGGCGCCAGGCTGATCACTTCGATGTCGAATCGGTAAGTCTGGTTGAGGGCTTCAAGGCCATTGAACTGCAGCACCTGCAAATTCAAATTACCGTTCAGCAGGGTCAGGGTGAAAGGACTTTCCTTGTCGTTGTGCATTCGAACGCGCTTCTGCCAGGGAGTACGGGTGCAAAGGGTACGAAACCGTGGCTCCTTATGGTCACCGCAAAGCGATGTTTCAGAATCGCCCTACAACTCGCGGTGAAGATGTCGATTCGACGGCATCGATTTTTTGGTCGATTGCCAACTTTAGGCCGTATAAACTTGCACAAAGCGTCGGCCAATAGATGTCTCGGCGCCACAGATAAGAGAGTGAGTAATGGGCGCACAGTGGAAGGTTAAACACAAAGAAGCGGCAGCCAATGCCAAGGGCAAGATCTTCGGCAAACTGGTGAAAGAAATCACCATCGCTGCGCGCAACGGTGCCGATACCGCCACCAACGCACATCTGCGTCTGGTGGTCGAACAGGCGAAAAAGGCTTCGATGCCCCGCGAAACCCTGGAACGTGCGATCAAGAAAGGCTCCGGCCAGCTCGGCGAAACCGTGCAATACCATCGCGTGACCTACGAAGGGTTCGCGCCGCACCAGGTGCCGCTGATCGTTGAATGCGTGACCGACAACATCAACCGCACCGTCGCGGAAATCCGCGTTGCATTCCGCAAGGGCCAGCTCGGCGCTTCCGGTTCCGTGGCCTGGGATTTCGACCATGTGGGCATGATCGAGGCGTCCCCGGACAGCCCGGATGCCGATCCGGAAATGGCTGCCATTGAAGCCGGTGCACAGGATTTCGAACCTGCCGACGACGGCGCGACCTTGTTCATCACCGAAGCGACTGACCTGGATTCGGTACAGAAAGCCTTGCCTGAGCAGGGTTTCACCGTGTTGTCGGCGAAGCTGGGTTACAAGCCGAAGAACCCGGTCAGTGGCTTGAGCGACGAGCAGATGGCCGAAGTTGAAGCCTTCCTCGAAGGCCTCGATAACCACGATGATGTGCAGGACATGTTTGTCGGGTTGGCGGGTTAAGCCGAATCGCTTGAGATCTGATTTGTGGCGAGGGAGCTTGCTTGTGGCGAGGGAGCTTGCTCCCGCTGGACGGCGAAGCCGTCCCCAAAGCGGCGGCTGCTGCGCAACCGAACGGGAGCAAGCCCCCTCGCCACAGGTTTTGTATTTGCCTTCAGTCGAACCTGGCCAACTCCCGCACAATTTCGCTGAACCCCGGCCGCGCCAGCACATCCGGCTGACAGCAGCGTTGCTGCAAATCCTCTAGTCGCTCAAGCACCTCATCGCTCAACCCCGAGTCGATCCGCTCCAGCAGTTCCCCCAATAGAACGCCAAACGCACGCACCTCGATCCGTTGCAATGCGCGGCTTTCAAGGCTGTCCGCCGTCGAATGGAAAGACGCTGCGCCAAAGTCCCCCAACAGGCAATCACCGTGCTCGTTCCACAGAATGTTGTGGCCATAGAGGTCGCCGTGGGTGATGCCCTGACGGTGCAGATGCTCGGCCACCGACGCGATGCCACAGGCGATTCGCAAGGCCACGCCGGCACTGAACCGGGTCTCGCTGGCGTAGACATCGCGACTGCAGGACGCCAGGCTCGGCAACCCGGCGAGGTTGCGATAACTCGGTTCGATCAGCTCCATGACCAACCCGGCTTGCGCCTGCGGGTGCTCGATGATCCGTCCTTCAACCCGGATCAGGTTAGGGTGTAGGCCGGCGGTCATGCAGGCGTTCATTTCGTGCAGCGGCGAGCCATCGCTGGTCATTTCGCCCTTGTAGAGTTTGACCGCGACCGGCGTTGTCTGCTTCCACAATGCTTGGTAAATGACCCCGGAAGCGCCTTCGCCCAATTGTTGTTCCAGACTGAGCTGCGACCAGGGAATCGTCGGCGTGGCATCGAGCGCGGCCGCATCCGCCTCTGTTTCCAGCGGATTACCGGCGTAAGCCAGCCAGGTCAGGCTCGGCAGGGTCAGCAGCCATTCCGGCAGTTCGGTCAACTGGTTGGCGGCGATGCGGGTCAGCTCGAGGCGATGGCAATTGCTCAGGCTCTCGGGCAAGCGCTGCAGTTGATTGCCGGCCAGCATCAACTTTTGCAGGAACGGGCGCTCACCCAGTTCGGTGGGCAGTTCACTGATGCGGTTGTCGGTGAGGATCAGCCAGCGCAACAGCGGTGGCAGCGCAGCGCCCGGTACGGTTTCGATGCGGTTGGACTTGAACCCGAGCATGGTCAGCGCGGCGCACTGGCCAAGGCAGGCGGGCAGTTTGCTGAAGTGGTTGCGGTCGCAGAACAACACGCGCAAACGGGTCAGGCGGTGAAAGTCGTCCGGCAGGCTACTCAAGGCGTTGCCACTGAGGTTGAGCACCTCGAGCGAGTCCGCGAGGTCGAGGATTTCCCGGGGGAATTCCGTCAGACCGGCGGCCAGGTCCAGGCGAGTGGTGCCAGCCAGCAGGCCGGCGCGCAGTTGCGCAAGGGTATCCATGAACAGATTCGCTATAGATCGAGGGTAGGGCGCGGGGGCCTGAAAAAGGGCGACATGATAGCGGTAAAGATGCGGCGACTGTCAGGGCCTCATCGCGAGCAGGCTCGCTCCACAATTGACCTGTGTTCACAAATCCAGTGTGGGAGCGAGCCTGCTCGCGATGACGGTAGGCGCTGCACCGCCAATGCTGTGTTTAAACCGGTTCCCTGACTTCCACCAACTGCCCCAGCCGGCTGCGGGTGCGCGCCAGATCAATGGCATCGCCGCCCAGGTTTTCGTG
Source organism: Pseudomonas sp. LBUM1651 (assembly GCF_059716135.1). Lineage (NCBI taxonomy): Bacteria > Pseudomonadati > Pseudomonadota > Gammaproteobacteria > Pseudomonadales > Pseudomonadaceae > Pseudomonas > Pseudomonas sp. LBUM1651. The sequence goes on along the minus strand of NZ_CP166805.1, from coordinate 4,115,556 downwards.
CAACGACCGGTGGCCCAGCAGGATCAGATGCTTGTCCTGGTCGTACAAAACGTCCACCAGATTGATGAAGCGCTGCTGCGCGCCGATCGAGCAGTCGGCGAGGTTGGGCAGTTTGTCGATGATCCAGTGATCGAATCGCCGGCACAGTTCCAGGTAATCCATGACAGCGGTGGGGTGGTCGCACAGGTCGGCGAAGGTGAAACCGATGGTTCGTCCTTCGCAGTAGCGGGCTGGAAGATGCCGGGTGCCGACGGGTAACGCGATGGTTGGCGCGTCGGGCTCGGGCAGGTTCAATGCCTGACGCTGCGCCACAGTGGCCGGCCATACGTAGTGGCCCTGGGTAAACAGCTGCTGGGCGTGGGTTCTCGCCTGGCTGCGGTAATCGTGAGGGCCGCCGACTTCCATCACTTGCATGCGGGCGTTGATCAGATCGATCACCGGTTTGAAACGCGCATGGTAGAGCGGGTTGGGCAGTAAGCCTTCGGGCGGGTAATTCGACGTGACCAGCAGCAGGATGCCGCGGCGGAACAGCGCCTTGAACAGCCGCGTAATGAGCATTGCGTCGCCGATGTCATGGACATGAAACTCGTCGAAACACAGCACCCGGCAATCGCTCAGCAGCTCGTCCAGCGTTGTCGCCAGTGCATCAGGGTGGTCGCGATGACTGAACATGCCCTGGTGCAGTCGGGCAAAAAACTCATGAAAGTGCAGACGCTGTTTTTCCGCGATGGGCAGCCCCTGGAAAAAACCGTCGAGCAACCAGCTCTTGCCGCGACCGACGGCGCCATGCAAGTAAAGACCCGGCAGTGGTTTCGCCGACGGGCCAAGCAGCGCCGTGGCGTGTTGCGCCATGCAGTCGATCACGCGCTGTTGGCTGTGGCTGAGTGTGTAACCCTGGGAATGGGCCTTGTGGCGAAAGTAGTCGTGGACGGCACGCCCCGTCGCGGAATGACTGGCGGAGGCGGTCGATACCTTGCCGAAGAGGCGGCGCAGCGCGGGCCAGCGTGGTGTGAACCGCGAACGGTCAGGCGGTCGAACGGCCACTGATATCACCCCGTTATCGTCAGGCAGGCTCCCCGAGCTGCGGCGGCGTAGTGTAACCAATACCGGAATTTTGCTTCCAGTTGTGTAGACAAGTGCGGGACGCAAAACGGGCGTTGCAGGATGTGGGGTTTGACGCGAAACCTGTGGGAGCCTGCTCGCGATGGCGGTGGGTCAGCCACAACATTACTGACTGACACTGCCCTATCGTCGGAACGCCGCCCGGAGCCGGCTCGCTCCCACAGGGTTTTGTTGCGTTTGCTCTATCGGAGAACTACCGCTCGATACTGCGATTCCACCGCGCATTCCACGCCGGGCGCTGTTCGTTGACCTGATCCCAGTCGATCGCAATCGCCGTTTGCAGGTACTGCTTCATCGCCTCGACCTGGCCGCGAGTCTTGTCGGTAGTCGGGGTGTTCGGGTTGGACGGGATCTGATCGCCGTCTTCAAGCGCGGCGGCTTGTGCGTCGGGTGTCAGGAGAAACGCGGCGAGTTTCTGCGCCAGTTCCGGTTGGGTGTTGTTGGCGATGGCGCATTCGGCGACGTTGAGTACCACCGCGCCTTCTTTCGGTTGTGCGTACTCGACCGGCATGCCTTTGAGTTTCAGGGCCGTCACTTGAGTCGGTGTCAGCGGGAACAGCGCCGCTTCGTCGGTCTGGAGCATTTCGGAAATCTTCGCCGAGCTCGGAATGTATTCCAGCACGTTGCGCCCGATGGTGTTCGGCCAGGCCTTGAAACCCGGCTCGACGTCGGTTTCGCTGCCGCCCTGAATCCGGTTGAACATCAGGAAACCGTGCAGGCCGAAGGTCGAAGAGGCCATCGACTGGAACACCAGTTTGTCCTTGAAACGCGGGTCGGCCATGTCCATCCACGAGGTCGGCGCGGCCCAGCCTTTTTCCTTGAACAGACGCGTGTTGTACGCCAGTCCCGTGACGCCGAGGCTGACGGCCACGGCCTGGTCCTTGATGCGGCCCTTGGCCGGAATCTGCGCCAGGGGCGGGCTGTCCTCAAGTTTGTCGCACAGGCCCATGGCGATGGCGCGGTACATGATGCCGTCGTCGAGGAACATCACGTGCATCTGCGGGTTGCCTTTGCTGGCCTGGACCTTGGCCAGGATATCGGCAGAGGTGCCCGGCACAATCACCACTTTGACGTTGTTGGCTTTCTCGAAAACCGGCAGCACCTTGTCGGCGTAGAGCCGCTCCATGGTCCCGCCGTTCATGCCGAGGTAAAGCGTCGGCTCGGCCTGGGCCTGGGCCTGGGTGACCGTGAGCAGGGCGCCCAAGCAGGACATACCGAGCAGTGCAGTGCGTTTGACGTTATTCATTGGCGCGACCTTCCTCTATCAAGCAACGGAGATGGAGTGAAACCGGGTGATGGAAAACGCATCCAGCGACGTGGTTGAGGCGCCGCTGCAGATGATCTCGGTGAGCGCCTGGCCCACCGCAGGACCGATCTGGAAACCTGCGCCGGCAAAGCCGAACGCATGCAACAGACCGGGTTGAGTGCCACTGTGCCCGATCACCGGCTGGTGATCGGGCAAGTAACCTTCGGTGCCGCTCCAGGTACGAATCGCCTGGGCGCCTTCAAGAAACGGGTAGAGCTCGACGGCCTGGCGCAGGATCTCGATCACCGCGTGTTGACCGGGGCGGGCGCGGGCGTCGTCGAGGGCAAACCCCTGACCGCCGCCCAATACACAATTGCCGCGCGCGACCTGGCGCGCATAGATGCCACCGCCTTCGACACCGGTGCTGGCGTTCATCACCCACGGCAAGGGCTCGGTGACCAGCATCGCCGGGTGCCCGGCGTGCATCGGCACGGGGTCACCGAATTGCCCGGCCAGTTTTCCCGCCCACGCGCCCGCGCAGTTCAACACCCAGGGTGCCCGCAGTTCGAGACCGTTTTGAGTGCTGACGTGAAAACGCTGGCCGTCGTGCTCCACCGCGCCCACCGCGCATTGTTCATGCACCTGCGCGCCGTGGCGCCGTGCTGCACGGGCAAACGCTGGCGATACCAGGCGCGGGTTGGCGTGACCGTCATCCGGACAAAACGAGGCGCCGACCGCCACCTCGCCGACCCACGGAAAACGCGTGCGTAACTCACTGCGATCAAGTACCTGCAAATTGAGGCCAAAGCCCTGACTGCTGGCGGCATAGTCCTGCAACGCGCGCAGGTCATCGAGGCTGCGCGCCAGTTTCAAGTGGCCGCTGCGTTGATATTCGCCGTCGATGCCGATCAACTGCGGCAACCGGCCCCAGATCTCGTGGGCCCGTTGCGACAGCGGCAATTGCGACAGCGGTCGACCCTGACGGCGCACGCCGCCGTAGTTCACGCCGCTGGAATGCGAGCCGCAAAAATCCCGCTCCAGCAGCGCCACGCGACGACCCGCCTGGCTCAGGAAAAGCGCGGCGGAAGCACCGACAATGCCGCCGCCAATGATCACTGCATCGACCTCGATCATGGCTCGATCTCCAGACCAAACGGCAACGGTTTGATCGGTGCCTGCGCCCGCAGTCGACCGATGTCGGACACCGCCCGCTGACTTTCGCAGGCGATGATTTCCGCGGCCGCGGCACCACACATCCGACCCTGGCAACGGCCCATGCCGACCCGGCAATGGGCCTTGACCCGATTGATTTCCCAATGGCCTTCACGCACCACTTCGCGGATGTCACCGGCGCGCACTTCTTCGCAGCGGCAGATCATCACGTCGTCAGCGGTGTCGGCCGCCCAGTTTTGCGGGAATACGAAAGCGCGTTCCAGGCCATGGCGAAAGGTATCGATCCGTCCAAGTGCCTGCTCCAATTGCACGCAACGCTGCGGCGCGATCGGGTAACCGTTGTCTTCGAGCAAGGCGAGGGCAGCCCGTTCGCCGGCCATTTCCGCCGCGTCGGCGCCCATGATGCCGGCACCGTCACCGGCCAGATAAACCTCGGCGACACTGCTGCGACCGGCGCCGTCGCGTTGTGGCAGCCAGGCGCGGTTGAGCGGGTTCCAGGCGAATGCGCAGCCGAGCAGATCGGCGAGTTGGGTTTCGCTGCGCAGACCGTGGGCGAATGCCACCGCATCACAGTCCAGCGGATGCTCGCCGCTTGAGTTGGACCAGCTCAGCGACTGCACCCGTTGTTCGCCGTTGATGCGTTTCAAGGTTGCGCCCTGATGCACCGGGATGCCGTGAGCGGTCAGCCAGCTGCGGTAATAAATGCCTTTGGCCAATGTGGCCGGTTGCCACAGCAGGCCGGGCAGGGCGCGGGCCTGAGCGCTGAACGGCGAACTGTCGAGTACCGCAACCACCTTCGCGCCGGCCTTGGCGTATTGATACGCCACCAGATACAGCAACGGTCCGCTGCCGGCGAACACCACCCGTTCACCGATGGCGCAGCCCTGGAATTTCAGGGCGATCTGCGCGGCGCCGAGGCTATAGACACCCGGCAACGTCCAGCCCGGCACCGGCAAAATCCGGTCGGTGGCGCCGGTGGCGACGATCACCCGAGAGAATTCCAATCGTGCGGCGCGGCTCTCGTGCAAGGTGTCGAGTGCACCGTCTTCGGCGTTCCACACCAGGGTGTCGGAACGGTAATCGAGCTGCTCGCGCAACTCATCAATCGTTTGATGCAACGCCTTCGCCTTGCGCGCTTCAAAGCCATACAGCTTGAGCGCCGAGCGTTTGAAATTCGCCGGCTGACGCCGATAAATCTGCCCGCCGCCGCGAGCGGCTTCGTCCAGCAAAACCGGGCGCACACCATGCGCCACCAGCGTTTGCGCAGCACGAATCCCGGCTGGGCCGGCACCGATGATCACGACAGACTTCATACCCACCACCCTTTAGCCGACCGCCGCTGAATCCCTGTGGGAGCCAGCCTGCTGGCGATGACGGTGGCACAGTCAAAAATGATGGTGACTGACACTCCGTAATCGCGAGCAGGCTCGCTCCCACAGGGGATTGGGGGTGGGCAGTTGAAAGGTGTGTTCATAGGCAACGCCCCGGTTCACGACTGATTTGCTCTCCGGCTTCGAGCAACGTCGAACACGCGCGCACCCGCCGGCCATCGCCCAGCCGAACCCAGCAGTCCTGACATGCCCCCATCAAACAAAACCCGGCGCGAGGCTCGGCACTGAAATCGCTGCCGCGCAAATGCTCGCTGCAGGTCAGCACCGCAGTCAGCACGGTGTCGCCGAGCAGCCCGCTGGCCGGTTGGCCGTCGAGGGTGAAGTCCAGGGCCGGGCGGTCGCCTTCGGCCAGTCGTTTCAGCAGAGCCATGGCGCCCTCATTGTTTACCCACCAGAACCCGATCCAGGCCGTACACCCGATCGAGCAGAATCATGGTCAGCGCGGTCAGCGCAATCACCAGGGCCGACACCGCCGCCATCATCGGATCGATGGATTCGGTGGCGTACACGTACATGCGCACCGGCAAGGTTTGCGTGGCCGGCGAGGTGACGAAGATCGACAGCGTCACTTCGTCGAAACTGTTGATAAATGCCAGCAGCCAGCCACCGGCGACCCCCGGCAGAATCATCGGCAAGGTGATTCGGCGGAACAGCGTGAAGCGCCCGGCACCCAGCGATTGCGCGGCGTGTTCGGCGCTGCGATCCAGGCCGATGGCCGACGCCAGCACCAGACGCAGCACATACGGCGTGATCACCAGCACGTGGGCGAAAATCAGCCAGGCGAAGCTGCCGTTGACGCCCATCAGCGCAAACAACCGCAGCAGCGCGACACCCAGCACCAAGTGCGGAATGATGATCGGCGACAGGAACAGCCCGTTGAAAAAGTCCCGTCCGGGAAACTCGAAACGGGTGATCGCCAGCGCTGCCGGCACCGCAATCAGCGTCGCCAGACTGGCCGCGCTGAACGCCAGGATCAGGCTGTTGTAGAACGCATCGACAAAGTCGGCGCGCTCGAACACTGCGCGGAACCAGCGCAGGGAAAACTCCGTGGTCGGCAGGCTCAGGGTGTTTTCCGGAGTGAACGCGACGAGGCACACCACCACCAGCGGCGCGAGCATGAACAGCACCACCAGGGTATGGAACAGCAGGGCAAAAGGACCGTTCTTGGACATGACGAGTTATCCCAATGACTTCTTGTAGCGGCCTTCGATCATCCGGTTCCACGACAGCATGATCAGCAGGTTGAGCAACAGCAGCGCGACGGCGATGGCCGCGCCCATCGGCCAGTTGAGCTCCGACAGGTACTGGTCGTAGATCAGCGTGGCGACCATCTTTATGCGGCGCCCGCCGAGCAGGCCGGGAATGGCGAAGGAGCTGGCGGCGAGGCCGAACACGATCAAGGTGCCGGAGAGCACGCCGGGCATGATTTGCGGCAGCACTACTTTGCGCATCACCGTGAAGTGGCTGGCACCGAGGGACAGCGCGGCTTGCTCGGCGGCGGGGTCGAGTTTCTGCAGCGAGGTCCAGACCGGAATGATCATGAACGGCAGCATCACGTGGACCAGCGCAATCACCACCGCGAACGGCGTGTAGAGCAGCTTCATCGGTGAGCCACCGAAGGCTTGCAGGGTCTGGTTGACCAGGCCGTCGGCGCCGAGCAACAGGCTCCAGCCGAAGGCGCGCACCACCACCGAAATCAGCAACGGCGTGAGGATCAGAATCAGGAAAATCGAGCGCCATGGCGCGCCCATTCGGCTGAGGATGTAGGCCTCGGGCACGCCGATAACCACGCAGAGCAGGGTGGTCAGGGCGCTGATCCAGAATGTGCGCAGGAAAATTTCGTAGAAGTACGGGTCACCCAGCAGGCTGCTGTAATGGTCGACGGTGTAGGCGTCACCGTTGATGCCCGAGCTGTAGTCGAAGACATTGAACGACAACACCAGCGTCAGCAGCAGCGGGATCACCAGCAGGCTGACGTACAACGCCAGGGCCGGTGCCGACAAAAGGTAACCCTGGCGTCCCTGGCGAAGGGCGACGAGCGTACTCATGCCGACACCTCGTCGACACTCAGCACCCGCAGCAGCGCCGCGTCCCAGTCGAGGCCGACGGCCGTGCCTTCGTTCATCGGCGCCGAGCCATCGTTGCGGCGCACCACGCAGAGTTCGCCCAGGGTCGTGGAGACGCCGTAGAGCCATTGGCTGCCGAGGAAGAAGCGGCTGACGATCCTGCCTTGCAGACGGCCGTGATCTTTTTCCCGCAGATCGATTTTTTCCGGGCGCAGGCTGAGGGTCAGTTCACCGCCGCTGCGCACCTGAACCACACCTGCACTGTCACGCTCGCCGGGCAGCAGATTGGCCTTGCCGACGAAGCCGGAAATGAATTCGGTGCGCGGGTGTTCGTAAAGGGTGTAGGGCGCGTCGATCTGGGTGATGCGCCCGGCCTGCATCACCACCACGCGATCGCTGATGGACAGCGCTTCGGACTGGTCGTGGGTGACCATCAACGTGGTGATCCCGACTTCGCGCTGGATGCGGCGGATCTCGAACTGCATCTCTTCGCGCAGATTGGCGTCGAGGTTGGACAGCGGCTCGTCGAGCAGCAGCACCGGCGGTTCGATCACCAGCGCTCGGGCCAGGGCAACACGCTGGCGCTGACCGCCGGACAATTCTCGTGGGTAACGCTCGGCGTGCTGGTCCAGACGCACCAGTTTCAGCACCCGATCCACGCGCTGCTGCAGCTCGCCGTTGGGCACTTTGCGCATGCGCAGGCCGAAGGCGACGTTGTCTTTGACGGTCATGTGCGGGAACAGCGCGTAACTCTGGAACACCACGCCCAAGCCACGGCTGGCGGGTTTGGCGTGGGTGATGTCGCGACCGTCGAGCAGAATGCGCCCGCTGGTGACTTCGACGAAGCCGGCGATCATTTGCAGGGTGGTGGTTTTGCCACAGCCGGAGGGGCCGAGCAGGGAAACGAACTCACCTTTCTCGACCGAGAGGTGAGTGGCGACGACGGCGTCGATCTCGCCGTAACGTTTGCCGAGTCCTTCAAGTTGCACAAAAGCCATAACTGCGCTCCACCTGAGATTGTTATGCGCGGCCTGAGGTCGCGCTTTTTTGTATGGGCAGATACGAAAGGTGTTGCGGGGTGCGTTGGCGCTCGACTTGGGTCGGCTGCCGCTGTTGTTCGAATCGCCCCTGTGGACGCAGATTAGGACGAAGACTAGGATGGGCTCAATGGCCTATTTCACTGAATCGATGGTTATTTTCAGTTTCATTCAGTGAGTAAATTAATCATCGAGAAATGATATGACTGATTCCATTGAGCGGAATGAAAACAAAAATGAAGTCGGTGTCGGTGCCGTCTCAAGACTGTTCGCCGTGTTGCGCAGCCTGGGTGACACCGTCGAGGGCGGCGAGCGTGTGACGCAATTGGCCCAGCGCATCGGTTTGTCGCAACCGACCACGCACCGCTTGCTGCGCAGCCTTATGGACGAGGGCATGGTCGAGCAGGACGTGCGCAGCAAACGCTATCGCCTGAGCCTGGATTTTTTTGCGCTGGCGGCGCGTGCGGGCAACACCGGAAACCTGCGCGAGCTGGTGCGGCCGTCGTTGCTGCGGCTATCGGCCTCGTTGGGGGATTCGTTGTTTTTGCTGGCGCGCAGTGGTTTTGATGCGATCTGCCTGGACCGCAGTGAAGGGCCGTTTCCGATCCGTACGTTTACCGGCGACATCGGCGGGCGGGTGGCGTTGGGTGTGGGGCAGGGCAGCCTGGCGATCCTGGCATTCCTGCCGGTAGAGGAGCGCGACACGGTGATTCATTACAACTTGCCGCGGCTGAAGGATTTTCACCTGTATGACGAGGTGTTCCTGCGCTCGGAAGTCGAGAACGTGCGCGCCCTCGGTTACGCCGGGCGCAACACCGGCGTGTTGCAGGGCATGGCCGGCGTGGCGGTGCCGATTCTTGATCGTGAAGGGCGTGCGGTGGCGGCGTTGAGTGTCGCTACCGTGAGTGATCGATTGGGGCCGGATCGCTTGCCGACGGTGGTGGACATGCTCAAGCGCGAAGCGGCGCTGATCGGACCGCGGATCAATCCGTTTGATCCGCTGTTGCGCCGGCCATCCCAAGTCTTTGGGCAGGGCTGAAGCCACCCCAAATCCCCTGTGGGAGCGAGCCTGCTCGCGATAGCGGTGTGTCAGATAAATCAATGTTGACTGACCCACCGCTATCGCGAGCAGGCTCGCTCCCACAGGGGATTGGGGTGTGTTCAGAACTGCACGGTTTGCTTGAGCATCTGCGCCGCCGGCGTATCGCTCGGGCTGACCATCGCGTAGTTGTATCCGCTTCCGGACCAATACTCAGCCTGCAATTCACCGTCACTGCGACTGCCCCTCGGCAGCAGGAAGTTTCTCGGCCCCGGCGGGCGCACGTAGAAGCTGACTTTATGCCCGCTCAAATCCTCATAAACCACCATCGCCGCCGGCCCTTGCTCGGTACTGAGCAAGCGCCCGCTGACCGGTTTGAACCCAGCGCCGGAAAGGTCCGGCAAGCGATGGGCCTGGGTGAAATAGCGGTCGAGCCAGCCCTGCATATCGCCATCGTCGCTGACCTTGTAATCCGCCGGCAGAATGCCTTGCTGGGCAAACAGACGGTACGCCTGCATCGCATCGGTCATCGGCGCCGCAGCGCTGAGGAGGGTCATTTCCCGCGCCTGCCAACCGCTGATTCCGCCGAGGCTCACAGCGATCAGCAACACAGCAGCGCTGGCCAGGTGACGGCGAGATTGTCGCTTGAGGCGCTGGCGAATCAGCACCGGGTCGAGGTCCGGGTTGGCCGGTTGCTGCAACGCGCCGCTGAGGGCCGCGCGCAGTTGCTGGGCGTCCTGCTGCCAGGCGCGGACCTGTGCAGACATTTCCACGTTGCCGGCCAGAAAAGTCTCCACCAGGCGTCGGTCGTCATCATTGAGTTGGTGGTCCACATAAGCGTGCAGGTCACGCTCGCTCGGGGGCATGCTGATCATTTGAGTCTCCGCAGAGAAGGGCGGGTGATTTCGCCATCGCTGAGTTGGCGCAAAGCCTGGCGGGCGCGGGACAGGCGCGACATCACGGTGCCGGTGGGGACGTCGAGGATTTCGGCAACCTCCTTGTAACTCAGGCCTTCGACCGACACCCAGAGCAACAAGGCGCGCTGTTCGGTGCTGAGTTGATCGAAAGCCCGCAAAGTCGATTGGGCGATCACGGTACGTTCTACCGATGGCAGGGTATCGTCACGTCCGGTAAAGAATTCGAGCATCCGCGCATAACGCCGCGAGCGTCGGTGAGCGTCGAGAAATTGCCGATAGAGAATCGAAAAAAGCCAGGCCCGCAAGTCGCCCTCGGGGCGTTTTGCGCTCCAGCTTGACAGCGCCCGCTCAAGGCACGACTGCACCAGATCGTCGGCGCTGCTGGGGTTGCGCGTCAACGACACGGCAAACCGGCGCAATCTGGGAATGATTTCACTCAGTTGTTCGTCGATATCATTCATGGAGTTCTGACTAGTCACTACGCTTCGGACTAGAAAGACGCCCGGCATCCGAGGTTATTCCACGCCTGCAAAAATAAATACCGGGCGATGGAATAAACCCGCGCGGGGTGCGTCTGCTTGGTTCTTCTCACTTGTGGCCGATGGCCCTGGAGTCTTTCATGGTAGATCGCTCATCACCGCCCACCCGGCCACCCTTGAGTGCCGCGAGCCTGACGTTGCGCCTGGCCGGCATTGCCGTGGTGGTCGCTGTCGTGGCCGGGGCTTTTGCCTACGTCAACGGCACCTTTGACCCACAGCGCCTGACGCCGAAAAAACTGATCAACGTGCTGGAAACCAACAACGGCGTGCACCCGGGATTTCGGCGTAATCACTCCAAAGGGGTGTGCGTGATCGGGCACTTCGAGAGCAGCGGTGAAGCGCGCAGCTATTCCAGCGCTCAGGTGTTCAATGAGGCGCGGACCCCGGTGGTCGGACGTTTCGCGTTGCCGGCCGGCAATCCTTACGCGCCGGACAACAGCGTGCCAATCCGCAGCCTCGCGCTGCGCTTCACCCAGGCCAACGGCCAGCAGTGGCGCACCGGGATGAACAGCATGCCAGTGTTCCCGGTGGGTACGCCCGAAGCGTTCTACCAATTGCAGCAGGCCCAGTCGCCAGACCCGGCCACCGGCAAACCGAACCCGGCAGCGGTGCCGGCGTTCTTCGGTGCGCACCCGGAAGCCGCGCCGTTCCTGGCCTGGATCAAAACCGCCAAGCCGTCCGCCAGTTACGTGACGGAAACCTACAACAGCGTCAATGCGTTTTACCTGGTCAATGCGACCGGGCAACGGCAAGCGGTGCGCTGGAGCATGGTGCCGGTGGCGCAGGATGCAGCAGGCTCTACGGCGCCGGAGGGCGGTGATTTCCTCGAGAAAGACCTTGTTCAGCGGATCGCCGCAGGACCGTTGCGTTGGCAGCTCAAGATCACGTTGGCCGACCCTGGTGATCCGGTGAACGACGCCAGCAAAACCTGGCCCGACGGTCGCAAAGTGGTGAACGCCGGCACGCTGGTGCTCGAAAGCACCCAGCCGCAACTTAATGGCGAATGCCGGGACATCAACTACGACCCGCTGGTATTGCCCGCCGGCATCGAAGGCTCCGACGACCCATTGCTCGCTGCTCGTTCAGCCGGCTACGCCAGTTCCTACCTGCGCCGCACCAGTGAAGTCAGCCAGTTGCCTGCCGCCAAACAGGAGGCTCAACAATGAGCGCCCAACCGAACCACTTCGCGCCACTGGCGCGACTGCTGCACTGGCTGATGGCGTTGATGATCATTGCCATGCTGTTCATCGGCGCGGGCATGGTCGCTTCTGTATCAGAGCGCCATGAATGGCTGATCCATCTGCACAAACCGCTGGGCATTGCGATTCTATTGCTGGTGATCGTGCGCCTCGGCGTGCGCTTTTCTACCCGACAACCACCGCTGCCCGCGGACTTGCCGGGTTGGCAGGCGCTGGCGGCCAAGGCCTCGCACGTCTTGCTGTACGCCTTGATGTTTATCCTGCCGCTGCTCGGTTGGGCGATGATCTCGGCAGCGGGCGACCCGGTGATGCTCAGCAGTTCGTTGCAATTGCCCTCGATCGTGCCGGCCAATGCGCAGGTGTTTGCGTTCCTGCGCAAAGCGCACGGGTATCTGGCATATCTGCTGTTTCTGACCGTGCTGCTGCATCTGGCGGCGGCGTTGTTTCACGGCTGGGTGCGGCGTGATGACGTGCTGGATAGCATGTTGCGGGGGAAGGATCGGGGATGACCCGAAGTCTGGCGAGGCACAGTGGTGAGGCATTGCATTGTGGCGAGGGGGCTTGCCCCCGTTGGGCTGCGCAGCAGCCCCATACCCAAACGACGCGGTTTTCCAGAATCACCGAGTCGAATGGGTTTACGACGGCTGCGCCGCCGAACGGGGGCAAGCCCCCTCGCCACAGGGTTCGGGTGTTTTGGAGGTCAATGTCAGCAACCAATAACCCAGCGCCACGGCGTTGATGCCTGCCCCCAGCAGGCAAACGCCGAGCCACCCGCCCCACGCATACATCGCCGTCGAACCGATCGAACCCAGCGCGCTGCCAATCGAATAGAACAGCATATAACCCGCGGTAAGACGGCTTTGGGCTTCGGGGCGCACGCTGTAGATCATGCTTTGGCTGGTCACGTGCACGGCTTGCAAGCCAAGATCGAGGGTAATCACCCCCAGCAACAAGGCCCACAAGGAGGATTGGGTCAGGGCGATCGGCAGCCAGGAAACCAGCATCAGTAACAGTGACAACCCGCTGGTCCATTGACCCAAACCGCGATCGGCCAGATGCCCGGCGCGTGCAGCCGCCAATGCACCGGCAGCACCGGCCAGTCCGAACAATCCGATTTGCGTGTGGGACAACGACAGCGGCGGGGCACTCAGCGGCAACACCATGGGCGTCCACAGCACCATGGCGCTGGCGAAGGTCAATAGTGCGAGCATCGCTCGTTGACGCAGCACCGGTTCTTCCTTGAACAACGTGAACACCGAGCCGAGCAACGCCGCATAGGAACTGGCGGGTTGCGTGTTCTCGTGTTTCGGCAGCACGCGAAACAGCAGCAACGCCATCACCAGGGTCAACCCCGCCGACAACAGATAAATCGACTGCCACCCCGCCAGATCAGCCATGCCGCCCGCCACTGTCCGGGCCAGCAGAATGCCGACGACGATGCCGCTGGTGACCACGCCGACCACGCGCCCGCGCTGCGCCGGGATGGCCAATGTCGCGGCGTAGGCCACCAACACTTGTGTCACGACCGCCAGTAACCCGGTCAACGTCATCCCCATCAACAACCAGGCACTGTTTGAGGCTAACGCGATCATCAACAAGGCCAGCGCCGACAGCAGGGTTTGCGTGACGATCAGGCGTCGACGGTTCAACAGATCGCCGAGCGGCACCAGCAGCAATAATCCGACGCCATAACCGACCTGAGTCAGCGTGACGACGATGCCGATGGTGGCCGGGTCCATGGCAAACGCCTCGGCCATGGCATCGAGCAAGGGCTGCGCGTAATACACGTTGCCGACGGCCAGGCCGCAGGCGACGGCGAACAGCAGTACAACGCCGGTGCTGAGTGTTGTTTGAGTGGGCTTCATGCCGGGCTCCTCAAGTGGTTTCTAAATAAAACCAGTTGTACGATAAGTAAACCGGTTTTATATTGCAACCACATTTGTTTTCGAGGGCGCAGTCATGGCCAAACGCACAAGCATGCAAAGCGCCGAATGCCCGGTCGCCCGTTCACTGGATGCCATTGGCGATTGGTGGTCGTTGTTGATCGTGCGCGATGCATTCGACGGCATTCGTCGGTTCGGCGAGTTTCAGCGCAGTCTGGGCATGGCGAAGAACATTCTCTCGGCGCGATTGCGCACGCTGGTGACCCACGGGATTTTCGATCTGGTGCCGGCATCGGACGGCAGCGCGTATCAGGAATATGTGCTGACGGAGAAGGGCAAAGGGTTATTCCCGCTGATCATTGGTTTGCGGCAGTGGGGTGAGGCGTTCTTTTATGAGGAAGGGGAGGCGCATTCGCGGGTGGTTGACCGAGATAACGGTCGACCGGTGCGAACATTGGAGTTGCGCGCCGAGGACGGGCGTTTGTTGGGGCCGGAGGATTGCGTGCGGGTCGCGGCCGAATGAAGCAGGGCTGCATGCCGGGCAGGCAGCCCTTGAAGGGGATCAGCGCAAGTTATCGACCATGTCCGCGACGGTCGTCAGCACATCCTTGCCCAACTGCTTCGACCGCTTGCCCGACCAGCCCGTCAGCGGGTTCGGCGCGTCATTGTTGTCCTTGAACGGCATTTCCAGCGTCAGCGACAGGCAGTCGAATTTCTCGCCGATGCTGTTGCACGCCAGGGTCATGTTGGCTTTGCCCGGCTCGTCGCGGGTGTAGCCGTGCTTGGTCTGGAAATCCTTGGTCAGGTGCTTCAGATGACTGCGGAAGTGTTCTTCGAGTTTTTCGATCCGCGGCGTGTAACCAGGGTTGCCTTCGCAACCGGCGGTGAACACGTAAGGGATTTCTTCATCGCCATGGATATCGAGGAATAGGTCGACACCATACTTTTCCATCTGCTGCTGAACGAACAGGACTTCCGGACTGACTTCCTGGCTGGCGCTCTGCCAGGCGCGGTTGAGGTCCTGGCCCATGGCGTTGGTGCGCAGGTGACCGTGAAAGGCGCCGTCCGGGTTCATGTTAGGCACCAGGTACACATCGGCGCTGGCCAGCAGTTTGTTCAGGACGGGATCGTCGTGCCTTTCCAGGCGTTCGATCACACCTTCCATGAACCACTCGGCCATGTGCTCGCCGGGGTGTTGCTGGGCAATCATCCAGACCTTGCGCCGACCTTCGGCTCCGGTGCCTTTGCGTAGCAGCTGAATGTCACGCCCTTCAACGCTCTTGCCGGTGGCCAGCAGTTCGGTGCCGGCCTTGGTCAGCGCCTGCTCGATCAACCAGTCATGGCGACCGCGGCTGTAGGGTTCGAAGTAGGCAAACCAGGCGTTGGTGGCCGTGGCTTCGAGGCTGAAACGCAGGCAGTCGCCTTCGAAGATGGTCGGCACCCGGAACCAGTTGACGTGGTCGTAGGACGCCACTGCCTGATAACCATCCCAGGCTTTGTTGTACGAGGATCTGCTGGCATTGTTGAGTCTAAACCAGTGTTCCTGTCCGACGTGCAAACCGCTGGCCTTGAAGTGAAACCACTGGAAATGCTGGCTGCGGGTATCCGGCTTGATGGACAACAGTGCTTGCAACGGATTGCTGATATCCAGCACTTCAATATTGCCGCTGTCGAAATTTGCACTGATGCTGAAAGAGGATTTAGCCACGGTCATAGTCGATTCCTGAATATGATTTTTATGGCTGCTACTTTACACGCTGGGAAGGGAAAAACCGGGGGAAATTGCGGGGTGTAGCGGGGGGGGCGTCCTCCTTGACGCCGACGCAGCTTAGAGACTGTACGATTGATTCTCAAGTGCTATTTTTCGTTAGTTTGAGCCAATGTTGCCGGGCTTCTCTTGCCAACAGATATTCTTTTGATATCATCCGCGCCATCGAATTTGCAGCACGTAAAGACTTCATTAGCCTGAAGGTCAAGCCAGAATAACTGGCAAAAAAAAAGACCCGGCAAAAAGCCGGGTCAAAAACCGTGATTAGCCTGATGAGGAGATAGTCCAGGAGACCGACCTAAGGTCACTTGGACAATCGACTGATCTCGCGACCAGCCGCATGCAATAATAATCATTCTCGTTTGCAAGTCAAATGGTTTTATCTGCGCGATTGGAAAATTCTTTTCGCGCCCTCGAAATACCCTCCTTTTTTACCCGTGATGATCCCCGTCCAGGGATCGATCCAGCAACGCCTTGGCCATATCGATCATGTGCACCGTCGAAAACGCCAGGTCCCGGTGGGCACCGTGCAGATTATTTGCCGACTCGGACGCCGTGGCGGCGGCGCAGCGCAACAGATCTGAAGCACGCACCAGCGCTTCCTCGCTGCTGACGTTGCGGTTCACCTCAAAAAAACGCTCTTCTTCTACCTCCTCGGACACAGCTGGTTTCAAGTAATAATCCAGCGCCCGCTGTGCGGCGGCCGAGCCTTTTGGCGAGGTGAGGGAGGTGTCGATTTGCAGGTCGGGCAGGTCGTTGCTGGGGATAGTCATGGCGATGGCAAGCTCCGTGATAGGTTCAGATCCGTGATCCAATCCTAGTACGAACTGTATTTGTGACGAGGATTTAAATACTACAATTTGTGTTTTGATGGCCGGAGGCGCCCACGTATCGTGCCGCACATGGATAAATGGATTGAATTGGTCAAGGCCAAGATGAGTGAACTCAACGTCACTCAAGAGATACTCGCCGAGCGCCTCGGAATGTCCCAGGGCGGCATCGGCCATTGGCTGAACAAACGTCGCCAGCCGGGCATCGATGACATGAATCGGGTGTTACACGCACTGGGCATGGAGTTTCTCGAAGTGGCGCTGGTCATCCGCGAGCCGGACACGTCGAAGGCGGAAAGCCAGGATCTGGTGCGAAAGTACAACCCGTACTTCCGTTACCCGGTCAGCGACTGGCGAGAATCCTGCGAGGTGCGCGACGGCGAGCCGACGGTGTATGACAAGGCGCGATTCGAACTGACCGATTACCACGCTCAGGGCGCGGCGTTCTGGTTGAGTGTGGTGGGCGATGCAATGACCGCACCGAGTGGCGTCAGTATCGCCGAGGGGATGATGATCCTGGTGGACCCGGCCATTGTGCCGGAGCCCGGAAAGCTGGTGATCGCCCAATGGCCGGACAGCACCGAGGCGACCTTTCGCAAGCTGATCGAAGAGGGCGGGCAGCGTTACCTGGTCCCGCTCAATCCGACGTATCCGAAAGCCCTTTTCACTGAAGCCTGCCGAATCATCGGCGTAGTGGTTCAGGCAACGGCCAGGTTCTGATCAGATCGGTCCTCGCGAGGCGTAGGACCGATCTTCATTTCAGGCTTCTTCCAGTTCGACCAACGCACTGCCTTCGCTGACCATTTCGCCTTCCTGGCAATACAACGCCTTGATCACCCCGGCGTGTGGCGCGCGAATGCTGTGCTCCATCTTCATCGCTTCCAGCACCACCAGTTGCGCCCCGGCTTCGACCGTTTGCCCGGCTTCCACCAGCACCCGCACGATGCTGCCGTTCATGGGGGCGGTCAGCCCGCCGTGATGGCTGTGACTGGCTTCGACGGCGCTGATCGGGTCGTAGGACTCGATGCGGCGCAATTCACCTTCCCATTGCAGATACACAATGCCGTCGCGGCGGATTGCCCGATGCTGGCGGCGCACGCCGCTGTGTTCGGTCAGCAGTTGCTCGCCTTTGAGTTGGGCGCTTTGGGCATTGCGGTCGCCCAACGTCAATGCGCGGTCCTGACCTTCACAACTCAGGTGCAAGGTAATTTCCGTCGGCAGGCCGGCCCGAAAACCGTTGCTGTTGGCCCAAGGCGAACTCAGATCATCAACGCGCGGTGAACGAGGCTGGCTCTGGGCAAACGCCTGCGCCGCGGCTTGCCAGAATTCATCGCTGAGCTCTGAAGGTTCCGGCAGCAGTTGCTCCTGATAACGCGGAATAAACCCGGTATCCAGTTCGGCCGCCGCAAACGCCGGGTGACCAACGATTCGACGCAGGAAGTTGATGTTGGTCTTGAGCCCACCAATCGCGAATTCATCGAGCATGCTCAACAAGCGCAGGCGCGCCTGCTCACGATCCTCACCCCAGGCAATCAGCTTGCCGAGCATCGGGTCGTAGAACGGTGAAATCTCATCGCCTTCTTCCACACCGCTGTCGACCCGACGCCCCGGACCTTCGGCAGATTCTCGATACAACTCCAGACGCCCGGTGGCTGGCAGGAAATCATTGCCCGGATCTTCTGCATACAGCCGCACTTCAATCGCATGCCCGATCAACGGCACCTGGTCCTGGGTCATCGGCAGCGCTTCACCGCGCGCCACGCGAATCTGCCAGGCCACCAGATCGAGGCCGGTGATGGCTTCGGTGACCGGGTGTTCGACTTGCAGGCGCGTGTTCATCTCCATGAAGAAGAACTCGCCGCGCGCATCCAGCAAGAATTCCACGGTGCCGGCGCCGACATAACCGATGGCCTGCGCCGAACGCACGGCGGCTTCGCCCATGGCACGACGCAGTTCCGGACTCAGGCCCGGCGCCGGTGCTTCCTCGACGACTTTCTGGTGCCGACGCTGAATCGAGCAATCCCGCTCGTTGAGGTACAGGCAGTTGCCATGCTGGTCGGCGAAGATCTGGATTTCCACGTGGCGCGGCTTCAGCAGGTATTTCTCGACCAGCATCCGTGAATCGCCGAACGAGGATTGCGCCTCGCGCTGAGCCGAGGCCAGGGCTTCGGCCAGTTGGCTGACGTCCTCGACCACTTTCATGCCTTTGCCGCCGCCGCCCGCCGTCGCCTTGAGCAGCACCGGATAGCCGATGCGTTCGCAGGCGTCGCGGAAGGTGTCGAGGTCTTGAGCTTCGCCGTGATAACCCGGCACCAGTGGCACGCCAGCGGTTTCCATCAGGGCTTTGGCGGCGGACTTGCTGCCCATCGCATCGATGGCCGAGGCGGGCGGGCCGAGGAAAATCAGGCCCGCCGCTTCGATCGCACGGGCGAACCCGGCGTTCTCGGACAGAAAGCCATAGCCCGGATGAATGGCCTGAGCGCCGCTGGCCTTGGCGGCAGCGATGAGTTTGTCGATTTGCAGGTAACTGTCGGCGGCCTTGCTGCCGCCGAGGTCGACGCGGATGTCCGCTTCGCGACTGTGCCGGGCTTCACGGTCGGTGGCGCTGTGCACGGCGACGGTGGTCAGGCCCAACGCCTTGGCGGTGCGCATCACCCGGCAAGCGATTTCGCCACGGTTGGCCACCAGCAGAGAGGTGATAACAGGTGCGCTCATCAACGCGGCTCCTTGGGGGTGGTTTCGGCCTGCCAGCTCGGCGGACGTTTTTGCAGAAAGGCGCGCAGGCCTTCCTGGCCTTCGGGGCTGACGCGGATTCGCGCGATGGCATTTTCGGTGTAGCGGCGCAGCGCCGGCGTCAGCGCACCGTTGCCGACTTCACGCAGCAAGTCCTTGCTGACGCGCATGGCCGCGGGGCTGTTGAGCAGCAGGTTGTCGATCCATTGCTCGACTTTCTGCTCCAGCTCATTGATCGGATAGCTTTCCGACAATAAACCGATTTCCCGCGCCCGCTGTCCGCCGAAACGCTCGGCGGTCAGGGCATAGCGCCGCGCCGCGCGTTCGCCGATCGCTTGCACCACGAACGGACTGATCACCGCCGGTGCCAGGCCGATGCGCACTTCCGACAGGCAGAATTGCGCGTCATCGGCACCGATGGCCATGTCGCAGCAACTGATCAGACCCAGCGCGCCGCCGAACGCCGCGCCTTGCACCACGGCCAGCGTCGGTACTTTCAGCTTGGCGAGGTTGTACATCAACTCCGACAGTTCCCGGGCGTCGTCCAGATTGGTGTGGTAGTCGAGCTCGGCTGATTGCTGCATCCAGGCCAGGTCGGCGCCGGCGCTGAAATGCTTGCCGCGTCCACGCACTATCAGGAAGCGCAGGCTGGTATCGCCCGAGACCTTGTCCAGCGCGAGGATCAGTTCGCGGATCATTTCGGCGTTGAACGCGTTGTTCTTTTCTTCCCGGTTGAGCCACAGGGTGGCGAAACCCCGCGGGTCAGTCTGCAGCTCGAGGGTGTTGAAGTCGCTCATATTGTCCGTCTCCACGGTACTTGTAGGAGCGAGGCTTGCCCGCGAAGGCGTCGGTACATCCAACATTGATGTGACTGACAAATCGCTTCGCGGGCAAGCCATGCTCCTACAGGATCGGATCACATCCGGAACACGCCGAAGCGGCTCGGTTCGATTGGCGCGTTCAGCGACGCGGACAAGGCCAGGGCCAACACGTCGCGGGTCTGCGCCGGGTCAATGACACCGTCGTCCCACAGCCGTGCGCTGGAGTAGTAAGGGTGGCCCTGTTCTTCGTATTGATCGAGGATCGGTTGCTTGATCTCGGCTTCCTGCTCGGCACTGAAACCCTGGCCACTGCGCTCAGCCTGCTCGCGTTTGACCTGCACCAAAACGCCCGCCGCTTGCTCGGCACCCATCACGCCGATGCGTGCGTTAGGCCACATCCACAGGAAGCGCGGATCGTAAGCCCGCCCGCACATGCCATAGTTACCGGCGCCGAAACTGCCGCCGATGATCACGGTGAATTTCGGCACTTTTGCGCACGCCACGGCGGTCACCAGTTTCGCGCCGTGCTTGGCAATGCCGCCAGCCTCGTATTTCTGGCCGACCATGAAACCGGTGATGTTTTGCAGGAACAGCAGAGGGATGCCGCGCTGGCAGGCCAGTTCGATGAAGTGCGCGCCTTTCTGCGCCGCTTCAGCGAACAGGATGCCGTTGTTGGCGAGGATGGCGATCGGGTAACCGTGCAGGTAGGCAAAACCGCACACCAGCGTAGTCCCGAACAGTGCCTTGAATTCGTCGAACACCGAACCGTCCACCAGTCGCGCAATCACTTCGCGTACGTCGAACGGCTGCTTGGCGTCCGCCGACACGACGCCGTACAACTCGTCGCTGTTGTAGAGCGGGGCGATGGGCGTGCGTTGCTGGACTTCACCGAGCTTGCGCCAGTTGAGGTTGGCGATGCTGCGTCGGGCAATGGCCAAGGCGTGTTCATCGCTCTCGGCGTAGTGGTCGGCGACACCGGAAATCTTGCAGTGCACATCGGCGCCGCCCAGATCTTCGGCGCTGACCACTTCACCGGTCGCGGCTTTTACCAACGGCGGACCGGCGAGGAAGATTGTCGCTTGCTCGCGAACCATGATCGCTTCGTCGGCCATCGCCGGCACATAAGCGCCACCGGCGGTGCACGAGCCCATGACCACGGCGATCTGCGGAATGCCCATGGCGCTCATGTTGGCCTGGTTAAAGAAGATCCGCCCGAAGTGCTCGCGGTCTGGAAACACTTCATCCTGGCGCGGCAGGTTGGCGCCGCCGGAATCCACCAGATAAATGCACGGTAAGCGATTCTGCTGGGCGATGGTCTGGGCGCGCAGGTGCTTTTTCACGGTCAGCGGGTAATACGAGCCACCTTTCACGGTGGCATCGTTGGCCACGATCATGCACTCGACGCCTTCCACGCGGCCGATCCCGGCAATCACGCCAGCAGCCGGAACGTCTTCGCCATACACCTCGTAAGCCGCCAATTGGCTGATTTCAAGAAACGGCGAACCCGGATCGAGCAGGCGATTGATGCGCTCACGGGGCAGCAATTTGCCCCGCGAGGTGTGGCGCTCTTGCGCCTTGGGGCCGCCACCTTGCTGCACTTGCGCGAGCAGGGTGTGCAGGGCGTCGACCTGTTTGAGCATCGCCGCGCTGTTGGTCGCGAATTCCGCCGAACGGGGGTTGAGCTGGGTATGCAGGATAGCCATGGACAGCTCCGTCTTAGCGGGTTTCGTTGAACAGTTCGCGACCGATCAGCATGCGACGGATCTCACTGGTGCCGGCGCCGATTTCGTACAGCTTGGCGTCACGCAGCAAACGACCGGCCGGGAATTCGTTGATGTAGCCGTTGCCGCCAAGAATCTGGATCGCGTCGAGGGCCATTTGCGTGGCGCGCTCGGCGCTGTAGAGGATCACGCCGGCGGCGTCCTTGCGCGTGGTCTCGCCGCGTTCGCAGGCTTGAGCGACGGCATACAGGTAGGCGCGGCTGGCGTTGAGTTGGGTGTACATGTCGGCGACCTTGCCCTGGATCAGCTGGAATTCGCCGATGCTTTGGCCGAACTGCTTGCGGTCGTGGATGTACGGCACGATCAGGTCCATGCACGCCTGCATGATCCCGGTCGGGCCGCCCGAGAGGACAACACGCTCGTAATCGAGGCCGCTCATCAGCACTTTCACGCCGCCGTTGAGTACGCCGAGGATGTTTTCTTCCGGCACTTCGACGTCATCGAAGAACAGCTCGCAGGTGTTCGAACCGCGCATGCCGAGCTTGTCGAACTTGTTGCTGCGACTGAAGCCTTTCCAGTCACGTTCGACGATGAATGCGGTGATACCGTGCGGGCCTTTTTCCAGGTCGGTCTTGGCGTAGATCACGTAGGTGTTGGCGTCGGGGCCGTTGGTGATCCAGGTTTTGCTGCCGTTCAGAACGTAGTGATCACCGCGTTTGTCGGCGCGCAGTTTCATCGACACCACGTCGGAACCGGCATTCGGTTCGCTCATGGCCAGGGCGCCGATGTGCTCGCCGCTGATCAGCTTCGGCAGGTATTTGCTTTTTTGTTCGTGATTGCCATTGCGGTTGATCTGGTTGACGCAGAGGTTGGAGTGCGCGCCGTAGGACAAGGCAACCGACGCGGAGCCACGGCTGATTTCTTCCATGATCACCACGTGGGCCAGGTAACCCAGGCCAGCACCGCCGTACTCTTCCGGCACGGTAACGCCGAGCAGGCCCATGTCGCCGAATTTGCGCCACAGGTCGGCGGGGAACAGGTTGTCGATGTCGATCTGAGCGGCGCGCGGCGCGATCTCTTTGGCGACGAAGGACTGAACCTGATCGCGCAGCATGTCGATGGTTTCACCGAGGGCAAAGTTCAGGGATGGGTAGCTCATGGGTCACCTATTGGCTTTTTTGTAGGGCGGGGAGGGCAGTGATTGGGCTCTCACCTTTACGTTAACGTAAGCCTGTGACGAATGGCTGTCAATCACCCTTTACGTTAACGTTAACTTGAGCGAGAGTAGAGGCCGTTCTGAAAAGACCAGCGTCGTAATCTGTGGCGAGGGAGCTTGCTCCCGCTCGAGCGCGAAGCGGTCGCAAATCGGCAAGTCAGGTGTGTCAGAAAGCACTCTGGCCGATGATTTAACGACTGCTGCGCAGCCGAACGGGACGGTGCGACGATTCGACAAGCTCCCTCGCCACACAAAGCCTCGCTCCTACAATAAAGACAATAGGGGTCGTCATGGATCAACCCAGTGCAAGCCCGCAGCGCAGCTACACCCGTGGTGCTCAGGACAAAGCCTTGCTGGCGATGACCATCGGTCAGGCGTTCGATAACACCGTCGCGAAGCACTCGGCTGGAGAGGCATTGGTCGTACGCCATCAACAGCTGCGTTACACCTGGCAACAACTGTCCGACGCGGTGGACCTGCACGCCAGGGCATTGCTGGCGCTGGGTTTGCAGGCCGGAGATCGCCTCGGCATCTGGGCACCGAATTGCGCGCAGTGGTGCATCAGCCAGTTTGCCAGCGCGAAAATCGGCGTGATTCTGGTCAACATCAACCCGGCGTATCGCAGCTCTGAACTCGAATACGTGTTGAAGCAGTCGGGTTGCCAATGGCTGGTCTGCGCGGGCTCTTTCAAGACTTCCAACTATCACGGCATGTTGCAAGGGCTGGTGCCTGAGCTGGCGGAGCAATCCATCGGACAGTTACAGAGTGAACGCCTGCCTGAACTGCGCGGGGTCATCAGTCTGGATGCGCAACCGCCATCGGGTTTCCTGCCCTGGTCACAACTGGCCGATCTCGCGGCCAGCGTGTCCGCCGAACAGTTGCGCGAACGTCAGGACAGCCTGCATTTCGACCAACCGGTGAATATCCAGTACACCTCTGGCACCACCGGTTTCCCCAAGGGCGCGACCCTCAGCCACTACAACATCCTCAATAACGGTTACATGGTCGGCGAAAGCCTCGGCCTGACCGCCCATGATCGGCTGGTGATCCCGGTGCCGCTGTATCACTGCTTCGGCATGGTCATGGGCAACCTCGGCTGCATCACCCACGGCAGCACCATGATCTACCCCAATGATGCGTTCGATCCGTTGCTGACCCTGACCACTGTCGCCGAAGAGAAAGCCACCGCCCTCTATGGCGTGCCGACGATGTTTATCGCGATGCTCGATCAACCCCGGCGCGCCGAGTTCGACCTGTCGACCCTGCGTACCGGAATCATGGCCGGCGCGACCTGCCCGATCGAAGTGATGCGTCGGGTCATCAATGAAATGCACATGAGCGAAGTGCAGATTGCCTACGGCATGACGGAAACAAGTCCGGTGTCTTTGCAGACCGGTCCGTCAGACGAACTGGAATTGCGCGTCACCACGGTCGGTCGCACCCAACCGCAGCTTGAAAGCAAAATCATCGACGAGGCGGGCAATCTGGTGCCCCGCGGCACCATTGGCGAACTCTGCACCCGCGGCTACAGCGTGATGCTCGGTTACTGGAACAACCCCGAAGGCACCGCGGAAGCGATCGACCAGGCCGGCTGGATGCATACCGGTGACCTGGCGAGCATGAACGACGAAGGCTACGTGTGCATTGCCGGACGCAACAAGGACATGATCATCCGCGGCGGTGAGAATATTTACCCGCGGGAGCTGGAAGAGTTCTTCTTTACCCACCCGGCGGTGGCGGACGTGCAAGTGATCGGCATTCCGTGTTCGCGCTATGGCGAAGAGATTGTCGCCTGGATCAAGTTCCACCCGGGACACAGCGCCACCGAGCAGGAGTTGCAAGCCTGGTGCAAGGAGCGCATCGCGCACTTCAAGACGCCGCGTTACTTCAAGTTTGTGGAAGAGTTTCCGATGACGGTCACCGGCAAGATCCAGAAATTCCGGATGCGGGAGATCAGTATCGAGGAGTTGCGCGAAAAGCAGGTCTGACAAATTCTCCCTTGTGGGAGCCAGCCTGCTGGCGATAGCGGAGTGTCTGTCAACATTCATTTGTCTGAACCACCGCAATCGCCAGCAGGCTGGCTCCCACAGGGGCGGTGGTGAAAACCTGAATCGCAGAAAGCACAAAGGGGAGCCGAAGCTCCCCTTTAATTTTCGTTGCGCGTGCTCTTTTTTTATTATTGAGGGGCGGTCTGTTTTTGTTTTTGGCAACCGTGACCCTTTACCGCTGTTTTTATCGATCCCCATCCGGGATCAAGAGCAAACGTATTTTTTTGAGCGCTGATCTACTTTTTCGCTAAGCGATCCAACCAGTTCGGGAGCTACCTGAAGGTAGTTTTATTGTTCTCTGCCCGGTTGCGGGTTACTCCGAAAAGCACCCTGAAAAGCACACCTTCTCCAAAAAAATCTGTTAGCTGCGTCTCTGCCGTGTTGTTCTTGTTATGTCAGAGTCGTTTCGTCTTATTTTTATTGGTTTGCTGCTTTTTATTCTTGTTATGCCATAGAGATAGCAGAAGCCGTGCCAACTTTTAAAAAACCTTTAAAATCAACAGCTTGAGTTTTCCTAGTATTTTTCGGTCAGTCAAAACCCGACAACTTGTTTCCGTGTTACTCGGTTGAGCCCCACATTTCAAAGAGGGCGGTAACACCGGGACACATTCACTGTGCGCTGCGAGCCTTGGCCACGCGCGAACCGGTCGGACGGCCCAGCACGGTACAAATCTGCTGGCCGGCCAGAATCAAGGCGTCCAGGTCGATACCGGTGTCGATGCCCAAACCATTCAGCAGATAAACCACGTCTTCAGTGGCGACGTTACCGCTGGCGCCCTTGGCGTACGGGCAGCCGCCGAGGCCGGCGATGGAGCTGTCGAACACCGCGATGCCTTCGAGCAGGCTGGCGTAGATATTGGCCATGGCCTGGCCGTAGGTATCGTGGAAGTGCCCGGCGAGTTTTTCCCGCGGTACGTCGGCGGACACCACGTCGAACATCTTGCGCGTCGCGCCTGCCGTGCCGGTGCCGATGGTGTCGCCCAGCGAGATTTCGTAGCAGCCCATGGCGTAGAGCTCGCGGGCGACCCGGGCGACCTGTTCCGGTGCGACGTGACCTTCGTACGGGCAACCCAGCACACACGACACATAACCGCGCACGCTGACACCGTGCAGTTTGGCTGCCTCCATGATCGGCGCGAAGCGCTCCAGGCTTTCGCTGATCGAGCAGTTGATGTTGCGCTGGGAGAAGGCTTCGGAGGCCGCGGCGAACACCGCAACTTCCTTGACCCCGGCGGCGATCGCATCTTCGAACCCGCGCAGGTTAGGGGCGAGGGCGCCGTAGGTCACGCCCGGTTTGCGCTTGATCTGCGCGAAGACGTCGGCGGACCCGGCCATCTGCGGCACCCATTTGGGCGAGACGAAACTGCCGACTTCTATATAGCCGAGGCCGGCAGCGGTCAGCGCGTCGACCAGTCGCACCTTGTCGGCAACGCTGATGGGTTGGGCTTCGTTTTGCAGACCGTCGCGGGGGCCGACTTCGACCAGGCGTACGTGGGTTGGAAGAGTCATGGGAATTGACCTGTGCTGATTGTCTGAATGTTCATAGAACCCTGTAGGAGCCGAGCTTGCTCGCGATGAGGGCGTCACATTCAAAATTAATGCTGAATGATATTCCGCCATCGCGAGCAAGCTCGGCTCCTACACCACCGGCTGGCTTTTCATCGTCTGTTCCAGCGCCTGAGTGCAGCGCTCCTGCGCCGTGTCCAGTTCCAGCTTCATCTGTTCGATGTCGAGCATCTGCTGCTCCAGTTGCTCGCGGCGCTCGGCGATTTTGTTGAGCATGGTTTGCAGCTGTTTCTGGTTGCCGCCGGTGGGGTCGTAAAGTTCGATCAGCTCACGGCATTCGGCCAGGGAGAAGCCAATGCGCTTGCCCCGCAGGATCAGCTTCAGGCTGACTTTGTCCCGGGGCGAATAGATGCGTTCCTGGCCTCGGCGCTCGGGGCTGAGCAGGCCTTGCTCTTCATAAAAGCGAATGGCCCGCGTGGTGATGTCGAGTTCGCGGGCGAGGTCGGAAATGCTGTAGGTCTGGCTGCTCATGGAAGCGCTCGAAAAAGGTCATGGCGCTAAGCTAATGGCAGGTTGACGTTTACGTCAAGGGGTATGGTTCTGTGGTGTTGTCACTGGCCTCTTCGCGGGCAAACCTCGCTCCTACAGGATTTATGTTTGCCACGATATTTGGCACGACATTGAACCTGTAGGAGCGAGGCTTGCCCGCGAAGAACGATAACGCGGTGCAAAGTCCTACACCTTATCAAGCTTCTTCTCATGCGCCGTCACCTGCTGGCACAGCTCGATCATCTGCTCGCGCATCCAGCGGTTGGCTGGGTCCTGGTCGGTGCTTTCGTGCCAGTAAAGGTGGGTTTCCACCGGCGGTACATCGTTGACCGGCAGGTTCACCGAGTACAAATCATGGCGGCGGGCGAAGCGTTCCGGAACGGTCATGACCATGTCGGTCTGCTGCAACACCTGCGACGCCATCAGGTAATGCTGGGAACGCAAGGCGATCTTGCGCTGGATGCCCATTTTACCGAGCGCGAGGTCTACATGGCCGAGACCGCTGCGGCGGCTGGAAATATGGATGTGGGTCAGCGACAGGTAATCATCGAGGGTGAATTTCTCTTTGCCCGCCAGCGGATGGCCCTTGCGCATGGCACACACGTAGCGGTCTTCCATCAACTTGACGTGACGCACCTGCGGGTCGGTGTTGAGCGGTGCGTCCACCGCAAAGTCGAGACGCCCGGCCGCCAGTTCCTTGGTGGTCTCGCGGCGCTTGGACAGAAAGCTTTCGATGATCACCGTTGGCGCCAGGCGACGCAGGCGCTGGAACAGCGGCGGCAGGATCACCGCTTCGGTGAGGTCGGTCATGCTGATGCGGTACGTCTTGACCGCCTGCAGCGGATTGAAGATGCGGCTTTCCTGTACCGATACCCGCAGCAGAGAGAGGGCATTGCGCACCGGACCGATGATGTTTTGCGCCATCGGCGTTGGCACCATGCCCTGGGCGGTGCGAACGAAAAGCGGATCGTTGAAGGTCTCGCGCAAGCGTGCCAGAGCGTTTGAGACCGCAGGCTGAGTAATGCCGACAATCTGCCCGGCGCGGGTCAGGTTGGCTTCGGTGTAGATCGCGTCGAAGACGATGAAAAGGTTGAGGTCGACCTTGCTCAGATTCATTGCGCTGCACTCTTATTGTTGGGGCGTTTTGATGAGGCCGGGGGCCTCGGCAATCACCCGATCATATATCGGTGATGAATGTTAATACACGCCGAGAATAGGCTAGGTAAATTTTCGTAGCTGTTCTAGCATCGATTGCATGACCTAAACAACCTCCCTCAAGAAGGTAGCTGCTCATGGATTTCGCTTATTCGCCCAAGGTGCAAGAACTGCGTGAGCGCGTGACCGCGTTCATGGACACCTACGTTTATCCCGCCGAAGCCGTGTTCGAGCGCCAGGTTGCCGAGGGTGACCGCTGGCAGCCGACTGCGATCATGGAAGAACTCAAACTCAAGGCCAAGGCCGAAGGCCTGTGGAATTTGTTTCTGCCTGAGTCCGAACTCGGCGCCGGCCTGACCAACCTCGAATACGCGCCATTGGCAGAAATCATGGGCCGCTCGCTGCTGGGCCCCGAGCCGTTCAACTGCTCGGCACCCGACACCGGCAACATGGAAGTGTTGGTGCGTTACGCCAACGAAGAACAGAAACAACGCTGGCTCGAACCGCTGCTGCGCGGTGAGATCCGCTCGGCGTTCGCCATGACCGAGCCGGACGTGGCTTCCTCCGACGCCACCAACATGGCCGCCCGCGCCGTGCGTGACGGTGACGAGTGGGTGATCAACGGCAAGAAATGGTGGACCTCGGGTGCCTGCGATCCACGCTGCAAGATTCTGATCTTCATGGGCCTGAGCAATCCCGACGCGCCGCGCCACGCCCAGCATTCGATGATTCTGGTGCCGGTGGATACCCCTGGCGTGAAGATCGTCCGTCCGCTGCCGGTGTTCGGTTACGACGACGCGCCACACGGCCACGCCGAAGTGCTGTTCGAAAATGTCCGGGTGCCGTACGAAAACGTTCTGTTGGGTGAAGGACGCGGCTTCGAAATCGCTCAGGGTCGCCTTGGCCCGGGCCGGATTCACCACTGCATGCGTTCGATCGGCATGGCCGAGCGTGCGCTGGAACTGATGTGCAAACGCTCGGTGAACCGCACCGCGTTCGGCAAACCGTTGGCGCGCCTGGGCGGCAACATCGACAAAATCGCCGACTCGCGGATGGAAATCGACATGGCGCGCCTGCTGACCTTGAAAGCGGCGTACATGATGGACACCGTCGGCAACAAAGTGGCGAAGAGCGAAATCGCGCAGATCAAGGTGGTCGCACCGAACGTGGCGCTACGCGTCATCGACCGGGCGATCCAGATCCATGGCGGGGCAGGGGTTTCCAATGATTTCCCGCTGGCCTACATGTATGCGATGCAGCGCACCCTGCGTCTGGCCGACGGCCCGGACGAAGTGCACCGCGCGGCGATCGGCAAGTTCGAAATCGGCAAGTACGTACCAAAGGAAATGATGCGCAGCCATTAATTGTAGGAGCGAGCTTGCTCGCGATGGTCGCTAACGATAACGCGTGCTTGCTGGATAAACGTGGTGCTCTTTAGACCATCGCGAGCAAGCTCGCTCCTACAATGATCAAGACCTCAGTCGAGTATTGGCAGCCCGAAAAAGGCTCGTGCACATGCGGTGCTGTGAGCCGCCAGTTCTTCCTCGCTTTCCCCGCGATGCAACGCCACTTCCCGCAACACTTCGATCAGATACGCAGGTTCGTTGCGACCATTCTTAGGCTTGGGCCGCAAGCTGCGCGGCAGCAGATACGGCGCATCACTCTCCAGCATCAACCGCCCGCGCTTGATTTCTTTCACCAACGGTTGCAGATGCGTGCCGCGACGCTCGTCGCAGATCCAGCCGGTGATGCCGATGTGCAAGTCCAGGTCGAGGTAGCTGAACAGCGCTTTCTTCTCGCCGGTGAAGCAATGCACCACGGCGGCCGGCAATTGGTCGCGGTAATCGCGGAGGATTTCCAGCAAGCGCTGACTGGCGTCTCGCTCATGGAGAAACACCGGCAGTTGCAGTTCGACCGCCATCGCCAGGTGCTCTTCGAGGACTTTTTCCTGTTGCGGACGTGGAGAGAAATCGCGATTGAAATCCAGGCCGCATTCACCCACGGCCACCACGTTCGGCTCTTTGAGCAAACTGCGCAGACGCTGGGCGCTGTCGGCGTTCCAGTCGCTGGCCGCATGCGGGTGAATGCCGGCGGTGGCGAACAGCCGTTGAGCCGTGTCATCCAATTGCTGGCACAGTTCCAGCGCCTGTTCACTGCCCTCGACACTGGTGCCGGTGAGCACCAATTGGCAGACCCCGGCGGCATACGCACGGTCGAGTACAGCCTGGTGCTTGTCGGCAAAACTGGGGTTGGTCAGGTTGACGCCGATATCGATGAGTTGCATGGTGCTACCTCGGACCAAAGGCCGGAAAGCATATCAGAGCTGTAGATTTATAAGAAAAGCCAAGAACTACAACGAGTTAAAGCTGTCTTTTGATGCCGCGAGGCAAGCCGTGGTGGTCAGCGTGCCATCACTGTGCCAGTCTTTCGCACTTTGCCAGCGCTCAAGGCGCTCTGTTTCTGTCGTCCGGTTTCATGAAAATGGTTGAAATCGGCCCAGTATTCTTTCCGGAGAGTGGATGACACGTCCCTCGATTTTGTTACTGCTGTGTGGTTCGTTGCTGCTGCCGATGCCGGCGGTTGCGCGTCTGGCCGGCCCACTGCAAGCCGTGCCGGCGGCCAAGGTGCGCGATCTGCAGGAAATCCGCAGCAGCCGTGTGCTGAAGGTGTTGGTCAACCAGAGCCGCAACAGCTCCGGCGAAGTCCAGGGCCAGGCCATTGGCGTTGAATACCATCGTTTGCGCGCTTTCGAGCAATACCTCAATGGTTACGCACGCGACGGTCAGGAAGTCACCCTAAAGATCATCCCCAAAGCCAAGGATCAACTGCTCGGCGCATTACAGCGCGGGGAGGGCGATCTGGTTGCGCCGGGGGAATTGCTCGATCTGCAACCGGGTTACGCCGTCAGCACCAGTGAGCCTATTGCCAGCAACATCCCGCTGGTGCTGGTCGGGATCAAAGGCGAGAAACGCTACACCCACGTTGAACAACTCTCCGGTAAAACCCTGGCATTGCCCACCGGCAGTGCCGCCGGGGAAGCGATCAGTCAGATCAATCAAAAACTTGCCCTGCACAAACTGGCGCCGGTGAAGATCGAGTGGGTCGATCCGAGCCTGGCGGTCGAAGACGTGCTGGAGATGGTTCAGGGCGGCATCTTTCACCTGACTATCGTCGAGCAACCGATTGCCGAGCGCTGGGGCAAGATCTTGCCCAAGCTGCGCTTCGATCGGCAGGTGCTGATCAGCGAGCCGGGAGAAGAGTTCTGGTTTGTGCGTCGTGATGCCTCAATGCTGCGGGCGAGCATCGATCGTTTCCTGATCGGGTACAAAAAGCCCTCGGATCAGGACGCGGCGTTCCTGCGGATCTATCGGCGTCTGTATCAAGTGCACTATCCGTTGGCCAAGGCTGATCGCCTGCGCCTGGAAAAACTTCGACCGGTGCTGCAAAAGCACGCTGCTGCCCAAGACATGGACTGGCTGAACCTGGCGGCACTGGCGTTCAAGGAATCTGCCCTGCAGCCCCATGCCCGCAGCGGTAGCGGCCCCACTGGCTTGATGCAGATCACCCCGTCCGCAGCCCAGCGCGTGGGGGTCAATAATATTCAGGACCTCGACGCCAACGTGCAGGCCGGAGCCAAGTACCTGGCGATGATCCGCCGCAAGTTTTTTGCCAGCCCCAAACTCAACGAGCGTGAGCGCATGGCGTTCGTGCTGGCGGCTTACAACATCGGGCCGGAGCGGGTACAGGGCATGCGTGCCGAAGCTCGTCGGCGGGGTTTGAATCCTAATCAGTGGTTCTTCCAGGTCGAACGCATCGCCATGGAACAGGTGGGAATGGGCCCCGTCAGCTATGTTAATAGCGTCAACAAGTATTACTTGGCGTTCGATCGGGAGCGGGAGTCGTTGGAGCCCCAAGGGCAGAAAGTGGCCTCACGCAAATGATCGGCTAAACTGATTGTTATGGCGGAAAATTGCGCTTTTAACATTCGATTTACTGATTAATATAGCGGCCAACCAACACACATAACTCCAGAATGGATGACACAGCATGAGCACACTGATCAACAAGGTACTGTTTACTCGCGCCGGCTACGGCCTGACTATTCTGCGGATCTTCGTCGGCATCATCTTCGCTGCCCACGGCGCGCAGAAACTCTTCGGGGCGTTCGGTGGTTACGGTCTGGCCGGCACCGCGCAGTACATGGAGAGCATCGGTCTGGCACCGGGCTACCTGATGGCGACGCTGGCGGGCGGTACCGAGTTCTTCGGCGGTCTTGCCTTGATCATCGGCTTGCTGGTCCGTCCGGCGGCCCTCGGCCTGACCATCCTCTCGCTGGTGGCGATCTTCTCTGTGCACCTCCCTCACGGTTTGTTCATGGCCAACAACGGTTATGAATTCGCCCTGGCACTGCTGGGTGGCAGCATCGCCGTGCTGATCGAAGGCGCCGGCAAACTGTCGGCCGACCGCGCCATCGCTGGCTGACCGCTCTGGCTCAACGAAAAGGCCCGCATTGCGCGGGCCTTTTTTGTTGTGAAAACACTGTAGGAGCGAGCTTGCTCGCGATGGTCGTGAACGATAATGCGTAAAACCAGATGCCCCGTGGCGACCTTGGGTTATTCGCGAGCAAGCTCGCTCCTACAAAATGAAATGCGGTGTAAACCAATTTCAGGACTAGACATGCGTCATTCTTGACACTGTCCAGTCAGCTTCTCTAGGATGCTGCTCATGCGCCGATTTAAACAGCTACTTGCGGGGCGCCAGGTGACTCATTCAGTTGCCGACAGAAGCTTGAAACAGGCTTCGAAATACCGCTAAAGCGCTGGTTCGGTGTTGCCTCTCACCTGCCATGCAGACTTTTGAGGCAGAGACACGACACGATGAATGCACTAAACCCCGTTGTACGCCCCGCGCCGATTACGGCACATCTCACCCAGCGCAATCCAAAAATCCTGCTTGGCGGCAAACATCAGCCGACGCTCTTGCGTTATCTGGATGGCTGGCCACGTCGTACCGGCGGGCCGGCAGCGTTCCTGATCCAGTTTGTCGAAGACGGTGAGTCGCTGGCTCGCTTTGCCAGCGACAGTTTCGATCTGGCGGTGATTCAGTCACCCAGCCTCGAAGACGCGCCTGAAGTGATCAAACAACTGACCCGCGTGGCCAGACAAGGGTTGATCACCCGCCGCTGAGGCCTAGGGGTATTCAATCGCCACGATATACACGCACTGCTCGCCGGTAGGCGTCTGCACCCGAACTTCGGCGTCCAGCGCCTTGCCGATCAGGGCGCGTGCCAACGGTGAGTCGATACTGATCAGGCCCAGTTTCAAGTCCAGTTCATCCGGGCCGACGATGCGGTAACGCGACTCCTTGCCGTCCTCGTCCTCTATCGTGACCCACGCGCCGAAATAGACCTTGTTCGGATCGCTCGGCTTTTCGCTGACGACCTTGAGCGCTTCCAGGCGTTTGGTCAGAAAACGCACGCGGCTGTCGATCTCACGCAGCATCTTTTTACCGTAGGTGTATTCGGCATTTTCGGAGCGATCACCTTGCGCCGCGGCCTCGCTGACCGATTGCGTGACTTGCGGTCGGCGCACATGCCAGAGCTCATGAAACTCGGCCCGCATCCGCGCTTCACCTTCAGGGGTGATCAGCGCGGTGCCAGCGGTGCGGGGAGGGCGATAACGGCTCATGGCAACTTCTTGTGATGGAGAAGGCTTGAGTCTATCAACCCTCGCGCAACACTGTCAGGGGGCTGGCGTTCAAGGCCCGACGGGTGCCGAACACACCGGCACCGCCGATCAGCGCAGCGCCGATCAATGGCAGTACCAACAGCCATGGATGCGGGTGCCATGGCAGATCGAACGCGTAACGGTACAGCACCATGCTCACCAGTTCCGAACCCAGCGCTGCCAGCAATCCGCTGACCGCGCCGAGCAGGCCGAACTCGATTCGCCGGGCCTTGACCAGCAATTGTCGCTCGGCCCCCAGCGCTCGCAACAATGCGCCTTGACGGATGCGTTCATCCAGCGTCGCTTGCAGACCCGAGAACAACACTGCCATCCCCGCCGCCAGCACGAACAACAGCACATATTCCACCGCCAGGGTGACCTGGGCGAGGATGCTGCGCAGTTGCTCCAGCAAGGCTTCGACTTGCAGGATGGTCACCGCCGGAAAGGCGCGGGACAGGTCGACAATCTGCTGATCATGACCAGCCGCCAGATAGAAGCTGGTCAGGTAAGTCGCCGGTAAATCCTTCAATGTCCCTGGTTGGAAGATCATGAAGAAGTTCGGCTGGAAGTTGTCCCAGTTGATCTCCCGCAGGCTGGTGACTTTCGCTTCGCGATTGACCCCGCCGACGGTAAACACCATGTGATCGCCCAGCTTGAGCTTCAGGCTTTCGGCGACTTTGCCTTCTACCGACACGCCGGGAATGTCATCCGCTGGCTGTTCGCTCCACCAGTTTCCCGCCGTGAGCTTGTTGCCCGCTGGCAGGTCCGCCGCCCAGGTCAGGCTCAGGTCGCGCTGGATCGCCCGATCTCCGGCCGAATCCTTGCTGACGATCTCCTGCACCGGCTCGCCGTTGATGCTGATCAACCGTCCCGGCACCACCGGGTACAGCGGCGCCGATTGCGCCGACAGTTCGATCAGGCGATCGGTGAAGGCCTGTTTGTCTGCCGGCAGGATGTTCAGCGCGAAATAGTTCGGCGCATTTTTCGGCAACTGGTTTTGCCAGGTGTCGAGCAACTCACCGCGCAGCAAGGCGATCAACGCCATGGACAGCAGAATCAAACCGAAGGCCAGCGATTGGCCTGCCGCCGCCAGTGGATGACGCAGCAATTGACCCAACCCGAGACGCCACGGCAACGCAGCGCGCGCGAGCATCCGGCGCAGGCTTTTCAGAAGCAGCAACAGCAAGCCACCCAACATCAGC
The DNA here is from genome assembly GCF_059716135.1 of Pseudomonas sp. LBUM1651. Classification (NCBI taxonomy): domain Bacteria; kingdom Pseudomonadati; phylum Pseudomonadota; class Gammaproteobacteria; order Pseudomonadales; family Pseudomonadaceae; genus Pseudomonas; species Pseudomonas sp. LBUM1651. Next base: position 4,080,669 of record NZ_CP166805.1, on the reverse strand, counting down.
GCCGCAATCACGCCACCGCCGAGCAGGGCGAAGGTCAGCAACAGGTCCAGGCTCAGGCGCCACATGATCAGCCCGAGAGCGCCCAATGCCGCGCCGTAGACCATCCAGGTGCTGGAAGGAATCGGCAGCATGTCACGGCGCAAAACCCGCAATGGCGGAACCCGGCCCAGCGCCGCGAGGGGCGGCAAGGCAAAACCGGCCAGCGCCACCAACCCGGTGCCGATCCCGGCGATGGCCGGAAACAGGCCCCCTGGTGGAACGTCGGTTGGCAACAAATCATGCAGCAGCGCGAACAGGCCGAGCTGAGCCAGCAAGCCAATCAACGCGCCGCTGATGCTGGCCAACAGTCCAAGTACCGTCAGCTGCAAACTGAACAGGACCATGGTTTCCCGACGGGATAACCCCAGGCAGCGCAACAACGCGCTGGCATCGAAGCGACGGGTGGCGAAACGCGTCGCCGACAGCGCCACCGCGACTCCGGACAACAGGACCGCCACCAGACTCGCCATGTTCAAGTAACGTTCGGCCTTGCCCAGAGCGCCACCAATCTGCCGGTTGCCATCGCGGGCATCCTGGATGCGCTGGTTGGCGGCGAGGCCGGGTTTGATCAGTTGGCGATAGGTTTCCAGCGCTTCGGCGTTGCCGCGCCAGAGTTCGCGGTAACTGACGCGGCTGCCGGGTTGCACCACGCCGGTGGCGGCGAGGTCGCTGAGGTTGATCAGCACGCGCGGCGTCAGGCTGTAGAAATTGCCGGCGCGATCCGGTTCGTAAGTCAGCACTCGCGCGAGTTTCAGAGTGCGCATGCCGACGTCGATGCTGTCGCCGATCTTCAGGTCCAGTGCGGTCAGCAGTCGTGCCTCGACCCAGGCCTCACCGGGTTTCGGTCCTCCCCCGAGCTCTTCCGGAGCGAAGGGCGCGGGGGCGCTTTTCAGTTCGCCGCGCAGGGGATAGACATCGTCGGCGGCTTTGATACTGGACAGCTGAATGCCGTTGTCGGTGGCGATGACGCTGGAGAACTCCACCACCTGTGCATGTTCAAGGCCCAACTCCGTACCACTTTTGATCTGTTCGGGTCGCGCCGGTGAACTGCCCTCAAGCAGCAGATCGGCGCCAAGGAATTCGGTGGCGCGCAGCATCATGGCGCCATTCAGGCGGGCGCCGAAGTAACCGATGGCGGTACTCGCCGCCACCGCCACCAGCAAGGCGAAGAACAACACCCGCAACTCGCCGGCGCGAGCATCGCGCAGCAGTTGGCGGATGGCGAGACTGAACAGGCGCAACAGCGGCAGGCGTGCCATCAGGGCTCCAGAGGGGCGACCAGCAGGCCGGCTTCAAGTCGGATCAGGCGCCGGCAGCGATGGGCCAGGCGTTCATCGTGGGTCACCAGCACCAGCGTCGTGCCGCGCTCTTTGTTCAAGTCGAACAGCAAGTCGCTGATGCGCTCGCCGGTGTGGCTGTCGAGGTTGCCGGTGGGTTCGTCGGCGAACAACACGTCGGGCTCGGCGGCAAACGCACGGGCAATCGCCACGCGCTGCTGTTCGCCACCGGAGAGCTGGCGTGGCGAGTGGGTCAGGCGCTGGCCGAGGCCGACCCTTCGCAGCAGTTCGGTGGCACGCTCGCGGGCGTCTTTGCGGCCATCAAGTTCCAGCGGCAGCATGACGTTTTCCAGGGCGTTGAGACTGTCGAGCAACTGAAATGATTGAAAGACAAAACCGACGTGTTCGGCGCGAATTCGCGCGCGTTGATCTTCATCGAGATTGCTCAGGCCCTGGCCGGCGAGGGTGACTTCGCCGCTGCTCGGCAGGTCGAGGCCGGCGAGCAGACCGAGGAGGGTGGATTTGCCGGAACCGGACGCGCCAACGATGGCCAGGCTGTCGCCCTTGTTCAGTTCCAGGCTGAGTTCGTGCAGGATAGTCAGTTCACCTTCCGCGCTGGGAACCACTTTGCTGAGGTTCTTCGCGGTGAGAATGCTTGCGCCCATGGAGAATCCGATGCGTGTGTGGTTTTTGAGTGCTGGCCTGGCCCTGATGTGCATGGCCCAGAACGCAGCGGCGGGTACAGTCCTGATCGTTGGCGATAGTATCAGCGCCGGTTTCGGACTGGATACCCGCGTTGGGTGGGTCTCGTTGCTTGAGCAACGGCTCAAGCGCGAAGGTTTCGACGATAAGGTGGTCAACGCATCCATCAGCGGCGACACCAGCGCCGGAGGCCAGGCGCGCCTGCCTGCGCTGCTTGCAGAGCATAAGCCTGAGCTGGTGATCCTCGAATTGGGAGGCAATGACGGGCTACGCGGATTGCTGCCAACGCAATTGCAACAAAACCTTGCAGCGATGATCGACAGCTCCCGCGCCAGTGGGGCGAAGGTGCTGCTGCTCGGCATGCAACTGCCACCCAACTACGGCGCGCGTTACACCAAGGCTTTCGCCGAGGTGTACAGCAACGTCGCCACCGAGAAAAAAATTCCGCTGGTGCCGTTTTTTCTCGACGGCGTGGGCGGTCATCCAGACCTGATGCAGGCCGACGGCTTGCACCCCGCTGCGGGGGCTCAGGACAAGTTGCTGGAAAATGTCTGGCCGACACTGAAGCCGTTGCTTTGACGCTTTTCTAGCGGCGGCGTTTCGGCTAAGGTGGCGCCCCCGATTTGGAGCCCCCGATGCCGCGTCCCGCCTGGTCACTTTTTGCCTACCAACTGATCGAGCCTGACGAACAGCTGGATCTGTTCGCCTGCCAGGAAGTGCGGGTACATCTGGTGACCCGTCAGCTGGAACTGGGTGGCTCGGCCGATCGAACCCTGTGCGGCAGCCTGCTTCCGGCGCAGCCGCGCTGGTCGAGCGTCGACCGCCGCGTTTTCCAGGACCAGCGCCTTTGCTCGCTGTGCCGGGCGATCCTGGAGTCGCAGAAACGCGGTACTTCGCCGATCTGGCCAGAGCTGCGCTTCGAGCTTTGATGCAATAAAGATAGCGTGCTATCGGCCAACTCCCCGAATTTACGGACGTCGGTGTACAATCCCGTTCTTACCCCTGACCATGCGAAGGATTTTCCGGATGTTGCCGCGCTTTCCTGCCGTCACCCGCTGCCTGTCTCTTGCCGCCCTTTGTGTGGCAGGCCCCGTAGCAGCATTGGAGTTGCCCCTGCCACCGCCCGGTGAAGACATCATCGGCCAGGTTCAGGTCATCAAGGCCAAATACGAAGACACCTTCGCCGACCTTGGCACCACTTACGATCTGGGTTACTCGGAAATGGTCGCGGCCAACCCTGGCGTCGATGCATGGCTGCCGGGCGCCGGTACCGAAATCGTGCTGCCGACGCGCTTCATCCTGCCGCCAGGACCACGTGAAGGTATCGTCATCAACCTGGCCGAATACCGTCTCTATTACTATCCGAAAGGCCGGAATGTGGTTTACACCTTCCCGCTGGGCATCGGTCGCGAGGGTTGGGGTTCACCGATCGCTCACACCACCATCACGGCCAAGACGCCGAACCCGACCTGGACGCCTCCAGCCTCGATCAAGGCCGAGCACCTTGCAGACGGTGATCCGTTGCCAAACGTCGTGCCGGCCGGCCCGGACAACCCGCTGGGGCCGTTCAAATTCAACCTGGGCACGCCGGGTTACCTGATCCACGGCTCGAACAAGAAGTTCGGCATTGGCATGCGCACCAGCCACGGTTGCTTCCGCATGTTCAACAACAATGTGCTGGAGATGGCGGGCATGGTGCCGGTAGGCACGTCGGTGCGCATTATCAGCGACCCGTACAAGTTCGGTGTCAGTGGCGGCAAGGTGTATCTGGAAGCGCACACGCCGCTGGACGACAAGGGCAACCCTTCTGTGGTCGACAAACACACCGCGGTGATCAACGCGATGCTCAAGCGTGAGGACATCACCAACAACCTGCGCATGAACTGGGATGTGGTCCGCGACGTGGTTGCCGCCGAAGATGGTCTGCCGGTGGAAATCGGAGTGCCGAATTCCTCGGCGCCGATGGTGACGAGTGCGCCGATCGACCCGTTGCAGTAATGCTTGAAAGGAACCCGCCGATGCTGACCGCGTCGGCGGGTTTTTTATTGCCTGTACGAAATAGCGGGCAATAAAAAAGCCGACCCAAAAAATGGGTCGGCTTGATAACAATCCCGAAGGATTATTACTTGCGGCTAGCTTTGTCCAGCATGCGCAGAGCACGCTCGTTAGCTTCGTCAGCAGTCTGTTGTGCTTTTTGAGCAGCAGCCAGAGCTTCATCAGCTTTACGGTAAGCTTCGTCTGCACGAGCCTGGGAGCGAGCAGCTGCGTCTTCAGTAGCGGTCAGACGTGCTTCGGTTTCTTTCGATACGCTGCTGCAACCGGTAGCCAGAACTGCGGCCAGAGCCAGAGCAGAGAATTTCAGAACGTTGTTCATCGTGTTCCCCTTCAAGGACTTTCTATTAAGTAGCTGTCTCCTCAGAGTGAGGAAATAGCCGGCGTACATACTACCCATTACTTGTCGTAAGTAAACTGACGTAAAGCAAGAAGCAAAAAAAATTGTAGGCGTTGATTCTTTTTCGAGCAACTTTTACTTGCATTTGATTAAAAAATATCCAGCTGCAAGGCCCGCGCTGAGCGAGTTGGCACGAAAAAGTTCCCGACGGCCGCGAGTGTTTTCGCGGTCTTGGCTAAAGTCTGTCTACATGGATTCGTCTACACTTTTGTTCGGGATTTGCGGTGCACCTCTCATATCTTTCTCCTAGTTGAGGTGACTTAAAAGAAGGGCGCTCGTCTTAAGTCTCAACATCCGGCAATGTTCAGGCGATCGACCACCCGGGATCTTCGGTCGAGCCGCCCCTGCGTAACCCCGGAGCAGCACCTGCCCAACCTTGCATGATGACGAGCGTACCTTGAGCATTTTCTGCCAATGGTGCCTACTATTTGATACGTGCTCGGTTGCGCGAGATCGGTGCAGTTCTTCTCGGTGTCCATTCAGGCACGGGGTGGCGTAGATGTTCCTTCGCCGGAAAAACATCGGTAAGGTAGGGGTCAGAATCAAAGACCCGCGAGGAGTAGTGATGAGTGAGGCGTTGTCCATCCACCATGACCAGGCTGGTCATCAGTTCGAGACCAATGTGGACGGTCATCGTGCCTACCTGACCTATATGGATCTCGGGAAACAGACCCTGGATATCTATCGCACATTCGTGCCCAATGCCTTGCGTGGTCGCGGCATTGCGGCAGCCTTGACCGAGAAGGCGCTGGAATACGCCGAGGAGATGGGCTACACCGTCATTCCTTCGTGTTCCTACGTGGAGCGCTACATGGAACGTCACCAGCGGCATGCGGCCAAGCTGAGCCAGTAAAACGAATGCATAAAAAAACGCCGGGTTTATAGCCCGGCGTTTTTTTTGTGCGCTGAAAAGGGATCAGGTGCGAGCGCGTTTCGGCAGCACGTCCTTGAGCTTGGCATGCATGCTGCGCAAGGTGTTTTCGGTAGCGGACCAGTCGATGCAGGCATCGGTGATCGACACGCCGTATTGCAGGTCGGCGAGGTCTTTCGGGATGGCCTGGCAGCCCCAGTTCAGGTGACTTTCGACCATCAGGCCGATGATCGACTGGTTGCCTTCGAGGATCTGGTTGGCGACGTTCTCCATTACCAGCGGTTGCAGTGCCGGGTCCTTGTTGGAGTTGGCGTGGCTGCAATCGACCATGATGTTCGGCTTGATCTTCGCCTTGTTCAGCGCCTGCTCGCACAGTGCGACGCTGACCGAATCGTAGTTCGGCTTGCCGTTGCCGCCGCGCAATACGACGTGACCGTAGGCATTGCCCTTGGTGGTGACGATCGACACGCCGCCTTCCTGGTTGATCCCCAGGAAACGATGCGGGCTGGAAACCGATTGCAGGGCGTTGATCGCCACCGTCAGGCCGCCGTCGGTGCCGTTCTTGAAGCCGACGGCCGAAGACAGGCCGGAGGCCATTTCACGGTGAGTCTGGGATTCAGTGGTGCGCGCGCCGATGGCCGACCAGCTGATCAGGTCCTGCAGATACTGCGGGGAGATCGGGTCGAGGGCTTCGGTAGCGGTTGGCAGGCCCATCTCGGCCAGGTCCAGCAACAGCTGACGACCGATGTGCAGACCGTCCTGAATCTTGAAGGAGTCGTCCAGGTACGGGTCGTTGATCAAGCCTTTCCAGCCGACGGTGGTGCGTGGCTTCTCGAAATACACGCGCATGACCAGATACAAGGTATCGGACACTTCCGCAGCCAGTACCTTCAGGCGCTCGGCGTATTCGTGGGCAGCCTTGATGTCGTGGATCGAGCACGGCCCGATGACGACAAACAGGCGGTGGTCGGTGCCATCCAGGATGTTGCGAATGACTTCGCGACCCTTGGTGACGGTGCGCAGGGCAGCGTCGCTCAGAGGAATATCACGCTTGAGCTGGTCGGGAGTGATCAGCGTCTCGTTGGAGGCGACGTTTAGGTCGTTGATCGGTAAATCAGCCATCGTTTACTCGTCAGGTCACGGGTGCCGGCCGCCAGCGAACCCGCGCGGCGGAGCACAGCAAATTAAGCGCGTCGGGGAGCGGAACCTTAGCGCGTTACACCGTGGCTCGACAATGGGCAGACAGCGGTTTAAGGGGCATTCGCAACGAATTGATAACGTCCCTTAATCCAGCACCGCCTGTGCAAATGCCCTGCGAACCGTGTCGTGGGAGAACTCGTCGGCGTGTTGCTGGACCCATTCGAGGGCCAGCGCCTGGGTTTCCTGCAGGTCGTCGTGGGCGTCATGCTGGCGACAATAACGTTCGATCTGGCACACCTGTTCGCCCATTCGGGCACTGAACATCATCTGCTCGTCGACAAAGGCAATGCCCACCAGATAACCGTGTTTGCGTCGCAGGCACCAGGCTACATAGCCCAGAAAACGCAAATCGGGGTTCAAGGTCGGTATGCGAACTTCCAGCGCCGTACCGTGGCGCCAGGCGCGGTGGTAATTGCAAGCCATGCCCCCGAGGCTGATAGTGTGCAGCTGTTGTCGTGAAATACACTCAGGTTTGAGCAACGTTAATTCGACGGGTACATCGTCAGGATGAGGAATAAAACGTCCCATGAGCACGGACTCCATGTGTCGGCCATCTGACATTGTTTCCCCCAGTATAGTGGTCGAATCGGAACTGACCGATTTCGACGCCGACCAACGGTTGCTGGCGATGAGCGGGGTGTCGCTGGTTATATTCACCAGCGTCGGCTGCGCCAGCTGCCGTTTTGCCCGTGAGCAATTGCCGAGGCTCGATCTGCAGGTCGACCGCTTGTGCTGGATCGATGCCGGGGACAATGGCGGGGTGGTCGAGCGTTATCAGGTCTTTCATTTGCCGGCGCTGTTTGTGGTGCGCGACGGTGAGTTTTTCGGAGCACTTGAATCGCGCCTGACCAGCACCGAGCTCAATGCGGCCGTGGGTCAGGCGCTGACCAGAACAGCAGAGGAGTTGCCATGACGGGTGCAGTTGCCAGGCCGACCATCGGTATTATCGGAACCGGTGCGATCGGTGGTTTCTACGGGTTGATGCTGGCGCGTGCCGGTTTCGACGTGCATTTTCTGTTGCGCAGCGAATTTTCAGCGGTGGCCGAGCGCGGGTTGCAACTCGACAGCGCGGTGCATGGTGCGCTGACGTTGAATCCGGTTCAGGCCTATTCGTCGGCCGAAGACATGCCGCCCTGCGACTGGTTGCTGGTGGGCGCGAAGACCACCAGCAATGCCGGTCTGGCGCCGGCGATCATTCAAGCGGCGGCACCGAACGCCAAGGTGCTGTTGCTGCAAAACGGCCTGGATGTCGAAGACAGTCTGCGAGCCTTGCTCCCGGATTCCCTGCACCTGCTCGGCGGGCTTTGCCTGATCTGCGTCCATCGCACCGGCCCGGGTGCGATCACTCATCAGGCCCTTGGCGCGGTGAACGTCGGCTACCACAGTGGCCCCGCCGCCGATGAACAGGTGCGCATGGCGATTGTCGAGGAAGGCGCCGGGTTGTTCCGCAGCGCCGGCATCGACTCCCAGGCCATGCCGAACCTGCACCAGGCACGCTGGCAGAAACTGGTCTGGAATATCCCTTACAACGGCCTGTCGGTTCTGCTCGGTGCAGGCACCACACCGTTGATGGCCGATGCCGACAGCCGGGAACTGATCAAGGCCTTGATGGCCGAAGTGGTTCAGGGCGCCAAGGCCTGCGGTCACGACATGCCGGCCGGTTACGCCGACTATCTGTTCATGATGACCGAGAAAATGCCGGACTACTGGCCGAGCATGTACCACGATTTTCTGCACAAGCGACCGCTGGAACTGGCGGCGATTTACGCCCGGCCACTGGCGGCAGCCAAGGCCGCCGGTTGCGAATTGCCGCGAATCGAAGCGTTGTATCGCAGTTTGAGTTTTATCGATCGACGGAACACCTGAGTCGATCAACCCGAGGGGGAAGGGCATGGCAAAGACGATTGACGACAAACTGGTGCTGGCGATTTCTTCGCGCGCGCTGTTCGACCTGAGCGAAAGCCACAAGGTTTACCTGTCGAGCGGCGTCGAGGCCTATCGGCAATATCAGATCGAACACGAAGACGAAATCCTCGAACCCGGTGATGCCTTCCCGCTGGTGGAAAAACTCCTCAGCCTCAATACCAGCCTCGGCCGCGCCAGGGTCGAGGTGATCCTGGTGTCGCGTAACAGCGCCGACACCGGGCTGCGGGTGTTCAACTCGATTCACCATTACGGGCTGGCGATCTCCCGTGCGGCGTTTGTCGGTGGGCGCAGTCCGTACCCGTATCTCAAGGCTTTTGGTTGCGACCTGTTTCTGTCGACCCACGCCGAAGACGTGCGCAGTGCGCTGGATGCCGGTTTCGCTGCAGCGACCATTCTGTCGGGCGGCGCCAGCCGTGCTGCGAGCGATGAATTGCGGATTGCCTTCGACGGTGACGCGGTGCTGTTTTCCGACGAGTCGGAGCGTGTTTATCAGGCGGGCGGCCTGGAAGCGTTTCAGGCCAGCGAACGCGAAAGCGCCCGCGAGCCACTGCGCGGTGGGCCGTTCAAAGGCTTTCTCGCGGCGCTCAATCTGTTGCAGCGCGAATTTCCGGAGGACGCCTGTCCGATCCGCACCGCGCTGGTCACCGCCCGTTCGGCGCCCGCCCATGAGCGGGTGATCCGCACGTTGCGCGAGTGGGACATTCGCCTGGATGAGTCGTTGTTCCTCGGCGGCCTGACCAAATCCGCTTTCCTCGAAGCCTTTGCCGCCGACGTGTTTTTCGACGATCAGGCCGGCCATTGCGAGTTGGCCCGCGAGGTGGTCGCTACCGGCCATGTACCCCATGGCATAAGCAACGAGCAAAAGGTTTAAGCCCGCCGTTCAACGCGTTACGCGGGCCGTCGTACTCGCCAAGGCACTGCTAAGCTGAATCAATCTCCGCCATGTTGGCACTCGAGGAGGTCATATGATTCGTTCGATGCTCTATGCCACTGACCTCGGCCTGTACGCCCCTTTGGTGATGCAGCATGCCCTGGCGCTGGCTCGAACATTCAATGCCGACTTGTATGTGGTGCACGCCGTGGAACCCATGGGGCTGTTTGCCGAATCAGTGCTGCAGAGTTACCTCGATGAGCAGGCGCTGAACGAATTTCACAGTCAGGGCTTGAACACGGTGATCGCCAGTATCGAGCAGCGCGTGCTCGACAGCTTTCGTGAAGAACTGGGGGATGAAGGGGAGCAGGACCTGGAAAGGATACAAGCGGTGCGGGTGCTTCAGGGCGATCCGTCGCAGGTGATTCTCGACCAGGCGCAGAAACTCTCCGTGGATTTGTTGATCGTAGGTAGTCATAGCCATGGTGCTGGCGCGGAAACGCCTTTGGGCAGGACCGCAGCGCGGGTGTTGCAGTTGGCTCGGGTCCCGGTCTATCTGGTGCCGCTGGTGGAACGCCGTCGCCAGGGAGACCGCTAGTGTCCTGCCTCGCAAATACTGTTCCTCTTTTGACGGCGTCTGTTTCTGCCATGCTGCGTTGCCGCTCCTCGCCATAGCGGGCTATGACTCGTCGCGGCGCCTTGCCTGGCAGCAACAGCCATTCGTCAAAAGAGAAACGTATTCACGAGGCAGGACACAGAACACAAATAGTGGCGTTTTGATAAAAAAGTTCTAGATTTATTCTTCAAACCATTAATATAGTTATATACCGTCGCTGATGCCCGTGGCGTCTACCTGCTTTGAGGGATTCATATGAAGCTTCAACAACTGCGCTACATCTGGGAAGTGGCGCACCACGACCTCAACGTTTCCGCTACAGCCCAAAGCCTTTACACCTCGCAACCAGGTATCAGCAAGCAGATCCGTCTGCTGGAAGACGAATTGGGCGTCGAGGTTTTTGCTCGCAGCGGCAAGCACCTGACCCGCGTCACCCCGGCCGGCGAGCGCATCATCACCACCGCCGGTGAGATCCTGCGCAAGGTTGAAAGCATCAAGCAGATCGCCCAGGAATTCTCCAACGAGAAGAAAGGCACCCTGTCGATCGCCACCACGCACACCCAGGCACGTTATGCATTGCCGCCGGTGATCAGCAATTTCATCAAGCAATACCCGGACGTTGCGCTGCACATGCACCAGGGTTCGCCGATGCAGATCGCCGAAATGGCCGCTGACGGCACCGTCGATTTCGCCATCGCCACCGAAGCCCTTGAGCTGTTCGGTGACCTGGTAATGATGCCGTGCTACCGCTGGAACCGCTGCGTGGTCGTGCCTCAGGGCCATCCGCTGACCAAGCTGTCGCAGTTGACCCTTGAAGCGCTGGCCGAATACCCGATCGTGACGTACGTGTTCGGTTTCACCGGCCGTTCGAAACTCGACGAAGCGTTCAGCCATCGCGGCCTGACGCCGAAAGTGGTGTTCACCGCGGCCGACGCCGACGTGATCAAGACCTACGTGCGATTGGGTCTGGGTGTGGGCATCGTGGCGAAAATGGCGGTCGATACCAAACTCGACAATGACCTGGTGGTGCTCGACGCCAGCGAATTGTTCGAATCCAGCATCACCAAAATCGGTTTCCGTCGTGGCACCTTCCTGCGTGGCTTCATGTGCGACTTCATCGAGAAGTTCGCCCCGCACCTGACCCGCGAAGTCATGGCCAAAGCCATTCAGTGCCACAACAAGCAGGAACTGGAAGAGCTGTTCGACGGCGTCGAACTGCCCGTTCATTAATCTCCGGTTTCAGATCACCTCGGTGACAGAAAACTGTTGCCGAGCGCCCGCCACCAGAATCTCCACCTCATCCCCTTCGAACTTGCCCAGCAGGCTTTTGCCCAGCGGTGAGCGAGGGGTGATGACGGTAATCCATTGCCCCACCAGATCGACCTTCAAGCCCGCTGCGTCGGGGGCCAGAAACAGCCATTGTTCACGACCCTTTTCGTCTTCCAGACCCAGCAGGGCGCCGACATCGATGCCGCGCTGATCGTCGTAAGGCCGCAGCGTCAGGTTCTGGCACAGCGCCAGCGATTGCCTGATTTCCTCGACCCGTTTCGCCTGCCCGGCCGCCAGGTATGACGCCTCCAGTCCCAGTGTGTCGTACTTGTTTTCGGCGATGTTTTCTTCGTGGGTCGCCGTTTCGTACGCGGTTTGCGCGGCACGTTCGGCGATGTCGAGGTCGACACGCAGCTTGTCGAGAATCAGTTGGTGGACAGTCTGTTTATTCATGATCAATCGCAGAATTGCAGGACGTTGGCGCGGCTCTTTTCGCTTGGCGCGGTCTGGTCCTGTTGCAGCCAGAACTGGCATTTCGGATTGGCCAGATTGCGGCTGGTGCTGCGCGCCTGATCCAGTCGTTGCTGCTGCTCGTTCTTGCGCAGGTTCTCTTCGTATTGATCGAACAGCGGGCTCTGCGGCGGAATATCCGGCACTGGTTGCGCGACCACGGGTGGTTTCGCCAGTTGCTCTATCGCTTGCGCGACCGGCGCCAATTGCTCGCTGAACAACAGTCGGGAAGCGAGCCAGCAGGTCAGCGCGATGGCGAGGAATCCCAGCCACAAGCCGAGGGCAATGCTGCCGGTCAGTTGCAGGGCGTTGAGCTGAATCGGCAAGGGGCGGCGCGGGTTGGGGCGGTAGGGCATGACTGCCTCCTGGCGGGTGGTCGCGGGCGAGTGGCGATTGTCGCATGAAGATTAATCGCCGTCGGCTCTTCTGCACGGAGTAATTTATGCGGACAATCGGCGCCTTTGCCAACGGGAGCCTGGAATGCCTGAAATGTCTCAAATGAAAACCCGCTGGGATATTTTTTGCGCCGTGGTCGACAACTTTGGCGATATCGGCGTGACCTGGCGCCTGGCCCGACAACTGGTCACCGAGCATTCGCTGGAGGTGCGTTTGTGGGTCGACGACTTGCGGGCCTTCGAGCGACTCTGTCCGCAGATCGACATCCATGTCGCGCAACAATGGCAGGACGGTGTCGAAGTCCGGCAATGGCCCGCCGACTGGTTACCCACCGACGCCGCCGATGTAGTGATCGCCGCATTCGCCTGCCAACTGCCGAGCATCTACATGGACGCCATGGCCGCTCGGGAAAAGCCGCCACTGTGGATGAACCTTGATTACCTGAGTGCCGAAGACTGGGTCATCGGCTGCCATGGTTTGCCGTCGGTGAAATACAAAAGCGTGCAGAAGTACTTTTTCTTTCCGGGTTTCCAGAAGGGCACCGGTGGCTTGCTGCGTGAAAGCGGATTGCTCGAGCGGCGCCGGCAATTTCAGCAGAGCCCCGAGGCTCAGCGAAAATTCCTGCAAGGGTTAGGGATTGATCGCGCACAAGGTGCGCAGCTGATCTCGCTGTTTGCCTATGAGAATACCGGCCTGGCAAGTTGGCTGGAGGTGATGGCCGCCGATTCGGCGCCCACCCATCTGTTGGTGCCCGAAGGCCGGATTCTGGGTGATGTCGAGCGGTGGCTCGGTGTCGACGGATTGGCGGCGGGTGCCGTGCATGTGCGCGAGGCCTTGACCGTGCAAGTGCTGCCGTTCGTCCGACAGGAGCAATACGATCACCTGCTCTGGTGCTGCGATTTCAACGCCGTGCGCGGCGAAGATTCGTTTGTCCGCGCCCAGTGGGCGGGCCGGCCACTGCTCTGGCACATCTATCGGCAGGACGAAGACATTCACCTGGACAAGCTCGAAGCCTTCCTGACGCTGTACACAAAAGGCCTGTCTGCGCCTGCCCGCGAGGCGATCAGCGGTCTTTGGCGTGCGTGGAATGCCGGGCATGATATGTCCGGTCACTGGCTGACGACTCGTAAACACTGGCCGGAACTGCAAAAACATGCCGAAGCGTGGTGTCTGGAACAAGCCTTGCAGGCAGATCTTGCCGCGGCGCTGGTACAGTTTTACCTAAATTGGATATGATGCGCGGCCTAGATTTTTGTAAATCCCATCCAAATTCGGATATTCGCAATGAAAACTGGTAAAGAACTGAAACCCGGTACCGTGATCCGTCTCGAAAACGATCCTTGGCTGGTTCAGAAAGCTGAATTCACCAAATCTGGTCGTAACAGCGCGATCATGAAGACCAAGCTGAAAAACCTGCTGACCGGCTACAAGACCGAGATCGTTTACAGCGCCGACGACAAACTGGACGACGTAATCCTCGACCGCAAAGAAGCGACCCTGTCCTTCATCAGCGGCGACACCTACACGTTCATGGACACCACCGACTACACCATGTACGAACTGAACGCTGAAGACATCGAAGCCGTTCTGCCTTTCGTTGAAGAAGGCATGACCGATGTTTGCGAAGCGATCTTCTTCGAAGAGCGTCTGGTTTCCGTAGAACTGCCGACCACTATCGTGCGTCAGGTTGACTACACCGAAGGTTCCGCTCGCGGCGACACTTCCGGCAAGGTGATGAAGCCTGCCAAACTGAAGAACGGTACCGAACTGTCGGTTGCTGACTTCATCGAAATCGGCGACATGATCGAGATCGATACCCGCGAAGGCGGTTCCTACAAAGGCCGTGCCAAATAAGCACCGCTTCAGGAATGAAAAAGCCCGACCATTGAGTCGGGCTTTTTTGTGCCTGGCAGAAATGCAGCAGGCATTCGCTGACTGGAACATTGCGCGGACCTTGTAGGAGCCCGGCTTGCCGGCGATGGCGTCCTCGAGATCGCTATCGCCGGCAAGCCGGGCTCCTACAGGGTGGAAGTGTTATTTCTTCAGGTGTTGCTTGAGCTCTTCGGACGCTTGCAACATCGCCGAACGCACCGCTGGCACCTGGCTCACCACATTCAGCAAACCGTAGTCGTGAATCATGCCGTTGTAGCGAACCGCCGTCACCGGCACACCGGCCTCGTCGAGTTTGCGGGCGTAGGCCTCACCTTCATCGCGCAGCACATCGGCGCCGGCCGTCTGCACCAGCGCAGGTGGCAAGCCTTTGAGTTGGGCAGTGGTCGCCCGCAGTGGCGAAGCGTAGATCTCGTTACGTTGGTTGGCGTCGGTGGTGTAGTTGTCCCAGAACCACTTCATCATGTTTTTGGTAAGGAAGTGCCCCTCGGCAAACTGGTTGTAAGACGCCGTTTCAAAGTTTGCGTCCGTCACCGGCCACAGCAGCACCTGGAACTTGATTGCCGGGGTGCCTTTGTCTTTGGCCATCAGTGCAACCACGGCCGCCATGTTGCCGCCGACGCTGTTACCGGCCACGGCCAGACGCTTGCCGTCGACGTTGATTTCTTTACCGTGCTCAGCCACCCACTTGGTCGCGGCGTAAGCCTGGTTGATTGCCACCGGGTAATGCGCTTCCGGCGACGGGGTGTAATTGACGAACACCGCCGCCGCACCCGAACCCGTGACCAGATCCCGAACCAGGCGTTCGTGGGTCGGGAAATCCCCCAGCACCCAGCCGCCGCCGTGAAAGAACATGAACACCGGCAGCTCGCCTTTGACCCCGGCCGGCCGGACGATGGTCAGGCTGATCGGTTGGCCGTCGACTTGAATGGTCTTCTGGCTGACATCCGCTTTTGGCAGCGTCAATTTCACCCCGGCTTGCGCGCCGACCAAAATGGCCCGGGCATCTTTCGGTGAAAGCTGTTCCATCGGTTTGCCGGTGCCGGCATTCAGCACATCGAGGAACGCCTGGGTGTTGTGCTCAACCCCGTCGCCCGCGAATGCACTGTGGATGGACAGGGCGAGAAGGGTACCGGTCAAGACTTTGCTGAAAGTGTTCATGTTCGTTTCCTGTTCGGTCTTGGAGTCAGCAGTTAGACGGTAACGTGCAGGCGCACATCGACGTTGCCACGGGTGGCGTTGGAGTACGGGCAGACCTGGTGGGCAGCGTCGACCAGGGATTGCGCATCGGCTTGTTCAAGACCTGGCAGGCTGACGTGCAGGTCGATGTCCAGACCGAAACCACCAGGAATCTGACCGATGCCGACATGGGCGGTGATCGATGCGTCGGTCGGGATGCTGCGTTTGGTCTGGCTGGCGACGAATTTCAGCGCGCCGATGAAGCAGGCCGAGTAACCGGCGGCGAACAGTTGTTCAGGGTTGGTGGCAGCGCCGCCAGCACCACCGAGTTCTTTCGGGGTGGCGAGTTTGACGTCGAGGATGTTGTCGCTGGAAACCGCACGACCGTCACGGCCGCCAGTGGAGGTTGCGATTGCGGTGTAGAGAGTTTGCATGATGTAAGCCTCGTTCGGGTCTGGGTGTTTTGCGCTAAATGTTTGCGCGCTAAGTAAGTGCGAAGTAAATGTATCGCGCTAATATTTAGTGCGCAAGATAAATTTTGAAAAAATCGCGAAAAGGAGAGAGGAGTGTGGAGGGAGTGGTAGCGAAACAGTCGATCCAGAGCTGTCGAAGCAGGTTTTCCGGCGAAGATTTTTTTCAGAAGAGGGTGAAGTCGAGCACTGGCAGCAGGAACACCGAAGTCTTGTAGGAGCAAGCTTGCTCGCGATGGCGTCGTCTCAGCCCCATCATCGCTGAATGACACACCGCGATCGCGAGCAAGCTTGCTCCTACAAGGGATCTACGGTGTCTGGAAGATTAGAGGCTGTCTTGCAGATTACTACGCAGCACTTGCAGCTCCGCCTGCAATTTCTGCAGTCTCTCCAGCGTCATCCCGCTGGCGCCGAGGATGCACTGGGGAACTCCGCGAGCCTTTTCCCGCAAGGTGCGACCCTGTTCGGTGAGTTCGACAATCACCACTCGTTCGTCTTCGCGGCTGCGGGTGCGGCTGAGCAAGCCTTCGGCTTCCAGGCGTTTGAGCAGTGGCGTCAGTGAGCCAGGATCGGTCAGCAGGCGCGTGCTGATTTCGCCTACGGTCAAACCGTCCTGTTCCCACAACACCATCATCGCCAGGTATTGCGGATAGGTCAGGCCCAGCGCTTGCAGCAGTGGCTTGTAGACCTTGGTCATCAGCAGCGAGGTGGAGTGCAGGGCGAAGCAGGCCTGATTATCCAGCAGCAGGGCGTCGCAGTTATCGGAGATGTTGCGCTCGGTGTTCATTTCGAAGCCTTGATCAGTGATCGTCATAAATCTAGCGGGCGAATCTTTAATGCGCCAGACAATTCTGGACTAGTGCCGGTCCAGGTTGGTTTGCAGTGCCAGGTCCCAAGGCGGAATCGGACTGAAGCGGGTTTTCAGGTATTCCAGCAACAAACGACTGCGGGAATTGGGTTGTTGCTCCAGGCGCAAGGCATAGATGCCGGTGGTTTCCGGTGGTGGCAGGCCGCTCTCGCAAAACAGAGGCAGCAACTCGCCACGCAACAAATATTCGCTGGCCAGCCAGGTCGGCAGATGCGCGACACCCAGCCCGGCCAGCGCGCCGCAGACCAGCGCTTCGGCATTGTTGGCGCTCATGCGGATGCGCGACGGACGGTGCAGGTACATTTGCCCATCCCGCTCGAAACGCCAGGCGAAGGGCGGGGCGAGGCCATCCCAGTCGAGGCCGTCGTGTTCAATCAACTGCGCCGGGTCGGTCGGTACGCCGCGACGCTTCAGATAGTCGGGGCTGGCGCAGGCAATGCGCACCATGCTCGCCAGCGGCGTGGCCACCAGGCGGGTATCGGCCATTTGCCCGGCACGCAGCACCAGATCAACCTTGCCCAGGTTCAAACCCTGCATGTCGACAAAACTGTCGATCAGGTGCAATTGCACGTCGAGGCCGGGGTAGAGCATCAGAAAATCAGCGATCACCGGCGCCAGATGCCGCCGGCCGAACGCGGCGGGCGCGTCGATCCGGATCAGGCCTTCCGGCGCGCTGCTCAGGGACACCGCTTCGGCCCGCGCCAGTTGCAGTTCCGCCACAATCCGCCGCGCACGTTCGGCGAACGCCAACCCGGCGGGCGTCGCACGCACTGCATGGGTACTGCGGATAAACAACTGGCTGCCGACGGCGTTTTCCAGGCTGTCGATGCGCCGCGCCACAGCCGACGGTGTCATCGGATGACGGCGGGAGGCGGCGGAGAAACTGCCGGTTTCCAGTACATCGAGGAACAGAGCCAGTTGGTCGGTCAATTGATTGGGGTTCATGGTGTCATCAGTGCTTGTGCGAAGTTGGCACAGCCATTGTGCGTTGCTGTGCGTTTCCCCGCCAGCGCCGACTGCGTAGGATGGATCGCCTGAGATGATAGGAAATCGGCCGTGATTGAGTTTTTGATGTATCTGGTATTCGGCGCCGCGCTGGGAACCCTGGGCGGTTTGTTTGGCATTGGCGGCGGGCTGATCGCCATTCCGTTGCTGGGGGTGTTGTTTGGTCTCGATCAGCAGATCGCCCAAGGCACTGCGCTGGTCATGGTGGTGCCGAACGTGATGCTGGCGCTGTGGCGCTATCACCAGCGCAATAAAATCGAATTGCGTCACGCGCTGCCGCTGGCGTCGATGGGTTTTTGCTTTGCGTGGATCGGCTCGATCTGGGCGGTGGGCATTGATGCGCAAACCATGCGCGCAGGATTTGTCGCGTTCCTGATCGCGCTGTCGGCCTACAATCTGATGCGAATGTTCTACGCCAACGCGTCGGCTACTTCGCAGATGAATTACTCATGGCCATGGCTGGGCGTACTCGGCGCGGCTTCCGGGACCATGGGCGGATTGTTCGGCGTGGGCGGGGCGGTGGTGGCAACGCCGGTGCTGACCAGCCTGTTCGGCACCAGCCAAGTGGTGGCCCAAGGCTTGTCGCTGGCGCTGGCGTTACCCAGCACGGGCGTCACGCTGGTGACTTATGCCGCGCATCATCAAGTGGACTGGATGATCGGTGTGCCTTTGGCCGTCGGCGGTCTGATGAGCATCAGCTGGGGCGTGAAGATCGCCCACGCCATGCCGGAGCGGCTGCTGCGCGGGCTGTTCTGTGGCTTCCTGGTGCTGTGCGCGGCGATGCTCGCCTTTAAAGTTTGAACCCTTCGACGATATGTTCGGCCAGGCATTCGGTGATCGGTGACGGATTGTGCAGGTTGCGCAGCAGCATGATGCTCGCCTCCGGCAAGATCGGCAGGTCTTCGGCTTCACCGAGAATGCGCATGTCCGGGGTGACCAGGCTTTCCAGTTGCGCGGTCACCGCCAGGCCGGCGCTGACCACCGCCATGATCGCCGACAGGCTGTCGCTGTTATAGGCCACGCGATAATCGCGGCCCATGGCATCGAGGGCATTGCAGGCCCACAGGCGGCAGAAACAATCGCTGTTGAACATCGCCAGCGGCAGCGGCGTTTGCTCATGGGCACTGAAACATTGCGCTTCAGCCCAGACAAAACGCTCCTTGCGCAACAACTGGCCGATCTCGTTGCCCGGTTCTCGGGTAACGATCGTCAGATCCAGGTCCTGACGTATCAGCAATTGTTTTGATGATTCGCAGTGCACCTCGATCTGGACCAGCGGATACGACTGGGCAAACCGACGCAGAATCCCTGGCAGAAAACGCATCACATAATCGTCTGGTGTGCCGATGCGGACCATGCCGACCATGTGCGGCTCGCGCAACGTGTTGAACACTTCGCTGTGCAGCTTGAGGATACGTCGGGCATAACCCAGCAGCACCTGGCCCTCAGCCGTCAGGCGTACCTGCCGTCCGTCACGCTGGAACAGTTGACGCTGCAACACATCCTCTTCCAGCCGCTTCATTTGCATGCTTACGGCGGACTGCGTGCGATTCACCAGCTCACCGGCGCGGGTAAAACCACCCTGGTCGGCGATGGCGACAAAGGTGCGCAGCACTTCGGTGTCGATACTTGGGAAGGCTGACATTCATCAATCTCCGAGATATGTGACATCAGAAACATTCGTTGGATTGATCTTAGTCCTGGGGCGAGACTGGAACCACCTAAACGGAGGGCAACAAGATGAAAGGTCAACATGAGTATCCAGCCGTAGAAAAACACTCGGTCCACCTGGTATCCGATCTGCTGCATAAATTCAGTCGCTGGTACGAACTTCACCGGGAGCGCGAGCTGTTGGCGAGTCTGAGCGACGAAGCACTGAAGGACATCGGCATGAGCCGTGCGGATGTGGAGTTCGAGTCGGTCAAACCATTCTGGAATGACCCGATGCACAAATGAGTAACCCACAACTACACAAACCGTCTCCCGGTGAGGTAGGTTGCGAGCAGACAAGGAGATGCTCATGCCCGCAACGCTGTCCTTTTCCATCAAGCAGGCTCGACGCCTGGCGCTGGCCGCCCAAGGGTTCAATGGGCGCCAGCCGCCGGCGGCGATCAAAGCGGTTCAGCTCAATCGGCTGATCGAACGGCTGGGCATTCTGCAGATCGATTCGGTCAATGCGTTGGTGCGTTCGCACTACCTTCCCTTGTTTTCCCGTCTCGGCAACTACTCATCCGATTTGCTCGACCAGGCTGCCTGGAGTTCGGGCCGTCGACGCACGTTGTTCGAATACTGGGGCCATGAAGCCTCGTTGCTGCCCCTGTCGATGTATCCGTTGATGCGCTGGCGCATGCGGCGTGCGAGCCGTGGCGAAGACATCTATCAGCAACTGGCGTGTTTCGGGCGTGAGCAGCAGGACACCATTCGCCGCGTGCTGGCCTCGGTTCAGGAGCTCGGCGCGCTGGGTGCCGGGAGTCTGTCGACCCGCCAGGAGCGGGCAGGGCCGTGGTGGGACTGGAGCGCGGAAAAGCATGCGCTGGAGTGGCTGTTCGCCGCCGGTGAGGTGACCGTGGCCGGACGGCGCGGATTCGAGCGGCTTTATGATTTGCCGGAGCGGGTTATTCCCTCAGCGATTCTGCAGCAGCCGTTGCTCTCGGAAGACGAGGCCCAGCGCGGGCTGCTGCTGCATGCCGCGAATGCTTTGGGGGTGGCGACGGAGAAGGACCTGCGCGACTACTTTCGCTTGAGCCCCGGCGATGCGCGTCCGCGTCTGGCGGAACTGGTGGAGGCAGGCGAGTTGCAGACTTGCGAGGTTCAGGGTTGGCGGCAACCGGCGTTTTGTCTGCCGGAGCCAAAAGTGCCGCGCAAGGTCGAGGCCAGTGCCTTGCTTTCACCGTTTGATTCGCTGGTCTGGGAACGCAGCCGTACCGAGCGCTTGTTCGATTTTCGCTATCGGTTGGAGATCTACACGCCGCCGGACAAACGCATCTACGGGTATTACGTGCTGCCGTTTTTACACAACGAACGGATTGCCGCGCGGGTGGATTTGCGGGCGGAACGGGCGTTGGGGCGGCTCGCGGTGCATGCCGTGCATGAGGAAGAACCGGGG
The DNA here is from genome assembly GCF_059716135.1 of Pseudomonas sp. LBUM1651. Lineage (NCBI taxonomy): Bacteria > Pseudomonadati > Pseudomonadota > Gammaproteobacteria > Pseudomonadales > Pseudomonadaceae > Pseudomonas > Pseudomonas sp. LBUM1651. The sequence goes on along the minus strand of NZ_CP166805.1, from coordinate 4,060,022 downwards.
CTGGACGAGGAGGGGATGCTGGCGTTGGCGGTGAATTTACGGCGGATGGCGGATTGGTTGGGGTTGGAGCGGGTGCAGTTGAATTGTCCGCGGGCGAGTGCGGCGCGGTTGCGGGTGGCATTGGCCAGTATTGGCGGTGATTGATCAGACGCCTTCGCGGGCAAGCCTCGCTCCTACAAGGGATCGCGAAACCCTGTAGGAGCGAGGCTTGCCCGCGAAGGGCGCGACGCGATTTAACGTCGGACTTGCTTCAAAGTTTCAGCAATAAGGAACGCCAATTCCAGCGACTGATCAGCATTCATCCGCGGATCACAATGGGTGTGATACCGGTCCGATAACCCATCCTCGGTAATCGGCCGCGCACCACCAATGCACTCGGTGACATTCTGCCCGGTCATCTCGATATGGATACCACCGGCATAACTGCCTTCCGCTTCGTGAACCTGGAAGAACTGCTTCACTTCGCCGAGGATCTGCGCAAAATCGCGGGTCTTGTAGCCGCTGCTGGCCTTGATGGTGTTGCCATGCATCGGGTCGGAACTCCAGAGCACTTGCTTGCCTTCACGCTGCACCGCGCGGATCAACGCCGGCAAGTGATCGCCGACCTTGTTCGCGCCCATCCGCGCGATCAGGTTCAAGCGCCCCGGATCGTTGTCCGGGTTGAGCACGTCGATCAGGCGGATCAGGTCTTCCGGGTTCATGCTCGGGCCGACCTTGACCCCGATCGGGTTGTTCACCCCGCGCAGGAATTCGACGTGGGCACCGTCGAGCTGGCGGGTGCGGTCGCCGATCCACAGCATGTGCGCCGAGCAGTCGTAGTAATCGTTGGTCAGGCTGTCGCGACGCACGAAGGCTTCTTCGTAGTTCAGCAGCAGCGCTTCGTGGGCGGTGAAGAAACTGGTTTCGCGCAATTGCGGCGAACTGTCCATGCCGCAGGCGCGCATGAACGCCAGGGTTTCATCGATGCGGTCGGCGAGGTGGCTGTATTTTTCCGCCAGCGCCGAGTTGGCGATGAAATCCAGGTTCCACTTGTGCACCTGATGCAGGTCGGCAAAACCGCCCTGGGCGAAGGCGCGCAGCAGGTTCAGGGTGGCGGTGGACTGGTGATAAGACTGCAGCAGGCGTTCCGGGTCCGGTACGCGGCTTTTTTCATCGAAACCGATGCCGTTGACGATGTCGCCACGATAGGCCGGCAGCGTCACGCCATCGATGGTTTCATCGTTGGCCGAACGCGGTTTGGCGAACTGGCCGGCCATGCGCCCGACCTTGACCACCGGGCAACCGGCCGCGAAGGTCATGACGATCGCCATTTGCAGCAGCACTTTGAAGGTGTCGCGAATTTTCGCGGCGGAGAACTCGGCGAAGCTTTCGGCGCAGTCGCCGCCCTGCAACAGAAACGCGCGACCCTGGGTCACTTCGGCGAACTGACGGCGCAACTCCCGGGCCTCACCGGCAAACACCAGCGGCGGATAGCTGGCCAGGGTTTGCTCGACGTGCAGCAAATGCGCCGCGTCGGGATAAACAGGTTGTTGCTGGATCGGCAGGGCGCGCCAGCTGTCAGGGCTCCAGGGTTGGCTCATCACGGTCTCGGTTGTTTTACGCTCGGGCGTTCATGTTATCAGCAAATTAGTGCGTGACCTGTTCCCGTCGCTTCGCGGACAATCGCGCTTTTGCCGCCTCATGTTGCGGTGTACTACGTTGCCGGGTCCGGTAACGATCAGGAGACGAAATGACTGAGGAGCGCGTCGAGCATCTGCTCGCCGAGGTACAGGACGAGTTCGGTGTGATTCGTGTGCTGGAAGTGGCCGATTACCGGTTTCTCGAGTTCGGTGATGCCATCGAACAGAGCTGTGTGTTCACCGCCGACCCGAGCTGGCTCGAATACGATTACACCCGGGCGATGCTGATCGGTGCGTTGTGCCACGAGCAACCGGAGAGCGCGCTGTTCCTCGGCCTCGGTGCCGGCACGTTGACCCAGGCCTGCCTGAAATTCCTGCCGCTGGAAGATGTCGAGGCCATCGAACTGCGCCCCGACGTGCCGCGCCTGGCCATCGAATACCTCGGGCTGGATGACGATCCGCGACTGTACATCCGGGTTGGCGATGCGCTGGAATTGCTGGAAACCGCCGAGCCGGCGGACCTGATTTTCGTCGACCTCTATACCGATGTCGGGCCGGGCGTCGGGCATCTGGCCTGGAGTTTTCTGGAAAACTGTCAGAAACGCCTGAATCCGGGCGGTTGGCTGGTGATCAACCAATGGGCCACCGACGATGGCAAACCGTTGGGCGCGGCGTTGTTGCGCGGGCTTTATCATCGGCATTACTGGGAGCTGCCGGTGAAGGAGGGCAATGTGATTCTGATCGTGCCTTCGGAACTGGATCAGGAACTGGACATGGACGGGTTGGTTGCGCGGGCCGAAGCGTTGGCGCCGCGGTTGGGGTATTCGTTGCAGTCGTTGATCAAGGCGATTCGCCCGGCTACCTGATGCGAAATCCTGTGGCGAGGGAGCTCGCTCCCGCTTGAGTGCGCAGCACTCACAAAATCTCTGGGCGGCCGGAGTTTTGGGGCCGCTTCGCAGCCCAGCGGGAGCAAGCTCCCTCGCCACATAAAGCCGTCTTGTCAGCAGCCTTTGAAAATGCCCGGCCGCTTCTCCAGCATCGACCGCACACCTTCCTTCGCATCCTCACTCGCCAACAACTTCTTCACCAGCGCCGGCAATCCCTGCGCCGCCGCGGTTTCCCCTTCATAACGTGCCTGTCGCGCCGACATCAACGTCGCCTGAACCCCCAGCGGCGCCTGCCGGGCAATCCGCTCAGCCAGTTCAATCGCTCGCGGCAACAAATCCTCGCTGGCCATGACTTCCTGCACCAGGCCCAGATGCAGCGCATCATGGGCATCGAACTCATCGCCGGTCAGCAGCCAGCGCATGGCATTGCCCCAGCCTGCAACCTGATGCAGGCGCAACGTCGCGCCGCCAAACGGGAAGATCCCGCGCTGTACTTCTTTCTGGGCGAATCGGGTGTTGCTGGCACACAGGTTGATGTCGGCGGCCAGCATCAGCTCGATGCCGATGGTCAGGCAGTAGCCTTGCGCGGCGACAATCACCGGTTTACTGACTCGCGGACCTGCAAACACCCCCCACGGATCGCACCCCCCGGGTGGCGCTTGCCAGCCTTCGGCCAGCGCTGCGCTGGCATTGACCAGGTCGAGCCCGGCAGTGAAATGCTCGCCATGCCCGAACACCACCGCCACCCGCGCCTCGCTGTCGGCCTCGAATTCGCCGTAGGCCAGGCTGAGGGCATTGAGCAGGTCGAGATCGAAGGCGTTGCGCTTGGCCACCCGATCCAGGCCCATCAACAGGACATGGCCGTGCCGTTCGCAGGTTACACGGCTGGTAACGGATTGATTCATCAAGCAATTCCTCGGGCGGGAAGGGGTTTGAGACCGCAGGGCTGCGTCCCAAGGGTGACCGTTTTAGCGCCATCGCCAGCAGGGCCGGGCCTTTGAAAAATAGACCGCTGCACGATTATCTGCAAAGCCTGTGACATAACGGTGTATGCGTCAGATTTCCGACAAATAATGCTCCCTTTTTGGGCGAATTCCGGTATAGTGCGCGCCGGCCTTTAACCGGGCCGCGTTTAGGTAGCGCAATTCCCCGAAGTCAGCTTCGGCTGCACGTCCGCACAGCGGACTCTCCCTTGACGAATCTTTTTCATTCATTCGTTTTCGCAAATCCCCGCCGACAAAGCAGCCAGGGCGACTCTTGAGTCTTACACGGCATGCGCAGCTTTGGAGCATGGGTCTTTGCGGATGCACTTAGAGGCAGACCCATGACCCAGGAAACCGGCGGCTTCGCCGCTTTTAATCTTAATCCGAATATTCTTGCAGCCGTCATTGCGACTGGCTACGAAGAGCCTTCGGCTATTCAGCAGCAATCGATCCCGATCATCATGGCCGGCCAGGACATGATTGGCCAGGCGCAAACCGGTACGGGTAAAACCGCTGCGTTCGCCCTGCCTATCCTGCATTGCATCGATCCTGCCAAGCGCGAGCCGCAAGCCCTGATCCTGGCGCCAACCCGTGAGTTGGCGCTGCAAGTAGCAACCGCTTTCGAAACCTACGCCAAGCAAATGCCGGGCGTTACCGTTGTGGCCGTTTACGGCGGCGCGCCTATGGGCCCACAACTGAAAGCAATCCGTAACGGCGCACAGATCGTTGTCGCCACCCCGGGCCGTCTGTGTGACCACCTGCGTCGCGACGAAAAAGTCCTGTCGACCGTGAACCACCTGGTTCTCGACGAAGCTGACGAAATGCTCAAGCTGGGCTTCATGGATGACCTCGAAGTCATCTTCAAGGCTCTGCCAGCGACCCGTCAGACCGTACTGTTCTCGGCCACCTTGCCACAGTCGATCCGTGCCATTGCCGAACGCCACCTGCGCGATCCGCAACACGTGAAGATCCAGACCAAGACTCAGACCGTTACCGCGATCGAACAGGCTCACCTGTTGGTTCACGCTGACCAGAAGACCTCGGCTGTATTGAGCCTGCTGGAAGTCGAAGACTTCGACGCCCTGATCATGTTCGTGCGCACCAAGCAAGCGACCCTGGACCTGGCCAGCGCCCTGGAAGCCAAAGGCTACAAAGCCGCTGCGCTGAACGGTGACATTGCCCAGAACCAGCGTGAGCGCGTGATCGACTCCCTCAAGGATGGCCGTCTGGACATCGTTGTGGCGACCGACGTTGCTGCTCGTGGCCTGGACGTTCCGCGCATCACTCACGTGTTCAACGTTGACATGCCGTACGATCCTGAGTCCTACGTTCACCGTATCGGCCGTACCGGCCGTGCCGGTCGCGAAGGTCGTGCACTGCTGCTGGTGACTCCGCGTGAGCGCCGCATGCTGCAAGTGATCGAGCGTGTAACCGGTCAGAAAGTTGCCGAAGTCCGCCTGCCGGACGCTCAGGCCGTTCTCGATGCCCGCATCAAGAAACTGACCAACAGCCTGTCGCCGCTGGTTGGCGACGCCGAGTCGACTCACGGTGATCTGCTGGATCGCCTGACCGCCGACATCGGTTGCACCCCGCGTGCCCTGGCCGCTGCCCTGCTGCGCAAGGCCACCAACGCTCAGGCGTTGACCCTGGCTGCAATCGAGAAAGAACGTCCACTGGTGCCAAACAACGCACCGCGTGGCGATCGTCCAGAGCGTTCCGGTGATCGTCCGGACCGTGGTGATCGTGAGCGTCGCGCTCCGGTTCCATTGGCCGAAGGTCGTGCTCGTTGCCGTACCGCGCTGGGTGCGCGTGATGGTATCGCTGCCAAGAACCTGCTGGGCGCTATCCTCAATGAGGGTGGTCTGGCTCGCGAAGCAATCGGTCGCATCCAGGTGCGTGACAGCTTCAGCCTCGTCGAGCTGCCGGAAGATGGTCTGGAGCGTCTGCTGACCAAGCTGAAGGACACTCGCGTTGCCGGTAAGCAGTTGAAGCTGCGTCGCTATCGCGAAGATTGATCCGCTCTCGGGCTGATTGATCGAACATAAAAAATCCCCGACTGGTTCGGGGATTTTTTATGCCTGCGTTTTGGTGCAACTCTGCGTTTGACGACCACTGTAGGAGCGAGCTTGCTCGCGATGGACGTCAACGATTACGTTTGCTGTCTGGATAAACGCGGTGCCTTTACGTCCATCGCGAGCAAGCTCGCTCCTACAGGGTCGGACCGCCGCCCGCCGTCACCACTTGCACGCTCATGCGTGGAGTCGCCAGATCGAGCCCGGCTTCGTCCAGGTGGCGTTTCAGGGACAGGTTGAACGCCCGGGAAACCTCCCACTGCTTGATCGGTGCGGTCTTGAACCGGGCCCGAAGGATTGCGTTGCCGGATTCGAAGCTTTCGACACCCTGAATCTCCAGCGGCGACCAAATATTGCGTCGTTGCAGCGGATCGGTGCGCATCTTCTGGCCGACGTCGCGCATCAATTTGATCGCGTTATCAATGTCCATGCTCGAGGGGATCGCCACGCGGAAGATCGCGTAGCCGAATTCCCGTGAGTAGTTCTTGATGCTTTTGATCTCGCTGAACGGAATCGTATGGACGATGCCATCGATGTCCCGCAGGCGCACAGTGCGAATGGTCAGGCCTTCGACGGTGCCGAGGTGGCCGCCGACATCGACGTAGTCGTCGATGGCCAGGGAGTCTTCGATGATGATGAACAGTCCGGTGATCAGGTCCGCCACCAGCGATTGCGCGCCGAAACCGATGGCCAGACCGATCACACCGGCACCGGCCAGCAGCGGCGTGACGTTCATGCCCATGTTCGCCAGGGCGACGATCAGCGCAACGATGAATATCGCCACGAACAGCACGTTGCGGATCAGCGGCATCATCGTCTGCGCGCGGGCATTGGCCGTTGATGACCATGCACAACACCAACAGCACGGTGCAGATCAGCGACTGACGCAAGGCGGTGCTGGTATCGCCGGCCGAGACGAACGTGGCGAACAGCGAGATGGCCACCAGCACCAGCGCCGGCACGTACCAGAAGGTGCCGAGAATATCGATGGTGTCGCTGAGGGCGCGGCGGGTCAGGCGTCGGGACAGCGGTTGGTTGCGGATCAGGTGGGCGATGGGGCGACGGAAGCGCAGGATGAACAGCCCGGTGGACAGCGCCGCCAGCGCGTGAGCGGGCTGTCGGCGCCGGAAAACTGCTTTTCGAAATTGGCCAGCGTCCCGCCAATCAGACCCAGCACGCCTTCTTCCGTGGCCGGTTGGGCTTTTTTGGTGGCGTCGCGCAGCTTCTTCAGGTCGGCCAGTAATTGGCTTCGTTACTGATCGTTCTCCAGCGGTTCTTGCGCCTCTGGCTGGGTTTTCGCGGAGCCGTTGAGCAGGCTCGGCAAACCGGCGGCCTGGGCGGGCGTGATCGGCAGCAGCGCCATCAAGCAGACGAGGAAAAAACACGGCAGGGCAAAAAGACGAGCGAACACTAGGCGGTCAACCTTGAAAGGAGCAGATCGGCCGAGTGTACGAGCCCGCCAAAATCAATGCGAGCCGGGGGGAGGCATTTATTCGTTGAGTTTGGCGAGGATCTTGAAAATCACGGTGGCGAGGATGGTCAGCATGCCGATCCACATCGCGAACACGCCAGCATTCTTGTCACGGAAATTGAAGCCGACGGCCAGCAGGATCATCCCGCCCAGAATCGGGATCAGCATGGCGTGGAATGAAGACATCGAGATCATGAGCGACTGCCTTGTCGAAAGGGGTATTTAAAGTCTAGGTGGCTTTTGGGTGGCCGGTGGTGATGTGTATCAGATATGAATCACTGCAAGCATGAAATTCGCGTTGTTTGAGCTGACGTCTTCGCGAGCAGGCTCGCTCCCACATTTGAAATGCATTCCATTGTGGGAGCGAGCCTGCTCGCGAAGCTTTTTTGGGTTTACGGCAATTCCTGGCAGGCGTAAAACGCGCTCAGCACTTTCACCAGGTGCGCCAGATCATGGCTGCCGCACAGCTCGCGGATCGAGTGCATGGCGAACGTCGGCAAGCCGATGTCCACGGTGCGCACGCCCAGGTGGCTGGCGGTGATCGGGCCGATGGTCGAGCCGCAGCCCATGTCGCTGCGCACCACGAAGCTCTGCACCGGCACTTCCTCGGCCATGCACAGGTGGCGGAAGAACCCGGCGGTTTCGCTGTTGGTAGCGTAGCGCTGGTTGCTGTTGACCTTGATCACCGGGCCGGCGTTGAGTTTCGGGCCGTGGTTGGCGTCGTGCTTGTCGGCGTAGTTGGGGTGCACGCCGTGGGCGTTGTCGGCCGAAACCAGCAGGGATTTTTGAATGGTGCGTACGAACTCATCACCTTCAGGCAGCAGGCGACGCAGGGTCTGCTCAAGCATCGGGCCGTCGGCGCCGCACGCTGAGCAGGAGCCGACTTCTTCGTGATCATTGCAGACCAGCACGCAGGTTTCGTCGGTTTCAGCCGTCAGCAAAGCCTGCAGGCCGGCGTAGCACGACAGCAGGTTGTCCAGGCGCGCGCCGGCGATGAAGTCGCCATGCAGGCCAATGACCGCCGCGCTTTGGGTGTCGTAGAAGCTCAGCTCGTAATCGAGCACCACGTCGGCATTCAGGCCATGCTCCAGCGCCAGCTGGTTGGTGAGCACGGCGCGGAAGTCCACACGCTCATCACCGGCAAACTGTGCAAGGATCGGCGGCAATTCGGTCTGGGCGTTGATGGCCCACCCCATGTTGGCTTCACGATTGAGGTGAATGGCCAGGTTCGGGATGATCGCAATCGGTGCCTTGAAGTCGATCAGCTGGCTCTCGACCTTGCCGTCGCGACGGAAGGTCACGCGGCCGGCCAGGGACAGGTCGCGGTCGAACCAGGGAGCCAGCAGCGCGCCGCCATAGACTTCGACACCCAGTTGCCAGAAACCCTGGCGTTGCAGTTCCGGCTGGGGTTTGACCCGCAGGCACGGGCTGTCGGTGTGGGCGCCGACCAGACGAATGCCGCCGTGCAGTGGCGAGTGACGGCCCATCTTGACTGCGACGATCGAAGAGTCGTTGCGGGTGACGTAGTAACGGCCGTTGGCCTCGGTGGACCAGGGCTCGCGTTCATCGAGACGCTGATAACCCGCCGCTTCCAGACGCTGAACAAGGCTGGCGGTGGCATGGAACGGGGTAGGGGAGGCCTTGAGGAAATCGATCAGGCCTTGGTTCAACTCTTCGCGCATAAGTAGCTCCAGACAGCAATGGCGCCAGTTTAACGTATTGGTCAGAGAATTGGCGGTGGGCTGCTGAGGGAGTAGCCCCCAAATTGACTCGGAGCAGATCCTCTGTAGGAGCGAGGCTTGCCCGCGAAAGCGGACTGTCAATCAAAGTTGATGTCGATTGACACACCGCTTTCGCGGGCAAGCCTCGCTCCTACAGAGTCAGTGTTTTCCGCTTAGAACGGTGCCGGGCACTCGAAACGCAAGCGTTCACCCGTCTGCGGATGAGTGAAGCTGAGCATGCTCGCATGCAGGCACAGCCGTGGCCAAGCGGCCAGCGCTTGCTCATGGGCATAGAGCCCGTCACCCAGCAACGGGTGGCCGATGGAGAGCATGTGCACGCGCAATTGATGGGAGCGGCCGGTGATCGGCGTCAGTTCGACCCGGCACCAGTCGCCGCAACGTTCGAGCACGCGCCAGAACGTCAGGGCGTTTTTGCCGAACTCGTAGTCCACCACGTGGCGCGGCTTGGTCGGTGGATCGTAGCGCAACGGCAGATCGATGCTGCCGCTGTCCAGCTCCGGTTGACCCCAGCAGAGTGCGGTGTAGGCCTTTTCGGTTTCGCGGTCGTGAAATTGCCGAGACAATTCGCGATGGGTGTCCGGGTCACGGGCCAGCAGAATGATGCCGGACGTTTCCCAGTCCAGACGATGGACGATGCGGGCTTCCGGGTAGCCGTTTTCTTGCAGGCGGGTGATCAGGCAATCCTTGTTGTCATCGGCCCGGCCAGGGACGGAAAGCAACAGGGTCGGTTTATCCACCACCAGTACGGCGGCGTCCTGATGGATGATGCGGATGTTGGACAGCGGCATTAAAACAGCCTCGTAACAAACGCCAACGGCGGCTCAGAACCTGTCCTCTGTAGGAGCCGAGCTTGCTCGCGATGACGATTTTACATTCAACTACGATATTGAATGACCAATCGCTATCGCGAGCAAGCTCGGCTCCTACAGAGGTGCAGACCTGAGCCGCCGTGGCTCCAGCCGGATCGACTCAGCGATCTGGCAAGGTGATATTGAGTTCCAGAATCGAGCAGCTACCCTGGTTTTCCAGGGCGACGTGCACGTCATCGGACCCGATATTGACGTACTTGCGGATCACCTCGACCAATTCCTTCTGCAAGGCGGGCAGGTAGTCCGGCGTACTGCGTTGGCCGCGTTCATGCGCCACGATGATCTGTAGACGCTCTTTCGCTACCGAGGCGGTACTTGGCTTCTTGTTAGCACGAAAGAAGTCAAAAATGTTCATTACCGGCCTCCAAACAGACGCTCAAAGAATCCTTTCTTCGTCACATCGAGAAACCGATGCTCCACGGTTTTGCCCAGCAGGCGATCGACGGCATCGCTGTACGCCTGACCGGCGTCGCTCTGGTCGTCGAGGATCACCGGCACGCCGGAGTTGGACGCCTTGAGTACCGCTTGGGACTCAGGGATCACACCCAGCAGGGTCACGGCGAGAATTTCCTTGACGTCTTCGACGCCGAGCATTTCGCCGTCGCTGACGCGTTGCGGGTTGTAGCGGGTCAGCAGCAAGTGTTCCTTGATCGGGTCTTCGCCGTTTTCAGCGCGACGCGATTTGCTGGCCAGCAGGCCCAGCATGCGGTCCGAGTCACGAACCGAGGAGACTTCCGGGTTGGTCACGACGATCGCTTCATCGGCGAAGTACATGGCCAGGTGAGCACCTTTCTCGATGCCGGCCGGGGAGTCGCAGACCACGAATTCGAAGTCTTCCTTCAACGCCATCAGGACTTTTTCCACGCCTTCGACGGTCAGCGCGTCTTTGTCGCGGGTCTGGCTGGCAGCCAGTACGTAGAGGTTTTCCAGGCGTTTGTCTTTGATCAGGGCCTGTTGCAGGTTGGCTTCGCCGTTGACCACGTTGACGAAGTCATACACGACGCGACGCTCGCAACCCATGATCAGGTCGAGGTTACGCAAACCGACGTCGAAGTCGACGATAACTGTTTTGTGACCGCGCAGTGCGAGGCCGGTACCGATAGCAGCACTGGTGGTGGTCTTACCCACACCACCCTTGCCGGATGTAACCACTAGAATCTTGGCCAAGGTGTTTCACCCCTAAGGAAAAAGGACATTTAGCCCCGAAAAACATCTCTGAAAAAAACGACTGCAGTCGGACAGCCTTGGCTGGAATCCGGCCCTGAACCGCGTTTACCCCCGGTAAACACTGCTTTCGGCCTTTTTCCTACTTCGTTTGAGCCGTTTTCGCTACGTTTTAGAGATGCTTGGAAAATGCGGCAGTATCCGTTAAAGCCGAATGATGTTCAACACATCGCCCGACAGGCTGACCTGTACGCCTGCACCCCATAAAGGGTCGCGCCGCAGATCTTCCGAAACCTTATAGTGACCTGCGATGGAGACTAGCTCAGCGCTCATTTGTTGGCAGAAAATCCTGGCTTTCGTGTCGCCTTTGACCCCGGCCAATATACGACCGCGCATCGGGCCGTATACATGGATGTTACCGTCAGCGAGAAGTTCCGCCCCCGGGCTGACCGAGGAGATCACGACGAGGTCGCAACCCTGCGCATAAATCTGTTGGCCGCCGCGTACGGGCGAAGTGATGATTTTCGTCGGTTTGATCGTCGGTTCCGCCGGTTTTTCCGGTTTCTTCGCAACGGCCCCTTCAAGTGGGTCCAGCGGTCGCTCGCGGGCGCCGGACGGTGGCAGCACCGGCAGGTCGACCGCGATGGCGGCGGCGATGTCTTCGATGCGGCTGGCGCGGATCGCCAACGTACGCAGGCCGTGCTGGCGACAGACGCGCATCAAGCCTGGCAGATCGACCGCGCCTTCGCTGGCCGGAAGTTTGTCCAGCGCCAGTACCAGCGGCGCGTTGCTGAAGAAGCCAGGCGCCTGGGCGACTTTGGCGGCCAGTTGCCGATCGAGGCTCTCGAGGTCGTTGCGGGCCAGCTCCAGCACCGTAATGGCGAGCATGCTGCCCTTCAACTGGAACACGGGATCTTGGTCTAGCGGGTCGGTTTGGCTCATGGTCGGCATACAACGGCTTGTCACTAAAAGTGCCGAGACTTATAACGAGAACGCTCGCCAGCCGCAAGCCGGGTCGAACGATGTAGAATGCGCGGCCATCGTCTTTCCGGAACCTTTAATGGATCGCCCGCGTTTTCGAAAAACATTTCTTATGCCGCGTTTCTGGCCGCTGTGGTGTGGGCTGGGGCTGTTGTGGCTGATTGTTCAATTGCCGTATCCGGCGTTGTTGTCTATCGGCCGCGCCCTCGGTGCATTGATGTATCGCGCGGCGGGCGACCGACGGCGTATTGCCAAGCGCAATCTGGAACTTTGCTTCCCGGAAAAGTCCGCTGCCGAACGCAAACGCCTGCTCAAGGAAAACTTTGCCTCCAACGGCATCGCATTCTTTGAAATGGCCATGAGCTGGTGGTGGTCCCGGGAGCGTCTGGCGAAGCTGGCCCACGTCGAAGGGCTGGAGCATCTGAAGAAAGCCCAGCGCGACGGCAAGGGCGTGATTCTGATGGCGGTGCATTTCACCACGCTGGAAATCGGCGCGGCGTTGCTAGGTCAGCAGCACACCATCGACGGCATGTATCGCGAGCACAAGAACCCGTTGTTCGATTACATCCAGCGCAGTGGCCGCGAACGGCACAACCTCGATTCGCTGGCCGTGGAGCGTGAAGACGTGCGCGGGATGCTCAAGTTGCTGCGGGCCGGCCGGGCGATCTGGTACGCACCGGATCAGGACTACGGCGCCAAGCAAAGCATCTTCGTGCCGCTGTTCGGCATTCAGGCCGCGACCGTCACCGCCACCAGCAAGTTTGCGCGGCTGGGCAAGGCGCTGGTGGTGCCGTTCACCCAGGAGCGGCTGGCGGACGGCAGCGGTTATCGACTGGTGATCCATGCGCCGCTCGAGGGTTTCCCCGGCGAAACCGAAGAGGCCGATTGCCTGCGGATCAACCAATGGATCGAAGGCGTGCTGCGTGACTGTCCGGAGCAATACCTCTGGGCCCATCGCCGCTTCAAGAGCCGTCCGCCGGGCGAACCCAAGCTGTACGCAAAACGCGGTTGAACCACCGATCCCCTGTAGGAGCGAGCTCGCTCGCGAGAAACTTAAAACCACCGCGGGGTGTCAGGCTGCCAATGTCATCGTTGACGACCTTCGCGAGCAAGCTCGCTCCTACAGGTCTCGTGTAGACAGGGTTGGAGCAATGAAATCCCATCAAGCACCATGGAGCGTTGCGATGAGTCCTGCTGAACCGGTTACAGGGTTGATTCTTTCCGGAGGCGGGGCCCGGGCGGCCTATCAGGTCGGCGTGCTGGCGGCGATTGCCGAACTGTTGCCCGTGGGGGCAGACAATCCGTTTCCGGTGATCGTCGGCACCTCGGCCGGGGCGATCAACGCGGTCAGCCTCGCCAGCGGGGCGATGGATTTCCGTGGTGCCATCGAACGTCTGACCGCTTTCTGGCAAGGATTTCGTAGCCATCTGGTTTTGCGCAGCGACTGGCCGGGCGTGATCCGTCAGGCCAGCCGGTTTGTCAGCCACAGTTTGCTCGGCATCGGCGCTCAAGTGCCAGTGGCCTTGCTCAACAGCTCGCCATTGCGCAGGTTGCTCAACGACAAGCTGCACATGACCGGCATCGCCGACGCCATCGCGCAAAAGCAGTTGCAGGCCGTTGCGGTTACAGCGTTTGGCTACGAATCGGGTCAGGCGGTCACGTTCTATCAGGGCGGTGGAACCATCGACGCCTGGTTGCGTCATCGGCGAATTGGCGTGCCGACGCAATTGACCGTCGACCATTTGCTCGCCAGCTCAGCGATCCCATTGCTGTTTGCACCGGTGAAAATCGGCGAAGAGTATTTCGGCGACGGCGCAGTACGCCAATCAGCGCCGATCAGCCCGGCCCTGCACCTGGGCGCCAGTCGCGTGCTGGTGGTGGGTGTCAGCGGCAACCCGCGCGGGGTCGACCCGGAGCAGCCGTTGCAACGCGCCTACACCGGCCAACAGCCGACGCTCGCGCAGATCGGCGGGCACATGCTCAACAGTACGTTCATTGACAGCCTGGAAAGCGACATCGAGTTGCTGCAGCGCCTGAATCAGTTCAGTCATCTGATGCCCGACGGCACGCCGACTCGTACGCTCGGCGTAGCGCCGGTGGAGGTGCTGGTGATTTCGCCGAGCCAGCCGATCGATGAAATTGCTGCGCGTCACCGTCAGGAATTGCCGGCGGCGTTGCGTCTGTTCCTGCGCGGGCCGGGCGCGACCAAGACCAGCGGGGCGGGAGTGTTGAGTTACCTGCTGTTCGAGGCGGGGTATTGCAGTGAGTTGATTGATCTGGGGCGGCGGGATGCGTTGGCCAAGCGTGAGGAGCTTTGCCGGTTTCTTGGGTTGGCGGAGCCGGTGGTTTCGGCCTGAGATCGGCGGTGTGGCTATCGCTAGCAGGCTAGCTTTCACAGTGGATCTTCAGTGTCACTCAGATCAACTGTGGGAGCTAGCCTGCAGACGCCACTTACAGCCGGATCAGAAGTGAAACTTGACCAGGAAACTCGTCACATTCTGATTGGTGGTAAACGCACGGGTATCGTCGATCCCGTATTTGTCCTTCCAGTAGTCGTACTCCACACCGACATACAACTGCTTCTCACCAACATTCAACGCCTTGCCCAAGTCATATTTAACCTGTGGGTTGAAGTGCAGGTTGGCGTGGTAGTCGCCTTTGGAGTTGGAATCGTTGTCGACTACCCAGTCCATGAACCCGTCGATCAGGATGTTCGAATCGCCGACCGGGATGGTGTAGGACCACACCGGTGTGATTTGCCAGACGTTGTCACCCGCGCGCGGGCCTTCGGTATGACGCTGGTAGAAGTTCAGCTGGAAGTAGTCGAAGCCGGGAATCGCCAGGTCGAAACCCGGGCCGATCAGGTAGGACTCTGTATCGCCCTCGCCAAACTCGTAAGTCATCGCCAGCAAGACGTCTTTGATCGGGCCGAATTCGATCTTCTGGTCGAGCACTTTGCCCAGGGAAATACGTGGCTGGAACTCACCGTAGTAGGTGTTCGGGCCGACGTTGAAGTCCTTGTCGCCGTTGTAGAAGATCTTGTCGACGAAGAAGAAGTTGTCCCCATATTTCCAGCCGTCAGCGTGTTCGAACGTCACGGTCTGCTGAATCGCAGGGTTGACCTTGAAGTCCTTGCCATACAGGTAAGTCAGGCTGTTGTTCTGCCATTGCAGCAAGTCGCCGGCCATGGCCTGACCCCCGGCCAGCAAGGATCCCGCCAGCATCAGGCTAGTGCACGTACGTTTCATTCGGTTGCTCCCAAAAAGTAGGTGTTTCACGTTGTTTTTTTAAGATCGGCGCTCTGGTGTGGCGCCTTTTTCTGTAACAGTAAAAAATCATCCAATCGGTTAGCTTCGGTGCTGTTGGCAAGCGCTGCGCCAAGGCTTTCGAAAAGCAAAAAAACTTCCGTTCGGCGGCTCAAGAGCAGTCGATTGAGAGGGGTGTTGGAATGCCTTGCTACCGTCCAGGGCCGGGATAAGTTGGCTTTCTGGTCAGGAATTAAATCCGGGCTTTTTTTTAAAGCGGATTCGGGCGGCCGCGGAGAATACTGACTCCTTGGCCAGGTCTCAAGTGCCCCGCAACAGCGCACCGACGACAGGTTTGAAGCACGGTTGCGGGCCATCTTAAAAGTGCACCTTCACCAGCAGGCTGGCGGTGTTTTGGTGGGTGTCGAGGTTGGCGCTGTTTTCGACCCCGTACTTGTTCTTCCAGTAGCTGTATTCGGTGCCGACGTAGAACTGTTTCTGACTCCAGCCCAGGGCTTTGCCGAGGTCATATTTGATCTGCGGATTGATGTGCAAGTTGGCGTGGTAAGTGCCGCGAGCGTTCTGATCGTTGTCCACCACCCAGTCCAGATAACCGTCGATCAACAGGTCGGAGTTGCCCAAGGGAATGCTGTAGGACCAGGCCGGTGTGATCTGCCAGACACCATCGCCGGGGCGCGGGCCTTCGGTCTGGCGACGATAGAAGTTCAACGTGAAATAGTTGAAGCCCGGCACTGCGAGGTCGAAACCGGGGCCGATCAGGTAGGCCTCGCTGTCGCCTTCGCCATACTCGTAAGTCATGGCCAGCAGCACGTCCTTGATCGGGCCGTATTCGAAGCGGCGGTCGAGCATCTTGCCAAAGGAGAGGCGGGGGCTGAACTCGCCGTAGAAGGCGCGCGGGCCTTTGTTGCGGTCTTCCTCGCCGTTGTAGAAGATCTTGTCGACGAACAGGAAGTTGTCGCCGTACTTCCATTTGTCGGCGTGCTCGAACGTCACCGTCTGCTGGATCGACGGGTTGATCGCGAAATTCTTGCCGTACAAATAGCTCAGGCTGTTGGTCTGCCACAGCAATAAATCGCCGGCCATGGCTTGGCTGGCGGCCAGCAGGCCACCGCCCAACAGCAGGTTTGTCTGAGTCCGAATCATCTGTCGCTCCCTCTTGTTTTTATTGTTTTGTGGCGAGGGGGCTTGCCCCCGTTGGGTCGCGAAGCGGCCCCGGCATTTCCCCAGCCATACCCTGTCAGCAGGTTTTGCGACTGCTTCGCAGCCGAACGGGGCGATGCGGCGTTCCGACAAGCCCCCTCGCCACAGGAGGCGGTTCATTACAGGTGGGTCAATGCGAGTGGGCGTGGCAGTCGTTGATCGCCGCGCGTTCGGCGCCGCCGAGAATGTTGAACAACAGGTTCAGCATCAGGGCGCTAAGAGTCGCCATGGCAATTCCGCTGTGCGTGATCGGACTCATCCACAGCGGCAGGTGCGCAAAAAACTCCGGACGCACCACCGGAATCAATCCCATGCCGATGCTCACCGCCACCAGCAACTGGTTGCGACGGTCACCGATGTCGGCTTCCTGAAGAATCTTGATACCGGTGGCGGCGACCATGCCGAACATCGCAATCGCGGCGCCACCGAGCACGGCGGGGGGAATCGAGGCCACCAGGAACGCTGCTTTCGGCAGCAAACTCAGCACGACCAGCAAACCGCCGGCGACGATGGTCACCGAGCGGCAGCGCACGCCGGTCATCTGCACCAGGCCGATGTTCTGCGCGAACGAGGAGTGGGTGAAGGTGTTGAAGAAACCGGCAAAAAACGACGCGCCGGCATCACACAGCAAGCCGCGACGCAGCATCCGCGGACAGACTTCCTGACCGGTGATTTTGCCCAGCGCGAGGAACATCCCGGTGGACTCGACGAAGATGATCACCACCACCAGGCACATCGAAAGAATCGGTGCGAGTTCAAACTTTGGCATGCCGAAATGCAGCGGGGTGACGATTTGCAGCCAGGGCGCCTGAGCCATGCCGCTGAGGTCGACCATCCCGATCAGCCCGCAGATCACGTAGCCCAGGCACATGCCGATCAGCACGGAAATGTTGACCCAGAAACCGCGCATGAAGCGATGGACCAACAGGATGGTAGCCAGCACCAGCGCGGCGATGGCCAGGTAAATCGGTGAACCGAATTGAGTGGCGCCGGCGCCGCCGCCCGCCCAGTTGACGGCCACGGGGAACAGCGACAAACCGATCGAGGTGATGACGGTGCCCGTTACCAGAGGCGGGAAGAGGCGAACGACTTTGGACATGAACGGCGCGATGATCATGCCGAAGAAGCCGGCGGCGATGGTCGCGCCGAAGATGCCCTGCAGACCGATACCGGGCATGCCGGCCATGGCGACCATGCTGCCGACCGCGGCGAAACTGGCGCCCATCATCACGGGCATGCGAATGCCCATCGGGCCGATGCCCAGCGATTGCACGATGGTGGCGATGCCGGCGACCAGCAGGTCGGCATTGATCAGGAAGGCGATTTCTTCACGACTCAGGCCTGCGGCCTGTCCGATGATCAGCGGCACCGCGATGGCTCCGCCGTACATCAGCAAAACATGTTGCAGACCGACCAGGATCAATTGCAAAAGGGGTAAACGCTGAATGGCGGGTGCGTCGGGGATGCGCGCTTCGGATAGCTCGGACAATGCAACACCTCGGATCTTTTTTATTCTTGTGATTTTGTGTATCAGGGGGGACCTGTGGCGAGGGAGCTTGCTCCCGCTGGACTGCGCAGCAGTCCCCTTCTTTTCAGGTAGAGAGGGGGGCCGCTTCGCGACCCAGCGGGAGCAAGCTCCCTCGCCACAAAAGCCCGCTTTCACAGGCTTTTGTGTTGCTTAGTTGGTCGGAGCTCCCTGAACAATCCACGCACCGATCAGGTCACGTTCCTGCTGGGTCATCTGGGTGATGTTGCCCAGTGGCATGATCTGGCTGGTGACGGCTTGAGCCTGGATGCGCGCCGCGTTCTGGCGGATCTGCTCGGGCGTGTCGAACATCACCCCGGCCGGTGCAGCACTGAACAGCGGGCTGGTCGGTTTGGCCGAATGGCAGACCGAGCAACGTTCCTGAATTACGCTGTGCACCTTGTCGAAACTCGGGCCGGCGTTTGCAGCCTGGACCGGTGCTTCAGCAGGTTTCGCAGCGGCAGGTTTGGCACCACCACCCAGGGCAGTTTCCGGTAGCGGCTGGTACTCGATGGTGCCAGGGGCCTTGGCTACTTCAGGCGCGCTCGGCATTTGCGCCGGGCCGGTCACGTAAGCCAGGCAGATCATGCCAACAGCCGCGACAGGCAGGGTCCAGGCGAACTT
Organism: Pseudomonas sp. LBUM1651; assembly: GCF_059716135.1. Classification (NCBI taxonomy): domain Bacteria; kingdom Pseudomonadati; phylum Pseudomonadota; class Gammaproteobacteria; order Pseudomonadales; family Pseudomonadaceae; genus Pseudomonas; species Pseudomonas sp. LBUM1651. Next base: position 4,041,619 of record NZ_CP166805.1, on the reverse strand, counting down.
GTGGCTGTCATGACGGGTGTTGAAGTAGTGACGCACCAACACCGCCAGTACGGCGATCCCGGCCAGGATCAACCAGTTGTACTGGCTGCCGTAGGTGCTCGGGAAGTGGTTGCTGATCATGATGAACAGCACCGGCAAGGTGAAGTAGTTGTTGTGACGCGAACGCAGCAAACCTTTGGCCGGCAGTGCCGGATCCGGTGTGCGGTTCTCGGCAATCGCCGCCACCAATGCACGCTGCGCCGGCATGATGATGCGGAACACGTTGCCGACCATGATGGTGCCGATGATCGCGCCGACGTGCAGGTACGCACCGCGGCCGCTGAACACTTTGCTGAAGCCGTAGGCGGCGCCAATGATCAGCACGAACAGGATGAAACCGAGCAGGGCAGGGCGTTTGCCCAGGGCCGAGTCGCAAAGGAAGGAGTAGATGAACCAGCCGACGAACAAGGAGGCGATGCCCAGGGCAACCCCTTCAGGGCCGGTCAGGCTGCTGCCCGGTGCCAACAGGTACAACGTCGGGTTGGAGTAGAACACCACGCAGAGCAGCGCGATCCCCGACAGCCAGGTGAAGTAGGCTTCCCATTTGAACCAGTGCAGGTTGTCCGGCATGGTCGGTGGGGCGAGTTTGTATTTTTCCAGGTGGTAGATACCGCCGCCGTGGATCGCCCACAGATCGCCGGCCAGACCGCTTTTCGGGTTGACCCGATTGAGGTTGTTTTCCAGCCAGACGAAGTAGAACGACGCACCGATCCAGGCCACGCCAGTAATCATGTGAACCCAGCGCACGCTCAGGTTCAGCCATTCCAACAGATGTGCTTCCACAGTCTTTACCTCTCGCCTGTCACTCTGTTGTCGAGTGATCAGACCTTCTCTTATTGGTGGGGGGCGAGGATCAAACGCTCATCCTCTTTGAAAAAATGCTCATCGCAGTTATTGCCTGTGCCACTGCGATCAACCACCAGGAAGTCATCCCGCTTTTCGATCGTCAGCACCGGATGGTGCCAAACGCCGCGATGGTAATTAATGCCCTGCCTGCCGTTGGTGACGAAGGCGCGGACCAAGCCTGATACAGGTTCATCGCCAAGTGGCGCGACCACGATCAGAAAGGGGTTGCCGAGCAGCGGAATGAAAGCCTGGCTGCCCAGCGGGTGACGCTCCAGCATGCTGACGGTCAGCGGCATGTCCTGCGCGTCGGCGCGGAAGATGCTGATGATCGCCTTGTCCTCTGGCGTGGCGGTTTCCACCGTCGCCAGTTTGTGAAAGCGCATGGTCGAACCGTTGTTGATCATGAAGTGATCGCTGCCGTCGGTTTCGATCACGTCACCGAAAGGGGCGAAGGCTTCTTTGGTCAGCGGTTCAATCGTCAGTGTGCGCATGCTGTTCTTATCCGAATTCTGTGTTGTTTGTAGCTTTGCTTTTGTAGGAGCACGGCTTGCCGGCGAAGGCGCCCTCACTGACGCCATCGCCAGCAAGCTGTGCTCCTACAGGCTCAGCATTACTTCGCGACCTTGCCGAGAACGCGCAGGCGACTCACACCACCATCCGGGAACACGTTCAGGCGGATGTGGGTGATCGGGCCCAGTGCCTTGATCTGCTCGGCGAAGGTGTGTTCGGCGTGCATTTCCAGTTTCTGCGCCGGCAGCAGTTCGCGCCAGAACAGCGATTGGGTTTCGATCTGGCTGTCGGTGCCGCCCTTCACGAACGCACCCTGGATCGAGCACGTGTCCGGGTAGTTGCCCTTGAAGTGCAGGGTGTCGACGATGACTTTTTCGATCTCGCCGGCATGACCCAGCGCGACGATGACCCAGTCATTGCCCGGCGTGCGACGACGCGCAGTTTCCCAGCCGTCGCCCATGTTGATGCCACGGCCCGGATTGAGGATGTTGCTCATGCGGCCGAAGTGTTCGTCGGAGCAGGCGAGGGCGCGGCCACCGTTCAGGGCTGCGGCCAGGTCAACCTGCTCGTTGTCGCCGACAGCGGACCAGTCGCGGAACGGAATGCCGTAGACACGCAGACGGGCCACGCCACCATCCGGGTAGATGTTGAAGCGCAGGTGGCTGAAGGCCTGGTCGTTATTGATTTCGTGATAGTGGTGGCTGTTGCCTTGCAGCTCGACGGCCGACAGCACTTCAGTCCACTGGGTGTTGTCGTCCGGCTCGCCCGAGGCCAGGAAGCAGGCTTCCAGCGAAGCCGACGGCGGGAAGTTGCCGGTGAAGAACGAAGTGTCGATGTCCACGCCTTTGATCGAACCCGGTACGCCCAGGCGGATCACCGCGCTGTCGTAGCCTTCGAAGCGCTTGCGGCGAGATTCCCAGCCGTCCATCCACTTGCCGTTGTCATCGAACACGCCCTCCTTCCACACGGCCGGGGTCGGTTGGAACAGACGGTTGGCGTCTGCGAACCAGTCATCGGTGACCGAGATGATTTTGGTGCCCAGCCGGGCGTCGGCCAGGTTGACGAACTTCTCGAAAGGTACGGCGTAAGCTTTCATTCTTCTTGTCTGCCTTTAATAAGTTGGCTTGGGATGCTCGCTGGCCCTGGGTGCTTTCCGCGTTTAAGAACACTCGGGGCTTTTCACAAGGGCTGCTTGCTAGAGAGTCAGTAATCGGAACAGGGCGATCTTGTTGATCTCCGCCAGCGCGCACTTGAATTCGGTATCTGCCGAGTTGTGAATGCGCGTTTCGAACGCCGCGAGGATCTGATGCCGGTTGCTGCCTTTTACCGCCATGATGAAGGGAAACTTGAACTTGGCTTTGTAGGCGTCGTTCAGCTCGGTGAAGCGTTGAAACTCTTCGGCCGTGCATTGGTGAATACCCGCGCCAGACTGTTCTTCAGTGCTGGCTGCGGTGAGCTGGCCCTGGACGGCGGCTTTGCCGGCCAGGTCCGGGTGAGCGTTGATCAGGGCCAATTGGCTTTCGTGATCAGCACTCAACAGGATGTCGCTCATGCGCTGGTGCAGGGTTTCGATCTCGTCGATCGAAACGTCCTGGCCCAGGTCGAAGGCCTTCTCGGCCACCCATGGCGAATGTTCGTAGATATCGGCGAAAGCGGCGACAAATGCGTCGCGGCTCAGGGTCGAGGGTTTCAGTGTCTGGAAGTGGCTCATTTCGCAGCCCCTTGGTACGGGTGGGTTTCGTGCCAGTGGCGAGCGATGTCGACGCGGCGGCTGAACCACACCTGTTCATGACTTTTAGCGTATTCGATAAAGCGCTTGAGCGAGGCCAGACGCGCCGGACGGCCGATCAGCCGGCAGTGCAGGCCGATGGACAACATCTTCGGCGCTTCGGCGCCTTCGGCGTACAGCACGTCGAACGCGTCTTTGAGGTATTCGAAGAAATCGTCGCCCTTGTTGAACCCCTGGACCTGGGTGAAGCGCATGTCGTTGGTGTCCAGCGTGTACGGGATCACCAGATGCGGCTTGCCGGTCGGATTGTTTGGTTCCCAGTAGGGCAGGTCGTCGTCGTAGGTGTCGCTGTCGTAGAGGAAACCGCCTTCTTCCATCACCAGGCGGCGGGTGTTTGGACCGGTGCGGCCGGTGTACCAGCCCAGCGGGCGAATGCCTGTGATTTCGGTGAGTACGCGGATCGCTTCGAGCATGTGCTCTCGTTCCTGTGCTTCGTCCATGTACTGGTAGTCGATCCAGCGGTAGCCGTGGCTGCAGATCTCGTGGCCGGCATCGACCATCGCGCGGATCACGTCCGGGTGACGCTGGGCGGCCATGGCCACGGCGAAGATGGTCAGCGGAATGTCGAATTCCTTGAACAGTTTCAGAATCCGCCAGACGCCGGCACGGCTGCCATACTCGTAAAGGGATTCCATGCTCATGTTGCGCGCGCCTTGCAGCGGCTGCGCCGAGACCATCTCCGAAAGGAAGGCTTCGGATTCTTTATCGCCGTGCAGGATATTGCGCTCGCCGCCTTCTTCGTAATTCAGGACGAAGGAGAGGGCGATGCGGGCATTGCCCGGCCAGTGTGGGTGAGGAGGGTTACTGCCGTAACCGATCAGGTCGCGTGGGTAGTCAGCGCTCACTGCAGTCTTCCTTCTTATTCGTGTTGACAGGTTGTGTGGCGCCTTGGCGGTGAGAGGACAGGCTGGCGTCACAGCGATGAGATGATTGTATACAACTTTATATCGACTTTGTAAGCCTGAATTTTCGCATTTTTCATCAGCGGTCATCTTCACATGTTATTGCAAGAAACCTGCCTGAATGGTCAGCTAATGGATGGAAGGCCCTTGGATCGTATGGTTTGCCGATGGATTCAGCGGTAAATCCCGAATGGCGGTGGTAGCACTAAAAATGTCGTTTTTATTGTGTACAATTTTATTGTAAAGTGTCTTAATCAGTCGCTCGCCGCAGCTTTTCGTGCTCCGAATCGGTGCGGTCTCCTTTTCAACTGACTTCAGGAGGCGCGAGGTCTGACTGCTCCACGCAGGCAGGCGCGCAGAATCAATGGGACGTTTGACTACACACGTTTTGGACGCTGCACACGGTTGCCCGGGCAGCTCGATCAAGGTCGAGCTGTACCGCGTTGAAGGCTCGCAGCTGGAATTGGTCGCCAGCGCGATCACCAACAGCGACGGCCGTGTCGATGCACCTCTGCTGCAGGGCGATGACTATCGCACCGGGGTCTATCAGGTTCAGTTTCATGCGGGCGATTACTACCGCGCCCGTGGCGTTCAGTTGCCTACGCCTGCGTTCCTGGATGTGGTGGTGCTGCGTTTCGGCATCTCTGCGGAACAGGATCACTATCACGTGCCGCTGCTGATTTCGCCCTACAGCTATTCCACGTACCGCGGCAGCTGATCCGCCAAGCAGCTGCCTCCTCCGAGAAGCGACTGCGCATATAGCTTCTTTGGTCTTTCGCCCGCTTACACTGCGGGCTTTTTTTCGTCTGGAGAAATGTGGCGTCCGTGCAGACGTAATCGCTAGCAGGCTAGCTCCCACAGGGGATTTGTGAACGCCGCAAATCCAATGTGGGAGCTAGCCTGCTAGCGATGCTTTTGACTTTAGCGGCTTAGCAATGAAGCCGCACCGGCACCACTGAACAACCCCGCACTCACCCGGTTAAACCAACTCTGCCCCTTGCCACTACGCAAATACCGCGCCGCCCCATGCGCACCCAGCCCATATGCCAATTTGCACAGCAGATCCAGCACGGTCCACGTCGCAATCATCACCAGCAACTGCGGCAGGAACGGTTGCCCGGCGCTGAGGAACTGCGGCAGGAAAGCGGCAAAGAACAGAATGTCTTTCGGGTTGCTCGCGCCTAGTACAAAGGCGCGCCCAAACAAGGCGCGAAAGCGGGGTACCGGGGCTGCCTGAGGCACTTCGGCGCCGACCGCAGGCTGGCGCGATTGCTGCCAGCTCTGCCAGGCGAGGTAAAACAGGTACAACGCACCGACGATTTTCAGCGCGCTGAACAGCTGTTCCGACGCCAGCAACAACGCGCCCAAACCCAGGGCGGACGCACTGAGCAAGCAGATCGACGCAAACACACCACCCAGAAACGCCGGGTAAGAACGACGCAAACCGTAATTCAGACTGTTGCTGATCATCAGCAAAGACAGGGGCCCCGGGATCAGGATCACCACCAGCGCAGCGCCGCTGAACAGCAGCCAGGTTTCCAGACTCATCACTTTCCTCCATTTGCACAAAAGCCTCACCCGACGGGGTGAGGCTGTTTTGAACCACTGTTTTTTGAAACGTAGACCGCTTACAAGAAAATGAACTTGGCGATGAAGATCGCGCAAAGCACCCACAGACTCACGGATATTTCCTTGTACTTGCCCGTGCCTGCCTTCAACGCCACGTAGGTGATAAAGCCCAGCGCGATGCCGTCGGCAACCGAAAAGGTCAGCGGCATCATGATCGCGGTGACGATCGCCGGAATGCTGTCGGTCGCTTCGTCCCATTCAATGTGCGCCATGCCGCCCATCATCAGCATTGCTACATAAATCAGCGCGCCGGCGGTGGCATAGGCGGGGATCATGCCAGCGAGCGGTGCGAAAAACATGGCTGCAATAAATAGCACACCTACGGTCACTGCGGTAAGACCAGTCCGACCACCCGCGGCGACGCCCGCGGCACTTTCAACGTAACTGGTGACCGGCGGAACCCCGACCACCGCCCCGAATACGCTGGAGGCGCTATCGGCTTTCATGGCACGGGAAAGGTTTTCAATCCGGCCGTCCGCGTTCACCAGATTGGCGCGCTGGGCGACGCCCATCAGGGTGCCGGCGGTGTCGAACATGTGCACGAAGAGGAAGGCCAGCACCACGCTGATCATGCTGACGTTGAACACGCCGGCGACGTTCATGGCCATCCAGGTTGGTGCCAGGCTCGGCGGTGCCGACATGATCCCTTCGTAATGCACCAGGCCCAGGCCCCAACCGGCCAGCGTCACGGTGATGATGCTGATGAGGATCGCACCGAAAACCTTGTGGTAGCTGAGCACGGCGATCATCAGGAAGCAGATGGCGGCCAGCAGTGGTCCAGGTTCGCGCAACGAGCCAAGCTTGATCAGGGTGGCCGGGCTATCGACGACGATACCGGCGGTTTTCAAGCCGATCAGCCCGAGAAACAAACCGACCCCCGCGCCCATCGCAAAGCGCAGGCTCACCGGAATGCTGTTGAGCAGCCATTCACGGATCTTGGAAAAGGTCAGGATCATGAACAACACCCCGGAAACAAACACCGCGCCAAGGGCGGTTTCCCAGTTGTAGCCCATGGTGCCGACCACGGTGTAGGTAAAGAAAGCGTTGAGGCCCATGCCCGGCGCCAGGCCGACCGGCCAGTTGGCGTACAGGCCCATCAACAGGCAGCCCAGCGCGGCGGCGATGCAGGTGGCGACGAACGCGGCGCCGTGATCGATCCCGGCGTCAGCCATGATGTTGGGGTTGACGAAGATGATGTAAGCCATCGTGATAAAGGTTGTCAGACCGGCAATCAGCTCGGTCTTCACCGTGGTGCCATGCAAGCTGAGTTTGAAGATGCGCTCCAGCCAGCCAGTGCGTAACGGCGGCGAGAGTTCCAGCGTCGGGGCTTCGGATTTGCGGCTTTCCACAGCGAGTACTCCTCAAGAGTTTTATTGTTATTTCCAGGGCCGGACCCATGAGGGTGGCAGCGGCCCTTTGAGGCATTCGCGAATTTGTTGACCGTTTGGTCAGGAACTCGCACGCAGTGGATTATGCTTTTGTATACAAATAATGCAAATAATGTTTTTGATTTTGTAGACGAAAAGTTTTTCAATAGGGATATATCGCCTTTGAGGGCCTTTTCGCCAGCAGGCTGGCTCCCACAGGTTTTGTGTACACCACAGATCACTGTGGGAGCCAGCCTGCTGGCGATGGGGGCAGAACAGTCAATCAACAACAGTCTGACTTTTCCCAAGAGCTATATTCACCGCCAACCACCCATTCACCGCCGTCTCCCCAGCCTCGGCAAACACCCGCTCCAGCAATTTCACCTGCTCACGTCGCAGCGACTGCTCGAAACGCGCGCCATCGTGGGTCAACTCCAGCAGCCGTTTACGCTTGTCCGTCTCCGACGCAACGCTGTCCACCAAATGCATTTCCACCAACTGCCGCAACGGAATGTTCAACGCCTGCTTGCTCACGCCAAGCAACGCTAGCAATTCCTTGACGCTCAGGTTCGGGTAACGGGCGATGAAAAACACGATGCGTTGATGCACCCGGCTCAAGCCGCGACGCTCGAGCATTTCGTCGGCCTTGGCGGTAAACGCCTGGTAGCCGAAGAAAAACGCCTCCATGGCCTGCTGTTGGGAGGCGGGATTTTTAAGGTCAAGCATGTTGACGTATCCGTTCGGGTTGTCGTAATTTCGGTCAAGCAGTTTGACTCATTTTCCTCAGGCCTCGCTACCGGTGACCCCCATGGCTTTTTCCGAACGTGTCTCGCGCCTTAAAAGTTCTCTGATCCGTGAAATCCTTGCTGCGGCCCAACGGCCGGAAGTGATGTCGTTCGCCGGTGGCCTGCCGGCCGAAGTCATGCTGCCGAAAGTCGAGTGGGCCGACATGCCGCTGTCCATGGGTCAATATGGTATGAGCGAGGGCGAGCCGGCGTTGCGTGAAGCGTTGGCGGCGCAGGCGCGAGCATTGGGCGTGCCATGCGAGGCGAGCCAGGTGTTGGTGGTCAGCGGTTCCCAGCAAACCCTCGATCTGGCAGCGAAGCTCTACATCGACAAAGGCACCGAGATCCTGCTTGAAGCGCCGACTTACCTGGCCGCGTTGCAGATCTTTCAACTGTTCGGTGCCAACTGCATCACCGTGCCGCTGGAGGCTGATGGTCCGAACCTGATGCAACTGCGTGCACGCCTTGAAAAACACCGCCCGGCGTTCATCTACCTGATCCCGACCTTCCAGAACCCGTCGGCCGTGCGCTACAGCGAAGCCAAGCGCGACGCTGTGGCAGCCTTGCTGGATGAGTTCGGCGTCACCCTGATCGAAGATGAGCCGTACCGCGAGCTGACATTCGACGGCGGCAGTGCCACGCCGATTGTCAGTCGCTTGAAAAAGGCCAGTTGGATCTACACCGGCACCGTGTCGAAAACCCTATTGCCGGGGTTGCGAGTGGGTTATCTGATCGCCAGTCCTGACCTGTTCCCACACTTGCTGAAGCTCAAGCAATCTGCCGACCTGCACACCAATCGGGTCGGCCAGTGGCAGGCGCTGCAATGGATCGGTACAGAGAAATTTCAGCATCACCTGAGTGAATTGCGTGACTTCTATCGGGTTCGGCGGGACGCGTTTCAGTCGGCGCTGGAAACCCATTTCGCTGATCTGGCCGATTGGAACGTGCCCCAGGGCGGGCTGTTTTTCTGGCTGACGCTGAAGCAACCGCTGGATACTCGGACGTTGCTCAAGGCTGCGCTGGCGGCGGATGTGGCGTTCATGCCGGGTGAGCCGTTTTTCCCTGAACCGGATAGCCATCCGGGGCATCTACGGCTGAACTTCAGCCATATCGATCCGGCGCGGCTGGATGAAGGGTTGAAGCGATTGGCGGCGGTGGTGCGTCAGGCGCAGAAGGCGAAAGCGGCCTGATCGCAGAACCAAAAAAACCGGCTCAAGGGCTAATGCCGGTCAGTTAAGCAGATTTGTAGGAGCGAGCTTGCTCGCGATGGACTTCAAGGCGACGCGTTTATCCAGAAAATACGCGTTATCGTTAACGTCCATCGCGAGCAAGCTCGCTCCTACAGGGGGCAGCTTTCGCCTAACTGATCGGCATTAGGCTCAAGGGCCGGTTTTTTTGGTCTGGTTTTGTGGTGTTCGGGCGGGCCTCATCGCCAGCAAGCCGGCTCCTACAAGGGGTGTGGCGGTCACAAATCTAGTGTGCGCCGCCTATTTGTAGGAGCCGGCTTGCTGGCGATGGCGTCCGCAAGGACACCGCCAAAATCTCAGGCCGCCGCAAACCGCTTATCCAGATAATCAATAATCACCTTGGACTCATACATCCACGTGGTCTGCCCATTCTCTTCAATACGCAGGCACGGCACCTTGATCTTGCCGCCCTGTTCCAGCAGTGTCTGGCGATCCTGCTCGTTGTTCTTCGCATCACGCAACGCCACCGGCACATTCAGGCGGCGCAAGGTACGACGGGTTTTTACGCAGAACGGGCAGGCGTGGAACTGATACAGGGTCAGGCCTTTGGCGGCCGTTTCGACCTGAGCCTGAGCAGCGGCGGGGCGCTGCTTCTTGCCCGGGCGGGTGATGAAGTCGATGAAGATGATCAGTTGGCCAAGGCCGACACGAAGCGCTTTAACGAACACGGTACAAGCCTCACGGGGCGAAAGAAGGCGCGCAGCTTACCTGATTTTTCACAGACGAAAAAAAACCGGCGATGAGTGCCGGTTTTCTTCGTGGTGCGCCAGGCATGGCGCGTTGCGCGCAAGCGCAACCAGTTTGGCTGTGGTGGCCACGCTGGTGACTTGGAGGTGAAAGTCCTCTACACACCCGGCAAGGGGAAGTGTTAGCCAGAGGCAAGGGTGTCGCGGGTGACTGCGAATCTGAAGGAAGCCCGAGGCAAAATGCTGGCCTGACGAACAGGAAGCGGATGAGGCGGCGCAGCGGGGTAAGGCGGCCATGATCGTCAAAGCCCAATACTTGCACGGAACGCTGTGACGTAAATCCGACAGGCATAAGCAGGAAGGTCGCGCGAATTACCCTGGGAGATCTGCACGTTTGCCACTGTGCTACCGAGCGTCGAGAGGCGACGGGATGGACGTGCAGAAGTCAGCCGAGGCCGTAGTAAGTGGCGAATAACCGCGCCACCAAGGGCCGAACAGGTTATGCCGCCAGTAGGCGTCACGGTCTCGTCGAATGTTGAAACGCAGAATATTCTCCAAGAGAAAACTGTTATCTCAAGTCCCGGACGGTATCCGAGGATGACGGCTGACAGGGCGCAAACATCGGCGGCGTCTTTGGCGTGGACGAATGCGGAGCCGGACACGCTGATGGAGCGGGTGCTTGCACCCGCCAACCTCAGGCGTGCGTATCAACGTGTGGTCAGCAACAAGGGTGCGCCGGGTGCCGATGGCATGACGGTCGACGAATTGGCGGGCTACGTGAAACAGTATTGGCCGATCCTCAAGGCTCGGTTGCTGGTCGGTGAGTATCACCCGCAAGGTGTGCGCGCCGTCGACATCCCCAAACCCAAAGGTGGAACACGGCAACTGGGTATCCCCAATGTCGTGGATCGCCTGATCCAACAGGCTTTGCTGCAACAGCTGACGCCGATCCTCGACCCTCTGTTTTCGGACTACAGCTACGGCTTTCGTCCGGGCAGAAGTGCTCATCAAGCTATCGAAACTGCCCGCGATCATGTGGCAGCGGGTCACCGCTGGTGTGTGGAGCTTGATCTTGAGAAGTTCTTTGATCGAGTGAATCACGACGTTTTGATGGACAAGATAGAGCGTCACGTCGAAGACAAGCGCGTACTCAGACTGATCCGTCGTTACCTCGAAGCGGGAGCTATGTCGGGCGGGATCGTCAGTCGTCGGCAGGAAGGCACGCCGCAAGGCGGCCCGCTCTCGCCGTTGCTGTCGAATGTCCTGCTCAATGAATTGGACCGTGAATTGGAGCGGCGGGGTCATCGTTTTGTGCGCTATGCCGACGATGCCAACATTTATGTGCGTAGTCGGCGTGCGGGCGAACGTGTGCTGGCCAAGGTTGAGCGCTTCCTGAGTCAGCGTCTGAAACTAACGTTGAATCGGGACAAGAGCCGTGTGGCACGCCCGTGGGTCTGTGATTATTTGGGTTACGGGATGAGCTTGCACAAACAGCCAAAGCTGAAAGTGGCAACGATGAGCCTGAATCGCTTGCGCGATCGGCTCAGAGAGCTGCTGCACGGCGCGCAGGGTTGCAAGATGGCTACGATCATCGAGCGAATAAACCCGGTGCTACGCGGTTGGGCAGGTTATTTCCAGCTTAGCCGAAGCAGAAGGCCACTTGAAGAACTGGACGGCTGGGTGCGGCGCAAACTTCGCTGCGTCCTCTGGCGTCAATGGAAGTGGCCCTCCACGAGGGCACGCAACCTGATGCGACTGGGACTCAGAAAAGAGCGGGCCTGCAAATCAGCGTTCAACGGGCGGGGCCCATGGTGGAACTCGGGAGCGTCACATATGAATCAGGCGCTGGCGAAGAAACTATGGGACAACCTCGGGCTGGTCTCGATACTGGATACGATAAACCGGCTTAGCCGCATAACCTGAACCGCCGTATACGGAACCGTACGTACGGTGGTGTGAGAGGACGGCGGATGTGAATCCGCCTCCTACTCGATTTGCAAATTATTTGATCAGACTGAGGAATTCGCTGCGAGTGGCCGCGTTTTCACGGAACTCACCCAGCATCACCGAGGTGATCATCGACGAATTCTGCTTTTCCACACCGCGCATCATCATGCACATGTGCTTGGCCTCGATCACCACCGCAACGCCCAGGGCGCCGGTGACTTGCTGGACCGCATCGGCGATCTGGCGGCTGAGGTTTTCCTGGATCTGCAGGCGGCGGGCGTACATGTCGACGATCCGCGCGACTTTCGACAGCCCCAGCACCTTGCCGCTCGGGATGTAGGCGACGTGGGCCTTGCCGATGAACGGCAGCAGGTGGTGTTCGCACAACGAGTACAGCTCGATGTCTTTCACCAGCACCATTTCGCTGTTGTCGGAGCTGAACAAGGCACCGTTGGTGACTTCTTCGAGTGTCTGTTCATAACCGCGGCAGAGGTACTGCATGGCTTTGGCGGCACGCTTGGGCGTGTCGAGCAGGCCCTCGCGGGAGACGTCCTCGCCCAATTGGCCGAGAATCGCGGTGTAATTCTGTTCCAATGTCACAGAGCTTTATTCCGTATGGGTTCTAGAGGGGTACGGTTTCTGTCTGTACCAATTTTGTACCAATCAGGCTTTGCTCCAGCTTCCCGACTTCACTCCAGTCTTCACTGGAGTTGATCCACCGGGCGTATGTCGACAGCAGCATTTGCACGCTGTGGCCGAGCTGATTCGCAATGAACCCGAGGTTCATGCCTGCCATTAGGCACATGGTAGCGTAAGTGTGCCGGCAGTTGTATTGCCGTCTGGCCCTGATCTTCAATGCGACCAGCGCCGCCTTGAAGTGTTTGTCGGTCACGCTGGCCTGCTGAATGAACTCAAAGTTCTTGGTCGGCGGGAACACATACGGCGATTGTTTGTGCTGGCGCCGGCTTTGCTTCGCCCTCAACTCAGCCACACCCTTGGCCACCTCAACCGCATTCAATGCCCTGCTGTTCAGCATGACTCGCCGCGTCTCGCGGGTTTTCGTGCGCTCCTCGATTTTGTAGTCAGCCACGATTCTGCACACGTTGGCGACACGTCCCTCTGTATCAACCTCATCCCAACGTAACGCCGCTATCTCACTTGGCCGCATGCCGGTATAAAACGCGAATTCAAAGTAGGCCGCGTATACCTGCATCGAACCGGCCAGCACCTTATATAGGTGTCCGATGATCACGTCCGCTTCCGCAACCGTGAAAGGATCAACGGGTTTCTTCGCCTTCGCCGGCAGTTCGATCGAGCCGACTGGGTTCCGCGTGATCAACTCATCATTCACTGCGCATTCAAACATCGTGTGCAGCCGCTGGATCGCCGACCTCTTTACAGTCGATGATTTCCACTTCGTCTCGCCGGCGATTTTCCGCAGCATCGCGGAATTGATCTGATCGATTGGGAGCAGCGCGAGGTGAGGCATCCAGTAAAGGTTGAGGGATATCCGGTAGTTTTTTCGGGTGCCGCCGACTACTTCCCGACTGTCGAGCCAGGTCTGCGCATACTCTCCGAACAGCGGCGTCGCAGAATAGGTTGAGTAGGTCGAGTTTGGGAAAAGCTCGGCGTAACGCTGGTCGTCCATCACGCCGTGCTTGATCAGGCTAATTACTGTAGCGCGTAGATCTGCGGCCGCTTTAATGCCTTTTGGCGTTTGGGAATAGGCGAGGGTCTCGCAGCGCCGGAACTGCCAGGTGAAGCGAATGCGGACTGATTGACCTGCGAATTCAACTCCGGCGGGCAATCCCAAAGGCTTTCTAGCCATGCCTCATATCTCCTGATGCTGTAGTAAATCTGCCCGTCGATTTCGTTCCACACCCCTTTCGGGATGATGTTGCGCTGGCGCTTACCCTGGAGCGCGCGCCGGGTGGTGCCGACCATCTCCGCGAAGTTCTTCTCCGCGACCTTGTCGGACAGGTACTCAACCGGTATCTGTTCAGCTGCTGCCATGATGATGCTCCATGCCGCGCGTGGCGGCAGAAGGTGGGGAGGGTGATTAATCGCTGCTGTAACTGGAACCGCTGTCGCTCGAGCTGGATGAACTACAGCTATCGCTGGATGAGTAACTGCTCCCGCTGTCGTAGCTGAAGTAGCTGCTGGTATCGCAATGTCTGCTCGACCGCGAAGGCTCGTAGGTGTCGACCTGATTCAATGGGCTAAATGGACTCAGCGGGCTGAGAGGATTCAGTGGGTTGAGCAGATCCGATGACGAGTCGCTTCTGGTCGACTGGGATGAAGAGGCAGCGAAGCTGCTGCCTGACCGACTGGCCGGAGTGGGCGCGGCGAGCTTATCGGCGTGCTTGCGGCGAAAGCGTTTTTTCAGAAATTCGAACATGCAGGATTCCTCGCCCGCCGTTCACCGGCCGGCTGGTAGGTGGAAGAGGGGTTAGATCTGTTCGGCGGGCAGTGGCGGCGATTCTTGCCACTCGATGACGTCTGCGCCGAAGTCCGCTCGGGTGAAGTCGATAGCGCCGAATTGCCAGTGGTAGGTGAAAGGCAGAGGGGCTGGTCCTCGCTCGCATCGAGCCAGAACCGTCCCGCAGGAAAGGCGAAGGTCTATCGTCTGGTGGGAAGGGTCTTCATCAGGCTCAGCGTCTTGCCAGTTGCCTGCCAGCCTCTCTACGGCCTTGACCACGTCCGCGATTTCAAACTCCCGGCCTTTTGGTCCGACAGTGCAGCGAATCTGATGGATCGCCGTTTGCCATCGATCCTTGCGGACAACTGCACCGTCTTCCCGGAACTCGTAGTCCTCGGGCTTTTCGCCCCTGAACTCTGGCTTTCTGAAATCCTGTTCTGTTACTAGTCTGTTCATCACCGCGGCCCCTTGTAGCAGTACACGTAGGCGAACCAGGCGAGGGCGATCATGACTTCCTGCTCCGGCTCACATCTTCAGCGGTGACGATGTGCGGGGCGACGTCCTTGACCGTGAAGAATTCAGGCTGGCAGTGTTTGCGCGCCCACGCCTTGAGCGGCCGCATGGCGCGTTCCAGCTCCAGCTTTGCCTCAGAACTCAGTGTTGGGTAGTTGTCGACCCATTCACCAGCGTCGCTGTCATAGGCCCGCTCGCTCATATGCTCGAGCAAATCGTCTTGGTCAGGCAAGAAGGCTGCCGGATCGTCCTTGCACTCAGTGCCGCGATATACCGTGCCGCCCTCGTACAGCCCGGCCCTGTAACTTGCTGGGTGCCCGTCGCCATCGCTGTCGTGGCCGTAGTTGTCCTTGAGCAATTCATCAAGGCTGTCGTAATCCCACGAGCCATTATCGCCAGTGAGCGACCACTTCTCGCCGGCTTGGGGCGCTTCATAGTCCGGTATCGAGTTCGCTGCTGCGATAGGTAACGCCGCCTTGAACTGCTTCAGGTATTCAGCCGGTGTGGATCCCCAGCGACTGACCAGGCACTCGGCGTAAATCGGTGCGCCTTCGTCCTCGGTCTCGCCCGATGGTTCGCCGGGCACCATGAAGAACTCGAGCTCCACGTCGTGCAGCAGATCGGCAAAGCGCTTAGTGTTTTCGACATTGACCAGAAGGGTCGACAGTTCATGGTTAGAACTGAGACCGAACACGTTGTAGATACTGGCCAGCTCTGGCTTATGCTTGGGCATGACTTCGTCCTTTGCCGCTATAGCGGCTGACTTTGAAGGGGGAGGGAGTTAATACGGGGCGGAGTACAGATGCACTCCTCGAGGCGGGCTTACCCGCGCAGCTCGACATCCGTTGTTATCGCCTTCACGACCACCGGCCCAAGGATTCGAACGCCTCGCTGGTCGTCCTTAAATGCTCGGTTGATGCGACCGATTGCCGCTTCACGGGCTTGCCGATAAACCTGATCGATCTGGCAGTCTGGTCCCCAGCTGCCCAGGTTGGTCAGCTCGATCGTGAGCGTCACCGTCGCGCCGGTGGTGGTTCGGACTATTGGTCGATTGGTCATGGCAGTTCGTCCCCGACGATCATTTTGCACGGGCCTTGCCGCACTGTTGCAATTTCTGCCGAAAGCTCATCAATCCGCCGGTTACGTCGAGCGATTGCGGCCTGAAGGTCGTCAATGGCCTGGTCTGCCGTGGTCAGGCTCAGCTGTAGACCATCACGCTCGGCGGTGACCCGATCAAATTCGGAAGCCATGACAACCTCTGGCCCGTGAGGGTCGTAGCCGATTCGGTTCCCGCCCTCAGAAAGCATTGTCACAACGTTGTAGCGGTGAACTTCGCTCATCCTGCAATCTCCATCGATACCAGATCATGGGCATTCACAACCGTCATGCCGAGGCGTTCAGCGATCAGCACTTCGAGGCGGGCGCCCTTTGAATGCTCCCAGCCCGGGAGCGTGGCCACCGTGTCGCAGTCCATCAGGGCGGCGATGTCGCGGCGCATGCAGTCGACCCAGGAACCGCCGTCAGGGTTGATCTCGGCGGGGTTGGTGACGGTGTGTCCGTCGGCGCGTAGGTTGGCGGTCATTGCGGCGAATGCGGGGAAGTTGAGGGCGGGCAGGCCGGTCATTGGGCCGCTGAGGTAGATGCGCTTCATGCAACCTCCTTGTCGTTGTCATGCCCTGGGCACCCACCGCCGGAAAAGTCGAATCCCTCGCACGGCGGTCCGAACGGCAAAACCTCATTGCCTTGGGCCAGCGCTTCAAGTAGATGATCCTTCGCCTCGTCGGCGGTGCACTCACGGCCACCCTCAAAGCGGAACATGCCTTTGAGCTGGCGCTTGCTGAAGTCGCGCAGCGCGCCGCGCACGCTCAGATGAATGTGGAAGGTGCGACCGTTCGGGCCGAATGGATCAGTCGGTTTGTTTTCTGTGGGCATGGGGCGTCCTATGCCGGGTCATGCCCGGGCGGTAGAGTGGGGGATTTATGCTGCTGGGGGTAAGTCGCGGAAAACGTCCATCTGCGCTGCACCGTCCAGCCAGGCCGCTGCGATCCGGCGCTCAGCCATTGCGGCGTATTCCGGGTTCAGTTCGCACAGGATGGATCTGCGACCTTCCTGCATCGCGACCACCGACGTAGTGCCGGCACCGGCGAACGGGTCAAGCACGACGCCGCCGAGTGGTGCACCGGCAAGGATGCAAGGCCTGATCAGGTCCGGAGGAAAAGTCGCGAAGTGCGCACCCTTGAAACCTTGAGTCGGCACCGTCCACACACTGCGCTTGTTACGCGTGTCCAAGGGCCAAGCGCTTTCCTCTCGGTCTGGCCGGTGTGTTCCCGATGACTGCCCGGGGATGGGTTGCTCTCGCTTCGAATCATCACGCTTGAAACTGTCCCGCTTGCTGCGCACAGCTTTCATTGGCCCGTTTGCCTTTCCGGGCACTCGGTCGCTGCCCTGCTGTTGCTCGATATCCTGCGCCATTCGAGTGATCGAACTGAGTGCTACAGGCTCCTTGATTGCATCCTGGTCATAGTAATAGCGAGGTGACTTGCTCAACAGGAACAGGTATTCGTGCGACTTTGTGCACCTGTCCCTGGTGGATTCAGGCATGGGATTCGGCTTGTGCCAAATGATGTCCTGGCGCAGGTACCAGCCATCTTCTTGAAGGGCGAAGGCGAGGCGCCAGGGGATGCCCATCAAGTCTTTCTGTTTTAGTCCTATCGGCGGTGACCGCCGCCTGCCACGCAGTACCGCTCCGCGCGTAGCCTGAGAAACCATATCGTGCTTACCCGCTGAACCACCAGGTGCGTAGCCTCCTGCGATTGATGCGTAGGTGTCGCCCATGTTCACCCAAACAGTTCCGTCGTTACGCAGCACGCGGCGTACTTCGCGAAACACTTCAACCAAACGCCCGATAAATTCAGCAGGTGTTTCCTCAAGGCCGATCTGCCCGGCCATGCCGTAGTCACGCAGCCCGTAGTAGGGAGGTGAAGTGACACAGGTATTTACCGACTGGTCCTGCAGCGTCCGCATCGACTCAATGCAGTCGCCGATCAGAATCTGATGAGATGGGGACATAGGGGATCCTCGCCGGCTGGCGTGATTCGTTGAAGTGAGGTA
Organism: Pseudomonas sp. LBUM1651; assembly: GCF_059716135.1. Lineage (NCBI taxonomy): Bacteria > Pseudomonadati > Pseudomonadota > Gammaproteobacteria > Pseudomonadales > Pseudomonadaceae > Pseudomonas > Pseudomonas sp. LBUM1651. The sequence goes on along the minus strand of NZ_CP166805.1, from coordinate 4,023,829 downwards.
AATAGCGTCAGAACTTTTGGAGCTTATGAATGGAAACTTTGAAGGCCGCTTGCACGTTCATCCTGTGCGTGAGTTCGTTGATTTCATGTGGGCTGTGGGTGCGCTCAGCGATGGTCAAAGCACCATACAGAGAGAAGCGAGACGCTAGCGGATTGTGGGAAGCGAGCATTTCTGTCGAGACGGACAAGGGAAAATTTGACGTACTTGAAACAGCCGAGCTTCAGACAAAGTGGAATAAGTGGGCTGCTGGTTTCGCCGCGATTGCTGCGGTCAGCCAAGCGATACTTGCATACATGCCGGCGCAGTAGCCGAGACGCTTGTTAGGCGCGGCGGACCTTGAAGCGGAGCATCGCCTTGATGCTGTGGCAGTAATCTTGAAGTCGCTCATAGGCCTTGTATTTTGCCTGGCCTCGAGTAGCCGCCCACACCCTGACCAGGTCTTCTCGGGCCTCTCGGTTCCAGTTGAGATCATCCCAGTCATGGTTGAACGGCAGGACCATCCACTCTTTGAGTGGAAGCGTTTCGGCCATCTCGCCGTACTGCATTTCGTGGGTTGGGTGGTAGTTGCTGATCCGCTTCTTCGGGTCTTCGTCCAGCACCACGCCGATGTAGTGGCCACGATCGGCCAAGATGACGCCGGGCTTCCCGTAGGCAATGACCCGCCGGCCGATTTCGGCGGGTACCTGATAGTGCTGCCGGACATATGCGCAGTTGTAACTCATGGATTATCTCCAGTCAGGCGCCGCCCTCCGTGACCGGTGGTGGCAATTTGGTTTGGGTTGGGGTATTACGGGTGACCGGCATGGGGCCGGAATTGGAGAGGGAGTTTGAATATGAAAAAATCGGATTTTGAATATGACACGGATGAGTTCAAAACCCTGATTTCAAGGACTGCGCACAGCTATAAGCGAGCAACTGACAGCTACCTTGAACTCGTGGATACGTGGATAAACTTTTCGCCAAAAGAATTCGGCGGGGAGGTTTCGTTCGAATTAGAGCGTGAAGAATCTCGAGTGTCGGGAAGAGTGATTGGACAGAAATTCAACATCAGATCAAACCTTCTCATCAGTAACCAAAGTGTCTATCTTCGTGCCGCAATAACCGTGCGGGATGTCTTGATCGACAATGAGAGCGAAATTGGAAGTTTCTTAGTGTCGCCGAATGGTTCTGTCCATTCTGAAGATGGAGAACTTTTAATCGATCGCAACGAGCACATGATCGAATACAGCCTATTGGTCGCTATTCTTCGCAGAGTTCTTGGCTTCACGGCGAAGGGCTGATGATTTCGTCACCCGGGTCGGCCGTAATTTCAGCCATACTCTTCTCGTAAAATGCTCGCGACACCTTTTCTGTAACTTCATAAGGTGTCGTGACACTCCGAAGCATCCGGGCCTGTGTTTCGAAGTCGGCGCTGATCAAGTTCCGAATCAGGTTCTGGTGGATCTCCTGCTGATTGTTGAAGCCGTGATCCTTCATCACCTTCTTCATATCCGGCTTGAACACCCCGGCCACCTCAACCGTAAATTTCTCGACGCCCAATGCAGCGTCCCGGGCTGCTGCCTTCTCGCGCTTCCTGCGCTGCTTGATGGCTTCCGCCGTCGGCTCCTGCTGTTCCTCGGCCATGGCCTGCCTCTTCAATTCCGTGGGCCGGTATATCCAGCCATGTCTGTCGTCGGCGCTGGCGCACCTGATTGCTGATGCGCTTCATGCTGCGACCTTTACCTGATGCCAGGCGCCGGCGGCGTAGAACAGCTTCGCGGCCTGCGCCTCTTCAAGCGACACCTCCGCAGGAACGGCGATCCAGCCAGACGCAACCAGGTGGTTCGGGTTGCAGCTGTTTCGCAGCTCCAGGTAGTAATGCTCGATGGCATCCGTCAGGCGCTCGACCTTGTAGATGCCCTCCGGCGATATCTCCACCGACTTGACGTACTCAACGCCGCGCTCGTCTCGACACATGGCGCTGATGTAGATCGTCCAGTGGTAGGAGAAATCGAACAGAGCGTTGGCAATCGCCAAACTCCGGATCTGCCGACAGTTCTTCCAGTTCGCCATGATCTGCGCGCCGCTGGGGTCGATGTTCACGACCGCGACATGATTGGTTCGGAGCAGTGCCCGGCAGCTACGTTCGGCACGGGCAAAGCCGTTGTTTGCCTTGCGCTTGCTCATAACGCCTCCGTGATCCGCCGCAGCGCGATGCGTTCTGCCCGGGTAGGGGAAGGCCGGCGCCGCTTGAGGATGGTGTCGGGGTCGATCTTGTCGGAGCGTGGCGGGCGGTGCTCAGGCTTGAAAGCGGCGGCTGGCTCTGCTTTTCCACCGGCGCCGAAGAACTGATCCAGCTGCCGGTTCAGGTTCGCGATGATCGCGTCTTTCGGGCTGGGCATAGGGCCGATATTCATCGTGGCACTCCCATGAAGGCGAAAACGGAAAGCACCACAGCGGACACAAGCACCCAACGAGTCATCCAGCGCGCCACGTTGGCGGCGGTGAGGTGTGCGGCTCGGTTAAAGCGCGCAGCACTTTCAAGATCCTGCGCTGACCGGCAGGCGTTCATGTGACCGGCTACCTCCGCGCGCTCAGTCCCTGTCTGTCGATCAACTACGCCAAACAGATTGTTTCCGTGCGGCACGACTGTGAAGCGCGGTGACATCGCAGCAGCTGTGATCCCTGCCTTTTGGTAGAACTCTGCGGTGGCCATGGTGGCGCGTTTACGCAGCCCATCGAGGACGGCGCGGCGTTGGTGGATAGTCTGATTCATGTCCTTTCCTCGGTTGGGCTGGAAAAACTTTTCCGTTTAGGTGCAATTTGTTTCCGTGCTGCATCCCGCCGCCCACTCAGTGAATGGGCAGGCTGGTTGTCAAAGTGAGCGATCAAGGTTTTCAGCAATTTGCTGTTCCACCAGGTCGCCGATCTTGAATGTGTCGTCTATCGAGTAGTGCGGATTGCATTCGGAGCAGTGACCAGCCACTTCAATCTCAATGGCATGCTGTACCAACTCCTGATCACGGAAGCAGGCTGGACAGCGAACTGTTTCAATGCCGCGCGCCTTGACCTTCCCGACGCAGCATTGCTCAGCATCTTCCGTGTCGTCGTGAGCTTCTTCGCATACGTCGCAAAGCCAAACATCGTTGATCTCTGGCTGACAGCAGCGCTCTGCTTCGTGGTGAAACTCATGCACCTCGTTGCAAAATCCGCATTCATAGGCCCGCTTAGGCATATCAATTACCTCTCGGTTGTCATCCCGCTGCACCCTGTCACCAAGGTGCAGAAGTGATGCTGTCCGTCAGCGAGTGCGATCGAGCAGAATCCGAATTCGGCCTTCGTCGAACCACTCTGGCTCGATCACTTCGTTTTTCCCTTTAGGGCTTGGCGGCTGCAGGAGGTACCTGTCGCAACCTGTAAGGAAGGTTGCCCGGGCAACAATCGTTCCGTAGAACTCGGTGACCTTGTCTTCTGCTTTCAGTCCAAGCTCGATCATGTTTTTTCCCTAGAGGTTGAGTTATGCGGCTTCGAGCGTTTCGGAGCGGCGGGTGATTCGTACCTGGGCAATCCGAACCGAAGGTGGTCGGCGGTCGCGGCGAGCAGGCTCGACTGACTGGATGTTGGTTACCGCGTTCATGGCCATCAACGTGGCCAGGACGAAGCACATCGGGGAGATGATCTGGCGGCGCATTGCCTCGGCGACCAGAGCGGCGCGGCGGGTGACGCCGAGCTTGAACATTGCGTTGGTGAGGCGTTTCGCGACGGTGGCCGGTGATATGCCGGCTTCTCGTGCGATTTCCTTCGCGGTAAGCCCCAGGGCCACCCACAAAAGGAACTGAAGTTCTCGCGGTGCCAGGCCACGACCGAGGTGACCCTTCCATGTGCCGTTTACGATTTCTGATTCCATCGTTGTGACTCCCGGTTGTTTTCCCAATGCACCCGGTCAACCAGGTGCATCAGTGAAACTTTCCGTCCTATTGCCGCCGGGAGGGGCGGGGCGCATTGCTTGCCGGGTCATTCGTGCCTACTGGGCATACACGGTTCTGGCGTTTCACCATCGAGCAGCCGTCCAGGTTGTTCCTGTCGTGGGCAGGCTTTCGGGCCTGTCTGCTCGCCGGTCGCCGGTAGAGGCAATGCGGTCTGTTGTTTGTTGCGCTGACTGTTAAAGAGCGGCAGGTCTTTCAACCCTTCGCAGCTGGCCCCTGATTGGGTGCCGCGTTGCGATGGCCTTAAATTAACCGGCGGTTTATATATAGTCAACACCGGCGGTTAATTTATTTTTCATTACGATGTCGTATGCTTTCGCTCAAGCTGGATGCATATACAGTACTAGAGGAGGGAAAATGGCGAAGGCGAAGAAGCAAGCAAAACCAGTAGGACGTCAGGAAATCAGCGGGATAGAGAGGCTTGGTCTGCGCGTTTCATCGATGATCAATCACCCGGTAGCGCAGACTCAGCGCTGGGTAACGATTCATCGCCTGGACACGGACGGGGATCGAGAATGGGAGGAGGTGATGGGCCTGCTATCCGAGACGGACGGCATAGACATGACGTTCAACGACGATGAGTCGGTGACGCTGAGGTGGGAGGCTCAGGCCGAAGAAGATCGCGTGGTCGTAGTAGAGGATGCGCTGGAGGTGGAGGAGGCCGCACCTTTCTGATGGGCGTGAAAAAGCCCGCTTGGTGGCGGGCTATACATTGCGTAGCAGAGCTACCCTTCGGTTTCGATGCGTTTCTTTAAGGTGTCGAGCAAGTCTTTGGACAACCCGTGGCCCTCGCCAAGTCTGGATTTCACTGACTCATCGGCAGCCAATAGTTTTTTTATCTTGTTCGTGCTTTCCTTCACGACATCGATCTGCTTTCCGAGAATTTCAAGTAGCTCACTGCTAGCTCGTTGATATCTCTTGTTGGCCCAGTCCAGCGCCACGGATGAATCAGCACCGTCAAGCTCCTTCTTTGCCGCGTCGGTTGATTCCCTAGCACTGTTCCCCTCCATAACCAAGCGTGTCTCAGCTAGGTCTGATCGGATGTTGGCTTTGCACTGCTCTATAAACGCGACCACAACATCTTTGTCAGCTGATTTGTAATCCCATTTTCGGGCATCTAGTCCGGAAATCGACTCATCTAGCGCCTCCACTGTTGTTGCGCCGCGCTTGAAGTATTCCGCGAAGGTTATACCGTCTTCTTGCCGTGCCTTTAGCTGCCGCTCAGTCTGTACGGCTGAAGATTGGACGACCTGTGCCGCAAATTTGGCTTCCTGTCCGCTCTCGTATGCGCTCCACCCGAACCAGCCACCTACAGCGATTGTAAGGGCAAGAACGCCCGCCATGCTTGATCTCATACGATACCTTCCCTGTGATAAAGCCTGCACTTTACCATTCGTGGCGTACAGCCACCATTGTCAGGAAGGGAAGGGCGAGAACGAAAAAGCCCGGCGCTGGGCCGGGCTTCTTGCTACCTATTCCATCTCTAAAGCGTCGGGTTCGCCATATGGCACAAAATCATCAGGTTCGATAATTTTCGGCTGTAGATAGTACTCACCCCAAGGAGATCTCCCGGTGACAGTAGCCAAGTGATCTCTCATAGCCCCGTATACGATGTTAGGGCCGCTTTGAGTGATCAATCTAGCCTGTTCATCTTCATCAAGGTCACTGTCTACGTTGAAATTCGCAACGCCAAATGCTGAGATTGTGTATCTGTCGGCTGCAATCTCTCCCTCAAGATTGAGCCTCATACCTAACTGATACTGATTGTCGTCCGTCTTGTGTAGCAGCAATTTAATAGTGGGCTCGGTGGGCGACTCTTGAGCATTTGGATCGAATTCAGGGTTAGCGGTTACTGATATTTCTGGGTAAAACAGGTGGTTAAGCGTAAATTTCGCGCGCTTCATTTCTCATCTCATCCAGAAAATTTGAAATATCAATTCTCTCTTGCGGCCTGATTGCAGCCTGGTGCGCTGGCTGTCCTTGAGGTATGCAATTGAAGTGCTCGAGCCATCGAACGCTCGCCTCAGAATCAGCAACGTGGATGTGTATTCTGCCGCCCAGAGCATGAGTAATTTTTACCATTGACTCGATGGTGAAATTCGCATCGCCTCTAAGTGCTTTGGTTACATACGCAGGACTAGTCTCCATGCGCTCAGCCAGCATGGTGTTATTCACACCTTTCACATTCATCAGTCGGGTGATGCCGCCGACGAACTCGAGCTTGGCCTGCTCCTGGCAGAAAAGTCGGGTCTTCCTGAGCTCAGCGATTCTTTCCTTGAACGATTTGAGCATCTCTATTCCTCCTCAATAAACGTAAGGCTATTCAGGGCTTTGCTTCTCGCATAACTTTCTTTCACGCGAATAGCTCTCTGAATTTCACGCCTCGGGGTCTTCTGGCTTTTCTTAACAATTCCATGGGTGCAGACGATAATTTTCTCTTCGTCTTCAAACCAAAAAAAACGTAGCCGACCCTTTATGTACTCGTAGATCTTTTCACCTTGGTCAACGTAGTGACACTGAGCCGTGTTGAACGCTTCCGGCCCTAGCTTGCTGTGACGTTCCATCATGACAATCAAGCCGCTTAGATTGGCCTCAAAACCGGGGCCAATCTCGTCCATGAAAATTTCGACCTGCGACCGGCCGTCCTGTTCCATTGGTGACGTAATCTGCCAACGGTGCGAGAAATGAATTTTAAGATTCACTGCTCTACAGGACCGGACCGAACATTAACCTATAGGTTAACTTGGGTATAGTGGATAAATCGCCAGATTGCTGCATTTTTTCTATGCGCTCCATGCGCGCAGTTCTTGATTCGGTTTGGTTAGGGTCATGGCGTTATACCAAGTGAGCATTCCAGACGAGGAGTACGCGAGCCTGAATGTAGGTCTCATCCGCCCTGATCGTTTGCGGCGGGTGCCTTGAATTATCGGAAATCATGTTGATCTGATCGTCACCAATCCACTGGAGGCGCTTAATGTACAGGTGACCTTCCCAGGAGAACATGTAGATCCCATCGCCAGTGAATTCACGGATGCTGATGTCAACGAGGAGCGGGTCGCGGTGCTTGATCGTGGGCGCCATGGATTGACCCCATCCAGTGACCATCTTGAGATGAAAGTGCTCCTTGAACTCCACTCCCATCTCGCGAAGATGCTGCGGGCTTACCCTCACATCCTGGAGCATCTCTGGATAGTCGTGCGGGGCCTGCCCGCCGCCCATTGCTGCACGGACGTCGTAATGCGCGATCCAGACTTCGTCACCCATCGCGCCGGGGCGGTAGTAATCCAACTCAATGACACCGCCGCCGTCATCGGCTTCAGCAGCTGCTAGCAACCGCCTGCGAGCATCTTCAGTCAATCCTTTCCCTTGCTTGGAAAGCATTTGGCGAACCATGTCTGCGGCAGACGTGCTCTCTGATGAGGCGTTGATTTGATCGGCAGCGCTTGTAAGCCCGCTGATTTCAGCCGCCAGCCTCTTGCTGAATTTCTCAATTGGCACATCAAGTAAACGCGACAGCACCGCCGCAAACTTTACATTCAGCGGATTGGTGCCGTTCAGGTACATCGCGACAGCTGCAGCGGAGATATCAGCAGCTTCTGCAAGACTCGCTTGGGTGAGGCCGAGGGCGTTCTTTTTCGATACGAAAAGCGCCTTCGCGGCGTCGCACTCGGCTTTCAGCTCTGGGGAAAGTTCTTTCTTTTTACTCATCCGTGAAATTTAACCGTTGGTTAATTTATTTGCGGCAACCGGCGGTGTTGCTAGAAACCTAACCGGCGGTTAATATTGACCTCGAGAACACCATTCGAGATTTCCAGAATGAAGCAGATCCCACTTACAGAGCTGGTTGCTACGAAAGGGCAGGCCTTTGCGGCCACGGCTCTTCGGTGCAGCCCTGCTGCAATCAGCAAGGCCATCGCGGCCGAGCGAAATATTTCCGTCACCTGCAATCAGGACGGGACTTATGAAGCGCACGAGCTCAAGTCCTTCCCGGCGCAGACGACCACAAAGAAATCAGCCGCCTAACTCAGCCCGTCACACCGACCCCGGAAGTGAACCCATGGCCTACAAGAACAAAACGCATCGCAACACACACCAGCTGAAGTCGCGCCTGAATGACCACGCTTACGCCGCTATCGAGGCGGAAGCGTTGTCGCGTGAGCTTCAGCCCGGCGCCTTGGTTCGCGACCTCACTCTGGCGGCTCTGCGATTTAAAGAGGATTACGGCTACTTCCCATTGGTCGATGACAACGAGCTGGACGGCTTTCCGGCGCTTGGCGAGCTGGCCCGCGAAATGAAAATTCAGCCAAACGCACTAGTTCGCGACCTCATTCGTGCGGCGTTGAAAGCCAAGCGGGAGCAGGACGCTATTCCCCCGGTCAACGACAAGAAACTAAGCGCCTGATTAGGCCATGGAGGAGGCACCAATGCCTGCAATACCGGAAGTGGGGCAGTACACGCAGGACGAGAAAGACGAGCTTGAGCGGTGGGCTGACGAGGTCGGTATCGGCATGGATCAGTTGGCCGACCGAATCTTGCAGATGACAGAGCGTGCGGTCGAGCGCCGCAGTGCTGCTCGCCTCGCTGCAGATAAAGCAGCCTTGCGAAGCCACCTCTCTGCTCATTGTGCGCAAGAGGCCCAGGCAGAAAACGTGGTTTCAATTTTCCCATCGAGGTAACGGTCCGGCACCTAATTAGTTGCCGAGACAGCAAGGATTGGACCCGGCGTGGCTGGCACCTAATTAGGGGCCAAGAAGAAAAGAAGGTCATGGGTTCGTCCCTGATCGAGCTGGTGGAACAAGTATCGGATTTAGCGGGTGTCCGAGGAAGTGCACCGGATTAGCTGTGAATTTAACCAGTACTTCAGAGGTGAACGATGGACCAACAAAGCAACGCGAATGCGCCATCGGTACGAGAAGCGGTTCGCAAGATTAATGGGTTCAAAAGTTTGATTAGCGCTCAAGAGGCGCTTTCCCGGGGCGGCGAAGGGGGGGTAGTCCGCATTGAGGCGATGGCCCCGGTTATGGATGCCATCGACCAATACGTCGCACTGTTTCCAGCAGTTGAAGTCGAGCGTTAGCCCTACTGGCTACGGTCGTAGAAGTCCCGAAGTTTCAGGTATTGCTTGGTGATCGCTTGGACAAATTCATATGTCTTTTCAGCTGCTTCAACAGGGTCACTCGGGAGCGTGAGCTGACCACTGCTGATCATCGCTACGGCCATCTGCTGAGCTGCGGCGTAAGGGTCATCAATTGGGTTCAGCACTCCTGCCAACGGCGCAGGCCATCCGCTGTTCTCGGGCAAATCCGCTTCTTGATTGTTCCTGATTTTCATATGTCCGGCCTCCTAGGCCTTTTCGTTGGGAAGCAAAAAGCTACCACGGATGCGCCGGACACCTACAACGCCTGAATTGCAGGCACAAAAAAGCCGGGCTGCAACCCGGCTCCTTCAACAACTTGTAAAACAATGTGGGGCCATTATGAACACCAGCACCGCTCCAGGCAATACCCACCATGTCGCGACACATTTTCGCCAAGAGCAAAACGTGTCGCGACACACCATGTCGTCACGCGAGATCGCGGCGCTGACTGGAAAGCGTCACGACAATGTGAAGCGCACCATCTATACGTTGGCCGGCGACCGGGTAATCAATTTTCCTCAAATTGAGGAAAACCCCGCCACCGTTGGGCGTCCTGGGAAACACTATCTGATTGGCAAGCGGGACAGCTTTGTCGTTGTCGCCCAACTGAGCCCGGAATTTACAGCACGTTTGGTGGACCGCTGGCAGGAATTGGAAGAGCAGGCGGCCCCGCGGATTCCCGCGAATTACGCCGAAGCATTGCAGCTTGCTGCTGACCAGGCGCGGGAGAACACCCGTTTGCTCGGTGTGATCGAGCTTCAGGCGCCAAAGGTTGCCGCCATCAAGCGTTTGGCAGCCGCCGAGGGCTCGATCTGCATCACCGACGCCGCCAAGCAGCTTGGCATTCCGCCGTCGAAGCTATTCGACTGGATGCAGGCCAATCGCTGGATCTATCGACGGGGCGGCTCAACCCGCTGGGTAGCAGCGGAACCGCGTATCCGCTCGGGCTACATGAAGCACAAGGTCACAGCGCTGAAGCCTGACACCGAGACTGGCATCGAGCGCGCAGCATTTCAGGCACTGGTCACCCCGAAAGGCCTTACCCGTCTCGCTGAACTACTGCAGGAGGCCGCGTAATGGCCGGCGACTGGATCAAATTCGAACTAACCACCCTGGACAAGCCCGAGGTTTGCCAGATTGCGGACCTGGCCGATATTGACCCCGACGCGGTAGTCGGAAAGTTGATGCGTGTATGGGGCTGGTTCGACCAACAAACCGAAAACGGTAACGCTCCGAGCGTTAGCAAAAAGTTACTGGATCGTCTCGTCGGCGTTATCGGTTTCTGCGAACACATGAAGTCGGTCGCTTGGATGATCGAACTTGACGGCGTGATCAGCCTTCCGCACTTCGAACGTCACAACGGGAAGACCGCTAAAAACAGGCTTCTCACGGCAAAGCGCGTGGCAAACCATAAGTCGGGTAACGGTAAAAGTAACGCTGCGAACGTTAGCGGTGCGTTACCTAAAGAAGATGTAGAGAAGAATAAAGAACCTCTCTCTGCGCATGAGCCCGTCGATCCACGCATGCCCAGCGAAATGACCCTCGACTGGGTGCCGGATGAAACGCTGCTGAAAACCTACGCCTTGCACCGTGGGTTGTCGCTTGAACTGTTCACTGAGCAAGTTCGCGTCGCTTTCACCGGCCACTACGAGCCTCAGCACCAGGTCAACACCCAGGCTGAATGGGTGGGCATGTTGGTCAAGTGGGTAGCAAACGACAAGGCTCGCGCCGCAGCCTCCAATGTCACTCAGTTCAGACAGAAACAGACGCCGGCCTCTGACTACGACGATGACGATACCGAATGGCAGAACGGGGTTAGGCCATGAAGACCGTCTCCGTGATTGCCCAAAGCCTGTGGACCCAAGCCCAATCCGGTGAGTTCATCGCCGCTGAGGATGCTGCCCCCGTCGCGAATGAAACCAACAGCACGTTGGTGACTGCCATCAACGACCTGTTCAAGGAACTTCGTTCCATCCGCTCGGCGTGGCGCCAGGCATGGCCGGACAAAGAAACCTACCAGGCGTCGAAGCGCCAATGGTTCCAAGCATTCCTCGAGGAAGGTATCTGCACTCAGGGTCAGATCGATTTCGGCATGACCCAAGTTCGAAAGCAGCCCGGTGACTTCATCCCAAGCCCTGGTCAATTCATCGAGTGGTGCAAGCCGACGCCCGAAATGCTCGGTTTGCCACCGCTTGCGGCTGCGCACCGGGAAGCATGCAGGAACGCTCATCCGGGGATGGCCGGGCAGGGCAAGTGGTCGCATGACGCGGTTTGGCACACCGCGAAGGAATGCGGGTTCGAGAGCCTGAACAAACTCGACACCACACTCAGCCTCAAGTTGTTCGACCGTAACTACACGATCACCATCCGCCGTTTGCTGGCAGGCTTGCCACTCCAGGCAATGCCCAAGGCTCTGACCGCGCGCGCCGAAGCGAAGGTGACGCCTGAGGTTGGGAAGGATGCCTTGGCCCAGATGCGCGCCAAGCTGGGAGGTGCCCGTGCCTAATGCTCATCTGGCCCCAACTGATCCCGTCGACTACCGCTACGCCGTGCATTGCTGCGGCTACAAGTGGGAGCTGACCGACAAGCCCGACCGCGCCGTCGCGCTGTTCGAGCATTCATCGGCGGCGCTGAAATTCGGCCAAATGATGTGGCCGTCCACCTACGAAGTTATCGATCGCACGACGGGGGAGCGGGTATGCGCGTGACCTCGAAGAAGCTTCGCGCCTCGGCCAACGGCCAGGACTGTACCGTCCGAGCACCTGGTGCTTGCAACTTCGACCCAGCCACGACTGTGCTCGCTCACCTGCCTTGCGGCCAAAAAGGCATGGGCATGAAGGGCTTCGACACTGTCGCGGTTTTCGCGTGCAGCGCCTGCCACGACGTCATCGACGGTCGCACCGCCGGCGACATTGATTGGAAGGACATGCCGCGCGCGATCGCTGAAACACACGAGGCCCTGATCCGGGCCGGCATTCTCACCGTGAAGGGGGCAGCATGATCAACCCAACAACGTTACTTGTCCTGATGATCCTCTCCACCTGGGCACTTTACGAAGTTTGCCGTCGCCTCTATGACCGGCAACGCAAAGCACGGGGTGGCCGCCGATGAAGCCGTTCTCCCCCAAGCCGGTACGCGCCAAGTCAATCGACCGCGAAGGCCTCGAGCAGGCTGCGTTGATGGCCGAGCTGCGTGTCCGTATGCCGGAAGTCGCTGATCTGATCTATCACGTCCCGAATGGCGGGCACCGTCACAAGGCAGTGGCGGCGAAGCTCAAGCAGCAGGGCGTGGTGGCCGGGATTCCTGACCTGGTGTTGACCATGGCCCGCGGCGGGTTCTTCGGCCTGTATATCGAGTTCAAGGCCACACCGCCGAATGACGCTGCGATTTCTGCCAGCCAGCATGAGCGCATTCGAAAACTGAACGATCAGGGTTATCTCGCGGTGGTGTGCCGTGGGCACTTCGACGCGATGGAGCAGATTCGTGCGTACCTTCGCCTCGCTGCGACAAAGGTGTCCGCATGACCAGCGCCGCCGTGAAGATGTCCGACGCCGAGATCAAGCGCCAGGCTGCCGGCGCCGCCCGCGATCTGCGCGATACCGATAACCGAGGACTGTACCTGCGCTTCGCCAAGGATCGTGCCCGGGCATCGTGGTACCTGGTGCTCAAGGGGAAATGGAACCTCGTTGGTAGTTACCCCGAGCTCAATGCCAAGCAGGTCGTGGCGGCGTTGCCGAGCATCCGCCTGCGCCTCGATGCCGGCGATGGTGCCAACCTGTCGAAGTGGGTCCTGACCGGTGAGCTGCTGGACTGGTACGCCGACCGGATGGCCCGCGACCGGAGTCTATCGAGCAAGCGCAAGAAGACTGGCGCTTCACTGATCAAATGCCACCTAAAGCCGCTGCTGGGCACTGTGGCATTGGCCTCCATCAACAAGGCCACCCTGGACGATCAGTTCATGTGGCCGGCGCAGGAAGCCATCGGCATCGATTACGTGCGCTCTGCGTTCCAGCTGCTGGCCCTGGCCTTCCGCCAGGCGTTCAAGCTTCGGTTGATCGCCACCAACCCGATGAAGGACGTCAAGTTCAGCGACTTTTCCAAGGCCAAGGTGGGCGTGAAGCCGTCACGGTTGCGCGTCACCCAGCTGCAGGACCTGATTGCTCTGCTGCGTGATGCCATGGCCGGCGCACCGGCAGACGCCATGCTCGCCCTGATGATGCTTTGCCACGGCACCCGCATTGGCGAAACCCGCCAGGCCCAGTGGTCGCACATCAGCCTGGCCGAGCGGGAGTGGTTCATTCCTGCCGAGAATACTAAGACCGGTGTCGAGCATCACCTGCCACTGACTGATCAGGTGCGACAGATGCTGATCACTTATCGCGAAACCCAGTGGGCCAACGGCTACGACGGCCAGTTCCTGTTTCCGGCCCGCAACGGTAAGGCCCTGAGTGAAGGGCAGGCCAGTGCCGTGTTCACGCGACTGGGGCAGGGCGAATGGACCAGTCACGACCTGCGCAAGGTAGCCCGTACCGGTTGGGCAGACATCGGCGTCGACCACCTGATCGGTGAGCTGCTGATCAACCACGCCATGGGCCACAACGTGAAGGTGTACATCCAATCGGACGTGATGAGCCGCAAGCGTGAGGCTTTGGATCGGTGGTGTGCGTATCTAGACGCGAAGGGCTTCAAGCGCATTCACGCGTTGACCGGCTTTAGATCGGGAGATTCTGGTAATGCCCCGGAAGCCACGGAAAATAAGGCCTGCGAGGCCCTTCAAGAATCAACCATAGGCGAGGTTTAAAAATGACCGAAAAGAATCTTGAGGATTACGAAGCGGCCAACGAAACAGCTGCCCGAATTGACGCCATGGTTGAGCTGGCAAAGGAAAAGGGCCTCATCGTAAGTGGCTTGGACGTGGCCACTGATCGAATTGAACTGCCAGTGTTGGGCTGGGAGTTCGCTGGTGATGACGTACTTTCACTTGAGGCGTTGCGCAAAGATGCCGAGCGTTATCGTTGGTTTCGGACTCACTCTTTCCAGATCGTGTACGCCTCAACCGGCCCGTGGGTTCATGACCTGGACAAGGTGATAGATGAGGCGATGGCCGCCGCCGATGTTTTCGATACGCCGCTGCTGTGCCGTCAGCGAATGGCGGCTTCCGGCCTGCCGCACCCTCGATCCTCTTGCTACTCCTGCGGTCCGTTCTCGCCCAAATGGCGGGAGTGTGATGCACGGATCGCCGCCGTAATGAAGGAGGGTGAATGAACAAGTCCCATGGCCCTGCCTTTCGCAAGCAGCTGAAGCAGCTGAAGCCGCTGATGGAGTGCAGTACCTGTCGGGGTGCCGGCGTTACAGAGGGCGTTTTCCATCAGATCGGTTGCTCGGCCTGCAACGCATCGGGCTGGGTATGCCGGGACACCGGTAACGCACTGCCGCTTGAAGAGCTGGTCACGCAACTGAACATGAAGTTGCGTAATGCCTCGGCCGAGTTGGCCAGGGCAAAGCAGGTACAAGGCGGGGCTCACGAACAATACGAAAAGAACAACCGCCGCGGCGCCGGCGCTTCGAACTTCACAGGGGATTAATCAATGGCCAGAACGAAGAGCTTCACCGACCGCACATCGGAAGACCTGCTGGAGCATTGGGGCCGCTGGGTGATATTGGGCTCGGGCGTGTCCTGCTGTGCCTCACGCGAAAACACCCTTCACACGCCGATGATCACTGATGACGATGCGTTGATGATCGATGGCCTGATGGGGCGTTTATTAAAACGACACCCCGAGTGCGGAAACGTCCTCATGAAGTACTACACCGCGCGGGACCAGGCCCTGGTAGATGTGGGCAAGAAATTGGGTTTTGGTGAAGAGAAGACCAGGCAACTCTGGAAGGCCGGTATTGCGTGGATTGATGGTGCTTTAGATGTTCGTCGAGAAGCTGCGTGACCACTCTCCAGTGAGAAAATGGGCGCTGCAGTATGATTTACTGAGCGCCCCCTGCTTAATTTTGTTGATTAAAGTGCAGACCTGGTATCGAGCATCGCCTTCTTAACTGACTGATAGTTTTCAGTATTGAAATGGAGGGTGTGACCTCCATCAAGCTCTACGGTCGCAGGACCGCTGGTGATAGCGTCGGCGAAAAAACGTTTACCGTTTGGAGTCTCGGGAGAAATGATTAAGGCACCACTCACGCAGGCCTGAACGAATTTAACGTTGGTGCCGTTTACCTTGTAAGGACCTACAGAGGAAAGTGCGCTACTTGTTTCTCCACATGGCTCTCTGACATCAAACAGGTTTACGACGATCGCATCTCCATTGAGCGTTGCAAGCGCAATTACCTTTTTGTCCTCCGCTGGAGCGAGCGTGTAGGCTTTTGGATTGAATTGTTTCCACTCAGTGGCTTGAGCGGAAAGAGATAGCGCAGATACAAGTGCAACGGCGAAAAACTTACGCATTAAAAACTCCATTCTTGAAAGCAGTGTGGGGTCCATCGCTGTCCGAAGCGCTGGATCAGCCAAGGCTGCTGGCAATATAATATTACACTCGGATAGCTGAGTTTTGGTTATGGAAAATGTTTTGCAAATTGCTGTTGACAGGACCGGGGTCGATATATAGATTTCAGCTACTTTGCGGTTTTTCCGCGAGCAAAGCCCAACCCTGAGTTGGGCTTTTTGCTTTCTACAGTTCACAGAGCCTCGGCATTTGCCGGGGCTTTTTCGTTTTCGGCTCCACCACACCCATTGCTCCGAGCTGGGAGTGCTGCTGGAGCCGGATCTATTTGCGCTCCCCGAAAGGGAGGAATCGAGATGCCGAACATGCCTGAGAAGGATCCTGGTCTGTGGGCCGCTGCGCTTGCCTGGTTGGTGATGCGCCAGCCGCAACTCTTCGCTGCTGGCTTATCCGTCGGTATCGCTGTTTTGCGAGTGATGTACGGCGGCGGTACACGTCGCCAAATGTACCTTGAGGGTGCGCTTTGCGGCTTGGTCACACTCTCGCTGGTGCCATTGCTTGAATGGATGGGGCTGCCGCAAAGCATGGCAACCTTTGTCGGTGGAGCAGTTGGTTTCCTTGGCGTAGAGAAGGTTCGCGGGTACTACGAACGGGCAGCGGCTCGAAAAGTAGAAGGCTGATTTGAGGTGAGGCATGGTAAAGATCGATGCCAAAACCAATGTAGAAGAGCTTTCCAAGGCTCTGCGCACCGTTGGTAGCAAGCAGCTCCCATTTGCTTTCGCCCTGATGGCTACACGGTTAGCGATGCTGGTTAAGCAGGGTGAGCTCTCAGTGTTGAGGGCTCGCCTCGATAGGCCAACCGCAACAACGATGAATAGCCTTTATGTGAAGGCCGCCAAGAAGGGTAACCCTGAGGCGCGCACCTTCTTCAAGGACGCATGGACCTCGGGCGTACCAGCGGACACCTACCTGCAACAGGCAGTGAAGGGTGGTCGTCGGCCGCACAAGCGTTTCGAGAAAGCGCTGATCGGCAAAGGCATCATGAAGCCAGGTCAGTACGCAATCCCAGCAGCATCAGCACTCAATCAATTCGGCAACGTACCGCGAGGCACGATCATGAAGATCCTGTCGGGCCTGGGTGCGGCCGAGACAGTCAGTGGTGTGCAGGCCAACGCCACGGGCAGCAAGCGCAGTAAGCGCAAAGGCAATGCACAGAAGTACTTCGCGGGTGATGTCGATGGCACCCAAGGTATCTGGGAGAGGAAGAAGACTGCGTTCGGTGATGCCGTTCGACCTGTCTTCATCTTCAGTGAAAGCGAGCCTGGGTATCGAGTGATCGTTCCGTTCTACAAGATCGCAGACAACATCGTGAAGGCGAACAGAGCGCGTGAGTTCGCCAGCGCGATGGACCAGGCACTGTCGACAGCTCGAGGCTGACGGGCAGGGCAGGGGGTACCCCCCCCTTTGGGTCCTTCCCGGGCCCCCGACCCCTTGCGGGTAATTCGGGCCCCGCCCTCGGACTACTTACGAACTTTTTTCAGGAGAGCCGGTTCCGGTTCCGGTTTGGTGATCTATGGCAACTCAAGTCGAAGTCGCAAAGCACCTCGATTTGACTGATCGCCAAGTACGAAATCTGCTTACAGATGGTGTGCTGCCTGGCTCAAAGGGGCGCGGCGGCTTCGATGTTGAGTCCTGTCGGATGGCCTACATTCGATATTTGCGGGGCCTTGGAAACTCTCAGGTGAAACCGGAAACGGGTGGCGAGTTTGACGGGCCTGAAGGTCTCGACCCATACGCGGAGCACAAGCTCATCGCCGAGAGGCTACGCCTGACTTCGGCCCAAGCTGAAGGCCAGGAGCTGAAGAACGAAGTCGCTCACCGCAAGCTGGTCCCGGTCGAGTTTCTCACCTTCGCATTCGGCAAGTTCATACCTGCAGCAGCATCCATATTCGACACGCTGGTCATGACGCTCAGGCGTCGGCATCCCGACCTGACGCCGGGGCAGCTTGATTCGATCAATAGAGAGATCACGAAGGCGCGGAACCTGATCGCGCAATCCTCCGACAGGTTGCCAGAGTGGCATGACGAGTTTATCGATAGCACAGATTGACGCGTGTCGTAGCGCCATGTCGGCCGGTCTGCAGGGGCTTGCCAGAAAACCACCGCAAACGCCGGTCGAGTGGGCGGATGATAATTTTTACCTCTCCAGTGAATCCTCCTATCAGGAAGGTCGCTGGGAAACGCTGCCGTTTCAGGTGGCAATGCTCAACGCCATGGGCAATGACGAGATCCGCACGGTCAATGTGCTGAAGTCTGCTCGGGTGGGATACTCGAAACTGCTGATCGCTGTCGCCGGCTACATGGTCGAACACAAGCGCCGCAACATTCTGTTCCTGGTGCCAAACGACACCAGCTCAGATCGATTCATGAAGACTCAGATCGAGACGATGATTCGGGACGTGCCGGCTGTTCGCGACTTGGCACCCTGGTATGGGATCAAAAATCACCGCGATAGTACGCTCGATGCCAAGCGATTCAGTCACGGCAAGCAGCTTTTCTGTCGGGGCGGGAATGCCGCGACCAACTATCGCGAGCTATCTGTCGACACCGTCATTTATGACGAGCTTGCGGCATTCGATCATGACATCGAGAAGGAAGGCTCGCCGACCTTTCTGGGTGACAAGCGGGTTGAAGGCTCAAGCTTTCCCAAATGCATCAGGGGGAGTACCCCGAAGATCAGGGGCCCGGTTGATGAGGGTGGCTGCCAGATCGAGGCGGCCGCAGACGAATCGCCGCACCTGTTCCGGCTTCATGTTCCATGCCCGCACTGTGGTTCAGAGCAGAGCCTGAAGTGGGGCGGCAAAGATTGCGGTTTCGGAATCAAGTGGGATCCGGGCAAGCCATTAGGGGCGTGGTACCAATGCGAAACAAACGCCTGCGTCATTCAGCAGTTCGAGATGCAAGACCAACAGGGCAATGGCCGTTGGGTTTGTGAGCGCACAAATATCTGGACCCGTGATGGTCTCGATTTTTTCGATTCTGATGATCAAGCCATTCCAACACCCGAGTCGGTTTCGTTCCACATCTGGACGGCATACAGCCCGTTCACTACGTGGGGCCGCATAGCCACCGAGTTTCTGCTGGCGAAAGGGGCGAGCAACACGCTCAAGACTTTCACCAACACGACGCTGGGCGAGACATGGGAAGAGGATCAAGGCGAGAAGGTCGAGTGGGAAATGTTGTTCGGCCGTCGCGAGACATGGACGGGTATTCCTGCTCGAGCCGTCGCATTGATGGGTGGCATCGATACTCAGGGCGACAGATACGAAGGGCGAGTCTGGGCGTTTGGTGCGGGCGAAGAATGCTGGCTGATTCATCGCTTCATTCTCCCAGGCAACCCTGCGAGCGACGAACTGAAGCGGCAGGTAGGTCTTGAGCTGCATCGCCAGTTCGTTCGTTCCGATGGTCAGATCATGAAGGTTGAGCGTTGGTGCTGGGACTCTGGTGGTCACTACACCGACGAGGTCTATGAGCAGAGTCGCAAGCATGGCGTGCACTGGGTGATCCCGATTAAAGGGGCCAGCGTGTACGGCAAACCGATCGCAAACATGCCTCGCTCACGCAACAAAATCAAAAAGGTCTACCTCACCGAGGTCGGTACCGACAACGCCAAAGAGCTGATCTATTCCCGGCTGAAACTGCAGGTTGATACCTCTCGCTCTCAGTCTGGGGATCCTCAGCCTGGCGTCATTCACCTTCCGGCGAATGACGAACTGTGCGACGAAGCGGAGCTGAAGCAGCTCACCGCAGAAACCAAGATCCTGAAAATTGTCGGCGGGCGCCGTGTTCCTCGCTGGGATGCAGCGAAGCGTCGTAACGAGGCGCTTGATTGCTTCGTGTACGCGCTTGCCGCTCTGCGGATCAGCCAGCAACGCTTCAGTTTGAACCTTGACCTGCTCGAGATCGCACAGGGTGGTGGGCAACCTGAAGAAGATGATCGGCCACGCAAGAAATCAACCTTCTGGTAGCGAGACTTATGGCTTTCACAATCGAGCAGTACCAGGCCTTGCAGGCGGCCATCGCCGAAGGCGCGCTGTCCGTCCGCTATGCCGATAAAAGCGTCGCCTACCGGTCACTCGACGAGATGATCCGGATTCTGAAACTGATGGCCGGTGAGCTCGGGCTCAACGCAAACAACGACGGCGGTCGCCGCTACACATCATTCTCGAAAGGACATTACCCATGAGCATGCTCGACAGCCTGTTCCCTGGGTACGCCGCCAAGCGATCAGATGCACGCCTTAAAAAGCTTCGCAATGAAATGACCATGGACGTGATCAAGCGCCGCTTCGAGGGCGCGGCGGGCGGCCGGCGCAATGACGGGTGGCGTACCAGCGGCACTGATGCCAACGCCGAGAATGCGCCAGCGTTGGCCAAGCTTCGTAATCGCGCGAGGGATCAGCGCCGGAACAACCCTTTTGCCGAACGCGCCATAACCGGCATCGCAGACAACGTGGTCGGCGCGGGGATCGTGCCACTGCCCCTGGCCAAGCGCGATCGAGATGGCGTGAAGTTGATGGACCTTTGGCAGGCGTGGGCAGAGACAACCGACTGCGACGCTGATGGTCTGGAGAATTTCTACGGCCTCCAGCACATGATCATGGAGGCAGTCGCCGAAAGTGGTGAGTGCCTGATTCGCCGCCGGCGCCGGTTCAGTTCCGACGGACTGCCTGTCCCAGTCCAGCTTCAGGTAATCGAGGCCGATTTTCTCGACGAGTCAAAGTCAGTCATCGTTGGGCTCAACCGAATTATTCAAGGGATCGAATTCGACGCCCTTGGCAAGCGGGTCGCCTATTGGTTGTTTGATGAACACCCAGGGGCAAACGCTGCATGGGGTTCGCTCCAATCTCGCCGCGTTCCTGCTGAAGACGTAATCCATGTGTTCTTCCGGAAGAGGCCGGGGCAGGCCCGAGGCTACACCTGGCTGGCACCGGTTATTCAGCGGATGCGCAACTTCGACGAAATGGAAGATGCGGTGATGGAGCAGGCAAAGATAGCCGCCTGCTTCGCTGGGTTCATAACCAAGGATCCAGACAACAGCCCAACGGGTACCACGAAACGCCCGCCGCTGATTGACCGCATGGAACCTGGAATGCTCCAGGAACTGTCGATGGGGGAGGAGGTAAGTTTCGGTACCCCGCCAACATTCAACGGCTACGCGCCGTATTCGTTGCAGGCGCTTCACGCAATTGCTGTGGGTCTTGGCGTCCCTTATGAGCTTCTCACGGGCGACCTCAAGGGTGTCAACTTTTCCAGCGGTCGCATGGGCTGGCTCAATTTTGCCCGCCGCGTCGATGTGTGGCAGTGGCGAATGCTGATCCCCCAGCTTTGTGATCAGGTTTGGCGCTGGTTTATGGAGGCGCAGGTCCTGCTGCCAGGCGGGGTGATGGACGACGTCAAGGCCTACTGGGTGCCGCCACGGCGAGACATGGTTGATCCCAAATCAGAAACGGAAAACGTCATCACCCGCGTGCGCAACGGCCTGACCACTTGGCCCGATGCTTTGCGCGAGCTTGGGATCACAGACCCAAAGCGGCATGCCGAGCAGATCAAAAAAGCCAACGAAATGATCGACAAGTACGGCCTGGTCCTAGATTGCGACCCGCGTCGCGTCGCGGCCGCCGGATCACCAAGTCAGCCGCCAATCACCGAAGAGAAAACAGACGATGCCAACTCCGAACCAGGTGATGACACGCAAGACACATGAGACGCCGGCGTTCAGTCTGCGCGCTGCCGTGAGGCCTGGCTCAGTCGACATCGATGCCCGAACCGTTGAGCTGACATGGACTACCGGCGCCAAAGGCCGGCGCTGGTCTTGGGACATTGGCAGCTACATGGAAGAGCTTGATGTCAGCGACGGCGCTGTGCGCCTCGACCGGCTCAACAACGGCGCGCCGCTGCTCGATACGCACAACCAGTACCAGCTGAGTGCCGTACTGGCTGTGGTTGAGCGGGCTTGGCTTGAGGGTGGCGAAGGCCACGCTCTGGTCAGGTTCAGCAAGCGTGACGATGCAGATGTGGTTTTCAAGGATGTTGTAGACGGCATCCTTCGGAACATCAGCGTCGGCTACGCCGTGCACCGTTACGAGGTTGTCGATGAGGAAGACGACAAGCTCCCCACTTACCGCGCCGTCGACTGGGAGCCATTGGAGCTCTCTCTCGTTCCGATCGGCTTCGACGATGGCGCGAAGGTGCGCAGCGCCAAAACCCCGGCCGATTACGAAGGCCAGCGATTCAACACCATTTTTGAAGTTCGGTCGGCGGTTGCGCCGATCGTAGAACCGGCCGCCGTGCCTACTATCCAAGAGGAAGATGCAATGACCGAAGAAGAGAAGCGCGCGGCCGAGGAAACACTTCGCCGGGAAGCGGCTGAAGGCGAACGCCTGCGCAGCCTCACCATCCGCACCATGGCGCGTAAGGTGAAACTCAATGATGAGGTCTTCATCGAAGACTTGATCGCGCGCGGCGTCCCTGTGTCGGAAGCAAGCGCCGCCCTGATCGACAAACTTGCTGAGCAGCAAGAGAGCACGCAGCCGAACACCCGCAACAGCCAGCAAACTGTTGTGACTGGCGGACAAGATCTGACCGTTCTGACGGCTAAACGCGAAGCCATGCAGAATGCTTTGCTGCACCGCTGCGATCCGAAGATAAAACTCGAAGACGCTGGCCGCGAGTTCCGCGGAATGCGCTTGGTGGACATGGCTCGCGAGTTCGTCGAGATGTCCGGTGGCAATGTGCGCGGCATGACTCCGCAGGAGCTGGCTCGCGCAGCCTTGGGCTGCGACCGTCAAGCAGTTCGTGCTGCGGGTATGCACTCTACCAGTGATTTCCCGCTGCTGTTGGGTGGCACCGTCAATCGAACCTTGCGTGATGCGTACACCACTGCCCCGCAAACTTGGCGCCCGCTTGGTCGTCAAACCACGGTTCCTGACTTCCGCGCAGTGACCCGTGCAGCGCTCGGTGATATCTCCGCCTTGGATCAAGTCAAGGAGCACGGCGAATATAAGTACCGCACGCTGGCCGAGGATGGATCTCCAATCAAGGTAGCCAAATACGGCAACATCATCGCAATCACTTGGGAAACCATTGTGAATGACGATCTCGGGGCTTTGACGCGCATTCCTGCTGCGTTCGGCGTCGCGGCGGCGTCGACCGAATCGAACGTGGTTTGGGCTCTGTTGCTCGGCAACCCAAACTATATCGACGGCAACCCGATCTTCGATGCCTCTCACGGTAACGTTGCAGGTAGCGGTGGAGCCATCAACACCACCACGCTGGCCGCCGCTCGTTCTGCCATGCGCAAGCAGAAAACCAAAGCCGGCGAGTTCCTGAACCTGTCGCCGGAGTATCTCGTTGTCGGCCCTGATAAAGAGCTCGAAGCCTTTCAGTTCACCAGTTCCAACTACGTGCCGGCGAAGAACGCAGACATCAATGACGTTCGCAACGCTTCGCTGACCGTAATCGTCGATGCTCGCATCACCGGTAACCAGTGGTTCCTGTACGCCGCTCCGGGTGCGGTCGACACCTTTGAATACGCCTACCTCGAAGGTGAGCAGGGTGTATTCACTGAAACCCGCGAAGGCTTCGAAGTCGACGGCATGGAGATCAAGGCGCGCCTCGTGTTCGGTGCTGGCTGGATCGACTACCGCGGCGCGTACAAAAACCCAGGCGCGTAACTCTCCATTTCAACCTGAACCCCAAAGGGCGCCAAGTGGCGCCCTTTTTGTCTTTCCAGTTTCAGTCTCTGAAGGGGACCTTGCATGAAGACCTTTATCCAGTCCGGCGACTGCATCACCGTCATCGCCCCGGCGGGCGGTACCCTCTCGGGCGAGCTCTACAAAGTCGGCGCGTTCATTGGCGTTGCGGCCACCACTGAAGTAGCAGGCGCATCGGTAGTGCTGAAGCTCTGCGGTGTGTTCGGCCTGACCAAAATCAGTGCGCAGGCCTGGGCCCAGGGCGACCTGATCTACATGAACACCACCAGCCGGGCGCTCACCAACGTTTCTGCAACCGGCCTGGTGCTGGTGGGCGCGGCAACCGAGATCGCGGCCAACCCGAGCGCGACCGGCGCCTGCCGTCTCAACGGCGTTTCTGCCCCGGCGCCCGTGTAATGGGCTGGGCCTCCATGGCCCAGCGCATGCTCGGCGTTTCGATTCGAACCTTCAGCGAGCCAACGGCGGCCCTTGATCCATTGGGGGCCGTGTACTGGCTGACCGATGGAATCGAGCCCGGCGTGCCGCTGGCCCAAGCCGTGTTTGATACCGCTCACGTCACCGTTGATCCGGAGACGGGCGCGCCGGTATCGACCAATAGCCCGATTCTTGGCGTTCGCCTTATTGATCTGCCCAACAACCCAACAAACCGTGACCGAGTTCGGGCGCGCGGTGTGTTGTACATGATCAACGAGCCTCAGTTCGATGGTGTGGCTGGCGTAACGATTACCCTCCGGAAGGTTTGAAAATGGCTCACCCAAGAGAACTGATCCGCAAGCAGGCCGTTGCGGTCTTGATGGGGGCCACCAATGCCGGCGCAAGCGTCTATGCCAGCCGCGTGGCGCCGCTCATTTCCAACGGATGGCAGAGCGAACTCCCCGCGATCATCGTTTACACCATGGACGACTCCGGCGAGATTTTTAACCAGGCGCCGCGGGAATACCGGCGCCGGGTGGAATTGGTGGTGGAGATCCACGCCGAAGGTAACGAGGCGCTGGACGACACGCTGGACACGTTGGCCCGGCAAGTCGAAAGGCTGCTGCTCATGGACGACACGCTCGGCGATACGGCGAACGACCTGCAATACGTGCGATCTCGCATGGTGCTTCTCGATCAGTCAGAACATTTGACCGGCGCCTGTCGCCTCATCTTCGAGGCCGAGTACTTCGATCGTCACCCCGACGATCTCTTCAACGAAAGCCTGCCAGATATGAAGTCGATCAAAACCGAGTTCAGCCTTGGCAATGCCCAACCCAATCCGGCGGATCGTGCCAAAACGATCATAGAGGACCTGAACCCATGACCACCCGAGTGCTGGTTAAACCCGTCGAGGGGCGCCTGGTGCGGATCCCTGGCAGCTATGAGGCATTGCCGGAAGAAGGCAAGACGCTGGAAAAGAACAGTTACTGGATCCGCAAGGAAGCGTCCGGTGACGTGGTTTTTGAAACTGAACAGCCTGAAGCCCAGGCCTCAACCGTGAAAGGTGAAAAACAATGAGTCTCGGATTCGACACCATCCCTGGGCCTGGATCGCTGCGTAAGCCGGGCGTTGTCAGCGAGATCGACAACAGCAAGGCCGTACGCGGTCCGCAGTCTGTCACCTACCGCCGTCTGTTGATCGGCCAAAAGTTGACTGCCGGGCTCGCAGCGGCCAATACCCTGATCCGTGTGACCAGCCCTGCGCAAGCGGATACCCAGTTCGGCGCCGGCTCCATGCTCGCCGGTATGGTGCGTGCCGCCATGGCAATCGACACCTACACCGAACTGCTGGTGATGCCGCTGATCGACAATGCCGCCGGCGTTGCCGCGACGGGCACCGTGGTCTTCACCGGCCCGGCTACCGCGTCCGGCACTATCGAACTGATGATTGCGGGGCGCCGCGTTTCGGTTGGTGTTGTCAGCGGTGACGCAGCGACAGCCATTGCCACTGCGGCTGCCGCCGCAATCAATGCTGCAGCCGATATGCCAGTCACTGCCGCCGCAGCCACCGCCACTGTGACACTGACCAGTCGCCACAAAGGCGAGGCGGGCAACAGTCTTGATGCGCGGGTGAACTATTACGCGGGTCAGGCTTTGCCTGCTGGTGTCGGTGCCACCGTCACCGCATTCACGAACGGTTCCGGCAACCCTTCGCTGGACACCGCGCTGGCCGCCCTCGGTGATGAGTGGTTGCATACCTGGGCGGTTCCTTACACCGACGCCGCCAGTCTGGCCAGCATCAAAACCGAACTGAACAGTCGCTTCGCTTGGAATCGTGAGATCGAGGCGCACGCCTTTGCGGCCGCGCGCGGTACCCAGGGTTCGCTCGGCACCATCGGCGACAGTCACAACAGCCAGCACCTCACCATCATCATGGCCAACGATGAGCCGATGCCGGCTTATGAGAAGGCTGCTGAAACGATGGCGATTGCGGCGTATTACGCGGCCATCGATCCGGCCCGGCCGATTCAGAACCTGGCTTACGCATGGTGCTTGCCGCCTGCTGCCGCTGATCGACTCACCAACGAAGAGCGCAACCTGCTGCTGTTCGATGGCATCGCCACCAGCAAGGTTTCCACCGACGGCACCATGCTCGTCGAGCGCCTGATCACCACTTACAAAACCAACGCCGCCGGCGCGTCCGACATCAGTTACCTAGACAGTGAAACCATGTTCACTCTGATGTTCATCCGCCATGACTGGCGCGACTACGTCCTGCGAAAGTACCCGCGCCACAAGCTGGCAAACAACGGTACTCGCTACGGTATTGGCCAAGCCGTCGTCACGCCGAACGTGATGAAGGCTGAGGCCATCGCCAAGTTCCGTGAGTGGGAGGACATCGGGCTCGTCGAGAACATCGACGACTTCAAGGCCAACCTCATCTCTGAGCGCAACGTCAGTGACCCGAATCGTCTCGACATGCTTTTGCCGCCGGACCTGGTCAACCAACTGCGGATCGTCGCCAACAAGATTCAATTCCGCCTGTAAGGCGGCCTCCGGGAGAAACATCACATGGCTGGCAAAAACCGCATTGGCGGCATCATCAGTTTGAAGATCGACGGCGATATGTATTTCGCCAAGGGTGACTTCACCTACAACCTCGGCTTGCCGAAAAAAGAGGGCGTTGTCGGTTCCGACGGCGTCCACGGCTATAAGGAGGTTCCGCAGATCCCGTTCATCGAGGGCGAGGTTACTGATCGCCAAGAGATGAGTCTTGAGGCGCTGGTGGGTATCAGCGAATCCACGATCACTCTCGAGTTGGCCAACGGCAAAGTAATCGTCTTGCGTGAAGCCTGGTACGCCAGTGAAGGCACGGGCAACACCGGCGAGGGTAACGTGGGCGCGCGTTTTGAAGGTAAGTCGGCCGAGGAGGTCAAGTAATGGCGAAGGAAAAAAAGATCGTGCTGATCGAACCGGTCGAGTTCGGCAGCGAAACGATCACTGAGGTTACCGTGACTCGCAAGCTGAAGTACCTGCGGGGTTACTCGCTGCGGGTCACGTCGGACGGCAAGGGCAACGGTGCTCTCGATCTCGATTTCTCCACCCTTATTGACCTCGGCTCCAAGATGGTTGGGCGAGCACCGGCTTTCGTCGATGAGATGGGTGAGGACGATCAGGGTGTAATCATTCAGGAAGCGCGCGATTTTTTGCTGAAGCACCTGGGGGGTGGCAGTCCGGCGTGACTGCTGTCGTCAAGGTAATGGGCGTGCAGCCCTCTGAGGTCATGGAAATGGACTTCGACGAGTTGAACTGGTGGCTTGAGCGGGCAGAGGAGTGGACGGGGTGGCAGACAAAGGCTACGGACTAAACGTAATCATCAAGGCCGTTGACCAGCTGACCGGTCCTTTGCGCGGAATCATGGGCAAAGTCCAGGCAGCCAGTGCCGGCGTCAGTAAGGCGCTCGATCGCGCCGGCCTGCCAGTTTTCACTAACAGCCTGAAGAATGTCGGCCATGCTGTTGGTGGCGTCGGCAGCGCGGTAGGCGAGAGCTCATCAAAGCTATTGGGGCTCGGCGCGACGCTGGGCATCACTGGCGCGGCGCTTGGTGTTTTCATCAATGGATACGCCGACGCAACGGGCGCCATTGGTGACACCGCTGAGCGCACTGGTGCTAGCCGTGAGCGCTTGCAGCAGCTGGGATTCGCCGCAAAGCTCACGGGCTCGTCAGCCGAGACAATGGCCGGCGCGCTTATGAAAATGAATCTCGCGGTAGGCAACGCTACAAAGGGCTCGAAAGAGTTCAAGGATATGTTCGCGGGCCTTGGTATTAATCTCAAGAACACGGACGGCTCTTTAAAAAATACCGACGAGCAGTTCAACATGTTCGTTGATCGAATCTCGAAAATTAAGGATCCGGCGCTTCAAGCGCAAGCTGCCGTGAAAATCTTCGGCAAGAGCGCGACTGAGCTTCTGCCGCTGATCCGAGGTGGTAGTGCTGGGTTGGGGGAGATGACAGCAGAGGCCGCTCGGCTTGGTATTGTTCTGAGCGACGACGCAGTTCGCCAAGGAGAGGAATTTGGCGACGTAATCGACACGCTGAAATTCGCACTGCAGGGCGCCGGTAACGTCATCGGTACCGCGCTTGTCCCAGAACTGAGCAAAATGGGTAAATGGCTGACGGATACGATCGTCAAGTATCGCCCTCAGATCGAAGCATTCGCCACCAGCTTTGCCAAGAATTTGCCGGGTAACATCCAGAAAATCACCGGCTTCCTTGGTGATCTGTACGACGGTATTCAGCCGGTCATCAGCGCGATTGGATGGCTGTCAGACACCTTCGGCGGGGCCAATGTCGTGTTCGCTGCCTTGGGTGCGTACATCGGTGGTGGGCTCATCGTCAGCATTTTCAATCTCGCGCTGGCGTTCAAGGGGCTGGGCGTAGCGATCCTTACCACGCCGGTTGGCTGGTTTCTAGCGGCTATCGCGGCGGTGGGTGCTGCTGCTTACATCATCTACAAGAACTGGGATCAGATCGTGGCCTTCTTTGAAGAGAAGTGGGCTGGCGTGAAAGCCGCATTCAGCGACGGGATCATCAACGGCATCTGGAAGCTGTGGAAAGAATATAACCCCGTTACGTTGATGACCGAGGCGTTCATGGGGCTGGTCCAGTACCTGACTGGCTGGGACTTAGGGGCGATCCTCGGGGCGAAGGTCAAGGACGCAATCAGCGCAATGAAAAGCGCCATTCCTGACTGGGCGGCGAAAATGCTCGGGATCGAAGTTTCGGGCGATATTGCAGCGGGCGATGGCTCTGGCTCAGGTCAGTCAGCGGCACAAACGCAGGCACCTGAGTCCGGGGCTGCTGCTCCTGGAGCTGAAAAGGATCTGGCCGATATCGGTCGGCGCGCAGCTCAGGTCGGCAATACTACGGCCAAGATCACCCAAGCATCTCAGGATCCAGCTGAAGTACGCGTGAAGGTGGACTTTACGAACATGCCAAGAGGTGTTCAGGTAAAAACCGAGGGTAGTCAAGGCGCGCAGTTTGATACGAACCTTGGCTACTCCATGGCTTCACCTGGCTGACCTACTTTTTCATTGCGTCAATGAAAGAGGTGGCGCTGGCGCTGGCCTTGGCTGCTTCGGCGGCCTTTGCTTTCAGCTCCACAACCTGGCTGTTCACCTCGGCTAAATCCATTGGGCTGAGCTGCGTAAGTGACCGATGGATGCTGAAAGTGGCGGGCACACCCTCCTTGAAATAGGCCCGTGAGTTCCCGGTGCCACTTTTCAGCCATCCGTCAGCAACAAGCGCGTTTTCTAGCAACTCACGCTCAGTAATGTGGAAGTCCAGCCGAATGGATTTATACGACAACTTGTCCGGCGCCACGTCAGAAACTTTGGGGCCGCTGGAGACGTTATTGCTTGTCGAGAAATTGTCTTTGCCATCGATAAATACTGAAGCTGTGCTGGCCTTTGCGCCATAGATCACAGTCGGCTTTGTCCTCTTGCATTCGTAATAGCTGTATTTGTCGACGCAGTCTGTGAATCCCAGTTCTTTGCCTGTTGTAGGCGTGCCGGGTACTGACAGACCAGCTACCTGAACGGTTTGTAAGCGATCGGCTGCGTGAGTACTGCCCACCAACACCGATAGAAATACAGCTCCGATTATTTTCACTTCGCAATTCCTTTTAAAACCATGAGTGCGCCCAATCATAAATTGCTATTCGCGGTTTGTGTTGGGGCCTGCCAACCACTTTTACCGCACCCGGCCATTTGCTGGGTCTTTGTGCTGGAGCGAGGACATGACCTGGCGAGACAACTACCGCCCCGCGAGTTTTCGCGGCGTGGCATTTTACGTGGAGTCAGCCGACAGTACCCATGGTCGCCGCCAAGCAGTGCACGAGCACGCGCAAAGGGATGTTCCTTATACCGAGGATCTCGGCCGAAAGGCTCGTGAATTTTCTGTATCCGGGTATCTGATCGGCGCTGAATACCAGACCCAGCGGGACGAACTGATCAAGGCTTGCGAAACCGCAGGCCCTGGCGTTCTGGTTCATCCGTATCGCGGCGAGATGACGGTCACCTGTCGAGGGCTTGGCGTAAGCGAGAGCTCCAACGAAGGCGGCATGTGCCTGGTTAAACTGACCTTCCTGGAGTCAGGCGAGGCCTCTTACCCTTCGGCAAAGGTCGACACCGTCAATGCGATCGACGCGAAGGCAAACACGGTCACCGCCGCTGCTGAACAAAGCTTTGTTTCGGACTTCCTTACAAATGGTTTTCCGGCTCACGTCGCGGACTCGGCTGCAACTGGCCTTGCTGATCTGGGCGAGTTTATGGCGGCTCCCGGAAAGACTTTCGGCGGCGACCTTCAGGCCGCTTCTGATTTCTATATGCAAGCCCAAGGGTTGGCATCTGATGCGTTCAGCTTGGTGCAGCAGCCTTTGAATATGGTGAACCGGATTACGAGTTTAATCGGTTCGGTCCGGTCGGCCTTTGGTAGCAACGCATTCAGTATGCTGACCAGTCTTTTTGATCGATCGACCGGCAGTTATTCGGGCAGCACGGCGACGCCGAGTCGTCAGCAGCAGGCTACGAACTACACGGCCATGAATTCCTTGGTGCGCCAGGTCGCTGTAGCCGAGGCTGCCAAAGCCGCGGTTGTCACGCAGACCGCGACGGTTACACCGAGTGGCGTGACTCAAGTATCTGTCAGCCCTGTCGTGTACGACAGCTACCAAGCGGCGATCAAAGTCCGCGAGGACCTGGTTGGCCGCATCGACACCGAAGCAGAGACAACTCCAAACGACGAGGTTTACGTTGCGCTCTCGGATTTGCGCACCAGCGTAGTTCAGGCTGTTCCAAATCCAGAGCAAGACCTTGCTCGCATTGTTCAGTACGTACCTCGGGAAACATTGCCGTCTCTGTTGGTGGCTTACCAGATTTATGGCGATGCCGGCCGGGCCGACGAAATCGCCGCCCGAAACAATCCGCCTCACCCTGGCTTCCTGATGGGTGGTAACCAGCTCGAGGTTCTTGCAGATGGATGACCTCGAACTGCTGGTCAATGGTATGAACTACTCCGGCTGGACGTCACTCGGCGTGACCCGGGCAATTGACGCGGCGACCACTGCTTTCACTGCCACGCTCACCGAAAGATGGGAGGGGAGTGAGAGTTCCGCCGCCCAATTGGAGCCGTGGCCGATCATCCCTGGTGACAAGTGCGAGGTTCGGCTGGCCAGCTTCCGAATGGTGGTTGGCTACGTCGACATCTTCAAACCCTCGTACGGCTCCAATGACCACACCATCAATATCCAAGGCCGGGACAAAGTCGCCGACCTCGTCGATTGCAGCGCCGTGCACGCCCCGGACGAGTGGAAAAACATCGATTTGCTCAGGTTCGCGCAGATTCTCGCAGCGCCATTCGACGTGAAGGTGATTGCCGATATTGATGTGGGCGAGCCGTTTCCAGTCTGCAAGCTGCAACAGGGAGAGACAGCATTCAAAGCTATCGAGCGATACGCCCGCCAGCGCAAAGCGTTGTTGATGCCGGACGGCGCCGGCGGTTTGTTGATCACCCGCGCAGGTGTACGTCGCGCATCCGCTTCGCTGGTCCAGGGTGAAAACATCCTGAGCGCGAGCGGAACGATCGATCACAGCCAGCGCTTCAGCAGCTACCTGGTGAAAGGTCAGTCCAGTTACAGCCCCGACAGCACCGGGGAGACCGAGGCGCATATCGAGGGCGCGGTCACCGACAGTGGCATCAAGCGATATCGGCCGATGTTGCTGGTCGCCGAGACGGGGGGAACATCATCGAGCCTCAAGGATCGCGCCACCTGGGAAGCGAACAGCCGGATCGGCAAGGGAGCCGCCGCGAGTGTTTCTGTGCAGGGCTGGCGCCAGAGCCCAGACGGCCCGCTTTGGGAACCTGGGTTGTTGGTCTATGTGCGGTCGTCCTGGCTTCGTATGGATGGCTGGATGCTCATCCGTCAGGTGACCTACGAGCGAGGCGAGGGTGGTACCACTGCGAAGCTCGAAATCGTCAGCCCGCAGGCATTCGATCCTGAGCCACCAGATGGTAAGCAATCCAAAAAAAGTAAGAAGGGCTCGCGAAACATTTGGCGTGAGGCAATCCCGGAAGAGGATCGAAATAAATGAGTGACGCTCTCCGAGAATTAGGTAGCCGGGTAAGGATGATGTTCGGTCGCGGCGTATTGCGCAGCGTTACCGACACCGGCCCTCGGCAACAGGTGCAGGTCGAACTGCTCAAGGACGAGCTACGCGACGGCTTGGAGCACATGCAGAACTACGGCTTCACCAGCCACCCAACCGGCGGCGACTGCGCCGTCGCATTTAATGGCGGAAACCGTGAGCAGGGCATTGTTCTTGTGATCGATGATCGCCGGTACCGGATTCCGCTGGAGGCCGGCGAAGTCGCGATTTATGACGACCTGGGCAACAAGATCGAGCTGCTGCGCGAGATGGTGAAAGTCACAGCGGTTCAGCACGCCGAAGTGCTGGCGCCGACGATCAAGCTGATCGGCGACCTTGAACTGGTCGGAAACATGAAAATCCTGGGGAACTTCGATTCCACGGGGATGATCACGAACAACGGCAAGCGCGTCGACAGCACCCATACACATGCCAGCGGTGGCGCAGGAGTACCTAACTGATGGCCGATGCCGCGATGGTAATGACCGAAAACGGCGGGGAGTTGGTTTTGTCCGGCTTCGATCTGGCTCGCGACGACGGCCTCGAAACCGCCGTGATCATTAGCCTTTTCACCGATCGTCGCGCCAGTCCTGAACAGATCCCGGTCGAGCTTCCGCAAGACGATCTGCGGGGCTACTGGGGCGATATCAGCAACGCTTCACCGTCTGATCAGACCGGTTCGCTGCTCTGGCTTCTGGCCCGTGAAAAGCAACTGCCTCAAGTCTTGAGCCGTGCCCAGCAGTATTGCCGCGAAGCGCTGGCCTGGATGATTGAAGACTTGGTCGCGACTCGCGTCGATGTCACCGCCGAGTTTATAGCCCAAGGCTGGATGCTGATCCTCGTCGATATTTACAAGCCAACCGGCTCGCCGGTTCGTTATCGATTCAACTACGAATGGGCGGCTCAAGCCGCGAAGAGGTCTGCCTGATGCCATTTGCAAGACCCACATTAACCGAGCTGATCAACCGAGTAATCACGGACATCAGCAGCCGGGTGACGGGTGTCGACAGCGCGGTGCTGCGCCGATCTCTGCTTGGGGTTGTTGGCCAGTCTGAGGCTGGTGCCGTCCACCTGCTGTACGGCTACCTCGACTGGATAGCCAAGCAAACGATCATCGACACTTCCACGGGCGAATATCTGCGGCGCTGGGCTGCGATCTGGAAAGTCATCCCGAAGACGGCCGGCTTTGCTGGTGGTCAGGTGGCTTTCCCGGGCGCAGCTACTTCGACCGTTCTCGCCGGCACGATTGTGCAGCGACAGGACAGAGTGCAGTACAAGGCGCTCGCGGATTCGACATTCAGCGGTGGCTCGCTGAGCTTTCCGGTCTTGGCGCTGGAGGCTGGCGAGCAGGGCAATTTCGGCACAGGCCTGCCCATCTTCTTGCTGTCACCAGTCGAAGGCGTTCAATCGACAGGGGTGACCACCACCAAGCTTGAGGGTGGTGTCGACGTTGAGTCGGACGAAAGACTGCTGGCCCGCTTGCTGGCGCGGATTCAACAGCCCCCACACGGCGGGGCGAAGTCCGACTACGAACAGTGGGCGCTGGAAGTGGCGGGTGTAACTCGAGTTTGGGTTTACCCGCAGCAGATGGGCGTCGGCACCGTGACGGTGATGTTCGTCTGCGACGAGGATGAGGACATCATCCCATCGCCAGCAAAGGTCGCCGAGGTGCAGGCATACATCAATGAGCGCGCGCCAGTAACAGCAGAGGTCTTCGTTGTGGCGCCTATACCCGACCCGCTGAACATGAACATCAAGCTTCAGCCGAACACCACTGCTGTTCAGAACGCAGTCCGTGCTGAGGTTGGTGACCTCATCGATCGTGACTCTGAGCCAGGCGGTGTGATTCTGGTCAGCCGCCTGCACGAAGCCGTGTCACTGGCTGCGGGCGAGGATAACAACCGGATCGACGCGCCCACCGCGGACGTTACGCACGCTGCTGGGCACATGGCTGTTCCCGGAACGTTCACCTTTTCTGCCCTGTAGGAGGCGCAATGCCGACAGCTGCTGAATACAGGGAGCAGCTAAAAGCGCTGCTTCCACCTGGTCAGGCCTTCCCTCGCGATCCAGGCACCACTTTGCATGATCTCCTCGACGGCATGTCGATCGAGCTCGCACGCGTCGATGGGCGGGCCAGCGTCTTGCCACAGGAGGCAAACCCAACCACGTCGGCAGAGTTGCTGTCGGATTGGGAGCGGGTGGCAGGGCTTCCCGATAAGTGTTCGGGCGTCCTCGAGGAGACGTTGCAGGGGCGCCGAAACGCATTGCTGACCAAGCTCACCAGTACCGGCGGTCAATCCGCCGCGTACTTCATTGAGCTGGCCGCATCGCTTGGGTACACGGTGACGATCGAGCAGTTCAGACCTTTCAGGGTGGGCATGTCGCGCGCAGGTGACTCCCTTACAAACGGGCCATGGGTTTTCACATGGCTGATCCGTGCCCCCGAAGTAACAGTAACCAGCTTCCGAGTTGGCCGGTCTGCCGTGGGGGAAAGGTTGCGCACCTGGGGTAACGACACCCTCGAATGCAAAATAAATCAATTGAAGCCAGCGCACACGATCGCGCTCTTCGCCTACGGAGATTGACGCATGCACAGAATTGACGGGCCTGGAGCTACTGCCGACAACAGGTTCACCGATGGCGATCCGGTTGGTGGTGTACAAGCCACGATGGTTACCGACGATTGGGCAAACGCCATACAAGAAGAGATCATCTCTGTAATCAGCGACCCGGCGGTTGTTCCAGCAATTCCTCTTAACAAGGCCGCCAACAATCAGCTGGTTGCCGCCATCAAGAAGCTGATTGCAGCTGGCGCTGCAGATGCGACCACAACGATCAAAGGTATCTCCAGATTTGGCACGTCGCCCGAGCAATTGGCCGGCGTACTGACAACTGTGATGTCCAATCCGGCCGGGGTACTGGCGCTTATTACTGCATGGTTCCCGAAGAGAACTTTCGCAGCCAGCGACTATATCCGCATCCCCGACGTACCTGGCGGATTAATCTTTCAGTGGGCTTCAGGCGTTAGCGCGACTGTTGTAGGCGGCGGGTCCGCCGCTCAGGACGTCAACTTCCCTATAACGTTTCCTAATGGAGTGGTGGCTGTGATCCCAACTGCCAAATATGTTAGTGGCGCTGCGATGGTTGCATTTGAGTCGCCGACAGGGCTCACAACATCGAAGGCCAGTCTCACCGTCGGGAACCCAACAGGTGTTTCTGGTACGGCCATCCCACGCGCCCTCTGCATAGGATACTAACCATGGTTTATTTTAATCCAGAAACACTCGGCTTCATCCCGGCTCAATTTAGGGATGACGGCACCTACCCGGAAGAACGCTGGCCTGCTGCTGCGGTCCTTCTTGATGGTGAAGAGCAGGCTAAGTACTGGAAGCAACCCCCGCCTGAAAGCAAACGGCTTGGCTCTGTTGATGGTCGCCCGGCCTGGGTTGACTTACCACCTTTGCTGCCGCTCTCCCGCGAGGAAATCGAAGTACTGCGCTTGCAGGCCTATGCCGAGCCATTGACGGGTAGCGACCGCTATTTCTCCGAAGCGCAGCGCATGCAGGCGATGGGCGAGAACGGCTGGGAGGCGATACGTGATGCGGGTATTTCTCGCTTCGAGGAAATCCAGCAACTCTATCCCTGGCCGTAAGCCGTAGAAGCTGTAAACAGGCCGCCATTGAGCGGTTTTTTTGTGCCCGGAGAAAAGCAATGCCAGTTACCGAAAAAGACCGAGACATCCTCGCCCGCACTCTGTGGGGGGAGGCGCGCGGCGAAAGCCTGGCCGGCCAGATCGCTGTGGCCTGGACTATCCGCAACCGCGTGAACGACGGCAAGGACAAATCATGGTGGGGCGAGGGCTACGCCGGTGTGTGCCAGAAGTCGTACCAGTTCAGTTGCTGGAACAAGAACGACCCGAACTACGTGTTCTTGATCGGCATTAAACAGATCCAATTTCGAGAGCTGGCGCAGGCACGGATTGCGGCTGACCAGGTGATCGATGGGAAGGTGCCAGATCCCACCGGCGGCGCCACGCACTACTACGCCTCTGCGATGATGAAGGCGCCGACATGGACGAAGGGGGCAAAACAGACGGTGAAGATTGGTGGTCACGTCTTCTTCAAGGATGTGCCCTGATGACTGCGGCGCAGAAGCTGATAGCTCTGTTGGTGTTGGTTGCGGTGTTGATGGGTGGCGCCGCAGCTGGCACATGGAAGGTGCAGGACTGGCGCTATGGAAAGCAGCTTGCCGAGCAGGCCCGACTGCACCAGTCCGATCTGACTGGCATCAGCAATGCGGCCGCTGTTCAGGTGCGCACCGATCAGGACAAGCGCCTTGCGCTGGAGCAGCGTCTGGCGGCGAGCGACCAAACCCACCACAAGGAACTGAGCGATGCTCAAACCAATCAAGCTCGTCTGCGCGATCGCCTTGCCACTTCTGATCTGCGCCTGTCAGTCCTTATCGACGCCGCGGATTCAGCCAGTGGCTGTTCAGTGCTCACCGGTTCCGAAACCGTCAGCGTGGTTCATGGAGGAACGCGCGCCCGACTTGACCCAGCGCATGCTCAACGAATTGTCGCCATCACCGATGCCGGCGACCAAGGATTGATTGCGCTGAAGGCGTGCCAGGCATACGTCAGAGAAGTGAATCGCTGATGGGCATTCGCGCCTGCAGCTCGCGAATGATCCTTTCCTTTTGGGACAAGACCAAGGTAAGGCTTTGGATCTCGCCCAATTGCACAGTGGTTTCGGCTTCTCGGTTCGCCAGCCATGCTCGGGCTCTCGTCAGATCCGCCGAAAGCTCGTCGTTCATTTTGACCAAGCCTGAAATGTTTTCCTTCGCTGCGCGCAGCTCCCGCTTCAGCGCCTGGATGTCTTCCTCGAGCATGCTCGCATAATGCTGGACAGTCTCCAGCCGGGAGGGCGAGCCCAGCCAGTCGCTGGTGTCTTCGATTTCGTGTGTGTCCACGGTGAGGCCTTATCTGTACTGTTTGGATATACAGTAATCGAGCCGCGATGATTGGGCGAGGGTGCGGCGACGAGCAGTAGGATTTGAGGTTTGTGTTCGTTCGGCAGGACGCCGGGGAGGGTGGAAAGCTGCTGACAATTCTTCCCCAAAACGCAACCGTTTGGACCAATGTTTATTGGGTTCCAAAGAGTCGCAAAAGTGGGTGGTTTTAGAGGGGGATTTCGAACTCAAGGCCTTGATTTAAAAGGCCTTGGTCTATTTTTATGCGGCATCCCAGGCTTTAACACGATCCAAATTCTGAACAAAGCGAGTGGGGCGAATCAAATCAGGTTAATTCTCTTAATCTTCTTAGGCTTCAGCGGCATACTTTTCCAGCGAAGCGCGAGTCGCTCGATATCCACAAAATAAGTTGGTACGCGTGAGCGTTCACGAACAGCTTCGATGAATGGCAGCGACTGGGTGTATAGATTGATTAGGCTGGTATTGCTTGCGTACCTCAGCATACGCTCGTCATAAATACCTTCATCAATACCGATGCTTATCCGTTCCCAATAATTCAATACGTAGCTGACTTTTACGGAATTTTCTTTCTGCTTCTCGTATTTAGTTGCTTCGACCGGATCGTCAGGGATGGCCTTTTTATCAGATAAGATCGCTCGAATGTTGCCGTTCGGATCATCATGGAGCTGTCGGATCACAGCGTATCCATCTCTCAATTGATCGTCTGTTCGGCTGCCGAACATCAGATCAGCTGTTTGCTTTCGCTTGGCTATGACCTTGCTCGTCCAGACAGATGCGATTGCCGTTGCCAGGCCAAAAATTAAGAGAACATTGCGTAGTACTTCAGAACCAAGATCTGTGAGTAGCGGCGAGACAGATTGGCAAAGCATTTCCATATGAAATTCTCGACGAAAAAAATGGAGACCAATGGCCTCCATTTTTTAGGGATTAATGAGCGGGCTTTTACAGACCTTCGTACTCTTCACGCTTGATAATGATCTCAGTCATGGCTCATCTCCTAGTGATTGGGGGCAGATTATGCCCGATTTCTGCTAAACCTATCTTGGTGGTCGTTGACACCTTTGTCAACCAGCCTTAAAGCGGGATCGACAGGCAGCAGGGGAAACTGGGTGTCAGATTGTATCGCGTGACCCTAACACAGACGCGAAGTAGAGCCGGGCCAATTTG
Source organism: Pseudomonas sp. LBUM1651 (assembly GCF_059716135.1). NCBI lineage: Bacteria > Pseudomonadati > Pseudomonadota > Gammaproteobacteria > Pseudomonadales > Pseudomonadaceae > Pseudomonas > Pseudomonas sp. LBUM1651. The sequence goes on along the minus strand of NZ_CP166805.1, from coordinate 3,985,730 downwards.
TTGCGTGATCTCGGAGTGACACTACCTGCGAGTCGGTCGGATCTTGTACCATTTTTTGTACCAATGACCGTGTAAAGCAGGTCAAAACCGGGTACGCCTAAGTAATTAAGTGCCCGGAATCATTGACTATTGTTACTTTGCCTTACCCCTTTAGAATCGCGGTGTAATTCTGTTCCAGGGACATGAAACTACCTGTGGGATTTTACGCAAAGGGCAAGGGTACGGTGGCAAACACGGTGCTGCAAGCTTGACGCAACAGCTTTACTCGTCGCGACCTTCCATCATGGTGCGTTTGAGCATCACATAAACCGCTCCGGCACCGCCATGTTTCGCCTGGCACGAGGTGAAACCGAGCACTTGTGAATGCTGGCGCAGCCAGGTGTTGACGTGGCTTTTGATCATTGGCCGCTTGCCGTCCAGACGCACGGCTTTGCCGTGGGTGACGCGCACGCAGCGGATTTCGAATTTGGTCGCTTCGGCCAGGAACGCCCAGAGGGTTTCCCTGGCCTTCTCCACGCTCATGCCGTGCAGGTCGAGGCTGCCTTCGAACGGGATCTGTCCGATCTTGAGCTTGCGCATCTGGCTTTCCTGCACGCCGTCGCGCGCCCACATCAACTCGTCTTCCGGGCCGACATCGATCACGAACTGATCGGACAGACCGTCAACGGTGGTGGCATCGGTGCGCACGGTGGCGGCTTGACGCAGCTTGGCGATCTGCGCGCGGTCAGCCTTGGGTTTGCCGGTTTCGGCGCGGTCGTGCTTGATCGGCTTGACGCCTTGGATCGCGCTTTTGAACAGGGAAAAATCGTCGTCGTGCATGTCAGCCTCCGCGAAGGGCGGCCAGTTTACCCAAGTCGAGACACGATCGATAACAATTGGGGCCCGCCAACATGCCGAGCCTTCAATTCAGTCGTGTTTTTTCATCAAATGCGGGGACATGTTCAACTCTTGCGACTGGCGCGCGCGGCGACGGCAACGCCGCCACAGCCACACGCCCAGGTAGAGCAGGAACAGCCCGACCGCCAGAATGATGGCCGAGCCCAGCGGGCTGGCGTTCAGCTCGCCGAGTGCCGGCGGGCGTCCCAGCAGGCTGGCGGCGCCGGCCATCGCCAGCAACACACCGCACGTTGCCAGCAGGGCAGCGAACGCTGCGCCGAATCGAAAACGCCAGTTGCTTTGGCCTTTGGGCCGCAAGCGGCGTGCGTCAAAACCATCGGATAACTTCATTCCGACCTTCCTCAATGGGTATCGGCCCTTCGACCGGGAGTTGACCGGGATGTTCCTGAGGCTATGACATTTACAGCTAATGAGAGGCTTTTGCGGATGAGCGGCGGCATGAACCGCTCATCAAGCGTCAATTAGATCAGATCGTGGGTCAGGGCGAGGGTGGCGAAGTTGTCCGCCATGATCGCCATTTCGGTCTGTTGAACGTGGTCTGCGCTCAACACGCCGCCCTTGTAGGGCAAATCCCGCGTTGCGCAAGCGTCTTCAACCAGGGTGCAACGAAAGCCCAGGTTTTTCGCGGCGCGAACGGTGGTGCTGACGCTGGAATGGCTCATGAAACCGCACACGATCAGGTCCAGCGAACCGAGATTCTGCAGGCGCTCCAGCAGTTCGGTGCCGTGAAACGCACTCGGCAGCAGTTTGCCGATGATGGTTTCGTCGGCCTGTGGTTCCAGGCCCGGGATGAATTCGCCGCGTTCGCCTTGCGGGTCGAACAGCCCGCCGACGGTGCCAAGGTGACGCACATGCACGATCGGCCGGCCGGCGGCGCGGGCAGCGCTCACCAGTTGCTTGATGTTCGCGACGGCAGTATCCATGCCGACCAGGGCCAGGGGGCCGCTGAGGTATTCTTTCTGGGCGTCGATGATAACCAGGGTCGCATGGCCCAGATTGGCTGCTGCATAACCGCGGCCGCTGAGTTGAAACATCGTTTTTGGAACGGACATTCTGGGGCTCCTTGGAGTGGGGCTTTTGCGACATTGTCCTCTGGCTGAGCGCTTCTGTGAATCGCTACCATCGCAGGGGCCGTCGTTGCTGGCCCGTAGCGTTGTCAAGATACTCGTTTTGTTCAATAGCCAGCGCGAAAAATGGATGCGTCCTACATCGGGGCCGATGTTTTTCCTGCGTCGTCGTGGCGCGTTTTGGCTGTTAGAATCGCCAGTCGTTTTTTTTGGAGTTTGCCCCCGTGATCACTTCCCGACTTCGTACCCTGCGCGACCATATCCGTTGGGCCGTCAGCCACTTCCATGGGGAGGATCTGTTTTTCGGCCATGGGACCGACAACGCTTGGGACGAAGCCCGTCAACTGGTGTTGGGTGCGTTGCACCTGCCGTGGGAAATTGCTGACAGTTACCTCGACTGTAACCTCGAAGAGGACGAGGTGGTCAGACTGCAACGCATGCTCAAGCGTCGTATCGAAGAACGCATCCCGACCGCTTACCTGCTGGGCGAGGCCTGGTTCTGCGGCATGTCGTTCATTGTCGACGAGCGTGTGTTGATCCCGCGTTCACCGATTGGCGAGCTGATCGAAAAGCGTTTCGAGCCGTGGCTCGGCGCCGAACCTGCGCGGATTCTCGACCTGTGCACCGGCTCCGGTTGCATCGGTATCGCGTGTGCCTATGAGTTCCAGAACGCCGAAGTGGTGCTGGCCGACCTGTCGTTCGAAGCGCTGGAAGTGGCCAACAAGAATATCGAGCGTCATGGCGCCGATGAGCGTGTGTACACGGTTCAGGGCGATGGTTTCGACGGTTTGCCGGGGCAGCGTTTCGACCTGATCGTGTCGAACCCGCCTTACGTCGATGCCGAAGACTTCGCCGACATGCCGCAGGAGTACCAGCACGAACCCGAGTTGGGCCTGGCCTGTGGCGATGATGGTTTGAACCTGGTGCGCCGCATGCTCGCCGAAGCGGCGGATCACCTGACCGAGAAGGGCTTGCTGATTGTCGAAGTGGGCAATAGCCAGGTTCACGTTGACGCGTTGTACCCGGAAGTCGACTTCGCCTGGCTCGATTTCGAGCGCGGTGGGCATGGCGTGTTCATGTTGAGCGCCGAGCAGTGCCGCGAGCATCAGGCGTTGTTCGCGTCCCGCGTCTGACTCAAGGACGCTATCCCTTGTAGGAGCGAGCTTGCTCGCGATGGACGTCAACGATAACGCGTGTTTACTGGAAAAACGCGTCGCGCTCAGGTCCATCGCGAGCAAGCTCGCTCCTACAAAGAACGGCCGCGCCGCGATCTCAAGCCTTCAGCGGTGCGTCGCAATCCAGATCAACAACCCCGCCTGAAACACCGCAAACGCCACCAGGCATGTAATGGTGAAACGCAGCCCCGCGTCTTCACGCTTGTACTTGCTGACCTTTTCCTCGTGCTTCTTCAGCTTTACTTCCTGCTCGGCCAGATTCTGCTCAGCCTGTTGGAGCATCTGCGCCGCTTCGAGAATTTCCACCTGTTGCAGCTTCTCGCTGTTCCAGTCGGCCAGCAGGTCGCCGACCTGCACCTCTTTGACGCTGCCCTTCAAATGCTGGGCATCGGCATACGCCACCTCAAAACCATGCGCTTTCAGAAAATGATCGCGGCGCAGGCGCGTGTCTTCGTTCAGCGCGTCCTTGTTGTTCAGGTCGGTGCCGTCGACGGTGTAGCCGGGCCAGCGCTTTTTCGCCCAGGTAATGCCCTGGGCCGCCATGTAGCGCCCGATGCCACGGTTCATTGGTTCGATCTGCAAACCGCTGTCCGGCCCGAAATGCACGCGTTTGCTGGCGTGATCGACCCACACGTCGAGGTGGTTCTGTTCCTTGCGCACCCGCTGGCCGGGCAGCGAAATGTTCATGCGCAACAGGCTGTGTTGCTTGTCGTTGCGTTCGGCGTAGCCGAATTCGACAAAGCGCAATGGCCGCCCGCCGGTGTTGCGATCGGTCTGCAACGGCGCCAGACGGAGCATCTTGTGGTGCTCGACGTGGACGTCCGCCCACGGCAGCTCGACCGCTGGCGGTGCGTCTTTTTCAGCGGTGGTGTCGGGTGAAGTCGGGGTATCAGTCATAACGGCGAGATCCTGTCCAAGCTCAGCTTGTCGCCAGTCATAACGCTGGCGACAAAGGCTTATCGGCCGTTTTTTTCAGTACTGGAGGGCAAAAGAGCTTAACTGGAGCGAAGTCCGTCAATAAACCCGAGGATTCGCGTGCCCAGCTCGGCGGCCAGCGGCAATTGCGGATCTTTATAAGAGGCCAATTGCCGTTTGACGTCGTTGGGCACGATGCGCATGACGTGGTTCATGCCGTCGATCAGTGCCAGTTCGGCGTCGGGTTTGGCGGCCTTGAGCAGCCTGGCGTCATCGACACCGACCTGAATGTCATTGCTGCCCTGAATGATCAACGCCGGCATTTTCAATTTGGCGAACGCCGCCGCCGGGTCTTGGCGGAACAGCGAAATCAGGTACGGCTGCACACTCGGGCGGAAAATTACCTGCAACTGCGGCGGCACATTGTCGTCGGTGCGGCCGGCCTTGAGGCTGTCCAGCAATTCGTTGCTGCGCAGCATCAGCGGCGGCGGCAGGCGATTGCCCAGTTGCTGGCGCAACACCTGATCGATCGGCCGGGCGCTGCCGGACATGGAAATCACCGCCGCGGCATCGACGGTCGGTGCCGCGAGGCTGGCGATCAGCGCGCCTTCGCTGTGGCCCAACAGAATCAGTGGGCCGAATCGCGGATCGGCTTTGAGCTTCTGGCCCCAGGCTTCGGCGTCGGCCACATAGGCCTCAACCGACAGATTGCGTTCATCCGGGGTCGCTGCGAGGCTCGCCGCCACGCCGCGCTTGTCGTAACGCACGCTGGCGATGTTGTGTTTGGCCAGCACCCAGGCGAGGCGCTTGAGGCTGTCGTTGCGCCCGCCGTCGGGATTATTGCCGTCGCGATCCGTAGGACCGGAGCCGGAAATGATCAGGACAACCGGCACGGGTTTGTCGGATTTCGGCAGCAACAACGAGCCGAAAAGCTCTCCGGTGCCGGTATCCAGCGTGATCGGCCGTTGCAGGACAGTGGCCTGTACAAAGCCGGTAAACAAGGTAAGGCTCAAGGCTAAAACTCGCAGCATCATCACGCCGTCATTCACAAAGGTGCCGGTTGGACTCGCGGGCACCCATAAGGTTCGAGGATGAACTACTTGGGTAGCCTGCGTATACTGGCGCGCATTACGTATTCAGGTTCATTTCACGGAGCGTCCTGCATGTCCGGCAATACCTACGGCAAGCTGTTCACTGTCACCACCGCAGGCGAAAGCCATGGTCCGGCGTTGGTCGCCATTGTCGACGGCTGCCCGCCGGGTCTGGAGATTTCCCTGGAGGATTTGCAGCGCGACCTCGATCGCCGCAAGCCCGGCACCAGCCGCCACACTACGCAGCGTCAGGAAGCGGACGAAGTCGAAATCCTCTCCGGCATTTTCGAAGGCCGCACCACCGGTTGCTCGATCGGCCTGTTGATCCGCAACACCGACCAGAAGTCCAAGGACTACTCGGCGATCAAGGATCTGTTCCGCCCGGCCCACGCCGACTACACCTATCACCACAAGTACGGCGAACGCGATTATCGCGGCGGCGGTCGCAGCTCGGCGCGGGAAACCGCCATGCGCGTGGCGGCTGGCGCGATTGCCAAGAAGTACCTGGCCACCCAGGGCATCGTCATTCGGGGGTACATGAGCCAGCTCGGCCCGATCGAAATCCCGTTCAAGACCTGGGATTCGGTGGAAGAGAATGCCTTTTTCAGCCCTGATCCGGACAAGGTGCCAGAACTGGAAGCCTATATGGACCAACTGCGCCGCGACCAGGATTCGGTTGGTGCGAAGATCACCGTGGTCGCCGAAGGCGTGATGCCAGGCCTCGGCGAGCCGATCTTCGACCGCCTCGACGCCGAACTGGCCCATGCGCTGATGAGCATCAACGCGGTCAAAGGCGTGGAAATCGGCGCCGGTTTCGCCAGCGTTGCCCAGCGCGGCACCGAACATCGCGATGAAATGACGCCGGAAGGTTTCCTCAGCAACAACGCGGGTGGCATTTTGGGCGGTATCTCGTCCGGTCAGCCGATCGTCGCGCACCTCGCGTTGAAGCCGACCTCCAGCATCACCACGCCGGGCCGTTCCATCGACATCCATGGCAATTCGGTGGAAGTCGTCACCAAAGGTCGCCACGACCCGTGTGTCGGCATCCGCGCCACGCCGATTGCCGAAGCAATGATGGCCATCGTGCTGATGGATCACCTGCTGCGTCACCGCGGGCAAAACGCCGATGTGCGCGTGAGCACGCCGGTGCTGGGTCAGCTTTGATGGCTGACCTTTACGCCGCAGCGGCCTGACGGCCGTGGCGGCGCTCCCGTACTGGCGGCTCTCCAGTTTCTATCTGTTCTATTTCGCCTTGCTCGGTTCGACAGCGCCGTTTCTGGCGCTGTACTTCGATCACCTGGGTTTTTCCAGCGCGCGAATCGGCGAGCTGGTGGCGATCCCGATGCTGATGCGTTGTGTCGCGCCGAACATCTGGGGCTGGCTCGGTGACTACACCGGCCGGCGCCTGGCCATCGTGCGTTTCGGCGCGGTCTGCACGTTGATTACGTTTTCGCTGATTTTCGTCAGCAAGTCCTACGCCTGGCTGGTGATGGTCATGGCGTTACATGCGTTTTTCTGGCACGCGGTGTTGCCGCAGTTCGAAGTCATCACCCTCGCGCATCTGAAGGGCCAGACGCAGCGCTACAGCCAAATTCGTTTGTGGGGCTCCATCGGCTTCATCATCACCGTGGTTGCGCTGGGCCGGTTGTTCGAATGGCTCAGCCTCGACATTTACCCGGTGGCGCTGGTGCTGATCATGGCCGGGATCGTGGTCAGCAGCCTGTGGGTGCCGAACGCCCAACCGGTTCAGGGTGAGCGAATCACGGGAGACGGATTTCTCAAGCAGATGCGCAACCCCGGCGTATTGGCGTTCTACGGTTGTGTGGCGCTGATGCAGATGAGCCATGGCCCGTATTACACCTTTCTGACCTTGCACCTTGAGCGATTGGGTTACAGCCGTGGATTGATCGGCATGCTCTGGGCGCTCGGCGTGGTGGCGGAAGTCTTGATGTTTCTGGCCATGAGCAAGATCCTTGCGCGCTTCTCGGTGCGCCGCGTACTGCTGGCGAGTTTTCTGCTGGCGGCACTGCGCTGGTTATTGCTGGGTTCGTTTGCCGAATTTGTCTGGGTGCTGCTGTTTGCCCAAGTGCTGCACGCCGCGACATTTGGCAGCTTTCACGCGGCTGCCATCCAATTCGTGCAACGTAGCTTCGGTGCGCGCCAGCAAGGACAGGGCCAGGCGTTGTACGCCGCGCTGGCCGGCACCGGCGGCGCACTGGGCGCGTTGTACTCCGGCTACAGCTGGAATGCCCTCGGGGCCACGTTCACCTTTAGTATTGCCAGTCTCGCAGCCTTCGCCGCTGCCGTTATCATTGCCACACGTATGCAAGAGGACAGGCCATGAGCCTTACCCGTGAACACCTCGCCCAGGAAATCATCGACGCCGGGCGTTTTCTGTATGGCCGCGGCTGGTCGCCGGCCACCAGCAGCAACTATTCGACCCGTCTGTCGCCGACCGAAGCCTTGCTGACCGTGTCCGGCAAGCACAAAGGCCAGTTGGGCCTCGATGATGTGCTGGCCACGGATCTGTCCGGCAATAGCCTGGAGCCGGGCAAGAAGCCGTCCGCCGAAACCTTGCTGCACACCCAGCTCTACAGCTGGCGTCCGGAAATCGGCGCGGTGCTGCACACCCATTCGGTGAACGCCACGGTGCTGTCGCGCCTGACGCCAGAAGATTTCATCGAGTTCGAAGACTACGAACTGCAAAAAGCCTTCAGCGGCGTATCCACCCACGAATCCCGGGTGCGTGTGCCGATTTTCGACAACGATCAGGACATTGCGCGGCTCGCCGCCGAGGTGCAGCCTTGGCTGGAAGCCCATCCCGATTGCGTCGGCTATCTGATCCGCGGTCATGGCCTCTACACCTGGGGTGCGCGCATGAGCGATGCGCTGCGGCAGATCGAGGCCTTTGAATTTTTGTTCGAGTGCGAGTTGAAGACGCGCGCTCTCTTGAACCGTTAAGGAGTTGCCCTGATGAGCAGCCTGTCCGTTTACCACGTCTCAAGCCCTGACATTCCGAACAAGGTGCTGACCCATTTCGAAGACATCGCCTCGACCCTGGCCGAGCAGGGCGTGCGCTTCGACCGTTGGCAAGCGGCGGCGAAAATCCAGCCGGGCGCCAGCCAGGAAGAGGTGATCGCCGCGTATCAGGAGCAAATCGACAAACTCATGACCGAGCGCGGCTACATCACCGTCGATGTGATCAGCCTGAACAGCGACCACCCGCAAAAAGCCGAGCTGCGCGCCAAGTTTCTCGACGAACACCGCCATGGCGAAGACGAAGTAAGATTTTTCGTCGCCGGCCGTGGCTTGTTCACCCTGCACATCGACGATTACGTGTACGCCGTGCTGTGCGAGAAGAACGACCTGATCTCGGTGCCGGCCGGCACGCCGCACTGGTTCGACATGGGCGAGCATCCGCATTTCGTCGCCATTCGTCTGTTCAACAATCCTGAAGGCTGGGTGGCCAATTTCACCGGCGAAGACATCGCCAGCCGCTTCCCGCGTCTTGAGGACTGAGCCGATGCCGATCAAAGCGATTCTCACCGACATCGAAGGCACCACCAGCGCGGTGAGTTTTGTGTTCGACGTGCTGTTTCCGTATGCCGCCAGACACCTGCCGGACTTCGTTCGCCAGCACGCCACGCGCGCCGATGTGGCCGAGCAACTGACCGCCGTGCGCCGGGACAACAATGAGCCGGACGCGGACGTCGAGCGCGTTATCGAGATCCTCCTGGGCTGGATCGCCGAAGACCGCAAAGCCACGCCGCTCAAGGCGTTGCAAGGCATGGTCTGGGCGCAGGGCTATCAGGCCGGGCAGTTGAAAGGCCACGTGTACCCGGACGCCGTCGAAGCGCTGAAGCGCTGGCATCAGGAGGGGTTCAAACTGTTTGTTTACTCCTCCGGTTCGATTCAGGCGCAGAAGCTGATTTTCGGCTGCTCGGAGGCGGGGGATTTGTCGCCGCTGTTCAGCGGCTATTTCGACACCACCTCGGGACCCAAGCGTGAGGCGCAGTCTTACCAGCGCATTACCCAGGCGATTGGTTTTGAGGCTTCGCAGATTTTGTTTCTGTCCGATATCGTCGAAGAGCTGGATGCGGCGCGTACGGCGGGTATGGCGACGTGTGGCCTGGCCCGTGAAGGCGGGGAGTTGGCGGGGCATCTGACCGTCGACAGCTTTGCGCGGATTGCCCCGTCCACCCTATAACCCACATAACCTGTAGGAGCCGAGCTTGCTCGCGATGGCGGCCTGTCAGTCAACATGAATGTCGCCTGACACACCGCCATCGCGAGCAAGCTCGGCTCCTACAGGGGATGGGTGCAGCTTCAGAAACAACTCAGGCCGTGAAGCGAAAGCTTTCACGGCCTGTTTGTTTGCAGCGTTAAAACAATTTACGCCGAATGATAAGTCGGCAGTGCGAACCGCTGCTGGCTCTGCAGCATGGAAATCTGCGGCAGTTCGCTGGCCTGTTCAGCCAGGTCACGGCGGATGGCGCTGATCACCCACGACAGCTGATCACCGGCATGCAATTGCTGGTAGGAAATCGAGCGTTTGAACACTTTGCCTTCGGTGCTGCGCAGGGTCAGCAGAATGCCGCCGTCCGGACGAGGCTGGGTGGTCACTTCGAAGTTGGAGAACAGGGACGAAAATTTTTCTTGGATCAGGTTCATGTCTATCAGCTCCGTAAGCTCTTGAATGGCAAGCATGCAGAGGTAGTTGCAGTGATTGTGCCAGCACCTGAATTTTTAAAAATCGTTATAAATCAACAAGTTAATTTTTAGTCGATTTTTTGTTTTCGTGCAATCTGCATGAATGGCCATCGTGCATCCTGCATTTTGCGAGGTTGGAGTCGATTGCATGGAACCAATCAACACCTCGGCGATCACCATGTCGGCGCGGATACAAAACATTTCAAAAACCGCGTGTACAGCTCAAGAACCGTTGACGTATTTTCGGGCCCAATCACCGTCGCCCGACAATAAAAAATCGCACGGGAATCACCATGAGCCGCACGACGAACGACACGATCACCTGGGGCATGATGCTCCGCAAGCTGCCTTCGATTGCCAAGGCCATCCCGCGGGTGGTGAAGGGCATGAAGGCCGCCAACGTCAAGGACCCGACCCAACCGTGTGGCCTCGGCTGGAGCTTCGAGCAGGCAACGTTGCGCAATCCCGAGGGTCCGGCGTTGCTGCAGGGCGCCGTGAAACTCAGCTATTCACAAGTCAATCAGTGGGCCAACCGCATTGCCCATCACTTGATTGCCCAAGGCATCCGCAAGGGCGACGTGGTGGCGGTCTTCATCGAGAATCGTCCGGAGCTGATGGTGACGATCCTGGCGGTGGCCAAGGTCGGCGCGATCAGCGCCTTGCTCAACACCTCGCAGACTCGCGATACCCTGGCCCATAGCCTGAACCTGGTGGCGCCTGCGGCGATCATCGTCGGTGAGGAGCTGGTCCCGGCGTTTTCGGTGGTGCGCGAGCGGGTTTCGATCGACGCGGCGCGCACCTGGTTTGTCGCCGACCGAGACACTTACAACCAACCGGGCATTGCGCCCGACGGCTTCATCAACCTGATGTCGGCGACGGCGGACAGCCCCAGCGACAACCCCGCCAGCAGCCAGCAGGTTTTTCTCGACGACCCGTGTTTCTATATCTACACCTCGGGCACCACCGGATTGCCCAAGGCCGGCGTGTTCAAGCATGGCCGCTGGATGCGCAGCTCCGCGAGCTTTGGCTTGATCGCGCTGGACATGCGCCCCGAAGACATCGTCTATTGCACGTTGCCGCTCTATCACGCCACCGGGCTGTGCGTGTGCTGGGGCTCGGCCATCAGCGGGGCGTCGGGGTTTGCCATTCGCCGCAAGTTCAGCGCCAGTCAGTTCTGGAGCGATGTGCGCAACTACCGGGCGACCACCCTCGGTTACGTCGGTGAGTTGTGCCGCTACCTCGTCGATCAGCCGCCGAGCGCCGACGACAACCGGCACGGCGTGACGAAAATGATCGGCAACGGCCTGCGCCCCGGTGCGTGGCGCGAATTCAAGACGCGCTTTGGCGTGAACCACATCTGCGAGTTGTACGCCGCCAGCGACGGCAATATCGGCTTCACCAACATTCTCAACTTCGACAACACCGTCGGTTTTTCCCTGATGTCCTGGGAACTGGCGGCCTACGACCACGACAGCGGTGCGCCAACGCGTGATGCCAAAGGCTTCATGCGCAAGGTGGCCAAGGGCGAGCAGGGGCTGTTGCTGGCGAAGATCGACGACAAGGCGCCACTGGACGGCTACACCGATCCACAGAAGACCGAAAAAGTCGTGCTCCACGACGTGTTCGAAAAGGGTGACCGTTACTTCAATACCGGCGACCTGCTGCGCAATATCGGTTTTGGCCATGCGCAGTTCGTCGATCGCCTCGGTGACACCTACCGCTGGAAGGGTGAAAACGTCTCGACCACCGAAGTCGAGAACATCCTGCTGCAGCACCCGAACATTTCCGAAGCCGTGGCCTATGGCGTAGAAGTGCGCAACACCAACGGGCGCGCCGGGATGGCGGCGATCACACCCGCCGAATCCCTGGCAACCCTGGATTTCAGCGAGCTGCTGGCCTTCGCCCGCGAGCACATGCCGGCGTATGCGGTGCCGTTGTTCCTGCGGGTGAAAGTGAAAATGGAAACCACGGGCACCTTCAAATACCAGAAGACCCGGCTCAAGGATGAAGCCTTCGACCCAGGCAAAACCGGAGATGATCCGATCTACGCCTGGTTGCCGGGGACCGAGACTTACGTGCAGGTCACTGAACAATTGCTGGCGGACATTCACGGTGGCAAGTACCGCTATTGAATGTGGCTATGGCACGCCTTGAGAAAAAAGAAGTGACAGTGTCGGGGCCGCTCGGGAAACTGTCGGCTTTGCGAATAACTGTGAGTGGAGTCTCAAATGTCCGATCAAAGCCGCCAGATGACCCCCGAAGAAGCCGCCGAGTTTGCCGAACAGGTCTTCAACAAGGCGCGCGAGGGCGATGCGGCCATGATGGCTGCGCTGCTGACCAAAGGCCTGCCGCCGAACCTGCGTAACCACAAGGGTGACACCTTGCTGATGCTGGCCGCTTACCACGGCCATGTGGAAACCGTGAAAGTCCTGCTCGAGCACAAGGCCGACCCGGAAATCCGCAACGACAACGGCCAGAGCCCGATTGCCGGCGCAGCGTTCAAGGGCGACCTGGCCGTGGTCAAGGCGCTGGTCGAAGGTGGCGCGCAAGTGGAAGGCTCGTCGTTTGACGGTCGCACGGCGCTGATGATGGCGGCGATGTTCAACCGCGTGGAAATCGTCGATTACCTGATCAGCAAGGGGGCTGATCCGAAAGCCAAGGATGCCAATGGCGTGTCCGCGCTGGATGCGGCCAAGACGTTGGGGGCGGTGGATACCACGGCGCAGTTGGAGAAGCTGCTCGGCTGATTCGGCTCCTGTAGGAGCGAGCTTGCTCGCGATGGACGATAACGATAACGCGTGCTGTCTGAATGAACGCGTTGCCTAAACGTCCATCGCGAGCAAGCTCGCTCCTACAGGGGATCGGCGTACGCTTTCGCCTTTCGCCATTCAATACACCCAAACCTCAACCCGCCGATTCTTGATCCGCCCTTCATCCGCACTGTTGGCCGCCACCGGCATCTCGGCGCCAAAGCCGCGGATCTCGCGAAACACCACGCCGCTTTTCACCAGTTCCCGCCGCACCGCCATGGCCCGCAGTTTCGACAGCAGGTCGGCCCGCGCCGGATCGCTTTTGGCATCGCCAAACCCTACCAGCGTCACCTGCCGGTTGGTCTTCTCGTTCTGCCGGATGTAATCGAGCACCCGCGTCAGATCCTGCCGGGCCTTGTTATCCAGCGTCGCGTTGCCTTCTTCGAAACGGAAATTCACGCTCAGGCGCTGGGCGTGGCGGCTGAGTGCCTGATAGCCCTCGGGCATCAGCGCATTCGGTGTGACGGCCATGGCCTGGACGGTCTGGGCAATAAACCCGTTGGCCGCGACGATAGCCTGGCCTTTGCTGCTTTGGGCGAACGCCACCAAGGCTTCGGCCCAGGGATTTTTGCCGTTGGGCGGCAGGTAAAAGAACAGCCGGCGCGACAGCGGATAGTCTTCGGTGGCAATCAGGCTGTTGAGCGGCAACATGGCCTGGGACTGGCCATCGACGATCGCCACGGCTTTGGCCTGGCGCACGTAGGGCAGGCCGATGAAGCCGATGCCTTGCGGGTCGAGGCTGACCGCGTCGGACAATTGCTCGCTGGATTCGAAACGTTTCGCTGCGCTGTTCAGCGTTTTCCCGCGACGGCTGAGCACTACTTCCTTGAAGGTGTCGTAAGTGCCCGATTGGTCATCCCGCGCGTAAAGATGAATCGCTCCGCCGCTGCCGCCGAGTTCTTCCCAGGTGTGGGCTTCGCCGCTGAAGATGCGCGCCAGTTGCTCGGTGTTGAGTTGATTCAGCGGGTTTTGCGGATGAAGGATGATTGCCAGGCCGTCGATGGCGATGACCTGCTCGGCGCCGGGGCTCTTCAGATCGCCGAGGGATTGCAGGGCCAGCAGTTCGCTGTCCTTGATCGGGCGCGAAGAGGCGGCAAGGTCCGCAGTGGCGTTTTTCAGGGCGGTGAAGCCGGTGCTGGAGCCGTGGGCCGCGACTTCCACCTCGACCCGGCGACCCTGCGCGGTTTCGCCGACTACGCGCAGTTCATTGGCAGTGTCCGGGGCTTCGCTGTGGACCTTGAGCAAGCCTTGCTCGCGCATCAAACCCTCGACCAGCGCCGGACCCAATGCCGCGCCAATGGTGTTGGAACCCTGGATGCGCAGCACCGGACCCTGTTTGGGGGTCGGCAAGTCACCGGCCGATGCGGTGACTGGCTGCCCGGCGCACAGCATTAACAGGAATAAAACGCGCAGCGTCATGCCGGCACCTTATAAAGCCAAAGAAAGTGCGGGGAGAATAAGTCAGTAAGGTTTCCGAAAGATGACAGTTATCAGCATTGTAGGAGCGAGCTTGCTCGCGATGGTCGTCAACGATAATGCTGGCGGCCTGACACACCGCAGTGGGCTCAGGCTCATCGCGAGCAAGCTCGCTCCTACAGGTGATCTATGTCGACAGGTAGGGATCAGCTCAACTCAAGCCAGATCGGCGCGTGATCCGAAGGTTTTTCCATCCCGCGCAGTTCGTAATCCACGCCGGCATCCTTCACCCGCGGCAACAAACCGTGGGACGCCATGATCACGTCGATCCGCAGCCCGCGCTTGGGTTCATCTTCAAAGCCGCGGCTGCGGTAGTCGAACCAGCTGAAACGGTCGGCCACGTCCGGGTTCAGGTGGCGGAAGCTGTCCACCAGGCCCCAGTTCTTCAGGCGGGCCATCCACTCGCGTTCTTCCGGCAGGAAGCTGCATTTGCCGGTTTTCAGCCAGCGCTTCATGTTGTCCGGGCCGATGCCGATGTCGCAGTCTTCCGGAGAAATGTTCACGTCGCCCATCACCACCAGCGGCTGTTCGTTGTTGAACTGGCTTTCCAGCAAGTGCTGCAGATCGTTGTAGAAACGTTCCTTGGCCGGGAACTTGGTCGGATGGTCGCGGCTTTCGCCCTGTGGGAAATAGCCGTTCATGATGGTCACCGGCACGCCATTGGCGTCGGCGAAGGTGCCCCAGATGAAGCGGCGCTGCGCGTCTTCTTCATCGGTGACGAAACCTTTGTGCAGCGCCAGCGGTTCCTGGCGCGAGAGCAGGGCGACACCGTAGTGACCCTTTTGCCCGTGGAAATACACGTGATAGCCCAGCGCCTGAACCTCGGCCAGCGGGAACTGGTCGTCATGGACTTTGGTTTCCTGCAGGCCGATGACGTCGGGTTGATGCTTTTCGATCAGCGCCGCCAGCTGATGGGGGCGAGCGCGCAGCCCGTTGATGTTGAAGGAGACGATCTTCATGGTCGGCAGTCCTGGCAAAAGGGCGATGCTAGCTGACCTGTGGGATTGGGGCTAGGGTGGGGTGAGGGGATTCACTGTGATCTGTCAGATCTCTACTGGCAGCACCGGCCTCTTCGCGGGCAAGCCTTGCTCCTACAGGTTTCGTGTCGTACCAAATGATTCGGCAAACACAGGACCTGTAGGAGCATGGCTTGCCCGCGAAGGCGGCAGCCCGGTCGATGAAGATCTCCACTTGGTCTATACCTGTCTGGGGAACTGTGAAGCCACCCAAACGCTCGTACCAATAAGAGCACAGCCGTTTGAGCTGTCCCGGGGAGATCTACCGTTATGCCCGAAACTTCGACCGCCATCGCCGATATCCACATGCTCGACAGCGGCTATTCCCGCGAAGCCCGTTCCCTGTTGTACCAGGCCTACCGCCACGAACCGACCTTCGGCTACCTCTTCGAAGCCGAGCGCCCCGGTTATGAACAGCGGGTCCGCGCCACCGTGCGCGAACTGGTCAAACAACACTTTCTTCAGGATTTGCCAGCCATCGGCCTGCTGGTCAACGACCGCTTGATCGGCATCGCGCTGATCGCGCCACCGCAACGTCGCCTGGGCATTACCGAAAGCTGGGCCTGGCGCCTGCGGATGGTGCTCAGCACCGGGTTTCGCTGCACCCGCCGCTACCTCGAGTACCACGATGCGGTGATGGCGTGCGTGCCGTCCGACTCGGTGCACCTGCTGCCGTTGCTGGGGATTCATCCGCAATTCCAGGGCAAGCACTTCGGTGAGCAGCTGTTGCAAGCGGTGCACAACTGGTGCGCGGTCGATGAGCACTCTGAAGGTGTGGTGCTCGATACCGGGAATCCGCGTTATCTGGAGTTTTACAAGCGTCAGGGTTATGAGGAAATCGGCGAGGTCGCCGTAGGACCGATCCGCGAACACGTGTTTTTCCACGCCAATCCACAGGTGCTGCAAACCGCCTCGGCATAAACGGTAGAACTTTCGCGGGACGCGAGGTTCTATCACGCTCCCAAGCTCGTGATAGCATCCGCGCCTATGAAGTTTCCAGGAAGAATTACCAGCGGCGTGCTGATGCTGATCACCAGCTGCGCGGCGCTGGCGCAAAGTGAATTGGATGTGCGGATCAAACCGTCCAACGACGAACTGAAGGCCAATATAGAAGGCTATATCGGCAGCCTCGGCGATCGTGACGAAGAAGCCTTGTTGCGCTTCAGTCGTGGCGCTGAAGAACAGGCGCGCAAGGCCGCCCAGGCCCTGGGTTATTACCAGCCGCAGATCGACACGGACGTGAAGGGTGGCAAGACGCCGCGTCTGGTGCTGAACATCGATCCCGGCGAGCCGGTGCATTTGCGCAATGTCACTATTCGCATCGACGGTCCTGCCGCTTCCCTCAAATCCTTTCGTGTACCGAAAAGCGACGCGCTGAAAACCGGCGCGGTGCTTAATCATGGCCGCTACGAAGACGCCAAGCGGCTGATCCAGAACCAGGCTTCGCGTTTCGGTTTTTTCAGTGGCTACTTCTCTCGGCAGAAGCTGTCGGTCGACCCGCGAGCGGGCGTTGCCGACATCGAACTGATCTATGAAAGCGGCCCGCGTTATGCCCTCGGCAAGGTCAGTTTCGAAGGCGATACGCCGTTCGACGAAGAACTGCTGCAACGCATGGTGCCGTTCAAGGCGGGTGCGCCTTATGACTCCGAACTGATCGCTGAGCTGAATCAGAATCTGCAATCGAGCGGCTACTTTGAAGGCGTGCGCGTTGATGCCGCGCCAACGGCGTCCAAGAACGACGAGATCCCGGTGGACGTCAAACTCGAAACCCGCAAGCCACGGACAATGGGCCTCGGTCTGGGTTTTTCCACCGACGTCGGCCCTCGGGTCAAGGCCAACTGGACCCGGCACTGGGTCAACCCTCAGGGCCACAGCTATGGCTGGGAAACCGAAGTCTCGGCACCACGCCAAAACGTCGGGCTGTTCTACGACATTCCGCTCGACCCGCCACTGACCGACAAACTGCGCTTCGCCGGTGGCTATCAAAGTGAAGAAATTGCCGACAAGGACAGCCTGAGCAAGTTGCTGACCCTCGGCCCCGAGTGGCACAGCAAGTTGCCCAGCGGCTGGCAGCGGGTGGTTTCGCTGAAATGGCAGCGCGAGGAATATCGTCTCGGCGACGATTCGGGGCTGAGCACCTTGCTGATGCCCGGCGTCAGCTATTCGTACCTGAAAAGCGACAACCGCATCGATCCGCACAACGGCTATCGCCTGCAATTCGAAACCAAAGTCGCCAAGGAAGGATTGGGTTCCGACACCAACCTGCTGTACGGCACGGCGCTGGTGAAAGGCTTGACCACAGTGTTCGATAAACACCGTTTCCTCGGTCGGGTGCAGGTAGGCGGCAGCGCCACCAACGGCTACAAATCGGTGCCACCGTCGCTGCGCTTCTTTGCCGGTGGCGATCAGAGCGTGCGCGGTTATGACTATCAGAGCCTATCCCCGGAAAACTCCGACGGCGACCGCATCGGTGGCCGCTACATGATTGCCGGCAGTGTCGAGTATCAATATTCCATCGCCGAAAAATGGCGGGTCGCGACCTTCATTGACCAGGGTAACTCCTTCAACAAACTCGAACTGCCCGATCTCAAGACCGGCGTCGGTATCGGCGTGCGCTGGGTGTCGCCGGTGGGGCCGATTCGCCTCGACCTGGCCCACGCGATGGACGACGACGGCGGCATTCGACTGCACTTTTCCATGGGGCCTGAGCTGTGAAGCGTGGTTTGAAAGTAACGCTGCTGGCGATTCTGGCGATTCTGGCGCTGCTGATGCTGGTGCTGCTGACCGTGACCACGGTGCTGGGCACGGCGACGGGCAGCCGCTGGGCGTTCGGGTTTGTGCCGGGTCTGACCGTCGAGAATTTCCAGGGCCGTCTGGGCGGGCAGTGGAGCGCCGACCATTTGATCTGGCAGCAAGACACCAGCCGGGTTGAGCTGGATAAAGTGATTTTCGCCTGGTCGCCGTTGTGCCTGACGCGCATGACGTTGTGTATCGAGCAGTTGAAGGCCGACCAGGTCAGCCTGCAATTCCCGCCGGGCCCCGAAGAAGAAAGCAGCGGACCGATCACGCTGCCGGACCTGAAGTTGCCATTGGCCATCCAACTGGGCGACGTGCAGATTGGCAGCCTGCTGTTCAACGGCAGCGAAGAACTCAAAGGCCTGCAACTGGCGGCGCACTGGACCGAACAGGGGTTGCAGATCGACTCCGTGCAGCTGCAACGCGACGACTTGAGCCTGAACCTGTCCGGCCTGCTGCAACCCACCGGCAACTGGCCGCTCAGTGCCGAGGGCAAACTGACCCTGCCGGCCCCCGAACCCTGGGCGCTGGCGCTGAAGGTTGACGGCGACCTGCTGAAAACCCTGAACGTGAAAGCCGACAGCAGCGGTTACCTGAACGGCCAACTGACCGGCGAGTTGCAGCCGCTGGTGGACAACCTGCCGGCCAAGGTGCGGATCACCGCCGACGGCTTCAAACCCGGCGCCGATCTGCCGGATACGCTGCAACTCAATCAAGTGGAACTCACCGGCGACGGCGACCTGAAAAACGGCTACCAATTGCGCGGCAACGCCACGTTGCCCGCCGAGCAAGGCCCGGTCGCGTTGTTGCTGCAAGGCAAGGTCGACGCCAACGGCGCGCAGATCGCCGCGCTGGACCTGACCGCCAACGACAAGCAAAGCCTCAAGCTCACCGGCGTACTGGACTGGAGCAAAGGCCTGAACGCCACGGCGAAAATCGACTGGCTGGATTTCCCCTGGCACCGGCTCTATCCGCTGATCGACGAGCCGGAAGTGGCCCTGCGCAGCTTCAACGGTGAAGTCTCCTATACCGACGGCAAATACCTCGGCAACTTCAAGGCTGCACTGGATGGCCCGGCCGGGGCGTTCAGCCTGAGCAGCCCGTTCGCCGGTGACCTGACGAAGATCTACCTGCAACAAATCCAGCTCGAAGCCGGGCAGGGCAAGGCCGAAGGGCACCTGAACCTGCAATTTGCCGACGGCATTGCCTGGGACACCGCGCTCGACCTCTCGGCGATCAACCCGGCGTATTGGGTCGCGGAGTTGCCGGGCACCCTGGCCGGACCGTTGCGCAGCAAAGGTGAGATGAAGAATGAAAAACTCAGCCTGAACGCGGACCTTGATCTGAAGGGCAAGCTGCGCGGCCAACCGGCCGTTCTACAAGCCAAGGCTGATGGTGCCGGTGAGCTATGGAACCTCAGCGCGCTGCAAATCCGTCTGGGCGATAACAGCATCACCGGCAAGGGCAGCCTGCAACAGAAACTCACCGGCCAGATCGACATCAAGCTGTCGCGCCTGGCACAGCTCTGGCCGCAATTGCGTGGACAGCTCAACGGCCGCGTTGATGTCGCCGGCACGCTCAAGGCGCCGCAAGGCAAGCTCGGGTTGCAGGGCACGCAATTGGCTTTCGAAGACAATCGCCTGCAAAGCCTGAACCTCGACGCCACCCTTGACAGCGCGCAACGGGCGAAAATCGACCTCAAAGGCAGCGGCATCCAGGCCGGCGACACCTCGCTGGGCACGCTGACCGCCACCGGTCAGGGCGATATCAAAAACCAGAAACTGGCGCTCGATCTGCAAGGCCCGCAGCTGAAGTTGGCCCTCGGCTTCGACGGCAATCTGGACAAAGGCAATTGGCGTGGGCGTCTGGCCAGTGGCGATATACAGGCCGGCGGTCAGGACTGGAAGCTGCAAGGTCCGGCGAAACTCGAGCGTCTGGCGGACGGCAAAATCAACTTTGGTGCCCATTGCTGGATGTCAGGGCCGGCCAGTCTATGCGGTGAAGACCAGCGCCTGATGCCTGAGCCGAAGCTGCGTTACCACCTCAAGCAATTCCCGATCGACAGCCTGGCGCAGTGGTTGCCGAAGGATTTCGCCTGGAAGGGCCGGCTCAACGCCGACCTGCAACTGGACCTGCCCGCCAGCGGCCCGAACGGCCAGATCAGCCTCGATGCCAGCGGTGGCACTTTGCGCATCAAGGACAAGGACCAGTGGCTGGATTTTCCGTACCAGACCCTGAAACTCACCAGCAAACTCACGCCCAAGCGCATCGACACCGACCTCAACTTCGTCGGTGGCAAGCTCGGCGAATTGAGTGTGCAGGCGCAGATCAATCCGCTGCCGAAGAACAAACCGCTGACCGGCGCGTTCCGTCTCAATGGCCTCGATTTGTCCGTGGCGCGACCGTTTGTGCCGATGGTCGAGAAACTGACCGGACGCCTGAATGGCAGCGGCACGATCGCAGGCACGCTGATGGCGCCTTTGGTGAACGGCAACCTGCTGCTCAGCGAGGGTGAAATCTCCGGGCCTGAGCTGCCGATGGGCCTTGAAGCCTTGCAGCTTCAAGCAGTCATCGCCGGTGAAACCGTGCAATTGAACGGTGGCTGGAAAAGCGGTAAGAGCGGGCAGGGCAGCCTGAACGGCAGTATCGGCTGGGGTCAGGCGCTGGTGGTGGATCTGGCGCTCAAGGGCACGCAATTGCCGGTCACGGTCGAGCCGTACGCCAAGCTTGAAGTGGCGCCGGACCTGAAGATCTCGATGAAGGGCGACGAGCTGGCCATCGCCGGCAAAGTGCTGGTGCCGCGGGGTGAAATCACCGTGCGCGAGTTGCCGCCGTCGACGGTCAAAGTGTCCGATGACACGGTGATCATCGGTCAGCAAACCGAAGAGGGCAAACCGCCGCTGGCGATGAAAATGGACATCGATGTGGTGGTCGGCGAGGACAAACTGAGCTTCGCCGGATTTGGCCTCACCGCCAACCTGCAAGGGCATGTGCACATTGGCGACAACATGGACACCCGCGGCGAGCTGTGGCTCAACGACGGGCGCTATCGCGCCTATGGCCAGCGGTTGACAGTGCGTCGGGCGCGCTTGCTGTTTGCCGGTTCGATCGATCAGCCGTATCTCGACATCGAGGCGATTCGCCAGACCGACGACGTCATCGCCGGTATTCGCCTGAGCGGCAGCGCCGAGCAGCCGACCACGCAGATTTTTTCCGAACCGGCGATGAGTCAGGAACAGGCCTTGTCCTATCTGGTGCTGGGGCGTCCGCTGAGCACCACCGGTGAAGACAACAACATGCTGGCGCAGGCCGCGCTCGGTCTGGGTTTGATGGGCAGTTCCGGCATGACCGGCAAACTGGCCAGTGATCTGGGGATTCAGGATTTCCAGCTCGATACCGAAGGCAGCGGCAACACGACCAGCGTGGTCGCCAGCGGCAACCTCTCCGAAAAGCTCAGCCTGCGTTATGGCGTAGGCGTGTTCGAGCCGGCCAACACCATTGCCTTGCGTTACAAGCTGAGCAAGAAGGTCTACCTCGAAGCGGCGGGCGGCGTGGCCAGTTCGCTGGATATCTTCTATAAGCGGGATTTCTAAAACCCCACGCGATCCCTGTGGCGAGGGGGCTTGCCCCCGTTGGGCTGCGCAGCGGCCCCCTCAGATGCAACTCCATACATCTAAAAGCGACGACTGCTGCGCAGCCGAACGGGGGCAAGCCCCCTCGCCACAGGAATTGTGGGTCGCCTTTATCAACTAAATACAAAGCAACCTAACTATTGCGTTGACATTCGCTGCCTAGGCAGTAACATCTCGACATACATTCTCTGCCTAGGCAGCTAATTGGTGGTCAGATGAAGCATTTCACCCCGGACGAATTCCACACTTGCCATCTCGGCCTCTTGCTCGGGCGCGCTGCGCTGCTCAAGGACCGCATCATCGATACGCACATGGAACCCCACGGCATCACCGCCGCGCAGTTCAAAGTGCTGATCATCATGGCTCAGTTCGGCGTTGATACCCCGGCCGAGCTGTGCCGCCATCTGTCGCTCGACAGTGGTTCGATGACCCGCATGCTCGATCGTCTGGAACAGAAAGGTTTCCTCGCCCGCCAGCGTTCCGAGGCGGATCGCCGTCAGGTGCAGCTTGTGTTAACTGAGCAAGGCCAACAGTTGACCGACCGCCTGCCGGAAATCGGCGCCGACGCCATGAACGAACTGGCCGGCGCGATCACCCCGGAAGAGTTGAAAACCCTGGAACGGATCCTGAAGAAAATTTTGGTGGCAGCCGGTGACTCGATCACGCTGCTGCGGGTAGGTGACAAATGAGCAGCAAAACCCTGCGTGTCGGCCTGAGCCTGGTGCTGGCGTCCATGACCCTGGCCGGTTGCGCCAGCTACAGCGGCCTGACCACTGAAGGCAAAAGCCTCGATGCGAAAACCCTCAAGGCCGGGCAATCCCTCAGCAATTTGACCCTGTCGCCCGCGGCCTGGCCGAAAAGCGATTGGTGGAAAAGCCTCGGTGACCCACAACTCGACGGCCTGATTCGCGAAGCCCTGCACGACAGCCCCGACATGCAGATCGCCGACGCCCGCGCCCATCAGGCCAGCGCTGCTGCGTACGCCGCCGACGCTGCGCGGATGCCGACCCTCGATGCCAGCGCCGGCGTCAGCCGTTCGCGTCTGGCGCGGGATCAAGACCCGCGAGGCGATGGCGATGCGTACTCCACCGTGCGCAACATCGGCGCCAGTTTCAATTACAACTTCGACCTTTGGGGCGGTCAACGTGACGCCTGGGAAGCTGCGTTGGGCCAGGCCCGCGCTGCCGAAGTCGATCAGCAAGCGGCACAGCTGACGTTGTCCGCCGACGTTGCCCGCGCTTATAGCGATCTGGGGCAGGCGCATATCGTCCATGACCTGGCCCAGGAAGACCTCAAGCGCACCAGGCAGATGCTCGACCTGAGCCAGCGTCGCCTGAGTTCCGGGATCGACAGTCAATACCAGTTCCAGCAAACCGAAAGTCTCGAAGCCACGTCCGAAGCCAGCCTGATCGATGCCGAGAAACGCCTGCAAAGCGCGAAAATCGCCTTGGCGGTATTGCTCGGCAAAGGTCCGGATCGCGGCAACGAAATCGCCCGGCCGAAGATCCTTCAGGCCAGCGCTGTTGCGTTGCCGTCGGTCCTGCCCGCCGAGCTGCTTGGTCGGCGCCCAGATCTGGTCGCCGCACGTTGGCGCGTCGAGGCGGCGAGCAAGAATATCGATGCCGGCAAAACCCGGTTCTATCCCAACCTCAACCTTAGCGCGGCGGCCGGTGCCGAATCGTTGTTGGGCGACGCGATGTTCGGTTCGGCCAGTCGTTTCTTCAATATCGCGCCGACGATCTCGGTGCCGATTTTCGACGGCGGCCGCCTGCGCGCCGACCTTGATTCCCGTGACGCCGATTACGACCTCGCGGTGGCGCAGTACAACAAAAGCCTGGTGAAAGCGCTGGGTGATGTCAGCGACACCATCAACCAGTTGCGCGATATCGGCCGGCAAATCGGTGCTCAACAGCACGCCACCGACATTGCCCAGGATTCTTACAACACCGTGGTCCAGCGTTACGGTTCCGGCATCGGAAACTACCTGGACGTGCTCAGCATCGAGCAGCAATTGCTCCAGGCCCAGCGTCAGCTGGCCAACCTGAATGCCGAGCAGATCGACCTGTCGATCCAATTGATGCAAGCGCTGGGCGGCGGTTTTCAGGGCGACACCCTGACCGCGGCCAACGCAACCCCAGCCACGCAGCACAACTAATTCAAGGTAATGGTCATGGCCACTGCAGAAAACCCCCAAACCCCGGACAACGCGCAAGACACCAGCAACCCGCGCAAGCGCAAGGTCATGCTGGTGGTGCTCGCGATCGTGGTGATCCTCTCCGGTATCGGCGTCTGGGGTTATCACGAATTCTACGGGCGCTGGAACGAGAGCACCGACGACGCTTATGTGAACGGCAACGTGGTGGAAATCACGCCGTTGGTCACCGGCACCGTGGTCAGCATTGGCGCCGACGATGGCGACCTGGTCCATGAAGGCCAGGTGCTGATCAACTTCGACCCGAACGATGCCGAAGTCGGCCTGCAAAGTGCCCAAGCCAATCTGGCCCGTACCGTGCGTCAGGTGCGCGGTTTGTACAGCAACGTCGACGGCATGAAAGCCCAGGTCAATGCTCAGCAGGCGGAAGTGCAAAAGGCCCAGGACAACTTCAACCGCCGGAAAAATCTCGCTGCTGGCGGGGCGATTTCCCAGGAAGAACTGTCCCACGCTCGCGACGACCTGACCTCGGCGCAAAACGCCTTGGCCAATGCCAAGCAGCAACTGAAAACCACCAGCGCCCTGGTGGATGACACCGTGGTGTCGTCGCACCCGGACGTGATGTCGGCCGCCGCGCAATTGCGTCAGGCGTACCTGAACAACTCCCGAAGCACCTTGATTGCACCGGTGACCGGTTACGTCGCCAAGCGCTCTGTACAACTCGGTCAACGTGTCCAGCCGGGCACTGCGCTGATGGCGGTGATTCCGCTGGATCAGCTATGGATCGACGCCAACTTCAAGGAAACCCAGCTGCGCGACATGCGCATCGGCCAGCCGGTCGATATCCAGGCCGACCTCTACGGCAGCGACGTGAAGTTCAGCGGCACCATCGACAGCCTCGGCGCCGGCACCGGCAGCGCGTTTGCCCTGCTGCCGGCGCAGAACGCCACCGGTAACTGGATCAAGATCGTGCAGCGTGTGCCGGTGCGGATTCACATCAACGCCGAAGAACTGGCCAAACACCCGTTGCGCGTTGGCCTGTCCACTCAGGTCGATGTGAACCTGCGCGACCAGAGCGGCCCGGTGCTGGCGCAACAGCCGCCGCAGAAGGCTTCGTTCAGCACCACCGTCTACGACCGTCAGTTGGCCGAGGCCGACGCCATGATCACTCAGTTGATCCACGACAACAGCGCCGCGGTCAGCAAAACCGCGAACCGCTGATTCGCCATCACACCGACCCTGTGGGAGTGAGCCTTTGTGGCGAGGGAGCTTGCTCCCGCTCGGCTGCGAAGCAGTCGCAAAGCTTTTGGGGTCGCTTCGCGACCCAGCGGGAGCAAGCTCCCTCGCCACAATGGCTCGCTCCCACAAGGTCAGCTGCGTCTGTAACAGGCGCAGCGCCAATCAGGTTTCAAAGGATTCGCGATGAGCAATAACGCGTCTTTCACGCCGCCCAGCCTGCTGCTCAGCACCATCGGCCTGTCGCTGGCGACCTTCATGCAAGTGCTCGACACCACCATCGCCAACGTGGCGTTGCCGACGATTTCCGGCAACCTCGGCGTGAGTTCGGAGCAGGGCACCTGGGTGATCACCTCGTTTGCGGTGAGCAACGCCATCGCGCTGCCGCTGACCGGTTGGCTCAGCCGACGGTTTGGTGAAGTGAAGCTGTTTCTCTGGGCGACCATTCTGTTTGTGCTGGCCTCGTTTCTCTGCGGCATTTCCACCTCGATGCCGGAGCTGATCGGTTTTCGGGTGCTGCAAGGCCTGGTGGCCGGGCCGTTGTACCCGATGACCCAGACGCTGCTGATCGCGGTCTATCCGCCCGCCAAGCGCGGCATGGCCCTGGCGTTGCTGGCGATGGTCACGGTGGTGGCGCCGATTGCCGGGCCGATTCTTGGCGGCTGGATTACCGACAGCTACAGCTGGCCGTGGATTTTCTTTATCAACGTGCCAATCGGAGTTTTCGCGGTGATGGTCGTGCGCTCGCAGCTCAAGGCGCGGCCGGTGGTGACCAGTTATCAGCCGATGGACTACGTCGGTCTGATCACGCTGATCATCGGGGTCGGAGCGTTGCAGGTGATCCTCGACAAGGGCAACGACCTCGACTGGTTCGAATCGAACTTCATCCTCATCGGCGCGGCGATTTCGGTGATTGCGCTGGCGGTGTTCGTGATCTGGGAAATGACCGACCAGCACCCGGTGGTCAACCTGCGGTTGTTCGCGTATCGCAACTTCCGCATCGGCACGCTTGTGCTGGTGTTGGGTTACGCCGGTTTCTTCGGGATCAACCTGATCCTGCCCCAATGGCTGCAAACCCAGATGGGCTACACGGCAACGTGGGCCGGGTTGGCGGTGGCGCCAATCGGGATTCTGCCGGTGATTCTGTCGCCATTTGTCGGCAAGTACGCGCACAAGTTCGACCTGCGGTTATTGGCGGGTCTGGCGTTCCTGGCGATTGGCCTGAGCTGCTTCATGCGCGCCGGGTTTACCAGCGAGGTGGACTTCCAGCACATCGCGCTGGTGCAACTGTTCATGGGGATTGGCGTGGCGCTGTTCTTCATGCCGACCTTGAGCATTTTGATGTCGGACCTGCCACCGAGCCAGATCGCCGATGGCGCGGGCCTCGCGACCTTCCTGCGGACGTTGGGCGGTAGCTTTGCGGCGTCGTTGACGACCTGGATCTGGATTCGCCGGGCGGATCAGCATCATGCCTATATGAGTGAAAGCATCAGCACTTATGAACCGGCGACCCGGGAGGCGTTGAACAGCCTGGGCGGGGCGGGTAATCCGGCGTATGCGCAGCTGGATCATGTGCTGACCAGTCAGGCATACATGCTCTCCACCGTGGATTACTTCACGTTGCTGGGGTGGGCGTTCATGGGATTGATCGTGATTGTGTGGCTGGCGAAACCGCCGTTTGCGGCGAAGGCGGGGCCTGCTGCCTCCGGCCACTAAGGACTCGCAGTCCCTGTAGGAGCGAGCCTGCTCGCGATGGTCGTGAACGATAACGCGGGGTGCCTGAAACCCCGCGGCGACCTCTGGTTTTTCGCGAGCAGGCTCGCTCCTACAGGGGATTTGTGTTGTTGGTTAACGCCGGCGGCGGGGCGAAGTCGAACGGCGCCAACGCAAACCCGTGCTCATCCACCTGCAACGCCCACCCCTGACGATCCCAATCCCCCAACACAATGCGCTTGGCCGCTTGCTCGCCAATCTGCAACTTGTGGATAGCGGGGCGATGGGTGTGCCCGTGGATCAAGGTTTTCACGCCATAGGCCTGCATGATCCGCGGCACTTCTTCCGGCGTGACATCCACGATGTCATTGGCCTTCATCCGTGTCTGCGTCCGGCTTTCGCTGCGCAGTTTGCGCGCCAGTTTATGGCGAGTGCGCAGGGGCAGGTGGCGCAGGATGAACAGGGTGATCGGGTTGCGCAGGTAGCGACGCAGCTTCATATAGCCGACATCGCGGGTACACAGGCTGTCGCCGTGCATCAACAGCACCGGCTCGCCTGCGAGCTGCACGACACTCGGGTCCTTCAGCAACGTACAGCCGGCCTGTTTGCAGAAGGCCTGGCCCAACATGAAGTCGCGATTGCCGTGCATCAGAAAAATGGCCGTGCCGCTGTCGCTGAGGTCGCGCAGGGCCTGGCAGATGGAACGCTGAAAGGGCGTCATGGCATCGTCGCCAATCCACGCCTCGAAAAAGTCGCCCAGGATGTACAACGCGCTCGCCGAACGGGCGCGTCCGGCGAGCAAATCCAGAAACGCCCGGGTGATGTCCGGGCGCTCCTCTTCCAGATGCAAGTCTGAAATCAGCAGTATCACTCAATGATCTCGGCTTTCTCGATGATCACGTCGTCTGCTGGCACGTCCTGGTGGCCGGCCTTGGAGGTGGTGGAAACACCTTTGATCTTGTCGACAACGTCGGTGCCTGCAACGACTTTGGCGAATACCGCGTAGCCCCAGCCCTGGGTGGTCTTGGCGCTGTGGTTCAGGAAGCTGTTGTCAGCGACGTTGATGAAGAACTGGGCGGAAGCCGAATGCGGCTCCATGGTGCGGGCCATGGCCACGGTGTACTTCTCGTTCGGCAGGCCGTTGTCGGCTTCGTTCTGGATGCTTGGGCGCTTGTCTTTCTTTTCTTTCATGCCTGGCTCGAAACCGCCGCCCTGGATCATGAAGTTACCGATGACGCGGTGGAAAACGGTGTTTTCGTAGTGACCGGCTTTGACGTACTCGATGAAGTTGGCAACGGTCAGCGGTGCCTTTTCAGCGTTCAGTTCCAGGACGATGTCGCCGTGGTTGGTGGTCAGTTTGACTTGGGTCATGATCGGTACTCTTTCAAGGAATTCATGGGTTTCGAGGCTCTGCAGCCCTCAACCGGTCCGGCCAGATTCGGCCAAGGCACGCAGTTTAGCGTGCCGGGCGCGAATTTCGAGGCTGTTTTTCATTTGCATCCGATTAAATGCAGCCGTTTTCGGGCCTGTACTGTCAGCGACTTGACGGCATCGGCTATGATAAGCCCCTTTGTTTTAACCGCCGCTTTGATTTGGCCAACTGGCCGCGCACTTGTACGTTCAAGGATCCTATGAGCAAGCCCACTGTCGACCCTACCTCGAATTCCAAGACCGGCCCTGCCGTGCCGGTCAATTTCCTGCGCCCGATCATCCAGGCGGACCTGGACTCGGGTAAGCACACGCAGATCGTCACCCGTTTCCCGCCTGAGCCCAATGGTTACCTGCACATCGGTCACGCCAAGTCGATCTGTGTGAACTTCGGCCTGGCCCAGGAGTTTGGCGGCGTCACCCACCTGCGTTTCGACGACACCAACCCGGCCAAGGAAGACCAGGAATACATCGACGCGATCGAAAGCGACGTCAAATGGCTGGGCTTCGAATGGTCCGGCGAAGTGCGCTACGCCTCGCAGTATTTCGACCAGTTGCACGACTGGGCCGTCGAACTGATCAAGGCCGGCAAGGCCTACGTCGATGACCTGAGCCCGGAACAGGCCAGGGAATACCGTGGCAGCCTGACCGAGCCGGGCAAGAACAGCCCGTTCCGCGATCGCTCGGTGGAAGAGAACCTCGACTGGTTCGCCCGCATGCGCGCCGGCGAATTCCCGGACGGCGCACGTGTGCTGCGGGCCAAGATCGACATGGCCTCGCCGAACATGAACCTGCGCGACCCGATCATGTACCGCATCCGTCACGCGCATCACCACCAGACGGGCGACAAGTGGTGCATCTACCCGAACTACGACTTCACCCACGGTCAGTCGGACGCCATCGAAGGCATCACCCACTCGATCTGCACCCTGGAGTTCGAAAGCCACCGTCCGCTGTACGAATGGTTCCTCGAGAACCTGCCGGTGCCGGCGAACCCGCGCCAGTACGAGTTCAGCCGCCTGAACCTGAACTACACCATCACCAGCAAGCGCAAGCTCAAGCAACTGGTCGATGAGAAGCACGTTCACGGTTGGGACGATCCGCGCATGTCCACGCTGTCCGGCTTCCGCCGCCGTGGCTACACGCCGGCGTCGATCCGCAATTTCTGCGACATGGTCGGCACTAACCGTTCCGACGGCGTGGTCGACTTCGGCATGCTTGAATTCAGCATTCGTCAGGATCTGGACCAGAACGCTCCGCGCGCCATGTGCGTGCTGCGTCCGCTGAAGGTCGTGATTACCAACTACCCGGAAGACAAGGTCGATCACCTCGAACTGCCGCGTCATCCGCAAAAAGAAGAACTGGGCGTGCGCAAGCTTCCGTTCTCCCGTGAAATCTACATCGACCGCGATGACTTCATGGAAGAGCCACCAAAGGGCTACAAGCGCCTGGAGCCGAACGGCGAAGTGCGTCTGCGCGGCAGCTACGTGATCCGTGCCGACGAAGCGATCAAGGACGCCGATGGCAACATCGTCGAACTGCGTTGCTCGTACGACCCGGAAACCCTCGGCAAGAACCCTGAAGGCCGCAAGGTCAAAGGCGTGGTTCACTGGGTGCCGGCCGCGGCCAGCGTCGAGTGCGAAGTGCGTCTGTACGATCGCCTGTTCCGCTCGCCGAACCCGGAGAAGGCCGAAGACAGCGCCAGTTTCCTGGACAACATCAACCCTGACTCGCTGCAAGTGCTGACCGGTTGTCGTGCTGAGCCTTCGCTTGGCAATGCACAGCCGGAAGACCGTTTCCAGTTCGAGCGCGAAGGTTACTTCTGCGCGGATATCAAGGACTCGAAACCAGGTGCTCCGGTATTCAACCGTACCGTGACCTTGCGTGATTCGTGGGGCCAGTGATTCAAGGAACCTCTAACGTGCTTTCGATCTACAACACGCTCACCAAGAGCAAAGAAGTTTTCAAGCCGCTGGATGGCAACAATGTGCGTATGTACGTCTGCGGGATGACCGTGTACGACTACTGCCATATTGGCCACGGCCGCAGCATGGTCGCGTTTGACCTGGTGACCCGCTGGTTGCGGTTCAGCGGTTATAACCTGACGTATGTGCGCAACATCACCGACATTGAAGACAAGATCATCAATCGGGCCAAGGAGAACGGCGAGCCGTTCGATGTGCTGACCGAGCGCATGATCACCGCGATGCACGAGGACGAGGCGCGCCTCAACATCCTCAAGCCGGACATGGAGCCGCGGGCCACTGATCACATCGCCGGTATGCAGACCATGATCCAGACCCTGATCGACAAGGGTTACGCTTACGCCCCGGGCAATGGTGACGTGTACTACCGCGTGGCCAAGTTCATGGGCTACGGCAAGCTGTCGCGCAAAAAGATCGAAGACCTGCGCATCGGCGCGCGGATCGAAGTCGATGAATCCAAGCAGGACCCGCTGGACTTCGTGCTGTGGAAAGGCGCCAAGCCGGGTGAACCGAGCTGGGCTTCGCCGTGGGGCGACGGTCGTCCGGGCTGGCACATCGAATGCTCGGTGATGTCGACCTGCTGCCTCGGCGAGACCTTCGACATTCATGGCGGCGGCAGTGACCTCGAGTTCCCGCACCACGAAAACGAAATCGCCCAGAGCGAAGCGGCCACCGGCAAGACCTACGCCAACGCGTGGATGCATTGCGGCATGATTCGCATCAATGGCGAGAAGATGTCCAAGTCCTTGAACAACTTCTTCACCATTCGCGACGTGCTGGAAAAGTACCACCCGGAAGTCGTGCGTTACCTGCTGGTGTCGAGCCACTACCGCAGCGCGATCAACTACTCGGAAGACAATCTCAAGGACGCCAAAGGCGCACTCGAGCGTTTCTACCATGCGTTGAAAGGCCTGCCGAGCGTGGCGCCGGCTGGCGGCGAAGCCTTTGTCGAGCGTTTCACCCAGGTGATGAACGACGACTTCGGCACGCCGGAAGCGTGTGCGGTGCTGTTCGAGATGGTTCGCGAGATCAACCGCCTGCGCGAGAGCGATCTTGATGCGGCGGCGGGTTTGGCGGCGCGCTTGAAGGAACTGGCCAGTGTGCTGGGGGTGTTGCAGCTTGAGGCGGATGACTTCCTGCAGGCCGGCGCTGAAGGGCGGGTTGATGCGGCTGAGGTTGATGCGCTGATTGCGGCGCGTCTGGCGGCTCGTGCGGCTAAAGACTGGGCTGAATCCGACCGTATTCGCGACCAGCTCACCGCCATGGGCGTGGTGCTGGAAGATGGCAAGGGCGGCACGACCTGGCGTCTGGCTGACTGATTGCTGTGATTGCTACAAAACAAAACCCGCCTTGTGCGGGTTTTTGTTTATGGGTTGGGCGTAAGTGAGGCGGAGTCTGGGCTGACGTCTTCGCGGGCAAGCCTCGCTCCTACAGGGGCGAGTCGTTCGCAATATTCGCGTACGACGCGGTCCTGTAGGAGCGAGGCTTGCCCGCGAATGGTCTTGAGCCGAACACCACCAGCACGGCTCACTCGTTACTCGGTCTGGCGCAACCGCTTGTAAAGGGTATTGCGGCTGACCCCAAGGCGCCGGGCCAGATGCGAGATATTCCCCCCAGCCGCCTGCAACTGCCGATTCAAATCCTCGGCATCGTTCAAATCCACCGCCAGGGTTTCCGGTGATTCCACCGACTCCATCTCCAGATCGACAAAAAAATCATCCGGCAAATGCTCCGGCCGCACCGGTTGTTCCTCGGCCATCGCCAGCGCCACCTGCATGACGCTACTGACCTGCCTCAGATTCCCCGGCCATGGATGACGGCTGAACAACTCCATCACCTCACCGCTCAACCCGGCCCACTGTGACGGTTCACGGTGCTGCTCCCACAAGCGCTTGAACAGCGCCTGCTTGTCGCTGCGTTCCCTGAGCGGCGGCAACTCCAGGGTCAAACCGCCAATGCGGTAATACAGGTCTTCACGAAACCGTCCCAACTGCACTTGCTCACGTAGCGAGCGGTTGGTCGCCGAAATGATGCGGATGTCCACCGGGTACAACTCGCTGCTGCCCACCGGTTGAACGCAACGTTCCTGCAAAACCCTCAATAACCGCGCCTGAGTCGGCAGTGGCATGTCGCCAATTTCATCCAGGAATAGCGTGCCTTTGTCCGCCTTGCGGATCAGCCCGATGCTGCCTTTCTGATTCGCGCCGGTGAACGCACCTTTCTCGTAGCCAAACAGCTCGGATTCCACCAGTTCGGCGGGGATCGCTGCACAGTTGACGGCAATGAACGGCTGTTTGCTGCGAGAGCTGGCCTGATGCAGGGCTTTGACGAAGACTTCCTTGCCGACTCCGGTTTCGCCATGAATCAACAGCGGAATGTCTTTCTCCAGCAGGCGCTCGGCCTGGCGTACTGCTTTTTCCACGCGGCTGTCACCGAAGTGAAGCGTATTGAGGCTGATCACGGCGGGCGCGGTTACGGCAGGTTCGGCGCTCTTTGTTTCAGAGAATAGCCGCGCCTGAATCGGTGCCTGTTTCGGACGTTTCAACAGACACTGGAAGCGGTTACGCCCGGAGGCCTGGAGAGAGAAGGGCAGACCATCCGGCTGATTCAGCAGCTCCAGCAGCGACACCTTGAACAGGCTTTCGATACTGACCCGCGACAGACTGATGCCAAGCAGATTGTCCGCCCGGCGGTTGGCGGACAGCACTTGGCCGCTCTCATCGAAAATCAGCAACCCTGCCCATTGGCTGTCGAGGTTGTTCAACCCGGTGTTGAACGTCAGTTGAAAATGTTGACCATGGAACAGGTTGAGGATCAGCCGGTTTTCCACGGTCTGGCTCATCATCTTGACCATGCCGAGGGTATGGGACGGCGGCAGGTAGCTGTCGCTGGACACGTCCAGTACCGCGATCACCTTGCGTTCGGCATCGAAAATCGGTGCGGCGGAGCCGGTCATGAAGCGGTTTGCCTTGAGGAAGTGTTCATCGTGCTCGATGTGTACCGCTTGCTCGCAGGCCAGTGCGGTGCCGATCGCATTGGTGCCGCTGCAGCGTTCCATCCAGCTTGCGCCGGCGCTGAAACCGCGGGTCAGGCTCGGCTCGATGAAGCGCTGGGTGCCCCAGGAGGTCAGGACCTGGCCCTGGTTATCGGCGAGCATGATCAGGCAATTGGAATTGCTCAGGATGTTTTCGTAGTACGGCAGGACTTCCTGATGGGTGGTCTGCACCAGCGAATGCTGGCTTTCCAGCAATTGCGCAATGCCCTCGGCCGGAAGCTGATCGAAGGCGGGGGTGCTTTGGTGATCGAGACCGAACGCGCGGCAACGGGACCAGGAGTCCTGGATGATGGCGTCGTGGGACAAAACGGGGGCAGGTGCGGCCATTACAGTCAGCCTCTGAATAACGCTTTTATTGTTGTTATAGGTATTCCCTTGTGGGAGCGAGCCTGCTCGCGATAGCGGTGGGTCAGTCATTGTGGATGTCGACTGACCCACCGCTATCGCGAGCAGGCTCGCTCCCACAGGTTTTGCAATTCTGTCCTTGCACCTGAAGCGTACTGTAGGAGCCAGGCTTGCTGGCGATGGCGATGGCGATGGCGATTTCGATGACGCCATCGCCAGCAAGCCGGCTCCTACAAGGACAGTGAACAGTCCGTAGAGTGTTGTTCACTATTGTTCATTGTCAACCGTTGAACTGTTCAATTGTTCAGTCGCGGTTGTTCATTTCTGTTCAGCAACGAACCCGGTTTTTCCTCTTGCTGAAGGATTTCCAAGCCACATCAACAACTTGCAATTTCTGGCACGAAAGTCGCTCTGTAGCTCCGGTCGCTTGACTCCAATAATAAAAAGGCCGAGCCATGTCACTCACTCTGGAGCACGTCAGCCGCACCGTCGAGGGCCAGACCTGGATCGACGATGCGTGCCTTAGTTTTGAACCCGGTTCCTTCAACGTTTTGCTCGGCCGCACGCTGTCCGGCAAAACCAGCCTCATGCGCCTGATGGCCGGTCTGGACAAGCCCGACAGCGGGCGCATCCTGATGAACGGCGTCGACGTCACCCAACGCCCGGTGCGGTTGCGCAACGTGTCGATGGTCTATCAGCAGTTCATCAATTACCCGACCATGACGGTGTTCGAGAACATCGCCTCGCCGTTGCGCCAGGGCGGCGTTTCCAATGAGCTGATCCAGAGCAAAGTGCTGGAAACCGCGAAGATGCTGCGCATCGAGAAGTTTCTCCAGCGCTTTCCGCTGGAGCTCTCCGGCGGCCAGCAACAGCGCACGGCCATGGCCCGCGCATTGGTCAAGGACGCCGAGCTGATCCTGTTCGACGAACCGCTGGTCAACCTCGACTACAAACTTCGCGAAGAACTGCGTCAGGAAATGCGCGAGCTGTTCAAGGCGCGGCACACCATCGCCATCTACGCCACCACCGAGCCCAACGAAGCGCTGGCGCTGGGCGGCACCACGACCATTCTTCACGAAGGCCGGGTGATCCAGAGCGGAAAGTCCTCCGAGGTCTATCACCAGCCGCAATCCGTGCTGGCGGCGGAGTTGTTCTCCGAACCGCCGATCAACCTGATGCCGGGGCGCATCGCCGGCAACGAAGTCAGCTTCGCCAACTTCGTGCACTTCCCGCTGAACGTGGATTTGCGCCCGGTGGGCGAGGGCGAATTCCGTTTCGGCGTGCGCCCCAGCCATATCTCGCTGGTGCCGAGCAATGACGATGACCTCGAACTGGCGGTGACCGTCGAGGTCGCCGAGATCAGCGGTTCGGAAACCTTCCTGCACGTGCGCAACGAGCATTTCCTGCTGGTGCTGCATTTGCCCGGGGTCCACGAGTACGACGTGGATGCGCCGATTCGCATCTACATTCCGACCCATAAACTGTTTGTGTTCGATGCGCAGGGACGACTGGTCCAGGCGCCCGGCCGCCGTATCGCGAGGGTTGCCTGATGGCCGAAATCCGTTTGCAGAACCTCGCCCACAGTTACACCCGCACGCCGAGCGGTCCCGAGGATTACGCGATCCGCGAGATGGACCATGTCTGGGAGCAAGGTGGTGCCTACGCCTTGCTCGGGCCTTCGGGCTGCGGCAAGTCGACCTTGCTCAACATCATTTCCGGGTTGCTCAGTCCGTCCCAGGGCAATGTCCTGTTCGACGGTAAAGCGGTCAACGACCTGACCCCGGAGAAGCGCAACATTGCCCAGGTTTTCCAGTTTCCGGTGGTCTACGACACCATGACGGTGTTCGACAACCTGGCCTTCCCACTGCGCAATCAGGGCATGGCCGAAGCGAAAATTCACAGCAAGGTGCAGGAAATTGCCGAAGTACTCGACCTCCAGGCACTGCTGAGCAAAAAGGCGCGCAACCTCACCGCCGACGAAAAGCAGAAAGTCTCCATGGGCCGCGGATTGGTGCGCGATGACGTGTCGGCGATCCTGTTCGATGAACCGCTGACCGTGATCGACCCGCACCTGAAGTGGAAGCTGCGGCGCAAGCTCAAGCAGATCCACGAGCAGTTCAACATCACCATGGTCTACGTTACCCACGATCAACTGGAGGCCTCGACCTTCGCCGACAAGATTGCGGTGATGTACGGCGGGCAGATCGTGCAATTCGGTACGCCGCGAGAATTGTTCGAGCGGCCGAGCCACACGTTTGTCGGCTACTTCATCGGCAGTCCGGGGATGAACCTGATCGAGGTGCAGCCGCAACCGGGTGGCGTCGGATTTGCTTCGACGCACTTGCCGTTGTCCGAGGCGCAGCAGCAACGCATCGCTGAGTCCGAGTGGAAAACCCTGAAGGTCGGCATCCGTCCGGAGTTCGTGCATGTGTGGGACGAGCCGTTTGATGACGCGATGCAGGCACAGGTCATACACGTCGAAGACCTCGGCACCTACAAGATCATGACCCTCAACCTCGATGGCGCGCCGTTGAAAGTGCGCCTGGCCGAGGACAAGCCGGTGCCGGAAGGCACGGCGTACATCAGCTTCCCGGCGCAGTGGTTGATGGTTTATGCCGACGAATACCTGCTGGAGGTGCAGCCATGAACAAGGTGCAGAACAACAAGGCCTGGTGGCTGGTCCTGCCGGTGTTTTTGCTGGTGGCGTTCAGTGCGGTGATCCCTATGATGACCGTGGTCAATTATTCGGTGCAGGACATCTTCGACCAGTCCAGCCGCTACTTCGTCGGCGCCGACTGGTACAAACAGGTGCTGCTCGACCCACGGCTGCACGATTCGCTGCTCCGTCAGTTCATCTATTCCGGCTGTGTGCTGCTGATCGAAATCCCGCTGGGAATCGCCATCGCCCTGACCATGCCGACCAAGGGGCGCTGGTCGTCGCTGGTGCTGATCATTCTGGCGATTCCGCTGCTGATTCCGTGGAACGTGGTCGGGACGATCTGGCAGATTTTCGGCCGGGCCGACATTGGCTTGCTCGGTTCGAGCCTCAATGCGATGGGGATCAGCTACAACTATGCGGCCAATACCATGGACGCCTGGGTCACGGTGCTGGTGATGGACGTCTGGCACTGGACGTCGTTGGTGGCGTTGTTGTGTTTCTCAGGTCTGCGGGCGATTCCGGATGTGTATTACCAGGCAGCGCGGATTGATCGGGCATCCGCCTGGGCGGTTTTCCGACACATCCAGTTGCCCAAGCTCAAGAGCGTGCTGTTGATCGCGGTGATGCTGCGGTTCATGGACAGTTTCATGATCTACACCGAGCCGTTCGTGCTCACGGGCGGCGGGCCGGGGAATGCCACGACCTTCCTCAGCCAGACCCTGACGCAGATGGCCATCGGGCAGTTCGACCTCGGCCCGGCGGCGGCTTTCTCGCTGGTGTACTTCCTGATCATCCTGTTGGTGTCCTGGCTGTTCTACACCGCCATGACTCACTCTGACGCCAACCGCTGAGGCCCATCATGAGCAAGAGAAAGCTGATTCCATTGCTGATCTACATCCTGTTCCTGCTGGTGCCGATCTACTGGCTGCTGAACATGTCCTTCAAGAGCAACACCGAAATCCTCAGCGGCCTGACGCTGTTTCCGCAGGATTTCACCTTCGCCAACTACAAGGTGATCTTCACCGATCCGGCCTGGTACACCGGTTACCTCAACTCGCTGTATTACGTGAGCCTGAACACGGTGATCTCCCTGAGCGTGGCGTTGCCGGCAGCGTATGCGTTCTCGCGCTATCGCTTCCTGGGCGACAAGCACCTGTTCTTCTGGCTGCTGACCAACCGCATGGCGCCGCCGGCGGTGTTTCTGTTGCCGTTCTTCCAGCTTTATTCCTCGATCGGTCTGTTCGACACGCACATCGCGGTGGCACTGGCGCATTGCCTGTTCAACGTGCCGTTGGCGGTGTGGATTCTCGAGGGTTTCATGTCCGGCGTTCCGAAAGAAATCGACGAAACCGCCTACATTGATGGCTACAGTTTTCCCAAGTTCTTCGTGAAGATTTTCGTGCCGCTGATTGGTTCGGGGATCGGTGTGACGGCGTTTTTCTGCTTCATGTTTTCCTGGGTCGAGCTGCTGCTGGCGCGGACGCTGACGTCGGTGAATGCCAAACCGATTGCAGCGGTGATGACCCGCACTGTCTCGGCGTCCGGCATCGACTGGGGTGTGCTGGCGGCGGCAGGGGTGTTGACCATCCTGCCGGGCATGCTGGTGATCTGGTTTGTCCGTAACCACGTGGCCAAGGGCTTTGCCCTGGGCCGGGTATGAGGAACTGATGATGGAATGGATGAGCTGGACCGCCCCGACGGCAACGTTTTTCTGTGTCATTGCCTTGATCCTGGTCGGCATGACGACCTGGGAATTGCGTTCGCCGAGCATTCTTCGGCGTGGTTTTTTGCCGATTGCCACCACCCGTGGCGATCGGCTGTTTATCGGTCTTCTCGGCAGCGCCTACCTGCATTTGCTGGTAATCGGCGTCACCGACTGGAGCATCTGGGTAGCGTCCGCGTTGTCCCTGGTGTGGCTGTTGGCTGTGATGCGTTGGGGCTAGTCGAATCGCTCGGCAATGTTGCTCCGAAACCCAATAAGGAGGTCTCTATGTTCGACAAAAACAATAAGCTGCGACATAGCATTTCATTGGCAGCCATGCTGGCACTCAGCGGTTTGAGCGCTTCGGCCTGGGCCGATGCCTATGAAGACGCCGCGAAGAAATGGATCGGCAGTGAGTTCAAGCCGTCCACGCTGACGGCCGAACAACAACTCGAAGAACTGAAGTGGTTCATCAAGGCGGCCGAGCCGTTTCGCGGGATGAGCATCAAGGTGGTATCGGAAACCATCGCCACCCACGAATATGAATCCAAAACGCTGGCCAAGGCCTTCACCGAAATCACCGGGATCAAGCTGACCCACGACTTGCTGCAGGAAGGCGATGTGGTGGAAAAGCTGCAGACCCAGATGCAATCGGACAAAAACATCTATGACGGCTGGGTCAACGACTCGGAC
Organism: Pseudomonas sp. LBUM1651; assembly: GCF_059716135.1. Lineage (NCBI taxonomy): Bacteria > Pseudomonadati > Pseudomonadota > Gammaproteobacteria > Pseudomonadales > Pseudomonadaceae > Pseudomonas > Pseudomonas sp. LBUM1651. Next base: position 3,947,177 of record NZ_CP166805.1, on the reverse strand, counting down.
CTGATCGGAACGCACTTTCGCTACGGCAAGACCGAGTCGATCACCGACCTGATGGCCAACGAAGGCAAGAATTTCACCTCGCCGACCCTGGACATCAAGGACTTCATCGGTATCTCCTTCACCACCGCACCGGACGGCAAGATCTATCAGTTGCCCGACCAGCAGTTCGCCAACCTGTACTGGTTCCGCGCCGACTGGTTCGAACGCGCGGACCTGAAAGCCAAGTTCAAGGAAAAATACGGTTACGAGTTGGGCGTACCGGTGAACTGGTCGGCCTATGAAGACATCGCCAAATTCTTCAGCGAAGACGTCAAGGAGATCGACGGCAAGCGCGTTTACGGGCACATGGACTACGGCAAGAAAGACCCGTCCCTGGGCTGGCGCTTCACCGACGCCTGGTTCTCCATGGCCGGCGCCGGCGACAAAGGCATCCCCAACGGTTTGCCGGTGGACGAGTGGGGCATCCGCGTCGAGGACTGCCATCCGGTCGGCTCCAGCGTAACCCGCGGCGGCGACACCAACGGCCCGGCGGCAGTGTTTGCCACCACCAAATACGTCGACTGGCTGAAGAAGTACGCGCCACCGGAAGCGGCGGGCATGACCTTCTCCGAATCCGGTCCGGTGCCGTCCCAGGGCAACATCGCCCAGCAGATCTTCTGGTACACCGCGTTTACCGCCGACATGACCAAACCGGGCCTGGCGGTGATGAACGCCGATGGCACGCCGAAATGGCGCATGGCGCCATCACCACGCGGACCGTACTGGGAAGAGGGCATGAAGCTGGGGTATCAGGACGTGGGTTCCTGGACGTTCATGAAGTCCACTCCTGAGAAACAGAAACTCGCCGCCTGGCTCTATGCGCAGTTCGTGACGTCGAAAACCGTTTCGCTGAAGAAAACCATTGTCGGCCTGACCCCGATCCGCGAGTCGGACATCAACTCGCAAGCGATGACCGACCTGGCACCGAAACTCGGTGGCCTGGTGGAGTTCTATCGCAGCCCGGCCCGTGTGCAATGGACCCCGACCGGGACCAACGTGCCGGACTATCCGCGTCTGGCGCAACTGTGGTGGAGCCACATCGCCGAAGCCGCCAGCGGCGAGAAAACCCCGCAACAGGCACTTGATGGACTGGCCAAGGATCAGGACGCGATCATGACCCGTCTGGAACGCTCGAAGGCACAAGCCACCTGCGCACCGAAGATGAACCCCGAGCGCGATGCGCAATACTGGTTCGATCAGCCGGGTGCACCGAAACCGAAACTGGCGAACGAGAAGCCTAAGGGTGAAACCGTGAACTATGCCGAACTGCTGAAATCGTGGGAGGCGGCGCGCAAATAAAACGCTGAAGTTGTGAAATGCGAACGGCACCGGAAGGTGCCGTTTTTATTTGTGCCTGTACAAATGCCATCGCGGATAGCGAAGGGTGCAAGACCCTCTGAGTTCAGGTCAGGGCTGCGAGATGTTCGATCGTCTGCGGAAAGCGCTCGACCAAGCGGATAAGGGTCGTGGCCTGGGCATTGGGCGTTGCCCGTCCCTGTTCCCAGTTTTCCAGGGTTCGGGTATTGGTGCGCAGATACATCGCAAACACCGACCGGGAGAGGTTGAGCTGTTGGCGGATGGCGAGCACTTCCTCGGCAGTGATGGGCATCAGTTCTGGCAGCTGAACCTTGTGGGTTCGCAGCGTGATCTTGCCTTGGCGCTCATCGGCCAGGGCTTCGAGGCCATCCATCAGTTCGGCAAAAATGTCACGTTTCATAGTGGGATCTCGTTTTGATTTCTCTATCCAGCGTTTGTCTGAAAAGCTTTTTCTGGGAGGGTGACAGGTCGTCTTGCTCGTCTTTGCCATACACGGTGAACAGCCAGAATTGATTGAAGCCTGACCACCAGTAATAAATCACCCGTAAGCCACTGCGCTTGCCTTTACTTCGTCGTTGATCGCAGAAGCGAATTTTGCGCAGCCCACCGGTGCCCTCAATGAGATCGCCCGCTTCGGGGTTCTTCAGCAACTCCAGCTGAAAGCTGCGAAACAGATCGTCATCCAGGTAATCGTCTCGATGTTTCTGAAACATACGTAACTCGACAAATAGAGCATCCATGTTCTGTACGCTACCTACGTATAGTTTTGTCCCGATAATCGAAATGGTCAAGGCATTCAAGCCAAGCTTTTCGTTCCCGTTTTCAACGGTAGACGCCGGCCGTAAAAACACCTGTAGGACGAGGCGACCAATTTAGCGAGAGGTTTCGGGGATTGCAGAAGGAGGGCAGGGCAGCGGTAACAAATCCTACAAACGCAAAAACGGCACCCGAAGGTGCCGTTTCTGTTTTCTACCGAGTATCGCTAAGCGATCAACCCGCCAGCCCCGACTGCTGAACCAGTGCCAGCAACGGCTGAGGATACAGCCCGAGGAAGAACGCCAGTACGGCGATGGCCAGCAGCATCACGCCGCCTGCGCGTTGTTCCCAGTGCAGTTGTGCATCGTGGCGACGCAGGTTGGGCTCGATCAGGTACAGGGTGACCATGACGCGCAGGTAGTAGAAGACGCCGATGGCGCTGCCCAGTACCAGGGAACCGACCAGCCACCATTGGTGCGACTCGACACCGGTGGCGATGATGTAGAACTTGCCGATGAAGCCCGCGGTCAGCGGGATACCGGCCAGGGACAGCATCATCACGGTCAGGACGGCGGTCAGGTACGGACGGCGCCAGAACAGGCCGCGGTATTCGTACAGCGCATCGGCGTCACGGCCGTTGTACGGCGAGGACATCAGGGTGATCACGCCGAACGCGCCGAGGCTGGTGATCACGTAGGTGACCAGGTACACGCCGATGGCTTCCACGGCCAGACCCTTGCTCGCCACCAGGGCGATCAGCAGGTAACCGAAGTGAGCGATGGACGAGTAACCCAGCAGACGCTTGAGGTTGCTCTGGGTCAGTGCCAGCAGGTTACCGAACAGGATCGAGGCGATAGCGATGATGGTCAGCACGTCGCTGAGTACACCGCTGCTCGCCGCTGGCGAGATCTGGAACAGACGCACCATCACCGCGAACACAGCGACTTTGGAAGCGGTCGCCAGGAACGCCGCCACCGGTGCCGGAGCACCTTCGTAGACGTCCGGGGTCCAGAGGTGGAACGGTACCAGCGACAGTTTGAACGCCAGGCCGATCAGCATCATGCCCAGGCCCAATTGTGCCAGCGAGCTTGGCAGGCCGGTGGCCGCGAGGGCTTGGCCGATACCGACGAAGCTCAGGCTGCCGGAGTCGGCGTAGAGCAGGGCCATACCGAACAACAGGAACGCGGAACCGGCGGCCGACAGCACCATGTACTTGATACCGGCTTCCAGCGAACGCTTGTTGAAGAAGGCGTACGCCACCAGACCATAGACCGGCACCGACAGCAGTTCCAGACCGATGAACAACCCGGCCAGGTGCTGCGCGCTGACCAGAACCAGGCCACCGGCGGCGGCCATCAGGATCAGCAGGTACAGTTCTTCACGGTTGCCTGGGTAACCCGAACCGCCATCGCCGAGGTAGGCGTGGGCGAGGGTCACGCAGGCGAGGGTGGCGACCAGGATCAGCGCCATGTACAGACACGCAAAGCTATCGATCTGCAGCAGAGGGGTCACAGCTAATGGTGCGACCTTCAAGGCTGGCAGGATCGACAGCAACGCCAGGTTCAGGCCCGCCACGGAAATCAGGAAGGTCTGTGAGTGGTTGCGACGCCAGGCGATCGCCAGCATCACCACGATGATCGTGGCGCTGGTGATCAACAACGGCGCTAGCGCGATAAAGTGTTGAGTCGTGAATTCCATAGCGCTCTTACCGGGCCGAAGCGAGTTGAGTGAAGGCGGTGCCGAGCCATTGCTGCACGCCATGCATCGTCGCGGCAGAGGTATCGAGGAACGGTTGCGGGTACACGCCGATGTAGATCAGCAGCGCCGCAAGCCCGACCACCATGATCAGTTCGCGACCGTCCATGCCATGCAGTACCGCGTCCGACTTGGCCGGACCGAAATACGCACGGTGGATCATGATCAGCGAGTAGACCGAACCGAACACCAGGCCCGACGTCGCGATGATGGTGACCCAAGGCGCAGCGGGGAAGGTGCCGATCAGGATCAGGAACTCACCGACGAAGTTACCGGTACCCGGCAAGCCCAGGGACGCCGCTGCAAAGAACAGGCTGAGCGCCGGCAGGTAAGCGATCTTCGACCACAGGCCACCCATTTCACGCATGTCGCGGGTGTGGGTGCGCTCGTACAACTGACCGCTGAGGATAAAGAGTGCCGCGGCCGACAGACCGTGCGCCAGCATCTGCATCACCGCGCCCTGCAGCGCCAGTTGGCTGCCGGAGTAGATGCCGATCAGGACGAAGCCCATGTGGGAAACGGACGAGAAGGCGATCAGACGCTTGATGTCGGTTTGTGCGAAAGCCAGGAACGCGCCGTAGAAGATCCCGATCAGACCGAGGGTCATGGCGATCGGCGCAAACTCGGCCGAGGCATTCGGGAACAGCGGCAGGGCAAAACGCAGCAGACCGTAGGCAGCGGTTTTCAACAAGATACCGGCCAGGTCGACCGAACCCGCGGTTGGCGCCTGGGCGTGAGCGTCAGGCAACCAGGAGTGGAACGGCACCACAGGCAGCTTCACCGCGAAGGCGATGAAGAAGCCGAGCATCAGGATGTACTCGGTGGTCAGCGACATTTTGGTTTTCAACAGGTCGGCGTAGTTGAAGGTAATCACGCCGGTGTCGTTGAAGTTGACCAGTACCAGACCGAGGATCGCCACCAGCATGATCAGGCCGGAAGCCTGAGTGAAGATGAAGAACTTGGTCGCCGCGTAGATCCGGGTTTTCTTGCCGTCCGAAGAACTGTGACCCCAGAGCGCGATGAGGAAGTACATCGGCACCAGCATCATTTCCCAGAAGAAGAAGAACATGAACAGGTCGAGGGCGAGGAACACGCCGACGACACCGCCCAGGATCCACATCAGGTTCAGGTGGAAGAAGCCAACGTGACGTTGAATCTCTTTCCACGAGCAGAGGACCGAGAGTACGCCCAGCAGACCGGTCAGCATGATCATCAGCAGCGACAGGCCGTCGAGGGCCAGGTGCACGCTGATGCCGAAGCGCTCGATCCAGATGTGCTTGAACTCAAGCGCCCAGGTCGGGTCGGCGCCAGGCGCCGGGGCAAATGAATAGTCACCGTTGGCCCACAGCCAGAGGCCGAGGGAGAGCAACAGGGACATGGTGATCAGCGCAATCCAGCGGGGGAGGGTGGCGCCGAAGCGCTCACCCATCCAGCACAGCAGGCCGCCGATGAAGGGGATCAGGATTAGCCAAGGCAGAATCATGACGGGCTCAATTCCTTTCGCAAGTTCGCAAGGTTCATATTCAGACCGCTACCAGCACGATGGCGCCGATGACCAGCACGGAGCCGGCTGCCATCGATGCCGCGTACCAACGCAGTTGACCGGTTTCGGTACGGCTCAGGGCGGTGTGACCGCCTTTGGCCATACGCGGGATCAGGCCGATGGTCTGGTCCAGCGGGTCTTTGCGCAGTACGTGGCTGATCGCCAGGTATGGCTTGACGAACAGTTTGTCGTAGATCCAGTCGAAGCCCCAGGCAGCGAACCACCAGGCCGAAAGGAAGCGGCCGATGCCGCTGTTGGCGATTGCAGTGACGAAACGACGCTTGCCGAGGAACAGCAGCGCGGCCAGCAGGATACCGGCCAGGGCAATGGCGCCCGAAGCGATTTCCAGACTGTGCTTGGCTTCGCCGCCGGCGTGGCCGACGCTTTGTGGCAGCACACCGTGCAGCGGCGGAACGATCATCGCGCCAATGGCGGTGGACAATACGATCAGCACCGACAGTGGCAGCCAGTGAGCAATGCCGTGGCCGGCGTGCGCTTCGGTCTTCGCTTCACCGTGGAACGCGATGAAGATCAGGCGGAAGGTGTACAGCGAGGTCATGAACGCACCGACCAGACCTGCGTACAGCAGACCGTGGTTGCCGCTGGCAAACGCTTCCCAGAGGATTTCGTCCTTGGAGTAGAAGCCTGCGGTCACCAGTGGCAGGGCCGCCAGGGCCGCGCCGCCGACGATGAAGCTGGCGTAGGCCAGTGGCAGTTTCTTCCACAGGCCGCCCATCTTGAAGATGTTCTGCTCGTGGTGGCAGGCAACGATCACCGCACCGGACGCAAGGAACAGCAGCGCCTTGAAGAACGCGTGGGTCATCAGGTGGAAGATCGCGCCATCCCAGGCACCCACGCCCAGCGCCAGGAACATGTAGCCGATCTGGCTCATGGTCGAGTAGGCGAGGATACGTTTGATGTCGGTCTGGACCAGTGCGGCAAAACCGGCGAGAACCAGGGTCACGCCGCCGACGATGCCGACGAGGTGCAGGATCTCCGGCGCCAGGGTGAACAGACCGTGGGTACGGGCGATCAGGTAGACACCGGCGGTCACCATGGTCGCGGCGTGGATCAGTGCCGAAACCGGGGTAGGACCGGCCATCGCATCCGCCAGCCAGGTTTGCAGCGGCAGTTGCGCCGATTTACCGACAGCGCCGCCCAGCAGCATCAGGGTGGCCATGACCATCCAGAAGTCGCCCGCCTGGAATTTCTGCGGTGCCAGCACCAGCAGTTCCTGGACGTTCAGCGTGCCCAGTTGTGCGAACAGGATGAACAGGCCGATGGCCATGAACACGTCGCCAATGCGGGTCACGATAAAGGCTTTCAGTGCTGCGTTACCGTTGTTGCGGTTGCTGTAGTAGAAACCGATCAACAAGTACGAGCACAGGCCCACGCCTTCCCAGCCGAAGTACAGGAACAACAGGTTATCGCCAAGCACCAGGAACAGCATGCTGGCGATAAACAGGTTGGTGTAGGCGAAGAAGCGCGAGTAACCGGCTTCACCGCGCATGTACCAGGACGCGAACAGGTGGATCAGGAAGCCGACGCCGACCACCACACCGAGCATGGTCAGGGACAGACCATCCAGGTATAGCGCGAAGTTCGGCGTGAAGCCTTCCACCGCCATCCACTGCCACAACACCTGGGTGTAGTGACCGCCTTCAGGTGGCGCGACGTTGAATTGCCAGATCACGTAGGCCGTAACGATGGCAGACAAGCCGATGGAACCGACGCCAATCAGCGCCGACAGGTTTTCCGAGAGGCGTCCACGGGAGAACGACAGCAGCAGGAAACCTATGAGAGGGAATACGAAAGTCAGATAGAGAAGATTCATCCGCGCATCTCGCTGGCAGCGTCGATATCGAGAGTGTGGAAGCGGCGATACAGCTGCAACAGAATCGCCAGGCCAATACTGGCCTCGGCGGCTGCCAGGCTGATCACCAGGATGAACATGATCTGTCCATCCGGCTGCGCCCAGCGGCTACCGGCAACGATGAACGCCAAAGCGGAGGCATTCATCATGACCTCCAGGCTCATCAGCACGAAGAGAATGTTGCGGCGGACCATCAGGCCGACCAGACCGAGGCAGAACAGGATGCCGGCGACCGCCAGACCATGCTCCAGAGGGATAGCAGGCATCGTCATTGCTCCTTGGCTTCGTTGCGGCCCAAGTGGAACGCCGTGACGGCTGCGGCGAGCAGCAGCATCGAGGCGAGTTCGACCACCAGCAGATAAGGACCGAACAGGCTGATGCCCACGGCCTTGGCGTCTACGGTGGTGTGACCGACGGCCTGGCCGCTCTGATGGGCGAACAGCACGTACAGCAGTTCAACCAGCAGCAGGCCACCGAGAATCACCGGGCCGAGCCAGATGCCGGGCTTGAGCCAGACGCGCTCTTGCTGAACCGAGGCCGGGCCCAGGTTCAGCATCATCACCACGAACACGAACAGCACCATGATGGCGCCAGCGTAGGCGATCACTTCCAGAACACCGGCAAACGGTGCGCCGAGGGCGAAGAACGTCATGGCCACGGCGATCAGCGAAATGATCAGGTAGAGCAGGGCGTGCACAGGGTTGGTGTGGGTGATCACGCGAAGCGTGGACACCACAGCGATACCCGATGCGAAATAGAAAGCGAATTCCATCTTTCTTCCTTAAGGCAGCAAGCTCTTCACGTTGATCGGTTCGGCTTCATTCTGCGCGGCGCCTTTCGGCTTCCCGGCAATCGCCATACCTGCAACACGATAGAAGTTGTAATCAGGGTTTTTGCCGGGGCCGGAGATCAGCAGATCTTCTTTCTCGTAAACCAGGTCCTGACGTTTGAACTCGGCCATCTCGAAATCCGGTGTCAGCTGGATCGCGGTGGTCGGGCAGGCTTCCTCGCAGAGGCCGCAGAAAATGCAGCGCGAGAAGTTGATGCGGAAGAAGTCCGGGTACCAGCGACCGTCTTCGGTTTCAGCTTTCTGCAGCGAGATGCACCCGACCGGGCACGCCACGGCGCACAGGTTGCAGGCTACACAACGCTCTTCACCATCAGGGTCGCGGGTCAGGACGATACGGCCACGGTAGCGCGGCGGCAGGTACACGGCTTCTTCCGGGTACTGCAGCGTGTCGCGCTTGCGGAAGGCGTGGCCGAAAATCATCACCAGGCTGCGAAGCTGGGTGAAGAAGCCATGCACGATGTCAAATATGTACTTCATGATTCTCTATCCTCACTGAGCCGCGACGGCGGGCGTGTTGAGCAACACGATCGCAGCGGTCACCAGCATGTTGACGAGGGTCAGCGGCAGGCAGAACTTCCAGCTGAAATCCATCACTTGGTCATACCGTGGGCGCGGAATCGAGGCGCGCAGCAGGATGAAGATCATGATGAAGAACGCGGTTTTCAGCGCGAACCAGATGAACGGGATCTGCGGCAGAATGCCGAACGGACCGTGCCAGCCACCGAAGAACAAGGTCACCAGCAGCGCCGAAATCAGCACGATACCGATGTACTCGCCGACGAAGAACATGCCCCATTTCATGCCGGCGTATTCAATGTGGTAACCGTCGGCCAGTTCCTGCTCCGCTTCCGGCTGGTCGAACGGGTGACGGTGAGTCACGGCGACGCCGGCGATGAAGAAGGTCAGGAAACCGAAGATCTGCGGAATGATGAACCACAGGTTTTGGGCTTGATAATCAACGATGTCGCGCATGTTGAACGAGCCGACCTGGATCACGATGCCCATCAGCGACAGGCCCATGAACACTTCGTACGACACGGTTTGCGCCGAGGCCCGCAAGCTGCCCAGCAGGGCGAACTTGTTGTTACTCGACCAGCCAGCGAACAACACCGCGTAGACCGACAGGCCGGCCATGGCGAAGAAGAACAGAATGCCGATGTTCAGGTCCGCCACGCCCCAGGTCGGGGTGATCGGGATGATCGCGAAGGCAATCAGCAGGGCGCTCATGGCCACGACCGGTGCCAGGGTGAAGATCATCTTGTCGGCGAACGGTGGCGTCCAGTCTTCCTTGAAGAACATCTTGATCATGTCGGCCGCAATCTGGAACGCGCCGAACGGGCCGACGCGGTTCGGACCGTAACGGTCCTGCCAGAGGGCGAGCAAACGACGCTCGACCCAGCTCAGCAGCGCGCCGCACACCACAACGGCGAGCAGAATCACGATGGCCTGGATGACCGAGATGATCACACCGATCACTTCAGGAGTGAACCAAGTCATAGCGCTGCCTCCTGCAGACCGTCAACGGATTTGCCAAAGATCGCTGGCGGAATGCCCGCGATACCGGCCGGCAATGCAACCAGACCGGCGCCCAGCTCTTCGTTGATGCGCAGTGGCAGACGCAAGGTCTGGCCAGCGACGTTCAAGCTCAGCAGGGCGCCGTCATTGACACCCAGACGATCGGCTTCGGACTTGGCCAATGCCACGTAAGCAGCCGGAATGCGTTCCTGAACCGGTGCGGCTTTCGAAGAGTTCTCTTCACTGCCGAGCAGATGGAAGAACGGCACAACCTGCCAGGTGCCCGGCGCCGGGTTGAATGCGCGCGGAACAGCGGCGAACCAGTTCAGCGAGTCACCGCTGCTTTCGATCAGGCGGGTGCCCGGGTCGCCTGCGCGGATGTGACCACCGACTTCGTCCTGGAACTTGTTCCAGGCTTGCGGCGAGTTCCAGCCCGGAGACCAGGCGAATGGCACTTGCTGACGCGGTTCGACCGAGCCCGAGTAACCTTCCATCGAGAAGTTGAACGCGGTGTCGTTGTCTTGCGGGGTACGCGGTTCGTGCACGCTGATATCGGCGCGCATGGCGGTACGACCGGAATAACGCAGCGGTTCGCGGGCCAGTTTCATGCCTTTGATGCGGAACGCGGCGGACGGTGCGGCATCGACAATGCGCGCCAGTTGCGGTGTGCTCGAAGCAACGGCAGCAGTGACATGGTCCAGTTGGGTCCAGTCGATCGGCTGGTTCAGCAAGGTTGAGCGCAGGGCATGCAGCCAGCGCCAGCCTTCGTGAACCAGGATGCTCGCGTCCATGTACTTCGGATCAAAGACCTGGAAGAAGCGCTGGGCGCGACCTTCCTGGCTGACCAGCGTACCGTCGCCTTCAGCGAAGCTGGCGGCTGGCAGAACCAGGTGCGCGCGATCGCTGGTGGCGGTTTTCTGATGGTCCGCCACGATCACCACTTTCGCGGCGGTCAGGGCAGCATCGACCTTGGCTTTGTCGGTGCGGGTGTACAGATCGTTTTCCAGCACGACGATGGCGTCGGCCTTGCCATCGATCACCGCTTGCAGGGCTGCATCGACCGATTCGCCACCGAGCATGGCCAGGCCGAGGCTGTTGGCCTCTGGCACGATCAGGCTGATGGAACCGTTCTTCTCGCGCAGCTTCAGGGCTTTGGCGATGTTTGCAGCGGCTTCGATCAGCGCCTTGGAACCCAACGAGGTGCCGGCGATGATCAGTGGACGCTTGGCGGCGAGCAGGGCATTGGCGATGCGCTGAGCCAGTTCAACGGCTTCAGCGTCCAGGCCTTCAACGGCAGGTGCGCTGGCGTCGAGGGCATGAGCCACGGCGAAACCGATGCGGGCCAGGTCGTCTGGCGCGGCGTGAACACATTCTTCGGCGATGTCGTCGAGCTTGGTTTCAGCCAGGCTGGCGATGAACAGCGGGTTCAGTTCGTGCTGACCGATGTTCTTCACCGCAGCGTCGAGCCAAGGCTGAACGCGCATGGCGTCGGCCATGTCTTCGGCCTTGCCCTTGACCGATTGACGCAGGGACAGCGCCATACGGGCAGCGGTCTGGGTCAGGTCTTCACCGAGGACGAAGATCGCGTCGTGGTCTTCGATGTCGCGCATGTTCGGGATCGGCAGCGGGCTGTCTTTCAGCACCTGCATGACCAGACGAATGCGCTCCAGCTCGGCAGCTTCGATACCGGAGTAGAAGTGCTCAGCGCCGACCAGCTCGCGCAACGCGTAGTTGCTTTCGAGGCTGGCACGCGGCGAACCGATACCGACGATGTTGCGACCACGCAGCAGGTCAGCGGCTTTATCCAGCGCTTCGTCGAGGCTCAGCTTGGTGCCGTTGGCCAGCAAAGGCTGACGCGGGCGGTCTTCGCGGTTGACGTAGCCATAGCCGAAACGGCCACGGTCGCACAGGAAGTACTGGTTGACCGAACCGTTGAAGCGGTTTTCGATACGACGCAGTTCACCGTAACGCTCGCCCGGGGAGATGTTGCAACCGCTGGAGCAGCCATGGCAGATGCTCGGCGAGAACTGCATGTCCCACTTGCGGTTGTAGCGCTCGGAGTGAGTCTTGTCGGTGAACACACCGGTCGGGCAGACCTCGGTGAGGTTGCCGGAGAACTCGCTTTCCAGGGTGCCGTCTTCAACGCGACCGAAGTACACGTTGTCGTGGGCGCCGAACACACCGAGGTCGGTGCCGCCGGCGTAGTCCTTATAGAAGCGCACGCAGCGGTAGCAAGCGATGCAGCGGTTCATTTCGTGGGAAATGAACGGGCCCAGTTGCTGGTTCTGGTGAGTGCGCTTGGTGAAGCGATAACGGCGCTCGTTGTGGCCGGTCATCACCGTCATGTCTTGCAGGTGACAGTGACCGCCTTCTTCACAGACCGGGCAGTCGTGAGGGTGGTTGGTCATCAGCCATTCAACGACGCTGGCGCGGAAGACTTTCGCTTCTTCGTCGTCGATGGAGATCCAGCTTCCGTCGGTCGCTGGTGTCATGCACGACATGACGATCCGACCACGCTTGTCGTTTTCGTCGGTGTACTGCTTGACCGCGCACTGGCGGCAAGCGCCAACGCTGCCAAGGGCGGGGTGCCAGCAGAAATAAGGGATATCGAGGCCTAGCGACAGACATGCCTGTAACAGGTTGTCTGCCCCATCGACTTCGAGCTCTTTGCCGTCTACGTGGATAGTGGCCATGGTTCAAAGTTCTTCGTTGGCCCGGTGTCAGCGGGCGTGGCTAATGGAATCTTGTTATTCGTCCGAATCCAAACAGCCCATATAAAGGCGTCATCGAACGAAAGGCGAAGGGCACGGACCCTTCGCCTTTTAAAGCGTTAAGCGCCGACTACGATCGGCCTGGCCAGAGGCGGGACGACGGCGCTGGTAGGCGCGATGCCGGCTTCGAACTCATGGCGGAAGTATTTGATTGCGCTGCCCAACGGCTCCACGGCGCCCGGTGCGTGAGCACAGAAGGTCTTGCCTGGGCCGAGGAAACCGACCAGACCCAGCAGGGTCTCGATGTCGCCGGCTTGCCCTTCACCGTTCTCGATCGCGCGCAGCAGCTTGACGCTCCACGGCAAACCGTCACGGCACGGGGTGCAGAAACCGCACGACTCACGGGAGAAGAACTCTTCCATGTTGCGCAGCAGGGACACCATGTTGACGCTGTCGTCCACCGCCATGGCCAGGCCGGTACCCATACGGGTGCCCACCTTGGCGATGCCGCCGGCGTACATTTGCGCGTCGAGGTGTTCCGGCAACAGGAAACCGGTACCGGCGCCGCCTGGCTGCCAGCACTTGAGCTTGTAACCGTCGCGCATGCCGCCGGCGTAGTCTTCGAACAACTCGCGACCGGTGACGCCGAATGGCAATTCCCACAGGCCCGGGTTCTTGACCTTGCCGGAGAAGCCCATGAGCTTGGTGCCCATGTCTTCGCTGCCTTCGCGCGCCAACGATTTGTACCAGTCCACGCCGTCGGCGATGATCGCCGGCACGTTGCACAGGGTTTCAACGTTGTTCACGCAGGTCGGCTTGCCCCACACGCCAACGGCGGCAGGGAAGGGCGGCTTGGAGCGCGGGTTGGCGCGGCGGCCTTCGAGGGAGTTGATCAGTGCGGTTTCTTCACCGCAAATGTAACGCCCGGCACCGGTGTGGACGAACAGCTCGAAATCGAAGCCGCTGCCCAGGATGTTCTTGCCCAGCAGGCCGGCTGCCTTGGCTTCTTCCACGGCACGGTTGAGGTGCTTGGCGGCGGTGGTGTATTCGCCACGCAGGAAGATGTAGCCACGGTAGGTTTTCAGCGCGCGAGCACTGATCAGCATGCCTTCGATCAGCAGATGGGGCAGTTGCTCCATCAGCATGCGGTCTTTCCAGGTGTTCGGCTCCATTTCATCCGCGTTGCACAGCAGGTAGCGGATGTTGATGGATTCGTCTTTCGGCATCAGGCCCCACTTCACGCCCGTGGGGAAGCCTGCACCGCCGCGACCCTTGAGGCCGGCGTCTTTCACGGTCTGGACGATGTCGTCCTGAGCCATGTCGGCAAAGGCCTTGCGCGCAGCCGCGTAACCGTTCTTGGCCTGGTACTCGTCGAGCCATACGGCTTCGCCGTCGTCACGCAGGCGCCAGGTCAACGGGTGAGTCTCGGCCGAACGCTTGATGCGGTTGGCAGGACCGAAGGAAGTCAGGGTCATACGTAGCCCTCGAGCAATTTGGCAACGCCGGCAGGCTGCACATCACCGAAAGTGTCGTCGTCGATCATCAACGCCGGCGCCTTGTCACAGTTGCCGAGGCAGCAGACCGGCAGCAGGGTGAAACGACCGTCGGTGGTGGTCTGACCCAAGCCGATGCCCAGATTGCTCTGGATTTCACTGACCACCGATTCATGGCCGCCGATGTAGCAGACCATGCTGTCGCAGACGCGAATGATGTGGCGGCCGACTGGCTGACGGAAGATCTGGCTGTAGAACGTTGCCACGCCTTCAACGTCGCTCGCCGGGATGCCGAGGATCTCGCCGATGGCGTAGAGCGCGCCGTCAGGCACCCAGCCACGTTCCTTCTGGACGATCTTCAGGGCTTCGATCGACGCCGCGCGCGGGTCTTCGTAGTGATGCAGCTCGTGCTCGATGGCCGAGCGCTCGGTTTCACTCAAGGTGAAACGGTCTGTCTGGATAAGCGTGCTGTTCATGCTTAGCGGTCCACGTCGGCCATAACGAAATCGATACTACCCAGGTACGCGATCAAGTCCGCGACCATGCTGCCTTTGATCACCGAAGGGATCTGCTGCAGGTGCGGGAAGCTTGGGGTGCGAATCCGGGTGCGGTAGCTCATGGTGCCGCCATCGCTCGTCAGGTAATAACTGTTGATGCCCTTGGTCGCTTCGATCATCTGGAAGGATTCGTTGGCCGGCATGACCGGGCCCCACGAAACTTGCAGGAAGTGCGTGATCAGGGTCTCGATGTGCTGCAGCGTGCGCTCTTTCGGCGGCGGCGTGGTCAGCGGGTGATCCGCCTTGTACGGGCCTTCCGGCATGTTGCGCATGCACTGCTCGATGATCTTGATGCTCTGGCGCATTTCCTCGACGCGTACGATGCAACGATCGTAGGCATCGCCATTGGCGGCCAGCGGCACTTCGAATTCGAAGTTCTCGTACCCGGAGTACGGGCGGGCTTTACGCAGGTCGAAGTCGCAACCGGTCGAACGCAGGCCGGCACCGGTGACGCCCCATTCGAAGGCCTCTTTGGTGTTGTAGGCGGCGACGCCGATGGTCCGGCCTTTGAGGATGCTGTTGTCCAGTGCGGCTTTCTGGTATTCGTCCAGACGCTTAGGCATCCACTCGACGAAGTCTTTTACCAGTTTTTCCCAGCCGCGCGGCAGGTCGTGGGCGACGCCACCGATGCGGTACCAGGCCGGGTGCAGACGGAAACCGGTGATGGCTTCGATCACCGTGTACGCCTTCTGGCGGTCGGTGAAGGTGAAGAATACCGGGGTCATGGCGCCAACGTCCTGGATGTAAGTCCCCAGGAACAGCAGGTGGCTGGTGATCCGGAAGAACTCGGCCATCATGATGCGGATGACGTCGACCTTCTCGGGCACCTTGATACCGGCCAGCTTCTCGACCGAGAGCACGTACGGCAGGTTGTTCATCACGCCGCCGAGGTAGTCGATACGGTCGGTGTACGGAATGAAGCTGTGCCAGGACTGACGCTCGGCCATCTTCTCGGCACCACGGTGGTGGTAACCGACGTCCGGCACGCAGTCGACGATCTCTTCCCCGTCCAGCTGCAGGATGATGCGGAACGCACCGTGCGCGGAAGGGTGGTTGGGGCCGAGGTTGAGGAACATGTAGTCCTCGTTCGCCCCGGAACGCTTCATGCCCCAGTCTTCAGGCTTGAAGCGCGCGGCTTCTTCCTCAAGCTGTTGCTTGGCCAGGTTCAGGGTGAACGGGTCGAACTCGGTGGCACGGGCCGGGAAGTCCTTGCGTAGCGGGTGACCTTCCCAGGTCGGCGGCATCATGATGCGGGTCAGGTGCGGGTGACCGGCAAAGTCGATGCCATACATGTCCCACACTTCACGCTCGTACCAGTTGGCGTTCGGCCAGATGCCGGTAACGGTCGGCACGCTGAGGTCGCCCTCGGACAAGGCGACCTTGATCATCACGTCACTGTTACGTTCGATCGACATCAGGTGATAGAACACAGTGAAGTCGGCGCCGCTCGGCAGCCCTTGACGCTTGGTGCGCAGACGCTCGTCCACGCCGTGCAGGTCATAGAGCATGACGTACGGCTTGGGCAGGTTGCGCAGGAAGGTCAGGACTTCGACGAGTTTGGCACGGGCAACCCAAAGCACCGGCATGCCGGTGCGGGTAGGCTGGGCGGTGAACGCCTCAGGGCCAAAACGGTTATTCAGTTCGACGACCACATCCTGGTCGTCTGCCTTATAAGGCGGGATATACAGAGCACTGCCTGTAGTCATGGTTATTTATCGCTTTCGGTCAACGTAAAGAATGAAGCCAGTGTCTCGTTCTATTAAAGAAGCAGATCTGGATCAGACTTCGTCGGGGCTGCGCAGGTTGGTGACTGCGATTCGCTGTTCGCGGCGCTTTTCCTTCTCGGAAGGCATCTCGGCGCGATACACGCCTTGATCACCAACGACCCAGGAAAGTGGACGACGCTCCTGTCCAATCGACTCCTGCAAGAGCATCAAGCCTTGCAGAAAAGCTTCAGGGCGGGGCGGGCAGCCAGGCACGTAGACGTCCACGGGCAGGAACTTGTCCACCCCTTGAACGACGGAGTAGATGTCGTACATGCCACCGGAGTTGGCGCACGAACCCATGGAGATAACCCACTTTGGTTCGAGCATTTGCTCGTAGAGACGCTGGATGATCGGCGCCATCTTGATGAAGCAGGTACCGGCGATAACCATGAAATCCGCCTGGCGCGGCGATGCCCGGATAACCTCGGCGCCAAAGCGCGCGATGTCGTGGGGCGCCGTGAAGGCGGTAGTCATTTCCACATAGCAGCACGAAAGACCGAAGTTATACGGCCACAGGGAGTTCTTGCGCCCCCAGTTGATCGTGCCGTTAAGCACGTCTTCGAGCTTGCCCATGAAGATGTTTTTGTGGACTTGATCTTCTAACGGATCGGAAACGGTTTCCCGTTCGCCAATCGGATACTGCTCGTTAGGAGCATCGGGGTCGATCCTGGTGAGATTGTATTGCATTGCCAAAGCCTCATTGTTTCAGCTTCGCTTGCCGCTTAAGACGAGCTGCCGGAGCCCAGTCAAGGGCACCCACTCGAAATAGGTAGACAAGGCCTGCCAACAGAATTGCTATGAAAACGAGAGCTTCGACGAATCCGGTCCAGCCGCTTTCGCGGACGGACACAGACCAGGCAAAGAGAAAGAGGGCTTCGATATCGAAGATCACGAAGAGCATCGCGACCAGATAGAATTTGGCTGAGAGCCGCAAGCGGGCGCCACCTGTAGGTAGCATGCCGGACTCGAACGGTTCGTTTTTGCTGCGGCCCCAGGCTTTTGACCCGAGGAGGCTGGAGACGCCGAGCATGAAGGCGCAAAGGCCGACAACGCCCAGAAGGAAAATGGCAAAGCCCCAGTTATGGGCCATGAGTCCTGTCGCTTCGGGCATGCTGGTAATCCTTAACAGAGAGCAAAGGTCTCTGAGCTTGAAAAAGAAACAAAGCAGTGACGATATGTCGCAGCAATCAATCCCGCTGATTTTATGGCTAAACACCGTGCAAGTAAAATTCAGATAGCGAAATTATTTAGCGGAATAAGGACATAGGGTACCTCCAAAGCCACGCAGCCCATGCGTTGCGGGCATTAGCCGGGTTTTCATCAATATTGTTTTGTAGGGAATGTAACGAACATAGTTGTTGCTAAATGATAATCAATATTGTTTGGCTTGGTTTTTAAAGTGTTTAACGGGTGGGTGGCTGGGAAGTTGTCTTATATGCGCGTTACTGCAAGTAGCGGGCGGGGTCGTTTTACCGTCTTTTCCTGATCGGGAAACTGCTCTGGATCAACGTTTTTTGCTGCACGCGTGCCCCTGTAGGAGCGAGGCTTGCCCGCGAAGAATACGCCGCGGTGCTTTAGGCTTACCGCGTCATCGTTCTTCGCGGGCAAGCCTCGCTCCTACGGGGTGGTGGTGTTTCAAAAAATGCAGGCAAAAAAACGCCCCGAACCAGTCGGGGCGTCAGATGTGCGGCGTTGCGGTTAGTTCTTATTCGGTCCGCAACGGCCGTTTGTTCCGGTGAGTCAGATCAGTGGAACTGTTCTTCTTCAGTCGAACCGGTCAGCGCGGTGACCGAAGACGAGCCACCCTGGATCACAGTGGTCATGTCGTCGAAGTAGCCGGTGCCCACTTCCTGCTGGTGGGCCACGAAGGTGTAACCCTTGGCAGCGTCAGCGAATTCCTGCTCTTGCAGCTTCACGTAGGCAGTCATGTCGTTGCGGGCGTAGTCGTGCGCCAGGTTGAACATGCTGTGCCACATGTTGTGAATGCCGGCCAGGGTGATGAACTGGTGCTTGTAACCCATGGCGGACAATTCGCGCTGGAACTTGGCGATGGTCGCGTCGTCCAGGTTTTTCTTCCAGTTGAAGGAAGGCGAGCAGTTGTACGACAGCAGTTGGTCCGGGTATTCCTTCTTGATCGCTTCAGCGAAGCGACGAGCCTCGTCCAGATCCGGCTTGGCGGTTTCGCACCAGATCAGGTCGGCGTACGGCGCGTAAGCCAGGCCGCGTGAGATCGCCTGGTCCAGGCCGGCGCGCACTTTGTAGAAGCCTTCCTGGGTACGTTCGCCAGTCACGAATGGCTGGTCGTACGGGTCGCAATCGGAGGTCAGCAGGTCAGCTGCGTTAGCGTCGGTACGCGCCAGGATGATGGTCGGAGTACCGGCAACGTCAGCCGCCAGACGGGCAGCGGTTAGCTTCTGTACAGCTTCCTGGGTAGGAACCAGTACCTTGCCGCCCATGTGGCCGCATTTTTTCACGGAAGCCAGTTGGTCTTCGAAGTGAACGCCTGCGGCGCCTGCTTCGATCATGCTCTTCATCAGCTCGTAAGCGTTCAGTACGCCGCCGAAACCGGCTTCGGCGTCAGCCACGATTGGTGCGAAGTAGTCGATGTAACCTTCGTCGCCCGGGTTCTTGCCGGCTTTCCACTGGATCTGGTCGGCACGACGGAACGAGTTGTTGATGCGCTTGACCACGGTTGGAACCGAGTCCACCGGGTAAAGCGACTGATCCGGGTACATCGATTCGGCGGAGTTGTTGTCCGCTGCTACTTGCCAGCCCGACAGGTAGATCGCCTGGATACCGGCTTTGACTTGTTGCACAGCCTGGCCGCCGGTCAGGGCGCCCATGCAGTTGACGAAATCTTTCTCAGGACGGAAGGATGGCTTGGCACCCTGGGTCACCAGGTTCCACAGCTTCTCGGCGCCCATTTTTGCAAAGGTGTGCTCAGGTTGAACCGAGCCACGCAGGCGGACGACGTCAGCAGCGGAGTAAGCGCGTGTCACGCCTTTCCAGCGTGGGTTTTCAGCCCAGTCTTTTTCGAGGGCTGCAATTTGCTGTTCGCGTGTCAGTGCCATGGAGATAAACCTCGTCGCATAGGTCTGGGGTGGAAAATTCCTGCTCCTGCCAAACACGCAATTTCAAAGGGGCGCATGAGGCTGCTCGCTGACCAGAAGCTTAGGCGGTCAAGTCGGATTCGACGGGATTGGCGACGGGATGAACGATGGGCTCGAGGGGAAGTGAGCAGGTAAGGGCGAACTGGCGAGCGCATTCGGGCGTCGTGGGCCTTGGTACGAACTTCAGTGTGGAGCCGGGTTACCTAATTACGCTTCCGTCCCTCGGGACAACTTCGTTCCAGTCGGCAACCTCGTCAAACACACCTTGTGGGCGGTACAGACACGAAACGGCTCGCGGAGTAGATGCGAGCATCGCTTCGAAGGCCCTTGCCAGGGCCCCTGATTAGCGGGAGCGAGGCCATCATGCCTTCGCTTTTTTGGCTCGTCAAACGTTTTGTAGTGCTTTTTTTCAAGCACTACATCTTTGGTCTAATACGACTAATCAGTCAGTTTTCGGTGGTTTAGTCCAAAGTGTCGACTTTCACCCGCAGGGTCATGTCATCCCGGCCCTGAGTCGAGTAGCTGCGGGTCAGGCCCTGTTTGTCGGCCTGAGTCTGGCGGTTCATGCCGGCCAGGGTGATCCATTCGCCGAGGCGTCCGGTGACGGTTGTGTCGGTGCTTTGCACGTTCACTACATCGGGACGTTCCTGGCTCATGCGGTCACGGTTGGTGCTGATCGACAGGTGAACGATGTCGCCGGTGACGCTCGCGGTGACATAGAAACCCTGGGTGACGTTGCGGTATTCGGTCTGGCTGCGCGGATCGCCATAGCCATCGATCTGCGTGCTGGTCAGCGGTACGCTTTGGCCTACCTGAATCAGCGCCGGTGCGCCTTCGCTGGCCTGGACTTGCTGAATGCCGCCGTCACGGCTTTCGGTGCTGCGATTGATGATTCGGGTCTGGCTCGGTTTGGCGCCATTGACCGAATAACCCTGGTCACCCTGGAAGTTGTTTTCGTTGGTGTCGACGGTGATCAGCAGGCGCTTTGGCTGAGTATCGAGTTGGGCGACAAGGGCTTTAAGTTCGTCGATCTTGCGCTGATCAGCATTGACGATCAGTTGGTTGCCATAGGCGCTGACCTGGCCATCCTTGCCGATAAAATCCTGGGCCATCGGCAGCATGTCGGCGCTGGTGTGGTAGTTCAGCGGCACGATCTCGGTGGCGGCCATGACCGAAAAACTGCAGGTCAGCAGCAGCGTGGTGAGCAGGGTGCGTAGGGACATATCCGTTATCTCCGACTTCTTGATGTTTGTAGGAGCAAGCTTGCTCGCGATGGACGTGAACGATGACACGCGTTTACTGGATAAGCGTGGTGCTTTGAAGTCCATCGTCGGAACGCCGCCCGGAGCAAGCTCGCTCCTACAGGATTTGATATTGCCAGTTTGTCGGCCCGCCGTGGGGCAAGTTGAATCGTAGACAGCAAAACGCCCCGGCATCGGTCGATGGCGGGGCATTTTGTGGTGTTCTTTCGGGCCTTTGTGGCGAGGGGGCAAGCCCCCTCGCCACAGGTCTCAAGCCGAGTGACGTACCATGTCCACATGCGGAATCCCGGCTTCCAGGAATTCCTCACTGACCAGGCTGAAGCCCAGGCGCTCATAGAACGCCGTAGCCTGAACCTGCGCGCTCAGCATCTGCTGCTTCAACCCGCACTTCTCGGCTTCACCGATCACCGCTTGCATCAGTGCATCGCCCACCTTCAAGCCGCGCCAGTCTTTCAGCACCGACACCCGGCCGACATGCCCATCGGGCAGCAGGCGGGCGGTGCCAATCGGGAAGTCGCCTTCGAAGGCCAGGAAATGCACCGCTGTCGCATCATCGGCGTCCCATTCCAGTTCAGGCGGAACGGATTGCCCGGCGATGAACACCGTCTCACGAATGCGCCGGATCTCAGCGTTGTCCTTTTGCCAGTCTGCGACACGTACGTGAATTTTATTCATCAGCGAACCCCAGGCTTCCTTGCTTGATCAGTTCACACAGCAGGCCGCGACCATCTTCGTCGCTCAGCCACTCGCCGAGGTTGTCGATGTGCAGCGAATCGGCGGCGCAGATCATTTTCAGCAGCTCGCGCAGTTTGCCTGGCAGGTAGCGGCTCTGGCCGCTGGCGAACAGCAGAAGGTCGTCATCGACTTCGGACCACGCCAGGCGCGCACTCGGATTGCGGATCAGCACAGCGCCTTGCTCGAGGCTGGCGAGCAGATCGTCTTCTTCGATTTCTTCCGGGCCGACCACCAGTTCCGGGTAACGCGGCTCGGTCATGAACTGGCCGAACCAGGTCAGCAGCAGGCGCTCGTCGCTCATGTGCTCGGCCAGCAGGCCTTTCAAGCGATCTAGGGCGTCGTGCTGGATCTGATGCGGATCGACCGCCGGCAGGGCATCGGCGTCGGTGTAACGCTCTTCGTCCGTCAGGAACTGGCTGAGGAAGTCGGTGAAGTGGGTCAGCACTTCAGCGGCGCTCGGCGCACGGAAACCGACGGAATAGGTCAGGCAATCATCAACGGCCACGCCGCAATGAGCCAGGCGCGGCGGCAGGTACAGCATGTCGCCCGGTTCCAGCACCCACTCATCGGTGGCTTCGAAATCGGCGAGGATGCGCAGGTCCGCGTGTTGCAGCAGCGGGCTCTCGGAGTTGCACATCTGGCCGATTTTCCAGTTGCGCTTGCCGTGGCCCTGCAGCAGGAACACGTCGTAGTTATCGAAGTGCGGACCGACGCTGCCACCGGGGGCGGCGAAGCTGATCATCACGTCGTCGATGCGCCAGCTCGGCAGGAAGCGGAACTGTTCCAGCAATTCGCTGACTTCCGGCACGAACTGGTCAACCGCTTGAACCAGCAGGGTCCACTCGCGTTCCGGTAATTTGCTGAATTCGTCTTCGGCGAACGGGCCGCGGCGCAATTCCCAAGGGCGCTCGCCGTGCTCGATGATCAGACGCGATTCGACTTCTTCTTCCAGCGCCAGGCCGGCCAGTTCGTCGGCGTCGATCGGGCTTTCGAAATCAGGAATTGCCTGACGGATCAGCAGCGGTTTTTTCTGCCAGTAGTCACGCAGGAATTCGCGCGCCGTGATGCCACCCAGAAGTTGAAGAGGAATATCAGGATTCATGTGTAACCTATTGAAAAAAAGCACTTTTCAGACGGGAATAAAAACGCCCGGCGCTGCCGGGCGTCTCAAACGGGTAAAGCGGTCGATCAGATGCGCCTGGCTTGCTCTACAGCGTTGCCGATGTAGTTCGCCGGGGTGAGCAATTTCAGCTCGGCCTTGGCGGCGGCAGGCATGTCCAGGCCGTCGATGAAAGTTTGCAGCGCTTCAGGGCTGATGCCCTTGCCGCGGGTCAACTCTTTCAGCTTCTCGTACGGGTTTTCGATGTTGTAGCGACGCATCACGGTCTGGATCGGCTCGGCCAATACTTCCCAGCAAGCGTCGAGGTCAGCAGCGATCTTCTGAGCGTTGAGCTCCAGTTTGCTGATGCCTTTGAGGCTGGCTTCGTACGCGATCACGCTGTGGGCGAAGCCGACACCGAGGTTACGCAGAACGGTGGAGTCGGTCAGGTCGCGCTGCCAGCGGGAGATCGGCAGCTTGCTCGCCAGGTGCTGGAACAGTGCGTTGGCGATACCCAGGTTGCCTTCGGAGTTTTCGAAGTCGATCGGGTTGACCTTGTGCGGCATGGTCGACGAACCGATTTCGCCAGCGATGGTGCGCTGTTTGAAATAACCCAGGGAGATGTAGCCCCAGATGTCGCGGTCGAAGTCGATCAGGATCGTGTTGAAACGGGCGATCGCGTCGAACAGCTCGGCGATGTAGTCGTGCGGTTCGATCTGCGTGGTGTACGGGTTGAAGCCCAGGCCCAGCTCGTCTTCGATGAAAGCGCGGGCGTTTTCTTCCCAGTCGATCTCAGGGTAGGCCGACAGGTGAGCGTTGTAGTTGCCCACAGCGCCGTTGATCTTGCCCAGCAGCGGAACGGCAGCGACCTGAGCGATCTGACGCTCCAGGCGGTAAACCACGTTCGCCAGCTCTTTGCCCAGGGTGGTCGGCGAGGCTGGTTGACCGTGGGTGCGCGACAGCATTGGCACGTCGGCGAAACGGATGGCCAGCTCGCGGATGGCGTTGGCGGTCTGGCGCATCAGCGGCAGCATCACGTCATCACGGCCTTCGCGCAGCATCAGGGCGTGGGACAGGTTGTTGATGTCCTCGCTGGTGCAGGCAAAGTGGATGAATTCGCTCACGGCAGCCAGTTCCGGCAGTTTGGCCGCTTGCTCTTTGAGCAGGTATTCGATGGCTTTGACGTCGTGGTTGGTGGTGCGCTCGATCTCTTTGACGCGCTCGGCGTGCTCCAGAGAGAAGTTTTCCGCCAGGGTGTTCAGCACAGCGTTGGCTTCGGCGGAGAACGCCGGCACTTCGCTGATGGCAGGGTGGGCGGCCAGGCGCTGGAGCCAGCGCACTTCAACCAGAACGCGAGCACGGATCAGACCGTATTCGCTGAAAATTGGGCGCAGGGCCTGGGTTTTGCCGGCGTAGCGGCCGTCAACAGGGGAAACCGCAGTGAGCGAAGAAAGCTGCATGGGGTGTTCTCGGACAGTCGGGCAACGAAATGGGGCGCGTATCATACATGAAAAAATCCGCCGGTCCGTTGCCAACTGACCAGCGTATTACGCGTTACTGACTACAAAACGGTGTTGCGGGCGCGGTTCAGCTGCTGCGCATCAGCGGGTAAAGCTCTTTGAGCAACTTGCGACGGCTGACCACCAACTGCCAGCGATGACCGCCCAACTGCCGCCACAGGCGCGCCGAACGAATCCCCGCCAGCAACAGCGCGCGGATCTTCGAGGCGTTGCTCGGTTGCTGCAGGTTGCGCATGTCACCGTGAACCTGAATCCGTTGGCGCAAGGTGCTCAGCGTGTCCTGGTACAACGCGCCGCACGCCGCGATCACGTTTTCGTGAGCCGGGCCGAAATGCTCGACCTGAGACTGAATCTGCGGCAGGCGCTTGCCGATTACGTCGAGCATGTCGCCGCGTTTGGCCAGTTGGCGCTCCAGCCCCAGCATCGCCAGGGCGTAACGCAGCGGTTCGCGCTGAAGGGTGCTCGGGTCGCGTTCGAGGGCACCAATCAAGGCGCGGTAGCCTTCTCGCAAGTTGATGTCGTCACCGCCGTAGACTTCCAGCGTGTCCTTGGGGTCGCGAATCAACAGGCTACCGAGCATGCACGTCAGGCCGGCTTCGGTGCTCTGGCCGGTTTTGGCGATCTTGTCGACCAGTACGGCAGCGAGAAACACGCCGCCCAGGGCCGTCAATTGCTCCTGAGTCGGGCTCATTGCTGCGCGCCTTGAAGGGTGCCCTTGCTCGTCCACGGTTCCGCCACTTCGATCACGCCGCCGCCAAGGCAGATTTCACCGTCGTAGAACACCACGGACTGCCCCGGGGTGACCGCGCGTTGCGGGTCATCGAAGGTCGCGCGGTAGCCGGTGGCGGTTTTTTCCAGTGTGCAAGGCTGGTCGCTCTGGCGATAACGGACTTTGGCGGTCAGCTTGCGCGGCTCGGTCAGGTCGATCGGGTT
This sequence comes from Pseudomonas sp. LBUM1651, assembly GCF_059716135.1. Lineage (NCBI taxonomy): Bacteria > Pseudomonadati > Pseudomonadota > Gammaproteobacteria > Pseudomonadales > Pseudomonadaceae > Pseudomonas > Pseudomonas sp. LBUM1651. The sequence continues at coordinate 3,922,343 of NZ_CP166805.1, read as the reverse complement.
GACCCAATAGATGTCCGAGGCGAGCAGGGCGCGGGAGAACAGATAAGGGTGGTCATTGCCCTGGCCAACGATCAACTCGTTGTGTTCCAGGTCTTTGATCAGCACGTACCACGGCTCGTCGCTGGCGTCTTTCAAGCCGCCGATGCCGAGGCCCTGACGCTGGCCGATGGTGTGGTACATCAAGCCGTGGTGGCGGCCGATGACTTCACCTTCGGTGGTCTTGATTTCGCCGGGCTGGGCCGGAAGGTATTGCTTGAGGAAATCGCTGAAACGGCGCTCGCCGATAAAGCAGATCCCGGTGGAATCCTTTTTCTTTGCGGTCGCCAGTTCGTATTTCTCGGCAATCGCACGTACCTGGGGTTTTTCCAGTTCGCCGACCGGGAACAGCGTCTTGGCGATCTGTTCGCCGCCGACGGCGTGCAGGAAGTAGCTCTGGTCCTTGTTCGGGTCCAGGCCCTTGAGCAGCTCGGTACGGCCATCGATGTCACGACGGCGCACGTAGTGACCGGTGGCGATCAGGTCGGCACCGAGCACCATGGCGTAGTCGAGGAACGCCTTGAACTTGATCTCGCGGTTGCACAGGATGTCCGGGTTCGGCGTGCGGCCGGCCTTGTATTCGGCCAGGAAGTGCTCGAACACGTTGTCCCAGTACTCGGCAGCGAAGTTGGCGGTGTGCAGCTTGATGCCAATCCTGTCGCACACGGCCTGGGCGTCCGCCAGGTCATCCATGGCGGTGCAGTATTCCGTTCCATCGTCTTCTTCCCAGTTCTTCATGAACAGGCCTTCCACCTCATAACCCTGCTCGATCAGCAGGAGAGCGGAAACGGAAGAGTCCACGCCGCCGGACATGCCGACAATGACGCGCTTCTTTTGTGTGTCAGAAGGGGCTGGATCACGCATAGGGATTCAATGAGTGTCTTGAAAAAGGACGCGATTCTAGCAGGCCGAAGCCCGCAAGGCTAAAGAGAAGGGCGGATCAGTTCGAGACTGAAGTGTTTGCCGTCCAGATAATCATCGATACAGCGGATGATCAGCTCACTGCGCCAGTTTGCGCGCTGTGCCAGCAGTTCGTCACGTGTCAGCCATTTTGCGCCGACAATACCGTCGTCCAACTGATAGTCGGGGTGATGCTTGAGCGGTTTTGCGCTGAAGCAGACCCGCTGGTAGGTCACGCCGTTGCTCGGGGCTGTGTAGAGGTAAATGCCCACCACGCCGGTCGGCTCGACGTCCCAGCCGGTTTCTTCAAGGGTTTCGCGTGCGGCGGCTTCGATCAGGGTTTCGTCCGGGTCGAGGTGGCCGGCGGGCTGGTTGAGTACCGTTCGTCCGTGTTTGGTTTCTTCGACCATCAGGAAACGGCCGTTGTCTTCGACGATGGTGGCGACGGTGATGTGGGGTTTCCAGTCCATGACGCTTCCTCAAATTCCAAAGGTTGAAACACTATCCCTGTGGGAGCTGGCCTGTCGGAACGCCGCATCGCAGCGATTGCGATTAGTCAGTCACCATCAATGTTGAATGATAAGCCGCTATCGCTGGCAGGCCAGCTCCCACAGGGTTTTGCGTTGTCTTCAAAAACAGAAACCCCGGCGCAGGGCCGGGGCTTCTTTGCATCCTTACAACCTTAAACCAGCGCAGCGATCGCGGCGTTGAAGGTGTTGCTCGGGCGCATGGCCTTGCTGATCAGCTCGGCATTGGCGTGGTAGTAACCGCCGATGTCCACTGGCTTGCCCTGAACGGCATTGAGCTCGGCAACGATGGTTACTTCGTTCTCGGTCAGGGTTTTGGCCAGCTGGCCGAACTGCGCTTGCAGTGCAGCGTCTTCGGTCTGGGCGGCCAGGGCCTGAGCCCAGTACAGCGCCAGGTAGAAGTGGCTGCCGCGGTTGTCGATGTTGCCGACTTTGCGCGATGGCGACTTGTTGTTGTCCAGGAACTGGCCGGTGGCCTGGTCCAGGGTCTTGGCCAAAACCAGCGCTTTAGGGTTGTTGTACGTCACACCCAGGTGCTCAAGGGAAGCGGCCAGGGCCAGGAACTCGCCCAGGGAATCCCAGCGCAGGAAGTTCTCTTCCAGCAGCTGTTGAACGTGCTTCGGTGCCGAACCGCCAGCGCCGGTTTCGAACAGACCGCCGCCATTCATCAGCGGAACGATCGACAGCATCTTGGCGCTGGTGCCCAGTTCCATGATCGGGAACAGGTCGGTCAGGTAGTCGCGCAATACGTTGCCGGTCACCGAGATGGTGTCCTTGCCTGCGCGAGTACGGTCCAGAGTGAACTTCATCGCGTCGACTGGCGCCATGATCTGGATGTCCAGGCCGGCAGTGTCGTGATCCTTCAGGTAAGCCTGAACTTTCTCGATCACTACGCCGTCGTGGGCGCGCATCGGGTCCAGCCAGAAAATCGCCGGGGTGCTGCTGGCGCGAGCGCGGTTGACGGCCAGTTTGACCCAGTCCTGGATCGGCGCGTCTTTGGTCTGGCACATGCGGAAGATGTCGCCGGCTTCCACCGATTGCTCCAGCAGCAGGCTGCCTTTGCTGTCAGTAACGCGAACAACGCCGTTTGCCTTGATCTGGAAAGTCTTGTCGTGCGAGCCATACTCTTCGGCTTTTTTCGCCATCAGGCCAACGTTTGGCACGCTGCCCATGGTGGTTGGATCGAAAGCGCCATTGACCTTGCAGTCTTCGATCACCGCCTGGTAGATGGTGGCGTAGCAGCGATCCGGGATCACAGCCTTGGTGTCGTGCAACTGACCGTCAGTGCCCCACATTTTGCCGGAGTCACGGATCATCGCCGGCATCGAGGCGTCGACGATCACGTCGCTCGGCACGTGCAGGTTGGTGATGCCTTTGTCGGAGTTGACCATGGCCAACGACGGACGAACGGCGTAGACCGCCTGGATGTCCGCTTCGATCTGCGCTTGCTGCTCGGCAGGCAAAGCCTTGATGCGAGCGTACAGGTCGCCGATGCCGTTGTTCAGGTTGAAGCCGATCTGTGCCAGCACGTCAGCGTGCTTGGCCAGTGCGTCTTTATAGAACTCGGCAACGATCTGGCCGAACATGATCGGGTCGGAGACCTTCATCATGGTGGCTTTCAGGTGAACCGACAGCAGCACGCCCTTGGCTTTGGCGTCTTCGATCTCGGCAGCGATGAAGCTGCGCAGAGCGTTTTTGCTCATGACCGCGCAATCGAGGATCTCACCGGCTTGCACGGTGGTCTTTTCTTTCAGGACGGTGGTTGTGCCGTCTTGAGCGATCAGTTCGATTTTGACGGCGTCAGCGGCGTCGATCAGGGCAGCTTTTTCGCTGCCGTAGAAATCACCGGTGCTCATGTGCGCGACGTGGGACTTGGAGTCCGCAGCCCAGGCGCCCATTTTGTGCGGGTGCTTGCGTGCATAGTTCTTGACCGACAGCGGGGCGCGACGATCGGAGTTGCCTTCGCGTAGAACCGGGTTCACGGCGCTGCCCTTGATCTTGTCGTAACGCGACTTGGCTTCTTTGTCGGCGTCGCTGGTCAAGGTTTCCGGGTAGTCCGGCAGTGCGAAGCCCTGGGCTTGCAGCTCTTTGATCGCGGCCTGCAGTTGCGGAACCGAAGCGCTGATGTTAGGCAGCTTGATGATGTTGGCTTCAGGCGTAACGGCCAGGTCGCCCAGTTCGGCGAGGTGGTCGGCTACGGCTTTGTCACCCAATTGCTCGGGGAAGCTGGCCAGGATGCGCCCTGCAAGAGAGATATCGCGGGTTTCAACGGCGATATCAGCCGAGGCGGTGAAAGCCTCTACGATAGGCAGCAGTGAATAGGTGGCGAGGGCTGGGGCTTCGTCGGTGAAGGTATAGATGATCTTCGAGCGGGTGGGCATATTCGGATTAACTCTCTCTTCTTTGCTAAAGCGTGCGCAGAAACTCGAGGGCGCCGGGTAAGCGCGTTCGTTCAAAGTCATCCATGAGCCGAATGTCGAGATTTGTGCGCGGTGATGTTGGGTGCATCAGTCGAGCGTCAAGCGGGTGGACTGTGGTAACAATCCTGCTTTCAGGCCCGAAGTCTCGGCTACTTATTCAGTCGCAGGAGAGGTCGGCCGTGGTGACTCTATGGTCAACGGGCGGCATTATACATAGGTAGCTGGCAATCTGCCGATGGTTCATATGCAACGATTCTCGTCCATTGGTCTAAAGGTCGCAGGGGAGCGTGGAGCGTAGAGTCTTGCACCGTGCTTGAGTTTGGCGCTTTTCCCTTTGCTTTCAGGCTTGTACGTCGCGAACTGTGCAGCTTTGCGGCAGATGGATGGAACATAGGGTTTGCGTGCCGATTTAACTGGGGTACGCTCGAACGAAGCCAGATGTTCAATCCAAACAATGGAGTTCAGCATGGGATACAAGAAGATTCAGGTTCCAGCCGTCGGCGACAAAATCACCGTCAACGCGGACCATTCTCTCAATGTTCCTAACAACCCGATCATCCCCTTCATCGAAGGCGATGGTATTGGGGTTGATATCAGCCCGGTCATGATCAAGGTTGTCGATGCTGCTGTTAAGAAGGCTTACGGCGGCGAGCGCAAAATTTCCTGGATGGAAGTCTACGCCGGGGAGAAAGCGACTCAGGTTTACGATCAGGACACCTGGCTGCCTCAGGAAACCCTGGACGCAGTCAAGGACTACGTGGTTTCCATCAAGGGCCCTCTGACCACGCCGGTCGGCGGCGGCATCCGTTCCCTGAACGTGGCCCTGCGTCAGCAACTCGACCTGTACGTCTGCCTGCGCCCGGTGCGCTGGTTCGAAGGCGTGCCGAGCCCGGTCAAGAAGCCAGGCGACGTCGACATGACGATCTTCCGCGAAAACTCGGAAGACATTTATGCCGGTATCGAATGGAAGGCCGGTTCCCCGGAAGCGACCAAGGTCATCAAGTTCCTCAAAGAAGAAATGGGCGTCACCAAGATCCGTTTCGATGAGAACTGCGGTATCGGCATCAAGCCGGTGTCCCTGGAAGGCACCAAGCGTCTGGCGCGCAAGGCCCTGCAATATGTGGTCGACAATGACCGCGATTCGCTGACCATCGTGCATAAAGGCAACATCATGAAGTTCACCGAAGGTGCCTTCAAGGAATGGGCCTACGAAGTGGCGGCTGAAGAGTTCGGCGCGACCCTGCTCGACGGCGGTCCATGGATGCAGTTCAAAAACCCGAAAACCGGCAAGAACGTCATCGTCAAGGATGCCATCGCCGACGCCATGCTCCAGCAGATCCTGCTGCGCCCGGCCGAATACGATGTGATCGCGACCCTGAACCTGAACGGCGACTACCTCTCCGACGCCCTGGCGGCGGAAGTGGGCGGTATCGGTATCGCGCCGGGTGCCAACCTGTCCGACACCGTGGCCATGTTCGAAGCCACCCACGGTACTGCGCCGAAGTACGCCGGCAAGGACCAGGTCAATCCGGGTTCGCTGATCCTGTCCGCAGAGATGATGCTGCGTCACATGGGCTGGACCGAAGCCGCCGACCTGATCATCAAGGGCACCAACGGCGCGATCTCCGCGAAGACCGTGACCTATGACTTCGAACGTCTGATGGAAGGCGCGAAGCTGGTGTCTTCTTCCGGCTTCGGCGACGCGCTGATCTCGCACATGTAAGCATTCGCACCAAAAAAAACCGCCTTCGGGCGGTTTTTTTATGACTGGATGATAGGTCGCGTCAGTTCGATACCTTTTCATGATGGTCATGATGGTCATGATGGTCATGATGGTCATGATGGTCATGATGGTCATGATGGGAGGGCTTGGCGTGATCATGCTCAACAGGCGCTGCCGTGATCTTCACGGCGTGCAATCCTTTGGGGCCCTGGACGATCTCGAAGCTTACATTTTGCCCGGCCTTGAGGGTCTTGTATCCGTCCATCTCAATGGCCGAATAATGGGCAAAGAAGTCGATATCTTTACCGTCCTCGTCACGACCTTCTCTGGCGTCGGTGTTAATGAAACCGAACCCTTTGGCATTGTTGAACCATTTCACCTTACCCACTGCCATGCTCATATCCCTCTGCAACAGACTCCATCACTGGAGTATCATCCAGTTCATCCGCAGTCGAATCCTGTAAATAAGATTGACTCCGCGGACCTTTTTTACCCACTGTGGGCTCTATTGGTTGTAACACCGTTTTGCCGATAGTCAAGGTGACCAGGCAGTCGGTGTTGAAATCGTTGATAGCCGTCCCCACTACTGTATTCGCACAACTGACGAACCTTTCTTTCCATGCATGCAATCAGCCAGATTCGACTAACATTCAATCAGGATCGCCCTGATTTACACGACGACGATTCCGCAGGCATTGCTGTTCAGGAGGCCAAGCCTGCTTTACAGGCGCCGCCGATGTACAAGGTGGTTTTGTTCAATGATGACTACACACCGATGGATTTCGTCGTCGAAGTGCTCGAGGTGTTTTTTAACCTGAATCGCGAGCTGGCGACCAAGGTCATGCTGGCCGTCCACACAGAAGGGCGGGCAGTATGTGGAGTGTTTACCCGCGACATTGCCGAGACCAAGGCCATGCAGGTCAACCAGTACGCCAGGGAAAGCCAGCATCCGCTACTCTGTGAAATCGAGAAGGACGGTTAATCGCCGACCACTTGGGTATGAGGTGAAGCTATGTTAAACCGCGAGCTCGAAGTCACCCTCAATCTTGCCTTCAAGGAAGCCCGTTCGAAGCGTCATGAGTTCATGACCGTCGAACATCTCCTGCTGGCCCTATTGGATAATGAGGCTGCCGCCACCGTTTTGCGTGCCTGCGGCGCAAACCTCGACAAACTCAAGCATGATCTGCAGGAGTTCATCGACTCCACTACGCCGTTGATTCCCGTTCATGACGAGGATCGCGAGACCCAGCCAACCCTGGGCTTCCAACGTGTCCTGCAGCGTGCTGTTTTCCACGTACAGAGCTCGGGCAAACGCGAAGTGACTGGCGCCAACGTGCTGGTTGCGATCTTCAGTGAGCAAGAGAGTCAGGCAGTGTTCCTGCTGAAACAGCAGAGCGTTGCGCGCATCGATGTCGTCAACTACATCGCTCACGGCATTTCCAAAGTGCCGGGGCATGGCGATCACTCTGAAGGTGAGCAAGATATGCAGGACGACGAGGGCGGTGAGTCTTCTTCCTCAGGCAATCCTCTGGATGCTTATGCCAGCAACCTCAACGAACTCGCGCGCCAGGGTCGTATCGATCCGCTGGTCGGTCGTGAGCTCGAAGTGGAGCGTGTCGCGCAGATCCTCGCGCGTCGTCGCAAAAACAATCCGCTGCTGGTGGGCGAGGCGGGCGTGGGTAAAACCGCAATTGCCGAAGGCCTGGCCAAACGCATTGTCGACAACCAGGTGCCGGACCTGCTGGCCAACAGCGTGGTGTATTCCCTCGATCTGGGGGCCTTGCTGGCCGGGACCAAATACCGTGGCGATTTCGAGAAACGCTTCAAGGCGTTGCTCAATGAGCTGAAAAAACGTCCGCAGGCGATCCTGTTCATCGACGAGATCCACACCATCATCGGTGCGGGTGCCGCGTCCGGTGGCGTCATGGACGCCTCGAACCTGCTTAAGCCGTTGCTGTCGTCCGGTGATATCCGTTGCATCGGTTCGACCACCTTCCAGGAATTCCGCGGGATCTTCGAGAAGGACCGTGCCCTGGCACGACGCTTCCAGAAGGTCGATGTGTCGGAGCCTTCGGTGGAAGACACCATTGGCATTCTGCGCGGCCTGAAAGGGCGTTTCGAGCTCCATCACAATATCGAATACAGTGATGAAGCCCTGCGCGCCGCTGCCGAACTGGCCTCGCGTTACATCAATGACCGGCACATGCCGGACAAGGCGATCGACGTCATCGACGAGGCGGGTGCCTACCAGCGTCTGCAACCCATCGAGAAACGCGTGAAACGCATCGAAGTGCCGCAGGTCGAGGACATCGTCGCGAAAATCGCGCGGATTCCGCCTAAGCACGTCACCAGTTCCGATAAAGAACTGCTGCGCAACCTTGAGCGTGACCTGAAGCTGACGGTATTTGGCCAGGATGCCGCAATCGACTCGCTGTCGACCGCGATCAAACTGTCTCGTGCCGGTCTCAAGTCGCCTGACAAGCCTGTCGGTTCGTTCCTGTTCGCAGGCCCGACCGGTGTCGGTAAAACCGAAGCGGCGCGTCAGTTGGCCAAGGCGTTGGGTATCGAACTGGTTCGTTTCGACATGTCCGAATACATGGAGCGCCACACCGTATCGCGTCTGATTGGTGCGCCTCCTGGCTATGTCGGGTTTGATCAGGGCGGTCTGCTGACCGAAGCCATCACCAAGCAGCCTCACTGCGTGCTGTTGCTCGATGAGATCGAGAAGGCGCATCCGGAAGTCTTCAACCTGCTGCTGCAGGTCATGGACCACGGTACGCTGACCGATAACAACGGGCGCAAGGCGGACTTCCGTAACGTGATCGTCATCATGACGACTAACGCCGGTGCCGAGACCGCAGCGCGTGCTTCGATCGGTTTCACCCATCAGGACCACTCGTCCGATGCGATGGAAGTGATCAAGAAGAGCTTTACGCCGGAGTTCCGTAACCGTCTGGACACCATTATCCAGTTTGGTCGCCTCAGCCATGAGGTCATCAAAAGCGTGGTGGACAAGTTCCTTACCGAGCTTCAGGCGCAGCTGGAAGACAAGCGCGTTCAGCTGGAAGTGACCGACGCGGCGCGCAGCTGGCTGGCGGCGGGTGGCTACGACTCGGCAATGGGCGCTCGACCAATGGCGCGTTTGATCCAGGACAAGATCAAGCGTCCGCTGGCGGAAGAGATTCTGTTTGGCGAACTGGCCGACCATGGCGGCGTGGTACACATCGACCTGAAGGACGGCGAGCTGACCTTCGAGTTCGAAACCACGGCGGAAATGGCCTGACGTTAACCGCAACAAAGCAAAAAGGCGCCTTTTGGCGCCTTTTTGCTATTTATGGATAATGCGCCGGCCCTCTGTAGGAGCGAGCTTGCTCGCGATAGTCGTTAACGATTACGCGGGAAGCCTGACTTCGCGCAGCGCCCTCAGGTTTTTCGCGAGCAAACTCGCTCTTACAGGGGGGGGGAAATCCCGCACAAACAAAAACGCCCGGCAATGCCGGGCGTTTTGTATTGACTTGCTTAGCGAACGGGCCCTATCTCTGTAGGAGCGAGCTTGCTCGCGATGGTCGTCAACGATGAGGCGGGGTGTCTGACTTGACGCGGTGCTCTCAGGTTTTTCGCGAGCAAGCTCGCTCCTACCTTAGCGAGCGCGGTAAGTGATGCGCCCTTTGCTCAAGTCATAGGGCGTCAGCTCGACGCGCACTTTGTCACCGGTAAGAATACGAATGTAGTTCTTGCGCATCTTGCCGGAGATATGCGCGGTTACGACGTGCCCATTTTCCAACTCCACGCGAAACATGGTGTTGGGCAGGGTGTCGACGACAGTGCCTTCCATTTCGAAGCTGTCTTCTTTCGACATGCAGTAAAGCCCTCGGTGTCCAATGAATGGCCCGGTGCAACTGCGCCAGGCAAAAGCGGCGTGCATTGTGCCCGAAAAATGGGGTTTAAGCCAAGGGGTTCTAGTTCAGGATGACCCAGCGCTGATTAATCAGCAGTTCGATGGGGCGATATTGGGTCTTGTAGCTCATCTTTTTGCAGTTTTTGATCCAGTAGCCCAGGTAGACCGCTTCCAGCCGCAGCCGTTGGGCCTCGGCGATTTGCCAGAGGATCGCGTAGCGCCCCAGGCTGCGTCGTTCTTCAGAGGGTTCGTAGAAGGTGTAGACCGCCGACAGACCGTTCGGCAGCAAGTCGGTGACGGCCACCGCCAGCAGTTGGCCATCCAGGCGAAATTCGTAAAAACGGGAAAACGGGAGGTCACGCACCAGGAACGTCGAGAACTGGTCACGGCTCGGCGGGTACATGTCGCCGTCGGCATGCCGCTGTTCGATGTAGCGCTGATACAGGTCGAAGTATTCTTCGCTGAACTTGGGTTTGGCGGGGCGTATCTGCAAGTCGGCGTTGCGCTTGAAAATGCGTTTCTGCTGACGGTTGGGCGTAAATTGCGCCACGGGAATGCGCGCCGGCACACACGCATTGCAATTCTGACAATGAGGCCGGTAAAGATGATCGCCACTGCGACGAAAACCCATTTCAGACAGGTCTGCATAGACATGCACATCCATGGGCTGACTAGGGTCGAGGAACAAGGTCGTGGCCTGTTCCTCGGGCAGATAACTGCAAGAGTGGGGCTGAGTGGCATAAAACTTCAAACGCGCCAACTCGGTCATGATCAACCCTCGGGATAAACTTTCCAATTAAGTGTAAGCCACACGGGCAAAAGTCGCTCAGCAAACCCAGGTGGCACGGCTGGGTTGATCCAGATGCTGCGCCAGGTAGCGGGCAAACTCGCGACGGGGAATGGCCCGCGCGCCCAGGCTGTGCAAATGGTCGGTGGGCATTTGGCAATCGATCAGCACAAAACCGGAGTCTTTCAGATGTCGGACCAGTGTGGCAAAGCCATATTTGGAGGCATTGTCGGCGCGGCTGAACATGGATTCGCCGAAAAACAGCTGGCCCATCGCTAATCCATAAAGCCCGCCAACCAGTTCGCCTTGGTCCCAGACCTCAACCGAATGCGCGTATCCACGCTGATGCAGGGCGAGGTAGGCGTTCTGCATCGCTTCGGTGATCCAGGTCCCGTCGGCGTAATCCCGCGGCGCGGCGCACGCGCGGATGACCGCGGCAAAGTCCTGATCGAAGGTCACTTGATAGCGTTGCTGGCGCAGCAGCTTGTTCAGGCTGCGCGAGACATGCAATTCGTCGGGAAACAACACGGTGCGCGGGTCCGGCGACCACCAGAGAATCGGCTGGCCTTCCGAGAACCAGGGAAAGCAGCCGTGGCGATAAGCCTGAATCAGACGATCGGCGGACAGATCGCCGCCCGCAGCCAGCAATCCGTTGGGATCGCGCATGGCTTTTTCCAGCGGCGGGAACGTCAGGGTGTTGCGTTGTAACCAAGTCAGCATGGCATCCGGGCTTACAGAAGGGGAGGGCAGTGGTGGGCGGTAGGCCCACCGTGAAGTTTGCCGTCAAACGGTCGGAATGTCGTCGAGGTATTTTTCGGCGTCCAGCGCGGCCATGCAACCGGCCCCGGCGGAGGTGACGGCCTGGCGATAAACGTGATCCGCGACATCGCCGGCGGCAAACACGCCGAGGATCTCGGTGGCCGTGGCATCGCCTTCGCTGCCGCCTCTGACCCGCAGATAGCCGTCGTGCATGTCCAGTTGACCAATGAACAGGTCAGTATTGGGCTTGTGACCGATGGCGATGAACACGCCGGCCAGCGGCAGTTCGCTGGTTTCACCGGTATGGCTGTCACGCAGGCGGGCGCCGGTCACGCCGCTGGCATCACCCAGGACTTCGTCGAGATTTTGATTCCAGTGCAGGCGAATATTACCGTTGGCGGCTTTTTCGAAGAGTTTGTCCTGAAGGATTTTCTCCGAACGCAACTTGTCGCGCCGGTGGATCAGGTGAACTTCCTTGGCGATGTTGGACAAGTACAGCGCTTCTTCAACGGCAGTATTGCCGCCACCGACGACGGCGACCACTTGATTGCGGTAGAAGAAACCGTCGCACGTCGCGCAGGCTGAAACCCCTCTGCCGGCAAAGGCTTCTTCCGAGGGCAGGCCAAGGTATTGCGCCGAAGCGCCGGTGGCGATAATCAGTGCATCGCAGGTGTAAGTGCCGCCATCACCGATAAGTTCGAACGGGCGCTGTTGCAACTTGGCGGTGTGGATGTGGTCGTAAACGATCTCTGTGTCAAAGCGCTCGGCGTGTTTTTGCATGCGTTCCATCAGTACCGGGCCGGTCAGGCCTTCGACGTCACCGGGCCAGTTGTCGACTTCGACGGTGGTGGTGAGCTGGCCACCTGCCTGTATCCCGGTAATGACCACCGGTTTGAGGTTGGCGCGGGCGGCATAAACGGCCGCGCTGTAACCGGCAGGGCCGGAACCCAGAATGATCAGGCGGCAATGCTTGGATTCGCTCATAAAACACCTCATAAGCCTTTGTCACAAAAGAGAATGCGTGCTCAAATTGAATCGCAGGTGGTGTGCCGTTAGCTATGCTGATCCATGGCCTGCCAGCATGGCATCGTACGAACAAACCCGTACAATGCGTGCCGGTCACTTGAATATTCCGTGCACGCCGTGTTTATAAAAACCGGAGTGCAGTGTTAAAAGTAGTCCCAGTTGCGCCTGTTAACTTTTTTACCTGCCTGGATTGGGCAGTTTTTTATAGTCATTCAACAGATGGACGCGCCAAAGGCGCAGGAAAAGAAGCGTTTTGAAGAAATCCACCGCAGCACCTAAACCAGCCGTCGTTCCGCTTTGGCGCCAGCATTTGCACTACCGACTCAAGGAAGGTGCATTGATCGCCATCGGCGGCTTGTGCCTGTTCCTGATGATGGCCTTGTTGACTTACGGCAAGGACGATCCGGGCTGGAGCCATAACAGCAAGATCGACGATGTTCAAAACTTCGGCGGACCGGTCGGCTCCTACAGCGCCGACATCCTGTTCATGGTGCTGGGTTACTTCGCTTACATCTTCCCGTTGTTGCTGGCGATCAAGGCTTATCAGATTTTCCGTCAACGCCACGAACCGTGGCAGTGGAGCGGCTGGCTGTTCTCCTGGCGTCTGATCGGCCTGGTGTTCCTGGTGCTGTCGGGCGCGGCGCTCGCGCATATACATTTCCATGCCGCGACAGGTCTGCCAGCCGGTGCGGGCGGTGCGCTGGGCGAAAGCCTTGGCGACCTGGCCCGCAATGCGCTGAACATTCAGGGCAGCACTTTGCTGTTCATCGCCCTGTTCCTGTTCGGCCTGACGGTATTCACCGACCTGTCGTGGTTCAAGGTGATGGACGTCACCGGCAAGATCACCCTCGACTTGTTCGAACTGTTCCAGGGCGCGGCCAATCGCTGGTGGGCCGCCCGTGTCGAGCGCAAGCAACTGGTTGCGCAGTTGCGTGAAGTCGACGATCGCGTGCATGACGTGGTCGCGCCGACCGTCACCGACAAACGCGAGCAGGCCAAGGTCAAGGAACGCCTGATCGAGCGCGAACAGGCACTGAGCAAGCACATGTCGGACCGCGAGAAGCAGGTGCCGCCAGTGATTGCCCCCGCGCCGCCGAAACCCGCCGCGCCGAGCAAACGCGTGGAAAAAGAGAAGCAGGCGCCGCTGTTCGTCGACAGTGCCGTGGAAGGCACCTTGCCGCCGATCTCGATTCTCGATCCCGCGGAAAAGAAACAACTCAATTACTCGCCTGAATCCCTGGCAGCCGTCGGCCATTTGCTGGAAATCAAGCTCAAGGAGTTCGGCGTCGAAGTCTCGGTGGATTCGATTCATCCGGGGCCGGTGATTACCCGTTACGAAATCCAGCCTGCGGCCGGGGTTAAAGTCAGCCGCATCTCCAACCTGGCGAAAGACCTCGCGCGTTCCCTGGCCGTGACCAGCGTGCGGGTGGTGGAAGTGATTCCGGGCAAGACCACCGTCGGTATCGAGATTCCGAACGAAGACCGGCAGATCGTGCGCTTCTCCGAAGTGCTGTCGACCCCTGAGTATGACAACTTCAAATCCCCGGTGACCCTGGCCCTGGGCCACGACATCGGCGGCAAGCCGGTCATTACCGATCTGGCGAAAATGCCGCACTTGCTGGTGGCCGGTACGACCGGTTCCGGTAAGTCGGTGGGTGTGAACGCGATGATCCTGTCGATCCTGTTCAAGTCCGGCCCGGAAGACGCCAAGCTGATCATGATCGACCCGAAAATGCTTGAGCTGTCGATCTACGAGGGCATTCCGCACCTGCTGTGCCCGGTCGTGACCGACATGAAGGACGCAGCCAACGCCCTGCGCTGGAGCGTGGCGGAGATGGAGCGTCGCTACAAACTGATGGCGAAGATGGGTGTGCGCAACCTGTCCGGCTTCAACGCCAAGGTCAAGGAAGCACAGGACGCCGGAACGCCGCTGACCGACCCTTTGTACAAGCGCGAAAGCATTCACGACGAAGCACCGCTGCTGACCAAGCTGCCGACCATCGTTGTGGTCGTCGACGAATTTGCCGACATGATGATGATCGTCGGCAAGAAGGTTGAAGAACTGATTGCCCGTATCGCCCAGAAGGCCCGTGCGGCCGGTATCCACTTGATTCTCGCGACCCAGCGTCCGTCGGTTGACGTGATCACTGGTCTGATCAAGGCGAATATTCCGACGCGCATGGCGTTCCAGGTGTCGAGCAAGATCGATTCGCGGACCATCATCGACCAGGGCGGCGCCGAGCAACTGTTGGGCCACGGTGACATGCTCTACATGCCGCCAGGCACCAGTCTGCCGATTCGGGTTCACGGTGCGTTCGTGTCCGATGACGAGGTTCACCGGGTGGTTGAAGCCTGGAAACTGCGCGGTGCACCGGAATATAACGATGACATCCTCGCCGGTGTCGAAGAGGCCGGCAGCGGCTTTGAGAATGGCGGTGGTGGCGGTGATGACGATGCCGAAACCGATGCGCTGTACGACGAAGCGGTGCAGTTCGTGCTGGAAAGCCGTCGTGCGTCCATCTCCGCGGTTCAGCGCAAGCTGAAAATCGGCTACAACCGCGCCGCACGCATGATCGAAGCCATGGAAATGGCCGGGGTCGTGACGTCCATGAACACCAACGGTTCCCGTGAAGTCCTGGCCCCTGGCCCGGTACGCGACTGATTTGATTTGATGCCTTGAATTGAAAAGCGATGGCACAGTGATGCGTCATCGCACTCCCCACGAATGTTAAGAGGACTCCCATGCGTCTTATCCGCATGCTGTTGCTGCCGGTACTGGCTTTGACCACGCTCTCGGCCCACGCCGATGACAGGGACGTGGCGCGTCTGACCCAACTCCTGGAAAAATCCCAGACCCTGACCGCGCGCTTCTCGCAGCTGACCCTCGATGGCAGCGGCACCCAGCTGCAGGAAACGGCCGGTGATATGTCGCTGCAGCGTCCTGGCCTGTTTTACTGGCACACCGATGCGCCGGCCGAGCAAGTCGTGGTTTCCGACGGCAAGAAGGTCACGCTGTGGGACCCGGACCTGGAACAGGCCACCATCAAGACCCTCGACCTGCGTCTGAGCCAGACGCCGGCGTTGTTGCTGTCCGGCGACGTGTCCAAGATCAGCCAGAGCTTCGCCATCAGCGCCAAGGAAGCTGGCGGCGTGATCGACTTCACCTTGAAGCCGAAAACCAAGGACACCCTGTTCGACAGCCTGCGCCTGTCGTTCCGCAATGGCCTGGTCAATGACATGCAACTGATCGACAGCGTCGGTCAGCGCACCAACATCCTGTTCACCGGCGTGAAGGCCAACGAGCCGATCCCGGCGTCCAGGTTCAAGTTCGACATCCCGAAAGGTGCGGACGTGATCCAGGAATAAGACACAAGCCTGGGAGCGGGCTTTTTTGGCGAGGGGGCTTGTCGGAACGCCGCACCGCCCCGTTGGGTCGCGAAGCGGCCCCAAAACCTGCAATCGCGGTGTATCAGTTAAACCGCGCATGCTGGTTTTACGACTGCTTCGCAGCCGAACGGGGGCAAGCCCCCTCGCCACAGGATTTTCGCCAGACACGAGAACTGCGCAATAAGTGAGGTTTTAAAAGTACGTGATGGACCTGTTTCGCAGTGCCCCGATTGCTCAGCCCTTGGCCGCCCGTTTGCGCGCAGCCAATCTGGATGAGTACGTCGGTCAGGAACACGTGCTCGCTCGCGGCAAGCCATTGCGCGAAGCGCTCGAGCAGGGTGCCCTGCACTCGATGATTTTCTGGGGGCCGCCGGGCGTGGGCAAAACCACGTTGGCGCGGTTGCTGGCAGAGGTCTCGGATGCGCACTTCGAAACGGTCTCGGCAGTCCTGGCCGGTGTGAAGGAAATCCGCCAGGCGGTGGAAATCGCCAAGCAGCAGGCCGGTCAGTACGGCAAGCGCACCATCCTGTTCGTCGATGAAGTGCATCGTTTCAACAAGTCGCAGCAGGATGCGTTTCTGCCGTACGTTGAAGACGGCACGCTGATTTTCATCGGCGCGACCACGGAAAACCCCTCGTTCGAACTCAACAACGCGTTGCTCTCCCGAGCCCGCGTCTACGTGCTCAAAAGCCTCGACGAAGCGGCCCTGCGCAAGCTGGTGTACCGCGCGCTCACCGAAGAGCGTGGCCTGGGCAAGCGACAACTGACCCTCAGCGATGAAGGCTTTCAGATGCTGTTGTCGGCCGCCGATGGCGATGGTCGGCGTCTGCTTAATTTGCTGGAAAACGCTTCGGACCTCGCCGAAGACAACAGCGAGATCGGCGTCGATCTGCTGCAAAGTCTTTTGGGCGATACTCGTCGCCGATTCGACAAGGGCGGCGAAGCGTTTTACGACCAGATTTCCGCGCTGCATAAATCTGTACGCGGCTCCAATCCCGATGGCGCGTTGTACTGGTTCGCGCGGATGATCGACGGCGGTTGTGATCCGCTGTACCTGGCCCGGCGCGTGGTGCGCATGGCCAGCGAAGACATCGGCAACGCCGATCCGCGCGCATTGAGCCTGTGCCTGGCGGCGTGGGAAGTGCAGGAGCGCCTCGGCAGTCCCGAAGGCGAACTGGCGGTGGCGCAGGCCATCACTTATCTGGCTTGCGCGCCGAAAAGCAACGCGGTGTACATGGGCTTCAAAGCCGCGATGCGTAGCGCCACTGAACATGGTTCGCTGGAAGTGCCGTTGCACCTGCGCAACGCACCGACCAAGCTGATGAAGCAACTCGGTTACGGCGACGAATACCGATATGCCCACGATGAGCCGGACGCCTACGCCGCTGGCGAAGATTACTTCCCGCAAGAGCTTGAGCCACAACCGTTCTATCAGCCGGTGCCGCGTGGCCTGGAGTTGAAAATCGGCGAAAAGCTCAATCACCTTGCGCAACTTGACCGTCTCAGCCCCCGGCAACGGAGAAAATAGTGATTCGAACTATTCTTGCGGTGTCCGTCGCCGGTATCGCTGGTACATTACTGCGTTTCGCCGCCGGCAATTGGGTCAGCGCTAACTGGCCCCGGCATTTTTATTTGGCGACTTTGGCTGTCAATCTGGTGGGTTGCCTGATCATCGGTTTGCTCTACGGGCTGTTTCTGACGCGCCCGGAAGTGCCGATCGAAATTCGCGCCGGCCTGATTGTCGGTTTTGTAGGCGGTCTGACGACCTTTTCATCCTTTTCACTGGATACGCTGCGTCTGCTGGAAACCGGGCAGGCTCCGATAGCCTTCGGTTATCTGGCCATCAGCGTATTCGGCGGGCTGCTCGCCACCTGGGCTGGCCTGTCCTTGACCAAACTTTGATAACGAGAGACCGACATGCTCGATTCCAAACTGTTACGTAGCAACCTTCAGGACGTAGCGGACCGCCTGGCTTCCCGTGGCTATACGCTGGATGTTGCGCGCATCGAAGCGCTGGAAGAACAGCGCAAGACCGTCCAGACCCGCACCGAAGCACTGCAGGCTGAACGTAATGCGCGCTCCAAATCCATCGGTCAAGCCAAGCAGCGCGGCGAAGACATCGCGCCGTTGATGGCGGACGTCGAGCGCATGGCGAATGAATTGAGCGCCGGTAAAGTCGAGCTGGACGGGATCCAGACCGATCTGGATTCGATCCTGCTCGGCATCCCGAACCTGCCCCACGAGTCCGTGCCGATCGGCGATGACGAAGACGGCAACGTCGAAGTGCGCCGCTGGGGCACCCCGACCGCGTTCGATTTCCCGGTCCAGGACCACGTCGCCCTGGGCGAGAAGTTCGGCTGGCTGGACTTTGAAACCGCCGCCAAGTTGTCCGGCGCGCGTTTCGCCTTGCTGCGCGGCCCGATCGCCCGGATGCACCGCGCCCTGGCGCAGTTCATGATCAACCTGCACACCAGCGAACACGGTTACGAAGAGGCCTACACGCCTTATCTGGTTCAGGCGCCGGCCCTTCAAGGCACCGGTCAGTTGCCGAAATTCGAAGAGGATCTGTTCAAGATCGCTCGCGAAGGCGAGGCCGATCTGTACCTGATCCCGACCGCTGAAGTGTCGCTGACCAACATCGTTGCCGGCGAAATCGTCGATTCGAAACTGCTGCCGATCAAGTTCGTCGCCCATACCCCGTGCTTTCGCAGTGAAGCCGGCGCATCGGGCCGTGATACCCGCGGCATGATCCGTCAGCACCAGTTCGACAAAGTCGAGATGGTCCAGATCGTTGAGCCATCGACGTCGATGGAAGCGCTGGAAGGCTTGACTGCCAACGCCGAGAAAGTCCTGCAACTGCTGGAACTGCCTTATCGCACGATTGCCCTGTGCACCGGCGACATGGGCTTCAGTGCGGTCAAGACCTACGACCTGGAAGTGTGGATTCCGAGCCAGGACAAATACCGCGAGATTTCGTCGTGCTCCAACTGCGGCGATTTCCAGGCCCGTCGTATGCAGGCGCGTTTCCGCAACCCGGAAACCGGCAAGCCTGAACTGGTTCACACCCTGAACGGTTCCGGTCTGGCGGTCGGTCGTACGCTGGTGGCGGTGCTGGAAAACTACCAGCAGGCCGACGGTTCGATCCGTGTGCCTGAAGTGCTGAAACCGTACATGGGTGGCCTCGAGGTCATCGGCTAAATGGACTATCTGCCGCTGTTTCACAACCTTCGCGGCAGTCGTGTGTTGGTCGTCGGCGGGGGGGAGATTGCCTTGCGCAAATCCCGCCTGCTGGCCGATGCCGGTGCGCTGCTGCGGGTGGTCGCGCCTGAAATCGAACCGCAATTGCGCGAACTGGTTGCCGGCAGCGGTGGCGAGTGCCTGCTGCGTGGCTACGTCGAAGCGGATCTTGAAGGTTGCGGGCTGATCATTGCCGCCACCGACGAAGAACCGCTGAACGCGCAGGTGTCCGCCGATGCCCATCGGCGTTGCGTGCCGGTCAATGTGGTGGATGCGCCTGCGCTGTGCAGCGTGATCTTCCCGGCCATCGTCGACCGTTCGCCGCTGATCATCGCCGTGTCCAGCGGCGGCGATGCGCCGGTGCTGGCGCGTCTGATCCGGGCGAAAATCGAAACCTGGATTCCTTCCACCTACGGTCAACTGGCAGGGTTGGCGGCGCGTTTTCGCAACCAGGTCAAAGGTCTGTTCCCGGATGTACAGCAGCGCCGTGCGTTCTGGGAAGATGTGTTCCAGGGCCCGATTGCCGACCGGCAACTGGCCGGGCAGGGCGCCGAAGCCGAGCGTCTGTTGCAGGCAAAAATCGATGGCGAAGCGCCTGTTGCCACTGGCGAAGTCTATTTGGTGGGGGCGGGGCCGGGTGATCCGGATCTGCTGACCTTCCGCGCCTTGCGCCTGATGCAGCAAGCCGATGTGGTGCTGTATGACCGTCTGGTGGCGCCGGCGATTCTGGAGTTATGCCGTCGCGATGCAGAGCGGGTCTACGTCGGCAAGCGTCGCGCCGATCACGCCGTGCCGCAGGATCAGATCAATCAGCAGTTGGTGGATCTGGCCAAACAGGGCAAGCGTGTCGTGCGGTTGAAGGGCGGTGATCCGTTTATTTTCGGACGCGGCGGTGAAGAGATCGAAGAGCTGGCGG
Source organism: Pseudomonas sp. LBUM1651 (assembly GCF_059716135.1). Lineage (NCBI taxonomy): Bacteria > Pseudomonadati > Pseudomonadota > Gammaproteobacteria > Pseudomonadales > Pseudomonadaceae > Pseudomonas > Pseudomonas sp. LBUM1651. The sequence goes on along the minus strand of NZ_CP166805.1, from coordinate 3,902,727 downwards.
CCCATGGCATCCCGTTCCAGGTTGTGCCGGGGATTACGGCGGCCAGCGGTTGCGCGGCGTATGCCGGGATTCCGCTGACCCACCGCGATTACGCGCAGTCGGTGCGATTCGTCACTGGCCACTTGAAGGACGGCTCCACCGATTTGCCATGGGCCGATCTGGTCGCACCGGCGCAAACCCTGGTGTTTTACATGGGGCTGGTGGGCTTGCCGATCATCTGTGAGCAGTTGATCAAGCATGGTCGCGGGGCGGATACCCCGGCGGCGTTGATCCAGCAGGGCACCACGGTCAATCAGCGGGTGTTTACCGGCACGCTGGCTGATCTTCCACGGCTGGTGGCGGAGCATGAAGTGCACGCGCCGACGCTGGTGATTGTTGGGGAAGTGGTGCAACTGCGCGAGAAACTGGCGTGGTTTGAAGGGGCTCAATCACAAGTCTGAAGACCGAGTCGGTCGAGCGCGACCCCGGCCCATCGCTAGCAGGCTAGCTCCCACAGGGGATTTGTGAACGACACAAATCCAGTGTGGGAGCTAGCCTGCTAGCGATTGGGGTCCTCAAAAACTGCACAAACCTCAGGCCTTGCGCCAAACCCCTTTCCCGCTCAACCGCGCCCGATCATGGGCCGCGGTGAAATCCTGCTTCGGCCCTTTCGGCACGATACCCGTCGGGTTGATAGTCTTATGGCTGCCGTAGTAGTGGTTTTTGATGTGGGTGAAATCCACCGTCTCGGCAATCCCCGGCCACTGATAAATCTCGCGCAGCCAATTCGACAGGTTCGGATAATCGGCAATCCGTCGCAGGTTGCACTTGAAGTGCCCGTGGTACACCGCATCAAAGCGAATCAGCGTGGTGAACAGCCGAATGTCCGCTTCGGTCAGGTATTCTCCGGTCAGGTAGCGATTGGCGCCGAGCAGTAACTCCAGCCGATCCAGCTCGGCAAACACCTCATCGAATGCCTCTTCATAAGCGTTCTGCGACGTGGCAAACCCGGCGCGATACACGCCGTTGTTCACCGCCGGATAAATCCGTTCGTTCAGCGCATCAATCTCGCCCCGCAACGGCGCCGGATAGAAGTCCAGGTCATTGCCGGTCAACTCGTCGAACGCGCCATTGAACATGCGGATGATCTCCGCCGACTCGTTGTTGACGATCCGATTCTGCTGCTTGTCCCAAAGCACCGGCACGGTGACGCGTCCGGTGTAGTCGGCGGTATCCGCGGTATAGCGTTGGTGCATGAAGTTGAAGTGATCGAGCTTGTCGCCGGTCGAGCCAAAGTGCTGGTCGAAGGTCCAGCCGTTTTCCAGCATCAGCCAGCTGACCACCGACACGTCGATCAGGCTTTCGAGGCCTTTGAGTTTGCGCAGGATCAACGTGCGATGCGCCCACGGACAGGCGAGGGACACGTACAAATGATAGCGACCCGCTTCGGCCGCAAAGCCACCGACACCGGTCGGGCCGGGTTTGCCGTCGGCGGTCAGCCAGTTGCGACGCTGCGCCTGTTCACGCTGGAACGCGCCGTCCTTGCTGCTTTCGTACCACTGGTCATGCCAGCGACCTTCAACTAACAAACCCATGTTCAAGACTCCTTAACCAATAAGCGTTGGAGAGGAGTCTATTCGGATAGGTTCGATAAAATAGCGCAAAGGTTGGGCGTTTATGATCGGTTAAATCGATCTGTCCCGAGCGTCCCAATACTGCTGGGCGGTTGCAAAGGCTTGCTCGCGAGTCTTGCCGAGGCCGCGTAAGGCCAAGGCCATGGTCGCGATCAGCGCCATTTGCGGGTAGCTGTCGACCACGTCCCCACGCCACACGGCTTTCAAATGCTCGGGGTCGAGCGAGGCGGGTTTGACGTGGCGCTGGCTCGAAAGTTGTGGCCATTCCTCATCCCAGCTCTCGCCACCGGTGGTGCCGTACAAGTGGCTGTCGACGTCCGGGTTGATCTCGATCTCGCCGCCATCGCCCTTGACCACGATCGCGGTGTCGCCGAGCAAACCGCTGGCATCACGGTGCACCGCCTGATAGCCGGGGTGGAAAATGCTTTGCAGGCCACAGCGAGCGTTCAACGGATTGAGAATTCGCGCCAGGGAATGGATCGGCGAACGCAGGCCGAGGGTGTTGCGCAGGTCGATCATGCGTTGAAGCTGCGGTGCCCAATCCACCAGTGGCATGAACGCCAGGCCGCCGTTATCGAGGGCCGATCCGACCTGTTGCCAGTTGCGGCACAACGGGATGTTCAATTCATCCAGCAGTTGCTCGCTGTACAGCCGCCCGGCGGTGTGCGCGCCACCACCGTGCATGAAGATCCGCACGCCATTTTGTGCCAGGCACTTGGCCGCCAGCAGATACCACGGCAGATGACGCTTCTTGCCGGCATAGGTTGGCCAGTCCAGATCGACATTCAACGCCGGTGGCCGCAAACGCTCACGCAAGGCTTCGGTGAACCCGGACATCTCTTCGGCGCTTTCTTCCTTGTGCCGCAACAGCATCAGAAAGGCGCCGAGCTGGGTGTCCTCGACCTTGTCGTCGAGCACCATGCCCATGGCTTCGCGGGCTTCTTCCCGGGTCAGATCCCGGGCGCCACGCTTGCCTTTGCCGAGGATCCGAACGAACTGAGCGAAGGGGTGTTCGGCGGGCGTTTCGAGGGTCAGCGCTGGGTAGTCGGTCATAAGCAGTTCGTCGGTTTGGGCAGGCCCGCCAGTTTCGCGGCGAGTTTGGCAGGGGTGCCTTTGAACAGTCGGTTCAGGTGCAGGCTGTTGCCTTTTAGCGGGCCGAGCTTCAATGCGGTGTACTTGATCAGCGGGCGCGTCGCCGGGGACAGCTGGAATTCGGCGTAGAAGCTGCGCAGCAGTTCGAGGATTTCCCAATGGTCAGGGCTTAACTCGATGTCTTCGGCAGCGGCGAGGGCACTGGCTACTTCGGCGGACCAGTCGCTCAGTTCAACCAGAAATCCATCCTTGTCCAGCTCAATGGCGCGGGCGCCGACGGTCAGTGAATTCATAGCCAACTGTTGACCTTGTCGTAGTGAATCGACAATTCGACGAAGGCTGGATAGTCGATGGCCTTGGCGGTGTCAGGAACCCCCAGCGCGCGTGCCTGGGCGTCTTCGGCCAGCACGAACAGCGTTGGGTTGCGAGCATTCAGCGCGTTGCAGGGCGCGGTGCCCGGCTGCAACGCGTACACCGCGTCGCCGGTCAGCAGCAACGCATCGTTCGCACCGATCACGCGCAGGCAACTGGTCAGGCGATCGTCGCCGAACGGGGAATGAGACAACACATGCAAAGTCGACATCAGAGGGTGATCACCTGGTCGTAACGGTCAATGAGGGCGGTGATTTCGTGGGCGGCCAGCACCTGGGCTTCTTCGAGTGCCAGACCGGTCGGGTCCAGACCGCGTTCAGCGGCGCTGTCGCCACAGACGAACAGGTCTTCGACGCCGAACATCGGCAACGCTTGCAGGTTGGCGCTCAGGTCTTTCTGTTGCAGGGCCCTGGCGTCCTGTTTCGCGGCGAGCTGGAACACCCCGTCATCGATAAACAGCAGGCCGATTGGCAGGTCGAACGCGCCGCCGGCCAGCACGATGTCCAGCGCTTCCCGCGCATTCGGCCCGGACCACGGTGCCTGACGGCTGATAATCAGCAGGGATTTGGGCATGTCACGCACCTCCGAAGCAGATCAAGCGGTCGGCATCCTGCACCGCGTCATGCAACTGGCCGAGCCCGGACAATTCCCAGGGCGCGCCGACGGCGACCGCTTCGCGCTGATAACGCTGGGCTTCTTCTTCGTTCAACACGCCACGGCGCAGGGCGGCGGCGATGCAGACCACGCCGTCCAGCTGGTGCTCGGTGACAAAGGCGCGCCATTGCTTGGGCAAATCCTGTTCATCCTGCGGCGTGACCACGCTGGCGGAGGCGTTGTACACGCCGTCCTGATAGAAAAACAGCCGGACAATTTCATGCCCGCCGGCCAGCGCAGCCTGGGCGAACAGCAAGGCGCGGCGCGAGGAGGGGGCATGGGCGGCGGAAAACAGCGCGATGGCGAACTTCATGACGGACTCGATCAGCGAAACTGCGGTCATGATAAAGCTTTATCGGTGGTGCGGCGAAGGGCGTTTACTCGAGACCGAGTCGACGCCATCGCGAGCAGGCTCGCTCCCACAAGGGATTTGTGTTGTATACAAAATCGGAATCCAACCAAAAAACCTGTGGGAGCGAGACCGGCTTGCCGGCGATGAGGCCCGAACAGTCAATGCAGATTCAACGCGGCATATACCCCAACTGCCAACGCCGCGGAATCTTCAGCGACAGCACCCCCAGCGCACCCGCCAGCAACCCGCTGACAAACAGCGCCTTGAGCCCAAGATGATGTTCCAGTACAGCCCCCAGCACTGCGCCGGCAAACATGCCGGTCCAGGGGATCAGTTGTACCCGCCAACCGTTGCGCCGCTCGCCGAGCATCCAGCGTCCCAATCCGCGGCCGAAGCGCGACAGGGCGCCGGTGACATAGGTCAGCCCCACCGGCAGACCGTTCACTTCTTCGACAGCGGCATTGAGCATGCCCATGGCGATGATCGCTGCCAGCAGCGCCGGCAGTTGTTCGTCATAGGGCCAGGCCGCGGCCGCACACAACAGCATGGCGATGCACAGCAATAATGGCAGCGCCCGACGCCCGCCAACCCGACTGACAACAATGCCCAAGGCGTTACCGATGATGAACGTCGCCACGAGCAGCAGCAGGCGCAAAGTCAGGCCCATGTCGCCGTCGCTGATCGCCACGGCCAGGCGAGTGGTGTTGCCGCTCATGAAGGAGACAAAGTCGCCGCTGGCCATGAAGCCGATGGCGTCGGTCATGCCGGCGAGCACCGAGAGCGCGGCCACCAGCGACAGGCCGATGCGTCCGCGCCATTTCTGGGTGTGCAGGTGCCCCGGACTGGCGTGGGTAGTGGAGGACGAAGGCAGCATCGGCGACAGGATCCTTGAGCAGCAACGGTTACGGATTCAACCCATATAACTCGCAATATTCCAGCCAGTCCATCCCTGCCATTTCGGCCACTTCTCTGTGCACTTCAAGGCGTTGCGCCTCGTAGTCTTCAGGTGTGGCGGCGGTCAGTTGCAGGGTCAGCTCCCAGGCGAACAACCCCAGGCGCTCGGCCTCGGCTTCGAACGCTTCATGCAAGCGTTCGTCGCGAAATTGCGCCGCGGTTTCACCCTTGGCCTGGGCCAACAGCGGGTTGAGGTTGTCGAGTTCGTGGCGCAGCTCGGGGCGCTCATCGAGAAATTTCTTCAGCGCCTGCTCGTGTTGCTGTTCGGTTGCCGCCATGGTCGCTCCTTGAGAATGGGTTACGAAGACTGTTTCTTGGCCTTGGCAGCCGCGGCCAGGCATTCGAGGGCAAACTGCTCGCAGTAGGTCATCTGGATCGGTGTGGTTTCGCCCTTGACGGTGCGTTCGCCGTCGAGGATGTAACGAATCCGCTTGTCGGTGACGCCGATTCGCTTGGCGATCCAGGAAGGCGTCTGACCGATCTGGCTGATCAGCTTGTCGGCATATTCAGCGGTCGGTTTGTAAAACTCGGCGTTGGGTGTCATGGACGTTCCAGAAAAAATGGGCCCGGAAAGAGGGGCGATGCAGCGTTTGGCGCGACAGGGTGCGCGAATCGTTGCGCGGTGTCGCGGTATAAATGAAGTAAAGCAGAACGATACGCCCGCCCACGGTGATACAGTCCGCTTTTTCTTGATGAGCACATGCAATGCGAATACTGATGGTGGCGCTGGCCGCAACGTTGCTGGCGGGATGTGCGGGTTCGGCAATGAACGATGCCCGCACCGGAACCCCGTACAAAACCCTGACGTCGGACAAGCCGGAAAAGGTCGTTGCCCAGTGCGTGCAGTTTTCCTGGCAGGACGAGGCGGTGTTCGGCGTTGATGCGGGCGCGTATCTGCAGCCGGGCAAGAAGGGTGGGTCGACTGTTTACACGCGCTCGGCGGAATCCTTTGTGGACATCACCGCGGATGCGTCGGGTACGGCGTTGAGTTACTACGCGCAGCATGACGACTTTGTCGCCAAGCGCCGGTTGGCGGCGCTGGCGACTTGCCTCTGATCTTCTGAACACCGCAATACCCTTGTAGGAGCACGGCTTGCCGGCGAAGGCGATTTCACGGACGCCTTCGCTGGCAAGCCATGCTCCTACAGGGAGAGTTCGGCGTTGTTGATCAGGCGCTTCTGAAAAAAGAACCGCTTATGCCCCGGCGGGTAGTCAGCGATCTGCCCCAGTTCGCTATACCCAAGCTTCTTGTAAAACTCCGGCGCCTGAAAATCGAAGGTGTCCAGCCAGATCCCCACACATTCCTTCTCCCGCGCCAGGTCTTCGGCCATCTGCATCAGCCTGGAGCCGATGCCTTGTCCCCGGCCCTGTTCCGGCACCGACAGCAATTCGATAAACAACCACTGATAGAAAAATCGGCCATACAGTCCGCCCAGGATTTCACCCTGGTCATCGCGCACCAGCAAGGCCAGCGGTTGCGCGTTGCCGTCACCCGCTTGCGCGACGTTGTAGGCCCGCAACGGTGCAAGGATCGCTTCGCGATCTTCCGGTGTCGGGTTTTGCGACAGTTCGATGCTTAGTGTCATCGGCTACATCCTTATGGCAGTGAGGCACGAGCGTATCCGGGTCGCGACGATTGTTCTATCCCCCGATGAACAGAGGAACCGTCGGCAGCGCGCAGATGTCTAGCCTTTACAGCGTCATTCCAGAACGCAGCCGATGAGGGCCACCTGCCTTGAACATTTTTGAAGCCTTGCGCGAAAGCCATGACCGTCAACGCACCTACGCGGATGCATTGATCAAGACCAGCGGCGACACCCCGGAACGCGTCGAAGCGTACAAACAGCTCAAGTCCGAACTCCAGGCCCACGAAACCGCTGAAGAACGGCATTTCTATATCCCGTTGATGGAATTCGATAGCGGCGTCGACCTCAGCCGCCATGCGATTTCCGAACACCACGAGATGGATGAAATGATGGAGGTACTCGACGAGACCGAGATGTCCAGCCCGGCCTGGCTGGCGACCGCGAAAAAACTCTCCGAGAAGGTCCATCACCACTTGGAAGAGGAAGAGCAGAAGTTCTTCCAGATGGCCGGCAAGTTGCTCGACGACAAGCAGAAAGAAACGCTCGCCGGGCAATATGAGAAGGAATACAAGGCTCAACTGTCATGAGGGTCTTTTCGTCTAAGATGGGCGTCTTCTGACGATATAAGGACGCCTTGTCATGCCGAACACAGCCGAGCGGGTCAACATCATCGAGTCCCAGGTGTTGTCCCACGACTGGTATTTGCTGAAGAAAATCACCTTTGATTACCAGCGCAACAATGGCGAATGGCAACGCCAGACCCGCGAGGTCTACGACCGTGGCAATGGCGCGGCGATTCTGCTGTTCAACCGCGAAAAGAAAACCGTCGTGCTGACGCGGCAGTTCCGCTTGCCGGTGTTCGTCAACGGTCACGACGGTTTGCTGATCGAAGTGGCGGCGGGGTTGCTTGAAGGTGCCGCGCCGGAAGAGCGTATACGCGATGAAGCGGAAGAGGAAACCGGTTACCGCGTGCACCATGTGCAGAAGCTCTTCGAGGCCTACATGAGCCCCGGCTCGGTGACTGAAAAACTGCACTTTTTCATCGCCGAATACGACGCTTCATCGAAAGTCGGCGAGGGTGGGGGGCTGGAGGAAGAGACCGAAGAACTGGAAGTGCTGGAGTGGTCGTTCGATGAGGCGCTCGAGGCGTTTTATCGCGGCGAAATCTGCGATGCGAAGACCATCATGCTGCTGCAATATGCGGCGATGAGAAACATCTTCTCCTGAGCACGCAATCCTCTGTAGGAGCGAAGCTTGCTCGCGAAGGAGTGTCAGGCGACAGTACCGTTGCTGACACACCTTCGCGAGCAAGCTTCGCTCCTACGTAAAGCAAGTCAAAAGCCTTCGAGACGCCCGGTTTTACCTCGACCACCTTCCAGCGTCAGCAACAATTCCTTCGCCTCAAGCCCACCCGCAAACCCCGTCAGTTTCCCCGACGCGCCAATCACCCGATGACACGGCGCAACGATCGAGATCGGGTTCTTGCCATTCGCCGCACCCACCGCGCGAACCGCGCTTGGGTTGCCGATCTGCAGGGCAATCTGGCTATAGCTACGCGTTTCGCCGAACGGAATGGTCAGCAGCGCTTGCCACACCTTCTTCTGAAAGTCCGTCCCGACGAAATCCAGTTCCAGGTCGAAGCGATTTCGTGTGCCGGCAAAGTATTCCGTCAGCTGTTGTCGGGCGCGAACAAGGATCGGGTTGTCCGGGGCTTCGCTCAGTGGGCCGAGCCGCACTCGGCCCGGTTTGTCGTTTTCCCAGAGGATGGCCGCCAGTCTCGAGCCGTTCGCGACCAGCTTCAATTCGCCGACCGGGGAGGCCATGGTGGTGAAGGTAAACGTCATGCCGGCGAACTCCGAAAACAGGTGGGCAGGGGGCAAGCATACTGCCTCATCGGGGAGGCGCAATACGTAATCCCAGCCATACTGCGTACTGCTCTTGAAACGTTTTCTCTGTTTTTTTACCGACCCTAAAAACAAAAAGAGACCGACTCATGAAGTTCGAACCTTTTGCCAAATCGCTCATCGCGACCTCCTTGGCGCTCAGCTGCCTGATGGCCCATGCGGCCTCCGTCGCGCCCGTCGCAGCCGAAAACGGCATGGTGGTCACCGCCCAGCATCTGGCCAGCCACGTGGGTGTGGATGTGCTCAAGAACGGTGGCAACGCCGTCGATGCCGCCGTCGCGGTCGGGTATGCGCTGGCGGTGGTGTATCCCGCGGCAGGCAACTTGGGCGGCGGCGGTTTCATGACCATTCAACTGGCGGACGGGCGCAAGACCTTCCTCGACTTCCGCGAAAAAGCCCCCCTGGCCGCGACTGCCGACATGTACCTCGACAAAGCGGGCAATGTCGTCCCGGACCTCAGCACCCGTGGCCACCTCGCGGTCGGCGTGCCGGGCACGGTATCCGGCATGGAGCTGGCGCTGAGCAAGTACGGCACCAAACCGCGCAAGGAAGTGATCGCACCGGCCATCAAGCTCGCTGAAGACGGTTTCACGCTGGAGCAGGGCGATGTCGATTTGCTGGAGTACGCCACCGACGTGTTCAAGAAGGACATCAAGGATTCCGGCTCGATCTTCCTGAGCAACGGCGAGCCGATGCAGGTCGGGCAGACACTCGTGCAAAAAGACCTGGGCAAGACCCTGCGGGAAATTTCCGAAAAAGGTGCCGACGGTTTCTATAAGGGTTGGGTGGCCGATGCCATCGTCACCTCCAGCCAGGCCAACAAGGGCATCATCACCCAGGCCGACCTCGACAAATACAAGACCCGCGAACTGGCGCCGATCGAGTGTGACTATCGCGGTTACCACGTGGTCTCGGCACCGCCGCCAAGCTCTGGCGGTGTGGTCATCTGCGAGATCATGAACATTCTCGACGGCTACCCGATGAAGGACCTGGGCTATCACTCGGCGCAGGGCATGCATTACCAGATCGAAGCCATGCGCCACGCGTATGTGGACCGCAACAGCTACCTCGGCGACCCAGACTTCGTGAAGAACCCGATCGCCCATTTGCTGGATAAAAACTACGCGACCAAAATCCGCGCCGCCATCAACCCACAGAAGGCCGCTGTGTCCAGCGAGCTCAAACCCGGCGTAGCGCCCCACGAAGGCAGCAACACCACCCATTACTCAATCGTCGACAAATGGGGCAACGCGGTCTCGGTGACCTACACCTTGAACGACTGGTTCGGCGCCGGCGTCATGGCCAGCAAGACCGGGGTCATTCTCAACGACGAAATGGACGACTTCACCTCGAAAATCGGCGTACCGAACATGTACGGCCTGGTGCAAGGGGAGGCCAACGCCATCGCGCCCGGCAAGGCACCACTGTCGTCAATGAGCCCGACCATCGTCACCAAGGACGGCAAAGTCGTAATGGTTGTCGGCACGCCGGGTGGCAGTCGCATCATCACCGCGACCTTGCTGACAATCCTCAACGTGATCGACTACGGCATGAACATCCAGGAAGCGGTGGATGCGCCGCGTTTCCACCAGCAGTGGTTGCCGGAAGAGACCAACCTGGAAACCTTCACCACCAGCCCGGACACGGTGAAGCTGCTCGAAAGCTGGGGGCACAAGTTCGCCGGGCCGCAGGATGCCAACCATATCGCCGCGATTCTGGTCGGGGCGCCGTCGCTGGACGGTAAACCGGTGGGCAAAAACCGTTTCTACGGGGCGAACGATCCGCGTCGCAACACCGGGTTGTCGCTGGGTTATTGAGGGTTGTTTCCGGAGGGGGACAGACTTTCTGTCCCCTGACTCACCAATAGATCAAGGACGGAATCATGAACACCGCATTGTTGATCATCGATGTCCAGCAGGCGCTCTGCGCGGGCGAGTACGAGTGCTTCGAGATTGCGCGTGTCATCGAACGCATCAACGGCCTCAGCACCCGCGCCCGAAAGGCCGGGATTGCGGTGGTGCTGATCCAGCATGAGGAAGAGGGCAGTCCGCTGGCGTACAACACCGTCGGCTGGCAACTGGCCGAAGGGCTAGAAACATCGCCCGAGGATAGGCGTGTACGCAAAACCACACCGGATTCGTTCTACCAGACCACCCTGCAAAAGCTGCTGCCGGTGCAGGATTTCGAACGCCTGGTCATCTGCGGCCTGCAAACCGACTATTGCGTGAACGCCACCGTGCGTCAGGCGCTGCAACTGGGGTACGACGTGGTGCTGGCGGCTGACGCTCACTCCACCGTCGACAACGGAAACCTCGCCGCCGAAGACATCATCGCCGAGCACAACAAGGACCTGGCTCATTTGACCGGTTCGGTGGCGCGAATCGACGTGATGCCTGTGGCGGACATCACCTACTAGCGCCCGAAGGGAGAGGGGCTTTCCCTTCGGATCGACTCTCGATACCTGGTCACTGAGAAAACCGCAGAGGGGAGGGACGTGCAGAGGTCGGAGCTGGAACTACAGTTAAGAACCGTTCTCGGTTAAAGTGTGATTTTGTAATGATCTTGCTTTGATGGAGGCGAGCCTAACGTGGATGCTCTTGCGCTGCTCTATAACGGTCTGACCGATTGGGTGATCGGGCCCGTCACGCAGCAGTTTCTGGGCCTTTTCGATCTGAATGGACGCATGGGCTTACTGTTTCTGTTCACGTCGTACAGCATGGCCTACGCCCTGTTCCTTTTCCGGAAACATCGAAATCTCACCGACGCGCAGTCGTTTGGAGAGTTCATCGGTGGGCGCCGGGTGTATTTCCATCGTTCGGCGTTGCTCGATTACCGCTATTACTTTGTGCGGGCGATCCTCAAAGTCGCGCTGGTGTTGCCCATTGTCGGACTGGTGGACCCGCTCGTCCTGCGGTCCGGAGACTACATCGCCTTTTTCACCAACCTGTGGGGCGCGCGGGTGCAAGTGGAGCAGAACCTGTCATTGTCCTTGCTCTACGGCCTCGGCGTTTTTCTGGTGAGAGACTTCATGAGCTACTGGGCGCACCGCGCCTTCCATTCCCGATGGCTATGGGCATTTCACAAAGTCCATCATTCGGCACCTGTACTGGTGCCGGCGACGGCCAGCCGTGTTCATTTCGTGGAGAAGATTGTCGACAGGCTGTCGACGATCATCGGCATCGGCGCCTATGCCGGCGTCTTCTGGTACGCCTGTGGCGGCGAGATCAGCCGTTATACCCTGTTTGGCGTGACCTATCTGGTGTTCATCCTCAATGCTTTGGCAGCCAACCTGCGTCACAGCCATGTCTGGTTTTCGTTCGGGCCTGTGTTCGAACATGTGCTGAACAGCCCGGCCCAGCACCAGATTCATCACAGCGATGCACCGCAACATTTCAACCTCAACTTTGGCATCAACCTGTCACTGTGGGACTGGATGTTCGGTACGCTTTACGTCACCACGCCGAAGCCCGAAATCCTTCGGTTCGGCACAGGTGAACAGGATCATGAGCGTTACCAGACGGTCTACAGCCTGATCGTCACGCCGTTTATCGACATCGCCCGACACACCACTGCTGCCTCACGGAGACCCCTCTCATGGATGTCCAGGTCCATCGCGCCGACGCCACCCACCTCGACAATATTGCCAGCCTGTTCGACGCCTATCGAGGTTTCTACGGCCAGCCCTCAAACCTGACGCAATCACGCGACTTTATCGCCGAGCGCATCGCCCGGGATGAGTCCGTGATCTTCTTCGCCCGGGACGCCGCCGGCGAAGCGCTGGGTTTCGTCCAGTTGTTCCCGACGTTTTCCTCCATCGACGCGCATCGCACCTGGCTGCTCGGCGACCTGTTCACCGCACCCGCCGCCCGAGGCCGCGGGGTCGGAACGCAACTGATGAACACCGCGCGATCCTTTGCGTTGCTGACCGGCGCCAAAGGCATGGTGCTGGAAACGGCCACGGACAATCACGGCGCACAACGCTTGTATGAATCTTTGGGCTACGTGCGCGAAACGGGTTACTACACCTATTGCCTCGATTTGAAGCAGGGCTGATGCATCACCGCTCAGGGAGATTCCAGCGTTCGCGCAAGTGTTCGTATTGCGCCTCGGGCATTTGCACCAGCAGGGGAGACTGGCGAGGATCGAGCCAGTCGAACAAACGGGAAATGTCCGCCTGATCCATGGCCGTGCAGCCCGCCGTCGGCGAGGTCGGGCTGCGCCAGATGTGAAAAAAGATGCACGAGCCCGAGGCGGGGGACGCCGGTGTGTTGTGCTCGATGACAATGCCTTTGCGATAGCCTTCCTCGCTGCGCATGCGTTCGGCGCTGTTCCAGTCCTTTGCGATCTTCGAGCCGTCGACCAGTTCGTTGTAGCGTGCGGAGTGGCTGTCGTCCACGCATTCGATGGTCGGTGTCAGGACGAGGTAAGGCAGTTTCGTTTCGGTCGTGTTGTCGTAGCCAAATGCCGTTCCGAGCTTGAATACCCCGGCCGGCGCTTTTCCGTCACCTTCACGTTTCACCGGACCGTCGCCTGGCTCTGCGCTGCTCAAACCCTTGCCCCAGGCCATGCCGTTTTTGCCGACCACTACGGCAAACGCATTACCCGATTTTCGAAAGGTTTTGCCATCCCGTTCATAGCGTTGGGCGGTGCCCTGGATGTCGTCCCAGTTTTTACTGGTGACCACGATCAGTTGATGGCTGGTGTCGAGTGCTTCGCTGACGCTGAGCGGCGTAATCGGGAAATCCATGACCTCGTTCGGCGTCCCGGCGCCGGAATAAGTGAAGTGCCACCACTCCTTCGAATAACCGGAAAATCCTTCTTTTTCCATCGCACTGCTTAGCCGCTGACGATTGTCCTTCGCGGCCGCGCTGATTGTCGGGTTGGCGGTATGCGCCTGTTCATCAAAACAGTCGAAACCGGTGCCCATGTCGAGCGCGCCGTCGTGCCAGCGCTGAGCGTAGGGCGCCGTACAGTGGACCTGCCCGGCCGAGGGTGTCCATGTGGCGGCGGGCATTGCGTTCGGGCCGGTGAGTGTCAAGTCGACGGTCGAGCCGCGGGAGTGATTCGATACCCGCGCTACATACCCCAGGCGCCAGAAATTCTGCTTGTCCACGCGCGGGTAGAACTCGGCTTTGCGTGGGTCGCCGGGCACGGAAGCGAAGCGGCCCATATCGGCCACTGCACGACTGGGTCGATAACAGTCGAACACCTTCAAGCCGTAGCCTTGCGCCTGCAATGATGCCTGCACCCGTGCGAGCGCTTTAGCCGCGTCCAGCGTCAACAGACACTCGGCGGCGGCGTACCCGTCGAGTGGATGACCGGTGAAGTTGTGGGCGCTGGCGTAGCGAATGTCCTGCTCGATGGTCGGATCAATCGTGCGCAAGTAGACCATGTGTTCGGGGCGTGGCTCGGCGCTGGTCATGGCGGGGATGACGATGGTCAGGAGCAGCAGTGATTGCAGCCAGGATCGTGCGGTTTTGCAGGAAGAACCCATGCGATTTCTCCTGGGTAAGGGAAGGGCTACAGACTGCCGACCGACATCAGGCCGGTTGCTGCGCCTGATCACCAAACACGGGCCTGAAGAAACTGCGCTCATAACTGAGAATGCATTTTGTCTCTTCAGCGAACTTGAACGCCGCAATGCACTCGGGATCTTTCATGGAGTCCTGCCGATAACGCTCGTACGCTGCAAGGCTTGGAAAGCTGAACATCGCCATGGCGATATTGTTAGCGCCTTCGGACGGCAGGAAGTAGCCGTGATGCTGGCCGCCGAATTTTTCCACGAGGGGAATCCAGAGCTTTCCATAGTGTTCGAACGCTTCGATCTGGTACGGATCAAGCACGTATTTCAGATAACAAGTGATCACGTTTTTGCTCTCTTAAGTGGGAGGGGCAAGTCATTTTAAAGTGCGTCGTCCGACTCGCTATGCTGCACGCGTGCCGTCACCAGGGGAACCTCCTACAGCACGCAGGGCTCGACAATCGATATCTTCGGCAGCCCGGGCTGAATCATGTCGATACCGCCCTGACTGATGACGTGGATGAACGCCATGCCCGGTGGCTTATCAAGCACGAGCGTGCCGTCGACCCGGCCGGAGAAGAACAGCCGACCCTGGAGATGGGTGCGCTCGAAGAACTCGGAGAGGATATCCATAATAGGGACGACCGGGTAAAGACTCTGCACGTTCTGGCAAAAGCGAAGCTGTGCGCGGCAATAGGATGAAGTTCTCGCCGATGGTAGACAACGGCCCTCCCGGGCGCCATGGCGGAACGCGTTAATGCCTATAGTCGACCGGAGTCCACCGCCATGAGCAACCCTTTACCTCAGATCATTTCCCCGTACGCCGACCCGACGGAGCCGGGCTTGCCGGGCCCCGGCATGAAACTGGACCTCGGCCGCGCCGCGCTGGTGGTCATCGATCCGCAAATCGACTTCCTCAGCCCGGAGGGGGTCAGCTGGTCCGTGTTTGGCAAAAGCATTGTCGAGCACGATACGGTCAAGCACATTGGCCAGCTGTTTGCTGCAGCAAAGAGCGCCGGCATCACGGTCGCGGTGTCTCCGCATTACTACTATCCGTGTGACCACGACTGGCATTTCGGCGGGCCACTCGAGAAGGTGATGCACAGCATCTGCATGTTTGATCGCAAGGGGCCGCTGAGCCTCGACGGTTTCGAAAACTCCGGCGCCGACTTCATGCCCGAGTACAAACCCTACATTCTTGATGGCAAGACCATTATCGCTTCGCCGCACAAGGTGTACGGTCCGGAAACCAACGACCTGGCGCTGCAACTGCGCAAGCATGGCGTTTCGCAGATCATTCTGGCCGGCATGGCGGCGAACCTCTGCGTCGAGTCGCACCTTCGCGAACTGCTGGAACTCGGATTTGAAAAGGCCGTGGTCCGGGACGCGACGGCCGGCCCGACGACCCCCGAGGGCGATGGTTATCTGGCGGCATTGATCAACTATCGCTACATCGCCAATGCACCGTGGAGTACGGCGCAGACGCTTGAGTATCTTGGTTGCCGGCACCGATGAGGGAGAAAGTGCGACCGGGCATGAAATGACAGAGGCGGCTCATTCGAGCCGCCTCTGTTGCGTGACTACCCGCGCACGGGCAATTTCCAGCCTGGCCGGATGAAGTGACAGGTGTAGCCATCGGGCAGGCGTTCGAGGTAGTCCTGGTGTTCCGGTTCGGCTTCCCAGAACGGTCCGGCCGGGGTGATTTCGGTGACCACTTTGCCAGGCCAGAGACCAGACGCTTCGACGTCAGCCACGGTGTCTTCGGCAACCTCCCTTTGCTCGGCGCTGAGGTAGAAGAGGGCAGAGCGATAGCTGGCGCCGACATCGTTGCCCTGGCGATTCGGGGTCGTCGGGTCATGGATCTGGAAGAAAAACTCGAGGATCTGGCGGTAGCTGATCTGCTGCGGGTCGAACACGATTTCGATCGCTTCCGCGTGGTTTCCGTGGTTGCGATAGGTCGCATTCGGCACATCGCCTCCTGAGTAACCCACCCGCGTGGACAGCACGCCGGGGTAGCGCCGCAGCAGATCCTGCATGCCCCAGAAGCAGCCACCAGCCAGAATGGCGGTTTCGGTTTGTGTCGTCATAGGTCATTCCTCTCAGAGTGTGGGCACGCTACTGATTGCCGATCGGGCTGTTGAACTGGTTTGAGTAGCTGCCGTCCATCAGCGAGGATGCCACCCGATCCGATTCTATACCACTGCGGGAGTATGCAAGACGAGCAGCGCCAACGTGATCCGTGCCATCGGCGGCGACGGCTCCGGCATCGCGGGGACATCAGCAAGTGGGTGACGGCAGCAACTTCGTCCAGCCCAACCAGGGCAGCTGGTTGACAAAGGGGCGGGTGGTGGCAGTGTTTACTTGCCTATGGACCGCATGATCCAGAGCTTTACCCGTGCAGGCAAGCAGACGAATTTTGGGCAATACACCTATGATTTCGCGCCTTTGGGTGTGCCGGGGTTGAAGGCGTCGTCGTGTATTTGAAGAGGATTGATATCAAGGTACGTAACGCCGGTGATCAGTCCGAGTGGGAGCGTGATATGACCCTCGACGATGTGTTGCAGTCGGGTTCGGCGGAATTATAAGTCGCCGTTACCGCAGAAATGGATATGTACACCAATCCCACCCGCCAGCAGCCGTTACCGAAGAAACGGATATGCCCCCCGCTCAAAAATAAGCTGACCACCATTCAAACGTCGGCCCAAACACATCACTCATCATTCCGTTGGAACTCCCCATCACGTCCCTTCGTCATCTGAACTGAGGGGATGCTACGGGTAATTCGTGGCGAACCCGATAACGCTTTTTCATCCAGAAGGCGAGGGGCGACATGAATACTTCAGACACTACGACCGGGAATCAACACAACCCCGCAAGACCGGAGCATGATCTTCAACACTTGAAGGAGGAAGTCACAGAAGCACTCGGTGGCGCGCGACAACAGGCGGACGCGCAGTTCGGGCAGTACCGCGACACCGCAGCCGATCAGATCGAAGCCTTGGCCAAGGGCGCGAAATCCGTCGTTTCCGAACTGGAAAGCAAAGACACCCTTGGCATGTCCGACTACCTCGCCGAAATGGCGGATTCCATGAGCGGCCTGGCCGGCAATCTGCGCGGGAAAAGTGCCGAACAGCTGCTGCACGATGGCGCGGAACTGGCGCGTAACAATCCGGCACTGTTCATTGCCGGCAGCATTGCGCTGGGCTTCGGCCTGTCGCGGTTTCTGAAAGCCGGTAGCGCACCGGCATCGACCGTTACCGGCTCCCGTGATCCGGCCGAAGGCCACTCGATGCCACCGTCGGGTGGCTTCGGCGCCCACCAACCCTACGAAACTTCAGTGCCGCCACGCGACGATCAAGGCTCCGGCCTGGCCACGGGCATCACGCCGGCCGCGCCAAGTGAACAGGACCACCCATCAGACTTCGCAACGACCTCGACACCGGGTTCGAGCACCTTCAAAGGAGCTGTGTGATGAACAGAGAAGATCGAGATTTACCGGGCGCAAGACCGATTCCCGCACCTGAACACGATGCTTCGGTCGTCGGCCTGTTACGTCAACTGTCCCGTGAAGTGCCCGAGCTGTTCAGCAAGGAGCTGGCGTTGGCCAAAGCCGAATTGCAGGCCAGCCTCACGACACTCAAGGCCGGCATCGCCGGGGTTGCGGGCGGTGCGATTGTGCTGCTCGCGGGGTTCATCATCCTGCTGATGTCCGCGGTCTACGGCTTGAGCATGGTGATGGCGCCGTGGCTGGCCGCGCTGATTGTCGGCGTGCTCGTGATGATTGTCGGGTTCGCCATGCTGCAGTCCGGGAAAAAACAGTTCGAGCCGTCTCACTTCAAGCCTGAACGCACGCTGGACGCCTTGAACAAAGACCAGGAAGCGCTGCGGAGGAAAGTCTCATGAACAATGAATACATCACCGAGACGGGAAAAAGCCCCGAAACCATCGAACGTGAAATCGATGCGCAGCGGGCGAGTATCGGCAACATTGTCGATGCCCTGGAAAGCAAGTTCACCCCCGGTCAGATGTTCGATCAGGCGTTGGGTTTGATGCAAAGCAACGGCACCACCTTCCTGACCAACCTGGGCACCAGCGTGCGCAATAATCCGGTTCCGGCGGTGCTGACATCCGTCGGATTGTTGTGGTTGATGATGAGTCAGAATCGTCCGCCATCACCCCGTCCGGGCTATCGGACCGGTCCGGATCAGGACAGGGTCGGGGAATGGGCCGACGGACTGGCCGATAGCATCGACGGTGCGCGTGAGCATCTGCACCAGACGGCTGACACCCTCAAGGACGGCTACCAGAGCGTCAAGGGCAAGGCTGCGCACCTGAGCGATAACCTCGGGGCTGCCACTGAAAATATCAGCCATGCGGTGCATGATGCCGGCGACCGTTTGCTGCGCAGCACGCAAGTGATGAGCAACCAGTTCAATCATTTGCTCAAGGAGCAGCCGCTGATGGTAGCCGCTGCGGGGATCGCGTTAGGGGCCATGATCGGCGCCGCGTTTCCTTCGACGGCAACCGAGCAGCGCTACCTCGGCAAAACCAGTGCGGACCTCACCGACAAGGTCAAGCAACAGGCCCGGGAGGGCTTTGAGGCGGTGCGCGATACCGTGACGAAAACCACGGATCATTCGGATGTGCCCGTCACGCCGGGTGGGGAGCAGCGTAGCGGATCGACCACGTCAGCCGATCTGTCACAAGGTCTGGGTACTTCGTAAAGGGGCGTAAAAAAGCGGGAGGTCTGACACTGACCTCCCGCTTCTTATCCGCTGAAAAACACTGCATGCCGGTGGTTAATTACCGTCGGCGACCTTGCGTTCTATCTCGTCTATTTTCCGCTGGAGTTCCTCGGTGTCCTGCTCCTTGGTTCGG
The DNA here is from genome assembly GCF_059716135.1 of Pseudomonas sp. LBUM1651. Lineage (NCBI taxonomy): Bacteria > Pseudomonadati > Pseudomonadota > Gammaproteobacteria > Pseudomonadales > Pseudomonadaceae > Pseudomonas > Pseudomonas sp. LBUM1651. The sequence continues at coordinate 3,883,801 of NZ_CP166805.1, read as the reverse complement.
GTGGAAGAGGGCGTGATGGATTGATCGACACCTTGGGCTTCACCGTCTCTGTCCTGTAAATCCCGCTCGACCACATTCACCGGTTTGCCCGACGAATCGGTGGGCGGAGCGTTTGGTGTCGCTTGGGTTTCGCGTGCGTTGTCACGGTCATCATTGTTCATGTCGCGTACCTCCGTTTGCCTACACATTGGATGCGACGGTCACCCGCGAGTTCGAGATTTTTGCCCACGATGGTCGACAACCCGATGACATACTCACCTCTGGTCGGTCGTGATGAACCTGTGCCGTTTCCGACTGCTCCATTCAGAAACGACCGTGGAACCCGCCGCCATGAATTCATTCAGAAACCTGCTGACGAGGGCTCAGGAGCAAAAACTTCATGCGCTGGATGCCTGGCACCGTGCGCTCGAAAACTGCTCGCTGCGCATGGACTGCCCGGATGCCTACCATGAGGAACTGCAGCGGCAGGCGGATGAAATGGATCGCCAGGGCATCATCGATTGGGAGGAGTGGCGAGACTTGCGCACGAAGGGAGACGAGGCTTATTTGCGTGCGGTCGCGGGGGAGGATTACCACGGCCGATGAAGTGTGGGCCGGCTGAAAAAAACGGGATTGGAGCGTGCGCCCCAATCCCGTTTTTTCCATTATTTACCCGTTGACAACGGCGGGGTTCGAGGCGGGATTTCGCGCTTCGATCCGATCGATTCAAACGCCGAAGCAAAGCGCAGCAGCGCCGAATCGTCAAAGGCACGACCGGCAAAGGTCAGCCCGACCGGCATGCCGATATCCGGCATGATGCCCATCGGCACAGTGACCGTCGGAACACCGAGGTGACGGATGGCGAGGTTGCCGTTGGCGACCCAGACACCATTGCTCCACGCGATATCCGCGGAGGCCGGATCGACATCGGCATTCGCCGGCGCGACGTCGGCCACCGTCGGGAACAGCACCGCATCGAGGCCCAGCCGGTCCATCCAGTCTTCAAGGTCGATGCGACGGGTCTGTTCAAGTCCGCGCAGTCCGTCGGGAACGGTGGTGATCTGGTCCCACGGCGTGATGCCGCGCTCGGCCATCCGCACGTACTCGTCCATGCCCGCGACGAGGTCGCCTTCGCGGTTGGGCAGGGTGCCCGGGTCGTGGGGGAAAATCAGCGGCCCGTCGACGTCGACCAGGCGGTTCAGTTTCGGATCACCGTTGGCCTGCAGAAAATCATCGAACGCCCAGGCCGTCAGGTCCCACAACTCATGATGCAGGAACTCCTTGGATACCAGCCCCCGGGTAAACACCGTCGGCGCGCCCGGACGATCCCCCTCGCAATTGGAGACCAGCGGGAAATCGACTTCGACCACTTCGGCGCCCGCGCCTTCGAGTGCCTTGCGTGCCTCTTCCCAGAGACCCATCACTGAAGGCCGGGTGTTGATGCGCTGCCCCGTCGGCCCACCAATCCCCGGCGCCTCGCTGGTGCCGGCTTCGGGATCGGCGTTGATGAACATGCGCGGAACACCCAGGCGCTTGCCGGCGAGGGCATCGGGCTTCGCGGCCAGCTGGGCATAGGAAGCGGGGCGCACCGAGGTGACACTCGGAATCGGCACCCAGGGCTGCATCCGCCACAGGTCGCCGCGGGTGTCGGGGTCTTCCGCCACCACCACGTCGAGCACTTCGAGCAGGTCAGCCATGGTTCTGGCGAACGGCACGACCACGTCCATCGTCGGCGTCAGCGGCCAGTTGCCGCGCACCGAAATCACCCCGCGCGACGGCGTATAGGCACACAGCCCATTGTTCGAGGCCGGGCCGCGACCGCTCGACCAGGTTTCTTCAGCAAGACCGAATGCCGCGAAACTGGCGGCGGTTGCGGTGCCGGCACCGTTGGACGAACCCGAGGCGAAAGGCGCGGTGAGGTAGTCGGCGTTGTACGGACTCTCCGCACGGCCATAAACGCCGCGCTGCATGCCGCCGTTCGCCATGGGTGGCATGTTGGTCTTGCCCAGGCAGATCGCCCCGGCGGCGCGAAGCCGTTCGATGGTGAACGCATCGCGATACGCAATCAGGTTGGCGAAGGCGGGACTGCCAGAGGCGGCGGTCAGCCCTTTGACCAGGTAACTGTCCTTGGCCGTATAGGGAATGCCATCGAGTGGCCCCAGCGTTTTGCCCTGCGCTCGCCGGCTATCGGAGGCCTGCGCTTCCTTGAGCGCCTCGGGATTGCGCACCACCACCGCGTTGAGGGCGGTGGGCGTGTCGGCGCCGTCGTAGGCGTCGATTCTGGCGAGATAGGCCTGGACCAGTTCCACCGCAGTGGTCTGGCCGGATTCGAGCGCCGCGCGCAGTTCGGCAATGGAAACCTCGGTGACCTCGATCATGCTGTTACCGCCGTTTGCTGATGGGGATGGAGTGAATGCGCGGCATGGTATGTCCAATGAAGGGGGCGTTGCCAGTGCCAAGACGTTTTATGGCCGCGCAATTCCACCCTGCGCTGAAGGTTTTTTCGGCCCTTGAGTTTTCGGAGTCTTCCCCGGATACCCTGGACCGCACCGTCAGCGCCGCCGAAGCGCACGACATGTTCGAGACACAGGTGCGCGGCAGGATTGCCGGCGTGACCTCGCGGGTGGTCAAGTCAGCGGTGTGCGCCTATACCGTCACGCCGGATTCGCACTTCATCATCGACGAGCATCCGACATTGAAAAACACGCTGGTGGTCTCGGCCTGTTCAGGGCATGGCTTCAAACATTCTGCTGCGTTGGGCGAGGCGGTGGCGCAGTGGTGCGTGCGTGGCAGCAGCGATCTGGATTTGTCGGCGTTTTCGTTGAAGCGGTTTGAAGGGCAACCCTGATTCATTGCTCGAAGCACGACACCAGAAAACTCATGACCGCCTGCACGGCCGGGGTGTGCCGGATATCGCTGTGCACCACCAGCCACACTTCACGCTCAAGGCCAGCGCCAATTGTCTCAATCGCTTGCAGGCCATAGTGCTCGCCCAGGAATGAGGGCAGGGCGGCGACACCGGCGCCTGCCTGGGCGACGGTGGCCTGGATGTTCAGATCATTGCTGCGCAGCAGGATCGGCCGGTCACCCGCTTGCTGCTTGAGCCAGATCTGTTGCGGGGTTTGCTCCATGGACTCGTCGTAAGCGATGAACACCCGATCCTGCGCAGCTGTCCTGGATAAATAATCCGTCGAGCCATACAGGTAAAACGTCACCGTCGCGACCTTGCGCGCTACCAGGTCTGGCTCCTTTGGACGGCTCAGGCGCACGGCGATATCGGCTTCCCGTCGCGACAACGACGCGCTGCCCAGACTGCCAATCAACTGCAACGACAGCTGCGGATGCTTCATGCGCAATGCATTGATGCGCGGTGCGATCAAGGCACAGGCCAGCGCCGGCGGGGCGCTGACCGTGACTTCGCCGCTGTAGCTTTCCTGCCCCGCGAGCGCTGTGCGCTGCACCGCGAAGGATTCGCTCTCCATGCGCCGTCCCAACGCCGCGATACGTTCCCCGTCTTCGGTCATGACATAAGCGCGAGGTCGCCGTCATTTCAGATGCCTCTGATTGAAGTGCCTTTTGTAGGAGCCTGGCTTGCCAGCGATGGCGGTCTCACGGGCGCCATCGCCAGCAAGCTGTGCTCCTACAGGTGTGGGTGAGTCCTTGATTGATGCTTTCGGTCATTTCAGATGCCTCTGATTGAAGTGCCTTTCGTAGGAGCCTGGCTTGCCAGCGATGGCGGTCTCACGGGCGCCATCGCCAGCAAGCTGTGCTCCTACAGGTGTGGGTGAGTCCTTGATTGATGCTTTCGGTCATTTCAGATGCCTCTGATTGAAGTGCCTTTTGTAGGAGCCTGGCTTGCCAGCGATGGCGGTCTCACGGGCGCCATCGCCAGCAAGCTGTGCTCCTACAGGGAGCGCACCAGCCGCGCACTGACCCTGACCCCGGACGGTGAACGACTGCTGCTGGGCGCGCGCAAATTGATGGTGAATGTCGACAGCTTCATGCGGGAAATCAAAGCGCCCGCCCGGTCGATCTCCTGCGACTGGGCATCTCTGAAAACCTCGTGCTCACCCAGCTTCCGAAGTTGTTGTCGCGCTTCTGTACCTTGTATCCCGACGTCCAGTTGGAGCTCACCACCGGCCTGAGCCATGACTTGCTGGCGGACCACGAAGCGGGGCGACTGGACGTGGTGATTGCCAAGCGGAAAATCAGTCCCGGCGCCCAGCGTGGCCGGATCATCTGGCGTGAACCGCTGGTCTGGATCGCCGCGCAGGATTTTGAGATCGAAGCGTCCCGGCCAGTACGCCTGGTGATGATGCGGCCACCCTGTGCCTACCGGGCAATCATGATCGAGGCCTTGGCGTCGGTGCGGGGGGAATGGACGTGCGCCTGCCTGGCCAGCAACTTGATGGGCGTCCAGGCTGCTGCCTAGCCTGATACCAATTGGCCACTACCTCCGGTAAAGTGTGCGCCGCTCGAGAGATGGATCCCGGGCGTTTTCCCATGGAGTTACTCAGTGAATTACCTCAGCAAAGTGGTTGCCGTTTCCCTGTTTGGCCTGGTTCTGGCAGGTTGCACCGGCGCGCCGATGAAGACCCAGCAATACGATGCCAGCCAATACACCGTCGTTGGCCACAGCGAAGCCAGTGCCACCGGCCTGATGCTGTTCGGCGTCATCCCGATCCGCCAGAACAGCCGTTTCGTTCGCGCGCAAGACGCGGCGATCAAGGCCAAGGGCGGCGACGCACTGATCAACACCCAAGTGCAGGAAAAGTGGTTCTGGGCCTGGGTCCTGACCGGCTACACCACCAAGGTGTCCGGTGATGTGGTCAAGCTGAAAAACGTTCAGTAAGCGGTCACCAGCACAGCCTGCCGCAATGGCAGGCCGCGCTTGTCGCCCCGGTTAAACCAGATTGATCACGACGTCGATGTTGCCACGGGTCGCCTTCGAATACGGGCAGGTCTGGTGCGCGGCATCCACCACTGCTCTCGCAACCGCAGGATCAAGGCCCGGAAGGCTCACGTTGAGACGCGCCTGAAGGAAAAAGGCGTTTTCGGTCTTGCCCAGGTCCACTTCGGTATCGACTGCGACGTCGGTCGGCAACGTCACTTTCAATGCAACCGCCGCTTTACCCATGGCGCCGATGAAGCAGGCGGACCAGCCTGCGGCCAGCAGTTGTTCAGGATTGGTGCCACTGCCTGAAGATCCAGGGGCGGAAAGCTTGATATCCAGACGTCCATCGTCACTTCGCGACTCGCCGTTACGGCCTCCGGTCGTGTGGGTCTTGCCGGTGTAAAGCACGGTGTCGATTTGATTGATCATGGCGGGTTCCTGCTCAGGTTTTTGGGCTCTTCTATATCGCTGGTCATCGGAGAACGTCTGACTGTCCGATGCGGCCCACTTTTTCACCTTCATGTAGTGCGGATGTGTCCTGATCCGGCACTTGTGTAACGCTGTGTAAGATCTCCCCGTGAAAATACAGATCGATACAAATGTAGGAGCGAGCTTGCTCGCGATGGACTCGAGAACGGCGCGTTTATTCAGAAAACACGCGTCTTCGTTAACGTCCATCGCGAGCAGGCTCGCTCCCACAGGTAAAAGCTTCACACCTGCTTGTTCAGCGCCGCTTCAGCCGCCGCAATTTCCGCCTGACGCTTGACGATCAGATCGCCCATCGGCGGCCCCTGAAAACGCCGCGCCTCAAAACCAAACCAGACGATGGCCGTCAGCACCAGAAAACCGATGGTGATGTACAGCGCCCAGTCGTTCGGTGGCTGGATGCCGATGACGAAGATCACCACCATCGACAGGATCGAGAGAATGGCGAACAGTGAATACAACCCGCGCCCCATGTTCCACGGTCCCATGGTCGGCCACTTCGCGGTCCCGTAGGTGAACAGGCCCAGCACGATGGGGATGATGAAAGAGAAGAACAGGAAAATCACCGTGCACGAGACCACAATGGTGTACACCGGCGTTGCCCCGATCGAGATCACCGACGATCCCCAAACGAACAACACCGCCAGGGTGGCGCCGGTCCAGATGGCGGCCACCGGGCTGCGATATTTCGGGGAGACTGAGGCCAAAGCTTTCGAGCAGGGCAGGCCGCCGTCACGGGAGAAGGCGAATATCATGCGTGACACCGAGGTCACGGTCGCCAGCCCGCAGAGAAATTGCGAGACGAAAATCGCCACGTAAAGCGCAAGTTTGATGTTCGGGTTCACTTGGGTGTTCATGGCCCAGAAGAACACGCTCCAGCCCTGTTTCGCCGCTTCGTCCATGCTCGGTAGCATCAGGACGAACGCGCTCAGCATCACCCAGCCGAACAGCAACGACCAAACCACGGACATGACCATGCCGCGCGGTACCGACATGGCCGCATTGCGGGTCTCTTCGGAGGTGTGCGCCGAAGCGTCATAACCAGTGATGGTGTAGATCGGCAGCAGCAGGCCGAGCATGAACACCCAACTGTTCGAAACCTGTGGCCAGACGCTGCCGCCGGCTTCGCCTGAATAGTTGCCGAAGGTCCACAAACGGGCGAACTCATAACTCGGTGCCGAGATCAGGCAGACGATGGTCAAGGCGAGCGCCGTGGCGAAGATCAGGTAGCCCGAGAAGTCGGTGAGCTTCGCGGTCAGGCCGATCCCCAGATGGTTACACAGGGCCTGGATACCGGTCAGGATCGCCAGAAATATCACCCTGACCGTGGTGGTGTCTTCCATACCGAGGGCCGGTCCGAAGGCACCGAAAAAGAAGTAGTAAGTGCCGACGTTGATCGCGCCCAGCACCGTGACCAATCCCAACAGATTGAACCAGGCCGTCAGCCAGCCCGTGAAGCGGTTACCAAGAATCGAGCCCCAGTGATAAAGACCGCCAGCGGTGGGGTAGGCCGAGGAAATCTGCGCCATGGCCATGGCAAACACCCCGGAGATCAGGCACCCGATGGGCCAGCCGATGCCAATCGACGCCCCCCCTGCGCCCGAAGTGCCCTGGGCCAGTGAGTTGATGCCGCCCGAGAGGATGCAGATGATCGAAAAGGAAATCGCGAAGTTGGAGAAAACCCCCATTCGTCGCGAGAGTTGCTGGGCGTAGCCCATGCTGTGCAGCACCTTGACGTCATCGTCGTGCGCGTCGGTGCCAGGCTGGCTTGCTGGGTTCATGCTGTGTACCCCATCAGGTTTTGATTCAAACCACTGGCGTGTGCGCAATGGGCTGGCCTTCAACACCTTGTCGTACTGCTCCTTTTTCCAACCGATACCACTGACTGCTCCGGATCTAGAGACGGCCGTGAAAAGCCGCATCGAAAATGTGGGCCGCGCCGTCCTTGGTCAACGGCAGCGGGTTGCCGCCGGCCGAGGGGTCGACAATTGCCATGTCGGCGATCAGATCGGCCTGCCGGTCATCCACGCCCAGTTCCACCAGCGTATGCGGCACGCCGATGTCCTTGCGCAGCTTGAGGACGAAGGCCAGAAAGCTGTCGAAGCCCGGGGAGGGCAGGCGCAGATAAGCCGCGAGGCGGGTGATGCGCTCCTCGATCGCCTTGCGATTGAACTGCAGGACATAAGGCATGAACGTGGCATTGGTCATGCCGTGATGGGTGTCGTACAGCGCGCCCACCGGATGCGACAGCGCGTGCATGCCGCCCAGGCCTTTCTGAAACGCGGTGGCACCCATCGCCGCCGCCGCGAGCATTTGCGCCCGCGCCTCAAGGTCCGAAGGTGTATGCACGGCGCGCACCAGGGCACTGGCCACCAGGCGCATGCCTTCCACCGCAATGCCGTCGGCCATCGGATGAAAACCGGGGGCGCAGTACGATTCCAGGCAATGGGCGAACGCATCCATGCCGGTGCCGGCGGTGACTTTTGCCGGCATGCCGACCGTGAGCGCCGGGTCGCTGATGACCACTCGCGGCATCATTTTCGGGTGGAAGATGATGCGTTTGGTGTGGGTGCGTTCGTCGATGATCACTGCCGCGCGGCCGACTTCGGAACCGGTTCCCGCCGTGGTCGGCACCGCAATCACCGGGGCGATGTGGCTGTCGTCGGCACGGGTCCAGTAGTCGCCGATGTCTTCGAAATCCCACACCGGTCGGGTCTGGCCGCTCATGAACGCAATGAGTTTGCCCATGTCCAGGCCGCTGCCGCCGCCGAAGGCAACCACGCCATCGTGCTTGCCGGTTCGCCATGCTTCGAGCCCGCCGGCGAGGTTGGCTTCGACCGGATTGGGCTTGAGGTCACAAAACAGCGCGACGCCCAGGCCGGCAGCGCGCATGGCCTCCAGCGCCGCCGTGGTGATCGGCGCGCGCGCCAGGCCACTGTCGGTGACCAGCAACGGTCGCTCAATACCCTGGCTGCGACAGACCTCGGCCAGCTCGGCGATGCGGCCGACACCGAAGCGAATGCTGGTGGGGTAGTTCCAGTTTCCAGTCAGGTTCATGGCCTACACCTCGTGGCGCAGATGAAAGGATTTGGCGCGGGTCAGGTGCTCGTAGCCCAGGCGCGAGAGGGTGACGCCGCGTCCGCTGTTCTTGACTCCGGTCCAGGCCAGCGCCGGGTCCAGGTAATCGCAACGGTTCATGAACACGGTGCCGGTGGCGATCTCGTTGCCGAGGCGTTCGGCGGCGGCGAGGTCCTGGGTCCACAGGGAAGCGCTGAGACCGAACGCGCTGTCGTTCATCAGGGCGATGGCTTCGTCGTCGCTGGCCACGGGCATGATGCCGACTACCGGGCCAAAGCTTTCGTCGCGCATGACTGACATTTGATGAGTGACATCGACCAACACCTGCGGCGCGAGGTAGGCTCTGCCCGGTGCGTCGGCGGGGAAAGCCTTTGGATCGATCAACGCTTTGGCGCCTTGCGTGAGCGCTTCGGCGATTTGTCCACGAACAAAATCAGCGGCACCGGGTGTGACCAGCGGACCCAGTGTGGTGACTTCATCCAGTGGGTTGCCCAACACATATTGGCCAGTAAGGTTGACGAAGCGCTCGACAAACGCCGGATAGATTTTCCTGTCGACATAAATGCGCTCGATCGCGCAGCAGCTTTGCCCGGAATTGAAGAAGCTGCCATCCACCAGATTCTCCACCGCGTGCTCAAGGTTGGCGTCGGCGCGAACGTAGGCCGGGTCTTTGCCGCCGAGCTCCAGGCCTACGCCGATGAAACGCCCCGTGGCAGCGGTTTCCATGGCTTTGCCGGCCTCGACCGAACCGGTGAAGTTAACCTGGTGCACGCGGCCCGAAGCGATGATCGCGGACGTCTGCTGATGGTCGAGCAGCAAGTTGTGGAACAGGCCGTCGGGCAACCTGGCGCGACGCATGGCTTCGGCAAAACGTTCGCCGACCAGCAGCGTTTGCGTGGCATGTTTGAGGATCACGCTGTTGCCGGCCATCAGCGCCGGGATGATCGTATTCACCGCCGTCAGGTACGGATAATTCCACGGTGCGACCACCAGCACCGTGCCCAACGGTTCGCGTTTGATAAAGCGCCGAAAACCCGCAACAGGATCGGGTTCCACAGCTGCCAACGCGTCAGGCGCTATCGCGATCATGTGGCGAGCGCGTTCGGCGAAACCACGCAGTTCACCGGCGCCAAAACGCACCGGGCGACCCATCTGCCAGGCCAGTTCCGGCACGATGTCCGCCTGCATCGACAGCATCGCGTCAACGGCAGCGTTGCACAAAGCAGCACGTTCGCTCAGCGGTCGGCGCTGCCATAAAACCTGGGCGGTGGCGGCTGCCGACAGGGCCTGCTCGACCTGCGCCGCATCGGCGCAATCGCGTTCGACATAGACCCGGCCATCGACCGGTGAGATGAGCTGAACCTTGGCCGTCATGATGTTCTCAATAGCGCTCGAAGCCGCGCTGCAGTTCCCAGTCGGTGATTCGCCGGTCGTACTCTTTCTGCTCCCACTCGGCGGTGTGCACGTAGTGATCGACCACTTCATCGCCGAACGCCTCGCGCAACATGCTTGACCCCTTGAGTGCGGAGCAGGCGTCGCGCAGGGTTTTCGACACTTCCGGCAAATGCTCATCGAGGTAGGCATCGCCCTCGAACGGCGCCGCGAGTTCGAGCTTCTCGTCGACACCGGCCAGGCCCGCCGCGATCAGCGCAGCGAAGGCCAGGTAAGGGTTGAGGTCAGCGCCGCCGATGCGGCATTCGATGCGGATGGATTTGCTGCCTTCGGCACACAAACGAAAGCCGGCGGTGCGATTGTCCCGGCTCCACACCGCCCGCGTCGGTGCGAAGGTGCCGGCCTGGAAGCGCTTGTATGAATTGATGTACGGCGCGAGAAAGCAGGTGATGTCGTTGGCGTACTTGAGCTGCCCGGCGACCCAGGCGCGCATCAGTTTCGACATGCCGAACTCGGCTTTCGCGTCGAAGAACAACGGCTTTTTCGCGTTCTTGTCCCACAGCGAATTATGGATATGGCTGCTGGAACCGGCGGCGTCATAGCGCCACTTGGCCATGAAGGTGATCGCCTTGCCTTGCAACTGCGCGATCTCTTTGCAGGCGTGCTTGATGATGACGTGGTGGTCGGCCATGGTCATGGCATCGGCATAACGAATGTTGATTTCTTCCTGGCCGGGTCCCCATTCACCTTTGGAGTTTTCCACGGGAATGCCCGAGGCCTGCAGATGCTTGCGAATCGCCCGCAGCACCGGTTCCTCGCGGGTGGTCTGCAGGATGTTGTAATCCTCGATGTAATGGCCGGCGGTTTTCGGTTGGTGATAGTTGCGCTGATGGATCGCCTCGTAGCTCTCATCGAACAGATAGAACTCGAGCTCCGAGGCGAACATGCCGGTGTAGCCGCGTTCGCGCAGGCGCTCGACCTGCCTTTTCAAAATTGCCCGCGGGCTGTGGGGCAAGTCTTTTCGATGGTGATGATCGAGCACGTCGCACAGCACCAGCGCCGTGCATTCCAGCCAGGGCACGCGCCGCAGCGTGGACATGTCAGGCTTGAGGACGAAGTCGCCATAGCCCTTGCTCCAACTGGCCGCGGCGTAACCCGGCACTGGCTCCATGTCGATATCGTCGGCCAGCAGGTAATTGCAGCAGTGGGTTTCTTCGTGGCCACTGTCGATGAAAAATTCGACCTGGAATCGCTTGCCGACCAGGCGTCCCTGCATGTCGACCATGCAGACCAATACGGTGTCGATTTCACCAGCGGCAGCAGCGCGCTTGAGCGCATCAAAACTGAGGAGGGGCTCGGTCATCACGTCAATCCTGCGTGAAAAGGTTGGGCCTGTCTGAGATAGCTGTTGCAGACGCTCTCCAGAACAACCAAAACCCTGCAGAATCGAGCATCGTGAGCAATGAGCTGATCCAAGCTTAGCCTACTGTTGAAAACTGCAAGTCCTTATGAGCCGCTAAATTCACAGCTTGTAGCCAATCTGCCGCAACAGGTTCTTGCGCCACAGGATGTCTTCATCGCCTTCGATATCCGTGGCACAGAAGCCATCCACCACACCGAGAATCGCGCGTCCCTGTGCTGTCTCGGCGAGCACCACTTCGGTGGGGTTGGCGGTTGCGCAAAAGATCCGGCACACCTCTGGAACCGTCTTGACCGTGTTCAGTATGTTCAGCGGGTAGAAGCCGTCGCCGAGGAAAATGATGAAGCTGTGCCCGGCGCCGATGGCTTTTGCATTCTTCTGGGCCAGTTCGATCATGGCGGGATCGGTGCCGGACCATCGCACCAGGCATTTGCCCGAGGCTTCGCAAAAGGCTACGCCGAAGCGGATGCCCGGCACCGCGTTGATCAACGCTTCGTGAATGTCCTCGACGGATTTGATGAAGTGGGTCTGGCCCAGAATGAAATTCGTCTCTTGCGGCTTATCGATTTTCTGCGTGATGAGTTGCATCTCGAACACCTCCTCTCGCGATGGTGCTGCCAGGGTCTGGCAACGGTTCAAGTCTCACGATTCATTTTAGGAGATTCACACGCACGCCGATGTTTGAGTGACCAGTGCCCGTCGGGCGTTCGCAATCGGGTAAGGTAGGCGCGAAAATGCACCGGGTGCGCCGATTGACCTCACTGGAACCGAACATGATGAAAGCTGTAGCCCTCACCTTCGTCCTTACACTGACGGCAGGGGCATTTTGCACACCGGTGGCAGCGGCGGGGGATGTTGAAGCCGGGGCGAAACTGTTCACGCGGATCTGTGGCGGCTGCCATCAAGTGGGCGAGTCGGCGCGGGGTGGTTTCGGCCCACAACTCAATGGCATTTTCGGGCGTCCTTCGGCAAGCGTGGCGGACTACCAGTACTCCGACGCGATGAAATCCGCCGGCATTGTCTGGACCCGCGAGACCCTGACGGCTTACCTCGAAGCACCGAAGAAAGTGGTGCCCGGCACCCGGATGATTTTCTGGGGGCTCAGTGATCCGGAGAAGATCGAGGATGTGCTGGCGTACTTGCAGACGTTTCAGCCGCAGTAGCCCATCAATTCGTCACGCACAAATCCCCGCTGGCGCGGATCAGTGCCTGACCATGCAGGCCATCCTTGATCAGCGCGGACCGCTCTTTGGCCAGCCATTGGGCGCAGTTCGGGTCTTTGCGATAGGGCGCGAAATCGGCGTAGTGCTGCAACAGGCGGTTTTGCAGCTCATCCAGCCGTGGGCGGATTTGCCTGGCAAGGTCGGGCCGTGGCGTGTCAGGCGCCTTGCCCGCCGCTTGCCATTGCGCGAGCAGTCCGTATTGCACCAGCTTGTTGGCTTCGATCTGTGCGGCGATCAACTCGGCGACTTCGTCCGGGTCGAGTTTGCGGGTAACCGCCTGCTTCCGGGCGTTGGCGATGACTTGCGCTTCCCGGGCGCTGTCCTGGATCGGTTTGCGGCTGTCCCATTTGGTCAGCGCCACCAGATCACCAATATTCAGGCGTTCGTTCATCGTCACCAGCAGCGGTTGCAGACTGGCGGGCGCTGGGGGAAGCGTGCCGGCTTGCGCGCCGCAAGCGAGTAAACCGGACAGGGCGCAGGTCAGCAGCAGCGGCAGGCGTGGGCAACACAACATGGGCAAACCTCATTGGGTACGGGACTCGCAATCAGGTGCTATGTATCACAGGTGCGACAGAGGCATTAAGGGGGAGCCGATTTTATTTGTGCACGAAAAAGCCCGGCGGGTCAGGCCGGGCTTTTTGTTGAGTACCGCGGTAGGGCTATTCATTCACACGGCGCGGCTTTCGATCAGGCGGTCGGAACCACCTTCGGCAACGCGGCTTTCGATCAGACGGTCGGAACCACCTTCGGCAACGCGGTTTTCGATCAGACGATCCGAGCCACCTTCGGCGACGCGGTTTTCGATCAGGCGATCCGAACCACCTTCGGCAACGCGGTTTTCGATCAGGCGATCCGAACCACCTTCAGCCACACGATTCTCGATCAGACGATCCGAACCACCCTCAGCCACACGGTTTTCGATCAGGCGATCGGAGCCACCTTCAGCGACGCGGTTTTCGATCAGGCGATCGGAACCACCTTCGGCAACGCGATTCTCGATCAAGCGATCCGAACCACCCTCAGCCACACGGCTTTCAATCAGACGATCCGAGCCGCCTTCAGCGACAACCGGGTGAGCAGAAGAAGCGGCAAAAGCGTTAACTGCAAAAACCGAGAAAGCGATGCTGAGGAAGAGTTGGCGTTTCATGAGTGTGTGCTCCGGGGTGTAGTTGTTTGGTATGGAGCTGATGTTACGCCGCGGATTTTTTAAGAGAACTTCATTGAATTGATGGTGACTATCGACGTTGGCAATGGTACTCAAACTGCAAATGCGCCAGCCTGTCGTCGGTTGCAGCGCTCGGCCCGGACCTGCGGCGTATGCTGGATCTCTTGAACGATCGACGGTCTCCAGGAAATCAGACCGTGGCAAGGCGTTTCCTGCGAGGTTCCAGGCTCTGATCGAGAGGGTAAACCGATGCACGACTATTACGATTTGGGCACCTACAGCCGTTCCGTAACGACCCATTCACCACAGGCTCAGCTCTGGTTCGACCGTGGATTGTTATGGTGCTACGGCTACAACCACGATGAATCCATCCGCTGTTTCCGCAAGGCGATCGAACACGACCACGATTGCGCAATGGCCTACTGGGGCATCGCCTACGCCTCCGGCCCCAATTACAACAAGCGCTGGGACGCGTTTATCAAACAGGAATTGAAAGACGCCGTCGCCCAGGCCCGACTGGCGACGCGTGCCGCGCTGGCGCATAGCGACGGTGCAAAACCGGTGGAGCAGGCGCTGATCCGGGCGCTTGAGCAACGCTATCAGGCCGACGAGGCCGCCAGCGTTGAACAACTTTTCGACTGGAACGATGCCTACGCGGCGTCGATGCGCGATGTCTATAAAGCCTTTCCTGATGATCCGGATGTTGCGGCGCTGTTTGCCGAAGCCTTGATTGACCGCACACCCTGGCAGCTGTGGGATCTGAAAACCGGCGAACCCGCGCCGGGTGCCGACACCCTGGAAGCGCTGGCTGTGCTGGAGCAGGCGCTGCGACGGGTAGAGCAGCACGGCGATGCGCCGCACCCCGGCGTGCTGCACATGTACGTCCACACCCTGGAAATGTCGCCCCATCCCGAACGAGCGTTGCGCGCCGGCGATGTCCTGCGTGACCTGGTGCCGGACGCCGGGCACTTGCGCCACATGCCGTCGCACATCGACGTGCTCTGTGGCGATTACCGTGGGGCCATGATCACCAATAGCCGGGCGATCCTGGCCGACAGCAAATTCCTGGAGCGGGAAGGGCCGCTCAACTTCTACACCCTGTATCGATGCCACAACTACCACTTCAAACTCTACTCGGCGATGTTCCTCGGGCAATACCAACCGGCGCTGGACGCCGCCGCCGAACTGATGTCGACCATCAAGGAAGAACTGCTGCGCGTCGAACAACCGCCGATGGCCGACTGGTTGGAAAGCTTCGTGTCAATGAAGGTCCACGTGCAGATCCGCTTCGGCAAATGGCAGGACATCCTTGCCACTCCATTGCCCAATGACCAGGAACTGTACTGCGTGACCACGGCGATGCTGCATTACGCCAGAGGCGTGGCGCACGCGGCCAGCGGGCATATCGCCGCCGCGGAAGCCGAACAGCGGCTATTCATCAATGCACTGACCCGCGTGCCGCAAACGCGTTACCTCTTCAACAATAAATGCACCGACATCCTGGCGGTGGCCGGCGCGATGCTGCGCGGGGAAATCGAGTACCGCAAAGGCAACTACGACAGCGCGTTCGCGCACTTGCGCGAGGCGCTGTCACTGGACGACAACTTGCCGTACGACGAGCCTTGGGGCTGGATGCAACCGGTGCGGCATGCGTTGGGTGCGCTGCTGCTGGAACAGGGTCGGGTCGAAGAAGCCTTGCAGGCCTATCGCGCCGATCTTGGGCTGGACAACACGCTCAGCCGCGCGTCCTGGCATCTGGACAACGTGTGGGCCCTCCACGGTTACGTGGAATGCCTGGCGCGACTGGGTCGGGACGCCGAAGCTGCGGCCGCCCGGAGCCGCCTCGACCTGGCCATGGCCCGGGCCGATGTGGAAATCACCGCCTCGTGTTTTTGCCGTGTCGGGGCACGCTGCTGTCAGGGGTAAACCCTCATGGAACGGGCGGCGGGGCGCCCGTTTGCAGGCATCGAGCAACTCCTTGCTTCGTGTCTGTCGGGGTCGAAACATGATGGCGAGTGGATATCTGCGCGAAGGTGATTATGCTTCAGGAAACCTTGCAGCGATGTGAGGCGGTCAGCCTGTTGCCAGGCTTCATGAAATCCGTAGTCCGATGACTTCAGCCCAGGGCCTGGGTGCGGCAGTGTCAGTAAGGTGCTCCGGCCTACAACAAGAGCAAGACGGAGAATACTCATGGCCGCAATCGACACCACCACCACGGGCAACGCGCCCAACCACGGCGTCACCAGGGAGGAGCGCAAGGTCATCTTCGCCTCGTCTCTGGGCACCGTGTTCGAATGGTACGACTTCTACCTTTACGGCTCCCTCGCCGCGATCATCGCCAAGCACTTTTTCGCCGGCGTCAACGAGACCACGTCCTTCATCTTCGCGCTGCTCGCGTTCGCGGCGGGGTTTGCCGTACGGCCCTTCGGCGCGATTGTGTTCGGCCGACTGGGCGACATGATCGGGCGCAAGCACACCTTCCTGATCACCATTGTCATTATGGGTATCTCCACCGCCATCGTCGGTTTTCTACCCGGCTACGCGACCATCGGTGTGGCGGCGCCGATCATCCTGATCAGCCTGCGCCTGCTGCAAGGCCTGGCCCTCGGTGGTGAGTACGGCGGGGCGGCGACCTACGTGGCCGAGCATGCGCCGAAGGGCAGGCGTGGTTATTTCACCTCGTGGATTCAAACCACCGCGACCCTCGGTCTGTTCCTGTCGCTGCTGGTGATCCTCGCCTGCCGCACGATCCTCGGCACTGAAGCTTTCGAGGCCTGGGGCTGGCGGATACCTTTCCTGCTGTCGATCCTGCTGCTGATCATCTCGGTGTACATCCGTCTGCAACTCAGTGAGTCGCCGGTGTTCCTGAAGATGAAGGCTGAGGGCAAGTCTTCCAAGGCGCCGCTGACTGAATCCTTCGCCCGCTGGGACAACCTGAAAATCGTCATCATGGCGCTGCTCGGCGGCACCGCCGGCCAGGCCGTCGTCTGGTACACCGGGCAGTTCTACGCGCTGTTCTTCTTGCTGCAGACGCTGAAGATCGACGCGCAGACCGCCAACTTGCTGATCGCCGGTTCACTGCTGATCGGCACGCCGTTTTTCGTGATATTCGGTAGCCTGTCCGACCGCATCGGCCGCAAGGGCATCATCATGGCCGGCTGCATCCTGGCGGCGGTGACTTATTTCCCGATCTTCCACGCGTTGACCCAGTACGGTAACCCCGACGTGTTCATCGCCCAGGAGAAGAATCCGGTCACAGTGATCGCTGATCCAGACCAGTGCTCGTTCCAGTTCGACCCGGTGGGTAAAGCCAGATTCACCAGTTCCTGCGACCTCGCCAAGACTGTGCTGGCGAAAAGGGCGATCCCCTACAAGAACGAGAAGGCCGAGCCTGGTGCCATCGCGCAAGTCCGTATCGGCGACAAGGTGATCCCGAGCTTCGAAGGCACCGGCATGCCGGCTGCCGACTTCAAGACCCGCAACGACGCCTTCACCGCCACCCTCGGCACCGCCCTCAAGGAAGCCGGCTACCCCGAAAAGGCTGACCCGGCCAAGACCAATTACCCGATGGTGTTGTTACTGCTGACCATCCTGGTGATCTACGTGACCATGGTCTATGGCCCGATCGCTGCCTGGCTGGTGGAACTGTTCCCGGCGCGCATCCGCTACACCTCAATGTCGCTGCCGTACCACATCGGCAACGGCTGGTTCGGCGGCTTCCTGCCGACGGTGGCATTTGCCATGGTCGCGGCTACGGGGGATATCTATTACGGGCTGTGGTATCCGATCGTCATCGCGGTGATGACGGCCATACTCGGTACGTTCTTCCTGCCGGAAACCAAGGATCGGGAAATACATCACACCTAGGGTTGGCGTTCGCCCTCTCTCGCTGGGGGGAGGGCGAGGTTGTCATGGCTGACGCTGGATGACCCAGTGTTGGCCTACCGCTCCATCCTCGCCCTGGACCGGATCGCGCTCGGGAAACGGCAGCGTGTCGATGCTCGCCTGTTGGGCAGCACTCGGCGCCACGCGGCAAATATCGGCGTGCTGCCCGGGCGGGTAGGCACCGACTACCAGAAAATCGTCGCTTGAACCCAGGTTGCAGTGGCCGGTGCCCGCTGGCAGCAGCACCACATCACCCGCACTGACTTCCAGCACATGACCGTCCGGACCGCCCAGCATCAAGCGCGCATGACCGCTGGCAATGCCAAGCACTTCATGGCCTTCGGTGTGATAGTGGTGAAAGTCGTAGACCCCGTAACGCCATTGCGGTGGCCAGCCATTGGCCTTGAACGTTTTCTCGAACAGCGCCGCCGGATCGCTGCTCTCAATTGCAATGGCCTTGGGGTAAATGAGCACTGGCAGGCGCGGGTTATTGGGGACCCAGGCGTTGGCTTCGAGGAGCAGTCGCTTTGCTGGAGCGGTGACGGTTTGCAAGTTGGACATGGGTCGATCTCCGGAATGAGTGAGCGCTGATTCCGGTTCGACCGAAGTCCGGGTGATGAATTCGAGTTGGCTGACGAACCGCCTGAAATCCAGCGAAGCACCTGCTGTGGTGGGTTACCCATTTTCTTGAATGACCCCGATCTCTGTGGGAGCGAGCAGGGGTTGGGGGACGAATTAAAAAGCCCCATCACCGCGCGGTAATGGGGCTGTTCCGTAAGCGTTGCGCCTGTACAGGCAATTATTCTTTAAATTCGGTCTTTGTCGGAGCAGGTCGCTGTAGAACCTTCGCTGCGTCATCAACCACTGCCTTGCTCATCGCCGTCAGATAATGCGCGGCCCAGATGTGGCGGTCAGTATCACGGTTAAAGGCCGCCTCTCTGGTCAGCTCTTTGGCCAGGAACAGAAAATCAGAGGCCATGGCGAGCGCGTCACCGAGGGGAACGTCTCGGCTGACACGGAACAGCGCCTGGTTTGAGCAGTAGATGAAGGGGGTGAGGCCGATGGTCTTTAGTTCTGAGGGGGCGGACGGATTTGTTTTTTTCATGGTTTCACACCTGGGGTCGAGGAGCTGCCAGTTCTCGTTACCACACGAAAAGGGTGGCAGCTGTGCGCAGGGTGGTAAACCGGGAAACCAAGGAAACCGGCACGCCCAAGGGCGTCCCACGCACAGCCGCCGTAACGCGAAATCGCAGACATTAAAATGTCTGTGTTCGAGATGAGGGCGCTGTTGCGCTAATTTCGCCGGGTTACCACACCCGATCGCTGAATGGTCAGCGACGCCGGAGAGTATCCCGTCAAAGAAAAGCGCAACAAGGCATCAAAGTGCCCAAACGCGAGATTCAGAGTTTGCCTACAAGGTTTGTAAGAGTCATCCGAAATTCCGGTGTCTTGGCTAAACAAGCACTAAACGCGGCACGAAAAAGCCCGGCTGATGAGGCCGGGCTTTTTGTTGAAGACTGCGCTAGAGACATTCATTCATACAGCGCGGCTTTCAATCAGACGGTCGGAACCACCTTCAGCAACGCGGTTTTCGATCAGGCGATCAGAGCCACCTTCGGCAACGCGGTTTTCGATCAGGCGATCAGAGCCACCTTCGGCAACACGGTTTTCGATCAGACGATCAGAGCCACCTTCGGCCACGCGATTCTCGATCAAACGATCCGAACCACCCTCAGCCACACGACTTTCAATCAGACGATCCGAGCCGCCTTCAGCGACAACCGGGTGAGCAGAAGAAGCGGCGAAAGCGTTAACTGCAAAAACCGAGAAAGCGATGCTGAGGAAGAGTTGGCGTTTCATGATGGTGTGCTCCGGGGTGTAGTTGTTTGGTATGGAGGCGATGTTACGCCGCAGAATTTTTAAGAGAACTTCATTGAATTAATGGTGACTATTGACGTAACCAATGGATGGATGACGTTCCCTGTTGTCCGAGTGATGGCACCTGGCTACGCGTTGCTTGATTGGATCCACGGTGGCACCCTCAGCGCCCGTTGCACCAAGGAGCAGGTGATCAAGGAATGAGTGGATACGTACCCAACCCCCCGAAAAACTTCCGATACGACGAAGCCAAACCCGTCGACATCCACGCCAAGCGCTGGGCCGAGTATGAGAAATACGGCAAGGCACCGGCGGCTGCGAAGGAAAAAGTCCGCGTCGCGTTGCGCATTGGCGTTTTTTTCGATGGCACGCTGAACAATGCCAGCAACTCGGCTTCAGGATTATTGTGTGGCGCCCATCATCCGATTCGCCCGGAAGACGTCGATGCGAGCTGCAAGCCGTATATGGCAGATCCGGAGGGGAGTTATGGGAATGATGTGAGTAATGTTTTCAGATTGTATGAGCTGTATCCGGCCACCAAAGACGTGAAGGGGGAAGGTTCGGCCACACTGGCGTTACGAAGCCTGTACGTCGACGGAATCGGTACGGAAAGCGGGAACAAGGACAGCTTTGGTAATGCCGCAACCGGACGCGGTGAAACGGGTGTAGCGAGCAAGGTCCAAAACGCATTTTCTCGGCTGAAAGCCTTGATCAAACAAGTAGTCGATCAAAACCCCGGCAGTGAAATTACCTCACTGACCTTCGATACCTTTGGTTTCAGTCGAGGTGCTGCAGCGGCCAGGCATTTTGCAAATGAGGTCGTGCGCTGCCAGCAGGGGCCACTGGGGGAGGTGTTGCGCAGCAATCCCAATGGCTTCAGCGCCAGCTTTTCAGGTCAGTACAACAGCGAAATTCTGATGGGCTTCATCGGTCTGTTCGATACCGTTCCCTCTGTCGCGGGATTCACCAATCTGGGGAATATCCAGAGTCCAGTCGCTCCTGGAATCAAGCTTTATCTGGATCGTAAATACTTTACCGATGTCGTTCAAATTACCGCCCGTGATGAACGCCGTGCCAATTTTGCGTTGAGCACGGTGATTCCTGCTCATACTGAAATCCCGGTACCAGGGGTGCACTCCGATATTGGCGGTGGTTACCGTGAGGAAGTGGAGGAGTGCGTGCTGGTCAGCCCTATGCAGGCACTTACGGTACCCAATGGCACCGATGTTAAAACTACATCTATCTACCGGGATGCGATGCAGCAAAAGGCAAAAATGGTTGCCGACGGTTGGCCTGAAACGATGCTGGATGTGGTCACTCCAAAGCCAACATTGGCACATGACAAGGAGCAAGGGACGTTAGGACCAAAAGAACTGCGGGTGTATGCAGGAGTGCAACTCAAGCGGACAGTCAGCGGCAAACTATCGTTGGTGTATCTACGCTTGATGTACAAATTGGCTAAAGAGAAGGGCGTTCAGTTTGAAGCCCTTGATGAGAACGATCCCGCATACAGCTTACCCTCTGAGCTTCAGCCAATTTGCGACAAGATACTCGCGGGGAATTACCAACTTGATCCCGGCGAAGATAAATTATTGAAACTCAAATACATTCATGCTTCTGCCAATTGGAGCAATCCTATTGGCGCAAGCCGCGAGCGCGGCGTGACTGTTCGTTACACCAACGCCCCCACTGACGATGGCGTTCGGGTGCGACATCCTCATGTGTCTGACTCTAACTGGAGAACGTTTTAATGCGCTCGATCCTAATTTTACTGGGCGCGTTTTTAGTAGCGGGATGTCAGGCAGCCGACCCGCTATCTGGCGAAAACGACCCAAAAGATCAGTGGTGGAGCCTCAGCTTCGTTGAGCCTGCTTACATGAAGGTTTGGGTGGAAAGCTCTGCGGTGGAAGACATCAACGGCAAGTTGTTTAATCGCACCGGTGGAGGCACAGCGGGTAGCCATGACTCCGAAGACGGTACCGAAGCAGCTCGTGGCTGGAGTAGATATATCAGCAGCGGTATCCGTGGCGTAGTCGGAGCAGATCTACCGAAACGAATCTTTGTTCGATGGCAGTCGGTTGTCGAGTCGAAGACCTATCGTACCTGGGTCGATATACCCGAAGAAGCGCGGCAGATCATGCACGCTTCTGTAAATGAGCGCTGTCCGGCAACGCCCAACGAGCCTGCCAACTACATAACCATGGTTTATCTCGGACTTGCCCCCGGCGGCGTCGTCCAGGTGTGGGTGACTGACAAATGCTTGAAGTCAGTCAAGGTTGCTCGCGCTCAAGCAGAAATAGAACCCTTGGGGCCACACCTCGGAAAATCAGGTGGCAACTATTACCCGTTGTCCGACGAGTCCAAACGCTATATCGAAAAATACGGCATCCCCTACGGCAGCTGGTAAAACATCCCCGCACAAAAAAACGGGCGCCTATCAAGGCGCCCGTTTTCATTCCGGCATGACGCAATCAAGCCTCACTGATCTGACTGACACTCGTCACCTGCGCATTCCAGATCATCTCGTAATGCGCCGCCTGAATAACCGATAAAACCGGCTTCGGCGTCATCAACGCCCAGCAATGACTGCCGTGCATTCGCACCGAGTTATAACGAAGCCCGGGACAACCCGCGTCTTTGACCAACTGACCCAAACGCCGGGAATGGGTGTAATCGTCCGCATCATAAACAGGATCGGTCATCGCAATGGACGTCGCATCTTTCATCCCGCCCTCCACAAAAGAGCAGGACAACCCCCGGAAAACAAACCGCTCATAGTTCAGGCTCGGCACGTTCGACCAATACAGACTCTGGTGATGCTTCACTTCGGCCAACGCCGTTTCCATGGTGTCCGCCAGATACAGCACCCCAAAACGGCCATCGCTGAATCGCGAACCTGCCGGGTTGACGTGGGTGAACGGCGCTGTCGCGTAAGAGCAGCCCGGAATACCGAACGGGATTTCACTGCGGCGAATCAGCTCAACGCGACCCACTTCATTTTTCAACCTGGGGTTGGTGAGTTCCTGTATCTGATACAGCACCTCGAACTCGTCCGCGTCGGCAACGTCATCAAACAACGCCACCGGTGGGAACCTGGAATTGACCAGTCGATAGGCCTGCAATGACTCACCGGCAAGTTCTGCCAGTTCGCTCAGCCTCACCATTGCGCACCACGCAGCACGTCGATGCGGCGGAAGGTTTCATACAACGAAATCATATCGCCCTGAGCCATGATTTCGAGCGGCGAGCGACCGTTGAAGAATTCGTTATCGTTGGCCATCGACGGGAAGCCGTAGACGTTCTCCGGGTTGTCGAACACCAGGCGCAGTGCGGCGTGGATGTTGAGCACGAAGCTGATGCGCTGCATCTGGTCCGCGTCCAGCGCCACGGCCCAATCGGGATCGAGCTGCCGTGCGCGGGTGTAGGTGCTGCGGGATATGCGCAGGATACGGCAGGCCTGATCGCTCGACGCCCCCCATTTTTCGAGGATGCCGACAGCGGCACGCAGGCCCGTCACACACTGGCGCTTGCTAAAGGCTTGTTGCTGGAGGGCAACGGCCATGTCCAATACCTCCTTTTGAATCCATAGATTCAAAGCTAGGTAATAAGCGTCTATAGAGCAAGTTCATCGCGACCAGTGGAGGCTGCTATCGTTATAAGCCTTCCGACCGTACGAATGAGAGGAGGCGCAGCATGGACCGATTTACCGGCGGTTGCCTGTGCGGCAACGTCCGAATTGAAGCGTCGGGACGCCCCTACCGGGTCGGCCTGTGCCACTGCCTCGACTGCCGCAAGCATCATGGCGCGCTGTTTCACGCTTCCGCGATATTCCCCGAGGACGCGGTAATGATCACTGGCGAAACACGCGACTACGCCGGGCGGTTTTTCTGTCCGCGCTGCGGCTCTTCGGTTTTCGCCCGCTCCGACGACGAAATCGAAGTGAACCTGGGATCCCTGGATGCTCCTGACCAACTGACGCCCACTTACGAAAGCTGGATCACCCGTCGCGAGTCCTGGTTGCCGCCGTTTCCGCTCACGAGGCGGTACGAGCGCGACCGTGAAGGTACGGGGCGTTTTGAGGAGTAGGGCGCACGAAGGGTGCGAGGGCATCACGCCAATGTCAGGATCGCTTCGCCAACAAGCCCGCGTTCGCCCGGTGTCACGACGTCAGCGATTGAAGCTTCTTCAGAATCTCGGCGCTCGGATCTGCGTTCCTGGCTGCGCTGGATTGTTCGCTGTCCGATCCGTCCGTCACGACACCCACGAGGATTTCAGCCAGATTGTGAAAGTGACCGGTCTTCTTCTCGGCGGGGTCCGTGCCACCGCTCTGATTCAATGCCGCTTCCAGCGACAAGTGCTGGGACAGCCACTCAGGGGTGGCTTTTTCTTCAGGGCTCATGTTGTCCATAAAAGCCAGCGCCGCTGTGGCTCGACCGAAAGGGTCATTGATGAACGGGTCTTTCCAGTTTTTTTCTGATCCGCCGGACCGCTGTAATAACCGGTGGCGAGCCGGGCTTGCTGGCGTACATCGCTCTGTCGATTTCGCAGCGTCTCGTTCGACTAGGGGGCAGGGAATGAATCGGAAGGTCGCTGTGATCGCCGGCGTTCCCTGCACAAGAACGTTCACGAAGACCAATCGGGAGAAGACCATGCGCACACTCACCGTTGCCGCGTTCATCAGTCTGGATGGCGTCATGCAAGCGCCTGGCGGGCCCGAAGAGGATCTCAGCGGCGAATTCCGTTTCGGTGGCTGGATCGTGCCCTACGCCGACGAAGCCACCGGCCAGGCCATAACGGATCTGTTCTCACAGCCGTTCGAGTTGCTGCTGGGGCGTCGCACCTACGACATCTTCGCGGCGTATTGGCCGCGCATCCATAACCACGCAATCGCAGACCCATTCAATCGCGTGCCCAAGCACGTGGCCACACATCGAGCCGATACGCTTGAGTGGCACAACAGTCATGCGCTGAAGGGAAACATTGTCGACGCGATTCGCGCGCTCAAGCAGCAGGACGGCGCCCGGCTGTTGACGCAGGGCAGCGGCGATCTGGTGCGCCAACTGCTGGCAGCCGGGTTGGTGGACGAGCTTCGGCTGATGATTTTTCCCATCGTGCTGGGGCGCGGCAAGCGCCTGTTCGACGACAGCGCACTCGCGTCGGCCTTCACGTTGGCACACTCGACCACCACGCCGGGCGGTGTGCTGATCACCCGCTACGTACGCAGCGGCGACGTGCAAACAGGAACCTTCGAAGACGTTGAGTAGCGAGCGTCAGTATTGCGCCACTTGCCTGACTGACTGCTTGGCTAGAATGAAGTGTCAGCCCACTGTTGGAGAACCGAAATGACCAGCAAAAACACCATTTGTCTCTGGTACGACGGCGACGCACTGGACGCCGCGACGTTCTACGCCAAGACGTTCCCGGACAGCGCGGTGGGCACTGTCCTTCGCGCGCCCGGCGACTATCCGGCGGGCAAGCAGGGCGATGTCCTGACCGTCGAATTCACGGTGATGGGCATCCCGTGTCTCGGGCTGAACGGCGGGTCGGGGGTCAAGCACAACGAGGCCTTCTCGTTCCAGGTGGCGACCGACGACCAGGCCGAAACGGACCGCTTGTGGAATGCGATTGTCGGAAACGGCGGCCAGGAAAACGTCTGCGGCTGGTGCCAGGATAAATGGGGGCTGTCGTGGCAGATCACCCCGCGTGTCCTCACGGCGGCGATCAACAATCCCGATCGAGCGACGGCCAAGCGCGCATTCGACGCGATGATGGAGATGGGGAAGATCGATGTTGCGGCGATTGAAGCGGCGCTTGGGCGTTAGGCCACCGTAAAATTTTTACGCTTTCTTTACGCTAGGTGTTTCTACTCGCAACGATACTGGCCGCGATTTTAGATCGTCCATGCGCCTGGCTTTATCAATGGCCCTGGAAAACCGTATTGCCCAGGGATGGTATGCATATCCTCCCCGCAATTTGAGAGAAGCGACCCTTGAGTGAAACAGCGACCGATGCACACGAAGACTCCCACTCCAAAACGTCAGGAGTGGGCTTGCTCGTCGCCGCTGTCGGCGTGGTATACGGGGACATCGGCACCAGTCCCCTTTATACACTGAAAGAAGTTTTTTCCGGCCACTACGGAGTTCCGGTAAATCACGACGGAGTGCTGGGCATTCTGTCGTTGATTTTTTGGTCACTGATATGGGTGGTCTCGATCAAGTACGTGCTGTTCATCCTGCGAGCCAACAACCAGGGCGAAGGCGGCATCATGGCGTTGACGGCGTTAGCCCGCCGCGCGGCAGCACCTTATCCGTACCTGAGCAAGGTACTGGTACTGCTCGGCCTGTTCGGTGCGGCACTTTTTTACGGGGACAGCATGATCACCCCGGCTATTTCGGTGCTCTCAGCGGTTGAAGGACTTCAGCTGGCATTTGACGGAATCGAACACTGGGTTGTGCCCTTGTCAGTGATCGTGCTGGTGGCGCTGTTTTTGATACAGAAACATGGCACGGCTCGCATCGGCATCCTGTTTGGCCCGGTCATGGTGCTGTGGTTTGTGGTGTTGGGTGCACTTGGGATCTACGGCATTTTGCAGCGTCCGGAAGTGCTGCAAGCGCTCAATCCTGTTTGGGCAGTGCGGTTCTTCGTGGTTCATCCGGGAATGGGTGTGGCGATTCTGGGTGCTGTCGTGTTGGCATTGACCGGCGCTGAAGCACTGTATGCCGACATGGGCCACTTTGGCCGCAAACCGATCTCTCGTGCCTGGTTTATTCTCGTGCTGCCCGGCCTGGTGCTCAATTACTTTGGCCAGGGCGCCTTGATCCTGGGAGACCCGGAGACTGTGCGCAACCCGTTCTATTTGCTGGCGCCAGATTGGGCACTGTTGCCGATGGTCGCACTCTCCACACTGGCCACCATCATCGCGTCTCAAGCAGTGATCTCCGGTGCTTTCTCCCTGACTCGCCAGGCTATTCAGCTGGGTTATGTCCCTCGCATGTTTATCCAGCACACCTCCAGTCAGGAGCAGGGACAGATTTACATCGGCACGGTCAACTGGGCATTGATGGTCGGC
Organism: Pseudomonas sp. LBUM1651; assembly: GCF_059716135.1. Lineage (NCBI taxonomy): Bacteria > Pseudomonadati > Pseudomonadota > Gammaproteobacteria > Pseudomonadales > Pseudomonadaceae > Pseudomonas > Pseudomonas sp. LBUM1651. The sequence continues at coordinate 3,857,332 of NZ_CP166805.1, read as the reverse complement.
GTTGTGCTGCTGGTCATCGGTTTCGAGTCGTCCAGTGCTTTGGCGGCTGCCTATGGAGTCGCGGTGACGGGCACCATGTTGATCACCACCATCTTGTCCTCGGCAGTCGTCCTGCTCCTATGGAAAACGCCACGTTGGTTGGCCATCCCAATGCTGTTTGGATTTTTGCTGGTAGACGGCCTGTATTTCGCGGCCAATGCGCCGAAGATTTTTCAGGGCGGTGCGTTCCCGGTGATTGCCGGCATTGGCTTGTTCATTTTGATGACGACCTGGAAGCGGGGCAGGAAGATAGTTGTTGAGCGGTTGGATGAAACCGCGCTTCCCCTGCCACTGTTCATCGGTAGCATCCGTACGCAGCCTCCCTATCGGGTGAAAGGTACGGCGGTTTTTCTTACGGCCAGGGCAGATGCTGTTCCTCATGCACTGCTGCACAACCTGCTGCATAACCAGGTTTTGCATGAGCAAGTGGTGTTGCTCACCGTGGTGTCTGAAGACAGTCCGCGTGTGGCTGCTGACCGGCGGTTTGAGGTTGAAGCTTATGGCGAAGGGTTCTTCCGGGTCAGTCTGCACTTTGGCTTTATCGAAGAGCCAGATGTTCCCTTGGCGTTGAGTCTCTGTCATCTGAGCGTGCTGGATTTCAGCCCGATGCGCACAACCTATTTTCTTAGCCGTGAAACGGTCATACCGACCAAACGCATCGGTATGGCCCGCTGGCGAGAAAGTCTGTTCGCGTTTTTGCTCAAGAACGCCAATAGCAACTTGAAATACTTCAAGTTGCCGCTGAATCGGGTGATAGAGCTGGGCACGCAGGTCGAGATGTAGCGATAACAAGGCCGCTTGCTCCTGTGCTCATATGCTCAAGGAATAAAACGATACCCAACACCGGTTTCGGTGATGAGGTGTCGCGGCTGGGAAGGGTCTGCTTCGACTTTTTTACGCAGGCCTCCCATGAATACTCGAAGGTAAGGCGTATCGGTGGTGTGCGATGGGCCCCACACAGCCTTGAGCAGTTGCTGATGCGTCAGGACGCGGGTCGGGTGTGAGCAAAGATGGACCAGCAGACGATACTCCAGCGGTGTCAAATGCAGTGGGGCGCCGGAGCGTTCCACGACACGCCTTTCCATATCAATCCGGACGTCGCCAAAAGCCAGGACCGCATGGTTCTCGGTATCTTTTACGTGTCTGCGTAGCATTGCGCGGACGCGAGCCAGCAGTTCTCCGGTGCCAAACGGCTTCACCAGATAGTCATCGGCGCCCGTGTCCAGTGCGAGGATTTTGTCCGACTCCGCACCACGGGCAGACAACACAATGATCGGCACCTCTGACCAACTCCGTACGTCCCGGATAAGGTCAACACCGTCGCCGTCGGGCAGTCCGAGGTCGAGCACGATCAGGTCCGGATGGCGTGTCCCTGCATCGATAAGGCCTCGGTGAAAGGTATCGGCTTCAAGCACTTCCAAGCCTTCAGCTTGCAGGGCCATTCGCACGAAACGTCGTATTTCCTTTTCGTCTTCAATGATCAGGACGTGCAGCACCGATTCGGTCATGGTTGCTCCTCGCCTGTTTGCTCAGCAAAGGGTTTGATGACTGGCGGCTCCTCACTGGGCAGACGTAACGTGAAGCGCGCACCACCCTCTGGGCGTGTAGCCCCCAAAATGGTTCCTCCGTGAGCCTGTGCGATGGCTCGACAGATGGCCAGGCCCAGCCCGACGCCGGGTATCGAGCTTTCCTTCTTGCCACGCATGAATTTGCTGAAGATTTCCTCTTCGTGACCGTGCGGTAACCCTGGTCCTTCGTCGGCGACCCACAATTCGAAGCTGTCAGGCGTGGCCCTGGCGCCCAGGCCGATGGTGGTACCTTGCGGTGTGTACTTGACGGCGTTCTCGATCAGGTTGATGAGGACGCGTTCGATCAGTACCGCGTCGATTTGTACGGGAGGTAAATCATCGTCCAGAGCGACCTGAACCGAACGTCCGCCCAGAATCGGCTGGATGGCTCGCAGGGCGCTGCCCACCACCTCTTCGATGGGTTGCCACTGCCGATTCAACACCACTTTTCCGGATTCCAGGCGCGCCATGTCCAGCAGGTTGTTGACCAGCGTATTCATGCGCAACGCCGATTCACCCACCGCCGTGGCGATCTCGGCGGCTTCGCCGGTCAGGGGTGGCTTGGTCAGCTTAAGCGCTTCGGCAAGCCCTACCAAAACGGATAATGGTGTTCGCAGGTCGTGGGAGATGGCCGAGAGCAGCGAGTTACGCAAGCGTTCGGACTCCATCTGCACTGTCGTGTCCTGGGCAATGTGGATGTAGTGAATCCGTTCGAGCGAGATGGCCAGCAATGACGCACAGGTGTCGAGCAGGCGTCGCTGTTCCGGCACCACCAGCCGGCTCGTGTCTCGCGGTTGCACGGCCAGTACACCGCGCACCCGCATAGGGGCTGACAACGGCAGATAAAGCGTTGAACTTGAGGGCAGGGTATCGGTGCCATAGCCGGCCGGCTCGGTTTTATCGAAGGACCACTGGGCAATGGCAACATCCACTTGCGGTGCATCCCCAGTGATCAGCGGAGCTTGCAGTTTATTGTTGTCGTCAGCGACCAGCAGCGCTGACCTTGCACCAAACTCGGCGGAGAGAAAGTGTGCACTGATGTCGGCGACTTGCTCGGCCATCAGTGCGGCCGACAACAGGCGCGACATATCGTACAGCGCCCGCATGCGGTCTTCGCGCCGTTGCGCCACACGTGCCTGGTAGGTCAGGCCGGCGGTCATTTGTCCGATTACCAGTGCGACCACGAGCATGACGCTGAAAGTCACCAGGTACTGGGCATCGGTGAAGGCAAACGAAAAGCGCGGCGACACAAAAAAGAAGTCGAACGCACCCACTGCCAAAAAGGCCGCCAGAATCGCCGGGCCGCGTCCAAAGCGAACGGCGACGGCGACGACGGCCAGCAGGAATATCATGACGATATTGGCCTGTTCCAGCACGTGAGCCAGGGGCATGACCAGCAAGGTCGTCACCGTACAGAGGGCTACGCTCCAGATATAGGACCGCCACATCACCGGAGTCTCGGTCTTCGTGGCGCTGGGTTCGGTTTGTGTACGCTGGTCGGTTGGAAGAGAGACTTGAATGACGTCCAGGTCAGCGCCCTGAGCACCAATTCGATCCGCGAGTACCCGCCGCCAGAAACGATGACGAGGGTGTTCGTCGCGCCCCAGCACGACTTTGGAGAGATTGTGCTGCCGTGCGTACTTAACCAGCGTTTCGGCGATATCCTGACCGGCCAGGGTCGAGATCTGCGCCCCCATGTCCTGGGCCAGCTTCAGGGTCGCCAGAACGCGACGGCGCTTCGTCTCGGGCAGACGCTGCAAGGCGGGGGTCTCGACATACACGGCATGCCAGGGCACGTTGAGCTGAGCAGCCAGACGAGCTGTCGAGCGTACGGTTTTTTCCCCTTTTTCATGCGGGCCGATGCAGGCGAGCAGCGAGTCGCGGGTGCCCCAGACTGGTTTGACTGCACTGCTGATTCGGTATTGCAGCATCTCGCTGTCGACACGGTCGGCGGTACGACGCAGTGCCAGTTCGCGCAAGGCGATCAGGTTGCCTTTGCGGAAGAAGTTCTGCACCGCGCGTTCGGCCTGATGGGCCAGATAGACTTTGCCTTCCTTGAGGCGTTGCAGCAGATCGTCAGGCGGCAAGTCGACAATGACCACTTCATCCGCCGTGTCGAACACATGATCGGGTACGGTCTCCCAAACCCGGATGCCGGTGATGCCCCCGACGATGTCATTGAGGCTCTCAAGGTGTTGAACGTTCATGGTGGACCAGACGTCGATACCGGCGCTGAGCAGCTCTTCTACGTCCTGCCAGCGTTTTGGATGGCGGGAACCGATGATGTTGGAGTGGGCCAGCTCGTCGATCAGGATCAGCTCGGGTTTGCGCAACAGCGCGGCGTCCAGATCGAATTCGGTCAGCGTACGGTTCTTGTCGCTGCGATGCTGATATGCGGATCAAGACCGCTAGCCGAACTGTAGACCAGGTCGGCGGGCACCGTGGCGGTGTTCCCGGGATCGGCTGCACGCAAGGCATCGATGCGGCCCTTGATCGCGTCCGCCAGTGCCGGGTTCAGAGGCCCCAGGTTTGACCCCGATGATGCGGCCGCGTTGTAGGGCATGGGGCCGGTTGCAGACGGGCGACTCCAGAAATGCCCGGGATCGCTGAAGCCCTGACCGATCAACGAAGAACCCACCGTTTTACCATCCTTTTCGATCAGGCTGCCTGCGGCCTGAGAGGGGAACACCAGCCCGGCGATCCCGGTCGTGACCAGTGGATAAGCCAGACCCGTGAGCAACGAAAGTGCAATCAGCAGGGTCAACGCCGGACGCAGCAGAGAAGCCATGACAGTGCTCCCTCAAGTCAGACCGACGGCGAACAGCGCCATGTCGATCACTTTGATGCCAATGAATGGAACGATCACGCCACCCAGCCCATAGATCAGCAGGTTGCGGCGCAACAGCAGTGCCGCACCGACCGGGCGATACTTGACGCCTTTGAGCGCCAGTGGGATCAGGAAGATGATGATCAACGCGTTGAAGATTACCGCTGACAACACCGCCGAGTTCGGGCTGGTGAGGCCCATGATGTTGAGTGCCGCGAGCTGCGGGTAAGTGGTGACAAAGGCCGCCGGCACGATGGCGAAATATTTGGCGATGTCGTTGGCAATCGAGAAGGTGGTCAGCGACCCACGGGTCATCAGCATCTGTTTGCCGGTTTCCACTACCTCGATCAACTTCGTCGGGTTGCTGTCCAGGTCAACCATGTTGCCGGCTTCCTTGGCGGCTTGAGTCCCCGAGTTCATGGCCACGGCGACATCCGCTTGAGCCAATGCCGGAGCGTCGTTGGTGCCGTCGCCAGTCATCGCAACCAGCCGGCCCTCGGCCTGATAGCTGCGGATCAGTTCGAGCTTTTGTTCGGGAGTCGCTTCGGCGAGAAAGTCATCAACACCGGCTTCAGCGGCGATGGCCGCAGCGGTGACCCGGTTGTCACCCGTCACCATCACTGTCTTGATCCCCATGCGCCGCAGTTCGACGAAGCGCTCCTTGATTCCACCCTTGACGATGTCCTTGAGTTCGATCACGCCCAGCACCTTCACCCCATCGGCAACCACCAGCGGGGTACTGCCTCGGCGCGCCACTTCCTCAATGCTGGTTTGCACGGACTCGGGAAAGCTGCCGCCCAGACCCTGGACATGCTTGAGGATCGCCTCGCCAGCCCCCTTGCGTATTTGCCGGTCGCCCAGGTTGACTCCGCTCATGCGCGTTTGCGCCGAAAAGTGCACGAAGTGAGCGTCGAGTGCACCGATGTCGCGTTCCCGCAGATTGAAACGCTGCTTGGCCAGTACGACGATACTGCGTCCCTCGGGTGTTTCGTCGGCCAGGGAGGCCAATTGCGCCACATCCGCCAGTTCGGCTTCCTTGATGCCTGGAGCCGGTATAAATGCCGAGGCGTGACGGTTGCCCAGCGTGATCGTCCCGGTTTTGTCGAGCAACAGAACATCGACATCTCCGGCGGCTTCCACGGCTCGGCCTGAGGTGGCAATGACGTTGGCCTCCATCATGCGGCTCATGCCCGCCACACCGACTGCCGACAATAATCCGGCAATGGTGGTGGGAATCAGGCACACCAGCAGTGCGATCAGGACGGTGATCGAAACCGGCACGCCGGCCTTCGCCACTGCGACACCAAACAGCGAGAAGGGCAGCAGGGTCACCGTCACGCCGAGGAACACGATCGTTAGTGCAACCAGCAAAATCGACAGAGCGATTTCATTGGGGGTCTTTTGCCGCTTGGCGTTCTCGACCATCGCAATCATCCGGTCGACGAAGGTTTCGCCGGGATTGGTGGTCACGCGGATGACGATCCAGTCCGACAAAACCCGAGTCCCGCCCGTTACCGCCGAGAAGTCGCCGCCACATTCTCGTATCACCGGGGCCGACTCGCCGGTGATGGCCGACTCATCCACTGAGGCGGCACCTTCGATGACCTCGCCGTCGGCGGGAATCACCGAGTCCACGAGGTCGCCGGCTTCAACCATTACCACATCGCCCTTGCACAGGTCGCTCGATTGAGCCAGTTGCCACTCAGCGCCGTAGTGCGGCTCGAGCAGTTTCTTGGCCCAGGTTTCCTTTTTCAGGTCGCGCAGAGACGCCGCCTGAGCCTTGCTACGGCCTTCGGCCAGAGCCTCGGCAAAGTTGGCGAACAGCACGGTGAACCACAGCCACAAGGCAATCGCGAGAATGAAGCCGGTGCTGGCCTCGCCCTTGCCACTGAGGGCCTGAACCCACAGAGCGGTGGTGATGATGGCGCCGATGTAAACGACGAACATTACCGGGTTACGCCACTGGATCCTGGGGCTGAGTTTGCGCATGGATTCGACCATGGCAGGGCGTATGAGCTTGGGGTCGAACAAGGAGAACGCTTTGCGTGTCATGTTCGTGATCTCACTTGATCATCATGAAGTGTTCAACGATGGGACCCAGCGCGAGCGCCGGTACGTAGTTCAATAAGCCGACCAGCAACACGGTGCCGATCAGCAGCACCACGAACAGCATCCCGTGGGTGGGCATCGTGCCTCCGGTGACCGCCAGACGTTTCTTCGCAGCCAGGCTGCCGGCGACCGCGAGCACCGGCACGATGACGCCGAACCGGCCGAACCAGGTCATGAGGGCCAGCATCGTGTTGTAGAACGGTGTGTTGGCCGACAGGCCGGCGAATGCACTGCCGTTGTTGTTGGCCGCCGAGGTGAAGGCGTAGAGAATTTCCGAAAAGCCATGGACACCGGGATTGGCGATCCCCAGCCTGCCGGCCTCTGCCATGACGGCGATGGCTGTACCAAACAGCACCAGCAATGGCGTCACCAGAATCGCGATGGCGACCATCTTCATCTCGTAGGCTTCGATTTTCTTGCCCAGATACTCAGGAATACGGCCGATCATCAGGCCGGCGATGAACACCGCGAGGATGGCGAACACCAACATGCCGTAAAGGCCTGAGCCGGTGCCGCCGAACACCACCTCGCCCAGTTGCATCAGCACCAACGGCACCGCGCCGCCCAGTGGGGTGAATGAGTCATGCATCCCATTGACTGCACCGCAGGAAGCCGCCGTGGTCACGGCCGCGAACAGGCTGGATGCACTGATGCCGAAGCGCACCTCCTTGCCTTCCATGTTGCCCGCCGCCGTATCGATGCCCAGCGCTGAAAATTGCGGGTTACCGATTTGTTCGTAATGGGTGACAGCCACCACCGCGATCAAGAAGATGATCGTCATCGTCGCCAGCAGCGCCCAGCCTTGGCGTATGTCGCCGACGATGTGGCCGAAGACGAAACACAGCGCCGTTGGAATCAGGAAAATCGCGATCAACTGCAGGAAGTTGGTAATGGCGGTGGGGTTCTCGTAGGGGTGGGCCGAGTTGGCGTTGAAGAAACCGCCGCCGTTCGTGCCCAGCATCTTGATGGCCTCTTGTGAGGCAACCGGCCCCATCGCAATCGTCTGCTTGTCGCTGCTGATGCTTTTCAATGCGGGATTGCCTTGCGCATCAAGGGTCGGCTGACCGGCGTCATTGAGTGCCGGAACCTGGTACCGCATGACCTCCATCGTCGTGACTTCCTTGTAGGGGTCAAGATTCTGGATCACGCCTTGGCTCACGAAGAACAACGCGAAAATCAGCGACAGCGGTAACAGCACCCACAAGGTGATGCGGGTGAGATCGGTCCAGGCGTTGCCGATGCTGTCCGCGCTGTGGCGCGCAAACCCGCGGATCAGGGCAACCGCCACCACGATGCCGGTGGCGGCGGACAAGAAGTTCTGCACGGTCAGCGCGAGCATTTGGGTCAGGTAGCTCATCGTTGCTTCACCGCTGTAGCCTTGCCAGTTGGTATTGGTGACAAAACTGGCGGCGGTATTGAACGACGAATCCGGACTCACGGCGCCCATGGCTTGCGGGTTAAATGGCAGAACCCCTTGCAGCCGCTGCAACGCATAAACGACCAGCAAACCCAGCGCATTGAACACGATCAAGGCGATTGCGTATTGAAGCCAACTCATCTGCGTTTCAGGTTTGACCCCGGCAAGGCGATACAGCGGCGACTCAATGTGCGAACCGAAGGTAAACCGGCCTTCCATCACGGTGGTCAGCCAACGGCTAAGGGGCCAGGCCAGAATGCCGAGCGCCAGAAGAAAAGCCCCAAGCAGGACCCAGGCTTGAATAGTCACAGGAAGTCCTCCGGAAACAGCAGCGCGCAGACGAGATAAATCAGTAACCCGGCTGCTACGAGGCTGCCGAATAGATAGAAGCCCGTCATGACCGCCTCCTGTTAAGCGCCGCACAGCCGCGCGCCAGTCCCACCAGGCTGATAAAAAACAGCGCTCCGAGTACTAAAAAGATGAAGTCCATGGCATTCCCTCCAGCAATGAAGGAAGCCTAGTTTGACGTCTAGTAAATTGTTAAAAGGATTGGGGGTGAAAGGATAAAAATCTTATAAAGATCCATAAGTTGCGGTGAACTCGGAGCCAGTGGTACTGGTGTTTGTGTTGGATGTTTTTCCAGCATCTGTTTTTTTCTCCATTTCTCCATTTCTCCATTTCTCCATTTATCCATTCAGAGTGAGTCTCTGCTTGTTTTTATCGAGTGTTTGGAGGTTGAACAGTGTTTACCCCCGAATCTGCTCGATGAACAGAACGACCGCGATGACGATCATGGCCGCGCCGGAGAAACGGCTGACAAAACGCGCCGCAGCTGGACGTGCTTGCAGTACGACCTGCGAGCCAAATCCCGCCAGCAAATAGATAACGCCACAACTGACCGTGTGGATGAGCCCCAGTGCAATCATTTGCATCGGCACAGGCCAGGCCGCCGTAGCGTCGGTGAATTGAGGTAGCAGCGCCAGGAACAGCAGGAACACTTTCGGATTCAGCCCGCTCACGCAGAGGCCCTTGATCGCCCAACGTTTCCAGGAGCCTGACGCCTGAATGTCATCAGCATGGGGCGTAGCGGGGCGGGCAAGCATGTTGATGCCCAGCCAAAGCAGATAGCCCGCCCCGGCAACGGTCATCACCGACAAGGCAACGGGGTGGTTGGCCACCAGCGTGCCGACACCACCGGCGACGATCACGGTGGCTATCAAGTGGCCGGACAATAGCCCGCCCACGGCGGGTATGACGACTCGGCCCTTCAGGCCCGCTGAAATCGCGTAAGCCCAATCTGCGCCGGGCGTAATGACGAACAAAATCGACACTGCCTAGAAGGCAGCAAAAACACTCAAGGTCATGGCGCTGTCCACTCCCGTTGATGACACATCGCTTTGGTGCATCGTCCTGCTCCGACAAATAATGGGTGCAAGGAAGAATAATGAAATGTTGTTAGAGTTTATTTTCAAAGATGGTCATAACGTCGTTACAGAGTGGGAGATTATTCTAAATGGATAGGATTGATCGAAAGATTCTTTCAGAGCTGCAAAAGGACGGTCGCCTGTCGGTCACCGAGCTCGCCGAGCGCGTGGGGGCTGAGCCTTTCCCCTTGCCATCGACGGGTACGGGCTCTGGAAGAGTCGGGTGTGTTACTCGGCTACAGAGCACAACTGGACCCGGGCGCATTGGGCCTTAATTTTTCCGCCATGGTGTTTGTCACGCTGCGCGAGGGAAACCGGCAAGCTGTCGAGGCTTTCGAGACGGCGCTCGTTGACATCCCGCAGGTGGTCGATGCCCAGAGGCTGTTCGGCGAGCCGGACTACCTGCTGCACGTCATCACTCAGGATCTGCCGGGCTCTACGACGAGAGCCTTTCGACGTTGCCCAATGTGCAGCGGCTGACTTCAACGCTGGTGATGAAGGGGGTGTGCAGGATCGGCCGCTGCCTTTGTGATGCGAGAGGCAGCATCTTTTCAACTGAGTTGGCCATGCTCAACCACTCAATGAAGGTGTTTCTGCGCTCGTAGTTATAGACGGCGCCCAATTAAGTCTCGGCAACCCGCCATAGGGTGTAGTATCAATATCTGTCCATCAGATATCAGTTAGCCATGCCCGCGCTAAGCGAAGAGAGCCGCCAGATCGTAGCTTCTCTGGCGCACCGTGTTGGCCCCGACGCTGACACTGCAAGGATCGCCCAGGCGATTGTTTCAACCTTGCAGGATATGGACGTCGCCCTCACGCCCATCATTGGCCAGCAAGGGGTTGCCGCGCTTTATCGCCGCAGCCTTCATCTGTGCGCCTCCCAACATCCGCGCCTGGCCGGCAGCTGTGACAGTGTGCAGGCCTCCCAGGACCCGACGACCCTCAAATCCGTACTCGTTGAGCAAAGCGAAGCCGATGCGTGGTTTTTCGGTGAGGCATTGCTGATAACTTATTACGAGTTGCTGACCACGCTGATCGGGCCCTCGCTCACCGCACGTTTGCTTCGTGGCGTGTGGGAACCTTCTTTGAGCGACACCCCTTCGCAGGAAAATTCGCCATGAGCACCAAAGTGACTATCAACCGTCTGGCCACCGGCGTGCCAGGACTGGACGAGGTGCTGGGCGGAGGTTTGCCGGAGTTTTCGTTCAACCTGATCGCCGGTCCGCCAGGCTGCGGCAAGACGACCCTGGCACACCAGATGATGTTCGCCCTCGCGACGCCCGAGCGTCCGGCGCTGTTCTTTACCGTGCTCGGCGAACCGCCGCTGAAGATGCTGCGTTATCAGCAGCAATTCGACTTTTTCGACAGCGAAGCGATCAACCGGTCGATCCGCTACATCAACCTGGCTGCCGACACCCTGGCCGGGAATCTGGACGAGGTGCTGCGGCGCATCGTCAGCGAGGTGGAGGCGCACTCTCCGGCGCTGGTGTTCGTCGACTCGTTCCGTTCCGTGGTGCTGGCCAGCCAGACCCAGGACAACCCGAACAACAACCTGCCGCAATTCGTTCAGCACCTGGGCATGTTGATGACCACCTGGCAGGCGACGACCTTCCTGATTGGCGAATATTTCACTGAAACCGACACCAACCCGATTTTCACTGTGGCCGATGGCCTGATCTGGCTGCGTCAAAGCGTTCAGCGCAACTCTATGGTGCGCAAGATGGAAATCATGAAGATGCGCGGCCAGCCGACACTGCCCGGGCTGCACACCTTCCGCATCGCCACCTCAGGCATCAAGGTATTTGCGCCAGCAGCACTCAACCCGGTTGAAGCATCGTTGGAGTTCCCGATCAAGCGCCTGAAAATGGGCGTGCCACAGCTCGACGAGATGCTCGGTGGAGGCTTGCCCCGTGGTTATTCCTTGCTGGTGGCCGGGCCGTCGGGCTCGGGCAAAAGCATTCTGGCCTCGACCTTCCTCGCCGAAGGTGCGCGCAACGGTGAAACCGGCGTGATCGCGGTGTTCGAGCAACGACCCAATCATTCCCAGAACGCTACCCTCGCGCGCCTGATCCAGAGCGGGCAGGTCGGCCTGGTGGACAGCCGCGCTCCTGACCTGTCCATCGACGAGATCGTGCAGTTGCTGTTGAGTGAGATCGCCCGGCTGAAAGCCAGCCGCGTGGTGATCGACTCTTTGTCTGGTTTCGAACTGGCGCTGGCACCGACCTTCCGTGAAGACTTTCGCGAGTCGTTGTCGCGCATGGTCACTGCCCTTACCAGCGTCGGCGTCAGTGTACTGCTAACCTCGGAACTGGAAGACCGTTACACCGACCTGCGCTTCAGCCCTTACGGCACGGCATTTCTCACAGACGCGATCATCGTCCAGCGCTACATCGAAGTGCAGAGTCGTTTGCTGCGCATCATGGCCGTGGTCAAGGTCCGGGCCAGTGCTCACTCCGATGAACTGCGGCTGTATCGCATCGACGAAAGTGGCTTGCAGATCGGCGACATGTTACCGGATCAGGAAGGACTGCTCGGCGGCCGGCCTACGCGTCAGCGCCCAGGTAAAGACGACGGATGAGCAAACATCATGGATAAGGCCAATGGCAAGAACGAGCAAACGGTGGCCAATGCCGCTCGCGAACTGTTCCTGCTGGGTCAGAAAACTGTCGAGGCGCGCGCGGTGTTGGCGGCGTTGAACAAGGAACTGAACGACGCCAATACCCAGCTCGCCGACAGCTTGCAAGTCGAGCAACTGATCGAGGCCAATCAGAAATTGGTCCTGGCGATTCTGTTGGCCCAGTCGGATGCGGAGAAGCCCCAGCGATCGGTCAAGGAACAACAGCGTTTCCTGGAAATGCGCGAAGCCAACGAACAATTGGTGCTGGCCGTCCTCAGTGCGCAACACTTGCAAGCCTCGGCCGAACACAGCCTGGCACAGCAACGAAACATCCTCACCCTGGTGGCCCACGAACTGCGCAACCCGTTGACGCCGATCAGCATGATCGCCGGTCGACTGGTGCGGGTGCCGAGTGAAGAGTTGCCGCGTATGCAGGCACTGATCGAAGGCCAGGTACAGCACATGTCACGCCTGGTGGATGACTTGCTCGACGTCTCCCGCGCCAGCACCGGCAAGCTGCGCCTCGATTGCAGCATCGTCGACATGGTGCAAATCATCCAGGAGGCCATCGTTGTGTGCAGTCCGGTGATGATCGCTCAGCACCTGCACTTCACGACTGAATTGCCTGAAGGTGCGCTGGCGGTGAACGGCGACCCCGCACGACTCACGCAGATTCTCGGCAACCTGCTGGGCAACGCGGCCAAGTACACGCCGGCTGGCGGGGCGGTCATGCTTTCGGTTACCGCAGAAGGCGATCTTCTGCAAATCAGTGTCAGCGATAACGGCATCGGTATTTCCGCCAACGCGCTGCCGTTTATCTTCGAACCCTTTGTGCAAGATGTTCATGCCGTCGGTTTCAACGGCGCAGGCCTTGGCATCGGTCTGACCGTGGTGCGGGAGTTGGTCGAAGCCCACGGCGGCACCGTGACGGGCATGAGCGAGGGTGACGGTAAAGGAAGCGAGTTCGTCGTGACGCTGCCGTTAGAACTGTAGGAGCTGGCTTGCTGGCGATAGCGGTGGGTCAGGCGATTGATTTATTGGCTGGCAGTCCGCCATCGCCCGCAAGCCGGCTCCTACAGGGGGGGCGCGTTATGACAGGCGCGATTCCCGTGCCGCCCTGCTCAAGCGCTCAGCCGTGACACCGATGCGCGAGAACACCAGCCACGCAAACAGCAGCACACTGCAGCCAATCAGGATGGAGGCGACAGCAATCAATGGTTCGACTGACGGGAAGCCCTTGAGGCGCAGCGTCAGTGCGCCGAGCATCACCGGGACGCCCACGTTGTACGTCCAGAACTGGGCTGCCGCAACGCGCCCTTCGGTGATTGACGGGTGCGCGGTGCCGATGATGCCGAACAGGGCCATCGACACCCATCCCAACAGATTGACATGGGCATGTACCGCGAACAGCGAGTGGTCGCCGGAAGCGCCCATCGCCACGCCCAGCATCACGCCAATGGCAAAGTAGAGTGCAGCGAGCCGAAACCAGGTCCGCGAACGGGGGTTGTGATTCATGGCATACACCTCATGCGCCCTGGGGCGCGTTCAGTTGCTGAAACATAATGGGCGACCCTTGTAGGTTGGTTGCCGTGTGTCTATTATGAGACCAAGTCTCATGACAAGACAGAGTCTCATATATTCCATGTCGATCCCCAAGTCAAGCCCGTCGAACCCCGACGGCGATCCCCAAGGCCGCGCCAACCAGAAGCTGCGAACGCGCCAGGCGTTGATCGATGCCGCCATCGCCTTGCGCGACGAGGGCCATCACCCGACGGTTGCGCAAGTGGCCGAACGCGCGATGGTCTCCCGTGCCACGGCATATCGCTACTTTCCCTCGACCGAGGCGTTGATCAGCGAGATGGCGGCCGATCGCGAAATGAAACCGCTGGAAAGCTTCTGGCGGCCGGGAGACGATCCGGTAAAGGGCATTGGCCTGGCCGCGAACGCGTTGAACAGACTCTTGATCGACGACGAGATCGGCCTGCACGTGATGGAACGTTCGTTCATGTCGGTGTGGCTGGAAAGTGAGACCCGCGAGCCCCTGCGGCCGGGCCGGCGCATGAGCTACATCGAGCCGATCGTCGACTCGTTGAAGGACGTGCTCTCACCCCGGGCGCGCAAACGCCTGAAGCAGGCGCTGTCGATCGTCATCGGCACCGAGGCGTTGATCGCCGTGCGCGATATCAGTGGCGCGAGCGTTGAAGAATCACTCGACACCGCCGCCTGGGCGGCGAAGGCGCTGGTTCGTCAGGCGTTGGCGGAGGAGGAACAGGCGCGGCAGAAGCGAAGGTGAGTCCGGGCGCCATCGCTTACCCTCGGCGGACAGGCTCGGCGATCAATAGCAACGACTGCGGCACAGGACTTTGCGGGTGCTGCGGCTCTTGCAGGCCGGCCAGCCGAAAACCGGCCATGTCCAAAGCATTGAGCCAGCTGGACAAGGTGCGGAAATACCAGGGCATGGGTTGCCACTGCCCCTCGAACCCGGCAAAGGTCTCTGTGCGCCAGCCATCCTGATAATCACCCGCCGCTGCGGTCCACGGATGCAGTGTCTGGACCACCAGCGCACCGTCAGGGGCGAGCAGGGTGTTCATGGCGGCAAGCAGAGGGATGATGTCCTGGTGCAGCAAAGCGAAGTTGGCGCAGATCAGGTTGTAGTCACGACCGATAGCGACTTTCGCCTCCACCAACGCTTCATAACTCGCCAAATGCACCTCAGAAGTTCCCGCCGCCTGGGCCGCTTCGACCAGCGTCGCATTGCCATCCACGCCGACCGCCTCGATGGAACGTTCAGTCAGCGCACGCAACAGCCAGCCCTCACCGCAGCCCAGGTCAAGCACGCGCTCGGGCTGACGGCCCAGCACCGCCAGCAGGATCGCCTGATCCGTGACCGTGTGGCGGCTTTCTATGGTGCCGGCGCGGATGGCTTCGATCCAGGATCGGGCGTTAAGGTGCCAGCTTTGGAGAAGGGTGGATTCGGGGGCGGGCATAGCGGCGACCGGCGTTGTGGGTTGGATAAAGGATAGGACAAATGTTGATGGGCGAATGGGGTTGGGCATGCAGTAGCGGTTGGGGGCCTGATGCTGAAGCGTCAGCGACATATATCATCTGCCAATCTCCTGGCCTGCTGAGTAGAAGCCTCGCGCGCGCCACGATCAACGTCTTCCTCCAGGATGGTTTTCTCCACAATCACCGAATGCACATCGGTCACGCCGATGAATTGCAGCCATGCTTCCACATAGGGCTTCTGGAAGTCGAAGCGCTCCGCCGGCGTGATCGAATGCGCCGAAAAGTCCAGGCCACGGGCGTACGCCACCATGGCGATTTTGTTGTGCAGCATGCCTTCCAGACCGCGCTCCGGGTCAAAGCTGAACAGGATGTCCTAGCGATAAACGCTTCGGTAGCGTTTCGGCCAGGGCTTCCTCATCGAGCGCTTCAAGGTACTCACGCACGGCGCGGGTGCTCAGGGACGGATCGCTCCAGTTGACCTGTTCATCACCCGGTACGCCGCGCTGGCGACAGGCATCCGCTTTGATGATGCTGGCGTCCACGGCAAAGCCTTCGCCTTTGACCAGGCCTGCGTCCATGCAGCGACGCAGTACTTCATTGAACAACCAGCGAAACAGATCACTGTCCCGAAAACGGCCGTGTCGATTTTTGGAAAACGTCGAGTGGTTGGGGACTTCATCGTCAAGGCTCAACCGGCAGAACCAGCGATAGACCAGGTTCAAATGGGCCTCTTCGCACAACCGCCGCTCTGAGCGAATGCCGTAGCAATAGCCCACGATCAGCATGCGAATCATCAGTTCAGGATCAATCGATGGACGCCCAATCGGGCTATAAAAATCGGCGAGGTAATGGCGCAGGTCGCTCAGATCGAGACACCGATCAATGCTGCGCAGAAGGTGATTGGCTGGGAATTCAGGATAACTCTTCTCTGGGAAGCCTCCGCCACCAATCTGATGCATTCCTCGTCCCGCTCGCCTTTTTTGCGATAGTGAACGTGATCGCACCATGTAAGGATGCGTGCCGCCACCTTCGACACCCGCCTGCGATAGCAGCGTATCCCACTGTATGCGCACGCAATGGTTTTGAAAGGCTTCGAGGGCATCTGCCGCCTGCGCGGTTGAGTTCACTGACAGCTAGCCACTTGGTAGCCGATCGACGAGGAAATCCACTAAAGTCTTCACCCTTCGGATCGGCGTGCCAACGGTAGTGACCTAAAGAAGCGACTAAATTTTGTGATGGATCTCCAGCATCCTGAACGTCACTTTTCCGCCCTCGGTGGGATAGCCGGTGTTGTCCTGCACATACGCACCCGCTTTGAAATACAGTGGTTTGGTCTTCCAGCTCGGGTCGATGGTGGTTCTCCAGTTGTATCCTGCTGCGCTGATGCCCAGCGCGCCCTTCGGGCTGAGGTGGATCTGGTAGGAAAAGTTGCGGTTGAGCGGCACACCCGTCGCAATGGTAATGACCTGGCCTTCTTCATCGTCGGGACGCATGCGCACCTTGGCGACAATGTTTCCCGTCGAAGTCGACGTTTTGTACTGGTATTCCAGCTTCACCATGGGGCTGTTGCTGTCCTTGTTGTGAATCTGGCCAATCACGATCTTGCCGGTGCTCGGAACCTGATTGACGGCCAGACTCGCCCGCAGGGTGTTATCCGCCGCTGAATACTGCCAGTTGCGCAGCGTTCCATCGCTATAGGTTTCCCGCAACTCGCTACGCGGGTAAATAGCGTTGGCCGTCCTGGAACCGGTCACAGGTGCCCAGAAGGAAAGGGTAGCGGCTTCAGAACTGAAATACTGGTCCTTGAACCCTTGCGCCAGTCGAGGCGTTTCTATGGTGGCCGGTGGACTGCCTTCAGGGATGCTTAAATTCCAGGTGGCGAGGTCGATCATGTCAAGAATCCTGTATGCGGAGAATGTTGCGGCCACAGTTGCGCTCGAACCTGCGCTATTGAGCTGTGTCAGTTGGGTCTGCTGATTAGGAAATTCGTATGGTGGTAGATTGACGTCAAATGTTCGTCGATGGAGTTATTGCAGGCTTTGTGCCCACGGGGGTAACCGTTAGTCGGCTATTTGGGAGTTGACGGAACTATTGCGGGTTGGCTTAGCAGCGGCAGCGAAGGGACCTAAGCCATCAGCGGTGGACCGGTCGGCCAGGACGAGTGCATGCACTGGACGAAGAACACGCGCAGAATCTGGTTCTGAATAACCGGCGCGCCGCGCCATAAAGACAGGAGACCGCTCATGAGCGACCGAAGCAATTTTGCGCTGTTGAGCTTTGATCCGGCGTTTGCGTCGTTGCGCGATGGCCTTTCGGTCGCTCGGCAGATTGACGACACACTCTGGGTGGCGAACGACGAAACCACGAGCCTGGAACGCCTGAAAATCCAGGATGCTACGCCCGGCGGCGTCGTAAGGTGCGACGAGCACCAATCATTTCCACTCCTGGACTATCTGGATCTGCCCCTACCGAAACAAGACGCCGAGATCGATATCGAGGGCTTGGCCTATGTCCATGACAGTGGTTACCTCTGGGTGGTGGGCTCCCATAGCCTGAAGCGCAAGAAGGCCGAGGCCGGCACTTCTGCACAGAAGAATATCAAGCGCCTGTCGACGATAGAGGCGGACGGCAATCGCTTTCTGCTGGCCCGCATCCCTGTGGTGCAGCAGAACGACAGCTATGTACTCGCCAGGAAAGTGGATGCCGATGGACGTACGGCGGCGCAGTTGCAGGGCAACGAAGTCGGTAACGACCTGACCGCGGCGATTGCTGAAGATCCTCAGCTACGCGACTTCCTGCGTATCCCGGGTAAGGACAACGGCTTCGATATCGAAGGGTTGGTGGTGATCGGATCGCGCCTTCTGCTGGGGCTGCGTGGACCGGTTCTACGCGGCTGGGCCGTGTTGTTGGAGATCGAACCCGAGCTGAATGACGCCTCGTCTGACACGCTGGTGCTGAAGAAGATCGGTCCGGATGGGCGCCGCTACCGCAAGCACTTCTTCGCGCTCAATGGCCTGGGCTTGCGTGACCTGTGCATCCGCGGTGACGATCTGCTGATCCTGGCGGGCCCCACCATGGAGCAGGACGGTCCGGTAACGGTCTTCCGCTGGCGCGGCGGTTTCGCGTCCGACGAGGAAAGCGTGGTCTTCACCGATCAATTGGAGAAGGTGCTGGAGGTGCCTTTCGGGCAAGGCAACGATCACGCTGAGGGCATGTGTCTGTTCCAATCGGGCGAGCAGCCTGGGGAGGCTCTGCTGATCGTCTACGACTCTGCGGCGGAGAGTCGTAAACACGGCGATACGGATGTGGAAGGGGACCTGTTCATCCTGGATTAGCCACGCACATCGACGTCAACGCGGCCTGTAGATCAGTTTGCCTGGGCTGCTGGTCGCCACCCTCGGACTTGCCGCACTGGCCCTGCAGTTCGAGTCGGTCTTCATCGCGGTGAAATGGCTCGGCGTTGCCTTTATCCTGTTCATCGCCTGGAACTTATGGTCAAAGAACACCGAACAAATGCAGGCATCTCCAAAGCGCTCAGCAGGCGCGGGCCTTCTCGCCGGAGTCGTGCTGACTCTGAGTAATCCAAAAGCCGTCGTATTTTTCGGCGCGGTGTTGCCCCATGCATTTGATCTGACGGCTCTGTCCTAGCCAGAAGTCATCTTCATTACCGCGCTCGGCATCGGGATCGATCTCACCGTCCAATTGACTTACCTCGTTACCGCGTCGCGAATCAAGCGGGCCATCCAGTCACCGAAGGCAATGAAGCGTCTGAATAGAGCGTCAGCAGGCGTCATGACGGTTTGTGCGGGTTGGGTGGACGTTTGCTGATGGCGGATTTGAGACGCAACCAGTGACTGCTAATGGCCGATTCTGTTGAAAAAGTCGGTTTTCCCAAACTGCCGGAACATTGATCGGTGGAAGCGCCTTGTTAGCACGCTGCTACGTGAAATCTCAGCCCGAAAACCTCTGCGAAGATTCAGGATTTCAATCTCAGACGCGTACTTTTCTGCCATGGAGACCAAGGCCGACTTTTTCAACAGAATCGGCCGATTGCTGGCGGTCACGAAGGGGTGCAACCGACCCAAAACGGTCGGTCAGACCTGGATGCAAACGTTGCGCGTGCACCGGATTCAGTCTGCCAGTTCCTCGAGTGTTTGCGTTTCATCTTTCAGCTGTGTACGGCAGAGATAGTTTTCCAGCAGGATGACGAGCTCTAGAACAAAAACTGGATGTTCAAGCAGGTTTGGCTGATCCGCAGTAACGGTGTGGATGATCGCATGCGCAGCAATGCTCATCAGATAGATCGAAAGATCGGGGTCAGGTACGTTCTTCATGAACGGTTTGAGTACCTCCGAGAACCGCCTGCGAAGCTGGTTATTGTCCTCCGCCATGTGCCTTATCGTGCGCGGCAACTCTTCGTGAATGGCTTTGTGTACCGCCGGCGCAACGCGATGCTCATTGACGATCATCTCTACGATCAGAGTCAGCGCTTTTCGAAGAGAGGGCTGTTGCGGCAAGACCTCTAACGCTTTAAGCAGATCGGCACGCGTTGCCACGGCGTGACGGCGCTGTAACTCAGCAATCACGGCCTCCTTGTTCGAGAAGAACTGGTACAGCGAACCAATATTGACGCCCGCACGCTCTGCAATTGCGTTGGTCGTCAGGCTCTCCCAGCCCCCTTGGTCAAAATGTAAGTCGCCGCTTGAATAATCGCATCGACGGTTGCACGGGAGCGCGCCTGGGCCGGGATTTTCCTGGGGGTGACGGTCGATCGGCTATTGCTCAAAGAAGGCCCCAGAACATGAGTTTTTAAAATATAAGCTTTAACTTACGATCTTAGGCGTGAAAGCACAACGCGCTTGGAACCATGAACACACAAGAGTCCGACGTCCTTGGGACAGCCCAGGCGCAGCTCGCGAATGTTGAAAGCTCCCCGGCGCTGGGACAGGACTCGAAAGCTTACTACCGCAAACAAGTAGGGATGTTTCAAAAAATCCTGGGTGTTGGATCTTCCGCGCTGTGGTCACCGCTTGTTCTCCTCGCGGCACTGATTCGTCCCACGTTATCCCTGATCCCCATCGGTCATATAGGCGGTCGCCAGTGGACCGCGAAAGGAATTGACTCCTGCCCCATGGAAGGTTTTTCTGCCCCTCAGGTTGCCAAGCTGCTCAGACTTCCGCGCGGATCTGTTATTCCGCTCGTTATTGCACTTGTTTATCGCGCTGAGGACACAAGGATTGAGGAGCGTTTCACACTGAAATAAAACCTTTTTCGAGAGTAGCCAGGAATCGACCCAGAGCTGCCTGTTATGACAGGCAGAAAACGACCAAAGCCAGACGTTCTGGCTATCTACGAATACGTCAACGGACTGACGCCCATGCTGTGAGGGTGCGGTCTCTGAAAGTCATACTCAAAAAATAAGGTCTCAAGTATGCTGCTGCGGAATCTGAAAATCGCCTCCAGATCAAGCTATTGCTTTGCTTCATTCACCCTCTTGCTGATAATTGTTGGTGCGTTTTTCCTGGATAAGACCGCGACCCTTAGGCAGATCCAACAACAGATTGAAGTAGGTTCACTAAGAAGTATCAATGTCACAGGAAAGATCAACGCTTCGTTGATTTCCATGCGTTTGG
Source organism: Pseudomonas sp. LBUM1651 (assembly GCF_059716135.1). Lineage (NCBI taxonomy): Bacteria > Pseudomonadati > Pseudomonadota > Gammaproteobacteria > Pseudomonadales > Pseudomonadaceae > Pseudomonas > Pseudomonas sp. LBUM1651. The sequence continues at coordinate 3,836,692 of NZ_CP166805.1, read as the reverse complement.
AGACGCAGCGACTGATTACCGCTAAAGACCCCACTGATATCCAGGATACAAATAAGCGTTTGGATGGGTTTCGGGAAAACCTCAAGCAAGGGCTGAGTGACTTCGCGCCATTGGTTGAGACCGAAGAGGTGAGGGCAATCTTCACGCCTTTGAGAGCTTCCTTCGATGATTACCTGCGTTTGCAGAGCCAGCAACAGCAGATGTTGAACGCGGGGCAGGTCACAGAGATGGTGAAGTTTACCGCGGAGCAAGGTGTTCCAGTGATAGGGCGTGCCATTAGCAAGGGCTTGTCTGACCTGGCAGCCTTCAACGAGCGTCTTGCCGCTCTTCAGGGCGAGCAGGCGGGCAAGATTTATGCGCAAACACGCACAGCACTTTTAATTCTGATCACCGCTGCCGTGATTTATACAATCATTCTTGCCTGGATGTTTACGCGCAGCCTTACCCAGCCACTATACCGTTCCGTTGCCGTCGCCCAGCGGATCTCCAAAGGTGATCTCACAGAGCACATATTGGTAGATGGTCAAGATGAAGCAACTGATTTACTTATTGCGCTTCAAACGATGCAGGAAGATCTTCGTGATACGTTGAAACTGATCGCCTCCTCTTCAGAGCGCCTGGCATCGGCAGCAGAAGAAATGGCCACGATCAATCAGGAAAGCAGTCACGGGTTACTGAAACAAAATACCGAAATTGATCAGGCTGCCACGGCGGTCAATGAAATGAGTGCCGCTGTGGACGAGGTGGCCCGTAATGCGGCCTCTGCGTCCGAGGCCGCAAAAGCTTCAAACGAAGCAACGCAGAGTGGGCACCAGCGTTTAGGGCAAACTATTTTATCTATCCACAATCTGTCAGAAAATGTGCAGGCTACAGCCGTCCAGATCAATGGGTTGGCCAGCCAGGCGCAACAAATCAGCAAAGTGCTCGATGTTATTCGTGCTATCGCAGAACAAACCAACCTTCTGGCGCTTAATGCTGCTATCGAGGCCGCACGTGCCGGTGAACAAGGTCGGGGCTTCGCTGTGGTCGCTGATGAAGTAAGAGCGTTGGCTCATCGGACTCAGCAGTCGACGACAGAGATTGAGCAGATGATCGCCGGTGTCCAGAGTAGTAGTACAGGCGCCGTCAGGGCCATGGAGATCAGCATAGACCAGGCCAAACTCACTCTTGGACAAGCAGATGATGCAGGTCGTGCTTTGCAGGTCATTGCTGAGGCTATAGTCCAGATAGATGAGCGTAATTTGCAGATTGCTACAGCGTCGGAAGAGCAAGCGCATGTTGCACATGAGGTAGATCGCAACCTTATGAGTATCCGAGACCTGGCCAGCCAAAGTGCCGATGGTGCAAACCAGACCGCGATCGCTAGTCACGAATTGTCTCGACTGGCGATTAGCCTGAATGAGGTAGTCATGCGCTTCAAACTGAGTTGATATTCAATTCGGAAATGGAAGGGAGTGACTGCTTTTGGCCGATTCTGTTGAAAAAGTCGGTCTACCAAACTGCCTGATCATTGACTGGTGAAAACGCCTTTTTTGCACGCTGCTACGTGAAATCCGAGTCCGGAAGTCTCTGCCAAAAGCAAAGATTTTAATCTCGGACGCGTACTTTTCTGATGCGCAAACTACGGTCGACTTTTTCAACAGAATCGGCCGATAGCTGCCTGTCTCCACGGCAGCAAATCGAAAGTTCTTTGCCAATCATGGTCACAAAGTGCGCCGGTCAATCCGATGCAATCGTTAATCAGACTCAATGCAGGTTACGGCTTTACCCAAACCGTTCCGGTGAGTACGCAAGAAACTTCCTGCAATGCTGAAGCGGTGTGTGGGTCTGCGATGATTTTTGGCGGCTAGGGCATCGACTAATGCCTGTATTTAGGGCGAAGAGATTCGATCATCCAACAACGCACTTCGGCAATCCACGTACCTCTCTGCTAGGTGGAGTAATTATCGAGAGTTTTGCACCGAAATGATGCAAAAAAGTCAAGAAAAAACATAAGAGAAACGTTTAAGCAGTCACATATCTAGCGATAATGGCTATGAGGCATCACGGCCTGAGGGCAGCCCCTCAGATACCCGAACTCTAGAGCAGCTTGCCCCTGCAAGGAATGAAATGAGTAAATTTCTCGGTAATCTTAGCGTCAACCTCAAGCTGGGCCTGGGATTCGGCCTGGTTCTGACCTTAACCACCGTCCTGGCTTTAGCCGGCTGGACCAGCGTGGACAAACTGGTGTGGCGCAGCGACCGAATGGGCGATATCACCCAGTTGAACACGTTGCTGAGCAAAACACGCGAGGCCCGTCTGCAATACCTACTGTCCAATGGCGATGAAGGCGCCGCCCAGAACGTGCAAACCAACCTGGATGCGTTCATCGCCCAGCAGCAAAAACTGATCAACGCGTTTACTCGCCCGGAGAACCTCAAGCTGCTCAAAGAACAAGCGGCCATTATCAGCAATTTCCAGCAATCGCTGAATAAAATGCGCGACGCGTATCGCGCCGCAAACAACGCACGGCAGGCCATGAGTAGTAACGCCGAAGCAGCCGGTAAGCAGATCACGGCGATCTACAGCCGCGTGCTGCAATTACCTCCGGGCGACGCGGACCGTTTCGAACGTTTTCAGACCATCAGCCGCGCCAAGGAACAGTTTCTGCTGACCCGTTACGAAGTCAGCGCTTACACCGCAAACAGCACCCCGGATACTGAGCAGAAGGCTGTCAAGCAACTGAATGAAGCGATTGACGGCTTGAAACAGCTTAGTGAGTATTTCAGTGCTACCCAGCAGGACGCATTGCGCCAGTTCGAAAGTGCCCTGGGCAACTACCGCACGGCCTTGCAGGCCTACAAAACCGCTAGCAGCGTCGTTACCCTGGCGAGCAAAGAACTGGTCGACCAGGGGCTCGATTTATTGACCCGCAGCGACGGCCTGTACCAGATACAACTGGACAGCCGCGCCAGCGAAATCGCCCAGACTCGCACGTTGCTGTTCGGCAGCACCTTATTGGCCTTGCTGTTTGGCATTCTGGCCGCCGTCATCATCACTCGCCAGATCACCCGTCCGATCCGCGAAACCCTCGGCGTCGTCGAACGCATTGCTGCTGGCGACCTCACCCAGAACCTGGTGGTCACCCGCCGCGATGAGCTGGGCGTGCTGCAACAAGGTATCCAGCACATGGGTGAGACCCTGCGCAACCTCATCGGCGGTGTTCGCAACGGCGTGACACAGATCGCGAGCGCTGCGGAGGAGCTGTCGGCCGTCACCGAACAAACCAGCGTCGGGGTCAACAACCAGAAAGTCGAGACCGATCAGGTCGCTACTGCCATGCACGAAATGACCGCCACCGTGCAGGACGTCACGCGCAACGCCGATCAGGCCTCGCAAGCCGCCACAACGGCCGATGGCGAGGCTCGCGAAGGCAACAAAGTCGTGGGGGAAGCGATTGTGCAGATCGAACGCCTGGCTGAGGAAGTGGTGCGTTCTACCGAGGCTATGACCCTCTTGCAGCAGGAAAGCAACAAAATCGGTAGTGTCATGGACGTGATCAAGGCCGTGGCCGAGCAGACCAACCTGTTGGCCCTCAACGCCGCCATCGAAGCCGCCCGTGCCGGTGAGGCCGGTCGCGGTTTTGCCGTGGTCGCCGACGAAGTTCGCGGTCTGGCCCAGCGTACCCAGAAGTCCACCGAGGAAATCGAAGGGCTGGTCGCCGGTTTGCAGAGTGGTACCCAGCAGGTGGCCAGCATCATGAGCAACAGCCGCAGCCTGACCGACAGCAGCGTGGCGCTGACTCGCAAGGCCGGTGTCTCACTGGGAAACATCACCCGTACCGTATCGAACATCCAATCGATGAATCAGCAGATCGCGGCCGCCGCCGAGCAACAAAGCATCGTGGCTGACGAAATCAGCCGCAGCATCATCAATGTGCGCGACGTCTCCGAGCAGACCGCTGCCGCCAGCGACGAAACCGCCGCCTCCAGCGTCGCGCTGGCACGGCTGGGCACCCAGCTGCAAGTGATGGTCAGCCATTTCAAGGTCTGATGAAGCAAGGTCGCTCCCACGCTTTGAATGGGAGCGATCATCTGATTCGACTGGCTGCTTTTGGCTGAGGCTGTGTAAAAACGTTTTAGCGCAGGGTTGAGGTACAGAACCAAAATCGCGTTTCTACGCAAATTTGAGATCTGGCTGGGTCACCAAGGACTGGCAGATTTTACGTAGCAACGCAGACTTTAAAACGGTGCCTACGTTGTTACACAGCCTGGGCTGATAGCTGCCTTCCTTATCTAAATCGTTTGACCATTAAATAATCGTTTTTGTAGACAGCGGCAAGGCGCATTGCCATCATCGCGCTTCTTGTACCTGAAAAGGATTTTCTCCATGCGTAAGCTACTTCTTCTGGTAATGCTGGCTGTTGTAGTAACAGGCTGCTCCAGCCGTAAAGACTTTTACGCAACCGGTGGGAGCCGGGCGGACGGCTCGATCGACATGGCATACGACTTCAAACCCTTTGGGACTCCGATCGTTGACTATAAGCAAGCAGAATCGATTGCAAATAGTAAATGTGCGGTTTGGGGTTACAACCGCGCCGAACCTTTCGGTGGGCAAACCCAGAATTGCCAGGTTCTCGATGGCTGGGGTAACTGCACTGCTGGCCAGATGATCGTCAAATATCAATGCATCGGAAACATTACGCCAGCTAACCAGACCACAGCTTCTACGCTCACCTCCGTTCCGGTTGGAATGCTGACCCCTGCTCAGTACAAAGAAGCACGCGTCAAAGCATTGATGGATCAAAACCTCCCCTATGCCGAGTACCAGAAGCAGTATCAGGCGATCATGGCTGAGTAATTTCATCGAGCGCTGGTTCTACTGTGCGGCTCAATTTGTCCAAAGCTCCCTGCGTGTCGTTGTGAAACTGAGCCAGGTCTTCACTCGAAAAAACTGCGCTGTCACTCTATCGGCAACGGCGGCTTTTTGCCGTTCTCTGTCTGTCGCCTTTTCGGCGGTCAGTGGAAATACTGGGTGGTCAAGTGGCATGCAATTACGCAGTAGTCGTCGGTGTGCCGACCAGCGGCAGCGTGACCCCAGAGTAACCCCGACCCGAAACGACAAGGCCCTGCAACGATGCCTGTCTTACAGACACCATCCAGACACGAAAGACTCCAGAAACGAAAAAGGCCCACCGCAAGGTGAGCCTAAGTCGTTGTTTTGTCTGGCTCCACGACCTGGACTCGAACCAGGGACCCAGTGATTAACAGTCATTTCAAATGAAAGGATGAAATACAAACAAAAACCCTAACGTGCAGGCCCTGCGAACGTGGTGTCCATCGCGCTGCGGTCGTAGTCCAGCAGGTATGTATTGTAGTGGATCGACCGCCGGGATAGCGAAAGTCACCCTCTATTCAAGGCAGATCTCAGCCGTTGCGGGCAAGCTTTCGAGAAAGGCGGCAATCTGCCGGGTACCGCGCAAGTGCACCACAGGAATTTGCGGGCCGATGGCCAGGCGCACCGCTTCGATTCCCGGGCGGTAGCCACGATCGAAATTCCGCACGAAGTTCAGAAAGGTCAGGAACGCCCGGTCGAGCTTCTCTGTACAGCCTGCTGCAAGGTCAGGGCGAGGGCGGTTCATGACGCTGCGCATGATCACCCGGGTAAAACAGGTGAGTCGCGATGTATTGAGCCAGATGATCAGGTCGGTACGGGGCAGGCGAAGGTCGAAGGTTCGCCGCGCATAGTTGCCTTCACAAATCCAGGCATCCGCTGCGATCGCTTCGCGGACCCGCGCGCGGAACTGGCCTGCGTCGGGTTCGACCCAGCCAGGCTCCCAGAACAGCGTGTCCAGGTGAACCACGGGCAGGCTCAGGCGCTTGCCGAGGGCGCGGGCGAGGGTAGATTTGCCGCTACCGGCATTGCCCAGAATGACAATCCGTTGCATGGGGGACTTCCTGTCGCGAAAAAAGCCGGCAATTGTGCAGGTTTTGGAGGGGCAGTGAAAGGCGGCCTCCACGAGCGCCGGCTATTGAGCGATATCGATGTTGAAAGCAACAGTCAGGTGTGTGGCGCCCGGTCGGCTTGGGTCGGAAGCGGCCTCGACAAGAGGACGCATCGAGCGCGCTGTGCTTGATCAGTCTCGTCAGTCGGTTCTAGCGCTCGCTAAAAAGTACGCAACCAAAGCGTTGGCATGGCCATGGCCCATGCCGTGTTCGGTTTTGAGCAAGGCAACCATTTCCATATGCTTCTTGCCGCTGACTGTTTCGAGCAGGTTTAGCCAGTGGGTGATTGGGTGCCCATACTTTTTTTCAATAGAGGGGAAGTACGACGCAGGCCCTTTTACTTTTGGTTCGTCGGTCATGACGCAAACTCCTTTTCTGCTTTGTGTGCTGCTTCTGCCGGCCGCAAGACTTTAACCTGTCATCGGTAGGTCGTTAAAGCCACGTATTCACCACCCGCCGATCCAGCTCCTCCCAATCCGCCATGCCCAACACCCGCGTGGTGTTCAACCCGCGCAAATAACCGCGCAACTGATTGGCGGTGGCCCACGCAAGCTCCGGGTCGGGCACGTGTTCGCACAACAATACGGTTTCGTACTGGACCAGGTACTCGGCCACCCGGTCACGAAAATCGGGCAGAACAGCGTCGCGGATCAAGTCAAAAGTTCTCAAGGAGAGATCCTCATCCATCTTTTCCAGTGGTGATTGAGTGTGTATCCGCCTGCGCGGCGCGCAACTATTGCTAGAGGTAATAGTGACCATCAAGAAACGCAAGTTCTACTTTGATGGCAATAGCCGGAAAATCACCTCCAACGACACACCACTCACGAAAATTTGCGTGATTTGATGAACGAACCTTTCAGGATGAGACCGATGCGTCTTTTATTTGTGCCTGCCATGGCGTTTGGCGCTTTGTTGCTCACCGGTTGTGCCTCCGCGCCGAACGACCCGACCCTGACCTTGCAGACCAGCAAGACCCCGGCCCAATACGCTGAATGCGTCGTACCGAAATTGCAGGGCAATGCGTTGAACCCGACCGTCTCGCAGACCCAGCGCAGCTACCGGATCGTGGTGCCGAGCAAAGTTTCGGCGGACAACGTGCTGGAAGCCTACAAGGCCGGGAACGGCGGCAAGGTGTTCATCTACGAGCGGCACTTGCTGGCCTCGAACTTGTTGCCTTCGAGTTTTGAACGTGCCGCACAGGATTGCATTTGACCCCGGCCCGTAAACGTTTTCTACAGAGCTCCTTTGGTTGGCCGCAACCAACCAATTTTCTGCCCCGCACCCCATTTGGTTGCGGGGCTTTTTTTTTGCGAATGAACAATAGCTGCTTTTCCACTCCGCTAAATCGACAGGCCAAATCGATATTCCTGGTCTGTCCCTTCTTGCCCGGATGGATGTTCGATCAAGAAGCCACAGCGCTTGAGTACCTTTGCCGAGCCGATATTTGCAGCGTATACGTTGGCAACCAGTTGTTTAAGGTTCCAACGCAACCGCGCCTCCTGGACCAGATGCTCCACCGCCTGTGTGGCCAGTCCTTGTCCGCAAGCACTTTGAGCAATCCGATAGCCTACTTCTGCCGACCGCTGGGACGTGTCGATGTCTTTCAGGTTCGCTCGCCCCACTATTTTTCCGCCAGAGTCTTCGATGACAAAGGGGTGCCAGGTTCCGGCGGCATAATCAGACAAATAAGCCGTGATGTGCTCGGTGACACCCTGCGTCGAGTAAAAAGCAGCATCGCGCGCGTCAATGTGGCGCTCGAACCACTCGCGATTATCCAATTCAAATGTCAGCAACGCCTCAGCATCAGTGCTTTCCAGAGTCCGAATTCTGACGGGTTTCATAACTACGCTCCCTCCCTGGTAAAACAACCTGGATCATTGTGCAGAGGAACACCTGTCCGCTCCTGGCCGCCAGCATCCTCTCACAAATTACAGACACCGCTAACGCAAGGACTTGAACGCTGTACGAAGTTCTTCAGTAAAGAGTTGCGGCTGTTCCCAGGCGGCAAAGTGACCGCCTTTGTCGGCTTGATGGAAGTAGATCAGATGGCTGTAGGCGCGTCGGGCCCAGGATTCCGGAGGGTAATAAACGTCATCTGGAAACACCGTGACCGCCACGGGCAGGGAAATTTCGGTGGTCTTCTGTGCGGCTGAGGAAAGAGGGCTGCGTCCCATGTTTTCCCAATACAGCCGTCCTGCCGAAGCGGCGCTGTTCGTTAGCCAGTACAACGTGAAGTTATCCAGCACCTGATCCTTTGTCGGCAGCTGTTGAGCGTCGGCGCCGTACATCCATTTTGCAAATCCCGGGTGAACGAGCAGGAGCGCAGCGAGAAAGGTCGGTGAATCCGCCACGCCGTAGCCCATCATCTGCGGTCTTGCGGCCATCATTGCGCTGTACGCCAGGTTCCCCTGCTTGATCAGTGTGGCAACGGCGTCAAAGGTTGCGCGCTCCTGCGCGGAGAAGTTCTCCGGTGCCGGCCCACCGGCAGCGAGTGCCGCAGTCGCTTCCGGCGGTAGGGTGGCCGGCAGGTTGAGATGAATGCCGAGCAATCCGGCCGGTGCCTGGCGCGCCATCGCGCTGGTGATCGGGGCACCCCAGTCGCCACCCTGGGCGACGTAGCGCGTGTACTCGAGGCGTTTCATCAACTGCGCCCAGACCCGTGCAACATGATCCGGGTCCCAACCAATACCCGTCGGTTTACCGGAGAAGCCATAGCCAGGGATGGACGGAATCACCACATCAAATGCATCCGCCGCGTTGCCCCCGTGAGCGGTGGGGTCGGAGAGCGGGCCGACGACATTAATAAACTCGAGAATGGAGCCTGGCCAACCGTGGGTCATGATCAACGGCAAAGCGTTCGGACGGGGAGAGCGCACCCAGATGAAATGGATGTCGACCCCATCGATCGTCGTGACGTACTGCGGCAAGGCATTGAGCCGGGCCTCTACTTTGCGCCAGTCGTAACTCGTGCCCCAGTAGTGAACCAGCGCCTTCAATTGTTCCAGTTGAGCGCCCTGGGACCGATCGGAAACCGTCTCTTTATCCGGCCAGCGGGTCGCCGCAATTCGGTCACGCAGATCCGCAAGGTCGCGGTCAGGAACGTGGATTTCGAAGGGCCGGATGGCTTCGGTATCTTCGGCGGCAACCGCATTGGCGGGAAGCGATGAGGTGAGCATGACGGCGACTGCGGCAGCGACGAATGCGAGTTTCATTTTCACTTCCTCGGATGAGGGCATGCTGGGCATCATTGCAATTGAAGGTTAGCAGTTCAGCCGCGTGCACTACGCTCACCATGAGGATCCCGCCATGCGCCACTACACTGTGGAATACCTGTTCAACGGCGAGCCCCGCACTCACCTGTTCGAGTTCAAGCAGCCTCGGCTACCCGTACACGAGGCGGCGATGCACCTGCTGCAGCTGCATTTTGGGGATGGAGAGAACAGCCTGATCATGCCCAATGCGGATGCCACGCCAGCGGAGATTCTGGAGCAGGCTGAGCGGGTAGGGCTGACGCAGATACAGGTCGTCGATTAACGTGTCCAAACCGAAAAAACCTATTGAATAAAAACTCTAAAGACGGGAAGCTTACTGGCACATTGCTAGTAACCACTCAGTGAGTATCGCCAGTTACTGGCTCAGGGAGCGCTGATGAGTGTTCGTCCATTAACCGACTCTGCGCGGCAACCGAACGATTGCGACGTTGTCGCATCTCAGCTTAAAGGGAATTCGGACACTCTCGGCATGGCTGACGCTGGCAACGCGGAAACGATTGAACAATTGCTGGGCTCAGCGCGCAACTGGGCGCACACCACCGCGTGGGTGGTTTACCGTGCCGGTGAACAAATGCATTTGGTCGGGCAGGGCGACCCACGAGCGCAGTGGCCATCAAGTGTTGCAAATGAAGAGTTCGACACCTTTTGCCTGACCTGGCACTTGCACCGCTGGCCGACCGGCAGCGGCGAAAGTGTGCTGGGTTGGTTACTCGCGCCAGTCGAGGCTGCCGCGGAACCGGCGCTCGCCGGGTTTGCCCAGCGCCTGGGCATTCAGGTGCAGACCAATACCCTTGCCCGTGCGCAGATTACTCAGCGTGTACTGTATGAAATTACCTACCTGGCCAGCTCGACCCGCGACCGGTCAGTGTTTCTGGTGGGGGTTCACCAGCTGCTGGCCAGCCTGATCGACGCCGAGAATTTCTATCTCGCGTTGTATGACCCGCACAGCGGCAAGATTGACTACCCGTATTACGTCGACATCATCGACGTTGATGCCGTGGAGTCCTCGCACTACGAATACCTTGACCTTTCGCACCTGTCGTTGACCGGCCAGGTATTGACCACTGGCCAGCCGTTGCTGATCGACGCCGCCGGCATTCTCGCAGCTCAGACCGAGGAGCGTTTTTACTGCGTGGGTGATCGTCCCGAGTTCTGGATGGGCGCACCGTTGAAAAATGCCTCGGATGAGGTGTTTGGCATGCTTGCGATGCAGGTCTACGACGTTTCTCGTACCTACAGCGCTGAGGATCGCGCGCTGTTTCTGGTGGTGGCCCGCCACGTGGCCATGGCGCTGGACCGGATTCTGCACCGAGAGGATCTGGAAGCGACGGTGATGCGTCGCACCCTTGAGCTTTCGGCACTCAACGACGCCTTGAGGCAGGAAGTGGCAGAACGAGAGCGCGCCGAACATCTGCAGAGCGCGCTGTTCCAGATCGCCGAGCTATCCAGCCAGCCTGGCGAAATGGCTGAGTTGTTTGAAACCTTGCATGGCATCGTCGGCGATCTGCTGTTCGCGCGGAACTTCTACATTGCGCTGTTCGACGACGCGACCAGTGAAGTGACCTTTCCGTATTTCGTCGATGAGCGGCAGACGACCTGCCCGGTGGCACGGCGAGGACGCCGGGGCTTGACCGAGTACGTTATCCGTCAGCGTCGACCTTGCCTGATTGACGCCAGCGAGGCTGAGCGATTGTCTGTGCACGGCGAAATCGAACTGGACGAGGAGTATGTCCGATCCTACTCCTGGCTGGGCATTCCATTGTTCGATGGCGCTGTGGTGCGTGGCGTGCTTGCGGTGCAAACCTATACCTCGCAGGTGCGGTATACCCTGCGTGACCAGGAACTGCTGACGTTCGTGTCGCGGCACATTGACACAGCGTTGTCGCGACGCACGGCCGCCGAAGCGATCCATGCCGCCAACCTCAAGCTGGAAGCCCGGGTGCACGACCGAACCCGCGAGCTCGATCACGCCAATGCCAAGTTGCAACACGAGAACTCCCACGATGCGCTGACCGGGCTACCCAATCGTACCTACCTGCAACAGCGCCTCAATCTGGCCTGGTCGCAGTTCGGCAGCGAAGGCGGGCACCTGGCGGTGATGTTCATCGACCTCGACCGTTTCAAACTGGTCAACGACAGCCTCGGCCACCATTTTGGTGACCTGCTGTTGATGCAGGCCGCCCACCGTTTGCGCGGTTGTCTGCGCGACACCGACATGCTGGCGCGCCTGGGGGGCGATGAGTTTTCGGTGCTGGCTCCCGAGGCGCCGCTGGACGTGGTGATCGACATCGCCGAACGGATTCTGGTGGCGTTTGACCTGCCGTTTTTGATCAATGGCTATGAAGTTTTTTCGTCCTGCAGTATCGGAATTGTCAGCGCCGACAGTCAGTTCCATCACGAGCCAGCCGACCTGCTGCGCGATGCCGATGCGGCGATGTACCGGGTCAAGAGTGCCGGGCGCGACAGCTACGCGGTGTTCAATCAGGAAGTGCGTCGTGAAGTCTCGGACCAGGTTGAGCGTGAAGGGGCCTTGCGCAATGCGCTCAAACGTACCGACGAATTGCTGCCGTATTTCCAGCCGATTGTCAGCGTCGAAAGCGGCGAACTGTTGGCCCTTGAAGCGCTGATTCGCTGGCATCCGCCGGGCGGCCGGGTGATCGCGCCGGGCGAGTTTTTGCCGGATGTCGAGGGTTTGCGCCTGATCGGTCGCCTGGACCTGTACATGCTGACCAGCATCGCCGTGATCCTCGCACAGCCCGAGCACGCCAATTGGCCTCCGGTGCACGTCAATTGTTCCAGCTACAGCATGACGCGTCCGGACTTCGCCAGTGATGTGCTTGCCCTGTTGGCGCGGCACAGGGTCGAGCCGTCGCGGATCTGCCTGGAGTTGACCGAAGGAGCGCTGGTGGCTGAGCCGGCGATTGCCCGACTGACCATGCAGCAATTGGCTGACAACGGCATGTCGGTGGTGCTCGATGACTTCGGTGCAGGGTTTTCATCCCTGAGCTATGTGCATCAATACCGTTTCAGCGGCTTGAAGATCGACAAGTCGTTCATCCTCGAACTGACCACCAGTCCTCGCAGTCGCGCAATCGTCCGGGCGATTGTACGGATGGCCGAATCGCTGGACCTGAGTGTGGTGGCCGAAGGTGTCGAGGATCAAGCGACGCTGGACTTGCTGCGCGAAATGGGCGCAGGGCAGGCCCAGGGTTACTATTTTGCCAAGCCGATGGGGTTGGAGGCGTTGCTGGCGAGTTCGCTGATGGGGCGTTAGGGTTTATTGAAGGGAGCCGATGACTGGTGTTGGATGCTCTTGGTCGATTATCACGAAGGGGTGCAAACGACCCATTGCTGCCGGTCAGAGATCTTCTTTCGCCTAGGGAGAGAGTGACAATTCACCTGCTATTTCGCTACACCACTGGTAGTTCATACAGTGGCTTTCGAATGTTACTGTCAGAAGCACACCGGCCGGATTAGCGCCGAATACCGAGATAAACGTTAGCCCCCTTGTGGTACCACTCGGGCTTCATTACCTGAGCCTTGGATATAAACGTTCATGCCTTTACCCAAGGATGAATTGATCGGTTGGGTGACCGATACCAGTACACCACTTCTTACGCGCACGATGATCTGTTGCGCTTCTATCGGTTGGTCGTACTTTTTCTTCTCTGCGTAATTACCGCCAACAGCGCCGGCGAGAGCGCCGGCAACCATCGCGACATCGCGTCCGGTGCCACGACCGATCAGGCTGCCGATACCTAGACCGCCAAGGCCACCGAGTACAGCACCAACACCACTGTCGTGATTAGTCTGCATCTGAGTCAGCGAGATCTGCTCGATCTTCCCTGAGCGAATCTCGATTTCGCCGGCACCGCCATCGGTTGATCCTACAGCGGAGCAGGCACTGATCAGCACAGTCACCAACGTGAGCGTCAGCCAGGACAAGATTGCTTTCATTGCTGTTCACCTCATTATTGATATCGGATGGCAATGCCTTTCAACTTGCGTCCCTGGATTGTTTCTATGTCGCGGCTCCACAGCGGGCCTGTCACGTAGGCTGCGACGGGCTGAATCTGGTCATATACGACTACCACCGCATTTGCGCCTAGTGTGGCTGCTTGTTCATGTAGTTTCTGTTCGACTTCCGTGATGGGCGGCGCAGGATCGATACTGGCATCGATCAGGATTTCGCCCAACCGCACATTGGGCCGAATAAGCCCACATGTCAGTTGTCCTCTCGTTGAGGGTTGTTCAACCGCCAACGAGTGTTGGCGATTGGAGCAAGGCTTAGCTACGGATGAAGGCCCATAGATCCGCGTTCAATTTGTCAATCGCAGCCTTGAAGTCCTTGGTGGTGATTTGCTGGCTAGCGTTTGAAAGTTGGGTGCCGAACACCTTGCGCACCACTTTGGCCACAGTCTGATTGGTTTTCGCGTCGATGAACTCGGCTTCGATGAACAGGTTAGTGTCCTGGTCCCGGTGCCCGGTGGCTGCCTGTGTCGCCCCGACCACGGCCGCGATCGGCACCACTTCATACCACTTCATGCCTTCGTTGGAGGCACTCACTCCGGTGATCGCTGCGCGCAGGATCAGGGGTTTTGATCCGGCCGGTGCTGCGCTCTCGCTCGACACCACCCGGTATTTCTGGCCCAGCACGCCTTTGGCCTTGCTGGTCATGTAGGTCTGCAATTCGCCCAGCGTCTGCTGGTTGACCTGCTCGTTGGGCTTGGGCGCCGGATAGAGTTCCAGTTTGTTGAACACCACCGTGTCGTACGCATTCGGATTCCATGACGGGCTTACCCAGCGCATGGCCTTCTCGCCACTGGTGGTCGTCACTTCTTCCAGGTTGTTGTAGTTGGACAGGTAGCCGGAATACTGTTCTTTCTCGGTCACTTTTGAGGTGCAACCGCCTAGCAACAGGCCGGCTATTGCCGCGCCAACGAACAATTTTCGGGACAGGTTCATAGTGGTGTGTGCTCCATGGATTAAGACGTTTTTTTCAGTAGCAGTGCGTTAAAAGCGCCAGGTCATGTTTCCGGTCACGGCTTGAATCCAGGCATTGTCAAACTGACCGGAAGTTCGAGTGCCCGACGTGGATTTGGTCTGGTCCACCGGCATGTCGCCAAGCCAGACCATGGCCCAACTGACGTTGATGTCGGTGACGTTGTTCAGAGCATAGGTGGCCCCCGTCGCAATGCGCCAGGATTCGCCCATGGGCACGGTAAAAGTCCGGTTGCCGTCCGAAACGGCGCTGCTGTCGTAAGCCACACCGACGTTCCACAACAGTTGCGGCGTGGCCTGGTATTGCGCGCCGAGCGCCAGTTGCCAGGTGTCCTTGAAGTGGGCGTCGACCGTGGTCGATTGGGCGCCGACCGCCGTGGTGTCGACCTGCACGGCGATGTCGCCGAACTCTGACCAGTCCTGCCAATTGACTGAGGCCACCAAGGCCCATTGCCGGTCGAGTTGCTGGAACAGGCTCAGGGTTGCGGTTTGCGGTACCGTCATGTCGAGCTTGGTGTTGAGTCCATCGAGGCGCTGCAACAGAGGGCCGTCGCCTTTGACGTCCAGCCCGTCTTCGAAGTCCAGATCGACCTTGCTGGTGTAGGCCAGACCGATGCGCGTGCCGGGTTGCGGGGCGTAGATCACCCCCACATTCGCGCCAAAACCCCAATCGTTGTCCTTGTACTTGAACTGGCCGTCGCTGCGGTCGGTGAGACCGAAGGGTGAGCGGTCGATCGCGGTTTGGGCTTGCAGCATGCCGTACATGGCTTTCACACCGAGGCCCACCGACCATTGCTCGTTGAAGCGGTAAGCCACGCTGGGTACAAAAGACAAACCGGCGAGGCTGGCGTTCTGCGCGAAGTAGCGCCCGGACCACTCGTTGTCGTAATTGGCCGCGAGGCCGAAGTCGCCGTAGTTGCCGAAACCGACACTCCAGTGCTCATCCAGTTCATGGCTGATGAAAAAGCTACCGCCGGGAATCGGGTCGAGGGCATTGCCACTGCCGTTGCCCGTGCCGTTGGTGTCGGAATCGCGATTGAAGGTCAGGTTGCCGTAGAGCACCTGCAAGCCACCGGTGATTTGCGTGCCAGGCAAGTAACTCATGCCGGCCGGGTTGCTGGCGATGGTGGAGGGGCCTTGAGCCCGGGCGGCGGCACCGGCGTTGGCCAGACCGGCGTTATCCGTGCCGATTTCGTAGAGCATAATGCCGCCGGCGTAGGCTTGCTGGCAGCACAGCGCAAGCAGAGTGCAGGCGGGCAGGGCGGATGTTTTTATCTGCATGGGGTCACCTCAGCAAATGTCCGTCACGAACGCGGGTGGCCAGCACTGGCCACCCGTGAACTCGACTGCTTATTTGGCCATGGCCCCCCGGGCCGCTTCGATCTTGGCCTTCACTGCTTCGAGGTTGAAGCTCGCGCCTTTTTGCATGGGCGGGAACTCGATCGCTGTGTCAGCCAGTTTGACCACCTGCTGCTGCACAAACACAAATCTCCAGAACTGGAATTTGAACCACTCGAAATACTCCAGCGAGCCATTGGCCGCCATGTTTTCCGGCCACCCGGCGCGCTCGAACGGGTCCAGGCGTAGGTTGGTCAGGATCGGCATGTCCAGCGTGGTTTTTGCCCCTAACCAGCCACCGGGCTGGTCAATGAAGCGGTACTTGAAGTCATCGATACGAATCGCGCCCAGAGTGCTTTCGCCAAAGTAGAAGATTTCATGGCGATTGGACGGACCTTTGCCGGTGATCATCGGTGTCTGGTCGTAACCGTCCAGGTGCACCTTGTAGGTCCTGTCGCCCAGTTGCTTGCCTTTGAGCAATTCAGCTGTAATGTTCGGGTTGCCTGCCGCTGCGACCAAGGTCGGGAACCAGTCCATACCGGACATGATGCCGTTGGCGATCTGGTTGGCCGGTACCTTGCCCGACCAACGAATGATCGCCGGTGCCCGGAAGCCACCCTCCATCACTGTGCCTTTACCCATGGCAAACGGGGTGGTGCCGCCATCCGGCCAGGTAAAGTTTTCCGCGCCGTTGTCGGTGGTGAAAATCACGATGGTGTTGTCATCCATGTCGTCCTTTTTCAGCTTGGCCATGACATCGCCGACGATGTCATCGAGCTGCGCCATGCCGGCTTCCTGTTCCGACCAGCCATTTTGTGCATTGCGCATGGCTTCGTACTTGTCGGACAGGTGCGTGACGATGTGCATGCGGGTCGGATTGAGCCAGAGGAAAAACGGTTTGTTGTCCTGCTTGGCCTTGTCGATGAAGGTGAAGGCCTTGTCGCGGATTTCGTCGTCGACGGTTTTCATGCGATCTGGGTAGAGGGTGCCGGCGTCTTCGATTTTCTGTTTGCCGACCTTGCCCCAGCGCGGCATCACGGTCGTATCGTCAGTCGTTGTAGCCCAACTGTGGACCATGTTGCGTGGGCCAACGGTCGCGAGCAGTTCCTGCGGATAGTTGGGGTGTGCCGGATCTTCCATGGCGTCGAGGTGATAGAGGTAACCGAAGAACTCGTCGAAGCCATGCACGGTGGGCAGGAACTCGTTCAAGTCACCCAAATGGTTTTTGCCGAACTGGCCGGTGGCATACCCCATGGATTTAAGTGCGGTAGCGATGGTGACGGCTTCGGCGGGAATACCAATGGGAGAGCCGGCCTGACCGACCGTGGTCATCCCGGTCCGGATCGGTAGTTCACCGGTGATGAAGTTAGCGCGCCCGGCCGTGCAACTGGCCTCGGCGTAGTAGTCGGTAAAGCGCATGCCCTCATTGGCGAGTTGGTCCAGGTTGGGCGTTCGACCGGCCATCATGCCCTGGTTGTAAACGCCGATATTGGACCAGCCGATATCGTCACCCATGATCACTACAATGTTCGGTGGCTTGTCGGCTGCTTGAGCCAGTCCGGGCATAACCATTGTGGTCAACAGTACGGGAAGAGCGAATATCAAGGATAACTTTGTCCGGTTCATGTCGAGATCCTGTGCGCTTTGCGTGAGCCTTCTGAGACGACCCCCCCCCCGCTCGTCTTAAAAATTGGATCCCCCGCGAACAGCGTAGGTTTGAACGGTGAAATATCCAGTAATAAGCGTTCAAAAAAGGTCGATTTAGCCGCAGTCACCGGTCTTTCATTGATGGGATGCTACTCGACATAAAAAACGGGCCTGGCCGCTCAGGTGGTTACCTGCACGGCAAATTAATCCATTGCGTTTCCACTTCCATTGCTACGATTAAAACCCTGACCTGATCTCTGCGGAGATCAAGCGATGTCATACCTTCTACAGCGTGTCCGATTATTCTCTCTCGGGTTGGTCATAGGTGCGTTTGCAGCGCCCTTGTACGCGACTCAAACCGCTTCCATTGATCCCCCTGGCGGGTCAACTTTAGCGCAAGGCACTCGAGGTCTTGAAGGCCATGGGTGCCAGGTTGGCGGGTACGCAAGGAATGAGTTTCAAAGCCATTACCACGTATGAGAAACCCAGCCGGCTGGGGCCGCCCCTGGCCTACAACACCGTGGCACTGGTCAATGTGCAGCGCCCCGACCGCTTGCGCGTGCTGACCTCGGGTGATGGCCCGGCAACCGAGTTCTACTACGATGGCAAGCAGGCTTACGCCTTTGAGCCGAAGGAAAACCTGCTGGCGCAAGCCGAGGCACCCCACACCATCGATGCAACCCTCGAAGCGGCGTACCAGCGTGCGGCGATCTATTTTCCATTCACCGATGTGATCGTCGCCGATCCCTACAATTGGTTAAGTCAGAGGCACGCAGCTTACTGTCGATAGCCAAGTTGAAGAGAGCCAGATCCCGTGTCTTCTCCGCGAGCTCGAGTCTGACCCGGATGGCCCAGATTTCTCTGACTCGGAGCGGGGCTTTCTGCCCGACAAGCTTTCCCTTGTTCCAAGGCTGATGGCTGTATGTAGCAATAGTGTTCATGGCTTGTCCTCCACGTTGAGGGAGGACAAGGGAGGATCAGTCACAGTGCGTGGGGGGCGCTATCCGACCCACTCCGGCCATGCAGTCACCGCTAAAAGGAGATATTCGAGTGTCTCAGTTCCGCGGAAAATGAGGTCTTCAGTTAGGCGAATTTTATGTGCTGACCGACCCTATCCTCGACTAATTGATCAACGGATGATCTCGACCAGCGCCTGGCGCATCGGCTCGCTGGAGACATGGACAAGTCCGGAGAAGGGCGAATCCAGCTCCAGAATCATTATGATGCCTCCCGAAACCGCAACCGAACAGAGACAGAAAACGGCGATAGTCGTGGCATTGCGAGGTGCGAACAAGCCGAAGCTGGCGAAAACAAGGCTAAGCCAAAAGATCAGCAGGATCAGGAACGGCATCGGAATGTTGCTTGCACGCTGTTCCGCCAGCAGCCAGCGCGCCTGTAACACGTCGTCCGAAAGCGTGAGCGCCTGCGAGCGCAGCCAGCGCTGTCTCGGATCAGTCGCAACAAGCAATAGAATCGATTCTTGTGTCGCCTCCATCATCCGGACAGTCGCTTCGGTTGACTGTAATGGTACCCCTGCCGCTGGGAACAACTCCTGCATTTTCGCCCTCGCGTAGGTGCGCAGCTTAACGCGGGCATCATCCGCTTCTGGTCCGTAACGTTGCATCACGCGGTTGATGCGGACGATGTCGACGGCGATCCTGGTCACTTCACTCGAGCGTGTCGAGAATGAACTGCTCGCCGTCGAGATCATTAGTCCGATCACCAAGGCCGAAAGCGTGCCGACAATCGCTGCCGAAACGGAGATCGTATTGCGCGACTCATTGCTGAGGTGATGCTCGGGCAGAGCCCGCGCAGCAAAGATGCCAATAAGAGCGCCCCCGAAGATAGCGACGAAGGCGATCAGTCCGATAGCGAAATGGTTCATGAGAGAAACTTGCGCATCGCATCACCTTGGCATTCCTGCCGTCGTCGGGAAAGCATGGCACCCGCGTGCATATTGCAATCAGCGATTGTTTTCCCATTGCTCTTTGCTCATCGCCAGGCGAAAGCCGAGATGCGACATGGAATTCATAGGGTCCGCGCCCTGCCTGGCACTGGTTCGAAAGCTCGTGCAGTAGCTGTCGCTACATAGAAAGGATCCACCTCGAATCACGCGCTGCGGTGCGTTGGCCGTTACCCCGAGATCCGGGTCATAGCTGTCGGATGGACCCACCGGGTTAAACACGCCTTCACCCGCCGACTGACGCTTGAGCCCTACGCTGAATGCATCAGCACGATACCAATCGGCAACCCACTGCCAAACGTTCCCGGACATATCGTATAGCCCGTAGCCGTTGGGTCTGTAACTGCCTACCGGCTTGGTGCCGATCTTGAATTTATTGCTGGACCCGGTCACAGGAAACGGTTGTGCCTCATCCCAGGTGTTGGCCATCTTTTCGCCGCCCGGCGCGAAATCATTCCCCCACGCATAGTTCGATTGTTCCAGTCCGCCTCTTGCGGCGTATTCCCATTCGGCCTCGGTTGGCAGGCGCTTATGAGCCCACGCTGCATACGCCTGTGCATCCTCGCGTGAAACCTGAACGACCGGATGGGTGTCCTTGCCCTCGATTGTGCTGTCGGGGCCCAACGGGTGGCGCCAGTCGGCTCCCGGGACAAATGCCCACCACTGACTGAAATCATTCAGTGGAATGGGTCTGTCTGTGCCCACGAAAACCAAGGCTCCAGGCACCATGACACTGTCGTCCGGCTCAGGAGTATCCGGTGGCAACTGGACTTTCAGATCGTCCCATTTGGGTTTGCGTTCGGCGGTGGTGACGTAATGCGTTTCAGAAATGAAACGGGCGAATTCGGCATTGGTGACGTCGTAGCGGTCGATCCAATACCCGTCGAGTCGAACCTTGTGGGCCGGCCCCTCATTGGGCCGTGCCTGCTTATGATCGCTGCCCATCAAAAATTCGCCAGCAGGAAGCCAGACCATATCCAGGGGGCCATTTTTTCCATCACCCAGAGTCAACGGCACTGGACCGCGAAGGTGCTGATACACCACAAACGCCAGGCAAGCCGACACGATCCCGGCGCAGACGATGACGATACCAAAACGCCGTTTCCTGATAAGCATTTGCGCTCCTCTTGATTTCAGGCTGCGGCCAATGCTGAACCTGCCTGGTATCAAGATCAGGTATAGACACCACTCCACTAAAGTCAACGGCCACTCGGGTTAACGATGAGATGGACTGGCGAGAGAAAAAAACGGTTCTACACTCCGAACTTGGGGTTTCGGGGGGTTACAGGAGCTGGCCATGGCCAATGCGTACTGGACTCAATCATTATGGCTGCACAAGCGGCTCGGTGCAGGTCTGGCATTTGCCATGCTTTCGCTCTCTTGCGCCAATGCAGCGACACAGGAAGTCAACGGCACGCCCGGTTCACCGAGCGCGACCACGACCATCGACGGCAGATATCTCCCGAACCCTCCCGCAGCATTCGGCGGAGTTATCAACCTCGACGCCACGACCTCGACGCCCTACTGGTCCCCGACCGTCGTACCGCCCAAAGACGCGCCGAATATCTTGTTGATCATCACCGATGACGTCGGCTTCGGTGCGCCCAGTACGTTCGGCGGCCTCATCCCGACGCCGACCATGGATCGCGTCGCGGCAGCCGGATTGCGCTTCACGCAATTCAATTCGACGGCGCTGTGCTCGCCGACGCGCGCGGCCTTGATTACCGGACGCAATCACCATTCCGTCGGTTTCGGTGTCATCACGGAAGTTTCAACGGGTTATCCCGGCTACAACAGCGTCATTACCAAGGACAAGGTGACCATTGGCAAAATTCTCAAGGACAACGGTTACGCAACGTCGTGGTTTGGCAAGAACCACAACACGCCGTCGTTCCAGATCAGCCAGGCCGGCCCGTTCGACCAATGGCCCATCGGCATGGGCTTTGATTACTTCTTCGGGTTCATGGGTGGCGAAACCAACCAGTGGCAACCGGGTAATCTGATGCGCAACACCACACCGATCCATCCTTATGTTGGCAAACCGGGTTGGAACCTGATCACTGCGATGGCGGATGACGCCGTCGGCTACGTCAATGAATTGAACGCACTCGATCCGAAGAAGCCGTTCTTTCTTTATTACGCGCCCGGCGGTACCCACGCGCCGCATCACCCGACGCCCGAATGGATCGCGAAGTTCAAGGGCAAATTCGACATGGGCTGGAACGCTGCGCGCGACCAAATCTTCGCCAATCAGAAGCGCCTCGGCGTCATCCCGCAGGAAGCCAAGCTCACGCCGTGGCCGGATTCTCTGAAGAAATGGGACGAACTGCCGGCGGACGAGAAAAAACTGTATGCCCACCAGATGGAGGTCTATGCGGCCTATCTCGCATACACCGACCATGAAATCGGCCGGGTGATCCAGGCGATTGATGACATGGGCAAGCTCGATAACACGCTGGTGATCTACATCAGCGGCGACAACGGCGGTAGCGCAGAAGGCACACCCAATGGCACACCGAACGAGATGACCACCTTCAACGGCATCAACGTACCGGTAGCCGATCAGATGAAATATCTCGACGCCTGGGGTTCGGACCAGACCTATCCGCATATGGCCGTAGGCTGGACCTGGGCCATGGACACACCCTTCAAGTGGACCAAACAAGTGGCGTCACATTTTGGCGGCACGCGCCAGGGCATGGCCATTTCCTGGCCGGACCGGATCAAGGATGCCGGCGGCATCCGAAACCAGTTTCACCACGTCATTGACATCGAGCCGACGATCCTCGAAGCCACCGGCATTGACGCGCCGCTCCAGGTAGACGGCATTGCACAAAAGCCCATCGAAGGCACGAGCATGTCTTACCTCTTTGACAAGCCGAATGCCGACAAGCCGTCCACGCGCACCACGCAGTATTTCGAAATGCTCGGCCTGCGCGCGCTCTACCACGAGGGTTGGATGGCTTCGACGACGCCCTACCGCGCACCTTGGGACATCACCGCGCAGCCACCCAAGGACATCATCAATGGCGTCAAATGGGAGCTGTACGACATCACTAAGGACTGGACGCAGAACGACGATGTCGCAGCAGCCAACCCTGCCAAACTCAAGGAACTCCAGGATTTGTTCTGGGTGGAAGCGAACAAGTATCAAGTGTTACCGCTCGACGCCTCCGGTTTCACGCGCGTCGTTGCGCAGCGCCCGAGCATCGTGGCCGGACGCACCGAGTTCAATTACTTGTCGCCAGTCACCGGCATTCTTCCAGGCAACGAGCCCAATATATTGAACAAATCCTACGTCATTTCGGCTGACGTTACCGTTCCGGACAGCGGGGGCGACGGTGTGCTGGTGACCGACGGCGGCCGCTTTGGTGGTTATGCCCTCTACCTCCTCAAAGGCAAGCCTGTTTTCAACTACAACCTTGAGGGCGTGGCGCAATTCCGTTGGGAAGGGACCGAGGCGCTCACTCCCGGAAAGCACGGCATCAGCTTCGATTTTAAATACGCTGGGCCGGGATTCGGAAAAGGCGGCACCGGCGTGCTCTCGGTGGATGGCAAGCAAGTGGCGAGCCGTACGATCCCCAACAGCGTTCCATTCGTCTTCGGCGTGGATGAAAGTTTCGACGTCGGCTCCGACACCGGTACCCCCGTCGATGACAAGGATTACCAAGTGCCGTTCGCGTTCAACGGCTCGCTGCACAAACTCACCGTCAAACTCGAACCGCCGCAGTTGAATGTCGCGGGCAAGGAGGCAGCCCAGAACAAGGTCGGCAACAAAGACTAGAAAGGCACGTGGGCCAACTCGCACGAGACAACCCGCGTCGTGAAAGCACACTTCCACCACCAGGTTCATTTGGGTAGTCAATGCAATAGACGTCTCTCAAGGAGAGCACTATGACGCACACGCTCGGACCACTCGCCGTACTGGCGACCTTCGTCGCGCTGGCCATTCCTGTAATGGCCGAGGCGCAGACTACCACCGAAATCCCCCCGGCGATCACCACGCCCGATCGCCTGGAGACCCGTATTGGCACGCTGGAGTTCAAGGACGGCGCGCCGAGCGCAAAAACCGCTCAGGACGTCTACGACACCCTGGCCTTCACGCGGGGTGTAGACGCGTTCATGAACAGTTTTTCGGGCGCCTCGGCCTATGCGGTTCGCGAGGGCTTCCACAGCATCGGGGCTGAGGACAACTCAGTGGTTATCTTCTCTGAGTTGATGGACTCAAAATCGCTCTTTCTCACCGCCAACGTCGATACGATCTATACGCTCGCGGTCCTCGATTTGACGAAGGGGCCGTTAGTGGTTGAGGTGCCACCGAAGGCACTCGGCACGCTCAATGACATGTGGTTCGGCTGGATCATCGACATCGGCGCGCCCGGCCCTGATCGGGGCGAAGGAGGCAAATACCTGATCGTGCCGCCGGACTACGACGGTCCTCTTCCAGACAGCGGCTTCTTCGTGGGCCGATCAAAAACCAATCATGTTCTCTACGCCGTTCGCGCCTTCATGGAGAACAACGATCCGAAACCTGCTGTGGCCGCGATCAAACAATCGCTGAAGATCTACCCCTACACCCCAGGCGGGTTTGGCACCAGCATTGCCACGGCGCTCGAAGGCAACGTCAGGCTTGCGCCGAATCCACCAATACCGCCGACGAAGTTCGTTGAGGGAAGCGGCAAGTCCTTCAACACCATCGCGCCTAATGACTTCTCCTATTTCGAGATGCTCGACAAGCTCGTGCAGCTGGAACCGGCCACCTCTTTCAACCCGGAACTCATTGGCCAACTGGCGGCCATTGGCATCGTGAAGGGCAAACCTTTCAGCCCCGACGCCCGAATGAAGAAGATTCTCACCGACGCTGCGGCTGTGGGCAACGCGGCTGGGCGAGCGCTGAATTGGCGTGCCGCCGACTATCCGGGGTGGTCCCTTTATCCGAACTCGATGTGGGCCAACATGCTGTGGCAAGGTGGCTTCGACTTCGAGACACCGCCGCCGACGATCACCAAGGAAGGCTTGTTCAAAGCGGCGCCACCGACTGGCGCGCGGACCCTCGATTCCCGCGCGGCCTTTTACTACGGCTACACCATGGATTCGCCGGGCATGATCATGCGACTGCCCAACGTTGGCTCACAGTACCTCATGGGCTTCACTGATGCTGAAAAGAACCCCTTCGATGGTGGCAAGACCTACAAGGTGACCCTGCCGCCGAAGATTCCCGCGGCCAAGTTCTGGTCGTTCACCGTCTACGACAACCAGACGCGGTCAATGCTCCAGACGCCGCAGCGTTACCCGCGCGCAGGCAGCCAGACCTACCCTACACCAGCCGCCACAGAGAACACGGACGGGTCAACGACCATCTACTTCGGCCCTTCCAAGCCCGCAGACGCCAAGGCAGGCAACTGGATTCAAACCACGCCCGACAAAGGATGGTTTACGCTCCTGCGCCTCTACAGCCCGCTTGAATCGTTCTTTACGAAAGAGTGGCGGCCGAGTGAGGTCGAACTGGTTAAGTAAAACTGACAATCTGTTTCAGCGGATGGCGCGAAGCGTCGCAACTCACTGCCGGGAGCATCATGATGAAAACAGTTGGTAAAGGCCTTGTTGCTATTGTGTTGTGCAGCCTGCTGATTGCCGGTTGCACTTCCAAAGTGACCGAGAAAGAACAGTTTTCGGGTTTCTTGTCCAGCTACGACGGCTTGCAACAAGTGACCTCACCCAGTGGCCATCCCGTGCTTCGTTGGGTTACGCCGGACTTTAAGCCTTCGGCTTACGACACCGTGGTGTTCGATCGCCTGCAGTGGCATCCAACGCCAAAACCCAATGAGCGGGTGAATATGCAAACCCTGCAACAGATCCAGGCGTCCGCCAGCGACAGCGTCCATAGCGTGCTCGCGCAAAAGTATCAGGTGGTGCCCAATCTCCAAGCAGTACCGAGTGGTTCCCGAGCGATGATCATGCGTACGGCGATAACCGGCGTGACGGCTTCCAATGAAGGAATGCGCTGGTATGAAGTGGTGCCGATCGCAGCGGTGGTGGGCACCACCGAGGCGCTTACGGGGCATCGCACCCAGGACACTGAACTGTATGTCGAGGCGGAATTTGTCGACGCCGCTTCCGGAAAACCACTGGCGAAAGTCGTGCGCAAGATCTTTGGTACGACATTGAGAAATGAGAGCCAGGAAATTACCGCCAACGACTTCAAAGCAGCAATCAGGGACACAATGCGCGATTTGCAGACGTTCCTGAAGTGACGAGCCGCTGGCACTTTTAGCGTAGCCGGGTCAGCTCCGCACACAGGAGTTGACCGGCGCGCCTGGTAGAAACCCGGGATAAGCAACCGATGGTGTCCTTTTATTTACCAACTTGCCCAATCTTGTAAGGGACTCTGCCAAACGATAAATCACCCCGCCGTCAGCAAGCATACCAAGGTGATGTGATGCGCGATCTTCCCTCATGAACCATATCGCTATCGGATTGATCGCCTTCGTCGCGACCTTCGGCGGCGCTCTTATTGGTATCTTTGCCGCGCGAGCGCTGCCCGAGCATCACCTCAGCAATGAATCTCGCAATGCCATCTCCGTTTCGGCGGCGATTGTAGGCACACTTTCGGCCTTGGTAATCAGCCTGATGATCTCGACGGCGAACAGTTCGTTCTCAACACGCTCGAGTGAAGTGTCCAGGATCGCCGTCGACATCGTCCGTATCAACCGCATGATGCAGCGTTACGGATCAGAAGCGGAGGATGTTCGCACTCAGCTGCGCATCTATGCGAGAGCGAAAACGCAGGAATTGTTTCCGGCGACGGGTAAACCCTTACATTCGACCGAAACGACAGTTCAGATGATGGAGGCAGTACAGGAGTCGATTCTAATACTTACTGCAACTGATCCGAGACAGCGCTGGTTGCGCTCGCAGGCGCTTGGGCTCTCGGATGACTTGTTGCAGACGCGTTGGCTGCTGGCGGAACAGCGTACAAGCAATATTCCGATGCCGTTCCTGATTCTGCTGATTTTCTGGCTTGGCCTGGTGTTTGCCAGCTTCGGTTTGTTCGCTCCTCGCAATGCCACGACCATAGCCGTGTTCTGCCTATGTGCAGTGGCAGTTTCCGGAGGCGTCATGATGATTCTGGAACTGGACTCGCCCTTTTCCGGCCTCGTCCATGTCTCCGGTGAGCCGATGCGCCAGGCACTGGCCGAGATCCTCCGCTAATGGATTGGTAGAGGCGACGCTAACATCCACCTTGAGAGGCACTGGATTACAGCCGAGGAAAAGTCATGAGCAAACTCACCGAGAAGGTCAAAGAAGAGATCGCAGCAGTGATTCCGCCTACCGTCTTTTTCTTCGTTGCGTTGCATATTGTTGTTTTCATTCGTCTGCTGATGCTTAAGCAAACAGGGGTCACGCTGGGTACGACCGCGTCGGTAATGCTGGCAGCCTTGATTCTGGGCAAGGCGGTGGTGATCGCGGACTTACTGCCACTCATTAATCGTTACCCGCAAAAGCCCTTAGCGTACAACGTCGCCTGGAAAACAACGATCTACACACTGATAGCCATGCTTTTTCATTATCTGGAGCGTCTCATCGATTTTTGGCGAGAGGTCGGCAGTCTGACCGCTGCTAATGAAAAGTTGCTCGAGCAGATCGTGTGGCCACATTTCTGGGCCATTCAGATTTTGCTGCTGGTACTGGTGCTGATGTATTGCACGATGCGCGAGCTGGTGCGTGTGATTGGCAGGGACAAAGTCATACGTATGTTCTTCGGGCCGTTGTCGAGTACACAGTGATTGCCCATCGCAATGAACTTCCGCTTTTGGCCGATTTCTGCCGGCCGCAAACGGACCTAGGCGACCCTCAAACAGGCCTTTAGGGCGCGACATGATGTTACCCACTTCCTGACCAAAACTCTGCCGAGGGTGAGCACTGAGATGAGCCTTCATGTGCTCGCCTACAACCTCAAACGAATGATGAACATCTTTGGCATCTTGGGATTGCTTGAAGCGATCAGGGCGTGATCTGGCCGCTGGATCGTCGGTAAAGCTGTTGGGACTGCTGACGCGGCCCCAACAGCCATATGAGCGCCGATGTTGGCCGCATGGACCAATCTGTACTTTCTACTACCGACTTCGCAGGCAATCCAAACAAAAATCTCAGCGTTGAACGTATCAAGTGTGTTTTCACACAGCCTGGACCCATAGCAGACGTTCAAACTGCCGACTTCTGGGGTTGAAAGCAAGCAGCTTCGATGAGTTAGACTGTCTATCGCTGAGCGTCAAAAACGCCAGGTCATATTTCCGGTCACGGCTTGAATCCAGGCACTGTCGAACTGACCGGAGATTCGATTGCCCGACGTTGACTTGGTCTGATCCACCGGCTGGTCGCCGAGCCAAGCCATGACCCAGCTAACGTTGACATCGGTGTCCTTGTTTAGAGCATAGGTAGCCCCCGTTGCAATGCGCCAGGATTCGCCCATGGGCATGGTGACGGTGCGGTTGCTGTCCGAGACGGCGCTGCTGTCGTAGGCCACACCGAAGTTCCACAACAGTTGCTCGGTGGCCTGGTATTGCGCGCCGAGGGAGAGGTGCCAGGTGTCCTTGAAGTCGGCGTCCACGGTTCTCGATTGCGATCCCAGCGCCGTGGTATCGACCTGCACGGCGATGTCACCGAACTCCGACCAGTCCTGCCAGTTGACCGACGCCAGTAACGCCCATTGCCGGTCGAGTTGCTGGAACAGACTCAGGGTGACGGTTTGCGGCACCGTCATATCCAGTTGGGTGTTGGTGCCATTGACCCGCTCCAGCAACCGGCCATCGCCCTTGACGTCCAGCCCGTCTTCGAATTCCAGG
The DNA here is from genome assembly GCF_059716135.1 of Pseudomonas sp. LBUM1651. Lineage (NCBI taxonomy): Bacteria > Pseudomonadati > Pseudomonadota > Gammaproteobacteria > Pseudomonadales > Pseudomonadaceae > Pseudomonas > Pseudomonas sp. LBUM1651. Next base: position 3,808,641 of record NZ_CP166805.1, on the reverse strand, counting down.
TCGACCTTGCTGGTGTAAGTCAGACCGATGCGCGTACCGGGTTGCGGGGCATAAATCACGCCCACGTTGGCACCAAAACCCCAATCCTTGTCCTTGTACTTGAACTGCCCGTCGCTGCGGTCGGTGAAGCCGAACGGCGAGCGGTCGATGGCGGTCTGTGCTTGCAACATGCCGTACATGGCTCTCACGCCGAGCCCCACTGACCACTGCTCGTTAAAGCGGTACGCCACGCTCGGCACTATCGACAAACCAAGCAGGCTGGCGTTCTGCGCGAAGTAACGCCCCGACCATTCGTTGTCGTAATTGACCGCCAGCCCGAAGTCGCCGTACTGGCCGAAGCCGACGCTCCAGTGGTCATCCAGTTCATGGCTGATGAAGAAGCTGCCGCCGGGAATCGGATCGAGAGCGTTGCCACTGCTGCTGCCCGCCACGTTGGTGTCGTCGTCGCGATTGAACTTGAGGTTGCCGTAAAGCACCTGCAAACCGCCGGTGATCTGCGTGCCCGGCAGGTAACTCATGCCCGCCGGATTACTGGCGATGGTCGAAGGGCCTTGAGCGCGGGCCGCAGCGCCGGCGTTGGCCAGACCAGTGTTATCCGTGCCGATTTCGTAAAGCATGATGCCGCCAGCCCAGACTGGCTGGCAGCACAGTCCTAACAAGCTGAGGGCAGATAGCGCAGCTGTACTGGTCGGCATAATAACCTCGGCAGATATCCATCGGTGAAGAACGGTTGCTTTTGCGGTCGATCCTTGAAGATGGGGCCGCTCGCAGTTCTGAGTCGTAGATTAGTTGGAGTTAGCAGCACCAGAGCATAACTTTAGTAGAGAATTTGAACTAAGCTATACGGGCAACGAGTAGTCCTCCTAAGCAGCCATTCATCCGTAACGTGGAAGTCCAAAGTCTCGAACTTGAGAAGGGAGCTTCTGATGAACAAAGGGTTTCAAGTAGCTCCTTTTATGGTCTTGATAGTGTTCTGCCCCGAAATCGGACTCACCGCCGATAGCCAGGCAGAACTGGCCAAGCAAGCGCTTAATCCAGTCGCCGCTCTCTACAGCGTCCCCATTCAATACAATTGGAACCAAAAGCTTGGGCCCAGTGGCGAAGGCTACCAAAGTGTCACCAATATCCAGCCGGTACTGCCATTCAGCCTAAACGACAAATGGAATCTGATTTCCCGTACTATCTTGCCGATCATTGACCAGCATGGCTTGGTACCTGGTGGACAAGCGGATAAAACGGGCGTTGGTGACGTGACCCAGAGTTTCTTCTTTTCACCTAAGCACCCCACGGCGAGCGGCTGGATATGGGGTGCAGGCCCCGCAGTTTTACTGCCCACCGGCAGCGACAAACTGTTGAGCGGTGAGCAATGGGGGGCCGGTCCAACGGTGGTTGCCCTCAAACAAAGCCATGGTTGGACTCGCGGCATTCTGGCCAACCACATCTGGTCGTTGGAAAACAGCCCGCCTGATGACAAGGACAAGATCAACCAGACCTTTCTGCAACCTTTCTTTAGCTTCACCACGCATACCTATACCACCTACGGCATCAACACCGAATCCACCTACGACTGGCAGACACGCGAATGGTCCGTGCCGATTAACCTGTTCGTTTCCCAGTTGTTCAAGGTGGGTCATCAGCCCATGAGCCTTCAAGTGGGGCCGCGCTACTGGGTTGATACCCCGAAAGATGGCGCTGAAGGCTGGGGGTTTCGTGTAGCGTTTACACTGCTGTTCCCCAAGTGATACACCCTGTTTGCCCAGCCCCGAACTGTGTTTTTTTATCAATACTTCACTACAACCGCGTCTCTATTGACCGTGTCATAACGGTTTCCAGCTGTAGTGACCGGACATTTTTCGACCGTCATTACGGCACAGCAGTATCGAAGGGATAGATTCGGCTCCACTCTTTCGCCATATCAACTACCGTCCAATTCTGAGCCTTGGCCTGATCCAATGCCTTGTCCAGTTTCCCTACCTTTGATTCTCGGTCATAAGCCCATTCGCGCTGTGCATCTGTGTGATGCACCAGCCCCATGAAGCGCTTGCCGTCACCCGCCGCGGTCCATTGCAACATTTGCTGATCACCATCGGAGTTACCAAAGGCGAAGATGGGGCGGCGGCCAATAACCGCATCAATACTGACGGGTTTTCCGGGCCCATCGTCGTTATGGGCAAGTTTGGGCATGCGCATGATCACTGGCTTGCCTTCGTTGTACTGATACTCGCCGGTGAAGGTCGTGCCGATCACCTGCTCCGGAGGTACTCCATACACTTCCTCCGTCCAGGCGCGCATGAACTCCACTTCACCACCCGAAACGATGTAAGTTTTGAAACCATTGACTCGGAGATAGGCAAGCAACTCCAACATTGGCTGATACACCATTTCGGTGTAGGGCTTATTAGTTTTGGGATGCACGGCTTTGGCCAGCCATGTTCGGACATTAGCTAAAAACGCTTGAGTACTGATCTCGGTATGGGTGGCATCGATGATCTTGAGCAGTCCCTCCATACCGCTGTTTGCCAAGGTTTTCTGATCGTTCTCCAGCACGGCCTTGAATGGCTGCTGCTCTTTCCATTCTGGATGCTGTGGCGCCAGGCGTTTGACCTCCTCAAGGGCGAATAGCATTTGAAAATAAAGGGGCTGCTCGCTCCACAGCGTTCCGTCGTTATCGAACACTGCAATGCGTGCAGCCGGTAACACAAAATCCTTGGAGCCATCAGTCGTCACTGCCTCGACGAATTCAACTATGGCGTGTTTGGAAGGACCCTCTTGCCAAGATGGTAAGGGTTCGGCAGCTTGCAGCAGTAGCGGCCACAACAGGATAAGCCAGTACCAACGCAACGACGACCGAGGTGATTTGATGTTGTTCATTAGATTTCCTCTCTACCACTATCCAGCCAAGAACCTGAACTGGGAATATCTACTGCGATGTCTGCCCGGAGCTTCATGCGCGACTGGCCAGCCGTAACTGTAGGGACTGACCAGATGCGCCGAAGCCGCCTGCAAATTTCTATTTCAGGAACGTTTGCAGGTCACGCATCGTGTCTCCGATCGCTGCTTTGAAATCATTGGCGGTAATTTCCTGGCTGTCATTTTTCAGCGTTGTGCCAAATATTTTCCGCACTACTTTCGCTAAGGGCTTACCGGAAGCGGGATCGACAAACTCAGCCTCGACAAACAACTCAGTGTCCTGAGTGCGATGACCCGTAGCGGCTTGGGTTGCACCCACCACTGCTGCGATGGGCACCACTTCATACCAGCGCATGCCCTCATTGGAAGCGCTCACGCCAGTAATTGCCGCGCGCATGACCATCGCTCGCGAACCGTCCGGCACAGACTGGACGTTGGGCACGACCTGATATTTCTGCGAGAGTACGTTCTTGACGCTGTCACTGGTAAACGCTTGTATCTGTTGCAGGGTTTGCATATTGACCCGCTCGCCAGGTTTTGGCGCCGGATACATCTGCAAGCGTTCGAACACCACAGTGTCATAGGCCGAGGGCTTGAAATCGGGCGCGACCCAACGAAGCACCGGATGGCCACTGGGTGATGCCACTTGCTGCAAGCCTTCATAGCTGGAGAGGAAACCCGAAAATTGCTCTTTATCTGTAATTTTGGAGGTGCAGCCAGCAATCAGCAGGCTACTTAAAGCGGCACTGACAAGCCATTGATAGGCAGTTTTCATATTGGTGCTCCTGGCAGTGAGTTATTAACGCATAGCGAATACTCATAACTTCAGGTAGCAAAATGACGGCCCCGAGGAGACCGCCATGCTTGCCTGATTGATCAGTTGCCGTTGGGCATCGACAAGTTGATACCTTCTTTTTTCAGGCTTTCCCGTACGCTTTCAAATTTCTGGTATTGGGACAGTTCGAGCGGCCCGTCATAACCCATGCTTTGCAATTTGCGCGGTGGGTAGTCGACGTACGTCTTCATCAATTTCATGATCGCGGCGCTGATCGGCACGACCGACCAGGTATGCTCGGTGAAGTTGGTCATGAAAATGTCGTAGCGTTCCTGCGGGTCTTGCAGCAGGTCGAACACCTGCGGAATGGTCGCAACGTAACTCGTCGGCCCTTTCCAGCCCAGGTTGGTGTCCACAGCCAGTCCCCCGGTCTGGGCACCGTTATCGCCCCGCAAGTTGAATACCGCCTTGAATTGATTCACCCGGGCAGCGCCAGGCGATAATTCATTTTCGGTAAAGTAGAACCACTCTTTACGCGGGGAGGGCGCAGCGCCGGTCAGCACAGAGGTCATGTCGTAACTGTCGAATATGATGGGCTGACCTTCACGATCTTTCTCGGGCAACTTCACGCCCGCCACAGAAGCAAACGTTGCCATCAAATCAAGGCCACCGATAATTTCATGGTTTTTTACGCCGGGCTTGATCTTGCCTGGCCAGAGGGCAATCGCCGGCACCCGATTTCCGCCTTCGCGCACCGTGCCCTTTGTCCCGCGAAACGGCGTATAGCCGGCATCCGGGTAGACATCCTGCCAGGCGCCATTATCCGTGGTGTAAACCACCAAGGTGTTTTTATCCATGCCAAGCGCTTTTAGCTTGGCCATGATGCGGCCAATGTGGGTATCCAGTTCCACCACAGAGTCGGCGTACTTGGACTTGGAAATGGACTTGTGAACGAACTCCGGTGCCGGCATGTTCGGCTGGTGCACTTTCATGAAGTTGACGTTGATGAAAAACGGCTTGTTCGATTTGGCGGCCGTATCGAGAAACTCCAGTGCGGCTTTTTCGACATAGTTGTCGAAGTAGGGAATGCCCACCACACCGGGCTTGCCATTTACCACAGGCGTATCCACGTACTGGCCGTTGACCTTGAACTCCTCGATCGCTTTTTCGCCCGCCTTGCCTGACAAGGCCCCTTGGGTCACTTTGGTAAACATCGCGCGAGTTTCCGCGTCCATGTCCGGGAACCACGTGGGGTCGGCGTAGGTATAGGCGTTGAGGTGGTATAGGCCGACGTATTTCATGACGTCATAACCCTGGGCATTGGGAAGCGAATATTCAGCTTCGCCCAAGTGCCATTTGCCGGTGAAATAGGTGTCGTACCCACCGGTTTTAAGCACCGACGCGAGTGTCCATTCGGCTGCCGGCAAGCCGCCACCCTGGCCCTGAAAGGCCACGGTGGTCATCCCACTACGATTGGGGATTCGTCCGGTCTGCATGGCCGCCCGGCCCGGAGTGCAGCTGGGCTGGGCATAGAAAGAGTAAAAAGTCATACCTTCCGCCGCCAGTTCGTCGATGCTCGGCGTAGGCATACCTCGGCCGACGCCTCCGCCATACGGCCCGAGGTCGCCGTAGCCGGTATCGTCGGAGACGATAAACAGGATATTGGTCTTTTCCGTCTGAGCCGCGTGGGCGACCCCATTCAATGACAGCAGCGCAGCAAATGCGATCGACAGCCTGAAGTGATTCGATAACTTATCCATACCAGGATTCCTCGTTGTTCCGTGGTGTTCGCAAGGGTGATGAGTGCACATCAACAAACCCTTCGTGCATTTACCACCGAGTCATTAGCCTAGATACGGGTACAGAACCACGTTCCCCCTGCGCATGATCAAGTTCCAATGAAGGCCCACGACACAGTCTAGTGCGGTTTCTTAAATTTGAAGGGTAGACATTGCCTGATCGAAGAAGGCGTGTTACATCACCGTTACAACCCCATCGTTTTTCAGCATCGACGTAGTGATAACTGACCTTTTCTTTTCAACTAGTTTGCTTTTTTTATATCGCCGCAGAATATATCCACGCTGCCATCCTCAGGTGCTGTACGTACGACGATGGAGTACTTGTCGGACAGCAAGTCGGACAGTGATATCGGCGCGCTTCTGTAAAAGCTCCAGCCACTGGTACCGGCATTGCTTTCAGTGTTGACCTTATCGTTCATGGCGTACGCGGCGGGCCCCGGTTGCTGGCAGCTGCCCCTGTTGATGAACGTGTATATTCGAGGGGGCAAGATGGTTCCGCTTGGAACTCCGGTGATGTAGAAATCGAAATTGGTTTGATTGCCCGTGCTGGTCAATGTGCTCTTGGCGATCTGACCGGGGTTTTTGTGTGTCGCTGCCAAAGACAGATTCACCGATTGGTTTGGTGAATGGGTGCAGCCGAATAGACTCGCGGTGACCAATATTACTGCCAGAGTTGTGCCGGGATTCATTACAACCTCCAATAGTGGAGAAGTGCGTGACGGAATATTGGGTATAGCTCATTAATACAGCGTTGCATTTCAGGGTGTGATGTTTCAGGGAAGTTCTACCTGTAAACCCCTCCGCTACTTCATCTTAAATTCGGCCTGCTGACGTTCACGCCGGGTAATTTCCTCTTCTACGGCCCGCACTTCGTTCATGTAAGCCTGCACGGCTGGCGGCAGCGAACGCTCTTTGAGATAGATAAAACCGTAACGGGTGTACAGCGCCTGATCGTGAATCGGCAGGGGTACAATTTCACCCGCGATCAACTCCCGCTCAAAGGTCGACAAAGTGCCTACCGCCAGTGCATCGCTGTTCTCGACGAATTGAACAATCTGCATGGGTACGTCAATTTCAATCGCAGGCACGAAATCGCCATTCACCGTGTCATACGCGCCGGCGCACCCCAACGTCGCGGGCGGCAAATGACCGGCCAGGCGTAACGGAATACGCGAAGCTACCCAAGGGTAATCGAGCGTTTGAGCCAGGCTCAGAGTGCGTTGCGAAAGCAGCGGATGTCCGGGCCGGCAAAACAATCGTCCTTGATGTTCACCCAACAGCTCACAATTGAATTCCTTCCGGTCTTGCAAGGCGCTGATTTCAGCGATCCCCAGATCCACGACACCGTTGGCGACCTGGTGCGCTACGTCACGCCATCCTGCGACATGGGCCGTCACCTTGAGGTGCGGATGTCGGGCGTGCAATCGGGCAATGCCGGGATAGCCGCTGATGACGCTGGGGTACGGCCCCAAGGCTACTTTGAGTGCGCCGATATCTCCGCCTGCCAGTAGGGTTATGTCGCGCCGCAGATCCTCTTCGGCCATCAACAAGCGCCGGCTCTTTTCATGAAGAACTTGACCAAATGCAGTCAACACGACGCCTTCGGTGCGTCGATCGAACAGCGTGACCCCGAGTTCCTGTTCCAGCAGCTGGATGCTTTTACTCAGTGCCGGTTGGGAAACCCCCAGAGTTTTGGCCGCCCGACCAAAGTGCGCATGTTCAATCAGCGCCAGAAACTGGCGCAAACGACGCGGGGTCATGTCATAACCTCTATGTTATCGAAACGTGTTGAAATGGAATTTTTCGTAATCGGATGAATATGCTATTCCTTGTCCGGCGGGTCAAGATGAGCAAGAGCAAACCCGCGCCATTAACGGCATCGACACCCCTTGGCGAAGGAACACTTCATGTATAACAAGACCCTCTATTGCGCCCTGACAATCGCACTGTCTACGGGCATCAGCCCGGCCATTTTTGCTGCCGAAACAACTGCCGAGTCGGCTGCGATGCAAAACGGGCATTTCGATAACAAAGGCAAGGCGCCGTCGTCTTACACCGTCGCATTGCAGAACGGTGTGCGCAAGGCACTTCCGTTTGCAGACAAGCGTGATTATGAAGAGGCCAAAAGAGGCTTCATCGCTGCACCGTCCTACACCAGGATCATGGCCGAAGCGGGCAACGTCGCCTGGAACATGGGCAGCTATAACTTCCTGCTGGAAGGCAAGGACTACGACAGTATCAATCCGTCCCTGCAACGCCAGGCGGTACTCAACATGGCCTTCGGTCTGTATGAGGTCGTTCCGGAGAAGATCTACCAAGTGCGTGGGTTTGACCTGGCCAACATCACCTTCATCAAGGGCGATACGGGCTGGATTGTTTTCGATACCCTGATGTCGAAGGAAACCGCCAAGGCTGCCTTGGACTTCATTAATGAAAAACTCGGCAAGCGCCCGGTCGTAGCGGTCGTGATCTCCCACTCCCATGCCGACCATTTCGGTGGTATCCGCGGAGTGGTCGATGAAGCAGATGTGCGCAGCGGCAAGGTCCCGCTGATAGCACCGACAGGTTTCATGGAACATGCCGTGGCTGAAAACGTCTACGCCGGCAATGCCATGAACCGGCGCGCGTTCTTCCAATATGGTGTGATGTTGCCGCACAGCCCGTATGGCCATGTCGACATGGCCATTGGTAAAAATGCCTCCATTGGCAACATGGGGCTGATTGAGCCCAATCGCTATATCGCGAAAGATTTCGAGACCCTGACCATCGACGGTGTGGAAATGGAGTTTCAAAGCACACCCGGCACCGAAGCGCCAGCGGAGATGAACACCTGGTTCCCGCAATTCAAGGCATTCTGGGCAGCCGAAAACATTACCGGCACCATACATAACATTTACACCCTGCGCGGTGCCCTGGTCCGTGATCCGCTGGTCTGGTCGAAGAACATCAACAACGCCTTGTATCGTTACGGACAACAGGCCGATGTCATGCTCGCGTCCCACAGTTGGCCACGTTGGGGCAATGAGCGGATTCAGGACGTCATGCGCGCGCAACGCGATGCCTACGCCAACCTGAACAATGCCGTACTGCACGCCGCTAACCAGGGCGTCACCATCAACGAGATTCAAAACGTCTACAAGTTGCCCGAAAGCCTGAAAAACAATTGGGCGACCCATAGCTACCACGGCTCGGAAGAGCACAATAGCCGTGCCGTGATCAACCGCTACCTGGGCTATTGGGATGCCAACCCAGCGACGCTGATGCCGCTGTCACCAAAAGATTCGGCACCGCTGTATGTCGAAATGATGGGCGGTGCAGACAAGATCATGGCCAAGGGCAAATCCTTGTTCGACCAGGGCAAATATCACGAAGCCTATGAGATCCTCAATAAACTGGTGTATGCCGAGCCGCAAAACAACCAGGCAAAGGACCTGCTGGCGGACGTCTACGAGCAGGTCGGCTATCAGAAGGAAAGTGCCGGCGTGCGCAACAGCTTCCTTGCAGCGGCCTACGAACTGCGCAACGGCGTGCCCAAGGGCGTACCGCCAAAATCTGGTGGACCTGACATCATCCGCGCCATGAGCACAGAGTTGTGGCTGGAGTACCTTGGCATCAGCCTGGATGGCAGCAAAGTCGCGGATCAACACTTCATCCTCAACCTCAAGACGCCGGACAATGGTGAGCAATTCGTGGTCGAGTTGAGTAACTCGACCCTGACCAGCATCAAGGGACAGCAGGCCAAAAACGCCGACCTGACCATCACCCTTGATCGCACTGCGCTTGAAGGCGTGATGGCGAGAAAAACCAGCTTCGATCAGCTCGTCAAGGACGGCAAGGCTAGCTTCGAGGGCAATCACAAACCGTTCGAACTGCTGATAGCCGCCATGACGCCGTTCACCCCGGACTTCGAACTACTGCCGGGTACAAAGCAGTAACTGGACTGCGCGCTTAATCCCGCTAAAGGGTCAGCAACCTTGGCGCGCCCGTTGCTTGGACGCGCCCATTCAACACCTGCAAAGGACTGTCATGAACGCTGCACTGAAAAAATACTTTCTGATCATCTCATTCCTCACCGTAGGCAGCATTGCGCTGAGCTACGGCGTAAGCCCAACGTGGTTCGCCCTTAAATTTTTCGGTATGGACGTACTCGACATCAACATCGCTCACATTCTCCGAGCTGTAATGTGCCTGTATCTCGCGTTAGGTACCTTCTGGCTGGTCTGTGCCTTTCAACCGAAATTACACAAAGTCGCAATCTTCACGGTCCTCATTTTTTGCAGTGGACTTGTTCTTGGTCGCTTAATTAGCTTCATAATTGATGGATTGCCCTCGATGCTGCTTCAACTCTATGCAGGGAAGAGTTGGCGGTCATACCGGTCGCCTATTGGTTGTTGCGACTTCGCGACAGCGAATAAACCCGCGCACAACGAAAATTCAAGTTGTTATCCCTCAAAGAGCCAAGGGCCAGTGCGGAACGCCAGTGAGTAAGGCGATGCCCCAGTATTGGGTCATGTAATTCAGCAGTTAAATAAAACAACATGCCGGCGCGCATCGATTTGCCGAACGCATCTTCTCCCTGCTCGGCAGCTTCAGACGCGACGGATCATTTCAACGATGGGTCATCCATGTTCATTTTCTTCCAGCCCTGCAAGAGCATCTGAGCCTTCGGTTCCTGCCCGCCTTCGAGGTAGTACTGGATCAACGCCACCCGCGCAATGCGGTTGGCGGGCTGCACCTTCAACAGCCTTTCTAATTCCTCACATGCCGCCTCAACCTTGCCGCTGTCATGCAGTGCAACTGCGAGGACGTAGCCGTATTGAGCACTATGCGGTTCCAGTTGCGCGGCCTTGCGCAGGAAGGACATGGCTTGGTCCGATTTCCCGGCGCGCACCAGTGACAGGCCCTGGGTGTGTTGCAACAGGGCGGCTTCCGGGTGATCCTTCAGGCTTTGCGTGAGTAGCGCTTGAGCCTCCTGGCTGCGCCCATTGGCTTCCAGCCATTGCACCAGCGTCACCAGCGCCGGGTGGAAATCAGGATCATGCTGGAGCGCAGTACGTAGCAGTCCTTCGACATCGCCATTGCGTCCATTGGCTTGATACAGCATGGCCAGGTTCAGGTTGGCTTCGGCGCGTTCGGCCAAGTTCTTCTGGACCGCTTCATACTCGCCAATGGCGGCATTCCACGCGTTCTGAGCATTGCCCAGACCGTTTCGCGCCAGACTGAGCAAGTCTCGCGCCGCCGCAATGCGCACGCCCTTCACCGGGTCGCTCAGCAACGGCGTCAGCAGCGGCGCACGCTCCGGTGGCGGGAGGAACGCGCTGATCGCCCGCACGGCGCTTTCACGCACTTGCGGTGCCGGGTGGCTTAGATCGTTAGTTGCCAGTTTCAGCGCCTGTTCGCTGGGATATGACGGCAACTCGGTGAGCAGGGTCGACCGTTGAATGGCCGGCAGGTTTATGCGCTGCAATTGCTCGTACAAGGCTTGTGCCGCGCCGGGCAAGCCGTTGCGGATCAGCCACATGCTCTCGTCGTAACGTCGCGCTTGTGCCGCATTCGCGCCAGTCCACAGCTTGAACTGTTTGGTGACCTTATCGCCGACCTTGCCCTGGTGGCAGGTCAGGCAGGCATCCGGCGTGCCGAGTTTCTTCGCGCGTTCGGGGTTCGGAATGCTGAAGCTGTGATCATGCCGAAAGTCATTGCCCATGTAGAACTTGCCGGGCATGTGGCAATCCACGCACTGCGAGCCGGGTTGGCCCATGGTATGGCGGGTGTGCTCGATGGAATCGTAATTCTTCGCTTGCAGGCCCTTGCCATCGACACCTTCCACCGAAGTCTTGCCGACGGTGTTGTGGCATTGCAGGCAGACGCCATTTCCCGGCATCTTGAGCTGGGTGCTATGGGGATTGTGGCAATTGCTGCAACGCACACCCTTGTCGGACATTTTGCTCTGGGCGAAGGAGCCATGTTCGAACACTTCGTCCTTGATCTTGCCGTCTAGGGCATACAGTTCGCGGGTCAGGGGACTCGGCAGGTAGTCATCCATCAGGCGATTGCCGACGGTGAAACCATCGCCCAGCGGCGCGCGGCGGGAGTGGCAGCGTGCGCAGGTTTCGATTTCGACGGTGGCATTCTTGTCCTTGAGGTCGACTGCAAACCCGGCGTGGATCAAGTCATCTTTTTTCGCCGTCCATTCCAAGTGATTGGAGGCCGGGCCATGACACGCCTGGCAGCCGACACCGAGGCTGTTCCAATGACTGTCAAAGGTATTTTTTGCCGCATCGAAATTGCGCTTGTAACCAGTGGTGTGGCACTCGACGCACATGAAATTGGCGTTCTGGCTCGGTTTGCTCCAGTGCATCGGGTCCTTGAAGGTCACGCTCTGGCCCGGATAGAGGTGAAACCAGCGGTGTTTCTCGGTATCCCAGGCCACACCCAAGGCTTGCAAGCGACCGTCGCCAACCTCGATCAGGTATTGCTGTAGCGGCGCGATCCCAAAGGTGTAAGCGACCTTGAAGTCCGCGTTCTTGCCATCGATGCCGGGGGTGTTGACCCAGAATCCGTCACCCTTGCGGGAGAAACGGGTGGTTTCTTTTTCCGCCTTGAAGGTGACGTTATTGAAGTCGCCAAGCATGGTTTCAGCGTTGGCTACCTGCATCGCCAATTGGTGATGGGAACCTTGCCAGGCCTTGACCTGGGCGCTGTGGCAACCCTGACATTGCTGCTCATCGACCATTTTTGCCGGCGCTATTTCTTGCACTACGGCAACCGGTTGTGGCTTGGTCGGTTGGACGACCTGCGTGCCAACCGGCGCATACGCCACGGGAGCAGGTTTGCTGCTGAACAGGAACCAGCCGATGCCCACAACTGCCATGAGCAGAACGCCGATAGTGACGGGGAACAGATAGCTGTTAATCGTCGTCGGTTGCGAATCAGGGTTTGCGCTAACCGTTTTATTTTTATCTTTCGGCATTACGACTTCCATAGTCCGGATGCGTTTGCCGTCAGGCGCGCGTTCAGGTTTGATCCAGCTTTGCCGGATGACAGGCGACTGTCAATAATCTACGTGATAGTCGGATCAATCCTATTGATCGCGACGCCGTATTCGGCGTCGCTCCTTCCCACGATGAATTTTAAGACTTTGGATCGACCCGCAAATTTTTCTAGTTCTGTCTAGCTATGGATCTGCTTAGGCTCAAGCGTGGTACCTATGAATGTCCGAGTTTGCCGGAAGCGGACTTGGTCCCAACGTCCGCTATTGGCCGAGGCTGTGTAAAAACGTTTTAGCGCAGGGTTGACGTTCAGAACCAGAACGAAAATCGCGTTCCTACGCAAATTTCAGGTCTGCTGATTAACCAAGGACTGGCAGATTTTACGTAGCAACGCAGACTTTAAAACGGTGCCTGCGTTTTTACACAGCCTGGGCCGAAAACTGCCTGTCACAAATGGCAAGGTAACAACCAGCATCAGACAAATGTCTCACGAACGCATGAATCAAATGTAGCGTAAGTCCTAAGTTTCAAAGCCCTCCGCCGAAGCGATACTGCCAGACTATGCCAATGGCATCGAATTCGCTGCCCGTACGGGTATGCCCGCCCTTACTCGCATTCAGCTTTAGCGAGTGGTTCCGGTTCAACGGCAGCGCAAGGGTGCATCCGTAGCGTGTGTTTTCCTGAAAATCGTGGTTACCGACCCCATCGACTGAGCTACTCCCGCCAGCGAAGTAGGTTGTATCTAGCGCAGCCCAAACACCGTTGCTAAAGGCATAGATAAGATGCCCCTGTACCTGGTAAATCGGGTTCTGGGAAAGTGTGTGGTCACCGAGGAACTCGTCATTGTCGGTGTAAAAGGTTCCCGCGCCGGATAATTCCAAGGTCACTGGTCCCAGGCGCTTGGAAATCCCAAGTTCGGGCTTGAATGACCAGCGGTTGTTGCCGAGATTTACCAGCTTACTAGCGTCGTATTGGCCGAGTGGCGCCGTGATCGCCAGGCTGGCGCCGATAATCACATCCTGTTGATAGCTGGGGAATTCCGCCAGGGACATCGCCGGGGCGCCATATAAGTTGACCGAGAACCGGAATCTTGGATCGATCAACCCAGTAACATTACGCTCCTTGGGTTCACCGGCGAACAGAGCAGAGCCCGTCAATCTTGCCTCAGGCACGATAATATCGAACTTCCCGGAGCGGCCCCAGACGTCCAGGGATCTGGCAAAGGCGAACACGGCAGTCTTGATGTTGAGCTTGGCATCTTGGAGCGGGACTGAGGGGTTGGCTGTCACGCTGCCATGGAGATCGCTGTAGCCTATGAGCAGGAAATTGATACCGACCGGCGTATTGGCGTAGGACCTGGGTTCGAGATCCTCTGCGACTGCACCGGGGGCTACTATGATGAGGGAAACGGATGCGAACCGAACCAGCCTGACGACGCAGAGTTTGTGTTTCATCCACATTGGCTCGCTTCCTGTCAGGCCCCCAGAGTTCTATGTATTGTTGTAGCGCATCTGCATGCGTTTGGCACTTACAGCTGCCACCAGCACCGTGTGGCCGCACTTACTGTTTGATCGGATACTCCTGGCCGATCAGTGCCTAGGCATACTGTTTATTGGATGAGGTTTGCCCCCCTGGTTTTCCGTGACCTTCACAAGAAGCGCGGGGAATCCTTTGCTGAAAATTTTAGGTTCAGCATCCTTGAAATCGCTGACAAGCACACCGGCAAGGAAGAAATGAGACTCAAGGAAATTTCTTGGAAACAACGGCTTTTGACACGCGACAGTGGCTTAAACGGGAATTGATTCGCCCCTGATTTCTTAGATACCCGGTTGCTCATAGAAGGAGAAAGGAGACGCCTCGGAGAGTCTGCTTTTAGCCGATTCTGTTGAAAAAGTAGCTCCCTGTCTGGCCTACGGCAAAATATCTTCATTGGCCGGCGGGGGATCACACAGCATGATGGGACAGTTATCGAGTGGGCAGGAGCGACTGTTTTACTCGTTCAACCTTGAAGATCACATCCCAGCCAATCACCTTCTGCGCAGCATTGATCGGTGTCTCGATCTGAGCGACCTGCGCCATTACCTCGCTGATTTCTATAGCCCGATTGGGCGCCCTTCAATTGATCCTGAACTGATGATCCGCATGCTGGTCGTGGGCTACTGCTATGGCATCCGCTCCGAGCGGCGGTTGTGCGAAGAGGCCCATTTGAACTTGGCCTATCGCTGGTTCTGCCGGTTGAGCCTTGACGATGAAGTCCCCAACCACTCGACGTTTTCCAAAAATCGACACGGCCGTTTTCGGGACAGTGATCTGTTTCGCTGGTTGTTCAATGAAGTACTGCGTCGCTGCATGGACGCAGGCCTGGTCAAAGGCGAAGGCTTTGCCGTGGACGCCAGCATCATCAAAGCGGATGCCAGTCGCCAGCGCGGCGTACCGGGTGATGAACAGGTCAACTGGAGCGATCCGTCCCTGAGCACCCGCGCCGTGCGTGAGTACCTTGAAGCGCTCGATGAGGAAGCCCTGGCCGAAACGCTACCGAAGCGTTTATCGCTGACTGATCCGCAGGCCCGATGGACCGCAGCTCCAGGCGGCCCGGCGTTCTTCGCCTATTCCACAAACTATCTGATCGATACCGAGCACGGCGTCATCGTGGATGTGGAACCCACACCGGCTCATCGAACGGCCGAGGTCGAGAGCACCAAGACCATGATCGAGCGTATCGAAGCGCAGTTCGACATCAAGCCGGATCGCCTCATCGGCGACACCGCTTACGGAACCGCGCCGATGCTGGCCTGGATGGTGGAGGAAAAAGACATCGAGCCGCATGTGCCGGTGTGGGACAAAACCGAGCGCAACAACGACAGTTTCTCGAGCAACGATTTCCACTGGAATGAGGAGACTGAGGAATACCGCTGCCCAACCGGCAATGCATTGCGCAGCGAATGGCGAGCCTTCAAGAATGAGCGTTCGCACGTCACGAAAGCCAACACCATCATCTTCCGATCCCGGCACCGACTGCGTAGCGTGTCCGATGAAAGCCAAGTGCTGCCCGAACACCGCGTTCCGCAAGATTGCTCGCAGCGTCCATGAAGCCGCTCGGGATGCGGCTCGGCGCATCGCAGCAACGCCGGCGTATCAGCGCTCTCGCCACGAACGTAAAAAGGTCGAAATGTTGTTCGCCCACCTCAAGCGCATCCTGAAATTGGATCGCTTGCGACTACGTGGCATGAGTGGCGCGACCGATGAGTTCACGCTGGCCGCCGCGGTGCAGAACCTGCGACGGCTGGCCAAATTTACCTCTCAAGGGCCACCGGTCACGGGATAGGTGCGCCTGCACGAAGCAAAAAACCTCAAATTAACCCAATAACAGAGCAGCAAAGGTCAACGAAGGGCCGAGAAACCACTCAATGTGGGGAGTAGGTTCTCCGGCGGTGGTCGTGCCTGAGTTCAGGTGAACTGAAAATCCGACTTTTTCAACAGAATCGGCCGATAGTTGCCTTCCAGCCAGCGTTCAGAACATCAGCTCTAATTGTGAAAAAGCCCCGCACGGCTACAGCCGGAGCGGGGCTTTTTATGTGTTGCGAGAGAAGGGAGTCCCGTACCAATTTTTATACCAATGACTGTGTTTTGGCAGGAAATTCTGAGTTGGCCTAGGTGCTAAGCCCCTGATTTCACCCTGACAACTTCGTAAACACCATGTCGTTGTTTTGCTCGGCGCGCATCACTCTTCGTTTCGGATATGAATAGTTAGCTCTTGTCGATACTTTGTCTCTGGATAGTATCGTAATCGAAGGGTTTAGTTCCATAGAAAGAATGGATTTCTGTTGCCCAAGACTCGTCGGCCATATTAGGCCAACTGTCCTTGTCAAAGCCTGGTGCATTTTCCAAGCGCTCTTTCTCTATATTTAGTACGAAGCGCTTATTGAGTGTATCGAGTGACAATGCATTCCAAGGTACCGCAAACAGTTTTTCTCCCATGCCAAGAAAGCCACCAAAGGATAGAACGGCATAACTCACTCTACCGCTGCGAACATCCAGCATGATTTCCTTAATATCTCCCAAGTCCTCTTCATTATGGTTATAAACATCATTTCCAATGAGCGTGTCTGCACCCATCAGGTCGGGCCCAGGCCCCTGTTCCTCGGAGCCGGCATCTCGTAGGAGGTTGGTTTTGTACATGCCATAGGTATCGCGATCTTCATAGTTCATTGCTATCTCCTATCAACAATCAACAATCAATCAGAAAATGTATATGCAGCCTTTATGACTGTATTGATGAGAGTCACCCGCTTTTGAAAAGTTTGAATTTTTTTTCGCGTGACGACGTATGGTAGGTTGGAAATAAAAATAATATTTAATCAGCTTTTAATTAGGGTGCTATCCATGCATAAAATTGATGCTTTGTGTTGTTTTATATATTGGCATTCACCTATATTGCTTATCGTAGATACCTGAATAAAGCGATTTCCTGTTGTGGTAACTATGTCTCCAGCTTGCATATGACCTCATAAATATGACGATTAAGCTTTGCCCACAACTGTAACCGTCCTCGGTCAGCGAAGCGAACTAATTGAGTGATAGTCCATATAGGGAGCTCCAGTAAAGTCCGGAGCAGGACATCAAAGCAGCAGGCGAATGTCTGCTCATGGCCGATTCTGTTGAAAAAGTCGACCGTAGTTTGCGCATCAGAAAAGTATGCGTCCGAGATTAAAATCTTTGCTTTTGGCAGAGGCTTCCGGACTCGGATTTCACGTAGCAGCGTGCAAAAAAGGCGTTTTCACCAGTCAATGATCAGGCAGTTTGGGCAGACCGACTTTTTCAACAGAATCGGCCGAATGCTGCCTGTTATAAAGCGCTGCAATCGACTGTGGACTCAACCGCTCAATGCACCAGATTGCCTCGATCTTTCAGCGGTTGTTTCATCGTTTAGTGTTTTCCAAGTACGGCAATTTATGCCACGGATAGCCCTTCGCGCTGAGTTGAAAGGCGTAATCGAATAAACGCTTCATGTACTCGCCATCGAATTTCCGATTGTGCGGAAAGTAAAAGTCGGAGCCGATATATGCAAGATTGAAATCCGCTCCATCCTGTTGCGCCATACGGTAAATACGCTCCAGGTCGCTGATCCCCTGAGTTTGAATCAAGGCACTGATGGCTCGACCGCCGATGCTCAATGTGCGGCGCTTGGTCCCAGACCACTGCGGCTCCAGTGTTCCATTACGAATGACATAGAAATGACGGTCGAGTCGCAAAGGTGCTCCGGTGGCTTTGCTCAGCGCCATCACGGTGCTGGGTGGGTATAGAAACACTTGAGTGATGACCCCTCCGTCTACGTGCATTTCCTGAAACTGTTTGCCGTCAACGTCCACATCAATCATGACGGGTGAGACTGCACCGGGAATACTCATTGACGCGAGCATGATGTTGCGAAAAAGGTCGAGCGCTCCCGGTGCCTGGCTGGAGGCAATCGCGCCCATGTTCCAAGTGACTGGCCGCCCCGAATCAAGGTCGGTTGTGCCGATCATCAGAATTCGTCCTTTGGCGTATTCCGACGCGATCGCCCCAAGAATCTCCGCAGTGACGTATTTTGCGATGAGCCGCGACAGTGGCTTGCTGTCCGCAATACCGTCGCTGGCAAAACGGGTTAACACGTTTCGCGAATGAAAAATGTCTTTTGGACCGATTGCGTTGGAGACATACCGAATCACGCCGTCGTACTCGGACCCCAGGTAAGCGAACGGGGCGACCAGGGCACCCGCGCTAATGCCTGTGACGACCTTGAACATGGGGCGAGTCCCATGCGTCGTCCATCCAGCAATCAGTCCCGCTGCGAATGCGCCCGCATCTCCGCCACCGGAAACCGCCAGCATATTTGCCAGCGGAAGGATATTGTTCGGCTTCCCGGCCTTGGCGAGAACCTCGCTCTCACGTTTGTTGGACTGAACCGCATCTTCAATGAAAGGCGTCAGGTCGTGGTCCAGCCTGTAGCGAGCATCGGGAATGCCCGGGATGACAGCTTTTTCCGTCAAGGTTGGCGGAACAGCGTCACGGCGTGGCAGACACGCTTGAAGAAACATGTCCAGTGAGGCGCCAGGTCTGAGCGGGAATGGTTTCAAAACGCCTCTCCAGCCCTTGCCGTCGACAGCAAGCGCGCTCATCGTCCCCGAGAAAGTCCCTACCCGTGGTGCACGATGACTAAACGCCAGCCGCCTGCGGCACGTCATTCGAACGCCAAGCTGCTCATTCTGCGCTCCTTTGCATGATAAAAAAACTCATTGGCCGCGCGCGCCAGGTTTTATACGAAAGCCTTTGGACTCTCCAGGTTAAGGGGTAGAGCGTGATATTCAGGACGGGTCATGGTTCAAAGGGCGAGATTGGCTGACAGCCTTCGTGAGAGACCGTTTGCGACCCAAAGCGGAGAAACCCAGTCATTTCAGCGATGCGATCTCTGGTCTCAGGGTACCGTTTTCCTGTTGCTTGCGTATGTCCGCTCCTTACCGGACAGCGACGGCTGCGCAGTGAGATCGGTACGCCGCTTGAGATTCAGACTAGGCGCTGGCATCGGCTTCATGTTCGTCGGCGAAGGCCATGAGCACCTCAAGATCGAGTACATCCAGCTTGATCCTGGCGATAAAAGCGGAGAAGGCCAGGTTGGCGGCGAGCAGGCGCAGATCGGCGGCCCAGGCCGGGACGTGGACCGGTCCTTGGAGCCAGCCGGACTCAAAGAGCGGGGCCAGGCGTACGGTATCACCCAGGCTGAGGCGCCCGGCGAACAAATGGCCCACCAGTTCCGGTCGGTTGTCGCGGATCGCGATGCGCAGCAGGGTATGAACGCCGAGCAAACCGGTCAGGTAGGCGGCATCCTTGGTGAACGCCGAACCGCCGCGCAGGTCGGCGCCGCGGAAAACCCGCTGGGTCGAGCGGAATGACTCCTCTTGCGACTGACCGGCGGCGAGAAAACCTTCGAACACCTGGATGAAATCGGCGCCATCCAGCGCCTGCTGGACCGCGAGCACGCGCAGGGCAAGGCGGCGCAGGCGGTTGATGTCCATGCTGCCGGTGAACAACTCGGCCAGGGTGGCGATGCCTTCCTGAGTCTGGGTCGTGCGTGGCGCCCCCAGGCCCAGGCTTTTCAGGTTGGGTTGGAGCGCGCCGTTTTGTGCCGTGGCGACATGCACGAAGGCCTCGTGCTGCAATAGCTGATTCTTGTCCAGTTCCGAGAACAGAGCGCTGGCACGCAGGCGGATGCGGCTCGCCCCGGCAATGGCCTTGGAGGCCAGGGTCGGATCGAGCACGACCGTGATCCGGCCCGGTCCGAAGAAACGGTCCAGTTCCGGTTGCATCCAGGCGGCGAACGCCTCGGCCGGGATCTCTGCCGGGCTCGGTGGAATCCGGGCACCGCCCAGAAGGGCGTCGGTGGTCTTGAGGAAAAATTGTGCCGCGTCCAGCATGCTCAGCTTTTGGCTCGGGTAGTAGAAGTCCGGGCGCCGGTAAAGCGCGGACGAATACTGAGTAAAGGCGGGGGTGCCAATGGCTCCGAGCATACGTCCGGCCGTGGCATAGCTACGTGCTGTCATGGCGAGGTAGTTCCCGGCCGGATGCCCCTCATCGCAACGGCCGATAAAGGCTTCCAAAGCGGCGATGTCGGCGCTGTGCTCGCGCGGGCGCAGTTCGACCTTGGGCAGTTCCGCATGCCCGGCGCGCCAACGCTCCAGGAATACTTCCTCGACCCCGTCTGGCCAGGCCAGGGCATCTAACACGCGGATCTTGCGGGCC
The DNA here is from genome assembly GCF_059716135.1 of Pseudomonas sp. LBUM1651. Classification (NCBI taxonomy): domain Bacteria; kingdom Pseudomonadati; phylum Pseudomonadota; class Gammaproteobacteria; order Pseudomonadales; family Pseudomonadaceae; genus Pseudomonas; species Pseudomonas sp. LBUM1651. The sequence goes on along the minus strand of NZ_CP166805.1, from coordinate 3,788,392 downwards.
AGACCGGGCAGGGCGGCATCGAGTTCGGACAGGGGCGCGGCGCTCATGGCGATCACCTTGAGAGACGAGGTTCATTCAAAAAAGCTTAGTCGTTGCCGATGTATTGCGTTTTAACAGGTCAAGGGGTCCTGCTTTCGGCAAATGAATGCTGACAGAGAAGAGGAGAACTCACCTTCGAGACATGCCATGCGGGCCGCTTCTCACCGGCCTATCGATAAATGTCTTATGGGCAATCGCCAGGCTTGTTTCGCATGATTTATATCAGGTGAGGCATTGGTTCAGGAGGGGCAAGCTGTGTGGCAAACACTTACGTGCAGTACCAATTATGCATTCACAGGGTTACTCAAGCGCCCCTCACATTTACGGTTACGGCCTACACAGATACATCAACACCCACACGAGTCAGCAGCCACTCCTGATAGACCGCAGTGCTGGTGATCGATAAGTCGCTATTGGTAGCGTTGATGGTTTGCTCTTCAAGGCGTCCGGTCTCGATCAGAGGCTGGAGGGCTTCCGGCGCATGTGAAGCGTCACTTTTGCTGAGGGACTGCACATCGGGCAGTTCAATAGGGTTGCTTTTCGCGTCGAACGTCGCCCGGCCTGGATCAGTTTTATAGCGGGCTATCAGCTGTTCCAGATCGCGTTCTGACTCGCGAAAACTTTCATCGAGCTTTGCCTGGATTTCCGGTGTCGCATTGGCGACCTCGATCCTGCCGGCGGTCACCTTGCCACTCTCCAAAGACCTTCTGAGGCCATCTACGTAAGGCAGCGGAGGTAAGTTGCTTCCGATCATTTTGACACTCCCTGGTTGGTAACCGAGTAGCAGAGCAAAAGTCGGGCCATTCACTGAGTGTCTTGTCCTTCAGGGCGTTGACGGGGCACTGAGGTGAGTCGGTGGCATACGCTTGCCGGGAGCGGCAAAGCATTGCCATAGCGCTGGTGGTGTTCAGGCTATGTAGATCAGCTCTCAGGGGAAATGATTGAGTCTGGATCGGGTTCAGCAGCCAGTTTCAATCGGTCAGCCTTACTAATGTATTTAGACTTGTTTTGCGGTGCCAATTTGGCGCTGGCCTTTTTCGCGTGCGCCTTTAGTAACTGCTTTATTTTTTTTTGACGATTCATGTTTTTTACTCGGCTTGTCAGTTCTTCAATGATGACAGAGGTTTGCGCACGAAGCCCAGGTAGTGACAGGGCTTCACTGTATCTTCGAGCATGTTAAAGCTACCGCCAGCGCTGCCGATATTCCCAGCCATAGACTTGCGTACCGCCGGTACGCCTGTAATGACTGACCTTGCGACCCATGCGCTCTGCTGCCCGGCCGCGTCATTTAAGGAAAAGTGACTGTGATCATTGGTATCGACCTGGGCACCACCAACAGCCTCGTGGCTGCCTGGGATGGCGAACATGCCCGAATACTCCCCAATGCCTTGGGCAACCTACTCACGCCTAGCGTCGTTGGCCTCGACGACCATGGTCAACTGGTCGTCGGGGATATCGCCCGCGAGCGGTTGCACACCCACCCGCACCTCACCGCGTCTCTGTTCAAGCGCTACATGGGCAGCGCCCGTGAAACGCTACTCGGCGGGCGCGCCTACCGCGCGGAAGAACTCTCGGCGATGCTGCTGCGCAGTCTCAAGGCCGACGCCGAGCGTGCCTTGGGCGAGCCTGTTCACGAAGCGGTGATCAGCGTGCCTGCGTATTTCAGCGATGCTCAGCGCAAGGCTACGCGTATCGCTGGCGAACTGGCTGGGCTGAAAGTTGAAAAACTGATCAACGAACCCACCGCTGCAGCCTTGGCCTATGGCCTTCAACAGCGAAACGAAGCGACCTTTCTGGTGTTCGATCTCGGCGGTGGCACCTTTGACGTGTCCGTAATGGAGCTGTTCGAAGGCGTCATGGAAGTTCGCGCCAGCGCGGGGGACAACTTCCTTGGCGGTGAAGACTTCGATGACCTGCTCGTGGAGCACTTCATCGCTAAAATCGGCGCCGCTGACCTGCCAGACACGGCCCTCCCTGCCATGGCGCAGCGGTTGCGGCGTGAAGCACAGCGGGTTCGCCACGCCCTGGGGCAGGCGCAGATCGCACGCTTTACCCTTCGCGAGCAAACGCGTGAGTGGAGCATTGAACTGACCCAGGCCGACCTTGCGGACATCTTCCGTCCCTTGCTGGACCGCTTGCGCGCTCCGATCGAACGCGCACTCCGCGACGCCCGGATCAAGGTCGCGGACCTGAACGAAATTTTGCTGGTGGGCGGCACAACGCGCATGCCGCTGGTGCGCAAGCTGGTCGCGGCCCTGTTCGGGCGAATCCCGGCGATGCAGCTCAACCCGGACGAAGTGGTCGCGCAGGGTGCGGCCATTCAGGCGGCGCTACTGGCGCGCCATGCCTCCCTTGAAGAAGTGGTGCTCACCGATGTATGTCCTTACACCTTGGGAATCGAGACGTCGGTACCGCTAGGTGCCGGTTTCCAAAGCGGTCACTACCTGCCGATCATCGAGCGCAACACCGTGGTGCCGGTGAGCCGCTCCCGTACGGTTTCCACCCTCAGTGACAACCAGAAGGTGGTCCACCTGGGTATCTATCAGGGCGAAAACCGCTTGGTGAGCCACAATATTTTCCTGGGTGAGCTGGAAATCTCCGTGCCGCCGCGCAAGGCCGGTGAAGTCACCCTGGATGTCCGCTTCACCTACGACAACAACGGTTTGCTCGAAGCCCAGGTGCACCTGCCGATCAACGGCGAAACCCGCCGGCTGGTCATCGAGAACAACCCGGGTGTACTGGCTCCAGAAGAAATCGCCCAGCGGCTGGCCGCCCTCGAAGCGCTGAAAGTGCACCCCCGCGATCAGCAGATCAACACCCTGCTGCTGGCCCGACTGGACCGCTTGTATCAGGAAAGCCTCGGCGATGGTCGGCATTATATTGCCGGGCTGGCGAACCATTTCCAGCAAATGCTCGACACTCAGGACGAACGTCAGATACGCGAAGCCCGCAGCGACATTACGCAGCGCCTTGCTCATTTCGAGCGAGAGGGTTAAGCCACCATGAACCACTGGCAATTGCTCAGCCTTACCCCGGACGCGGACGAACGCAGCATCAAGCGCGCCTATGCGCGGCTGCTCAAAACCCACCGCCCGGACGAAAACCCCGATGAGTTCCAGCGCCTGCGTGAAGCCTATGAAGCCTCGCTGGCCGAGGCTCGTTGGCGCGCGCAGGCTGATGAGAAAGTTGTTGATGCCCCGTTAGCCGTAAGCGCGCCAACCCCGGAATGCCCCCAGCCAGCGGGAGTCTCCCCGCTGGTCATCCCCCTGGAACACGTCGATATCCCAACCGCCATCAGCCCTCCAGAACCGTCCCTGGGGCAGATGCAGCAGTGGTTGGCCGAGGGTAAGGATCGTCAGGTCGTGGACGCGCTGCGCGTTTGGATGGCCAGCGACTGGCTAATGCCCTTCGAGCGACGCCAGCAGTTCGAGCAGAGCGTATTGGATTGGCTCGAATCCGCTCCGCAATGGACGCCAGCCTTCTTCGATGGCGTGTGCAAGGCCATGGGATGGGACGAAACCCAGGGCACTCTTCCTTGCGAGTATTGGCGTTGGGACAGCCTGATCCGGCGGTGCGAGGTGCAAGCCATGGAGGAGTCCGTACGCGGCGATCTGGCCAGATTCGACGCCGATAAAATCCATGGGCAGGCAGCCGCCTTGCTGCTCAAACCAATGAGTGATCGCCGTCGTCGTGGAATGGCCGACTACTTTACCGGCCTCGACTGGCAACGCTTTACACAGCTCGCTCAATCCATCGAATACCAATACCCCGAGTTGCCCCAACGTCTTGGGCTGCAGCCACTCGACAACTGGCGGGACTGGTTGCCGGCCTCAAGCTATCGAGGGGTCTACCTTTTCCTGTGGCTGGCGCTGTCTGCTTTGGTTGTTTCTTCGTTGCTTGCTGTGCCGACGAAAAGGAATGGGCTGGGCGCCGTGGTGGTATTGCCGCTGATGATGCCGGTATTGATGTGGTTCGGCATGAAGGCCTACCAGGTTTGGGCCATGGTGGCCGTGGCGGCGGGGCAGCTGGATGTGCTGCTCAGCCGATGGTTACTCCCGCGCCGTTGGTACCGGCAGGGCGCCGGGCTCCTGGTGCTCCGCCACATACTCCCCAGTGCAGTGCCCGCAGCCGTAGCGTGCGCATGGTCCGATACTGTGCCGTGGCTGCGGTGGGTCAGCCCGGTGGTGGTGTTCCTCGGCACGATTTATTTCACGAATTCAGCGCTGAGTGGCGGTAAGGTCTCGATGGGGGCTAGGGCATTGCGAGCAATCAAACTGAAGGTCGAGCGGTTGCCCTGGCACATGCTCAAGCGCGAAGGCATCCTGGTTCTGATGGCCGTGGCGGCGATGGCGGTCTGGATACATTTGCATCTGAAAGCTGTTGTTTAGGGGCACGCAAATGGGTGGGTTCTGCGGTTGCCTGCCATTTGTTCGACCCAAAGCGGTCATCGCGAAGCGGCCGATAGGGATACGCTAAAGCGATGCGGGTCGTCGATCAATTGTGGTCCACTGTTCGCGCCGCTTCCGTTCCTGGAGGTCCGAATGCCGCCCATCACCACGCGCCTGGTGGCGCTGTTGGTTCTTTGCCTGACGCTTGAAGTGCCAGCCCAGAACAGCGCCTGCCCGGCTGGCGAGAAACAAGTGTGCCTGGACAGCTGCATCTGCCTGCCAGACCTCGGACAGGTGCTCGGCCCCGTGCCTGATGGCATCTATCAGATCGCGGCACCTGCCCTGGCGCTGTGGCTGACCCAAGCCCGAGCTGAAGCAGCCAACGCCGGCATTCAACCCATTCCACCGCACATCCGGGAGCAACTGCTGCGCTGGTACGACCCCGGCGTCCTCGATGCCGCGCACTACAAAGTCAGCGACAACGGCCAGTTCAGCGCCGCCACTGCCATGCTGCAAAACCCCGATGTCGGTGCCGTGACGCTGATCGACATCATCCTTTTTCGGGACGCCCAAACCGCAGAACAGAACGTCGCGCTCTGGGCTCACGAACTGAAGCATGTGCAGCAGTTTCAGGAATGGGGGGTAGAAGGATTTGCCCAGCGCTATACACAGGATTTCAATGTGGTGGAGGCGCCGGCTTATGCCATACAGGCTGAGGTCAGACGGTTTGTGCGCGAAGGGACTGATCACGAAACCCCGGCACGTCATCAATGACTTCCCCGGCAGACAAACGTAGTCTTGTTGATTCGCTTCCCAAGACAAGAACAAAACCAGGAGTCATTGATGCAACCGATCCGTCTCGGTCTGGTGGGCTACGGCAAGATTGCCCAGGATCAACACGTCCCCGCTATCAACGCCAACCCCGCATTCCAGTTGGTCGCTGTCGCAACGCAAGGGCAGCCCTGTGCCGGGGTAGAGAACTTTCAGTCCTTGGGTGAGCTGCTCGAAAACGGCCCGCCTGTGGATGCGATTGCGTTTTGCACACCGCCGCAAGGACGATTCGCACTGGTGCAACAAGCGCTGGCCGCAGGCAAGCACGTGCTGGTTGAAAAACCGCCGTGCGCCACGTTGGGCGAAGCAATGGCGTTGGTGAATCAGGCCGGTGAGCAAGGCGTCAGCGGTCTGTTCGCCTGGCATTCACGCTACGCGCCCGGCATCGAAGCCGCCCGTGACTGGCTGGCCACCCGCACCCTGCAAAGCGTACAGATCGACTGGAAGGAAGACGTGCGCAAGTGGCACCCCGGCCAGGCATGGATCTGGCAACCCGGAGGCCTGGGCGTCTTCGATCCCGGCATCAATGCCTTGTCGATTGCCACCCATCTGCTGGCGCTGCCGCTGTTTGTCGAGTCTGCCGAACTGCGGGTCCCCGGCAACTGCCAGTCACCTATCGCCGCTTCCATCAAAATGTCTGACGCGCGCCACCTCGATGTCCGTGCGGAGTTCGATTTCGACCACGGTCATGACGAGCTCTGGAGCATCGAGATTCGCTGCGCCGAAGGCATCCTGCGACTGGACAACGGCGGCGCACTGTTGAGTATCGACGGCGTGCGCCAGACCGTATCGGAGGAGGGCGAGTACGCCGCGGTCTATCGACATTTTCAACAGCTGGTTGGCGACAAGGCCAGTGACCTGGATCTCCAGCCGCTGCGATTGGTTGCAGATAGCTTTTTTGTTGGGAGTCGGACGTCGGTTGAGTCGTTCTACGATTAGCGGCTGCTCAGGTAAAGGCAGAGATAAGCGTCACGACCGACGATAGAAAACCGGAGTGGCAGCGTCTGTTTTCGTTCTTCAGATTTTCCCGACAGGGACGACAACGTAAGCACATTCCTTTCGTGTCGTGAGTCGTTCATGAAAAAGATCGCTGTCCTGTTGTTTGCCGTTCTTTTCCTCGCTGGATGTGCCAACCAGAAGTTCAAGCCCGAATACCGTGCGCAGATACACACCGTGAAGATTCTCCCGGTTTCGTGGAAACCCCGGGAAATGAGTTACATGGGCCGTGAACAAGCATGGGGCGCGGCATTGGGCGCCGGTGTTGGCGCCGGTGTAGGTATGGCGGCCGGCGCATCGAGCCTGGGCAAGGCCGCGTTGGGTGGGGCCGGATTTGCCGCAGGCCTGAAGGCCGGTGACCTGGCTTCAATGTCGACGGTCGACGCGATTCTTTACAACATGGAAACGGCTGATATCGATCTGGCCAGGTTGGTCAAAAAGAGTTTCGAGGAACAACTGGCGGCTACCGGCCGTTTCAAGATCGTCGGTGAAAACGAACAGGCCGATGCGGACATTCAGTTGACCGTCCTCAACTGGGGTTTCGCCCTGACTCAAGGCTTCAGCAGCGTGGTGTACCCAACGATTGCAGTGAGCGGTGTCATGAAGCGCGGCGATGAACTGATCTGGCAACGCAATGAGCCCATCACCGCCTTCAACGGCGCCAACACCTATGGCTACGAGCCGTTGCGCTATCGCACTGAACCGGAGCTGCTACGGACTGCATTGACGGGCATTGCGCAAATTGCCGACAGCTACCTGATCAAGGACTTGAACGAGTGAGCATGAGGCAACCGTGCTCAAACTCGTCGTAAAAACACCGCAAATCCCTGTGGGAGTGAACGTCAGTTGGTGACCAACAGTTCCGGGCCGAGGTAGTTGTTGATGTGGTCGATGTCGTCGTCGCCCAGACTGCCCACCGAAGAGGCCAGGCGCAGGCGCGACATCAAGTAACGCAGCTTCGCCTCGAACAGGTCGTGACGCGCAACGAAGAGCAGCTCTTCGGCATTGAGGACGTCCGAGTTGGTGCTGGTGCCTCCTTCCTTGAAGCCCTTGCGTGTCGAAGTCAGTGAGCGTTCGTTGGACTCCACGGCCCGCTCCAGTGCTTGAATACGTCTGGCGCCGCTCTGTACGCCGGCATACTCGCGGGTGGTGCCGGAGATGACTTCCTGTCGCGTGGCGTCGAGTTCGTCCAGGGCCTTGAAACTATTGGCGCTGGCCTGGCGTGTCAGCGCGCTGGTACCGCCACCGTTGTACAGCGGGACATTGACTTCCAGCCCGATTGAGGCGTAGCGGTTGCGTTGATTCAGCTCGGAGATTGATTGGCTCTCGCCCGCGGTGTAGCCGGCAACGAAATCCAGTGTCGGCCAGTGACCCGCCCTGGCGCGCTTCACTTCTTCTTCAGCGAGGTCGCTGCTATGACGGCGTGCATGGATCAGCGGGCTATCGGCCTGAGCCTTGACCAACCAGTCCTGCAGGTTGCCCGGTAGCAGCGGTGGCGTATCGAAGCTCGGACGTAAGGTGGTCAGCGATTCGGGGGTTTCTCCGATGTATTCCTCAAGCTTGCGGCGCGCATTGATCAGGTTGTCCTGCGCTTCGATCAGTTCGGCTTCGGCGAGGTCGCGGCGAGCGATCGACTCGTCGATGTCGGTGACGGTGCCGGCCCCCAGTTCCATGCGCCGTTTCGCCGAGGCGAGTTGCTCATCGAAGGCGCTCAGCTTGGACTTGGCGAGGACGATGGTTTCGCTGGCCAAAAGCACGTCGAAATAGCTTTCGGCGAGGCGCACCGCGGCGTCCTGACTCTTGGCATCGAACACCGCGACGCTGTAGTCGGCACGCTGTTTACCTTGGCGGTACTCGGCCATTTTCTGTTTGTTGAACAGCGGCTGCCGCAAGCGCACGTTAGCGCCCTTGGAGTCGTAGTCGAGATCCCTTTCGACGCCGCTCTGGCGCTGGGTGCCATTGACTTTGTTGTCGTAGGCCGAGGCACTGATCTGCGGTAGCAGGCCGGCCTGGCCGATGGCGCGGTTTTCCAGGCCGGCCTCTTTTTCATGCACAGCGGCGCGGTAGATGGGGCCCTGGTACTGCAACAGATCCCAGGCTTGTTTGAGGTCCATGGCGCTGGCCGGGAGGGACACCGCTAGCAGGCAGAAGAACAGGCAATGACGGTCCATTTCATTGTTCCTTGAAGGAGCTGTCGACACGTTCGAGCATTGGTTTGAGAAGATAGCTCATCATGTTGCGCTCGCCAGTCTTGATGGTGACGCTGGCGGGCATGCCGGGACGAATGTGATTGCTGCCAAGAAGGCTCATGCCATCAGGCGTGACTTCTACCTGAGCCAGGTAGAACGGTTGCTTGCTTTCCTCGTCGAGCAGGCGGTCGGCGGAGACGGTCTTCACGCGGCCGGGTATGTTGGGCGTCTGGGCATGGTTGAAGGCCGGGAAGGCAATGTCCACGGCCAGGCCGGGGACCATCTTGTCGATGGCCTGCACGGGAATCATCGCGTCGACCTGCAGTGGTTCGTTGTCCGGCACGATTTCCATGATCTTGAAGCCGGGCTGAATGATCCCGCCGACGGTAGCAATGGCCAGGGACTGGACCATGCCATCGATGGGCGACCGAATCACCGTGTGGGTCACTTCATAGTCCAGCGCACGCAAGCGGTCGGCCAGGGTGGTGTTTTCCTTGGCGGTGTCGGTGAGCTGCGATTCGACTTCCTTCTGGTAATCGTGTTGGCGCTGCAGGATGCGCAGCTTGATTTCGGTGGTCTGGCTACGCACGCGAGCGATATTGTTGAGGTTCTCGGCCTGGCCGGCGGAGAGGTCGGCATTGCTGCGTTCCAGCTCAAGCAGGCGGTTGCGCGGCACATAGCCTTCGGCCGCCAGCACGCGGGTACCTTTTAGTTCCTGGTTGAGGAAGTTGATCTGAGAGGCGCGGGCGCCATAGACCTGCTGCAGGCCCTTGAGCTGCACCGCCGATGCCGCGAGGTTTTCCTGCAGGATGCTGATTTCGCCAGCGAGGCCGGCGCGCCGGGTGTCCAGCAGGCGTTGTTGCAGATTCATGGCGGCCACCAGGCGGTGGTCATTCCCGAAGCGCTTGAGCAGTTCGGGATCGTAGATCACCACATCGTGGCCGTCACGTTCCGCTTCCAGGCGGTTTTCCACCGTTTTGCTGACGATGTACTGAGCGCTGACCGCACCCTGTTCGGCAAGGGCACGCAGCGAGTCGAGGCGGACCACCTCCTGGCCTTTTTTTACTGCATCGCCTTCGCGAACAAGAATGGCCTCCACGGTGCCGCCGCTCAAATGCTGCACGGCTTTGCGATTGCTGGTGACTTTGACCGTGCCTGTCGCGACCACGCCGGCATCCAGCGGTGCCAGCCAGGACCACAGTAGGAAGCCGCCGAAGCCGGCGAGCACCAGCCACATGCCCCAGCGCATGGGTTTGCCGACGTCCAGATCCACGAGGTGCCTGGGGTCGGTGAGAATCATGTCGGTGTGTTGGTTCATTTGCATGATCGGTCACTCCCGTGCTTTGACGGAGGCCAGCGGAGTCGATGGGCCTGTCGGCATCACCCTGGCCTTGCGCAGCTCTGCGAATACTTCATCGCGAGTCCCGAGCATCTGCACACCGCCGTCGCGCAGCATCAGCACCTTATCGACGGCGCAGAGCACATTGGGACGGTGGGAAATCAGAATGACGGTGGCGCCGCGGGTTTTTAATTGAGCCAGCGCATCGACCAAGGCCTTTTCACCGACGTCGTCGAGGTTGGCGTTCGGTTCATCCAGCACAATCAGATTGGGGTCTCCATACAGCGCGCGGGCCAAGGCGATGCGCTGCTTCTGGCCACCGGAAAGCGGGCTGCCATCGGTGCCCAGACGAGTCTCATAACCCTGCGGGAAACGCAGGATCATCTCGTGCACTCCAGTCGTTCTGGCGGCGCGGATGACTGCGTCGCTGTCCACTTCGCCAAAGCGCGCAATGTTGTCGGCGATGGTGCCCTCGAACAGCTCCACGTCCTGTGGCAGGTAACCGAGCCAGGGGCCAAGTTCGCCCTTGTTCCAGGTGAATATGTCCGCGCCGTCCAGGCGCACCTTGCCGGCCTGTGCCGGCCAGACGCCGACCAACAGGCGGGCGAGGGTGGATTTGCCCGAGGCGGATGGTCCGATAATGCCAAGGCTTTCCCCGGGGGAAAGGTTGAAGCTCACCCCGCGCAGAATCGTGTTGCTGGTGCCGGGGGCGCCGGCATACACATTTTCCACCGCCAGCATGCCCAACGGCCGCTGCAGCGACATGCTCGGTGGCCGGCGCGGATAGTCGTTCAGCATTTCGTTCAAGCGGCCCCAAGCCGAACGGCAACCGAGCAGTTGCTTCCACGACGCGATGACTTGTTCCACCGGGGCCAGCGCGCGGCCGGTGAGGATCGAGCAAGCAATCATCATCCCGGGGGTGATCTTGCCTTCGATCGCCAGCAGCGCGCCGGCGCCGAGGATCAGCGACTGCAAAGTGATCCGCACGAAGCGCCCGGTGCTGCTGATCATGGCGGCACGGTCGGAGGCCAGGGTCTGCATTTCCAGAATGCGCAAATGGCTTTGGTACCAGCGCTTGCCGATCGACGGCAGCATGCCCATGGCTTCGATGACCTCAGCGTTGCGCAGGTTGTTGTTGGCGTAGCTGGCGGAGGAGAGGGCGGCCTGATTGGCTTCGGCCAGCGGCTTTTGCGTCGCCTTCTCGGTGAGATAAGCCAGGCCCACCAGAATCAACGAGCCGATTAGCGTGACCAGTCCGAGCAGCGGGTGGATCAGATAGGCGACCAGCAGGTAGATCGGCGTCCATGGCGCATCAAAGAAAGCGAACAGGCTATTGCCGGTAATAAATTGACGCACCTGCGCGAGATCCTGCAGGGCCTGGGCCGGATTACCACCGGCGCGGCTCAGGTTACGCTCGAATGCCGCGGTGAAAATACGTCGATTGAGGTCCATGTCCAGGCAGTTGCCGACCCGGATCAGCACGCGGGTGCGGAACATTTCCAGCGTGGCCATCAGCAAGAACAGGCCTATCACCAGAAAGGTCAACATCGTCAACGTTGTGACGTTTCGACTGACCAAGGCCCGATCATAAACCTGCAGCATGTAAATGGCTGGCGTCAACATCATGACGTTGATGACGCCGCTGAATCCTGCCAATGAGTAAAAACTGCGGCGAAGTCGAAAGAGCGCGTCGGCCAGTTCGGATCGGGTGCTCGACTGTTTGTGCATGGCTGGCCCCTCTTAAAAAGCCGTTTGCACTCGCGGCGCAACAGCTAATAGGTGTAATTCCGCAGGCAGCCGTCGACGCAGGCTGTTCGCTCTAAGGCGAATCTCCTGCCAATTTCCGCGTTGCTCCCATGCCAGCAGCGTAGGTTGCTGCGAAACAACCTGAAATAACATTTCGCTCTAATGGTGCGTCGAACTTTCTATAAGTCTTTTTAAAACAGCTAGTTGAGAGGTCAAATGCCGATCGTCTGGTTTGTGCGTCGTAAAATTGACAATTTTTTGCTATGCACCTTTAGTCTTATTCATTGACGTCACTGTCCGCCTGAAGCCTGTCAACTCTTTGGCAACGCAAGGCGCTGAGATTTTCCCGAGGGAGCGCACCATGTCGATCATTTCGTTCTTCTGCAGAGGGAAGGGGTTACTCAGGAAGTTCGCCTTGACTTCAAGTTTCCATGGCCCGCCCAGGGCTGGGGTTCGCTCTGCCTGATCGCACAGCGAGCCATTCTTTCGCGAATTCCAGGCGCGCATCCCGGGGGGGCCTTGTAACGGCTTTGCCTTCCCGCGACTGCTCTCGCCAAAAAAAATGAACCAACACACTGCGCAAGTCAGCACCTGACTGGGCGTGGGCGGATTCTTATCGTCCCGTGTCCTTCCCCAAAGAGATCGAGGGCAAGCAAATGGCCAATTTCAACAAGTCCGATCTGGAGTTCATCCTCAAGCAAATTTTCATCGCAGAAGCGCACGCCAACGGCGCCAGCCTCAGTGATTTGCTACCCAACAGTCAGGTACCATTCGGCCTGCGTACCGTCGATGGCAGCTACAACAACCTGGTCGCCGGGCAAAGTGAGTTTGGCGCCGCGGACAATGCTTTCCCGCGCCTGCTTGATCCCTCGTTTCTGGCGTCATACACCGGGACAGGGTCGGTGGTCGACCCGCAGCCACGGATTATCAGTAACCTGATCAATGATCAGACCGCCAACAACCCGGCCGCGGTTGCGGCGAACGGCGGTGCCGACCCGGTGATCAGCCCAGGTCCCGACGGTGTCTTCGGTACGGATGACGACACGCAAGTGTTCTTCATCCCCAACCAGTCGCCGGACGCCGGTCTGACCGCCGGTTTCAACTCGTGGATGACCTTCTTTGGCCAGTTCTTCGACCACGGTCTCGACCTGCTCAGCAAGAGCAGTACTGACGTCGTGTTTATTCCGTTGCAGCCGGACGATCCGTTGTTCGTACCGGGCAGCCCCAATTTCATGGTGCTGCCACGGGCAGTGCGTACAGCCGGCGCGGACGGAATTGTCGGCACTGCCGATGATGGCCAGCCCAACACCACCTCGCCGTTCGTAGACCAGAGCCAGACTTACAGTTCGCACCCGTCGCATCAGGTGTTCCTGCGCGAGTACGTTCTCAACGCGGCAGGTGACCCGGTTTCTACGGGGCGCTTGATTACCAACCGCGATCTGGGCGGGGATGGCAAGTTCGGCACTGGCGATGATGGCGGTGCCGAAAATGGCGGCATGGCGACCTGGGCAGTGGTCAAGGCTCAGGCCCGTGACATTCTCGGCATCAACCTGACCGACGCCGATGTGCACAACGTGCCGCTGCTGGCGACCGATGCGTATGGCAGCTTCATCCGCGGCCCGAACGGTATGCCGCAGGTGGTGATGCGCATCAGTAACGGCGATGACGGTATTGCCGGTACGGCTGATGACGTCACGCAACTGGTCGAAGGCAACCGGGATGCTCCGATCAGTCTGGCCAGCGCCGTGAGCACCGGGCATGGCTTCCTTGACGACATCGCCCACAATGCCGCGCCGGTCGTCGTCGGCGGGGTTCTGCAGGCGGATACTGACGCCGAGATCGGCAATGCGCAGCCACCGGGCACGGGCGGCAACAACCTGACCTACGACAACGAACTGCTCGACGCTCACTACATTGCCGGCGATGGCCGGGCGAACGAAAACATCGGCCTGACCGCCGTGCACCATGTGTTCCACTCCGAGCACAACCGCCTGGTCCAGCAATCCAAGGAAACCATCCTGGCCTCCGGCGATCTGGCGTTCCTCAATGAGTGGCTGGCCGACGACGTCGCGGCGATACCGACTACACCCGCCGAAATCGCAGCATTGGTGTGGGACGGCGAACGGCTGTTTCAGGCCGCCAAGTTCGGCACCGAGATGCAGTATCAGCACCTGGTGTTCGAGGAGTTTGCGCGGACCGTTCAGCCGCAGGTCGACGAATTCCTGGCCCCCAACGGGTATGACACCTCGATCAACCCGGCCATCCTCGCCGAGTTCGCCCACGTGGTGTACCGCTTTGGTCACTCGATGTTGACCGAGACGGTCGATCGCTTCGACCCCGAATTCAATCCGCTGCTCACTGACCCGAACAACCCGGACTCGCAAATGGGGCTGATCGCGGCGTTCCTCAATCCGCTGGCGTTCGCCGGCAGCGGGGCTACCGCGGACGAAGCGGCAGGGGCGATCATTCGCGGTGTGACCCGCCAGCTCGGCAACGAGATCGACGAGTTCGTCACCGAAGCGTTGCGCAACAATCTGCTCGGTCTGCCCCTCGATTTGCCGGCCCTGAACCTGGCGCGTGGTCGCGACACTGGCATCCCCACGTTGAATGAGGCGCGGCGTGAGTTTTACCAATCAACCGGTGACAGCCAACTCAAACCGTACATCAGTTGGGCTGACTGGGCGGACAACCTCAAACACCCCGAGTCGTTGGTCAACTTCATCGCGGCTTATGGCACGCATGACACCATTACTTCCGAGACTACGCTCGCAGGCAAACGCGATGCTGCCCTGGCGCTGGTATTCGGTGGTCCCGGTGCGCCGGCTGACCGCCTGGACTTCCTCAATGGCAGCGGTGACTGGGCCAACGTCACGACGGCCGGCAGGGATGGGGTGCTGGGTACCGCAGACGACCTGACGGGTGTAACGATTACCGGCGTTGACGACATTGACTTTTGGGTCGGTGGCCTCGCCGAAGAGAAGATGCCGTTCGGCGGTATGCTCGGCTCGTCGTTCAACTTCGTGTTTGAGACCCAGATGGAGGCGTTGCAGAACGGCGACCGCTTCTACTATCTGTCGCGCGTCGCGGGCCTGAACTTCGGCACCGAGCTGGAAAACAACTCCTTTGCCAAGCTGATCATGCTCAACACCGATGTCACCCACCTGTCGAACACCGTGTTCCTGACGCCGACGTTCACCCTCGAGGTGAATCAGGCCAATCAGTACACTGGCCTGGGCGTCGGCGGTCGCGCCGATCCAACGGGCGGCCTCATGATCAACGGCGTGGAAATCGTGTCGCTGGTGATCCGCGACAACCCCGACACCGAGGGTACGGACAGTAATTTTCTGCATTACACCGGTGAAGATCATGTCGTCCTCGGCGGCACCGCCGACAATGACATCATCATCTCCGGTGAGGGCGATGACACCGTTTACGGCGACGGCGGCAACGATCGCCTCGAAGGGGGCGCGGGGAACGATGCGGTCCTCGGCGGCGCGGGCGATGACATCATCACCGACTCGTTCGGTGACAACCGTCTGGAAGGCAATGCCGGTAACGATGTGATCGTCGCCGGTAGCATGCTGGTTGGAGGCAACCTGATCCTGGGGGGCGATGGCCAGGACTTCATCATCACCACCGAGGACGTGAGCACCACCTTCGGCGGTCAGGGTGATGATTTCATCCTCGGCGCCAAGACCAACCTGCCAGCCACCGGCAACGAAGGGGATGACTGGATCGAGAAGGGCACCCAGGACGGTGCACCTGGCGATAACGCCTCACCTTTGCTCGATGACGGTGTGATCGGCAACGACATCTTTGTCGGTGGTGGTGGCTTCGACGAAATGATCGGCGAGGGTGGCGATGACATCTTTGTCGGCAGCGACGCCCAGGACAATATGGACGGCATGTCCGGTTTCGACTGGGTGACCCACAAAAATGACAGAGTCGGCGTGACTGTTGACCTGACCATGGCCGCGCTGGCGCAGCCACACGGCAACGCGCCAAACCAGAACAACGGGCCGTTCAATCCGGTCGGCGCGTCGCCGGCCTCGATACTCGACCGTTTTGCCGAGGTCGAAGGCTTGTCCGGTTCGCAATTCGGCGATGTGCTCAAGGGCGATAATGTTGATGCGATCACTATCGTCGACCATGGTGGCACCACGGGCAGTGCGCTGACCAATGTGGCGTTGATCCGCGGACTGGAGCAGTTTCTGGCCGATGCCGGTCTGCCCACCACCGGCTTTGCCACGGGCAACATTATCCTGGGTGGCAATGGCAGCGATCTGATCGAGGGCCGCGGTGGTGATGATCTGATTGATGGCGACAAATGGCTCAACGTCAGAATTGCGGTGTATGACGTCGGTGACGTCAATCATACCGGCCCCGAGATCGCCAGCTTCGACAGCATGGTCGATATGATTCCATTCATGCTCGACGCCACCTATAACCCGGGTCAGCTCAAGGCCGTGCGGGAAATCCTGCCCGGCACCTCGACGGGCGGGGCGGCCTTTGACACTGCCATTTTCACCGGGCTTCAATCCGAGTATGTGGTGACGCTCGACAACCGCGGCACGGCCAGTGTGGCGGACGATGTCTGGACGGTGACCGATACCGAAGTGGGTCGCGACGGCACCGATACCTTGCTGCATATCGAACGCCTGCAGTTCGCCGATACCCAGCGAGTGCTGGTGCCGGCGCTGAACGCACAACCGACGGGCAGGCCGACCGTCGCGGATGGAAACGGCGGCGCAATCACAGTGGGCGACACACTGACGGTGAGCGTGGCCGGGGTGCGCGACGGGAACAACATCGCGGTGGGTAATCTGCAGGGTTTTATCAACAACGCCTCGGTGTCCTACTATTGGCAGTTCGAAGCCGACCCCGGCACCGGCGTGTTCGAAGACATCATTCTGTTGCCAGCCGGTGACCTGGCGTTCCAGAGCGCCGACGGCACCACCTTCAAGGTCTCGCCTGATCTTGCCGGGCTGTCCCTGAGGGTCAAGGCGATCTATCAGGATGGTCATGGCACGACTGAAGTGCTGTTCTCGCAGCCGACTGCCGTGGTGGAACCCGGCGCGCCGGTTGTGCCGACGGCGCAGGCACCGGTAGTCAATGCCACCGAGGGCGGCGAGGGCCTGCACATGGTCCGCTCCGACCTCAACTTCATTCTTGATCAGATCAAGATTGCCGAGGCTGACGCGGACGGTCAGGACATCCTTTCGCTGATCCCGAATATCCGCGCGCCGTTGGGTCTGCGTACGGTCGATGGCTCGAACAACAACCTGATGAACCTCAACGGCATCAACAACACCGAGTTCGGTGCAGCCGACAACGTCTTCCCGCGCGTGAGCGATCCGGTCTTCAATCCGGCGGAAGGTGCTCCTGCGGGGTTCTTTGGCCCCGGTTCGCCGGCCATTCCGGGATCGTCGTATCAGCAGACCAGCGGCGCCGTGTTTGATTCGCAGCCGCGCACCATCAGCAATCTGATCGTTGACCAGACGTCGAACAACCCGGCGGCTTATGCCACGGCGTACGACGTGGGTGCGGACGGTGTGCTCAACTACGGCGCGACGGGTAACGACGACGTGCTCAAGGAGGGCACACGGATAGTCGCCAGCCCCGGCATGGATGGTCAGTTCGGTACTGCCGACGACCATGATGTGTACCTGTTCGAGAACACCGCGCCGGACGCAGGGTTGTCCGCGCCGTTCAACGCCTGGATGACCTTCTTCGGGCAGTTCTTCGATCATGGGCTGGACCTGCTGACCAAAGGCGGTTCGGGCACCATCTTCATCCCGCTGCAACCGGATGATCCGCTGTATGTGCCAGGGGGTAACACCAACTTCATGGTGCTGTCCCGCGCGACCAATCAGCCAGGGGCGGACGGCGTTCTCGGCACGGCCGACGACATCCGTGAACACACCAACACCACGTCGCCGTTCGTGGACCAAAACCAGACCTACAGCTCGCACCCGTCGCACCAGGTATTCCTGCGCGGTTATGAGCTGACCGACAACGGCCCCATCGCGACCGGCAGGCTGATCACTAACCGTGACCTGGGGGCGGACGGCAAGTTTGGAGGCGCAGACGACACCGAAATCGGCGGTATGGCGACCTGGAAGGTGGTCAAGGCGCAAGCCAACGACATCCTGGGTATTCGTCTGACCGATGCCGACGTCAATAGCGGCCCGCTGTTGGCGACCGACGCCTACGGCAATTTCATCAAGGGGCCGAACGGCTTCCCGATGGTCGTGATGAAGGGTGTTGACGGTCTGGGCGGCACGGCGGATGACGTTCTTGTCGAGGGCAATCCGCTTGCCCCCGTTGACCTGACCAATGCGGTGCGCACCGGTCACCAGTTCCTCGCCGACATTGCCCACAATGCAGCGCCGGTGTTCAGCGGTGGCGTGCTCGCGCCTGACGCGGGTTCCGAAATTGGCAACGCAGTGCCGGTCAATCCGCAGACCGGGGCCAACCAGGCCTACGACAACGAGTTGCTGGATGCGCACTACATCGCCGGCGACGGCCGGGTCAACGAGAACATCGGCCTGACCGCGGTGCATGCGATCTTCCACGCCGAGCACAATCGGCTGGTCGCGCAGACCATGGACACCGTGCTCGATTCGGCTGACCTGGCCTTCCTCAACGAGTGGCTGCTGACTCCGGTGAGCGGCTTGCCCGCCAACCAGGCCGAAATCGATGCGCTGGTGTGGAATGGCGAGCGTTTGTTC
This sequence comes from Pseudomonas sp. LBUM1651, assembly GCF_059716135.1. Lineage (NCBI taxonomy): Bacteria > Pseudomonadati > Pseudomonadota > Gammaproteobacteria > Pseudomonadales > Pseudomonadaceae > Pseudomonas > Pseudomonas sp. LBUM1651. The sequence continues at coordinate 3,770,133 of NZ_CP166805.1, read as the reverse complement.
CAGGCTGCCAAGTTCGGCACCGAGATGCAGTATCAGCACCTGGTGTTCGAGGAGTTCGCGCGAACCATCCAGCCCAACGTCGACCTGTTCTTTGCACCGACTCAGGTCTATGACGTCGACCTCGATGCCTCGATCGTCGCCGAGTTCGCTCACACCGTGTACCGGTTTGGCCACTCGATGCTGACCGAGACCGTCGATCGCTATGACGTCAATTTCAACGTAGTGGGCGATCCGAACAGCGCTGATCCCGATCAGCAACTTGGCTTGATCGCGGCGTTCCTCAACCCGTTGGCGTACGCCGCCAGTGGCGTGACGCCAGAGGATGCGACCAGTGCGATCATACGTGGGGTGACTCGGCAAGCCGGTAACGAAATCGACGAGTTCGTGACCGAGGCGCTGCGCAATAACCTGCTCGGCCTGCCGCTCGACTTGCCGGCGATCAACATCGCCCGTGGCCGCGACGTGGGGATCCCCTCACTCAACGAGATCCGCCGCGACATCTACAGCCAGACCGGTGATACCCAACTCAAGCCGTACACCAGCTGGGTTGATCTGGTGCAGCACCTCAAACATCCGGAGTCGTTGATCAACTTCATCGCGGCCTATGGCACCCATGAGTCGATCACGACAGCGACCACCCTGGAAGACAAACGCGCTGCAGCCATGGCGCTGGTATTCGGTGGTACGGGGGCGCCGGCTGACCGCATGGCCTTCCTCAACGGCACCGGTGACTGGGCCAACGTAACGCGGGCCGGCAAGGATGGGCTGCTGGGTACTGCCGACGATCTCAAGGGTGTGACTATCACGGGCGTCGATGCCATCGACCTGTGGATCGGCGGCCTGGCTGAAGCGAAAACTCCGTTCGGCGGCATGCTCGGCTCGACCTTCAACTTCGTGTTCGAGAACCAGCTGGAAAAACTGCAGGACGGCGACCGCTTCTACTATCTGGAGCGTACCGCTGGCCTGTCGATGAATGCCGAACTGGAAAGCAACTCGTTCGCCAAGCTGATCATGGCCAACACCTCGGCTACGCATTTGCCGGGCCTGGTGTTCTCGGACCCTGGGTTTTATCTGGAAAGGGACCAGAGCAAGCAGTACAACGATGGCCTGGGCAACGCCGATCCGCTTGGCGAGAACGGCGAGCAGGTGGTGTTCCGCGACAACCCGCTGACCGCGGGGCCGGACACCAACTACATCAAGTACACGGGTGATGAGCACATCGTGCTGGGCGGTACCAACAATGCAGACATCCTCGTCGCCAGTGAAGGCGATGACACGGTCTGGGGCGACGGCGGCAACGATCGCATCGAAGGCGGTGACGGCAACGACCAACTGCGCGGTGGCGCCGGCGACGACATCATCACCGACCGCGGCGGCGACGATAATATCCAGGGTGGCGACGGCAACGACGTGCTGCACGGTGGCAACGGCGTCAACCTGATCATTGGCGGGTTCGGCAATGACTTCATCGTGACCGGCGAGGACGCTTCCGAGGCAATTGGTGGCCACGGCAACGACTTCATTCTGGGCAGCAAAGCCAACGAACAGGACATGGGCAACGAAGGTGACGACTGGATCGAGAAGGGCACTTCGGACGGTGCACCTGGCGACAACTTCGACCCGCTCGGCAACGACCCTATCATCGGCCACGATGTGTACATCGGCGGTGGCGAGAACGACAAGTTCAACGGCGAGGGCGGCGACGACATCATGGTCGGCAGTCTCGGCCTGGGTGACCGCTATATCGGCGGCTCCGGCTATGACTGGGCAACCTTCAAGGGGCTCGCCCAGGGCGTGTCCATCGATTTCACCGACCGCTTTTTCGATGTTCCGCCGGTACCGGGTTCTGGTGCTTCGGCGCAGGTGCGTTTCGACATCATGGAAGGTCTGTCGGGTTCGTCGTACGGTGACTTCCTGCGCGGTGACAACGAAGATGCCACGTCGCTGCCCACCGCGGGTGCAACCGGCAGTGTGCTGACCAACATTGACCTGATCGACGGCCTGGCGGATCTGCTGCCCGCCGGAGCGACGTTCTTCGATGGCGGCAATATCATCCTCGGCGGTAGCGGAAGCGACCTGATCGAAGGTCGCGGTGGTGACGACATCATCGATGGTGACAAGTGGCTGAACGTACGCATCAGCGTACGGGAGAACCCTGATGGCACTGGCGATGAAATCGCCACGTTCGACAGCATGGAGCCGCTGGTGCCGTTTATGCTGAACGGTACTTACAACCCGGGCCAGTTGGTCATCGTGCGGGAGATTCTGACCGGCAATGACAGCTTCGACACGGCGTTGTTCTCCGGTAGTTTTGCGGAATACGGCGTCGAGATCGATGGCGACACGGTCATTGTGACCGACTCGGTGGCAGGGCGTGATGGCGTCGATCGCCTGACGGGCATCGAGCGTCTGCAGTTCGCTGACGTTGCACTATCGTCCGGAGTCGGCACCGCGCAAAACAACGACCCATCGGGTCATCTGGCAATCCTCGATGCGGCTACCGGTGCGCGTGAAGATACGCCTGTCGCCGGCCAGTTGCTGCGCGTCAGTGGTTCGGCGGTACGCGACGCGGACAACCAAAGCGTGGCCAATCCGACCGGTGCGGTGACCGGTGGGGTGGCTTACTACTGGCAGGTCGAAAACATTCCCGGTACGGGTGTCTATGAAGACATCACCTTTCTCGCCGCTGGCGAGGCATCGCGGGCGACTGGCAGCACCTTCCGGGTGGGGGCCGATGAGGCGGGTCTGAACATCCGCGTCCGGGCGGTGTACCAGGATGCCAAGGGCACGCTGGAGATCGTCGACTCGTCCGGAAACAGTGCGCCGACCGAAGGGGCGACCGTTACCGGGCTTGCTGTGCAGAACCAGGTGTTGACCGCTGACCCGTCGAGCATCATCGACGTTGATGGCTTGAGCAATCCGCAGTTCACCTACCAGTGGCAGGCGAACGACGGGCTTGGCTTCGTCAACATCGCCGGCGCTACCGGTAGCACGCTCGCGCTTGGCCAGGCTCAGGTCGACAAGGAAGTGCGCGTGGTGATCGGTTACGTGGATGACTTCGGTGTGGCCGAAAGCGTTTCGTCCAACATCGTAGGGCCGGTGGACAACGTCAACGACGCACCGACAGGCGCGTTGCTGATCAGCGACACGACGCCGGATCAAGGACAGGTGCTGACCGCGCTGACTGCCGGGATTGCCGATGTGGATGGGCTGGGCACCTTCAGCTACCAATGGCAGCAAGGTGTCGGTGATTCCTTCACCAACATCAACGGCGCGACTGCCTCGACCTTCACCCCGGGTGTGGCGCAGGGCAACCTGCAATTGCGGGTGATCGTGCGCTACAACGACGGCTTCGGCACGTTGGAGTCGCTGACCTCTGCGGCAACGGCGGCGGTTGCGGTACTGAGTGGCGTAGTGCTGCAGGGTAACGCACAGGCGAACACCCTCACCGGCACCGCAGGTAACGATGTACTGCTTGGCCTGGGCGGGAACGATACGCTGAATGGCCTGGCTGGTATCGACCAGTTGTTTGGCGGCACTGGCAACGACATCCTCAATGGCGGCAACGACGACGACATCCTCAATGGCGAGGACGGCAACGACACCCTCAACGGTGGGCTTGGCGCGGATGCCATGAACGGCGGTGCCGGCAACGACACGTTTGTGGTCGACAACGTCGGTGACCTTGTCACCGAGGCGCTGGGTGGTGGTACCGATCTGGTGCAAACCAGTTTCACGAGCTACCAGCTCGGTGCCAACGTCGAGAATCTGACCTATACCGGCGCCGGTAACTTCACCGGTACCGGCAACGCACTGGCCAACACCATCACCGGCGGGGTGGGCAACGACCTCCTCGATGGCGGTGCGGGGGTTGACCGGATGGTGGGGGGCGCCGGCAACGATACCTACATTGTCGATGCAGCCGCAGACGTGGTGGTCGAGGTGGCGGGTGGCGGTACGGACACCGTGCAGACTTCGCTGGCCGGCTACACGCTGGGCGGTAATGTCGAAAACCTGACCTACACCGGAGTCGGCAACTTCGCCGGCAACGGCAACGGGCTGAACAACGTCATCACCGCCGGGGTGGGGAATGACACCCTCAATGGTGGCGGCGGCAACGACATCCTCAACGGCAACGGCGGCAACGACACACTGAATGGCGACGCCGGTAACGACCAACTGTTCGGTGGCATAGGCACGGATACCCTGAACGGCGGCAATGGCGATGACAGCCTCGACGGCGGTGACGGGGCGGATGTAATGAATGGTGGGGCAGGCAACGACACGTTGCTCGGCGGACTGGGCGATGACAGCCTGGATGGCGGTACCGGCAGCGATCTGCTCCAGGGCGGCGACGGCAACGATACGCTGCTGGGTGGTGACGCTAACGACACCTTGTTGGGTGGTATCGGCAATGACTTTATCGATGGCGGTGCGGGCAACGATACGGTCACGGGTGGTGCCGGCAACGACATGATGGTTGCCAGCAGTGGCAACGATATCTTCATGTTCGCAGCGGGCTTCGGGACCGATCAGATCATCGGCTTCGATGCCATCGCGGGAGGAGGCCAGGACCGGCTCGATATCTCCGCGTTCAACATCACGGCTGCGACCTTTGCCGGCAACATCACCATCGCCGATGTCGGTGCGGATACCCTGGTCAGCTTCGCTGGAGCTGACTCCATCCGCCTGGTCGGTGTGGCCGATGCAACAACCGTCACTGCGACAGACTTCATTCTCGCCACTTGAGGTCCTGATCAGTACTGTCGCAAAAAGCGTGGAAAGCGCAGGGGAGGGCAGCAATGCCCTCCCTTTCTTTCTATTAAAAAAAGAGCCTGGCTGTTAGTTCGGCTGACAATGCGTGAGCCAACCGGGCAAGTCGGTATATCGGAGAGTGGGAAACGCTCGATCAACATTCGACCAGGGGAATGGAAAAAGGGGGAACTCAGCCTTGAACACTTCGGCTACCTGAGTCATGAGCAGCCTGTTGGTTTCGCTCGCGCTACTGCTACCGGGGTTATTCCGGTCTTCGACCTGGACTTCATCCTGTCCGCAACAGAAACAACGCTTAACTGCTGAAAAAGATGAAAAGACTCCAGGCTGCCCCAATCCAAAAGATGAAGAGCATGAGTATCAACGTGAGGATTAGCGGCTGACTTCTCATGAAGGTAACTCCTCAGAAGGGCTGGCAATGCGCGGCTGATCTGCGGCGCTGGTGTTTTAGCAAGGCTGTTTTGCCCGTGCTAACAACTTCAAACTTTCAATTAATGCACTAGTGAACGCACAGCATTCTCTATGCCAAAAAATTCAACAGCCCATAACTCCCTGCTGGCGGCGCAATCTGATTTCCGGGCCAATAAAAGTTCACGCAGGATGCGGGTAATACAGCCCGTTTATGGGGGATTTTTTCTGATCGTGGGGGATATCGCAGGGAGGTTTAAGTTGGTACAGGGGGGGCGATTCTGCGCAAGACGCTCTTGAACCAGTGTTTACCAAGGCACGCTCGGTACATCAAGCCCGACTTTCACACGGTCCAGCGCCACGATGGTCTTGAACCAGGTTACGTTGGCATTCTCGGCAAACAATCGCCGCGCCAACGCCTGGTATTCCTGCATGCTGGCAACGGTTAACACCAGGACGAAATCCACTTCGCCGGTGACGTAGTAGCACTGCTGAACTTCGGGCACCGCGAAGTGTGCCTTCATCGCCTCCAGTGCCTCGATGCTCGTGCGCTCGGCCATCACTTCCACAATGATTGTGATCGGCCGTCCTACGGCGGTCGGGTCAACGATGGCTACATTGCCCGTGATGACGCCCCTTTCTTCCATCCGCTTGATGCGGCGCTGCACGGCGGCCGTGGAGAGATTGACCTGCTCGGCCATCAGGCGCAGCGGTGTGGTGTTGTCGCGCTGGACGAGGTCCAGGATGGCATGGTCGAATTTGTCCAGCGATTCAGAGGCAGCGTCGTTTTTTGCCATGGTAAGTCCGCGAGAAATTTTCTCGAAAACTACCAGAAAACAGCGGCCCTTTATCTAGCTACGAGAAATATTATCTTGCCTGCAGACTGCTCTCGCAGCCTTGATCGGGAACTCACACAGGATAATTGGCATGCTCGCACTGTTTCATCTTTCCCCTGTCCTGTTGGTGACAGCCATGCTCGTCGTGCTGCGCCGGCCCCCCGTTCACGCTGCCATCGCCGGCACTCTGCTGGTCGTGGTGCTCTGGCTCGCCGGCGCCGCCGACGCGTGGCACCCGGGTAGTATGGTGGCCGCCGCTCAAGATACCGCCGTGTTGTTTGCAAGTACGGCCTTCGTGATCGTGCCGGGTCTGGCCTTCGTGATTTTTATCGAGCGCCTGGGCGTCAACCTGGCGCTTAGCCAATGGGTGCGTTCACTGGGTTTGCGCCGCGGCGATCAAGTGGCGTTTATCGTCCTCGGACTGGCACCGTTACTGGAAGCGATGACCGGCTTCGGCGTGTCATTGATCGCAACGGTGCCCCTGCTGCTCAGCCTCTTCGAGCGCCGGGTCGCGCTACGCATAGCGCTGGCCGGCATGGCAATCATGCCGTGGGGAACGCTGGGCCTGGCAACGGTCATTGGCGCCTCGCTGGCTCACCTGGACGCCGCCGCGCTGGCTTCGACCTCGGCACTTACCAGCGCACCGGTTTTTTTCGCCCTCAGTGCGGTGGCGCTCTATCTGGCAGGCGTTCGTGAGTCGCAGGAGTGGAGGGCGCTGGGCGTTTTCTGGTTGCTGTTTGTGGGTGTGCTTTACAGTGCCAGTCGGTGGCTGGGGCCGGAAGTGGCCGGTGTCGCCGCGGGCCTGGTGACGGCAGCAGCTGTACTCTCTGCCGGGCTGTGGCGCCTTCGCCGCAGCGATGACGAGCGCGGTGCGGTGCAATGGCCGCGTCAGGCCTGGCCGTATCTGTTGTTGATTGTCTACATCGTCGCGTTGAAGATGGTGTGGACGATCACCTCCTGGCAGGATAGCTGGGTCGTACAGGGTGCCCGAGTCACTTGGAAGCCACTGGCCTCACCGGGCCTGGCACTGATTCTGGTACTGATCGGACTAGGATTTCACACGCGCAACACACCACGCCAAACAGCGTCCGACGTCAGTGTGCCTGCTGCGTTGGCGGCGCGCGCGAAGCGGCCATTGCTGACCATTTTCTTCTTTCTCGCGATGTCGCAGATGATGGTGAAGGCTGGTTTCCTGGCGGGTTTGATGCAACTGCTGGCGGGCCTGTCGCCCACCGCCGCGACATCGCTGGTGGCCCTGTTTGGCGCGCTGTCAGGCTACATGACGGGGTCGAATGTAGGCGGCAACGCGATCTTCATGCCGGCCATCGCGATGTTGCCCGAACCCTCTCGATTGTTGCTGGCGGCGGTACAGAACAGCTCGGCAGGGCATGCGGCACTGGGCTCGCTGTCGATCGTCATGCTGATCCTGGGACTTGCCAAAACCCAGGCCACGGAAGAGGGCGACCTGGTAAGGTTTGGCTTCGCGCTGGTCTGTCTCAATACGGCGTTGGTGGCGCTGGGCGCAGGGTTGCTGAGTGGATGGATGGGATAGCATTGCGCGTTAGCCTAGAAAGGGGGCCATCGTCAAAAGGCTTGAAAGCAAATATGGCTTTGAGCAACTCAAGGGTGAGTACGCGGCCATCAAGACCACCTCTCAGGTGAGTTAGGCGCAGGACATCTTCCGTGTAAATGATTTGGTTGGCGTCAAAGCACCTCGCCGAGGTTCGAAAAGGTACAGCAGCTCTGGACTAATCCTATGGGCCGCTGATGACCAGAAACGGCAGGGCGCAGAGGCGTTTGAACTGCGTTTCAAAGAGTGTGTTTAAAAATCAACTACAAAGAATTAACTATGCTCTATAAGTATTTGTCTGTCGGATCGCTATAGTGGTAACGAGTAGCAAACGACCCAAAGCAGTTGCGCGTTGAAAATCACTGATGAAAGGTTCGACCCAACGCATCCAGCCTCACCGCAATCGGCGGTAACCGCTGGCTACTCAGCGCCAGCGTCTCCACATCATCCGCCGTGTTCTGCGCAATGGTCTGCACCGACTGCAAACGCCCGACAATCTCGAAGCTTGCTGTGGATTGCTCACGAGTGGTGGTGACAATGCGCCCATTGAGTTCATCGATGTGCGAGATGTCGCTGCCAATCGCCTGCAACATCGTCGCCGCCAGTTGACTGTCCTCGACACAACGTTCCACACCTTCATGGCTGGCATGCATCGCCTCGACCGCTTGGCGGCTGCCTTGCTGCAAGGCCTCGATGATCGCCCTGATTTCCGTGGTGGAGATGGCCGTGCGCTGCGCCAGGCTGCGCACCTCATCCGCCACCACGGCAAAGCCCCGGCCTTGCTCGCCAGCGCGGGCGGCTTCGATGGCGGCGTTGAGGGCCAGCAGGTTGGTTTGTTCGGCAATGCTGCTGATGACTTCCAGCACCGTACCGATTTGCTCCGCCTGGCCCGCCAGCACCTGCACGGTTGAGTGGGTGCCTTTGATGCGTGACGCCAGCTGCGTGATTTCATGCTGGGCGCGGTTCACGCTTTCCTGCCCGCGAGTGATTTGCACACTGGCCTGGCAGGCATGTTCAGCGGCATGCTCGACGTGCACGGCAATGTGCTCCATCGCGTCGCCCATGCGCTGCACTGAACCTGTCATCTGGGCAATTTCCGTAAGTTGATGCCGGGCGCCTTTCTCTAGCGTAGTGCTCGCCTTGGCCAGTTCGTGGCCCAGTTCACCGAGGCCGTGAGAGTCGCGAACCACCCCGTCAACCAACGCAGTAATCTGCGCCAGAAATTGATCGAAACGCTCCGCGAGCGAGACATGGATGGTGGCCTTGTCGCCCTTGCCCGCATCGACGGCGAGCTGTGATGTGGCGGCGAGCATCTTGTCCAGCATGTCCTGACTCTCCACCGCATCGGCCTGACTGTGCACGGACAGATAGAGCAGGGCGACCGTCTCCATCACCACATAGAAGGCGTGAACGAAAATCATCGTCCATCCGCCGTGATGCGCCATCACGAACACCGGAAAACCCTGATGCTGCAAAACATGAAAAACCACGTGGTGCCCGGCAATCGTCGCCGCAGCGACCAGAATCGGCAGCCAGTCGCGATAAAACGTCAGCACCGCCAGCAACGCGAAAATCCCGAAGTGGGATTCGATGACGCCCTCGGCCTGATTGATGTGCAACGCGGCCATGACCATCAAACCGATGGCCAGAAAACAGCGCATCCACCGCGTTCCGCCGATGGCGCGATACAGCACCGTCAGCAAAAGGCTCGTGCCACCGCCCACCACAAACGCCTGGATAAAGGTGTCGTGCCAGAACGCCAGGACCAGCGCGAAGAAGAACATCAGCCAGATCAGGCCCAGCATGATGCGGTCGGCTTTGCGGTAGTGCTCAAGAAAGCGAGGGGGGAAGGGCATGCACGCTTACTCCATGTAATTGAGCCGGGGTGAAGAAATGCCGATCAAAAACCTGACACCGTCCCCTCGCCACAGGTCATTTGTCGCCAGGCCTATCTCCGGATCGATCTTGCAGAGCCAACGATTCCAATCGGTACTTGAGACACCGTGAAGGGACTAGCAGTTTGCCATCACTTTTGGTGTATTCGAGGGGGCCTAGGCGAAACAATGTCAGAAATAGAGGCAAGTAACGACCACGGCGAAAGCGGAAACCACTACGGCAATGATCGCAATGGTGAGCGCGGTCATGGCGCAACGACTTCAGGTATCGCCCATTCCAAAGCTACGCGCGGCGTGGCCAAGGCCACTGCGATCTCGGCCTCGACACCAGGGGATCACAACGCGAAAGGGTTGAGTAAAGCCGGGACGTCGTTATCAAAGAAGTCGCACTGATCAGCGTTACTCGCAGCACGCGACACTAAACAAAACGGGCGCCCGACAAGGCGCCCGTTTTCATTTGTACGTGCAAGCGCTATTCGTCCACGCTGATGCCCGATCCTCCCAGTTCGCTGGGGACATCCTTCAGCTTGGGCAATCCATCCTTGATACGCAGCACGCTCTCCTGATAGTGCACGTGAACGCCTGGCGAGTACGCGAGATCCGGGATGACCGCGGCATACACGTCGATCAGCCCCATTCCCGGGTGTTCAGAGAAGAGGTGCCCACCGCATGTCTTGCACCACTTGCGGTAACTCTGCGGCGTCTTGTTGAAGGTGCCGATGTTGTCAGCCCCCCGAGTCACTTGCACCGCCTCGGGTTTCCACAGCGTGAAGGCATTGACCGGCCCTGCTGACCAATGCCGACACGACTCGCAATGGCAATAGCCCATCGCGGCCGGCTCGCCGCTGACGGTGAACTCGACTGCGCCGCAAAAACAACTGCCCTTGTAAGACCGTTCAATGCTCATGGCATGACTCCTTGATCAATTGTCAGGCGATACCGCCAGAGATGGCATGGATCGCCTGAACGTTGCCTACCTTCACTCGTCGATGTAGCGCACCGGCGTCGCCGGCGTGCGCCGCACCTGCAGTTCGAAAATGTCAGGGCGCGCGTAATGGCCGGTCACGTCGAGCGCTCGCCGCGCTGGCGCCACGAGTGCGACGTCGATGTCCGCATACAAAATGCCGGCCTCGCGGTGCAATGGACCGGCGACGATCCGGCCTTGCGGATTGACCACCACCGAGTCGCCGTCGTTGATCCATTCATCCGGATCGGGAAACAGTTGCGCACGCGCCGGGAAGTCGTCGGGGATGTCGCTGCCACGCAGCAAGGTGCCGCTGCCGAGCACCCAACAGCGGCCTTCGAGTGCGATATGGCGCATCGTGCTGATCCAGCCATCGCCACTGTCGTACGTGGGTGCGACGTAGATCTCCACCCCTTGGGCATACAGTGAATAGCGTGCCAGCGGCATGTAGCTTTCCCAGCAGATGAGCGTGCCAACGCGGCCGACCGGTGTATCGACCGTGCGCAACCCGGTTGCATCACCGAAGCCATGCACCATGCGCTCGGGATTGGTTGGCATCAGCTTGCGGTGTCGATTGAGCACTTCGCCGTTCGCGCCGATAACGACTACGCTGTTGTAGAGCGTGCCGCCGCCATGGAGCCGGTCGCATTCATTGATGCCGCACACGATCGTCACGGCGTGAACTCTGGAGGCCTCGCACAATTCGCTCAGGTCACCGTTCGCGATATCGACGGCGTTGGCCAGCAGCCGCGCATGCAACTGGCCCATTAGAGCCCCGTCCCTTCCTGCCGCCAGCCGCCAGATCCATGACGGGTAACCTGGAATAAACTGTTCGGGCAAAACGATCAGCGAGGCTCCCGCCGCCGCTGCCTCCGCGACCGATTGCACGGCCCGGGCGATCGTCGCGCTGCGATCGAGCAGCACTGGCGGGCGCTGAATAATGGCTACCTTGGTCATGGCGTTCTCCTTTGACGGATGGCTTTCGAGGTTTCAGCGTGCGCGTGGCGAAGTGGCGGGGCTAGTTCAAAATCTGAAGCGTTTCAGTTGCGGAGCCCGGACGATGGAAGAAAGCTACGGTCAGTTCTGCACGGTTGCACGCGGTGCCGAAGCACTGTGCGAGCGCTGGACACCCTTGGTCGTGCGCGAACTGTTGTGCGGCAGTAAGCGCTTCAATGAACTGCACCGCGGCGTACCCCGGATGTCCACCAACCTGCTGGCACAGCGGCTGCGCCATCTGGAAGAAATCGGCGTCGTGCACCGCACGGCCACCGGCAAAGTCTGGGAGTACAGCCTGACCGAGGCGGGCGAGGAACTGCGCCCCATCATCATGGCGCTGGGTCATTGGGGCGCGCGCTGGATCGGCAGTCGCCTGCGCGATGACGAACTCGACGCGGGCCTGCTGATGTGGGACGTGCGCCGGTTCGTGCGCATCGAAACATTCCCGTCCCGACCGGTGGTCATCCACTTCAAATTCCGCGACGCTCGGCCCGGCGAGCAAGCGTGGTGGCTCGTGGTCGAGGAGGGCGTGGCCGACCTGTGCCGCGACGACCCTGGCCGCGAACTGACCCTCGTCGTCGACTCCAGCGTGCGCGCGTTGACCGAGGTGTGGTCGGGCGACCGCACGCCGCGGGAGGTTCTTCAGTCGAGAGAGCTTCGAGTGGATGGTGCGGTGAAGGATGCGGAAAGCTTGTGGCGTTGGCTGGGTACGAGTGCGTTTGCGGGGACGCGGAGTGCGGCGGTGACTCGGTAGGTTGGCGAAATACCAATCAGGGAGCAGAACAGCGCATCCCAGCGACGCGCCACTCGACTCATAGCCAGTATTCCCAGAGTCGCGCCATCTGCTCTTTGGCTTTCACCGCGAACGAGCGGCGCTGCCACTTTTCCAGCTTGATTTCGTTCGATTTGGCCAGATCAGCCATGAATGCCGCCTGCATCTTTTTTCCGAACCCGGTGCCCAGCACAACCACGTTGACTTCATCGTTATGCAGGAAGCTGCGCCAGTCGAGGTTGGTGGAGCCGACACTCGACCACACGCCATCGATGACTGCAGTCTTGACGTGGAGTAGCGCATCACGGCGTTCGTAAAGTTTGACGTTGGCCTTCAGCAACTCGCTGTAGTAGGCGCGTCCAGCATGGAACACCAGCCACGAATCGGTGCTGCTGGGCAGCACCAGCTTGACGTCGACTCCACGTGCCGCCGCCTCCTTGAGTGCCGCCAGCAATTGCGGGTCGGGCACAAAGTAGGCGTTCGTCAGCCATATCTCGGTCTGCGCGCTATGCAGCGCCGAAATCAACGTGGCGTAGATCAGGCTGAACGGCTCATCTGGCGAGCTGCCGATGGCGCGCACCACCTCGGTGCCTTTGCGCTCAGGTGGCGGAAAGTACTGGCGAGCCGCGAGTGGTTCACCTTTCTGGGTAGTCCAAGTACCGATGAACAGCTTCTGCAGATCCGTAACTACGGGCCCCTCGATGCGCAAGTCGGTATCGCGCCAGGGCAAATCACCCGTTGGGCGAGTCTTGGAGTGAGAGCTGAACGAGCCCCCCGAATAGACGCTGCTGATGTTGATCCCGCCGAGAAAGGCAATACGACCGTCCACTATCAGCAGCTTTCGGTGGTCGCGCTGGTTCACGTCCCAGCCCGCTTTGGCCGTCGCCGGATTGACCGGGTTGTACTCCAGCACCTTGACGCCGGCTTCGGTCAATCGAGCGAAAAACGCTGAGGGTGTTCCAAGGGTTCCGACGCTGTCATGGATCAGATTGACCTGTACACCTTTGTGTTGCTGAGCGATCAGTGCGGCGGCGAAGCGCTGACCGACTTCATCATCGTCAAAGATGTAGGTCTCCATGTTGATGTGGTCGCGCGCGGCTTCCACGGCTTTGATCATCGACTGGTAGGTGCTGGGGCCGTCCTGCAGCAAATCGACCTTGTTTCCTTCCGTTAGCGGGCTACCGGCAACGGATTCTTCGATAGCGAGGTGCACATCGAAGATGTTGGTTTCTGCGCCGGTGGACTTGAGTCGGTCGAGAATGGCTTTGCTGCGCTCGGCTGACAGAGGTCCGTGTATCCCGTCGAGTTGCACTGGCGCAGAGGGAGCATGAGCCATGTCTGGCACTATCCTCGGCAATGTACTGCAGGAAATCACCAATGTCAGTAACACCGCCACGCACAGCACCAGAGGAATACATGCACCCTTACATCTGGTTAGAAGATTCATTAGGCCTCCTCTTGGCGAGGACGGTGATAACACTCTGTCCGGGCGTCTTGCGGACTATGCAAGGCGCCTTGATGGACGGGTTTCAGCGCTTGATAAGGGAGACTTTCGTGCCCTCGATGCTGACCCCAGCCATTAACCCTTGCTGGTCAAATATGAACGCGTAGGCATCATCCTTTAGTGTCGAACTCGACAGATTCTTCGCGACCCCTTCGTCAACCACGACAACGGTGGGTCCCACGCCGAGTTCCCAGCCTTTGGTCTCACGTACATAATTCACGGCTTTATCAGTCATCAGGAACACCGCATAACCGTACGATTGGGCGCCTGCCTGCAGCCCCCATGATCCCGTTACGGAGTTGTAATAACCCTCCACTTTCGAGCCCTTCATCAGCACGCCTTCGCCATAGCTGCCACCAAACACAAGGCCGGCCTTGATGATTTTCGGGAAGACAAGCACCGCTTTGGCATTGTGCGAAATGGTTTCGGCAAATGGAGTGGCCTTGTAAAGAGTTTGCAACGCTTGCCGGGAGTCGGCATTCAGATCCTCGGCGGTTGCCGCACCTGCATTGTTCAGGAGGCTCGCTGACGCCAATGATGCTGTCGCCAGGAAGATTGATAGGAAGAACCGCATTGACTGAGTCATTTTCGTACTCCGATAAGGGAGCATTGGACGAGAGCAGCAGTCGGCGCCTGCCCCGGGCAGAATCCGAGCCTACTGAAATTTATCCGGCGCACCCTAAAGTGTGTGAACTACTGGCTTCGCCCTTGAATGAAGCACGCCAGAGGCCTTAGATCATTCGCGATGCCGTCACCTGCTTGGACCTCTGTAGATGGCCCGGGTTCGTCGGTCACCACCACAACACTGTTGTTCGAATGCAGGTCTATGCCACAGAATTTCATCACGGCCTCTTCACAGCAAAAGACTAAGTTCGCACCTTGATTTTTGCGCCACCTCCGTGAGGTGGGGAGGCCGGCCAAATGATTCTCAGATTTATTTTGTGAGGATATCATTGGTCGTGCACGAGCTGCTGTGCGGCAGCAAGCGCACTGCACACCGCGGGAAGTGCTTCAGTCGCGAGAGCTGCGTGTGGATGGCGCGCGTGCGTTTGCGGGCACCCGGAGCGCGGCGGTAACTCGGTAATCGCGCTGGCCTGAGCCCGAGTCACGTTAACTGTTTGGAGTTAACCCGATGTTGAACGTACTTTTCATCTGCAGCCAAAACCGCCTGCGCAGCCCCACGGCCGAACACCATTTTGCTGACTGGCCGGGCGTGGAAACTGCGTCGGCGGGAATTAGCAACGATGCGTATGTTCCAGTCAGCCTGGAACTGCTGCAGTGGGCTGAACTGGTATTTGTCATGGAGCCGATTCATCGCAACAAACTGGTGGCTCGATTTGGTTCGGAGCTGGTGGACAAACGCGTTGTTTGTTTGGACATACCTGATGTTTATCAGTACATGGAGCCTGCACTGATCAAGGTATTGGATACGAGGGTTAGGCGGTATTTGCCTTCCTGAGGTGAGGTTCAACGATCAAAGTTATGCACGGCGGTTCGAAGGTGGGCTTTAATGCCCGTGCGTATAGGCGGCCACATTAACTTCGACTCCGTACGAAGGTGGATGCGCCTAATGGCTAAAGTTGCTATGCACTTATCTAATCAAGGAAGAAACGACATTGAAAATAGCTTTCGGCGCCCTGTTTTTGACCTGTCTTACTACTATCGCACTCGCTGACGAGAACCCTGTCGGCTTCCACTCTTCCACACTGGCGGACGCGCACAATGACCGCTCACTGGAGATGGTCGTCTGGTACCCCAGTGCAACTACCGCCGCCACGCAAATGATTGGCGATGATGTGGTGTTCGTCGGGGCTTCTGCCGTTCGTGACGCGCCGCCCGCTGCTGGCAAGCATCCATTGCTGGTGCTCTCCCACGGGTACAGAGGTAACTGGAGCAACCAGATCTGGCTTGCCAGTGCTCTGGCTCATAGGGGTTTTATCGTCGCTGCAATCAATCACCCTGGCACCACCACTCATGACCGTAGCCCTCAAGCAGCGGCGCAGTTATGGCAGCGGCCCGGTGATGTGCGCCGAGCCATTGATAGCGTCACGACTCAACCTGAAAAATTCGGCTTGGTCGCCAATGACCGAATTGCAGTAGTGGGCCATTCACTCGGCGGCTGGACTGCCCTGGAGATCGCCGGTGCTCGTTTCGATCCAGACCGCTTCGCGCAAGACTGCAAAGCCCACCCGCAGTTAGCAAGTTGCACCGTCTATGGAAAGATAAGCCCCGCAAGCACCGCAGAATCAAAGGCCGCGTTGGCCGCCGATTTGCGCGATAAACGCGTCACTGCCGTGGTGACATTGGACCTGGGCCTTTCACGGGGCCTGACCGATGAAAGCCTGGCCGCGCTGCCGGTACCCACGCTGGTGATCGCTGCCGGCGTACCGTCGCACGACCTTCCCGCCGAGTTGGAGTCTGCCAACCTGGCCAAACGCCTGCCTCCGGCGTCAAGCCGTTACGTCGAAATCAGCGACGCGAGCCATTTCAGCTTCATGTCGATGTGCAAACCTGGCGCAGAGGCAATGCTCGAAGAAGACGTACCTGGCGATGGCATCATTTGCCGGGATGGCGACAGCGGCCGCCCGCGTGAGGTGATTCAACAGCAGATTACATCGCTGATAGCAGAGTTTCTTCAGTCATCTATCGACAAGGAAGACAGTTATTCAGTCCTGAAATAGGTTTACACCTGTATCACCAAACACCCGATGTATTCATCGGGTGTTTTGTACCTCTTTTCATTAATCATCAAATTCTGAACTGCTTCCCTGAGCGTCAGCTCCTCCGTCACCGTCCGAACGGCCCCCAAAAAAAAGAAGCCACATGAGTCTGGGTTTGACCCTTTGTCGCCTCCCGACTGATCACACCTTTAAGGGTGTTTACTTCTAGTCAGACCCTGTCTGTACAGAGAAGAGCGCGATGAGCAATGAACAGATGGCCCCTGAAACGAAAGGGGTGGCGGTGAAGTTACTGGCAACGGTCGATCTCGACTCTGAGATCGAGGGTATGGCAGGGCGCCAACTTAGAATGCGTTTGGTGACCATCGATCCTGGGGGCGTCTTCGGGCCGATTCATAACCATAAAGACAGACCAGGCACCGTCTACATACTGCAAGGAACGATCACTGACCACCGAGACGGAGTCGCCACGGACTATGGGCCGGGAGTGGGCTGGCCCGAGGACAGGAACACCACGCACTGGCTTGAGAACAGAGGCACAATTGCGGCGGTGGAGATCTCGGTTGATATTGTCAGGCAAGGGTGAGCTTGCTGACTGCATCGAGACAATGAACACGAAAAAGCCCGGCTGATCAGGCCGGGCTTTTTGGGTATTGCGGTGACGCGATTTGTTTATACAGCGCGGCTTTCGATCAGGCGGTCGGAACCACCTTCAGCAACGCGGTTTTCGATCAGGCGATCGGAACCACCTTCGGCAACGCGGTTTTCGATCAGGCGATCGGAACCACCTTCGGCAACGCGTTTTTCGATCAGACGATCCGAGCCACCTTCAGCAACGCGTTTTTCGATCAGACGATCCGAGCCACCTTCAGCAACACGGTTTTCGATCAGGCGGTCGGAACCACCTTCGGCAACGCGGTTTTCGATCAAACGATCCGAACCACCTTCAGCTACACGACTTTCGATCAAACGATCCGAACCACCTTCAGCCACACGACTTTCAATCAGACGATCCGAGCCGCCTTCAGCGACAACCGGGTGAGTCGAGGTAGCGGCGAAAGCGTTAACTGCAAAAACCGAGAAAGCGATGCTGAGAATGGTTTGGCGTTTCATGATCGTGTGCTCCGGGGTGTTGTTGGTTGGTATGGAGCAGATGTTACGCCGCGGATTTTTTAAGAGAACTTCATTGACGTGATGGTGACCATCGACGGCATTGATAGGGTGAGCGGCCTACCTCTGGTGAGCGTGATGATGGGGTGCAGCCCTGGCAACCGGGTTGTGACAGACCATTGATTACATTGCGTATCAACTGTAATGCGCGACAACGCCATTCTCATTACCGCCAGTGACAAATACAGTAAGCCGCACGCGACTCGCCTCGATTTGCCCACGTAATTAAGGTGCCTTTAATGGTCAAGAACATGATGAAAACTGCTTGTCTGGCTGCACTTATTGTCACCAGCGCAACAATGTCGTTCGTCCAGGCACAACCATTGCCACTCGATAAAGTCGGTGATTTACGTAATGAAGACGTCGAGTGGCGCAGCTTTCCAGCTTTCCCGAAAGAAGTGAAACTGGCTGTGTTGGCCGGCGACCCGAGCAAGCCAGCACCCTACGTTGTAAGAGTCAAAGTGCCGAATGGCACAAAATTAATGCCCCATACACATCCTGAGGATCGTATCTATACCGTCATGTCCGGTGTTTTCTATATTGGCTTCGGTAAGGTTTTCGATCCGGCCAAGCTGGTTGCTTACGGTCCAGGCAGCGTAGTGATACTTCCGGCCAATACGCCACACTTTCACTGGGCCAAATCAGGCGAGTACATTTCACAAGTTTACGGAACGGGTCCGCTAGGCCTTGAGTACATTGATAGCCATGATGATCCTCGTAATGCGTCGAAGTAACTTCACTTAAAATAGCGTCTATCCATATCGTTCAGGTTAGGTCTTTGACACCTTGGTGAAGCATTCTTGCACGCAACCGCTTTTGGCCGATTCTGTTGAAAAAGTCGGCCATGGTTTCCACGGCAGAAAAGTACGCGCTTGAGATTGAATTCTTTACTTTGAGCAGAGGATTCCGTGCTCAGATTTCGCGTAGCTGCGCGCAAAAAAAGGCATTTTCAGCAGTCAGTGCGCGGGCAGTCTGGAAGGACCGACTTTTTCAACACAATCGGCCAAAAGCGGCCACTTGCCGTACCCCACAACAAATAGCGAAGTTCCTGACAACCAACAGTTCCGGGGCCGTCGTGCAATCTCCATGATGAAACCCCGGCTGGCGCACTTCGCGATGCGTCTGCATGGCGCAGTCTGTTTTTGAATCAAGGCTGCTTGCGGAAGAACAAGGTGATCTGGCCTACCTCCACCCCGAACTTGGTCATGAACGAGCGATTGATCATAGTGTTCTTGTCCATAAGGTACATCCAGTCGTCTAACTGAACCTGATACTCCTTGCCATCCACCGGTAGGCTCAGCACATATCTCCAGCGCAGTGTATTGCCTGCCACTTCACCAAGCGCCTCGCCGACCACGTCGCCAGTAGTTCCGCGCCATTGACTGGAGCCAACCGGGGTTAACGTCCACACTCGTTTTTGCTTAGTACCGTCGCTGTACGTAAATGATTCGTCGAGTATCAGCCTGCTACCTTCGGAGTGGCCATTGATCTCCACGTGGAAGCGCTTGGTGACCACGCCAGAACGCTTTTGAAACATACCCCAGGCTTCAACCCGACCCTCGAAGAATTCTCGCAACTCAAGCGTGGGCGTCTCCTGGCTGTAGGTTTGCACATCCACCCGGCTGCAACTTGCAAGGCCAATGCAAAGCAGCAGTACCCCTATCTTCAACATGTGCATTTCCTCAACGGTCTCAGGGTTTAGCTGCACCCAGCAATTGGGCGCGCAGCTCCGGGTTGCGTGTTCGGGGGTCAAGCCATATAGCAAAAAAGGCTTTGGCGAACGCAACATCTCTCACCACATGCTGAAGGTTCTCACCGACGTAAAAACGTGCGCCCTCTCCAGGCATATAAACTCCGGTGATGCGGTCACCGGCACGCACATCGACAAACGCCTGAAACATCTCCGACTCCCAGCGGGCCATCAGCTCTGAATTCAGCGTGTTGGGCGACAGGCGACGGATTTCCTTGATGCTGGCCTCAACCAGATCATCGCGACTAATAGCGCGACTGTAGGTCAGCTCCAGCGCAAAAGGCACATCCGCATCCAGCGTTTCACCGGCAATGAGGCGTGAGCTCCAGAACTGCGCGCTATAAACGGAAAACCCGAATACGCGCATCTCCCCGTAACCCAGCCGACGAGCATTGGGAATAGATTCGCGCCAATCAGCAAATAGTTCTGCGCTCTGGAGCATCAGAACAAAACAGATAGCGTGGCGGATTAAGCGGCCCGTCTGCCTAGTCATGCAAAGCCCTCGATATGACTCAAAAGGCGCCTTTAAAAGTTATACCAAATTCTTATTTTGTACAGCTAATGTCTCAAACTCGACTGCACCCACAAAAACAGACAGCACAGCCCCGGTCAAATGACTTGATTGCCATGCATTCGAACGCCATCTGCACCGAAAAAAAGAGGCGAGCGCGAGGCACACTTTGACGAAAATATTCCACCAATGAGGGGTGCCAGGGGTTGGCTTCGGCACGCGTTAATGAGCCGGCAGCGTCGCCTGGTGATCTGGAGGTCAGAAAAAGGTGCTGAAGTGGCCATTGTCCGTTGGCTTTTTAGGCCTATCTTGCACAAGGCATATACAAATTTATCGGACATGTACAACAAAAAGCAGTGGCCACTCACGCTTCACTTTGACGGTGAATGCCCGCTCTGCACTCGGAAAATAAAGTTCCTGCGGCGGCGCGCCATAGACGCCCGGCTGCGATTTGTTGACATCAGCAATGATCAGTATCAGACGCCACGAGTTTGCATCGCATAGCAGCGGTAGCTTTTGCGATTTGCTGGTTCAAACCCAATAATCTGTCGTTCAGCACATTTTCACTCCCGCTATGATGGAGAAGTCTCCTCCAACAAACGTTCCCGGGAGAAATCATCTCCGAGAGCCGCCATAAAACCGATGAAGGCCGTCCCCAGTCGGCTGCATCGCATTGGTCTGCTGATCAATGTACTGGCACCACTGTTCGGAGCTTCGTTCAGGGACATTTGCCCCACCGCGAACCCCTAACTTGAACTCGATCACCGATTTCCATTCGTCAGAGCCTATATCCGGCCCATGCCCTTGCGCATCGGCTGCGTGCAGTTTCTTATCGATCGATTGATACCATGGGTAAGTGCACATGGATTGCGCCTGAGCAATACCTGCGGCGCCAACCAATAACAAAACCATATATTTTCTCATGTCCTGTCCCTGTCGATTTATGCAGTCGCCAAGCACAGACCGAAGCCTGATTGATCCGCAAGCGATCGGTGAAGTACACCCGATTTATCTTAGACCCCAAGGGCAGTTCTCGACCGGTATCTCCCTGCCGCGAAGGGCAGCTGAGGGTCGTTGCGACCGTTTGCAATAGGCAGAAATCGGCCATAAGCGGTCGGTCGTGACCGTCTGCTGTGGGCCGATTTCTGCCGGCTTAGCTAACCATCACCTCGTCCAGTGCCCGCTCGAGGGTGCTGACCGTGCGCTCGATATTGTGCAGCTTTTCGAGTCCGAACAGACCGATGCGGAAGGTCTGGAAATCGGCCGGCTCGTCGCATTGCAACGGCACTCCGGCGGCGATCTGTAGGCCGTGGTTGGCAAATTTCTTACCGCTCTTGATGTCGGCGTCATCGGTGTAGCTCACCACTACGCCAGGGGCCTGAAAGCCGGCTGCGGCCACGCTTTTGATGCCTTTGCCGGTCAACATTGCGCGCACCCGATCGCCCAGAGCCTGCTGTTCGTCGCGGACCTTGTCGAAACCGTAGGCTTGCGTCTCTTTCATCACTTCGTTAAATCGCGCGAGGGAATCGCTGGGCATGGTCGCATGGTAGGCATGTCCGCCCTGTTCGTAGGCCTGCATGATCTGAAGCCACTTTTTCAGATCGCAGGCGAAGCTGCTGCTCTGCGTCTGTTCGATGCGCTCGAGAGCCAAAGAACTGAGCATGACCAGGGCGCAGCAAGGGGAGGCGCTCCAGCCTTTCTGCGGTGCGCTGATCAGCAGGTCGACTGCGCATTTCTGCATATCAACCCAAAGCGTGCCTGAGGCGATGCAGTCCAGCACGAACAGGCCACCCACCGCATGCACGGCGTCGCCGACGGCCCGCAGGTACTCGTCGGGCAGGATAATCCCTGATGAGGTTTCAACGTGGGGGGCGAAAACAATCTGCGGCTTCTGCGCCTGAATGGCTGCCAGCACTTCGTCCAGAGGGGGTGGGGCGTAGGCAGCCTGGCGACCCGTGTCGACCGGTCGGGCTTTCAGCACCGTGGTGGCCGCCGGGATGTTGCCCATCTCAAGGATCTGGCTCCAGCGATAACTGAACCAGCCGTTGCGTATCACCAGGCATTGCTGGTCGGTGGCAAACTGTCGCGCCACCGCTTCCATGCCGAATGTGCCGCTGCCCGGGACCACCGCAACAGCCTGGGCGTTGTAGACCTGTTTCAGGGTCCTGGAAATGTTCTTCATCACGCCTTGAAACGACTGCGACATGTGGTTGAGCGAGCGGTCGGTGTAGACCACCGAGTACTCGACCAGCCCTTCGGGATCGATACTGGGATATAGCTTTGACATGGGGTGACTCCTTGGCAGAGATCTCAGTGGTATCGACCCTGCCTTAAGCCTTGGCAAATGACAAGAATGCTCGGGATTGAAATGCGACTTCTGTCGAGCGGCTGGCATATCAGGTCGATTACTGAGCGCATCAAGAATCCGTATTTATTTACCCCCTTGCTGTATCCAGAAAAGCTCCGCGATCAGAGCAAATGCTGCTCGATCCACTGTGCAACGTTGGTGGTTTCGATTTGCCGTTCGGCGTTGTAACTCTGCGCCTTGTCCCAGGCGACACCTTTGCCCTCGGCGAACACCGCCCGGTACTTGCGCGTCGGATTATCGGGTGCGGCGGCCAGATCGGCCATGAGCGCGGGCACTGTCCATTCGACACGCTCGACCGTGCGGCTCAGCACGCGGTCGACGGTGTCGGCCAATTGCCCGTAGGTGAGGGTGTCACCGGTGATGTAGACAACCCGATTCACCAGCACCGGATCGAACAGAATAACGGCGGTCAGCCGGCCGATGTCCTCCGGCGTGGTGACCGTCACGGCGGTGTTCCAACTGCCCAAGGCGCGTACGGTGTTCTGCGCCAGATCGACCACGCCGAACGCGGGCTCGAACAGGAAACTGGTGAACATGCCGGTCGAAATGATCAGCCATTGCAACCGCGATTGAGCACGCAGCAACTCACGCACGTCCAGTTGCTCGTCAAACAGATCTTGCGAGCTGCCCCGACCAATCACGTCGTAGTCCACGCCGAACTGCCACGGCACATACCGCTTCACATCCGACTGCAACGCGGCGCGGGCAAGTTTGACTTGCGTCCCGCGACCGGCGACGAAACCGAGGCAACTGACCAGCGTATCGAAACCGCTAAACCGCGCGGCAAGCTGCTCTATGGAATCGTTCACCACATCGCCCGGCAGCACCTCGATACCCAGCGTGTCCAGTTCTTCGAGCGTTTGGCGTTTATGCGCGGACATGGTATCGATGGCCGACGGTCGCAGCATCACCGTGACGCGAGCCTCCGGCCGAGCGGCCAGCTCGCGCAGTACGGCCATGCCAAGCTCGCCGGCACCTAATACCAGAATGTTTTCGGTTTTTGCAGGATTGAGCGGGTGCATCGACAACTCCCAATGAATGATCGGCAATGATTGTTTTCCTATCCTGTCACCCTTGGCGAACGTTCAGAAGAAGGCACACGCGTGATACCGCATGACGAAATGAGTGAAGAAGAGGTGATCCGCCAGTCCCAAGCCGCGTGCGATGCGCTCAGCGCCGAGGACGACGGACTCAAGCGCGAAGTGCTGACCCATGCGGGCAATCGCTGGTCGCTGGGTATCGTCCATACCCTGGGCTGCACGGGAAAATTGCGCCACGCCGAAATCGGCCGGCGCTTGCAGGGCGTCACGCAACGCATGCTCACCCGCAGTCTGAGGCAACTGGAACGTGACGGATTGATTGTGCGTTTCGATCACGGCGAGGTGCCGCCGAGGGTTGATTATGAGCTGACACCGCTGGGGCGTAGTTTTTTGGCGCGTATGGTGCCGCTGTGGACTTGGCTATTGGAAAATGCGGATGGTTTTCGTGCTGCGCGGGTGCGGTTTGATGCTGAGAACAGATCTGGTGAGGCATAAAAAAAGAAAAGGGGACACCCATTAACCTTGACTTGAGAACGGCTAATGGGTGTGGACGGAAAGGTGCAAGTTTACTTGCGATAGTTTTTGGATATCTCTCTCCAAATATAGTTATATCTAAACTCAAGCCAGCGAATTAATAATTTGTCTTTCTGTCGTCGAAAATAGCTGTTTTTTCTGGCTTGCAACGTATTTTTTATATTTGTGTTTAAGTTCTCAAAGTTGAAGGCAGACCATATCATGGGAATTACTGTCTCAAGGTTTGTATGACAGACAGGTGCAACTTCATGATAAAGAATTCTTTTGACTTCTTCCGGGTCGTAATCTTCGGTTTGGCGTGCGATGGCTTCGTAGTCAACTTCAGTATCGACAAACGCGTCGGACAAAGCCCAGTACACATAGGAACGTTCCTCGTCAGTCATTGAACGTCCCATGTCAAAAACTCCTCCAGTTCTTCGTCAAGACTGTCAGCGACGTAGTCGCCAAGAATGCCGCCCGCAATACCACCTGCGACTACAACTGCGACTACAACTGCGATGGCGCAAATTGGCGCAGCAGGGCCGCACAGGATTGAAACGCTCAGGCCTGCCAACGCCCCACCGGCTGCGCCACCACCCAGAATGATTCCTTGGCGTCCGGCTTCCTTGGTTTTATTGTCGGCCTCGTAAATTTCCGAGGCGGCAAAGGCTGCGGTAACGATCCACGCGACCTTTCCCGTCACATTCATTCTCTTGGTGCCACGAGTAACATTGGCGTTATCCACGCCAGATTTTTTCAAAATCAGGTAATGAACTTTGGGTTTTTCCACATCGGTTAAAAGATCAAAATTTTTCTTGTAGAGCGAGTGGGCGTACTTATCCAGGGTGGTTTGTAGGGTCGGCCCGTTGAGCTTGATATATTGCGCAACGGCAACACCTTGAGCAGATGTAAACTTCCGATGCTCATTCATAATGTTATTACGCATTTCTTGGCAGTACGCCACGCCGTCCTTAGCGCTAACGTTACCCGCCAACACCTCGGCTTCAACCAGGCGAGACATTTCTTTAATCTTGCTTTGGTACTTCAAGCGAGTATTGGCGTCCTTGATCGCGTCAGTGGCGAAACGTGCCGCCGCACCTTCCATGCCCGCAATCGCCATTTCCAAAGGTGAGCTATGTAAATCATGCTCTCTTTTCAAGATGTAGCTGCCCGTAATGAGCATGGGTTCCGTCACGAGATGATCCTTATCTCTGGATTGTACTGAGGATGGATTCGAGGATCGAAGCGCTGTCGGAGGCGTCTTCGATGCCGTAATCGATTGCGGTACAGGTCTTGCCTGTGGGGTTTGAAAATTTGACGGTGTTCTTTGCATCAAACATGCCTTGCATCACCGATCCGTCTTCGAAGTGTGCAACGCAGGAAAGCCCTTCATAGCTCTCGGCGGTCGGAATCTTAAAACCGATCCAGTTGCCATGAATGGTCATGGGAACAGGAGCCGTGAACGGTGTCGGCGTATGGGAGTCACCGATGATGATCGTACCCGACCCACCGACCACGACGTCTCCGTGAGTAGCGACCGTGCCGACCATTGCGGCATTTTTGCCGTTGATGAACACAGTGGCTGACACCGCCGAGGCTAAAGCGCTGCCGCATGTGCAAGTGTCATCTTTCCGGGCGGCGGCAAGACTATCGAAGAACACGTCGGGGGATCCGGAGGCGATAGCTTTGGGGCCGTGCCCAGACATGGGACAGCTGGTGGGGTCGGTGATGCGTGCGGCTGGCTTTGCCATGCTTGACTTCCTGTCAACGAATTAACTAGACCCGACTGTATCAGACTTGCTCTGATAGATGGCCCACGCACACAAGCACACTTGGCTGGTTTGTTCCGCTATTTCGCTTGCTTGGAATCTGGCTGCATCTGCACTTTGAAAACCAGTAATGTCAATCAAACCGGTGTCAGGAGCTCTCTGTCGAATGTTCCTGTCTCTGAAATACAAAACGCCCGATGCGATGCATCGGGCGTTGGGGTGAAACAGGTGTAAACCGATTTCAGGACTAGACATTGATCAAAAAAAGGACGCCTTCAGCGCCCGTTTTCATTCACTCCTTCGTCTGCGCCCGCAATCGTCGACCGATCACATCCATCAAGTCACAGCCATCGCGCAACGGAATAGCCAGCAGATGAGAAAAGTCCTTAAGCACTACTGTGTCGCAACCAAGCTCGGCGCGAAAGGCGATGTTTTCGAGCACCTGAGTGACTGTGCGAATACGGTAATCAGCGGCGGCTTGGAGAACGTCGAGTGGAGCTTGGGTATCGATGAGCAGGGAGGCCGGGATCAGGTCGATTCCGGTGAGGGGCATGTATCTTTCCATAGGTGAAACTCCGATCAAGGCAAAGGTTGACTGTCCTTCAATCGTCGCCAAACGAATGGGTGACAGCTGTACGCAGGTTGGCGAACCGGGATCGGGATACCGGCAGACCCGAAGGTCTCCCGCGCACAGCTGCCATAAAGACAACTTTGCGGGCATGCAAAAGCGACTGCATTAAAGCACAGCGCTTTTGCATCCGACCGATCAGGTCGCCAAACCTGAATCGCCATTTTGGGCGACGGATCGGACTATAAGCTTCATCAGAACGGCGGGGAAGGTGAGGGATTCCGAGGTTTGTGTAGGAATTTTTATGCCGTCCTAGGACCGTTACACCAGCCCCGATTAATTAGCCCTGTGAATGATTCACCTCCTCTGAGCTAGCAGCGGCAAAATTAGTGCGTCTTCTTCCAAGGCACCTCTGATAAAGTCTTCCATCGTTTTAATCGCTGACAGGGAGTCATGCATGGCTAAGACGGCCGCACGCGTTACCGATCCGACTACTTGCCCTATGCCCGGACATGGCGCCAAAGCCATTGCCTCCGGGTCCTCTGATGTGTTTTTTGATGGCCTCGCAGCCGCCCGCAAAGGTGACACCTGCACATGCGGCAGCGCGCTGGTTTCGGGCGTTGCGATGACTGTGTTCATCAATGGTAGAAATGCCGCGCTGATCGATACTGCGGGAAGCCACGGAGACATCGTGATTGGCGGCTCTGGTACCGTAATCATTGGCGATTCGCATACCCCCGTACCTTTCATCCCTCCCGTGCCTCTCGCCATTCAGAAAGTTTACGGACAATCCTTTAGCGTCACCGACAGCGTGACGGGCAATCCTTTGCCCTTTCGTGACTATGTCGCAACAGTCAATGGTGTGGAGACCACTGGCGTAACCGACGTTGATGGCATTGCCCACATCAAGACGCCGACCCCGGACGCCAAAATTTCGCTTCACATCAAATTCAACGCCCCCGCGCGAACGCTTCACGAGTTATCGGAGAAACAATAATGGCTGCCAACTTTGCAACGCAGGCGACCGCGCAAGAAATAAAACCTGGCGAGTTTATGTGCCCGATCCCGATTTCCGTGAATGACCGAGCTGCCACACGTGAGGCAATTATCAAAAAGGTTCAGTCGTTGAGTGCGACGTTTGTCGAGCGCTCGTCTTGGGGAGCTGTGAAAGGCAAACCGGAGATGGTCATGGATTGGGACTACTCCATGATTGCGCTGCACCACGCCGGTCGCAGTCATAGCTGCACACCAGGCGCGGAGCAGATGCAGGAGATTCAAAAAGGCCATCTGAGCCAGAAGTATGACGATATCGGCTATCACTACGGGATCGATTGCACCGGGCAGATACTCGAAGGACGTGACATCAGGTTTCAGGGCTCAAGTGTTCTGAAATACAACACTGGCCTTATTGGCGTTGTCCTGCTGGAAAACCTGACGACGCCGGAAGAGGGGGGCGACTGGGTCGCGAAGGGGCGTGTAGCCCTCGACAGCATCGGCTACAGCACAACCAACGTGATACCAGCTGCGCAAATTGACGCGTTGATGCACTTGATTGACGCATTGAAAAGTGTGTTCGTCATCAAGCACTTTGGTGGTCACAGGGAGTACCCAGGACAGGCTTCCGAAGGAAAAATCTGTCCCGGTAACATCGGAATGGAATTGGTCAAAAATATCAGGGCGAAAACCCAGCTGTTACCTCCACCGGCGCCACAGCCATGAAAAAGCTGTTAATCGCAGCGATGCTTTTGGTGCTGGCCGTGCTCTACGTCGGGTACTACGAAGCGCTTGAAGATGGTGACATCGAGACCATTCTGTTTATCAAAAAACACCCGACTGTTCAGATGAAGTTCTACAACATCCACGCCAATGATGGAGAGATCCGGAGAGTAGAGCGCCTTACGGAGGAGGAGCGGAAGTGGATTATCGATTACTGCAGATACAGATTAGGAATCGACACGGCGTTAGAGACTCAGGACGACGTTGAAATTTGTAGAAAAAAATAATCAGCGGTTGGGAAACGATGGTGGTCAGATCCAGCGACAAAAACGGGCGCTTGTAGCGCCCGTTTTCATTCACTCCTTAACCTGCGCCAGCAATCGCCGACCGATCACATCCATCAAGTCACAACCATCGCGCAACGGAATAGCCAGCAGCTGAGAAAAGTCCTTCAACACCACTGTGTCGCAACCAAGCTCGGCGCGGTAGGCGATGTTTTCCAATACCTGCGTAACCGTGCGGATGCGGTGATCAGCCGCAGCTTGCAGAACGTCGAGTGGAGCTTGGGTGTCGATGAGCAGGGAGGCCGGGATCAGGTCGATTCCGGTGAGGGGCATGTATCTTTCCATAGGTGAGATCTCGTTCAGTTAGAGGAAACCGCCAACAGATCGTCGCCAAAAGAATAGGGTGGCAGTTGCGCGCAGGTTGGCGAACCGGGAACGAGTAACCGGCAGACCCGAAGGTCTCCCGCGCGCAACCGCCATAGTACAGCGGTTTTGCAGTTGCGACGACGCCTGCAAATGAGCAGGCGGCCCTCGCATTCGTATCTCGGGTCGCCAAACCCGTATCGCCATTTTGGGCGACGGGGCCGACTATAAGCCTCATCAGAACAGCGGGGAAGGTGACGCATTCCGAGGTTTGTGTAGGAGTTTTTATGGCGTCCTAGGACCAATAATCAACGTTGCTGAATTGATCGAATTAACGCCAAAACATTCATCCAACTTGTTCATCCCAGCTAACGCTATCCTCTAGAATCCAAACCCCGCAGTCGAGACGGACCTCCACCCCAATGCAAACCCCCACCACCCAACACCCCCTCTGGAAAACCTACCTCCTTTTCCTCGCCCCCATGGTCCTCTCCAATTTCCTCCAATCCATGTCGGGCACCGTCAACAGCATCTACATCGGCCAAATGCTCGGCACCCAAGCCCTGGCGGCCGTTTCCGGCATGTTCCCCATCGTCTTCTTCTTCATCGCCCTGGTCATCGGCCTCGGCGCGGGTGCTGGCGTGCTCATCGGCCAAGCCTGGGGCGCCCGCGAACCACACTTGGTGAAAACCATCGCCGCCACCACCTTGCTGCTGGGCGCAATCATCGGCCTGACAGCGGCGGTATTGGGCAGTGTATTCGCGAGGCCCGCGTTGCAGGGTTTGGGAACCCCGGCCGACGTACTCGACGACGCCGTGTCCTACGCCCACGTGATGATGTGGATCATGCCGTCGCTGTTGGTCTACGTCCTGTTCACCCAGTTGCTGCGCGGGGTGAGCGATACGGTATCGCCGCTGATTGCGTTGGTTGTGTCGACCTGCATCGGGTTGGCGCTGACGCCGGCATTGATTCGCGGGTGGTTCGGGTTGCCGATGTTGGGGATTCAGAGTGCGGCGTATGCGGGGTTGGTGGGGAATTTGTCGGCGATGGGGTGGCTGGCGTGGCGGTTGATCAGTAAGGGGCATCCGTTGGCGCCGGATCGGGAGATGTTTGCAGCGATGCGGCTGGATCGGGTGATTCTCGGCAAGGTGTTGCGCATCGGTTTGCCGACCGGGTTGCAGATGGTGGTGTTGTCGGTGTCGGAGTTGGTGATTCTGGCGCTGGTGAATCAGCACGGTTCGCAGGCGACGGCGGCGTATGGGGCGGTGACGCAGATCGTCAATTACGTGCAGTTTCCGGCGTTGTCGATTGCGATCACGGCGTCGATTCTTGGGGCGCAGGCGATTGGGGCGGGGCGGGTTGAGCGGATCGGGCCGATTCTGCGAACGGGGCTTTTGATTAACGTGTGCCTGACCGGTGGGTTGGTGGTGTTGGGTTACGCGTTGTCGCACTGGTTGCTTGGGTTGTTTCTGACGGATGATTTGACTCGGGCGAAGGCGGAGCATCTGTTGCACATCATGCTGTGGAGTCTGCTGCTGTTTGGCTTCCAGGCGATCATCGGTGGGATCATGCGCGCTAGCGGCACGGTGTTGGTACCGATGGCGATTTCGATTGTGTGTGTGGTGGGCGTGCAGTTGCCGGTGGCGTATGTGCTGGACGGGCAGTTCGGGTTGCAGGGTGTGTGGATGGCGTTTCCGGTGGCGTATCTGGGGATGCTGGTGTTGCAGACGGCGTATTACAAGATGGTTTGGCAGCATCAGAAGATTGAGCGGTTGGTGTAAGCGGATGGGGCTGCTGCGCAGCCCAGCGCGAGCAAGCTCGCTCGCCACAATGGGATGTAGGTTTTGCAGGTGCTGTATTACAAACTTTTTGGTGTAGATTGGATCCCGGTGTTTCAATCATGAAACATAATAAGTATGACTTTATTAGTTCTGGATACGATTGGATCTCTATTGCACTTTTCGTTAGTGACATAACAACTAATGGATCCAATAGAAGGATCTCAAGCCTTATCTAATTTACCAGGCCAGTTAGTGCGCGGCTTTCAGGGAAGTTAGAGATTTTCCATCTAGATGAATTGCATCATCTGAACTAACCGTTTGTCGGTAGTCTGCTCAAAAAATGAACATTTGAGCTTCGATGCCCTCAGATACTCCAGCACGTCACCATGACCTGCTCCTGCAAGCGCAGAAAAGAAGTGGAAACTGAACCTCATATGCATTGATTGCAAATGAGGATTTTTTTACCCGAAATTCAGGAGCCAACACCTAGCCGGTTGCTTGTTTGCCAGGCAAATCAATCGGTTCAGCCGTGCCAGGTCTATGATTTGGCTTGTCTTGAATCAGTCGGACCGCACAGGGTTTTTAACTTGATTAATGCCCCGTCAAACTAATGGTCTGAACTGTAGAAACAGTTGGAGATACTACCGTGACAATAAATACAATCATGAGTGTGATCGAAAATAAAGAATGTATGGAGTTTGTGCGGTTGGGTGTTGTTTATGCGCACTTGGTCGCCTGTTGTGTTGCCATTGGTCTGGTGTTGACCAGTGATATTGCCATGGTTAAGAATTTGTTGAAGGGTAAAGTATTGTCGGAGCACGATAATGCTCATCTGGAAAGTCTTCAAACGTCTGTCGTCGTTGCATTGATTGCATTGTGGTTCACCGGTATCGCAATTGTGGGTATTGATTACCTGGAAAAAGGAATGGAATACTTTAAGAATCCAAAGCTTCAGGCCAAAGTGATCATTGTCATGTTGTTGACTTACAACGGCATTTTGTTGCACCGCCTGGTATTGCCGGCAATGCAAAAGGCAGGCTCGCTGCTCAAGCTCGGGTTTAGCGCACGGATGCTGGCGCTGTTTTGCGGTTCGCTGTCGGCAGTGTCCTGGATGTATGCCGCCCTGCTGGGCGTCGGACGCCCGTTGGCCTGGAAGTATTCACTCTCTGAACTGTTGATGGCGTATCCGCTGTTGATTGCACTGGGTTTCCTGACAATGCTGGCATTGACTCAACGAGTGAAACAACAGCACTACGCTGTGGTGCCGCAGCGGACCGTTGCGAGTGCTTGCTAGGCTTTAGCCTTGGCTGAACTTCCCGGATATCGCCGGTTTTAAAAAGAGGGCCACCTGTAACAGGGTGGCTCTTTTTATTTGCGTCAAAAGTTGCGGCAGTCTTCAGTTTGTTTTCGCGATCGGGCGGACTTGCTGTCGGCCACCTTCGGACTGACAATCTTGAGTGGCTGTGATGCAAACCGACAGGCGTGATCGCCTGGGGAGGTTTTCAACATGAATCCTTCATCGCCCACCATTCTGCAAGACCGCGCCGCTGCCGGTCGGCGGCTGGTGGCGCCGTTGCTCAAGTACGCGCATCGCCCCGATGTCATCGTTCTCGCGTTGCCCCGTGGCGGTGTGCCGGTGGCTTATGAAGTGGCGTCGGCGCTGGACGTACGCCTCGACCTGATGCTGGTGCGCA
The DNA here is from genome assembly GCF_059716135.1 of Pseudomonas sp. LBUM1651. Taxonomy (NCBI): domain Bacteria; kingdom Pseudomonadati; phylum Pseudomonadota; class Gammaproteobacteria; order Pseudomonadales; family Pseudomonadaceae; genus Pseudomonas; species Pseudomonas sp. LBUM1651. Next base: position 3,738,210 of record NZ_CP166805.1, on the reverse strand, counting down.
AACTTGGCGTTCCGACCCATCAGGAACTGGCGATGGGGGCGATTGCCAGCGGCGGTATTCAAATCCTCAATGAACACGCGCTGCGGGCGCACCCGATTGATAAGGCGGCGTTCGATGCGGTGGTCGCTCGGGAAACCAGGGAGTTGTCGCGTCGCGAGCAGGCTTACCGGGGAACGCGCGCGCCGGTGCAGCTCAAGGATCAGGTGGTGATTCTGATCGACGATGGGCTGGCGACAGGCGCGTCAATGATGGCGGCGATTCACGCGGTGCGGGTGCATACGCCGGCGCGCCTTGTCGTTGCGGTGCCAGTGGCGCCGGTTGAGACGGCGGAGGCGCTGCGCAGTGAGGTGGATGAGTTGGTGTGCCCGATTACCGCCGAATGGTTCATGTCGATCGGGCATTGGTACATGGATTTTTCCCAGACTGCGGATGCCGAAGTCATCAGGCTGTTGCAGCGGGCCTGGCTGAAAGAGGCCAACCTCGCCGGGCAGGGCTCCGGTCAGGAGTGACAACGTGCAAACAGCCGTTCATTCATTGGAGAAAAACCGCGATCCAACGCTGGCAAGGTTCATGGAATGGACCAGAATCGAAGGGGTCAACCAGTAAGCCCACCCTCGGACAATTATCATGTCTAGCAGCTGCCGCATTTCCATCAAGGCACGCGAGCATCAGGACCCGCATGGACGCGGTTGATTCGGCGCTGATGGCGGCACGCGCGCAGTTTGCGATCACCATCAGTTTTCATATTGTGCTGGCCGCGCTCACGATCGGTCTGGCCAACTTTCTGATGGTGCTTGAAGCGCTTTGGCTGTGGCGTGGCCGAAAAATCTATCTGGATGTTTACCTTTACTGGCTGAAAATATTTGCCCTCAACGTGGCGGTGGGCACGGCGTCGGGTCTGATTCTGGAGTACCAGTTCGGGCTCAATTGGTCGCGGCTCTCGACTCAGGCAGGCGATATCCTCGGCCCGTTGATGTTCTACGAAGTGCTGGCGGCGTTTTTTCTGGAGGCGGGCTTCCTCGGCATCATGCTGTTCGGCCTGAAAAAGGTCGGCCCTCGTCTGCATTTTTTCGCCACCTGCGCGGTGGCCCTCGGCTCGTTGATCAGCGCGTTCTGGATCCTGTCGGCCAATTCCTGGATGCAGACACCCGCCGGTTACGCCATAGGCGCGGATGGCCGCTTCATGGCCGAGAATTGGTGGGCGATCATTTTCAATCCGTCGTTTCCTTATCGGCTGGCGCACATGACGTTGGCCGCGTTGCTCGGCACGGCGACGCTGGTGGCCGGTGCCAGCGCCTGGCAACTGTTGAGGGCGCCGCACAACCCGCGAGCGCGTCTGCAATTTTCCATGGCGCTGTGGACAATTGTCGTGCTGACGCCCCTGCAAATCGTGGTGGGTGACCTTCATGGTCAGCACAGCCTCAAGGTGCAACCACAGAAGGTCGCGGCCATCGAAGGTTCGTGGACGCGTCCGCCGGAGGGCGCGGGCGAACCGCTACGTTTGTTTGCCATTCCGGACATGGCGGAGCGGCGCAATCATTGGGAAGTGGCGATTCCGCGTATCGGTTCGCTGTATTTGACGCATGACCTGAGTGGCACCATCGCCGCGCTGGATGAGTTCCCGCCTGCGGACATTCCGCCGGTGCCGGTGGTGTTTTTCGCTTTTCGCTTCATGGTCGGCCTGGGTCTGTTGATGGTGGGGCAGGGGCTGACCAGTCTGGTGTTGCGCTGGCGAGGTCGGTTGTACGCCGCGCGTTGGATGCTGCGGGTGTGTGTGCTAATGGCCCCGGCGGGATTTCTCGCAATGCTCAGTGGCTGGGTCGTGACCGAGGTGGGCCGGCAACCCTTTACCGTCTATGGATTGCTGCGCACGGCGGACAGTGTGTCGTCGGTGTCTCGACAGCAGGTGGTCGGCTCGACCTGGTTGATTCTGATGTTTTACCTGCTGATATTCGGCATCGGGCTGTGGGTGCTGCTTCGAATACTGCGAGAGCCACCGCACGAGGACGAGCCTGGGCCGCAGCCGACCCTGGCGGACGAGACAGGTGAATCCTGATGGACAATGACTGGATAACACTGCTATCCGGGGCGGCTCTGGCGTTCTCGGTCATGAATTATGTGCTGCTGGATGGCACTGATCTCGGCGTCGGGGTGCTGATGGGCATTACGCGAGGCAGCCGGCATCGCCGTACCATGGCGGTGACGATCCTGCCGATCTGGGACGCCAACGAAACGTGGCTCGTGCTGGGAGGCGGCGGCCTGCTGGCGTTGTTTCCGTTGGCGTACGCCATCCTGCTGCCCGCGCTTTATTTGCCTTTTATCCTGATGTTTTTGGCGTTGATTCTGCGAGCGGTCGCGTTGGAGTTTCGGGACTACGCGCCCAATGCCGGAATCAAGCGCGCGGTCGATGGCTTGCTGATGTGCGGTTCGGTGCTGGCCGGTGCAACTCAGGGGGTGGTCCTGGGCACGCTGGTTCAAGGCATACCTGAACACGCCGGGCAGTACAGCGGTGACGGCTCGGAGTGGCGGGGTGTGTTTCCACTGTTTTGTGGCGCCGTGCTTGTGGTGGGCTACACGTGGCTGGGCGCCTGTTGGCTTTATTGGCGCACTGAAGACGAACTCCAGCGGCGATCGGCTATTCAGGCGAAGGCGTTGGCCTTGGTGACTGTGATGTTGTTGATCGTGTTGGTTGCCTGGACTGCGACACTGGACACTCGCTATGCGCAACGGCTTTCAGATTGGCGGGTGTGGATGCCGGCCGCGACGTTGCTCATCGCGCTGCTGATCGGCTTTGTGCTGGGGTTTCGAAGTCGTCGTCATGCGCTGCCACTGTTCGCGGCGTTGGGCGTTTTCGTGTTGGCGTTTGCCTTGATGATCGTGGCGCTCTATCCGCTGATCGTTCCACCGCATCTGACCTTGCACGCGGCCGCTTCCAGCCCGACCAGTCAGGTGTTCATGTTGATCGGTTTCGCCGTGTTGATACCGGTGACGCTGATCTACAACACCTACGGCTTCAGCGTCTTCAGCGGCAAGGTGCGTGCGGTGCGTGATTGACCATCGGGTTTGGGCCGTCAGGCCTTGACCCAGCGTTGCCGACTCCAGCTGCTCAAGGTATCGACGGCGAAGACCAGGATCAGCATCGCCAGAATCACCGTGCTGGCTTGCGCTTCCTGAAACAGGCTGAGGCTGACATAGAGCATTTGCCCCAGGCCACCGGCGCCGACGAAGCCGAGCACACTGGCCATGCGGATGTTGTTTTCCCAGCGGTACAAAATGTACGCCAGCAGCTGTGGCAACAGGTTGGGCAGGGTGCCATAACAGAATGCCCACACGGCGTTGCCACCCTGCAAACGGATGGCGTCGGCCGGTTCGGGCGGGGTGTTTTCCAGCGCTTCGGCGAACAGCCGGCCGAGCACGCCGGTGGTGTGCAGCGCCAAGGCCAGTGTGCCGGCGTTGGGGCCGAGACCGGCGGCGAGCACCATCAGCGCGGCCCACACCAGTTCCGGCACCGCGCGCAACGCGTTGAGCACCAGCCGCGATGCGCTCTGCAACGGCCAACCGAAACGCCCGGCCGCGGGCAATGCCAACAGCAAACCGAACACCGCCGCGAGCAGGGTGCCGAGGGCGGACATGGCGATGGTTTCCAGGGCGCCATGGGCGATGGCTTGCAGATGATTCGGGCTCAGGTCCGGGCTGAGAAAGCGCTGCGCATAAGCGCCCATCTGGTTCAGGTTGCCGGTGCTGCCGAGTTCGCCGAGGTCGATGCCGAGGTAGATGAACGAGGCGATGACGGCGGCGCCGATGCCGAGCAGCAGCGCGAGGTTGAACAGGCGATTCATGCCAGCCTCCAGCGCAGCAGGCGGCTGAGTTGATCGGCGAGCAGCACCAGCACCAGGAACGTCAGTAACAGACTGGCCACTTCACCGCCGGCGAACATGCGTAACGACAGGTCCATCTGCTGACCCAGCCCGCCGGCGCCGACAAAGCCCATCACCACCGAGGCGCGGATCGCGCATTCCCAGCGATACACCGTGTACGACAGCAATTCCGCCGCGACATTGGGCAGGATCCCGTAGCAAAAGGCCGCGAGCCGACCACTGCCGGACTGCAGCAGCGCATGGGCCGGGCGTTGATCAACCGATTCGAAAATTTCTGCGTAGACCTTGCCCAGCATGCCGCTGTAGGTAATGGCAATCGCCAGCACCCCGGCGGTCGGGCCAAGGCCGACGGCGCGCACGAACAACAAGGCCCAGACGATTTCCGGCACGCTGCGCAGGAAAATCAGCAGCCCGCGCACCGGCCAGCGCAGCAGTTGGCCCCAGTAGTTCGGGCGACCCGCACGAGACGCCGCAGACAACGACAGTGCTCGACTGGCCAACAGGCTGGCGGGAATCGCCAACAGCAACGCCAGGGCCATGCCCGCCGTGGCGATGGCCAGGGTTTGCAGGGTGGCTTGCCACAACAGCTCGATGAACGCTGCGTCATGGGCCGGTGGCCAGAAGGCGGACACGAACCGGCCCATTTCACTCTGGCTGTCACTCGCGATCAGCACACTGAGGTCCAGCTCGCTGTAGCGGATGCCCGGCCACAGCAGGGCGATGGCCAGCAGGCTGAGCAGCAGGCGCGGCAGGGCAGCGGGATCGCGGGTGCCGGACGTCAGCATCGGGGAATCTGCACACTCAAGTGAGCGGGGGGCACCGGCGAACGTTCCAACTGTTCATTGGCGTAAAGTGTGTCGAGCCGCTCGCGGTCGACGGCATTGGCCGGCAGGTCGAACAGAATCTGCCCGTCACGCAGGCCGATGATCCGCGAAAAATGCGCCAGGGCCAGCTCCACCGCGTGCAGGCTGGCGACCAGCGTGACGTTGTGCTCCCGGGCATGGCGGCAGAGCACCGACAGCGTGTGCTCGGCCAGCACCGGGTCCATGGCCGACACCGGCTCATCGGCCAGCAACACCTCGGGCGCTTGATACAACACCCGGGCAATGCCCACGCGCTGCAACTGTCCCCCGGACAACTGCTGGCATTGGGTAAACAGTTTGTCGCTCAGGTCCAGCCTGGACAAGGCTGCGCGCGCCCCCGGAATATCCAGCGGATACAGCAAATTCAGCAGACTCTTGCCCAAACCCCATTGACCCAGCTTGCCGGCCAGAACCGCCGTGACCACACGCTGGCGCGGTGGCAAGGGCGGCGATTGATGGATCAAACCGATGCGCGCGCGAAGGCGCTGACGCTGACCGGCCGACAGTTGCCAGGCGTGTTCGCCGAGCACCTGCAGCTCACCGTCGCCCGGTCGCAGGGCGGTGGCCAGCAGGTTGAGCAGGCTCGACTTGCCCGCGCCGGACGGACCGATAATGGCGACCTGTTCGCGGGCCTCGATGTGCAGGTCCACGCCACGCAGCGCCTGAACGCCGTTGGCGTGGGTCAGGCTGACCTGGGTCAGATGCAACGTCATTTGAGCAGTTCGGCGGCGCGTGCGGCTTCCTCGATGCCCTTGTAGTTTTCAGGATTGGTTTCGATGAATCGGCTGGCGGCCTGCAAATCCAGAATCTCCTTGTCCTTCGGATTCGCCGGATCAAGTGCGAGGAACGCGGCTTTTATCTTGGCCGCCAGCGCCGGGTCGAGGGTCCCGCGTACCGTCCAGTTGTAGTCGAAGTAGGCGGGGGTGGTCGCAAACACTTTGACCTTGTTGGTGTCGACCTTGCCGGCCGCGACCAGTTTTTCCCACACGCTGGCGTTCAGCACCCCGGCGTCCACCTTGCCGGCCTGGACCCACGCGACCGTGGCGTCATGGGCGCCGGAGTAGCCAACGCGGCTGAAGTAGGTTTCCGGTTTGATACCGTCCTTCAGCATGAAATAGCGCGGCATGAGACTGCCCGATGTCGAGGACACCGAGCCGAAGGCAAAGGTCTTGCCCTTGAGGTCGGCGAGGGATTTGACGGCGGGGTCGGCGGTGATGAACTTGCTGGTGAACTGGGCATCCTGTTCGCGTTGTACCAGTGGAATCGCGTTGCCGGTTTTCAGGCGTGCCTGCACGAACGTGAAGCCGCCCAGCCAGGCCAGGTCGATCCGGTCGGTGGCCAGCGCCTCGACCACGGCCGGGTAATCGCTGACGGGCACGAACTCGACCTTCATGCCCAATTGCTGTTCCAGATAGGCGCCCAGCGGCTTGAATTTACGCAGCAGTTCGGTGGGCGCTTCATCGGGAATCGCGCTGACCTTCAGGGTGTCGGCGGCCTGCGACAGCAGGGTGCAAAAAGACAGGGCCAGGCCGGCAGTCAATGCAAGGGTACGCTTGAACATGGAAATTCTCCGGTGCATTAACGAAACACGATCGCGGCGCCGCCCACGACCAGGCGCTTTGTGAGGTTAGACGAAACGCGGCGAGGCTGGTTGCTTTTGGCCCCGGTACAAGCATGCCGCGGAATCGGCGGTGGCAGATGAGGTAACTACCGTTCGTCGACGAGGTGCACGATAACCTATTGACACCGATGCGTCTCTGAGTGAATATTAATACATCGTACACGACACAATCGAACGCGACAAGAAATCAAACCCATTGCACCGTAGAGGATTCACCCCATGAGCAAGATCGAAAAAGTCCTGGCCACCGGCAAAACCCACACCACTGCCAGCGCTGCCGGCAACACGTCCCGCGGCCATAACGGCACCCTCGACATCACCCTGTCGACGCCGGGCAATGCCAAGCCGGCCCACGTATTCGCCGCGACCCAGCCACACCCGACTGCCGAGCAACTGTTCGCCGGTGCATGGTCGGCTTGCTACACCGCAGCGGTCGGTCTGGTGGCGAATGACTTGAACGTGGTGCTGCCGGCGGATCTGTCGGTCGACATCGAAGTCGACCTGGGGCAGGGCGGTGCGGAGTACTTCCTTCAAGCTCGACTGACGCTGCGTGTACCGGGCCTGTCGCACGAGATCGCGACGACGCTGGCGCACACTGCCGATCAGATCTGCCCGTACTCGAAAGCGACCCGCGGCAACATCGACGTGGCGCTGAACGTCATCACTGTTTAAGTCTTTTTTTAATCTCACAAATATCGCGTGCGATAACAGCGCATACGCAAAAATATCTTAAGGTAATCATCATGAGCAAGATCGAAAAAGTACTGGCCACCGGCAAAACCCACACCACCGTCAGCGCCGCCGGCAAGACCTCGCGCGGTCATAGCGGGAGCCTCGACATCGTGCTGTCGTCGCCTGGCAGCGCCACACCGGCACACGTGTTCTCCAACACCCAGCCGCACCCGACCGCCGAGCAATTGTTCGCCGGCGCCTGGTCCGCCTGCTACACCGCCGCCGTCGGACTGGTGGCCAAGGACCTGAACGTGACACTGCCGGTGGATACGGCAGTGGAGATCGAAGTCGATCTGGGCCAGACCGGCCAGGCGTACTTCCTGCAGGCTCGATTGACCCTGCGCGTACCGGGCCTGTCAAACGAGATCGCAACGAAGCTGGCGCACACTGCCGACCAGATCTGCCCGTACTCGAAAGCCACCCGCGGCAACATCGATGTGGCACTGAACGTCATCACCGAGTGATGCAACAGAACTCGCCGGCACCACGGGGCTGGTGCCGGACGAGTTCACGCCATTGCAAAAGCCGGTGGTGAAACTGCGCAACAACCGGATCAAACCGATGGAATCAGACGGGCATTGTTGCCAGTGGCATAAACGGTGGATCTTTGCTTTAGTCCACCTGTGGCTGGCCTGCGCGTGCAGCCCTCAATGCAAACGGGAGCCCCGCCCGGAGAGTCCCATGAATCCTCGATTTCCGCCTTTCGCCGCATGGGTGGTCGCGCTCACCTTCGGCGCCTTGTCTTGCGCCGATGCCGTCGAGTACAAAAACGTCAATGCGACCGCCAGCACGCTTTCGTTCACTTACAACCAGTTCAGTTCGCGGGTCTATGGCACGTTCCGCAAATTCGAAGGCACGCTGGATTTCGACACCGCAAACCCTTCAGCGGCCCACGCCTTGCTCACGATCCAGCTCGACAGCATCGATGCCGGCAGCAGTGACGCCAACGAAGAATTGAAAAAGCCAGCCTGGTTCGACATTGCGAACTCGCCGGTGGCGACGTTTGAGTCGACCGGTGTGAAATCATTGGGTAACAACCGCTACTCGATCACCGGCAAACTCACACTCAGGGGCATCACCCGCGTGGTGAAAGTGCCCGTGCAGTTGAAGGCCGAGAACGCCATCGGCATCTTCGATGGCCAGCTGACGCTCAAACGCAGCGATTTCAAAATAGGCGAGGGCGAGTGGGCGGACACGGTGGTTTCCGACGATATCAACATCCGCTTCCGCATGGTTGCGCCGCAGCAATAGGGTGCACGTCGCGGCTTTAAGTCGCTTGCCTTGTCATGGTTTCAAAGCCACGGTTTAGTGTTGTTGCTTCTGGCCTCTTCGCGAGCAGGCTCGCTCCCACAGTGGGCCTTCGGCGTACACAGATTTCGTGTTCACTGAAGATCTAATGTGGGAGCCTGCTCGCGATGAGGCCCGAACAACCGGCACAGCTGCCAACTGACACCCCCCTTCGGTCACTCCAGCACGTTATGATACGCACGCCCGTCCGCCCCCAGAGTTCAGAGCCTCAATGCCCCAGATCACCCACTTCAAAACCCCGTGCCCCGAGCCCGTCTCCAGCCAGATCCTGCAGATGGTGGTCGACAACCTGACCGACATCAGCATGGTCGCCATCCCGCCGAGCAACCTGTTGTACAACGTGTACCAGTACGCGATCGGCTATGAGGTTCACCTCTATCTGGAGGCGCTGAGCGGGGCGAAAGGGATTGCAGTGGAGTTGATCGTCGCGACGGACGTGGATGATCCGGAAACCGTCATCGGCTTCTTGCTGTACCTGCCGGTCAAGGACGATCCCGAGGCGTGCGGCGTGGCGTACATGGCGGTGCAGGCCGGTCATCGGCGTCAGGGCGTGGCGCGCAAGATGCTGCGGGAAATGGTCGGTCGCTACCCGCATGCCGAGCTGACCTGCGCTGTTGCCAAAGTGCCGTGGTTTGAGTCGATGGGGTTCCAGGTGGTGGGCGTGCGCGGTACTCAGGTGCTGATGAACACCCGCGATCATCGCTCCGGCGGTTTGATGGGGCTGCTGGATGTGGCGTCAATCTACAGCTCGCTGGAGGTGCGGCAGATTCATACCTATCTGCTGCAAAAGCACGGCAAGCGCGCGATGCTCGATGCAGAGAAACAGCGGGACCGGCATCTGGATCAGCTGACGTACAAGGCCAATGAGTTTGTCCGCGAGCACACGGGCAAACTCGGTTAACTGTGGGAGCGAGCCTGCTCGCGATGGCGGCGGGCCAGTCGATGTAAATGGTGGATGACCCACCGCCATCGCGAGCAGGCTCGCTCCCACAGTTGTTCTGCATTCACTCAGGCGGTTCGGCCAGCGTTCAAGAAAGCTTCACGTTCATGGTGATCCGCGCCGTGAACACCTTCCTGCCTTCGACGTCGAGAATGTCCACCGGCACGATCTTGTCGCCTTCCGTGGTCCAGTCGACGCCACCCCCATCAGCCACTGCCGTAACGTCGGTTTTTGCTTTCGCCAGGTACTCGACCGTCATGCCTTTTGGAATCCAGCGTGCGCCTTCGGGAATCGACACGTCGGTCATCATTCCCGCCGCCAGTTCAGCCGCATTGCACATGGCAATGGCGTGCACGGTGCCCAGGTGGTTGGTGATTTCCCTGGCGAACGGCACCTGCACTGTCGCGGAGCCTTTTCGCAACTCCGTGACCAGCGGATTGATGGTGCTGAAGTAGGGCGCAACCTGGCAGGCCATTTTGCTGAAGGCTTGCGGGCCGGCGCTGTTAAACATGCTGAGAAACTGACTCATTTTGAACCCTCACTGATGATCGGATTATCAGAATATTGTTCTGTTACAGAATATTGTTCTGTGACGGAACAGTATTCTGTCGACGGGAAATCTGTCAACCTAGTCCCACGTGTCCGATGGCCGTCACCTGCCTTCACCATTGATTTTTTGGGACTGTTTTGAGCATGGAAACGTCAGATTTACTCGAGCGCTGCTACCCCGGAAGACGCGCTGAACTCAAGCGAGATATTTTTCGAAAGGCCCTCACGCTGTTCAACGAGCAGGGGATCGAGGCCACGACCATTGAAATGATCCGCGCCGAATGCGACACCAGCGTGGGCGCGATTTATCACCACTTCGGGAACAAGGAAGGTTTGGTGGCCGCGCTGTTTTTCACCGCCCTGGACGATCAGGCCAGGCTGCGCGACAGCTATTTGAGCGACGCGAAAACGACGCAAGAAGGCGTGTATGCGTTGGTGCACAGTTATGTGGATTGGGTCGACAGCCAACCCGATTGGGCGCGCTTCCAGTACCACGCGCGATTTGCCGTCACCAAAGGGCCTTTCAAGGACGAACTGACTGCCCGCAACAAGGCGCGCAACAAGCAACTGTTGGAATGGCTGTCGGCTTCGGCCAGAGGCGACGAGTTGAAAGGCTCTCCGGCCGAATTGCTGCTGTCGCTGATCATTGGCCAGGCAGACAACTATTGCAGGACATGGTTATCAGGCCGGGTAAAGGGCAGTCCGAAGGTGTACAGGGACAAGCTTGCACAAGCGGCGTGGCGATCGATTTCCGGCGACTGATCAGTACAAAGCCCGGTCAGATGCCGGGCTTTTTCCTGTCTGGAATTCGTGCACTTAAAAAAGAGCCTCAAGGCTCTTTGATGGGGAGGAAGTAGAGCCCTTGAGGCTCAAGATGCACGTGAAACAAGCGGTGAGCTTGGTAGGGGTTCAGATCACTCACCACCTACGCAACCGCTGAGTTGAGCAAACAAACGGCTGCGTAGAATCATCGTAGGAAGATGAGGTTTGGCACTCAAGTACCGCTAGTCGCATCCGTGCCAGCCCTGCCACGCGCGCATCTTTCAACCATTGCGACGATGGTTTCGAACAGCTCGTCCTGCGCCTGTCCGGCGCTGATTTCGCCCGTCGCGGCAGCGTGGGACAAGGCTTCCACCGCACCGAGCATGGCCCGCAAACCCGCTGCCGTGATCTCACCCGCGCCAGCGAAGGGGACGAGGGCGGATCGGCATTTGTTCAGGAAGATCGCTTCGTACTCGCGCTTGATCTTCTCCAGTTCCGGCGAGCTGGCCAACGCAGCGATCACGCCGATGAAAACGCAGATCGACTACGGGATTTTTGATTACTGCGGTGCGCAGGTGTTGACGTCCGAACTGCTGCTGGAGTCGGAAATCCAGGACCCGGCGGTGCATCTGGACGCCGCACGAGCCTTGGGGCTCAAGCTCCTGACGGCGTCCGGACATCCCGATTCCGTTATGCCTGTTCGCCCGGCCAGCCGGCTCGACGCAAGGCTTTGAGCAGCGTATCGGCGTCCAGTCCCGGCACCGCATGGCCATTGCCCTCGGCGGTGTCGGAGGCCAGCAGGGCATTAATGATCGCTTCCTCCACGGCTTCGGTGGCGGCCAGGAATAACTCGCTGATGTGGTCGTTGTTGACCATGCTCAGGTTGTCTGTTGTCGGCGCCTTCTTGCTTTCATAAGCAGCGGGTGGGACATCGTTGCCGGTGGCGAACGCGATGAAGATGTCGCCGCTATGGTCTTCGTTACCGCCGCCGGTGCGCGCGAGGCCGAGGCTGGCGCGCTGGGCGAGGCGGGTGCATTGATGCGGTAACAACGGCGCATCGGTGGCCAGGCAAACGACGATCGAACCCATGCCCGGATGGGGCAACGAGGCCTTGAGAAATGGCGAGTCAGCCTTTTCCATGTAGCGCCCGACCGGGTAACCGTCGACGCGCAATTCGTTGCGGATGCCGTGGTTGGCCTGGACGATGGCGCCGACGGTCCAACCGCCCTGGGCGCTGCTCAGGCGTCGCGAAGCGGTGCCGATGCCGCCCTTGAATTCGTGACAGATCATGCCGCTGCCGCCACCGACTGCGCCTTCGGTCACTGGCCCGCCTGTTGCCGTGCGCAGGGCTTCGGCCACATGCTCGGGCTTCACGTGAAAGCCATTGATGTCGTTGAGCAAGCCGTCGAAGGTTTCCAGCACCACCGGCATGTTCCAGTAAAGTCGTCCGTCGTCGGGTTGCTGTTCACGGTCCAGCACGATCAGCGCATCGCGCACCACACCCAGGCTGTGGGTGTTGGTGAAGGCGACCGGACTGGTCAACAGACCGGCTTCGCGAATCCACTCAAGACCGGTCGCATCGCCGTTGCCGTTGAGTACATGTACGCCGGCGAAGCACGGCTGCTCACTGGTGGAACCGGCGCGCGGCTCGATCACGGTGACGCCGGTCAGGATGTCGCGGCCATTCGCGCTGCGGCCCCGCACATTGCTGTGGCCGACCCGGACGTCGGGTACATCGGTGATGGCATTGAGCGGGCCAGGTTGCAGTTGGCCGAACTGGAGGTTCAGGTCACGGGCACGTGGTTTCATGGGTTCTCTCATCTTCAATTCGTGGCAGAAAAAAGTGGGTAAGGTTGGACGCGGACCCTGTGGGAGCGAGACCGGCTTGCCGGCGATGGCGGTGTGTCAGGCAAAGATGATGTCGACCGACACTCCCTCTTCGCCGGCAAGCCGGTCTCGCTCCCACAGGTTTTTGCGGTGGTTCACTGACCGTTTTTGACTTTGCTCCAGATCCGCGTCCGCACCCGCTCGGTGGCCGGCGGCAGCGGCTGAAGGGTGAACAACGTGGCCAAGGCCTCGGCGGACGGATACACCGCCGGATTGTTGCGGGTCGCTTCGGCCACCAGTGGCGTGGCGCTGCGGTTGCCGTTGGGGTAGTTGAGGTGATCACTGACCGGGGCAATCACTTCAGGGCGCATCAAGTAATCGATGAACGCCAGCCCTTGCTCCGGGTGCGGCGCATCCTTGAGCAACACGAGGGTGTCGAACCACACCGGCGCGCCTTCCTTCGGCAGGCTGTAGGCGATCTTCACGCCGTTGTTGGCTTGCTCGGCGTTGGTCTTGGCTTCGAGCATCGCGCCCGACCAACCCACCGCCACGCAAATGTTGCCGTTGGCCAGGTCGCTGATGAACTTCGACGAGTTGAAGTAGGCGATGTGCGGACGCAGTTTGAGCATCAGCGCTTCAGCTTTCTTGTAGTCCTCGGGGTTGGTGCTGTTGGGCGACAGACCGAGGTAGTGCAGGGCGACCGGCAGCATCTCGGACGGCGAGTCGAGCATGGCCACGCCGCACTGGCCGAGTTTGGCCAGGTTGGCTTCGTTGAACACCAGCTCCCAGGAATCCACCGGCGCCTTGTCGCCCAGCGCGGCGCGAACCTTGTCGATGTTGTAGCCGATGCCGTTAGTGCCCCACAGGTACGGTACGGCGTACTGATTGCCCGGATCGTTGTTGGCCAGTTTCGCCAACAGATCAGCGTCCATATTTTTGAAGTCAGGCATCTGCGCATGGGGCAGGGGTGCGAGTGCGCCAGCCTTGATCAGGGTCGGCAGGCTGAAGTTACTGGCCACCACCACGTCATAGCCGCTGCGGCTGGTGAGCAGTTTTCCTTCCAGCACTTCGGCGCTGTCGAAGGTGTCGTAAACCGGCGAGATTCCCGTGTCGCGCTTGAAGTCGTGCAGGGTGTTGGGGCCGATGTAGTCATACCAGTTGTAGACGTGAACCGTCGGGCCCTCGGCAGCCACCGCCGACAGCGAGACGCACAAACAGGCGCTTAGCCCAAGATTGATCTGTTGACGGGGACGACTCATGATGCGGCACTCCTGGCCTGCTGCAGGCCGGTGATGAACAGGTGCTTGCAGCGTATCGGCGGGCCGGGGACACACCCACTCCCATCATGGGTTACTCGAAAGGGGTAGAGCGTGGACGCGTTGCTGAAGGAATTGCCGGTGCACCAGGGCCTGGCGCGGGTGTTTGGCGCGTTGGGGCAGGACGGTTTCTGGCGCGCGCTGGTCGACACGCTGCGGCTGCTGGTGCCGCTGGACAACGCCTTGGTCGCGGTGATGACGCCTGGGCGAGTGCCGCGCCTGCTGATTGATTTCGACACCAGGGGCAGCGGCAACGAACCTGAAGAACTGGCCGACTACAGCGCCGGCATGTACCTGCTCGATCCGTTTTATCAGGCGGCCTGCGCCGGCATCGCCGACGGTTTGCACAGCCTCGAATCGGTGGCCCCCGACCAGTTTCAGCAGAGCGAGTACTACCTGAGCTACTTCCGCACGGTGGTGGGTGGTGATGAGTTGCAGTTCATGATCAACGCCGAAGGTGCCGTGCTCGGTTTGTCACTGGGTCGCTCGACGCGCTTTACCCTGGAAGAGCAGGGCCGTCTGCTCTGTGTGCGTGACTGGGTGTTGGCCGCGATGCGCCGTCACCTGCAATGGATGCCACCGGAAGGCCCGGCCACCGAGGCCGTGGCCGGGGATCTGGCGACCCTGCTGGATCGCTTTGATGCGCGTTTGACGGTGAGGGAAATCGAAACGGCGCGGCTGATTCTTCAGGGCTTCTCCAGCAAGGCGATTGCCCAGCAACTGGGGATCTCGCCGGAAACGGTGAAGGTGCATCGGCGCAACGTCTATCACAAGCTCAATGTGAACGGACATGGGGAGTTGTTTGCGTTGGTGTTGCGGCCGCGTTGATTGGGTACATCTCAGAAATATTGATCGACTGTCAGGCCGCCTTCGCGAGCAAGTCGAATCGTCGCACCGCCGCTCCCACATTTGACCGCATTCCAATGTGGGAGCGAGCCTGCTCGCGAAGGCCGCGACTCGGTCTCACTGCCGAAACACCAACGCCTTCAACCCACACTCGACATCCGCATCCGGAAACTCCGGCGGGTTCTCCAGCCGTTGCTCAAACCGCAGGCTTGGCGCTTCACGCATCACACCCTCGATGAGGAAATCCGCACCAAACGCCGGGTCATTCATGCAGGCCAGAACCGTGCCCTGCGGGCTGAGCAATTCCGGCAACCGACGCAGCACGCGCTGGTAATCCTTGGTCAGCAAAAAGCTGCCTTTCTGAAACGACGGCGGGTCAATGATCACCAGGTCATACGGGCCCTTGCCGATCACCTTGCCCCAGGATTTGAACAGGTCGTGTCCGAGAAAACTCACCTTGCCCAGGTCGTGCCCGTTGAGCCGGTGATTGTCGCGGCCACGGCTCAGGGCCGGGCTGGACATGTCCAGGTTGACCACGTGTTCCGCGCCCCCCTCGATGGCCGCCACCGAAAAACCGCAGGTGTAGGCAAACAGGTTCAACACGCGCTTGCCCTGGGCATTGGCGCGCACCCAATCGCGGCCGTAGCGCATGTCGAGGAACAGCCCGGTGTTCTGCTTGCGACCCAGGTCCACACGATAACGCAGGCCGCCCTCGGTGATGGTCATGTCCTCGATCACTTCCCCGACCAGCCATTCGGTGGTGCTTTGCAACAGATAACGATGCTGCAGCGCCAGGGTATGCGCACCGGATTGCGTCCACTCGGGCGACCGGGTGATCTCCATCAGCCGCTGTTTCAACGCATCCAGCTGCGCCGCTTCAGGCTCCTTGAACAGCGACACCAGCACCACGCCCTGCAGCCAGTCGACGGTCAGTTGCTCCAGACCCGGCCAGCATCGACCGCGACCGTGGAACAGTCGGCGGGTTTCTTCCGGGGCTGCCGCCAGGGCTTTGAGCAAATGGTCCTGGAGGGTGGAAAGCGCTTCTGAATTCATCGGGTCGGGTCGGCGATTTGAGGGGGCGGCATTTTAACCACATTTGCAGCGAGTGGGCGGGTGACTCGCTCCCACAGGTTATCGAGGGGTTAGTTATCACGGTTAATTTAACTTTACGTGAGGATTTGGCGATCTGTCGGCTTCCATACTCGGCTCCAACGAATAACAACAACCGCCGGGAGCCCATCATGTCGCAGTTGCCTGCTTCACCTACGGTCAGCACTCATCCTCGCTGGCTACGGCTCACCCATTGGCTGAACGCACTTGCGGTGCTGGTCATGGTCACCAGCGGTTGGCGTATCTACAACGCTTCCCCGCTTTACGACTTCAGTTTTCCCAAAGGCATCACGTTGGGCGGCTGGCTCGGGGGTGCGTTGCAATGGCATTTCGCGGCGATGTGGTTCCTCGCCATCAACGGCCT
This sequence comes from Pseudomonas sp. LBUM1651, assembly GCF_059716135.1. Classification (NCBI taxonomy): domain Bacteria; kingdom Pseudomonadati; phylum Pseudomonadota; class Gammaproteobacteria; order Pseudomonadales; family Pseudomonadaceae; genus Pseudomonas; species Pseudomonas sp. LBUM1651. The sequence goes on along the minus strand of NZ_CP166805.1, from coordinate 3,722,094 downwards.
CGTCTACCTGATCATCAACCTCGCCAGCGGTCGTCTGTCACGGCGCTTTTTCCCGGTGTCGCCAAAAGGTGTTTTGCATGACCTTGGGGCCGCATTGCGCGGGCGTCTGGGGCATGCCGACCTGAGTCATTACAACCAGGTGCAACGGCTGGCGTACCTGTTCGTGATGGTCGACATCACGCTGCTGGTGATCTCCGGGCTGGTGTTGTGGAAGTCCGTCCAGTTTCCGCTGTTGCGTGAATTGCTCGGCGGCTACGAAACCGCGCGTCATGTGCATTTCATCGCAATGGCGCTGTTGATGGCCTTTGTGGCGGTGCATCTGGTGATGGTCGCGCTCGTTCCCAAAACGCTGTTGGCCATGATCGTCGGTCGCAAGGAGCCCGTATGAAAAAGCGCATCGAGGTTCTGGACGAGTCGTCCATCCTGAAAGACGCCCGGAAAATCATTGCGCCGCAGATCGAGGACCGCTCACGCCGCTCGTTCCTGATGCGTGGGTTGACCCTCGGCGGCGTGGCCATGTTGTCCGGCTGCAACATCACCGACAACGAAAGCGTCGAGACTGCGTTGTCCTCCATGTCGCGGTTCAACGATCGGGTGCAGGGCTGGCTGTTCAATCCCAATGCGCTGGCGCCGACCTATCCGGCGTCGATGATCACCCGGCCGTTTCCGTTCAATGCCTTTTACGGCATCGACGAGGCACCCACCGTCGAGGAAGAAAGCTATCGACTGGAGGTCACTGGGCTGGTGGCCGACAAACGCAGCTGGCGCCTCGAAGAGCTGCGTGCCATGGCACAGAACGAGCAGATCACCCGGCATATTTGCGTCGAAGGCTGGAGCGCGATCGGGCGTTGGGGCGGCGTGCGATTCAGCGATTTCCTGAAACGGGTCGGGGCCGACACCGGTGCCAGATATGTCGGTTTCAAATGCGCCGACGACTACTACACCAGCATCGACATGGCCACCGCGCTGCACTCGCAGACCCTGCTGGTGCTGACCTATGACGGCGCGGTGCTGCCGCGCGAATACGGCTTCCCGATGAAGCTGCACATGCCCACCAAGCTCGGCTACAAAAACCCCAAACATATCCAGGCGATTTTCGTCAGCAACACCTACAGCGGCGGCTACTGGGAAGACCAGGGCTACAACTGGTTCGGTGGCAGCTGACGGTGCCCGACAACTTCACTTACCCGCAACCTGTGCTTCAAGGAGTTTCATCATGAAAAAGCTGACCACCGTCGTTCTGTCCATGTGCCTCGCCATGGGTGCTGCCAGTGTGTTTGCCGCTGAAGCCACCAACGGCATGAGCAATGACAGCATGAGCAAGGATTCGATGTCCAAGGACGCCATGAAAAAAGACACGATGAAAAAGGACGCCATGAGCAAGGACACAATGAAGAAAGATGCCATGTCCAAGGATTCGATGAAGAAGGACGCCATGCCCAAAGACGCCATGAAAAAGGACAACATGTCGCAGTAATCCAATCAACGCGATCCTCTGTAGGAGCAGAGCTTGCTCGCGAAAGCGGAGTGTCAGCTGACATCTTTGTTGCCTGACACTCCGCTTTCGCGAGCAAGCTCTGCTCCTACAGGGTTGTGCATTCCAGGGTATGACTTTTAATGGTTACAGCCCCGCCAACCCCCAGTGTTAAAAAATCGCAAACACAGCTCATCAACAACAAAAACAAGCGTTTTCACCCATGAGAAACGTCCGGCAATACGCATGCGGCGGTGCTTATGGTGACGGAGAAGGGCGCCGATCTGATTTTGCAGGACGCCTGATTTTTTCACTTGCCTGTATCAAAAATGAATTTCCGCCGAGCCCGCTGCTCATACCTGTAAGTAGCGGAGTTGAGCCCGCGGAAAATCATTAGGCAATCAGGGAGTGGCAAAGTCATGTGTCCAGTATCGATGGCGGGCGAGCACCTTCCTGGTGGGTTGATTCTTGTGGTGGAGGATGACCCGCTGATCCTGGAGTTTCTCTGCGAAATTCTTCAGGAGGAGGGTTTTGTAGTTGAACCACAGACCAGCGCGGATGCTGCGGCAGGTTACCTGGAGCAGCACGCCGACAACGTGATACTGCTGCTGACGGACATCACCATGCCCGGCCAACTCAATGGCGCGGACCTGGCCAATCTGTTCGGCGACCGTTGGCCGGACAAGCCGATCATGATCATGTCCGGCTTCGAAACACCGGATTCTTCCGGGGTGAGACATGAAGTGTCTTTCATCAAGAAACCCTGGGCGCTGGGGCAATTGCTCGATTGCGTGGAACGTGCATTGAAGTCGAAGACGGTGGGCTGAATATCAGCGGGCGGTTGAGCCCAGCGCAACTCGCAAATGCTACATTGCTCGGCAAACCCGCCCGGCTCTTGTAAAAGGACGCTCATCCTTGTCAGCTCAACATTCGGTTTTCAACAAACCTTATCGCGCCTTTCTGTTTGATATGGACGGCACCGTCCTCAATTCCATCGCCGCCGCCGAGCGCATCTGGACCACCTGGGCCTTGCGCCACGGCGTGGATGTCGAGTCCTTCCTGCCGACCATTCATGGCGCCCGGGCCATCGACACGGTTAACCGCCAGGCCTTGCCGGGTGTCAATGCCGAGGCTGAAGCGGCATGGATTACCCAAGCGGAAATCGAGGACGTCGAGGGGATTGTCGAGGTGGCCAGTGCGGCGGATTTCCTGACCTCGCTGCCGACCAATCAGTGGGCCATCGTGACGTCTGCGCCCAGGGCACTGGCGCTGCGACGGATGGCGGCAGCGGGGATTCCGGAACCTGCGGTGATGGTGACGGCGGAAGATGTCAGCGCTGGTAAACCCGATCCTGCGGGTTATCGATTGGCGGCGCGACGGTTGGGCGTCGAAGTGATCGATTGCCTGATCTTCGAAGATGCCACGGTGGGTATTCTCGCGGCAGAGGCGGCGGGGGCTGACCTTGTGATCATCACCTCGACCCACGAGCATCCGATTGAAACGCCGCATGCAACGATGGTTAGTTATGACTCTGTTGCCGTCCAGGTGGACCCCGATGGTCAAGTCCGCCTGCTTGCCTCCTAACCGACACCGGCCCTTGTAGGAGCGGGGCTTGCCCGCGAATGGTTCGTCGCGGTGGATCATGGGATTGTTGTTGCTTGTGCCGACGCCTTCGCGGGCAAGCCTCGCTCCTACAGGTCGTTTTTCTTCAGTACAAACCGGGAATCAACCGCCAGCTACGGCTGCAATAAGCCTCATATTCACCACCAAACTGCGCGCGCAGCAGCGCTTCTTCGGCGTGAATGCGGGAGATCAGCGGGATCACCGTCAACGCTGCCAGCAACAGGCCAACGCCGGAACGAAACGCCAGCGCCCATCCCAGGGCAATGACCAACATCCCCAGATAACTGGGGTTGCGCAACGTTCGATAAATCCCGTCGGTGATCAGTCGGTGCCCCGGTTGAATCGCCACCAGTCCGCTGAAACGCTTGCCCAGCACAAACACCGGCCACATGCGCAAGACACCGCCGACGATGTACAGCAACGCCCCGAGCCAGCGCACGCCTTCGCCACCGAAGGTCCAAAAATCGATCCGGTCGGCGTAGGCCGGTAAAAAACCGCTCACTATCCCGATCACCCCGAAGGCCGGCAGCACCCAGCGATTGGCCCGGTCTTCCCGTTCGCCGGAGCTGAGATTGACCTCGGTAAACAGCGACGCGATCGCCATCGCCAGGGTCGCCAGGGCAACGACCACCAACGCCGCATGAGAGAAAAACGCCGCAAACCCGCCCAACCCCCATACGGCGAGCCCAAGGTAGGCGAGGGTGCTCACGATGGCGAAAAACGCCAGTCTGGCCGAGATTTTCATAGTCACCCCGCACTTCGAACGAATACTCCATACATTGTAGGAGCTGGCTTGCCGGCGATGGCGTTCTCAAAATCACCACCTGCTTCAAGGTCCAATCGCCAGCAAGCCGGCTCCTACAGGGGCTCGGCTCGGGCACTGCGGCGAATCACTTGCGGCGGTTGGCCGAAGGCTCTGAGGAAGGCTTCGCGCATACGCCGGCGATCACTGAAGCCGGCTTCGGTGGCGATCTGATCGAGGTTCAATCGTCCGCGTTCCAGCATCTGTCGTGCCGCTTCCAGGCGCAGGTTTTCAACGGCCTTGGCCGGCGACTGGCCGGTTTCAGCACGAAACGCCCGGCTGAACTGGCGCGGACTGAGGCGCGCCACGTCTGCCAGTTGTTCCACCGACAACGCCTCGGCGAGGTGTTCCCGGGCGTAGCCGAGGACGGTCTGGATGCGGTCGGATTTCGGCTCCAGTTCCAGCAGCGCCGAATGCTGGGACTGGCCGCCCGCACGCCGGTGGTACATCACCAGTTTCTGCGCCACGGAACGGGCGAGTTCGGGGCCGTGATCCTTTTCGACCATCGCCAGCGCCAGGTCGATACCGGCAGTCATGCCGGCTGAAGTCCAGATCGAGCCGTCAATCACGTAAATGCGGTCCTCTTCGACCTTGATCGACGGAAACCGCGCTTGCAGTTCCCGTGCATAAGCCCAGTGCGTGGTCGCCCGCCGTCCCTCGAGCAAACCGGCCTGGGCCAGGACGAACGCCCCGGAGCAAATCGACGCCGTGCGCCGCGCGGTTTTAACGCTGGCGCGCAGGTAATCCAGCACACCCTCGGGCGCCTGTTCGAGAATGGCATCGCCGCCGACCACGATCACCGTATCGAACACCCGCTCATCGAACGCCTGAGTGCCGACACTCAAACCACCGGAAGCACGCAAGGTGCGGCCGTCCTCGGACAGTACGCTGACTTCGTAAAGCGCTTCGTCGGCGCTGAAGTTGGCGTACTCGAACACCGGCATGGCCGCCAGCGCCATGGACTGAAAACCCTCAAACACCACAAACGCCACGGAAGTCATCGATAGGCCCTCAAAAGGACATGTCCTAAAAGCGTACTTTAAACGTCATTTGAGACGAAGGTCAGTCAATTTATAACTGTCACACCCGGCGAATACCTCGCCTCACTGTGAAGGACACTGAACATGGCTCTCTCATCCAAAGGCACCGCCCTGATCACGGGCGCTTCTTCCGGCATCGGCGCGGTCTACGCCGATCGTCTCGCCCGTCAGGGTTACGATCTGATTCTGGTCGCCCGCAGCCAGGCCAAGTTGAACGCCCTGGCCAATCACCTGAGCAACGAAACCGGTCGCGCCGTGGAGGTCGTCGCTGCCGATCTGAAAGACAAGGCCGATCTGCAGCGGGTCGAAAGGATTCTACGCACCGATGCCAGCATCACCTTGCTGGTCAACAACGCCGGGGTCGGCGCCGTCATGCCGCTGCTGGGGAGCCCGGTGGATGACATGGAAGACATGATCACCCTGAATGTCACCGCACTGATGCGTTTGGCCTACGCGGTAGCGCCCGGGTTCGTCGCCCGTGGCAACGGCACCGTGATCAACATCTCCTCGATCGTGGCGATTGCCCCCGAGATTCTTAATGGCGTGTACGGCGGGACCAAGGCGTTCGTTCTGGGCCTGAGCCAGTCGATGCACCATGAGCTGGCCGACAAAGGCATTCGCATTCAGGCCGTACTGCCTGGCGCCACCGCCACCGATTTTTGGAGCGAGGCGGGCAACCCGGTGGAAAACCTGCCTCAGGAAATCGTCATGACCGCCGAGGACATGGTCGATGCTGCGCTGGCAGGGCTGGCGAATGGAGAAGTTGTGACCATTCCGGGCCTGCACGACGGCTCGCAATGGGACCGTTACGAAGCCCAGCGCAAAACCCTGTCGGGCCTGTTCGGCAACTCCGCGGCGGCACCGCGTTATCGCTGAAACGGCAAGCTCGGGCCAGGGTGATCTAAGCTTGGATAAGGACCGCTCAACACCGACTCGTTGAACCACTCGATAAGTCGGTGCGCGCCCGAGGAACCCAACATGCTTCACATCAGAACCCCCTTGATCCTGCACCCGGGCTTGTCGACCTCCATTCGGCGAATCTGGCTCAAGCTGGAAAACCTGCAACCCAGTGGCTCGTTCAAACTGCGTGGCATGGGGCTGTTGTGCAGCCAGGCAAAGGCCGCGGGCAAGCGCAAGGTGGTCTGTCCTTCTGGGGGCAACGCCGGTTTCGCCACCGCTGTCGCGGCGGCCAGCCTGGGCTTGCAAGCCTGCATCGTGGTGCCGCACACCACCCCGGAAAGCACTCGCGCGAGGATTCGCAAAACCGGTGCCGAAGTGATCGTTCACGGCAAGGTCTGGGACGACGCCAATCAGCGGGCGAAGGAGCTTTCACAAGGGGCGGACACCGAATACGTGCCGGCCTTCGATCATCCGGTGTTGTGGGAAGGGCACAGCACGATGATCGATGAGATTCTCGAGGACTGTCCTCAAGTCGATACGCTGGTGACGTCGGTGGGGGGCGGGGGTTTGCTGGCAGGCCTTCTCACGGGATTGATTCGGCATGGCCGTATGGATTGCCGTATCGTCGCTTGCGAAACCGAGGGTGCGGCGTCTTTTGCGGCTGCGGTCAAGGCCGGGCATCCCGTCAGGCTTTCGCGCATCGACACCGTCGCCACCTCCCTCGGCGCGGCTCAAGTGGCTGCCTGGCCAGTGCAACATATCCTCGATTTTCCTCACCAATGCGTGGTGCTCGGCGATGACGAAGCGATCATGGGCGTGGTGCGTTACGCCAACGATTTGCGTCAGCTGGTTGAACCGGCGTGCGGTGTTTCGTTGGCCATCGGCTATCTGGACCACCCGGCAATTGCCGGTGCCCATGACGTGGTGATCGTGGTGTGCGGTGGCGTCAGCATCAACGCACAACTCGTTGCCGGATGGGCGCGTTCATCCGCTGAAAGCGCAAAGTAGCCGGAAAGCAAAGCCGGGCCGCAAACGCCTGGCCAGGTGTCACACGCCCACCGCGACTGTTTCAGCCTTCATTGCCCCGCTGCAGCGCCGTCCTGGATCAGAATGGCTCTGGCCAGGTCTTCGTCGCTGGCGTTCAGCCCGGGATTGTCCTGGCGGATCTGCTTCATGACCGACTCCAGATACACGCCACGAATCGCACCGCCACTGGCCACGAAGCTGGAGGCATCATCCCGGGCTGGGATCATGAGTTTGTCGTCTTTGAACGTCGAGTACAGCGAAGCAGAAACCCCGGCCGAGGTGGCCACATCGCCCGCATCCACTTTCGCGAGAGCCGAACCGAAGGGTAAGCACAACACAAGGGAAGAGATGATGATCAGACGGCGCATGACGGTTTCCTCCGAAAGCGTGAAGCGTAAAGGAAGTACCTTACAGTTTAGGATATGCGGCGGCCGTCAGGAGTTCCTTGCGGCACAAACTATCACTTCAACCAGCAGCCGCGGATCTGCCAGCCTGGCCTCGCCACACGCGCGGGCCAGTGAGTGTGCATTGACACGTCGCCTTTAAAAGATCGCAGGCTGCGCCAGCTCCTACACCGACTGCATGCAACCGGGATTTATCGGGTGTACGCGACCCCTGTAGGAGCTGCCGCAGGCTGCGAACTTTTGATCTTCTATCATTCACCGTGAAAACCGCTTCGCTTGCAGCAACTGCCTGTACTGAGCCTGGCCGCTGACCGACCGACGATCAGTGTCCGCACGTCCCCCACGCCATGAGGACTATGCTTTGCAGAGCGCCCATTGCAATGGGAGACCTCTGATGATCAACGTACGCACGGCCCGCATGCTGGCCGATTACAAACGCTGGGCCGATCAGCGGCTCTTTGACAGCCTGGCCGATTTGCCGCCGGGCGAGGTCAACAAAGCGCGGGTCTCGGTGTTCAAGAACATAATCGGCACCTTGAACCACATCTACGTGGTGGACTGCATCTGGAAGGCTCACCTCGAAGGCCGGGGGCACGGTTTCAAGACTTCACACGATCTGCTGCATCCCGACCTTGCTGACCTGCGCATGGCGCAAAAGGACATCGATCATTGGTACTGCAACTGGAGCGAATGGCAGACCGAGGCGTCGCTGGATAAACCCGTCGAGTTCACGTTTGTCTCGGGCGAAAGCGGCACCATGAGCGCCGGCGCGATGCTGCTGCACGTGGTCAATCACGCCAGTTACCACCGTGGCTGGGTGATCCAGATGTATTTCGACATTCCGGCCATGCCGCCGATGACGGACCTGCCGATTTTCCTGCGCGAGACCGATCCGGGCTTCAACGCGGTCAATGCCCCGGCAGTGGCGCCGACATGTGTTGGGCTATTCGCGAGCGCAACCAACGTTCTGCCGGATCGTTATCGTTGACCCCGTTCCACACCATCGACAGCTCGGACAGGTTGATGTCAAACGGCGGGTCGTCGGCTCGCAACTGGCTGCCTTCGATCAGCGCAGACGCGGCGTAATCCGGCACCGTGGCGAGCATGTCGGTGCCGGCCAGCAGGGCGCGTAGTCCGGCGAACTGCGGCACCGCCAGCACCACGCGGCGTGAGCGACCGATGCGCGCCAGATCGTTGTCGATAGCGCCGGTCAGGTCCCCGGAAAACGACACCAGGGCATGAGGCCGTTCGCAGTAATCATCCAGCGTCAGGGCGCCGGGACGATTGTCGCCGCGCAGGATCTTCACGCTCAGGTCCCGCAGTTTCTTACGCTTGGCGTTGGCCGGCAGTTCCGTGGTGTAGCTGATCCCGACGGAAATCTCGCCGCTGGCGAGCATCGACGACATCAGCAGGAAATTCACCCGCCGCACTACCACCACAACGTTCTGCGCCTCTTCGCGGATTTGCTTGAGCAGCGGCGGAAACAGGCCGAACTCGGCGTCGTCCGACAGACCGATGCGAAACACGTCGCGGCTGGTGGACGGGTCAAAATCCTTGGCCCGGCTGACCGCGCCGGAAATGGTATCCATTGCTGGCTGCAACTCTTTAAGAATCTGGAGTGCGCGCTGGGTTGGCTCCAGCACACGACCGTTGCGCACCAGCAGCGGGTCGTCGAACAGATCGCGCAACTTGGCCAGCGAGGCACTGACGGCAGGCTGACCGAGGAACAGCTTTTCCCCGGCCCGGGTCAGGTTTTTTTCGAACATCAGGGTTTCGAAAACCACCAACAGGTTCATGTCCACGCGGCGCAGGTCGTTGCGGTTCATGGCGGGGTTACTCGCAGGGGGGCGGGGTCTTTTCAGTAAAGCAGCAAACCTTGAGCCTGCGGTGAAAGCCGGCAGACCGGCGATTTCATCAGTGAATGCAAAACAAATGTGGGAGCGGGCTTGCTCGCGAAGGCGGTGTGTCAGTCGACATTGTTTTTGCCTGACACACCGCCTTCGCGAGCAAGCCCGCTCCCACATGGACTGCATTAACTGAAGGGCATCGGGATCATCCGCCTTGTCTTATGTAGCCGAACCCGGCTCAGTCAACACCTTCCTGAACGTCTCCACCAACGGCCGCAAATTGATCCGGTGCCACGCCGCCCACAGCGGCGTGGTGAACGCAATCCACGGCACTTCCCGCAACACCACGCCCGGCGGCGCATTTCGGCTCAAGCCTTTCTGAATCATCGCGATGCCCAACCCTGACGCCACCAACCCCAACGCGGTAAAGGGTTCGGTGGCTTCCATGCGGATGTCCGGGGTGAAACCGGCGCGGATGCAGGCACTGACGAAGTCTTCGCGGCTGGCACAGTTCTGTCGGTGTTGCACGCCGATCCATTCCTGATCGGCGAGGTCTGCCGGGGTCAATGTCGCTTGGTGTGCGAGGGGATGGTGCTCGGGCAGCGCCAGCAGCATCGGGTCGTCGAGCACCTGAAAACCCAGCAAGTCCGGATCGTCGGCGACGGGCGGTTCGCTGACCAGCGCGATATCGAGGCTACGCTGACGCAGGCCTTCGAGTTGTTCGGCGGAGCTGAGGTTGTACAGCGCGACGTGCACGTTTGGTCGGTCCACCCGCAACACCCGCAAGGCATTCGGCAGGACGCCGGCGTGCATGGCGTTTTCGATGTAGCCGATACATAGGCCGCCTTCTTCGCCACGACCGAGGCGTTTGCCGAGGGACTCCAGGCGATTGGCGTGGGTCAGCAGGGCGCGGGTTTCGGCGAGAAAGGTCTGGCCGTCGCGAGTCAGCCGAATGCGCTGCTGGCTGCGCTCGAACAGGGTGAGGCCCAGCCGTTCCTCAAGCTGGGCGATCTGCCGGCTCAGGGGCGACTGGGAAATGTGCAGGCGTTCGGCGGCGCGACCGACGTGTTCTTCTTCGGCGACGGCAACGAAGTAGCGCAATTGGCGAATGTCGATCATGTAAGACCTTTAGAGACTCAAGTGCTGCACATTATGTCTTGGACGGTCCGATCCTCGCAATCTAGGATTGGCTCATCGGTCATCTGACTGACCACTGACATCAAGAGGAATCACCCATGAGCTTGAAAGACAAACTGCCCGGCACGCTGGGTTTCGGCACTGCCCCCTTGGGCAACATGTTCCGCGCCATCCCGGAAGAAGAGGCGATGGCCACCGTGCACGCCGCCTGGGATGCCGGTGTGCGTTACTTCGACACTGCGCCGTTTTACGGTTCGGGCCTGTCGGAGATCCGCCTCGGCGCCGCGCTGGCCCAATACAACCGCGACGACTACGTACTGAGCAGCAAGGTCGGTCGGGTGATTCTCGACGAAATCGAAGACGCCGCTGCCCGTGATCTGGGCGAGAAGAGCGGGGTGTTCGAGCACGGTCGCCCGAACAAGATCGTCAACGACTACAGCGCTGACGCAACGATGCGTTCCATCGAAGACAGCCTCAAGCGCCTGCAAACCGATCGCCTGGACATCGTTTGGGTGCATGACATCGCGCAGGACTTCTACGGAGATCAATGGCTGGAGTACTTCAACCAGGCCCGCACCGGCGCTTTCAAGGTACTGACCCGTTTGCGTGAAGAAGGCGTAATCAAAGGCTGGGGCTTGGGTGTGAACAAGGTCGAGCCTTGCGAGTTGACCCTTGATCTGACCGAGGCCCAACCGGACGGTTTTCTGCTGGCGGGCCGCTACACGCTGTTGGATCACGATCGTGCCCTGCAACGTTTGATGGACGCTGCCTTGGCACAGAATGTCGAGATCGTGGTCGGTGGCCCTTACAGCTCGGGCATTCTGGTCGGTGGCGCGCACTTCGAATACCAGAAGGCCAGCCCGGCGATCATCCATAAAGTCGAGCAGATCAAACGCATCGCGGCGGCCCACGGCGTCGACATCAAGGCCGCTGCGTTGCAGTTCTCCCTGGCAAATCCTGCCGTCGCGGCGGTGATTCCGGGGTCCAGCCGTCCGGACCGGATTGCTGAAGATGTGGCTGCGTTGTCGGCAGTCATTCCCGCTGCGTTCTGGCAAGCGATGCGCGAAGCGAAGCTGGTGTCTGAACGCGCTCCATTGCCTGTCACAGGAGTTTGAACATGAAGATCGATCTGACGGGAAAACTCGCCATCGTTAGCGGCAGCACCGCCGGCATTGGCCTGGGCATCAGCAAGGCACTGGCCGAGTCCGGCGCCACGGTGGTGGTGATCGGCCGCGAGACGGCCAAGGTCGAGCAAGCGCTGGCGAGCATTCGCCAGAGCGTGCCGGGCGCACAGTTGCGCGGCCTGACCGCAGACCTCGGCACCGCCGAAGGCGCCGAGCAATTGTTCGCCGCCGAGCCGCGCGCCGACATTCTGGTCAACAACCTCGGCATCTTTAACGAGGTGGATTTCTTCGACACGCCGGACAGCGAGTGGACGCGGTTCTACGAGGTCAACGTGATCTCCGGTGTGCGCCTGTCACGGCATTACGTGCCGGACATGGTCAAGCAGGGCTGGGGCCGGGTGATCTTCCTCTCCTCGGAATCCGGGATCGCGATTCCGGCCGACATGCTCAACTATGGCGTGACCAAAAGCGCCAACCTCGCGGTATCCCATGGCCTGGCCAAGCGGCTGGCGGGCACTGGCGTGACGGTCAATGCGATCCTGCCCGGCCCGACGTTGACCGATGGTCTGGAGCAGATGCTCAAGGACGCCACGGCTGAATCCGGGCGCAGTGTCCGGGAAGAAGCCGACGCCTTCGTGCGCAAGGCCCGGCCGACGTCGATCATCCAGCGCGTGGCGAATGTCGAGGAAGTCGCCAACCTGGTGGCCTATATCGCTTCGCCGCTGTCGTCGGCAACAACCGGTGCAGCCCTTCGAGTCGACGGCGGTGTCGTCGACAGCATGGCGATCTGAATTTTTTTTGATTGAGAGAGAAAATTACATGGCAACTGCATCAGCGTTTATCGACATCCCGGCTTCGGCCGACCAGGTTTGGCAATTGATCGGTGGCTTCAATTCGCTGCCGGACTGGCTGCCGTTCATTCCCAAAAGTGAGCTGAGCGAAGGCGGGCGTGTGCGCAGTCTGCAAACGGCGGATGGCGCGGTGGTGGTTGAGCGGCTGGAGGCGTTTGATAACGCCGGGAAGACGTACAGCTACTCGATATTGCAGGCGCCGTTCCCGGCGACTGATTACCTGGCGACGATTCGCGTTGAAGCGCGGGGGGAGGGGGCGCGGGTGACCTGGTCGGGTCGGTTTGCTCCGGTTGGTGTGAGTGAGGAGGAGGTGACGGCGCTGTTTGGCGGCATCTACCAGGGTGGACTTGATGCCCTTCGAGCCAACTACCCGGCCTGACAAACACCACGAATCCCCTGTGGGAGCGAGACCGGCTTGCCGGCGAAAGCGTCGTGTCAGACAACATCAATGTTGACTGGAAGGCAGCCTTCGCGAGCAGGCTCGCTCCCACAGGTTTTGTGTCAGTTCAGGAGATTTGTGTCAGGTCTGGGGCATCAGGCTCTGCCGGCAGTCGAGCACTAATTTCGCTCCACCCAACTCACTGGTATCCACTTCAAGCGAAAACCCATGCAGGCTCACAATCGCCGCCACGATCGACAGCCCCAGCCCGAATCCGCTTTGCTGATTGCCACCTTCGGCGCGATAGAAGCGCTGGAACACGGCTTCCCGTTCGGCCGCAGGAATGCCCGGTCCGGAGTCGAGCACTTCGATCCGCGTATGCCCATTTTCATTGACCCCGCGCAAAATCACCTCGCCGCCCGGCGGTGTGAATTTGATCGAATTGCTCAACAAATTCGCCACGGCTTCGAACAGCAGCGCCCGATCGCCATTCAGCGCCGGCAATGATTCGGGCAATTGCAGCTTGAAAACCAGCTCGTCTTCCTCCGCCAGCGGCAGATAAAAGTCGTGCAGTTCCTGCAACAACGGCACCGGGTCGAGCTGCACAAAACCGGAGCGCCGCTGCCGGTCTTCCAGCTCGGAAATCCGCAGCAAACCGCGAAAGCGCGCCATCAGCGTGTCCGCTTCACTCAACACTGAATCCAGTTGCGCGGCTTCCTGGGAACCTTCGCCCGCCTGTTGCTGCATGCGGTACAACTGCGCCCGCAAGCGGGTCAGTGGCGTGCGCAAGTCGTGGGCAATGTTGTCGCACACACCCTTGACCTCGTTCATCAAACGTTCGATGCGTTCGAGCATGGCGTTGACGATGGCGGCGAGCATGTCCAGTTCGTCGCGGCGATTGGACAGCGGCAAACGCCGGGTCAGATCCCCGGCCACAATCGCCTCGGCACTGGCCTGAATCCCGCGAATGCGCCGCAGCGGTCGACGGCGCAACAGGTGCCATCCAACGATGCCTGGCAAAATGGTCAGGGTCACGCCCCAGAACAGCGCGTGGAGGATGATCCGGGTCACGGCGAACAGCGAGCCGTTGTCGCGCACGAGTATCAGCCAGCGACCATCACGCGTCTGGGTCGCCACCGCATCGCAACTGTCGCTGGGCAGGGTCGGGTCGTCGGATTCGGCGCAGTCGTTGAGCATATGAATCCTGCCGTCCAGCGGCAGGCCTGCGGGTATGTGCCGCAGGGCACCGCTGAGGTAGCGATGCTCGGCATCGAACAGGCCGTAGGCGTCGAGGCCGCGAATGTCGAAGGTCATGCTGACGGCGAGGGCGTCCACCAGTTGTTCGCCGGAAAAGCGCGAGAACAGATGCTGACGTTGCATCAGCGAGTGCTTGGCCAGGTTGTCCAGGTACGCGGACACCTCGTAATACATGACCCCCATGAGAATTCCGCTCCAGAGCACGAACAGCGAACTGTAGAGCGCCAGCAAGCGGCTGCTGGAAGAACGCCAGCCTTTAGAGGGGTTCGGCAATGACATAACCCGAGCCTCGCACAGTCCGAATCAGGGGGACATTGCCGGGCGGGTCGATCTTCTTGCGCAGTCGGCCGATGTGCACGTCGATCAGGTTGGTGCCGGGGTCGAAGTGATAGCCCCAGACCTCTTCGAAAATCATCATCCGCGACAGAATCTGCCCGGTGTTGCGCATCAGGAATTCCAGCAACTTGTATTCGGTGGGCAACAGCGTCAGCAGTTGACCGTCGCGGCTGGCTTCGTGGCTGATCAGGTTCAGTTCCAGATCTGCCACCCGCAGCGTGGTGGCCTGGGCGGTCACGGTGTTCTGCCGACGCAGCAACACTTCGACCCGCGCGGCCATTTCATCCGTGGCGAAGGGTTTGGTCAGGTAATCGTCCCCGCCGGCACGCAAACCGCGCACGCGCTCATCGACATCGGAGAGGGCGCTGATCATCAGGATCGGCGTGGCCACGCCCATGGTCCGCAGCGTCGTGACAATCGCCAGGCCATCGAGCTCGGGCAGCATGCGATCGAGAGTAATCAGGTCGTAGTTGCCGCTGACCGCGCGCTCAAGGCCTTCGCGGCCATTGTCGACCCAATCCACGTCGAGGCCGTGGCTGCTCAATTCAACGACGATTTCCCGGGCGGTCACGGCGTCGTCTTCGATGGTCAAGATGCGGGTCATAGGGCGGACCTGATAGTCAGTTCAAGGCAAGTGTGTGGGCATTCTGCCAAGAATTGCCGATGACTTTTTAAATTAACTTTCATGTGGGTCATGGGACGAAAGATTCATTGATATCATATGGCCATAACTCTTATGGGGAGCTCGACTGTGCGCACTTTGATTCGCCGTGGCGGGGTGCCGGTTTTTGTGTTGTTGCTGTGCGTCATCAGCGGTAGTGCCTGGGCGGGTAACACGCCGTGTTCGGGAAAGAAGGGCGGTATCGGTCGCTGTGATGGCGACCTGTTCCTGTGTAATGACGGCTCTATCAGCGCGTCGAAGAAAAGTTGTTCGTCTATTTATGGAGATTCAAGCCAGGCTCGCCCACAAACATTATTGAAGAGCGCCGATGGCTGCACGTGCGGCTCGGGCTCATTTTGTACGGGGCCACGAGGCGGGGTGTATTGCCTGACACCCAGTGGTAACAAGAGCTACAAGCGCAAGTAGTTCAACCGTAATGCATAAAACCCGCTGCGATTGGCCGGTCCTTGCAAATTGCATGGACCTGAGAAATTCAAAATTTGTAAGTCATTGAAATATATTTATTTATTGAAATCTTGCGACTGGCACGTTGACTGCAATTCTTCATATGACGAGTTGTAACAACATCTTTCCTGCCTGGAGCGACATAACAATGAATAGATCCTCTGATGGTTTCTATGCTACCGCGGAAGAATCAAGCTCGCTGTCGGGCGTTTCCTGGGGTGCGATTTTCGCCGGGGCCGCTGCGGCGGCGGCGTTGTCGCTGATCCTGGTGCTGCTCGGTTTCGGACTGGGTTTTTCAGCAGTTTCCCCTTGGGCCCATGAAGGCGTGAGCGCCAAGGGCCTGGGCATTTCAACAATCATTTGGCTGGCCGTGACCCAAATCGTCGCGTCCGGGCTAGGTGGTTACATCGCCGGTCGCCTGCGGGTGAAGTGGGCGAACATGCACGGTGATGAAGTCTACTTTCGCGACACGGCGCACGGCTTCCTGGCTTGGTGCGTGGCAACACTGGTGACGGCGACGCTGGTCGTCGGTTCGGTCAGTAGCATTGTTAGCGGTGGTGTGCAGGCCGGTGCGAATGTTGTCGGTGGTGCTGCAAGTGCCGCGACTCAAGCGGCTGGCACCGCAGCCGGTAATACCAACAGCGATCAGTACGGCTATTTTGTCGACAGTCTGTTCCGCACCGATAACCCGGCCGCCGTCAGTGATGACGCTGCTCGCGGCACTGTGACCCGCATCTTCGTGCGCTCGCTGAGCAACGACGGTCAACTGGCTGCCGAAGACCGCACGTATCTGGCGCAACTGGTGGCCCAACGGACCAACCTCACGCAAGCGGACGCTGAACGACGTGTCGATGAAGTCTATGCCCGTACCCAAAAAGCTGTTGCGGACGCGAAACTGGCCGCCCAACAAGCCGCTGACACTGCCGCCAAAGTCGCTGCATGGACGTCGCTTTGGATGTTCATCGCGCTGTTGATCGGTGCGTTTTTCGCCAGCTTCGCCGCTACATTCGGCGGTCGTCGTCGGGATGCCGTGGTGTATCTGGAAACCGACACTTATGCGACTACCGTACCTGTTCGCTAACCTGGAGAATCATCATGCGTTCATTACTGTTGCTCTTTCTCGGAATACCTATCCCGATCATCATCCTGATCGCCCTGTTCACGTAAAGATTTTCCGGGGCTCATGCCTCTGCCGCTTCTGCCTCTGGTAGAAGCGGCATTTTTGATTGAGTGGACTGGCTGTCAGATTGATATTGAATGTGACGGCCCCTTCGCGAGCAAGCCCGCTCCCACATCAGATCTCCAGTGCACACAGAATCAACTGTGGGAGCGGGCTTGCTCGCGAAGGGGCCAGATCAGGCAAAAAAATCCACCTACTCGATAGGCGTTTTCACAAACGCCTCAAGCCTCTCGGCATAGTCGGCAAACGCCCTGATCCGTGGAAACGACGCAGCCTCCACCTGATCAGGCACCACAAGATTGGTGAAGCTCCAGGCCACCGCCAGCGTAATCCCGTCCTGATCGATCGAACCGTCAGTCTTCAGCGGTTGCATTTCCAGCTCCCGCTCCAGCGCCGAATACGCTGCCGCCAGTTGCCCCTCGACCCGTTCCACCCACGGCTCAAACTGAATCTCCGCCGGCCGCAGGTTGCGTTCGTAATAAAGCTGCACCGACTTCTCACACGCTGCCAGCGCCAGGCCGATCAACCGTAACGAACGCAGGCGTTGATCGAGTTCGCCGGGCATCCCCCATTTTTCACGTTTGTTGGAAAAATCACCCCTTAATTTTCCTAGTATTTGTCAAAATGACTTGGAGATAGAATTTCAAAATCAGTCGGAGTTTGTGAAAGCTAGGCAAAATAACTCAGATTTGTAGACTCTGGGTATCAGTGGATGTTATTTAATTTTAATTGGAGAGATGCGTGGATTTTTCGTATTTTTAACAGTTGCCAAGCGTTTAGGTGTAAGTAGGGTGGCGCGGTGGGATCATACGAAGCCGTGCTTACTGGCGTAATCATGTACCTGGATTTTATCGATCATCGGATGATTCGAATAACCTTTCAAAGGGTAACTTACATTAAGTTTATTTCTTTTTCTTAAATTTCTCGAATGTTTATGGCCTAAATATCTATCCGCTTGTGAAAAGGTATAGTATTTTTCTAAAATTTCCTCCACTTTAGATGCGTCATTTTGAAGTAGGTATGTAGTCGCACCAATGCGGATTGGATTTGTGAGTCCTGAATTTAAAAATAACCGTCCGAAAGAGATGCCCCTAATGTCGTACCTTTTCCAAAGGTCAGATACCTTTATTAGGGTAGATTTGAGCTCCTGGTCTCCTTGGTGGATTTGTTGTAGGTTGGGGATTGAGAAATATTGTGCGACGTCATCGATAGCGTATATAAATTGCGAAGGATCATCTGTTGGAGAGCCACTTAATGGAGTTACGCCAAGTCTGTTTAGTATGTTGTAAACGAAAGGTTCACGGGTTCTTATCCATCGGGCTACGGTTGATGACTTGGCGTAGTATTTATAAAATGTATCGATGCTACTTGGCTTTATAATTTGATTGATTGTTGGTTTAGAGTCTGAAAGTTGGAGGGCGCCGATCGCTATCATGTTGAAAATTGCTTTTGTCGGAACCTGAAGTTTTTCGGATGCTTGCAGTATTGTGTATCCATTGCTCTTTTCGCATAATGATTTATTGCCTGTGATGGTGCACAACAAAATTTTCTCTCGTGCGTAGAATTTTGAGGGGGTATGATCGTTGCTTGGCCCATAGACAGGTAAAACTCCAAGTTTTTTGAGCGTTCTTGCAGAATTTCCGCGACTACAACCCAACAATTTAGTTGCTTCTGTGGCGCTTACGAATTGTGCTTTAAAGTCTTTTAGTTCTCTGGCGTCTACGAGATATCCACCTCTATTTCCAGATTTGGTAACTCTAGTGAGGGATCCGATTTTTATAAGGTGATGTATAACATGTAGCCAGGTTTCCAGGTATTCCGCAGCAGCAGCAGAGGATAACCAAATCTCGTCACCAGTAGGGATGTATCGTATAGGTGTTGCCGAAGCTCTTATGGCCTTCCTTGGAGGTTTTTCAATTTCGTTGCACCATTCAGTAACTGCCTGGCTAGTTTGAGTGCTGATAATCTGAAGGCGAAGTGTGCTGTTTTCTACACTTAGCGGTTCTATCATCAGATGCGCCATAGCTCTGCGGAGCAGTTTGGTGGGGATTTTGGTTTGGGAAGATAAAAGCTTCACAGAAATGAAATTTTTAGAAAATATTTCTATGTCGTGTGGTTCAAAATACATCTCGTGATTTCTCTTCCATTTTGGCGTCAGGAGATGCTGCTCAATTGCACCTTTTATCGCTCCAGCGCTTAACTGAAGCTTTTCTTGGATGTTTTTTGGAGGCCTTTTAGAGTTTTGTACTTTTTTCTTCTTGAAGCCGTTACAAAGTTTGATTGTTAGTACTTGTTTGGAAAACATTAGAGCTTGCTGCCAGCTGTATCGAAACCTATCCGGTTTAATGCTTATTGTTAGGCGTATGACTTTCCAGTGGTGCGCACGAATGCTAAGCCAAGTTCCTATTTGCCGCTTTGTTAAAGAAAAGGTATGAAGCGGTGCTGTTGTAAACGTTTCGCTCTCCTCGGCGTATTCATGTGAGCTATACTTGATGAAGTCTCGCACGCAATCCCGTATCTTGATATGTGAATATAATGAGAGTTTTGCAGCGATGATGAATGCAGGTATTTCTGGGTATAATTTTTTTAGTTTTTTGAGGTGGGCCAATACTTTTTCCATATTGTCCTCAAGTAAGGCGAACGCTATTGCCAATAAACACCTGTTGGCTGGGCATTCAGTATCGCGCTCCACGCGATATCCCAAGTCATTTAGGTAATTGCAAAGTTGGAAAAATTTTTGTGCGTCGCCTTTTCTGAAGATATCGAGGAGTTTCTGTTCATTTTCCGCTACATCGACCGAGCATGGTGGCGAAACCAGAAGGTGATTACACCTACATTTTTTATGAAATGCATGCCAATAAAGTTTGACTTGGCAGCTAGGGCATTTTGACAGATATTTTCTGAAGTGAAAGGGGCAGTAGCTTGAGAGTTTGAGATCTTTGATGAAATGCTCTTTGCCGTTTTCCCAGCATTCGGAGCAATATGCAGCCTCTCTCTTCCGTATCATGTCAGCGCTAACGGAGAGTCCTGCGATTTTTAGGGGGGGAGCGTGATGTAACGCACCAATTGGCTCATAAAAACCACTCAGAAATTCATCGCCTGCTGCACCCGCCCGTTTGGAGATTTCTTGAATGATGGGGTGCGATTGGGAAATTAGGGACCCGTTAAAATATGTCCGGCCAAAAAGAGCCCGGAAGTCCGAGCGTAAAACGCAACCATGCATAAGGGCCATGCGTTTTAGGATACTGGTTGGACTTTCTTCAGGTAGCGGTCGAGGAGTGAATAGTATTTTACTCATATTTAACTTCCTCGTAGTTTATAATAAGTTTCAGTAAGTTGTCATAAGGTAGGGCAAATGGATTCCCATCTGACAAGCTTTTCGGTAAGCCTACATACTGGCAGGCTGTGTAGAAGTCACTTGCTTTCAATTCATGCGGAGCGTCTCGGCGTAAGCATGTTTTTAGTGCGTCATTAATGATCAAACGCATTCTCTTCAAATTGCCGCAGGTACCAACGTAGAGTGGTGCCGCTATAGTTGGATCGTTAAGGTGAATACCCTTGGAGAGCGCTGCAATCTCGTACATTACGGTATCTAATTGTTTCAATGTCGCGAAAAAATTGGAGTTGACTCCCGTGTCATAAGTAAAGTGTGTTAGTTCCGCGAAATACGGATATCGATTTTCAAACGCCTCATCTTCACGCCGGATGTCTTTACAGAGCTTAGTACCAGAAAGGATCACGGGAATTCCCGAGCCATTGAGAAGTGAGACAATCCATTGAAGCGAGTCGAGACGCACCTTTTCGGAGACGGTGGAAATACAGAGTCGTTGAATCTCGTCGAGAAAAATTATCTGCACCTGGCACGTTTTCAGGCAAGTGATGAGCTGGTGGGTGAGTTTTTCAATGGTACCATTGGGAGTTTCGTCAATCAGAAAGCGGAGCATGTTTGTGATTAACCCTTTTACGGTCGTCGGGGATGGGACTTCGCAATAGAAGACGGGCAGATTGGCATAGGTCCCATCATCACGGAGGATCACCGCGTCACCGTTGTAAAGCTTTTGAAAGTAATGACAAAGCGTGGATTTTCCAGTGCCGCTAGGCCCGCAAAGCAAGGCGCATACCGGTTCGCCCAGCGCTTGAGTGTTTTCGATCGCGTTCTGGATTTGCGAACACGCCTGCCGATAGCGCGGATGGAAGACAATTTTGGCTTTGAATGCTTTAACGATTTTTTGGATGTCGGATTCCATAGCAATGCACCTCGTTTTGTTCAGATCTAATGGATAGGCTGAATGGTGGGGCAGAGGGTGGCGGGTGATGTACCCAGCCAAGAGCCGCGTTCCGCGGCACTACAAATGCCTGGATACATCGCTTTCACCGAGGATTACTTGAGCGCTCCTACATTGACAGTCGCTTAAGGAGCGTCCGTTTGGCAATGTGCGGCCTGCGCGGGCAAAACTGTGCAAGGAAGGATGTGCATCGCGTCAAATCTCCACAGACGAATAATCGTCGGGTGTATCGCCGTGATGGCGATAATCGTCAGGCGAATTAGATTTGTTGGCCGTTGCACTCGTAGAGTGTTTGTGTGGATTCTGAAGCGAACCTTTTTCCGCGGCACGTTGATGCTGGCGCCGTTGTGCCGGGGTTTTGACCTGGGCCAGCTCACGAAGCAGGGTTATTCGGGCTCGCTTTGCCTTACGCGGATTGAAGGTTTCGCGTTCCGTCTTCAGACGTTTAAGTATCAATTGATGCAAGTGCATCGTGAGTCCGTCCTGGTAGTCCGGATCGACTGCCTGCAGTTCAAGGACCTCATCGGGATAGCTAGGATGGCAGGCCCAAGCACGACACAGATCACTTGGGTCGTAATAGACACGGAGTTTGTCCACTTTGGGTTGGCGATTAGCCAAGTACCCCACCGCTGGTCCTGTCCAAAACAACGATTTGTGGCGCAGCCGTCCTTTTTGAGGAGTGGCTTCAAACGCGCTCCAGAAATGCTGGTTGAGTTCGGAAGGTGAAAAGCGGCGGGGTGGGAACATGGCCGAGTAGGCAGCCTCCCACTCTATCCGGGGCGGTTTGTTCAGACTGCTGTGCACTCGTTCGTGGTACACCTCGGTCAACCAGCGGCGAAACGTTTCTCTGACCATCGCCAGTGTCAGGCGCGCGTTTTTTTCGGAGCTGTAGTCGCCACGTGCTGCAACGTTTGAGAAGGTCGTGCCTGGCATTACGTGCGCGATCTCTTTCGACCACACGCCAAAAAAAGCTTCCACGTGAGGTTTTTGATTGCCTGCAGCAGGTTCGCAATAGCACACCTCACCGCCCAACATCGCGATGATGCGCCGAAGGTTCTGCTCAATAAATTCGGGCCCGCTATCAAAGATGTAACGCAGGCCAATCCCGCCGTAGGAGTTGTCACTGGAGATCGACAGCTTGAACGCCTGCAGGGTGGTGTCCAGCGATGGTGGATTAAAAGCGATCGTCCAGGCGATCACCATCCGTGTTCTGACTTCAAGGAAAACAGTCAGATAAGGGCGGCCGATCACCTCTCCGTCCTCATCGACCACCATCACGTGGAGTTCTTGTGTATCGGCTTCCACGAGCTCGAACAGGCGCCGAGGGCGAGGCCGTTTGCGCGTCCAGTCGTGCTGTTTCTGGGCATATTTGCTGCCGAGTTGAGTCAATGCCAGTTGGTAAGCGTCCACTTCTCGTAGGATTCGGTTGAGCGTTGACGTGGAAGGTACAGGTAACTTGTCGTGTGCCGGCCGGTCAGCATTGAAAGCTTCCAGCTCCTCGACAATTGAATCGATCACCTCGGTTTTGCGGGCGGGTTCACGCTTCAGATAAAGCAGTCCGACCTGCTGATTGATGATCTGCTGAAATTCTGCGGGCTGGCGATCCAGTCGGTGTTTGTCCTTCCGACGCTTACCAGGTATGAGCGCTAGGCAGCTTTGACCCGACTGTCGAAACGCGCGAACCCAGCTGCGCGCGGTGCTCAGGCTAGGTGCGCTGATGTCGTTAATTTGCTCCGCCAGTTTGTTAATCAGCGATTCGGCACGCTGTGCCGGCATGCGCCCGTGGAACTGAGCCATGAGCGTTTGTACGTAATGCCAGCGCCGTTCGAATGCCAAGGCATAGGGTTTGGGCAGCCCCGCAAGGATCTTGTGTGGACTCTTCTCGACAGCAGCTTCCTGCACCTTGACAAAATCACCGCGCCTAGTAGCTCGGTACAAAACCGTGATGGTTTGGCGCAGTACGATCTTGGGGCCTTCGATTGCGCGCAACTGCACGCTATCGCCGTGAATCTCGACAATCTGAAACCGCTGACCGCGGTAGCGGTAATGTTCGCCGGTTTTAAGCTCAAGACTGTCCATGGTGGCCTTCGTGGATCTGTGTTTGCGAAGTGATTTTTTGCCCTAGGTCAATACGTAGCTCATCTAGGAAAATGGCGTAACAGATAGCCTGTGAAGGGGTGTCGCTGGCGAGTAAGGCATTGAGAGTCGTCCCCTGTTTGCCCAGCGCCAGTACTTTGGCGCGAACCTGCTGTGCCGCGCGTATGGAACAGCCGAAACCGTAGTGATAGAGAAAGCGCAGGTTATAGGTGACGAGCGAGGGAGCGAGTTGGTCTGGCGTGAGCCAGCGGAACACATAGTCGCCGTCCAGCAGCATGGCTTCGACCGCCTGCGTCCAGTCCCGCGTGTGGCTGCCCCTTTGGCCCTCGGGGCGCAGAAATTTGTGATAGACGCTCAGTCCGCTGTCCTGGAGCACCAGAAAGTCGGCTTTGTATAGAGTGTCGCCACGGCGCAGGGCGGCAGGCCGGCATTGGTAACTGAGGACATCGTGGCGATACTCAAGATGGACACAGTAGTCGGCCTGCATCAGGTTGTTGCAGACCACCGGCCCGCAGTTTTTTTGGGAAGGGAAAAACGTGACGCGACTGCCGCCCCGGCCTTTGTTCAAGGAGGTACGGGCGAGTGCTTCAATGGGAGAGTTTCTTAGTGCAAGCATGGTAGCCACCTCTGTGGTACGGGATGAATCGAGCAAATCGGTAGACAATCGACGCGTACCCGACCGTGAAATCACCGCATGCTGTAGATTTAGGGCGGTCGCAAATCGCCGCGAGGGTTTCACAATTAGTGACGGGCGGCAGATCCACCGGCTTCCGCTGTAGTCTGTACCAGCCGCCGACTGGCACTGGGCGGATTGGCGATTCGACCGAGCCCTGGTGGTGCGTGGAGTCGTCAGCGCTGAGGCAGTACGCACTAGCGAGGTGCGGCCTGGCGTCAACGCCAATACCATCGGAAGGCGAGGTCGGAGACGTAAACACCATGCAAAGCTTCACTGTCGGGACTTTCGGATCCTCATGGCCGAGGTAAATTTATAGTGGATCACTCCGCCAGTTTCGGACCGAACTAAGGCAATTGTGAATTCTCGGCCCGTGCCCAACGTCCACCACTCGGAGATGGTCATTACCATTACCCAGTCAGATCGGCTGAGGACTCGCCTCTGGCTGGTGGGGCAGACAACCGCCACTGGTGGTCTAGCGAAAGGGCGAAACCGCGAACGCCACGGCGCAACTGGGGCCACGACGCGCACTGCAGAAAGCTGGTGTCGATGATGAGCTTGCATCCTTTTGTCCTCCAGGCTGATCCAGCGAAATGTCGGATTGACGTTCACTCTAACCAGTACGTACCTGGATTTCGCTGCACGGAAACACGTCAAAAAATGCCATAGACGAGCTCTATCCCCCACATAATCAGGGACTTGGATAGACAAAGTTTGCGCACAACTCCTAATCAGTCCAATCCGGCGACTGATGTACGGAAATAGCTGACAACCGTCCCGTAGATGTAGGTTATGCCGCCGGAAAATCAGCAACTTGCAGGAATCCGTAAGCGCGCATTACCACCTATCGAGGGTTATCATTTGGGGGCAGGGCGAGCAGACAAGTCCAAGCCGGTATGTATGGGCGTATAGTGGCGTCCTGGGTGATTGGGGGCATGAGGTGACAAGTGTCGACACTTTCCAGTGCTTCTGTTCGCCGTTGCCGTAATCGGTTTCTCGGGGCAACGCTATACCAACTTTCCGGCGCGCCATCACGCACGGAGTATGCCCGCTGGTGCGATCATCTAGATCGTCCGCAGCTATTCACCGCACCGGGCTCCGTCGGGGAGCCGTCGGTTGGAGTTAATCCCAAATGGCTTAGGTTGCTGGACGAGGGCGTCCAGTTGCATGAACACTGCCTGAACCACTTGATGAGTGCTTTTCCACAGCTGAGGGCGGTTTACAACCATCCCCTATGGGAGGTTCTGGGCTGGGACAGCAATGATCGCCAGCTGCCAGCAATGTACTTGGCGACTCGACGGCCACACTGCGTCGCACTTCAGAGTTCTTCGTATCCTTGTCGCATTAATGCGCGGATGAAATGGGCCTTGGGCGTCCCCGATTGGACCCTCTTCGTTCTGCCGTTAGCATTGTTGCGCAACCCAGTACCGCCCTTGAGCCCGCAACAACGCTGGTTGCAGCAGAGTTTTAGCCATTACGTGGCGCTTGCCTCGCTGGCGCCCGCTTACCACCAGTGTTTCAAAGACTTATGGGCGTTGCTAGATGTTTGGCTGAAGTGCAACGGTCAACTCTTGCCGTTGGCCTGGGCCGATGATGCGGAGCAGTTCGAGTATCAGCGCGCAGTCTGGCAGACAGGCCGCGACGAACTGATTGACTACGGCTGGCTGCCATCGTCTAACCAGCCGACGCGATGCAGCATGGCAATGCAATGGACTATTTGCCTCGCTAGCCCGTTTCTGTTGGATAAGCTCAATCAGAGCCTGAGTCGCGGTGTCCGTCGCTGTCCACCGCTGCTTCGCCAGCTTATGAGGGAACTGGACCCGCGGCTGGATGTGATCGTCGGAGCCGTTGGATAAAATGCACACGAGCTAGCCGTCAGCAATGACGCCGTCCTGGTCCTCGCCCTCTTCAAGTGAGGGGGCTGGGCACCGCCTCCAGTAGGTGCGGCAGCTGTTCGATCTGGCGCAGCTTCAGTAGGGCGCTGCGCAGTTGGCTGAGGAGATCGGCCTGCTCGGTCCGCCACTTCGCCTGCGGATGTCGCTGGGCAAGCTGCTCCCAGTCGGCTTTGGTCTTCTGAGCGGCGAGTTCTTCTGTGATGCCTGCTTGGCCATAGGTGTACATTTTCGCGGTTAAAGGTGGGCGAGCTCCTTCTGTTTCTGCGGCAAGCTCGTTTGCAGGGTTCGCTGCTCTTTTGTCAGTAGCAGGACCGGCTGAACGTGATGTTCAGTTTCTCGGCCTGTTGCTGAAGATGTTGCTCACGGATGTACGTCAGTGAGTTTCGTAAGTGCACGTTACCCTGGAGAGTGGATTGAACCCGCAACACTTGTTCGCTGAGTGTCCGGTTCAGAACATGTAGCTGTTATTGCTATGCATCATGAGCAGCCTGCAACTCGTGTTCACGCGCAGGGTACTCGTCCAAGTTGAGTCTGAGGTGGCGCCCGCGCTCTTGCAGCGAGTCGATCAATTCACCTGTTGCGTTTTCATGCAGACGTTCGGTTCTGAGAGGCAAACGAATCAGTTCATCGTCAAAGCCCTCAGACACTGTTAGCGCCTGCGGTGCGCTTAGCTCCTTCAGGTGACGCTGGATGGAGCTTCTGGAGCCGGTATGGCCGAGTTCGACACGAGTGGCATCGATGCTTGGATAGACGCTGCGCGTGAGCAGTGCTTCGAGCGCCATGACCGCCGCCTACGATATCGTGCGGTGTGATGCAGTATGGAAGCCTATGAGGGACAACTGCCTAAGGTCAGTCGGAGTGAGCGACGGCCTGGCGTTTGAGCATGCACCATGAATGGCGGAGAGCGTGACCAGACGCTTTTTGGGTAACGAGCGCGTTGAACTCGCGAACGTCGAGCTGATCTTGCCCCGAGGTGTGCCGTTGAAGTACTGCAAGCACACATAGCACTACGAAATACCAAGATCTAGGAAGTGGTTGTCAGCTGGCGCAGCAATATTTGTAGCGTCTCAATTTGACGCGCCTGCTCGCGTAACTGACGCCTATCGTTGCGGTGCTGAAGCAGGTAGGGGTTGACCCGGTCACGCAATACGGCTTGTTCAGTCAGTAATTGACCCACCTGTTCGCTTAATGTGTCGTTGGTTTGCTGATGGTCGCGTATGGTTTTTGTGTGTTGTCGGAGCTGCTCCTGTTGCCTACGATGGTCACTAAGCAGGCGTTCGTGTTCGCGATACACGCTAACCAATTCTTCCTGTTTGGCCAAATGCGCATTCTGCAATGTTCGGAGCTCCTGGCGTAACTCTTGGATTTGCTGGTCGTGTCGGCGCAGTTCTTGTCCGCGTTGGGCCAGTTGCTCTTGCCGATAGTGCTCTAGCCCCTCCCGGGCATGTTGATGTTTTTCCTCCAGTGACTTCACTTGGTTGGCACGCTCCTCGAGCATCTGTTGCTGGCCCGCAACCAACTGATGCAAGCGTTGGCGTTCACCTTCGCTGTCTTGTAACTGCTCGTGCAGCTGCCGTTCACGCTGACGCTGCGTTTCTATTTCATTCGTTTGGGCGGAGTTCGTTTCCAATGCTTGATCCAGGCGTTCGCGCAGTTGCGCATGCTCCTGGTGATAGGTCGTCTGCTGCCGATCGAGTTGCGCCCATTCTTCAGCCACCGCCTCTTGCGCTTGTTGAGTCAGCCGTTCGGATAGACTCGTCACCAATGAGAGCATTTCTTCGCTGACAGTTGGAAGTGACGTGGCGTCGACGGCAGGGGGGGTACGAAGTTCCTTCAGGTAGCGTTGGATCGTGCTTTTCGAGCCGGTATTGCCCAGCTCCACGCGCACCAAGTCGATGCTGGGGTGAAGCCCACGGGCCAGCAACGCGTCACGAGCGGAATGCACCAAGGCTTTGTTGATACCGCCACGGGCCATGTCAGGAGCTCCTGTAGGGTTCCCGGTAGTTATGCAGTATGGCGCATGGTGGTCGACTTGCTCGGTGTTGAACGGTGATCGCGACACCGTTCACGTAGGCAGGGGGCAATCCGCGGTGGGGGCGAGGAGGGTAGACATATGACGACGGCTGCAGAGCGGTATCTTCAGGCCGCACGGCGCGAAAGTACCATTCGGCGTTACCAGCAGGCCTTGGAGCATTACGAGATTGGCTGGGGCGGTTTTTTGCCGGCCTCCAGCGAGAGCATCGTGCGTTACCTAGCCGAGCACGCGGAGCTGTCCATCAGTACCTTGCGCAGTAATCTGGCGGCCTTGGCGCGCTGGCATCTGAACCATGGGTTTGTCGATCCCACCAAAGCCCCGCAAGTGCGGGACGTATTACGCGGCATCCAGGTCTTGCATCCGCGGCCAGTGCGTCAGGCCGAACCCCTGCAGTTGCGTGAGCTGGAACAGTGCGTGGCTGCGCTGCAGTTGGAGCAGACCTCGCCGGATCTGGCCGTGCGCTTGCGTTCCGGGCGCGATCGGACCTTGCTGTTGCTGGGTTTTTGGCGGGCGTTTCGCAGTGATGATTTATGCCGCCTGCGCATTGAAAGCAACCAGTTGCTACCGGGGGAAGGGCTAACCCTGTTTCTCTCCAGCAGCAAATCCGACCGTGATCATCAGGGCCGCACCGTCAGTGTGCCGGCGTTAAAACGACTTTGCCCGGTGCAGGCGTACGAGGAGTGGTTGAGCCTCAGTCGATTGCAGCAGGGGCCGGTGTTTTGTGGCATCGACCGCTGGGGGCATCTCTCTAATGAGGCCATGCATCCGTACAGCGTGGCACGGGTATTGCGCCGGGCCTTGACGCGCGGCGGCATCGCTGGCGAGCGCTACAGTGGTCATTCTTTACGCCGCGGTTTCGCCACTTGGGCCACGCGCAATCAGTGGAGTCCGAAAGCTTTGATGGAATATGTCGGCTGGCGTGATGTGCACAGCGCCATGCGCTACGTGGAGGCCGACGCGCCGTTTGGCGACTGGCGGCGCAACCCAGATGAGTCAAAATGACTGCGCTAACGACGATTTCGTACCGCGCTACGGCCTACGTTATTACAGCTGTACAACAGGGTTATTTACCGCTGGAAATCTGCGGATCAACAGGTTTGAGAAACCAAGATTCTCAAACCCCATGACATTTTTTGGCACTCAGAGACTCGATTGGCAGTACGCCGAGGAGGAGAGGGGAGTTATTCACGAAAAGTACGGACCGATCCTGGCTGTAGAGTCAATGTGCCGTCTTGGTTTAGGTGTAGGCTGTAGGCGATTTACCAGGCAGAGAACTGCGTCGGACGCCATCAAGCGCAGAGCCCGGAGGCGTGTTTACACACTCTGGGCCGGTTGCAGCCTGTCGCAAAGGGCGGTAAACAACCGATAGCCGTCATTGGCCGATCACCTCAGTGCTTCGTTATTCTCCGTCCATAGCGACGAGGATTTCACTTACATCGTTACCACGGGAAAACTCCAGTCGACAAAATGAGGCCAGTGGTATTTATTCTTCATGTCAACGTTATAGGACGATTTCGGTGGGGCTGTAGAATTGTACGTCCACTCCCCACAATTAAAACTCTGTGACGAGCGCTGCCTTGGTTATGGGGTAGGCGACTTCGAACTACTTAAAAATTGGATGTTATCTGGGTGATCGCTGCCGATCTGCGTTGCTCAGCCCGTTTGTGAGTTTCAGGATGGCGGCTTCAAGGGCGAGTTGTTTAATGTTGAACTGGAAAAGCCGGGAAGGGGCAGGTCAGAATTTGACGACGTGGATCTTATACGGAAGCAACGGGACATCTGCTGCAAAATGCAGAACTTACGTTGTACCCTAATGTGAATTCACAAACGATCAGAAGGTGCGAAGTGGTGTGAAAAGCTGACTGCTGATAGATCGCTGCTCTGCTCTGCAGAACTCGCTGTTTTACGATTTGGGGACCTGGAGGTCTGATGAGTTTCACCAGCTTTGAAGATGCGGACAAGATCGTTGACCGATTCATCAACGTGTTACATGGACATGGTGTAACTCCTGCGATCGGCTCAAAAATCGAGAGTGAATTCCTCTCTCCATTGGAGCTACTGGAATCGACCCGCAATCTTGGTGCATTGGTTGCTAACCCAGAGTTGCTTGCCGACGCCGCAGGTATGTACGACCTTGCGGCAAAGCTTCTAGCTGTTGAGTCTCAACCAGAATTCGCCTCCTTTATCCCGCATTTGAAGCTGTTTGAAGCGGAAGCTGAGTTTTCGACAGCTGTACAGCCGAAGAAAGGGGATATTCGGGATGACGTAAACCGAAAACTCGCTGAGCTATATCTGGGCTCGCTTGCGGTGCATTTCGCTTTCGATATTCAGCTGGACCATCCGGTGAACTCAAAGGGTGACAACCCCGACGTGATGTTTGAGCTCAGGCCGGAGGAGGGAACTCCGTCTCTTTGGGCGTTGGCCATCAAGACTGTTAGTTCTCGTACAGGCCAAACAATTTTCGAGAACATCCAGAAGGCCGCAAAGCAGATTGACGCTGCCGCGTGCCCTGCGGATCGAGGTATGGTGGTCATAAACCTTAAGGGCTCATTGCAGCATGAAAAACTCTGGAAGAGTACGTATAACTCTCTGGACGACGCGAAAGCGGACTTGCTGGCGCAGATAGATGCCATCATCCATGCGGCCGAAGCTGATCGACCCCTTTCGGACTGGGAACCATTATTTGCGAATCGGACCGCGCCGGTTGTGTTCTTCTTTGCCCAGGCGGTCGTCAGATTACGATTACCTGGATTTAATGAAGTGCCCACAGTACTCAAGATTGCAAAACTGGCGAATCCTATTGGTCGACAAGACCTTGTTGCGGAGTCGATTGGCACCCATCTGAACCATTTTATGCAGAGCATACATCTGGGGATTGCAGGCACGGTTGGTCAAATGCCCGCGTAGCCCTCTATGGCCACAAAGTGGGGACTGGTCGGAGGGCTCCGCCAGCCTCTGCGGCCGGACCGCCCCCCGATGCAGAACTGACATGGGTCCGACGCGGCCCTTAGCCGTGCTGTCGAGGCGCATCCGAGGCTTAGGTCAGCGGTCGCCGTGAGAGACGTCAAACGGGGAACGGTGGGCGTCGCGCGCCCACTGCCGTTTAACTGGCCGCCTTGATGAGTGCTGCCTCCAGTTCTCGGTCGAGATAGCGCCCGACTTCTGTGACCCGCTCATCACCAAATTGGCCGAAGAGCGTGGAAGGTTTGTCGTATTCGAATACGACTTCCCCGTTTTCAGTTTCAAAGAGGGCGACGCGGAGCGGCGCATAGAGCGCAGCACCTAGCTTGTATCGTGTCATCTTCGAAGCCGTGATTGGATTTCCAATTTCGTATTGGACGGCGTTGCGCTTACCCCCCGCAATCGCAAGTATTTCACCATGATCGCGCTCGAGAAACATGAAGAGCTTTGGTCCATGCTCCTCAAAGTTCTTGATGCTCTCCTGATCGCCGCTGCTCAACATCATTTTGAGATTCGCGTCGATTTTGGGGAGATTGGTCTCAATGGCGGTGCGTACCTGGGTGAAGGGGCGCTTGCAGGTAATCCTGACGTGTTCGATGGTGATCAGTCTGGATGTCACTTCAGTGATGGGCATTGCTGGCTCCTTTCGAAAAGTGTACGAATGGACACGGGAATACCCCGATGGTTGGTGTCGTACTGGAAGATGCCGTCGCGGCAGGCCCCCAAGTATGGTGACCTGCGCGCTAGGCAATCGGCGCGCCAGTTCGCATGAATTGATCGTTAGCCTAATGTCTTCATTATTATTGTTGGTCACGAGGACCGGCGCATCAGAAGCGGTAAGTCAAAGACGCACCGAAACCGTTGGCGCTGTTGTGGTAAGACGCGCTGTACGGTGCACCTTTGCCGGAGTCGTTGACTGACGTACTTTCTTCCTTCAAGTAGGAGTAAGCAACGTCGATGGTCACGTCATCGGTTGGGCTCCAGCCTGCGCCCAAACTGATCGAGCGGCGATCACCTGTCGGGATACGGACCGAGCGGTCGGTGTTGTTAGTTGGCGATTGGTCAACTGACAAGCCAGCACGTAGTACTAGCTGCTTGTTCAGGCGGTACGCCGCACCGATGGCGTGCGCCCAAGTGTTATGCCAGTTTTCTTGCTCAGTGATCGTCCCCAAAGGACCGGCGTTGCCGCCTAGAACGGCTGGCACACCTTCGTTCAGTACACTGATTTCCTTGAAACGACTCCAGCGAGTCCAGGTACTGCCTGCGTACAGGGTCCAGTCGCTGTTGAGCTTATGTGTTACCGAGAAGTCCACTGATTCCGGGGTGTCGAGGTCCAGGCTACCGTCGAATTTCAGACCATTAGGACCAAAAGGGGTACCGCTGTACTTGGTGTTGATTTCCGCCTTGTAGCTGACCTTGGAGTGATACGTCACACCGATCTGGGTACTCTCAACCGGTGTGAACAGGATGCCGGCGGTATAGCCCCAGGCGTTGTCTTCACCGCTGATGCGCGCCTTGCCATCGTTGTTGCCGGCAGGGTTCAGTTGTATGGCAGAGGTCAGCTCCCCCTCGATGTGGTTGAAGCTCGGACCGAAACCCACTGCCACGAATTCGTTGATCTTGTAGCTGACGGTCGGCTGAATGGTGATGACCGAGATCTCACTCTTGTCACCATAGTAGCGGCCCTGGAAGCTCTTTTCATAGTCAGTGAGCAGACCGAAAGGTACATAGATGCCCAAGCCAATAGCCCAGTCGTCATCGATGGGCTTGACGTAGTAGCCCATCGGAACAACGGTGGCCGGTACCATGTCGCCCTTGTTGGTGCTACCGGGTTGGCCACTGGCATGTTTGATGTCGGTGCTGGCGTCGATCACGGCGGCGCCAAGGCTGATTTCTTCGCGTTTCAATTTCGACATACCAGCGGGGTTGCCGAACACGGTGCTGGCGTCTTCGGCAGCAGAAGAACGGCCCGCATAACTGGTGCCCATTCCACTGACACTTTGTTCGTTCAGGGTGAAGCCGCTCGCGAAGAGCTGGGTCGAAACGAGGCCTGCAGCTAGGCTGAGTGCGGACTTGAACATTACTTTTTTCATTATTAGAAAGTTCTTTTTGAGACAGTTGGAGTTTTTGTTTGGTGCAGACGCACCTTTCCTGGGGCTGATGGCCCGCTAGGGCCTATTTGGCCAGCCCACAGGTTTGATTGCTCAGGCTTGATAGAGGCCCGATGGCCTTATTCGAATGTTCGGCAGGAGTTCCCTTCTGGATGAGCGCCCTGACCAAGCCGGCCCGAACCATTTCTGTGTTCTGCCAAGTGGAGAGCTCGTGAAGTGTCGGGGATGCCTGATGAGGCGACGATCACTAGCACGCTCCCTTCGATGTACTCATGCTGAGTTCGATTGTTGTGGTTGATGGTCTAGCTGCTCTTGTTATTGGAGTGAGTGACAATAACTCTAGTAATTAGAGTAATCAAGGCCTATCGTCTAGCTAAGCTTCGGCCGTGGTCAGGCATTGGTGGCAGCGTTACCCAGTACCTTGGATCGTTGCGCATAAGGTGACCATCATCGGTTCCGGCCGCGATCAACTCGGCAGGCCGCGAGGTGACAACGTCAAAAACACTGTCGGTGGGGGCTTACTGAGGTTATTTCAAAAGCGAGCAAAACTTGGCATGTCACGACGTAAATATCACCGCCTATGCGCCCAAGCCGATGACCTCCGCCGCCAAAACATACCGGCTGTTCAACAATGATTCCGGCATCTACGGCGCGGTAATAAACCAACGTTTGTCCGGTTGGAGAGGCGCGTTCCGACACTATTCCTACGTTGAAAAAAAGCATGAAATTGCACTGCAACGGATCTGAATACGGGTTCGTCACAATGAAATCGCAATGCCCGCCGAGCACGAAGTGGCGGGGCCGCCTCAAGGCATTAGGCCCGCGATCATGATGTGACGAGGGGGTAAAAAGTGACACAAGTGGGAGGCGTAGACCTCATTTCGCTTAAGATATCTTTAGTATGTTGAACTATTTGCAATATACTGTTAGGCATCTATTGAAAAGAGATTCGTCATGTCTAAACTCGCAGAGTTCCGCCAGCTTGAAAAACACCTTGCAGAGCAACTCCTAGCACTCGAAGCGCTGAAAGGCGATGCTGGTCTCAAGAAAGAAATTGAATTTGAGTCGAAGCTGCGCGCTTTGCTCGCAGAATACGGTTATAGCCTGACAAATGTGATCAACCTGCTTGATCCTCACGCAATTCGTCACGCACCTGCTGCGGAGTCCAAAGCCAGTACTCGTAAACCCCGGCAAGTAAAGGTTTTTAAGAATCCTCACACAGGTGAAGTCGTTGAAACCAAAGGTGGCAATCACAAAACATTGAAGGAGTGGAAAGCAGAATACGGCTCAGCCATTGTCGAATCTTGGCTTGCCAAGTAATTTTTCTTCAACTAAGAAAGGCCCTTCATGGGCCTTTTTATATATGGTTTTTAACGGGATTTGGTTGAGCTTACCCTATCGAAAACAGCCTATACTTGCTCAGCGGATTACATTTGACCTGACCAGCTATTTGCATCGGATTTGCCCACGACACTTAAACAGGTAGATTGCCTGCACCTGATCGTCGATTTCTCCGAGGCAGCGAGTTGGTTTGCGGCAAATGAGCTTTGAGCGCGTTCAATAACGCACTGAATGCCGGTGGGAAAACGCTATTGGCTGGTGCAGTTGAATGCCAGTTGAGCCCGTCTTGCAAGGGGTGATCTGATATCATCTCGTTTTACCATTATCATTTTTGCTCTATCGATCAACTCCTTGAGAGATCCGGTATGAGTCATGGAGAGCTGGTTGTATGGGTATCCTCGATTTTCGTGAAATCCCTTCTGCGAGTCCACAACTGCGAAAGGCTAGAAAAAAAGCATTTGTGAAGGAGGACCTGGATGCATTTGAAAAATTTGCGGAAGAGTATTTTGAGAAGGTATTAGGTGGTGTTGTATTGGCAGGCACCATGAGAGGGCCTGATAATGATTTGGATCTCAAGGTTGAATTAAATGGTGAGATAATCCTGGTCAGTTGCAAGCATTATGCCCATGGCGATAACGCTGTTGGAGCTGACCAGGAGCTTGACCCCGTGTCAGCTGTCTATTCGAATGGCTGCACCAAATTTATAGGATTTTACTCTACAACTCCTAGCGCCCCATTGATCACTAAGTTGGAAGGATTGAAAAGCAATAAAATCATTCCTTTTGACTACGAGATTATAAAAAATTCCGATATCGAATCTCGGCTTCTTGATAAAGATAGCGTCGTGGGTTGGTTGTTTGCTGCGCGTTACTTTCCAAAAAGTTACTCGAATTTGTTCAGGAGATTTGTAGTCCCGATCGAGCATTATAAAGAAAAAGACTTGGAGAAAATTGGCGCAACAACTTGGAGCCTGGATGGTCCTTTTGGTGGGATATTCTCCGGAAATGATGTTGACAAGGCTAGGGTTGTATATGAGGCGAATGATGCATTGACTAACAATGTCCATTCAAGTTTTTTTGCCGAGGCGCTGAAAGACGCGATAGATTGTTTTCCGGAATACTTCAAATACCGAGTAGGTGCGGACTTGCAAGCTTTGGAAGGTGGTGACATCTGTCCCGATTGGGATAGGGCGCTGAACTTCGGTGATGAGGAAGTTGATTGTAATTTGCCAATTATGGTAAGTGGTCTTTGGTCTTATTGGGACCCCAGAAGAGCGCTTGAAAAATACTTGAGTTTTGTCGAAGCCTGTGAACTATTGAGTAATCCTCCCGACAGCAAGGCGTTGATCATTGCTCGCGCCCACAAGAGTCTTGCTTATTCGGCGTTTCTAACTGCCGGCAGTATCGCGCACCGGTCTTCAGGGAAATATCGCGATATCTTTGCAAGGCTGACTGCTTTTTGCCAGCTTTCCATTCCCGAGTACACCGGGCAGAACAGTCTCAGTTTCAAGAACGAGCATGGTGAACGTGTATTCTGGCAGTTCAAGGCGGGCGAAGGCTTGAGTTTCCTCTTCGACAGGATCCTGGACAATTCTAAAAAACCGTAATCTGAGCAAACACAGATTTCGGCACACGAGGTACACGCGCCCTACGATGCGGTACGAATTTCCAAGAGGCACTCACCAAGGCGAAGTTTGACACGCCTTGGCGAACCTAGACCGATTTGCAGCCAGCAGCCCCCTAAAAAAGCGCATCGAGGGCCATGACATCTTCATCGGAAAGATAAAGATCCAAAGCCGCTACATTTTGCTCCAAGTGTGATTGTTTTGAGGTGCCAGGAATTGGAAGCGTCACGGGACTACGTTGCAGTAACCACGCAATCGCGATTTGCCCTGGTGTTGCACCTAATTTACGGGAGAGGGTATCTAATAATGCCCCTGGCTGAATAAGGCTGCCTGCAGCTAGCGGGTACCAAGGGATAAAACCGATACCTTCGGTCGTACAGTAATCGAGAACATCCGAACTATTACGATCTATGAGGTTAAACCGGTTTTGAACAGTCGCAACTTTGAAAATTTTTGAAGCCTGTTTTATATCCATAATAGATACTTCGCTAAGGCCGACGTGACGTATCACCCCTTCATCGAGTAATTGTCGAATTGCTCCGAACTGTTCGTCACGTGGGACTGCAGGATCAATTCGATGCAGCTGCCAAAGGTCAATTTGCTCGACACCTAAGCGCTCACGACTGCTTTTGGCTTGCTGGATTAGGTATTCAGGACGCCCCAATGGGGCCCAACGGTCCGGGCCGCTGCGTGTTAGTCCAGCTTTTGTCGCAATCAGCATTTTCGAAGAGTAGGGGTGTAATGCTTCGCGAATTAACTCTTCTGAAGTATCCGGGCCGTAGGAGTCCGCCGTGTCAATGAGGTTAATGCTCAACTCGGGAAGACGGCGAAGGGTGCGAAGTACTTCTTCACGATCTTCAGGAGGTCCCCAAATTCCTCGGCCTGTAATTCGCATGGCACCGAAGCCTAGTCGGTTAACTGTGATCTCTCCACCGACCTTAAATGTTCTAGCCAAACTGGATTTTTCTCTATTCATTTTTACACCCTACCAATTGATAACGTCGCTTCCTGTGCAGGACATGCGATGAAGGCATGCTGCCTTTGCCTGAGTTTGCACTCCACGATGTTCTGTATTATAAGTCAATTAACGATTGCCATTGTTGATAGTGAATATTATTGGTTATGATTTTAAGAAGTTGTCGAGAGTGTTAGGATTAGCTAGGGGCGAATGGTTGGAGAAAGGAATCTCAATCGTTGGTTTCGCTTCTACTTCTGGTTTGATCCTTTAGGTCCGCGCATGCGCGGACCTTTTTTTAGCTGCACTTTGGAGCTTTAAAAAATCGTTGAAGGACGGGTGATAGAGCTTTTAAGGCGGGGATTAATTAGGCCTGATTTAGTGCTTTTCAATCGTTTTATGAAAAAAACTGAAGCCTTCTTGGCGTGTTAGGTGATGTCGGGAAGTATGTGCGAGATTAAGGTCAAGTTTAAGCACTGATAATTCCGTTTCCGTTCCCCTCAACCTTGTTAATCGCAGGAATTGTCATCTCTAAAATTTGCTGAGCTTGGTGAAAAGCGTTTGCTTTTTTGCTTATGGTGGGAGAGCTACGGCTTTGGCGGGGCGACTGAATGAAGCCAGTTACCGCTATTGGCTGCTCGGCTATGCCGTTACTGTATGATGATGCTCCTATTTCGGGCAAAGAGCATCTGATGGGATGCCCTCTGTACTTGTCTAGGCTTTGATTAGATGACCGATAGCCTTACGTGTTTCTTCTCTTTGAACCATTGCGATGAATGCTTCACTTTCAGCGCGGATCACGGAGCGGAGTTCGGGGCGTGATTCCCGAAGCAGTCGTTTACTCTCCCGCAAAGCCACCTGGTCAGCCAGCGCAAAACGATTGGCTTGGAGCAACGCTTGGCCGAGGCAATCATTAGGATTATCAAAACCAGCATTTGCAATTCCCCAGGCAACGGCGTCTTGCCCTGAGAACGTATCCCCGCATAGCAGCAGTTGGGAAGCTAAAACAGGTCCCACAAGTCTAGGTAAAAGCATGCTTGAGCCAAACTCCGGGCTGAGTCCAAGTTTTACAAATGGGACGCTGAGTTTGCTGTTATTGGTGATGTAAACCAAGTCGCAATGCAACAAGAGCGTAGTGCCTATGCCAATTGCAGGTCCACAAACTGCGGCGATCAGAGGTTTCTTTAATGACAGCACTGAGTCCATGAAGCGAAAGACTGGTGCGTCGAGCGACTGCGGTGGATTGTCGAGAAAGTCTCTTAGATCGTTACCACTGGAGAAGCAGGTTTCACCGCCGGTGATAAGAACGGCGCGAATGGCGTTGTCACCATCAGCCTCAACGAGCGCGTCAGCTAAGCTCGCATACATTGCGCCGGTGAGCGCGTTGTATTTATCTGGACGGTTCAGGCGCAAAATGAGAGTGCTGTTTTGGAGTTGTTTTTGTACTTCAATCATCTTCCTTGCCTCGCTCTTTAGAGTACTAATGTTAAAGGTGCCAAGCGGCGTCACACCACCGACTAATCGACTGACATTGCGGTGCCTGAAGGGGAGGCTAACGTTGAATGGCTTTCGACGAAGTCACGTTCAAATTTTGTTTATCTGGTGATCAACTCAGTGAAAGTGAGGGGTTCAAACTATACAGGCCGGTCAAACTGGCTTTTGCTAGGACTTGAGCCGAACCAAGTGCCGCAAGAATGTTTACGCCAGTCAATGGCCCTGAGACTTGGAGCGTTGGTGTAGCAAGTGCGTAAACCGTGAAAATGTAGTGATGAACCAGTGTGTCATTCCATGGCGGGCAGGGACCGTCGTAGCCGTAATAGTCGCCTTTCATCTGCTCGTCATTGGCGAACCAGCTTGTGTAGTCGTTGATCCCATGCCGCCATCCATTGGGGGCGTCGGGCCCGGATTTACCGCGTGCGGTAACGCCGTTCGAATGCGAACCGGCTGGTATTTGAGTAATCGAGCCTGGAATGTCGAGCAGCAGCCAATGGTAAAAATCAACGCGCGGCAGCGACGATGGGACTTCTCGACCCACCTGGTTTACATCATCGCCACGACTAGGAACATCCGGGTCGTGACAGACCACAACGAAAGATTGCGTTCCTTCTGGGACATCGCTCCATACAAGGTGAGGGTTGCTGTTTGACGATAATGCAATGTGCGAGATCGCATCGGGTACCGCGAATGCATATTCGCCACCTATTTTTTGCCCGTCCTGGAAACTTTGGCTGATGAGCTGCATGTGAAATATTGACCTATGTTGTTGGCAAGAGAATCGCTAGCGCACACGTATCTGCGCTGCCAAATCCGTTCTGTTGAACCGTATGATTTTCAATTCGAGAGAGTGGTTAATTGGCGTATTCGCGGTAATTACCTACTGAGCGTTTAATTAGCAACCGACCCGTGGGCAACACCACGGGTCGGTATCCTGGCTCAGGACTGTAAGGGCGAAGGCCGATTCTCAGTGCGCCAGCGGATCTCGTCAGGAGTTCCCGGCAGAGGTGGGCGATACCCGCCCACTGTCCAAAGAGTGAATGGCGTTTCATCCACATGCATCTCCCAGCGCAATCCACGCTCAGCGATGAATGGCGCCAGCAGCTTTGCAACGGCATTGAGGAATCGTTGCTTCATCTCATCTTCATTGAGCGTACGCGCGATATGGTCCACGGAGATGCGGACAAAATCGTCGGCTGGCTCACCACCGATGTAAAACGATGATTTCGGTATCGCCTCGAACACCACCCCGACATAAAAGGGAGGTAGCTCGCGATAGATGCTGGTGATGCGCTGAGAGATGGCTTGCTTGTCATCCGACGAGAATGCTTCCTCAGGGTGATAGACCTTCCAGAGCGGCATGTTTTTTCTCCTTCTTGTTTTCATATACCCGACGCGGATCGCCGGGTATCCCGAGCAGCTGCTTAGTTGGTGTAGCGATCGGCAGGCTTGCCATTCTGAGTGAGCGCCTTGACGAGGCCTCCCCGGGCGATCTCAGTGTTCTGCCATGCAGATATGTCGTGAAGTGTGGGGAAGCACACGACTTCTCCTTGGTCCAGGGAGCTTAGAGCGGCGTCTACCAGTGCTTCCGGGGAGATAAACAGCTGATCCGGGAACGGTGCAGGTTTGTCACCAAAGAACTCGGAACGCACGGGGCCAGGCATGACCACCTGGACGGTGACATTGCTTTCAGCGAGTTCTGCCTGAAGTGAACGGGTGAAGTTCAGAACATAGGCTTTGGAACCGCTGTACCCACCGGCGCCCGGTACGGGCATATAGGCGACGATCGATCCGATATTGATGATGGTTCCTTCCTTGGCTGGAGCGAAGCGTCGTGCGGCTGCCAGCGACAAGCGAGTCAGCGCCAGAACGTTGACCTTGAGCATGTTGTCCGCCACCGCTGGATCAATACTGGTGGTCATGCCCAGTGCACCCAGGCCTGCGCAATTGACCAGCACGCGCAGATCAGCAGCGCTGCCGACCAGGGCCTCGATTTTCGACGCGTCCTGCTCATTTGCGAGGTCGGCAGTGACGACCTGAATAGTTCGGCCGTAGTCGTTGCGCAATTGCTCGGCCAACTCCTCGAGACGCTCAAGCCGTCGGGCCACGAGAATCAGGTCGTGGCCACGTTCGGCAAGGCGAGCGGCATAAACAGCGCCAATACCGGATGATGCGCCAGTCACCAGCGCGGTCCCTTTCGATGTGCTCATGCGGAATTCCTCTTGTTGTGGTCGATGATCCAGCTAACTCTAATAACTGGAGTAACTAACCATAACTCTAGTAATTGGAGTAATCAAGGCCTATTATTTGCCCTGACTTGCCCTTTGGTCAGGCTACTGCGACAGGGTGATCCTGAATCCAAACGTTTCGAAATAAGGCTGATATCCATGCGATCCAAAGGCTTCGAGGGTATGACGTGCTCGATTGCGAGTGTGCTGGGCGCCATAGGCGACCGGTGGGGGACACTGATTCTGCGAGACATGCTCTTGGGGCTTCGACGCTACGATGATCTGCGCCACTCCACGGGGATTACCAACGCTACGTTGTCAGATCGATTGAAGGCGCTGGAGCAGAATGAGCTGATTGAGCGGCGGCAGTACCAATCGCGCCCGGATCGCTATGAGTATGTGTTGACGTCAAGGGGGGCAGACACGGCGCTGGTCCTTATGGCGCTTGCACAAGTCGGCGACAAATGGGACGTGGGCGATCTAGGAGGACCACCTCTAAGATTCATTAATGCGAACTCAGGGCAGGGGGTTAAGCTGGCTCTGCTTGATGAAACAACAGGTGAGACGGTTCGCTTGCGAGATATCCGGATTGAGGAGGGGCCCGCCGCAGACGAGCTGGTGCGCTGGAGATTATCAAAGCGTCAAGAACACGCTGCGGTGCGTAGCGGGAAAAAGTAGATGTGCAATTTAACCAAGTTGCCGTTATCGCATGGGCTAATCCGCTTGTGGCTGCGTCGGTGCAAATACGACTGCCTACTTCATTAAAATAGCCACGCATTGCTTGTCGAATTCGGGCCTTGCGTCGCAGTAACTTATCCCGCCCGGAAGGGGTGACAGATCTCACGCTCGCTTTGCTCTATGTGGATTTAGGCGTGCTGGCTTCCGAAAGTTGCTGGTCCCGAAAGAGGTGGCGAGCGAAATTGTAAACTCAATTATCATTGGTTAATGCTCCATCCCTGCACCGGTCAACCTATTCTAGGTTTTTAAGAAGAGAGCTTTTTATTTCCTGAAACCAAGTATCTTTTCCAAAGGTTTGGGTCAGAAATCCAATGCCAATCATTGCAGAAAACTGTACCAGCAACTGCTCACGAGCCTGGCTGCTAGAATGCTCTCCCATTAAGGGTAGTAGCGTGTTCAATAGAGCCATGGTTCCTTCGCGATAGGCTTGAAGGAATGAAGTACCGTGCGATTGATCAATAGCGTCGTGGCTGAACGTGACTATTGGGCAGTCACCCTCATAAGCGTTGAAGAGGTACTGGCTCATCATATGGCGAGCCGGGCATTGTGAGATTACGTCTGCTTCAAGAATACTGTCTTGCCATAGTCGCAGAGTCCTTTGAAACTCCGTATTGCAAACCTCTTCGGCAAGATCCTCTTTGGATTTGAAGTATTTGTAGAACGCGCCGTGGGTCATGCCAATTTCAGCCATGATTTTACCAACGGTGACGTCTGAGATGCGATGTTTACTAAATAGGCTCGACGCAGAGGTTAAAATTTTAAGGCGGGTGGTATCTGCCGGGTTGCGTTTTGAATTATCCAATGGTTTTCTCCTGAGTGCGGAATTACCAAATTCGGCCAACGTTCTACACTATGTTCACCGAGAGCAGAGACCTATCAATGCGAGTTACATAGCTTGGGTAAGGAGCAGTTTCAGCAAGGCGCCGATACCGTTTGTCTTGCAATTCAAGCTGCCAAAGCTGCTAATGATTGAAGCGGAAAACTCAAAAAATATCTAAGCGCTATATTAAAGTGGCTATTCGAAACTCAATACGTTTCAAGACTTTAAATTAAAGCTCTCGTGAGCTGCGAACGGTCTGAACGATGGTAGCGAAGTGTCTGAAGACTGCGGGCCCCTCAAGTCTCTTAGCGAAATCGAGGGGCCGCGTTGCTACAGTGATGCAACTCCGGTTAAGCGAGGGCGTTGTTCCGAAGCGTTAGCCTGGGAACTGATCCCCAAACATGGGGTAGCCGCCAGCGGAACTTTCACGTGTCGCCTCGTCCTGGATCACATCCCAGTGTTCGACCATTACCCCATCTTCAAGGCGTAGAATATCGACCACGACCCAGTTCGTCGGTTGACCGAGCCCGGTGAACCGACCATGCAACATGACGAAGTCACCTTCCGCTACTGCAAGCTGGCATTCGTAACGCATATCGGGCGATCCGGCGGCGACCAACTCGAACAGACCCTCGCGACCTGGTGGGACATGTGCACTGTGTTGGATGTAAGAGGGTGACCAGTAGCGTTCGGCTGCAGCCAAATCTTTGCGATTGAACAGGGTTGCAAAACCTTCGAGGACGATGGCTTTGTTTTCGGCGGGTGTACGTACAGTCATAGTCTGGATCCTGCTTAATGTATAGGGTAGGCGGCTCAAGGGCGGCCCAATGTTGCCTTGTGGTGTCAGGCGAACTCGGTAGAAATGTGGCGCGGATAATCGGTGTAACCTTGTGCTCCCGATGCATAGACTGAGTTCCAATCAATCTCGGCAAGCGGTGCTCCGACGGCGAGTCGTTCGACCAGATCCGGATTGGAAATGAAGGGCCGCCCAAAGGCGATCAGATCAGCACTGCCTTCAGCAATAAGTCGGTTACCGCGTTCAGCGTCCATCCCGACATTGGCGATCAAAGTCCCTTTGAAAATGGAGCGGAAGTGCTGAAACATGGCATCACCGGCGAGCGACTCTAGAGGGGTGCCAATGAAATCCGTCGTTGCCCCCATGATCAAGGCATGGGACAGACCGTAGCCACTGAGTTCTCGAATCGCGTATTCGGCCGTAGGCAACGTTTCGTCGTTTGCAGCGAAGGCGCCAACCTCGTTCATCGGACCAATACGGACGCCGACCCGGCGCGGATCAACCTCTTGCAGCACTGCTTCGATCACTTCGAACAAAAAGCGCGCCCGTTTTTCCAGGCTGCCTCCATAATCATCGGTTCGCCGGTTGGTTGTGCAGTTCAGAAACTGTGCAATGAGATACAGATAATTGGCCTGAATTTGCACGCCATCGAAGCCGACGCTCATGGCATTACGAGCCGCTTTCGCATAATCGGAGACTGTCCGGTGGATATCTTCGATGGTCATCGGACGGGGCGTCACCGTGGGTTTTCGACCAAGGGGCGTGGTGCTTTCATTGCCGACATTCACATTCGAAGCGGACATTGGTACGGCGCCGAAGTCGGGGTGAGAAATAGCACCGGTATGCCAGAGTTGTGCAACCATCCGACCACCTTTGGCATGTACGGCTTCCAGCACACGTGACCACCCTTTCAACTGCTCCTCGCTCCACAGGCCTGGCGTGTCGGCCCAGCCGACCGCCTCTCGGCTGATGGACGCGCCTTCGGAGATGATGAGTCCTGCCGATGCACGTTGTGCGTAATATTCGGCATGCAGTTCAGTTGGCACCAACCCGGGATTGGCGGCCCGCATCCGGGTTAGCGGTGACATAACGATGCGGTTGTTGAGTATGAGGTCACCCATGCGGGCCGACTGGAACAAGGGACCCGTGTTTGAAGTGGCATCGATCATGAGATCTGCCTCCTTTAAAAATTATGCCTGTAATATCGTTCGTTGGCAGGTGTGCCGGTAGCTGATTTTTTTCAATAAGAGTTATGCGTCATATACATGAATCGCACCTCTTCCTCTGCTTGCACCTCGGGTAGCGTGCACGACTAGCCAGACGGCAAGCCCAAGGGCATCCCCCCTACTTTGTTCGAGATTGTCTACCTTTCGCCGTCGCGCGCTAAGTGGCGTGGAGAGGAATAAACCGTGAACAGCCAAATACACGAGCTTTGATCAGCGCGGTTAAGCAGAGACCCTCTTAGGGAAGACGGCACGTTTCGTGTAGGGCAGAAAGCAAGCATCAAAGCTGTTTCGAGGGGCAGAGGTGCTGTAAGGAGCCCATGACTACGTGTCCGCATTCGAGTGTCACGACAGCGCAATTGTCGGGTACACGAACGCGGACGTAGAGCGCAAGGCCAAGAATGTGGTTCACCCCAGTAACGGTGATGCCAGTGTGGACCTAACCATTCTGAAGCAGTCGCGATCAGCCAAAAGCTGGCCCATTTGCGACTATGTCATTGAACTGATTGACCCACGCATGCTCCTTCGGACCGGGATTGGCGCGCATGGCCTCGGCGGGTGATACGAGGATTTCGTCCACGCCGCTTTCGAACTGCTTCATCGCTTCTGTAACGAATTGGTCAAGAGGAATGGCGCGCTCTTCTTCAGTGCTATTGAGCAACTCGGTGCGCACCCAAGGCGGAGCGATTTCGAC
Source organism: Pseudomonas sp. LBUM1651 (assembly GCF_059716135.1). Classification (NCBI taxonomy): domain Bacteria; kingdom Pseudomonadati; phylum Pseudomonadota; class Gammaproteobacteria; order Pseudomonadales; family Pseudomonadaceae; genus Pseudomonas; species Pseudomonas sp. LBUM1651. Next base: position 3,677,617 of record NZ_CP166805.1, on the reverse strand, counting down.
CAGTTGAATGCCGTGCTCACGAAGCAGATAGCGCTGTGACAACGTATAGGAATGAATCGCGGCCTTGGTCGCCGAGTAGACCGCTGTTACAGCCATCGGCACGAAGCCGAGCACGGAGGAGACGTTGGCAATGACCGCATCAGGCTTCGCCTTCAGATGCTCGATGAGTGCCGAGGTCATGCGGATCGGGCCAAGCAGGTTAGTGGTAACGGTCGATAGGGCAAGCTCATCGTCCACCGGCCCTTCTGCGTGATCGAGCAGCATGATGCCGGCGTTGTTAATCAGCACATTCACGTCTGGATAAGTGGAGATGAGCTTCTGCGCTGCGGCCTGGATGCTGTTCGGGTCAGTAACGTCGAGCTCAATGGCCGCCATGCCAGGATTGGCATCGAGCGTATTCTGCAGCCGTTCTTTGCGTCGGCCAGAGATGATCACTTTGTTGCCGAGCTTGTGGAAGGCTTCGGCCAAACCTTGGCCGATGCCGGAGCCGCCACCAGTGATAAAGATAGTATTGCCGGTCATACGCATGACGCTTCTCCTGGAAATATGAGTAAGGAGCTCCCAGCCCGTCGCCGCGGATGAACAAGTCGACCGATGTGTCGTGCAGGTAGCGACGCTAAATTGGCAGTCTCGGCGATTTCTGAGTAGACACTCTTTTCCGCTATCATTTATGTAAAAAATGCATAGGCTTCACTGCACTATGCAGAGAGGTTGCATGGGGACGATTGGAGGAGGCTGTCAATCAGGATGACCGTTTCAGGTTGTCTTCACCCTAAAAACGGTCGCAGCAAACTTTCTAGAGGGGGAGACTCAGCCAAGCGACTGTAACCCGGCTTGGGTGTCACCTGAGATCAATCATCGAGCGTGATCACTCTGCTAGCTTGAAGTCTCATCCCGAGCCAAGAAGACTGGCTACAAGATGCTCGATCAAGGCGCGGCCAGCACTCCTGGTTCGCGAGCCATGGGGGAAGTAGGCATGAACGGGTACGGATTCGGTCGTCCAATCGGTGAGCAGCTTGACGAGTTCTCCATTTTCCAGCTCACGTCGGCATGCCCAGGCTGTTGTTGATGTAATTCCCAACCCAGCAACTGCGGCAGCGACTGCTCCCTCATTTTCGTCGGTCGAGAAATGAGCCTCGAGCTGAATGGTCTTGCTCTCACCGTCGCGGGTGAACGCCCAGCCGCTCGGAACAATTGAGGCTGGACCGGCGATGATGCGATGTGATTGCAGATCCTCGGGTGTCTTTGGTTCTCCGGCGGCACGCAAGTAAGTCGGTGAGGCGAGAATAAACCTAGAGATCGTCATGATTTGTCGGCTTGTTGCAGTGGAGTCCAATAGCCGCCCGAGTCGTATCGCAACGTCGATATTTTCGCGGACCAGATCCTGCCAGTGATCGGCGAGTAGGACCTGGACATGAAGGTTGGGGTGCAGCGCTGCGAAGGGCGCTAATCGCGGAATGACTTCCCTGACGCCGATGCTTGTGGGCATGCTGATTCGGACTACGCCACGCAGCTCGCCGCCGCCGCGCACGCTTTGCTCGGCTTCTTCCACCGCTGCAAGGATGGGCTCCATGCGTGACAGAAAATCCGCTCCTGCCTCGGTCGGCACCACGGCGCGTGTCGATCTTGCCAGCAGTAGGGTGCCGAGATCGGTTTCGAGTTCTGCCACAATTCTGGAAACTTGGGGCTGAGAAAGACCCACCTCGCGTGCAGCAGCCGAAAAACTGCCCAATCGAGCCACCCGGGTGAAAAGCCTGTAGCTGAAAAGGTCCTTCATGCGTTTAGCGCCTCAGATCAGCCAGAATGCATCTTGAGTCCACTGACATGAGCTTCTGCGTAACGGGGAGTGGCGTCGGGCTAGCTCACAACTGACTACAGCAAGTCTCGCGTATCTAGCCGTACAAGACCAAGATTATTTAGTCTTTGATTGGGCTCAGCAACGGAAGGCTAATTTGACTCCTTCGTCTGTGACGTCGAAACAGAAAATAGCCTGTGAGAAGGTGAACCAGCCATTAGTGACAGCTGGGGCCCTATGACCCCAGATGCCAGCGGTGCAGATTTTCAGGCAGCTTCGGTATGGGCAGGATAGTCCGTGTAACCCACCTTGGTGCCACCGAAGAAGGTTTCGCGGTCGTATGGGTTCAGTGGCCAGCCGTTACGCAGGCGTTCTGGCAAGTCAGGGTTGGCGATGAAGTGGCGGCCAAAAGCGACCAAGTCTGCATCGCCGGCCGCAAGGATCGCCTTGGCCGATTCACCGGAGAAACCGCCTGCTGCGATCAGCGTGCCCTTGTAGTGTTTGCGAAGGAGCTGGGACGCCACCGGATTCTGGTCCCGGCGCTCATCCTCGACGACACCTAGGATGCGCGGCTCAATCAGATGCAGATAGGCGAGGTCCAGCTTGTCCAGCTCGCGCGCGACATAGGTGAATAGGCCAACAGGGTCACTGTCGGACATGTCGCCGAAATTGCCGCTCGGACCGAGACGAACGGCTACCCGGTTGTTTCCCCAAACGGAGGTCACGGCCTCTACCGTTTCCAGCAGGAACCGGCTGCGGTTCTCGAATGAGCCGCCGTAGGCGTCAGCGCGTTTATTGCTACCGTCCTGAAGGAACTGATCAAACAGGTAGCCGTTGGCTGCATGCAGTTCCACACCATCGAAACCTGCAGCAATGCCGCGTACAGCTGCAGCGCGGAAGCTGTCCACCAGACCGTGGATTTCCGCGATGGTCAATTCGCGCGCCGGGCTGCCGGGGGTCCAGCCAGTCTCGGTGAAGGCGAGTCCGCCATGGTCCACGACGGAAGGGGCCACCGGCTGGGCGCCGCCTGGCTGCAAGAGGCTATTTGACTGGCGCCCCGCATGATAGAGCTGCAGAAAAATTTTGCCGCCCTTGGCATGGACGGCGTCGGTCACGAGCTTCCAGCCGGCGATTTGGCTGTCGTCATACAAACCGGGAGCACCGAGGTATCCGTTACCATTGGCTGCGGCGATAGTGGCTTCGCCGATGAGCAGGCCACCGGCGGTGGTACGCTGGGCGTAGTACTCGGCCATCAGCGGGCCAGGGATGGCACCCGGCTCGGCACGCATACGGGTCAGCGGCGCCAAAACGACGCGATGGGAAATTTGGTATGGGCCTATTTGGATGCTTGTATGTAGTTTGGACATGACAACGATACCTATCAGTGGTGGGATGGGCGCAATGTAGGCGTAAAATGCGTGAAGAAAAACATCCCGCGATGCTGAACATTTCGGATGATTTTTCCGTAATCCCGCCTTGTTGGTGGGGGGCTAGCGGAGCAAGCAGGAAGAGTGATGGAAAGTCTGAGTGGCATCTCAATGTTCGTGCAGGTTGCCGAAACGCGCAGCTTTACCGAGTCCGCCCGGCAGTTGGGGGTGTCGTCCTCGACCGTGGGCAAAACCATCGCCCGGATGGAGGAGCGCTTGCGTGTACGGCTGTTTCATCGCAGTACACGCAGTATCACGCTGACCGCCGAGGGGACACTGTTCCTTGAGCGATGCCGCCGTATCCTCAGCGAGGTCACCGCTGCCGAGTCCGAGCTATCAGGCCTGGCTGGCAGTCCACGTGGGCGGCTTCGCGTGGGCACACCTCTACTGGGCGACCTGATGATGCCGGCCTTTGACGGGTTCATGGAGCGGTATCCAGAAGTCGAACTGGATATCGATTTTTGCGACCGCATGGTCGATGTGATCGAGGAGGGGTTCGACGCGGTGATTCGGACCGGCGAGCAAACCGATTCACGCTTGTCCGCGCGTCGCTTGGGTGCCTGCGCACATGTGCTGGTGGCGTCCCCCACGTATCTCAAGCGGCATGGTGTACCCACTTATCCGCGTGAACTGGAGAGCCATTTATGCCTGCAACACAAATTCCCCGCAACGGGAAAGCTGGAGCGTTGGCCGCTGCGGCTCGAAGCCTCCGAGGCTGAATTGGTGCTACCCGCGACCATGACGGCGAACACGATCGAACCCCTTGCCTATGCCGCAATCCAGGGCAGGGGTATTGCCTTTCTGCCTACCTTCCTGGTGCGCGAAGCGCTGGAAAGCGGCCAACTGGTCACCGTGCTGGACGACTACATGGACCGCCAAGTCGTCTTCTGGATGCTGTGGCCAGCCAGCCGTTATGCCTCGCCCAAGCTGCGTGTTTTCATTGACTACATGAGTGCGCACTTGCGCATTTGATTCCTCATGCCTCCAGCCTTAGGCGCACGCCGTCGCGGTTGGAGATCTCGATGGCGTCGATCAATTCGTGCATGCGCAAGGCGTCTGCGAAAGTGGGCGCCAGGTGTGTCCCGTTGCGCGCATCCTTTGCGTAGGCGGCATACAAATTGGCCAGTTCCTGCTGGCTGCCTCCCAGGTTGTTCTCTGGCAACCAGTTGTAGCGCGGCGGGACCTTGAGTGTGCGCAGAGGCTGCGAGTCTCCCTGGGCCGCATCGATGATGTTGAATTCGTTGCCGAAGCTGGTGGTGTTCCAGATCTTGAGATCGCCTTGGGTGCCGGTCAGGTCCAGTTGCATGCCGTAGTTGTTGCGTTTCCCGGCTTCGATATGGACAGTGAGCACCGCTCCGTTGGGGAAGGTTCCGTTGACCACGATCTGGTCGGCGGTCGTATGTTTTAGTACTTCACCCGTCTCGATCAGCGTCACTTCCGGGAACTGATTGACAGTGAGAGCGCTGATGCTGTCCGGATGGCCCAGCAGGGTGAATACCGCATCGAAGTAGTGACCACCGTAGATGGAGAGCAGGCTGGAGAAGTTCTCCGGCGGGATGGTGAAGTGTAGGGCGGCCAAGCGTTCCCGCTGGAAGTATTCGACACTGATATGCAGCCGCACCGAACGCAGTTCCCCGATGTAGCCGTCCTTTAACAGGTCGCGCACGTAGCGATAGTCCGGGTTCAGTCGCCGCTGCAATCCGATGAGATGCCGAACGCCGGCTTTCTCAGCAAGCTCCATCAGTTCCTGCGACACGGCCTTGCTGGGTGTCAGCGGCCATTCGCAGTACACATCTTTGCCGGCTGCTATGGCTGCCCGCACGGTGGCCTCGTGCTGCGGTGCCGTGTTAAGCACCACCACCAGGTCCACTTCCGGATGGTTCACCAGCGCTTCCACAGAATCGAGCGCAAAGCGGATGCCGTGGCGCTGCGCCAGTTGGGTGGCTTTGGCTGGGTCGCGACTGTGGACTGCCGTCAGCTCATAGTCGGGAAGCAGCTTGAGGGCAGGTAAGTGGCCGTACTCGGCCCAATTACCGACGCCAATCAGACCCACTCGAATTTTAGATGGCATGGTTATGCAAAGCTCCTGAGCTCAGTTTGAAGGGTAAGGTTGTGGTGCGGGTCGGCGGCCAGAGGCATAGGCCAAGGTCAAGGCCGCCGCCGCGCAGAGGGCACTGACAAAGCCAAGGTTGGCCAACGAGCTGTAGCGCAAAGTCAGGGAGCCGAGACCCGCACCCAGTGAGAAACCGAGGTACATAAAGGAGGCATTGAGCGACAACACCACCGGCGCGCTCGCAGCACCAGCCACACCGACCAAGGTGGTTTGCTGGGCAGGATAAAAAGCCCAGTGCGCCACGCCCCAGGCCGCGATGGCGAGGACAATCGGCACGACCACGATCTGCTGGCCGAAAACGTGCGGCGCCAGTGACAGAACGATGAAGGCGGTAGTGGATGTCGCCAACGCCGGCAGGATCACCGCGCGCGGACCTTTGCGGTCTACCGCCGGGCCGCTGATGGCCAGGCCGATTGCGGCTGAAATACCCCAGCCAAACAGCACGAAACCTATTGCCGGGCCATTTATCAGGGTGGTGGCTTCCAAAAGCGGAGCGAGGTAGGTGTAAGTGGTGTAGCTGGCCATTGCCCACAACGTAGTGATCAGCAGCGTACGCAATACCGCTGGCTGAGCCGCGGTTGAAACGCGTTGGCGGAGGCTGGCGGTGGCAAGGCCGGCCCCTATTTCGCGTGGAAGTCCCATTAGCAAACCGGCAACGGCCAATGCGGAAATGATCGCGACGCTGCCGAACGTGGCGCGCCACCCCATTGCCGCACCCAGCACGGTGCCCGCCGGAACACCGAGGGCGATGGCGAGCGACAGGCCACCGTTGACGATGGCGATGGCGCGGCCACGCTGTTCGGGTGGCACAACCACGCTGGCCAGTGCATTCGCACCGGGTACATACACCGCTGCTGCTAGTGCTAACACCACTCGCGCCGCCATCAACGACCAGTAGCCACTGGCAGTAAAGGCCAGCAGGTTGGCCACCGCAAAAAACGCCATGGCACCGATCAGCAGCCTGCGCCGATTCAGGTTCCCGGTCAGCGCAGCCAGCACCGGAGAACTCAGTGCATAGGCCAGTGCAAATACAGTGACTAACTGGCCCGCCACGCCGACGCTAACGTCAAGATCTGTCGCCATGCCGGGAAGCAAACCCGCAATCATGAAGCTTTCGGTACCGACGGCAAATGTGCCTAAGGCCAGCCAATACAGCGGCCGTTTGCCCTTGATGAATTGGGTTGAGTCCATAGTATTTCCAGCTGCGGAAAAGTTGATGGACCCAGTGTAGGAATAGATGCAGCCAGGAAAAATACGCTAGACGTCCGAACATTTCGGACGTCTGTGTCCGTAATTGGCAATTCGGTTCGGTCTAGCTAAAGACGTGCAATTTTCGCTCATGACTGTGCCGGCGCCACGGTGCGCCAACATGCCCATTTCAGCGTAAGAGATATTTTTCGAGCTTGACCTTGAGCGCCGATCACCCTTAGGAGCCAATGGGCGGCTCCTCTGCAAGAAAGAAGGGGGTAGCGAAGAGCGGGCTACAAACAACAACTAAAATTCAGTTGGTCTCATGCCTGGTCATTGAGTGGGGCGAACCTAGAAGGGTTCTTTTATTTTTCTGGGGGAAAATAGCTCTTCTCAATAGCTTTGCGGGTCGAGGCAATGATTTCCTTGCGAGTCCGTTCTGTCTCGACTACTCGTGACAGAACCAGCGCCCCCACACATTGAGCAATGACGGCCCATGCCGCATCCCGGCTACCGAGACGATCGGCCCAAGCTTTTTGTACTTGTTTCAGTCCTTTTTCGACAGTTACTCGTACCTCCGGTTCGGCGCGTGCAATCTCTCCACCCAGGGCTGGAAGAACACAACCTTCTTCAGGATGAAGGACATGAAAGGTGCTGAGATAGCTACGTAAGCATTGCTCCAACTGGTCGCCTGAAGCGTTTTGTCCGCCCGCCAGCATTTCAGTGCTGTTTCGGATTTCATCCTCAATCACTGCCTGAAACAACGCCTGCTTTGAGGGGAAGTGACTGTAGAAAGCCCCTCCGGTCATCCCGATGGCGGACATCATTGCATCGACGCCCGTTGAGCTGAAACCACCTTTCTTCGTGATCGCCCTGGCCGTCTCAATCAGCTTCGCACGCGTCTCATCTTTGTGGGTTTTGGAGTAGCGCATTCACCTTCCTCGGATCGATTGACATTGGATAAATCGTAGCATATGGTCCGTTTACTAAACGATCGTTTTACAATGGGGCGAACATGGCGAAGACCGTAGAGTTCTACTTTGATGTTGGTAGCCCTGCGTCATATTTGGCGTGGACCCAGCTACCACGACTGTGTGCAGAGAAAAGGGCAAACTTGATTTTCAAGCCGATGCTGTTGGGGGGGATATTTCAGGCAACTGGAAATGCCTCACCTGCCGCGGTACCAGTAAAGGCACGCTATACAACGATTGATTTCCAGCGTTATGCCCGAAGGTACAATGTGCCGTTCCTCTCAAACCCACATTTCCCAATCAATACGCTAAACCTGATGCGAGTCGTCATAGGCGTCCAAATCAGGCAGCCTGAGCGCTTTGAAATTATTCTGACGGCGATTTTCAAGGCGCTGTGGGTTGATACGTTAAATCTGAATTTACCTGAGTTGATTGCCACCACTATCGTTGAGGCAGGATTTACGCTTGAAGAGATTCAAGCGTTGATGAACGACCCTGAAATCAAGTCTGCTTTGAAAGCAAACACAGATGAGGCCCTGCGCCGCGGTGTATTTGGAGCACCAACGATGTTTGTAGGAGATGAAATGTTCTTCGGTCAGGACCGTCTCGAATTCGTTAGAGAAGCAATTACCTGAACTGTCGCCCCGCGATGCAAAAAATGAGTAACACCGCAGTGGGGTCTCCATCCTCTCAAGATTGTGGTCGATCGCCCTAGTAAACTGTCGACCTTTATCAAGACCTTCAGGTAGATCGAGTGCCCCCCCTGCAGGGGGCTCCGAGTTGGCTTGAGCTATTCGTGTGGGCGATGCGACGTCTTCATTGGATGCCTCATGCTTGGAAAACGTTGATCAATAAACGATTGCTTAACATAAGGATCCTTCTTCATGTCAGATGCTTCCTCCTCTCCGAAAGTTGCCCTCATCATTGGCGCGGGTGATGCCACCGGTGGCGCCATTGCTAAACGGTTTGCCGCTGAAGGGTTTACTACGTGCTTGACCCGGCGCGACGCCGACAAACTTCAGCCATTGGTAGACAGTATTCGCGCGAGTGGAGGTATTGCTCACGGTTTTGCTTCTGATGCACGCAAGGAAGAGGAGGTCGTCGCCCTGATCGAGCGAATCGAGGCAGAGCTGGGACCTATCGAGGTTTTTGTGTTCAACATAGGGGCGAATGTCCCATGCAGCCTTCTTGAAGAAACAGGACGCAAGTATTTCAAGATATGGGAAATGGCATGCTTTTCAGCTTTTCTCAACGCAAGGGAAGTCGCCAAGCGCATGGTGACGCGCCAAAAGGGCACGATGCTCTTTACCGGAGCCACTGCGGGTTTGCGAGGTTCCGCGAATTTTTCTGCCTTTGCTGGGGCTAAGCATGCACTGCGTGCGCTTGCGCAAAGTGCGGCTCGCGAATTGGGCCCTCAAAACATCCATGTCGCGCATGTGGTTGTGGACGGTGCGATTGATACTGACTTCATTCGCACCAATTTTCCTGAACGTTATGCACTCAAAGATGAGGACGGGATCCTGAATCCTGAACACATTGCGGATAGCTATTGGTACCTGCACGCTCAACCACGTGATGCCTGGACTTTCGAACTGGATCTACGTCCGTGGATTGAGAAATGGTGAGCCCAGCATAACTTTCGAAGCTTATCCCTACGTTCCTCAAGTGGTGTTAGTTCGTGCTGCCGCGAGTTAACACCGCATGTTTTTCGATGCGCTGGGGCAAGGCTAGACTTTGCCTGCGAGCCATTGAAACTGACATTAATTACTCCCTTTCGAGCAAGTGCTCTAAGAATAATCTAGCAGCGACGGACAACGCCTCTTGCGATCTCACGCACACGCTCAGTTCGCGGGACGCCCACGGTTCATCCAGTGTGACCACCTTCGCTCCCTCCATCTTGTAAATCGCCGCGCTCCCCTCAGGCATGATGCCAATGCCCAACCCGGCCTGAACCATCAGGCAAAGCGCGTCGTAACTGGAGACTTCCATACGTATTTTAAGCGAGCGTCCCTGGTCGTTGGCCGCCTTGATCAATTGAAAATTGAGGTGAGTGCCGCTGCGCAAGGCGATGTATTCGTGCTCCAGGGTTTCGCTGAATTTGACGGATTTGTGTTCGGCCAACGGATGTCCATTAGGCACGAGCAAAATCAGCCGATCAGTGCGAAACGGGAAGACTTCGATGTCGGCCCCATGGGGCAGGCGTGTGAAAATGCCGATGTCGGTGCCATTTTCGGACACCGCTTTGGTGATCGCCAGGCTTTGCTTTTCTTCGAGGCTGACGTCGATCAGTGGGTACAGTTCCATGAACGACTTGATCAGGCCGGGCAGAAATTGAGTGATGGCGGAGATGTTGGCCAGCACATGCACCGAGCCACGACGACCGTGGGAGTAGTCGCGCATCTGCACAACGATTTCGTTCAGGTTGTTCAGGGCACTGCGAGCCATGAATAACAACGACAGGCCGGCGTCGGTCGGCGTAATGCCTTTGTTGGTGCGGTTGAGCAGTTTCGAATTGAGCAATTCTTCCAGTTCGCTGAGCCGCTTGCTAACCGCCGCCGCGGCGATGTGTTCGCGCTTGGCGGCGGCAGCGATGGTGCCTTCTTCGACGACGCTGACGAAGAGTCGTAACGAGACCGGATCGAGTTTCATGGGGAGTACCGGATGGCTGGCCTGAATGGCCAGCATAGTACCTTCATCAGCAACGCCTCAGAATGCCCCGGACAACAGATGACCGGCGTTCGGCACTTCGGCCTTGAGACCCAGGGTTTTCAGCATCTGGTAAACGGTGGCGATCGACGCCGATAGCACTGGTTTGTCGAGGCGATCTTGCACGGTCTGGATCGCCGGCAACGACGGCATCTGCACGCAGCACGACAACACCACGCCATCGGCTTGTCCAATGTTCAGCCGGTCGGCGTGGGCCACCAGGTTCATCGGGTCCAGACGACCGACTTCCAGGTTGTCGGACACTTCCAGGCTGATGGAATCGACCACTTCGATGCCAGCCGCCTCAATGTAGTCGATGACCTGCTGGGTCAGCGGTTTCATGTACGGCGTAATGATCGAGATTTTCTTGTAGTCGAGCATGTGCAGGCTATCGATCAACGCACCCGCGGAACTGAGTACAGGAGCGGTCGAGTGGTTGGATGCCACGGTTTTACTCAAGCGCTCTTGCGAGACTTTATGATAGCCCGGGCCCTGGCACATGATCGCCACCAAGCAGGCATAAGCCATGACATCCACTCGCGCATCGCTCAGTTCCAGCGCGCAGCGGTCACTGTCGATGTCCATCTTTTTCAACTCTTCAGGGCTGACGTGCATCATGCGCATGCGCGAGGAGTGGAAGGTGAAATGCTCTTCGGGAAATAGCCCGTAGCGTGAGGTCAGCATTGCCGGGATTTCGGTTTCCATCGTGGTGTTGGAGCTGGGTACGATTTGGCCGATTCGAAAGTTTTTCATAGGTTTTTCCTTTGTACAGTGCTGATCAGTTGCCGCTGGTGAGTTGGGTACCTTTGGTTTCCTGCAACGTGAACACCATGACAGCGGCGATGACGTAGGAAACGGAGGCGAGAGAAATAGTGGCCGTGAAACCGATGAGCGGGATCAGCACCGGTACCAGCTTGATGCCGGCGATAGCACCGACTCGCCCGAAGTTGAAGCAGAAGCCCGACGCGGTAGAACGGATGCTGGTCGGGAACAACTCCGAGTACCAGGCGCCGAAACCACTGAAATAACCGGTGAAGAAGCCCAACAGTGCGGCCAGCGAACCGAGGGTAATAACGTTCTGGGTGGTGAACAGCAACTTGCCGTCGGTCAACGGCATCAAGGTCGCGGAGTAGGCAAATACCGGCACCATGATCGCCATGCCGGCAAAGAACACTGCGAACGACAAACGACGGCCAATGCTTTCCGCCAGGTAGCCGTAGGCCAGATAACCGATGGTGGCGCCGATACCGATCCAGATAACAAACACCGGAGCCTGGTCGATTCGAACGTTCAGTATGTTCTGCAGGTAGGCCGGCATGAAGGTGGTGATGATCCAGTAGCCGTACATACCCAGTACTGAAATGCTCAGTCCCAGCAGCGTCACTTTCAGGTATTGCGGGCGGAAGATTTCCATCAATCGGCCCTTGTCGGTGTTGTTGCGCATGAACTCGCGGTTGGCCAGCCAGACCGGCGATTCCTTGACGAACAGCCAGATGAACACCAGGGTAAAATAGGCTGGAATTGAGGCGTAGATGAACAGGTTTCGCCAGGATTCAGGGTTGCCGCCGTCGAGGATCGTCCAGGCGAAAATTGCGGCCAGCAAACCGCCACCCGACCAACCGGTCTGCATCACAGCAAAGGCCTTGGCGCGTCCGGCCGGCGGCCAGATCTCCGACACCAACGCGGCCGCAGCGGACCACAAACCTCCCACGGCGATGCCGACACAGAAGCGGAACACATTGAGCTGCCACAGGCTGTCGGCAAAAGCACAGAGCAAGGTGCCGGTACCGTAGACGAACACCGACAGCATCATGGTTTTCTTGCGGCCAATCTTGTCGGAAAGATTACCGAGGAAGAATCCACCGATACCGGTGGCCAGCAGGAACCAGGCAACCGTGGAGACCACGTCGCCCAGCCCAACTGAGAAGGTTTTGGCGACCGCCAGCAGAACAAAACCAAAGACTGTCGCATCCAACGCATCAAACAGCCAGGCAGCCCAGGAGCCCCCCAACGTCACGTACCGCTGACTGGTGGTCAATTGACCAACTCCATCCACTACAGGGGCGCCGGCCGTGGAGCTGGCAGTTACGGATTTCATAGTTAAACCTCGCGGGACTCACATTATTATTTTTGGATACCCGTTCGCCGAAGAAGGCCATCGGCGAACGAGTGCTCATGTGCGACCGATGTTAGGAGGGGAAAAAATGTCGTATATCAGCTATTCACGAGCCTGCCATCGCGGATAGCGATGGCGGGTGAGGTGCCATAGAGAATGGCAATCAATGAGGGTGTGCTACTTGATTACCTTGGTCGGCACATCTGGAAGAGCTCGCCCAGTTCAAAATAATCACCCGCGCCACCACCTCGCAGGATCGGTTTAGCGGTAGCCGTATGGTAAATCCCGTCCTTGAGCAACTCCTTGTCGATGTGTACAGCAACCACTTCACCAAGTATCAGCCAGCTCGGCACCTTTTCCTGATTGAGCTGCTGCAATTGGATTATTTGCGTCACCTTGCACTCGAACGAGACGGGGCTCTGCAGCACTCGGGGTACTGCGATGACTTTTGAGGGAGCAGCGGTCAAACCGCTTAAGGCGAACTCGTCTACATCCGGAACGACCATCGCGCTGCTCTGGTTCATGGCCTCGGCTAATGGCCGGGTGGCCAGGTTCCAGGCGAACTCGCCGGTTTGTTCGATGTTGTTCAGGCTGTCTTTACGGCCGACACTGCAAAAACCGATGATCGGCGGAGAGTAGTTGAAGGCGCTGAAAAAGCTGTAGGGCGCCAGGTTCAGGCGACCGTCGTTGTCGTGTGAAGAGATCCAGCCAATGGGCCGGGGGCCAACGATGGCATTGAAAGGGTCGTGGGGCAAACCATGGCCTTGAGCCGGTTCGTAGTAATACATTTTATCAACCATGCTTGAAATCCTTCTTGAAAGGCGAGGCCCGCGCTGCGCGGGAAGGGGGCGTGCAATGCATTGATGGGGGTGATGCGCTGCATAAAAAGGTGCAGGGCACATTGGAGAGGTTTTCGCGACAGAGCCGAAAAGAGAGCGGAATCCCGACACCTTAGAAACCGGCTTAAACGGAATTCGATGCGACATGCTGCCGAAAAAAATCATTCACACCAAGCTCGAACCGCCTCCAAAGAGGGTCGGAATACGCTGGATTCTCGGCTTATCGTAGAGTTTTTAGCGTCGATGGCTTGGTTTGAAGGAAAGGTTTTTGGATCAGCGCTCAGTTTGTGCGCCAGGCAATCGAGCGAAAATCGATGGACACGAGAAGTGGGTCATCAATCTTTTTTCCCGATGCGTCATATGCAAATACCCGTCGGGACATCGGAACGAGGATGCCGCCTACATTTTGATAATTCGACGCATAGTTAGCACCGGGTGCACCCCCCAACACATTTACCGTGTAGTCGTGGCGGCGAAGTAAGCCGTCTTCACCGAAGTACGAAATCTGCTCACGGCAGTGGCTGGCAATCGAGTCCGGAAACGTGATCTTCAACCGCCTCCAGCGTTCTCCATTTTCCTCGTGCTCGGATAGTTCCTCCGTGTGGAAATCAGGTCGGGTGTAGATAAACGGAATGCTTAGATAGGTCCAGAGTGCGTAGCTGCAGAAGTACAAAGCGTGCAGTCGATCCCATTGCGTTTGCTGTACATGTCCATCAAAGGATTTCCGCGGTTCGTAGCGCTGCTCGACCGAGCCTGTTGATTCGACTCGAACCAAGTCTGGCGTGTAGTCACCTTTCCACCCGGACGTCCGTGAGATCATGGTGACGCTTTGATCTTGCAGATCCGCCTCCAGTGCGACGTCTTTGAACATGTCAGGCTGGCCTTTGGCGTGCCAAATGAATCCGCCGATGTCGAGTTGGGCGGACACTCCATGTAGCTTCTTCCAGGTCGCAAGCCCACCGTGCGCTGCAACCGCTTGCTCAAGTAATGTATTCATAACGCACTCGCTCGTGGTGTTGATCTTCATTGCGCTGCAATCAGGTCGAAAAGATGCGGCTTACCTTTCCGAGTTTCGCCAGCTGTTTACATCGTACGAGGCACGGAAAGAACTCCTTCAACAAATCCACGGAAGCATTCCTCCCATTCGATCATCAGGGAGTTAACCTCATTTTTTGTCGACGCAGGTCCTGTAAACGACCTTCAGTACAAGCAGAGACCAACGCGTTCAAATGTCTTACAATCTGCAGGTCGATCGTACTGCTGATAAAATATTACGGTCGTACTTTATTTTGTCAAGATTTTTTCGGTGAACACAAAATGGGGTATTCACAGGCAGCGAAAGCGGCCAGCCGGGAGCGTATTTTGGACGCGGCTGCCCGCCAGATAAGCGAACGAGGGTTGGATAGCATTGCCGTCGGGGAGTTGATGCAAAGCGCTGGACTCACAAAAGGTGCGTTCTACGGGCACTTCGAGTCGCGTGATGCGATGATTGCAGAAGCTGCCGCACGGGCAATGCAGAAAGGCCAGTCAAAAATCGACGAAATTTTTTTGTCTGGTAAGAAGCCCCGACTAGTAGATCTGGTGGATGTGTGGCTTAGCCCGGCACATGCATTGGTGCCGGGTGGTTGTGGCATTTGTGTACTCGTGGGGGAGGCGAGATATGCTGGGCCGCAAGTCCAGCGGGTCATTGCTGAGCAGTTCACCAGGAATGTAGGGCAAATTGCTCAGACCGTTGAAGCTGGAGAGGGGGGGAGGGCTCAGGCAATAGCCATACTTACGGCACTTGTTGGCGCGGTTAGCATGTCGCGCGCAGTGGGTGATGTTGATCTCGCCCGGGAAATTTTAGCCAATATGAAAGCGTTGATACTTCAATCTCATGGCGTCACTGCATGAAGGTTGGCTCTGTAATACGATCACCGTTCCTGAGATCAGTAATCGATTAGCAGCTGCTTACCGACGTATGCCCCAGTTGGGTCAGAGCTTCCCTCCTAACGAGCAAATTTTTTCAGCAAAGGACGTGAGGTTCGTTCCGAGTTCCTCCATCGGTCCTTTCGTGTGATCGCCATTCGCGAGCATTTAAGTAAGGCGCTCTTGTACCTCCGACAATTGGATTTCTCTCCAGAACTGCGGGGAGCCCTCACTTAACACGTGGAGCTAATCGTGCTTGTTTGGATAGCGACCAACTTGATGATTGCGAGAGGCGGAAAAGCTCGCGATGCGTGCTAGCTGAACGAAGTCGCGGATTTTTGTGGCTAGTAACCCACGATTGATCCAGCCGCAGCGTTCAGCGGTGTCGGCGTCGTATTCGAGACCGCTCAAGGCGGTCACAAACGCGTGCCCCGGGTTATCAACTGCACAAGGCGAGCGCTACCACCAGCCCCAGTCTCCAGGCCGAGCATAATTTCCAGCTGATCAGCGCTGTCTCTCGAGAAGCAAAGCAAATGTCGTGCACCTGCAATAATTCGCTACCGCCGCCACGCGCTCGACTCTGCAGTCCGCCGAACATGACCGACTGAGCATGCCTGACCCAAGGACGGCGCGCATTTAGCCCCCGGCCAATGCCCATCACGACGGTTACGCGTGCAGCGTATCGACCTCTCGCCTGACCTGACTCAACAGATGATCGACATCTTTGGCGGTGGTCGCGAACGAGGTGACAAAGCACACGATGTTTGGCCCCCAGCGATCATGGCAGAACCCGAACCCGGCCTTTAGCAGGGCTTCGATGATTGCCAAATCCAGCGACATCGGAACGGGGATGCCACCAACATTTGGGTCAGGCATGCTCAGTCGGTCATGTTCGGCGAACTGCGGAGTCAAGCGCGTGGCGGCGGTAGCGAATTATTGCAGGTTGGAAATTCGTCGGCGTCCTGCCCCTTTCCAAATAGACTTTTCCAATAGTTAGAGAACCCGGGGCGATTCAGCCTTCCGGTCGCTCAGAGGTTATGTATCTTTAAGAGGCTCATCGTCTGATCATTTCTTTGGGTTGGAAAGCATCTCTTCAAAACGGGTCGCTTCAGGCACGCCCAGTCCTACCAATTCAGCCACTATACTTTCGATCGCCCCAAGAGTTGTCACATCAGCTTGGATGGCATGTGCATTCTGGGTATAGATTTCTGTAGTGACCAGGCACCACCGCTTACCGACTCCATGGTCGATCCAAAACGACCGAAAGTCGGGGTACGTGCTAAGCCAAATTTTTCCGGCCCGGATGAGTAGATCAAGCTGTTCAATGCGTGGGGCAACTTCTAGAAAATTCAACAATACGAGCGCTACGAAGGGTGATGGTCCTGATTGAACAAGCCTGTCCAAGACCGGTAGAAATGGCGTGGAGCTCTCAATGCCTAGCGCATACAAGTAGCAGTTTGTGCCCCCACCAAAGCGATAGTCGTTGAAAAACAGTGTAGAAATGGCCGGTGCAATATGCATTTCAATACCAATATTCTTGCTCTTGCTGAGTCGCTGCCATCCGCTGCTAGCTATCATCCGATCGGCAAGGGTCGATCGGATCTCAATGGCTACAGATTTTTGAATATCCCCTCCTGCAAAGTGAACTTTGTCTACACATCGTAAAAAATTGACCAGCACATCGAAAAAATTTTGATCGGGCAATTGCGTAATCGGTTTGATGATTTCATCCATGATTTGTGACGAAGCCAGGCCAACTATGCTGCGCGCGATCATTGCAAAAAAAACGTCATTCCACTCTAACGGAGGATGGTCGGTCTCCTCATGATGGGCGAGCCCCCCACCATTGGCTTCGATCGTCCATGGAAGATAGGTTTGGGCGATATCGCGTAACCAAGGTGTTGAAGTGGCGTCTCCAAGCTCAGAAAGCTGCCGAAGCCATAGTGCTGCCACTTGATGATGGACGTTATCTACGGCAGCAGATTCCGGCAGGTTAACCATCGTATTATCGTCAGTGCGATTGGAAGGTACGCGAAGACGACGACGCTTCGCATGGCGACGCCTGCCAGGAAATGCAGGCCAAGTTAGCTCTGTTCCATCACCTGCTAACCATGTCATCTCTGCGTCAACGGCAGCTTTGCAGCACGCTTTTCGCTTTGCAGCCCGGATCGATTGTTCTTCCTCAGATAAACCCCTGCTGTGGGACGGCTGAATGCATGCGTGGAAGGCGCACCGAAGCAACGCCCGAGAGAGCCTTTCATCCACCGCGGCAAGAACCGAGATTGCAACACCAAAACCATGAGCCACGGCGTGATGATCATCGACAGCAATTTCAAGTAATGTTCTGACGTCGTCCAACGTGTTGTGGTGCGCCAGTGAGAAAATTAATCCGGCATAGCCTATCGCGCTTGGATTAAAACGAAGGCCGGTCCGAGATAGAAACACAGCTTCATCGCCATCGCTCTGGGCTGCCCTCGCGAGCAATGTATGAGCCCAACCGCCGTGCTTTTCTCGTAGACTGGGATCACCGTCTCGCATGACCATCATGGCAGTTGTCAGTACGGCTTCATCGCGCATTCGCTGCGAAAAATCATCAGCACCATCTTCTAAGTTTTTCGCGGCCTCTGGCATTGGGCTACTGGCCCACGTCACCGCCGCTTCCAGCTGTTCACGTGTAAGATAAGATGGATTATTAAGCGCTTGGCTGATAGCGGTTTGCATCCAGAAATCTGCATCCCTTTCCGATGCTTTTTCCCTAAGCGCTTGAAAGTGATTTTCTTCCGTAGCAGGGGAGGTGTAGCGGCGGCGAGTTGCGATTGAACCGTCAGCAAGTTCCACCTCGACTTCGTGCCAGTTCGTCAGATCAGATAGGTTGAGCGCATGGAGAACCATGAGTTCAGGATCGCCGAGGTCAGCTCCAGGGGGAGGAGATCCAAGTCGCTCTGCTGCCGCGCTTAGCCTCGACGTTAATTCTGCCCGTTGCTCAGAATTGACCGTCATTGTGTAATTGGCTAGCAGTGCGTCGAGGGTGCAATGCCTCGAGCCACGCTCATTGAGTTCAGCGTTACTGACAATGCTGCGTGGTTCGTTTCGCCGTAATCCCATGCCAATGTTTTCCATGGGCCTTATGTGGTCATGCACTTGGCGAGTGTGGTCGAGACAGAGGAGTTCAGGACAGCAAAGAAAATCCGCTGCCACCTCTACGGATTTTGGCCAATGCGAAATTATGAGGTCGACCGCAACGAGCAGGTAAGCAGCACATGAACCCGGTGGTCCCAGCACGTCAGCCAGGACGATTTCGAACGGCTCACCGGCATCCACGCGACGATGAGCCCACGCTTCCAAGGCCATTAACCCCGACGTCACCGCATAGTGGTTGCTGGATCGTGACCAGAAATAGGTTCTCTTCCAAGGGAATACTCGCTCACTGCCCGCGTGCGTAAGTGTGATCACGTTGTTGCCGGCGTCCCGCCCTTGGCTGCCATGAGCAACTGCATGACTGACCAAACGTTGGATAAGGGCTAAGCCTTCCTTAGGAGCGTTGTTCAGCAGATCGAAAAATGGCCCTTGTGCCGGTGAGGCGGGGAGAAACTCACTGTCGTGATATGTAAATGCCTCTTCCATCTCGCCAAATCGATCGTGCCGTGGCCGCGGCTTTTCAATCAGCGCTTGGGCTGTGAGGCTGGCTAATTCCGCCGGTGCGGCTTTCGCCAAGCCTCCACGCACCTTAAAAATGCTCCGAATGAGATCGTGATTGTGCTTGCTCTGTGCCACCGCTTGCAGATATTCAGAGGCCAACTCTGGCGTTGTATGAGCGAACAAGACGAAGCCCATCCGCAGATCCTCTCGTAAGGACTGGATCTGGTTGTGATCAAGGACTTCCCAGAATTTCACGGCCGTCTTCGGCTCGTGCGAGGTTGGTTGCGGTTCGAACTGTCTCAGCCATCTATACAGCTGCTTCGTCGTGAGTGCAGTGATGGTTGTCAGTCCCAGGGTCGCGGCCGAAAAACCAATGTACAGATCAACCACTTCCGGAACGGCCTCAGCAGGGATTGCATCACCAATGCTTAAAAGCCACATAACAAGGTTGAGCCAGGCCGGTCCCCGAGGCACGTTCAAGCCGGGAGAAACCAAAGAAAGATCCAGACCAGTCGAAGCAAAAGCCTTTGATGCGGGCACGACATCTACCGCCATGACCGTTCGAATGAGTTCACGAACAAGCCCTGCATGGTCACCAAACAACATGGGTTGGGCTCGCTGAAGAATGACGCCTGCCACCTCAGATCGCGCAAGGGCGAGCAAAACGGCACGTCTCCACGATTTGTGAGCTTTTGCGCCGCTAAAGCGTTCGAGCAGTTTTTGCCAAGCGATGCAGTCTGAGGCGCATTCGATTGCCATTCTGGCGGCGAGCTCGACACCACGAGCGAGTACTGAAGGCGCGGGTCGCTCGAGGGGTAAATTACGGACAACCTCGATATCCGCATGCACCGCATTCGCAATCGCCCATTCACGAAGCACATCATGGCGGAAAGTGACGCGGTCTATGCCGACGTTGCGCAATGTCCCGCTGGTAACCAAGGCGTCGATGGGTTGCGCCGCATGCGCCGCGACATCTAGCGCTTCATGAGCGCAGAAAGCTTGCTGTGCCAGGGCGTGGATTAATCGTGATCGATCACGCCATCCGCTGTCACGTTGACCGTCGGCTGTGCTCCACCACTGAACTGCCATCTCGATCTCTGAGCGAGGTAACGGCTCGGTTGCTGGCTGACTTGCAAGGCGTGCTAATCGAAACAAGTTCTTGGTTACTTTACTCGCCGGATGATTCTCGTTGAGCAGTGGAGACAGCGTAGGATCGTCAGCTTTGAGCTGCTCTATTTCAGCTTTGCTTAAATTATCCATTGATACGGGGGCAGCCTGGCCAAGGCAGGCCAAAGCGTCACTAGGCAACCAGCTCGGTTCGTCAATGCCGAAGTCGGGTCTTACGGTCGCGAGAACGGACAATCCCGGGACTTGGGCGACCTCTCTAAGAATATCCACAACCGTATGGCGCTCTTCGATGCTGAAAGAGTCTAGGTTGTCCAGGAACACGACGGCACCGCCGTCGCTCACAAGCTCGATCAACAGTTCGTGCAGTGTGCCTTCGAATCCAAGTTGAGCACGCAAGGCAGACCATCCGCGTGGTACGCATCGACCTGGGGAAAGAACAAGCACATTTCCTTCCGTCTGGAGAGATTCGGCGATGTGGCGTAGTACGCCCGACTTTCCGACGCCGGCCTCGCCACGGATCTCAACGTAGCGCCCATGGTTGAATGCCTCGCGTACCGCTTCGATGCGTTCGAGTCGCCTTAGCACAACGCTGCCGACTTTATTGACGATATCGGTGAGGGCTAGTCGGGCATCTTCTGCCAGAGCTTGGCGCGCTTTTGCGTGTCGACGATCGCCAACAATGCGAAATCCCAAAGGGCTTAGCACCTTCAATAGAGCACTACGAGTTTTGTCTCCGCCGCTTTTGGCTACGTCAATTGCCAATTCAATGAGGCAGCGCCACAGCGCATCTACTCGGGGGGTGTCGTCTGCATGCAAGATACGTAGCGCACGCTCGCGTGCTAGGTCTTCAGACGCCGAGCCTGGCGCTGAAAAATCAAACGTAAGGATTTGAAGGCGTCGCAGCAGCTTCCAGGTGGTTTCTGAATCGTGGGGAGATCCTTCGTCTTTCAGATGGCTTTGGAATGTCTCGACAAAGGTACGCATGTCGTCATTTGCGGCGCCGGCGAGTTTTAGCTGTGCCTCGAACGTTTTGGCATCTCCGAGCTGGCGGGCCAATGCAAGCACATCTTGATATGACCCATCGATCTTGCGCGAGCCGCGAGCAGTAGCGATCGCCATTTCGTATCGTGTTAACCAAAAATCAGACCGGCGAGTAGCTTCGGCGATTTGCCCCACGACTTTGCGAAACACGGCATCAGTGGGGCTAAATGAAATCGAGCGTTTGACCTGAATCTCCAACACTGCTGGATTTCCATATTCATCAACCGCGTGGACAATGACGTCATCGAGTGGACGACCTGTATTGGCCTGCTGCAGCGCGACTCGTTCGATGAGCGTTCCGGGAAGCCCTCGAGGTGGAGCCCCACTGAGCATTGCGAGTAGGTAGAAGGCTGCTATCTGTCCTTCAAAATGGGCACCTGCTGGACCGGTAGCGGCGGTGCTCGATCCCTTTTCATCGCGGGGCATTCCTGAAGGTGTGCTTTCTGGCTCTGCCATGCCACTTCATCCTCTTAAAACATTGGGAGCTGTCGGCTGCTGTGTCGTGACGTGGCTGGGAGACACGGCCCCTCAAGCTCTGCCTGAGAGAAACTCTCTCAAGGGAAAACAGATTTGCTGTCTTACTGTGAAGTAAGCTCCCGCGGCTCAAAACTCCATGGCGATTGGTTTACCTTCAGTTTCCCACTGAAGCTCCGGAAGCCAAATAGCACTATCAAGTTTACGCTTCAATCACCTGTGAATCCGGAGTCGAACCTGCGAGGTCACGAAACAACAAGGTGAGATCCAATGCCAATCGGAAGCCTTCCTCAGCTTTTTCTTCAATTTCGGCATGCCCATGGATGTTGATGGCGAGGCGTGAATCACTGCCATGCACTAGATCGGATCGCAATTTGTAAAGCTTGTCGAATTCTTCGGCTCTCTCATCTCCGAGGACCGCCTGAACCAAGCGTTTCCCGGCTTTTGAAATCGATTCCCTCTTAGCTTCACCCAACACCCTTTTAAGCCGCTGTTTTACCTCATCGGTGGCCTGAATCTCCGAGACTTTTTTCTTCAGGTTATCAAGAGCATCTTGGACATCCTTCTCTACGCGTCCTCTGTCGCTAAGAATTTCTACTGCAGTCATCGTAAGAATCAGCTTGGATTTAGCGTGCGGGTCCGCCAAGGCAAGCCCAAGCACATTCAAAGCTTCCAGCGTACGAAGAGTTCCGAAGTTGAATTCAGTATCAGGGAGGGCAATCTCTGTGAGTACACCAAGATCCAACTCGGTGTTTGCGGGCATGGCGCCAGGCCAATGTTGACTGCGCTTGGTTTCATAGGCTTGGGGCTTGTAGCTGACCGCGACAATGTTTGCTTTCTCAAAGAAGCTACCAACGGTATTCGTTGCTAAGCGCTGAGTAGTGTCGAAGGACAGCCAGTCAAGGTGGGGAATTTTGAGCTTGAGCAGCGTAATTTTTGTTTTCATCAGCATCGTAGCCAGTTGCTGGAGCGCATCCTCCATACTGGAGTAGCCATCGGAGGAGATCAGGAGGACGTTGTCCTCTTTGCGTTCAACTTTGATAGCTCGGTTTTCGCTCTCGAACAGAGCCTCAGAGCTCTGTGCACTAATGTTGCGATCAGTCAGTTTCACCGCAAAGGAGTAAGAAAACACCGTTGATCCCTCAAAAGTCAGATTTAGACGTAATGAGGTGTTCTATATCACGAGCAAAATGGCCGACGCCAGAAAGCGTCGAGACCCATCTGGTTAAAGCGCTGGGAACATGAAACCGTAGTCGATGCGATGCAGGTACGGCCGGACAATGATCCAACGATGATGAGGCGACGCCGACAGACCGTTGAACATCCTTTTGGAACGCTCAAATACTGGATGGGAAGTACCCACTTCCTGACCAAAACATTGCCGAGGGTAAGCACCGAGCTGAGCCTTCACGTGCTGGCCTACAACCTCAAACGAATGATGAGCATCTTCGGCATTTCAGGACTGCTTGAAGCGGTCAGGGCGTGAATCCAGCCGCTTGATCGTCCGTGAGTGGCTGCTTGGGCCGCTGGCGCGGCCCAAGCAGCAATTACGAACGCCTATCGTAGCTGACGAGGGTAATTCGCGCTTCCGTCCGCTGGTTTCGCAGGCAACGTCCGTAACTTTCAGTTTTCGATGTATTCAGTGCGTTTTCACACAGCCTGGGTCGTTCTCTGTCGGTCAGAACTACGAAGCGTGCTGGTCAAATCCAATGCAAATGACTGGTCAGGTCGAGTGCAAATGGAGTGGGCAAGTCTGTGCAATTACCCAGCTTCGACAGCACATCAGGATAAGGCTCGGTAGGAGAGGGAAGGGCTGAGTAATCCCTTTGTAATCCCGTGCGTAGCTCCTTCGGTCAGCCTGCAAAATCGCTCCTTGGGGCGCTTATCCAAGCCAAATTCACCTAAGTAGATTGCACTCACCTTTCAATCACTTAGGTAAGGCAAATGATAAAAATTAGAACTGCCAACAACTACACACCGCATTTGGTGGCTGCTGCTGTCATGTTAGGTAGCAGCGGCCTGGCGCATTCTGTCGAGTTGAAGATCGGGGAGATCGATGGACAGTTCGATTCCTCGTTGTCCGTAGGGGCCAGTTGGTCGACTCAACAGCCAAACAAGAACCTCATCGGCGCCAATAACGGCGGTGATGGTCTGTCCCAAACTTCCGACGACGGTCATCTGAACTTCAAACGAGGGGAAACCTTCTCGAAGATCTTCAAAGGCATCCATGATCTTGAATTGAAATATGGAGACACTGGCGTTTTCGTCCGAGGCAAGTACTGGTACGACTTCGAATTGAAAGACGAAAGTCGTCCGTTCAAGGACATCGATGATCATGGCCGTAAAGAGGGCGCCAAATCTTCTGGTGCCGAACTGCTGGATGCCTTCGTCTACCACAATTACAGCATCGCCGATCTGCCAGGTAGCGTACGTCTAGGCAAACAGGTGGTGAGTTGGGGTGAGAGCACCTTCATCGGCAACAGTATCAACTCGATTAATCCGATCGATGTTTCTGCATTCCGTCGCCCGGGGGCTGAGATTAAGGAAGGCCTGATTCCGGTCAACATGTTCTATGTATCCCAGAGCCTGACCGAAAACCTTTCCGCCGAAGCTTTCTACCAGCTGGAGTGGGACCAGACGGTGGTGGACAACTGTGGCACATTTTTTTCTCAAGCAGACGTGGTGGCTGACGGGTGTAACAACAACCTGCGTGTGCTAACGCCACGCTCCTCGCTGCCGGCCCCAGCTTTGGCAGCGTTATCTGCACGAGGTGTACAGGTTGATCAGGAAGGTGCGCTAGCCCCCCGAGGCGCTGACCGCGATGCTCGAGACAGTGGTCAATGGGGCGCGTCCTTCAAGTACATGTTCGATCCACTGGACACTGAATTCGGCGCCTATTTTATGAACTATCACAGTCGTGCGCCGATCTTTAGTGGGACGCTGCCTTCTCGTGCTGTGTTCGTCAACTCTGCGAGTTTGGGGGCTCTAGCACCCCTAGCTGTCGCCGGTCGTGCCAATTACTTCATAGAGTATCCGGAAGACATCCGTCTCTATGGCCTTAGCTTTTCCACAACATTGCCTTCAGGAACAGCATGGAGCGGTGAGCTCAGTTATCGTCCGAACGCTCCAGTGCAGTTGAACACTACTGATGTCCTCTTTTCGGCTGTAGGCCCGCTAGCATCTCTGAGCCCCGCATTTGCCGCGTATGGCAATGCATCGGTGCTGGATGCGACTCCGGGCCAAGACGTGCATGGTTACCGTCGCAAAGAGATCACTCAATTCCAGACAACGTTGACTCAATTCTTCGACCAGGTCATGGGTGCCGATCGCTTAACCCTGGTGGGTGAGCTTGGGGTAGTTCATACGGGTGGCTTGGAAAGCCGCTCCAAGGCTCGTTATGGGCGTGACCCGGTTTTTGGCTCCGGCCCACTCCCGGCCACCGGCCCTGTAAATACGTGCGCCGCGCTGAATGCCAATACCCTCGGCAGCCCAACGGCTAAAAACGTCAGCAGATATTGCGAAAACGACGGCTTTGTCACCAGTACTGCCTGGGGATACCGAGTTCGCGCGATTTGGGAATACAGCGATGTATTTGCCGGTGTGAACCTCAAGCCAAATATTGCGTGGTCCCACGACGTCGATGGCTATGGACCGAACGGTTTGTTCACGGAAGATGCCAAGGCCTTGAGCCTGGGATTGGATGCCGAGTACCAAAATACATACACCGCCAGCCTTGCTTACACCGACTTTTTCGACGGCAAGTACAACACCGCGATTGATCGCGATTTTCTCGCGCTCAGCTTCGGCGTGAATTTCTAAGCGGACGATTTCTTAAGGGCAATCACCTATATGAAAACAACAAAAAGTCTTCTGCACACCTGCACATTAACCTTATCTCTGCTGGCCTCCAGCGCCATGGCCGCGGTCAATCCTGAGGAGGCGGCCAAACTCGGTACCAGTCTGACTCCGGTCGGCGCGGAGAAGGCCGGAAATGCCAACGGCACCATACCCGAGTGGACCGGTGGCCTGCCGAAAAATGCCGGCACGGTCGACGCCAAGGGTTTCTTGTCCGATCCCTATGCCGATGAAAAACCGCTGTTCATCATCACGGCGCAGAACATGGAGCAGTATAAAGACAAGCTCTCTCCTGGGCAGCAGGCAATGCTCAAACGCTATCCGGACAGCTACCGACTCCCGGTATATCCGACCCACCGCACTGCAAATTTGCCGGCCGAGGTCTATGCCGCAACGAAGGCCAACGCCATCGCTACCAAGCTGGTGGACGACGGCGACGGTTTGCAAGACTTCAACCAAGTCGCCAACCCGTTCCCGATCCCAAAAAGTGGTATTGAGGTAATCTGGAATCACATCACCCGCTATCGCGGCGGCAGGGCAAAGCGCCTATTGACTCAGGCCACACCGCAGCCAAACGGTTCGTATAGCATGGTGTATTTCCAGGACGATTTCGCCTGGCTCAATGCCCTGAATGATTCCGATCCGACCCGCAAAGACAACATCCTGTACTACTACAAACAGCGTGTGACCGCACCGGCGCGCCTGGCCGGGACAGTGGTGCTGGCGCATGAAACTATCAACCAGGTTAAAGAGCCGCGTTTGGCGTGGGTTTACAATGCTGGCCAGCGTCGGGTACGTCGGGCCCCGCAACTTGCTTACGATGGTCCGGGGACCGCTTCCGATGGCTTGCGCACTTCCGACAACCTGGACCTGTACAACGGCGCACCTGACCGTTATGACTGGAAACTAGTCGGCAAGCAGGAAATGTACATCGCCTACAACAGCTACAAGCTCGACTCGCCGCAGCTAAAGTACAGCGACATTGTAAAAGCCGGGCATCTCAATCAGGACCTAACCCGTTACGAGCTGCACCGCGTCTGGCACGTCACGGCGACACTGAAAAGTGGTGCACGGCATGTTTACAGTAAGCGCGATTTCTTTATCGATGAGGACACCTGGCAAGCAGCGGTCATCGATCACTACGATGGTCGCGACACCTTGTGGCGCGTTGCCGAGGCCTATGCCCAGCACTACTACAACAATCAGGTGCCTTGGTATACAGCGGAAACCCTTTATGACCTGCAGTCGGGTCGCTATCTGGTATTCGGTCTGAAAAACGAAGAATCCTACTCGTATGATTTCGGTCATGCGGCTTCTTCAGCCGAATACACGCCGGCAGCTTTACGTCAGGAAGGCGTTCGTTAGATTCATTGCTTCGTCAGGGCGCTCCTCTGGAGCGCCCACTTTTGGACAATTCAGTAGCGAGCGCGATGTCTCGTCCTACTGAATGAGCCAGCCTCCATAACTCTACGAACTTTCCAGACACTGAATTTCAGCCGTTACTCTGATAATCAGATCTACGGTCTCGCGTTCTGTTAATGCCTATGTATGATAGTTATAATTTATTTTAAGTGGGGCAACACATGCTGCTACCCGTACAAGCCAATAACATTAGAAGAATCCCCCGCCTCGCACCGCGTCACGTAATGCGGGCTCGCTTGGTGGCGGATTTGGTTTCGGCATCGGCACGAGTGAGGCTAGTTTGCGCACCAGCCGGTAGTGGCAAGAGCTCGTTGTTAACTGAATGCTTGCAAAATCCTCCGCTGGATTACCAAATCCATTGGCTTCCTCTTGCCGGAAGGAGTCAGAGTGTCCCCGAATTCTGCGCGCTGATTGGCGAATCCCTCGGATACGGTCCCATCGGCGAGAGCGAGTTGCTGGATCGATTGGCGCTGAGG
Organism: Pseudomonas sp. LBUM1651; assembly: GCF_059716135.1. Taxonomy (NCBI): domain Bacteria; kingdom Pseudomonadati; phylum Pseudomonadota; class Gammaproteobacteria; order Pseudomonadales; family Pseudomonadaceae; genus Pseudomonas; species Pseudomonas sp. LBUM1651. The sequence continues at coordinate 3,650,519 of NZ_CP166805.1, read as the reverse complement.
GAGCAGTCGACCTGGCTGCTGCTTGACGACTACTGCCACCGACCGGCGAAAGAGTTGGATGCCTGCCTGGCCCGCTTACTGTCTGTTCGTAATCCTGCAGTTCAGTGGTGGTTGACTTGTCGTCGGCGTCCAGCCTGCAATTTTTCACGGTTGTTACTGGAAGGTGATCTCTACCAACTCGATGGGGCAGCCCTCGCATTCACTGTAGAGGAAGTCTCTCAATTACTATTAGCTAATGGCCATAAGAAATCTGAGGATGCTGCCCTCCAGTTGCATCGCCGAACCGTCGGCTGGTGCGCGGGCGTGTGTATGGCTTTGCTGACGGGAAACAATGCATCTCCAACAGCAGTCAGCGCGCACACTGATTTACTCGGCACTTATCTGGAGTACGAACTGTTTGCCTTAATGTCAAATGAGTTGGCCGAGAAATGGCGGAACCTGGTGCATTTGGAACGGTTCAACGAGGAGCTTTGCGACTATCTCTTCGAACCAGGCGAAGGCGCCGCGGCGCTACGGGACATGCGTGCGCTGGGTGCATTTATCGAGCCCAGCCCACAGGGGCCAGGATGGTGGAGAGTTTCACCTGCCCTGTCCGAGTACGCTAGACCCTCTAACGGTACACGCAGCCTACTCCTATCAGCCTGTCGTTGGTTCATCAGTGAGGGGGACTGGCAAGCAGCCGTGGACCATGCCATGCATGCGGGGCAGACCGAGGCAGTTGTGAGCCTTCTGCAAGAGCATTGCTGCGCAGGGCAACTGCTACATGGGCAGAATGTAACCTTGCTGCTGAGTATTAAGGACCGGCTCCCGACCGATCTACAGCTTGCCTCTCCCGAATTGCTCGCTCTGATCGTCGCATCTCAGTTGATAGTTGGGCGCCTGTACGAAGCTCAAGCAAGCCTTCGCGATTTGCAGTCGTTTCTTCCCCAGCCTGACAGTCAGCGACAACATCGCCTGCTCGCTAGATGCCAGCTTCTTCAAGGTGCTTTGGAGTTGCTGCTACACAGAAATCCGCAGGCTTGCCGCCATCACCTGGAGGAAGCCCTTGTCGACCTGCATCCCTCGGACTGGGGCGCAAAACTTTTCGGCTGGTCGCTGTTGACTCAGGAAGCATTGCTAATCGGAGACTTGGAACGTGCTCAGGCTCTGAGCAACGAGGCGCTAAAGCACGCTCGTGCCCATAATAGTCCGCTGTTCGAGATCTACTTTGAGCTAGACCGGGCACAGCTTCTCGAGCAGTTCGGTGCGCTGGAACATAATGAGTCAGGGTTGGCCAATGCCCATCACATGCTCCTTCAAAGCGAGCAACAAACAATTTTGTTGGGGCGTCTGGCCATACATCGTGGTGGATTGGCACTTCGTATGGGGCGCGAGGAGGAAGCCCGAGCACTCTACAAAAGTGGTTTGGCCGATGCTCTGAAACATAATGATCGCTACGTTCTGCATGCTTACTTGGGGTTGGCCTTGTTGGATGCCGGCCAAGGTGATTTTGATCTCGCGCATGAGCACTTGCGTGAGGCTGAACGAAGGATGCAACAAAACCAAATTCCTGAAGAACTCTATCGCTTTGCACTGAAAACAACGATCAGTAGCGTGTGTCTGCAGCAGGGTAGTGCGACAACCGCGCGAAAACATCTGCGAAGCTTGATGCATGGTCCGGGCGTTTTGCCGGCTGGCATCGGCGTTGATGCAGCGTGGCAGGCTGAGTTCCTGTTGGGGCTCACGGAGCTTTATGAGGAGCATGGTAAGCAGGCGCAAATGCGCATTCTCAATTTGCTTGAACAAGCTCGCAAATCGGGTCGCCAGGTCCATCAGGTGGAAGCTCTTTTGGGATTGGCCGAGTGCTACTCATTCATCGGCGACCAGGACACCGCTACCAGGTATCTGGAAGAGGGGCTGGCCCTGGGGAAACGCTTAAAACTGATACAACCATTGCGTGCATTGCGTCAGCGTCAACCAGGTATGGTGCCTTGGTTCGATGGCGATTTAGCGCTTGGTCAGATGGCTTTGGCCATCGATAAGTCGCTGACCCGTCGTGAACTTGAAGTGCTTCAGCAAATAGCATACGGGTGCTCGAATCACCAAATATCACTCCGTTTGAGTATTTCATTGCACACAGTCAAAACGCATGTGCGGCGGATCCATTCCAAGCTAAATGTCGAACGACGAACCCAAGCGGTAGCTCAGGCAAGATCGCTAGGTTTGATGGCATGACGGAAGCCCAGCCAGAATGAAATGTAGCGGCGCAATCTCTGCGAGATTAGAGGTGCGCCGGTGAGCTCACGAGCTCGGAATCATAAAAAATTCTTACTGGCGCTACCGTTTTTACAAAGGCTGATAGGGAAGTAAAAAAAGACGAGTGTCTCAATCTGGGGTTAGTCGAAAAGCGTTTCCTAATCGTCTTGTACTAGGGTTCTTTCGTAAGCATCAAAGAACTCCGGCGGCATACGCTTTGGCTTACCGCTGGAAATCTCAACGCAGACAAACGACGTCAACGCCCGTAGCAGAGGTTGATGATCAGCGACACGAATAATCTGAAATTCGCGGACCAGCTTGAGGCGCTTTTCTATAGCTACTACCCAGGTGCCCACTAGCAGCCGATCACCTTCATAGGAGCTAGCTAAATAATCGATCTCGTTGCGAACCACTGCCATCCCTCGATTCAGTTGGTGGTAGTCCGACAGCGACAAGTCGAGGCTCATAGCATGTGCCCACGAACAATCTTCAAGCCATTTAACGTAAACCGAGTGATTGGTATGACCGAGCGCATCGATATCCTCTTTGCGCACCACTACCTCAATCAGAAACGGGTTCTTTCTATCCCAAGTCATCCTGAATAACCCTCGATTAGTGCCAGCGTGTAGAGGCAGTAATCCTAAAGAAGGACATCTCTTTTCGTGCCAGTGTGGACCTGTAGGCACAGCAGTTTGTAGCTCTGAAATCTAGTTTGACACACCGGAGAGCGTAGCATAACGTTCGTTTACTAAACGACCGTTTGATATTGGCGATTGACGTTGATATGGAATGGAATAAGCGTCTCCTGACCACAAAACAACAGCAAAATGAATGCGGGAGTCACCAATGCAACAGCGGTTCTGGCATCAAAACTATCCCACTGATTTTCCTCACGAGATTGACCTGGAGGACATCGGTACTCTGGTCGATACAATCGAACGAAGTTTCAGGCTCTATTCCGACCGTATCGCGGCCACTTGCCTTGACGAAACGTTGAGCTATGGCCAACTTGAAGTGCTGTCGAAAAATCTCGCAGGTAATCTTCGCCAGCTTGAGCTAGAGACGGGAGACCGGGTCGCTTTGATGATGCCAAATTGCTTGGCTTATCTCGTTGCGCTAACCGGTGTACTCCAGGCCGGGTTGACTGTCGTCAATGTCAATCCGCTTTACACACCTAGGGAGCTGGAGCATCAGCTTCGCGACTCGGGTGCCAAGTGTCTTATCATCGCGGAGCAGTTCGTACCGACCTTCGAGGAAATAGCGGATAGCACGGCTGTTGAACACGTGCTGACTGTCTCGATAACTGCGCTGATGGGAAAGACCGGTACACGTGAGGGAGAGGCTTCGCGTCGATCACTATCGTCACATCGAATCACCGATTTTAGCTCTGTCATTGAGGGCAACGGAAAAGCCCACCTTGGCAATCTATGGGTGAATCGGAACGACATCGCATTTCTTCAATACACCGGCGGCACTACGGGTGTTTCAAAAGGCGCGATGCTGACTCACAAAAGTATCGGTGTGAGCTTGAAGCTGATTCTTCTGTGGCTGACTCCCCCCGCAGACGGTGCTCAGCAATCGATTGTATTGCCGTTACCCCTTTACCATGTCTACCCATTGGCAGTGGCTCTGCGGTCAATAGCGAGCGGCGATAAGCTTCGGCTAATCCAGAATCCACGAGACTCGGTTTCCGTACTTGACGAGCTTCGGCGTGAACCGTTCAACATGTTTATGGGGGTCAATACGCTGTTCAATAGTCTGGTGGATAACCCAGACCTTCGGGGCGTCGACTTTTCCCAGACCAGTTTCATCATAGGTGCCGGCGCATCCGTGCAACAGGCAGTGGTGACGCGTTGGATTGCAGCGGGCGGCCCGCCGATTACCGAGGCTTACGGGCTTACGGAAACGTCCCCTTGTGTGATGTTCAATCCTCCTGGCAAAAATGGAAGCATCGGCACCCCAATGCCTTCGACCGATGTATGTATCGTCGATGATGAGGGAGAGCCCGTACCGCTTCATTCCCCGGGAGAATTGCTTATCAAAGGTCCCCAACTATTCGCCGGTTATTGGCGCAGTCCTGAAGAGACAAGTAAGGCCTTTACACCTGATGGTTGGTTCAAGACTGGTGACGTCGTCACCATGGATGATGATGGTTTCATGCGGATCGTCGACCGTAAGAAAGACATGATCCTGGTTTCGGGTTTCAACGTATATCCGAATGAAATCGAGGATGTCGTAGCTTCACACCCTGAAGTAGTGGAGTGCGCCTGCATAGGCGTACCCGACTCTCGTTCGGGCGAAGTGCCACATCTATTCGTCGTTCCTCGGACGACAAGTGTTACGCCGGAGCAAATAAAAGCGCATTGCCGTGAGCGGCTTACGGCCTACAAAGTTCCTCGGCACATAACGTTTACCGACGCATTGCCAAAGTCTGCAGTCGGGAAAATTCTCCGCAAGGATCTACGACGCTAGCCTCGTCAGTACAACCGCATAACACCTGGCAAAGGACTGCCCTCGGTTGCACCTCGTCACGCGCTTGGAGATAAACATGATGGATGTGTTGACCATTGCCGATCTCGCTCGAACCCAAGCAAAACTAACACCTCATCGAACGGCACTGGTATTCCAGGAGCGACGTACCAGCTTTGCTGAATTGAATCGGAGAGCAAACCAGGTTGCCAATGGACTTCTGGCTGCGGGAATCTGCAACAAGGAGAGGATTGCGGTACTGGACCAAAATAGCTATCACTTTTACGAGATCTGTATTGGGGCTGCTCGGGCAAATGCTGTGGTTGTCCCCTTGAATCCGTCGTTGAGCACAGAGGACCTCCTGCAGATTTTGAACGACTGCAAGCCTTGTGCGCTTTTTGTCGGCTCAGCTTACATCCCACAGATCGACCGGCTGGGTCTGGAGCTGTATTTCCTCGATTTCATCCTGGAAACGGGAGCGCCCTACACGCAATGGCGGGATGAGCAGTCTTGGCGGGAGCCTGAGCTTACTATTAGTGAGGCCGGGATTGCGCTGCTGCTATACACAGGAAGTACATACGATACAGGGTGTGCCTATGAGGCGTTCCATCGGGTCCAGCTATCTCACAGAGGCATCTTTCATCAGATGACGGCTTTGAGCTGGCCAGCGGGGAGCCTAATTGCAGGCAAGGGTGATCGCGAAGTCGTCCTGATTTGCCTGTCCAATGCTCATGTTGGCGGCTCAGTCTATGGATTGGTGGCACTGGCGCAAGGCGCTCAACTGGTTATCGGACCCGAAATCATTACGTCTGAAATCGTGGCCCTGATCGACCGCGAGCGCGTAAACAGAACTCTCATGATGCCGGTGATGATTCCTGAATTGCTCGCCGGTATCCGAACTGGTGCCGGGAACTGCGACACGTTACGCAACGTGCTGTATGTGGCCGTACCGATGCCAACGGTTTTGCTCCTTTCAGCTCTTTTTACCTTTACTGATATTGCGTTTAGCAAGCTCTATGGGCTAACCGAAACCTGTAGGCCTATCAGCTATCTAGACCAAGATGACCATCGGGCAATTGCCGTCGGGAATCTCGATCTTGCGCGTTCTTGTGGACGCCCGATTGCTGGGGTGGAGGTTCGCATTGTCGACGAGAAGGGAAGACCTTTAGCAACCGACCAATTGGGAGAAATAATTTATCGCACTTCCCCAGCTGAAAAGGGTTGCAGGGATGAATGCGAGGAAATCCAGCCTAACAATCAGGACGGCTGGCTACGTACTGGTGATGTCGGATTTATGGACGCACAGGGGCATCTGTTTATTCACAACCCTGAGCGTGACACGATTCTATTAAACGGTGTGACCGTGAACCCTGCCGAGATCGAAACCGTTCTTTATTCACACCCTGCAATTTCTGAGGTAGCGGTTTTCGGCGTACCTGATGTGCACTCAGGCGAGTCGATTAAAGCCGTAGCCATACTTAGATCAGGCGCTGCGCTTCAACCAATAGACTTGATCAGTTATGCGCAAGAGAGACTTTCTGCAATCAAGGTTCCCGTTTCGGTTGACTTCGTCCAAACCCTGCCGCGTTGTCCGAATGGAAGGGTGCTTAGGTGGGCCGTACGTGAGCAGTTCTGGGGACACTCGCCTCGCCGGGACGACTAGCGTTCCAATCCTCGATTTGATTTCAGATGAACGGACAGTCCAGTGGACAGTATTCGCAAGTCGGCTCGCCGGCGAAAATCAGAATGGAGAGAAACCATTGCTGTAAAGTTCGTAATGGATGGTCCACTGGCAATTGCTACCTTTAGCGGTGACCCCAAGAACCTACTGACGTTCGAAACTTTTCACGAGTTGATGGATGTAGTGGATCAAGCCATTGATCACAAAGCGCGAGCACTGCTGACGCTGACCGAGGGGGATCATTTCAGTGCAGGTGCCCATGTGACCGAATGCTTCCTCGGCCAGGACTCCAGTTCTGCTCGGCGCATATTGCATAGATCTATCCCGGAAATGCAGCGATTTGAAAACCTCCCATTCCCGACAGTGGCCGCTGTGCGAGGAATGTGCCTGGGCGGTGGCTGCGAGATCATGCAAATTAATGACATTGTCTTTGCTGGCGAGTCCGCTCATTCGGTCAGGTTGAAGCAGTCATCGGCACAACAACACTTTTGGGCGGCGCTCAGCGTCTGATTGCACGCATCGGTTTGGCCCGTGCTAAAGAAATGGTGTTTTCGGGCGGCATTTACGATGCGAAGACGATGCTGGAGTGGGGGCTCATCAACCAGGTAGTGCCTGATGTTGATGTGGAAGTTAAGGCCCACGCCTATGCCATGCGATTGGCTAATGGTCCGACGAGTGCGTACGCGGCTTCCATCCTCCATGATCCGTTCTACAGAATGGAACAGGAACTCATTGCGACCGATATCGACCCTAGCAACGTGTCCATTGTCCTCAAGTAGCATCTCACTTCAGTTAAACCTCCCCGGCAGATGCAAGGAATGAAAAAGCAATTCAGTTACTTCGGAAACGACCTCCGGGCGTGCCGCTGTGATCTGTGATGCTTGACAAGCAGGGTTGGAGCGATTAAATCTGCATAAGGATGATGATCGTCATCCTCATTGGCGGCGCGAACCAATGCCTTGTCTTCTTGCTAGCGCTGTCATTCGCAAACCCCTTTCTAAGGACTCATGCTAATGGCTACACAACTCACAATCACAAAGCTTAGCCCTAGCTACTGGCGCGCCACGTTCAGCAACCCACCGATCAACTTGGTCAATCCGGAGACGATTCTGGAGTTACAGGAATTCGTCGGACTGATCGAGTCCGACAAGGACCTGCGAGTCGTCGTCTTCGACAGCGCACACCCAGACTTTTTCTTCGGACGTTACGACCTTTCCCGGGCCGCTGAAACTCCGGTCGAGGCAGGCCCAACAGGGCTGCCGACCTGGATCGACCTGACGACGAGGCTGACCCAAGCTGCGGTCGTCAGCATCGCGATGATCAGGGGGCGTAATCGCGGTGGTGGCAGCGAGTTGTCGCTCGCTTGTGACATGCGATTCGCCAGTATCGAGAAAGCTGTCTTTGGACAGCCTGAAGTGCCCGCCGGCGTGTTGCCGGGTGGCGGAGCGATCGAGCGTCTACCGGCGCTGGCTGGGCGTGCCCGGGCGCTCGAGATAATTCTTGGGGGGGAGGATTTCGACGCGGTGACGGCAGAGCGATACGGCTGGGTCAATCGTGCTCTACCTGATGCTGAATTGGACGACTTCGTCGACAAGCTTGCAAGGCGAATTGCGTCCTTCGACGGTCAGGCGCTGAGCGAAGCCAAACGTCTCATCAATCGCAATAGCCTGCCTACGCCGCAAGATTTGCTCGAAACTCAAGACGTCTTTCTCAAAGCGACGACCTGGCCTTCTACTCGGGTTCGGGGCGTGAAAATTCGCGAGCTCGCAGTTGGGCTTGGCCTTGATTTCGAGATGCGCATGGGCCACCACCTGGGTGACGTGAAACTATGAACAACATTAATTCAGGAAATAATCTGACCGCGCGCACCGTCCAAAAACTCTTTGATCTCAGCGGCAAGACCGCACTCGTCACGGGCGGTTCGCGTGGCTTGGGGCTGCAGATGGCGCACGCCCTTGGCGAAGCCGGCGCGACGATCATGCTGAGCTCACGCAAAGCTGAGGACCTCACGCAAGCCGCCGCCGAACTACGTGCCGCTGGCATCGACGCCCATTGGATCGCCGCAGATTGCGCGAATGAAGACGAGGCCCGCCATCTTGCTGATGAAACGCTCAATCAGTTGGGGGCCATTGATATCCTGGTGAACAATGCTGGAGTTGGCTTCAGTGCACCGGCCGAAGACCACCCGGTCGATAGCTGGGATAAAGTGATGAATCTCAATGTGCGTAGCTATTTCATACTGTCGCAACAGGTAGCTAAGCGCTGGATGATTCCTAATCGGGGAGGGCGCATCATCAACATTGCATCGGTTGCAGGTCTTAATGGTAATGCCCCCGCGATCAAGACGCTGGCGTATAACACCTCGAAAACAGCGGTACTCGGACTAACGCAAACACTGGCTGCCGAATGGGGGAAATATCACATCAATGTTAATGCTATTTGTCCTGGATTTTTCATGACTAAGATGGCCGCCGGTCTCATCAAATCACTGGGCGAAGAGAAGATGGCCGCGCAAGCCCCATTAGGGCGCCTAGGGGACGATGAAGACCTTAAAGGCTTGGCGCTGCTCTACGCGAGCGACGCAGGGAAGCACATCACGGGCCAATGGCTGGCTGTAGACGGCGGGGTCAGTGTAGTCATTGGCAGCTGAGAGGCTCGAACTCTTGTAGCTTAGGGGTAGTGCACGCCTACCTACCTAAGTCGATTCTTTCGTGGGGCTTTGCCCACGTCTTCGAAGTTGCTGCCGCGGGGCACCTGTAAGACGCAGAGATATTTGAGCGTTGGACATCGTGCCCCGTATTTACGACACAAGTTGCCTCTGAGCAGGCTGAAGCTTTTTCGTCGATCTCTCCACCGGCTCAACACAGTTTTTCGGGGTCGTGAAGCGTCAGCTGGAGGAGGCGGATGTAAATGGCATTTCCAAAGTGGACTGTATTAGTCTCGACCTGAAGTCCCTGCGCACATTAGCCGTGAAGCAGCGCGTGTCGTGAAGGCTCTGATCGCGAGCGGAGCAAAAGGGGATTGCCGAGACTTACACGGGTCTATAAGCAAGAGGTTCTGTCGTTTTCACGATCTAGAAAGGTCTGATTAGTCCTCAAGGATGATTGTCTGGTTTTGTAGCGATGATGGGTATAATCCTCTTTGTCAGGCGCAGAGATCGAGGATGTTTTCGGATGGGTAATTCAAAGGCAGAAAAAGCGGAGAGCCATGATCGCATTGTGCGGGTGGCCGCTGCCCGCTTTCGCGAAGCTGGTGTGGCTGGCATAGGTGTCGCGGACCTAATGAAGGACGCTGGTCTGACTCACGGTGGTTTTTACCGGCACTTTGTCTCTCGCGAGGAACTGGTGGCTGAAGCAGTCGAGCACGCTTTGCTAGATGGGAGCCAAGCTGTTGTTGCTATTTCTAACAGCAAGCTGGACAAACGTGCTTTGTTGGCCGCGGTGGTGGATGGCTATCTTAGTGCCGTACACCGTGATGGTTTGGCTACAAGCTGTGGCGTCGCGACGTTGGCGGGCGACGTGGCGCGCTGTAACGACCGGACTCGTTCTGCTTACACCCAGCAAGTCGACATTTACCTGGAAGTACTCACAAAACTGATCTCGAGCGACAAGCAGAAATCGCGTCGGGTAAAGGCCATCACCCTGTTGTCTGCGTTGGTTGGCGCCGTGTCGATGGCGCGGGCAGTGAACGACGAAAAACTATCCCGAGAAATTCTCAAGTCAGTCGCTGACGAGTTGAAGGCGCATCTGGGGTGAAGTCGTTACCGGGTTGGCTGTAATAGACCTTCTAATGCTACTTACTCAGATCGCTGGTGAAATTACGTTCGCGCTTGTTGACTGCCTTGAATTTGCAGCCGTCGATGGCGACCAGTTTTTTGCCGAATAACCCCAACTGCTGATAGAGCACCACGAACTCGCGGCAGACGCCTCGGACGGCTTTGCTATTGTCTTTTCGGAAGTTGGCGATGGTCTTGAAATCGGGCATCAACCGCCCGGTTAAGGAAAAGAAATATTTCCTTTAAATGCTGAAAATAGCCATAAAGACAATATTTCTTTACTTACGGCTATTGGCCAACTTTTGCCTGTCACAACTGACGGAAATCAACCCTGAGACTTGGTTCGCTCCAACCGCAAGCTGGCGGGGCCAATCCGAATCTGATCAAACAACCCAATCTCACGGTTTGGGGACGATCACATCTGTGCAAAGCAACGTACAAAACTCCAGATTGGAGGCAGCCTGGCTGCGCAGTGCCAAGTACCGTGGGTAATTGCACTGACTTGACCAACTGTTTGCATAGGACCTGACCAGCTGTTTGCATGGTACTTGACCAGTTGAGCTTCTAACCGTAATCGAACAGGAATGGCCATCAGCCGCATTTCCCCAATGCGGCTTCAGATTCTTCAGCAGCTCAACGTATTTGGTACTCAAGGTAATCTCATGTCATTCAGCTCAAGGGTGAGTCTATGCGCAAGGTCAAAAGCCGCAGGCGCTGAGCCTTTCGCCAAGTGAGGGGTTGAAGCTGGCGGTGGGCGCGTCAAAAGCGTTTGCGACCGGTGATGTCCAATACACTGGTCAGATCGAATGCAATCGCCTGGTCAAATGGCATGCAACTAACTGTTTGATAAGAAATCTCTTGGATGAAGCCCCGTGTGCCCACGACCTATAATGTATCGGCTGCGTTTGAGGAACTCATCGGCAGCCGTCATTTTTTCGGAGCGTTATGGCTAGTCAAAATCTTTCAAATCTCCTCGCTCAAGTCACCCAGATCGTTGAACGCACAGGCGTTTTGCTCTCGAATGAGTGGAATCGTGCGGATGGACCCCGCGGCCAGGGCGACAAGGCCTTAGTTGACGTAGAAATCGAAGATATTTTGAGGTCCGAACTTCTCAACCTACTTGGGTGCGATTTTTGGGGTGAAGAGACGGGGCACTTGCTCACGGGGCATGCCTGGTGTTGGGTTGTAGACCCAAACGACGGCACAAGTGATTTCTTGAAGGGGCTGAAGGGGTCTGCTCTGTCGGTGGGTCTGCTGCATAAAACTATCCCAGTACTCGGGGTCGTGTATGCTCCTGTCACTCCTGAGGGGCTTCCTGATTGCATCGGTTGGGCGGAAGGTGTTTCACACTTGATTCGCAACGGCCAACCAGTAAGCGTAAGTCTTACTGATAAAACGCTCTCGAAAGGCAGCACAGTAATGGTCAGCGCCGCGGCGGTGAATAAACCGGAGCTCAATCGTGAGCTGTGCGCACCGGCGTGTTTTCATGCAATGCCGTCAATTGCATACAGACTAGCAAGAGTCGCCGTCGGCGATGCTGTATGTGGAGTCTCGCTCTATCCTGTCTCAGCTCATGACGTCGTAGCTGGGCATGCGCTATTGAGAGGTGCAGGAGGGGTGTTGCTGGACGAAAACGGAGTCTGTATCCGTTACACGACAGAAGCCGAAATGGCGACTGTATCGAAACGCTGCTTCGGCGGATCACCGTCAGCGTGTCACAAATTAACAACTCGTGAATGGGAGCGAGTGCTTCGATAACATTCCTTACGAAAGCGCGGCGGCGTGTTCCGAGTACAACCTGCATACCCTGTGTAGTGTCATCAACGCTTCGACGGTCCATTGTGTGTGAAATTGCACTCCACTTGATCAGGCGTTCGTGGCTGACCATTGGATATGAGTGAACTGAGCATTGGCTGCCTTGGAATGTTGAGCGGATCCCGCTCGACAAGATATCTCATTCACCTTTCATTTCCAGAGCGAAAATTCCCCCATGTATGCTGTCCTGAACGACTGCTATTGGCCGAGGCTGTGTAAAAACGCATGCTCCGTTTTGAAATCTGCGTTGCTACTTAAAATTTGCCAATGTTTGGTTAGTCCGCAGACCAGAATTTTACGTAGGAGCGCGATTTTTGTTCCAACTCAGACCGCCAAATCTGCTCGAAAACGTTTTTACACAGCCTCGGCCGATTGCTGCCATTCGACATCCACCGGTCAATAGCCGGTGTTGGAGCATCAGCTGTTTCGCAGATCGGCCGGGCTAGCTAGGCAAGGAATCCATACGAGAATGGCGGGGGACACACCTTCCTGAGACTGATCAGGCACATTAGGAGCGAAGTTGAAGCCGCCGGCGTCTAACTGAAATAGTAGTGGCCGCTCGGCCTTCAATGGACAACATGCTCAAACGGATGCAGCCTTGCCAGTAAATTAGTCAGCAGGAGCTCGTGGGGCGGTGACATAGCGATCAAGGAAAGAGAAATCGCTCACGTCTGCGTCGTTGAACCAGAACCCGCGCCCTTCAGGAGTGCTGCCGTTTCTCCGACCTGAGCCATAGAGTGACGACCTCAGGACAGCCCGAGTAAACTCCACCATCTTCTGCAGCTTTGCATCGGACTGGCTCACAAACCCCAAGGGCACGTTGTACCGGTCTGCGCTTGGCACTACCCATTGGTACGTCGCCGCGCCGAATATGCCAGGGATCAATAAAATTTCGAAACATTCCTGCTTAAGTTGGTATGGACCTAGAAATACGCGACTGAAACCTGCGTCGAGCAGATGGCGTGCTCGCTTGACGAGGCGATCCCTGTTCTCGTCTTGGCGGCAGGGCGCAATGGCGACGATTTCCAGCGTTGTACCCAAGCTCTCCTTGAGCGCGGCCTGGATGCCGTTGATAAGGTCGCGAACCAGGCTGGTGCGCCCCCATAGATCGGAGTCCGGGATCGCCCAGAAGATGGCCGCTGGACGCTCGATGTTCGTTGTCCGCTTGAATGCCGCGAGCGCCTTACTCAGTCCATTCAAAAGACGTGACTGGCATTTGGGCATATAGGGGGCGCCGAGAAGCGCCTGGCTATTGCCGGCATCGTACACTTCGCCGTTCGCCTGGCCATGCACATCGCGTACATACCGCCCGAAGTCGATCACCTGGTCTTTGCGCAGGCCGATCCGCCCGTCGGGCTTGATCAATGCGGTCCTCTCCCCGCTGGCCGGCTCCGTCAGCAAATACCGCGAGAGCAGCTCATCGTCGAAGAGTTCGATGAAGGTGCGCAGGTGGTTGGTCCGGGTTGAGAGGGCGGCGATCCGGTCGGATGTTAGGGTCCGCACCTGCGAGCGTAGTGACTCAGGCAGAAGTTCGAGCTGCGTGTCGATCTCAAACGCGACGTTGCCCTCGACGTCTACTTCGAAGTGGACGGGAAGGGGGACGCTGAACGGGCGTCCAGCGCGGATCTCGTCCACCTTGTAACAAGCGTAAGCTCGCCTGTTTTCATCTTCCTGTTCGAAGCGTTCGATATCGAGGAAATGCTTGTGAAACGCCGCCTCTGCCCTATCAATTGTCTTGCCTGCTGCGGGGTCGTCCGTGTTCCAGTTCAACTCCAAGGCGTTGTCCCAGTAGCTACTCGATAGCGCCTTGGGCAGTGGCGTGTAACTCAATAGCTCGAAGACGGGGCGGCTTTGCCGCTCAGCGATCCTTGTGAAGCGTGGCATTCCGTCTGATGATCCCGCGAAGCGCGACTCAGCATAGGAGGTTAGCGAGATGCGGCCGTTGGTCTCGCCGACGAGACCTTCTTCTCGCAGGAGTTCAAGCAGATTCCGTACCTCGCTCGCGGAGAGGCCGAAATATTCCCGCAGCGCGCCGACCTCCAGAGGACCGCTCAGGTGTAGTAAGCGCACCGCGAAGTCCGTCATGACGGGAACCTGGCGGTCGATGGAGACATGACAGCGCACGTTGAAAAGCTGCGCCGGAATCGCTACTGCGACGGTATTGAAACGCTCACGCATTGGACAGGCTCCGCTTCAGTTCCTTGGATGGCACGAACATGGCCAGTTTTTTCTCCGCGAGGCGTTCGACTTCGTCGAGCACGCTTTTCATCGGCGTTCCCGTCCGAGAACGCCACATGGCCGAGGAAGTGACGATCACCAGCCGGTCCTTTGATCGAGACATGGCAACGTTGATGCGCTCTGGATCGCTCAAAAAGCCAACGTTCTCGCTGGTGTCGTTGCGTACAACCGAGAGCACGATGATGCGGTTCTCCTTGCCTTGGTAGCTGTCCACAGTACCAACTGAGAAGCAATGACGAAGCCCGGACGCCCATTCAGCTTGCTCGAGCTTATCTCGGATCATGTCGCGCTGATCGGAGTACATGGCTATGACTCCGATGATGGGCTCATGGTCACCTTCCTGCGCCTGGACCTGTTCCAAAAATCCAGCTGAGGTTAGGATTGCTCGAACCACTTCCACGACGGCCACGGCTTCTTGCTCGTTCACGAGCGCACCTTCGTGGGTACCAGCCGAACGGTGGAAGGCCTCGCGGCCCTGATCTTGGGTGTCGACCCACACAACCTGCGAGGAGAGGAATGCGGGCAGCTTCTCGTACTCTGCTCCTGGAGGCGCACGTCCGACCTCAAGTGCATCTGCGTAGAAGCAGTGCGATACGAGTCGGTTGATGTGCTCCGCCATACGGTACTGCACGCGTAATGTTCTTCCCACCGACTGGCCGTAATTCGATGAGAACGCGCGTTGGAAATTGTTCATCCGCCGGAAGTCCTTGCGCGGCATTCCCAATAGGGCCGACGCTTGGTCCTCAACGGCGCGGGGGTACGACGGCGGCAGTTGTAGGTGATCGCCCACCAGTAACACGCGCTTTCCCGCTTGCATCGCGACAACGAGTTCCATCGGCGATGCCCGTGCGGCCTCGTCGACGATGACCCAGTCGTAGGGAACTTCCGTGATGCCCAGCACCTGCTTGCCAACGCCTACGCAGGTGCCTGCCACAATGCTGGAGCTGCGCGCGAGGAAAGCTGTGTAGTTGGAGCGTGGGCTACGTAGCACCTGGGAAAACTCCGTCGATAGGCGAGCGATCTGCTCCAGTCGAGCGCATTTAGCCGGGCTCGGAGAACCGTGCTGATGAGCCAACGATTCAAGTTTCTGGCCCATTAAATCACGTAGGTTGGCTGCGTCATTGCCGGCCGATGCATGGATGCCGAACTGGCGCTCCGCGACCTCGACGAACACCCGCCTGAGCCGCCGCAGATGCTCCTTAGCCGAGGGATCCTTACCATCGGCCTCGTTTATCGTGCGTATGAGGCGGTCAATGCTTTGGAGCATCGGGCCCAGTGTTATGTGAAGCTTCGCTGCGGAGCGCACGTAGCCTTCTGGAAGCCCCATAGCCACGCCCGCCGCTCGCACACGATCCGTGATTTCCGCGTCAAAACTCTCGCGGTAGCGCTGACGTAGCGAATCCTCTTGGACGTTACGGAGTCCGGGCGATACCATTGATTGAAGGCCGACGCGCACCATGGGCACATCCATGCTCGACGCACGTAGCGAACCAGCCACCTTGTCCATGGCATTGTTCACGGCCTCATGCGATTGGCTGACCAGCAAGATGTTATGAGCCAGCCCTCGCGACAGCAGCAGGTGAACAAACGACGCAATGAATTTGGTCTTCCCTGTTCCTGGCGGCCCCTGCAGCAGTGAAACCGGGCCATAGGAAAGAGCGGTCCGCAACGCCTCTTCCTGGGAGGAGTTCAGGTCGTAGTTGCTGAGGTCACCTAGGTCAATCGCGACGTGGCGCTTCGGCATTCGTTCGGTGTCCGGATCGAAGTAGTCAACAAGCGAAGGGATGAGGCCTCCGCCCGCGAGCACCCGCTTCATCGCTGCGACCCGCCGCTCAGACGCCGCCTTTTCGAAGGTGCCGCGGACGTGCAGGACGTCTCCCGTCTTCGGCGAGAAGCGCATGTTTCTGGCACGCACCCGCATCACGTCGCGTCCTAGGTCAGGAGAGACCCAGCCGACAGTAAACCATCGGTCGCTGCCGTCGATAGCATCCACGCCGCGCTCCATCAGTTCGATGCTTTCGCCCTCCGAGAAATCGAGTACGCCTGCCTCGCAGTCGAAGGGGATGACCCACTCCTCGCTATCCGGCGAGAATTGCTTCGTCCCGTGCCGCACCGTAATTTTCGTGACGTTCATCTCATCGGTGTCGGACAGCGCGGTCCAGAGTTCTGTTGCAGATACTCTTTGCGAGGGCGCGCCACCGGGCTGGCGGGCGTAGGGGTCGGCACCGAGTGCCACGACCGCTTCATTGCCTTCCAAATCATCCGGGACATTCGCGCTGTAAAGCTCGTACAGCAAACCGGCGAGCGCGGCGACGTCGGCCTCCTCCGCAAAGATGACGTGAATCTCTCCGTTCAGAGAGAAGGTCTTGCGGCGGTGGGCGCTGACGAAATCGATGTGGTCGACGTCCTTAACTGCGGAGTCAAGCACAGCGTCCTCTTTCGGGTCATACTTGATGTAGAGTTCTTGCCGTACCCCGACGATGTTGAATCGAACGTGTCCAGTCTCGGCATGCCGGGTCGCACGCACCGAGTACTCGCCATTGTTAGAGACCAGGTCCAAAGACGAAGAACCACTACGGCCGCGGCGCTTTAGAGTTGCCTTGAACGTCGATATTGAGCGCTGTTTTGGGTAAAGCTCGTCCTGCAGCGTTTCGGCCAGCAGGTCCAGCGGCGGCAGTGTATCCACCAGCTCAATGGCCCGATTCACGTCGCTTCGCGTGCCCGCGAAATCCTCAGGCAAAAGAGTCCGTACAAGCGTGCACACTGCAAACGCGTCACGGTGAAGCGGGGATGCGCTCTCCAGAGCCGGAGGCACAGTACCAACCGTTACTCCTTCGTCTCCATCGGCGCTTAGGTCTGGGATGTCCACCAATACGACTTGCGGCAGCTGTGCCTCCGCCGTCTGCGATACGATGATGTTATCCGCTTTCACATCGCCGTGGGACAGTCCCAAGACGTGGAGACGCTGCACGGCATTGAGCACGGCGTGCGCGACGAGCGCACGGTGCCGCCCCTCTGGGTTGCTTGCCAGCCACTCGGTTAGCGTCTGACCTTCAGCCCATCGCGTGACCAGCATCAGGCCAAACATGCTCAAGCCAAAATCCAAGACTTCAGGGGCGGCATCGAACCCTGACTGCCGCATAGACCTAGCTTGCTGGAGGAAGGCGAGCACACGTAGATTGCGCGCTAAATACTTCTGGTCGTATTTGAGCTGTGGCCAGCACTTCACTAGTACGCGCTCACCGTTCTGCTCCGACTCGTAAACCATCTTGGTGGGCGTAGACGAGATCATTTGCTTGACCGTGAGTGTCATAGGACTGGCGTCAGTCTTGTAACCTTCAAAGTCTTCGACGCAGACGTCCGGCCCTGCATCGACGGCCAAATAGGCGTTCAACGCGTCGAGCGCCTCGGAAGCGTTGCGGTAGCGCGTTTTAGGATCCAGGTCCATAGCCTTGGCGTACCAGGGGGCCAGCGCTGGGACGCCGAGCGTGGTTGTGTCGTCGTAGACTGGCACATCATTGAGACGCTCCAATTCGTGGCCCTCCAGCATCTCGTAGACCAGTACCCCCAAAAGGAATACGTCGCGAGCAAAGGGATCGGCTGAGCGAGCCTGCGCAGCGACGCCTTCATCTTCCGGCAATTCGATAGATCCGGTTTCTAGCTCCAGGCGATGAACACCTACGGTCTGTGCTTGGGGGATGCGCGCGGCAGCGAATGTAGACAGGATCACACGGGACGGTTCGAGCACCCACAGCGTGCGTTTGGTTATGTCACGATGAGCAATTCCCAGTGCGTGTAGTTTCGAGAAACGTGCCAGGATGCTTTTTGCAAGTAAGCGTCGGTCTTGCTCGCTCTTGTTGCTGTTGCGGTCTAAGTGCTCGGAGAGACGTTCAATACCCTTGGGAAGTCGGTACGCCTCGACGAAGTTGGTAGTGATGTCGTCTGCCGTCGCGGAGCCGATCGGTTCTAGCAGGTCCTCATGAAGCCCGGGTGCTTGGATGCGCAGCGCCTCGTTCAAGCGTAGCTCGCGAAGGCCGATTGTCTGTCGCTCGACGGTGGACGTACCGCCGGCGGCAAGCTCTTCGAAATTCCACTTTCGCAGCAGCGCTTTTGAGCTTCGGCTCTCCTGGTGCTCGGCCAGGAACTCCGACCAGATATTGCGCGGATGTACGTAGTCCGCCTGGTCCTCAATCTGCTCAAAGCCATGCAGTACGGTGCGACGTTTGAGCACCGACGGGTTGGAAGTGGAAAAAATGGCGTTGTACTGCTGCCGGTGGGGCAAGGGGTCTGCGGACCGATAGTTCCATTTCGGGGGAATGTCGGGGAAGCGCGTCTTGTAGCGTGTCCCGTCGGAAGCCGCATGCACGAACTCGGGGAGCGTTGTGACGAAGCGGCGTTGCTCATCCGGAAAGCTAATCAACCGGCACTTTGGATGACACAGCACTACGAGCGACTCAATGAAGGGTACCTTCAGGGAGGGGATCTTCTCCTGAATGAGCTGCTTCAAAGCGCGAGCTTTGTTGTCTGTTGTATCGACAGGCGATGGCATGGGAGCCCCGCGATGAAACCACTGACCGGACGAATACGTAATGTCACCGGACCAGTTCTTCAACTCAACCACCAGGATTCTATTGGTCGTCAATAGCAGCAGATCAATATCCAGCGGCTGTTTGGAGCCTCGCGTTACCAACCGAAATGCTGCGTAGGCACCCCATTCGCGGGGTAGCTTCGCTTCGAGCTCGCGCAACGCGGCATGCTCGACCTCCAGAACACCCCGGGGGCTGAGATAGTTGATACGCAAAGTTGAGACCTCCCTATCCTGATTTATTCGCCAGCCATCTACCCTGGACGGCTCGGCCGACTCTCGAATTGTGCCATCACGCTCTCGGAAATGCTTAAACGATCCGCGGACAGTCTAACTGCTCCTTTACGCAGTCTGTAAATCCTCACGTGCCGGGCGGCTGGCTGCATTGAGTCGTTTTTCGCCAGTCGCGAAAGGCCACTTTCGGCCGAGGCTGTGTAAAAACGCATGCTCCGTTTTGAAATCTGCGTTGCTACTTAAAATTTGCCAATGTTTGGTTAGTCCGCAGACCAGAATTTTACGTAGGAGCGCGATTTTTGTTCCGACTCAGACCGCCAAATCTGCTCGAAAACGTTTTTACACAGCCTCGGTCGACTGTTGCCTTGCGCACAGGCAGCAATTGGCTGAGCAGTCAGCCATGCCCGACTGCTTCTGATCCCGCACAGACAGATCTGACTCTTGAGCCGGGCCCGTGAATGATCAGGGCGCACCAGCAGCCATTCTCAGTAGCTGAGAAAAATGGTTGATGGCGATGTTCATGTCATCCACCGTGTCGCCATCCCACGCTTCGATCGTTTCCAACTCGGCTTTGAGGGATACGATGCGCCTCTCGATCTCTGCAATTTCCGCGGCCCCTCATTGCAATGCAATCGCTGCCCATTTTTCATGTGGGATCCGCTCCTGGATGGAAAGCCCTGACCGAGCTTCCGCGATGAGCGTTGAAAGTCTGTTCATCGAATTCTGTGTCCTGAACGATAAAGGGCGCCACCGATTCTAACCATACTGACCTCCGATTTCGGCCAGAAGCAGTCAGTCAACGTCCACGAAGTTGGGCCACAAAAATAGGCGGACAACCATCGCCCTTAATTTTGGGAGATCGGTAGACGTGTTTACCGTTCGCTTACCTTAATTCTGGAGTTCGGTAGGCGTGTTTGCCGTTCGCTTACAATAATGTGCCCGGACGAGGCGTACTTCCGATGGCGAAACTCAGGCGGGATGCTACTCGGCTGCGTTGTAGTCAAAGGCACATGAGAACAGTACCTCTGTAGCTGCATAGTGCCCATAGCGGCCTTGTGGGCGCCCGCTCTCAGAAATCAGATGTAGATTCTTGCGAGCACGGGAACCTACGACGTAGAGGAGCTTGTTCGCGGCATCCAAGCTTGCGGCCTCAGTGAAATGAGGCACCATCCCCTGAAGAAGGCCGAACGCGATGACCACATCGTACTCGGCACCTTTTACACCGTGGATCGTCGAAACGGTGATACCAGTCCGCTCGCGAAATACCTTCCTGAAGAAAGAGATGTCGTTGATGTACGGGGCTCCGTCCTTTAGGAGCCTGTCGATCCGAGATTGTGAGCTGCGAAAGAACGCATCGCGGTGCTCCACCAATGCGGGGAAGCTATTCAGGGCTACGCCGAGTCGTTTAAGCAGCGCGGCGAAGGCTTGGTCAAGATAGGCAATCCCATCCGTCTCGGAGATTGAAATTGAGTTGCATTCCCTCAATAGGAGCCGCTGCGTCAGACGGGATGTATCAATGCCAAAATCACCCAGGTCGCTGATCACATCCTTGGCCCATCGCATGCGACGGACAAGCATCTTAGGCGATGACTCAGTCAGAATGATTTTCGAAACTTTGAACCAGAAATTGTCTATATCGTTGCTAAAGGGGACTAGACCAGGGCCGTCAAATTGCTGATCCGGAAGCATCCTTACTAATTGACGCGTCGTCGATGCCAATAAAATCCACCATGGGGCGAGCACGCAGATCTCCTCAGGAGGATGCCCTGCAGCAAGGCTTGCCTGGATCAGTCGTACGAGTTCGTCATGCAAATTGGGGAGTGTTACGTGCTGGTTGTACGAAACCTTGCTCGGAAACGACGCATTCGCTCCCGCGCTCTCAATTGATGTCGGATAAACGTTGAAATTCGAGAAGTGGGAAATGATCCTCTTGCTCGAACGGTAATTTCGGGTAAGCGCCATTTCTCTTATCGGGATGCCAGCCTGGGCACGAAAATCAGCCACCGGAATTGCGTAGCCACCGAGCGAGCCGTAGATAGCTTGGTTCGGATCGCCGACGATGAAGGTTTTCGTTCGCCCTGCTCCGGCACGCAAAATAGCGGTAAGAAGGCCATACTGAATTTGCTTCGTGTCCTGATACTCGTCTACCAGGACATATGAGAAGACCGAAGCGAGAATCGATGCAATATGCTTTTGATCACGCATTAGGATCTGCGCATACCAAAGGATCAGCTCGAAATCGATCTGACGCGCTTCTGCGAGTTCGCGAAAATACTCGCCTAGAATTTTATGGAGCGTCTCATGCTTCCAAACATCTTTGCAGCCTAGGTGATAGCCCGTTTCGCTGAAGTAGTAATCGCAATCCCAGTGGGTGATCTTTGCGTAGGGCGCGCATAGCCGATCGAGCATGAGTTCGCGGTCGTGCTTGTCTAGGACCCGATAGCCGCGGGAAAGCTCTGGAAGGTAGATGCCATATGGCTTAATAATCCACTCGAGGCAAAATGAGTGGATGGTCCCGATCCACAGCTTTGACGTATCAACACCGAGATCTTCTATGCGTTCCTGGATTTCATCTGCTGCGCGGTGCGTATAAGTAATCGCCACGACAATCCGCTTGTCCATGCCCCGCGAAAGCTCATAAGCAATCTTATAGGTCAACGTCCGTGTCTTTCCGCTACCAGGGCATGCGATGAGGAATACGCTCGAAGGTTCCTCCACTGCGGCTGACTGCTCGGCGTTCAACTCACGGGGATCCCAAGCGAACATCAGGCAATGCCCGCCATGAACGAACCAATGGCGTCGTTCGGCAACGCCAGGGCTACCGCAGCTTTGAGTCCCACCAGATCGATATCCCCGCGTTGATACCGGTCAAGCTCAACCCCAAACAGCGCTAGTTGTGGCTGAGCTGAAGGATCGGCTTCGATTTGGAGGGCAACGCGATACTGTAGAATTCTGGCGAGCAGCGGGGGCGATATGTGCCCATGTGCAAAGTGGATGGCCTGCAGGATGTAGGGAGGGACCGCTACCTGATGATCCAGTTCTTCGGCGAGCATGATCGCAAACCAGCCTTTCCCCGCATACTCAGCCATTAGTAACGCCCGAAAACCTACGAGATGGGGTTGGATTGATCGTAGGTCGTTCACTGCTTCGGTGATGGTCAGCGGCGCTTTATAGACACTGCTCACAGTTTGGACAAACGCCTCCCGGTTGCCCGCTAATACGAGTTCAACTTCAAAAGTGCGTGGTGCATAGAAGACGGAGAGCCAAGGATTTCCGGCAATAAAGGCGTCGAGGTCGACCTTACGTTCGCCCCCAGCCTTTTGCGAACCTATTGCCTTGCGCTTCCTATTGGCAAGAGCTTCAGTGTCCGTGGGCTGCGGCGCTACATCGAAGAAGGTAGTGTCAAGGTCAGTGACTATCGCGCAGCGCTTGCGGATTCGGAGGTCATTAAAAAGGACGGCAACGTTTTTGAATCCCGTGCTGCGTATGTTAATGACGCTAATACCCAACTCATCAACGCTCAGCCCAAGCGTCTTCTTTACCAAGATGGGGATCATTATCTCCTCTGCATCGCCTTCAACGAGCACCACACTTTTAGCAAAGAGCAGATTGCTACGCACAGCGTCCAAGTATCGCTGGATACTTCTCACTTCGGATGGCTCAAGCCCCGTAGCGGGCTGATAGGCCTCGCAATATGGGCCTTGCCTTCCAAGAATGTTGACGTTGCTCACATTGCTCACTTCAGAGATGTGGGTCGAATGTGTCGTGTAGATGACCTGAGCGTCGCTGTAGGAAATACGGTCGAACAAGGTCTTCTGGATATGGGTGTGGATGTGCGCTTCGGGCTCCTCGATCAGCAGAAAATTGGCAATGGCAAGCTTCTCGCGCTGATACTTGAACTCTAGAAGCTTCAGAGTCAGATAAATGAGGTTTGCTCCGCCCAAGCTCAGCTCATGGATACCCCCCTCATACCCATCATCGGCCTCGCCTACAAAGAGGCGCAGCGACTGAAATAATTTTTCCGCTTCGTCTGGTAGGTCAGATTTAATCGAAAGCGAAGCAGGCGAGTAGGTTTCTCCGGCCGCATCCTTGATCGTTTCCCGGATGTGGTTACGAACCGACTGCACGTCTTCGAGGCCTTCGATGGAGGCATTCAGGTCCCTGACCATCTCGGTTATAGGAAGCATCGACACTGGATCGATCTCGCCACTCTTGCTCTTGAGAAGCGCAAACAACGGGTTCGTTCGGTTGTTATGAAACTCGGCCACGACATCCCGGAGGGCCTGGATGAAGGTCAGTGACACTTCTTTCGTAACCGAGAGAAATCCGGGGACTTTAGCCCCAATTTTAGGAAATTCAGTCTCCGCACTGAAAATACACGTATCGAAATCGCCCACGATCGATTGGTAGACGGAAGGGTCGCTGAAATCGGCGCTGCTTCTTCCTGTGAACATAGTTTCGTAGTCGTCAATCGTGATGGTATTGCGTATTTTCTTAAGCCCCTCATCATCAAAAACATCGAGTGCAGCCAGCTTGAGCCGGATCTCCTTTTTCGGACGGAAGATGAGGTTATAGGTGGCCTTCGCCAGCGGTCCGTCTTCGAGCGCAGCCGTGCCATGAAGGAATAGCGCCTGCACAGCTTCGTCGGCGCTGATATCTTCGAACTCAACACTGATGATGATCCAATGACCTCGCCATTCACCGAGCGATCGGCAGAAGTCCGACTCCTCCAGTCGATAGGCGGCACGCACCATGGTGTCATCCAGTAGTAGACGGATTGCACGTAGGATATTGGACTTGCCTGAGCCATTCTCGCCGATGATGGTGTTGACGCCCCGCTGAAACTTCAGCGTTGTATTGCTGAAGTTTCGGTAGTTGACCAAAGTCATTTTGGAAATGTGCATAATTCTCCAGAGCGCCAACGCTCATAAACAGCCTTGTCCGTTTGTGAGCGATGGTAGCGTGAGGGTGCATGATATTCCCACAGAAACCGCTTGCAGGCGGCCAGCAGTAGTCGCAGCGAATGCGCTGATCCGCAATAGCTTTATCACATGATTGCAAGCATTGGGGCGCAGACCAAAACGTGCTCCAGCGTGACGTCATCGTATTCGTCAGGGCTGGCGGATATGAAGATTTCCACCGACTCGCCTAGCCCTGCGAGTGTTCTTCCTTTTTCTGAAGAAATCTCCTCGCCCACGGGAGAAGCTTAATCAGAGCCTCATGGATAACATTGGGCGGCCATAAAGCCAGAACGCTGACTACTGCAACTCGCACATTTATATACGCACTGAAGTCATCTGCAGAACACTCCAACGCTCAGTTCACTTCCATGGTCAGGTGATTCTGGTTAAGCACCACAAAGGTCCTTTGATTCGATGATGGTACTTGCGAAAAGAAAACTGACGATGCTCGAAAAAGCCCGGCAGGCCAGGCTAATCTTGAGTTTCTCCAGACTGCGGATCAAGAATGTTGAGTAGCATCTTGTCGTGCGATGCGCGTGTTGCCGTGTAGAACATGCACCGATCTAGAAGGATCCTTTTCATGCTTCGGGCGGAGGCAAGGTGCCTTGGCTCTACAGAGATTGTAGCGGTACTGCCACTCCGGGTATCGGTCACCTTCAGGTGGTAGCGCCCAATCAAGCCGTCCTCTCGCGTGGTGTGGCCTAGGCATTTGAAGGTGAGAGAGGTTTCTGACACGTTGGTCTCCGATGGCCTAGGTTAAATCCCACATACCTGAAGCCCCATTCTATACCTTATAGAATGGGGCTTTGTGTATATGCCTAGGGTAGTAGCGGGTACACAGGGCCTTAGTTGATCGAAAAATCTTCAGAGTTACAGCTGTTGTCTACCTGACATTTATTGACCGGTACCCAAGGGCCCTTTGGCTCTACTGCATCAAGGCGATGTATTGTCAGAACGCCGGCGTAATAACTGCCGGGTACTCCCGGAAAGCCAGCTTTCTCACCGTCCTTGAAGTGGGCTTCATAAATGGGAACGATCTGGCCGCTTTGTGGAGCAAGGCTTACCGAAACACGCCCCGAGGGACTGCAATGAATGATCATTACGGCGTTCGTGCGATGACCGTTTGCTGACTCGTCAAATACACGAACGATGTTGTGTCCACCAGACTTGCGACAGCTTCTTCCTGGGATGGAGGCTGAGACGCCTTCAGCGCTGGTTTCACTGCCTAGGGCCGAAGGCATGTAGAAGTTCAAACTTAGCCCGATCAACGCGTTCTCTGGAAGGGGCGAGAGTCGATCCTCAAAGCTATTTCGTACGCTGATCAACGTTGACTCGAAGTTTTTCTTGATTATGTCGGTAGTGGCTTCAAGGCAGGCGCCGCCAACTGTGGCGATTACGGCTATGAGGCTTTTCGATAGATTTTTCTTGAGAGCAGGCATTGCTCGCATCCTTGCGTATGTGTGAAAAAGCCCGGTGGGTCAGCCTTAGTACATAATTAGTCGTGGACAGGGCAACCTTAGGTCAGCAAGAAGCGAGGTCATTGAGCTCCAGCTCAACACGCTTCAAAAGCGCGGATACATCTTCCCCCTCCAATAAGTAACTTTTTGCCAAAAGAGTAATTGGATGGATGCCTAAGGCCTTCGCGAGATCTTCAACCTTTTCGATTGAAGGACTTTTCTTCCCATTCTCAACCTCGCTTACATACGCTTGGCTGGGGGCTAGCGTCTCCTGCGACAACCCCATGCGCAGTCGACTTTTTCTTAGCGCTAACCCAAACGCGATCTTCCGTTCCATTTGTACAACTCACAAAAGGAACGATGAAGCCGGTCAAGCACGGAAAGGACTATACTCGATAGCGATATTATGGCGAAGGAGGTGCACCGTGTTCCGCACTTATGACTGGGCTGAGGCCATTTCAGTACCTTTTTTCGAGGATGATTTTCGCGTTTGGACATATGTCGAATACGACGTCGGCGGGGTTTGGTTTCACGTCCAGATGGAGGAGCGTGAACGCACAAGATGGCGTCGTTTCAATCTCATGATTAGCGGTGAATTCGCTTTGCGGTCTTTGATTGCCCGACAGTCTGAGCACCTGGCAGTAGTCAACGTTCAGCTAGTTAGCGCTAGTGAGGTCAACAACAGCGGGCGGCTACTGATGGAACCACTAGTGAAAGCTGAACGACTGTTCCAAAAAAGTAAGAATGGCATTCTTTACGAGGTCGACAGTGGTAAGTGCTACCTAGTAGGCGATCCAACTCTGGATCCGGCTCGGTCTGATGGCTATGACCTGATTTTTGATTCATCCATGTGTCTAGGCTCTCAGTTTTGTGACACGTCAAAATAGTGTAATTACAAGGTGAAATTAGATTTTGTTGTCTGTTCACTCGTTTTTTGCGGCTAAAGTTTCTATAAAACTAGCTTTATGCACAATTATGCAAAAATTCATAATTTGTCTCGAGGGTGTCTGAGGCGACGAAAGGTAGGGTGTGCAGGGCGTTGGGGAAAACAGTATGGATATGAATATCCCCATATCCTCTTGGTCCATCAGGACGATTCCACTCCGTGGATAGCTGCCTCCCTGCCGAAAGCACTTTTTCAGTTACAGCTTCAACAACTCTAAACAGCTCATAGGATCTCCAGGGAGCGTCCTCCAACCTACATGCCAAGCTCACAAAGATTTTGCCTACGAGCGAGCATTTTTATCTGACCGGAAGTGTCCGTCTCTCTGCCAGTCGCGTTGCGTCCGTCTTCCGTTAAACCGGATAAAATCGTCGGCGATCAATGATGATGGCTCGGCAGATGGATGCAATTGCGCAGCTTGCGAAATCCAGCTATCCCTGCGGCTTCCTTGAAGTCAGGTCCACTACCTTACGGTCGATTAACTTAGCCTTGAGTACACGGTTCTTGTCCAAAAGCACTTCATTCATGCACCTGAGCTTGGCGACCTTGGCCCGCGATTGCTCCATCTCCTTACGGTGGGCGACCTCTTGCGTTCCGAAATCAAGTCTTGTTGTTTCACTTCACGCATGGCGCGACTGGAGCGACCTTGAGCCTCTCGGATATGCGGAAAGACCACCTTGGTTTGTTGGATTGGGTGGTTTTTCTTTTTTTTTGCACTGATTGATACGCTAAAGAGTTT
The DNA here is from genome assembly GCF_059716135.1 of Pseudomonas sp. LBUM1651. Classification (NCBI taxonomy): domain Bacteria; kingdom Pseudomonadati; phylum Pseudomonadota; class Gammaproteobacteria; order Pseudomonadales; family Pseudomonadaceae; genus Pseudomonas; species Pseudomonas sp. LBUM1651. The sequence continues at coordinate 3,623,387 of NZ_CP166805.1, read as the reverse complement.
TCATGTCAGGACATCGTGACAACGTGTCAATGCATCGTGACAAATGGGGGCATCAGGCTTTTACCGGGCGCCGCCAGCGCCTCGAGGTAATCGATGATCAGCGTCGAGTCGATCAACACCTCGCCGTCATCCAGTACCAGCGTCGGCGCCTTGACCACCGGGTTGATCTGCTGGAACTGCTCGAAATGCCGAAACACCGAAACCGATTGGTGATCGAGGTCGATGCCCAAGCGTTTGGCAGTAATGGCGACCCGCCGTACATAAGGCGAATCCAACATGCCGATCAGTTTCATTGCACCGCTCCTCAGATGGTCGTTTCGGGATGGATAACCTTAGCCGAGGTTCCACGTGCTGCAAACGTGTTGCACCTGCGGCTCATCAACCTGCAAATGCGGTCGATAACCCGTTCTGTCGCAGCCGTTTGTCTTCTATATACAGCCGCTCGATTGAATTTCTTGCTATAAACGCACTCCGATAACCCCCTTAAAGGCTGCCATAGAGCACTTTCAGGGCTTTGTCGGACAAATTCGCTGACTTTTCAGTTGCTGGGGCCTCAAGTCGGCCTTAGACTGCCGCCCCTCGTAAATTGAGTGCCGGGTGGCGCTTGGAATAAACGGCGCCGTTCCGATGGCCAGACCAGGTCCGCCGGAACGCTCCCTAATTCGCCTTAATGCACGTTTTTTTATAGAGATATCAATGACAAAGGACAAGTTGCTGGCCATGCCGGCGGATGACTACATGAATGCCGAGCAACATGCTTTTTTCTCTGAGCTGTTGCAGAACATGAAAGTCGAAACCCACGAGCGCATCGAGCAGAACCGCATCGCCATCGAGAGCCTGGACACCCCGGCCGATCCGGCTGACGCGGCGTCTGTCGAAGAAGAGCGCACCTGGCTGGTGAACGCGATCGATCGCGACCAGCGCATGCTGCCTCAGTTGGAACAGGCGCTGGAGCGCATCAAGGAAGACAGCTTCGGTTGGTGCGACGACAGCGGCGAGGCCATTGGCCTGAAACGCCTGCTGATCAGCCCGACCACCAAGTACTGCATCGAAGCTCAAGAGCGTCACGAACAGATCGACAAGCACCAGCGTCAGGCCTGATTTCGTAGCGCCCCGCATCGCGGGCCAGCCTCACTCCTGAAGGAGCTAGGCTGGCCCGCGATGCTTTTTTTCGTCTGCGAAAAACCTCGGGCACATCTATTGATCTGCTGCAAGGCACACTACTAATGGACCATGGATAATGGCCTTGTAGTGGCGTTTAATGCGGACACAACAATTAGAAGTGCGTGGGGTGAAGATATGACGCGGGACGGATCTCTGGTCGGGGCAGTGCCTGCACCCGTGCTTTTGCCAAAAAACCTTTGGCTGACGCCTACACTGCAAAGCATCGCCTTGATGCTCTTGCTGTGCGGCATGACGTTGGGCAGCTGGTCGCTTTACCTCGGCTTGCCGCTGGCCGTCCTGATTATCTGGTTACCTCGGCTACGTTCCCGTGCCATCCCCGAAGAATCATCCGCCGACAGTTCCAGTGCCATCGCCGAGCTGACTCGCGATCTTTCCTACACCACCAGTCACAACGCTCTGTCAGCGGCTGGCGTGGCCTATTCGGTCAAGCAGCTGGCGGACAAACTGCAATCACAACTCGGTGCTGCGGCACAGATTGTCAGTAACGCCGAAGTGATGATCGCCACCGAACAGGCTACCTCGACACTCAGTCGCGCCGCCCTCAGCGCCGCCAGCGAAGCTCACCAGAGCAGCGCAGCAGGGCGCACGGAGCTGATCGAATCCATCAGTCGCATGCATCAACTCAGTCAGCGCGCCAACAACAGCCGTGAGCTGATCGAAGCCCTGAGCCTGCGTAGCGACGATATCCAACGGGTCACGCTGGTGATCCAGTCCATCGCCAGCCAGACCAACCTGCTGGCGTTGAACGCGGCAATCGAAGCGGCGCGGGCCGGTGAACACGGACGCGGGTTTGCGGTGGTCGCCGATGAAGTTCGCGGTCTGGCCGCGCGTACGGCAACGGCGACCGGCGAAGTCGGCGAGATGGTGGCCGATATCCAGCAACGCACCGCGCAGGTGGTCGAGCAGATTCGCCAGTTGTCCAGCGACCTCGACATCGGCGTCGAACAGGTCGAGCACACCGGTCAACACCTGGAAAACATCGCGCGCCTGGCGGCCGGCGTCGAAAGTCAGGTCGGCGAAATTGCCAAGGGCGCCGAGACCAATCGCGAGCAACTCGACAGCCTGTTTCACGCCATCGAGCAGATGCGTAGCGACCTGGCGATCAGCGATCAACAGACCCAGCGCCTGGCTCAGGCCGCCGTGCAGATGGAAGGGCAGGCGGAAACCATCAGTGAGCGTCTTGCCGAAGTCGGACTGGATGACTATCACCAGCGGATTTATGACCTGGCCCGTGAAGGTGCGCGTCAGATTGCGGCGCGTTTCGAAGCTGATATCGACCAGGGCCTTGTCAGTCTTGATGACTTGTTCGATCGCAATTACCAGGCCATCCCCAATACGAGCCCGGCCAAGTTTCAGACGCGTTTCGACCGTTACACCGATCAGGTTTTGCCGGCGATTCAGGAGCCGCTGTTGCCGCTTCATGAAGGCCTGGTGTTCGCCATCGCCTGTACGCAGCAGGGTTATGTGCCGACCCATAACAAGGTTTTCAGCCAGCCGCTGACAGGGGATGTGCAGGTCGATACGCTGCAGAATCGCACCAAACGCAAATTTTCCGACCGTACCGGGATTCGTTGTGGCAGTCATCAACAGGCTGTGCTGTTGCAGACCTATACGCGGGATACCGGGGAATTGATGCATGATCTTTCGGTGCCGATCATGGTCAAGGGGCGGCATTGGGGTGGGTTGCGTTTGGGGTATAAGCCGGAGAGTCCTCGCTGAGTTGCTGGGTGTTTGGAGTGGGGGGCGTATCCGTTGCTGCGGTAACGGCGGCTGGCGGTTTCGCCCTTACGGCGAGTCACTTGGAAAAGCCCCAAGTAACCAAGGGCTTTTGCCCCTTTCGTTCGGCCCTTCGCTTAGGCTCAGGGTGCCCGCGCTCCGGTCCTGCTCCGTGGGCCCGCCGCCATCGGCCATCCATGGCCGGGGGCGGCTAACCCGCCATCCATGCCGGGTTGCCCACTGCGCAGAACCTTCCACCCGGCCTCTCGAGGGGGCGACTACCGCCACAGCACTGCGAGGCGGCCTACCGGCCGACCTGGCTCTTCGGATGTATGCATTTCCCCTGTGGGAGCTAGCCTGCTAGCGATGGACGTTAACGATAACGCGTGCGGTCTGAATGAATGCTGTGTCTGGACGTCCATCGCTAGCAGGCTAGCTCCCACAGGGATTTTTGGCGGGTATGACATGGGTGTTCACCGCCGATGGCCTTGGGACATGAGGTCGGCTATCAGGCCGCCTCGCTTTGTTTTTGATCTGGCTTTTGATCTTGATCTGCCCCGTCGGAAGGCCGATGGCGGCGGGCCCACGGAGCAGGACCGGAGCGAGGGTATGGCGAGCATTAGCGAGGCACCGTACGTCAGGGGCGCGGGCGCTTGGTTACTTGGCGCTTTTCCAAGTAACCCGCCGTAAGGGCGGAACCATTAGTGGCCGTTACCCCAGGAACGGATATGTACACCATCAAAACCTACGTCGCCTGACGCTCAGCCATCGCGAGCAGGCTCGCTCCCACAGGGGTTTCCGGAATATCGGCGGGATTGCGCCTTCATCCATTTCTCAGGCGGACTGAATCACGGCATTGTTGCGATTCGGGCAACTAATCTGTGCAGCGCAGTTGCTGTTTCCTCGCCAATGAACTCATTACCCTGTCTACATGGTTAGGTAGCTAATGAAGTTCGAGAGGTCAGCATGCAAAGCAAAGTCGATATCGCGGTGATGATTGGCAGCGCTGTGCCCGCCAGCTTGCGTGCGGTGGGGCAGAGTGTCTGCTGGGTCGTATTGCTGAACGGCGAGCGCCGGGGGACGGCATTCTCCAGTCGCGATGAAGCGCAAGAGTGCAAGGCTGCCTGGTTGGAGCAATTAAATGCCGAAGCTCCCGACAGCCTGCATTGACTAGTGAACCTGATGCATACGCAGGTTCAGGTCGTCGACCACCCGCGCCCAATCGGCATCTTCACGCAACTGTTCTTTCAGGAAGCCAGCTTGTTGCGGTGTCCAGAATTCGGCATCGATGAGTTTTTTATCGTCGGGCAGCGGGGAATGGCTGGCGATGAAATCGTCGATAGCCTTTTCGCTGGATTCCAGGCCGAGCTGGTCGAACAAGCCTTTCAAGTCGTGTGTAGGTGAATCCATCTTTATCTCCTTGCTTGTCGCGCGGGTGCGAGATCTGAGGTGCGGCTGCATAGCATCTGAGGGGGCCGCACTTCAGGAGTTCGATAGCGATGTTCGAAAGCAGGAATGAGCATAGACTGCGAACCGGCCGATCAGGCTTTCAAAGCACCTTCATCGACGGCGAGCTTCAGGGCCTTGGCGGCTTCCTGAGCGGCGATGGCGGCGACGTCCGAAGTTTTGAACCAGCGGTCCTTCTCGACCTGGTGATACGTCACCGTGGTCAGTGGCGGTTTGGCGCGCATGATAATGACGGCCTGGAATTCGCCTTCGACTTCTCTGGCTTCGCCCCGGATAAAAAATTCACCGATATCAAATTCCGTCACGTAGCAGCCTTCCCTTGGAAATATTCTGTTGTGTTGAACGCCGTCCGGCTTGGGAACGGGTTTCATTGGTTCGGCAGTATGGCAGTAGTTGCCTGCCGACGGCTGAGTTAACTCGTCGGCATGACGAAACGTCTATAGGAGTGGAATGAGGCAGAACGTTCAACACCGCAACTCGAGCGCGCGGGCAAGCGCGCAAGCTTCGTTATGGTTGCTGCGGAAACCTCTTACGCGGCCCGTGGAAATTTCCTTGATGTGGAAGAAGGCATTGCCGGCCAATACCACCTGGAAGCGCGGCGTGGCAGGCTCCGCAGGGTCAAACACAGTGTGCGGAAATATCGCCGGGGGCAGCGTCGATGGACGGTTTGTGTGAGGAACGAAGTGTGTCAGGGTGCACATATGAAGTCCTTTTCATTGTTTTGCCGACGTGTGTACGTCGTTTTGGGTAGTCTCGATGAGCATCGCTGCTCTAGAATCACCGTCACGGGTTGACGATTGATGTTCATCTAAAGCAATTTTTGGCGGGCGATATGTCGGAAAAATGCTTTTTTTGCAGCGTTTTTTCCCTAAGGTTGGTAATCCTGTTTTTCTGGCGGTCAGAAGGGCGTTTTCCTTCAACTTCTGACGAACGCCAGGCAAGACGACGCGAGTGACATTCCAGTAGTCTTCTCACGCCTCGCGATGGATGAGCACTCTGCTCGTTTCCGGATTCGACCCGGGTCCTTTGGCTACAACCTTCGGCATTGCCGCTTTTTTCTGCTGAGCGCTGTCTGTCAGCGTGCAGCATCATTTTCAGATGTGGGGATGTTTCCTTGGCAGTAAGTAATCTCGATATGCATGCTTTGTTCGTGTTGGGTGATTTGCGCGCAAAGCTGGTTAAACAGTTCCAGTCACGTTTTGTTTACATCACCGAACAGAACGCTGAAGGCATTTACATTGCCGAATTCGACACCGAATCAGCGCTGGTGGTGGACGACAAGCCGGGCCTGAAACTCAAGGTTGGCGATCATTTCAGTGCATCGGTGTTGCCCAGCCGTGAAGGCGGCAAACTGGACATCAAGTTCCGCGAAATCAAACTGACGGTGTACGGTCTCGGCGATTACGCGTTCGTGACCACGGCCAACGGCCACGGGATCGTGTTCAAGGAAGGTCACAGCGTGGTGATGGTGTTTGCCGCTTACCAACAGTTGCAGGAAGGCCTGACCAAAACCCTGAAAGCCGTGACGGCCAAGGCAGCCAAGTGGCGCAAGGGTGAACTGGTGACGTTCAAGGCCAGCGAGTAATGACCCTGACCCGCGCCGATTTCCACGAACAGAACCAGGCCAGCGCTCGAGTCGAGGCCCAGCGGCTGTTTGACCAGAAGGCGGTTCTGCAGGGTGCATGGCTGGGGTGGGTGGCGTCGCAGATCTACACATTGCGTCCGGCGGAGTACGCCAGCATGGTAAGAAGAGAGCTGGCACGTTTGCAGGAAACGTCCGAAAAATAATCCTCCCCCCTCGAAAGCAGGAACCTCTACTACAGTCAGTTGACTGAGTATTTTGAGGCTCGCGGTCTTTATCAGGCCATCCTGCTATTGCTGTGAACAGCACGAGGTGCAAAAGCATGAACGGATTTCGACGGTTGCTGACCGCTGTCCTGGTCGCTTTCGGTTTGTCGGGTTCGCCCGTTCCGGTATTCGCCGCCCAGGCGCCGATCCACTTCGCCGACCTGAACTGGGAAAGCGGCAGCCTGATCACCGATATCCTGCGGATCATCGTCGAGAAGGGTTACGGGCTGCCGACTGATACGTTGCCGGGGACGACCATCACGCTGGAGACCGCCCTGGCCAACAATGACATTCAGGTCATCGGCGAAGAATGGGCCGGTCGCAGCCCGGTCTGGGTCAAGGCCGAGGCAGAAGGCAAGGTCGTCAGCCTCGGCGATACGGTGAAGGGCGCCACCGAAGGCTGGTGGGTGCCCGAATACGTGATCAAGGGCGACCCGGCGAAAGGCATCAAGCCGCTGGCGCCGGACCTGCGCAGCGTCAGCGACCTGCCGAAATACAAAGGTGTGTTCCGCGACCCGGAAACCCCGGGCAAGGGCCGCTTCCTCAACAGCCCGATCGGCTGGACGTCGGAGGTGGTCAACAAGCAGAAGCTCAAGGCCTATGGCCTGGACGACAGCTATGTGAATTTTCGCAGCGGCTCCGGGGCGGCACTGGATGCGGAAATCAGTTCGTCGATTCGTCGTGGCAAGCCGGTTCTTTTCTATTACTGGTCGCCGACACCCTTGCTCGGGCGTTTCAAACTGATTCAGCTGGAAGAGCCGCCGTTCGACGCCGAAGCCTGGAAAACCCTGACCGACGCCGATAACCCGAACCCGAAACCGACTCGCTCATTGCCCTCGAAGCTGTCGATTGGCGTGTCCACACCGTTCCAGAAACAGTACCCGCAGATCGCCGAGTTCTTTACCAAAGTCGATTTTCCGATCGGCCTGTTGAACAAGGCGCTGGCTGAAATGAGCGAGAAACATACCCCGCCACGGCAGGCGGCGGAGGCGTTCATGAAGGCGCACCCGGAGGTGTGGCAGGCGTGGGTGCCGAAGGATGTGGCGGATAAGGTGTCTGCCGAATTGAAATAATGCAGTAAGCCTGATGCCGCTTTCCTCGGACTGCCTGGAGGCGGCTCGCTCCACATTGACTGCGCACTTCTAAAAATGCCGACTAGGATGATTCTGTTCAAGTCCCTTTCAAGGATTCTCGACCATGACATTTGTGTTGGCTCAATGGCTGGTGACGATCTTCGCGGTGATCAGCCTGATACATGTCTACTGGGCGCTGGGTGGCCAGTGGGCTGCCGTGGCGGCCGTGCCGCAGGTGCCGGTGGAAGGTGGCTCAAGATCTCGGCCCGCGTTCAAACCCTCAGGGTGGTTGACGTTGCTGGTGGCTTTCGGATTGTTGCTGATCGCCGCGCTAGTGTGCCTGCGGGTCGGCTGGTGGATGCCGGCGGTGTCCCATCAATCGCTGCAATGGGTGATCAGCGCCATCGCGATGCTGATGTTCGCCCGGGCGATCGGCGATTCGAACCTGGTGGGGCTTTTCAAACAGGTCAAGGGGTCAAAATTTGCCCGGCTCGACACCTGGGTTTATTCGCCGTTGTGTGTGGTGTTGGGGGGCGGGTTGTTGGCGGTCGCCTGGATCTGAGTTGCCTCGACTGACGCCTTCGCGAGCAAGCCCGCTCACACAGGGGGCATGTAAACAATGAAGATCCAATGTGGGAGCTAGCCTGCTCGCGATGAGGCCCTGCCAATCAATACAAATCTACGGATTCAACTCCCGCTTTCCGTCCGCCGACTACTTACCTCAGCCGGCATATCATCCCCCGCCATACGCTTGCGGAACAACGCCGCCCGCGCCAGTAGCAAGGTCGTGACCGGCACGGTAATCGCCAGCAAAATCGGGATCAGCCAGGCATGCAACACCGGCCCTGACTTGAGCGCCGAAAAGTAGATGATCGAACCCAGTGCCACGCACCACGCACCCAATGTCGAGGCCAGTGCCGGCGGGTGCATGCGCTGGAAGTAATCCTTCATCCGCACCAGCCCGATCGCGCCGATCAATGCGAAAAAACTGCTGAGCACCAGCAGGATCGCCACCGGGATTTCCACCCACAGAGACAGTTCAGCGTTCATTCGATTACCTCGCCACGCAGCAGGAATTTCGCCAGGGCAAACGAGCCGACAAAGCCAAACAGCGCGATCAGCAGCGCCGCTTCGAAGTACGTGTCACTGGCATAACGAATGCCCAGCGTCAGCATCATCAGCATCGCGATGATGTACAGGTAATCCAGCGCCAGAACCCGGTCTTGCGCCGACGGCCCTTTGAACAGGCGGATCAGGGTCAAAACCATCGCCAGCGAAAAGATGAACAGGCTCAGCAGAACCGCATTCGACAGCAACGGGCTCATTCGAAGATCTCCATCAACGGGCGCTCGTAAGTCGCCTTGAAGTGCTGGATGAACAGCGCTTCGTCATCCAGATCGAAGACGTGCAGCAACAGAATGCTGCGATCCAGCGCCAGTTCCGACCAGACCGTACCGGGGACCACGGTGCAGATCATCGCCAGTGCAGCCAGGCCGTTGGCATCACGCAAGTCCAGCGGCACTTTGATGAATTGCGAACGCGGTGCCCGGCGCCCGGCGTTGAGCACACCCCAGGCCACGGCGAGGTTGGAGACCAGCACGTCGCGACCGACGATGAAAAACAAACGCAGGATCACGCCAGGATGCCGAATCCGGATCGGCAGTGGCCGCAACTTGCGCATCATCAACGGTGCGCAAAACCCGAGTACGGCGCCCAGCAGCAGATTGCCGGGGCTCATCGACAGGTTCAGCACCAGCCACAACAACCACAGCGCCAGCGACAGCCACGGTGCAGGAAACAAACGCTTCATGGCTGCACCTCCGCGACCGCGGCTTTGGCTTCCGGACTCGGAACCGCACGGGTGCCGAGTACCGCCATCACGTACTGCTGCGGGTTATTCAACGTCTGCGCGGCGGCCTGGGTGTAGCGCAACAGGGGTTCGGCCTTGAAGGTGAGCAGAATGCTCAGGCCCAACAGCGCGATGATGGGCACGCATTCGAGCTGTCGCAGCAGCGGCGAGGGGCGTTCCTCAGGCGTCCAGAAGCGCTGGATACCCAAACGCGAAAAGGCAATCAGCGACGCCAGCCCGGAGAGAACCAGCAACGCCAGCAAGCCCCACGCGGCGTTCGACACCGGTTCATCTGTCCCGTTGCCCAAGCCCAGCGGGTTGAGCAACGCACTGAGCAAGCCCAGTTTGCCGATGAACCCGGACAGCGGCGGCATGCCGATGATCAACAACGCGCAAGCGATGAAGCTCAAACCGAGAAACGCCATGGTCCAGGGAATCACCTGGCCGACCACGGCTTTCTGTTCGTCATCGAGGTTGATGCCTTTGGGCGGTTGCAAGGACTCCAGCGGCCGGGCAATCAGGTCGCCGTCATCGAACAGCGGCATTTCGTTGGCCGAACGCGAGCGCTCGATCAACTCGGCCAGCAGGAACAGCGCGCTTAACGCCAGCGTCGAGCTGACCAGATAGAACAGCGCCGCGCCGATCAGGTTCGGCTGGGCGAAACCGATGGCCGACAACAAAATTCCCGCCGACACCAGAATGCTCAGGCTCGCCATGCGCTCAAGCCGTTGCGCGGCGAGGATCGCCACCGCAGCGCAGACGATGGTCGCCATGCCGCCGTAGATCAGCCAGTCGCCGCCAAAATACGCCGAGGCTCCGGCCTGACCGGAGAACAGCAAGGTCCACAGGCGCAGCAAGGTGTAGACGCCGACCTTGGTCATGATCGCGAACATCGCCGCCACCGGTGCACTGGCCGAGGAATAGGCCGGTACCAGCCAGAAATTCAGCGGCCACATTCCGGCCTTGGCCAGGAACGCCACCGCGAGAATCGCCGCACCGGCATGCAACAAGCCGCGATCGGCTTCCGGCACCAGCGGGATTTTCAGTGCCAGGTCGGCCATGTTCAGGGTGCCGGTGACGCCGTAGATCAGCGCCGCGCCAATCAGGAACAGCGACGAGGCCAGCAGGTTGATCGAGATGTAATGCAGCCCCGACGACACCCGTGCCCGACCCGAACCGTGGAGCATCAGGCCGTAAGATGCCGCCAGCAGCACCTCGAAAAACACGAACAGGTTGAACAGGTCCGCCGTCAGGAACGCGCCGTACAGGCCCATCATCTGAATCTGGAACAGCGCGTGGAAACTCGAACCGGCGCCGTCCCAGCGGGCCATGGCGAACAGCAGGGCGCTGACGCCGATGATCCCGGTCAGCACCAGCATCATCGCCGAGAGGCGATCGACCACCAGCACGATACCGAACGGCACTTGCCAGTTACCCGGCAGGTACACGCCGATGGAGCCGGGTACGCCGGTGGTTTGCGTCCATTGCAACAGCAGCACTGAAATCCCGAGGCCTAACAGACTGGAGATCAGGTTGATCCTGGCCTTCAACGGGCGGTGTTTTTCGCCCAGCATCAACATGACGGCGGCAGTCAGCAGCGGCAGCAGAATCGGTGCGGCGATCAGGTGCGTCATCGCATTCATTCTTTAGGCTCCCGGCCATCCACATGGTCGGTGCCGGTCAGGCCGCGAGAAGCGAGCAGCACCACGAGAAACAGCGCGGTCATGGCGAAGCTGATCACGATGGCGGTCAGCACCAGCGCTTGCGGCAGCGGGTCGGTGTAATGCAACAGGTCTTGGGGCACGCCGTCCTTGATGATCGGCTCCTTGCCGATGAACAGACTGCCTATGCTGAAGATGAACAGGTTGACGCCATACGACAGCAGGCACAGGCCCATGACCACCTGGAACGTCCGTGGCCGCAGCACCAGCCAGACGCCGGACGCGGCCAGCACGCCGATGGCGATTGCGATGACTTCTTCCATCAGACGGCTCCTTTCGTGGCGACGGATCTGGGCAGGGCCGCGGTTTTGTGGCCACGTACCGATTGGTGGGCGAGGGCGGTGAGGATCAACAGCGTCGAGCCGACCACCACCGCGTACACGCCGATGTCGAAGAACAGCGCGCTGGCGATATGAATGTCGCCGAACACCGGCAGTTCGAAATGCGAGGTGTGAGTGGTCAGGAACGGATACCCGACCGCCATCGCCCCGAGCCCGGTGACGGTGGCAAACAGCAGGCCGGTGCCCATCCAGCGCAGCGGTCGCAGGCTCATTTGCGCCTCGACCCACTGCGTGCCGGCGACCATGTATTGCAGGATGAATGCCACCGACATCACCAGCCCCGCGACAAACCCGCCGCCCGGCTGGTTATGGCCGCGCATGAACAGGTAGACCGACACCACGAACGCAATCGGCAGCAACAGACGCACCAGCACTGCCGGCACCATCATGAATCCGAGCGCGGTGTCGCTGGCGTGACGCGGGTTGACCAGGTCGGTGACCACGTCGGGCGCCAGCAAACGCTGTTGGGCCGGCAGTTGCAGGCTTTCTTTCGGCGGGCGGAAGCGTCGCAGCAGGGCGAACACGGTGAGCGCCACGGCCGCCAGCACGGTGATTTCGCCGAGGGTGTCGAAGCCGCGGAAGTCCACCAGCATCACGTTGACCACGTTGCTGCCGCCGCCTTCAGGCAGGGCGCGACTGAGGTAGAACGAGGAAATGGCGTTCGGCGTCTGGCGCGTCAGCATCGCGTACGACAGCACCGCCATGCCGCCGCCGACCGCAATCGACAGCAGCAAGTCGCGCAGACGACGAATGCGTGCCTTGCGCAGTGTGCTCGGCAGCGGCGAGACTTCTTCGATCCGCCGAGGCAACCAGCGCAGGCCCAGCAGGATCAGCACCGTGGTCACCACCTCGACCACCAGTTGCGTCAGCGCCAGGTCCGGCGCCGAGAACCAGACAAAAGTAACGCAGGTCATCAGGCCGCACACGCTGACCATGGTCAGGGCCGCGAGTCGGTGATACTTGGCCTGCCACGCCGCGCCGAGGGCACAGGCAATCGCCAGCAGCCACAGGGTCACGAACACGATCGAGCCCGGAATCTTCGGCCGGTCACCCCAGCTCAGGCTGCTGTGGAGCATCGGAATCAGCCCGGCCAGCACGGCGGCGAGGACCATCAGGAACAGTTGGGTTTGCAGGCGCTTGGTGCTGATCCGCCGCTCCAGGCGACGGGCCAGGCGCATCATGATCACCAGGCTGCGCTCGAACAGGCGCTTGCCGTTGAACAGGCCAATGACCGGCGGATATTTGAAACGTCCGCGCTTGAACTGGTTACGCAGCAGCAGGTAGAGCACGACGCCGCCGGACATGGCGATCAGGCTCATGATCATCGGTGCGTTCCAGCCGTGCCAGATCGCCAGGCTGTATTCCGGCAGCGTGCCGCCGACGACGGGCAGGGCTGCGGCGGCCAGTAACGAGCCGACCACTTGCGCCGGAAAAATTCCCACGATCAGGCACGTGAACACCAGCAACTCCACCGGCGCGCGCATCCAGCGCGGCGGCTCGTGCGGGGTGTGCGGCAGGTCGGTGCCGGTCGGACCGAAGAACACGTCGACGGTGAAGCGCAGTGAGTAAGCGACGCTGAAGGTGCCGGCGATGGTGGCGACGATGGGCAGGGTCATCTCGATCCAGGCGGTCGCGTTGATGAACACGGTTTCGGCGAAGAACATCTCTTTCGACAGGAAGCCGTTGAGCAGCGGCACGCCAGCCATCGAGGCGCTGGCGACCATGGCCAGGGTCGCGGTGAACGGAATCAGCTTGATCAGGCCGCTGAGCTTGCGAATGTCGCGGGTGCCGCTTTCGTGGTCGATGATCCCGGCGGCCATGAACAGCGAGGCCTTGAAGGTGGCGTGGTTGAGAATGTGGAACACCGCGGCCACGGCGGCCAACGGACTGTTCAGGCCCAGCAGCAGGGTGATCAGGCCGAGGTGGCTGATGGTCGAGTAGGCGAGCAGACCTTTGAGGTCGTTCTGGAACATCGCGCAATACGCGCCGAGCAACAGGGTGCAGGCACCGGCGCCGCTGACGATGTAGAACCATTCTTCACTGCCGGACAACGAAGGCCACAGGCGCGCCAGCAGAAATACCCCGGCCTTGACCATGGTCGCCGAATGCAGATAAGCCGAGACGGGTGTCGGCGCCGCCATCGCGTGAGGCAGCCAGAAGTGGAAGGGGAATTGCGCGCTTTTGCTCAGGGCGCCGATGAGGATCAGGGGCAGCAGAACAGGGTAGAGGGCATGTGCACGAATTAGATCGCCTGCGGCCAGGACCTTGTCCAGGTCATAGCTGCCGACCACATGGCCAAGCAGCATGACCCCCGCCAGCAAACCCAAACCGCCCGCGCCGGTGACCATCAGCGCCATATAGGCACCGCGCCGCGCATCGGCGCGGTGGTGCCAGTAGCCGATCAACAGGAATGAAAAGAGGCTGGTCAGCTCCCAGAAAAACACGATCTGGATCAGATTGCCGGAAATCACCAACCCGAGCATGGCACCCATGAACGCCAGGAAAAACGCGAAAAACCGCGGCACCGGATCGTCCGGTGACATGTAATAACGGGCGTACAGTGAAACCAGCGTGCCGATGCCCAGCACCAGCATCGAGAACAGCCAGGCAAACCCGTCCATGCGCAGAACGAAGTTCAGACCCAGGCTGGGCAACCAGAAAAATTCTTCGCGAATGACGCCGCCATGGGCGATCTGCGGGTACAGGAGAGCGACCTGGAGGGTGCCTGCAAGGGCAACCAGACCAGCCAACAAAGATTCGGTGTTACGCGCGTTGTGCGGCAACAAGGCCGCGACACAGCTGCCGATAAAAGGCAGAAGCAGTAGAACTATCAGGGACATAGGCTTCTAATCTGCGGAAGTTTGTGAAGCATCATACGTGCCAGTCCCCGGATCACCAAACGGCAAGCTGTCGCAGAATCCTACACGGTAGATGGAAAAAGCCTGGTTCACATTGTTTCAGAGGGCTGTGCTTAGAGGTCCGGCCCCTTCGCGAGCAGGCTCCCACAGGGACCAGCGGCGCAGGCGATCTCGCGTCACAACGCAGACCCCATGTTTCAGGGCGATCCTGCAACTTCAGGTCGGTTGGCATTTACTCTGATTGTTCATCAGGGCATTTAACCGGTGAAAAGCAGGAGACGCCGCTTTGCTTGTAGGATTGTCCCGGTGCTGTTTTCATGCCAGCAGCTTTGAAGGCCTGCTGGAAGGAACTACCGAGGCGCGTTATGACAAAAAGGATGTTTACGAATAAACAGCTTTCTTTCTGGTTGGCAGTTTTAGCGCTTGTTAATGCGGCTGTCTTGGCATTTGTCGGGTTTAACCATGTATCGGGTACGCATGACAGGAAAATGCTCAGGACCAAGGCACCTTTGCTTATCGAGGGGGTAGAGGGTGATGAAAATTACTATGTGCTACCTGCCGGCGTCACTCTTTACTACGACAAGAGGTTTCCTGAAGGGCATGATCGCTATATCGTTTACTTCAACCATAAAGGGGCCATCGCTTATGAGGATGTGCCAATGAAGCCGGAGTACCAAGGGCATTTCATTTCTCCTCTTTGGATGTCAAATATTGATTCCGATGCCCTGAAGAAGATTTTCAAACGCTTTCCACTCTCCAAGGAAGATGTCGTCGCGGCAGTAAAATCAAACGAGATCACCAGGGGCGACCTGGCTGACATCATTCGGTCCTTGCCTGAATGATCGCTGGGTCGGCGTCCGGCCCCTTCGTCGGAACGCCGCCCGGAGCAGGCTCGCTCCCACGGGGCCCAACTGAGTTCACACCATTGCGGCACAACACAGAACCCATGTGGGAGCGACGGTGCGACGATTGGACCTGCTCGCGAAGGCAATCTTCCAGTCGCTTCAATCTTGAGACTTAACCTTGGGTTTCCTGTTCCAGCTCTTCCTCTGCCGCACCCGTCTTACCCTTGGTCTTCAACTCACTCACAATCACCGCCGCCACAATCAACCCCGCGCCCACCAACGCAATCGCCGGCAACCGTTCCCCGGCGATCCGTCCGACGATCCCGGCCCAGACCGGCTCACCCGCATAAATCAACGTCGCCCGCGTCGGCGAAACGCTCTTCTGCGCCCAGTTCATTGCCACCTGAATCGCTGCGCTGGCCGCGCCCAAGCCCAGTGCGCTGCACAACAGCAGCCATGAGAAGTCGGGAATCACTTCCTGAGTCGGCACCACCATCAAAAACGCCAGCACCGACGTGGTCGCCAATTGCACCACCGTCACCCGACGCACATCGACCTGGCCGGCATAGGTGCTGATCAGAATAATTTCGGCGGCAATCGCGATGGCGCTGATCAGCGTGGCGATTTCACCGGGGCTGAAGTTGAACGACGCGCCCGCAGGTCCCGACAACAACATCAGCCCGGTAAATGCCAACATGATGCCAATGCTCGGCATCAACCCCGGACGTCGCCCCAGCACCAGCCATTGCAACAACGGGACGAAAGGTACGTACAACGCGGTAATGAATGCCGACTGACTGCTGGGAATACTTTGCAACCCAACAGTCTGCAAGCCGTAGCCGAGCATGATTGCCACGCCGATGAAGGCGCCGGCCTTGAGTTCGAACAGGGTCAGTTCCCGCAGATGACGCCAGGCAAACAGCGAGACGATAATCGCCGCCGCCGCAAAGCGCAGGCCGACGAAGAACATCGGTCCGCTGACGGTCATCGCGTGCTGCACCAGCAAAAAGGTGCCGCCCCAGACCATGGTGATTAGCACCAGCACGCACTCGGCCTTGCTGAACTGTGAGAAACGGGAAGAAGCCGGGGAGGAGTTCAACGACGTCATGACCTTGCGCGCTACCTGAGGGCGACGCACAATGCGCCGAATGTTGCGCAGTATACTGCCCAACCCCACCAAGTGAGCAATATAGTGCACAAAGATTCAACGCAGCGGGCTTCGGTCCTTCAACACGTCAGTTTGAACGTTCGGCGTCTACGCCATGCCGCCGACATGAGCCAGACCGCGCTGGCGGAAAAATCAGGGGTCAGTCGCCGCATGCTGGTGGCCATCGAGGCCGGTGAGAAGAACGTCAGCCTGACCACGCTTGACCGCGTAGCGGAAGCGTTGGACGTAGCGTTCAGCGACTTGATCCAGGCCCCGGATGCTCGCGACCCGAGCCGCATCAACGAAGTAGCCTGGGCCGGGACGATTCCCGGCAGCAAAGCCGTTTTGTTGTCCAAAGCCACCGCCACCCGCGAAGTGGAACAGTGGGAATGGTGCCTGCAACCGGGGGAAATCTACCCTTCGCAACCAGATGCCGAAGGCTGGAGCGAGCAGATCTACGTGTTCGAAGGCTGCCTGACCCTGATGCTCGGCGATACGCCCCACGAAATTGCCGCTGGTGAGTTTTATATGTTCGCCAGTAACCAGCCGCATGCCTATCGCAACGACGGGCCGGTGGCTGCGCGGTTCGTGAGAAACGTAGTGATCTAACTGTTCACCGATCAACACCGGATAGACACATTGCTGTTTTTAAGCTGCGAGGATTTCTCGAATAACTCATCAACTCGTTGAAATTAAACGTAATTAGTTTCAGGCACGACTCCTGCAAAAGCTCTGGTGCATTCACCAGAACCCCGGAGTCGGCCCATGACAGCCTCTGCCCAAACCCCTCGCACCGCCCACGTGATCCGCTCGGACGCCGAGGCAATCGCCGTCGCTCACAAGCTCGCCGCCCGCTTCGCCGTCGAGGCCAGCGTGCGCGATCGCGAGCGCCGCTTGCCGGTCGCCGAGCTCGATGAGTTTTCCGCCAGCGGTCTCTGGGGTATCACTGTTCCCAAGGAATATGGCGGCGCCGGCGTTTCTTATGTGACGGTGGCGGAAGTGATCACGATCATTTCCGCTGCCGACTCATCCCTCGGTCAGATCCCGCAAAACCACCTCGGCGTGCTCGACATCCTGCTGCAAACCGCCACCGAAGAGCAGAAGCGCTACTACTTCGGCAAAGTTCTGCAGGGTTACCGCTTCGGCAACGCCTTCTCCGAATCCAAAAGTAAAAACGCCGGGGCCTTCGAAACCCGCATTCGTTTCGACAAAGACACCGCGCAAATCGACGGCGAGAAGTTCTACTGCACCGGCGCGCTGTTCGCGCACATCGTCCCTGCCGTCGCGGTCAACGAGCAGAACCAGGCCTTCATCGCTTTCATCGAACGCGACACTCCCGGTTTGACCGTGATCGACAGCTGGGACGGTTTTGGTCAGCGCACCACCGCCAGTGGCGGCGTCACATTGAATGCGGTGACGGTGCCGTTGAGTGCTGTGATCCCGGCCCACAAAGCGTTCGACGAACCCACCGCCGACGGCCCGATTTCACAAATCATTCAAGCCGCGGTGGACACCGGCATCGCCGTTGGCGCGCTGGAAGAAACCAAGCGCTACGCCCGCGAATCCCGGCCATGGATCGACAGCGGAAAGGATCACGGCTGGCAGGACCCGTTCAGCATCGCCGCGATTGGCGAACTCGAATGGCGGGTCCACGGCACCGAAGCGATCCTCAAGAAGGCCGGCCAGGCCATCAACGCAGCGTTGCTCAACGCCAATGAAGACACGGTGGCCCACGCCTCGGTGGTGGTCGCCCAGGCCAAAGTCCTGTCCGCCGAGATCGCCTTGCTCGCCAGCAGCAAACTCTTCGAACTGGCCGGCACCCGCTCGGTGCTCGGCAAGTACAACCTTGATCGCCACTGGCGCAACGCCCGCACTCACACGCTGCACGACCCGGCGCGCTGGAAATACCACCTGATCGGCAACTACCTGCTCAACGGCGTAAAGCCCGCGCGCCACGCCTGGAACTGAGGAGCCCACCATGAATGCCTTGACCCAACCGATCGTTGCCGGACAACCCCTGGCCAAAAGTCAGCATGACTTGCACAACGCCCGCAGTTTGCTCGATGCGACCATGCGATTCGTTCGTCAGCAGAGCAAAACCACGGACGATCCGTTTGTCGTCAGCCGTTTCGGCGATGTGCACATTCGCATCGAAGTGGCCGCCGCGCTGCTTGAGCGTGCCGAAAGTTTCTTGAATGGTCATGAAGACGACACCGAGATCAGTGTTGCCATAGCCGAATCCCACCTTGCCAGCACGGAGGCACTGAACACCGCCAGTAACGCTGAATTCGAACTCACCGGACAACGCACTGCATTGCCAGGGTCACTGCACGACCCGCTGCGCTGGAAACTCCACCTCATCGGCAACTTCCGCCTCAACGGCATTCATCCCCCAAGCTTCAGGAGTGCCGTTTGATGGCCCGTGAAATTCGTCTCAACGCGTTTGACATGAACTGCGTCGGCCACCAGTCGCCGGGCTTGTGGGCGCATCCGCGGGACCGTTCGTGGCAGTACAAGGACCTGGAATACTGGACCGATCTGGCGAAAATTCTTGAGCGCGGCAAGTTCGACGGATTGTTCATCGCCGATGTGCTGGGCATCTACGACGTTTACAACGGCAACGGTGACGCGGCGATTCGTCAGGCGGCGCAGGTGCCGGTGAACGATCCGCTGCAACTGATTCCGCCGATGGCGCTGGTCACCGAGCATCTGGGTTTTGGTCTGACCGCGTCGTTGTCGTTCGAGCATCCGTATCCGTTCGCCCGACGCCTGTCGACCCTCGATCACCTGACCAAGGGCCGCGCGGGCTGGAACATCGTCACGTCCTATCTGGAAAGCGGCGCAAAGAATCTCGGCCAGAAAACTCAGACTGAACACGACGCCCGTTACGACTTCGCCGAGGAATACCTGGAGGTTTGCTACAAACTCTGGGAAGGCAGTTGGGAAGAGGGCGCCATCCTGCGCGATCGCGAGCGTCGGATCTTCAGCGACCCGAGCAAAATCCACGAAATCCAACATGTTGGTAAACACTTCCAGGTGCCGGGCATTCACCTTTGCGAACCCTCACCGCAACGTACGCCAGTGCTCTATCAGGCCGGCGCATCCAGTCGCGGCAAGCAGTTTGCCGCTGAACACGCCGAATGTGTGTTCGTCGCGGCGCCTTCGAAAGTGCTGCTGAAAAAGACCGTGGCCGACATCCGTCGTCGTGCCGCCGAGGCGGGGCGCGATCCGTCGAAGATCCTGATCTTCAACCTGCAAACCGTGATCCTCGGCGAGACCGATGCCAAGGCCAAAGCCAAGTTCGAGGAATACAAAACCTGGGTCAGTTACGAAGGTGCCATGGCGCTGATTTCGGGCTGGACGGGGATCGATTTCATTGAGTTCAAACCGGATGAGCCACTCAAGCATGTGCACACCAATGCCATTCAATCGGCGGTGGAAGCATTCTCCACGGCCGATCCGGACAAGGTGTGGACGCCGAACGAACTGGCCGATTGGGTGGGAATTGGTGGGTTTGGGCCGTTGTTTGTCGGTAGTCCCGAGACTGTTGCCGATCTTTTGCAGGAGTGGGTTGAGGAAACCGACGTGGACGGCTTCAACCTGGCTTATGCGTTGACTCACGAAACCTTCATCGACGCAGTGGAACTGCTGGTGCCGGAGTTGCAAAAACGTGGGGTCTACAAGACCGAATACGCGCCAGGGACCTTGCGCGAGAAGTTGTTCGGGGAGGGGGCGCGGTTGCCGGAGATTCATCCGGGCGCGGGATATCGGGACTTGGCGGCATTACGGCAACAGGAGAAAAAAGTGGTGTCTGCCTAAACGCAACACACATCCCCTGTGGGAGCGACGGTGCGACGATTCGACCTGCTCGCGATGAGGCCAGCACATTCAACATGGATGTTGTTTGACCGACCGCCATCGCGACCAGGCTCGCTCCCACACTGAATTTCGGTCGTTCCAAAGATTTCAGCCCAGCGGACCACCGAACGCTTTTGCCCATGAACAGGAGGTCCACCCATGAGCGTGCATGAACTCAAACGTCCGCCCCTCGCGGATACCAGGTTTGGGCCGGCATGCTCGATTACCTAACTACATCAACGAGGTGGAAGGCGGGATCAACGGCGTCAAACGGGTGTGGCAGGAATGCGAAACCGAGTGGACGGCGGAGAAGGGCATCGAATGCTACGAGCGCTTCAAGATAGGTCTGGATGGTGCGCCGGTGGCGATCTATTCACCCAACGGCGCGCCGGCGGCGTATGCGCTGAGCGAGCGCGCGGAAGTCGACAAGATCCCGCTGATCACCCTCGGCTATGGCCGCACAAAGCCACCGACGGCACGATGTTCCCCTACAACTTCCCGGTGATGCTGACCTTCTACAGCGAGGCGTCGAGCCTGATCAATTACATCGCCGAGTGTGAGGGTGGCTTCGACAAGCTCAAGGGCAAGAAGATCGCCACGGTCTACCACGACTCGGCGTACGGACGTGAAACCCTCGGCCCGCTGAAGTTGCTGGCGGAGAAATACGGCTTCGAGAACATCCAGATTCCGGTAGCCGATCCGGGCAACGAACAATCGGCGCAATGGTGGCAGATTCGCCAGGTCAACCCGGACTGGGTGTTCCTGCGCACCTGGGGCGTGTCGACGCCGGTAGCGGTGAAGACCGCTGCGCGTTTCGGCTTCCCGGTGGACCACATCGTCGGCGAGATCTGGGCCAGTTCCAGCGAGGACGTACTGCCCGCAGGCGCCGCCGCCAAGGGTTACCTGGCGCTGACGCCATACCCGGCCGGCACTGATTTCGAGATCCATAAGCGCCTCAAGCAGCACATCCTCGACAAAGGCAAAAGCGACCTCAAGGACCTGAAGAATTTCGGCAGCGTCTACTACAACTCCGGGCTGGTGAACGCCGCGGTGATGGTGAAAGCGATCCGCACCGCCCAGGGCAAATTTGGCAAGCGTCCCTTGAATGGCGAAGAGGGTCGCTGGGGGCTGGAACACCTGAATATCGACGATGCGCGGCTCAAGGACATGGGCTATTTCGGCCTGATACAGAACCTCAAACTGTCGTGCAAGGATCACGAGGGCGGCGGTTCGGCGCGGGGGCAGCAGTGGGACGGCGCCAACTGGATGCTGATCAGCGACTGGATCGCCGCCGACCGCGCCTTGCTCCGGCCCTTGATCGACGAAAAATCCGCAGCCTTCGCCAAGGAAAAAGGCCTGACGCCACGCACCTGCACCGGGGACGAGTAACCCATGAGCGAAGCCGCCAGCGTCATTGCTGTGAACGAACTGCTGCGAGTCAACGACATCGAGGTGATCTACGACGGCGCGATCCTGGCGGTGGCCGGGGTTTCGCTGGCGGTGCCCAAGGGCGGCATCGTCGCATTGCTCGGTGCCAACGGCGGGGGCAAAAGCACCACGCTCAAGGCGATTTCAGGGTTGGTGCGGGCCGAGAGGGCGGAGGTCAGTCGCGGCACGATCGAGTTTCTCGGTCGCGATACGGCGGGTGTCGATCCGAGTGTGCGGGTGCGCCAAGGGATGGTGCATGTGCTGGAAGGCCGCCATGTGTTCCCGCAGTTGACCGTCGATGACAACCTGCGCAGCGGCGGTTTTGTGCGGGGTTTGAGTCGCCAGGACATGGCCCGGGACCTGGAGCGGATCTACGCCTGGTTTCCACGCCTGAAAACCAAGCGCAAGACCCAGGCCGGGCTGACGTCCGGTGGCGAACAACAGATGGTCGCCATCGGCCGGGCGTTGATGACACATCCTACTTTGGTACTGCTTGATGAACCCTCCATGGGTTTGGCGCCTATTATCGTCCAGGAGATTTTCGAGATCGTCGCCCAGCTCAATCGCGAGGAGCAGGTGAGCTTCCTGATTGCCGAGCAAAACATTAATGTGGCGCTCAAGTACGCTCAACAGGCCTACGTCCTCGACACCGGCCGGGTGGTGTTGTCCGGCAGCAGCGAGGCGTTACTGGCGCGGGGCGATCTGCATGACTTCTATCTAGGTAAACACTGAACATTGAGAACGCCATGACTGAAACTCGAAGCGGACAGACAACCGACGTCATCCGCCACGCAGACATCCTGATCATCGGCGGCGGCCTCAGTGGCGCGATGCTGGCGGCGCAGTTGTTGCGTCTGCCCGGCAAGCGCTCGTTGCTGGTGATCGAGCCACGGGCCGAACTCGGACGGGGCGAGGCGTACAGCGCGGTCGAGTTGGGCCATACGCTGAACGGCAACGCGGCGCGCATGAGCGTCGACCCGGACAATGCCGATGACCTGACTCAGTGGCTGAGCGAGTACATCGCCGCCGCCGGCTGGCCGGAGTCCGATGAGCAGCATGTGCCGGTCAGCGAACTGTTTCCGCCACGAGGGCTTTTCGGTTTGTACGTGCAGCAGCGCCTGGCCGAGGCGCAAGCGGTGGGCGCCTTGAATGGCTCGACCGTCGAGCATGTGCGGGCCGAGGTGGTTGACCTGGAAACGTTGAGCGATTCGGTGCGGCTGAACTTGAGTGACGGGCAGCGGTTGCAGGGCGCCTATGCGGTGTTGGCGACGGGGATGTTTCCTGCTGCGCGGACGCCGCAGACCGAGTCCAGCGGTTTGAACGCCGCGGCGCTCGATCCTTGGGATGTGGCGGCCATGCGTCAGCTCGACCCGCAATCGACGGTGCTGATCATCGGTTCCGGCCTGACCATGGTCGATGCCGTTGTGTCGCTGGAACAGGCCGGGCATCGTGGGCCCATCGAAGTGTTTTCCCGGCACGGACTGTTGCCGCATGTGCGCCGGCAACCGCCGGCCTGGGTGGATTTTCTTGCCGAGGATCACAGTATTCGCACGCCGCGACAGTTGGTGCGTGAACTGCGCCGGCATTGTCGGGAGGCCATTGCGCAGGGCATCGACTGGCAGGCGCCGTTGGACACTGTGCGGGTGCACATTGGCCGTTTGTGGAGTCAGGCGACGGACGTGCAGCGTCGGCAATTTGTGCGGCATGTGCGGCCTTGGTGGGAGAGTCACCATCACCGATCGCCGCCGTTGAGTGCGGAGTTGGTGGAGCGACTGCATGGGGAAGGGCGGTTGCGGATTCAGGCGGCTTCGTACAAGGGGCTTGAGCCTTCTTCGGGTGGTGAAGTGAGCATTCGTATCCGCCGTCGTGGTGAAGGTGAAACGGTTGTCGTCAGGGGCGCGGCGTTGATCAATTCCAGCGGGATCGAGTACGACTGGCGGCGGGTGGCGCGACCGTTGCCGCAGCAGTTGCTGGCTCGCGGGTTGGTGCGGCCGGGGCCGTTGGCGTTGGGGATTGCAGCGGCGGTTGATGGTGCGGTGCTGGGGGGAGATGGGCGGGTTGCCAGTCGGTTGTTTGCCATGGGGCCGCCGTTGCGGGGGATGTGGTGGGAGAGTACGGCGGTGACTGATGTGGCTAGTCAGGCCAAGGCTTTGGCTCTGCGTTTGGTGGCGTGATGGGGGCAGGCTCAGGGTTCCCTCGCTCCGGTCCTGCTCCGTGGGCCCGCCGCCATCGGCCATCCATGGCCCAGAGTGTGTAAAAACGCTCAGTCAAAATTGAAGTCTGCGTTTCTATGTGAAATCTGAAGTTTATCGGCTGGTTGGCAGACCTGGATTTTGCGTAGATGCGCGGTTTTCAGCCCTGATTGGGGGCGCCAAATCGCTGAAAAACGTTTTTACACACTCTGGGCCGGGGACGGCTAACCCGGCATCCCTGCCGGGTTGCCCACTGCGCAGAACCTGCGCTCGGCCTTCCGACGGGGCAGATCAAGATCAAAAGCCAAAGCCAAAGCGAGGCGGCCTGATAGCCGGCCTGTTTTCCGTCAAGGCCATCGGTGGTGAACACCCATATCATGCCCGCCAAAAATCCCCTGTGGGAGCTAGCCTGCTAGCGATGGACGTCCAGACACCGCGTTCATTCAGACCGCACGCGTAATCGTTAACGTCCATCGCTAGCAGGCTAGCTCCCACAGGGGAAATGCATACACACGAAGAGCCAGGTCGGCCCGCAGGCCGCCTCGCGCTGCTGTGGCGGTAGTCGCCCCCTCAAGAGGCTTCGTTCCGGTTCTGCGCAGTGGGCAACCCGGCATGGATGGCGGCGGGCCCACGGAGCAGGACCGGAGCGAGGGCACCCTGAGCCTAAGCGAAGGGCCGTACGAAAGGGGCAAAAGCGCTTGGTTACTTGGCGCGTCTCCAAGTGACCCGCCGTAAGGGCGGAACCGCCAGCCGCCGCTACCGCAGAAACGGATATGTACCCAAACAAACAAAAAGAAACCCCGGAAAGAACAAATCCCCCGAGGTTCCCCGTTCCAAACAGCACAAACCCGCCAATCAATAACGCTGATACTTCGAACCAAACTCAGGACGGTTTTCAGCCACGTAAAGTGTGCTCGCCTGGCTGTCCTTGTGATCAACACCAACCGTATTCACATTCAACGTAGCCGGCTGACTGACCTTCGCCGCCGCCACCACGGGCAAAGTAGCGTGGGGTGCAGCAATAGCCGACGTAGCACCAAGAACCGACAGGGCGAAACCAAGACCGATAATGCTTTTCATGATGTAGCTCCAGAAGCGTGGGAAGAAGATGAGTCCACTCTAGTGCTGGAGCTTCACGATGAAAAAACACCCTGACGCATAGTCGTTATCGAGAACGTTGATCCGCCGTCAGCGCGGCGTGCGGTCCACCAGCCAGCGCTGTTTGAGTTGCTCCAGGCGTCCGTCCCGGCTCATCTCGTCCAGCGCCTGCTGCCAGCGCGCGACCTGGCGCGCATCGGTCAGCGGTGAAAAGGCAATGTAGGTGGCTTGCTTCATCAACGGAATCTGATAGTGCAACTGCTCGGGCGGCAAACCTTCCTCACGGGCCATGCTTGTGACGGACAGCGTGTCGGCTACCACAAATTCGGTACGGCCCAGTCGCGCCAGACGCATCATTTGTTCGGGGGTTTCCACGCCGTAGAGATTGTTCAGGTCCTGTTTCTGCAAGTAGCTGTAGACCAGCCATTTTCGTGGAACGGCAATCCGGCCCTGACGGCCGGCCTCCAGCAAACTGCGCACCCGTTGCCGGTTGCTGTCCGTGGAGAACAGCGCGGTTTCCACCTCCATCAAGGGGCCGACCCACTGATACTGGCTGTCACGCTCGGCGGTGCGCAACACGGTGAACACCCCAGTGGCGGGCTCGGTGCTCGCCACGCGCAAGGCGCGTAGCAACGGCACTTGTTGAAAGTGCACCTGATCGCCAGCGGTGTCGGCCAGCGCCTGCACCACATCCACGCCAAACCCCACCAGCGCGTTGCCCTGCTGAAAATGCAGGGGCGGGTGGTTGTCGGTGAGCATGTTCAGGTCTGCCGCGACCGCAGTGAACGTCAGGAAAGTCAGCAGACAACCGGCAAAGCGCTTCATGAATCGTCCTTGATGAAATGAAGCGCAAATCTTAGTACGCGCCTGCTGCAACTGTCCCGCGCAATCGTCGGGCTTTTGCGTCAGAACTCAGGATTTATGCGTATCGCTTACCATTGTGGTAGCGAGACCGGCTTGCCGGCGATCGCGGACTGACAGACAACATTAATGTTGAATGTCAGAGCCCAATCGCCGGCAAGCCGGTCTCGCTCCCACAATGGATCTTTGTTGCGGCGTAGATCGCGATCAATACCGCTGATATTTCGAACCGAACTCGGCACGGTTTTCCGCAACCACCACACCGCCGCGCACTGCGTTGCCCGGGCTGACCAGCGCAACACGTTCGCGCAGTTCCTGCAGACGATCCGCACCGCCTTCAGCCACACGTTCACGCAATTCCTGCAGGCGCTCGGCACCACCTTCAGCCACACGATTCTGTTGCAGGCGATCCGAACCACCTTCCACCAGCAACTGCTGGACCTGAGTGCGGGAAGCGGCGCTCACGGTGTTGGCCGAGGCCAGGTTCGACAGGCCAAGACCGCCTACCAGTGCCAGACCGAGTGCCAGGGACGAGACTTTCGAGAAGTTGAACATGGGTGATTCTCCTTGCGCTTAAGTTTGAGTGAGTCGGTAGCTGCTGCTATCCGGTGAACACAGTTAAACGCTCGGGTGTATCGGTGATGTGTGCCTGAACGGGGCGAAATCGGCTTCTGCGTATCTGTCGTGGCTTCCTATACACAGTGATACAAATCCCTTTGAAAAATCCCCGCGGTGCTTGCCTGACCCAGCCGTTCGCATTCATGGCCGAATGTGCAAGCCATCCTCGGCGAACTGCACCGGATCCTGGTAGGTGCGGTGGATGGACTGCGTGACCGCATCGCGGGATTCGTCGATGTCTCGGGACAGATGGCTGAGCAGCAGGCTCGACACCTGCGCCGCAGCGCTGATCCTGCCGATGTCGCCGGGCGCGGTGTGCAGGCTGTAGAGCGCGGGTGGGGCGTCGGGTGGATCGAGGACCGGCGCGTTGAACACCAGCAAGTCTGAGCCCTTGGCGATGTGCGTCAGTGCGGCATGGCCCTGTGCATCGATATCGCCGCTGAAGGTGATGCTTTTACCCCGGTAATCGACGCGGTAGATCACGGCCGGTGCATCGCGATGGTGGCCGGTCACGGCGCTGATCACCAGGCCGTTCTGGTTGAGGAGGGTTTTGGGTGCCGTGACGTTATCAAGGTCTGTGGTGTTGAAACTCACGGTGCCGGCGAAGTCCTGCAAATAGCTGAAGGCACCGTGCTTGCCGAACATCAGGTCGATGTAGTGACGAGTGGAAGGATAGGGTTGAGCGGCACCCGGTCCGAACACTTCAAAGGTGATGTCCGAGCGTGACGCCACGGCCCGTGCCTTGACGATGCCCGGCAGTTCCGCCACGTGGTCCACGTGCAAATGGGACAGCAGCACGATGTCCAGGCGGCGGATATCGATTTTCGCTTCACCCAGCCGCACGAACGTTCCCGGCCCGGCATCCAGCAGGATTCGCGGCGCGCCATCCAACAGCAATACGTAACCGGCGCCGGCACGGCCGCCGGCGCCTGGTCCGCCCGAGCCGAGCACCACCAGTTCCAGTGGCGCCACGCCCGGTTCCGCGGCCAGGGCGCTGCTGGCGTCAAGGCTGACACAGAGCGTTGCGGCCAGCAGTAGCGCTGCGCAAAACCGCAGCAGATCGGGTAGCGAGATCATCGTTTACAGCGCCGCTATGTCGGTGTTGAGAGCGCCAGTTCCGCACACAAGCCGCCCCCTTCACGGTTGCTCAGCGTCAGCGAGCCGCCAATGGCCAGTGCCAGTTGCTGGGCGATGGCCAGGCCCACCAGAAAAATCAGCGACAGCTGAGAGGCCAGCGTCCGCGGCCAGCGCAGGGCGAGTTTCATGACTCCGCCCCGAGCAATTCCACGGGGTAGGAAAACACGTAGCCTTCGCTGCGTACGGTTTTGATGTAAGTCGATTCCCGCGAGTCATCCATCAGCCGTTGACGCAGGCGGCTCACCAGCAAATCAATGGAACGGTCGAACAGGTCGGCGTCGCGACCCTGGGTCAGGTTCAGCAACTGGTCGCGGCTGAGCACCCGTTGCGGATGATCGAGGAACACGCGCAGCAGCCGATATTCGGCGCCGCTGAGGGCGACCATGGTGCCGTCTTCGTCCAGCAGGTGCCGGGCGGTGGTGTCCAGGCGCCAGCGACCGAAACCCAGCAATCGACCGCTTTCGGTGATCAGCAGGTTGGGTGGCAGCATCCGGGTGCGGCGCAGCACGGCATTGATCCGCGCCAGCAGTTCGCGGGCGGCGAAGGGTTTGGTCAGGTAGTCGTCGGCGCCCATTTCGAGGCCGAGGATGCGGTCGGTTTCGTCGTTGCGTGCGGTGAGCATCAGGATCGGTGTGGCCTTGTCCTTGCCCGAGCGTAATTCGCGGCACAGCAACAGGCCGTCATCGCCGGGCATCATGATGTCCAGCACGATCAGGTCCACCTGATTGGTTTCCAGAAAGCTGCGCATCTGCCGGCCATCGGCAACCACCGTGGTGCGCAGGCCGTTCTTCTTCAGGTAATTGCCGACCAGCTCGCGAATCTCGCGATCGTCGTCGACGATCAGGATGTGGTTCACATGTTCCATCACTCAACCCTCTTGTTATTCGCAGGTTGCGCATTCTAGGGAGCCGCGTCGCTGCTGCCTGCCGGCCTTTGTCTCTCACTGTATCTGAGGATGTAATTGATACATTGGTATACAAGGCAGCTTTTTTCGGGGGCGGGTGTATCGAAGTGTATCGAGCGCCCCGTGTGACACCTTACGCCTTAAAAGCCCCGGTTCTACGACACATGGCAGATACCTCGGGTCGATTAAATGGGTTCCATCGAAGCAAGACAACTTGCCTCACACCGACTACCCATTGAAACCTTGAGGAAATCACCATGAACCGGAACAAACTCTTCGCTGCCAGCTTCTTTGCCATTCTGAACGTCGCTGCGTTTTCCGCTCACGCCGATGTCCAGACCCCAGCGCAGACACACGCCGCTGGCACCCATCTGGACGTCAAGAAGGTTATTTCTACTGTAGAAGACGGCGGCAGCCATTGCGGGATCGTCAATGCGCGGATGACGTACCTGGACTCCAGCGGCACACAGAAAGTGCTGGATTACAGCAAGTTTGCCGAGTGTGGCAACCAAGGCGGTTGATAGCCTGGAGGGGGGGCGGATACCGACATTTGTGTGAACGAGCCTGTGTGAACCAGCCTTTGTGGCGAGGGAGCTTGCTCCCGCTGGGTCGCGAAGCGGCGCCAAAAGCTTTGCGACTGCTTCGCCGCCGAGCGGGAGCAAGCTCCCTCGCCACAAAGGCTCGCTCAAACCGGGGAGCATTCCCGCGCGCGTGGGAATGCTCTATCTGGGGTTACGCAACCACTTGATAACACGGCACATACGCCGCGCCACCCGGCAACTTCATCCGGTGCTGGGCCACGAAGGCTTTCAGCAGTTGATCCAGCGGCTGCATCACCGCCGCATCGCCACGGATCTGATACGGCCCGTGCTGTTCGATCAGGCGGATACCCTTGTCCTTGACGTTGCCGGCGACGATGCCGGAGAACGCGCGGCGCAGGTTGGCGGCCAGTTCGTGCGCCGGCAGGTTGCGGCTGAGTTTCAGGTTGGCCATGTTTTCGTGAGTCGGATCGAACGGGCGCTGGAAGCCTTCGTCAATCTTCAGCAGCCAGTTGAAATGGAACGCGTCGTTGCGCTCGCGACGGAACTGTTTCACCGCTTTGAGACCGGCGGTCATCTGCCGTGCAACCTCAGCCGGGTCGTCGATGATGATCTCGTAATGTTGCTTCGCCGCTTCACCCAGGGTGGCGCCGACGAACGCGTCCAGTTGCTCCAGATACGGCGCCGCGTGCTTCGGCCCGGTGAGGACGACGGGGAAGGGCAGGCCCTTGTTGTCCGGGTGCATCAGGATGCCGAGCAGGTACAGGAACTCTTCGGCCGTGCCCGCGCCGCCCGGGAAAATGATGATGCCGTGGCCCACGCGCACGAACGCTTCCAGGCGTTTTTCGATGTCCGGCAGGATCACCAGTTCGTTGACGATCGGGTTCGGCGCTTCGGCGGCGATGATGCCGGGTTCGGTCAAGCCGAGGTAGCGACCGCCGTGGATGCGCTGCTTGGCGTGGGCGATGGTCGCGCCTTTCATCGGGCCTTTCATCACGCCCGGGCCGCAACCGGTGCAGATGTCGAGGCTGCGCAGGCCCAGTTCGTGGCCGACTTTCTTGGTGTATTTGTATTCTTCGGTGTTGATCGAGTGGCCACCCCAGCACACCACGATCTTCGGCTCGACGCCGGGGCGCAGGGTGCGGGCGTTGCGCAGCAGGTGGAAGACGTAGTCGCTGATGCCCTGGGAGGTGCTCAGGTCGATGCGCTGGGCATCGAGTTCGTTTTCGGTGTAGACGATGTCGCGCAGGGCGCTGAACAGCATTTCCCGGGTGCTGGCGATCATTTCGCCGTCGACGAAGGCGTCGGCCGGGGCGTTCAGCAGTTCCAGGCGCACGCCGCGGTCCTGCTGGTGGATGCGGATTTCGAAGTCTTTGTAGGCTTCGAGGATGGTCTTGGCGTTATCGACATGGGCGCCGGTATTGAGGATGGCCAGGGCGCACTGGCGGAAGAGGGTGTAGGTGCTGCCGGATCCGGCTTCGCTCAGTTGCTGTACTTCACGTTGAGAGAGGGTTTCCAGGCTGCCTTTCGGGCTGACCGAAGCGTTGATTACTTGTCGTTGGGACATTCAATGATCCTTAAAACGATGTCACCCGCCGAGGACGCATGACATCCGAATAGTATGTATCCATAAAAGAAGATGGCACGAACTGCGCACTATCGCCATGTTCCCCTTTGACGATGAAAAGATGAAAAGGAGCCCCAGCATAGCTAAATCCCCCGCAGAGGCGATAATGCCCCGCAGTCTTTTTGCCCATGCCCCCGAGGAAACCCGTCGCGATGTTCGAAATCCAGCCGCAAAACCCCGAGATTTATCGAAGCCAGACGCGCCGCAGCACAATCATCATTGCCCTGGTTTTCCTGGCTCTGGCAATGGTGCTGTCGACCGCGGCGGTGGCGATGTTCGGCGAACCGGGGGGCGACAATCTACGCTTCAACGTGGGCGGCGTGTTTGTCGCGGTGCTATTGATGGTGGCACTGATGCGCGGCACGTTCTGGAATCAGGAGTGGATGGCGCCCGCCGTGTACGGCTGGCAGCTCAAGCGCAGCCTGATGAGCATCACCAACGTCATGCATCAGGTGACGGCGGCGGTGGAGAAGGATGATCCAGGCGCCATGAAGCTGCTGCGCTTCTATCATCTTGGGTTGAGCCAGATGCACGAGCTGGACGGCAACTCCAGTGATCACAGCCAACTGGTTCGCGAGATGGACCTGCACAAGGCGCGGATGGAAGCGCTGGGCATCGAGACCGAACAGACGCAATTGAACCCGGCGTGGCTTGAGGCATTGAAACAGACGCCACGCTAACCGGTGTATTGTTGAGGCGTCGTGATAATAAAAAGGCGAATGGGATCAGTCGCCACTCATCGAGATTCAAGGAGCGTCATGGGGAATCCGTCCGTCAAAGACCGAATCGAACAAACCCGCCACGGCGTGTCTTTGGTCACCGAGCAGGTCGGGGCAACGCTTAAGGTCCGCTCAGCGGTGGTTTTGCTTGTCGCTGTGTGCCTGTCCATGATCGCCATCGTGATCTGGGAAGCCTGGAATTCGCGCCAGTACCATCTGCATGACAAGGAAGTGGCAATGTCCAACCTTGCGCAGACCCTGGCCTCGCAAGCGCAGGCGACGATCAAGCAAGCCGATACGCTGCTGTTTACGCTGGTGGAACGCCTGGAAACCGACGGCTTCGAGCCGGCCCGGTTGCCTCACCTCGAACGCTTGCTCAGTGCCCAGCGCAGTGAGCTGAGCCAGTTGCACGGCATGTTCGTCTATGACGAGCAGGGGCGCTGGATTGCCAATTCCAACGGTGCGGTCGTGCCCGATGCCAACAACGCAGACCGTGAGTATTTCATCTACCATCGCGATCATCCCGACCGTGGGCCGCACATCGGTCCGTCGATCAAAAGCCGTTCCAGCGGCGAATGGATCATGACGGTGTCGCGCAGGATCAATCACGCCGATGGCCGTTTTGCCGGTGTGGCGCTGGCGACGATCTATCTCAGCCATTTTCTGTCCCTGTACGACAGCATCGACATGGGCCGCAACGGCGTGATCAACCTGATCGCCGACGACGCCAGCATCGTCGTTCGTCGGCCGTTCAATGAAGCGGAAATCGGCACCAGCCTCGCCAACAGCCCGCTGTTCAAACAGCTATTGCCCATGGGCAGTTCAGGCACGGCAATGGTCAAGTCCGTGATGGATGGCGTTGTGCGGGTGGTGGGGTTTCGCCGGGTCGAGGGGTATCCGCTGATCGTTTTCGCCGCACTCGACAAGGATGAAGTCCTGGCCGGCTGGCGTGAGGAATCCTTGCTCAGTGCGGGCATTGTCGCGCTGCTGCTGGGTTTTCTCGGTGTGCTGGGTTATCGCCTGATCAATCTGATGAAGCAGCAGAACCGCATCCAGAACCAGTTGCTGGATGCCCAGGAAAAACTGATCGAGGTCAATCGCAGCCTGGAATTGCTGGCCCTGGAGGACGCGTTGACGGGGCTGTCCAACCGCCGCCAGTTCGATCTGTTCATCCACTCGGAAATAGGCCGTGCCAGACGCAGCCTGACCGGCCTCGCCTTGCTGATGATTGATGTCGATCACTTCAAACTGTTCAACGACAACTACGGTCACTTGGCCGGTGATGAGTGTTTGCGCAACATCAGTGCGATCATCACCGAAAATATCCAGCGCCCCGGGGATCTGGCGGCTCGCTACGGCGGCGAAGAGTTTGCGGTGGTGCTGCCCGGGACCGACTATGTCGGGGCGTTTCTGGTGGCGGAAAAAATCCGTCGCGCGGTGCTGCATGCCGGTATTCGCCACAGTGAAGGCGCCGAAGGCGTGGTGACGGTCAGCCTGGGCGTCGCCGCTTACGATCCGGCCTCACAAGCCCAGGCTGACGACCTGATTGGCGCAGCGGACAAGGCGCTCTATGTCGCCAAGGCCAGCGGTCGGAACATGAGCGTCATTGCCAACTGAGTGTGCCGGTTCAGACGAACCGGTCGCTGCCCTGGACCAGCCTGGTCGCCAGGTAGGATTGCTTGAGTTTTTCCAGCCACCAGCCCAGGGCGCGGCCATCATGATCGCCGCGCCAGCCGGCGTACAGAATGTTCGGTTCGCGCGGATCGGCCATCTGTTTCTCGACCAGCGTGCCGTTCTTCAGCAACGAGCCAACCCGATACCTGGGCAGCCAACCCACGCCCAGGCCGTCGCACTGGGCGAGGATTTTCGCGCGCATGGTCGGCACGGCGAGTACCGGTTGCCCGCCGGAGACGCCATAGGTGCTGCCTTCGGTGGCTCTGGACGAATCCGCCACGACGATCGCCCGGTGCTGCGTCACCGTTGCCCGGGAAATCGGTTCTTTAACCTTGGCCAACGGATGCCTGGGCGAGACGGCAAATACCCATTCCATTTCCCCCAGTTGCATCCAGCGCAAGGAAGGGATCGCCGGCGGTTCGTTGGTGGCGCCGATGATCAGGTCCGCGCGGCCCTCGCGCAGGGCTTCCCACACACCTTTCAATACTTCATGGGTGATGCGCAGCGGTACGCCGGATTGCAGCGCGTCGAATTCGTGTATCACCGGGATCAAGGCGTCGAACTCCAGCAGTTCGTCGGTGACGATCCACAGCCGGCTCTCCCAACCGTTGGCCACTTGCTGCACCCGTTGGGTCAGTCGCGAGACGTCCTGCATCAGCCGCGCCGCTTCATTCACCAGCAGTTCCCCGGCGGGGGTGAGCTGCAGGCGGTATCGGCGCCGATCGAACAGCAGCGCGTCGAAACGCTCTTCCAGTTGCCGCGCCGCATAGGACACCGTCGACGGCGCCTTGCCCAGATGCGCCGCCGCTCGTGACAGGCTGCCGGTTTCCCGAATGGCTTGCAGCAATGCCAGGTCTTCGATGGACAACATGTGCAGATCCTCTGAGGATAGTGTTCAGGCGGCCCGGCGTAACTTGCGCAGCCTGAACAACCGAAGATAGACCAGCACGTTGAGCGCCAGCACCACGCTGCCGAGGCCCAGTTGAATAGCGGGTGTCAGGCCCGCCGGGTAAATGACCGGCCACACGTAATGCTCGATGAAACCGCCGCCATAGCCGGTTTGCCCGGCCGCATGGCGCATGCGGTTTTCCCAGTCCGTCAGCGGGCAGAACAAATGGAAAAACTCCACGCACACGCCCCATGCGGCGGCCGGCAGGTGCAACCAGATCAGGTGATGCCATTTGAGCACCAGCAGCCCGCCGAACAGCACGAACAGAATGAACAACAGGTGAAACAGCACCAGCCCGTCGGCGGCGATTCGGTAAAGCATGTCGACTCCCTGACACGTTATGCGATCGCTCCATGGTACTCGGGCGGAGCGTTAATCACGAAAATCAGCGAACCCGGCGCGCATCCTGCCGTTCGCAGCAGTGCGCAAGATTGTTCAAGCCATCGGCGGCAACTGCTGGCACAGTCTGACGTCTTTCTCTGGTTGTAGAGCGTTATGTCCAATTCACTCCTGCCGCGCAGCGCGTTTCTCCGCGGCGCCGCGGCGATCATGCCGTTGTCCCTGGCAACCGCACCGTGGGGATTGCTGGCCGGTTCCATGGCCATCGAAGCCAACCTCACGCCGCTGCAAGGCCAGGGGTTGTCGAGCATCGTGTTTGCCGGTGCGGCGCAGCTGGTGGCCATCGGGATGCTCAAGGGCGGTGCCGGTATTTTTTCGATTCTGCTGACCACGTTGCTGCTGACCTCCCAGCATTTGCTCTATGGCATGAGCCTGCGCTCGGTGATTTCGCCGCTGCCGGGGCGCTGGCGTGCAGGGTTGGGCTTTTTGCTCACCGACGAGTTGTTTGCCCTGACCAGCCAGCATGACAAACAGCAGTTCAATCGCTGGTACGCACTGGGCGTCGGCCTGACGTTTTACATCGCCTGGAACCTCTTCACCCTCGCCGGCATTGTGCTCGGCAGCAGCATTCCGGGGCTGGAACATCTGGGTCTGGATTTCTCCATCGCCGCGACCTTCATTGCCTTGATCACCCCGGTGGTGCGCAATGTACCGACCGTGGTCTGCGTGGCGGTGTCGCTGTTCTGTTCGGTGTTGTTCAGCTATTGGCAATGGGGCTCGGCGCTGGTGCTGTCGGGGTTGGCGGGCATGACGGCGGGCTTTGTCTGCAATAAATTTTATGGTGGACGCACATGATGGTCTGGGCAGTGATTATCGGTATGGGAATTCTGGTATTCCTCAACCGCTACGTGTTTCTCGAACCTCGCCTTCCGCTGCGACTTAGCAGCAATGCCCGGCAGTTTCTCGGTTTTGCGGTGCCGGGCATGCTGACCGCTATTTGCGGCCCTATTGTGTTCATGCCGGACAAGCAGCTGAATTTGCAGTGGGACAACCCGTATCTGATCAGTTCGCTGGTGGCGGTGGGGCTGGTGCTGTACACCCGCAATACCTTGCTCAGCATGCTGTTGAGCATGGGGTTTTTCTTTTTGCTGCGCTGGTGGCTTTGAACCGGGTGCTCGAAACTGTTCTACGCTTAAAGCTGATGACTGATCCCTTAGGAAGAGAGGTGAGCGTGGCAACTGAACAAAAGCGTCCGGATCCGGATGATGAAGACATGGATGAACCGACGGAAGAAGAGATCGAGCGGCAGAAGCGTTCGTCGCCGACCTGGAAGCATCCCGATGACGGGAAAGAACTGTCAGATCGTGATATGGAGTTTCCGCTGAAGCCCTGAACGGGGTACATATCCGTTTCTGCGGTAACGGCGGCTTAAGGTTCCGCCCTTGCGGCGGGTTACTTGGAAGAGCGCCAAGTAACCAAGCGCCTGCGCCCCTGACGTACCGTGCCTCGCTAGTGCTCGGCATGCCCTCACTCCGGTCCTGCTCCGTGGGCCCGCCGCCATCGGCCATCCATGCCGGGTTGCCCACTACGCAGAACCTCCACTCGGCCTTCCGACGGGGCAGATCAAGATCAAGATCAAAAGCCAGATCAAAAGCCAAAGCGAGGCGGCCTGATAGCCGGCCTGTTTTCCGTCAAGGCCATCGGTGGTGAACACCCATATCATGCCCGCCAAAAATCCCCTGTGGGAGCTAGCCTGCTAGCGATGGACGTCCAGACACCGCGTTCATTCAGACCGCACGCGTAATCGTTAACGTCCATCGCTAGCAGGCTAGCTCCCACAGGGGAAATGCATACACATGAAGAGCCAGGTCGGCCCGCGGGCCGCCTCGCGGTGCTTTGGCGGCAGTCGCCCCCTCGAGAGGCTTCGTTCCGGTTCTGCGCAGTGGGCAACCCGGCATGGATGCCGGGTTAGCCGCGCACGGCCATGGATGGCCGATCGCGGCGGGCCCACGGAGCAGGACCGGTGCGAGGGCACCCTGAGCCTAAGCGAAGGGCCGAACGAAAGGGGCAAAAGCGCTTGGTTACTTGGCGCTTCTCCAAGTGACCCGCTGTAAAAGCGGAACCAATAGCAGCCGTTACCGAAGAAACGGATATGTCCCCAATCCCAATCCCAATCCCGATCCCAACCGATCTACGCATACAACAAAGCCCCGCACTGAGCGGGGCTTTTTTTGCAGCAAGCTTCGGGACTATCCAGTTCTTTTGCCAAATGACATCCCGAACCTTTTTCAAGCGTCGTCCAGCTGCAACACATCAGGGTGAGCGGCCCGATAGCCCAGGGTCTTGTCGATCCACGCATTCAGTTCATTGACCATCACCGGAGGTTTGCCCGGATAGTGCCCAAGGGTTGAACGCAGGACGCCGTCGATTCCCGGAACTGATCGCAAGTTCCGGGTCTTGATGTATTGTTCGATAAAACAGTTGAGTCGATAGTGTTCTGTCATCGAAAGATAAACGCACTCCAGACTAACGACTTGATCATTTGCAAAATCGTCGCGCATTTAGTTCTCTGCAAGGCTTGTTGTTGTAGGGATTTCCTTAGTTGTTGACTCTTTGGTCAACTGGGCGGTGCCAATGGAAATGCGGCGCGCATGCTATCCGTAGTCATTCTAAATGTATGTATGTCGATGCAGATGTCAGACAAGCGGTTGAAGGATCAAATCGCCAGACTTCTATAAGTGTTTCTTGGGTGAAACACTCTCTGTAACGCTGCAGTTATTAGCCTTCATAGACAGGCGTTAAATACGACTGCGCTTGTATCGGTATTGATAGTTTCATATCTGCTCATGAATAAGCTCTGCGCCCTGGTTTCTGACGTTGCCGATGGCTTTGCCGACCTTGTACCACTCGAAAACCTCACTGCCTTCGCCTTGCAACAACGCCATTTGTTCCGCGCGTTCCCGGGGAGTGTCGGGGGCGAGCCATTCCCTTGCCAGTTCTGGCGACAGCACCACCGGCCGGCGATCATGAATATCGAGCATGCCGCCGGCGCTGTCTGCGGTGATGATCACGAAACCGTCGTCGTCTCGCGCTTCCTCGCTACCCGTAGGAAACCGGCCAATCGCGGCACAGAAAATCGGCGCGAGGTCCCGTCGACGGATGAGCCACGGCTGTCGGGTCGAATCTCCTGCATCGACCCATTCGAACCAGTTATCAATCGGCACGATTGCGCGGTGCGGCCAGATAGCGCGGAAGAACGGGCCATGAGCGACTTTTTCGACGCGGGCATTGATCGGCGCCGCGCGATCCTTCGCCCAGTGCGGCCGCCAGCCCCAACGCACCTTGTCGGCCACAGGCCCGACGTCCTCCAGGTGAAACAACGCCAGTTGATTGGTCGGCGCGGCGTTGTAGCGGGCCAACGGCTCGTCGCCGACGTGGTTGATCAGCGCGTCGGGAATGCTCAGCACCGCGACAAAATCGTGGATACCCCGGTACTGCGACAGTCGTCCGCACATGACCGAATCCTCCCGCTGGAGGTTTCAGCATAGTCGCGCCTCAGATCACATGTGCCCGCTGCAACTCGGTCAACGACAACGCCTTGAGTTGCGCCAGCAGCGGATCGCGGCGGTCACGGGGATGCGCCAATTCCACGGCCAGTTCCTGGCGAATGCGGCTGGGGCGATTGTCCATGACCAGCACCCGATCGCTGAGGTACAGCGCTTCATCGACATCGTGGGTGACCAGCAGCAGGGCGATGGCGTGGCGCCCAGCCAGTTCCAGCAACAGGTCCTGCAGTTTCATCCGGGTGAAGGCGTCCACCGCGCTGAAAGGTTCGTCGAGCAACAGCACATCGGGTCGCGAGTAGAGGCCGCGGGCGATGGCGACCCGTTGCGCCATGCCGCCGGAAAGCGCCTTGGGCAAGGCGTGTGCGAAGCCGGTCAGGCCGACTTCATCGATCAGTTGTGTCACCCAGGCTTTGTCGTAATCGCTGTCAGCGCTGAAGCCGATGTTTTGCTCGACCGTTAGCCACGGCATCAAGCGCGGTTCCTGGAACACGAACGCGACTTCACCGGCGCGGCTGTCGAGTTCACCCTGGAAGTCCTTTTCCAGTCCGGCGACGATCCGCAGCAACGTGCTTTTGCCGCAACCGCTGGGGCCCAGGAGGCTGACGGTTTCCCGGGGCTGCAATTGCAGGTGAATATCTTGCAGCACGGTGGTGGTGGCGAAGGTTTTGCGCTCGACGCGAATGTCCAGCAGGTGGTCGGTCATGGCTCAATCCTCTGCGCTTTGGCCGTTGAAGGTGTCGCGCCACGCCAGGAAACGTTTCTCCAGGCCCGCGAGGATGCCGTCGCTCAGTTTGCCCAGCAGCGCCAGCACGATGATTGCCGCGAGCACGATGTCCGGGCGAGAAGTTTCCCGACCGTCACTGAGCAGATAACCCAGGCCTTTGGTCGCGGCGATCAGCTCGGCGGCCACCAGAAACATCCACGCCAGGCTCATGCCGCTGCGCAGCCCGGTGAACAGGCCGGGCAGGGCGGCCGGCAGCAGAATTCGCCGAACCAGCCGGGTCCGACTGAAACCATACATTTGCCCGACTTCCACCAGTTTGCGGTCGATGTCGCGAATGGCCGCGACGCCGTTGAGGTACACCGGGAAGAACGCGCCGATGGCGATCAGGACGATTTTCGAGGTTTCGTCGATGCCCAGCCACAGCAGCAACAGCGGCACCCAGGCCAGGCTCGGAATCGAGCGCAGGCCGGCGAACGTCGGCTCCAGCCAGGCTTCGGCTTCGCGGCTCAAGCCGACCCACGCAGCAAACACCAGGGCCAGACCGGCACCGATGGCGAAACCCAGCAGCACTCGCAACAGGCTGGCGCTGATGTGTTTCCACAGCGCGCCTTCGGCGAGGTCTCTGAGGGTCAGGGCGATTTCGCTGGGCGCGGGCATTTGGTAGGACGGTAGCCAGCCGATGCGTACGATAAATTCCAGCACCAGGATGATCAGCACCGGCAGCGCCAGGCCTTTGAGGCGCAGGCGCCAGGCGTTGTTCAAGGAAAGCGTGGCGCGACGCGGCGTTGGCAATTCGAGGGGCAGGGGTTTGCTTTTGCTGGTCATGGAGTTCTCCAGTCACGACGAATCCGCGACAGGCGCGGATTCGGTCTTGCTCGTTAGCGGTTGTTTACTGACGAGCCACGGTTTCCTTGAAGCCGGTGTCAATCAGTTGATCGATAACTTGATCGACATTCACGCCACGACGAACCAGTTCTTCGGAGACCAGAATCGGCGCGGCCGCCTTGGAGGCGATCACGTCCTTGGCGGTCAGTTGCGGACTGCTAAGGTCGGTGCGCGACAGTTGCAGCGTGGCCACTTCCAGCGGCAGACCTGACTCGGTGGCGAGCAATTTCGCCAGTTCTTCAGGATTTTTCACCGCCCACTCGCGAGCCTGTTCGTACGCCTTAAGGACGGTTTCGATGGTCTGCGGTTGCTCTTTCGCAAAGGTGTCGGTGACGCTGACCACGCCGTAACTGTTGAAATTGGTGTTCCGATACAGCAGGCGCGAACCAGCTTGCACCTGGCTCGCGGCCATGTGCGGATCGAGACCGGCCCAGGCCTCAACGTCACCTTTTTCCAGCGCGGTGCGACCGTCCGGGTGCTGCAAGTGCACCAGTTCCACATCGTCCTTGCTCAGGCCGGCCTGTTGCAGGCTGCGCAGCGTGAACAGGTACGGGTCGGTGC
The DNA here is from genome assembly GCF_059716135.1 of Pseudomonas sp. LBUM1651. Taxonomy (NCBI): domain Bacteria; kingdom Pseudomonadati; phylum Pseudomonadota; class Gammaproteobacteria; order Pseudomonadales; family Pseudomonadaceae; genus Pseudomonas; species Pseudomonas sp. LBUM1651. The sequence continues at coordinate 3,583,658 of NZ_CP166805.1, read as the reverse complement.
CTTTGGTGGCGGCGATCTTCTTGCCTTTCAGGTCGGCGACGGTCTTGTAGGGCGAATCCTTGCGTACAACCAGCGCGGTCCATTCGGCGCGGCTGTAGACGTAAACCGATTTGATCGGGCTGCCATTGGCGCGGCTGAGCACCGCGGCGAGGCTGGCGGAGGACGCGAAGTCGACGCCGCCGCTGTTGAGGTATTCCAGTGAGCGGTTACTGCCCTGACTGAGTACCCAACTGACTTTGGTTTGCGGAAGGGCTTTCTCGAGGAAACCGAAGTGCTTGAGCACCAGGCTGACCGGTGAGTAATAGGCGTAATCCAGATGCACTTCGGCCGGCGGCGTTTCGGCAGCCTGCGCTGCGGGTTGCAGGCTCAAGGCCAGGGCGCAGGCGCTGAGCAGATACCTGACTGTGGGAAAACGGAAGGTGGACTTCATGAGATCAGCTCCGGCAAGGCGTTGAATGTCTTATTTCTAAAAGATCATTTTTTATGAATTAATCCTGCGTAAAAGGAATATTGCAGGCTCTGTGCCATGTTGCGGATTTCGCGCTGAATCAAGGCTTGGCGCGCAAGCTTAGGCTAAGGGGATGTTGGTGGGAAAACAGTGTGTCGAGTCACTGTTGCTGGGCAAACAGTCTTGCCTGACGGTCATGAGCTTATGCATAAATAGAATTTAAAAACCTATATCTAAGAGCGTTATGGTCTAACTAAATTATTCTCAAGGAGCCCCCCGATGACCCTGTCCCGATTTGTGCGCGGTCTGTTGACCAGCGCGCTGTTTGCCGCGCCAATGGCCTACGCCGCCGACCCCGTCGTCCTGCACGTCGGTGATCAGAACTACTACAACGTGCGCGCCTCGGTGGAAGCGTCGGGGGTGCTGGAAGGGGCGCCTTATACCGTCGACTGGAAGCACTTTCAGGCCGCCGCGCCGCTGGCCGAAGCGTTGAACACCGGTGCGCTGGACCTGGGTTTTCTCGGCGATTCGGGGTTCCTGTTCCTCGCCGCGAAACAGGCACCAGTGAAGCTGATCGGTGTCTCGCGGCAAAACCCCGACACCATCGCCTTGCTGGTGCCGAAGGATTCTCCGGTCAAAACCATCGCCGACCTCAAGGGTAAAAAAGTCGCCTACTGGCCCGGCGCCTGGAGCCAGCAATTGACCCTGCGCGCCTTGCAACAGGCCGATCTTCCGGAAGACTACGTCGAGTTCATCAAACTGATGCCGATCGACGCCGCTGCCGCGTTGCCGCAGGGCAGCATTGATGCCTTCCCGGTGTGGGAACCCTACATTTCCCAACAGATCCTGTTCTCCGGCGCCCGACCGATTCTCACCGCGAAGAACCTGATGCCGGGTCTCAGCGCCATCGCCGCGTCGACACCGTCCATCGACAGCAAACGCGAAGCCATTGCCGATTTCCTGGTGCGCCTGAAAAAGGCTCGGGCCTGGGTCGACAACCACACCGACGAGTACGCCGATCTGTGGGCGAAGAAAGCCAATCTCGACCAGAACGTTTCGCGCCACTGGTTGCGTCAGGCGCACATGACCGTCGGCCCGGTAGACGCGCAGGCGGCCAAGGATTTGCAGAGCACCGCGGACTTCCTGTTCAAAGTCAAGGCGCTGCCCTCGGCACTGGCAACCGCGCCGATCATCGACAGCTCGTTCCAGCACGCATTGGCCCAGTAGCCGACGATGCACGGCAGCGCCGGAACCAAACACTGTGTAACCTGATCCAACCGGCGCCCGCACACGTGTGCGGGCTCAACGGTCTGGTCCAGGGCACACCATGAAACAGCTGTTCAAGGTTTTCTACGCACTTGCCATTGCCGTCGGGCTGGTGGGTTGCATCGCTGCTCCCATCGAAATGACGGCGCAGACCGAACAACGGCTGCGCGCGCAACCGCCGATCCGGTTTCTGCTGACCTTCGATGACGGTCCGAGCGCGTCGAGTTTCTGGAATCCGACGATGACGATTCTCGACAGCCTGGCCACGAACCCGGTGCAACCGAACCTCAAAGCGGTGTTCTTTGTACAGACCGGCGCGCCACGGGCGGGCGACAGCGACATCGGCCGCGAGGTCATGCGTCGCGAACAGGCCGACGGGCAAATACTGGGTTTCCACACGGCCACCCACTGGCACACCAATCACCGCTCTCTAAGCCCGGAAGAACTGGAACAGTCGCTGACCAAAGGCAGTGCCGATATTGCCGCGATTGCCGGCGCACCGCCGACCCTGGTGCGTCCGCCATTCTGGAACTACGACAAACGCGTCTTCGCGGCCTATCAACGGCATGGCTTGCACGTGTTGCTGACCGACCTGAGCGCCAACGACGGCAAGATCTGGGGCTTCAACGCCAGTCCCCGGCGGCGGGCCAACATGCTGCGGCAGTTGTCGCAAGTGCGCGAGCGCATCGCATTGGGCGAGCTGCCAACCGTGGACGGCGTGATCCCGGTGGTGGTGACCTTCCACGATCTCAATCGCTACACCGCCCGGCATGCCCGCGAGTACCTGCAAATCCTGCTGGATAGCGCACAGGCGACCGGCTTGAAAACGGCGCAAAAGCCGTTTTATGACGAGCAGGCGGCGCTGCACCGGGCGGCCATGGCGCGCACTGTTCGTGACAGTTCACAGCCGGTGAAATTGCCGGGGATCTGGAACTGGATCTGGGGAGCGGACGCTAACTGATACGTTCGTCCCCAATCCGTTGTAGGAGCCTGGCTTGCCAGCGAAGGCGTCCATGAAATCGCCTTCGCCGGCAAGCCGTGCTCCTACAAAGATCCCGGCTGCCGCGGCAATAGTTCATCAATCATCCGCAAACAATGATTCAACCCCGGCGACACATCGCCCACGCGCCGGCTGAGAATGATAGGCGAGGTCGCGTTGTCTTCCAGCAGCGGCGTGAAACCAATGTCGTCGCGGTGCAGCAATTGCACGGAGGCCGGCACCAGGGTGACACCGATTCCTGCTCCCACCAGACCGATCGCTGTCTGAAGCTCGTTGGTCCATTGCGCCACATGGATGCTCACACCATAGGACTCGAACAACGCGATCACATGGTCGGCGTAGCTGGGGCGCGGGTTGCCGGGGTACAAAACGAAGGGCTCCTTCGCAAGGTCGCGGAGGCTGATCGGCCCGGCCAGCAATGGATGGCCGGCGGGCAGGGCGGCGACCAGCCGGTCTTCCGTCAAGACCGTCTGGACAATGGCCGGGTCGTCGATGCGGATCCGCCCGAAACCGATGTCGATCCGTCCGGCCTTGAGCGCCTGCACCTGTTGCAGGGTGGTCATTTCCGAGAGCCCCAGTTCAAGCTCCAGAGGCTCGCCGCTGCGCAAACGGCGGATCAGTTCCGGCAACACGCCATAGAGTGTCGACGGCGCAAAACCGATTCCCAGCCAGGTTTTTTCGCCAAGGCCAATCCGTCGCGTGTTGTCGCAGACCTTGCCCAGTTGCTCGAGCAGGGCGGTGGAGTGCTCATGGAAAAACCGCCCGGCGTCGGTCAGCTTCAGCGGCCTGCCGCGTTCCAGCAACAACACCCCGAGTTCGTCTTCCAGCTGCTGAATCTGCCGGCTCAGCGGCGGCTGGGCGATGTGCAGCAATTCGGCCGCACGGGTGAAATTGAGGGTTTGAGCCAACACCTGAAAATACCGCAGGTGACGCAGTTCCATGGGGCCTCCGCAAACAATTTGGTTGCATACCTTTAAGGTATCAAGTCAGACCAATTCTATATTGGCTTCCCGAAAAAAGCCGTACCAGAATCGGTTTCAGAACTTTAAGAACCTGACGGGTATCGACATGCTTGCAACTGCCATAGAATCGATCGAGACGATCATCGTCGATCTGCCGACCATCCGCCCGCACAAGCTGGCGATGCACACCATGCAGAACCAGACCCTGGTGATCATTCGCGTGCGTTGCGCCGATGGTATTGAAGGCATTGGCGAATCCACCACCATCGGTGGCCTGGCTTACGGCAACGAAAGCCCGGACAGCATCAAGACCAACATCGACCGACACTTCGCGCCGCTGTTGCTCGGGCAGGACAGCGCCAACGTGAACGCCGCGATGTTGCGCCTGGAACGCAGCATCCGGGGCAACACCTTTGCCAAGTCAGGTATCGAAACCGCGTTGCTCGACGCCCAGGGCAAACGCCTCGGCCTGCCGGTCAGCGAACTGCTGGGTGGGCGGGTTCGCGATGCACTGCCGGTGGCCTGGACCCTGGCCAGTGGCGACACCGACAAGGACATCGCCGAAGCGGAAAAAATGCTCGATCTGCGGCGCCATCGCATCTTCAAACTGAAAATCGGCGCCGGCGAAGTCAACCGCGACCTGGCCCACGTCATTGCCATCAAGAAAGCCCTGGGTGATCGCGCTAGCGTGCGGGTCGATGTCAATCAGGCCTGGGATGAAGCGGTCGCGTTGCGCGCCTGCCGGATCCTCGGCATCAACGGCATCGACCTGATCGAACAGCCGATTTCGCGCAACAACCGCGCCGGCATGGCGCGCCTGAACGCTATGAGCCCGGCGCCGATCATGGCCGACGAATCCATCGAGTGTGTGGAAGACGCGTTCAATCTGGCCCGTGAAGGCGCCGCTTCGGTGTTCGCCCTGAAGATCGCCAAGAACGGCGGCCCGCGTGCCGTGCTGCGAACCGCCGCGATTGCCGAAGCGGCCGGCATTGGCCTGTACGGCGGCACCATGCTCGAAGGCGGCATCGGCACCCTGGCGTCGGCCCATGCGTTTGTCACGCTGAACAAACTGGCGTGGGACACCGAGTTGTTCGGTCCGCTGCTGCTGACCGAAGACATCCTCAGCGAGCCGCTGGTCTATCGCGATTTCGAGCTGCACGTGCCGAAAACCCCCGGCCTGGGCCTGAGCCTCGATGAAGAGCGGCTGGCGTTCTTCCGTCGCGACAAAACCTCTACCGCCATTCATCTAGCCTGAGGAGAGCACTATGCTGTTCCACGTAAAAATGACCGTGAACCTGCCGGTCGACATGAATCCTGAAGCAGCCGCCCAATTGAAGGCTGACGAAAAAGCCCTGGCCCAGCGCCTGCAAGAACAAGGCAAGTGGCGTCACCTGTGGCGCATCGCCGGGCTCTATGCCAATTACAGCGTGTTCGATGTCGACAGCGTCCAGGAGCTGCACGACCTGCTGATGCAATTGCCGCTGTACCCGTACATGGCGATCGAAGTCACCGCGATGTGCCGGCATCCTTCTTCCATCCGCGAGGATGACCGCTGAACCCAGCCTGTTCAGTTCGCCACGCTAATAATTACAAGATGAGGAACCACCATGAACGTCAAGATTTCCCACACTGCCAGCGCCCAGAAATTTCTCGAAGAGGCCAGCGGTCTGCTCAATGACGCCGGTAATCCGCGGGTCAAGGCACTGATCTACCGCATCCTGCGCGACTCGGTGAACATCATCGAAGACCTCGCCGTGACGCCGGAAGAATTCTGGAAAGCCGTCAACTACCTCAACGTACTGGGTGCGCGTCAGGAAGCGGGTCTGGTGGTGGCCGGACTCGGTCTGGAACATTACCTGGACCTGCTGATGGACGCCGAAGACGAGCAGGCCGGCAAGGCTGGCGGCACGCCGCGGACCATCGAAGGGCCGCTGTACGTGGCCGGTGCACCGTTGTCCCAAGGCGAAGCGCGCCTGGATGATGGCGTCGATCCAGGTGTGACGCTGTTCATGCAGGGCCGAGTGTTCAATACCGCCGGCGAACCGTTGGCCGGCGCCGTGGTGGATGTCTGGCACGCCAACACTGGCGGTACTTACTCGTACTTCGACACCACGCAATCGGAATTCAACCTGCGTCGCCGTATCGTCACCGATGCCGAGGGCCGTTACCGTTTCCGCAGCATCGTGCCGTCGGGCTACGGTTGCCCACCGGACGGTCCGACCCAGCAACTGCTCGATCAACTGGGCCGTCACGGCCAGCGTCCGGCGCACGTGCACTTCTTCATCTCGGCACCGGATCATCGTCACCTGACCACCCAGATCAACCTCGACGGCGATCAATACCTGCACGACGATTTCGCCTACGCCACCCGTGACGAGCTGATCGCTAAAATCACCTTCAGCGAGGATCAACAGCGTGCAGCGGCGTACGGCGTCAGCGGTCGTTTTGCTGAAATCGAGTTCGATTTCACCTTGCAGTCGTCCGCCCAGCCAGAAGAGCAGCAGCGACACGAGCGGGTTCGCGCACTGGAGGACTGATCCCCAGGCGGACTGCGCTAATGCCTGTAGGAGCGAGCTTGCTCGCGATGGACGTTAACGATGACGCGCATTTCCTGATTAAGCGCGGCGTCCTTAAGTCCATCGCGAGCAAGCTCGCTCCTACAGGTTTCATCGAGAAAGGTCCACATGTCAGTCCACTGACACACCGTCGCAGCTACTGCCTTAGAATCACCCGACGCACCCCATAAGAACAACGAGAGTGACCCGATGATGCAAGCGCAACTGTTGAGTCAACGCAGCTCCGTATTCGACCATGCCGACCCGCACGCTGTGTCGGGCTATGTCAATCAGCATGTCGGTAACCATTGCATCCTGATGCCACGCGCCGGGCACCCGCTGGCCAGTCTCAATCACCGCAAATTTGCCAGTCTCGACCTGTGCCGCATCAGCTACGGCGGCAGCGTTCGCGTCACCTCCGGCGCGCTGGAAACCATCTATCACCTGCAAGTGCTGCTGCGCGGCAATTGCCTGTGGCGCGGTCACGGTCAGGAACATTACTTCGCCCCCGGCGAGTTGCTGCTGATCAACCCCGACGATCCGGTGGACCTGACGTACTCCGATGATTGCGAAAAATTCATCCTCAAAGTCCCGACGTCCTTGCTGGAATCGGTCTGCAACGAGCAGCGCTGGCGGTATCCGGCGCAGGGCGTGCGGTTTCTGGAGAACCGTTATCAGCTCAATGAGCTGGAAGGGTTTGTCGGGCTGCTGGCGATGATTTGCCAGGAAGCCGAAGCCTCCGAGCAGATTCCCAAGGTGCAGGAACACTACGCACAGATCATCGTCAGCAAAATGCTCAGCCTGATGCAGACCAATGTCAGCCGCATCAGCCTCGGCTCACAGACCGCGACGTTCGAGGTGATTGCCGACTACATTGCCCGCAACCTCAAGCAGGACATCGACAGCGAAGAACTGGCGCGTCAGGCGCGGATGAGTTTGCGTTCGTTGTATGGCTTGTTCGAACGCAACGCTGGCACCACGCCGAAAAACTACATCCGCCAGAAACGCCTGGAGCGCATCAATGCCTGCCTGAGCGACCCGACTTGCAACGTGCGCAATGTTACGGAAGTGGCGATGGATTATGGGTTTCTGCATTTGGGGCGGTTTTCGGATAACTATCGCAAGCAGTTTGGGGAGTTGCCGTCGGATACGCTGAAGCGGCGGGAGTGAATTTGAGTCCCGCAACGCTTATTGCGCCCAGGTGGTTTGGTTAAATTAACGATGTCAATTAATAGAGCAGTTCGAACCTGTCGACTAAGACGAGCAAAATTAGTGTGGTCATGAGCCCTAGTGCACTCCAGTGCATGATGATTAACTTTCTTTTCAATAGATGAGGGAAGGCTTGTAACTCGTCCAAGCTTAGTTCGCCCCTTTTAAGATAAAACCCAGGGAATGTGATGATTCCGGCAATTCCTCCTGCAAGCATCAAGTTCCCCCACGGACCACCATGTCTGAGCGGAGCACGAACCATGATGGCTTTGCAGTTTTTTAAATGCTCTAGGATGAAATCCATTTTTGTGTAGGCCACATGTAGCATTAAAGCTATCCAAATACACATCGCAATAAGCACTGCCCCGGATGAATAACCGATAACCATTTCAATTCTGTTCATTTGTATTCTCGTATATTAATTTGCTTAATGCTTCTCCACGATTGCCCCCTAAACCCACCTGCAAAAGATCCTGCTCCGACTATCATCGGGCCGCATGCGAGAGAGGCCGTTCCTCCTGTTGGGATTGCTAACGCCGCGCAGATCCAATCCACCGTGGAACCGGTCATTACTGCTGATGCGAAGGCACCACCAACTACTCCTCCAGCAAAACCGTTAGGCAAGGTCGAATATAGCTATGATCGCGAATCCCGACATTACCAATAAAAGGCCCCATACGCTCCACTGCAAAATAGCCAGTTTACGTCTCAAGCTAGTCGGAGTGTTTTTCAAATCTTCCAAACTTAACTCTCCTCTTTTCAGATAAAAACTGGGGAACGTTACAATTCCAGAAATGCCTCCTATGAGCATTAGATTTCCCCATGGTCCACCGTGTCTGAGAGGTGCTCGGACCATGATCGCCTTACAGTTTTTATAAAGTTCGAGCATCATATCCATCTTTGTGTAGGCCATATGCAATGCGACAATTATCCAAGCTAGTGCGGCTGCAAAATAGATTAGTCCGATGCAGGCAATTAATAAATCAACGGTCTCAATGTTCATTTAGTGGTCTCATAAATTTTCTCTCCAATTAACTCTCCACCCTTGCCTCCAACAACGCCTCCGACAATAGAACCGACACCGACTACCACTAGACCGCATACAAGAGCAGCGGTCCCTCCAGTCGGTACGGAAAGTGCTGCGCAGACCCAACCTACAGTCGAACCAGTGATCGCAGCTGAAGCGAAGGCTCCACCTGCCACTCCGCCGGCAAAACCCCCAGTTTCAGTAAATTTCACCTTCTCACAAGCCTCCACATTCCCTTCTGCACAAACACCCTGCACCTTGACCACTGAAGCTCCACCGCCAACAGCTGTACCAATCCAACCTCCATACTTGACGTACTTCGCAGCTTTAGAAACGCCATGAATATGCGTGGCATAACCGGGAATCTGTCCCACGGCACCGGCTTTTTTCCACCGGTGAACAAGGCTTTTAGTCGATATGCCCAACACGTTTTTCAGATTGGGATGATCCGGAAAACCAATGCTCTTTTTTGTAAGTTTGGTGAGCTGGGTATCCAACTGAGTCAGCAGGCGTTTGCGTTCGGCGTAAAATTCGGGAGACTTCAGGTGACCATTGGCTTGAAAGGTCCGTGTATGCAAACTTTCGATGTCACGCAGAATGATATCCACGTCATCCAGGTTCTTCGAAAACATGGCCAGCCCGGCGCTTGCGCCAAGTGACCCCTTGGAAATCAGGAACGCAATTTCGTCATAGTGCCGCGCCATGAAGTCGGCCTCTTCCGAACTGAGAGGCTCCAAGGCTCTATTCACACTACCCGCCGCTTCCATCAACAACGCTTCTTCGAAAGTGCATAGATGATTGTTTGGATCGCTGAGAACAATCATCGTCCCGGCTTTTAACTGGTCCAGATTCGGGTTCAGGGCCTTGAATTTGGCGATGACGGTGGGGGAGGCTGAAGTGAAAAGCTGAGCTTGCAGTTTGTCAGCCGTCGTACTTCTGGGAACAACGTAGAAACCGGGTTCTTCTTGTGGGACTTCCGCGGGCCATTGCTCTTGAGGAAAAAACTTCAAGTCCGGAACTGGATGCGGCGAGGAGGCTGCCTTCAATGTGTCGGGCGAATTCGCAGTAGTAGTCGACTTGAGGTTTTGCGCGTGGACAAAGCGCAGTAAGCGTTCCGGGTCAGGCTTTAATAAAGGCTGTGTGAGCGTTGAGGTCGGGATTCTCTTAACCCGTTCAGTGATCGCGCCCAGAGCTTTGCGCGTCACGGCTTGCGATTGGGTGAGCAGGTTGTGTTGTTCTTGCAGGAGTGCCTGTACACCTTGTTCCGGCGTTTTTTGACCTTGTGCAACATTGTCGACAATACGCTTCGCGTAATAGGCGACTTCGCGATTGAACTGTTCCCGCGCCATACCGTGCGCAAGATGACGAGTGCTAAGCGTGCGAGCTTGCCCCACCAGTTTTCCCGCAGCACTGTTGATGTCCCAATGCTCATGACGATTCGGATTCATCCCTCTTCACCCCACGAACTGTACCGGCAGTTTTAGCCAGGTGGTGGGTCCACGCGATGTCGCGGTAACGAATGGCCACTTGTTCTTGTGGCTCGGCGTAGTTTTGAAAAATGGCATGGGGCATTTCGAGCGTCAGGTCGGTAATCACTCCGCCACTGATCGAAACGGTATAGAACTTTTCTTGCATGCCAAAGGATGACACGCGGTAAAAACTGATCGTGCAGTTGATTTCCTCTCTGTTTGAAAGCGCTTGGGCGAGTAGCGGCGATGATTTGTCGACGGCTTTCGTGATGATGATCGGGTTGTGTGTCGACCTGTTGAGGTTCCCGATAGTGGTGATGTTGTGGCTGTAAGACAGCACCATGATTTCATCGGTGTGCGCCGCCTGATACTTGTTGCCAATAGAGTCCTGGGTTGAACAGCCCGCTGAAATCAATCCCTGAGCTTTACCGTTTATGGTCATGTAACCGTGATTAGCCATGGAAACCACTCCTTGTAGTCAGGAGGGCAGTCTATTCAGAACTTGTAAGCAGTTATGTAGGCCGATTCCGAATATACGTTCTGCACTAAACGGATAAAGGTCTGCACCCAGCGGATAGTCCGCCCTATCCCCCCGTCCTAGCATTGGTCTTGCCTGAATAAAAACAATGGAGGCGGCGGCCATGTCCCTGCGACCCGAATACCTTCACTCCCTGCTTGAAGATGACAAAGAACAGGGCATCTATCGCTGCAAGCGCGAGATGTTCACCGACCCGCGGCTGTTCGATCTCGAGATGGAACACATCTTCGAAGGCAACTGGCTGTACCTGGCGCACGAAAGCCAGATCCCCAACAAAAACGATTTCTACACCACCATCATGGGGCGCCAGTCGATCTTCATCGCGCGCAACAAGGACGGTGAGCTCAATGCCTTCCTCAACGCCTGCAGCCACCGTGGCGCGACGCTGTGCCGGCACAAGTCCGGCAACAAGAGCTCGTACACCTGCCCATTCCACGGCTGGACCTTCAATAACTCCGGCAAACTGCTGAAGGTCAAAGACCCGGCAGCGGCCGGCTACCCGGCGAGCTTCAACTGCGAAGGCTCCCACGACCTGACCAAAGTCGCGCGGTTCGAATCCTATCGCGGCTTCCTGTTCGGCAGCCTCAAGGCTGATGTCGTGCCGCTGGTCGAGCACTTGGGCGAGTCAGCGAAGATCATCGACATGATCGTCGACCAGTCCGCCGATGGCCTGGAAGTGCTGCGCGGTTCCTCCAGCTACATCTACGAAGGCAACTGGAAACTCACCGCCGAAAACGGCGCCGACGGTTACCACGTCAGCTCGGTGCACTGGAACTACGCCGCCACCCAGAACCAGCGCAAACAGCGCGAAGCTGGCGACAGCAATCCGACCATGAGCGCCGGCAGCTGGGCCAAGCAGGGCGGCGGTTTCTATTCCTTTGACAGGGGCCACATGCTGCTCTGGACCCGTTGGGCCAACCCGGAAGATCGTCCGCTGTACGAACGCCGCGATGAACTGGCCCAGGACTTCGGCAAAGCCCGCGCCGACTGGATGATCGAGAACTCGCGCAACCTGTGCCTGTACCCGAACGTGTACCTGATGGACCAGTTCAGCTCGCAGATCCGTATAGCCCGGCCGATCTCGGTCAACCGCACGGAAATCACCATTTACTGCATCGCCCCAAAAGGCGAAAGCGACCACGCCCGTTCGAGCCGCATTCGTCAGTACGAGGATTTCTTCAACGTCAGCGGCATGGCCACGCCGGACGATCTGGAGGAGTTCCGCTCCTGCCAGACCAGCTATCAGGGCAGCGTGACCGCGTGGAACGACATGTCCCGTGGCGCCGAGCACTGGATTGAAGGTGCCGACGAAGCGGCGAAAGAAATCGACCTGCATCCACTGCTCAGCGGTGTGCGCACCGAAGACGAAGGTCTGTTCGTGTTGCAGCACAAGTATTGGCAGCAAACGATGCTCAAGGCGCTGGCTGCCGAAGAATCCCGGATGATTGCAGTGGAGGCCGTGCAATGACTATTACCTACGACAGCGTTCGCGACTTCCTCTACCGCGAAGCCCGTTACCTCGATGACCGGCAGTGGGACGAATGGCTGGAGCTGTACGCCCCGGACGCGACGTTCTGGATGCCGTCCTGGGACGACAACGACGAATTGACCGAGGACCCACAGCGGGAAATCTCGTTGATCTGGTACGGCAACCGCACCGGTCTGGAAGACCGAATTTTCCGCATCAAGACCGAACGGTCCAGTGCCACCGTGCCGGACACTCGCACCTCTCACAACATCAGCAACATCGAGCTGCTGGAACAGGTCGACGGCCTGTGCAAGGTGCGCTTCAACTGGCATACCCTGAGCTTTCGCTACAAGACCGTCGACAGCTATTTCGGCAGCAGTTTCTACACCCTCGATGTGCGCGGTGAAAACCCGCTGATCAAGGCCAAGAAAGTGATCCTGAAGAACGATTACGTTCGCCAGGTCATCGATGTTTACCACCTGTGAGGCGGCCGTCATGACTCATTCCATCGCATTCAATTTCGAAGACGGCGTCACCCGGTTCATCGACGCCAACGTTGGCGAAACCGTGGCCGATGCCGCGTACCGCCAGGGCATCAACATTCCGCTGGATTGCCGCGACGGCGCCTGCGGTACTTGCAAGTGTTTCGCCGAGGCCGGCCGCTACGACCTGGGTGAGGAATACATCGAAGACGCCCTCACGGCGGACGAAGCCGAGCAAGGTTTTGTCCTGACTTGCCAGATGCGCGCCCAGAGCGATTGCGTGGTGCGCGTGCCGGCTTCCTCGGAGGTCTGCCGCACGCAACAGGCCAGTTACGACGCGACCATCAGCGCCGTGCGCCAGTTGTCCGACAGCACCATCGCGTTGTCGATCAAAGGTGAGGCGCTGAGCAAACTGGCGTTCCTGCCGGGGCAATACGTGAACCTCGGGATTCCCGGCAGCGAGCAGACCCGCGCCTATTCGTTCAGCTCGTTGCAGCGTGACGGCGAGGTCAGTTTCCTGATCCGCAACGTGCCCGGCGGCCTGATGAGCAGTTTCCTCACCGGCATGGCCAAGGCCGGCGACAGCATGAGCCTGGCCGGGCCGTTGGGCAGTTTCTATCTGCGCGACATTCGTCGCCCGCTGTTGCTGCTGGCCGGCGGTACAGGCTTGGCGCCGTTCACCGCGATGCTGGAAAAAATCGCCGAGCAGGGCAGTGAGCATCCGCTGCACCTGATCTATGGCGTGACCAACGATTTCGATCTGGTGGAAATGGATCGCCTCGAAGCCTTCGCCGCGCGCATCCCGAATTTCAGCTTCAGCGCCTGCGTGGCCAGCCCCGACAGTCAACACCCGCTCAAGGGCTACGTGACCCAGCACATCGAGCCGCGGCACTTGAATGAGGGCGACGTCGATGTCTACCTGTGCGGCCCGCCGCCGATGGTCGAGGCCGTCAGCCAATACATTCGCGAACAAGGCATCGCGCCGGTGAATTTCTACTACGAGAAGTTTGCCGCCAGCGCGGCATGAGTTGCGCAGTGGGTACGGGGACGTACACAAATACCGCCCTCGATAAAAATCCCCTGTAGGAGCGAGCTTGCTCGCGATGGTTTTCAGAGAGCCGCGTCTATTCAGAAAACACGCGTTATCGTTAACGAGCATCGCGAGCAATCGAGCGTCGACCGGCTTCTCCTACAGGTTTATGGGCATCCGTCGTCACGAGGTACACATGAACAGATTTCACGAAAAAGTCGCGCTGATCACCGGCGCTGCGCAAGGCATCGGCCGGCGCGTCGCTGAACGCATGGCGGCGGAAGGGGCACGTTTGATTCTGGTCGATCGCTCCGAGTTGGTGTTCGAAGTGCAACAACAATTGGGCCAGCACAGCCAGGTGCTCGCGCAGACCGCCGATCTCGAGCAGTACGCCGAATGCAGCCGCGTGATGCAAACCGCCGTCGAGCGTTTCGGGCGTATCGACATCCTCATCAATAATGTCGGCGGGACGATCTGGGCCAAGCCTTTCGAGCATTACGAAGCACAGCAGATAGAGGCCGAGGTTCGTCGCTCGCTGTTCCCGACGCTGTGGTGCTGTCACGCCGCATTATCGTTCATGCTGGAGCAGGGCAGCGGCGCCATCGTCAACGTGTCGTCCATCGCCACCCGCAGCATCAACCGCGTGCCGTACGGTGCGGCGAAGGGCGGGGTGAATGCGCTGACCGCTTGCCTGGCGTTCGAAACCGCCGGTCGTGGCGTTCGGGTCAATGCGACGGCGCCCGGTGGCACCGAAGCGCCGCCGCGGGTGATTCCGCGTAACAGCGCCGAACAAAGTGCTGAGGAAAAGGTGTGGTATCAGCAGATCGTCGACCAGACCCTCGACAGCAGTCTGATGAAACGCTACGGCACACTGGATGAACAGGCAGGCGCTATTCTGTTTCTGGCCAGCGACGAAGCGTCCTACATCACCGGCATGATCATGCCGGTGGGTGGCGGTGACCAGGGCTGAAAAAACGGCGAGAACTACAGGCGACGCTGAAACGCTTTGACGATTCTCAGCGTGGCGTCGCTTGTGTTCAGATTGTGCACCGCGTCCAGCGGAAACCACATGCAATCGAAGATTTCATTTTGCGGGCGCGCCTCATTCGAGTTCAGCACCGATGCCTCGTAGACATGGTGCCGGGTGCCGCCCGAGTCCAGCTCCATCAGGTAGAGCAAGTCGTCGGCACCCAGTCCGGTCTCTTCCCACAGTTCGCGCATGGCCGCGGCTGCGATGGTTTCACCGCGCTCGACCTTTCCGCCGGGCAACGTCCAGCGGCACCTTGGCTTGCGCACCAGGAGAATGTACCGGTCCTGCTCACAAATAACGGTGGCGCGCACTTTCATGTGTTACCTGATTGCCTGTTGTCATAAAACAGTAATAAAAATGCAATATTCAGGCCGGCCCCGGTTTAGCGGGCCTCTGGTGGGTTGGAGCTGTCTCGGGGGCTGAAAGTGCAACCGGATGTCGGAATCCTGTCGCGACATCTGGTCGGCATCTGGACGAAGGGTGGGTGTAAGGTAGGCAAGTCAGTTCTGAAATCAGTACCGAAATGGAGGTAGCTTATGAGCGTTCCGATGCTGAATAAGATGCACATGAACGGTTATGACGTACTCAGCGTAAACAACGGCCCCTGGCGGGTATGCACACAAGGCGACCGGTTGGCAGCCTTTGCCAGCAGGGAAGAGGCACTGGCCTTTGCGGCGTCTCTTCCCGGTTACAA
This sequence comes from Pseudomonas sp. LBUM1651, assembly GCF_059716135.1. Lineage (NCBI taxonomy): Bacteria > Pseudomonadati > Pseudomonadota > Gammaproteobacteria > Pseudomonadales > Pseudomonadaceae > Pseudomonas > Pseudomonas sp. LBUM1651. The sequence goes on along the minus strand of NZ_CP166805.1, from coordinate 3,568,480 downwards.
GGCGCGGGTGAAAAGACCGGCCGATAGCCGTAAAGTCGACAAATAAATAGTCAGCTTCAAGCCCCGGTTTGCCGGGGCTTTTCATATCTTGCCGCCGGACTAATAACCGCCGCCGCCCGTCCCGCCCGTGTGGGAAGGCTCCCTGGCCTTTTGCTGTGCATGGCTCCATTCAGCGCAAGTCATGAAGCTTTTGTGATCGACCTTGCCCTTGCCATCGAAACTGACGTTGTACGATTGCTGGTGGCCGGCTTTCACTAATTTGTAGTCAAAGCACGTGCCGGGCACGACCGTGCGGTCGCTGATCGATTGAGGCTGCCCGCCAATCTGCTGGACCTGGTCCTTGCTCATGCCTGTTTCCACCTTGGCGACCAGCGGCTGGTCACGGAAGACGCGTGATTCAGTACTGCAGCCGCCCAACGCTGCCAGTGCGACAAGCAGCGCCCATAGAGGCTTGTTCATGACAGCGCTCCCGTCAGTGAGCCTTGTTTCGACTGATAACCTTGGCCTTCACTTCTTCGGCATAACCCGCCAATCGCTGTTCGTCGCCTTGAAACAGGTCGTGCAGTCTCCGCACCACCTGTGCGTCCACATCATTGCCTGCCTGACGAAACTGCTCTTCTAGTCGCAAAAGCTCTACCGCCGACCACCTCAAATCCGACGCAACGCTTTGCAGGTCACGCCGAAGTTCGTTTTCAGATTCGCTAAGCCACATGTTGACCTCCTGAACATCTCTGCTACGAAATTTTAGTCCCGATTCGTGGATCAGGGCGTTTTGTTCGTCTGAACACTCCATGCAGCCTTTGGTCGGGAAGTTGAACGGGAATGGACAGATCTGGTGTCGTACTCAAGTGGTGAACTTTTGCTAGGGCGAGGCAACTTCAAATGACGGCGACTGATGATTTTAGATTTCACGCGCATGAGCTGATCGTCGATCTGGACGCAGCGACCACGGAAATGATGCAGTTGATCTCTGCGCATCAACTGAGCGGCCCGGAATGGGAGCGGGTGAGCCAGTGGCAGCACGAAGCCTATGAACGGTGGATGACCTATTTGAACGCCAGGTCCTATCCGGACCCCAAAGATGAAAGCGCCCCACAGTAAGTGCTGTTCAATCCATGGATGTCCGCTGAACAACGCGCTACATTGCCTTTTTTCTGAAAAAGGAAGCGTCATGCGGACGTTGATCGCGGGAGTCGTTGTGGCGTTACTGGCGGGGTGCTCATTGCCGGCTTCTGTGGTGCCGGGTGAGCCGAATGTCAGTAAATACAGCGAAAAGGCACCGAAAGAGTATGCCGCCTGCGTGCTGCCGGCGTGGCAGAAGGAAATTCCCGCGTCGGCTCAAACGGGGATTTCCAATGGCTACCGGATAACAGCCCCCAGCATTATCACGGCTGACGAGATTGTCGATATCGTGAAATCCAGGGATGGCAGCCGGGTATCGCTTTATCAGGGCCCGCCCTGGGCAAAGTCCGGCGCGCTGCGCGAGGCTGTTCGCGATTGTCTGTAAGGCTTAGCCGGAAATCTCGGTGATCGGGATAGTCTGGTCGTCAGATGCCTGGGCACTGCTTTTCTTTTCCCGGCGATCGTTGATCCAGTTGTCCACCTGCGCACCGAACTCAGCCGGCGCCTTTCGTCCCACTCTCCTGGCGAGATCAAGAATGGTCTGCTGGGCAAGGGCGTCCTCCATGCGTTTTTGCGCAGTCATCATGACCGCATGTACCGAGCAGGGGTCTGTCAGCGCCCAAGTGGGTGCGGAACCTTCGAACAAGGCGCAGCGCCCGCGAATCTCGCGACAATCGAAGATGAGTTTCTGCCCGTCGATGGCATTGACGATATCGAGCACGCTGATTTCGTCGGAGGGCCGCGCCAGCTTGAAACCGCCGCGCACGCCTTCAGTGGCCACCACCAGTTTTGCCTTGGCCAGTTTGGTGAAAATTTTCGCCAGATAGTCCTGCGGCACGCCTTGAAGCTCCGCCAGTTCGCGCACGCTCGCCTCACGGGTGTCGCCGCAATTGCCTACCAGAAAAAGCAGGCAGTGAATGCCGTACTCAACGCCCGCGCTATAAAGAGACATTTGGATCTCCGACTAATGTTGTCGTAAATGTTAACAGCAGAACGTTAGCCGAGCAACGAACCCCGCAGCCGCTCATCTCCTTCCATCACTGCCTTTCCACATTGATTGGGCAGCGTTATGCCGTGGATCAAAGCTTTCGATAGCAACCATCATAAAAAATCGATTGCGCCGACTAACTCGGATCAATATATTCGTAGTTGTTCGGTCTGCGCTGGCAAGTGCATGACCTTTGATGAATTCATTGATCGGCCTTCTCTCGGAGTTAAAAATGAAACAGCACATCCTGGTAATTGGCGCAGGTTTCGGTGGTATGTGGACAGCTTTGAGTGCAACGCGTCTGTTCGACATTCATGGTCACAACGACGTTGAAGTGACTGTTTTGGCTCCGCAGGCCGAGCTGCGGGTTCGTCCGCGCTTCTATGAACCGAATGCGCACCAGCTGGCTGCACCGATCGGTGAGCTGTTTGATGCGGTCGGCGTGAAGTTCATCAAAGGCGCTGCAGAAACCATCGACGTTGTGCAAAAACGCGTTGGCTACATCGATGCGTCGGGTGCCAGACAAGTGTGCAGCTACGACAAACTCGTTCTGGCCACCGGCAGCCGTCTCGCCATCCCGGCCACTGCAGGCGTGGCTGAACATGCGTTCGACGTTGACCAGATTGAAGAGGCCGTGCGCCTGGAAAACCACCTGAAATCCCTGGCCAGCCTGCCGGAAAGTAAAGCCCGCAACACCGTCGTCGTGGCGGGCGGCGGTTTCACCGGGATTGAAACGGCGACCGAGATGACCGCGCGTCTACATGCCATCCTGGGTGCTCAGGCTGACGTCGAGGTGATCATCGTCGATCGCGGCGAGAAAATTGGCGGGTCGATGGGCGCCGAAATCGCCAGGTCGATCGAAGAGGCCAGCGTTGAAACCGGCGTGAAATGGCACTTGAAGGCCTCGGTGCTTTCCGTCGATGCCAACGGCGTCAACTTGAGCGACGGCCAGCGTATCGATGCGAAAACCGTGGTCTGGACCACCGGCGTGCGCGCCAGCGCGCTGACCGAGCAGATCCCGGCGGAACGCGATCACCTCGGCCGCCTGCACGTGGACAGCCACCTGAAAGTCATCGGTCAGGAGGATATCTACGCCACCGGCGACGTTGCCTACGCCGCTTCCGACGACATCGGCAACTACGCGTTGATGACCTGCCAGCATGCTATTTCCTTGGGTCGTCACGCCGGCAATAACGTTGCCGCGCACATTCTCGGCGTCGATCCGACACCGTACAGCCAGCCTAAGTATGTGACCTGCCTGGATTTGGGCAGCTGGGGCGCGGTGTACACCGAGGGCTGGGACCGCCAGGTGAAACTGGTCAAACAGGAAGGCAAGAACCTGAAGACGCAGATCAACACGGTGTGGATCTACCCGCCGGCCGCCGACCGTGCCGCTGCGTTGGCTGCCGCAGATCCAATGATTCCTGTCGCCTGAGACCTGTTGTTAGATAACGTTGCCTGATTGGATAAATCCCGCCCAAGTATTCTGGGCGGGACTTTTTTTTGTGGCCGGAACGGTTGCGGCGGTGAAATTTAACGTGTAGTTTTTCATGAAATTATAAATAGAAAAATTCACGAGGCCCGCATGTTCCAGCAATCCACCCGGCACGTCGCCAGTTACTACGCCCACACTTGCGCGGATCGTCTGGTGGAGCGTGCGGCTCTGGAAGGCGAGCAGGACACCGAAGTGTTGATCATCGGTGCTGGCTTCAGCGGCTTGCACACGGCGTTGCGACTGGCCTTGGCCGGTAAGCGCGTGACCTTGCTGGAAGCCAGTCGGGTGGCGTGGGCGGCGTCGGGGCGCAATGGCGGTCAGGCGATTCTCGGTTGGTCGTGTGACATGCCGCCGCTGGAGGCTGCGCTGGGTCATGAACGTGCGCGGCGGTTGTGGGACGGCATGCGTTGGGCTGCACAGGAACTGCGCGCATTGCCCGAACGCCATGATTTCGATTGTGACTACCGGGCCGGTCACCTCTGGACGTCGGTGTTGCCGCGTCGGGTGAGTCTGCTGACCGAGTGGCAACACGAGGCCAGCCACAAGTGGGGCCACGACGGTTTGCAATTCATCCCGCGTGAGCAGCTGCCGCAATGGGTCGCCAGTGAACGCTATCAGGCCGGGCTGTTCGATCCGGAAGGCGCGCACCTGAATCCGCTGAAACTGGCGCTCGGTCTGGCCGCCGCCATCGAGCGCGCCGGCGGGAAAATTCATGAGCAAAGCAAGGCGCTGAACTATCGCGAAGAGGGTGGCCGGTACGTGGTCACCACGGAGCGCGGTCGTATTCGGGCCGATGTGCTGGTGCTGGCGTGCAACGCGTACCTGGATCGGCTTGATCCGAAGCTGTCGAGTTGTGTGTTGCCGGTTGGCACTTATCAGGTGGCCACCGCGCCACTCCCGCAAGCGCAGGCGACTGCGCTGCTGCCGAGCAATGCCTGCGTCACCGACAATCAATTCGTGCTCGATTATTTCCGTCGTACGCCGGATAACCGGTTGCTGTTTGGCGGTGGTTGCACCTACCTGGGTGGCATGCCGAAGGACATCGCCGCGGCGACCCGACCCTTTCTGCAACGGGTGTTTCCACAGCTCAAGGATGTAGAACTGGAATTCGCCTGGGGCGGGCACATCGATCTCACCCTCAAGCGCACGCCAGATATCGGTCGTCGCGGCGATCTCTACTGGCTTCAGGGTTACTCCGGCCACGGCGTGCTACCGACCCTGGCCGGGGCCCGTGCCGTGTCCGACGCGATACTGGGTCAGCCGGATGAGCTGGCCTTGTATCAGGGCCTGGTCAACGGGACTTTCCCTGGCGGCAAGTACATGGCCGCACCGCTGGAAGCCATCGGCAAGGCCTGGTATCGCTTACGCGACAGCCTTTGATTCGCACATTTTCTGGAAGCTTTCAGATGGACAGGCAAGAAGAAATCTCGGCGTTGGCGATCCTGATTCAGGACCTGCGCAAACACAAAAAATACACGCTCAAAGAACTGGCGGACAAAATCGGTCGCTCCGTCGGATTCCTCTCGCAAGTCGAGCGTGGACTGTCACGGCCGACGGTAGCGGACCTGACCGCCATCAGCGAAACCCTCGGCGTGCCGACCACCTATTTCTACAGCCTGCCCAAACCCATGGCCTTGCCGTGGGTGACCCGGCCGGACGAGCGCCGCACGCTGTATTACGCCGACGGCATCACCGACATCCTGGTCTCGCCGAAAATGCGCGCGTCGTTCTCGATGCTCGAAAGCCGGCTCGAACCCGGCGCCAGCAGCGGCGACCGGCATATGAACGACAGCTCGGAGCAGGGCGGTTACGTGCTCGAAGGGCAACTGACACTTTGGCTGGATGACGATCAACCGGTCACTCTGGGGGCAGGGGACAGCTTTCAGCTCGCCAGCCATACCCATTGCCGCTACGGCAATCTCTCCGATCAGCTCACCCGGGTGCTCTGGGTTTACACCTGATAAAAACAACAAGGAACAACATGATGGATGCTGTCTGCTCTGATCTGGTCGCTGAAGTTCGCGCGTTTCGTCAGCGCTTCCCGGATGTGCGTTACGTGGACCTGATTTCCCTGGACATCCCCGGGCATTTCTACGGCAAGCGCTACCCGATCGAGATGCTTGAAAAAGTCGCCGCGGGCAGCGCGCTCAAGCTGCCGCAGAATTGTGTGTTGCTGGGCACCCAGGGTGGGCTGTTCAAAATCGGCGACTACTGTTTCAACGACGGCGATCCGGATGCGCCGCGCCGTCTGGTGCCGGGCACGCTGAAAATCGTCGACTGGGATAAGCAGCCCCTGGGGCAGATGCTGATCACCTCCAGCGGCACTGAAAAACCGATCGTCTTCGAACCGCGGGAAGTGTTGGCGCAGGTGCTGGAACGGCTCGGTCGCAAAGGGATTTTCCCGGTGGTGGCCTTCGAGCTGGAGTTCTACCTGTTCGATCGCCAGTTGCGCGACGGCTTGCCGCAGTTCGCGCGCGATCCGCTGACCGATGATGCGGACGATCAGCCGAACATGCACATTGAACGACTGTCGCGGTTTGCGCCGGTGCTCGATGAAATGGTCGAGACCGCGCGAGCGCAAGGCATCGACACCACGGTGATCACCGCCGAATTGGGCCCGGGCCAGTTCGAGATCAACTTCGGTCACCTCAATGACGGGCTGCGTGCCGCCGATTGGGCCGCCCTGTTTTGCCGCAGCACCCGCGGCGTGGCCATGAAGCACAACTACCGCGCCAGTTTCATGGCCAAACCTTACCTGCAACACCCCGGCAGCGGCATGCATGTTCATGTGAGTCTGTATGACGAGGCGGGCAACAACCTGCTGGCGGCCAACGACCAACAACCGCTGCGCTATGCGGTGGCCGGTTGCCTGGAACTGTTGCCGCATTGCATGCCGATCTTTGCGCCGAACCACAACGCAATGCGTCGCTTGAGCGGCACCGTGAATGTAGCGACACGTGCCAGTTGGGGTTTTGAAGATCGCGACGCGTGCCTGCGGGTACCGGAGTCGGACGCGAAAAATCTGCGGATCGAACATCGCCTCGCCGGCGCCGACGCCAACCCTTACTTGGTACTGGCGGCGATTCTGGTGGGGCTGGAACAAGGACTGGAAGCCGGTCGTGAACCGATCGCACCGCTCAATGAAGATCGTGGCAGTGGAATCGATTTCCCGCTGGAGATGTTGGAGGCCGTGCGTTCAATGCAAAGCCATGCGCAATTGCGCGAGGGATTGGGCGCAGAGTTCGTGAATGTGTATTGCGAAAACAAGCGTCAGGATCATTTGGCATTTCTGCAGGACATCAGTGCCCGGGAATATCGCTGGTACTTGTAGATGACCGCTTATCGTCACTCGACCTTAAAAAAAGTGTGGATATTTAAGGGGTTAGAAAATTTAGTAACCGGATGGTGAGTCAAAATATCTTGTTACACGGTGAAATATTCCGTAATATCCGCCCCGCGTTCACCACCACGGTTTATGCATTTTTAAATCCCGGGCGTCCATCAGCTGCCCGGGATTTTTTTTGCCTGAAATAAGCTGTGATTGAAAAATCGCTCAGTCAGTTAGAACGATTATTTCTTTCGGTTATTTAAATAGACCCCCTTTGCATATCCATGACCGCGAAAACGGCGTTGTGGTTTTCGTTATGTCTGCAATCAAATCCAGATAGTCGTCACAGCAGAAAAGCACGCTCTGTCCACCTCGCTAAAGCGGTTCCAGCATCAGATTCCGCTGCTCGATGGTCATCTTGTCGCCCCTGACCCAATCCTTAGAATCGGCCCCATCAGCTTCGTCCAACTATTCAATCCTTCAGGGAGCAACACCATGATGAACGCCATGCAGATGCAAGTGCCGATGAACGGCAACATGCCAATGATGCCGATGATGGGCATGCCGATGATGATGGCGACCATGACCTGCGAAATGATGGACGACGGCATGATGTGCAAGATGATGCCGGCCGCTGGCGTGGACATGGCGATGTTCAAGAACAGCGCCGAAATGATGCAGATGATGATGAACTGCGGCATGCCGATGATGATGCACTGCGGCAACATGAGCATGATGTGCATGTCCCCGGCGAGCATGGCCATGCCGATGATGAACATGATGATGCCAATGCCGATGATGGGCATGCCGATGCCGTCGATGAAGTGCGTGATGGAATGCACCATGATGGCCGATTGCATGATGTGCAAAATCATGCCGATGGCCGGCATGAACATGGACATGATGAAAAACTGCTGCGCCCTGATGATGAAAATGATGAACGATTGCAGCATGCCGATGATGATGAGCTGCAACGGCATGCCGCTGATGTGCTGCACCTGCTGATCATTCAGCGTGTGAAGCGCTTTTCGTAGGAGCACGGCTTGCCGGCGAAGGGGCCCTTGAGAACGCCTTCGCCGGCAAGCCGTGCTCCTACGGTTTCGGTATTTGCCAGTCCGGATTCAGGTGGTCGTCAATCCAGGCGTTCCGGGTAAGTCACCACCAGATACGCCACCGATTCACTGTCGGCAGGGTTGCGATAGCGGTGGGGCTGGTCGGCATAAAAAAGAATCGAATCGCCGGTTGAAAGCAGGTAGCGCTCATCGTTGACGCTGATTTCCAGCACGCCCTGTGACACCACCAGATTCTCCTGCACGCCAGGGCCGTGACCCTCGGATACGTCCTCACCCAATGGACTCAAACGCAGTTCGTAAAACTCCGATTGACGCGCCACGTCAAACGGAAACAGCGCCCGGCTGACAAATGCACCGCTGGCACTGACCAGGCGTTTGCTCTGGTTCGCTGACAATACCGCCACACCTTCGAACGCCCGATGCTCCAGAAAGGCGGCCACCGACACCTTCAAGCCTCTGGCAATTTTGCACAGCACTTTGATCGACGGCACGCTGCGCCCGGATTCAATCTGCGCCAGCATCGCCCGACTCACACCGCATTGCCGCGACAGGGCATCGAGGGACAGATGACGCTTGCCTCGCAAACGCTGCAGGTTTTGCGCGACCCGCTCGCAGATCGGATCTTCCTCCAGCGACTCCAGAGCGTTCAAATCCAGCACGGGTTCGTCGGCGCTCGCCAGAAAGCGCGAGGGTTCACGAATATTCACGCCTGACGGGTCCCTGTCGAATCAGTTGGCTGTACCCAGTGAAAGGCCTGTAAACCGGCGTTTCGAGCGTACATCTCCCACATGGCCCGTGCCCGTTGCTGAGCCTGTTTGCGTTTGTGGTGGATGACGAAATCGATAACGTTGGCAGTCGGATTCATAGGGCACTTCACTGTCGTGATGAATGACGGAATGGCTTGAGATTACGCGGATATTTTTATAACGATAAATACTGATTTTGTATTTATTAATACCTTTTGGTTATTTTGATTTCATCCTCCAGATGCATGACGACCAGGTGATTGGATCCGGCTGCAAGCCGCAGGGATTAGAGAGAAGCAGAAGCAACGCAAAGGTTTAAGCTAATTCGAAAAAGATATTTATATGTGATTTTTAAGATCGTTTAGCTTTATTGTTCTACGAAGCGTGGCGCTTGGGCGTCGCGCTTTTTTTGCGTAAGGGTCACTCACAGCGAGAACTTCATGCCGACTCCCTACAAGCGTTCAGCGTTGACATTATTGGTAGCCGCGGCAGCAGCGGTCAGTGCGTTACTCAGTCCCGGCGCGCAAGCTGAAGGCAAGATCAGCATCGCCCAGCAATTCGGTATCGGTTACCTGATTCTGGATGTGGTTCGCGACCAGCAGCTCATCGAGAAACACGGCAAGGAACAGGGCCTGGATATCAAGGTCGACTGGAACAGCATCTCCGGTGCCACTGCGATGAATGAAGCGCTGTTGGCCGGTGCGCTGGATGTGGTATCGGCAGGCGTGCCGCCAATGCTGACTATCTGGGATCGAACCAAGGGCAAACAGAACGTCAAGGCCATCGCCTCGCTGGGCTCGATGCCTAACTACCTGCTGACCAATAATCCGAACGTGAAGAGCCTGACCGATTTCACCGAGAAGGATCGCATCGCCGTGCCGGCGGCTGGGGTGGGTTTCCAGTCACGCACCTTGCAGATCGAAACGGCCAGGCAGTTTGGCAATGAGCACTACAAGAAATTTGACGACATCTCGATCAGCCTGGCCCACCCGGATGCGACGGCGGCGCTGATCGCCGGCGGTTCTGAAATCAACTCGCACTTTTCCAGCCCGCCGTTCCAGTACCAGGAACTGCAGAACCCCAACGTGCACAAGGTGCTGAGTTCCTACGACGTGTTGGGCGGGCAGGCCACGTTCAACGTGCTGTACACCACGGAAAAATTCCACGACGAAAACCCGAAGACCTACAAGGCGTTTTACGACGCGCTCGCCGAAGCGGAAAAAATCATCAAGGCCGACAAGTCCGCAGCCGCCCAGACCTACATCCGCGTCGAGCAATCGAAGTTGTCCCTGCCGCTGGTTGAGCAAATCGTCAACGATCCCGAAATCAACTTTACGGTTGTGCCGCAGCGCACGGCGATCTACGCCGAGAAACTGCAGGAACTGGGCGTACTGAAAAACAAGGCGGCCACCTGGAAGGACTACTTCTTCGAAGAGGCGCACGGTGGTGCGGGCAGCTGAGTAACCCATGTAGGAGCCGAGCTTGCTCGCGATGGTGTGTCAGTCACCCCGATGTGGCTGACACACCATCGCGAGCAAGCTAGCTTCTACAAGGTCGGTTGTTAAACGTTGAGATAGCCGTTTGCCACGCGTCTGGTTATGCTCGCAGCGTTTTGCATTTGCCAATCATTAACAACCACAGTGATGACATGAGCCAAATAGAGACGCGTGCGACTGCCCTGGCGCTGTATCCGGAAGATTCCCGCGAGGCTGCGGCGCTGCTCAAACAAGCCATCCCGCTGATGGTTCGTCACAACATCCCGCCCAATCCGGTGCATTACGCGCTCTGGTACACCTACAGCAAAGGCCTGGACCCCGAGCTCAATCGACACCTGGACCGGGTGGTCAAGGACTTCGATTGTTTCCCGCCGGAATCCGCCACCCGGCTGTTTCGCGACTACATCATTCGCGACGAGCTGGCGGAGGCCCGCGCCGGGCAGCAACAGGCAATCAATCTGGTGGATGACATGCAGCGCGACGTTTCGCGCAGCGTCGAGGGCAATCTCAACTTTCAAAGCAGTCTGGGACGTTGCCTGGAAATGCTTGAGTTACCCGCCACCGAGCGTTTGCCGGATATTTTGAGCGAGCTGCAACAGAGCACCCAGCTCATGCAGAACCAGCAGGAACGCTTCCTCTCCCAGTTGCACTCGGCCCAGAACGAGATCAAAAACCTGCGCAGCAAACTTGAACGGGCACAACTGGCGGCGACACTCGATGGCCTGACCGAGCTGCTCAACCGGACAGCCTTCACCCGTTTGCTGGAGCAGGCGCTGAGTAATACTGACCGGGGCGTGGCGCTGGTCATGCTGGATATCGATCACTTCAAGCAATTCAATGACCAGTACGGCCACCCGTTGGGCGACCGCGTCCTGCAACATGTCGGGCAAGTACTGCGCAGTTCGCTGCCACCCCACGCCACGGCGGCGCGTTACGGTGGCGAGGAGTTCTGCGTCATTCTGGAACACTGCGCCGACCTGGCGAGTGCCGGGGTTTTTGCCGAGCAACTGCGGGTGAAAATCCAGGCGTTACGGATCAAGGCGCGTGTCGACGGCAAAGTGCTCGATACGATCACGGCGTCCTTCGGCGTGGCCTTTGCGCAATCCGGTGAGAGTCTGGACAGCCTGGTGACCCGCGCCGATGACGCGCTCTACCAGGCCAAGCGCAATGGGCGTAACCGGGTAAATAGCTAGTTGGAACGCATTTTCAAGCCGCTGGCCGATTCATTTGGTGCTGCTCGGCGATGCCGGCCGCCAGCAGGCACTCGACCAGCGCGCGGTCGGATTGTGGTTCCGTCAATCGAGGATCCGCCATTCTGGGGATGGCGGTGTTGGGCGACTCCACCACGCTGCTGCGGGTGTTGTGCATTGTTGTCATCCTGGGCGGCGTTATCGGCCTCAAACTGGTCTCGGGAAACTGACGCGGTTTGAATCAAGGCATTTTGCTGGCCCCGAAGCCCGAAAGTTACAGACAGAATCACTTTAATTTCAGGTGGTTAGGGCTGGCTTTAAATGCGCAATGTATGGATCGCACTGATTTCGTTGGGCCTGACTGGCATCGCTGTCTCCGTCCAGGCCAAAGAGCTTCAAAGCAATGACCGGTACATGTGCAGCTGGGGCGCGGGCACTGCAGCAAGAGCCCAGGAACTCAAACTGGCGGGCGTTTCGTTGTACGCCGCCCGGCAGAAATTACAGACCTACAAGTTCAGCAAGCCGTGGATGCGCATGACGGCGATGGGTATTACCGAGCAAACCTACGACAGCCCGTCGCGGATCAAGCCCGCGGCGCTGCGGCAGAGTTTCTACGAAGATTGCGTGCGCTTTAAGCTGGCGCGCAAATGATCGAGTTCGCTACAGCCCGTCCTCCATCAGCTTCAGGTATTCGGGACTGTCGGAGATCGAATTGTGCCCCACGCCCGGAAGGACCTTCAGGGTCGCCACACCTTTGGCGAAATGTTCGTAGAGTTGTTCGGTGCTTGAGCGCGGGATGACTTCGTCCTGTTCGGCCGCCAGCAACAACGTCGGTATCGAGATATGCGCGGCGTATTTCCACGATTCGAACTTGTCCTGCAGCAGCCATTTCACCGGGAAAATCGGGTATTGGCGGACGGCGAGATCCTCAAGGCTGTTGTAGGGTGTGATCAGGATCAGTCGCGCGGCCGGGCGCTGGCTCGCGAGGCGCACGGCGACGCCCGAACCGAGGCTGCGACCCACCACTGCAATGTGCGGATGTGTGTCGTAGACCTTGTCGAACAAGGTCATGGCATCGCGTGAAATCGCCTCCTCGGAAGGCGACCCGGTGCTGCCGCCAAAACCCCGGTAGTGCAGCAAATAGAGCGCATGGTCGGGGAACGCCTGGGAGAATTCCGGCAGGTTTCGCGAAACGTCCTCGGCGTTGCCACCAAAATAAATCAATGCATTGGGCCCGGCGTGCGGTCTGACGGTGACCTGTACCTGTGCGTCTGCCACCGTCAGCGTTAGCAGCGTTCCGGGGGCGCCGGGCGCAGCGGGTTGCGGGAAGTAGATCAGGGCGCGCTGGAACACGAACAGCGCGACACACAGCGCCAGGTACAACGCGCCAACGATGACGACGAGATACATCAGCATGCGCGACATTCGGCTAACGTTAGTGGGTGGCATTGACTACTCTGGGCCTGACGACCGCGACGGCTGATCGCTGTCAGAGTGTAGTTGAACGACAGCGGCGCGCGCCGGCCCTGGCCGTGGAGGAGGGCACCGATGCCCATCGTTGGCAAATGGCTCGACGTTTTGCCCGGCGAAAGGGCGGCCCTGGTGCTGGGTTTTGCGTTCCATTTCTGTGTGCTGGCCAGTTATTACCTGGTGCGACCGCTACGGGATGCCTTGGGGCTGGAGGGCGGCGCCGATAAATTGCAGTGGCTGTTCACTGCCACCTTCGTGGTGATGCTGCTGATGGTGCCGGTATTTGGTGCCTTGGCCTCGCGGCTGCCGGCCACGCGCTTCGTGCCGTTGATCTATCGCCTGATCGCCGTGTCGATGCTGCTGTTTGGCGTGTTGATCGCCAACCGTATCGCGCCGATAGACGTCGGGCGGGTGTTTTTTGTATGGATCAGCATTTACAACCTGTTCATCGTCTCGATCTTCTGGAGCGTGCTGGTGGACCGGTTTTCCAGCGAACAGGGGCGACGGTTGTTCGGCTTCATCGCGGCGGGCGGCACCCTTGGAACGTTTATCGGGCCGTTGTTGGCCGCGACGATGGCCACGCGTCTTGGCCCGGTGGCGTTGACCTTTTCGGCGGCGGTGCTGCTGGAAGTCGCGGTGCGTTGCTATCGGGCGCTGTTGCTGCGCACTGCATCGCAGTCCGGTCGCCGTTCGCTGGATGATCGGCGTCTGGGCGGCAGCATGCTGGCGGGGATTATGCTGATTTTGCGCTCGCGATATTTGTTGGCAATGGTGGCGTTCATGCTGCTGCACACCAGCGCCGCGACCTTGTTGTATTTCGAACAGGGTCGAATCGTCGCTGGCAGCTATTCTGATGTGGCCAGCAGGACGCAATTCTTCGCCGTGGTCGATTTGACCGTGTCGGCGCTGACCTTGACGTTCCAGTTGCTGTTGACGGCGCCGTTGATCCGGCTGATCGGCATTGGCGGGGCGCTGGCCGCGTTGCCATTGGCGACGATCGTGGCATTCGCGGCCATGGCCCTCGCACCGGTGCCAACAACCGTCGCCATGGCCCAAGGGCTGCGCCGTGCGGTCGAATTCGCCATCGTGCGTCCGGCGCGTGAAGTGCTGTGGACGGTGGTCAGCCGCGAGGAAAAGTACAAGGCCAAGAATGTGATCGAAACCCTGGTGTATCGCGGCGGCGACGCGGCCAGCGGCTGGTTGTCCGCCGGCTTGACGGCATTGGGCGCGGGTTTTGGTCTGGTGGCGCTGGTGATCGTGCCGTTTGCCGGGCTGTGGGGCGGGTTATGTGTGTGGCTGGCCGGGCAGCAGGCGCAACAGGCAAACAGCAAAGCAGTGGAAGGACGAAACCATGAGCCACACTGATGGATACACGCGTCGACAAATACTCACGCTGGCTGCCGGTGCTTCGGCGGTGCTCACTTTCGATCCGGCCTTTGCAGCCACCGCGCCGTCGAAGGAAACAGGAGGCAAGAACATGCTGACCCGCGCCATTCCTTCCAGCAACGAGCCATTGCCCATTGTCGGCGTGGGCACCTATCGCGGCTTTGATGTCGCGCCTGCCGATCCGGCCTACAAAAACCTGCCCGCCGTCCTCAGTGCGTTGTTCGAAAAGGGCGGGACGGTGATCGACAGCTCGCCCATGTATGGCCGCGCCGAGCAGACCACCGGCGAACTGCTGTCGATCCACAAGCCGCGCTCACCGGCGTTTCTGGCGACCAAGGTGTGGACCCGTGGCCGTGAAGAAGGCATCGCGCAGATGGAGCAGTCTTTCAAACTGCTGCAGACCGACCGGATCGATCTGATGCAGATTCACAACCTGCTGGACTGGAAAACCCATTTGCCAACGTTGCGCCAATGGAAGGAAGAAGGGCGCATTCGCTACATCGGCATCACCCATTACACCGCGTCGGCGTACGACGAAGTGGAAGCGGTGCTGAAAGCCGAGCCACTGGATTTTTTGCAGATCAACTATGCGCTGGATGATCGAGGCGTCGAAAAACGCATCCTGCCGCTGTGTCGGGAACGCGGCGTGGCGGTGATCTGCAACCGGCCATTCGGTGGCGGTGATTTGCTCGCCCGCTTGAAGGGCAAGCCGTTACCGGGATGGGCCTCGCAAGTCGGTGTCACCAGTTGGGCACAACTGGCGCTCAAGTTTTTGCTGGCGCATTCGGCGGTGACCTGCGTCATCCCCGGCACCGGCAACCCGCGCTACATGGCGGAAAATGCCGGTGCGGGGTTCGGTCCGATGCTGACGGGGGCGCAGCGCGAGCAGTTGATTGATGTGGTGGGGTAGGCGCGACTCGTCAGGTCTTTTTCTTGATGAGCTTGTTGAGGTAGTACTTGAGGCTCAAACGATCCTTGGGCCTTGGTTTGTAATGAGTTTTGTTTCTTTGCGCAGGGTCGGCAACCACGGTGGCTGCGGTGTAGTAGTACAGCGCGATGGACCGGCGCGTAATGTGTTCCGGTGTCGTCAGAGGCTCCGGGTGCCCATGGTTGCTGTCCTTGTCGGTGTTGAAAATGACACAGCGGTTGTAGAGCGGCAGGACTTTCTTAAGGCAAGTCTTCATCCCGACATCCCATAGCTCCAGGTTGCCACCGTATGACTCTTGCCAATCCTGATTCAGATAAATAATGGCATTCAGTCTGCGCTCGATATTCAGTTTTTTGTTGAGCCTGAAGTCCGAGTGCACTCCCAGGAAACCACCCTTTTTCGTTTCATGCAGCCCGCCGCCCGTAAAGTAAGGATCGGGTATCAAGCCTTCGATGCCTGTTAGTTTTTCAAGAAACTGCAACATGGGTGCAGAGTTGAAGGCGTTGAAAACCGTCTTCAAATAGGGATCGCATTCGTTGGGGCTGATTTGCCGTTTGTGCTGACCTTTGTAGCCGCGCTCATAATGCATTTCGTTGCTGGTTGGCTCGACTGGAAAGTGCGAGCAGATGCTCGCAATCAGGTCTTGCGGTAAAAAGTCGTCAATGACGATGTGTGGAAAGGGGGTGGCCTGAGCGTAAGTAACTGCGAGCGACTGACCCAGCGAGCTGGCGGCGTTCTGGTCGAAATCAAGCTCTGGCGTAACGGTGATGGGCAGTGTCTGCGTGATGGGTCTCATTACCGCTCCAATAAACTATTCATAACAACCTGGGGTACTTCCAGGTAGCGTTACACGCACTATTTTTCATGTGAAGACGAAACCTGGCTGTGTTCACTGTTCAAGCGTTTAAGGATGTCGTTGTACATCTTCATTCGTCTATGCGTTGTTTCGTAACCACCAGCGGCCGCGACGGTGCCGGCCTGAATATGGTCGAGGTAGCTGAATATCTTGCGCGTCGACAACAGTTCAACAACATAGCCCAGCTGGGTCATGCGGTCTTGGAGGGTATAACCGGGTACGCGATCATCCATCAGAAAATGCATGCCGTGTTGTTTCATCAGCTTGCAGTTCCATAAGGTACAGAAGCTTTTCAAATAAACCTCCCTGTAGGGCTTTGGCTCTCTGGAGCGTAATCCCAGGGACAGTTTCAGGCGTCTGACGTGATGTTTGACCAGTCGTGAGCTAAAGCGCCAAAGGGTTCTCGTGGTGCCGCGGTTGATTTGTTCTACGCATCCGATGGCCACGACGTTCGGTTTATTAATGCATTTGCTCAACATCATCGAAAACACATTCTTGTCGAAAATGAACGTGTCGGTGTGCAGCAAAAACAGATAGTCGGTTTCAACCCGCTCCAGCACCATGTCGAGTGCTTTTCCGTGTGCAATATGGCCCGGTTCCTTTTCGGGAGAGGGTCGTTCGATCAGGTTGATCCAGCCCAGTGTGCGCAGATAATCGGTGCTTTCATCGGCGGAATCGTTATCGACTACCCAGACCGGGATGTTGCTTTCGCCCAAGTGCTGACGCAGCAGGTCGAGGCAAATCCGGGTTATTTCGATGGTCTTGTAATTGACCAGAACAATGCTGAAGAGTGGGGTTCTTTGCGATAGAAAATCAATGTTGCTCATGGGATTTGGCACTCTAAAAAACATAGAGATGAATCACTGCTTGGCGTTTTTTGTGCTAACCAGGTAGCGCCGGAACCAGTTCAGTGTTCTTTCCCAGGCAAGCTTGGCGGCGGCCTCGTCGTATCTCGGCGTCGAGTCATTATGGAAACCGTGGTTGGCACCGGGGTAGATATAGGCTTCATAAGTCTTGCCTGCCGCTTTTAAAGCCTGCTCGTAAGCGGGCCATCCTTCGTTGATGCGCGTGTCCAGTTCACCGTAATGAAGCATCACCGGTGCCTTGATTCGAGGGACATCCTTGGCCTCGGGCTGTCGGCCATAAAAGGACACGGCGGCGCCCAGCTCCGGATAGGCCACCGCTGCGGCATTGACCACGCCACCGCCGTAGCAGAAGCCGGTGATGCCGACTTTTCCGCTGCTCGCGTCGTGTTTCATCAGCCACTCGATGGCGGCGAAAAAATCATTCATGAGCTTTTCAGGGTCAACGGTCGCCTGCAGCTCCCGACCTTTGTCATCGTTGCCGGGATAGCCGCCCACCGAGGTCAGTCCATCGGGAGCGAGCGCGATGAAACCGGCCTTGGCCAACCGCCGTGCGACATCCTCGATGTACGGGTTGAGCCCGCGATTTTCATGCACGACCACCACGGCCGCCACCTTGCCGGTGGCTTTGGCCGGACGCACCAGATAACCGCGAACCGATCCGTTGCCTTTGGGGGAGGGGTAGGTGATGTATTCGGCGATGATGTCCGGGTCGGTGAACTCAATCTGCTCGGCCAGCGCATAGTTTGGACTCAGAGCGGCCAGCAAGGCGCTGGCCGTCAAACCGCCCAGGGTGAACAACGCCGCACGGTCCAGGAATTCGCGCCGGTTGATCTTGCCATGGGCGTAGTAGTCGTAGAGTTCGAGCAGTTCCGGGGCGAAGTCTTTCGCAGTGAGACGGGGCATCGGTGCGCTTCCTCTTTGACGTTGACGAGTCCCTGTCAGTTAAGCGCATGAACAGGGTTTATGTAGGCTCGCGACTCAGCCGTGCAGAAAGCGTCAATCTACGAAATAAATCCCCTGCGATACATATGTACCGCACCTCGCCATTCCCCCATCGACATGCTGTGCCCTACAGACAAGGAGAGACTGTATGGCACAACGATTCAACGATGGGACGTCAGGAGACGTCGTCATCAGGTCCGGCCCGCCTGCTTCGGGCGGCGGTGGTGGCTCGGGAGGTGGCGGGCGGAAGTTCTGGAGGCAACCGCGTAGGAGCCTCAGGCGCAATTAGTGGTCCCAGCAAAAGCACGAAAGAGGCACGAAGGCGAGCCAAGGAAGAGTACAACCGGAACAAGGCAGAGCAAGAAGCGCAGGCACTGGCCGCCGCCGCGCAAGCCCGGGAGCAGGCACGCATCTATGCGCGCAATCAATTACTCGCACAATTCACCCAGCTTCAAAACGCAACCAGAGCTGAAATTGACCGAAGTTTTGCCGCCAGAGCCGAGCAACCCGCTTCGTCACTTGAAAATGAAATATCGGCGGCAAAACGGCACCACGCTGGCGACTCGAGGCACTTGCCCGGTCATTCGACGGGCACGATCCGCTCGCGCGTACCGCCGACGACTATCAGACACGACTCGGGCAGTTCGGTGATGCGCTGACGGGTGGCCATCAGATCTGGGAGCGCGCTTACAACGCGGCTCATGAAGCGCGACTGCTGCCGGCGCAAATCGACGCGCTCACCCATAAATCCAACGCACTGGCCACTCACCATGCCGAGCAGAGCATCGTCTGGCGTGAGCGGGAGGCACTCTGGGAACGCCATCTGCAACACGCCGAGCAGCGTGACGCACGCATGCGGTTCAAGCAGCAGGTTGATGAGGATGCTCGCCTCGAACGGGTCAGGCAGGCCAACACCTTTCAATTACCGGCCACATCGTCAGCGCTTTCTGCCGGGGTATTGCCCAGCCACGGGGGAGAATGGGCTGATGCGCGAAATCTGGTAACCGCAGTAACGCGTGCGGCCTTCGTTGTACGCAGCGTCTTGAGCACGGTCACGCGTCCGCAAGCTGCGTTGTTAATGGCGGGAGTGTTTTATCCGACTCGTGAACTGGGCAACGGCGAGTTAACCCCTGAGCAACGACATCGGTTATTTGAGGCTGTCGCAGTCCCGGCTCACGCTCTGGAGCTTCATGACCCTCAAGAGATGCGGGCAGCTGCTGATGCAGGCGGTTCGGTGGAGGTGGAATACCGGCTCAAACCTGTAGCGACACCGGAAGGAACCGCGATCGTTGTCGCCGCGACGGGTGGCGATATCGATTCAAGCGTCCCGGTCGTTAATGCAGTGCTCGACCCGCAGACAGGCATCTACACCGCCGAGGTTCCTGGCTCACCGGCCAGGTATGTGCAGTTCACTCCTGACGCCACGGCGAATATCGGCAGTCAGGCTCGACTGACCGTCACGGAACCGCAGATTCAGGACATCCCGACGGGTGTTGATTTGCGCATTCAGGATTGCATTATCTGCGTGCCCGGCCTTCCACCGACCTACCTGTCCTTCAACGTTCCACCCATGGGCACTGGTGTTGTCACCGGAACCGGCCAATCACCGACGGCTGATTGGTGGAAAGGCGCGAGTCAGACGGCGGGCGCAGCGATCCCGAGTCAGATTGGCGATCAGTTCCGAGGCAGGGAATTCAAGTCTTTCGGGGCGTTCGATGAGGCGTTGTGGCGAATGCTCGGCGAGCACTCAGTCCTGAGCCATCCACTCGATGAGGTGAACAAAAAACGAGTCGAACAAGGCTTCGCCCCGTACGCGCCGAAAAGTGCATGGGTGGGTGAGAACCGCGAGTTCGAATTGCGATATCAGGAGCGGCCGGAGTTCTGGGCTGATCCGTTCAACCTCGACAAAATCAGCATCAAGACACCGCAAAGTGCAGAAGGGTGGTTGGGCATCGTTCCAGCGGTTGTGCCGTGGCCGATTCCGCCTGTTGGCACCTGGACACCGTTGGTGCCGCCGGGCAGCGAACATCTGGGTTCGACGACATCGCCAATCCCCTCCATCCCACCGGTGGTTTATCCCGGCAACCCGGCCATCCCGGTCCTACCGCAAAACGAGACATTTCCGGCGGTTGATGAAGGGGAGATTGGTGCGAGTATTCCCGGGTTCCCAGGGGATATGGTACTGCCCTCGTCGGATGTGCTGTTCCGAGACCGACGTGATGACCCCGGCATTGCTACAGGTTGGGGATCCGACGTCTCGGAGGTTTGGCTTGGAGACGATGCGAGGGGTGAGGGAGCACCGGTGCCATGAGAAATTGCAGAACAGTTGCGGTGGAAGGAGTTTCGTAATTTTCATGAATTTAGGCGGGCGTTCTGGAAGGCGGTTGCGGCGGATCCTGAGCTGAGAACGCAATTCAGTGCTAGAAATCTGAGGTTTATGCAAAAGGGGCTGGCGCCTTACCCGAGCGCAAATGACCAGTACGGAGGTCGAGTAAAATTCGAGCTTCATCATCAATTGGAAATTGCACAAGGAGGAGCGGTTTACGACATGGAAAATATTGTCGTGATGACGCCGAGACGGCATGTTCTGGTACATAAAGGAGGTAATTGATTATGAAAAACACTACACGTCTTGAAGATTACACAGAGTCTGAATTTCTGGAGTTCCTGAGAGAACTTTTTTATGGAGGGGAGGGTTTAACCTCGGACGAGTTTGATAAATTTTCAATTGAACGCGTGGAGCATTTTGAGGTGGTCTCCGAACATCCAGACCGTTCCGACGTCATCTTCTACCCAAAGGAAGGCCAGGAAGACAGTCCCGAAGGCATCCTGAAAGAAGTCAAGGAATGGCGTGCAGCCAGTAACAAACCAGGATTCAAGCCGGAATAACCAATACCAGCCGTAATAGATTGGCACCTGTTCATCTGGAGTGAACAGGTGCGCTGTCTTCGTCGTGCGAATAACCAAGGAAGAATTCAAGATGGAACTTAAAGCCACGCTCAAGGATTACACCGCTCTGGAATTCCAGGCACTGGTCAACAAAATCTGGGCCGTTGATCTACCGAAACCGGAACATGACCGACTGATCAACCATTTCGACCGGATCGTTGGTCATCCCCAAGGGGCTGACTTGCTGTTCTACCCTACAGACAAGTCCAACACCAACAGCCCGGCAGCCATGGTCCACCACGTCAGAACATGGCATCACCAACAAGGAATGCCGGCATTCAAAGGCGAGGACATTCCTGTTGCCAAACCACCCGTTGCGCCGCTAACCCCTTTGCTCAGGAGCCAGGCCGAGGTCGAAAAAATCGCGGCGGATGTGGCTGTCTCAGGTCAGGTCGTTGAAGAAGCTTTCGGCCATTTCGAGCTGCAGATCAGGAACCTTCAAAGTCAAAAGAACACCCGTCTGGACATCCCCAATCAGGAAACCGGCATACGTACCCTGGAAGTTGCTCAGCATAAAGCACTGATGGCCGTCAGAAAGTATGAGTTCTGGAAAATGAGAGTGGAGTTTGTCCAAAGCGGCGCTCAGCGAAGCCTGACATATGCGCAATCCGGGCAAGCGCAATGGCAGAGCCTTGTGCAGCAGATCAACGCCACCCATGATCGCTACATCTCACGACTGGCAAGCATTTCCCAGCGCCATCGCACTCTGCATGATGAAGCGGAAGCATTGCTGATAGCGGCGCATCAACACTTGATTGATTCGCGCAGTTCTACACAAACGGTGTACACGATCAGCGCCCCGCTCGCTTTCGCCGAGAAACGTCCCGATCTTTTGCTGACAGGCGGTTCACCTGCGTTGCTGGCATCTCAGCAGACGGATTTGCTTAAAGCGATACGCTCGACGGTTGCCGAGTTTTCCTGGCAGAACACCTCAAGCGAACCGGACACAGGGAACCAGCGTGCTGCCGTATTGAGCTTCGCCTTTTCCAGCCGGGCAGACACTCAGCTGTTCGGTGTCAGCGTCCCGTTGTCCGAACTTCTGCCCATCGAAGGGCAGGATTGGCAACACCTGGCCGCGAACCAGGCCGAGGCCGATCTACCTTTTCGCATGAGCGCCGCGGCAGTTCCCGCCAAGCCCGGCAAAATGTTCCAGGGTTTGCGCGAGATCAAAACGTTGTCGCAGGTTTACGTCACGGCTTGCGGAGGCTGTCGTTCGATCTCTGGCGTCAGGGTCAGAGCGGTGAAGCAGGATCGGCACCGGAACAGTTTCAGCTTTTCTCCTGAGGGTTCTTCAGCCGTTACTGTCCACTGGGCTGCTCCGATTTCCCTTGAAACCGGTCCGGATGCAACACCGACCCAACAGCGTGGTGTGGGGTTTGTTCAGTCCGCGCGAGTGCCGACAATTGAGGCCAATGCAGAGCAGGCGCATGACCGGTTTGACGACTACATCCTGGTGTTCCCGGTCGAGTCAGGGCTTGGCCCGCTTTACATCGTTTTCAACCGACCTGCACCCTAGACTTTTACCGGACATTCGTGACAAGGAGCGGGGGAAGGATCATCCGTGCAAACACTGCGCCCCAACCCTCGCCACTTGCGCATCGTGCTCGGCCTTGACGCCAGACACCCCGACCGCGCCGACCACCTGATCGTTAACGATGATCGGCACGCCACCTTCAAGGGACGTCAGCAGCGGTGCCGACAAAAACGCATAGCGACCACCATTGACCATCTCTTCATAACCTTTGGATTCACGCCGCCCGAGCGCCGAGGTGCGGGCCTTTTCGGTGGCGATGTAGGCGCTGATGGGCGCGCAACCGTCGAGGCGTTCGAGGGCGAGGGGATGGCCGCCGTCGTCGACAACCACGATGGTCACGGCCCATTGGTTGTTCTGTGCCTCGGTGCGTGCGGCCGCGAGGATCTGGCTGACTTCGGCCTGGCTGAGGATGGCTTTGCTCTTCATGGGGTTTCTCCGGGGATCGTTGAGGGCAGCGCGGCTTCGACCAGTTCGATCCAGTGCCGGACCGGGGTTCGGCCGGCACCGTCGAGGTGCGACTGGCAGCCGATATTGGCCGTGACAATGACGTCGGGATGGCCGCTTTCCAGCGCGTTCAGTTTGTTGTCGCGCAGTTGCCGGGACAGTTCGGGTTGGGTGATCGAATAGGTGCCTGCCGAACCGCAACACAAATGGCTGTCGGGCACGGCCGTGAGGTTGAAACCGAGGCGAATCAGCATCGCTTCCACCGCGCCGCCGAGTTTTTGCGCATGCTGCAAGGTGCAGGGGCAATGGAAGGCCAGGCGCTGGTCGCTGTCGACGCCAAGTGTTTCCAGCGGTTCGTCGCCCAGCACTTCCACCAGGTCCCTGGCCAGCGCGCTGACCCTTTTCGCCTTCTCGGCATAGGCCGTATCGCGCTCGAGCAGATGGCCATAGTCCTTGATGAAGGCACCACAGCCACTGGCGGTTTGCACGATGGCTTCGGCGCCATTCTCGATGCTCGGCCACCACGCATCGATGTTGCGCCGGGCGCGGTCGAGACCGGCGGCCTGCGCGTCGAGGTGATAATCCACGGCACCGCAGCAGCCCGCCCCATTGGACGAGGTGACACTGATGCCCAGTCGATCCAGCACCCGCGCAGCCGCCGCATTGGTGTTCGGTGACAGGCTCGGCTGCACGCAGCCTTCGAGCATCAGCACCTGGCGAGCGTGGCGCGTGGCGGGGCGAGGCCTGGAGGGATAAACATGACGAGGCAACTTGGCCTGCAAGGTGTTGGGCAGCAGCGCCCGAAAAACCTGACCGCTGCTGACCAGCGCCTTGAACAGTCCCGGGTTGGGCACAACGCTGCGCAATCCTTCACGCAACAGGCGTTGGTCGATGGAACGCGGCACCGCTGCATCGACCACCGCGCGGCCAATGTCGAGCAAGTTGTGATAATCGACACCGGAGGGGCAGGTGGTTTCGCAATTGCGGCAGGACAGGCAGCGGTCCAGATGCTGCTGGGTTTTCTGCGTGACCTCGTTGCCTTCCAGCACCTGTTTGATCAGGTAGATGCGGCCCCGTGGACCATCGAGTTCATCACCCAGTAATTGATAAGTCGGGCACGTGGCGTTGCAGAACCCGCAGTGCACACAGGTGCGCAGGATGCTTTCGGCTTCTTCGGCACGGGGCAGGAGCCGGGCGGTGTCGCTCAGGGTCGTCTGCATGGTTCAAAGCTCCGCGTACAGGCGTGCGGGGTTGAAGATGCCCCGTGGATCGAGTTGTTGCTTCAGGCTGCGGTGGTAGCGCATCAACGCGGCAGGCAGCGGCTGGAACGGGCTGTCGATCAGGCCATGGCTGTAGCAGGTGACGTGGCCGCCAACCTCTTCGACGAGCTTGCGAATGAACGCCGCTTCAGCGTCGGACTTGAGCCAGCGCTGGGCACCGCCCCAGTCGATCAATTGCCGGCCGGGCAGGGACAACCGAGCGGTGTTGTGCGGCACGGACAAGCGCCAAAGCGGCTGATCCTCGTCGAAGAAACTCAGCCGGTGTTCGTTGAGATCCGTCCAGTAAGCACTGTCCAACAACTCGCCACCCAACCGGTCATGGGCCGCCGTCACCGAGCCTTCACCACCTTCCAGCCGCAGGTGCAGGCGCTGCCCGTCGTGGCACGCGGCGCTGATCGGCAGCGGTTGCTGGCCCCATTCCGCGAGGCGCAACAAGGCGCGTTCGCTGTCCATTTCCAGGCTGATGCTCAGGCACTGGCGTGGTTTGGGCAGAACCTTGAGCGAGACTTCGGTGATCACGCCAAGGGAGCCGAAGCTGCCAGCCATCAGACGCGAAAGGTCATAGCCGGCGACGTTCTTCATCACTTCGCCGCCGAAGCGCAGGTGCTTGCCATGCCCGGTGATGACCCGCGTGCCGAGGACGAAGTCGCGCACCGAGCCAGACCATGGGCGTCGTGGTCCCGACAGCCCGCAGGCGATCATCCCGCCGACCGTGGCGTCGTCACCGAAGGAGGGCGGTTCGCAGGCCAGCATCTGCTGCGCCTCATCCAGCACTTCGGTCAGTTCTGATAAGGGTGTGCCGCAACGGGCGGTGATCACCAGTTCGGTCGGGTCATAGCTGACGATGCCACGGTGCGAGCGTGTATCGAGGACTTCCCCCGCGACAATGCGTCCCAGAAACGCCTTGCTGTTGGAGCCCTGAATACGCAGCGGCGTGGCGTTTTCCAGTGCCTGGTTGACCTGCTCCAGCAGCACGGCGCTGTCATCGATATCCCGTTCACTGCGCATCAGAAACGCTCCAGCTCAGGGAAGGGCAGTTGACCCATGTGCACGTGCATGGCGCCAAACTCGGCACAGCGGTGCAAGGTCGGAATGTTCTTGCCCGGATTGAGCAAACCACTCGGATCGAACGCGGCTTTGACGGCATGGAACACGGTCAGCTCATCGCTGTTGAACTGCGCGCACATCTGATTGATTTTCTCGCGACCCACACCGTGTTCTCCGGTAATGCAGCCGCCGACCTTCACGCACAATTCGAGGATCTTGCCGCCCAGGGTTTCGGCGCGGTCGAGCTCGCCCGGTTGATTGGCATCGAACAGAATCAGCGGGTGCATGTTGCCGTCACCGGCGTGGAAAACGTTGGCGACGCGCAAGTCATACTCGGCGGACAGCGCCGCAATCGCACGCAGCACACCGGGCAACTCGCGGCGCGGGATGGTGCCGTCCATGCAGTAGTAATCCGGCGAAAGACGTCCCACTGCCGGGAAGGCATTCTTGCGCCCGGCCCAGAAACGCACGCGCTCTGCTTCATCCTTAGCCTGACGCACTTCGGTGGCGCCCGCGTTTTCCAGCACCTGGCGCACGCGGTCGCAGTCGTCGTGGACATCGGCTTCGACCCCGTCGAGTTCGCACAGCAGGATGGCTTCGGCGTCCACCGGATAACCGGCGTGGATAAAGTCTTCGGCGGCGCGAATCGCCAGGTTGTCCATCATTTCCAGGCCACCGGGAATGATGCCGGCGGCGATGATGTCACCGACCGCGCGACCGGCCTTTTCGACGGAATCGAACGCCGCCAGCAGCACCTTGGCGGTCTGCGGTTTGGGCAGCAGTTTGACCGTGACTTCGGTGATCACCCCGAGCATGCCTTCGGAGCCGGTGAACAGCGCCAGCAGGTCGAAGCCGGGCGAGTCGAGGGCATCGGAGCCCAACGTCAGGTGTTCGCCGTCGACCGTCAGAATGTCGACCTTGAGCAGGTTGTGCACGGTCAGGCCGTATTTCAGGCAATGCACGCCGCCGGCGTTCTCGGCGACATTGCCACCGATGGAACAGGCAATTTGCGAAGATGGGTCGGGCGCGTAGTACAGGCCGAACGGCGCCGCTGCCTGGGAAATCGCCAGGTTGCGCACACCCGGCTGGACCCGTGCGGTGCGGGCGGCGGGGTCGATGTGCAAAATGTTGTTGAAGCGCGCCATCACCAGCAGCACGCCTTTTTCCAGCGGCAATGCGCCGCCGGACAAACCGGTGCCGGCACCACGGGCGACCACCGGGACCTGCAATTCATGACAGAGCCGAAGCACGCCTTGGACCTCGTCGAGGTGGCGTGGCAGCACCACCAGCAGGGGCGGGGTGCGATAAGCCGAGAGGCCGTCGCATTCGTACGGTTTCAGCTCTTCCTGTTGATGCAGCACTTCCAGTTTCGGCAAGCGGGTTTGCAGGGCCCGCAGCAGTGCTTCCTTGTCGACATCCGGCAGCACACCATCAACGCGTTCATCGTAGAGAATGTTCATAGTCGTTTTACGATACTCCGTTCATGAAAGCCGGGGCAGCGGTCTGTTTATTTGAGCGCTTGGGTGTATATCCGTTTCTGCGGTAACGGCCGCTTAGGGTTCCGCTCTTGCAGTGGGTCACTTGGAGAAGCGCCAAGTAACCAAGCGCTTTTGCCCCTTTCGTTCGGTGCCTCGCTTAGGCTCGCCATGCCCTCCTTCCTGTCCTGCTCCGTGGCCCGCCGCGATCGGCCATCCATGGCCGTGCGCGGCTAACCCGGCATCCCTGCCGGGTTGCCCACTGCGCAGAACCGGAACGAAGCCTCTCGAGGGGGCGACTACCGCCACAGCACCGCGAGGCGGCCTGCGGGCCGACCTGTTTCTTCAAGCGTATGCATTCCCCCTGTAGGAGCTAGCCTGCTAGCGATGGTCGTTAACGATAACGCGTGCTGTCTGAATGAACGTGGTGTCTGGACGTCCATCGCTAGCAGGCTAGCTCCCACAGGTATGAGTTCGCTCCAGTGGTTGATCTGGCTTTTGCTTTGGCTTTGGCTTTTGATCCTGCTTTTGATCTTGATCTGTCCCGTCGGAAGGCCGAGCGCAGGTTTTGCGCAGTGGGCAACCCGGCATGGATGCCGGGTTAGCCGCCCCCGGCCATGGATGGCCGATGGCGGCGGGCCCACGGAGCAGGACCGGAGCGAGGGCATGGCGAGCCTAGGCGAGCCACCGTACGTCAGGGGCGCAGGCGCTTGGTTACTTGGCGCTTTTCCAAGTAACCCGCCGTAAGGGCGGAACCAATAGCCGCCGTTACCGAAAAAACGGATATGCCCACTTCTCTCTCGGCGTTCTTCCAAATGACCCGCCGCAAGGGTGGAACCAATAGCCGCCATTACCGAAAAGAAGCCCACTCCGCTCAATGCCCACCCACAACCATCTGCGTAAACGGCGACACATAAGCCTGCAACGTCACCAACCCGCCAACCAGAATCGCCAGAATGATGGAATGGAAGAACACATAACGCAGGATTTCCCCTTCGTGGCCGTACCAACGCGTGGCGGTCGAGGCCACCACGATCGACTGAGCGTCAACCATCTTGCCCATGACCCCACCGGAACTGTTGGCCGCCGCCATCAACACCGGGCTCAGACCGAGTTGCTCGGCAGTCACTTTCTGCAAGCCGCCAAACAGCACGTTGGACGCCGTGTCTGACCCAGTCAGCGCCACGCCGAGCCAGCCGAGCAGGGTGCCGAACATGGGGTAGAAAATCCCCGTCGCCGCGAACGCCAGGCCCATGGTCGCGTCCAGTCCCGAATAGCGGGTGAGGAAGCCGAGGGCGAGCATCGCCACAATGGTAATCAGCGAGTAACGCACAACCCAGATGGTTCGCAGGTACTGCTTGACCAGCTGCGGGATGGAATAGCCCATCAGCAGCCCGCCAAGGATCGCCGCCAGCAAGATGCCGCTGCCGGTGCTGGTCAGCCAGGTGAACTTGTAGACCGCCTCCTCGGTTTTAGGCGCAGGCACCACCGGCGGGACTTTTTCGATTTGCTGGTGGATCGTGCCGAAGGTGACGACCGGAGCAAAGATCGGATTCGCTTCGCGCAGCGGCTTGCCTTGAGGGTCGAGCTTGGCAGAATTGGTGACCGGATCGATCGCCGGGCGGGTATCGAACATGTTTTTGAAGCCCTGGGTGCCCCAGGCGAAAACGAACACCGTGAGGATGATCCACGGCATCCAGGCGCGCATGACAGCAGGCTTGGCGTCGCTGGCGAAAGTCGCGCTGGCGACGGGTGTTTCATCATGCTCTTCGGCTATTTTGGAGTTGTCGACGCGCCCGGACAGCGCGGCAGAGGTGTGCACAGTCGCGGGTTTCCACACCCTGAGGAAACCGGTCAGGCAGGCCATAGAAATCAGCGCGGCGATCACGTCCACCAGCATCGGCCCGTGGTAGTTGGACACCAGGAACTGCGGCACGGCAAAACTGACACCGGCGACCAGGATCGCCGGCCAGATTTCCAGCATCTTGCGCCAGCCGGCAAAGGCCCAGATCAACCAGAACGGCACGATCACCGAGAAAAACGGCAACTGCCGACCGACCATCATCGACAGCTCCATTTCATCCAGGCCGGTGACCTTGGCCAGCGTAATGATCGGCGTGCCCAGGGCGCCGAACGCCACGGGCGCGGTGTTGGCGATCAATGCCAGGCCGGACGCGGCCAGCGGCGAAAAGCCCAGACCGATCAGAATCGCCCCGGTCACCGCCACCGGCGTACCGAACCCGGCAGCCCCTTCGAAAAACGCGCCGAAGCAGAAGGCAATCAGCAACAATTGCAGGCGACGATCGTCGGTGATGCGCGCCAGCGAGTCTTGCAGCACTTTGAACGAGCCGTTCTCGGTGGTCAGTCGGTGCAGGAAGATGATGTTGAGCACGATCCAGCCAATCGGCAGCAAGCCGTTGGCGGCGCCATAAAGGGCGGCCGAGCCAGCCATGTTCGCCGGCATGCCGAAGGCGAAAATCGCGATGACCAGGGCCGAGGCGAGGGCGAGCAATGCCGCCAGATGTGCTTTGATGTGGAAGAACGCCAGGGCTGCCAGCATCACCACGACCGGCACTGCAGCCATGATGGTTGAAATGACCGGGTTGCCGAACGGATCGTAGATTTGCTGCCAGACCATGTTCCACCTCTGCTTTTTATTGTTGGGAGTGCAGACCCCGAGGGGCGGTGGCTTGTAGTATAGGTGGCATTGCGCCGCTGTCTTGTAGCCCCGTAAATCAAGCCTTTTGGCGGTTTTGTTGAACTAAAAATAAGGGCTGCGGTACGCGTTAACCGACTTCACTACCCGGAGGAACGCAACAATGACTGAACGCCATTTGCTCCACACGGAAACGCTGTCGAACGGATGCAGCATCGAGGTCAAGGCCAAGATCCTGCGGGACGGTTCGTTGGGAATGTTCATAGGTGTCTACCGACCTGATGGCGCGGCCATTGAGGAGAACGATCATCCCGCGCTGCATTTTCTCGACATGGAGGCGGCGATGGAGTGGGGGATCGAGAAAGCCAAGGGCATCGGCAACGGGCAGAGGACGTTGTAGGGGCCTGGCGTTGGATTAGCGGTGAGGCCTTCGCGAGCAAGCCTCGCTCCTACAGGTTTTGCGTCGTACGCAATTTTTGCGAACACCCTCCAACCTGTAGGAGCAAAGCTTGCTCGCGAAGCTTTTAATGCTTGAACATCACATGCCGCACAACGGTGTAATCCTCCAGCCCATACATCGACATGTCCTTCCCGTAGCCGGACAATTTCTGACCGCCGTGGGGCATTTCGCTGACCAGCATGAAGTGCGTATTTACCCAGGTGCAGCCGTACTGCAAGCGCGCCGACAGGCGATGCGCGCGACCGACATCGGCGGTCCACACCGACGACGCCAGGCCGTAGTCCGAATCGTTGGCCCAGCCGAGCACTTGTGCTTCATCGGTGAATTTCGTCACCGACACCACCGGCCCGAACACTTCGCGACGGACGATCTCGTCGTCCTGCAGCGCGTCGGCCAGCACCGTCGGTTCGAAGAAGAAGCCGTTGCCTTCGACTACCTTGCCGCCAGTGATCAAACGGATGTGCGATTGCGCCACGGCGCGCTCGACAAACCCGGCCACACGATCGCGGTGTTGCGCGGTGATCAGCGGCCCCAGTTCGGTCGCCGGATCATCTTGCAAGCCGTACTTGATGCTGCTGACCGCCGCACCGAGCTTCTCGACGAATGTGTCGTAGATGCCTTCCTGCGCGTAGATGCGGCACGCGGCGGTGCAGTCCTGGCCGGCGTTGTAGAAACCGAAGGTGCGAATGCCTTCAACAGCGGCGTCGATGTCGGCGTCGTCGAAGATGATCACCGGGGCCTTGCCGCCCAGTTCCATGTGCATGCGTTTGACGCTGTCGGCAGTGCTGGAAATGATGTTCGAGCCGGTGGCGATGGAACCGGTCAGTGACACCATGCGCACTTTCGGGTGGGTGACCAGCGGGCTACCGACCGTAGGACCACGGCCGAACACCAGGTTGAGCACGCCGGCCGGGAAGATTTCCGACGCCAGCTCGGCCAGGCGCAATGCGGTCAGCGGCGTTTGTTCCGACGGCTTGAGCACCACGGTATTACCGGCGGCGAGGGCCGGGGCGATTTTCCAGGCGACCATCATCAGCGGGTAGTTCCACGGCGCGATGGAAGCGATCACGCCCACCGGATCGCGGCGGATCATCGAGGTGTGGCCGGCCAGGTATTCACCGCCGGCCGAACCGCTCATGCAGCGGCTGGCGCCGGCGAAGAAGCGGAACACGTCGGCAATCGCCGGGATCTCGTCGTTCAGCGCAGCGCTGTAGGGTTTGCCGCAGTTGTCGGATTCGAGTTTGGCCAGTTCTTCGCCGTGGGCTTCGATGGCGTCGGCGAGTTTGAGCAGCAGCCGCGAACGCTCTTTCGGCGGGGTGTGCGACCAGCTGTCGAACGCCGCGTCGGCGGCCCGCACGGCGGCGTCAACCTGGGCTTCGCTGGCTTCGTTGATTTCCACCAGCACGCGACCGAGCGCCGGGTTGAACACCGGTTGGGCGGGGCCTTCGCCGTCGAGCAGTTGGCCGTTGATCAGGAGTTGGGTTTGCATGGCGTTGTCCTCGTTGACGCTATTATTTTTCTGTCGGAACCGAATCCCTGTAGGAGCGAGCAGTGCGACGATTCGACTTGCCCGCGAAGGCGGTGTGTCAGCCAACATCAATGTTGAATGTGATGGCCCCTTCGCGGGCAAGTCGAATCGTCGCACCGCTCGCTCCTACAGGGATCCGGTTCCTACAGGGATGGCTGTTATCAAATAGCCGATCTGTTTACCGGCGCACTGGAAATATCAGCTGCCTTAACCAACGGTTTCGAAAACTTCCACGCATCCCCCGCCGGCGCCGTGCCTTTGTCGTACGGCTTGCCGAGCAGCATGTAAACCAGCCCCGCGCCCATCACCACCAGCGTGGTCAGGATCATCGAATAGTTGATGTACCAAGGCGCATCCGGCGAGCGCGGCCAGACCATGTTGACGATGGCGCACAGGCCGTAGATCAACGCGGCGAGGTTCACCCACAACCCCCATGCACCCAGCGTGAACTGCCCGTTCGGGCGCCAGCCTTTGGCGCGGGCGATCAACGCGGCGACGACGATCAACTGGAACGCCACGTAGATACCAATCGCCGCGAAGCCGACGATGGTCGCCACGGCATCAGCCATGAACATGCCCACGCAGACAATCGCTGCCGGCACCAGGCCGCTGATCAGCAACGCAAACGACGGTACGTGGTTGCCCGAGAGACGTTTGAGCAGCGAGCTGCCGATGATCATTTCGTCACGGGCGTAGGCGAACAGCAGGCGACTGGCCGCCGCTTGCAGGCTCAGCACGCAAGAGATGAACGACACCATCACCACCGCCATCACCAGTCGCGAACCCACCGGGCCGAAAGCATTGGCGAGGATGGTGGCCACCGGGTCGGTGTCTTCTCCGGCCAGGACCTTGGCCATGTCCGGCACCGAGAGGATCAGCGCCAGGCAGGCGAACATCGCCGCCGCGCCACCGATGTAAATGGTCATGCGCATGGCCTTCGGAATGCGCTTGCCCGGGTTCGGGGTTTCTTCGGCTACATCGCCGCAAGCCTCGAAACCGTAGTACTGGAACAGGCCCGCCAACGAGGCCGCGAGGAACGCCGGCAGGTACGAACCGTTGACCTCAAGGTTGAAGGTGTCGAACAGCACGCTGAACGGCTGATGACGTTCGAAAATCAACAGATAGCCGCCGACCAGAATCGCCCCGACCAGCTCGCAGAGAAAGCCGAACATTGCTACCCGCGCCAGCAGTTTGGTGCCCACCAGGTTGAGGGCGGTCGAGAGCAGGATGATCGTCAGGGCAATGTAGATGTTGGCTTCGGGACCGGGACTGAAGCCCAGCATGATCGCCAGGTACGGCCCGGCACCCACGGCGACGCCGGCGATGGTGGCGCACAACGCCCAGGCATACACCCAGCCGACCATCCACGCCCAGCGCTTGCCCACCAGACGACGGGCCCACGGATAGACACCCCCGGAAATCGGGAACTGCGAGACGATTTCACCGAAGATCAGGCACACCAGCAATTGCCCGGCGCCGATCAGCAGGTAGGACCAGAACATCGGCGGGCCGCCGGCGGCCAGGCACAAACCGAACAGGGTGTAGACGCCGACGACCGGCGACAGGTAGGTAAAGCCCAGGGAGAAGTTCTCCCACAGGCTCATGCTGCGGTTGAAATCCGAACTGTAGCCGAGGGCGCGGAGCTGTTCCGCATCCTGATCGGCGCTGACGCTTGCACGCGCGTTGGATGAGCCACTCATTTTATTTCCTCATTATCAATGGCAGTGGATTGGTGCTGGCGGGTTGGCCCGCCGTTGCTCGTTTTGAGCTTGTTGTTTTACTGAAACCGTAAGAACACCCCGGGCCTGTAGGAGCATGGCTTGCCCGCGATTGCGATCTCAGGGACGCCAACGCGGGCAAGCCTTGCTCCTACGAAGAGCGGTTAAGCGGTGAGGTTCAAGCCTGTTTTTTTGATTCGCTGTCACGCCCATCGTCGTATTGCGACAGCCACTCCACAGCAGCATCGCGATAGCGACTGAAACCCTTGTAATCAACCAATTGCTGATTCAAATCCCGCAGCACCCGATGCATGCGCCGGGCCCACGCAGGGTTGGTCGCGATGTCTTCGAGGCTGAGCAGGTACGTGCGGATCGGAAAGACGATGGCGTTGCTGCGCGGCAGGCGATGCAGCGGTTGCAACTCGATGCGCAGGTAAACCAGTTTGCCGGCGTTTTGCGCGGTGACGATGGTCCGGTCCGGCGCCCATTCCGGCAGGCTTTCGGCCGAGACCTCGAGACGTGGGTTGACCGTCAGCGACCAGTTCAGGCGACGCACCGGATGGCCAGTGCGCAGGCGCAGCAGAAACTTCAAGGCGCGGTCGAGCATGCCGATTTCCTTCACCAGCGGCACCGGCCCGTGGAACTCCTCCCAGCTCATGCCGAGGTTGAAACGCAGTGAATAATCCGCGCGCTGGGTGGCGATCCCCGCGCCCCAGTACAGCGTGCCGTCGCGTTCCTCCTGCAACACCCAATCGCCCTGGGCCTGACGGGTCACGTACTCCATCGGCTCGTAGGGCAGGGTGGCCGGATCGCCGAAGGTGAAGTGATCGTCGATATCCAGCAAACGGTTGGTCCAGTGCCATTGCCGGCCTTCACGCGCCAGGCTGAAGTACTGCGGATAGTCCCGGGCGTAGGACTCCATGATCAGCTCCAGCAAATCCCATTGCGCCTCCATCATGTGCGGCGCCGAGACGTAGTGCATGCCCGGATCTTTCTCCAGGGTGATCGCGCGGTCCCGGCATTCGCTGATGTAGTGCTCGTCGATATCGAACGCGGCACGAAACGCACCATCGCCCACGGACACATGCGGTTCGAGGTTCATCGAATACATGTAGTCGTCATCGGGGAACGGGAAGGGCGCGCGGGCGATGGTTTCCGGGCTGTTGGCGAAGGTGTAGTCGTCGCGGTAGGTTTCGTCGGGATTGAATTTGATATTCATTGTTTTTTTCTCCGTCGATCAGAGGTCGATGACCAGGCGATTGCACTTGGCGCGGGATACGCAGGGCATGATTTTTTTGCGGCCGACCTTGTCTTCGTCGGACAGCCAGTCATCGCTGTGCAGCAGCTCGCCGTCGAGTTCCAGCACTTCGGTTTCGCAATGCCCGCAGGCACCGCCGCGACACAGGTACGGCATGCTGTAGCCGGCGGCTTCGACCGCTTCGAGCATGGTCTGGTCGGGCGAGACTTCAATCGTCGCGCCGCTGCGACCGAGGGTGAAACTGAAGGCTTCGCCGCCGCTGCTCTGTTCGAGGAAACGCTCGAAGTGCACGTGGCTGTCGGTCCAGCCCAGATCCCGGGCGCAGGCCAAAGTGGCGTCGATCATGCTGTCCGGGCCGCACACATAGACGTGGCTGCCCAACGGGCGGTCGGCAAGCACCCGGCCGATTTCCATGCGCGTTTCAATGCCCTTGCGGTACAGGTGAACCTGCTCGCCGTAAGTGGCCTGCAGCTCCTTGCCGAGCTGCGCATGTTCTTCACCGCGCACCGCGTAATGCAGCTCGAACGGCACCTTGCTCAGGCGCAACTCTTCAAGCTGAGAAATCACCGGCGTGATGCCGACGCCACCGGCGATGAACAGGTGCAGGCGCGCCTGTTTGATCAGCGGGAACAGGTTGACCGGCGGGGTGACCTCGATCAGATCACCTTCACTGACGTTGTCGTGCAGCGACGCCGAACCACCGCGCCCGCTGTCCACGCGGCGCACGGCAATCTGATAACTGCTGGTGTCGTACGGCGAACTCAGCAGCGAATACGGATTGCGCAGGGTGTTTTGTTGATTGGCGATCAGCACCACGACGTGGCTGCCGCCGGAGAAGGCCGGCAAGTGCGCGCCGGTCGGCGACACCAGGGTGAAGCGCTTGATTTCCGGGGTCACCGCTTCGATTCGGGCCACCCGCAGGTTCAACGTGCCATTGTTCTGGCTCATGTGTCGAGCTCCTCGGCTTCGGGCAATTCACCCGGGACTTCGGCATCGGCCTTGACCGCCTGAAAGGCCGCCAACCGCCGGGAATAGTGATCGCGTACCACCAGCGTCAGGCCACAGCCGGGGCAGTCATAGACGCGTTGAGTCACGTTTTCGGTGTAGGTGTCGCAGTGCACGCACCAGACGCGGCGAACCAACGTGCCGGAGTGCTCGCGCAGCACCTCGTCGTAGTTCAGGTCGAAATGCGTAGCCACCTGCATGGCGCTGCCGAGGAAACTTTCCGAACCGGCGAGATAGAGGCGGGTGCCCATGCGCGCTTCGCCGAGCAGGGTTTTCAGCGCGTCGATCAACGACTGGTTGGTCGCATGCACATGCAGCGGGTGCTCGGGGTGCTGCTGCAACTGCGTGAGGAAGTCCTGGCCGGAAAAGGATTCCAGGGAGTACAGCAAGGTAATCGGCCGATCCTGGCCGGCCATTTCTTCCAGCAAGCGCAACATGGCGCGACCGCCGCTGCCTTGCCCGGCAATGATGTGCCGGATACCTCCCGGCAGCGGTTGCAACCGGTCATAGACCGGTCGGCTTTTGATCCCGGTGATCAACATTTTTATTATTCCTCCTGGCTACCGGCGCAGCTGATGAAAGCCGGCCCTGATGCAAAGCCCAACGATGGTGGGTTGCAGGTAGCAGGAGCACAGGTCGTGCCAGTTATTTAAGTTATTGAAAATAAGGGGTTTATTGTTTTGAGGGGGCGGGGTAAAGGCAAAAGTAACTAGATATGTATGCGTTTTCGCAGCGGTATCTGCAGCAAACAAAACCACTGTAGGAGCGAGCTTGCTCGCGAAGGACGTCAACGAATACGCGTACTGTCTGGATAAACGCGTCGTTCACGAATCCATCGCGAGCAAGCTCGCTCCTACAGGGGGCAGATCAGTTCATGGAATCAATCGCGCTGGAGTTTGCGAATCAACGTCCCGATGTCGATACCCAGATGCACCGCCGCTTTACGTTTACTACCGCACAAATGCACGGCCCTGAGGATGACCTGGCGTTCGAAATGCTGAACCTGCAGCTTGAGGTTTTGCTCCGCAGCCTCTTCGTCGGCCACCGCCGGTTTTACCCGCTCCTGAGGTCGCGCCGGTTCAAGCATTTCGGCCGGCAAATGATGCTCCTGGGCTTCATCGTCGGCGAGCACCGCCAGCCGTTCGAAGATGTTCACCAGTTCGCGGATGTTGCCGGGGTAGTCGTAACCCATCAGCCGCTTGCGGCAACCGGCGGACAGGCTCAGAGACGGCTCGCGATCGCCGTTGATGCGGCTCAGCAGGATGTCGATGAGAAACGGCAAGTCATCCCGGTGCTGGCGCAGCGGCGGGATTTCCACCGGCAGGACCGCCAGGCGATAGTAGAGGTCGGCGCGAAACTCACCGATGCTCACCAGATGACGCAAGTCTTTGTTGGTGGCGGCAATGACCTGCACCTGTACTGTTTTGCTCAACGGTGAACCGACCGACTGGATGGTGCTGTCTTCAAGAAACTTCAGCAGCTTGGCCTGCACGTGCAGGGGGATTTCACCGATCTCGTCAAGGAACAGCGTCCCGCCCGAAGCCGCCTCGATATAGCCTTGCTTGCCGCCCTGCAACGCGCCGGTGAAGGCGCCGCGTTCATAGCCGAACATCTCCGATTCGAACAGGCTCTCCGGGATGCTCCCGCAGTTGACATGAATGAACGGCCGATCACCCCAACCGGCGGCGCGGTGGATATGCCGTGCGATGGCGGTCTTGCCGACGCCCGGTTCGCCCAACAGCAACAACCGCGCACGCCGCCGGAACGCACGCACGCCGGTGTCGGCGATGCTCGAGAGCTGCGGTGACAGGTGCAATGCGTTGTCCTGTGGGTCGCGCAGGCCCTGGGTTTCCACTGGCCGGTTGCCCAGCGAAGCGCGACGCTGCGGCTGGCTGCCGTCGAAGTCTTTCTGGGTCAGCATCCTGAACGGTTTTTCGTAGGCTCCGGTGGGAATGGCGTGGGTGCTGCTGAGCAGAACCCGACCTTCCCGCGAGCGGGTCAGCGCGCTGTTGCCGCCGCGATTCAGCGCAGCCAGAAAGTCTTCGTAATTCAGCGCCGAGCGCTGGAAAAACTCACTATCGGACAAACCGCTGGCTTGCTGTCGGGACAACCGGTTGACGCGCTCGGCGGCAAGGTTGAGAAAGCGCACCCGGCCTTCACCGTCCGTCACGATCAGCGCGTCACTGAAGCTGTCGAGCAAGGCGTGCAGTGCGGGGGTTTCCAGCAACGCACCGAGCACTTCGCTGCTGACGTTGACCGAAGAGCGCATGCCCATCTGCAGCGTGGGTGGCAGGTTCTTGTCTTTCATGGGTGCAACTCTTCGGCGCGGCGCACGCCCTGGCTTTCGCGAAACACCGCCACTCGCCAGGCCACCCCTTCACGAATCAGGATGCGCGAGCAATGCACATTGAAATTCAGCTGGCGTCCGCTCAAGTCCGGCAGGGGCAGGCTGTGCCAGGTGCGCTCGGGCAGGGCGTTGTCCAGCAGCAACCGAGCGATGCCGGCGCCATGGGTGATGCCAAAGGTCTCTTCGAAGGCTGCGTTGCGCCATTGCGGTTGCAGGTGCTCATCGATCACCAGCACCGCGTCGGGCACCGCATCGAACACCCGGCGCAAGGCGTCGATGCGCTGCTCGGCGTCGTACTGCATGCGCAGTTCCTGACTGACATCGCGAATGCTGCCCCACATGCGCAACAGATGACCGTTGACGATGGTCGCGCGCACATCGTTCTCGACGTAGGCCGGCGAGCCGTCGTGGCGTCGATCCACCGACAGCGCGCAATCGACACTGAACCCGGCTTCGATCAGGCGCCGCACAAACTCTTCGTTGGCCGGGCTGCGCGGCCAGTACAGGCGCACCGGTTGCTGGTTGAAATCGACATCCGAAGGCATTTCATACACGTCGGCCATGGCGCGATTGCACAGCCGCCAGTGGGAGTCGTTTTCGAACACCTGGCGCACGATTTCGTCCGGCGAGGTGTTGATGTCCACCGCCTCGGCAAACTCGATGCACCAATACGCGACCTTGGCGCTCTGCAGCATCTGGCTCATGACTTCATTGGCGTTGTGCATTTCCCGCAGTCGATGGCCCAGCGCGCCAAGGGGGATTTTCAATAGATGCAGGCGCGCCGGATACTCCGAGCGCCATTCCAGCAATCCGCAGGCGACCACGGGCAGCAAGCCGCCGTTGTGGCGAATCAGGGTCAGCTCCAGGCTGTGGACTTGCTCGTCGGCGGGCGGATTGGCAAACAGCGACTGCACGACGCGCAAAGATTCGACGCTGAAGATGCGTTCGATCGGCTGGTTCAGCAGCGCTTCGGGGTCATAGCCCAGTTGATCGCTCAGGCTGGCGGACAGGCTGATCAGTTGCCCGTCAGCGCTGAGGGTGCTGGTCAGCGGCTGCGCCTTGTTGGTCAGTAAATTCAGGATATCCATCGATGGATCGGCTCGATTGGCTAATGGGACCTGGCTGAAATCACTCAGGCAGTCAAAGCGGGGCATATCGCATGCCAACTGAAAGGCGCTGCGAATAGGGAGCACGAGGGCAGGTGAGTCCTTGAGCGCTGCGATAATGCAACGAAATAGGCATTTATGCAGCGCTCACGTTGAGCGTAGTCCGGAGGCGGGAGGTGGTTGGGTCAATCCGATCGGTGACCCAATCGTGGTCAGACCTTGCTGGCGGCCAGGTAAGCGCCGAGGCGGCGACCCATTTCTTCGCCAAGGGCCTGCAAACCGCTCATCGGACGGACCATGACCTCGAATTCAACGATTTTGCCTTGCTCGTCGAAGCGGATCATGTCGATGCCCTTGAGCTCTTTTCCGCCAACCTTGGCGCTGAATTCGAGGACGACATTCAAGCCGTCCGCAGTCGCCAATTCGCGGTGGTAGGTGAAATCTTCAAAAACCTCGAACACGGTGTTGAGGATCATCGTGACCACTGGCGCGCCGGGGTAAGGCGTGTGCGCCATCGGCGAGCGGAACACCGCTTGCGGGTCCAGCAACCGGGGCAGGGCTTGCAAGTCACCCTGGCGGATCATGTCGTGCCATTGGGCCAAGGATTCAGCGGCGTTGGGGTGCAGTTTAAGCTCCGGCATGTTCAGCTCCGACATGTTCAACTCCAGTTTGTGGTTGTTCTGAAAGCATTGCCAACGACTGTATCTCAATGGGTCTGAAGCGCTGCTTATGGCGGAGTATTCAAGCGGTCGATGGCTGACCCTCGTGGGTGGTCAGATAGAGTTGGCGGTAAGCGGCAATCAGCTGTTCCTGGCTGAAGGCGAGATTCCGACCGCTCGGATTGGGCAGCACCCACACCGCGGCATTGCCAAATGTCGTTGGTTGCACGCCCCAGGCGATTTCTCGCTGGCGGGATAACGCGCAATACGCCGCTTTACCGAGAAACGCTACGAAGCGTGGCGCATGGCGTGCGATTTTCTGTTCGAAATTCGCAGCGGCGGCGGTGAATTCATCTACCGAGAGCTGATCCGCTCGCGCCGTAGGCCGATCCACCACGGCGGTTAAACCACATCGGTACTGCAATATAGTGCGGTCGTTTTCCGGGCGTACTTCCTCCGACGTGAAACCGGCAAGATGCAGCGTGCGCCAGAAGCGATTGCCCCTGCCGGCGAAGTGATGCCCTTGGGCCGCGGCCATCACGCCCGGATTGATCCCGCAAAAAAGCACCGCCAAGTGCTCGGCCAGAATGTCTTCGAGTCCTTCGCTCACTTCAAGAACCCCTCAACCGCACATCACGTTGACCGCGTTGCGTGCCAGTTCCGTCAACTCTTCACGGGATTTGCCTGCCCGCGCCCGGATCGAAATGCTGTGCAGCAACGATGACGCGAGGACGGCGAGGGCGGCCGGGTCGACATCGTTGTTCAACTCGCCCTTGTCGATGGCCGCATGCAGCCGCGTTTCCAGATCGGCATCCAGACGGCTGAGCCGTTCCGACAACACCTCGCGTATTTCCGGGTCCTCGACGGCTTCAGTGGTCGCCGTGCCGATCGCAAAGCAACCACGGGGTTGGCCGTCACCCGAGAAGTAGATCGCCAATTGCCCTTCATAGAACTGCGTCAACGCCTGGCGCAACGTCAGCTCATTGTCCGTCAGCGCGGCGTGCATGGCGGCTGCGGCAAATTCCCAGTACTGCTCAAGCGCTTTTATATAGAGCGCGTGCTTGTCGCCGAATGCGGCGTAGAGGCTCGGGCGATTCATGCCGGCCGCCGTGGCGATGCTGTCCAGCGAGGCGCCGGAATAACCGGTGCTCCAGAAAACACCCAGCGCCTGTTGCAGCGCTGTTTGCGGGTCATACGCGCGAGGGCGGCCGCGACCTTTTCCCACAGTGGGTTTATTTTGTGCCATGTCGTACAAATTCATTGAATTGGAGGTTTGCGTGGGGATATTCTTACACCATCGCACAAAATTAAGGAATCAGAAATTCCTTGGTTGCAGGTTTGTTGTAGCGGAGCTCGAACGGGGTGAAGCGGCTACGAAACAGGTGCGGCGGAGCGATCCTCCTGTTAGCGCACGGTAAGGCTGTTTTTAGTGGGTATTAGCCCGATTTCCCGGTTAGAGGTGCATTCGATCATGACCAGACAGTTCGATATTCCAGCAACCCAGACCTTCGAGCATCCAGGGCCGGCCTATCCAGACGCGCCCAAAAAACCGCTCAAGGAAAAACTGCGGCCACTGCTGATGGTGGGCGTTCCGGTGCTCTTCGCGGCGTACGGGTACGCGCACTATTTGGCGGGCGTTCCGTTTGTTTCCACCGATAACGCTTACGCCCGGGTGGCGAAAGCGTCGATCAACGCACGCATTTCCGGGCAAGTGGTCGACATTGCGGTTGAGGACAACCAGCTCGTTCACAAAGGCCAGGTCCTGTTCCGCATCGACCCGAAACCGTTGCAGATCGCGGTTGACCGCGCAGAAGCGTAGTTGAGCGTGGCGCGGTTGCGCATCGACGGGCTCAAGGCCAGCTATCGCCAGCAACAGGCTGAGTTGCAATCGGCCAGAGAGTCGGCAAATTTCGATCAGAAAGAGTTCGTCCGCAAGAAGACGCTGGTGGCTTCCGAATTTGTCTCGCGTGCGGTTTACGAGCGTGCAGACACCGACCTTAAAGTGGCACGGCAACGCATTGCGTCCATCGAACAACAGATCGCCAA
Organism: Pseudomonas sp. LBUM1651; assembly: GCF_059716135.1. Classification (NCBI taxonomy): domain Bacteria; kingdom Pseudomonadati; phylum Pseudomonadota; class Gammaproteobacteria; order Pseudomonadales; family Pseudomonadaceae; genus Pseudomonas; species Pseudomonas sp. LBUM1651. The sequence goes on along the minus strand of NZ_CP166805.1, from coordinate 3,527,082 downwards.
CACCGTCGTTGCGTTGAACGGCAATCCCGACATCAACGCTGACAGCCACCCGAAGGTGCGCGAAGCCAGGGCGCAGCTCGACGAGGCGCAGCTTTACCTCTCGTATGCCACGGTGTACGCGCCGGACGATGGCATCGTCGCCAAGGTCGACGATTTGCAGGTGGGCAACTACGTCAACAACGGCGCGCCTGCTTTTGCGCTGCTGTCCGAGCGCGAGATCTGGATCGAGGCCAACTTCCGTGAAACGGAGGTGACGCACATGCGCCCCGGCCAGGCAGCGACCATCCGCATCGACACCTATCCTGATCACGTTTTCAAAGCCCACGTGATCAGCATGAGCCCCGGCGCCGGATCGGACTTCGCCTTGCTGCCGCCGGAAAACGCGACCGGTAACTGGGTCAAGGTCGTGCAGCGGGTACCGGTTCGTCTTGAACTCGACGAAATGAGCCCGGCGCTGCCGCTGTACTCGGGCACCAGTGCCACGGTCAAGGTCGACACTGCAGTTGACGGCCTGAGAGCAGGCACGTTAGTGCGTGTATTGCCGGAGTATCACTTTGAAGAGTTCAACTTGTTTGCGATCTACCCTTCACGTAAGTTCGTGGACGCAAAAATAAAGACATGGGTGGAATTTGTGAAGGATTACATCCCGGTGCTGTTGGCATCCGATGAAGAGATCGCCGGTTCAGCCGCAGGACGATAATGCAGGGGGGCGGCAGGCATGGAGTGTCGACCCCCCATCGTCCGCACGGTCCTCAACCGTTTGAACAGCCGGTTCCCATCACCTGGTACTGAAGGATATGGCGTTGACCCTTCGAGTCTTCATAGGTCATTTGCTTCGGCACTGGCGCGCACTCGTCTCCCGTATCCGACACGGTAATGATTTTCTGGATATCGAGTTTCATGCCGTAAGAGTAACTTTCAACCGGAATCTGGCTGGCCGCATTAGTGGGGGTTTCATCCGAGTATGCCTGTACGGCTACACCGGCAAGTGCCAGAAACATCGCGATCTTTAAAGTTTTCATGGTGTTCACCTTCGCATCGAGTTTCGGTGGGTCCCGGTGACTGAGTGGCTGCTTGATTCGTTTGTTCGCCGGGTGAAGTCGATGCTAGGAGTTTACTCTTTCCTCAAATAGCGGTCCGCTGGACAAACACTGTTGCCAGATTGCGCAGGTATGCGGGGAATGCCGTTTCGGGATGGTTATTTTCTTTGCTTCCTGCGGGGCTTCGTTGCGGATCAAATCGATCTAAAAATGCCGTTTCGCATTGCTGACGGTGGGCTATTATTGAACATGTAGGTGAAGACGCAGACTGATGCGCAAGCGGATGGCAAGGACACGTGGGGCGCGTTCCGAAGGGTACACGGTTAGAAAGATCTCCGCGCTGAGATCCAGCCCTTATGCCGTGTGAAGCAGAAGAGCACAAAACTGTTCTGTGAGAGTCCTGATAAACCTTGTAAGCCGGAGACCAGCGCCGGCCACCTACTCGAATCCCAAAGCCCGCCTTGTGCGGGCTTTGTCGTTTTCGCCGTCATCTCCCGCACTGCAACCCCCCTTTGGGAGCCCCTGTGGGAGCGAGTCTGCTCGCGATAGCGGTGTGTCAGGCGGTGAGTTTTTTGATGGTGTACATATCCGTTCCTGCGGTAACGGCCACTTTGGGTTCCGCCCTTACGGCGGGTTACTTGGAAAAGCGCCAAGTAACCAAGCGCTAGCGCCCCTGACGTACGGTGCATCGCTAAGGCTCGCCATGCCCTCGCTCCGGTCCTGCTCCGTGGGCCCGCCGCCATCGGCCATCCATGGCCGGGGGCGGCTAACCCGGCATCCATGCCGGGTTGCCCACTGCGCAGAACCTCCACTCGGCCTTCCGACGGGGCAGATCAAGATCAAAAGCCAGATCAAAAGCCAAAGCGAGGCGGCCTGATAGCCGACTTGTTTTCCGTCAAGGCCATCGGTGGTGAACACCCATATCATGCCCGCCAAAAATCCCCTGTGGGAGCTAGCCTGCTAGCGATGGACGTCCAGACACCGCGTTCATTCAGACCGTACGCGTAATCGTTAACGTCCATCGCTAGCAGGCTAGCTCCCACAGGGGAAATGCATACACACGAAGAGCCAGGTCGGCCCGCAGGCCGCCTCGGGTTAGCCGCCCCCGGCCATGGATGGCCGATGGCGGCGGGCCCACGGAGCAGGACCAGAGCGAGGGCACCCTGAGCCTAAGCGAAGGGCCGAACGAAAGGGGCAAAAGCGCTTGGTTACTTGGCGCTCTTCCAAGTAACCCGCCGTAAGGGCGGAACCAATAGCCGGCATCACCAAAATAATGGATATCCCCCAAACGCGAGAACAACGCCCCCACTAATGACCAGACCAAGCGGGACACCGATATTGGCCATTTCAATCCCCTTTTGGCCGACATCACTCTATGAACTGTCCAGTTCGTCAGCAAGAATCGAAGCATCACTGCTGTTCCAGCACGTTCGCAACACCACAACGAGAAACCTGTTTTCCTTGCCCTTGGCAATTTTCAAGTCCTGCCGTGTACAGAACATAAAAACCAACGAGCGACACACTTGGGGAATTCATTCATGGTCACGATGAAACGCATACTGGGCGCCACCGTGTGTGGGCTGACGCTGCTGGCCAGCGCCGTGCACGCCGAACAGCGGGAACTGCGGGTGTACAACTGGGCGGATTACATCCTGCCGTCCGTGCCCAAGGACTTCGCCGAGAAAAGCGGCATCAAAGTGACCTGGGATACCTTCGATACCAACGAATCGCTGGAGGCCAAGTTGCTCACCGGCAATTCGGGCTATGACCTGGTGGTGCCGTCGAACCAGTTCATTGAAACCCAGATCAAGGCCGGTGTGTTCCAGAAGCTCGACAAGTCCAAGCTGCCGAACTGGAAGCATCAGGACCCGGCACTGCTCGCGTTGCTGGACAAGAACGATCCCGGCAATCAGTACGGCGTGCCTTACATGTACGGCACCGTGCTGATCGGCTTCAACCCGGCCAAGGTCAAGGCCGCGCTGGGCGAGAATGCACCGGTGGACAGTTGGGATCTGGTGTTCAAACCGGAGAACATGGAGAAGCTCAAATCCTGCGGCGTGGCCATGCTCGACTCACCTTCGGAAATCCTGCCGCTGGCGTTGCACTACCTGGGATTGGACCCTAACAGCCAGAACCCGGGAGACTACGAAAAAGCCAAGGCGCTGATGTTGAAAATTCGTCCTTACGTCACCTACTTCAACTCCGCCAAGTACATGACCGACATCGCCAACGGCGATATCTGCGTTGCCATCGGCTATTCCGGGAGCTTCTACCAGTTCGGCAATCGCGCCAAAGAGGCGGGCAACGGCGTGGTGGTCGATTGGCGTTTGCCGAAGGAGGGTGCGCCGATCTGGTTTGACACCTTCGCCATCCCCAAAAGCGCGAAGAACGTCGAGGAGGCCCACGAGTTTCTCAACACCTTGCTGGACCCGAAAGTCATCGCCCCGATCAGTGACTTCCTCGGCTACCCCAATGCAAACAAGGACTCGATCGCGCTGATCAACAAAGAGATCACCGGCAACCCGAACCTGACGCCGACCAGCGAAGCGTTGAAAACACTCTATGTGGTGCAACCGTTGCCGCAAAAACTTGAGCGGGTTCGTACGCGGGTCTGGACCAGCATCAAGTCCGGCGCGTAACACTTTGTAGGAGCGAGCTTGCTCGCGATGGACGTTAACGATAACGCGTGCTGCCTGAATGAACGCGTTGTCCGAACGTTTTTTCGCGAGCAAGCTCGCTCCTACATAGGTAACGTTTTTAGGGCAACCCTGCGTTGCTTAGATCCGCGCCAGCGCCTGAGCCAGGTCCGCACGCAAATCCTCGACATCCTCAACCCCCACCGACAAACGCACCAACCCATCGCCGATCCCAAGTTGTGCGCGGGTGTCGGCGGGGATGGTGGCGTGGGTCATGATCGCCGGGTGCTCGATCAGGCTTTCCACGCCGCCCAGGCTCTCGGCCAGGGCGAAGATGCGCACGCTCTCGAGGAAGCGCGTGGCGCCGGCCAGATCACTTTTCAGATCGACAGAAATCATCCCGCCGAAACCGCGCATCTGCCGCTTCGCCAATTCATGTTGGGGGTGTGACGGCAGGCCCGGATAGTAGACACGCGCTACCTGCGGCTGACGTTCCAGCCATTGCGCGAGTTCCAGCGCGTTGCTGCAGTGACGCTCCATGCGCAGCGCCAGGGTCTTCACGCCGCGCAGGGTCAGGAAGGCGTCGAACGGTCCGGCGATCGCACCCACCGAGTTCTGCAAAAAACCCAGGCGCTCCGCCAGCTCAGGGTTCTGACCGACGACGGCGATGCCGCCAATCACGTCGGAGTGGCCGTTGAGGTATTTGGTCGTCGAGTGCAGCACGATATCGAAACCCAGCTCCAGCGGCCGCTGGATCCACGGGCTGGCAAAGGTGTTGTCAGCGACGCAAATGATGCCGCGCGCGCGGCAGATGCGAGCGACGGCGGCGAGGTCCGTGAGGCTCAGCAACGGGTTGCTCGGTGTCTCGACCCAGACCATCCGGGTGTCGTCCTGCAGGGACGCTTCGAAAGCCGCGAGGTCAGTCAGGTCGACGAAACTGAAGCGATGCCCGGCGCTGCGTTTGCGCACCTTGTCGAACAGGCGAAAGGTGCCGCCGTAAAGGTCATTGCCGGAGACAATGTGCGAGCCGGCGTCGAGCAGCTCCAGCACGGTGGAGATCGCCGCCAGCCCGGAGGCGAACGCGAAGGCCTGGGTGCCGCTTTCAAGGTCGGCGACGCAACGCTCCAAGGCAAAGCGCGTCGGGTTATGCGAACGGCCGTAGTCGAAGCCCTTGTGTACGCCGGGGCTCTGTTGCAGGTAGGTGGAGTTGGCATAAATTGGCGGCATCAACGCCCCGGTGGTTGGGTCCGGCGCCTGCCCGGCGTGGATCACCCGAGTGGCGAAGGCGCGTGGCGCGGCGTTTTCATCGTGTTGACTCATGCAAGGGATCTCCGCAAATGATTGAGCAGGTCGACGCGGGTAATCAGGCCGTGGAAGCCCGACGCGTCGGCGATGATCGCCACCAGCCCGCGATCGAGTTCTGTCTGCAGCTGGGCCATGCTGGCGCTGGCTGGCAGTGTTTCCACTTTGTCGGTCATTGCGCTGGCCACGGTCAAGCGGAAGTGTGAAGGGTCTTCCTGCATGCCCAGCAGAATGTCGGATTCGTCGATCACGCCGACCAGTTTCTTTCCGTCCACCAGCACCGGCAATTGCGACACATCCGCCAGGCGCATGCGCTGGAATGCCGTGAGCAAAGTGTCGTCCGGGCCGACGCTGATCACCCGGCCATCCTCGAAACGCCGGGCGATCACGTCGCGCAGATCGCCATAAGGCTTGCGTGCCAGCAACCCCTGATCGTTCATCCACTGGTCGTTGTAGACCTTCGACAGGTAGCGGGTGCCGGTGTCGCAGACGAAGCTGACCACGCGCTTCGGCTCGGTTTGCTCGCGGCAGTAGCGCAGCGCCGCGGCCAGCAAGGTGCCGGTCGAAGAGCCGCCAAGAATGCCTTCGGCGCGCAACAGCTGGCGGGCGTGGTCGAAGCTTTCCTCGTCGCTGATCGAGTAGGCGTGGCCCACGCTGGACAGGTCGGCTATCGACGGAATGAAGTCTTCGCCGATGCCTTCCACCGCCCACGAACCGGGCGTGATCATGGTGCCGCTGCGGCTGTATTCAGCCATCACCGAGCCGACCGGGTCGGCCAGCACCATGGTCAGGTTCGGTTGTACGCGCTTGAAGAAACGGGTCAACCCGGTCAGCGTGCCGGCCGAACCGACACCGACGACGATGGCATCCACGTCATGCTGGGTCTGCGCCCAGATCTCCGGCGCGGTGCTGCACTCGTGGGCGAGCGGGTTGGCCGGGTTGTTGAACTGGTCGGCGAAGAATGCATCGGGAATTTCCAGTGCCAGCCGCGCCGCGACATCCTGGTAATAATCGGGATGGCCCTTGCCGACGTCGGAGCGGGTGATGTGCACCTCGGCGCCCATGGCCTTGAGATGGAGGACTTTCTCGGTGGACATCTTGTCCGGCACCACCAACACCACCCGATAACCCTTGGCGCGGCCGACCAGCGCCAGGCCGAGTCCGGTGTTGCCGGCCGTTGCTTCGACGATGGTGCCACCGGGCTTGAGCCGACCGTCGCGCTCGGCGGCGTCAATCATCGCCAGGCCGATGCGGTCCTTGATCGAGCCGCCGGGGTTCTGCGATTCGAGCTTAAGAAACAGCGTGCACGGGCCGGTATCAAAACGGCTGACGCGCACCAGCGGCGTGTTGCCAATCAGTTCAAGCACGGCAGGGCGGGAATCGTTCGGCATGTTGTCACCTCTTCGCGGGTATTCGCACTGAAGGACGGCAACCGGCGGCACGTCCTCGCGCGCCCGTTGCCAACAATGCATCGCTTGGACCATAGGCCGCGATTGCCTCACTCGCAACCTTGTGCGGCCAGCCGGTCACGTTGCGGCTGGAGAGATTGCGCAAGTCGGCAATACTCAGTCGACCATTATTCCGCAGGAGCGAGCACCATGAAGAAGGAAAGCAGCGGGGGCGAATCGGCCTCTGCGCTGATCGACACACGAATCAAGGAATTGAATGACTGGCGGGGCGAGACGCTCGCGCGTGTCCGGGCGATCATCAAACAGGCAGACCCCGACGTGGTCGAGGAATGGAAGTGGCGAGGCGTGCCGGTGTGGTCGCATGCCGGGATCATCTGCACGGGCGAGACGTACAAGACCGCCGTGAAGATGACTTTCGCCAAGGGTGCCTCGCTGGACGATCCTTCGGGCCTCTTCAACGCCAGCCTTGAGGGCAACACCCGACGGGCGATTGATGTGCATGAGGGCGAAGCGATTGATGAAAAGGCGTTGAAGGCGCTCATTCGTGCGGCGGTGGTGCTTAACACCTCCAAATGAGTTGGCCCGTTTGTATCCCTACGTATCTGCCGCGTCCGCAGCTATCTTCGCTTACAAATCCATGGCATCCGCGACACGTACGGGATACACGGCGGCCGCCTAATGAGGCACCACAACGGTATAACCGGAGAAACGCCATGTTCCGCATCAACGCTCGTCACACCGTCAAAATGCTCGGTGTCGCTGTTGTCACCACTGCCGCGCTCGCCGCGTTCTCCGGCGTGTCTCAGGCCGAAGAAGTGAAGGCCCCTGCAAAAAGCTGGCAGACAGGGATTCATCGCACCGATCTCCTGAAAAAGGATCTCGACGTCGACGGTCGCGAAGTGATCCAGGTACGGGTTGATATCGATCCGGGCGTCTCGTCGCCCAACCACTCCCATCCAGGCGTGGAAGTGGCTTATGTCATCGACGGCACGTTCGAATATCAACTGGAAGGGCAGCCTCCGGTCACGCTGAAGGCCGGTGACTCGCTGTACATCCCGGCTGGCGTCGCGCATATCGCGAAGAACATCGGGACAAAAACCAGCTCCGAACTGGCGACGTACATCGTGAAGAAAGGCGAACCGCTGGTTGTGATCAAACAGTAACTAAAAGGCGCCGTAAATCCCCTGTAGGAGCCGGCTTGCTGGCGATGGTGTGTCAGCTGAGTCGATGTCGACTGACACACCATCGCCAGCAAGCCGGCTCCTACAGGGGTTTCAGCGCTCGACGGGCTAGCGCAACGCCTAGTGCAGCAAAGATCAGCCCCAGCGCTACCGCGAACGTAATCCGCATTCCGTGGGCCACGGCTTCGGGCTGCGCGTTGGCGATGTCGGCTGCCTGCGAGGCGAGGGCGAACACGGCGCCCAGCGCGGAGGCTCCGGTGATGAGTCCGAGGTTTCGCGACAGGTTGAGCATGCCCGAGACAACACCGCGCTGGTCTGGCGCAACATCCGTCATGACCGTGGTGTTGTTGGCCGTCTGGAAGACCGCATAGCCGAGTGTGATGACCACCATCGGCGCAACGTAACCGCCGATGCCGACTGTCTGTGGCAACACCGATAACGTCAGGCATCCGATGGCCATCGCGATCAGCCCGGCGACAGTCATCCGTTGTGCGCCGAAACGGTCGGCGATCCGGCCGGCGGGCACACCCGTCAACGCCGCGACACACGGCCCGACCGCCAGCACCAGTCCCACGACAACCGCTTCCAGTCCGAGTCCATGGGCGAGGTAAAACGGCCCGACGACGAGCGTCACCATCATCACCGTTGCTACCAGCGTGCTCATCGCCAGGCTGCTGCTCAGCACCGGGTTGCGAAACATCGTCAGTCGAATCAACGGCGAGGCGACTCGCGTCTCGACGAACGCGAAGAGCCCCACGCCGACCCCCGCCGCCAACAGCAAACCTATATTGAACAGCCCGAAATGGCCGCGACCGAGGGTCATGGCCAGCGCATACGCCGCCAACGTCAGCGCCAACACCAGCGTGCCCCACGTGTCGAAACGGGCACTCCCGGTTGCTGGCTTCTGGCGGTCGGCGGGTAGATAACGATGCGCGAGCAGCAACGTCATCAGGCCCAAGGGCACGGTGACAAGGAAGAGCGCCCGCCAGCCGAAACCGGCAATCAGCAGACCGCCGAGCGACGGGCCCATCGCGGTGCCAATCGCCGACATCGTCCCGAGCAAACCCATGGCACTGCCGGTTTTGTTCTTCGCTACCGTTTCGCCAACGAAGGCCATGGTCAGCGCCATCATGATCGCCGCGCCGAGCCCTTGCAGTGCCCGGGCGCCAATCAACATTCCCAGTGTCGGTGCACAAGCGCACAGCGCCGAGGCCACGGTGAACACGCCGATGCCGCCGAGCAGCAGCCGTCGACGTCCGATAAGGTCACCGAGCCGACCGACGCTGACGATCAGGGCGGTGATCGCCAGCAGGTAAGCAATGACGATCCACTGCACTTCCTGGAACGTCGCGTTGAACACCTGCGCCAGCGTCGGCAACCCCACATTGGCGATGCTGGTGCCGAGCGACGACAGCAGCATCGACAGCGACAGGCTGATCAGCGCCCAGCGCACGGAGGGTGTCGCTGGTGCGCTGTCTACGAGGGCAATAGTCGGCTTCATTCTGTCTCTCTTGATCTGGCCACTCCCGAAGCGGAGCTGTCAGAAATCTACGCCGGCGCCTAACATGGCGGAAGGCGCACGGTTTGCATTGTACTCGTGCGTTCAACGCCATCTCACTTTGCCGCGGGGCGATCCATGTCTACTCCCGATTTCAATCTGCTGGTCACTCTCGATGTGCTGCTCGCCGAGGGCAGCGTGGCGCGTGCGGCCAAACGCTTGCGGTTGAGCCCTTCAGCGATGAGTCGGGCGTTGGCGCGGTTGCGTGAAACCACGGGCGACCCGCTGCTGGTCAGGGCCGGGCGTGGGCTCGTCGCCACGCCTCGGGCGCTGGAACTGCGCGAGCGGGTCAGCCAATTGGTGCAGGACGCCGAAGCGGTGTTGCGTCCGGCGCAGCAGCCTGACCTGAAGCAATTGGTCCGCACCTTCACGTTGCGCACCAGCGAGGGGTTTGTGGAGAACTTCGGCGCGCCGCTCATTGAACGCCTCGCCGACCAAGCCCCGGGCGTGCGTCTGCGCTTCATGCACAAACCTGACAAGGACAGCACGTCGCTTCGTGACGGGACCGTTGATCTGGAAACCGGCGTGGTGGGGAAGGCCGCCGGGCCTGAACTGCGGACGCAGGGTTTGTTTCGCGACCGCTTCATCGGCGTGGTGCGCACGGGTCACCCGTTGAGCCTGGGCGAGATCACCCCGGAACGTTTTGCGGCGGGCGGCCACATCAGCGTCTCGCGGCGTGGGCTCGACAAGGGGCCTGTCGATGAAGCGCTGGCGACGCTGCAACAGGAACGGCAGATCGTGACCATCGTTGCCGGTTTCTCAACCGCGTTGGCGCTCGCTCGGGCTACCGACCTGATCGCCACTGTTCCTGAGCGCCACACCGAAAACCTGCGGGCGGGCATGCACAGCTTTGCGCTGCCGTTTCCCTTGTCGGAGTTCACCGTTGCGATGCTCTGGCATCCACGGCTGGACGCCGATCCGGTGCATCGCTGGTTAAGAGCTTGTGTTCGTGAGGTCTGTGCAATAGCGACCGCTGCCACCGGTGCCGGAGGACGCCTGTAGGGTCGCGCCGGCCTATGTCACGGAATGGCGTTGACGGGCAGCCTCAAAAAGTGAACGAACGGGCCGAGTGCTGAGCCAGTTCGGCATCCAGCAGATGTTCGGCCAGCACATCATTCAAAAAGCGGAACTGATCGTTGAGCCCGACCACTTCGTTGCTGAAGTGGTTGGCGGCGGCCGGCATCAGCAGCGCTTCGAAGTTCTTGTCAAACACCAGCGACAGCACTTTGCGCGAGACGACCTGCTGCGAGTAGTAGTTATTGCCAAACACCGGAAAGCTCACGGCGAGGGTGACGGTGTGGATCATGATGTGCGCTCCTCGGTCAGGACGTACCATGAAAAAACGGTCAGCGTGAAGGCTGTCAGGGCCAGGCAGGTCAGCAGATGAATCAACATGATTTGCCCCTCCGGTTCGGGGTTTTGTGTCGGGTTGAGGTTGATCCTACGCTGACGGTTTATGAGCGGAAGGCATTCACGGCGATGGTGAATATCGACGGAAGTGATGGTCGGTGTTCTGTGGTGTTCATTCGGGCCTCATCGCGAGCCTGCTCGCGATTAGGCCCTTGAGAACACCATCAACTCCAGACCAGGCCCCCACCGCCGCCTATACTCAAATCAGGGTGCTTTAACCCCCGGATATCCTGTCCGGGGGAAGACTGTAGGACACCACGATCTTGAGCCTGCGTTCGCTGATCGTCGCCGTGCTGCTGGTGTTGGCGGGTTGCGTCATGCCTGCGCGCGCGCCGGCGCCAGCGCCGCCGGTGATCATTTCCCCGATCACCTGGCAGCAGGTCGATCGGGACATTGTCGCGGCGTCCCAGTCCGCCACTGAACAGGCAAGAATCTACTCGCGTGGCGCCATGGATTACTGGCGCACCCGGGTCTATCAACTGACCGAAGAAAACTTCATTCCCTGGTTCAGTAGCTACTGGACCCAGGAATGGCTGTCGATGAAGGTCAGCTGGTACACCCTCAACGCCAAGGGCGAGCAGGATGCCTCGGTCAAGCGCCTGGCGGCCTATCTGCTGGAGCAATACCAGAAACGCGTGCTGGCCCCGGTCGCGGTCGAGATTGATCCCGACCAGATTCTCGGCCTGGCAACGGCGTTCTACGTGGACATTCTTCAGGAAGAGCTACAGAAAATCTCCCAGCGCCACGGCGTGCCGATGGCGCAACTCAACGGCCGAATCCAGAAAATCCCGGCCATCGCCCTGGGGCCGCCCCCCGCGCGGGACGCTTCGCTGTACCAGGTCGTGCAAACCCAACCGCTGAACACACTGCCGGCCTACGCGGCGCTGATTGACAAGATCCACAAGGCCGGCGGTGACAAGGGCGTTGATTCGACCGACACCGCCATGGCGCCCGTGGCCAAGCGCGCCAGCAAGCGGATGGAAGCCGAAATGGTCCCGCGCGGTGCCGCCAGTGCCGTGGCCGCGGCGGCGGGCAAACTCGCCGGGGGCTTGATTACCGTGGGCGTGGCGGGGATTCGCGCGTTGATTCAGGCCAGCGACCGGCCGGACAGTGAGGCGCTGATTCGCAGCAGCCTGGGCAACACGTTCGACAAGGCCTGGATGAAAATGGTGCAGAACCCGACCACCGGTGTGATGGCGGGGACGTTGTACATGGCAGGGCAGATCGAGGGCAATCTGGCGGGGAGTGCCGAAATACCGTCGGTCAGTTCGAGCAGCGGCGCTGTCGATTGGAGTCCGCCCGAACCGACTAACCCGCAGATCGACCCATAACCCAAGGAGAACGACCATGTCCTACGTTGATGGCTTCCTCGCAGCCGTACCCACCGCCAACCGCGAAAAATTCAAAAAACACGCCGAAACCGCCGCGGCCATTTTCAAGGAAAGCGGCGCGCTGAGCCTCGCCGAGTGCTGGGGTGACGATGTGCCTGACGGCAAGGTGACTTCGTTTCCGATGGCGGTGAAACTCAAGGAAGACGAAACCGTCGTGTTTTCCTGGATCATCTGGCCGGACAAGGCGACCCGCGACGCCGGAATGGAAAAATTCATGAACGATCCGCGGATGCAGCCGGACGTCAATCCGATGCCGTTCGATGGGCAGCGCCTGGTGTTCGGTGGTTTTGAAATGATCGTGAAGGCTTGAGCATCAACCACGGGATCACTCCGACGCCGGGGTGATCCTGCAACTTTTTCGATTGCGGATCTCGCTGTCCGTCGGTCGCTCCCTGACGAACTCGAAACGCGGCTCACCTTCGCTATAGTGAACCAGCCAGCCCCATTCCAGCTCTGACTCATCCTGACCCGGTTGCGGTGGCATGGCCCACCATGGCTCTTTGCTGATGATTTCTCGCATGGCCCCCTCCCGTAGATTCGGTTGGTTCAACTATAACGTGCATGTCAGGAGGTGCCAGGCGTGAGCGACGAAACTCAGAAGCCGGTCAAACGGCTGTTTTTCGCGTTGAGCTGCCCGCCCGAGCAACGCAAGGCCATCGCCCAATGGCGCAGCGCGCTGCAATTGCGCAATGGGCGCCCGGTGCCGGCGGAAAACTTTCATCTGACGTTGCTGTTTCTGGGCGCGGTGGGCGTGGCACAGATTGCCGAGATCTGCGTGGCGGCCGCAAAGGTCCGTGTTCCCGGTGTGGCGTTGCGGGTGGCGCTGGATCGGCTGGATGTCTGGCGCAGGGCAGGGGTGCTGGTCCTCGCGCCGGAGCAAGCGCCGCCGGAGTTGTTGCGGCTGGTGTATGCGCTGGAGCAGGCGATGTTGTCGTTTGGGTTTGAAGAGGTGCCGAAGGAGTTCCGGCCGCACCTGACGTTGATGCGCGACTATCGGGCGCCGGTGCCTGAATCGGCGACGCCGCCGGAGTTTTTTCTGCGGGCTGACCGATTTGCTTTGTTCGAATCGCATAAGGGCCGCTATCGGGCGCTGGCGGAATGGCCGCTCGTTCCGGCATAAAAAAAGCGCCCGAGGAGGGCGCCAAATTCACCTTAACCGAGGAAGCCAGGTGAGGCCGTTCGTCAGAGAGGAGTGCAGCGGTGGTAAGGCGCTGCGTGAACGGAAAATAGTAAAAACCACATATTTGTGTCTGGCCTAGCCCTGTAGGAGCGAGGCTTGCCCGCGAAGAGGCCGTCACATTCAACATCAATGGTGACTGATACATCGCTTTCGCGGGCAAGTCGGAACGCCGCCCGCTCGCTCCTACAGGGGGACGCGCAATTACTTACCCAATTTCACCCGCGTCCAACCGCGCGTCATCACTCGCTGAACCCCAATCGGCATGTCCGGAATCGCATACAACGTCGCCATCACGGCCAAAGGCGGATACGACCCCGGATCATTCCGAATCGCCTCATCCACCAAGGGCGTCGCCGCCGCGTTGGCGTTGCTGTAGCCGATGTTGTTGGTGATCTCGGCGATGATGTCCGGACGCATCAGGAAGTTCATGAACAGGTAGGCGTTCTCGACGTTCGCCGCATCCCGCGGGATCGCGACCATGTCGTAGAAACTGCCGGCGCCTTCTTTCGGAATGCTGTAATCGATCTTCACCTTGTCGCCCGCTTCCTGCGCGCGGGCCTTGGCTTGCAGCACGTCGCCGGAGTAACCGACCGCCACGCAAATGTTGCCGTTGGCCAGGTCGGAGATGTACTTCGACGAATGGAAGTACGCCACCGACGGCCGGATCTTCATGAACAGCGCTTGCGCTTCGGCGATCTGCGCCTTGTCCTGCGAGTTCACCGGGTAACCCAGATAGTGCAAAGCCGCGGGCAGCATCTCGGTCGGCGAATCGAGGAAGCTGATGCCGCAGGCTTTCAGTTTTTCCGCGTTTTCCGGTTTGAACAGCAAGTCCCAGGAATTGGTCGGGGCGTTGGCGCCGAGCACTTCCTTGACCTTCTGCGGATTAAAACCAATGCCGATCGAGCCCCACATGTACGGGAAGGCGTGACCGTTATCCGGGTCGCTGGCCGAAGCATTTTTCAGCAGCACCGGGTTGAGGTTTTTCCAGTTCGGCAGCTTCGACTTGTCTAGTTCCTGATAGACGCCAGCTTTGATCTGCTTGGCCAAAAAGCTGTTGGACGGCACGACGATGTCGTAGCCGGATTTGCCCGCGAGCAGGCGTGCTTCAAGGGTTTCATTGCTGTCGAACACATCGTAGGTTACGCGAATGCCGGTCTCGTCTTCGAACTTCTTGACGGTGTCCGGGGCGATGTAATCCGACCAGTTGTAGACGCGCAGTTCCTTGTCATTGGCCTGGGCAACCGTGGCGATCGCGCCCAATAAGGACAGTGTCAGCAGAGTCCTGCCAAACATTTTCATCGGTACAACTCCAATTCTCTTTTCAAATCACAAATGCAGTGAACACAAAACCTGTGCAGTAAACACAAAAGCTGTTGAGTACACACAAAACCTGTGGCGAGGGGGCTTGCCCCCGTTCGGCTGCGCAGCAGTCGTAAACCCACCGTACGCGGTGTACCTGATACACCTCGGTTGCTGGATTTGGGGCCGCTTCGCAGCCCAACGGGGGCAAGCCCCCTCGCCACACAGGTCAAGCCATACGCACTAAGCCGTCGCTTCTACCATTTGTTTTTTCGGTTGTTGCCAGGACTCGCTGGCGGTCTGGTCCATCGCTTCCTGGATCGCCCGTTTACGGGTGGCTTCGGCGCGGCGGCTGAAGTACCAGACCATGAACGTCACGATCGAAACCGCGAGCAGAATCAGGCTGGCCACGGCGTTGATCTCAGGCTTCACGCCCAGACGCACCGCCGAGAACACTTCCATCGGCAAGGTCGTCGAACCCGGGCCGGACACGAAACTCGCCAGCACCAAATCATCCAGCGACAGGGCAAACGACATCATGCCGCCGGCCGCCAGTGACGGCGCGATCATCGGAATGGTGATCAGGAAAAACACCTTGAACGGCTTCGCCCCGAGGTCCATGGCCGCTTCTTCGATGGACAGGTCCAGCTCACGCAAACGCGCCGACACCACCACCGCCACATACGCCGCACAGAACGTCGTGTGGGCGATCCAGATGGTGACGATGCCACGCTCCATCGGCCAGCCGATCAGCTGCGCCATGGCCACGAACAGCAGCAACAGCGACAGCCCGGTGATCACTTCCGGCATCACCAACGGCGCGGTGACCAGGCCACCAAACAGCGTACGACCCTTGAAGCGCGTCACGCGGGTCAGCACAAACGCCGCCAGCGTCCCCAACGCTACCGCCGCAATCGCGGTGTAGCAGGCGATTTCCAGCGAGCGCACCACCGAGCCCATCAGTTGCGTGTTGTCGAGCAAGCCGACGTACCACTTCACCGACCAGCCGCCCCACACCGTCACCAGTTTCGAGGCGTTGAACGAGTAGATCACCAGGATCAGCATCGGCAGGTAGATAAACGACAGGCCGAAAATCAGCATGAACTTTGAAAATCCGAAGCGTTTCATCCCCGACCCTCCATCTCTTTGGCCTGGCTACGGTTGAACAACAGGATCGGCACAATCAGGATCAACAGCATCACCACCGCCAGGGCAGACGCCACCGGCCAGTCGCGGTTGTTGAAGAACTCTTGCCACAGCACACGGCCGATCATCAGGGTTTCCGGGCCGCCCAACAGTTCCGGAATCACGAACTCACCGACCACCGGAATGAACACCAGCATGCAGCCGGCGATGATCCCGTTCTTGGCCAGCGGCACGGTGATTTTCCAGAAGTTGTTGAAGTTGCTCGAACCCAGATCCGAACCCGCTTCCAGCATGCTCTGATCGTGCTTGACCAGGTTGGCGTACAGCGGCAACACCATGAACGGCAGGTAGGCGTAAACCACGCCGATGTACACGGCCGTGTTGGTGTTGAGGATCTCGATCGGGTGATCGGTGAGCCCGGTCCACATCAAAAACCCGTTGAGCAAACCGTTGTTGCTGAGGATGCCCATCCACGCGTAAACGCGGATCAGGATTGCGGTCCAGGTCGGCATCATGATCAACAGCAGCAAGACGTTTTGCGTTTCCTTGCTCGCCTTGGTGATCGCGTAGGCCATCGGGAAACCGAGCGCCAGGCACATCAGCGTGCTAAAAAACGCGACCTTCAACGAGCCGAAGTAAGCCGAGATATACAACTCATCCTCGGTCAGCAGCAGGTAGTTGCCGACGTTGAGGAACACCTGGAGTTTCTGTTCGGCGAAGGTGTAGATCTCGGAGTAAGGAGGAATGGCCAGCGCCGCTTCCGAGAAGCTGATCTTCATCACCAGGAAGAACGGCAACAGGAAAAACAGACACAGCCAAAGGAATGGAATCCCGATGACGAGCTTTCGACCACTCGGCATCAGCCGCATGAACTGCTGATTGAGTGTTTTCATGAGCGCAGTACCACGCCGCTGTCGTCTTCCCACCACACGTAGACCTTGTCGTCCCAGGTCGGACGCGCGCCACGGCGTTCGGCGTTGGCCATGAACGACTGCACGACTTTGCCGCCAGGCAATTCGACATAGAACACCGAGTGACCGCCGAGGTAGGCGATGTCATGCACTTTGCCCTGGGACCAGTTGTAGCGGCTTTCGGGCTGGGTGGTGCTGACCAGCATTTTTTCCGGGCGGATCGCGTAGGTGATCGACTTGTCCTGCACCGAAGTGCTGACGCCGTGACCGACGTAGATCTTCTGTTCCAGATCCTTGCTGTGAATGATCGCGTGACCTTCAAGGTCTTCCACGACCGTGCCTTCGAAGGCGTTCACGTTGCCGATGAATTCGCAGACCATGCGGCTGACCGGGGCTTCATAGATGTCGACCGGGCTGCCGATCTGGGCGATCCAGCCCAGGTGCATGATCGCGATGCGCTGGGCCATGGTCATGGCCTCTTCCTGGTCGTGGGTCACCATCACGCAGGTCACGCCGACGCGCTCGATGATCTCGACCAGCTCAAGCTGCATTTGCGAACGCAGCTTTTTATCCAGTGCGCCCATCGGTTCGTCGAGCAGCAACAACTTCGGGCGCTTGGCCAGGGAGCGGGCGAGGGCCACACGTTGACGCTGACCGCCGGACAACTGATGGGGTTTGCGTTTGGCGTATTGAGTCATGTGCACCAGGCGCAGCATTTCTTCCACGCGGGCGTCGATTTCACTGGCGGGCAAACGGTCCTGCTTCAGGCCGAAGGCGATGTTTTGCGCGACGGTCATGTGCGGGAACAGGGCGTACGACTGGAACATCATGTTGATCGGCCGTTCGTACGGCGGCATGTCAGTGATGTCCACGCCATCGAGCAGAATCCGCCCTTCGGTCGGGCGCTCGAAGCCGGCGAGCATGCGCAGCAGCGTCGATTTGCCGGAGCCGGAACCGCCGAGCAGGGCGAAGATTTCGCCTTGATGAATCTCAAGCGAAACATCGTCCACTGCAGTGGTTTCGTCGAATTTCTTGGTGACGCGGTCGACTTTCACCAACACCTTTTTCGGTGCCTGGTGACCTTCAAGAGCCTTCCTGTAAATGCTGGAGGCGTTTGCCATGTGAAACTCCCAACAGGTTTCAGTCGTCGGGCCAACGCGGCCTGACTTAAGAGTGGATTGCAAGCCTTTGCCAGCATGGCCCTTGTAGGAGCCGAGCTTGCTCGCGATGGCGGCTGGGCAGGCAACATTGATGTTGACTGTGAGGGCCTCATCGCGAGCAAGCTCGGCTCCTACAGGGTTATCCATACCGGTCCGGCTTATTCGGCGCCGCCGTCCTGGCTGCCTGGGTCGTACTTGTTGTTATTGCAGTGTGTTGTTTCGCGAGTCACGGACGCGCAAAGGCACGCCCGCCTGACTCACGGGGGCAGTAAATTGGTGTTTTAGGTCAGCGGGTTTTACGCAGCGCGGCCCGTCGCCGGCATGCATCGCCGAACGCCTGGAAAATTCTCAAATAAGGAGGATTCGAAAGCACCTGCCATTCCGGGTGCCATTGCACGCCGACGGCGAAGGTCGGGCTGTGGTCCACCGAGATCGCCTCGATCAGACCGTCCGGCGCAATCGCTTCGGCGCGCAGGCCAGGCGCGAGGTGGTCGATGCCCTGGCTGTGAATCGAATTGACCATGAATTCGGCCGGCAGCTCCAGCGCTTCGAACACGCCACCCGGTTGCACCGTCACTGCATGCGCCGGGGCGTATTGCACCGCCAGCTCGGGGCTGTCCGCTTCACGGTGATCGAGCATGCCCGGCAGTTCATGCACCTTCTGGTGCAGGCTGCCGCCGAACGCCACGTTCATTTCCTGAAAGCCGCGGCAGATGCCGAGCACCGGAACGCCCGCCGCAATGGCCGCACGCAATAAAGGAAGGGTCGTGGCGTCCCGCGCCGGATCGTGATCCGTGCCGGGAGCGCTGGCCGGGCCTTGATAGTGGAAGGGCTCCACATTCGACGGCGAGCCGGTCAGCAACAGACCGTCGAGGTGCGCGAGCACATCCTCGATTTCGGTCAGTTCGCCTAAGGAAGGAATGACCACAGGCAGCCCCAGAGCCGCGACGCTGACAGCACGCAAGTACTTGTCGCCGCTGATGTGGTAGGGGTGCAGGCCAATCTGTTTGACGCACGCAGTAACACCGATCAATGGCTTGAATGCCATTTTTATCACCTCGAAGTTTCACACTTGAACGAGCTTTTCCGGAGCTTAGCCTTGTTGATTTTAATTAACAACTCTCATGTAAAAAATTCTAAACGCCGCACGTCCGATCGCTAGTCTTTGCGCGGCGCTCAAGGCTTATCGGGCACTCTTGTGCCCATAAAAGGCCCGAAAATAAAGGATGAGAGGCTGGGTGTTCGCTATTGACTTCACTTTGCCGTTCGGGTTGACTGGCTCGGCGAAACAGCAGTGAACATAATAATTAACAGCTAATAGGTGCATCATGTCGGTCCCTCTGCGTGCCGTTCAACTCAACGAAGCAAACGCATTCCTTAAGAAATATCCTGAGGTTTTGTACGTCGACCTTCTGATTGCGGATATGAACGGTGTGGTGCGCGGCAAGCGCATCGAGCGCACCAGTCTTCATAAGGTCTACGAAAAAGGCATCAACCTCCCGGCGTCTCTGTTTGCCCTGGACATCAACGGCTCCACGGTGGAAAGCACCGGCCTGGGTCTGGACATCGGCGACTCTGACCGGATCTGCTTTCCCATCCCTGGCACCCTGAGCATCGAGCCGTGGCAGAAGCGCCCGACCGCTCAGTTACTGATGACCATGCACGAACTGGAAGGCGAGCCTTTCTTCGCCGATCCGCGCGAAGTGCTGGCCAACGTGGTGCGCAAATTCGACGAACTTGGCCTGACTATCTGCGCGGCGTTCGAGCTGGAGTTCTACCTGATCGATCAGGACAACGTGAACGGTCGTCCGCAGTCGCCGCGTTCGCCGGTATCGGGCAAGCGTCCGGTGTCGACCCAGGTGTATTTGATCGACGACCTCGACGAGTACGTCGATTGTCTGCAAGACATCCTCGAAGGCGCGAAAGAGCAGGGCATTCCTGCCGACGCCATCGTCAAGGAAAGCGCCCCGGCGCAATTCGAAGTGAACCTGCATCACGTCAATGACCCGATCAAGGCCTGCGACTACGCGGTGTTGCTCAAGCGTCTGGTGAAGAACATCGCCTACGACCACGAGATGGACACCACGTTTATGGCCAAACCGTATCCGGGCCAGGCGGGCAACGGTTTGCACGTGCACATTTCGATTCTCGACAAGCAGGGCAACAACATCTTTGCCAGCGAGGATCCCGAGCAGAACGCCGCGCTGCGACACGCGATCGGCGGTGTGCTCGAGACCCTGCCGGCACAGATGGCGTTCCTCTGCCCGAACGTCAACTCGTACCGTCGTTTCGGCGCGCAGTTCTACGTGCCGAACTCGCCGAGCTGGGGCATCGACAACCGTACCGTCGCGGTACGTGTGCCGACCGGTTCGCCGGACTCCGTGCGCATCGAACACCGCGTTGCCGGTGCGGATGCCAACCCGTACTTGCTGATGGCCTCGGTGCTGGCCGGTATTCACCACGGCTTGACCAACCAGATCGAACCGGGTGCTCCGGTGGAAGGCAACAGCTACGAGCAGAACGAGCAAAGCCTGCCGAACAACCTGCGCGATGCCCTGCGCGAACTGGACGACAGCGAAGTCATGGCCAAATACATCGACCCGCTGTACATCGACGTGTTCGTGGCGTGCAAGGAAAGCGAGCTGGCCGAGTTCGAGAACTCCATTTCGGATCTTGAGTACAACTGGTATTTGCACACCGTTTGATGGACCTGAGCGGTGGGGCAATCGCCCTCGATGTTGAATGTGATGGCCCCTTCGCCGCATCTCTCTGTAGGAGCTGAGCTTGCTCGCGAAGACGGCGGCACATTCAACATGGATGTCGCCTGATACACCGCTATCGCGAGCAAGCTCGGCTCCTACAGGTTCTCCAACGACTACTTATTCCTCTGCGTCGAGTCACAACAATGACAAACACTCGCAGCGATTGGGAGCAACGCTTCCAGTCCCTAACCATCGAAAGCCGCGCCTTCATCGATGGCCAATACCGCGCCGCCCTCAGCGGTGACACCTTCGAATGCATCAGCCCGGTCGACGGTCGCTTCCTGGCCAACGTCGCCAGCACCGACGAAGCCGACGCGAACGAAGCCGTGGCCGTCGCACGTCGCACCTTCGACTCCGGCATCTGGGCGCGTTTGGCGCCCGTAGAGCGCAAGCGCATTTTGATTCGCTTCGCGGATTTGATCCTGGCCAACCAGGAAGAACTCGCCCTGCTCGAAACCCTCGACATGGGCAAACCGATCAACGATTCGATGAACATCGACATCCCGGCGACCGCCAACGCGATCCGCTGGACCGCCGAAGCCATCGACAAGATCTACGACGAAGTCGCCGCCACACCCCACGACCAACTCGGCCTCATCACCCGCGAACCTGCCGGTGTCGTCGCCGCCATCGTGCCGTGGAATTTCCCGTTGATCATGGCCAGCTGGAAGTTCGCCCCGGCTCTCGCGGCGGGCAACTCGTTCATCCTCAAGCCTTCGGAAAAGTCGCCACTGACCGCGATCCGCATCGCCCAGTTGGCACTGGACGCCGGCATCCCGAAAGGCGTGTTCAACGTCCTGCCGGGCTACGGCCACACCGTCGGCAAGGCGCTGGCGTTGCACATGGACGTTGACGTGCTGGCCTTCACCGGCTCGACCGCGATTGCCAAGCAACTGCTGATCTACGCCGGGCAAAGCAACATGAAACGCGTCTGGCTCGAAGCAGGGGGGAAGAGCCCGAACGTGGTGTTCGCCGACGCGCCGGATCTGCACGCGGCAGCACAAGCAGCGGCCAGCGGGATTGCCTTCAACCAGGGCGAAGTCTGCACCGCCGGTTCGCGATTGCTGGTGGAGCGTTCGATTCGCGAGCAGTTCATTCCGCTGTTGGTGGAAGCGCTGCAAGCCTGGAAACCGGGGCACGCTCTGGACCCGGAAACCACCGTCGGCGCGGTCGTCGATCAGCGTCAACTGGACAACGTGCTGCGCTACATCCAGGTCGGCAAAGATCAGGGCGCGCAACTGATCGCGGGCGGCAGCCGCACCCTCGAAGCCACCGGTGGCCTGTACGTGGAACCGGCGATTTTCGACGGCGTGACCAACGCCATGACCATCGCCCGTGAAGAAATCTTCGGCCCGGTGCTGTCGTTGATCACCTTCGACACCGCTGAAGAAGCCTTGGCCATCGCCAACGACAGCATCTTCGGCCTGGCCGCCGGCGTCTGGACCAGCAACCTGAGCAAGGCCCACACCTTCGCCCGCGGCTTGCGTGCCGGCAGCGTCTGGGTCAACCAGTACGACGGTGGCGACATGACCGCGCCGTTTGGCGGGTACAAGCAGTCGGGTAACGGTCGGGACAAATCGCTGCACGCGTTCGACAAATACACCGAACTCAAAGCGACCTGGATCAAGCTCTAACACTTCTACAACGGCGGCCGTGGGCACAGGCCAGCGGCCATCGGAGAAACCTATGAAACAAGCACATGTAAACAGCTACTACGCCGCCACCACCAACCGCATCGGCGATTTCCCGGTGCTTGAACAGGCGGTGGACTGCGACGTCTGCGTGATCGGCGCTGGCTACACCGGTTTGTCCTCGGCGCTGTTCCTCGCCGAAGCCGGCTACAGCGTGACCGTGCTCGAAGCCGCCAAAGTCGGTTTCGGTGCCAGCGGTCGCAACGGCGGCCAACTGGTCAACTCCTACAGCCGCGACGTCGATGTCATCGAAGAACGCTACGGCGACAAGACCGCCGAAGTCCTCGGCAGCATGATTTTCGAAGGCGCCGACATCATCCGTCAGCGCATACAACACTACGACATCCAGTGCGACTACCGTCCGGGTGGCATCTTCGCCGCGCTGAACAAAAAGCAACTCAAAGGCCTGGCCGAGCAGAAAAGCAGCTGGGAACGCTACGGCAACAAAAACCTGACCCTGCTCGACGCGGCGGACATCAAGCGCGAAGTCGGTTGCGACAACTACGTCGGCGGCCTGCTCGACATGCAGGGCGGCCACATCCACCCGCTGAACCTGGCCCTCGGCGAAGCCTCGGCCATCATCGGACTGGGCGGCAAAATCTACGAACAATCGGCCGCCGTGGAAATCACCTACGGCGAACCGATCACCGTGCGCACTGCCAAAGGCGTGGTGAAGGCCAAGTACCTGCTGATCGCCGGTAACGCCTACTTACCGCAGGGCCTCGACAATCGGGTGACCAGCAAAAGCATGCCGTGTGGCTCGCAAATCGTCGTCACCGAGCCGTTGTCTGAAAAGGTTGCGCGCAGCCTGATTAAAAACAACTACTGCGTCGAAGACTGCAACTACCTGCTCGACTACTACCGCCTCACCGCCGACAACCGTCTGCTGTACGGCGGCGGCGTGGTCTACGGCGCCCGTGAACCGGACGACATCGAACAGTTGATCAAACCCAAAATCCTCAAGACCTTCCCGCAACTGAAGGACGTGAAGATCGGCTACCGCTGGACCGGCAACTTCCTGCTGACCATGTCGCGCATGCCGCAATTCGGCCGCATCGAGAAAAACGCCTACTACATGCAAGGCTACAGCGGCCACGGCGTCACCTGCTCGCACCTGGCCGGCAAACTTATCTCGGAAATGATCCGCGGCGACGCCGAACGCTTCGATGCTTTCGCATCCTTGCCGCACATGCCCATGCTCGGCGGCCGCACCTTCCAGGCCCCACTCACCGCCATGGGCGCCGCGTACTACGCACTGCGCGATCGTTTCGGCATCTAACTCCAACGCAAATCCCTGTAGGAGCA
Organism: Pseudomonas sp. LBUM1651; assembly: GCF_059716135.1. Taxonomy (NCBI): domain Bacteria; kingdom Pseudomonadati; phylum Pseudomonadota; class Gammaproteobacteria; order Pseudomonadales; family Pseudomonadaceae; genus Pseudomonas; species Pseudomonas sp. LBUM1651. The sequence continues at coordinate 3,503,701 of NZ_CP166805.1, read as the reverse complement.
GAGCTTGCTCGCGAAGACGGCGGCACAGCCAACATCGATGCCGCCTGACACACCGCCTTCGCGAGCAAGCTCTGCTCCTACAGTAGATTTATGGTGTACACAAATTCTGTAACCAGCCGGGACCAAGCTGTGGGAGCGAGCCTGCTCGCGAAGAGGCCATATCAGCCACCGCCCATCCCACCTGACACATCACAACTGTGTAGGAGCCGGCTTGCTGGCGATGGCGTTTGTCCGAGCGATAATTGCGTCGGCTGATGTACCGCAATCGCGAGCAAGCTTGCTCCTACAGCAACCCCCACAAACGTGATTTAATACCCGCCTTTCACAATTCCGGGACAGGGAAGCGGTACTTTCGCGGCCAAAAGTCGCCCGCCATCCACCCCCATAACCCTTAAGTTTTCCTCGCATAAGGCTGTCATGGACACGGGCTCACGACTCAAACTAGTACGCGAAAGCTACAAACTCTCCCAGCGCGAGCTGGCCCGGCGTAGCGGCGTCACCAATGCCACCATCTCCCTGATCGAACAGAATCGCGTCAGTCCTTCCGTCAGCTCCCTGAAAAAACTGCTCGAAGGCATACCGATGTCTTTGGCGGATTTCTTTACCTTCGATCAGCCGCCGCGTGAGCATCAATACGTGTTCCGCGCCAATGAACAGCCGGATCTTGGGCGTCATGGGTTGCGGTTGTTGTTGATTGGCGCTTCGGTACCGAGTCGGCAGATGCGCTTGTTGCGCGAGCAATACGCACCTGGGGCGAGCTCGGGGGAAGAGCCGATTGTGCATTCGGAAGGGGAGGAGTGTGGGCTGGTTACGCGGGGGACGGTTGAGTTGACGGTTGATGGGCAGATTAGTGTGTTGAATGCCGGGGATGGGTATTACTTTCCGACGACGTTGCCGCACAAGTTTCGCAATATTGGCCAGGACGAAGCGGAAATCATCAGCGCGAACACTCCGGCCAACTTTTGATCTCAAAAACGGACGCCAGCCTGTAGCCGGTGCCAAAGGCTGCGTCCGCAGCCAACACCAATGCCGAATTGAGGCAGCGGCTACAGGGATTTATCAAAGTAAATGGACTTCACCTCATGACTGCACACCGCATCCGCCCCCTGGCACTCTGCATCTTCCATCACGATGGCAAGATACTGGTGAACGAAGCTCGCGACCCCATCACTGAAAAGCCATTCTTCCGTCCGATCGGTGGCGGAATCGAATTCGGCGAAACCAGTGCCCAAGCCGTTGTGCGAGAGGTGCAGGAGGAACTCGGTTTGCCCATCACCGATGTTCGCTTGCTTGGCACTCTAGAAAGCATCTTTACGTATAACGGCATACCAGGGCACGAAATCGTGCAGGTCTACGATGCGAAGTTCGTGGATGCGAGCGTCTATGAGTCTCCTCAACTGAACGCCCAAGAAAGCGATGGTGCAGCCTTCATCGCAAAGTGGCTCTCGTGCGCAAGTTTTACTGACGAAGCGCCGTTGGTTCCTGATGGACTTTACGAACTGCTGAAGAAGGTAGCACTGCTGGACTGACGCCCGGCACCCAATAATCCCCCGGAGCAATCAGCGTCAGGCTGTTTCCTGGCAAATCATGGAAGAGTGAGATGAGAGCCATTATTGCGGTGTTGTTGATGCTTAGCGGTTACGCCTACGCCGGTTGTTCCACCATCAATGACAGCGATCAGCGCCGACTCTGCGAAGCAAGGACTAACGGCGGTAGCTGCGCCACTATCGACAACGCCGATCTTCGCCGCGCCTGCGAAGCAGAAACCAACGGTGGCACGTGTAACACCATCGACAACGCTGACCAGCGCCGATACTGCGAAGCCAAGAAAGGCGGTGGCAATTGCGAGACCATCGACAACGCCGACCTTCGCCGTACCTGCAATGCAGAGACGGGCCATGGCGGGTGTAACAGCATCGACAACCATGACCAGCGCCTGCTTTGCGAAGCCAAAACAGGCAGTGGCAGTTGCGCGAGTATCGACAATGCGGATGTCCGCAATGAATGTGAGAGCTATAAACGCTGATTGAATGGTTGATGGGGAAATTAAGGAAAAAAGGTGACGAAAAAAGGTGACAGATCTATTTAACAAACTGGTCTGTCACCTTTTTGATTGTCATCTTTTTGATTTTTTACTGATTGAATGATTCATTGACTCTTATGTATTTTCGACTTTATCGACATAAGACTCGAAGAACCAGTCAGGGATGTCTTCAGTCCGGTATTCAAGGCTGTCCCCATCAGTAATCTCCGCTAGAAGAACCGTACTGTCGCCGGAGTTATCGAAGATGTAAGCCCGATTGCTGACAGCAATGGCTTCTGGCAGTAGGCCCAGCGATTTGTAATAGCGTTCGCGCACCTTGTCAGATGCCACGGGATGACCACCTTCGCGGACTCTGATTTGTACGCGGTCTATGTTGATTTCCGGGTTTTCAGTCGAAACGAAGTAAAGATATATCCGATAACCGTGAGCTTGGGCTTCTTTCATGAAGTCGACCTTGCTGCGATGTGACATCACCGTTTCGAAGGTAAAACTCACACCTTTTTCCAGCAGGCGCTGGCGTATGAAGTCCGATATCACGGAAGCCAGATAGGAATTGACGTGTACGTTTCGGTAGTCAACTTTAGTGCCCAGCAAACCAATTTGTTTGGCGCAACCGCTGAGCTCTTTGTTTCTTATCAGATAGTGTTCGGCATGGAACGTGAGCAACTCGGATAATGTCGTGGCGACTTCAAATGTAGCCAAATCGATGAATCCGGTTGCTTTCGCTTCCTTCTCGAGATCATCGGCATTCACGTACATCTTGATAAGGGCGGGATCGATTTCTCCCTTGATGGTGCTTTGCCTGATCCGTTCGGTCCCGCAAATACCCGAAACCTAGGCACGACCACCAGCCGTTTGATCTTCGATACGGCGCACGGTGATCACCTCACCTACTTTAACTTTGCGACGCGGCTTGGCTTTGGCTACAACAGTCTTGCTGCCATCAAGTGAGATCCGTACCAAATCGCCGGAATCGACACGAAGTACGCTATCACTCACCAACAGTGCGCGAGCATAAGCAGCCTTGGTGGCTATTTGAGCGAGATCAGGTATCTGGCGCTCGAGAGCGTCCATCTCCTTGTCCGAAAGCTTTTTGGTTCTTGCAGTCATCGGGACTCTCCGCTTGAGCGAGCGCTCTGCTGCTTCTTGTCCGGATAATACCGCATTAACCGGGCTTTCGAACGTCATCAGTTCCATATCAATTTCCTCGGTAGTGTAAGCCTTGATCACTGTGTGAAGGACAGATGTTTCCAACATGAAATGCGGGGGCTTTTGCCGATAGCTCTCTGTAACGATCCCCTGAAACCTGCTCACTGAAAAGAAAACGACCATTACAGCGTGTGTTCAAGCGACAAAAAAACCGCAACAACGAGTGTTGCTGCGGTTCAAGAGCTGATCAGTACCCTTTGGGTGCCTCAAAACCACGCTGCTCAATCACCCGAAACACATCACCTACATCCCGGAGCAGGATCAAGGCGATGTTGGTGACGGTGTTGATGTCGTTTTCGGCGTAGTCCGGCAGGCTGGTGCAGGCCATGAGGTTGAGATATTTGAGGACGGCGTTGAGGCGTTCGCTTACGCAGTTGTGCAGTTCGCGGATGGGGGCGTCGCTGTCGATGAGGAGGACGGGGTAGTCGGTGGCGAATTGGGACATCGGGGTGAAGCGTTGAGACGGGTTATTCATTGGCATAAATAAATCTTCCTCGTATTTGAAAGAAGAGCTGCCGCCATTCGCTGCGAAACGAATTGGGTGGTAGCTGTGTGCGGGTTCGCAGACCAAGGATACGAGGAGCCCGGCAGACCCGAAGGTCTCCCACACACAGCCACCATAAAACGGGTTTCGGGCACTGTTGCGACCGTCATTCCATTTATGGTGCTGCGTTCTACACGTATCTTAAGGGCTGCGAAACCCCCGTCGCTGACTTGTATCTGCGACTGACCGAACTATATGTGCCGATTTTGGTGCTCACAACCGGGCTGTAGGACGCTTTCGCGTTTGTTGTGACAAGGCTGAATGCCACTGTTTTCGGGCTTGTCACGGTGATTCGGGGCCTGTGGAGTGCCTTGGGAAATGGGGTGCAGGTTTTAGGGCCGCTTCGCAGCCCAACGGGGATAAATCCCCTCGCCACAAAGGGTGAATTCCTACGAGATTTTCGGACGTCTGGTTTGAAAGTCGGATGGTCAGAAATGACAAAGCCCCAATCATTGGGGCTTTGTCGTTTCAAACTGGGGTGTTTTTCAAATCGCTATCGTGGATCCCCTGACATTATTGTCTAGCCTGCGGCGAATGCGGATTGGGGTCGGTGTGTTTCGGCCCGGCCAATGCCCACGCGATCAGCCCGAACAGCGGCACAAACACGATTACCACCATCCATACGAGTTTGTTGCTGGATTTGCCTTCGGCTTTGCGCACTTTGTTGATTGCCCATAGCTCGACCAGCACAAGAACGGCGGCGAGTACGATCCAGATGGTTTCGGTTTGCATAGGTTGCCCTCCTGATGGTCTTTCAGTTAGGTGGGCAGGGGGCGGTGGGGTTCATTAAATTTTGAGGTTTTGTGGGCGACTCGCAGGCGGACGCACTTTCGCGTCCGCCTGTGATTCCTCTATACCGCGTGACCAATCACTTCGATGATGCGCTGCGCGATGTAGTCCACGTGTGTCTCGAGGGCGAAGTGCCCGGTGTCGAGCAATTCGACAACCGCATTCGGATTGTCGCGCTTGAACGCCTCTGCGCCCGGCGGGATGAAGAACGGGTCGTTCTGGCCCCAGATCGCCAATGTCGGAAGCTGGGTCTCGCGGAAGAACCGCTGAAAGTCCGGGTAGCGTTTGAGGTTGTTCGCGTAGTCCAGGAACAGGTCGAGCTGGATGTCCTTGTTGCCCGGCCGCTCCATCAGCAGTGCGTCGAGAGTGTAGGACTCGGGCGCGATGAGTTCCGGCGTGCTGACGCCGTGTTCGTACTGCCAGCGCGTGCCTTCCAGGTGCAGGACCGCGTCAGCGATGACCTGGCGATTCTCGGCCGACGGTTCTGCCCAGTAGGCTCTGATCGGCGCCCAGGCATCGCCCAGTCCTTCGAGGTACGCGTTACCGTTTTGCGAGATCAGCGCGGTCATTCTTTCGGGGTGTTTGACCGCCAGTCTCAGGCCGGTCGGTGCGCCGTAATCGAAGACGTACATCGCGTAGCGTTTCAGTCCGAGGGCCTCAACGAAATGGCCCAGCGTTTCTGCCAGTGCGTCGAAGGTGTAGACGTATTCGCGCTCGGCAGGCACCTCGGTGAATCCAAAACCGGGCAGGTCCGGGGCGATGATGTGGAAGTGCGCCGACAGTAACGGGATGAGTTGGCGGAACTGGTGGGATGAACTGGGAAAGCCATGGAGCAGAAGGAGGGTCGGCTTGGCCGGTTCTCCTGCTTCCCGGTAGAAGACGCGGACGCCGTCGACGTCGGCGAATTTGTAGCTGATGGGTGCAGTAGTAGTCGTCATGACCATTGTCCTCGTAACCGCTTGGATGAGTTCAAGCCGGTTTGCGAGACTGAATCTGGCACGATAAAAGTAACCTGTCAAAACAATTTTAATAGGTTACTAATTCCCGGCCTCAAGCATCGATGACTTTCTTTTGCCGTTCGCGATGGGCCGCCGCTTTGGCCCTGTTTCCGCAGACCGCCATGCTGCACCAGCGGCGTTTTCTGCCACGGGTGTGGTCGACGAACATCAGGGTGCAGCTCGGTCCTTCACAGCATTTCACGTTGGTGAAATCTTCATCGCTGACGAACTGCGCGAGCACTTCGCCCAGCGGCAGCAGCAGGGAATCCGGGCTGCGCCAGCGGCGTTTCAGTTCCCAGGCGAGCTTCGGTGTTTCGCCGTCCAGCAGCGTGATCTGCGTGTACTTCTCGTCCCGTTCGAGCAAGCGATTCAAGGCCTCGAACTCTGTCAGGGCCGAGGCTTCCAGCGGTTTGCCTTTGTATTTCAGGACAAAGCCACGAAACCATTCGCGCAATGAGCGTGCCTGCGCTGCAACCGTTTCCAGCTCGCCCGGCATCGCTTGTGCCTGAAGCCGTTGCAGTATCTCGTCTTCCACCCAGCCCGATTGTTTCAGCCAATCCAGCCAGCCGTTGCCGTCGTCGATCCAGTCGACGGGTTCATCGACGGGCGTTGCTATCGAGTTCAGGAAATCGAGAGCGGCGGCGTCGGCGACGAAGAGGGCCGGTCCACGGGGAGTGCTGTTCATGAGGATGTCCACTAAGCCTGGATTGATAAGGTTTAGCGTAACCACTCAAAATGCATTCGACAAGTTACTATTGGGTTGATAACCTCTTCATCATATTCGGTATGGTTACTAAATGGGCTCAACTCTTGACCTCTTGGTTCCTGCCGTAGACATCTTCCAGACGCTTGATATCGTCCTCGCCCAGGTAGCTGCCGGTCTGCACTTCGATAACTTCCAACGGAATTTTTCCGGGGTTGGCCAGGCGATGTACCGATGCGATCGGGAGGTAGGTGGACTGGTTTTCAGTGAGCAGGAAGACCTTTTCGTTGCACGTTACCTGGGCGGTGCCTGAGACCACGATCCAGTGTTCGGCGCGGTGGTGATGCATTTGCAGGGACAGTTGAGCGCCGGGTTTCACGGTGATGTGTTTGACCTGGTGGCGGATGCCGTTGTCCACCGAATGGTAACTGCCCCAGGGACGATACACCGCGCAGTTGTTCTGGGTTTCCGAGCGGTGTTGGGCGTCGAGCGCATTCACCAGTTTTTTCACGTCTTGCACGGTGTCGCGGTGCGCGACCATCAGTGCGTCCTCGGTTTCTATCACGACCAGATTTTCCACCCCGAGCAGGGTCACCAGCTTGCTATTGCCATGCACGTAGCAACTGCGGCTGTTGTAGCTGACGACATCGCCCTTGAGCACATTTCCATCGGCGTCCTTGTCGTGCACATCCCATAGCGAAGACCAGCAACCGACATCACTCCAGCCAGCGCTGAGCGGGACAACCCAGGCACGGTTGGTGCGCTCCATCACCGCATAGTCGATGGAGTTGTCCGGGCAGCATTCGAAGGTGGCCCGATCGATGCTGGTCACGCCTTCGTTGCTGGGGCTACGCTCCAGGGCGAGCACGCAGTTCTCGTAAATGTCCGGTTCGTGAGTGCGCAGCTCGTCGAGGTAGCGGCTGGCACGGAAAAGGAACATGCCGCTGTTCCAGAAGTATTCGCCGGAGCGGACAAATTCGGCGGCAGTTTGCGAGTCGGGTTTCTCGATAAATTTTTCGACCTTGAAAGCACTGGCGCCGGCATCACTGCAGTCAGCCTTGATGTAGCCGAAGCCGGTTTCCGGACGCGTCGCCGGAATGCCGAACAGCACCAGATTGCCTTTGAGCGCCTCTTCCTGCGCGTGTGCCAGTGTGGCGCGCAAGGCGGGAACGTCGCCGATCACATGGTCGGCAGGTAGTACCAGCATGAGCTCATCACGGCCTTCGGCGATCAGTTTGAGGGCCGCCAGTGCTACTGCCGGTGCAGTGTTGCGACCGAAGGGTTCGAGCAGGATCGTCTGCGGCGTGCAGCCGATGGCGGCGAGTTGTTCATTGACGATAAAGCGATGCTCCTGATTACAGACCACGATCGGCTTGCCGATGCCATCGAACGCCAGGCGCTGCAGGGTTTGCTGAAACAGCGATCCTTCGCCGGCCAGACTCAGGAATTGTTTGGGATACAGCTTGCGCGACAGTGGCCACAACCGCGAACCACTGCCGCCGGACAGAATGACTGGAATCATTTCTCTTACCTCCCGCACCTTCATCACTCGACATGAAGGCGCTTCGCACAGCGAAGGACTGCCTTCCATTATTTGAAACACAAGCTCAATTCAGAATGGCTCCACCGGGTCTCCGGAGCGTGCCGGCTGATGCCTTTATTCTTTCTGGTCAGCAAAGAGCTGGGTGATGTCGCCGCCCAGACGGTAGGTTTTCATCGGTTCGAACGATTGGCGCCAGCGGTTGGTTTGCTCCGAGCAGTCGTACAGCGCGCAGTAAGGTTCCAGCCAGGCAAACTTGCCGTCCTCGTTGAGGTCCTCGAGTTCTTGATTGTAGCCGGTCTTGCGTTCAAACGAGCGGGGATCCTTGATGCCTTCTTCCACCCGCGCCGCCAGACGCCGCATGGCGCCGTGGTTTTCTTCGCGCAGGTCGACGCCGTTGGCTTGGGCAAAGGCGGCGATCATCATCAGCGGCCCCATCGCGTAGTTGTGGTAAGCCAGTGCACGGGTTTCGCGTCTCAGTTCGTTGGGCAGATAGCCGTCTGCATCGACCTGGGAAGCGCCGATGCGAAACTGCGCGACCGACCAGTCGAACAGGTCGCGCCGATCAACCACCACCGAGGCCGCCATCACGGACCAGGCCGCCCAATACTGGTGATTGTTCAGCCGGTCCAGCGGCTGGTCGCGCCAATCCCGCACCACCTGATCGGCGACCAGGCCGATCCAGGCCTCGATCGGGCGGGTCTGCGCCTCACGGCCCTTCAACGGCTGCGAACTCGAATACTTGAGCCGCAGCCAGGCCGAAGAAATACTGCCCAGCGCCCATTTGCGCATCGACTTGCCGGTATGGGTGTAGGTCGTGCTCAGCAGCGCCTGCGCCTTGGCCCAATCGCCCAGCCAGATCAGGGTGCAATCCACATGACCTGTGCGGCCGAGCCGTAAATAGGCGGCGACTTGTTTGTTGACGCCCTTTTCCAATTCGTTGATATCGGCCGACATTTGTTTGTAGCGCTGGTTGGATTGCGCGTTGAACTGGTCACGCGCCTTGCCCGAGCCCTCGTACTTACTGGGGATCATCAGGTCACCGGTATAGGGTTTTGGCGTCGCCGGACAGCTCGGCGCGTCGCCTTTCTTGTCCACGGCCGGCGCGTAATAGCCCTGCGGCGGGCGAAGTTGAGCGGCCGCCGCCTGCACGCCCGACACCGCCAGAATGAAGGCCACGCCAAAGGCGGCCCAGTGTGCCTGACTCATCATTGCCCCTCCGTCTGCGCGGTGCGCAGGGAAGGTGCCGTGATGACTGGTTTGGCACACAAGCGGGTCGAGAGCTCCATGGAGCTCGTTCCTGGCGGTGGCTGCACGTCCATGGAAAGAAAAGTCTGTTCGTCCCAGTCCCCGTCAGCGCGCAGCTCGAAGGCGAAGCGGCCCTGGGTATTGATCGTTGGCGAACGGCTCAAGCTGATGTTTTCCTGGCGACCGTTCATGTAGGTCAGGGTCGCGTTCATCATGTGCACGCCGGGATCAGCGAACTTGAGGTCGACCTGATAACGATTGCCCTTGATCGGATACACATTGCCGCCACCACCGTTGAACAGCACCTGATTGCGCCCGCTGTGCAGGGTCGAACTGCTTTTGAGCAGCGGCGCCTGGTTGTCGCAGCCATCGCTCAGCGCCGCCATAGCCTGCCGGTAGAAGCTGGTTTTGCCGAGGCTGTCGAGATTATCGGTTTCCCATACCAGCACCGCCGGCGGGGCTTTCTGGAAGTCGTCGCCAAGCAGGTAGGCGATCAACGAATCATCGTAGCCACCGCCCGGTACACTGAAGTTGCTGACCGGTGTCTCCAGGTACTGCTGGAGGAAGCCGGCAAAGTTGAACGCGTCACCGCTGGCGCTGGTACCGATCAATGCGACCTTGGCGGGGCCTTTGGCGTTGCCCTCGGCCCGGGTTTGATAACGGGTGACATACTGCGCCGCATAGCCGTTGCCGCAGATCTGTGCGGCGACTTTTTGCAACGTGCCAGAGCGTCCGAGCAGACCGGCCGGCTGGCTGGCGAAGACCTGATGCGGCAACACCTTGAGCACATCGTTGCCCTTGAGTGTCTGGGCCACCAACTGGGCACTTCGTTCGGCGCCATAGGGTGTCCAGTTGTGGTCGCCCTTGAAGTAGAAGGGCTGCCCGGCGGGCTGTGGCGCACCCAAAAGGTTGCTGAAGTCAGCGACCTGAATGCCCAGGTCGCGCACTCGGCTCAGCGTTTGCAGGTAGTTCTGCCGGGCCTTGGCCTGATCGAAGCTGGCCAGTTCCAGCGGCGTCAGGCGGTCGGCGTGCAGCAAGCCGCGGCTGGGTGGCAAAACCAGCACCAGCTCGACATCGCGCTGGGCCAGCCCGTCGCGCAGGCGCTTGAGGGCCTTGTAACCGCTCTCATCGAGGCCAAAGTCAGTGCGAAAATCGCTACGGGTGCGAAAGAGCCACTGGTCCTTGGCCTCCACCAGGGTCGCGTAGTTTTTCAGCTTCGGCTGTTCGTAAAGTGCTGCCTGCGCCGCTTGCGGGCACAGCTTGCAGCAGGCCTCGGCCGTGTACTCCGGCTGCGCCTGGACCCACGCCGGCACCGACAGCAGGCACAGCGCGGCGAATCCATGGATTGTCTTCATCAGCAGGCTCCTCAAAGTTTCACCGGCAGAATCAATGCGGCTTCACGGCGTCGCAGGAGAATGTCTATCAAGTCACCCTGAACCTCCCCGAGCAAACCGGTAAAGGCAAGGCCGTCCTGTTTCTGCGGCGCCAGAAAGGTCAAGTTGTAAAGTTCCAGACGCGTGGGTGAAAACACGGTGATGGGGCTGGAGCCGTTGCCAATCAGTTTGCCGCCGACCACGGTGAGCGACAGCTTGGCTTCGTAGGGGTCTTCCTTGAGATCGCGGTCAGTGCCGCGCAAATCCTTGATGTGGCCATAGATGCCGGTCAGGGCATTGGCCATCAGCTCGTTTTCATAAAGCCGCACGCCGGTGCTGTTACGCACCCGGATACCATGCCGGCCATTGTCGCTCGCGCGGTTGCGCCAGAACAGGTTATTACCGCTCTCATACACGGTTACACCGTCGGAGAGGTTCTTGTAGGTCTCGTTGTAGGCCACCAGGTTATTGACGCTGGAACGGTCCAGGACGATGCCCGACAGGTGGTTGTTGTAGGCGCGGTTGTAGATGATCCAGCTGTCATTGACCTCGCGCGATACGATAATGCCGTGCTTCTTGCGGGTACCGAAGGCATCGTTGTGGGCAATGATCAGCCGGCGCGAACGGTCGTGCGGGTCGATGCCATAGACGATGTTGTCGCGATAGGAATTGCCGAGGATCACCACGTCGTCGGCCTCATAGCAATAGAAGCCGTACCAGTTGTCGACGAACTCGGAATTGAGCAGCCAGCCAGTCGGCCGCTTGCGTTTCATCCTCGGCGCCATGCTCGGGCTGTACTGGGAAATACTGACCCCATAACTCTTGCTCGCGGTGTAGCCGAAGCTGGTGATGGTGCTGTTGACGATGTAGGTCTCGGTGCCTCCCCAAGACACCAGGAAGGGCCGGAACTCACCCTCTTTCTTGTACCAGGCCGGGCTGTCGTTTTTCTCGCTCCAGGCGCTTACCTTGGTATCGGTGATAAACAGCTTGCCGTCATTGACCAGGAATGAACCGCCCTCCTGGGACAATCGCAACTCCTTGACCGACTTGCCGATATGCAGCGTTGCGCCCGGACGTATGACGATCGGCAGGCGCGCCAGAAACACCCCCGGCGCAGTTTCACGCAAGGCGGTCGGTGGCAGGCTGCGCGCCAGTTGCGTCAGGGTCATGTAGCCACGGTCGATGAAGATCGCTACGGGCATTCGCTTCTGGCGCACCACCCATTCCTTGAGGCGATCCTCGCCGCCGATGAACTCGTCGAGCGCGTTTTCCTTGAGCATCGGCTGGACCGAGGCACGGCCGGCGGGTTTGTAGGAAATCTTCGCTGCGACTGCCTTGGCCGTATAGCCGGACAGGTCGGGCATTTTCGGCTCCTTGATCAACAAGGGTTTTCCCGGAGCCTCGGTGATGGTGTAGCGCGGCACCATGACGTCACCCGCCGCACTGGCACCTGCCGCCTGTACCAACAGCATTCCGGCGAGCAACAACCCTATCTTGACGATACTGTCCATAAGCTTCACTCATCAAAAATGCAACCTGGTGATCAATGTGCCGTTGCCCACGGCGGCATCACCGCGGGCAACCACCTGCTCCTAGATTTTCCAGACAAAATCAATGAACGCCCGGTGCATGCTCGAGTCGGTGCCGTCGGCGTAGGCGTCACCCGGGAAGAACACGCCGAGGCGCAAGCGGACCAGCGCCGAGGGTTCGTCCACCCAATCCACCATGCTCGCGGGCAACAGGCCTTGTTTGAAGTACTTGGTCATGACCAGATCGACTTCCTGGCCCAAGTCCTTCTCACCGTCCACCAGCGCCGCGTTGATGATCCCGTCGTCGCCGGTTTCCGTTTGGTCATCGACCCGCCAGAAGCGGTGGTAGACGAGGCTGGCGTCGTAGTCCTCGCGCATCTGCCAGGAGCCAAACAAAGTCGCCGACTGCAGGTTGCTCAGTTCACCGCGAAAGGCTTCGCCGAAACGGTGTACGCGTGAACGCGTGCCGGTGTAATTCGAGCGGTTGCTCTGCAGGCCGGTTTGCTGGAACTGGTTCTCCTCGTCGTCACCGCCGCCGTCGCCGCGGGCGGCGGCAGCACCGAGGCGCCAACTTTCATCGATGTTCCAGCGCAAACCCAGGTCCGCGGCCCAGGCGTTGACGTCGCCACTGGTGTGGCCCGTCGCGACCCGATCGCCGGCAGGGTCGAGCTCGGTCGTGAGGGTGTCGCGATCGCCGGTCAGCCAGGTTGCGTTGATCCAGTAATTGACCGGCATCGTCGAGCGATAGTTGTAGCCGTCACCGTTCGCTTCGAGGCCGACCCAGGTCAGGCTGCCGGTATTGTTCTTGTCGAGTGCATCGATCTGCTCGCCGACGTCGGGCAGATTGCCGCTGTCCTCTGAGTGATGTACGCGCAGGCCAACCCAATTATTGGGCGTCCATTGCGTAGAGATGTCGGCGAAGGCATGGGAACGGTCTTCGTCTTCGGGCGACAGGTCGTCCACATCGGTCCGGTAGTCGGAAAAGCGTTGAGCGGCGCCGAGGTGGGCGCGCAGCAGAGTGGTTTCGAAGGTCCAGTTGAGCGCTTCGATGTTGGTGTCCATCCACTCGCCACTGTCCTCGCGCAGACGCTGGCGCCCCAGACGCAAATGCTCGCCCGGATAAGCGGTGATGCCCGAATAATCGACCCAGAACTCGCGCATCGCGAGGTAACTGTCATCCGTCTCACGGGCGTTAGTGGCGTCGACACCGTTGTTGATCGTATCGGTATCGATGGTATCGGTCGCGGCCACCGCCTGCCCCATCGCATAGGCGCTCCAGTTACCCCATTGGCCAAAGGCCCAAGGACGCAAGTCGATGCCGATACCGTTGACCTTGCCACCGGACGCGGTGCCCAGGTCACGATCCTCCTGCGACTCAGCGGTAATCTTCACATCCAGACCGAAGTTCTTCGCTGCCACTTCCGCTGCCAGCACCAGATCGACGCTGCACATCAGCGAAACCCCAAGGCCACAACCAGCCAACAATGCTTGCTTCATAGTAAGTCCTGTCCATTTTCCGGAGTTTGCAGCCTGGCTAAAGCAGCGCCCGTCAGACGGGCCTGGGCTTCTTCCTCAAGCAAGGGCTGCGCGATTTTCCTTTCTGCCGGGGTCAGCCCCGACTGCAGGGCCGACAGCACTGGCCCTGCATCTACCACGCCCTTGCGTTGCGCGAGTTGCGCAAAGACAAAAGCATTGATCCGATTGACCTTGACCCCGCGTGAGTCGGAAAACATGCGAGCCAGGGCCAAATCGGCGTTGGGCGAGCCATTACGGGCTGCCAGCAACAAATGTAGCAGGGCTTTCTGTGGTTCGACTTGGCCGAGATAACCGCGCCGATACAACTGACCCAGGTAGTAATGCGCCGCGACTTCACCGGCCGCGGCCGCCTTGAGCAAATGCTCTTCCGCCAGGCGCGGATCCTGTGGCAACCATTTGCCGAGGTAATACAGCCGCCCGGTCAGCAGTTCCGCCCGTGGGTCGCCCGCTTCGCGCCCGCGCTGCAAGGCCGAAAGCAATTGCGGCGCATCGCCTTGCGCGGGGTAGTCGTCGATCAACCGTGCCAGGCTGGTCCAGGCCGGCGGATAGACCGGTGCCAGTTCCTCGAGCAGGCGCTGGGCGCTTTGCGGATCTGCCGGGCCTTCGAGGGCTGGCGACGACAACACGCGCGCCACTGACTCGACCCGCAAGGGCGCTACTCGTCCCTCGCGCAGACCCTGGCGCAACTGCACCAGCAGGTCCGCTTGCGCCTTGGGCTGGGCACGCATTCGGTTGATGGTGGCCAGCTCCACATAACAGGCATCGAGTACCGCCAGCCGAGCCCGGCACAACTGTTCGATCTGCGGCAGGTGAGCGTTATAGGTGCCTTGATTGCGGTACATCAGAATCTGCGCCAGGTCTGCCTCGACAATGCCCTGGGCACGCCAGCTATCGACTTTCTGCTGCGGGTTCACCACAGGCGCCATTCGCGGGTAGCCCAGGTACAACAACGTCAGCGGCACCACCGCACTGAACTCGCCTTTGTCCAGCGCGCCTTCCAGCAATTGCCGGGCCTCGTGCACTTGCTGGGGATCACTCGGACTCTGACGCAGCAACAAACGGCCCAGACGTGACTGCGCCTTGACCGATTCCGGCGCGGCCTGCCGGTACAAGGCTTCCGCCTCTTTCAGGCTCGCCGGGTCGCCCGCCGAGGCCGTCAAGTCGCCCATCCCGGCCTGGGCATCGGCATAGCCGTCCTCGGCCAGCGCCGCGTAGTTCTTGCGTGCCGTTTCATAATCGCCGCGCGCCATGGCCTCGCGCGCCAACCCTTGATCGGGCAGGGTGCCGCAACCGTGGATCATAGTCAGAGCAGCGGCCAGCGCAGAAAACCGCAGCCCCGATCGCCATGCGCCGTTCATTTTCCGGCCGCCATGACTTTATTTTCCCAGGCGTTCTTCACCCAGTTATTGGCCGCCGAGGCATTCTCCACCCAGACATTGCCCTGCAGGTCTTCGATACTGACCGCCACCGGACGCCCGGCCAAATCGGTCTGCAACGGGCTGTCAGGCTCAATGGTGACCCGCAGGTCGGAGGCCAGACCGCCGTTGTCCAGCGCCACTGCGGCGATTTTGCCCGTGCGTGGCTGTTCTTCACCGATCAGTTGAAAGCTCACTGACGTGCCAGGCTGGATCTTGGCAAAATTCTTATAGGGGAAGCGCGCCTCGATGGTTGCCAAACCGTCGATCGGCATCAACTCGTATACCGAGGTGCCCTTGCCGACGACCTGGCCGTCCGGCACCAGCTGCGACACCACCCGGCAATCGCAGGGGCTGGTCAGCGAACCTTGCAGGGTTCGGCTGAACAGGCGCTCAAGGTTCTCCGGGGTCGCCTGCCCGGGCGGCAGGTTGCCTTTCATCACATCCAGCAGCGAGGCGGAAAAGGTCGCCAGCGGAGCCCCCTTGGACACCACCGCCCCCACCTTGACCAACGAATTGACGCTGCCATCACGCGGCAGGCCGATCAACTGGCCGGGCACATTGACCCGCGCCGATTCGGCGTGAGTGACGAAGTAAATGCCATACAACTGCTGCAGCACATAACCAAAGGCAGCCAGTCCCACCAGAAACATCAGCAGGCTCACCGTGGTCGCCCGCAAACGAGTGAAAAAGCCCATGCCGTGGCCGTTTTCGTGTTTTCGCGGCTTGGTAAAGTTGTCGCGCTGTTGGGTCGCGAGCATGTCACCCAGGCTGATCACCCCTCCCGAGAGGTAGGAGGTGATCACATAACGCAACGCCGCGATCGCGCGCGGGCGCAGGTTGTGGAACTCGCAACCCACCCGCAGTCCCTCGCTGCTGACCGAGCGCACGACAAACTCCACGTCGATGGCAAACCCAAGCGCATCGACCTGGAACACCAGTTTGCCTTTGTGATGGCGGCCCGCGATCAGTGGTGTGTCCGGCTGACTCAGGCTGAAGCCACCGGCTGACAAGTCGATCAGCTCGCAATCGAACTTTTGCCGGCCCGCCCCGTTAAACTTGACCCGCGCCGGTAGATTCAGCCGTGCATGCTGACGCTGCACCTCCGACTCATGCACGACATTGTCATCACCAGCAATAACGGCTGTGTTCATAACGCGTCCCTTCCCATCCAAGATTCAGACCGATCCGGCAGAACAGAGCCGGTGTTTTCACCTTCATCCTCGACCGCTGTGCAGACCTGCACGGCATGCCGACTGCCCTGACACCTGCGTTACACAATCCACATCAGCAGCGCGCAAAACACACTGCCGGCCGAAAACGTCATGGCCCGCGACGACCACGTATTGAACCAGCGCTGATAGCTGGCCAGCCCGCGGTCGAGTTTGGTTTTCTGACGCGTCCACGATTGCCGGTCGAGACGGAAGAACACATAGATCTTCACCATGGCGCCGACCAACTGGTTGTAATAGAGAATCATTGGGTATGCCGGCCCGACCGGGTGCCCCGAAACCAGCAACAGCAGACTCAGGAGCAAGCGAGTCACGCCGATCCAGAGCACATAGATCAGCAGGTAGGCCGCGCTGTATTTGAGGCTGGCAATGATCGCGATCGACGGTCCGAGCAGGCTGGCCCACATCGATACGCGTTGGTCGAACAGCACCAGCGAGGTGAACCAGCCCAACCGACGCACGCCCAGGTGCAGGGCCCGAGAGTTCTGCCGCAGGTTATTGCCATACCAGCGGAACATCAGCTTGCGGCTGGCCTTGAAGAAGTTCTTTTCCGGAGGATGCTCGACGGTGTTGATCGCCGCATCAGGCACATAAAAGGTGTCGTAGCCCAGCCGCATCAGGCTGTACCAACTGGACTTGTCATCACCGGTCAGGAAGCGGAAACGTCCCAGACGCCAGTGCTGCAGATAGTCGCGCTCAACGTCTTGAATAAAGCCGGGATCGGTCACCACCTGGGCGCGAAACACCGACATCCGCCCGGTCATTGTCAGCACTCGCTTGCCCAGTGCCATCGAACACATATTGATGTGGCGCTGGGCGAACCGCAGCTTGTGCCATTGGCTCATCAGGTAGCTACCGCGCACCTCGCAGAATTCATTGGTGGTCAACCCGCCGACCTTCGGAAACAGCTTGAACCAGCGCACGGTCTGACGCACCAGCCCGGACGAGAGCACGGTGTCGCCATCGACCACCGCCACCACCGCATCGGCATCCGGCAAATGCCGGGAGATCGCCCGAAAACCATGGGCCAGGCCATCGCGCTTCCCGGTGCCGGGAATCCGCACGAAGCTCAGCTTGACCTGCTCCGGCCGGGTATAGCTGTCCCAGAGCGCTTTGATCAGCAGCTCATCGGCCAGCTCTACGATGGAACAGACCACCGTGGTCGGGTAACCACAACCGATGGCCTCTTCGATCACCGAGCGGTAAACCTGCGCCGTGGTCAACGCCTCGATCCGAAAACTGGTCACCAGCAAAAACACATGCGACGGATCGGCACTGCTGCCGAGCCGGGTGACTTTGCGTCTGTAGTAAGGAAATACCAGATAAAGGAACAGTATTCCGCGCAGGTAATGGATCGCGCCCATCGAATAGCGCCAGATACCGACCGCCCCCAGCAACAGGAGAAAGTCCCTGGATTGGGGGTCGAACACTGAGCGCGGCAGCAACAGTGCAAGCCCCATCAGTGCGGTGAGGTAAAACAGCCACCCCGCCGCTTCGCGCAAGTAAACCCTGGAATCGGCCATGCCTGTGACTCCTGTTCGAAAACCCGGATTGCTCAGGGCGCGCCAGTTCCGCGCCTCGCTTACCAGCAGATACCCTCGAGCCGATCGTCACTGGCGTGTGGCATGAAGCCCACCAGGTCAACCACTTGCTTGCCTTCGGGCACCTCAAGCGCAAAGGCTTTGAAGGACTCGTCACCGTTACCCAGCACAATCACATCCGCCTCCTCGATTACCTTCGTCAGGTCCGCGCGTAACAGCGAAGCCAGGTGCGGAATCTTCGACTCGATGTAATCCTTGTTGGCCCCGTAGATACGCGCGTATTCAACGTTGCGGTCGAAGATATGCAGGTCGTAGCCCTTGCCGATCAACATTTCGGCCAACTCCACCAGTGGGCTTTCGCGCAGGTCATCGGTGCCCGCCTTGAAGCTCAGGCCGAGCAGCGCGATACGCCGCTTGCCGTAACTGGTGATGATGTCGAAAGCTCTCTGTACCTGCGCCGCATTGCTGTGCATGATCGAGGCCAGCAGCGGGTGCTCGATATCCAATTGCCCGGCGCGATAGTTCAGCGCACGCACATCCTTGGGCAGGCAGGAACCGCCGAACGCGAATCCGGGACGCATGTAATAACGCGACAGGTTGAGTTTGGTGTCCTGGCAGATAACGTCCATCACATCGCGACCGTCCACGCCGGCGGCCTTAGCGATATTGCCGATCTCATTGGCGAAGGTCACTTTTGTCGCGTGCCAGACATTGCAGGTGTACTTGATCATTTCCGCCACTTCGATGCTCCTGCGCAGGAGCGGCGCGTCCAGCTCTTGATAGAGCGCGACGAGCAGGTCACCGCTGCGCTGGTCGAGTTCACCGATCACCGTCATGGGCGGACAGTTGAAATCCTTGATCGCGGTACTTTCGCGCAAGAACTCCGGGTTGATCGCCACGCCGAAGTCGACCCCGGCCTTCTTGCCGGAGCAGTCTTCAAGAATCGGGATCACCACGTTCTTCACAGTGCCCGGTAGCACCGTGCTGCGAACCACTACCGTATGCCAACTGTCCTTGGTGTGCAGGGCTTCGCCGATCTCGCGGCAGACCGATTCCATGTAGACCAAATCCAGATCGCCGTTCTTCTTGCTGGGCGTACCGACAATGACGAACGACATCTCCGTGTCCATCACGGCCGCGTTCACATCACCGCTACCACGCAGCAGCCCCAAATTCACCCCCTGCTCGAGCAGAGCCTCCAAGCCTGGCTCAACGATAGGCGATTTACCCTGATTGATCAGGTCGATCTTGGCTTGCGAAACATCCACCCCGATGACGTCATGACCGCGAGCACAGAGACAGCCCGCACATACAGCGCCCACATACCCCAAACCAAATATGCTGATACGCATCGGTCAATTCCCCCGTATACCCAGATTCCGAAAGGCCGTCGGCATGCCGCGCAGGCCGACAGTTACTCTATCGGGCCAACTAAGCGGCTGTTTGTATAACTTGATTTTCGACCCGCATTTACAGAATTAGGAGTGTAGACAAGTGTCGCCCAAGCACTGTCATTTTTTTTAACAGAAATTTCGAACACTTTGCGCCGACAATATAATCATTAGGATCCAATAAGGGATTGCCAAAACACAAAATTTTGATGTTGAAAAAACATCAACAAAAACAAATAGATAAATGAGTTATCGCGATTAGTCATATGAATAGAAGCGGTGTTTGTGCACCAAAATCAGGCAGGTGGTTACATTGATTTTCGAACTGGCACCGGCGCGGTGCAACGCCAGCGTTACAATTTTTTTATCACGCCAATTAAATTCCTTTCGAAGTGTAAATTTGCTGAAGCATGTCAATTTTTTAACAACTGTTTTATTGGCGCTCGCATTACACGCCATAGAAAATATTTTGGAATTACAGATTATGATCAAGCAACAAAAAACCGCATCACTGCGGTTTTTTTTACGATTGAAATTGGGTCATTGAGCGATGGAGGTATCAAATCCATGCTGCTCAATGACACGAAGGGGTTGCGTAGAGGCTGTTGGCGAGTTTTCCGGTGGAGAGGCGGCGTTTGTACGCAGTGTCGCGATTGGCCAGCCAGTAGTAGAGCGGCGAGGTGATGATCAGGCCCACCAGCCACGACAAATCAGCCCCATTGATGTGCTCCGAAATCGGCCCGACATACAGTCGCGTGTTCGTGAACGGAATCTGCACCGCAATCCCGATCGCATACGCCAACAACGCCTGAGGGTTGTACCGGCCATAGATCCCGCCATCGACCTTGAAGATCGAGTTGATGTCGTATTTGCCTTTGTGAATGGCGTAGAAGTCGATCAGGTTGATCGCGGTCCAGGGCACCAGCACCACGAGCAGCACCAGCACCATGTCGACGAAGTGGCCGATGAAGTTGGCGGAAGCACCGACGGCGGCGAAGCAGCAGGCGGCGAGGATGATGATCGAGAGGATGGCGCGGCTTTTCGCGGTGGGAATCCAGCGGTAGGCAAAGGTTTGCACCAGGGTGATCAGCGACAGCACGGCGCCGTAGAGGTTGAGGGCGTTGTGGCTGATGACGCTGAGCAGGAACAGCACGAGCATCAGCGGGCCGATGGAGCCGGTGGCGAGTTTGACGGCGTCCATGGTGTCCATGCCGACGGGTGTGGCAAGCACGGCGACGGCGCCGAAGATGAACGAGAGGCTGGAGCCGAGCACGGTGCCCAGATAAGTCGTCCAGAACGTCGCGGCCACGGGCACGTTGGCCGGCAGGTAGCGCGAGTAAATGTAGGTCGATGGGGGCGATAAAAAACTGTGGGAGCGAGCTTGCTCGCGATGGCGGTCTGTCAGTCAAATCAATGTTGGCTGTCAGGCCGCTATCGCGAGCAAGCTCGCTCCCACAGGGGTTTTTGGGTGTTCAAAAATCTTTGTTATTCGCTGATCGATAGCAGCATTCGTCGCAGCATTTCATCGCAGCCATTCAGTTGTTCGAGGCTGACGAATTCATCCGGTTTGTGGCCCTGATCCATGCTGCCAGGGCCGCACACAACGGTGGGAATTCCGGCAGCATCGAACAGGCCACCCTCGGTGCCGAAGGCCACTGTGCCGAATGCTCGGGAACTGGAGAATGCAGCGATCAACTCAGCCGCTTCGCTGTGTGCATCGGTTGCCAATCCGGGATATGCCGAGAGTTCACTGAAGCGAATTTCACTCTGTTCACTCACCGCACACATTCGCGGCAGCACTTGCTGTTCAGCATAGGTTTTCAGTTCCTGGGCGACTTCGCTTGGATCATGGGAGGGAAGGGCACGGATCTCGAAATCGAAACGGCAATCGGCAGGGACGATGTTCAAGGCTTTGCCGCCGCAAATCACGCCGGTTTGTACAGTGCTGAAAGGCGGATCAAACCGCGCGTCGTGATGCTCGGGCGCTTTGAGCCTGTTGCCGATCCGTCCCAGCTCACCGATCAGTTCGGCGGCGTACTCGATGGCATTGACCCCAAGCGGCGCATACGCCGAATGGCACGCGTGGCCCTGAATATCGCAGCGCATCGCCAGTTTGCCCTTATGTCCGAGCACCGGTTTCAGCTCGGTCGGCTCGCCGATGATGCACAGCATCGGTTTGACTGGCCGTTGCTCCAGCTCCGCCAGTAACGAACGCACGCCGAGGCAGCCGACTTCTTCATCATAGGAGAGCGCGATATGCACTGGCAGCCGCAACGAGGCGTTCACCAAGGACGGAACGAGGGCAAGCACACAGGCGATGTAGCCCTTCATGTCCGCCGTTCCACGACCGTACAACTTACCATCGCGCTCACTGAGTTCGAACGGCGCAACCGTCCACGGCTGGCCGTCGACGGGCACCACATCGGTATGTCCCGAGAGCACGATGCCCGGTAACTGCGTCGGGCCGATGGTGGCGAACAAATTGGCCTTGTTGCGCCGCTCGTTGTAGACCAGCTCACAAGTCACATCGAAGCTCGCGAGGTAGTCACGGACAAACTCGATGAGGTGCAGGTTGGATTCGCGGCTCGTGGTGTCGAATGCCACCAACGTCTTCAGCACATCGCGGCTGGCGCTCATCGGTCGTCTCCGGCGACGCCGTAGCCGGGGGATTTGTCCGGGGCGAGGGCGCGGTCGATGTAGTCCTGGACTTGTGGACGATAGGCGTCCCACAGTTTTTCCAACTGGCCGATGGGGTCTTTGTCCGCCCAGTCGACCCGCAGGTTGATGATCGGCCAGGTCAGTTCGCCGACCACCACCATCGCCGCCGAATGCACCGGGCCGGCTTCGCCACCGGCGGCGATGGCGGCTTTGATTGCGGCGAGCAAGCGGTCGGCCAGTTGGCCTTCGCCGTGTTCGAAAGCTTCAACCATGGCTTCGATCACCGAGCGATCCGCGAGCATGTTGCCGGCGGCGACGCATTGTTCGCCGGACACGGCGTTGTGGTTGCCCAAAGTTTGCGCGCCGCTGAAATGGGCGGTCTGGCCGAGGTGGTCAATCGCAGTGATCTGCCGGTATTGGCTGTAGCCGTTGCGCGTGAGGACTTTGTCCAGCGCTTCGGCTGGGGCGAGGCCTTGCTCCATGAGGGCGAGGACGTCCGGACCGAGAGACGGGAGGGTGATGTTCTGTGTGGAGACGGCACCGACACCCGGCAACAGCCAGGGGCAGCGAGCGCCGACGGCGATGCTGGAGGAACTGATCGCAATGCCGAACTGACCGGTTTCGGGGCAACGGGCGGCGATGGAGAAGGTCATGGGGGTTTGCTCCTTGGTTTGCCTTGGCAAAGTGGTTGTCAGATCTGACGCCATCGCGAGCAGGCTCGCTCCCACAATTGGATTTGTGCCGTACACAATTCCGTGACCACTGAAGATCCCCTGTGGGAGCGAGACCGGCTTGCTCGCGAAGGCCGTGACGCGGTCTACCGGCTTACTCAGGAATCACCGCAATCACATCAATCTCCATCAACCACTGCGGCTGCCCCAACGCCGACACCACCAACCCGGTCGAAATCGGAAACACGCCTTTCAACCACTTGCCCACTTCCTGATACACCGGCTCGCGATACCGCGGATCGATCAGGTAAGTCGTGGTTTTCACGATGTGGCTCAGGTCGCTGCCAGCCTCTTCCAGCAACTGCTTGACGTTACGCATGGCCTGCTCGGCCTGGGCTCTCGGGTCACCGAGACCCACCAGATTGCCTTCGAAATCAGTCCCGACCTGGCCACGAACATAAACCGTGTTGCCAGCGCGGACGGCTTGGCACAGGTCGTTGTCCAGGCTCTGGTTCGGGTAGGTTTCCTTGGTGTTGAACATACGAATACGGGTATGGGTTGGCGTGGACATTTGAAGCTCCTGACAGAAAAAGGCTTAAGCACTGACCGTGGTTTTGTGGGCGACCGGGGCTTTTTCAGCCTCGCGTTGCGCCGCATCGTGGTAGTCGAGATAGGAACGCTGAATGGCGATGTGATCAGCCACATATTTGGCATCGTGCCAAACGCCCCAGATGAACGAAGACCCGCGACGTGACTGCCATGGCAGCCCGAGGAAATACACACCCGGTTCGCTCGACACGCCGCGCTGATGCTGCGGTTTGCCGTTGTCGTCGAAGGCGTCAACGTTGAGCCAGCTGTAATCCGTCGCAAAACCGGTGGCCCAGATGATCGAAGTCACGCCGGCCTTGGCCAGGTCGAGTTGAAGAATCGGGTGAGTCACGCATTCCGGATCGGGGAAGGTCATGCGCGCTTCAGGTTCTTCCGGCAGATCCAGGCCATTGCGTTCGATGTAAGTGTCGGCGGCGTTGAGCAGCGCCAGATAATTCTCGTCGCCACGCGCCAGGTTCTCGGCCAGGTTCGGCTGGAAAGTCGCCACGCCGCCATTGAATGATTGAGTCAGACCGACCAGCGTCATCCCGCGATGAGCGAGGCCACGGAAGTCCACGGTGCGGCCGCCATGCGCGCCACTCACCGCGATGGTGACGTGTTCCCGACCCGGTTTCATCGCCGCTTGGTCCCATTCGCCGAGCACACCCAGCCACCAGCAGAAATCCCGGTTGCGATAGGCGCGAGGAGGGCGGTCGTGGGCGCCAACGGAGAGGTAAACCTGCTTGCCGGCACGCTGCAATTCATCGGCGATCTGCACGCCCGACGAGCCGGCACCGACCACCAAAACAGCGCCTTCAGGCAATTGCTGCGGGTTGCGGTAATCGGCGGAGTGAATCTGCAGGAACGGCTGATCTTGCGGCGCAATCGGCGGGATCACCGGACGCTGGAAAGGCCCGGTGGCAGCGACCACGCGGTTGGCCTCGATCACACCTTCAGAGGTTTCAATGGTGAACCCCGGACGACCGACGTTGCGTTCAACCTTCAGCACATCCACACCCGTGCGGATCGGCGCGTTGAATTTCTTCGCATAGGCTTCGAAGTAATCGGCGACACGCTCTTTCGGCGCAAACGCGTCGGGGCTGAGGTCGTCAAAATCAAGCCCCGGAAAACGGTCATGCCACGCCGGACCATTCGCCACCAGCGAATCCCAGCGCCCGGTGCGCCAGCGCTCGGCAATGCGGTTGCGCTCCAGCACCAGGTGCGGCACGCCCAGTTTGCTCAGGTGTTCACTCATGGCCACGCCAGCCTGACCGGCACCAACAATCAGCGTATCTGTTTTTATTTTTTCAGTGGTCATCTCAATACCCTTCGACGTTGGAGTCAGGTCGCGAACGGCCTGCCATTTCTTGGGCTCAAGACTAGGGATGACCCTGATATCGGTAAAATATTATTAAGCTGGCATTTGAGTATAAATAACTGAGGCAGAGCGTTTGACTTAGCAGGGCTGTAAACTGGCCGCCTGTTTTAACACCTCAAACAAGAGAACCCCATGGCGAACCAAGACATCACCTTCACTCCCGATCCCGACGCGGACTCCATCTCCTCCGACGTTGCCGGTTTCAACGGCATCCTGGTCTCCACGCAGATCCCGACCCGCGCCGACGGCAGCCTGGAACTGGGCGACATCACCCTGCAGAGCGAGTGCACGTTGCAGGCATTGAAGGTTGCGCTGGAGCGCGCCGGCAGTTCCATGGATCGGGTCATGCACCTGACCATCTACCTCACCGACATGGCCGACCGCGCCGCGTTCAATGAGGTTTACAAGCGTTTCTTCGCCAAGCCGTGGCCGGTTCGCGCTGCGGTTGGCGTAGCGTCGCTGGCGGTTGAAGGTATGCGTGTGGAAGTGACCGCGATGGCGGCGAAGGGCTGAGCCCACCACCAGACCGTAGGAGCGAAGCTTGCTCGCGAAGAGGCCGGCACATCCAACATCGACGTAGCCTGACACGCCGCCTTCGCGAGCAAGCTCAGCTCCTACAAGGGCTGCATCGAATGCGAGTCGCGTGTTCAAGTCATCATCCGTAGGAGCAAAGCTTGCTCGCGAAGAGGCCGGCACATCCCACATCGATGTCGCCTGACACACCGCCTTCGCGAGCAAGCTCAGCTCCTACAGGGGCTGCATCGAATGCGAGTCGCGTGTTCAAGTCATCATCCGTAGGAGCAAAGCTTGCTCGCGAAGAGGCCGGCACATCCAACATCGATGTCGCCTGACACACCGCCTTCGCGAGCAAGCTCAGCTCCTACAGGGGCTGCATCGAATGCGCGTCGCGTGTTCAAGTCATCATCCGTAGGAGCAAAGCTTGCTCGCGAAGAGGCCGGCACATCCAACATCGATGTCGCCTGACACACCGCCTTCGCGAGCCAGCTCGGCTCCTACAAGGCTGCATCGAACACGAGTCGCGTGTTCAAGTCCTGATCCGTAGGAGCAAAGCTTGCTCGCGAAGACGTCGGGACCTTCTACGCGGTCTCATTGGCGGAGGTGAGATTAACCAGCAACCACTCGATAAAACTCCGCGCCAACGGATTGTTCTCGCTGTCCCGATGTCAGCAACGCCCAGTTGGGCCCGCGAATGGTTTCCTCTACCAGCGGTCGCAGCAGTCCATTGGCGCGCGCTTGCCGACTCAGCAACTGACTGACCAACGCAATCCCCAACCCCGTGCACGCCGCATCCAGCAGCAACCCAGGGTCGGAAAAGTTCAGCCCCTGATCCTTCTGCCCCACATCGATGCCAGCCTCCACGGCCCAGTGACTCCAGTCCATTTCGCGCTCGCCGTGAAGGGTGGTGCGCTGTTCGATGGGCACTGCCAACACATCGGGGTGGCAGGCCGGTTATGACCTGATCTTCCCTGGCGATACGGTGGCGGAACGCTTGATGCGCGCCGGCAGCCTGATGCCGCTGGACCGATCAAAGCTCACCTCCCTGGATGACATCGAGCCCGGTTTGCAGAAGCTGCGCAGGCAGTATGAAACGTCGAGTCGGGCCACCGTGCCTTACACGTGGGGCACCATCGGCCTGACCTACAATGATGAGCAGGTCAAACAGCGCTTGCCGAATGCTCCAGTGAACAGCCTCGATATGTTGTTCAAACCGGAACTGGCCGGCAAATTGGCCGACTGCGGTATCTCGATGATCGACTCACCGGATGAAGTGCTCGCCGTCGTGCTCAATTATCTGGGCCGGGAACCGCGCAGCGCCAAACCCGAAGACCTCGCGGCGGCGAGTGAACTGCTGATGAAACTGCGGCCACACATTCGCAAGTTCCAGTCGCAACCGGTGACCGATCTGGTGAATGGCAATCTGTGCGTGTCGCTCGGTTACAGCGGCGACATGACCAGGCGCAAAGGACGTCAGACAGTGCCGGCAAGCACACTAAATTCGAGTACCGCATTCCCCGTGAAGGCACCACGGTGTGGATGGACACCATGGCCATACCGGTCGACGCCAAACATCCGGAATACGCCTGCGCGTTCATCAACTTCGTCATGCGCCCGGAGAACATGGCGGCCATCAGTAACTTCACCGGCTACCCGACTTCCAATGCCAAGGCACGTCCGAGCGTCGATGCGACGATGCGCAACAACCCGGACATCTATCTTGATGAAGCCACTTATGCGCGGCTGATACCGGGCAAGGACATTCCCCAATTCGACATGCGCGCGCGGATGCGCACCTGGACCAAGTTCAAGACGGCCACGGCGAAATGAGTTCAAATTCCGGTTTAGACTGGAATCCATCGATGTTCCACTACTTGAACCTGATCTGGAGCCTTGCATGAAAGTTGGCGTGATCTCCGATACCCATGGCTTGCTCCGCCCGGAAGCCGTTGCTGCTTTGCAGGGTTGTGAGCAGATCATTCACGCTGGCGACATCGGCCACCTCGACATTCTCGAACAATTGGCATCCATTGCCCCACTGCACGTCGTACGCGGGAACAATGACCTGGGCGCCCCTTGGGCCAAAAATCTCGCAGACAATTTGCGTTTCGATCTCAACGGGTGGGAGACGTTGCTGGTGCACGACATCGCCGATGTCCCGGTCGTACTCGATGCGGCTATCAAGCTGGTGGTCACCGGTCATTCGCACAAGCCACTCATCGAATGGCGTGGCGAACGGCTCTACCTCAACCCCGGCAGTGCGGGGCGGCGGCGCTTCAAGTTGCCGGTGACACTGGCGCTGGTGGAGGTGCTTGAGACCTCAATTGAGCCGCGTCTGGTCTCGCTGCTGGAATGATTTTTCCTGGTAAAGACGCAGTTCGACCGGCGGCAGATTTTCACCAGATCCTGTTCGTTTTGGGGAATCTTCAGTTTGATGCGTGGTGGTGGTTCCCGAATTCCTGGTGGAGGCCGATCTGAACTCGGGCAACCTGGTCATACCCGTGCAAACGGACGTCATGCAGGCCGGAGGCTGGTATCTCGCGCATGTTGAACGGCGGGGCAATGAACAACCGATCCGGCGTTTCCTTGAGTGGATACAGTCGCAGTGATGAGGCGGGGGATGGATTTACAGAGGCCAGAAAAATGCAGACCGATCACTCGGTCTGCATCGACAGATTCAGGAAGCGAGTGAGTCAAGCCTCACAGGTGATCCGCATCAATCACCGCTTTGGCGAACGCCTTTGGATCTTCCTGCGGCAGGTTGTGGCCGATGCCGCCGCTGATCAGCCGGAACTCGTATTTGCCGGTGAAGCGCTTGGCATAGTCCTCGGGATTAGGGTGTGGCGCGCCGTTGGCATCGCCTTCAAGCGTGATGGTTGGCACGCTGATCGACGGCGCCGTGGCCAATTTCTGCTCTAGCGCTTCGTATTGAGGCTCGCCCTGAACCATGCCCAGACGCCAGCGGTAGTTGAACACGGTGATCTCGACATGGTCCGGGTTGTCCAGCGCCTTGGCGCTGCGGTCGAACGTGGCGTCATCGAACGCCCATTTCGGCGAAGCAAGCTGCCAGATCAACTTGGCGAAGTCGTGGGTGTTTTTCTCGTACCCGGCGCGACCGCGGTCAGTGGCGAAGTAGAACTGATACCACCACTGCAATTCAGCCTTGGGTGGCAGCGGGTTCTTGCCGGCCGCCTGGTTGCCAATCAGATAACCGCTGACCGAGACCAGCGCCTTGACCCGTTCTGGCCACAACGCGGAGACGATGTCGGCGGAACGCGCGCCCCAGTCATAGCCGCCGAGCACAGCCTGCTTGATCTTCAGCGCATCCATGAAGTCGATGACGTCACTGGCCAGCGCAGCCGGTTGGCCATTGCGCACGGTTTTCTCGGACAGGAAATGGGTATCGCCATAACCACGCGCATACGGCATCAGCACCCGATAGCCCTTTGCGGCCAGCAGCGGTGCGACCTCGTCATAACTGTGAATGTCGTACGGCCAGCCGTGCAGGAGAATCACCACCGGCCCGTCGGCCGGGCCGGTTTCGGCGTAAGCCACATTCAGCAGTCCGGCCTTGATGTGCTTCAGTGGACCGAACGGCGAGGGCGTTGTGTAAGTGGCATCGGCCTTGATCGCGGCTGGCTGTGCAGCGGTGGTCGATTGGGCGTTGGCTGCACCGATAGCGCCAAACAGGGCGAACGCGAGGATTGATGAACCGACCAGACGGCGGTGGGTTTTACCGTTTTTGTTCTGCAGTGCCATCTTCATCGTGATGTCTCCGTTGCAAGCCGTTGGCCAGGGGATCTGGCTGATTCCCTTGAAACCTTGTGCGCATTTGAACGCGATGACGTATCTGGGCTGTGTCGAATCGCCGGCCGGGTGAAAACCCATGTATCAAGAGGATAGACCGATACACAGTGATACATAGCGGCATCGTCGTACATTGCCTCCGCGACAGGATTTCCCGAGATAGCGGTTCCGGCCGGCGCCATCAAGGGCAACCTGCCGGTCGGCGTTTCGTTCCTGGGCGGCTACGGCGAAGACGCCAAGGTCGTGGGCTTTGGCTACGCGTTCCTTGGGCGCTGATCAGTGGGGCGGGCCGTTCAGATCTGTTCCAGCAACCAGCTACGGAAGGCGATCAGGGATGGCAGCCTTTCGTTGCGCGGAGGGTAGGTCAGGTAGTAACTGCGTTGACTGGCGAAGGGCAGGCCGAGGCTGATCAGTTCGGCGTTGGCCAACTCGTCGGTCACCAGGATGCGCGGCACCAGACCGATGCCGATGCCGGCCCTGACGGCCTGGATCAAGTGCGAGGTGAGTTCGAAACTCGGTCCCAGGCGCATCATTCGATGGGGCAGGCCATGGTGGCTGAACCACTCGCCCCAGACGTTGGCATTGTTCGCGACGTTGAGCAGCGTCTGTCCGCCAATGCGCTCCGGGGTCCAGGTGTCATGGGCCTCGGCCGCTTGTGGAGACATGATCACCATCAATTCTTCCGTGTGCAGACGATGGCTGATCAGGCCCGGCAGGTCGGCATTGCCGACGACGATCGCGGCATCGATGCCGCTGGTTTCGAAGTCGATGGCGTCGATCCGGGAATTGATGTGTACCAGCATGCCTGGATGGGTTTTGTAGAAATCATGAAGACGCGGCAATAACCACTTCGAGCCGAACGTTGGCAGTGTGGCCAGGCGCAAGGTTCCACTGCCCGACTGATAAGCCATCGCCTGCAACGTGGCGCTGCGAATGCGTCCGAGCGCTTCACTCATTTCCCGCTGATAAAGACGGCCGACATCGGTCAACTGCACCTGCCGGCCTTCGCGGCGAAACAGCGTCAGGCCCAGTTGCTGCTCCAACGCCTGGACTTGTCGGCTGACGGCGCTTTGGGTCAGTGAGAGCTCCATCGCGGCACGGGTGTAGCTTTCATGCCGGGCGGCGGCTTCAAAGGCCAGCAGCAGCGACATGGAGGGAGTGAGGTGGCGGTAATTCATTCGTAAAAGTCATCGATAGCGGCAGGATTATCCGTTTGTCCGACGCCAGAACCTGCAGGATCATTGGCGCAGCCGACGACCTGAGGCTGACCTATTAATGCCCAGGCGACAAGTGTTTTGATTTTTTCCGTGATTAGACCGACAAGAGAACAGCCTGCGATGATCGCCCAGTTGCCCACCGTTGCACTCGCGGCACAGTACCCGGAATTTCTTCAAGCCCTGCGTGTCAGCGGCTTCCGCGGTCAGCTCAGTGCCGACTACGCCACCCGTACCGTGCTGGCGACCGACAACTCGATTTACCAGCGCCTGCCGCAAGCGGCGGTGTTCCCGCTGGACGCCGACGACATCGTGCGCATCGCTGCATTGATGGCCGAACCACGCTTTCGCCAGATCAAGCTGACCCCGCGCGGCGGCGGCACCGGCACCAACGGCCAGTCATTGACCGATGGCATCGTGGTCGATCTGTCGCGGCACATGAACACGATTCTCGAAATCAACGTCGCCGAGCGTTGGGTGCGGGTGCAGGCGGGCGTGGTCAAGGACCAGCTCAACGCTGCGCTCAAGCCTCATGGGTTGTTCTTCGCTCCGGAACTGTCAACGTCCAACCGTGCCACCGTGGGCGGCATGATCAACACCGACGCCAGTGGCCAAGGCAGTTGCACCTATGGCAAGACCCGCGATCATGTGCTGGAACTGCACAGCGTATTGCTTGGTGGTGAGCGTCTGCACAGCCATCCGCTGTCCGATGCGGCGCTGGAGGCGGTGTGCTCGCAATCCGGCCGCATTGGCGAGGTATACCGTACAGCGCGGCATATACAGGAAACCCAGGCCGACCTGATCGAGTCGGTGTTCCCCAAGCTTAATCGCTGCCTGACCGGTTACGACCTGGCGCACCTGCGCGACGAGCACGGGCGTTTCAACCTCAACAGCGTGCTGTGCGGTGCGGAAGGTTCGTTGGGCTACATCGTCGAGGCCAAGCTCAACGTGCTGCCGATTCCCAAGTATTCGGTGCTGGTGAACGTGCGCTACAGCAGCTTCATGGATGCGTTGCGCGACGCCAATGCGTTGCTGACGCACAAGCCGCTGTCCATTGAAACCGTGGACTCCAAGGTGTTGATGCTGGCGATGAAAGACATCGTCTGGCACAGCGTCGCCGAGTATTTCCCGGCGGACGCCGAACGCCCGACACTGGGCATCAATCTGGTGGAGTTCAGCGGGGAAGATCTGACGGATGTGAACGCTCGAGTGGCGTCGTTCGTCGAGCATCTGCAAGCCGACAGGACGATCGAGCGGCTGGGCTACACGCTGGCTGAAGGTGCCGAGGCGGTGACCCGCGTGTACGCCATGCGTAAACGCTCCGTCGGGCTATTGGGCAACGTCGAAGGCGAGGTTCGGCCGCAGCCTTTTGTTGAAGACACCGCCGTGCCGCCGGAGAAACTGGCCGACTACATCACTGAGTTTCGTGCATTGCTCGACAGTTATGGCCTGGCCTACGGCATGTTCGGTCACGTCGATGCCGGCGTGTTGCATGTGCGCCCGGCGCTGGACATGAAAGACCCGGCCCAGGCCGCTCTGGTCAAACCGATTTCCGATGCTGTGGCCGAGCTGACGCGACGCTATGGGGGGCTGCTGTGGGGCGAGCACGGCAAAGGTTTGCGTTCGGAATATGTCCCCGAGTTTTTTGGCGAGCTGTACCCGGCGCTGCAATCGCTCAAGGGCGCGTTCGACCCGCACAACCAGCTCAACCCCGGCAAGATCTGCACCCCGCCGGATGCCGTCCAGGGTTTGCTCAAGGTGAACGAAGTGACACTGCGCGGTGATCTGGATCGGCAAATCGACGAGCGCGTCTGGCAAAGTTTCGGCAGCGCTGTGCACTGCAACGGTAACGGTGCCTGCTACAACTACGACCCCAACGATGCGATGTGCCCGTCCTGGAAAGCCACCCGTGAACGCCAGCATTCGCCAAAGGGTAGGGCGTCATTGATTCGCGAGTGGTTGCGCCTGCAAGGTGCGGCCAATATCGACGTACTGGAAGCGGCCCGAGGCAAGTTGTCGTGGTTGAGCGGGTTGCCGGCGCGGTTGCGCAATAACCTGGCGCGCTCGCGGGGCGAGGCGGATTTCTCCCACGAGGTGTACGACGCGATGGCGGGTTGTCTGGCCTGTAAATCCTGTGCGGGGCAATGCCCGGTCAAGGTCAATGCCCCGGAATTCAGATCGCGTTTTCTGGAGCTGTATCACAGCCGCTATCAACGTCCGCTTCGCGATTACCTGTTCGGTTCGCTGGAATTCACCATTCCTTATATGGCCTACGCGCCGGGCATGTACAACGCGGTGATGGGCGCGAAATGGATGAGCCGCTTGCTTGAGCGACGCGTCGGCATGCTCGACAGTCCGCTGATCAACCGCTACGACTTACAGGCCACCTTGACTCGCTGCAACGTCGTTGCCGCCAGCGTGCCAGCCCTGCGCGCACTGACCGTCGAGCAACGTGAGCGTAGCGTGGTGCTGGTGCAGGATGCCTTCACCCGTTACTTCGAAACCCCGTTGCTGGCGAGCTTTATCGAGTTGGTGCATCAGTTGGGCTATCGGGTGTTTTTGGCACCCTACAGTGCCAACGGCAAGCCTTTGCATGTACAGGGCTTCCTCGGCGCATTCGCCAGGGCGGCGATCCGCAATGCCAGTCAGCTCAAGGCGCTGGCCAACTGCGAAGTAGCGCTGGTGGGGCTGGACCCGGCGATGACGCTGGTTTACCGCCAGGAGTATCAGAAAGTGCCGGGGCTCAATGCGTGCCCGAAGGTTTTGCTGCCCCAGGAGTGGCTCTTCGATGTGCTGCCTGAAAACCCTCATCCCGCCACGCAGACATTCCGTTTGCTGGCGCACTGCACCGAGAAGACCAACGTCCCGGCCAGTACTTCGCAATGGGAAGCGGTGTTTGCCCGGCTTGGGCTCAAGCTGGTGACTGAGGCGACCGGCTGTTGCGGGATGTCCGGCACCTACGGCCATGAAGCACGAAACCAGGACACTTCGCGGACCATTTTCGAGCAGTCATGGGCCGGCAAGCTGGACAAGGCGGGTGAAGCGCTGGCGACGGGATACTCGTGTCGCAGTCAGGTAAAACGCTTGGCCAGCAGACAACTTCGTCATCCGCTGGAAGTGGTGTTGGAGCATGCGCGAGCAGAGTGAGGGCGCTTGAGTAATCCTGCGGCCATCAGCCTGTGAGCCGCGAGGGGGCGAAAGAACATGACGTTCGCAGGACCTCGCGGCTGACCTCGGTTGTTTTCAGAACGGCACTCATCATTCAGTAGCGAGCGCGGCGTCCCCCTGTACCTGTTGGGTGTCGGCGGCCGTCTGGCGACCCACTTTGAACCATGCGGCGTACAACGCCGGGACAAAGAAGATCGTCAGCAGCGTGGCCACGGTAAGCCCGCCCATGATCGCAATTGCCATCGGCCCCCAAAACACACTGCGCGTCAGCGGGATCATTGCAAGCACGGTGGCCAGCGCCGTCAGCATCACCGGACGGGCCCGGTGAATGGCGGCATCCAGCACAGCATTCCATGGGTCACGCCCTTCGGCGATTTCGATCTGCACTTGATCGATCAGGATCACTGCGTTGCGCATGATCATGCCACCCAGCGCGATGATGCCCAGGATCGCAACGAAGCCCAGCGGCGACTGGAACACCAGCAGCGCCGGCACCACACCGATCAAGCCCAGCGGTGCGGTCAGCACGACCATCCACATGCGGGAGAAATTCTGCAGTTGCAGCATGAGCAACAGCAGGATGGTGATCAGCATCAGCGGGGCGACCGCAAGCAGCGCCTTGTTGGCCTTGTCACTTTCCTCAACGGCTCCACCTGTGTCGATGCGGTAGCCCGAGGGCAGCTTCGCTTCGATGTCCTTGAGCAACGGCTGGATCTCCTGAGTCACCGAAACACCTTGTTCGCCATCCTTCACGTCGGCGCGTACCGTGATTGCCATATCGCGGTTGCGGCGCCAAAGCACTGGCTCCTCCAGTTCAGAGCGCACTTGTGCGACTTGCGACAGTGGCACCACCGTGCCCTGGCGCGTGTAGAGGTTGATGTCTTTCAGGGTGTCGAGGCTCAGACGCTCGGCGGGCACGGCACGGGCGACGATGTCGATCAGGTCCTCGTGCTCACGCAGTTGCGACAGGGTTGCACCGTTCATCACGGTCTGGGTCGCCAGCGACACGTCGGACGGCGTGAGGCCGAGCGCGCTCGCCTTGTCCTGATCAAGCTCGACCTTCAGCGTGCGCACCGGGTCGTTCCAGTCGAGCTGGAGGTCGCGCACCTTCGGGTTGGACGCAATCACGTTCTCCACCTCGCGAGCGATCTGGCGCACCTTCTGGGTATCTGGCCCTACGACACGGAACTGCACCGGGTAGCCGACAGGTGGCCCCAACTCGAGCCGGGTCACGCGTACCCATGCCTGTGGGAATTGTTGGTCAGCCGAGGCCACCAGCCGCGTACGTACTCGCTCGCGTGCATCCAGGTCCTTGGTCATCACAACGAACTGGGCAAAACCCGGATTGGGCAGCTCGGGGTTGAGCGAGAGATAGAAGCGCGGTGCGCCAGCGCCGGTGTAGGCGGTATAGAAACGCACGTCCTCGTCCTTCGACAGGATCTCCTCCATGTGCTTGACCTGCTCGGTCGTCGCGGCGAACGAGGAGCCTTCCTTGACACGCAGGTCAATGACCAGTTCAGGACGCGAACTGTTGGGGAAGAATTGCTGCGGCACCAGCTTGATACAGGCCAGAGCAAGCACCAGAGCGCCAACCGTCGCACCGATGACCACCCAGCGGCGCTCGATGGCGGCATCGATCAGGCGGCGCAGGCTGCGGTAGAACTTTGTGTCGTGCGGATTACCGTGCTGGTGATTGCCCAAGTCGTTGGGCAGCATCTTGACCGCCAGGTACGGCGTGAAGATGCCGGAACAGATCCACGAGAACAGCACCGCGGCGCCAACGATCCAGAAAATGCCACCCGCGTACTCGCCGGTGGTGGACTTCGAGAGGCCGATCGGCAGGAAGCCCACGACCGTGATGAGTGCGCCAGTCAGGCGCGGCATGGCGGTGGACTGATAGGAAAAGGCGGCCGCCTTCACGCGGTCCATGCCGGTTTCCATCTTCGCCACCATCATCTCGATGGCGATGATGGCGTCATCCACCAGCAGTCCCAACGCGATAATCAGCGAGCCCAGCGAGATACGCTCGAGGTTCCAGCCCATCGCCAGCATCACCAGCGCCACGCCGCCCAGCACCAGCGGCACCGTGGCCGCGACCACGAGGCCGGCGCGCCAGCCCAGGCTGGCCAGGCTCACCGCGATCACGATGATCAACGCCTCGGCCAGCGCGCGCCCGAAGTCCAGGATTGCATCCTTTACCGTGGTCGGCTGATCGGCTACCAGCTCCAGCTCCACACCGTGCGGCAGCTCCGACTGGATCTTGGCGACTGCCGTGTCCATCGCCTTGCCAAGGTCCACGATGTTGCCGTCGCTGGTCATTGTGATGCCGAGCATCAGCACTGGCTGGCCGTTGTGGCGTACCGTGTAGGTCGGCGGATCCTCGAAGCCACGTGCAACGGTCGCGATGTCGCCGAGCTTGATCAGCCGGCCGCCCGCAGAGATGGGCACGTTGCGAATAGCCTCTTCGCTGGCGAATTGGCCACTCACGCGTACCATGACGCGGTCGCCGCGGGTGTCGATCTGGCCTGCGGGCACCATGGCGTTCTGGCTCTTGAGGCTTTCGGCGATGGCCAGCGGTGTGATGCCCAGCGCTGCCAGGCGCTCGTGCGAGAACTCGACGTAGACACGCTCGGCCTGTTTGCCGATGAGATCGATCTTCTTGACCATCGGCACCTTCAGCATCTGGCGCTTGATGTCCTCGGCCGCGTCCGACAAGTCGGCGTGGCCGACGCCGTCGCCCTTGACCGCGTACATCAGGCCATACACGTCGCCATACTCGTCGTTCAGGATCGGGCCGATCACGCCGTCAGGCATCTCGAGGCTCAGGTCGTTGAGTTTCTTGCGCGCCTGGTACCAGGCTTCGCGCTGGTCAGCCTTGGACGTGCCGCCGCGCACGGTGAGCGTCATGCCTGCGTAGCCTTGTCGCGCGTAGGTGACCACCTTCTCGAAGTTGTCGATCTGCTCGAATTTCTTCTCCATGCGGTTGAGGACCTGGTCCTGCAACTGCTGGGCAGTGGCGCCCGGCCAGATGACCATGGCGGTCATGGAAGGCACGGAAAAGTTCGGATCCTCGAGCTGGCCGAGCCGGGTGAAGCTGAACGCGCCAGCCACCGCGACAATG
Source organism: Pseudomonas sp. LBUM1651 (assembly GCF_059716135.1). Classification (NCBI taxonomy): domain Bacteria; kingdom Pseudomonadati; phylum Pseudomonadota; class Gammaproteobacteria; order Pseudomonadales; family Pseudomonadaceae; genus Pseudomonas; species Pseudomonas sp. LBUM1651. The sequence goes on along the minus strand of NZ_CP166805.1, from coordinate 3,467,488 downwards.
AGGAGCATGAACAGAACGATGGCGCGATGGCGCAGTGCCCAGTCGGTGAGGTTGAAGTTGTTCATCGGGCGGCCTGCTGCGTGGTATTGGCGTCAACGATCGCCGCACCGGGGAGCGCGACCTTCAGTCCGGACGTCATCTTCTGGACGCCGGCGGTGACGACCAATACGCCAGCCTGCGGCCCGGAGACGAGCACCTCGTCGTTGCGGTAGCCCCAAACTGTCACACGCTCCAGTTCGACGATACCTACCGGATCCTTGCCCGTGGGCGTGACCACCCACAGCGCCGGTTGACCGCCGCTTTGCGTCAGTGCCGTGGCTGGCACTGCCGCTACAGGGGCATTTGTCATTACACGCTCGGCCATCACCGTGGCGGTGGCGCCCAGCGGCAGCGCCTTCACCGGCTTGAGCCGCGCGCGATAGGTGCGCGTCTGCGCTGCAGCCTGCGGCGATAGCTCGCGCAGCGTGACATCGAAGACCTCGCTCGGCGCACTGGCCAGCGAGGCCTTGAAACGCGCGTCCTTGAAGACGGCCAGTTGATCCTCGGGCACGTCGATGACGACCTCGGATTCATCCGGATTCGCAATCGAGACAACCGATTGACCTTCCGCCACGACCTGGCCGGCCTCAAAGCGCAAAGCCGTGACGACGCCGCTGCGCGAGGCGCGCAACACGGTGTACTTGAGCCGGTTGCGCGCAAGTTCGAGCTTTCGCGCCTCGGCCTCGGCAGTCGCATGCGCGGTTTGGGCATTGGTCTGCGCGCGCTCGGCGTCGGCCGCACTGACCGAGCCGTCAGTCTTCAACGCGGTCATGCGCTGGCGGTCCGAGTCGGCCTGGCGTGTCTGCTCGACGGCAACCGTCCACTGTTGTCGCGACGCTTCTTCGGCGAGGCGGTAGTCGGCGTCATCCAGTACCGCCAGTATGTCGCCTTCGCGCACAAACTGGCCTACCTCGACCTTGCGCTGGGCGACCTTGCCGCCCACGCGGAAGGCCTGGTCTACTTCGTGCCGCGATTGCACGCTACCCACGTAGCGATTGATGTCGCGAGCATTGTCGTAGCTGATTTCAGCGGTGCGTACCGGTCGTGGCGCTTGCACGGTCGGCTTGTCCGGGCTGCACGCGCAAAGCATGACGGCTACGGCCAGGGCGCCGGCCGCAGTAAGGGAGGTTTTCAAGGCGGTTCCTCTAGTAAAACGGCAATTTTTCAGGAAAGTGGTGGCAGGTCGGCTTTGGTGGCTTCGGTGGCTGCGGTGGCTGCGGTGGCGGGTTGTTCGAACACTTGCCAGCCGCCGCCCAGTGCCTTGTAGAGCTGCACGCTATCGAGCAGCAGGCGGGTGTTGCTTTCGTTGGAGTTCAAGCGTGCCGCCAAGCGCGCCCGCTGCGAATCCAGCAGTGGCAACAGGTCGATCTGCCCACGGTTATAGAGGGACTGGGCGCGGTTCTGCGCAGCCTCGGAGGACGCGGCGGCCAATTGCAGCGACCCGGCGCGGCGCCGCTCCTGCGCCAGTGTGACGAGGGCGTTCTCCACATCCTCGAGCGCCCGTACGATGCCGTCTTCGGCGCGCAGCAGCGCCTCTTTTTGAGCACTTTCGGCAGCATCGTTGATTGCTTGCGTGCGCCCGGCGTTGAAGAGCGGCATCGCCAGCAGGCCCGCCACGTTGGTGAAGCGTGCAACGCCGAGATCGGCGCCGTTCAGGCTCAAGCCCTGGCGGCCGAAGGAGGCATCGAGGAACAGCCGCGGAAACCACTCGGCCGCGGCCTGCTTGCGGCGCGCATTGGCTGCATCGAGCTGCGCCATCAGCGCCAGCACGTCAGGTCGGCGTTGCAGCAGCTCGGCGGGCTGGCCCGGCTTGGCCTCGGGCACCACTGTCACATCGCTGATCGAAGTCTGGATGTTCGCGGTATTGAAGGACTGGTCGGCAATCAGCACCGCGATACGATGGCGCGCAACAGCCACCTGCGTTTCCAGCGGCGGAATCTGCGCCCGCGCTGACAAGGCGTCAGTCTGCGCACGTTCGACGTCGAAGGCGGATGCCAGCCCCACCTGCTGGCGAGCTCCAACCAGACGCAGCGTCTCGTCCTGCATCGCCGAGATGGCGCGCAGTGTCGCGACCTGGCGTTGCGCGCCGACCAGTGTGAAGTAGTTGCTGACGACGTCGCTCATCACCAGCAGGCGTACGCCGCGCATGCTGTGCTCCGCGGCCAGCGCATCGGCGTCGGCTGCTGCTGCGCCGGCGCGCAGGCGGCCGCTCAGGTCGAGCTCCCACGAGACGTCCAGGCCCGCACTGGTGGTCTTGGTATCCGGATAACCCTGTTTCGTGGCCGAGCTGTAGCCGCTGCTGCGATCGCTGCCGGAGGCGGATGCGCCGACACTCGGGAATAGCCATGATTGGCTGACCGTTTCGCCGGCACGCGCGGCGCGCAGGCGCTCGGCGGCAATCTTGACGTCGCGATTCTCGCGCGCTGCCCGGCGTACCAGATCCGTCAGCACGGGGTCGTGGTAGACCTCCCACCATGCCGCTTCGGGTTCCATTTCGGAGGCCGTGCTCGAGGAGAAGTTGCTCGGCAGCTCTACCGACGGCGAGAGCACCTCCGTGGAGCAACCGTTCAAGGCCAGGGCAACAGACGCGGCGAGCGCTGCCCCCATGACGACGCTGACCACGCGTTCGGCATATTGCAGGGGCGTCTGCCCGTTGCGGGTCAACAGATGGGAAGTTGGAAGTCGCGACATCGGATTGGACTCGTAAAGATTCGAGGTTGCATCAGCGTAGAGCCCGGGGTGCGCGAAGTCGTCAGCGAAGGGTCGCCGTTCGGTCGCCATATCGGGCTCTCATTCAGGTTGGAGACGTCACTCGCCGTCGGCATCCGCCGCGTGCTCACCGGCCGCGGACGCGAGGTCTGAGGCAATCGACTCCAGCAGCTCTTCGGCGGACGAGAACTCGCACTGACGCCCTGTGACCAGATTTTCGAGGCGGCCCACGAGGGCCCCGGGCGTGGCATCGCTACGCAGCTTCACTACGTACGAGCGGCGGCTCGGGTACTTGGATTCAGGGTTCAGGCTCATGGCAGACCAGGGGATCAGGAAGTTCGGCGACAGCGTAAGCCGCCCCCTGGGTGGAGTCGTAAGCGAAAGGTCGGAATTCGGTCGGGAGTGCCCGCAGAACAGAGGCAGCGATCACCGGAACGCTGGTGGTCACGCGGTTTACAGCCCACGTTGCGTGGGCGCGATCTCAGTCCACCAGGCATGAAGGGTACGTCTTGTCGCTTCAAGTCGACTGGGCAGCCTGAAGCAGTGAGCGCGCACGTTTCACCAGTTCGGTTCCGTGAGTTTCAGGCAATTGCTCAATCAGCGTCGACAATGCCTGGCCGTCCTCGGTCGCAGCCTTGTGGTGTTCGCACAACTCCACCAGCGCTTGCAGCTCCAGCCACGGTGCCTCCTGGGATCGAGCCTCCTCAATTGCGCGCCGCACCGCAGCGCTGCCGGCGTCCAACCGACCCTGCGTTCGCGCGATCGCTGCCTCCAGTAGCCATAGCTGCGGCAGGTACACGCGCTCGCCCAGTTCCTCTGCCACCCGCAGTGCTTCCTGTAGTTCGGCTTGTGCTGCATTGCAATCACCTGCCAGCAGCAACGCCTCGGCGGCGTAACCGAGTACCTCGCTGGCACCGGAGCGCATGCCGAGGCCGGTGTGCTCTTCGTAGGCTTCACGGATGCGACGGTAGCCGTCGCGCGGTGCACCGTTGCGCGCGTCAGCCCAGCCGCGCCACCAGCGGCAAGCCGTCCGCCCCAGCGCGAGTGAATACTCATCGACCCACTTCTGCATGTCGTCAGCTAACGCTGCTACACGCAGAGGGTTCCCCAGCCGTACCTCGATCAGTACCTCCTGCCAGGCAGCTATCAGCCACGTCATAGGCTGACGAAGCGCTTGCGCGCGGGTTCGCGCCCGCTGCATATGAGTTCGGCCTTGCTCAACCAGGCCTGAACGCACCAGTTCTATGGCCAGCATGCCGTGCAACATCACCTGAGGGTCTGCGGCAAAAATCTCGTTCGTCGCGATGTCCAGCGGCTCGGCGATCGCGAGGGCGCGTTCCAGCCAACTGCGAGTCGTTTTCGTGCGTCCCTGGAGGTGATGGACCTCGCCCTGGACGAAGCACGCCGCCAGCATGAGCTCTTGATCATGGGTGTCGCAAGAGAGGGCTTCAGCACGCTCCGCCACCTCAAGCGCCAACGCATAGTCGCCGCGCAGACCAAGCAGATAGCCGAATCCGTGCAGGAGGCGACCACGCATGGGGTGCTCGGGTACATCCGCCAGCAGCCTGTATGCACGTTCGAAGGCGTTCTTGGCTTCGCTGCCGACACCGAACATGTGGAAAGCCGAAACCCCTTGCAGCGTGGCCAGGGTAATTTCGAGCGCATTGCGCTCCGTCCCTTCGGGTGCCTGTTTCAGCAGAACCAAGGCGCGCTCAGTGAGGCCAATGCACAAGTCCGGGCTGAAGTGCAGTAGCGCGGCTTCCGCGGCCTCGGCGTAGTAACGCAGCGCAATCATCGGCTGCCGGGCCCGGTCGAAGTGCATTGCCAGCTCTGAGGCCGCAACCGGTACGCCGGCCGTGCGTTCGCGTTCGAGGGCGGCGCCGACCTGGCGATGGAGTTGGGTGCGCAATGCGCGCGGCGTGCGGTCGTACAGCACCTGGCGGAAGAGAGCATGTCGGAAAGAGTGGGATGGCTCTAGCGTCTCTTCAATTTCTGTGGCCCGCGACCGTATGAGCCATACCTGTTCACGTATCAGCTCTTCACAGGTGTGGGCCACCGAATCAAGGTCGCGCCCAAGGGCCAGTGAAACCGTCTCGATGCGGAATTGGACCCCGCACACCGCTGCGGCCGAAAGAAGCGTACGTTGCTCCGGACCCAGCCTGGCGATGTAGTGATCAATGATGGCTGCGAGGTTTTCGGGAACCGCCAGATCCGCAAGCCGAGCCTCGATGGTCGCTTTGTCGTCCTTTGGGTCCATCACTTCACTGGTGATCGACGAAACGAACAACGGCACACCGTCGGTCCGCTCGTGCAGGGCGCGCACGAAGGCTTCATCGCGTGCCAGCGAGGTCGAACGCAGCGCAACATAGTCAGCGACCTCGGTTTCCGAAAACGGGTCGAGCACCACTTCCTCGCACAGACGTTGCAGGCGCAGTTCGTGGCGCAACGAGCTGAGGGGATGATCGAGCGCAACCACCTCGGCGAGGCGGAAGCTCGACAGCCACATCAGCCGCGTGTGGCCACGGCGCCGTGCCACATAGTTGATGAGCTGGACCGTCGCCCGATCGCTCCAGTGCAGGTCTTCGGTCACCAGCATCAGCGGGCGCTGCTCTGTGTAGCGGTCCAGCAATTCGCCCATTTCCCTCAGCATGCGATCCGGGCCGACACCGGCAAGCTCGCGCCGTAACGCGTCTTTCTCCTGCGTGGTACTCAGCCATGGGAGTTGCAGCAGCCAGGTCGGTGCCACGGCGCGCATCAGCGCCGGCAGGGTGGGGTCGCTGCGGCACAGATCGGCTAACGCCTCCAGCACCGGCAGATACGGCTCGCCGGCGCCGTAGTGCTCCACGCAATGGCCGCGTGCGCAGGCGATATCGCCAAGGTTTGCGAGGAAATGTTCGATCAACGTTGTCTTGCCAATTCCCGGTTCTCCAGCGAGCCAGACCACGGCGCGCTGACCGCCATCCGCCTGCTCCCAAGCCCGTTGCAATCTGGAGATCTCGTCGGTGCGGCCGATGAATGGCGGTGATGAAGGTGTGCCGGCCGCTGTAACCGCCGCGGGTGCAGGCGGTATCGTAGGGCCGGAGGAGGGTGGGGCGATGAAGCGATAGCCGCGCCGCGACACCGTCTCGATGAAGCGAGGATGCCTGGGGTCGTCGCCCAGCACCTTGCGCAGATCGCTGATGGCCGTTTTCAGGACTGAATCGCTGACGAACCGATGCCCCCACACGGCATCAAGCAAGGCATCCTTGGTCACCAGCGATCCTGGCTGGCGCGCAAGCACGCATAACAACGTGAAGGGCGTCGGCGCCAATGCCACCGCTTGCCCGTTACGCAACAAACAGGCGTTGGACTCATCGAGCTCGAACTCGACGAAGCAGAGCAAGACTGGATCTGGGTGGGGCTGCGGACGTGCCACGGTTGATTCCTAAAGACTAAAACAGGGTTGTGCGCCGCGAAGCTTCACAGGGGGTTCGATGCTGAAAACCGGTGCGCCCGACTTCCCTGTCGACCAGCCTTTTGAATCAACGGCTCTCCAGCCTCGGCAGTCTTGAGCCATTGCTCCAATGACAACGCTGATCGGCGCTGAAGCCAAGCGTCGCCGGTCGGAAACTGGCACACGCGCAACTCGGTTCACGCCGCGCAATTCGGCTCGCCCTGAGCCCCATCGCGGCTAGGCAATGATCCCAAAAAAATAATGACAAGAACATCAATATTGAAATATCAGTCAATATTGAATACCTTCACCTTGCCTGACGATGAGACCTCGCGTCTCACGACTTCAATCACAACAAGGGCTCGAGATGAACAACAACAAGAAAGTTTCCGAATTGCCTCCCGCCGCCGTCGACGTGCTGGTTATCGGTTATGGTCCGGTAGGTGCGACCATCGCGGCGCTGCTCGGCCGCTATGGGATAACGACCCTGGTACTGGACAAGGGCCATGACATCCTGTTGATGCCTCGTGCCATTGCTCTGGACAACGAGGCACTGCGTATCCTGCAACTCGCCGGTTTGTCGGAAGACGCGTTCGAGAAGATCGTTATCCCTGAAGTGAAGATGCACTCCCCGGTACTCGGGCAATTCGGTCGAGCCAATACCGAGGGGTGTATCGACGGCCATCCCAAGCTTGTGACGTTCTATCAACCCGACCTCGAACGAGCAGTGCGCGGCCAGGTTTCCCGGCTGAAGTCCGTAACCAGCCTGGGTGGCTTTGAGCTTGAGAGCCTGGTCGAGACGTCGGATTGCGTCTTCGCTTCCGTACGGGATGAAGATGGGCAGACGCATTCCGTTCGCGCCCAGTACCTGATCGGCGCAGATGGCGCAAGCTCCAGGGTCAGAGCACTGATTGGCCAGGAGTTCGAAGGGCAGACCTATGCGGAGGATTGGCTGATTGTCGATGTCAAGAATCGGCATAAGTCAGCGATTGATCACATTGAGTTTATCTGTGATCCGCGGCGCCCAACGCCGCACATGCCTGCACCCGGCGGCAGGGAACGTTGGGAGTTCATGCTGCACCCCGGTGAATCCCGGGAAGAGCTGGAAAGCCCGGAAAGCATAGCCCGCCTGATCTCGCCATGGATCAACCCGCAGGAGCTGGAAATCGAGCGCAAGGCGGTGTATCGATTCCACGCGCGCTGCTGCAACAAATTCAGCCAGGGGCGCGTCTTTCTCGCCGGCGACGCGGCGCACATCACGCCTCCATTTGTCGGGCAAGGTCTCGTTGCGGGACTTCGAGATGGCGCCAACCTTGCCTGGAAACTGGCTTGGGTTCTTCGCGGTCATGCCGCGCCTGCAATACTCGATACCTATGACGTAGAGCGCCGCCCCCATGCCCAGGCGATGATCAATCTGGCGAAACTCATGGGCCGCCTGGTGATGCCCAAGAACAAGATCGCCGCTTTCTTTATCCACGGTCTGATGCGTTCGCTGGGGTTGACTCCCGCTACAAGGAAGTACTTCGAACAGTTGGACATCAAGCCGAAGAACATCTTCAAAAACGGCCTGTTCATGCAGCATCGCCGGGGCGACAAACTGGTACGTGGCAGCCTGTTTCCCCAAGCCTGGGTTCGCAACTTCCAAAAGCAGATCAAACTGAGCGACGATGCGCTTGGAGATAACCTGACCCTGGTTGGATTCGGTGTTGACCCGTTGTCACTGCTAACTACTGAACAGATCGTTTCCTGGGAAAAAATGGGAGGCCACTTCCTGGAGCTCAGAGCGCGAGGCCAACGCTCCGACGGCAGCTGTGACTTCATCGAAGACATGAACCATGAAATCCTGCCTTTGGCTGCCAAAGGAACGCTCGTCGCGATTCGTCCCGACCGAATCATCATGCACCACGCCCCTGGCGCAGAGGCAGGCAGCCTCATTCGAGCGTGCAGAGGCCTGCTGGCTAGCGAAGACGCCACTTCTAACAGCGTTTCCGCTACCATCAGCGAGCCCATTAGGTTGCGAGCTTGATAATGCATTCCCCCACTCTTCCTTTAGAAGCGGCTACACCACAACCTCTCACGAGAGGTCACAAGAAGCGTGAACGCACCCGTCGCGGTCTGGTGGACGCGGCATTGCGTCTTATCGCACGTAAGGAAGTGGGGGAGATTGCACTGCTCGAGGTGGCCGCGGAAGCAGCGGTATCCAACGGTACCATCTACAACTATTTTCGAACTCGCGACGAGGTGCTGGAGGCGGTGGGCATTGCCATGGCCGCCGAGTTCTCCGATGGCATTTCCGTCATGAGCAGGGGCGTGCACTGCGGCGCACAGCGGCTTTCGATCGGTGTGCGCATGTTTGTGTGCCGGGCCGCGGCCGACCACCAATGGGCGAATGCGCTGTTGCGCATCATCCATTTCGACCAGGCCATGCGCTCGCGTTTGGCTGACCATGTACTGGGCGACCTGCGTGAGGGACTCCGTGCGGGCACGTTTGCTTACGAGGACGAAGGGGTCGCCCTGGATATAGTCCTGTCATGCACAACCGGAGCCATGCGCTCGGTTGTCGAGGGGCGTGCAGTGGCGGAGTACGATCTGCGGGTCGCCGAAATGGTTCTCCAGGCTCTGGGTGTAACACCTGCCAGAGCCAGGAGAATCGCCGGCAAGCCGCTACCGGCCTGAACTGATGGCGTCCTTGATCGGCCTGGCTTGATCAATCCATTGCCGATAGCTCTTCGCCTGGCGACGAGACTTCAACTGATTGCCGATCAATGCCATGAGGGGTGACGTCCCGGGTTTTGTCCCTTTCCCTTGACTCAGCAAACCGAGCTGCTTCTTGACCACCGACGCCACGGCAAGCGATGCCAGCGCCTTGTTCTTCCAGCGGACGACGACGGGCTCCACTTCAGTGTCCTGGCCTGCCATCCATTGGCTTGGCAGAGTCGGCTCGATTGCCAGCGCAGTGGCAAGCCCCACCATCGACACCGAGCCGCTAACCACTCGCTCCGCGACCTCCTTTCTACGCACGCCGCCGGTGACCATCAGTGGCATGCGCGCTATTTCTCCTATTTTCTCCGCAAATTCGAGAAAGTAGGCTTCTCGAGCCAGGCTGCTGCCATCGCGGGTCTGTCCCTGCATTGCCGGGCTTTCGTAGCTGCCACCCGACAGCTCGACCAGGTCGACCGCCTTGGCGTTAAGCATTTCCACCACGCGAGCCGCATCCGCGGCATCGAACCCGCCACGCTGAAAGTCCGCGGAGTTGAGCTTCACGGCGACGCAAAAGATCGGTGCGACTCGCTGACGTATTGCGTCGATGGTTTGCAGGAGAATTTGCGCGCGGTTTTCCAGGCTGCCGCCCCAGCGGTCGTCACGGCGATTGGTCAAGGGCGAAAGGAATTGGCTGAACAGGTAGCCGTGCGCTGCATGAATCTCCACGCCGGTGAATCCGGCACGCTCGGCCAGCACCGCCGCTTGGGTATAACGCCCGATCAGCTCTTCGATCTCCTGCTCCTCTAAAGCCCTGGGCAGCACAAAAGCTTTTGAAAGTCCGGGGATATCGACCGCAACTGCGGAGGGGCCCCTTGCCGACTGCCCCATTGAAGCCAATAGCTGCCGTCCGGGATGATTGATTTGCATCCAGGCTTGGGCTCCGCGACTGCGGCAAGCATCGGCCCATAGCCTGAATTTGGCCAGGTGTTGATCGTCCTCAAGCACTACGCCAGCGGGTCCGGTCAAGGCGTGGCGGTCGACCATGACGTTGCCGGTGATGATCAGACCGGCGCCACCCTCCGCCCAACGCCGATAAAGGTTAACCAGCGCTTCCCCTGGAGCGTGTTCCTCATCCGCAAGGTTCTCCTCCATGGCTGCCTTGGCGATTCGGTTTGGAATCACCGTGCCGTTAGGCAATCGAAGCGGTTTGAAGAGCTTTGAGCCGGTCATATTCTGTCCTTCAGCTAGTGAAAAATCGGCCAGCCATCGCTGCGGGTCAAACCGTTTGAGCGCCGTTTGCACAGTGCTTGCTCAGTTTGTTGAGGTCCTGGTTTCCATCGATGGGCAGGGCTGGATAGCTTGCCGGGAAGGCGAGCCTGAGATACAACGTAATTGAACACGCGTGTTCATTTGTGTCAATGTGTATAGCGTTTGCTGGCCCGGTAACCTCGATCGAACCATCCGAATCAGTAGGTTGTAGAGCGGTTTTCAGAGATAAAAACCAACATCCTGAAAAATGTTGTTGACGGAGAATGAACACGAGTGTTCAATCAAGCCATAAGGTAATCCTGGAGAGAGCCGTGGAATCCCTGAATCCAACACAGCGCCGCATTCATCAGGCCGCCTTTCGCCTGTTCGCCGAGAGGGGCACCTCGCAGGTGAACATTCTTGACCTCGCGCAAGAGGCAGGCGTGGCGCGCGGAACGGTCTATAGCAACATCGACAGCATGGAAAGCCTGTTCGAGGCGGTCGCCAGCCATCTCGCGAGGGAGATGCATGAGCGCGTCAACAAGAGCTTTGATTCAATCTCCGATCCGGCACGGCGCCTTTCCAATGGTATTCGTCTGTTCATTCGTCGAGCTCACGAGGACTCTCAGTGGGGGGCGTTCATACACAAGTTCGCCATGAGCAATTCCGCGTTGCGCGAAATGTTCAGCAGCCAGGCGACCAAGGATCTTCTCAGTGGGCTTTCCAGTGGACGGTACAAGTTTGAGCAGGAGCAATTGCTCTCAGTAATGACGCTGATATCGACCAGCGTCCTTGGCTCGATTTTTCTCGTGCTGGAAGGTCACAAAACATGGCGCGAATCGGGCTCGGACACCTCCGAGCTGATTCTGCGGGCATTGGGTGTGCCGCCAGAGGAGGCGCGTGCATTGGCGAACATGGAGTTGCCGGCACTACCATCTCTCGACTGAGCTCGTAACTGACTTAACTGGATAAATCCCTGATTTTTCAGGGGTTCGGGACAGCTTTGCCCTAAAAACCAGGAAAACAACAACAATGAACAACAAAAACGAATTGCACCGGTTGGCGACACCACACCCCGCGCGGCATCCGCAGCCGACGGTAAAGGCCCAGGATCTGACGCACCTGATCTTCCAGCGGCCGGACTTGAATGAGGCTGCGCGTTTCCTGACTGATTTCGGCCTGACGGTCAGTCGGCAGGAGGCCGATACGCTCTATATGCGGGCCACCGACGCTACTGCCTATTGTTACCGTGTCCAACGTGCCGAACATGCACGTTTTATCGGGTTCGGACTTGCCGTGCAGTCCCTGGACGAACTGGAAAAGCTCACTCAAATCCCGGGTGCGTCATCGGTCGAGAAATCGGAACATCCCGGTAAAGGGTATTGCGTCAGACTGACAGATCCGTCCGGTTTCATTGTGGAAGCCGTCTGCGATCAGACGCCTGGCAAGACGCTGGCACATAGAGCTCCTCTCAACTGGAATCTGGCGCAGGAACAACCGCGAATCAACGCCACGCAGCGCCCGCCGATCGCTCCCCCTGAAGTCCTCAAGCTTGGCCATATCGTCATTGAAGTGGCCGACTATCAAGCGACCTGCGCCTGGTACACGCAGCATTTCGGATTTATTCCCAGCGATGTGCAGGTACTCCCCGACGGCACGCCTATCGTCACTTTCATGCGCCTTGATCTCGGTGACATTCCCGCGGATCACCATACGCTCGCGATTGCGCAAGGGTTCATGGCCACCTACAGCCATAGCGCCTATGAAGTCGTCGATGCAGACGCCGTGGGTATGGGGCAGCGCGTCCTGCGGGAGCGGGGTTGGGCGCACTCATGGGGCATCGGCCGGCACATTCTGGGCAGTCAGATCTTCGATTACTGGCAAGACCCTTGGGGCGACAAGCACGAGCATTACTGCGACGGGGATATTTTCACGGCCACTCGGCCTACGGGCATTCATCCGGTGAGTCCCGAGGCAATGGCGCAGTGGGGGCAGCGCATGCCCAAGAGTTTTACCAAACCCAAGTTGAACCTGACCAATGTGCTTCTGCTGATCCGCAACCTGCGACGCAGCCCGGACCTGACCCTTCGCAAGCTGATAACACTCATGCGGATGTTCGGGTAGAGCTGCCGCCATGTCGGACAACTCAACCCGGTTTGGCCGGCGGGACGTGCTTAAAGCCGGCGCTTTGATTGCTGGCGGTGCGTGGGTCTACACCGTTGCCAGCCCGCCTTCAGAACAACACCACAGTTCCCGCGCCACCGAACGCGGGACAAACGCCGCTCCAGGAGTACCTCCAATGTCTGCTGTACACGTAGTCCGCTTTGAATATCAGAACGGTATCCACTGGGGCGTGCTTCGCCAGGGCCGTATCACAGTTGTCCCCGGTGTTTTTGAAACCACCGGTGAATTCATTAGCCAGAACAGTCTCGACGACCTCGCTCAACTGAAAGGTTCGGAGTTGGAGGTGGGCGACGTAAAACTGCTGTCGCCGGTGACCCGTAACCAACAGTTTGTCTGCCAGGGTGCCAATTACCGTCAGCACATGATTGAGTCAGGCATGGACCCTGATGCGAAGAAATTCAACATGATCTTCACCAAGGCGACGAGTTGTCTGGTGGCGGCTGACAGCGATCTGATCAAGCCGCGCCACGTGCGTTTTCTTGACTACGAGATCGAACTGGGCCTTGTGATGAAGCGCTCGATCACCGGCGCTACTGCTGTCACCGACGCCAATCTGCATGAGTTCATTGCCGGCGTCGTCATTGTCAATGACTACTCGGCGCGTGATATTCAGATTCCCCAGATGCAGTTCTACAAGGGCAAGAGCTACCGCACTTTCGGTCCGGTCGGCCCGTACCTGTGCCTGCTGGATGCCAAGAGCATGCATTACCTCAAGGCACTGCAGCTGCGCCTGACAGTCAACGACCAGGTGCGCCAGAACGACAGCACGGCCAATCTGGTTTACGGCCCCGCTGAAACCTTGACCGAACTCTCCGGCTTGCAAGATCTCGACGTTGGTGACCTGATTGCCACCGGTACGCCTGCCGGTTGCGCTCTGACGATCCCTTCGCCTGCCAAAATGCGCATTGCAGCCCTGCTGCCAGAAGCCACCAAGTGGAAACTTTTCCTCAAGGCACAAGAGGGCCGGACGCAGTACCTCAAGGCCGGTGACGTGGTCGAGGCACGCATTCGCAGCGCTGACGGTGTGATCGACCTCGGCGTGCAACGCAACCGCGTTGTGGGGGAAGCCTGATGGTTGTGCAGACCCTGGATGACATCGAAAGTCTCGAACGAGTCCCTTTGTCGGAGCGCGGTCTGGCTTGCAGCACTTATGACGCGCTGCGACAGGCGGCCGAGCGCACCCCCCAGGCACCGGCGCTAAGCTTCTTCGCCGATGCCGCCGATTTCAAGCGCACCTACGAGTGGAACTACTCCCAGCTTTTGGCGGATATCACCCGTGCGGCGAATGCCTTCGATGACCTGGGCATAAAACCGGGCGAGGTGATTGCCTTCATCCTGCCCAACCTGCCGGAAACCCATTTCACGATATGGGGCGGGGAGGCGGCGGGGATCGCCATGGCGATCAATCCTCTGCTTGAAGCCAAGCAGATGGCTGGCTTGCTGAACGCCGCGAAGGCATCCGTGGTGGTGACACTCGCGCCGACTCCAGGCAGCGATCTGTGGCCCAAACTGGCTTCGCAGCTGGATCAGTTACCCGGGATCAGGTCTGTCGTTTGGGTCAGCATGGCGCCCTATGTCGACGAACCAGTGCGTGGGGCTCTGAAAGCCGTGGCACTGAAGGAACGGGACTTGCACAGCGATATTGCGATCCACGATTGGCAAACGCTGATGAATGCCCAGCCGCACACGCACCTCAAGAGCGGTCGGCAAATTCGCCAGGATGAGTGCTCCTCCTACATCTGTACGGGCGGCACCACCGGGCTCCCCAAGATCGCCGCGCGTACCCATGGCTCTGAAGTATTCAATGCATGGGCCGTGGCCGCTCACTTGCAGCCACGCAGTGGTGGCCAGGTTATCTTTTGTGGGCTGCCGCTGTTTCATGTCAATGGCCAGCTGGTGACTGGACTGATGCCTTGGACTCAAGGCGACCATGTGATCCTCGGGACGCCTCAGGGGTATCGTGGCGAGGGGGTGATCCCACGATTCTGGGAGATGGTCGAGCACTTCGGTATCAACCTCTTTTCCGGCGTGCCTACTGTCTATGCCGCACTTCTGCAAAATGAATGGCAGGGCCGCGAGCTGTCCAGTCTTCGCTTTGCCATGTGTGGCGCCGCCCCCATGCCGGCTGAGCTTTTCCGAGAGTTCGAGCGTCGGACCGGGGTGAAGATCCTTGAAGGTTACGGTCTTACCGAGGGTGCCTGCGTCTCTTCAATCAATCCACCCCATGGCGAGCGCCATATCGGCTCCATCGGGATACGGATCGCCTACCAGAATATGCGCGCGGTCTTGCTCAACGATTCCGGAGAGTACCTGCGCGACGCCAACGTGGATGAGATCGGCCTCATCACGATCAGCGGTCCGAACCTCTTCGAGGGTTATCTGGAAGAACGTCATAACCAGGGCCTCTGGATCGATATCGACGGTCAGCGCTGGCTGAATACGGGCGATTTGGGTCGCCAGGATGCGCAGGGTTACTTCTGGCTGACCGGGCGCAAGAAGGAGTTGATCATTCGCGGTGGTCACAACATCGATCCGAAGCAAATCGAGGAGGCGCTTCAGGCGCACCCCGCTGTCGCCCTGGCCGCTGCAATCGGCAGCCCCGATGCCTACTCGGGCGAGGTGCCGGTTGCCTACGTTCAACTGCGCCCCGGGCAAACCTGCAACGCCGAAGAACTTGAGGCGTTCGCTCATCTCAACATCAGCGAGCGGGCAGCCGTTCCCAAGCGCATTGAAATCCTCGATGCATTGCCACTGACTGCCGTGGGCAAGATATTCAAGCCCGCGTTGCAGCAGCGGGAGATTGCCAGAGTAGTCCAGCAGGAAGTGGAACGCCTGGGGCTTTCGGATATAGCAGTAGAGGTCATTCAGGATAATCGGCGTGGGCAGGTTGCCTGCATCAGGGCCGGAACTGACCAAGAAGTCCTGGCTCCGGTCTTGGGGCGATATAGCTTTCAAGTTGAATGGATCAATTGAGTTCCTGATTCGCAATCTGTAAGTCCGGCAGTCATGCCCTGGCGCTGTTCAGCCAGGGTGTTTTACACAACATCGATCCACTCCAACCGGCACTGGAAAGTGCACGGAAAGGCGAAGCGTTGCCTGGTGCAATTAACAAAAACAATAAACATGAGGTGGAAAATGAAACTGAATAGCCGTGTGATCCCGAGTGTTTCTACTCAGCGTAAGTGTGCAGTCTGGATTGAATTCAGCAGTGCCATCGCACTACTCAGCGCCTCTACCATCGCAAGCGCCAATGGCATTGCTCTAAACGAACAAAGTGCAAGCAGTGCGGGAACTGCCTATGCGGGAAGGTCATCTTCCGCGCTGGACGCCAGCACCATCTTTGGTAATCCCGCAGGCTTGACGAAGTTGAAACGCACTGAGATCTCCGGCGGGGCCGCGGTCGTCTCGGTGAGCGACGACATCAGTGATGCGCAGAGCAGTGCCCCAGGAACAAATGAAGGGGACTCGGTACCTTTGGGAGTCGTGCCCTTCGCTTATATGTCGACGCCACTCGATGATCGCTTTTCGATTGGTCTGGGCCTCTATGCGCCGAGTGGTCTGATCAATGATTACGAGAGCAGTTTTCAGGGCCGCTACCATGGCTCCTATAGCACGACCAAGGAAGTAACCCTTCAGCCCACCATTGCCTGGCGGATCAATGATTACGTGTCCATTGGTGGCGGACCGACCATAAACCGTTTCAATGCAAAGCTTCAGAATGACCTGGCCACCGGCGCCCTGAACAATGGCGTGGACACACAGGTCACCATCAAAGGCGATGACACGGCACTTGGTTACAACGTAGGCATCCTGGTTGACTTTACTGAGGCAACCAGTTGGGGGATTAACTATCACTCGAAGGTGGACTATGAACTCAAGGGGCATACTCAGGTTTCTGGCTCCCCGAGCGTTATCCCGCTGGACGGAAATTATGACAACAAGGTAGACCTCACGATGCCCGAATCCGTGGACACGTCTATCACCCATCATTTCAATGATCGCTGGACGGGATACCTGGGGACCACCTGGAAACGTTGGAGCCGGATCCAGAAGATCGAGGCAGAAAACAGCGGTCTTTCCCCCGTGGGCCAGGCGGCTGGCATGAGCACGGTGATCGAAGAAATGAACTGGCGCGACACTTGGAGCACCGCAGTTGGCGCCTCCTATCAAGTGAACCAGCAATGGCTGCTGCGCGCAGGCTACGCCTATGATCCGTCGCCAATCAGGAATGCCGATCGCAGCGTGCGCATTCCGGTTGGCAATCGCCAGGCCGTGACTTTGGGTGGTGCTTACTCGCCGAATTCCGATCTGACGATAGACTTTGCTTATGGTTATCTCTGGGATTCCAAAGTCTCGGTCAAGCAGGCGAACAACTCCGGTCTTCAACCGGAATACAGTGCCAACTACGACAATAGTGCGAATGGAGTTTCAGTGCAGGCTACCTATCGGTACTAAGCGATACGACTTCATTCTTAATAAAGTCTTATTTTTGCGAGCCTTCCTTAAGGTTCACCTTTAATCGTTAATCAACTCTCCCAACGGGGGTGATGCACTTCTGTTTGTCTATCAGCACCCACTACCGTGAATACTTTCGCGGTAGTGGTCGTTTTTCAATTAATTACCTCCAATCCATCGAGTTTGCCCCGTGAACCTTCTGAATCCAGTCCAAATTTTCCACCAGGCTTTTGACCTCGTTCGTCATCTGCGCCCTGATCACCCTCGCCGTGGGTGGGTTGGGAATGGTGGGAATCAGCCGTTTGGCCACTGCGCTGTCTTTGACCTTTTCCAACAGCCTGGTCTCAGTGGGCAACATCAACGAGACCATGACCAGCCTGGTCGCTCACAACCGCGGGCTCTACCGGTTGCTTGACGCTCACGCCGGCGATGTGTCCGAAGCGGACAAGGCGCGTGTGCGCCAGAATCTGGCGAAGGATCTGGCTCGGGCGGAAGTTGCCTTCGCGTCCTACCGTGCCACACCTCTGGCGGTTGATGAGCGGGCAGCGGGGGACAAGTACAAAGAACTGTGGCCCGGTTATGTGGCAGGTGCCCGGAAGGTCATTGAATTGGTGGACGCCGGCGATCTTGCTCAGGCACGCATTCGCTTGAATACGCTGTCGGTTGACGTGTTCATTCAAGCCCGCGATTACCTGCGGGTGATGATCGATTCGAACAAGCGGCAGGTCAAAGAAGGTGCCGAGGAGGCGCAGGAACTCGAAGCCAGCTCCACGCTGATCCTGTTGGTCGGGATCGTGATCGCCTTTCTGGTCGCTGTCGCTCTGGGCATTCTGATTACGCGTATGATCACTCGCCCGATGGCGCTGGCGGTCGCTAGTGCCCGGCGCATAGCCGGTGGCGATCTGACCCAGAGCATTTACACTACCCGTGGCGATGAAGCGGGGCAACTGCTCAACGCTTTGGCGGACATGCAGGGCGGCTTGAAACGCACCCTTCAGCAAATCGCCGATGCCTCGAACCAGTTGGCCTCGGCGGCCGAAGAGCTGAGCGCGGTGACCGAGGAAAGTACCCGGGGCCTGACGCAGCAGAATAACGAAATCGAGCAGGCGGCCACCGCTGTCAATGAAATGACTGCGGCAGTCGAGGACGTTGCGCGCAACGCCATGTCGACCTCCGAAGCCTCTAAAGCCGCAACCGAAGACGCTGCTCATGGCCGCAGTCAGGTCGATCACACGCTCGTGGGCATCAGCACCATGCTGGAAGAGATCACCGAGTCGACCGAGACGGTGACCGAACTGGCCGGGCAAGTTCGCGAAGTCAGCAAGGTACTGGACGTGATCCGCAGCATCGCCGAACAGACCAATTTGCTGGCGCTCAACGCGGCCATCGAAGCCGCCCGTGCAGGCGAACAGGGGCGCGGGTTTGCAGTGGTGGCCGATGAAGTGCGCGCGCTGGCCCATCGCACCCAGGCCTCGACCGTAGAAATCGAAGGAATGATCCATACCGTGCAGGCGGGCGCTAACGGGGCCGTCACCGCCATGGGCAAGAGCCTTTCGCTGGCTTCCAGCACTCAGGAACTGGCCCAGAGCGCCGGGGCGGCGTTGGAGAAGATTACAGACAGTGTCGTCACCATCAACGAGCGCAATCTGGTGATCGCTTCCGCATCCGAAGAACAGGCCCAGGTCGCCCGTGAGGTGGACCGTAACCTGTTGAATATCCGTGATCTCTCGACCCAGACCGCTGCGGGTGCCAATCAGACCAGCGCTTCCAGCCAGGAACTGTCGCGACTGGCTGTCTCCTTCAGTACCCTGGTGACGCAGTTCAAGCTTTAAGGTTCTGAGGAGCGAAGAAACCGTCGTTTGTCTTGAGGATTGTGATGCAACTATCCGCCACTGACTTTCCAGTGTTTGACATCATCGGCGAACACCATCTGCTTCATCTCATGAGCAATGCCGTAGGCCAGCGACTCATGTGCAGCGATGACTTTTTCCTCCGCAGACAGGCAATGGAAAATATCGAGTTTGGTCGCCGCCTCGGCAGTTTCGAGCGTGAAGATTTGTACGTAGCGCGCGAGGTCATTGTCGAGGCTGGACAGGTATTCCCGAAGTCGTTGATGGTCGACTGATTTCTGGCTGAAGTACCAGTTCATCGGATGAATCAGAAATCTGGCATGAGGCGAAGTGATGCGACGGCCCGCCGCCAGAAACATGATGATCCCCATCGACTCGATATTGCCGGCGTTGATTGCGCACAGAGGTACTGGCAATGACTTCAGGAACGTGTAGAGGGTGAAACCAAAGTTGGTGCTACCTCCACACGTAGACAGGTTCAGGAGCAATGAGGTGGCGCCCTGATCTATGGCTTCCAGGCAGCAATCCCTGAAGCGCTCAGTCGTTGCCTGATCAATCTGGCAGTGATAATGCACGATGTGTTCTGTCATCGACTGGCCTCCCGAGTGTGATGTTTGGAGGGCTTCCTACGGATTATTCATTCTAGTAAACATTGACACTGTGTTCGAGAAATCCGGCGGCAGATGATCTTTATGGCTTCACAACCGCCAGTCGAATTCGCGCATTTTCAATGGAACCAAATATCCCGATCCATTCGTCGCGAGCTCGGTGTTTTATTTCAAACTTTCGATTTTCTGCGTCCTCCGAATTAGACGAGCCCATGCTCGTGCTAACGATGTAGAGGTGAACAGAAATGGCCAATACAGGAAAGAACGATCCAGGCAGTTTTTCTGACCGGGACAAGGCTTCTGAAGCAGGCAAGAAAGGTGGAGGAGCCTCTGGCGGAAATTTTGCCAACGATCCACAACGAGCGTCTGAAGCCGGCCAGAAAGGCGGTCAAGCTTCGGGCGGACAACAAACCCGCGATAAGGACCGCATGTCCGGAGGCGGGCAGGGTACGAATCGCGGAGGCGAATTCGCCGACGATAAGGCAGATACCTCCAAGCCAGGCCAAAAAGGCGGCCAGGCTTCGGGCGGACGGCAATCCACTCAGGCTGATCAATCGACCAGCGGTGGGCAGGGAAGCGGACGCGGCAGCAATGTGACTGATGACCGCGACAAAAAATCTGAAGTGGGGCGCGAGGGCGGCGGGATAAGCGGAGGGGGAGGACGCAAACCCTGATGCAGTGTGACCCTCATCAAGCCCCGATTTCTTTCGGGGCTTGATTTTGCGGGGCACCAGATCCCGCTGGGCAGTCCTTCGCGGCCCTCACTGGAAGCACAATCAGTCCTCACCCTCCAAACTGCGCTTAACAGCCTGCTCTTTTTTCGCAGGAGCGGCAGGCCAGGCATTGATGACTGACTGCAGGAATTGCTCGGACAACTCAGGGTTGTCCAGCGCCCTGGCAATCAGCATCGCACCCGCTATCGACGACAGTATGCGCAGCGATTCCTGATACTTCTCGTCATGGTTTTCCCCCTCGACCAGTGCCATCAGTGTGTCGATCAAACGCTCCACGCCTTGGGTGAAGGAGCTGCTGACGGCACCGCCCGTGCGGGCAACATCGGCGGCCAATGCCGGAATGGGGCAGCCATCCGTCCAGTTGTTCAGATGCCCTTGCGTCAGGTAACCCTTAATGAGTTCGGGTATGGATTTGGCGTCTTGCCAGTCCTGGATATTGGACTCGAACGTCCGGGTCACAGCCTCTGATGCCAGCTGTTCCTTGCCGCCCGGAAACTGCCCGTAAAAACCGCCATGGGTCAGGCCAACGGAACGCGACAGTTCACCGATGCCGATGCCGTCGATTCCTTTTTCCCGGTACAGCCGGGACGCGGCCGTGAGGATTGCCTCTTTGTTCGCGGCGGCCCGGTCTTTCGTGACTTTCATGAGACTGCTCCTGTAGCCCGTTTGGCTTCGCTTGCGCAAAGCTTCGCTGAGAGGCTGGTATTGATGATGCGCGTCATATAAAGTTGCTGCAATGGCTTTGTCGGCATCGACGCCAGTCTGGCGATCCCGAGCCTGTGGCTCAAGTCAAAAATCCCTACGTGGACCTGACCCATGAAACGTAATGATCTGCGCAGTATCGATCTGAATTTGCTGGTGGTATTTGAAGCGCTCATCCAGGAACGCAACCTCACTCGCGCCGCTGAGCAGTTATCGCTGGGCCAGCCAGCCGTCAGCGCGGCGCTCGTGCGATTGCGAAGGCTGTTCAACGATCCTTTGTTCGAGCGCATCGGTCGCCGGATGGTGCCCACCGCGCGGGCATTGAGTGCGGCACAGACGCTGGGGCCGGCGCTGGATTCCGTTTGTACTGCGATCACCAATACCAAGGTTTAACCGGGCCGATCCCTTTTTTGCCCTTAAACATGATAGTCATCATTATTGATGATAGCCAACTTCACTCCGTTCGATTCGTCGTGACCTCGCGCGAGGCCGAGAATCCGGAAATTCCTCAATCGTCTGGCGGACACACCCCATGGAACAGTCACTCAAACCTTTGCGTTATCCCCTTGCCGCATTGGCGCTGGTGGCGCTTGCCGCCTGTGAACGCACGCCTAGTTCCGCTCAGGCTCCGGGGGCGCCGCACGTCACCGTCGCCAAGGTGCTTGAGCAGCCCATTACCGAATGGGATGAAGTCACCGCTCGCCTGGAAGCGCCGGAAACCGTAGAGGTTCGTCCGCGGGTTTCGGGCCAGATCGAACGCGTTGCCTTTACCGATGGCACGCTGGTGAAGAAGGGCGACTTACTGTTCCAGATTGATCCACGGCCGTTCGAGCATGAAGTGCATCGCATCGAAGCGCAGCTGCAACAGGCACGCGCCACGCTGGTTCGTACCGGCAACGAAGCGCAGCGCGGCCAGCGGCTGTTGAGCAGCAACGCGATCTCCGCCGAGTTGGCCGACACCCGCACCACCACCGCGCAAGAAGCCAGGGCGGGCGTCGATGCCATTCAGGCGCAGCTGGATCTCGCGCGTTTGAACCTCAGTTTCACCCGCGTCACCGCGCCGATCAGCGGCCGCGTCAGCCGTGCGGAAATCACCGCGGGCAACATCGTGACCGCCGACACCACAGCGCTGACCAGCGTGGTCTCCACCGACAAGGTCTACGCCTATTTCGATGCGGACGAACGCATGTTCCTCAAGTACAGCCTGCTTTCCCGCCAGGGCCAGCGCGGTCAAGCCACCCCGGTGTACATGGGCCTGTCGAGCGAGGAGGGCAACAGCCACCTCGGGCAGATGAACTTTGTCGACAACCAGGTCAATCCGAAAACCGGCACCATCCGTGGTCGCGCTGTGTTCGACAACACTGACGGTCAGTACACCCCCGGTCTGTATGCCCGGTTGAAACTGGTGGGCAGCGCCGCCTATCCCGGCCTGCTGATCAAAGATGAAGCGGTGGGCACCGACCTCGGCAAGAAATTCGTGCTGGTGGTCGATCAGGACAACAAAGCCGTCTATCGCGGCGTCGATCTGGGACCGAAGCTTGAAGGCTTGCGCATCGTGCGCAGCGGCTTGCAGAAAGAGGATCGCATCGTCATCAACGGCCTGCAGCGCGTCCGGCCCGGCACGGTCATCGATCCTCAGGATGCGCCGATGGCAAGCCCGGAAACGGTCGCCACACTGGCCCGCCAGCGTCAGGCAATCGATGCCTCCAATCAGCCGGCCTCCGCTAAATCACCCGCTCTGGTGAAAGCGGAAACTGCCGCTGCGCCTCGCGGATAAGGAGCCTCGACATGAAGTTCTCCCAGTTCTTTATTACGCGACCGATCTTCGCAGCAGTGCTGTCGCTGCTGATCCTGATCGCCGGCGCCATCTCGCTGTTCCAGTTGCCAATCAGCGAATACCCCGAGGTGGTTCCACCGACCGTCGTGGTCCACGCCAACTATCCGGGCGCCAACCCGAAAGTCATCGGTGAAACCGTTGCGGCACCGCTGGAGCAAGCCATCACCGGCGTCGAGAACATGCTGTACATGTCCTCGCAATCCACGGCTGACGGCCGGCTCACCCTCACAGTGACATTCGCCTTGGGCACCGATCTGGACAACGCCCAGGTTCAAGTCCAGAACCGCGTGACCCGCACCGAACCCAAGCTGCCCGAGGAAGTGACGCGCATCGGCATCACTGTCGACAAGGCATCACCCGAGCTGACGATGGTTGTGCATCTGACCTCGCCGGACAAGCGCTACGACATGCTGTACCTGTCCAACTACGCGATCCTCAACGTCAAGGATGAGCTGACTCGCCTGAACGGTATCGGTGACGTAAAGATGTTCGGTATCGGTGACTACTCGCTGCGTATCTGGCTCGATCCGAACAAGACTGCTTCACGCAACCTGACCGCGACAGACGTCGTCAACGCGGTGCGTGAACAGAACCGTCAAGTCGCGGCCGGGCAACTGGGTTCACCCCCTGCGCCCAATGCCACGAGCTTTCAGATGTCGATCAACTCCCAGGGACGCCTGGTCACCGAAGAAGAGTTTGAAAACGTAATCGTCCGCAGTGGCCCGGACGGCGAGATCACTCGCCTCAAAGACATTGCCCGGATTGAACTGGGTTCCAACCAATACGCTTTGCGCGCCTTGCTCAAAAACCGGGAAGCGGTGGCGATGCCGATCTTCCAGCGCCCCGGTTCCAATGCAATCGACGTCTCCGACCAGGTACGGGAGACGATGGCCAGGCTCAAGAACAACTTCCCGGAAGGCATGGACTACGAGATCGTCTATGACCCGACCATCTTCGTCCGCAGTTCGATTGAAGCGGTGGTGCATACGCTGTTCGAAGCGCTGGTCCTGGTGGTGCTGGTGGTGATCCTGTTCCTGCAAACCTGGCGCGCCTCGATCATTCCATTGGTGGCGGTGCCGGTGTCGCTGATCGGTACATTTGCCGTGATGCATTTGTTCGACTTCTCGCTGAATGCCTTGTCGCTGTTCGGTCTGGTGCTGGCCATCGGCATCGTGGTCGACGATGCGATTGTGGTGGTGGAGAACGTTGAGCGAAACATTGAGTTGGGCCTCGACCCAATGGAGGCCACCAAAAAAGCCATGGGCGAAGTGACTGGGCCGATCATCGCCACGGCGCTGGTGCTGTGCGCGGTGTTCGTGCCGGCGGCGTTCATCTCCGGACTGACAGGACAGTTCTATAAACAGTTCGCGTTGACCATTGCCATCTCCACGGTGATCTCGGCGTTCAACTCCCTGACCTTGTCACCGGCGTTGGCGGCGGTGTTGCTCAAGGCCCATGGCGCCCCGAAAGACCGTTTCTCCAAAGTGCTGGATCGCATGCTCGGCGGTTGGCTGTTCAAGCCGTTCAACCGTGTTTTCGAAAAAGCCAGCCATGGCTATGTGATTGGCGTGGCCAAAGTCATTCGCGGCAGCAGCGTGGCGTTGCTGGTGTACGCCGGTCTGATCGCCATGACCTACATGGGTTTCAGCACCACGCCGACCGGCTTCGTGCCGACCCAGGACAAAAAGTACCTGGTGACCTTCGCGCAACTGCCGGATGCCGCGAGTCTTGATCGCACGGAATCGGTGATTCGCCGCATGAGCACCATCGCCATGAACGAGCCGGGTTTCGACAGCGCCGTGGCATTCCCAGGGCTGTCGATCAATGGTTTCACCAACAGCCCGAACGCCGGCATCGCGTTCATCGGCTTGAGTTCTTTCGATGAGCGTAAAGACCCAAGCCTGTCAGCCCGCGCAATTTCCGCCTCGCTCAACGCCAAGTTCGGTGGCATTCAGGACGCTTACATCGCCGTATTCCCGCCACCGCCGGTCCAAGGCCTGGGCACCATCGGGGGCTTCCGTCTGCAGATCGAAGACCGCGGCAACCTGGGTTATGACGAGCTGTATAAAGAGACGATGAACATCATCGCCAAGAGCCGCAGCGTTCCGGAACTGGCCAACCTGTTCACCAGCTACACCGTCAATGTGCCGCAGGTCGAAGCGGCCATTGACCGGGAAAAAGCCAAGACTCACGGGGTGAAGATCAACGATATCTTCGACACGTTGCAGGTGTACCTGGGCTCGCTGTACGCCAACGACTTCAACCGTTTTGGCCGGACCTATCAGGTCAACGTGCAGGCCGAGCAACAGTTCCGCCAGGAGCCTGAACAGATCGGCCAGTTGAAGGTGCGCAATGATCGCGGCGAGATGATTCCGCTGGCCACGTTCGTCAAGGTCAGCCCGACATCGGGCCCGGACCGGGTCTCGCACTACAACGGTTTTCTTACCGCAGAAATCAACGGCAGTGCAGCCCCCGGATACAGCTCCGGCCAGGCACAGGCCGCTATTGAAAAACTGCTGAAGGCAGAATTGCCCAACGGCATGACCTACGAGTGGACCGACCTGACCTACCAGCAGATCTTGTCCGGCAACACGGCCCTGCTGGTGTTCCCGCTCTGCGTGCTATTGGCGTTCCTGGTGCTGGCTGCGCTGTATGAAAGCTGGAGCCTGCCATTGGCGGTGATTCTGATCGTGCCGATGACCCTGCTGTCGGCGATTGCCGGGGTGATCATTTCCAAGGGCGACAACAACATCTTCACCCAGATCGGCCTGATCGTGCTGGTCGGCCTGGCTTGCAAGAACGCGATCCTGATCGTCGAGTTCGCCAAGGACAAGCAGGACCAGGGCCTGTCGCCGCTGGAGGCGGTATTGGAAGCCTGCCGCATGCGTCTGCGGCCGATTCTGATGACGTCCTTTGCCTTCATCATGGGTGTGATTCCATTGGTGACATCCACCGGCGCCGGTTCGGAAATGCGTCGTGCGATGGGTGTCGCGGTGTTCTCCGGAATGCTCGGTGTGACCTTCTTCGGGTTGCTGCTGACGCCAGTGTTCTTCGTTCTGATTCGTCGCTACATCGAGCGCAAACAATCGCGCAAGCAAGCCCGCGCGCTGAACCTGGAGGTGCAACCATGAACGCCTTGAAGCTATTTTTACCCAGCCTTCTGGTGACCGCACTAGCCGCCTGCACGGTGGGACCGGATTACAAGACCCCGGATATAGCGCCGGCCCATATCGTCTCGGCCCGGGCGGCCAACTACGATCAATCGCGTTTTGAAACGGTGTGGTGGCAGCAGTTCGATGACCCCACGCTCAACCAGCTAGTGAGCAAATCCCTGGAAGGCAACCGCGACTTGCGCGTCGCGTTTGCCCGCTGGAAAGCGGCCCGTGCGATTCGTGACGACATCAGCAACGACAACTTGCCGGTCGTCACCAGCCGCGTCAGCAGTCAGCAGGGCAAGTCGCAAGTGCCGGGTCAGACCGACAGCCGAGTCAATATCGAGCGTTACGATCTGGGCCTGGACATGGCGTGGGAAGTCGATCTGTTTGGCCGGATCCAGCGTCAACTGGAATCCAGCAACGCCCAGGAAGATGCTGCGGCGGCTGACCTGTATCAGCTTCGCGTGACGATGATTGCCGAGCTGGTGGATGCCTATGGCCAATTGCGCGGCGCGCAACTGCGGGAAAAAATTGCCCTGGCGAACCTGAAGAATCAGCAGGACTCGCGCACCGTGACCGTCAGCCTACGCGATGCCGGCGTGGGCAATGAATTCGACGTGGTGCGTGCCGACGCACGTCTGGCGGCTGTCGAGGCGACTGTTCCGCAACTCCAGGCAGGGCAGGTGCGGCAGAAAAACCGCATCGCCACACTGTTGGGTGAACGTCCGGAAACATTGAGCGTGTCGTTGAACCCCGCCGAGTTGCCCGCTATCGCGAAAGCATTGCCGATCGGTGATCCTGCCGAGCTGCTGCGTCGGCGTCCTGATGTGCTCGCCGCCGAGCGCAGACTGGCTTCCGCTACGGCAGATATTGGCGTGGCCACCGCCGACCTGTTCCCGAGGGTGAGCCTGAGCGGATTCCTCGGTTTCACTGCCGGGCGCGGTTCGCAGATTGGCTCCAGCGCGGCCAGAGCCTGGGGGTTGGGTCCGAGCATTACCTGGGCGGCCTTTGACCTGGGCAGCGTGCGGGCGCGCATTCGGGGTGCCGACGCCAATGCCGAAGGCGCCTTGGCCACTTATGAGCAGCAGGTGCTGCTGGCGCTGGAAGAGTCGGAAAACGCCTTCAGCGATTACGGCAAACGCCAGCAGCGGTTGCTGTCGTTGATCAAGCAAAGTGAGTCGAGCCGGGCCGCGGCAGACCTGGCTGCTATCCAGTATGAGGAAGGGACGGTGGATTATCTGGTACTGCTGGATGCACAGCGTGAACGGCTGAACGCCGAGGACGCGCAGGCACTGGGTGAAATTGATCAATACCGGGGAATTGTCGCGATCTATAAAGCGTTGGGGGGAGGGTGGGACAGTGGTGGCAAAAAAGTTGTAGCAACGAACTGATGCAGACGTGAAATCTAGCGCCCTACGCTGACGGTGTGGGGCGGCCTGTCGGATATCTTTGATGAGGAAAAGAATTTTTAGACGGGGGTTGACCTCGTATTTTAATCCTGTACTATTCGCCTCCCGCTAGCGAGCAGCGTGATGCTGGTTCTGGCTTAAGCGATTGATTTTATTAATAAAATCATTAGCTTTTAAGGGTTGCTACTTGAGGAGGCGTGCTGTAGAGTGCGCGCCTCGGTTGAGACAAAAGCTCTTAACCAACCGCTCTTTAACAACTGAATCAAGCAATTCGTGTGGGTGCTTGTGGAGTCAGACTGATAGTCAACAAGATTATCAGCATCACAAGTTACTCCGCGAGAAATCAAAGATGTAACCAACGATTGCTGAGCCAAGTTTAGGGTTTCTTAAAAACCCAAAGATGTTTGAACTGAAGAGTTTGATCATGGCTCAGATTGAACGCTGGCGGCAGGCCTAACACATGCAAGTCGAGCGGTAGAGAGAAGCTTGCTTCTCTTGAGAGCGGCGGACGGGTGAGTAATGCCTAGGAATCTGCCTGGTAGTGGGGGATAACGCTCGGAAACGGACGCTAATACCGCATACGTCCTACGGGAGAAAGCAGGGGACCTTCGGGCCTTGCGCTATCAGATGAGCCTAGGTCGGATTAGCTAGTTGGTGAGGTAATGGCTCACCAAGGCGACGATCCGTAACTGGTCTGAGAGGATGATCAGTCACACTGGAACTGAGACACGGTCCAGACTCCTACGGGAGGCAGCAGTGGGGAATATTGGACAATGGGCGAAAGCCTGATCCAGCCATGCCGCGTGTGTGAAGAAGGTCTTCGGATTGTAAAGCACTTTAAGTTGGGAGGAAGGGCAGTAAATTAATACTTTGCTGTTTTGACGTTACCGACAGAATAAGCACCGGCTAACTCTGTGCCAGCAGCCGCGGTAATACAGAGGGTGCAAGCGTTAATCGGAATTACTGGGCGTAAAGCGCGCGTAGGTGGTTTGTTAAGTTGGATGTGAAATCCCCGGGCTCAACCTGGGAACTGCATTCAAAACTGACAAGCTAGAGTATGGTAGAGGGTGGTGGAATTTCCTGTGTAGCGGTGAAATGCGTAGATATAGGAAGGAACACCAGTGGCGAAGGCGACCACCTGGACTGATACTGACACTGAGGTGCGAAAGCGTGGGGAGCAAACAGGATTAGATACCCTGGTAGTCCACGCCGTAAACGATGTCAACTAGCCGTTGGGAGCCTTGAGCTCTTAGTGGCGCAGCTAACGCATTAAGTTGACCGCCTGGGGAGTACGGCCGCAAGGTTAAAACTCAAATGAATTGACGGGGGCCCGCACAAGCGGTGGAGCATGTGGTTTAATTCGAAGCAACGCGAAGAACCTTACCAGGCCTTGACATCCAATGAACTTTCCAGAGATGGATTGGTGCCTTCGGGAACATTGAGACAGGTGCTGCATGGCTGTCGTCAGCTCGTGTCGTGAGATGTTGGGTTAAGTCCCGTAACGAGCGCAACCCTTGTCCTTAGTTACCAGCACGTTATGGTGGGCACTCTAAGGAGACTGCCGGTGACAAACCGGAGGAAGGTGGGGATGACGTCAAGTCATCATGGCCCTTACGGCCTGGGCTACACACGTGCTACAATGGTCGGTACAGAGGGTTGCCAAGCCGCGAGGTGGAGCTAATCCCATAAAACCGATCGTAGTCCGGATCGCAGTCTGCAACTCGACTGCGTGAAGTCGGAATCGCTAGTAATCGCGAATCAGAATGTCGCGGTGAATACGTTCCCGGGCCTTGTACACACCGCCCGTCACACCATGGGAGTGGGTTGCACCAGAAGTAGCTAGTCTAACCTTCGGGAGGACGGTTACCACGGTGTGATTCATGACTGGGGTGAAGTCGTAACAAGGTAGCCGTAGGGGAACCTGCGGCTGGATCACCTCCTTAATCGACGACATCAGCTGCTCCATAAGTTCCCACACGAATTGCTTGATTCATTGAAGAAGACGATAGGCACCCTTTAAGGTTGTCTTTTTCGTTAGAGTTTAGAAATGAGTATTCTGCTGTGAATATTGATTTCTAGTCTTTGATTAGATCGTTCTTTAAAAATTTGGGTATGTGATAGAAAGATAGACTGGACGTTACTTTCACTGGTAACGGATCAGGCTAAGGTAAAATTTGTGAGTTTAATCGCGAATTTTCGGCGAATGTCGTCTTCACAGTATAACCAGATTGCTTGGGGTTATATGGTCAAGTGAAGAAGCGCATACGGTGGATGCCTTGGCAGTCAGAGGCGATGAAAGACGTGGTAGCCTGCGAAAAGCTTCGGGGAGTCGGCAAACAGACTGTGATCCGGAGATGTCTGAATGGGGGAACCCACCTAACATAAGTTAGGTATCTTAAGCTGAATACATAGGCTTAAGAAGCGAACCAGGGGAACTGAAACATCTAAGTACCCTGAGGAAAAGAAATCAACCGAGATTCCCTTAGTAGTGGCGAGCGAACGGGGACTAGCCCTTAAGTGGCTTTGAGATTAGCGGAACGCTCTGGAAAGTGCGGCCATAGTGGGTGATAGCCCTGTACGCGAAAATCTCTTGGTCATGAAATCGAGTAGGACGGAGCACGAGAAACTTTGTCTGAATATGGGGGGACCATCCTCCAAGGCTAAATACTACTGACTGACCGATAGTGAACTAGTACCGTGAGGGAAAGGCGAAAAGAACCCCGGAGAGGGGAGTGAAATAGATCCTGAAACCGTATGCGTACAAGCAGTGGGAGCCCACTTTGTTGGGTGACTGCGTACCTTTTGTATAATGGGTCAGCGACTTATTTTCAGTGGCGAGCTTAACCGAATAGGGGAGGCGTAGCGAAAGCGAGTCTTAATAGGGCGTCTAGTCGCTGGGAATAGACCCGAAACCGGGCGATCTATCCATGGGCAGGTTGAAGGTTGGGTAACACTAACTGGAGGACCGAACCGACTACCGTTGAAAAGTTAGCGGATGACCTGTGGATCGGAGTGAAAGGCTAATCAAGCTCGGAGATAGCTGGTTCTCCTCGAAAGCTATTTAGGTAGCGCCTCATGTATCACTGTAGGGGGTAGAGCACTGTTTCGGCTAGGGGGTCATCCCGACTTACCAAACCGATGCAAACTCCGAATACCTACAAGTGCCGAGCATGGGAGACACACGGCGGGTGCTAACGTCCGTCGTGAAAAGGGAAACAACCCAGACCGTCAGCTAAGGTCCCAAAGTTATGGTTAAGTGGGAAACGATGTGGGAAGGCTTAGACAGCTAGGAGGTTGGCTTAGAAGCAGCCACCCTTTAAAGAAAGCGTAATAGCTCACTAGTCGAGTCGGCCTGCGCGGAAGATGTAACGGGGCTCAAACCATACACCGAAGCTACGGGTATCACTTAGGTGATGCGGTAGAGGAGCGTTCTGTAAGCCTGTGAAGGTGAGTTGAGAAGCTTGCTGGAGGTATCAGAAGTGCGAATGCTGACATGAGTAACGACAATGGGTGTGAAAAACACCCACGCCGAAAGACCAAGGTTTCCTGCGCAACGTTAATCGACGCAGGGTTAGTCGGTCCCTAAGGCGAGGCTGAAAAGCGTAGTCGATGGAAAACAGGTTAATATTCCTGTACTTCTGGTTATTGCGATGGAGGGACGGAGAAGGCTAGGCCAGCTTGGCGTTGGTTGTCCAAGTTTAAGGTGGTAGGCTGAGATCTTAGGTAAATCCGGGATCTTAAGGCCGAGAGCTGATGACGAGTGTTCTTTTAGAACACGAAGTGGTTGATGCCATGCTTCCAAGAAAAGCTTCTAAGCTTCAGGTAACCAGGAACCGTACCCCAAACCGACACAGGTGGTTGGGTAGAGAATACCAAGGCGCTTGAGAGAACTCGGGTGAAGGAACTAGGCAAAATGGCACCGTAACTTCGGGAGAAGGTGCGCCGGTGAGGGTGAAGGACTTGCTCCGTAAGCCCATGCCGGTCGAAGATACCAGGCCGCTGCGACTGTTTATTAAAAACACAGCACTCTGCAAACACGAAAGTGGACGTATAGGGTGTGACGCCTGCCCGGTGCCGGAAGGTTAATTGATGGGGTTAGCTAACGCGAAGCTCTTGATCGAAGCCCCGGTAAACGGCGGCCGTAACTATAACGGTCCTAAGGTAGCGAAATTCCTTGTCGGGTAAGTTCCGACCTGCACGAATGGCGTAACGATGGCGGCGCTGTCTCCACCCGAGACTCAGTGAAATTGAAATCGCTGTGAAGATGCAGTGTATCCGCGGCTAGACGGAAAGACCCCGTGAACCTTTACTATAGCTTTGCACTGGACTTTGAATTTGCTTGTGTAGGATAGGTGGGAGGCTTTGAAGCGTGGACGCCAGTTCGCGTGGAGCCAACCTTGAAATACCACCCTGGCAACTTTGAGGTTCTAACTCAGGTCCGTTATCCGGATCGAGGACAGTGTATGGTGGGTAGTTTGACTGGGGCGGTCTCCTCCTAAAGAGTAACGGAGGAGTACGAAGGTGCGCTCAGACCGGTCGGAAATCGGTCGTAGAGTATAAAGGCAAAAGCGCGCTTGACTGCGAGACAGACACGTCGAGCAGGTACGAAAGTAGGTCTTAGTGATCCGGTGGTTCTGTATGGAAGGGCCATCGCTCAACGGATAAAAGGTACTCCGGGGATAACAGGCTGATACCGCCCAAGAGTTCATATCGACGGCGGTGTTTGGCACCTCGATGTCGGCTCATCACATCCTGGGGCTGAAGCCGGTCCCAAGGGTATGGCTGTTCGCCATTTAAAGTGGTACGCGAGCTGGGTTTAGAACGTCGTGAGACAGTTCGGTCCCTATCTGCCGTGGACGTTTGAGATTTGAGAGGGGCTGCTCCTAGTACGAGAGGACCGGAGTGGACGAACCTCTGGTGTTCCGGTTGTCACGCCAGTGGCATTGCCGGGTAGCTATGTTCGGAATAGATAACCGCTGAAAGCATCTAAGCGGGAAACTAGCCTCAAGATGAGATCTCACTGGGACCTTGAGTCCCCTGAAGGGCCGTCGAAGACTACGACGTTGATAGGTTGGGTGTGTAAGCGCTGTGAGGCGTTGAGCTAACCAATACTAATTGCCCGTGAGGCTTGACCATATAACACCCAAGCAATTTGTGAACTCGAAAGAGGCCAGATTGCGGTGTGTGAAGACGAGACGAACCGAAAGTTCGAGAGCAACGCACAAACTATCGCATACCCATTCGCTGGAGCGTGAACCGAAAGGTAAACGACCTGGCTCCCGAATTTCTTGACGACCATAGAGCATTGGAACCACCTGATCCCATCCCGAACTCAGCAGTGAAACGATGCATCGCCGATGGTAGTGTGGGGTTTCCCCATGTGAGAGTAGGTCATCGTCAAGATTAAATTCCGAAACCCCTATCTGCGTATGCAGGTAGGGGTTTTGTTTTGCCCGCAGGAAAGTGGCGCAAAAAAATGGACAGCCTCATCGGCTGCCCCTGAGCTCACCAGCTGACACCGGTTAAGATCCGCAGCTTCTTTTCGACAATGCCGGCTTCAAGCGAGGGAGTTCCATGACAAGGATGGCAGCTTTTTTCACTTTACTGGGTTGCATGGCTTCCGCCTCGGCATTGGGGGCGTCCAGTTGTCCGTTCCCGGAGGGGATGCAGGCGTCCATGGGCGCATCGAAGCAGGTTGTCGAGGCCAGGCAGGCGGGTATCGCCAAGGCCGATCTGCTCACCAGGATTCCCCCAGGGCTCAATGGGCCGATGTCCCAGCTGCTAAAGAGTATCGTCGACGAGGTCTACGATAATCCGGCTCTGCTGCCCGAGGTGTATGCCGCCTACCGGTTCGAGCAGTGCTTCGTTTCACAGCAGCACGCCGAGCGGGTAGCGGCCATGAAGTTTAGCGATGCCTATCCGCTGCTGAAGAAATGCGAACAGCTCGATCCCGAAGGGGCCCGACCTCCTTGTGCGATGCGCGTAGTGCATACGGTGACCGGAATTCCCGAGTAACCGGTCCGGCCCGATGCGCTCGGCTATCGGTCCAGCAGAGGTGCCAGCAGTGCACACATGCCGCGCCAGTGCGAACCCTCCCAGTAAACCCGTTGGCAGGCGTCGCAGCGCAGGAAGTGCGAATAGAGGGCGCCAACGTGTGGCGGCACCTGCGGCCGGGCCAGTTCCGGGCTGATCTCGTGCAGCGGCAGGTTGCAATGCAGGCACAGGCTAAATGGCCGCGCGCTACGCGCCAGGTCGAGGCGCTCGTACAATTCGCGCAGCTGCAGCGACGGTTTCAGGGCATGCACGTAACAGCCGTGGCTGATGATCCGCCGCTTGAGCAGATCGCGGTCGCGGGTTAGCACGATGCGTCCTTGCTGCGCAGCGATCTCAGCGATCTCGCCATCCTCGAAGCCATTGTCGTAGAGGGTGTCGAAGCCGCTCATGCGCAGCAGACTGGCCAGCCCGCCCAGGTGCGCATCAGCGACGAAGCGCAGCACCCGTAAAGGTTGCGCACGAACCTTCAGCAGCGGGCTGATGTCCAGCGCTTCGAACTTGGGATACACCGCCAGCCGGTCATCGTCGAAGATCACCCGCTCGAAGCCCGCCGACTCGCCGTTCAGCAGCACCAGCTCGACCTCCGTGTGTGGTATCCCGAGCGCCTCGATCATGTGCTTGACGGTCGCCCCTCGCGCACACTTGCAGGTGAATGACTGCCGCCGCCGTTCGGCCGGCAGGAAATCGTTGAGCTCCTCGTAGAAGCGAAAGGTTGCACTGGTCATGCTGAACAGTATGGCTCTTTTGGGGCATCTGCGCGGCCCGGCGGGAGCAAGCTCCCTCGCCACAGGGATGTGTTTGATGCGGGATTATCCAGGGACTTACAGGCCGCCAGGATAAAAAGAGCGGGGCAGGTGTATCGCTGTGTATCCAGACCCGCTGTACAGATGCTGGTGTACAAATGCCCCTTGATACGGATACATCCGGGAAACACGGATGCAGTCAAATAGCCTGGCCTTAGCGAGAAAGCAGACGCACCTCGCACCACGGCTTATCGCCCTAGTGGCATGACCCCAAGCGGCCTCGCCGCACACCGTATCCGGAGTAATAACCATGTCCAGTCTCTCGAACAAATCCCGTATTGGCTTGATCGCTGTTTCACTGGTTGGCTGCATGAACCTCGCATCGTCCGCCTTCGCCGCTGACGCACTGCCTCAAGGCTACCAACTCGCCGCGGCGGAAAAGACCAGTGAAGGCAAGTGTGGCGAAGGCAAGTGCGGCGCCAGCGAAACCGGCGCCAAGGTCACCAAGGCCGGTGAAGGCAAGTGCGGTGAAGGCAAATGCGGCGACGCTTCTTTCGCTCGTACTGACACCGACCACGACGGCCGCGTTTCTTTGAAAGAGTTGCTTGCCGTGGCCCCGCAAGGCGCTGAAGAGTTCAAGGCGATGGACACCAACAACGACGGTTTCCTCTCCGAAGGCGAGGTCTACAAATTCCGCACCAACCAGTTCACCTCCAACGGCAAGAAAGTACCGACCGAGCTGTTCACCAAAATGAGCAAAGCGCAGAACTGATAGTTGGGTGGGCTCTGTAGCGGCAATGGAAACGGCCCTCTGCGAGGGCACGCAACCTGATGCTCCTAGGGATCGACGAGCAGCGCGCCTACCACTCAGCGTTCAATGGCAGAGGCCCTTGGTGGAGTTCGGGAGCGCCACATATGAATCAGGCGCTACCAAAGAAGCTCTGGGATGGGCTCGGATTGGTCTCGATACTGGATACGATAAACCGGCTTAATCGCATAATCTGAACCGCCGTATACGGAGCCGTACGTACGGTGAGAGGACGGCGGTCGTGAGACCGCCTCCTACTCGATTCAAAAACAGGTGCGGGCGGATTCACTCACCATCTTCTTCGCCCGCGTTAAATCCTGTGGTCACGGAGATTAATCGATGGTTCAGACGGCAAAAACGGCAGGCAAAAAAAGCTGCCTGAAATGGCAGCAAGTTAAAGAGCCCGCGACGGGTTGAAGTCAGTATTACTGTAAATAGATGACAGCGTCATGACAGTTCTTCGATCCGCACTGGATTGCACCTGCTTCCCATCGGCCAGGGCTTCCCTTCGTCGCAATCACTGCTCTAATAACAGCAACCGATGTTCCGTTGACTGTCTTGAGAGAGGGGCGTTGTTCATGACTGAAAAATCCCGGGTGCTGTTCGTCTGCGCTAGAAATGACATTCGTTCATTGATGGCGGAAGCTCTCCTCAGACATACCGACTCCGAACACTTTGAGGTCTTCAGCGCGGGGCTGGAAGCCAGTGAAGTCGACCCGCGCACGCTCGATTCGCTTGAACATATCGGCGTCGACGCCACCGGATTGCGCAGTAAATCAATCAGCGAATTTGAAGGTCAGCCGTTCGACTACGTCATCACGCTGTGTGACAAGTCATCGGAAGAGGCAGACAGGATGCCAATCTCTGACGAAGTGAAGACGTGGAATTTTGAAGATCCGGCGAGCAGTGAACGGCATGAGCCTTTTCGCCATGCACTCCAGGAAATTCACGACCGCGTCAAAATGTTCGTCACGGTAAAAATGAGGCATCCAAGCCCTGATGCCTGAGGTTCAAATCGACCGCTGATTGACACGCCGGGTCAGTTCTTCTGCCGACTCCTTGCGTTCTGAATAACGGTCGACCAGATCCGGGCGATCCCGTAGCAACAGGGTGAACTTCACCAGTTCTTCCATGACGTCCACCACCCGATCATAGAGTGAGGACGGTTTCATGCGATTGCCTTCGTCGAATTCCAGATAGGCTTTCGGCACGGAAGACTGATTGGGGATGGTGAACATCCGCATCCAGCGTCCCAGCACGCGCAGTTGATTCACCACGTTAAAAGACTGGGAGCCGCCGCTGACTTGCATGACAGCGAGTGTTTTCCCTTGGGTCGGGCGAATGGCGCCTATTGCGAGCGGCACCCAGTCTATCTGCGCCTTGAACACGGCAGACATCGAACCGTGGCGCTCGGGTGAACACCAGACCTGTCCTTCAGACCATTGCATCAGCTCGAGCAATTCCTGAACTTTCGGGTGATCGTTTGGGGCGTCATCCGGTAGCGGTAGTCCCGATGGATTGAAGATCCGCGTTTCTGCACCGAAGTGTTCGAGCAATCGGGCGGCTTCTTCAACCAGCAGACGACTGAATGACCGCGGGCGGGTCGATCCGTACAACAGCAGGATTCGCGGCTTGTGTGGGGTGTCGTCACGAGTCATCGACTCAAACAAGGAGGCGTCGAGATTGGGCAGTTCGTGGGACATGAGGGCTCCGGTCAGAGGGTGCTGATGCGATCGAGTTCGCGCTTCAAGGCATCGCGATCAAGCTCGGCGAAGGGCAGGGCGAGGAAGGCCCGGCAGCGTGTCTCGATGTGCGCCAGAGTCGAGTGGAACGCGGCGGTCACGACTGTTTCGTCGCCCTTCACCTCGGAGGGATCTTCCAATCCCCAATGAGCTTTCAGGGCCGGCCCGAAGTAGACCGGGCATGCCTCGCCGGCGGCCTTGTCGCAGACGGTGATGACAATGTCCGGGGGATTGGCTTCGAAGGCGTCGTTGCCTTTACTGCTCAAACCGTCAATCGCGATGCCGGCCTCCTGCAACGTCGCAAGACTGCGCGGCAGAACCTGCCCCTTGGGGAAGCTGCCAGCGCTGATCGCCTGGAAATCTTGCGGCGCAAGATGATTGAACATCGCTTCGGACAGGATGCTGCGGCAGCTGTTGGCGGTGCACATGAACAGAACGCGCATGGTGACTCTTTTCAGACGAGCAAGTATATATGGATAATCGAATATACGATTATCCATATGCGATGGTCAAACTCAATCTGGGCCAGTCATCCTGTACGCTTTTGTAAGGCCGCTGCTTTTGCCTCAGCCCGTCGATGAGCCTGCGTGCAAAATCTCAGAGCAAACTCCACGATACCCCGACATACACCCCCAAACCCTCGCCCGGCGTGGATCGTGCTGCGTCCAGCCCTTTGTCGTCATAGCCCGGAGTGACGGTGGCGGCATAGTGCTTGTCAGTCAGATTGCGTATGTCCAGCCAGGTTTGCCAGTCGCCCTTGGGCGCGTTGTAACCCAAGGTCGCGCCGAACAGCGCGTAGGGATCGGCGTAATAGCTGTTGGCATAATCCACCGCAACCCTCGACGCCCACTGCGTGTTGAGTGCAGTGAAAAAGCCTTGTGGCCAGTCGTAGCGCAACTCGCCCTGATAGTAGTGCATCGGCAGGCCCGGCAGGCGGTTGTCGCCGAAGCGATCGTCGTCGCGGTAGTGGAAATCACTGAAGGTGTAGCTCTGGAGCAGGCTCAGTTGGCCGCCATCGTCCCGCGACCACAGGTTGCTTTGCAGGCTGGCTTCCACGCCCTGGTGCACGGTGGGGCTGGCGTTCAGTTCGTAAGGCGTGGTGGCGTTGGCATCCGGCAATACCGAGAGCAATTCGTCACGCACTTGGGCGAAGTACCAGGCCAGGCTCCATTGCCCCATCGCGCTGTCGCCGCGGCCGCCGATTTCCAGGGTGGTCGCGGTCTGGTTTTTCAGCTTGATCGGATCGCGCTGAGCACCTGTGGCAACGCCGCTGCCTGCCGGGAATCGAATGTTGGAGCTGTAGATCAGCGACCACGGGTGTGGCGCTTCGACCGAGCGGCTGAGATTTCCGAACACTTGCACGTCCGGTGTCAGTTGGTAGCGCAGGCCTAAACGTGGGGCATAGTCCCAGTCGTTCAGGCTGGTCTTGCCACCTTCTTGCGGGTAGGTCACGGCGCTTTCGCGGCGGGTGTAGATAGCGGCGAGGCCGGTCGTCAGCCACAGGTCGTCGGCGATCTCCAGGTCGTTGCCCATATGCAGGACGGTGTCCGAGCCCTGATAGGTGAAGTTGCGAATGGGTGTGCCTGGCGCGTAGCGGGCGGTGTTGCCGGTGGGGATGCGCACCGATTCGCTAGCGCCGGCATTGGGCAGGTGCTTGGTCACTCGCAGGCCCAGAGTACTGCGGCTTTCCAGCCCCCAGAGTGTGTCGCGACGCTTGTAGTCGAACGTGCCGCTGACATCCGTGTACGCGACCTTCAGGCGGTTGGGCCCCTCACGCAAGTCCATGGGATAGTCGTGGTAGACAAGGCCGGTCTGAACGCTCGAATCGTCATCGATGTAGTAGGTGGTCTTGTTGCCGATAAAGGTGCTGCCCGGTTGTTCACGGCTGTCATCCCGTGCCACGTAAGCGGGGTTGGCCGCCCGTGAGTCGTGCTCGATGGAGCGTTTGGTCACCCGCCCGGCGAGCTCGTTGTCGGTCTGGCGATAGCGCAGATAGAAACGCGTTTCCAGGTTCGGGTTGAAGCGATAGCCGAAGTTAGCGATGACGCCCTGGCTCTCGCTGGCGGTGTGGTCCTGATAGCCATCGGAACTCGCGTCGGTCATGGCCACGTAGTAGTCGAAATCGCCCAGCACCTGCCCGGAGCTGACCTGACGCTGCTGATAACCGTGGCTGCCCGTGGCATAGCGCACCTGCAACCGCGGTGCGTTGTAGCCGGTGTGGCTGACGTAATCGATCGCCCCGCCCAAGGCCAGCGCGCCCCGGTCGAAACCGTTGGCGCCGCGCAGCACTTCCACGTGGTCGAGCCACAGCGGCTCCAGCAATTCGTAGGGCGTGCCGCCCGGGCCGGTCAGCGGCAGACCGTCGAGCATGCTGTACAAACCCGAAGCATGGGCGCCCGGTGCACGGTTGATTCCCGATCCGCGGATCGAGACCTTGACCCCTTCGTTGCCCGCAGACTGGGCATAGACCCCCGGCTGATAAGCCAACACATCCTGGTTGCTGGCCACGCGGCCCTGCAGGGGGCGGCGCAGGTCAACCACATTGGTGCCGCCGGGCACTTCGGCAAGGCGTGCCTTGGCGTCCTCGACCGACGCGTCTTCGCCGCTCCGATCCTCAGCCCCGATCAGCACTTGTCCAAGTTCCAGGCCCTCGGCATCGGCCATGGCCGGACAAACAAGGGCCAGGCCCAGCAGCGCAGTGGGCAAGGATTTGGACGAGGGCATTGAGAAACTCCAGACGGACAGGAACGGGCAGTGAAGAACTGCGACGCATAGAAGAACGAAGGAAACACATGGCGATTTTGTTTTTTGGCGAGGGAAACGGGGAGGGCGGGATTCTCTTGCTACCCCGTCATGCGTCGTTGCAGAAATGCGCTCCCCAAAAAAAGCTCAAACGCACATGACTGCACGCCTAGTTTCTGCACTCGGCCAACACCACCTGGCAGGTATCCGGCGTGCCACCGGAGCGGCCGGCATAGCGAATGCAGTTACTCAGGGATTTCTGGCGCGCCATGTTCAAGGTGTCTCCCCAAGCGAGGCCGCCCTCACCGGAAGTCGGCAGTGCTTTGGCATAACAGCTTGAGCCAACGTTTGAGGCCGAATAGCGAGGAGTGACCGATTTACCTGAACATCCCGCCATCATTACCAGGTTGATGGCGAGCAGGGAGGGCAGGATCCATGACGAGCATTGACGTGCTGTTTTTCCGGTCATGGCGTTTTCCTGCAAGAGGCGGCTAGCAGCGTGTGTGTAGTCGTGTACTTATCAGATTAGACGGTAGGTTGAGGTTGAGAGCCGTATTCCGGTTATGCGCATGATGTCTGTCCTCGTCGAATCATTTCAAGCGCTTGGCGGATACAGTGGGCTATGCCAATACGGACGGGTTCAGAAGGGTATTTATGCGGCGTCTGGGGGTGGGGCCGAGTGATTATCGAAAGCGGTTTTCATCGGCGTGATGCAGAAGGGGCTCCTCGCTAACACTGCGAGCGTGATTGGATGACCAAGGACCGCGACTCCGCACCTACCGCTCGTCGTCGAGACCTAAAATAATCTTTGACACCTTGGGCCTTTTGATCGAATATTTATACATCGTGTACGATCTAATCGATAGCGATCATAAATCATCACCACCTTGCCGTTTGGAGATTCAGCCATGAACACCGGAAGCAGCCACAAAATGTCTATCTCTGCCGATCACGCTTCCCATGGCCATAACGGCAACAACTGGATCACTGCACCAGCCGATTGATTAAACGTTGTCTTTTTTAAGTGCATAAATGACGTATGCGATTGTATCGCGCACAATAATTAAATTCCGAGGAAGCATCCATGTGCAAAATTGAAAAAGTACTGGCTACCGGCAAAACCCACACCTCCCTCAGCGCTGCCGGCAATACCTTGCGTGGCCATGGCGGTAACCTCGATATCGAACTGTCGTCACCCGGTTCCGTCCAGCCGGCCCACGTATTCGCCGCCACCCAGCCGCATCCGAAAGCCGAGCAACTGTTCGCCGGGGCATGGTCGGCCTGCTACACCGCGGCGGTCGGCCTGGTGGCTCAGGAGCGCAACATCGTGTTGCCGGGAGATCTGGCCGTCGACATCGAGGTCGACCTGGGCCAGACTGGTCCAGCCTATTTCCTTCAGGCCCGACTGACCCTGCGCGTGCCGGGGCTGGCACACGATGTCGCGACCGAACTGGCGCACATCGCCGATTCCATCTGCCCATACTCCAAAGCTACACGCGGCAATATCGACGTTGTCCTGAGCGTAATTACGGCGTGATTTCTGGATGTGTCATTAGTATCGCATGCGATACAAGCGCGCGCGTATAACTTGCAAGCCTGAGGGAATGATCATGAGCAAGATTGAAAAAGTACTGGTCACCGGCAAAACCCACACCACCCACAGCAGCGCCGGCACCACGTCGCGCGGCCATAACGGTAGCCTCGACATAACGCTGTCGTCGCCCGGCAGCGCCAAACCGGAACACGAGCTCACCGCCGTCCAGCCGCACCCGAAAGCCGAGCAATTGTTTGCCGGGGCATGGTCGGCCTGCTACATCGCTGCGGTGGGTCTGGCCGCCCAGCAGATGAAAGTGACACTGCCGGCCGATACGGCCGTCGACATCGAAGTTGATCTGGGCCAGACCGGTCCGGCCTATTTCCTGCAGGCCCGCCTGACTCTGAGCGTGCCGGGTCTGGATCACAAAGTCGCGACTGAACTGGCTCATAACGCTGATCAAATCTGCCCATACTCCAAGGCAACACGCGGCAACATTGACGTCGCCCTGAACGTCCGCACTGAGTAACGCACGCCACGGCCGGTTCACCAGGTTCATCCCGGTAAACCGGCCGTCGGTTGCGACAAGTCTGGAACGCCCGCGCCGCAATTGTCGATGGTTTGAGCACTTCCGACACCATCGCATACGACGTATAGTTTCAGGCTTGCAAGACCGGCCAAAGAGAATGCCCATGAAAACCACCGACAAGACAGCCGCCCTCGACCTGAAGCTTTCCGAATTCCTGTGTTTTGCGGTCTATTCCTCCAACCTCGCCTTCGGCAAGGCTTACAAGCCAATGCTCGAACGGCTGGGACTGACCTATACGCAATACATCACCCTCGTTGCGTTGTGGGAAGAAGACAACCAGACCGTGGGCAGCCTCGGCGAAAAGCTGTTTCTCGAATCCAACACCCTCACGCCGATCCTGAAGAAGCTGGAAGCGATGGGTTATCTACTGCGCCAGCGCGACCCGGAAGATGAACGCCAGGTGCGGATCAGCCTCACAAAAGAAGGGCGAAAACTGCGTGAAGGCCTCACGGAAGATGGTTTCCCGCAAACCGGTCTTGATCCTGACGATTTCGTGCAAATGCAGAAGGCCATTGTGAAACTACGGGGCAATCTCATCCGTTCGACGAAAGACAGGGAATAAAACATCTGTAACGGGCTCAAGCCAGAAGTTCGGTGATCCACCGGGCCTGCCGGGCGACGTCCTGCATCTTCTCCTCGGGCACGGCCTGCCGCGCTCGGGCGAAGTGGGTCAGGGTCTGCTGCTTATGGCGCAGGATGCGCTGCCACTTGACCAGAAACGCCGGGCTGCGTTTTTTCATCTGCAGCGGGCCGAAGTACAGCTCCTCGGGGGTGTATGTCACCGACCCGGTGCGCTCGGCGACGATGATTTCGTAGTCGAAGCGGTTTTCCCGCAGCACCTCTTCGAAGAGGATTTGGTAGCCATTTTCCATCAGCCATTGGCGCAGTGGCTGCTCGCCGCCGTTGGGCTGCAGGATCAGGCGCTCCTGGCCGCTCAGGCGCGCCTTGCCGCTGTCGAGGATATCGCGGATCGTCTCGCCGCCCATGCCACAGATGCTGATCGCCGTGATTCCGTCTCCCGGCTCGATCGCCGCCAAGCCATTGCCCAGGCGCACGGTGATCCGCTGTTCCAGGCCGTTCTCGCGCACGGTGCGTTCGGCCGAGCGGAACGGCGTCTCTGCCACCTCGCCGGCCACCGCCGCTGTGATGGCGCCACGGCGCATCAACGCCACCGGCAGGTAGCCATGATCCGAGCCGATATCGGCCAGGCGCGCACCTGCTGGCACCTGCGCCGCCACGCGCTCCAGGCGCATGGACAATGTCTGTTGGTTCAACTGCAGCCCCTTTTCACCACGAACGTCCGGCACCTTTGGCCGGATCGGGAGGCGATTCTGCCGAGCAACGCCGTGCATTACAAATGCCTGCTATCCGATAACCTGGCCCTGAACGGACCTTTAACCTTTACGCAACTGCGCCGGACTC
Source organism: Pseudomonas sp. LBUM1651 (assembly GCF_059716135.1). Lineage (NCBI taxonomy): Bacteria > Pseudomonadati > Pseudomonadota > Gammaproteobacteria > Pseudomonadales > Pseudomonadaceae > Pseudomonas > Pseudomonas sp. LBUM1651. Next base: position 3,424,788 of record NZ_CP166805.1, on the reverse strand, counting down.
ACGCCAAGGCGTTGCTTGAAGGCGGTCGCCATGTGCGCCTGGGAGTTGAAGCCGCAGGAGAGGGCGATCTCCGGCAGGCTGGCTGTTGAATCGCGCAGACGGGCACGGGCCTTGGCGAGTCGTCGGTCGATCAGGTAGCTATGCGGGCTTTTGCCCGTCGCGTTCTTGAATGCCCGCATGAAATAGCCTTCGGACAATTCAAGCAATCCTGCCATCGCCTGCACACTGAGCGGGCCCTCAAGGCCAGCGTCAATAAATTCATCGAGCAGGCGCATCCGGCTGTGGGTGATAGACCCCTGGAGCGGTGCAGACAACGCGTCGTGCCCCTTCGCCCGTTCAGCCAGGGCGAGTGCCCAGGCCTCCCAATCGTCATCCAGCGAGGCACGCAACAGGGCGCTACGCATTCGCAACGCGAGGGTAATGGCCTGCGGATCAATGCGATTGTTGAAGGCACGATCCCCCATCCATTCCATACCCGCGGTGTGTATGACCCGCAGGTACTCACCGCCTTTGGATGACTCGGACAACACGTCACAACCGGCCGGGACGAACGCCAGGCTATTGGGCGTGGCAACGAAGGGGTGCACCCGGTCGCTGCCGATCGCGTGCAGGCCTCGCTGGCTGTCGAAGGCAAAACCGATCGCCGCATGGGTCGCTACATATCGGGCTGCGTAGGCGGAGCCGGGCAACAATTCGATCGCCCAAGGCCCTGCCTCGGCACGGCGGACCGGTTCAGGAACGAGCGATGGCTGCAGGCTGTTTCGATGGTTCATGAGCGCCATAGTAGAGAAGAGCGAGCACAAAAGTCAGGTCAGTTTTTTGAAAGCCAGCGCAGTGCACCCATGCCTAGACTGGGCAAAACCTCAGGAGGCTGCTTCATGAATAGACTGACTCGCGACGATATCGAACAAGCGGCTCGCCATGTGTACCAGGTCATGCCCGCCACCGCGCAGTACCCTTGGCCCTTGCTGGCGGAGCGGTTGGGTTGCACGGTGTGGGTCAAGCATGAAAACCACTCGCCGACGGGGGCTTTCAAGGTGCGCGGCGGCATTACCTTCATGCACTGGCTCAAACGCGAGCACCCAGGCGTGAAGGGCATTGTTTCCGCTACCCGCGGCAACCATGGCCAGAGCCTGGCGCTGGCTGCAAGCGCGCAGGGTTTGCGAGCGTTGATCGTAGTGCCGGAAGGCAATTCGCTGGAAAAAAACAATGCCATGCGCGGCTTCGGCGGCGAAGTGGTTGAGTATGGCCGCGATTTCGATGATGCCCGTGAAGAGGCTGCACGCCTGGCGCAAGTGCATGGCCTCTACCTTGTGCCGCCATTCCATACCGAATTGGTCAAAGGCGTGGCCACGTACGCGCTGGAGCTGTTCAACGCTGCGCCGGACCTGGATACCGTCTACGTGCCGATTGGCTGTGGCTCAGGGATTTGTGGGGTGATCGCCGCCCGCGACGCGCTGGGCTTGAACACCCAAGTGGTGGGTGTGGTTTCCACAGAGGCTGCGGCTGCAAAGTTATCGTTTGAGGCTGGTGCCCTGTGCGAAACCACCTCGGCGAATACCTTTGCGGACGGCCTCGCCGTGCGCAGGCCAGTTCCCGAGGCTTTCGCCATCTACGGGGCAGCGGCGGCGCGAATCGTATCCGTCAGTGACAGCCAGATTGCCGAGGCCATGCGCGTGTATTACACCGATACCCACAACCTTGCTGAAGGGGCAGGTGCGGCGGCCCTGGCAGCGCTTATTCAGGAGCGTGAAACGATGGAAGGCAAAAGGGTCGGGGTGATTCTGTCCGGCGGGAATGTCGACCGAGCGGTGTATGCGAGCGTGATTGCCTCTGGCCTTCACGCTTGAGGGGGCGCCTGTATCTCATAAATGCGATGCATCTGTGTCTATCGAGAGTGTCGCTGGATGGCTACGGTCTACAGACACTCTTTGATTGATGAGGCAACCATGGATCTGACGGCTGTTCCCTTTGGTACGACTGATTGGTCGACTGTCGAAACTGTCCAGCATGCTGGACAAACGGGCACCGCCTGGTGGCGAACCTGCCAGTTCGGATCGACGCGCGTGCGGATGGTTGAATACAGTCCCGGCTATCTGGCCGATCACTGGTGCTGGAGAGGTCATATCCTGTTGTGCCTGGAAGGCGAGTTGCACACGGAGCTGGAGGATGGTCGCCAGTTCACGCTCACCGCCGGGATGAGCTACCAGGTGGGTAGCAATGCTGAGGGGCATCGATCATTCAGCACCATCGGTGCCAGGTTGTTCGTTGTGGATTGACGCTGGGAGTGACCTCAAAGCGGTTATCAAGACTGCGGCCAGTGATCCTGAATTTCATGCCATGGCGCCTTGGACGTCACCTCGACATGTTTCTGTTTGTCGCTGGTGAAGGCCGTGTCCAGCGTACCAAGGGCTATGGATATCCAATCGGAGTATTCGCCCTGGCTATTTGACCAGAAGAGCGACGAACCGCAGTGAGTACAAAACTGGCGCTCGACAGATTCAGAGGACGGGTAAGACCGAATGTCATCGTCACCCCGTACAAGATCAAAGTCGCCACGCAACACACTGCCGTAGCTCGCAAATGCGGCTCCATGGCTTTTGCGGCATTGGCTGCAATGGCAGTGCGAAACTGCTTTGGGGCGTGACCGGAGTTGGTATTGGACGGCACCGCAAAGGCAACTGCCTTGGTACGTATCAGTCATTTTTGGTGGCGATCCACTGATGAAGGGACGGCACTTTAAGCGGTGGGCAGATGCAGTGTCGAGCGACTGCTTAAGGCCGATTGTTCAGCGGTGCGAGGGACTAGAGGCGGAGTTTGAAATTCGTGTCCGGCTCGGAATTAACGAATAGATTAAACAGTTTTTTATACCAGTGACCCGATAGATGACGGCGGCGCTGACATCCTCCGTCGGGTCTTCATTGCACAGCGTCAACCGGGATTCGGCGGAGGCACCCATCGAGATGCAGGTCGCTGCAACAAGACTTGCAAGGCTTGATCCGATGTTCATTTTGGCCATACCGATTCAGGGGCCAGGCGGCCATCCTGGTAGTACCACATGGGCGGGTTGGTTTTCTCGGTGCGGTAGAGCGTCGTATTATTCCGGATAACACAGACCCGGCCTCCGCACAGTTCCTTGGTCTTCTCTTCGTTCGCCTTGATCTGCGCATTGAGCTTGTTCAGATGCTCTTTGCTCGCCTTGCGCAAACTGTCCATCATCTCGGGCGTTACAATAGTTCGATCAGCCTTCATGGTTGCAGCGTCTGCTACCTTGAACGCCATTGGCTGTCCGAACGCGTGAGCGGCAATGGCAGCAGGCAGGATGCTCGCCAGGTAGTTCAGCGTAAAAACCTGGACGTTGCCATTCACCCGTGTCCAGTCAGTATTCAATTCGGCTTGACCTTTCCACTTCAGGAATTGCTCGGCGTCGCCAAGATAAATCACGTAAATATCACCCTCATGTCTCATTGCTATTTCGCTTTCCAGTGCCCACCGCCCGACTCACAATCAATCTTCACCTGGCTCAAGTGCTCGGCGTCGTAGTAATACGTCGTGACCTGAGCACTGTCGGGAATGTTGAGCGACTTGGCGTTCTTGTCCTTACTGGTGGAATGAGGATTGGCCAGCGACTCCTGAGTCAAGGTCGCGATGCAGGTGGCCTGATAATGATCGTCGCACTGTTCGACCTTTTTCTTGGTGCTGGTCATCATTTCCTTGCTTTCATTGCTGCATGACCAATCGATGGAATTTACCGGCATGCCTTCGTACTCATAGCAACTATGGGATTCGACCACGGGCACGGAAGGACTTTGGGAGCGGGTCAGTACGTCGCAGCCTTCAGCGAAAACCAGGGTGGGGCTGAGGCTGGCGATCAGAAGCAGATCTCTACTGTTCATCGGGGTTTCCTCTGCAATGGCGCCTTGCCGGATCAGGGGGCAGCGCTGATAAAGTTTCGAAAACACCATGACGCGCGGGGTTCAATTCGTTTTTGATCTGCTACAGGCTGTCATTGCAAAAAGTCGCGAATCGCTCGAATGGTCTGCGTGGGCGCTTCTTCCATCAGCCAATGTCCTGCCCCCGGAATCACCACTTCCGTGACCTTGTCCGCAGCGTTGCGCATGACAATGACTTCGTTGTTGCCAAAGGATTTTTCCTCACCGATCGCCAGCACCGGCATGGGACGGAAGGCTTTGCGTCAGAAGCAGGGAAGCCGCGAGCAAGGTGCGAATCATGGCGCTGTCTCCAGAGGAACCGATTGGAGGAGCGTAGACCGTTTTGCGATATCCTGATGTACCAGACTCCCTGTCCGTTAACGCAACCGAGTGCCACACACATTGATCGAACGACGCCAATTTAGCGGAGGCATGAAGGGGAAGAATCTTCGCTATCTGAACGACAACCCCAACGAGCCTGTTCAAATGACACGGACAGGCTTTTTGCTGCTCGAACATTTCTCGCTGCCTGCTTTTACCCAGGCGCTGGATACGATCGTCACCGCGAATCTGCTACGACCCAAACTGTTTTCGTCCCGCACGTTCGGCTTGAACGACGGGGAAGTCGTCAGCGATCTGGGGCTGGTCATTCGGCCGGATGCGCGCATCGATTACTCCGTGGTTCACGACCTCGATCTGCTGGTCATTTGTGGTGGCTACAGAACCGAGCTGAAGGCGACTGACGAGTTGATCAGTCTGTTGAGAGCGGCCGCCGACCAGGGTGTCAGCCTGGCTGGATTGTGGAATGGCGCATGGTTCCTCGGGATCGCCGGTTTGCTCGACGGTTACCGTTGCGCGATTCACCCCGAACATCGCCCCGCGCTCGCGGAAATTGCCAAGGCCACGCACGTCACCAGCGAGCCTTTTGTCATCGACCGGGACCGGCTCACGGCGTCCAGTCCATCAGGTGCCTTCCACATGGCGCTGGACTGGATCAAGGGCTTGCACGACAAGGCGCTCGTCGAGGGTATCGAAGACATCCTCGCGTTCGAAGAGTCCCGCTACCGGCGCATCAAACCGACGGAAAATGTCTGCGTGAGCGCTCCCTTGCGCGAGGTGGTGAAGCTGATGGACGCCAACCTTGAAGAGCCGCTGGAGCTGGAGCAACTGGCGGTCTATGCAGATCGTTCTCGTCGACAGCTGGAGCGTTTGTTCAAGGAGCAACTCGGCACCACGCCGCAGCGCTATTACATGGAGCTGCGGATTACCGAGGCGCGTCGACTGCTCCAGCATACGGAGCTGTCCCAGGTGGATGTGCTGGTGGCGTGTGGGTTTGTGTCGCCGAGTCATTTCAGCAAGTGCTATAGCTCGTATTTCGGGTACAGGCCGTCCAAGGAAACGCGGCTGGTCAAGTAAGACCTGTAGGAGCAGCCGGTCCCCTCATGCGTGATGATATGCGTTGTCGTACGACTATCTGATTTTTAAATACCCACTGCCAATACCCGACGGCTGAGTGCTGTCAGGCGGCATTGCCTGCGTCGTATGATGCATGTCTTCTCAGTGCCGATGGGCGAGGGCATCGCGGCCGTGTTCGGCGCGTTCGGACTGGCCGTCATCTCGGTGTCGATCGCAGGCTTCATGCTGTCCCGCGCGGTGCTGGCGATAGGCGAAGCGGGTAACTTTCCGATCGCGATCAAGGCCACTGCCGAATACTTCCCGAAGAAGGAACGCTCCCTCGCCACCGGTATCTTCAACTCCGGCGCCAACGTGGGCGCGATCGTGGCACCGATCTGCGTACCGCTGATTGCCGGCCTGTGGGGTTGGGAAGCGGCGTTCATCGTGATCGGCATGCTGGGCTTCGTCTGGGTGACCGTGTGGATTGCGCTGTACGAGAAACCTGAAAAGCAAAAACGTCTCTCGGCGCAGGAACTGCCCTACATCCGTAGTGATGCGCAGTCGGTCGCTACCCCGGAGCCGGGCGTCGCCGAGAAAAAAGTATCGTGGTTCAAGTTGCTGACCTACCGCCAGACCTGGGCTTTTGCCTTCGGTAAATTCATGACTGACGGCGTGTGGTGGTTCTTCCTGTTCTGGCTTCCGACGTATCTGTCGGCGCAATACGGAATGAAAGGCCAGGCCATCGTGTGGCCGCTGGCCGTGTTGTACAGCATGACGATGGTGGGCAGCATTGGCGGTGGCTGGTTCCCCGGCTACTTCATGGCTCGCGGCGACGCACCGTATGACGGTCGTATGAAAGCCATGCTGGTGATCGCTTTCTTCCCGCTGCTGGTACTGCTGGCGCAGCCCTTCGGTTACATCAGCTTCTGGGTGCCGGTGCTGTTGATTGGCGTAGGCGCGTCAGCGCATCAGGCGTGGTCGTGCAACATCTTCACCACCGTGTCCGACATGTTCCCGCAAAAATCCATCGCTTCGGTGGTCGGCATTGGCGGTTTGGCAGGCGGCATGGGCGGCGTAGCAATGACCAAGGTCGGCGGCTGGGTGTTCGACCATTACAAATCGATCAACGATGTTTACTCCGGCTACATGATCATGTTCGCCATCTGTGCGGTGGCCTATCTGGTGGCGTGGAGCGTGATGAAACTGCTGGTGCCAAGCCACAAGGAAATCACCGACCTGTAAACGGCGGGCTCGACAAGGTTGAATGGCAAGGCCCGATTTCATCGAGCCTTGCCATTTTGCGTATCGTTCATCGGCGGATTACGGACCCTGCCCCCTCAGCGCTTGCTAAAGGCCAAACGAGCGGCAAACAGAACAAAAATCATGCCCGTCGTGCGATCCATCCACTTGATCACCTTTTCACGCCTCAGAATGCCGGCGAGGGGTCGAGTCGCGCCAATCAGCATCGTTGACCAGATCAATCCGATCACCACATGGATGCTGACCAGACCAAATGTCCAGGCAACCAGTGGCTGTCCTTGCGGAATGAACTGCGGGAGAAAAGACACGTATAAAATGCCGATCTTCGGGTGGAGGACATTCCCGGTCATGCCCTTCAGGAACCAGTTGGCCGCAAGCGTCGCGCCCGTTTCGACGGGCGACAGAGCGCTGCGCGGGTTCAACAGCAAGTTCAATCCAAGCCACGCCAGGTAAGCGGCGCCGCAGTATTTCAAGAGGTCATAGGCCAGTTCCGAGACTGCAATCAAAGCGCCCAGACCAAAGGCGACGGCCGCGCCCCACAACAAGCAACCCGCATTGATGCCCAACGCAGCGCGAAGCGCCTGCTGTTTGCCTTCCACCGTGGCGGTTCTCAAGACCAGCGCAGTGTCGAGCCCAGGCGTCAGTGTCAGCAACGTGGCCGCGAAGGTAAAAGCGAGAAGGTTGTCGGGGATGGACATGGGTGTGTGACTTCAAATTGAGGGTGTGAGCACGTTAACACGGGCCTGGCTGACTGCCGATGCACGTTTTTTGCCGCTCCCAGGCCAGTTTGATTGCCTCAATGCTCGGCTCGAATCTGGACATGTGCCGAATCCCCACGACCGGAATCTTGCGGCTGCCGATGGTTGCAGTGAAGCCATAAGTCGCCCGGTAGGAAGAAGTGTCAACGTGATCCAGCGCCTCTTCATTCCCGAATCTCTCCCACAGAATCCTGGCCGCCGATGGGCTTCCCAAGCCGTTGCTGTAAGCAATAATCAACTCGGGTTCCGCGAGCGGCACTGTCACCCGTTCGAAAAAATCCATTGATTTGCGTGTCAGCGATTCCAGGCTCGCCGCAGAAGATTGCCGCGCGGCTTTTTGTATGGACGCAGCATCAGCGGAGCACAGCAGCAACGCATTGGTATAGAGGGTGTCGCGCCAGTCAAAACCAAGCGTGGTTGGCAACTCGGTCAATCGCCGGGGCAGGGGCGTCGAACCCCAGCCACCTTTCAGGCCATGGGCGACATTGGAAAACTCGGGCTGTTCGTAGCCTGCCTGTACTGCGCCGGCATTGGTGTGGATGTCGTCGGCGAGGGAGCCGTTGAAGCCGATCACGATCAGGCGCTTGCGGCTGGGCGGTGCGGCGAGCAACTCGAAGGCGCAGTCGAAGGGGCGGGCAGCGAAATCACCGATGCCGAGGTCTTCGAGGACTTCAAGAATAAAATTGCGGGTTTTTAACGGCATAGGTCTTTCCAGTTGGCATTGCAGCACAGGGAATCGGCACCAAGGAAAAGCCAAGTAGCCCGACTTGAATCGCTCAGGTTTTTGCAGAGGGTAGCAAACTACCGGCCATGTGCAACCGCCGCCAGTTGCTCGGTATCGACGCGCACAAAAACGGAGTCCCCGACAGCCGTGAGCACACCCCCCGCGTAGACCTCGCAGATGACGCGGGTTTTGCGTCCGACTTCACCTTCCACTTTCGCACGCAGGGTCAACGGGACGCCCATCGGCGTCGGTTTGATGAACTTGATGCCCAGGTTGCCAGTGACGCAGTTGATGCGCGGGAGGCTGGCGACTTCGCGGTTTTCCACCCGGTAGTGATAGGCCATCGCCGTCCAGTTGGAATGGCAGTCAACCAGCATCGCGATCAAACCACCGTAAACCAGATCCGGCCAACCACAATACCTGGCTTCCGGCATGTGCTCGGCGATGACATGCTCGCCGTCCTCATGCCAGAAGCTCTTGATCTGCAGCCCGTGCGGATTGCTGCCGCCGCAGCCGTAACAAACACCGTCAGGCGCGGCGGTGTCTTGCAGGGAAGTGTCGAGCGTGGACATACCTGGATCATCCTCAAGAATGTGAACCGGACCGGGCGGATTTTAACGCCGAACCGATAACGATGGGTGCCGCAAATTTCATGTCCGGCGCGGGCGTCAGATCATTCCCTGGTGAAATCTCATGGCTGGATCGTGTCGGGCGCAGAACCATAGGCTTTAATAGAAAGCGGCCACTCATGGAATGCCCCTGCTCATCGTTCTGCCAAAGTAGCCGATAGCAGGGTATGCAAAGGACTTATTTCAACGAAAAGCGGGAATCTATGCCGAACAGTCTCGCCTCCAGTAACCCTTCTTCCTCCCGTCGCTCTAGCGTGGTACTGGCTCGCGCCTCGCTGTTCAAGTTTGTGGGTCTATTGGCAGGCGTGTTTTTACTGGCCAGCTATTCACTCGTTTACCTTGCACATGATTTGGACCGGACGGAGGAGGCTGAAAGCGCGTTTTACACGAAGAAGGCAGTCCAATCGCTGGAAAAGTCGCTGCGCTCAACCGTCAAGGATTACGCATTCTGGGGCGACGCCTACAAGTATCTGCATACTGAAGTGGACCCTGACTGGGCCTTCGTACGACAGAACGTTGGACCAACGCTTTACACGGATTTCGGGGTCCAGGGACTGTTTGTCGTCAACGACGTCGATCGCACTGTTTACGCTGTGGTCAAGGGTGAGCTGAAATCCGTGGAAGTCACAGAGTGGCTCAAGCAGTCCATTCCCGGGATTCTTGATAAGGCGCGTGCAGGAGCGGAAACAGAGACGCCGACAACAGCCTTCATCAGTGTGGGAGGAGTACCCGCCCTCGTCGCGGCAGCAGCCATTACGCCGGGAACAGACCCGACAGTGGTGCCTGATGACAGGCCGCCTTCGGTGCTGATTTTTGTCGACGTGTTGAACAGCGCCAAGTTGCAGATGATCGGCGACGATTTCGGGGTCGATCGTCTGCACGTTGCCACGTCCGGCGAAACGGACACTGCGTCGCTCCTTCCACTGGGCGATGACGGTTCGGCCGGCAGCCTGCAGTGGAGTCCGGAAAGGCCGGGCCTGCGGTTGTTGGGGATAGGGTTGCCATTGATCGGCATCGCCGCATTGTTGGTGTGCCTGATGACGTCGGTCATTTTGCGTCGCACGACGGCTGGTGCGCTGGCACTTGACGCCAGCTATGCGTCACTGCAAAGCAGTCAGGACGCCCTTGCCACCAGCGAAGCACGCTTTCGCGACGTCGTTGAAGCCAGCTCGGACTGGGTATGGGAAATCGATTCCGAGTGGCATTTCACCTATTTGTCAGAGCGATTCGAAGACGTGACGGGGCTCTCCAGAAACGTCTGGATTGGTGCGGTGATCGATGATCTGCTGAGTACCGAACTGGGCACGTTGGCTCAGTGGCTCAGCATCCCGAACCGTCGTCCGGATATCAGCATTCAGTGCCGATACGTCGATACCGAAGGCCAGGAGCGAATCACTCGTCTTTCGGCTCGAAAAATGGCAGGTGGAGGGTTCCGGGGTACTGCGACGGATGTGACAGAGGAAGTCGAAGCCCGTCGGCGTATCGAATTCCTCTCGCAGCATGACGCCCTGACCGGGCTACCGAACAGAACCCGTCTTCAAGAGTTTCTCGACGGTAAACTCAAGGCATTGCCGACGATAGACCAGCCGCTGGTCATGCTCAGTCTGGACCTGGATCGTTTCAAACCGGTGAATGACTTGCTCGGGCATGCCGCCGGTGATCTGGTCCTTAATGAAGTGTCGAATCGCCTGGCAGAGTGCGTGCGCCATGGCGACCTTGTCGCTCGGGTCGGCGGGGATGAGTTTGTATTGATTCTGACTGACGTGAGTTCCCAGGAAGAAGTCGAGACGCTCTGTCGCCGCTTGATCGAGTCGATCGAGCAGCCGATAGCGATCGATGAGCAGGAAGTGTTCGTCAGCGCCAGTGTTGGCGTTGCGATGGCGCCTCATGACGCCTGCGAGGCGACCGAACTGCTTCGCTACGCGGATATCGCACTGTACGAGGCCAAGGCCGCAGGTCGTAACACCTGGCGTTTTTATGCCGGGGATATGAACGCCAGGATCATCGAGCGCCGTCGACTGGAAAGCGACCTGCGCTTCGCGATCAAACACGGAGAGCTGCGGCTGCATTTCCAGCCACGCTATCGTATCGCTGACGGTCAGATGGTGGGTGCCGAAGCGCTGGTCCGGTGGCAACATCCTGAGCGCGGTTTGATACCACCCGACACTTTCATTCCGATTGCCGAGGAATCCGGACTGATTCTTTCCCTGAGCAACTGGGTTCTCGATACCGCGTGCCGCTGCGCCGCACAGTGGCCGGAGCGCCTGTTCGTATCAGTCAACCTGTCACCGACCGAATTCAAACAAGGCAATCTGGTCGAGCGCATTCAGAAAACACTCACCGACTCAGGAATCAACCCTGCCCGAGTAGAGTTGGAAATTACCGAAAGCGTCATGCTCGAAGACGCCTCCGGCGCTCTTGAGGTAATGCGTACCCTCAAACGTCTCGGCGTACGGATATCAATGGACGATTTCGGAACGGGATATTCTTCGCTGAGCTACCTTCGCGCATTCCCGTTCGACGGCTTGAAAATTGACCGCAGCTTTTTGAACAGGCTGGCCGACAGCGAGGATGACAAGGCGATCATCCGGGCTATCGTGGGCCTGGGACGTGCGTTATCGCTCACCGTTACGGCTGAGGGCATTGAAACGGCCGATCACCTGAAATTGCTGAAATCGGTGTCGTGCGATGAAGGTCAAGGCTATTTCCTGAGCCGGCCGCTGGATATTGTTGCTTTCAATGAGTTGGTAGGCCTCGTCGAGGAAGCTCGTTAGAGGCAGGCTAACAACCCTGAACAACGGTCGTTCATCCCTGGACGGTTTCCGGAAGTCTGGCGATCACCTTGATCTCGAACTGGAAACCATACAGCCACGTGACGCCAATCCCGGTCAGCGTCGGGTGCGGTGCGTTGCCCCAGAACTCCGGCACGATCTTCCAGATCGTTTCGAACGTCGATTCGGGATCGACGATGAAGACGGTGACATCAATCACGTCGTCGAAGGTGCAACCGGCCGCGACCAGGATCGCGTTCAGGTTGTTGAAGGCGAGCCGGACCTGTTTCTCCAGGTCGGGCTCGGGCGCTCCATCCTCCTTGCTGCCAACTTGCCCGGACACGAACAGAAAGCCATTGGAGCGAATCGCCGGCGAGTAGCGATTGCGCTCATAGAGTGCTTGGCGTCCGCTCGGAAAAACCACATCACGCGTTGTCATAAAGGACCTCCATCAAAGGGCCAAGGCCGACCCGAAACAAACGTTGAAGGGACTGTAAGGACTTGCGCCCGGTCGATAAACGAGCAACCTTGGCGATCACTGTTTGGAAAATACAAACAATCTGATCGACACAAGGGGCGGCGATGGACCGTTTTGATGCAATGCAGGCATTCGCGCGGGTGGTGGAGGCGGGCAGCTTCACCAAGGCTGCAGAAACGCTGCACATGAGCAAGACCACCGTGACTCAACTGGTGCAGCAACTGGAGGCGCGGTTGCGCGTCAAGTTGCTCAACCGCACGACGCGCAAAGTCAACGTCACCGCCGATGGCGCTGTTTATTACGAGCGCGTGATCAAACTGCTGGCCGACATCGACGACGCTGAAACCAGTCTGTCCGGCGCCTCGGCATTGCCCCGGGGCCGGCTGCGAGTCGATGTGCCGAGCCCGCTGGCGAGCATGATTCTGATGCCGGCATTGCCTGGTTTCTACGCGCGATACCCTGACATCCAGATCGACATGGGCGTCAGCGATCGCATCGTCGACATGATCGATGAGAACGTCGATTGCGTGGTGCGCGGCGGTGAACTCACGGATCAGTCGCTGATGGCCCGGCGCGTCGCTGACCTGCCGCTCGGCGTATTTGCAGCGCCGAGCTATCTGGCTCGGGTCGGCACGCCCTTGCATCCGCATGAGCTGGAAGAGTCGGATCATCGAATCGTCGGTTTTCTGTGGGCGCGCACCGGCAAACCGCTGCCCTATGCGATGCACAACCACAGTGAAAGTGTGCAGGTCAAAGGTCGCTACGTGTTGGCCGTCGACGATGGCAATGCCTATCTCGCGGCCGGGCTGGCCGGGTTGGGCGTACTCTGGTTGCCCAAGTACATGTCCAAAGCGTTCGAGGCGAGTGGCGAGTTAGTGCCGCTGTTCGAAGACTGGCACCTCGATACGATGCCGCTTTACGTGGCGTTTCCGCCGAACCGGCATATCAGCCTCAAGTTGCGCGTGTTCATCGATTGGGTCGTCGAGGTGATGGCGCATCACGCGCCGGTCGGCGACCGACATGCCTTCGAATTAAAGTTACCTACAGAATGACGCGAAACCTCTGACAGCATGAACCATGGCCCAACACTGTGATTCCACCGACGCTGGTCATGGTCAAAGTGGGTGAGGGCGCATGCGGTGTTACCCGACGCGCTCGTCAGTCATTTGCTGGCGTCGAGCACGACGCGGTAACGCGCCTTGCCACTGCGCAGGTGATCGATGGCTTCATTGACCCGGCTCATGGGGAAGTGCTCGACCTGCGGCAAGATCTGATGGCGGGCGCAGAACTCCAGCATGGTTGCCGTAGTAGCAGGCGAGCCGACCGGCGAGGCGGACAAGCTCTTCTGTTGGGGAATCAGGTCGAGCACGTGTACCGGAATTGCGCCGGGCACGACGCCAACAAAGTGCAAACGCCCCTTGCCGCGCAGGGTGCCGAGCATGGCCGACCAGTCGAGGTCGGCGTTGGCGGTGATCAGGAGAAAATCCAGGGTGCCGGCGATGGCTTTCAGCGCAACGCTGTCGGTCGAGGCGACGACGTTGTGCGCGCCCAGACGCTTGGCTTCGTCCTGCTTGCTCAGTGACGAAGTGAAGGCCGTGACTTCGCAGCCCCAGGCATTGAGGAAGCGTAATGCCAGATGACCGAGGCCGCCGATACCCACCACACCCACCCGGTCAGTGGGCTTGACGTCAAATTCCACCAGCGGGTTGAACACTGTCGAGCCGGCACAGAACAGCGGACCGGCCATGGCGGGATCGAGGCCCTCCGGTATCGCAAGCGCCCAGGCCCAGTGCGAACGCACGCGGTCGGCGAAGCCGCCGTTGCTGCCGATGATGGTGGGTTGGGCCGTGCCACACAGGTGATGGGAACCACCGATACACGAAGAACAATGCATGCAACTGCCCTTGTACCAGCCGATGCCCACCCTTTGCCCCGTTTCGAGACCGCGCACCTGTGCGCCCATTCGCACGATACGGCCGACCACTTCATGGCCCGGGATAAACGGGTATTGGCTGATGCCCCAATCGTTATCGATCAGCGACTGGTCCGAGTGGCAGACGCCGCAATATTCCACGGCAACTTCCACTTCATCTTCTCCCAATGGGCCCGGATCGTAGCTGAAGCGCTCCAGTGGCGCGCCGGCCGCTGTTGCGGCCCAACCGGTGAAGGACGTGAGTTCGGTGTCATCGCTCATGGGAAACCTCCAGGTCAGGAGAAAGGGATTTGGTCACTCGGCTGCCGCGGCGCAGACAACAAAGTGTAGCCGACGGCTTCGAAAGCTGACGCACCCGTTTCAGGCGAGATACCCGCCGACGCCGTCCCACAAAAGCTTCAGGGCTGTGACGACCAGCAAGCCATAACAGGCGCGGTACATCTGGCGTTGGTCCAATTTCGCGTGCAGACGCCAGCCCAGCCAGACACCACTCGGCACGGCGAGCAGGCAGATCAGCATCAGGCTCAGCACGTTGCCCGTCGGTCTGGCCAGCAGCAGCCAAGGTGCGGCCTTGAGCAGATTGCCTACGGTGAAGAACATGCTGGTCGTTCCGGCATAGACCTGCTTGCTCAGGCCGAGCGGCAGCAGGTACATCGCCAGCGGCGGCCCGCCTGAATGCGCGACCATGGTCGTGATGCCCGATGTAAGACCGGCGGCCACGGCCTTGGGCGATGAGCGCGGCCGTACTCTGACTTCTCCGCCAGCCTTGAACCAGAGGCCGACAAAAAACAGCGTGACCGTAGCCATCACAATGGCAATCGCGCGGTGGTCCAGCACGCGAAAGAGCAGATAACCGACGCCGATGCCGACGACAAGGCCGGGTACAAGCAGCTTCAAGTCCGGTTTTGACCAGGTGGACGGCTTCCAGTAACGCAGGCCGTACAAATCCATTGCGATGAACAATGGCGCAAGCAGACCGCCGGCGGTGATCGGGTCCATCACCAGTGACAGAAGCGGGATGCCGACAATGGCAAAGCCGCCGCCGAACGCGCCTTTCATGAAACAGATCAGAAAGACACCGGCGAACGTGACAAGGAGGGTAGTGGCGGTCAGTTCCATGGTGCTGCCTCCCTGTCTTGGTCGGCCTGAAAAACCTTTGAGTCTGGACCCGGCAGCGGACACATGGGGATTTCACTCGCAATGATGAGAACCCATAATCTCGATCAGCACCTGCACAATAAAAAGTGCCAGTTTTGAGGTTCTCCCATGGGCCAGTTGTCTACCAAACCGGAAGCAACCGCACGCGGCGCCGAACGCCGTATCTACGCCAGGCTGCGCACGCAAATAGAAGACGGCACGCTTGCAGCAGGCACCCGGCTTGTGTCGACGCGAGCGCTGGCGGCCGAGCTCGGCGTATCACGAACCACGGTGACGGCGGCCTACGAGCAACTCGCCGCCGAGGGTTTTGTGGTGACATCGGCAGGAAAGGCCGCCAGGGTAGGCGCCGTGAGGAATTCCCCGTCCGGGTCGGCGAAAGCGGACTCGGCGCCACGCGAGCATTTGCCGCCGGCGCTTTCCCAGTACGGCCAGCGGGTGGCCGCTATAAAGCCTTACAGCATGACGACTCCGAATGCCCGTATCGACTTCAAGTACGGTTCGGTCGCCTCAAGGGATTTTCCGGCTCTGGGGTGGCAGCGCGCCTACCGCGCCGAACTGGTCAAGCGTCAGCCCAACCATTATTACGGCCAACCCGAAGGGGAAGAGCGTTTGCGCGCCGCGCTGCAAGGCTATCTGCGACGCGCACGGGGTTTGACCTGCGATGCGGACCAGATCCTCGTAGTGCATGGATCGCAACAGGGGCTCGACCTGTGCGCACGTCTTCTGCTGAACCCGGGAGACGCATTCGTCTTCGAGGAGCCGGGCTATCGCATGGCGAGATACTGCTTTGAGGCCACGGGCGCGACAGCGCTGCCAACCCCCGTCGACGCCTCCGGGCTGGATACCAGCGCTCTGCCGGAAGACGACGGCGTGCGGTTGGCCTATGTGACGCCGTCGCACCAGTTTCCGATGGGCGCGGTGATTCCCGTTGCGCGGCGCCTGGAGTTGCTGAGGTGGGCGAGCCGGCAGCGCGCTTGGATCATCGAGGATGATTACGGCGGCGAGTTTCGTTATGGCCAGCGTCCCATCGACGCGCTGCAATCCATGGATACGGAGGCGCGCGTCATTTATGTCGGCACGTTCTCCAAAGCACTGTCACCGCAGCTCAGGCTGGGTTATCTGGTGCTTCCGCGCGAGTTGGTCAGCGTTTTCCGCGAGGCCAAGCGGCTGACGGATCGCCACTCACCGCGCTGGGAGCAAAACGTGCTGGCCTCGCTGATCGAAAGTGGTACGTATGAACGCCACGTCCGCCGCCTGCGTCGGGAGAACGAACGGCGGCGAAGAGCGCTGCTGGACGCGGTTGAACAGCATCTGGCGGGGCAAGGGCAATTGGTCGGCATGGCCGCGGGTCTGCATGGCGTGCTGCTGTTGCCGGGACTTCGCCCTCAGGATGAACCCTCGTTGCAGGCCGCCGCGCTCGAACGCGGGGTTGGGGTTTATCCGCTCTCGCCGCTGTTTGCCGGCCCCGTGACGGAAGCGTCCGAGCGACCCGCCGGGCTCATTTTGGGCTATGCGGGCCTGACGACGCAGGAGATTCATGAAGGCATTCGGATTCTTGCGTGGGTGATCGCCGGACATTGATGATACCGGGCAGGGCAGCGCCGCCCTTCGAAATTATCGGCGCCACCGGCCACTCTGAACTAACGTTTCATGCAGTCGTCCCGAACTGGAACTACGCTGCATGTTTTGCTCGGCCACCGATAGTCCGCACCATCTCTCTCAGGATTTTCGGGGCACGACGCTAACCTCGTCTACATCATGCGGAGCATACGGATAATGCACGATCTTCGCCCAGACCCAACGCTTAGTCTGAAGGACTGTGCCGAACGCCCGATATTCATGGACTTCCTGCGGCAGGCGGAGCGTTCGCCTGATGCAATCGCTGTCATCGCTCAAGACGCGACGTGCAGCTATCAACAACTTGAAGCGATAAGCCGGGGCATTGCGTCCTCCCTGATCAGAGAGGGCGCTAAACAATCCGACCGGGTTGTTATTGTTTCGAGTCGTTGTGCGGGGCTGGTCTATGCAATGCTCGGTGTGTCGCGTGCCGGATTGATGTTCACGGTGGCCGACGTCGCCTACCCGCCAGCGCGTATAGGGCAAATCATTCGGGCGCTTGAGCCTTCCTTTGTACTGGTGTGCGGCGAGGCGACTGTCGAACTCGAGCTTGAACGCCTTGCGTCAAATCCGCGGGTCGTTCAATTACCGGAACGTCCCGCCGATGCACTGCAGGCGTTCGCCTGTGATCAAACGAGCTTGCCTGAAGTCGACCCGGCCGATCCGGCCTATGTCACCTTCACCTCGGGCAGCACGGGTGAGCCGAAAGGGATTGTGACCCATCACGCGCCTCTGGTTCATTTCATTGAATGGCATACCCAGTGCCATTCGTTATCGCAAGACGATCGCTTTTCCTTGCTGTCCGGTCTGGGCCATGACCCTGTATACCGGGATGTATTCACGCCGCTCTCCATTGGCGCGAAAGTTTTTGTTCCGGCCCAGTCAATCGTCATAGACCCTTTTGCTCTGGCTGCGTGGATACAAGAGAACGAAATATCCATTATTCATCTGACCCCCCCGCTGGGGAAACTCATTGAAGCGGGAGCTAAACCTCGCAGCCTTGAATTAAGCGCCCTGCGATATCTGTTCTGGGGCGGAGAAGCATTAAGTCATACGCTGTACAAACAAATACGCGTCGTTGCTCCAAATGCCGTGAGCGTGAACTTCTACGGTACGACGGAAACGCCGCAGGCCATGGCGTACCATCCTGTCGATCCTGAAGCCGATAATGTCAAAATTCCGCTGGGCAAGGGGATTGAAGGCGCACAACTACTGGTCGTGAATAAATCAAATCAGCTGGTCAGTGAAGGGGAGGTCGGAGAAATACTGATACGCAGCCCTTATTTATCGTTGGGTTACTGGAATGACACATCGCAAACCAGAGAAAAGTTTGTGGTGAACCCGTTTACGAATGCCGAGCACGATCTTTGTTATAAAACCGGTGACCTTGGCACTTATCTTATCGATGGCAGTGTCAGCTTTCTGGGGCGGGGTGACAGTCAGGTCAAGATTCGCGGCCATCGAATCGAACTGACTGAAATCGAAGGCGCACTGTCACGGCATCCCCGAATCAAGCAGTGTGTTGTGCTCGCCAACCATGCCACGTCGCTCGCCAGGCTGGTTGCCTACTGCGTTGCGACAACGCCGGTGTCATCGAGTGAATTGCGTGACCATGTCGGCAAGGAACTCCCCGACTATATGGTCCCGGCGTTGTTCGTCTTCCTGGATGCCATTCCACTCACGCCGAACGGAAAGATTGACAGGCGCGCGTTGGCCTCGATTGATACGGACGCGACGTCGATGAGTTCGAGCCAGGATCTTTCACCGCTGGCGCTCCTGCTGGTGGCCGCATGGTCGGAAATACTCGAAGTCCCGCGTATTGATGCAAATTTGTCGTTCGTCGAGCTGGGTGGGGATTCGCTCTCGTTTGTACAAGCTTCCATGGCACTTGAAGCGCTGATTGGCCATCTCCCGGATCAGTGGGAAATGACACCGGTAAACCAATTGTGTGAGCTGAGCCATAAAACCCGCCCTTCCCGGTTTTCACTTCGGGCAATGGAAGTTCCTGTTCTTCTGCGTGTCATGTCCATTTTGCTCATTGTTATCGGGCACCTTGGTCTTTTTTCAAAATTTCTGATTGCAGGCGAGACGAAGGTGTTGTTTGTCGTGTCCGGCATCAGCCTGGCAAGGTTTCAACTTCAAGCGATCAATGAGCGCGGTAACGTGCGTTCACTGGCAAAGTCCATTGTCAGTATCGCGACACCCACAATCCTGTACGCCATGTTGGTCCAGATAGTTTTCGACAGGGTTCATTGGCAAACGGTGCTGCTTGTTTCGAACTGGTTTCCAGAAAGTATCGTGGGCAACTTTACCTATTGGTATGTCGAAGTTCTTCTGCAAATGATAATAATCATTGGATTCGCCCTGTCGTTCGAGCGAGTCAGAAAATTGATCATGTCAAACCCGTTTCAGAATCTGGTCATTGCAGCGTGCGTACTGGCAGTGGCGGATATTCTGATTGATGCCTATTTGTTTGATGCTGAGGCACTCTATGAAAGAGTGCCGCAACACTACCTTGCGATCATGGTGCTCGGAATGGCCATTCATTACGCCAATTCAACCCTCCAGAAATGGGTCGTTAGTACGGTGACCGTCATTGTGCTGGGCGGGCAGGATCTTCTGGTCGTCTATGGACCGCACGAACTGGACATCAGGGGATATATCGATATCGCCGTGCCTGCCGTTCTTGCGGTGATCTGGATCAAATCCATTCCCGTGCCAGGCATGATCGCGCGAGGGCTTGCGTTGATAGCCTCGTCAACGCTGTATATCTATTTGACGCATTTCCAGTTTAGGTCCCTGGCCCGTCACATCGTTGATGCGCCGGCGCTTTCGGTCGTGATCGCCATAGTCGGTGGCGTCGGGGTTAGTTATGCCTGGAACAAGGTCGTTCGAATTGTCTTGATGCGCTGGAACAGAGGAAAGAAGAAAACCAGTGCGGATACGGTGGAGCGAGTGGCGTGAATGCGCCTGGAGTCCGATATTCCATGAATTCAGGTGCCGATTAATTTGCAAAGCAGCGATGATTGAAAGTCATTCGGTTTGTTCAGGTTTTTTTGCAAAAATAGTTTTTTGGTACAAGTTGTAGGAAAGCAATCTGTTTTTAATGGTTTTGAATTCATTGCCAAGAACGGTTTGAGGTGTTTTTTCTTGCGGATCGTCTTCGATATTATATTTTGTAATGGTGTCAGGGCTATATTCATATATGTATTTATAGGGATGCTCAATTAATGCGGACGACAACTCGTCAAAAAAAGTAGACATAAAAAACACTCGCTCCCCTTGCGCTCTCAACAAACTAACGCCTTGAATATTGAGAGAAGAATCAGTCACTCCGAAAAAATCAGCAATTGTTGGTGCGATGTCAGTCTGGTGGCTTGTTGTTGATGTATTCTTAGGTAGTATCTTGCCATTCGCCCAGAATATTAAAGGCACAGTAACTTCCTCTTCGTGCATGGAGGAGTTGTGAATAAATTGCCCATGCTCCCCAAAAGATTCTCCATGATCTCCAACAAGCACAAATAATGTTGATTTCAAAATGTCTGACTTGTCGAATGCATCTAACATTTCACCTATCAGGGTGTCTGTTTTCATTATGCACTCTTCGTATTTTACTATCGTTGTTTGTGAAGTTGAATGGGTAGTGCAGTTGTATGGGTAATGTGCTGCGGCTGGAAAATACAGCGCAATGAACCCTTTGCCTTTTTTGGTAATATCTTCCAGGTGCGAAATACTTGACGAGAATAAATGATCATCACTTTCTCCGAAGCTGTTATTGTTTTGGGGGTGATATTTGTCTGGGGCAATATCAGAAACTGCATAGGCGTTTGATACGCCCACAGATTTTAAAAAACCATCCATGTTCTCAAATTGTAAAAATAATGAGCTGAATGCAACTGCCTCCATGTTTCTTTTCTTTTTTAATTCATGAATTATACTGGGTTGATATAGGTGCATCGCCTCTTTTATTTCGATATCCGGGTATGCGTGCAACCCGGTAAGTATTGAGTAATAGCCTTTGGATGAGTGAGGGACTGACACGTACGATTTAGAAAGCATTCCTTCCTGAGAAAGTTTTTCAAATACGGGGTATTTTTCACCGGTGTTTACCCCGGCACCAAAAATACTGTTCCATCGAACCGATTCCAGAACAATAAATACCAGGTTCTTAAAGTCTGGAGTGGGCTGGGAATCAAGCTTTTGAATGTCGTTGATTGCTGATAAGGGGTAAGTGGGTTGTTCGAATTCCAGTATGGCTTTAGCTTGAGTGGAATTTAAAGAGATGATACTTTTAAAAGTAGCAATCAAAGGGTTTGTGAAAATATTTGTATTCAAGTCGTAGCGAGCGTCTTTCGTAAAAATTGACCATAAAAACATGGTTGATAAGAATAATATAAACAATGTCCTGTGTTTGCTTTTCTCTTCTTTGTTTGTTATTTGGTGCGTGTGTATTTTATAGGTGGTCAATCCAACGAGAAGCCAGGTTGTCAGGTAAGCAAGGAAGAGGATAAATACAATGAATCGAAAAGTTAATCCAAAACCAGAGGATTGATTGAGAAATATTTCTATTCCCGACGTTAAATTACTTGCATGTTGCAAACTGTAATTTATTAGTTGGAAGTCTAAAGGTTTTAGCCATAGTTCTCTAACCCTCATGTCCAATATAAGGCATAGCAAAATAAACCCTGAGGAAATGCTCAGCAAGTAAAAATAGAATTTATTCTTGCTTATTAGGGTTGTTGTTATCAGGTATATAATTGCTGAAAGAATCAAGTCTTGTAATAAGAACAAAAAAATACTGGGTATCCCAGTGTCAATCCATCTACTAGAAAAAAACTCTATCAAAATAATCTTCGGTGCAAGAAAAAGAGAAACGGCGAGAAGAACGGTTATGTTTAGTAAATATGCTCTTTTCCTCATATCGTTCAGCCCCTGAATCCATGGAACAAGTGAAACGTTTGAAACGTTTGAAACGAGGGAGCAGGGAGCCAGCCGCAGAATCCTCATTACATCAACTTAAGCACCCAGCCTCTGTTTGGGCAAGTAAACGCGGAATTTGAGTGAGCAGTGGCATCAGGGCCCGCATCGGTTTTTACGAAGGGCTTGAGGCCGTCGATGGATTTCGTAGGCCGACGGGCTTCGGCTAGAGATAGACTTTTTCGATTTTTGCGTCGGGACGCATCATGAGGGGCACACGCAACCATTCGTTTAATCAATAACCACCATCAATAAACGCAAGTTCTGTTTTTCCGGCAACAGAGGAGGATAGCCACATACCGAATTCGCCTCCGAAGGAACCTGCGCGATGAGAATCTCTACCTTGCTGGCCCTTGTCGCCGTATTGACCGGCAGCGCTGCCGCCACCGTACCGGCCTACGCCGCTGAACAGACCTGCCACTTCTTGCCGGTCGCCGACAGCGCAGCCAGCCTGAAGCCTGCCCAAACGGTGGGCGTGCTCTACAGCGAAAACACCGTCAACACCCTCGAATACCTTGAGCAGTACCACTCGGTTGCGCTGAACGGCGCGAAGAACCCGGCGCTGGATTCGCGCATCAGCAACGCCTTCGTAAAAAGCTCCGATCCGAAACTGGCAATCAACTGGCTGATGGGTTCGTTGCACAAACAATTTGCCTCGGTAACCGTCTACGACAACCTCGACGCACTGGTGCAAGCGCACCCGGACGTGGTGGTGATGCTGGACACTTACAGCCGTCTGGTGTCGAAGCGCAACAACCAGGTTGAAGCGCGCTTCATGGCGAAGTTCTACGACTCGAACCTGCAATATATCGGCAAGGCCGAAGGCGCTCGCGCACAACAAATGCCTTCGGTGTGGGTGCATGGCAAGGCAGCACCGGAAATCGCCGCGCAGATCGACGAGCAAACCGAGCTGCAAGTGAACGCCCTGAAACAGTTCGACACCTCGCTGAAGGCGTTGGTGACTTCGGGCACTGTGGCTCAAGTCGCGAGCAACTGACGGTTGCCCATCGCCGCGCCGATTGTGTTTACGCCTGGGTTTGGCTAATCTCGCAAAAACCCGCAAATTCAGGCGAAAACATGCAAGATCAGCATTCGGCGGCCGAGCTTCCTCAACTGCGCCGGCAAAAAATCCTCCTGATCCTCGAGCGTGACGGCAAGGTCATGGCCTCCGAGTTGAGCCAGCATTTCGCAGTCTCCGAAGACACCATCCGCCGCGATCTCTCGGAACTGGCCACGGCCGGTCTGGTGCAGCGCGTACACGGTGGGGCGCTGCCTCGGCCAAAGGACACGGGCAAGGATTACTTCACCCGTGTCAGCGAAACCGATGAGGTGAAAACCCGCCTGGCGCAGCTCGCCGCACGCCGGGTGGAGAATGGCCAGATCGTGATGTTCGATTCCGGTACCACCACGCTGCAGATCGCGCGCTCGTTGCCGTCGGACATTTCCATCACGGCGATCACGACCTCGCCGATGACCGCGATTACCCTCGCCGAATACAAAGGTATCAAAGTGATTCTGGCCGGCGGACAACTCAACCTGGCGACGATGTCGGTCAGTGGTCACGAGACCGTGCGCCTGCTGCAGGGCATCAAGGCCGACGTGCTGTTCACCGGGGTCTGCGCGATTCATCCGGAAGTCGGCATCAGCTCACTGCATTTCGACGAGGTGCCGGTAAAACAGGCGCTGATTGACAGTGCTTCGCAAGTGATCGCCGTCACCACAGCGGACAAACTGGGCGCGGTGGAGCCGTTCGTGGTCGTGCCGTGCAACCGCATTCATACGCTGATCACCGAGCGTCATGTGCCGTCGGGCGATGTCGGGGATTATCGGAAACTGGGGATCGAGGTGGTTCAAGCGCAGGCCTGAACTTGCCAGGGGTTCCTCGGCGATTGGCCGTCAGCTCAACACATAGTCTACGGGCTCAAGGGCCGGGGGAAGTTGTGTAGCACCCAGCGCCGCGAGGACTTCGCGCTCGATGTTGCGCACCATCGCATGGGTTGGCAGGTCGTTTTCGTCGCGACCGAACGGATCCTCCAGCTCATCGCCAATCGCATCCAGCCCGAAGAACGTATAGCTGACGATGGCGGTGAAAACCGGTGTCAGCCAACCCAGCGATTCGGCCATGGCGAAGGGCAGCAAGATGCAAAAGAGGTAGGTGGTTCTGTGCAGCAACAGGGTGTAGGCGAAGGGCAGTGGCGTCTGTTTGATTCGTTCGCAGACCGCCTGCGACCGGTTCAGGTTCGTCAGGTGGTTGGCCATGACCGTATAGCGCCACTCACTGATCGCCCCGGACTCGCCGAGTGCTGAACATTGCTGGCCGACATGGTTCAAAATACGCCCGCTGATGTCAGGCACGTTGCCCTCCGGCATCGGCTCAAGCCAGTCGCAGGCAGCCTCCAGTTCACTTTTTGCGTGCAGTTTTGCGTTCAGCGAATGGGCGAATCCGCAGAGGTTGCGCAGGATTTTCTGCCGCTCGCTCGCGTCCTTGATGATCTGGGTTTCGCGAATCATCGAGCGGATCGCGACCATCATTTCCCCCCAGGCTTTGCGTGCTTCGTACCAGCGGTCATAGCAGGCGTTGTTGCGAAAACTCATGAAAATCGACAGCGACAGACCGAGCAGGGTGAAGGGCGTCGCGTTCACCTTGGCAAAGTAGTTGGGTTGCAGGGTTTCAACGAGCACGATGACGGCGGCCAGCAGCGTCACCATCAGGCAGCGCAACGCAATCTTCTTGGCGATCGAGCCCTTGAGCGACGTGAGGATGTTGATCAGATTGGGCTTGGGTCGGACGATCATTGTGTTTTGCCTGCGCAGGCGCCTGCGTAGAAGCGGGGGCGCTGTTCACGGTTTGAAGGCGCGCAGGCTAAAAGCAACCCGGCGGGGTGTCCAATCACTATGTATGACCAAGTGATCGATAGAGTCTATGACGGGGTTTGCCAATAGCCAATCCGGACGCCCTCAGCAGAGTCCGGGTAGCTTCGCGAGTGTCCGCGCGTTTTACGGCGTACCAAACATCGCCGTCCAGTAAATCCCCGAATCACTCTTCGGGTCCACCGCATACGCCGCGCCCAACTCCTGATATTGCGGGTTCATCAGGTTGGCGCAGTGACCGGGGCTGGCGACCCAGCCATCGACCACCTTGCGCACGGTGTCTTGCCCGGCCGCGATGTTCTCGCCGATCTGCTGGCCGCTGTAACCCGCCAGTTCTGCCCGATCACCCGGCGTGCGGCCATCGCGGTCCTTGTGATCGAAATAGTTGTTGTTGGCCATCGACCGCGAATGGGTCTCGGCCGCCGTCGCCAATGTGGCGTTCCAGGTCAGCGGCGTGGCGGCGGCGAAGGATTGCGTGCCGCACTGGCGCGGCCGACCGCGTGCGACATTGAGCTCGGCCAGCAATTTCTGGCCTTCGGCCTGCCAGTCGCCCAGGCGTGCGCTCAACAGTGGACGGGCCAACACAATGCGCCATTCACGGTCCTGGCGGCTCACACCAATGTCGACGAATTGCGGGTCCAGCACGATCTGGCAAAAGCTCTCCTGGATCGCTTTCATCGCCGATGCCGCATCACGTGGCCCGGACAGGCTGATCGCCTGCACATTCTTCATCGGATAATTCGCGGCGACCATGGCCTGTTGCAGATTGACGACGCTGGTGGCGGACAACGCCAGCCGTGGATCACCCGCCAGCGGCGGCAGTTCCGCCGATACCTCACCCGCGCAACGCTGCACCTGGCTGCGGTAATCGTTGATCGAATCGATCAGTTGTTTCTCGTCAGCCGCCAGCGCCTTCGCGGCGAACAGCAAGCCCAATGACAACGTGGCAAGACGCAAAACGGATGACAGGACACGCATGGAAATCTCCCTTGATCTGACTGCGCCCATGATGCGCGATGACACCCCTGTGAGCGCAATGCCTTTTCGCGCCGAAATACAGGTTGCTGGCCGTCTGTCGGAATGAATTTTGGCAACTACAATCAAGCCATGTCGCCCGAAAGACGTGCTGTGCGTCGACATTTTGTTGCTTGAATCCAGTCCACTCAGAAGGGTCGATCATGCGATTAATTTGGATAGCAATCTGCTGTGCAATCACGCTATTCGGCGGCCAGGCATTGGCGACTGAACAGGAACAAAAAAAGGAAGTGGCCGAAAACAAGGCCGAAGTGCTGGAACAGAAAGCGGCGGAGAAGGGGGCCGATGTACCGGTGCCCAAATCCGAGGCGATTACCACCTCCGAAGTGCAGGCCGTCGATCCGGCCGGTGCGTCACCGCTGGACGATGCAATCACCTGCCTGGCGCGCTCGATCTACTGGGAAGCCAAAGGCAAATCGTCCGCCGACATGGAAGCCGTCGCTAGCGTGGTCATGAATCGCCTGGGTCATGAGGGCTTTCCGGACACGGTGTGCGCGGTGGTCAAACAGGGTTCTGAAACGAAGAACTGCCAGTTTTCCTGGTGGTGTGACGGGCGTTCCGATCAGGTCCAGGAGGAAACCCAGTACGCGATCGCCAAGGAGATCGCGCGCAAGGCACTCAACAAGCAGCTCAATGATCGAACCAACGGCGCTATATATTTTCATGACCGCACTGTGAAACCCGATTGGGCCCGCAAATACATCAAGACTACCCAGACCAGCATGTTTCTCTTTTATAAGCCCAAGGGTGGGGAGGCTCGGTAAAGGGTGTCATCCGGGTGTCATCGAACCCATGTAAAAATTCCTGCAAACCGTCTTGAGCGTTCAGCGGGCCTGCGTCGGCTGACAGATGAATTTTGCAAGGAATACCCCAATGAAAGGAGACGCCTCTCTGTTTGCGGCCATTGACCTGGGCTCCAACGCGTTTCGCATGATGATCGGCCAGTCGGTCAAGCGGAACCAGCAACTGGTGATCCAGGAAGTGAAGACCCTGCGTGAGCCGGTTCGACTGGCGGAAGGATTTCAGGGCGGCGCGCTGGACGAAATGGCGCTGGATCGTGGATGGCAGGCACTCGCGCGATTTGGCAAAAAGTTGCGTGGCTTCGAGCCCGGTCGTGTGCGGGCGGTGGCCACCAGTGCGGTGCGCGAAGCTGACAATGCCCAGCTGTTTCTGGCCAGCGCGGAAAGGCACCTGGGTTTCCGCATTGATGTGATTTCCGGGCATGAAGAAGCCCGATTGGTGTACGCCGGTGTGGCCCATACGGTTCCCGGCACCGAGCGCAAGCGACTGGTCATCGACATCGGCGGCGGCTCCACGGAATTGATTCTGGGGCAGGGCGCTCAACCGCTGTTGACCGAGAGCATCGCCATCGGCAGCGGCACCTTTGGCGCGCGTTACTTTCAAGGCGGCCGCATCACGGCCCCGGCACTGCTGGAGGCCGAGCGTGTCGCCACACTGCAGTTCGAACGCGTGGCGCGCCGTTATCGCACGCTGGGCTGGCAGCAGGTCATCGGCTCTTCAGGCACCGCACGCATGCTGGCCAAAGTCCTCAAGGCCAACGGTTTGAACGACGATGGCCAGAGTGGTATCACCTACAGCGGCCTGCTGCGCCTGTCGTTGCGCCTGCTGGAAGTGGGGCACGTCAAACAGCTCAGGCTGGCCGGTTTGCAGAGCCATCGCCTGAGCATCCTGCCGGGCGGACTGGTGCTGATGCTGGCGGCGTTCAAGGTCTTTGGCGTTTCGCACATGACACCGTCCGAACCCGGTCTGAGGTTTGGCGTGCTGCATGGCTTGATGTCCAGGCACTGAAAACAGTGTGTCGAGACCTGCCGGTTGGCAGGCCTGCGTCCTGCTGTGTCGAAGTTCCCCCCCTGTGTGAGCTCCAACATACCGATAGTGGTTTTTGACAGTGGTTACATTAGTGGCCACTGTATGGCACCGCATTGACAGTGTTTGTGAGCGGCCGTCTGGTCAGCAAACTATTCAAAATCCATTCATGAGAACAGGTCCTGACATGCAGGAAAAACAAAATGTCCAGTTGCTCCTCAACGGTGAGCAGGAAGGGCATGCCAGTGTGATCATTCCTTTATTGTCAAAGGCAACGCGTCTGGAATGCACTGTTGCTTTTGCGAAGGAGTCGGCCCTTGGGTTCATTCTGGAGCCTCTCAAGAAACGTCTTGCCGCTGGGTTAAGTGCCAGGTTTTCCATCGGTCTTTCCTTCTGCCAGACAAGTCCGACCCTGTTGCGCAAGCTTTTGGCCTTGAGCAAAAAGCACCAGCGCCTGAGCCTTTACGTCAGCAACACCAGCGACACGTTTCATCCGAAGATATATGGGTTTTCGGGGCCGGACGGCGCTACGGTAATCATTGGTTCGGCCAACCTGACCTCGGGTGGTTTAAGTGACAATTATGAAGCGTCTGCAGTAATAGACGATCCGGACGGTACCTTGATCGGTTCAGTGGCCCGGCATGTCGATGGCCTGATCGATAACGAGATACTGGTATCGGCGACGAAGGCCGGTATCGATGAATACGCACAGCGTTACGCGATTTATCAGGCTCAGCAGCGGCTGGCTACTCGTCGGGCGGAGCTTGCGATTGCCTCGACGAGCCGTGATACCCAGTTACTTCGCGACATATTGACGTTAATGCAACAAGACCAATCGGAAAGTGGCTTTGCGTCGCAAGTCAGCGCTCGAACGGACAACAGAAAAGCCGCAGCGCAAAAAATCAGAGAGCTTGCATCGGTCGGGCACTTGAGCCGCAGTTCCTTTATTGATCATTACGAAGAACTCATCGGTCTTTTCCATTCCGGCGGATTGCACCGAGGCAAGAACATCATTGCCGATAATGCGCCACGCTTTATCGAGGGGCTACGAGCGATCCTTCAAGGCGAACACCTTACGGCTCAAGATGCTTACCAGATCTTGCTCGGGCACTTCGATCACGTACCAAGAGCCGGGGTCAATGTCATTACCGAAATTTTGCTTGCCCTCGACTCAAAACGTTTTGCTGTGATGAATCAAAATGCTGTATCGGGTCTGAGCCTGGCCAATATTCGCCAGTTTCCGGCGAAGCCGAACAAGACGACTGTCAGAGCGCTGCGCTATGCGGATTTTTGTGATCAGGCAGACAGGATTCGCAGGGAGCTGGGGCTTCGCGACTTTGTCGAACTCGATGCTTTGTTCAACTATGCCTACTGGGGCACTGAGCAAGCGGATGAGGACGAGGAGGACGACGACGACGAGTGATCCACCTCATGCCTTACTGCATGACGGGCCCATGAGTGGTCAGGCTCCGACTATTTTGAGGAGTCAGGCCATCGTGGGCTGCGTGAACAGGAAAGTGGCTTGCACATTTGATTTGGCTGAAACCTGCCACTGATTATCGCGAGCTGGATGCAGTAGTTCTAGATCACTGATGAGTTGCCACAGCTCGCCGAGTATTGAGGTATAGACGCGATTCGGGCGTACAGTGCAAATTCGGTGGCCTGAAAAGGTATCTGGCCTCCTTTACGGTCATCAAGAGATCGCCACCATGCACAAGATCGGCCTCATCGTTTACCCCGAATTTCAGGTACTGGGCCTGGCCATGTGTGCGGCCTTCGAGATGGCCAACGGTGCTGTCGACGAACCGGTGTACGACATCAACTTGCTGTCCGAGCACGGCGGCACCGTGCAGACCTCTGCCGGTTTCGGCGTGGAGACCATGGCGTTCGACCATCGCCCATTCGACACGCTGCTGGTGATGGGTGACAACCTGATCCGTCCCGTCTCGCCCGGTTTGGTGGAGTTTTTGCGCAGCGCCAGTCGGACCACCCGACGCCTGGGGTCCATTTGCACCGGTGCCATTGCATTGGCCGAAGCAGGTTTGCTGGATGGCCGGCGGGCGACCACGCACTGGTGTCATGCACCGGCATTGCAGCGGGCGTACCCGAAAGTGCTGGTGGAAGAGGACCGGATCTTCATCAACGACGGGAACATCTGGACCGCGGCGGGCATGAGCGCGTGCGTCGATCTGGCGCTGGCGCTGGTTGAAAAGGATCTGGGCGCCGACGTGGCGCGGCGCGTCGCCCGGCAATTGGTGGTGTATCACCGGCGCGCGGGCGGGCAATCGCAGTTTTCGGTGATGCTCGAGCTCGAGCCCAAGACCGACCGCATCCAGTCCGCGTTGATCTACGCCAAGCTGAACCTGAAGTCCGAGCTGTCGGTCGAGGCGCTGGCCAGCGCGGCTAACCTCAGCCCGCGACAGTTCAGTCGCGTGTTCCATGCCGAAACCGGTCAATCACCCGCCAAGGCCATCGAGAACCTGCGGGTGGAGGCCGCGCGTCTGATGATGGAAACCGGCCGGCACGCCATCGATGTGGTGGCGACGGAGACCGGTTTTGGTGATCGGGAACGTATGCGCCGGGCCTTTATCCGTGCGTTTGGCCAACCGCCACAAGTCATCCAGCGCGCCAATCGGGAGTGATGCCAGGCCGGTCAACAGAAGTCTATGGCCGAGCACCCTACTGTGGCGAGGGAGCTTGCTCCCGCTCGGCTGCGCAGCAGTCGCAATATCCAAGTGATTCACGGAAACGGTCTGTCCTAAAAGGTTGTGTATTCGACATTTAAGACAAAATATTATTACCGTAATCTAGATCTCGTTGAAGCCCGTTCCCTTAATGAGATCACCGCCATGACCATCGTCAAAGCCGCCGCCGTCCAGATCGCTCCTGTGCTCTACAGCCGTGAAGGCACTGTAGAAAAGGTCGTCAACAAGATCCGTGAACTCGGCGAGAAGGGCGTGCAGTTCGCCGTTTTCCCGGAAACCATCGTGCCGTACTACCCGTATTTTTCCTTCGTGCAGTCCCCGTTCAAAATGGGCGCCGAGCACTACAAATTGCTGGACCAGGCCGTCGTCGTTCCTTCCGCGACCACCGATGCGATCGGCAAAGCCGCGAAGGAAGCCAATATGGTGGTGTCCATCGGCGTCAACGAACGTGATGGCAGCACTCTCTACAACACTCAGTTGCTGTTCGATGCGGACGGCACCCTGATTCAGGCGCGGCGCAAGATTTCGCCGACCTATCATGAACGCATGATCTGGGGCATGGGCGACGGTTCCGGCCTGCGCGCCACCGACAGTGCCGTCGGCCGCATCGGCCAACTGGCCTGCTGGGAACATTACAACCCGCTGGCGCGTTACGCCTTGATCGAAGACGGCGAACAGATCCACGCCTCGATGTACCCGGGTTCATTTGCCGGCCCGCTGTTCACCCGCCAGATGGAAGTCAGCGTCCGCATGCACGCGCTGGAATCGGCGTGCTTCGTGGTGAACTCGACGGCCTGGTTGTACCCGGAACAGCAGGCGCAAATCATGGCCGACACCGGTTGCGAGATCGGTCCGATCTCCGGCGGTTGCTACACCGCGATCATCGATCCGCAAGGTGAGGTTGTCGGTGCATTGACCGAAGGTGAAGGCGAGGTGATCGCGGATATCGACTTGTTCCAGATCGAAATCCGCAAGCGCCAGATGGATGGCCGCGGTCACTACAGCCGTCCGGAAATCCTGAGTCTTAACATCGACCGCACGCCCCATCGCCATGTGCATGAACGCAACGTTCAACCGACGCTGGCTGTCGCTGCCCAAGCTGAAGAGGTGTGATCACGCCTTGCTGGCGATGGCGATTTCAAGGGCGCCTTCGCTGGCAAGCCATGCCCCTACGGATCGGGGGAGGGATCGGGATGGGGGACTGACGCTAGCCCTGTAGGAGCACGACTTGCCGGCGAAGGCGTTTTTGAAATCGCCTTCGCCGGCAAGCCGTGCTCCTACGAAAAGCGGTCAGGTCTTACAATTCCATACCCAAAAAGATCAGCGTATTGCCATGGGCCTCGGCCGCTGCACGCTGGTTGTAGCTGTCGCGATGCGAGCAGTTGAAGCCATGTTCGGCTTCGGGATACACGACGATCTCCACGTTGTCGTTGTTGTCGAATCGCTCGGCGATTTTCTCGACGGCTTCCAGCGGAATGTGGCTGTCCTGTTCACCGAAGTGCATCAGCAGCGGCACTTCGATTTCATCGGCTCGGTCCAGTTGGTTCTGGATGCCGCCGCCGTAATAGGCGATGGCCACGTCCACCAGCCCGTTGGCGGCGGTATGGTACGAGAGCAGGCCGCCAAAGCAGTAGCCGATGGACGCGATCCCGCCGTCCAGGCCCGGCTGGGCTTTCAGGGCGTCGATGGCCAGTTCGATGTCCTTTTGCGCCTTGGCGACGTCGGTGGCGTTCATCAACTCGACCGCGCGTTTCCAGCCGGCTTCGTCGTAGGTCAGTTCGATACGGTGGCCGCTGCGCCAGAACAGATCCGGCGCGATCACCAGGTAGCCGTCGGCGGCGTATTGCTCGGCGACGGAGCGAATGTGTTCGTTGACGCCGAAGATCTCCTGGATCAGCACGATACCCGGGCCTTTTTGGGTATGCGGAATGGCCAGGTAAGCGCCGAATTTACCTTCGGCGCTGTCGATCTCGATCCATTGGGTGGTCACGCTCATGGTGGCTCCTGTCTACGCAAGTGAGGTGGGAGGTATAGCTTGCCACATTAACATTTCAGCGATTGTTGCGACGCCAGAAAAATCGAGCCAGCAACGTATCGAGGCTGAGCTTGCCGGCACCCGAGAGCAATAGTGGCGTCAGGGCGGCGAGGTAAATCAGCGGAAGTTTGAAGTTGCCGTGCCCCTTGTTGGTGATGGCATAACCCTGGGCAAGCTCACTCAATGTAGACCAATCGGCCGGCCAGTGAACGGCAGCGGTCGCGACGATAGTCACCACGATCAACACGATGGCGGAAGCCCGTGTGCCTAGTCCGACGAGAATGGCGAGGGCGCAGATCAGTTCGGCCCACATCGACAGTTCCCAGTTCAGGGTGGCCGGCACGTGATCGAAGGGAAACGGGAAGCGGTCCTGGATATCGGCGAACCAGTTTTCGCCATTCCACTTTTCAAGGCCCGACTCGAAAAATTCCCAAGCGATGAACAACCGCAAGGTCAGGGGGGCGAGCCAGTTACCGGCACGATCAAGGTTCAGGTGCAGGCCTTTCACGGCCGACGAGATTGCAGCGTTCATGGACGTGGTCTCCGTTCAGTCAGGGATGCGGGGCCCGACGGCCCTGCGCAGGGGTTACTCGCTGGCGCCGCACTTGCCTTCGCCGCATTTGCCTTCAGCCGGTTTTTCAGCGGTGTCCGTCTGGGCCTGGCTGTAGCCGTGGGCCAGTTGTTTCATGCTGAACGCTTCGGACTCGGAAGCCGACGCGACGTTGGACAAGGCCAGGCCGCCCGCAATGATCAGACCGAGGGTCAGGGAAGAAGTCGAGAGCTTGAACATGGTGATACTCCGTGGCATTGAGTGAGTTGAGCGCTTTTATCGGCTGAGCCAATCGACAGGCACATTTCATCAATCGGGTGTATCTGCGATGTGTCGCGGGTGCGGGGTTTTATGGGTGGGGTGTGTCAAGAGCGGGGCTGTATACATGCTGATACACAGACAACGCGATCCCCTGTGGGAGCGAGCCTGCTCGCGATAGCGGACTGACAGTCGATATTTATATTGTCTGACACACCGCTATCGCGAGCAGGCTCGCTCCCACAGGGTTTAGTGGTGTTCATAAGATTGTGTCAGGCGATCTGTGATCCGCTACCGACCACCAGCGTCTAGCGTCAGTGTCCCCGCAATCCCATGGGGCGAGACTTCGGAACCCGGCATGCAAGCGCTGTTGAACGAGATCCTTGACGCAGTTCGGCCCCTGATCGGTCAGGGCAAGGTGGCTGATTACATTCCCGCCCTCGGCACCGTGCCGGCCAATCAGTTGGGCATTGCCGTGTATGGCAACGACGGCGAACTGTTTTGCGCCGGCGACGCCCATACGCCGTTCTCGGTGCAGAGTATTTCCAAGGTGTTCAGCCTGGTGCAGGCCATCGACCATTCCGGCGAAGCCATCTGGCAACGCCTGGGCCACGAGCCTTCCGGGCAGCCGTTCAACTCGCTGGTGCAACTGGAGTTCGAGCGCGGACGCCCGCGCAATCCATTCATCAACGCTGGCGCGCTGGTGATCTGCGACATCAACCAATCGCGTTTTGCCGCACCGGCGTTGTCGATGCGCGACTTTGTCCGGCGTCTGTCGGGCAATCCACAAGTGATGGTGGACGGCAAGGTCGCCGAGTCCGAATATCAGCACCGTGCGCGCAACGCCGCCATGGCCTACCTGATGCAATCCTTCGGCAACTTTCACAACGATGTCGAAGCGGTATTGCGCAGCTACTTCAGCCATTGCGCCCTGCGCATGAACTGCGTGGACCTGGCCCGGGCGTTCTGCTTCCTGGCCAACGACGGTTTCTGCAAACACAGCGGCGAACAGATCCTCAGCGCCCGCCAGACCCAGCAAGTCAACTCGATCATGGCCACCAGCGGCCTTTACGACGAGGCAGGCAACTTCGCCTATCGCGTCGGCCTGCCCGGCAAGAGCGGCGTGGGCGGCGGGATCGTCGCGGTGGTGCCGGGGCAGTTCACGGTGTGCGTGTGGTCACCGGAACTGAACAGCGCCGGCAACTCGCTCGCGGGCATGGCGGCGCTGGAGTTGCTGAGCCAACGGATTGGCTGGTCAGTGTTTTGAGAGATTCGAGCGGGCGGGGTTAATGACGCTCCAGGCATTTTGCTATACATTTTCCAGCCGCCCCTTGCATGGTGAACCCGTTTCATGTCTCTTGCGCTCGAACGTCTAATCGCTGGCACGCCAATTCCTTTCGCTGGTAACCGCGTCACCGTGGTCAGCCCCGAACTGGCCTTGCGCTTTCAGCCCGGGGACCACCTGCTGGTGGAGCAGGTCAGCGGTGAGTTGCTGCTGATTCCCGTCGCGGACCAGAAAGCAGCGGCGGTAGCGATCGAGCGGGCCGAAGCGGCGTTTACGGCGATGTCCGCCGTGTCGGACCAGGCGATCAGTGAGTTCTTTGATTTCTTTGCCCAGCGCCTTGAAGATCAGGACTGCTGGGACTTGATCGAGGCTGCCAACCTCGCCGACATCGAGTGGGCCAAGTCTCGTGGACGCTCGACCACGCGGTTGCTGGCCGATGAACGCATGCGCCGCGACATGATCGCGGGCCTCAGGGCCTGGCGCGATGCGTCAGCCACGCGTGGCAAAGTGATCAGTTGCGTCGAGCATGACGGCTGGAAAGTCGAGCAGGTGGTTTCGCCGCTGGGTATCGTCGCCTTCGTCTTCGAAGGCCGGCCGAATGTCTTCGCCGACGCCGCTGGCGTGTTGCGTACCGGCAACACCGCTGTGCTGCGCATTGGCAGCGACGCCTTGGGCACCGCGAAAGCCATCGTCACCCACGCGTTGAACCCGGCATTGAGCGACGCCGGTTTGCCGGTGGGCGCGGTGTCGCTGGTGGAAAGCGTCAATCACGCCGCCGGTTGGGCGATGTTCGCCGACCGGCGCCTGTCGCTGGCGGTGGCCCGTGGTTCGGGGCGTGCCGTCAGCCAATTGGGCAGCATCGCGCAGCAGGCCGGCACCGCCGTCAGCCTGCATGGCACCGGTGGCGCCTGGCTGATCGCCGACAAGGACGCCGACGCTCAGCGTTTTGCTGCCGTCGTGCGCAATTCCCTGGACCGCAAAGTCTGCAACACACTGAACGTCTGCCTGATTCACCGCGACCGCGCCGCCGAACTGGTGCCGCTGTTTCTGCACGCGTTGAAACAGGCCGGCGTTGCACGGGACGAGGGTTGCAAGTTGCACATCGTCGAGGGCAGCCAGTCGTTCTTGCCTTACGATTGGAGGAGCGCGACGGTCGAGGTCTGCCGCGCCGAAGGTTATCAAACAGAAGCCTTGGTCGAACCGTTGCCCGAAGATCAATTGGGCCGCGAATGGGAATGGGAAGAAACCCCGGAAGTCAGCCTGAAAATCGTCGACGACCTGGACAGTGCCATTGCCTTGTTCAACCGCTACAGCCCGCAATTCACCGTGTCGTTGATCAGTGAAAATGCCGAGGCCCAGGAACGTTTCTACAACGCGGTCAACGCACCTTTTGTCGGCAACGGCATCACCCGCTGGGTCGACGGCCAGTACGCGCTGAACAAACCGGAACTGGGGCTTTCGAACTGGGAGAGCGGCCGCCTGTTTGCCCGCAGCGCGATTCTCTCGGGAGATGGCGTGTTCACGATTCGCAGTCGCATGACGCAGACCGACCTTTCGGTCAAACGCTGAGTACCCCGACCACAGACGCAGGCCGCACTATAATTTAGGGTGTCTGCGTCTGTGTTTTGAAAGAGGGGTCCGCCATGAAACATCATTCCTTAGAGCATTACTCTCATCAATTGGGATTAATCGCGCATGACGCGTGGTTGACCGCTCGGGTGAAGTCGGCCCTGGCGCTGGCCGATCCTGCCCTTAGTCTGCAAGTCCATGTCAAAACACTTGCAGGAACGTTGGTGTTGAGTGGTCGCGTCAACACCCATAAACAGTGTGAGCAGGTCGTTGCGCTAGCCCGCACGGTGAATGGTGTCAATGAAATCGATGCCAGGGAGTTGCTGACTCACGTGTTCACGCCCGGAAGCGTTCCAACACCGCCAAACGCCGAGGAAAGTCCGGAGATCCGGCCACCATCGTCAGCCAAATCGGACGACAAATGAAGCTGGATGCAGCGCTCCCGTGAACCGGGTGCGCTGCATCGGGTGCCGACCTGGATCAAGCCGCTTCCATCGCCTTGCCGTGCACGGCGCAGGTGGTCGGGTGTTCGACCAGCGACACGAACGTGCGGCTGTTGGCATCCAGCGCATCGATTGAACCGGTTTCGATGTCGTAGACCCAGCCATGCAGGTTCAGCAGGCCTTTTTCCTGAGCCAGTCGTACGCTCGGGTGGGTCTGGATGTTGGCCAGTTGAGCGATCACGTTTTCCCGTACCATCGAACTCACCTTCGCCGCGTCACTGGCGTGAGGGCGCGATTCATTGATCACTTTCGCTGACTCGGCGTGTTGCAACCAGCCGCTGACGGCGGGCAGGTGGTCCATGCATTTGCACGAGGCGACGGCGGTCATGGCGCCGCAGTCCGAATGGCCGCAGATCACGATGTCGGTGACGCCCAGCACTGCCACCGCGTATTCGACCGTAGCCGATACACCGCCCGGATGCGGACTGTAGGAGGGCACGATGTTGCCGGCGTTACGGATCACGAACAGTTCGCCGGGTTCTTGCTGGGTCAGCAATTCCGGCACGACACGACTGTCGGAGCAGGTGATGAACAACGTGCCGGGGTGTTGCGTGGTGGCCAGGTGTTTGAACAGGTCAGTGCGTTGCGGAAAGGCTTCCTTCTGGAATTTCAAAAAACCTTCGATCAGCGTTTTCATAGCGATGTCCTCATGCGTGAGTCGGGTTTGGCCGCACCTCTGTGCGGGCCGGTATCCACTTAGAAGGGACGCAGTGGCAGGAATTTGCCGTCGAGGGTGATCACGGCGCGGGAGCCGCCTTCCGGGTCTTCGACTTTTTTCAGGTCGAGCTTGAAGTTGATCGCGCTGATGATGCCGTCGCCGAATTGTTCATGGACCAGGGCTTTCAAGGTGGTGCCGTAAATCTGGATCATCTCGTAGAAGCGGTAGATGGTCGGGTCGGTGGGGACACCCGAGAGGCTGCCGCGCAGCGGGATGATCTGCAGGCGGTTAACGGCATCGGCGTCCAGATCGAGTTTTTCACCAATCACTTTGGCGGCGGCTTCCGGCAGTGGATGCTGACCGAGCAGGGCAGCGGTGACGTAGGCGAGGCCAAGGCCGGTGCCGTCGGTCAGGTCCTGCCAGGACAGGTTTTTGCGCGCCTTGGCGTCGAGGATCGACGTGGTCAGGGCCAGACTCGGGTCGTTGTAAGCGTGGGACTGTTGCATGGGGTTTCTCCTGTCGGCGTGATGTTGCTTGGGTGTGAAGCCATCTTCTGCCGATTGATTCATAGCGTCCAAGACCGATATACAATTCTTCGCATAAGTCCTGCCTATAGGTTGAATCCTGATGTTGCTCCGACATTTGCGTTATTTGCTGGCGGTCGCCGACCACGGCGGTTTCACCCGTGCTGCCGAGGCGCTGCACGTGTCACAGCCAACCTTGTCGCAACAGGTCCGCCAACTGGAGGAAACGCTGGGAGTGAGCCTCTTTGACCGTACCTCGCGCACAGTCAAGCCGACCGACGCGGGCGAGGCCTACATCGAGTGTGCAAGGCGGGTATTGGTGGAGCTGGAGGCGGGCAAACGGGCGTTGCATGACGTGAAGGATTTGTCCCGCGGGACGTTGCGGCTGGCGATGACGCCGACCTTCATGGCGTACCTGGTCGGGCCGTTGGTGCGCGACTACGTGGCGCGGTATCCGAACATCCGCCTGCAGATTTACGAGCTGTCGATGGACGACATCGAGGCCGGGCTGCTGGATGACTCACTGGACATCGCCATTGCGTTCAATGAGGTCAGGAATGCCGACATCGAGTCGATCCCGGCCTTTACCGAGACGCTGGGGGTGATGGTGGGGCGGGATCATCCGTTGTACGAAAGCCGTGTCGCGTTATCCGCTGAAGCAGTGGCGCAGTTGGAGTTTGCGTTACTGGCGCAGGATTTCGTCACCCGCACCCGTATCGATGAGTACTTCGCCCAGAAGCGGATCACGCCAAAAGTGGTGATCGAGGTGAACTCGGTGAGTACGTTACTGGAAGTCATCCGGCACACGGCCATCGCCACCATCCTTCCGGAGGCCATCGCTACTCAGGAGCGCGCGTTGCACAGGATTCCTTTGCAGGGTGAGGCCCCCAAGCGCGGGGCTGCGCTGCTGCGACGTAAAAACAATTATCACAGTGCGGCGTCGGTAGCCTTTATGGAGTTGGTTTTGGGAACAGCCGAGTCGTCGACGTCAGTCATCGACTGACTGGCACACACCATTGGACGCCTTGCCGGTGGAGGTCACGGCCACCGAGTCGTCATCGGCCAGGAGGATGGACAGCGTGATGCCTGAACCCTTGGCTTCGAAGCGGCGATCATTGATGGCTTTGGTTTCGGCTTCCTTGCTATTGATCATCACCGGCCCGTCCTGATCTGCCTGGACGAGGATCTTGCCGGGGCACTCCACCGCGAATGACGGGACACCCGTGACGCTGTTTGCCTGAGCAGCACTCGTCATCAGCAGCAACAGCAGGAATTTCAGGTTGATTTTCATCGCAAGTCTCCAGGGACCAACAGCGGATACGTTTAACGATAGCCTTGTTTGGCACAGTGGAGACAAACAAAAAGGCCCCGCTCGATCATTCGAGCGGGGCCTTTTTAGCGTGTTGGTTTATCAGTAGAACCGGTCAATCACCCGAACTTCATTCTGGTTCTGCATCGAGGCCCAGGCCTGTTTCAGAGTTTGCAGAACATTACCGATGAAGTCCTTGTCGGCTGCGGCTTTCTTGCCGACATAGCCCTGGCCGCGACGGTACATCTTCAGTCGGGCCAGCAGGTTCTGGTTGTTCTGGTCGAACTCGGTTTCATGGGCATGCGGCGACAGGCAGTCGATATGCACCTGGCCCGACTTGCTGATCCACAGGATATGGCTGTCGTGGCTGTCTTTTTGCGCAGCGAACATACGAGCCAGTTCATCGATGGTGGGTTGATTGTTCAGATTCATATAAAGCCCCTTGACCATTTGGTGATCTTTCAAAGTTGATTCGCTAATACAGGTAGCCCATCGGTTAGTTGATCCCTGGCACCGAAACCAGGACGTCAGCGGTCGGCCGCCGAAATGACGGGGTCCCGCGTCTGTTGCATGTAGTCGTGTTGAATAACTGCTACGCAATAGCGTCACAACGAAGAGAAGCAGCGAAAACCTTCAGGCCACTACCGACGTTTTCAGGGTCGGCCACAAGCTTCATGAGGATTGATCGCCAGCGCTTCTCGTCCTTGTACTGGACGTTCGGGCCAGGTCAGCTTCTTCAATCTGCCTTGTGGGCAGCGTGTATCCGGGAAAAACAGCTCGGCGGTCAGACGAGCTTGCTCAAACATGTTGCCGTACTCCCGATCGGGGAGATGTCTGCATCATGCAAGGGCAAATCGGAAGCGTCAACGGTTTTGTAGTGATTATTTTCAAGCACTACATATTGTCGGACAAAGCTGTTTGGAATGAGAAAGCGGAACCGGAAAGCGTCACTCAGGTCGATGGCGGTGAGCTTTGGAAGCGATAAAAGGTGCAGGGGAAATCGTCTACCGGCTGCTGATGCCGTGTGTACGCGCCACCGGTGAGATCGTCAATCACGCCCGCCCAGAACAAACGCGCGGGCTGATTGGCGTCGATGTGGAAAATCTGCCATTGACCGGGGAGCTGGCTCAAGAGGGTGGAAACGACAAACGTCGCGACACCTTGGCCACGAAAGCGGCGGCTGACGAACAGGTAGCCGATGTTGTACTCGGCACCGGGAAGATGGGTGTGGTCATCCACGCTCACGAAACCGGCCAGTTCCCCATCGACCTTGATCAGAAAGGGGCGGGTGGCAGGGTTTCGCCAGTAATCCTGTTGGTCCTGGATGTTGAAGAAACCATTCGCACCGACTTTCAGCGGCAGCCATTCACTGAAGTCGTGCAAGTAGAACTGCATCAGGTTTTCAATGGTTTCCAGTTCATCGCGCTGTGCGGCGTGCAGTTCAATCGAGGGCATGCGGGCTCGCTCCTGATGTCAGCGGATCTGATGAACAGTAGACCACTGCTCGTTCACGCCTTGCTTGCCGGTTTTGCTGCGCGCTTGCTAGCAGTTGCGGGTTTGCGCTTGGCCGGTTTGCGTTTGTTTTTCCATGGCGCGGCACCGCGCCCGGCTGGGCTTGCCGGGCCGCTGATGGTCAGGCTGAGGCCGGCGCAGCGGGCAACCTGCTTGCTCATCCACGCGGCTTGTTTGGTGACGAACTCTTCCAGGCTCATTTCGCCGCTTTGCACCATGTCCAGCGCCTGTTCCCAGATCGCCGTGGTGCCCGGATCGGCGATGGCGCGTGGCACCGCATCGATCAGACTGAAGGCGGCTGGCGTCGCGGCCAGGGCCTTGCCGTTCTTGATCAGGTAACCACGGTCGAGCAGGCCCTGGATGATCGAGGCGCGGGTGGCTTCGGTGCCGATCCCGGTGGTGTCCTTGAGTTTCTGCTTGAGCAGTGGGTCTTCCACCAGTTTGGCGACGTTCTTCATCGCCTTGATAAGGTCACCTTCGGTGAAGGGTTTGGGCGGTTGGGTCCAGAGGTCCTTGAGCTTCACGTCGGCCACCGCGCATTCACGCCCTTCAGCCAATGTCGGCAATGTTTGCGGCGCCGGTGCTTCACGACCCTTGGCCGGGGCAAGGGCCTCGGGCAGGGCGCGTTTCCAGCCAGGCTCGATGATCTGCTTGCCGACGGCGCGCAAGGCTTCACCGGCGCAGTCGAAGTCGGCCTGGGTCCGGTCGTATTCATGATTGGGCAGAAACTGCGCCAGATAACGCGCACGGATCAGGGTGTAGACCGCGCGCTGCTTGCCCGCCAGCCGATCAAGGTTTTTTGCCGCGGCAGTGGGGATGATGCCGTGGTGAGCGCTGACTTTCGCATCGTTCCACGCCCGTGAGCGCCGCTGGGGTTCCAGGTAATCCTGCAAGGCGTTGAGGGCGGGATCAGCCTGCCTCAACGCCGCCAGAATACCTGGCGCTTCACTGTGTTGACTGACCGGCAGGTAGCCACAGTCACTGCGCGGATAGGTAATGACCTTGTGGGTTTCGTAAAGCGCCTGGGCGATGTCGAGCGTTTCCTGAGCGCCGAGTCCAAGCTTCTTCGAGCAGACTTCCTGCAAGGTGCCCAGATCGAACGGCAGCGGCGCCACTTCACGCATCCGCTCGGTACGCAGCTTGATCACCCGGGCACTCGCCGCGCTGCCAATCGCCGCCGCCGCTTGTTGCGCCAGCGTCTGGTTGAGGCAGCGATCCTGATCGTCGCAAGCGTCGGAGGTCGCGCGCCACTGTGCGGTGAACGCGGTGCCATCGTGCAGCAGTTGCACGTCGATGGCCCAGTAAGCCACGGGGACGAAATCGGCAATGCTGCGGTCGCGATCCACCACCAGCCGCAGGGTCGGCGTTTGCACCCGACCGACCGGCAACACGCCCTGATAACCGGACTGGCGCCCCAGCAACGTGAACAACCGGCTCATGTTCATCCCGATCAGCCAGTCGGCCCGTGAACGGCCCAATGCCGAATGATAAAGGCTGAACGTCTCCGCTCCCGGTTTCAGTGCAGCCAGCGCCTTGCGGATCGACGCATCGTCCAGCGCCGACAGCCACAACCGCTGGATCGGTCCGCGATAACGACAATGCTCGACCAGTTCCCGGGCGATCATTTCGCCCTCACGGTCGGCATCGGTGGCGATCACCAGGTCATCGGCCTCGCCGAGCAAGCGTTTGACGGCCTTGTATTGACTGGCAGTGCGCGGTTTGACGGTCATTTTCCATTTGTCCGGAATGATCGGCAGATCCGCCAGCACCCAGCGCTTGTAGCGTGCGTCATAGGCATCCGGCGGTGCGGTTTCCAGCAGATGGCCGATGCACCAGGTCACCGTGACGTCCGTTCCCAGCCAGCAGCCGTCGCCGCGACGCCGGGCGCCGAGCACGGCCGCAATGTCTTTGGCCTGGGAAGGTTTTTCACAGAGGTACAACCGCATAACCACCATCGTTCATCAGCTGCCGGGAGGTGCACAGAATGGCGGCTGATGAGCGATGGAGCAATCTTTATCTGTATGGATGTACAGCTCGTGCATTTCCGATCATTGCAATGAGCCGCGCCAATCACCCCTGTAGGAGCGAGCTTTCTCGCGATGTACGTGAACGATAACGCGGGGCACATGACGAACCGCGGCGCACTGACAATCATCGCGAGCAAGCTCGCTCCTACAAGGGCATGGTGTTCAGTAGTTCAGGTTGACCACCGGCTGCGCGAGTTTGGCGCCCGCTGACAGTCGAAGAATGGTCAGCAAAACGCTGGTGATGACGTTGATGTCATTGTCGAACCCGCCATGGGAAGTGTCCGCCTTGACGCCCGCGCCGTAGTTCATCTTCGGCTCGTTGAAGATATGCAGGGTTTGCGCAAACGCGTCCGGCAGCCCGCGACCGGTTGTGGCGAAACCGGTCGGAATGCTGTTGCCCCAGTAAAATCGGTTCCATTGTTCGGTCATGTTCCGGGCGGCAATGTTCCATAACGCCAGATCGGGGTCGCTGAAGTTCTGGCAGTTCCCGTCGAGGCTGCTGGCCATGCCCAGCAGCGGCATGCGTTGCAGTTCCTCATAAGCCCGGGAAACCAGGTAGAGCAGCGATTTGTGGTACGCGCCAATGACGTTATCCGTCTGTTCGCGCTGGTCCGACATCAGATAAATGTGGAAGTCCTTGCGCTTGAGACCGCCGTCTTCGATGACTTTGCGGTAGGTCTGGTTGGCGAAGTCGAGGGTGCACGCCGGGGCCATCAGCGTCGATGTCTCGGTCGGCAACGTGCGGGCCCACAGCAGGCGGATCAAGTGGCCGTTGATCAACGAGCCGGCAGAATGACCGATCAGATGCAGCTCGACTTTTTTCGGGCCCAGGTCGTCGACCAGTTTTTTCAGGTTGTCTGCCATCTCCACCAGGCCCCGCGGAGTGAAACCCGCAACGGCAGCGGCTTCGGCGTTCTGCTTCATCTGGCTCCACTGATCGCCACCGAGTTTCTTGGTCGCCAGCTCGACCGTGCGATCAAGGCCTTCTACGGTTTTGTCCTTGATCAGCTTCAACACGTCGCTGACGCCGCCGGCCTCGAACACGCCCGGCAGGGTGTCCTGAATAATATCCGCCAATGTTTCCAGCGTTCCGGTGCGCCAGGTCACGAACAGTGGATAGATACCGTTTTCGAGGAAGTAGGGCGCCATCGCGCAAATCCGGTTGATGGAGTCCTGTTCGGAGTTGAGCCCGCCATGGGCCACAATGGCGATGCGTAAAACGGCGGGTTTGCTGCCCGCAGGCAGTTTGTCGTACCAGGCGCGAGGCGCTTCGTAGACGATCCGTTTGACCCCCGCGCGGACGTTTTCCACGTCCGTCAGCCGGGGGCCGATGCTGCCGTTGTTTTCCATGACGATGGTCAGGCCGTACGCCTGATCCTTGGTCAGCAGCGCGGGCCCTTTGCGTTCTGAATCGCGGGTGCTGGCGGTGAATAACGAAAAGCCCTCACGCTTGGCGATGGAGCTCGACAGGGCGTTGCGAAACGGTGATTGCACATCGGCCCTGGCACGTGACGTGCGCGAATTTTGGGAAAGCCCGCCATGTTCGAT
Organism: Pseudomonas sp. LBUM1651; assembly: GCF_059716135.1. Taxonomy (NCBI): domain Bacteria; kingdom Pseudomonadati; phylum Pseudomonadota; class Gammaproteobacteria; order Pseudomonadales; family Pseudomonadaceae; genus Pseudomonas; species Pseudomonas sp. LBUM1651. The sequence goes on along the minus strand of NZ_CP166805.1, from coordinate 3,380,940 downwards.
CGGTACGCCAAGGGCCACGGTCCAGGCATCGGTGCCGTTGGCCAGCCAGTCTTCGAACGTCAGGATGGCGAAGCCCGAAAATCCCCAGTCGGTCGACCAGGAGTTCTGCACGATGAAGCCCTGACTGGTGTAGCCGATCAAGGCAAAGGCATGACCGCCCTGATTGTTTGCCGACCACTTGATCACAGGCAGTTGTGACATGCTTTCGAACGCCGCCACCGGGCTTTTTCTGCCTTTGGGTCGCATCAGCGCCCAGCCCTGATGCACATTGGCCGAGACGTAAAGCGCACCGGCTTCATACAGCGCTGCCATCATCGCGGTGACATCGTCCTTCTCGACGCGGTAGTAAACCCCCAGCGGCCGGGTCACGGCATCGGCGGCCCAATTCTCGGCCGGCGCCTCGAACGCCGGGACCGAACCATCAGGCTTGACGGTGTAGGGCCACAACTCCTGCGCACAGACGCCATGTTTGTGCCAGCCCTTCAACGCGCCCCGGCAGCTCGACCCCGAGTAATCCTCGCCCGGCCATTCGTCATACAGCTTGGCCAGATGATAGAGCTGGCGCGGGCTGGTTTTGGTGGACGCGCGGTCCCGTCGCCACAATAAAAAGTTGACCACCGCCGCCAGGCCAAACCCGGTGCACGCGCCTTCGCTGCCCTGGAACAGCACCATGTCTCTGGCCAGATACCCCGAGAGTTCGGCGGCGATGTCCTTATCGACGGGCCAGGAGGGCGGCAACGATTGAATGCGTGGAGTGAAAAGGCGATCACGCAGATCGAGGCGATCCGGGCGTGCATCGAGGGTGATGATCGTTTGATCGAGGGAGAATCGACTGGCTGGCATGTTGGTGACCCTCAGGTTTCTGAGACTCGAACCCCCACGCCACGACGACCTGACTGCGAAGCAGGGATGTCAACGGTGCTATTGATCGTAGTCGATCTTTCGGCGCAGTTGAGCCGTTGGTCTATTAGGCGATGACATGAAGAGTGGCGGTAGCCGGGCTACAGACGGATAACCGTCAGGGTCCTCCGTTCGGCTGTGAACGCGTCGTGATGACGAAATCTGGGTTATACCTGACAGTTGTGTTCTCAAGTGTTGGGGCCGCTGCGCAACCCATCGCGGACATCGGATCGCCGCATCGCACGCTCCCACAGGTTTATCATCGTCCCGAGGAACGCATTTCATGAAAAGCTCCGGTCCCAGTCCTGTCATCACCATCGCCGAGCAGCCCGGCTGCCTGCTGGTGAAGTTTCACGGTATTCAGGTGGCCGCGTCCACGCGCGCGCTGGTGCTGCTGGAGGCCAATTACCCTCCGGTGTATTACGTCCCGCGGGAGGACATCGCCGAGCAGTATTTTGCCCGCACCGATCACACGACCTATTGCCCTTACAAGGGCGACGCGAGCTACTTCAGCCTGCAGATTCCGGGGCATGAGGGTGCCAATGCGGTATGGAGCTATGAAGACCCCAAAGTGTCGGTAGAGCAGATTAGAAAATACGTGGCGTTTTATCCTGATCAAGTAACGTTCGAGATTCTCAAAGACGTCGAGTGATTGAAAACGCCCTGCAATGACAGGGCGTTTTTACGATCAGGCTTTGAGCTCACGAACCGCCTGCACCAGCGTGGATTCATCAATCTGACCAATCGACGTCACCCCGGTCAACGTCATCGCCACGCGCATCTCCTTGGCGAAAATATCCAGCATGTTTTCCACCCCGCGTTGGCCGTCGGCGGCCAGCGCGTACGCCATGGAACGCCCCAGCAACACGCCTTTCGCGCCCAGCGCCAGCATCCGCACGACATCGAGCCCCGAGCGGATCCCCGAGTCGACCAGCACCGTCAGGTCATTGCCCACCGCTTGCATGATCGGCGGTAATGCCCGGGTGGTGGAGAGCACGCCGTCCAGCTGCCGCCCGCCGTGGTTCGACACCACAATGCCGTCCGCGCCAAAGCTGACCGCGTCCCGGGCATCCTGGGGGTCGAGGATGCCTTTGATGATCATCGGGCCTTGCCAGAAATCACGAATCCACTCCAGGTCGCTCCAGCTGATCGAAGGGTCGAAGTTGTTGGCCAGCCAGCCCATGTAGTCTTCGAGCGTGACGGCTTTGCCGAGGTATTTTGAAATGTTGCCCAAGTCGTGCGGGCGCCCCATGACGCCGACGTTGAAGGCCCAGTCGGGTCTGGTCATGGCCTGCAAAATTCTTCGCGAAGACGCAAAAGGCCCGGACATGCCCGAGTGCGCATCCCGGTAACGCGCACCGGGTGTGGGCATGTCGACGGTGAACACCAGGTTTTTTACCCCGGCGGCCTTGGCCCGCTCCAGGGCATTTTTCATGAAGCCTCTGTCTTTCAGCACATACAGCTGAAACCAGATGGATTGTTGGGTTTGGGTCGCCACTTCCTCGATCGAGCACACCGAGACCGTTGAGAGGCACAGGGGGATGCCTTTGTTTTGTGCGGCTTTGACCGCTTGCACTTCACCTCGACGGGCGAACATGCCTGTGAGGCCGACTGGCGCGAGGATGATTGGCATTGCCAGGGGCTGGTCGAAGAGGGTGGTTTCGAGGCTCAGGGTTTCGACGTTTTTCAGAATGCGCTGGCGCAGGCTGATGCCCGTCAGGTCGGCGCTGTTGGCCCTCAGTGTGTGTTCTGCATAAGCGCCGCCGTCGATGTAATCGAACAGGAATCGGGGGAGTTTGCGGCGGGCTGCCTCGCGGTAGTCGGATGCGGATGAAATGATCATGGTGCCTCGGTCGGGTGAGTGGCGGGGCGATGGGTGCGTCGGGTCAGAGTAGCGAAAACGGCTCGCGTTTGCGGTAATTCTGTTCACTTGAGGAAATGGATAGCGGTTTGATCTCGCGGATGTTCGCGGAACCCCTGTGGGAGCGAGCCTGCTCGCGAAGGCGGCCGGACAGCCGACCTGTTCTCGCGGATGTACCCGGAGCCAATGTGTGTGCGGGCTTGCCCGCGATGGCTATGTGTTGGGCGACATAGGATTTGATGGTGTACATATCCGTTGCTGCGGTAACGGCCACTTAAGGTTCCGCCCTTACGGCGGATACTTTGAAAAGCCTGCGGCCCGGCGGAAAGTAACCAAACGTTCTCGCCCCTGACGTACGGTGGCTCGCCATGCCCTCGCTCCGGTCCTGCTCCGTGGGCCCGCCGCCATCGGCCATCCATGGCCGGGGGCGGCTAACCCGGCATCCCTGCCGGCTTGCCCACTGCGCAGAACCTGCGCTCGGCCTTCCGACGGGGCAGATCAAGATCAAAAGCCAGATCAAAGGGCGAAGCGAGGCGGCCTGGTAGCCGACATGATCTGGTCCGGCTGAATCACCGGCGGAGTAACCCGATGCAATGCCGGACAACAATCCACTGTGGGAGCTAGCCTGCTAGCGATGGACGTCCAGACACCGCGTTCATTCAGACCGCACGCGTTATCGTTAACGTCCATCGCTAGCAGGCTAGCTCCCACAGGGGAATGCGTACGCTTGAAGAAACAGGCCGGCCGGTAGGCCGCCTCGCGGTGCTGTGGCGGTAGTCGCCCCTCGAGAGGCTTCGTTCCGGTTCTGCGCAGTGGGCAACCCGGCAGGGATGCCGGGTTAGCCGCGCACGGCCATGGATGGCCGATCGCGGCGGGCCCACGGAGCAGGACCGGAGCGAGGGCATGGCGAGCCTTGGCGAGCCACCGAACGAAAGGGGCAAAAGCGCTTGGTTACTTGGCGCTTTTCCAAGTAACCCGCCGTAAGGGCGGAACCATAAGCGGCCGTTACCGCAGCAACCGATTTACCCCCCAATCGCTTAACCACACCCCGTTCAAAACTGAACTCAGTTGGTATCCAGATCCACGTTCTTGGTCTCACGCAAGCAGATCATCCCCACCACCAGGCTCACCGCAGTAATCACCACCGGGTACCAAAGCCCGTAGAAAATGTCCCCGGTATACACCACCAGCGCAAACGACACCGTCGGCAGAAACCCGCCAAACCAGCCATTACCGATGTGATAAGGCAAGGACATCGAGGTGTAGCGGATGCGCGTCGGGAACAGTTCGACCATCAGCGCCGCCAGCGGGCCGTAGCACATGGCGGAGATGATGATCAGCACCACCATCAGCGCCACGATCATCGGCTTGTTGACCTGTTGCGTATCGGCTTGTGACGGATACCCCGCCAATGTCACCGCGCCGCGCAGGGCCGCTTCATCGTAACCATCGATTTTCACCTCGCCGACGCTGACCTGCACACCGCTGCCGGCAGGTGCCGCCTGGCTGATGTAGGGCAGACCCTGTTTCACCAGGAAGGTTTTGACCTTGTCGCAAGGGCTGTCAAATTTCGCCTTGCCCACCGGATCGAACTGGAAGGTGCAAGTGGCCGGGTCGGCCAGTACGGTGATCGGCGCCTGGCGGCTGGCCTGGTCGATGGCCGGGTTGGCGTAGTGGGCGATGGACTTAAAGATCGGGAAGTACAATGCGGTAGCCAGCAACAGGCCGATCATCAACACCGGTTTGCGCCCGACCTTGTCCGACAGCCAGCCAAAGAAAATGAAGAACGGCGCGCCGATGATCACGCTGACGATCAACAGGCTGTTGGCCAGTGCCGGGTCCATTTTCAGGAACTGGGTGAGGAAGAACAGCACATAAAACTGCGCCGCATAAAACGTCACCGCTTGTCCGGCGTTGATGCTGAACAGGGCGATCAGCACAACTTTGAGGTTTTCCCATTTGCCGAAGGAATCACGCAGCGGCGACTTGCAGAGTTTGCCTTCCTCTTTCATTTTCACGAACGCGGGTGATTCGTGCAGGCTTAGGCGAATCCAGGTCGAGATGCCCAGCAGCACGATCGAAAACAGAAACGGAATCCGCCAGCCCCAGACTTCAAACTGGTCACCGGTGAAATAACGGCAACCCAGCACCACGAGCAACGACAGCAGCAAGCCAAGGGTTGCAGTGGACTGAATCCAGCTGGTGTGGAAACCGCGTTTGCCGATGGGCGCGTGTTCCGCGACATAAGTTGCAGCGCCGCCATATTCACCGCCCAGGGCCAGACCCTGAAGCATGCGCAGCACCACCAGAATGATCGGCGCGGCGATGCCAATGCTCGCGTAGGTCGGCAGCAGTCCGACGCAGAACGTCGCCACACCCATGAGGATGATGGTGGCTAGGAAGGTGTATTTACGCCCGATCATGTCCCCCAATCGACCGAACACCAGCGCGCCGAAGGGCCGCACGATGAAACCGGCGGCGAACGCCATCAGCGCAAAGATGAACGCGGTGGTGTCGTTGACCCCGGCGAAAAACTGTTTGCTGATGACCGCCGCGAGGGCGCCATAGAGGAAGAAGTCGTACCACTCGAACACCGTCCCGAGTGACGACGCGAAAATGACTTTGCGGGTGTCGCGGCTCGTGTCGACGCTGCGTGTGATTTCCAGAGGCTGTACATGTTCTGACATATCGGTATCCCTCACAGTGATTGTTTTTGTTGTTCCACTGTCGGCGCCTGCCTTGTGGGCGGGTGCCGCTCCTGTCGATGTATCGGGTGTATTTCCTGTAGGAGCGAGCTTGCTCGCGATGGTCGTCAACGATAACGCTGTAAACCTGACACCCACGTGCGCTCTCTGGTTCATCGCGAGCAAGCTCGCTCCTACAGTCATGTCCGTGCAAGGTTCACGGGTGCGTAACCAGTTCCTTTGGCGGGGTAATGCTCCTTGTAATGGGGTTAAGAATCAGTTGCGCAGCCTTTTCGGCAATCATCAGCGTAGGCGAACAGGTGTTGCCCGAGGTGATGCGCGGCATGATCGACGCATCGGCGATGCGCAGGCCGGGGATGCCATGGACTTTGAGCTGCGCATCGACCACCGCGTCGGCGTCGTTGCCCATGCGGCAGGTGCCGACCGGATGGAAAATCGTCGTGCCGATGCGGGCGGCGGCTTCGTGCAGTTCTTCTTCAGTCTGCAAGCGGTCACCGGGCAGGTATTCCACCGGCTTGAATGCTTGCAGGGCGGGGGCGGAAACGATGCGCCGGGTCAGGCGGATGGCGTCAGCCGCGACGCGCAAGTCTTCCGGATGGCTCAGGTAATTGGGTTGAATCAGCGGAGCTTCCTGCGGATCGGCCGAACGAATGTCGATTCGGCCACGGCTTTGCGGGCGCAAATCGCAGACCGACGCGGTGAAGGCGGGGAAGGCGTGCAATGGCTCGCCGAAACGCTCCAGCGACAAGGGTTGCACGTGGTATTCGAGGTTCGCCGAGGTCTGTTCCGGCCCTGACCGGGCAAACGCACCGAGCTGACTCGGCGCCATGGACAGCGGTCCGCTGCGGTCATACAGGTAACGCAAACCCATGCCCATTTTGCCCCAGACGCTGCCGGCGATCTGGTTCAGGGTCCGGGCGTTTTCCAGTTTGTAGATCAGCCGCAGTTGCAGGTGATCCTGCAGATTGCCGCCCACACCGGGCAGGTCATGAACCACGCCGATCCCCAGTTTTTCCAGGAGCGGGCGAGGGCCGATGCCGGAACGTTGCAGGATGGTCGGTGAGCCGACGGCACCAGCGCAGAGGATGATTTCCTTACGCGCCTTGAAGATTTTCGCCTGTCCCTGCCAGCGCGTGCTGACCGCCGATGCGCGGCCGTTTTCCAGCAGCACGCGATCGACTTCGACGTCGGTCAACACGGTGAGGTTGGGGCGGTGACGAACCGGTTTGAGAAACGCCTTGGCCGCGTTCCAGCGGATACCGGCCTTCTGATTGACCTGGAAATAGCCGCAACCTTCGTTGTCGCCCTGGTTGAAGTCGTCGATGCTGGCGATGCCGCTTTGTTCGGCAGCGCTGCGGAATGCGTCGAGAATCGGCCATGACAGCCGCTGACGCTCGATCCGCCATTCGCCGGCAGCGCCGTGGAATTCCGAGTCGCCGGCAAAGTGATTTTCGCTTTTCTTGAACAGCGGCAGGACGTCATTCCAGCTCCAGCCGGGATTGCCGTCGGCGGCCCAGCCGTCATAGTCGCGGGCCTGGCCGCGCATGTAGATCATGCCGTTGATCGAGGAGCAGCCGCCGAGCACCTTGCCACGCGGGTAACTCAGGGCGCGACCTTGCAGGCCGGGTTGCGCTTCGGTCTTGAAGCACCAGTCGGTGCGTGGGTTGCCGATGCAGAACAGGTAACCCACGGGGATGTGAATCCACGCGTAGTTATCGCGGCCGCCGGCTTCAAGCAGCAGCACCCGGTGTTGCGGGTTGGTCGACAACCGATTGGCCAGCAAACAACCGGCCGGTCCGGCCCCGACCACGATGTAGTCGTATTCATCAAGGGAAGTCTGCATCCCTGACCTCGTATTGTTGTTCTTGTTGTCGGTCATCCTAGTTGTTAGCTTTCGTCAAAAGAATGTTAGTTTTTGCGCAGCCGCTGTGCGTTTTTAAACAGCGTAGCCCTAAGGACGGTTCATGTTCGATTGGAATGACCTGCGGTTTTTTCTCGAATTGCAGCGCAGCGGGCGTTTGCTCACTGCCGCCCGCCGTTTGAACACCACTCACGCCACGGTAGCCCGGCACATCGAGGCCATCGAAAAGAGTCTCGGTACCGCGCTGTTCGTCCAGCACGCCCAGGGCTACGAGATGACCCCGGCCGGCGAAGCGTTGCTCAAACACGCCGAGGCGATGGAAAACGTTGCGCTGCTGGCTCAGGAGGAGATCACCCAATCGACGGCGCCGCTGGGCAAGATTCGCGTCGGCGTGACGGAAGGGCTGGGCATCATGTTCCTCGCCAGCCGCATGAACGGGCTGTTCGAACGCTATCCGGGGCTGGAAGTGGAACTGGTGGCGGTGCCACGTTTTGTCAGCATTCTCAACCGCGAAGCCGAGATCAGCATCCATCTGGAGCGCCCGTCCGCCGACATGCTGGTCACGCGTAAGCTCACCGACTATCGCCTGGCGCTGTATGCCAGCCAGGCGTATCTCGACAGTGCGCCACCGTTGCGCAGTCGCGAAGACCTCGGTCGTCATGCCTGGATCGGTTACGTCGACGATTTGCTGTTCAGCCAGGAATTGATGTTCCTCAACAGCTTCTGCCGCAACCCGCAGGTGGTCTTCCACAGCACCAGCGTCATCGCCCAGCAACAGGCGGCGCGCTCGGGCCTGGGGATCGCGGTGTTGCCGTGCTACATGGCCAGTGCCGATCCAGAGTTGGTACCGTTGTTTCCGGATGAAAGCATCCAGCGCAGCTACTGGATCAGCACCCGCCGCGAGCTGCACAAATCCGTGCGGCTGCGGGTATTGTGGGATTACGTGGTGGAATTGTGTGAGCGTGAGCAGGGATTACTGCTGGGCCCCGATCCCTTGTAGGAGCGAGCTTGCTCGCGATGGACGTTAACGAAAACGCGGGGCACCTGACTAAACGCGGCGTTCTGGCGTCCATCGCGAGCAAGCTCGCTCCTACAGGAGGCCGCGATCCGGAATCGACAACGTGGCACGCAACCCGCCTTCCGGGCGATTGACCAGGGTGATTCGGCCACCCAGCCGAGTGGCGATGGTGTTGACAATCGTCAACCCCAACCCGGCGCCTTGCGCATTTCCGCGACTGTAAAAACGTTCGAACAATCGCCCGCGATCCGCATCATCGATGCCAGGACCCTGGTCTTCGACGCTGAGGTTGTAGAAACCGTCGGCCTGGCTCAATTGCACGGTGATAACGCCCTGCACCGGTGAAAAATTCGCAGCATTGGTGATCAGGTTGTTCAGGGCAATGTCGATGGCGGCGGCGTCGGCAACCACGGGCAGGGGTTGGTCGTTGACGTCGAAGGCCAGCTCGAGGTTTTGACTCAATAACCACGGCGTCAGTTGGACCAGACTGTCGCGTACGGTTTCGGTCAGGTCGATGGGTTGCAGTTCGGGCGTCACGGCTTTGGGCTCAAGGCGGGCCATGGTCAGCAATTGATTCACCAGACGGCTGGTGCGGTCGACACCGGCGATCAGGAACTCCAGGGATTCTCGACGTTCCTGTTCGGTACCGGCTTCCAGCAGGTTTTGCGCATGCACCCGCAATACCGCCAGCGGGGTGCGCATTTCATGGGCCGCATCGGCGATAAAGCGCCGTTCGCGACCGAGCACTTCCTGAATCTGCGCGAGCATGCGGTTGAGCGCCGCTTGCATCGGTTCCAGTTCGCTGGGCAGCGGGTTCAATTGCAGCGGTTCGAGCGAACCGCTGTGCCGCGCCCTTAAGGTCGCTGCCATATTCGCCAGCGGCTTGAGGCCCCAGCCGATGGCCAGCCAGACCATGGCCGCCAGAATCAGGCTGCCCAGAATATTGGGCCACAAGGTGTGCCGCACGATCCGGTCGACCAGATCAGCACGCACGTCGTCGCGCTCGCCGACCCAGATGCGCAGGTGATTCTGTTTGTCTTCGAGCAGGAATGCGCGCCAGTGGCGGTTGTTCAAGTCCACGACATCACTGAACCCGGGTTTCGACGGGGGGGCGGTGAAGGAGGGGGCGCTGGCGGTGTGCACCAGCACTTCGTCCTGCTGATTCCAGACCTGAAACGCCAGTTTGCTTTCATAAGGGTGGCCGTCAACCCTCGGTACCGCTTCGCTCAAGGCCTTGTTGAACGCCTGGTACAGCTCGGTGTGTTCCTTGCTCGCCATCGGCATGCGCATTACACCCTGCAGCAAGCGGGCGTTTTGCGCGAGGTGGGCGTCGTAGACTTCGGCGATTTCGTGATTGCTGTCGTGCAGGTTGAGAGCGCTGATCACGGCCAGACCGGCCAGCATCAGGCCGATAATCAACGTCAGCGTACGGCGACGGATCGACGTCATCGACGCTCCTCCACCAGGTAACCGACGCCGCGAACGGTGCGAATCAGGTCGGTGGAGAATTTCTTGCGCAGGTGATGGATGTGCACTTCCAGAGTGTTGCTCTCGGCTTCTTCGTTCCAGCCATACAGCAGCTGCATCAGATGATCGCGGGTCATGACCCGGCCCGGTGGCGAGAGCAATTCATGGAGCAGTTGATATTCCTTGGGCGTCAGTGCTACCGGTTCGCCCTGATAGCTGACTTGCTGGGTGCCGGGGTTGAGGCTGATGCCGGCGTGTTCGATCAGCACCTGGGCGCGACCGGCACTGCGCCGCAACAAAGCCCGCAGGCGAGCCTTGAGTTCCGCAAGATCAAAGGGCTTGATCAGGTAATCGTCAGCGCCGGCGTCGAGTCCGGCGATGCGATCCTCGGTGGCATCCCGCGCGGTGAGGATCAGTACCGGCAAGTTGGAGCCGCTGTCGCGCAAGCGCCGCAGCACCTCGAGCCCGTCCATGCGCGGCAGGCCAAGGTCGAGCACCGCCAGGTCAAAGGTTTCGCTGAGCAGCGCGTGCAAGGCGCTGCTGCCGTCCTGCAGCCAGTCGACGGTATAGCCTTCGCGACCCAGCGCCTGGTGGATGCCTTCGCCAAGCGCCACGTCATCCTCGATCAGTAATAAGCGCACACGGACTCCTGTCAGTCGAGTTTCTTGTTCACGTCCACCAGCAACGCTTCGATTTCCTTGCGGCGCCCGGCATCGGCAGTTTCCCGGCCTGGCCTTGGGTCCGCTTGCAGGGCTTTTTGCAGCGCACTTCTGGCTTCGCGGTAGCGCTTTTGACGGTAGAGGTGATCACCCCAGAAGTACAGACTATCGAGGCCGTTCGGGTTGAGTTGCAAGGCTTGTTTTAGTAACTGTTCGGCTTTGTCCGAATCGCCAAAACCGATGGGCCAGCCGGGAACGCGGTCGTACAGGGCGCCGAGGCTGGTATAGGCCGAGCCTTGAAGCGCTTTGGGGTCGAGCACCAGCGCTTTCTCCAGATCGACCTTCGCGTCCTTGACCTTGCTCAACGCACCCAATCCGCCTTGGGCTCCGGCCCAACTGCTGGTGACTATGCCGGACCAGATCCAGGCTTCGGCCACCGATTGGCGCTCCCGGGTAAACGCAGCAGCCTGGCCGGCGAGCTTTTCAAACGCCGCGGTGCGCTGGTCCGCAGGCAGTTCGTATTGAATGTGCGCCCAACTTTGCTGGATGCCGGTCAGGCGTTGCTGGTCAGCGGTGTCCAATGCCCAAACGCTTTGGCTCAGGGCGGTGAGCAGCAGGCAAACGGTAAAATTTTTCATGGTTTGAGGTTCTCGTTCTCGGGCTTCTGACTCAGGCGACGGATCAGCGGCAATTGCTTGCGCAAGCCTCGGTCCACCAAATTGGGCAGCAGGCTGTTGAGGCGCACGAAAAAGCGCTCCGGCCAGCCCAGATACAAATCACGACGGTCGCCGGCAATCGCGTGAATCACCGCCGAGGCGACTGTTTGGGGGGCATCGACATTGGATTTCAGAGCGTCATTCAAGGCCTGCGCCGCCGGGCTGTTCATGCTCGTGCGGGTGGCGCGTGGCGCGACGTAGAGAACGCCGACCCGGGTGTCCGCCAACTCCCGGCGCAGGGCTTCGGAAAAACCGCGCAAGGCGAACTTTGTGGCGCAATAGCTGGCGTAGCCGGGGTAGCCGATCGACCCATAGGTAGAACCGACGTTCACCACCATCGCACTCTCGGCTTGCTTGAGCAGCGGCAACAATAGTTTGGTCAGGCAGATCGGCGCGCTGATGTTCACCGCGAGCATGGCGTTGACGTCGCTGTCCTCGAGCTGTTCGAGCATGGCGAAATGATTGATCCCGGCGGCGTTGATCAGCAGGTTGATGCCGCCGATAGCTTCGGCGGCGGCCAGTACTTTGCGTCGGTCGGCGAGGAACGTCAGGTCGGCATCGACCCAGCACAGGTGCTGCGGATAGCGCGCGAGCAACGGCTCCAGGGATTCGCGATGCCGGGCCACCGCCAATACGTGTGCACCGCTGGCACACAAGGCTGACGCGATCGCAAGGCCAATGCCACCGCTGGCGCCGGTCAATACCACGCGAGCCTCAGACAGGCGCATGCAGGTTCTCCCCGTCACGCGGCAGGCCACGGAACATGTCGGCGTAGAGCTTGTAGACCACCTTTGAGGCGTGAATCACCGCGGCCTGGTCCGCCGGATCGTCGAGGGTGTTCATCAGTCGGCGGTAGGTCTGCATGTGTTCGATGTCCAGGGAACCGTGCGAGCTGAGGTAGCTGAAGGCAGTTTCCGGCAAGTCCAGGCGTACGCGAATGCTGCCGGCTGCATGGGTGGCCAGGGCAATGCTAGTGCCTTCGAGCACGTTGACCATGCCAAACAGGCCTACCGGGTTGTCGCGGGCAATCAGGTCGTAGAGAAAACTGACCATCAACTCGATCGGCAAGGACGGACGCCCATCGCGCACCGCATCCTTGTCGCCGCCGCAGGCTTCGATGTCATTGAGTACCCATTTTTCGTGGCCGTATTCTTCCTCGATGTACTCACACACTGCTTCACGCAGCCATTCCAGGCGCGACGGCAGGCGTGCACCGCAGGCCATCATCAATGGCACGGTGTGACGCACGTGGTAATAGGCTTGTGCCAGGAAGGCCCGATAGCTCTCCAGGCTGACCTTGCCCGCGAGGGCGTCACGAATGATGGGCAGATTGAATAGCTCGTGGCGTTCTTGTTGAGTGGCTTCTTGCAGCGTGTCGAAAAAACTCATGATGCGGATTCCTTGGAAAGCGTGGATTCAGTCAGTTGCGCCCGGTAGCGCTCGACGATGGCGTCGCGGCGCGGGCGGCCATTGGCGGTGAGCAGGCCATTGGCCGGTGTGAACGGTTGGTCCAGACGGGTCCAGTGATGGACCTGGGCGTAATCGGGCAACGCCTCGTTGGCCTCGGCCACGGCGGCGGCCAGTGCTGCGTCGCTGCAGTCCGGGCGATGGGGCCAGAGCAGCGCATGGTTGCGCGGCATTGCTTCGCCGTAGACGAAGGCCTGGGCGATATGGCGGCGTTGAGTCAACTCGGCCTCAACCCACTCCGGATTGACGTTGCGGCCGAAACTGGTGACGAACTGATGCTTCTTGCGCCCCTTGAGGTAGAGGAAACCTTCGGCGTCGAACTCGCCGAGATCGCCCGTGGGCCACCATTCATCGGTGTGCGGCGCCTCGCCCAGATAACCCAGCAAGGTTGAACCCTTGATCAGCACTTCACCGTCGTCGGCCAGACAAATGTGCACATGGGGCAGTGGCTTGCCGACGCTGCCGGGGCGTTGCGCCTCCGGCCGATTGAGGCACACCACTGACGCGCATTCCGATAATCCGTAGCCTTCGTAAACCGGCATCCCTAGGCGTTGCGCGCGCTGCAGCAATTCCTCGGAAACCCGGGCGCCGCCCACGGCGGCAAAACGTAACGAGTAGGGCGCGAAGGCTTTTTGTTCGGCGGCGCTGACCAGCATCAACAGCAACTGCGGCACCAGAATCAGGCTTTCCGGTGCGCGGGCGGCCAGGCAACCCAGCAGGCGAGGCACATCGACACCGCTGGCGCCCTGAATGCCGAGGGTTTTCTGGCTGGGCAGGCTCAAGGTCGCGCCGGCATACAGCGCGGCATAGCACCCCAGGTTTTCCAGGAGGATCGCCAAGGGCAGCAAAGCGAGGTGATGCTGCGGGTGAGTGGGTTTGCTGGCCTGATCCAGCTCACGGGCGACGCGCAAAATGCTCTCGGCGCTCAGACACACGCCTTTCGGTGTGCCGGTGGTGCCGGAGGTGAAGGTCAGTTTGGCGGTGCTTTCGGGCATACGGTTCGGGCCGCTGAAGGTTCGCCGCCAGAACTCCCCGCTTTTTTCGTACCCGGCGCTTTGCAGTTCGTCTTCCTGCTCCGACTCGGCGATCACCAGTTCGGCCTGGCTGTGTTCCAGGCAATGGCGGCGTTGCGTCGGGCTGAAGAAGGGGGGCAACGTCAGGCAAGTCAGGCCTTCGAACAGCACGGCCAGGTCCCAGAGAATGGCTTCAACGCCATTGTCCAGCGCCAGTGCAACCACGTTGACGTTTTCATCGCGCAGGCGTTGCTGGCGATACGTTACTTCGGCGTACAGGGTGGCGTAGTCCAGTTTCAACTGATCGCCCCACAGAGCTATGGCATTGGTCTTGCGTTCGGCATGGCTGCGTAAAGCCTGCTTAAAACGCTCCATTTCAGGCGACATGGCTGGATTCCTCAATGGACGACGGCAAACCCAGGCGATTGAACATCCCGATGTTTCGCAGATGGACGAAACCGGCGCGGATGTTGCCGACGTGGACCCATGGCTTACTCTCGTAGTAGCTGCCCCAGCTGTGGCGGTCATCACCCAGCCGCGCGGGGTCGGCCGCACACAGGGTGACGGGTTTCAGGCCGAGGCGATGGAAGCTGTTCACCAGCCCGATGTTGCCGGTGAACGCCACCCATTCCAGGCCGCCCATGGCCAGCAGGTAGGTGATGGCGATGATGCTCATTCGCGCACTGCCGGTGTCGCTGGCGGCCAGGTTGCCCACCTCGACGATGCAGGCCCGGTCTACCGCCTGGTCGGCAGCGGCGCTGATGAGCGGGCCAATCGGTTCGTCCAGGTAGCGCTCCAGAAACAGCGGTTCGGCGCTGGCCAGGCGTACGCCGGCCACTGCACAGATTTCGCCGGATGCGTTGTTCATGCCGAACAGCTCCGGCATGAAGTGGCGGATATCGGCGCCGTGGGCCTTGCGGAATCGTTGCTGAATAAAGGCTTCGAAGACTGGACGTTGGGGCTCATCCGGCAACGCTCTGACCAGACTCATCTGCGGTGCATCGGCTTGGCCGAGGTGCAGGGGCAGGGGGATGTTCCAGTCGAAATCGGGCATTGGAAAACGCCTCCCAGGTTAAGTGTGGGAGGAGTATCGAAGGCATTTCTTAACGGAATCTGAAGGTGGCAGAAAGCGTAACCGGGGCGGTCTTCAGATTGCCTTAAGACTCGGCGTGCAAGGTGCACGCCGTCGGTTCGGTGGTTTACCGGGCCCGGGCTGCGCGAATGGTCGGCAGCCGGTCATGATAATCACGAGGCCCCTTATGACCCGCGACTCAACACCGCAGCACTATGCAAAACTGTCCATCACCTTGCACTGGTTAATGCTGGTGTTGTTCGCCGGTGTGTATGTCTGCCTCGAAATCAAGGGCCTACTGCCCAAGGGGCATGCTCTGAGGGGGCTGTTTCTCGTTCTGCACGGCGTGTTCGGGTTGAGCATTTTTGCCTTGGTCTGGGTCCGCTTGCTCGGGCGACTCACGCCTCGCCCGCCCATCACCCCGGCGCTTCCCGCTTGGCAAACTGCAGTGTCACACCTGATGCACGTGACGCTGTACGCGCTGATGATCGCCACACCGATCCTGGCCTGGCTGATGCTGTCGGCGGGAGGCAAGCCGATGCCTTGGTTCGATTTTTTCCTGCCGTCGCCGGTGGCGGTGAATCCGGAACTGGCCAAACAGTTCAAGTACTGGCATGAACTGCTCGGCAGCAGCGGCTACTGGCTGATTGGATTGCACGCGGCGGCGGGGCTGTTCCATCACTACTGGGTCCGTGACAACACCCTGACACGCATGCTGCCCGACCGGTCCCGCAACGCGGTCAATCAGCGTCAGCGGTAATGTCGAACTGCGTGCTTGCCAGCCGTTCCCCGTTCACCAGAAGGTGCACGGCGTGCCGGCCGGCGTAATGCTTGCGAGTGGTGAGTTCCTTGATGTGCTGGCCACGGCTGAGGCGGGCGGCTGCGTGGCCAGGCAATGTCAGCGCCTTGAGCTTGAATACCTTCGCCGAAGTGCTGCCGTTGGCCTTGACGTAATCGATGGCGTAGTCGATCACCAGTCGCTGGCTGTTCTCGACCGTGGATTTAACGGTAAAGGACAAGGTGATTTTCTCCCCCAACGCAATCACCGCCGGTTCGACTTTCACCTCCATGATGTCGACTTCAGGCTTGCCACCCGCACCAATGATCGCCAGTGCTCGCGGGTTGCCCTGTTTGATCAAGCTGCGCAGTGCATGTTTGGCGATCCACGCGGTGTGCCTGTTGTCCAGCGACCAGCCTTCGATCAGGTCCAGCACCCACTCGGGATGGTCCTTGGTGATGTCGTTCAAGTGGTTGGCCACCGACTTGCGCACATAGAGGCTGTCGTCGGCCTTGAGGTTGTCGAGGATGGCGGCGGCGAGGGTCGGGTCGGCCTGGATCTGCTCCAGTCGAAATGACCACGGCAGACGCGGGCGGCAGCCTTCGCTGGCCAGACGCCGTACGTGTTCGTTTTCGTCTCGCGACCACTCGTGCATCACCGCCAGAGCGCGCTCGAAGTCGCTGCGCAGGAAATAGCGGATCGCGAATTCAGCGGAGCCGAAGGTGGTGAAGTATTTGAGCGCGTCCATGGAGTGTTCGAACGCGTGGCCGCCATAGGTCGCGACGTAATGGGGCAGCGAGATGCTGACGAAGCCGCTGTTCAGGCGCGGGGCTAGGGCGCGCAGCACCTCGAGCGACGCTTCATAACTCAACGGCAGGACAGCGTGCAGGCACTCGCTGACCCGCGCCATGCGCTGCATGATCGACAACTTGGCGAGCCCGTCGTTGGCCATTTTCAGGAAGGCCTTGGCGTTGAACGCGGGGTAGACCGCGGTCATCTCCGTGGCGATGTGCTGGAGGCGCTCGGCGTTGAAGATTTCCTTGAGGGCGGGGTTGGGTGGGTCAACGGCCATTGTGGATTCCTTGAAGTCGTTATTTATTCAGATACACCGCGTTATCGTTCTTCGCGGGCAAGCCTCGCTCCTACAAGGACGGCGCAGGACCTGTAGGAGCGAGGCTTGCCCGCGAAGAGGCCCTCAAATTCACCTCAAGTCTTGCTGGATTCTTCTTCCAGCTGATCCGACTCAAACAGCTTCGCCAGTTCCGCCCTGGCTTCCTGCGCGGTCTGCAAGACCTTCGCCGCATCGTCATACACCGCATGCTGCGCTTCCAGCACCTGTTCATCGTGATGCTTGAAGCGCTTGATCCGCGCATCGGCCTGAGCCTGGGTCAGCCCCAGTCCTACCAACGTGCGCCGGCTCATTTCCAGACTCGAATAATAGGTTTCGCGAATCGCCTCGGCCCCCAGGTCCACCAACCGGTGCACATGCTGGCGGTTACGGGCGCGGGCGATGATCTTGATGTGTGGATACAGCCTGTGCACCACCTCGGCGGTCTTGATGTTGGTGTCCGGATCATCGGTGGCGATGATGAAGTACTCTGCCTGCTCGACCTTGGCCGCGCTGAGGATTTCCGGGCGCATCGGGTCGCCATAGAACACCGGTACGCCGCCGAAACTGCGCGACAGCTCGATGGTTTCCACCGAGGTGTCCAGGGCCACGAACTTGATGTTCTGCGCTCGCAGGATACGGGCGACGATCTGCCCCATCCGGCCCATGCCGGCGATCACCACGCGGGGTTCGTCGGTGTCGATCTCGCGGAATTTCTCCGGCACCACCACCGGCTGCACCTTCGGGCTGACCAGTCGCGCACAGATCAGCAGCAACAGCGGCGTCACGGCCATGGACAGCGTGATCGTCAGCACCAGCAGGTCGTACAGGCGAGTCTCGAACAAGCCCTGATCCCGGCCGATCTTGAACACCACGAACGCGAATTCACCACCGGCGGCGAGCACGATGCCGAGGCGAATCGCACTGACCTTGCCCAAGCCACCAGCCAGTCGACCCACCACAAACAGCAGCGGCAGCTTGATGGCGATCAGCAGCAGCGTCAGCCCCAGCACCGTGATAGGCGCGCTGAGCAGCAAACTCAGGTTCGCGCCCATGCCGACGCTGATGAAAAACAGTCCCAGCAGCAAACCCTTGAAGGGTTCGATCTGTGCTTCCAGCTCGTGGCGATACTCGGAGTCCGCCAGCAGCAAACCGGCGAGGAACGCGCCCAGCGCCATCGAAACGCCCACCAGGTCCATCAGCCACGCCGTGCCGATCACCACCAGTAGCGCCGTGGCGGTGGAGACTTCCGGTAAACCGGTCCTGGCCACCACGCGGAACACCGGTCGCAGCAGATAGCGACCGCCAATGACCACCACTGCAATGCTGCCCAGTACCCGCAAGCCGTGGTTCAAATCCTGGGCCGCGCTGGTGGTGTGATCGCCGCCCGCCAGTAGCGGCACCATGGCGATCAGCGGGATCGCGGCGATGTCCTGGAACAACAGAATTGCAAAGGCCAGGCGCCCATGCGGACTGGTCAGCTCTTTGCGCTCAGCCAGGCTTTGCAAGCCAAACGCAGTGGACGACAAGGCCAAGCCCAAGCCCAGCACAATCGCGCTATTCAACGGCTGGCCAAACACGAACAGCGCCACCACGCCAATCACCGACCCGGTCAGCAGCACCTGTGCCAGGCCGACGCCAAACACCGCCTTGCGCATCACCCACAAGCGCCGTGGCGACAGTTCCAGGCCAATGATGAACAGCAGCAACACCACGCCGAGTTCGGAAATATGACTGACGCTTTGCGGGTTGCCGATCAGGCCCAGTACCGACGGCCCGATAATCACGCCAGCAAACAGATAGCCCAGCACCGCCCCCAGTTGCAGGCGCTTGGCCAAAGGAACGGTGAGCACCGCCGCGAACAAAAACACGACAGCGGCTTGCAACAGGTTGCCTTCATGGGGCATTGGGAAACTCCAGAACTCGGTACGGCGGGGGGCACAAGGATAAAGGCTGCGATGACGGGCGTCAGCCAGGTTGGCAATGATTGTATGAATGGCGCGTCGTTGCGTATTTCACTCGCAACCAAGAGGAATGTTTTTTTTACCCTTCATTCCACCCGACTATGGCTCAACCCCTGCTCACCCAACCGATATTGATTATTCCCACTGCGCTTAGCCGCATACATCGCCAAGTCAGCAATATGAATCAAGCGGTCCATGCTCGGCGCATGGTCCGGGAACACGGCGACGCCCAGGCTGGTGCCGATGTGGCGTTGGTCGGTGCCGATGGTCACGGGGGGTGAGAGTTCCACGAAGATTTTCTGGCAGATGCTGCGGGCTTCGTCTTGCAGACTGCTGCCTTGAGGCAGGCCCTGGAGGATGACCACGAATTCGTCGCCACCGATGCGGGCGACGGTGTCGGTTGAACGCAGGATTCGCTTCAGGCGCGTGGCGGTGGTGACGAGGACGCGGTCACCGGCGGCATGGCCGTAATGGTCGTTGATGGCCTTGAACCCGTTGAGGTCGACAAACACCAGCGCCACTCGGGTGGCACTGATGCGCGCGTGTTCCAGCGCCTCGGACAAACGTTCCTCGAGCACCAGACGATTGGGCAGGCCAGTCAACGGGTCGAAATGAGCCAGGTGCTGCAAATAACTGGCGGAAGCTTTTTCTTCGGTGATGTCGCGGACCACGCCCATCATCTTGATCGTTTCATCGTGATCGTTCTTCACCACGTTGCCGGTCTCGCGCAACCAACGGATGGTGCCGTCGGGCCAGATGACCCGGTATTCCTCGTCATGGTTCTCGCCGGTTTCCAGGCAACGCAGCTCACCGGTCCGCACCTTGACCCGGTCGTCCGGGTGCACGCAGGCGCAAAACAGGGCGTAGGAGGGTGTCACTTCGCCGATCTTGAAACCGAACATGCCGTAGATCGCGTCCGACCAGTAGAGCCGGTCGGTGTCGACATCCCAGTCCCAGGTTCCGATACGCGCGAAGTACTGGCTGCGCTTGAAGCGTTCGGCGTCGCTGTCCTGGTGGATAGTCTGCCGTTCGGACAGACTGGCAATCAGCGCCCGATGTTTGGCCAGCTGCTTGCGCAGCGAACGTTCGCGGCAGATCAGCGCGATGATCAGGGCAAGCACCATTGTGCCGAGGGCTGCGCTGGTCCAGACGAAGTTCATTCAGGGGTTGCCATCATGGCTGGCCATCATCACGGAAGGTGTGCTTATGGTAGTTCACACGCCTGCGCTATGGCATCCGAAGCCCTAAAGAACTTCTCCTTTGTCCCACAAATGCACCAATTCCCCCGGCGCCTGATCCTCGGGCACTTTCAGCACCAGCCAGTCGTCCTGCTCATTGAGGCGGTAGCGCACTTCGATTTGATAGAAGCGCTGATCGCCCTGGCCGGAAGATTCGCGGGTCAGGGGCAGACAACCCTCCAGTAACGTGCAAATACGCGTGCGCTGATCGAGATCACATTGCGCGAACTCGATTTCACGGGGACGGGTCAACGCGTGGACCATCGCGAAACCACCCTGGCGCGAAAGACGAACGACGGCTTCATCGCCCAATGTTGGCAGCGTTTTCATGAACCCTCCTGACTCGATTTGACACCCACCTCGGCCCATCCGTGCTTTACCGCTCGAGCCTCCTCGGTGCCGAAACGGTTGCGAGCGTGGGCAACGGTCAGTTGCGCGAATTGCTCGAATGACGCATCGCCGCCCAAACGTTTGTCGCACAACGTGTCGTACCAGATGCGCCCGGCCTTGTCCCAGGCAAAGCCGCCCAGGGCTTGCGCCAACAGATAAAACGCCCGGTTGGGAATTCCGGAATTGATGTGCACGCCGCCATTGTCTTCCTGAGTGATGACGAACTTGCGCATATGGTCCGGTTGCGGGTCCTTGCCGAGCAGCGGGTCGTCGTAAGCCGTGCCCGGATGAGCCATCGAACGCAAACCGACGCCCTTGATGCGAGGCGTCAGCAGGTCGGCGCCGATCAGCCAGTCCGCCTCTGCGGCCGTCTGACCCAGCACACGTTGCTTGATCAGCACCCCGAAAACATCCGATATCGACTCATTCAATGCCCCGGACTGGTTGGCATAGACCAGGCCGGCTTCGCTTTCGATCACACCATGAGTCAGCTCGTGCCCGATCACATCCAGCGAGCGGGTGAAGCGCTCGAAGATCTCGCCATCACCATCCCCGAAAACCATTTGCGCGCCGTTCCAGAATGCGTTTTCGTAATTCTGGCCGTAATGCACACTGCCGATCAGCGCAAAACCCTGATTGTCGATGGAGTCGCGGCCCAGCACCTTCCAGAAAAAGTCATGACTGGCGCCCATTGCATCGTAAGCTTCGTCAACCGCAGGATCGCCCGTCGCTGGCTGGTCTTCAAGGCGCACAGGCATTCCCGGCAGAAGCATTTTGCCTTGCGCATCATGAATGCTGCGCTGGACCTGGCCGGGTTGAACGGAGGGGGGCAGGATCGTCGCCGCAGCAGAAGGCACCGGTAACCCCGGCGTATGCCGAAGCGTACGCACATGGGTCAGCGTGACCATCGCGCTGGAGCGCTGACGCTCGGAACCGTGGGCGATGATTCGATTGAGAATGTAGGGCGGAATGAAACTGCGCAGTGATCGTGGGTCGGTCATCAGAGCGTCCTTTACTGAGCACGAGGTCGATACTCATGTGAGCGGGCGCCAAGGGCTTCGGTTCCATGGATTGCCTTCGGCGCCGAATTCTGCGAAAACCTCCGTCCGCGCCCCGGACCCGGGCGACCGTAAACGAGTAGAAGCATGAACGACGAACTGCAAATCATCGACATCGAGCCGGGCGACGGCAAAGCCGCCGTCAAAGGTGCACTGATCACCACCCAGTATCGCGGCTGGCTGGAAGACGGCACCGAATTCGATTCTTCCTACAGCCGAGGCAAGCCTTTCCAGTGTGTGATTGGCACAGGGAGGGTTATCAAGGGCTGGGATCAGGGCATCATGGGCATGCAGGTCGGCGGCAAGCGCAAGTTGCTGGTGCCGGCGCATCTGGCCTATGGCGAGCGCACCATGGGCAAGATCACGCCGAATTCGAACCTGATTTTCGAGATTGAGTTGCTGGAAGTGCTGACGCGGGATGATTGATTGCTGTATCGGCGGACGAATGCGTCGTTTGACAGGGCGCCATCGCCAGGCAAGCCGGCTCCTACAGGGTCTTTGATCGACACAGAACACTGTAGGAGCCGGCTTGCTGGCGATGAACGATAACGCGGTCAACCTGGCATGCGCTAACCCTGAAACGTCTCTCGGTAGGCATACAACCCCGGTGTCCCGCCGGTCATCACGAACAGCACGTTGTCGCCCTCGCGGAAACGACCTTGTTTCAGATCGGCCAACAGGCCGGCAAACGCTTTGCCGGAGTACACCGGGTCGATCAACAGACCTTCCGCGCGAGCCATCAGGCGTACGGCGTCTTGCATGGCCTGGGTCGGCAGGCCGTAACCCTCGCCCAACTGACTGCCGTCAATCACGATGTCCTCGGGCCGTACGATGGCGTTGCTGCCCAGTAACGCCAAGGTGTCCTGGGTCAGTTTCAGGGTTCGGGTCGCTGACGAGTCCCGATCCGATAACACCGAGTAGGACTTGATGACCGATGTGCCTCGACCCAGCAACTGGAAACCGGTCGCGAGCCCGGCGTGGGTGCCGGCGCTGCCGTTGGGCACCACGACCTGATGGAAGGTGAGGCCGAGCGCCGTCTCCTGCTCCGCGATTTCCGCTGCGCAGCGCGCATACCCGAGACTGCCCAGGGGGGTTGAGCCGCCCATGGAAATCACCAGCACCTTGCGCCCCGATTCCCGAAGTTGAACCGCTCGACTCTCGGCCCGGGCGAGTGAGTCGGTGCCTGCGGCCAACACTTGTAGCTGTGCGCCAAACAATTGGTCGAGCAGCACGTTGCCGTTGAGTTCGTAATCCACCTCGGATTTGGGGACGGAGCGGGTGAGGATCAATTCACAGTCGATGCCCAGACGCGCGCAGACCGCCGCGGTCAGTCGCGCATGGTTGGACTGAACGCCGCCCACGGTAATGATCGTATCGATACCGGCCTTTTGCGCAGCACCGATGTGGAATTCGAGTTTGCGCAGTTTGTTGCCGCCACCGCCCAGCAACATGTGATCGTCGCGCTTGAGAAACAGGCTGATTCCCCGGGTCTGCAGGCCCAACAGCTGTTCGAGACGTTCGGCGCGTTGAATGGGCGTTGGGCCTTGCAGGAGGTCTGCTCGCGCAAAAGCACTCAGGGACTTGTCCAGTTGGGTTTGCATCGATGGCGCCTCGCTGACTGTTATCAACGTGACTGTATGGAGAAAGCCCTTCGTGATAAACGCATCGCCAGTCATTTCACCTTTAACCTGATGTAACTAATAAAGTGGCCTTTCACGAGAACAACGGGATCCGGCCGTTGAGGGAAGGGCGGTAGTGCCAGGTCAGTCGGTCCAGTGCGGGTTTCAACGCCAGAATCTGCGTCAACGTGGCGCTGGCGATGCTCAGGGCCAGCACCTGCCCCGGACATTGATGACGCCCTGAACCGAAGGTGAAACTGCGCCGCTCCGGACGTTTGAACATAAAGGTATCAGGCTGGTCATTGAGCTGCGGGTCACGATTGGCCGAGGCCAGCAGCACCAGAATCACGTCGCCTGTATTCAGCGTTACGCCTTCGATTTCACAGGGTGCGGCGACGAACCGACGGGTGTTCTGCACCGATGGATCGAAACGCTGGGCTTCGGCCACCAGGTCGTCAATGTTGATCGAATCGTTCAGCCACTGTGGGTTTCGAATCAGCGCCAACAACGCGTTACCGATCAGCCCGGCGGTGGCTTCATAGGTCTGGGAGAGCAGGCCGAGGAGATTGGCGATCATTGCATCGCTGTCGGAGGATGTCCCCGCAAGCCGTTGGCGAATACCGGCGAGCAGGGTGCTTTGATTTTCCGGATCATCCAGCAACTCAATGAAATAGCCGCTCAACTGTTCCGCCGCCGTATGGGCAGCGTCCAGTTGCGCCTGATCGCTGAGGGGCGACAGGCACGCGACAAAGACCGCGGTCAGCTCACTGACGACCCGGCCCTGCGCAGGCGTGAACCCCAGCAGCGCCGCCACCACGCAAACCGGGCCACGGAACATCGCCTTGTGCAGCCCATCGGCGTCCGGGCTGATCAATCGCGCGCCGACCAATGCAGTGATCTCATCCCTGTCGATCATCGCCAGCCCTGGTTGAATGGCCGACCTCGGGCAGCGCTGGCGTTCGCCTTCATTCATCCGCATCAACTGACTGAAGACTTTACCGGCCACACCGCTGGCAATCGCCTTCGGCACGGGCTCATGAGCCGGCCGCACATGACAGTCAGCATGCGCGAGCACCGCAGCGACAGCCTTGGCGCTGCTGGCTACGCACAGTTTCAGTCCTTCGTGAAAAACCAGCCCGCCTTGAGCGCGCAACTGCGCGTAATAAGGATAAGGGTCGGCATGAGTCGCAGCGATGATCGGGTCCATGGGTCGCAGTCTTGTTCGTGGTTGAAAAAGTGTTGCTACTATCTCCAGTCCGAAAGGCCCTTGATTCGTCCGGGAGCGAAATATGAACGTAGAACAACACGACATCGGCGTTTCTCAAGTGGCCGCCGCGATTGCGGAACCGGCCCGGACCAGAATCCTCTGCTCATTGATGGACGGCCACGCTCGCACCAGCACCGAGCTGGCAGCGATTGCCGAGGTCAGCGCCTCCACCGCCAGCGCGCACCTGGCCAAACTCAAGGAACTGGCGCTGTTGCGCTTGCATGTCCAGGGCCGCCATCGCTATTACAGCCTGGCGGACAAGCGCGTCGCCCAGGCACTGGAAGCGTTGATGGTGATCGGCCAGAACGCCGCGCCGACCTTCAACTCGCGCACCCCGGATCGTCTGCAGTTCGCCCGAACCTGCTACGACCACATGGCCGGTACGCTGGCGGTGCTGCTGCATGATCGGATGATCGAGGCAGGGTGGTTGCTGGAAACCGATGAGCAGGTCTATCAGCTGAGCGACAGCGGCGAGCAGTTATTCGAAGGATTGGGGATCGAGGTCAAGGACCTTAATACGTTGCGCCGCCGCTTCGCCTGCCCATGCCTGGACTGGAGCATGCGTCGGCCGCATCTGGGCGGTTCGTTGGGGGCGGCGTTGTTACAAACGGCGATCAAGCGCCAATGGCTGACTCAGGACCTGGACAGCCGCGCGCTGGCGTTGACACCGCGGGGAAGAAAAGAGATGGGTGCGCGTTTTAACCTGGCGCTGCCATCGACTGCCGAGCCAACGTTTCCTGTTTCGAATCAACATCAAGATATTGCTGTTATACGCTGAGATAATTGATTTTTTTATGCTGTAGTAGCATCACGCATCAATTCTCACCATCAATCGCAGACGTAAAAAAGCCCGGCCATCAAGTGATGGCCGGGCTTTTGTGCTTAAACGAACAGCAACGTCAGATCAAACCTTGACGATCCAGCCTGCTGGCGCTTCGATCTCGCCAGTCTGTACGCCCGTCAGCTCTTTGTAGAGCTTCTGGGTGACCGGACCGACTTCGGTTTCGCTGTGGAACACATGCAGGTGGTCGTTGTAGCTGATGCCGCCGATCGGGGTGATCACGGCAGCCGTACCGCAAGCGCCGGCTTCCTTGAAGTCGGACAGCTTGTCGATGAACACGTCGCCTTCAACCACTTCCAGGCCCAGACGCGTCTTGGCCAGTTCGATCAACGACAGGCGGGTGATGCCCGGCAGTACCGACGGCGAGTTCGGGGTCACGAACTTGTTGTCGTGGGTGATCCCGAAGAAGTTGGCCGAACCGACTTCCTCGATTTTGGTGTGGGTCATCGGGTCCAGGTAGATGCAGTCGGCGAAATGCGCTTTCTTGGCTTGGGAGCCGGGCATCAGGCTGGCGGCGTAGTTGCCACCGACCTTGGCCGCGCCGGTGCCTTGTGGGGCGGCACGGTCGTAGCTGGAGATCAGGAAGTTGTGCGGGGTCAGGCCACCCTTGAAGTAAGCGCCGACCGGGATGCAGAAGATCGAGAAGATGAATTCCGGTGCGGTACGCACGCCGATGTTGTCACCCACGCCGATCACGAACGGACGCAGGTAGAGCGCGCCGCCGGTGCCGTAAGGCGGGATGAAGCGCTCGTTGGCACGGACCACTTCCTTGCAGGCTTCGATGAACTGCTCGGTGGACACCTGTGGCATCAGCAGGCGCGCACAGCTGCGTTGCATGCGTGCGGCGTTCTGGTCCGGGCGGAACAGGTTGATCGAGCCGTCCTTGCAACGATAGGCCTTCAGGCCTTCGAAGCACTGCTGGCCATAGTGAAGGGCAGTGGAGCCTTCGCTGATGTGCAGCACATTGTCTTCGGTCAGGGTGCCTTTGTCCCACTCGCCATTACGCCAGTGCGACAGATAGCGCTTGTCTGTCTTGATGTAATCAAAACCCAGCTTGTCCCAATTGATGCTTTCGTTACCCATGACACCCTCTATCACTTAACAACCGCCGAAACGGTTCAAGGCTTCTGACGTTTTTTGGATGGGGACAACAATACTTCATTCCGGGCCCATTTCGCAGCCCGGACTATCGGATGACAGACAGATAAATCGAGTTGGCCTCAAGAAATCGCTAGCAGGCTAGCTCCCACAGGAGAACGCATTCCAAATGTGGGAGCTAGCCTGCTAGCGATGGGGCCACCATCAATCACAGGTGCAACGCATGCCCCAATGCACGCAACGCCGCTTCTTGCACCGCTTCACCCAACGTCGGATGCGCGTGGATGGTCCCGGCAATGTCTTCCAGCCGCGCACCCATTTCCAGGCTCTGGCCAAACGCGGTCGACAGTTCCGAAACACCCACGCCCACCGCTTGCCAACCGACAATCACATGATTGTCCCGGCGAGCGACGACCCGCACGAAGCCGCTTTTGGACTCCAGAGTCATCGCCCGGCCATTGGCCGCGAACGGGAAGCTCGAAACGATGCAGTCCAGACCCGCCGCCTTGACGTCGTCCGGGGTCTTGCCGACCACCACCAGTTCCGGGTCGGTGAAGCACACGGCAGCGATAGCGGTCGGGTTGAATTCGCGGGTTTTACCGCTGATCAACTCGGCCACCATCTCGCCTTGAGCCATGGCCCGGTGCGCAAGCATCGGTTCGCCGCTCAGGTCGCCGATGGCGTAGACGTTACGCATGCTGGTCTGGCAGCGGTTGTCGATCTTGATCGCCGAACCGTTCATGTCCAGATTCAGCGCTTCGAGGTTCCAGCCTTGAGTGTTCGGTTTACGACCAACCGCCACCAGCACCTGATCGGTTTCCAGGTTCAGGGTGTCGCTGTTCGGGTCGGTAACCTGCAATGTATTGCTATTGGAATCAAAGCCTTGAACGCTATGTTTCAAGTAAAGCTTCACGCCGAGTTTTTTCAATTCATCGTGAACAGGCTGGGTCAGTTCGGCGTCGTAAGCTGGCAGGATGCGATCCTGCGCCTCGACCACGCTGACGTCGGCACCGAGCTTGCGATAGGCAATCCCCAGCTCCAGACCGATGTAACCGCCACCGACCACGACCAGCCGTTTCGGCACCGACGTCGGCGCCAGGGCTTCGGTTGAGGAGATGATTGGCCCGCCAATCGGCAGCATCGGCAGGTTCACGCTTTTCGATCCGGTGGCCAGCACCAGGTGTTCGCACTGAATCCTCGTGTCGCCGACTTCAACGGTCTTGCCGTCGATCACTTTCGCCCAGCCCTGAATGACCTGAACCTTGTTTTTCTTCAGCAGTGCCGAGACGCCAGTGGTCAGGCGGTCAACGATGCCGTCCTTCCACTCGACGCTTTTGCTGATGTCGAGGGTCGGCGCGGAAACGCTGATGCCCAATGCCGAGTTGTTGCTGTGGTGCTGAGTCTGATGGAACTGCTCGGCAACGTGGATCAACGCCTTCGACGGAATGCAGCCGATGTTCAGGCACGTACCGCCCAGCGATTCACCTTCCACCAGAATGGTCGAAATACCCAGTTGACCGGCACGAATCGCCGTCACATAACCGCCAGGGCCGCCGCCGATGATCAGCAGTGTGGTGTTCAAAGTCTGCATGTCTGCTCCAGTTAAAAAGAGTCCACGAACAGGGTGGCGGGTTGTTCGAGCAGGCCACGCACGGCCTGGATGAATTGCGCCGCGTCCATGCCATCGACCACGCGATGATCGAAGGAACTGGAGAGGTTCATCATCTTGCGAATCACGATCTGGCCTTTGACCACCATCGGGCGTTCGACGATTTTGTTGACGCCGACGATGGCCACTTCCGGCAGGTTCAACACTGGCGTGCTGACGATGCCGCCCAGGGCGCCAAGGCTGGTCAGGGTGATGCTCGAGCCAGACAGTTCCTCGCGGGCGGCCTTGCCAGTGCGCGCGGCGGTGGCCAGACGGGAGATTTCCTGAGCGCTGTCCCACAAACTGCGAGCTTCAGCGTGACGCACTACCGGCACCATCAAGCCGATGTCTGCCTGGGTGGCGATGCCGACATGCACCGCGCCAAGGTGGGTGATGACCTGCGCTTCGTCGTCGTAACGGGCGTTGATCTGCGGGAAGTCGCGCAGGGCGACGACCAGTGCGCGGACGAGGAACGGTAGCAGCGTCAGCTTGCCACGGGTCGCGCCGTGTTTTTCGTTCAGGTGCGCGCGCAGTTCTTCCACGGCAGTGACATCGATTTCCTCGACATAACTGAAGTGGGCAGCGCGTTGAGTGGCGTCCTGCATACGCTGGGCAATCTTGCGACGCATGCCGATGACCGGGATTTGTTCTTCGTCGTTGCGCTGTGCGTATGCGGCGGTGGCGGTCGATGCATTCGACTGACCTTGCGCCAGATAGGCGTCGAGGTCTTCGTGCAGCACGCGACCGGCAGGGCCGGTGCCGCGCACCAGACGCAACTGGATGCCGAGATCAAGTGCATGTTTACGCACGGCCGGGGACGCCAACGGGCGTTCATCGGCTTCGCGAGCCACCATCGGGCCTTGGCATACGGCAGCACGCGGCGCCGCAACAGGAGCTGGTTTGCTTTCTACAACGGTTTCGGCTTTTGGCGCGGGTGCTTCTTTCACAGCGGCAACCACAGGCTGAGCCGACTCTTTAACGTTGCCCGCGCCTTCGACTTCTATGCTGATCAGGATGCTGCCAACCGCCATGACTTCGCCGGGCACACCGCCCAGCGCAATCACCTTGCCGTGCACCGGCGAAGGGATGTCGACCATCGCCTTGTCGGTCATTACATCGGCCAGCACCTGATCTTCGACGACCATGTCGCCGACCTTGACGTGCCACACCGACAGTTCAACTTCTGCAATGCCTTCGCCAATGTCCGGCATTTTAATAACGTGCGTGCCCATTCAGACCTCCATAACCCGTTTCAAAGCCGCGCCCACACGGGTCGGACCAGGGAAATACGCCCACTCTTGCGCGTGCGGGTAGGGGGTGTCCCAACCGGTGACGCGTTCGATCGGCGCTTCCAGGTAGTGGAAGCAGTGCTCTTGCACCAGGGCGACCAGTTCGGCGCCAAAACCGCAAGTGCGGGTCGCTTCGTGAACGACCACGCAACGGCCGGTTTTCTTCACCGACTTGACGATGGTTTCCAGGTCCAGCGGCCACAAGCTGCGCAGGTCGATGACTTCAGCGTCGATCCCGGTTTCTTCAGCGGCGACTTGCGACACATAAACGGTGGTGCCGTAGGTCAGGATGGTCACGTCCTTGCCGGGACGGGTGATGGCGGCGACGTCCAGCGGTACGGTGTAGTAACCGTCCGGCACTTGTGCGGCCGGGTGTTTCGACCACGGGGTGACCGGACGTTCGTGGTGACCATCGAACGGGCCGTTGTACAGGCGTTTTGGTTCGAGGAAGATCACCGGGTCATCGTTTTCGATGGAGGCGATCAGCAAGCCTTTGGCGTCGTACGGGTTGGATGGCATGACCGTGCGCAAGCCGCAGACCTGGGTGAACATCGCCTCAATACTCTGGCTGTGCGTCTGGCCACCGTAGATGCCGCCGCCGCAAGGCATGCGCAGGGTCATCGGTGCGGTGAACTCGCCGGCCGAGCGATAGCGCAGGCGGGCGGCTTCGGAAATGATCTGGTCCGACGCCGGGTATACATAATCGGCGAACTGAATTTCGGCCACCGGACGCAAACCGTAAGCGCCCATGCCCACGGCAACACCGACGATGCCGCTTTCGGAGATCGGCGCATCGAACACGCGGGAAGTGCCGTATTTGTTCTGCAGGCCTTCGGTGCAGCGAAATACGCCGCCGAAGTAGCCCACGTCCTGGCCGAACACCACGACGTTGTCGTCACGCTCAAGCATCACATCCATGGCCGAGCGCAGGGCCTGGATCATGGTCATGGTGGTCGTGGTCATGGCGGTTTCCAACTCGATTTTATTGTTGTGATCGTTCATGTCAGATCCCCAACTCTTGACGCTGGCGCTTCAAGTGCTCCGGCATCTCTTTATAAACGTCTTCGAACATGGTCGCGGCGCTCGGAATCTGGCCGCCGGCGAGGGTGCCGTACTGCTCGGCTTCTTTCTGCGCAGCGATGACTTCAGCTTCCAGTTCGGCGCTGACGGCGACGTGTTCCTCTTCGGACCAGTGGCCGATTTTCACCAGGTGCTGCTTAAGGCGCGCAATCGGGTCGCCCAACGGGAAGTAGCTCCAGTCGTCGGCAGGACGGTATTTGGATGGATCATCGGATGTCGAGTGCGGGCCGGCACGATAGGTGACCCATTCGAGCATGGTCGGGCCGAGGTTGCGGCGGGCGCGTTCGGCGGCCCAGGCAGAGGCGGCGTAGACCGCGATGAAATCGTTGCCATCAACCCGCAGGGAGGCAATACCGCAACCGACGCCACGACCGGCAAACGTGGTCGCTTCACCACCGGCAATCGCCTGGAACGTGGAGATCGCCCACTGGTTGTTGACCACGTTGAGGATCACTGGCGCACGGTAAACGTGAGCGAAGGTGAGGGCGGTGTGGAAGTCGGATTCAGCAGTGGCGCCGTCGCCGATCCAGGCCGAGGCGATTTTGGTGTCGCCCTTGATCGCCGACGCCATGCCCCAGCCCACGCCTTGTACGAATTGGGTGGCAAGGTTGCCGGAAATGGTGAAGAAGCCGGACTCTTTCACCGAGTACATGATCGGCAACTGACGGCCCTTGAGCGGATCGCGCTCGTTGGACAGCAGTTGGCAGATCAGGTCCACCAGCGGTACTTCGCGCGCCATCAGGATGCTTTGCTGGCGATACGTCGGGAAGCACATGTCGTCGATGTTCAGGGCCAGAGCCTGGGCGCTGCCGATGGCTTCTTCGCCAAGGCTTTGCATGTAGAACGACATTTTTTTCTGCCGCTGGGCGACGACCATGCGGTTGTCGAAGATCCGCGTCTTGAGCATGGCGCGCATGCCTTTACGCAGGATCTCGACCGGGACGCCTTCGGCCCACGGACCGAGGGCATTGCCCTCATCGTCGAGCACGCGAATCAGGCCTTTGGCCAGGTCGGCCGTGTCGGCGGGTTCTACGTCAATGGCGGGTTTGCGCACCGTGCCGGCGTCGGTCAGACGCAGGTAGGAGAAGTCGGTTTTGCAGCCTGGGCGGCCCGAAGGTTCGGGAACGTGCAGGCGCAGCGGTTCGTACGCTTGGTTCATGGCTTCTACGCTCGATCTTGTGAATTTCTTGTAGTGAGCTGACCGTCATTCCTCTGTGGAAGAAATCTTGTCCTACAACAATCATAGGCCCGGCCAAGAAGAATATTTCTCTCTGTTTCGTTGCGCTTGAGATCATTTGAGGATAAAAAATCTGCATAAACATAAAAAGCAGGTGGTTTTGTCTCATGCGCAAACTGGACCGTACCGACATCGGCATTCTCAACAGCCTTCAGGAGAACGCGCGCATCACCAATGCCGACCTCGCGCGCTCGGTGAACCTGTCCCCGACGCCGTGCTTCAACCGGGTCAAGGCGATGGAAGAATTGGGGCTGATTCGCGAGCAAGTGACGTTGCTGGATGCCGATCTGCTGGGGCTGCATGTGAATGTGTTCATTCACGTCAGCCTGGAAAAACAGGTGGAGGAGGCGTTGCAGCATTTCGAGGAAGCGATCTCGGATCGCCCTGAAGTGATGGAGTGCTATTTGATGGCGGGCGATCCGGACTATCTGATCCGGGTGCTGGTGCCGACCATTCAGTCGCTGGAGCGCTTCATGATGGACTTCCTCACCAAAGTCCCCGGCGTGGCCAACATCCGCTCGAGTTTTGCGCTTAAGCAGGTGCGTTATAAAACTGCGCTGCCGTTGCCGGCGAACGGGTTGACCCTGGCCAATTGACTTGCCAACTACGCGATTCGCGCAACATCACCCATCTGTAGGAGCCGGCTTGCTGCGGGCGGCGTTCCGACGATAGCGGCTTTGGGATCGCCATCGCCGGCAAGCCGGGCTCCTACAGGTTTTGTGGTGGACTCTGATTGGTGTGACAGCCCGGAATTGTAGGAGCCTGGCTTGCCAGCGATGGCGGCTTTGGGATCGCCATCGCCGGCAAGCCGGGCTCCTACAGGTTTTGTGGTGGACTCTGATTGGTGTGACACCCCGGAATTGTAGGAGCCTGGCTTGCCAGCGATGGCGGTTTCGGAATCGCCATCGTCGGAACGCCGCCCGCAGCAAGCCGGCTCCTACAGGTCAGAGTTTGTTCAGGGGGATTTTCAGGTATGTCACGCCGTTATCCTCGGCCGGCGGCAAATTCCCCGCCCGCACGTTCACCTGAATCGCCGGCAGCAGCAGCGTCGGCATGCCCAACCCCGCATCACGCTGGGTGCGCATCGCAACGAACTCGGCTTCATCGATTCCGTCGCGAACGTGGACGTTGTTTTTGCGCTGCTCGCCCACCGTTGCCATGCACCGGGGTTCGCGGCCTTCAGGCGGGTAATCGTGGCAGACGTAGAGACTCACGCTGGCCGGAAAGGCCAGCAACTTCTGGATCGAGGCAAACAACTGATTGGCATTGCCGCCGGGAAAGTCGCAGCGGGCGGTGCCCACGTCGGGCATGAACAGTGTGTCGCCCACGAGAATCAGATGGCCGCCGATCAAGTAGGCCATGTCCGCCGGCGTATGACCGGGTACATGCAGGGCCGTGGCCTTGAGGTTACCGATCATGAACGATTCATCCGGGGCGAACAGGTGATCGAACTGCGAACCGTCCACCGCAAATTCCGGCTCAAGGTTGAACAGGCTTTTGAATACCCCCTGAACCTTGCTGATCGACTGGCCGATCGCAATCCTGCCGCCCAGTTCCCGGCGCAGATAAGGCGCGGCGGACAGGTGATCGGCATGGGCGTGGGTTTCCAGCAGCCATTGCACGTGTAAACGGTGTTCGCGGACGAAGGCGATGATTTTATCCGCCTGGGTGGTGGCGGTGCGCCCGGCAGCCGGGTCGTAATCGAGCACCGGGTCGACGATCGCACACTGACCGCCGTCGGCTTCGTAGATCACGTAACTGTAGGTCGACGAGGCAGGGTCGAGGAAGGCTTCAATCAAGGCAGGCATGGTGGCCGTTTCTTTTGGGACAGGCCTTGAGGGTAGTGTCATTTTCCCTGCGCTGACCAGCCCTACAACAATTCAATTGATGTAAAAAGCTGCGCGGGCTCTATCCTGTCAGTCATCGATACCGGGCGTTCCCGGCTTTTGTCATGGATTACGAGCGTTCTATGTTGCTGGCAAGTTTTTTTGGCGTGGCCATGGGCCTTGTCCTCGGATTGACTGGTGCCGGGGGCGGCATTCTTGCCGTGCCGGCCCTGGTACTGGGGTTGGGTTTGACCATGACTCAGGCGGCACCCGTCGCCTTGTTTGCGGTGGGAAGCGCGGCGGCGGTCGGGGCGATTGACGGTTTGCGCCATGGTCTGGTGCGTTACCGCGCGGCGCTGTTGATTGCTTTGCTGGGGGCGATTTTTTCCCCGGTCGGCATCTACTTCGCCCACCAGTTACCGGAAAAGATTCTGATGATTCTGTTCAGCCTGCTGATGGTCATGGTGGCCTGGCGGATGCTGCGCCGCGAGCGCCAGGACGAAGGCCCGAGCGATCACGGGCACGCCAACTGGGGCCAGAAAAACTGCATGCTCGATCAACAGACCGGACGCTTTTCCTGGACCGCCAAATGCACCGCAACCCTGGCGGCACTCGGCGCGGTGACCGGTGTTGTTTCCGGGTTGCTCGGGGTCGGTGGCGGGTTTCTGATCGTCCCGGCGTTCAAGCAACTGACCGATGTGCAGATGCGCGGGATTGTGGCAACGTCCCTGATGGTGATCAGTCTGATTTCCGCCATCGGCGTGATCGGTGCGTTTCATGCCGGAGTGCGGATCGATGGCCTGGGCGTGTCGTTCATCGTCGCAAGCGTGATCGGCATGATCATTGGCCGACAGCTTTGCGCCCGAGTCCCGGCCAGGGCCCTGCAGATCGGCTTCGCCAGCGTCTGCGTCGTGGTCGCTGCCTACATGCTGTTCAGAGCCGGCGCCTAGCCGTCTTACACCCTAAGTTCCGGGCCCTCGTCGCGGCCCGGTCTTACGCCGAACTTGCTGCACGCCACCCGCCAGGCCAAAGCACTTCAAAACCACCTCGAAGGCAGCGTATAACGCCGCCGGTCAGCTTTCGATAATCGCCTCCGACATCCAGTCCCCCGTTGCGAGCGCGTCATGCACAACAATAAGAATTTCAAGCATCGGTACTTGCCAGCCTTGATCGCCAGTCTGTCGACCCTCGGTTTGAGCTCGATCGCCGAAGCCGAGATCATGCTGTACGACAAGGACCAGACCACATTTTCCACAGACGGCTACATCAACGCGTTTTATGTGAACAGCGATGTGGACCGTGCCGGTGATCAATACGATCGTCGACAGGCGCGAGTCAAAATGGGCTTTCTGCCCAACTACCTGGGCTTCAACATGGGCAAGCAGGTCGATGATCTCAAGCTCGGCGCCCGGGCGTCGTTCTGGGTGACGATCAACGACAGCGAAACCAACGGCACCGACACTGCCATCGATGTGCGGCAGTTCTACGGCACGGTGGCCAACCCGGAATGGGGCGAAGTGCTGATCGGCAAGGACTTCGGCCTGTTCGCCCGTTCCAACATCCTGCTTGATGAATTGCTCGCCGGTTACGGTCAGGTCAGCGATACCCTGGGGCTGGTGGATGGTGGCGGGGTGTCGTTCGGCAACATCGGCAGCGGTTATCCGTACCCGTTCCCGACCTCGCAGATCACCTAACCTACCCCGGTGATGGACGGCTTGCGGGTGGCGGTGGGGATCATGGACCCGGTGGACACCAACGACAGCAGTCCGACGGGCAAGGCGTATCAGGAGAATCCGCGGACCGAGAGCGAAATCACCTATCAGTTCGACGTCGCCGGAGCGAAGATTTACAGCTGGGTCAACGGCAGCTACCAGACTTCGGACAATACCGACGCTACGGTTCAATCCGTCACGTCCAAAGGTGTCGGGTACGGCGTTCAAGCGAAAATGGGCGGGTTGTCACTGACCGGTTCCGGCTTCCAGGCCAAGGGCATCAACCCGTTCTTCACCAACAACGCCGGCGAACCGACTTTGCGCAATGTCGACAGTGACGGTTACCTGTTGCAGGGCTCCTACAAACTGGGGAAAAACCGCCTGGCCTTGTCCTACGGCAAGACCAAGGACGACGGCAACGGCGTGGTCGGCAGCGGCGCGGACTACGAGACTCGCGGCATTGCG
This sequence comes from Pseudomonas sp. LBUM1651, assembly GCF_059716135.1. Classification (NCBI taxonomy): domain Bacteria; kingdom Pseudomonadati; phylum Pseudomonadota; class Gammaproteobacteria; order Pseudomonadales; family Pseudomonadaceae; genus Pseudomonas; species Pseudomonas sp. LBUM1651. The sequence goes on along the minus strand of NZ_CP166805.1, from coordinate 3,345,583 downwards.
CTGTTTCATGACGTCAACGACAACCTGAAGCTGGTGGCCGAGTACAACCAGTTCGAAATCAACGGCCACGACACCAGCGCGCAGAACGAAGACACCGACACCTTTGCGGTGGGGGCGGTGCTGACCTGGTAACCCGGACACAACGCAGATCCCCTGTAGGAGCGAGGCTTGCCCGCGAAAAGGCCGTCACATTCAACATTAATGTCGACTGACACACCGCTTTCGCGGGCAAGCCTCGCTCCTACAAGGGATCGACGGTGTTTGCCAGATCTCTCATCCCATCGAACCGCCTGACCGCTACCCAAGTAGCATACGTAGCAGCCCACGGCCTTCGTACACTCCAACCTCATACATGCGCACCTGCGGGAGGCGACGATGCAGCAGGTTCAGAGCGAAGGTGTCGTCAGTGCAATGTCCCAGTCGACCGATGCCGAACAGGTGGCTCAGGAACTGGCGCGGCAGCTATTGCATCCGCATTTGGGGTTCGTGTTGTTTTTCTGTTCCGCCGAATACGACTTGCAGGCGCTGGGTCAGGCCTTGCAACAAAGCTTCGGCGGTATTCGCCTGGTCGGCTGCACCAGCGCCGGTGAAATCACCCCGTCGGGCTATGGCCGCAACTGCGTGACGGCGGTGGGTTTCGACCATCGGCATTTTTCCATCGACGCCGAACTGATCGACGAGATGGAGCGATTCAGCCTGATCGACGCCCAGCAAATGGTCGAACGTCTGGTCAGCGGCTGTCGCAGCAACACCTTGGCGCCGATCAAGAGCAACAGCTTTGCCCTGACCTTGCTTGATGGTTTGTCCAGCCGTGAAGAAATGGTCCTCGCGGCGCTGAGCGCGGCGTTGGGCGACATCCCGCATTTCGGCGGTTCGGCCGGCGACGACAATTACCTGACCCATACCCACGTGTACTTCGGTGGCGAGTTCCACAGTGGTGCGGCGGTGGTGGTGCTGGTCAACACCTGGCTGGATTTCGAAGTCTTCACGACCCACCACATCCTGCCGCGGGCGGAAAAACTGGTGGTCACCGGGGCCGACAGAGCTTCGCGTCGGGTTTTCGAACTGAATGCCGAACCCGCCGCCGAGGAGTACGCCCGGCACATCGGCGTGCCCGTGGCCGAGCTCGATCACCGGATCTTCGCCGCACACCCGCTGGCGGTGCGGATCAACGATCAGTACTACGTACGGGCGATCCAGCAAGTTCATCCGGACCTGAGCCTGAGTTTCTACTGTGCGGTGGAAAACGGCATCGTCCTCACGGTCATGACGCCCGGCCCGATGCTGCCGAACTTGCAAAATCTGTTCGAGGGTTTGCAGGAACGCCTCGGTGACCTGTTGCTGACCATCGGCTGCGATTGTTTTCTCAGGCGTCTGGAACTGGAAGACGGCGGCAGCCTGGAGCAGATCGGTACGTTTTTGCGTGACCAGCGGGTGATGGGTTTCAACACCTACGGAGAACAGTTCAATGGCATGCACATCAACCAGACCTTCACCGGGGTTGCCATTGCCCGAGGCCGGTCCCCTGGACATCGTTGAGCTTCAGGCGCAAATCGCCAGCCTGCGGCACGAAAACCAGAAACTGCAGCGCATCAATGGTGCGCTGATCGAACGGATCGAATCCGGTATCACCCGCGGCAACGACCCGTACGCGGCGTTCCAGCATTCGGTGGTGCTGGCCGAACAGGTGCGTGAGCGTACCGACGCCTTGAACCAGGCCATGGCCGAACTCAAGTCGGGCAATCATTTGGTCAGCGAAGCGCGCTTGCGTGCAGAAACCGCGCATCAACACTTGATCGACGCTATCGAGAGCATTTCCGACGCTTTTGTACTGTTCGATGCCGACCAGCGAATCGTGCTGTTCAACAGCCGCTTCAAGGCGTTCTGGGGCAACAGTCGGGTGCGGATCAACGCCGGCATGCGCCTGGCCGAAGTCAAGCGACTGATGATCGCCACCGGAGTGTTTACCGAGGAACCGCGCGGTCAGGCCGACGAAAACCTGTTGTTTCGCCTGCAGAACGGTCGCTGGTTGCAAGTCAGCGAACGCCCGACCCAAGAGGGCGGGCGGGTGATCCTGTTCACCGACATTACCGACGTCAAACTCAGCGAAACCGTGCGCCGCGAGCAGGCGGTGGCGCAGAAATCCCATTTGCTGCAACGGGCGGTCGACAACCTTTCCCAGGGCGTGGCGATGGTCAACGCCGAAGGCATACTCGAATTGTGGAACCGGCGTTTTCTCGAACTCAGCGGCCTCGCGCCCGTGGCGGCGCACCGGCCGTTCGCTGAAGTGATCGCCGACAGCGAGTTGAACCTGCTGACCCCCGCCAGCCGCGACGGCAACGGGCGCCCGGTACAGGAATGCGAGCAGCGTCTTTACGATGGCCGGGTCCTGGAAATCCGCACGCATCCGTTGCCCACCGGCGGCTTTGTCAACACCTTCACCGACATCACCGAACGCTACCAGCACGCCGAAGCGCTGAGCGAAAGCGAGCGCTGGATTCGCTTGATCACCGACCACGTACCGGCGCTGATCGCCTACCTCAATGCCGATCTGGTCTACGAGTTCACCAACAAGGTTTATGAAGAATGGTACTGCTGGCCTCGCGGCGTCATGCTCGGGCAGAGCCTGCGCGAGGTGCACAGCGAGCAACATTACCAGCGGCTGGAAGCCTACGTGGCCCGGGCATTGGCCGGTGAAAGCGTGACGTTCGAGTTTGCCGAAACCAACATCAATAATCAGGAGCGCTACATGCTTCGCTCCTACGTGCCGAATCGGCTGGTCACCGGGGAGGTGGTGGGGATTTTCGTGTTGATCCGCGACATCACCGAGCGCCGCCGCACCGCCGAGGCGCTGCACCAGGCGTATCAAAACCTTGAACTGCGGGTACGTGAACGTACGGCGGAACTGACCACCCTCAATGAGCAGCTGCTACGCGAGATCGACGAACGCCGGCGCGTGGAATCACGCCTGCGCGAAGCCAAGCTCGAAGCCGAACAGGCCAACCTGTCGAAGACCAAATTTCTCGCCGCCGTCAGCCATGACTTGTTGCAGCCACTGAATGCCGCGCGACTGTTTACCAGTGCCTTGCTCGAACGCCGGGAGCCGGTGGCCAACGAGATTCTGGTGCGCAACGTCAGTAATTCCCTGGAAGACGTGGAAAACCTGCTGGGCACCCTGGTGGATATTTCCAAACTCGATGCCGGGGTGATCAAGGCCGACATTGCGCCGTTCGCCTTGAGCGAGTTGCTGGAAAACCTCGCCGCCGAGTACACCCAGGTGGCCCGCAGTGAAGGGCTTGAGCTGCATTTCATCGCGTGTTCGGCGCTGGTGCGCAGCGACATTCAATTGCTCGCGCGGATCCTGCGGAACCTGTTGAGCAACGCGATTCGCTACACCTACAGCGGCCGGGTGGTGCTCGGTTGCCGGCGTCATCATCAACGCCTGTCGATCGAGGTCTGGGACAGCGGCATGGGCATTGCGGACAACCGCCTGGAAGAGATTTTCCAGGAGTTCAAGCGCGGTGATGTGCAGCGTCCGGACCAGGACCGCGGCTTGGGCCTCGGGCTGGCGATTGTCGAGAAAATTGCCGGGATTCTCGGGCACCGCATTCACGTGCGTTCGTGGCCGGGCAAGGGCTCGATGTTTTCCGTCGAAGTACCGCTGAGCGCTACGGCACCCAAGGCATTGCCGAGCCTGCTGATGAGTGAGCCGATGCTCGTGCGTCTGCGCGGCGCGCGGGTGTGGGTACTGGATAACGATGCGGCGATTTGTGCCGGCATGCGTACGTTGCTCGAAGGTTGGGGGTGCCTGGTGGTGACGGCGTTGTCGGAGCAGGACCTGGCGCGGCAGGTGGACAACTACCATGAAGAAGCGGATTTGCTGATTGCCGATTATCACTTGGATGATGAGCAGAACGGTGTGGATGCGGTGGCCCGGATCAATGCGCGGCGCGGCTCAGCCATTCCGGCGATGATGATCACCGCCAACTACAGCAATGAGCTCAAATTGCAGATTCGTGAGTTGGGGCACACCTTGATGCACAAACCGGTGCGGCCGATGAAGCTGAAGACGGCGATGAGTCATTTGCTCGGTCGGTCTTGATTTCTCTGGAGTCTGGGCCGGCCCCATCGCGAGCAGGCTCGCTCCCACAGTAGTTCTGCGTCGTACACAAATGCTGTGTTCAATGCAGATCAATGTGGGAGCGAGACCGGCTTGCCGGCGATGGGTGCGACGCGGTCTTCCAGACAATCTCAACGCCGCAGATAAGACCCGAAATCAATATCCCCGGCACTCAGGATCGCCTGCACCCGATTGTGCACGTTGAGTTTGCGCAGGATCGCCGAGACGTGGGCCTTGACCGTGGTTTCGGCGATTTCCAGGGTGTAGGCGATCTGTTTGTTCGACTCGCCCTTGGTCATGCGCTCCAGCACTAGCAACTGTTTGCGCGTCAGGGCCAGGAGCAGTTCCGGCGGGAAGCTCGGGTTATCGTTCATCCGGCGGTGGGTGCCGCTTTTTTGCGTGCGGATGATGTCCGGCGGCAGGTAGACGTTGCCGTTGAGAATCTGCTGGATCGCCTCGGTCATTTGCACCCGTGGCGAAGATTTGGTGATGAAACCCACCGCACCATAGGTGATGGCTTGCAACACGATCTGCTTGTCCTGCTCGGCGGAGACGATCACCACCGGGATGGTCGGCGCCTCGTTGCGCAGGTTGATCAGGCCATTGAGGCCGTGCATCCCCGGCATGTTCAGGTCGAGCAGGATCAGGTCCAGGTCGTCATGTTCCTGAGTCAGCGCCAGGGCACTGTCGAGGTCGGCGGTTTCCATGTGAGCAGCGAGTCGCCCACGGCGCCAGTGGTCACGCCAACGCGCCGGATGTGCGCCACACGCCCAACCTGTCGGTGGAAAAACGCCTGGCCGCGCAACGGATCGCTCAGGATTTGCTGGAGCGGGTCAGCACGCTGACCGATCTGGGCCTCGGTTACCTGGCGCTGGAGCGCAGCACGCCGACGTTGTCGTCCGGTGAGTTGCAGCGCTTGCGTCTGGCGACGCAATTGGGTTCGCAGTTGTTCGGGGTGATTTACGTACTGGATGAACCGTCGGCCGGTCTGCACCCGGCGGATGGCGAAGCGCTGTTCGAAGCCCTGCAACGCTTGAAAGCCGCGGGCAACACCTTGTTCGTGGTCGAGCATGACCTGGAAACCATGCGCCGTGCCGACTGGCTGATCGATGTGGGCCCGGCGGCGGGCGAGCATGGCGGCCGTATCCTGTACAGCGGGCCGCCGCAGGGGCTGGCCGACGTGACGAACTCGCAGACCCGCGCGTACCTGTTCGCCGATCAGGTCCGTCAGTCGCGAACCAGCCGCAAGCCGACCGATTGGTTGCGGCTGGAGGGCATCACCCGCAACAACCTGAGCAACCTCAGTGCCGAGTTCCCGCTGGGCTGTTTCACTTCGGTGACCGGCGTTTCGGGTTCCGGTAAATCAAGCCTGGTCAGTCAGGCGCTGCTGGAACTGGTGGGCGCGCATCTCGGGCGTGGAGTGAGTGACAGCGAACCCGAAGAACTGAGCCTGGAAGACGACGCACCGCAAGTCAGTGGCGGCCAGGTCAGCGCAGGGCTGGAATCGATCAAGCGTCTGGTGCAAGTCGATCAGAAACCCATCGGCCGCACGCCGCGCTCGAACCTGGCGACCTACACCGGGCTGTTCGACAACGTGCGCAAACTGTACGCCGCGACAGCCGAGGCGCAGGCCAAAGGGTACGACGCCGGTCAATTCTCCTTCAACGTCGCCAAGGGCCGCTGCCCGACCTGCGAAGGCGAAGGCTTTGTCAGCGTCGAGTTGCTGTTCATGCCCAGCGTCTACGCGCCATGCCCGACGTGCCACGGCGCACGCTATAACCCCGAGACACTGGCGATTACCTGGCAGTGTTTGAACATCGCCCAGGTGTTGCAGTTGACGGTGGACGAAGCGGTCGAGGTGTTCGTTGAGCAGCCGGGTATCCGTCGCTCGCTGGAAGTGCTGCGTGACATCGGCCTGGGCTACCTGCGTCTCGGGCAGCCGGCGACCGAGTTGTCCGGTGGCGAAGCCCAGCGGATCAAACTGGCTACCGAACTGCAACGCAACCAGCGCGGCGCGACCTTGTATGTGCTCGACGAGCCCACCACCGGGTTGCATCCGCGGGACGTCGATCGCTTGCTCGAGCAATTGAATACGCTGGTCACGGCGGGGCACACGGTGATTGTCGTCGAACATGAAATGCGCGTGGTGGCGCAGAGTGACTGGGTGATCGACATCGGACCGGGGGCAGGGGATCAGGGCGGCAGGATTGTGGTGGCAGGGACGCCGCAGAAAGTCGCCAACAGCAAAAAGAGCCGAACGGCACCGTTTTTGGCTCGGGTGCTTGGGTGAGGATGAATCAAAGGATCGCAGCCTCCGCAACGCCTGCAGAATCGGTGGTCTGTCCAATGGAACGATGCCCGCCGCAAAGCTTCGAATTCACAAGGCCGGTGTTTCAGCCGCGCAATGCCAGTGACGAACGAGGTGCATATGAACGATCAACGTGGTCTTGAAGAAGACGCAAAAACCGCCGAACCGGAAAGTGCCGATAAAGCGGTTGACCAGAAGAATCGCCATACCGATAACGACAATGAGTTCAGCCCGGGCTTCAAGCCGCATCCGGATCGCCCGAAACCTGGCGAGGAGACGGACGCCGACATCGATACCGACGGCGGCTAGTCCCGGTGCACACAAAAAGACCGCATCCATGGAGGCGGTCTTTTTGGTTTTGGTGCGCGTTACTTGCTCGGATGGGCGGCTTGCAGCTTTTTCGCCGCATCCAGGTGTTTTTCCAGGCCCGGCAACATTTTTTGTGCGAAACCTTTCAGTTCGGTAGCGCCTTTGACTTTGTCGTCGGTCACGGTGTTGGCTTCTTCCTTGAACAGTTCGATGGTTTCTTCGTGCGCCTTGACCTGATTGTTGGCGTACGCGGCGTCGAACGATTCGTCACGCATGTCGAGAATCTTTTCCTTGGCCTGCTTCACTAATGTCGTTGTGTCAGGCACCTCGATGTCGTGTTTTTTCGCGATGGTCGCCAGTTCGTCGTTCGCCTTGGAGTGATCGGTGATCATCATGTTGGCAAATGCCTTGATGTCGGCCGAGGCACTTTTTTCCAGGGCCAGCCGGCTGGCTTCTATCTCGGCGATGCCACCGGCGGCAGCCTTGTCGACGAAGTCATTGGAAGTGGCCGCGAAAGCCGCGCCCATGCTGGTGCTCAAGGCTACGGCCAGTGTGAGATGGCGCAGGGTGAATCCGTCCATTGGTTATTCTCCATACAGGTTTTCATGGGCGATCAGGTGATCGTTAATCTGTGGAGGCCGACGGACGGGCAAAGGTTTTATCGGGTTTGCGACAGGACGACGAACGGACACCGCTGGTCTGATAGGCGGTCGACAGAACCCGCCGACCGAGGCCATTCTGATAGTTGGTGAACGCAATCGATCGCGTTTGCCACCGATCAACAAACGGAGGTGTTCCATGCCGGTGCCACACGACCTTTATCAGGACTTGAAACTTTCAAAGGAAGATATCCAGCAAAAACGCACCAAGGATCCGTTACTGGATTCACTGATCAACAAGTATTCGCAGGCGGACGCCGAGGTGGTAAAGGCTGAAACCGCCCAATCGGATGCGCCCAGTGATGACGCACTGAAGAAGCTCAAGGAGAAGCGCTTGCAGGTCAAGGACAAGATCGTCCAACAACTCCAGTCATCCTGACATGTCGCTCCAGCCACCGACGACCGGTGGCTGAAAAATTGGAACGGCGATAAATCCCGGCACCTCGAATGATCAGAGTCCGACTTTACGGCTCCATGCGAGGTGCCCCAATGAATGACCCAAAGTTCCCGAGCGAAGAGCAGGGCGGCTACGACCCCATCCCCACCCATCCCGAGCCGTTGAGCCCGGGGCGCACCACCGTCAACCCTGAAGATGAACCGGGTATCGACGAACTGCCGAACAACGAAGGCGCCATCCCCATGGACCAGGACGACGGCACCGACCTCGACCCGGAGCGCGTGCGTGAAGAAACCGATAACGCGGTGCGCGATGGCGAGATGAATCCTCGGTAAGCCGGGCACCCACAATATTCTGTAGGAGCTGAGCTTGCTCGCGATGACGGCAGCACGATCAACATTGATGTGTCTGACAGTCCGTCATCGCGAGCAAGCTCAGCTCCTACAGATTATTTCGGTGTCTGTGACAGGGCAGTGCCCAGCGGCAAGCGCACCATGTGTCTGGCCTTCAACGACCCGAAATACAACCACTCCCCATACTCACGCACCGTGGTGATCGGCGAGTAATTGTCGCTGCTGCCGTCCTGCAGATTGGCAATCACTTTGCCCTCGACATCCAGTCCCAATACAAACCCGCGTTTCTCCACGGGTTTGGGCAGAACGGTCATCGCCCGCACGATCATCTTGCGCACGAAGGGATGTGCTGCCGTGGCATCGAGCAGTGCGTTGCGCGGAGCATACAGCGCCACCCAGAAACGGTCCCGGCCATTAAACGCGAGGTTGTCCGGCAGGCCCGGCAAGTTGTCGATAAACAGGTCGTGGGTGCCGGCCTTCGGACCGCTCAGCCAGTATCGACTGATGCGATAGGCACCGGTTTCGTTGACCAGTACAAAAGCCTCGTCCGGTCCCAGGGTCACGCCGTTGGCAAACTCCAGTTTATCCAGCAGGACCGCGGTTTTACCGCTCTGGAAGTCATAGCGCAGCAAGCGACCATCGCCGCCGTGCTCGATGATCGCCTCGCCGTCGTGGCCGTATCCGAAGCGGCTGGAAGCATCACTGAAATAGGCGTAGTGCCCGGACTTGTCGATGGCCACGTCGTCGGTGAACCCGAAGTCCACACCATTCGCCGCCGTGGTCAATGCGATCAACCGCCCCTGAGCGTCCAGCGACAGCAAACCCTTGACCCCGTCGGCGATCACCAGCAAACCATTGGGGTGACGCGCCAGGCCCAACGGCCGGCCGCCGGTATCAGCCAGCACTTTGGTGACCTTGCCGTCGAGGCTGGTGCGAATCAGACGACCGTCATGCAGGCCGGTGATGAGCACGTTGTCCTCCAGCAGCAAGGCTTCCGGCCCGTCGATATCGTCGGCGCCCACACGCTCCACACCTTTGAGACGTTGATTGTCGGCGTACGGGCCACTGGTGAGTGAAGGCGCTGGTGGCGGCGTCCAGGCCACGGGTTGCACCTTGGTCGGCATCAGCAGCAGAAACGCGGCAATGACCACGATCACCAGCAACACGACACGGCGAAACGCGACGGTTCGACTCACACAGTGACTCCTGCCGGGGCCAGGTGCTTGTGGGCCATTTCGCGCAAGGCCAGCATCGACGCGGCCGATTCATGATCGATGCGCCGCTTCAGCAATAGACGGTTGGCGATGCGCATCCCCAGGCCGCTGAACTGGTATTCCAGAGTGCGGACAAACCGGGTGCCGTCGCCCTCGGCCTCGCATTCGTAAGTCACTACCAACGACAAGCCATGATCGCCCTGAGCGCGAGCGCTCCAGCGACGACCGGGCAAATACTCGTTGACCGCCCAGCTTAAATGCCCCTCGCGCCCGCCAGCCCTGATGTCTTCTTCGAAGCGCGATCCGGCATGCAGCGGACCGCCCTGGCCCTCGACCTTGAGCGACGACGGGTGCCACTCCGGCCAACGGGTCACGGTGCTGGCGTAGGCGAGCACGTCAATCGGGTTGCCGGCAATAGTGATTTGATGCTGCATGCGGGTCATGGGCGTTCTCGTCGGGTGCAGGTACGTTGGCTCGGGCTCCCAATACAGGGTGCCGAACAGGTAGTCCATCAGTGGAAACACGATGTTGAAATTGCGTTCCTGCATCAACTCCCGGCGGTGATGCAATTCGTGCAGGCGACGCATCTGGCGGATCCACGGCCAGCGCGTCACCGGGTTCGAGGGCGGCAGGTGCTCGCAGGCATGGAACACTTCATAGGTCAGGTAACCGAGGACGAGGCAGCCGCCGACCAGACCGGCGACGTTGGCATCGAACTGCTCCAGCAGCCACCAGACGGGCAGGGTGATGACGAGCGTATGCACCACGATCAGCCAGGCTGGAAACAGGATCACCCGCCAGTCGCGGGCGCTGTCGTAAGTCATGTGGCCGGGAGCGAAGAAGCTGTGATGGTCGCCTGCATGGCGGGCGTAGAACATCCGCGCGAAGCTTTTTTTGTGATGCCCGAGGTGGCGATGCACCGTGTACACGCCGAAGTTGAAGAACAACAACGTCAGCGGCACCGCCAGCCATTCCAGCGGCAGCACCTGATGCACGGTGCTCCAGAATGCACCGATGGCCAGCAAGCCGAACAGCAGCACAAAGCCGCCGTGCAGCCAGGGGTTGTAGCGTGGATGAATATCAGCGCGATAGCGGCTGCGAAAAGCCTCGGTGGTCTGCCTCACTGCGTTCACCTGTGGTTATTGTTGTCCCAGCAGATTAGACGATCCCACCGTTTCCGGCGGGCCGAAGCCAGAGGACACAAACGCGATGTTCCGGTGTAAAGCGGACTCAGGTCAGCGGGTTCCAGCGTTGCGACCAGTCATCGTCGGACCGGATGACTTCGCGCAGCAAGTCGAAGGCGTGTTGCAGGGTGGCCGAGTCACGGTCGCGGGAGTAAACCAGATAGGTCGGGTAGCTGAATTCCGGAGCTTTCGGCACTTGTTCCAGTACACCGCTTTCCAGGTAACTCTGCACCACCCGGGTACGAAAGTAGCCACTGCCGCCGTTTTCCAGAATGTATTGCAAGGCCAGGGGGCCGAGGTTGAAGCTCAGCGCCGCCTTGGCTTTCTCCGGTAACGCGGCATCGTGCTGACGGCGAAAGTCCTGGCCCCAGTCGATGTACACGTAGGGATCCGGCTTTCCGGCCAGGCGTACCAGAATCAGTTTTTCTTCCAGCACCTGCTCGACTTGCAGGCGCGGCCAATATTCGGGTTGATAGACCAGCGCCGCGTCCAGCACCCCCAGTTCCAGTTGGCGCAGCAGATTTTCCCCTTCGCGGATCTCCATGCGCAGCGCGTGGCCGGGGATTTTCTCCCGCAGTTCGGCGGCCCAACTGAGCATCAACGGGTTGCACAGACTGACCTCGCCGCCGATGTGCAGCACGTCGTGGTATCCCTCCGGCAACGGCAAGTCCCGGCGTGCGGCTTCCCAGGTTTCGACCAGTTGATTGGCGTAGACCACAAAGGCTTCGCCGTTCGGGGTCAGGCGAGCACCGGCGCGGTTACGCACGAATAGCGTGCTGCCCAGCTGGTTTTCGAGTTTCTGTACACGTGCGGTGATCGCGGTCTGGGTGACGTGGAGTTTTTCCGCTGCGGCGGCGAGGCTGCCGTGGCGGACGATTTCCAGAAAAGTGCGGGCGAGGTCGATGTCCATGGGGAGGCCGGTGCGGGAGGTTTGGGCATTGTAAACGGATACGGCCGGGGCGTTTGTTGCGCGTTGGGCGTCTTTTGATGAGTGTGTACATATCCGTTGCTGCGGTAACGGCGGCTTATGGTTTCGCCCTTACGGCGAGTCACTTTCGAAAAGCCTGCGCGGCCCGGCGGAAAGTAACCAAAGCGCTTTTGCCCCTTTCGTTCGGTGCCTCGCTAAGGCTTGCCATGCCCTCGTTCCGGTCCTGCTCCGTAGGCCCGCCGCGATCGGCCATCCATGGCCGTGCGCGGCTAACCCGGCATTCATGCCGGGTTGCCCACTGCGCAGAACTGGAACGAAGCCTCTCGAGGGGGCGACTACCGCCACAGCACTGCGAGGCGGCCTACCGGCCGACCTGGCTCTTCGGATGTATGCATTTCCCCTGTGGGAGCTAGCCTGCTAGCGATGGACGTTAACGATAACGCGTGCGGTCTGAATGAATGCTGTGTCTGGACGTCCATCGCTAGCAGGCTAGCTCCCACAGGTATGAGTTCGCTCCAGTTGTTGATCTGGCTTTTGCTTTGCTTTGCTTTGCTTTGGCTTTTGATCTTGATCTGCCCCGTCGGAAGGCCGAGCGCAGGTTCTGCGCAGTGGGCAACCCGGCATGGATGCCGGGTTAGCCGCCCCCGGCCATGGATGGCCGATGGCGGCGGGCCCACGGAGCAGGACCGGAGCGAGGGCATGCCGAGCCATAGCGAGGCACCGTACGTCAGGGTCGCAGGCGCTTGGTTACTTGGCGCTTTTCCAAGTAACCCGCCGTAAGGGCGGAACCATTAGTGGCCGTTACCGCAGGAATGGATATGTACACCATCAAAACCCCCGCCGCCGGACACATTCAAAACGCAAAACACGAACAGCCAAACGCTCCCCAGAAGCCCTGAAAATCACTGACCGGTGCCGAAGACAACCGCGCCCGTTCATGGCTGTGGGCATGCACCGCACAAGCCCCGACGCATTGATGAGCCTGTGCCGTCATCGGCGCCAGCGGTCTCCAATGGCCCGGCACATTAACCACCGGTGACCATTCCGGCACCACCGGCACGGGAGGCGGACCGAGTTTCTCGAACTCGGCGGTGCCATAGACGATCTTGCCATCGACAATCGTCAACACCGACTCGATCCATTTCACCGCCTCATCCTCGATATGGAAATAGTCCGCCGACAGCGCAATCAAATCCGCCAGTTGCCCGACCTTGATCTGACCCTTCTTGCCTTGCTCGGAAGAAAACCAGGCACTGCCGTGGGTGAACAACTCCAGTGCGGTGTCGCGACTCAAACCTTGCGGATACAGCTCCAGACCACCGACGGTGCGGCCGCTGACCAGCCAATAAATTGAGGTCCAGGGGTTGTAGCTCGACACCCGCGTGGCATCGGTACCGGCGCCGACAGGAACGCCCTCGGCGAGCATCCGCGCGATCGGTGGCGTGTGCTCGGCGGCCTTGGCGCCGTAGCGGTCGACAAAGTACTCGCCCTGGAACGCCATGCGGTCCTGGATTGCGATCCCGCCACCCAGGGCTTTGACCCGCTCGATGTTCTGTGGAGTGATGGTTTCGGCGTGATCGAAAAACCAGGGCAAGCCGTCAAACGGAATGTCGCGATTGACCTTCTCGAACACATCGAGCATGCGACTGATGGATTCGTTGTAGGTGGCGTGCAGGCGGAATGGCCAGCGTTGCTCGACGAGGTGGCGAACCACCGGCTCCAGTTCCTGCTCCATGGTTTGCGGCAGATCCGGACGAGGTTCGAGAAAGTCTTCGAAATCCGCCGCCGAGAACACCAGCATTTCTCCGGCACCGTTGTGTCGCAGGAAGTCATCGCCCTGGCCGTAATGGGAGGTACTGGTCCAGTTCTTGAAGTCGGCCAGCTCTTCCTTGGGTTTCTGGGTGAACAGGTTATAGGCGATGCGCACCGTGAGTTGTTGGTCCTTGGCCAGTTGCTGAATGACCTGATAGTCGTCCGGGTAATTCTGATAACCACCGCCGGCGTCGATGGCGCTGGTGACGCCGAGGCGATTGAGTTCGCGCATGAATTGCCGGGTCGAGTTGACCTGATACTCCAGCGGCAGTTTCGGTCCCTTGGCCAGGGTCGAGTAGAGAATCATCGCGTTGGGGCGCGCGATCAGCATGCCGGTCGGGTCGCCATTGGTGTCGCGCTGGATTTCACCGCCCGGCGGGTTCGGTGTATCGCGGGTGTACCCGACCACTTTCAATGCGGCGCGGTTGAGCAAGGCGCGGTCGTAGAGGTGCAGCACGAACACCGGCGTGTCTGGCGCGGCTTTGTTCAGTTCATCAATCGTAGGCAGGCGTTTTTCGGCGAACTGGAACTCGTTCCAGCCACCGACCACCCGCACCCATTGCGGCGTGGGTGTACGGTCGGCCTGATCCTTGAGCATGCGTAAGGCATCGACCAGTGACGGTACGCCTTCCCAGCGCAATTCGAGGTTGTAGTTCAAACCACCACGGATCAAGTGCAGGTGCGAGTCGTTGAGACCCGGAATCACCGTGCGACCGTGCAGGTCGATGATTTGCGTGCCCTGGCCTTGCAGTGCCATGGCCTGAGCGTCGCTTCCGACCACCACGAAGCGCCCGTCCTTGATGGCGACGGCACTGGCCTGGGGTTTCTTGCGATCGACGGTGTGCAGGCGTCCGTTGTACAGAATGAGGTCGGCCGGGGTATCTGGCATGGTTTTACTCCCTGCGAATAAAGGGCTGATCCAGGCACCGACGGCACCTGCCGAAAGGCCTTGCAGCACATGTCGGCGATTGATCCCTTCGCGGTCGTCAGGTGGGGGCATGGCAGTGCTCTCCGCTTGGTTCTTTCAGAGAAGAAAAAGGGGATAGAACAGCCGATGTCTGACACATGCGGCCAGAAGGAATATAGACCGCAAATTCACGGACAGCCTGTTTTCACCACGGGGCAGATCGGTTAGATTTCCCGCCCGGCTAAAACAAGGACGTAGACGATGGCGCACGCTGCCGCTCGATCCGAAGGACAAGGACAATTGCACGGTGGCATCTCTTAAACTCAGTCATCCAAAACATATCTTGATAGCCGCGCTGATAGCCGTCGGCTTGGTCAGCGGGGTTTGCCTGTACGCTCAAACCCGCAGCGTCCCTGAAACCGTGATGATGACGGCCGATTCCACGGGGATAAATGGGCCGCTGTTCGATGCCACGAAGTGGTTCAGTAATGGCATGTACGTGACCGAAGATCTCGACGGCAAGGCCAATCCGTACATCATGACGCGTGCCAAGCCGTTTGTTTTCAAGGCCAAGGACAACGATTTTCTGGTCCAGGTAGCCATTGAGGCGCTGGAGGATGTTCAACCTGAAGTGAATGCCCGGGCTGTGTGGAACGCGTGGCCGGTACTGACCCGGCGTGTGCGTTATTCCCACAGTTTCTTCCTTGCCCCGAACAAGCCGTCGGATGTCTACAACCTGTTCCTGCAAGTGAGTTATCGCAGGTTTGTCATCCAGTTTCGGCTAGACGGAGATGACGGCAACCTGACCTATAACGGTGAAGTGCAGGAGGTCAAAAGCATGGATCCGTTGGAGGAAGAGCACACCAGAATCTTCGAAGAAATGGATGACGCCGGCACACGCTGAGCCCTGAAACGACGAATCCCGCCACAAGGGGCGGGATTCGTTTGCAGCCAGAGAGCCTCCCGAGAGCGGGAGCCGCCGTCTTAACTTGGGAACAGCTCGGACAGTTTCATGGCCAGCATCATGTCGCCTTCAGCGCGCAGCTTGCCGCCCATGAACGCTTGCATGCCGTCGGTCGAACCGTCGACGATGCCTTGCAGGGTTTCGCCGTCCATCACCAGAGTGACCTGGGCGTCAGGGTTTTCGCCTTCTTGCAGCTCGCAGGTGCTGTCCTTGACGATCAGCGAGAAGTTTTTGGTGTCGTCGATGCGGAAACCGAAGACCAGGTCCAGACCGGCAGCAGCGGCTGGGTTGAACTTGGCTTTCATTGCTTGTACGGCATCAGCTACGGAGGTCATGGTTCGATCCTTTCTTGGGTAATAAGAGCTGGGTGATTACAGCCAGGGTCACAATAGTCCGGACTCAGCGAAACGTGATGAGTTCCGGGGCTTTCAACAGTTGCAGATGCGCATGACTGTTGAAAGAAGCCAGTGCCACCTCGCGACCACGAAACTTCAGGTGGTTGAGCGAGGTGTTGACGATTTGCCAGTTAAGTTCAAAGGCCTGCTTTGCCGGCATTTGCGTAATGAGGTGGAGCAGGGCGGTGATGGTGCCGCCGGAAGTGAACACGGCGATTTTCTGTGTGTTGTCGGCGCTTTCGAGGATTCGGTGCAGACCGGCCTGCACCCGCTCGACAAAACCCAGCCAGCTTTCAAGGCCCGGGGTGTCATACGTACCGGCGAGCCAGCGCTCGATGATCAGGGCAAAAATACGCTGGAATTCGGCACGGTTTTGCGCGGCGTTGCGCAGGATCTCCAGCGCTTCGGGTTCGTCGTCGAGCATGGCCGGCAGCAGCGCACGGATCACCGCATCGGCATCGAATTCATTGAAAGCAGAATCGGTTTCCACGATCGGCGCCGGCAAGCCTGCGGCAGCGAACTGTTCCAGCGCACTGCTGGCAGTATGCTGCTGGCGGCGCAGGTCGCCCGAGAGGCAGCGATCAAAGCGGATACCCAGCCCGGCGAGATGCTGGCCGAGGACTTCTGCCTGGCGAACACCGGTCGGCGACAGGACGTCATAGTCGTCTGCACCAAAGGAGGCCTGGCCATGTCGAATCAAATAGATACTGCCCACGTCCGCGTCATCCCGGTACGTTGAAGGTTTGGCGAGGTTATGAGGATGACGGTGAGCTGTCAATGAAAAAACATACGCTTGTTTGAAATGCCCGTTACAGCCTGTTGCCAGAGGTTTCACGGCTGGCCGCCGGGCCGGCGCATGGGTATGCTGATGTTATCCCGCGCGCGTTGATGCAGCGCTTTGTATTGAAGGAGTCCTTGTGGAGTTTCTGTCCGAATACGCCAGTTTCCTGGCTAAAACCGTGACACTGGTGATCGCCATTCTGGTGGTCCTGGCCAGTTTCGCGTCGTTGCGCAATAAAGGTCGGCGTAAGTCGGCCGGCCAATTGCAAGTCAGCAAACTCAATGATTTTTACAAAGGGCTGCGCGAGCGCCTGGAGCAGACCTTGCTCGACAAGGACCAGCTCAAGGCCTTGCGCAAGGTCGAAGCGAAAACCGAGAAAAAACAAAAGAAGAAACCCGAGGCAAAATCCCGGGTGTTCGTGCTGGATTTCGATGGCGACATCAAGGCCTCGGCCACCGAGAGCCTGCGCCATGAAATCACCGCACTGCTGACCCTGGCCACGCCAAAGGATGAAGTAGTGCTGCGTCTGGAGAGCGGTGGCGGCATGGTCCACAGCTACGGCCTGGCGTCCTCGCAACTGGCGCGCATTCGTGATGCCGGCGTGCCACTGACCGTGTGCATCGACAAGGTCGCGGCCAGCGGCGGCTACATGATGGCGTGCATCGGCGAGAAGATCATCAGCGCCCCGTTCGCCATCCTCGGCTCGATCGGCGTGGTGGCGCAGTTGCCAAACGTCAATCGCCTGCTGAGGAAGCACGACATCGACTTTGAAGTCCTCACTGCCGGCGAGTACAAGCGCACCCTGACCGTGTTTGGCGAAAACACCGAAAAGGGCCGCGAGAAATTTCAGGAAGACCTGGACGTCACCCACCAGCTGTTCAAGAACTTCGTGTCCCGCTATCGCCCGCAACTGGCGATCGACGAAGTGGCCACCGGCGAAATCTGGCTCGGTGTTGCCGCGCTGGACAAGCAACTGGTCGATGAACTCAAGACCAGCGACGAATATCTGGCCGAACGAGCGAAGAAATCCGAGCTTTATCACCTGCACTACGCCGAACGCAAAAGCCTGCAGGAACGCATCGGCATGGCGGCCAGCGGTTCGGTCGATCGTGTATTGCTGAACTGGTGGAGCCGGCTGACCCAGCAACGCTTCTGGTAACTTCTATAGCTTTAAACAAATGAAACCGTGGATAACCGCCACGGTTTCATTTTTTTTGTCCGTCAAAAAATCGCTCTGCTTTCCGTGCCCAAGCAGCGAAATTTCCTATCGTCACTGTCAATCGCTCCCGCTTTTTCGGAGGCTCGGGTCGAGTAGGGTGGTGGTCTGAAATGACCGCAACGGAATGCACCATGAAAGAACTTCCTCACGATGTTGCCGGCCCTTCCCCGGCGCCGTCTCTGCAAATGCGCGATGAACTGAAAAACGTCGTGGACATCGCACTGCCACAGTCCCCCAGCCAGTTTGGCGAGCACTTGATCAAGGAAAAGTGGGGGGCGAACATCGATCCGCAGACTGCCTTGCTGGTGACGCTCGATTACCACTACAAGGGCCATCCTGCACAGGAGGGTATCGAGCAGGGACAAGTGGCGAGTTCGCAATCGCTGTTGCAAGCGCTGCTGTCCAATTATCAGACCGTTGGAGACGGGCGTTTTGCTGAAACGGCCTTTGGTCTGTACACGCCGCCGGACATCGGGCCTTCCGTGCGGATTGTAGAGAACGTCGATGAATTCGCCGATCGTGGCAGCGGCAATCATGAGACGTATGAAGGTATCTATCGCCAAACGGCTCCCCAAACCTATGGCCCGCTGACTCAGATCAACTTGAGGCCGGCGGATTTCAAACGATGGGTGTGGGAGCTTGACCTGCAGGGGCTCTATAAAACGTATCTTGATCACGCCTGGCCGTCGGACGAAGTGCTCGCTGCTGCCAGTCCTTACCCCTTGAGAACGTCGGTCAAAGCGGCGTTCGTCATGACGGCCTGGTTGCAGCTTCATGAACAACGCTTGACTCAAAAAGGCCTGGAGCTGGTGATGCAGGCGGCAGGCTTGCCGCCAGATCAGTCATGGGAAACGCTGACCATCGAGCAACTGCAAGCGCCGACTCGCGTTTCTTCGTCCGTCAAAGCCGGCCGTTTGAAACTGTACCGTTATACCGCGACAGATATCTGGGCCTTGCGCAACACCGCCAGTGCCAGGGTGTTGTTGTACATACCGGGCAACTCGTCACCCTTGCATGAGTTCGCCAACGCCACGCAAATGCACCAATGGATCGTTGCGCAGGGCAAGGTCAGCACGACAAGACAGGCATTGGCCTCGCACTTTGCCGAAGACGATCGCGAGGACGGGACGTTTCACGCCGGTGTGCTGACGGCGCTGGATGGCATGGCGCAGTATCCGGCGAAACACCGACTGACCAACAATGCCGGTTTCTTCAACAACGACGGCTACTGGGGGCCGGACGAGTACATCAGCTACGACGATCCGCCATCGGCGAGCGATCCGTTTGCGCAACTGGTTCTGACGATGAAGCAGGCAGCCCTGGCCAGCCTCAACAGCATCCGAAACGATGCCCAGGTCAATCGCGACAATTTAAGTGCAGTCGTTGAACCGCTTGTGCAATGGATCAACCGATTTGGCCCCTTGGCGCTGTTCGTTCCGGGTGGCGAGGGAATATTGGCGCTGGCCGGGCTTATTGACGCGGGTTACGGTCTGGATCAGGTGGTAGACGGTAAAACTTCGAGCGAACGGTCGGAAGGCGTGACGCGCACCGTTTTTGGTTTGCTCAATGCACTGCCGATAGCCGCAGAGGTGGCGCTGAAGGGGGAAACTGCGGTCGCCCATCCGGAAGAAGGAGGTGTGAGGCCTGCGTCGGAAATCTCCGTTGCCCCAACGCCACAACCAACGAGCCTGGCACTGCCGACACGGGTCGAATTGATCCGCGGCATCGGCCCGTCCGTGGCGTCTTTGAGCGATGACGTCCTGGCACAGATCGGCAAAGTCAGCGCGATCGACGACGATATGTTGCGGTTGATGCAGACGGGGCGTCCACCAACCCCCTTGCTGGCTGACACCATCAGTCGCTTCAAGATCGATCAGGATCTGGGGCCGGCCGGCTCGGCCGAGCAATTCAATAGCCGTTACGAAGCACTTCAACACTCGGAACATGAGTGGGTCCGATTGTTTCAGCGGCAGTATCCGGACCTGCCCAAAAGTGCCATCGAGCAAATGCTCGACCGTTATGGCGTGGATATCCGAACAACACCCGACGTTGCCGAGGCGAGGCAGGTGCTCAAGCGTCTGGACAGCAAGGTCCGTCATTACCAGCAACATGTACGGCTCAATCGTGCTTACGAAGGTTTTTACCTTCGCACGGTCGACAATTCCGAGACAGACACCTTGGCGTTGCACTCCCTCAAGAATTTGCCGGGATGGCCCAGGAATCTTCGAATAGACATTCTTGACCGTTCGCCCGGTGGCCGTGTACTGGACCGTTGCGGTCCGCTCGACGCTGCTCACTCTCGAAGCATCATCAAAGTGGGGAACCGTTATCAGCAGCACCTGCAAACGGACTTTTACGAGACGGTGCTCTCTATTCTGTCAGACGACGAACGCTCGGCGCTGCGTCTGATGTCTCATGATCCAGGCAACGAATTGCGTGTAAAGCTCGGCGATCTGGCGCTGCCTCGTTCGCAGGCCATCCTCGGGTTGCAAAGGATGGACAGCGGGCTGACTTTTGAGCCTCAGGGTTTGCGCGGTGGAGGCTATCCGGTGACACCCCAGGCCGAAGCGATGACTCACGAAATGATGAGGTTGCAGCTCAAGGATATTTATCCTGATTTCACCGATGCCCAGGCTGATGAGGTACTTCAACGGCATGGCGCATCGGTCCAGGCGTACATCGAATGGTTGAAACAGCAACTTCAGCAACTCAATATCGACCTGACTGGCTGGGTCGACCAAGTGGTCGCAGACGTCAACAACATCGATCTTCCTTTCCTGGCCGCAGGCGATGTTGCGGCGGCAGGGATGAGCCCAGCACAAATCGAGGCCTATAACGTCGCGCTTCTGCAGAGCGAAATACAAAACGAACGAACAATCAGAATAGAACTGGCCGAGGAACTGGTCTCCATCTGGCAGAAGCGTGGACCGCAACAAAACGTTGTCTATTCAAGCCCGCAGGTTCAGGGCGTCAGGCTGGAAATGGCCTTTGAAGACTATCACCGGTTGCCCGCCTTGAATGTCAGGCTCAATGATGTAATCGAGTTATCGCTGCATGGCTTGCACGTGACAGTGGAGGAGAGCCTCAACGGGTTTCTTGAGAACTTTCCCAATCTACGTGTGTTGAATCTGGAAGGTGTCGACTTGCGGCCTTTCTTTGTCGGCGGGGAGGGCGGGCGCGCGTTTCCTCCGGTGATCGGGCAATTGACTCACCTCACTTCACTGAACGTGCGATCCACGCAACTGGTCTTCACTGGCAGCGGCGCTGCACAATTGCGAGATCTGGCCCGCCTGCAAATCCTGGACCTGAGCGACAATCCGCTGGGCATGCCGCCGATGGTGATGGGCATGGATGATCTGCGTCAGCTCAACTTGAGGAACACCCAAATCACCCGGTGTCCGGTCGGCATCAAGGATGAGCCTTATCTGACGCTGCTGGACTTGCGCGATAACGGCATAACCCGGGTTCCGCCAGCGGTAATCAATCAGGCTGTCGCGGATGATCGCGTGTTGCTATGGGGTAATCCGCTGACGGACGAGGACACGTTGCGCCGACTGGTCAGTCATCGCGAGCAAACGGGAATCAATCTGTGGCTGGGTGTGCCGGGCGCAGACTACGGCACGCCGCTGGTGTGGTTGCGCGACTGTGATGAAGCGTTGCAACAGTCTCGGCAAGCCCTATGGCAGCGACTCGCAGGCAAACCCTCCGGTACGCGGTTTCTTGCCATAATAGACCGCCTCTGTCTGACGCCCGACTTTCAAGTCAGTTATCTGTCGCTTCAGGCGCGAGTCTGGCGACTTTTGCAACAGGCGGATGCTTCAGACGAAATGTGGGGACGATTGAGTCGCAGCAGTGGGCGGTTTGATCACCCGATGGCGGCGTTCACGGCGCTGGAGGGTCGCGTGGGGCCTTGAACATCACAAGGAGGGAGCCTTGAACCCCGCGAAGGGGTTCAAGGTGTGACGATCAGCGGCGACGGAACAGCGGCAGCGGTTCGTCGGTGGCGGCCTGATAGGTCACCGAGAAATCCTTGAGACCTTCAAGGGCTTCGTACGGATCTTTGTCGGCGCGAATGGCAAAAGCGTCGAACCCGCAGCGATGCATATAAAACAGCTGGTCGCGCAGTACATCACCAATCGCTCGCAGTTCACCTTTGAAACCATAACGGTCACGCAGCAAGCGGGCGTTGGAGTAGTTGCGGCCATCGGTGAAGGCCGGGAAGTTCAAGGCGATGACCTGGAAGTTCGCGACGTCTTCACCGATCTCTTCGGCTTCTTCATCGGCATCCAGCCACACACCCAGGCCGCCATCGCGGGCCTTGAGCATACGGCTGTGTTCGCGCCACAGCTGCAACGGGACGATCAGGTCGTCGCAGTTGCTGATCTCGTCGATGTTGAAGTCCTTGGGCAACAGGTGCCAGGTTTCGTCGACGACTTCGTTGTTTTTAATTATTCGCTGCATAGACGCGTTCCTTGAAGAGGTCGATGCCAATACGCTGATAGGTGTCGATGAAACGCTCGTCTTCGGTACGTTGTTCGATGTACACGTCGATCAGCTTTTCGATCACGTCAGGCATGGCTTCCTGGGCAAAGGACGGGCCGAGGATCTTGCCCAGGCTCGCATCGCGGCTGGCGCTGCCGCCGAGGGACACCTGGTAGAACTCTTCACCTTTCTTGTCCACCCCGAGAATGCCGATGTGGCCGACGTGGTGGTGACCACAGGCGTTCATGCAACCGGAGATGTTCAGGTCCAGTTCGCCAATGTCGAACAGGTAGTCCAGGTCGTCGAAACGGCGCTGGATCGATTCGGCGATCGGGATCGATTTGGCGTTGGCCAGCGAGCAGAAATCACCGCCAGGGCAGCAGATGATGTCGGTCAGCAAACCGATGTTCGGCGTGGCGAAACCTTGCTCGCGCAATTCGCCCCACATGGCGAACAACTGGCTCTGTTCAACGTCGGCCAGAATGATGTTCTGCTCGTGGGACGTGCGCAGTTGACCAAAGCTGTAACGATCGGCCAGGTCGGCCACGGCGTCGAGCTGCTTGTCGGTGATGTCGCCCGGCGCAACGCCGGTCGGCTTCAGGGACAGGGTCACGGCGACATAACCCGGCTTCTTGTGCGCCAGGGTATTGCGAGTGCGCCAGCGAGCGAAGCCCGGATGTTGCTTGTCGAGTTCGGCGAGTTCGGCGGTCTGGTTGTCCAGTGCCTTGTAGTCCGGGTCGACGAAGTGTTTGGCGACGCGGTGCACTTCGGCTTCGGTCAGCGTGGTCTGGCCACCGCGAAGGTGTTCCATTTCCGCATCGACTTTTTGCGCGAAGACTTCAGGCGTCAGGGCCTTGACCAGAATCTTGATGCGCGCCTTGTACTTGTTGTCGCGACGGCCATAGCGGTTGTAAACACGCAGGATAGCGTCGAGGTAGCTCAACAGGTCTTGCCACGGCAGGAATTCATTGATGAACGCGCCGACCACCGGAGTACGGCCCAGGCCACCGCCGACCAGCACACGGAAGCCCAGTTCGCCCGCGGCGTTGTGCACCGGCTCAAGGCCGATGTCATGGACTTCGATGGCGGCACGATCGGAAGTCGAACCGTTGATGGCGATCTTGAATTTACGCGGCAGGTACGCGAATTCCGGGTGGAATGTCGTCCATTGGCGAACGATCTCGCACCATGGGCGCGGGTCGATCAGCTCATCGAAAGCGACACCGGCGAACTGGTCGGTGGTGACGTTGCGCAGGCAGTTGCCGCTGGTCTGGATCGCGTGCATCTGCACGGTGGACAGCTCAGCCAGAATGTCCGGGATGTCTTCCAGCGCCGGCCAGTTGAACTGCACGTTCTGGCGGGTACTGATGTGCGCATAGCCCTTGTCGTAGTCGCGGGCAATCTTCGCCATCATCCGCGTCTGGCGCGAAGTCAGCTGGCCGTAAGGCACCGCCACCCGCAACATTGGCGCGAAACGCTGGATATAAAGCCCGTTCTGCAAGCGCAGAGGGCGGAATTCTTCTTCGCTCAGCTCGCCTGCCAGATAGCGTCGGGTCTGATCACGGAACTGCTTGACGCGGTCCTCGATGATCCGCTGATCGTACTCGTCGTATACGTACATATAAGTCCTGTTCTCAGGCTTGGGCCGGTCGGATCCAGTTGCGATTTTCGCTTGCTGACATCTCCGATACTGCCTCGGCAATTCTGCGCGCACGGCCGCGCACTCCCTACGGAGCCGGGGCAAGATACCAGTTTGGAGTTATGCGCAAAAGTGATGTTTGAGTATATGCAAAGAACCAAAACGACTAACGAGAAGCGTTATTGATAAACCCGTATTTGTCGTGCGGGCAATCCTCGTCTTTACTGTGGTCGAGTCTTTATGCAATCACCGATAAAACCGACAAGAGGCGATGCAATGAGCAACCCTACCAAAGCTTCAAAGCCTGACAGTACGGTCGATGCGTGGGCCATTCTGTTTCTGATCATTCTGGTCGTAGGCACCGCGGTATTCTGGGTCAGCCATCAATAAACGACCCCGTCCGGGCCCGACTCCGACGATTGTCGGACAAAAGCCGGAATAAACGCCGTTTTACGGAGGTTCGCTGGCTATAATGCGCAGCGAATTTCCGGGGGCTCGGACGATCAATGCTGAAGTTCTTCTACACCTTCCTGCTGATGCGGGCGGACATTTCACCCAGGGCGGCTGGGCTCTGGTGGAATTGCATGACCTCGATCGGGGCGTGGACATCAGCCAGTATGGCGGCCGCGATCGCCAGATTCCGCTGCTGCAACTGGTCGACAAGGCAACCGCCAGGCGAATGCTGGCCATGGGGGACTCGCCGGATTACGGCGTGGACTTCCGTCGCCTGTCGGCCAAGGGCCGCCCGACGTCCTATCGCTATACGTTCAGCCTGCAAACCCTGATGCGCTAAACCCCTGCCAACAGCAGCACCAGTTGCACGATGCCGTATAGCGCCAAGGCGAACACCGTCGTGAACAGAATCCCCAGAATCACAAAATGACTGGGCTTGCCGTGAGTGAAATCCCGGGCCCGGTTCTTCCCGCTCTGTACCCCGAACGCCGCCGCCATGATGCTGTGCAGCATCTGCCAGAACGTGGGCGGCTTGTTGTCGACTGGATCGTCCATAAACCCCTCGTCACGGATGTGTGAAGAGTAAGCATAGACAATCCATGGCATGCACTAAGCAAATGTGGGAGCGAGCCTGCTCGCGATGAGTGCCTTTCAGTCAACATTGATGTCGACTGTCAGTACGCTATCGCCGGCAAGCCGGTCTCGCTCCCACAGGGGGTCTCCGTTGGCCACGGGATTGTGGCCGTGAGACTGATCTTAGTTGTCGTAACCGAGGTTCGGCGCGAGCCACCGTTCGGTCACGCTCAACTCCTGACCTTTACGCGAGGTGTAGCTCTGCACCTGATCCTTGTCGACCTTGCCCACCGCGAAATACTGCGCCTGCGGGTGAGCGAAGTACCAACCGCTGACCGCCGCCGCCGGGAACATTGCGTAGTGCTCGGTGAGGAACACGCCACTGCGGCCGGCCTGCATCTCGCTGGCTTCAGGGTCGAGCAAGGCGAACAGGGTGCTTTTCTCGGTGTGATCCGGGCAGGCCGGGTAGCCGGGAGCAGGGCGGATGCCGGTGTATTGCTCTTTGATCAGCGCCTCGTTGTCGAGGGTCTCGTCCTTCGCGTAGCCCCAGTGCTCTTTACGCACTTGCTGGTGCAGCCACTCGGCGCACGCCTCGGCCAAGCGGTCGGCCAAGGCCTTGACCATGATCGAGTTGTAATCATCGCCCGCGTCCTGATAAGCCTTGGCCACTTCTTCGGCGCCGATACCGGCGGTGGTGATGAAGCCACCCACGTAGTCGGTGATTTCGCTGTCCTTCGGCGCCACGAAGTCGGCCAGTGAGAAGTTCGGCTTGCCATCGGTCTTGATGATCTGCTGACGCAGGTGATGCAGCTTGGCCAGTGGCTTGCCGTCATCGCCGTAGACTTCGATGTCGTCGTCACGCACTTGGTTGGCTGGCCAGAAACCGAACACCGCACGGGCGCTGATCAGTTTCTCGTCAATCAGTTTGGCGAGCATTTCCTGGGCGTCGGCGTACAGCGCCGTAGCGGCTTCACCGACCACTTCGTCTTCGAGGATGCGCGGGAACTTGCCGGCCAGGTCCCAGGAGATAAAGAACGGTGTCCAGTCGATGTATTCGGCCAGGACTTTCAGGTCGATGTTGTCCAGCACTTTGGAGCCGGTGAACGTCGGTTTGACTGGCGCGTAGGTGCTCCAGTCGAACTGCGGCTTCTTGGCAATGGCGGCCGGATAGCTCAGGCGTTCGGTACGGGCGCTGCGGTTGGCGGTGCGCTCGCGAACGTCGATGTACTCCAGGCGGGTTTTTTCGACGAACGCCGGTTTCAACTCCTTGGACAGCAACTGCGTCGCCACGCCGACGGCGCGGGAAGCGTCGGTGACGTAGATCACCGCGTCGTTGCTGTACTTCGGCTCGATCTTCACCGCCGTGTGCGCCTTGGAGGTGGTCGCGCCACCGATCATCAACGGCAGGTAAAAGTCCTGACGCTGCATCTCGCGGGCCACGTGAACCATTTCATCCAGCGAAGGCGTGATCAGACCGGAGAGGCCGATGATGTCGCATTTCTGCTCCTTGGCCACCTGCAGGATCTTCTCCGCCGGCACCATCACGCCGAGGTCGACGATGTCGTAGCCGTTACAGCCGAGTACCACGCCAACGATGTTCTTGCCGATGTCGTGCACGTCGCCTTTCACCGTCGCCATCAGGATCTTGCCCTTGGCTTCCGGCTTGTCGCCTTTTTCCAGTTCGATGAACGGGATCAAGTGGGCCACGGCCTGCTTCATCACGCGGGCGGATTTCACCACCTGCGGCAGGAACATTTTGCCGGCGCCGAACAGGTCACCGACGATGTTCATGCCGGACATCAGCGGGCCTTCGATCACTTCGATCGGGCGCGCGAAGGACTGGCGGGATTCTTCGGTATCTTCGACGATGTGCGTGGTGATGCCCTTGACCAGCGCGTGTTCCAGACGCTTGTTGACGTCCCAGCCGCGCCATTCTTCGGTCTCGGCTTCCTTGACGCTGCCGTCGCCCTTGTACTTGTCGGCAATGGCGAGGAGGGCGTCGGTGCCTTCCGGGGTGCGGTTGAGGATCACGTCTTCGACGGCGTCTCGCAGTTCCACCGGGATCTGGTCGTAGATCTCCAGCTGACCGGCGTTGACGATGCCCATGGTCAGGCCATTGCGGATTGCATACAGCAGGAATACCGAGTGAATCGCCTCACGCACCGGGTTGTTGCCGCGGAACGAGAACGACACGTTGGACACGCCGCCCGAGGTCAGCGCATACGGCAGCTCGTCACGGATGTAGGCACAGGCGTTGATGAAGTCCACGGCGTAGTTGTTGTGCTCTTCGATACCGGTGGCCACGGCGAAGATGTTCGGGTCGAAGATGATGTCTTCCGGCGGGAAGCCGACTTCGTTGACCAGAATGTCGTAGGAGCGTTTGCAGATTTCTTTCTTGCGCGCTTCGGTGTCGGCCTGGCCGGCTTCGTCGAAGGCCATTACCACCACTGCGGCGCCGTAGCGCTTGCACAGTTTGGCGTGATGAATGAACTGCTCGACGCCTTCCTTCATGCTGATCGAGTTGACGATGCCCTTGCCCTGGATGCACTTCAGGCCCGCTTCGATCACTTCCCACTTGGAGGAGTCGATCATGATCGGCACGCGGGAGATGTCCGGTTCGCCGGCAATCAGATTGAGGAAGGTCACCATCGCCTTCTTCGAATCGAGCATCCCTTCGTCCATGTTGATGTCGATCACCTGGGCGCCGGCCTCGACCTGCTGCAGGGCGACTTCCAGGGCTTCGGTGTAGTTGTCTTCACGGATCAGGCGGGCGAATTTTGCCGAACCGGTGATGTTGGTGCGCTCACCGACGTTGACGAACAACGAGCTGCGATCGATGGTGAACGGCTCCAGGCCCGAGAGGCGGCAGGCCTTCGGAATGTCCGGGATTTCACGCGGCGCATAACCGGCCACGGCTTTGGCGATGGCTTCGATGTGGCCCGGCGTGGTGCCGCAGCAACCGCCAACGATGTTGAGGAAGCCGCTTTGGGCGAATTCTTCGATGACCTTGGCGGTCTCCGACGGCAGTTCGTCGTACTCGCCGAACTCGTTCGGCAGGCCGGCGTTCGGGTGCGCCGACACGTGGGTGCTGGCCTTGTTCGACAGCTCTTCCAGGTACGGGCGCAGTTCACTGGCGCCGAGGGCGCAGTTCAAACCGACCGAAATCGGCTTGGCGTGGGCCACGGAGTTCCAGAACGCTTCGGTGGTCTGGCCCGACAGGGTACGGCCGGAGGCGTCGGTGATGGTGCCGGAAATCATGATCGGCAGCTCGACGCCCAGCTCTTCGAACACCCCTTGCACGGCGAAGATCGCGGCTTTGGCGTTGAGAGTGTCGAAAATGGTTTCGATCAGGATCAGGTCGGCGCCGCCTTCGATCAGGCCTTTGGTGGCCTCGGTGTAGTTTTCCACCAGTTCATCGAAGGTCACGTTGCGGTAGCCGGGGTTGTTGACGTCCGGTGACAGCGAGCAGGTGCGGCTGGTCGGGCCGAGCACGCCGGCGACGAAGCGCGGCTTGTCCGGGTTCTCGAGGGTTTTCGCGTCGGCGATCTTGCGCGCCAGGCGAGCGCCTTCTACGTTCAGTTCGTAGGCCAGTTCTTCCATGCCGTAATCGGCCATGGAAATCCGGGTGGCGTTGAAGGTGTTGGTTTCCAGAATGTCAGCGCCGGCATCCAGGTAGGCTTTTTCGATGCCACCGATCACGTCCGGGCGCGTCAGCACCAAGAGGTCGTTGTTGCCTTTGACATCGCTTGCCCAGTCGGCAAAGCGTTTGCCACGGTAATCCTGCTCCTCGAGCTTGTAGCTCTGGATCATCGTGCCCATACCGCCATCGAGAATCAGGATGCGCTCTTTGAGGGCGTGCTTGAGAGCTTGAAGGCGAACACTGCGATCGGACATTGGGACTACTCGGAAAGACCATGACGAAGGGCCGGGATCATAGCAAACCTGTGCGCTTTTAGAGCATGTGCGGTTTTTGCATGAATATCGCTCATGTTGATGTGGGCGGTGTCCCGGTAGAATCGCGGCGTTTTTTCAAGGATCGGGAACAGGGATATGTCGTATCGCGTCGTCATCAGCAGTGTATTGCTGTTTTTAAGCTGGGGCGCCGTGGCGCAGGATCCGGCGATTTCTGCAGCCATTTCCTACAGTCGCGACATTCAACCGATCTTCACCGAAAAGTGCGTGGCCTGCCATGCCTGCAATGACGCCGCCTGTCAGCTCAATCTGGGCGGCGGCGAGGGTGCTGCGCGCGGTGCGTCGAAAGTCCCGGTCTACGACGGCGAACGCAGTCAGGCTGCCGCGCCGACCCGATTGTTTTATGACGCTTTCGGTAAGCACGCCTGGCAGCAAAAAGGTTTCTATCCGGTGCTCGACGCCCAGGGCAGCCAGGCCGCGTTGATGGCACGGATGTTGGAACTGGGTCACAAAACGCCTCTGACGCCCAACGCCAAGTTGCCGGAAGACATCGTCCTGGGTCTGAACCGGGAAAACATGTGCGCGATGCCGGCCGAGTTCGACGGTTACGCCAGCGCTCATCCGAAGGAAGGCATGCCGCTGGCGGTCACCGGCCTGACCGATCAGCAGTACCAGACGCTGCAACGCTGGCTGGCCTCGGGCGCGCCGATCGATGAGCAAGGTCTGGTGCCGTCGGCGAAAGAAGCCTTGCAAGTGGTGCAGTGGGAAAACCTGCTCAACTCGCCGGGCGCCCGCCAGAGCCTGGTGGGGCGCTGGTTGTTCGAGCACTGGTTCCTCGCCCACATGTACTTCAAGGAGGGCGAGCCGGGGCATTTCTTTCAGTGGGTGCGTTCGCGTACGCCGACCGGCCAGCCGATTGACCTGATCAACACGCGCCGTCCGAATGACGATCCGGGCACGCAGGTGTATTACCGCTTGTGGCCGGTGCAGGGCGTGATCGTGCAGAAGACCCACATTACTTATCCGCTGAGCGCGGCGAAGATGGCGCGGATCAAAAGCCTGTTCTACAACGGCAACTGGCAGGTCAACGCCTTGCCGGGTTACGGGCCGGAACGCCGGGCCAATCCGTTCACCACGTTCGAGGCGATTCCGGCGCAAGCGCGTTATCAGTTCATGCTCGATAACGCCGAGTACTTCGTGCGCACGTTTATTCGCGGGCCGGTGTGCCGCGGCCAGATCGCCACCGACGTGATCCGCGATAACTTCTGGGCGCTGTTCCAGGCGCCGGAACACGATCTCTACATCACCGACCCGAACTACCGCGGGCAGGCCACGCCATTGCTGGCGATGCCGGGGCAGAACGACGACGTCGGCAGTGTCCTGAGCCTGTGGCATGACTACCGCGACAAGCGCAACGAGTACGAGGCGCTGCGTCGCGACAACTACGCCGATGCGCCCGCGCCGAACTGGTCGACCTTGTGGGCCGGCAATGACAACGCGCTGCTGAGCATCTTCCGCCATTTCGACAGCGCTTCGGTGAACAAGGGACTGATCGGTGATGTGCCACAAACGATGTGGCTGTTTGATTTCCCGCTGCTGGAGCGCACGTATTATCAGTTGGCGGTCAATTTCGACGTGTTCGGCAACGTCTCCCATCAAGCGCAGACGCGCCTGTACTTCGACCTGATTCGCAACGGCGCCGAGCAGAATTTCCTGCGCCTGATGCCCGCCGATTCCCGGGATGGCTATCTCGACGACTGGTATCAGAGCGGCGGTAAATTCAAGATGTGGCTGGACTATGAAGCCATCGACAACGACAAACCGACCGCGCTGAAACTCGACGAGAAAGACCCGAAGCGCGACTTTGCAATGCAGTTGCTGGCTCGCTACGGCGAGCTCAACGCCAAGCCTGATCCGATCAACCGCTGCGACGGCGCTTATTGCTCGCGGCCGAATATCGATCCGGACCTGCAAAGTGCCGAGCAGGCCTTGAGCCGCCTGGTTTCGCGTCCTGCTGCCGGGCTGAAAGTCATTGATCAATTGCCGGAAGCGACGATGCTGCGTATCGAAACAGCGAGCGGCAAGCGTGAGGTTTACAGCCTGTTGCGCAACCGCGCGCACAGCAACGTGGCGTTCCTGCTGGGCGAGTCGCTGCGCTACCAGCCGGGGCTCGACACGCTCACCCTTTTTCCCGGCGTACTCAGCAGCTATCCGAACTTCATGTTCAACATTCCCGCCGGGCAAGTGCCAGCATTCGTGGAGGCGATGGAAAACGCCAAGGACGCCAACCGTTTCGAGAAAATCGTCGAACGCTGGGGGATTCGCCGTAGCCATCCGCAGTTCTGGTTTTACTTCCATGACCTGAGCAAGTACGTCCACGAAACCGACCCGGTGGAAGAGGGCGTGCTGGACATGAACCGCTACGAGAATCTTTGATCGACTTTTGAAGGCGGGCTGGTGTCCGACTCAATAGGCGCCGCCGATCTCTTGTAGGAGCGAAGCTTGCTCGCGAAAGCGGTCTGACAGTCGACATTGATGCTGAATGACAGGGCCTCTTCGCGAGCAAGCTTCGCTCCTACAGGGATCTGCGGTGATTTGCGGATTGGGATGGGAGCTGCCAATGTTGATTTCAGTACAGGCACTGCGCGCACTCGCGGCCTGGACGGTGGTTTGCCACCATTTCATGCAGATTTTCTTCGACTTCAAGGCCCGTGGGCCGATCGGTCAGATGTCGCGGTGGGCGTTGATGTCTTCTTCGTCATCAGTGGTCTGGTGATATTCCTGTCCGCCGAGGGCAAGTCGCTGCCGCCGGGACGGTTTCTGCTGTATCGGCTGTTTCGCATCGTGCCGGCGTATTGGCTGTACACGGTGCTGATGGCGCTGGTCGTGGTATTCGCCCGGCCAGTGTTGCCGGATCAGACGGTCGACTGGTCGCATTTCCTGCTGTCGTTGCTGTTCATTCCTACGGAAAACCCCGGCGGTTACGGGATTTATCCGACGCTCAATGTCGGCTGGACCCTTAACTACGAAATGCTCTTCTACGTGCTGTTTGCCTGGGCGTTGCTGTTCCGTTTGCAGGCACGGTTGCTGATCGTCGCGGCGCTGCTGTTTGCGGTGTGTCAGGCGTGGACCGGCTACGGCTGGATCAGCGAGTTTTACCGTTCGGACATTGTTTATGAGTTTTTGCTGGGGATTGCCATCGGCATGATCTTCCGCTGTGGCTGGATCAAACCCGGTTTATGGCTGCCATTACTGGGGATTGGCGGTGCGTTGCTGGCGATTTATTACCTGGCGCCGCAACCGCGGTTTTTCGCCTGGGGCCTGCCGAGCGCAGTGCTGGTGATGGCGTGCATGGCGCTGGAGCGCTTTTTCGAGAACAGTAAGTTGTTCAAGCTGCTCGGCGATTGTTCCTACTCGGTGTACCTGATGCACGTGTTGGTGCTGTCTGCCGGAGGTTTTGTCGCAAAGCGTTATGGCGTAAACCCCTACGTGATGTTCGCCGTTTGCGTCGCGACCATTGGCGTAGCGTCGTGGGCAAGTTACGAATGGGTGGAAAAAAGCAGCTATCGGTGGCTTAAAGCGCGGATTGACGGCGAATCGTCTGATCGTGGCGAGCTGACGCTTTCCCGACAAAAATACTAGGACTTTGTACGGCGCGATGATTGGCGTAAACTGCGCCCAAGCCTGCGAGGAGTTTCCATGACCGCTATTACCATCACCGACGCCGCCCATGATTACCTGGCTGATCTGCTCTCCAAGCAGAACACCCCGGGCATCGGCATCCGCGTCTTCATCACCCAGCCTGGCACCCAGTACGCCGAAACCTGCATTGCCTATTGCAAGCCGGGCGAAGAAAAACCCGAAGACACTGCGCTGGGGCTGAAAAGCTTCACTGCTTATATCGACTCGTTCAGCGAAGCTTTCCTGGACGATGCGGTTGTCGACTACGCCACCGACCGCATGGGCGGCCAGCTGACCATCAAGGCGCCAAACGCCAAAGTCCCGATGGTCAACGCCGACAGCCCGGTCAACGAGCGCATCAACTATTACCTGCAAACTGAAATCAACCCGGGGCTCGCCAGCCACGGCGGTCAGGTCAGCCTGATCGATGTGGTCGAAGACGGCATTGCCGTGCTGAAGTTCGGCGGCGGTTGCCAGGGCTGCGGCCAGGCAGACGTCACCCTGCGTGAAGGCATCGAGCGCACCTTGCTCGAGCGCATTCCCGAACTCAAGGGTGTTCGCGATGTGACCGACCATACGCAGAAAGAAAACGCCTACTACTGAGTAAGGTGTTCGCTGCAAACATAAAAAACGGCGCCCCGTGAGCGCCGTTTTTTATGGGTGATCGATAACATGTGGCGAGTGGGGCTTGTCGGAACGCCGCATCGCCCCGTTCGGCTGCGCAGCAGTCGTAAACCAGACAACTCGGTGTATCTGAAGAATGTAGAGGGCCGCTTCGCGACCCAGCGGGGGCAAGCCCCCTCGCCACAGGGTGTGGTTGGCTCAAGGATGGTGAAATGGTTGGCTCAGGGGCGGTATAGATGCGCATGCCCGGCGCGATACAGCGATGACTCACTGAAGTGATCGCTACCCAACACCCGACCCACCAGAATCAACGCCGTACGCCGAAACCCTTTCGCCTCAACCTTCCCGGCAATATCCGCAATCGTTCCCACCACCCAATCCTGATCCGGCCAGGTCGCCCGGTGAATCACCGCAATCGGGCAGTCCGCGCCGTAATGCGGCAGCAATTCAACCAGGATTTTCTCCAGATGATTGACGCCCAAATGGATCGCCATGGTCGCCCCATGCTGCGCCAGACTGCCCAGTTCTTCACCGGCGGGCATCGCAGTCTTGTCGGCGTAGCGAGTCAGAATCACGCTCTGTGACACGTCCGGCAACGTTAGCTCCGCACCCAAAAGCGCAGCACAGGCCGCCGTGGCAGTGACACCGGGAATAATTTCAAACGGAATATCGAGCTCACGCAGGTAGCGAATCTGTTCGCCAATCGCGCCAAAGAGGCTTGGGTCGCCGGAATGTACCCGCGCCACGTCCTGGCCTTTGGCATGGGCGGCTTTGATCAGTTCGATGATCTGTTCCAGGTGCAGTTCGGCGCTGTTGACCACCTGTTCGGCGTTGTGGCCTTCCAGTACGGCGGCGGGCACCAGTGAGCCGGCGTAGATGATCAACGGGCAGCTGCGGATCAGGCGTTGGCCTTTGACAGTGATCAGTTCCGGGTCGCCGGGACCTGCGCCAATGAAGTAGACGGTCATCGTCGTTTCCTGTCAGAAAAAGGGGCCGGGCAAGGCTTCAGATGAAGATTGCTCATGATCGAAGGCGGGGATTATCGAGGATTTTGCGCAGCGCTGGCCAATGCCAGGGTCGCCTGGGCGTATTTTTGTCGCGAGATCAGCAGTTTGGCCGGTGCCTGAGCCAGTTGTTCAGCGAGGGCGAGGGCGGCGCTTTCCGCTACGCCATAGCAGCCGGTGCGCTCAAAAGCGATGTCCGAGCGGTGGCTGAGTTGTGGTTGATAACCGGCCAGTTGCTCACTGCTGAAGTACATCAAGGGCAGCGCGAGTTGTAGGGCGAGTTCGATCAGGCCAGGTTCTTCACGCTTCAGGTCGATGCTGGCCAGAGCCTTGATCTGGTGAAGTTCGATGTGATGCGCCTGTAACGCCTGATCGAGTAACGCCCGCAGCGTGCTGACAGGGCAGCCGCGCTGGCAGCCCAGGCCGACCACTAAAGTCGGCGCTGTGCTGGTATCCGTCATGCGTGGTATTGGCCATCGCTTTTACGGCGGAACAACCAGGCGCTGATCAGGCCCAGGGCCAGCCAGAACGCCACGTTGGTCAGCTGCGAAGCGATTTTGAACTGGGCTTCCAGGGCTTCCGGCGCGAGCATCGAGTGCACTTCCGGTTGCGGCGCGCCGATGACGTGAGGAACGGCGAGAATCGCCACGCCCAGTATCTTCATCAGCCAGTGACGGCTGAACACGATCAGCGCGATGCCGACTGCGGTGGACGCTGCCGTGCCGATCCACCAGATTTGCCGTTGTGCCAGGTCCGCCGCGGCAGTGCCCGGCAGTTCAGGTGGCAGGCCAAGCGTCGGGGCCAGCACGAACGTCGCGTAACCGGCGAGGCCCCAGAGCAGGCCCTGGGAGGTTTTGGTCGGCGCACGCAAGGTGTAGAGGCCGGCGAGCATCAGCGCGAAACCGACAGCCACCACCAGGTTACCGCCAGTCGTCGACAGCACGCGTTGCCAGCCG
Organism: Pseudomonas sp. LBUM1651; assembly: GCF_059716135.1. NCBI lineage: Bacteria > Pseudomonadati > Pseudomonadota > Gammaproteobacteria > Pseudomonadales > Pseudomonadaceae > Pseudomonas > Pseudomonas sp. LBUM1651. Next base: position 3,310,709 of record NZ_CP166805.1, on the reverse strand, counting down.
TCTTCCGGTTCCCAGGCTTCGGCATCATGGGTGTGAGCGGCGGTACCGGCGGCGTGTTCGTGAACTTCAACAGCGGCCGGCTCGGATTTTTCGTAAGTCTCGGCCTGCAGAATGAGCGGGGCGACCCAGAAACTTTGCAGCAGAGTCAGCAACAGGGCGGCCAGCAGCCCGGTGAAACCTGCGGTTTGCGCAATACGCTTGATCATGTCGGCAGGTCTCAATGGCACGGGAAAGCGGAGCTGTGACGGGTATCGTGCGCGGCGTTGTGCACCGCTTCGATGTGCGAGAAACCGGCGAAATACACAAGGCACGCGCCAAGGATCGATGCGCATACGGCAGCGGTCAGGCGTTGAGTCAGGGTCGTGGTGGTGCTGGCCGTTGTGTGGCTAGTGCTGCTGATGATCGACATGGCGCTTCCCTCTGGTCTGTCAGCGGGTGAATAGAGCGCATGGAAGATCCCTGCGAATCGGGCTCGCAGAGATTCAAACAGCGCCCGCCCACCGCGGGTTTGTTATTCAGTGAACGTAATCGTCACTTTGTGTTGCGGGCCGGTCTCCGGGCTTGCGAGGGGCTTGGGCGTCAGCCGAAACCTGCAAGCGTCACCTTCCCATGCCGAACTGCCGGCACAGTGGATCTGACGCTTCGCTCGCTTACCGTTGCGGGGGCAGCACCGGACTGACATGGCTTTGAGTAAAGCACATGATTCACCGGTTTCCCGTTTCACCCTGTGAAGGGCACCCGTAACAAGGTGTGTAGGAGAGCATGGGCGGGGGTTGGGCGTCAATTGGCAGGGGTTCTCATCTTGAAACCGAGTTGAACCTTTGGCGGGCAAGCCTTGCTCAGGACAGTGGTGTTCCTTGGAGCAAGGCTTGCCCGCGAAGGGGCCGGTGCGGCTGACACAAGACATTGACCCGCCCCAAGACGATGCGTAGCCTTGCGCTTTCGAGGTTCTTCGGTGTTTGCCGAAGCTAAGAAGGGAACGCGGTCGATGCCGCGGCTGCCCCCGCAACTGTGAACGGTGATGTTCGCTGCCACGCCACTGCACGCTCCAGCCCTGGAGCCCGCGGGAAGGCGCAGCCAACGCCAGTCTAGCGACAGGCACACCGTCAGCCAGGAGACCTGCCTCGACACGAATTCTCACTACAACCGGGCGGGGTGATCCGGTGGCGAAATCTTCCGCGCGCGCATCCGTCGCAGCGGTCGTCGTCCCGTATGCCCGCCACCTTGCCAAAGGGCATCCGATGAAAACACTGGCCAAACTCCCCGTCACCATCGTTACCGGCTTCCTCGGCTCGGGCAAAACCACCTTGCTGCGGCACATGCTCGACAACGCTCAGGGCCGCCGCATCGCGGTGATCGTCAACGAGTTCGGCGAACTGGGCATCGACGGCGAAATCCTCAAGCAATGCTCCATCGGCTGCACCGAAGAAGAAGCCAACGGCCGGGTCTACGAACTGGCCAATGGCTGCTTGTGCTGCACCGTCCAGGAAGAGTTCTTTCCGGTGATGCGCGAACTGGTCGCTCGTCGCGGCGACCTCGACCACATCCTGATCGAAACCTCCGGTCTGGCCCTGCCAAAGCCGCTGGTTCAAGCCTTCCAGTGGCCGGAAATCCGCAGCGCCTGCACGGTTGACGCGGTGATCACCGTCGTCGACAGCCCGGCCGTTGCCGCCGGCACTTTCGCTGCCTTCCCGGATCAGGTCGACGCCCAGCGCAAACTCGACCCGAACCTGGACCACGAATCGCCACTGCACGAACTGTTCGCCGACCAACTCGCCAGCGCCGACTTGGTGATTCTCAACAAGGCCGATCTGATCAGCCCGGAAGACCTGGCCCGCGTACGCCTGGAAGTCGCCGAAGAACTGCCGCCGGCGGTGAAAGTCATCGAAGCCAGCAGCGGTCGCCTGCCACTGGACGTGCTGATCGGCCTCGGAGCCGGTTCCGAAGAGCACATCGACAGCCGTCACAGCCATCACGATCACCATCATGAAGGCGAAGATGATCACGATCACGACGCGTTCGACTCCATTTCCATCGAACTGCCACAAGCCGATGAAAGCCTGCTGCTGGACGCGCTGACCCAACTGGTGGTCAAGCACGGCATCCTGCGGGTCAAAGGTTTCGCTGCCATTCCGAACAAACCGATGCGCCTGCTGATCCAGGGCGTGGGCATGCGTTTCGACAAGCACTTCGATCGTCAGTGGGGCGCCGATGAAGCGCGCACCACGCGTCTGGTGTTGATCGGTCAGGAGCTGGACGCCGCGCAACTCGAAGCGCAACTGCGCGCCGCGCTCAGCGTTTAACCATGCACCTGCTCAGGACCCAGCCCGGCGGTTTCGTGTCGGACGACAACATTGCCGACCTTGGACAAACCCCCGCCGAGCTGGTGATCCTGTGCAGCGGCGATTCCAGCCTGGCGCTGCTCGCCGAAGCGGCGCAGCAATTGCCGGACCATTACCCGAGTGTGCGTCTGGCCAACCCGATGCAGGTGCAGAACCACGCCTCGGTCGATTTGTATGTCGACGAAGTGCTGCGCCACGCCAAGGTGATTTTGATCTCGTTGCACGGCGGCATTGCTTATTGGCGTTACGGCGTCGAGCGTCTGGTCGAGCTTTCGCAGCGCGGCGTGCAGCTGATTCTGGTGCCTGGCGATGATCGCCCGGACCCGGAACTCAGCGACCTCAGCACCGTTGGCGCCGAAGACCGCGACCGGCTCTGGCATTACCTGCGTCAGGGCGGCATGGCCAACGCCCTCGATCTGTTTCGCTGCCTGGCCAATCGCTGGCTGGATCGCGACTATGCGTGGGCCGAGCCACAAACCCTGCCGCGCACCGCGATCTACCACCCGCAAAAAAGCCCCGCCGCATTGAGTGATTGGCAGGCCGACTGGCAGGCCGGTCAACCGGTGGCGGCGGTGCTGTTTTACCGCTCGCATTTGCAGGCGGCGAATACCGCGTTCATCGATGTTTTCTGCCAGCGTTTGCAAACGGCGGGGTTAAACCCCTTGCCGATTGCCGTGGCCAGCCTGAAAGAGCCCGGCTGCCTGACGGTGGTCGAGGACTGGCTGGATGAGGTCGAAGCAGGGGTGATTCTCAACACCACCGGTTTCGCCCAATCCAGTCCCGAAGCGCCGCATTTGCGACCGTTTCGCCGCAATATCCCAGTGATCCAGGCGATCTGCGCCCAGGACAACGAACCCGGTTGGCGGGCCAGCGAACAGGGCCTCGGCCCGCGGGATCTGGCGATGCACATCGCGCTGCCGGAACTGGATGGGCGGATCATCAGCCGCCCGATCAGCTTCAAGGACCTGGCGTGGCGCAGCGAGCGCAGTCAGTCCGATGTGGTCTGCTACCGGCCTGCACCTGAACGCATGGATTTTGTCGCCGAACTGGCGCGGCGCTGGATCGATCTGGCGCGGCTGCCGAACAGCGAAAAACGCATCGCCCTGATCCTCGCCAATTACCCGACCCGTGACGGGCGCATTGGCAATGGCGTCGGCCTCGATACACCTGTCGCAGCGTTGAACATCCTCCGTGCGTTGCATGCAGAAGGTTATCCGCTGCCCGCCGAACTGCCGGGCAGCGGCACCGCGTTGATCCAGCAATTGCTCGGCGGTGTCAGCAACGACCTCGACACCCTCGACCAGCGTCCGTGTCATCAAAGCCTGGCGCTGGACGACTACAACTCGATGTTCAACGCCTTGCCCGAGGCCAACCGCCAAGCCGTGCTGGAACGCTGGGGCACGCCCGAAAGCGATCCGATGTTCCGCGGCGGGCGGATGATGATCACCGGACTGCGTTTCGGCCTGACCTTCATCGGCATTCAACCGGCGCGCGGTTATCAGGTCGATCCGAGCGCGGTCTATCACGACCCGGATCTGGTGCCGCCCCACGGTTATCTGGCGTTCTACTTCTGGTTGCGCAACACCTATGGCGCTCACGGTGTGATCCACGTCGGCAAGCACGGCAACCTTGAATGGCTGCCGGGCAAAGGCGTCGGGCTGTCGGAGAACTGCTGGCCGGACGCGTTGCTCGGGCCGCTGCCGAACATCTATCCGTTTATCGTCAACGATCCGGGCGAGGGCGCCCAGGCCAAGCGTCGAACCCAGGCGGTGATCATCGATCACCTGATGCCGCCGCTGACCCGCGCCGAAACCTACGGCCCGCTACGCAACCTTGAGTTGCTGGCCGACGAATATTACGAAGCGCAATTGCTGGATCCGCGTCGCGCCCGGGAATTGCAGCGCGACATCCTGCAACTGGTGCGCGACACGCACATCGACCGCGAGCTGCAACTGGACGAGAAACTCGACAGCGACGCCGATGCGGCGATCTGGTTGCCGCGCCTCGACACTTACCTGTGCGATTTGAAAGAGTCGCAGATCCGTGACGGCCTGCACATCTTTGGCGAGTCGCCGACCGGACGGTTGCGCATCGATACGTTGCTCGCCTTGCTGCGCATTCCGCGTGGCGACGGGCGAGGGGCGCAATCGAGTGTGTTAAGGGCATTGGCCAAGGCGTTCGGATTGGGTTTCGATCCGCTGGATTGTGCGTTGGCCGAGCCTTGGGTTGGGCCCCGGCCGGATGCCTTGTTAGCGATCAGCGATGAACTTTGGCGCACCGCAGGCGATACCCGCGAACGCCTGGAACTGTTCGCCGCGCAACTCATCGCGCAAACCCTGAATACCGACGCCGAACCCCGTGGGAACGAGCCTTTGTGGCGAGGGGGCTTGCCCCCGTTGGACTGCGCAGCAGTCCCTGTTTTTGGGGCCGCTTCGCGACCCAACGGGGGCAAGCCCCCTCGCCACAAAAGCCTGCTCCCACAGGAGGCGAGTTGGTCTGAGGTTAACGCCATCCTCGACAACCTGCACGAAGTCGTCGCACCTCGACTGGACGCCTGCGGCCCCGCAGAAATATGCGGTCTGCTCGACGCCCTCAGCGGTCGTTTCGTTCCGGCCGGGCCTAGCGGCGCGCCCAGTCGCGGTCGTCTGGACGTGCTGCCGACCGGGCGCAATTTCTATTCGGTGGACGTGCGCAATCTGCCGACCACCACTGCGTGGCGCATCGGTTTCCAGTCGGCGAACCTGATTCTTGAGCGGCACTTGCAGGATCACGGTGATCACCTGCGTCAGCTCGGCCTGTCGGTCTGGGGCACTGCGACCATGCGCACCGGCGGCGATGACATCGCGCAAGCCATGGCGCTGATGGGCGTGCGCCCGGTGTGGGCGACGGGCAGTCAGCGCGTCGATGATTTTGAAATCCTGCCGCTGAGTTTGCTGGACCGTCCGCGGGTCGACGTGACCTTGCGCGTGTCCGGTTTCTTCCGTGATGCGTTTGCCAATCTGATCCGTCTGTTCGACGCCGCCGTGCAAGCGGTCGCCGCGCTGGATGAACCGGACGATCTCAATCCATTGGCGGCCAAGGTCCGCGCCGAACGCGAAGCGTTGCTGCAATCGGGCCTTGATGAAGAAGCGGCCAAACGGCAGGCCGGTTGGCGCATCTTCGGCGCCAAACCCGGTGCTTACGGCGCTGGCGTGCAAGGGGCAATCGACGGTCGTTTGTGGCAAAGCCGCGAGGACCTGGCCGAGGTGTACCTGAACTGGGGCGGCTACGCTTACGGCGGTTCCGACGAAGGCACCGCCGCCCGCAAGCAGTTCGCCCAACGCCTGAGCCAGGTTCAGGCCGTGCTGCAAAACCAGGACAACCGCGAGCATGACTTGCTCGATTCCAACGACTATTACCAGTTCCAGGGCGGCATGCTCGCCGCCGTGGAAAGCCTGAGCGGCGAAGCGGCGGCCAGTTACCATGGTGATCACAGTCAGCCGGACTTACCGAAGATTCGCACGCTGAAGGAAGAGCTGAACCGGGTGATCCGCTCGCGGGCGGCCAACCCGAAGTGGATCGACGGCGTGAAGCGCCACGGCTACAAAGGTGCGTTTGAGCTGGCGGCCACGGTCGATAACCTGTTTGCCTTCGACGCAACGACGCAGTTGATCGACGATCACCAGTACGCGTTGCTGGCGGATGCTTATTTGCTGGACCCGGTGACCCGGGAGTTTGTCCGTGAACATAATCCGCATGCCTTGCGCGACATGACCGAACGGATGCTGGAAGCGCAGCAGCGCGGGATGTGGAAGGAACCGGGCGAGTACCGCGAGGCGCTGGAGAATTTGTTGCTGGACATCGAAGAAGACAGTTGACTGGCGAACAGGGGACACCTGTGGCGAGGGGGCTTGCCCCCGTTGGGTCGCGAAGCGGCCCTCGCTTTTTTCAGATACACCGAGTTCTCTGGATTTACGACTGCTGCGCAGTCGAACGGGGCGATGCGGCGTTCCGACAAGCCCCCTCGCCACAGAGTAATCACCGACCATGACCGAGTATTGAAGATGACCGACACCCCGCATTTCCCCTTATCCGCCGTGGTCGGCGCCGACGACTTGAAACTCGCCCTGTACCTCACCGCCATCGACCCGAAAATTGGCGGCGTGCTGATTGAAGGTCCGCGCGGCATGGCCAAATCCACCCTGGCCCGAGGCCTCGCGGACCTGCTCGCCAGCGGTCAATTCGTCACCTTGCCGCTCGGCGCCACGGAAGAACGCCTGGTCGGCACCCTCGACCTCGACGCGGCCCTGAGTGAAGGTCGCGCGCAGTTTTCTCCCGGTGTATTGGCCAAGGCCGACGGTGGTGTGCTTTACGTCGATGAAGTCAATCTGCTGCCCGATCATCTCGTGGACCTGCTGCTCGACGTCGCCGCCAGCGGCACCAACCTGATCGAGCGCGATGGCATTTCCCACCGGCATTCGGCGAAGTTCGTGCTGATTGGCACGATGAACCCGGAAGAGGGTGAACTGCGGCCGCAACTGCTCGACCGCTTTGGGTTGAACGTGGCGCTCAGTGGCCATACCGCACCGGCCCAACGTGGTCAGATCATCCGCCGGCGTCTTGATTTCGACAGCGATCCGCAGCGGTTCTGCGCCGAGTGGGAGAGCCAGCAACAGTCGCTGCGTGAGCGTTGTGAGAATGCGCGCAGCACACTGGCGAGCATCCCCCTCGACGATGAAGCGCTGGCACAGATTACCGAACGTTGTTTCGCCGCCGGTGTCGATGGCCTGCGCGCCGACCTGGTCTGGCTGCGCGCCGCCCGCGCCCATGCGGCGTGGCGGGGGGCGAGCGCGATTGCCGAAGACGATATCGACGCGGTTGCCGAATTCGCCTTGCGTCACCGTCGTCGCGAACAATCGCCACCGGCGCCGCAGCAGTCCTGGCAACCCTCACCACAACAATCCAGCCCGAGTGAAGGCCAGGGCCAGTGGGGCGAAATGCCTGCCCAGGCGCTGCCGGTCGGTGCCCGACGCGAAGTGCCGAGCTGGCCAAAAAAGCCCTAGGCATTCGCCCTCGATCTGATGCGGGGGCGAATGCCAGACCCCGCGCCGGGCAGCTGGCCAACGGCAAACAGGGCAAACGTCAGGCTGCGCGCAGCGGCTCGATCAACTGGCCCGGCACCTTGCTCAATGGCCGTCCTCGTCAACGCCAGGATGTGCTGTTTCATTTGCGCACCCGTTCGCCACACGAACTGTGGCTGGTGATTGTCGACGCCTCGGCCTCGACGCGCCGGCATCAGGCATTGAGCGATGCCAAGGGTTTGCTGGCGCAGCTGTTCGACGACGCTTACCGCCAACGCGCACGCCTGGCGTTGTTGACGGCCAGCGGTCATGCACCCACGTGGCAAGTGCAGGGGTTGAAAGCTTCCACCGGTTTACGCCACTGGCTCGATGGCCTCGGCGCGGGCGGTGGCACGCCGTTGCTGGCGGCGCTCGGCGAGGCGGGGCGATGGCTCGCGGAACGACAAAAACGCTTTCCGGCGGAACAGCAGCGGTTGTTGCTCGTGACGGATGGGCGATTGAAGGATTGGTCGAGGTTGCCGGCGCTGGAGTGTCCGGGGCTTCTGATCGACATTGAGCGCGGGCCGATTCGGCTGGGTCGGGCGCAGCAGTTGGCGACAGAGCTACAGGCGGATTATCGGCATATTGATGAGCTGATTTCAGGCTGAAAGTTGTGCTGCCTGTACTGGCCTCTTCGCGGGCAAGCCTCGCTCCTACAGGGGATATGTGTCTGCTACAGATCCCCGTAGGAGCGAGGCTTGCCCGCGAATGGGTCACCTCGGTATCTGATAATCACGGCCAATCCGCATCGCTGCCCTATGCTCTGAAAGCAAGCCATTCACAGGAGTGAAGCATGCGTGTTCTCGCCACAAACAGTCAGGACGATTTCCGCGTCAAAGCCTACGCCGGCACCAACGGCGTGCTGCTGGCCATGAACCTGGCCGAATCCCGTCGCACAGGCCTGCTGGGTTTCGCCATCGAAAAACAGCAGGGCAGCAAGCCCTGGTTGTTCCTGTTCAACAGCCTGACGTTCCCCGGCAAGGCGCATACGTTTCCACAGTTTCACGCCACCCCGAGCGATCTCGCGCCGTTGCAGAAATTCCGCTGGGCCGATTACGCGGTCAATCCGGGGATGACGATCCATTACCGGATTCACCTGGCGTACGGCAGCGCTGACGCACCGCAGCTGGGCGAATACCTGGAAGTGACTGTCACATCCGACAATGGCCAGCCGCAGCATCAAAGCGTGATCTTCAACCGCGCGGTGGCCGCCAGTCAGGCGTTCCAGCGCAAATTTCCCGAGCTCGACGCGTTGATCAGTGCCAACAAAAACCTGCCCATCGAAGCCTGGCCCGATGCCCCTCGACAATGGCTGGAAAATGGTCTGCTCGGGCGCTTGCTGGGGTTCATCGCGCGGGCGGTGGATGATCAGTGGGCGCTGGACATTGCCATTTACGAATACGAGTTGGAGGTGATCGTCGATGCCGTCAACGCGGCGTTCGAACGCGGCGTAAAGGTTCGCGTGCTGTATCACGCACAACCCGACGATGACGACACCGTCATCAACGAAGCCAGCCTGGAAAAAATCCCGGCGGCGAACAAGCGCGGGCGAATCACCCACAACATCTTCCACAACAAATTCATGGTGCTGAGCCGGGTCGATGCAGTCGGGCAGCTTCAGCCCGAAGCGGTGCTCTGCGGCAGCACCAACTTCACGCCCAATGGCGTTTATCGCCAGGCGAACGTGGTGCATGTGCTGGACGATGCCAGCGTCAGCGCCAGTTATCTGCGCACGTTCGAGCAAGTCTGGGCGACACCGGCCGACGTCGGCGCTACCCGGCAATGGATCACGCAACACAACCCGATGGACCCGCAGCAGCCGGTGTTCGCCGGCTTCTCACCGCGCTCGGGTCAGGGCGATTTACGTGAGTTCGTCGAGATCATCACCGCCGCGAAAAAGGACGTACTGTTCGTCACGGCGTTCGCTTTGCCAGATGACATCCTTAACGCCTTGCTTGGCCAGCCCCACGACGACATCTTGCGTTACGGCCTGCAAAACACCGCCAGCCGCATTACCGGTTTCCACGCCGATCGCAGCGCCGAGTTCGCCGCTACCGCGCTGCTCAACACCGGGCTTGAAGGCTGGCTTCGCGAGAACATGAAAGGCCAGAAGGGCAACCTGCTGGTGCACACCAAAGCCGTGGTTATCGACTTCACCAGCGACGCGCCGACGATCATCAGCGGTAGCCACAACCTCAGTGCTGCGGCCAGCAATGGCAACGACGAGAACTACCTGATCGTTCGTGGCGATACCGACCTGGCCGATCGTTATGGTTTGGAGTTGCTGCGGTTCTACGAGCATTACCGCTTTCGTTACTTTGCCAGGAAGCTTGCGCTGAAGCAGGTCCAGCCGTTGAAGGCGGATGACAGCTGGACCAATGACTATTACCTGGCGGGGGATTTACGGCAGCTGTCGCGACTGCGTTTCTCCGGCCGGTAAGTCGGTGGTTTCAATGGCCCCATCGCGAGCAGGCTCGCTCCCACAGGGTTAGCGCAATACCTGTGGGAGCGAGCCTGCTCGCGATGGGGGCGACGCGGTCTCTGGCGTGAGCGGTACAGTTTAATCCGCACCAACTCGATCACTTCATCCTCTAAGCCCGCACCCGATTACTTACCCATCGCTTGACGGTACTGCCGCGTGCGGCGGCCGATGTACAAGCGGTCGAGGATCAGCGCCCAGACTGCCGACACTTCGGGCCGAGGCTTGCGTCCACGGCTGAGGCGATGGAGCTGGAATTTCACCACGGCCATGCTCGCCAGGGCGGCCAACGGCTTGCGTTTCCAGCGGATCGGCGGCAATTGCGGATGGCTGTCCTGACCTTCGCGCCAGTGTTTGACCAACTGCGGTTCGAGGGCCAGCGCCGTGCCGATGCCGGCCATGGCGATGCCGCTGGCGAGCACCTGTTCGACGATCGCCAAGCGTCGAATTCCGCCCGTCACCATCACTGGCATGCGCGCCACGCTCGCCAGTTCGCTGGCCATTTCCAGAAAGTACGCTTCCCGCGCCAGGGTCCGGCCATCGCGTGCCTCGCCTTGCATGGCCGGGGCTTCGTAGCTGCCGCCCGACAACTCCAACAAATCGATCTGCGAATCGTTGAGCCACTGGATGACTTGTCGGGCGTCGTCGGCATCGAATCCGCCGCGCTGGAAGTCGGCGGAGTTGAGCTTCACCGCCACACAAAACTGCGGCGACACGGATTGGCGAACGGCGCGGACGACGTCCAGCAGCAGACGCGCGCGATTCGCAAGCGACCCGCCCCAACGGTCGGTTCGACGGTTAGTCAGCGGCGACAGGAACTGACTGATCAGGTAACCGTGTGCCGCATGAATCTGCACGCCGGTGAATCCGGCTTTTTCAGCAAGCGCGGCGCTGGTGGCGAAGCGCGTGATCACCTCGGCGATATCGTCCTCGGACATGGGTTTGGGTTCGGCAAACATCTTGGAAAATGCACCAAGGTCCAATGCCACCGCCGAGGGCGCCCACGCTTGCTGGCCGAGGTTGGCCATGGTCTGGCGCCCCGGATGATTGAGCTGCATCCAGAATTGCGCACCACCGGAACGGCCAATCGTTGCCCATTGGCGAAAGCGTTCCATGTCGCGATCGTCTTCCAGCACAACGCCACCGGGGCCGGTCATCGCACGACGATCGATCATCACGTTGCCGGTCAGCAGCAATCCGGCTTCGCCCCCGGCCCAGGCTTGATACAACCGAAACAGCGCATTGGACGGCGCCTGTCCGGTATCAGCCAGGTTCTCTTCCATCGCCGCTTTGGCGATGCGATTGCCGATGGTCTGGCCGTTGGGCAAATTCAACGCTTGGAAGGGCGACATGCTTGACTCCTCATCAGTGAAGAGCAGAGGCTAAGCTTAAAGTTAACTTTAATGTCAAGCAGGCAAATGAGGCTGAGATGAAGATTGGTGAATTGGCGCAGTTAAGCGGGTTGAACCCGTCGCGTATTCGGTTTTACGAAGCCCAGGGCCTTATCCAGAAAGTGGAACGCCGGGCGAACGGCTACCGGCATTATCCCGAGCAGGTTTTGCAAACGCTGTATCTCATCCAGTGCGCGCAGCAGGCCGGGTTCAGTCTGGAGGAGTTGAAGCAATTGATGCCGGACACCGCGACCGGGGAATTCAAGCACGACGAACTGGTGGCGGGTCTCAGGCGCAAAGTCGACCAGATTGAAGAAATGCAGCTGCACCTGGCGCAGAGCAAGGCGAAGCTGTTGGCGGTGATCGACGATATACAGGCAAAACCCGACGGCATGGGCTGCGATGCGAATGCCGAGCGGGTGCTGGCTTCATTCAAGCATTCGCGCTGATGGCGGCAGCCGAAGGGGCTGGGATCGGATTGCGCATCAGCGTGCCCACCACTAGCGCTCCCAGCAATGCCAGTAAACCGGCGACCAACAGCAAGAGACTGAAGCCGCCGACGAACGCCTGTCGGGCCAACGGTTCGACTGCGTTGCGAGCGGTTTCCGGCAGCAGGCCCAGCGCCGCCGTCATGTCGCCGGCCACCACCCGCGAAGCTATGCCCTGAGTCTGGTCGAGCCATTGCGTACCCTGTGCCGACAGACTGGCGCGCAGCAATTGCTCGGTATGACTGGACAGCAATGCTCCGTACACGCCGATAGCCAACACGATTGCGCTGAAGCGCATGGTGGTGCTCATGCCCGACGCCATGCCGGTGCGTTCCCGCGGCACGCAGGCCATGATGTTTTTCTGTGTATCGCCATTGAGCAGTCCGGCACCGGCGCCCGTCACGGCAATCGCCAGGGCGAAGGGCAGGTATCCGCCGCTGCTGACCGCCCAGGCGCTCAACAAGTTGCCGCTTCCTACGAGGGTCAAACCGGTGGCCATCAACGTCGCCGGGGCAAAACGGCTGGCCAGACGCACGCCAATGCGCGGGCAAATCAGCATGGTCAGGGCAAACGGCAACATGCCCATTCCTGAAACGATGGCCGAGAAACCCAGGCCGTTCTGCAGGTAGAACGGCAGCAGCGTCATCATCACCTGGGCGCAACCGGCGTAGGCAAACATACCCAACAGAGCGCCGATGAAGCGCGGGTGTTTGAACAATTGAAGGTCAACCATCGGCCGCTGCTGCATCCGTTCAATCACCACAAACACGCCCAGCAACAGCGCGCCGCCGATCAGTCGGGCGTAGGTGGTCGGGTTGTTCCAGCCGATCCGGTTGGCCTCGATCAGGCCCCAGATCAGGCACAGCAAACTGGCACTGAACGCCAGGCTGCCCCACGGATCGAGGCGCGCGGATTGGGGATCGCGAGATTCCGGCACGGCACGCCAGACCATCAGCATCAGGAACAGGCCCACCGGCAAATTGAGGTAGAAAATCCAGCGCCAGCCGATGTACTCGGTAATCAGCCCGCCGATGGTCGGCGCAGCGGTCATTGCCACGCCCATGCACGCGCCCCAGAACGCCCAGGCTTTCGCCCGCTCAACCTCATCGTGAAAGGTGTGGCCGATGGAAGCGAGCGCCGAGGTCAGCAACAGCGCCGCACCGACGCCTTTGACCGCCCGTGCGATGTCGAGGAACAACGCCGTGGGTGCCGCGCCGCAACCGATGGACGCGAGGATGAACAGGGCCAGGCCACAGAGCAGGGTTTTCTGCCGGCCAAAGCGGTCGGCAATGCTGCCGGCCGGCAACAGCAGGGCGGCGAAGGCGAGCATGTAGGCGCTGACCACCCACTCGATGTCGGCGAAGTTCGCGCCCAGGTCCCGGGCGATCGTTGGCAGGGTGACGGCGACAATGTTGGTGTCGAGGACGATCAGCGAACAGACGCCGGAGGCCGTCAACAATGTCAGACGTGGACTGACCCGGTTCATGATTCGATTGCCTTTTGAGCAAGGCCGTTGATCGCGAAGGCATTAAGGGGTTTGACGTACATAACATGGGCTCTCTACTGTGATTGCACCGCGAGCTTATCGCGATCGTTTGCCGTCTTCGTTAGCCGGAAAACGGGATTTCATTACCTTTGAGCTAATGCACCGATGGATATACGGCATTTCCGCTATTTTCTGGCCGTTGCCCGGCAAGGCAACTTCACGCGTGCCGCCGAGCAGCTCGGTATCGCGCCGCCGACCCTGACTCGACAGATCCAGGACATGGAGAACGAACTCGGCACGCGCCTGTTCGTGCGCCAGACGCGTGAAGTCAGCCTGACCGAGGCCGGCGCTGCGTTGGTGATCGAAGCCGAGGCGACGGTGCGGCAATTCGAATACGCCCAGCAAAACGCCCAGCGCGCCGGACGCGGGGATATTGGCCATATCGAACTGGGTTACGTGGCCTCGGCGGTGTACTCCGGATTGCTGCAAAAGCAGGTTCAGGCCTTCAGTCGCGAGTGTCCGGATGTCAGCCTGAATGTGCGCGAAAGCCCCATGGTGTCGTTGCCGACGATGGTGCTCGAAGGTCGATTCGACATCGGTTATGTCCGCTCACCCATGACCTTGCCCGAAGGCCTGGACGCCATTCGCCTCGACGCGGAAGGTTTTGTGCTGGCGCTGCCGACCGAGTCCTGGCTGTGCCGGTTGACCGAGATCAGTCCGGAGCATCTGCAGGCCGAGACGTTCATCCTGCCGGAACAGATCAGCGGCACCTTGCAAGTGGCTGCCGAAGGCGGGTTTGCGCCGAAACTGGGCGCGCAACCCGGCGGGCTGGTGGCGGTGCTGGCGTTGGTGTCGCTGGGACAGGGCGTGGCGGTGGTGCCGGAATCGGTGGTCGGGCATGTCGGTTTGCCCGGCGTGGTTTACCGGTCGATCAAAGGGTGTGAGGCGAGCTCGTGGTTGTCGTTGATTCATCGGCGGTTCGAGAAATCAGCGGCGGTGGTGCGGTACATCGAGCGGGTGAAAAACCGCTGACTACAGACAGGATGCCGACTTTCCCAGCCCTTTTTGCCTCTATGGAAAATTCCTACTCCAACCTGGACATACTCAATTGTGTTGCAGGAAGTGCCCGACATTGAACGCGGAAATCAGGAAGCGTGTGGCGTGATACTTTTTATTCGTTCGTAACGGGTAGCCGTCGCGGCTTTAACGTCGAAGGGTAGAAGTCAGACACGCTTGGGAGTGCTATTTTTAGCACTTCTAAAAGCACTCTCTGGAGCACCCTCATGACACACATCCTCCTTTCGCATGTTGTAGCGAGCATTTCAGAATTGAAAAAAAATCCGATGGGTACAGTGGCTGCTGGCGGAGGACTGTCTGTTGCGATCCTCAACCGCAACGAGCCGGCTTTCTATTGCGTTCCCGCCAAAGAATACGAAGCCATGATGACCCGGCTCGAAGATCTTGAGTTGATCGCTCTTTGTAAGGAACGTGAAAACGACCCGACCATAAAGGTTTCAATTGATGACCTATGAGTTGGAGTTTTCTGAAAAGGCATGGAAGGAATGGAAGAAGCTCGGTGCAAATCTGCGAGAACAGTTCAAAAAGAAGCTTCAAGAGCGGCTGGTAAACCCTCACGTTCCTGCAGACCGGCTGGGCGGGCTTGGGAATGCTTACAAAATCAAACTGCGTAGCGCCGGTTATCGTCTGGTCTATCGCGTAATGGATGAAGTGCTGGTCGTAACAGTAATAGCGGTGGGCAAGAGGGCGCGTGGAGTTATTTACAAGGAAGCAGGTAAGCGCTAGCTGTGCGCCGGTGGCATCGTGAAACAGGATTTTTTTTATAAGGAAATATGATGGCTGTGAGTAATGTAGAACCTGTTCTTCCTCAATTGACCGCGATTCTTGAGGTCTTGAAATATTCTCTTCCCCTTTTGCTAGTACTTCTGCTTACCTGGTATGGCTACTTACGAGCGGCTTCCGGTTTCTTCCTGATTGAACGCATTTGGCGATTGATAGGCGGCGGTAAGGAGTTCTCCAGTGAGTTTCTCAATCAGCAATGGTCTGCTGTCAAAGATCTTGAAAGTTTCCGATTCAAAACAGGCATACGACTTGATAACTATGCACGAATGCTTGAGCTTCTTGAACGCATCAAGCGCGACGACGTCAACATCGCTCAATTGATCCGCGGCAGAAAGTACTTTGATGCAGATCTTTTGGTCATGCGCAATCCTGATTTGAATCGTTGGAAAGGTCGTCATGGCATTGGCGTAGTAATGGCAATGCTCTTCATGGTCCTCTGTACGGTTGCCATGATCCCTGACTTCGCGGTTTTGACCATGAAAAAGAGCAACGTCACCTTTATGGTGCGGGAAGACTCGGCCAAATCCTTTCTATCTAGCGAATGGGTACTAAACCCGGAGACCTGCATCAGGCCAACCGTACAGCCAGACGATGAGATCAAACAGTTGGTCTGCGGAGTCTTTGCTAGTCAGGCAGATGGGCGATATGTCAGAAACATAATTTTCGAGCAACGCGCCTTGTCCGGAGTTTTTCTGGTACTGGGTTTTTGGGGCTTTGTATCCATGATCGTTGCCGTTAGCAAAGCGCAGGCTGCACGGAGCGTGTTCGAACAAATGAATCGAAAAATGCTTCCATCAGACGAACAACTCAATCCGTGGATGCGCAGTGACCATGCACCTTAACGGCGCTGTTCCTCTGCATTTCCACGCACAGCGTGGGAATGATCACCAATGGCCGTCTTCGCGAGCAGGCTGACGGTCAGACGACTCAGATTCTATTGATGAGCATCGCCGACCTGATGCTTGCGCTGGTTGTCGAGAATCACTTTGCCCCACGGCCGGTAACGCAGGGAAAACACCGCCGCAGGGTGGCAACCCGCTGACGCAGTGTCCGGCGTTGCCGGTTCCGCGCGAAACGGTTGACCCTCGGCGCTGACCTGTCGGAATGCTTCGCGCACGATGCCGACCGGGCAGGGCAGTGCGCTGGCGTAGCCGTTGCGTACCAGTGGCGGCAAACGCCCGGTGCCGGCGCCGTCCTGCCACCAGACCTGCACGCCGATGTCCGCGAGTCCGCCCAGCCACCGTCCGTTCACCTGCGGCGCGAGCTTGCCCGCAGTGAAAGCGCTGACATGCAACGGTGCGTCCAGTTTTCCGGCGAAATCCTTGAGCTGGCGTTGCAGGGTCTGCCGTCGATCAACCGCCAGGAAGTGAACGTCGTCGAGCTCCATCGGCAGGTACCAACCGCTGACCGGCAGCTTCCAGTCCTGGCGCAGCCGTTGTTGCTGAACCAGCGACTGCCCGAGTTGCGCCTGCCAATAAGCCGCGAGCCCGGCGCTGTCCAGTTCATCAATGCGCTGGTAATAAGCCGGGTCCATGCGCAGGCCCAGCACCAGCTTCAGGCCTTGGGTGTGGGCCTGTTGCAAACTGCTGGCGAGCCAGCCATTGGCGCCGCCAAAGTCCGAATCACCGTACGCCGTCCATTGCACGATGACGGTCTGCACGCCATGTTTGACAGTGTCTTGCCAGATGCGCTGCCATTGCGCCTGGCTGACACTGGAGTCGACGTTCAGTGGTTGATAGAAAATCCGTTCATCGGCGCGAGCCATCGTGCTGCTCAGTAACAGACAGAAAACCAGGAAAAGTCGCGTCATCAGAAATTCAACTCCACGCCCAGCAGCACGCCGTTCCCGCCTTCATACAGATTGCCGCTCAGGGATTGCTGATACTCGGTGCGCACCGTCAGGTGTGCGCGGTAAGCGTTGTAGATGTCTTCGTCGAACCACCATTGCCAACGCACGCCGATACCGGTGCGCAGATCCTGGCGCCAGTCGTTGCCCGGGTCCTGCGTGGCGAACTCGAGAAAGCCGTAAGGCATGAGGGTTTGCGCGCCGTTGAACGGCAGCTTCCAGGTGTGACCTTGCTGGAACCGCGACAGCCATTGGTGATCGCCGGCCTTGGTCCACCACGCCGCATCGAGGTAAAGGAAGCGTTCTTCCCAGTCGTTTTCATCGACGCGCCAATCGTTGCGAAACCGTCCCTGATCGAGGAATGACGCGGTGGTACGCAGCAGGTAGTCGGTGCTGGTGTGACCGTCCTGACGGTGATTGTTGAACTGGTCCGCGAGTTTCTCGGGAATGAGCATTTGCCCGAGGCTCAGGCGCTGACTGTCGTCATCATCGAACGTGCTCTGCTTATAGACTTCGCCGTAGAAGTTGATGTTCGCGGTGCCCCACGGCTTGTAACGCAGACCCACGCCCGTGCCGATGGATTCGGCGTAGCTCGATCGGCCCTGGCCGCCGAGCAGCACGCGACCGTAGACCGACAACGTACTGCCGGCGCGGCTTGGCTCTTCACCGAGCGCGTGGTCCCAGATCGCCACTTGCACATTCTGCGAGGTGGCGCGCCGTGATGTGTCACTGCGGTTGCCGTCGGGGCGGAAGCTGTCGTTGGTCGACACCCCGGCCGGCGACCAGGTGCTGGCCAGCGTGCGGCTGTCACGACGGGACAGGGTTTCGTGAGCGCGGCGCTGGCGATAGCGGCGCGCTTCCATGCTGCCGTCCTCATCGTCGGCGGCGACCGGGTGCTGTTCCAGGTCGATGACCCTACGCAATTCCTTGCGTGCTGAAGCACTGTCTTCGACTTCGTCGTACCGCAGGGCGAGGGTTTCGCCGAGACGATAGTCTTCCGGGAAATCCCGGGTGGCGCTTTGCAGATAAGGAATGGCGTGGGCGCGCTGTTCCCTGGTGTCGGCGCCGGCCAGACGCATGCCGTAATCGGCGCGATAACGCGGGTTGTCCGGCTCGCGCCGCGCGGCTTCGGCGAGCCACGCGGTACTTTGTTCCAGCTCGCCGGCCTTTTGCGCGGTCACCGACGCCGCATAGAAATGCCCGGCATCCGGCGACTGTTGCAAGGCTGAGCGTTGACGCTGCAACGCCTGTGCATGATCGCCGCGCGCGTCGGCAATGGCTGCACCGAGCGCCCATTCATTGGCGCCACGGGCGCGACTGCGTTGCCAGTAACGTTCTGCGGCCTGAGGGTCGCCAGCGGTGAGGGCGCTGCGACTGGCCGTCAGCCTTGCGTTGTCGCTCAGTTCGGCATCCGCAAAGCTGCGCCAGATGGCCAGGGCACCTGAGGAGTCTCCGGCCGCCTCCAATGCATAAGCCAGCGGCAGACGGCTGCCACGGTCGCCGAGTTTTTCGGCGCTCTGATAGTAGACGACGGCTTCACCCGGTCGATCCGGCATGGCGCAGCGGCCCAGGGCGCGATAGTCGCCTGCGACCTGCGGGTGGTCGCCGATGGCTTGTTGCACCGCATCGCACTGACCCTTTTCCGCCAGTTGCGCCAGCAGTTGGCCGCGAGTCTCGGGATCGACGCGCTTGAGCAGCGACACCATGCGTTGCTGTTGCGCCGGGGTTGGCGTCGAGGACGCGTAGAGCCCTGCCAGCCGTTGCAGCATGGCGACGGGCAACTTGCCGACGTGACGATCGTAAGCGCTTTCAAGCAACTGTTGCGCGTGTTCGCGCTGGCCGGCGTTGAGCGCCAGATACGTTGCCTGATTGAGTGAGCCGAGGTCGCCGGTCTGCTGGTAATGCCGCTCCCAAAGCGTTGCCGCTTCGGTGCTGCGCCCCAACGCCTGAACCAGTTCGGCCCGACGTTTCACCACTTCAGCGGTCTGGGGCTGGCCGGCGAGCCAGGCCATGACTTTGTCGGTCTGGCCCTGGTCCTGCCAGATATCCAGTAGTTGTGCCTGCCGACGGCTATCCCAGGGTTCGGGCAGCCGCGTGCTTTGCAGCAGCTCGGTGGCCTGCAGGCGCTGGGCCAGAACTAGCCAGGTTTGCGGGTCGTCGTCCGGTTGGCAGCCCCGCAACTGAGTAAGTGCGGCTTCCCGATCGCGACTGGACAACCATTCGGTCGTCTCCAGGCACGGGCGCTGCAATTCGCCACTCAAGCGTTGCACGGTCGGCACATCGCCGGTCTGTCGCGCCAGTTCCCACAGACGCTGGCGTTGCGCCGGATCAGCCAGGTCGCTGGCCGGCAACGTTTGAATCCAGCGGTGGGCCTGCTGGACGTTGCCCATGGCGATCGCCCGGTCGATCATGGCGAGGCGGGCCTTGCGCGCCGCTTCGGGCGTCGGTGCCTGTTGCAGCAATTGCTGCAAAGGCTGTTCGTCGAGACGTTGCACATAGGCATTGGCCAGTCGCTGCCAACCTTCTGCGTCCAGTTGCTTGCTGGCGGCCAGTGGCGCGAGTTGCTCGATGGTGCCGTTCCAGTCGCGCAATTGCTCGGACCAATTGGCGCGTGCCTCGCGCAGAATGTTGTCGTCCCCCTTGGGCGCCAGTTGCGCGAGCCAGTCGTGGGCCCGGCCTGCGCCACCAAACCTGGCCAGGCTCAGGCTGTAGGCCTGCCACAGGCGTACACGCTGATTTAGGTTGCTGGTGGTCAGCCATTGTTCCACCTGCTCGTTGCCCGGAGGATCCTGTTCGATCCAGGTCAGGCGCAGGTTGAGCAGGGCGTCGTTGTTATCCGGGTTGTCCGGCAGCGCTTGCACGGCATCCTTGTATCGCCGCTGCCTGGCCAGCGCTTCCACCAGCAGTGCCCGGGCTTCATCGTTGTTCGGCACTTTGGTCAGCAGGTGGCGCATCAGCCGTTCGACTTCGGCCCAGTTGCCTTTTTTCGCTTCGCGATAGCTGCGATCCATGTAGGGAAAACTGCGGAACTGTTCGAACTCGGTCAGCGGTTCAGCCTGCACCCACGCGGCGGCACTCAGGCTCAGCAACAGGCTGCCGACGAGGAGGGTATGGCGATTGACAGGCTTCATGCGACCTCCCGGACAATGCGGTAGGCGGCCTGCTGTTCACTGGCCTGGTCAGCCAGGGCTTGTTCAAGCACTTCCTGGGTAATCATGCCGCGCGAGATCAGGTGTTCACCCAAAGACATGTGCTCGGCATCGAAGTCGATCAAGGCCTGATTGAACAGGCTCGGTGGGACCATGCCGCGTACTTGCAGCAGATTGCCCAGCAGCACCTGGTGATGACTGACGCGTTCGAGCAAGGCTTCATCGTCCTGATGAAGCTCAAGCACTTCGAGCATGTGGTGGACTTCCTCGTTCTGACGGGGGCTGGCATACCAGTAGCGGATGCCCAGCGTGACCCGGCCCTGAGGCGCGAGACGACAGCGCACCGGGCGTTTCAATTGACGGCTGATGGCGCCGAGGGATACCTGGCTCACCGGCCCTTCGGAGGCGAGCACCAGTGTGTTTCCGTCCTCAGCCACCGGCAGCACGCCGTAGTGGGCGGCGATCTTGCGCGGCACGGCGTCGATCAGGCGCTTGTCGAGTTTGAACGGATTCAGTGGCGCCCATTCAAGGTCCAGTTGTTCGGCGAGCGTTTCCACCAGTTGCGTGCTGTTGATGTGTTCGCGCAACAGCAGTTCGTGGCCCAGTCGGCGCCGCACCGGGCTGGTGATCGCCGCTTCCAGTTGTTCTTCGGTGAGCAGGCCTTTCTCCACCAGGCGATGACCCAGCGGCGTGCGCTGGGCCTTGGTCAGGGCCGGGAACTCATGGGTGGTCTTGTCCCATGCCACGCGGCGCGAATCGCCCATTTCCAAGACCTGGCGCAGCGCTCGCACGTTGGCGAAGAAGTTGATGAAGTTGCTCCATATCATGCGAGGCGCCGACAACAGGCCTTCGACCAGTCCGTAGTAACGCGTGACGAACCAGCCACGCTGGAACAGCCGATTGATCAGCATCAAACCATTGAGCCACAAGAGCGTCGCGAGCAGTGGGCTGTTGGACAGGATCGACGGATAGCGCCAGGCGGTCGGTGCAATCACCGTCATCAGCCACATCGCCAGCAGCACGATGCACAGCAGGTTGACCAGGAAGCTCAGCAAGTAGGCGATCATGCCGCGACGGTCACGCCACAGGAAATAGTTGAGCACGCCCGTGGGGCTCCAGCCGAGGTTCTTGGTGCCCTGAAAAACGATGCCGACGATCCACCGGGATTTCTGGCGGATGGCAAGCTGAAAATCCCGGGGAAAATGTTCGCGAACGCAGATCACCTGGGAAAACACACGGTCCATGCCGAATGCCCAGGGCTGGTCAAGCGCCAGTTTCGGGTCGGTCACCGAGTAACGGGCGAAGATGCACTTCATGCCTTTTTGCTTGAGGCGAAAACCGATGTCGTAGTCTTCGGTCAGGCTCTGCACGTCGAATGCAATCCCGTCGCCGTCTTCCAGCAGGGCAGTGATGGCTTTACGGCTGAAGCAGGTGCCGACGCCAGCACTGGGCACCTGGCCGGTCATCGCTTCGCGCACGATGACGTCCTTGCCGTGGTTTTCAGCGAACTCGTCGACGTAGTGCCCGGCGGTGAAGCCTCGCCACTCCGGGGCATAGGGATAGACCGGAATCTGGATCAGGTCCTTGGCCGGCAGCAGGTAGTTGAAGAGGCGCAACTCCATTGGCGAAATCACGTCTTCGGCATCGTGCAGAATGAACCCGGCAAACTGGATTTTCGCCTCGCTTTCAAAACGCAGGATCGCGTCGATGACGTTGTTCAGGCAGTCGGCCTTGCTGGTGGGGCCGGGGCGGGCGCAGACCACTTTGTGCACGTTGGGATAGTGCTGACAGACCGCATCGACGTCCGCCTGAGTCTCGGCATCGTTGGGGTACGTGCCGACGAAAATCTGATAGTTCTCGTAATCGAGAGTCGACGCCGCAAGGCGCGCCATCTCACCCACCACGCCAACTTCGTTCCATGCCGGAACCATGATCGCCAGCGGTTTTTCGGCAATGGCGTACAGGCGCTCTTCATCCGCGCGCTTGAATTTTTCATAGATTCGCCAGCGCCGAACCAGCTTGCGACCCCAGTACACGAGGTCGATGAACAGGTCATCGAGCCCGAGGAGGAACATCAACAACGCCAGGGCGATCGCGAGGTATTTGAGACCGAACAGGGCGTAGGCAAAAAAATCGACTAAATCGAAACTCATCGTGCTTTGACCGCCGTCGCCGAGCGCTCACTCAGCCACTGGCACAGTCGGGTGGCGATGCGTTCGCTGGCGTGGCCGTCGCCGTAGGGGCTGTGGACACGAGTCATGCGTTCGAAGTGAGCTTCGTCATCCAGCAGCAGGCAGCTTTGCTTGACGATGCGGTCGGTGTCGGTGCCCACCAGCAACACGGTCCCGCCTTCAAGCACGGAGGGTCGCTCGGTGACATCGCGCAGCACCAGCACCGGTTTGCCGATGGCAGGGGCTTCTTCCTGGACACCACCGGAATCGGTGAGGATGAAATGCGCACGGCCCATCAACCAGACAAAATGCTGATAATCCTGCGGCGCCACCAGGTAAATGTTCGGCTTGTCCGAAAGCACGCCATACACCGCTTTCTGCACCTGCGGATTGAGGTGCACCGGGTAGACAAATTGCACATCGGGATAGCGCAGCGCGAGGTCGGCGAGGGCCCGGCAGATGTTGCGGAAACCGTCGCCGAAATTCTCCCGGCGGTGGCCGGTGATCAGCACCATGTGCCGGTTGTCGTCGAGTACCGCCAGCGACGAGTTGGCGGCCGGATGCCAGTTGATCTCCTGTTGATGCGTGCGCATCCACAGCAGCGCATCGATCACCGTATTGCCGGTGACTTCAATCGTGGCCTTGGACACGCCTTCACGCAGCAGGTTGTTTTCACCCTTGGTGGTCGGGGTGAAATGCAGGTCGGCGAGGACGCAGGTCAGGCGTCGGTTGGCTTCTTCCGGCCAGGGTGCACGCAGGTTGCCGGTGCGCAGACCCGCTTCGACATGGCCGATCGGTAACTGGCGATTGAAGGCAGCGAGGGCGGCGATGAAGCTCGTGGTGGTATCACCGTGAACCAGCACGATGTCGGGCTTCACCCGCTCGTAAGCCTGGTCGAGGCTGATCAGCAATTGCTGTGACAGCCCATTGAGGGTCTGACCCTGAGTCATCACCTGCAGGTCCTGGTCGACCGTCAGCTCGAAGGAGTCCAGCACTTGCTTGAGCATCTCCCGGTGTTGCCCGGTGGAGCAGATGTTCAATTCGATCCCGGGCCATTGACGCAACACTCTGGCGAGTGGCGCCATCTTGATGGCCTCCGGCCGAGTACCGAAAACCATCATGACTTTGAAAGACATGGACTTCTCCTGGGGACAACAAACGCCCAGTTGTGTCTCAGCTATTGAAGTCGTTTATTACCCCACTAGTGATTAAAGCAAAGCAGTCGAATCCGAGGTTGTCCAATGCCTGTTGGCGTGGGGGCTCTTGGTTCTTCAGATGGGATTTCCCGACCGGAATTCGGACATGCTGATTCAAAACACTTTTCAATTTCCCCTGCATTCGCCTTACAACCTGTGGCACACTTTCTCCCGTCTATTCCGTTGTTACGAGCCATATTCCGGTATAGCGGAATCAGCGTCATCCTGGAGTCACGAAATGCGTGTCGCTTTCGAGGTCTCGGACAAGATCGTTTTCATGAATCAGGGGCGGATCGAAGAGCAGGGACCACCCAAGGAGCTGTTCGAGCGCCCGCAATCGCCGCGTCTGGCTGAGTTTCTCAAGAACACGCGGTTTTAAAACGTCCACCTTTCAATCAGGAGAAGCACTCATGAGCATTACTCGTTACGGCACCGGCAGCACCGCCGCTGGCGGCCAGCCTCGTCCATTCGCTCGCGCCGTTGAAGCCGATGGCTGGCTGCATGTTTCCGGCCAGGTGCCTGCGGTGGATGGCGAGATCATTGTTGGCGGCATCGTCGAGCAGACCCACCAGACCATGAAGAACCTGATCGCGATTCTCGAAGAGGCCGGTTATGGTCTGGAAGACGTGGTGCGTGCTGGCGTGTGGCTGGAGGATCCGCGGGACTTCACCAGTTTCAACAAGGTCTTCTCCGAGTACTTCAAACCCGAACACGCACCGGCCCGGGCCTGTGTGCAGGCGAACATGATGGTTGATTGCAAGGTCGAGATCGACTGCATCGCGTACAAGAAAAAGGCCTGAACCGAGGTGGCTTCATCGCGGGCAAGTCGGATCGCCGCACCGCTTGCTCCTACAAGAGCGCTGCAATACCTGTAGGAGCATGGCTTGCCAGCGAAAGCGGCCTAACAGTCGCCGCAGCACTCTGGTTAAACTCCCGGCACTTTAATGGGAACCACTGAAATGACCGAAGACACCATCAAGCGCCGGGCTCGCGGTCTGGACCGGGCGTTCGATATCCTCGATTTCCTCAAGGAGATCGGCCAGCCCCTGCGTCCGAATGAAATCGCCAGCGGCATCGGCAGCCCCAAATCCACGGTCTACGAACTGGTGGCCTCGCTGCTGGAACGACGGATTCTCGAGCCCGTGGGCAAGGACGGTCACGTCTACCTCGGCCGTCAGCTGTACTTCCTCGGCCAGGCGCACTTGCGCCATTTCGACCTCACCCGCGAGGCCGATCATGCCTTGCAGGAGATCGTCAGCCAGACCCGCGAAACCGCGCAGATGTGCCTGCTCAACGGACGTAAATACACCGTGGCTCTGATGAAAGAGGGCGAGCGGCATTTTCGCATTTCCTCGGACATCGGCGAGAACGCACCGATCCCGTGGACAGCATCCGGACGCCTGCTGCTGGCGCACCTGAGCGACCAGGCAATCATCGACCTGATCGACCACGATGACTTCATCCTGCCCAACGGCGAACGCCTGCCGCTGGAACAGTTTCTCGGTGAAATCCGTCAGGCCGGTATCGATGGGTTCTTCTCCTTCGATAGCGTCGCCGACACTTTTACCCATTGCTTCGCCGCCCCGGTCAAAGACCCGAACGGCATTGCCATTGCGACCCTGTGCATCGTCGCTCCACGGGCGGATGCCAAGAACAATTACAACGACTATCGCCGGGTGCTGATCGACAGCGCCAACAGCCTCTCCCGGCGTATCAACGAATAACAGCGGCTGCCTGCGGCCGCGAATGTGAGGAGTTCGACCATGTCTACTGCCCAAAATACTGCCGCCGTGGAAAAGGGCTTTGCCCAGACCGGTGTCAACCTGGTGCGCGACGTCAGCCTGCCGGCGCTGGTGCTGCATCGCGAAGCGCTGGAACACAACATTCGCTGGATGCAGACGTTCGTCAGCAACAGCGGCGCCGAACTCGCGCCCCACGGCAAAACCAGCATGACCCCGGCACTGTTTCGCCGCCAACTGGACGCCGGCGCCTGGGGCATCACCCTGGCCAGCGCCACTCAAACCCGAGCGGCGTATGCCCACGGCGTACGTCGGGTGCTGATGGCCAACCAACTGGTCGGTACGCCGAACATGGCGCTGATCGCCGATCTGCTGGCGGACCCGACGTTCGACTTCCATTGCATGGTCGATCATCCGGACAACGTCGCGGACCTCGGTGCTTACTTCGCTTCGCGCGGTGTACGCCTGAACGTGATGATCGAGTACGGCGTGGTCGGCGGTCGTTGCGGTTGCCGCACGGAAGAGGAAGTGCTTGCGTTGGCCAAGGCCATCAACGCCCAACCGGCATTGGCGCTGACGGGCATCGAAGGCTACGAAGGCGTGATCCATGGTGATCATGCCGTTACTGGCATCCGCGAGTTCGCCGCGTCGTTGGTGCGTCTGGCGGTGCAGTTGCAGGACAGCGGTGCGTTCGCCATTGCCAAGCCGATCATCACGGCGTCGGGTTCGGCCTGGTACGACCTGATCGCCGAATCCTTCGAAGCGCAGAACGCCGGCGGACGTTTCCTCAGCGTGTTGCGCCCCGGCAGCTACGTGGCGCACGACCATGGCATCTATAAAGAAGCGCAATGCTGCGTGCTCGACCGCCGTAGCGATTTGCACGAAGGCCTGCGTCCGGCGCTGGAAGTCTGGGCTCACGTGCAGTCGTTGCCGGAGCCGGGTTTTGCGGTGATCGCCTTGGGTAAGCGCGACGTGGCCTACGACGCCGGTCTGCCGGTGCCGCTGCTGCGTTACAAGGCCGGTGTGGTGCCGGCGACGGGCGACGATGTCAGCGCCTGCAAGGTGACGGCGGTGATGGACCAGCATGCGTTCATGACGGTGGCGCCAGGTGTTGAGTTGCGGGTGGGCGATATCATTTCGTTCGGGACTTCGCACCCATGCCTGACGTTCGACAAGTGGCGGACCGGGTGTCTGGTGGATGAGCAGTTGAATGTCATCGAGACCATGGAAACCTGTTTCTAAGGGTTCCAGACCGAGGCGCGGCCATCGCGAGCAAGCTCGGCTCCTACAGGATATGTGGTTACCGCCGGATTGGGGCTCGACACAAAACCTGTAGGAGCTGAGCTTGCTCGCGATGACGGCCGGCCAGACAACACAGAAACACCAGAGAGCCCAAGAACAATGAACACCATCAACACCCTTGGCCCCAACACCCCGCGTATCGCTCTCATTGGCGAATGCATGATCGAGCTGCAGCAACGCGCCGACGGCAGTCTGCAGCAGAGCTTCGGCGGCGATACCTTGAACACCGCGGTCTACCTGTCTCGCGAGCTGGGCGAAGGCGGCGCGGTGGATTACGTCACCGCCCTGGGCGATGACAGTTTCAGCGACGCCATGTGCCAGAGCTGGGCCGACGAAAACATCGGTCTGGGCATGGTTCAGCGCTTGCCCGGCCGTTTGCCCGGCTTGTATTGCATCCAGACCGACGCCGCCGGCGAGCGGCGTTTTCTCTACTGGCGCAACGAAGCCGCAGTCCGTGATTGCTTCACAACCCCGGCGGCGGCCCCCATTCTGGCGGCGCTGCCGGATTACGATGTGCTGTATTTCAGCGGCATCACCCTGGCGGTGCTCGGCGTGCAAGGTCGGGCGAAACTGCTGGAAACCCTGATCGAAGCCCGACAGCGGGATGCGCGGATCGTCTTCGACAACAACTACCGGCCACGGTTGTGGGCGTCGATCGAAGAGGCTCGAGCGGCGTATCGCAGCGTGTTGCCATATGTCGACCTGGCGTTGCTGACGGTGGATGACGAGCAGGCGCTGTTCCATTTTTCCGATTACGAGGCGGTGTTTGCCGCTTACGCGCAGATGGGCACGCCGGAAGTGGTGCTCAAGCACGGTGCCGAGGCGTGTCTGATTCGTTGTGATGGTGAGTCGTTCGAGGTGCCGGCGCAGAAGGTTGAACGCGTGGTGGATACCACGGCGGCGGGGGACTCGTTCAGTGCGGCGTACCTGGCCAGCCGGCTCAAGGGCGGAAGCCCGGTGGAAGCGGCCGAGGCCGGGCATCGGTTGGCGAGTCGGGTGATTCAGGTGCCGGGGGCGTTGATTCCGAAAGACTGACACGAATTACTTGTGGCGAGGGAGCTTGCTCCCGCTGGGCTGCGAAGCAGCCCCAATACCTGAAAGCACATACTGTCAGGCACACCGCATTCTCAGGTTTTACGACTGCTTCGCAGCCGAGCGGGAGCAAGCTCCCTCGCCACAGGGGGCCTTGGAAAACTGATCAATCCCGGTAGAACACCTGCACCAGGTGATACCCGAATTTGCTCTTGATCGGCCCATGCACCACCCGCAGCGGTTTCTTGAAGATCACCGCGTCAATCACCCCGACCATCTGCCCCGGCCGCACTTCACCCAGATCACCGCCGCGCTTGCCGGACGGGCAGGTGGAGTATTTCTTGGCCAGCACATCGAAAGCTTCGCCCTTGGCAATGCGTTGTTTGAGCTGCTCGGCTTCTTCCGAGGTTTTCACCAGAATATGGCGGGCTTGAGCTTTCATGGGCAGTACCTTGCAACGGTGATGGCTATGTTGGTGCCAGCGGGGGCGCGCGATTATGCCTCAACTCACTCGGGTTGGCCGATCATCGTGCGAATCTTGTTGGCCAGCAGATCAATGGAAAACGGTTTGGCCACCATGTCCATGCCTTCCTCGAGGAAACCCTGGCGTTCGGCGGCTTTCTCCGCGTACCCGGTCATGAACAGCACCTTGAGTTCCGGCCGGTGCTGACGCGCAATTTCTGCCAGTTGCCGACCGTTCATGCCCGGCAGCCCGACATCGGTCACGAGTAGATCAACGCGCACGTCGGACTCCAGCAAGGGCAGGGCGGTCTTCGCATCTTCGGCTTCATGGGCGTGATATCCCAGCTCATTCAGCAAATCGAGGACCAGCATGCGCACGGCCGGATCGTCTTCCACCAACATTACGGTTTCACCGGCAATCGCCGCTGGCGCTTCGCCGCTGAAGGGCAGCAGCGTGTTTTCCGGTTCCGGGAAATGCAGCCGCGGCAGATAAAGGCGAACGCAGGTGCCTTGGCCTGGAAGGCTGTCGAGTTTGACGTGGCCACCTGACTGCTGGGCAAAACCATAAATCATCGACAAACCAAGCCCTGTGCCCTGGCCGATGGGTTTGGTGGTAAAGAACGGGTCGAACGCCTTGGCCAACACCGAAGGGGTCATGCCGGTGCCGTTGTCGCTGACGGCAATCATCACGTAGTCCCCGGGCTTGACGGTTTCCAGAGTGTTGATGTCGCTGCTGTCGAGGTAAACATTGGCCGTTTCAATCAGCAACTCGCCGCCATCGGGCATGGCGTCGTGGGCGTTGATCACCAGGTTGAGCAGCGCGTTTTCCAGTTGGCTGACGTCGGTGCTGACCGGCCAGACTTCATCGGCCAGTTGCAGCTTCAGCGCGATGTGATCGCCCTTGGTGCGGCTGAGCAGGTCTTCCAGGGAATGAATCAGCTCGTTGGCATTCAGCGTCTTGCGATCCAGCGACTGACGCCGGGAGAACGCCAGCAGGCGATGGGTCAGGGCGGCCGCGCGGTTGGCCGACGACACGGCCGCCTCGGTGAAACGGCCGATCTCGGCGGCGCGCCCGTCGGCGATGTAGCGCTGCATCAGGTCGAGGCTGCCGATGATCCCGGTGAGCATGTTGTTGAAGTCATGGGCGATGCCGCCGGTGAGCTGACCGACCGCTTCCATTTTTTGCGCATGGCGCAAGGCGTCTTCAGCGCGCTCGCGCTCGAACATCTCGTTTTGCAGGCGCTGGTTCGCTTCGGCCAATTGCTGGGTGCGGGCGGCAACGCGTTCTTCAAGGGTTTCGTTGAGGTTGCGCAAGGCTTCTTCGGTCTGTTTGCGCTCGGTTTCGTCGATCACGAAAATATAGAAACCGTTCACCGCGCCATCCGGCCCGTGGCGGGGCAGGTAATTCATCAAGGCCTGACGGGTGCTGCCATCACGATGCGGCGTGCTGATGCTGAAACAGCAGGTTCTGCCCGCCAGTGCTTCGGCGATGTATTCGGCGCGCAAGGTGTAGGCTACTTCGCCCAGCACCTCACGAATGGTCCGACCGTAAAGTTCCTGGGGTGTCAGGCCGTACCAATCCAGGTACGCGGCGTTGTTCAGGCGAAAGCGTTCCTCGCTGTCGACGTAACTGATCAGGATCGGCATGGCGTTGATGATCAGTTGCAGCTCGGTCTGGCTCTGGCGCAAGGCCTGTTCGGTGTGTTTGCGCTCGGTCAGGTCCAGGGCGGCGCCGAGGAAGCGGATGGGCCGGCCATGGTGATCCTTGTAGCAACGGCCCCGGGCAAACACCCAGCGCAGCTGACCGTCGGGTTGCAGCAGGCGATATTCCTCGGCGTATTCGGTGCCGTGGGTGATGCAGTGCTTGATGCCGCGGGTGACCATCGCGCGGTCTTCCGGATGCACGGCTTCGAGATAAGCACTGATGGGTAACTGGCTGGCGAGGAGCGGATCGATGCCGTGCAATTGGGCGAAGTGCGCGTCGGCGATGAAGCGGTCTTCGCTGATGTCCCAGTCCCAGGTGCCGACAGCGTCGGTGGCGGCCAGCGCCAATTGCAGGCGTTCCTCGGTTTCGCGCTGAGCCTTCAAGCTGGCGGCCGAGCGCTGTTCAAGTTCGAGGGCGATGCGTCGACGTTCGTTGGTTTCGATGGCGGTGACCAGAATCCCGGCGACCTCGGCGCTTTCATCGCGGATCGGACTGTAGGTCAAATCCAGCCAGAAGTCGGATTCGTCCTTGTCGCGTTGCAGGGTGAAGCGCTGTTCACTGTAGGTTCGCACCTGGCCCTGTAGGACGGCGCTGTAAATCGGGTCGGTAAAGTCTTTGAGTTCTGGCCAGATCTGGTGTGTCGGTTGTCCGAAAGCGTGCGGATGCTTGCTGCCGGCCAGCAGGGCGAAGCCGTCGTTGTAGATCTGCGTGAGCTCCGGCCCCCACAGCAACAGCATCGGCATCGGCGAGTGAATCACGATGTCCACCGCCGTACGCAGGCTCTGCGGCCAGGCACTGGCGCTGCCGAGCGGGGTGCTCGTCCAGTCCAGTCTGGCAATCAAGGCCTGGGCATCGCTGCCGGTGGGTGTTGCGTTCATCAAGGTGTCCTGCACGTCAGTCTGTGTGGCGGCGTCTACTATCCTAGAGCGGCAGGCGCTGTATGACCCGTTTTCGGGGTCATTTCTGTTCATTCAATGCTTCGCGGGTGCTTTTTGCCATGGAAATCGATGGGCTTTTAAAGATTCTGGCCAGCCAGGAAGGTTCCGATCTGTACCTGTCCACCGGCGCGCCGCCCTGTGCACGGTTTGATGGTGTGCTCAAACCCTTGTCCGATCAGCCGTTCAAACCAGGGGAAATCACGGCGATTGCAATGTCCATCATGGACGCCGAGCAGCGGCTGGAGTTCGATCGTGAACTGGAGATGAACCTGGCGATATCCTTGACCGGTGTCGGGCGTTTTCGGGTCAACATTTTCAAACAACGCAACGACGTGTCGATCGTGATTCGTAATGTCAAACTCGACATTCCGCACTTCGAAGACCTCCAGTTGCCCGCGGTGCTGCTGGAAACAGTCATGCTCAAACAAGGGCTGATGCTGTTCGTCGGCGCCACCGACTCGGGCAAGTCTACCTCACTGGCGGCGCTGATCGATTATCGAAACCGCCACAGCAGCGGCCACATCATCACCATCGAAGACCCGGTCGAATACATTCATCGGCACAAGAAATCGATCATCAACCAGCGCGAGGTCGGCGTGGATACCCGCAGTTTTCATGCGGCATTGAAGAACACCCTGCGCCAGGCGCCGGATGTGGTGCTGATCGGCGAGATCCGCGACCGCGAAACCATGGAGCATGCGCTGGCGTTTGCCGACACCGGGCATTTGGTGATTTCCACCTTGCATGCCCACAACGCCCATCAGGCGCTGGACCGCATCATCAACTTCTTCCCGGAAGAGCGGCGGCCCCAGCTGCTGCATAGCCTGGGTAACAATCTGAAAGCATTCGTTTCCCAACGCCTGGTGCGTACCCGTGATGGTCAACGAAGGGCCGCGGTGGAAGTGATGCTCGGTACGCCGACCATTGGTGACTTGATCCGCCGTAACGAATTCGATGAGCTCAAGGGGATTATGGAGAAGTCCGCCGAGCAGGGCATGCAGACGTTCGATGGCGCGCTGTTTGCGTTGGTTGAAGAAGGCGCGATCGATGAGGAGGAAGCGCTGAAGCACGCGGACTCGGTGAACAATTTGCGCCTGCGGCTGAAGCTGCATGCCGACGCATCACCGGGACCCAATGCACCACCCGGCGAATGGGGACTGATGGACTGACCCAAATCCCCTGTAGGAGCGAGCTTGCTCGCGAAGACCTTGAGAGCAACGCGCTTAATCAGCAAGAACGCGTTATCGTTAACGTCCTTCGCGAGCAAGCTCGCTCCTACAGTGAAATCTGCGTTATCAATCCTTGAGTTCGGGGCGGTCACGGAATTGTTCCAGCGCTTCGGGATTGGCCAGCGCATCGGTGTTTTTCACCGGCTGGCCATGCACCACGTTCCGCACCGCCAGCTCGACCACTTTGCCGCTGATGGTCCGTGGAATGTCCGTCACCGCGACGATCTTCGCCGGCACATGCCGTGGCGTGGTGTTGGCGCGAATGACCTGGCGAATCTGCTGTTGCAGGGCCTCGTCGAGTTCGACGCCATCGCGCAAGCGCACGAACAGCACCACCCGCACGTCATCCTGCCACTGCTGACCGATGGCCACGCTGTCGATCACCTGCGGGACTTTCTCCACCTGACGATAGATTTCCGCGGTGCCGATGCGCACGCCGCCGGGGTTGAGTACGGCGTCCGAGCGGCCGTGAATCATCATTGCGCCGTGAGCCAGCTGTTCGGCGTAATCGCCCTGGGCCCAGACGCCCGGAAACTGGCTGAAGTAGGACGCGCGCAGCTTTTCGCCGGTCGGGTCGTTCCACAGGCCGATGGGCATCGCCGGGAAGTGCCGGGTGCAGACCAGATCGCCTTTTTCGCCCACTACCTGCGTGCCGGCATCGTTCCAGACCTCGACGGCCATGCCCAGGCTCTTGCCCTGGATTTCGCCGCGACGCACCGGCAGCCATGGATTGCCGTTGACGAAGCAGGAAACGATGTCGGTGCCGCCCGACATCGACGCCAGGCACAGGTCGGCCTTGAAGTCGCGGTAAACGTAGTCGTAACTTTGCGGCGACAGCGCAGAACCGGTGCACAGCAGGGTTTTCAGGCTGCCAAGATCATGACTTTCCCGAGGCTTCACGCCAGTGCTTTCCAGCGTCGCGAGGTATTTGGGGCTGGTCCCGAACACGCTGATGCGCTCGTCGTCGATCAGGTCGATCAAACGCTCGGGGCCGGGGTGAAACGGCGAGCCGTCGTACAGCACCACGGCGCTGTCGACGGCCAGGGCCGAGACCAGCCAGTTCCACATCATCCAGCCGCACGTGGTGTAGTAGAACAAACGGTCGGCGGGACCGAGATCGCAATGCAGGCCATGTTCCTTGACGTGTTGCAGCAGCACGCCGCCGGTGCTGTGAATAATGCATTTGGGCACGCCGGTGGTGCCGCTGGAATAGAGGATGTAGAGCGGGTGCGCGAAGGGCACGGCGACAAAATCCGGCTCGCCACCGGGTTCGTAGAATTCATCCCAGAGCGCCACATCGGCGTGGGTGCGGAAGTCTGCGATACGCACCTGTGGTCGAGCGTAAGGCACGACGATCAATTGTTGCAGGGACGGCAGGCGTTCAAGGATTTCATTGACCTTGGCGCGCTGGTCAATGTCTTTGCCGGCGTAGCGGTAACCGGCGCAAGTGATCAGCACTTTCGGTTCGATCTGGCCGAAGCGGTCGATCACCCCTTGGGTGCCGAAGTCCGGCGACGAACAGGACCAGATCGCCCCGAGGCTGGTGGTCGCGAGCATGGCGACCAGGGTTTGCCAGGTATTGGGCATGCACGCGGCGACGCGGTCGCCGAGGCCGACACCGGCGGCGATCAGACTGTTTTGAAAACCGGCGACATGCTCGGCCAGTTCGGCCCAGGTCAGCTGTTCGCGCTGGCCGTTTTCGCCGATCGCGATCACGGCGACGGCATCGTCGCGACGGCGCAGCAGGTGTTCGGCGAAGTTCAGGGTAGCGCCGGGGAACCATTGGGCGCTGGGCATTTGATCGCCTTCGATCAGCACCGCGTCGGGTTGATCGTGGAAGCGGATATCAAAGAAATCGACGATGGCTTGCCAGAACTCGACCCGCTGATCGATGGACCATTGATGCAGATCGGCGTAGTCGGCGACGTGGAGGTGATGTCGCTGATTGATGAAGCGCCGAAAGGCGTCCATGCGGGTCTTGGCGATGCGCTTGGCGTCGGGTTGCCAGAGGATGTCGGACATGATTTGCCTCTTTTTTCTTATGTGCACTCACAGGCTATTGTGGCGAGGGAGCTTGCTCCCGCTCGGCTGCGCAGCAGTCGAAAATTGGCTGATCCGACCATTTTTTGGGGCGGCTTCGCCACCCAGCGGGAGCAAGCTCCCTCGCCACAGGGGTTAGCGGCCCATCACTGCGCCAACCACCCACCATCAATATTCCACGCCGCGCCCCGCACCTGGCTGCCGGCCTCGCTGCACAGGAACAACACCAGTTCACCCAGTTGCGGCGGCGTAACGAACTCCAGCGAAGGCTGTTTCTCGGCCAGCAAATCATGCTGCGCCTGCTGCGGATCAATCCCGGTCGCGATGCGGTCATCAATCTGCTTCTGCACCAGCGGCGTCAACACCCAGCCCGGACAGATTGCGTTACAGGTGATATTGGTCGTGGCGGTTTCCAGGCCGACCACCTTGGTCAAACCGATCACCCCGTGCTTGGCCGCGACGTAAGCCGCCTTGCCCACCGAACCGACCTGGCCATGCACCGAGGCGATGTTGATGACCCGTCCCCAGCCTTTCTGGCGCATGCCCGGCAGGCTCAAACGAGTGCTGTGGAACACCGACGACAGGTTGATCGCAATGATCGAATCCCAGCGCTCCACGGGAAAGTCTTCCACCGGAGCCACATGCTGGATGCCGGCGTTGTTGACCAGAATGTCCACGCCGCCGAACTCGCGCTCGGCGTAGGCGATCATGTCGGCAATCTGCGCCGCGTCGCTGACATCGGCGGGGTGATGGCCGACCTTGCCACCGAACTGTTCA
Source organism: Pseudomonas sp. LBUM1651 (assembly GCF_059716135.1). NCBI lineage: Bacteria > Pseudomonadati > Pseudomonadota > Gammaproteobacteria > Pseudomonadales > Pseudomonadaceae > Pseudomonas > Pseudomonas sp. LBUM1651. The sequence continues at coordinate 3,275,978 of NZ_CP166805.1, read as the reverse complement.
ACCTCGGCAATCACCTTGGAGGCATCGCCGAAACCGTTGAGGATCAGGTTGGCACCAGCCTTGGCCAGGCTGAGGGCGATGCCCAGGCCGATGCCGCTGGTGGAGCCAGTGACCAATGCAGTCTTGCCCGTAAGAGTCGTCATGAATACCTCACACAATGCCAGTGGCGTAGAAAGTACCGATCACCACAAAGACCGCCAGGGTCTTGATCAGCGTAATACAGAAAATGTCTTTGTAGGCTTCGCGGTGGGTCAGGCCGGTCACCGCCAGCAGGGTGATAACCGCGCCGTTGTGCGGCAGGGTGTCCATGCCGCCACTGGCCATCGCGGCGACCCGGTGCATCACTTCCAGGGGAATGTTGGCGGCATGGGCTGCGGCGATGAAGTCATTGGCCATGGCCGCCAGCGCAATGCTCATGCCGCCCGACGCCGAACCGGTGATGCCGGCCAGCAGGGTTACGGTAACCGCTTCGTTGACCAGCGGGTTGGGAATGCTCTTTAGCCAGTCGGCCAGTACCAGGAAGCCCGGCAAGGAAGCGATTACCGCACCGAAGCCGTATTCCGAGGCGGTGTTCATCGCCGCCAGCAACGAACCCCCGACCGCACTTCGACTGCCTTCGGCCAACTTGCCGCGAATCGCCTGGAAGCCGAACACCAACACCATGATGATGCCGACCAGCAACGCAGCCTGAACCGCCCAGATCGCCGTGAGCTTGGCGATTTCAGTGGTCACCGGCGCGGCCATGCCCGGCAGCGCGAGGCTGTGGGTCTTGCCGTACCACTGCGGAATCCACTGGGTGAACAGCAGGTTCATGATGCCCACCGCCAGCAGCGGCGACAGCGCAATCCATGGATTCGGCAGCTTGATATCGGCCGCGGTTTCCGGCTCGTTGCGCAGGTCGGTGCCATAGCCTTCACCGCTAAGCTGAGCCTTGTTGCGCTGGCGCTGCAGAAACAGCATGCCGGCGCAGACTACGAAGATCGAGCCGATCAAACCCAGCCACGGCGCCGCCCAGGCGGTGGTGTTGAAGAAGGTGCTGGGGATGATGTTCTGGATCTGCGGGGTGCCGGGCAGGGCGTCCATGGTGAACGAGAACGCGCCGAGGGCGATGGTCGCCGGGATCAGGCGTTTAGGGATATTGCTCTGGCGGAACATTTCGGCCGCGAACGGGTAGACCGCAAACACCACCACAAACAGCGACACGCCGCCGTAGGTCAGCAGGGCGCAGACCAGCACGATCACCAGCATCGCCTGACGGGTGCCGAGCAGGCGAATCGCCGCTGCGACAATGGAGCGCGAGAAACCCGACAACTCGATCAGCTTGCCGAACACTGCGCCGAGCAGGAACACCGGGAAATACAGTTTGATGAAGCCGACCATTTTTTCCATGAACACCCCGGTGAAGGCGGGGGCGACAGCGGAAGGGTCAGTCAGCAGAACGGCGCCGAGGGCGGCAATCGGGGCAAAGAGGATAACGCTGTAGCCACGGTAGGCCGCAAGCATCAGCAGCGCGAGGGCTGCCAAGGCAATGATCACACTCATGGTGTGTCTCCTGGATTGTTATTTTTGTGTGGTGAAGCTGTGTGGGGGAGGGCTTTAGCGAGTTTCGTGCCAGATATGCAACGTGTTGAAATATAAGGATATTTATCAGTTTCAACATTGAAATTATTGATTGTTGTCTCTGTTTTGAGATTGTTGATGAGCTTGCGGACGCTTTCGCGGGCAAGCCTCGCTCCTACGGAATCATGTTGTAGGCGGTTTTTTGGGGACAGCCTCACAACTGTAGGAGCGAGGCTTGCCCGCGAAGAGGCCCTGTCTACCAATAGAGATTGCTGTCTCTTTATTGAGACTCGGCAATCCCCAACGCCACCATCTTCTTATAAAGCGTCGATCGCCCAAGCCCCAGCCGCGCCGCCGCCTCAATCACCTTCCCCCCGCATTGCGCGAGGGCCGATTCAATCAATTGCCGGTCAAACCGCTCACGAGCCTCACTAAACGTCTCGTGCGCAACCGACTCAACCTTTAAAGGCTCTGCGCGTTCGACCGGCGTAAACGTGCCAATCGCCGCGCGAATATCCTGCGCATTCAGCATCAGGTCGTCACTGAGCAACGCCGCCCGTTCCAGCACGTTGCGCAGTTCGCGAATATTCCCAGGCCAGGCGTGTTGCCCCAACAGCTCCAGCGCTTCGCGGTTCAGTTCATGCTGACTGCGCAGCTCCTCGAGAATCGCTTCACTGAGCGCCGGCAAATCATCGAGACGATCCCGCAACGGTGGAACCTGGATTGGCAGCACGTTGAGGCGGTAATACAGATCGGCACGAAACTCGCCGCGTTTGATCGCCGCTTCAAGGTCGGTCGAGGTCGCCGCGATCACTCGCACATCGCTCTGAATCACTTCGTTGGAGCCCACCGGTTCGAATTCCTTTTCCTGCAACACCCGCAGCAGTTTGCTTTGCAAGGGCAGCGGCATGTCGCCGATCTCATCGAGGAACAGCGTACCGCCCTGGGCAATCTGTAACTTGCCGGCACGGCCCTTGCGGTCTGCACCGGTGAACGCGCCAGGGGCGGTGCCGAAGAATTCGGCTTCCAGCAACGACTCGGGAATCGCTGCACTGTTGATGCTGACAAAGGCCTTATGGGCACGCGGTGAAGCCCCGTGAATAGCCTGCGCCAACAGCTCTTTGCCGGTGCCGGTTTCGCCGAGCAGCAACACCGGCGAGTCGGCGCTGGCACTGCGCCGGGCGCGGCGTTTGACTTCGAGGCTGGCCGCGCTGGTGCCGATGAAATGGGCGAAGTTGTACTTGGTCTGCCGTGCCCGCAGCAGCGAGCGGGTGGAGGCCAGTTCTTCCTGCATGCTCATGTAGCGTTTGAGCATCGGCGACAGGCTGCGCAACTCGTCGAACAGCGCAAAACCAATCGCACCGATCACCACGCCGGCATCGTCGTGAATCGGCAGGCGCATGACCACCAGCGGTTCCTTGGGAGTGTCCTGCATGTCGAGCAGAATCGGTCGGCCGGTGCGCACTACCTCACGTAGCAGACTGCCGGGGATCACGCTTTCGCAGGCCTTGCCGATCGCCACTTCAGCCGACGCCAGACCGAAGCGCCGGGCATAACGTTCGTTCATCCAGACGATGTTGGCGTCACGATCGACGATCACCGTGCCTTCACTCGACTGCTCGATGATCTCGAACAACGAACGGATCGCCAACAGGCGAACGCGCTGGTAGTCCTTCAGGCTTTCGGTGGTGTTCATGTTGGTTGATCCTGATTATTTATTGCCTGTGCGGGCCCCTTCGCGGGCAAGCCTCGCTCCTACAGGGAATGTGGTTGTCGACGAATTTGTGCTCGACGCAAAACCTGTGGGAGCGAGCCTGCTCGCGATAGGGGCGACACGGTCATTTTGCCTACTGCAGATGCGCCGCCGCCAACAGCTCTTTGGTGTACGGATGCTGCGGTGAATCGAACACGTCATGGCTGGCGCCGCTTTCAACCACCTTGCCGTCCTTGATCACGATCATGTCATGGGCGAGGGCGCGGACAACAGCCAGGTCGTGGCTGATGAACAGGTAGGTCAGACCGTGTTTTTCCTGAAGCTTGCGAAGCAGGGCAACCACCTGTTTTTGCACCGTGCGGTCCAGCGCCGAGGTCGGTTCGTCGAGCAGGATCAGCGCCGGTTTCAGCACCAGTGCGCGGGCGATGGCGATGCGCTGGCGCTGGCCGCCGGAAAACTCATGGGGGTAGCGATGGCGACTTTGCGGGTCGAGGCCGACTTCCTGCAGTGCCCGAATCACCTCGGCCTTGCATTCGTCCGCCGTCAACTGGCTATGAACCTCAAGGCCTTCGCTGATGATCTGCGCCACGGACATTCGTGGGCTGAGGCTGCCGAAAGGGTCCTGGAACACCACCTGCATTTTCTTGCGCCACGGCCGCAGCTGCTTTTGCGTCAGACCGTCCAGCGCTTCACCCTGAAAGCGAATGCTGCCTTCGGAGTCGAGCAGGCGCAGGATCGCCTGGCCCAGTGTGGACTTGCCGGAACCCGATTCACCGACAATGCCCAGCGTCTTGCCGCGCTGGACATTCAGGCTGATGCCATCCACCGCGTGCAAATACGTTTTGCGCTGGAACAGTCCGCCACTGAGGGCGAAGCGCACAGAAAGATTTTCCACTTCCAGTACATTCTCGCGTGCGTCCCGGGCCAGGGCTTCGCCCTCCGGTTCGGCATTCAGTAACACGCAGCTGTACGGATGCTTTGGCTCGGTGAACAGCGTCTCGCACGGCGCCTGTTCGACGATTTCCCCGGCCTTCATCACGCACACGCGCTGGGCGATGCTGCGCACCAGGTTGAGGTCGTGGCTGATCAGCAGCAGCGACATGCCGAGTCGCTGTTGCAGGGATTTGAGCAGCAGCAGGATCTTGCGCTGCACCGTCACGTCCAGCGCCGTGGTGGGCTCGTCGGCGATCAGCAACTCAGGCTCGCAGGCCAGGGCCATGGCGATCATCACCCGTTGCCGCTGACCGCCGGACAGTTGATGCGGGTACGCCTTGAGCCGTTCTTTGGGTTTCTGGATGCCCACCAGGTGCAGCAACTCAAGAATCCGTGCCTGCGCGGGTTTGCCGGTCAAGCCTTTGTGCAACAGCAAGGTTTCGCCGATCTGCTTTTCAATACTGTGCAGCGGGTTGAGCGAGGTCATCGGCTCCTGGAAAATCATCGCGATGCGGTTGCCGCGCAACTCCCGCAGCACTTTGGAGGAGGCGCCGAGCAGTTCCTTGCCGCGATAGCGGATGCTGCCGGTGGATTCGGTGCCGGTCTCGGGCAGCAGTTGCAGGATCGAGTGCGCAGTCACCGATTTGCCGGATCCCGACTCGCCGACCAGTGCCAGGCATTCACCGGGGCGGATGTCCAGGCACAGATTGCGCACCACGGTCTGGCCGCTGAAGGCCACGCTGAGGTTGCGGATTTCGATCAGGTTACTCATATCAACATCCGCTTATTCAAGACCGAGGATCAAAGGCATCTCGCAACGCCTCGCCGATAAACACCAATAAGGAAAGAATCAGCGCCAGGGTGAAAAACGCCGTCAGCCCCAGCCACGGCGCTTGCAGATTCTGTTTGCCCTGACCGATCAGTTCGCCCAGCGATGCACTGCCGGCCGGCATGCCGAAACCGAGGAAATCCAGCGCCGTGAGCGTCGAAATCGCCCCGGTCAGAATGAACGGCAGGTAACTCAGCGTCGCATTCATCGCGTTGGGCAGAATGTGCCGCACGATGACTTTGCGGTCGGTCAGGCCCAGTGCACGGGCGGCTTTGACGTATTCCAGGTTGCGTCCGCGCAGGAACTCGGCGCGCACCACGTCCACCAGCGCCAGCCAGGAAAACAGCGCCATGATCCCTAACAACCACCAGAAATTCGGCTCGACGAACCCCGACAGGATGATCAGCAGATACAGCACCGGCAACCCCGACCAGACTTCCAGCAAGCGCTGACCGATCAGGTCGACCCAGCCGCCGTAATAACCTTGCAGCGCGCCGGCGGCGATGCCGATCAGCGCGCTGACAAACGTCAGCATCAACGCAAACAGAATCGACACCCGCGCGCCGAAAATCACCCGGGCCAGCACGTCGCGTGCCTGGTCGTCGGTGCCCAGCCAATTGACGTTCGAGGGCGGGCTCGGCGCCGGTTTGTTCAGGTCATAGTTGGGCGTGTCGTCGCTGAACGGGATCGGCGGAAACAGCAACCAGCCGCCATCCTTTTTGATCAGCTTCTGCACATAGTCGCTGCGGTAGTCGGCCTGGAACGGCAGTTGTCCGCCGAATTCCTGCTCGGTGTAGCGCTTGAAAACCGGGAAGTACAACGAGTCCTGGTAACGAACCACCAGCGGTTTGTCATTGGCGATCAGCTCGCCGCCCAGGCTCAACAGGAACAGACCGATAAACAGCCACAGCGACCACCAGCCACGACGGTTTTTCTTGAAACGTTCGAAACGGCGACGCGCCAACGGCGAAAGCTTGAACATCAGGCGTTCCTCGCGGCGAAGTCAATACGCGGGTCGACCAGGGTGTAGCAGAGGTCGCCGACCAGTTTTATCAGGAGGCCGAACAGCGTGAAGATGAACAGCGAACCGAACACCACCGGATAATCCCGGGACACCGCGGCTTCGTAGCTCATGCGGCCCAGGCCATCGAGGGAAAAGATCACTTCGATCAGCAGCGAACCGGCGAAAAACACACTGATGAACGCCTGGGGAATGCCCGACACCACCAACAGCATCGCGTTGCGAAACACGTGGCCGTACAGCACGCGCCGTTCGCTCATGCCTTTGGCGCGGGCGGTGACCACGTACTGGCGTGTGATTTCATTGAGGAAGGAGTTTTTGGTCAGGATCGTCAGCGTGGCAAACCCGCCGATCACCAGCGCCGTCACCGGCAACACCAAGTGCCAGAAGTAGTCGGCGATCTTGCCCACGGTGGACAGCGATTCGAAGTTGTCCGAGACCAGGCCGCGCACCGGGAACCAGTTCAGCGACGTGCCGCCGGCAAACACCACGATCAGGAACATCGCGAACAGGAATGCCGGCATTGCATAGCCGATGATGATCGCGGTGCTGCTCCAGATATCAAAGTGGCTGCCGTGGTGCACGGCTTTGCGGATGCCCAGCGGGATCGACACAAGGTAAGTGATCAGCGTGGCCCAGAGCCCGAGGGAAATGGTCACCGGCATTTTTTCCAGGATCAGGTCGGTGACGGTGGCACCGCGGAAAAAGCTCTTGCCGAAATCCAGTTGCGCATAGCTTTTGAGCATCAGCCACAGACGCTCCGGCGCCGGTTTGTCGAAGCCGTACTGTTTTTCGATTTCCTTGATCAGTTGCGGATCGAGGCCGCGACTGGCCCGTGAACTGCCGCTCATGACTTCGCTGGAACCACCGCCGACGCTGGCGCCACCGATGCCTTGCAGGTGCGCAATCGCCTGTTCCACCGGACCGCCCGGCGCGGCCTGAACGATGACGAAGTTGACCAGGAGAATGATCACCAGGGTCGGAATGATCAGCAGCAGACGCCGCAGAATATAAGCCCACATCAGTGCGGCCCTCCGGGTTTGCCGCGCTTGATCAGCTCGGCGGTCATCTGTTGGTTGGTCAGCGGCGTGGTGCTCACTTCCCACCAACTCTCGATGGCTTCGTCATTGGCGGCTTGCACGCTGGGAATCCCGAAGCGGTTCCACCATACGGTCGAGCTGCCCGGCGGATAGTAGTTGGGAATCCAGTAGTAGTTCCATTGCAGTACCCGGTCGAGTGCATGGGCGTAGCGCAACATGTCGGCCTGGGTGGTGGCGCGAACCAGGCCGCTGACCAGCGTATCGACCGCCGGGTTTTTCAACACCATGTAATTGTTGGAGCCCGGATCGTTGGCCGCCGCGGAGCCAAAATAGTTGTTCAGTTCGTTGCCCGGCGAAGTAGTGACCGGGTAGCCGGTGACGATCATGTCGTAATCCCGGGACATCAGGCGATTGACGTACTGGGACGAGTCGATGCGGCGGATGTTCAGGTCGATGCCGATCTGCTTCAGCGTGCGCTTGTACGGCAGCAGCAAACGGTCCATGCCGTTCTGGCTGACCAGGAAAGTAAAGCTCAGCGGTTTGCCTTCGGCATTCACCAATTGATCGCCATCGGGTTTCCACCCGGCCTGCTCCAGCAAGTCCAGCGCTTGCAGTTGTTTGTCGCGGATCACGCCGCTGCCATCGGTTTTCGGTGCCTCGAAGACTTTGGTGAATACTTCGTCGGGGATCTGTCCGCGCAAGGGCTCAAGAATCGCCAGCTCGGCGGCGTCGGGAAGGTTGCGGGCGGCAAGGTCGGTGTTGGAGAAGAAGCTCTGCTGGCGGATATAGAGGTCGCGCATCATCTGCCGGTTGCTCCATTCGAAATCCCAGAGCATCACCAAAGCCTGGCGTACGCGGCGATCCTGAAACAGCGGATTTTGCAGATTGAACACGAAACCTTGCGCCGATTGTGGCGCGTTTTGCGCCAGATGCGCCTTCTGCAGCCGGCCGTCGCTGAGCGCCGGGCTGTCGTAGCCGATGGAGTAACCGGTGGCGGAGAACTCACGGTTGTAGTCGTAGGCACCACCGCGCAACACCTGGCGCGCCACGTCGGTATCGCCGAAATACTCGATGCTGAAGTGATCGAAATTGTAGAGGCCGCGGCTGACCGGCAGGTCCTTGCCCCACCAGTCGGGATTGCGAGCGAAGGTGATGCTGCGCCCGGAGTCGACCTTGCTCACCTTGTATGGGCCGCTGCCCAGTGGAGGCTCGTAACCACCGCCGCTGGCGAAATCACGGGTTTTCCACCAATGCTCGGGAAACACCGGCAAGGTCGCGATGTCGAGGGGCAGGGTGCGGTTTTCGTTGCTCTTGAAGTCGAAACGCACCGTTAGCGGCGATTCCACTTCGACGCCTTTTACGTCGGCGAATTGAGTGCGATAGCGCAGGCTGCCCTGGGTCATAAGCAGGTCGAAGGTGTAGCGCACGTCTTCAGCGGTAATCGGCTTGCCATCGGCGAAGCGGGCCTTGGGGTTGAGGTAGAAACGCAGGGACAACCCGTCATCCGAGCGCGCCATCTTCTGCGCCACCAGGCCATAAACGGTGTAAGGCTCGTCCAGCGAACGCTGGGCCAGGGGCGAATAGATCAAACCGTCGATCTGCGTCACGCCGATGCCTTTGTCTATATATGGCAGGACATGGTCGAAATGCCCGATCTCGATCGCCGAACGCCGCATCGTCCCACCCTTGGGGGCCTGCGGATTGGTGTAGGCAAAATGACTGAAGCCGGCAGGATACTTCGCCGGTTCGCCGTAGACAGTCAGCGCGTGTTGGGGGGCGGCGTTCACACCGGCGGCGCCCAACAGCAGGGCCACGGCAGTGAACAACAAAGTAGGGAAAGCCAGTCGCATTGTCAGCCTTAGAGCCGGGTGGTCGATAACCGCAATTTGTACGCTAGCGGCGCGTCTCTCGCCAGCCGTATCACGCATCCGAAACACGACGGCCCACCAAAAAGGCGGGCCGTTGTGCGCAAAGCTTAGCGATTGGATCAGTCCTGACGACTGGTCACTTCCAGCAAGTGGTAACCAAACTGAGTCTTGACCGGACCTTGCACCACGTTGAGCGGTGCACTGAAGACCACGGTGTCGAATTCCTTGACCATCTGGCCCGGACCGAACGAACCCAGGTCACCGCCTTGACGGCTGGACGGGCAGGTGGAGTTGGCTTTGGCAACTTCGGCGAAATCGGCACCCGCCTCGATTTGGGCTTTGAGTTCGTTGCACTTGTCTTCGCTGGCAACCAGGATGTGACGGGCAGTGGCTTTAGCCATGGGAAATACTCCTTTCAGTGTTCAATAAAATGCGGAGCCTACCGGATTCAGTGGTCCATTTCTTCTCAAAGTTCCTTCGAATGCTTACAGGCCAGCCTTTCGCAGGCGTTCGGCGTGCTGCACATACAAATCAATCGGGTCGATGCCCTTGCGTACCCGACCGCCTGTCTGGCTGATGCTGTCGAGGTGATCCAGCGGATAGTCGGAACGGATCACTTTACCCAGATGGGAACTGAAGCGTCCGACCATGCCGTCGTTCTGATCGGCCTCGGTGGTGAAATATCGAGAAAAGGCCCATGAGAACCCGTTCAGCGGATCGAGTGCATTGAGCCCTTCATCGAGAACGGTCCCTTGCAAAGTACCGCTCCAGGAATAATAGCGAACCCCGTTGACCAGCTCGCGGCCCTTGCCACCCCAGGTTTTTGGCAAGCCCTGCGGGTATTTCTCATTAAACGCGTAGACACCTTCGGTGGTCAGCGCATTCAACGCGGCGATAGCGTTCTGCGGCAGGTGCGGGTTGCCACTCAGCAACGACAGGAAATCGGCGAACAAGGTGACGACCGCTTCGGCGGCCCGTTCCGGCAGGCGTCCGGGCGTCAGTGCCTTACGCAGGAAATCCGCCAGTTCCGAGCCGTGGTTTGGTCCGCTGACCGACGTCACCGACGCTACGACTTGCGGCGCTATCGCTGCGGCATAACGTGCGGCCAGTGCCCCTTGGCTGTGCCCGATCAGGTTGACCTTTTCTGCGCCGGTACCTTCCAGCACCCGTTCGATCTGTGCCAGAAGCTGTTCACCGCGTTCTTCGTTGGTATGGGTAGCCGACAGGTGAGGTATGAACACCCTGGCGCCGTCGCTGCGCAGTGCTTGCTTGATGGTCTGGAAGAGTTCGAACGGGCCGATCCGGTCGAAACCGAACAGGCCGTGAACCAGCAGGATGGGATAGAGAGTGCTTGCATTCCGTTGCATGTTCGTACCTTTTCGCGGGAGTTCGTGGATGTGCTCGGGCCTCACTCTAAAGCACTCGGGCGTTCGCGCGATGTCTGAAAAAACCACTGTAAATCGGTGAAAACGGAATAGGTAAGGTAGGAGTATTCGAATCAGCAGGAGGCTTTTTTCGGAATGTCCGGACGTCCTTTAACCGGAGGTAGCGCAGTGTCCTGCAATGCCCTACCTCCGAAATGTCATTTGCCTGTCAAACCTGTGCCGCTCGCAACCGTTCCGCCGCCGAACGCAACAACGCCTCGGTTGCGTCCCACCCAAGGCAACCATCCGTCACCGATACGCCGTACTGAAACGCTGCACTCAACGGCTGGCAACCCTCGAACAGGTGACTTTCGATCATCATCCCGATCAGTGAGCGATCACCTTGCAGACGCTGCTCTAGCACATCGTTGAACACCGCCGGTTGACGCAACGGGTCTTTGCCGCTATTGGCGTGGCTGCAATCGACCATGATCCGCGCCGGGATCTTCAGCCGGGTCAGGTCGCTGTTTATCCGGGCGACGTTGTCGCGATCGTAATTCGGGCCGCGATGGCCTCCGCGCAGTACCAGATGGGTATCGGGATTGCCCGGGGTCTGAATGATCGCCGGATGCCCCTGACTGTCCACACCGAAGTGCCGATGCGGATGGGCGGCCGAGCGCATGGCGTCGCTGGCAACGCCGACGCCGCCATCGGTGCCGTTCTTGAAGCCGACCGGCATGCTCAGGCCGCTGGCCATTTCCCGGTGGATCTGCGACTCGGTGGTGCGGGCGCCAATGGCCACCCAGCTGAGCAGGTCGTCGAAGTAACCGGCGGCCATCGGCTGCAGCAGTTCGGTGGCGACGGGCAAACCCAGTTGGAGCATTTCGCGCATCAGCTCGCGGGACAGGGTCAGGCCGCCGGCCATGTCATCACTGCCATCCAAGTGCGGATCGTAGGCCAGGCCTTTCCAGCCGACCGTGGTTCGGGGTTTTTCAACGTAGGCGCGCATCACCAGCAGCATTTCGTCGCTGACTTCGGCGGCGAGGCGGGCGAGGTTGCTCGCATATTCGAGGGCGGACCGGGGATCGTGAATCGAGCAAGGGCCGACGATGACCAGCAAACGGGAGTCTTCACCGTTGAGGATCGCGCGGACCGCGTCGCGGTGGGCGGCGACCTGGCGGGTCAGGGCGTTGCTGAGGGGCAGTTGCTGTTTGAGTTGCAATGAGCTTGGCAGACGCAGGGTCAGCGCTTCATTGGCAGGGCTCAGGGTAGACAGCGGCAGAGCAGAGACGGACGAGTTCATATTCAGGCTTCCTGGGCGGGCGGCGGGTTCGTTCCCGCACGCTCGGCCCTACTGGGGTGTTCGACAATTGGCCGGATTGGCTGCGTGTATGTGCTTGCCACCTGTGGGTGACCGATCGGAGGCGGCAGGCTGTCCCGAGCGGAGGCTGCTAAATCGCCAGGCGGTAAAACTGTCGTAACGGTAATAAGTGGCGTAGTTCATGTCGTGAATCCTCGAGTTGTCTGGTTACTGCTAAAAAGTGTCTGGGGCTGAAAAAACAAAACCCCCGGTCGGGAGGCCGACCGGGGGTTGAGAATTCTCTGGTGGCGACCCGTTTAAAGTGGGCGCCGTGTGGGTATCAGGCGCGCCAGTGGCTAAACCAATACCCAAAATAAAAGCTGACCGGAGCGCAAACGACGTTCACCCGGGCAGCCGCAACCGAGCGCGGGGCGCTGGCGGTACGAAGCTGTGAGAGGGCGTTTAACATGGTCTGTCTCCGATGGATGCGCCGAGCTTACTAGAGGCCGGTACGCGGATTCAATCAGAAATTGCTATTGGTCACCGACGGCGTTTTCTATCGCTTGAGTGCGTCAAAGGTTATGACACACTCGCCGCTTGAACAAAAACACCACGTCGCAAGGACGAACCATGACGCCTCTGACCATCGCCGCCGCTCAATCGATCTCTATCGCGGGAGACCTGGCCGCCAATATCGCCCGGCATCAACGTTTCATGCAGGTGGCGGCGGAGCAGGGTGTGCAGTTGCTGGTGTTTCCGGAACTGTCGCTAACCGGGTACGAGCGTGGGCTGGCGGTTGAGCTGGCGATTGCACCGGAGGATGCGCTGCTGCAACCGCTACGGGATTTCGCGCAGGAAATCGGCGTAACGACCGTGGTCGGGATGCCTATTCGTCTGTCGGAGAATTCGCCAGTGTTGATTGGTGCGCTGGTTTTGGGCGCCGATGGCTCACTCGGGGTCTACAGCAAGCAGCATCTGCATCCCGGCGAGGAAGTAGCGTTTGCACCGGGCTTCGGCGGTTCGACCCTGACAATCGGCGGCGACACGGTCGCCCTGGCGGTGTGCGCCGACTTTTCCCACGCCAGCCATGCGGCCGCAGCGGCGCAACAGGGTGCCAACCTGTATGCCGCGGGCGTGCTGATCACCGAAAACGGCTACGCCCCGGACACTGCGTTGTTGCAAGGCTATGCCGTCACGCACTCGATGGCGGTGTTGATGGCCAACCATGGCGGTGCGACGGGGGGCTGGGAGTCGGCAGGACGCAGCGCCATCTGGGCGTCGGACGGCTCGCAGATTGCCGCTGCACCCGGCACCGGCGATCTGCTGGTCGTTGCTCGCCGCACTACTGATGGCTGGACGGGACACGTCGTCGCCGTCGTGGAGGCTTGATGGGGTTCGATTTACGTCCGGCGACATCGCAGGACCTCGACTTTGCACGGGATTTGACCTGTCAAACCATGCTCCGCTACTACATTCAGCACGATCTGCTGTGGCAGGACGAGGCCTTCGATGTGGCCTGGGCGGGGCGGGAAAACTGGTTGATTGTGCGTGATGAGGTGGTACTGGGGTATGTGAGCCTCAGCCGAGACGCAAGGGCCTTGTACATCCGTGAGTTGCACGTGCTCGAAACGTTTCAGGGGCAGGGTGCCGGTTCCTGGGCTATCGATCAGGTATTGGCGATGGCGCGCAAGGAACGGCGCCCGGCCCTGCGGTTGACGGTGTTTGAAAATAATCCGGCGAAAGCGTTATACGAGAGAAAGGGCCTGAAGGTGGTCGGCACAGACGAGTGTTTCCTGAGAATGCAGCGCGATGTCGAGGTCGCGAGTCGCTGAAACACGCATCGGACAAGCCTTTCAAGATGTATTGAAACTTTTTATATGACGCTTGCCGCTAGGTCTGCCAGTCGCTTTTTGCTAAGGTGTCGACAACTCAATAAGACCATATCGCGGGGTGTCTGCTTGATTAGGGTGCTAGTAGTCGATGACCATGATCTCGTTCGTACAGGCATTACACGAATGCTGGCTGACATCGATGGCCTGCAAGTGGTCGGCCAGGCCGAGTCAGGCGAAGAATCCCTGCTCAAGGCGCGTGAGTTGAAACCCGATGTGGTGCTGATGGACGTCAAGATGCCCGGTATCGGCGGTCTTGAGGCCACCCGCAAATTGTTGCGCAGTCATCCTGATATCAAGGTCGTTGCGGTCACCGTGTGTGAGGAAGATCCGTTTCCTACACGGTTGTTGCAGGCCGGAGCCGCGGGCTACCTGACCAAAGGCGCCGGGTTGCCGGAGATGGTCCAGGCCATCCGCCTGGTGTTTGCCGGGCAACGCTACATCAGCCCGCAAATTGCCCAGCAACTGGCGATCAAGTCCTTTCAGCCGACCAACGATTCGCCGTTCGACGCGCTGTCGGAACGGGAAATCCAGATCGCACTGATGATTGTCGGCTGCCAGAAGGTGCAGATCATTTCCGACAAGTTGTGCCTGTCGCCCAAAACCGTGAACACCTACCGTTACCGAATTTTCGAAAAGCTTTCGATCAGCAGCGATGTCGAGTTGACGCTGTTGGCGGTTCGTCACGGCATGGTTGATGCCAGCCTCTGATAATGACTGACACCTTTGATCCAAGTGCTTTCCTGTCGACGGTCAGTGGACGCCCCGGCGTCTATCGCATGTTCGACAGCGAAGCGCGCCTGCTCTACGTCGGCAAAGCCAAGAACCTCAAGAATCGCCTGTCGAGTTACTTCCGCAAGTCCGGGCTCGCTCCCAAAACGGCGGCGCTGGTGGCGCGTATTGCCCAGGTCGAAACGACAATCACGGCCAACGAAACCGAAGCCTTGCTGCTTGAGCAGACGCTGATCAAGGAATGGCGCCCGCCCTACAACATCCTGCTGCGCGACGACAAATCCTACCCGTACGTGTTTCTCTCTGATGGCCAGTTCCCACGCCTGAGCATTCACCGTGGTGCGAAGAAGGCCAAAGGCAAGTATTTCGGTCCCTATCCCAGTGCCGGTGCGATTCGCGAAAGCCTGAGCTTGCTGCAAAAGACCTTTTTCGTGCGCCAGTGCGAAGACAGCTATTACAAGAACCGCACGCGCCCGTGCCTGCAATATCAGATCAAGCGTTGCAAGGCGCCCTGTGTCGGTCTGGTGGAGCCCGAGGTGTACGCCGAAGATGTGAGGCACTCGGTGATGTTCCTGGAGGGGCGCAGCAACGCGCTGACCGACGAGTTATCGGCCGGCATGGAAGAGGCGGCGATCAACCTCGAGTTCGAGCGTGCCGCCGAATTGCGTGACCAGATCTCCTTGCTGCGCCGGGTTCAGGATCAGCAGAGCATGGAAGGCGGGACCGGAGATGTCGACGTGATCGCCGCGTTCGTCAACCCGGGCGGTGCCTGCGTTCATCTGATCAGCGTGCGCGGGGGCCGGGTGCTGGGGAGCAAGAACTTTTTCCCGCAGGTGGGTATTGAAGAAGATGTTTCGGAAGTCATGGCCGCGTTTCTCGGTCAGTACTTCATCAGCAGCCCTGAACGCGACTTGCCGAGCGAGCTGATCGTCAACGTGGTGCACGAAGATTTTCCGACGCTGATCGCGGCCATTGAAGAGTTGCGTGGTCGCGAACTGACCATCAGCCACAGGGTTCGCGGGACGCGGGCACGCTGGCAGCAACTGGCCGTGACCAATGCCGAGCAGGCACTGGGCGCGCGCCTGGCCAACCGCCAACACGTCGCCGCGCGTTTCGATGCGCTGGCCGACGTGCTGAAACTGGATGAGCCGCCGCAGCGCCTGGAGTGTTACGACATCAGTCACTCCAGCGGCGAAGCGACCGTGGCGTCCTGTGTGGTGTTCGGCCCCGAAGGCCCGATCAAGTCCGACTACCGTCGCTACAACATCGAAGGCGTCACGCCGGGCGATGACTACGCCGCGATGCACCAGGCCCTGACCCGACGCTTCAGCAAACTGAAGGACGGGGAGGGCAAGCTGCCAGACATCCTGCTGGTGGACGGCGGCAAGGGCCAGCTTTCCATGGCGCGCGATGTGCTCAATGAGCTGGCGGTGCCCGATCTGATTCTGCTGGGCGTGGCCAAGGGCGCGACGCGCAAGGCCGGTTTCGAAACCCTGTACCTCAACGACGCCGCCCACGAATTCACCTTGCGTGGAGATTCCCCGGCGTTGCATTTGATCCAGCAGATCCGTGACGAAGCTCACCGTTTTGCGATTACCGGGCACCGCGCCCGTCGTGGCAAAACGCGCCGCACGTCTACACTGGAAGGCGTCGCAGGCGTTGGACCGACACGCCGGCGCGATTTGTTGAAACATTTTGGTGGATTGCAGGAGCTGTCTCGTGCCAGCATCGAAGAGATCGCCAAAGCACCCGGGATCAGTAAAAAGCTCGCAGAGTTGATTTATGCAAATCTGCACAGCGAGTAGAATGCCACCTCACCTCGTAGCCAGTTGTGCCGATGAATATCCCTAATCTGATTACCGTTCTACGCGTCCTGCTTATCCCGATCTTCATTTTACTGTTCTACCTGCCTTACCAATGGAGCTACCTGGCGTCCGCTTCGGTCTTTGCGTTCGCCGCCGCCACGGACTGGCTGGACGGTTATCTCGCCCGCCGTCTGGAGCAAAGCACGCCGTTCGGGGCTTTTCTCGATCCGGTGGCCGACAAACTGATGGTCGCCGTGGCGCTGGTGTTGCTGGTGCAGGAACACGGTAACCTGTGGCTCACGCTGCCGGCCGCCGTGATCATCGGGCGCGAAATTGTCGTCTCGGCGCTGCGGGAGTGGATGGCTGAGCTCGGCGCTCGTGCTCACGTTGCCGTGTCGAACCTGGGCAAATGGAAAACCGCTGCACAAATGCTGGCGCTGGTGATCCTGCTGGCCAATCCGTCGGACTTCACGTTCTGGGTTCTGGTGGGTTATGCCTTGCTGATGATCTCGGCGGGCCTGACGCTGTGGTCCATGGTTCAATATTTGCGGGCTGCCTGGCCGCATCTGAAGACCGACGTGGAAAAGAAATAAACTTTTTTGAATCAAAGGGTTGACGGGGCATCTGGATTCTATAGAATGCGCCTCACCAAGACGCGGGAATAGCTCAGTTGGTAGAGCACGACCTTGCCAAGGTCGGGGTCGCGAGTTCGAGTCTCGTTTCCCGCTCCAAGCATTAAAAAATGGATCTCTGAAAAGAGGTCCATTTTTTTTCGTCCAAAGAAAAGTCTTTCTTTGGCTGTTCCCGTGACATCTTCTGAAAAAACTCAGATCCATCCCCAATGGGTACATTTTCCAGTACATCAATCTGGTGTTTCGCAGATCGGTTTTTTCGCGGTGCCAGCCTCACTCGAAACCGTACCAATCTCTTCAATCCATACGAGACGGAGATTGTACGATGGCTCTCACCAATACGGCAGTCCGGGCACGCCAAACCCCGTGCCAAGGACTACACCCTCCCTGACTACAACGGCCTCGCCCTTTTCGTGAATAGGAAAGGCGCCAAGTGCTGGCACTTCCGCTTTTCCTGGGCGGATAAACAACCCCGTATTTCTCTCGGTACCTATCCTGAAATTAGCTTACGAGTTGCTCGTGCTCTGCGTGATGTTGCGAGGGCACTGGTCGTCAGGGGCATCGATCCGCGTGTCTATCGGCAGCTGGAGCGTAATGCTAGGCGCCTGGCCACGGAAAACGCCGATGCACCGCGATCGAACTCATCGTGCCAAAACCAGTCGGTGAAGTGCTGACCAACTCGCACACGGCATATGCCTGACAGGGCAGAAAGATCGCCATCAGCCCGATCACTTTACCCGGCCATCGATTCGAAAATTGCACACCCATCGTTTTTATCGCCGGGCTGCTTCTCGCCGGATTGTTCGCTGAAGTGCTGCGGCGCACGCGTGTCGAGCTCGACAGTCAACGCAAGGACGCCTTGCACGCTTCGCTGCATGACAAGCTC
Source organism: Pseudomonas sp. LBUM1651 (assembly GCF_059716135.1). NCBI lineage: Bacteria > Pseudomonadati > Pseudomonadota > Gammaproteobacteria > Pseudomonadales > Pseudomonadaceae > Pseudomonas > Pseudomonas sp. LBUM1651. The sequence goes on along the minus strand of NZ_CP166805.1, from coordinate 3,258,405 downwards.
ACCGGGCTGGCCAACCGACTCCTCTTGGCCGACCGTTTCGAACAAGCACTGCGCTTGGGGCGCCGGCAGGGGGCGATCACAGGCCTGTTGCTGATTGACCTTGACCGATTCAAGGAAGTCAACGACACCCTGGGGCACGACTACGGGGACCGACTGCTCGACAAGATCGGCAAGCGGCTGATCAGTGAAGCGCGGGAAGTCGACACCGTTGCCCGGTTGGGCGGTGATGAGTTTGCGATTCTGCTTCCCTCTGTTGAAGGCCTGGAGGGAGCGTTGAAAGCAGCGCAACGACTGCACACCGCAATCACCGCATCGTTTGAAATCGATGGGATCGAACTCGATGTCGAAGCCAGCTTCGGGGTCGTGGTGTCGGGTTTGCACGGTGACGATCCTGCGACGCTCATTCAGCGAGCCGACATCGCCATGTATGCAGCCAAGAAGCAGGGCAGGGGCATACTCGCTTACGACCCGAGAGCGGATCGGTGCTCGCCGGAACGTTTGGCCATGCTCGGTGAACTGCGTCGAGGTCTAAATCGCGATGAACTGTTTCTGGAGTACCAGCCCAAGGTCAGCCTGAGCACAGGAGAAGTCATCGGCGTCGAGGCGTTGGTGCGCTGGCAGCACCCGGTACGTGGTCTCGTGCGTCCGGATGAGTTCATTCCATTTGCCGAACACACCGGGATCATCGGCGCTCTGACTCAATACGTGCTTAACGTCGCTCTGTCTCAGGTGCGAGCCTGGGCCCACGCAGGGATATGCATACCGGTTGCCGTGAACATTTCTGCACGCAACCTGCTGGACGACAAGCTGGTGGCTCAGATCGTCGACCTGCTTGAGTACCACCAGCTGACCCCGAACATGCTCGTGCTCGAAGTGACCGAGTCGGCCATCATGCCCGATGCCCATACGGCTCGTACCATCCTCCTGCAGTTGCATTCAATGGGGATCCGCATCGCCATTGATGATTTTGGTGCTGGTTATACCAGCTTGGCTCAATTGAACGACCTGCCTATCAGCGAGCTCAAAATCGACAAATCCTTCGTGTTGGCCATGCACGGCAATCAAGCAAATGAACTGATCGTACGCAGCGTCATTGACCTGGGACATAACCTTGGCATGAAGGTCATCGCCGAAGGCGTAGAAACGGCCGAGATGCTTGATGCGCTGGGCGGTTACAACTGCGACATGGCGCAGGGGTTTCAGATCTGCCGACCGGTAAGCGCTGAAGCGTTCATGCAGTGGTATGAAGAGCGAGAGCGCAAGTAGCTGAATAGCTCTCAAAGCCTAGGGGGTAAATCCGATGATAAGCTCGAAAAATGCGTACATCGAAAGCATTGATCACGGAAAAACATCAATACTTTCAAGGAGAAAGAGCGCGGATTCCAGCCTCGTTTCCATAGCTCTCAATCAGTAACCTGATGGGTGTTCGCCGATTATCAAGCCGCGAATGGCGTTAATGGCACGTTCGCGGGCGCTTTTCAGCAATTGTGGAGAAAGCATTGGCGGCTGGTTAAGCCCTTGTGATAAAGGCAAGACGCCTAGTGCGATATGGGCCTGCTCGAATTGTCGTTCCCGTCTTATCAATCCGCTCGACACGAGTTTGAAATAAAGTCTGCTCAAGCGCTCCTGCTGTTTGGGAGTACCGCGTGCCCCCGTTGTTCGGTCAATCACCCCCAGGCGTTGCTCTACTGCGTGACGAAGTCGGGCTTTGCCCTTGCGTCGGATGGGTAACGGAAATACCGCAACGGGACGCCCAGTCATGCAGGCCTCTGTAAGCATTGAAAGGCTATCCCCGGTGACGATAAATCCATCCGCCAACGCGAGAAAAGCAAGATAAGGATTGTCTTGCGTCTCACCGAACCGATACGACAAGCATGGAATGTCAATGGCAGACAGTAGCGCATCGGTGGTCGTTGCAGATGAGCGCGGACTGGACGACAACAGAATCGAGCCACCCAGTGCTTTGACCGTGGTATTGGCCTCATGGCCGAGTCGTACCTGCGCATCGAAGTCCAGACAATAGGGCGAGGCGCTTGCTCCCACCAAGACGGCGATCCAGGGGCGAGGCAGCGAAGCGAAGCGTTGTCGCCATATCTCTAGTTGAGCCTGATTCAAAGACCGCGGGCTCATATAAGGAGCAGGGAGGTCCACCACGTTCTCCTCCAGGGCAAGTCCATATTGCGGGGTGGACAAGACCAGGTCGAAGCGCCACAACGGGACTTGAGCGCGTCCCACATGGACCAGTTTTGTAGTGCCCGAGGAACGATGCTTGATCCACTGGGCAACTTGGGCGCAACGCCGTCCCGAACTCAAGACCATATCTGGCCAGGGCGCGCTCAGGCCTGGCACTGGCCGTCTGGGCAGCTTTGGACCCAGCAAGGCGTCCAGCAGATAAGGACGAGGGCGTGCTGTTATGCGTTTGCATTCGTAGGGCCAGGCCAGCGCGTCGGCCATGGCCATTAACTGCGCATTATCGCCTGCATGATCGCTCAGCAGCACCCAGACCTTGGGGCTATCGGCCGCTTTGAGTCGCAATGCATAGTCAGCGACAAACCGTTGTGTGTGACCCTTTTCATCTTCGCAATCGAGCTGCCAGCAACGATCCGGATAGCGCCACGCGATGCGACGCAGGAGTCGGCGCCAGCCATTGACAGAGCTGATCATCGAACCATCGCCACTCAGCCTGGCCTGAATGTAAAGCAATCGGGTGGCCAGGCTGAACAGACGATCGACTACCCAAGGCAGGTCTTCTGGAGCCAGCTTTTCAAGGCCATTGGCCGCGATGAAGTCCTGAAGGGGTAAATCTGCCTGGCGAATCTGGTCAATATCGAAATGCCTGACCGCCGGGCCGAGTGCCTGTGTTTGTTTCCACGATCCGATCAGCCCTGGTTTCGCACAATGCAGCTGGCGGCTGCGCAGCATGACGTCTTCAGGGATAAGCACCGGCTGTGTGGCGACTTCCCGACAGCAACGGTGGAATTCAGGACTGGGCTGCGCTGCCGTGTAGAGTTCATACCCGGCAGCGTCAGCCGCCTGTTCAAGGCTGAGAAAATATTCGGCGTAGGGATGGATCTGATAACTGTATTGGGAGGGCAACGGTCTCCATGGCTGTAAATGCAGCGTCGTGTAATGCAATAGCCTGGATTCGCCGTGCTTATATTCCATATCTCGGGCGTGCCAGATTGCATCCAGCGTTCCCCAGCAGCCAGGGATCTGCGCCGCAAGGCCGTGCAACTTTTTTTTGCTTGTCGTGGTGGCTGCTTTCATATTCCAGCAGCAGTGCATCCGTTCGCAGTCGATGAGCATGACTGCCGTCTCTCTGGGAGAGAGTGCCAAGTAGCCGTGCTCGCCCATCGGTTGGTCGAACAGTGCGGCCGGGTCGGCGGTGTAGAGTTGATCGACGTCGTTATAAAGCGCCCGACCGTGGCGCCCCGCCAAGTCCGGGATAGCGAAGCGGTAATTGGTGAAGCCGGTACGCCAGCCCGCCTGGGCGAATCCGGGCAGGCCAGTCATCCGGTAAATCTCATAACGGCGATCCGGGTTTCGCACCTGCTCCAGCGCATAGACGAACATGCGCTCGGCTCGGTATTGCGCAGGTTCGGTACCCAGAAATATGCGCACGGCGGGTGCCTGCGGTGCCCCGGCTCGGGCTACCAAAACTATCGGTTCGATGCGGGGTATCGCGACCTGCTCGCCTATGTCCCCTGCGGTAACGGGGTCGCAGATATCGATGCTTGAGGATGACTGTGCCGAACCCTCCAAGCGCATGAACGTTTCCTCGGAAAATTAATCTCCAAAGCATAGAGCGAAATACGAGGAGTCGAAGATAAAGTTGCAGTGCGGTACTTTTTTGAATCGAGGCGATGGGCGGGTGTCGAAAGGTTTAACTGAGCTAATGGATTGTTCTAGTCTACCAAGCAACCCCTTAAATGATCGCAGGGTCCTGCTAGTTCAAATCCTTAAATAGGAGCCCGGGAGAAATGGGTCTATTCGAACAACGCACCCGTACAGCTGCAATCATATTGAGCGCCGGGCAAGGACGACGGCTTCTTCCCTATACGACGAATACCCCCAAATGCCTGCTCGAGGTCGGTGGGCAGCGCGTAATAGAATGGCAGATTGACGCTCTGATTGCGGCCGGGATAACTCGGATCACCGCAGTGATCGGCTATGGGGCAGAGCAGGTCGAACGGGTGTTAAACGACCGCTACGGGCCGGGCTTCATTTCTACGATTTACAACCCGTTCTTTGAGGTCGCCGATAATCTGGCCAGTTGCTGGATGGCTCGCCAAATCATGCATGACGATTTCATCCTGCTTAATGGCGATACGTTGTTCGACCAGCCAGTGCTGGAGCGACTACTTGAGGCTCCTGCCAGGGCGATTACACTCGCAGTCGACAGGAAGCTGGCTTACGACAGCGACGATATGAAAATCCGACTCGACGGTGATCGTATTAGCGCCATTAGTAAGTTGATTCCGCTCGATTGTGTCGATGGAGAGTCTATTGGCATGGTGCATTTCCAGACAGGAGGAGGACCGCTGTTTCGAAGTGCGCTCGAAGAAAGCATGCGCCGCCCTGAAGCCCTGCAAATGTGGTACTTGAGCATCATCGATTATCTCGCAGGGACTACCGGGCAGGTTTTCGCACAGTCCATCGAAGGATTGGGCTGGAGTGAGTTGGACTTTCCCGCCGACCTTAGGGCGGCGCAGGCCTTGGTCAGGCCCTGGGCAAGCCACCTGCAAGGCACAGAAACCTCCCTTGCCAAGGGCGAGGAGCCGCAGGCCTGACGTGGCAACCTCAAGATGCACTATTTGCTTGGGCTCAAAAACGTAGACGGCAAACAGTCACAATGAAATTCGGCGCTGCGCTCAAAGGCAGTGCGGGCGTCAGAATATTCCCAACGCTCGATGGTGACCTGCCTGGGGTGTTTGCTCAGATGGATTCGGTTGAACGAATTGGGGGCAGTGCCGCGTGTACGTGACGAAAGCGCGGTTCCCGCCTGCACCCCCCAGATTTCCTTGGATAGTCCGGCATATTGCGTACTGAGTGGCAGCACATAGGGAAGGTGTATGTGACCACCCATCACCAGATCGAGCCCGTACGAGGCCCAGCGCTCCAGTGCGATCCTTGCATCGATCTGCAACTTGCGCTGGTCGGAGGCGAAGATCGAACCGAATGGCTGATGAGCGGCGACGATACGTAGCTTTTGAGGATCGCACTGCTGCAGGCGTTCAGCGACGTCTTCAATTTGCCCAGCGGTGACCTTACCGGCCTTGCGGCGCATGGGGTGCGTTGTGTTCAAACCGATAATCAACACATCGTCATTTTCGAAAATGGGGGCGAGATTGCTGTCGATGTACCTCTGATAATTCCCATAGGGTGAAAATATACGCGCGAGCAGGTTAAACAGAGGGATATCGTGGTTGCCGGGTATCGCCAGGACCTGCGGTACTCCGTAGTCCTTGATGCGCTTGATGAACGCCTGGGCTGAAGCGAACTGGCCGCGTCGGGCCTGTTGCGTGATGTCCCCTGATAGCAGTAGCAAGTCGGCGCCATGAATCTTCACGTGCGTTTCGAAGGCTTGCATGACCAGGGGGTGTTCGGTCCCGAAATGCGTATCGGAGATATGCAGAATATAAGTCATCGTTGCTGGGTATCCTTTGGACAAGGCACATCTCGGAGCTTCATTTGTTGCCAACTGACGCCGCTATGGTTCAAGACCGCGTTCCCAGGCGCGATGGTTGCGACGTGCATCCTGAATGAACGGTGACCAGCGTATAAGACGTAGCACGGCTTTATTGAGCAAGGTGCCCCGCCAATTGAGCGGACGCTCGACGTCGAGAAACAGGACCACCCGGATGCCCGCAGTGTCGTTCCACACTTGATGTCGGTAGGTGTCGTCGAATATCAGGCATTTGCCGCTTGCCCAATGCCGTATTTGATCCCCGACCTGAATTCGACAGAGTTCTTTAGGCTCCGGCACCAGCAGCCCCAGATGCACGCGAAGTAGCCCATTATAGGGGCCACGATGGGATGGGATGTGCTTGCCGGGGGCCAAAATCGAAAAGAACGCGGTAAACATACCCGGTATGGCTTCCACCACTCTCGTAGTGTCAGGGCACCGGGCACAGTTCTTATCCATTTTGTAACCATAGCCGTAGAGGAAAAAAGTTTTCCATTTGTCATCCTGAGTAATATTGCGCTGATCTTTGGAGATGTCCTGGAAATTGGGCAGCCGGCCGCCATCCTTGAGAACAACTTCAAGTTCTTTGAGAATGCTCGGCCAGTTCGCTTCCAATTCGGCGACCCACGCAAACTGTCGGGGCTCGAAGAAAGGGCCGTCGCCCACTGTGGAATATCGCAGGATGGCCTTTTCCAGACGCTTGATGATCCACAAGCCGAGCGCCACGCTGGGGCGATGCTTACGCTTCGTTGGTCGGATGCCGGCGTGATCTTTACCTCTATTCATGTCATGGGTTGCCTCTGTATTCGCGATGGCGAGTAGCTTCATCAGCGTAGCCGGCGGCTTTTCAGCAGGCGCCAGAGCAATGGCCAGCCAAAGACTAACGGGAAACGGCGCAACCGATGGGTCACCACGATGGGTTCGCCCAAGTGGCGTTCCAGTTTCCAGATGAGATAGTCGACGCCGTTTTCGAAGGTGAAGAAAGATTTGACCAACCGCGCTACGTTCAGGGTTCTTCCCTGAATTCGCCTGAATCTCCACAGTAGCTCGTTGCCTCGGCGCATTGCGGCCGGGCAAAGGTTGCGATAACTGTCCTCTTCGCCCTCACAGGCTGCCAGGTACTTCACTGCGGGTGCGGCGGCTCGGGTAATGCGCGAATAATAGATCTTGTTATGCCAGACGAGTTGCCCGGGGCGATCGGCTGACTCGGGACGCAACTCGGCCCCATAGGTCAGCGACAGTGCTCTTTCCCATAGGGTAAAGCTGTCGAATCGATCCGGTAGATTTGCGATGCAACGCCCCATCAGCGTCATCACGGCTTGAGCCAATGCGATATGAATGCGCTTCTGCGTATCCTGGTCCTTGAAATAAACGAGCCGGGACGGCTGGGCGAATCGGGCCCAGAGGTAACTTTGAAACCATGAGCCCGTGCCCGCTTCGAAGTCCTGCAACGATACGATGGCGCATTTGGCATGCAGTATCCGTCCATCGGGCGCGAGGGCCCTGACGAGGATAACGGTGGGGGGAAGCCATGCGTTGGCGAGCTGCTGCAAGCGTTTTTGATGAACGTGGGCGTAGCTATCGACCAACGCATAAAGGTCGACCATGCCATTTGTGAGATCGCCGTTGCGCAGGCATGAACCGTAGACCAGCAGCGCCGTCAATCCATCGCCCAGGCGTGTGTGCAACGCCTGGACAATTGCATCCAGATCGCCGGACATCGGGAGCGCGCACTGCTCCCTGACCTGTTCAAGCAGATCCGTGGGCGGCGGTGCGCAATAAGAGGGTCGCATCGGATATTGATCGTCCTGAAAGGTCATGCATCGTTGAGGCCCGAGCGGGGAGCGAACAGCCGGACGATCAGACGGTCGCGTTCGGTTGCCATGTCGATTCGGCTAAGCCAGGGTTGCACCGGATATCCACGGTGCTTCAACACAATGGCCGACACCGTGCGAACACCCAGGATCAGCGTCGAGACACTGGTCCAGACAGCCACCAGGATCAGTCCCGTATCATGGGCATCTACCGCCCATAAACAGGTAAGAATGAGCAAATTGGGATTACGCCGCGCGGTTACCAGCCTGTTGAGTGAATCGAACGGGCGCCAGAGAAACAGCGAAAAGGGAGCGGCGAACTTGAATGCACCTTCGCACAACCGACCCGCGACATAGCCCAGAAAGATGGTCCAGAGCACAGGGTTGAGTGGAATATCCGAGTCCCAGGTCGCCTCAAACCCCATTCCCCAGGCGATATACCAGAGCGGCGGGTGAATCAGGTCCAGCCCATGGTCAAAAATGTTTCCGAATCGCGTGGAGGTAACGGTGACGCGTGCCAGTTTGCCATCGACCGTATCCAGAAACGTCATCAACCAGCCGGCCAGCAGGCCCGCGCCAAATAGTCCATGCCAGAACAGAATGCCTGCCGCGATGGCCAGGACATAGCTTGCTGCAGTGACCTGATTGGGACTGAACCCGAGCCGCACGCACCAGACTGTGGCCCAGCGCGCCGGGACTGGCCAGATAGCTCGGGTGATAAAGTCGGTGACACCTTTGTAGGAACCATTGAACAGAGACTTCTCGAGATGCGCCTGATTGGCAGGTGTGATTGGCGCGACCCAAGGAGGATCGAATTTGCGCAGTTGTGTCTGCATCGCGGTGGCTACAGTGCCGGGGACCACTTTGGGCAAGCCGGCCACTGCTGCACTGTCCAGGTTGGGCAAGTGCGCGAGCCGATCGACACTGGCATGTGCCGCGACGATGGTGCCGGTTCGGGGATCCTGTAGAGCGACCTCAGGCGTTTCCAGCAGCCCCCGAAGCACTCGCTCATCGTAAAGGTAATCCTCCCGCAGCAGGACCACCTCACCTTGTGCCGGCAACGGATCATCTGCGCAGCAGAGGTGGGCGTTGGGTAGTTTTGCGAGCATTCGACCCATTCGCTCCCTGGAAGTCAGGCCCCACAGCCGCACCGGGCAGCTACCAATCAGGTATACGGGAGTCTTCATTGTTCCACCTGCGCCAAATCTGGTTGATTGGAGGACAGGGCGGCAACGCCCGTCCGTTGAATGAGCATGACCGGTTTCAGCTTCTGCCCCGGTCCAGGTAACCCACCATGACAATAGCTACTGCGAGCAAGACCAGTGCGGGGCCCAAGGTGGTGATCAGGGTGTTCATGTTCAGCAGCAGGCCAAGGTTCACGATGATCTGATTGCTGACATAGATCAGGAGCCCGACGAGTGCGCCCAGCGCAAGCCGCGCACCCAGGTTGGGCGAGCGAGGTTGTGCAAAGGCAAACGGGATGGCGGACAGTATCATCGACAAGGTCAGTATCGGTCGCCCCAGCTTTTGCCACATCGCCATTTCGTATTGTGCCGAGGGCTGGCCCGAGCCTTTGAGATACTTGATGTAACGGTAGAGCTGGCGAGCAGAAAGGCTTTCAGTCGGCAGCGTGATGTCGCCTAATCGGGCTCCGCCAAATATCGACTGCCAAGGTAGATGATCGAGTTGCTCCGCAGTTTCAGTACCCTGTTGCCAGTGTTTCACCTGAACATTATTCAAACGCCATAGGCCTGCGTCTTGAATGTCTGCCGTCTGTGCAAAGATGTAGGAAATCAGTGAAAGGTCTGGAGCGAACCTGAAAATTTCAATATTGGCGGGTAGCCGTTTATGCTGCAGGCTGCCAATTCGTACGATCTGATCATCCTGTCGAGCCCATACACTTCCTTGATCGTTGCTTGCCTGGGCGCCGGCGGCCATTGCTTCGGTCCGTAGTTCCAAACCGTTTTGCTGCAGTGGCGAGGCTACCCATTCATCAAGCGCCGCCCATGCCAGCGCCAAAGCCAGGCCGGCCTGCGTCGCCGTAAATGCGATCCGGGCAATCGACAGTCCGCTGGCTCGCATGACAGTCAGTTCCCGAGTGGCCGACAATTGTCCGAGCGCGGCTATGCCGCCAAGCAGGGCTATAAAGGGTCCAAGCTCGACGACGCGACGTGGCAGCGTCATGATTACGACTTCGATAGCCTGGCTTAACCGGTACCCGTCAGGTGTCACGTCGTCAAGTTCACCCACCAGATCGAGGGTGGTGAACAGCGGTAACAGAAGCGCCGCCGCCGCCGCGAAACCGTAGAAAACATGACGGGTAATGTAGCGGTCGACGATTTTCATCGATAGCCGAACCGAAAGTTTGCGAGATCGCGCGCCAGAAAAATCAGCAGCGCCAAGCCCATAAGCAGCGGCACTGTCCACAATCCCGGGTACAAAGGCAGGGTATTGTTGCCCACCATTGTCTTGCAGATGTCCGCGGCATAGTAGATCAAGGCGAAGACGGCGGTTACAGGCAGCAGGGTAGCGAATCTACCTTGCCTGGGCCGGGTGCGGCTCAACGGGATGGCAAGCAGTGCAAGCACAGTAGCACTCACGCCCCGGGTCTCGCGCCATTGCAATTCGGCCTTGTCCAGGGGCGCGTTGGAAACTTCTAATATGTTGTTGGGAGCAGCCTTGCGCTTAACCTCTGCGTCCCGTTCGATGGGCTGCAAGTGGAGCCGCATGTGGTCAAACTTTTCAGAAATGTCACGTGCGGTACTGTGCTTGAGCAAATAGGAATGACCTTGCGTCAGCTCCACGATCGGATCAGCTGGATTGGGGTCCAGGATGCGAGCTTGATCCGAGCGAAACACGCGGGTTTTCGAGTCACCCGGATCATAGATCAACACATCGTAGAGCCTGCCATCCGTTCGGTTGATCCGCTCTGCCAAAATCATTCGACCGTTTTCGTCGTTCAGGTTGAACCGTTGCGCTAGCAGATGATTGACGTCCAGATCCGTTCTGGATTGCTGTTCCAGTGCGTAGGCCTGCGTATAAGCCCAGGGGCGCCCGTAGAGCGAAAGCATTGCCACCGCCAGCGAGATCGGTAGTGCCAGCAGCAGTACAGCCCTGTAGATCCGCAGCGGGCTTGCACCCGAAGCCGCTATCGCGATGATCTCGGAATCATGACAGAGGCGTCCAACCGCGATGGTCACTGAAGCATATAGAGCAACCGGTACCAGCATTTCGAGGGCAATCAGTACTTTGTAGAAAACCATTTCCAGCACCGCTTGCAAAGCGAGAGTCCCCTCGACAGCCTTACCGAGATACCGCTCCGCGGAATAACTGGCAAAGATGAACACGAGGATACTGACCATCACTAGCACTGGCCGCCGGATCTCCGCAATAACGTAGCGTTCGATCAGGAACATGTCCTGAACCTTGATCTTTCGCTGCGCCAGCACCGCACTCCCGCGATCGGGCACCCTTGCCGTTCAAATCCATCAGGTGCCGCCCGGTATCGATTGATTTCTCTGGACATGGAGTTTTTCCACCATTTGATAATCCAGCGGGGAATCGACATCGATAGCGGCCTCCGCGAAAGGCATGATCACCGCGCCGATATTCACCCCCGACTTGTCGGACAGTCGTTGCAGCGCTTGTTTGAGTGTCAACCGCCCCATCAAGTATCGCAGTGCACACTTAAAGCCCAGAGCACCGGCAATTACCCGTCGGGGATGCTTGCGATCCTGTTCTACCCGTTGCCAGAAGCTGGCGAGGTGCCGAGCCTCCTCGGTCATGAAGGCGAACAGATTGCTGCCGCAGTACGGACCGTCGTGAAGCCGAATGCCGGTGCGGCGGGTGCCTGGAAAACGAGCCAGAACCCTGTCCAGAGGTGTCACCGCGACCACGAAGTCATAGTTGCCTGAAGTCGCTTCCTGAAGAAAATAGTCGATCATCTCCCGGCAGAGCAGTGCATGATCCGCTGTGGTCACCAACACGGGCGAGCCTGCGGGTTGGCGAGCCAGCGCGAATGCCGCGCTGGCGCTAGGAGAGGCGGCGGGCTCTAACCAACTGATTCTGGCGGTGTCCAGCAGTTGGGTCATTGAGGCATCTTGCGCAAGTAGGCTCCTCGCGGGGCCCAGGAGTACGATTCGGCCAACCCGGTCACTCGCCTCCAGCGCCTCGACTACGTGACGGACCATGGGTACTCCAGCCAAGGGTGCCAGTGCCTTGCAGCTTGCCCCTGCCATGGCGGCAACGGGATCGGGCGAGTCCCTGTCAGACGCCAGGATCAGTGCGGTGAACCGTCGCTCCTCAAATTCGCTTTTCATAGATACGGTAGCGCTTGTAGGGCGTTGCACCAATCTGGTCCAGGATCTTGCACATGACCGCATTCGATTCCAGGATCCAGGACATTTCCAAGGCTTCTATGCCTCGCTTGACGAAGGGCGGTTTGAGCGCTTCGATCAATAATAAAGCGAGTGTAGGTCCCAATCGGCTGAACTGGTAACTTTGCTTGACGCCCATCAGGGGGACGCGCGCAGTCCGGGTGCCTTTGACGTACAGCCGCCACAACAGCCGCAGCCAGCCAAAGGGGAGCAATTGCCCCTTGAGGGGGGCGATCACCTCATTGATATTCGGCATCGCCACGATAAACGCACAGGGTTCGCCTTCGACTTCGGCGATATACAACAGGTCTTTGGGGACCAACAGTCTCAATTGACTGCCAAGCTCGAAAAATTCGGTTTCTGTAAACGGTACAAAGCCCCAGTTACGGCTCCAGGCGTCATTGAATATTTCTCGCAGAATTCCCATGTCCCGCCGGAACTGACGGGTGTCCAGGGGCCTGACTACTACGCGCTTTCGCTCACGTTCCATCATGGCCGACAAGACGGGGGGGAAGTGCAATTCGTCGGTGCGCATCCAGTAGGCGAGCAGATCCTCGGCTGGTCGGTAGCCCAGTGCTGTGAGCCTGGGCTCATAAAATCGTTTTCCGTGCCCCATCAGGGCGGACGGTGGACGATCGAATCCATCCACTAGCAGCCCGCTTTCCTGGTTGATGGTCAGGTTGAAGGGACCTGTGATGCGAGCCGCGCCACGTTCACGCAACCAGGCCTCTGCGGCCGCGAACAGGCTGTCAAATACCGCAGGGTCGTCTACGGCCTCAAGCATCCCGAAGTGACCCGAATCACTGCCGTGCAATTCCCGGTGCAGGGTGTCGACCTGCGCGGTAATACGCCCCACGGCTTCGGTTCCCGACCAAGCCAGCCACGCCTGCCACGTCAAATGAGGGGACGCCGGATTTTTTTGCGAAAGGAGTTCACGACGCTCGTAATGGATAGGCTCGATCCAGCAGGGGTCGTTGCGATATAGCGTGCCGGGAAAACTTATGAATGTCTTGAGGTCCAGACTGGTGATGACAGGTCGCGTTATGATCGGCCGCTGCTTATTGTTCATCGTCAGGCCACAAAAGTCCGTAGCAGTTGAACTCACATCTCTGTCTGTACCTGTGCAAGCATAGTTGAAGTGTTAGCACAGGGCGCGTGTTGTAGGCGTTGGAGCCTGTCTGGAGTAAGGCGTAGATGCCAGTGGACTTCGCGATAGGTGTCGCGTTTAGCAATGATTACCTTTTGCTCTGCTCGGCGCTCGCCGGTCGTCGCGCACCTTGGAAAAAATTTGCGATCACCCGGATGCCGATTAGTATTGAGTTAGGCTTTAAAGTTACTTGGATGAGGCCAAAAAAAGATCTCCTGCGAGCCCGGAAACCCTTGAACCTCCACTTCATGGGAACGGAACTAAGGGCAGTGAAGCAACGAGTATTTTGCTAGCACAGGTGATCAACCCGCTATTTAACTAGTCCTTGTCTGGGCTAAATGGATGGGTGCGCTTTATATGTCTGCGACCATAACAAAACAGGCACTCACCCAACGTCTAGCCGACTTTCCCACGCTTGTCGAAGCACTCGATTATGCCGCCTCGGGCCAGACCGGCATGAATTACTACGACAGGCATTGCCACTTGAGTACTGCGGTTGAATACGCGACGCTCAGACGTAATGCTGTTGCGACTGCTCAGCGGCTGCTTGGGCTCAAGTTGAAAAAAGGCGACCGTGTCGCACTTATCGCCGATACGCATCCAAGCTTCGTGGAGTCCTTTTTCGCCTGTCAATATGCGGGCCTGATTGCTGTTCCACTACTGGTCCCTTCCAGTCTGGGAAGTCATCATTCTTACGTGGAAAAGTTGAAAGGGCTGTTCGCCAATTGCGCGCCAGCGGCCGTTCTTGGGCTGGAGGAATGGCTACCCTATATCCGGGAGACGCTGGGGAACACGCGGCAGGTTTTCATCGGGACTGTCCAGCAACTGAACGCCTTGTCCGCTGTGCAGACGCTTCCCCCCGTCTTTGCGGACGACATCGCATACCTGCAATACACTTCGGGGAGTACCCGCTTTCCTCGTGGCGTGATCATTACTCAGCGTGCGGTGATGGCCAACCTGAGAGGTATCATCGTGGACGGAGTCGGCGTTTGCGCGGGGGACCGGTGCGCCTCCTGGCTGCCCTTTTATCATGACATGGGTCTGGTGGGTTTTGTCCTTGCGCCTGTGGCGGCGCAACTGTCTGTCGACTACTTGCACACCCGGGATTTCGCAACTCGACCTGGGCAATGGCTCAAGCTTATCAGCCAGAATCGGGTGACTGTTTCGGTAGCTCCACCGTTTGGCTATGACCTCTGTACCCGGCGAGTCGGGGACTCGGAAAAGGCTATGCTGGATCTCTCCTGCTGGCGTGTCGCGGGGATCGGGGCAGAACCCATTCGGGCATCGGTCTTAAGCCGCTTTGCGGATCGTTTTCTCGACACCGGATTCGACCCTGCCGCCTTCACACCCTGCTATGGTTTGGCGGAAAGCACGCTCGCCGTCAGCTTCGCCCGCCGCGGGGCGGGGGTGTTGGTGGATCATGTCACTCGCCAAGTACTGGAGCATCAGCTCAGGGCGGTGACATGCACCGCCGATGATCCGGGAAGCTGTGCCTTTACCAACTGTGGCGCCCCTCTGCCTGGCCATCGCGTGGAAATTCGCAACGCTGCGGGGATGGTGGTTGCAGAGCGTGAGGTAGGGCAGATATTCGTGCAGGGACCCAGCGTCATGTCAGGTTATTTCAATGACGCGCAGAGCACACAGGTAGCCTTGAACGCTGACTGGCTGGACACCGGAGACTTGGGCTACCTGGCCCGAGGCGAAATCCATATCACCGGCCGGCGCAAGGATTTGCTCATTGTCCGCGGTCGAAACATCTGGCCCCAGGATATCGAATACCTGGTGGAGTCCGAACCCGAACTGAGGCCTGGCGATGCCATCGTATTTGTCGTTCCCGGCAATGATGAACCTCAGGTCGTGGTCCAGGTTCAATGCCGCATCCGTGAGCCGGACAGACGCGAGCTCCTGGTCCGGACCCTGGTCGCGAAGATCATCAGCGAATTCGGTCTCGCTGCTGACGTGCACCTTGTGCCTCCTCACTCGCTGCCTCGAACCTCCTCGGGCAAGCCTTCCCGTGCCGAAGCCCTTGAGCGATTCATGGCCCAGGCGAACACCGATTCCCCTTATCCGGCACTGGGGGAGATGTGAGCGCTCGGGTGGTTTCACTCACTGGCGCGACTGGCTTCATAGGCAGTGTCTTGCGCGAACGACTTGCCGCCCACGGCGTGGAGCTACGTGCCTTGGGTCGCTCCAGGAGCGGGACGGCAGAGGATGGAACCCAGTGGATCAGAGGAACACTGGAAGATGAACAAGCCCTTGCCAATCTTACCAAGGGGGCGCAAGTCGTTATTCACTGCGCAGGCAAGGTCAGGGGCAGGGACGCCCGAGACTTCGACGCGGTCAATGTGCAGGGCAGCAAGCGCTTGATGGAGGCGGCGCGGCGTAGTGGCAGTTGCGAGCGTTTTCTGCTGATCTCGTCGCTTGCCGCAAGGCATCCGACGTTGTCCTGGTACGCCGCTTCCAAATTCGAAGGTGAACGGCAGGTCAGCGCCGCTGCCGGGGCGATACCCGTGTGTATTTTCAGGCCGACGGCCGTGTATGGACCGGGCGATCGCGAGTTGCGTCCGGTGTTTGAGTGGCTTCTGCGCGGCTGGCTGGTGACCCTCGGTCGACACGATTCACAGTTCAGCTTTCTCCATGTGGACGATTTGGTCAGCGCCGTCATGCAGTGGCTGGATGCACCCGTCGTGCAATCACAGACCTTCGAATTATGTGACGGCCAGCCGCAGGGGTATGACTGGGCAAGTCTGGCCAGCATCGCCTCCGACATCCGCAATGCACCGGTACGGCAAGCGGTAGTGCCTGCCGCGGTATTGAAAGGGATCGCACGAGCGAACCTGGTGCTGTCCCGTTTCACCCGGCAGGCACCGATGCTGACCCCCGGTAAAGTCAATGAACTGATGCACCCTGACTGGAGTTGCAGCAATGCCCGCATCAGCGCGACATTGGGCTGGGAGCCCCGGATTCTGTTGCGCCAAGCCTTGCAGGAACACCTGTTCTAAGCAGGCGACAAACCAATGAACTCAAGGAGACCCACGATGATCTCAGAAGAAACCATACTCGAAAGGGTGATGATGTTCATCGGGCGGCTTGCACCTCCTGGAACGCCAATAAATCCGCATACCGACCTGGCCCTGGACCTGGGGATGGAGTCAATAAAGGTGATGGACATGCTGATGGAACTGGAAGACGAGTTCGACATCTCGATCCATCTCAATATTCTGATGGATGTGCACACACCTGCGCAGTTGGCCCAGGCCATTCTTACTCTGATGGAGCATGAAGATGGGACTGTTTGACAAGTTCGGCAAGCTGGCAGCCGAGCGCGCCAGTCTCTGTGACTCACAGATCCATCCTTTTGGAATTCGCATCGATGAGCTGTACTCCCCGACCGAGGGTCTTATTCAGGGCAGGAAGGTGATTCTTGCCGGCACGAATAATTATCTCGGGCTTACCTTCGACCCGGATAGCATCAAGGCGGCGCAGCTCTCTCTTGAGCGTGAAGGAACCGGCACCACTGGTTCTCGCATGGCCAACGGCAGTTACGCCGGACATAGCGCGTTGGAGGAGGAGCTGATCGATTTTCTGGGGCGGCGTTCCGTCATTGTGTTCTCGACAGGTTATGTCGCCAACCTGGGCGTCATCGGAACACTGGCGGGCGCTCGCGAGGTGGTGCTGCTTGACGCCGACTGCCACGCGAGCATCTACGACGCTTGCAAGCTGGGAGGTGCAGAAGTTATCCGTTTTCGCCATAACGATGTCGCTGATTTGGAACGGCGCATGGTCCGACTCGGCGACCGCGCCCGAGAAGCCATCATATTGGTGGAAGGGATCTACAGTATGTTGGGTGACCAGGCTCCGCTCAGAGAAATAGTCGACGTCAAGCGCCGACTCGGAGGTTACCTGTTCGTTGACGAGGCTCATTCCTTTGGTGTCCTGGGGGCTAACGGTCGGGGTCTGGCCGAGGAGTTGGGCGTGGACTCGGAGGTGGACATCCTGTTGGGCACGTTCAGCAAGAGTTTGGGCGCCGTGGGTGGATTTGCCGCCTGTCACGACGCGCAAATGGACCTGCTTCGCTACGCCAGCAGACCTTATATTTTTACCGCTTCGCCATCTCCCTCTGCGATTGCCTCGGTAAGGTCGGCGCTGATGGCCATCAAGAATCGCCCGGAACTGCGGAGTCAGCTATGGTCAAACGCACAGCGGCTTTATCAGGGGTTGGCAGATTCAGGTTACCAGGTGGGACCACAAGTCAGTCCAGTGATTGCCGTCATGTTGAAGTCGCCTCACGAAGGCCTTGCAGTCTGGCGAGCGCTGATGGAGAAGGGCGTCTATGTCAATCTGGTCTTTCCCCCGGCGACACCCGGCGCAATCACCCTGGTGCGTTGCAGCGTCAGTGCGGCCCATACACTTGAGCAAATAGACCATATCATCGAGGCCTTTGCTTCATTGCGTGGCCCGACGGCCCCCGTCACAGTAGGCGCTTGATCAGTGTCTCAGGATGTCGGTGAGCTGATCTTTACCCACGTCATAGCGAACGACAGTCATGCGGATTATTTTTGCCTTTGGCCGTTCCTATCCGGCTCGCACCGTCCTGATGCTTCTGAGTCTGCTGTTGGCAGGGGTGGTTGAAAGCGTCAGCTTGAGCACGATGCTTCCCCTGATATCGGCCATGCTTGAAGACCAGCCCCATTCAAAGCTGGCGGTCCATGTCTTCGGGATAATGGAGGCGATAGGTCTGGAGCCGACGATCCCGAATATGCTGGTGGTCATTGTCGTAGGCATGACGCTGAGCAACCTGCTGATACTGCTGGGCAATCGACAGGTCGGCTATACCGTGGCGCACGTGGCTACCGACCTGCGTGTCAGCCTCATCAAAGCATTGCTGGGTAGCCGCTGGGAATATTATCTGCGCCAACCTTCCGGAGCACTGGCCAACGCCGTAGCAACTGAAGCCTACCGCGCTTCCACGGCCTATGAGCACGCGGCCAATATGCTGGCGCTGGGTATTCAAGCCGCGGCCTATGCGTTCATCGCGCTTTTTGTCTCCTGGCAGGCAGCGATCATGTCGCTGCTGATCGGCTTTATCCTGCTGGCTGCCGTGCGGGGGCTTGTAAAGACATCGCGGCGTTCAGGGAAAAGCCAAACCCGACTGATGCGCGAGCTGCTGGTCCACCTGACGGACACGCTTGGCTCGGTGAAACCGCTCAAAGCCATGGCCCGAGATGACATCGCCGATTCTTTGCTGCGTCGTCACGCCGGCGAGCTCAATACTGCATTGGAGCGCGAAGTGATGAGCCGCGAAACGCTGAGGGCTTTGCAGGAGCCCATGCTTGCGATCCTGGCCGCGGCGGGCCTCTACGCGGGACTTGTCATCGGCGGACTGCCGCTGTCTTCGGTGATGGTACTTATATTCGTGGTGGTGCGCATGTTGGGGCTGCTCCACAAGGCGCAGCAACGCTATCACCGAATGGCCGCGCAAGAGAGCGCCTACTGGGCCATTAACGAGTCGATCGACAGTGCTATTGCCGATGCCGAGCCTGTCGGGGGGACCTGCGTTCCTGACTTGAAGCGGCATATCGTTTTCGAAAATATTCACTTTGGCTATGGGGGGCGGCAGGTTCTTGATAATGCATCGATGAGCTTCCCGGTCGGTTCATTCACAACCATGATCGGTCCTTCCGGTGCAGGCAAGACCACCGTGCTCGACCTGCTCTGTTCGCTGCTCGCACCACAGTCCGGGCGCATCAGGGTAGATGACTGTGATTTGCATGATCTGGACAGGAGGGCCTGGCGCCGAATGATCGGCTACGTCACACAGGAAACCTTACTGCTGCACGATAGCATCCTGGCGAACGTCACCTTGGGAGACAGGGCCTTGAATGCCGCCGACGCAGAGCGCGCGCTCCGTCAGGCCGGTGCATGGCAGTTTGTGCAGGAGTGTCCTGGCGGGCTGCAATCGATCGTAGGCGAGCGCGGTGCCAAGCTCTCCGGAGGGCAAAGGCAGCGTATTGTCATCGCGCGTGCCCTGGCCCATCGTCCCAGTCTTCTGATCCTGGATGAAGCCACCAGCGCGCTCGATCCGGAATCGGAGGCCGAAATATGCCAGGTGCTAAAAAATCTGACCCCTGGCATCACCGTCATCGCGGTGTCCCATCGCCCTGCCATGATCCGCATTGCAGACCAGATTCTCGAGGTGCGGGATGGCAAGGTGTTGGCCGTACTCAATGCCCTCGATCCTGACGGCACTCGGGCTGACGAGGCGAAAGCCTGAAGTCTGTAGTCTGCCAATAACCCATCCCCCTTCAACCTCTATGCTTCCTTGCGGATCCGAGCTTCATTGCACTTTTGGAACCGCTGGTAGGCGGGCGCAGGTGGCGATTCATAATTTTGTTCGCGAGGGCGTTTTTACACACTCTGGGCCAATTGCTGCCTGATGCAAAAAGAAAAAAAACGCCCGCTCAATGGCGTAATGCCGGTCAGTTAAGCAGATTTGTAGGAGCGAGATTGCTCGCGATGGACTTCAAGGCGACGCGTTTATCCAGAAAATACGCGTTATCGTTAACGTCCATCGCGAGCAAGCTCGCTCCTACAGGGGGCAGCTTTCGCCTAACTGATCGGCATTAGCTCAATGGCGTCTCTGTTTACCACTAAAAGACCTTCTGAGGGCGTAATGTCACGCCAGCCTGAATAGGTCTCAGGAGCTCTGGCATAAAAAATCCGATGTTGAATGAGTGCTTTGGAAGATTGATGATTTTCCCCGCCCAGTTTTGCCTGCCGTCATTATTGGCTGGAGCGAATGGCTCCTCCATCAATCAAAAGGTTCTGCCCAGTCAGGTAGCCCGCATGGCTGCTGCAAACGAAGGCACAAAGTGCACCGAACTCCTCCGGTGAGCCAAAGCGTTTAGCAGGAATTTCGCTCCGGCATTCGCCAAGGAATACCTCACTGTCTTGCCCCAACTCTTCGGCAGTAGCGATCAGGTTGTCACGCAGTCGATCGGTGTCGAATGAGCCTGGTTGCAGGTTGTTGATCGTCACATTACGACTGGCAATGTTTTCTTGCCGGGCTAGCCCTGCGATAAACCCCGTCAAACCACTGCGCGCGCCATTGGACAGACCCAGGCTTTCGATAGGGGACTTCACGGCACTCGACGTGATGTTGATGATTCGGCCAAATCCGCGTGCCGCCATACCGTCTACCGTTGCCTTGATCAACTCGATAGGGGTCAGCATGTTGGCATCCAGCGCCTTGAGCCAGGCGTCGCGATTCCATTCGCGGAAATCCCCGGGAGGAGGGCCTCCGGCATTGTTGATCAAAATATCGAAATGCTCATGGGCCATGAGGGCTGTCGCCCGACCCTCGGGCGTCGAAATGTCTCCGGCTACGGCGATGACAGTCACTCCGGGATTTATCGCTCTGAGCTGACGGGCTGTTTCATTCAGCGTGTGTTCGCCTCGTGCGGTAATCACCACATTCACGCCTTCGTGGACGAGTGCCTGTGCGCAGGCTTTACCCAGACCTTTGCTGGCGGCGCAGACCAGTGCCCAGCGTCCTGCTATTCCAAGATTCATGCGTGTTTTCCTGAAAGAAGGAAGCTCAAAGAAAGTGGCCGCCTATTCATGCGTGATCCACAGTTGCAGACAGGTTGGGCGATCGAGCACCGATTCCCATAAAACGCCGCACTCTTTCTCCTTCGGCATCGCATCGTATCGTTTCAGGTGCAGCATCCAGTTGGATATTACCGTTCTCCATGAATACGACCCTGTCGGATATCGACATGGCAAAGTCCATTTCGTGGGTCACGATCAGCATGGTCATGCCTTCCTTGGCCAAGTCGCGGATCACGTTCAGAACGTCGTTGACCAGTTCCGGGTCGAGGGCCGAGGTCGGCTCGTCGAACAGCATGATCTGCGGCTCCATCGCCAGGGCCCGAGCGATCGCCACGCGCTGTTGCTGTCCGCCGGAGAGTTGGTGCGGGTACTTGTGGGCATGGGCCAGCAGGCCGACCTTGTCCAGTAGCGCATAAGCACGATGTTCGCTCAGCTCGCCCGGCTGGCCATGGTAACGGGGTGCCAGCGTGATGTTGTCGAGAATGGTGCGGTGCGGGAACAGATTGAAGTTCTGGAACACCATGCCGATGTGCCGCACGCCTTTGCGCAGGCGCGAGCTGTTGGGTTTGTCCGAAGCTTCGATGAATTTTTCGCCGAACAACAGAATGTCGCCCTTATCGATGCTTTCCAGGCCATTGACCGTGCGGATCAGCGAAGTTTTGCCGGAACCGGATGGTCCGATGATCGAGACCACCTGGCCGTATTCGACATTCAGGTTGATACCCATCAGCACTTTGTGTGTGCCATAGCTCTTCTGGATGTTTTTCAGTTGCAGGATGGGCGTCGCGTTGTTGCCTGCGGCTTTGCGCGCAATGTCGGGCAAAGCTTCGGCGCTGGCTTTGAGCTTGGCGATGACGGCCGCTTCGAGTGTGTGCGGCTTGCGGAAGTTCAGGTCCAGGTAGCGCTCCAGACGCTGCAGGAAATAGCCGAACACGGTGACGATCAATACGTAGTAGACGCCTACCGCAGCCAGGGTTTCCATGACCAGGAAGTTAGTGGCATAGAGGCGTTGGCCGACCGTGAGGATTTCGGTCAGGGAGATGACCGAAACCAGCGATGTCAGCTTGACCACAGTGATGTATTCATTGATCAAAGTGGGCAGCGAAATACGGAAAGCCTGGGGGATTACGATCAAGCGTTGCATGCCGAGCAGGCCGACACCCAGCGCACGCCCGGCTTCCTTCTGGCCCCTGGCGACAGAGATCAGACCACCACGATGGATTTCCGCCATGTACGCCGCTTCGGTGACCACCAGGGCCAGCAAGCCAGAGTAGAAGGGGTTAGACAGAATCGGTCCGCTACCGGGAAACAATTGCGGCAAGTTGTAGACGAAGACCACCAGCACCAGTAACGGGATGCTGCGGAAGAACCAAATGTAGACAGCTGCGGGAATGCGCAGCAAGGGCGATTGGGACAGCTTGGCCGTGGCCAGGACAAAACCCAGCAGCATGCCGATGAACCAGGCCAGGGCACTGAGTTGGACCACCGTGACGCAGGCATTCCAGAAGTCCGGCAGGGAGAACAGGGAGAAGAAATACGACCAATCGAATTGCATAGGGCACCTCAATCTGCCGCCCCGGTGCAGGGGCGGCAGATGACCGGACTACAAGGACACGTTCTTAGTTGGCAGTCGGTTCTTCCAAGCCATACTTCTTAAGAATCGCGGCGTATTCACCGCTCTTTTTGGTCTCCTCGAAGGCCTTTTGCATGGCCTTGTAGGTTTCGTCGTTACCTTTCTTGACGAAGATGCCCAGGGTTTGCTGATAAATCGGATGCTCGGTGGTGATCACTACCCGGCCATTGGTCTTTTCCGCGATCATTTTTGCGGCGCCAGCGATTTCAACCTGGGCCTGAATGTTCTTGGACAACAGGGCCTGGGTCACTTCGGGTGCCGAGGGGTACTCGCTGACGGTGATGGCACCTTTGTTGTTCGGCACGCAGTAGTCGTCGGACAGCTTGCGGAATTCCTTGACCCAGGTAGTGCCCTGTTCCAGGCCCAGTTTCAAGCCGCACAGATCTTCAGGCTTTTTCGCATTGATCTCGCTGCCCTTGGGCACCATGACAGCGGCACCGGTGTTGGCATAAGCGATGGTCTGGGCCTGAGTCTGGCGCTCCGGTGTGATGTACATGCCGGAAATGATCGCGTCGTACTTGCCGGAGTTCAAGCCCAGGATCAGGCTCGGGAACTTGGTGTCGACGAACTCCACCTTGGCGTTCATGTGCTTGGCCAGTGCCGCTGCCAGCTCGGGGTCTGAACCCACCACGTTTTTGTCCTTGTCATAGGACTCGAAAGGAGGGTAGGTGATTTCCATGCCCACCTTGAGCGTGTCTGCTGCGGCCATGCTCAACGAGGCGCCGAGCATACTGGCTGCCAACACAGCCAAGCTCAACAGGCTTTTTTTATTGATTTTCATTATTTACTGACTCCGGCGTAGGTAAGGGTTTAACTGAAAACTTCAATCAGGATGTTTGAGTCTGATTTTTCAAATGTCCGAAACTGGCGGGCTTGCGTGCCTTGCCTGGCAGTTGAACTTCCCCGTTGGCCACCCTCTGGCGCAGATACTGATAGGTCTGCAGTGCCTGGCCATACATGTGTTCGCCGATCGTGATTTCTTCGTAGTCGTTGCCTGCCTGGGTGAACCCGGGCAGCGGTTTGATCTGGGTGTGATAGTCGCAGGCATAAAACAGTGGGAAGGAATAGCGCTCCTCCTTCACGCTCCGCACCCGGTGCGCAGTGGCAACGAATGCGCCTGCCGTCATCACTTCCAGCATGTCGCCGATGTTGACCACAAAGGCATCGGCAATCGGTGGTGCATCGATCCATTGGCCAAGATTGTTCATCACTTCAAGGCCTGGTTTGTCGGCCAGGAGGATGGTGAAGCACTCGTAATCGGTATGGGCTCCAAGACCCGGCGCGTCATGGGCGGCACCGTCGAAGGGGTAGTGGATAAGGCGCAGCTTGGACGGCGGACGGGTGACCAGGCTGTCGAAATAGTTTTCTTCCAGGCCCAGGGTCAGGGCGAAGCCGCCGAACAGACGCCGGCCCAAGGCGAAGATCGCTTCATAGTAGGCCTGCACCGACGCCTTGAAACCTGACAGCTGCGGCCAGTCGTTGGGCCCCAGCAATGGCGTGTTGGCCAGCACCAGAGGGTCATCGGCCGGGACTTCGAAGCCGACGTCGAAAGCTTCCTTGTGGTCCGGCTTGCCTTTGGAATAGACCTCTTCGCCTTCGGGCACAAAGCCCTTGTGGGTTTGCGAGGTGCCGATGTAGTGCCGCATCTTGGTGTCGAAGGGCTGGTCGAAAAAGTCCTTGGCAGCCTTGCGCAGGTTGGCGATCAGTTGCGGGTCGATACCGTGATTGGTGATATAGAGGAACCCGACCTCACTGGCGGCGCGCCCCAATTGTTCGGCCACGGCCAGGCGGTGTTCGAGTTCAAAGCTGAACAGACCGGCGATGTTGACCACCGGGATGCTATTGAAGTTGGCTTTGTGTGTGTCATTGCTGGCGCTGTTGTTTTTATTGTCAGGCATGACGCATCGACTCCCTAAGGATGGCTTGAGTGGTGGAAACGCTCGAAGTGTTCGCGCTCGGTCTGGCCCATCCACACGTTCAATGACCACAGGTCGGCGACCGGGACATTGGTGAAGGGCAAGTGATGCAGGTAGCCGTCGGGGCCGAATTCAGGGGTCAGGGTGCTGACCCGATAGCCGCGGGCTTGCTGCGAGCGCCAAATGCTTTCCCAGTGCTGCTGATGGAAGGCCAGTTCTTTTGCATATTCGGGAGCCGCCGGGTGCGGAACCTGCGGCCCCTGGTCATAACCAACCCGGGCCTGGATATGGTGAACCCGCTCGATGAAAGCGCTCAGGTCATCGGCCGGGTCATTCAACAGACGCTCGCAGGTGACTACCCAATGGCTGATGTCACTGGTGAACAACAGATCGGGCAGTTGCCGGATCAATTCCAGGGTCACCCAAGGGTTGAACAGCGAACGCGAGCGGTGAGTTTCGAAACTGCAGACTTGACCATGCTTGCGCGCCAGTTCCAGTGCCTGACCGAAGAACTCCACTTGTTGTGGCAAGGACCAGCGATCATTGCCCGCCAGCACGTTGACGAAGCGTGGGCCGAGCTCGGCGGCCCAGGCGAGTTTCTGATCGAGGTCATTGAGGTGAA
Source organism: Pseudomonas sp. LBUM1651 (assembly GCF_059716135.1). NCBI lineage: Bacteria > Pseudomonadati > Pseudomonadota > Gammaproteobacteria > Pseudomonadales > Pseudomonadaceae > Pseudomonas > Pseudomonas sp. LBUM1651. The sequence goes on along the minus strand of NZ_CP166805.1, from coordinate 3,233,600 downwards.
CGTTGGGGGAGGCCGACTGATCCGGCAGAACATCGTACGCGGTGAAGACTGTGCTGATGTAGCCCAGGCGGTTGGCCTGGAGAAAGGCGGCGAACTCAGTCCGTTCACGGGCGTCTAGTGGCAGACGTGCTTCCATTCCATCAAAGCCCGCGTGCAGCAGCTCTTCAAGCGCCTGGGCTTTGCTGGCGGTATAACCCCACAGCGTGCGGAAAATTTCCAGCTTCATCGGTGATCCTCAAAATCTTTAGGCCTACGGCAAAATTACTTCGACGGTGCCAGTCGACGATCAATGGCCAGCAACGGCAGAGGATTTTTGAGCCAAGTCTCTGCGTGATGGATTCCACTAAGCGCTGCTGTGGCCAGTGCGCTGTGGAGTCGATGTTAGGCATAGGCGGCGGCGTGAAAGAATCTGAAAATTCAAATCAATACTTCAGACTTTCATCAACAAATAGCTAGCTATTTATCGCGCTTCACAAGAAGGATTTTATGGTCGAGTACGTGTCTACGCTGGCTATTAGCGAGAGATGCCATTGTTACGGCATCATTTTGAAGACTCCCAAGCGAACCTTGGCTGCTAATGGTCTGATTTTGGCCGAAAACTGCCTGCTGCGACGGGTCACAATTGGCCGAGGTTGTGTAATAACTTTTTAGAGCAGGTTTTATAGTCTGAATCGGGACGAAAATCGCGCTCCTACGCAAATTCCAGAACCACTGAGCTGCCACCGTAGCCACTCAGCTGCAGAGCTCCTTGACTCTTGCAATCAGGTGCAGAAGCGATTTGTAAAATTTGATCACTTTGAAAGCTTAAAAAATGTGTACATCATCCCGTACATCGAAAGCATTGGTCACAGAAAAACATCAATACTTTCAAGGAGAAAGATCGTGGATTTCAGTCTCGTTTCCCGCTCCAAATACAAAAAAAGCGCCACTCAATTGAGTGGCGCTTTTTTTTGGCGCGTTTTTTTACGCTCGGCATCAGAAAAAAGAGGCTTCGGCCTAATGCCAGTCAGTTAAGCAGATTTGTAGGAGCGAGCTTGCTCGCGATGGACTTCAAGGCGACGCGTTTATCCAGAAAATACGCGTTATTAACGTCCATCGCGAGCAAGCTCGCTCCTACAAGGGTCAGCTTTCGTTTAACTGATCGGCTTTATGCTTCGGCCTCTTTTTTTCGTTCCAGCGATTTCATTGAGCAGATCATCAAGCAACGCTGAGGTCACCGTGAGGCCATTCAGACATCGTTGCTCTATAGGCAATGAAGATGCGAAGGCATGAAAAGACTGCTTTCAGGAAATCGGATCAAGAGATGGACCCGCCAGAACGGCGGGTCCGACAGTGGATCAAAGTTTCGGCAATTGCCCGATGCGCCCCATCATTTCGGTCACGATCTGCAGGTCCAGCAGGAACTGGTCGACGGTCTTGAACTCGTTGTCGGTGTGGCCGGTGTATTTGACCTCGGGCCGGGCCAGGCCGAACTGCACGCCATTGGGCAATTCATGAACCGAGGTGGCGCCAGCAGAGGTGCCGTACTCGTGTTTCATGCCAAGGTTTTCGCTCGCCACGGCCAGCAGGGCCTTGACCCATTCACCCTCAGGGTTGCGGTACATCGGCTCGGCAATCGAGTAGTCGAAAGTCGCTGCAACGTGGGACTGCTTGCTCCAGGCGCCAATCTTGTCGGCGATTTCGGCCTTGAGCGCTTCCGGGGACTTGCCCTTTGGCACGCGCAGGTTGACCGCGAGCTTAAAGGCTTTTTCATCCATCCCGACATACGTCAGGGAAGTGGTCAGCGGTCCCATGAAGGCATCAGAGAAACCGACTCCCAATTTGCCGCCCAGGTAATCCAGACCCCAGTTGTCGGCGGCGTAGCGGGCGGCGTCGGTGATGTGGTTGTGCTTGAGCGCGACCTTGCCGTCGAGGCCATTGATGAAGACCAGCATCCGGGAAACCGGGTTGATGCCTGATTCTGGCTCGGAGGAGTGGGCGGAAACGCCGGTAACCGTCAGCTTGACGTCCTTGCCGACGACCTTGGCGGTCACGCTGAAATTACCGCCATTGCGCTTGGCATACTCCGCACCAGCCTTCTGCAGGCTGTTGGCCAATTCGGCGGGCTTGTCACTCAGCAGAGTGGCGACCGAAGCCGACGGAATCTGGTTGGTGGCCAGGCCGCCGGTCATCGAGGTGATTTCTGCGCCCTTGCCGTCAGCCTTGCGCTTGGGGAAGTTGGCCATGACGGTGCCGTAGCCTTTCTCGGCAATCACCACCGGGTAGCCGCCATCCAGCGCCAGGTTGTAGTTGGGTGTCGAGTTGTGTTCGAAGTAATAGGGGATGGCGTCGCCGGAGGTTTCCTCGGTGGTGTCGACCAGCAGCTTGAAATTCCTCGCCAGTGGCAGTTTCTCTTCCTTGATGACCTTCATGGCGTAGAGCGCCACCACGATGCCGTTCTTGTCATCTTCGGTGCCCCGGCCATACATGCGGTCGCCGATCAGGGTGACCTTGAACGGATCGAGTTTGGTGCCGTCTTGCAGGACCCAGTTCTCCGGCGTCACGGGCACCACGTCGGCGTGGGCGTGAATGCCGACCACTTCATTGCCAGTGCCCTCGAGGGAGATCTCATAGACGCGGTTGTCGATGTTGCGAAAGTTAAGGTTGAAGGCCTGGGCAAGGCTCTTGATCTTGTCGGCGATCTTGATGAATTCAGGATTGTCGTGCTGGGCAACGCCGTCCACGCGGAAGGTCGGGATGGCCACCAGCTCACGCAGCGTTTCGGTGGCCGCGCTGCCGTACTTCACTCGCGCATAGAGGCCCAGCAGGCGATGGATTTCGTTCTGCTGGTCGGCGGAAAGGGTCTTGTTGTCCAGGAAGGCACTGATCGCCGCGCCGAGGTCATCGGTTTTGGCCAGGTCGGTCTTGGCCAGGCTTGTCAGGAACTGCCTGAAATCGGTTGCCGATGCGTCACTGAACGTCTTGAGGATAGTCGCGCTCTGTTGTGGGGTGATGTTGGCGTGCGCGGCCGTGGTGAACGACGAAAGGCTGGTCAACATCAGGGTTGTCACGGCCAGGTGCTTGAATGAGAAGTCCATTGCTGGGGCATTCCTTTGCAGGTGGTGAGTTAGAAGTGTTTGATTAATGAAACAAAACATTACCAAACTAACATTGTAGGAGCGAGCTTGCTCGCGATGGTCTAAAGGACGCCGCGTTATCCAGGCAACACGCGTTTTCGTTAACGACCATCGCGAGCAAGCTCGCTCCTACATGGCTTCCCGAGTCTTTCTGAATGCGCGCAGATAAAAAAATGGCTGGATATGTTATAGGGTAACAATATAAGGTGCCCGGCAAGCTGTTCTGCGGGACACGTTTATTCACCCTTTGTGTTGCGAATCTCCATGACCATTGCGCCTCCTCGTTCCACCGGCACGGCAGTCGGCCGGCTCCTTTCCATCGATGCATTGAGAGGCATGGTGATTCTGTTCATGCTGCTCGACCACGTCCGCGAAACCTTTTTCCTGCATCGACAGGTGTCCGACCCCATGGACATCGCCACGACCGAACCCGCGCTTTTCTTTAGCCGCACACTCGCCCATTTGTGCGCGCCGGTCTTCGTGTTGCTCACCGGTCTGTCGGCCTGGCTATACGGCGAGAAATACGCCGGCAAGGCCGATGTTTGCAGTTTTCTGTTCAAGCGCGGTCTGTTTCTGGTGGTGCTTGAGTTCACCCTGGTGAACTTCGCCTGGACGTTCCAGTTTCCACCGACCGTTATCTACCTGCAGGTGATTTGGGCCATCGGCCTGAGCATGATTGCGCTGTCGTTATTGGTCTGGCTGCCGCGTCCGATGTTGCTGCTCTTGAGCCTGGCGATCATCGCCGGGCACAATTTGCTGGACACTTTGCACTTCCCAGTGGAATCGGCGATGCACGTGCCTTGGGCGATTCTCCATGATCGCGGCTGGATCGAACTGGTCGAAGGATTTCGGCTGCGCACGTCCTATCCGGTGCTGCCGTGGATTGGCGTGATCGGCCTGGGTTATGCCATGGGGCCGTGGTTCGGGCGAGCGGCGGACGCCAAGGTGCGTCAACGCATATTGCTGATCGGTGGTGTCGCCGGGCTGGCGGGATTCATTGCGCTGCGGCTGCTCAAGGGTTATGGCGAAAAGCCCTGGAGCGTGGGCGAGACGCCTCTGCAAACGCTGATGAGTTTTTTCAACATCACCAAATATCCGCCATCGCTGCTGTTTGTTGCACTGACCCTTAGCGCTGGATGCTTGTTGCTTCTGTGGTTTGAGCATGCGCAGAAGCGCCGGTGGCTGCGTCCACTGACGGTATTCGGATCGGCGCCGATGTTTTTCTATTTGTTGCACCTGTACGCGCTGAAGGTTTTGTATGTCATCGCGGTCGCGCTGTTCGGGTTGAACCAGGGCGCGTGGTTTGGTTTCACGTCGGTAGGCACTGTCTGGCTGGTGGCAGTCTTGCTGGCGATTGCGCTTTATCGTCCGGTCAGTTGGTTCTCTTTGTTGAAGGCTCGACGTCGAGACATTGCCTGGCTCAAGTATCTCTGATGACGCCATTTGTGCACTTTTATAAAGCCGTGCTGCATCTCGTTGCACTATGCGAAGGCAAGAGCGGCCTGTTTTCGCGGTGAATTCAATGCCGAAACGTCAGAGAGGCCGCCCCTGAGCAGCACTTTTGCGATCTGGCACAAACACTGCAACACACCGAACAGGCCCACCATGAATGCAGTCGAGTGGGCAGCCCCCTCGGTCAACGACGATCGATTCGTGGGCAACATCGGTGAGTCAGGCATAGACGTCTGGTTTAACACCGCAAAAGAACAGGCAAAGACGCCTGGAACCGAAAGGTTTCAGGCGTTTTTTTTTGCTTTTTGAACCGCTTTAGCCGGGTGCTTCTTATGAATTCCAATGTTGCCGCGTCGAACAAATTGCAAACGCTGATCGTGATTGGCAATGGCATGGTCGGCCATCATTGCGTCGAGCAGTTGATCGAGCGGGGCGCGCTTGAACAGTATCGATTGCACGTGTTCAGCGAAGAGCCGATGCGCGCCTACGACCGCGTGCATCTTTCCGAGTATTTTTCTGGTCGTGATGCTGAATCCCTGGCCCTTGGTGAGGCCTCGCTGTACCAGACGCCGGGCGTCACCCTGCATTTGGGCGTGCCGGTGCTGGAAATCGACCGCGCCCGTCGTCAGGTGATCACCGCGCAAGGTTGCGTCCCTTACGACAAATTGGTCCTGGCCACCGGGTCTTATCCGTTTGTGCCGCCGATTGAAGGCGCGGAGGGCGATTCACGCCTGGTGTATCGAACCCTTGAAGACCTCGACGCCATCCGCGCCGCCGCTGGTAATGCCCGACGTGGCGTCGTGGTGGGCGGGGGGCTGTTGGGTCTTGAAGCTGCCAATGCGCTGAAAAGCCTGGGCCTGGAAGCGCATGTCGTTGAATTCGCTCCACGCCTGATGCCGGTGCAGCTGGACGAGATGGGTGGCCTTGCGCTCAAGTCGCAGATCGAAAGGCTGGGCGTCGGTGTGCACCTGTCGCGCGCTACTCAGTCGATCAGCGTGGGCGAGGAGTATCGCTACCGCATGAACTTCGCCAACGACGAGTTCCTCGAAGCCGACCTGATCGTTTTCTCGGCCGGCATCCGCGCACAAGATGCGCTGGCCCGGCAATGCGCGCTGGACATCGGTCCGCGCGGCGGCGTCGTGATTGACGACGAGTGCCTGAGCAGCGATCCGGACATTTACGCCATCGGCGAGTGCGCCTCGTGGAATGGCAGCCTGTTCGGCCTGGTCGCGCCGGGCTACCAGATGGCGCGCAGCGTCGCGGCACGCTTGTGCAACGAGGTCGCCGAGCCCTTCATGGGCGCCGACATGTCGACCAAACTCAAGCTGCTGGGCGTCGATGTCGGCTCCATCGGCGACGCCCATGGCAGCACGCCGGGTGCGCGCAGTTATCAATTCATCGACGAAACCACGGCCAGCTATCGGCGGCTGGTAGTGGATGCCTCCGGCAAGCATGTCATCGGTGCGGTGCTGGTCGGCGACAATAGCTATTACGACACGCTGCTGCAGTACACGCAAAACGCCATAGCCCTGCCGTCGGAACCGGCCAGCCTGATTCTGCCGTCCTCCGAAGGTGCGCCGACACTGGGCCCGGGCGCATTGCCCGAGTCGGCCACGGTCTGCTCGTGCCACAACGTCACCAAGGGTTCCATCTGCTCGGCCATCGACGGTGGCTGCACCGACCTCGGCCTGCTCAAGGCGCAGACCAAGGCCTGCACCGGCTGCGGCGGTTGCGCCGGTTTGCTCAAGCAAGTCTTCGAGCATGAACTGATTGCCCGTGGCGTCAGCGTCGACAAAAGCCTCTGCGAACACTTCGCCTACACCCGTCAGGAACTCTATGCGTTGGTGCGGGTAGAAGGGGTGATCACCTTCGAAGAACTGCTGGCCAAACATGGCCGTGGCCACACCGGGTGCGACGTCTGCAAACCGGCGGTGGGCTCGATCCTCGCCTCGTGCTGGAACCAGCCGATCATGGACGCGTCGCTGGTGCCGTTGCAGGACACCAACGACACCTTCATGGCCAACATGCAGAAAAACGGCACCTATTCGGTGGTGCCGCGCATTCCCGGGGGCGAAATCACCGCCGACAAGCTGATCGCGATCGGTGTGGTGGCGAAGAAATACGACCTCTACACCAAAATCACCGGCGGCCAGCGTATCGATCTGTTCGGCGCTCAGTTGCATGAATTGCCGGACATATGGGCCGAGTTGATTGAAGCCGGTTTCGAAACCGGGCATGCCTACGGCAAATCGACCCGAACCGTGAAGTCTTGCGTCGGCAGCACCTGGTGCCGCTATGGCGTGCAGGACAGCGTGCAAATGGCCCTGACGATCGAGGACCGCTACAAAGGTTTGCGCTCGCCGCACAAGCTCAAGTTCGCGGTGTCCGGTTGCACCCGCGAATGCGCGGAAGCCCAAAGCAAAGACGTCGGCGTGATCGCCACCGAGAAAGGCTGGAACCTTTACATCGCCGGTAACGGCGGTATGCGCCCGCGCCACGCCGAGCTGTTCGCCACCGACCTCGACGACGCCACCCTGATCCGCTACATCGACCGCTTCCTGATGTTCTACATCCGCACCGCCGACAAACTGCAGCGCACCTCGGTGTGGCGAGAAAGCCTCGAAGGCGGCCTCGATTACCTCAAGGACGTCATCATCCACGACAGCCTTGGGCTTGGCGCGGAACTTGAATCGCAAATGCAGCTGGTGGTCGACCGCTATGAATGCGAGTGGGCCAACGCACTCAAAGACCCCGAGAAACTCAAGCGCTTCCGCACCTTCGTCAACGATAAACGCCCGGACCCGGACATCCACTTTGTCCAGGAACGTGGTCAACGGCGCCCGATCATGGCGGCCGAACTCAACCTTATCCCTGTCACCGAGGAGCCTGCCTGATGAGCCAGTCCACTACCCGACGCATCGATTCTGTGGTCAACACCGATATCTGGCAAACCGTGTGCGCGCAGCAGGATCTGGTCAGCAACTCCGGCGTTGTCGTCTGGCTCGATGGCGCCCAAGTGGCGCTGTTCTACCTGCCGGGTGCCGAGGGTCGGAGCCTCTATGCCATCGACAACCATGACCCGCAATCCGGGGCGAACGTCATCGGTCGTGGATTGGTGGGCAGCATCAAGGGTGATCTCGTCGTCGCTTCACCGATCTACAAACAGCATTTCCGGCTGGAGGACGGCAGTTGCCTGGAATATCCGCAACAGCGTCTGCGTGTCTGGCCGGTACGGCTGGAGGAGAGCGTGGTTCAGATTCGTCTGGACTGATCACCGGGCAAATTTTTTTTGAAATCAAGGGGTTGCCAGCCTTCGGAAATCAGTACATAATTCACGCCATCGAAAGCACTGACCGCTGAAAAAGCTCAATGTTTTCAAGGGGTTAGATCTCGAATCTGATTCCAAGTTTGTACGCGTTTGGTGTTGTGCTACATGACATCAGATGTTTGAGGCCGAGTAGCAAAATGGTTATGCAGTGGATTGCAAATCCACCTACGCCGGTTCGATTCCGACCTCGGCCTCCACTTTAAACAAGCTCCGTAGATCGATGATTTACGGAGCTTTTTTATTTGCATTGTCCTGCAAGAATTAGTCTTGAAATGGGCATTTGCGAACTTGCTTCACCGGGACGGGATGTATATATTTCGTCCTCTGTTGCACAAGCGTCAGAACTGACAGATCCACATTTGTCAGCCTTCAGACTGCTTACCGCGCTACCGCCCGAATGGCGAAACTGGTAGACGCATGGGACTTAAAATCCCCCGCTCGTAAGGGCGTGCCGGTTCGATTCCGGCTTCGGGCACCATATATATCAAAGGCTTACGCTTAGCGGCGTAGGCCTTTTTTGTTGGGTGGATGGTTTTCGTGTCTATACGGTATCTGTTAGACGGACACGCGGAGAAACATGCACCTAGGGTTCCACTTTGGGACACGGCAAACACTGGCGAAGTGATCGAAACCAAAGGCGGCAATCACAAGCTGCTAAAAGAGTGGACCAGTTCGGCGCAGACGTAGTCGAGTCCTGGCTCACTCAGTAAGATCTTTTTGAGTACAAATGTAGGCCCTGCGGTGTCGGCATCTTCATGGGGGGGGAAGGCGAATCCATTGAAGATGCCGACTTGAACTGGGGAGGTATATTTACTCTGGTCGATGGGGAAACTACCAAGTTCTTTGCAGGAAGTGGTCGGGTTTTTCGCATGGACAAGCGGCGGTAGGCATCTTCTCTGATACTTGACCGCCGCGACACATACCTAAGGGCTAAGCGATTTTCAACGCTTTGAGAACGACCAGCGATTTTTCAGCAAACGATTTGGCCTGTTCGTTCAGTTCGGCAATATTCTCTTCGGCGGTAATGATAGGCTGATCGCCTTTAACGATGACCTCGCCTTGTTCGCTGAGAATACCCCACGCCAGCTTCGCCCAATCAATCGGCTGCTTTTTGTCTGATTTGATGGCGATCAGGAACAACTGTTCGAAGCGGCTGACCGACACGCCACCACCTGTTACCGGGCTAGCCAGGGTCTGGATTTGGTTGGTGAACAACGAGCGTTTGCACAGCTGCAAGTTCAGGGTATTGCAGCGCTCCTGCACCAGCTTTTCGGCTGCTTCGCCCTGGCAGGGTGCAACCGCTCCCATGCCCACCAGCACGTTGACGGCCTGAAGCAAGTCATCAAAAGTCATCGCAGGTAGGGCACCTGATAACTGTCGTAGAGTTTTGGGTGCGTAGGCTTTCGCCGACAGGGCTTCGAGTACCGGGCCATAGATCTCTGCTTGAAGCGTGGCCTCGCCGGCAGGGCCTTTGATGGTGCTCGATACACTGTCTGCAACTTGCAGCATGACAAAACGTGTTTTGAGCATCTTCTCGCGCTGCTCAGATGCCGGCAGCCTGCGGGCGCCACGCATGTACAGATCTTTACGAAATTGCTTATTAACGAAGTAGTCACGCGCCTGTTCGCGCATGATTGGGTGCTCGATGCCCTCCAAAAAGTCCATGCCTTCATCGCTCAGGTTGAGCGGATTGACTGCATCCAGCGGTACCGCCGTCGTGGCGTAATCAAGCTTGGCTGGACTTAGAGCGTCCACCACGTCGGTGAAGTATAGGCAACTCCAGTTTCGATTAAGGTATTCATGGGCAACGTACTGGCGATTCTGGCCTTTGATGCTCTGTAGCTTGGCGCCAAGGTAAGGGGCCGTTTCGGCGTACTTAGGGTTGGCTGCAAGCAGAGCGTCGGAGAATTGAAGCGCGGCATCAACGCGATCGCTCGGGCGAAATGATGGAGCTGCATACTGGTCATGCAGGCTCAACAGCTTGCGCAGCGGTGCCATAGGTGACCAGCCTGGCGCGCAATTGTAGTCGACATACAACTGCCCACCCGGCTTGAGGTGGCGACGGGCGAATTCAACGATTATTTTTTGATTGTCGTGGCTGACCCAGGCCCAGATGCCATGCAGGCTGATGCTGTCGAACTGCGGCAGATCCTCGCGGGCCAGAAGTTGTTCGAAGCTGTCATCATAAAACTGCGCATTGCTGCTGTAGGTCGCCGCCAGTTCGTTGGCATGGGCAGCCTGGGTTGGGGTGAAGTCGGTTCCCACGTAACACCCTGGATTGGCTGCGGCGTGGATGTTGATCGAGACGCCTTGGCCAAAGCCCAGTTCACAGTGGTAGGCATCAGCACTCTCCAAGCTGGCAAAACCACGCAACAGTAAGCAATAGCGCTGGAACACGGGATTGATTTCTCGGCAATACCCGTAAACGTAATCCTCGTCCGTGAAATAACCTTCGTTCCAAGCGTTGCTCATGGTTTGCATCCTTTTATGTGGGAGTGAAAAGTTGTCCGTTATAAAGGGAAACTATTGCACGCCACAAGCAGGAAATTAAGTAGGCGGGTTGGACTGTACAGGCCACTCATGGGGAGGCTGCATGAAAGCGTGGAAACGGCGTTTGCCGCCATGATCGAAACCGAAAACCCCAGCGTCATGTACATGGATGAATGGCTTGACGCCGGCAGCTGTGACTCGAATCGCAAACCCACCGGCCATGTCGTCGTAAAAAATGGCCTCAGTTTTTCCTGCTGGGCAGACGCAGCGGGTATCGATCGATTGCTTGGTGACGCGGAATTTGTTGTCGCGCGTGTCATGACCTCCGATTGGGTGAGCGTTTGTCCATGGAAACTCATGGAAACCCTATGGAAACTTTTGCGGGGAATCCTGGGTAATGCCGAGCAGGCTCTAGGAAGCTCAATCTCTACTGTTTTCCTCTGTAAGTAACTGATCCGTAAAGAATTAGTAAGCTTGAGCAAGAAGAATCAATGTTGGGTAAGATCGAGCAATGTCACGACACGAATAACTTAAAATCCCCCGCTCGTAAGGGCGTGCCGGTTCGATTCCGGCTTCGGCACCATCTAAAATCAAGGGTTTGCGGGCGAAAGCTGATGCAAACCCTTGTTTGTTTTCGGTCCGTTATTTTTGACTGTCGGTTTCCCGTTTCCCGCGCCGCTCGATGTCGGTAGGGCTTCCGATGTCAACGAGCCTTCTCTCCATCAGAATATTCTGCAGTGCCTGGCGATGTGCCGGCTCCAGCTGATGCTCTCTCTCCTTAAGCTCCAGCAAGATCGGGCTGGACCAGGTGCGGTAGGTTTTCTCCGCCATACGAATCGGTGTCATTTATCCCTCCTTGATCAGTCTTCACATTAAGGTTGGCACGTTTCCGATGCGTTAGAAATCCTAGTTGAGGAAACGGTTTATCGCCAAAAAAGGGAGCGGCAAACGACGCTTTACCCGGAAGCAAAAGGGAGTTGGAAGGTGGCTGGATACGTGATCTGCGTGACATATAAAGAGTATGTTAAAGAATGCAACACCGTACGCAGCGACGGTGTTTCTGTTTGGATGATCGATGAATACAAAAAGACGACTAATAATAAATTCAGTGTGCAGTAGTTGAGTGACGGCTGATGCACACCGAATTACTGAATGACCGCGCGGGGCGCTTCAATATTAGACTTCGCTTGCCCAGACACCCGTGGCGGCAGTGCGTCGAACATAGTCGCTGAAGTCCCGCGCCGGGCGACCCAGAGCACGTTGTACGCCATCGGCCACCGGCGTATTGCGGCCGTCGAGTACGGTGGTAAAGAGGTAAAGCACCAGATCGATCAATTCGGCGGGTAGCTGTGCCTGTTCCAACGCCTGCCGATAGGCGTCTGGCGGTAATGCAACGAACGCAATATCCCTTTGTGTCTCACGGGCAATTTCAGCGACGGCCTCAGCGAAGGTCAATGCTCGCGGACCCGTCAATTCATACAGTTGGCCTGCGTGTCCGGGCCTGGTCAGCGCCTCGACTGCGATCTCGGCGATGTCTTCCACGTCGACGAAGGGCTCGGCGATGTTGCCGACGGGGAGGGCGAGTTCTCCTTGCAGAATCGGTTCGAGAAAATGGGCTTCGCTGAAGTTCTGAAAGAACCAGCTGGCCCGCAGGATGGTCCAGTCGGCCCCGCTGTTTTGAACGACGCGTTCGGCTTGTTCCGCTTCAACTTCGCCGCGCCCCGACAGCAGCACCAGTTTGCGCACTCCACTCTTGACCGCCTGATCGGTGAATGCCTGCACGGTCTCAACGGCGCCGGGTACCGCGAGGTCTGGTTGAAACGAGATGTAGGCGGCGCGAATGCCATCGAGCGCGGCTGCCCACGTTCTTCGATCCTCCCAGTCGAAAGCAGGATTTGCTCCACGAGAGCCCAGACGGACAGGCACTCCGTCCGCTTTCAGTCGCTGAGCAATTCGCCCCCCGGTTTTGCCTGTTGCGCCGAGAATCAGGATGGTTTCCTGGGTGGTTTTCATCGCGTTCATCTCCATCGGTTTAATGTGAGTGATGCTCATGTTTTAAAGATGATAAACCCTCATGTTTTAACGTCAACCGGCAGAATCGATGAAACCGACGTACGGGCAGTGCTAAGGTGAGCCTATGTCATGTTATTGATCGGGAGCGCGCCAAGTGCCCAAGAAAACCACCGAAGTCGTCGAACTGCCTGTCTCCGAGCCGGCCCGGCGCAATCCCACACAGCAGCGCAGTCGCGAGCGTCAGGAGCGAATCCTGGCGGCGGCGACCCAATTGACGGCGAGCAAGGGCAGCGATCAACTCAAAATGAGTGAAATCGCAGAATGCTGCGGTATTTCGATCGGCTCGCTTTATCAGTACTTTCCCGACAAAAGTTCGGTCATACAGACCCTGGCAGAGCGCTACAACGCCGAAAGCCGTCGCTGTATCGAAGCGGCGCTGGCGGCGGTTGAAGATGCGCAAGGGCTGAACGCAGCCTTTTCAGCGTTGCTCGACGAGTATTACGAGATCGTGCTGGCGACACCGGCGATGCGCGACATCTGGTCGGGCATGCAGGCAGACAAACAACTCATGGCGCTCCAGCTGCAGGAAAGCCGGATTGCCGGCGGGTTGCTGGCTGACGTGATGCTGCGGGTGTATCCAGGCAGTGACGTGGGGCAGGTCCGGGCCTCGGCCTTTTTAATCTGGCACCTGGGTGAAGCGACCATGCGCCTGGCCATCTCCTGTGCACCCGAAGAAGGGCGCGGATTGGTCGAAGCATTCAAGCGAATGTCTTTGCGTGAATTCACCGGGTTGGCGGCTGGGACGAAGGGCGTCGCAACCGCCAGACCTGCCTGTTAAACGAAAGGTTGACCGGTAAAGCCCCGAGGCAATCGTTGCAGGCCGTCCATCGCGGTAAGCCGTTCGACCCACGCAGCGCGCCAGTCATTGGCGGTGTGAGTGACTTTGGCTTTGCGTGCGGCGCGGCGTGCAGCGTTTCGTTGGTCTTTGCGCGCATCCTTGAACGCATCGGTGTTTCGGCAGCTTCTGCATTTCACCCGGGTCAGTTCAGTGGTTGAGGTGAGTTTGCTTCCTTTGTGACCGCAGGCCAGATGCCCGCCAACTTTGAAGTGAGTAACCATCAGACGCCTCCTTGGTGACGTGTAATCGTTGGACCTCCCGCAAGTAATGACGTTCGACGGGCAAAAAAAATGGCCCGCATGCGGGCGGGCCAAGGGGTTCATCAAAAGGAGTAGGTTCACTGTACGGCGTGATTTGTGAACGCTGTGTGAAATGGCCGGGCAAAAAAATCCCGACGCCAGGCCGGGTGGGGGTTCAGCAGTAGATGATCAGGCAAGTACGTGCACGGTGACGAAAACGTCGCCGTTCATGCGCCCTGAATCAGACCGTGCTTGCGTGTCCGGGGTCCAGATCGAATCATCTGAACCTTGGCAGCGGCGGGTCGACAGGCTTGAGCGAGGACAACGTGCTGCGGATCAGTGGCGCATCCTTCTCGATGTCGTTCAGGCGATCACGAATTCTGAGGGCGGTCGGGTGCCCGCCTTGATGATCGACCCAGTCGGCGATTTCCTTGCACGCCGCGGCCAAGCGAGCCTGGCGGGAATCAAGCAGAGTGAGCAGGGTGGTGATGGACTCTTTTTCGGACATGGCAAACACCTCCGTTCAAGAAACCTGGCAATTGGCAACAAAAAGCCCGCTTGGAGCGAGCTTTCTGCCGATGGGATCGCTGTTCCCTCAGCCATTTTCAGTATAGACCCGGACTTCAGCCTTGTCGGGCCTTCACCTGCGATCGGGCGTTGAGTTGACGGCAGGCGCGATGGGCATCTTCTTCAACATCATAGCCGTCGCCGATGAAGCCATTGGTGCGGGTATCGGCGATGCGGTACCAACATTCAGCGTCAGGTGGCGGATGACCGGCTTCCCCGGCTCGACGACCATGAACGATGATCTTGTTGCAGGGCTTCACAACGTAAATGTCTTCCATGGCGTCACCGAAGCTGATTTCTGTCACAACAACTATAGAAGCCATTTGTGATCGTGCAAAAAATGGACAGGTCAGTTCGTCGGTTGAGACGCTTCGATCATCCGTTCCAGGTACATCGCCAGCCCGACTTCTTCGGCCCTGAGGCCTTTTCGGGTTCTGGGGCGCGGCAACTCGGCCAATGCCCCCAGCAGAAAACCCTCGAGCACCGCCGGGTGGATGTAGCACTTGCGACAGACCGCCGGGGTGTTGCCGAGTTGCCTGGCGACGTCCTTGACCATCTCCACCACATGGCGCTTGGCATCCGACTCCGGTTCCCACTGCAATTCGCGCAGCACCGCCAACGCCAATGCGCTGCCGGCCCAGGTGCGGTAATCCTTGGCCGTGAAGTCGGCGCCGGTCAGGGTTTGCAGGTAGGCATTCACGTCGGAGGAGCTGACGGTGTGCCGTTCACCGTTCTCATCCAGATACTGAAACAGATTTTGCCCGGGAATTTCCTGGCAGCGTTTGATGATCCGCGCCAGGCGCCGGTCTTTCACGGTGATCTGGTGTTCGACACCGCTCTTGCCACGGAACTGGAACCGGATCGCACTGCCGTTGACCTCGACGTGACGGTTGCGCAGGGTGGTCAACCCATAGGAGCGATTGTCCCGCGCGTACTGCGTATTGCCGACCCGGATCAACGTCGCATCCAGCAGGGTAATGACCGTGGCCATGACTTTGTCGCGGCTGAAACCCGGCGCCTCCAACAGCGTTTCAAGCTGTTTGCGCAGCTTCGGCAGAGCCAGCCCGAAGTCCCGCAGCCGCGAGTATTTATCGGCATCACGCACTTCACGCCAGCGCGGGTGATAACGGTATTGTTTGCGCCCCCGGGCATCGCGGCCGGTGGCTTGCAGATGCCCGCGCGGGTCGGCGCAGATCCACACGTCGATGTAGGCCGGGGGCACGGCGAGGGCGTTGATGCGCTTGATTTCGTCCGGATCAGTGATGCGCTGACCCGTGGGCTCGAAGTAGCAAAACTTGCCGCGCAGTTTCTTGCGAGTGATGCCGGGCTGGGTGTCGTCGACGTAGTGCAGGTCGGGCGGCAGCACGTCGGGCAATGCGGAATCGGGCATGGCGGTAATCCTTGGCGACGAATCAGGGGCCGTTACAGGCATTGACCGCGTGCCGATGCAGACGTGCCAGCGGATTTACGCCAGCACCGCCACCGCCTTGATCTGCGCCCAGAGTTGCTGGCCGGGGTGCACGTTCAATTGATCCCGGGAGTAGCGGGTGATCCGTGCCAGCAGCGGCGTGCCGGCCGCGTCCAGTCGAATCAGCACGTGGGCGGCATTGTCCGCGCCCATTTCACTGACCACCGTCACCGGCAGACGATTGAGGATGCTGCTGTGCTCGACGCTTTGCAGGCTCAGGCTGACATCACGTGCCTGAACCTTGCAGCGAAGTGCCTGGCCGGCGTCCATCGGTGTGTGTGTCACGCGAATGTTCAGCGCGGTGCCCGGCAATTGCAGGGTCAGTAATTGATAGTCCGCGTCATACGTACTGACATGGCCCTCAATCACTACGCCGGCGTCATCGCCCAACGCCAATGGCAAGTCGAGGCGAGCCAGGGTTTCACCGATAGGGCCGCTGGCCAGTGCCTTGCCGTGGCTGAGCAGGACGATGTGGTCGGCCAGTCGCGCCACTTCATCCTGGGAATGACTGACGTACAGCACCGGAATGTCCAGTTCATCGTGCAACCGTTGCAGGTACGGCAGGATTTCGCTTTTGCGTTGCGAATCCAGTGCGGCCAGCGGTTCGTCCATCAGCAACAGCTTCGGGCTGGTCAGCAGGGCGCGGGCGATGCCGATGCGCTGCCGTTCGCCGCCGGAAAGGTTTTGTGGGTGACGATCCAGTAGATGGCCGATGCCCAGCAGTTCAGTCGCGTGAGCCATGTCGACCCGGCGCTGTTGTTTCGGGATTCGCCGGAGTCCGAATTGCAGATTCGCCAGCACCGACAAATGCGTAAACAGACTGGCTTCCTGAAAGACATAACCGAGCGCGCGTTTGTGCGGTGCGACGAAAATCTTCCTGTCGCTGTCTTGCCAGACTTCATCGTTGACCTGGATAAATCCGCGTTCCGCTCGTTCAAGACCCGCGATGCAGCGCAGGCACGTTGTCTTGCCCGAGCCGGAGTGACCGTAAAGCGCGGTGACACCACGGCCCGGCAGTTGCAAATCCACATCCAGGGCGAACCCCGAGTAGTGCAGTTTCAGACGGGTATGAATCATCAATCAGCTCCAGCCTGCTTTGGTTTTGCGACTGGAGTAGAGCGCCAGTAACACGGCAAACGAGAACACCAGCATCGCTCCGGCCAGCCAGTGGGCCTGGGCATATTCCATGGCTTCGACGTGATCGTAGATTTGCACCGAGACCACGCGGGTCTTGTCGGGAATGTTGCCGCCGATCATCAGCACCACACCAAATTCGCCAACGGTGTGGGCGAAACCGAGAATTGCCGCCGTGATAAAACCCGGTCGGGCCAGCGGCAGGATCACACTGAAAAAAGTGTCCCAGGGATTGGCACGCAAGGTCGCGGCCACTTCCAGTGGGCGGGTGCCAATGGCAGAAAAAGCGTTCTGCAGCGGCTGGACCACGAACGGCATCGAATAGAGCACCGAACCGATCACCAACCCCGCAAAACTGAATGTCAGGGTGCCGAGCCCCAGTGATTGGGTGAAGTGGCCGACAAAGCCATTAGGGCCGAGCGCCAGCAACAGATAAAAGCCAATCACCGTGGGCGGCAGCACCAGGGGCAGGGCGACGATCGCCCCGACCGGACCGCGCAGCCAGGACTGGGTGCGCGACAGCCATAACGCAATCGGAGTGCCGATCACCAGCAGGATAACCGTCGTCAGGGACGCGAGCTTCAGGGTCAGCCAGATCGCGGAAAAGTCGGCACTCGATAGGGTCATTTAGAGTTGGTAGCCGTAGGACTTGATGACAGCAGCGGTTTTCGGCCCCTTGAGGTAGTCAACCAGTGCCTTGGCGGCCGGGTTGTCCTTGCCTTTGTTGAGGATCACCGCATCTTGTTTGATCGGTTCGTGCATGTTGGCTGGAACGATCCACGCCGAACCGCTGGTCACTTTGCCGTCTTTGTAGATCTGCGACAAGGCGACGAAGCCCAGTTCTGCGTTGCCGGTGGAAACGAACTGGTAAGCCTGGGTGATGTTCTGGCCTTCAACGATTTTGTCTTTGACCTTGTCGGTCAGGTCCAGCTTGGCCAGTACCTGGGTGGCGGCGAGGCCGTAAGGCGCGGCTTTCGGGTTGGCGATCGACAGATGCTGGTATTGGTTGTCGCTCAACACTTTGCCCTTGGCATCGACATAACCGTCCTTGGCCGACCATAGCGCGAGGGTGCCGACGGCATAGGTGAAGCGCGAGCCCTTGACCGTGTCGCCTTCGGTTTCGAGTTTTTGCGGGGTGGTGTCGTCCGCCGAGAGGAACACCTCGAACGGTGCGCCATTCTTGATCTGAGTGTAGAACTGGCCAGTTGCGCCAAAGGAGGTGACCAGTTTATGCCCGGTGTCTTTCTCGAAGTCGGCAGCGATGGCCTGGATCGGCGCGGTGAAGTTGGCCGCGACAGCGACCTGGACTTCATCGGCCTGGGCAGTGCCGATGGCGAACACCGCGAGCAGGCTCGCCAGGCAGGTTGGGGCAAAACGTGAGGCACGAATGGTCATGAAACGGCTCCGTGGTAGGCAAATACAGCGGGGAGTGAAACGCTATATAGTGGAATATATAGCGAAATACCTACAAACGGAATGTGCTGGAGCAGGATTGAATGGTGGCGAATAAATCTCTGTGGCGAGGGAGCTTGCTCCCGCTCGGCTGCGAAGCAGTCGTAAAACTTTTAGGGCCGCTACGCGCCCCAGCGGGAGCAAGCTCCCTCGCCACAGTGTTCAGCGGTGCAGCAGCTTCGCCAACCCTTCCTCGGCCAAACGCCGCGTCAACTCCGCCGTCGTCATCTCAACCCCCAACGTAAATGCCTGCCCGGCCCAAAGGTTGCTGAAATCGGCTTCCCCCTTCGCCCGCAACGGCATCAACGCTCCACCCGCCAATGGAAAGGCCGGTGCCTTGTCGCTCATCGGCCCGAGTTCACGCATGACCCGATTGAGAATTCCCCGCGCCGGGCGGCCGGTAAAAATATTAGTGACAGCGGTCTCGCTCTCCTTGGCCGTGCGCAATGCCTTGTGATGGGAGGGGCTGACCTTGGCCTCCGGCGTGAACAGATACGCCGTACCCACTTGCACCGCTGAAGCGCCCAACAGAAATGCCGCCGCGACGCCTCGTGCATCGGCAATACCGCCGGCAGCAATTACCGGTACTTTCACCGCGTCGACGATTTGCGGCACCAGCGCGAAGACACCCACCTGGCTGCTCAGATCGTCGCTGAGAAACATGCCCCGATGGCCTCCGGCTTCGTAACCCATGGCGATGATGGCGTCGCAACCGTGTTGCTCAAGCCAGATCGCTTCTTCGACGGTCGTTGCTGAAGACAGCACCTTTGCGCCGGTGGCCTTGACGCGATCGAGCAGGGATTTTTCCGGCAGGCCAAAGTGAAAGCTGACCACTTCGGGGCGACATTCTTCGATCACTTCGCAGGTCGCGTTATCGAATGGCGCGCGATTGGACACCGGCGTCGGCGCGTCGAAGTCCACGCCCAGCTCCCGGTAGTAGGGCTCCAGCAGATTCTTCCAGTCCCGAGCGCGTTGCTCATCGGCTGCCGGCGGTTGGTGACAGAAAAAATTGACGTTGAAAGGGCGCTGAGTGTGTTGGCGGATCGTCTTCAATTCTTCGCGCAACTGCTCGGTGCTGAGCATCGCCGCAGGCATCGAGCCCAGGCCACCGGCGTTGCTCGCCGCAATCACCATGGCCGAACCGGTGGCGCCAGCCATCGGAGCCTGGATGATGGGCAGTTCGATCCCCAGCAGATCAAGAATTCGGGTGTCTGGCCATTGGCTCATTTGTAAGGTACTCCGGCATCACAACAGGAACGGGTTTTGTACCAGCAATGGCGGGCGCAAGACCAATCGATTTTTGCATGGGGTGCGCGATCACCGGTGATGGAAACGCCCGGATTGGCTTAAAGTCGGGTACGACAAAATGTTGCAGTGTGATATTTCAACTGCACCACAACTGAGTGATTCGATTGGGAGGCGACGATGTTCCAAGGAATTTTGATCGACAAAGACGACAGCGGTTACCGGGCCACACTGCAAGAGATCAATGACGATCAACTGCCCGAGGGCGATGTGACAGTGCGAGTGGCGTATAGCACGCTGAATTTCAAGGACGGTCTGGCGATCACCGGCAGCAGCCCGGTGGTGCGAAAATTCCCGATGGTGCCGGGCATCGATCTGGCGGGAACTGTCGAAGTCAGTGGGCATCCGGACTACGAGGTCGGTGATCAGGTCGTACTCAATGGCTGGGGTGTAGGCGAAGGGCATTGGGGCGGATTGGCGCAGAAGGCGCGCCTGAATGGCGACTGGCTGATTCCATTGCCCCCGGAATTCACAGCTGCCCAGGCAATGGCCATCGGCACGGCCGGCTACACGGCGATGCTGAGCATTCTGGCGCTGGAGCATAACGGCGTGACGCCAGAGCAGGGCGACGTCCTGGTCACGGGCGCCAACGGCGGTGTAGGCAGTTTCGCCATCGCGTTGCTGAGCAAGCTCGGTTACCGGGTGGTCGCATCCACTGGCCGCACCTCCGAGCACGACTACCTCAAGCAGTTGGGCGCCAGCGAAATCATTGACCGCGCTACGCTGTCCGAACCGGGCAAGCCGCTGGCCAAGGAGCGTTGGGCGGCGGTGATCGACTCGGTCGGCAGCCACACCCTGGCCAACGCCTGTGCCAGTACGAAGGCCAACGGCACTGTCGCTGCTTGTGGGCTGGCGCAAGGCATGGATTTCCCGGCCTCCGTCGCACCGTTCATTTTGCGTGGCGTGACGCTTGCCGGGATCAACAGCGTGACCCAGCCCAAAGCCAAACGAGTGCTCGCATGGAACCGTCTGGCCAAGGATCTGGACTTCGGTTTACTGCCACTGATCAGTCACGAAATCGGTTTGAGTGAAGCGATCGACGCTGCACCGCGCTTGCTCGCCGGTCAGCTGCGCGGTCGAGTGGTGGTGGATGTGAATCGCTGATTACGGCGCCTCACGTTCCAGCAACTGCCGCTTGCGCTCCACCCCCCAGCGATAGCCCGACAGGTTGCCGTCGCTGCGAACCACGCGGTGGCACGGGATCGCCACCGCCAGACTGTTCGCGCCGCAGGCCTGAGCCACGGCGCGCACGGCTTTCGGTGCGCCGATGCTCTGGGCGATATCGGCGTAACTGGCGGTGCTGCCTGCCGGAATCTCCCGCAACGCCTGCCAGACTCGCTCTTGAAATGCCGTGCCTTGAACGTCCAGTGGCAAATCCAGGCCGATGGCCGGGGCTTCGATAAAACCGACGACCTTGGCGATCAGTTGCTCGAACTCATGATCGGCACCAATCAGGTTGGCCCGCCGAAACTTGTCCTGCAGGTCGCACACCAGTTGGTGCGGATCATCACCCAGCAGAATCGCGCAAACACCGCGTACGCTTTGCGCCACCAGAATCGCCCCCAGTGAACACTGGCCGACGGCAAAACGAATGTCGTTGTTCTGGCCTTCGGCGCGGTAATCACCGGGTTTCATGCCCAGCAGATGATCCGCCGCCTCATAAAAACGGCTGTTGGAGTTGAAGCCGGCGTCATACAAGGCATCGGTCACCGAACCTCCACCGGTCAAGCGTTGACGAACCTTGCGTGAACGGTGGGCCGTGGCGTAGCCCTTGGGCGTCAGCCCGGTAACGGCTTTAAACACACGGTGAAAGTGAAAACTGCTCAGGCCCGCGACGTCGGCCAGTTCACTCAGTGCCGGCAGATGTTCGGCGGTCTCGATCTGACGACAAGCCGCGGCGACGGTCGCAGCGTGTTGCGCGGCGACGTCACTTTGATCCTTCGCCGCTCGTTTGCTCGGGCGGTAACCCGCTGCCTGGGCCTGCTCGGCCGTGTCAAAGAATTCGACATTCTGCGGCTTCGGCAAACGCGCCAGACTGCTGGGGCGGCAGTAGATGCCGGTGGTTTTCACCGCATACACAAACTGCCCGTCAGCGCGGGGATCCCGGGCGACGACGGCGGCCCAGCGGGGATCGTTCTCGGTGGTTGTCATGGCTTCATGTCCGTTGACCGTTTGATTCAGGATAATCAGCCGGCAGGGTCGTTGCACTCCGGGTCTTGCGGTCAAATTCGTGGTTCATTGTGCGGTACGAAACGTGAAATTGATCCGTTGCTCGCCCATCCGTGGATGCTGCCCCTCCTTGATTGGCAAGACCCCGTGATAACGCAGGCGATCGACGCCGCCCCAGACCACGATATCGCCATGGAACACCGGCACCCGCTGGCTTTTGTCGCTGCGTTCAAAACCGCCAAACAGGAACATCGCCGGCAGGCCCAGCGACACCGAAACGATCGGCGCTGCGTAGGACGCTTCATCCTTGTCCTGGTGCAACGACATCTTCGCGCCGGGAATATAGCGGTTGATCAGGCAGGAATCGGGTACGAAATCGGTAAAACCGGCTTCCAGCGCCGCCGCTTGTGCGAGCTCAAAAAATACCGGCGGCATTTCCGGCCAGGGGGCGTGGGTCCGGGGATCATGACGGGAATAGCGATAACCGCTGCGGTCGGTGGTCCAGCCCCATGTGCCGCAACTGCTCATGGCCGCTGACATGGTAAATCCGCCGGGCGTGACCATGTGCCTAAACGGCGCTGCTGCCAGAACCACCTCGAGCGCGGGCAGTAACCGCTCCAGCCAAGGCAGGGCAAAGCCCCTCAAGACGTAGGACTGTTCGCCAATTTGCTCGCGCCGAGGTTGCTGTTCGGGCTCCGAGTCGGCAAACAGATCGAGAGTGGTCGGGTTCATAAGGTCATAACGCGTCGTGAAAGATGATTCCAAGGGTATGCCGTTTTCCGCTGTGCAGGCGGCTCACGCCGTGGCGCAGGGTGACCCGGTAATAGCCACGAACGCCTTTGACCGGTCGCTGATTGACGGCAAAGATCAGGGCGTCACCCTTTTTCAATCCAATGACCTGGGGGCGCGACTGCATCCGTGGACGTTGTTCGGTCAGGACAAACTCGCCGCCGGTGAAATCTTCGCCCGGCTCTGACAGAAGAATCGCCACTTGCAGCGGAAAAACGTGTTCGCCGTACAGATCCTGATGCAGGCAGTTGTAGTCCTGTGGCCCATATTGCAGCAACAGCGGCGTTGGACGCACCTGATCGGCGGCGTGACAGCGTTCAAGGAACGCCGCATGCGTATCAGGGAAACGGACCGGCAAGTCCATCTGCTCGTACCAGCGATTGGCGATCGGCACCAGGCGAGGGTAGAGCGCCTTGCGCAAAGTGGCGACGATCTCTGGCAACGGATATCGGAAGTATTTGTACTCGCCACGGCCGAAGCCGTGACGCGCCATCATCACTTGCGAGCGAAAGGGTTCGGATCGCGCGTACAGCGCGCTGATGTCATCGCACGTCTCGCTGCTGATCAGCGAGCGGATGATCGCGCAGCCATCCTGATCCAGTTGTTGCTCCAGCGTTGCCCAGTCGAGTACATCCAGAAAGTGCTCGATCATTGCAGCGCCTCACGCTCCAGCAGTTGCCGCTTGCGGTCCAAGCCCCAACGGTAACCGCCAAGGCTGCCGTCCTGGCGCAGTACCCGATGGCAGGGCACGATGACTGCCAGCGGGTTCGCACCGCAGGCATTCGCCACGGCCCGGAAAGCTTTGGGTTGTCCCAGTTGCCGCGCGATCTGCTGGTAGCTGGCGGTTTTGCCGAGCGGGATTTGGCGCAGGGCTTCCCAGACGCGTTGCTGGAAAACGCTACCCACCAGGTCCAGTGGTAAATCGAGCGCTGTCAAAGGGGTGTCGAGATGGTGAAGAGTTTGTTCCAGCGCAGGCATCAAGCCTTCATCACGTTGGGGTGTTGGCTGGCCGGGGAATCTTCGCGCAAGGTCGCGCTCCAGCGTCTCCAGGTCATCACCAAGCAGCAACGCGCACAACCCTTGCGCGCTGGAGGCCAGCAGCAAGGTGCCGAGGCTGGAAGTGCCGCTGATGAAACGAATCGGGGAAGCAGACATGTTCTGACTCCTTAACCAAAGGTTGAGGTGGCCAGTCTAGGGAGCGCTGCCTTCGTGAACACTCCGGGGCTTGCGGTCGAATTCAACGGATGGAGCGGACATCCACATTGTCGCTCCGAATCCCGCTACAGCGCTTTGCTGACGCTGATATCGCTGATGACGTCTTCACCCGGGACATGAATGGCGTCCAGCGCGGCTCTGGCTTCGGCTTCGGTGCCATTTTCAAGCTGGGCAAATTCGAAACGGCGCTCGCCGTTGAGTTTGTATTTGATGACGTACTTGGTCGTTTGGGCCACGGTCATACCTGCTTATATTCGTGTCGGGCGTCGCTCAGCTCAGTTTCGAGGTGGAGCGGCGGATGATCTTGATCGAGTGAGTCAGGGTCGGTTTGCGGGTCACGCTGATCGGCCGACGGTTGACGGTGTCGATGGTGATGTTCCAGAAACCGGTACTCGGTGCAGTAATTCGAGCGGGGAAGGTGTCGAAGGCACCGCCATGGTAAGTGTGACGGCCGCCATTCTTGAAACTGCGGAAATTGGCGTCGTTCATCAAGCGGATGTTGCACATTTGGGAGCACTGGATGACGACGATGTCGTCTTCATTGAGGTGCTCGCGCTGGTGGATAAATTTCATGAGGCGCCTCCAGAAGGGCTTTTTCTACAAAATCAAAACGATAGCATGGTCGATTGGCGCAGTTTATCAGCCCGAACGGGTTATTATCCGGTCGTCGGGGTGTGCTTTGACAATTAAAAACAGTTATTCGGAATTCCATGAGCGATAAAAGCAGTGAGCCTCGGAGAAAACCAGCATTTGTGCTGTCGGAGGGTCTTTATCGGAGGTTTTGTATGAAGTGGGGTGCATGGGGCTTGCCGTTTGCATTGGCGATGAGTGGTTGTGCAAGTGTCTCGGAAATCAACGAGTCGCTGCCCACCATGAATGTGATTTCCGGCAAGAAACCCAATGAATATGCGCAATGTCTGACCGAAAAACTGGCCAGCAGTCGCGGAGCCCTGCAAGTCGAGCCGCAGGAGAAGGAAGGTGTGCGGGTCATCGTGCCGCAGAAGTTCTCCTCGGGCCCGGCGGCCGTATTCGATATCGAAGAGCGTTCCGGCGGCAGCAGCATCAAGCTGCATGAACGTATTTCCAATGTGCCATTGCGCCCGATGGATGTGCGCAATGCCGCCACCGCGTGTATCTCCGGCTGATAAACTAGCGACAGTCAGCACCGATGCCGTCAAAGCAGCGCTTTGGCGGCATTGTCATTTCTGGAGTCGAGCATGAAGCGAGAGCAGGTACGGGAGCGGCATGCAGAGGGTCACATCTCTGCTACCCATGTGATTCAGAATCCGGCGGACCCGGGGGAATGGATCGTGTTTTTCAAGAAAAGCGCCGGGCGCAGTTATTTTCTGGTGGATGACAATGATGAAGTCGAATCCTTCGGTCGCCTTGACGATCTGATCGAGACCGTGCGCGGTCTCGGGATCAAATTCGCTGAAATTCACATGTAGGGCACAAGCGCCTTACTTGCAGACCACCACCACGCTGCGGTTTTTGTAATTGCCGACATCGACGCCCAGGGTCTTGTCACTTTCCTTGGTTGAAGGTGTGCCGTCAGTGCCAACGATTCGATAACCGGTACCGGCGCAGGAGGCTTCGGCTTTTTCATAGCAGGTGGCCCAGGAATTGGCTTCCCCCGAGCAGTCGATGCTCAGGCCTTGCTCCCCGTTGTTCAGGTAGGTGGTTTCGGAAGTTGCGCAGCCGCTCAGGGCCAATACCGCAATCAGGGGCAAGAATTTAGTCATGTTGTGGTCGTCGTCAGGATAATGGGGCTAAGCCTGTGACAGCGCCGGAATCAAAAGGTTATAGCGAAAGGCCACTTCGTTGCAGGCTATCGCAAAAAAAGCCCTGCGTGAGGCAGGGCTTGGGTTAAGTCAGGTGCTTCTCAGGACTTGTCTTTACCGCGACGCTTAGGGGCAGGGTGTTCGAGCTCCAATACGGACGCCACTTCAATCGCCAACGCTTCGATCGGGAATGGACCGGCAATATTCTCGCCGCTGACGCTGTCTACCCACCACTGGCCGTCTTTCGCCTGATTGATCAGGAACCCGTTGACACTTTTTGCTACCGACATCTATCTGCCTCGTTGGCTGGTTCAATTGCGCAATGATAACGCCAATTACACTTGACGGGTGCGGATGGGAGTGTGGTGATGCGAATCTGCGGGCGGCAGATACATCGGCGCCGGTCGGAATCTCTGCTATCTATAAAAGGGCACTGGAACGATCTGCGGAACTATCCGCGAGAATATTTCTCTATGATGGCATCGGTTAGCCAGCGCGAGGCATTGTAAGGTGCTCGCGGCCTGATTAGACTGCGCCGAAACTCGTACACACAGCCCTTTCAAGGACTTATATGATCAAGAAATGCTTGTTCCCAGCAGCCGGTTACGGTACTCGCTTCCTGCCAGCGACTAAAGCCATGCCCAAAGAAATGCTGCCGGTGGTAAACAAGCCACTGATCCAGTACGGCGTCGAAGAAGCACTGGACGCCGGTTTGACCGAAATCTCCATCGTCACCGGCCGCGGCAAACGCGCGCTGGAAGACCACTTCGACATCAGCTACGAGCTGGAAAACCAGATCAAGGGCACCGACAAGGAGAAATACCTGGTTGGCATCCGCAAGCTGCTGGACGAGTGCTCGTTCTCCTACACCCGTCAAACCGAAATGAAAGGCCTCGGTCACGCGATCCTGACTGGCCGCCCGCTGATCGGTGACGAGCCGTTCGCCGTGGTGCTGGCGGATGACCTGTGCGTCAACCTCGAAGGCGACGGCGTACTGACCCAGATGGTCAAGCTGTACGAGCAGTATCGCTGCACCATCGTTGCGATCCAGGAAGTGGATCCGCAGGAAACCAACAAATACGGCGTGATCGCTGGCGAGTTGATCGCTGATGACCTGTACCGCGTTCGTAACATGGTTGAAAAACCGGCTCCGGAAGACGCTCCGTCGAACCTGGCGATCATCGGTCGTTACATCCTGACTCCGGACATTTTCGAGCTGATCAAGCAAACCGAGCCAGGCAAAGGCGGCGAGATCCAGATCACCGACGCCCTGATGAAGCAGGCGAAGAACGGTTGCGTGATTGCCTACAAGTTCAAGGGCCAGCGTTTCGACTGCGGTGGTGCTGAAGGCTACATCGAAGCAACCAACTTCTGCTTCGAGAACTTCTACAAGACGGGCAAGGCTTACTGATAGCGTTTGACCTGCTTGTATTGAAAAGCCACCTTCGGGTGGCTTTTTCATTTTCCGCCCCCAAATAGTCTGCAGCGCTTGCCCAACAAACGGCGGCAGGTATGCTGGTGGCCTGCCGAGGAGATTGAAAATGGCCTACGATTTTGACCTTTATGTGATTGGTGCCGGTTCCGGCGGTGTGCGGGCTGCGCGTTTTGCGGCCGGGTTTGGCGCGAAAGTGGCCGTGGCCGAGAGCCGCTACTTGGGTGGCACCTGTGTGAACGTCGGTTGCGTGCCGAAGAAATTGCTGGTCTACGGCGCGCACTTCGCCGAAGACTTCGAGCAATCTTCGGGTTTTGGCTGGACCCCGGGCGAGGCGAAGTTCGATTGGGCAACGCTGATCGCCAACAAGGATCGCGAGATCAATCGCCTGAACGGCATCTATCGCAACCTGCTGGTGAACAGCGGTGTGACCCTGCATGAA
The DNA here is from genome assembly GCF_059716135.1 of Pseudomonas sp. LBUM1651. Lineage (NCBI taxonomy): Bacteria > Pseudomonadati > Pseudomonadota > Gammaproteobacteria > Pseudomonadales > Pseudomonadaceae > Pseudomonas > Pseudomonas sp. LBUM1651. The sequence continues at coordinate 3,206,310 of NZ_CP166805.1, read as the reverse complement.
GGCCACGCCAAAATCGTCGACCCCAATACCGTCGAGATCAATGGCGAACGCTTTACCGCCAAGAACATCCTGATTGCTACTGGCGGCTGGCCGCAGATCCCGGAGATTCCGGGGCACGAGCATGCGATCAGTTCCAACCAGGCGTTCTTCCTCAAAGAGTTGCCAAAACGCGTGCTGGTCGTGGGCGGTGGCTACATCGCCGTCGAGTTTGCCGGGATCTTCCACGGTCTGGGCGCCGAGACCACGTTGCTGTATCGCGGTGACCTGTTCCTGCGCGGCTTCGATGGCGCGGTGCGCAAGCACTTGCAGGAAGAGCTGACCAAACGTGGCATGGACCTGCAATTCAATGCCGATATCGAGCGCATTGAAAAACTGACCGACGGCAGTCTGAAAGTGACGCTCAAGGACGGTCGCCAGTTGGAAGCCGATTGCGTGTTCTACGCTACCGGCCGCCGCCCGATGCTGGACAACCTCGGGTTGGAAAACACCGGCGTCAAACTCGACAAGAAAGGTTTCGTCGAGGTCGATAAGCAATACCAGACCGCCGAGCCGTCGATCCTGGCCCTTGGCGATGTGATTGGTCGGGTCCAGCTCACCCCGGTTGCACTGGCCGAAGGCATGGCTGTTGCGCGACGCTTGTTCAAGCCTGAGCAATATCGTCCGGTGGATTACAAGATGATCCCGACCGCGGTGTTCAGCTTGCCGAACATCGGCACCGTTGGCCTGACCGAAGAAGAGGCTCGCGAAGCCGGCCACGACGTGGTGATCTACGAAAGCCGTTTCCGGCCGATGAAGCTGACCCTGACTGAATGCCAGGAGCGCACGCTGATGAAGCTCGTGGTGGACGGCAAGACCGACAAGGTGCTTGGCTGTCACATGGTCGGGCCGGACGCCGGCGAAATAGTCCAAGGGCTGGCAATCGCCTTGAAGGCGGGCGCCACCAAGCGCGACTTCGACGAAACCATCGGCGTGCACCCGACGGCCGCCGAAGAGTTCGTCACCATGCGTACACCGGTCGCAGGTTAATCGGCCTTGGCTGCGTCTGGCGCTGTCGCAACGACAGCCGCCAGGCGCTCGCTTTCATCGAGGCTCGCCTGAGTCTTCAGTAATTCGATTTCCAGCGCTTTGTTTATCTGCGACTGCTCCTCGACGTTCTGCTTCAGCGACTGGCTTTCCAGCAGGGCTGCGCGCAGGCGTTCCTGGAGGAGGGTGCGTTCGCTGTCGATGCGGTTGACCTGTTCCAGCAGTTGATCCTGGCGGGTATGGGTCTGCTTGAGCTGTTCCTGCAGCAGGCTCAGTTCCCGCAGCGTGCCACGGTTTTCAGTCAGTAAACGTTCGTTGTCACGGTGCAGTTGGGTGATTTCATCCTGGCGTACAAGGGCGCTTTGCTGGGCCTGACGCAACTCCATCTGAATCTGCTGCACCTGGCCTTCGTGGCGTCGTTGCTCCTGTTCGCGCTGCTCTTTGACGGCATTGCGATAGTGTTCCAGCGCATCGCGGGCGTGCAGGTGCTTTTCCTCAAGAGAGCGAATCTGCTCGTCCTTGTCCTGCAAGCGTAACTCGAAGTCGGCCAGCGCCTGGTTCAGCCCGGCGTTGCGGGTTTGCTCGGTCTGCAGCATGGATAGGGTGTTTTGCAGGGTGTCGGATTCCTGCGTCAGCGCCAGGGTTTGAACTTCGTACTGCTGCTGTAATTCGCTGTTGGCTTCTTGCGCGTCGGTCAGCTGGATTTCCAGCTCTTTTCGCTGTTGCTCGAACTGCGCACGAGCCTGATCGATAGGCTCTTGTGCCTGTTCCTTGAGGCGTTGCGCGAGGCGCGAGACCAGCCCTGTCAGTTCGTCATCGATGGGTTCGGAGAAGGGGGCGGCGGGTTCGACACCGTCGTCCAGTTCCTTCAAATACCGGTGAATGGTGGTTTTGGAGCCAGTGTTGCCCATCTCTATGCGTACAGCGTCGATGCTCGGGTGTTCGCCGCGGGCGAGGATAGCCAGGCGCGCCGTTTGAACCACTGCTTTGTTTATACCGCCACGAGCCATGTGTTCTCCTACGATTTCGTACTGTGGTACGTACCACTCAAGTACACAGTGTACCATGCGTGCGTAAAATTGAAAAAGTGTAAGTTATTGATGCGGGATATACTGGTATTACCCCGTGTCAGAGTGATCCTGATGTGTTTGCAACCGAAATCCCCGTACACAACGCCCTGTAGGAGCGAGCTTGCTCGCGAAAAAACTGAGAGCAGCGCGTGCATTCAGGAAGCCAGCGTCTTCGTTAACGTCCATCGCGAGCAAGCTCGCTCCTACAGTTCAACCGCAAGGTCTTCCCATGAGTGATCTGGATCGATACCTGCAAGCCGCCACGCGTGACAACACCCGCCGTAGCTATCGAGCGGCCATCGAGCATTTCGAAGTGAGTTGGGGCGGTTTCCTGCCGGCCACTGCTGACAGCGTCGCGCGCTATCTGGTGGCGTACGCCGGTGAGTTGTCGATCAATACGTTGAAGTTGCGCTTGTCGGCGCTGGCGCAGTGGCACAACAGCCAGGGGTTTGCCGATCCCACCAAGGCGCCCGTTGTGCGCAAGGTATTCAAAGGCATTCGCGCGTTGCACCCGGCGCAGGAGAAGCAGGCTGAGCCATTGCAGCTTCAACATCTGGAGCAAGTGGTGACCTGGCTTGAACAGGAAGCAAAAACCGCTAAATCACAAAACGATCAACCGACTTTGTTAAGAGCCCGGCGCGATATGGCACTGATCCTGTTGGGCTTCTGGCGCGGTTTCCGCAGCGATGAGTTGTGCCGCATAAAGATCGAGTACGTGCAGGCCAGCATCGGTTCAGGTATCACCCTGTATCTGCCGCAAAGCAAAAGTGACCGCGAAAACCTTGGCAAGACCTACCAGACGCCGGCATTGCAGCGATTGTGCCCGGTGCAGGCGTACATCGCCTGGATCACCGAAGCGGCGCTGGTGCGCGGGCCGGTGTTCCGTGGCATTGACCGTTGGGGGCACCTGAGCGAGGAGGGGCTGCACGCCAACAGCGTGATCCCGTTGCTGCGCCAGGCACTGGAGCGCGCAGGCATTCCGGCCGAGCACTACACCAGCCATTCGTTGCGACGCGGTTTCGCCACTTGGGCCCATCAAAGTGGTTGGGACTTGAAGTCGCTGATGAGCTACGTGGGCTGGAAGGATATGAAGTCGGCGATGCGCTACGTGGAAGCTAATCCGTTTCTGGGGATGACCCTGATTTCTGAAAAGCCATTGACGCCTTAGATATCGTTTCCTTCTATTAATAATGCCGGCTAATAGCGAAAACCCATCAGCAGCATCAAGTTTGCCAATGAGCCATCCGTCCATCGAGTGGGTAGAGTTCTCTCCATCAACTTCTTAACCCCTGACGGAGAGTCAACGATGCCTATCATCAACAGCCAAGTTAAACCGTTCAAAGCTACCGCCTACAAAAATGGCGACTTCGTACAAGTGTCGGACGCTGACCTGAAAGGCAAGTGGTCTGTCGTGTTCTTCTACCCAGCCGACTTCACTTTCGTTTGCCCGACCGAACTGGAAGACCTGGCTGACAACTACGACGCGTTCCAGAAACTGGGCGTCGAAATCTACAGCGTTTCCACTGACACCCACTTTGCCCACGCTGCCTGGCACAACACTTCGCCAGCCATCGGCAAAATCCAGTACACCATGATCGGCGACCCGACCCACGCTATCTCCCGCAACTTCGACGTGCTGATCGAAGAAGCCGGTCTGGCTGACCGCGGCACCTTCGTGATCAACCCTGAAGGCCAGATCAAAATCGTTGAACTGAACGATGGCGGCGTTGGCCGTGACGCTTCCGAGCTGCTGCGCAAAATCAAGGCTGCCCAGTACGTCGCTGCTCACCCAGGCCAGGTTTGCCCAGCCAAGTGGAAAGAAGGCGAGGCCACTCTGGCTCCGTCCCTGGACCTGGTCGGCAAGATCTAAGTCTGTGAAAGCATCATCAGGGCGGGTTTCCGCACCTAAGTAAGCTGCAACCGCCCAATAAAAACGCCCGGGCGAGATTCGCTCGGGCGTTTTTTTATGAACGAAACAAAAGGAAATCGCCCGTATGTTGGACGCCAATCTTAAAGCCCAGTTGAAATCGTACCTGGAACGGGTCACCCAACCGATCGAGATCGTTGCATCCCTCGACGACGGTGCGAAATCCCGGGAAATGCTCGAACTGCTGAAAGACGTTGCCAGTCTTTCCACCCAGATTACCCTACTCGATAACGGTGACGACGCACGCAAGCCATCGTTCTCGATCAACCGCCCCGGTGCCGATATCAGCCTGCGTTTCGCCGGCATCCCGATGGGTCACGAATTCACCTCGCTGGTGCTGGCCTTGCTGCAAGTCGGTGGTCACCCTTCGAAAGCCAGCGCGGAAGTGATCGAACAGATCCGCTCGCTCAAAGGCGAGTTCAGCTTCGAGACTTACTTCTCGCTGTCCTGCCAGAACTGCCCGGACGTGGTTCAGGCGCTGAACCTGATGGCGGTACTGAACCCGAACATTCGCCACGTCGCTATCGACGGTGCGTTGTTCCAGGCAGAAGTCGATGATCGCAAGATCATGGCCGTGCCAAGCATTTACCTGAACGGCGAGATTTTTGGCCAGGGTCGTATGGGCCTGGAAGAAATCCTCGCCAAGATCGACACCAGCGGTGCCGAACGCCAAGCCGAGAAAATCAGCGCCAAAGAAGCCTTTGACGTACTGGTTGTCGGTGGCGGTCCCGCCGGTGCTTCGGCAGCGATCTACGCCGCCCGTAAAGGCATTCGCACCGGCGTGGCGGCTGAACGTTTTGGTGGGCAGGTGCTCGATACCATGGCCATCGAGAACTTCATCTCCGTGCAGGAAACCGAAGGGCCGAAACTGGCCAGCGCGCTCGAAGAACACGTCAAGCAGTACGACGTGGACATCATGAACCTGCAGCGGGCCACCGCGCTGATCCCGGCGAAGAATCCTGGCGAGTTGCACGAAGTTCGCTTCGAAAGCGGTGCCACCCTGAAAACCAAAGCACTGATCCTCGCCACAGGCGCACGCTGGCGTGAAATGGGCGTACCGGGGGAGCAGGAATACAAAGCCAAAGGCGTGTGTTTCTGCCCGCACTGTGACGGCCCGCTGTTCAAAGGCAAGCGCGTAGCGGTAATCGGCGGCGGTAACTCCGGCGTTGAAGCAGCGATCGATCTGGCCGGTATTGTCAGTCACGTCACGCTGTTGGAGTTTGACAGCAAGCTTCGCGCCGATGCCGTGCTGCAACGCAAGTTATTCAGCCTCCCGAACGTCAATGTGATCACCAGCGCACTGACCAGTGAAGTAAAAGGCGACGGCCAAAAAGTGACCGGTCTGGTCTACAAGGATCGCGATTCGGGTGAGTTCAACACGGTCAACCTCGAAGGCATTTTCGTGCAGATCGGTCTGCTGCCGAATACTGACTGGCTCAAAGGTACCGTCGAGTTGTCGCCGCGTGGCGAGATCATCGTCGATGCGCGTGGCGAGACATCGTTGCCAGGTGTGTTTGCTGCCGGTGACGTGACGACCGTGCCGTACAAGCAGATCGTGATTGCAGTGGGCGAGGGCGCCAAGGCTTCCCTGAGCGCCTTCGATCACCTGATCCGAACTTCCGCGCCGGCATAAAACCGGATGCTGAAAACACAAAACCTTGTAGGAGCGAGCTTGCTCGCGATGGACGTCAACGATACCGCTTGTTTCCTGATTTAACGCGGCGATTTGAAGTTCTTCGCGAGCAAGCTCGCTCCTACAGGTGCGTGTGGTGTTTACAACGGCGCAGGCTGGATGATCTCGACCCAATAGGCATCCGGGTCCTTGATGAACGCCAGGCTCTTCATGCGGCCATCGTTCAGACGCTTCTGGAAATCGCAGCCCAACGCTTCGAAACGCTCGCACGCAGCGACAATGTCCGGCACCGAGATGCAGATGTGGCCGAAGCCGCGTGGGTCGGTGTTGCCATTGTGGTAGGCAAAATCCGCGTCGTTTTCGGTGCCGTGGTTGTGGGTCAGTTCGAGGACGCCAGGGATCGATTTCATCCACTCGGTACGGGCGGCGGCATCGGCTGGGATCTGGTCTTTATCGACCAGTGCCAGGAAATACAGGCTGAACTCGGCCTCCGGAAAGTCGCGTTTTTCCACCAGCGAGAAACCCAGGATACGCGTGTAGAAATCCAGGGACTTGGTGATGTCCTTGACCCGCAGCATGGTGTGGTTGAAGACGAACTTCTGGGTGGCGGTATCAGGTTGGGCGGTAACACCCGGAAAGGTGTTCAATTCGTGCAGGCTCATGGGCCCTCCGGACAGTAAGTGGGGCTAACGATGGCGACAATGATACGCAAGGGCGCAGGCATCACCAAACCCAAACCGTCGGCTATTGCCTGACAGCCGGACGAGGCTCAGACTTTGCGGTTCAATTCGTGAGTATTCATTGCAATGACCCGATCCTGTAAATCGCTGTTCGTTCTGATTGGCCTGCTGTCAGGCATGACTTGCGCTCATGCAGAGACGCCGATCGTGACGTGGCCAGATGGCTGGGAAGTTGAAGCGATCCCGCAGGATGATGCCAAGCCTCAGGTCTCCCGCCAGCGCGCGGTGAAGAATGATCAGGGTGGCACGCCGGTGATGGTGATGGAGTTGACCATGACGCCAGTGGAAAGCGGTCATCAGGTGAATTTGGAAGGCGTATTGCTGGAGATGCGCAAGTCAGTGCAGAAGGATTTCTTCCAGGGCGGCTATCAAAGCGTCTGCAACAAAATCCATCCGGCGACCTTGAGCCGGCTATCGGCACTGGAAACTACCTGCATAATTACCCAAAACGGCCGACATGTGCTGTCGCAAACATTGGTCGCGGCGGTGGATGCCGATAAGGCCTATGTTCTTTCGTACGCGGGGCAGGCCGAGGCTTATAAGGCAAGCCTGGATGAAATAGAGGCTGCTCGTAACAGCTTGAAACTTTAGTTGAAGGTTTGCGCGATCGTGCATTTCGCAATCTTTAGATACCCAAAGTGACTAAGCACAAAGTTAATCTGCAAGTAGCGAGTATTCGATTGCAATCGTTGCATTTGGAAGGCATCCATGAAAAAAGCCCTGCGTAAGGCAGGGCTTTTTTTTGTCACCGCGAGTATTTAGCCGCGCAGCCAGGAATCAACGGTGGCAGCACCGTATTGTTCCTTCCAGGCTTTCAGGCCACGGTGGTTGCCGCCCTTGGTTTCAATCAGTTCACCGGTGTGCGGGTTCTGATAAACCTTGACCACACGAGCGCGGCGGGTTTTTGGCGCAGCGGCCTGTTGCAGGCCGGATTTGGCCGGGTTCGGATCGAGAATGGCGATGATGTCGCGCAGGCCTTTGCCGTAGGTTTTCATCAGCCCCTGGAGCTTTTCTTCGAATTCGATTTCTTTCTTGAGCCCGGCATCGTTCTTCAGGGATTCCAGCTGCTTGAGCTGCTCTTGAAGGGCCTTTTCAGCTGCACGAAATTCAGCGAGTCTGGACAATATCTTTACTCCAATAGTGTGTTTGGCTGATACCAACCGCAAACAAAGCTATAAGCCAAGAGCCTTGAAGCGACTCGGTGATAAATGGCTCGCCTGCCAATCTAGCGCAGGTATGAAAAATTGTAGTAGTTAATGGACGAAGAGTAAATCCTGACTTTTTCTTCATGTAACAAGAGTAGTCTTTTGATTCGAATCGGTGCACGGTCTCGTTGTCTTGTCGCATAAAGGCGCGAGTTAATGGTGGCTTAATGCATCAATGAAGTCTGCACCGGGCATCGGCCGACCGAACAGATAACCTTGCAAGAAGTTCACACCATTAGCGGTGAGATAAGCACTTTGCTCCTCGGTTTCCACGCCTTCGGCAACAATGCCCAGATCGAGCTTGGCCGAGAGTTCGATGATGCTGTCCAGAATGTGCCGGGAAAGGGCGTCAGCGCCGATCATGGCGACAAAGCTCTGGTCGATTTTCAGGAAGTCGACGTTGAACAGGTGCAAGTAACCCAGGCTTGAGTGGCCGGTGCCAAAGTCGTCGATGGCGATCATCACGCCCAGCGCGTGAAGCTGCTCGAACAACTGCAACGTGATGGCGGTGGGCTCGATCAGTTCGCGCTCGGTCAGCTCCAGCACCAGATGGATGGAGCCCGGCGCAAAGGCGCTGAGAAATTTCCGGCAATCCTCGACCAGTACCAGGTCCTTGCAGTGGCTGGCAGTGATGTTGATGCCGATATGAAACGGCTCGTCGAACGAGGAGGAGACAGGAGCCAGCAGTTGCGCAGTTTGCTGCATGAGTGAACGGGTCATCGGCACGATCAGCCCAGAGTGTTCGGCAAACGGGATAAACAGGTCCGGGCGCACCAGGCCTTCCTTCGGATGATTCCAGCGCATCAACACTTCGGTGCCGGACCACTTCTTGTTCATGCCATGCACCACTGGCTGAAAATACGGAACGAACTCCGCCGCCTCCAGCGCACGCTGTAGTTCATGACTGGGTGACGACGAGCGCTTCTGCAAAATATGCCCAATCAGGCCGGACACGACGCCAAAAAAGATCAGCAAGCTGAACAGCGGCGGATACTCGCGGCTCATGTAACGCCAGGTCTCACCCTCGGGAAAACCCGCCGCGACGGTGAAGGCATAACGCGAGGACTTCATTTTACTGTCGGCGACGGGCAGGGTGGGCAGGGTGCCTTCGTGAACCTTGCCATCAGCCGACAACCAGTCTGGGCCGACTTGCAGCAACAGTACTGTCTTGCGACCAATCAGGCGCAGCACGTTACTCAAGTGATAACCGTCCAGCGTGGTCAACGCACCCTGGTGTCCTTCGCTGAGCCGGTATACCAGCAACGCGGTATTGGGCGTGACCGGGTTGCCGTTCATGAGCCATAACTTGCCCTGGGTGTAGTCTCCGGCGTTGACCTTTTCCTGATAGTCACCAAACAACGAACTGCAATAGAGGTTGTCGTCCCACACCAGATTCGTCGAACGCACGAATGGACGGCGGGTGACCTGTTCGCGCAAGGCCAGTTTGACGTCATTGCAGGATTGGCCGGCCAGCGGCAATAACTCGCGCGCGGCCTGGGCGGTGTTGTCGAGCATCAGCTCGAATTGGCGGATGGCTTCTTCTGCGGTCAGTTGGGTGCTTTGCGAAAGTGCCCGTTCGGCCTGCCAGTAAAGAATGGCGACCCCCAGCAGTATCGGGAGCAAACCGCTCAATACCGTCACGACAATTCGGGTGCTGCGTTTTCGGCGGGTTTTGACAGTCAGTGGCATTCGCGAAACCTGTAACGATGAAATAGGGCTCTCAAATGCTGGCAGGACAACGGCATGCCTCCCATAAAGAGTTCGGTCAGAGGCCATGATAGTTGGCCTTCAAGGCTTGTGCCGTTCAACGCAAGTCCAGACTTGCAGCCAGTTTGATAAAGGCCAGCGTTGCCGGTGAAGACTGGCGCCGGTCGAGCACCGCCAGGCCGACCTGACGTGCGACCGCTGGCGTCAGCGGTTTTTTCACATAACGATTGTCGCGGTCGTCGGGCAATGAACCTTCGGCCACCACCGTCAAGGCATCGCCCCGGCCAACGGTGTCCAGCGTGCTCAGCAGTTGCGAGCAGCGGTAGCGAATGTTGGGTGTCAGTTGCGCGGCACTGAATAACCGCGTACCAGTTCCGAAGAGCCGGCTTCGGTCAGCACGAATGGGTCGTGGCACAAATCGCCCAGGCTCACGCTGTCGCGATCCGCCAGCGGATGATCGGCGGGCAGTAACGCGACCATTTGGTCCTCGATCAGCGCGAAGGTGTCGAAGCGCTCCTGCGGCAACACCACAAAGCCGATGTCGATGCTTCGTTCTTCCAGCCACTGGATTACCTGACGGTCGGGACCTTCATCAATGTGGGCCTCAATGCCAGGGTGAGCGGCACGGTACTGCTGCAGAATCATCGGCAATAGCTTGATCGACGAGGTCCGGGCGTTTTCTCGCTGACAGCCTCAGCCCATTGTTCGCCGCCAGCCTGCGATTCCTGCTGGCCAGCGGGGCGTTGCTGCTGTTTTTGCTGGTGGCCCGCGTGCCGCTGGCGCGCCCCAGCCCCAGGCAATGGCTGCAACTGACGCTTCTGGGGTTCTTCGGCATCTTCTTCTACAACCTGTGTTTCTTTTATGGCCTGCATTACATCAATGCGTCCCGGGCGTCATTGATCGTGGCGCTGAACCCGGCGGTCATCGGATTGGCCTCGTGGCTGCTGTTCAAGGAACGCTTGAGTCGGGTAAAGGTCGCCGGCATAGCGATCTGCATCGTCGGGGCGAGCTTGGTGATTGTCAGTCGCACCCCGCAATTGCTGGCCGGCAATGCCGATGCGTGGATCGGCGATCTGCTGATTTTTGGCTGCGTTCTGAGCTGGGGGATTTATTCGCTGTGCTCCAAAGACTTGAACCAGACCTTGGGACCGATGCAAACCGTGACGTATTCGATCTTGCTCGGCACGGTGATGCTTTGGGTCGTCAGTGCCGTCAGGGGCGAGGTGAGCATCGCGGAGTTGATCAACCTGGGGGCGCAGCAATGGTTGAGCCTGATGTACCTGGGCGTTTTGGGCTCGGTACTGGCGTACATCGGCTATTACGACGGTATGCGCAAAATCGGCGCGACCCGTTCCGGTGTGTTCATCGCGCTGAACCCGCTGACCGCGGTCATCCTCGGCGCGTTGCTGTTGGGCGAGCAACTGACCTTGGCGATGTGTCTGGGCGGCGGGTTGATCCTGGCGGGGATTTTCCTGTGCAACAAACCCCTTGCGCGAGCAGGGAAAAAGGGGATTTGATACAGAAGACGGACAAATCTGTTTACGCTGTGTAGAATCCGGTTACGCATATAAGAATAATCGTCTTCTGGCAGCAGAAGCCTCGCCCGTATCAGCCTTGGGTCGACAATGAAAAGTTTTGGGTTTCAATTGATCTACGGTGACTTCCTCGCCCGCAGCGTGCGTGGCATCTCCTGTGCGCCACCCGCCGGCTTCAGCATTTCTTGAAACTAACGTTACGTTAATTCTAAAAAATGATGAGGCGCCAAAATGGCAGATTTATACGAAAACCCAATGGGCCTGATGGGCTTTGAATTCATCGAATTCGCATCGCCAACCCCGAACACGCTGGAGCCGATCTTCGAGATCATGGGCTTCACCAAGGTGGCGACCCACCGTTCCAAAGACGTGCACCTGTATCGCCAGGGCGCGATCAACCTGATCCTCAACAACGAACCCAACAGCGTCGCTTCGTACTTCGCGGCCGAGCACGGCCCGTCGGTGTGCGGCATGGCGTTCCGCGTCAAGGATTCGCAACTGGCCTACAAACGCGCGCTGGAAATCGGCGCCCAGCCGATCCACATCGAAACCGGCCCGATGGAACTGAACCTGCCAGCGATCAAAGGCATCGGCGGCGCGCCGCTGTACCTGATCGACCGTTTCGGCGAAGGCAGCTCGATCTACGACATCGACTTCGTGTTCATCGAAGGCGTTGACCGCAATCCGGTTGGCGCTGGCCTGAAGATCATCGACCACCTGACCCACAACGTGTATCGCGGTCGCATGGCGTACTGGGCGAACTTCTACGAGAAGCTGTTCAACTTCCGTGAAATCCGCTACTTCGACATCAAGGGCGAATACACCGGCCTGACCTCCAAGGCGATGACCGCGCCGGACGGCATGATCCGCATCCCGTTGAACGAAGAGTCGTCCAAGGGTGCCGGTCAGATCGAAGAGTTCCTGATGCAGTTCAACGGCGAAGGCATCCAGCACGTCGCGTTTCTCAGCGATGATCTGATCAAGACCTGGGATCACCTGAAAAGCATCGGCATGCGCTTCATGACCGCGCCTCCGGAAACCTATTACGAAATGCTCGAAGGCCGTTTGCCGAACCACGGCGAGCCGGTTGATCAACTGCAATCGCGCGGCATTCTACTGGACGGTTCGTCCGAGTCGGGCGACAAGCGTCTGCTGTTGCAGATCTTCTCGGAAACCCTGATGGGGCCGGTGTTCTTCGAGTTCATCCAGCGTAAAGGCGACGATGGCTTCGGCGAAGGCAACTTCAAGGCGTTGTTCGAATCGATCGAGCGTGATCAGGTTCGTCGTGGTGTGTTGTCGACCGACTAAGCCGAGCCAGAAGCAAAGAAGCCCGATCTGCATTCATGTAGATCGGGCTTCTTTGCTTCTGCCCTTGTAGGAGCAAGGCTTGCCCGCGATGAACGATAACGCGGTTCAGCAGATACACCGCAGCGCACCCATCGCGAGCAAGCTTTGCTCCTACATTGGTTTGCGTTTCTGCCGGACCAAGTGCTTGAACCCTTCGAACACCAACACCAGCACCGCCATCCAGATCGGAATGTAGGTCAACCATTCCCCCGCCTTGATGCTTTCCCCAAGCAGCAGCGCGACACCCAGCAACAGCACCGGCTCGACGTAACTCAACAACCCGAACAGGCTGAACGGCAGCAGCCGGCTGGCGATGATGTAGATCACCAGCGCCGAGGCACTGATCACGCCGAGAATCGGGATCAACAGCGACAACCACGGATGCTGATCAAACACACTGAAACCTTGTTCGCCCGTCTGCACGAACCAGAAGGCCACGGGCAGCGTGAGTGCCATGTCCAGCCATAAGCCGCCCAGGTTGTCTGCCGCCAGACGCTTGCGCAGGATGAAATAGGTCGGATAGCCGACGCACACCAGCAAGGTTGCCCAGGAAAAACCACCAACCTGGTACACCTCGTTGATCACCCCGAGGCAGGCGAAAAACACGGCAATCTTTTGCAGATAGGAAAGGCGCTCACCGTAGGCCAGTCGCCCGGTCAGGACCATGGTCAACGGCAACAGAAAATAGCCCAGAGACACATCGAGGCTGTAGCCGTTGAGCGGTGCCCACATGAACAGCCAGAGTTGTACGCCGAGCAGGGCAGAAGAGGCGATCAGGCCGGCGATCAGTTTCGGCTGGGCGATGGCCCGCTGGACAATCTCTACCACGCGCTTCCATTCCCCGGACACCACCATGAACACGGTCATGCACGGCACCGTCAGCAGCATTCGCCAACCGAAGATTTCCACACCGCTCAACGGGGTGAGCAGTGAGGTGTAGTAGTACATGACGGCAAACAGCACCGAGGCCGAGACCGATAGAGCGATACCTTTAGACAAACTGTCCTCGCGAAGTTGAAGGTGAAACGGGGGGGCGGAGGATACGTGGTTTTCGCGGTGAATATTGACCAACTGATCAACACCGACCAACTGTAGGAGCGAGCTTGCTCGAGATGGTGTGTCAGCTGACACCGATGTAGCTGATACACCATCGCGAGCAAGCTCGCTCCTACAGTTTTCTTGTGTTTCTTCAGGTGTTGCGGGGTTTACGGCCGGATACGAAATGACTCACATCATTAAACCCCGGCGTCGACGCATGCCCCGGCGTCACCAGCGAGTCGATAAACGCTTCATCCTCAGCCGTGATCTTCACCGCCTGCGCCTTAGTGTAGGCGTCCCATTGTTCTTCGGTACGCGGCCCGACGATGGCGGAGGTGACGGCGCTGTTGTTCAGCACCCAGGCAATTGCGAACTCGACAATGCCCACGCCACGACCTTGCGTGTACTGCTGAATCTGCTGGGCGATGCGCAGGGATTCCACCCGCCATTCCGTTTCCAGAATGCGTTTGTCCGCGCGTCCGGCACGGCTGTTGGCGTCCGGTTTCACATCCGGCGCGTATTTGCCGCTGAGCACCCCGCGCGCCAGCGGGCTGTAAGGCACCACGCCCAAACCGTAGTTCTGCGCAGCAGTGATCTGTTCGGTTTCAGCCTGACGGTTGACGATGTTGTACAACGGCTGGCTGATGACGGGGCGGTCGACGCCCAGTTTGTCCGCCACGCGAATGACCTCGGCGATGCGCCAGCCGCGGTAGTTCGACAAACCCCAGTAGCGGATTTTGCCCTGGCGAATCAGATCGCCAATGGCCGACACTGTCACCTCCAGCGGCGTGTTGTGGTCTTCGCGGTGCAGATAATAAATGTCGACGTAGTCGGTGCCGAGGCGCGTCAGGCTGGCATCGATGCCATTGAAAATATGCTTGCGGCTCAGACCGCTGCGGTTTGGCACGCCGTCCATCGGGCCGAAACCGACCTTGGTGGCGAGCACCCATTCATGGCGGTTGCCGGCAATCGCTTCGCCGACGATTTCTTCAGAGCGGCCGCCGGTGTAGACGTCGGCCGTGTCGATGAAGTTGATGCCCTGGTCCCAGGCCTTGTCGATGATCCGCAGGGAATCTTCGGTGCTGGTCTGTTCGCCGAACATCATGGTGCCCAGGGTCAGGGTGGACACCTGCAAACCCGAATGACCCAGCGTGCGGTAGCTCATGACGAATTCCTTTTACCGGTGGGAAAGGCTCAATCAAATACCAGAACTGTGACAGGGAGCAAACGCAAATCTCAAGCATCCCCGGAACAAATGTGGGAGCTAGCCTGCTAGCGATGGCGGTTTGTCAGCAACATCAATGCTGACTGACACTCAGCCATCGCTAGCAGGCTAGCTCCCACAGGGGTTTGCGGTGCTTAGGCGCGCAAAGTGCGCGTCATGCGCAACGCCAGCAAGCTGCCGCAGACAATCACACCCGCCAGCAGGTACAGCGCGGCATCGGTCGAGCCGGTGCTGTCCTTGACCCAACCCACCAGGTACGGACTGAGGAAGCCCGCCATCTGACCCATGGAGTTGATCAACGCCAGTCCACCCGCCGCAGCGCCGGCACTCAGCAGCGCGGTCGGCACCGGCCAGAACATCGGCAGGCCGGTGAGGGCGCCCATGGTGGCGATCGTCAGGCCAAGAATCGCAATGGCTGGCGTGGTGGCGAAGTTCACGGCGATCAGCAGGCCGACAGCGCCCATCAGCATCGGCACCACCAAATGCCAGCGACGTTCTTTGCGCAAGTCAGCCGAGCGGCCGACCATCAGCATGAACACCGCCGCCAGCAGGTACGGAATGGCACTCAACCAGCCGATCACCAGGTTATCGCTGAAGCCCAGGTTCTTGATGATCGACGGCAGCCAGAAGTTGATCGCATAAACGCCGCTCTGAATGCAGAAATAGATCAGGCCGAACGCCCAGATCGCCGGGTTCTTGAACACCGCCAGCAATGAGTCGGTGGTGGTTTTCGGCTTGTTGGCCAGATCGATAGCGTGGTCGGCTTCCAGCACCGAGCGCTCGAACGGCGTGAGCCATTTGGCGTTGGCGTAACTGTCGCTGAGCAGGAAGTAGGCGAGGGCGCCGAGGATCACGGTCGGAATGCCTTGCAGCAGGAACATCCACTGCCAGCCGGCCAAACCGCCTTGGCCTGCGGCGAAGTGGTTGAGGATCCAGCCGGAAAACGGGCTGCCGAGCAGGCCGGATACCGGGATCGCCGACATGAACAGCGCCATGATGCGGCCACGGTGGAAGGTCGGGAACCATTGCGAGAGGTAGAGCACCACGCCCGGGAAGAACCCGGCTTCGGCCGCACCGGTGAACAGGCGCAGGGTGTAGAACTCGGTCGGGGTGGTGACGAACAGCAGGCAGGTCGACAGCGTGCCCCAGACGATCATCATCAGCGCGATCCAACGGCGCGGGCCGAATCTGGTCAACGCCAGGTTGCTTGGTACGCCGCACAGCACGTAGCCGATAAAGAAGATCCCGGCCCCGAGGCCGTACACGGTTTCGCTGAATTTCAGTGCGTCGAGCATCTGCAGCTTGGCAAATCCAACGTTCACCCGGTCGAGGTAGTTGAACAGGTAGCAGATGAAAATGAAGGGGATCAAACGCAGGGTAATGCGTTTGTAGACGGCATTTTTTTCGTCAACGATGGCCTGGGTAGCGGCGGCGCTCTGTGACATGGCGGGTTCTCTCTTTATTATGATTTTTTGCGATGCAAAGGGTAACGTTGATCGCCCTGAGAGTCTCAGCCACCCTGATGGCCGCTGTCTTTGTGCCTGAGCACAGGGTTTGTCACCCGGTCCTGTGCGGGTGAACAACCCCCCGATCCATCACGCTTGCAAGGATTACCGCTATGTTCGAACTCGATCACGACCTGGCCCAGGACATCGTCGACCGGGCGATGGCCATCCTGCCGTACAACGTCAACGTCATGGACAGCCAGGGGTTAATTCTCGGCAGCGGTGAACCGGAGCGGGTCAACACCCGGCACGAAGGCGCACAACTGGTGCTGGCCAACGGGCGCGTAGTGGAAATCGATGCGCAAACGGCGATCCATCTCAAAGGCGTGCAGCCGGGGATCAACCTGCCGCTGTTGCTCGACCAGCGCTTGATCGGCGTGTTGGGCATCACCGGTGAGCCCGAGCAATTGCGCACCTATGCCGAGCTGGTGCGCATGACCGCCGAGATGCTGGTAGGCCAGCGCAACCAGCAAGCCGAGCAGCAATGGCGGCGCCAGCGTTGCGATGACCTGCTGGCGCTGCTGCTGAGCGAGGCGGGTGATTCGCCGCGGCTGATCGATGAAGCGCAGCAGCTTGGGCTAAAACCGCAGATGACACGGGTGCCGTATCTGTTCGAGCTGGGGATGGAACACGGACCGGGGCAAACCGTCGAGGCGCTTAGCGCCTGGCTGACCTCGCGTTACCCGGACAGTTGGTGCGTGAGTTCCGCCAAGTCTTCGTTGCTGTGGTGCCGACCGGCGAGCCAGGCAATCGAGAACGACCGGCTGCTGGAAAAGCTCGACGGCCTTGGCTGGAATATCTTGCGCATCGCCGTGGGCGGGCACGCGGATGGTTTGTCGGGCTTGCGCCGTTGCTATCGGCGGGTCGGTGACTTGCTGGCCTACGGGCGTGATGTCCTGCCGCATTCGCGCTTGCTGACACTGACCCGTTATCGCCTGCCAGTGATGCTCTGGCGGCACCGCAACGACGATGCGCTGGACGAGCTGCTCAAACCACTGCGCAAAGTCATCGCCAAGGACGGTAATGGTCAGTTGCTGGCGACCTTGCGCAGCTGGTGCGATCACGACGGCCAGAGCCAGGCCTGTGCCGATGCGTTGGGGATTCATCGCAACAGTTTGCGTTATCGCATGGAGCGGATTGCTGAGCTCAGCGGCGTGGATCCGTTGCGCCTCGATGGCATGCTCGCCCTTTATCTCGGTGTGCAGCTATTACCTGATACCGACGCAAAACCGTGATTCACACAATTCCCTTGTGGGAGCGAGCCGGCTCGCGAAGACGGCGGCACGTTCAACATCGATGTCGCGTGCACGCCTCCACAGGTTTTGTAGAAATGAACAATAATCCTCCGTGCCGCTTGTGCAGCGGACCGGCGTTATTGTTCTAGCCTGCTGGCAGCATGAGGGCATTGGAACTGGAGAATTCGCATGAAGATCGTCATCGCCCCCGATTCGTTCAAGGACAGCCTGAGTGCTCAGGGTGTGGCCGATGCCATTGCCCTCGGGCTGGCGAAAGTCTGGCCCGATGCGCAGTTGGTCAAATGCCCGATGGCAGACGGCGGGGAAGGGACGGTCGAGTCGGTTCTGGCTGCCTGCGATGGTCAACTGCGTCGTACCAACGTCCGAGGCCCGCTGGGCACAATGGTCGACGCCGCGTGGGGCTGGCTGCCACAGAGCCTGACCGCAATCATCGAAATGGCCGAGGCCAGTGGTTTGCAACTCGTTCCGCCCGCGCAGCGTGATGCGTGTATCAGCAGCACGTTCGGCACCGGCGAGCTGATCCGCGCCGCACTCGATGCCGGCGCGCAACGGGTGATCCTCGCGATTGGCGGCAGCGCTACCAACGACGGCGGCGCCGGGGCGATGCAAGCCTTGGGCGTGAAGCTGCTGGATGCCCAGGGCGAAACCCTGGCGCCGGGCGGTCTGGCGCTGGCGCAACTGGCCCGCATCGATCTGAGTGACATGGATTCGCGTCTGGCCCAGGTGCGCTTCGACATCGCCGCCGACGTCAATAACCCGTTGTGCGGCCCCCACGGCGCCTCTGCGATTTTCGGCCCACAGAAAGGCGCAACGCCTGTGCAGGTCGAGCAACTGGATCGCGCACTCGAGCACTTTGCCGAGCTGTGCGCCCAAGTCCTCAACAAAGACGTACGCGACGAACCCGGTAGCGGCGCGGCGGGCGGTCTGGGGTTTGCCGCCAAAGCGTTTCTCGGCGCGCAGTTCAAGGCCGGGATTGAAGTGGTCGCGGAACTGGTTGGCCTGGCCGAAGCAGTGAAGGCCGCCGACCTGGTGATCACCGGCGAAGGCCGTTTCGATGCGCAGACCTTGCGCGGCAAGACACCGTTTGGTGTTGCGCGGATCGCTCGGCAACACGGCGTGCCGGTCGTCGTCATTGCCGGCACCTTGGGTGAGGGCTATCAGGCCTTGTACGAGCATGGCATCGATGCCGCGTTTGCCGTGGTGAGCGGGCCGATGACACTGGAACAGGCGTGCACCGAGGCACCTCGATTGTTGTGTGAACGGGCGAGCGATATTGCACGGGTCTGGCAAATAGCTGCGCGCTAAGCCTGAATACGCCGCGATCCCTGTAGGAGCGAAGCTTGCTCGCGAAGGACGTCAACGATGACGCGGGTTGCCTGGATGAAAGCGGCGCCCTCACGTCCTTCGCGAGCAAGCTTCGCTCCTACAGGACATCGGGTGTTTCACCGTTGAAACACTAGTAACCCTTTGAAAAATATTTCGCAAATCCCCGCAAAAATCCTCAACCCCAGCCGATACAGACATCAGGCGCACACAAACCTATTACAACAGTGGCGCCAACCTGAACGGTGCGCCTCAACGCCCGCCCGCCAGTGATCACGGCAAGGACGCTCGAAGCCTCAATCACCCGAGTATCGTCCTATGTCCTTGCGTAATCTGAATATCGCGCCTCGAGCTTTCCTGGGTTTCGCCTTCATTGCCTTGCTGGTGATTGTGCTGGGTGTGTTTGCGGTCAACCGCATGTCGATCATCCGCCAGGCCTCGGTTGATATGGGCAGCAACCAACTGCCCAGTGTCGGCTTCCTGGGCAATGTCACCGAAAATATCCTGCGCATGCGCATTCTGTCGTTCCGCATTCTGGTCAACCGCGAGCCGGCCAGTCTGCAGGAAGCTGAAACCCGTATCGGCGTGCTGACCGACAAGGCGCGCAAGGCCCAGGCCGCCTACGCCGCATTGCCGGCGGGCCCGGACGAAGCGGCGCTGTATAAGGTGTTCAGCTCGACCCTGGACAATTTTATGCAGGCCCAGCGCGAAATGATGGACCTGTCGCGCCAGAATAAACTTGACGAGATGCGCACCCTGATCAACACACGGATCAAGGACGGCACCGACCAGATGGGCGAACAGCTCAATCGATTGGTGACGTACAACATCGAGGGCGCCAAGGCAGCCGGGGTTATCGCCGAAGACAACTACAACACCGCCGTGAACGGAATCATCGGGGTGTCAGTGGTGGCGGCGCTCATGACCGTGCTGCTGGCCTGGCTGCTGACCCGCAGCATCGTCACGCCGTTGAACCGTGCGGTGCAGGCAGCGGAAACCATCGCCGGCGGTAACTTGACCAAAGCCATTGAAATCGATGGCAAGGACGAACCGGCCCGCCTGCTCGGCGCCTTGTCCACCATGCAAGGCAACCTGCGCAAAACCATCGAGCAGATTGCCGGCTCCGCCACGCAACTGGGCGCCGCCGCCGAAGAACTCAGCGCCGTGACCGAAGAAGCGTCCCGCGGCCTGCAACAGCAAAACAACGAAATCGAACAGGCCGCCACCGCCGTCAACGAAATGACCGCGGCCGTGGAAGAAGTGGCGCGCAACGCGGTATCGACTTCCGAAGCGTCGAACCAATCGACTCAGGCCGCCCGCGAAGGTCGCGACCGCGTGGTGGAAACCGTCGACGCGATCCAGACCATGACCCATGACGTGCAAAACACTTCGCTGATGATCGAAGGCCTGGCGACTCAGGGGCGCGACATCGGCAAGGTGCTGGACGTGATCCGTGCCATCGCCGAACAAACCAACCTGCTGGCCCTGAACGCGGCGATCGAAGCGGCCCGCGCCGGTGAAGCCGGGCGTGGTTTTGCGGTGGTGGCGGACGAGGTTCGGGCGTTGGCGCATCGCACTGCGCAATCGACTCAGGAAATCGAGAAGATGGTCGCCGGCATTCAGAACGGCACGGGCGAGGCGGTGTCGTCGATGCAGCAAAGCAATCAGCGCACCCAAAGCACTCTGGAAATGGCCCGTGCCGCCGGCATTGCACTGGAGCAGATAACCCAGTCGATTCACCTGATCAACGAACGCAACCTGGTCATTGCCAGCGCGTCCGAAGAACAGGCGCAGGTGTCCCGTGAAGTCGATCGCAACCTGGTGAACATCCGCGACCTCGCCACCCAGTCCGCTGCCGGGGCCAATCAGACCAGCGCCGCCACCCAAGAACTGTCGCGCCTGGCCGTTGATTTGAATGCGATGGTGGCGCGTTTCGTGATTTGAGATAGGGTTGAGGCTAGGAACACGCGCGACTGGAGAAATACATGCGCTATTCAGCCTTGACCCAACGAATCGCCGGCGACGGCGCTGCGGCCTGGCAAATTCATTACCGAGCATTGGAGTTACGAGAGCAAGGCGTCGATGTGTTGCTGTTGTCGGTGGGCGATCCGGACTTCGATACGCCGCGACCCATCGTTCAGGCGTGCATCGACAGCCTGTTGGCTGGCGATACCCATTACGCAGAAGTACGCGGCAGTCGTGGGCTGCGCGACAGCATCGTCAGCCGTCATCGGCGGCGCAGTGGGCAGACGGTGGATGTCGATGAAGTGATCGTGATGCCCGGCGCGCAATGCGGGGTGTATTCGGTCGTGCAATGCCTGCTTGATCCGGGCGATGAAGTGATCGTCGCCGAACCCATGTACGTGACCTATGAAGGCGTGTTCGGCGCTTGCGGGGCCAAAGTGGTGCCGGTGGCGGTGCGTCCGGAGAACGGCTTTCGGGTCGATCCGGCGGATGTCGCGGCGCTGATTACGCCGAGAACCCGCGCCATTTTGCTCAACAGTCCCAACAATCCTTCCGGCGCCAGTTTGCCGCTGATGATCTGGCAGGAACTGGCGTCGCTCTGTGTTCGGCACAACCTGTGGCTGATCAGTGACGAGGTTTACAGCGATCTGTTGTACGAAGGCGAACACATCAGCCCGGCCAGTCTGCCGGGCATGGCCGAGCGCACCGCGACGATCGACAGCCTGTCCAAATCCCACGCCATGAGCGGCTGGCGAGTGGGCTGGGTGATCGGGCCGAAAACCTTGATCGACCATCTGGAACATCTGGCGTTGTGCATGCTGTTTGGCATTCCGGATTTTGTGCAGAACGCGGCGCAAGTCGCGTTGGACGGGAATCTGCCGGAAGTGGCAATGATGCGCGAGGAATATCGTCAGCGTCGCGACCTGGTGTGCGCGAGCCTGAACGCGTGTCCGGGGTTGCGGGCGGTGCGGCCGGATGGCGGGATGTTCGTGATGGTCGATGTGCGCCAGACCGGGCTGTCTGCCCAGCACTTCGCCGAGCGATTGCTGGAGGGCTATGGCGTGTCGGTGCTGGCCGGGGAAGCGTTCGGGCCTAGCGCGGCGGGGCACATTCGCATCGGTTTGGTGGTGGATCGTCCGAAACTGGCGGATGCATGTCGGCGGATTGCGTTGTGTGCGGGTGATCTTTTGGAGGCGCGGCGGGCCTGACGGGTTTTCGTTGCTTCGGCGACCGGTAGCAGGAAAACGGCTGGCTGCCACTGTCACTTCTGACAGTAGTGCAAAAGTACAAAGTGGTCCATAAAGGGGGTGTCTCAATTACTCCAAGGTGTACACGATATGGACAAGGATCGCAGCAGCCCTAATGAGCCAACCAAGGTTACTAAGCCAGTTACAGTTGCAGTGACTGACCAGACGGATCGCACCATCAGGATCTCATGGGGATACTTGAATGGGCTTAGGCAAGCCACTCGCTTTAAATGGGAACAAGCAGGCCAGCCTGTCGGCCAACACGATGTTCCGAAAGAGGGTTCGTTTTTCCACACGATCGAGGGCCTCGAGCCGAACACTGAATACCTCATCAAAGCATTCGGGCTTGTGGGCGAGGAGGAATCTCCAGGCAGCACTGATGTGAAAGGAACCACCAAATCGGAGAGCTCGTCGACCTGAATGGACCGGTGATCAAGACTGAGACAATTCGGAGTCGGTTCCCGGCGGAAAGCTTTTCGGATCGGGTCACCATTGCGGTCGTACCGAAGGCGCAGTGCCACGCCCGCACATTCACCAGATTCTTCGGTCGCTCACCCGCCAGCGCCGCCAACAGATTGTCCACCGCACGGGTGGCCATCGCTTCCCGCGTTTCATGGGTCGCCGAGCCAATGTGCGGTGTCGCCACCACATTGTTCAACTGCAAAAGCGGCGAGTCAGGTTCAACGGTTCACGCTCGAACGCATCCAGCCCCGCCGCGCGAATCTGCCGTGACCGCAGCGCCTCGATCAGTGCCGTTTCGTCCACGACTTTGCCCCGTGAAATATTGATGAAGATGGTTTCCGGACGCATCAGCGCAAATTGCTCTGCGCCGATCAGCCCTTCGGTTTCAGCGGTCAGCGGCAACGTCAGGCAGACGAAATCGGCTTGTTGCAGCAGCTCTGGCAGGTTGCGGTACTGCGCGTCGAAGCGCTGCTCCACCGCCGGTTTCGGCGAGGAATACACGCTTTTGAGGCCCTTGGCCTGGGTGGCGTCGGCCAGTTGGGTGGGGTCTTCGATCGTCAGCAACTCTTCGCGCCATTCGATGCAGTGGGCGCCGGCGGCGGCCAGCAGCTCGATGAAACTGCCTTGGCCGCGTTGGCGTACAAGGTCGGCGCCGTAGCTGGAGAGGCTGATGGAGACGGGCGGTTTATTCATTAAAACCGGTTTCATTTTTGTTCAAAAAAAATGGCATGAAAATTTGTGATGATCTGTCGGGCCTCATCGCTAGCAGGCTAGCTCCCACATTGGATTTGCGAACACAGCGCCACTGTGGGAGCTAGCCTGCTAGCGATGAGGCCATCACATTCACCGGAGATTCCCTCTGGTCGATCCACGAACAATCAACCTCGCCGAAAAATCCAGGGGCCGCACCGGCCCGTCATCCCCGCGCAAGCGCTTGAGCAAGCATTCAAACGCGCTCGCGCCAATCTCGGCCGTCGGTTGGGCGAGGGCGGTAATGCCGCTACCCACCAGCGGGTACCAATCCAGGTCATCGAGGGCAATCAGACCGATCTCTTCAAACAGGTTGCATTTCAACTCGCGCAACGCATGGGTAGCGGCCAGCGCCGCAATCCCGTTCGCGCAGAACAGCGCCTTCGGGCCGGGGCCGGGTGTATCGAGAAAGGTTTTGAGGTGTGCCGTGAGGTCACTGCCGGTTTCGATCAGCGTCCCGCGCAGCGCCGAACGCTGAGCGATCTGCGCCTTGACGACGCCTGTTACGGCGGCGAGTTGATCGAAGCCGATGTCCTCGTGAGCATGGGCGTGCAGATACTCCCGAGCCTTCTACGCCACCAAGGGCAAACGCGGATCTTCGCCATAACGGGCGCGCCAGTGCGGGTCGTAGGCGTGGCCCTCGAAATGCGCGCGCAGCGTCTCGATGCCGGTGTCGGCGTCCTGGGCCAGGTCGATCCTGTTGTTAGTGGTCATGCTGCACCTGTGAGACGGATTGCCGACTTATTTAACGCCCGTGGCGAGGGCGATGCCTAGAACGTTTGTGCACGAATCAGTTGAACAGGCCTGCGGCGATGTTGATCGAAAACCCGAGAATCGCCGTGTTGAACAGAAAACCGATCAGCGATTGCGCCAGCACGATCTTGCGCAAATCCCGGGTCGCCACGCCGACATCGGAAGTCTGCACCGCCGCGCTGATGGTGAACGAAAAATACAGGAAGTCCCAGTAGTTGGGGGTGGTCAGGCCTTCGGCGAAACGCAGCGCCGGGTCTTTGCCGTCCCAGGTGTAGAACAGACGGGCGTAATGCACGCTGAAAATCACCCCGATCAGCAGCCATGAACCGATCACGGTCAGCGCGGTAAAACCGTAGTGCAGCAGCTTGCGGGTGGTTTCCAGATCCCGGCTGCCGGCGAGTTCGAAGCCGATGGTCGCCAGGCTCGCAATGGCGGCAATGCACACCACGAACAGCACCAGTCCGGCGTTTTCATCTTCGACCTCGGCGATGCGCTTCACGTCCGGCGCCTTGGCGCGTGCGGTGAGCCAGATCATCAGGATGAGGTAAGTCCAGACCCCGGCGTTCCAGCCGAAGAGGATTTTGCTGATGATCGAATCGGCCGGAGCCAGAATGCCCACCGCGACGCCGAGGGTGGCAGCGGCGGACAGGCGAGGGTGGGTGCGGGCGAGGAGGGGCATGTGAGCTCGATGGGCCAGGGTATGCAAATACCTTAGCCCAGCGCTGTCAGGTATGACCACAATGCTGAAGCCAATGAGATTCCCTTGTGGGAGCAAGCCGGCTCCGGGCGGCGTTCCGACGAAAGCGGTGTAACAGTCA
The DNA here is from genome assembly GCF_059716135.1 of Pseudomonas sp. LBUM1651. NCBI lineage: Bacteria > Pseudomonadati > Pseudomonadota > Gammaproteobacteria > Pseudomonadales > Pseudomonadaceae > Pseudomonas > Pseudomonas sp. LBUM1651. The sequence goes on along the minus strand of NZ_CP166805.1, from coordinate 3,181,781 downwards.
ACATGGATGTTGAATGCTATGGCCTCTTCGCGAGCAGGCTCGCTCCCACATTGGGCCGGTGGTGGGGTTAGATTTTCTTACGCCGCTTGCATACCAGTTTCATGACCACTAAAAAAGTGCCGCCAGCATCGACGCAGTCATCTCACTGATCATCCCGGTAATGGCTTATCCATAGTCTTGAGTGGAACTTGTCCGGATACATAAAATCAGTCAGTGATCGCTGTTAGATTGGCGTTAGTCCTTGAATGTCAAACTCTCCGTTTGTGAAATCATAATATTGATTGTTGAGGGCGGTAAAATAAAAGCTGCCCCACATTCGTTCTGCATTGATATCGTAGTGCACTTCGATTTTTCCACTTTGCCCAATATAGGCAATGCCGTTCCTGTAAAAATAGATAGAGGCATCGGAGCCTTCGCCAATCTCATATGTTTTGTCGGTGAATTGCGCAGGAACACCAATCTGGATCATGGTTTCAGGCCAGCTGCTTTGGTAGGCGCGAATGAGGTTTCGTTTCGATTGATTAAAGTACAGCTCGGTTTCGTCGGCAGTAAATCGTCTATTCTGGTTAAGTTCAGTGTTGCAGGATAAAGTTCCAATGCTGTTGGAAATGGTTGATGGTTCTATGAAATGTTCAATGGTCATGGGTAGATCCTTTTATTCACTGTCCAACAGAATTGTAAAAAACGCTGGGCGTTGGCAGTGAATCTAAGATAAAAAAAACACCTTGTGTACTGTCAGTTATGACAGTTCAAAGGTGTTTTTTTATACACGCCAGACATCACACTTAAGTTTTCGAATCCGTATGACGCTTGACGAGCTTCATCACCACCACAAAAAACACCGGCACAAACACCACCGCCAAGGTCGCGGTGATCATCCCGCCAATCACCCCTGTGCCGATGGCCTGCTGGCTCGCCGAGCTGGCGCCGGTGGCGATCGCCAGCGGCACGACGCCGAGGATGAACGCCAGGGACGTCATGACGATCGGCCGCAGGCGCAGGCGCGCGGCTTGCAGGGTGGCGTCGATCAGGTCGTGCCCTTCGTCGTACAGGCTCTTGGCGAACTCGATGATCAGGATCGCGTTCTTCGCCGACAGGCCGATGATGGTGATCAGCCCGACCTTGAAGAACACGTCGTTGGGCATCCCGCGCAGCGTCACTGCCAGGACCGCGCCGAGCACACCGAGCGGCACCACCAGCAGCACCGAGGTCGGAATCGACCAACTCTCATACAACGCCGCCAGGCACAGGAACACGATCAGCAGCGACAAACCGAGCAAAATAGGCGCCTGGCTGCCGGACAGCCGTTCCTGCAACGACAGCCCGGTCCATTCCTGACCCAACCCTGCCGGCCCTTGCGCGACCAGTCGCTCGATTTCCGCCATCGCCTCGCCGGTGCTGTGACCCGGTGTCGGTTCGCCGGAAATACTGATCGCCGGGTAGCCGTTGTAACGGGTCAATTGCGCCGGCCCCTGGGTCCATTTGGCCTGGACGAAGGCCGAGAGCGGCACCATTTTCCCGCTGCTGTTACGCACATGGATCTTCAGCAGATCGGCGACCTGACTGCGCTGATCGCCCTCAGCCTGGACCACCACCCGCTGCATCCGCCCCTGATTGGGGAAGTCGTTGATGTAGGCCGAACCGACGGCGGTGGACAGCACGCTGCCGATGTCGGCGAACGAAACGCCCAGCGCATTCGCTTGTTTGCGGTCCACGATCAATTGCACCTGCGGCGCTTCGGCCAGCGCGCTTTCGCGCACGTTCATCAGGATCGGGCTTTTCTCGGCGGCCGCCAGCAACTCGGTGCGCGCCTGCATCAGCGTGGCATGGCCGAGGCCACCACGGTCCTGCAAGCGGAACTCGAAACCGCTGGACGTGCCAAGGCCGTCCACCGGCGGCGGCAGGACCGAGAACGCCACGGCGTCCTTGATCTGGCTCAGCGCGATGTTGGCGCGGTCGGCGATCGAACTCGCCGAGTCGTCGCTGCCGCGATCCGACCAGTCTTTCAACGTGGTAAACGCCAGTGCTGCATTCTGCCCGCTACCGGAAAAGCTGAAACCAAGAATCACCGTGCTGTCGCCGACACCGGGTTCCGTGGCGTTGTGGGCTTCGATTTGCTCGACCACCTGCACCGTTCGATTCTTGCTCGCGCCCGGTGGCAGTTGAATGTCGGTGATGGTGTAACCCTGATCTTCCACCGGCAGAAACGAAGAGGGCAGACGGCTGAAGCACAGACCCAACCCGACCAGCAGCACCCCGTAGATCAACAGATAGCGACCGCTGCGTTTCAGTGCATAGGCGACCCAGCCCTGATAGCGCTCGGTCAGTTGCTCGAAGCGCTTGTTGAACCAGCCGAAGAAACCGCCCTTGGCGTGATGCTCGCCCTTGGGAATCGGCTTGAGCAAGGTCGCGCAGAGCGCCGGGGTCAAGGTCAGGGCGAGGAACGCCGAGAACAGGATCGACGTCGCCATCGACAACGAGAACTGCCGGTAAATCACCCCGACCGAACCCTGCATGAACGCCATCGGGATGAACACCGCGACCAGCACCAGGGTGATGCCGATGATCGCGCCGGTGATCTGCTTCATCGCCTTGCGGGTCGCCTCTTTCGGCGACAGGCCTTCGGTGACCATGATCCGCTCGACGTTCTCCACCACGACGATGGCGTCGTCCACCAGAATGCCGATGGCCAGCACCATGCCGAACATGGTCAGCACGTTGATCGAGAACCCCAGCGCCAACATGGTCGCAAAGGTGCCCATCAGCGCCACCGGCACCACCAGGGTCGGAATCAGCGTGTAGCGGATGTTTTGCAGGAACAGGAACATCACTGCGAACACCAGCACCATCGCCTCGACCAGGGTGTAAACCACCTTGGTGATCGAGACTTTGACGAAGGGTGAGGTATCGTACGGGATCTTGTATTCGACGTTGGCCGGGAAGTAGCGCGCCAGTTCATCCATCTTCGCCCGCACCAGCGTCGCGGTGCTCAGGGCGTTGGCGCCGGGTGACAACTGCACGCCGACGGCGGTGGACGGCTTGCCGTTCAGGCGCGTGCCGAACTGATATTCCTGGCTGCCGATCTCGACCCGTGCCACATCGCCGATACGAACCGTGGAGCCGTCGGGATTGGCCTTGAGCACGATGTCGGCGAATTCTTCCGGTGTCGACAGCTGGCCTTTCACCAGAATGGTCGCGGTGATTTCCTGGGTGGTGCGGGTCGGCAGATCGCCGATGCTGCCGGCCGAGACCTGGGCGTTCTGAGCGACGATGGCCGCGTTGACGTCGGCCGGTGTCAGGTTGAAACCGATCAGCTTCTGCGGGTCGATCCAGATCCGCATCGCCCGTTCGGCGCCATACAACTGGGCCTTGCCGACACCGTCCAGACGCTTGATCTCGTTCATCACGTTGCGCGCCAGGTAATCGCTGAGCGCCACGTCGTCGAGCTTGCCGTCAGTGGAGGTCAGGGTGATCAGCAGCAGGAAACCGGCAGAGACTTTCTCCACCTGCAAGCCTTGCTGATTGACCGCTTGCGGCAGGCGCGACTCCACGACTTTCAGGCGGTTCTGCACATCCACCTGGGCCATTTCCGGGTCGGTGCCCGGTTGGAAAGTCGCCTTGATCGTGGCGCTGCCCAGGCTGCTCTGGGACTCGAAATACAACAGATGATCGGCGCCGTTGAGCTCTTCCTCGATCAGGCTGACCACGCTTTCGTCCACGGTTTGCGCCGAGGCGCCCGGGTACACGGCATAGATTTCGATCTGCGGCGGCGCGACATCGGGGTACTGCGCCACCGGCAACTGCGGAATGGCCAGGGCGCCAGCCAGCAGGATGAACAGGGCAACCACCCAGGCAAACACCGGGCGATCGATAAAGAACTGCGGCATAAAAAAGCGTCCTGCTTACTGACCAGTGGCCTGGGCAAGTGGAAGAGGGGAATCGTCGATCTGCACTTTCTCGCCGGGCTTGGCGTGTTGCAGGCCTTCGATGACGATGCGGTCGCCGGGTTTGAGGCCTGCGGTGACGATCCAGCGATCGTTTTGCACAGCGCCCAGTTCAACCGGTTGCTGGCCGACCCGTTGATCCGCGTCGAGCAACAGCACCTGAGCAATACCGGCGCTGTCACGCTGGATGGCCCGTTGCGGCACGCTGATGCCTTGCTGATTCACCGCTTGCTCCAGGCGCACCCGCACAAAGCTTCCGGGCAGCAAGTCGAGGTCCGGGTTGGGGAACTCGCTGCGCAGGATGATCTGGCCGGTGCCCGGGTCGACGGTGATGTCGGTGAACAGCAGCTTGCCCGGCAGCGGATAGAGACTGCCGTCGTCCTGGATCAGGGTGGCTTTGGCCTGACCCTGACCCACTTCCTTCAACTGACCGGAACGGAAGGCGCGACGCAGGTCGTTGAGTTCACGGGTCGATTGGGTGAGGTCGGCATGGATCGGGTTCAGTTGCTGAATCAATGCCAGTGGCGTGGTTTCGTTCTGCCCGACCAACGCACCTTCGGTGACCAGTGCACGGCCGATGCGCCCGGAAATCGGCGCGGTGACGGTGGCGTAGCCGAGGTTGAGTTTCGCCCGCTCCACGGCGGCCTTGTTGGCGGCGACCTCGGCGGCGGTTTGCCGCACGGCGGCCCGGGCGTTGTCGTAGTCCTGACCGCTGATGGCGTTGCCTTCGATCAACTGGGCATAACGCTGCTCTTGCAGGCGTGCCTGAAACGCATTGGCCTCGGCTTTTCGCAGTTCCGCTTCGGCGCTGTCCAGGTCAGCCTTGAGCGGTGCGGGGTCGATGCGAAACAGCACGTCGCCTTTTTTCACATCGCTGCCTTCGCGGAAGACCCGTTGCAACACGACGCCGGCGACACGGGCGCGAACTTCGGCGATCCGGGGCGCGGCAATCCGCCCGCTCAGTTCGCTGGTGATCGACAGAGGCCGGGCGTCGAGGGTTTCGATGCGCACGGTGGCCAGTGGCGCCTGTTCTTCGGCGATCGAGGACTTGTCACAAGCGCTCAGCGTCAACGCCAGTGCCAGCAGGCTGAGCTTGGCAAGCAGGTTCTTTGACATGTAAATACCCCAATAATGAACTCCCGCATCCTACGGGGAGCCGACGAGGGTAGCGGTGAAGCTTTGTTGGTGCTGTGTGAAATTGTGTAAGGGTTTTACTCAGGGGCGGGTGAGGGCGTATATCCTTCACGGCTTGAAATTTATTGCGACTATCAGGCCGCCTTCGCTAGCAGGCTAGCTCCCACAGTAGATTGGGGATGTTCACAAAATCTGTGCTCACATCAAACCCCTGTGGGAGCTAGCCTGCTAGCGATGGCGGCATAACAGGCGCCACTGCACTTTCTGGAAACACCCAATGCCCAACATCCTCCTGGTCGAAGACGACACCGCGCTCTCCGAACTGATTGCCAGCTACCTGGAACGCAACGGCTATTCCGTCAGCGTCATCAGCCGCGGCGATCACGTGCGTGAACGGGCGCGGGTCAATCCGCCGGACCTGGTGATCCTCGACCTGATGCTGCCGGGCCTCGACGGCCTGCAAGTCTGTCGCTTGCTGCGCGCGGACTCGGCCACGCTGCCGATCCTGATGCTCACCGCCCGCGACGACAGCCACGACCAGGTGCTGGGCCTGGAAATGGGCGCCGATGACTACGTCACCAAACCCTGCGAACCCCGGGTGTTGCTGGCCCGCGTCCGTACGCTGTTGCGCCGCAGCAGCCTCAGCGAACCGCAGGCCGCCAACGACCGCATTCTCATGGGCAATCTGTGCATCGACCTGTCCGAGCGCACCGTGACCTGGCGCGAGCAACTGGTCGAGTTGTCCAGCGGCGAATACAACCTGCTGGTGGTGCTGGCCCGGCATGCCGGCGAAGTGCTGAGCCGCGACCAGATCCTGCAACGCCTGCGCGGTATCGAATTCAACGGCACCGACCGCTCGGTGGACGTGGCGATTTCCAAGTTGCGGCGCAAGTTCGACGACCACGCCGGTGAAGCGCGCAAGATCAAGACCGTGTGGGGCAAGGGTTATTTGTTCAGCCGCTCCGAGTGGGAATGCTGAGGCGATGTTCAGAATCCTGTTTCGCCTGTATCTGGTGACGATCGTCTCCTACAGCGCGGCGATTTATCTGGTGCCTGACGTGGTGATCAAGGTCTTCCAGGAGCGCTTCGTTACCTACAACCTCGATTATTCCCGCGGGCTGCAAACCCTCATCGTCAAGCAGTTTCACGCCGTGCCCGAGGCACAATGGCCGGCGTTGGCGAGCGAGATGGACAAGGAATTCGACCCGCTGCACATCGTTCTGACCGGCAATGACGATCCTGGCTTGACCCTGGCAGAGCAGAAGCGTTTGCAGCGTGGCGAGAGCGTGGTACGTATCGGCGACTGGGGCTGGCGCACCTTGGCGGTGACACCGTTGAACCAACAAACGGTGGTGCAAATGGTCGTGCCGCCGGACCCGCTGGACGTCAATTTGTTGTACTGGAGCATCAACGTGCTGATCGGCGCGACGATGCTGGCGTGTCTGCTGGTATGGCTGCGCCCGCACTGGCGCGATCTGGAACGCCTTAAAGGCACCGCTGAACGCTTCGGTAAAGGTCACTTGAGCGAGCGCACGAAGATTTCCGCCAGCTCCAATATCGGTAGCCTGGCCAACGTATTCGACACCATGGCTGGCGACATTGAAAACCTGCTCAACCAACAGCGGGATTTGCTCAATGCAGTCTCCCACGAGTTGCGCACGCCGCTGACGCGCCTGGACTTTGGCCTGGCCCTGGCGCTGTCCGATGACTTGCCGGCCGCCAGCCGCGAGCGCTTGCAAGGCCTGGTTGCGCACATCCGTGAACTCGACGAACTGGTGCTGGAGCTGCTGTCCTACAGCCGCCTGCAAAACCCGGCGCGTTTGCCGGAACAGGTTGAAGTGTCGCTGGATGAATTCATCGACAGCATTCTGGGCAGTGTCGATGAAGAGCTGGAGTCTCCGGAAATCGTGATTGATGTGCTGCTTCACGGCCAGCTCGAACGCTTCAGCCTCGACCCGCGCCTGACCGCCCGCGCGATTCAGAACTTGCTGCGCAACGCGATGCGCTATTGCGAGAAGCGCATTCAGATTGGTGTGCAGGTCTGTGCAAAGGGGTGTGAAATCTGGGTCGATGACGACGGGATCGGCATTCCCGATGACGAACGCGAGCGAATTTTTGAGCCGTTCTACCGCCTGGACCGCAGTCGGGATCGAGCGACTGGCGGGTTTGGTCTGGGGCTGGCGATCAGCCGTCGGGCGCTGGAAGCGCAGGGCGGCTCGCTCACAGTCGAGCCTTCGCCGCTGGGCGGCGCGCGGTTCCGGTTGTGGCTTCCCACCCCGGCCTGATCAAGTGCTCAACCGGCCGCGCAACACCTTCGCCATCGCCTCAAGCTCCGACGCCGGGTTATGCCCGATCAGCATCCACGCATGCTCCATGTCCGCCCAATACACCACGTTCATCCCGTGCCGACGCTCGTGCGCGAAGTGCCGGCTGCCGCTGTTGGAGCGGGTGATGCATAACGCCATGGGACCATGCGCGGGGTCCAGATAAGTAATCTGGGCGATGGGCATGCCGTCGTACTCGAGGATTTGCGCGCGTTTGAGTTCGAGGCGTGGCAGGGCCAGTTGCGCTGGCAAAAGGCTCAGCCCCAGGCGTGCGTCGATGGTGCGCAGTTGCGCGCGTTGCGTGGCTTCGTCGTTGGGCAGGTGTTCCAGGGTTTGTGGCACGTACAGCGCCATATAGTCCGCCACCAGCCCACGCCAGTTGTTTTTTGGCTGACTCGATTGCCAGCCGAGAAACAACCGGTCCGCCAACACACCGCTCACCACCAGGCCGGCCGCCGCGGCAAGAAACCAGCGTCGACTCATCGCGGGCGGGGCTGGCGAGGGCAAGGTGTCGAGCATGGCGTGCAAGCGGTCCACCGGTGCCTGTTGTGTCACTTCATCGTAGGCCTCCCGGAATGGCAGGCTGCTGCGTGCCAGCCATTGCAGGCGCAGGTTGAGCACCGAATCTTCGGCGATGGCCGCGTCGATGCGGTTGCGCTGGTCAGTATCGAGTTGGTCGTCCAGGTAGGCCACCAGTTGCTCGTCCGATGGTTTTGCGTGATCGTTCATCGACGTTCTCCGGTGGTTGGGTTCGGCACGGCGTGCAACAACGGCGGATACTCGGCCAGTTTCGCTCGTGCGGCGGCCAGTCGGCTCATGACCGTGCCGATGGGCACGTCCAGCACTTCGGCGACTTCGCGATAGGACAAACCTTCGACGTAGGCCAGAAACACGGTTTCGCGCTGGGCTTCGGGCAGTGCATCGACGCGCCGGATCACCTGCGTCGCGAGCACGTGGGTTTGCGCGGCGTGTTCACCGTCGAACGACAGGGCGCTATCGGCATCCACCTGCCCCTGGCCCTGGCGCACCCGCCGCGCGCGCACTTCGTTGAGCCAGATCGAATGCAGGATGCTCAGCAACCAGCGGTCCATGCGGGTGCCGGGGACAAATTGCCCGGCACGCTCAAGCGCCCGCACGCAGGTGGCCTGCACCAGGTCTTCGGCGACATGCCGTTGCCGGGACAGCAGCAGGCCGTAGCGCCATAAACGCGCCAGGTGCTGGCCCAGCTCTGCCCGTATTGCCTGATCGCTGGCGATGGCGACCTCCGTCCTGTCAGGTTTTCGATGAATCGTGGATGGCTTCGGCCAGGTCCTGGTATTCCTCGCAGGCGCTGCCGCAAATCGATTTGATCTGCTGCAACTGCTCTTGCGCGAGGTCCAGGCGGCCCTTGATCACATAAGCTTCGCCAAGGTACTCGCGGACTTGCGCGTACTGCGGATCGAGTTCGACCGATTTCAGGTAATAACCGATGCCCTCGTCGGTGCGCCCCAGTTTACGCGTGGCATAGCCGCGATAGTTAAGCGCCTTGGCGGTGTTCGGGTTTTTCAGCGTATCGAGCAAGGCCAGGGCTTCTTCATAATGCCCGTCCCTGGCCAGGCGGTAGGCGTAGTCGGTGCGATCGGCGTCCGGTACGAGGCTGCTGGTCTGCATCACGCATTTCTGCGATTTGCTGTCCCAGACCTGGCCTTTGGGGCAATTGGGTTTGGCGGGTTCTTCGTCATCGCCGTTGGCCAATGCCAGGGAGCTGGACAATGCAACGGCGAGCAGCAGCGGGGCGGTAAAAACAGCAAAACGGCTATTCATGGCGAAGCTCCACAGGATTATTCGTTTCAGTTCGAACCACGCCCCGGCAACATGCGGCGCAAAGTGTTATCACGCAAGCCGTAATGGTGAACCAGCGCCATAAGCGCATGCAGCCCGGCCAGAATCACGATGGCCCACGCCACCTGTTCGTGCAGGCCGCCGAACACCGATTTCATGCTTTTATCGAAGCTGATCAAGGTTGGGACATCGAACAGGCCAAAAAAGTTGAACGGTTCTGCCTGGGCCCAGCGAAACAGGAAACCCAGCACGATCTGACTCAGCAACAACGCATAGAGCGCCAGGTGCGCGGTCTTCGCCGTCATAGTCATGACGCCCCGATTGGCGGGCGGCAAGCGCCGGCCCCGGGACAGACGCCAGTGCAGTCGGGCGATGACGATCACCGCGAGCAGGATGCCGCAGGATATGTGCAACGCTTGCAACTCCTTGCGCAGTGGCGTGCCCTTGGCCAGTTGTTCCCAGACCTGGGCGCTGGCGAACAGGCCGATCACCAGCACGGCGGTCAGCCAGTGCAGCGTCATGGTCAGGCGGTCGTAACGTATCGGCGAATCCGGGTTCAGGTTGTTCATGGGCAATCCTCATGGGCGATGCCAAGTGAACACCGCAGGGTGAACAATTATTCATTTCTTTCTGGCAGTCTTTTCAAGGAAAGCGCAAATCGAGGCGCTATGCTCGACAGCGTTCGAAGTCGTTCTGGAGCTTTGTCATGTACCAGGTCCATCACTCAGCGGCCGCCGGTTACAAAACCGCTGCCGACACCTACGTTCGCGGTCGTCCGGATTATCCGCCGCAAGTGGCCGACTGGCTGACAGGCACGCTGGGTTTGAACGCGGATAAATCCGTGGTCGATCTGGGCGCCGGGACTGGCAAGTTCACCGGTCGGCTGGTGGCGACCGGTGCGCAGGTGATTGCCGTGGATCCGGTGCCGCAGATGCTCGAAAAACTATCTGAAGCCTGGCCTGATGTTTTGGTGGTAAGTGGCACGGCCACGGACCTGCCGCTGCCGGACGCGTCGGTGGATGTGGTGATCTGCGCCCAGGCCTTCCACTGGTTTTCCAGCGGCGAAGCCCTGACTGAAATTGCCCGGGTGCTCAAACCCGGCGGCAAGCTGGGGCTGGTGTGGAACCTGCGCGACACGCGCGTGAGCTGGGTGCCCAAACTGGATGCGATCGTCAATGCGCTGGAGGGCGATACCCCGCGTTTCTACACCGGAGCCTGGCGTCAGGCTTTTCCGCATGTCGCGTTCGGACCGCTGCAAGAGCAGCAGTTCAGCCATGGGCATACGGGCTCGCCGGAAGATGTGATGTTCAACCGCGTGCGCTCCACCAGTTTCGTCTCGGCATTGCCGGCAGTGGAGCGGGCAAAGGTGGATGAGCAGGTGCAGGCGTTGATTGATGCCGAGCCTGAACTGCGTGGCAAGGACGTGGTGACGGTGCCGTATGTGACGGCGGCATTTGTGGCGATGAAAGTCTGTAGGAGCGAGCTTGCTCGCGATGGTGGATAACGATAACGCGTGCTTTCTGAATCAACGCGGCGCTTTCCAGTCCATCGCGAGCAAGCTCGCTCCTACATTCAGCCCAGCAGTCGGATCGGTGAGCCAGCTGACCAGGCCTGAATATTCTCGATCATCTGCGAAAAGAACTGATGGTAATTCTGCTGGCTGACATACCCGACATGCGGCGTCGCCAACACATTCTCCAACGTCCTGAACGGGTGATGAGCCGGTAAGGGTTCCTGCTCGAACACATCCAGCGCTGCCCCGGCCAGGCGCTGTTTCTGCAGTGCCTTGATCAGCGCCGCTTCATCGACAATCGGCCCGCGTGCGGTGTTGACCAGCAGCGCCGTAGGCTTCATCCAGTCCAGTGCCTGCGCGTCGACCAATCCGCGGCTGCGGTCGCTGAGCACCAGATGCACGGACAGCACGTCGGCCTGTTCGAACAGTGCCTGTTTGCTCACATAGGTCACGCCAGCTTCGGCGGCGCGTTCGGCGGTCAGGTTCTCGCTCCAGGCAATCACCCGCATGCCGAACACCTGACCGAACTGCGCGACTCGCTGACCGATGCTGCCCAAACCGAGAATCGCCAGGGTCTTGCCGTGCAAGTCGCCCCCCAGGCCTTGCTGCCAAAAGCCTGCGCGCAGGGCATTGGCTTCCACGACAAGGTTGCGGGTCGCAGCCATGATCAGCGCCCAGGTCAGTTCCGGCGCGGCGTGTTTGTAGCTGTCGGTGCCACTGACCTGAATGCCGAGGGCGGCAGCGGCTTTGAGGTCGAGCGCGGCGTTGCGCATGCCGCCGGTGACCAGCAGTTTGAGTTTCGGTAGCCGGCGCAGCAGATCCTCGTCGAACCGGGTGCGCTCGCGCATCACGCAGATCACTTCAAACTCGCCCAGGCGTGCTGCCAGCGTCTCGTTGTCGGCCGGGTAATCATGGATAAAACTCACTTGGCCAATGGCGTCCAGCGCCGACCAGTCCACGACATTGCGCGCCACATCCTGCCAGTCATCGATTACCGCAATCTGCACAGCCATCAGCCTTACCTCATCAACGAACGGGGTTGGTTTTGTTCAGCCAGGCGAGGAGGGCCTGGTGGAATTTTTCCGGTTCTTCCATTTGCGGCGCATGACCCATGCCGGGGAATTCGACCAGCGTCGACTGGGGAACCAGCTTCGCGACTTGTTTGCCGAGCACGTCGTAGTGACCGAGTTTCGCCTTGACCTCGGGCGAGGCGATGTCGCTGCCGATGGCCGTGGTGTCGGACGTACCGATCAGCAACAGCGTCGGCATCTTCAGGTCCTTGAACTCGTAGTACACCGGCTGGGTGAAGATCATGTCGTAGATCAGCGCCGAGTTCCACGCCACTTGCTTATGCCCCGGCCCTTTATTGAGGCCGGCGAGCATGTCCACCCAGCGATCGAATTCGGGTTTCCAGCGACCGCCGTAGTAGGTGTTGCGTTCATAGGTGCGGATGCCGTCGGCGGTCAGTTTCAGCTCACGTTCGTACCATTGATCCACCGTGCGATAGGGTACGCCGAGGGCTTTCCAGTCTTCCAGGCCGATGGGATTGACCAGGGCCAGTTGTTCAACCTGCTCGGGATATTGCAGTGCATAACGGGTAGCGAGCATGCCGCCGGTGGAATGCCCGAGCAGGGTCGCTTTCTGGATGCCGAGGGCTTTGAGCAGTTGCTGGGTGTTGGTCGCCAGTTGCTGGAAGCTGTACTGGTAGTTGTCCGGTTTGCTGGAGGTGCAGAAACCGATCTGATCCGGCGCGATGACGCGGTAACCGGCGTCGCTCAAGGCCTTGATCGAAGTGTCCCAAGTGGCGCCGCAGAAATTCTTGCCGTGCATGAGCACGACGCTGCGTCCGTTGGCCTTGCCATGGGCGGCGACGTCCATGTAGCCCATTTGCAGGGATTTGCCCTGGGACTCAAAGGCGAAATGCTTGACCGTGTAGGGATACTCGAAGCCTTGCAGCTCCGGCCCGTATTCCGGGCCTTCGGCAGCGATGACGGGCAGTGCGGCGGCCAGCAGCAGGCCGGGTAGCCAACGGGCGCGGGCGAGGGGCATGGGTAAACTCCACAGGAAATCGGCCGATGCTGGATCGGCATGATTAGGGAAACATTAAGCACAGGCAATCGCGGCGAGTGACCGTTCAACCCATCCAGCCCAGAGTCGCCAGGGCCAGCACACCATAACGGGCGCCTTTGGCGAGGGTCACGATCACAAGGAAGCGCCCCAGCGGCTCGCGCATCACCCCGGCGACCAGGGTCAGCGGATCACCGATAACGGGCACCCAGCTCAGCAACAATGACCAATGGCCGTAGCGCTGATAATGAACCCGGGCCTTTTCCAGATGCTGCGGGCTGACCGGAAACCAGCGACGGTCGCGGAAGCGCTCGATACCGCGTCCCAGCCACCAGTTGAACAGCGAGCCGAGGACATTGCCCAGAGTCGCGACCGCCAGCAGCGACCAGAGCCAATACTGCTCGCTGAGCAACAACCCCACCAGCAGTGCTTCGGATTGCAACGGCAACAGCGTCGCCGCCCCGAATGCGGCGAAGAACAGGCCGATGTACGCACCGAACATCAATGGGCAGCGTAGTCCGCCACCACCACATCAGTGCCGTCCTTTTTCAGACCGATCACCTGGTAGGCATCGCTCATGCCGTCCATTTCCATGCCCGGCGAACCCATCGGCATGCCGGGGGCAGCCACACCCAACAGGTCATCGCGCTTGCTCAGGGCCAGCACCTGATCGGCCGGGACATGGCCTTCGACGAACTTGCCGTTGATCAAACCGGTGTGGCAGGACGCCAGGCGCGGAGGCACGCCGTGCTGTTGCTTGAATTCGCTCATGTTGGCTTCGACGTGATCTTCGACCTTGAAACCGTTGGCCTCCAGGTGACTGATCCATTTTTTGCAGCAGCCGCAGTTGGCATCGCGGTGGACTTCGATCGGGATCAGGTCGGCGGCCTGGGTCAGGGAGGAGATAAACAGGGCGCTCAGGGCGACCAGACGCAGGTGGGTTCGCATGGGGAATATCTCGACTCGGATGGCGGGCGAAAAAACGCATTCTGACCATTTTAGCCAACGACGAGGCGAGAGATTGTTTCGAAGTGATACTGAACCTGTGGGAGCGGCGGTGCGACGATTCGACTTGCTCGCTCCCACAGGTGCAGGTCAGCGGTCGAGCAACTTCATGACTTCTTCGGGGTACCGCAAACCGGCGGTGGCATTCGCCGGGAAGATGGCTTCCAGCGCGTGCAACTCTTCGCGGCTCAGTTTGACCTCCAGCGCCGCCACGTTCTCTTCCAGATACCTGCGCTGTTTGGTCCCCGGAATCGGGATCAGGTACTCACCCTGTGCCAGCACCCACGCCAGCGCAAGTTGGCCCGCTGTCACACCTTTTTTCGCCGCCAGGTCCTGAACCTGCTGCACCAGCAATAGGTTCTTCGCGAAGTTGTCGCCCTGAAACCGGGGACTGAAACGACGGTAGTCGTCTGCCGCGAAATCATCCGCGCTTTTCAGTGCGCCGGTCAGAAACCCCCGGCCCAACGGGCTGTACGGGACAAAGGCGATGCCCAGCCGCTGACACGTGGCCAGACAGCCGTTTTCTTCCTGGTCACGGCTCCACAACGAGTACTCGCTTTGCAGCGCACTGATCGGATGGACCTTGTTCGCCCGTTCCAGCGTCGCCGCCGATGCCTCGCTCAATCCCAGGTAACGCACCTTGCCGGCCTTGACCAGTTCGGCCATGGCGCCGATGGTTTCCTCGATGGCCACTTGTGGGTCGATACGGTGCTGGTAATACAAGTCCAGGGTGTCGACACCGAGGCGCTTGAGGGTGCCGTCGATGGAGGCACGAATATAGTCCGGTCGGCCGTTGACCCCGCGGGCCGTTGAATCTCCCGGGTCGCGCACGATGCCGAACTTGCTCGCCAGAAACACTTGATCGCGTTTGCCGGCGATGGCTTTGCCGATCAATTCTTCGTTGGTGTGCGGGCCGTACATGTCGGCGGTGTCGAGCATATTGATGCCCAGTTCCAGCGCCCGGTGCAGGGTGGCCGTGGCCTCGCGGGTGTCGACGCCCGTCGTGTAGAAATCGGTCATGCCCATGCAGCCCAAGCCGATTGCACTGACCTGTGGACCGTTCTTGCCCAGTTGACGTGTTTGCATGAAATCAGCTCCCTGTGAATGTGAAGCCTATTGTCGACCTCGACAGAAATGAGATAAACCGGCTAAAACTGCTATCACTATTCATGATTTCTAAATAATTAGCCGGTGCAAACAACAATGGACCGTTTCAACGCCATGCGCGTGTTCACCCGAATCGTCGAGCTGGGCGGCTTTGCCAAAGCGGCGGACAGCCTGCAAATTCCCCGTGCCTCGGTGACCATTCTGATCAAGCAACTGGAAAGCCATCTGGGGGTGCAACTGCTGCAACGCACCACGCGGCAGATCAGCCTGACCCTCGACGGCGCCGCCTATTACCCTCGTTGCGTGCGGTTGCTGGCGGACATTGAGGAAACCGAAGCGGTATTCTCCGCCGCGCGGCACAACCCCAAAGGTCTGTTGCGCGTAGACATGCCCGCGGGCATAGGGCGTTTGGTGGTGATCCCGGCATTGCCGCAATTCACCGCCCGCTATCCCTTGATTGAGCTGGAAATCGGTTTGAATGACCGGCCTGTCGACCTGATTCGCGAAGGTGTCGATTGCGTGTTGCGCGGCGGCGCGTCTCTCGATGATTCACTGGTGGCGCGGCCGCTGGCGATGCTGGACCAGGTCACCTGCGCCAGCCCCGACTACTTGCAGGGTCATGGCACGCCACAGGGTTTCACCGATCTGGCAGGGCATCAAATGGTGGAGTACGTCGCCAGCAACGGCAAACGCTACGGGCTGGAATTTGTCGTCGATGGCCAGCTACAACCGGTCAATCTGCCCAGGCATGTCTCGGTCAACAGTGCCGATGGGTATCTGGCGGCGTGTGAGGCCGGATATGGGTTGGTGCAGGCGCCGTACTACCACGTGGCCCGGCGTATCAAGGAGGGTGGATTGATCGAGGTGCTGAGGGAAGTGCCGCCACCGGCGATGCCGCTGACGGCGCTTTATCCTCCTCACCGTCAGTTGTCGCGGCGGGTACGGGTGTTCGTTGACTGGATGATCGAGCTTTGCGCGCAGCCGGGAAATGACTTTTTCAGGGATCAGTCAGCTCGCTGAAAAACCTCAGCGATGCTGGTAGTAACCTGGTCCGCCACGGCCGTCGTAATAGTGACCGCCGTGCCAGCCGCCGTGGGGGAAAATAATGCAGCCGCTCAGGGAAAGCAGGGCAATCAGGGGAATCAACAGTGTGATTCGACGGAACATTTGAAAATCCTCATGGTTATCGCCGCTATGAAGCCAAAACTCTTCATCGGCTGTAACATGAGACCCCGTTTGCAGCGCCGCATCCCCGAAAAACGGTAGGGGCTTGGCATGCATCCGGATACAAACCGGATACATTTTTCAGGTTCACGTTCAGGCTTACGTTTAAGCTTTTTGTTTAAGGAAAAGGGCAATGACCCAGTCGCAACGTTTGAAATACTCGATTCTGATCTCCCTGGTGGTGCTGGGGATCATGTTTGGCCTTTCGTATTTGCAGAATGCCGGGGTCATCAGCGAAAAGCTGTTTCAGTACATCGCCATTGGCGTGGCGGTGATCGTGGTAGTGATCAATGGCGTGATGCGCCGCAAGGTCAAACCCTGAGCGACGCCCGCCGACAGGATTACTCGCCGTGCAGAACGGCGGCAGCCTGCGGATGCAGGCTGTAGCTCTTGTCTGCATTCAGCATAATCACGCCTTCGCTGTACAAGCGCTTCAACACTTCGCGCACACTGAGAAAGGACAAGGGAATATCCAGGTCCAGCAAGTGGCTGTGTACACCGCGCACCCCCAGACTGCGGTCGCTGTCGGCGGCGGTCAGCAAGGCATCGATGACTTTCAGGCGGATCAGACTGGTGCGCAGGCCAAAGCTCTTGAGCAGAACCCGGATCCGTTCGTTGCCGTGCCGTTCGGTACGCTGAGTGAACAGGCCCGAGCCCATGGAAGTGCCCATTGGTGCAGTGCTACCGTCCGTTGGCAGTTGCGAGTTGTACATGCAAAAACTCCTTTTCAGAGCCTGAACCGGAAAGATGTGTTGGGTGCTCTTACTCAATAAGACGTACGAGCGACTCAAATCATGAAGGCTCAGATGTAGAAATTTTGTCGCCATCACGTCAGAAGCTTGTAAACCCCCGCAGAAACGCCCTTTAGCGCCCTAAATTTTTGTCTTGAATTTCGTTCCTACTGTAGGAGCGAGCTTGCTCGCGATGGACGTTAACGATGACGCGTATTTCCTGGATGAACGCGTCGCCCTTACGTCCATCGCGAGCAAGCTCGCTCCTACAGATGGCATCAAGCGTATTGGATCAGGAGCGAGCGTGATTATTACCAGGCAATTAACCCGATTGAGCCTTGCCGGGGTGTTGGTGGGCTTGAGTCTTGCGGCAAACGCGCGCAGCCAGCCGGACCAGGCGACAGCCGATATCCGCCGGACCAGCTTCGGCGTGCCGCACATTCGCGCTGAAAACGAGCGTGGTCTGGGCTATGGCATCGGCTACGCCTACGCTCAGGACAATCTGTGCCTGTTGGCCAATGAGATCACCACGGTGAACGGCGAACGTTCACGGTATTTCGGCCCGGAGCAGTTCACGGTCGAAGAGCGCGAAAACCAGGTCAGCGACGTCTTCTTCAACTGGCTGAATACACCGCAGGCTGTCTCCGCGTTCTGGCAGGCACAAACGCCGGAAGTCCGCGACCTCATTGAAGGGTATGTGGCGGGTTACAACCGTTTGCTGACGGAACGTCGCGCGCAAGGTTTGCCGCAGCAATGCCAGGGTGAGTGGGTGCGGGACATTACCGCGCAGGACCTGGTCAAGTTGACCCGTCGCCTGCTGGTCGAAGGGGGCGTCGGGCAGTTTGCCGAAGCACTGGCCGGTGCCATGCCACCCAAAGCCGTCGCTCGAAACTCAGACGCGTCCGCGTCGTTCCAGATCGCCGATGTACGCAGGCAGCGCTTTGCCCTTGATCGCGGCAGCAACGCCGTCGCGGTGGGCAGCGAGCGTTCGTTCAATGGCCGTGGCATGTTGCTGGCCAACCCGCATTTCCCGTGGGTCGGCGGGATGCGTTTCTATCAAATGCACCTGACCATACCCGGCAAGCTGGACGTGATGGGCGCCGCGTTGCCCGGCCTGCCGATGATCAACATTGGCTTCAACCAACACCTGGCCTGGACCCACACCGTGGATTCGTCCAAGCATTTCACCCTGTATCGCCTGCAACTCGATCCGAAGGATCCGACCCGCTATCTGCTCGACGGCAAGTCGTTGCCGATGAAGCAGCAGACCGTGACCGTGAACGTGAAACAGCCTGACGGGCAGACGCGCGCGGTTTCGCACGTGGTCTACAGCTCGCAGTTCGGCCCGATTGTGCAATGGCCTGGAAAACTGGATTGGGACAATCAGTTCGCCTACAGCTTGCGCGATGCCAACCTCGATAACGACCGGGTGCTGCAGCAGTGGTACGCGATGAACCGCGCGGTCAGCCTCAAGGAATTGCAGGCATCGGTCCACAAGATCCAGGGCATCCCGTGGGTCAACACCCTGGCGGCGGACGATCAGGGCCAGACGCTGTACATGAACCTGTCGGTGGTGCCGAACGTCAATGCCGACAAACTGGCCAAGTGCAGCGATCCACGGGCCGGACTGGAACTGATCGTGCTCGACGGTTCCAACAGCGCCTGTGCCTGGGACATCGACCCGACGGCGGCGCAAAAAGGCATCTATGCGTCGGACAAGTTGCCGCAACTGTTGCGCAAGGACTTTGTACAGCATTCCAACGATTCGGCATGGATGGCCAACCCGGCGCAGCCGCTCACCGGTTTCTCGCCATTGATCAGCCAGGACGGTCAGCCGTTGGGTCTGCGTTCACGCTTTGCCCTGGATCGCCTCGGCACGTTGAACAAGGCCGGCCCGATCGGGGCGGCGGATCTGCAACGGATGGTGATGGACGATCAGGTGTATCAGGCGGCTCAGGTCATGCCGGACCTGTTGCGATTCTGCGCGGAGGACCTGGGCGCCGATGCGCCGACGCTCACACCGCTGTGTGCCAGCCTGAAGGCCTGGGATCGCAGTGCGAATCTGGACAGCGGTCTTGGTTTTGTCCATTTCCAGAACGTCATGGAATCGTTGCAGGAAACGCCGGAGGTGTGGCGTGTCGGGTTCGATCCGAAAGATCCGCAACACACCCCGCGCGGCCTGGCGGTCGATCGCCCGGAGGTTGCGAAGGCCTTGCGCGAGGCGATGCTGGCGTCGGTGGAAATGGTCAGCAAGTCGGGGCTCAAGGCCGACAGCCGTTGGGGCGATATTCAGGTGGTGAGCAGCGGCGGCCAGCAGACGCCGATTCATGGCGGGCCAGGCACACTGGGCGTTTACAACGCCATCCAGAGTGTGCCGAGGACCGATGGCAAACGCGAAGTGGTCAGCGGCACCAGCTATTTGCAGGTAGTGACTTTCGATGACAAGGGGCCGCAGGCCAAAGGGCTGCTGGCGTTTTCGCTGTCCAGCGACCCGGCGTCGAAATATGCCAATGACCAGACCCTGGCCTTCTCGAAGAAACAGTTGAGTGTGTTGCCGTTCACCGAACAGCAGATCACGTCGGACCCGCAGTATCAGGCGCAGACGATCCGTGAACAGGATGAAAAAGCCGGGAAGGTGGCCAAAAAGTAAAACGAAGCGTGATTGAATGAAAAAGGCCGCACCCCGCCAGGGTTGCGGCCTTTCAGCTTTTAGGGGTTTGTTGCGGAATGGAGTTGAGGACCGGATTGCCTTCCTTGTTGCGAGTCAGGTAGACCGGCAACACCCTGGGCAGCGTCGCCACCAGGTTGTGGAGTTCCTTGATGTTGTAGATGCCGCCCAGGCGGATCGCGCCGGTGCTGTTGTCAGCCACCATCATGGGGTTTTCCAGATAGCGATTGATCAAGGGCAGGGCTTCGGATAACGCCAGGTCATCGAGCACCAGTTTGCCGTGGCGCCAGGCCAGTGACGTGTCATTGGCGTAGGTCTGGCTGATTTGCGGCGTGAAGTCGCCGTGTTTATAGCGCGCCTGCATGGATGGCCCCAGACGCAGACCGTCACCCGGCAGGTCATCATTGCTGCTGACCAGTACCGAGCCTTCGATCAGGTTCACGCGCACCTGATCCTCATACATCCAGACGTTGAATTTGGTCCCGGTGACCCGAATTCTGCCGTCCGCCGCCTTGACGACAAAGGGGTGAGTGGCGTCGTGGCTGACACTGAAAAACGCTTCGCCCTTATCCAGCGTAACCCGGCGCTGATCCTTGTAATTACTGAAGGTCAGTTCGGTGCCCAGGTTCAACTCGACCTGACTGCCATCGCTCAGGGTGACCTGGCGGACCGCATTGCTGGCTTCGAAATGCTGGTACGAATTGGGCAGCAAGCCCAGCTTCCAGCCACTGTACGCCGCCAGTGGCAGCGCCAGGGCGCATACGGCGGCGGCAATGCCGAAGGTGCGCCAAGGCGTTGCAGGCTTGGCGCGAGTGATGGGTACGACGGTCTCAAGACGCGGCAAATCTTCCGCGACTTCCCAGATCTCCAGCATCGCCTCGTACTCGAACGCATGCAGCGGATGCGCATCCCGCCACTGCTCGAAGGCTTGCCGCTCTTGCGGGGTGCAATCGCTGGCGTGCAGTCGCATGCACCAGTGCGCAGCGGCATCGGTGATGGCGTCATAGTCGGCTTGTGAGAAAGGGCTGTCGGTCATTGACTCATCCTGATTTCCTGCATTCTAACCTTGAGGGCAGTCTGCGAGAAACAGCCGTCATGGCATTTACCCATCAAAACGGCTGTTTATTTTCTGGAGTCAAGGTGTATCGACGTGTAACTGACGTCCGAGATGACTGATTAACCAGGCCACGCTGTCGGCATTGGCGAGTTGTACCGCCAGCCTGGTCAGCGAAACTTTTTTGAAAGTTTCGCGAGCACCACTCAGGTTTTCTGCGCCGGTCAACGTCAGGATATGCTCTTTGACCCGATCAGTATTTTCATACGTAGAGCTTCCCGGATCTTCCCACTCGCCGGTGTCGGGATCCTGGGTCATGAACAGTTGTGTGTAAGGTGTCTTGATCGAAAGCGCGGTGTCCTGAACTTCGGTCAATGCATTCTTGAAATCAGTGGCGGTCACGCTGGCCGTGCCGATCAGGTCAGTGAAGGGCCTGCCAGGGTCCAGATAGGAAATGTCCTCGGTTTTACAAGCAATGTGCGAAAGCTCATGCAGCAGAGTCACCGCCCGGGCATGCGTGTTGATCGGGAAGGCCGTGTCGGAAAGATGCTCGCGGTAATAGTCGAAACCGGGAGTGAAGAATCTTTCTGCCAGATAGATTTTCTTCTTGGTGTCCTTTGGGACGATAAAGCCGAATGTACTTTCTGCACCTTCGATCAGCCTGCCGACGACAAATCGATCGGACTTGGCCTTTCTGAGAGTAGGGTCTAACAACGCGGCAAACATCTCGCCCACGACTTTTTCCAGTTTCTCGACATGCGCGGGCAGCACTTGCGGCACATCCATGAAACGTTTGATGAGTTGATGCACGGGGGTTTCCGTGTCGTCGGATGTCTTCAGCAACTGCAGGTTTCGAAAGCTGTTCCAGGCATAGGTCGTTGCCAGGTCCAGCGCTTCGTCGATTTGACGTGCCTTTTGCGGGAAAAACCGACGTATCTGCGGCATTCCATGGGCGTCGATGTTCATGCCACCCCAAGCCACTGCCGCCGCATCCAGCCGATCCATGAGGCCGAATTGCGGCGTCGATGTATTCCGGTCGAGCACCCATTGTTTCGATACATTTTGACGCAGATAAGGGCCGAGCGTCTGTGTGTCGGCGATGCGCCAGCGGCTGCCGCGTTTTGTCACCGGATACACTTTGCCTTCAACCGGCCCGTAAAGTTGGTTAGTCGTCGGATGCGCGTAGAGCCCGGGCGTTGAGTCGGGCGTCAGCGAGTTCAGGTCGACATGGAGGCTTTCATGACGCTTCAAGCCTGTGCGCTCGGGGGCGGTGACCTTGATGTCCTGCCATTTGCAGCGAGCGTCGGGTTTTGCTGGTGCCGGTGCGGATGGCGTAGAAGTCGGTGGCGCGTGGGTGTCCAACGATTGGCGCAATGAAGCGAGTTGTGCGATCCCGCTGATGAATTCCCTGATGGCCGCGCCCCATTTGTGCGTTTGCAGGTCTTCGGCGGATTGCTTGATGTCCTGATAACTGTTCCACACCGTGACGGGGTAGGCGAGTTTGCCCATGAAAAACGAATACGCCTCGTGCAGGTCTTCGCCCAGTACGTGCTTGATGGTTGCCCACTCACTCTGCTTTCTGTCATCGGACTGACAACCGAGCAATCGGCCCAACAACGCGGCATTGTCATTGAACAGGTGCCCGAACAAGTGCCCCTTGATTGGATGGGACGCCAGTGTAACTTCCGTCACGGGGGTGTCAGTGGTCTCCTGCGTGGCTCTTGCAACCCGGTTCGTGCGCGTCGCCATCCGGGTCTCCAGCATTATCCGGTCAGGATTCTCCAGGTTCATAAGGACCCAGTCGAGCAGTGCGCCACCGGTCTTCAGTTCTGTCAGCAGCTGCGTTTCGTTTTCGTATTCTTTTATCCCGTGTCGAGGGCTGTGAGGTGCGAGCAGCACCTGTGGTGCGGTGCTGTCGGCCGATGAGCCGAGCAGATAGACCCCAGGCACTTTGACGGTTTGCCCGCTCCTGACGCCGAGGAACTCCAGGGGCCGAATGATTGCGTGGGCACCGTCGACTGCCGCGCGGGCGATGGCGTCGGGCATGTCCATGACCTGGCGGATCAGATCAAACCCGGTTTCGCTCAGGCGCTCCTGCAGTTTTTCCTCATGAGCGTGGTGCATCAGTTGCCAGGGCAATTGTGTGTAAAAACGCTTCCTGCGATCCGCGTTCGCCGGAGTGTCTGCGAGGGCGTTGCTGACGATTTTCTGCTGATGCTCACCCGGCTTCAGGTCTCGAATCAGGTCTTTGATGTAGCGTTCGTTCATGCCCTCTGGAATGACTGTGGTATCCAGCGACGTCAGTTTGAGAAAGACCGTGTCCAGGTCCTTGAGATGTATCAGCGCAAAGTCGGTCAGGGTTTGGGTGCTGGACGCCGACCTCGGGCTCGCGCTGATCTCGACCTGGACCTTGTCCGGATCAATGTTGAAGTCGTCTGCCTTGAGTTGTTTTTCCAGTTCATGGTGGGCGGTGCGCTGCAATGAGCGGATGCCGGTGAGGTAATCCTGATCGTCTTTGACGTTGTGAAGGTATTGCTGAAGCAGTTCGCCGTGCAGGATCAGCTCTTTGATCGGCGCTTTGGCCAGCCAGGCCGGCAGTTTTTGCTGGGTGGTCAGGGACTCGGCAATATCGGTCGCACGGCGCAGCCCGGTCATCGGCTCACGCAGGGCCACCAGATTCAGCAGACTGGCCAGCGGTGCGGGGGAGAGCGGGGTGGTCAACGCTTGGGTGACGCAGGTCTGGTCCAGATCGACAAAGGGCTTTTGCAAATAATCGAGAAAATGCCCATGGACCCGTTGCAGTGGCGCCAGCGAGTAGGTCTTGCCTGGCGACCGCTCGCTACGGCCGAGGTTTTCCAGAAGCGTGGAACGATGATTCTCGTCTTTAAGGCGCCGTTCGAGCTCGTCCTTTAGCGGCGCCAGTGCCTTAAAGGCTTCAAATCCCAGTGCCGGCGTCCACAAAATGGCCTTGCCCGAGTGCACCGGGTCCAGGCCTCCCCGTTCAGTCAGGACAAAACAACTGGCCAGTTTCAACGGGGTCGCCGTGGCACCGGCCTTCAACGCCAGGGAAAAGACGTCCGGAAAAAAACCCTTCAATGCCGCTCGCTGCAGGTGAATCGGGGAATCGAGTACGGTTTTGATGATCGCCTGTTCCGTTGTACCCAAGGTGCGCGAGACGGCGCGAAGTTTCAATTCACTGCGCAGTGCCGTTGACAGGGTATGGGTGAAACTGGATTGCAAACTCGCCAGGGATGAGCTGACGAGGTTTTGCGCTTCGTCGAACGTGCGGGTTTTGGTGGGAATGGCCGGGTGTTTTTCAAGAAGTTGATCGAGCGCCTGTTCGACCGAGTTCAACAGCGACAGCTCGTGTTTGGCCGACTCGGCGCGCACGGTGGCCGGCCGCGCGTTCACACGTCGGTCCGGTCGTGTGCTCCAGCGTCCTGCGACTTCAGCCAGGAGCAAGCGGTGATCGATCAATCCCCGGACATCCAGAGCATTGTCGAGCAAGGCGTGAGGGTCCAGCGTGCCTTCGCTTTCACGGTAGCGGCTCAAGGCATGGTTGAGGTTTTGCCGTTGTTTACCAATGATGTCGGCCATCACGCCTTCAAACACCGAGCCGATGACCGGTTCCCCCACGACCACCCGATCGTCCGGTTCCAGCCCAAGAAAAGTGCCGCGTTCGTCCAGCGACATGAAATTGAGCAGCGCGTCTTCATGCCCCTCGCTTTTGAGCATTTGCAGCACGATTTTTTTCACCGCGGGCAGGTTGCTTGTGGCCTCGATGCCTCGGGACGGGTTGTACAGAAAACCCAGGGTGCTGGCGCCCCCGATCATCAAAGTCGAGGCCAGCTCCGCGAAATGTTTGAAGGGGGCGGTGACCCGCACTTTTTCGATGCGAAGGGGATTGCCCGTGGCAGGGACGAGGCTGACATTCATCAGTTGCATGTATTCCTGCGCCGTCAAAATACCCTGCTGGCGCTGGTGTAAAAGCCGCGCGTGAAACGTGTCGCGCACGCCGTCGGTGAAAAAAGTCAGGCGCGACAAGCCATTGCTCATGGGCGTGTTCCAGAACGTCTCGAGCAGGCTTTGCAGGTGAGGCGTAAAACTTTGCGCGATCTCGTTTACGGCGCTTTCCCATGTCTGGTTGTCGGTATCGCTGCTGACGCCGTGCTCGGGATGGGTAAATACCCTGGAGTCGCCCGTCGGCCACTGGTTCGTCAGGTAAAAATGCAGGAGGGCCTCGCTCAGTGACATCGAGGAAATTGTATTGGCCGTTTCGCGGTCATCGAACGCGGAGCCCGTACTGACAAAACTCTTCAGCCGAGTCAGGCGTTGGTCCAGTTTGGGGAACGGCTTGAGCAGCGCATGCTTGAGGGTATCGTCCAGCATCGATTGCAAGGTGGGCATCTTGACCAGCTCGCCCGCCATCGCCTTGATGTTTTGTTCCTGCTGCTGCTTAAGGACAAGCTCCTGGTCTTCGAACACTGCACCTTCGATGTCGTTGGTGGAAATGTCGAGTGCAGGGGCGGCGGCCAGGGGCTGGCGTTGTTCGATGGAGAGGAAGCGCAACAGTTCACGTTTCCCGGTTGCCAGCAACAACCACTCTTTGAGTTTGCTTTTGAGGTCGTCCATGTCCGCGAATTTGATCAAGCCTTTCCACGGTGTGTAGAGCGTGACCTCGCCATCGTCGGGCCGGCTCATGGCAAAAGCGCCGGCCAATGGGATGCCGGTCTTGCCTGGCAAAGACAACAGCAGCCGGTAGGCGTGCATCGGTTTTACATGAGTCTTGCGGGCAGCCTGGGTCGGTAGATAAACCGTCTTCAGCCAGCTCAGATCGTCCAGGTTAAAGGTCAGCGCGTTTTCCCGTTCGCCGGGTTGTCTGGCAGCGGATGCGCGCTCGGCCTCGTCAAAAAAATACGGCAGTGCAGGTGTTGTCATGATGTGTCCTCGATGGGCTGCGACGTTGTCCAGCGCAGGTCGTTGGGTCGAGGGGCAACAATACGGGCGGGGAAAACGCGGGGTGCGGTACATATTGCTTGCGCGAGAGACTTGACAGGACGCCGGTAAGAAAGCGCTTAATCGACGTGTCGCCCGCCTCTAAAATAAAACTGGAGCTTCAGATGACCGCTTCGCCTGAAATGGCAGTCAGTTCGGCCAACTCAACCCTGGATTTTGATTCTCTCGTCCTGTTGCTCGAACGCATTTTCGTTCGTCACGGCACCTCCGCCGAGGTCGCCAGGACACTGGCCCTCAACTGCGCCGGTGCCGAACGCGATGGTGCCCACAGCCATGGTGTGTTCCGTATTCCCGGTTACGTCTCGACGCTGCAAAGCGGTTGGGTCAATGGCCGTGCCGTGCCGGTGGTCGAGGACGTGGCGTCGGGTTTTGTCCGGGTCGACGCCGGCAACGGTTTCGCTCAACCGGCGCTCGCCGCTGCCCGTGCCTTGCTGGTGGAAAAGGCCCGCAGTGCCGGCATTGCGGTGCTGGCGATTCGTAACTCTCATCATTTCGCGGCGTTGTGGCCGGACGTCGAACCGTTCGCCTATGAAGGGCTGGTGGCGTTGAGCGTGGTCAACAGCATGACCTGCGTGGTGCCGCATGGCGCCGATCGCCCGCTGTTCGGCACCAATCCGATAGCTTTCGCCGCACCGCGCGCGGACGGTGATCCGATTGTCTTCGATCTGGCCACCAGTGCCATCGCCCATGGCGATGTGCAGATCGCCGCACGCAAGGGTGAGCGTTTGCCTGCTGGCATGGGTGTGGATGGCCTCGGTCAGCCGACCCAGGACCCGAAAGCGATTCTTGAAGGCGGGGCGTTGCTGCCGTTCGGCGGGCATAAGGGTTCGGCGCTGTCGATGATGGTGGAGCTGTTGGCGGCGGCGTTGACCGGCGGCAATTTTTCCTTCGAATTTGACTGGAAAAACCACCCCGGTGCCAAAACACCATGGACCGGCCAACTGTTGATCGTGATCGATCCGAGCAAGGCCGCCGGGCAGAACTTTGCCGAGCGCAGCCAGGAGTTGGTGCGGCAAATGCACGGTGTGGGGCTTAAGCGGTTGCCGGGTGATCGACGTCACTATCAGCGGGCGAAATCACAAGCCGGTGGGATTGCGCTTGATGCGGATACGCTGGCGAATTTGCGGGAATTGGCGGGGCTCTGATTGCAGAGCACTGACTGTAGGAGCGAGCTTGCTCGCGATGGACGTTAACGATAACGCGTGTTTACTGGATAAACGCGGCGCTTTGGAGTCCATCGCGAGCAAGCTCGCTCCTACAAAAAAGCGGATCAGTTCACGACAGAAAGCGGGGCCGCTTAACGTCGGCCCAGCAACAAACCAACAACCAATCCAAAACCGGCGGAAATTGCCACGGTTTGCCATGGATGCCCGCCAATGTAGGTTTCAGTGGCTTCGACCGCCGGCAGGGTCCGGTCTCGAACGCTGGTTACCGAGTCCCGTGCCTGCTGGAGTTTCTGGGCGATTTGTCCGCGAAGCGTGTCTGCTTCTTCACCGACCAGTGACGCACTGCTCTTGAGCAGTTTTTCGGACTCTTCGATCAGCGTCTGAAGTTCGCTGAAAGCCTGATCCTTGATTTGGTCTTCGGCGACTTGTGCAGCGGTTTTCCGGGCCATTGGGTGACTCCTTGCAGGTGAATAGTCAGTGAACAATGGAGTCTGCCGCGACGGAAAAAGTTGCAGCGACTTTTCGCGCGGATGCCCTCCTGTAGAAAAATCCAGCGCAGGACATTTCTTCCTACAGTGTAAGATGTCGCCTATTTACGCAGCAGGTAACTCCCCATGAGCTTCAATCTGGCCGACAAACCCCTTGCCGAGCGCGCGGCGCTTGAAGACGAGAAATCCCGTCTGTTCGAACTCTGGCAAAACAACCTGGGCAAAGCCAAGGGCGAAGCCGCGCGGTTGTTCGGCGAGCGCGCCAAGCGCAAAGGCAAATGGGCCGAATGGGTCCGTTCAGAACTCGACGGCATGTCGCCTCCGGAGTTCGCGAACATGGTGCGCAGTGAAGTCAATCGGTTGATGGCGGCCAAGTAAGGCTGAACCTCACGCAAAAATCGCGACAATCGCCTCACGCACTTTCAACACCACCGGATCTAGCTGAGTGCTGGTGCGCCAGCCCAGTTCGATCGGGTAACGCGGCAACGCCAAAGGGCAGGGCAGCAGCGCCAGGCCCGTGAGCGCTGCAAGGCTTCGGGCGGCATGCGCCGGAATGGTCGCCACGGCCTGACTGCCCTTGAGCAGATGCGGCAACGCCGCGAAATGCGTGGTCGAAGCGCATACCCGCCGGCTCAGGCCCAACGCGGCCAGCCCTTCGTCGGTGATCCCGATAAAGCCACCCGATGACACCAGAATATGTTCACGGGTGACGAACTCCTCAAGGTCGAGGGTTTGCTGTCCCGCGACCAGACTGATCGGGTCAACCAGACACAGATAATCGCCTTCACCCAATACCTGACGGCTGAGCAACCGTTCGGCAAACCCGCCGGCCGTGATTGCCAGATCGATGCTGCGCTCCATTAGCGCCTGCGCGACGATCTGACTGTGAGTCTGGCGGAAGATCAGCCGCAGCTTCGGCGCGCAGCGGGCGATTTCTTCGATCAAGCGACGCCCGTAGGCGATTTCGAAGTCATCTGACAAGCCGACCGTGACCGAGCGGCCGTCGTAGTGATTGGCGGTCGGGTCGACCATCGCCAGGCTTTGGCGGCATTTGTTCAGCGCATCGCTGACCACCGGTTTCAGCTGATTGGCCTTGAGCGTCGGCGCAAGGCCTCGGCCAGTGCGTACGAACAATTGATCGCCGTACACCTCGCGCAGCCGGCGCAATGCCGCGCTGACCGCCGATTGCGTCACGCCCAGGCGCAACGCCGCACGGCTGGCGCTGGACTCTTCATGCAAGGCTTCGAAGACTTTGAGCAGGTTGAGATCGACGGCGGCGATATTCATCTGATTCATATCATTCAGCAGTGGGAGGGGCTTTATTCATGATCCCGTGGCACCTGAGAATGAGCAACACCTGATGTGAACGGAGTGACCGCGATGCCCAAGTCAATCGTTGCTGCACTGCAAATCGGCGCCTTGCCCGGCGGCAAGGCCGAGACGCTGGAACAGATCCTCTCGTATGAAAACGCAATAGTTGAGTCAGGCGCGGCGCTGGTGGTCATGCCCGAAGCGTTGCTGGGCGGATACCCGAAAGGTGAAGGTTTTGGCACCCAACTGGGTTATCGCCTGCCGGAAGGTCGTGAAGCCTTTGCCCGTTATTTCGCCAACGCCATCGATGTGCCAGGGGCGGAAACCGAAGCGCTGGCCGGGTTGTCTGCGCGTACGGGGGCGAACCTGGTGATCGGTGTGATCGAGCGCGCCGGCAGCACGTTGTATTGCACCGCGCTGTATTTTGATCCGCAGGCCGGGTTGGTGGCGAAGCACCGCAAGCTGATGCCGACCGGTACTGAACGGCTGATCTGGGGCAAGGGCGATGGCTCGACGTTACCGGTGATCGACAGCCAGGTCGGGCGGATCGGCGCGGTGGTGTGCTGGGAAAACATGATGCCGCTGCTGCGCACCGCGATGTACGCCAAAGGCGTGGAAGTGTGGTGCGCGCCAACGGTGGACGAGCGGGAGATGTGGCAGGTCAGCATGCGCCACATCGCCCATGAAGGCCGCTGCTTTGTGGTCAGCGCCTGTCAGGTTCAGGACTCGCCGCAAGCGCTGGGGGTGGAGATTGCCAACTGGCCTGCGGACCGGCCGTTGATTGCCGGTGGCAGCGTAATCGTCGGGCCGATGGGCGATATTCTGGCCGGGCCGTTGCGGGGAGAGCGCGGATTGCTCACCGCTGAAATCGACACCGACGACCTGATCCGCGCGCGTTACGACTTCGACGTCGTCGGCCACTATGCGCGCCCGGATGTGTTCGAGTTGACCGTAGATGAACGCGCCAAACCCGGTGTCCGGTTCAACACATAACAACTGTGGGAGCGAGTCTGTGTGGCGAGGGGATAAATCCCCTCGCCACACAGGCTCGCTTGGATTATCAGCGCTGTTGAAGTCACCAGGTGCCGACTGTCGATCCCGGCAAACTGAGCTTGCCACTGTCGGTGAAGCGCATCGTGCCAAACAAGCCGCCCGCCAGTTTGCCGCGCAAGACATAAGGCAGGTTGTTCAGCGTTTGGGTCTGGCTCAGGCCCAGTGTCTGGCGCAGCACCGAGAACGCTGAAACGCTCACCGGTACGGTCAGCACTGTCTCGGAAAAGCGCGCAATCGAGCCCGACTGATCACTGACCCCGGAGGCAAGGGGCTGGCCGTTGACTGACAGGTCCAATGCCACGCCGTTGTAGTCGATCGCGGTTTCATTGGGATTCTGTACGCGGATTTTCACCGCGAAACGCACTTCCATGTCCTGGCTTTGCAACGGCTCGAAACCGACCACGTTGATGTTCAGCGGGTCGCGATTGGGCAACAGGGCGCAGGCGCTCAGGGACAATAAAAGGAGGGAAAGGACAACGGCGTGGACACTGCGCATGGACATGCTCTCTTGAAGAAAAGGCCGAACCACCGGTGGCTCGGCCTTGAGCCTGTCTAGCGGTTCAACTGTGCGACAACCGCAGGCGTGGCGGGTTCACCTTTGGCCGGCACATCCGGGTTTTCCATGACCTGGAGAATCGAGGCTTCCGGATCGAAATCGTCTTCTTCCAGCCCGATGAATTCCTCGGGCAGGAAGATATTCAGCACGATAGCG
This sequence comes from Pseudomonas sp. LBUM1651, assembly GCF_059716135.1. Classification (NCBI taxonomy): domain Bacteria; kingdom Pseudomonadati; phylum Pseudomonadota; class Gammaproteobacteria; order Pseudomonadales; family Pseudomonadaceae; genus Pseudomonas; species Pseudomonas sp. LBUM1651. Next base: position 3,151,443 of record NZ_CP166805.1, on the reverse strand, counting down.
CACAACGCGCCAACGGTGATCGGCGATTCGAAGATGTTATGCAGCGCTTTCGGCAACTCGCGCAGCACCTCCGGCACGGCCGCCACACCCAGGCCCATGCCGAGGGAAATCGCCACGATCAGCATGTTGCGCCGATGCAGGCCGGCTTCGGCGAGGATCTTGATGCCGGCCACCGCCACGGTGCCGAACATCACCAGTTCAGCGCCACCGAGTACCGGTTTGGGCATCAGTTGCAGCACCGCGCCGATCATCGGGAACAACCCCAGCACCACCAGCAGACAGGCAATGAAAAACGCCACGTAACGGCTGGCCACGCCGGTCAGTTGAATCACGCCGTTGTTCTGCGCGAAGGTCACCATCGGCATGCTGTTGAATACCGCCGCCATGGCCGAGTTGAGACCGTCGGCGAGCAGACCGGACTTGATCCGGCGGATGTAGATCGGACCTTTGACCGGCTGCCGGGAAATCATCGAGTTGGCGGTCAGATCACCGGCAGCCTCCAGCGGCGACACCAGGAAAATCACCGCCACCGGCACGAACGCCACCCAGTCGAAGTTGAACCCGTACTTGAACGGCACCGGCACGCTCATCAGCGGTACGTCAGGCATGCTGCCGAAATCCACGTGGCCCATGAGCCAGGCGACGATATATCCGAAGGTCAGGCCGATCACGATCGCCCCGAGGCGCAGGAACGGCACGTCCACCCGGTTCAATACCACGATGGTGCCCAGCACCAGCGCCGCCAACGCCAGATGACTGGCCGCGCCGAGATCCGTCGCGCCGAAGCCGCCGGCGATGTCGGTCATGGCGACTTTGATCAGCGACAGCCCCATCAGCGTGATGATCGTCCCGGTCACCACCGGCGTGATCAGCATCCGCAGCTTGCCGATGAACTGGCTCAACACCACCTCAATGAATGCGGCGAAAAAACACACGCCAAAGATCGTCGAAAGAATTTCATCGGTGCCGCCGCCGCGAGCCTTGACCATGAAACCGGCGCTGAGGATCACGCTGATGAATGAAAAACTGGTGCCTTGCAGGCACAGCAAACCGGAACCGATCGGGCCGAACCGCCGCGCCTGGACAAAGGTGCCCAGGCCCGAGACGAACAGCGCCATGCTGATCAGATAAGGTATTTCGCTTTGCAGACCGAGGGCGCTGCCCATGATCAGGGTCGGGGTGATGATGCCGACGAAACTGGCGAGTACGTGTTGCAGGGCTGCGAAGACCGTGGCGGTCAGATGCGGGCGGTCGTCGAGGCCGTAGATCAGGTCACTGTGGCGCGGGGCAGGGGCTTTTTCAGAGGCGGTCATGGTGGTTTGCGTGCCGAAAGGCCGGCCGGGTCAGAAAATGGAGGCGCAGGATGCCAGAAAGACTGGTATGCCGAAACATTAACTCAGGTTTACACAGAACCTGTGGTGAGGGGGTTTACCCCCGTTGGGCTGCGCAGCGGCCCCAAACACTGTCGACGCGGTTCGTCAGATGTACCGAGTTGGATGGGTTAACGACTGCTGCGCAGCCGAACGGGGTGGTGCGGCATTCCGATAAACCCCCTCGCCACAGGGATCGCGGCTGGCAGGAATCAGGCGAACGCCGCGAGCAAATCCTCTTCAAACGCTTTCTGCGCATCCCCCGGCACCTGCGCGCGGTGGCGGGCCAGGTGGAATGCCACGTCGAAACTCATGTCGCTGCGGCGCACGGCCCTGAGCAACCCTTTGTCCTCCCAGCTGCGGGCAAAGTGGCTGGGCAGATAACCGACGTGCTTTCCGGACAGGATGAAAGCGAGGGTGCCTTCGACCTGTTCCGAGCGCGCCGAGCACCGCTTTCCCTGGAAGGGCTCATCGCTGCGCAGAAAGCGGTAAGGGTGATCCACCCGGTCGCAGGCCTGCAACGCGTGATCGTCCGGCGCATCGTTGGTGAACAGCGGATGGCCGGGAGCGCAATACAAGTGCTGGGTTTCGCTGAACAGTTCGCGGTAGTCAAACGCGCTCTGCACCTGTGAGAAATAGCCGATCGCCAGGTCCAGCCGTTGTTGCAGCAGCAAGCGCTCCATTTCACCAGGCATGGCGCTGATCAACTCGATGCGCACCGACTCATCGCGTTCGCGAAAGCGGCGGATCGCCTCGGCCACTCGTTGCAGCACCGATTGATCCACGGCTTCGGACAGCCCCAGACGCACCTCGCCAATCAAGCGGCCGGCCACGCCATTGGATTGATGACGGAACGCTTCGATGGACTCGAACAGACCCCGCGTCGCGATCAGCAGTTGTTCGCCTTTGGGGGTGATCCTGAATCCGCCCTTGCCGCGACTGCACAGCCGATAACCGAGCCGGGTTTCGAGCCTGGCCATTTGCTGGCTGATGCTCGATTGACTCAGGCCCAGCTCACCCTGGGCCGCGCTGAAACCGCCGCATTCCACCACGCTGACGAACAGACGCAGCAATTGCAGATCCACATCGTGAAGCTGGCCGAGCATCAAACATTACTCCGCAATAAAGTCAGGATAATTGACTTGGTATTTTTCCAATGTATCCGACGGCGCATGCTGCAGCCACTTCCTCTGGTCAGGTGTTCGTCATGGGTCCTTCATTCAAGCTGTGTTTACCCGCACTGTTCCTTTCCATGGCGGTCTCGGCTCAGGCCGAGGAGAACGTCGTCAATCTCTACAGCTGGGCCGATTACGTGGCGCCGGAAACCTTGCAACGCTTCGAGCGGGAAACCGGCATTCACGTGCGCTATGACACCTTCGACTCCTCGGAAGTCCTGGAAACCAAGCTGCTCACCGGCGGCAGTGGTTATGACGTGGTAGTGCCGTCGTCCAGCGTGCTGGCGCGCGGGTTGGCGGCCGGTGCGCTGAAGGCGATCCCCCACGAAGGCCTCAAGGGCTACGCCAACCTCGATCCGGACTTGCTGGAAAAACTCGCCGCGGTCGATCCCGGCAACCGCTACGGCGTGCCCTATACCTGGGGCACTTTGGGGCTCGGGATGAATGTCGAAGCGGTGAAAAAGCGCTTGCCGGATGTGCCGCTCAACAGCCTCGACTTGCTGTTCAAACCCGAATACGCCAGCAAGCTGAAAGATTGCGGCGTGGCGATCATCGATTCGCCGCAGGAAGTGATCGGCCTGGCGCTGCACTATCTTGGTAAGGATCCCTACAGCACCGACAAGTCTGATCTGTCAGCCGCCGAGGCGTTGTTGCATCAGCTTCAGCCGAATGTGTTGTACGTCGCCAGCGGTCGACAAATCAACGACCTGGCCAACGGCAGCGTTTGCCTGGCGTTGACCTACAACGGTGACGCCAGCATGGCCGCCGATCAGGCGCGCAAGGCCAACAAACCCTACGAAGTGGCGTACCGGATTCCGAAGGAGGGCACGCTGGTCTGGCAGGACAACCTGGCGATTCCCAAGGATGCACCGCACCCCGAAGCTGCCCGCTCCTTCATCGAGTTCATGTTGCGCCCCGAGTCTGTCGCGGCGCTGACCAATACGCTGTTCTTTGCCACGGCCAACCAGGCCGCCACGCCGCTGGTGGATGAGGCGGTGCGCACTGATCCGGATATTTACCCGCTCGCCGATGTGCGCGAACGGCTGTACGCCGACCGCAGCATGAGCCTCAAGGACATGCGTCAGCGCACCCGTTTGTGGACCACTTTCCGTAGCCGCCAATAACTAAAACAAGGAGAAACTGATGGACGTCCCAGTGCAAAACGATCAGGCCATGACCCGCGACAGCCTCTACGGGACTGCCGCCGAAAGTACCTACGCCGGCATTACCAGTTTCATGCGTCGTCGCTACAGCCGCGACTTGCGCGGTGTTGATGTGGCCGTCAGCGGCGTGCCGTTCGATACCGCCACCAGCAACCGTCCCGGCGCGCGTTTCGGACCACGTGGCATTCGCGCTGCGTCCACCGGGATTGCCTGGGAACGCCACTGGCCGTGGGCGTTCGATCCGTTCGATCACCTCGCCGTGATCGACTACGGCGATTGCGACTTCGATTACGGCTCGCCGCAGTCGGTGCCGGAAAGTATTGAGGCCCACGCCGAGCACATTCTGAATGCCGGTTGCGCGATGCTGACGTTTGGCGGCGACCACTTCATCAGTTACCCGCTGCTCAAGGCCCACGCCCGTAAACATGGAGCGCTGTCGCTGATCCATTTCGACGCGCACAGCGACACCTGGCCGGACGAAGAGGGCAAGCGCGTCGATCACGGCACGATGTTCTGGCACGCGGCCAAGGAAGGTTTGGTGGACCCGTCGCGCTCGGTACAGATCGGCTTGCGTACCACCAATGACGATCATCAGGGCTTTCAGGTCCTGGATGCGCGGCAAGTGCATCGCCGTGGGGTGGATGCGATTGTCGAAGCCATTCGGGCACGGGTCGGCGACAACCCGGTGTACCTGACGTTCGACATCGACTGCCTCGACCCAGCCTTCGCCCCCGGCACCGGAACGCCGGTGTGCGGCGGTTTGAGCACGGTGCAAGCGCTGGAAATCCTCGGCGGGTTGCGCGGGATCAATCTGGTGGGGATGGACGTGGTTGAAGTGGCGCCGGCCTACGACAGTGCGGACATTACCTCACTGGCGGCGGCGACATTGGCGATGGAGATGCTGTGTTTGTATGCGGCGAGGCATAAGGTGGATCGGTAAAACAGATTGGCGTTGTCAGTGATGACGCCTTCGCGGGCAAGTCGGATCACCGCCCGCTCGCTCCTACAGGATTTGGTCGATCACAAAATGTGTGAACGCTACAAAACCTGTAGGAGCGAGCGGGCGGCGATCCGACTTGCCCGCGATGCTTTTTCAGGCGACCGGAATTATCGGCAGATCCAGGGTTTCACCCCCGCTAAACCGTGCAAACGAACCAGTAATGGACTCATGTGGCACACCCATTGCCACTTCGCTGATTCCATCCAGCCGCGCCAACTGTTCCGCACTCACCTGCACATTCAATGCCCCCAACGTCGCATCCAGCTGCTCACGCGTGCGCGAACCGAGGATCGGAATCAGCGCGGTCGTCGAGCGTTTGGCTTTTTCCCGCAGCCAGGCAATGGCCACATGCGTCGGGCTGGCGCCGAGCTCCGCCGCGACGGCGAGCAAGGTGTCGAGCAGGGCGGTTTCGCGGGCACTTTTCTCGGCGTGCACCAGCATGCCCAGTTTGGCGGCGCGGTTGTTCTCGTCGCTGGAACGGTATTTGCCAGTCAGGAACCCGCCACCCAACGGCGACCATAAGGTTGCGGCCAGCCCCAACGCTTCGGCCATTGGCAGTTGCTCACGTTCGGCCGTGCGTTCGGCGAGGCTGTACTCGACCTGAATGGCGGCAATCGGCGCAAAACCGCGCACCTCGGCCAGCAGGTCGGCCCGGGCGATGCGCCACGCCGGGAAGTTCGACAGGCCGGCGTAATGAATCTTGCCGGCGCGCACCAGATCATCGAAACCCCGCAGGATCTCTTCCATGGGCGTGACACCGTCGCTCATGTGCGCCCAGAAGAGGTCGATGTGATCGGTCTTGAGCCGTGTCAGGCTTTCTTCCACGGCGCGAACCATGTTCTTGCGGTTGTTGCCTGTGTGGGAAATGCCTGCAGCGGGCGTAGTCCCCAAAGTGTATTTGGTGGCGATGACCAGGCGATCACGCTCCGGAGCAATGAACTCGCTGAGCATGGCTTCCGACTGGCCACCCTGATAACCGTTGGCGGTGTCGATGAAATTGCCGCCGGCCTCCAGGTAGCCATCAAATATGCGTTTGGCTTCATCGCGCTCGGCGCCATGGCCCCAACCCGTACCAAAGTTACCGGCGCCCAGCGCCAGTTCCGAGACACGCAAGCCGGTTTTTCGGCCGAAGACTTTGTAATGCATGGGATGACTCCTGAAGGAAAGACGCGGCGACTGAATATAAATGTCGTGTGACATGTATTAAAGATGATGCCAGTCATATATTTCGTCAAGACGCTTTTTCAACCGTGAGAAAAGAGCCGATCACCGGGCGCATCGCTACTGCCATTTTCTGACAGGGCACTCTGCTAAGCTCCGATCTCTTTTCCGGACAGAGCCCGCCAATTGTGTCTCGCACCACGCGTTTACTGACCCTGTTGCAAGTGCTGCGCGGCAAGAGTCGCCCGGTCACGGCGGCGACCCTTGCCGGCGAACTGGAGATTTCCGAGCGTACGCTCTACCGCGACATTGCGGAACTCACCGCACTGGGCGCGCCGATCTACGGCGAGGCGGGGATCGGTTACGTGCTGCGCAGCGGCTTGTTTCTGCCGCCGTTGATGCTCAACGCCGACGAAACCGAAGCCATCGTCCTGGGATTGCGCTACGTGGACCAGCGCGGTGATGAGGTATTGAGCAAGGCGGCGGCCGATGCGCTGGCCAAAATTGCTGCGGTGCTGGCGCCAGAGGCGCTGGACGCATTGCGCAACCCGACGGTATTGCCGGGCCCGCCCGGTTATGGCTTTGCACCCAACGCCGTGCCGCTGAATGTGTTCCGTCAGGCGATCCGCGATCAGGCCAAGTTGCACATCGACTATGCAGACGCCCAACAAGTGCCCAGTCAGCGGCTGATCTGGCCGTTGGCGCTGGGGTTTCTCAATGAGGTGCGAATCATCGTCGCCTGGTGTGAACTACGCGGCGCGTATCGGACCTTTCGCACCGACCGGATTTCGGCGGCGAACGAGCAGGGCGAGCGTTATCCGGGGCGGCGTGGTGACCTGCTGCGCACCTGGCGCAAGCAGATGCAACTGGATGAAGCGGGGCGTTTCACTCCTGACAAGAACTGACACAGGCATGTTTTAGCATGGCTCCAGAATCAACCAACAAGGAGTTACAAACATGTCCAGTCCCGCCTCTTCGCTGGCGCCCGCCATCGCCGCTTACCTGGCTGCCGCCAATGCCCGCGACACTTCGAGGGTCGCCAGTTTCTTCGCTGAGGATGCCAATGTGTTCGATGAAGGCCGGCATCAGATCGGCGCCCAGGCGATCGCCCAATGGATGCAAGACACCGCCCGGCGTTATCAGCCAAAAGTCGAAGTGCTCGACGTGCAACTTCGCACCGGCAAGGTACTGGTGCATAACCGGGTGTCCGGCACGTTTCCCGGAAGCCCGCTGGAATTGCGCTACATGTTTCGTCTGAATGAGCAGGGCAAGATCGCTCGACTGGACATTTCACTGTAGAGGCCGCGTCGCAATGGCATACTGCCGCGCATGAATGTCGACTCCCCGTTAAGCGCTTGGCAACACGCCATCGAACAGAAGGGCTTCGTCCAGGACGAAGCCCAGGAACATGCTGTCTGGGCGCTGCAAAAATGTTACGAAGCGCTGCATGAAGGTCACACGCCAATGACGGGCGTTTACCTCTGGGGCCCGGTCGGGCGTGGCAAGACCTGGTTGATGGACCAGTTCTACCAAAGCCTGCAGGTCCCGGCCCGACGCCAGCACTTTCATCACTTCATGGGCTGGGTGCATCAGCGCTCGTTTCAGCTGACCGGCACTGCCGACCCGCTGAGAGCGCTGGCCAGGGAATTGAGCGAAGAAGTGCGCGTGCTGTGTTTCGACGAGTTGTTCGTCAATGATATCGGCGATGCAATCATTCTCGGGCGCTTGTTTCAGGTGATGTTCGACCAGGGCGTGGTGGTGGTCTGCACCTCCAATCAGCCACCGGACCTGCTGTATGCCGATGGCTTCAACCGTGACCGCTTCGTGCCGGCCATCGAGGCGATCAAGCGCCATATGCAGGTGATTGCGGTGGATGGCGGCGAAGATCATCGACTGCATCCCGGTGCCGGTTTGCAACGCTATTGGGTCGCCGCGCCCGGTCAGCCCGGCGCGCTGGGGGATGTGTTCAAGGCGTTGACCGCCGGCCAGTCGGTCTCCCGTGAGCCGATCAAGGTCGGCTACCGTTCGCTGGATGTGGTGCAGGCCAGCGAAACCGTGCTCTGGAGCCGTTACGCCGACCTCTGCGAACAACCCTTTGCCGCCATGGATTTCATGGCCCTGTGCGACACCTACAAGGCTATTCTGTTGAGTGAAGTGCCCAACCTCAGCGCGCAAAAGCGCGAAGGGCGCATCGCCCGTGGTACCGAAGACGGTGTCGAGCGGGTGGTGGCGGGCGATCGCGAATTGCCGCAATTGTCGGTACACGACGACGGTGTGCGGCGTTTCATCGCGTTGGTGGACGAATGCTACGACCGCAAAGTCCCGTTGTACCTTGAGGCGCAGGTGCCGATGGAATCGCTCTACACCGAAGGCTATCTGGAATTCCCGTTCCGCCGCACCCTCAGCCGATTACAGGAAATGCAGCTGCAACGTTTCGCCGACGCTTGAACCCAAGGAGCCGCGAACATGAATCAGCCCTTGTCCCATCATTTGCTGACCATGGCCTATCAGAACGCCTGGGCCAATCATCGACTGGCCAAGGCCTGGGGACAATTGAGTCCGCAGGACCTGGCGGCGCCGCGAGTCAGCTTCTTCCCCAGCCTGCGAGCGACCCTCAATCACATCCTGACCTGCGACTGGTTTTACGTGGATGCGCTGGAGCGGGAGTTGCGCGGCGACGCGCCGCACCCGGATTGCTACGTGTTTTTCACTGACGACGAGCCGTTCACCGCCGCTGTGGACCTCAAGCGCGAACAGGCCCAGGTGGATCGCCGGTTGATCGCTTACTGCGAGCAGATGCGCGACGCGGACCTGGGCAAGATCGTGACCATCGCCCGGGACACGCCGCAACACGAGAGTCGGTTGCGCATGCTGTCGCACTTGTTCGAGCATCAGATTCATCACCGTGGACAGATTCACGCGATGCTCAGCGGAACGTCGATCGCACCGCCACAACTGGACGAGTTTTTCTGTGTCGGTGAGTCGGGCCTGCGGGCAGCGGATTTTGCCGAGCTTGGGTGGACCGAGGCGTTGATCTGGGGGCATTGAAAGCTGCTTTTCCCCTGTAGGAGCGAGCACGCTCGCGATGGACGTCAACGATAACGCAGGCTTGCTTTTTAAACGCGGTGCTCTCAGGCTCATCGCGAGCAGGCTCGCTCCCACAGTCGAGGATGGAAATGGAATCCGCAGAAATTCTTGTGCTTCAGGCCAGCTACACCAACCCGGTGCATGCTGAGGCTGTGCGCCTTGTGTTGAATCATTACGCTGAAGATCCGATGGGTGGCGGTCATTCCTTGCCCGCCGAGGTGCTGGAGCACCTGCCGGAAGAGCTGGCCAAGCGTCCCCATGCATTCAGCGTGCTGGCGTTCGTCGGTGGCGAACCGGCAGGGCTGGTCAATTGCTTCGAAGGTTTTTCGACGTTTGCTTGTCGGCCATTGGTCAACGTGCATGACGTCGTGGTGATGAAGACATTTCGTGGGTTGGGCCTGAGCCAGAAGATGCTGCAAAAGGTCGAGGAAATCGCCCGTCAGCGTGGCTGCTGCAAAATCACCCTGGAGGTGCTGGAAGGTAATGCCGTGGCCCAGTCGTCCTACGCCAAATTCGGCTTCAGCGCCGGCATGTTCGATCCGGCGCACGGCCGGATGCTGTTCTGGACCAAGGCGCTGTAGGGGGCGGCAGACAAAACTGTAGGAGCGAGCTTGCTCGCGATGGACTCAAGAGCGCCGCGTTTACCCAGTCAGCACGCGTCTTCGTTAACGACCATCGCGAGCAAGCTCGCTCCTACAAGGGGTGTATTAGCGTCAGCCCATCAACGTTTGTAAGTCTCCGTCACCTGCGCCGTCTGATCATCCGGAACCCGGACCTCGGCGGTTTGCTGACTCTGATTCTCCTGTTGGCTAAGCCGCAGGCTCTCATAGTAATAACGCATGCGTTCCGCGCCGCCTTCGGCAAATGCGCTGGCCGAAACGAACGTCATCAGGCCGGCAACGATCAAGGGTGTACGTTTCATGGTTCGCCTCCCACAACGGTATATCGGGTGCCTTTCTTCCATGAAGCAATGTCGAGCGACCATTATCTGCCGATTCCGTTAATTGGGAATTAACTGCGTATGGGGCCTCCCGTCCCGGCTTGGGACGAGCAAGAAAAAGGGGCCGGAACCGGCCCCTGAAAGGATTACTTCAAAACGACGTCCGCAGGGTTCGGCTTCGCCTTCGGTTTGATCAGGCTGAAGTCGATCAACGCCTTCTGCTCGCGCTCATAGGGATTGCCGATCATCAGTGGGAGTGGTTTGAAACTGTCGCTGACCAGACTCTTGCTGCGATCGAGTTCATCGAAACTCAAACCCGCCAGGTCGGCCCAGGTATGGATCAGGTGCGAGCTGCTGTACGGCCGCCCGAGGTCTTCGGCGAAGCTCCAGTCATGGCTTTCGCGCCACTTCGGCGAAGCCCAGGCCATAAACGGAATGGTGTACATCGGCGCCGTCGGCTTGGCCTCGTTGCGACCCAGTGTGTTGTGGCCGGGAGAGTCGAAAACGTCTTCACCGTGGTCGGAGAGGTACAGCAGGAAACCGTTCGGATCGGACTTGGCGTAGTCCTTGATCAGGCTCGAAACCACGAAGTCGTTGTACAGCACCGCGTTGTCATAGCTGTTGTAGGTCGGCAGTTGATCGTCACGCACGCCGGCGGGCACGCCATTGCGGTCCTTGAACTTGTCGAACGTCGACGGATAGCGGTACTGGTAGCTCATGTGGGTGCCGAGCAGATGCACGACGATCAACTTGCGTGGCGCCGCATCGGCCAGGGCCTTGTTGAACGGCTCGATCACATCGCCGTCGTACTGGGCGGCGTTCTGGTTACGGTTGTTGTTCAGATACACCTGCTCGTCGGCCTGCTCGGAGAAGGTCGTGAGCATGGTGTTGCGCTTGGTCATGGTCTGCTGGTTGGTGATCCAGAAGGTTTTGTAGCCGGCCTGTTTCATCATACTGACCAGCGACGGGGTCGACAGGTACAGGTCCGGGTTTTCTTCGTCGGCGAAGGTCAGCACCTGCTGCAGCGCCTCGATGGTGTAGGGGCGCGGGGTGATGACGTTATCGAAGACCGCCAGTTGATCCTTGAGCTTGTCCAGTTCCGGCGTGGTTTCACGCGGGTATCCGTAGAGGCTCATGCGCTGACGGTTGGTGGATTCACCGATCACCAGCACCAGGGTGGCCGGCTGGTTGGCCATGGCATCCTTGAGGTTATGCAGCGGAGGAATCTTGCTCGCACTGTCGAGCATGTCCTGCATGCCGGCCAGTGTGTCGAGGTAACGGTGATAAGCCACCGCCATCTGCCATGGCACTGCCGGTTCGATGCGGGTCTCGAGTTTTTCGAAACCGGCGGCGAGGCTGCCGGTGCGGGCGGTCTGTTTGATCATCGGATAGCCGATCACAGCCACCAGAATGGCCGTCGCCGCCACCAGCGCGCGACCGCGAGGCATGTACACCGGGCGCAACCGCGTCCACAGGAAATACGCGAACAGGGTGTGGGCAAGGAACGCTGCCACCATCCACCAGGCGAAATACTGGGTCATGTATTCGCCCGCTTCAGAGATGTTCGACTCGAACATGATGAAGATGACGCTTTGGGAGAATTCCTGCTGATAGATGAAGAAGTAACCCAGGCTGGCCATCGAGCAGGCCCACAACACCACGCCAATCAGTGCGGCCAACACACGGGTTTGTCTGGGGAACAGTAGCATCGGCGCCAGCCAGATGGCGCTCATCACAAAGGCCTGGCGGAATCCGGTGAACCCGGAGGTACCGGTCAACTGGATCAGTAGTTGGGTGATGCCGGAAAAATACCAGAAGAACAGGAACAGCCAGAGAAATCCTGCCCAATCAAAACCCTTCGCAGACGAACTGCTGCTGCGTTGAAACAAAGCCATTGCGCGCTCCAGCCAGAATCACTTTCCACCGCCGGGACTGGAAAGTCGCCGACGAACGGGCACCGCGCGGATACCGGGCGGCCATATCGGGCCGGAGTATCAACAAGGGCGTGTGAAAGTTTTGTGAGCTGTGGACGCTGACGAGTCGGAATGAGATATCGGAAACAGCGCAGGGCTGCTTCCGGTTCAGGCGAGGGGATCAGGCGTGGGGAGCACGCAGTGTGACAGGCTTCGGCTGAGCCTGGATGCCTTGCGTCAACAGGCGCAACTGCTCGACTTCCTGCTTCAGCTGGTCGCGCTCGTCTTTCAACTGGCGCAATTCGTCGCGACGGATTGTGACGTAAAGGGTTTGTGCTGGCCGTGCTGCTTGTACTGTGCCCATTGCTCACCTCGCAAATGGCTGTCTCAACTGTAAATTCGCCCCGACATCGGTGCTTATTTACTATCGGCGCTGATTTTGATTTCTTTTGCCCCGTAAGGGAACTTTTTTATTTTTTACGGTCGTTGTGTCTTTGGCACGATTCCGGACGTTATCAGTCAGGATCGGGCACAATGCCCGGAAACTTCACGCCAACGCTCTGGACTAACCCACATTAGTCGCGTTGGGCTATAACCTTTGACACACTTGATTTGTAGTAGGGAGCATCAGCACATGCAACTCGGGATTATTGGACTGGGCCGCATGGGCGGCAATATTGCGCGGCGCCTGATGCTCAACGGGCACACCACCGTTGTTTACGACCGCAATACCGCCTTCGTCGATACCCTGGCCGCCGAAGGCGCCAAAGGCGTCATCGACCTGCCGGCCCTGGTCGCTGGCCTGGCCAAACCACGAGCGGTCTGGGTCATGCTGCCGGCCGGCGCACCGACCGAAGACACCATCGACACCCTGAGCACCTTGCTCGACCCCGGCGATACCATCATCGACGGCGGCAACACCTTTTATAAGGACGACATCCGCCGGGCGAAAACCCTGTCGGAAAAAGGCCTGCACTACGTCGACGTCGGCACCTCCGGCGGCGTCTGGGGCCTGGAGCGCGGTTACTGCATGATGATCGGCGGCGAAGCCGAGGTGGTTAAACGCCTCGATCCGCTGTTTGACAGCCTGGCACCGGGCCTGGGTGATATCCCTCGCACCAAGGACCGCAAGTCGGACGACGATCGCGCCGAACGCGGTTACATCCACGCCGGTCCCGCAGGCTCTGGCCATTTCGTGAAGATGATCCACAACGGCATCGAATACGGAATGATGCAGGCCTTCGCCGAAGGCTTCGACATCCTCAAGACCAAGGCCAGCACCAACCTGCCGGAAGATCAGCGCTTCGACCTGAACGTGGCTGACATCGCCGAAGTCTGGCGCCGTGGCAGCGTCGTGTCGTCCTGGCTGCTCGACCTGACGGCTGACGCCCTCGCCAGCGATCCGAAACTCGACGGTTACTCCGGCTCGGTGGCTGACAGCGGTGAAGGTCGCTGGACCATCGAAGCCGCCATGGAGCAATCGGTGCCCGTACCGGTGCTGTCGAACTCGCTGTTCTCCCGCTACCGTTCGCGCGGGCAAGGCACCTTTGGCGACAAGATTCTCTCGGCCCAGCGCTTCGGCTTCGGCGGCCACGTGGAGACTGCGAAAAAATGACCCGGTTGATCCGCAATAAATCCAAGGCAGAACCCGCACCACCGACCACGCTGTTCCTGTTCGGTGCCCACGGTGACCTGGTCAAGCGCTTGCTGATGCCGGCGCTGTATAACCTGAGTCGCGACGGTCTGCTTGGCGATGGACTGCGGATCATCGGCGTTGACCACAACGCCATCACCGATGAGGCCTTTGCGCAGAAGCTCGAAGATTTCATTCGCGCTGAAGTGGCGAGCAAGGTCGGCAAGGGCGATCAAGCCCTTGATCCGCAGTTGTGGGCCAAACTGGCCAAAGGCATCAGCTACGTCCAGGGCGACTTCCTGGACGACAGCACGTATCAGGCGCTGGCGACGAAAATCGCCGCCAGCGGCACCGGCAACGCGGTGTTCTATCTGGCCACGGCGCCACGTTTCTTCAGCGAAGTGGTGCGTCGTCTCGGCGCCGCCGGTTTGCTGCAAGAGACGCCGGAAGCCTTCAGAAGGGTGGTGATCGAAAAACCGTTCGGCTCCGACCTGCACACTGCCGAAGCCTTGAACGCGTGTTTGCTCAAGGTGATGACGGAAAACCAGATCTACCGGATCGATCACTATCTGGGCAAGGAAACGGTACAGAACATTCTGATCAGCCGGTTCTCCAACAGCCTGTTCGAAGCCTTCTGGAGCAACCATTACATCGACCACGTACAAATCACCGCCGCGGAAACCGTCGGCGTGGAAACCCGTGGCAGTTTTTATGAACACACCGGCGCCTTGCGGGACATGGTGCCCAATCACCTGTTCCAGCTGTTGGCGATGGTGGCCATGGAACCACCGGCCGCCTTTGGCGCCGATGCGGTTCGCGGCGAGAAGGCGAAAGTGGTGGGGGCGATTCGCCCCTGGTCCACCGAAGAGGCACGGGCCAATTCGGTACGCGGCCAATACGCCGCCGGCGAAATCGACGGCAAGCCGTTGCCGGGTTATCGCCAGGAAACCAACGTATCGCCCGACAGCACGACCGAAACCTATGTGGCGCTCAAAGTCATGATCGACAACTGGCGCTGGGTCGGCGTGCCGTTCTACCTGCGCACCGGCAAGCGCATGAGCGTGCGCGACACCGAGATCGTCATCTGTTTCAAACCGGCGCCTTACGCGCAGTTCCGTGATACCGAGGTCGATGAGCTACAGCCGACCTATCTGCGGATCCAGATTCAGCCCAATGAAGGCATGTGGTTCGACCTGTTGGCCAAACGGCCTGGCCCGGCGTTGAAAATGGCTAATATCGAACTGGGTTTTGCCTACAAGGATTTCTTTGAAATGCAGCCGTCCACCGGCTACGAAACCCTGATCTACGATTGCCTGACTGGCGATCAGACGCTGTTCCAGCGCGCCGACAACATCGAAAACGGCTGGCGCGCCGTGCAACCATTCCTCGATGCCTGGCAGCAGGACGCGAGCGTGCAGACTTACGCGGCCGGTGAAGACGGACCGGCGACGGCAGAAGAGCTGCTGACTCGCGACGGTCGCGTCTGGCATGGCCTCGGATGAGTGAGGTCACGCAACACACCATCCGTTTTCTGCTCAGTGACATGGACGGCACATTGTTGCTGCCGGACCACAGCCTCAGCCAGCGCACCATCGAAGCCGTGCGTTCGTTGCGCGAGGCGGGCGTGCTGTTCAGCCTCGCCACTGGCCGCCCACCGAAAGCCATGTTGCAGCAGATCGAAGCCCTGGGCGTCGATCTGCCGACGGCGGCATTCAATGGCGGCACGATCGTCCACCCCGATGGCAGTTTGCTGGTCGCGCATTACCTGCCGGTCACGGCCGCACTGACCACGCTGACGCTGTTTGCCGATCTGCCGGACATCGAGGTGTGGGTGTTCAGCGGCGGGGACTGGCTGGTGAAAGACCCGACCGGGCCGATGGTTCCTCGAGAGCAGCATGGCCTGGGGTATCCGCCAGTGATGGTGGAGAGTTTTGAGCCGTATCTGGAACACATCGACAAGATCGTCGCGGCGAGCAATAACACGCAGCTGTTGATTGAGCTGGAGGCACAATTGCTGCCCAAGGTCGAGGGCCAGGCGCAGGTGTCGCGATCGCAACCGGTGTACCTCGACGTGACCGCGATGCAGGCGAACAAGGGTGACGCGCTGGCGACACTGGCCGCGTTCCTCGGCGTGCCGCTGGAGCAGACGGCTGCCTTGGGCGATGGCGGCAATGACCCCGCCATGTTTCACCGCGCGGGTTTGTCGATCGCCATGGGGCAGGCGGAAGAGGCGGTGAAGCGTCAGGCCGACGTGGTGACCGGGGCCAACACCGAGGATGGCGCAGCGCAGGCAATCGAGCGGTACATCCTCAACGCAGGTTAACCGCGTTATCGTTCTTCGCGGGCAAGCCTCGCTCCTACAGACGGTGAGTTCCCGTAGGAGCGAGGCTTGCCCGCGAAGGCGTCAAACCTGCTTACTCAAAGCCAGTAGCTCACCGCATACCACCCAAGAACACCCATCACCACCGTATACGGCAACGCCATCCACACCATCCGCCCATACGACAGGCGAATCAGTGGTGCAATCGCCGACGTCAGCAGAAACAGAAACGCTGCCTGGCCATTGGGCGTCGCCACGCTCGGCAGGTTGGTGCCGGTGTTGATCGCAATCGCCAGGGTCTCGAAATGTTCACGGCTCATGTGGCCGGAGATGAACGCCTGCTTCACTTCGGTGATGTAGATGGTCGCGACAAATACGTTGTCGCTGATCGCCGACAGCAAACCGTTGGCAATAAACAGCATGCCCGGTTGCTGATCCGCCGGCAGCGCCAGCACCCACTGGATCAGCGGCGTGAACAACTGCTGATCGTGAATCACCGCCACCACCGCAAAAAACACCACCAACAGCGCTGTGAATGGCATGGCGTCCTTGAACGCAGTGCCGAGGCGATGCTCGTCAGTAATGCCAGTGAACGCGGTAATCAGCACGATCACCATCAAGCCGATCAGGCCCACTTCGGCCACGTGGAAGGCCAGGCAGCCAATCAGAATCAGCGCCGCCAGCCCTTGAACAATCAGCGCAGCGCGTTGGCGCGAAGTGCGTTCGGCGTTGTCTTCGGCGGCATAGTTGGCCAGCACGGCGCGCACGTTGTCCGGCAGGAGCGTGCCGTAACCAAACCAGCGCAATTTTTCCAGCAGCACGCAAGTCACCAGGCCCGCTACCAGCACCGGCAGCGAAACCGGGGCGACTTTCAGGAAGAATTCAGAAAAGTGCCAACCCATTTCGTGGCCGATCAGCAGGTTCTGTGGCTCGCCGACCAGGGTACAAACGCCGCCCAACGCGGTGCCCACGGCGCCGTGCATCAACAGGCTGCGCAGAAAGGCGCGGAACTGTTCGAGGTCAGCGTGATGGAGTGTTGGAAGGTGCTGGTCATCGCCATATTCGCTGTCCTGACGCGGATCATTGCCCGAGGCGACGCGGTGATACACCGAGTAGAACCCCACGGCTGCGCTGATGATCACGGCGGTCACGGTCAAGGCATCGAGAAAGGCCGAGAGAAACGCTGACAGAAAGCAGAACATCAACGCCAGCAACGCCTTGGAGCGAACCCCGAGCAACAGGCGCGAGAACATAAACAGCAGCAGTTCTTTCATGAAGTAGATACCCGCCACCATGAACATCAACAGCAGGATCACCGGGAGGTTGTGCACCAGTTCGTCATACAGCGCCTGGGGCGTGGTCATCTTCAACAGCAGCGCTTCGATCAGCAGCAGGCCGCCGGGCATCAGCGGATAACACTTGAGCGCCATGGCCAGGGTAAAGATGAATTCCAGCACCAGCAGCCAACCGGCCGCTACCGGACCCACGGTCCACAGCACCAGGGCGTTGAGAATCAGGAAGCCGAGAATGCTGGCCTTGTACCAGCGAGGTGAGTGCCCGAGAAAATTATGCGCGAACGCCTGGGCCAATGAGCCGGACATCGGCTGCTCCTTGTATTAAGAAGCGCGCAAGTTGCCGTAAGCCGAAGGGAAGATCAAGCGTAGGAAATGTCAGAGTGGCTATCCCAGATACCGTGCGACGATTGCCCGGTAGTTGCCATCCAGTGAATAGCCGCCTACGACAATGTTGCCATCGGACTGCACGGCCAGGGAGGTCGCGGTATCCGGGCCGCGACTCAGACGGGTGCGGACCCAACCGACGCCATTGCCAAAGCTGCCATCGAGCTGTCCGTCGGGCAGATGCCGGGCCAGAATGAAATCAGCTTCGATGCCTCCGACCGTGGCGCCAACGGTTAGCACGCTGCCGTCCGCCAGGACCTGCGCGGCGGTCCACTGGCAGCCGCTGTGGCCAATGTCCAGTAATTGCGGTTGGCCGCCGTTGCAGTGAATGTCTGGGCGACCATTACTGTGGATCTTCAGGGCCATGCACTGCTTAGGGTCGCGGGTGCTGCCAAAACACTGCAAATCGCCGTTGTCCTGTTGGACGATCTGGCTGACCAGAGCGTGACGTTCCTGTGCCATGAAACTCATGAAGCCATCCACGGCGAAACGGTCGTCGAGGCTACCGTCGCTGTGATAACGCGCAAGCAGGCCTTCTTCAGGGAAATTGATCGAGCCGCCCACCAGAATCCGACCGTCAGGTTGCACCAGCAGGCTGCTCAGCCAGGTGTTCATCAGCAGGTGCCTGACCAGCACGAAGCCGCGACCGTTGAAGGTGTCGTCCAGTGAGCCGTCAGGGTGAAGCCGTACCAGTACGCCGACATGATCGGCCAGCTCGAAATGATGATTGGCCAGCAACAGGATTCGCCCGTTGTCCTGTACACAGACATCACACGCTTCGGCACCCGGCACGCCAGGTGGCAACCAGGCATCGCGCACGCCTTGGGAAAGATTGCCCGGCAGGCGCACGACACAGCGTCCGTTGTTGCCAAATGACTGGACCGGTTTGCCCTGTTGATTGAAAAGCGCGAAGGCAGGCAGTGTCCGATGCGCATTTTCATAGTGCAGGCCGGCCACCAGAATGCGTCCATCGGCCAGTAGCAGGACTTTGCCGGCCATGGCCTCGAAACCGGGTTCGAACTGGCTGATGACACTGCCTTGTTGGCCGAAGGCCAGATCCGCCGAGCCGTCCTCAAGCAGGCGTGCCAGGCCAAAGCGGCTGCCGCCCGGGGTGCCGACTTTCGCGGCTATCAGCAGCCGGCCCGCGGAATCAATCGCGACGCCATTGGCCATGCTGGAGGTGCTGCCGGGGAAGTACACTTGGGTTTTGCCGACGCCGGCAAAGGACTCGTCGAGCTTCCCGGCATCGTTCAGCGCGGCGGGTAAGGCAAAAGCAGTCTGGATTGACATGCACGCATCTCCTTGCGAGTCGTCGTGATCCAGGAATAGAGGGTGGCGACTGGGGAAATATTCAACGCCTGAATGAGCGGCTGCACAACTGACAGAACTAACAGGCGGAGGGTCGCTTTGTGCCAGAACAGTGTCTTTTCGAACCACTGAAAAGCCAGCCAATTAATTGGCCTTCGCAAGTTCGAATAAGCGGACGTCGCAAGTGTGGTTGGCGGAAGGCCAGCAAACTAACGATCGAGGGGAGGGTGCGGATTACCGGAAGTAATCCGCAAAACGCTTTAGTGCGGCATCGACCACGATTGCAGCGTGTAACCTTCCTGGCTCAGCTCTTTACGGGCTTCTTCCAGAACATGTTCAAGTTGCGCGGGATCGGTATAGGCGCTGCTTGGAATCTGCTTGCGGCCAATGCGAGTATTGGTGCGGTCGATGACGGTCAGGCTGAGTTCGCCATTGCCGTCTTGTGGGGCCCAGGCCACGCATTGAAAAGGCAGGAATGCGCGGTCGGCAATCAAAAGAGCTTCGTTGATACGGAGCGGGGCGGTCATGGGATTTTCTCTCTGTATGCCCAATCAAGTGATGTGCCGTCGGTTGGGCTTACCGTTCGGCTGGTTACTTGTACTGATGCCCGCAACCGGGGGGTGGGTCACATACAATTAAAAGAAATTTCAACTTTCTTTCTTCGGTTCATGGTTCCGGCAGGCTTTGAAAGCTGAATGAAAGGTTCGGCTCGTTAGGTAACTAACAAAGTTACTTCTTATAACTGCTTACGCGACCTTCCTATAGTCAATCGGTACAAGACAACGTCAAATTATTGCTAATGTTACAGTCAGGTCTGCCAAATGACTGTTTTTAATAATATTTCCTACAATTTGGCGCCAAGGAACAGTCATGATCGAAGCGCCCGCGTTACGACGTCTGTTAGTGGTGGACCCCTGTGACGACTGCCATCGTCTGCTGCCGGGGCTGCGCGCGGTAGGTTGGGACGTTGATAGCTGTACGCTGGAAAATGCCGCCGACCGAACCTGCGACGTTGGCCTGTTGCGTCTGCAGCCGTTTCATCTGGAACGCCCCGAGGCCGTCAAGGAGCTGATCAGCCGCAGCGGCACCGAGTGGATTGCCGTGCTCAACCAGGAAGTCCTGCGGCTGCAAAATGTCGGGGACTTTGTCTGCGAATGGTTTTTCGATTTCCACACCTTGCCGTTCGATGTGTCACGGGTACAGGTGACGCTCGGCCGGGCATTTGGCATGGCGCGCTTGCGTGGCCAGGGCACGGTTCACATCGATCAGCCCGAACATGAGCTGCTCGGCGACAGCAAGCCAATTCGCGAGCTGCGCAAACTGTTGAGTAAACTGGCGCCCACCGAGTCTCCGGTGTTGATTCGCGGTGAGAGCGGGACTGGCAAAGAGCTGGTCGCCCGCACCCTCCATCGACAATCCCAGCGGCACAGCAAACCCTTTGTCGCGATCAATTGCGGCGCGATTCCCGAACACTTGATCCAGTCCGAACTGTTTGGCCACGAGAAGGGTGCCTTTACCGGCGCCCATCAACGCAAGGTCGGGCGGATCGAAGCCGCCAACGGCGGAACCCTGTTTCTCGACGAAATCGGTGACCTGCCGCTGGAGCTGCAAGCCAATCTGTTGCGGTTCCTCCAGGAAAAACACATCGAGCGCGTGGGCGGCAGTCAGCCGATTCCGGTGGATGTGCGGGTATTGGCGGCGACACACGTTGACCTGGAAGCCGCCATCGAGAAGAAACGCTTCCGCGAAGATTTGTACTACCGCCTCAACGTGCTGCAAGTGGTCACCGCGCCGCTGCGTGAGCGCCATGGCGATCTGTCGATGCTGGCCAACCACTTCTCCCATTTCTACAGCCATGAAACCGGCCGTCGTCCGCGCAGTTTCAGCGAAGACGCGTTGATTGCCATGGGCAAGCATGACTGGCCGGGCAACGTGCGTGAACTGGCCAACCGGGTACGCCGCGGGCTGGTCCTGGCCGAAGGGCGGCAGATCGAGGCGCGCGATCTGGGGCTGATCAGTCAGCAGGCGATCGCTGCGCCGATGGGCACCCTCGAAGACTACAAGACACGCGCCGAACGCCAGGCGTTGTGCGATGTATTGAACCGCCACAGCGACAACCTGAGTGTCGCCGCCCGGGTGCTGGGCGTGTCGCGGCCAACCTTTTACAGATTGCTGCACAAGCACCAGATCCGTTAGGGCGGGGCGAAACGAAAAGGCCCGCTGCGATGAACCTCGCAGCGGGCCTTTTCCATTCAGGTGAAGCGGTTAGAAGTAGTACGGGAATTTCAGGCTGAAGGAAAAGTCTGGCGCGTCGTCGGTCAGGCCGATGGCCAGGTTGGGAACGATCGTCAGGTTATCGGTGGCTGCCAGAGTCATGCCGATGTTGAAGTTGGCCGCGTTGTAATCGCTGTTGGAAATCGATTGCCAATCACCTCCGTCCGGTTTGATCTTGCTTTTGCGGGCGAACTGATCGGTGAACGAGAACGACATACTCATCTTCTCGTTCAAGGCGAATGCAATGCCGGCGCCGACCTGCCAGGAATCGCCCAGTTTCACGTCGCCTTTAACCTTGGCGCCGACCTGAGGGCTGATGTCGCTGAAAGAGTCCTCCATGTTGTAGGTGTAGGCCAGGGTGCCGAACAGCACAGCCGGGTCGAAGGTCTTGACCAGCGAGATACCCGGGGTGATCGACCAGACGCCATTGCCGGTAGGCAAGTCCTCGGGGACCGCGAGGTTATCGTTGTTCGGATCCTCGACCAGCTTGATGCCGTAAGGATCCTTACCGGTCGGTGCCTTGATGCGCAGTGTAGCGACCGCGTCGGGCAGGTTGGCCGACTCATCCAGAAACTTGTAGGCAACGCCCACGTTCACATCGCCGATGGTCGGGTCGCGGGTAACGGTTGCGTCCGACGTCACCGGGCCTGCGCCACCAGCGCCACCGGAGGAGTACGTTGATTCGCGATAAACCACGGGGACGTTGATGTCGAACTGCCAGCGTTGCGCTACGTTGTAGCGGGCAGTCAGGTCCAGTGTCCAGTTGTCGGCCTTGATGCGATCGAGGTTGATGTTGCCGAGGAAAATCGAGTCCAGTGCCAGAAAGCCATTGAGCGTCAGCGCTCGTGTATCGAAGTGCGTGTAAGTCAGGCCGGTTTCGACACTGAATTTGCCGCCACCGAAGAAGCCGCTGGCTTCGTCATACAGGTTGGAAACGCTTTGCGCAGGCTCGGAATCATCCTTGAGCGATTGGCCGTATGAACTGCCGGTGGTTCCCGGCGCACCGGCCGCCACCGTCTGGCCACCCCTGCTCGGTTCGGCAGGGGACTTGGTCAGGCGCTTGGGAGGCGGTGTCGCAGGAGTTTCTTCTACTTGGCGAACGCGCTGCTCGAGGACCATCAGCGCGTTCTGTTGTGCTTCGTAACGCTGTTTCAACTCCATGAGTTCTTGTTTTAGGGCTTCAACCTGGGGATCCGGTGCTGCGTAAAGCATTGTGCCCGGTGCCAGGCTACTCAAACAAACGATAGCTCTGAGCGTTAACGATCGGTGCATGGTTAGCCGTCCCTTCTGAGTACATCTGATGAGACTGAGCGTAGATCAGAATCCGAGGGCGCGAAGACCTTTAAGTTGATCCAGGTTGCCGGTCAGCGAACCGGTTGACGGCAGGTTATCGCGCAGTACAACGTTGATCGACATCAAGTTGTTTACCTGGTTGCCACCACCGAGCAAGGTCGCGTTTTGCATAAGCCCGCCTTGGGCGAGGCGCTGCGCGGTGCTGCCCTGGTTGTTGTTGGCCATGATGTTGAGCTGCACGCCCGCGCCGGTAGAGGAGATGCTCAGCGCCCCGGCACCATTGGTGTGAGTCAAGGTTGTACCCGCGGGCAACACTTGCCCTTGGTTGTTCATCTGGGGTGCCTGGTTACCTCTCTGGACGTTGAGGTCAACGTTGTTGTAAGCGCTGTTGTTGTCGCCGGCAGCGCGCACAACTTGAGTGACGCCCTGGGTCGTGCTCAAACCGTTACCGCCGCTGACGGTACCGGTGCCCTGAGAAACCGTCGAGCCATTACCTGTTTCGTCAATCATCGACACATAGAACTGTGGCTGGATTGTCGATTGTTGAATTTGCATCGAGGACGTTGCCCCAATCACTGTACCGTTAGCATTTTGCCAAGTGCTGGTCATGACAATCCCGAAACTGACGATCCGTCCCGGCATGACATAGCGGCCTCGCAGGCTCGCCAATTCCTGATCGCTCAGCTCGATGGGTTTGAATATCTGTGCCTGGGTTGGCAGGCTGGCGGCCAGGCAAACAACAGCCAGCCAGAGTGGAGTCTTCATTGGATGCTCCCGGAGCGTCGTGCTCCCTTGTTATTAGAAGAAGTCGCTTCGGATAAATCCGAAGTCCAACAACTCTGCGTCTTGCACCGGGCTGAAGGTGTTGATGCGGTTCTTGGCGGTCAGTGGCAGGGGAGGGTCGAGCAGCGCATTGGTTTTGTCATAGCCCTGGCCAATGACGGCAAAGATGATGCCGTTCCAGCCTTTGACAAAGTCGTCGACTGTGAAACGTTTATGACCCAATACCGGATCTCCGATATAGACCCAGCCGTTGTGGACTTTTTGCAGAACTACAAAATGTTTGTAGCCACGGATATCCATGAGTACCACGACCGGAATTCTGATATCGCTCAACGTTTCCGCCGCTACCCGGTAGCCACGGGCCCGCATGCCGATACTTTCCACGTAACGCTTCATGTCGAGCATGGAGAAGCCCTGGACGCGGACAAGGTCTTGATCGGCGTGTGCCAGCATGCCTTCGATGATCTGTTGTTCGTTCACGTCCAGCCAATAGGCCTGGCGCAAGATGGTCGCCAGCGCAGCTGCGCCGCAACTGAAGTCGGTTTTCTGTTGCACCAGGTCGGCAAATTTACGCTCGCGTACACTCTGGATCGGCTTGTACACCACCGCGCCGCCCGGCAGGACGGAAAGCGGCATTTGTGCAGCCTCGATCACACTGGCCACGCAAAGCAAAACTACCAAGGCGATAATGCGCATGGTGGGACGCCCTCTGGTTGTGTTGAAAAAGGCCCCCGTGAGGGGGCCTCCAGAGTCAGCCATCAGAACGCTTGGTTGGAAATGGCCAGCGAGTTGCTTTGTTGGTTACCTACACCGGCAGCCACGTTGACGCCGAGGTTGCCACTGCCACCATTAACCGAACCACTCAGGGTTGCGGTGTTGGTCACAGGGTTTGCCCAGCCATTTGGGGTCAGGATTTGATAGGAAACTGTGTTGCTCAAATCCCATGTATTGCTTTCGCTGTAGCCCTTCACTTCGTGTTTGGTAGAAGCGGACGATTGCTCGCCTGATTTTTCGAACGAAGAGTCAAACGATTTTGCAAACGAGGAATCGAACTCTTTTGTGAACGAAGAGTCGGTCGATTTCGAGTGCTCTGTATCGATAGATGCATCGAGCGATGCGTTAAGCGATGCCTCGAACGACGCGCTGCGGGTGCGATCTCCATGGCCATAATTAACGGTAACGGATTTGGTACCATCCGCCGCTGCTTCCAGGGAAGCGATCACAGAAGCATGGCTGGTAGCGCTCTTATCGGTGCTTTTTGCACCGCTTGCATCAAAGTGCTTGGTACCGGCGGCGTCATAACTGCTAGCACCGCTCTTAGCCCAGTTGCTGGAAGCGCTCTTATCAATGTTCAACTCGGAGTTATGGGTGAAAGAGGCACTACCGGTTTTGGTTGTGGTTAACGTCACTGTACTTAGGGTGATGTTCTGATCCGCCCTGTTATTCACTACCAGACCAGGACCGTTTTGATCAGCAGAGGCGGTAGCTGTTGAGTTGCCGAGCGGAGCATTGGAGTTGGCAATTGCCATGGTGTTTTTCTGTTGGTTCAGGTCGCCGCCAGCAATGTTGATCCCCATATTGCCGTTGCCGCCATTGCCCGACTGACTCATCACCGCGGAGGCTGTGGTGTTGTAGTTGTCGACCTTGTTATTGTTGCTGTACTGCTTGACGCTGGCAGTGGCAGTGGCAACGCCGAACACGAAGGTGTTATCGAGAGCGGAGGTGGCGCCAGCGTTCGCGATGGCGGCAGCGTTGTCCTGTTGGTTGCCGGCGCCTGCCGCCACGTTGATGCCCACGTTGCCGTCGGCGCCAGTGGCAGAGCCGCTCATCTCGGCGTTGTTAATAGTCCCTTCGTTACGGATGCGATTGTTGGTACTGCTCTGTTTGTCGTAGGCATTGGCAGTCGCGTAGACAGGGATCTTTGTAGGAGGAGGAGTGTGGTGACCGTTGTTATTATGACCATTGTGGTGGTCATCGTTACGACGATCGTTTCCAGCTTGTACAGCAACAGCCATGAGCGCAGCAATTGCGAAAACCAGAGGCTTGAGTGCCATCGAAGGTTTCATGGTGATTCTCCGTACTTATTTTAGGTTAAGTGTTGTTTCCTACCTTTTTTGGGTCAGTCCGCGACCCGTACGCTCAGGGTATTGGCCATTCGGTTTCCCACCCCGGCGCTCTGATTCAACTGAATTACCCCACGGCTACCGGTGAAAGCCTGGTCACTGGTAGTGACCTGGCGATAGCCGGGTGCAGAGTCAGTTGGATCGGAGTTATTGAGCAGCGCCACGTTCTGTTGCATGAGGACGCTGTCGTCGATACTTTGCGGCTGTTTACTGATGCTTATCCGCAGAGCATTGGCTTGCTGGTTGCTGGCACCCGCGCTCTGGTTGACGCCCAGTACGCCGTTACCGTGGCTGAAGGAGTCACCCTGAATGCTGGCTCGAGCATCCATCCTGGGATCGACCTGCGTATTCAGCCGTTGGCGAATCTGAGTGGTCGCGCTGGCGCCATCGCCAATGGCGATGGCCCGGGCGTTGGCCTGTTGCTGCTGATCGCCCGCGGCCTGGTTGACCGCGAAGTTCCCTTGGTACTGCATGCCCGAACCATTGATGTCGGCATTATTGATGACGGGGGGTTGAGCAAAGCTCGATGCGCTGCAAAACATGGCGATAATCAGCAGCTTACGATTCATCTCAACGGCCTCCCGTAATGATTTTCAGACCACCCAGGCCTTGCTGGACGCTTGAATTGACCAAGTTGGAAATACCGTTGCCCGAACCTCCCGAACGCCCGGCGGGGAGGTTGGAAATTTGGTTCTGAGTGGTGATATTGCCGCCCAGATTGGTGTTGTTTAAATTGACCAGGCGTGTGATGCCTGCACCACTGGCGACGTTGGCGAAATCGCCGTCGTTCAGTTCGTTCGTCTGACCGAGGATTAGCTTGGAGGGGTTGGCATTGACAGTCGTGGGGTTCGGGTCGGGAACCACCGGGGCTTGTACTGCGTTTCGCGTCTGGACATCACGTTTGATAATGATGATGCCGCCGTCTGCCTGTACCGACAGGCTGATGCTTGAGCCCAGTGCGCATCCGATCAAGAGGAGGCAGGTGCAGCCTTTATTGAAAGTCCCCACAGCGGCAATTCCTTCTTTTTGTGGGCTGGCCCTAGTCAGCGATGTGAAGGAGAGAGCGAATGCTGTGCCGTCTTTTGAATTTTGTTTTAATTCAACGAGTTATAAATTTTGTCCGGGAGGGCAATGTCGGTGCTGTTTCACGTTTGAGACAGGCGCCGGCGCTTTTGACCAACAAAAGCGGTTGCGGCGCTCTAGATCAAGGGTTTGCATCGAGGTGTATTACGCGCTTAACAGGTGTGGGCGAAGTTGGTGCAGGGCGTTGAAACGGCCTGTTTGGGGCGGGGTGGGTGTAACAGGCATGGACACTTTTCCCCCAAAACAGGGGATTTGCTGGGTGAAAAACCCCAAGAACCGGGTCAGGGCTCCAGCAGCAGCGTGACGGCTTGAAGCGCCTGCAGACGACGTTCCGCCCAGTTTCCCTGCAATATTTGAAACGGCTGTTGATGGGTTTCCAGCCAATTCAGGGTTGCGTCGAAAAATGCCCGGCGCTCACTCAAATCGGGTTGGCAGCGTTGGCCATCGTCCGTCCAGTCGACCTGTTCGGGAGACAGCAGCAGGTGCAAGTCGTACTGGCGAGCCAGCAGCGCCTGCTCGATCCACGCGGGGCAATCGCCAAACAGGGTCTGGCTCCACAGGATGTTGCTCAGCAAGTGAGTATCGAGAATCAGCAACGATGGCTGCCGGGCGCGGGCCTCGTCTTCCCATCGCAGTTGCCCGCGGGTGATGTCCGGGATGTCGGCCAGGCAGGTATCCCGCGGGTTTTGCTCGATGAACCAGCGGACATACTCGTCGACCAGTACCCCGCCGAAACGCGCTTGCAACTCGGCTGCGAGCCAGCTCTTGCCGGTGGATTCGGGACCGGTCAGCACCAGCACTTTCATGTGCGCAACGCCGGGTCGGCGCGCCATTCCCGCCAGCCTTCTACGGCAATCACGGTGAACAACCCATAGAGCCCGGCGGTCAGATACATGCCCTTATAGATGAAGAGCCCGACGAAAATCACATCCAGGGTGATCCACAGCGGCCAGCATTGAACGCGCTTTTGCGCCATCCAGACCTGCGCCACCAGACTGAAGCCAGTCAACGCCGCATCGAGCCAGGGTTGGGCGGCATCGGTCCAATGCGCCATGGCCGCGCCGAGCAACAGACTGCCGACGGCACCGATGGCCAGGCCTGACACGATCGATTCCACCTTGAGTTGGCTAACCTGCCGCCCCTGCCGCGCGGCCCCCGCACGCGTCCATTGCCACCAGCCATAGAGTTGCAATGCGGCGTAGATCACCTGCAACAACATGTCCGAATACAGCTTCACTTCAAAAAAGACCCAGCTGTAAAGCGACACCATGACCAGGCCGATCGGCCAGCACCAGGGGTTCTGTTTGACCGTCAGCCAGACGGCAATGACACCGAGGGCGGCGGCAAACAGTTCAAGCCCGGACATGGAGGCTCCTTGGGGAAATCGTAGAGGGAGCGGATTGTACCGGGTTTGTACTGATGAGGCTTCTGTGGCGAGCGAGCTTGCTCGCGCTGGGGCGCGTAGCGGCCCCAAAAATCTTGCGGCTGCTTCGCACCCGAGCGCGAGCAAGCTCGCTCGCCACAGGGGTTGGTGTTTGTCTTGTTACACGCGGAACTGCTTGAGCAACCCGTTCAACTGCTCGCTCAGATCCTTGAGACGCACGCTCGCCACACTCGATTGTTCCGCCGCCAGCGCCGTGCTGTGGGACAAATCGGCGGCCTGGGTGACGTTCTGGTTGATGTCCTCGACCACGTGGGCCTGTTGCAGGGTGGCGCTGGCGATGGAGGCGTTCAGGCCGTTGAGGTTGCGCAGTGCCTGGCCAATGGCATTCAGGCTCGCACCGGCGAGGCCGGCCTGTTCGATGGTCAGTTGGGACGCGCGACTGCTGTCGCCAATGACCTTGACCGCCGCTTCGGAGTGGCCTTGCAAGCGTTCGATCATCGACTGGATCTCGGCGGTGGACTTCTGGGTGCGCTGGGCCAGCAGGCGCACCTCATCTGCCACGACGGCAAACCCGCGACCTTGCTCGCCGGCCCGGGCGGCCTCGATGGCGGCGTTGAGGGCGAGCAGGTTGGTTTGCTCGGCGATGGAGCGGATCACTTCCAGCACGCTGCCAATCTGGGTGCTTTCGGTGGCCAGGGTGCGGATGACTTCCACGGCCTGATCGATGGTGCCAGACAACGTGTCGATCTGTTGCAGGCTGCTGTCGATGTTGACCTGGCCCTGCTGCGCCTGGGATTCGGCATCGCGCATTTCGCTGGCCGCCTGCTCGGCGTTCTTCGCTACATCCTGCACGCCGTATGTCACTTCATTGATGGCCGTGGCCACCAGTTCCATCTGCTGGGATTGTTGCTGACTGCGTTGCTGGGCCTGGGCAGCGTCGTTGCCCAGCTCGCTGGACGACTGGCCCAGAGCGCTGGCGGACGCCTGCAATTGACCGATCACCAGCCGCAGTTTGGCGGTAAAGGCATTGAAGTGGCGGGCCAGTTGCGTCACTTCATCCTGGCCATGGGTATCGAGGGTGCGCGTCAGATCGCTTTCGCCGCTGGCAATGTTGGCCATGGCGTTCACGGTTTCCTGGAGTGGACGCACGATGCTGCGGGCAATCAGGATCACCAGCAGCGCCATGATGGCGGCAATCACCAGCCCGACGACGGTCGCTTTCCACACCTGGGCCATGAATTCGGCTTGCATGTCATCGATGTACACGCCCGAGCCGATCACCCAGCCCCAGGGTTCGAACAGTTTGACGTAGGAAGTTTTCGCTACCGGCTCGCTGGCGCCCGGTTTCGGCCAGCGATAGTCGATTGCGCCGGCGCCCTTGGCTTTGGCGAGGGCGACCATTTCATTGAACAGCGCAAACCCGTCCGGGTCGCGGATCGCCGAGAGGTTCTGGCCATCGAGTTTCGGGTTGGCCGGGTGCATGATCATCACCGGCGTCAGGTCGTTGATCCAGAAGTAGTCGTTCTGGTCATAGCGCAGGCCGCGAACGGCGGTCAGTGCCTGTTTCTGCGCGGCCTCGCGTGTGAGCGTGCCGGCAGTTTCCAGTCCGTGGTAATAGGTCAGAATGCCGCTGGCAGTCTGCACCACGTGCTGGGTTTTCTGGGCCTTGGCGTGATACAGGTCTTCGTGGATCTGCTTGAGCATCAACACGCCCAACGTCAAAAGCATCATGACGGCCACGATCAAAATGAGCCACAAACGGCGGCTGATCGACATATTTCGCAAGCTGTTCATAACGCGGTCACTCCGGTTTCTTTTTCTTGTAATAAATGATCGCCAGCATCCAACCACATTTTGCCGATCGGGTATATCCGACCCAAGTCCTATAACGTGGCAGCGTTCATCAGCCTTGTCTGATAGGATTTCGGCCCCGCACGGAAATACCTGAATCCAAGTCGATGTTTCACGGAATTTTTACGGTTCCGTCCGGATTCTGCGCGCGCGGGCCTTTCAGCTACGCTGACTGTTTTGAAAAAAATACTAACGGGGCATGCCGTCGCGCATCGCTTCTTGGGGGATTGATGGATCTTTGGACTGCCTTTTCGGCATTGATTCTTGGGGTTGTAGAAGGGCTGACAGAGTTTTTGCCCATTTCCAGTACCGGGCACCAGATTATCGTTGCTGACTTGCTCAACTTCGGTGGCGAGCGGGCCATGGCCTTCAACATCATTATCCAACTGGGGGCGATCCTGGCGGTGGTGTGGGAGTTTCGCCGCAAGATTTTCGACGTGGTCATTGACTTGCCGACGCAGCCGAGCGCTCGACGTTTCACCGCGAATCTGCTGATAGCCTTCCTGCCGGCCGTGGTGTTGGGGGTGATTTTCGCTGATCTGATTCACGAGTATCTGTTCAACCCGATCACCGTGGCCACCGCGTTGGTCGTTGGCGGTATCGTCATGCTGTGGGCTGAGCAGCGTCAGCATGAAGTGCATGCCCATACGGTCGACGAAATCACCTGGAAAGACGCCCTGAAAGTCGGCTTTGCCCAGTGCCTGGCAATGATTCCCGGGACCTCGCGTTCCGGCTCGACCATTATTGGCGGTTTGCTGTTCGGCTTGTCGCGCAAGACGGCCACCGAGTTTTCGTTTTTCCTGGCGATGCCGACCATGGTCGGCGCTGCGGTGTACTCGGGCTACAAGTACCGCGACCTGTTCGTGCCGGCTGATTTGCCGGTGTTCGCCATCGGCTTCGTTACCGCATTCATCTTCGCGATGATAGCTGTCAGAGCCTTACTTTTGTTCATCGGCAGCCACAGCTACGCGGCGTTCGCCTGGTATCGCATTGCGTTCGGTGTGGTGATTCTGGCTACCTGGCAGTTCGGCTGGGTCGACTGGACCGCGGTCAAGCCATGAATGATGCCAGCGGGCGCAACAGCCCCGGACGCAACTCCGGAGGGCAGATCCAGAACCCAAGGCTGAAACTGCTGGTGTTCGCAGTCGTGTGCGCGCTGCCGCTGATGGGCTCGTTGTCGTTTTGGCTGCGAGGGATTTCACTGATTCCCCTGGCAGCCTACGGCATCGTCAGCGTGTTGGCGTTCTTCCTTTATTGGAGCGACAAGCGCAAGGCCCGCACCGATACCTGGCGTACGCCCGAGAACGTGTTGCATGCGGTGGAACTCGCCGGTGGCTGGCCAGGCGCCTTGCTTGCCCAGCAAGTGTTCCGGCACAAGACGCGCAAAGTGTCGTTTCAGCTGCTTTTCTGGATGATCGTGCTGCTGCATCAAGTGTTCTGGATTGATCAGCTGTTCCTGGGTGCAAACCTGTTGGCGCTGTTCTAAAGCAGCAGTCCGACCTGCGTGCGCTTGGGCAGCTTGCTTACCACCAGTTGATGAGAACGTTGCAACAGGCATTGCAATTCTTCGGCGCCCAGCGGGTAGGGCGTTTGCATGATGATCCACTGGGCCCGAGCCAAGTACGGCGCCGGATGAACGCCCGGGCGATCGCAATGCCCCAGAAACAGATCCTTGTCGACCTTGAAGGCGAGGGATTCGCCCCGCAGGTTCTGCAGGGCGAACATCTTGTTCCCGGCAATCGAAAACACCCGCACACCACCCCACTTGTAGTCTTCCCGCGCACCCGGCAATGCCAGGCAGAACTGTGCGACGTCCTCTTCGCTCATGCGTCCAGCTTTCATATCAGTCGGTCCCCGCAGGCATTGAATGATTCGATCAAATGGTCGAGCCAGGCGCGGACGGCCGGCATGACCCCGCGCCGGTGAGGGTAGACCGCTTGCAGCCAGCCGCCAGGCAAAGACCAGTCGGGCAGTAACTGCACCAGCGCGCCGCTTTCCAGTTCTTGCTCGCAGTACATCATTGGCAGCATGGTGAAACCCTGCCCGGCGAGGGTGCAAGCCTTGCGCACGATGAAGTCGTCGATACCGAGTCGCGCTTCGAGTGCGAGGTCATGACTTTGGCCCTGCTGGTCGAGCATGCGGATGTGCACCATGCGGTCGGCTTCAAGGGCGCCGAGTACCGGCAAACCCTTCAAGTCTTCCGGGTGGTTGATTTCCCGGCCTTGCAATAAATCGGGACTGGCCACCAGCCACAGCTGAGCCTGACGCAAACGTCGGGTGACCAGTAAGGGGTCTTCATCCCCCAGCTCCCGCACACGCAACGCCACATCGACGCCCTCGGTCACCAGATCGACCCTGCGGTTGAGCAGCATGACTTCCAGTTGAACCTGAGGGTATTTCTCGAGAAAGCTGCTGACAACCGTCGGTAACAATTGATGGGCCAACCCTACCGGGGCGGACACCCGCAGGCGTCCGCGAGGTTCGCTGGACATGCTGGCCACGGCTTCATCGGCCATCTCGGCTTCCAGCAGCATGGCCTGACAGTGCCGCAAATAGCGTTCGCCCACGGCGGTCAACTTCAGTTGCCGCGTGGTGCGTTGCAACAGGCGTGCGCCAAGGCGTTCCTCAAGCTCGGCGATCCGCCGCGACAACCGCGACTTGGGAATGCCCAGCAAACGCCCGGCCGCTGCGAAGCCACCGGCTTCGACCACCTTGGCGAAGTAGTAGAGATCATTGAGGTCTTGCATGGTTTTAACTCGATTGTTCTATCAGTGAGACGAACTATCGCATTGTTGCGGTCTAATCAGCTATTGGTTTCATCTGTAGGATTGTCTCCATCAGGTCGCCCCGTGGCGATCCTCACTTGGAGATCCCCACATGAAACTGTTGCATATCGATTCGAGCATTCTTGGTGACAACTCGGCTTCCCGTCACCTGAGCAGTGAAGTCGTCAAAGCCTGGCAAACCGCCGAGCCAAGCGCCGTGGTGACTTACCGCGACCTGGCCAGCGATGCCATCAGCCATTTCTCGGCCACGACCCTGGTCGCCGCCGGCACCACCGCCGAACTGCGCAACGCCGCCCAGCAGTACGAAGCCGAACTGAGCGCCTCGACGCTGGCCGAATTTCTCGCCGCCGATGCCGTGGTCATTGCCGCGCCGATGTACAACTTCTCCATCCCGACTCAACTCAAGGCCTGGATCGATCGCATCGCGGTTGCGGGTCAGACCTTCCGCTACACCGAAGCCGGCCCTGAAGGCCTGTGCGGTGGCAAAAAAGTCGTGATCGTGTCGACGTCAGGCGGTTTGCATGCCGGTCAGGCCACTGGCGTGGCTCACGAAGATTACTTGAAGGTGCTGTTTGGATTCATCGGTATCACCGACATCGAATTCGTCCGGGCTCACGGCCTGGCTTACGGTGACGAAGTGCGCACCAAAGCCATGGGCGATGCCCACACGCAAATCAGCGAGCAACGGTTCGCCGCCGCGTAAGGCTTGCGTAAAGATGTAAATCAGCTCGGGCAACACCCCAAAAAACTCTGTATTCTGATCACGCAAGTGTCAGATACGGAGTTTTTTGTTTCTGACCATTTCTAGCTGTTTCTTAAATCGTTCATGTTGTGGCCCAGGTTATGCAGTCGAGGGTTAACGTCCCCGTTCTGTAACGTCCTTGGTGGCCGCCATTGCTGGTACAAGGCCGCTTCCTCGATATGTCGATGGAGAACGGGCTTTGCGGTCAAGTAACAAAGGTGGGGCATCCCATGGTGCGTCTTTGTGCAACGTTACTGATTTGCCTGCTCAGCAGCCTGAATTCAGTGCACGCCGCGCCTGCGCCGCATCCTCACTGGAGCGTCGGCTTCCATGAGCTGAGTTTTCTCGACCCGCTGGATCTGCAACCGATGCGTGCCATCGCGTTCTACCCCTCCAGCGACCGGGAACACACCAGCAAACTCGAGGGCTACACGGTCGAAGCGGGCGAAGACACCCGCGTCGCCATCGGCCGTTTTCCGATGCTGATGCTGTCCCACGGCAACACCGGAACGCCGCTGGCCCTGCACGACCTCGCCACGTCGCTGGCGCGCAAGGGTTTTGTGGTGGTGGCGGTGATTCATCCCGGCGACAACTCCAAAGACCACAGCCGCCTCGGCACCTTGAGCAACCTGTACGGTCGGCCGATCCAGATTTCCGAAGCCATTACCGCCACCCTGGGCGACCGCATGTTCGCGCCGTTCGTCAATGCCGATCAGGTCGGCGTGATCGGTTACTCGGCGGGCGGGGAGACGGCGCTGATTCTGTCCGGCGCGACGCCTGATCTGGATCGGTTGCGTCGCTACTGCCAGGAACGCCCGGACGACCGCGATGCCTGCAACACCCAAGGCGAGTTGATCGTCGACCGTGATGACCTGCAACCGGTCGCGGATCCACGGGTTCACGCGCTGTTGCTGATGGCGCCGCTGAGCCTGAAGTTCGGCCGTCACACCCTGGCCGACGTGCATGTGCCGGTGCTGCTTTACAGCGGCGACGGCGACAAACTGGTGGCCTTCGACAAAAACGCCGCGGCGCTGGCGCGCAAACTGCCGATCGCGCCGGACTTCAAGTTATTGGCCGGGGCAGGGCACTTCGTGTTCATGGCGCCGTGCAACGAAGAACAGATCGCCGCCATGCCGGCGCTGTGCACCGATGCCGACGGTGTCGACCGCGAAGACATTCACCGCAACATGATCTCCGAAGCCGGGCGGTTCTTTTCCCATGCGCTGGGCGTGCCGACCCGCGCGGGGATGCAAACCGCTGATCAATAAAATCAACCCTGTAGGAGCCGAGCTTGCTCGCGATGGCGGCGTCACATTCAACACATTCGTCGCCAGACAGGCCGTCATCGCGAGCAAGCTCAGCTCCTACAGGGGTTTCGGGTGTCAGGCCATTGCGCGGCGTTTCAGCAGCAGGGTCAAACCCAGGCCAGTGATCGACAACAACGCCGCACTGAAGAAAATCCACGAATACCCCAGATTCAACGCCACCGCGCCCATCACCGGCCCGGCAATCGCCAGCGCCAGGTCGAAAAACACCGCGTAAGCACTCAACCCCGCACCGCGACTGGAATTGGGCACCTGTTTGATCGCCTCTACCCCCAGCGCCGGATACACCAGCGACAAACCGAACCCGGCCAGGCCCGCCCCGATCAGGGCAAAACCGGTCGAAGGCGCGAGCCACAGCAACACCAGGCCCGCCGTTTCAATGCTCATGCAGGCAATCGCTGAGGTGAATCCGCCGAAACGGCTGATGGCCGAAATAAACAGCAAGCGCGCCAGGATGAAGCAGACCCCGAACACCGTCAGGCAATACGCGGCACCGGTCCAGCCACGGCTCAAGTAATACAGGGTAATAAAAGTGGTCAACGTGCCGTAGCCGATAGACGCCAGGCTCAAACTCGCGCCGAACGGCGCAATACGCCCGAACACCGCCCAGAACGGCAGGCGTTCACCGCGAACCACCGGCACCGAGGGTTTGTTGCGGATCAGCACCAGCGCCAGCGCCGCCAGCAATGACAGCGCGATCCCCAGACTGGCAAAACCATATTCCGCGATCATCACCACGCCCAGCGGCGCGCCAATGGCGATGGCGCCGTAGGACGCGATACCGTTCCAGGAAATCGAGCGAGCGGTGTGTTCAGCGCCCACCTGACCCATGCACCAACTGATGGTGCCGACGCCGATCAAGCCCTGTGCGATCCCCAGCAACAGGCGGCCGGCGATCAGGATCAACAGACTCGTCAGCGGAAAGCTTTGCAACAGCGTCGACACCAACGTCAGCGCGCCGCTCAACACAATCCCCGACAACCCGTAAACAATCGACCGCTTGGTGCCGACGCTGTCCGACATGCGCCCGGCCATCGGGCGGCTGAGCAGGGTGGCCAGGTATTGCGAGCCAATGGTCAGCCCGGCCACGACCGCGCTGAAACCGAGCTGCTCGTGGACATAACCCGGCAACACCGCAATCGGCAGGCCGATGCAGAGGAAGGCAATAAAGGTATAGAAAACGATGGAGACGATCTGCAGGGTGATCGCCATGGAGCTTTGCGGTGGCAGTTGCTGCGCAGACATTAGGGCTCGTTCGCGGGCGGCGGTGGGAGAGCTGCATCATGGCGCGGGTTGGAAATAAAAGGAAGCAGGCTAACTATATTCGTTGAGCCTTAGGGCCTCATCGCGGGCAAGCCTTGCTCCACAGGATTTGCGTCGGTCGCAATTGTTGTGGACGACTTTGATCCTGTAGGAGCAAGGCTTGCCCGCGAAGAGGCCCTCTGCACCGAAAAATATTCAGCCTTGAAATGCAAAAAGCCCCGTCACAAGGACAGGGCTTTTAATTGAAGCCGGCTTATTTAGAACACAACACCCTGACTACGCAGGTAATCATCATAGGTACCGCTGAAGTCGATCACGCCGCTGGCGCTCAACTCGATGATGCGGGTAGCCAGCGACGATACGAACTCACGGTCGTGGCTGACGAAGATCAGCGTGCCCGGATAGTTCTCCAGCGCCAGGTTCAGCGCCTCGATGGATTCCATGTCCAAGTGGTTGGTCGGTTCGTCCATGATCAGCACGTTCGGCTTTTGCAGGATCAACTTGCCGAACAGCATGCGACCTTGCTCACCGCCGGAGATGACCTTGACCGACTTCAGAATCTCGTCGTTGGAGAACAGCATCCGGCCGAGGGTGCCGCGAACCAGTTGCTCGCCGCCCTGGGTCCACTGGCCCATCCAGTCGAACAGGTTGCAGTCGTCTTCGAAGTCGTGCGCGTGGTCCTGGGCGTAGTAGCCCAGCTCCGCGGCGTCGGTCCACTTCACGGTGCCGGCATCCGGGGTCAGTTCGTTGACCAGGGTGCGCAGCAGGGTGGTTTTGCCGATACCGTTCGGGCCGATAATCGCCACGCGCTCCCCAGCTTCAACCTGGAAGCTGAAGTCCTTGAACAGTGTCTTGCCGTCGAAGCCTTTGGCCATGCGCTCGACGATGACAGCTTGACGGTGCAGCTTCTTGGTTTGTTCGAAACGGATGAACGGGCTCACACGGCTCGAAGGCTTGACCTCGGCCAGCTGGATCTTGTCGATCGCCTTGGCGCGGGAAGTGGCCTGCTTGGCTTTCGAGGCGTTGGCCGAGAAGCGGCTGACGAACGATTGCAGTTCCGAAATCTGTGCCTTCTTCTTGGCGTTGTCCGACAGCAGCTGCTCGCGGGACTGGGTCGCCACGGTCATGTACTCGTCGTAGTTGCCCGGGAACAGGCGCAGCTCGCCGTAATCCAGGTCAGCCATGTGGGTGCACACGCTGTTCAGGAAGTGACGGTCGTGAGAGATGATGATCATCAGGCTGGAGCGCTGGGTCAGCACGTTTTCCAGCCAGCGGATGGTGTTGATGTCCAGGTGGTTGGTCGGTTCGTCGAGCAACAGCACTTCAGGATCGGAGAACAGCGCCTGAGCCAGCAAGACGCGCAGTTTCCAGCCTGGGGAAACCTCACTCATCGGGCCAAAGTGTTGCTCGATGCCGATACCCAGGCCCAGCAACAGCTCGCCGGCGCGGGATTCGGCGGTGTAGCCGTCCATTTCGGCGAACTCGGTTTCCAGCTCGGCCACGGCCATGCCGTCTTCTTCAGTCATTTCCGGCAGCGAGTAGATACGGTCGCGCTCAGCCTTGACCTTCCACAGCTCTTCGTGACCCATGATCACAGTGTCGATCACGGTGAATTCTTCGTAGGCGAACTGGTCCTGGCGCAATTTACCGAGGCGCACGTTCGGCTCGAGCATGACCTGGCCGCCGGACGGCTCGAGGTCGCCACCGAGGATTTTCATGAAGGTCGATTTGCCGCAGCCGTTGGCGCCGATCAGGCCGTAGCGGTTACCCGCGCCGAATTTGACCGAAACGTTTTCGAATAGCGGCTTGGCGCCGAACTGCATCGTGATGTTAGCTGTAGAGATCAAAGGTTTTTCCTGCGAAGCATTCAGAGTAGCTAGGGTTGCGGCAGTACCGATTCAGTACCCGTTTCCGGTTTTCGAACCACGGGAAATACATCCCGGTCAGAAGCGGAAGGTCCATCTGGCAATAAGTGGACAGCAGCATGTGGAGCGCTTGGCCCGAGTCGAAGTGCGCTGAGACGGGGTTCATTCCCGTCATCAACCAAGGGGGGCGCGTAATGTTTGGCGGCGATTGTACTGGTCTGGCTCTTTAAACGATAGGGCGTTGAGGCCGCGCGGGTGCTTTGGCGGTACCAGCGGACAGATTTTCACATCTGAACGTTAACTATTGGTTACAAATCGTGGCTAAAATGCCATCTTTCGAACTGATGGCGACAGCACGGACGCAGTTTGTTCACTTCTGACGTGTGACGATTTCCGTGAAACTCATCATTGCCGCTATTTATGTTGTATCGATTGCGTATGTCCACCTGCGCGGTCGCGTGCGCCACAAACTGGGCCGCCAACTGAGCGATCACTCGACGTTTCTGGCGCCGATCAATTGCTTCCTTTATCTGTTCTCGAAAATTCCCAACAAGCCTTACCTCGATCCGGTCGACTTCCCGGACCTGAGTCCGTTGCAGGCCCATTGGGAAGAAATCCGCGCTGAAGGCCAGAACCTGCTCAAGGCGGGTGAGATCAAGCGTTCGAACCAGTACGACGACGTCGGCTTCAACTCGTTCTTCAAGACCGGCTGGAAGCGCTTCTACCTCAAGTGGTATGGCGACAGTCATCCTTCGGCTATGAAACTCTGCCCGCGCACCACCGAGCTGGTGCAGAGCATCGGTTCGATCAAGGCCGCAATGTTCGCCGAGTTGCCACCGGGTTCGAAACTGGTGCGTCACCGCGATCCGTATGCCGGTTCCTACCGTTATCACCTGGGTCTGGAAACGCCGAACGACGCTGGCTGCTACATCAATGTCGATGGCGAGAATTATCACTGGCGCGACGGTGAAGCGGTGATGTTCGATGAAACCTTCATTCATTACGCTGAAAACACCACCGACCAAAACCGCATCATTCTATTCTGCGACGTCGAGCGGCCGATGAAGTATCGCTGGGCGGCGGCGTTCAACGGCTGGTTCAGCCGGAACGTGATGTCGGCGGCGGGCGCGCCGAACGATGTGGGCGACAAGACCGGTGGCATCAATCGCCTGTTCGCCAAAATCTACAAGATTCGCCTGCACGGCAAGGCGTTGAAGAAGCGCAACCGCAAGCTGTATTACCTGGAGAAGTGGGCGATATTTGCCGGGTTGCTGGCGGTTTTTGTCTGGATCTGAATTCTGCGTCGCCGCTTCTTACGCCATCGCGGGCAAGCCCACATTTGATCCGCGTCGTTCACAGGACCAATGTGGGAGCGAGCCTGCTCGCGATGGGGCCGGTACGGTCACCGCAAAACAGATGAAGGCATTAAATAGTCCATCAACCACTCGACCGCTTCGTGGCTTTTTTCGCCGCCGCCGGTTTATCCGCCGACTTCGGTTTCGCAGTGGCTTTACCGCCAGCCTTGCCCCCCAAACTGCGTTTAAGCAACTCGGTCAAATCAATAACATCCGCCGTCTTGCGCTCTTCCTCGCCCGTCGCCGACTCGACATCCTCAATCTTCCCTTCATTCGCCTTCTTCTCGACCAGCGCCATGATCTTGTCTTCGAAACTGTCGCGATAATCGTCCGGGCTCCAGTCGCCGCTCATGTCCTGCACCAGACGCTTGGCCATGTCCAGCTCACCCTTGGCCAATTCCGGTTTGGTCACCTCACTGCCCAGTTCCAGCGTGTCGAGGCTGCGTACTTCCGCTGGCCAGCGCAGCATCACCAACACCATCGCCGAGTCCAGCGGCATCAACGCGGCCAGATGCTGACGGGTGTGCAGAACGACATGGGCGAGGGCGACCTTGTTGGTTTTGCTCAGGGTTTCGCGCAGCAACGCATAGACCTTGCCACCGCGTTTGTCCGGCGCGAGATAGTAGGGCGTGTCGATGTTTTGCAGGGGAATCTGTTCGGCGTCGACAAAGGAAAAGATATCGATGGTTTGCGTGGATAACGGGTGCGCCGACTTGATCTCTTCCTCACTGAGCACCACGTAGCGACCCTTTTCGTACTGCACACCCTTGACGATGTGCTCCTTGGTCACTTCCTTGCCGGTGACCTTGTTGACGCGTTTGTAGCCCACCGGCTCCATGCTGCGGCTGTCGAGCCAGTCGAAATCCACGCCTTGGGAAGACGTCGCCGAGACCAGCGCCACAGGGATATGCACCAGCCCGAAACTGATTGCGCCTTTCCAGATTGCCCGTGCCATGGTCGTCTACTCGCGAGTGATGATCAGGTGACCCGTGGCCCGGCGCAAAAGTTTCAGCGGCGTGTGGCCCAGGCCCGCCGGGGGATCAACTTCGTGTTACATCTTGCCGGGGAGGTTTTGGTTAACAAATCCGAACCCTGGGCGTAGCGTGCTATCGAAGGCTGTAATCACGTAGAGAGGCTGCCCATGAACCGATTAGTGCCTGGCATCATCGCAATGGCATTGAGTGCCGTGCTGAGCAACCTGGCCCTGGCTGACGTCCCGTCGCCCGCATTCCCTTTACTGTTGGCCCAGAGTCCGACGGGTACCGCCAGCAATCCTTACAACAGCCCGATTCGCCGGGCCAACCCCAACAGCATGCAAGGCACGCAACCCGGCGCTCCGGTCATTCGCGGGCCCAACACCGTGCCGGTTCCGCGGCCGCCGACCCTGGACAACGGTGGCATCGGCAACCGCTATCCCCAGAACCGGTCGGTGCCCGCCAGCCCACCGAAATTCATT
Source organism: Pseudomonas sp. LBUM1651 (assembly GCF_059716135.1). Lineage (NCBI taxonomy): Bacteria > Pseudomonadati > Pseudomonadota > Gammaproteobacteria > Pseudomonadales > Pseudomonadaceae > Pseudomonas > Pseudomonas sp. LBUM1651. Next base: position 3,111,111 of record NZ_CP166805.1, on the reverse strand, counting down.
CCCAATCCGCCCCATCGAGACGCAAACACCAGCAACCGTTGAGCCGCAGGGTGCAAATCCTGCCAGCCATTCAGACGACAAAAGGAATCGTGCATGTTGCGAACATCCCTCCTGGCCACAGTCTGTGCCAGCGCATTGATCACCGTCGCGGCGCCTGTTTTTGCCGCGTCCGCACAAGAACTGAAAAGCGAGCAGGGCACCCTTGAGGTTACGACAATCGTCAAGGGGCTGGACCATCCGTGGGCCTTGGCTTTTCTGCCTGACAGACAAGGGATGCTGGTCACCGAACGGCCCGGCAACCTGCGCGTGGTCAGCGCCGATGGCAAACGCTCTGAGCCGCTCAGTGGCGTACCGAAAGTCTGGGCCAAGGGCCAGGGCGGTCTGCTGGATGTGGTGCTGTCGCCCGACTTCAAGCAGGACCGCACCGTTTATCTGTCCTATGCCGAAGGCGGGGGTGAGGGCGGCAAGGCCGGTACGGCGGTCGGTCGCGGACAGCTATCGGAAGACCTGACCGCCCTCAGGAATTTCAAAGTGATCTTCCGCCAGGAACCGAAGCTTTCGGTCGGCAAGCACTTCGGCTCGCGCCTGGTATTCGACCGCGACGGCTATCTGTTCATTACCCTTGGCGAGAACAACGACCGGCCCACAGCCCAGGATCTGGACAAGCTGCAGGGCAAGGTTGTGCGGATCTACCCGGACGGCAAGGTGCCCGACGACAACCCCTTTGTCGGTCAGTCCGGCGTGCGTCCGGAAATCTGGTCCTACGGCCAGCGTAACCCGCAAGGTGCGACGCTCAATCCATGGACCGGCGTGCTCTGGGAAAACGAGCACGGCCCACTAGGGGGGGACGAGGTGAATATCATCGAGCGCGGCAAGAATTATGGCTGGCCGCTGGCTACCCATGGCATCAACTACTCCGGCCAGCCGATTCCTGAAGCCAAGGGCAAGACCGCCGAAGGCACCGTCCCGCCGCGCCACGTCTGGGAAAAATCCCCTGGCCTGAGCGGCATGGCGTTCTACGATGCGGACCGCTTCAAGCCCTGGCAGCACAACGTGTTTATCGGTGCGCTGGTCACTCAGGAGCTGATCCGCCTGCAGTTCGACGGCGACAAAGTGGTTCACGAAGAGCGCTTGATGGGCGAGCTCAACAAACGGATTCGCGATGTGCGGCAGGGGCCGGACGGGTATTTGTATGTGCTCACCGATGAGGATGATGGTGTGTTGTACAAAGTCGGGCTGAAGTAGCGCACAAACCCTGTGGCGAGGGGGCTTGCCCCCGTTGGGCTGCGAAGCGGCCCTCTGCATTCTTTCAGACCCATTGCGCTGCGACGGCTACGCCGCCGAACGGGGGCAAGCCCCCTCGCCACAGGGTTGCACATGGGCAGTCACCTTCGGCGATACAGAATCACCGCTGCCCGAAGTTTGCCCCGCCCGAAACTGCACATCTTCTCGAACTCGCCATGGCTGACCGGCAGATGCTGGCAGTCCATGGGCTGACGATGCTGGCTATGGTCGACATCCGGATCGTGCAGGTAGACAAACTCTTCATCGCAATCGGTGACGACCACCCAGTGCGGCGATTTGGAACGGGTCAGCCGATAACTGCTGATCAGCACCAGCGGCTGCCCGCCATCGGCCAATAATCGTGGCAGGTCCAGCGGCCCGCCGAGCACCTGTTCGATGTCAGTGGCGTTCAACTGTGCCGCGAACTCATCATGCACCAGGCGCATGACGTCTTTTTTATGCTCATCGCGCACGCCATCGAGAAACAACGGCCCAGCCATGCTCACTTGCAAGCGCACGCGAAAACCGCGCCGCGCTGCCGCCAGCGCCAGACCTTGAGGGCTGCAGCCGCCGTGGCCCGAGGTCATGAACACGGTGGTCGCCTCGCGCCAGATCTGCAGTTCTTCGCGACGCTCCAACACACGATCGGCGTGTAATGCACCCATGGCCATCAACAGGCATGCCGGGCCGCAGGTGAAATCGGTGGTCTGCGCATACCACGGCACCTTGATGCTGCGGGCATCGCGATGCTGGAGGATGCGTTTCTCCAGGCGCAGCGCATCGGCGTGGTCCTGGTAATAATCGTGGATCAGGGCGAAACGCCGATAGCCGTTGCGCTCATACAGGGCAATCGCCGCGGGGTTGTCGATGCGCACTTCCAGCCGCAAGTAAGCGCAGTCATGCTCAAGGGCGCAAGCCTCGCTGCGCTCAAGCAATTGCTTGCCCAGCCCGTTACCGCGAGCCTGTTCAGCAATGGCAATCGAGTAGAGCCGCGCCAGCGACGTGCCCCGGTGAAACAGCACCACCGCGTAACCCGCCAATTGCCCGTCTCGTTCAGCCACCAACAGCTGCCCGTGAGCCCGGGTGATCATCCACTGAAAACTGCGACTGGTGAGCCGGTCCGTGGTGAAGCATTGCTGTTCGAGTGCCAGCAACGCGGGTAAGTCTTCAACTACCGCCAAGCGAAAGACAGGATTCATATGAGCGCCGTAAAAGTTGCGTAACGAAACGGGACTTTCGAAAAAGTTCGTGCTTAATAGGAAAGGTCTTGTTCTCCAACGGATCAATCACTATGTCAGCGGTACAGGGTCATTGGCGCGAAGTATCCGAGCAAACTTTGCCGGCAGCAACTTTTTTAAATGGTACGGTTAGAACTTCCAGCCAGTTGATTATCATCGTCGAACGCAAGGAAGACTGGGCTTCCTACTTTCCCAGCGAAGACATCGTCACGGCTCAGGAATACCTTGAGCAGACTCGTGACAACGAGCAGGGAAAACGGGTCCAGGTGATCAACCTGTGCCGCAGCTACAAGTACCTGGGGCACGGTTATTACTGCTCGCTGCTGGCCGAAGCGCGGGGGCACAAAGTCATTCCGTCGGTGCGGACCATCAGCGAGCTGACCAAAAAATCTCTGTATGGCCTGGCCCTGGACGATCTGGAAAAACCGCTGGAAAAAGCCCTGAGCAATCATCTTTACAGCGATACCGAAGGCTTCACGCTGACGCTTTACTTCGGCAGGACCAATATCGAACCGTTGCAGGATCTGGCGCGACAGTTATTTGAAGTCTTTCCGTGCCCGATATTGTTGGTTGAATTTCGTCGAACGAATGGCTGGCACATTGAAGGTGTCAAATCGGGTGCGCTGCATAAGTTGCGCGAAGATCAGGAAGATCAATTTGCCAACTCTCTGGACAGCTTCAGTCGCAAGATCTGGCGCGTGCCACGTTCGCGACAATTGGCCCGTTATGACCTGGCGATTCTGCACGATCCGCAGGAAGCACTGCCGCCGTCCAACCCCAAGGCACTGGACAATTTCGTACGCGTCGGCAAGACATTGGGCATCGATGTGGAGCTGATCGAACGCAAGGACTACTCGCGCATCGCCGAATACGACGGCCTGCTGATCCGCGAGACCACCAGTGTCGACAACCACACCTACCGCTTCGCCAAGAAAGCCGAGAGCGAAGGGCTGGTGGTGATGGACGATTCGACATCGATCCTGCGCTGCACCAACAAGGTCTACCTGACCGACCTGCTCAAAAGCCATCAGCTGGGCATGCCCGCCACCGAAATTCTCTACAAGGAGCGACCGGAAGACTTCGAACGGGTCGGCGAGCGGCTGGGTTTCCCGCTGGTGTTGAAGATCCCCGACGGTTGTTTCTCCCGCGGCGTGATCAAGGTCGAAAGCCAACAAGCCTTGCTTGAAGCGACCGCCGAACTGTTCGAACACTCAGTGCTGTTGCTGGCTCAGGAATTCTTTTACACCGAGTACGACTGGCGCATTGGCGTGCTCAACCGCAAACCCATCTTTGCCTGCCAATACTTCATGTCCAAGGGCCACTGGCAAATCTACAACCACAAGGCCAAGGGTCAGGACATCAACGGCGAATGCCGCACCATGGCGGTACATGAAGCACCGCGAGCCGTGGTGGAGCTGGCGGTTAAAACTGCGAACCTGATCGGCGACGGCCTCTATGGCGTCGACCTCAAGCAGTCCGGCGACAAAGTGGTGGTGATCGAAGTCAACGACAACCCGAACATGGACGCCGGCATCGAAGACGCCTACCTACAGGACGATCTGTACTCGCTGGTATTGGAAGAATTTGTCCGCCGACTGGAATTGAAACGACGCGGTCAGGCTTGGTGATCGGCCGATGATCAAGAGCTTTCAACTGACCCACGGCGCCCTGCAGAAGGTTGAACGGCTGGACGCCGAAGTGATGCTGTTCAGCAATCCCGACGCGGCCGAGCGAGACCTGCTGCAAAGTCACTTCAAGCTCGATGAACACGCATTGGCCTCGGCGCTGGACCCGGACGAGGTGTCGCGCATCGAGTTTCATCCCGACAACCTGTTCCTGATCTGGAAGCGCCCGGAAAACTATTCCGGCGCAGGCAGCCTGGCTTTTGAAGTATCGTCCTGCGGTTTGCTGTTTTGTGCGCAGCGTTTGCTGGTGATCGCCACCGACGATTCGCCGCTGCATGGGCTCGGCACCCGGCAGAAGTTGAACACGCCGCTGGATGTATTGCTTGATCTGTTGTTCAACAACATCCATCACTACCTGGGCCACCTCAAGGTGATCAAGCTTGTCGCGCGGGAGTTGCAGCAAAAATTCAACGCCTCGATGCAGAACCAGCACCTGATCCAGATGTTCAACCTCAGCGAAAGCCTGATCTATTACATCAACGCGATTCACAGCAATGGCGCCGTCCTGACGCGGCTGCGTAACCACGCAGAAAAAGAACGCTTCAGCGCAGAGGCCATCAGCCTGATCGACGACCTGATCATTGAAAACAACCAGTGCTACAAACAGGCTGAAATCTATTCCACGGTGTTCTCCGGGCTGATCGATGCCCGGGGCAACCTGATGAATAACAGCACGAACAACCTGCTGCGCAACCTGACACTGATCAACGTGGTGTTCTTGCCGCTGAACCTGATTGCGAGCATCGGCGGCATGTCCGAGTTCAGCATGATGACGGCGGGCACGCCGTGGTGGGTTTCGTATCCGTTGTTTCTGACGGCGATGATGCTGGGGGCGGGGGTGATGGTGTTGGGGCTCAGGCGGTTGGCGAAGTAAGCAGTTTGTCTGCCAGGCCGCCATCGCCAGCAAGCCGGCTCCTACAAATCGTGCATCACGATCAATGATCAGGCATACGCAACCTTGTAGGAGCCGGCTTGCTGGCGATGGCGATCTCAACAGCGTCACACATCCTTGATCAGACCTCTTGCGAGACGCTGACGGTTTTTTTCCGATCCTGCAGCCCACGAATCACGAGGTACAACAACGGCCCAACCGACACAAAAATCGCCGTAATCACCAGATAAGGCACCACCGACCACCCCGACCGCCCACGCTTGCGCGCATCGCGGTACATCCACACCCCGGCCAGCGTCGCCAACAGATAAAGATCAATCACCACCTGCGCCGTATCAGGCCGCGACATCAGGCTGATGCCAAACTCAATCAACGACTGTTCCGCCTGGAGCATCACCGAAACGGTGTAGCCAGCAAAGGTGAGCAGGGCAATCAGGGGCAGGGCGACAGACTTCATGGTTTCCTTCCTTGGGACGATGAGCAGAATCCCGAGCCTACCGAAGCCGAAGGAAATTGACCATTGACTTGCCTTCCATGGCCGGCTAATTTCCAGCCATGACTTCCACCGTATTGCGCTGCCAGCCAAGCATTATTACCGCCATTCCTTATTTGGCGGGCTAGCTCACGACTGCAGCACCCAACCCGCCCTAGAGGCGGGTTTTTACTTTCTGTCTCCCGGGTTTGATCAACGTCAGGAGACGACCATGGATAGCACACCCGCCCAGCAGACCTTGCTCGAGCACTACGTCAAAAAGATCCTCGCCGCGCCGGTCTACGAACTGGCGGTGCGCACGCCGTTGCAAGCGGCGCCGGCACTGTCCGAAGCCCTGGGCAACCAGATCCTGTTGAAACGCGAGGACTTGCAGCCAACCTTTTCCTTCAAGATCCGCGGCGCCTACAACAAACTGGTGCAACTGAGCGATGCGCAAAAGGCCCAGGGTGTGATCACCGCTTCGGCCGGCAATCATGCCCAAGGTGTGGCGCTGGCAGCGCGTGAGTTGGGGATTGCTGCCACCATCGTCATGCCCGCCACAACGCCGGAATTGAAGGTGCTCGGGGTCCGCAGTCGGGGCGCCGATGCCGTGCTGCATGGGGAGAGTTTTCCGTTTGCCCTGTCGTACGCATTGAATCTGGCCAAACAAACCGGCCGCACCTTTGTCTCGCCGTTCGACGACCCGGACGTGATCGCCGGGCAGGGCACCGTCGCCATGGAAATCCTGCGCCAGTACCAAGGGCCGCTCGACGCGATCTTCGTACCGGTGGGCGGTGGCGGCTTGATCGCGGGCATCGCCGCGTACATCAAATACCTGCGCCCTGAAGTCCGCATCATCGGTGTCGAGTCGGAACATTCCGCGTGTCTGTTGGCAGCCTTAGGGGCTGGCGAGCGTGTCGTCCTGCCGAACGTAGGCACATTCGCCGATGGCGTCGCCGTCGCGCAGATCGGCGCTTATGGTTTCGACGTCTGCCGGTTTTGCGTCGATGAAGTGCTGACCGTCAGCAACGACGAACTGTGCACCGCGATCAAGAACATCTACGACGATACCCGATCGATCACCGAACCTTCCGGCGCGTTGGCCGTGGCGGGCATCAAGAAGTACGTGGCGCAGACGGGTGTGCGTGGTCAAACGTTAGTCGCCATCGACTCCGGCGCCAACATCAATTTCGACAGCTTGCGCCATGTCGCCGAACGCGCCGCATTGGCCGGCGCCCCGGCGTGAGCGGGCACAGGAGGCCAATCAGAGAAGGATTTGCACACCCAATCCCCTGTGGGAGCGAGCCTGCTCGCGATAGCGGCCTGTCAGTCAACATCAATGTTGAATCTGAAGACGCCTTCGCGAGCAGGCTCGCTCCTACATTTTTTTGCATCAGGGTTATTGCTGAACGGCTTTTTCGACCTTGTCTGACGCCGACCAGACCCGATAACGCACTTCAATATCCTTGGGCACATACAGCACGATCGGCAGCTTGCTGTTGTAGCGCAACATGAAGCCGTCGCCGACCACCGGCACGAAGTCGTGTGTGCTTTTGCCATTCGGGCAGGCCATCAGCGTACTCATCGGGCCGATCACTTTTTCCAGCCGGTAAAACGGGTAGCCCCAGCCCTCGAGGTTCTTCTCCTCGAGCATGCCGCCCAGGCGCTGGCGATTGCAGTCCACGGTCAGGGTTTTGCCGGCGAGAATCTCGACCTGGTAGCTGTCTTCCTGCTTCTGTGGCGCCAGGTGAATGACCTGGCGGGTGAACCCGCTTTCGGCTTTGGGGAAGGGCGCGACGTCTTCAAGTTTCGCCGCGTGAACGACGGTCGACAGCCCGGCAACTATCAGCCCGACGGTAGTGATACAGGTCAATGAACCCATGATGCCTCCTTGCGTGTGAGTAGGGTCAGCGGATACTGAATGAACGGGTCGCAATTTTTACTGCCATGGGCGGCCAATGCAAACCTGGACTCATCAGGTTGCAATTTGCAGGGACGAGAACCGGGTTTCTTGCAGATTGCATGAGCCTATTTACTTGAAGACACATTAAACCTTTGATTTGCCGATGAGCTGCACGGCGAAATTCGAGGCATGTTTTATGCTGTAGCTGGTCTTGAAGCTGACCACGAATTTATTGAGTCGGCATTGATAGCTGATTGGCAATCTCACAATAAGGAGAGGGTCGCCATGTTTCTTTCTGCCTTGGAACTCCGCAACATCGTAGAAAGCAGTTTTCTGCCGAAACGTTGTCAATGCACGCTGTCGCCGGACCTGAAAATGACCGTCAAGGTGTATTCGGACGGTGAAACCGATCAAGTAGAGCTATTGAAAACCGGCATCGATGCCAAATCGCTTAATGGATGTCGGGAAATAAACGACCTGATCGCCGCATTGCGCTCCGACATGCAGCTTCAAGCCAACACCCAGACGCTGCACCCCGACAGGCAAGCGCTTTAACTCGCCGTCGTCACTTCCCGGGTCTGGCAAAAACGCCAGACCCGCGCTCGTTCATTCCGATCAATTCTGATAACTGCACGCATCGGACAATTTGCGATACGTGATCTCTGCGGGTTTGCCCGACGTATCGATGTACTTCATGTCCGCCGTAATGACTTTGCAATCCAGGGTCGAAGGTTCGGTCAGCGAAACCACCTTGGCTACGTGCAATGGCATGCCGTAATGATAGGGCACAGCTTGCGAGGAAGCGGTGTCATTGGCTTGGGCCAGCCCGGCAAACCCGGTGCAGGCGAGGGCGGTGGTAACCAGCAAAGTGCGCATGTTCATGAGCGATCTCCAGTGCAGACGGAAAGTCAGCTCGACATAACGGGCGTCGAGCCTGCCGCACTGGGCGTCAGAAGAACCTGAGGGCGTGCGGTCCAGTAAAGTTTTGGACCGCAGCGTTAAGCAATGGTTAACCGGGCTGAATGCCGCCTGTCGTGAGGGGCGATTCTGTCAGGCGTTTCGTTGGGGTAAGAATCTTCGGTAGGTTCGGCTTCGTCCTACAAGGGTGGTTGCTTTGTCGACTTTCGACTGATGGGGCGTAGCGATTACTGTTTGGGCTCGCTGCAAAATCAGCGAACAGGTTTGGTCACCTGATTAAACAGTGCACATAACTGTGACATCATTCGCTTTGCGGACATCTCTGTTCGCATAGCGCAATGTTGTGGCGGCTGTGTGCAGGACGCCTTCGGGCGAGCTGAGTTACTGTTCTCAGTTGACCAAACCTGTACACGGTCCGCCTCCCATCGTTTGGTCACGATGCTGGCGGTTACTTCAAAACAGGTGAGTAACTAGCTATGACAACGATAAATCCTTTCCCTGAGCGCTACCGTTCAATCAAAAGCAGCATCACCGCCTCATCCCCCTTGGTTATCGACACAGAAGCCAACCCCCAAGACATCCTCGAAGCCGCCCTCCAACGCGTCCGCGCCTCCAGTGATTTACTGGAAACGCTCCATATCCAATGTTTCAAGGACGGCGACGTGCAGGACATTCCGCACATCACTCATGCGCTGTACCTGCTGGCTCAGGATGGTTGTGATTTGCTGAAGGTTGCTCAGCAACGAATGCTGAGCTGGAAGGCACCTACCTGATTCCGTGCCTACAAAAAAGTTGGCCTGCCTCTAGTGGGCAGGCTTGAACTACTCAAGCGCTTTGATAGGTGGGTCTTGGTAGGATTCATCAATTTCTATCCCGGCCTTGCGGGCTTTTTCCTCGATTTTCATTCTTGTCTCATGAAAACTTTTAATTCTGGCCGGTAATAGCTCTTTCCAGTTGAGCCTGTCCTTCTCATCAGTAATTCCGTCTTTCCAGAACTCTCTTTCTGACATGAACTCCAGCGTAATTAAATAAGTTCCAGTTTTCGTTGGGTTGTCTTTAGAATCATGGCGCCATGCTTTTAAATTCAAATATGTGCCGTCATTGTAAAAATTCCAGTAATAGAAAGGACTGATTTTGAGCCAGCGATCGATAGGAATGGGGTATTCTGGGTCTAGCCAGGGGTGGCTCGATACATAGTGACCCAGTACATCATCAGGAGATGCTATCTTACTGGCTTGTGATCCTGGAATTCGTGGATCCTCTACGAAGTAATAATGTTTCCAACCTGATGATTTTATATTTTCGATTAGTTGATAGATAAATGTCTTATATTGTTCGTGCGAGCTATTGTCTGGGAGCCCCCGCAGTGTGATATCCAGATTTTCAATCTGATTCCCAACTCTCTCATCGACAAAAATCGTGACGTCAGTAACCTGTTGCAGTTCAAGTGAGCTAGAGCCGTTTTTAATCAGAGCATTAGGAAGGTTTTTATCATTTGCAGATCTTTCTATTTTGTACCAGCACAGCTCAAGATCCTTCATGCACTGTGGAGAGAATTTATTCTGACTGTTATCCAGTAGATTTTGGATGGGCGCATTAAAGGCTATTTCAATGGTTGCTGTTTTGTTTGTCATATTTGATTCGCTGTCATTACAGGCGGCCAAGAAAATGCAGAGAATGATAAGCCAATGAAATTTCATTGTGCATTTTTCCAAGTGGAGATCGTGCGGATTTCTCTTTCCATATACGCTTCTTGAGTGCCCATCAATAGGTGGTACTGTTTAGCGATCGCGCCTATGAATTTCATCCGGTCACTTTCATCGTATAAATCACCTTCTGACATTTGTACTCTGAGCTCAGGATCTTTGACGTCGCAGGCCGTGCTGAACGCAGCTACTCTTACTGGAACAAAAGGCGCCCACTCAAATCCAGCTTGCATCTTCAGTGTGGCCCGGAAAGATGTGTTTTGATAAATTAAAGGTTGCAGGATTTTTCGTTGTTCGTGATCTGCAATTGCCATTAATGATAGTAGTTGTTTTTTCCTTCTTGCACTGCCAGCGGGTAATACTTCCGTTTCTTGTATTGTCTTAAAACCTGCTTTTATTTCCTCAGTAACATGCAAGTTGCCAAGCGTTCCAAGCGCATCTTCCGCCCACGGCAAACTATCAATATTAGTCTTGATCTGTCCCTCACAACTACGCGCATTACGCTCCGGCGCGCACTCGTCAAATTGATCTTTATATTTGCTGTAGAACCAATGCCAGACAAAAATATCCTGAAACAGCCAGAAATTACCTTTGCCCAGTGCATTTTTACCAATGCGCAACGGTGGTTGAACGATGGGCGGCGTCAATGCTAGATATGGATCGTTCGGAATAAAATCCAAGCCGCATTTGACCTGCTTACTGGCAAACGCCGCGAGACCCATCCAATAGAAGCGACCCTTGAGCTCAGGTTTACCGTCTTCACCCTGTTCGAGATAGAAACTGGCGTAAGCAGCGGCGATTCTCGCAGCCCTCGCGCTGAAGTCTGAGATCAGTTCGTATTTGCCTGATGCGGACGAGCGCTTTTTGCTCAACCGGCGTATAGCTTCTTCCTGCCCCATGGCCCACAGCTTGTCGCAGCCGAGTACAACCTCGTGGACGGAGCATTCTTTGGCATTGGTTTTAAATGTTGTGATGGGCGCACTCATTTCTTTCTGCTCGTTTCGTAGTCATCTGCACCGGAAGGCACTACCAGCTCATCCCAGACGAGGTGGGCTTTTACCGGCTCTTCGGCCTCTGTCTGTACTCGCGGGTGGAGGCCGTTAGCGTCGCTTCTGGAGATTTGAGGTGCGGTTTCGGAAGGCACAATCAGCGCCGTTTTGACGGATTTAACGGGTTGCCCACGACGGGTAACGAATTTGAGCTGTTCGTCGTAACGTTCGCTGATGGCTTTCGACTTGAGCAGACTTCCAGCCCTTGCTTGATCTGCGATAACAGGAATAAGTGGGGCGAGGATTCCAATCCCGGTTCCTGCCCCTGGCGCACCGCCCGAGTTGGCCTTCACCTCAGCACCACTAATGGTCACGCCACCCGCATCGACCTTGACGAAACTCCCCCCAGCCTTGGCCGTCAGTTCCATCCCGCCTTCAACCACGACCTTGTTGCCCGCGTGGTAGTGAATCTCTTCACCGGCCTCGACAAACTGCGCCGTCCCGACTTTCACATGCTGAGTCACGCCTACGGTGAGGTGATCATCCGCCCGCGCTTCGGTCTTGCGGTCCAGGTGCGTAATCCGGTGCTCTTCCACCTTGAACTCGCTGAAAACCTTCGCCTCAACCGTGTCATGCCGCTCGTTGCCGATGCGGATTTTCTGGTCGTGCTCGATGTTTTCATCCCAGTCGCGCTGGGCATGCAGGTAGATCTGTTCCGCGCCTTTTTTGTCTTCGATGCGGAATTCGTTGTAGCCCTTGCCGCCCGGGGAGCTGAGGGTTTTGAAGGTGCTGCGGGTTTTGTTCGCCGGCAGGTCGTAGGGGACGACGTTTTCCTTGTGGTACAGGCAGCCGGTGATCAGCGGTTGGTCGGGGTCGCCTTCGAGGAAGGTGACGAGGACTTCCATGCCGACGCGCGGAATCGCGATGCCGCCGTAGGCGCTGCCGGCCCAGCCGGTGGCGACGCGCAGCCAGCAACTGGTGTTGTCGTTGGCCTGGCCGTCTCGGTCCCAGTGGAATTGCACTTTGACGCGGCCGTACTCGTCGCAGTGGATCTCTTCGCCGGGCGGGCCGGTGACGATGGCGGTCTGGCTGCCGAGGACTTTCGGTTTCGGGTGTTCGAGGGCAGGGCGGTAGTGCGCGTCCCAGGGTGTGGCGAGGAAGCGGTTGCGGTAGCCCTGGTGGAAATCGTCTTTGTTGTGGGTGACGTCGCTGGTGACGTTTTCGCCGAGCACTTGCGGCTGTTTGCCTTCGTGGACCACTTCCAGCAGCAGCCAGAGGTCGTTCCATTCGGCGCGCGGGTGTTCGCTCAGGGCCAGGAAGTGGCCGCTGACCAGCGTCGGCTGATCGCCTTTGCCTTCGGCGAGTTTGTAGTCGCTGCGGTGGCGTTCCAGGGCGCGGGTTGCCAGTTGCTTGCCGCGGGCACGGTCGGTGAAGCGGCCGGGGTAGTCGTAGTCTTCCAGGTCTGGAGCGAAGGCGCTGGACGCGGCGCCTTCAGGAAGGATGCGCGGTTTTTCGAAATCGTAATCGCGGCGGCTGACGCGGGTGGTGCGGGTTTCCAGGCGCAGGTTGAAGCGCTTGATCACCGGTTTCTCGGCGGCCATGCCCGAGTCTTGCTGATAGGCCACGGGCGCGAGTTTGCGGAATACCGTCTGGTCGTCGCCGAACACCAGTTTGTGGCCGCTGCTGCTGTGCTGGAAGTGGAAGTGGATGCCTTCTTCTTCGCACAAGCGCTGGATGAAATGCAGGTCGGATTCGTCGTACTGCACGCAGTAGACGCGCTCCGGGTAGATCGCGCCGAGCTGGAAGCTGTAGGCGTCTGCCAGGATGCCTCGCGCTTCGAGCACCTGGGCGATGATCTTCGGTACCGTTAAGTGCTGGAAGATCTGCTGGTCATGGTTATGCCGCAGATACGCCAGTTGCGGCACCAGGCTGACGCTGTAGCGGGTCAGGCTTTTGCCGGAGTCGCCTTGCTCGATGCGATAGACCAGGCCGTGAATGATGCCTTCGCCGGTGGCGCCGAAGGTCAGACAGCCGGGCTTGTGCAGCAACTCTTCGAGCTTCAGGTCGGGGCGTGCGCTGACCAGTTCGATGTCAAAACAGAAGGGCTGATTGAGGGCTTCGCGACCGACGAAACTGAGTACCTGAAGGTCAACGGAAACGCCTTCCAGCGTGAGGGAAATATGGGTTGCGTTTGCGTCCAGCATGCCTTGAATTCCGTCCTTTGGATAAGCAGATGCGGATGGTGCAGGATTAAACCGCCTCGTTCAAGGCGCAAATGCCGTAGGTGATGAGGCAGGGCTGGATCGGGGAAAACCTTAATGGCGCGGTTTCGGCCAATGGAGACGGGCGTTTTCGTTGGCAGGGTGGGCGAACACTTCTTTGCCAGTGCACGCATTCGTTTTTCAGCGCCTGACAGAATGCCTTCGCTAGCAGGCTAGCTCCCACAGTGGATCTTCGGTGAACACAGATTTTGTGTTCGGCTTCGATCCAATGTGGGAGCTAGCCTGCTAGCGATGAGGCCCTCACATGCAGCGAAGATCCAGCTGCTACCGATACGGCAAATCCGGCCCCGCCTCCCACAGTAGATCTTCTATGAACACAGATTTTGTGTTCGGCATCGATCCAATGTGGGAGCTAGCCTGCTAGCGATGAGGCCCTCACATTCAGTGAAGATCCAGCTGCTGCCGATACGGCAAATCCGGCCCGGTCTTGCTGCACGTCAGCGCCGCCGCCTGCACCGCAAACTTCAGCATTCCGTCGATGTGCTCGCGGGTAAGCGATTGCACGCCCTCGACCGAATCCAGTTGCTGCTCGGTCAGCCAGGTAATCAACGCCGCCTGAAACGTATCACCAGCCCCCACGGTGTCGGCAATCTTCACCGAACAGGCCGGCACCGACCACGAGCCATGAGCACGGCTAAATACCGTCGCACCCTCGCCACCACGTGTCAGGAACACCACCTGACTGCGATGCTGCAACCAGCCTTCGATCACGCGCTGCGGATCCTGCTCGGGATATAACAGGCTCAAATCCTCATCGCTCACTTTGATCAGGTCGGCCAGCTCGACCAACGTGGCCACCCGCGAACGCCACAGGTCGATGTTCGGCTCAGGATTGAGCCGCACGTTGGGATCAAGGCTGATCAGCCGTTTACCGCTTTCCCGTTGCACCAAGGCCAGCAGCGTGTCGGCAATCGGCTGCACCACCAGGCAGAACGAGCCGATATGCAAGCCGCGCACCTCCGGCCCCAATTCCGGCAGATGCTCCGGTTTCAACTGCCGATCCGCGCAGCCTTCGCCGCGGAAGCTGTAATGCGGCGAGCCATTGGCGCCGACTGCGACCATCGCCAGCGTCGTCGGTGCTGCGAAATCCACCAGGTAATCCGCACGCACGCCTTCATCCTGCAACACTTGCTGTAAACGCCGGCCAAGGTAGTCAGTCGATAACCCGGCAAACAGCGCCGCCTCTACGCCGAGCCGGCGCAAACCGACCGCCACGTTGAATGGCGAGCCACCGGCAATCGCCTTGAAATTCACTTTTGAAGCCAGGCCGCTGGCGTCGTCTTCACTGAAGAAATCGAACAGCGCTTCGCCACACACCAGGTACATAGTTGTTCACTCTTTAAAGGGTTGCGACATGCTGTTGATAGCGTTCATAGGCCTGCTGACAGGCCGCCACGTTTGCTGCGATCGGCAGGGTTTCGCTGGCGAGGTCGAGCTTCACGCAGCGCTCGCACAGGTCCGCCAGGCTGTCTTCGTGGCCGTTTGCCCAGGATTTGCACCACGCGGCCTGAATCGCCGCGCCGAGGGCGGCGGCTTCGCTTTGTTCGGTGCAGATCACCGGGGTGTTCATGATGTCGGCGACGATCTGCCGCCACACCGGGCTTTTCGAGCCGCCGCCGATCAGGCAGATGCGCAGGCTTTGTAAGCCATTCTGACGCAGCAGGTCCAGTCCGTAACGCAAACCGAACGTCGTGCCTTCGACCACGGCGCGGCACAGGTTGGCTTGCGTCAGGTTAGTCATGGTCAAACCGAGCAGGCTGCCGGTGGCGTGGGGCAGGGCGGGGACGCGTTCGCCGTTGATAAACGGCAGCATGCACACGCCCTCGGCACCGATGGGTGCTTGCGCGACGAGGTGGTTGAATTGTTCGATATCCAGCTTGAACAAATCGCGAATCACCCCGGTGGCGTTGGTCAGGTTCATCGTGCAGATCAGCGGCAACCAGCCCCCGCTGGAGGAACAGAATGTCGCGACCGAGGCATCCGGGCTGACTTTGGGTTGATCAGCATAGGCATACACCGTGCCCGAGGAACCGAGGCTCATGGTGATCGCGCCGGGTCGGATGTTGCCGGTGCCGATGGCGCCCATCATGTTGTCGCCGCCACCGCTGGACACCTGCGCCTTGGGGTTGATGCCCAGGTGTTCGGCGATGCCTGGCAGGATCGTGCCGACCGCTTGATGAGCATCGATCAGCTCCGGCAGCGCGGCTTGCAAGCGCCCGCTGGGGTCGATGTCGCGCAATAGCTGCAAGTCCCACTGGCGGGTGCGCACGTTGAAATAACCGGTGCCCGAGGCGTCGCCGTACTCGCTGCAACTGCGGCCGGTGAGCCAGTGGTTGAGGTAGTCGTGGGGCAACAGGATGCGCGCGATCCGGGAAAAAACCTCCTGGTGCTGTTCTTTGGTCCAGAGCAACTTTGACACCGTGTAGCCCGGTGCGATGACCACGCCGAGGCGTTCCAGCGAGCCTTTTTCACCGCCCAGATGGGCGAGCAGGCGGTCGTTTTCCGGGGTGGTTTCGGTGTCGCACCAGAGCTTGGCGGGGCGCAGCACCTGGCCTTGATCGTCGAGCAGGACCAGGCCGTGTTGTTGGCCGGAGACGCCGATGCCGAGGATCTGTTGTCCGTCTACGTTGGCCGCGATCAAGGCACGGCGAGTCGCCGAAGTGAACGCTTCAAGCCATTGCGATGTGTCCTGCTCACGGCGGCCATTGGCGCCGCTGATCAACGTGTGCGCGGCGGCGCCCTGGCCGAGGACCTGACCGCTGTGGGCATCAAGGACAATGGCTTTGGTGCCTTGGGTGCCGCAGTCGATGCCGAGGAAAAGTAGTTGGTTTGCCATGAGAGGTCCTTGGAGTGTCAGTTCGATCTCGGTGAAGCCATTCGCGGGCAAGCCTTGCTCCTACAGGTTTTGTGTCGTTCGTTGAAATGTGGCTCGGCGCCGCCCCCTGTAGAGCATGGCTTGCCCGCGAAGACGGCAGTAGTTTCACTGCAGCACTCAAGCCAGAACCCGCTCCAACGTCCGCGTCACGCCAACCTCCCGCAAACTGTTACAGCACCACTCAAACGCCGCCACAAACTCCGGCGAATGCGGGATCGCCGTCCCAAAAATCTCCTCCACCGCCAGCAGCCGCTGGGTGATCAACACATCATCCGCCACCAGCGCCTGGCAAAACGCGGCGCGCGGATCGGGAATCGAATAGGTCTCGCCATTCTCATCCACCCCCTTCAAATACAACGCCCACGCCGCCACGACCAACGCCGCACGCTTGGTCTCCCGGCCATCGGCAATCAATCGGTTGATCGTCGGAATGGTGAACTTGGGAAACTTCGACGAACCGTCCGAACACACGCGCTCCAGCTGATCGGCAATCGCCTGATTGGAGAAACGTCCGACCAGCGTGTTCTTGTACTCGGTCAGATCAATCCCCGGCACGGGCGACAGCTGCGGTGTCACGTCCAGGTCCATGTAGGCGCGCATGTACCGCACAAACAGCGGATCGTTCATGGTCTCGTGAACGAAGCGATACCCCTTCAGAAACCCGAGATACGTCAGTGCCAGATGACTGCCGTTGAGCAGTTTGATCTTCATCTCTTCATATGGCGTCACGTCGTCGGTGAACTGCACGCCGACCTTCTCCCAGGCCGGGCGCCCGTTGACGAATTTGTCTTCCAGCACCCACTGCACAAACGGCTCGCAGACCACCGGCCAGGCATCGTCGACTGCATGTTTGTCGTGCAATTGCAGCTTGTGTTCGGTGCTGGTCATCGGCGTGATGCGGTCGACCATGGCATTCGGGAAACTCACGTTCTCGGCGATCCAGTCGTGCAGTCCTGCATCACGTAAAGCGGCGAAGGCCAGCAGCGCCTTGCGGGTCACCGCGCCGTTGTGCGGCAGGTTATCGCAGGACATCAAGGTGAATGCCGGCGTGCCGATAGCACGACGTTTGGCCAACGCGGCGCAGAGGAAGCCGAACACGGTTTTCGGCGAATCCGGGTGCGCGAGGTCGTGCTGGATCTGCGGCAGATGCGCCATGAATTCGCCGTTGCTGTCATCGATGCAGTAACCGCCCTCGGTGATGGTCAGCGAGACAATGCGAATCTCGGGACTGGCGAGTTTATCGATCAACGCTTGCGCGCCATCCTCGGCCAGCAACATGTCGCGGATCGCGCCGATGACCCGGACTTCGGTGTCGTCGGTGTCGCCCAACTCGAACAGGGTGAACAGGTAATCCTGATCCTTCAGATCGTCCCGGGCGCGGCGATCTTCGGCGCGTAGGCCGACCCCGCAAATCGCCCAGTCCAGACCTTCGCCTGTATTCATCAAGGCGTCGGTGTAATACGCCTGATGGGCACGGTGGAAACCGCCGACGCCAATGTGCGCGATGCCTTGGCGGGTATCGCCCAGGGCGTAGGCGGGCAGAACCACTTCGGGTGCGAGGTGGTGCAGGTTCTGTTTATTCAGTTTCATCACAGGCTCTCTGAAATCAGGCCGCAGCGCGCAACTGACGCGTCAGCGCCACGCCGTCGGCATCGAATAAATGGCAGTGTTCGGCGTCCAGGTGCAGGCTCAAGGTTTCGCCGTAACGGCTGGCCAGGTCGCCGCGAACGCGCATGGTCAACGCTTCACCGGACGCGGTCAGCACGTGGCAGAAGGTGTCGCTGCCCAGGCGTTCGCTGACGTCGGCGGTGACTTGCAAGGTGCAGTTGCCGGTTTGCGCCAGTTCCAGATGTTCCGGACGAATGCCCAGGGTCACCGCGCCGCCGACACTCAGGTTGGCGCCGCTCAACGGCAACGTGATGCGGGTGCCGGCAGCGAGCGCCACTTCGCAGCTTTGGCTGTCGACACGGGTGACGTTGCCCTTGAGGAAGCCCATTTTCGGCGTGCCGAGAAAGCCCGCGACGAACAGGTTGGCCGGCTGGTGATACAGGTCCAGCGGCGAACCGACCTGCTCGATCTTACCGCCATTCAACACCACCACTTTGTCGGCCATGGTCATGGCTTCCACCTGGTCGTGGGTCACGTAGATCATCGTGGCTTGCAGTTCTTTGTGCAGGCGCAACAGTTCCAGACGCATCTGTACGCGCAGGGCGGCGTCAAGGTTGGACAGCGGTTCGTCGAACAGGAAGATTTTCGGGTTGCGCACGATGGCGCGACCGATGGCCACGCGTTGACGCTGGCCGCCGGACAGCTGCTTCGGCTTGCGCTCCAGCATCGGCCCGAGCTCGAGGATGCGTGCCGCTTCGCCGACTTTTTTCTCGACTTCGGCTTTTGGTACGCCGGCCAGATCGAGGGCGAACGACATGTTTTTACGTACGCTCATGTGCGGGTACAGGGCGTAGGTCTGGAACACCATTGCCAGGTCACGCTTGGCCGGGCTGACTTCAGTGATGTCGCGGCCATCGAGTTCAATGGTGCCGCCGCTGACTTCTTCCAGGCCGGCAATCAACCGCAGCAGCGTGGATTTACCGCAGCCCGACGGGCCGACGAAGACCACGAATTCCTTGTCGTTCACTTCCAGGTCGATGCCTTTGATGATGGAAAAGCCTTCGAAGCCTTTTTGCAGATTCTTGATTTTCAGGTTGGCCATGGTGATGGGCCTCCGCTTGTTGTTATTCGTTAAACCGGACTGTTTTCTGTAGGAGCGAGCTTGCTCGCGAAAAACGTCCGGACAATGAGTTCTTTCAGGCAGCGCGCGTCATCGTTCACGTCCATCGCGAGCGAGCTCGCTCCTACAGGGGGAACGGGGCGCGCGATCATCATTTCACCGCACCAAACGACAGGCCGCGGACCAGTTGTTTCTGGCTGATCCAGCCGAAGATCAGGATCGGCGCGCAGGCCAGCGTGGACACCGCCGACAACTTGGCCCAGAACAGGCCTTCCGGACTCGAGTACGAAGCGATCAGTGCGGTCAGTGGCGCAGCTTTCGACGAGGTCAGGTTCAACGACCAGAACGCCTCGTTCCAGCACAGGATCAGCGACAGCAGCACCGTAGACGCCAGGCCACCTTTGGCGATCGGCAACAGCACCCGGACCATTTCCTGCCACAGCGTGGCGCCGTCGAGGCGTGCGGCTTCGAGGATGTCTTTGGGGATGTCCTTGAAGTAGGTGTAAATCATCCAGACCACGATCGGCAGGTTGATCAGCGTGTAAATCACGATCAGCGCGATCCGCGTATCGAGCAGGCCAAAACTCTTGGCCAGCAAGTAGATCGGCATCAGCACACCCACCGGCGGCAGCATCTTGGTCGAGAGCATCCACAACAGCGTGCCCTTGGTGCGTTGCGTTTCGTAGAACGCCATCGAGTAGGCCGCCGGCACCGCGATCAGCAGGCACAGGGCCGTGGCGCTGAACGAAATCACCACCGAGTTCCAGGCGAAACTGAAGTAATCGCTGCGCTCGTTGATGTGCAGGTAGTTCTCCAGCGTCGGGGTGAAGATGAACTGCGGCGGCGTGGCGAACGCGTCGATTTCGGTTTTGAAACTGGTCAGCACCATCCAGAAGATCGGGAAGAAGATCAGGATCGCGATGGCCCAGGCCAGGGTGCCGAGCAGCAGGCTTTGCAGGCGACGGGATTGTTGAAGGGTCATGGCGCAGGCCTCAGGCTTTGTCTGTCAGGTTTTTGCCGATCATCCGCACCAGCACGATGGCTGCGATGTTGGCGATCACCACCGCGATCAAACCGCCGGCGGACGCCATGCCGACGTCGAACTGCACCAGCGCCTGGTTGTAGATCAGGTAGGCGAGGTTGGTCGAGGCGTAGCCGGGGCCGCCGTTGGTGGTGGTGAAGATTTCGGCGAACACCGAGAGCAGGAAGATGGTTTCGATCATCACCACCACCGCAATCGGCCGCGCCAGGTGCGGCAGGGTCAGGTGCCAGAAGATTGCTACAGGACCGGCGCCGTCCAGGCGCGCGGCTTCTTTCTGTTCCTGGTCGAGGGACTGCATGGCGGTCATCAGAATCAGGATCGCGAAGGGCAGCCATTGCCACGAGACAATGATGATGATCGACAGCAGCGGGTAGTGCGCCAGCCAGTCCACCGGTTGCGCACCGAAGAGTTTCCAGACGTAGGCGAGAATCCCCGAGACCGGGTGGAAAATCAGGTTCTTCCAGATCAGCGCACCGACGGTGGGCATGATGAAGAACGGCGAGATCAGCATGACCCGCACAATGCCGCGACCGAGAAACTCACTGGCCTCCAGCAACGCGCTGATCAACACCCCGAGCACCACACTGATCAGCAGCACGCTGCCCACCAGCAACAGGGTGTTGGTGGCGCCGGGCATGAACCCGGAGTCCGTCAGGAAATAGGTGAAGTTCTCCAGCCCGACGAACTCGTTTTCACCAGGGTTGAGCAGGTTGTAGCGGATCATCGAGAAGTACAGCGTCATGCCCAGCGGCACGATCATCCACAGCAGCAACAACGCCACCGAGGGGCTGACCAGAAACCAGCCGGGATTGGCCAACCGGCTTTTACGCACCGGTTGGGGAATGTCCATGTGAGCTTTGGCAGTTGAAATATTCATGGCGTTAACCGATTGGGAACAGGCAGATGAAAATCAACTGTAGGAGCGAGGCTTGCCCGCGAAGGCGATTTGTCTGATGCACCGCTTTCGCGGGCAAGCCTCGCTCCTACAGGGGGCTTTGCGGGATTACTTGGGATAACCCGCGCGCTTCATCTCACGTTCGGTGGTTTGCTGGGCGGCAGCCAACGCTTGATCGACCGTGGTCTGGCCGATCAGCGCCGCCGAGAACGACTTGCCTACCTGAGTGCCAATCCCCTGGAACTCGGGAATGGTTACCAGCTGAATGCCGATGTATGGGACTGGTTTGAGTGTCGGTTTGCTCGGGTCCGCCGCTTTCAGCGATTCCAGCGTCACCTTGGCGAACGGCGCGGCGCTCATGTAGGCGTCGCTGTAGGTCGAGGCCCGAGTGCCTGGCGGCACATTGGCGATGCCGTCCTTTTCCGCGACCAGTGCGCCGTATTCCTTGGAAGTCGCCCAGGCGCTGAAGGTTTTTGCCGCATCCTTGGCTTTGGAACTGGTCGGAATCGCCAGCGCCCAGGAATAGAGCCAGGCCGAACCTTTATCGGTGGTCTGGTGCGGCGCGTAGGTGAAGCCAACGTGTTCGCTGACTTTGCTCTGGGTCTTGTCGGTGACGAACGAGCCGGCAACGCTGGCATCGACCCAGATCGCGCACTTGCCGCTGTTGAACAGCGCCAGGTTTTCGTTGAAACCGTTGCTCGACGCGCCCGGCGGGCCGGATTTCTTCATGGTGTCGACGTAGAAGTTCAGCGCGTTTTTCCACTCGGGACCGGTGAATTCAGGCTGCCATTTCTCATCGAACCAGCGTGCGCCATAGGCGTTGGCGACCGTGGTGATCAGCGCCATGTTCTCGCCCCAGCCGGCCTTGCCGCGCAGGCAGATGCCGTACTGTTCTTTGTCTTTATTGGTGAGTTTGCCGGCGAATTCGCCGATCTGTTCCCAGGTCGGGCGCTCGGGCATGGTCAGCCCGGCTTCCTTGAACAGATCGGTGCGGTAGTAGGTGATGGAGCTTTCGGCGTAGAACGGCAGGGCGTACAGCGAACCCTTGACCGACAAACCTTCACGCACCGATGGGAAGACGTCGTCGAGGTCGTAAGTGGCGGGCAAATCCTTCATCGGTTCCAGCCAACCCTTGGCGCCCCAGAGTGCAGCTTCGTACATGCCGATGGTCAGCACATCGAACTGCCCGCCCTGGGTGGCGATGTCGGTAGTCAGGCGTTGGCGCAGGACGTTTTCTTCCAGCACCACCCAATTGAGCTTGATGTCCGGGTGCTCGGCTTCGAAAGTTTTCGAGAGCTTTTGCATGCGGATCATGTCGCTGTTGTTGACGGTGGCGATGGTCAGGGTTTGCGCGCCGAGGCTGACGCTGCTGAGGGTCATGCAGGTGAGGGCTAGCAGAGCTTTTACCGAAGGTTGCATCGTGCACTCCTTTTCTGCACCCGGTGGGGACAGAAGGACAGTTATTGTTTTTGTGTCTTCCTGTGGGGGAAGAATGTGCACTGATTACAGCCTTCAATTGACGATGAGACAAATCATCCATCGCACTTGAATTGATACTATTTTGCACTGGAGTTTGGAGCAGGGAACGAAGGGAAGAGCTTTTCAGCGGTCAGGCGCTATCGAATACGTACAGGTTTTGATGGCCTCTTCGCGGGCAAGCCTCGCTCCTGCAAGGGGTGCGCAAGACCTGTAGGAGCGAGGCTTGCCCGCGAAGGCAATCTGAAGTTCACCACATGACACACGGCTTCAACCCAAATTCTGCTCAGTCAACCGCTGCACCGCCAACCGCCGGTAGTGCGATGGGGTCATGCCTTTCAATTGCTGAAAACGCCGGTTGAAATTGGAAATGTTGTTGAAGCCCGACTCGAAACACACGTCGGTCACCGGTTTGTCGCCGTCGGCCAGCAACTCGCAGGACTTGCTGATGCGCAGTCGGTTGACGAACTCGATGAAGCAGCGCCCAGTGGCCTGTTTGAACACGCGGCTGAAGTACGTCGGCTTCATGCCCAGGTGCTCGGCGACTTCCTCCAGTGGCAGTTCACGGGCGTAGTGGGCAAAGATGTAATCCACCGCCCGGTTGGTGCGATCGATGTTGTGTTCGTCCGCCAGTTGTGGGGTTGTCGCACCGGACAGCAGTTGGTAGTCGTCGGAGGCGGCGAGCAACTCCAGCAAAATGAAAAAGTGCCCGAGCCGGGTGACGCCCTTGGTGTCGGCAATGCGCTGCATCAAGGTCATGGCCTGGCGGATCGTGCGTTTGCAGCGAAACTCGATGCCGTATTGGGCGCGCTCCAGCAAGGGCGCAAGCGACTTGAGCTCCGTAAACACCTGATGGCCGCTCTCGAACAACTCGTCGGTGAAATTGACCAGCATGTCGCGCTTGGGCACCACTTCGTCCTCGGCGACCTGGCTGATCCAGTTATGGGGCAGGTTGGGGCCGGTCAGGAACAGGGTTTCCGGATAGAAGTTGCCAATGTAGTCGCCAATGAACACCTTGCCGGAACTGGCGACGATCAGGTGCAGTTCGTATTCCTTGTGGAAATGCCACCGCACCAGAGGGCAGGGGAAGCCGTGCTGACGATAAATGATGGACAACCCATTGTGGTCATCCATCAGTTCATAGGAAGGGTCGGTCACTCGGACGGTTCGGGTCATGTCAGGGCGCTTTTCTTGTTATCGCGCCTTGATCATGCCCCTTTCCGGGCCGACAACGCCAGCCTGCGGCACGTCAAAGGGCGTTACGCCTCCACTGGCCGGTGCAGGGCGCTGCCATAAACAGCCTTCATGCTGGTGGCGATCCAGCAATAACGCACGATGTCCGACTCATCGAAAAAATCGGTACTGATGATGCTGCAGCGCGTTACCCAGTCCCGGGTCGGGTTGAACCAGTCGTTGATCTGATTCTTGATGTCCTGCGGTCCACCGAGAAACCCGTAACTGGTGGCGGATAACGACCAGAGAAAGGTTGGGTAAGGCGCGTGTTGCAGCGTGCTGGAAATGTGCCGTTCCAGTTCCGCTGTGTCAGTGAAGACTTCGCCGCTCCATTTGTGGGTGATGCGTGGCCAGAAGTAATCATCGTCCAGGCCTTGCACAAACGGCGCCGCCAGTACCAACCTGCGGCGTGAACTGACTCTTTTGAGCTCGCCCACCGTTTTCGTGGCATCGGAGGGCGGAATGATCCGGTGGCCGAGGCGGCTCACCAGCAGGTCATTCAGTTTTTTTGCGTCGAACGGCTTCAGGCCATCCCCCAGTTGGTGAAAATCGAAAACGATGAACTCGTCCGGGTTTTTATCAAGGAAGGTCGACACGGCATCGATCAACTCATCGATGACGCGATGGGACTGGTAGCCATTGTGGTGAAAATAGAAAACGGATTGGTCGTGTCCCGCGGTATAGCCGAGGCGGATATCAAACGCCCGGGCGCCGTTTGCCAATTGCCAGGCAAATGAATCGTTTTGACAGGTGGTCCAGTTGCCGATCACGACGTCATAGTTGGGCGCCTGTTTGTCCATGCCGCTGTTATGTGTGCCGGGCCAGATAATATCGGTCAGTTTGATTTGGTTGATGTCGAGGACATTACTCATCCATTTTTGTTTATCGAAAGTTTCTTGCGTAGAACGTGTCATTTTCACTCCTGTTAATTGCTTCGTGCCGTCCGTGGAACGAAGTGCATAGTTAAAAACCGAGCATAGAAGGGCGTTCCGACATTGCCAGTGTCGGAAACATTTGTACAAGTTAATGGTTGTTGGCTTTGATCAGATTGGCCGTGCGGCAATGACGAACCAGATTCGACGTTTCAAAAAAGTCAGCGTTGATAATGCTGCTGTTCAGAACCCAGTCATTCAGCCCGGGATCAAACCATTGATCAAGGTGCTCCCGGATGTTCACCGGCCCTCCGGCGACATGGTAACTGGTAGCGGAGAGCGACCACGGCATGGACCCGCCAGGGGGGTACTTCATGACCTTGGTGATATGGGCGTGCAGTTCGCTGACACTGGTGGTCCCGATGCCGCTCCACTGGTGCTCGATGCATTGACAGAAACAGGTCGAATCGAGCGCCGGGTGATACTCGGCGGCCACCAACACTCGCTGGGCATGACTGGCTTGTTTCAATTGGCCGAGCGTCAGGAATGCGTGCGTGGAAGGAATCAGCCGGTCACCGAGATGCGTCAGCAGCAGTCTGTTGAACTCTTTATAGTCAAAAAGCTGGTTGCCCGGTTTCAATTGGTGAAAATCCAGGATGATGAACTCGTCGCGATTTTCATCCAGAAACCGGATGACGCTCGTGATCAGACTTTCCAGAGACCTGGAGGAACGGAAACTGTTGTGTTGAAACCAGAAAGTACCGACGCCATTGCCGCCAATTGCGTACTCCAGCCTTAAATCGAGCGCCCGCGCGCCCTGGATCAGTTGGTAATAAAAGGAGTTGTTCTGGCAGGCGGCCCAGTGACTGATGCCAGGGGCCGCATAAGAGGCCTTCTTGTCGACGCCGGCATTATGCGCGCCGGGCAGTACCAACTCTGCAAGTGATAACGAATCAATGACGGGTATGTGGGTCATCCAGTTATTGGCGGTAAAGTTACTGGTGATGTACGAACTATGGAGAGCGTTATTCATTGTGCATCCTTGCACCGTTAATAAATCGTTAGTTGCAGCGAGTTTAACGATCAGGCGTTTTCCTTAAAGCGGTTTTTCGCTTCAATCCATTGCGACATGTATTGAGTGCTCTTGTGCTGGTGATGGCGCAACATGCTGCCGGTAAAGTTATCTCGTCTGATTTCAGCCAAGTGCTGTTGGCAATGTTCGAATTTTGCAATCAAGGCCGGGCCGTGTGTTTGCAGTTGATAACGATCAGCCAGCAACGCCAGACCGACCGCCTGAGCGTGAGTCCATTGCGTCTGGTCTTTATAGAGTTGCACGGCGCACTCGGCGAACTCGCGCGCCGTGCGGGTCACCGCGCCAGGCCAGGGACTCTCGCCGTGCATGGCTTCGGCGCCGACAGGTGTGGTGACGTTCGGCGTGCCACAGATCATCGCATCGACGATTTTGCCTTTGATGCCCGCGCCGAAACGCAAAGGCGCCAGACATACCCGCGCCGCCGACATCACTTGCAACGCATCTTCCGCCCAGTTCATCACATGGAAACCCTGGGCCGCATTGTGCAAGGCAGTTGCCTTGGGCGGCGTATAGGCCCCGTAGATGTGCAATTGCGCAGTGGGCAACTGCTCGCGTATCAGCGGCCAGATCGTGGCTTTCAGCCAGAGCACCGCATCCCAGTTGGGCGCATGGCGAAAGTTGCCGATATGGATAAAGTGCGACCGATCTTCGAACGGTGCGGGCGGGCTGTCGGGTGCATCGACCATCAACGGGCACCAATGCAACAGGTTGCGCGGCACTTGGAACTGTTCGACCAACAGTTCGATTTCCACTTCGGAAATCATCAGGTTCAGGTCGCAGCGATACAGCGCCGCGATCTCCCGTTTGGCCAGGTCGGTGTCGGCCATCAGTTCAAATTCTTCACGCAAGGCCGGCGCGAACAGGTCGCTGAAGTCATTGGCATCGTCACTGGCCTTCAGGCGATCCTTGAGCCGTTGATGCCGGGCATGACGCAGGCTTTGCAGGTCCTGGGTGCCCAGCACGCGCAAGGCATCGGGGCAGTGTTTTTCGACACGCCAGCCGAATTGTTCTTCCATCATGAATTGTTCGAACAGCACGATATCCGGTGCCAGTTCGCTGACGAATTCGTCGAAACTGCTGTTGTTCAGCTCGATCGGCACTTCGCGGATGCCCAGTACTGTCAGGTCTTCCTGATGCTCGCCAGCCCCGGCCGGGCTGCTGAATGTTACGTCCCAGCCTTGTTGCAGGAAGGTCCCGAGCAGCTGCATCACATACCCGCCGGCCGCTGAAGACCGAGGTTCGGGCCAGACATAACCGATGACCAGGACTTTGGTTGCGTTGGGTTGAATCATGGGAGGGGTATTCCTTGAGGCGGGCAGGCAAATGGTCGTACCAGGGCGGTAATTAAACCACAGGTCCTGGACAATTCGATCTGGAGCCGTTGGTGGCGCGAGGAAGGCACTACAAAGGTGAGCGCCCCTGGATCAGGGGCGCCGCGTACCGGCATTTATACAAAATGCCCTTTAGTTATGATGGCATTTTTTCTCCATTCTTAAGCTGCGCCAACCATAGGGGATCCGTAGGGCTCCTCCATCCTTGAACGGGGTTGAGAGAGAGCCAATCGGTCGTAAAGATCATTTTCCCTTGTGCCTGCCAAAGACTCATTTGTAAATCAAGTCGTGTGATGTACTCACTTGCCGGGCAACTAATCTCAGCCCATGGATCCACGACCCATGCGTCTTTGAACGCGGGTTCACTAAAATCTACGGTTTTGGCAACAGTACCGCGCGGCACTCCCACTAGTGTAAAAGTATGTGCTCCTGGCATCCCCCAAATAACCGCAGTACCTCCACTTTCATCGATGATTTTTTTTGCTGCCCATGCCATTTGGTCGCAGTTCCCGGCGCCCGTTCTGAGGATGGTGTCTGCATAGTTCCGAGTCTTTACCCCTGCCCTTAAATATTCCCAAATAACGACTGGGCGGGTAAGAACCTGTCGCTGAAGGTCTGCTGGACTGTTCGCAACGACCTGATTAGCTGGTCCAAGCCCGGTCGCTTTTAATTCCTGGTCTACTTTTTCTTTAGCCCCATTGCTGTAAAACTTGTTTTGATCGACTGCCTGGCGCCTGTTAAAACCAGGTGGTTTGGATAAGGCTTCAATTTTAATTGTCTGGAGGGCAATCTCGACGTTTCTGTTGTTCCCTCTGTTCCAAACGGCCAACACGAATTCACGTTTTTTTTCATCGGAGAGCAGCGCTGTTTTCGCTTTCAATGCATTGATTTTTTCGGGAGAAAATCCCTTGCGTAACACCAGGTCCATGTAGAGCGAATCAAGTGGGGGTAATGTAACAAAATTGTTGTTTAATACAGTGCCTGCAGCATCAAGATAGTTGTCTTTTACTTCGTCGTGGGCCTTGATCAGGTTTGTACCCAGGCTGTCTGCGTACAGAGCGTCAATTTTTGTAAAGACAATGTCGTTAACATTAGATGCGTCATAATCGCAGTAATGATACAGCCCGGTCTCCGACTCCACGACCAGATAGGATTTCATACCTGTACCTTGATGGTCGTAGTTGATCAGGAAAGCTCTAGCATCACGTTGATCGTCAATGCCATGGACGACACTGTCGATCTTAACGACGCGGGTCTTCAACTCAAGGTCGGCATCGAGTTGCTTGTTTGGTAACCCGAAGTGTTTATCGTCAATGATATTGCCCGTTGTCCGGGATTTGTACTGCAGTGGTTCGTTCAAGGTCGAGGGAAGAAGTTTTTGCGACTGACCATTATCCGCAACGGTAAAGATGCGCCGCTCATGCACTACCTTACGAATCTGCCCATGGTTAGCCCGCGCCGGATAAAGACGTTTGTGTTCAATCGCTTGTGCTCGCCTCCTAGCCCTTGATCCTCCTGGCTTTACAATTTTTGTGAAGCAGGTATTTGAGCTACGTTTCGATTTGCCGCTAATGCTACAGGCTCCCTCGAACCCTTCAGCCGCGTTGAAGTATGTGGGAGAAGTTATGTCCTCAAGCGCTTCCGGATGTTTCGGGTCAAACCGATAAACCTTATCGCCCACCACAACATCGACACCTGTCGTGCGTTGAATGGTATGCGGCTCAGTGTCGAAAATTCTTGAGGGGGTGAGTGCGCTAGTCCCATCACTGAATGTTGTGCGTTCCAACGGGATGGCGCTATCGGGTCTGAATTTTTCAAGAGGCGCGCCGTAGGGGCGGTTACGGGCGATATCAAAGGCATACCATTTGCCGTCTTTGATCATCGCCGTGACTTTAGTGGTTTGGCCGGCTGCCACTGCGCTATCACAGACACCTTCAGCGAGATCAGTCCGTTTTAGCAGCTGCGCAGAATCAAGTGCTTTTGAACTGCCATATATCTTTTTAAGTTGGCCGATTCCCATGCCAGCGGCCCGGTAAGCCCCCGTTCCCAATGTACACACGGCATTTTTCGCCGTGATAAAAATATCAAACGGGTTGGCGGCGCTGACCAATGTGCGGCTGGTGACCCAGGCGATGTCTTTGACCTTGTCAATTAACTTGACGCCAGATTTCAGAGTGCTGCCGATTTTCCCGGCAACGCCGGCACCAGGTATTAAAAATCCTGCCGCATCCAATGTGCAATCCAGGGCGGCATTTCTAACGTCGCCTTGTATGGCGTTATCGACACATGATTTGAACGGTACCAGGTTCAGGAAAAAATCGATTACTTTGGACTTTAGTTGTTCTTCATCCTCTGAGGCTGTAGAGCCTTTTGCTAAAGTTTCCAGTTTTTCTCGACCTACAATGAAGTGATCGCGCACGGCAGTCGAGGCAATATGTCTGGTACGAGAGTTGGGGGCGAATGCATTGGGTACTTTATTGTAATCATAACCAGGTGGGTAAAACGTAACCTGCTGGGTAGAGGGTATTATTTCCTCGATGATGACATTGGACGTTACTCCGCTTCGCGGCGGGGCCCCGGTTTTGTAGGCAACAAAGTCGAAAGGTTGCGGTGTTGAAAGTTGTACTTCCACGTAGCGGTTTGGGTCATTCATTGTTCGCATCGTTCCCGACACGCCATTCAACTTCAGATCGCCGGTAAGTTCCGGTCGCTTGCGAATTTCCAAGGCGTCTGGGAATACTTCAAAGTATGTAGTGTTGCCTTTAAATT
The DNA here is from genome assembly GCF_059716135.1 of Pseudomonas sp. LBUM1651. Taxonomy (NCBI): domain Bacteria; kingdom Pseudomonadati; phylum Pseudomonadota; class Gammaproteobacteria; order Pseudomonadales; family Pseudomonadaceae; genus Pseudomonas; species Pseudomonas sp. LBUM1651. The sequence goes on along the minus strand of NZ_CP166805.1, from coordinate 3,081,428 downwards.
CGGTACTCATCAAAATCGCGTGACGACCTTTAAGGTCGTTTTTCATTTCTTGAGTTTGCTCATATACTGGCTTTCCGGTCGCTTCTCGCAGCGAATAATATTTTACCTGTCCATACTCCAGGTTTATTCGGTCAGCTAACGGCAACTGTGAAATCAGATAGCTGAATATTGATTCCGAACCTGTTGTCAAATTATCAAAGTGGCCGTTAAACCGAGGTGTGAAAATCGCATTCACGTTTTTCAGGCTCGCGATTTTTTGCTCTATACCACGAATGGAAATTCTAGGGTCGCTAGACTTCCACGTGCCGGCTGTTAACTGTCCGGTGATATAAAGATCCATAATGGAGTAAGCCATTGCTGGTATCCCTTGCGGAGTACTTTTTCTGGTAATGATTAACTCTTCGTACGGCAAACCCTTACCGAAAACCTGATCCAGCTCTGCCAGCGCAATCGCTTTTCTTGTAGGCGTCGGTGTCGTCAAATATTCCCGGGCCTCAGCGAGTTCTTTTGTAAGGTCGTAAAATTTTTCAGTAGCTATTTGCACTTGAGCTGCCGAGTAGGTATCGGTGACATTCTGCTGTACTGCGCCGTTGGCTATTGCCCAGTCCATCAACGGATTCACCGAAGCCATTTGTTTTGCGATTTCCTGGCCAACCGTGATGGGATCCGTCAGACCATAATTCATGACCTGCTCAAAGGTCATTTTTGGTACCGCCCCGGCGGTAATTTGTTCAATTCGGCTTGCCGCCATCCTGTGTGATGCCCAGGTATGGGATCCGCAGACAAGATTGTCTGGAATGTTGCTGGCAAGAAACTCCGGCGCCTTGCTTGCCAGTAAATGGTAGGCCGCGACCGACGCTGAGTTAGCGTCTACCTTGCCACCGTCCTGGAGGTGACGTTCAAGACGGGCGATGACCTCCGATGGCTTCGCGCCCCAGTTGGCTTGCTGTGTGAGGTTGTAACCTGCGACGTGGTTACGCGGTTCGCCTGGTGTGGCGCCCAGGTCGAGTAGCAATGCAGCCATGACCCACTCAGCAGCACTGGAGGGTGTTGATACGGCCTCAAGCTTCAACGCCACCCTCTCACCCAACGTTTTGGCTTTCTGATCGCTTAGAGCGAGACCAAGGCCTTGGGCTGGGTCAGTCACCGACTGGCCTGCCAAAAGAGAACTCAGCAGGCCACCTGGGGCAAGACCCAGCTCGCTAACGGTGTCGCGAATGATCTGTTGTTGGGCGGGTGTCAGGGGGAGGGGGTAGTCGAGTGCGCCCCGATAGTTACCGTACTCGGGGCCTTCGGGCATAGGAAAGGTCAAAACTTCAATTAAATTACGTACCTCTCCCGCGTTTTTCGGCTCAATCCATCCATTGTCGCTGATGTACCGTTGCGCACTGACCATCCTTTGGGTTTCGGTCGGGTGCCTGCTGGCGAACGATGAATCCTTGTCGACGGACAAAAAACAACTGTCGAGTTTCAAGATCTCATTATCGGATTTGTCTTTGATGAGCCCGGTCAAACTCCCTACCAGACTGTGATAGGTGTACAGATCACCGAAGTGTTGATTCAGGTTGTCGACGGACGCCTCGGATCCGGGTTTTTCAGCCTCCATGGGGGGGAACGTCTGAGCGGCGACCAGCTCCTGGGCGCGCTGCCGAGCTTCGGCGGCGTTCAGAAGAAGGCTTTCTCCATGAAATGCTCCAACCAGCGAAAAAGGCGCGCGTGTGCCAACTGGATAAAACACACGTTCGTTGTTTGGATTGACTACTTTGATCGCCTTGAATATTGGCCCCGCTACGTTGGCCCATCCAGAATTGCCGCTCAGTGAACACCCGTAAGCGGTGCCGTTGGCCTCACCGGTCAGGCTGCCATCCGCTGGATTTATTCTTATGGTCTCAAGCCTGAGACCGACCTCTTTGGCCCAGTCTAAAAAGAAGGGGTTATTGAAGGCTCTGATAACATTTAACCAGCATCGGCCAAAGGTTGAATGTGTAGGGACCGGAATGTATGGGCTGTTGGTCGGGGTATTAACGTGCTGCAGTAGCGCCTCGGTATAACGAGGAATCAGCTCTCGATCGCCAGCGGCCCGGGAGCTGTCCGACCAAGAAACGCTTCGTCTATTACGCAGTAAGCTGACCACTTTCGTTGCCACTTCATCTGGCGAATCCATTGGAGTGTCATCAATGTCCTTGCCAGTATCGATAGCTGAACGTTGCAGTTCATCCATCTTTTTGAGGTATTCATCCAGCAGCGCGACTTTATCCGCTTCGCTTTCACCGACGCCGGGAAGCGGTTCACTGCCGTCCTCCTGCGAGTCGATTGAAACAAAATCTGCGTCAACGGCCTCAGTTTCGCGTTTGACTCTTCCAGAGGCGGTTGAGTCTGGGGCGGACGCCTGAACAGGCGCTTCGTGTTCATGCGTTTCCATCGACGCCGCATGAATCAGCTCGGCATAGGATTTTGTGGGGGCGAGCGCGCTGTGCAGTTTCAACAGCGATGCGACTTTACTGAGCAGTGGCTTGTCGAGGAGCAAGTTGTGCTCGGTGGACTGGTACATCAGTTCAAGTATGGCGTCTGAAAGGGGGGGCTGACCCGGTGCGACTGGCGTGTCCAGAATCATCTCTACCGCATCGTCTATCAACTCCTGGTGGAGAGCGGGACTTTCGACAGGAAGGAGGGCTTCGCCTGCTACCTCGTTTGGGTAACGCTGATTGAACCGGTCATAAATTGCCGAGAGTGTTATGAAGGCAGCGGTGGTGGTGGCCCCGGGATTATCCCTGGCCAGCTGCGTTGCGGCCGCGGCAGCCCCGACAGCGTAGCTGGCCAGCCCGGCGAGTGTACTTTGCATGGAAGGGACAAGAGCCTGCCACCATGACGGAGAAGGTTCGGTGGTGGAACTATAGACGGGTGGCCAATTCTCTGGCTCTTCATTCCCGACCTCCTCGAACGCGTTCTTCACGGTGTCCACCAGCGTCTCGAGTTCAGGATTAGCCGCGGCCTCCGGAAAACGCAGACATTTATCGATTTTGCTAAAGGTATCAAGAATCGTCTGTGTCAGATGCTCCAGTGAGGTTTGCCCCGATGTTACGGACGACGACACAGGAGCAGGGGGCGACGATGGTGATGACGTAAACTCCGGTCCCGTAACGGTTTGGTCGACGGTGGCGCTTCCTGGCTCGCGCGTTTGGGGCGCGGTAAAGGCATTCGCCTCGGCTTCCGGCTGCGTTGCGTTATTCGGCAATGGGTGGGGGTCGGCATAGGTGTCGGTGGCCTCCGGCTGCGCGGGTGCCGCCACTGGCACCGCGGGCAGATGAGGTTTTATTTTTTCCGCGATTGATAGAACCCCCACCGTATCCAGTGCATTGGCGACATACAGCAATTTTCCGATAAAGCCACCGGTGTAACGGGGACCCGTTGTGACCACTTCGTCGTAAAAGCTGGCCTTGGTTTCGACTTCTTGTATCGTCGACAGCAGCGTCGGATGAGGGGGGGGCTCTTCGGTTCCGGCGCAGTAGCCAGCTCAGTCGCAGAGCCAAAAACAAAGTAATAACCAGTCTTCGTGACCAGGGTGCTCACGGTGCTCAGCAATTCGTCCCCGACCTCCTTCAGGGACATTGCTCCCAGCTTGTTGAGCGCTTTGTTTACCGGGGTCGCAACTTTCGACAGACTTGCCTTCAAGGATTCAGGATCAATTACCTCTTCAAGCCAACTCCGTTGTGGCCTGGTATCGACAATTTCGATTGCCTGTAACCGATCGCTGAGGTTCTGCACTGTGGCTGGAAAGCTCTTTGGCCAGCGCTGGCGTTCATTCGGGCGAGGCTCCTTCATGGCCTCGACAAACTCATTCATCAGGGTGTTGGCTTCATTGGGTGAAGGCCTGATATGAATGAGGTCTTCGAGTTGCCTCATGCTTTCGTTCAGAGCGCCCTCAGATGAAGAACGGATGTACTGACGCGCTTGTTGTGTGAAGTCACGCAGCGTTTTCCATGTGTCATTGTCGAGCAGCGCACCCGCGGCGATGTTCTGCGCTCGATGCGCGCGCGATAGCTCCAGTTGTGTCTGGATAAATCCAAGCACCCCTTCGCCATTGCGGCCTCGAGGGAAGTTGACGTCCTCGCCGAACCCGTCTGCCCACCGTTCCGGGGGGAGATGACACATGATTTCTACAAAATCACGCAACCTTTCTGGCGTGAGCCCATCGCGTGGCGTGATTGAACGCATAATTGCTTTGAAGATCAGCGGGGCCAGCTTCATACCAGTCGGCGTTTGCAGAACGCAGAGGTTGAAAATCTGTAACACCTCGCCCTCCGACAATGGCTGGGTTCGCAGATGATTGACGATGGATGACCATGCCTTTTCAAGGGACTGTTGATCAGTTATTTGGCCTTCTTCAGAAGAGCCACTCGTGTTGGCGCTATACACCGGAGGTGGAATGGGGCGTGTCGAATCACGAGGTGTGGGCTTTCTCCCTGAGGGAGTTTGATCAGGGAGTAATTCAAAGCGTTTAGACGTCGGACTTGCGTGTGGCTTGGCTTCAGAAAGTCTGTTGGCGGGCTGAGGTGGTGTTGCCGTAGATGGATTCGAGAAACGGGAGGAGGGTGCTGCTGTGGCGTTGGAGGAAGGCATTTGGCGTCTTATCGATAGGCGAGATGAGAAACATCCTTGGCTTGCCTGGAACCAGGCAGCCAAGGCATCGGACGTCGAACGATAAGCGATCCATTTGATTAAATAATGATGGAAATATTTGCAAATTGCCGGATGTTACAGGCGTATCTTTTTTGAGTGAAACCGCAGCGCCGGGATGACTCCCTTTAGCGGCCGAGAACGCTTTTGACCTTGTCCCGCAACTGGTCAATGGAAAACGGTTTGCCGATGACCGACATGCCCGCCGGTACATCGATGCTTTCGGCATAGCCGCTGGCAAACAGGATGGGCAGCTCGGGGCGCAGCATCCGTGCCTGTATCGCCAGTTCCCGGCCATCCATCACCGGCAACCCGACGTCGGTCATCATCAGATCGATGTATTGATCTTCATCATTGAGAAACTCCAGCGCCTGTTCGCACCCGTCAGCCTCCAGCACCTTGAATTCCAGCTCCTCGAGGACATCGACGATCAGCATGCGCACGATGTCGTCGTCTTCGACGACCAGGATGATGGATTTTTCGGCGGACATAATGGGGTTCTCAAAAATTGAATTCGCGGTGGCCGGCCGATCAATAACGCCGGGCTCTAGCATGAGTAAGTGACGGAACCCGACAAGTTCCCAACCACGCCATAAAAAAGAATAGCCGCACGCGGGCCGGCAAGGATAACCGCTCCCTTGCGCGGGAGCAGCTGAATGTAGGATTTTGCGCGAAAACAAGTCAGAAAAATGGATCAAACCGGCTGAATTGGGGCAAACTCCTTGGTTTTCAACAGTTCGACAAGGCCTCCCCATGACCACCGCGTCTTCGGTTGATGAGCAACGATTCCGCAAACTCCTGAGCCGCAACGTCAGCCTGCCATTGGGCGTCGGCGTACTCAGTGCGGTGTTCTTTGTTTCGCTGATCACTTATTTGCTGTCGGTGATTCAGTGGGTCGAGCACACCGACCGGGTGATCAATAACGCCAATGAAGCGGTGAAGCTGACCGTTGATCTGGAAACCGGCATGCGGGGCTTCCTCCTCAGTGGCGACGAGAAATTCCTCGAACCCTACGAAACCGCCCGGCCGAGAGTCGCGGTAGCGGTCAAGACCTTGCTTGAACTGACCGCGGACAACTCGGTGCAAACGGATCGGTTGAAAAGGCTCCAGGCCTTGCAGGATGAATGGGCCACGTATGCGCAGAACATGATTGACCTGCAGCGTGCGAGCGGCGATTTCCGCAGCGTAGTCAAGGCCGGGCGTGGCAAGCGCCTGACCGATGAGATCCGCAAGCAGTTCGAAGACGTGATCGATATGGAGCAGCAGTTGCGCATCACGCGCAACGAAGAAGTGCGCCGCACCACGATCTGGAGCATCAGCCTTTATCTGTTGTTCATCGTCGGTATCAGCGCATTGCTGGCTTACATTGGCCGACGGGATTTGCTCAACCTGTCGCAAAGTTACAGCGCCACGCTGACCGCGCAACAAGCCAGTGCCCAACGCCTGGAACAGCAAGCCTGGCTGCGTAATGGTCAGACCGAACTCGCCGAGCAGGTGCTGGGGCAATTGTCTCTGAATATGCTGGGGCGCAATATTCTGCAGTTTTGCGCGCAATACCTGGGCACGGCCGTCGCGGCTATTTATGTGCGTGAAGAACACGGCGGGCTGAAGCGGGTGGCGTCCTACGGTTTTTCCCGCGAGCAGGAAGAACGCGATCAGCAGATTTACAGCGATGAAGGGATTGTTGGCCAGGTGGCGCAACAGGCGCGCTTGATCCGACTCGACCACGTTCCGAACGACTACTTCAAAGTCACCTCCGGTCTTGGCGAGGGTCTACCGCATAGCGTGGTGGTCGTGCCGACCAGCGATGACGATCGGGTAAACGGTGTCATCGAACTGGGCTTTCTGCGTCCGTTGAGCGACCGCGACATCGAACTCCTCGAGCTGATCGCCGGCAATATCGGCACCTCGATCGAGGCGGCGCGCTATCGCCAGCGCTTGCAGGAAGTGCTGGCCGAAACCCAGCAGCTCAATGAAGAGCTGCAGGTCCAGCAGGAAGAACTCAAGACCGCCAACGAAGAGCTGGAAGAGCAGTCGCGGATTCTCAAGGAATCCCAGGCGCACCTGGAAACCCAACAGGTCGAGCTGGAACAGACCAACGAACAGCTCGCCGAACAGGCGCAGATCCTCGCTGAGCAACGCGATGCGATGGACCTGAAAAACACCGAACTCAATCAGGCCCAGACGCAGCTCGAGGAGCGCGCCGAAGAGTTGCAGCGCTCGAGCAAGTACAAATCCGAGTTTCTCGCCAACATGTCCCACGAACTGCGCACGCCGTTGAACAGTTCGTTGATCCTGGCCAAGCTGCTGGCGGAAAACCCCCAGCAAAACCTCAGCGCCGAACAGGTCAAGTTCGCCGAGTCGATCTATTCGGCGGGTAACGATCTGCTGAACCTGATCAACGACATCCTCGACATTTCCAAGGTCGAGGCCGGCAAGCTTGAAGTGCGCCCGGAGAACACCAGCGTTGCGCGTCTGGTGGACGGTTTGCGCGGGATGTTCCAGCCGATGGCCACGGACAAGAAGCTGGATTTCCAGGTCGATCTGCAGCCCGGTGCGCCGATGATGATCTTCACTGACCGTCAGCGTCTGGAGCAGGTGATCAAGAATCTGCTGTCCAACGCGGTGAAGTTCACCGAGCGAGGTTCCGTCAGCCTGACGGTGGCCAGCCAGCCAAACGAAGGCGTGGCGTTTATCGTCCGCGATTCCGGGATCGGCATTGCAGCGGATCAGCAGGAAAGTATTTTCGAAGCGTTCCGTCAGGCCGATGGCACTACCAATCGTCGTTACGGCGGCACGGGCCTGGGCCTGTCGATTTCCCGTGACCTGGCGGCTTTGCTCGGCGGTTCCATCAGCGTCACCAGCGAGCCGGGGCAGGGCAGTGTGTTTACCCTGGTCTTGCCGCAGCAGTTCGTTGAACCGGGCGACACGCCGATTGAGCCGATGAAGGCTTCACCGGTGATCATGACACCGAAAACGGTACCCACTGCGCTTGTGCCGCTGATTGCCGAAGTCGATATCCCGCGCTTCAATGATGACCGCACGAATGCGCCGTTCACCACGCGCTGCATTCTGGTGGTCGAGGACGAGCCGAACTTCGCGCGCATCCTGTACGACCTGGCGCACGAACTGGGTTATCAGTGCCTGGTGGCCCATGGCGCCGACGAAGGTTATGACCTGGCCAGGGAATACATTCCCGACGCGATCCTGCTGGACATGCGCCTGCCGGACCACTCGGGTCTGACCGTACTGCAACGTCTCAAGGAACACGCGGAAACCCGGCACATCCCGGTGCACGTCATCTCGGTCGAAGACCGCGTCGAAGCCGCCATGCACATGGGCGCCATCGGTTACGCGGTCAAGCCGACCACCCGCGAGGAGCTCAAGGACGTGTTCGCCCGGCTAGAAGCCAAGCTGACCCAGAAGGTCAAGCGCCTGCTGCTGGTCGAAGACGACGATCTGCAGCGCGACAGCATTGCCCGGTTGATCGGCGACGAGGACATCGAAATCACCGCCGTCGGCCTGGCGCAGGATGCGCTGGACCTGCTGCGCACGACGATTTTCGACTGCATGATCATCGACCTGAAACTGCCGGACATGCTCGGCAACGACCTGCTCAAGCGCATGTCCACCGAGGATATCTGCTCGTTCCCGCCGGTGATCGTCTACACCGGGCGCAACCTGACCCGCGACGAAGAGGCCGACCTGCGCAAGTATTCGCGCTCGATCATCATCAAGGGCGCGCGCTCGCCGGAGCGTTTGCTGGATGAGGTCACACTCTTTCTGCACAAAGTCGAATCCCGGTTGTCCCATGAACGGCAGACGATGCTCAAGACCGCGCGCAGTCGCGACAAGGTCTTCGAGGGTCGCAAAGTGCTGCTGGTGGACGACGATGTACGCAACATCTTCGCCCTCACCAGCGCGCTGGAGCAAAAGGGTGCAGTCGTGGTCATTGGCCGGAACGGTCGTGAAGCGATTGAAAAACTGAATGAAGTGGAGGACATCGATCTGGTGTTGATGGATGTGATGATGCCGGAGATGGACGGCTTCGAGGCGACGACCTTGATTCGTCAGGACCCGCGCTGGCGCAAGCTGCCGATCATTGCGGTGACGGCCAAAGCCATGAAGGACGATCAGGAGCGCTGCCTGCAGGCCGGTTCCAACGATTACCTGGCCAAGCCCATCGACCTGGATCGCCTGTTCTCGCTGATTCGCGTGTGGTTGCCGAAAATGGAACGCATTTAGTGGAACGCATTTATTCAGTGGAGCGAAACAGCGAAATCGAATTGCGGTTGTTGATCGAGGCGATCTACCTCAAATACAGCTATGACTTTCGCGATTATTCTGGCGCGTCGATCAAGCGTCGCGTCCACCACGCGTTGAGCCAGTTCGAGTGCGCCACCATTTCGGCGCTGCAAGAGAAGGTGCTGCACGATCCAATGGCGTTCATGCAGCTGCTGCAATTGCTGACGATCCCGGTCAGCGAGATGTTCCGCGATCCTTCGCACTTCCTCGCCATTCGCAGGGAAGTAGTGCCGCTGCTCAAGACCTATCCCTCGATCAAGATCTGGATCGCCGGTTGCAGCACCGGTGAAGAGGTCTATTCGATGGCGATTCTGCTGCGCGAAGAAGGCTTGCTCGATCGCACCATCATCTACGCCACCGACATCAATCCGCGTTCGCTGGACAAGGCCAAACAGGGGATTTTCTCCATGGAGAATGTCCGCGCCTACACTCATAACTACCAGCAGGCAGGTGGCCAGCGTTCGTTCGCCGACTACTACACGGCGGCGTACGGCTACGCGATTTTCGACAAGAGTCTGTGTGAGAACGTGACCTTCGCCGACCACAGCCTCGCAACCGACAGTGTCTTTTCAGAAACCCAGTTAATTTCGTGTCGTAATGTTTTGATTTATTTCAATAAAAAGCTTCAGGACAGAGCATTCGGATTGTTCCACGAATCCCTTTGTCATCGTGGCTTTCTGGTGCTGGGCAGCAAGGAAACCCCGGAATTTTCGGCCTTCGGCAACCAGTTCGAGGCGTTGGTCAAACAAGAACGGATCTACCGTAAAAAATGAACAATGCAGCGAAATTGCCTTCTGTGGAGGCTATCGTGATCGGTGCTTCAGCCGGCGGCGTCGAGGCGTTGCTGAGTATCCTCAGCCCGCTGCGTGAAGGCTTCGTGCTGCCGATCATTGTGGTGCTGCACCTGCCCGATGAGCGTCGCAGTCACCTGGCCGACGTGTTTGCCCGACGCGTGGCCATGCGTGTTCAGGAAGCCCGTGACAAAACGTCGGTCGAAGCCGGGACGCTGTATTTCGCCATGCCTGGCTATCACTTGTCGGTGGAGCAGGACCGCACCTTTTCCCTGAGCCTGGAAGACCGCGTGCATTATTCGCGGCCTGCGATCGATTACCTGTTCGAGTCAGCTGCCGATGCCTATGGCCCGGCGCTGGCCGCCGTCCTGTTGACCGGCGCCAACCGCGATGGCGCGAGCGGCATGGCCAGGGTCAAGCGTCGTGGCGGCCTGACCATCGTGCAGGACCCGGACGAAGCCCAGGTCGCGACCATGCCCTTGGCGGCGCTGGATACCCATCAGCCAGACCATGTTCTCCCCATACGCGGCATTGGCCGTCTGCTTGTCGAGCTGGAACGAATTGCATGCTAAGTAACATCCAAGCCAAACTGCTGATCGTCGACGATCTGCCGGAGAACCTGTTGGCGCTCGAAGCGCTGATCAAGCGTGAAGACCGTATGGTCTACAAAGCCTTGTCCGCTGACGAAGCCTTGTCGCTGCTGCTGCAGCACGAATTCGCCATGGCCATTCTCGACGTGCAGATGCCCGGCATGAACGGCTTCGAACTCGCCGAATTGATGCGCGGCACGGAAAAAACCAAGAACATTCCGATTGTGTTCGTCAGTGCCGCCGGCCGTGAACTGAACTATGCGTTCAAAGGCTATGAAAGCGGTGCCGTGGATTTCTTGCACAAACCGCTGGATATCCACGCGGTCAAGAGCAAGGTCAACGTGTTCGTCGACCTGTACCGCCAGAGCAAGGCCATGAAGCAACAGGTCGAAGCGCTGAAGCAGAGCCGCCGCGAACAGCAAGCGCTGCTTGAACGGTTGCAGAGCACCCAGCAGGAGCTGGAGCAGGCAGTACGCATGCGCGATGATTTCATGTCGATCGTCGCCCACGAAGTGCGCACGCCGCTCAACGGCCTGATCCTGGAAACCCAGCTGCGCAAAATGCACCTGGCCCGCGACAACGCCGCGGCGTTCACCCTGGACAAGATGCATGCGATGGTCGACCGCGACGAACGGCAAATCAAAAGCCTGATCCGCCTGATCGAGGACATGCTGGATGTGTCGCGCATTCGCACCGGCAAATTGTCGATCCGCCCGACACGCTTCGATCTGTCGGTGCTGGTGCGCAACTTGCTGCAGAATTTCGCCCCGCTGATCGATGCCGCCGAGTCCTCGGTCACGCTGGACGCCGAGCAACCGGTGCAGGGTAACTGGGATGAGTTTCGCATTGAACAGGTGATTTCCAACCTGCTGACCAATGCGTTGCGTTACGGCGCCAAGAGCCCGATCAGCGTGAAGGTGTACAGTGAGCACGATCAGGCGCTGGTGGAAGTGCGCGATCAGGGGATCGGTATCGATCAGGAAAACCAGAAGCGTATCTTCCAGCAGTTCGAGCGCGTTACGGCCAGGCATGCCGTTGCCGGGCTGGGCCTGGGATTGTTTATTTCAGAACAGATCGTGACCGCCCATGGCGGTTCCATAACCGTCGAGAGCCGGATTGGCGAAGGCGCCTTGTTTCGCGTTTGTCTGCCGCTGTAGGAAAACAGCCGGATAAACGCAACCTCTGATCGACCCCGGGGTCGTATCAGCAGCTATTGACCGAACAAAGGCTTCCCATGAGTGAAGATGCACAAGACGTCGTATTGATCGTCGAAGATGACCCCTCGATTCTGATGGTGCTGTCGGCCTATCTGTCGGGTGAAGGCTACCGGGTGTTGCAGGCCGAAAACGGCGAGCAGGCCTTCGAGATCCTGGCGAGCAAGCCGCACCTGGACATGATGATCACGGATTTCCGTCTGCCGGGCGGGATCTCTGGCGTGCAGATCGCCGAACCCGCCGTGAAACTGCGACCGGAACTCAAGGTGATTTTCATCAGCGGCTACCCGCAGGAAATCCGCGAGACCGACAGCCCGATCACGCGCAAGGCGCCGATTCTGGGCAAGCCGTTTGATCTGGATGTGTTGCAGGAACTGATGCAGGACATGCTGTCGTAAGGTGAACAGCCTGACCCTGTAGGAGCGAGCTTGCTCGCGATGGACGTTAACGATAACGCTGGAAGCCTGACACCCCGCGGGGAGTCAGGTTTTTCGCGAGCAAGCCCGCTCCTACAGGTGCGTGTTCAGATCCGGATCATTTCCCTGACTTTCGCCGTCAACAGGTCGAAGGTAAACGGCTTGGTGATCATCTGCATGCCCGGATCAAGGAACCCACCGCGCACCGCCGCATGTTCGGCATAACCCGTAATGAACAACACCTTGAGGTCGGGCCGGTACTGCCGGCCGATTTCCGCCAGTTGCCGCCCGTTCATGCCGGGTAGCCCGACGTCGCTGATCATCAGGTCGATGCGCTGCCCGGAATCCAGAATCGGCACCGCGCTGTCGGCATCGCCGGCTTCGACGAAGGCATAACCCAGGTCACTCAGCACTGTACTGACCAACACCCGCACTGCCGGATCATCCTCGACGATCAGCACCGTTTCGCCGTTCTGTGCGAACAGGGCGTGCTGCACATCCGACGGACAATCCTCAGGCAGGTCACCCCTGAAACGCGGCAGAAACAGACTCACCGTAGTGCCTTCACCCACTTCACTGTCAATGGCGACGTGCCCGCGTGATTGTTTACTGAAGCCGTAGATCATCGACAAGCCAAGGCCGGTGCCCTGGCCGATCGGCTTGGTGGTGAAAAACGGATCGAAAGCGCGGTTGATCGTGCTTTGCGGCATCCCGAAGCCGGTGTCTGTCACGCTGAGCACCACATAGTCGCCGGGCTCGAGGTTGCTGTGGGCTTCGGTGAAATCGCTGTCCAGATACTGATTGCCGGTGCTGACCACCAGATTTCCACCGTCGGGCATGGCATCCCGCGCATTGATCACCAGGTTGAGCAGGGCGCTTTCCAGTTGATTGGGATCGGCTTCGGCCACCCACAGTTGCTCGTTGAGCTGCATGTCCAGGTGAATGCTTTCATTGATACTGCGTTGCAGCAGTTCACCCATGGACACCACCAGAGTGTTCATTTTCACGGGTTTGGAGTCCAGCGACTGACGACGGGAGAACGCCAGCAAGCGGTGAGTCAGGCCCGCCGCGCGGTTGGCCGAGGTCACGCCCAGGTCGATCAGGCTGTCCAGATCCTCGGTGCGTCCGCGTGCCAGGCGTCGGCGCAGCAGTTCCAGGCTGCCGATGATCCCGGTCAGCATGTTATTGAAGTCGTGGGCAATGCCGCCGGTGAGTTGGCCGACCGCTTCCATTTTCTGCGATTGGCGCAGGGCTTCTTCATTGTGGCGCAACTGCGCGGTGCGTTCCTCGACCTGCTGTTCCAGGGTTTCGAGGGTGGTTTGCAGGCGCAGTTCACTTTGACTCAGATCGATCAGCCGATCCCTGGCTTCATACTGTCGTCGGCGACCGCGCAACGCGGTGGTCACCAGACTGATCAGCGTCACCGGATGAAAAGGGCGTTCAAGGAAGGTGACATTGCCCAGTTGCGGGCCGAAACGTGAGGCGGGGTTCTGTTCGGGGCCGCCATGGTAGGTCATCAGCACGATGGGCAGGTCCGACCACGCCGGCTGTTGCTCGATCAGTCCGAACAACGGTTCGACATCACTGCCCAGCAGGGCCTCGGAAGAGATCAGCAGCAACCCGGCGCCATGCTCCAGTTCGGCGCAAAGGCCGATCAGGTCGCGGGTGATGACGCCGTCGTAACCCGCTTCATTGAGCATCATCAGGGCAATCTGGCTGTCACGTCCCAGAGGCGCGAGGATGATCGCGCGCTCGGACGTTGCTTCCTGGACCATCACGGGATTTCGTCCCCGAGCAATGGATTGCTCGCCCCCAGATAAGTCGGTACGCCGCGCAATACACCCTGGAACGCGTCCAGTGGTTCGCCGATGGTCATGCCCTGCGAGCTGATGCGGTATTCGCGAATGGTCGATTCATGGCTGCCGGTGCGTTTCTTGATGATCGAGATCGCCCGGCGAACCTTGCCCAGCGCTTCGAAGTAGCGCAACAAAATGACCGTATCAGCGAGGTAGGTAATGTCCACGGGCGCTTGCATGTCACCGACCAGTCCATGTTGGGCCACGGTCATGAAGGTCGCGGCCCCCCGGCGATTGAGGTAAAGCAACAACTCGTGCATGTGCAGCACCAGGGCACTCTCTTCGGGCATTGCGGCTTGATAGCCGTTGATGCTGTCGATCACCACGGTTTTGATATCACGCTCATCGACGCAACGACGAACCCGGTAGGAAAACTCGCCAGGGGACAGTTCGGCGGCATCCACTTGTTCTATCAGCAGGTTGCCGGTGTCCTGCAGGGCCTCGAGGTCGATCCCCATGTTTTTCATGCGCTCGAACAGTAAGCCCAGCTCTTCATCGAAAATGAACAGCGCTGCTTTCTCGCCCCGGGCCACGGCTGCGGCGGCGAAGATCATCGAGATCAGCGATTTGCCGGTGCCGGCGGGGCCAAGGATCAATGTGCTCGAACCGGTCTCTATACCGCCGCCGAGCAGGGCGTCCATCTCCTTGATGCCGCTGGTCAACTGCTGGCGGATATACCCCCCACGGTGTTCGGCGGCCACCAGACGCGGGAACACATGCACGCCGTCACCCATGATGGTGAAGTCATGGAAGCCGCCGCGGTATTTCTGGCCGCGGTACTTCACTATGCGAATGCGCCGGCGCTCGGCGCCATAGTTGGGGGTCAGTTCTTCAAGGCGAATCACACCGTGCGCCACACTGTGCACGGTCTTGTCGAGGGACTCGGTGGTCAGGTCGTCCAGCAACACCACCGTGGCGTCATAGCGCACGAAGTAGTGTTTGATCGCGAGGATCTGGCGACGGTAGCGCAGGGAGCTTTGCGCCAGTAGCCGGATCTCGGAAAGACTGTCGAGCACGACGCGAGTCGGCTTGACCCGCTCGACCACTTCGAAAATCTGCTTGGTGGCTTCACCCAGCTCAAGGTCCGATGAGTACAAAAGGCTCTGCTGATGCTCGGCATTGAGCAGGCTTTCCGGCGGCGTCAGCTCGAAGATGTGGATGTTTTCATCCAGCTCCCAGCCATGGGACAACGCCCCTTGGCGCAGTTCGCGTTCGGTTTCGGACAGGGTGATGTACAACGAGCGCTCGCCGGCTCTGGCGCCGGCCAACAGAAAATGCAAAGCGACGGTGGTTTTGCCGGTTCCGGGTTCGCCCTCCAGCAAAAACACATGGCCGCGGGACAATCCACCGGCCAGGATGTCATCCAGACCTTCGATGCCGGTGGCGGCTTTTGCACTGAACAACTCGTTAGATGTAGACAAAAAAAGCCCTCTCAAGACCAGGGGAAGTGAGGCAGCAGGCCTGAAGTGCCTGAATGGATTGCCTGATCACTTGACCATTGGCCGTGATGGGGGTTCCAACGTTTTGCGTAGATCTTGCGGGCCTCTTCGCTGGCAAGCCAGGCTCCTACAGAATCGGGGGACCATCAATCTGGTGAACGACGCTACATTGTAGGAACCTGGCTTGCCAGCGAAGACGGCCTGAAGAACAACGAAGCTTTAAAGGCCTTGCTGAAGCGCCGGGTCATCGGGGTTGAGTTGTTCAAGTTGCGCCAACAGGATCTGCACGTTTTGCAGCTGCCCGCTTTCTTTCCAGTAGTTGATCAACAGGACCCGGGCCTTGCGGTCGGCGGGGTGGCGCTGGACGATTTCCTGCAATTGTTTCTGCGCCGCTTCAAGCTCTTGCTCGTCATGCAGCGTCGTCGCCAGGTCGTAGCGATAATCCTTGTTGTCCGGTTCAAGCTCCACGGCCTTGGACAAGCCGAGCAGGGCGAACTCACTCTGACCGTGATGCAGCAACCACATCCCCAGGGCATGTTGCAGGTAGGCGGAATCGGGCTGGGCCTTCAACTGTTTGGCCAATAGCAGCCGGGCTGCTTCGCTTTGTCCTTGCCGGTCCAGCACTTCGATCTGCATCACCAGTGCGGGCAGATTGGCGGGGGCCAGGCGCAAGGTGTTTTCAAGCGCCTGTTGCGCCGCTTTGAATTCACCGTTGTGCAGGTGCAACCGGGCCAACTGATACTGGTTGTCCGCGTTTTCAGGCGCTTGGGCGAGCACCTGTTCCCACGCATCGATGGCCTGCTGCAACGGTCCGAAATACAAACCCAGGTCGTCCGGCGACAACCCCAGCAACGCGTTCACCGCGGCAAACCGGACACGTTGTTCGCTGTCATCGAGCAATGGGCCCAACAGCAGGCTGCGCTGGCCGCTGGGGACCAGCCCGCTGATACTTCTGATGGCGGCGATGCGCACATCGGCCGAGGGATGCTGCAGGTCAGCGTCCGCCAGTTTCAAGGCCTGAGGGCTGGGATAGTTGGGCAGCTCGGCATGCAGCCAGACGCGGCGTTTGGGGGAAATGTCGGGACGCCCCAGTTGCTGGTAAAGCACCCGCGCTGCGCCCGGTTGACCGGCCCGCGCCTGCGTCAGTGCTTCGCTGTAACCACGCTTGATCGCTTCCGGCACCACAGGGGTCGTACTGCGCAGGAAAAGCCAGGCAAGGCCAATGGCAAACAGGACGCAGAGGCTGATGATCAGGTAACGGCGGGACTGGGGCATGCAGGAATCCGGGAGCTGGCAGGCTTTTGCAAGGTTGCCAGCTTCGGTCAGGCCGGGCTGTGAGTCAAATCCGGAGGCCATTCAGCAGCGGATCGCCAGTATCTTTCCTACAAGTCCTGTCGACACTGAAACCCCGTCGAGCCACCGAAGCAGTGACTACGCTTGCAGGAGATGGCTCGATGAGCACTCCCATGCAACCGCTGCTTCAATACTTAAAGGCAATCCTCAACCCCGGGCCGGGGGTGGTGTTGTTCGCCTTGAGAACCATCGCGGCCGGGCTGTTGACGCTGTACCTGGCGTTTCTGTTCGACCTCGATCAGCCCAAGTGGTCGATCATGGCGGTGGTCATCGTCAGCCAGCCATTGGGTGGGATGGCGCTGGCCCGCAGCTTCGGCCAGGTCATCGGCACTACCCTGGGCGCGGTGGTGGCCGTGGTGATCATGGCGATCTTCCCTCAGGCGCCGCTGCCTTTTCTCATCACGTTGTCCCTGTGGCTGGCACTGTGTACCGCCGGCGGCACCTTGTTGCGCTACACCAGTTCCCAGGCGTTTGTGCTCAGCGGCTACACCGCGGTGGTGGTGGGGCTGCTGGCGGTCCCGGATCAGGACGGCACTTTCCTGCTGGCCGTGACCCGCGTGACCGAAACGTTGCTGGCGGTGGCCTGCGTGTGTGTCGTCAGCCTTCTGACCGCGCGCCCGGAGGCCGTGGCCAAGGATTACTTCGCCAGGATCGATCAGGTGATCAAGCTGCTGGCGACCCATGCCAGCGCCGCGATTCGTACCGAGGAAAGCGAGGCCGATTTCCACCTTCGGCAAATGCAGCTGCTCGGCCAGATCAGCGCACTGGAAGGGGTGCGCCGGCACCTGTATTACGATGCGCCGCGCTTGCGCAGTGCCGATGACCTGGTGCAATTGCTCGGCAATCAACTGGTGCTGCTGACCGCGCGGCTCACCGCGTTGCGCCATCAGAGGCAGTTATTGCTCGAGCGTCTGGAAGGCGAGATTCCCCAGGAAATCCAGCGTTTGCTCGCCGAAGAAGTGCTGTTTCTCGATCAACTGGCGCAGCTGGGACGTGCGATGCCCAATGAGCAACGGCGCCAATTCGCAACGTTGCAGAAGCGCTTCGATGATCTGGCCTACCGTTCGGAGCAACTTATCGAGCCCTATCCGGCGACCTTGCGCTCGCTGTCATGGTCGCTGCGCTGGGAGCAGGCGCGTCTGTTGCAGCAGTTTGAAACGATTCTGGAATTGAGCGATGCGATCCAGAGCGGGCGCAAAGCCAGCAGCCTCTATCGCGGGCAGAAGAACCCGCTGCACATGGACTACACGCTCGCGGCGATGAACGCGATTCGTGCCTTTTGCGCACTGATGGTGGCCGGTCTGATCTGGATCGAAACCGGTTGGGACGGCGCACGGGGCGGAATGATCGTTGCCGGGATTCTCTGCTCGCTGATGGCGACGTTTCCGCGGCCGCTACTGGCTGCCCAGAGCTTTGCCCGGGGCCTGGGACTGGCGCTGGTGGTGTCGGCGGTTCTGCAATTTGCGCTGGTGCCGATGATCAGCAGTTTCGAGCTATTGGCGCTGTTGCTGGCGCCCTTGCTGTATGCCGTCGCAGTGGGATTGTCCAGCCCGCCCACCACGGGTACGGGGATTGGGCTCGGGTTGTCGACCTTTCTGTTACTGGGCCCGCAAAACACGGGGCTGGGGCAGAACACCGCGATCCAGTGGTTCGAATTTGGCGGCTCGTATGTCTGCGCCGCCGCGCTGGCGTTGAGTGTGTATGCCTTGATCTTCCCCTTCAGGCCCGTGCTGCGCATTCGCCGGCTGCACCAGGAGAATTGCGAGCAGGTCTACGCCTTGCTGAAAATTCCGGCCACCGATGAAAACCAGTTTGCCTTCGAGAGTCGCATGGTCGATCGCCTGACCATGATGCTGGGACTGTTGCCGTCCATCCAGGACAAGCCAGCGCGTGACTTGTTCGATGTCAGTCTCGGTTGCATGGCTCTCGGTATTGCGTTGAACCAGCTCAGGCAACAGGGGCAGATCAACGTGTTACTGAGCCCGGAGGTGCAACGCCGGCTGTTCGCTACGGTTCGGGAAACCGGGCAGCTGGTTGCCGGCCGGGCCGACGTTGAAGTGGAGCGTGTGCTCGACAGCCTGCATGCCCTGGGCGATGAACTGGATGCGCTGCATTCCGGCGTCCATGAGCATCTGTGGTCGGTGTTTCGCATGCGCGTGGCGTTATTGATCGTGGTGTCGTTCCTGGAGCGTCACCGTGGCCACTTTGAACCTGCAACGCCAACAGAAGGAGTACCTGCGCTTGCCCATTGATCTGGAAATAGGCGGTGTCTACCTGCCGCCGATTGCTCAGGCGCTGCTGCTGGGCTTGCCGATTTATCTGCTGCTGGACTGGATTCTGCTGCGCCTCGGCGTGTTGCAGTTCGTGTGGCATGAAGCCTTGTTCGAGGGCGCGTTGTACGCCTGCGTGTGTGCGACGTTGATTCTGTTGATGGGAGCCTGATGCATTGAAGAAGATCCTCGCCCGACTCACGACTGTGGCCGTGGTAGTGCTGGCCTTTGTGCTCGGCTGGTTCGCCTGGGAACACTACACCCGCGCCCCCTGGACCCGGGACGCCCGGGTGCGTGCCGATGTGGTGACCTTGTCCGCCGATGTCGCGGGGCGCATTGTCAACCTCGGCGTGCAGGATAACCAACATGTGGAGAAGGGGCAGTTGCTGCTGGAAATCGATCCCTCGCGCTACGTGCTGGCGGTGGAGCATGCCAAGCGTTCGGTGGAAGTGGCGAAGGCCTCACTGGGGCAATCCGAAGCGACCATCGTGGCCAGCCAGGCGCTGCTCAAACAGCGTCAGAGCGAGGAGCGTCGCCGCCGTACACTCAAGGAGCGAGCGGCGATTTCCGGTGAAGAGTGGGAAAAATCCAGTACTGATGTCTCGGTGGCCCAGGCTGATTTGCTGCGCAACCAGGCCAACCTGGGTTTTGCCCAGGCCAACGTGCATCTGGCCATCGCCGCATTGGCCGAGGCTGAGCACGACCTGGAGCGCACCCGGGTCGAATCGCCCGTCAGTGGCTACGTGACCAATCTGCTGACCCGACAGGGCGACTATGCAACTGCGGGTGGCCCGTTAGTGGCGCTGGTGGACAGCGAATCCTTTTACATCAGCGGCTATTTTGAAGAAACCAAACTGCCGCGAATCGGGGAGGGCGACCGGGTCGACATTGAATTGATGAGTGGCGAACGTTTTGGCGGCACCGTGCAAAGCATCGCTTTCGCCATTGCCGACCGGGAAAACCTGCCCGGCGGCCGTTTGCTGGCCAACATCAATCCCAGTTACACCTGGGTCAAACTGGCGCAGCGGGTGCCGGTGCGGATCAGGATCGACGCCGACTATGCCGGTAAAGACAAACTGCGGGCCGGGACGACGGCGACAGTGACGGTCCAGGAAAACCAAAAATCCCAAGATCACCACTAACCCCCTGTAGGAGCGAGCTTGCTCGCGATGGAGGTCAACGATGACGCGGTAAGCCTGATTCCCCTGGGCGCTCTCGAGTTTTTCGCGAGCAAGCTCGCTCCTACAGGAACTATCGCTGCTTTTTGTGCATTAAAAAAAAGCCCCGCGACCGAATGAGGCGCGGGGCAAAAAAACGGGTTGGTTGCGGCCAACCAAAGGAGCTTGCCAATGCGTTACTTGCTGGCGACCGTCTCTGGTTGCCAGCCGCCACCAAGGGCCTTGTAGATCGCGACAATGCCGCGATACAGATCGACTTCGGCCTGGGCTTGGGAGTCTTCCGCCGCCAGACGCTCGCGCTGGGCATCGAGCAGGACGAGGAAGTCCGCCGTGCCTTCGCGGTAGCGAATCTCAGCCAGGTCGGCGGCCGCGCGGCTTGATTCACTCTGACGAATCAGCGAAATCAGGCGTTGCTGGCGTTTGCCGTAATCGCTGAAGGCGTTTTCCGATTCTTCCAGGGCCAGCAGCACTTGCTGCTCGTAGGTCGCCAGTGCGCCTTCGGCATCCGCGTCGGCACCGCGCAAGCGAGCTCGAACACTGCCCAGGTCAAACGCTGCCCAGGTGATGCTTGGGCCCAGTGCCCAGGCGTTGGCCGCCGAGGAACCGATCTGCGAACCGCGCCCGGCAGTAAAGCCGAGGAAGCCACTGAGGCTGACCCGCGGGAACAGATCCGCCTTGGCCACACCGATACGCGCCGTGGCCGAAGCCAGCTTGCGTTCGGCGCTGAGAATGTCCGGACGACGCTGCAGCAGTTCACCCGGATCACCGATCGGCAGCGCCTTGGCAATCGCTGGCAATTCTTTCGGACTCAGGTCCACCGTCAGCTTGTCCGGGCGCTCACCCAGCAGGGTGGCGATACGGTTTTTCTGCCGAACCTGTTCCGCCTGCAATTGCGGCACGCTGGCTTCGACGGCGGCCAGGCGGGCATCGGCGCGGACCACATCGAGCTGATCGCCGACGCCGGCATCACGCAGGCTTTCGGTGATCTTGCGCGATTCCTGCTGGTTGTTCAGGTTGGCCAGGGCAATCTTTTCCCGCAGTTGCGCACCGCGCAGTTGACCGTAGGCGTCCACCAGTTCGGCAATCATGGTGACTTGCAGCTGGTACAGATCGGCTTCGGCCGCTTGCTGTTCGGCGTCGCTGGATTCCAGGTTGCGCTGGATGCGACCAAACAGGTCCAGTTCCCAGGCCATGTCCAGACCCAGGTCATAGCGTTCGCTATTGACCCGTTTGGTGGTCTGGCCCGGAATCTGACCTTTGCCCAGATCACTGCTGACGCGGCTGGTGATGGTTGGCATGGCGTCATTGCTGGCGTCATCACGAATCGCCCGGGCCGCTTTCCAGCGCGCGAAGGCGACGCGCAAATCGCGGTTGCCTTGCAGGGATTGCGTCACCAACTGGTTGAGGGTCGGGTCTTCAAACTGCTGCCACCAGATACCTTCGAAACGCGAACGGTCGAAGTTTTTCTGGCCGGCAGCGCCATCGGTGGCGGTGGTGATGTTGGCCGGTTCGGTGGCCGGGGTCTTGTAGTCCGGGCCGACGGCACAGGCACTCAGGGCCAGTACCAGCAGGCTCGGCAGGAAGGCTTTCAGGCTCATTGCTGCGCCTCCAGTTTCAGGGCCTTGGCCGCTTTGCGTTTTTCACCGCGCTCCACAAAGTTACGAATCAATACGTAGAACACCGGTGTCAGCAACAGACCGAAGAAGGTCACCCCGAGCATCCCGGAGAACACCGCCACACCCATGGCGTGACGCATTTCGGCACCGGCACCGCTGGAGAACACCAGAGGCACAACACCCATGATGAACGCGAAGGAGGTCATCAGGATCGGACGCAGACGCAGACGGCAAGCTTCGAGCACCGCGGCGAGCGGGCTGAGGCCTTCATCCTGCTGTTTATCCTTGGCAAACTCGACGATCAGAATCGCGTTCTTACACGCAAGTCCCACCAGTACGATCAAACCGATCTGGGTGAAGATGTTGTTGTCGCCTCCCGAAGCAATCACACCGGTAATAGCTGACAACAGCGTCATCGGTACGATCAGGATCACCGCCAGTGGCAGGCTCCAGCTTTCGTATTGAGCCGCGAGTACCAGGAACGCCAGCAATACGCAGAGCGGGAACACGAACAGCGCGGTGTTGCCGGACAGAATCTGCTGGTAGGTCAGGTCGGTCCACTCGTAGGTCATGCCGTTCGGAAGTTCTTCCTTGAGCAGTTTCTCGATGGCCGCTTGAGCCTGGCCGGAGCTGTAGCCGGGCGCTGCCGCACCGTTGATTTCAGCGGTGATGAAGCCGTTGTAGTGCATCACGCGGTCCGGGCCCGAGGTGTCGCTGACCTTGATGAAGGTCGCCAGCGGGATCATCTCGCCTTTGTTGTTACGCACTTTCAGCTGACCGATCTGGTCCGGCTCGAGGCGGAATTGCTGCTCAGCCTGAACGTTGACCTGATAGGTACGCCCGAAGCGGTTGAAGTCGTTGGCATACAGCGAACCCAGGTAGATCTGCAGGGTGTCGAAGATGTCGCTGACGGCCACGCCGTGGGTCTTGGCTTTTTCCCGGTCGATGGCGGCATCGACCTGCGGCACGTTCACGGTGTAGCTGGTGAACAGGGCGGCCAATTCCGGCACGTTGTGGCTCTTGGTGATGATGTTCATGGTTTCTTTGTACAGCTCGTCGTAGCCCAGGTTGCCCCGGTCTTCGATCTGCAGACGGAAACCACCGATGGTGCCCAGGCCTTGTACCGGCGGCGGCGGGAAGATCGCCATGTAGGCTTCCTGAATCCCGGCGAACTGGCCGTTCAAGGCACCGGCAATCGCACCGGCGGACATGCTTGGGTCTTTACGCTCGTCGAACGGTTTCAGGGTCACGAACACGATGCCGGCGTTCGGGCTGTTGGTGAAACCGTTGATCGACAGGCCCGGGAACGCTACCGCACTTTCCACACCCGGCTGTTTCAGGGCCAGGTCGGACATGCGTTTGATCACGTCTTCGGTACGGTCCAGGCTCGAGGCGTCCGGCAGTTGCGCGAAGGCGACCAGGTATTGCTTGTCCTGGCCGGGTACGAAACCGGTCGGGGTGCTGGAGAAACCGAAGAAGGTCAACACCATCAGGCCTGCGTACAGCAGCAGGGCAATACCGCTGCTGCGGATAACCCGGCCTACAGTGCCGACATAACTATGGCTGGCCTTGTCAAAGAAACGGTTGAACGGACGGAACAGCCAGCCACCGAAGATCTTGTCGAGGACCCTGGAGAAACGGTCTTTCGGTGCGTCATGGCTTTTGAGCAACACAGCAGCCAGTGCAGGCGACAGGGTCAGCGAGTTGAACGCCGAGATCACGGTCGAGATCGCAATCGTCAAAGCGAACTGCTTGTAGAACTGACCGGTCAAGCCGGAGATGAACGCCGCCGGGACAAACACCGCACACAGCACCAGCGCGGTCGCGATGATCGGGCCGGTCACTTCACGCATGGCCCGTTTGGTCGCTTCGACCGGTGTCAGTCCCAGCTCAATGTTTCGCTCGACGTTCTCCACCACCACAATGGCGTCATCCACCACGATACCAATGGCCAATACCAATCCGAACAGCGACAGGGCGTTCAACGAGAAGCCGAACAGGTGCATCACGGCAAACGTACCGATCAGCGAAACCGGCACCGCCACCAACGGAATGATCGAGGCGCGCCAGGTTTGCAGAAACAGGATCACCACCAGAACAACGAGGATCAGCGCTTCGAAGAGGGTGTGAACCACCGCCTCGATGGAGCCGCGCACGAAGATCGTCGGGTCATAGACGATGCTGAAGTCCATGCCTTCCGGGAAGCTCTTCTTCAGCTCCGCCATCTTGTCGCGCACTTCGTTGGAGATTTCGATCGCGTTGGAACCCGGACGCTGGAAGATCGGGATCGCCACCGCCGGCTGGTTGTTCAGCAAGGAGCGCAGGGCGTATTGGCTGGAACCCAACTCAACGCGCGCGATGTCTTTCAGACGTGTGATTTCACCGTTGTCGCCGGAGCGAATGATGATGTTCTCGAACTCTTCTTCGGAAACCAGACGACCCTGGGTGTTGACCGACAGCTGGAACGCCGTGGCATTCGGTGCAGGCGGGGCGCCCAAGGCACCGGCAGCTACCTGACGGTTCTGCTCACGAATTGCGGTCACCACATCGGTCGCGGTCAGATTGCGCGAAGCGGTCTTGTTCGGATCGAGCCATACCCGCAGCGAGTAATCGCCCATACCAAACAGCTGCACGTCACCGACACCGCCCAGACGCGCCAGCTCATCCTTGATGTTGAGCAAGGCGTAGTTGGACAGGTAGAGCATGTCGTAGCGTTTGTCCGGTGAGGTCAAGTGCACAACCATGGTCAGGTCGGGCGACGCCTTGTCCACGGTGATACCGATGCGCGTCACTTCTTCTGGAAGCTTCGGCTCGGTCCGGGTCACGCGGTTCTGCACCTGGACCTGTGCGTTATCCAGGTCAGTGCCCAGCGCAAAGGTGATGGTCAGAGTGATCTTGCCGTCAGCGGTGGACTGCGAGGACATGTACAGCATGTTCTCGACGCCGGTGATGGCTTGCTCCAGTGGAGCGGCCACGGTTTCACCGATGACTTTTGGGTTGGCGCCCGGGAAGTTGGCACGGACCACAACGGTCGGCGGCACGACTTCCGGGTATTCGCTGATCGGCAACTGGAACAGCGAGATGGCACCGGCGATCAAGATCAGCAGCGACAGTACCGCTGCGAAGATCGGCCGTGAAATGAAGAATTGGGAAAAATTCATCGGAGTTGTCGTCCCTTAACCGCGTGGAGACGCAGCAGCCAGTTTCACAACCGAACCCGGCGCGACCTTGGCAGGTGCGACTTGGGGCAGGTTGCTGGCTTCCAGCGCTTGTCGTTGTTGTGCGAGTGCCGCGAGGGTTTGTTCGCTGGCCATCGGGATCACTTCAGGGGTGACTGGCGAACCGGGACGTACCCGTTGCAGGCCCTTGACGATGATCGTGTCGTCCTTGTTAAGGCCGTTGCGCACGATGCGCAGACCTTCGATTTTCGGACCCAGTTCAACCGCGCGGTAGGCCGTTTTGTTATCGGCATCCATCACCAGCACGAACTTTTTACCCAGGTCGGTACCGACCGCTTCATCGTTGATCAGCACGGCGGAGTAGGTGCCGCTGCCAACCAGTTTCAGACGGGCATACAGGCCAGGGGTGTAGGTGCCGTCGGTGTTATCGAACACGGCGCGACCACGAATGGTGCCGGTTTTCGGGTTGACCTGGTTGTCGACGAAGTTCATCACACCCTGGTGCGGGTTGCCGTCTTCGTTGGACAGGCCGAGGTAAACCGGGGTGGTGGCGCCGCGTTTGCCCTGGCGCGCGAGCTGGGTGTATTTGAGGAACACACGCTCGTCGGCGTCGAAGTAGGCGTAAACCTTGTCGGTGGACACCACGCTGGTCAGCGCGGTGGTATCGGCGGTCACCAGGTTGCCGGCGGTGATTTCCGCACGGCTGACACGGCCGCTGATTGGCGCGGTGACGCGGGTAAAACTCAGGTTCAGTTTGGCCAGATCCAGTTGCGCTTGAAGGGCGCCGACGGCGGCGCGGGCTTCTTGCGCGGCGCTGGTGCGCGAATCGGCCAGTTCAGCGGAGATCGCGTTGCTGGTGCGCAGACGTTCACCGCGCTGGGCTTCATTTTCGCTGCGGGTGGCATTGGCGCGGGATTGGGCAACCAGCGCTTCGAGGCGGCGGACCTCAGCCTGGAAAGGGCGTGGGTCGATCTGGAACAGCAAGTCACCTTTCTTGACCAGCGCGCCTTCAGTGAAGGCCACGTCATCGATCTGGCCGGAGACCCGTGGACGAATCTCTACCGTTTCTGGCGCTTCAAGGCGCCCGGTGAACTCGTCCCACTCATTGACCGGTTGTTCCAGCACCTTGGCGACGCTGACTTTCGCCGCAGGCATGGTCGCGGCAGACTCCGGAGCCTTGCCGCAAGCGCTCATCACCAGCACGGCCAACATGGCCAAGGGGAAGCGCAAATGTTTGAGTGACTGTTCCATGGATGCATCCGCCAATGTATTGAGATGGGCGGATGATGCTCGGCGAGGTGGTATCGCACGAATCGAATGAAGCAAAGGTAACTATCATTCGGAATGATATAAGTTCAAAGCGAGCCCTCTAGCATGCACCTGACGTTAGAGGGTGATCAATTGGAATGATGGCAATTCTCTGTTGCGGGGAATGCAAGAGATGGCTTGAGTCCGAGTTAAACCCTTCGCGAGCAAGCCCGCTCCCACACGGGAATGCATTTCAAATGTGGGAGCGGGCTTGCTCGCGAAGGGGCCCTCAACCCCAACATAAAAATCAGGGATCAAGCCAGACTGTCCGGATCCCCGAAAAACATCTGAAGCCGCGACCTTAACCAGCGCTCACCCGGATCATTGTCCTGCGACCCACGCCACGCCATGTGCAACTCAAAACTGCGCACCGGCAACGGCGGATCTTCAGCCCGTACGCCACCGGCTGCCGTCAGCGCTTCAGCCGTGTAATCCGGCACGGTGGCGACAATGTCAGTGCCGCTGATCAGCGTACTCAACCCATTGAACTGCGGCACCGCGAGCACGACATGCCGTTTGCGCCCGAGTTTTTCCAGTTCTTCATCTATAAAGCCGCTCAGGTCACCGGCGAACGACACCAGCGCGTGGGGGCGTTCGCAGAAGTCGTCGAGGCTCAACGGCCCCGGCACCGAATCGGCGCGTAACAGCTTGGGCAGGCTGCGGCGCAGCACTTTGCGCTTGGCGTTGGCCGGCAGGTCGGCGGTGTAGCTGACGCCGATTGAAATCTCGCCCGAAGCCAGCAGGCTCGGCATGAGGATGTAGTTGGCCCGACGCACTACCAGCACAATTCCTGGTGATTCGGCGCGCAAGCGTTTGAGCAGCATCGGCAGCAATGCGAACTCGACATCGTCCGACAGGCCGATGCGGAACACCGCAGTGCTGGTCGCCGGGTCGAATTCCGCCGCACGGCTGACGGCGGTGGAAATCGAGTCCAGGGCCGGCGAGAGCAGGGCGAAGATCTCCACCGCCCGGGCGGACGGCTCCATGCTGCGGCCGGTGCGCACGAACAGCGGATCATCGAACAGCCCGCGCAGGCGCGAGAGCGCCGCACTGATGGCGGGTTGGCCGAGGAACAATTTCTCCGCAGCGCGGGTCACACTGCGTTCGTGCATCAATGTTTCGAATACGATCAACAGGTTCAGGTCGACACGACGCAGGTCATTACGATTCATCTGGAGTCCTGGCAGAGTCATCAAGCTTGACGAGAGCGGCCATATGAGAACAATGGCCGGCATGAATATTACGGGGAAAGGCTGCTACTCTGCACCGAGTAATTCAGTTTTCCTACAAAGGCTGCTTCGGTTTCTTACGACATTTGAAGATGTCGCCGGCGCTGCGGAATCAATGACAGGCATGTCGACTATTAATAGCCACTGATAGTCTTGGGTAGAAAGCCCAGATAGAGTTCAGGGCATTAGAGGTTTCTTTGACGAGGTTTGCGATGTCCCGCACGATCCGTTTTCACAAGTTTGGTCCAGCCGAGGTGCTCAAATGCGAAGAGCATGCGGCCGCTCTCCCTGCGCCGGGCGAAGTGCAGGTGCGCGTCGAGGCGATTGGCATCAGCTGGTACGACATTCTCTGGCGCCAGAACCTGGCCTCGTCCCACGCTCGTCTGCCTTCAGGCCTCGGCCATGAAATGTCCGGCGTCGTGACGGCGGTCGGCGAGGGCGTCGATGACCTGGCGGTCGGTGACAAGGTCGCCAGTTTCCCGGCTGAAAGCCCGAACGACTATCCCGTCTATGGCGAGCAGATCGTTCTGCCGCGCTCGGCACTGACCCGCTATCCGGACGTGCTCAGCCCGATTGAAGCGGCGGTGCACTACACGCCGCTGTTGATTGCCTACTTCGCTTATGCCGACCTGGCACGGGTCAAGCCCGGGCAGTTCGCCCTGGTAACCGACGCCAGTCACTGCGCCGGACCTTCTTTCGTCCAATTGGGTAAAGCCCTGGGTGTACGGGTGATTGCCGCCACGAAGACGGCCGAAGAGCGTGAATACCTGCTGTCGCTGGGTGCCGAGAAGGTCATCGTCACCGAGGAAGAAGATCTGCTCATGCGGATCAACAAGATTACCGATAACCGCGGTGTCGATGTGGTGTTCGATGGCCTGGGTGGCCCTCAGATGTCTCTGCTCGGCGATGTGCTCGCACCTCGCGGCAGCCTGGTGCTGTACGGTCTGCAAGGGGGCAACCAGACGCCATTCCCGGCCTGCGCAGCGTTCCAGAAGAACATTCAGTTCTTTGTGCACTGCATCGGCAACTTCACCGGCAAGCCGGAACTGGGCATCATTCAGGACCAGGTCGCACTGCAACGTGCCTTGCGCGACATCAACCAGATGACCGCCGATCGCGTTCTGTTGCCGCTCAAGACCAGGGTTTTCCCGTTTTCCGAGTTTGTCGAAGCACACCGCTACATGGACGAATGCCCATGCCGCGAACGGGTCGCCCTGCAGGTCGAACCTGTGTAACACCCTCTGAAAAAGTCCGTGCCTGCACGGACTTTTTTTATGACCTCTGAAAACATGAGGCGCCCCTGCCGATGGGGTCAGTTCAGCAACTGAACTGGTTTTTGCTCTCGATCTGTATCTTCTAATCGCCATTTAAGCCCTGATAATTGAATGATTACTTTCATCTCAAGGAAAGAGTCATGTCTGGGTATCGGTTTGATACTTTTCAATGCACATCGTTAATATATTTCCGACAAACCGTTGATCGTTGCGCAGTTGCCAAGCAGTCATGTGCGACTTCTTTCCTTATTTCTTGTGTTAAATGTCTGTGGGATGTTGTCGGACATTTCCTAGGATATCTCTCGCAGCCACGAAGCTCCGGTATTACGGGGG
This sequence comes from Pseudomonas sp. LBUM1651, assembly GCF_059716135.1. Classification (NCBI taxonomy): domain Bacteria; kingdom Pseudomonadati; phylum Pseudomonadota; class Gammaproteobacteria; order Pseudomonadales; family Pseudomonadaceae; genus Pseudomonas; species Pseudomonas sp. LBUM1651. Next base: position 3,052,400 of record NZ_CP166805.1, on the reverse strand, counting down.
TTTTCGGCGGGTTGTCTGTCGCCACGGCAATTGCGCTGTTCAGACATTTCAAATAATTTCTGAAAGCTTAAGTGTTAGCATTTGGGCATAACGTCCAGCACTTCAAACGTGGCAGGCAATCGGTTTGCGCATTGCATGTCGTTGTTTGCGCACTATTGAACTTACGAGTATCAGGTAAATAAAGATGACCCTTATCCATGATCAGGCGATGAATTATGTCTATCAGCAAATGCTGCAACGCTTGCTGAGTTTCTTTTCCCGGGCCGAACGTACGGCATTGCAGCTGATGATTCAGCGGTTGGTGGTCACCGCCGGCGGCATGGAGCGCATTGGCGATTATAAGGTGCTGGCCATCCAGTCCGGGTCCCGGGACAGTTGCTACACCCTGGCGCTGCTGCGCGCCGCGCAGCTCAGTATTGCCGGCAGGGCCCCTTCCACGTTCCAGCTGCGCGTCGCTTCATTGCGCATGAACGGTCTCAGTTCGACGCTTCAAGACAATATTCATCGCAGCTACAGCGCATTGTTCCTCTACGACGATCCCAGGGTCGAAGTATTGATGGTCGATAATCGGGAGGTCTTGCCATTCAGGCACCTGGCGCCGATCTCGGAGGCGGGCCGCGAAGCCAATCGGCTCAATCTACTGATGGTGGGGCATCGTCGGACCCTCGACGGGCCGATCGATCTGTGGGACGCCGGGTATTTGGCCACTGGCGAGTTCGTTGGGCAAATTGCCCGGTGGAACAGCGGCGTCGATGCATTGATTAGCAGCGACACACCGCGTCAGCAGAAACAGTTTATCGAGGGCTTGAAGCGGGCAGCCGCGAAGGCCGGACTCACGACATCGAATCATCCCGGAACCGGCTTTGACGAGCTGTTTGCAGTGCTCGACGAACTCGGCAGCGATTGTTACCGCACGTTTTATGACGGGCATGGCCAGGCGCAATGGCGTCCGGCCGAACAATTTGAAGCCTGCCGTCGCGCCACGTTCATCGACATTCACGACCTGCTGGTCAGCAACCGCGAAGAGCGATGGCCGCTGCTCACCGAGTTTCTGGGTTTTCAACCTGACGAACTTACGGCACAGCTCAGCGACAACGAATACGTCAGCCCCTTGATCTCTGCCCATGTCCGGGGGTTGCAGGCGTGCTTCGTGCGGGGTCACAGCTATGAGTCCGGCGTCGCCGAATACTTGCAGCGAGCCTTGGTGATGATGCGTCGCAAGCGACTGCCGGAGCGTCTATGCGAACAAGCCGTGGAGGCCTTTGGCAACCCGGCGAGGGTTTCCGATCAGCGCGCACTGGCAGCGGCCGAGGCGCAGAAAAGCCTTGGGTTGAGCGAGGCGCAGTTGGTGTGCCTGCTTTCCGCGCCTTTTATCGAAAACGGTGCCGGGCTTGAGCGTTTTCTGCGTCAGTGCCACCCGGGCATGCTGGTCGCGATGCCTGACTTGCACCGGGCGATGCAGGGCAACCCGGTGCCGGAACAGATTGTGCAATGGATGGTCGACGTCAGCGGGCTGCCCGTCAGCCTGATCGGCAAGCTGTACCGCATGGGGCCGGTGCCTGGCGTCGAGGGCAGGGTGACTGACGGGGTGCCCGACGGCGCGGACGGGCAATCCGAAGCCGCCGACCATGACCATGATGCTGCGGTGGCGGGTGAATGGTCAGCGGGACATTGAAAGGACCTCGCGAGACTGACTTTGCCTATCAGGCGGTGTACCGATACTTGACCCACCTGATCAACGAGCCGGTCAGCGACACGAGTCTCCGCTTGCCATCGCTGCGCCAGTTGGCGAATCGTCTGAGCGTGTCGATCTCGACCATTCAGTACGCTTATTCGCTGCTGGAAAAAGAAGGGCGTGTCTATTCGGTGGCCAAGTCCGGCTATTACGCGTTGCCGGTGTCCTCGATCAATATGCCCGGCAGTGGCAACGACCTGCTCGAAACCGTCTATGTCAGCGCCAGGCGCCCGGGCATGCTGGTCTTCAGTGCCGATGAGCCGGCGCTGCTGCAGCCCCTCGACAGTCCGTTGTTGCTGCTGGAGCGCGAACTGCTGCGCCAGTACCCGCGTCTGCCACAACCGCCTTCACAACCTTGCGGCGAGCTCGAACTGCGCACCGCACTCGCGGCGCGTTACACCACGTCGCCGGTGCGCTGCTGGCATGCCGATGACGTCTATGTCGGCGCAGACTTGCGCGGAGTCCTGGAAATATTGATCGCTGTGCTGGGTCTCAAGGACGCCGCGGTGGTAGTCGAGTCGCCGTGTGACTGGACGATTCTGCGCTTGCTTCAGGCGGCGGATGTTCAAGTGATCGAATGGCCGGTGCAAGCCAATGGCAGTCTGGACGTCGAGCGACTCAAGGAACTGCTGGAAACCCGGCCGGTGCGGCTGGTGATGCTGTCGTCGGGGTTGAGCGTGCCAAGGGGCAGCCTGCCGCCCGACGACAATCGACTCGCCATTGCGCAGTTGCTGGAGCAGCATGGCAGTTGGGTGCTGGAAAACGACTGTTACGGCGACCTCGAATTCGAGCCAGGCGGCTTGCGATTCCGCGACCTGCTCGACCCCGGCCGGCTGATCGTGTTCTCCACGTTCGAGAAAATCATCGGTCCGGAAGCGCCCTACGGCTATCTGCTTTCGCGGCATTTCAGCGAGCAATTGCAGCGGCACTTTCTGCTACGCTCATTTCGCCTGTCGCCGATTCGCCAGAAAGCCATTGCCCGTTTGTACGGCAATGGCCGGATCGATCAGCACCTTCAGGTGCTGCGCAGGTTACTCAAGGACCGCAAGGTGCACATGACGCAGATATTGCAGGAGCGTCTGGGCGACGCCCTGCATGTCGTCGATCCTCAGGGCGGGGCGACGATCTGGGCACGCTCACTGCGTCAGGTCGATATGCGTCGAGTGTTCCAGCGCTTGCTCAAGCATCATGTGGTGATTGCGCCGGGGGAGCTCTTCAGTCTGCAGGGCCTGCACACGCAGCATTTGCGCTTGAGTCATGCGTTCGGCGGAGATCATGACATCAGTGCTGCATTGAGCCTGCTGGGGGATGCCTTACGGTTGGAGTCGGTGGACTGAACACGGCCGTAAACATCCTTGATGCCCGTGGATCGATCCCATCGCGTTGCGGTCAAACTGCCAGTAAACTGCGGTCCTATTCCTGAACCACTCTATTCCAGAGGTTTTGCATGACACTCAGTCCTTTTGCGGGCAAGCCGGCACCGGCAGAATCATTGGTCGACATCCCGCGACTGGTAACGGCCTATTACACCGGCCAGCCCGATGCCGCCATCTCCACCCAGCGCGTCGCCTTCGGCACGTCCGGACACCGGGGCAGCTCGTTCGACCTGAGTTTCAACGAATGGCACGTCCTGGCGATCAGCCAGGCGATCTGTCTGTACCGCGAAGCCCAGGGCATCGACGGGCCTCTGTTCGTCGGCATCGATACCCACGCGCTGTCCACCCCGGCCGGCGCCAGCGCCCTCGAAGTATTGGCGGCCAATGGCGTGACGGTGATGATTGCCGAAGGTGACGAGTACACCCCGACACCGGCGATTTCCCACGCCATCCTCTGCTACAACCGCGGCCGCACTTCCGGGCTGGCTGACGGTATCGTCATCACGCCGTCCCACAACCCGCCGCAAAGCGGTGGCTACAAATACAACCCTACCAACGGTGGCCCGGCCGATACCCACATCACCAAGTGGATCGAAGCCAAGGCCAACGAGTTGCTGGGCAACAAGCTCGCCGGCGTCAAACGCATCAGCTACGAACAGGCGCTGAAGGCCAGCACCACCCATCGTCATGATTACCTCAACACCTATGTGGCCGACCTGATCAACGTGATCGACTTCGATGCCATTCGCGATGCCAAGCTGCGTCTGGGCGTTGATCCGCTGGGCGGAGCGGGGGTGCGCTACTGGTCGGCGATTGCCGAGCATTACAAACTGGACCTGGACGTGGTGAACAAGCAGGTCGACCCGACGTTCCGTTTCATGACGGTCGACTGGGATGGCCAGATCCGCATGGACCCGTCATCCAGCCACGCCATGCAAGGCCTGATCGGCTTGAAAGAGCGCTTCGACGTGGCGTTCGCCTGCGATCCGGATCACGACCGCCACGGCATCGTGACCCCGTCGGGTGGGTTGCTGGCGCCGAACAGTTACCTGGCGGTATCGATTGACTATCTGTTCCAGAACCGTCCGCAATGGCGCGCCGATGCGGCCGTGGGCAAAACCGTGGTCAGCAGCGGCTTGATCGATCGCGTGGCCAAGCGTTTGGGCCGTCGCCTGTACGAAGTGCCGGTCGGTTTCAAATGGTTTGCGGACGGTCTGTTCGACGGCTCGCTGGGTTTTGGTGGCGAAGAAAGCGCCGGCGCATCGTTCCTGCGCAAGGACGGCGGTGTCTGGAGTACCGACAAGGACGGTTTGATCCCGGCGCTGTTGGCTGCAGAAATGACCGCTCGTACCGGTCGTGATCCAAGCCAGGCTTACCGCGCGTTGACCGACGAACTGGGCGAACCGTTCTCGGTGCGAGTCGATGCCAAGGCCAATCCGGAACAGAAAGCGCTGCTGAGCAAGCTGTCGCCGGAACAGGTCACCTCGACCCAGCTGGCGGGCGAAGCGATCCAGAGCATCCTCAGCCATGCGCCGGGCAACGACCAGGCCATCGGCGGGCTGAAAGTCATGACCGAGAATGGCTGGTTCGCGGCGCGCCCGTCGGGTACGGAGGACATCTACAAGATCTACGCCGAGAGTTTCGTCAGTGACGAACATCTGAAGCAGTTGGTGGCAGAGGCGCAAACCCTCGTGGATGGCGCTATTTCAGCGAAATGATCGCGGGCCCTGTGGCGAGGGAGCTTGCTCCCGCTGGGCTGCGAAGCGGCCCCAAATCGGTTGGCGAGGTGTAACAGATACACCGGGCTGGTTGGTTTGCGGCTGCTTCGCAGCCGAGCGGGAGCAAGCTCCCTCGCCACATTGGGTTGCCGTCTAGTCCTGAAACAGATGTAAATCTGATTCAGGACGGTACGCATAAAAAAGGGCGACCAACATGGTCGCCCTTTTTTTGCCCTGTATTTACCCAATCAAGCCAGGTCCACCAAAACAATCTCACTGTCCTCAATCGCCGTCACCCGCAACACCTGCTCATCGGCCACTGCAACACCGTCCCGAGCTTGTGCACGCAACCCATTGACTTCAATGACGCCCGTGGCCGGCACCAGGTAAGCGCGACGGCCGTTGTCCAACCGATACTCGGCAGACTCGCCAGCCTTCAGGTTCGCTGCCACCAGCCGAGCATCCGCCCGAATCCGCAGGCTTTGGTCGTCGCCGCTCTTGCCGCTGGCCAGGGTCACGAAACCTTCGCGCTGGCCTTTAGGGAATGGCTTGGCGCCCCACGATGGTGCCAGGCCGGTTTCGTTCGGGATGATCCAGATCTGGAAGATCTTGGTTTCGGTGGCTTCCAGGTTGTACTCGCTGTGCGCGATCCCGGTGCCAGCACTCATGACCTGAACGTCGCCCGCTTCGGTGCGGCCCTTGTTGCCGAGGTTGTCTTCGTGAGTGATCGCGCCTTCACGAACGTAAGTGATGATCTCCATGTCCCGGTGGGGGTGTTTCGGGAAGCCCGTGCCGGAGGCGATCACGTCATCGTTCCACACCCGCAGATTGCCCCAGTTCATGCGTTTGGGGTCGTGGTACTCGGCGAACGAAAAGTGGTGATGAGCATCCAACCAACCGTGGTGGGCGCCGCCCAGGGAGTTGAAAGGTCTGAGTTCGAGCATGATCGTCTCCTGAAATGGGTTTTGATGGCGAGCATCATCCATCAGGCACTGATCGATAAAAAGCGTAAAAAATGCCTCAATAGCATCGAATTAATTGATGTTAAATAACCTCGAAACATTCTCACCCAGCCTTCACTTCATCGCATAAGCCAATGACCTGTAAGCATTTCACTAGAACTGAACGGAAAATGCAGACACCATAGCCTTCAACAGCCTCACACCCTGGAGTCAGCCCGCGTGCCGCAACACACCCCCGATCTTCCTCCTGAACTTCGTCCTCTGGCCGAGATGCCGCTGCTCAAGCGTCTTGCGGCCCGGTTCTTCGGCCATGGTCTGACCCGGCTGCGCGCGCAACACCGCGCGTCATGGTTGCATGGCCAGGCCGATGGCTTCCGCAGTGGCCACATCGCGGGTGTGGATTATGGCTATAAGGAAGGCAAGCTCGAAGGGTTGGAGGAAGGTCGGCAGGTGTTGCTGATTCGGGACTCGCGCTCGACCGAACACCGCCCACCCAACGTCGACGACAACCTGTTTGATGATTGGCGTCTGCCGTTGAGTGCTGACTTGAAAAAGCGCATGAAGGCCGACGTTGCCCGGCTACTGCCAGCCCATGCCCAGCCCAGTGCCGCACAGTGGAAGATGATCTTCAGCGACACGCCATCGACTTCGGTTATCGCCGGCGCGGGTGCGGGCAAGTCCACCACGCTGGTGCTGCGTATCTTGCTGCTGACTCACTATTTGGGTTTCGAGCTCGACTCGATGACCGTGGTTACGTTTACGCGGGAGTCGCGCAAGGATTTCATCAATAAGCTGATTGAGCTGTTCGCGCTCTGGGGTCGTGCACTCAGCTTTAAAGAGGCGCGGGATCTGGTGCGCACCTTCCATTCGCGAATCCTGCCAATGGTGCGCAGTCTGCCGGGCTTCGAGCGGTTGCAGGCCTTCGAAAACCTCAGTCACCGCCCACAACATGGCGATGAGGAAGCCGACAGCAATCCGTTCGACCTGCGTATCAATGACGCCCAGCGTCAGCAGCTCAACGCCTGTTATCACAGCCTGCACACCCGCGATGAGCGTTTCCGCGAGCTGATCACGCCGTTATCCCGCCATGCCTTGCAGCTCAAGGAATTGGAGCGCGATCACCCGGACGTGCAAAAGCGCATGGCTGTGACCGAACTGGCGGCCAAGCGTGATGAAGAGCTGTGCGATTTCATCGAGGACTTGTGGTTCCGCGCCGGTGCCTGGCCGATCAAGGGCATCGAGCCCAATCGTCAGTCGTTCGATATCAATGGCTCGACGTTTCACTGCCATGGCTATATTCCAAGCCTGGACGCCTGGGTGGTGCTGGGATTCGATCCGCGGGAAAACCCGCAGGTCAGCCGCCCGAATGCCAAACTCAGTGTTCGCGCCGAGTGGGCTGTAAAGCGAACCCTGTTTCAAGCTTTCTGTCGTAAGCCATTGATATGGCTGGATAGTTATGAATCATCAAAACGAGTCTTGGCCTCGCTGGCAGGGGATGCCAGCGCCGGGCCGGGCTTCGATTACAAGGTCAAGGGCGAGCTTGGTTCCGCGCCATTGCTCGACTGTTTCGTCGCGGCGGCCGGATTTATCGAGAACCTGGGCCTGGATGTTCCGAGTGCGGTAGGCCAGATGAGTTTCGCCAAGGACGACCCGGACCGTTTTTTCTTCGAAGCGTTGAGTCTTTACTGGCGTGCTCTGGAAGATCATCTGCTGGATCAGAAACCACCGGTGATGACCTACAACCGCATGTTTGCCTTGTTCAGCGAGCACTCCCCGGAAAATCAGAAGCTGCTGAGCGACGAATTGCTGCGACCGCTGTCGCACCTGATGATCGACGAATTTCAGGATGTATCGCCGCAGATCGTTTCCTGGATTCGCGCCAGCCTGGCGGAAATTCGCAGTCGTGGCCCGGCCATGCACGTCGGTCGCGGCGCCCAGCGTTCGTCGCTGCTCTGCGTGGGTGATGACTGGCAGTCCATTTATGGATGGCGCGGCAGTTCACCCACGTACTTCATGGAGTTCAACAAGGAATTCCCGTCGCCGAGCACCACCAAGGTCATGCTCAGTGACAACTTTCGCAGCCATCAGCACATCATCGACGCCGCCGAACATATCGTGCGCGCCGCGCCGGCCATCGCCGGGAAAAAGGCCAAGGCCAGCGGCGAGCCCAAGTCGCTGCTTCCGGTGAATGTGCTGGATCGCGACGATCAGGGCATGGCCACGCGGCTGATGGAGCACTACAGAAAGGGTGACTCAATCTTGATGCTTTATCGAAAAAGTAGCGATAAGTCATTGATAGAAGACCATATTAAGTCTGTAGTTAATGTGGATTCTAGTTTGCCGTACGAGTCGCGACGGTTGAAGCAACTGACCTATCACAGCGCCAAGGGCCTTCAGGCCGATGCGGTGTTTCTGCTGGGAGATTGTCAGCACCTGACCAGTTCGCCTTACAAGAATCAGGTCTACCGCATGGCAGGGCTGGGCAAGGCTGGCGACAACGAAGCTTACGATAACGCGCAAAAAGACGAGATTCTGCGACTGGCCTATGTCGGCATCACGCGGGCGGTGAGTCATTGCTATTGGTACGTCGAGGGCCAGGACAGCCAGGCGGCGAACATGCCCAAGGCCTCCGACCGGATCGGCAAGGGCAAGCCGTTCTTTGTCGATCACCGCGTGGGCAAGGCCGTTTAATCCCGACCAATAAAAAGCCCACATGACGTGGGCTTTCTCTATTCGCTGGCTCAGCCTCAGGCATAGCTCCTGAAGGCCACCGGTGGAATGAAAGACTCAAGTTCATCCTCCACCGCTTCGATAATTCGTTCCACATCCGCGGCATTCATGACCGTTGCACATGGAATACCGGCGATGGCGATCATGGTCTCGCCACTGGCGCGGTCAAACAGACGGGCGATCATGCTGCCCGGGGCGTCCATGCTCGCCTCAAAACCCATGGGATGAAAATGCCAGCGCATCAGCTGGCAGGCGTTTGGAAAGGTGACCTTACTGAACCCTTTATTCATATGTTGCCCGCCTTCTTCATCGAGCGCTTCCGTTAGCTCATGGTAGGAGGGAAGAGCCTTCATTGGCTCAACCGGTGACTGTTCTTAAAAGTAGCATCCGAATGTGAAAATAATGTGGATTTTTCAGGCCGTTTAGCAATTGGTTCAGTTTTTTTTGATTCAGATCACAGCGCCACAGTTATTAGGCAAAAGGCCATTATCGAATCGACGTTGAAGCCGGGGCTGAATTTCGGCAAGCTCGCTTTTTTCTCATCGAGACCTTTATGCCTGCCGATGATGGTCCGCTGCAAACCCAGGCCACGAGCGAGACGGTCGTGCGCTATCACCTGCGCTGGAAACACCGGGACCTGGACGGGGTCATGGCGCTTTATCACCCGGATGTTCAGTACAACGACTTTTTCCAGAACCGTGTGATGGGGCTGGACGAATTGCGTGAGTACGTGCGCAGCAGCATGCCGCGCGATCCCGATGAAGCGCTGGAGCACTCGGACCGCATTCGACTGGACGGCAACACGGCATTCATTCAGTACCGCATCACCCTGCGCGGTGGCGAAGGGCTGGTGTCCTTTCGCGCCAGTGAGGCGATTACCGTGCGCGACGGGCTGATCTGGCAGGTCAATGAGTACGCCTCGCTGGTGCATGAGCGGCCCGTCAGCAAAACCGCCAACAATCAGCGTCCGGCCGCCAGCCGGCTCGGGTTGTCGCCGCGTCAGCTGAGTTTCATGGCGCAAGACCTGCAACAGTATTTCCAGCGCCAGCAGCCCTATCTGGATCCCGAGCTCGACCTGCAACGGGTGGCGAAGGAGTGCGGCTACAGTCGCAATCAGATTTCTTACCTGCTGAATCAGGTGCTGGGCCAGAGTTTCTATCGCTACGTTAACCAGGCGCGGTTGCAGCATCTGCTTGCCGCGCTGGACATCGCCACGCCGCCGCTGCGCATCGATGAACTGGCATTTGCGGCCGGCTTCAATTCGCTGTCGGCGTTCTATAGCTGTTTCCGTCAGCACACCGGCCTGTCGCCGAAGGCCTACGCCAAACAAATTTCTTTGCGTGCACGCGCGCAAGACAGCCACTGAGCCCACGCACTAGGATCAACGCCATCGAAGTTTGAGTGGCGGAGTCTTGCATGCCGGCGTGGCGCACTATCAGTTTGTGGATGGACCAGCTCGACGAGCCATTGTTGGCGCGTCCGGCGCTGGAGCAGGACCTGGACGTCGACGTCGCCATCATAGGCGCGGGGTACACCGGACTCTGGACCGCGTACTACCTCAAACGCCTGGCGCCGGGGCTGGACATCGCCATCATTGAAGCGCAGACCGCCGGTTTTGGTGCCTCGGGCCGCAACGGCGGCTGGCTGATGGGCAATATCCTCGGCGAAGACCGCTTGCTGGCCGATCGGTCGGCGGAACAGCGCCGCGCCTCTTATGATCTCCTGCACAGCATTCCGGATGAAGTCGAGATTGTCCTCGAACGTGAAGGCATCGACTGCGATTTTCGCAAAGGCGGGGCGCTGTATTGCGCCGCGCGCTATCCGGAACAGGAAGCCAGCCTGCGGCACTACCTGGACAAGCTCTACCGACAAGGCCTGACCGAAAGCGATTACCGCTGGCTCAGCCCGGAGCAGTTGGCGCAACAGATCAGAATTGCCAAGCCTTATGGCGGTATCTATGCACCGCACGTCGCGACCCTTCACCCGGCAAAGTTGGTGCGAGGCCTGGCGCGGACGGTGGAACGCATGGGCGTCAGGATTTACGAAAACAGTCCGGTCACCCACTGGCAATCGGGCAGCCTGCGCACGGCGAAAACCACCGTGCGCAGTCGCTGGATTGTTCCGGCGGTAGAAGGTTATGCGGCTACCTTGCCACCGTTGGGTCGTTACCAGTTGCCGGTGCAAAGCTTGATTGTGGCGACTGAGCCGCTGTCCGCTGCGACTTGGGACGAAATCGGTCTGAGTCGCGGCCAGGCGTTCGGCGAAAGCAGCCGCCAGGTCACTTACGGTCAGCGTACGGCGGATAACCGTCTGGTGTTCGGTGCGAGGGGCGGCTATCAGTTCGCCGGCAAGCTGCGCCATGACTTCGACCTGTCCACCAGCGAAGTAGCGCTGCGCCGTTACCTGTTCGGCGAGCTGTTCCCGCAACTCAAGAACGTACGGATCACTCACGGCTGGGGTGGCAACCTGGGCATGTCCCGGCGGTTCAAGCCGCACATGCTGTGTGATCAGGCCAGCGGTATCGCCTTGTCCGGCGGCTATGGCGGGGAGGGTGTCGGCGCCAGCAACCTGGGCGGGCGAACCCTGGCCGATCTGATCCTGCAACGCGATACCGGGCTGGTTCATCAGCCGTGGGTCATCCCCCAAGGCGGCCTCGATGCGCTCAAAGCCTGGGAGCCGGAACCCTGCCGCTGGCTCGGCTACAACGCGATCATCCGCAGCTTCGTCCATGAAGACCAGACCCTGGCCAACCCGGCTACCGCGCCCTGGCGGCGCAAACTGGCCAGCGGGGTCGCGGGGTTCATGGAAGGTTTCATGCAGTAAACGGCGCTCTCTACATCCAAAGGTATTCCCATGAGCATCACGCAATTCAAGAACACCGCAACGCTGAAACTGGACGAATCAAACCCGGTCGCCGTGCCGCTGGGCACCCCCGTGGCGGTGGCATCCACCACCAGCGTCGAACGCGACGATGGCGTCGAAACCGGCGTCTGGGAATGCACGCCCGGCCGCTGGCGTCGGCAGATCGTGACCCAGGAATTCTGTCATTTCATCCAGGGGCGCTGCACCTTCACCCCGGACGGTGGTGAAACCCTCTACATAGAAGCCGGCGATGCACTGATGTTGCCAGCCAACAGCCTCGGGATCTGGGACATCCAGGAAACCGTGCGCAAGACCTACGTTCTGATTTTTTGATCCTCTGATTGCCTGCCAACAACAATAACCCACACAGGAATCCACTCATGATCCGAAAGACCCTGGCACTGGCCCCACTGGCGCTCGTCGTCTCCTTCAGCCACGCGGCCGACACCGTCAAGATCTACAACTGGTCGGACTACATCGCACCGGACACCACCAAGAACTTCCAGACAGCGACCGGCATTGGCTTCAGCTACGACGTCTACGACAGCAACGAAACCCTCGACGGCAAGTTGATGGCCGGTAAATCCGGCTACGACGTGGTGTTCCCGTCCAACCACTTCATGGCCCGGCAGATTCAGGGCGGGGCGCTGAAGAAACTCGACAAGAGCCAGTTGCCGAACTGGAAGAACCTGAATCCGGTCTTGCTCACGGCTTTGCAGACCAACGACCCGGGCAACGAGCACGGCTTTCCGTATCTATGGGGCAGCACCGGCATCGGCTACAACATCGCCAAGGTCAAAGCGGTGTTGGGCGATAACGCACCCGTGGATTCCTGGGACCTGATCTTCAAACCCGAGAACATGGCGAAGCTGCAGAAATGCGGTGTGGCGATCCTCGACAATGGCCCGGAATTGCTCCCGGCGGCGCTGAACTACCAGGGCCTGCCGCATCACAGCAAGAACCCGGAAGACTACAAAAAGGCTGAAGCACTGCTGATGAAAGTCCGGCCTTATGTCAGCTATTTCCACTCGTCCAAGTACACCAGCGACCTTGCCAACGGTGACATCTGCGTGGCCGTCGGTTTCTCCGGCGACATCCTGCAGGCCGAAAACCGCGCCAGGGAAGCCAACAACGGCGTGGACATCGGTTATGCGATTCCCAAGGAAGGCGCTGCCATCTGGTTCGATATGGTCGCCATGCCCGCCGATGCCCCGGATGAAAAAGCCGGTTACGCCTTCATGAACTACCTGCTGCGTCCGGACGTCATGGCGAGCATCAGCAACTACGTGCATTACGCCAATGGCAACGAACAGGCTGACAGCCTGATAGACCCGGCGATCAAGAACGACACCAAGGTCTACCCGAGTCCGGAAATGATGGGGAAATTGTTTGCGCTGGAAGCGATGCCGCTGAATGTAGACCGGATTCGGACACGGGTTTGGAACAAGATTCGGACGGGGAGTTGAGCAAGCGAGTGAGGTTTGGTAGGTAGTGCAACATGTTCCGGGAGCAGGCTATGTCTGCACCGGAATTGGCACTTCATTTCCAGAAAATCAGTATTCGTGATTCCAAAAAAGCATTAAAAACTGTCATTTTTGTCAGGTTCGCGCAGATGATTTTTCATTTGTAATGAGCAGGCAGCGGACACCATCGCTGGATCTCATCTAAAGGAAATCATCATGGCTAAAAATGGTTTGAAAACGACCCACGACGTCGTTGAGCAAAACACCACCCGGATCGGCACTATCAAAGGGAGCATCACCAGCTTAAGAGATGGGAAGGTCTTCCCTTTCGACTCGAATAACGTGTTTCGCAGAACAACGCCCGAGGGAACGCTTCAAGTATTCGGGTTAATGCGTCATCCGGATTCGGATGCGGACCTCCGAGCAGAGTTTCAGCTAGCCGACAAAGACGCTCCTACTGGCGAGTATCTCGTTGGCACCAACGCGGTAATCGATCTATACATCATTTTTCCCTTCAGCCCAGCTTTCCAGTTCCACGCCATAGAAGGAAAAATCATTCTTCAAAACCATGCACCAGCGGAGGTCAGGATCAATGGAAAGATGGAATACCTAACTGAAAATAAATTTGGAGACCACTATAAGGTCGATCTGGTTTTCGAAGCCACCGGAGAACGCTGATCTATGAGCATTGAACACTTCAAAATTATGTCTGCACACTGATGTTTGTAGCAGCTTGCGCAGCGCTTGCGACGGCGTGGCTGCTCAGCTCAATGTAAAGAAAGATTCGCGCGGGGAGCTCACAGGCTGGATAAGGCCAGCGGGAAAGGCTGTCCCGGCGCGCGATCAGCCGACCGGCTCGACCGTACAACTCATTTGCCCAGAACCCGGAATCTGGAAAAAGGCATCGTTACCGTCTTGCCAGAAGCTGTAGTTCCCTCGATTGTCCTTGGCGCTGTATCGGGTCGCGGCATCATTCGGCACCTGGATAAGGGTGACAGAGGTATTCGCCCATTTCAGGTACACGACACCCGGCTCGACGTTGAAGAACGTGGCGGCAATCAACGCGTTTAACCCTGTGCAATGCAAGGCTACGGGGCCATCGGTGAGTCTGTGCGGATCCTTGGTTCGCGCAATCGCCGAGCCCTGACGAAGCTGATGCGCACGCTCGGCATAACTTCGGATCGTACACGCCTTGGGCTCTGTCCCGGCTGCACACTGATTGCGGGCGTCGACCCAGAACCGCTGGTCGATCTCGACTTTGTCAGGACGCGGCACCGAATGATCGTCCGTGAGCGCCAGGCGATAGAGGCGCGTCAGTTCGATATCCATCTGCATCAGTTGGGGGTCGCGACAGATAAGCTTCTCGATGGCTGCGCTGGCCCTGGCGCAATCGAAGCTGGTTGCCAGAACCGTAGAAGCCCCGGCCTTTGCACAAAGGCTCGTCGTCGCGCACGCGCTGGCGGCGATGAGAGCGGCCAAAAAGGGCGTGACCATTTTCATGTCGGCTTCCACCCGGATCATCTATGAGCCCCGCGAAGAACGATAACTCGGTATTTCAGTGTGGTCACATTCCTCGAAAAGTCTAATTTTCAATGATCGAACTGTACGAAGCAGAACATGAATAGTCGGACGATTCCCGTCCGGATAACTTACCTTTATTTAATATTTAAATTGTCGATTGTCAGACAATAACTCTGGCTAATTTTTTTTATATTCAATGTTTTTTCGGCACGCCTATTGTTTTCGGGCACTTCCCCAAACACACAAACTTGACGTCAAAAAAGTAGTGGACGTTTGATTTCAAATTGTGTCAGTTTTCTTTCGCCTTCATTGGGCGAGTGATAGGACGATCTCGCCAGAGATTGTCGCTATCTGACTAAAACTGTTCCATAGCAATACAAGGAAGTGTGTTTATGTCGAAAGTAAAAGGTAACGCTATTGAGAGTGCCGAACTGGCCTTTCAGCCCTTGCAAGCATTGGCTGCCCCTAGTTCCGCGTTCAATCAGATCACTAGTTTCAGCCATCAATACGACCGTGGCGGCAACCTCACGGTCAATGGCAAACCGTCGTTCTCCGTCGATCAGGCAGCCACCCAATTGCTGCGCGACGGTGCTGCCTACCAGGACAAGGACGGCAACGGCAAAATCGAACTGACCTACACGTTCCTGACCTCGGCCTCGTCGAGCACCATGAACAAGCACGGGATCACCGGGTTCAGCCAATTCAGTGCCCAGCAAAAAGGCCAGGCCGTGCTCGCCATGCAATCCTGGGCCGACGTGGCCAACGTCACCTTCACGGAAAAGGCCACCGGCGGCGACGGTCACATGACCTTCGGCAACTACAGCGGCGGTCAGGACGGCGCGGCGGCATTCGCTTACTTGCCCGGCACGGGCGCAGGTTACGACGGGACTTCCTGGTACCTGACCAACAGCAGCTACACGCCCAACAAGACCCCGGACCTGAACAACTACGGCCGGCAAACCCTGACCCACGAAATCGGTCACACCCTGGGCCTGGCCCATCCCGGCGACTACAACGCCGGTGAAGGCACACCGACCTACAACGACGCGTCCTACGGGCAAGACACCCGCGGCTACAGCGTCATGAGTTACTGGAGTGAAAGCAACACCAGCCAGAACTTCAGCAAGGGCGGTGTCGAAGCCTATTCATCGGGCCCGCTGATGGACGATATCGCGGCCATCCAGAAGCTCTACGGCGCCAACACCACCACCCGGACCGGCGACACCACCTACGGTTTCAACTCCAACGCCGGTCGCGACTTCCTCAGCGCGTCCTCGTCGTCGGACAAGGTCGTGTTTTCGGTGTGGGATGCGGGCGGCAAGGACACCCTGGATTTCTCCGGGTTTACTCAAAACCAGAAGATCAACCTCAATGAAGCCTCGTTCTCCGACGTTGGCGGCCTGGTGGGTAACGTGTCCATCGCCAAGGGCGTTACCGTCGAAAACGCCATCGGCGGTTCGGGCAATGATTTGCTGATCGGTAACGGTGTATCCAACGAGCTGAAGGGCGGTGCCGGCAACGACATCCTTTACGGCGCGGGCGGTGCGGACAAGTTGTGGGGCGGCGCCGGTTCGGACACCTTCGTGTTCGCGGCCAGCAGTGACTCCAAGCCTGGTGCAGTCGACCAGATCCTCGATTTTGTCAGTGGTCTCGACAAGATCGACCTGACCGGCACCACCAACGGCGCAGGCCTGCATTTCGTGAACGCGTTCACGGGGGCGGCGGGCGATGCAGTGCTGACCACCTCCGGTGGCAACAGCCTGTTGTCGGTGGACTTCTCCGGGCATGGCGTGGCTGACTTCCTGGTCAGCACCGTGGGCCAGGCGGCGTTCTCGGACATCGTGGCCTGATTCAAGGCAAAAGGAGGGTGGCGCCGAAAGCGCCGCTCTTTGCCCCTTGAGCCACAACCCTGAGTTAAACGCCCTATGATCCCTGACGCTTTTACCTACAAAACAACCGCGTGGCTTTTCGCGACGCTCATGATGTTTTTTGGAGATGTAGCCATGGCAAGCAGCCTGAAGTTGGCAGACCCGTCGCAATTGGCGGGAAAATGGCGGGTGACACAGCAGGACAATCCGTCGAACGTTTGCCCCCTCGAGTTCAAAGCCAACCAGACCTTGGGCGACGGCACCGAGTGCCTCGCTGGATGGCTGGGAGAGCAGCCGATCGGTTGGTTTCCTGAGCCCGACGGCATCGCGCTCACCGGTAAGGAAGGGTCGAAGATTGTGTTTTTCAGTCGTCAGCGTGACGGGCTGTATCGAGGCACTTCGAAGACCGGGCTGGTCATTACACTTGAGCACCCGTTGCATTAATCGAAACCCTATAAGTTGTTATTAAAGTGTAAGTAACGACCTCGCCAGGCAGGCGGGGGATAACACCTCAGGAAGAGTGCATAAAGATGGCAAAGAACCCGGTCACCGCGCCCCTAATCAGGGCGCTGGGTGATTACAAGAGCATTCTGATCAGCGTCGGCTGTTTTACGGCGCTGATCAACATTCTGATGTTAGTGCCCTCTATTTACATGCTTCAGGTTTATGACCGGGTGTTGTCTTCGCAAAATGAAACCACGCTGGCCATGTTGTCACTCATGGTCGTCGGGTTCTTTGCGTTTATCGGTTTGCTGGAGATTATTCGCAGTTTCATTGTCATTCGTATCGGCAGCCAACTGGAGCGACGCTTCAACCTGCGGGTGTATCAGGCCGCTTTCGAGCGCAACCTGTTCAGAGGCGAGGGCAACGCCGGGCAGTCGCTGGGGGATCTGACGCATATTCGCCAGTTCGTTACCGGCCCGGCGCTGTTTGCCTTCTTCGACGCGCCGTGGTTTCCGGTCTACCTGTTGGTGATTTATCTGTTCAACGTCTGGCTCGGCGTGTTTGCCACGGCGGGCGCGGTGTTGCTGATCGGGCTGGCGTGTCTCAATGAGGCGATGACCAAAAAGCCGCTGGGTGAAGCGGCGGTTTTTTCCCAGAAGTCCAGCCAGATGGCCACCAGTCACCTGCATAACTCGGAAACCATTCAAGCCATGGGCATGCTCGGTGCCTTGCGCCATCGCTGGTTTCAGGTGCATTCGCGCTTTCTCGGCCTGCAGAACCAGGCCAGTGATACCGGCGCGGTCATCAGTTCCCTGAGCAAAACCCTGCGCCTTTGCCTGCAATCACTCGTGCTGGGACTGGGCGCATTGCTGGTGATCAAGGGCGACATGACTGCCGGGATGATGATCGCCGGCTCGATCCTGATGGGGCGTGCGCTGAGCCCCATCGATCAGTTGATCGCCGTGTGGAAACAGTGGAGTGGCGCGAAACTCGCCTACCGGCGTCTCGACGCGCTGTTGCAAGCCTTTCCACCGAGCGACGACGCCATGGCGTTGCCGACGCCGAAAGGGCAGATCACGTTCGAACAGGTCAGTGCCGGTCCTCCCGGACAACGGGGCGCGACGTTGCATCTGGTCAGTTTCCAGCTCGGCGCCGGTGAAGTGCTGGGCGTGCTGGGCGCTTCCGGTTCCGGCAAATCGACGCTGGCCCGAGTGCTGGTCGGCGTGTGGCCGACTCTCGGCGGCACCGTGCGGCTCGACGGTGCCGACATCCATCGCTGGAATCGCGACGAACTCGGCCCCTACATCGGTTACTTGCCGCAGGACATCGAATTGTTCAGTGGCAGCATCGCGCAAAACATCGCCCGATTCCGGAAGGCCGATCCGCAAAAAGTCGTGGAAGCGGCGCATCAGGCGGGCGTCCATGACTTGATCCTGCGCCTGCCTCAGGGCTACGACACGGTGCTTGGCGAGGATGGCAGCGGTTTGTCCGGCGGTCAGAAACAGCGCGTGGCGCTCGCGCGAGCCCTGTACGGCAAACCGAGCCTGGTGGTGCTGGATGAACCGAACTCCAACCTCGACACCGTCGGCGAAGCCGCATTGGCCGGCGCTATTGCGCAAATGAAAGCCCAGGGCACCAGCGTGATTCTGGTGACTCACCGTACTTCGGCGCTGGCCCAGGCCGACAAATTGCTGGTCCTCAATGATGGACGTTTACAGGCGTTCGGCCCGAGCCAGGACGTGCTCAAGGCGCTCGCCGGCGCTCAGGAACACAAGCCCGCGCAGGCACCGGCCGGGCTGAGCATGAGCCGGCAGTATCAGTCCTCGACAAGGAATTCGGGCGTATGAGCAACGACAGCGAAGCCACCCTGGAACACGATTACATCGCCGAACGCCCTGAACGCGATGCGCGCTATTTCGCCTGCGTGGGCTGGATACTGGCGATAGTCGGCGCTGGCAGTTTCTTTGCCTGGGCCAGCCTTGCGCCGCTCGACCAGGGCATTCCCGTGCAAGGCACGGTCGTGGTCTCCGGTAAACGCAAAGCCGTGCAATCGATGAGCAGCGGCGTGGTCAGCCAGATTCTGGTGCGCGAAGGCGAGGTGGTGAAGCAGGGCCAGCCATTGTTCCAGCTCGACCGCACGCAAGTCGCCGCCGACGTGCAATCCCTGCGCGCCCAATACCGCATGTCCTGGGCCAGCCTGGCGCGCTGGCAAAGTGAACGGGACAACCTCAAGCAGGTGAGTTTTCCTGCCGAACTGAGCAACGATCCTGACCCGCGCCTGGCATTGGTCCTGGAAGGCCAACGGCAGTTGTTCAGCAGTCGCCGCGAAGCGTTTTCCCGCGAACAGGCCGCCTTGCGTGCCAGCATCGAAGGCGCCGGGGCGCAACTGGCCGGCATGCGCCGCGCCCGTTCGGACCTGACGGCCCAGGCCACCTCGCTGCAACAACAACTGGGCAATCTCCAGCCGCTGGCGGACAACGGCTACATCCCGCGTAACCGGCTGATGGAGTACCAGCGTCAGTTGTCGCAAGTTCAACAACAATTGGCAGAAAACACCGGTGAAAGCGGCCGGGTGGAGCAGGGCATCCTCGAATCGCACCTGACGCTGCAACAACACATTGAGGAGTACCAGAAAGAAGTCCGCACCCAACTGGCCGATGCACAGCTCAAAAGCGTGACCCTCGAAGAGCAACTGACCTCCGCCGGATTCGACCTGCAACACAGCGAGATCATCGCCACCGCCGACGGCATTGCGGTCAACCTGGGTGTGCACACCGAGGGCGCCGTGGTGCGTCAGGGCGAAACCCTGCTGGAGATCGTCCCGCAAGGCACACACCTGGAAGTCGAAGGGCACCTGCCGATCAACCTGATCGACAAGGTCGGCACGCACCTGCCGGTGGATATCCTGTTCACCGCATTCAACCAGAGCCGCACCCCGCGTGTGCCCGGCGAATTCAGCCTGATTTCCGCCGACCAGATGGTCGATGAGAAAACCGGCGTGCCGTATTACGTGCTGCGCAGCAGCGTCAGCGATCAGGCGATGGAAAAACTCAACGGCCTGGTGATCAAGCCCGGCATGCCCGCGGAAATGTTCGTGCGCACCGGCGAGCGTTCACTCCTCAACTATCTGTTCAAACCGCTGCTCGACCGCGCAGGTTCCGCGTTGACCGAGGAATAAGGATGTTCCGCTGTATGAATAAGCTTTCCCTTTTCGCAGCGAGTTTCGCGTTGCTGACCTGCAACGCTTCAATGGCCATGGGCCCGTTCGACATTTACGAACAAGCGTTGCGCAATGATCCGGTGTTTCTCGGCGCCATCAAGGAACGCGATGCCGGCCAGGAAAACCGCGCCATCGGCCGCGCCGGGCTGCTGCCACACCTGGGTTACACCTACAACAAGGGCCGCAACACCTCCAAGGTCACCTACCTCAACGAGCGCGGGCAAAACCAGCGCGATGATCGCAACTACAGCAGTTACGGCTCGACCCTGACGCTGCAGCAGCCCTTGATCGATTACGAAGCCTATGCGGCGTACCGCAAAGGCGTGGCGCAATCGTTGTTTGCCGATGAGGCCTTCCGTGGCAAGAGCCAGGAGTTGCTGGTACGCGTGCTGGAAAACTACACCCAGGCGCTGTTCGCCCAGGACCAGATCGACATTGCACTGGCGAAAAAGAAAGCCTTCGAACAACAGTTCCAGCAGAACGAACATATGTTCCGCCAGGGTGAGGGCACGCGCACCGATATTCTCGAGGCCGAATCCCGCTACGAACTGGCGACCGCCGAGGAAATCGAGGCGCGCAACGAGCAGGATGCGTCCTTGCGAGAGCTCGGCGCGCTGATTGGCGTGCCGGCAATCGACATCGCGGACCTGGCGCCGCTGGACCAGAATTTCCAGACCTTCACCCTGCAACCCGCCCGTTACGACACGTGGCACGAGATCGCCGTGGCGAACAACCCGAACCTGGCTTCACAGCGCCAGGCCGTGGAAGTGGCGCGCTACGAAGTCGAACGCAATCGCGCCGGGCATCTGCCGAAAGTCAGCGCGTACGCGTCGGTGCGGCAGAACGAATCGGAAAGCGGCAACACCTATAACCAGCGCTACGACACCAACACCATCGGCATCGAAGTCAACGTGCCGCTGTATGCCGGCGGCGGGGTTTCCGCCTCGACGCGCCAAGCCAGCCGCGCCATGGAGCAGGCGGAGTACCAGCTTGATGGCCAGACCCGGGAGACGCTGATCGAGCTGCGTCGGCAGTTCAGCGCGTGTCAGTCGGGGGTGAGCAAACTGCGGGCCTATCAGAAAGCGCTGACGTCCGCCGAAGCGCTGGTGGTCTCGACGAAGCAGAGCATTCTTGGCGGTGAACGAGTCAACCTCGATGCGCTCAACGCCGAACAACAGCTCTACACCACACGCCGCGACCTGGCCCAGACCCGGTACGACTATTTGATGGCCTGGATCAAGTTGCATTACTACGCCGGAACCCTGAACGAGCAGGACCTGGCCAAGGTTGACGAGGCGTTTGGGCAAGGCCCGCAGTCACGCCGCAAAGATCTCTGACAATTCCAACAAAGAGAGCCATGCAGAGTCTTGAATCAGAGAAACCTGTGGCGAGGGAGCTTGCTCCCGCTTGAGTGCGTAGCACTCACTTAAATCGGCGATGGTTGGCAGATTTTTGGGGCTGCTACGCAGCCCAGCGCGAGCAAGCTCGCTCGCCACAAAGGTATGCACGACCCAAGAGCGCGCTTTGGTGAACAGCATTCCAACAAAAGAGAGGCTTTACCATGGGTGTGTACGACTACAAGAACTTCGGCACGGCAGATTCAAAGGCGTTGTTCACCGACGCCATGGCGATCACGCTGTATTCCTATCACAACCTCGATAACGGCTTTGCCACCGGTTACCAGCACAACGGCTTTGGCCTTGGCTTGCCGGCGACGCTGGTGACTGCGCTGATTGGCGGCACCGACTCCCAGGGCGTCATCCCCGGCGTGCCGTGGAACCCGGATTCGGAAAAAGCCGCGCTGGAGGCAGTTCAGAAGGCTGGCTGGACGCCCATTACTGCGACTCAACTGGGCTATGACGGCAAGGTCGATGCCCGCGGAACCTACTTCGGTGAGAACGCCGGGTACACCAGCGCCCAGGTGGAAATCCTCGGTAAATATGACGCCCAGGGCCATCTCAGCGAAATCGGCGTCGCTTTTCGCGGCACCAGTGGGCCACGGGAAAGCCTGATCAGCGATTCGATCGCTGACGGGATCAACGATCTGCTCGCCGCATTGGGGCCGAAGGATTACGCGAAGAACTACGTGGGTGAAGCGTTTGGCGACTTGTTGGGCGATGTCGCGGCATTTGCCCGGGCCAATGGCTTGTCGGGCAAGGACGTGCTGGTCAGCGGTCACAGCCTCGGCGGCCTGGCGGTCAACAGCCTGGCGGACCTGAGCAACGATAAGTGGGCGGGGTTTTACAAGGACTCCAACTACATTGCCTATGCGTCGCCCACCCAAAGCAGCACCGATAAAGTGCTCAACGTCGGTTATGAGAACGATCCGGTGTTCCGTGCGCTCGATGGCTCATCCTTCAATCTGTCGTCGGTGGGCGTGCACGATGCCCATCAGGACTCGGCGACCAACAACATCGTCAGCTTCAACGACCATTACGCCTCGACGGCGTGGAATGTGTTGCCGTTTTCCATCCTTAATATCCCGACCTGGATTTCCCACCTGCCGACGGGTTATGGCGATGGCATGTCCCGGGTGCTCGAGTCGAAGTTCTATGACCTGACCAGCAAGGACTCGACCGTCATTGTTGCGAACCTGTCCGACCCGACGCGCAGCAAGACCTGGGTCCAGGACCTCAATCGCAACGCCGACCCCCACAAGGGCAGCACCTTCATCATCGGCAGTGACGGCAACGACCTGATCCAGGGCGGCAAGGGTAACGACTACCTGGAAGGCCGCGATGGCAATGACACCTTCCGCGACGGCGGTGGCTACAACATCGTGCTGGGCGGCAAGGGCAGCAACGTGCTGGACTTGCAGCAGTCGGTGAAAAACTTCGATTTCGCCAACGACGGCGCCGGCAACCTGTACGTCCGCGATGCGCAGGGCGGCATCAGCATCACCCGCGACATTGGCAGCATTGTCACCAAGGAGCCGGGGTTTCTCTGGGGGCTGTTAAAGGATGACGTGAGCCACAGCGTTACGGCCAACGGTTTGGCGGTAGGAAACAACCTGACTCAATACGCCTCGACGCTGAAGGGCGGAGCGGGCGCCGATACGCTGAAAGCTCACGCGAGCGGTGATTGGTTGTTTGGCCTGGAGGGCAACGACCATCTCATCGGTGGCCAAGGCAATGACGTGTTTGTCGGCGGAGCGGGGAATGACCTGATGGAGTCGGGCGGCGGGATCGACATGTTCCTGTTCAGTGGCGCGTTTGGCCATGACCGGGTGGTGGGCTATCAGGCAAATGACAAGCTGGTGTTTCTCGGGGTTC
Organism: Pseudomonas sp. LBUM1651; assembly: GCF_059716135.1. NCBI lineage: Bacteria > Pseudomonadati > Pseudomonadota > Gammaproteobacteria > Pseudomonadales > Pseudomonadaceae > Pseudomonas > Pseudomonas sp. LBUM1651. The sequence goes on along the minus strand of NZ_CP166805.1, from coordinate 3,029,229 downwards.
AGGGGGTGGGGCCGAACGATGACTTTCGGTCCCATGCTACGGTTGTGGGGCAGGACACGGTGCTGACGTTTGGCAATGATTCAGTGACGCTGGTCGGGGTTGGGCTGGATAGCTTGGGCGGCATTGTTATTGCCTGAAAGTGATGTGGCGCCTGTAAGGGCCTCTTCGCGGGCAAGCCTTGCTCCTACAGGTTTCACGGTGAACGCATAATTTGTGCTCGACGATGATCCCTGTAGGAGCAAGGCTTGCCAGCGATGAACGATAACGCGGTCTTCAGTCTTCCTTGCGAACCGTGGCCACCTCATCAACCTTGACCTTCACCTTCGCTCCGGAAATATCTTCAAATTCGTAAAAACCTTCCTTGTTATTGGCTTTCGGCATGTCCTTGGTCAAATACTGGGTGCCGTTCTGCAGTGTCACTACCGTTGGCGTCGAGCAACCAGCGAGGGCCAGCAGGGCCGCCATTGCCAGGGGCAAACCCAGAGTCTTGATATTCATAACCACCTCTCATCCTTCAAAAAAACAGCGCGACTGCTTCGAATCCTTCAATCGTCACTGTACCTCTAACGCGGTTGGTACGATGGATCGCGGGAAAGTTCGACTGGCAGCCGAAATATTCCCGATCGCGCCGCCGCTTATCCTTTTCCGTTTGCACCGGACAGGGCGTTGCTGGTATCTGTACGCATAACCAGTACTCGTTCCCCATGGCCCTGTTTTTCCGTGACCCAGAATCCGCTCGACGACCCGTTCTATTACTTGAATAACTTCACGCAAGTGCTTGATTGGCTTGAGCACCGCTACGCGGACGTGCTGACGATCGAGGAGCAAACCTTCATCCGTGAATTCAACCGGTTGCCCCGCGAGTCGAGGGCGTTGCTGGTGCGGATGGTGATGCGCAAGGGGATTCACTTCCGGGCGAGCAAACTGCATTACCTCGAGATTGGCGACATCGCCAGCGCTGCCAAGCCATTACTGGAACTGGGCTGGATCGATGAGCAGACGCCGCTGCCGCTCGAAACGCTATTCGACGTGTTGCTAAAGGCGGAAATCGTGCAGTGCTTCGGCACCGCCATTGATCAGCCCAAAGGCAAAAAGACCGAGTGGCTCCCGGCCCTGAGCGAGCAGTTTCCCGAAGCGCTCAGCTTTAGCCAATGGTGCGCGCCATTGGCGGACCGGTTGTTCAGCCTGACCATCATGGGCCTGTGTGATCGTCTGCGCCTGATGTTCTTCGGCAATCTTTATCAGGACTGGTCGGAGTTCGTGCTGGCCGACCTCGGCATCTTTACCTACGAAAAAGTCGAGTTATGCGCCGAATCCCGAGGCTTGCGCAGTCGCGAGGATGTGGATGCCTGTCTGTTTCTTCACGAATGCCTGCAGCAGCTTGAGGCCGGGGAGGCGGTGGCGCACATTGTCGGGCAGATCAACGGGCTGACCCTGAGTAATCCCTGGTTGCAGAAACGGCGCGGCAAGCTGTTGTTCCAGATCGGTCAGCACTGCGAGCGCATGGCGGAGTTCGCCAATGCGCTGAGCATTTACCGCAACTGTGCCTGGCCCGGTGCGAGGGCGCGGTTGATTCGTGTGCTGGAGCGCTGCGGCGAGTATCAACTGGCCATGGACCTGGCCACTGTTGCCGGCCAATCGCCGGAAAGCGCTGCCGAACAACAGCAGCTGCTGCGTGTATTGCCCAGATTGCGGCGCAAGCTCGGCGGGCCGCCAACAAAACGTTCGTCCCCAAGGGAAATGCTGCGGCTGGACCTGCAACTGCCCAGAATCGATCCCACGCTATCGGTGGAGTTTTACGTACAGGCGCATCTGGCGGAGGATTCGGCACCGGTGCATTACGTCGAAAACAGCCTGATCAACTCGCTGTTCGGGTTGCTGTGCTGGCCAGCGATCTTCGCGCCCTTGCCGGGGGCGTTTTTTCATCCGTTCCAGCGTGGGCCGGTGGATCTGCTCAATGAAGATTTCCATGCACGGCGGGCGGATCTGTTCCAGTCCTGCCTCGCCGAGCTCGATGACGGGCGTTACCGGCAGACGATCCGGGAACGCTATGCCGCCAAGTGGGGCGTGCAATCGCCGTTCGTGTTCTGGGGCGCGTTAAACGAAGAATTGCTCGATCAGGCGCTTGATTGCCTGCCTGCCGAGCACCTCAAACACTGGTTCAACCGTTTGCTGCTGGACATCAAGGCCAACCGCGCCGGGATGCCGGACCTGATCCAGTTCTGGCCGCAGCACAAGGCCTATCGCATGATCGAAGTCAAAGGCCCTGGCGATCGCCTGCAAGACAACCAGTTGCGCTGGCTCGAGTTCTGCCATGAACACCAGATGCCCATTGCCGTCTGCTACGTGCAATGGGCGGAGCAGAGCGCTTGAGCTACAGCATCCCAGTGCGGGCGTTGTGTGAGTTCACCGCCAAGGTCGGCGACCTCGACCTGCGCTTCACGCCATCGCCGACTGCGCTGGAAGGCATCGTCGGCCACCGGACGGTGGCGTCCCGGCGCAGCGACGGTTATCAGAGTGAAGTCGCGCTTGAAGGCCTGTATCAAACGTTAAGGGTCAAGGGCAGGGCGGACGGCTACGACCCGGTGCAAAACTGCCTGGAAGAAGTCAAAACCTACCGCGGCGACCTGAGCAAGCAACCAGCCAACCATCGCCAGCTGCACTGGGCGCAGGCCAAGGTCTACGGCTGGTTGATGTGCCAGAAACTGGACCTGGCGCAGATCAACCTGGCGCTGGTGTACTTCGACATCGTCAGCGAAAAGGAAACCTGTCTGGTCGAAGCGTTCAGCGCTCAGGAACTGAAGGTGTTCTTCGAGCATCATTGCCAACTGTTCCTGCGCTGGGCCGAACAGGAAATGGCCCATCGCGAAGCACGCAACGCTGCGGCGCAGCAACTGGCGTTTCCCCATGCCGATTTTCGTCCGGGGCAACGGCATCTGGCCGAGTCCGTGTTCAAGGCCGTCAGCACTGGCCGTTGCCTGATGGCCCAGGCGCCGACCGGTATCGGCAAGACCGTCGGGACGCTGTTTCCGATGCTCAAGGCCCTGGCGCCGCAGCAACTGGACAAGGTGTTTTTCCTCACGGCGAAAACCCCCGGGCGCAAACTGGCGCTCGATGCGGTTCAGGTCATTCTCGACAGCGCCGCTGCGCCACCGTTGCGGGTCCTGGAAATGATCGCCAGGGACAAGGCCTGCGAGCATCCGGACAAGGCCTGCCATGGCGAATCCTGCCCGCTGGCCCAGGGTTTCTATGATCGGTTGCCGGCCGCGCGCCAGGCCGCCAGCGAGCTATCACTGTTGAATCAGAGCGCCTTGCGCGAGGTGGCCCTGAAGCACGATGTCTGTCCTTACTACCTGAGCCAGGAAATGGCCCGTTGGGCCGACGTGGTGGTCGCTGACTACAACTACTATTTCGATTTCAGCGCGTTGCTGTTCGGGCTGGCCCAGGCCAACAACTGGAAAGTCGCGGTACTGGTGGATGAAGCCCACAATCTGGTGGAGCGCGGGCGGCAGATGTACAGCGCCAGCCTTGACCAGTCGACGCTCAACGGTGTGCGCAAAACCGCTCCCGAGCCGCTGAAGAAAGCCCTGCAGCGGGTCAATCGCGAGTGGAACGCCTTGCATAACCTGCAACTCGCGCCGTACCAGGCCTACGATAAACCACCGGAGAAACTGCTCCAGGCATTGTCGTCTTGCAGCGCGAGCATCGGCGACTACCTCAACGATCATCCTCAGGCCCTCGACAGCGCCTTACAGAATTTCTACTTCGACATGCTTCAGTTCTGTCGCGTCGCTGAGCTCTTCGATGAACAGTTCCTGTTCGACATCAGCAAGCGCGATCTCGACCGCAAGCGCAACCTGTCGCAACTGTGCCTGCGCAACGTGGTGCCCGCCGGTTTCATCCGCCCGCGACTGACGGCGGCACGCAGTACCGTGCTGTTTTCCGCGACGTTGAGCCCTCGTCATTACTACGCCGATTTACTCGGAACGCCGGCGAACACGGTCTGGATCGACGTCGAGTCACCATTTCACGCTGACCAGTTGAAGGTCCATATCGTCAGCCAGATTTCCACGCGGTTTGTCCATCGACAGTCTTCCCTGGCGCCGATCGTCGAGCTGATCGCCAGGCAGTTCAGCCAACGCCCCGGCAACTACCTGGCGTTTTTCAGCAGCTTCGATTACTTGCAGCAAGTCGCACAGTTGCTGGCCGAGACACATCCACACATCAATCTCTGGTCGCAATCCCGAGGCATGGGGGAAGGGCAGCGTCAGGACTTTCTCGATCAGTTCACCGCGCACAGTCAGGGCATCGGTTTCGCGGTGTTGGGTGGCGCGTTTGGCGAAGGCATCGACTTACCCGGTGCCCGGTTGATCGGCGCATTTATCGCCACCCTCGGACTGGCGCAACTCAACCCGGTCAATGAACAGTTGAAACATCGGATGGCAGCGATTTTCGGAGCCGGTTATGACTACACCTACCTGTTTCCCGGCGTGCAGAAAGTGGTTCAGGCGGCGGGGCGGGTGATCCGCACCCAACAGGATCAAGGGGTGGTGATGTTGATCGATGACCGGTTTGGCGACAGCAAGGTCAAGCAACTCCTGCCGCGTTGGTGGTCGGTTGCTCCGTCGATTTCGCTCTCTGTCGAGTAGGAATTTTTACCTTAAAAAAACATCGACATATCTTGAAAGCTACGGCCGTTTGAACAAACGGTGAGTGCACGCTTTATTGATAGGGCAAGTCATCACTTTCAAGCCCGTCTTTGATAAGGAAATCAAGGTATGTCAGAAGCACCGAAATACATGTACACCTCTGACCAAGTCACGGAGGCATTCGATGAAATAATAGCGACGCTGTTCAAGGGCATCACTGCCGAGGACACGCCAAAAATACTGATGGTTGCCGGGCTACAGGGTTCGGGCAAGACGTATTTGCTCGAAAAGACCCTCATACCGTCAAAACGCTACGACAACTATGTTCGTTTGTACCTTCCCGAATACCGGGAAAAACACCCTCAATATGAGGAGATGATCAAGCTTGGTGTTCTGCATGCCTACGAGCATACGGAAGCATTTGTTCGGGAAGTCAGCGAGAAGATCTTTGAGAACGCATACACCGCCAAATACAACATCATCATGGAATGCGCGTTCGACAGCATCGGTTTCGCGACTTTTCCACTGGGGGCAACGGCCAAAGGTTATCAATTCGAGAACCACATTGTGGGTTGCGCTCAAGAGTTCGCTCATGTGTCGAGCATCAAAAGAGCACTGAAGAGTCTGGAAAACAAAGAAATGGAAAGGTTCCTCCCGGCATCGAAGCTGGAGACCAGCATGGGCTACGCGCAAGCGATTATTCTTGCTTTTGATACGGCTGCGAAGGCGATAAGCGGTGGGCAAACCTGCTTGTACGAGCGCGGATTCGGCGCGCTGCATGAACGAGTCCTAGTGGCTCAAAGCACCTACTCAAAGGCTGCCGGGGGTGCAGTCACCACCACGACAACCAAAAAGGAGTTTGCACTGAGCGACTACTCCAACATCATTGACAATCAAGTCTTCGCGATTCGCGAACGCGACCAGGTCGTAAAGGAATGTCACGTTGCACTGCACAAGACACAGGGGCATGCCAAGGATGTCCCTGACTTTGTCTACAACGACCTGTATGGCTACATCGTCAAATACGTGTACCGATAACACTTTGCGTCCAGTGCCGCTTTTCAGTTTTCCAAATTTTCGGTTTGTCCCATACTCCAGCAAAACAATCATGACATGAGGGCTCAATGAGCGAAGATCGAATCAAAGCCAGCACCATCGAGGACGGGCGTTTTCGCCTGTTGATCGATGCGGTGATTGACTATGCGATCTACATGATTGATCCCGACGGCATCATCACCAGCTGGAATGCCGGCGCCAAGCGCTTTAAAGGGTATGAGGAAGCCGAAATTCTCGGTCAGCACTTCTCGCGTTTCTACACCGAAGAGGATCGTCTCAAAGGATTGCCCCAGCGGGCGCTGGATACGGCGATCCGCGAGGGGCGTTTCGAAGGGGAAGGCTGGCGGGTTCGCAAGGACGGCACGCATTTCTGGTGCCACGTGGTAATCGATCCGATTTTCGATGCCACGGGCACATTGTTGGGTTTTGCCAAGATCACCCGGGACCTGACCGACCGCAAGATGGCCGAAGAAGTTCTCAAGCAAAGCGAGCAGCAGTTCCGGCTATTGGTGCAAAGCGTCACGGACTACGCCATCTACATGCTCGACGCTGATGGACGGCTGACCAACTGGAACCCTGGAGCCCAGCGCATCAAGGGTTACCTGCCCGAAGAAGTGATCGGCCAGCATTTTTCGATGTTCTACACCCCGGAAGATCGCGAAGCCGGCGAACCGAAACGCACGCTGGACACTGCGGTTCGTGAGGGGCGGTTCGAAAACAAGGGCTGGCGACTGCGCAAGGACGGCACACGGTTCCTGGCGCATGTCGTGGTCGACCCGATTTGGGGCGACACCGGCACATTGCTCGGTTTCGCCAAGATCACCCGGGATATCACCGAAGCGACCCACGCCCAGCAGGCCCTCGAACAAACCCGCGAGGCGCTCTTTCAGGCGCAAAAGATGCAGGCCATCGGGCAACTCAGCGGAGGCATCGCCCATGACTTCAATAACCTGCTGACTGTGATCCTTGGCAATCTGGAAATCGTCCGCAAGCGCGTGGGGGAGGATCCGAAAATCACCCGGTTGCTGGACAACGCCGCTCAGGGCGCCTTGCGCGGTGTTTCGCTGACCCAACGCATGCTGGCCTTTGCCAGGCGCCAGGAATTGAAGACCGAGCCTGTCGAAATACCGAAGTTGGTAGAGGGCATTACCGGTCTGTTGCGCAGTTCCCTCGGGCCTGCCGTGGTGCTCGAAACCCGTTTTTTGCAAGCGCTCGAACCTGTGCTGGCCGACGTCAACCAACTCGAACTGGCGGTCCTGAACCTGGTGACCAACGCCCGCGATGCAATGCCCCACGGCGGGAAAATCCTGATCAGCGCCAAGTCTGAAGAAGCCGGGGATCATTCCTCGCTCTCGCCAAAGTCAGGCCGTTATGTCTGCCTGAGCGTCAGTGATTCGGGGGAGGGCATGGATGACGCCACTCTAGCCTCGGCGATGGACCCGTTCTTCACCACCAAGGGGGTGGGCAAAGGCACGGGGCTGGGATTGTCGATGGTTCATGGTTTCATCGAACAGTTGGGCGGGCGATTCATTCTGAAAAGCCAAAAGGACAAGGGAACCACGGCTGAACTGTGGATACCCGTCGCTACAAACGGATTAGCTGACAAGCCTGCCCAGGAGGAGGCCGCGCCACCGGTGCCGCGCCTGTGCGTGCTAGTGGTGGACGATGACAGCCTGGTGCTGACCAGTACCTGCCTGTTGCTCGAAGATTTGGGCCATCGGGTGATCAGTGCGATGTCCGGGGTTCAAGCGCTGAAAGTGTTCGACAGCGAGCAGGCCATCGATCTGGTCATTACCGACATGGCCATGCCGCAAATGGATGGCGCGCAACTGGCGCAGGCGATCCGAAACATCAAACCGGACCTGCCGATCATCCTCGCCACGGGTTATGCCGATCGACTGGAAGGCTTTGCGACAAAACTCCCGCGCCTGTCCAAACCTTTTACTCAACTCAATCTGGTGGAGATCATTGCCTCGACGATGAAATAACTCATTGTTCGGTCGCGGAGCCTGCGTTCTTTTTGAACCCGCGCAGGTTCATGGCACACAGGCAAAACTGCAACACGATCAACGCGTAGGCCTGGGACTGGTAACCCCAGATCACCCATAAAATGTTACTGAGGATAAAACAGATGAACCCCCAGACCCGGTGCCTGGGGGTTCGTGAACCGATCAGCCACGCCGCCAGCACCGTCACCAGCATCGCTGGCCATTGCACCCAATCAAAATCGTCCATTGCAGGCCCCTTGCAGTATTAATTCAGCTGAACTTGTCAGTAGACGTTTCTTCTAAACGTTTTCCATCCTGTGCGTGACTCCCTTGCCAAGAATACTGACTGAAGCCTATTCCGAAGAAGCCCTGACCGAACACAACGCCAAGATGTTCGGCTCGCCCAAGGAGCGCCTGGATTTCTACCGCCGGGAAATCCAGTACGAAACCAGCATTCTGGCCAATCGCACTGACGCCTACTTGGCGGCGCAATCGTTTCTGGTGATTGCTTTCGCGTCGTGCATGTCCAACTTGAATCCCGAGTGGGGCAAACTCTTCACCCTGGTGGTGCCGCCGTTTCTGGCGCTGTTGGGGCTGCTCAGTTCCCTCAACGCCTGGCCGGGCATACGCGCGGCGTACGACATCATCGATCACTGGCACTTCAAACAGAGTGAATTGCTGCGCAGCGAACCCTTGATGGGACTCGCTTACGACGAGTCGCCGCTGTTCAGTAAGATGGAATCGTCCCACAAGGGCTATCGCAAGTCGCTGTTGTTCTCGTTGCGTACACCCTGGATTTTCGCCACGTTCTGGGTGTTGCTGGGCAGTTACGCGTTTTATATCCAGGTGACCAATCCGGGCGCGTGAGACGCAAAAATAAAAAGGCCCGGCAAACGCCGGGCCGTTTTATTGCCTGCCACTTGATCAGGCCGCCAGATTGGCCGCACTCATTTCTTTCTTGTACTGGGCCTTAAGGCTTTCCATTTGCGCACCCAAATCTTCGAGGGTGGCTTTGCCCAGCAGCTTTTTGGCCTGAGGAAACATTTCCGTTTCTTCCTCTTCGATGTGGTGCTCCAGCAATTCCTTGACCACTTTCACGCGTCCGGCGAATTCGACAGAGGACGGGTCGGTGACTTTCAAGTCTGGCAGCACCAGAGAATCGACGGTGCGGTGTTCTTCCTTGGCTTCGTAATACATGACGTCCTGTTCTTTGCCGCCCGCTTTCTTATACGCCGGGTACAGGACTTCCTCTTCGAGTCGGGTATGGATGGTGATCTCCATTTCAAGCTTGGCCAGCAGCTCGGTGCGTTTTTTAACGCCACGTTCGGTGGATTCGCTCAGTTGGGTCAGGATGCCCTTTACGCGTTCATGGTCGGCTTGCAACAGATCAATGGCGTTCATGGTCGAGTCTCTCGAATAGTCACGGGGATGAGCGCGAACGGTCTCAAGGCCGAAGGTCGCTGATAGTCCTGGAGCATTTGTCGTGCCGGATTGGCTACTGAAGCAACTGCCTTGAAAATCAACAGGTTGAACTCGGCAATGGCGAACTGCGGTCATGCAGCCTGCATGAGTCCGGATTTTGACTCATGCAGTTCGCGGTTTCATTTTCGCAGCGCCCAAATACCGATGCCTTTATTGACCAGCGAGGATACCGGCGCTCTAGACTCGACCCATTGTGGGAGCGAGCTTGCTTGCGAATGCGGTGTTTCAGAAACAGAAATGTCGACTGACACACCGCATTCCCGAGCAGGCTCGCTCCCAAAGTTATTTCGGCATCAAATCAAGTCTTTTGCTTTTTTTGCTGTTCATACCAAGCCAGCATCGGTTGCGTACTGATGCCATGAATGAGGATGCTCAGCGCCACCACCGACAACGTCAGGTCGGTGCAAAGCGCTGCGATTGAAGGTGCAAGCCCATGGTTCAGGGCATAGAAAAGGTAATACAGACTGCCGATGCCGCGAATGCCGAACCAGCCGATCAACAGACGCTGACGACCGTCCAGCAAGCCACGCCAGGGCAGGGCGACTACGCTCAGCGGTCGAATCAGGCAAAACAACACGCCGCCGACCAACAGCGCTCGCCAGTCCCAGTGCGCAATCAGCACGACACCGAGCAACGTCACCAGAAACACTTCCATGGCACGTTCGACCAGGCTGCCGAACGCGAGCATGTCGCCCATCATGATGCCGGCGGCGACTTGCGTGTCTTCAAGACCTTCGGTATCGCCATGCACGGCCTGGTGCGGTTCGACGTTCTGATGGCCGACCACCGGCTGTACCTGAAGCTCGGCCGGCAGTTCGTCGTCGCCGGTGGATTTGACCTCTTCATGGCGCAGGCCCAGGCCCGCTGCGAACACGGACAAAAAGCCGTAGCCATGAATTGCTTCGGCACCGACGTACGCCAGGGCGATCAACGCGAGGGCCAGGTAGTCGTTGGGTGAAAGGGTGCTGTCGTCATTTTGGATCCGCAGCGCCAACGTAAGGCGACCAATGCCGCGCCCCATCGCATAACCCGTGAGCAGACCGGCGGGGACGGCCCAGAGCAGACTGCGCAACGCCCAGTCGCCCAGCCAGCCGGGGTTGCCGTCGTGTTGCAACAGCAGCAACCCGAGGATCACGAACGGAAAGGCAATCCCGTCGTTGAGCCCCGCTTCACCGGAGAGGCCGAACCGCACGCTATCGTCATCCCGGGCGTCGTTGACTTGCACCAGCGCGGCGAGTACCGGGTCGGTGGGTGCCAGTATCGATCCAATCAACACGGCGGCGCCCCAGGACAGTTCGAAACCGTAGTGCAACAGCAGGCTGACACCGGCAATGGTCAACACCATCACCGGTCCGGCCAGGCCGGCGGCGATGCGCCAGTTTTTGTCCTTGAAGGGCGAGCGCAACTTCAGACCACACACAAACAGCGAAAAGAGCACCGCGACTTCCGTCAGGTGCTCCATCCAGGTCGAGGCGTCGTTCATGTCCAGCTTCAACAGACCGAGCGCTGACGGCCCGATGACGACCCCCAGCATCAGGCACACCGCTGATGTCGTCACCGGCATCCAGCGCAGGTACGACGACGTCAACGCCAGAGTCAGCAGCACCGCACCCAATACCGCCACCCAGAGAATGAAGCTCATGCGCTGTACTCGCCAAAAGGATGCTCATTCAAAGCATAGGCTTGCCGCCGGTAATTCCGTAGCGTTGACCGGTGATGTAGCTGGCCTCATCCGACGCCAGCAGCACATAAATCGGCGCCACTTCGACCGGTTGTCCAGGTCGTCCCAGCGGTGTTTGCCCGCCAAAATTCTGCACTTCCTCATCCGGCATGGTCGAGACGATCAGCGGCGTCCAGATGGGCCCCGGCGCCACGCAGTTCACCCGGATGTTTTTCGGCCCCAGCATCTGTGCCAGGCCTGCGGTGAAGTTGGCAATCGCGCCTTTGGTCGTGGCGTAGGGGAGGAGGGTCGGCTTGGGCATGTCCGAATTGACCGAGCTGGTGTTGATGATCGAACTGCCGGGCTTCATGTGTTTCAGCGCCGCCTGGCAGATCCGGAAAATGGCGGTAATGTTGACGTCGAAAGTCATCACCCATTCTTCGTCCGGGATGTCCTCGAAATTTTCGTGGGTCATCTGGAACGCGGCGTTGTTGACCAGAATGTCGATGCGGCCAAAGCGCTCGACGGTCTTGTCGACCAGCGCCTGGCATTGCGCTTTCTGCGCGATGTCGCCGGGCAGCAACACGCATTGACGCCCGGCCTGTTCGACCCAGCGCGCGGTTTCCTGCGCGTCCTCATGTTCATTGAGGTAGGCAACGGCGACGTCCGCGCCTTCACGGGCGAAGGCGATCGCGACTGCGCGGCCGATACCGCTGTCGGCGCCGGTGATCAGGGCGATCTTGCCGTCCAGACGGCCGGAGCCTTTGTAGCTCTGCTCGCCACAATCCGGGTACGGGTCCATTTTCTTCTGGGAGCCGGGGACGGGCTGGCCCTGTTTCTTGAAGGGTGGTTTTGGATAGTCAGTCATCGGGAAATCTCCGTTCTCAAGGCAGAAGAGTCAAGGGGTGGACCCCGCTCTTTTGTCTTGAGTTCGGTTGGATTTCTCGGTCGTGTGACCAACGCAGATCCCTTGTGGGAGCATGTCAGCGGTTGCGGTTGATCAGGCTGCGTTCCATCCGCGCGATGCCTTCCTCCAGCAACGCACGCGGACAGCCGAAATTCAGGCGGACGAACTGTTTGCAGTCATCGCCAAAATCCAGGCCTGGGCTGAGCCCGACCTTCGCCTGTTCAAGGAAGAACTGCTGCGGATTCTCCAGACCCAGCGCCGAGCAATCGAGCCACGCCAGGTAGGTGCTTTGCGGTACGTTCATGGTGACGCCCGGCAGCCGGGTGCGAACCGCATCGACCAGGTAATCGCGGTTGCCTTGCAGGTAACCCACCAGCTCGGTCAGCCACGGCCCGGCTTCGGTATAAGCCACGCGTGTCGCTTCCATGCCCAGCGGGTTGACACTGTCGACCATGCCGCAACGGGCGTGGTTGACCCGCTCACGCAAAGCCCGGTCCTGAATGATCATGAACGAGGTCTTCAGGCCGGCGATGTTGTAGGCCTTGCTCGCCGACATCAGCGTTATGGTGCGCCGGGCTATTTCCGGGCTCAACGACGCGGTGGGAATGTGTTTGCGCCCGTCGAAGCACAGTTCGGCGTGGATCTCGTCGGAGATGATCCAGGCGTCCTGTTCCCGGCAGATATCGGCCACTGCTTGCAGTTCTTCCCTCGGGAACGCCTTGCCCAGCGGGTTGTGCGGATTGCTCAGCAGCAACGCGCCGCCACCGGCCAGCGACTGGCGCAAGGCGTCGAGTGGCGTGGCGTAGGTGCCGTCAGCCAGTGTGTCGAAACTCAATTCAACCTTGTTCAGGCCCCAATGGCCGGGAGCATGCCGCAGCGGCGGGTAGTTGGGAACCTGGACCACGACGTTCTGTTGCGGTTGCACCAGTGCGTTCAGGGCCATGTTGAAACCCGATTCCACGCCCGGCAGGAAAATCAGTTCCTGCGGCTCGACGCGCCAGGCGTACTTGTTCCACAGATCGGTGACGATGGCGTGGCGCAAGTCATCCTGAGCCACGCTGTAGCCGAGCAACGGGTGTTCCAGACGTTTTTGCAGGGCCTGGATGATCACCGGCGGCGCGGCGAAGTCCATGTCGGCGACCCACATCGGCAGAACCTCGGCCGGGTAGCGGCTCCACTTGGTACTGCCGGTGTTGTGGCGGTCGAACACCTGATCAAAATCGAAAGTCATGCTCATCTCATAAAGGCCGGGATTAATTCGGCAGACATGATAAGCGCCAAGCCCTTGTGGGAGCGAGCCTGCTCGCGAAGGGGCCGTCACATTCAGCATTGAAGTGCCCCACCGCATTCGCGTGCAGGTTATGGGCAGAGGGCTTGTCCGGCGGTCGGTTTTCACACAGTCCGCAACAGCTTTGTCTAGAGTTTGAAGTGTCGGTAGCCACGCTGCCGCCACCGTGATCGTCCAGAAAAACCCGGCAAAAGTACCGGGTCTACACCTGATCAGGAGTGCACGATGGACCTCAACCGTCGTCAGTTCTTCAAGGTCGCCGGTATCGGCCTTGCAGGCTCGAGCCTGGGCGCGCTGGGGATGGCCCCGGCGCCGGCCTTCGCCGAGCAGGTGCGCCACTTCAAGCTTGCCCACACCCATGAAACCCGCAACACCTGCCCGTATTGCTCGGTCGGTTGCGGCTTGATCATGTACAGCCAGGGCGATGCGGCCAAGAATGTCGCGCAAAACATCATCCACATCGAAGGCGATGCCGACCACCCGGTCAATCGCGGCACGTTGTGCCCGAAAGGCGCGGGCCTGCTGGACTTCATTCACAGCCCCGGCCGCCTGCAATACCCGCAGGTGCGCAAGCCGGGTAGCAGCGAATGGACGCGGGTGTCCTGGGATGACGCGCTGGATCGCATCGCCGACCTGATGAAGGCCGACCGCGACGCCAACTTCATCGAGAAGAATGACCAGGGCCAAACGGTGAACCGCTGGCTGACCACCGGTTTCCTTGCGGCCTCGGCGGCGTCCAACGAGGCGGGTTACATCACCCACAAGGTCATTCGCAGTCTCGGCATGCTGGGGTTCGATAACCAGGCGCGTGTCTGACACGGCCCGACGGTGGCAAGTCTTGCCCCGACGTACGGCCGTGGTGCCATGACCAATACCTGGACCGATATCGCCAACGCGAATCTGATCCTGGTGATGGGCGGCAACGCTGCAGAAGCGCACCCGTGCGGTTTCAAATGGGTGACCGAAGCCAAGGCGCACAACGCCGCGAGGCTGATCGTGGTTGACCCGCGATTCACCCGCACCGCTTCCGTGGCCGACTATTACGCGCCAATCCGCACCGGCACCGACATTGCCTTCATGGGCGGGCTGATCAATTACCTGCTGACCGAGGACAAGATCCAGCACGAATACGTGCGCAACTACACCGACGTGTCGTTCATCGTCAAAGCCGGGTATGGCTTCGAGGACGGAATCTTCAGCGGCTACGACGTGGCCAAGCGTGCGTATACCGACAAGTCCGGCTGGGGTTATGAACTCGGCGAAGACGGCTTCGTCAAGGTCGACCCGAGCCTGCAAGACCCACACTGCGTCTATCAATTGATGAAGCAGCATTACAGCCGCTACAACATCGAGCTGGCCAGTCAGATTTGCGGCATGCCCGTGGAGGCCATGCAAAAGATCTGGGAAGAGATCGCTACCTGCTCGCAACCGGGCAAGACCATGACGATTCTCTATGCCCTGGGCTGGACGCAGCACTCGATCGGTTCGCAGATTATCCGCAGCGCCGCCATGGTGCAGTTGCTGCTGGGCAACGTCGGCATGCCGGGCGGGGGCGTCAATGCCTTGCGCGGGCACTCCAATATCCAGGGGCTGACGGACCTGGGGCTGCTGTCCAATGCGCTGCCGGGCTATCTGACGTTGCCGCAGGACGCGGAGCAGGACTACAACGCCTACATCATCAAACGCACGCAAAAACCATTGCGGCCGGGGCAGCTGTCCTACTGGCAGAACTACAGCAAATTCCACGTCAGCCTGATGAAAGCCTGGTACGCCGGCAACGCCACGACCGAGAACAATTGGGCGTATGACTATTTGCCGAAACTCGACATCCCCAACTACGACATCCTCAAAGTGTTCGACCTGATGGGGCAGGGCAAGGTCAACGGCTACATGTGCCAGGGCTTCAACCCGATTGCCGCGTTGCCCGACAAAAACCGGGTGATGGCGGCGCTGGCCAGGTTGAAATGGCTGGTGGTGATGGACCCGCTGTCCACCGAAACCTCGGAGTTCTGGCGCAACGTCGGGCCGTACAACGACGTGGAAACCGCCGGCATCCAGACCGAAGTGATTCGCCTGCCCACCACCTGTTTCGCCGAGGAAGACGGCTCACTGGTTAACAGCAGCCGCTGGCTGCAATGGCACTGGAAAGGCGCCGACGGTCCCGGCGAAGCGCGCACCGACGTGCAGATCATGAGCGAGCTGTTCCTGCGCCTGCGTCAACGCTATCAAGCCAATGGCGGCGCTTATCCCGACCCGATCCTCAAACTGTCGTGGCCCTACAAGATTGCCGACGAACCGACGCCGGAAGAGCTTGCCAGGGAAATCAACGGTTACGCCACGACCGACTTCACCGATGCCACAGGGGCGGCGATCAAGGGCAATGCGCAACTGGCCGGCTTCGGCCAACTCAAGGACGACGGCAGCACCGCGTCAGGCTGCTGGATTTTCTGCGGAAGCTGGACAGAGACCGGTAACCAGATGGCCCGTCGCGACAACAGCGATCCGTACGGCATGAAACAGCATCAGGGCTGGGCCTGGGCCTGGCCGGCGAACCGGCGGATTCTCTACAACCGCGCCTCGTGCGACCCACAAGGCAAACCGTGGGACGAGAAAAAACGCCTCGTGTGGTGGAACGGCAAAGTCTGGGGCGGCACCGACGTGCCGGACTTCAAGGCCGACTCGCCACCGGAAGCCGGGATGAATCCGTTCATCATGAACCCCGAAGGCGTGGCGCGATTCTTTGCCGTGGACAAGATGAACGAAGGCCCGTTCCCGGAACACTACGAGCCGTTCGAAACACCCATTGGCATCAACCCGCTGCACCCGGAAAACAAGAAAGCTACCAGCAACCCGGCGGCGCGGATCTTCGATTCGGTGTGGGATTCCCTCGGCGTGGCCAAGGATTATCCGTACGCCGCTACCAGCTACCGCCTGACCGAACATTTCCACTTCTGGAGCAAGCACTGCAAGCTCAATGCGATTTCCCAGCCCGAGCAATTCGTCGAGATCGGCGAGGTGCTGGCCAAGGAAAAAGGCATCGTCGCTGGCGACCGCGTGCGGGTCAGCAGCAAGCGCGGGCATATCGAAGCGGTGGCGGTGGTGACCAAGCGGATACGTCCGTTGCAGGTCAACAATCAGGTGGTGCACCAGATCGGCATCCCGTTGCACTGGGGATTTACCGGGCTCACGCGTCACGGTTACCTGACCAACACCCTGGTGCCGTTCCTCGGCGATGGCAACACCCAGACCCCGGAATCCAAGTCATTCCTGGTCAACGTGGAGAAAGTCTAAATGGCCAGCCAAGACATCATTGCCCGCTCGGCCACCACGACGGTTTCGCCGTCAGTGCGCAATCAGGAGGAAGTGGCCAAGCTGATCGACACCACCAAGTGCATCGGCTGCAAAGCCTGCCAGGTCGCCTGTTCGGAATGGAACGAACTGCGCGACGACGTCGGTCACAACCTCGGCACCTACGACAATCCCCAGGACCTGAGCGCGGAAACCTGGACCCTGATGCGCTTCACCGAGCACGAAACCGACGCCGGCAACCTCGAATGGCTGATCCGCAAGGACGGCTGCATGCATTGCGCCGAGCCGGGCTGCCTGGCGGCGTGCCCGAGTCCGGGGGCGATCATCAAGCATGCCAACGGTATCGTCGATTTCGATCAGGACCATTGCATCGGCTGCGGTTATTGCATCACCGGCTGCCCGTTCAACATCCCGCGGATCTCGCAAAAGGATCACAAAGCCTACAAGTGCACGTTGTGCTCGGACCGGGTCGCGGTGGGCCTGGAGCCAGCCTGCGTGAAAACCTGTCCGACCGGGGCGATTGTGTTCGGCACCAAGGACGACATGAAGGAACACGCCGCCGAACGCATCGTCGACCTCAAGAGCCGCGGTTTCGCCAACGCCGGTCTGTACGACCCCGAAGGCGTGGGCGGTACGCACGTCATGTACGTGTTGCATCACGCGGATACACCGGTGCTGTACGCCGGTTTACCGAACAGCCCGACGATCAGTCCGCTGGTGGAGTTGTGGAAAGGCGTGAGCAAACCCTTGGGTTTGCTGGCCATGGGACTGGCGGTGCTGGCCGGGTTCTTCCACTACGTGCGCATTGGCCCGCAGGTGGTTGAGGAAGATGAACTTCCGATCCTCAAAGACCTTGCGGTGCACGAAGTCGATCCGGCGGTGCACACCTTCGATCCGCGCGGGGAGGACAGACCATGATCCGCAGACAGATCCTGCGCTACACCTCGAACCAGCGCACCAACCACTGGCTGGTGGCGATCTTCTTTTTCATGGCGGCGCTGTCGGGGCTGGCGCTGTTTCATCCGGCGCTGTTCTGGCTCAGCAACCTGTTCGGCGGCGGGCCGTGGACGCGCATCCTGCATCCGTTCATGGGCGTGGTGATGTTCGTGCTGTTCCTGGGGCTGGTGATTCAATTCTTCCGGGCGAATTTCTTTATCAGCAATGACCGCTTGTGGCTGCGCCGTGTCGGGCGGGTGATCCAGAACGAGGAGGAGGGCGTGCCGCCGATCGGCAAGTACAACCCGGGGCAGAAGCTGCTGTTCTGGACGTTGCTGCTGTGCATGCTGGTGTTGTTGTTCAGCGGGCTGGTGATCTGGCGCGCGTATTTCAGCGTTTACTTTGGCATTACAGCGATTCGCTGGGCGATGCTGCTGCATGCGCTGGCCGGTTTCGTCCTGGTGTTGAGCATCATCGTGCACATCTACGCCGGCATCTGGATCAAGGGCTCGGTCAGCGCCATGGTGCATGGCTGGGTCAGCCGCGCCTGGGCAAGGAAACACCATGAGCTCTGGTACCGGGAAGTGACGCGCGACGAACACCCCGAACGGCCGGTCAGTAAAAAAGGATAAGCACCTTGGCGACGATTCTTGAGCCTGGCGAAATTGAAGCGGCGGCGAGTTCTCCGCCGTTTCTGCACCTGCCGCCGAACAACCTGTTCGCGTTGCGCGCGCAGCGACTGGAACGGTTGGCTGAGGGGCATCCTTTGGCCGATTACCTGCTTTTGGTGGCTGGGCTGTGCCGGGTTCAGCAGCAGTTGATGGATGCTCCTCCCGTCGTTGCGTTGCCGGACCCCGAACGTCTGCGGGTTTGCCAGCAACATGGCTTGCCGCCGTTCGCTGCCGACAGTCTGGTGCGCGAGGACGATTGGCTGCCTTGGCTCGATGCGCTGTTGCAGCGTTATCGGCCACCGTCGCAACTGGAAGTCGAAAACGCGATAACCCGTTTGCGCAATGCCAGCGTCGGCCAACTTAAAGCCTGGGCAATTGCCTTGGTCAGTGGCCAGTTTGCGTTGCTGCCCGCGGCGTTGGTGCCTTTTCTGGGCGCTGCATTGCAGGCCGTCTGGAGCCATTGGTTGCTGAACACGCCTGATCTGGTCTTGAAGCCCGGCGACAGTCTCAGCCAGTGTCCGGCGTGCGGTTCGCCGGCGATGGCCGGGGTGATCCGGCATCGCGGCAAACACAACGGCTTGCGTTATCTGGTGTGTTCGCTGTGTGCCTGCGAATGGCATGTGGTGCGGGTCAAATGCGTGTATTGCGAGCAGAGCAAGGGGCTTGAATATGTCAGCCTCGATGATGACCGCCATGCGGCCAATCATGCGCCGTTGCTCGCTGAAGTCTGTCCCGGTTGTCGCAGTTACCTGAAATTGTTGTACCTGGAGAACGATGCTGACGCCGAAGCGCTGTCGGGTGACCTGACTAGCCTGATGCTGGACATGCGCCTGGAGCAGGAAGGGTATCAACGGCTGGCGCCGAATCTTTTGTTTGCGCCTGGGGGGGACTGAATTTGTTTTGCTGGGGGACGCTGGGGGACGCTGGGGGCAGCGGGGGTAGCGGGGGTAGCCATTTCATTAGCGGGTTACTTGGAAAAGCGCCAACTAACCAAGCGCTTTTGCCCCTTTCGTTCGGTGCCTCGCTTAGGCTCGGCATGCCCGCGCTCCGGTCCTGCTCCGTGGGCCCGCCGCCATCGGCCATCCACGCCGGGTTGCCCACTGCGCAGAACCTCCACACGGCCTCTCGAGGGGGCGAGTACCGCCACAGCACCGCGAGGCGGCCTTACCGGCCGGCCTGGCTCTTCGGATGTATGCATTCCCCCTGTGGGAGCTAGCCTGCTAGCGATGTACGTTAACGATAACGCGTGCGGTCTGGATGAACGCGGTGTCTGGACGTCCATCGCGAGCAGGCTCGCTCCCACAGGGATTCCGGGGACATTCGCAAGAAAAGGTCGGCTGTCAGGCCGCCATCGCACGAGCGCCAGCCGTACGCAGATTCATTGTGGGAGCGAGCCCGCTCGCGAAGAGGCTCAGCGACTACACTCAGGCGGTCAGCCGTTTACGGGAGCCCCTGATGCCCTCCAGATCCGCCTGCCCGGCCTTGCGGCTACCTTCCATCGACCGTTTGCTGCGCCATCCGGCATGTCAGCCACTGGCCGAACGCTATGGGCGCGAAGCGCTGCTGGCCTGTTTGCGACAACTGCTGGATGACCTGCGCGAGCCGGTCATTTCAGGACAACTCGACGCGATAGAAATCACCCCCGAAACCCTCGCGGGCAGGGCTGTCGAGCGCCTTGCCCAACAGCAACGCAGCCATGTCCGTCGCGTGTTCAACCTCACCGGCACCGTGCTGCACACCAACCTCGGTCGCGCATTATTGCCGCAGGAAGCGATTGACGCGGTGCAGATGGCCGCCCGTTATCCGCTCAACCTGGAATTCGACCTGCACAGCGGCAAGCGCGGCGACCGCGACGACCTGATCGAAGGCCTGATCCGCGAACTGACTGGCGCCGAAGCCGTGACCGTGGTCAACAACAACGCGGCCGCCGTGCTGCTGACGCTCAACAGCCTGGGCGCGCGCAAGGAAGGGATCATTTCCCGTGGCGAACTGATCGAAATCGGCGGTGCGTTCCGCATTCCCGACATCATGGCGCGGGCCGGGGTGAAGCTGCACGAAGTCGGCACCACCAATCGCACCTACGCCAGGGATTACGAAGCCGCCATCGGCCCGCGCAGTGGTCTGGTCATGCGCGTGCACGCCAGCAACTACAGCATTCAGGGCTTCACCACGAGCGTGCCGACCGCTGAACTGGCAGAGCTGGCGCACAAGCATGGCTTGCCGCTGCTCGAAGACCTCGGCAGTGGCAGCCTGCTGGACCTGACTCGCTGGGGCTTGCCCGCCGAACCGACGGTGCGCCAGGCATTGCTCGACGGTGCGGACATCGTCACCTTCAGCGGCGACAAACTGCTCGGCGGGCCACAGGCCGGGCTGATTGTCGGCCGTAAAGACCTGATCGCGAAGATCAAGAAGAACCCACTGAAAAGGGCGTTGCGCGTCGACAAACTGACCCTCGCCGCCCTCGAAGCCGTGCTGGGTCTGTACCGCGATCCGGATCGCCTGGCGGAACGCCTACCGAGTCTGCGCCTGCTCACCCGGCCACAGGCAGACATCTTCGCCCAGGCCGAGCGCCTGCAACCATCGCTGGCCAAGATGTTGGGCGAGGCCTGGAGCGTCAGCGCAGTGCCGGCGCTGGGCATGATCGGCAGCGGCAGCCAACCGGAGGCGCGCCTGCCGAGTGCGGCGTTGTGCCTGCGACCGGATGTCAGCAAGCGCCTGCGCGGTCGGCGGTTGCTTGATCTGGAGGCTGCCTTCAGACAGCTGGATATTCCCGTGCTCGGTCGCCTTGATGACGACGCGTTTTGGCTGGATCTGCGGCAACTGGACGACGAGCCGGCGTGGCTGGCGCAACTCGATCAACTGCAGGTGCCCGGGTGATCGTCGGCACCGCCGGGCACATCGACCACGGCAAGACCGCCTTGCTGCAGGCCTTGACCGGCCAGGCGGGCGACCGTCGCCGGGAAGAGCGTGAGCGGGGCATGACCATCGACCTCGGCTATCTGTATTGCGCGCTCGAACCCGGCGCGGCCCTGACCGGTTTTATCGACGTGCCCGGTCATGAACGCTTCACCCACAACATGCTGGCCGGGGCGCAGGGCATTGATCTGGTGCTGCTGGTGGTCGCCGCCGATGACGGCGTCATGCCCCAGACCCGCGAACACCTGGCCATCGTCGAACTGCTGGGCATTCCTTGGGCATTGATTGCGATCACCAAATGCGACCGGGTCGATCCTTCCAGGGTGCAGGCCGTGCGCGAACAGATCGTAACCTTGCTGGCGCCCGGTCCTTTTGCCGATGCGCCGCAGATTGCTCTGTCGAACACGACCGGCGAGGGCATCGAAACGCTGCGTCAGGCTTTGCTGGATGCGCAAAAAAACGTGCTCCAGCGCAGTACCCACGGCGGGTTTCGTCTGGCGATTGATCGGGCGTTCAGCGTCGCCGGCGCGGGAATTGTGGTGACCGGCACGGCGTTGTCCGGGCAGGTGGCGGTCGGCGACACGCTATTGCTCGGTCCGCAGGGCAAGCCGGTGCGGGTACGCGGCCTGCATGCGCAGAATCAGGCCGCCGACAGCGCAACGGCAGGCCAGCGAGTAGCGTTGAATCTGAGCGCCGAACGCCTGGCGCTGGAGCAGATTCATCGGGGGCACTGGCTGTTGGCCGAGTGGCTGTATGCGCCAACGCAACGGCTGGACATCGACATGCACCTGTTAGCCAGTGAAGCCAGGGCGTTCGGACATTTCCAGCCGGTGCACGTGCACCTCGGGACTCAGGACGTAACGGGGCGAGTGGCGTTACTGGAGGGATCCAGCCTGGCGCCGGGTCAGCGAATGTTCGCGCAGCTCCTGCTCAATGCACCCGTGCAAGCGGTGAACGGCGACCCTTTGATCCTGCGCGATCAAAGCGCTCAACGCACCCTCGGCGGTGGCCGGGTGCTGGACCCGTTCGCGCCATCCCGACAGCGCCGAAGCCCAGAGCGACTGGCGCAGTTGCAGGCATTGGCCACGACGACAAATCTGGAAGCCGTCTTGCCGGCATTGCTGGCCAACAGCGACACCGGACTCAATCCGCAGCGACTGGAACGCCAGTTCAACCGTCCGCGCGGCACCTGGGATCTGCCCGATGATGTACGCCTGATCGACACGCGCCAGGGACAACTGCTGTTCAGTACGCTGCGTTGGGAAACGCAAAAAGCCCGGTTGCTGGAGCATTTGGCGCGTTTTCATCAACTGGAACCGGACCAAATGGGCCCGGACCGGGATCGCCTGCGCCGGTTCACCGGCACGGCGCTGGATCGCGCCACGTTCATCAGCCTGCTCGACGAACTACTGGCCAGCAACGTGATTACCGCCAGCGGACCGTGGCTGCATTTGCCCGGTCATCAGGTACGTTTGAGCGAGGAGGACGAAGCCCTGTGGCAACACTTGCAACCGTTGTTCGAACAGGCCGGATTCGATCCGCCGTGGGTGCGAGATCTGGGTTTCGATGAGGTGGCGGTGCGCCTGCTGCTGCGCAAGATGGCGCGCCTTGGCCTGGTGCATCAAGTGGTCCGCGACCTGTTTTACACCGATGCGATGCTACGTCGTCTGGCGGCTATGCTCTTGCAACTGGCGGCGCAAAACGAAGTGATCCAAGTCACGGCGTTTCGCGATGCAGTGGGCCTGGGGCGCAAACGCAGCATCCAGATTCTCGAATACTTCGACCGCATCGGCCTGACCCGACGCTTTGGCGACAAGCGCCATGTGCGTCTGGACAGCGCGCTGGCTCAGCCAACAGAGCACTGAGTTCATGGAAGGCAATCGCGCCCGGTGGCGCGGCCGGGCTTCAAACCCGGTTGGGGACGGCATCCGTTCCCGGGCAGGTTCGACTCCGGCTGCCTTCCGCCAATTTCCCTTCAAAGATGCCCGAAGTTCAGCGGGTACTGGATGACCACGTACACCCGGTCGATGTCATCGCCTGCCTGGGCGGTGTTGGCTCGATGTGACACATGGGACAGTTGCAGGGACAACCCTTTGGCCGTGCCGGACTGCACGATGTAGCGCAGGTCTATGTCGCGCTCCCAATGCCGGCCGCCATCGCCTTGTTGCGGCACGTAGTCACCGACGGACTCATCAAAAGGGTTGTAGGCGCCGCCCTTGGGCGCATGGGTACCGTCGATCTGGCTGCCCATGACGTAACGCGTCATGAAATTCAGGCCGGGAATCCCGAAGGTGCTCAAATCGAGGTCGTAACGTGCCTGCCATGAACTTTCATGGGCGCCGTTGAAGTCGGCGTACTTGATCGAGTTGGCCAGGTAAATCGAGTCTCCGCCGACAAAATCGAACGGCGTGTCGCCATTGATTTTTTGATACGCCAGCGTGAAGGCATGCGCAGCGACGGTGTACTTGCCCGAGAGGCTGAACGCGGTGTTGTCGATGGCGCCGGCCAGCGCTTTGCCGGTGTCATGCGTATGGTAGAGATTGGCGTCGATGAATACCCCGGGCTGCTTCAGGTGCAGGTTGGCGTAATACTGATGCCAGGTGTCGCTGAGTTCTGAGGCGTAGAGCGCACCGCCGACGGGGCGTTGGGTGAACAGGTCGGTGCCGAGAAACGTAATGCCTCCGGCCTCGGTGTTGGCGCCGTAGCCGTAGAAGTCGCCTTTGCTCGAAGAACTGTCCTGGTTCTTGAACGCTGTGAAATGACCGGCCACCAGATTCACGTCATCGATTTCGCGGCTGTTCAGCAGCAAGCCTGTGGCGTACTCCGGTTGCAGGCGTTTGTCCGCGGTGTCGAATACCGGGGTTTCGACCATCATTTCACCGAAGGCCAAGGTGGTTCGCGAGGCTCTGATTTTTAGCGCGCCACCGCCACTGGAGTAGTTGCCTTCGCTACGACCATCATCATTCACTGGCAGCAATCCGGTTCCGGAATGTCCCTTGCCGCCATCCAGTTTCAATCCCAGAAAAGAATGAGCATCCAGGCCAAACCCAAGCGTACCGGGTGTGAAACCGGATTCAAAAGCGCTGATAAAGCCTTGAGCCCATTCCGCTTTATAGCTTTTGCCTGTCGGCGAAGGGGATCGGTAATCGCTATTGAGGTAAAAGTTGCGGCTGAGCACGTCAAGCGTCGCGCCGTCCAGAAACCCTTGTGCGGGTTCATCAGCCAAGGCTGTTCCGGCGAACAGCATCGATAACCAGAAGGGCAATCCGGCGCGAAGATCTTGCTTGCGAAGCTTCATCGTCAATTACCACGCAGCAGCGACTGCGGAATGTCCACAGTCGCTTGCTATTTATAGGAAACCGCTTAGTGGCCTTCCGAGGCGCCGAACATGGTTTTGGCGTAAATCAGGCCCAGACCGTAGGAACCACCGTTGGCAATCGAGGTTTTCACGGTTTCGTCATAGGTCTCGGTACGTGCCCAGTCGCGCTGCAGTTCAAGCAGGTATTGCAACGAAGTCATCGGCCGCGCGCCGATCTGGATCATGCGTTGCATGGCCATTTCATGAGCTTCGGTGCTGACGTCACCACAGGCGTCGGCAATCACGTAGACCTCAAAACCCTGGTCGATGGCCGACAGCGCCGGGCCGACGATGCACACGGAGGTCCACAGGCCGGCGAGAACGATTTTCTGTTTGCCGAACTTGTTCACTTCAACGGCAATGCGCTCGTCTTCCCAGGTGTTCATGCTGGTGCGGTCGATGACGTTGTGTTCCGGGAACACCGATTTGATTTCGTCGAAGATCGGACCGGAGAAGCTCTTCTCGGCAACCGTGGTGAGGATGGTCGAGACCTTGAAGCCGCGGGCAGCCTTGGCCACCAGCGCAGCGTTGTTGCGCAGGGTCACGGCATCGATCGACTTGGTCGCAAAGGACATCTGCGATTGGTGGTCGATCATGATCAGCGTGTGGTCGGTCGGGGTGAGCAGGGTTTTGCCGGGAACTGCTTTTGCGATAGCCATGGCGATGTCCTTACGGGTGAGTGAGGAGGCTATGGTTGCTCAGATTCGCGCCGGGATATTGAACCGGTGTGCTGTGTTTTGACTTTCTTGCGGGGCGAGATCATCGCGCCGCCCCGCGCAATAAAAGCTATCGCGCGGGACAGTCCATCATTGCATCACGTAACGACCGGGTGCCGATTCAAGTGCAGGGTACTGGGCGTTGCCGGTGTGCAGCGCCGAAGGCTGACGTTCACCGGCGTGTTCGGCCAGCCAGGCGAACCAGTCATTCCACCAGCTGCCGGGATGTTGCTCGGCATTCTTGAACCAGGTATCGGGGTTTTTCGTGACCCGGTTATTGGTCCAGTAATGGCGTTTTTCCTTGGCGGGCGGGTTGATGACCCCGGCGATATGCCCCGAAGCGCCCAGCACGAAGCGCTTGGTGCCGGACAGCAGCTCGGTGCTGGCGTAAGCGCTTCGCCACGGCACGATGTGATCGTCATGGGTGGCGAGGATATACGCCGGCGCGTCGATGGAGTGCAGGTCGAGCTTGCCACCGCAGCAGTCCAGCTTGCCGGATTTCAGGTCGTTCTGCAGATAGGTGTGGCGCAGATACCAGCAGTACATCGGCCCTGGAAGGTTGGTGCTGTCGTTGTTCCAGAACAACAAGTCCAGCGGAATAGGCTTCTGACCCTTGAGGTATTTGTCGACGTTGTAGTTCCACCACAAATCATTGGGGCGCAACAGCGAGAAAGTGTTGCCCATGTCCTCGCCCTTGAACAGGCCGATGGGGCCGTCAACGCCACCGATGGTGCGCTCGCGGTAAGCCACCAGTTGCTCGTCGACGAAGATGTCGATGGGGCCGGTGTCGAGGTAGTCGAGGAACGTGGTCAACAGGCTCACGCTGCCGATCTCGCGATCACCGCGTGCCGCCAGCACCGCCAGCGCGGTGCTCAGCAGCGTGCCGCCAATGCAGAAGCCGACGCAATTGGGCCGTTGCTCGCCGCTGATTTCACGGGTGACGTGCAGGCCTTTGATGATGCCGGTTTCGATCAGGTCATCCCAGGTGGTGCCGGCGTGTGCCTGATCGAAGTTGCGCCACGACATCAGAAACACCGGATGACCTTGTTGCAACAGATGGCGAACCATCGAGTTGTCCGGGCGCAGGTCGAGGATGTAGTACTTGTTGATCGACGGCGGGACGATGAACACCGGGCGCCGATACTGGGTTTCGCTTTGCGGGTAGTACTGAATCAGCTGGAACAGTTCATTCTCGAACACCACTTCGCCAGGGGTGTTGGCCAGATCGACACCGACCTTGAAGGCGCCGCTGTCGCACTGGCGCATCTTGCCTTCCTGCAGGTCGCTGGCCAGGTGCAACAGGCCCGTGAGCAGGCTGCCGCCTTGAGTGTCCGCGGCCCGCTGCAGAGCATCGGGATTGCTCACCAGGAAATTGCTCGGTGCACCCGCGGCGATGGCTTGCTCCACGAGGTACAGCAGGCGCTGGCGGGGTTTCTTGTCTTTGATCGGCAGTTTATCGAGCAGTTTGAGCAGGAAACCGGCGTTAAGCAGGTAAAACGCGGCGAGGGAGCCGAACAGCGGCTCGCGCCAGTTGCCACTGGCGAAACGTCGATCTTCAAAGGTGAAGGGTTGGCCGGTCATCAACCGTTGGCCGAGGTCCGTCCATTGCAGTTGATAGTCCGATTGAAGGCTGTCCAGGGTGCCGCGCGGCAGGTCGAACCACTCGTTGTATTCCTGCCCGGTAAACCATGGATTGGTGCTGACCCATAAACGTAATTGTTGCACTGCAAAGGAGGCAATGAACGGAACCTGACCGGACCAGAAGGTGTTGAAGGTGTGCGCGTTAGTGTTCATGGAACTCCTTGCCCACATCAGTAAACCGGGCAGAAAAAAACCGCGGTGCCGGAATTCGGCACCGCGTCAGCAGTCAAGCAAGCAGTCCTGTGTTTCTTATTATCGTTCGATGACCAGGCTGACGCCTTGGCCGCCACCGATGCACAACGTGGCCAAGCCTTTTTTGCCGTCACGGCGAATCAGTTCGTGCACCAGCGACACCAGAATCCGCGCGCCCGACGCGCCGATCGGATGACCCAGCGCAATCGCGCCACCGTTGACGTTGACCTTGCGGGTGTCCCAGCCCAGTTCTCTGCCGACCGCCAGTGATTGCGCGGCGAACGCTTCGTTGGCTTCGATCAGGTCGAGGTCGTCCAGGCTCCAGCCGGCTTTCTCCAGCACCAAACGGGTGGCCGGGACCGGGCCGATGCCCATGATCGACGGGTCCACGCCCGCGCTGGCGTAAGCCTTGATGCGTGCCAGCACCGGCAAGCCGAGGGCCTGGGCCTTGGCGGCGCTGGCCAGCAGCAACACGGCGGCGCCATCGTTGAGGGTCGACGAGTTGCCGGCGGTCACACTGCCGTCTTTCTGGAACGCCGGTTTCAGGTTGCTAAACGCTTGCAGCGTGCTGCCCGGGCGCGGTTGTTCATCTGTGTCGAAAACCAGCGGATCGCCCTTGCGCTGAGGGATCAGGATCGGCGTGATTTCACGCTTGAAGTAGCCCGCTTCGATGGCGGCGGCAGCTTTTTGTTGCGAGGCGGCGGCGAAGGCGTCCTGATCTTCGCGGCTGAGGCTGTACCGAGTGGCCAGATTCTCAGCGGTGATGCCCATGTGGTAGTCGTTGAAGGCGTCCCACAAACCGTCCTGAATCACGCTGTCTTGCAATTGCGCATGACCCAGACGCAGGCCGGTGCGTGCCTTGGGCAGCACATAAGGCGCCAGGCTCATGTTTTCCTGACCGCCGGCAATCACCAGTTCGGCGTCGCCGCAACGGATCGCCTGAACAGCCAGTTGCACGGCCTTGAGGCCCGAGCCGCAGACCTTGTTCAGGGTCAGCGCCGGGGTGGTAAAGGGCAGGCCAGCCTTGATTGCCGTCTGGCGTGCCGGGTTTTGCCCCGAGCCTGCGGTGAGGACCTGACCGAGGATCACTTCATCGATCTGCGAGCCGTCCAGACCGGTCTCTTCCAGCAGACGGCGAATCACTGTGGCACCCAGCTCGGTGGCTGGAATCGCGGACAAGGCACCTTGAAAACTGCCAATGGCGGTACGAGTAGCGGCAACGATTACGACTTCGTTCATGCGTGACCTCATTAAAGTTTTGTCCAGCGGGAGCAGGGCGTCCTTGCCCTGATCGGTCTATTGCATGTTCATGCCGCCGTTCACCGAGAAGTCGGCGCCGGTGCTGTAGCCCGATTCATCGGAAGCCAGCCAGGCAACGATCGAAGCGATTTCTTCGGGTTGGCCGAGGCGCCCGACCGGGGTGGCCGCAATCATGGTGTCGAGGATGTCCGGGCGGATGGCCGCGGTCATGCTGGTCTGGATGTAACCCGGCGAGACGGTGTTGACGGTCACGCCCTTGCCGGACACTTCCCGTGCCAGTGCCATGGTGAAACCGTGGATGCCGGCTTTGGCCGCGCTGTAGTTGGTCTGGCCGAACTGGCCGCGCTGACCGTTGATCGAGGAGATATTGATCACCCGTCCCCAGCCCTTGGCCAACATCCCTTCAATCACCTGCTTGGTGGTGTTGAACACGCCGCTCAGGTTAGTGCCGATGACCGCGTTCCAATCCTCGGGCGTCAGCTTGCGAAAAGAGGCATCACGCGTGATGCCGGCGTTGTTGACCAGCACATCGATCGGGCCGAATTGTTCGCGCGCCATCTCGAAGGCCTTGCGCGTCGACTCCCAATCGGTGATGTCGCCGTAGATGCATTCGAACTGATAACCCGCCGCCAGCTGAGTGGCAATCCAGTCGTTCTTGCGGGCGGAATCAGCGCTGCAACCGACGATGACTTTGAATCCTTCCTTGTACAGGCGCTGGCTGATCGCCGTGCCAATCCCACCCATACCACCCGTGACCAACGCAATACGACCAAGCGACTTCATAAGCTCCGTTCCTTTTTATATTTTGCGCTGCAAGATGAGGGAGGATTGTTCGGTATTGGCGCAGGATGCGGAAGTGTTGGGAGGTGACGGGCTGGTGTCCAAAGGTGCCATGTCCGGATTAGTTGCATCCGGGCGACGAATGGCCTGAAACAGTGGCTAAAAATGAGGATTACCTATACTGGGATCAATATTGGCAACTGAACCACCCGTTAGTCTTTGAATTTATCGCAGATCAGTCATGGCTCCGGACAGGATGTTCGGTTCCACAGGTCATTGAGGACGCCATGTATAGAATGAGTTCAGGCTATGCCAGCGTGCTGGTAAATACGCTCTCGGCTCAAGGACTGGATGTTGCCAGTCTGTGCCGGGAGGCTGGACTAGACATTAATCTCGCAAACAAACCAGGAGCGTTCTGCGAGCGAAAGGCCATCTATCGACTCTGGGAACTGGCCACTGAGGCCTCGGGCGATCCGGACATTGGTTTACGGGCCTATGGCAGTTTCCACCCCGGCAGCTTTCAGATCGTCGGCTACACCATGATGTCCAGCCTGAATCTGAAAAAAGCCCTCGAACGCCTGGTCCGTTTCAGTCCGTTGATTGGCACCGGGTTCAGCCTTTTCTTCACTTCGGAACAGCAACATTACCGTCTGTCCGGGCTCGACCATCAGCAGGATGGTTCGGTCAAACCGCGCCAATACACCGATGCCGGGCTGGCGTCATTGCTGGGTTTCTGTCGCAAGCTGTCGGGCGGCAACGCACCGCAACCCTTGAGTGTCGAGTTCACCTATCCCAAACCTGAAGACATCTCCGAGCATCGACGGCTGTTTGGCTGCAATCTGCATTTCGACGCGCCTTACGACAGCATTTTGTTTGACGGGCAGGAGCTGATGCGGCCGTTGAGCATGGCCAACGAAGCGTTGGCGGTGCTGCATGACAGCTTTGCCGAGGCGCAAATGGACGTGCTGTTTGGTTTTTGCATTGTCGGCCGGATTCGCGCGCTGATTACCGAGCGCTTGAGTCAGGGGCAGGGGCAGGGGCAGTGCGACATGGAGTCGATCGCGGCGGCCTTGAACATCAGCAAGCGAACGCTGCAACGTGCGCTGGAAAAGGAAGGGACACAATTCAAGGACGTGATGAACGCGGTGCGTCGACAACTGGCGGATTTCTACCTGCGTCATTCTCACTTCAACATGAAGCATGTCGCGTATCTCCTTGGTTTTCATGATCACAGCAGCTTCAACAAAGCCTGTAGCCGCTGGTTTGGCATGACACCGGGGCAGTACCGCTCCGATGAATCGATTGAGATCGAGGAAGCCGCGCCGGTGTGACTTTCGTGAACAACGAATCCCCTGTGGGAGCGGGCCTGCGTGGCGAGGGAGCTTGCTCCCGCTCGGCTGCGAAGCAGTCGCAAAGCTTTTGGGGCCGCTTCGCGACCCAGCGGGAGCAAGCTCCCTCGCCACACACACACACACAGGCCCGCTCCCACTGGTTGCTCATCAGGGTGCAGCAGGTTTCTTCGCGCCTTTTTTGCCCTTGGCGGGTTTGCGCGTTTTTTTCGGCGTTACCGAGGTGACTGGCTCAAGGGCCTCCGGGATTGACGGCTCGACAGCATCGGCTTCACCTGGAGGTTGAGTCAGGCTGAAACCCGGCAGCGGCACATCGAGCAGCGTGTGCAATTCACACCAGAACGGGTTATCTGCGCCGCTGGTCAGCAGTTCCGGCAACAAATTGGCGACGGCCGCCAGCACTTGTTGGCGTTCTTCGGCCACAACCAGCATCAGGGGCAAGCTGTGCAGGCTTTCCTGCGGGTGGGTGGCGACCAGCAGTTTTTGCAGGCGAAGGGTTTCGCGCAGGTCCGGCGGTTCGGCGCTGTAGTCCTGCAGCAGTACTTGCAATTGCAGGATCAGTTTCTCGACGCTTTGCTTGCCCGGTTCATCGCTCCCGCGGCCCAGCAGGAACAGGATCCGGATCAAGGCTTCCATCAAACCGCCAAGGGGCAGGGCGTCCTGAAGGCGTTCGGTCAGGACTTGATCGTGCTGCCTGGCATGCGCCTGGAGATCTCGTCCCGGGGTATTGTCGGCGAGGCTATTGAGGACGCCATACACGCCGTAAAAACTCATCTCCTGAGCGGCATCACGCAGGTCCCGATAGCCGTTCAAGGCGTCCTGTATCTGGTTGGAAAACAGTTCCTGCCAGGCCAGCAACGGATTGGACGGGTTGGCGGGATGTCGATCCTTGCTCACTTGAGCGGCACTGCCTGCCAGCCACCAGAGCGCCGGGTTCAGGCTGTTCCACATCACCTGTTGCTGGTGGAACGGATGTGCCTTGCGCATCATTTCGGCGGTTGGCTCGTTGATCAACTGACGCAACCACGGCCGTACAAATCCGTCGTAAAGCGTGTTGTTGAAATCAGAGGCACGTTCGACCAGCGCGAATTCGCGATCGTCGTCACGGGGCGGCGGCACTTCACCGTGGATGTCGGCGATACGCCGTGGCTCGAAACGCACGGCGTACGGCGTATCCGGGTTTTCCGGCAGGTCCTCGATGAGCATTTCATAGAGTCCGCCCGGCAGTTCGTTGATAGCGTCGACCGCGCCCAGCAATTCACGGTGTTCACGCCGCGCCACTTCACCCGACACGAAGATGCCCAGATGACCGATGCTCGCGTGCCGCAGGTAAACGATAGTGCGACCGGCATTTTGCAGGGCAAGATCGCTGGGATAGACGTCGGTGATCCAGTCCAGCGCCTGCTGCGGCGAGGTGATGTTGTCGCCATAGGAGCAGAACACCACCACCGGCACTTCGATGCGTTTGAGGTCGAGCCCGCTGCTCTTGCGCCCGAGGCCGCCGGACAGCTGATTGCCGATGAACAGATCGTCGACAATCATCTCGATCTCTTCACCATTGAGCAGGGTCGGGCTGCCCCACCAGCGTTCGAAATCCAGAAAGCGCGGGGCTTCGCTGTCGACTTCGCTGAACAGGTGGTAGTACTTGCCCCACCAGGTGTTGGCCGGGTCGAGGCTTTCGAAATTGCTCACCAGCCAGGTGCCGTCGAAACGGTCATTGCCCAGGTCGCTGCCCAGGCGCGCCATCCAGCCGCCACCCAGCAAACCGCCGGTGTAGCGCATCGGATTGCGCCCATTGACGCCGGCCCAGTACGACAACGGCGCACCATTGACGATGATCAGTCCTGGTAGTTCCGGGCGGGTCGCCGCCAGGCCCATCAATGCCCAGCCGGCCTGGCAGTTGCCGATCACCACGGGTTTGGCGCTGGCGGGATGTCGCGCGCTGACCTCTTCGAGGAACCGCGCCTGGGCTTCAACGATGTCCGCCAGGGTTTGCCCCGGGCGTGGCGAATGGCTGAACGAGATGAAGTAGGTCGGATGGCCGGCGCGCAGGCTTTCGCCGATGACCGAATCCTGTTTGAAACCGCCAATCCCGGAGCCGTGACCGCCGCGTGGGTCAATGATGATCACCGGCTGTTTTTTGCTGTCGAGCAGTTGCGCGGGGCTCGCGAGGATCTGCAGCAACGAGTAGTTGACCGGGCGAAGCAGGTCTTCGCCGGCGACCAGGGTTTCATGATTGAACTTGAGCAGCAGCGGATACCCGGCGCGTTCGTGGGCCAGGGTGTTGTCACCGCGCTGACGCAAGGTGTCCCAGAACAGCACGCTGCGTTGGCCCAGGTCGGTGACATATTCCTGCCAGTCAGCGGCGTTCGGCTGTGTGAGTAGCCCAAGGCTTGAAGGCGCGTAGGTTTTGGCCTGGCGCTGTTGCGCGGCGTCGAGAACGTTGAGGGTGTTGAGGCGCTGGAGATGGTTCAGATGCTCAAACAAACCGGACGGACCTGAAAGCCCTTCATCTTGCAGCGCAATATTTTCTTCCTGACCCATCGTGAACTCCTGACGCCATGCGTGGGAACGTCGCCCTGACTAATAGAAGCCAAGCCGGTCATTCGATTTTCACGAGTGTATAGGGAATATCAGCCGAGGAAGCGAACTTTATTGTGCGCTGCACAAAATAGTCATTGCCAAATAGTTTTGTGCACTGCAATATCAAACCCGGCGCGATGACTGGCAGGATCGCTATCGCGTCCTCAGGCCCATCCGGGCCTTCCAGTACCAGGAGATTCAAGCATGTCTTTTTTCAACCCGGAAAATCTGCAAACCGCTCAGAAAGCCAACCTCGACCTGCTGCAGCAAATCAGCGGCAAAGTGTTCGCCAGCGTTGAACAGCTGAGCCAGTTGCAGTTCCAGGCACTGCGTGACTCCACCGAAGAGCATTTCGAAGGCGTGCGCAAACTGCTGGCCGTCCGTGATGCACAAGGGTTTGCTGATTTGCAGGCGTCGTTCACCCAGCCAAGCGCGCAAAGCGAACGTCTGGCTGAGTTCAATCGTCAGGTTCAAGCGCTGATCGTGGGCACGCAGTCGGACATCGCCAAACTGACGTCGAGTCAGGTCGAGGCGGGCACCCGGCAGGTGAATGAGTTTGTTGAATCGATCAGCAAGAATGCACCGGCCGGCTCCAAGCCTGTAGTGGCTGCATTCAAGTCCGGCCTGGCGAATGCCGGTACCGTGTTTGAAAGCGCACAGAAAGCCGTGAAACAGGCTTCCGATGTGGCTCAGAGCAATTTTGACGCCGCCACTGCCGCTGCCGCCAAAGCAGCGCCGGAAGCCAGCGCCAAGGCCACCAACGGTAACAAGTAAGTCAAATCAGGCCGGCAGCACCGATGGCGACGGGTTTACTCCCCGTCGCCATTTTTTTTCGTGCCGTTTTCGCTTTCAGGTTTGCCGGTGAACAGGCCGAACATGTTTTGCGTGTTCAGGTAGAGCGCCTTGGACTGGTCGACATACTGGCGCATCAGGTCCTTCATGACCGGTGCCTGCTGGTGCATGAAGGTGCTCCAGGCTTCGGAGGATTGCGCGCCAGTCTGGGACTGGATGTCGATCACGGTCTGAATGCTTTTGTCGAGGTAGCTGCCCAGCACACCCTGATAGGGACCGTAGAACTGGATAATCCCCATCAGCATGTCGCTGGTGAAGATCGGCTCACCGCCGCTTTCCGCTTCCAGAATCACCTGCAGCAGGATGCTGCGAGTCAGATCCTCGCCAGACTTGGCATCGACCACCTGAAACGAAACCTTGTCGACGACCAACTGGCGTATGTCCGCGAGCGTCAGGTGACTGCTGGTGTGGGTGTCATACAGTCGGCGATTGGGATACTTCTTGATCAGACGGGGCGTGTTCCGACTGTTATCTGGCATGCGGGGCGTCTCGTGGCGAGCCTGGTTTGCAGGCATCTTAACCTACTATCGCTACGGCCGCGGGATGGTGTCGGGGAGAGAGGCAGGGGCCGAAATACCGGCTGTCGTTGAAGGCCCCTTCGCCAGCAAGCCGGCTCCTACAGAATCGGGGTGTGCCGATGTTGTGTGGACGACACAAACCTTGTAGGAGCCGGCTTGCTGGCGAAGCGGTGGTGGCCGTTATGCAGTCTTACCAGATCGGCAAGGTATAACTGACGATTAAGCGGTTTTCATCCAGATCACTGCCGAAGTTGGTCGAACGCACCGTCGCATTACGCCATTTAACCCCAACGTTCTTCAACGGCCCGCTCTGCACGACATACCCGATGTCGGTATCGCGCTCCCACTCCTTGCCTTCCGGACGGTTGCCGCCCAGGTCGATATTGTCACCGGTGATATAGCGGGTCATGAACGTCAGGCCCGGCACGCCCATCGCGGCAAAATTGTAGTCGTAACGGGCCTGCCAGGATTTTTCATCCTTGCTGGCGAAGTCGCCGATCTGCACGAAGTTCACCAGGAACGCATCGGTGCCTGACGTAGGCATATCCGGTGTCGCCGCTCATGCCTTGATAACCCAGGCCAAACGCATGCCCGCCGAGGTTGTAGGTGAACATCGCGCCAATCGCGTTGTTGTCGACATTGCTGCCGCCATCATTGCGTTGAACCCTCGCGTTTTCCATCGAACGTCTATGCTGGGCTAACCAATCCCGTACCGTTGCTGTGATCAGGGAGGCATCCATGGAGCCCACGTCGTTCTCCGAAAAAACGCTGACGCGCACGCTGCTCGATGTTTTTATCCGGGCCGGGTTGATTGCCGTTCTGGTGCTGTTCTGTTTCGAGATATTCAGCCCGTTCCGCGACCTGATGCTGTGGTCGCTGATCCTGGCGATCACCCTTTACCCGCTGCAAGAGCGGCTCAAAGGACCGCTGGGGCAAAAGGAAGGGCGCATTGCGACGCTGATCATACTGGTCGCCATCCTTATCCTGATGGTGCCGATTTATCTGTTGGGCACCTCGATTGCCGACTCGGTCGAGCACGCCATGAGCGTGATCAAGAACGGTGGTTTCCACATTCCGCCGCCCGCCGATTCAGTAGCCGAATGGCCATTGGTGGGCAAGCCTCTGTCGGCCCTTTGGCTACAGGCTTCCACCGATCTTCCGGGCCTGACAGAGAAGCACATTCCGCAGATCAAAGACGTCAGCCTGACACTGTTGAGCAAACTCGCCGGTGTTGGCATGGGTTTCCTGATGTTCATTTTCGCCTTGATCATCGCCGGGATCTTCATGGCCTATGGTGAAAGCGGTTACCGCAGCTCGGTTCAGATAGCATCCCGCATCAGTGGCCCGGATAAGGGGGCGAAAATCGCCGGGCTGTGCACCGCAACGATTCGTGCGGTTGCACTGGGGGTGGTCGGCATCGCCTTCATCCAGATGCTGCTGGTAGGCCTGGGTTTCGTGTTCAAGGGTGTTCCCGGTGCCGGGTTGCTGGCCCTGGCGGTGCTGCTGCTCGGAATCATGCAGTTGCCGGCGACGTTGATTACGCTCCCCGTGATTGCCTTTGTGTTCGCCACGGAAGGTGCCAGTACGGCGACGATCGTCTTTGCTATCTATGTCTTCGTTGCCGGCCTGGTGGATAACGTACTCAAGCCCTTACTGCTGGGGCGTGGTGTCGATGTGCCGATGCCGGTGATACTGATCGGCGCCCTGGGCGGCATGGTCACTGGCGGTATTCTCGGGCTGTTCATCGGCCCGGTGGTGCTGGCGGTCGGGTATCAATTATTCTGGCAATGGGTCCAGGATCGGCCGCCGGAGGGAGGAGGGCCGCAATCATGAACGCGCAGCGTGATGAACTGCTGGTTAAGGTACTGACCGCCCACGGTGGTCTGGAACGCTGGAACAGTTTCAATCAGGTACGCGCCACCATCGTGACCGGTGGCTCGCTTTGGGCGATGAAAGGGCTGACCCAGGACAGCGCGCCCCGCGAGATGACCGTCTGGCTGCATGAGCAGCGAGCCTCGGTGACGCCCTTTGGTGGCGCCGATCAATTCACCGCCTACACACCGGATCGAATCGCCATCGAAAATACCGCCGGCAAGGTGATTGCCGAGCGCGCAGCGCCGAGGGAATCCTTCCGCGACCATGGGGAAAACAGTCCCTGGGATCCCCTGCACCGCGCGTACTTCAACGGTTACGCACTCTGGTCCTACCTGACCGTGCCTTTCCAGTTCACCTGGCCGGGTGTCGTGACCGAGGAAGTCGAGCCCTGGCAAGAGGGCACGCAGCGCTGGCGGCGATTGCGGGTGACCTTTCCCGAGAGCGTCGCCACTCACTGCGCCGTGCAGGATTTCTACTTCGGTGAAGACTTCTTGCTACGTCGACACGACTACAACGTGGACGTCAGCGGTGGCCTGCCTGCCGCCCAGTACGTTTATGGCTATGTCGAAGCCGATGGCTTGCGCATGCCCGGCAAGCGGCGCGCCTATCGACGCAAGGCTGATGGTCAGGCGGACAAGGACGCCTTGCTGGTGGCCATCGATCTCAGCGACATCGGCTATTCGTAATGCACTGCGGAGGAATGAATCATGAACATGCATTCCTGGGAAAAACTCTACCTCGATGACCTGAGCCTGGGTCAGGAATTTGAAAGCGACCCTGTTCGCGTCCACCGGGAAGCGATGCTGGCGTTTGCTCGCGAGTACGACCCGCAACCCTTTCACCTGAGCGCCGAAGAGGCCGGGTTGAGCCTGTTCGGCGGCCTGGCAGCCAGCGGCTGGAACACCGCAGCCCTGACCATGAAGATGCTGGTGGCCAGCGTGCCCCTGGCGGACGGCATCATTGGCCTGGGCATCGAGTTGAGTTGGCCGACGCCGACCTATCCGGATGACGTGTTGCGCCTGTTCAGCACCGTGCAGGCCATCGATCCGTCCGCCTCCCAACCGGATCGGGGCGTGGTGACGCTGTTCATGGAGACGCTGAATCAGAACGACAAGGTGGTGCAGCGCGCCACCGGGAAGTTGCTGGTGTTCAGAAGGCCGGCGGAGGATTGAAGTGGCTGCCCCTGGCTCAGCAGACTCTGCAGCACCTCCAAACGAATGGACAGTGCATCGTAGTCGGGACGTATATCCAGACAATGCCGCGCGACGAATTCCAGCCGTTGCAGTTCGCGGTATATGTTGGCGATGTACCACAAATCATTGTGCTGGTTGGGTGTGGACAGCGAGGTCATTTCCTCCTGCGCAACACGCAGCGCCAGCAGCGCCGCGCAGGTCATCAACAGCGTCACCACCAGCAGAATCTCGGTGATCCAGCTCTTGTGGGATTTACTCGCCTGACGGGCGAGGGCGCCCTGTTTACTGGAGGGTAATTTCATTGATCTGCCACACCAGGCGATTCAGGTAAATCTGCTGATTGAGCTCGGAGAATTTATCGAAGGGGTAAATCAGCAGGAATGGCCCTTTTTCGCGCACGCTGATCAACATCCCGTCGCGGCGATACACCAGAGTCGGGTTGTAACGATCAATGTTTTTGACCGGAACACTCACTGAATAGCCATTGAGCGCGGCAATCTTCAATGTGTCGGTTTTACGGCCTCTCAGCGCAACGAGGCTGCTGAGGGGCGTCCCTTGCCAGACGTGTTCGCCGGCAATGCCGACAGACTCCGGCAACTCCAGGGTGATTGAGGTTTGAGGCAGGTTTTCGATATCGGACAGGGAGAATCCCTTGCCCACGGCGTTGCCTTGATCATCCAGCCAGCTGAGTTTCAGGACGATTTTCTCGACGGGCTCGCTCTCGTTTGCACGCGTCAGGAGCATCGGGGAAAACAGGTAGAGGAACATCAACAAGGCTGAACAATTGCGGTACAGGCGGCTTTTCATTCTGCGGTCTCCCAAAGGGAACTGCGCGCCGGAGGGTGCTGCATTGGGCGATGGTAGAACGGATGGTGTTGGTTTTGTATTGGGAGAAGTACGTGGGTGGAGGCAGGGAATAGCTGGGTAATGCTGTGATCGGCAAGCATGTTAAAAAATGTTATTCCGAAAAAATACTTCACATAATCCGCTCATTGGTGGATGATCTGCCCAACCGGTATGACAACCCGATAACTCCTGAGTTGGTTTATCCGCTCGGTGCTGATCCTGCCTGCCGCGTCCTATCTACAACGCGCCCGCCGTCTGCGCCTTACAGGCGTGGAAGCAGTCGCTGCTTTCCTCTGGAGTACGCCATGAATAACAAGAATGTCGGTGTTGTCGGTCTGGGCGCGATGGGGCTGGGCATTGCCCGCTCGTTGTTGCGCAGCGGTTTCAATGTGCATGCCTGCGATGTACGCGCTGCCGTAACAGAACAGTTCGCCGGGGAGGGCGGAGTGGCTTGCCCTTCGCCATCGCACATGGCCGCTGAGTGTGACGTGATCATTACCGTGGTGGTCAACGCCGAGCAGACCGAGACCGTATTGTTTGGTGAGGGGGGGGCCGTGGCCTCACTGCGGCCGGGCAGTCTGGTGATCGGCTGCGCCACCGTGGCCCCGACCTATGCCGTGGATCTGGGCCGGCGCCTGGCCGCGTTGGGCCTGCTGTATCTGGATGCACCGATTTCCGGGGGCGCCGCCAAAGCTGCCGCTGGCGAGATGACCATGATGACCTCGGGCCCAGCAGACGCCTATACCAAGGCTGAGTCGATCCTGGCTGGCATGGCCGGTAAGGTCTATCGCCTGGGTGACGTCCATGGCCTGGGTTCGAAGGTAAAAATCATCAATCAGTTGCTCGCCGGTGTGCATATCGCCGCTTCTGCCGAAGCCATGGCGCTGGGCCTGCGTGAAGGGGTCGATGCCGATGCGCTGTATGAGGTGATCACCCATAGCGCCGGTAATTCCTGGATGTTCGAAAACCGCGTACCGCACATTCTCAAGGCTGACTACACACCGTTGTCCGCGGTGGATATTTTCGTCAAGGACCTGGGCCTGGTGCTGGATACCGCCCGGGCCAGCAAATTCCCGCTGCCGCTGTCGGCCACTGCTCACCAGATGTTCATGCAGGCATCCAGTGCCGGCTTCGGCCGTGAGGACGACTCGGCGGTGATCAAGATTTTCCCGGGCATCGAATTGCCAACTGCCAAGCCTGAGTCCGTTTGAGGAACACCCCATGACTACCTCCACCGCACGCCCGCTGCTGGGCTGCATCGCCGACGATTTCACCGGTGCCACGGACCTTGCCAACATGCTGGTGCGCGGCGGAATGCGCACCGTGCAAAGCATCGGTATCCCGAGCGCAGACGTAGCCGCCGGGCTTGACGCCGATGCGATCGTCATTGCCCTGAAATCCCGTACCACGCCGGTCGCCGAAGCGGTCGAACAGTCCCTCGCCGCGCTGGCCTGGTTGCGCGAACAAGGCTGCGAGCAGATCTTCTTCAAGTATTGCTCGACGTTCGACTCCACCGCAGCCGGCAATATCGGCCAGGTCAGCGAAGCACTGCTGGCCGCACTGGGTAGCGACTTCACCCTGGCCTGCCCGGCATTCCCTGAGAATGGCCGGACGATCTTTCGCGGCCACTTGTTTGTGCAGGATCAGTTGCTCAGCGAGTCGGGTATGCAACATCACCCGCTGACGCCGATGGACGATGCCAATCTGGTTCGGGTGCTTCAATCGCAGACCCGCCTGAATGTCGGCCTGTTGCGCTACGACACCATTGCCCGCGGTATCGAGCCGGTACGTACGCGAATCGCAGAGTTGAAGGCTCAAGGTGTCGGCATGGCAATCGCCGATGCCTTGTCTGACAGCGATTTGTACACCCTCGGTACCGCCTGCGCCGATCTTCCCTTGTTGACGGGTGGTTCGGGGCTGGCCTTGGGCTTGCCGGAAAATTTCCGTCGCGCCGGCAAGTTGCGCGACCTCGATGCCTCGAAACTCCCGGCAGTGTTCGGTGGAGAAGTGGTGTTGGCCGGTAGTGCTTCGATCGCCACCAATGGGCAAGTGGCGGCGTGGCTCGAAGCCGGTCGGCCAGCCTTGCGCATTGATCCGCTGGCCTTGGCGGCGGGTGAACCGGTGGTGGCGCAAGCCTTGACCTTCGCCCGTGATAACGAACAAACCGTATTGATCTACGCCACCAGTTCACCGGAAGAGGTCAAGTCGGTGCAACAGCAATTGGGTGTGGAGCAAGCTGGCAGCCTGGTGGAAAACGCCTTTGGCGAAATTGCACACGGTCTGCGCCAGAGCGGTGTGCGCCGCTTCGTGATCGCCGGCGGAGAAACCTCGGGCGCTGTGGTTCAGGCGCTGGGCGTACAACTGCTGCAGATCGGCGCGCAGATCGATCCGGGTGTGCCAGCGACCGTCAGCAGTACTGACGAGCCTTTGGCGCTGGCACTCAAATCGGGCAACTTCGGTGGCCGGGACTTCTTCAGCAAAGCCTTGAATCAACTCGCCCAGGCCGGAGGCCCGCAATGAGCCGCGCAGTGAGTAACGAAAACGCCCTGCGCGAAGAAATCTGTGAGGTGGGCCGCAGCCTTTACCAGCGCGGTTACACCGTTGGCAGCGCCGGCAATATCAGCGCGCGCCTGGACGACGGCTGGTTGATCACCCCGACTGACGTCTGCCTCGGCCGCCTCGATCCGGCGACCATCGCCAAGGTCAATCTGGCCGGTGAATGGGTGTCCGGTGACAAACCTTCAAAGACCCTGGCGCTGCATCGCCAGGTCTACGACCGCAACCCGAGTGTCGGTGGCGTGGTGCATACCCATTCCACCCATCTGGTGGCGTTGACGCTGGTCGGTGTCTGGCAGGCGGACGACATTCTGCCGCCGCTGACGCCGTATCAGGTCATGAAAGTCGGGCATATCCCGTTGATTGGCTACCAGCGACCCGGTTCGCCGAAGGTTGCCGAACAGGTTGCTCAACTGGCCAACAGCGTTCGCGGCGTAATGCTTGAACGGCTGGGTCCGGTGGTCTGGGAGAGTTCGGTATCCAGGGCCAGCTACGCCCTGGAAGAACTCGAGGAAACCGCGCGGCTGTGGCTGATGAGCAACCCCAAACCCGAACCGCTCGACCAGGCAGCGCTGGACGAGCTGCGAGAGACCTTTGGCGCGCACTGGTAGAGCGCTGGTTCAGCACGACATAACACGACAGATCAAGAGCGCAGGCCTTGTTCGGGAGACGCGCAGCGACTCCCAATGACCCCGGCTTGCCTGAAAAATACAATAACAAGAGGACATCCAGGCATGACTCACTTTCACTGCTGCATTTTTAGAACAACCCTTTCGCTCTCCCGGCATGGAGGGCTTCTGAAATGAGCCCGTTAATCCTTTTGGTTACCGCGGGGCTAGGGATCGCTCTGTTGTTGTTTCTGGTGCTCAAGTACAAGTTCCAGCCCTTCGTGGCCTTGATGCTGGTGAGCATTCTGGTGGCGCTGGTGGCCGGGGTAAAACCGGCCGATCTGGTCGCTACCATCGAAGGAGGCATGGGCAAGACCTTAGGCCATATCGCGATCATCATTGCCTTGGGCGCGATGATCGGGCGGATCATCGAACTCTCCGGTGGCGCCGAGGCGCTGGCAAAGACGCTGATTTCTCGTTTCGGCAATCGGCGTACTCCCCTGGCGTTGACGATTGCCGGCTTCATGGTCGGGGTGCCAGTGTTCTTCGAGGTCGGCGTGATCATCCTCATGCCGCTGGCTTATGGCGTTGCCCGCAGTGCGCGTAAGCCGCTATTGGTGTTCGCGCTGCCGATGTGCGCGGCTTTGTTGACCGTACACGCCTTTCTGCCGCCACACCCGGGCGCAGTGGCCGCTGCCAGCCAATTAGGCGCTGATCTGGGCCGGGTGCTGATGTTCGGGCTGCCAATCACCGCGTTCCTTTGCTATATCGGTTACCGCGTGGCCGGGCGCATGACCCGTCGGGTGTACCCGATGACTGACGATATTCGTGCCGAGGTCTACGGTCCGCATGTCACCAATGAAGATCTGGCCGCCTGGTCCAATGGCAACGACAAGAGCACTGCGCAAGCTGCCGTCGCCGTGTCGCACATGGGCCTGGAAGAGGCCACCAGCAGCATCGTTTCCAAGCTGCCGCCAGCACCGGCGCCGGGTTTTGGTCTGATCGTCAGCCTGATCCTGCTACCCATCATTCTGATTCTGCTGGGGACTCTGTCCACCTCATTGCTGCCCGCCGAATCGACCCTGCGCGGCATCATGACCGTGCTCGGCGCTCCGCTGGTGGCGTTGCTGATCGACACCTTGCTGTGTGCCTGGCTGCTGGGCTCGCGTCGGGGCTGGAGCCGCACTCAGGTGTCCGATGTGATCGGTTCGGCCTTGCCCGGTGTGGCCATGGTGATTCTGATTGCCGGTGCCGGCGGTGTGTTCGGCAAGGTGCTGGTGGATACCGGAATTGGTGCCGTGGTCTCCGATATGTTGCGCACCACCGGTCTGCCGGTGCTGGCGCTGGGCTTTCTGCTGACCATGTTGTTGCGCGCAGTGCAGGGCTCGACCACTGTGGCGCTGGTGACCACTGCCGGCATCATCAGTCCGCTGATTGCGACCCTCAATCTCACCCCGAACCACATGGCGTTGCTGTGCCTGGCCATGGGCGGCGGCGGGTTGGCCATGTCCCATATCAATGATGCCGGTTACTGGATTTTCACCAAACTGGCCGGGCTGAATGTGGCCGACGGATTGCGCACCTGGACGGTATTGACCACCTTGCTCGGCACCTTGGGTTTCTGTATTACCCT
The DNA here is from genome assembly GCF_059716135.1 of Pseudomonas sp. LBUM1651. Lineage (NCBI taxonomy): Bacteria > Pseudomonadati > Pseudomonadota > Gammaproteobacteria > Pseudomonadales > Pseudomonadaceae > Pseudomonas > Pseudomonas sp. LBUM1651. Next base: position 2,986,407 of record NZ_CP166805.1, on the reverse strand, counting down.
GTTGATCTGGCCTTTTGTCTAACGAACTGGAGGAGCACGGCTTGCCGGTGATGGCGTCCTTGAGATCGCCATCGCGAGCAAGCTCGGCTCCTACAAAATATAGGAGCTACCATGCCTCGTTTTGCTGCCAATCTAAGCATGCTCTACCCGGAGCATCAGTTTCTGGATCGTTTCGCCGCTGCGGCTGCCGATGGTTTCGAAGCGGTGGAGTATCTGTTTCCCTACGACTTCAGCGCTCAAGAGCTCAAACAACGCTTGAGTGACAACGGCCTGGTACAGGCACTGTTCAATGCGCCGCCCGGTGATTGGGCGGCGGGCGAGCGGGGCACGGTGTCGTTGCCCGGTCGGGAAAGTGAATTTCGTAGCGGTTTTGATCGCGCACTGGAATACGCCGGCGTGCTGGGCAATTCACGCATCCATGTCATGGCCGGCCTGCTGCCCTCCGAGGGTGACCGGGTACGGCATTACGGCATCTACCTGGAGAACCTTGCCTACGCCACAGCACAGGCGGCCAAGGTAGGCGTCACAGTTTTGCTCGAGCCGATCAATACACGGGACATGCCGGGCTTTTTCCTCAATCGGCAGGATCAGGCCCAGGCCATCTGCAAGGAAGTGGGCGCCAGTAACCTGAAAGTCCAGTTCGACTGCTATCACTGCCAAGTCGTCGAGGGCGACCTGGCCACGAAACTACGTCGGGACTTCGACGGAATCGGCCATATCCAGATCGCCGGCGTACCTGACCGGCATGAACCGGACTTGGGCGAAGTCAACTATCCCTATCTGTTCGAGCTGATCGACCAGTTGGGTTATGACGGGTGGGTAGGGTGCGAGTACCGGCCGCGAGGCGAAACGTCTGCCGGTTTGCAGTGGTTGCGGGACTGGAAGGCGCGCTAGGCGCAGCACAGGAGGGGAGCCGGGCTCTGCTGGATGCAAGAGCCCGTTGTTTCACGCCGAAACATTGTCCGACGGCAGCAACAGCTCGACACCCTGCTTGCGGATGCCATCGGCCGCGGCAGGGGTCAACGCGTCATCGCTGAGGATGATGTCGAACTGCTCGAGCCCGGCGATCCTGTACATACTGAAGGTGCCATATTTCGAACTGCTGGCCACCAGCACCACTTGCGAAGCCGATTGCATCGCGGCTTGCTTGACCTCCACCTTCAGCGCCGAAGGCGTGGTGAGGCCCCGACGCAAATCCCAGGAACTGGTCGATATGAAGGCGATATCGGTGACGACCTGACGCAAGGTGGCAACCGCCAGGCCGCCCACGCACGATTGATTTGAGTGATCCAGCTGCCCGCCGGTATGAATCACCGTGACATGGGGGGCGTCAATCAGGGCCTGGACAATACCGAAGTCGTTAGTCACCACGGTCATGCCGGAAAGCGCCTTGATGTAGGAGACGATTTCCAGTGTGCTGGTGCCCGCATCCAGGTAAATCGTCATATCGGCATGCAGTAACCGGGCGGCGAGCTTGGCCATGGCCTGCTTCTGTGGCAACTCGACCACCGCCTTGAACTGATGGCTGGGCTCACTATGGAGCTGGCTGGCGATCCGCACCCCACCTGTTACCGAGTAAGCACGACCTTCCTGCTCCAGCAACGCGATGTCGCGGCGAATGGTCATGTGCGAACAGTCGAACATTTCCATCAATTGATGAACGCTCAGCACCTGATGCTTGCGCAACTGTCGCAGCATCAATTCACGGCGCTGTTCAGGGATCATCGGTGCGCCGCTTTCGGCGGCGATGTCCTTTTGACTAGGCATTCGGGCTCCAAAGTGAGGAAAGCTGACGGTAAAGGAAACGGTCAAACATAGTAGCGAATCTACGGCTGGATCAGTAGCGCGACGATGTGACGAGCCCTTGCTCAGTAAACTGCCGTCGATGGTTTGACGGAGCCCCGGTCTTTTAGAAACTGAACCGCTGCAGAATAACGCCCAGTCCGTCGGACATTGCCTTAAGTTCCTGGGTTGTGCGAACGATCCCGCCTTGGGCTGTGGCGTTCTCTTCCACACTTTGCGCCACTCTTTCGACGTTGCAGGCGACCTGTTCACTGGCGGCGCGTTGTTCCTGGAGCGACAACGAAATGAAACTGACCGCCGCAAGGGATTCGTCCAGTGCACCCTTGATCCTGCCCATGGAAAGGCCCGCGCTTTCGACCAGTTTCTGGCCATGGGTCACGCGCTCACAGCCGGTGGCCATGCTGTCTTTAGCTTTGACCATGCCGCTTTGTATGGCATTGACCAAGGCCACGATTTCCGTGGTGGATTGGGCTGTGCGGGCGGCCAGGCTGCGCACTTCATCGGCGACCACGGCGAAGCCGCGACCTTGCTCGCCCGCGCGAGCCGCTTCGATGGCGGCATTGAGGGCCAGGAGATTGGTCTGTTCGGCGATGCCCCGAATCACCCCGACAATCAGACTGATGTCGTTAGACTGAATCGCCAGTTGATCGATGTCCGATGAGCTTTGTGCAACCAGATCGGCAATCTGGTCCATTTCCTGGATGGATGCCTGCATGACCTCCATGCCTTCGCTGGTGATTTCGCCCGCTTTCTGCGCGGTGCTCTGAGCCTGTCGAGCATTGTCGGCGATGTGAGTGATGCTGACGGAAAGCTCTTCTACTGTGGCCGCCATGGAGGAGGCTGTCTCGCTTTGCAGGGCGGCGCTGCTCAATCCTTGTTCGGAGGATGCAGACAGTTGCAGCGTGGCACCCTCGATCTGCTCGGAGGCCTGGCTGATCTTGCCGATCATGTCGCTCAGGCTGTGGCGCATCGCCTGGACGGAGTGCAGCACACCCGTCGACTGCTGTTGTCGATCAAACTGTGTAGCGGCCAGTTTCCCCTGGGCGATGTTCGAACTGATGGCGGCAAGTTCTGCCGGTTCGGCACCGAGCTGGCGGCTCAACAGTCGGGAGAACAAAAACGTGTAGGCCACGCCCGCGATCAGCGCCAATGCCAGAATTAACAGGCTGAACTGAAGACTGGAGTTATAGGCGATTTGGTTCTGCTCGAACTGGTTTTTGGCCTCCACCAGTTGAACCTCGATCAACTCGGAAAACTTGCCTGACAAGGGATCGATCAGTTGATACAACTGATCTGTCGCGAAACGTGCGAGACCGGCGTTGTCGTTCTGGCGCAGCATGCCCTGCAAGTTTTTCAATGGCCCGTGGGTGGCTTCCATCAGCGGGTTGATTTGCGCGATTAAACGGGTTTCTGCGGGGATCAGTTGAGTCGATTTGTACGCTTGCCACGTCTGATCGATTTCCCTCTGCGCTTGCTCTATCCGGGCCAATGATTCAGCGTTGGTGAAGTTGCCATTGCGTGCCTTGTGGGTGGCATCGACGATGTCCACGGCGTACAGGTCAGCGATTTTTTTCAAGTCCCGCAGCGGCACGACTCGATCGAGATACACGGTCTCCAGACTGCGTACAGCGGATTGCATTCCCAAGAGTCCAAGCCCGCCGACACACAACAAACCCAGCAACAAAGTGCTGGTGAGCACAAGCAGATGAGTCCTGATTTTCCAGCTTTCCATAGTCCGTAATTCCTGAGTCAGCTAAGCGATAGCGATCGAGAGGTCAGCGTCAGTTGCAATGAAGGCACACTGACATCATCTGCTGAGACTTAGGAGAAAAACATCGTTTGACCGGCGAATATTTATGAATTTGCGACGTTTGATCACTGCCTGACAGGCACGCGATCGGAGCCGGCGCGGTAGTCCGGCCCCGACGCGGTCGACGGTGAGTTTGCAGGGAGCTAAATCCATCGTTGAATCTTTCACTCACTACCGAGCATGATCGCAGTGGGAATAAATCTCGAGCTTGTTCCATACGTACCGCACGCTACTTGTTACCCCTGAGGGCTAAAGTCCCATGAGCGATTCGGATGCTCCGCCCCCCGTTCCTGAACCGGGCAGGATTACGCGCAGGCATACTGGCGATCAAACCGGCTGGCGCCGTTGGCTGCCGGGGCTGCGCACGTTGGGCAGCTATAAGATGGAATGGTTGCAGCACGACATTGTGGCCGGACTCGTGCTCACCACCATGCTGGTGCCCGTCGGCATCGCCTACGCGGTGGCATCGGGGGTGCCCGGCATTTATGGCCTTTACGCGACCATTGTTCCATTGCTCGCTTATGCGTTGTTCGGCCCCAGCCGAATCCTGGTGCTGGGGCCGGATTCCTCATTGGCAGCCGTCATTCTCGCTGTAGTACTGCCGTTGTCCGGTGGCGACCCGCATCGCGCGATCGCCCTTGCCGGCATGATGGCGATCGTCTCGGGGACGGTGTGCATCCTGGCCGGTGTCGCGCGGCTGGGTTTTGTCACCGAGCTGCTTTCCAAACCGATCCGCTATGGCTACATGAACGGAATCGCATTGACGGTATTGATCAGTCAACTACCCAGGTTTTTCGGCTTTTCGATCGAAACCGACGCACCGTTGCGCAACCTATGGGCCATTGCCACCTCGGTGATGGATGGAAAAACCAACTGGACCACCTTCATGATCGGCGCGGCCACCGTGGCGGTCATCTTGTTGCTCAAGGACAAGAAACGCGTGCCGGGGATTCTGATCGCCGTGGCAGGAGCCACCGTCGCGGTTGGCGTGCTGGACCTTGCAGCCTACGATGTGGCGGTCCTCGGTTCTCTGCCCCAAGGCTTGCCGGCGTTTGCCATCCCCTGGATCCGCAGCGCCGATATCGTTCCTGTGCTGATCGGGGGTTGCGCCGTTGCGCTTGTCTCGTTCGCCGACACCAGTGTGCTCTCGCGTGTCTATGCGGCACGGACCCAGACCTATGTCGACCCAAACCAGGAGATGGTAGGACTCGGCGTCGCCAACCTCGCCGGCGGTTTGTTCCAGGGCTTTCCCATCAGCAGCAGTTCGTCACGGACTCCCGTGGCCGAGGCCGCAGGCGCCCGAACCCAACTCACCGGCGTGGTGGGCGCGCTGGCGGTTGCTTTATTGCTGATGTTTGCCCCGGATTTGCTGAAGAACCTGCCCACCAGCGCATTGGCGGCGGTGGTCATCGCATCGGCGATCGGCCTGATGGAAGTTGCCGACCTGCGACGGATTTATCGTATGCAGCGCTGGGAATTCTGGTTGTCGATCGTTTGTACGGCAGGTGTGGCCGTATTCGGCGCCATCGAGGGCATTGGCCTGGCCATCGTCGTCGCTGTGATCGAGTTTCTATGGGATGCCTGGCGTCCGTATTCTGCGGTTTTGGGTCGCGCCAAAGGCATCCAGGGCTATCACGACATCACGCGTTATCCGGATGCGCGTCTTATTCCCGGTCTGGTGCTGTTTCGCTGGGATGCCCCGTTGTTTTTTGCCAACGCAGAACTGTTCCATGACCGAGTGCTGGACGCCGTGGCGACATCGCCCACGCCGGTTCGTTGGCTGGTGGTAGCAGCGGAACCGGTCACCAGCGTGGATGTGACTTCCGCCGACATGCTGGCCGAACTGGACGAAACCTTGAGCGCGGCGGGCATCACGTTATGCGTGGCCGAGATGAAGGATCCCGTCAAAGACAAGTTGAAGCGATTCGGACTTTTCGAGCGGTTTGGCGAAGCTGCGTTCTTTCCGACATTAGGCGTCGCTGTCAGCAGCTATCTCAAGGTCCACCCAGAGGACTGGAAGGAAGGGCAGGACGAGAATCGCGAGTAGATAATAGTGCGTGCACGCGATCGGAGCCGGCGCGGTAGTCCGGCCCCGACGCAATCGGGCTGGCGAACCCGGTTACTTGCGCACGTTCTGGTACAGCATCAACCTTGAAGTTTCATGCAAGCCGCGGGTCAGCTGCACCAGGCGATTGAACTCTTCGGGATTTTGCGGGGCCACGTTGTCCAGCGGCGTCGGTGACGCCAGGTCGTGCAGCGTCGGCGAGCTGCCGTCGTGCTGCATCTGCACCATATAGTGTTGAGTGACGCCCGCAATCAACGGGAACGTGCCTTCACGCAGCACCAGCGGCACCACGCGTTCACCCTCGGGCGCAGGCTGCTGGATATCACGTCCCAGGCCGCTGTTGCGAAACTCGAGGCCGGCCATGCCTGCCACGGTTGGCAGCAAGTCCACCAGGCCGACGGCTTCCTTGACGGTCCGCGTACCGAGCAGGCCCGGTGCGTGGATGATCATGGGCACCGCGTTGCTTTCCAGACCCAGTTGCTCATAAGCCGGTGCCAGGAAAGGGATCTGGGCGATACGGGTGTTATGGTCGCCAAACAGCACGAAAATTGTGTTGTCGTAGTAACCACCTTCCTTGGCAATTTCCATCAAACGTCCGATGTTGAAGTCCAGCAAGCGCACGGCGTTGTACTGCTCGACACTGCGCGACCCTGCGGCCTGAACTTCCGCCAGGGTAGGGTGCTTGACCTCGAATCCGTCATTACTCTTGGGAATCGTGAAGGGACGATGGTTGCCGGCCGTCTGCACATAGGCAAAGAACGGTTTGTCCTTGGGCAGGGCTTGCAGGATCTTGTCGGTTTCCTTGAACAGATCCAGATCTGAAATCCCCCAGACATCCACGACCGGGGATTCCCAGTTCCGCTCTTCGAGCAAACGAACCCCGTCGATACTTTGCCGGATCAAGGCGTTCATGTTGGCCCAACCGGAGTTGCCGCCAATGGTGTAGATCTTCTCGTAACCGGTGAAGGCATTGATCAATGTGTGCTGTTTGGTGATCAGCGGATTACGCGTCGCGGTTTCCTGTCGAGTGACGTCTGGAATCCCGCTGATGCTGGCCCAAACGGTTTTTGCGGTCCCGGTGACCGGAACATAGAAGTGCTCGAAGAACCAGCTCTGCGTGGCCAGACGATCGATATTGGGCGTCGGATTGATCGGGTTGCCATAGGCGCCGACGGCACTGGTACCCAGGGATTCAAGCATGACAAACATCACGTTCGGCGGCCGTGTGCTCGATACTTTGTAGGGTTGTGGCGCTTGATGACGGACGAAATTCAGGGCTTGCGGGTCGGGCTGGTCGACCCCCAGGTACTTGGCAATCACGGCGTAGTGTTCACGCACCTGCGCTTCGTCATAGCGCGACTGGCCGACCTTGACTGTGTCGTAAAGGAAAATCACCGGGTTCAGGCCCAGCGCGGCGACCTGGTTATTGCCAGAGAAGAACGCATCGCTCCAGCGCAACGGGACAGGGTTTTCAAGGTTCATGTTCTCGACACGGCCCAAAATACCCAGCAGCACCAGCACGACCATCAACGCGCCACCCCAGGTGGCGGAGAGCGGGTGAATGGCTTTGCGGGGGCGGTCCAGTGTCACGCGTTCCAGGCGCACCAGGGCCAGCGTCACCAGTGCAACCGTTGCCAGCCACCCCAGCGAAATCCAGATGACCGGGTAGGTTTGCCAGACCATGTCACGGGATATTTGCGCGTCTTCGATGAAGCGCAGCACGGTGGCGTTGATCCTCACGCCCAGGTAGGCGTAATGGCCAAAATCGACGATATAGATCAGCAGCAGGGCGCCCATGGCGACTGACACATACACGCGTGCCAATGGGCGAAGCAGGCGGCGGCTGACGAGATTCCAACGCGGAATCCAGGCCAGCAACGCCAGTGGCAACATGACCAGGATGGCCAGGCGCAGATCGAAACGAAAGCCGATGCCCAGGGTTTCCAGGACTGTATGGTCGTCGCTCAATGCTCTGGCGTCGAAACCGGAGAATCCGAAAAAGAACACCACTCGTAGCAATGCAAACAGCACAAACGCAATCGCTGTTGCGCCTAGCCAATAATGCAAACGTCTCGATTGCAGCCAACCCATCCCTGTTCCCCTAATAAAAATGTCGTTGAATCTCAAACGGATCCGGAGTCTTTCACTGAGCCACGCAACGTGTTTAGCCAGCCATACGTCCAGCGCACCGCAAGCATCAGCAGTGCCACGCAGCAATACAGGCCCAGCAGCGGATCAACCAGGTAATCCCAATAGTTATGCGAAGGTTTTACCCCGACGATGAAAGCCAGGGTCGCAATGGCCAGCATCACGACTGCCAGGTAGCTGCGCAGGTAAAACAGGCCTGCCGTGAGCAGTGCGACGAAGATCAGCATCGGACGCGGGCTGAAGCCAAACCGGTAAGGGTCCAGATAAGTCAACCCCAGCGTTGCCGGGTAGAGCACCAGCGCCATCGCAGCGAAGATGATCAATACGCTGGTCGTGCTTTGCTGCGCAGGCGGCAGGAAACCCAGTCGACGCAAACAGCCCCACGCCATGAAAACCAGTGTCGTGACCGCAAGGTCATCAATGTGGCTGCGCAAGTACGCAGCCATCGACAAGCCATCCAGCGGTATGAAGCTGGCTGCCAGCAATGCGACCAACAGCGCGATCCGCGCGGTTCTCTTCAAGCCAAAAGAAGGCAGCAACAGGAAAATGATCATTGTGAAGCTGATATGGGCTTGCCACAGGTTGATCATTTGGCACGCTCCGACAACCATGCATCGTTGAAGGTGACGTGCTTGATGAAGGTGTTGTTCCAGGAATAAACCAGGTGATACATACCGTCGGGACTTCGGATGAAGTACGGGTATTCATATTCGAAACTGCAGGCTTGCGCCTTACAGACCCGGCTGTCGAGGTTGTTCAGGAACTGCGCTTCCAGCGGTTGGCGAAGTACGCCACTTGAACCGCGAAACTCTTTACCGATGATTTCCTTGTAAGCCTCGGGTGAAAAACTGTCGCCCTCGGGATCAGGTGATTTGTCGAGATCCCGTAGAGAGCGCCAATCGTCCATTTTTGCGTCGGTACCATAAAGACTCAGTTTGAAGCGGCCCTCCTGCAAATCATTGAGCGCCACCAGCAACCCGTGTTCGGGCGTTGCGATGGCTGCCAACGAGGAGTTCGGATTGGAGGGGGCGAGCGGATAAGGTTCGCTCCAGGTTTGCCCGGCGTCTTCAGTGCGGGTCGCCAGCACACGGTGATAGGTGTTTCCGGCATAGCGCAACAAGGCGATACCGCGCTGTCCACCCAGCGGAACGACCGTAGGTTGCAATGAATTGTTGCCGTGGCTGATGCGGAATTTATCTATCACATCACCGTCTGCGCTCAGGTACAGGTACTCGGCAAACTTGCCCAGAAACTCGTGATAGACCGGTAAGCCGATGGAACCGTCGGCATGAAACACCGGGGCCGAACGTACCAGTGTGCTGATATTCAGAAAGGGCGAGGTGATCAATTGGCGGGGCGCGGACCACTGGCGACCATAGTCGTCAGAGACCATCACGTTGACCGCACTGCCGGCCCAGCCCCCCATGGACACCGACACGTAGAACAACCAGAGGCGGTTGTCCGGTGCGAGCGCCACGACCGGATTGCCCAGTTTCCGGATGTATTTTCGAGTGCCCTGTTGGGTCGAATCCCGCGTCGCCAATACCTGTTCCGCACCCCATTCGCCGGTTTCCGCGTCGAAGCGGGCAGAGCGCACTTGCACATCGGCTGCACCTTCGCGAGTGCCGGCGAACCAGACCGCCATCAGGCTACCGTCAGGCAAGGCGGTTACCGCCGAGGAATGCACGAAGTCCACCAGCCCGGATGAGGCAAAACGACTGGTATAAATGGGTTTGGCGACTTGCTCGGCCACAGCCCCCACCGGACTCATCAGGGCAAAGGAAGAATGCACAGGAGCAGGATGGGTAAACCATGCGGCCGCAAACAGGCAAGAAAGGGCGAGGTAAGCCCCGAGGGAAGGAAGGCAGGGTAGTTGGATGCGCATAATTAAGGCTGGGCATCTCATGGCCAGATCAGGGAGCCCAAACTATCACTTGTAGTTACAGACTCGTTCTTTAGCGAGCTGCTGTTTTGTAAGCAAATGTTTGTAGCGCATCATCCGGCGGTAAGTTTAGTCGACAACCCTGTTTATCAATGGCTTGCAACCTTCATCAGGCGTCAGACCGTTTATCGAAAACCCGATCTCGACGGCGGGTGACTGGACTGCAAACCTGCGTTACTCATATGGGTTTTCTAAGACGGTCGTTCACTAGCAATCGGATCGATTTGCCCCCTGACGAGCGTTCACACCGAAGATCTTTTTTCGATCTCTCAGCCGGAAGCGACAGATAAGGTGATGGGCGTTTTGGATGCGATCAATGGCAGGTGGGGTAGGGGGACTATGCGCTTGGCGAGTGTGCCGACCGATCCGGATTGGGGGATGCGACGAGAGATGATGAGTCAGAGCTTCACGACTCGGGTTGATCAGCTCTGGACTGTTTACTGCAGGTGAGGCGGGTTTCTACATGGATAGACCATGGAGTTCACTGCTGAGGACGTAAGGGTGATCGATGGGCAACTTGAAACCGATATCGACGCCTACTACGAACGAAGGTAGCGGACGGGACTATTCAGGAAGAAAGGACATTCCCTCGTACCGCAGACCCTCGGAAATCCACGGGTTAGCGGAGTACAGGAGTGTGGATGCGTTATGGAGTTTTCACGCTGTCTGCTCATGACGACCGCTTCGACCTCATCCACCACTTACTTTCCAGTGTTTGACATCATCTGCGAACATCATTTGCTGCATCTCATGAGCAATGCCGTAGGCCAGGGATTCGTGTGCAGCGATGACCTTCTCTTCCGCTGAAAGGCAATGGAAAATATCGAGTTTGGTCGTTGCGTCAGCGGTTTCGAGTGTGAAAATTTGCACGTAGCGCGCGAGGTCGTTGTCGAGGCTCAACAGGTACTCGCGCAAGCGTTGATGGTCGACCGATTTTTGACTGAAGTACCAGTTCATCGGGTGAATCAGGAAGCGCGCGTGAGGCGACGTGATGCGACGACCTGCCGCCAAAAACATGATGATGCCCATCGACTCGATGTTGCCGGCATTAATCGCGCAAAGTGGCACCGGCAATGACTTCAGGAAGGTGTAGAGCGTGAAGCCGAAATTGGTGCTGCCACCGCAGGTGGACAGATTTAGTAACAGCGACGTAGCACCTTGGTCGATGGCCTCGAGACAACAATCCCTGAAGCGCTCGGTGGTTCCCTGATCGATCTGGCAGTGAAAATGGACGATGTGTTCGGTCATCGGCTTACCTCCCTTGCACGACACTCGGAGGACTTAACAGGATTTATATCCTAGTAAAAAATTGGACTCCTTTTGAGAGTAATCCAAGTGCAGGGTGATCGGCGACTACTTCCGCCGCCAGTCGATCAGGCCAAATTTGCGGGGAACTATCTTCCTCATTCCGCCCATCCGGAGATGGGCATTTCAGTTTAACTTTCGATTTTTCCTGACCTATAATTAGAGATCAGCACATGAGTTCCTCCCTGAGAAAGGAAGAGGTGAACAAAAATGGCTAATATCGGAAACAAACCCCCCGGAAACTTTGGCAATGACCGGGATAAGGCCTCTGAAGCCGGCAAGAAAGGCGGAGAGGCATCAGGCGGCAATTTTGTTAATGATCCACAACGAGCTTCTGAGGCGGGCCAAAAAGGTGGTCAGGCTTCAGGCGGACAGCAGTCAAAAGATGCTGACCGCATGTCTGGCGGTGGGCTGGGAGCGGGTCGCGGAGGCAGCTTTGCCGAAGACACCGACAAAGCCTCTAAGGCGGGCCAGAAAGGCGGCCAGGCTTCGGGCGGACGGCAGTCTAGCGATGTAGATCGGTCGACCAGCGGTGGCCAGGGAAGTGGTCGCGGCGATAACCTTGCAGACAGGGAAAAAGCCTCTGAGGCGGGCCGAAAAGGAGGTGAACACAGCCCCGGTGGCGGACGTAAATCCTAATGCCGTGTGATACATCAAGCCCCGTATTTTTCTCGGGGCTTGATCTTTATCGCTGGGTGTACGCCGGAGACGAGTTGCCAGGTTAATGGGAATGATCGGCGTCAAAAAGAGTCAACTGACAAACATCTCAGCGGAACAGTCATAGTTCTATCCCCCCCAATGCCATTGACCAAATCAAATTCGCGATCATCGAGCGAAATGCAAGATCTCGGTGATAACTCGAGAGCCTTAACTCTCTTCAGCGTACAAAATCTAAGACCGAGCGACGTCCATGTACATCGTCGAAATGTGCCCAGCAGCTGAGGCTATACAAGACCGACAAACGAAAGAATAACTAGGACGATCACAACTGCCCCGACGATGTAGATAAGATTGTTCATGAAAACCACCTCTCTATCTCAACAGGATTACGACACTATGGTGTCTAATACAAATGACACCTTCGCTTCCAGTTCCGTTCCGCGAGCCAGTCTCAGAGGTGGCGCCATCGCACTAATTTTCCCTATTCGCGATTAGTCAAACATTCTCTTGTCGCCACTTCATGCACATCGCTGTTTTGGTGTACTGTTAGGAGACTAATTACATAGAGACTGCCCATGTCTAAGCTTGCAGAATTTCGTCAGCTGGAAAAACACCTCGCCGAGCAACTTCAGGCTCTTGAAGCCTTGAAGGGCGATGCTGGCCTGAAGAAAGAAATTGAATTTGAAACAAAGCTGCGCGCTTTGCTCGCCGAGTACGGCTATAGCCTGCTGAACGTGATCAACTTGCTTGACCCTAAGGCTGGTCGTCGCGCACCAGCTACCGAGGCAAAATCCGGTACGAGAAAGCCACGCCAAGTGAAGGTCTACAAAAATCCAGAATCCAGCGAAGTCGTTGAAACCAAGGGTGGCAACCACAAGACTCTGAAGGAATGGAAAGCGAAATACGGCTCCGACACCGTAGAGTCCTGGCTGATCAAGTGATTTTGGTTTGAGTACAAAAGGGCCCTTCGAGGGCCTTTTTTGTTAAACACGATGTACTATTGTAATGGCTTTTTGCCGTGATCGGTATGTTCTGGGGCATGCTGGCAGCGTAAAGCATCTTTCTGAAATTTAATCGGTTGATTCAGTCATTACCGGTGATTGGATCTCCGTTCATCAACATGAATCTCACGGTGCTCATGACGCCAGAGTGACCCGACCTAATGCAATTTTTCACACGGAGAATTCCAGAATGGCAGCGCATCATAAAGAGAAACACTCAATAGAAAACATTGGTTGGCTGCGCGCTGCCGTATTGGGGGCCAATGACGGAATCGTTTCAACTTCAAGTCTGATTCTGGGCGTAGCCGCCTCTCACGCAACTCACAACAGCATCCTTGTAGCGGGTGTCTCTGCTCTCGTCGCCGGTGCTATGTCGATGGCTACCGGAGAGTACGTTTCCGTGCAGTCCCAAGCCGACACGGAAGCGGCTGCCCTAGAGACGGAGCGAATTGAGATTCAGGAAAATCCGAAGGGCGAGAATCGTGAACTGACAGGAATTTATGTTGAGCGAGGACTTGAGGCGCCGCTTGCAAAAGAAGTCGCGACTAAACTAATGGATCACGACGCCTTGGGGGCGCATGCCCGAGATGAGTTGGGAATCACCGATGCGATGAGTGCAAAGCCATTACAGGCTGCTCTTGCATCTGCGCTAAGCTTTGCCGTAGGTGCGGCACTACCATTACTCGTGGTCGTAGTAGTTCCACAAGAACATCTCATCCCAGTCATCGTCGTCGCGTCGTTGGTCTTCCTTGCTATCCTTGGCGGCTTGGCGGCCAAGGTCGGCGGGGCGAATATTAAAAATGGGGTTTTACGTGTGACTTTTTGGAGTGCGCTTTCGATGGCGGTGGCAGCAGGAGTCGGTACCCTGTTGGGAACCACAGTATAAAACCCGGAGCGGGTTCCAGAATTAAATTCTTGATGGTGAGAGTGGGCCTTTATACAAGGATGGAACAGGGTTTATATATTTGAAGGCAAGAGAAAAGCAGCTTTCGCACCATCCACAGATTCGACAAAGCGAACAAGGTTGTCTGTTGAACGATGTTTTTCGACAAGCCACGAAAGCGCACTTTCGTATAGCCAAACTGGCGCTTGATCACTCGAAACGGATGTTCAACCTTGGCCCGTATCTGCGCTTTCGCGTATTCGATCTTGCGTCGCATGCGCCCGATCAAACTCTTTTTCGCGTGCTTTTTATAGCTGCTGGGCCGGGCGGCAATCGACCAGATCATCTTGCGGCCCTGATGCTCTGGGCGTTTGTCCACTCCGGTGTAACCCGCATCCCCGCACACGTAAGTTTCCTCGCCATGCAGTAACTGATCGACCTGTGTCACGTCCGCTACATTCGCTGCGGTGCCCACCAGGCTATGCACCAGGCCGGATTCGGCGTCGACGCCGATGTGCGCTTTCATCCCGAAGAAATATTGGTTTCCTTTCTTCGTCTGATGCATTTCAGGGTCGCGTTTACCGTCCTTGTTCTTGGTCGAACTCGGCGCATGAATGATCGTCGCATCGACCACCGTGCCGTGACGCAGCATCAAACCACGATCACCCAGATAGCCATTGATAACCTGCAAAATCCCGCCCGCCAACTCATATTTCTCCAGCAGGCGCCGGAAGTTGAGGATCGTGGTTTCATCGGGAATCCGATCCAGATGCAGCCCCGAAAACTGGCGCAGGATCGTGGTCTCGTACAGTGCTTCTTCCATCGCCGGATCGCTGTAACCGAACCAGTTCTGCATCAGATGAACCCGCAACATGGCCAGCAACGGATACGCCGGACGACCGCCTTCACCCTTTGGATAATACGGCTCGATCAAGGCAATCAAACCCTTCCAGGGCACCACCTGATCCATCTCGATCAGGAAGCGCTCGCGGCGGGTCTGCTTACGCTTGCCGGCATACTCGGCATCGGCGAAGGACATCTGTTTCATCGGGGCTCAACCGTTCTGTTCGTGTGGGGTACGTATTTCACCAAATCTCGAAGTCTTTTTCAGAGTTTCCCTAGCTCCTGGCCAACCTCTTTATAGGTTCCTGCACTGTCCACGTCTGCTTGCTCAATGGATGTCAGCTTTTTGCAGAAGTCGGTAAGGATGGGATTGATCTGAGGTCGAACGAAGCGCTGGAATTGATCGACGATCTCAAGCGATTCCAGATCAATCACCACCAGGCCAATTTCAATCGTTTCCATCTGGTCAGGGACGACTGCAAGCGGCCTTGGTGATTCCGACTCACCAACCTCATCACAGGTCGCCTCAAGGTCTACGCAATAGAGGTAGCGGTATGGTGCGAGGAGATTTTGGATGGATTGAAGATGAAGGAGTTTTGCTTCAATGCTCATGGCAAGATCGTCCTCACGTGAAAGCTCCGTAAGCGCTCCATAAATCCCACCTGCACATGAAGCGCCGATTCAAGGATGCTGAGCTCCCATTTCTCGCTCGGATCGACCGATCCGCCGGACGGTCTGTTAGTCGTTACGTGTCTGTTCGAGCCGCTTATCAAGCTCGCTTGGCGGCAAGTTCGGCGTCGAGTGAAGCGTCAGCCAGACGGCCCGCAGAATGTTGATCGCGGCCATGTTCAGGTGTTGTTCGGCGGCGTGCAGGGCCAGTTCGGCTGCCAGGCGCTTGTCGGCAGCACTGAGGTGCGCCGTTTTGTGGGTCATGTCCGCATCGACGTTGGCCAACAGCCCCTGGAGTTCCTGCACCGCCTGATCCGATGCCTGACGCATGTCCGCCAGCAGGCGGCTGGCTTCGGCAGGCGTCATGGCCAAGGCGCGGACGCTGCGAAAAGTCAGGCGGGCGGGCAAGGTGGCCAAACTGAAACCCGTCGAAATTAACTTGCCAATCATGCGAACAACTCCTGTAAACGAGTGTTTCAGCAGCGTATCAGAGTAAATCGAAAAAAAAATGTCTGCTCATCGCTTGCCAGAATCTACTCTCCGCCTCTTTTTGGCATCAAGCGTCTGATCGTCGTCAGAACCCTCGAACGATGCGCCCATAGGCACTTTGGAGTCGGATTCAGGCAGCCTTGGCAAAGGTGTTGCACCTATGGTGACGGACGTTTATCCGTAAGCGCGCCATAAACCCCCATCCTTTTATGAGAGGGTTGGCTGTCAGTATGCGATGGCTGGTGCACAGCGCCACGGCAGCAGCGCTTCGTAGTCCTCGACGGCCTTGGCCTGGGGGAGGCACTCGAGGATGTGGCGCAGGTAGGCGTAGGGCTCCTGGTCGTTGGCCTTGGCGGTTTCCACCAGGCTGTAGAGCTGGGCGCTGGTGGTCGCGCCCTTGGGCGTGTCGCTGAATAGCCAGTTCTTGCGGCCGATGACGAAGGGCCGGATCGCGCGTTCGGCGGCGTTATTGTCGATGGGCAGGTGGCCGGCTTCGACGTAGCGTTCAAGCCGGCTCCAGTTGCTGGCCAGGTAGTTCACCGCCTTGCCGAGGGCGTTCTGCGCAGCGACCTGGGGCTGAGTTTTCTCCAACCAGCTTTTCAGTTGGGCCAGGATAGGTTGGCTGTGCTGCTGTCGGCCCCGATGGCGTTGCTCGGCGCTGGCTTCTTTGAAGTCGCGTTCGATGCCGTAGAGCTTGTTGATCAGATTCAGCGCCACGTCGGCCCGCCCGGTTTTGCCCTTGGGCTGCACCTTCTGTGCTTCGACGAACTTGCGCCGCGCATGCGCCCAGCAGGCCAAGCGCTCAACACCCGACTGTGCGGCCACGGCGTTGTAGCCGGCGTAGTCGTCGGTCATCAAATAACCGCGATAGCCCACTAGCAGGCGCAACGGCACCTCCTGTGCACGGCTGGTGGAGTAGTCGAACAGGATCACTGGCCTGCCGGGCGGGCCGCCGGTTTGCACCCACATCCAGGATTGGCTGCTCGGATCGCGCCCCGGCTCTTTCAGCACCTGCACACGGGTTGCGTCGCAGTGGATCACCGGGCTGTCCAGCAGCTTGTCGCGCATCAAGTTGAGCAAGGGCTGCAATTGCTCGCCACACTGAATCACCCAGCGCGCCAGGGTCTGGATGCCATGGCGGCTCAGTACCGTCTCGAAGCGATACAGCGGCAGGCCGTCGGCATATTTTCCATAAGTGGATTCGGGTGCATGAGCAGAAAAACCTGGCACTGCAAACTGCCTTTATTCCGGTCAAGACATCGCCGTCGACATCGCCTCAAGCTCTTGCTGCCACTATCCGCATCGAAGTCCCCCACTCGAGGGGTGCGGTCGTTGTGAGTTGGCCGGCGGATAATGCAGCGGCGTGTACCGCTTTTCTCCGCGACCTACTGCGACGATCTGCATCGATTCGATCTGGCTCACCACCGAGCCGATGGACACGCGTGAGGGCACTGAGACCGCGCTGGCGCGGGTAGGCGTGCGTGACCTCAAGCACTTCCTTGAGTTTGCCCATCGAGGGCCTCGAGTGTTGGCAGAAGCCGTCACCGGCAGTATCGGCGGCTTTGACAGTCCCTTCGAAGAGGCGGTTACCGCAGCACTGACCAGCCGTGGATGGCAGGTGCATACTCAAGTCGGAGTTTCGGTATTCAGAATCGATTTGGGGGTGGTCGATCCTGATGCGCCAGGCCGTTACCTGGCCGGTGTGGAATGTGATGGGGCGACCTACCATAGCAGTGCCACGGCACGAGATAGAGACAAGCTGCGTGAGCATGTACTGCGTGGGCTTGGCTGGGAGATTATGCGTATCTGGTCAACTGACTGGTGGATCAACGCCTTTGGCACTGCTGATCTTATCCATGAGTGTCTGACCGCTTTACTCGCGTTAAGCCGAGCTCAACGTGCCGAGCAGGAAGCGCGTGAGGAGGCTGCTCGCCTGTTGGCAGAAGCTGCCGTAGTGGAGGCTATTGAAGTGATCGAGGAGGTCACAGGTGCGGTCGCTGAACCGTTGACAATCGATAGCGCCAATGACGAAGGTGGTGCTCTTCAGAACGAGCAGTTCGCCACAGCGGCCTCGGCGTCTCAACCTGTGAGCAGCCCCCAATCGCATTACTTTCCCACAGAGATCGTTTGCTACCGAGAGTCCGATCCGGCCTCCAGCGTGCAAGGGGTGGATCCGGAGGCGTTCTTTGAGAGGAGTTATTCGGGCGTTCTGAGCGCACTCATCGCGCATGTGATCAGCGAAGAAGGGCCATCCTCGATGTGATTCTTGCTCGGCGAATCGCGAGGGCACATGGCTGGGTGCGTACCGGCTCCAAGATCCGAGAAAGAGTGTCGGCGATGGCGCAGAACACTCACCGTATGACGATCGATGATGTTGGGGATTTCTATTGGCCGAACCACCTTACTGATGACTCTACCGTTGTCTGCCGGCGTCCAGGAGATGAGGCGAACATCCGTTCGGTTGATGAGGTCTGTGGTGAAGAGCTGGTAGCACTGGCTCGGGAACTTCGCGCCAAAGGCAAAGAAGGGGAGGCATTGCTGCACGCCATGGCGCGGGAACAGCAGTGACCTGGGTTTTAGCGTTCAGGGAAAGGATGGGCAGATTAGCTATCTGAGGAAAAGCACCTGCATTCACGAGATGCGCTCTAGCATTCCGAGCGATGAGAACTCTCAAGCGTTGGCTTTCGCCAGTATCTTGAGTTACCCATCGCCCGGGGTCGTCTTCGAGGCTCCTTGCACCGCCTTTCCTAGCTGGTACGACACACACGCATAAACGCCAAGATGTCCGCGTTGACTGGCACGATCATCTTCGCCATCACAGTCGAGTCGCTCGCGCAGAGCTGAAATTCGAGTCAATCGCTCGTCGCTTTCAGGTTGCGGGAAAGCCAGTCCGTATTCGACACCTGCTCAAAGGCTGAAGAGTGGGCTTTACCTTTGCGCCTTCCAAACTTTTATCGAATGGGCAGATCATCAGTCGTGTAAGAGCCGCTATTGCAGCGTCTCGACTGCATCCTTTGTGCTTTGACGCTCGAGATTGTTCTGAATACGCAAACACTGAAGTCGCCGAGAATGGAATTGTTGCTGTCGTGAGGGACTTGTAGCCTCCATTACGCCGAGCACCACGATCTGCCAACGATCGGGTGGAGCCCAAGCCAGGGCTCATCAAGACAGACACTTCAACGTCATACCTTGCTTTCGGACTTTTGCCCTCTCGGGGGTTTGGCGCCTAATAAAAATAAGGAAGGCAGGTATGAGTATTCGTGCATGGGTCTGTGCAGCAACCCTGTTCGCTCCCGCTCTGGGTGCCGGCATTGTGTTTCCCTCGATGGCTGCGGCGGCGGACGACCCGATGGGCTCGCTGGTGCGCGGGGTTTTCGGCGATAGCCTTGAGCGCGAGCATGGCATCAAGGTCTACGGCTGGGGCCAGGTGGGTGTGAGTTACAACAACAACGGCACGGATGACGTCAGCAAGCAGAGCTTTTTCAACACCGACGAAGGCGTGAACCTCAACCAGTTCGCCCTGGCCGTGGAAAAGAAACCCAAGAGCAACGTGATCGGCCGTGTCGGACCGTTTCCCGGCCCCATGCCGCAAGAGGCTGACTGGGGTTTCAACGTCACGGCGCTGTACGGCAAGGATGCGCGCTTCTTCAAGACCTATGGCTGGGACGAGGACCTGAGCGTCAATCGCGACAACAAGGCCGAAGACGAAGCGTTCACCGTCGCTCAAGCGTATGTCGATTTTTACTTTCCGGTGCTCGGCGGTTCCGACCTGATGATCGGGATTTTCCACACGCCGCTGGAAAATGAAATCGGCTTCGCCTTGCCATCCCCGGCACCGAGCGACTTCTACTCGCACACCTATTCCTTCATGCACGGCCCGGCCAAACATGCCGGTGCGCTGTACTCGTTCAAGCTGCCCTCGGCGCCGGGGGAAAGCATGTTGGGCTTCGAACTGGGCGTGGTGCAGGGCTGGAACAACCTGCAGGACCCCAACCATGACCCGGATGTCATCGCCAACGTACGCTGGCGCTCGGCGGATTTCACCACCTGGATCGACTGGGAAAACATCTACGGCAATGGTGCTGGCGACAGCTTCGCCGAATGCGCTTGTGGCTCGCCGTTGCCCGCCGGCACCAAGGATGACGATTACAAGCGCGTGGCCTCTTACCTGACCCTGTCCCAGGTGCTCGACCCGAACAACCGCGTGGCGCTGGAGCTGAACTACGGCAAGCAGGAGCAGGGCGCTTTCGCCGGGTTTGCCAACAAAAACGATGCCACCTGGTACGGCACGGACATTAACTGGTATCACAAGCTTAGCGAAAACCTGATGTGGAACAGCCGCGCCGAGTGGTTCTACACCGATGCGCCGGTGCACGTGATGATGGCCAACATCGACCCGCACACCGGGATTCCCGATCCGACCTGGGGCAGTTTCTACGGCGTCACCACGAACCTGGCCTGGACGCCGACACCCAACGTGCGCCTGCGACCGGAATTGCGCTACGACATTCATTCGGGCCCCGGCCGCGATGCCTACGCCGATGGGCAAAAGGACTCGCAACTGGTCGCGTCCTTCGACGTCAGCTTCTTTTTCTAAACCGCCCACTTTCGCAAAGCACCTGACCCTGCGTGATGGCTCAGCCCACACGCTGCGACCTTGATCGTCCGGACTTTGCCGATACGCAGCCGCTTTGGAGTACTACATGACAGACAACAACGATAAAAACCTGTTTGGCCGCGACTTCTCACGCCGTGATTTCCTGCGCAGCACGGGCGTTGCCGTCGGCGGTGTGGCGCTGGCCAGTATGCCGTTCAACTTCGCCCTGGGCAGTGAGCGGGTGATCAAGCTCGGCTATGTCAGTCCGCAGACCGGGCCATTGGCGCCCTTTGCGGCCGCCGACAACTACATCATCGAATCGCTCAAGCAAGTGCTGAAGAACTCGATCAACGTGGCCGGCAAGGCGTACCGCCTGGAAGTCATCGTCAAGGACAGCCAGTCCAACCCCAACCGCGCGGCGGAAGTGGCGAGCGAGCTGATCCTGTCTGATCAGGTCGACCTGATGCTGGTGTCGTCGACGCCGGAAACCACCAACCCGGTCTCCGACCAATGCGAAATCAACGAAATACCGTGTATTTCCACGGTCGCACCGTGGCAGCCGTGGTTCTTTACCCGTGGTGGCAAGCCTGACCAGGGATTCGAGTGGACCTATCATTTCTTCTGGGGCCTGGAGGATGTGATCGGCACTTACAGCTCGATGTGGGGCGCCATGCCGTCCAACAAAGTGGTCGGCGGTTTGTTCCCCAACGATGGCGACGGCAATGCCTGGGGCGATCCGAAACTCGGCTTTCCACCGGTGTTGGCGCAAAAGGGTTTCCAACTGGTCGACCCCGGTCGCTTCCAAAGCTTGACCGACGATTTCTCGGCACAGATCGCCGCGTTCAAAAAAGCTGAGGTCGAGATCGTCACCGGTGTGGTCATTCCACCGGACCTGAGCACCTTCTGGACCCAGGCTCGCCAGCAGGGTTTCAAGCCCAAAGCGGTGTCGGTCGGCAAGGCGCTGCTGTTTCCTACAGCAGTCGAAGCGTTGGGCAAGGCCGGCAACAACCTGTCGACCGAAATCTGGTGGAGCCCGACGCACCCGTTCAGCTCTTCATTGACCGGCGCCAGCGCCGGGCAGTTGGCTCAGGGCTTCACTCAGGCGACCGGCAAGCAGTGGACGCAACCGCTGGGTTTCGTGCATGCCCTGTTCGAACTGGCGGTGGACATTCTCAAGCGCACTGAAGAAGTCGGTAACCCACACGCGGTACGCGATGCCCTGCTCAAGACCGACCTCAACACCGTGGTCGGGCCGATCAGCTGGAAAAACGGACCGGTGAAGAACGTCGCCAAGACGCCTCTGGTCAGCGGGCAATGGCGATTGGGCACAGACAACAAATACGACCTGATTGTGACCAGCAATGCCACCGCACCGGCGATTCCACTGGGCGGCGACATGCAGGCCATTACGTACTGATGACTCGAAAAGAAACGGGTGCACCATGCAACAGCCACTTCTGCAAATGAACGATGTGCACAAAAGCTACGGCTCGGTGAAGGTCACGGACGCGATGAGCCTGACCCTGCAACCGGGTGAAGCCTTGGGCATCATCGGTCCCAACGGCGCGGGGAAAAGCACGCTGTTCAACCTGATCGCCGGCGGCGTGGCGGCCGACCGCGGCACGATCCATTTCGAAGGCCGTAACGTCACCCGCGAACCGGTGTTCAAGCGTTGCCAGCAAGGCATTGGCCGCTCCCATCAGATCCCGCATCCGTTCGTGAAAATGACCGTGTTCGAAAACCTGCTGGTGGGCGCGACCTTCGGCGCGCGATTGCGTGACAAGGAGGCCAGCCATTGGTGCGCACAGACCCTGGAACTGACGGGGCTGATGCGCAAGGCCAACGTGCTGGCCGGTTCGCTAACCCTGCTTGACCGCAAGCGCCTGGAAATGGCCCGCGCCTTGTCGACCCAGCCGCGGCTGTTGTTGCTGGATGAAATCGCCGGTGGCCTGACCGAACCGGAGTGTCTGGCGCTGGTGGAAACCATTCAGGGCATTCACAAAGCCGGCGTCGCCATCATCTGGATCGAACACATCGTGCATGCCTTGCTGGCGGTGGTCAGCCGCCTGACGGTGATCAATTTCGGCGCCAAATTGGCCGAGGGCGAACCGCGCAGCGTGATGGCCGATCCACGAGTCCAGGACATCTACATGGGCATCGGGAGCTGAGACATGACAACCCCTTCAAATCTGCTGTCCATCGACAAACTCTGTGCCGGCTACGGCGACTTTCAAGCGCTGTTCGACATCAGCCTGACCCTTGAGGCGGGCGAAACCGTGGCGATCATCGGCTCCAACGGCGCGGGCAAATCGACGTTCCTGCGCTCGCTGGCCGGGCTGATCAAAAACCAGCCCGGCGCCATCACCTTCAAGGGCCAGGCGATTGGTGACCTGGCGGCGAATCAGGTGCTCGAGCGTGGCATCGCTTTGGTGCCGGAAGGTAGGAAGCTGTTTCCCTCGCTGAGCGTCGAGGAAAACCTGTTGATCGGTGCCTACAGCAAACGCCCCGGCCCGTGGACGCTGGCGCGGATCTATCAGCTGTTTCCAGTGCTGGAAAAACTGCGCAAGCGTCCCGGCACCGCACTGTCCGGCGGCCAGCAGCAAATGGTTGCGATTGGCCGGGGCTTGATGGCCAACCCGCAACTGCTGTTGTGCGACGAGATCAGCCTGGGCCTGGCGCCGACCACGATCAAGGACATCTACGCCGCGCTGCCCTCGATCAAGGCCGACGGCACCACGGTGATTCTCGTCGAGCAGGACATCAATCAGGCGCTGAGTGTCTGCGACCGTTTCTATTGCTTCCAGGAAGGGCGCGTGTCCCTGACCGGCCGCCCTGGGGACGCGGACAAAGCACAAATCAAAGCCGCGTATTTCGGGATCTAGTGATGGAATGGCTCAATACTTTGCTTCAAGGCGTGTTGCTCGGTGGCCTCTACGCGATGTTTGCGGTGGGGCTGTCGCTGATGTTCGGCATCATGCGCCTGGTCAATATCGCCCATGGTGACTTCATCGTGCTGGCGTCGTACCTGGCACTGATGGTGGTCAATCATCTGGGCTTCAGCCCGCTTTCGAGCTTGCTGATCGTGGTGCCGCTGATGTTCTGTTTCGGCTATCTGCTGCAACGGCTGTTGCTCAACAGAACGCTCGGCCAGGACATTCTGCCGCCACTGCTGGTGACCTTTGGCCTGTCGATCATCGTGCAGAACGTGCTGCTGGAGTTTTTCAGCGCCGACAGCCAGAAGCTGTCCCAGGGCGATCTTGAAGTTGCCAGTGTCGGCTTCGGCAGTCTGAGCGTGGGCGTGATGCCGCTGATCGTCTTTTGCAGTGCATTGCTGATCATTGGCGGCCTGCAATTGCTGTTCTACAAAACCGCACTGGGCCGGGCGTTTCGTGCCACCTCCGATGACCAGTACACCGCGCGGCTAATGGGCGTCAACAACGCGCATATCTTCGGTCTGGCCATGGCGCTGGCGATGGCTGTGGTGTCGATTGCCGGGGTGTTTCTGGCGATTCGTACCAGCTTCGACCCTACCGTGGGGCCGGCGCGTCTGTTGTACGGGTTTGAAGCGGTGATCATCGGTGGCCTCGGCAGCCTGTGGGGCACCCTCGCTGGCGGGGTGATTCTCGGCATCGCTCAGGCGGTGGGCGCAAAAATCGATCCCGGCTGGCAAATTCTTGCCGGTCACCTTGTATTTCTGCTGATTCTGGTCGTGCGACCGCGTGGCCTGTTTCCCCGGAGTGTCGACTGATGAATGCCCTGAATAATCCTGCGCTTACTTGGCGCGTACAACGCACGACCACCAGCAGCAAGGTCGGGCTGTCATTGCTGGGGCTCTGCGTGCTGGTACTGATTAGCGCGCCGTTTTGGGCCGATCGTGCAAGCCTGCGGCTGGTGGTGGAATTCGCCTATTACCTAGCCCTGGCGCAAATGTGGAACCTGTTGGCGGGTTACGCCGGCATGGTCTCTGTCGGGCAGCAAGCGTTTGTCGGCCTGGGCGGCTATCTATTGTTCATGCTGTCCACGCAACTGGGGGTGCCGCCCTTGTTCGCGGTGTTGCTCTCGGGCGTGCTGGTCGCACTGCTGGCGATTCCCACCGCGTTGATCGTGTTTCGACTGCGCGGTGCCTACTTTGCAATCGGCACCTGGGTCGTGGCCGAAGTCTTTCGCCTGGGACTGGCGCAGATGAGCAGTCTCGGTGGCGGTTCAGGGCAAAGTCTGCCGGCAGCGATTGTTCGACAGATCGGCAACGATCGGGACGGGCGCGAGATGCTGATCTACTTCACCGCTCTGGCCATCGCTATCGGTGCCATGGCAGTGGTGTTCTTTTTGCTGCGGTCGCGACAGGGCCTGGCCTTGGCCTCGATCCGCGATTCGGAGCCTGCATCCGGCAGCCTGGGGGTCAATACCTTCCGAACCAAGCTGATGGTGTACGTGCTGGCGGCCGGTTGCACCGGGGTTGTCGGGGCTCTGATCTTCCTACAAAAGCTGAGAATTTCCCCGGATGCAGCATTCAACCTGCAGGACTGGACGGCGGTGGTGATTTTCATTGTCATCATCGGCGGCATCGGCACCCTGGAGGGGCCTTTGATCGGCACGCTGATCTATTTTGCGTTGCGCGGATGCCTGGCCCAATTCGGCGCCGTGTACATGATCATTCTGGGCTTGGTCGCAGTAGTGATGATGCTCAAGGCTCCGCAAGGGGTGTGGGGCCTGATTAGTGAGCGCCTGGGCTGGCAGGTTTTCCCCATGCAACGGCAGCTGTCTCTTCAGAGCCGCAAGTAGCACGTTGTCAGGGATGTGGAGTGCGAGGTGCCGACAGGCTAACCTCGTTATTCCTATAAGAACAAAAACATCCAGAGAACCTGCCATGGATCGTTTACTCAGTGTCGAAGCCTTTGTGCGGGTTGCCGAAACCGGCAACTTCGCAAAGGCGGCTCAGCAATTGGGCGTGACCCGCTCGGTGATCACTCACCGCATCCAACAACTGGAACAGTTTATCAATGCGCCGCTCTTCCATCGCAGCACGCGGCACGTGCGGCTCTCTGAAGTGGGTGAGACCTACTACAAAGAGTGCGCGGATATGGTCGCGAGTTTCAACTCGCTGACCGAGCACATGCGCGAGCTGCGCGCCAAACCTACCGGAAAGCTACGCGTGCAGATGCTGCCGGGCTTTGCTATCGGCCACTTTGGCAGAATGCTGGCCGAGTTCACGCGGCTGTACCCAGACATTGAAGTTGACGTCATCGTCAACGACCGGGTAGTCGATCCGATCGAAGAAGGCTTCGATGTGGCGTTTCAGATGTTCCCTCCCATGGCGGAAACCCTTATCGAGCGCAAGCTGTTCAGCGTTCGCCGGTTGTTCTGCATGTCACCCGACTATGCCGAAGAATTCGGCATGCCCACTCACCCGCAGCAGCTGCTGCAACACAAGATTGCCCTGTACGAGGGCTATCCGTCGCGCAATCGCTGGATCTTCACCGGAGAAGACGAGCAGGTAGAGCTGAGCCTTCCGGGCCAGGTACGGTCGAACTCTGTGCATTTGCTGCGTGATTACGCGTCGACCGGGGTCTGCATTGTCTGTCTGCCGACACTGGTGGCCAGTGACGATCTGCTCAGCGGTAGGCTCATTCCAGTATTGCCCGAATATGCACTGTCATCCTTCAATTTTTCGGCGGTGTATCCCGCTACACAGCGCCGGGCCTTGAAAGTGCGCACCCTGATCGACTTCCTGGTGGAAAACTTCGGTGATGAACCGTGCTGGGACAAGCCTTTGCTGGATCGTGGCTGGATACGCTGAGTTTGTATGTATGCACTCCAGTGTTTGCGTTTCGCGAACACTGTTGTCGCCCGTCCACTAATTGTTCCGGGCGGACGTGCGACGTACTGTTGACTCACTGTTACTACAACAACAAAACGGTGAAAAACCATGAGTAGCGCTGCAATCGAAACGGTCTTCGGCTCGTTGGATAACTACAGCAAAGGGTCGGTTGAAATCATCAGCGGCCAGGCCAGTCATTACGCCTTTTCGAACATTTTCGAAGTGGCGGAAAAATCCCTTCCTTATGAAAAAGTCGTCGTCGGGCTCAATCTCGGCTACGTCATCGAGACCTTGCGCGCCGAAGGTCAATCGCCCTGGTACACGGCCGCGCACGACGAGTTCGCTATCGTCATGGACGGTGAAGTGCGTGTGGACTTCCTCAAGCTCGATATGCCGTTGAAAGCAGGCGAGGGCACTCAGTTGGCTGGTGAAGTGCCGGCGGGCAAACCCATGGGCTACGTGCTGCTCAAGCGCGGCCATCAGTGCCTGTTGCCGGTCGGCACCGCTTATCGCTATGAGGCCAGCCGCCCGGGCGTGATCCTGCAGCAGACCATCAAAGGCCCGTTGTCGGTCGAGAAGTGGGCAGATATCTGCTTCAAGTGATCAGCCGGATCTGACCTGTTCAGTTCCGTTGCCCAAACCAATAAAAGCAACAAGAGGAATCCGTCATGGCCATGCTTGAAACCGCTGCCGTTACCACGCTCTTAGCCGACGATGAAGTCAAGATCAGCCCGCCTCACGCCGTCACCGGTTATTGCTCCTTCCAACTCGGCGCCTTCGAACTGTCGCGCGACGAGTATTTTGCCCGTATTACCTGGCCCGCCAAAGGTCAGACCCGTTCGCACCTGATTCCGGTCGATGCCTTTTTGCGAGCCATGATGCGCGACGTGGCCTGGGGCTTTTTCTATGGCTGGGTCAACTTCGATCACGTCATTGGCACCCGCAATTACTACGGCAAAGTCGACCTGTACGCGGGCACTTTTAATGGCACGCTCAAGGCAGCAGGCGTCAATTACACCGAAAACTTTGAAACACCACTGATCATGGCAACCTTCAAAGCCATCCTGCGCGACTGGACTAACGCCACCTTTGACCCGTTCGCAGCGCCGGAAGAAACCGGTACGGCGTTCGGCCGCAAGAACGGCAACAACATCGAAGCCATCGAACGCTTTCGTATCGCCACCAAGCGTATGCCGGGCCTGCCTGATGATTCGCCGTTGCGCAACGATCTGCCGGTCAATCGCCAGTTCCTCGATGTTTCTCAGGAGGAGCCGGAAATCCACGCTGCAGAAGGTTTCGAAGGCGAGTTGCATGCCTTCAGCCTGTTCAAGTACCTATCGCGCTCCGACGTGACCTGGAACCCGTCGGTGACCTCGGTGTGCAAAGCGAGTCTGTTCTGCCCGACTACCGAAGAATTCATCCTGCCGGTGTTCCATGGCAATGACCGGGTCGAGTGGTTTTTGCAATTGTCCGATGAAATCCTCTGGGACGTCGGTGACAAAGATGACGGTAACCCGCGAGCCCGTATCACTATGCGTGCCGGCGACATTTGCGCCATGCCGGCGGACATTCGTCACCAGGGCTACTCGACCAAACGTTCGATGCTGCTGGTCTGGGAAAACGCCACGCCGAACCTGCCGCAACGCTATGAAAGTGGCGAGCTTAAGCCGTATCCAATCGAGTTCTAAGACCTCGTGTCTGGCCCGGCGTCCGTCGGGCCGTGCTCTCAAGAATCAAGTCGTCAGACACTGCGCCATCGGCACGGTGCGAGGAAAATATTATGCAAAATCAGCTCTATATCGATGGCCGATTCGTTGATTCGGTTGCCGGCGGCACCATTGACGTCGTGTCGCCGCACGACGGCTTATTGATTACACGGGTCGCAGCAGCCGAAGCCGCTGACATCGACCTCGCCGTTGCCGCTGCCAAACGTGCATTTCCAGCTTGGTCTGCCTTAGGCGCCGCCGAACGCGGGCGCTTGTTGCTTAAATTGGCGGACAAGATCGAAGAGTGTGGCGAAGAACTGGCGCAGCTCGAATCCCTGAACACTGGGCATCCGATTCGTGATTCCCGTGGCCTTGACGTACCGCGCACCGCCGCCTGCTTCCGATATTTCGGCGGCATGGCCGACAAGATTGAAGGTTCGGTGATTCCGGTCGAAGCCGGGTTCCTCAATTATGTGCAGCGCAAGCCGATCGGTGTGGTCGGGCAAATCGTGCCGTGGAATTTTCCGTTGATGTTCACTAGCTGGAAAATGGGCCCGGCACTGGCAGCGGGTAACACCATCGTCATCAAACCTTCTGAGATCACGCCGCTGTCGACCTTGCGTATCGTCGAACTGATGACAGAGGTCGGTATTCCGAAGGGGGTGGTTAACGTGGTGCCGGGCTACGGTCATACCGCCGGTCAAGCACTGGCCGAACACCCGGACGTGGGCAAAATTGCCTTCACCGGTTCGACGGCGACCGGTCGCAGGATCGTTGAAGCGTCAAAAGGAAACCTCAAGCGCATTCAGCTGGAGCTGGGCGGGAAGGGCGCCAACATTGTGTTCGAAGACGCCAATCTGGAAGCGGCCGTCAACGGCGCCGCCTGGGCAATCTTCCACAATCAGGGCCAGGCCTGCATCGCCGGTTCGCGATTGATTTTGCACAAAGACATTGCCGACCAGTTCCTGGAGCGCTTCATCGCACTGGCCAAATCCATTCGCCTTGGCGATCCGATGGATCCCGAGACCGAGATGGGGCCGTTGACGTCGGCGCTGCACCGTGACCGCGTACTGGCCTATATCGATATCGCCATCGAGCAGGGCGGTAAAGTCCTGGCTGGCGGCAAGACGCCAGACGACAAGGCGCTGGCCAATGGTTTTTATGTAGAACCGACCGTGGTCGAGGCCAAGCCTGATGACCGGGTCTGTCAGGAAGAGGTGTTTGGCCCCTTCGTCACCGTGGTGCGTTTCAGTACCGACGAAGAAGCCTTGGCCATTGCCAACAGTTCCGAATACGGACTGGGCAGCGGCCTGTGGACGCAAAACCTGTCCCGCGCGCACAAACTGGCCGATGCCATCCATGCCGGCATGTGCTGGATCAACTGCTACAAGCGCGTCAGCCCTGGCAGTCCGTTTGGTGGCGTTGGTCAGTCGGGCTACGGCCGCGAAATGGGCTTCGAGGCGATCCACGACTACACGGAAGCTCGTTCGGTCTGGGTCAATGTCGATGCCAAAATCGCTCCGCACTTCAAACGCTGAGGCCTGTCATGAATCCTTTTGTGTACCAAAGTCTGCCGACTCGTGTGGTATTCGGTTGGGGCAAGCTCTCGGCATTGTCTGAAGAGATCGATCGCCTGGGTGCCAAGCGTGCATTGATCTTGACCACGCCGGAACAGCGCTGCCTCGGGGAGCAGGTCGCTCAGTTGCTCGGCAACCGCGCGGCGGACGTCTACTCCAGAGCCGTGATGCATGTTCCGCTGGAAATGGCGCAAGCGGCGCGCGGTGAAGCAGCGCGGCTACATGCCGATTGCTGCGTGGCCATTGGCGGCGGCTCGACTATCGGCCTGGGCAAGGCGATTGCTATGGATTCGGGACTACCGATTGTGGCAATTCCGACGACTTACGCAGGTTCGGAAATGACGCCGATCTACGGGATAACGGAAAACCGCCTGAAGAAAACCGGACGTGATCCCCGGGTTTTGCCAAAGACGGTGATCTATGACCCCCAGCTTACGCTGACCTTGCCCGCGCAGATTTCCGCCTGCTCAGGAATGAATGCCATGGCGCACGCGGTTGAAGCGCTATACGCCCAAGACGCCAATCCTATAATCGGTTTCATGGCCGAAGAGTCGATTCGCTCACTGGCTTTGGCATTGCCGGGCGTGGTCAATGACCCCAATGACCCGCAAGCTCGCAGCCAGGCGTTGTATGGCGCGTGGCTGGCGGGGATTTGCCTCGGTTCGGTCGGCATGGCTTTGCACCACAAGCTTTGCCACACCTTGGGCGGGACGTTCAATCTGCCTCACGCCCAAGCGCACGCGATCGTTCTGCCCCACGCGGCGCATTACAACCGTGAAGCAGCGGCGGGGCCGTTGCAACGTGCCGCCCGCGCCCTGGGTGGCAGTGAGGCGAGCGAGGTGGGTGCCTTGTTGTACGCACTCAACCAGAAGCTGGGTATTCCACTGGCGCTGGCGGACATCGGCCTGCCTGAAAACGGCCCGGCCGAGGCGGCGCAAATCGCTTGTGCCAGTCCCTACTACAATCCACGGCCGTTCGAACAAGGCCCGATCGAAGCGCTGTTGACCCGAGCCATGAAAGGCTTAGCCCCCGCCTGAATCCTCAGTGTGGCCAAACAGCATTGGGACGATCAATCGCCCCGATGCTTCGTGTCATCAGCAATGCCCCTTTTCGTCGGAACAACAATAATGACCGATCAAGACAAAGTCATAGAAACACTGATCTCTGAGCAGGCTGTAAATAGCTTCAGTGATGCGCCTAATGCGCGTTACAAACAGATCATGCAAAGCCTGGTTCGTCACCTGCACGCGTTTGTCAGCGACGTCGAGCTGACGGAGCGGGAATGGTTTGAAGGCATCCGTTTTCTGACCGAGACCGGCCACAAGTGCGACGGTCTAGTACGCCAGGAATTCATCTTGCTGTCGGACACCCTGGGCGTGTCGATGCTGGTCGATGCGATCAATCATCGCCACAGTGCAAACGCCACCGAGACCACTGTCTTCGGGCCGTTCTACATCGAAGGCATGCCGGATCGGGAGTACGGCGAAAATATGGCCTTCACCGAAGGCGAACCAGCGCTGGTGCGCGGTCGAGTGGTCGATATCCATGGCAACCCGCTGGCGGGCGCGATACTGGACGTTTGGCAGACCGCCGAAAATGGCATGTATTCAGGTCAGGACACCGATCAGCCATTCGGCAATCTGCGTGGTCGCTATCGCACCGATGCCGACGGCTATTTTGCGATTCGCACGATTGTCCCTGTGTGCTATCCGATACCTACCGATGGCCCGGTTGGGCGCATGCTCAATGCCGCCAACCGTCACCCGTGGCGGCCTGCGCATTTGCATTTCATGGTTGAAGTGCCTGGGTATCGCAAACTGGTCACCCACCTGTTCAACCATGATGATCCGTACCTGGAGTCAGATGCAGTGTTTGGCGTCAAACAGTCGTTGCAGGTGATCTATGAAGATCGGTTCACGCACGATGATTTGTCCGCCAGCCTGGGTATTGACGTACCGTTCAAGCGTGCGTGTTATGAATTCGTCATGGAAGCCGAGTGATCCATGGGCCAATTTTTTGCGGTATTCGCTACAGACCACCCAAACTCATTAGCCCTACGTCAGCGTTTGCGGCCCAGTCATCAAGCCCATTTGCGAGCGACCGAGATGCATCGGGTGATTGTCCGGTTAGGCGGCCCGACCCTGGATGACGCCAGTGCGGCCATGAATGGCACGTTACTGGTGATTGAGGCGGGCAGCCTGCCAGAGGTGGAAGCGTTCATACAGGATGACCCGTATGTTCAGGCAGGTCTGTTTGCCACCATCCAGATCCGTCCCTGGCACTGGAGCCTTGGTAACCCTGAACTGCGTGGCTGACCATGACCAACATTACCTTATGCCGTTTGGAAGATATTACTGACGGCGGTGCACTTGGCCTGCCTGAACACCAGCAGTTGCATCCCGCCGGGCTCGTTGCGGTGCGCCAAGGCGAGCAGATATGGGTCTACATCAACCGGTGCCCCCATTTCTCGGTGCCGCTGGATTATCGCCCGCAAGAATTTTGCACCTATCGCGGCAAGATCCTGATGTGCGCTCATCACAGTGCGATGTTTCGTTTTGAAGATGGGCACTGCATCGACGGCCCCTGCAAGGGCGCGCATCTGGAGCCAGTAGCAGTGCGGTGGGTCGATGATCGATTGGTCATGGATGTTAACGTTTAGTTGCAGATCTCTGATCTGTGGATACACGAAGGTCATAAGCTGGTCGAAACCGTAACTCGGCTCGTAGAATGAATCTCACATGTGCGGTTTAATCTATGACCTCTCCGGGAGCGTGAAGCTAACTGTGAAAAGCTCGCTAGATGTAAACCCGCTGGATCTGCTCAGGGCAGTCTTCGACCGGTATGGTGTGAATGATCCGCAGCTCTGGGGGCATCTCTTGGAGGTGTTTGAACTCCGGTACTTTACTCGCGATCAGCCGATCATCCGCGCAGGCGAATCCCCAACGCACTTTTTTGTAATCCTTTCCGGCCTGATCCGCTATTACTATTCGTCACCAGAAGGTAAGCAACGGAATAAGGCTTTCTTCCACGAAGGAGAGGTGATTGGTTCGCTTAGCGCCTACTTGAAGCAACAACCCTGCACCTACACTATTGAGGCGCTGGAGCACAGCTGGCTGGTGGCTGTGCCGCTGCATACTTTAATCCGCCTGCGTGAGCATTTCCCTCAGTTGCAGGGGTTTGTCGACAAGGCCACCAGAGAAATCATGCTACGCAACGAATCCCGCGAGGCGCTGCTCCTCACCTGCAACAGTGAGGAGCGCTATCGCTGGTTGCTAGAGCACGAAGCGTGGTTACTGCAGCGGGTACCGCAGTACCAGCTGGCGAGTTATCTGAGCATGGATCCGGTGTCATTTTCGCGGATCAAGTCCAAGCTGGGCGCCTGATTAAGTGGTCATAATCAATCACAGGTTTCGTTCTTCGGCATCAGAACGCGCAAGTTCAGCCGCTCGGCTTGTTCCGCGCACCACTTCAGATGTTCGAGTGGCACTGCATCGAGATTGGCCAGCAGACTGCCATCGGTCTGATGGCTTACCTCGACGACGAGCTTTCCGCAACGCGGCGCAATGCGTTCGCCAAAGGCGTAGGACGCCGCGAGCTCCCGCAGGCGTTGCTTGAAGATTTTTCCGACTGCTGTGACTGGAAGGGCTTCGATTAAGAAAATCCGCTTCGGGCAAGCAGGGCGCTCGGCGATGTGCGCGAGGGCATGGTGTTGCAGATCGTCAATGCTGACATGGCTGTCATGATGCAACTGCACGAAGGCCACCGGCAGCTCACCGGCGTATTCATCGGGCATACCTACTGCTGCCGCTAGCGACACCGCTGGGTGGGATTCCAGGCAGTTCTCGATCAAAGCGGGGTCGATGTTATGGCCGCTGCGGATAATCAGATCCTTGGCCCGACCGGTGATGAACAAGTTGCCCAGCTCGTCCAAATGCCCCAAGTCGCCAGTGCGTAGCCAGCCGTCTTCAAGAGGGACGGTACTCTGTCCCAGGTAACCGGGGAATACCGTCGGCCCTCGAACACAGATCTCACCGCCGTTGGCTATCCGCACTTCCACCTCTCCACTGACATGTCCCGCACTACCGGGGATCGAAGGTCGCTCAAGATTCGGCAGGGCGATGACGCCAGCGCATTCGGTCATGCCATAGGCTTGGTACAGATTGAGCCCGGTAACCGCGCGAACTTGCTCGCAGAGCGCTGCAGGCACCGGTGCGCCGCCAGAGAGCATAAAGCGCAGCGAGCTGATGTCGTGGCCATCCAGCGGCACTTCAAGCATCGCAGCAACCGAGGTCGGGATGCCGCCGCTAATGGTAATGCCAAACTCCTCAACCAGTTGCCAGTGCAGACGGATCACCTCGGGATTGCGGAAACCTGCGAGCGTGGGCAGCAACATCTGCAAACCACTGGCGAGTCCTCCCAAACTGTTCACCAAGGCCCCGGCGACGTGGAAGATCGGCAGACCGTTTAACGCAACATCGTTGGGGCCGGTTGCCATGCAACGCACGTAGGCGAGCGCTGCCGCCACGTGATTGGCATGGGTGTGGCAGGCCAGTTTAGGCACCCCGGTGGTGCCGCCAGTATGAAAGTAGGCGGCGATGTCGTCGGCACGCGACAACAACGGGGTCTCCAGCTCCGAGGCGCTGTAAAGCGTGAGTAACTCATCAAACCAGTACTCTCCAGCCTTCGCCATCACGGATACGCACTTGGGCTTGTGTGGCAAACGCTGGGCTACGCTGAGGGCCTTTTGCCAAAGATCAGTGCCCGGTAGTGGGCCAAGCACGAAGATCAGGTCGGTTTTCGCCTCGAACATCAGATTGTACAGGGCATCCTCGTTGAGCAGCGGGTTGAGCGGGTTGGCGATGCCAACGCTGGCGGCGGCCCAGAGCAGGTACTGGCTCTGTGGAATGTTTGGCAGTAGCAGCGAGATTACGGGCTTGCGGCGGCCCGCGAGATCCAGGATCAGTCGTGCCGCACGGTTCACGTTGCACAACAGATCGGTGTAACTGAAGTGCTGCGTATCAAGCGGTGTCAGGCTGTTGATGTAGCTCAATGCGATCTGGTCAGGATGAGTCTTGGCCGAAATCTGGAGGAGTTCGTATACGGTTTTTGCGCTGACGGGGGGCGTGGACATGGTGGACTCCTGCTCATTGTATTTTTTGCGGATTTTGGGCAGGTCGTGTGGGAGAGGGCATTAACAATTGTTAAGAGACCTTCAGCGAGTTGGAAGGAAGTACCAAACCTCGTGAATATCCTCTGGTTTCATTAACGAGTTGGAAGCGATGGTTAGCCGCCGCCATTGGTCAGCGCACACACCTTGTCGCCGACGATAAATTCACTGACACCGGCACCGATGGACACACTTCACCGGGCACTTAGAGGCCGGGTATCGGGCTCATGCCGGGTTTCATCGGGTACTTGCCGGAGTGTTGAATCTCGTCGGGACGAAAATTTGCGTCTGGCGGATCTCGCCGGTTCGCCGATCAATGACCGGCACCGTCTGGCCGGCGTAATCGACAAACAGCTTCTCGCCGGCACGATGTTCCTGGCGCATGACCACATCGACCTTTGCCGCCCAGAGGCGGTAGTGCTCGCAGAACCAGCTGTATTGGAAGCCCTGCGGGTGACTGAGCCGATATTCCTGCCAGAGCAG
The DNA here is from genome assembly GCF_059716135.1 of Pseudomonas sp. LBUM1651. Taxonomy (NCBI): domain Bacteria; kingdom Pseudomonadati; phylum Pseudomonadota; class Gammaproteobacteria; order Pseudomonadales; family Pseudomonadaceae; genus Pseudomonas; species Pseudomonas sp. LBUM1651. The sequence continues at coordinate 2,951,441 of NZ_CP166805.1, read as the reverse complement.
GGCCAGGGTCACGCCGGGACGACGTAACTCGGCATGCGCCCATGCCCAGTCAGGCATCGGCCTTTGATCGCTGGGAACTGTTGGTGCTGGAGGGAACAGGCATCGCTCCAGCTCGGCGTCCGACAACGCTGTCGGCCAGGTCAGCCCGCAAGCGTTGAACCGGTGCAGGTAATTGCCCGCACTGCCGCTGCTGATGCGAAGGCTGGCGGCAATCTTGCGCACGGACAGGCCGGCGTCGAACTTTAGGCGTAGTACCTCTCGGATTTTACGCATGGATATACGCTCCACGACGACCTCTTTGCTTCGAGAAAAGGGGCCGATGGTAGTGAATAATCCTGCGTTGCTGCCTGCCTGAACGTGGGTCGGATCAGTGAGAAATCACTGTCCAAGTGCTCGTGGAATCAGTGTCCAAGTCAGCGTGGAATCGCTGTCCAAGTGTTCGTGGAATGGGTGTCCAAATGCGCGCGGAATCCGCACATTTGACATCGGATCGTAAATCCTAGTTTTCAAGGCATGCTCATTTCAGCAGACTGATAGTAGGCATGATTGATCCAATAGCGGGATTCGATAAAGCGGTTAGCGGGGGACGCTGTAATTAACCGGAAAAAAAACGCAAACCATCGTCATTTTTTTCGCAAACATTTCATCTATGAAACTCCTCGTAAAGCCCGCCATACAAGGGCTAGAGGGCCTTTATTCGCAAGGCCTCCAGAGCGATGATCACTAGTTTTGTCCTCGTTTTGCAACGGTCATACAAGAGAATCGTCACTGAACACTTGGCAAGAAGTTCCGCTCTGACACATGATTTAACATAATATACATTACACGTAACAAGATGTTTCGGGGTTAGCGCCGTTGGGCACGCAGATCTTGTGACGCACTTGTGGCGACTCACGATTCACCGGACAATAATTCTTGATTCGCCGGAATCTTATAAAAATCATGACGTTGCGCTGCAATCCGCAGCCTTTCTCTAGAAATTGCAAGTGACCCCCCTAGGCATAAAATAAGGACTGGCTCATCACTGGCTCATGGCTAGGAATGGCGTTCTAGAGCGGTCTAGACCAGCTTCTATGTGGAAAAGTCACGATTCACCGGAAAATTGGCTTTTGAAGTATGACCAAGGTATTCCTGAGGGCTGTTAGAGGAAAAAATCCGTCACTTCGGAGGGTTATGTGGCTCATGAAGCACATTTATGGCGCTACCAACGAATTCTTGAACCGCCGGAAAAAACACGAAAATCCTCGACGTAATTGGAAAAAAGCTACCCGTCTTGACCCTATAAGCCTCCGATACTCCCATGCTAGAGGGGTTTCGATGAGTTCTTGATTCGCCGGAAAAAACTCAAAAAAGTCACGATTCACCGGAAAATCCCCAGGTTTTGGTGCAGCTCTTATTGAACTCGTAATGGATGAATCAGCGCAAAAAAAAACGGAGTACTTCCGAATATATCTCGATAGTTAAGTTAATATTATATATATGCGGTAGCCTTAAAGGCTGGCATAAATTTCAATTTTAATTTTCTCAGAAAATGGCGAGACTTGATTCCCCAACTACTCGCCGTTACCATCCGTCTGATGAGAGCGAAATCGGCGCCACGGTTAACTACACTAAACGGCTATTTAGTGTAGTTAACTTTCCTCTCAATTGAGTTCATGTTTCAGCTCGAGGCCTCCAACTCACGCCCAATATCCGATAACTCCCAGACCCGGATATTCATTAGCGTAAGTTTCTATTTTGTGTAGGTCGTCCCATGCCTTCGTTACCGCAGCCACTGTTTGAAAGCTACCGCCGTTTCCTGGAGCTGAACTTTCAGCAGATGAGCGAAGAACTGCCAGTCGTGCGGGCCTACCTAGCGAGATTTCCCGAAGAACTGGACGCTTGCCAGGGTTACCTCGCCGCGCGGGGTTTCCTCAAGTCGTATGCCGGCAATGAAGCGACTTTCAACTCCTACCGGACGCATGTCGAGCGCCTGCTGCTATGGTCACTGCTGGTGGCCCAGAAGCCATTGCTGGCCTTGCGGCGCAGCGACGCCGAGGCCTTTATGGAATTCTGTCTACGGCCGGCGGCGTCCTGGATCGGCCCAGTGGTCAAGTCGCGCTTTGTCCGGGTCGGTGCCGCGCCTACCGGCAGCACCGACACCTACCAGCTCAACGGGGCTTGGATTGGTCGGGTCGAATGCAAATGGGTGGGCAAGTCTGTGCAATTACCCAAAAAGGAGATCCTGCAAGTCCCAGAGAAGCGAGTCGCAGCACAAGGTGGTGTGATAAGGATCTTTTCCGATGATGGAAGCTTCCAAGAACTTAGATTCCGATAGGTCATTACGAGCATTGATTGATAGCGGACGCTTACCGATATCAGCCAAGTAGGGTCGGCCGAATGTCCGTTTTGCCTTAGCCGACCTCAGCGCCCTACCCGCTTTTATTATTTTGAACCAAAAATTAAAGCGACAACTTGGATAGAGGGTAATTAACCGACATCGGTAGTTAGACAGGTTCTTACCGTGGAATGACCATGCTCGATCCTGGGAAGGTGCGCATTTCGTACGTGGACCGCTCCAGCGTTCCGCATCCCCGACTCCACGCAGCCGGTGAACCCCATTACGTTGAAACGAGTTCCCGGACGAGGTTGATAAAGGCCCTTAGTCCTGCCGGCATGTGACGATTGGGAGGGTAGTAGAGACTTAAGCCAGGGTACGGAGGTGTCCAGTCTTCGAGAACGCGCACAAGTTTTCCCGAGCCTATGTGCGTATTTGCCGCGAACTCATTAGTCCACGCCAGACCCGCTCCTTGGAGCGCCGCCTCTATCATTAAATGGTTACTATCGAGCGTAAGCGATCCACTGACATCTACAGACTGCTGCTCACCACGTTTTTCAAATTCCCATTTGTAGAGAGAGCCGCTGGGAAAGCGGACGCGAATGCAGTTATGTGCAAGAAGGTCTGCCGGAACCTTGGGCTTTTTACGATTCGCGAAGTAATAGGGGGCTCCTACCACCGCAAAACGTATCGGAGGGCTGATGGGAATTGCAATCATGTCCTGCGGAACACTTTCTGACAGTCTTATGCCCGCATCGAACCCGCCAGCAACAATATCAACCAAGCTCCTATCGGTGACGATGTCTACCTTCATATCCGGATAGCGATTCAAATATTCCAGAACCACCGGGGTCATGATCATCTGCGCGGCACCTTCAGAGGTGTTTAGACGCAGTGTTCCCGCTGGTGTATCGCGAAACTCGCTAACCGCTTCCATGGCCGCCGATATCTCACGAAGGGCTGGTTCTATTCGAATTAGAAACTGTTCGCCGGCTTCGGAAAGCGAGACGCTACGAGTAGTTCTATGGAATAACTTAATCCCCAGACGCTGTTCAAGGGTGGCGATCGCGTGGCTAAGCGCAGAGGGCGACAAGCCCAACTCTATAGCTGCGCGACGGAAGCTGCGATGTATTGACACGGCGACAAAGGCGTGGAGTTCGAGAAGCCCTGATTTCTGCATTGTGCTAATTCCTGCACCTGTTCATCCGATATTAGCCTGATTGTTCGCACCAATGGATAGGCTTACTGTAGTTCGAACGGCTCAGCGATCAGGACCGTAGGGTTTACGCGTGTCCAGTCAGACGCTCCGGCATGAAAGCGCGTACAGAAGATCCAGGTTTCAATCTCAGTATTAACTCTCTGCTGATCCGAGCAAAAAATGGTGTGCTAACCCGCGTCGTCCTTACCTAAAAGGTATCCGGCCCACCTGCTAACCCTGTCAGCGATGCACTTGCGAGGAATGTTTCATGACACGTATTACGACCCCATTCGGGTTTCATTCAACCGCAAGAGAGGTTATCGATGGAGTGGACCTCACCGGTAAACGGGCAATTGTCACCGGTGGCGCTGCCGGGATCGGCATTGAAACTGCGCGTGCTTTAGTCAATGCCGGGGCACACGTAACGCTTGCCGTTCGACGCCCGGATGCGGCTGAATTGATAGCTGCCGAACTGCGCGCGGACGGCAGGGGCACCGTTGATGTTCGACCAATCGACCTCGCGGATGTCTCCTCTGTGAAATCGTTTGCTGAGTCTTGGTCGGCGCCCCTTCATATCTTGGTCAATAACGCTGGGATCATGGCTCTTCCTGAGCGGGAACTGTCACCACAGGGCTGGGAAATGCAGTTTGCAACTAACTTCCTTGGACATTTTGCGCTCGTACTCGGCTTGCAGGACGTCTTGGTCAAAGCTGAGGGGGCTCGAATCGTTTCACTGAGTTCAAACGCAAATTTGTTGGGACCGGTGGTCTTCGACGATATCAATTTTGACTTCCGCCCCTACGAACCTTTCGCATCCTATTCACAAGCAAAGTCGGCATGCGCGCTCTTAGCAGTGGAGATCACGCGAAGATGGGCTGATCGTGGCATTTTCGCCAACTCGTTGAACCCCGGGGCTATCGCAACCAATCTCCAGAAGCATACCGGCGGCTTGAAAACTCCAGTTGACCGTCAGAAGACAGCAGAACAAGGTGCTTCCACTTCTGTGCTTCTCGCCGCATCGCCGCTATTAGAGGGAATAGGTGGTCGTTACTTCGAAGACTGTAATGAGGCACAGGTAGTCTACAAACGCCCAGCCGATTACATCGGGGTTGCGCCTTACGCCGTTGACCCCGGTGCCGCGCGGCGGTTATGGGAAGTTGCCACGCGAATGATCGGGTGAAGCCATGCCTATAACAACCATGAAGGTGGGCTTTATAGGGCTTGGTGACCCAGATCGTCCAATGGACCAGGCAATCGCCAGCGCTGGTTTCGAGCTTCATATTTGGGCTCTACGTCCCCCAAACATGGAAGGCCAACGCAAGGTTTGCCTCACATTGTTGGAAAAAACGCTACAGGCGCGTGCAGCAATTGCGACGTTGTCTGTCTTTGCCTTGATCAAGCGCTGAAGGTAAAACTGGGACGGCAGAAACTACAAAAGGAGACCAACGCTTATACCACTACGTAAGCCGGCAGATGGTCCAATGGTAAAGGGCCGGGAGGTTTTATCGATCTGATCGCGAAATTGCTGCGAATGTCCCTGACACCAGGAAGCCTCAGCAAGACCTCTGTCAGGAAACGCTCGTACCCACGCAGGTCCTGCACAACTACGTGCAGGAGGAAATCTGATTCGCCGGACACCAGGAAAGCTGACACCACCTCTGGAAGCGCCAGAACCGTCACTCGAAATTTTTCCGCCTCCACCTCATGGTGGCGTTCGACTTTTACGCCAACGAACACCGTCAGTCCCAACCCCACCGACTCTGCATCGAGCGTTGCCTGATAACCGCGGATGACTCCTGCCTCCTCCAGATTGCGCACGCGCCGCAAACAAGGAGATGGAGAGAGACCGATCTCTTCTGCCAGTTGTACGTTAGTCAGTCGACCGTCTCGTTGAAGGGCGGCTAGGATGCCTCTGTCGTAGCTATCGAGCTTTATTTGAGGATTTCGAAATTTGGCATACACAAACCTTTTATAAAACTTCATTGGCATAAACTGCCAAAACAACCCGAGTATTGAGTTCAAAACGCAACCACCTGCCCTCCCCCTTGGACCTAGAATTTATCTCCCTCACCACTCACTGAGCTGCTTCAGAATGGAAGATAAAGCGCTGTATCTCTTAGCCCTTTCAATGATCTTTTTAATGCCCGGCCCGGACATGATCCTGCTGCTGCAAACCGGCGCAAAACAAGGCAGAACGGCCGCATTGGCAACCGCACTGGGTTTGGCATTTGCTCGTGCCTGCCACGTCACATTGACCGCCTTGGGGCTGGCAACGATGTTCAAAGTTCTTCCTTGGACATTTGATGTCGTTAAATACGCAGGCGCTGCTTATCTACTTTGGATAGGGTTACAAATGTTTAAAAGCAGTGGCGCAAGCTCACCAACAGCTGTTGAGAATCCCGTTGCATCGCCATCCTTGAAGGCAGCTTTCCGGCGTGGTCTTCTGACTAATCTGCTCAATCCGAAAGCGTTACTGTTCAGCTCAATATTGCTACCACAATTCATTGAGCCCAATCGCTCCTCCGTATGGGAGCAATTTGCCGTGTTAGGTATCGTCCTCGTAATTACAGGGCTTCTGTTCGACAGTATTTTTGCAACCGCCAGCGCATGGGTAGGCCGCTGGATGGAACGAAGCGCGTTGGCGCAACGCATTCAGCAATGGCTATTCGGTACTCTTCTTATAGGATTCTCCGTAAGGCTGGCACTGGTACAGCAAGCCTGAAACCCAATTATTGAAGAACTTTTTCATTGGCTACTGCGGTACCAGCACATTCGCGCCGATACCGGCGCGAAATTGCTGCATTGACCACTGGGGCGACTTTCAATTGGGCTAACCTGCCCAGACAGACGATCCAGTTGCCAACTTTTGGATTATTTATCCGACTGCCAGCTGTAATGGCTAATCTCCGGATTGAGAGGGGTTTTAGCGAAAACATTGGCAAAGTTGCACAGAGTTGCCAGGCTCACTCCAAGGATTACTTCCAAGGCATTTCCCTCTGTGTAGCCCGCAGTTTTGAAAGCGCCGTAGGTTTGTTCACTGACGTTACCGCGCGTCGCGATTACTTCGCGGGCAAAGGCTGCCAAGGCTTCAAGCTTTACCTCCGGTATGGCTGTTTGTCCGCGCAGTGCACCGACCACTTCATCAGATAACTTCGCCTTGTTCAACGCTACCGCGGTGTGACCCGCTACGCAGAAATCACAACCGTGATTGGTCGCAGCAATCAGCTGCACGACTTCACGTTCAGCTAAGCTCAGCTCAGCTTTGCAATTGAGGGCAGATACCGTGACGTACGTTTCCAATGCCGCTGGGGCATTGGCCAACACAGCCAGTAAATTTGGAATGAAACCAGAGTTTTTCTGGGCGTTTTCCAGGAAAGGTTTGGCTGCTTCAGGTGCAGTTTGCAATGTGTGGAGAGTGACACGTGCCATGAGATATTTTCCTGCGAATTGAATGTCCGGCAAGTCTGTTGGCAACACGAATTTACAACCACTCTCCTGAGTAGCGTTTACCTGCCTCTGAGTATTTTCATTAGATGATTTCGTCCAGCCCACTGATTGATTGGTTATTAGAAAGTCTTGAGCTAGAGGCCAACCTCTTTCATGTCGGCCGCTACTGCGGTGGATGGCATGCCAGTACCTACGGCTCAGCGCGATCGAGTTTTCATTTGATCGTACAAGGCAATTGCTGGCTGCATATCAATGGTCAGAATCAGGCGCAACAACTGAATGCGGGAGATGCCGTGTTTTTGCTGCGTGATCAAGATTACCGGCTGTCCAGTGCCTCGCAGGCTCACACCGCCCAACGTCTACCCCGCAGAGAAATGACCGAACTGGATAGCGAGGCCAAAGACGGGGTTGGGCTCGTATGTGGCTTCTTTTACTTCAAGTCCGGATTGTCGTCGCTGATCATCGAAGGATTGCCAGACTGGATTATTCTACGGGCTGGGGATCCATCGCTGAGCGCGGCCCGAGCCCTGTTCGAGCTGATCCTGGATGAATGCCGGCAAGCCCCGCCGTCTCCTGCGTTATTGGAGCGGCTGAGCCATCTGCTCTTTCTGTATGTGCTACGTCAGCAGGTAATGGAAAATCAGAGCCTGGGGGGCTTGGTGGCACTGGCCAGGCACCCCGTCTTTGCCACATTGCTGGACCAATTAATCGAGTATCCAGAGCGCTCTTGGTCTTTGGAGAGCATGGCGGCGTGCACCAGACTTTCTCGCTCGGCGTTTTTCATAAAATTTAACGAACTGGTAGGCCAGTCGCCGGGGCAAGTGCTGCTAGCGCTGCGGATCCGCCATGCCTGTCAATTGCTTAAGAGCAACCACACAGTGGAGACGGTGTGTGCAGCTGTGGGCTACCAGTCGATTTCTGCGTTTTCTCGCGCATTCGCCAAATCGGTGGGCATGCAGCCAGGAGCCTATCGAAAAAATCATGAAGGTCGCTGAGCAACATTCAGGTGATATTCGCCCGTACGGAATAAGCACCATATCGGCAGCACAGCAGTAACGGTCACACCGTCGGCGACTGTTACGAGTGTTATTGGTGAGACAGAACGTCTCGATCAAAGCGATCGCTCGGCGATCGCCCATCAAAATCTGGGGCTAAACGGCTTCTTGCTCCAACGCTCCGAGAGAGCCGAGGCATCAGCAGCAGCGCGTTGTACATTTTCCATTGCCGTAGCGAGCTTGCTGACGCTCACGAAAAAACTCCGAATAAGTCATTACCGGCTGGTCTGGATGGTTGATCGCCATTTGGGCCACATAATTGTCGTAATCGGGAACACCTACCATCAAACGCGCACTCTGGCTGACTGACTTCAGGGCGTGCTGCAATTTGCTGAACATAAAAACTCTCTCTATTGGAGGGGCACCGATACATCAAACCGCAGTTATGTATCTGTAATGTGTCTGAGCTTTTTTATTTTCAGACACGTGCCGTATCGCTGGCGTCACCTTCTCAGATAGCGCTACAGCGAACATCGGTCCAGTGAGGTAAGCGACCCTACTTGATCCGTGCCGCCTGCCTGGAGGTCGTACTCACCAAGCAGTTGGCAGGTGCCGCCTATTTCTGCAAATTAACCAGCGGTTCGCCCTTCTTGACGATGTAGGTTGCCAATTCCGAGCCGGTGGTCGTGCCGATGTTCGTCGCGATGTGCGCGGTACCTTCCGGAATGTACAAGGAGTCACCAGCTTTGAGCGTAACCGTCGGCTGCCCTTCGAGTTCATACTGGAAGATACCACTGATTACGTAAGCCACTTCCACGCCTGGGTGAGAGTGCTTAGGTGCTGCAACACCTGGTTCGAAGTCGACGCGAACCTGAATAACTTCACGGTCGGAAACACCGAGATCGCGTTTCACGAGATCCGTGCGATGGAGCCCTGTCTGCCAGCTTTTTGCCGCGGTCGTCTCGTGTGCGGGTTCGGCGGAAGCCTTCACCTCTTGAGCGTGTGCCATCCCCGCGAGTGCAGAGAGGGATACGGCTGCGGCAAGGGCAACACCAAACCTGCCGATAGTTTTGCGGGTGTAAAAACGAGACATTGAATTTCTCCGGTCAGTGCACGGTAAGGCCGTGTATGGGTCCGCTCGTGCGGTGAATCCATTTCCAGGCAATGGTGTATCCCGCACGTGTCAGACTGACCGGGGTTTTGTATGCGGAGTTAGCTGACGATATAAGGGATACGTTTTGATACAAACCCTCTGGACAGGTGCGCTCTCCTGCCAGCCGAACTGCTCAACCAGTACGACATGGTCCTCAGATGTATCAGTGGGACTGATAAAAGCTTCATTCAGCGACACGAATAATACTGAAGTATGAGACACGCATATAAAGTGGCTACTCGCATAAACCTATGCACGACTGACTATTTTCCTCCGGAAAGATATTCTACCTTCATAGGCTCCAGAGGAATTCATCATGAACAAGCTACTGGTGAAAACAATTGGTATTGTATCGTCCTTGGGTTCGATATATATGAACTCAGCAGTCGTCAACACAGATTGTGAATCAAGCCTGAACGACCAATTTTTTGAAAGCGGCTCGCGTGTCTGCACCGGTGAAAGTGCCACCACACCAGCCGAAGCAAGCTCAAAGCCCGCAACATTCATAGTCCGGAACGCTGACAGACTAACCGCAGGATCGCATCTGGTGAGTCCGCGCAAATTCTATGTCCATCACGGCATATATCTTGGAGATGGTAAGGTCGCTCATTACTCTGGATTGAGTGCATCGCTGCAAGCCGGCCCGATCGAAGTCACTGATCTTGATCGCTTTGGGAACGGTAGTTCCGTCTGGGTACATCAAGAACAATGCGCATTTTCCAATGACGAGATAATTGTTCGCGCCCTCTCCAGAGTAGGAGAATCGCAGTACAAAATCTTGTCAAATAATTGCGAACACTTTTGTAATTGGTGCATTAACGGGAATAGCTACAGCGCACAAGTTAATGAGTATCTCCATCGTCCGCTCCGATTGGTTCGTATGATATTCTCATCGACACCCGATTTAATTGCGTAGTTGCTGTTAATAGCCTACGCCTCCCTCCTTTGTGTTCCACAATCCTCATTCATGAAACACGGTTACGACGTCGTTTTTGGCACACCCCAGCACTCTCCGATGTCCGAGAAGGGTTTTGCTTGCTGCAATTTCGTTAGGGGTGTTCACTGCAATCAACCGTGATGAATTGCATACCCAGCAGGCCCATTGATTGATATGAAAATCTCAATTGAACCGACGGTAGCTGTAGAAAATCCCAACCACCTTGCCCCCCATATTGTGCTTCAAAGATTTGGCGCAGCTGCGCTTGCAAGCGTCATCTTCATCATCGACACACTGACCTCCATCCATATCGCTATAGCGGTGCTCTACGTCGCCGTGATTCTGATGTCGGTCAACCTGTTTTCCAAAAAAGGAGTTATTGGCGTTTCGCTCTCCTGCTTTGGATTGACGTTGGCCGCGTTTTTTATTTCCCATGGCAGCGACTTCAACAGCTCCGCGTTCGCCCGTTGCCTGGTCAGCCTGTCCGCGATCGGTATCACCACTTTACTGGCACTGAAAAATAAAGCAGCCAATGACGAGTTGCAGGAGCAGGTGCGGATGCTCGCGCAAACCCACGACGCCATCATCGTTCGCGACATGAATGGCATCATCACTACGTGGAGCCCGGGCGCCGAAGCCTTGTATGGCTGGTCCAAAGCACAAGCTATCGGTCAGGATTTTCGAAAGCTTCTGCGGCCTCAACTGACGCTCACCTGGGAGCAAATGATGAACTCGCTCATTGAAACCGGCCGATGGGAAGGCGAAGTTGTGGAACACCGACGTGACGGAACACCCGTGACGGTTGTAAGTCGTTGCTCCCTGTCACGGGACGAGAACAATCAACCAAAAGCGGTTTTGGCCACTCACAACGACATCACCGAGCAAAAAAGGGCCATCAATGCCCTGCGACGCAGCGAAGCGTTTCTGGCCGGTGCTCAATGGCTGAGTCAGACCGGGAGCATTGGTCTGAAAATCCCAAGCGGCGAGATGTATTGGTCCGACGAGGCTCGGCGGATATTCGAGTTCGGCGACGACGAGGAACCGCTGCTGTCCAGCGTCCTGAAAAAAACCCATCCAGATGATCTGGACCTGGTCAAAGTATCGATCAAGCACGCCTATCAGAAAGAGCCTCACATCAAGGTGGAATACCGGCTTTTGATGACCGACGGGCGGATCAAGCATGTGCAAATGCTGGCTCATCCCGTCCAGGATGCCGCCGGGAATTTTGAATACATCGGGGCGCTGATGGATGTCACTGATGCAAAAATGTCTGAGGAAGCGCTCCATCGCTCGCAGACAGAATTGGCTCACGTGACCCGAATCACAACGTTGGGTGAACTGGCGGCATCGATAGCACATGAAGTCAACCAGCCATTGGCCGCCGTAACCACCAATGGCACTGCCGGTTTGCGTTGGTTGAATCGCGAGGTGCCAGACATCGACGAGGTGCGCAGTGCAATGGAGCGGATGATGAGCGAGACCCATCGAGCGAGCGAGGTGATTCGACGTATCCGGGCAATGTCACGCAAGACCGATCCTCAAAGCGTCCCAGTTGATCTCATGGAAGTTATAGAAGAGTCATTGGCGCTGGTCGACAGGGAGGTCAGACGGAACAAAATTGTGCTAGACCATCAATACGATACCGAGGCAGCCCGGATTATTGGTGACCGCGTCCAACTTCAGCAGGTCATCATCAATCTGATCATGAATGGTGTGCAGGCAATGTCCAATACCAAAGGTAAACATCGCACACTCCATTTGCGCCTTAGGCGTTCTGATGCGGGCGAACTGTGCGTTGATGTCAAAGACAACGGCCCCGGTATTTCGCCGCAAAGCATGCCCAAACTCTTCAACGCTTTCTACACTACCAAGCCCGACGGAATGGGTATGGGGTTATCCATTTGTCGATCGATCATTGATGCCCATGGTGGCCGCATCTGGGCAACAAGTGAAGCAGGTGAAGGCGCGGCATTGCACTTGTCCTTCCCCTCCAGCAATGAGGAGCCTGCGTGAACGAAGATGTTTCTTCCATGGATAAGGGGCCCATGGACAAGAGCCCTGTTGTCTTTGTGATTGACGACGAGGCCCCCATGCGCGAAGCGCTCAGTAGTCTCTTTCGTTCGGTGGGGCTCCAAGTGCAGACTTTTGCCTCGCCGACAGAATTTCTACAACTACCCGATCCCGATGCGCCCAGCTGTCTGGTCCTCGATGTACGGCTTCAAGGCGCCAGTGGCCTGGAGTTCCAACATCAGTTGGTGGAATCGAAGATCGCATTGCCCATCATCTTCATCTCGGGACATGGGGACATCGCCATGTCAGTCAAGGCGATGAAAGCCGGGGCCGTGGATTTTCTGGTCAAACCGTTCCGCGATCAGGATTTGCTGGATGCCGTCGCCGCTGCTCACCACAGGGATGCCAAGCGTCGGGAAATCGACCAGCAGGACGCCGAAATGCATGCCTGCTACCAAACGCTGACAGCCCGTGAGCGAGAGGTCATGGCCCACGCAGCCAAGGGTCTGATGAATAAACAGATTGCGGGAGAAATGAATCTAAGTGAAATCACCGTCAAAATCCATCGCGGGCATGTGATGAAAAAAATGCACGCAAAGTCGTTTGCAGACCTGGTTCGAACGGCACAAATCCTGGGGATCGGACCAAAACGCTGAGCAACACATACGTGTGTATGATTTCTTTTAAGGCTATCGGCAAATAGAGTGGAATTGGCGCGATAGCTTTTCAGCTGTTACGAATCCATTGATGTCGCGCCAGGATCTGCGCAATGAATAAAGTCCCTGTGATCTCCATTGTCGACGATGACGAATCTGGCCGAATCGCACTCAGTAGCCTAGTGCGTTCCATGGGCTGTGAACCCAGTCTTTTTTCCTGCGCCGAAGATTTTCTCGCCTGCGCCAAAAGTTACGGCACGGACTGCCTGATCTCGGACGTTCAAATGCCGGGCATGTCTGGCCTGGATCTGCAATCTGAACTCCTCAGTAAAGGGCACGACATCCCCATTATTTTCATCACCGCATACCCGGAGGAGTTGGTTCGCAAACGTGCAAAATCCGCGGGAGCGATCTGCTTTCTCAGCAAACCATTTGATGGACAAGTGATGATTGACTGTATTGAGCAAATCCTGAGAAATAGAGAGACAGGCCTTATCGTAAATTGACAACCGCGATGCGTCCAGCAAAGCCCAATTGTTTAACCGCAAAATATTAATTGTCTCTTTTTCGGCGCCCTCCTCCAATCTACTTAATTAACACCAGTATACTCAAGTATTAGCATCTACCACTTACACCTTAGATAAGTTAAACCTACGTAGAAGTGCTAATTAAGTCATCATCAATCACTATACAACCAAGCCAACGACAGCGGCATTTCAATTAAATACTGGCCTTCAAAGCTGTTTAATTGATTTGGTTATTACCGTCCGCTTAGAGGCTCATAGGCAATGAGTCAGATGTCCTTTGAACATTCGCTCTTTGCGCGCTGAAGCACAATGACGGGCCGCAACCCTTTTGGTGATGACTATGAATAGAAACGATCTTCGCAAAATCGACTTCGGTCTTTTGATCGTTTTCGAAACGCTGATGCACGAACGAAATCTTACCCGTGCCGGTGAGAAATTATTTCTCTGTCAATCGGCAATCAGTGCTTCCTTAAATCGGTTGCGTCAGTTTTTCGATGATCCGCTGTTCATTCGGATGGGTAGAACCATGGAGCCCACGAGCAGAGCATTTGAAATACAACTCACGTTGACTCCTGCGCTGGACACCATGGCGGCTGCGCTGAGCAACATTAGCGAATTTGATCCCATGACCAGTACCAACGTCTTCAGAATTGGACTTTCCGATGATGTGGAGTATTCATTGCTGCCAGGCCTGCTTCGCCAACTGCGTATGGAAGCGCCTCAAGTCAGTTTCGTCGTGCGCCGTACTGACCATTCATTGCTGGCCAACCAGCTGGCTACAGGCGAGGTGTCACTGGGCGTGTGCCACTGCCGGGAACTCCCTGCCAATGCCAAACGAAAATTTCTGCGCAGCATCCGCCCGACTGTTTTAAGTGCCAACACCATAGCGGGTCTTCTGGACCTCAACGAGTACTGTAATCGCCCACATGTCTCTGTTTCGGTCAACGGTGAAGCGTCCGATTATATTGACCGAGCGTTGGGATCTCTGGGGCGGCAACGCCAGATCATCCTGGCGGTTCCGCAATACAGTGCACTTAAAACACTGCTTGAGGACACGCAGATGTTGGCCGTCGTACCCGATTACGTGGCCAAGGCCATGATTCGACAAGGTGGTCTACGCGCGGACCCCGTTCCGATGACTCTCCCGACCCTCGATCTATCCATGTCATGGAGCGCCACGCTGGACAACGATCCAGGCGAGCGTTGGTTACGCTCCCGCATTGCTGATTATTTGAGCGAAAAAAGTGGAACATTGCTCGAAATAAGTGCAAAAAAAGAAGCGGCTTAAAATTTCCGTCAATAATTCAGGTTAACCAAGCCTAATTATTGCAGTAAATGATGAGCAAAGTCATGACCTACCCTTCAATCATACGTAGATAGCATGAAAGTTCAACAGCATTAGATTTATCCTATATAACAAATAAATCATTACTCCCTCTTATTCTTGGACGATATTTAGTAAGGCCTCTAACATCGGTCTTCGCAATTTCACCCAGACGCTTAACGCCGGAACTTGCACATGAAAGCATTCATCGAAGGTTTCATCAAGTTTCAAAAAGAATTTTTTCCGCAGCGAACGGATCTTTTCAAATATCTCGCCACTACCCAAAATCCAGAAACGTTATTTATCACGTGCTCCGACAGTAGAGTCATTCCGGAGTTGCTCACACAACAAGAGCCCGGAGAGCTATTCGTTATACGCAACGCTGGAAACATAGTTCCATCCTATGGACCACAGCCGGGTGGTGTCACCGCCTCTGTCGAGTATGCCGTTGCGGTACTCGAGGTCCATGACATCGTCATTTGCGGTCACTCAGATTGCGGAGCAATGACGGCGGTTTCCAGTGGCAAATCATTGAATCATTTACCGGCAGTGGCGGCCTGGATGAGCTATGCGGAGTCGGCGAAGGTAATGAACGCGACCCGTACCCACGCATCCGACAAAGAACGTGTCAGCTCAATGGTTCGGGAAAATGTTATCGCTCAGCTCTCCAACCTGAAAACCCACCCCAGCGTCAGATTGGCTCTGGAACAGAATAAAGCTGAATCTGCATGGTTGGGTCTATGACATCGAAACAGGGTCCATCGTCGCGCTCGATGGCAGAACCAACAAATTCGTTCCATTGGCGGAGTTTCCGGAAACAACGGCATAGGGCTCACCTGCTCCCTAAGCACATTGCCTGCTCGACCACGATGTCCCCACACGTTCGGAGTGAAAATCATGGCTGAATCTGAAACCCGTCCCCCACTACCCCCTTTCGATCGCGAATCGGCAATTCTCAAAGTCCGGCTTGCAGAGGATGGCTGGAACTCCCGCGATGCAGAAAAAGTTTCGCTGGCTTACACAACTGATACCAAATGGCGCAATCGCGTCGACTTCGCGGTAAACCGGGCCGAGGCCGCAGCATTCTTGACACGCAAATGGAACAAAGAACTGGACTATCGGCTGATCAAAGAGCTGTGGGCATTCACCGATAACCGCATCGCGGTACGTTACGCCTACGAATGGCACGATGACTCCGGTAATTGGTATCGCTCATACGGAAACGAGAATTGGGAGTTTGCTGAAAACGGACTGATGGCTCATCGGTTTGCCTGCGTCAATGACATGCCAATTAAAGAGTCGGAGCGAAAATTTCGTTGGCCGTTAGGCCGTCGCCCTGACGATCATCCAGGTCTTTCTGATTTAGACCTGTAACAACCGGCGTTCGACAGATGATGTAGCGAAACGAGGAAGTGAAGATGGTCAAGATTCTGGTTCTCTATCATTCAATGTACGGCCATATCGAAACTATGGCGCAGCATGTAGCTCAGGGTGCTCGCAGCGTCCCGGGGGTTGAAGTCACGGTAAAGCGTGTTCCTGAAACCATGGATCCTGAGGCATTCAAAGCGGCACATGGCAAAACTGACCAGGCGGCTCCAGTGGCAAACCCTGCTGAATTGTCTGGCTATGACGCCATCATATTTGGCACGCCTACCCGCTTTGGCAACATGTCAGGGCAGATGCGCAACTTCCTCGATCAGACTGGCGGCCTGTGGGCTAGCGGAGCACTGGTTGGCAAGGTCGCAAGTGTATTTACATCAACGGGTACTGGCGGTGGCCAAGAGATGACCATCACCTCGACGTGGACGACACTTGCTCATCACGGCATGGTCATTGTGCCTATCGGTTATTCCGATCCAGCCTTGTTCGATGTATCGCAACCAGGCGGAGGTACCCCCTATGGGGCATCCACCATTGCGGGTGCTGATGGCTCCCGCCAACCGGACCCGCGTGAATTAGGTATTGCTCACCACCAAGGGCAATACGTCGCAAAAATTGCAGCGAAACTCAAGGAGTAGGTCTTCCCCCCTATAGCTCCAGGCTCCCACATAGTGGTGCCTGTTGGCTGAGGTAATTGCTAGTCAGTGCCACAGAAATATCCGTGTTGTTTGACGTTCAAGAAAGGTTAGCGAGCGATTTATGTCAGTCGCTCATGATGATCAATATGGTAGGTACCGGGTGCTTGCCATTCGGAGGCAGCATGAAAAACCTAAGTGCTTTAACCGTTATTGTCGGACTTTCTCTTTTCAGCGCAGGTACAACGCGAGCCGACGAGGTCCTCTCACAAACCGGAGACACTACAGCGGGCGCCGCATTTGGTGCAGGAACTGGAGTATTAATTGGAGGTGCAGTCGGCGGACCTTTAGGAGCGTTGATCGGAGCCGGATTAGGATTGTTAGGAGGACGTGAGGTCCAGACAGCAAGCGGCTTGGAGGAGCGCGCTTACACAGTTCGGAGTAATACAGGCGAAGAGCAAGTAGTGCGCTCTCCGCGCGAAGAGTTTGCCATCGGCCAACAGGTAAGTGTCAAAGGCAGACGACTGCATGCCGTTACTCCCTAAAAATTTACGGCTGTGGAAGTAGATTACGCCAGTCCCTGACTTATACCTCTGCGACTTACACAAAGCTTCGCCTCGTCGGCCAGATCGAGGCGAAAGCTTCACCATCCCCACCGCAGCGCTAATAGCCTCGCCAATGCCTCTGGCAGATTGCTTAGCCAATCCCTGAAAGGCCGGACCGTTATCGATTCAAGATCATGTTCATGAGATTGCGTGGTCCAGACCACATCGTAACGAGCGAGAATCTCAATCATGTCGCTGCGCTGATAAGCCTTTTTAAGGGCGGCCACCGCAAGTTCTCGAAAGGCTTGTTCGACCGCACCTGGCCATAACACCGCACCGACAGTGCTCGCCACCGTTCCGTACTGATGGATGCGGTGAGCGATCCCGGGGTCGAGTTTTATAGCCTCGCCTTCCTGAAGTAACGCGATTCGCTGTCTTCCGGTACGAATATCCAGTTCGCCCTTGAGCGCCACCACCAGTTTGGTTTCCTGACGATGCATCAACGGCAGGTTGTGAGCATGTAAGGGCAATACAAACCGCATCGCCGTGCCCGCCCCTCCAATGCTTGCCTGAGCCACGTCAATCCACACCGGAAAGCCGTTGGGGATCAACAGCAGCGCCTCTGAGTTTTCAACGTTCATGAACGCTCCGACCTGCATCTATAGGAACGACTTATGCGCAGGATTGTATATCGGTCTTGGACGCTATCGAGCAAACGGCAGAAGATTGCTTCACACCCAAGCAACACAAACCTGGCAACAGCCACCAAGCAAACCCGATAGGAGAAACACCATGCAACAGTCCCACGCTTACAACGACACCAGCCTCGAGCTGACCGCGAAAATCCTCGACTCCAAGACGCGCAAAAATCTGTCCTTCGAAGAAGTGACTGAAGGCACCGGCCTTGGCCTGGCCTACGTAACCGCCGCCCTGCTCGGCCAGCACCCATTGCCAGAAAGCGCTGCCAAAGTAATCGGCGAAAAACTGGACCTGGATGCCGACTCGGTAGCCCGCCTGCAAATCATTCCACTGCGCGGCAGCCTGTCGGGTGTCCCAACCGACCCAACCATTTACCGCTTCTACGAAATGATCCAGATCTACGGCACCACCTTGAAAGCCCTGGTTCACGAGCAGTTCGGCGACGGCATCATCAGCGCGATCAACTTCAAGCTCGACATGAAGAAAGTCGAAGACCCGGAAGGCGGCCACCGTGCAGTGATCACCCTCGACGGCAAGTTCCTGCCACTGCGTCCTTTCTAAGGATGCAACCGGACCTGTAAATCGGCCCGCAGCCTTGCGGGCCTGCTTCAAAAAATTTCTTAACCCTTTTCGATCAATCACCACATTTGAATGGAGGATTCGTCATGAAAAAAATTCTGTTTCTCGCCCTGTCACTGACCGCCTCGCTGTCGGCCTACGCCCAGCCAGCCGTGGTCCCACCGGAGGCCGTTCCCTATGCGTATGGCATGCACCTGGATATCGCCAAGGTGATTCATATCACCCCGACGGCGGATGTCTGCGGCCCGACGCCCGTGCAAATGACTTACCGCGATTCGCACGGTGAAACCCACATCCTGGAATACAGCGTGATCGGTAGCGGCTGTACCAACTGATAGTCACTCACTCAACACTCAATGAAAGGTAAGCATCATGAAAGCGCTCATCGAAGGTTTTTTGAAGTTCCAAAAAGAAGCATTTCCTCAACGCACTGACCTGTTCAAACACCTGGCCACCACGCAACATCCAGGCACTCTGTTCATCACTTGCTCCGACAGCCGTGTGGTGCCGGAACTGCTGACCCAGCAAGAGCCTGGCGAACTGTTCGTGATCCGTAACGCCGGCAACATCGTGCCGTCCTACAGTCCGCACTCCGGTGGCGTGTCGGCCACTGTCGAATACGCCGTCGCCGTACTGGGCGTGACCGATATCGTGATCTGCGGCCATTCTGATTGCGGTGCCATGACCGCTGTCGCCAAGTGCAAATGCATGGATCACCTGCCTGCGGTCGCTGGCTGGTTGCAACATGCCGAGTCGGCGAAAGTCATCAACGAATCGCGCCCTCACGCCAATGAAGCGGCCAAGGTCAGTTCCATGGTGCGCGAGAACGTCATCGCCCAACTGGCGAACATTCAGACCCATCCGAGCGTACGCCTGGCGCAGGAAAAAGGCCTGGTGAATCTGCATGGCTGGGTCTACGACATAGGCACCGGTTCGATCGACGCCCTGGACGCCGACAACAAGACGTTCAAGTCCCTGGTCAAACATCCGAACACCGTTGCCGTTCATGCCCGTCCCGCGCAAGCGGTTGCCTAAATCAGCCTCTGATTTTCAGGAGTACTCAACATGCTTGAAGTCACTATGTACACCACCACGACCTGCCCCTACTGCCGTAATGCCAAGCGTTTGCTCGATGCCAAAGGCATTTCGTACAAGGAGATCGATGTGCGCTCAGTCGACGTGAAGAACGAAATGGTCAGCCGAAGCGGTCGCCGTACAGTCCCGCAGATCTTCTTCGGCAACTGGCACGTTGGCGGCTTCGACGACCTGGCTCAACTTGAAAGCGAAGGCGGCATCGACGAGGTACTCAACCCGCGCATGGCGGGATGAGCGCCGATGACGCCAACTCACAAATCCAGCACCAGGGGGGCCTCGCCCTCCTTGGCTTGCGCTGGCACCGCACAACAAATCAGTACTTCCCCATCGACCGGCATTTCAGCCGGCAGATTCAGATAGTGCACTTGGCCACTGACCAATTTGGTACGGCATGTTCCGCACGATCCACCCCTGCAACTGAAGTCCGGGTTCAGACCACGGCTCTCCGCCAACTCCAATAGAGTCCCGCCACCCGGCTCCCACCGTGCTTCTTTTGCCGAGGCCGAAAACAGCACTTTGACCGGGCTGCTTGCCGCCGGTATCTGCTCCACCGCCGGAGTCAATTGGTCCCGCTGACGAACCAGGGTCGAAGGACCGAAAGTCTCCGCGTGAATACGGTCATCGCCAATACGCAACTCACGCAGGCCGTCGTACAGCGCCTGTGTAAAGGCACCAGGGCCACACAGGTAGAAGTCGTAATCGTCCAAGGGCAGCAATGCCTTGAGCAGTTCGACATCCACACGCCCCGCCACCTCAAAATCCTCACCAACGCGAGCGTGAGTTTCCGGCTGACTGAGCAGACGCAGCGCACGAATTTTATCCTTGGCTCGAGTCGCCAGTTCGTACAGTTCATCGCGAAACCCGAGTTCCCCTAGGCTGCGCGCACTTTGGATGAACCAGGTGGGTCGAGTGCGACGGATACGTTCGCCTTCATAAATGACTTCGCGCAACATCGACAGCAGCGGGGTCACGCCCACGCCTGCGGCCAGCAAAACCAACGGACGATGCTCATCAGCTTGCACCGTGAAGCGCCCTTGAGGGACACGGGCTTCAACCAGATCCCCGACCTGAACGCGGTCATGCAGATGGGACGAGATAAGTCCGTCACGCTTGACGCTGATGCGGAAAAAACTGTCCGACGGCGCGCTCGACAAGCTGTAGGTTCTGACCAGAGGCGCCTGTCCTTCAGCAAGGCAAAAGCGCACCGGCAGATGTTGGCCAGCCTCGAACCGAGGGATGCCTGCGCCATCGGCGGGTTCAAAGTAGAAGGAGCGAATGGAGCTGCTCTCGTCAACGATTCGCGTCACCCGCAACGGTCGCCATTGATCGCGCAAGGCATCGGCTTGCAATCGGCCTTCGGCTTGCTCCCAACTGCCGGTCAGCAGGCTATTGGGCGAAAAACCTTCAAACCGCCAACGTAGGGCCAACACAGCCTGACGTCGAACCACCTGTTCCACAGTCAGCGTCCAGAGCCGCTCAGCCCCCTGAAAGGCGGCAATCTCCGACCCCTCGAGAATGATCTCGGTACGCCCGCTGACTTGCAGCATGTCGCCTGTTTCAAAATCGATGAACACCAACCCCGCGCGCGGGTTGAGCAGGAAATTACCCAAGGTGTTGAAGTGCAGGTTGCCGGCGAAATCGGGAATCGTCAGCACGTTGCCTTCGATCCTGACGAAACCTGAATTGCCACCCCGGTGAGAAACGTCCACCGAGCGCCGGGATGCATCGCCATCCAGGTCGACATAGCTGGCGATGAAAAAGGTATCCGCCTTGCTGATGGCCGCCTTCGCGGCTTCATCCAGTTCGGTGAGACATTCAGCCGCAACATTTGCTGAGGCTCGGCCAAGGCTGACCGGCTCAACGCCTCGCAACTGAATGTATTGCGGGCAGTTGCCGAAAGCGTGCACCACAGAAACGGCAAAACCGCCTGACGAGGCGGTGCTGATGTTGCCGTTCATGCGATTGCGCCTTCGGGTCTTCAGGTCAATACCCAGCAGTCCCACCGCAGCGCCCTGCTTAAGGGCCGCCCTAACCGGATCACCCTCGGCGGGCAGGCGGTCGAGTTGCAGCATTCGCGGATCGGGTGAATGGATGAAGCCAGGGGGGCCTTCGATCAACGTGGCCCAAGGCATCCCTTGTTCATCGACCGCGCCCACCACCAGGTAAGGCAACTGGTTGTAAAACAATCGATGCTGATCAGGCATGTAGTCACGTACGACCTTGCGTCCGAATATCTCCATTTGATCGGCGACGCCGACGCTTTCCTGCAATTCACGCTCACCCGCATGCCAAGGGGATGCTCCTGGCGCGTCCGACTGATTCATGATCACCTCTACGCATTCGTAAACAGGTGCCTTCACCCGCCGCCCGGCGAGGAATGGTTGAATCCCCGGCAGCGGGGTCTAATACGCAGTTACCGGTGATCATCAACTCTGCGCTTTGCAAACTCATGAAGCTCGAGACAGACCCTGCACGCACTCGAGCAACCTGGAATCGCCTAAGTGGGCAGCAACCCCGCTATGGAAGCCCATAAAGCTTTTTTCTGTCTTGGTCAGTTTGACCAGATGGACGAATTTGCTCCCCTTTAGCGTAGGCCCGAACCACTGCTGGGCGCTTACTGATTTTCTCTAGCCAAGCGGCGACGTTAGGATAACCATCGAGCATCATTCCTTGCTTGTCATGTTGCAGCACCCAAGGATAGATCGCCATATCGGCAATGGAGTACTCGCCGGCGACGTAAGGTCGTTCGCTCAATTGCTGCTCCAGAACGCCATACAAACGTTCGGTCTCTTTACTAAACCGTGCCACGGCGAGCGGCACATGTTCAGAGGCGTAATTAAGGAAGAACACTGCCTGTCCCAATATCGGCCCCAGGTTCGCCGCTTGCCAGAACAGCCACTGCATGACTTCAGCCGCCCCTTTCGCATCGGCGGGGATGAATTGCCCGCGGCGCTGAGCCAGGTACAACAAAATCGCCCCTGACTCAAAGACCGATACACCAGTCTCTCTGTCGACTATCGCTGGAATGCGCTGATTAGGCGAAATTCGGGTGAAATCAGTGGAAAATTGCTCACCATTGCTGATATTGACGGGATGCGCGACGTAGGGATGTTCCGATTCCTCAAGAAAAATGGCGACCTTCTGCCCGTTGGGGGTTGGCCAGTAGTAGTAATCGACAGCATTGGAAAGATTGAACATTGGGTTACCTTTTTCGGCAGCAGAATGAAAACCTAGGCCACATACTCGTCAGTGCTCAGCACTTCGGCGTACCCGAACTTCAAGGCGGCCATGAACGCCGCATGCACCAGATGTGCAGGAACCTTGACGTCGTTGAATTCCAGGTCGTGGGTCGTACAGGCATCGTGAATAACTGTCGCCTCAAACCCGAAGTCGTCAGACGCGCGGGTGACAGCATCGATGCACATGTGGCTCATGTTGCCGACGACGGTGACCCGTTCAATCTCGTTGTGTTCAAGCACTTCGAGCAGTTCAGTTTCGCGGTATGGGTTCATGAAGTGTTTGACGATGACCAACTCGTCCCCAAGATTGCGCACCTTCTCGTGCAATTGCGCGCCGTCAGAGCCTGGAACAAAAAACGGTGCATTAGGGGCTAAAGTCTCGTGACGGATATGGATGACTAAGTCACCCCGCTCACGTGCTGCTCCAATCACACGAGCCGCATTGTCAGCGGCCGAGTCAGTAGCGTTGAGTTCCCATTTGCCGCCGGAAAAATAGTCGTTCTGAATATCAACGACGATGAGTGCTGTGTTAGTCATACGGTTACCTTGGTAAAGAGTCGATTCGAAGTTGGTGGATTATTTCAGGGCACTTGCGGCGTTTCGTACCAATCACGGTCGGGGGTGGCGAAGCGCATCTTCTTGCGGATAAAAGCGGCATTTTCGACGCTGGTTATTTTTTCGAGCAGTACGAATGCAACTTCGGTGGCAGTGCCAGGCCCGCTTGAAGTGATGATCTGGTCATCGACAACCACGGGGCGATCGACAAAGCGTGCACCGGTTTCCAACAGTTGGTTTTTCCGCTTGCCGCCCTCCTGGTGGTAGGTCGTGGCGTTCCTGTCACGCAGCACGCCGGCCACGCCCAGGCACAGGGAAGACACGCAAACGCTGGCAACGGGTTTACTGGCTTCGACGAAATGCCGGATGGTCGCCAGGAAGGGTTCGCTCAAGGCTTCCTCGTAAAAACCCGACGGTTCAAAACCACCCGGCAGTGCCAAGGCATCGAAGCTGCTCACGTCCAGATCGCTCAATAAAAAACTCGGATTGAGCGTGAGACCGAAGGTGGTCACGATCTTTCTGCGAAGTCCGGCGTTGACCAGCTCCACAGGGTGATCACCCAGCAGGTTGGCCCAGCCAAGCACATCGGTAAAAGCGGCCATTTCCAGGGGCTCTACGCCGTTGGCCAGTAACATAAGCACGCGTTTCATCGGTCATGAGCCTCTGCTGTACAGCATGGGAGAGTGTGTGTGCTTATGCTCCGCCTTAACCGCGATGTAGAGAACGACCACAAAATACAATCCACTATTTCGCTCACTGAAATGCCCGAACGGCGTTTGTATCTGTTGGTAGCTCAGGCGATTTCAGACACATTTCCATGCGCCGGGCGGGCAAGTAAGACACATACGAGACACAGCATCCGGTTCAAATGGCCCTGTCGCTTCACTCCTCCCACCCCGTACAGGAACACCCGATGAACAAGTTATTCGCAGGTTTGGGCCTTGCCGCAGCCATGGTCAGCACCACTGCTGCGCTGACGGCACCCGTTAAACCAACGGTTGTGCTGGTGCACGGCGCCTTCGCCGACTCCAGCAGCTGGAACGGCGTGGTCAAGATTCTGGAAAGGTGATCGCGGCTTCCAACCCGCTGCGCAGCCTCAAAGGCGATGCGCAATCGGTGGCTGATGTACTGAAAAGCATCAAAACCCCAGTGGTACTGGTTGGTCACTCCTACGGTGGCCCGGTGATCAGCGAAGCCGCCTACGGCAATGCCAACGTCAAGGCGTTGGTTTACGTCGCGGCTATCGCGCCTGAAGCCAGTGAATCCACCGCCGACCTGGCGGGTCGTTTCCCGGGTAATACCTTGGGGCCAACCCTGGCTCCACCGGTTGAGTTGGCCGATGGTGGAAAGGATCTGTTCATCCAGCAGGACTAGTTCCACGATCAGTTCGCCGCAGATGTGTCGAATGCTGACGCAAAATTGATGGCAGCGACCCAACGTCCCGTGACGGTAGCGGCGCTCAATGAAGCCTCGAGCGAGCCAGCCTGGAAAACCGTTCCGTCGTATTTCGTTTACGGCGACAAAGACAAGAACATCCCTGCGCAAGCCCAGGTATTAATTGCTGAGCGGGCACACGCCAAGAAGACTGTCGTAGTCAAAGGCGCGTCCCATGTGGTGATGGTGTCCAATCCGAAAGTCGTTGCCAGCCTGATTGAAACAGCTGCCACTGCTAAGTAATGACTAGCAGCGACCTCCGCTGTTGCGTGCGCTGCAAGCATTCAAAGAGCATCCGGCTGCATGGCCGGATGCTCGCGCAGGCGGTCGACGATGTGGTCAACAAAACTGCGCACCCGCATCGAGGCCTTGCGCCCTTCGCGGTACACCACGTGCACCGGTAGCGCCGGTAACTCATAGGGCTGCAACACACGCCGCAATCGCCCAGTGTTCAAATACTCGTACAACGGATAGCTCAGACAACGGGTAATGCCGGCGCCGTGAGCAGCTGCATCGATGGCCGCCTGTACCGTCGCGCAACTGATCCGTGTCCGGGCTTTTAAATGATTCACCTCACCGTCGTGGTGAAAGTCCCACTGGACCCTGTCTCGATAAGCATGGGTGGCGACCAGTCGATGATTTTGCAGATCCTCAGGTACGCCGGGCTCACCGTGAGTAGCCAGATAAGCAGGGCTGCTGCATACCATCGAGCGTACATAGCCCACCTGTCGTGCGATCAATGACGAACTGGGTAGATTGCCGACCAGCACCGCCACATCGATGCCCTCTTCATTCATGTTCGGAAAACGATCATGGTATTGCGCAAAGACTTTTACCTCAGGATACAGACTCATGTAGTCCGTCAGAATCGAGGTCATGACATAACGGCTGAACAGCAAAGGCATCAACACCGTGAGATTGCCTTGGGCCTGAACGTGCAAGCCCTTGGCCGAAGCCTCTGCGTCTTCGATGGCCCTGAGAATGCGTGAACAATCGGCCATGAAGCCGGTGCCGGCCTCAGTCAGCGACACCCCGCGGGTGCTTCGAAGTAACAGAGGCACGCCAAGACGTTCCTCCAGCCGTGCAATGGCGCGAACGACCGTAGGTCCGGACACATCCAGACGACGGGCCGCAGCAGCCAGACTGGGACGCTCCGATAACGCTTCGAACATCAGCATTTCATGGTAGCGATCCATCAGTTGGAACCCTTCACCACAGCCTTGAGCGCCGAATCCTTGCCAAGTCGATCCGCGAGAAAATCCACGAAGGTACGTACCTTTGCCGGTATTCGGGTGCTCTTGAGGTAGACCACTTGAATGGGCAGCGCAGGCGGTTCGAAGTCCTCCAGCACCAATTCCAGTTCGCCAGCCGCCACCTGGTTGGCCACCTGATAGGACAACACCCGCGTGACGCCCCAGCCCAGGCTGGCGATATTGATCGCGGCCTGATTGGCGGTGACCACCAATCGCGGTTCGAATCGAAAGCTCAGTGCGTTGCCGTCGTTGACGAATTGCCAGTCGCTCAGCAAATGGCTGGCCGAGGACATGACGATGTTGGCGGTACTGAGTTCACCGGGATGACGCGGCCTGCCGTAGCGTTCGAAATAATCGGGGGTACCGCAGATCACCTGGCGTACTTCGCCGACTTTTATGGCGTGCTGATTGGTCTCGTGCAAATGACCAATGCGGATGGCCACATCGATACCCTCGTCGGCCATGTTCACCACACGGTCAACCAGCAAGGCATTGAGATGCACCGAGGGATATTGATCTACGTAGTCGGCCAGCAGCGGCGCGATGTACAACTCGCCAAACAGCACCGACGCGGTCACGGTCAAATGCCCGCACGGTATCGAGTAACTACCAGCAGCCGCTTCCTCCGCCTCGTCGATATCACTGAGGATACGCCGACAATCCTCGAGATAGCGTTGACCCGCTTCGGTGAGATGCAGGCTGCGAGTGGTTCGAGAAAGGAGCTGTGTGCCGATTCGCTCTTCCATCGCGGCGATGGCACGGGTCACGCTGGGGGGAGAGATATTCAACAGCCGGGCGGCGGCGGCAAAGCCTTCTTCCTCGGCTACTGCCATGAATATCTGCATTTCTTGAAAACGATCCATAGGCGCCCCTGTCTTGATGAGAGGACAGCGAGGTATCTGGCCGCTTGCGCGGGAAGACCTGTTTGCCAGTATCGTCGGCTACAGCGACTTTCGCACGCGCCGTCGGGCTGGCTGCATGTACGTAAAGCGTCCTGGGAGAAGTGCGAAACAAGGAAAAGGAGCTGGCCGGAATTATTCTCCCGGTAAGCTCCTTCAGAATCGAGTCAAGCCTCTTGCAAGCCAACAGCAGTACGTTGCATACCAACGAAGTTCGGCAACCCTTCGATGCTGCTCAACCAGGCACGGACATTCGGGTAGTCAGTCAGCGCCACGTTACCTTCCGGTGCGTGGGAGACGTAAGTGTAGGCAGCAACATCGGCGACGGTCGGCTTGTCGCCGGCCAGGAATTTGCTCTGACCCAGCTCCTCCTCCATGACCTTGAGCAGGGCATGAGAACGTTTGATCGTTTCTTCTGCGTCATAACCGGCACCAAACACGGTGATCAATCGCGCGGTGGCAGGGCCCGAACTGATTTGACCGGCGGCCACCGACAACCAGCGTTGAACCTTGGCTTGCTCTACCGGATCGGTCGGCAGCCATTGGCCCTTGCCATATTTGGCGGCGAGATAAACCACGATGGCGTTGGAGTCTGCCAGGACGGTGCCGTTGTCATCGATCACCGGCACTTGGCCAAAGCGGTTGAGAGTCAGGAAGTCAGGCGCTTTGTGCGCGCCCTTCATCAGGTCCACGAATACCAGTTCGGTTGGCAGTCCCAGCAGGGACAGCATCAGTTCGACCCGATGAGAGTGGCCAGACAAAGGGTGACGATAAAGTTTGATCGCTTGCTGGGACATGACGTACTCCGATTGTTGTTTGAGTTCGACCCGGTGATCGCGTCGATGGAGTTATCTTCCCCTCTTCTCGTAAACAGCGGAATGACCAGCAATTACAATCCAGCATTTCATTGCGTGTAATGATCATTTTTTTGCCGAACCTACTGACCCACCGACACGCCCAACATCAGGTCCATAAAGGCGACTGACGCCGCGCTGTGATAATTGTTCTTACGCCGTAACAGGGCGGCTCCGCGCCGTGGCCCCTTGTCCAGCAGCGCGATCCTGCGCAGGGCTCGGTCCTGGGTAGCAATGGGTTCCGGAAGAATAGTGGCGACCGCCGTGTGCCGCATGACTTCCAGCAAAGTGTTGACCGAATTGACCTCGATCACCACCTTGGGTGTGATCTGCGTCTTGGCGAAGTACTCGTTAATACAGATGCGGGTGGCGAAGTCGGGAGTCAGCAACGCAAAGTCCAGTTGAGCGACCTGCTCGGCGGTCAACGGTTTCCTACAGTCGTATAACGGATGATCCCGCCCCACCACCAGCCCCAGGGTTTCAATAAAAGCCGGGATCGTTTCGATGTCCGGGTTTCTCACCTCATCAAACGCAATGGCGATATCCAGTGAGTCATCCGCCAGGCCGGTTTCGATATCGGCCATGGAGAGTTCAAAGATCTCCAGATGGATATTTGGATAGAGCGCCATGTAGTCGCGCATCAACGGTCCTACCAGGTACGCCATGAACGTCGGTGTCATGGCCAGGCGCAGGGTGCCGCGGGACAGATCCTTCACATCGTGCAATGCGCGCTTGCCAGCTTCCAACTCAACCAATACGCGACGCGCACATTCGATGTAAGCCTGCCCCGCATCGGTAGGTTTTACCGTGCGCGAAGTCCGGTCGAACAGCACAACGCCGAGGGTCTCTTCCAACTGTCGGATCTGTTGCGACAAGGTCGGCTGGGAAACATGCAGCGCCTCGGCGGCGCGGGTGAAGCCGGAGTTATCGGCGACAGCCAACAAATAGCGCAAGTGTCGTAGCAGCATGGGATGTTCCCTCTATAGGCCCCGCTTATGCGTTGCATTGTATATCGGTCTTGGACGCTATCGAGCAACCCGCAGAAGATTGCTTCACACCCAAGCAACACAAACCTGGCAACCGCCACCAAGCAAACCCGATAGGAGAAACACCATGCAACAGTCCCACGCTTACAACGACACCAGCCTCGAGCTGACCGCGAAAATCCTCGACGCCAAGGCGCGCAAAAACCTGTCCTTCGAAGACGTGGCTCAAGGCACCGGCCTCGGTCTGGCTTATGTCACTGCCGCCCTGCTCGGCCAGCACCCACTGCCTGAAGCCGCTGCCAAAGTGATCGGCGAAAAACTGGACCTGGACGCCGACTCGGTCGCCGGTCTGCAAATCATCCCACTGCGCGGCAGCCTGTCGGGTGTTCCAACGGATCCGACCATCTACCGCTTCTACGAAATGATCCAGATCTACGGCACCACCTTGAAAGCCCTGGTTCACGAGCAGTTCGGCGACGGCATCATCAGCGCGATCAACTTCAAGCTGAACATGAAGAAAGTCGAAGATCCAGAAGGCGGTCACCGTGCAGTGATCACCCTCGATGGCAAATTCTTACCGCTGCGCCCTTTCTAAGCGGATACCGGCCCGCAGTGCGGGCCATCACCACAAACTCTAGAGAAAAGACCATGAAAACCATGAACACTTATTTTGCTTTGATCCTGACTGTAGCTGCTGGCAGCGCGTTCGCCGCTAATGACGTACAGACTGAGCGCACCGGCGTTCCGTTCGATGTGGCAAAAACCATCAGCATCTCCGACACCAGCCAGGCCTGCGGGATTGTGCAAGCCGAGATGGTGTATGAAGACTCCAAAGGTGAGCGGCATATCGCCACGTACATGGTCGAAGGAGGTGGTTGCAGCACGGGCTGAAACCACAACGCTACAACACCCAGCATGGTTTTAACCTTCCCGGTAGTTTGACCCTGTAATTGGCGCACACCGCCCGGATAGGGCTGCGGGTTACAAATTTCATTACCCAACATCCACATGGCGCCTACACTGCAAGATGAGCAAAATTTTGTATAGGGAGATAACAAACCGGCAGGCTTAGAACTGGAGTCACGGACGCTACAGAGTGAGCTGCCAAGGTCAGTTCATCTATAGTCAGTGACGTCCATGAATATGGCATCAGCTATCGACTCGCTTATGCGGTCGCTTTATCGAAAACCAATGTGCCAGGTCGCACGAGCTTGCGAATCATGAACGGGTCAGCGAGCGACTCTTCGTACACTCAATGTCCCCAGTCGATCACCTTCGGCCAATTTCATCTGCTCCCTGCCCAACGACAGTTATTGAAAAACGGAAAACCGATTGAACTCGGTAGCCGCGCCCTAGACGTCCTGATTGCACTGGTCGAACATGCGGGTGAAGTGGTCTGCAACCGAGATCTGATCAGAATGGTCTGGCAGGACGTGATTGTGGATGAGAGCTGCTTGCGTGTGCATATTTCCGCATTACGCAAAGCTTTGGCCTGTACCGAAACAGACGTGAGCTATATCGCCAACGTTCCTGGTCGCGGCTATAGCTTCGTGGCCTCCGTTACCCGTGATTGTGATTCTGACATTGCCCAGGTGTCGCCTACGACCTCGATCGGCGCGCTGCCGCCGCGCCTGCTACGAATGGTAGGCCGCGATGAAGCAGTGCCCGCCATAGCGCAGCTGATCAAACTCCACCGTTTCGTGACGATCTGCGGCCATGGCGGTATGGGAAAAACGACGCTTGCGTTGGCAGTAACTCATCATTTGGCAACGCATTTTGGAGGCCTGGTTCTTTTCCAGGATATGAGTTCCATTGCCGATCCTGCTTTGTTGCCAGGCATTCTGGCGTCTGCTTTAGGCATCCAATATCGGGGGATGGACCCCCTTCAGGAGCTAATGGCTTTCTCACAAGAACAGCGATTGTTGCTGGTACTGGATAGCTGTGACCACATCATCGTTGCCGCCACTTACCTTGCAGAAAAGCTGTATGGAGAAACCGCACACGTACATATTCTGGTGACCAGTCGCGAGCCATTGCGGGCTGAAGGTGAGCATGTCCATCGATTGTGTCCCTTGAGCTGTCCGCCGGAGATGTGTGGGTTGACGGCAACTGACGCGTTAACGTTTTCGGCGGTGCGATTACTTGTCGAGAGAGTTCATAACAATGACAACGAATTCATCCTGAGCGATAACGACGCGCCGATGGTTGCTCATATTTGTCGCAAACTCGATGGCATGCCTTTAGCGATAGAACTGGCAGCTGGCCAAGTCGAGGCCTATGGGATCCAGGGCGTTGCCGAGTTACTGAATAATCGTGTCAGCCTGTTTTGGGACGGCAAGCGGACAGCGCTGCCACGCCATCAATCGCTAATGGCTATGTTCGATTGGAGTTGTGACCTGCTATCTGAAACCGAAGCTGTGGTGTTACGACGATTGTCGGTTCTGAGCGGTGCTTTTTCCCTGGAAATGGTCACGGCAATCGTCAAGTCGGAAATCGATGAGTCATTGATCATCGACGCGATTGGACGCTTGGTCACAAAATCTTTGATTCTGGTTGAGCGTGTTGGTCGGACGATGCGTTACAAGCTGCCTCATACAATGCGGGCGTATGCACTGGAAAAGCTACGAACCAGTGGTGAAGTAGATTTGACGATCGAACATCATGCCATTTACCTGTTAGCAATGCTGGAACGACTGAACGTGCCAGTTGAGACGCTTCCTGAATACGAGCGAATTCAACTGTACATTGAACAGTTGGGGAACATTTGCTCAGCATTGGAATGGGCGTTTTCCAATCATCGTAACCTGCTCCTCGGCATCCGTCTCGCCGCGGCAGCCGCACCACTATTCCTCGGTTTATCGATGCTCGATGAGTGTCGGCGGTGGAGTGAGCGGGCCCTTGCAGCAAGAGTCGAAGTAGCCAGTGGAGCGCCACCGCTCATAGTGCAGCATTGGCCATGTTCAATCCCTCCGATTATGACGTCAGGCACCCCACATACCTTGCCGGTCAACCATCACAAGGGAATTGAATCCGTCGCAAATATAGACGACATCCTACTTCGTCAATCGAAGCATTTTGTTCTGCCTAGATCTGAGGGGATACGTAGACCTCATGATATCCAGTGGCAGAATCTAAATTTCAGTACGCGAATTACTGAACCTAAAATTATCGCCATGATGCAGTGGACGCTGGAAGACAGTGGCAATCCTGCCTGTGTGCCGGGGTTCTCATTCCGAACATGCAAAGCGAATTCGGACCTAAAGCCGCCGCTTGTGAACGAGTACGAGTTCTCCTTCGGTTATGACTATCGCATTCGAGCACTGGCGTCTTTGGCTAGAGTTTTATGGTTACGCGGATACCCGGATCAAGCTGCCCGAATTGGACGGCAAGCTTTGGGTGATGCCTACAACTTGCGCCATCCCGCGATCACCTGCCTTTCGCTCATTTATGTGGCAACAGTTTTTTTATGGATGGGTGATTGGAACAATGCCGCACAGACTATTGATAAACTGATCTCGACGGCCGAAGAGAATGCCTTCGGGCACGATCATGCCGCGGGTATAGGTTTAAAAGGCATTCTGCTGATCGGCCAAGATAGAGTGGATGCCGGCATACACCTCTTACATGACTGCTTAAACGTGCTGAGCATTGAGAACCATCAGGTTCTCACTACCATGTTTGTGAGATGCCTTGCAAAGGGTGTTGCGGCCAAAGGCCAATATGACAATGCGATCGAGATCGCCAGTGGCGCACTGGAAATGGTCGAGAACGTCGGAGAAACATTTGACACCCCAGAAATTTTGCGGGTGACCGCAGACTTGTATGCGTATCGACCGAGCCCAGACATGGCCTTGGCGGAGCAATACTTGAATCGCTCACTGGCCTGCGCCGAGCGCCTATCGGCCTTGGCGTGGGAACTGCGCACCGCTATCTCTCTTACCCGCCTGCATCTTTTGCAAGGCCGGGACGCCAAGGCAGGCCAGCGACTTCAGAGCGTCTACAGCCGATTTTCCGAGGGCTTTGATTCTGCTGATCTGCGTGCTGCAAAACAATTGCTGAACTCATTGAACAAGCAAAGCGCATTGACACTCACCTCAAGAGGTCATCCTGCCACGAGGCCGTACTCAGCCCCGTGACAGACGGCCCAATCAAACCTTGCCACCCATCATTCCGAGTACTTCTTCGGTAGTCCATACGGCGTTCGCCATGAACCGGTAGTTGATTATCGCTGCCAGATAACCATCACCTTCGGGGAGTTTTGGTCCGGCCACTGCATCACGCACCACCGCCACTTCGAACCCCTGTTCGAGCAGCTCGCGCATGTGTGATTCAACACATAGATTGGCCAGCATCCCCGTCAAAATGACTTGGTCGACGAGCTGCTTGCGCAACTGGAGAGTCAAGTCGTTGACCTGTGGGCCGTACAGCTTGTGAGGTGAGCAAACGAAGGTTTTCCCGTCCTCAATATAGGGTTTGAACTCCGGCATGAAGTCGCTTCCCGAGTTGGCAAACCCCTCCAGATCGATGGCACTCTTGCGATCAAACAGTTTCATTGAGTGCTGCATGACTTCCACGGGAGCCTGGATCTTCCAGTTGTGATCAGTGGCCCAGTAGTAATGCGGTGAAATGGCGACGGTGATACCTGCCGCTTTGGCGGCCTTGAACAAGCTCAATAGGTTCGGGACGAGATTCTGCTCCGTCACTGATTCCCCCGTCATTGGCCACGCAAGGCCCTTGGAACTCATGAAATCGATTTGCGGATCGATCACCACCAGAGCTGCCCGGGATAGATCCAGCTTCATAGTCGATTTCGGTAGCGCTGGATTTTTCGGAGCGGCGTATTTCTCAAGTCCTGCGGGTGCAGCTTTTTCGGCGCCGAATGCAGGCATTGCGCTTGCTGCCAAGGTTGCAACAGCACCCATTACAAATGAGCGCCTACCGATGGGGTAGAATTTCTCAGACATGATTTCTCTCCAGTCAGTTATGACCCTCAACTGCGTAGAAATGCCAATAGATCCTTGTTGAGTTGTTCTCTATGGGTTTCCGTCAATCCGTGGGGCGCACCTGGATAGACCATCAGGGTTGCATTAGGAACAAGCTTTTTCGAGGCTCGGCCGGCGGCATCGATCGGCACGATCTGGTCATCGTCGCCATGGACGATCAGGGTCGGTTTATCGAATTTTTTTAGATCTTGGGTGAAGTCAGTTTCTGAAAAAGCCTTTATGGAATCGAAGGTGTTTTTAAACCCGCCCACCATTCCCTGACGCCACCAGGAATCGATCATCCCCTGGGAGGTTTTGGCCCCTGGCCGGTTGAAACCATAGAATGGGCCCGCTGGAATGTCCCTGAACAACTGCGAGCGGTCGGCGATCATCCCGGCACGAATGCCATCAAATACATCAATAGGTAAACCGCCTGGATTCGCAGCAGTTTTCAACATCAGCGGGGGTACGGCAGATATCAGACAAATTTTCGCCACCCGCGATGTGCCGTGCCTTCCCACATAACGAGCCACTTCGCCGCCGCCAGTGGAGAAACCCATGATTGTGGCGTTTTTCAGATCCAGGGTATTGATCACCGTGGCCAAGTCGTCGGCATAGTGATCCATGTCATTTCCGTCCCACGGCTGGCTGGAGCGACCATGTCCCCGGCGATCATGAGCAATCACCCGGAATCCCTGATTTGCCAGAAAAAACGCCTGCCCATCCCAACTGTCGGAGTCGAGAGGCCAGCCGTGACTGAGGGTTACTACCGGCCCGGTTTTTGGGCCCCAATCCTTGTAGTAAAGAATCACACCGTCGCTGGTAGTGATCGTGTTGGATGTGACGTTGTGCGATTTTGCCGGCTCAGCCGTTTGTGCTTGAGCGGACTTTGGCAAAACGGTGGTAATGGCTGCGCCTAGGCCGATTAGCACTAGGCTACGGCGCGTCGCCTCATCAGGGGAAAGCGGAGATTGGTCTGCCATTTTTCAACTCCGTGGGCTGGCAACGAGATCAGTGACACCTGATCATGTTATGAGCGGGAGAAGGGAAAACTATGAGCGTCCGCAGACGTGGCAACGAGTAAAGAGATGTTAAACGGTGTTATGAAATGCAAAGCACCAAACTGGGTCCACGCACCAAAATGGGTATGGTTGGACTGAGGACACTGCCGAAGGTTATTCCGGCAGATGGATGTGCGACACGAAAAATAAACGGGACTCCAGTCGCATAAAAACGTTTTTACACAACCTCAATCGAGGATGTGTAAAAACGTCAAAGAGGGATTTTGAATGTCAGATCCAAGCTTACCGAAGGGTGACGTTCCGTCGTTGCGCAGGGCAAAATTTCTTGGATCACCCTACAAACTATTGCGGTGGTGTGGCCTTGAAGCTGGGCAGTTCCTGAATTCGTGTCCACCAGTCAGCGAAGCCTTTGGTGGCAAATATTTCCTCTGCGTCCGGCGTCATCGATAAATAAGCACATGCCGGTGCCAGGTACAGGTCGCCGATGCTCAATGCGGGCCCACCCAGAAACGGATCGTTACCTTTGATCTTCATCAACTCGCTGAGCACCAGTTTCGATTTCTCGATGCCTTGAAGGCGAGAGGCGTCGTTCTGCCCGCCAATGAAGTCGGGGAACAGGTAATAACCGAAGACGGAGGCCATCGAACCATAACCATAGGAATCATAGATCGCCTGGGCCATGTGGCTCCTGGCGCGGTCCCGAGCAGTTTGGGGCGTCAGTGAAATGCCAGGCAGGACTTCATCCAGGTAGCTCATGATCGCACTGGTTTCAATCACCCTGAAATCGTCGTGATCGATGACCGGCACTTTCCCGAACGCATTCCGTGCGAGGTGTTCCGGCTGATGCGGTTCACCTTTCATCACGTTTACCTGTAACTGATTGAATTCCGCTCCTTTTTCCTTCAGCAGCATTTTCACCGTACGAACGTATGGACTGCCGTCAAAACCGTAGAGAGTAAGGCTCATGACGCGTGCTCCAACATAGATGGACGTTATCGAGCCCCTGGCTTGTAAGCAGTGTTGCGATGCCAGAGGAATCGAGTCTGCAACACATCAAAACGAGCTTGTCGGTATACGGGAGCAACGGCGGCAGGCGGCCGCGAGGGAGGTCAACGTCAATTTGACGGTGCTGTAACCGATGTTGGTGGTGACGTACACCTAGGCAAGCCCATTCAATGTAGACCAATCCAATGACGAGTGAACGGAGTGTTCCCGACCCTATTTATCGACATACGCTCTCCCCTGCTCCGCTCATCCCAAATCGAATTTCAAGCAAAAGCGCGTGGCTGATTCCGTTTGTTCTTCTGTGCGAGCTTACCCACAACCCGAATGGCAATTGCCGAAAACATGATGCTAAACGGCAATACATACCAAGCGCTCAGGGGGATGCGTTTGAAGTTGGAATAAGCAAAAACTGTTGCTAGCACCCACATGCCGGTGAGGTGCAAGGCCTTCCAGGTCTTGCGACCCATCAGACGTGTGGTGGTCTTGAAGGACGTAATTGTCATCAACAGGATAAACAAATAGGCAAGCGTGCCAGGGATGTTGGTGATAGTGCTTCGACCGGGCCAGAACTCGGTGTTCAGCTGACCGTACTTGTAGATCAATACCGCGTGCAGCAGATGAGAGAACGCGAATGCCAGACCCATGAAACGACGCTCGCGCACAAGCGCTTTGGAAAACGGGGACGGTACCAAAACAGCGAACGCAGAGGCGGTAAAAGCCACAAGAAACAGAGCAAACGAGGTGCGCGCGGTGGCGCGGATTGCACTACGCAGACCTTCAACTAAATCTGGATTCAGCGCCAGTATCAACGCCGTTATCACCAATATCAGCAAACACAGCAGACCGAGCAGCGACCAGCCTTCGTAACGAGGTAATTGGACTTTCATAACAACACTCTTGAAAAAAAGTATTTGGATTGCCCGTCTGCTGTCATCGGCCAGATACAGGTGTACGCAGGGTCACAAACTCTTCTGCCGAGGTCGGGTGCACACCGATGGTTTCATCGAACAGGCGCTTAGTCGCACCCGCTTTCAACGCGATGGCCAGCCCCTGGATGATGTCTCCGGCGTCGGGCCCCACCATGTGCGCGCCCAAGACCCGATCAGTAACAGCATCCACCACCAGCTTCATCAACGTCTGCTCAGACGAATCCGTGAGGGTCAGTTTCATCGGCTTGAATCGGCTTTCGAAAACGGTCACGTTGTGGCCATTCTCCAGCGCCTGCTCCTCCGTCAGTCCAACGGTTCCGATGTTGGGCTGGCTGAACACAGCAGTGGGAATGTGGCGGTAATCTACTGGACGGTATTCTTCAGGTTTGAACAATCGACGAGCGACCGCCATGCCTTCCGCCGTGGCGACTGGGGTCAGTTGCACTCGGCCGATCACATCACCCAACGCCAGAATCGATGGCTCGCGGGTTTCGAAGTTGTCGTTGACGTCGATGTAACCCTTGTCATTGAGTTCGACTCGGGTATTTTCCAGGCCCAGATTGTCGAGCATTGGCCGGCGGCCAGTGGCGTAGAAGATGCTGTCAGTTTCCAGTTGACGGCCGTCGTTGAGTGTCGCCAGTAGGCTACCGTCCGCCTGTTTGTCGATCTGCACAATATCGGTGTTGAACTGTAATTGCAGACCGCGTTTAGTCAGCTCTTGCACAAGGTGCGTACGAACCGATTTATCGAACCCGCGCAGGAACAGATCACCGCGATACAGCAGGCTGGTGTCGGCACCCAGGCCATTGAAGATCCCGGCGAATTCGACGGCGATGTAACCGCCGCCCACCACCAGGACTCGCTTGGGCAGTTGCTCCAGAAAGAATGCTTCATTCGATGTGATGGCATGCTCGCGACCTGGAATATCCGGAATTTGTGGCCAGCCGCCTGTTGCAATCAAAATGCGTTCGGCGCTGAAACGCTGTCCATTGATTTCCACATGATGCGCGTCGGTCAGTCGTGCATGACCCTCGAGTAACGTTACGCCGCTGTTGATCAGCAGTTTGCGATAAATACCATTGAGTCGTTCGATCTCACGGTTCTTGTTGGAGATCAATTTTTCCCAGTCGAATTGAGCCTTGCCGGCCGTCCAGCCAAAGCCCTCGGCCTGTTCGAAGTCGTCGGCAAAATGCGATCCGTAGACCAGGAGTTTCTTCGGCACACAGCCGACATTAACGCATGTACCACCGAGGTAGCGACTCTCGGCAACTGCCACTTTCGCGTCGAACCCTGCGGCAAAACGCGCTGCACGGACACCGCCGGAACCTGCACCAATCACAAATAAATCAAAGTCGTAGGTCATCTCAATTCTCTGCAAGGTCGCACAACACATGGGCGCCGAATGTCGTTATAGGGGAGAAAAACGAAGCTTCAATGCACGCAAAATCGGGGCGCATAGTTTCAGGACCGATGCATGGTTCTGATGCGTGCTGGATCTGTGCGTGACATGAGCCGCTCTAGATTCGCTAGCCAGCGCTCCCATCAATTGGGGCAGCAAAAAGCCGCCTTCGTATTCGGTAAGGGCCATGGCTGGAGTATCCATCCAAGGGTTACCGTCGTAGGAATGAGCGACATCAATCATGTGGGGACTCCCTGGATGGACACTGCATTAACCCGAAATGGGTCAATTGCTTCTGCGTTCAGTCTCACCATGTATGGGCAATTAGAGAACCAGCAGGGATGTCATGACTTAATTGTGCTGAGTGAAATAATCCATCGAGGCGTTGTTCTGAACATACTGATCAGGCTTGGCGTCAGCGTCTTATGCGAGGTCATTGATAGTCTCAAAATTCCAAGTCTCCGAAACGCCTCCTGGTTCGAGTGCACCGTTGGTTAAGCGGAGGCATCGCAATGTACTGAAATGCACCTGGTGTCCTTTGAGATGCATGAAGTTAAAATGGAAAATCTTCTGGGCACATAGCCAACAGTGTCCTTGGAAAAAATCAGCTCTCTGCCGAGCTACGGATAAACCCGATCGGTCCCCTTCCCGGCCGTCCACACCATGGTGAAACCGCTTCATGTCTCTTGCGCTCGAACGCCTAGTCGCTGGCACGCCAATCCCTTTCGCGGGTAATCGTGTCTCTGTGGTCAGCCCCGAACTGGCGGCACGCTTCCAGCCCGGAGACCACCTGCTGGTGGAACAGGTCAGCGGCGAGTTGTTGTTGATCCCGGTGGCGGATCAGCAAGCGGCTGCCGTGGCGATCGAGCGCGCCGAAGCGGCGTTCAGCGCCCTGTCGGCGGTCTCGGATCAGGCGATCAGCGGGTTCTTCGATCTGTTTGCCCAACGTCTGGAAACCCCCGATTGCTGGGCCTTGATCGAGGCGGCGAATCTGGCCGACATCGAGCGAGCCAAGGCGCGTGGGCGCTCTACCACGCGACTGTTGGCCGATGAGCGCATGCGTCGCGACATGATTGCCGGTCTGCGCGCCTGGCGTGATGCACCGGCCACCCGCGGCAAAGTGGTCAGTTGCGTCGAGCATGACGGCTGGAAAGTCGAGCAGGTGGTCTCGCCGTTGGGCATCGTCGCTTTCGTCTTCGAAGGCCGGCCGAATGTCTTCGCCGATGCCGCCGGTGTGTTGCGCACCGGCAACACCGCCGTGTTGCGCATTGGCAGCGATGCCTTGGGCACGGCGCAAGCCATCGTCACCCACGCGTTGAATCCGGCATTGGTCGACGCCGGGTTGCCGGCCGGCGCAGTGTCGCTGGTGGAAAGCGTCAATCACGCCGCCGGTTGGGCGATGTTCGCCGACCGACGTCTGTCCCTAGCCGTGGCCCGTGGTTCGGGACGTGCCGTCAGTCAGTTGGGCAGCATCGCGCAGCAGGCCGGCACCGCCGTCAGCCTGCACGGCACCGGTGGCGCCTGGCTGATCGCCAATGCCGACGCCGATGCCACGCGCTTTGCCGCTGTGGTGCGCAACTCCCTGGACCGCAAGGTCTGCAACACCTTGAACGTGTGCCTGATCCACCGCGACCGCGCCACCGAACTGGTGTCGCTGTTTCTCGATGCCCTTCAACAGGCCGGTAAGCCCCGGGGCCAAGGCTGCAAACTGCACATCATCGAAGGCAGTGAGGCATTCCTGCCCGCTGACTGGCAGAACGCGACCGTCGAGGTGTACCGCGCTGAGGGCTACCAGACCGAGGCATTGGCCGAACCGCTGCCTGAAGATCAGTTGGGTAGCGAGTGGGAGTGGGAAGAAACCCCGGAAGTCAGCCTGAAGATCGTCGACGACCTGGACAGCGCCATCGCCTTGTTCAACCGCTACAGCCCGCAGTTCACCGTGTCGCTGATCAGTGAAGATGGCGCGGCGCATGAGCGCTTCTACAACGCGGTCAACGCGCCTTTTGTCGGCAACGGCATTACCCGTTGGGTCGATGGCCAGTACGCCCTCAACAAGCCGGAACTGGGCCTGTCGAACTGGGAGAGCGGGCGCCTGTTTGCGCGTAGCGCGATTCTCTCGGGCGATGGTGTGTTCACTATTCGCAGCCGCATGACCCAGATCGATCTGGGCGTCAAACGCTAAGTCCCTCCTTCCAGCGACCATCCGACTATGAGGTCGCTGGAAGGACACGGGGGCCTATCGCGTGCTGCCAGGGACGCTTAGCCGCCGCTGCACGCCGTTCCCCAGACTTGATACGTTACGGTGTGACGCTGGCCCTGCGAATCGTCATACGTCAGTACCACGGGGACGATTCCGCAGGCATTACTTACATCGGTAATGCTGATGGTTTTGGCGATATCAAGGGGCACCCCAGTCCGTGCAACTTCCTCAGCCGGTGCTGCCAAGATGCTGCTGGAAACAATGGCAAACGTCAGAGCAATCACCGGTTTCAAAAAGTTTTCCGATAAGCGATTCATACGCGACTTTCCCGCAGCAGCTTACGAGCGGAGTCGGCCATCACGGTAAGAGAGCCGGCCAGCATCAATACGTCTTTGAGCACCAGGCGACCGCCACCGGACAGGTAGGGAAAACCGTGTTGAGCGTCGCCCAGAGCACCCACCCAGGCTTCGGGCGTAGTGATCAGAAAGCTCAAAGTCACCAGCGGCGTACCGAAGGCCAACGCACCACCGAGTAAGCCGGTGCGTCGTGAGATCGGGTTGGACAGCACCAACAAGCCAATCAGGAGTTCGACAATGCCCAGCCCGGTCGAGAACCCGTAGGTGTTGTTGCCTGTCTGCCAGGCGCGCTTCTCGACGTTCAGTTCACCTTCATGTGTCAGGTGAGCCTTGTACTCTTGCGGGTGTTCGTAGAAGAACGACATGAAGGGGCTGTTGGCGACAAACGGTGTGATGCTATCGGCCTCGTAGGGGACGAATTTGAGTGCGCCGATCCACAGGAAAACGATGCCGATTGCCAGTCGCATGAGCGAAGCGCCAGAGGTATCCACTTTGCTGAGGAACCGTAACCAGGTTGTAAATGAGGTGAGCATGGGACTTCTCCAGAACATTGAATGTGGAGCTAGTCTGCTGGTTTTGAGACCGGTGCTTTTGTTCGTCATGCTCAAGTTGTTGCTTGATCGTCTCAACGTGACCTTCACGTTTCAATGACGTAAAAAAGCCTCGGCACTTTGTAGTGCCGAGGCTGCGGTGGAGGCGATGTCAGACTAGTTTTTCAGCGTATCAAACGCTTCGAGCGTGCGTAGCGAATAGATGTACGCAGCGCCCGCGTTCATCGAGATAGCCGTGGCCAGGGTCGCCGCCACCTCTTCGCGGCTCGCGCCTGCCTTGATCGCTGCGTTCGTATGTGCGGCGATACAACCATCGCAACGAGTGGTGACAGCGACGGCGATCGAGATCAACTCGCGTGTCTTGACATCCAGCACATCGTTTTCGGCAGCGGCTTCACCGAGTGCCATGTAGGCTTTGACCATCTTAGGGTTGCTCTTGCCCAGTGCGCCGAAGGCTTTCTGGATAGTGGGCAATAATTCGGACCAGTTATTGAACATAGCGTTAATTCCTGAACAGGTTGAGTGTACTGTTTCGACACACTCAGTTTTCTCCAGTGGCGCGATTCAGGTTTGTTCAATCGGCTCAGCTTTTTTTGCGAAAGACTCAAAATGAATTCAATCGATAAACTCATCAGCTTGGCCAACGTACGCGGCAGCCTGGATTTGCGCTGCCAGTTCGAGGGGGATTGGGCACGCGAGCATGAGCAGGAAGCCTTGGGCAAGGCGCCCTATCACATCGTGCTGGCCGGAGAGTGCCGGGTAGATTTTCCCGATGGCCAGCGTGTTCCCATGAAGGCCGGGGACATTTTGCTGCTTCCACGAGGCGCGCCGCATGTCATGCACAGCCCAGGCAAAACCGTAGCGCCGACCGTGCCGAACGTTAGCGAAGGTGGTGTCGTGCCGATGCATCGTATTGGCGGGGTCAGTCGCGATTTCGACATGCTCTGTGGCGGGTTTCACTTCAATCGCACGTCACTACTATTCGCCGCGCTGCCCGAGTATCTGGTCATCCCGCCCACCACCAGTGGGCAGCTGCCTGCGCTGGTGGAGATGCTGCGTGGCGAAGCGGATGGCGACCAGGTCTGCTCCAGATTCATGCTCGACGCGCTATCCCAGGCGCTGTTCACCTTAATTCTGCGAGCGCACCTGGCAAGCGATGGCCA
This sequence comes from Pseudomonas sp. LBUM1651, assembly GCF_059716135.1. Taxonomy (NCBI): domain Bacteria; kingdom Pseudomonadati; phylum Pseudomonadota; class Gammaproteobacteria; order Pseudomonadales; family Pseudomonadaceae; genus Pseudomonas; species Pseudomonas sp. LBUM1651. Next base: position 2,909,117 of record NZ_CP166805.1, on the reverse strand, counting down.
GACCACCGGCTCATTGGCCTTGCTCAGCGATAAACGCCTCGGACGCGCCTGGCAGGCGATGCTGGCCGACCCTGCATTCGAGTGGACCGTTGAAGGGCTGGCGGAAATGGCGAGCATGTCCCGCGCAACTTTTCTGCGCGCATTTGCACGTGTGGCTGACGCATCACCCTGGGTGCTGTTGACTCAGGTCCGCATGGAAATGGCGTTCAACCTGCTGAGCCACTCCCATCTGGGGTTGAGCGATATTGCCGTACAGGTCGGGTACCAGTCGCAGTCGGCCTTCAGCAAGAAATTCAAGGAGTTTTACGGGGAGGCGCCGGGGAAACTGCGTCGCGGGATTTAGTTCTACGGCAGCTCCATCTGCCGGAAAACAAAACGGTCGAGAGGGTGTATCAGCCTCGAGCGGCCTGCGACACGGCGAACGTATCCTCGAGCATCTTGAAACTGTTGATCAGCCCGTTGCTGATTTCCAACACCAGAACAAACGACGTTTCAATGAGCTTGCCGGTGGCGTTGACCCGTGATACGAGCGCTCCTAGGATCATCGCGCGATGTTCGTTCGCCAAAATATCCTGGACCACCAGGCTCTCGCTCGTCAGCAGCGTCGCGGTGTCTCTCACGAAATTGACGATTGCTTCCTTGCCTTGCTGCTTGCCGAGCCAAGGCAGCGCCCCGACGTCACCCGCAATTTCCCAATTGGCATTTTCAGCAAACAGGAGTGCGAGCGCCTGAGTGTCGCCGCTACCCAGTTTCTGCAAAAAGTCCTGTGCGAACTCGAAATTGGCTTGCCCGTTCATCGTCAGTAAATCTCTGGTCGTTATGAAGGGTTGCATTGTCGAGTAACGAAAATGGGTTTCCTAGTACGCACCACTTGGTAAGTACCCGACAAAGGTCCAACGCGCAGTCACTCAATCAGGAACGCTTCACCTGACCTGCGTGCGCTCGTTGAGGATTGCGTTTTGCTTTGCGGAGTTTTTATTACGCATTCGGGTGATCGAAGCGATGACGTCCATGTTCTGGGTGCCCCATTCGCAGACGGGTTGCAGTGTGCGTCCCATATCAATCCCGAACGCCTCCAGCTCGTATTCGACGTGCGGTGGCACCGACTGGAAATCGATGCGACGCACCAGCCCATCGCGCATCATCTCCTTCAATTGCTGGCTCAACACCTTCTCGCTGACCTCACCCACAAGTCGCCGCAATTCGCTGAAGCGACGCGGTTTCCCACTCAGGTGGAACAGGATGAGCAGCTTCCATTTTCCGCCGACGAGATTGAGCACGGCTTCGAGGCCGCACCCGAATGGCGCTTGTGTCATACCGTCATCTCCACATCAAAACCTTCGATCAACTTCGCCAACGTCCCGACCATTGCAGCAGCTGAAATGCTGGATTGTAAAAGCTGGTAATTCCTGACTTTCATGCCAACGGGGAAGATGGCCCGTCGACGCGATTACCGTGTCGACTGCCCATATTCACTTGATATCGCACGTTGTCAAAGCGAATAGCCGCCTCAACAACACGCCGTGATTTTTGGAGACTGCCGTGGAATTTCTGCTCTATCTGGCTCTTGGTGCATGCGCTGGAGTGCTGGCTGGTCTGTTTGGGGTCGGCGGCGGCCTCATAATCGTCCCGGTCCTCGTGTTCAGCTTCACCCTACAGGGCTTCGACGGTTCGGTGCTGACTCATCTGGCGGTTGGCACTTCGCTGGCAACCATCATCTTTACAACCATCCTGTCTGTCAGAGCCCATCATCGTGCGGGGGCGGTGTATTGGAAGGTATTCGGATGGATGACGGTCGGCATTCTGATCGGTGCCGGGTTGGGATCAGTCACCGCCAGCTTCATCGCCGGTCCGCATTTGCAAAAAATCATTGGCGTTTTTGCCATTGTGGTGTCGATCAAGATGGCTCTGGACTTCAAACCCAAAGTCACCCGTGGCTTGCCTGGCAAACCTGCCCTGACTCTGGCCGGCATGGTGATCGGCTGGGCGTCTGCGATTTTTGGCATTGGCGGTGGTTCCATGACTGTGCCGTTCCTGACCTGGCGCAGCCTGACCATGCAGCAGGCGGTGGCGACCTCCTCCGCTTGCGGCTTCCCAACAGCAGTGGTGGGCACGATCAGTTTCATGATTCTTGGATGGCGTGATCCATTGCTGCCAGAACACAGCCTCGGTTTTGTCTACTTGCCGGCAGTGATCGGCATTGCACTGACCAGTATGGTCTTCGCCCCGTTCGGAGCGAAGCTAGCACATAGACTGTCACCCAGGATCCTGAAACTGCTATTCGCCCTGATGCTGGTGTTGGTGGGAATAGACTTTTTGACGTGATTCGTCTGCTTGTGAGCATGCTCGGCACTGCCTTATCGTTTGAACTGCTACGCTTTCCACAATTGCAAAAAAAGTCATCCGTCCCGTGTCATGTTCATAACGGCAGAGCGGATCAGTTTTCAATCAGCGCCGACGACTCAGGTGCTTTTATGAAAAGAAAAACTTTGCCCGCCGCGATCATGCTCGCGAGCGTCTCATTCGGGGCCCCTGCCGCAGACACCAAGGCGCATGGGTTCTTCGAGGACAGTCAGACAACTGTCAGTTCACGCACCATGTACTACGCCAATGACAACCACGACGGCGGAGCCGACCAGCGCGAAGCGGCAACCGCGCTCAAGTTCGGGTTCGTATCGGGCTTTACTGAAGGCACAATCGGCTTTGGCCTCGACGTGTCATCGCTGGTTGCCATTCATTTGGATGGGGGTAAAGGCCATCACCCTGATGCCAACACATTCTTCCCCAGCGATACCGACGGCTCCGCCTCCCATTCGTGGAGCAGAGCAGGTGCCAATGTCAAAGCACGCTTCTCAAAAACCGAGGTCGCCGTAGGCAATGTATTCACGCCCAGCCTGCCGATACTCGTTGCCACGGATTCGCGGTTAGTCATTCAAAACTTCGGCGGCGGCATCATCACGTCCAAGGAAATCGACGACCTTACGCTCACCGCTGGCAAAATTGATCAGTCCTCCGGTAGAGCTACAAGTAACTCTACCGGACTGGCAGTTGCAGGCGGCACGAAGGATTCAAACGACTTCCGTTTCGCAGGCGGTGACTGGAAAGTAACCAAGGATCTGATGCTTCAGTACTACTTCGCCAGACTTGAGAACTATTACAAGCAGGACTTCCTTGGCCTGGTCCACCTACTTCCGTTAGGCAATGAGCAGTCATTCAAGACCGATCTGCGCTACTTCGACAGTAGCTCCGACGGAAAAAAACGGCGAGATCGGATACCGTTTCAATAACAACGGAGGTTATGCCAAAACACCTGGAGAAGTGGATAACAAGACCTGGAGTGCCATGTTCACCTACAGCCTTGGAGGTCATGCGTTCATGCTGGGCCACGAAAGTGTCAGCGACGACGGAGGGTTTGTATGGCTCAACCAGGGCAACGTCGTAGACGGCCGGAATCGACCGGAGGGGAATGGCGGTACGGCGTTCTATCTGTTTACCGATGCCATTGTCGGCAACTTTTCCCGGGCAGGTGAGCAAACCAATTTTGGTCAGTACTCCTATGACTTCTCAAAACTGAATGTGCCTGGGCTGAAAGCATCGGTCGCCTACCTCAAAGGTGATAACATCAAAGATATCAACGGTGGAGGCGATCTTTCGGAATGGGAGCGTGACATGAGGGTCGACTACGTCATCCAAGCTGGGCCGTTGAAAGGCTTGGGGACAACCTTGCGCCATGGCACCTATCGTAGTGACAACGCTGCGGTTGCAAACCAAGATCAAACCCGCCTGATTTTCAACTACAGCCATTCTTTGTAGATACCCACGGCGGTCACGATCTTCAAGGAAACCTCCCCCAGCCGTATGCCTCTTCGCGCCGCCCTCGCAACAGTATTGTGCTAGACCTTAGATATGATTGCGATGGCGTCGAAGTCGTAGGGAGCCCACATCCAATTGCGCCAGGCGATCAGCCATTTGCTCATCAATGACTTGCAATCAATGACAGATGCCACAGTAAGGCTTCCCGCCTTGTGCTCGAGCCTTAGACCATGGGTGGTTTCTGAGCTAGGAGACACCGCCGCTTTCCACTTGTCGTTACCTACCTGGGAGGAGCACATGTGAGTCAAGAATCTCTCTCTGATTCGCCTCTTGATAATGGACCAATAGTCTTCGTTGTTGATGATGATGAGTCCGTGCGCATCGCATTAAGCAGTCTTTTCCGCTCGATGGATGTGCGGGTCGAGACGTTCGCCTCCGCGGCCGAATTCATTCGGCGCCCCGACCCTCAAGCACCGTGCTGCCTGGTGCTGGATGTCCGCCTCCAAGGATCCAGTGGCCTGGATTTCCAGCGCGAGTTGCTTGAGTCAGCGAATAAGTTGCCCATCATCTTCATATCCGGGCATGGCGACATCGCGATGTCTGTTAAAGCGATGAAGGCTGGCGCCCTAGACTTCCTGGTCAAACCATTTCGCGACCAGGACCTCCTCGACGCGGTATCGGCTGCACTCAGGACAGATGCAAAGCGCCGTGAACTGGCCAAGGAGGATGCCGGATTGCATGCATGTTACCAGTCACTGACTGCGCGGGAACGCGAAGTCATGGCCTATGCCGTGAAGGGCCTGATGAACAAACAGATCGCCAGCGAGATCTGTATCAGTGAAGTCACTGTCAAAATTCACCGTGGTAACGCGATGAAAAAAATGAAGGCGAAGTCGTTTGCTGATCTGGTACGAATGGCTGAATCGCTGGGGATAGGAGGTAAGCACTGAATCAATTTCATGCGTACGTACTGTGTACTTAGAAGCAATACGCTCTTGGAGTGTCAGGCAAATGCCAATCTGCATCAGTCCCGCCGTCCCGTCCCCTCTCATATTCCACCAAATCTCGCTCAACTGAACGCCGGCAAATCGTCCAGCACAATTGAAAAATCAAAACCTTGATGCCCACCACTAATACTCCAGTATTAGTCCCTACCACTCACGCGCTAAAAAATTCGACCTTATGTCGAAGTGCTTATCAGCTGCGACAGTCCTATTCTGTGCTCAAGCAAGCGGAAACACTGCACCAGTAGACACCAGTGACAGAAGCAACCAGCCCCAATGAATACAGAACAAATTCGGCGAATTTAAATGGAGGCTCAGACATTACCAACAGTTTCGACAATGATTACCGAATACTAAAATGGCACTAATCAATATCATCAGTTAAATTATCTCGATTGGAGAAACGCCATGACACAGTCACACGTTTATAACGAAGTTAGCATTGCATTGACGACCGAAATTCTGCAAGCCAAAGCAAGTAGAAACCTGTCATGGCAGGACCTGTCAAACGGTACCGGGTTGGGCCTGGCTTACGTTACCGCAGCCCTCCTAGGTCAGCAACCGCTGCCAGCTGACGCAGCCAGAATCATCGGCCAAAAACTGGGCCTGAACTCCGAGAGCGTGGCTTTACTGCAAATCATTCCACTGCGTGGAAGTTTGTCAGGGGTCCCAAGTGATCCAACCATCTACCGTTTCTACGAGATGATCCAGATCTACGGAACCACGCTGAAAGCTCTGGTTCACGAGAAGTTCGGCGACGGCATTATCAGCGCAATTAACTTCAAGCTAAATATGCAGAAAGTTGAAGATCCAGAAGGTGGCCACCGTGCGGTGATTACCCTCGACGGTAAGTTCCTGCCGCTGCGTCCTTTCTGACAGTACAGCAGACATTACGGCCCGTGGTCCATGCGGGCCAACTAAAACCTTTTCAAGGTTACGAGTTCACACCAGTCAAACTGGAGATCACTCTCATGAAAAAATTCCTATTTCTCGTCTTGTCCGTTACTGCCTCTTTATTAACGTACACGCAAGAAGCCAACGCAGCTCCGGCAGTTGACACTTATAAATACGGCATGCATCTAGACGTTGCTAACGTGGTCAAAACTTTACCGGCAGCTGATGTCTGCGGACCCACACCAGTGCGGATGACATACAACGACTCTCACGGCGGAGTACACATTTTGGAGTACTGCGTCATTGGCACCGGATGCACAAATTGAGTTGTAATCCAGCAATAAAAATTCGAGGACAATAACAATAAAAACGCTCACCGAAGGCTTTTTGAAGTTTCAAAAAGAAGCGAATGACGCGGCCAAAGTCAGCTCGATGGTGCGGGAAAACGTCATCACTCAACTGGCTAATATTCCGCCCCACCCAAGCGTTCGCCTGGCACAAGAAAAGGGCCTGGTGAATCTGCATGGCTGGGTATACGACATCGAGTCTGGATCTATCGATGCCTTGGATGTCGACAACCGCAACTTCAAATCGCTGATAGCACACCCAACCACATGCGCAATACCCGCTCGCCCTGCCAGTGCTGCTGCGTGATACAGCCCCGATCGAGAGATGAAACACCATGTCGGAGGTGATTGCCCAGGTAAGAAGGCAATCGAAGTATCAACGCGGAAACCCCGGCCATTTCACACAGTGAAATATTAGATTGTTCTTTTTGGTCGTTCTCACGCAATTGATACAAGCAGACCATGATCCACGCAGTCGATCGATTCGTAACAGGTTGCAGATCTGTGCTCGATGACCCGTGGGCTTCTGGATGGCGCAAAAAAGGTTCTGAAACGCACTATAGACGTTGCGCCAACTCCCTACCAATGAAGGCGCAGACGGTTCTGCACCCGTTTCAAAATTACCTGACTGCGTCAATCTTCTATACATAGGAACATTCGATGAAACAGTTATTTGCAGGGCTTGCTCTCGCAGCAACAATGATCAGTTCGACCGCTGCAATGGCCGCTCCGGTCAAACCAACAGTTGTGTTGGTGCATGGCGCCTTCGCCGACTCCAGCAGTTGGAACGGTGTGGTAAAAATTCTGGAAAAAGATGGGTATCCGGTAATCGCGGCCTCCAACCCTCTTCGCTCGCTCAAGGGTGACGCACAGTCGGTAGCTGATGTGTTGGCGAGCATCAAGACTCCAATCGTCTTGGTCGGGCACTCTTATGGCGGTCCGGTCATCAGCGAAGCTGCCTACGGAAATGCCAACGTCAAAGCCTTGGTTTACGTCGCTGCTATTGCACCCGAGGCAGGTGAGTCCACCGCAGACCTAGCGGCTCGCTTCCCAGGTAACACACTTGGCCCAACCCTGGCGCCACCGGTTGAATTGGCCGACGGTGGTAAGGACCTCTACATCCAACAGGACAAGTTTCACGATCAGTTCGCCGCGGATGTGTCGAACGCCGACGCCAAGGTGATGGCTGCGACCCAACGCCCTGTGACCGCAGAGGCGCTCAACGAAAAGTCGAGCGAGCCAGCGTGGAAAACCATTCCTTCATGGTTCGTTTACGGTGACGAGGACAAGAACATCCCTGCGCAAGCCCAGGCGTTCATGGCTGAGCGAGCGCATGCCAAACAGACCGTGGCGGTCAAAGGCGCGTCCCATGTCGTGATGGTGTCCAATCCGAAGGTCGTTGCCAGCCTGATTGAAGCGGCTGCCACTGCCAAATGACGATTGCTTGCAACCGTCATTGGAGCGGTCGCGGCATTCGTTCTACCAGCATCTGGCCGCAAGGCCGGATGCTCTTGCAGACCTCGACAATGTAGTCGACAAAACTGCGAACATTCATCGTTGGAGAATTTTTGATGACTTCAAAATTGCTCGTTCTAACCGCGACCGTCAGTTTTTTCTGTGGGCTAGTTTTTTCGGTTGCTGCATACGCTGATTCAACCCCCGGCCCAGTCGCAGAAGGATCACCAGTGTTTGGCGTAACACTCCCGCCTGGCTACCGAAACTGGCAATTTGTCAGCATTGCTCATGAAGAAGGTGACAAGCCTGACATCCGTGTAATTCTGGGAAATGATGTCGCCATGAAGGCGTTCCGGGATGGGACACTTCCATTTCCAGATGGCACTATCATCGCTCGACTCGCCTATAAGTATGAGTCTTCCGCGCAAAACAATGCTGTGTTTGGTCGTGACCAGTCCTTCATCGCTGGGGAGCCCACCAACGTCCAGATCGAAGTCAAAGACTCCAAGCGATATGCCAGTACAGGCGGATGGGGTTACGGGCAGTTTGAAAACGGCAAGCCCAATCCCAGCGAAAAAATCATCAATGGCTGCTTCGCCTGCCATACGAAATTGCCCCCTGCAACGGACCTGATCTTCACAAAGTATTCCGAATAACTGACCGTCGCAGGCACTCAGCTTGGTATCGATGACCAAGTAGAAGATCGCCAAATCTCATATCTTCAGCATGCTGAAGACTTACCCGGGTGGTCCAGATATCTCCTAATCGGAGCGGGGGCTTTCTGCCCGCCAAGTTTTGCATTGTTCCAGGGCAAATGAGTACTTCTAATGATTGTGTTCACGTCTTGTCCTTCACGTTGAGGGAGGACAAGGATGGGTCGGTCAGGTGGCGGCACTATTCGCCCCATAAAAGCCCGCCGTCGTAGGCTCTGCTCGCTGGTAGTTAAAAATCTAACCATGGTTATGGCGAATGAGCAATTCACGCGGAAAAGCGTGCCCTGCTCCAGCGTTCACCGGACCTCGATCTTTCCTCCATGGCCTTCGAAAATCAGCTCGGCTACCCATTTCTCCAAATGGCAATTGGGTCGATTCCTGCCCGTCACGACAGGCGGCAATCGGTCAAAAGCGGATGCTCAGCGGTTCGGCTGAACAGCGGCTTGCACAATCATTACGACCTTATGTTTCTTTGGATCAAGAGCGTGTCAGGTGCGGGAGGCCAGCAACTTTATCCCAGCGGCTCCGAACACTATGGCCAGGGTACCTTCGATGTATCGGCGCGCCCTGCGATACCCCCTGATCATGGGCTCGGTGGAAAAGACGATCGCATAGCCACAGAAGATAGTTACACTCAGCATCGCGCATCCAGCCAGAATAATCACAACCGTTGTTGGCGTAGCTTCCGGCCCCAACCCGAGCGTCATAGTCGCAATCCAACCCAGCAACGCTTTGGGGTTTGTAAGATGCATGAGCAATCCGCGCTGGTAGAGGCTGAAGCCAGAAACGCTCGGTGCAGCCGCTATCCCCTTCTCTAGGTGTTCATCGGAAGTAAGCGCGGATCGACCAGCCTTGAAGGCGAGGAATAGCAGGTAGACACTCCCGACCACTTTCAAGACACCGAGCGCTTGGGCGTACTGTGCCAGGATGGCTGAGACACCCGTAGCGGCCATGGATCCCCAAAAAAACGAACCACTGATAACGCCTGCCGCAAGTAGCAGCGCAGGCTGCCTGCCTTGATGCATCGCGACCCCCATGATCCGCATATTGCTAGGTCCTGGACTCGCCGCACCAACGATATAGGCGGTGAATACGAGCAGCAGATGGTGCAAATCAAACGACATTTAAAGCCTCTTAGCAAAGTTAGATGCCCGTCAGAAGAAGCCTGTGCCGTCTCGCTTATTCATTAGTTGGCTCCAGGGCCGATGAGCACACTCTCAATCTGCACACCGGGCATCATTAGTTGCAAGCCTTCGATCAGCTTGTCACCCGCTTCCGTCAATGCTTCAAGGGGCATGGCTGGCAAACTCTCCAGAATAAACCACATATACTTTGCATCTGCGCTCAGCCGTGTTCTCACGCCTTGTCGCCAATTCCAACGACGGCAAGTCACGCCTTTATCATCCCGCCAAATAACTTCGCCGGGCTCAGGAAACTCATGGGCACCGGAGCCCTCTCTCATAGTGTCAAAGGGTTCCGATCCATCAGCAATAGCAAGTCGCGGTAAGCCCACATAGGCTTCAACGTTTTCACCGCCGACAGGGACTGCATACTCAATGCTAATCGCGTTATAGAGATCCACCACTGGATCGATACTCGGCAGACTGCCATCGCGCAGAACCCGTTTGCGCAGAGCTTCAGCCGAGCAAGGTGTGCGCTGCGGCTTGGCACCGAACGCTCGGAAAAGATCCGCCCAAGCTGTCAGGTGAGCCTCAGCCCATATTGCGCCACCCGCCGAAACCGATTGGCAGGCACGAGCCAAAGCATCTTTGCCAATATCCGGATTGGCGATCGGGGCAGCTTCGACCACAATACTCAACGCTCTGAACTCAGGCGCCAGTTTGACTACATGCTGGTCAATTGACGGTAGTACGGACAGCATCAGAGAATCCTCTCAACCCTAAATTCCACTGCATACTAGGGACCAATGACCAAAATAGTCAATATATCGACCAATACAGGTGCTGACGTGCATACGGTTAGCGAGGCGGTTTCCCGCAAGCTCAAACAGGAGCGAAAGAAGCGGAAAATCACTCTGGACGAGCTTTCCCGTCTCTCCGGTGTAAGCAAAGGCATGGTTGTCGAGATCGAGAAGTGCACTGCCAACCCTAGCATTGCGATTCTTTGCAAAATCGCAGGTGCCTTGGGCCTTTCTGTTGCAGATGTCGTCAACGTGTCCGACGCCCCATCTGCTCACCTCATTGAACGCCAGGACATCCCCACGTTATGGACCGAGTTTGGGGGGAACAGCACGCCTGCTTGCAGGGACCACTGGCCCGAACATGATTGAACTATGGCGATGGGAGATGTATCCAGGCGAGACATTCGCTTCATCAGGACACCCTCAGGACACTGTTGAGCTATTTCACGTGGAGAAAGGAATTCTCAAGTTCATAGTGGGTGAGACCGAGTTATCAGTTTCAGAAGGTTGTTCTGCCGTAGCAAAAACCGATGTTCCACACTCCTATTCCAACGGCGGGAAATCCAAGCTGATATTCACCATGTCTGTAACGGAATTACATCTCTCCGCCCCCGAAATATAAGGACATCGGATGGCGCGTATCTGCTTTGGGATGTTTGCTGCCCTTCGCCACGGTCAAAGAGGACTCCTAGCGTTGATAGGCGCGCCTATTGGCATGTCTGGCTGCACGCCCCAACCGATCGACACCACAGACTGCTACGCTTTCTTCTCCACAGAGGAAATGCAATGCCAAACTCAGACCTGCTGCCGTCCCTGCTTTTTAAGATCAACGAAAATCAGCTTGCCTTGGAGTCTGCCATATTGGAGCTTTCATATTGGGTAGAGAGTCGCGGTTCGACTGAAGTGACAGACAACATTCGTGGAGCCCTGGCTGCGATAGACTGAAACGAAGAATTCATCAAAATGACTTTGGCTGTGATGATGACGCCGGAGTGACTGCCGCCAAAAGCGGACACTTCTTCTAAAAGCTTCAAAGCATCAAGGATGGCCAACCCTTGTGATTATTTGGTCACGCCCTCTCTGCTCCATTGAACGTATCTGAGAACTGGCTCAGTTACAGCCGGCACTCCAAATGTCACGTCCAGCAAAGCGTATGCGCCGCTCAATTGATCGTTTGAGCCACGCATCGCCTCGGCGTTCGTCTACGACAGCTCGACCTACGAATTAAGCAAGGTAACCGCCGTTCACATCCAACACGGAGCCAGTGATGTAACTGGCCGTTGGTCCCGCCAGGAACAAGATGCCTGCTGCAACTTCTTCGACGGTTGCCATGCGGCGAATGGCATGTACATCCATCAGGCTTGGTGGCAAACCATCTTTCGAGGCAGCAGCCATGTCTGTAGCCATCAGGCCTGCCTGGACGACGTTGACCGTAATGTTGCGTGTACCCAAATCGCGGGCGGCCCCCTTCGAATAGCCAATTACAGCGGCCTTGGTGGCGGCGTAGTCAGCAGTTCCAGGGAATCCGGCACGGGTACCGAGACCGGAACCCACTGAAACGATGCGACCGCCTTCTGGCAGATGCTTCACTGCGGCCCTGATGTTGGCGACCACGCCTGCGACGTTGATTGTCCATTGGCGATCCATTGCATCGTTGTCGATGCTCGGGTCGTCCAGCGTCTTGCCTTGCCAGGCCACGGCTGCGTTGTTCACCAATACATCGAGTCGGCCGAAGTGTTTAACCACCTCTGCCATCAATGCGTCAGCTGTTTCAGGGGCACCTTGATCCGCCTTGATCGCACGGGCCTTTACGCCTCTCGATTCCAGATCCGCCACTACTGCCAATGCCTTGCCTTCGGACTCGACATAGGTGATTGCGACATCGGCGCCTTCGTCAGCGAACGCCCGTGCAGTTGCAGCGCCAAGACCGCGGGAACCGCCGGTAATCAGTACAACCTTGCCGGTGAAAATCTTGCTCATGGAACACCTTCTCTACTTCGTGGGTACAGCGATGGGATTGGTTTTCGAATCTTTGCTCAGGCCATCCAGCAGCAACGCAGCGATCAAACAGGGCACCCCGGCGACAATCAGTGTGTCGCCCGGTCCTATTGAATCAATCATCAGCCCACCGCTGAAGGCACCCAGGGCTAGCGCAATTTGCGCCACGCTGACAAACAGCGCGGCGCCGCTTTCGTAATGGTTGGGAGCGGCCTGGTACATCCAGATCTTGATGCACACGGAGATCGAGCCAAAAACGAAGCCCCAGACCGCCGTGAGCCCATAAGCGGACATTGGACCTTGCACAAGCAATCCGCCGAGCAAAATGGTTATCCCCAACAACGCTGACATACCGATGAATGCACGGCGAATACCCTTAGCAGCCGCGACTTCAGCGAAGAAATTACCGGCGATGCCGAAGAGGCCATAGGTGAACAGCAGGCGGGTCAGGGTCAACTGATCGACACCCGGAATAGTTCTCAGAAAAGGCTCGAAGTAGGTATACCCGGCGAATTGCCCGGCGAAGAGAACAAATGTGGTCATCAATCCAAGCCGTGCTTTGGTGACAGAAAACAAAGCACGCATATGGTGAAGACCAATGGACTGATGAATCGCTAACGATGGCACCAACATAAGTTGACTAATCAACACCAGCATGCCCAGCCCAGCGTTCACCAAAAATGCCTGGCGCCACCCTAGCCATTCGCCCAGTTGGGATCCCGCCGGAACGCCGAGGATCATGCCGATCGAGATGCCTGCTGAAATCAACGCCGTGGCACGTGCACCAGAAGCTTCTGCGACCAGTCTTCGACCGGCCGAGACCGCAAACGTCCAGAAGCCGCCAACGGCCACTCCAAGAAACACCCGCCCCACCAACAGCATCGACAGATCACTCGCGAACGCCACAATCAGGTTCGACGCGCAAATCAATACGGTCATACACAACAGCATCAGGCGGCGATCTAACCTTCCTACAAGCAAAGTCAAAGCAGGTGCCGCGAATGCCGCTACGAGACCTGGAACCGTGACGCTCAAGCCAGCAATGCCGTTTTTAATACCTAGGCTGGCGGCCATTGGCGTCAACAAGCCGACCGGTAAAAATTCACTGGTGACCAGCAGGAATGTACCCGCGGCGACCGAGAGAACGGCCAGCCAAGCCTGCCAGGTTGTCGATGGACTTTCTACGTTCTCGCAGGATGAAGGCATGGAAAGCCTCTAATAAATACCGGTCGTTATCCTAACGAACGGTATTGAAAACCAGAGCCAGAGTCAACAGATTCAGTAACGACCTGTATTTTTTCTAGATATCCACGAAGCTTATGGCGGATAATGAAACGTCTTTTTTTAAGGAATCGATATGGGACGGCAGAGAGAATTTAGCCCCGACGATGCACTTGACGCAGCTCTGACCGAATTTTGGAGCAAGGGCTATGAAGGCACATCCTATGCAGACCTCAGCGCAGCGACCGGCGTCGCTCGCCCCGGCTTGTATGCAGTTTTTGGTAACAAGGAGGAGCTGTTCTTCAAAGCACTTGACCGCTACGAAGCGCTCTACATGGGATTCATGGGGCAAGCGCTTGCATTGCCGAAAGCAAAAGCCGTAATTGGGGCGATCCTGAGTGGCTCGATCAATCTGCAAACTGCGCAGGAAACTGCAAAGGGCTGCCTCGGCATCAATGGCGCGATCGCCTGCACTGAGCCCTCGGAGCCCGTCCGCCTGGAGCTCGTACGGCGCCGCAAGCAGTCCGAAAAGGCTTTGGCCGTACGTCTGCAACAAGCCAAGGATGAGGGAGATCTACCGCCAAGCGTCGTGCCAAAAGACCTGGCACGTTACGTAATGACGGTGATTCAGGGTATGGCTGTACAAGCTAAAGCTGGGGTAAGCAAAGCTGAATTGCGGCGTGTAGCGGACATTTTGCTGGCTCAATTGCCGTAGGCGTCAATCGGCACGGAAGTTTTGGCAGAGCGATTCTTGAAAATGCTCCAACAGAAAATCGACGAACACCCGTGTTTTGGCCGGCAAAGATTTTTTGGAAGAGTAGTAAACCGAGACCACGCCTAGATCTACATACCAATTAGGCAATAATCGAATCAGCTCACCGCGTTGCAAGCGAGGCCAGGCGCGATCCAAGGGTAGCAGCGCGACACCTAGCCCCATCACAGCACAGCTACACAGCGCTTCTGGGTCGTTCATGATGGCTGCTGGTTTTAGATTGAGGTCGAACCGCCCTTCCCCAGAATCACGAAGCGTCCAGTTCAGCAAACGCCCTGAGTTGGTCGAACGCATTACGTGACGATGCCATCAACCCCCTGCAACTCGCTGGGCGTAGTGGGTAGCGGCTTGCCTTCCAGCCATGACGGAGCAGCGACAGCCACGAGATGAAGTTTGGCCAGTTCTCGTGCCACAACGCCAGGTGACAATTCCATGCCGCCACCGATAGCGACATCAAACCCTTCACCTATCAAATCCACACGTCGGATTTCTAAATGCCAATCTGGCACCACAGCGGGGTAACGCTGCTTGAAGGTCTTGAGCAATGGCAATACATAATCGTAAGCCAAAGACGGTGACAAATTGACCCGCAATCGTCCTGCGGGGACTTCTCTGGCTTCGCCTATCTGGTTGATGGCCCCCTGGATGGTTTCCAGGCCTTCTGCGACCTGTTGGTAAAACAACTCTCCCGCCTCGGTGAGGGTGAGACTTCGCGTGCTGCGGTGGAACAACCGCGTACCCAGATTGGCTTCAAGTCGCGCCACATTTTTACTGACGGCGGCTGCGGAAATCCCCATGCGCCGTGCGGCTTCGGAAAAGCTGCTGGCTTCCGCGGCACGGACGAAGGATTCAAGATTACCTAGGGTTTCCACGATCATCTCTAACTTTTGGTTGAAGCTAATTCTACCTATTGAAGACTAATTTATCTTTGATGCTTTGGTCATTGTGGGCTTCCTCCTGGTTATCAAGATTGGAAAGCAGAGCATCATGGCAAAAATTCTCGTTACTGGCGCGACAGGTAGATTGGGCAATGCTGTCTTGCGTTCGCTGGTACAAAAAATCCCAGCGTCACATGTTGTGGCAATGGCACGTGATATTGAAAAGGCTGAGCCTCTGGCTGCATTCGGTATAGAAGTGCGCTACGGGGATTACACCGATTACGATTCGTTGGTGGCGGCATTCGAAGGAGTAGAAAAAATCTACTTGGTGTCAGCCGTCGCGTTCAGTGATCGTCTTACCCAGCATAAAAACGTGATCGTTGCTGCCGGCCGGGCGGGTGTTCGCCATGTGGTTTACACCAGTATTCAACGGGTCAACGATGAGCTGGCACCTATTGAAGGAGTGACGGAGAGCGATATAGCTACCGAGCGATTGCTTAAGAAGTCGGGCCTCACGTACACAATTATTCAACATCCGCTATACGCCGACGATTTACCCTTCCTCATCGGCGCCAATGCGGCAAAAGAAGGCCTCAGCGCCCCAGCAGGTCGAGGTCGAGCTAGCTTCGCCACTTTTGCTGAGCTGGCAGAGGCCGGTGCCGCACTGTTAACCCAAACAGGGTATGAAAATCGCACTTGCCTGCTGAATGCGGGACAGACGTGGTCATTCCAGGACATCGCTGACGGGTTGGCTAGACTGACGGGCGAGCCGGTTGATTACCAACCAATTTCCGTTCAAGCATTCATCGCCGCTCGAGAGGCTGACGGCTTGCCAACCTCGGTCGCGAAATTCCTCAGTGGCTGGGGTAATGCCATCGATAAAGGCGCTTTCGATCAGAGCAGTCATACGCTTGAAAAACTGTTGGGACGCAAGCCGAAAGATCTTGAGAGCATTCTACGGGTGGCTTTCAATCTCTGAAAATTTTCAGATCCTCCTTTCCCAATCAGATCAATTGCTCACGCCTCACGTATAAGGCGCTTTACGGTGGCCATCGGGGCCTCTGCGAAGGATGTTCTCATCTTGCTCATCGCGTCATACGTCTTGCCCAGGTTCGCCTATCAACTCTGTTAGTCCGTTGCCTTGATCTATAGGGTGTCCCTCACGAGCGCCCTGCTCTTCTCAGTTACGGTACCCACACTTGCAGTTTGGAGCTTCCAGGATTGTCTATGATGATCGCCAGGATTTGCCTGGCCCCGGTAGCCGCTACGTAAAATGCTGCCGCTGAAGTCGATTCCAGACAAGTCTCCTTCATGATGAATGCTTCAATCGGCGCAGTGGGTGCAATGGTGCTCCGCAAGCACTGTGACGTGTACCGCTCGAAGTACTGGTCGACATGCTTGGCATGCACTAGGTACACGCCGTCATGCTCTGACACTACATGGTTTTCAGACGTTGTTTCTGGGAAAGCCCAGGACTTATCAAAAATGGTGTTAGAGAACAACGTGGGCATCTCAGTCAGCGATAGGTCGAGGTCGCGTCGATTCGTGACTGCAGCAGCTATGGACAATCTCCCAGTTGTAACCCTGAGATCTTGAACCTCGTCGATCAGTATTTCTTCGTAGAGTCACTCCAGCCGGCGCAACAAGACCGGCGTGGCGGTCTCTGGCGAGCCTGAAGCTGCTCGGCGAGGTGTTTTTCGAGCTGGCGGAATTCTGCGAGTTTGGACATGGGAGGTCTCTATGTGATTAGCACCCTAACGTTACACCAAAAGCATCAATGTGCATAAAGTGGGGACGAGATAAGGCTTGAAAAATCGCCAACTCGGAACTCTGTTGCGATTGCGCCACCGCTGAGACCGGTTTGCGGAACGGAATTGCAATTTAAGGTGTCGACTGAATTAGACACTTTGGTGTCGAAATCCTGTTCAGATACAGAGGTGGTCTTCATGAACAATATTATCTACATCGTCGGGGCAGTTGTGATCGTCCTCGTTATTCTTTCGTTTGTCGGTCTTGTATAGCATTAGCTGCTAAGCACCTCACAAAGCCATATGTTTGGAGCTAACAGCCTTTGAAATGCCAGGGTGAGCGCAGATTGAATCGCTCCGTCTGGCTAACTCGGAGCGCTACTGATCGCGAGCGAATATTAGAGATTTGACGGAGTTCGAGAAATAAGCTTCTCCTGAATCGACTCCCACTCTTCCATTGAAATGAGCACCGCAGTCCTGCGTTCGCCATCCATGAAAACCGATTTGCGGTGCATGATCACCTGCTCGAGCAATTCGTCAAACGAGTTCATCGCCCGAGCGAGAGACCATCGTTCATCTGTCATGTGCCAGGCCCTATCACGTGATCAAAACATGGCTTTCATACCATCGATTAGAAACTATCGGCGGACTGGAGAAGCTTGAGAAAGCTAGCTCTGCCAAGGTCTCGTTTGAAGCTAGCAATGACGTAATTGCCGTCTTGGGTTTCGAGCAGCCAAAACCGCCCTTCTTTCCTCGCTGACTGAATTTTACCTGTGCGAAGTATAGAACCATCTGCTCTATGATAGGCATCATCCTGCTCAGAATGGTCGAACGAAACGCCCAGACATGTGTCATCTGCGATCAAAGCATCGCTGATGAAAGCTCTGATCGGCACCGTGTATTTGCGAAGGCTTGCTAGCACCAAGCGACTCAGTTGAAAGTCACTCAAATCCTTAATGCTTCATATTGAGCGACATGCTGTGAGTTTTTCCGCATGGGCCGTGCTGAACCGTCAGCATCTTTAGCACGTATCCTTTTCTCACTTAGGTTCCTTCAACCGCAAAACAAGTTTGCGCAGTTCGCTGAACCAGAAAACGGTACTGGCCATTGCAATACAAAGTCCCCACTGGCTCAGTAACAATGCACTCGTGCCAAAAGCCTTATTGAGTGGCGACCAGTGCACTACAGCAATCTGCAAGACCATAGCCACCGCAATTGCACCCCACAACCATCGGTTGGCGAAATAACCGATGAATGCACTGACTGACTCCGAGCGAGAACATAGGGCATTAAACAGCTGCGCCAAAACAAGTACAGTAAACCCGCCAGTACGTGCCTGAACCAGCGAATCATTACCCGGTATCAAGCCTCCCGGCAGCATCCAATCGACCGTCAATAAACTCGCCAACGCCATGACCAGCCCCACCTGGAGCACGCCCACTCACATACGTGTATCGATGATTCGATCCGTCGGCTTGCGTGGGCTGCGTGTCATGACATCCTCGCTGTGCGGATCAAGGCCCATGGCGATGGCAGGCGCTGCATCAGTGATCAGGTTGATCCATAGAATCTGGGTGGCCAGCAGTGGCAGGATGATCCCGCCCTCCTCATCCACCAGGCCGACGACTCCGGCCCCGACGACGGCAAGGAAGACCGTCAGTACTTCACCCATGTTGGACGACAGCAAGTAACGAAGAAACTTGCGAATATTGTCCAGAATTCCGCGCCCTTCGCGAACGGCCAACACAATGGTTGCGAAGTTATCGTCAGCTAGAATCATTTTCCCCGCTTGCTTGGTCACCTCCGTTCCGGTGATGCCCATGGCAATGCCGATATCGGCTGACTTCAGTGCGGGCGCGTCATTAACCCCATCGCCCGTCATCGCCACTACATGCCCCTGTGCCTGAAGCGCATCGACAATCCTCAGTTTGTGCGAAGGTGCCACACGTGCGTAAACAGAGGTCGATTTGACTGCCTCGGCCAAAGCAGCGTCGTCCAGCTTATCCAGATCGGCCCCTGTCAACGCCCCTGCACCGGCCTGGATGATGCCCAGATCCTCGGCGATGCGGGTCGCCGTCCGCGGGTGGTCACCTGTGATCATGATGATGCGGATGCCTGCACGATGGGCCTCGGTGGCCGGTGCGACTTCTTTGCGCGGTGGATCGATGATGCCGACCGTGCCGATGAAAATAAGCGCTATCTCGAGGGCCTCACCGGTGGTGACATCCTCGTCGGCCGCTAAAGGACGGTACGCCACGGAAAGCGTGCGCAACGCGGCACCCGACAACTCATTCACATCGGCCACGGCTTTTGCGCGAAGGTCGTCGTTTAGAGACACGACATCCATGCCGACCTGAGCATGTGTGCAATGTTGAAGCAGCACATCCGGTGCACCCTTGCTGATCAGCAGTCGCTCATCGTTGTGCTCATGATCGATGACCAACACCGACATCATTTTTCGATCAGAGGTAAACGGTATTTCCGCCAAGCGTTCGAAGCGTTCAACATTGCGTGCAGGCGCATCAAGTTTGCGCTCTGCTACCAGAAAGGCCCCCTCGGTCGGATCTCCCTGAATCACCCAGGTGCCGTCTTCTTGTTGCCCAAGTGCGGCATTGCCGGCCAGGCTTCCGCCACGCAACAACAGGACATTTTCGCTGTGCACCGGGCCACAGCTCATGGGCTGGTCCTGGTGATGAATCTGACCCTGCGGGGCGTAACCGACGCCGCTGACCGCGGCTTTGCCGGATGCCGTCATGGTGACTCTGGAATGGCACCACAATCGACATCAACCAGTTGGATTCAGTAAAAGTAGTCAAACCGCCCTCCCCCGGTACATTGCCGGTAAATTCCACGGTCCGCCGAAAAAACCGGATCGCTGAGGGTCGTCGTAAATGACACCCACTTGGTCGCATCGATATGGTTAGAAAAAACCTGCGGATGACCGAACTCTGGCCTGCCTTTCGCCAATGTTTCCCAAAGGGCCCAAGCGCCTTTGATCGCTTTGCTTTTCAATTGCGGGGCCTTTTCCATGCCCCCAATGCTCGACGCTTCGGTCATGGAGTCAAGCGTTACTAAAACGTAATCACAGCTTCGAACATCGACGACTAACTGCCTGCCGTTGCGCTCGTAGAGGATGCGCTTGACGCTTTTACCATCGCTTTGCTCGCGCAAATGCATATCCGTCACGCAGGCCCCCTGTTCAAAGAACACGCCGCGCTCTACCAGCCATTTGTGTAGCGGTCTGACCAAAGAATCGTATTGGTTGTAGACCGGGTTCACTCGGTGCAGTTGTTTCCGAATCATGTTTATCGCTCACGGGTCGTACTCTGGATGCTGAGTCGTCAGAAAAGCACCCCCGTAGAGATGCGCCGGTCTGGATTTCAGGGTATGAGGAATTACAGTGGGGGCGACAGACTCGGAAACTACCTAGGGGTAATCTGTAAGCGAGGCATCCTACTGGCGACCGCTGGTCGGAGACCTATGGCCAAATCCATTGGTACGGACAGACTCGTGGCTCAGCAACGGCGGGATAACTTTTAGCAGGTTAGCTGTGAATGCATTTTCCAACGTTGCTGACCCGCACAGCATTGCAAACGTGGACATTGTGTAGCGACTAAAGGGGTGTAGGATCCAAGGAGAAGTGTTCCTTCGGAATGCATTGCTGCGGAAGATCACAATGCCTGTTCGCCTTCCACTTGACGCTGGAACGGCCACGCCCAAGGTGATTACCCCATCTCCTTTAGCCGATGCTGCAACGCTGGGCTCAAAAGAGCGATTGACGCCTCAGAACACAACCGAATCCCTTGACCAGTTGCGCTCCTTGAACAACGAGCTGACTGAGATGAATGATCAACTTCGTGCCTCGCTCGAACAGCAACGGAGCGCCTCACTGGCTTCTCTGAACGTGCTGTACAGCATGAACATCGCGGCCATTCTGTTAGACGCAAATCTGAATATCCGCTTGTTTACCCCTGCTAGTCAGTCACTGTTCAACATTCTTACCCAGGACATTGGACGACCACTGGCTGACCTGTGTCCGATGGCCACTGATGTCAATCTCCTGGACGATGCCAGAACTGTCATGCGTGATATGACTCCGCTGGAGCGAGAAGTCGAATCGCGTAGTGGAGTGAGTTTTACCCGCCGGATTTCGCCCTATAACAAACAAGATAATTTTGTTGAAGGTGTGGTCATCACCTTTACCGATATCTGCGATAAAAAACAGGTCACCCAAGCGCTTGAAAACGCAACGCAGAAAGCGGCACTCGCTAACGCCACTCGGACACACTTTCTCGCCTCCGCCAGCCATGATCTGCGCCAGCCTTTACAAACACTCAAGTTGTTGCAAGGCCTACTCCTGGGCATTCTCAAAGATGAGCAACCGCGCAAGCTGACGGTCAGGATTGGCGAAACCGTGGGTGCAATGTCCGGAATGCTAAATGCTCTTCTGGATATCAACCACATTGAAACCGGCGCGATCCTGGCAAACCCCGTCAGCTTTCGAATGAGTGACCTGCTGGAGCGACTCGCTGACGAGTTCAGCTACAAGGCAGGTGCTAAAGGTTTGAAACTGAAGGTTGTACCTTGTCATCACGCGGTGGAAAGTGATCCGCGCCTACTGGAGCAAATGTTGCGCAATTTGCTATCGAATGCGCTGCAGTACACCCATGAAGGTCGGATACTTCTGGGCTGCCGCCGCCACGGCGGGTGGCTCAGTATTGAAGTCTGGGATACCGGTATAGGCATGGAGTCATCGGAGCAGGAATTAATCCTCGATGACTATGCACCTATAGAAAACTTTAGTCTGGGAAATGGCACAGGTTTGCTAATCGTTAAACGCTTGTGCACCGTGTTGGGCCATCGTTTACGTGTGCAATCGAGTTTCACAAAAGGGTCTGCATTTTCTATTGATGTCGCCTTATCCCGTGAAAGCGCAGCGCTGCCAGGCGCGGCGCAAGAAAATGATTTACAAGAGCAAGGCCCAGTAACGAACAGTGAAATGATCCTGATTGTCGAGGATGACGTTGAATTGCTCGAATTACTGGGCGCCCTGCTCAAATCCGAAGGATATCAAGTGGCCATGGCGATCGACGGGGTTACTGCACTCGAAAGCGTCACACATGGCGGAGTGCAACCCGATCTGATACTGGCAGACTTCAATCTGCCAGGGTCGATCAATGGCTTACAACTGATCAGCCAGCTGCGCAAAAAACTGCACCGCAGCATTCCAGCTATCAATCTGACCGGTGATATTTCACTACAGACCTCCCGTGACGTTGCGTTCGAGCACTGTTCTCAGCTCAACAAACCGGCGAAGCTCAAAGAGGTCATCTTTGTCATTACCTCCTTGCTTGCACAGCAACGTCTGGTGATTGTCGACGATGAGCAACTCGATAAAACCGAGTCCTGCGATACAAGGACATCGATCATATTCGTGGTGGATCGCGACGATCTTTTTCGCGATACGATCCGAGGCGTCCTTGAATCCAGCGATTATCTAGTCCAGGACTATGCGTCATGTGAGGCGTTTCTGGAGGACTACTCTCCAGGTTTACGGGCATGCTTGCTGGTTGATGCTCATCTGCCGGGAATGGAAGGCCTTGAACTCCTGCATCGACTGAGAAGTAACGGCGACGATCTGCCAGCCGTAATGATCAGTGGTAGCAGCGAAGTGTCGATAGCTGTAGATGCCATGAAGGCTGGCGCTTCGGATTTTATTGAGAAGCCATTTGGTCGTAGTGAGGTCCTTCAAAGCGTTGCCAGAGCTTTGGAACACTCGATTGATGCAAGTAAAAAACTGGCCTGGACTCACGAAGCCACCCAATGCATCAACAACCTGACTAACCGTCAGCGCCAGATTATGGACATGGTGCTGGCAGGTCACCCGAGCAAGAACATCGCTGTCGAGCTCGGAATCAGCCAGCGCACCGTGGAAAATCACCGCGCCTCGATCATGACTCGCACTCATTCCAAGTCCATTCCTGCACTGGCTCGTATTGCACTTGCAGCCAACTCTCAGACTTCCGTGAAGTCGGCCTCAAGGGTGAATACGTCGTCTAAAACTCCAGCCTACTAAACATCGCCTCCGGTACGCGCCAGGCACGTTTGGGAGACGCCGAAGGGGTAGTTATGAACTGTTGAAGACATCCTATGACCACCTGTTTCATGTGCGCCGACAGGCAAATGATGAACCAGTAAAAGACATTGTCCCTGGCTGGGTCCTCCCCGGTTTTTCGCCCGCGAAGGCGGTAACCGTTTCCAGCTCCTATCGTGCTGATGAGTAATGATGCTCATGCCAAGTGATGAACAAAGACGCTGCACGCCGATGCTGTACGCACTGGAGAATGACAGCGCCGGCCAAGTGGCCGAGGCGGTTGTACTGACATTGCAAGAAATACGTGCAGTGCTTACACCGATCCTCGGACCGCTGGCAGTGACTGCGCTTTACCGGCGCAGTCTGCACTTGTGTGCAGCGATTCATCCTTTTTTGGTCATGAACACTTCGTCCCTCAGAGCCTTGTTGGCTAAGCAAAGCCGCGCCGATGCTCGTCAATTAGGTGATGCGCTGATCTGCACTTTCTACACATTGTTGGCTTCCCTGATCGGCCCCTCACTCACTGAGCAACTTGTGGGCGGTTGCACGGCTAGTTCTATGGACCGAAACAATCATCTGAGCAGCGAGAAATGAGCACCAGCGTACATATCAATCGTCTGTCCACCGGTGTGCCGGGGTTCAATGAAGTTCTGGGGGGCGGCCTGCCGGAGTTCTCATTCAACCTGATCGCCGGACTGTCAGGCAGCGGCAAGACAACCCTTTCCCACCAGATGATGTTTGCCTTGGCCACCCCCGAGCGCCCTGCGCTGTATTTCACGGTACTGGGTGAGCCGCCTTTGAAGATGTTGCGCTACCAGCAGCAATTTGAATTTTTCCAAAACCAGGCGATCAACCACTCAGTGCGCTACATCAACCTCTCCATGGACACGCTGGCAGGTGACCTTGACGCGGTGTTACGGCGCATCGTCAGTGAAGTGGAAATCCATAGCTCCGGGTTAGTGTTTGTTGATTCGTTCCGTTCAGTGGTGCTCGCCAGCCAGCCCCAATCCAATCCCAACAACAACCTGCCACAGTTTGTACAGCAATTGGGGGTGATGATGACCAGTTGGCAGGCGACAACATTTTTGATCGGCGAGTACTTTTTCCAGACCGAGAGTAATCCGATCTTCACCGTGGTCGATGGCTTGATCTGGATGGGCCAGAGCGTGCAGCGTAATTCGATGGTGCGGCAAATGCAGATCATGAAAATGCGTGGGCAATCGACCTTGCCTGGGCTGCATACGTTTCGCATCAATCAAACAGGCGTTACCGAGTTCGCCCCCGTGCAACACAGTGTTAAACCACTTGCAGCCCAATCAGCGACACGCTCACGCCGCGCATCGGACTTGTCCATCGACGAGATTGTTCATCTGTTGCTTCATGAAGTAAAACGGCTCGGCGCCACACGCGTGGTCATCGACTCGCTCTCGGGTTTTGAACTGGCGTTGGCGCCGACTTTTCGGGAAGACTTTCGTGAATCACTGTCGTGCCTGGTGAGTGCCTTGAACCACGTCGGTGTCAGTGATCCAAGCTTCCTTCACCAAGGCACGGACCGGTGCCGGCACACCGCTAATGATGGCGAGATTACAAGCGTGCGTGTCAGATCAGGGCACCTATGACAAGCATATGGACACGCGCCAACCGGCTATTTTCTCGGCTGACTGCTTTCTGCCGAAGCGGCAAATTCCCCCCAATCAAGTTCGCTCATGAGCAGATTCTTCGCTCCGAGCTGTTCAACGCAGATCAGATGGCCAGTCACGGTATTGCTCTGGCCGGACAGCATCAGCTCAGCGCGTTGTACATGCGAGACTCTCTGCTAGGCAGGCTGGATGACAACGAAGTCCTTCTCAACAGTGGCTGCACTGCGCTGATACAGGCATCGCCGTCCGGTCGACGCATCACTCCGGCCGCCGAGTGGCTTCTGGATAATTATTTCCTCATTGAAGATCACATTCGTACTGCCAGGACGCACCTGCCCAAAGGCTATAGCCGAGAGTTGCCGCGCCTGATCAATGGCCCGTCGACCGGCTTGCCCAGGGTTTATGACATTGCACTGGAGACTATCTCTCATGGTGACGGTCGGTTCGACGAACACAGCCTCAGACGTTTTATAGTTGCCTATCAAACGGTGATGCCACTTTCTCTTGGCGAGCTCTGGGCAGTACCTATCATGCTGCGTCTGGCCTTGATCGAAAACCTGCGTAGGGTCGCGTCACGCGTCATGGCTAACTGGGACGACGGAAATCTGGCCGATGACTGGGCCGAGCGACTGATTGAGATATCCGAACGCGACGTGAAAAGTGTGGTACTGACCGTCGCTGATATGGCTCATTCGGCGCCGCCTCTGACGGCCGCCTTCGTAGCCGAGTTCGCCCGCCGCCTGCAGGGCCAAAGCGCTGCGTTAGCGCTGCCGCTAAACTGGATCGAGCAAACACTCGTTGAAACCGGCTCGAGCATTGAGCGCCAAGTGCAGCTCGATACTCGGCAACAGTCTGCCGATCAGGTTTCAATCAGCAACAGCATTGCAAGCCTGCGGCTGTTGTCTGCCACCAACTGGCGCGAATTCGTCGAGTCGATGAGTCTGGTTGAACAGACGTTGAAAAATGATCCGGCGGCTGTTTATCCATTCATGGACTTCGACACTCGCGACAGCTATCGGCACGTGATCGAGCGGCTCGCCAGGCGTAGCCAGCACTCGGAAATCCAGGTTGCAGACATTGTCGTCAAACTGTCTGGAGAGCAGAACGCCTTAGCGTCCGACAGCTTGTTAGCCAGCCATGTAGGCTATTTCCTGATTGGCGCGGGCATTGACGTTCTTGAGCATAGGCTCAATGCCCATGTGCCGCTT
The DNA here is from genome assembly GCF_059716135.1 of Pseudomonas sp. LBUM1651. Lineage (NCBI taxonomy): Bacteria > Pseudomonadati > Pseudomonadota > Gammaproteobacteria > Pseudomonadales > Pseudomonadaceae > Pseudomonas > Pseudomonas sp. LBUM1651. Next base: position 2,883,411 of record NZ_CP166805.1, on the reverse strand, counting down.
CACGAACGCTGGAAGCGCCTTGTTCAACGTTCGCCATTGATATTTTACCTCGCTCCGGCAGGGTCCCTCACTGTGATTTTCGCCCTGCCAATGCTTGCGTCCGCTGGTCGCGAGGGTCTGTCTTACGCAGAATTGCTGGTGTTGGCTGTGCCTTGCCTGATCATGACCAGTCAGTTGGCTTTCAGTCTGATCAATTGGTTGGTGACGTTCAGCCTGTTGCCCACGATGTTGCCAAAGATGGACTACGCCAATGGAATTCCTGATGAAGCTCGCACCCTTGTAGCTATTCCAACGCTCATTGCCTCCCGTGCCGATGTCGAAGATATAGTCGAGGGGCTGGAGGTGAGGTTCCTGGCCAATCGTGACAGCAATCTGTTTTTCGCATTGCTGACTGACTTCTTCGATGCACCGGAAGAGGTACAGGTGCAAGACGCCGACTTGCTCGCACACGCTTCACAGGCGATCAGCCTGCTCAATCGCAAATACGCCGAAGGTTCGATCGACCGTTTTTTCCTCCTGCATCGACCACGGTGCTGGAATCCAGGGGAACAGGTATGGATGGGATATGAGCGCAAACGAGGCAAGCTGAACGACCTCAATGCGTTGCTCCGCGGACGAGGCGCTAGTCGTTTCACGACGGTGGTTGGCGACACGCGATCACTGCAAACGGTGCGTTACGTGCTGACCCTCGATACTGACACCCAGTTGCCTCAAGATGTCGCCCGCCAGTGTGTGGCGGCCATGATGCACCCGTTGAATCGGCCGGTATTCGATACCCGAAAAGAAAAAATCATATCAGGCTATGCCGTTTTGCAACCAAGGGTAGGCATAAGCCTGACTAGCACCCCGCGTTCTATCTATTCACGCCTGCTTGGCACCGGGGGTGGGGTCGACCCCTATACCCGGGCTGTATCGGACATCTATCAGGATCTGTTCCATCAGGGATCGTTCATTGGAAAAGGTATTTATGACGTTGATGCCTTTACTTGCGCCCTGGAAGGCTGCCTGCCGGATAACCAGATTCTCAGCCACGATTTGATCGAGGGCTGTTATGCCCGTTCAGGTCTGCTGAGCGATGTGCAGTTGTACGAAGAATATCCCTCAGGGTACAGCGCCGACGTCAAACGTCGACATCGCTGGATCCGGGGTGACTGGCAGCTGATACCGTGGATTCTGCCGTGGACGCGCAACGCGCGAGGTGAATGGGCGCGTAACCGTCTGGGTGTCATGGCGCGATGGAAGATTCTCGACAATCTACGTCGCAGCCTGGAGCCACTGGCGCTGCTGGTGATGTTGGCATGGGGCTGGTTTGCCAGTAGCGAACCTTTGGCCTGGACACTGGCGGTGATCGGATTGCTGGTTTTGCAACCGCTGCTCAGAACGTTCGCCGACGTTCTGCAACCCCCGCTGAACGTGCCCTACCGGCAGTATCTTGCGGCGCTTTTTGGCGGGCTGGCGCAAGACCTGGCCCAAGTCGGCGCGACCATTGCCTGGCTGCCGTTTGAGATGTACTACAGCGCTGGCGCGATTGCGCGTTCGCTTTGGAGGATTATTTTCAGCAGACGCTTGCTCTTGCAATGGAAACCTTCCCGCGAGGTAGAGCGCAGCTCGGCAAATCGGCTTACCGGGCACTATCGCGAGATGTGGATCGGTCCCCTGTTCGCCCTGATCTCGCTAACCGTGCTAGTAACGGATCCCATCAGACTGGTCATTGCCACCCCCCTCCTGCTGTCATGGCTGGCCGGCCCCTGGATGGCCTGGCGTTTTAGCGCAGCGCCCAAGCGCTCGCTTTTTAAACCGTCGATAGAGGCGCTGCGTTTCCTGCGCGTGCTGACCCGCAGAACATGGGCGTTTTTCGATGAATTCGTTGGCCCGCAGGACAACTGGTTGCCACCGGACAATATTCAGGAAGAACCGAAACCGGCCATTGCCCACCGCACCTCGCCCACAAATATGGGCATGGCATTGCTCGCAAACCTGGCAGCTCACGACTTTGGTTATCTGAGTACCGAGCGACTGTTGCGCCGGTTATCGGCATCACTGGACAGCATGAACAAGCTGGAGCGCCACCAGCAGCATTTCTACAACTGGTATGACACACAGACGCTGGAACCGCTGAGGCCGCATTACATTTCGACCGTTGACAGCGGCAACCTGGCCGGGCTGCTGCTCACTTTGCGCGCGGGCCTTGCGCAAATCCCCGACACACCACTTTTTGGCCTTTCAATCGTCGATGGCCTGCGCGATACCTTCGACACCCTGGTTGAAAATCAACGTGCGTATGGCGAGCCGGGTCAGTTGTACTCACTCCTCGAGAGAGCATCTGAACATCTCGACGCCGACTCACTGCTGGACATGCTGCAGACAGCCCGCACCATTGTGGCGACGCCGCAGGCGGAGACCGAGGGAGACAGCAGTTATTGGCAAAGCGCATTTACCGAACAATGCAGCGACTGGATTGAAGCGCTGGAACGCTTTCGGTTACCCGCGCCCGCCATCGGGCGCGAACCGCCGAGGCAATCTCTACGGCACCTGGCACATCTGAACTGCGCGGACTGGACAGTCGAGCATCACGTTCGCGTTGAAACGGTACGCGCTGCTGCAATCGAGTCCAGCCGCAGCCTTGACCGGCTGATCAACCTGACCGCCGCTCTCGCGCAAATGGACTTCTCGTTGCTCTATGACGGCAAACGCGATTTGTTCGTCATCGGCTACAACGCCGAAGAGCGCCGGCTGGACAACGGCTATTACGATCTGCTGGCGTCCGAAGTGCGCCTGACGAACTTCGTGGTCATTGCACAAGGCCAGATCCCGCAACGGGCGTGGTTTACGTTGGGTCGATTGATTGGGGAGCACGAGGGTGTTCCCACCTTGATGTCTTGGTCAGGCTCAATGTTCGAGTACCTCATGCCCATGCTCGTAATGCCCAACTATGACGGCAGTCTGCTCGATCAAGGCTGCCGTGCCGCCGTGACCGTACAAATCGAACAAGGACATCGTCTTGGTCTCCCTTGGGGAGTGTCGGAGTCCGGTTACTACACCCTTGATGCCCATTTCAACTACCAATATCGCGCCTTTGGCGTGCAGGCGCTCGGCCTCAAGCGCGGCCTCGGCGATGACATCGTCATAGCGCCTTACGCCAGTGCGCTGGCGTTGATGGTGGACGCCGAGGCCGCCTGCAAGAACCTGCAGCGTCTGGCTCGGGAGGGAGCGGCAGGCCGCTATGGGCTTTACGAAGCCATCGATTACACCGAAGCACGTTTGCCTCGGGGTCAGCGTTTCGCACTGGTGCAGTCATTCATGGCACACCATCAGGGGATGAGCCTGCTGGCCCTGACCAGCGTGTTGCTCGACCAACCGATGCAAAGGCGTTTCGAGTCTGACCCCGCGTTGCAGTCTGCCCTGCTGCTGCTTCAGGAACGGGTGCCCAAAGCAGCAGCACCTTACCTGCAGGCAGCGCAGTCGTCCGCCTTGGTTGACGCCGGTCAGAGCCAGGATAATGACCTTCGGATATTCGCCCATCCCGGGCTTAAACGCCCCGCCGTTCAGTTGCTCTCCAACGGTAACTATCATGTGATGCTGAGCAGTGGAGGGGGTGGTTATAGCCGACGCAACGATATGGCGGTGACCCGTTGGCACGAGGACATTACCCAGGATAACTGGGGCACGTTCTGTTACTTGAGAGACATCGATACCGGCGTGTTCTGGTCGGCAGCATTCCAACCCACGCTGCGCCGGACAGAAAGCCACGAAGCTATTTTCAGTGATGCGCGTGCAGAGTTCCGCACTCGGGAACTGGATTTCGATACGCACATGGAAATCGTTGTCTCGCCGGAAGACAACATCGAGCTCCGCCGATTGCACATCACTAATTGCGGGTCATCGGCAAAAAGCCTGGAGATCACTACCTATGCAGAAGTGGTGCTGGCCGGACCAGACACCGACGCAATGCACCCTGCCTTCAGCAAGCTGTTCGTGCAATCAGAGTTGCTGTTGCCTTTGCAGGCGATTGTCTGCAGTCGCCGCCCACGGGCCAGCGATGAGCCTACACCGTGGATGTGCCATTTGCTGGCGGCCCATGATGTCGATATTGAAGACATTTCGTACGAAACCGACCGCGCCCGTTTCATCGGCCGCGGGCGAAAACTCGAGTCGCCGGCCGCCCTGGATGCCGAGTGCAAACAACTCTCGGGCAACGCCGGGCCGGTACTTGATCCCATTGTCGCAATCCGCTGTCGTGTCACCTTGCAACCAGGACAGCAAGCGACTATCGATCTGGTGACCGGCGCGGCGACCAGCCGCGACCATTGTCTATCTCTCATCAATAAATACCGCGACCGGCATCTGGCTGATCGGGTTTTCGATTTGTCCTGGACCCACAGCCAGGTACTCCTGCGCCAGCTTAACGCTTCGCACGCAGACGCCCGTCTATTTGAACAAATGGCCTCTTCGCTGCTTTACGCGAACGCAGCACTACGCGCAGACAGTGCCGTGCTGATTGATAATCGGCGCAACCAACAGGGGTTATGGGGACAGTCCATTTCCGGCGACCGACCAATCGTACTTTTGAAGATAAAAAGTCTGGATAACATCGAACTGGTCCGGAAGATGATTCAGGCACACGCGTATTGGCGCCAGAAAGGCCTGGTGGTGGACCTTTTGGTTTGGAACGAAGACCCGACCGGTTACCGCCAACAACTGCAAGACGCGATCATGGGCCTGGTAACTTCCGGCAGCGAAGCCACGCTGGTGGATCGTTCCGGCGGGATTTTCGTTCGTACAGCCCAACAGATGTCGAATGAGGATCGCACGTTGATCCTGTCGGTCGCGCGGTTGGTACTCAGCGAAGGACTCGGCTCCCTGGTCGAGCAAGTACACCGTCGGCGCGTGGCACCGGTGTACGCGCCCTTCGTTGCGACTCGTCAATACGTGCCAACGCCCACGCCGCTCAAACCAATCTCCCAGCCGTTGTCGCTCAGCAATGCCTACGGCGGGTTCAGCGAAGATGGCAGCGAATATGTGATCAACTCGAAGGCCACCCGCCCCACGCCAGCCCCTTGGGTCAATGTCATCGCCAACGCACAATTGGGTACCGTCGTGTCTGAAACCGGTAGTGCCTATACCTGGGCGGAAAACGCACATGAGTTCCGGCTTACACCTTGGCACAACGATCCGATAGTCGACCCCAGCGGCGAGGTCATTTACTTGCGCGATGAGGAAACAGGGCACTTCTGGTCGGCTACACCAAAGCCCTGCCCGGGTACTGGCAGCTATCAAACACGCCACGGCTTTGGTTACAGCGTGTTCGAACATGAGGGAGATGGTATCCAGACCGAACTATGGGTTTTCGTGGCGGCCGATGCCCCGATCAAATTCTCGCGGTTGATTGTACGCAACGTGTCCGGTCGAAATCGAAAGTTGACGGTGACCGGTTACGTGGAATGGGTGCTGGGCGATCTGCGCAGCAAGTCAGCGATGCACGTGGTCACCCAGTCGGATCCTGTGAGTGGTGCTTTTTTCGCCCGTAATGCCTATTCGATCGAGTTCAACGAGCGCGTGGCGTTCTTTGATACGGATGGAAGTGACCACGGCATCAGCGGCGATCGTACCGAGTTCATCGGCCGCAACGGCAGCCTGGAATCGCCATCAGCAATGCAACATGCCGGGCTGTCGGGGCGCATCGGAGCAGGTCTGGATCCTTGCGCCGCGATTCAGGTAACGGTGGCGCTCGCGGTCGGTGAAAGTACGGAAGTGGTTCTGCGCATGGGCGCCGAAAAAAGCGTTCCCGCGGCCACCCAACTCGTGCAACGTTACAGGGGGGCACAGGTCGCAGCCGCGGAGTTGCAAAAAGTTCGAGAGCACTGGCGCTCGCTGCTGTCGGTGATCCAGGTCCAGACACCGGCAGCGAGTTTCGATGTGATGGTCAACGGCTGGCTGATGTATCAGGTCATCGCCTGCCGTTTCCTGGCCCGCAGTGGTTATTACCAGTCCGGTGGAGCAATAGGGTTCCGGGATCAGCTACAAGACAGCATGGCCATGATCCATGCAGATCCGGCAACGGTGCGTACGCATTTGCTTTTGTGCGCAAGTCATCAATATCAGGAGGGCGATGTGCAGCACTGGTGGCACCCGCCACTGAATCGCGGCGTGCGCACAGCCTGCTCCGACGATTTTCTTTGGCTGGTGGCAGCCACCAGCCGTTACGTGGAAATTACCGATGATCTGTCTGTGCTGGACGAACCCGCGGGGTATCTGGAGGGGCGCGCACTGAATACCGGTGAAGAGTCCTACTACGACCTGCCGGGCGTGTCGGATTTGCGCGAGCCGCTTTATCAGCATTGCATGCGAGCTATCGAACACAGTCTGCGCCGGGGTATGCACGGACTGCCGTTGATCGGCAGCGGCGACTGGAACGACGGCATGAATCGCGTGGGCTATCTCGGCCGCGGTGAAAGTGTCTGGTTAGGGTTCTTCGGATGTCATGTGCTCAAGCGCTTCGCCCTTATCGCTGGACGGTACGGCGATGATGATTTTGCGCGACGCTGTGATGAAAATGCCGTCCTGCTGCACGAAAGTCTGGAAAAAGCGGCCTGGGACGGGGCTTGGTACCGCCGCGCCTGGTTTGATGACGGACAGCCACTGGGTTCGTCTATCAACGATGAATGCCGCATTGATTCCATCGCCCAGAGCTGGTCCGTGCTGTCCGGGGTCGGTTCGGCAACACGACAGCGCCTGGCAATGCAGGCGCTGGACCGGTATCTGGTCAAGCCCGAGATCCGCGCGATTCTGCTGCTCGATCCGCCGTTCGACAAAGGCGAACAGGACCCGGGCTATATCAAAGGCTACGTGCCAGGGGTACGCGAGAACGGTGGACAATACACCCACGCTGCGGTGTGGGCGGCGATGGCGTTTGCTCAATTGGGTGACTCTGTGAAGGCTTGGGAGTTGCTGAACCTGATCAATCCCGCCGTCCCCCTCAATAGTGCGAGGATTGACACCTACAAAGTCGAACCCTATGTGATGGCCGCCGATGTTTATGGCACTGCGCCCCACGCCGGACGCGGGGGCTGGACGTGGTACACGGGCTCCGCAGGATGGATGTATCGCCTGGGAGTTGAATCTCTGCTCGGCCTGCAACGTAACGGCAACACGCTCAGGCTAGAGCCATTGATCCCTGAGGACTGGCCGGGTTTTACGCTGACTTATCGATTCGGACTGACGGAGTACCATTTCGAAGTGCGCCAGGGGACCACGGACTCAACTTCAATGACACTCGATGGTCATCCCCTGGAAGGAGGTGCGGTGGTGCTCATCGATGATCGTGTCGAGCACCGGATTCTCGTCGATTGCCGTAAGCCCCTGCCAAGGCCGCTGGAGCTCAAACATGTGCAAGCAGTTGACGATTAGACATTCATTCCCTGCCCTGGAGACACAGGTGTACCCTGAGTCGGCGTACCCGTCCTCTGTCCGGGAGCTTGATTATGTCTGCCTCGCCGCAGCCCACCCAAAACCACCTGCTTGCAGCGCTCGCCAGCCAGGAACTCAAGCGTCTCGCTCCGCACCTGGAATGGGTCGTCCTGGAACTGGGTGAGGTGCTTTACGAACCCGGAGACACCCTGCGTCACGTGTACTTCCCAACCGACTCCATCGTTTCTCTGCTGCACGTGACGGAAAGCGGTGCTTCGGCGGAAATTGCCGTGGTTGGCAACGAAGGTCTTGTTGGTATTGCCGTGTTGATTGCACCTGAATGGATCGACGAGGTGTCGTGGCGGGATCACACCGTTTCTTTAGACCTTAAGCGCGCCACGATCAGGACGTCGCCTCATTATGAGTCGTCTGAGCAGTTAAACCGTGAGCGAGAGGCGACATTGTATGACCATTACGAGCGCATCGGTTATTGGCACATCGAGGCCGTCATTGAGCGGTTGGAGTGAGTTCACGTCCTTTGCACGGTCTTGAACGTCTCGGCGTATCGTAATCCCCGCCACGTCAGCTCCACCTTGATCTAGATCAGATTGCCCGCTACGCACTCCCCCATGCTTCTGTATTCATAGGGAGAAGTGCAATGCCGACGAAGCACCGTAAGCTCATCGCATCGGGATTGGTGATCCTCGTCCTGATGCTGGCCGGCAGTGCGTTCGGCTTTTGGCGTTGGAGTCACCCGTCACTGTCTGAGCAATTCTACGCCGCCAATGGTCGGCTGGAAGCCACCGAAGTTCAGATCGCCAGCAAGAACGCTGGACGCCTCGCACAAGTGCTGGTGCACGAGGGGGACAAGGTCATCACCGGACAACTGCTGGCGGTGATGGACACCCGGACCCTTGAAGCGAAACTGCAACAAGCACTGGCAGGCGTTTCAGGTGCTCGTCAGAACGTTGCAGTGGCTCAAGCCAATGTTCAGCTTCGCCAGAGTGAACAACGGCTGGCAGAACAGGAGCTCAAACGCGCACGATTAGTGTTCGAACGTGGCTACTACAGCGCTCAACTTTTCGACCAGCAAAAAGCGCGATACAACACCAGCAGTGCGGCCGTACGGTCAGCCCAAGCTCAAGTACTCGCCCTGATTGCCGGGATTGGTGAGGCCGTGGCGCAAGCCGCGAGCCTGCAAAGTGAGATTGACGACGGCAGTTTACGCGCCCCCATCAATGGTTCAATCCAGCTACGCATGGCCGAACCCGGCGAAGTACTCGGCGCTGGTGGGCAAGTGTTCGTGCTGATCGATCTCCACGACCAATACATGAATCTCTACCTGCGGCCTTGGGTTGATTGCATTACTCGTCGGTGATTATCGTGAAAAGTAGGCTTATGACCGCTTTTGGCCCAGGCTGTGTAAAAACATGTTGCACATATTTAAATCGGGATTTGCGTGGGTTGACTGCGAAGCCAACAGTAGAAAGCGCGAATTGCTCTAGGCGGCAACAAAGACCCTCGTGATCCTATTTGGCCGCGTCAGCGACTCAAACAGCCATTTGCTGACGATCAAGCGGCTTGATTCACGCCCTGATCGCTTCAAGCAATTCTGGGATACCGAAGATGCTGGCCGGCACCGAGTCGGCCAACCGCATGGTCATGGCTCCCATGACTTGAGCGAGAGCCCTTGACGATATACCGGATGGATACACGGTTCTACGCGATGCTGATAGTAGAGGTCGATCTGGTCGTTTTTCAGCCGCTTGAGTGATGCGTCGATCACCTTTTCAATGTGTTCTGGCCGACTATCGGAGCTGTGATGCCTTGCTTGATATCTGCGGAGGCCCGCAATTAGCGCTGATACTCATATATCAGGCACTGAGTGCCGAAACCTTCAAAGCACCCAGTTTGCGGCATTTCATTTGGCTTTTCCCTGAAGAGGAATAAGCGTGCCGTAAAGGCGGGCTTGAGTCAGCGTATGGCGTCATTGCAGGCTTTTTTTGTAACCATTCGCCACCTATCGAAAGCATAGAAAAAATTTCAACACTGTATTTCTTGAGCGACTACACTTATAGAGTTATAGATATTTGTCATTATGGCATTTCAATGCTGCAACCCTTGCAGACCGTGATTACTCTTCGATCCTACAACTGGGCTTTGAATGAAGATTGAAATACTCAAACAGGCGGTTATGGACTCACGAGACGGCATCACCATCTCCGATAACTGCATTGAAGATAATCCATTGATTTTTGTAAACCCCGCTTTTGAGCGCATGACGGGCTACTCATTCGAAGAAATCACTAACATTAACTGTCGATACTTACAGAATAACGACAGAGAACAGCCCGAACGGGAAATGGTTCACAGCGCTATAAAAAATGGTGAGTATTGCCTCGTGACCTTGCGAAACTACCGTAAAGACGGAACTATGTTTTGGAACGAGTTAAGCATATCGCCTATCCACGATGAGAAAGGGGCTGTAACCAACTTTATCGGAATTCAAAAGGATGTAACATCCAGAATTATAATACAACAGCAACTGCGCGATGAACACCAGTCTCTCGAAGAAATGAAAATACACTTCGAGCAACTTTCAATAAAAGATGGTCTCACTGGCATTTACAATCGTCGTTTTTTTGATGCGCAGCTCGAAATTCAATGTAAAATTGCGTGCCGCAATGGCGACTCCTTGACTCTTGCCATGATCGATATTGATCATTTCAAATCATTTAATGACATTTACGGACACCAACAAGGCGATGAAGCATTAATACGTGTCGCCGAGAGTTTGAACAAGTCCTTCCAACGAGGCTCTGATTTTGCAGCTAGGTATGGCGGGGAAGAATTTGTAATTCTATCCAACGGCATGGCGAAAGACCAAGCAGCGCTGTATGTCAAGACACTCTGCCAACGAGTGCGAGATTTGAGAATACCGCACTCAGCTTCTAGCACTGGATATTTAACCATAAGCATCGGTTTTTCAGTTCATTCGTTTAGCCCACTGGACTCGCTTAACGTACTACTGGCACAAGCTGATAAAGCACTTTATACAGCTAAAAAACTAGGAAAAGATCAGTCTTTTAGTTTTTAGGTAATGAGTTCAGCATCATAGTGCTTCCCTCAAGGCCGCTTTGAGTCAGTTGCTGCTCCAGCGTTTCAGCACGGGCCTGCTCCGCAGCGGCACGTTGCTGGGTTTGGCTGAGCTCGGTTTGGATTGACTCCAGTCGCCGATGCAAATGCTCGACTTGCCGGCCGGCGGCCTTGAATGGGACGGTCATGGCTTTGCCCTCTTCGCGGGCGTGGTCGACCTCGCGGTGCGCACGATCCTCGACCCCACGTATGCAGGCCTCCTGCGCAACGCGTTCCTGCTCGGCCTTGAGCCGCAGCGCTTGCAGATCCTGTTGTAACGTCTGATTGTGCTGCTGAACTTCACGGCGCTCGTGCAGCCCACTTTCACGCTGCAGCTGGCGCTGGGGCAGTAACAATTCCAGGTCGGCCAAGCGCGCCTCGACCGCCTGACGCCCAGCAACGGCCTCCGCCGCCTGTTTGCGCCGCACTTGTTGCTTCATATGCCATGATGGCAAATAGCTATACTAAATAGCCCTTTAGTTAAGTTAATCAATCATCACACCGCACTCGTATTCACCACCCGTGCTGTACGAATAAACAACGCACGCACTTTCTCCCAGAAATTTCCGCCCAGTACAAAAAAGCTGCCGATCAACATCATGTCGCCCAACAGCTGCAGTTGCCAGATATTCGGCCTGAGTCCTGGCCAGATACTGTCAACGTAGGGCTCCAGAAATGCCGAAATCAACGGCAGACAAAACATCACGACGCCGATCCGATGACGCCACGGCCCTACTTCAGTGTCGACTGTCGGTGCCAGTGAAGTCACGTAGCCAAAGACACTGCTTTTGAGCTGTTGAAACCCCGCCTTGCCCATAACCGCGATGACGATAATCAACAGCACCTTGTTGCTGATGAACAGGACGCCTGTCAGCGCCGCGATCCTGGAACCCGGCACACCCGCTGCCGCCAATATGGGCACCATCAGCCATGAGCCGAGCATCAGGCAAATGATCGCAATGCCCAGTTTGAAGCGCCATCCAGCGGTATGGGGTGCATTCATGGCTGTCGTTCCTTCTTTGATGGGTCGTATTGAATGTGATGACGCTTGAAAAGCTTAGCAGTCAGTTAATCATCCGGGCGTCTATGCTCCTGTGAACTTCCTGGACTGGAAAACACGCATGCATCTGACGCGATCTGGCCAACTGCTCCTGCTGTGTGTGCTCGGCCTGAGTGGCTGCGTGCACCTGGGGCCGGATTTTCAGTCACCGAAGCAAGCGTGGATTGACCACTGGAGCTCCCCTGCCCTTGAGCAATCCAGCCAGCGCAGCCTGAATCCTGATTTGCGCCAGTGGTGGCAAATCTTCGGCGATCCGGTGCTCGATCGTCTGATCGACGAGGCGGATGCCTACAACTCGGATCTGAAGATCGCCGGTCTGCGAGTGATGGAGGCCCGAGCCCAACTGGGAATCGCCCAAAGCGGACGTTACCCGCAATTGCAGCAAGCCAGCGTCGACAGTCTGTATTTCAACCGCAGGCAATCCGGCGGGGTCAATCCGCAGGACAGCCATTTCTGGCAACACAGTGCTGGCTTCGACATTGGCTGGGAGCTGGATTTCTGGGGTCGCTTCAGTCGTGCCATCGAGTCGGCCGATGCCGGTTACTTTGCTGCGCAGGCCAACTATGAAGACGTGCTCGTCCTGCTGCGCGCCCAAGTGGCGGACACCTACTTTTCGTTGCGCACCACAGAAGCACGTTTGCGCGTTGCCAGGGAAAACGCCAAACAGCAACAGCGTAATTTCGAGATCACCGAAAAGCTGTTCAACAGCGGCCAGCAAGCCGAACTCGACTTGCAGCAGGCCAGAACCCAATACCTGGGCACCTTGAGCACCATCCCCAACTTTGAAGATCAGGTGCTGCGTACCCGCAATGCGCTGGCTGTGTTGATCGGTCAGCCACCCGGCGCGCTGTCGCAGTTGCTTGAGAATGAAGGGTTGATCCCGCTGGTAGACCGCGCCGTACTGCAGGATGTGCCGGCCAATCTGCTGCTGCGTCGGCCCGACGTGCGCGCGGCCGAACTGAATGTCGCTTCGCAGTCGGCGCTGATCGGCGTGGCCGAAACCGATTTCTACCCGTCGTTGACCTTGCTCGGCAGCATTGTCTGGTCGGCCGATACGCTGAACGGCACGTCCAGAAGCCTGGACTTGATCGGCGGCCCCAGTCTGCGCTGGAACCTGTTCGACCATGGCCAGATCAGCAACAACGTGCGTGTCCAGGATGCGCGGTTGCAGCAGTTGATCGAAGCCTACCGCGACAAGGTTCGCCAGGCGGCGCGCGAAGCGGATGACGCTGCCAGCGGATTGATCAAATCCCTGGAGCGCGAACGAATCCTGCGCGAGGCCGAAGTCGCCGCCAAGCGCTCGCTGGTGCTGGCCAGCGCGCAATATCGTGAAGGTTATTCGGATTTCCAGCGGGTGCTGGATGCGCAACGCGCCTTGCTGGAGCAACAGGACAATTACCTGGTCAGCCGCAGCAATGCCGTGAGCAATGTGATCGCCCTGTACAAAGCCTTGGGCGGTGGCTGGTACAGCCCGCTGCCGAGAATCGATGCGGCGACCCGCCGGCAAATGGAGCAACGCACGGACTGGGGCGATCTGCTGGATGAGCCTTCAGCTGCGCAAGCCAAAAAAGGTAAAAGATTATGAGTGAAGCCGCACCGCCCTCCCCCAAAGCGCCCGAGCCAGCCGCTGACCCCGCGAAAAAAGGCATCAAATGGGTGTTGCTGGTGATCGTCCTGAGCCTGGCCTGGTATCTGACGGCTGATCGGTTCACGCCTTACACGCAACAGGCGCGGGTGGGTGCTTTTGTGATTCCGGTGGCCGCGGAAGTCGCCGGCCGGGTCATCCGCGTCAACGTGCGCAACAACCAGGACGTCAAGGCCGGAGATGTTCTGTTCGAGGTGGATCCCCAGCCGTATCAAATCGCAGTCGACCGTGCTCGCGCAGACCTCGAATCGACTCGCCGACAAATCGGCGCCAGCACCGCCGGCATTGCCTCGGCACAAGCCAATTTGCGCGCTGCCCAGGCCAACGAACTCAAGGCACGGCAGGATAATCAACGCCTTGAGGGGCTGTATCGCGATGACCCCGGCACCATTTCCGTGCGCCTGCTCGAAGTGTCTCGCGCCAGCCGCGAACAAGCCGTCAGCCAGGTCGCCGCCGCCCGTGCCGAAGTCCAGCGTGCGCGTGAGCAAGAAGGCGGCAGCGCGGAAGATAACGCTCTGCTGCGCAGTGCCGCCACGGCGTTGTCGAAAGCCGAACTGGACCTGGCCAATACGCAGATTCGCGCGCGCTCGGCAGGCTTGATCACCGACTTGCGCACCGACGCCGGGCAGTTCGCCGCCGTCGGCAGTCCGGTCATGACCCTGATTGCCATTCACGACGTATGGATCAGCGCCGACATGACCGAGAACAATCTTGGCCTGGTCAGGCTCGATACGCCGGTGGCGATTGTCCTGGATGCACTGCCGGGCGAAGTGTTCGACGGGCGCGTGCGCAGTGTCGGCTATGGCGTCAGTGTCGGTCAGACGCCTGCACCCGGTACGTTGCCCAGTGTGCAGAACAGCCGCGACTGGTTGCGTCCGGCCCAGCGTTTTCCGGTGATCATCGAGTTTTCCGAGGACTCGATGGCGAAGCTGCGTGACAGTCGCGCCATCCGCGTCGGGGGCCAGGCTGAAGTCATGGCCTTCCCTACTCAAGGCAATCCGTTGAACCTGCTTGGCCGTCTGTTTCTTGGCCTGATGAGTTGGCTGGCGTATGCCTACTAATCGCACGCCCCGGACTCAGCGCGCACTGCGTCTGGCCACGGGCACTGCGTTGTGTCTCGCTGCGAGTTTCGGTTTGGGATTGCCGATTCCGTTTATGGCGCCGGTGCTTGCGCTGTTGCTGCTCGCCACCGTCAATCGCCCGCTGCCGTTCAAGGCTGGACTGGGGCTAGCCGTGGTTGCGATGTTGACCACCGGCATCGGCCTGTTGTGGATTCCGCTCCTGCGTTATTACCCGGTCAGCGGCGTGCTGCTGATCGGCGTAAGTCTGTTTCTGGTTTTTCGCTTTGGATTGCGCGGCGGCAACAACCTGATCGTCACCTTTCTGGTGATCGGCCTGACCATGATCCCCTCGGCCGGTGTCGCCGAGTTCGACCTCGCGGCGATGGTTATCGGCGCGCTGGTCAAAGGATTGCTCCTCGCGGTGATGGTGGTGACGGTGAGCCACTGGCTGTTTCCCGACCCGGCAAACGCCCCCTCGCCACCCGCCGCTCCGCTGTTGCCGGCGGAAGAAGTCAGTCGGGTTGCGCTGCGTGCAACCCTGATCGTGCTGCCGGCGTTTTTGCTGGCACTGATCGATCCGGCAAGTTATCTGCCGATTATTTTGAAGGCGGTCGGCCTGGGTCAGCAGAGTTCCATCACTGCCCGGAACGCCGGTCGCGAACTGGTCGGCTCGACCCTGCTCGGCGGCGCGCTGGCCGTGCTGTTCTGGTGTGCCCTCAGTCTGTTTGTGCACCTATGGATGTTTTTTCTGTGGATGTTGCTGTTCGGTCTGATCCTGGCGCGCAAGTTGTACGCCCTGAGCCCGACCCGGTTAAGCCCGGGGTTCTGGCTCAACAGCCTGATCACGATGATTATCCTGCTCGGTCAGTCGGTGCAGGACAGTCTCGCGGGCAAAGACGTCTACACGGCGTTTGCCGTGCGCATGGGACTGTTCATCCTGGTGACGTTGTATGCCTGCCTGATGGTTTATGTGCTGGATCAGCGACCGCCAAAACGCGTTCAGGGATTAACCTGATACCCCTTGCCTTGCAGGCAACTGGTGTAGGCCGTCGAACTGGTGGAAGCGGCGGTTTTCTCCTGCGCCCGACGCTCTTGGCGTTGACGCGATGCACCCACCATCGCACCGGCGGCGGCCGTCTCTTTGGCCCGGTTCTGCCGATAATCCTGCTTCACGTCGTCATCCACACGATCATAATACTCATCGTGCTGGCGTCCGCGAACCTGAGCACCAGCCGCTCCGGCAGCGGCACCGACTGCCGCACCTTTCAGGCGGCCACCGGATGCCGGCGGCGGCGTCGTTGAACTTTGACTGGCGGCGACGTTGTGGCAGGCGTCGATGTCCAGTTGGGTTTGTTGCGAAGTCTGGCCCTTCATCGGGACCACCGTTTCGGCCCATGCCTGCGTGGCGGCTATCGACAACGCGACACACAAACCAAGGGAAGACAACCTGTTCATGATGACCTCCGAGTATTTCCCAGCCATCAAGAGTGTAGATCACCCCCACTCGCCCACTTGCGACTTATGACTGACGGCTACGCTTCAGCGTTTCACTCGGCAGCTCTTTGAACAGCGCGCGATAACTGCTGGAAAACCGCCCCAAATGCCAGAACGACCACTGCATCGCCACTTCGGCCACCGTGGTTTCCATGGGCGAGCGACCAAGCAGTTCGCGGTGGGCGCTGTTGAGGCGGCGCAGGCGCAGCCAATGGGTCGGCGTCATGCCGGTATACGCCTTGAACGCATGCTGCAACTGACGCAGTGAAACCCCGGCAACCTGGGACAGCTCCAGCAAATTCAGGGTTTCTTCCGGGGAATCGGCCGCCCATTCGCCGATGCGTTTCATCACCGCCCGCTCTTCAGCGCGACGCTGCAAACCGCCGCGGTCCAGACAGACACAGGCGTTGTCGAGGATATACAGACAGTCTTCCAGCAACTGCTGGGTCAAGGCCTCTTTGCTCGGCGGATCGAGGGTCTGCGCCAACCGGGTCAGGGTTCCGCTCAGCCAGCGACTGAACAGCGCGTTCTGCTCCGAATTCAGCGGCGCCATGAACAGCCCTTCGAGCCTGGCGACATTCAGACCGTGGCGCTGAACGAATGCCGGCCCGAACACCACGGCGATTTCCTGATAGTTCTCCGGCGTGATCCAGATGTTGCGGCTTTCTTCATTCAACACGTACAGCGCGTTGTCGCTGCGATCGAAACAGAACGCCAGCGAACCCTCGGGCGCGCTGAAATTCTGCTCGACCCGGGTGTTCATGTGTTCCTCGTAAATCTCTACGCCCTGCAGGTCGAGGTAACGCACCCGCCCGGCGAAATGCCCCGGTGACATCTGCTGGTAATGCTGGACCCAACCGGGTGTGGCGCGGATTTGCTCGGCAACATCGGCGGTGTTGAACGCTTGGACCTGTAATGGATTGCACGCTGTCATGGGTGACCTTACGCACTCGTTTGGTGCGTTTTGGTGCTGCTGAAAGTGGATAGATGGAACGTCAAGGCTCGCCCAAGATAGTCGTCAACGCGTCCCAGGGGAAGTGTGTGGCGGATGAAACCACCCTCCCCGGCGTTAATAAAACCAATAACGAGGTCTTTATGAATGTCCCTTTCGATCAGCTGCTCACGTGGCTGAAAGATCACAAGATTACCGAAGTCGAGTGTGTCGTCAGCGACCTGACCGGCATTGCACGCGGCAAGATTGCACCTACCAATAAGTTCCTGCATGAGCGAGGCATGCGCCTGCCGGAAAGTGTGCTTTTGCAAACGGTAACCGGGGACTTTGTCGACGACGACATCTACTACGACCTGCTCGACCCGGCCGACATCGACATGGTGTGCAAGCCGGTTTCCGACGCTGTCTACGTGATCCCATGGGCCATCGAGCCTACCGCGATCGTGATCCACGACACCTTCGACAAATTCGGCAACCCGATCGAACTGTCGCCGCGCAACGTGCTGAAGAAAGTCCTGCAGCTGTACACCGACAAAGGCTGGAAGCCGATTGTCGCGCCGGAAATGGAGTTTTATCTGACCCAGCGTTGCGAAGACCCGGACTTGCCGCTCAAGGCGCCGATGGGTCGGTCGGGCCGGGCGGAAAGTGGTCGCCAGTCGTTTTCCATCGACGCTGCCAACGAATTCGACCCGCTGTTTGAAGACGTCTACGACTGGTGCGAGTTGCAGGGCCTGGACCTCGACACGCTGATCCACGAAGACGGCCCGGCGCAGATGGAAATCAACTTCCGTCACGGCGACGCGCTGGACCTGGCCGACCAGATCACCGTGTTCAAACGCACCCTGCGAGAAGCAGCGCTCAAGCACAACGTCGCGGCGACGTTCATGGCCAAGCCGATTGGCGACGAGCCGGGCAGCGCCATGCACATCCACCAGAGTGTGGTGGACATCGCCACCGGCAAGCCGATCTTCGCCAATGCCGACGGGCAAATGAGCCAGCTGTTCCTGCACTACATTGGCGGCCTGCAGAAATACATCCCCAAAGTGCTGCCGATGTTCGCGCCCAACGTGAACTCCTTCCGCCGCTTCCTGCCCGACACCTCCGCACCGGTGAACGTCGAATGGGGCGAGGAAAACCGCACCGTGGGCCTGCGTGTGCCGACCTCCAGCCCCGAGTCGATGCGCGTGGAAAACCGCTTGCCGGGCGCGGATGCCAACCCGTATCTGGCCATCGCTGCCAGCCTGTTGTGCGGCTACCTCGGCATGGTCGAGCGCATCGAGCCGAGCGCTGCGGTGCAGGGCCGGGCCTATGAGCGACGCAACCTGCGTTTGCCGATCACCATCGAAGACGCGCTGACGCAGATGGAAGAATGCGAAACCATCGGCCGTTATCTGGGTGACAAGTTTGTCCGCGGTTATGTCGCGGTCAAGCGAGCGGAACACGAGAACTTCAAGCGGGTGATCAGCTCCTGGGAGCGGGAGTTTTTGTTGCTGAGTGTCTGAAAACTACACGAGATCACACATTCCTGTAGGAGCGAGCGGTGCGACGATTCGACTTGCCCGCGAAGAGTCCAGCACATTCAACATCTCCGTTGACTGGCAGTCCGCCTTCGCGGGCAAGCCTCGCTCCTACAAGAATCCAATAATTCCAAGAGGTGTCCATATGCGTCTATTGAAATCCGTGGTCCCGGTCGCGCTGGCCATGCTGTTCAGCGCCGTTGCACAGGCCCAGCCGACCGTCAGCGTCTACAACTGGACCGATTACATCGGCGAAACCACCCTCGCCGACTTCCAGGCGAAAACCGGGATCAAGGTGATCTACGACGTCTTCGATTCCAACGAAACCCTTGAGGGAAAATTGCTCGCCGGTCGTACCGGGTATGACGTGGTGGTCCCGTCCAATCACTTTCTCGCCCGCCAGGTGAAGGCTGGTGCGTTCCTCAAGCTTGATCGCGCGCAGTTGCCGAACTTCAAGAACCTAGACCCGAAACTGCTGGCACTGCTGGAGAAGAACGACCCGGGCAACGAACACTCCGTGCCGTATCTGTGGGGCACCAACGGCATCGGTTACAACGTCGACAAGGTCAAACAAGTGCTGGGCATTGATCACATCGATTCCTGGGCCGTGCTGTTCGAACCGGAAAACATCAAGAAACTCAGTCAGTGCGGCGTGTCGATGATGGACTCGGCGGACGAAGTGTTCCCCGCCATCCTCAATTACATGGGCATGGACCCTCGCAGCGAGAACCCGGAAGACTTCAAAAAAGCCGAAGCAAAGCTGTTGAGCATCCGCCCCTACATCACCTACTTCCACTCGTCCAAGTACGTGTCGGACCTGGCCAATGGCGACATCTGCGTGGCCTTCGGTTACTCGGGTGATGTGTTCCAGGCCGCCAACCGCGCCAGGGAAGCCAAGAACGGCGTGAACATCGCTTACGCAATCCCCAAGGAAGGCAGTAATTTGTGGTTCGATTTGCTGGCGATTCCCGCCGATGCCAGCAACCCGAAGGACGCTCACGCCTTCATCAATTACCTGCTGGACCCCCAAGTCATCGCCAAGGTCAGCGCCTCGGTCGGTTACGCCAACCCGAACCCCGCCGCCAAGCCATACATGGACGCTGAACTGGTCAACAATCCCGAGGTTTACCCGCCTCAGACGGTTCTCGACAAACTCTACATCTCGACCACCCCGCCCCAGGCGATCATGCGTCTGATGACCCGTTCCTGGAGCAAAGTGAAGTCCAACAAATGAACCAGTACAGCAACGAACATGCGCGCTCCTATTACGCCGCGTCGGCCAATGCGCTGGCGCCCTTCCCCGCGTTGGCCGAAGACCTCGTGGCGGATGTCTGCGTGATCGGCGGCGGATTTACCGGGGTCAACACGGCCGTCGAACTGGCGCAGCGCGGCCTCTCGGTGATTCTGCTGGAGGCGCGGCGGATCGGCTGGGGCGCCAGCGGACGCAACGGTGGTCAATTGATTCGCGGCATCGGTCATGACGTCAGTGGTTTCACCCGACATGTCGGCGAAGAAGGTGTGCGCTACCTCGAGCGCGCCGGGATCGAGTCGGTGGAACTCGTGGGCAAGCGCATCCGTGAGCAAAACATTGATTGCGACCTGCGCTGGGGTTTTTGCGAACTGGCGAACACCAAGGCGCAATTCACGGCGTTCAAGGCTGAGCAGGAAAGCCTTGCCGAGTCGGGTTACGCCCATGAAACCCGGCTGGTCGGGCCGGAGCAGATCCGTGAGCAAGTGGTCAACTCGGGCGTGTATGCCGGTGGCCTGGTCGACATGGGCTCGGGGCACTTGCACCCGCTGAACCTGGTGCTGGGCGAAGCTCGGCTGGCGCAATCGCTTGGGGTGCAAATCTTCGAGCAGAGCCCCGTGCTGGAACTGATCCATGGCAGCACGGTGCAGGTTCGTTGTGCCGGGGGCACGGTGCGTGCCGGCAGCCTCGTACTGGCGTGCAATGCGCATCTGGACGAACTGGAACCGAAACTCAGCGGCAAGGTGCTTCCGGCGGGCAGCTACATCATTGCCACTGAGCCATTGGCGCCGGAGGTCGCCGCGCAATTGATCCCGCAGAACCTGGCGCTGTGCGACCAGAAAGTTGGCCTGGATTATTACCGGCTCTCGGCGGACCGGCGATTGCTGTTCGGCGGCGCCTGTCATTATTCCGGGCGCGATCCGGCGGACATCGCCGCCTACATGCGTCCGCAGATGCTCAAGGTCTTCCCGCAGCTGGCCGATGTGCGCATTGATTATCAGTGGGGCGGCAAGATTGGCATCACGGCCAATCGTTTTCCGCAGGTCGGCCGCTTGCGCCAGCACCCGAACGTGTTTTATGCCCAGGGTTACTCCGGTCATGGGCTGAACGTAACCCACTGGTGCGCGAAACTGCTGGGCGAAGCGATTCATGCCGGACACAGCCAAGGCTTCGACGTGTTCAGCGCCGTGCCGCACATGACCTTTCCCGGTGGGCCGATGTTGCGTTCACCGTTGCTGGCCCTCGGTATGTTCTGGTATCGGCTGCGTGAAGTGCTCGGCTGAAAAACTACTTTTCTGATCCACCGCATTCGCGAGCAGGCTCGCTCCCACAGTTGATACTCGTCGTACACAGACTTTGTGTTTGCTGAAGTTCCAGTGTGGGAGCGAGCCTGCTCGCGAAGAACGATAACGCGATAGATCAGTCGTTTTAGCCTTTCGATTTGCTCATTCGCAAGGCACTTCTATATTGAGGAGGTGCTCTGACTTTCCTGTCTCCTGGCGAGTGCGGCCTATGGCTAAGACTGACCAACTGATCATCTGCGAGCACTGCGACTGCGTGTATCAAAAAGTCACGCTCGCCAAGCATCAGAAAACCCTGTGTACGCGCTGCGGCGGCGTGCTGCAGCGCTATAACGGCCTGTCGGTGGAGCAGCGGCTGGCGCTGACTGTGACGGCATTGATGCTGTGGACTTTCGCCAATTTCTATCCAGTGATGAGCATCAGCCTCCAAGGCTTGAAAAACAGCGCCACGCTGTGGGATTCCGTGTTGGCCCTGAGTCTTGGCCCCATCACCTTCATCGCCATGGTGGCGGCCATTGCGATGATCATCGCGCCGATTTTCCAGTTGCTGCTGCTGATCTGGGTCCTGAGCTTCGCCCTCGCCTCCCGGCGCTCACCGGGTTTCAGACTCTGCATGCGCTGGCTGGAAACCCTGCGGCCCTGGAGCATGCTGGAAGTCTGCCTGCTGGGGGCGATGGTTGCGGTGATCAAACTCGCCGGGTTGCTCGACGTGCTGCCCGGCATCGGTCTGTTCGCCCTGGCCATTCTCAGCCTGATGATGATCCGCATTGCCGGGCGCGATGTCCGTGAACTGTGGGATGTTTTATGACCACGCCTCCGGTCGCGAGCGAACTCAACCTGTGCCTTTGCCACAGCTGCGGCCTGGCCTGTGACATGACCGGCGAACCCCACGAATGCGAGCGTTGCGGTGCACCGCTGCATCGACGCAAAACCAACGCGCTGACCCGCACCTGGGCCTACCTGCTCACGTCCTTGGTGTTTTACATCCCGGCCAATGTGTTGCCGGTGATGAATACCCAAATGGTCGGCAACGGCGCCGACAGCACAATCATGGGTGGTGTGCTGGATTTCTGGCAGCACGGCGCCTGGGACATTGCCCTGATCATTTTCATCGCCAGCATCGCCGTGCCGGGCATCAAGTTCGTCGCCCTGACGCTCCTGCTGGTGACCGTTCAGCGCGACAGCCAATGGGCGCGCAAGGAGCGGTCGAAAATGTACCGCTTCGTCGAGCTCATCGGTTATTGGTCGATGCTCGACGTGATCGTGGTGGCCCTGGTGGCTTCGCTGGTCAAATTTCAAGCCCTGGCCGATATCGAACCGCGCGCGGGCATTCTGTTCTTTGGTCTGGTCGTGGTGTTCACCATGCTCTCGGCGATGAGTTTCGACCCGCGTCTGATCTGGGACCAACACCATTCGAAAAACGAGGAGGTCATGGATGAAGTCGCAAGCCACTGACGGGCCGCAAGCCCCCGGGCAAGCCCCGATCAAGACCCGCCGTTTCAGCGTTTCACTGGTGTGGATCGTGCCGATTGTTGCGGTGCTGGTGGGTATTTCGCTGGTGGTGCACAGCATCCTGCAGGAAGGACCGACCATCACCGTGACCTTCAAGACCGGCAGCGGCCTGACGGCCAACAAGACCGAGGTCAAATACCGCAACGTGGTGATCGGGCATGTTTCCGACGTCGAACTGAGCAACGACCAGAAGAGCGTCAACGCCACCATCAAACTGGCCAAGCAGGCGGAAAGCTTCACCCGTGAAGATTCGCAATTCTGGGTCGTGCGACCGCGTATCGGTGCCGGCGGCGTGTCGGGCATCGATACCCTGCTCTCCGGGGACTACATCGGTGCCGATATCGGCCAGTCCAATGCCCGGTCGAAGAATTTCACCGGGCTGGAGAATCCGCCGCCCATCACCTATGGCGAGCCCGGCAAGCGCTTCACGTTGCACACCCCGGACCTGGGTTCGCTGGACATCGGTTCTCCCGTTTACTACCGCAAGATTCCCGTCGGCCAAGTCGTCGCTTATGCCCTGGATGCCGACGGCAAAGGGGTGAACATCGAAGTCTTCATTCATTCACCCAACGATGCCTACGTCACCGAAAACACCCGTTTCTGGAATGCCAGCGGGATTGATGTGAATGTCGGCGCCAACGGTTTCGCGGTTAAGACCGAGTCACTGTCCTCCATTTTGGTGGGTGGTATCGCCTTCCGCGCCCCGGAATACAGCCCCAACGATGTGCCGGCCACTGAGGAAAAAGCCTTCGAACTGTTCGAAGACCAGCAAACCGCCCTCGCCCCGCCCAACGGCAAGGCGCAATACCTGAGTTTGCGTTTTGACCAGGCCTTGCGTGGGCTCAAGGTCGGTGCACCGGTGGAATTCCTCGGCATCGAGTTCGGCAGAGTGGTGTCGGTGAATCTGGATTTCGATGCAAAAAAACGCAGTTTTCCGGTCAATGTCGGCATCGTGATCTACCCGCAGCGGCTTGGTCAGGCGCACATCAAAATGCTCGAGGCCTTGAAGCATGACCCTAATGACGAGGCGGCGGGCGTTCGTCTGATGGGGACGTTCATCGAGAATGGACTGCGCGCTCAGGCCCGCAGCGGCAACCTGTTGACCGGCCAGCTGTACATCTCGCTCGACTTCTACCCGAAAGCCGAGAAGGTCGTGTTCGATCCGACCGCCCGCCCCGTTTCTATCCCGACCGTACCCGGGAGCCTTGAGCAGTTGCAGGAAAAACTCGAAAGCATGGTCAACAAAATCAACGATCTACCGATCGGACGCATCGCCGGCAACCTCGACAGCAACCTCGTCGAGCTGCGCAAGGGCCTCGCGCAATTCAACGCCAAGACCCTGCCCGGCGTGCAAACCACCCTGGCGGATGTCAGCAAGACCCTGCAATCGGCCAGTTCGACCCTCGCCGAAGACTCGCCGCAACGCGAGCAGTTGACCCAGACCCTGGACGAACTCGGGCGCATGTCGCGGTCCTTGCGTGAACTCTCGGATTACCTGGGCCGGCATCCGGAGTCGCTGATTCGCGGTCGCTCCGAAAACGCCGCGCCGCTGGACTTGAAGGCGCCACCGCGCAACTGACCACAGGAGCAACACCCATGGTTTCTTCGCTGAAGATGACGTTGGTCACTGCGCTCATGCTGCTCGCCGCGTGCAGCAGTGAGCCGATTCAGTTCCACACCCTGACCCCGGCGCAATTGAGCGGGACGGCGCGCGGCAACGGCGGGGAAATCCTGATCGAAGGCCTCAGCGTGCCGCCTCAGGTCGATCGTCCGCAGATCGTCATTCGTCAGGGCAACAGCGGCCTGGCGATTCTGGAGACCGAATGGTGGGCCGCGAGCCTGGTGGATGAGTTGCGCAGCGCCCTGGTCGATCAACTGGCCAACAGCAATCCCCAGCGCAAAGTGTCGGTGCGCGTGGAGGTTCAGCGGTTTGATTCGGTTCCCGGTCAATACGCGCTGATGGACGTCAAATGGCGCCTGCGCAGTCCCGGTGAAGGCGACAACACGCTGGTCAGCTGCCGAAGTACGTTGCAAACACCTTCAGGACCTTCCATCGACGACTTGGTCATTGCCCAGCAGAACAACGTCAAACGCCTGGCCGCGTTGATCAGCCAGGCCGCAGCCGGAACGCAAAAAGGTTGCCCGGCACCGCAATGAATTGACGTTTTTTTCTCATTCAGCCCCTTACATTTGGCGCCGCCTTAAGCCTGCAAATGATTCGTATTGACCTACAATCATTGACGACCCTTCCGGTCTGTCAGCGTGCACGATTCTAAAAACAACGGGAGCCGCCACCGCATGAATCGCCCTATTCCCTCTTTCCTGAAAAACGCACTGCTGGCCACTGCCCTGCTGAGTGCCGGTCACGTTTACTCAGCCGATGCCGACGGCATCGTGGTCTACAACGCCCAGCATGAAAGCCTGACCAAAGCCTGGATCGAGGGTTTTACCACGCAGACCGGAATCAAGGTCACGGTGCGCAACGGCGACGACACCGAAATGGGCAACCAGATCGTGCAGGAAGGCGCCGCCTCCCCCGCTGACGTGTTCCTGACCGAAAACTCCCCGGCCATGGTGCTGGTAGATAACGCAGGGTTGTTTGCCCCCGTAGTGCCAACCACGCTGGAACAAGTCGACGCGGCCTACCGTCCGGCGCATGGCAAGTGGGTCGGCATCGCCGCGCGCTCCACGGTGTTTGTCTACAACCCGAGCAAACTGCCCGAAGCCGAGTTGCCGAAGTCGCTGATGGACCTCGCCGATCCGAGATGGAAAGGTCGCTGGGCGGCGTCACCGGCCGGCGCAGACTTCCAGGCCATTGTCGCCGCCGTGCTGGAACTCAAGGGCGAAGCCGCCACCCTCGAGTGGCTCAAGGGGATGAAAACCAACTTCACCGCGTATCGGGGCAACAGCTCCGTGTTGAAAGCGGTGAATGCCGGGCAGATCGACAGCGGTGTGATTTACCACTATTACCGCTTCGGTGATCAGGCCCGGACCGGCGAAAACAGCCAGAACACCGCCCTGCATTACTTCAAACACAAGGACCCGGGTGCGTTTGTGAGCATTTCCGGGGGCGGCGTCCTGGCGTCCAGCCAACACAAGGAACAGGCCCAGGCGTTCCTGAAATGGATCACCGGCAAGGATGGCCAGGCCATCCTCAAGACCGGCAAATCGTTCGAGTATGCCGTGGGCAAAAACGCTCAATCCAACCCTGAACTGGTGCCTCTGCAGCAGCTCGACGCGCCGAAAGTCGATGTGTCAAAACTCGATAGTAAAAAAGCCGTGGAGCTGATGACTCAGGCCGGACTGCTCTGAATTGATGCCTGAAACGCTACCGGCGGGTGTCCCCGCGGCGATACCCGCACCTTTACCCCGCCGCTCCCGCGGATTGTTCGCGGGGCGCGGCGGTGCGTGGGTGATCGGTTTGTCGGTGCTGATGTCATTGCTGGCGCTGCTGCCGATTGCATTTGTCATCGGCGTTTCGGTGCAGACCGGTTGGGCCACCCTGGCAACGCTGATGTTCCGGCCCCGGGTCGGCGAGTTGTTGATCAACACGGTGTTGCTGGTAGCGATTACGATTCCCTTGTGCATCCTGTTGGGCGTGACGCTGGCCTGGCTGACCGAACGCAGCAATCTGCCGGGGCGACGCTGGTGGTCATTGTTGTCGATCGCGCCGCTGGCGGTCCCTGCCTTCGTTCACAGCTATGCCTGGGTCAGCCTGGTGCCACCGATTCACGGTCTGTTTGCCGGGGTTCTGGTGTCGGTTATCGCCTACTTCCCCTTCCTTTACTTGCCGATTGCGGCCACGTTGCGCCGGCTCGATCCGGCCATTGAAGATGTCGCGGAATCGATGGGACTCAAGCCCTGGGCGATGTTTTTCCGGGTGGTGCTGCCGCAGCTGCGCCTGGCCATCTGTGGCGGTGCCTTGCTGGTCGGGCTGCACTTGCTGGCCGAATATGGCCTGTACGCGATGATCCGCTTCGACACCTTCACCACGGCAATCTTCGATCAGTTCAAGTCCACCTTTAACGGCCCCGCCGCCAACATGCTGGCCGGTGTTCTTGCCCTGTGCTGCCTGGCGATGCTGACTGTCGAATCGGCGGCGCGTGGCCATGCGCGGTATGCCAGGGTCGGTTCGGGCAGTGCCCGGGAACAGCGCGTCGTGCGCTTGAAAACCGGTTCGACCGTACTCGCGCTGACCTTGTTGACGGTGACCTGCGCCCTGGCGCTGGGGGTGCCGTTGATCACCTTGGGCAAATGGCTGATCGCGGGTGGCGCGAATGTCTGGCAGATGGCCGAGCTGATGCCGGCGTTGCAACAGACACTGTTGCTCGGCGTTGCGGGGGCGGTGCTCACCACCTGCGCCGCCATCCCGATTGCGTGGTTGTCGATTCGCTCGCCGGGCCGGCTGCAACGGGTGCTGGAAAGCTGTAACTACATCACCAGTTCATTGCCGGGCATTGTCGTCGCCCTGGCCTTGGTGACGGTCACGGTGCATTTCGCCCGGCCGATTTATCAGACCACGATCACCGTGCTGCTGGCGTACCTGCTGATGTTCTTGCCCCGCGCCCTCGTGAGTTTGCGTGCCGGCATCGCGCAGGCGCCGGTGGAGCTGGAAAATATCGCCCGCAGCCTCGGTCGCTCGCCCGGTCGGGCACTGTGGCTGATCACCTTGCGGCTGGCCGCGCCCGGCGCTGCCGCGGGTGCCGCGCTGGTGTTTCTCGCGATCAGCAATGAATTAACCGCCACGTTGCTGCTGGCCCCGAACGGCACACGCACGCTGGCGACCGGGTTCTGGGCGTTGACCAGCGAAATCGACTACGCCGCCGCTGCGCCCTATGCCTTGCTGATGATTTTGCTGTCACTACCGTTGACCGGACTTCTCTATCACCAATCCAAACGAACGGCTGGCCGATGAACACCCTTGAACTGCATTCGATCTGCAAATCCTACGGCCCGCAAAGGGCCCTGGAAGACATCAGCCTGTCGGTGCCGACGGGCAGCCGAACGGTCATCGTCGGCCCTTCCGGTTCCGGTAAATCCACCTTGCTGCGATTGATCGCCGGTTTCGAATTCCCGGACTCAGGAAGCCTGACGCTGAACGGTCAGACGCTGGTCGACCCCACTCATGAAGTCCCTGCCCACCAACGACAGATTGGCTATGTGCCTCAGGACGGTGCCTTGTTCCCGCACATGACCGTGGCCGCCAACATCGGCTTCGGATTGTCGATCAAGGGTCTGGAAAAACGCGAGCGTATCGCCCAGTTGATGGACAGCGTTGCCCTGGAGGCGAACATGGCCGACCGCTGGCCCCATGAGCTGTCTGGCGGTCAGCAACAACGGGTGGCACTGGCACGGGCCCTGGCGCAACAGCCGCGGTTGATGTTGCTGGATGAACCGTTTTCCGCGCTCGATACCGGCCTGCGCGCAGCCATGCGCAAACTGGTTGCGCGGTTGCTGGCGGACGCCGGTGTCACCACCATTCTGGTCACCCATGACCAGAGTGAAGCGCTGTCGTTTGCCGATCAGCTTGCGGTCATGCGCGAGGGGCGTCTGGTGCAGTCCGGTCATCCGCTGGACCTTTACCGCTATCCCGGCGACGAACAAACCGCGATGTTCCTCGGCGATGCCGTGGTCATGCCAGCCCGGATCGAAGCAGGCTGGGCCCATTGCGATCTCGGGCGGATCCCGGTCAACAACCATCGCAACAACCGCTGTGCGCAGATCATGCTGCGGCCCGAGCAGTTGCAACTGGTCGGCATCGTGCCCAACGCAGTCGAGGCCGCCGGGTGCCGCGCCGTGGTGACCGAGCGGGATTTCAGCGGCAATACCTGCACATTGACCGTGGAACTGGAGACTTTGCCATCCGCCAATCAGCCCGGTCGATCATTGACGGTGCGCAGTTCGGGCCTGTACGCGCCACCGACCGGCAGTGCGGTTCACGTCTCGACCATCGGCCACGCCCATGTGTTGAGCGAATCTTAAAGATCAAAGCGGTCCACCGCCCGCCGCCGCTCATTGTCATCCCGCACGTCGTAGTTGGCCGTCGTCTGGATATTGCTGTGATGGGCGAGTTTCTGCGCGATCGACAAGTCATGTTCCTCGATCACCCGGGTAATGAACGAGCGCCGAAAGTCATGGGGCATGATTTTCACCCCGACCTGCGCGCCGCGTTGCCGGGCGATGTAATAAATCGCGTGCTTGGTGATGCGCTCACGGGTGATGTGGCTGCCGCGGCGGATGCGATTGAACAGGAACGCATCGTCCACCTCGCCTTCCTTGAGTTGCGAGCGGCGCAGCTCCAGCCAGGCATCCAGTTTGGCGAATGCCCAGGCCGGTGCGTATTTGATCAGTTGCTTGTTGCCTTTGGCGGTCACCCGCAGGCTGCGTTCGGTGAAATCCACCTGATCGAGGTCGAGGTTCACCGACTCTGATTTACGCATGCCCGAGCCATACAGAATCCCGATGATCGCCGCGTCCCGCAAGCCTTGTGGCCGTGGGTCGGCGGCACAGACCGCCATCATTTCCTGAATCAGCGAGCGCCGAAGATTGCGCCCCTGGGACAGTCGTGTGCCGGCAATGCCCTTGACCGAGCGCATTTTCAGCAAGTGTTCCTGACTGATCAGGCTCATGCGCCACGCTTCATTCATCACCCCGCGCACGGCGTTGACGTACAGCGAAGACGTATTGGGCGCGTAGCCGTCCGCGCGCAACGCCGCGACCAGCGCAATCACATCTTCGGGCTGCAGCTGGTGCCATGGAATCTCCTCGACGTTCATGTCTTCGAAGCCCAGGCGGTCGGCGGCATCCTGCAACACATAACGCATGGTCAGTTGGCTGGACGGCGCCAGTCGCGCCAGATACAAGGGCATCGGATTGGTCTTTGCAGCACTTGAATCAGTAACAGATAAGTCAATCAAAACAAAACGGCCTTGAGTGGTAGCAGATCAATAAAACAACTAAGGATTGAAACATTATTCATATAACGCTGGACACTTCCGCAGGACGTTTCTACTAAACAGTGCGATGAACGGCAGAAGTCTGAACATTGGCTTAATAACGTTCAGATAAACGATTCCACGACCGGGTTTTGATGTTCCTTTCACAAAAACCGGCCTAACCTCATCTCTACCCGGTGAGCCTCGATGGGCTCCAAACCTGCCGGCCATGGCTGCAAAAGTCAAATAAGGCTCGTGCCCGACAGGTCACTAAACCGTTGAAATCCCGTTTATTTCGGCACTCTTGCCGAAGGACGGCCTACGCCCTGAGGTTTTTCATGAGTGAGGCTTTTCTACCGTTCTCCCGCCCCAGTATCGGCGACGAAGAAATAGCTGCCGTAGAGCAAGTATTACGCTCTGGATGGATCACTACCGGGCCGAAAAACCAGCAACTCGAAGAACACTTCGCCAACTATGTTGGATGCCGTCATGCCGTGGCACTGTCCTCGGCCACTGGCGCGATGCATGTCACGTTACTCGCATTGGGCGTCGGTCCCGGCGATGAAGTCATCACGCCATCCCAGACCTGGGTGTCTACCGCCAACATGATCTGCTTGCTGGGCGCCACGCCGGTGTTCGTCGACGTTGACCGCGACACGCTGATGAGCAGCGTTGAGCACATTGAAGCGGCCATCACCCCGCGCACCCGGGCGATCATTCCGGTGCATTACGCCGGCGCGGCGTTCGATCTCGATCCGCTTTACGCGTTGGCCCACAAACACCGCATCCCGGTGATCGAAGACGCCGCCCACGCGGCGGGCACCTTTTACAAAAACCGTCACGTCGGCGAGAAAGGCACGGCGATCTTCTCGTTTCATGCGATCAAGAACATGACCTGTGCCGAGGGCGCGATGTTCGTCAGTGACGATGAAGCGCTGGCCAATCGCGTGCGCATGCTCAAATTTCACGGGCTCGGCGTCGATGCCTATGACCGCATGACCCACGGCCGCAAACCCCAGGCCCAGGTGATCGAGCCGGGTTTCAAATACAACCTGACCGACATCAATGCCGCCATCGCCCTGGCGCAACTGGAACGCCTGGACGAGATCAACGCCAAGCGTGCCGCGCTGGCCAGACGCTATTTGCAGCGTCTGGAAGGCTCACCGGTGCAACCGCTGGCCATTCCGGTTTACCCGCAGCAGCACGCCTGGCACCTGTTCATCCTGCGTATCGACGCCGAGCGCTGCGGACTCGACCGTGAAGCGTTCATGAAAGCCCTGCAGGCGCAGAACATCGGCACCGGCATCCACTTCATCGCCACCCACCTGCACACGTACTACCGCCAGCGCTTCCCCAACATTTACCTGCCCAACACCGAATGGAACTCGGCGCGCCTGTGCTCGATCCCGTTGTTCCCCGACATGACCAGCGACGACGTCGATCGTGTCGTCGGTGCCATTGAAAACACTTTGGACAGACGCCTGTGAAACCTTATCCGATCCGATGCGTGTCGATCGTCATCCCGGTCTACAACGAGCAAGACAGCCTGCCCGAATTGCTCAGGCGAACCGAAGCGGCGTGCCTGCAACTGCGCCATGACTACGAAATCGTGATGGTCGATGACGGCAGTCGCGACCACTCCGCGCAGATCCTCGAAGAGGCCGCCAGCCGCGAGTGCAGCCCGGTGGTGGCGGTCATTCTCAACCGCAATTACGGCCAGCACGCGGCAATCATGGCCGGTTTCGAGCAGTGCAAAGGCGATGTCGTCATCACCCTCGACGCCGATCTGCAGAACCCGCCCGAAGAGATCCCACGCTTGGTGGCCCAGGCTGAACTCGGCTATGACGTGGTTGCCACGGTGCGCAACAACCGTCAGGACTCAGCCCTGCGCCGCTGGCCGTCAAAACTGATCAACTTCGCCGTGCAGCGCTCCACCGGTGTCGCCATGAGCGATTACGGCTGCATGCTCCGCGCTTACCGTCGATCCATTGTCGACGCGATGCTCGCCTGCCGCGAACGCAGCACCTTCATTCCGATACTCGCCAACAGCTTCGCCCGGCACACCACCGAAATCCTGGTGACCCACGCCGAGCGCGAACACGGCGAATCGAAGTACAGCCCCATGCGCCTGGTCAACCTGATGTTCGACCTGATCACCTGCATGACCACCACTCCCCTGCGTTTGCTGAGCATCGTCGGCTTCGGCATGGCGGCCCTCGGCGTGCTGTTTGCCATTGCGCTGATCGTGCTTCGCCTGGCCTTCGGCGCCAGTTGGGCCGGTGACGGTACGTTCGTGCTGTTCGCCGTGTTGTTCGTGTTCACCGGCGGCCAGTTCATCGGCATGGGCCTGTTGGGCGAATACCTGGGGCGGATGTACAGCGATGTCCGTGCGCGTCCGCGGTTCTTCATCGAAAAAGTCCTGCGCAGCCAGCCCGCCACACCCGCTCCCGTTTTCACCGTTGACGGCCTCACTTCCACGTCTTCAGATCAGGTTCTCTCATGAGCGCAAAAGCTGTTGTTTTCGCCTATCACGATATTGGCTGTGCCGGCATCGAAACCCTGCTCGACAGCGGTTATGAAATTGCCGCCGTGTTCACCCATGCCGATGATCCCAAGGAGAACGCTTTCTACGCCTCCGTTGCGCAACTGTGCGCGCGCCGTGGCATTGCGGTGCACGCCCCGGAAGACGTCAACCACCCGTTGTGGATCGAGCGCATCAGCCAGCTCAACCCCGATTACCTGTTCTCGTTCTACTACCGCCATCTGCTGAGCGAACCGCTGCTGGCCACAGCACGCAAAGGCGCGTTCAACCTGCACGGCTCATTGCTGCCGCGCTATCGCGGACGCGCGCCGGCCAATTGGGTGCTGGTCAACGGCGAAAGCGAAACCGGCGTGACCCTGCACCGAATGGTCACCCGCGCCGACGCTGGTGCCATCCTCGCCCAGAAGAAGGTTGGAATCGAGCGCACCGACACCGCGCTGAGCCTGCACGGCAAACTGCGCGTGGCCGCTACCGACCTGTTGCGTGCCACCTTGCCAGCGTTGCTCGCCGGCAAGGTCAGCGAGTCCCCTCAGGACGAATCCAAAGCCACGATGTTTGGTCGCCGCACGCCCGCCGACGGCAAACTGATCTGGCAAAAACCGGCAGAAGAACTGTTCAACCTGGTGCGCGCCGTCACCCAGCCTTACCCCGGCGCGTTCTGCGCGGTGGGCGAACACAAGCTGATTGTCTGGGGCGCTCAAGTCGTCAAGGGCAACGAAGGCCAGGCACCGGGCCGGGTCATCAGCGTCGATCCGCTGCGCATCGCCTGCGGCGAAGATTCGCTGGTGATCAGCGCCGGTCAGCGTAACGACAACGGCTTGTACCTGAGCGGCCCGCAACTGGCCGGCGAACTCGGTCTGGTCGATGGTTCCGTGTTGCGCGGTGCCGAATCCGGGCGCACGTCACTCCGCACGCGCGTGCTGATCCTCGGCGTCAACGGCTTCATCGGCAATCACTTGTCCGAGCGTTTGCTGCGCGATGACCGCTACGAGGTATACGGGCTCGACATCGGCTCCGATGCCATCGAGCGTTTGCGCAGCCATCCGAATTTCCATTTCGTCGAAGGCGATATCAGCATCCACTCCGAGTGGATCGAGTACCACATCAAGAAGTGCGACGTGATCCTGCCGCTGGTAGCGATCGCCACGCCCATCGAGTACACCCGCAACCCGCTGCGCGTGTTCGAGCTGGATTTCGAAGAGAACCTCAAGCTGGTTCGCTACTGCGTCAAATACAACAAGCGGGTGATCTTCCCGTCGACGTCGGAAGTCTATGGCATGTGCCAGGACGGCAAGTTCGATGAGGACACGTCCAACCTCGTGGTCGGCCCGATCAACAAGCAACGCTGGATCTACTCGACCTCCAAGCAACTGCTCGACCGGGTGATCTGGGCTTATGGCCAAAAAGGCTTGAACTTCACCCTGTTCCGTCCTTTCAACTGGATGGGCCCGCGTCTGGACCGTCTGGATTCGGCACGCATCGGCAGCTCCCGGGCGATTACGCAACTGATCCTCAATCTGGTGGAAGGCACGCCGATTCGCCTGTTCGACGGCGGTGAGCAAAAACGCTGCTTCACCGACATTGCCGACGGCGTGGAAGCGCTGGCGCGAATCATCGATAACCGCAACGACGCCTGCAACGGTCAGATCATCAACATCGGCAACCCGGACAACGAAGCCAGCATTCGCGAGTTGGGCGAAGAGTTGCTGCGTCAGTTCGAAGCGCACCCGCTGCGGCACAACTTCCCGCCGTTCGCCGGGTTCCGCGACGTCGAAAGCAAGGCGTTCTACGGTGCGGGTTATCAGGACGTGTCCCACCGCAAACCGAGCATTGACAACGCCAGGCGATTACTGGATTGGACGCCGGCCGTGGAAATGAGCAAAACCATCGGCAACACGCTGGATTTCTTCTTGCGTGAAGCCATGCTCGAAATCGCGGATAAAGCTTGATGCAAGCGGGTCTCAGGATTGATGTCGACACCTACCGTGGCACCCGTGAAGGCGTGCCGCGGTTGCTGGAAATGCTCGATGAAGCCCAGGTCAAAGCCACTTTTTTTTTCAGCGTCGGCCCGGACAACATGGGGCGGCACTTGTGGCGCCTGATCCGCCCGCAGTTTCTCTGGAAGATGCTGCGCTCCAACGCCGCCGGCCTGTACGGCTGGGACATTCTGCTGGCCGGCACCGCGTGGCCGGGCAAGCCGATTGGCCGCAACCTCGGGCACTTGATGCGTCAAACCCGGGCGGCCGGGCATGAAGTCGGCCTGCACGCCTGGGATCACCACGGCTGGCAGGCCAATGCCGGGCGCTGGAGCGACGCGCAGCTGATCGAGCAGATTCGCCAGGGTTTGGACACGCTCAGCGACATCCTCGGACAAAAAATCGACTGCTCGGCGGCCGCCGGTTGGCGGGCGGACGAGCGTGTGATCGAAGCCAAGCAGGGGTTCGGGTTTCGCTTCAACAGTGATTGTCGTGGCCGCAGCCTGTTCCGGCCGACATTGGCCGATGGTGGTCTGGGCGCGCCTCAGATCCCGGTGGACCTGCCCACCTTCGATGAGGTGGTCGGCCCGACTGTCGCGGCCAAGGATTTCAACGCGTTCATCCTCGACCGGTTCACCCTGCAAAACCTCAACGTCTACACGGTCCACGCCGAAGTGGAAGGGATTCTGATGGCCAACGATTTCCGCCAGCTGCTGGCCGACGCACGTCAGCGCGATATCCGTTTCCAGCCTTTGGGCGATTTACTGCCCGAAACACCAGACGCCTTGCCCGGTGGCCGGGTGGTACGCGGTGCGCTCGACGGTCGTGAAGGCTGGCTGGGAGTGCAAGGCGTATGAGCCAACGCTGGGCATTGCCGTTGTTGCTGGGCCTTTGTCTGTTGGCTTATCTGCTGCCGATGGGCAGTCACGGTTTATGGATTCCGGACGAAACCCGCTACGCGCAAATCAGTCAGGGCATGCTCCTGAGCGGCGACTGGGTGTCGCCGCATTTCATGGGCCTGCGCTATTTCGAAAAACCGGTGGCCGGTTACTGGATGATCGCCCTCGGTCAGGCCGTGTTTGGCGACAACCTGTTCGGCGTGCGGTTCGCTTCGGCCCTCAGCACCGGGCTCAGCGTGATGCTGTGTTACCTGATCGCCTGCCGGCTCTGGAACGAGCCGCGCAAGAGTTTTGCCTGCGCGCTGCTGTACATGAGTTTCGCGGTGGTCGCCGGACAGGCCGGTTACGCCAACCTCGATCCGCAATTCACCTTTTGGGTCAACCTGAGTCTGGTGGCTTTGTGGTTTGCGCTGGACCGCGTCAGCCGTGGCCGGCGCCTGATCGGTTGGGCGTTGCTGGGCCTCGCATGTGGCATGGGGTTCATGACCAAGGGGTTTCTGGCCTGGCTGTTGCCGGTGCTGATCGCCCTGCCCTGGATGATCTGGCAAAAACGCTGGCGCGAGTTGTTGATTTACGGCCCGGTGGCGATGGCCGTGGCCATCGCCGTGAGCCTGCCATGGGCCTTGGCGGCGCACGCGCGGGAGCCCGATTACTGGCGGTTCTTCTTCTGGCACGAACACATTCGCCGTTTCGCCGGTGACGATGCGCAACATGACGCGCCGTGGTGGTTCTATCTGCCATTGCTGGTGGCGTTCAGTCTGCCGTGGGCCGCGTTATTGCCGTCGGCACTGAAGCAGGCGTGGCAAACACGTCGTCAGGCCAGCATTGGTTTTCTGCTGCTGTGGTTGCTGATGCCGCTGCTGTTTTTCAGCCTGAGCAACGGCAAGTTGCCGACCTACATCCTGCCGTGCCTGTTGCCTCTGGCCTTGTTGCTGGGCAACGCACTGGCGGATCGCTTGCGGCTGGAGCAAGGCCGGGCGCTGGGCATCAATGGCTTGCTCAACCTCCTCCTGGGCCTGACCACCCTGCTCGCCCTGGTCTACCTGCAACTGAAAAAACCACTGTACGACCACGAACTGCACAGCCTGGTGCTGGTGTTCATCGGCCTGATCGGCTGGATCATGGCCAACCTGCTGCAAGCGTTCCGGCCGTTGCAATGCTGGGCGGCGCCGGCCTTTGGCAGCCTGCTGCTGATCGGCGTTCTACCGGCGGCGATGCCTGAAGCGGTGGTGGCGAACAAGATGCCCGACCAGTTCGTCCTTGAGCATGCACAGGAACTCGGCCAGGCCGGCACGCTGCTAAGCAATGATCTGGGCGCCGCTTCGGCCCTGTCCTGGCGCCTGAAACGCCCGGATGTGGCGTTGTACAACACGATAGGCGAATTGAAATATGGCCTCGCTTATCCTGACGGCGCGCAGCAGCGTGTCGACCCCGATCGCGTGCAGCAGTGGATGCGCGACGCCCGTCGGAACGGTTCGGTGGGTGTGCTGATGCGGGTCAAAGGGGAGGACGAGCTGCGTGAAATCGAACGCTTGCCCAAAGATGGCAAACGCTATGAACAAGGCAACCTTGTGATTCTGATTTTTCCTCAGGGTGCGTCATGAGCCTGTTGCTGGTGTTGGCAGCCTGCCTGCTCACCTGCCTGGGCCAGATCGCCCAGAAATACGCCGTGGAGAACTGGCGCGGCCAGCCGTCGGGCTGGGGCGAAAAACTGTGCTCGCCTTGGTTGTGGCTGGCAATCGCCGCGTTGGGCGCGGGCTTGCTGGTGTGGCTGCTGGTGTTGCAGCGCCTTGAAGTCGGCGTTGCGTATCCGATGCTGAGCCTGAATTTCGTGCTGATCACCCTGATCGCCCGCTTCGTCTTCCACGAAACCATCGACCGTCGTCACTGGTTGGGCGTGGCGCTGGTGATTGGCGGCGTGATTTTGCTGGGGCTGCACACATGAGCCTGCGCCGTGGCCTGACCTTCGCCCTCGGCAGCGTGCTGCTGGGCAGCGCCGCGCAGCTGGGCATGCGCTGGAGCATGACGCGCCTGCCGTCACCCGAAAACTGGCTGACCGCTCCGATTGATCCGATCGCTGTGGTCGTGGTGCTGGCCGCCGTCCTCGCCTATGCCCTGTCTATGTTCAGTTGGCTCGCCGCCCTGCGCGATGTCCCGCTGGGCCGGGCTTATTCGCTGTTGAGCATCAGCTACGCGCTGGTGTACCTGCTCGCCGCCGCGCTGCCGGTGTTCAACGAAGATTTCAGCCTTTCCAAAAGCCTCGGGGTGGCGCTGGTCATCCTTGGCGTCATCACCATCAACTCTCGACCTGCTCATGCGTCCAACCTCAGGAGTGACCTATGAAAATCAGTGTATTTGGTAGCGGTTACGTGGGCCTGGTGCAGGCCGCTGTGCTGGCTGAAGTCGGCCACGACGTGGTCTGCATGGACATCGACGAGAAAAAAGTCGAGTTGCTGCAACAGGGCCACGTGAGCATTTTCGAACCGGGGCTCGCCAGCCTGGTGCGTGAAAGCCTCGAAGCCAAGCGACTGCAGTTCACCACCGATGAAAAACTCGCGGTGCAACACGGCCAGGTGTTGTTCATCGCGGTGGGCACACCTTCCCGGGACGATGGCTCGGCGGACCTGCGTTACGTGCTGTCGGTGGGCGAAGCGGTGGCCCGTCATCGCGAACACCCGGTGATTCTGGTGGAGAAATCCACGGTTCCCGTGGGCACCGGCGATACCTTGCGCGCGCACATCGACAAATGCCTGATCAAGGTCGGGCGGTTGCTGCAGTTCGAGATCGTCTCCAACCCGGAGTTTCTGAAAGAAGGCTCGGCCGTGGCCGATTGCCGGCGCCCGGACCGTATCGTCATCGGCTGCGAAAGCGATGACGTGCGCGACGTCATGCGCGATCTCTACGCGCCGTTCAATCGCAACCATGACCGGATCATGTTCATGGACCTGCGCAGTGCCGAACTGACCAAGTACGCCGCCAACTGCATGCTGGCGACCAAGATCAGCTTCATCAACCAGATCGCCGAACTGGCCGAACACCTTGGTGCCGACATCGAATCGGTGCGCCTGGGCATCGGCGCGGATTCGCGCATCGGCTATCACTTCATCTACCCCGGCTGCGGTTACGGCGGTTCGTGTTTCCCCAAAGACATGCGCGCCCTGATCCACAGCGCCGAGGAAGCGCATTGCTCCAGCGACCTGCTGCAAGCGGTGGAAGCGATCAACCAGCGGCAGAAACACAAGCTGTTTGAACGCATCAACGCGTTCTACAAGGGCGATCTGCGCGGCAAGACGTTCGCCGTGTGGGGCCTGGCGTTCAAACCCAACACCGATGACATGCGCGACGCACCAAGTCGCGTGCTGCTCGAATCGCTGTGGGCCGCCGGTGCCAGCGTGCGCGCGTTTGATCCGGAAGCGATGCAGGAAACCCAGCATTTGTACCCCGACGAAGCAAAGCTGATGCTCATGGGCACCCCGGAATCGGTGCTGGCCGGCGCCGATGCATTGATCATCTGCACCGAGTGGCAGCAGTTCAAGGCGCCGGATTTCAACCTGATCCAGCAACGGCTCAAAGCCCCGGTGATCTTTGACGGACGCAATCTGTACGACGCTGATCGCCTGGCGCGCAACGGGTTCATGTACTTCCCGATGGGGCGCGGCGACTCACGCAAGTTACCGATTCCGTATCAGCAATGGCCGGTGGCTTCCGACGTCGCTTGATTGCGTAATCCGGGGTAGCAGCTGCCTCGCCGGTTCGGCAGCTGCTACATTAGCCGGCATGACTATTCATGTTCGCAGGGCCCGATCTGTCGACGCCCCCGCCCTCCCCGTCATCGAACGTTGCGCTGCTCAATTGTTTCGCGGCGACCCTTCATTGGCCTGGCTGGCCGACAGCCCTGTACCCGATGCCGAACACCATCAACGGGCAATCGAGACGGAGCAGGTTTGGGTTGCGCAATCGGCGGAAGGTGCACTTGCAGGGTTTCTCGCTGCGCGGGAAATCGACAACCAACTGCATATTCAGGAACTGTCCGTCAGTCAGCCATTTCAGGGCCGGGGCATTGGGCGAAAGTTGCTGTTAGCCGCAGTTTCATACGCCGGGGAGCAAGAACTCGCCGGTCTGACTTTGACCACGTTTCGCGACTTGCCATGGAATGAACTGTTTTATCGGCGCATGGGCTTCGCAACATTGAGCCCTGCTGAAACAGGCCCGCGATTAACCCAGGTGTTAAACGACGAAATCGCCCACGGCTTACCCGGTGAGCGGCGTTGTGCGATGCGCTTCAGCCTTGAACCGGCGCCTTCAAATCGACCCCCAATGCCTCGGCGAATGCCTTGACCAGCGGGCTGCGCACGGTGTTGTGCCGCAAGATCAGATTGAACGGCGTGCTGATGTGGATCAGGTCAGGTCGCACCGCGCGAAATTGCCCTTGGGCGACCATTGAAGCGGCGTAATGCTGCGGTAGAAAACCAACGAAGCGCCCGGTCTTGATCAGCAGCGCCACGGCTTCCACCTGGGTGGCCGAAGCAGAAAAACTGTCGTACCGGGCAAAATTCAATTTGTCGCGGTGGATCGCGTAGCGGTGGTTGATGCATTCGTAATCCTTGAGTACCTGGCTGTCGATTTCTGCCTCTGGCACCGCGAACAACGGGTGACCGAGCGCGCAGTAAACCTCCGAGCGTTCTTCATACAGCGCGTAATAATCGAACTCTTCACGTTTCTGATAAACAGGAACGATACCGGCCACTAACCGTCCCTCTACGACGCCTCTTTCCACTTCATCCAGTTGCGACGCCTGAAGTTGAAACCTTACTTTCGGTGACGCTTCATTGATTCGTTTAAGTGCTGCAACTAACGGTGAATTAACATCGGAAATCGTATTGTCAATAACACCCACGCCAAGGTCGCCGATAAGTTCGTTCTGCGCTGAACTAAGCCGATCGCGAAAGTTGTCGACCGACGCAAATAAATCAATCGACGCCTGATACACCAGTCGGCCTTCTTCGGTCAGATGAAAGCCCTCGCGGCCTCGGGTACACAGGCGCATGCCGATGCGGATCTCGAGGTCCGAGATCTGTTTGCTGATGGCGGCCAGCCCCACATTCAGCTCGTTCTGCGCCGCACTGAAACCACCGGCCTCGACCACGGCCTT
This sequence comes from Pseudomonas sp. LBUM1651, assembly GCF_059716135.1. NCBI lineage: Bacteria > Pseudomonadati > Pseudomonadota > Gammaproteobacteria > Pseudomonadales > Pseudomonadaceae > Pseudomonas > Pseudomonas sp. LBUM1651. The sequence goes on along the minus strand of NZ_CP166805.1, from coordinate 2,843,574 downwards.
GAACACTTTGAGCAGTTTGAAATCCAGCCCGCTGAGGGCCAGCGGTGCCCGCTGCACCGTTTTTGGCGCGGGGTTTCCGGAATTGGAAAGTGGGGTTTCCATAATACTTATTTACCTCTGGCGCGCTATTCAACAACCTGTGCCCAACAACAAAAATATAGCTGGCCAATAATAATGAACACAGAAAACCAGGCTTGGCAACCGCTAATAATCCCCGTACTTCAGTGCCAACTCACTGATTTCGAACCATTAAAAGCTGACACTTCGATCAGCTCTCGCAACGGCGTAACTGCGCTTTTCCCCTGCCCTTGAATATTGAATAGGCCTGACCACGCCCAATTGATTTGCGGCGGGCGTTTGCGGCCCGGCACACCGATTTGTGTTCGCTTTACCGACGAGGAAAACAACAATGTCTCAAACCACCGACCGTCTCTGGGGTGCACGCTTCAAAAGCGGCCCGTCCGAAGCCTTGGCGGCCCTGTCCCGTTGCCCCGAGCGTTACTTTCGCCTCACCCCGTACGACCTCGCCGGTTCCAAGGCCCATGCCCGTGAATTGCAACGCGCCGGGCTGCTGAGCGAGCAGGAAACCCGGACCATGCTCGACGCGCTGGAAGGTATCGGTACTGACTTCAACGCCGGCAGCATCGTGCCGACCCTCGACGACGAAGACGTCCACACCTTTATCGAACGCCTGCTGACCGAACGCCTCGGCGCCTTGGGCGGCAAACTGCGCGCCGGTCGTTCGCGCAACGACCAGACCGCCAATGACCTGCGTCTGTTCCTGCGTGACCACGTGCGTACCCTGGCCGTTGAAGTGCTGGCCCTGCAACAAGCGCTGGTGGATCAGGCCGAACAACACATCGAAAGCATTTGCCCGGGTTTCACCCACTTGCAGCAAGCGCAGCCGATCGTCTTCGCTCACCACTTGCTGGCCCACGCCCAATCGATGCTGCGTGACGTACAACGGCTGGTGGACTGGGACGTACGCACCTCGTTGTCGCCACTGGGTGCCGCCGCCATGGCCGGTTCCGCCATCGCTCGCCTGCCGCAACAGTCGGCCAAAGAAATGGGTTACAGCGGCGTCTGCGAAAACTCCATCGACGCCGTGGCCAGCCGCGATCACGTCGCCGAGTTCCTGTTTATCGCCAGCATGCTGGGCATCAACATTTCCCGCCTCGCCGAAGAATTCTGCCTGTGGTCGTCGCGGCAATTTCGCTGGGTCGCCCTGGATGATGCCTACGCCACCGGCAGTTCGATCATGCCGCAGAAGAAAAACCCGGACATCGCCGAACTGGCCCGGGGCAAGGCGGGTCGCCTGATCGGCAACCTCACCGGCCTGCTCTCCACGTTGAAATCCCTGCCGCTGTCGTACAACCGCGACTTGAGCGAAGACAAGAACGGCGTGCTCGACAGCGTCGACACCTTGCTGCTGGTGCTGCCGGCCATGGCCGGAATGGTATTGACCATGAAAGTCAACGTCGAAGAACTGCGTCGTCAGGCACCGCTCGGTTTCACCCTGGCCACTGAAGTCGCTGACTGGTTGGCGATGCGCGGCGTGCCGTTCAAGGAGGCCCATGAAATCACCGGCGCGCTGGTTCAGGCCTGTGAGAAGCACGACATTGAGCTGTGGGAAGCGTCCCCGGCGCTGCTGGCCGAAATCGATCCGCGTCTCACCCGGGAAGTGCGCGACAGCCTGACCCTCGAAGCCGCCATCGCCGCTCGCAGTGGCTGGGGCGGTACCGCGCCGCAGCAAGTGCGCGAACAGATCGGTCGGTTGAAGACCGCGCTCGCCGCGCAGCACGAATGGACCCAAAACTATCAGGGCTTCCGCCTCTGATAGACAACGCAAAACCTGTAGGAGCCGAGCTTGCTCGCGATAGCGTCGGGTCAGCTTGCATCTGTGTTGACTGACACACCGTCATCGCGAGCAAGCTCAGCTCCTACAGGGATTGCTGTTTGACCTGAAATACCAGTGTTCGGAGAAACAACATGAGCCAGACTCAGGCAGAACGACTCCAGGCGGAGCGCAAACTGGCGGAAAACCAGTTCGATATCACCCAGTACGAACACGTGCCACGGCGCTATTACGGGCGGATTTTTTTCGCCACGGTGATCGTCATCGCGATCATCGGCCTGGTGCGGGCCTTCGCCGAAGGCAAGATCGAATGGTCGTACATCGGCCAGTTCCTCACGTCCCAGGCGATCATGTGGGGCTTGCTCAATACGATCGTCATGGCTGTGCTGGCCATGGGGCTGGGCATTGTGTTCGGGGTGATCACGGCGATCATGCGCATGTCGGCCAACCCGATCCTGCGCTACGTGGCGGTGACCTACACCTGGCTGTTCCGCGGCACGCCACTGATCCTGCAACTGCTGTTGTGGTTCAACCTGGCGCTGATTTTCCCCACCATCGGCATCCCCGGCCTGTTCGAAATGGACACCGTGAGCCTGATGACGCCCTTCGTGGCCGCCCTCCTCGGTTTGAGCATCAACCAGGGCGCCTACACCGCCGAAGTGGTACGCGCGGGTCTGCTGTCGGTGGACACCGGACAGTACGAGGCCGCCAAGTCGATCGGCATGCCGCGCCTGCAGGCACTGCGCCGGATCATCTTGCCCCAGGCCATGCGGGTGATCATTCCGCCGGTCGGCAACGAATTCATCGGCATGGTGAAAATGACCTCCCTGGCGAGCGTCATCCAGTACTCGGAATTGCTCTACAACGCCCAGAATATTTACTACGCCAACGCCCGGGTCATGGAGCTTCTGATCGTCGCCGGTATCTGGTACCTGGCCACCGTCACCGTCCTGTCCTTCGGTCAAAGCCGTCTGGAGCGTCGTTTCGCTCGCGGCGCCGGCAAGCGCTCTTGAGGAGCCCCACATGAGAAGCATCGTCAAGGCCGTGAGCCTGAACAAGTACTACGACCATTTCCACGCGCTCAAGGACGTCAACATCGAAGTCGAGCAAGGCGAAGTGCTGTGCATCATCGGCCCGTCCGGCTCCGGTAAAAGCACCTTGCTGCGTTGCATCAACCAGCTGGAGAAAATCGACAAGGGCGGCCTGTGGGTCGACGGCGAACTGGTGGGTTACCGCATCGCCGGCAACAAACTGCACGAACTCAACGAAGCGCAGATCGCCCGTCAACGCCTGTCCACCGGCATGGTGTTCCAGCGTTTCAACCTGTTCCCGCACATGACTGTGCTTCAAAACATCATCGAAGGGCCGTGCCAGGTGCTCAAGCGTTCGCCCAAAGAGGCGCACGAAGAAGCCGTGGAACTGCTCGCCCGCGTCGGCCTGGCCGACAAGCGCAACAGCTACCCGATCGAGCTTTCGGGCGGTCAGCAACAACGCGTCGCCATTGCCCGTGCCCTGGCCATGCGGCCCAAGCTGATGCTGTTCGATGAACCCACTTCGGCACTCGACCCGGAGCTGGTCGGTGAGGTGCTGTCGGTGATGCGCGATCTGGCGCAAACCGGCATGACCATGATCGTCGTCACCCATGAACTGGGCTTCGCCCGTGAGGTTTCCAACCGCATGGTGTTCATGGACGGCGGACAGATCGTGGAGGCAGGAAGCCCCGAAGAAATACTAATAAGTCCGCAAAACCCACGCACCCAAAGCTTCATTTCTGCCGTTCGAACCTAAGCGCCGGTTGGCGTAACAACACTCATAAGAGAACGACCATGAAGAACATCGTTATCCCAGCAGTACTCGCAGGCCTGATGGCTTCCAGCGTCAGCTTCGCCGCCGAATTGCCGGCCAGCATCAAGGAAAAAGGCGAGATCGTCGTCGCGATCATGCCGAACTACCCGCCGATGGATTTCAAGGACCCGGCCACCAATACCCTCACCGGCGTGGACGTTGATCTGGGCAATGCCCTGGCCGAACGCCTGGGTGTGAAGATCAAGTGGCAGGAAACCGGCTTCGAACAAATGATCAACGCCCTGACCACCGACCGCGTCGACATGGTGCTGTCGGGCATGACCGACACCAAAGAGCGTCAGGCCAGCGTGACCTTCGTCGACTATTTCACCAGCGGTCCGCAGTTCTACACCCTGCAGAAGAACAAGGACTTCAACGAAATCACCGACCTGTGCGGCAAGAAAGTCGGCACCAGCCGCCGCACCACTTTCCCGGCGGAAATCGCTGAATACAGCAAGGCCAACTGTGAAGCCGCCGGCAAACCGGCCATCGTGGTGATTGGCACCGAAGGTTCGGCGGATGCCCGCGCGCAACTGCGTCAGAGCCGTATCGATGCGGCGATGCAAGGCAGCGAAACCCTGTCGTACCTGAAGACTCAGGAAAAGGACATGTACAAAACGGTCGGCCAGCCGATTTCCGTGCAGTTCTCCGGCATGGGTCTGAGCAAGAAAAAGCCTGAGCTGAGCGAAGCGGTGAAGGTCGCGTTGCAGAGCATGATCGATGACGGCAGCTATCAGGCGATCCTGAAGAAATGGGATCTGGAACTGGGCGCGATCAAGACTGCAACCATCAACGCCGGCAAGTAATGCTTGCCCTGTAGGAGCACGGCTTGCCGGCGATGGCGCACCTGAGGACGCCATCGCGGGCAAGCCATGCTCAGGATCGGTTGCAACAACACTATTCAAGTACGGAGCGCCACAATGCTCGGCTCACCCCAACCCACCTGGCCCGACCAGCATAAAGCCTGCCTCGCCCTGGCCTTCGACCTCGATGGCCCGACCGGCGATGCGATGCTCAACGGCTCGATCTGGCACAAGCCCGAATACTTCGGTTTCGGTGGTTATGGCCCTTACCGAGCGCTGCCGCGGATTCTTGATCTGCTCGATGAGTTCCGGATACCGACCACTTTTTTCGTCCCGGCCTGGGTCGTGGAGAACTGGCCGAAACAGTGCCAGGCGATCGTCGAACGCGGGCATGAGGTGGCGTACCACGGCTACAAACACGAATCCTTTTACGCCCTGACGCTGGAACAGCAAAAGGACGTGATGAACAAATCCCGCGAGGTGTTCTGGAAACACCTGAACATCCGCGCCGAAGGTTTCCGCACGCCGTCCGGCGACTGGCGCGCCGAGACACCGGCGATGCTGGTGGAAGCCGGCGTGACCTATTCCAGCAGCATGCGCGGCGATGACCGGCCCTATCTGGTCAACGTCCCCGGGTTCGATACGCCGCTGGTGGAAATCCCCGGCCGCTGGGAAATGGACGACTACGCCTCCCTCGCCTACACCCGTGCGCCGGACTTCCCTTCCGGGCTGGACCGCACCGCCAGTTATGAGCTGACCCTGGACAACTGGTGCCGCGAATACGACGGCGCCATGAATGAAGGGTTGTGCCTGACCACCCTGTTCCACCCCAAGATCACTGGCAAACCAGGACGCATCCTGTTGCTGGAAAAACTATTCGAACACATGCGCCAGCGCAACGACGTGTGGTTCGCCACCTGCCGCGATGTCGCCCAGTGGTGGCTGAAGGAGCATCACCATGGCTGATTCCACTCTCTGGCCCAAAGGCTATCGCTGCGCCGTGGTGCTGACCGTCGATTACAACGACATCCACGGCATTCTCACCCAGGCGCCCGAAGTCGCCGGGCGCGACAAGACGCTGTCAGTCTGGCGTTACGGCACTCAACGCGGCGTCGACCGCTTGCTTGGCCTGTTCGAAAAACTGGGTGTGTGCAGCAGCTGGTTTGTCCCCGGCATCGTTGCCGAGGAGAACCCGGAACACATCCGGGCGATTCAGGCGGGCGGGCATGAGATTGCCTGCGCCGGGTATCGTCACCAGAACTACGACACACTCGATCTGAAGCAGCAGAGCGCCGAGATCGCCCGTGGCTGCGAAGCGTTGGAAGCGCTGACCGGTCAACGCCCGACCGGGTTTCGCATTCCGGCCGGCAACGGTGCACCGGGGTTCATCGAGGCACTACGGGATCAAGGCATTCGCTGGTCTTCCTCGTGGCGTGGCGATGATTTGCCGTTCGCTCACCCCACGGCGCCCGGCGTGATCGAGCTGCCATTGCATTACGAACTGGAAGATGAACCCTACTTCGCCTTCAACCTGAGCCCGGCGGTGCCGCCGGCGCAATCGCGGATCGCGTCCTACAGCCACACCCTGGGCAACCTGCAAATGGACTTCGCCGGGTTTCACCGCTTCGGGCTGTGTTATGTGCTGCGCCTGCACCCCGAGATCATTGCCACACCGGGACGGATTGGCGTGTTGCGCGAATTGCTGCAGGGCATTCAGCAGCCGGACGACGTGTGGATCGCCACCGGTGCCGACGTCGCTCAATGGTGGGCTGAATCGGCGCCGCCTGTGGCCGAGGATCACCCGGCGTCGGTGTACGAGCGGCACTATCGGGATTACCTCCTATGACCGAACGCCTGCAACGACTGGCGCAATTTTGCGTCGACACACGATTTGAAAACTTGCCACCGGTACTGGTGGCGCAAGCCACGCGGCACATCCTCGACACCTTTGGCGCGACGCTGGCCGGAGCTGGCAGCGACGTGGCAAAGCAGGCACGTCAGGTGTTCGAGGGTGAAAGCGGCACCACGCTGGTCTGGGGCACGGAGGTGCGGGTCGGCGCCGCTCAGGCCGCCATGCTCAACGGCGTCGCCGCCCATGCGCTGGAACTGGATGACACCGGTGGCTGCGATCATTCCGGCGCGGTGGTGTTGCCGGCGGTGATGGCCGCTGTTTCGATGTCTGCAAGGCCTGTCAGCGGTCGCGAGTTGATCACCGCCGTGGTCATCGGCTACGACGTCGGCCGCCGCGTGCTTGAAGCCTGTGGTGGTTATTCGGCGCACAACGGCGCCGGTTGGCACTCCACGGCGACCTGCGGCGTATTCGGCGCGGCGGCCGCGAGTGGGCTCATCCTGGGTTTGAACGTCGAACAAATGGTGTCGGCACTGGGCATCGCCGGCAGTTTCAGCGGCGGATTGTGGGCCTTCATTCATGACGGCTCGCAAAGCAAAAAACTGCACAGCGGTCGCGCGGCCGAGGGTGGACTGCTGGCAGCGCGGTTTGCGCTGCAAGGCGTCACGGGGCCGACGAAGTTATTCGATGACGTCTGGGGCGGGTTTCTCAAGACCCTGGCCGTTGAGACGGCTCAACCCGAGGCGCTGGATGCGGATCTCGGGATCGTGTGGAAACTCTCCCGCTGTTCGATCAAGCCGTACGCCTCATGCCGAGGGACGCATTCGGCAATCGACGCGCTGGGGCTGTTGCTGGACCAACTGCGGGTCAACGTCGATCAGGTCGAAGACATTCAGGTGTCGCTGTGCGGCTTCCTGCAGGACATGTGCAGCGGTCAGGACGTGAGCACGCTGGCGGCGGCGCAGATGAGCCTGCCGTACGCCCTCGCCGCCCGACTGGTGCATGGCCACTGCCGACTGGAAGCCTATGACGATGAACAGCGAGGCGATCCGCGGATTGCCCAGTGGATGTCGCGCATTCGCCTTGAAGTGGACCTGCAACTGTCAGAGGATGACGAGCCTGTTGTCAGCGTGCGGACCGTGGACGGTCGGCGGGCGAGCCTTTGTGTCGATCCACCGTTGGGGGCGCCGGGGAATCCGTTGAGTGACGAGGCGCTGGAGGAGAAGTTTTTCAGTTTGGCCGGGCGGGTGATGCCGAGGTCGCAGGCTGAGGAATTGATCGGGCAGTTGTGGCGGCTGGAAGCGTTGGAATCGGTTCGGTCGCTGGATCGGTGGCTGACTTGAATCTTGCAATGCCTGTTCTGGCCTCTTCGCGGGCAAGCCTTGCTCCTACAGGTTTGCGCGGCCCCTGTAGGAGCGAGCGGTGCGACGATTCGACTTGCCCGCGAATGGCCGCGACACGTACATCGACGTACACCATGAAATCTGAATAAGGACATTTGCCCCACCGTGGCCACTTACTCGCTCGTTATCCGCCGATTGATGATCGTCTCGCTGACCATCGTCGTCAGCCGCGCCATCACCAGCCCGTTGCTTACGCTATTCCTGAGCAACAAGCTCGGCCTCAACCAACAGGACGTTGGCTTGCTGCTGGGCATCGCGGTGTTCATCGCCACCCTGCTCGCGCTTTACGGTGGTTACATCATCGACCGCCTCGAAAAGCGCCGGCTGCTGATCCTCGCCATGCTCTCCAGCGCCATCGGTTTCGTGCTGCTGACCTTCGCCGAGAACCTGTATTTGACCACCCTCACCCTGGTGATCACCGAGACGGCGTCGGCGCTGTTCCTGATCGGGTCGAAGGCGATCCTCAGTGAAAACCTGCCCATGGGCCAGCGCGCCAAGGCCTTTTCATTGCGCTACACCCTGACCAACATCGGTTACGCCACGGGCCCGATGCTCGGCGTGGTGATTGCCGGGGTGTACCCGATTGCGCCGTTCCTGATCGCCGGCGCCATCGCGTTTTTCAGCATCTTTTTGATGAGCGGAATCCCCAAGGACTCGGCGCAGACACCCGCGATCGGTCAGCCACAGAGTTTCCTGAAAACCCTGATCACCCTGAAAAACGACCGCACGCTGATCATGTTTACCTGCGGCTGTTTGCTCAGCACCGTGGTCCACGGGCGTTTCACCCTGTACCTGTCGCAATACCTGCTGGTGACCCACGACTCCAAGCGCGCCCTGGAAACCATGGCCGCCCTGCTCGCCTGCAATGCCATCAGCGTGATCCTGCTGCAATACCAGATCGGGCGTTTCCTCAAGCGTGAACAACTGCGTTACTGGATTGCCGGTGGCACCAGCCTGTTCATCCTCGGCCTGATCGGCTTCAGCCTGGCCGATAGCCTGGTGTCGTGGTGCGTGGCGATGTTCATTTTCACCCTCGGCGAAATGATCATTTACCCCGCCGAATTCCTCTTCGTCGACACCCTGGCGCCTGAGGAATTGCGCGGCAGCTACTACGGCGCGCAGAACCTCGCGGCCCTCGGTGGTGCGCTGAGCCCGGTGATTTGCGGGTTCCTGCTGATGCACACGCCGGCGCCGACGATGTTTTATGCCTTGAGCGCACTGACCGCCATGGGCGGCTTCCTGTGTTTCATGAGTGGGCGCCGAGTTGCCTTACAGCAAAAATAATGCACTAAAACTGCATTAATATGAATTTGTCAGCATCGGGAATGAACGGCACACTGTGCCCCGTTCCTCCCCCAATTGTTGGAACAACTTCAAGGGCTTTCTGGGTATCCCAGCTAAGCCTTTTTTTTTCCTCGATTTTTCAATGGGTCGTTTGCCAAGTGCTTGCTCGCTGGTTACCTGCCGCCGTCAACACCCGCCCCTCGGAATGGAGCCGCGCTGCCATCGGCATGGCCTTGGGCACGATGTTCAGCGTCTGGCTCTGCTCCCAGGTATTCGGCATCGAAGTCGCGCAGCACCTGATCGGACCGCTGGGTGCCTCGGCGGTGTTGTTGTTCGCGGTGTCCTCCGGCGCACTGGCGCAACCCTGGTCGATTCTCGGTGGCTACTTGAGCGCCGGCATGGTCGCGCTGCTGGCCGCTCATGTGCTCGGACGAACCCTTGGCAGCGCTTGCCTGGCAGCGGGCATGGCGCTGATTCTGATGTGCTGGCTGCGCTGCCTGCATCCGCCGGCCGGCGCATTGGCCCTGACGTTGGTGTTGGCCGACCCGGCGACCATCGCCCTGGACTGGAAAGCCCTCGCCCCGGTGATGCTCGGCGCCTCGACGATGTTGTTCAGCGCCCTGGTTTATAACAACCTGACGCGCATTCGTTACCCAAAACGCGCCAGCGAACCGGTGGCCGTGGTACCCGCCGATCATCCGCCGATCGATCGCCAGGCCATCACTGCCCAAGATCTGAAACTCGCGTTGGCGGACATGGAAGCCTTCATTGACGTCACCCCGGAAGACCTCGAGCAACTGGTCCATGCCAGCGAACTGCACGCCAAGCGCCGCAGCATTGGTGAAGTGCTCAGCAGTAGAACCTGACACAGCACAGCCCGCTCCCATATTGGCGGTGAGGCAAATATGCAGAAAGAACCTGCACATATCCCGGTTGTACATCACAAATTTGCACTGTTACGATCCAGCATCGCTCGCGCGCGAGCTTCTCTATAAAGAACAATAAAAGCAGGGAGTTAGTGATGACTGCTCAGGTTTCATCGAAGGGGACTTCGTCCATGGATGCCACGCAAAATGAAGTGCTGGCCGAGGTTCGCAACCACATCGGTCACCTGACCCTCAATCGCCCCGCCGGTCTCAACGCGATCACTCTGGACATGGTCCGCCACCTGCACCGCCAGCTTGACGCCTGGGCAAACGATCCGCAGATTCACGCCGTGGTTTTGCGCGGCGCTGGCGAGAAAGCCTTCTGTGCCGGCGGCGACATCCGCTCGCTGTATGGCAGCTTCAAGAATGGCGGCACGCTGCACGAAGATTTCTTTGTCGAGGAATACGCCCTCGACCTCGCTATCCACCATTACCGCAAACCCGTACTCGCCTTGATGGACGGTTTTGTCCTGGGTGGCGGCATGGGGCTGGTGCAAGGCGCCGACTTGCGGGTGGTGACCGAGAAAAGCCGTCTGGCGATGCCGGAAGTGGCGATCGGTTACTTCCCGGATGTGGGCGGCAGTCATTTCCTGCCCCGCGTGCCCGGCGAACTGGGTATTTACCTCGGCGTCAGCGGCGTGCAGATTCGCGCAGCCGACGCCCTCTATTGCGGGTTGGCCGACTGGTATCTGGACAGCGAAAAACTGGCGATCCTGGACGAGCACCTCGATCAACTGACGTGGCGCGACACGCCGTTAAAAGACCTGCAAGGTCTGCTGGCGCAACTCGCGGTGCAGCAATTGCCCGATGCGCCACTGAGCAAACTGCGCCCGGCCATCGATCACTTCTTCGCCCTGCCCGACGTGCCGAGTATTGTTGAGCTACTGCGCGAAGTCACGGTTGCCGACAGCCATGAATGGGCGACTACCACGGCTGACCTGCTGGAAAGCCGTTCACCGCTGGCCATGGGCGTGACCCTGGAAATGCTCCGTCGCGGCCGGCACCTGAGTCTGGAAGACTGCTTCGCCCTTGAGCTGCACCTGGACCGTCAGTGGTTCGAGCGCGGCGACCTGATCGAAGGCGTACGCGCCTTGCTGATCGACAAAGACAAGAAACCGCGCTGGAACCCGCCGACCTTGCAGGCGCTGGACGCCGAGCACGTCGCGAGTTTCTTCACAGGGTTTGACCGGAGCGGGAGCTGAGCCATGCACGATATCGAATTGAGCGAAGAACAAGTCATGATCCGCGACATGGCCCGGGATTTTGCCCGCGGCGAAATCGCGCCCCATGCGCAAGCCTGGGAAAAGGCCGGCTGGATCGATGATGGCCTGGTAGCGAAGATGGGCGAATTGGGCCTGCTGGGCATGGTGGTGCCTGAGGAATGGGGCGGCACTTACGTCGATTACGTCGCCTATGCCCTGGCGGTGGAAGAGATTTCCGCCGGCGACGGCGCCACGGGCGCACTGATGAGCATCCACAATTCCGTGGGTTGCGGCCCGGTTCTGAATTACGGCACCGAAGAGCAGAAACAGACCTGGTTGCCGGATCTCGCCAGCGGTCAGACCATCGGCTGCTTCTGCCTGACCGAGCCGCAAGCCGGCTCCGAAGCGCACAACCTGCGCACCCGCGCCGAACTGCGCGACGGCCAGTGGGTGATCAACGGCGCCAAGCAATTTGTCAGCAACGGCAAACGGGCGAAACTGGCGATCGTGTTTGCCGTGACCGATCCGGATCTGGGCAAGCGTGGTATTTCAGCGTTTCTGGTGCCAACCGATACCGCCGGTTTCATCGTTGATCGCACCGAACACAAGATGGGCATCCGTGCTTCCGATACCTGTGCGGTGACCCTGAGCAACTGCGCCATTCCCGAAGCCAATCTGTTGGGTGAACGCGGTAAAGGCCTGGCCATTGCGCTGTCCAACCTCGAAGGCGGACGCATTGGCATCGCCGCGCAGGCGCTGGGCATCGCGCGTGCTGCGTTCGAGGCGGCGCTGGCCTACTCCCGTGATCGCGTGCAGTTCGACAAGCCGATCATCGAGCACCAGAGCATTGCCAATATGCTGGCCGACATGCACACCCGCCTGAACGCGGCGCGGTTGCTGATCCTGCATGCCGCGCGGTTGCGCAGTGCGGGCAAGCCGTGTTTGTCAGAGGCTTCGCAGGCCAAGCTGTTTGCGTCGGAAATGGCTGAAAAGGTCTGCTCGTCAGCGATGCAAATTCATGGCGGCTATGGGTATCTGGAGGATTACCCGGTGGAGCGTTATTACCGGGATGCGCGGATTACGCAGATCTATGAAGGGTCGAGCGAGATACAGCGGATGGTGATTGCCCGGGAGCTGAAAAACTATCAGGTGTGAAGCCCTGTAGGAGCGAGCTCGCTCGCGATGGTGATCAACGATGACGTGGGGTGTCTGAACAAACGCGGTGCCCTTGCCTTTTTCGCGAGCAAGCTCGCTCCTACGGGGATTTGCGTTCCCTTGTGGGAGCGAGCCTGCTCGCGAGGGGGTCATTGAAGACGCCGCATCACTTACCGACGAACTCCGCCTCACGCTTGGCAATAAACGCCGCCATCCCTTCCTTCTGATCCTGCGTCGCAAACGCCGCATGGAACACCCGACGTTCAAAGCGCACGCCTTCCGACAGGCTCACCTCAAACGCGCGGTTGACGCTTTCCTTGACCATCATCGCAATCGGCAACGACTTCTTGGCGATCAACGCCGCGACTTTCAGCGCTTCCTCCAGCAATTCATCCGCCGGCACGATCCGCGCGACAATCCCGCAACGCTCCGCTTCAACCGCATCAATCAAACGCCCGCTCAGGCACATTTCCATCGCCTTGGCTTTACCGACTGCGCGAGTCAGGCGCTGGGTGCCGCCCATGCCCGGCAGCACGCCGAGGTTGATTTCCGGTTGACCGAACTTCGCGTTGTCACCTGCCAGGATGAAATCGCACATCAACGCCAGCTCGCAGCCACCGCCCAAGGCAAAACCGTTAACTGCGGCGATGATCGGCTTACGGCGGTTAGCCACGCGATCACTGTCGCTGAACAAATCATCGAGGTAGATCTGCGGGTAGGTCAGCTCGGCCATTTCCTTGATGTCGGCACCGGCGGCGAAGGCTTTCTTCGAGCCGGTCAGCACGATGCAACCGATGTTCGAATCCGCTTCCAGGCCATCGAGGGCGTGGTTCAGTTCGCTGACGATCTGCGCGTTCAGCGCGTTCAGCGCCTGCGGACGGTTCAGGGTGATCAGGCCGACACGGCCGTGGGTTTCCAGCAAAATCGTTTCGTAACTCACAATGGACTCCTTCTTAAAGACTGCGCGAAATGACCATGCGCTGAATATCACTGGTGCCTTCGTAGATCTGGCACACCCGCACGTCGCGGTAGATCCGCTCCAGCGGGAAGTCGTTCAGGTAACCGTAACCGCCGAGGGTTTGCAATGCGGCGGAGCAGACCTTTTCAGCCATTTCCGAGGCGAACAGCTTGGCCATGGAGGCTTCGACCAGCGCCGGTTTACCGCTGTCACGCAACGCTGCGGCGTAATGCACCATCTGCCGGGCAACGGCGATCTGGGTCGCCATGTCCGCCAGGCGAAACGCGACGGCCTGGTGTTCGATGATCGGTTTGCCGAAACTCTCGCGCTCACGGGCGTAATCCCGGGCCGCTTCAAACGCGGCGCGGGCCATGCCCACCGATTGTGAGGCGATGCCCACGCGGCCGCCTTCGAGGTTGGCGAGGGCGATCCGGTAGCCTTCGCCCTCCTCGCCCAGTCGGTTGGCCACCGGCACTTTGACGTCTTCGAACAGAATCTGGCAGGTGTCGGAGGCGTGCTGGCCGAGTTTGTCTTCGACGCGGGCGACTTTATAGCCCGGCGAATCGGTCGGCACGATCAGCGCGGTGATCCCGCGTTTGCCGGCACTTGGGTCCGTCACCGCAAACACGATCACCACCCCGGCGTTCTGCCCGGAGGTGATGAACTGCTTGCAGCCATTGAGAACGTAGTGATCGCCTTCGAGACGTGCGCGGGTTTTCAAACCGCTGGCATCGGAGCCGGCTTGTGGCTCGGTCAACGCGAAGGCGCCAAGCATTGCACCGCTGGCCAGCGGCTTGAGGAAGCGCTCTTTCTGATCGTCGTTGCCGTAGTTGAGGATCGGCACGCAACCGACCGAGTTGTGCACGCTCATGATGGTCGAGCAGGCGCCGTCGCCGGCGGCGATTTCTTCCAGCGCCATGGCGTAGGCCAGGTAACCGGTGTCGCAACCGCCCCACTGCTCCGGCACCAGCATGCCGAAGAAACCCAGTTCGGCCATCTCGCCGATGGCTTCCTTGGGGAAACGGTGCTCGCGGTCCCACTCGGCGGCGAACGGTTTCAGCCGCTCCTGGGCAAACTGCCGGGCCATGTCGCGGATCTGTTGTTGGTCGTCATTGGGAATCATGGTGAATCCTTAAAATCCGGGGTACGACACAGAACTCTGTGGGAGCCAGCCTGCTGGCGATGGCGTCGTGTCAGTCAGTTTCTACTTTTATGACACACCGTCATCGCCAGCAGGCTGGCTCCCACAGGGGTGAGGTTGGCCTAGTACAGGCATTCCACGGCCATTGCCGTGGCCTCACCGCCACCGATGCAAATAGCTGCGACGCCACGTTTCAGGCCTTTCTGGCGCAGGGCCGAGAGCAAGGTCACCAGAATCCGCGCGCCGGACGCACCGATCGGGTGGCCCAGGGCGCAGGCACCACCGTGAACGTTGAGTTTCTCGTGAGGGATTTCCAGATGGGTCATCGCTGCCATGCCAACCACGGCAAACGCTTCGTTGACTTCGACCAGATCGACGTCGTTCAGCGACCAGCCGGTTTTCTTCATCAGCCGCTTGATTGCGCCGATCGGTGCCACCGGGAACAGGCCCGGCGTGTCGGCGAATGCCGCGTGGCCATGGATCACCGCGAGTGGTTTCAAACCGCGTTTTTCAGCTTCGGAACGGCGCATCAACACCAGTGCCGCGGCGCCATCGGAAATAGAACTGGAGTTGGCCGCTGTCACGGTGCCGCCTTCACGGAACGCCGGTTTCAGCGAGGCGATCTTGTCCAGTTTGGCTTTCGGTGGTTGCTCGTCATTGCTGATCACCACCTGCTCTTTGCCGACGGTTACGGTCAGCGGAACGATTTCGTCCTTGAAGCTGCCGTCCTTGATCGCCTGCTGTGCGCGGGTGGTCGACGCGATGGCAAACGCATCCTGAGCTTCGCGGCTGAAGCCGTTGGTTTCGGCGCAGTCCTCGGCGAAGGTGCCCATCAGGCGGCCCTTGTCGTAGGCGTCTTCCAGGCCATCGAGGAACATGGAATCGAGCACACGGCCGTGGCCCATGCGGTAACCGCTGCGGGCGCGGTCCAGCAGGTACGGCGCGTTGGACATGCTTTCCATGCCGCCGGCGACGACAACATCGGCGCTGCCGGCGACCAGCATGTCGTGGGCCAGGATGGCCGCTTCCATGCCGGAACCGCACATTTTATTCAGGGTGGTGCAGCGGGTCGATTTATCCAGCCCGGCGCCCAGTGCAGCCTGACGCGCCGGGGCCTGGCCGAGACCGGCGGGCAGCACGCAGCCGAACAACACTTCTTCAACCGCATCCGGCGCCACACCGGCGCGTTCAACAGCGGCACGAATGGCGGCGGCGCCCAGTTGTGGCGCGGTCAGGCTTTTCAGTTCGCCCTGGAAACCACCCATCGGGGTGCGGACGGCGCTGACGATAACAATGGGATCGTTGGAAAGGGTCATGACAAATCCTCCTTACTTGGCGGCCATGCGCAAGGCACCGTCGAGACGGATCACCTCGCCATTGAGCATGCTGTTTTCAATGATATGCCTGACCAGCGCGGCATACTCGCCCGGTTTGCCCAAACGTGGCGGAAACGGCACGCCAGCGGCAAGGGAATCGCGGACGTCCTGGGTCATGCCGGCCATCATCGGCGTTTCGAAAATACCCGGAGCGATGGTCATCACGCGAATGCCGAAGCGCGCCAGCTCACGGGCAGCGGGCAAGGTCAGGCTGACGATCGCGCCTTTGGACGCGGCATAAGCCGCCTGGCCGATCTGACCGTCGTAGGCCGCAGCCGACGCGGTGTTAATGATCACCCCGCGCTCGCCATCGACATCCGGCTCGGTTTCGGCGATGGCCGCCGACGCCAGACGCAGCATGTTAAAGCTGCCGATCAGGTTGACGTTGATCACCTGGCTGAAACTGGCCAGCGCGTGCGGGCCGTTCTTGCCGAGGATCTTCTCGCCACGGACGATGCCGGCGCAGTTGACCAGACCGTTCAGGCCGCCGAAGGCTTTGACTGTCGCCTGCACCGCCGCCTCAGCTGCCGCTTCGTTGCTGATGTCCGCGACCACGCTTTGCGCACCCAGACGTTCGGCCTGAGCTGCAACGGCGTCGGCGTTCATGTCCACCAGCATCACTTTGGCGCCGGCCGCGACCAGCATTTCAGCCGTGGCCGCGCCGAGCCCGGAGGCACCACCGGTGACGAGAAAAACCTTGTTTTCGATCTGCATCATTGTTTCCTTGGATTCAAGCTGAAACGTTCTTCGCCGCAGCCTCTTGAGCCTTGGCGATTTCCTGGTTGCGCAAGATAAAGCGCTGCAATTTGCCGCTTGGGGTTTTCGGCAACTCACTGACAAATTCGATTTCACGGGGGTACGAGTGCGCGGCCAGGCGCTTGCGCACGTGTTGGCGCAGCTCTTCGGCCAGTTCGGGTGCGGCGCGGTATTGCGCGCTGAGCACGACGAACGCTTTGACCAGCTCAGTGCGCTCCGGGTCGGGCTTGCCCACCACCGCCGCTTCGACCACGGCCGGGTGTTCGATCAACGCGCTTTCGACGTCGAACGGGCCGACGCGGTAGCCGGAGGTGGTGATCACGTCATCACTGCGGCCGACGAAGCTGATGCTGCCGTCCGGGTTCCACTCGACGGTGTCGCCGCTCAGGTAATAGTTGCCGACGAAGGCCTTGGTGGGCGCGCCTTCGTAACCGGCGAACCAGCACATCGGCGACTGGGTGCGGTCGATGGCCAGGATGCCCGGCTGGCCGACGCCCAGTTCCTTGTTCTCGTCGTCGAGCACCACGATGCGGTGGCCCGGCGAGGCAAAACCGGCGGCACCCATGTGTATCGGGTGTTCGAGGCCGTGGTGGTTGCACAGGACCATGCCCAATTCGGTCTGGCCATAATGGTCATGAATCACCACGCCGAGGTTATCGGCGAACCAGCGGATCACTTCCGGGTTCAACGGCTCGCCGGCACTGCTGACGATGCGCAATTTACCCTTGATCGATTTGGCGAACTCGTCACCGCCGGCGATCAGCAGGCGATACGCAGTCGGCGACCCGGTGAGGTTGGTGATCCCGTATTTGTTGATCACCCGGCAGGTGCTTTCGAGGGTGAACGGGCCATCGTAAAAGGTGATCGGATGCCCCATCGACATCGGTCCGGTAACGCCGAAATAGATGCCGTACGCCCAGCCCGGATCGGCGACGTTCCAGAATGCGTCTTCCGGGCGCAAGTCGACGGCGTCACGGGTGTAGCTCTGGAAGGCGACGATGGCCTTGAGCGGCACGGACAATGCTTTCGAGGGACCGGTGGTGCCCGAGGTGAACATCAGCAGGAACGGGTCTTCGCCGGTCAGCAGCACCGGTTCGCAATCAGGGGAATAGTTGGCCAGTTCGGCCCAGAAACTGAAATCACCACGGACAATGCCCTGGCCTTTCGCGCCACCGACAGTGACGATGGTCGGACAGTCGGCAACTTCAGCGAGTTTGGAGCGGTTGACCGCGTCGGTCACCACCACTTTGGCGCCGGAACTGCTCAGGCGGTGCTCAATGGCTTTGGGGCCGAACGCGGTGAACAGCGGTTGATACACCGCGCCGATGCGCCAGGTGGCGAACACGGTAATCAATAATTCGATATTGCGCGGCAGGAGGCCGGCGACCTTGTCGCCTTTCTTCACGCCCTGCGCCAGGAGGAAATTGGCGAAACGCGCAGCCTTGTCCTGCAGGTCGCTGAAGGTGTACGTCGCACTGGCGCCGTCGCGGCCTTCCCAGAACAGCGCGATACGACCTGGCAATGCATGCCGGTCGCAACACTCGACGCAGGCATTGAGGACCGTCAGATCGCCCGCGAGTGCGGCGTCGACGGTGTGCTGATAATTGAACTGTGACGTGGCAGACAAGTAATCGCGCATTGCCAGAATCCCTCTGTATTTTTATTAGGTTGGGGGAACCGTAACCAACAGGGAAATACTCGCTCTGCGCGGGGGGTGGGGCAATGGTCAAAGCTATCAAGTTGTCTGACTGGTTTGGCCAAGGTTTGAGAGGTGTGGTGCCTGTAAGGGCCTCTTCGCGAGCAGGCTCGCTCCCACATTTGGAATGCATTTCCCCTGTGGGAGCGAGCCTGCTCGCGAAGAGGCCGGCTGTATCCATACAAGGTCTGGATCAGTCAGCCTCGTTCAGAATCAAACTCCGATAATGCCCCGGATTCGACCCCGACCACTTGCGAAACGCCTTGTAGAACGAACTCGCATCGGCAAACCCCAGCCGCGTGGCGATCTCGGCAAAGCTGATACTCGGTTCAGCCAGCCAGACGATGGCCAATTCCTTGCGCACGCTGTCCTTGAGCCCCTGATACGTCTGCCCCTCTTCCGCCAGCCGCCGACGCAAGGTCGAGGCCGACATGCACAGTCGTTGCGCCAGAGGTTCGGTCTCCGGCCATTGTTCGGCGGGCAATTGCCGCAAATCGTGCTTGATGCGACTGGCGAGGCTCTCCGGGTCGCGGTACTTGACCAGAATATTGGCCGGCGCATGGGCCAGGAATCGCTTGAGTTCTTCCGCGCTACGTTTGATCGGCAAATCCAGGCAATCGGCCGAGAAGATCATCCGGGTGCGCGGCCGGTCGAAACGCAGGTTTTCGGAGAACATCACCTGATAGTCGTCACAGAAATCCGGCTGCGGGCAGCGCAACTCGATGGCCAGAATCGGAATCCGTCGCCCCGCCAGCCAACAGGCCACGCCGTGAACGATCATCCAGTAGGTGAAATAGGTAAAGGCGCGACGCGGGTCCTGGTCGTCTTCCAAAAGCACGATCTCCGCGAGGCTTTGCTGGCGAACCAGCTGCGCGGGCAGGTGTTCGAGCATCAACGACAGAAACCCCAGCCCCGAGGTCAGCCCGGCGGCGAGGCTCGGCTGGACCATGGAGCAGCGGCACAGAAACGCCAGACTGCCGGATTTGAGCTTGCGCGGGTCCATGCCAAAAAACTCATCGTCCCGACGCCGGGCCAGTAAGCGCCAAAGCCGTGCGTACGCGGTGGCCGGCACGCGGGCTGTGGACGATTCGAGCAGCGCCGGATCGATGCCGACCTTGTTCAACACCTCGTCGGTGGCGGCGCCGGGGGCGCAACTTTGCAACAGCGCTTCACGCACCAGTTGAATGGAGATGGTGTCTTTTTCCGACATTGAGCGGGGTGTGCCCTGTTGTTTGAGTGGTGGGCATATTAGCGCAGCCAACAGCCCGGCGCAGATCACTTGTGGGCACCGAAAATCCCTGTAGGAGCAAGGCTTGCCCGCGAAGCAGTCGACTCGGTCTTGCCGTGAAACCGCATCATCGTTCTTCGCGGGCAAGCCTTGCTCCTACAGAGACGAGGTGATCTTAAGGTTGTTCAGCTTAGGTTCAGGTTAATGTCAATGATTGCTATTTGGGAATGAGTGTCATTATGTTACAAATTAGCACCCTATCTAATTCCGAGACGGTGCTGAATGCTTGTTCCTTTTCTGATCATGCTGCGCGAAGGCATTGAGGCCGCATTGATCGTTGGCATCATCGCCAGCTACCTCAAACAAACCGGCCGCGGCCAATGGATGCCCGCCGTGTGGATTGGCGTATTCCTCGCTGCTGCACTGGCCCTGCTGGTGGGTGGTGGCCTGGAGCTGGTCAGCGCCGAATTTCCGCAGAAACAACAGGAACTGTTCGAAGGCGTGGTCGGCCTGGTCGCCGTCGGCATTCTCAGTTCCATGGTGTTCTGGATGCGCAAGGTGGCGCGTTCGATCAAGCATTCGCTGCACGCCTCCCTCGATCACGCGTTGACCGGTTCCAGACATCAGGTGACAGCGCTGATCGCCATGGTGTTTTTCGCCGTCGCCCGGGAAGGCCTGGAAACGGTGTTCTTCCTGCTCGCGGTGTTCCAGCAAAGCGAAGGCCCGGCCGCGCCGATCGGTGCCCTGCTCGGTCTGATCCTGGCGATCATCGTCGGTTTCCTGATCTACACCGGCAGCATGCGCCTGAACCTCGGCGCGTTCTTCCGCTGGACCGGCCTGTTCATCCTCGTGGTGGCTGCCGGGATCCTCGCCAACTCCGTACAAGCGCTGCATGAAGCCGGGGTCTGGAATCACCTGCAAACCGTGCTGTTCGATTTCAGCGCCACGCTGCCGATGGACGGCCCGCTGGGTTCGGTGCTGGCCGGCATGTTCGGGTATCAGGATGCGCCGACTGTCAGCACCCTCGGCGCTTATCTGATTTACCTGGTGGTGGCGCTGGTGATGTTCTTCATGCCCGCCCCGCCCCCCTGTAGGAGCGAGCTTGCTCGCGATGGTCGTTAACGATAACGCGCAAAACCAGATGTACAGCGGCGCCTGTGGTGTTTTCGCGAGCGAGCTCGCTCCTACAGGGTTGCGATTTCCAGCAATGATTCCAGTCAGTAAGGGCACCCATGCCAAATGAAGCCCCTCCTCAGGCCTCCCCTCCCCGTGCCTTGCGCTGGGCGGTGGCCGGTTCGGTGATCGTGATGATCGCCGCCGCCGGCCTGTTCTACTACGCCTCGAAAATGGCCGCGGCCAAACGTCAGAGCAACCATGACGAAGTGCTGGTGACCATTCACCCGCACAGCTGCGAGCCGAATGCGTTGACGGTGCCGGCCGGTCGAGCCAGTTTCCGCATCGTCAACCGCTCGGACCGCGCCGTTGAGTGGGAAATCCTCGATGGCGTGCTGGTGATCGAAGAACGGGAAAACATCGCGCCCGGCCTTAGCCAGGTGATCAACGCCAACCTGTTGCCCGGCGATTACGCGATTACCTGCGGCCTGCTGAGCAATCCACGCGGCACGCTGCACGTGACACCTACCGCCGCTTCCGATGCCGCGGCCAAAGCCAAACCGTCGATGGTCGCTTTCGTCGGGCCGCTGTCGGAGTTCCGCGTTTACCTCAGCAGCCAAAGCACCGCATTGATCAAAGCCGTCACCGCGCTTGAGCAAGCCATCGAGGCCGGCGACCTGAGCCAGGCGCAAGCGTTGTACGTCCCGGCCCGCATCGCGTATCAGCGCATCGCCCCGGCTGCACAGCGTCTCGCCGAACTCGACAACACCATCAACGCCCGCGCCGATTACTTTGAAAAACGTGAGCAGGATCCGGGCTTCAGCGGCTTCCATCGCCTTGAATATGCGCTGTTCCAGCAACGCACCCTCGACGGCCTGACACCGGTGGCCCAGCGGCTGCTGACCGACGTCACCACGCTCAAGCAACAACTGCTCGCCCAATCGCTGCCGCCGGAACAACTGGTCAGCATTGTGGTGCGCAACCTCAACAACCTGGGCGACGTGCGCGCCAGCAGCGGTGAAGAAGAACGCTACAGCCACACCGACTTGAACGGTTTCGCCGGCAACCTTGACGCTGCCCGCAAAGTCATCGACCTGTTGCGCCCGCTGCTGACCAAGTCCGCCGCCGAACTGCTGCCGACCCTCGACAGCGCCGTCGCCAGCCTCGATGCCGAACTCAACGGCTTCAAGGTCGAGAACGGCTACGCGAACTACGACAGCGTCAGCGCCGAACAGCGCAAACAGATCGCCGACAAGGCCAAGGCGCTGGCCGACGCAGTCGACGGCATCGATCCCGCCCTCGGCCTTTCCGGCCTATAGCAGAAGACGAACTTCAGATGAACGATTCAGAGCAATTCAACCTTCAGCGGCGCCGGATATTGATGGGCCTGGGCGCCGCCGGCGTGGCCCTGGCCGGTTCGGCATTGAGCTGCCCGGCCATGGCCGCCAGCCCCGCGCAAGTCACCGAAGCGCCGAGCAGCGACAAGACCGAGGACCGCCACGATTTCCCTGGCCCGCACCAGAGCGGCATCGTCACTCCGCGACCGGCGTCCGGCATGCTGGTGTCGTTTGATGTGTTGGCCAGCGACCGCGAAGACCTGGAGCGGCTGTTTCGCACACTCAATGAGCGCATCGCGTTCCTGATGAAGGGTGGCCCGGTGGCGCAGGTCGATCCGAAACTGCCGCCGGTGGATTCAGGAATTCTTGGCCCGGTGGTCACGCCGGATAACCTGACCATCACCGTGTCGGTCGGCGAATCGTTGTTCGACGAGCGCTTTGGCCTGGCGAACGCCAAACCGAAACGGCTGAGCCGCATGGTCGGTTTTCCCAACGATGCGTTGGAGGCCGATTGCTGCCACGGCGACCTGAGCTTGCAGTTCTGCGCCAACACCGCCGACACCAACATCCATGCCCTGCGCGACATCGTGAAAAACCTGCCGGACCTGCTGCTGGTGCGCTGGAAACAGGAAGGCAGCGTGCCGCCGCAAGCACCGTCGAAACCGGGCGTGCCGGCACAGAGTGCGCGTAACTTTCTGGGCTTTCGCGACGGTTCGGCCAACCCCGACTCCAACAACGCCAAGGCCATGGACAGCATCGTCTGGGTTCAGCCCGGCAGCGACGAACCGGCGTGGGCAGCCAATGGCAGCTATCAAGCGGTGCGGATCATCCGCAATTTCGTCGAACGCTGGGACCGCACGCCACTGCAGGAACAGGAAAGCATTCTCGGCCGGATCAAAAGCACCGGCGCCCCCATGGACGGTGCCCATGAAACCGAGGTCCCGGACTACGCCAAAGACCCGGAAGGCAAGCTGACCAAACTCGACGCCCACATCCGCCTGGCCAACCCGCGCACTGCCGCGAGCCAGGCCAACCTGATCCTGCGCCGGCCGTTCAACTACTCCAACGGCGTGAACAAGAACGGTCAGCTGGACATGGGTTTGTTGTTCATCTGTTACCAGGCCGACCTGGAAAAAGGCTTTATCACCGTGCAAACCCGCCTCAACGGCGAACCGCTGGAGGAATACCTCAAGCCGGTCGGCGGCGGGTACTTCTTCACCCTGCCGGGCGTAACGGGCGACCGGGATTTCATCGGTCGCTCACTGCTTGACGCAACACAACCAACAACAACAAACGCCTAAACACCCCCACACGGAACCGTCCCATGAAAAAGTCGCCACTCGCGTTACTGCTGACCCTTGGTTTGCTCAACACCCCGCTTTCGGCTTTCGCGGCGACGGCGCCGCTGGAACTGGTAGGTCCGATCTCGGACTACAAGATTTACGTCACTGAACAACTGGACGAACTGGCCAGCCACACCCAGAAATTCACCGACGCCGTGAAGAAAGGCGACCTCGCCACCGCGCAAAAACTCTACGCACCGACCCGGGTTTACTACGAGTCCATCGAGCCGATTGCCGAACTGTTCAGTGACCTCGACGCGTCCATCGACTCCCGTGTCGACGACCACGAAAAAGGTGTGAAGGCCGAAGACTTCACCGGTTTCCACCGCATCGAATATTCGCTGTTCTCCGAGAAGAGCACCAAGGGTCTGGGCGAGTTGGCCGATGGCTTGAACAAAGATGTCAAAGACCTGCAAACCCGCGTGGCCGGCCTGACCTTCCCGCCTGAGAAAGTGGTGGGCGGCGCTGCGGCGTTGCTGGAAGAGGTCGCGGCGACCAAGATCTCCGGTGAAGAAGATCGCTACAGCCACACCGATCTTTACGACTTCCAGGGCAACATCGACGGCGCGAAGAAAATCGTCGACCTGTTCCGTCCGCAGATCGAGAAGCAGGACGCGGCGTTCATTGCCAAGGTCGACAAGAACTTTGCCACGGTCAACAAGACACTGGCCAAGTACAAGACCAAGGAGGGTGGTTTTGAGACTTACGACAAGGTGAAAGACAGCGACCGCAAAGCGCTGGTTGGGCCGGTGAATACATTGGCTGAGGACTTGTCGACGTTGCGTGGGAAGCTTGGGTTGAACTGAGTTTTTGTAGCGTCTGAGCGGGCCCCTTCGCGGGCAAGCCTTGCTCCTACAGAAGATCGCATTCCCCTGTAGGAGCGAGGCTTGCCCGCGAAGGCATTTTCAAACACGCCAACAGCCCCGGGCTTACAAAATCCGGTACAGCAACCGCTCGATCCGCACCCGGCTCACCCGCTTGAGAAACTTGGCCACCGCTGCCGGGTAATCCGGCAGGGTTTCCAGATCCTGATACCGCTCGATGCGCGTGGCGTGCTGGAAAATCTCCGCCAACTCACTGCGACGCGGCTGCAGCAACTCCCCCTTCGGGTCATCAATCAGCAACGCGTTTTCCAGATCGAGGCGGAACGCTCGCGGGTTGAGATTGTTGCCGGTCAGCAAGGTGTAACGCTGATCGATCCACATGCCTTTGAGGTGATAGGTGTTGTCGCCGTCCTTCCACAGGTGCAGGTTCAACTGACCGCTGTCGATGCTGCGGTGATGCCGCTTGGCGAAGCGGCGCAGGCTGATCTCGTAGAGATACGGCAATGCTGCGATCACCTTGAACGGCTCGCTCGGCGGGATGTAGAAGTCGTTAGCGGTCTTGTCGCCGACCACGATGTCGATCTTCACGCCACGTGCCAGCGCCCGGTTGATTTCCCGGGTCACTGCCAGCGGCAGGTTGAAGTACGGCGTGCAGATCGTCAGCTGATGCTGGGCGCTGGCGATCAACTCGCAGATCACCCGGCTCAACGGGTTGTTCTTGCCTACCCCGAGCAACGGACTTACCGACAAACCATCCTTGGCCGTGCTGCCCGTGGTGGTGTCGTACGCGGCGTGCTTGAGGCGGCTGCGCAGGTCGCCAATGTCGTTGCGCAGGCTGCGGGTGGTCGGCAGGTTCGGCAGATCGAGCCGGTGCACCGCTTTCGAGGCGACCAGGCCGTGCTGGACCAGGTGCTGCATCGAATCGGCCAGCGCGCTGTTCTGCAGCAGGTGATAACGGTCGTAGCGGTATTTGTCGAACTTGTGCAGGTAGACGTTGTTGAGACTGGCGCCGCTGTAGATGACGCAGTCATCAATCACGAAACCTTTCAAATGCAGCACGCCGAACAGCTCGCGGGTCTGCACCGGCACGCCGTACACCGGCACAACGCTTTCGTGGGTGCGCGTGGTTTCCTGATACCACGCCGAGTTGCCCGGCTGCTTGCCGGCACCAATCAAGCCACGCTGGGCGCGCAGCCAGTCGACGACCACCACCACGTCCAGTTCCGGACGCGCCAGTTTGGCGGCGTGCAAGGCATCGAGAATTTCCTGGCCGGCTTCATCCTGTTGCAGGTACAGCGCGACGATGTAGATGCGCTGGGTCGCTGCGGCGATTTTTTCCAGCAGGCAACGACGGAACTCGGCAGCGCCAGAGAGGATGGTGACGGCATCGGCGGTCAGCGGAAAACTGCGCAGTTTGGGCAGTAGAGAGCGTTTGAAAAGCGACGGCATAGGGCTCGCAAATGGGTCGAATCCGGAGAGTTTGAGAGCTTACACCATGGATGGGCTTGGGTCTTGTGGGTGTCTGTGCTGCCCCCAATCGCTAGCAGGCTAGCTCCCACAGGGGAATGCATTTCAAATGTGGGAGCTAGCCTGCTAGCGATGGCTATCTAATCAACAAGAAAATATTCTCTTGACCAAGGAGAACGATCGTTCTACTGTTCGTCGCATGAACGAAATCACTAGCAACGACACACGCGACATCATTCTGGATGTCACCGAAAAGTTGATCTACAAAAGTGGCATCGCGGCCACCGGCATGGATCTTCTGGTGAAAACCGCCGGCGTCTCCAGAAAAAGCATTTACCGCTACTTCGCCAACAAGGAGGAGCTGACCGTCGCCGCCCTGCAACGGCGCGACGTGCGCTGGATGCACTGGTACAGAAGCGCCGTCGACCAAGCCGAAACCCCGGCCGATCGCCTGCTCAACCTGTTTACCGTGCTCAAGGCCTGGTTTGCCTCGGAAGGCTTCCGCGGCTGCGCCTTCATCAACACCAGCGGTGAAACCGGCGACCCGCAAGACCCGGTTCGCCTGGTCGCCAGGGAACACAAACAGAAGCTGCTCGACTACGTGCGCGAGCTCTGCACCGAACATGGCGCCAAAGACCCGGAGACGCTGGCCAAACAGCTGCTGATCCTGATCGACGGTGCCATTACCGTGGCCCTTGTCATGGGTGATCACAGTGCAGCCGATAATGCGCAATGCATGGCGCGAAAGTTATTGGACCTGTAACACTTTAACCAAGCCCGACAACTTGCTTGAACTTTAATTTGATAGGGAGACTTTAAATGTCTAACGCCGAAGTTCGTCCGCCATTGCCGCCCTTTACCCGTGAGTCCGCCATCGAAAAAGTTCGCCTGGCCGAAGACGGCTGGAACTCCCGTGACCCGGAACGTGTGTCCCTCGCCTACACCCTGGACACCAAATGGCGTAACCGCGCCGAATTCGCCTACAACCGTGAAGAAGCCAAAGGTTTCCTGACCCGCAAATGGGCCAAGGAACTGGACTATCGGCTGATCAAGGAACTCTGGGCGTTCACCGGCAACCGCATCGCTGTGCGTTACGCCTATGAATGGCACGACGACTCGGGCAACTGGTTCCGTTCCTACGGCAACGAAAACTGGGAGTTCGACGAGAACGGCTTGATGGCCAACCGGTTCGCCTGCATCAACGACATGCCGATCAAGGAAAGCGACCGCAAGTTCCACTGGCCGCTGGGTCGTCGGCCGGATGATCACCCAAGTCTGTCCGATCTCGGTCTATAAGCTCACATAGATCAAAATGTGGGAGCTAGCCTGCTAGCGAAGGGGCCATCAGATTCAACATCGATGTTGACTGACGCGCCGCCATCGCGAGCAGGCTCGCTCCCACAATGGGTTTTGTGGCGGTCAGGCGACTGCGGCTTGTTTCACGCCCGCCTCGGCTTCAAGCTCCCGCACCAACGGCAACACCCGCTTGCCGAAATACTCCACCTCTTCCTGAAAGTGCAGAAACCCCGCCAGCACCAAATCCACACCCACCGCTTTCAACGCCACAATCCGTTCGGCAATCTGCAGCGGTGTGCCGATCAGGTTGGTCTTGAAGCCGTCGTTGTACTGCACCAGATCTTCGAAGGTCGATTTGGCCCAGTTGCCCTCGCCTTCCGGTGACGCCCTGCCCGCCTGCTTCGCCGCATCGCCAAAGGCATTCACCGCGTCTGGATCCGCCTGATCGATGATCTGCGCCAGCACGGCTCGCGCCTCTTCTTCAGTGTCACGGGCGATCACAAATGCGTTCACCCCCACTTTCACCGAATGATTGTTCGCGGCGGCCTTGGCCCGGATATCGTCGACTTGCGCCTTGATGCCTTCGGGGGTATTGCCGTTGGTGAAGTACCAGTCCGACACCCGCGCCGCCATGTCTCGCGCCGCGCGGGAGCTGCCGCCCTGGAAAATTTCCGGTTGCCCCAGCGGCTTCGGTTTGAGGCTGTAGTTGTCGAAGCGGTAGAAGTCACCACGAAAGGTGAAATTGTCCTGGCTCCAGATGCCCTTGAGCGAGCGGATGAATTCTTCGGAACGGCGATAACGCTCATCGTGTTCCAGCCAGTGTTCGCCGATCGCCTGGAACTCACCCTTGAACCAGCCGCTGACGATGTTCACCGCCACCCGGCCATTAGTCAGTTGATCGATCGTCGCCAGTTGCTTGGCGGCCAGCGCCGGCTGCCACGGGCCGGGCAGGATCGCTGCGATCACTTTCAACTTCGTCGTGGCGGCCAGTAGCGCGTGGCTGAAGGCAACCGATTCATGCTGGTACTCGGCACCGTAACCGGCGGTGAAGCGGATTTGCGTCAGGGCATATTCGAACCCCGCCACCTCGGCCAGTTGCGCCAGTTTGCGGTTGTAGTCGATGCCCCAGTGGGTGCGTTGCTCGATCTTGCTGACCACCAGCCCGCCGCTGACGTTCGGCACCCAGTAGGCAAATTTGACGGCTTGCTGACTCATTGGCGTGTCCTCGGGACTTTAGGAGTGTCCTTGGGTGAGAGCAGCAACCGTGCCAGTGCTGTAAGACGACTATCTTGTGCCCGGCGAAAATCCTGTGGGAGCGAGCCTGCTCGCGAAGGGGCCGTCAGATTCGACACATATGTTGATTGAAATACCGCTTTCGCGAGCAGGCTCGCTCCCACAGTGATTGGGGTGTGTCAGGGCAATTTGCTGCGCAGCTGTTGTTCCAGCAACAGTTCAAGCTGCATCTGAATCCCTACACCTCAGCAAATCCTGGCTGCCTCTTCCCGGCATGGACCGTGCAATCGCCCTCGGCACTAACTGCCGATCCAAGGAGCTGCCCCCATGACCGAACACCAGGTAATCAACCCGCTGTCCATTGGCACTGACTATGAAGCGCTGGCCGCAAAATTCCGGCCTGTTTTCCAGCGCATCGCCGCCGGGGCCGTTGAACGCGAACAGTCGCGCAGCCTGCCTTACGAACCGATTCAATGGCTCAAGGAAGCCGGATTCGGCGCGGTGCGCGTGCCGGTCGAGTACGGGGGCGGCGGCGCATCCCTGCCACAGTTGTTTGAGTTGCTGATTGAACTGGCCGAAGCCGATTCCAACGTGCCTCAAGCCCTGCGCGGGCATTTCGCGTTTGCCGAGGACCGCTTGAACGCCGCGCCGGGACCGCCCCGGGATCTTTGGTTCAAACGCTTCGTCGAGGGTGACATTGTCGGTTGCGCCTGGACGGAAATCGGCAGCGTGGCCATCGGCGACGTGATCACAAAAGTCACGCCACATGGTGACCGCTGGCGGCTCAACGGTGAGAAGTTCTACAGCACCGGCAGCCTGTTTTCCGACTGGATCGATGTCTACGCCCAGCGCAGTGACACCGGTGGCGACGTGATTGCGGCGGTGCGCACACGGCAACCGGGGATCGTGCAAAGCGATGACTGGGACGGTTTCGGCCAGCGCACCACGGGCAGCGGCACGTCGCGTTTTATCGATGCCGAGGTGGAGGCCGAAAACGTCATCGACTTCGCCACCCGCTTCAAGTACCAGACGGCGTTTTATCAACTCGTCTTGCTCGCCACCCTCGCCGGGATCGGCCGCGCCGCGTTGCGTGATGTGGCGCATCAGGTGCGGGAGCGCAAACGTATTTACAGTCATGGCAACGCACCGCGCACCAGTGAGGATGCGCAGGTTCAGCAGGTGGTCGGGGAAGTGGCGGCGTTGGTGTATGCCGCTGAAGCCAGCGCCTTGAAGGCAGCGCAACCGGCGCAACGGGCCTATCTGGCGCGGTTTTCGGGGGATGAGGCGCTGGAGCGGGCAGCGAATGTCGCCGCCGAAATCCAATCGGCGAAAGCGCAGGTGGTGGTGTCGGAATTGATTCAGCGGGCGACCACCGAGCTGTTCAATGCGTTGGGGGCTTCGGATATTCGTGAGGGTAAATCGCTGGACAGGCATTGGCGTAATGCGCGGACGGTGTCGTCGCACAATCCGGTGATCTATAAGGCGCGGATTGTCGGGGATTGGGAAATTAATGGGGCTGAGCCGCCGTTTGTTTGGCAGATCGGGAATGGGCCTGCCTCCAAGTGATGTAGCGCCTGAAAACAAGCCATCGCGAGCAGGCTCGCTTCCACAGGGGAATGCGGTCGAATGTGGGAGCGAGCCTGCTCGCGATGAGGCCAGACCAGTCGCCGCAGAAGTTGGATATAGGTAAGATATCGGCCCTTCCCCGCAGCCCCTTGCTGCCCCCCGCCGAATAAGCCGATTCCATGCCTTTCGAACTCAGCGTTGACCTCACCACCCTGGCCATTCTGGCCGTTGTCGCCTTCATTGCCGGTTTCATCGACGCCATTGCCGGCGGCGGTGGTCTGTTGACCACGCCGGCGCTGCTGACCGCCGGCCTGCCGCCGCATCTGGTGCTGGGCACCAACAAACTCAGTTCGACCTTCGGCTCGGCCACCGCCAGCTTCACCTTCTACCGGCGCAAGCTGTTCCATCCCCGGCAGTGGGTGCACGCCATTGTCGGCACGCTGGTCGGCGCGTTGACCGGTGCGGTGGTTGCGCATTACCTGCCCGCCGAATGGCTGAACAAGATGCTGCCGGTGATCGTGTTCGCCTGCGGTCTTTATCTGTTGTTTGGCGGCACGCCGAAAGCGCCGCTGGACAGCAACGCACCGATCAAGAAAAAGTGGCAATCGACCCAAGGCTTCAGCCTCGGTTTCTACGACGGCGTGGCCGGCCCCGGTACTGGCGCGTTCTGGACCGTGAGCAGTCTGCTGATGTACCCCGTCGACCTGGTGAAGGCCAGCGGCGTAGCCCGCAGCATGAACTTCGTCAGCAACATCGCGGCGCTGTCGGTATTCATCTTTTCCGGGCAAGTGGACTGGATCATCGGCCTGAGCATGGGCCTGTCGGTGATGGTCGGCGCATTTTTCGGCGCCCGCTCCGCCATCAGCGGCGGAGCCAAGTTCATTCGTCCGGTGTTCATCACCGTGGTACTGGGCCTGACCGTGCGGCTAGCCTGGCAACACTGGTTCAGCGTGGCCTAAACGCCGCGACACATAAACGTCGATCAGGTAACGGGCAATCGAGCGTGACGCCGGCAACGGCGGCAGCTCGTGCACGTTGAACCACTGGGCGTCCTCGATCTCGTCTTCCTGACAGACAATCTCGCCGCCGGCGTACTCGGCGTGAAAGCCGAGCATCATCGAGTGTGGGAACGGCCAGCACTGGCTGCCCATGTACTGGATGTTCTTGACCTCGATCTGCACTTCCTCGCGAACCTCGCGAATCAGGCAGTCTTCGGCCGACTCGCCCGGCTCGGCGAACCCCGCCAGCGTGCTGTAGACCCCGGTGACAAAACGCGGTGATCGCGCCAGCAGGACTTCATCGCCACGGGTGATCAGCACGATCATGCTCGGCGAAATGCGCGGGTAATAACGCAGGTCGCACGGTTCGCAGTACATCGCCCGCTCCCGGATGACTTGCTTCGTGGTCTGTCCGCAATTGCCGCAAAAGCGGTGTTCGCGAGCCCAGGTGCCGATTTGCGCGGCATAACCCAGCACCTTGTAAACGGCGTGATCACCGTCAAGCATGAACGCCCGCAGGCCTTTCCAGCCGCAGCCCGGCACTTCGCTGTGACTGCGCAGCTCCAGCAGATACACCGGCTCGCCATCCAGGTGGCCTATGCCATGTTCGGCAAGAATCGACAGGTCCTGACGCTTGAGCCATTCGCGCGGGAACAGCGCGCCATTGTCATCGAACAGAAAGCCTTCGGGGCTGCGCGCAACGGCCCAGCCGCCCGATTGATCGGTGTCCAGTACTGCGGTGGTCCAGCGTGAAGTCATTTTTCAATCAATCCAGAAATTCGGGTTTCTGTTTGCTCAAATGGGCGGCCATGGCCACGCGCATGTCATTGGATTGCAGCATGGCGGCGTTCCAGGTGGCGACGTATTCGAGGCCGTCGTCGATGCGATGGTCACGCATGTAGCTGATCATCTCCTTGGTGCCGGTGACCGCAATCGGCGACTTGCTGGCGATTTCGCGGGCAATGCCCATGACGCCGTCGAGCAGGCTGGCGGTGTCGCTGTAGACGCGATTGACCAGACCGATATTGCGCGCTTCCTCGGCGCCGAACGAGCGACCAGTGTAAGCCAGTTCACGCAGCATGCCGTCACCGATGATCCGCGGCAAGCGTTGCAATGTGCCCACGTCGGCGGCCATGCCGAGGTCGATTTCCTTGATCGAGAATTGCGCGTCTTCGGCGGCGTAACGCATGTCGCAGGCCGAAATCAGGTCGATGGCGCCACCCAGGCAATAACCCTGAATCGCCGCCAGTACAGGTTTGCGGCAGTTATCCACGGCGTTGAAAGACGCTTGCAGCCTGAAGACCGTGCGGCGCAGCAGGCGCGCGTTGCGCCCCACGTCCTTGCCCAGCTCATTGGCCACACCGGCCAGCATCATCAGGTCGATGCCGGACGAGAAATGTTTGCCGGCGCCACTGAGCACGACCACCCGCACTTCGTCGGTGTCGTCGATCCACTGGAAGATCTCGATGATCTCGCTCCAGAACGCGGCATTCATCGAGTTGATCTTTTCCGGTCGATTGATTTGTACATGGGCGATTTTGTCGACCAGTTCGACTGTGAACGCAGTGTACTGAGACATGGCAGTGATCCTTTACCGGGCAAAAAAATGGGCCCGAACTATAACAAGGCATCCCGTTCGGCAGTAAGGCAGCGGATCGGCCAAAAGCGGGACCGCAGAGCGCATCACAATAGTGCGCTGGCATTACAGCGCTCGCACATTAGTGTGAACGCCAGGTTACTTTTTGGGGCTCTATCGCAAAAAAATATGCCCTTCGTCGGAGCGTTGCGGTGTCTATCCGGTACGTTCGTACCTCATTGAACCGATTGTCGAACAATTTTGCCATCTATCCTTCACCGCTCTAAGTTCTGGCCTAGACTCATTTTCGCGGGGCAAAACCGGTCGGTCACAAAGTGCAGAAAAAATCGAAACTTTTGCTGTTCGTGATCGGTCCTCTGACAGGTAGGTGCGTTGCGACTGGTGCAATCCTTGCAACGTCCACTCCAGCCAATCTGCTTCAACGCATGGGCAGCGCTTGCTGAACGATGCGTCGCGCGTTTGCGCCCGGCCACAGGAATTGGCCACGAACCACCGTTTGCCAGACCTGAGAATTAGATCAACAACACGGGAGATTCATATGATCAGTGCGGCTTTAGACATCCAGGGAGAACGTGCTCATCAGCAGGTCGGCGATACGGGCGCCGTGAGCGCCCCAAGTGCCCAATCGATCAACGTCCCGAGCACCAAGACGCTGACGCCGGTGGCCAGCCAGAATCCCAATCGAAAAAAAGTGTTGTTCGTGACCTCGGAAATCGCCGACCTGGTGAAGACTGGCGGTCTGGGCGACGTCTCGGCAGCACTGCCCCGGGCCATGGCGCTATTGCACGATGTGCGTGTGCTGATCCCCGGTTACCCGCAAGTGCTGAACAGCGAAAACCCGATTCATATTATTGGTGAGCTCGGTGGTCACGCCGCGTTGCCACCCTGCAAGATCGGGCGCATGGACATGCCCGACGGTCTGGTCATTTACGTGTTGATCTGCCCTGAGCTCTACGAGCGCGAAGGGTCGCCCTACGGCGCCAACAACGGTCGCGACTGGCCGGACAATCATATCCGCTTCGCCCGCCTGGGGCTGGCCGCTGCCGATATCGCTGCCAACCTTGCACAAATTCACTGGTGCCCGGACCTTGTGCACGCCCATGACTGGCCTGCCGGCCTGGCACCCGCTTATATGCACTGGCGTGGGCAGCGCACCCCGACGCTGTTCACCATTCATAACCTCGCCTACCAGGGCGTGACCAGTCTTGGGTCGTGCCCGGAACTGGGTATTCCCCTGCATGCCTTGCAACAGGAAGGCATGGAGTTCTACGGCAAGATGTCGTTCCTCAAGGCCGGCATGGCCTATTCGAGCCACATCACCACCGTCAGCGCCACCTATGCCCAGGAAATCACCACCCCGGCCTTCGGCTGCGGTCTCGACGGTTTTCTCGCCGCAAAGACCCAGCAAGGCCTGCTCAGCGGCATTCCCAATGGCATTGATGAGAGCTGGGACGCCGCCACCGACTCGCACCTGTTCCGCCCGTTCAGCATCGGTGACTGGGAAGGCAAAGCGGTCAACGGGGCGCACGTGCGCGACCTGTTTGGCCTGGACGATTCAGAAGGTCCGCTGTTTGCCGTGGTCTCGCGTCTGGTCTACCAGAAAGGCCTGGACCTGACCGAAGCCGTGTCCGAGTACATCGTCCAATCGGGTGGCCAGATCGCGATCATCGGTCGCGGCGAGCCGGAAGAAGAACAAGCCATGCGCGAACTGGCCCTGCGTTTCCCCGGGCAAATCGGTGTACGCATCGGCTTCAACGAAACAGACGCCCGCCGCATGTTCGCCGGCAGCGATTTCCTGCTGATGCCATCCCGTTACGAACCGTGCGGCCTGAGCCAGATGTACGCCCAGCGCTTCGGTTCATTGCCGGTTGCCCGCAACACCGGCGGTCTGGCCGACACCATCGAAAACGGCGTGACCGGTTTCCTGTTCGACGAATCCACCATGGAGAGTTATCAGGAAGCCCTGAGCCGGGCCTTCAAGGTGTTTGCCTTCCCCGACCTGCTCAACGCCATGCGCTGCCGTGCCATGGCCGCGCCGTTCAACTGGTGCAAAGCGGTGGAACCCTACGCCGAACTCTATGAACAGCTTGTTACCAAGGCGCTGGGGAAATCGAACAGACAGTAAGAGGTTTTTGAACAATGCCGTTACGGACCCTGGAGACCTGGCCCCACGGCGCAATCATGCTGGACGCAGAACACACGCGTTTTGCCTTGTGGGCGCCAGATGCGTTTTTTGTCAGTGTCGAACTGGAAGATGGACAATCCTTGCCGTTACTGCCTCAGGCCGATGGCTGGTTCGTGATCAAAACGCGTTGCCCCGCAGGCACGCGTTATCGCTACAACATCGACGGTGAGATTGAAGTACCCGACCCGGCCTCCCGCGCGCAGGCCGGTGACATTCATCGGCACAGCGTGGTGGTCGATCCCCTCGCCTACACCTGGCAACACAGCACCTGGCTGGGGCGGCCATGGAACGAGGCGGTGATCTACGAATTGCACGTCGGTGCGCTGGGCGGCTTCAGCGAAGTCGAACAGCACTTCGAGCGCCTCGCGGCGTTGGGCATTACGGCCATCGAGCTGATGCCCATCGCGCAATTTCCCGGTGAACGGAACTGGGGCTACGACGGGGTGCTGCCCTACGCGCCCCAGGCGTCCTATGGCACCCCCGAACAACTCAAGCACCTGATCGACACCGCCCACGGCCATGGCCTCGCGGTGATCCTCGACGTGGTCTACAACCACTTTGGCCCGGACGGCAATTACTTGCATCGCTACGCCAAGGGCTTCTTCAATGAAGACAAGCACACACCCTGGGGCGCGGCCATCGACTTCCGGCGGCGCGAGGTGCGTGATTTCTTCATCGACAATGCGTTGATGTGGTTGCTGGAATACCGCTTTGACGGTTTGCGCTTTGATGCGGTGCACGCCATCGAAAGCCCGGACTTTCTGCAGGAACTGGCGCAACGAATTCGCCAGCAGACCGATCCGTCGCGGCATGTCTGGTTGACGGTCGAGAACGAGCACAACCAGGCCAGCCTGCTGCAAGAAGGGTTCGACGCGCAGTGGAACGACGACGGCCACAACGCGTTGCACGTGCTGCTGACCGGTGAAACCGATGCCTATTACGCCGACTACGCCGACAACCCCACCGAACAATTGGCCCGCTGCCTGAGCCAGGGCTTCGTGTTTCAGGGTCACACCAACCGCCATGGCGAAGCCCGGGGTGAGCCCAGCGGTCACCTGCCGCCCACGGCGTTCGTGCTGTTCTTGCAGAATCATGACCAGATCGGCAATCGCGCGTTCGGCGAACGGCTGCACCAACTGGCCCACCCCGACGCATTGAAAGCCGCGACAGCGTTGTTGCTGCTGTCGCCGATGATCCCATTGATGTTCATGGGCGACGAGTTTGCCGCGCAAGAGCCGTTCCTGTTCTTCACCAGCCATCACGGCGAACTCGCGGAACTGGTTCGCGAAGGACGACGTAACGAGTTTTCCGCGTTCAGCGCCTTTGCCGATCCGGATAAACGCGAGCAGATCCCCGACCCGAACGCGCAGCAGACGTTTGAAGACTCTCGTCCGAACCTGACGGCGAGCCGACAATCTGCCATTTACGGGCTGTATCGCCAACTGTTGCAGATCCGTCATGAGCAGATCATCCCGCACTTGCCGGGCGCCCACCCGTTGGGTGCCGA
The DNA here is from genome assembly GCF_059716135.1 of Pseudomonas sp. LBUM1651. Lineage (NCBI taxonomy): Bacteria > Pseudomonadati > Pseudomonadota > Gammaproteobacteria > Pseudomonadales > Pseudomonadaceae > Pseudomonas > Pseudomonas sp. LBUM1651. Next base: position 2,807,631 of record NZ_CP166805.1, on the reverse strand, counting down.
CATGCTGGCCCAAGGCGCCGTGACGGCGCGCTGGCAACTGGGCGATGGCAGCCTGCTGCGCATTGACCTGAACCTCAGCGACACGCCGGTGGTCCACTCCCCACAGGCCGGCACTTCGTTGCTGTTCGAACACCCGCCGAAGTCCGCCGACCTGTTGGATCAGGGCACCCTTGCCCCGTATTGCGCGCTAGTCAGCCTCACGGCCGCGGCCCCTTTGCTACCCCCGGATGGAGAGCGCCAATGAGCGATGCGCAACTGGAAATACTGGCCGGCCGAGCTGGCCTGGCAGTCGACTGGATCGACGCCAATGGCCGCCCACAGAAAGTCGCCCCATCAGTGTTACGCAACGTCCTGACCGGACTCGGCCACCCGGCCGGCAGCGCCCAGGAAATCGACGCCAGCCTGCTCGAATTGCAGCAGGTGCAACAGACCCGGCACCTGCCGCCGCTACTGACCGCAGACTTTGGCGTGGGCCTCAACCTGGCGCATTACTTCGAGCCGCAAACACCCTGCGAGATCCATCTTGAAGATGGCTCGCGACTCAGCTTGAAACTGGATGCCGAGGCGATGTTGCCCGGTCTGATCCCGGTCGGTTACCAGCACGTCAGCATTGACGGGCAGTCCTTTACGCTGGCCGTGGCACCGACGCGCTGCTACAGCGTCGGCGATGCCGTCGACAATCCGATCCCCCGCGCCTGGGGCCTCAGCGTGCAGTTGTATTCGCTGCGCCGTCCCGGCGATGGAGGTTTCGGCGATACCCAGGCACTGGAAGATCTCGCCCGGGTGGCCGGTGAACGTGGCGCCGAAGCCTTGGCGATCAGCCCGCTACACGCGATGTTCAGCAACGACACCCAGCGCTACAGCCCCTATTCACCGTCCAGCCGATTGTTCCTCAACAGCCTGTACGCCGCGCCCGGTGCGATCCTTGGTGAGCGAGCGATGCGCACGGCGATTGATGCCACCGGTCTCGCCGCTGAACTCAAACACCTTGAAGCACTGCCACTGATCGACTGGCCTGTCGCGGCCGAAGCCAAGCACCGTCTGTTGCAAGCGTTGTACGAAGGCTTCGTCCAGGGCGAACACCCTCTGCATGCCGACTTCAGCAGTTTCCGCCACGCTGCCGGCGAAGCCCTGGAAAACCATTGCCGCTTCGAAGCCATTCAGGAAGCCCGCGCCGCCAAGGGTGAAAACCTCGACTGGCGCGAGTGGCCCGAGCAATGGCGCGATCCGCGCAGCACGGCGCTGGCTGAATTCGCCGAAGAGAATGCCGGGCGCATTGGCTTCTTTGCCTTCTGCCAATGGCTGATCACCCGATGCCTGGAGCGCGCACAAACCGCGGCCCGCAGCAGCGGCATGAGCATTGGCTTGATCGCCGACCTGGCAGTCGGCGCCGACGGTGGTGGCAGCCAGGCCTGGAGTCGCCAGGATGAACTGCTCGCCTCTTTGACCGTGGGCGCGCCGCCGGACATTCTCAACCGCACCGGCCAGGGCTGGGGAATTTCCGCGTTCTCGCCCGAAGGTCTGGTACGCAACGGCTTTCGCGCCTTCATCGAAATGCTCCGGGCCAACTTCGCCCACGCTGGCGGTCTGCGCATCGATCACGTCATGGGCCTGCAACGGCTGTGGGTGATCCCCAACGGCGCATCACCCGCCGACGGCGCTTATCTCTACTACCCGGTTGACGATCTACTGCGACTTTTGACCCTGGAATCCCATCGGCATCAGGCCATCGTCCTCGGCGAAGATCTCGGGACGGTGGAGGAAGGCCTGCGGGAAAAACTCATCGCCCGCTCGATCCTCGGCATGCGCGTGATGCTGTTCGAACAGGACAACGCACGCTTCAAACCGATCCTCGACTGGCCGGACAACGCACTCGCAACCACCAGCACCCACGACCTGCCGACACTCAATGGCTGGTGGCATGGCCGCGATATCGACTGGAACGCACGACTGGGGCTAATCGATGCCCAGGGTGAAATCGAGTGGCGCCATCATCGCGAACGCGAGCGCGAAGGCCTGCGCCGCGTGTTGAGCGAAGACCCGCAGAACTTCCGCGAGGAGTCCCACGAAACCGATCAGGTGCTCGACGCCGCCATTCGTTTCCTCGGTCATACCCGCGCGCCGCTGGTGTTGCTGCCGCTGGAGGATGCCTTGGGCATTGAACAGCAGGCTAACCTGCCCGGCACCATCGATACGCATCCCAATTGGTCGCGACGTTTGCCCGGCGACAGCGAAGCGCTGCTCGATGACCCGGACGCCGCCCGGCGCCTGGAACTGCTCGCTTGCGCGCGACTTCAGGCCGCCGAGCGTGACAGATGAATCCGCCACGTACTCAACCGCTGCGCGCGACCTTGCGGCTGCAGTTTCATAAAGGCTTTACGCTCGACGATGCGGTGCCGCTGGTACCGTATTTCGCCGGCCTCGGCATCAGCCATGTCTACGCCTCGCCGCTACTGAGCGCCCGCGCCGGCTCCATGCATGGCTATGACGTGGTGGACCCGACCACGGTCAATCCTGAACTGGGCGGCGAAGCGGCGTTGCGCCGGCTGGTCAGCGCGTTGCGTGCGCAGAACATGGGATTGATCCTCGACATCGTCTCCAACCACATGGCCGTCGGCGGCGGTGATAACCCCTGGTGGCTGGACTTGCTGGAATGGGGACGCCTGAGCCCTTATGGCGAGTTCTTCGACATCCAGTGGCATTCGCCCGATCCATTGATGGAAGGCCAGCTGCTGTTGCCCTTCCTCGGCAGCGATTACGGCGTTGCGTTGCAGGACGGCACCCTGCCCTTGCGCTTCGATGCGCAGCGTGGCGCGTTTTACGTTGAACACTACGATCATCACTTCCCGATTTGCCCGATGAATTTTGGCGAACTGCTGAAAGCAGATGACGAGCAACTCAAATCACTGGCCGACCGCTTCAGCACCTTGAGTTATCAGACCGACGCCCACCGTCTGGCGATGCCGTTGAAAGACGAGCTGCGCGAACTCACCAGCGACCCGACCGTGCTTCAAACCATCGAACAGAACCTGAAAGCCTACGATTCGCTCACACCGGACGGCTTCCAGCGTCTGCATCAGTTGCTGGAGCGCCAGAGCTATCGCCTCGCCAGTTGGCGCACGGCAGCGGACGACATCAACTGGCGGCGCTTTTTCGATGTCAACGAACTGGGCGGCCTGCGCGTGGAGCGTCCGGCGGTGTTCGAAGCGACCCACGCAAAAATCTTCGAACTGGTGGCTGAAGGCCTGATCGACGGTCTGCGTATCGACCACATCGACGGTCTCGCCGACCCACGCGGTTATTGCCGCAAACTGCGGCGGCGGGTCGACAGCCTGGCGCCGGATCGGCACTTGCCGATCTACGTCGAGAAGATCCTTGGCGAGGGGGAAACCCTGCACCGTGACTGGTCGGTGGATGGCACCACCGGTTACGAATTCATGAACCAGTTGTCGTTGCTGCAACATGACCCCGACGGCGCACAAACCCTGGGTGAACTGTGGAGTCGCTACAGCGAACGGCCCGCCGATTTCCGTCAGGAAGCACAACTGGCGCGCCAGCAGATCCTCAACGGTTCCCTCGCCGGTGATTTCGAAAGTGTCGCCCAGGCCCTGTTGCAAGTGGCCCGGGATGACCTGATGACCCGCGACCTGACCCTCGGCGCGATTCGCCGGGCGTTGCAGGAACTGATCGTGCACTTTCCCGTGTATCGCACTTACATCAGTCCCCGTGGGCGCTCCGCGCAGGACGATGTGTTTTTCCAGCAAGCCATGGACGGTGCGCGGCAAACCCTCGGCGAGGCCGATTGGCCCGTGCTTGATTGCCTGGCCCGATGGCTGGGTGGTGAACCGTGGCGCAAACGTCCGGTAGGCCGGCCGCGCAAGATGCTCAAACATGCCTGCGTACGCTTTCAGCAGTTGACCTCGCCGGCGGCGGCGAAGGCCGTGGAAGACACCGCGTTCTATCGCTCGGCGGTTCTGCTGTCGCGCAACGACGTGGGTTTCAGCACCGAGCAATTCAGCGCACCGGTGGCCGACTTCCATGCCGCGTGCCTCAATCGCTTCGAAGAATTCCCCGACAACCTGCTGGCCACTGCGACCCACGACCACAAACGCGGCGAAGACACCCGCGCCAGGCTGGCGGTGTTGAGCGAGCGCAGCGCGTGGTTCGCCTGGCAGGTGCCGCTGTGGCAGACGCTGGCCCGGCCGCTGCGCGACGACGACCAGATACCGTCCCCTGGCGATGAGCTGATCCTGTATCAGGCGCTCCTTGGCAGCTGGCCACTGGATCTGCGCAATGACGATAAAGCAGCGTACGAGAACTACACTCAACGTGTGTGGCAGTGGCAACAGAAAGCCTTGCGCGAAGCCAAGTTGCAAAGCAGCTGGAGCGCCCCCAACGACGTTTACGAACACGCGGCTCACCAATTCCTCGAACGCCTGCTACTTAGCCCCGAAGGTGAACGGCTGCGCGCAGCCCTCGGTAAAGCGGCGATGTCGATTGCTGCACCCGGTGCACTCAACGGCTTGGCGCAAACCTTGCTGCGCATGACTGTACCGGGCATTCCGGACCTTTACCAAGGCAACGAGTACTGGGACTTCTCGCTGGTCGACCCGGACAACCGTCGCCCGGTGGATTACGCCAGTCGTCAACAGGCCATGCAGAGTCCGCTGGACGTGCCTGACTTGCTGACGAACTGGCGAGACGGGCGTATCAAACAAACCTTGATCGCGCGCACGTTGAACCTGCGCGCCGAGCATGCCGAGCTGTTTCAGCGAGGGTCGTATCAAGCGCTGGAAGTGGTCGGCAGCGAGGCACACCGGGTGCTGGCATTTGCGCGCTCGTACAACCAGAAGCAGGCCATCGTGATCGTACCGATACGCTGTGCAGGCCTGCTGGAAAACAGTGCCGAACCTCAGGTCGGTGCGCAGCAGTGGGGCGAAACGCGGGTCAAATTACCGTTCACCACCCCTGACGACAATCTAAAGGGACTTTTTTCCAGCGTCGCAGTCACAGAACACAAGGAGCTGATGATTAGCGCCGCGCTGGGGGATTTCCCGGTCAATCTCTTTATCCAAAACTTTGAGTTCAGTTCAGGAGCATAGCGATGAGTACCGACGAAAAACGCATCCGCGAATTTGCCTATCAGATCTGGGAATCGGAAGGGAAACCCGAGGGAGAGGAAGCCCGTCATTGGGAGATGGCTCGCAAGCTGGCTGAAGCCGAAGCCTTGGCGCCGAAGAAATCACCGAAGGCTGCCGGTAGCAAAGCCGCCACCGCCAAACCGGCGGTCAAAGCGGATGGCAAGCTCAACGGTCAGGCCGATGGCAAGGCTGCGGCATCGAAAGCCAAGGCCAAACCGGCCGCGGCAGCTGCGAAAGTAACCCCGTCGGGTGAAAAAGCCGCCGAGAAAAAACCGCGCACCACGAAAAAACCACCCGCGGTTTGACGCTTCACTTCATTGCACTTGATTGAACTCGTGGCGAGCCCGCTCGCCACCTTGGGCGCGCTCGCCCCGAAAACCCTGTAGGAGCGAGCTTGCTCGCGATGGAATCACGAGCGACGCATTTATCCAGAAAGTACGCGTAATCGTTAACGTCCATCGCGAGCAAGCTCGCTCCTACATGATGAATTACCCCCTTTTGCAGGAGCACCGATGACCAGTCCGAAAAAATCCGCGCCAGAACCTCAAGCCGAGGCCTCGCGAATCCGTGAAGGCTTGCCCTTCCCGCTGGGCGCTACCTGGGATGGTCTGGGGGTCAACTTTGCGTTGTTTTCCGCTAACGCAACCAAGGTCGAACTGTGCATTTTCGATGACGCCGGCGAAGTCGAACTGGAACGCATCGAGTTGCCGGAGTACACCGACGAGATCTACCACGGTTACCTGCCCGACGCCCATCCGGGGCTGATCTACGGCTACCGAGTCTACGGTGCCTATGACCCGGCCAACGGTCATCGCTTCAACCACAACAAACTGCTGATCGACCCCTACGCCAAACAACTGGTCGGCCAGTTGAAATGGTCCGAAGCGCTGTTCGGCTACACCATCGGCCACCCCGACGCCGACCTCAGTTTCGACGAGCGCGACAGCGCGCCGTTCGTGCCCAAATGCAAAGTCATCGACCCGGCACACACCTGGGGCCACGACCATCGCGTCAGTGTGCCGTGGGACAAGACGATCATTTATGAGACTCACGTGCGCGGCATCAGCATGCGTCACCCTTCCGTCCCCGAGAATGTGCGTGGCACTTTCGCCGGGTTGATGGTCGATGACGTGCTGGAACACATCCGCAAACTCGGTGTGTCGACCGTGGAATTGCTGCCGATTCACGCGTTTGTGAATGACCAGCATTTGTTGCACAAGGGCATGACCAATTACTGGGGCTACAACAGCATCGCGTTCTTCGCCCCGGACCCGCGCTACCTGGCCAGCGGCAAGATCGCCGAGTTCAAGGAGATGGTCGCGCACCTGCACGAAGCCAATCTCGAAGTGATCCTCGACGTGGTCTACAACCACACCGCCGAGGGCAACGAACAAGGCCCAACCCTGTCCATGCGCGGCATCGACAACGCCTCGTACTATCGTTTGATGCCCGACGACAAGCGCTTCTACATCAATGATTCCGGCACCGGTAACACCCTGGACCTGAGTCACCCGTGCGTGCTGCAAATGGTCACCGACTCCCTGCGCTACTGGGCCACGGAAATGCACGTGGACGGTTTCCGTTTCGACCTGGCGACCATTCTCGGTCGCTATCACGATGGCTTCGACGAGCGTCACAGCTTCCTCGTCGCCTGCCGCCAGGACCCGGTGCTGCGTCAGGTGAAAATGATTGCTGAGCCGTGGGACTGCGGTCCCGGTGGTTACCAGGTCGGTGGCTTTCCGCCGGGTTGGGTCGAATGGAACGACAAATTCCGCGACACCGTGCGTGCGTTCTGGAAAGGTGACGAAGGGCAACTGGCCGACTTCGCCAGCCGCATGACGGCTTCGGGCGAGATGTTCAACCAGCGCGGTCGGCGGCCGTATGCGTCGATGAACTTCATCACCGCCCACGACGGTTTCACCCTCAATGACCTGGTGTCGTACAACGACAAACACAACGAGGCCAACGACGAGAACAACCAGGACGGCAGCAACAACAACCTGTCCTGGAACCACGGCGTCGAAGGCCCGACCGACGATCCTGAGATCAACGCGCTACGCCAGCGGCAGATGCGCAATTTTTTCGCCACGCTGCTGCTATCCCAGGGCACGCCGATGCTGGTGGCCGGTGACGAGTTTGCCCGCACTCAGGAGGGCAACAACAACGCCTATTGCCAGGACAGCGAGATCGGTTGGGTCAATTGGGACCTGAGCGAAGACGGCAAGGCCTTGCTGAAGTTCGTCAAACGCCTGATCAAGTTGCGCCTGACCTACCCGATCCTGCGTCGCGGACGGTTCCTGGTGGGCAATTACAACGAGGACATCGGCGTCAAGGACGTCACCTGGCTGGCGCCGGATGGCAGCGAAATGACTATCGAACAGTGGGAAGAAGCGCACGGCAAATGCCTGGGCATGTTGCTGGATGGCCGCGCGCAGGAAACCGGGATTCGCCGCAAGGGCGGTGACGCGACCTTGTTGCTGGTGGTCAACGCGCACCACGACATCGTCAACTTCACCTTGCCCGAAGTCCCGGACGGCGGTTTCTGGACCTGCATGGTCGACACCAACCAACCTTCGATTCGTGGCCAGGAACGCTTCGAGTTCGGTCACGAATACTCCGTCACCGGCCGTTCGCTGCTGCTGTTCGAATTGCAGCATGAGGAAGAAGAGTGAAATGGACCTACAGGCTTTTCTTCAACGACAGTCAGCGGACTACGCCGATACACGAGCGCTAGGCCGGTGCTTGCGGGAACTGGTCGAGGCCGGATAAATAACCTGTCGGGCGCACATCGGCGCGACGAATAGCCGTTCATGAGCAATACTCTGCTCGCTGCAATCCAGGGTTCGGAGCGCGGCACTTTGCTATCAACTAGAACAAGGACGTAGCCCGATGAAATCTGTTTCCATCACCGACAGCAGCCCGTCAGCGCAGATCTGGAATAGCGCTCTTCAGCTGGACAATGTTCCGGTCATCAACACTCAGACCCTGGTCCCCGCTGGCGCGCGCGCCGTGGTGATCGCGCCGCATCCCGGTGACGAAGTGGTGACCTGCGGCGGTCTGCTGCAATTACTCAGTGCCCTTGGCCATCCCCTGCAATTGATCTCGATCACCGACGGCAGCGCCAGTCATCCGGGGTCGCAGCAGTGGTCAGAGAAACGCCTCAGCGTGTTTCGCCCCCAGGAAAGTGTCGAAGCCTTGCGCCGGCTCGGATTGCCGATGCACAGCCTGAAGTGGATTCGCGGCGGTTTTACCGACAATGCCCTGGCCGAGCGTGAGCTTCAATTGACCCAGTTCATTGCCCGCTACCTGCGGCCTGGCGATGTGGTGTTCACCACCTGGTGCAAGGACGGCAATGTCGACCATGAAGCCGTCGGTCGCGCCAGCGCCAAAGCCGCGGCCTCGGTCGGCGCCGCGTTCAACGAAATGCCGGTCTGGGCGTGGCACTGGCCGTCGCGTGACAGTGGATTGATCCCCTGGCATCGCGCCCGCAAAGTCCGTCTCGATACGTGGTCCGTCGCGCGCAAAAGCCACGCCACTCACGCTTACGCCAGTCAGCTCAACGGTGAACCGGCCATCGGTATCGCCCCGCTGCTCCCACCGGTGCTGCTTGAGCGGATGCGGTTGCCGTATGAAATCGTGTTCGTCTGAACGCACAAATTTCCTTGTAGGAGCCGAGCTTGCTCGCGATGACGGAATGATATTCAACATTGATGTCGACTGATACACCGCTATCGCGAGCAAGCTCGGCTCCTACAATGGTTTTGTACCTCGGGTATCGTTGCTCAAACTGAACTGCCCGCCGCCGCATCAGTCGCATACATAAGCAACCCGGATTCAGAGGAGTGAAAGTGAGCGATGATTCCAAACGGCAATCCGTCGACTCGGTGCCATTGATCACGCCCCCGGCGATTCATCGACTTCGGGTGCTGACCGTCAACACCCACAAGGGTTTCACCGCGCTCAACCGACGCTTCATTCTCCCGGAGCTGCGTGAGGCGGTACGCAGTACGTCGGCGGACCTGGTGTTCCTGCAGGAAGTCGTCGGTGAACACGAGCGGCACTCTTCCCGTTTCAACAATTGGCCGCAGACCTCGCAATACGAGTTTCTGGCGGACAGCATGTGGAGCGATTTCGCCTACGGGCGCAACGCGGTCTACCCCGATGGCCATCATGGCAACGCACTGCTGTCGAAATACCCGATCCGCGAATACCGCAACCTCGACGTCTCGATCACCGGGCCCGAACGCCGCGGACTGTTGCATTGCGTGCTGGACGTGCCGGGGCACGCCGAAGTCCATGCGATCTGCGTGCACCTGAGCCTGCTGGAAAGCCATCGCCAGTTGCAGCTCGAATTACTTTGCCAACTGCTGGAATCATTGCCCGTCGATGCCCCGGTGATCATCGCCGGCGACTTCAACGACTGGCAGCTACAAGGTAACACCGCCCTCGCCCGTCGCGACTACCTGCACGAAGCCTTCGAACGCCACCATGGTCGCCCTGCCAAAACCTATCCGGCGCGGTTTCCGTTGCTGCGCCTGGACCGAATTTACCTGCGCAATGCCAGTAGTCACGACCCGCGAATATTGGGTAGCAGGCCGTGGACGCATTTGTCGGATCATTTGCCGTTGGCGGTTGAAGTGCATTTGTGATTCGCCGTCAGTCTCGTTGAACCCCTCGCTACAAAAAAGAAAATAACGGCCCTACCTGTTATTTCTGACAGTAGCCACGCTCAAAATCTGTTGTTACGGTGCGCCTGTCCGTATCAGTTGCACGTACGGATGGAACCGTAGCGGCCAACATTGCCAGTTTTTTTCAGTTCGGGTCATTTGCATTACCGATGACGTCTCGCAATTCGCGCTGCCAACGGGCGTCTGAAACCCTGTCACTCCTGACGAGTGAAGGTCTCGGACGCCAACGATGCGTGGAGACGAGCATGACTTTTTCGACAGACTTGCCCAAGTACCGTTATTCAGCCTGCGCCCTTTCCCTCTCGCTGTGCATAGGCGCATCCCCCTCTACTCTAGCGAGTTGCACGTTCACACCAACCGCCGGCAACGACAGATTCACTTGTGACAGTGGCAGCGGTGGGCCGTTGACCGATCTGTCAGGCAATAACACCCTGAGCTTTCCCGCCAATGGCACCGGCACCCTCAACGGCAATGTGACCTTTGGCGCCGGCAACGACGCCGTGGACATGAGCTCGGGCACCCTCGCGGGCACTCTCGATCAGGGTGACGGCACCGACAGACTGACCATCAGCGCCGGCCAGGTGACCGGTGCCGTCAGCCAAGGCAACGGCACCGATGACTTCATCATGTCGGGTGGAACCATTGCGTCCCTCGCCCAAGGCGACAGTCGAGACACCTTTCTCATGACCGGTGGCACCATCGTCGGTGCATTCGAGGATGGCGATACGGCCAGAATGGCCGCCGGCACCATCGGCCGGGTCGACATGAAGCTCGATGACAACCTGTTCGATCTCTCCGGCGGGCAGATTCTTGGCAATCTGGTTACCGGATTTGGCACCGACACCATCATCGTTTCCGGGGGGCGGATCGGCGGCAACGTCAGTGTCAGCGGCGGCAAAGATAGCGTCACGGTGACGGGAGGCGAGATCGTCGGCGAAGTCCGACTCAGCGCTGGTGATGACACCCTGCTCTGGGACGGCGGTGGTGTCATCCGCTCAGCCATCCTCATGGGTGAAGACAATGACAGCGCCATGCTGCGCAATCTCGGTGAAAGCATCCTCGCCGCCTCGCCGACCATCGATGGCGGCAACGGCAACGACCTGCTGACTTTCGACCGGACCACCTCGGCAGGCGCCAGCCGTTATATCAATTGGGAAACGGTAAACTTGAGCAACGGCTCGCGCTTCGACCTCGCCGGCAATTTTTTGCTGGGTGATAACGCCAGCGGCACGGGTGTGTTCAATATCGATGGCAGTAGCATCCTGACGTCCACCCAGGGCAGCATCACGCCGCTCTCTGCTGCTCAGCGCGCCACCTTGAACAACGCCGGCATGATCGACCTGAGCAGTGGCAATACCCGCACCAATGACACCCTGACGGTACAGGGCAATTATTCGGGCAGCGGCGGTCAGTTGGTGTTGCAAAGTGCGGTCGGCACAGACAATTCCCCCAGCGATAAACTGGTGGTCAACAACGGGACAATGACCGGGAACACCCTGCTTACCGTCAGCAACGTCGGAGGATCCGGCGGTTTAACCCTGCAAAACGGCATCCAGGTGATTCAGGCACAGGGAACGACTACCAGTGACAACGGCGCCTTCGCGCTGAAGAGCCCGGTTTCGGCCGGGCCCTACGAGTACTTTCTGTTCAAGGGAGGAACCACTGCCGGCAGTGAAAACAGTTGGTTCCTGCGCTCCACCGTGGTGGCCTCTGCGCAGGGCACTCCGGTGGCGGCTGCCGGAACGCCGACCTTGCCGACTGCCGTCGCCGGTGCGGCGCCGATTCCCTTGTTCCGCCCGGAGGTCCCGACCTGGTCGGTCATACCGCCGGCAGCGGCACAGCTGACCATGACGGCGCTCGGGACTTTCCATGATCGCCAGGGCGATCAGCGCCTGCTTAAAGAAACCGGGGCCGTCGGCGCTGGCTGGGGCCGGGTCTATGGCAAGAACCTTGAACAGACCTGGGCCGGCACCGTGACGCCGCGACTCGACGGATCGCTCGACGGTTTTCAAGTCGGCAACGACGTGTACAGCTCACAAACGTCCAGCGGGCAAACCTGGCGTACCGGTTTATTCATCGGCCACACCCGCTTGCGGGGCAATGTGGACGGCTTCAACCAGGGCTTTGAAGGCAAGCGCGCGGGCAAAGTCGAGCTGGCAGGCGACAGCTACGGCCTGTACTGGACGTTGACTGATCCCGAAGGCTGGTACGTCGACACCGTAGCGATGGGCACTCGACTGAGAGGCGACAACCGTTCCGAACGCGGACTGAAACTCGACAACCGCGGCCACGCCCTCACCCTTTCGGCCGAGGCCGGTTATCCGATTGCGCTGGTGGATGGCTGGGTCTTGGAGCCCCAGGTGCAAGTGATCCACCAAAAAATCGATCTCGACAGCCAGAACGATGGTGTTTCACGCGTCTCGTTTGATTCCGACGGCATCTGGACCGGTCGCCTGGGGGCTCGACTCAAGGGCCGTTATGCAATCAGTGGCCGGCCAATCGAGCCCTATCTGCGGGCCAATCTTTGGCAGACCTTTTCGGGAACTGACACGGTGACATTCGGGACCTATCCGATCGAAACCCAACAAAAATCCGCTTCGGCCGATCTGGGTGTCGGGGTGGTGCTGAGCCTCGCGTCTTCCGTAAACGTGTACGCCAGTGCCGACTACAGTAGCAATATCGACAGCAACCCGTTGCGCGGGAGGTCCGCCAATCTGGGTGTGCGAATTGCCTGGTAGGATGATAGCCAGCTAGCAAAAGGCCTCTGGAACGAAGGTTTAATGACGTTTTTTCGAACAAACAATCACTTAGATGATCGTCGAAAATCAGTCACTTGCAAACGCTAAAATAGCACTACCACTTATCGGCCATTTTCTTGACGCAGCGTCACCGGTCTTCTTAGCTACACGTACTACCCCCGGAAGTAACACCTGAGGCAATCCCCCAGACACCCGTGAAAACGGGCGGGCCAAGGCTTGCCCCACGCCATTCGGTCGCCCCTCAATCGGGGTAGGAGAGACGCCAGAGCGAGATACCGCATGCGACTACAAGGTAGACCTCCATGAAAACTTCTTTCACCTCACAAGAGATCAAAATCACGATTTGCACTGTCTCGAGTTCACTCCTGCTGTGCTCATCCATGGAAGTGCAGGCCTCGCCTGCCGAGGAAGAAACATCCCCCTGGTATGACCAGGAGGTCCCGGTGCTTACCTTGCCCGCACTCGCATCAACCTACCCCGGCCGCTTCAGCGCCAACCCTGATTTGCGAAGTTCACACCTGACCATCGAAGAGGCTGCACCTTCGGCCTGGGATCAGCTTTACGGACAGGCGTCGCGGCAGGCTCTAACCGATTACCAGTCCCAGGGCTTCACGCTTCCTGGCGCCAATCAATTCAAAGGTCCGGCGATCCTCACCTTGCAAAGTGGTAGCGGCCATACCCAGCAGTTCGGTCTGATCGGCGGCACCAGTCAGTTCCAGAGTAACGGCAACGGCCTGCTGACCAGTCGCGCCCTCGCCGCCCCCAACACCGACACGCTTAACCTGCAAGGTCAGAGCCTCGGTGCCTACTACAGCCTGACCGGCCCCCAAGGCTGGCACGTGGATTTGTCGGCCAGCGGAGGTCGGGTCAACGGCATCAGCCGCAGCGAACAAGGCGCCCGCCAAGTCACCGAAGGCAGCGCAGTCACCTTCTCGGTGGAAGGCGGCTTTCCGATTGGTCTGAGCGACAACTGGGTCGTCGAACCCCAGGCGCAGTTGATCAATCAGCGAGTCACACTGGACACGCCCTACGCAGGATCGGGAAATGCGTCGTCCAGCGACCTGTCCTCCTGGAGCGGCCGGGTCGGTGCGCGATTGAAAGGTAGTTACGACATCAACGGCCTCGCGGTTGAACCGTATGTGCGGACCAACTTGTGGCACACGGTGTACACCGGCAATACCGTGACCCTCGATCAGGTCGACAAGATCAGCAGCAGCCGCTACTCATCCACCGTCGAAGTGGGGTTGGGGCTGGTGGCCAGGGTGACGCCCGCCGTGAGCCTGTACTTCAGCGCCGATTACAGCAGTGATGTGGATGACAATGATTTGAATGGGTTGATTGGCAGTTTGGGTGTGCGGATGCGGTGGTGAGCGTCAGTTTTCAAGAAATGTGTTGTCCGGGCTGACGCCATCGCGGGCAAGCCCGCTCCCACAGGACCACGCGGTACTTGTGGGAGTGGGCTGACCGCGAATGAAAGCGACGCGAATTTAGATCAACCCTCCGGCCGCAACATCAACACCGCCAGCGGCGGCAGATTCAGCACCAGCGACAACGCCTGGCCATGACTCGCCTCCTCTTCGGTAAACGCCCCGCCGCTATTTCCGTAATTCGACCCGGCATACATCGCCGCATCGCTGTTGATCACCTCAGTCCACCGCCCGGCAAACGGCACGCCAATCCGATAGCCCTCACGCGGCACCGGCGTAAAGTTAGCCACCACCAACACCGGCCGCCCGTCCTTGCTCCAGCGCATAAACGCATAAACGCTGTTGATCGCGTCATCGCCGATCAACCACTGGAACCCTTGCGGCGCGTCGTCCTGGTCATGCAAGGCGGGTTCTTCGCGGTACAACCGGTTCAGGTCGCCGACGAGTTTCTGCACGCCTTTGTGTTCCGAATACTGCAGCAAGTACCAATCCAGCTGCTGATCGTGGTTCCACTCGCGCCACTGACCAAATTCGCAACCCATGAACAACAGTTTCTTGCCCGGATGTGCCCACATGAAGCTCAGGTACGCCCGCAGGTTGGCGAATTTCTGCCAGCGATCACCGGGCATCTTGTCGATCAGCGAGTGTTTGCCGTGGACCACTTCGTCGTGGGAGATCGGCAGGATAAAGCGCTCGGACCAGGCATACACCAGACCGAAACTCAGTTCGTTGTGGTGATGTGCGCGGTACACCGGGTCTTGCTGGATGTAGTGCAGCGAGTCGTGCATCCAGCCCATGTTCCATTTGTAGTCGAAACCCAGGCCACCCTGTTGCGTGTTCTGGCTGACGCCGGGCCACGCCGTGGATTCTTCGGCGATCACCAGCGCGCCGGGCGCTTCCAGGTCGACCACATCGTTGAGGTGGCGCAGGAAGTCGATCGCTTCAAGGTTCTCCCGACCGCCATGACGGTTCGGCACCCACTCGCCGGCCTTGCGCGAGTAATCGCGATACAGCATCGACGCCACCGCATCGACGCGCAGGCCGTCGACGTGGAAATGCTTGAGCCAGTGCAGCCCCGAGGCCAGCATGTAGCCGTGCACTTCGGTGCGCCCGAGGTTGTAGATCAGCGTGTCCCAATCCTGGTGGAAGCCTTCCTGCGGGTTGCCGTATTCGTACAGCGCGGTGCCGTCGAATTGCGCCAGACCGTGGGTATCGGTCGGAAAATGCGCCGGGACCCAATCGAGAATGACGCCGATGTCGGCCAGGTGGCAGGCGTTGACGAACGCCGCGAAATCATCTGGCGAACCGTAACGGGCGCTCGGGGCGAATTGCGAGAGCAGTTGATAGCCCCACGAGCCGCCGAACGGGTGTTCCATGATCGGCATCAGTTCAATGTGGGTGAAACCCAGTTCCTTCACGTACGGAATCAACCGTTCGCCCAGCTCATGCCAGTTGTACTGACGGGCCACTTCGCCCAGATCGTCCAGCTCGCATTGCCAGGAACCGGCGTGCAATTCGTAGATCGACAGCGCTGCACCGGGGTGTGAACGCTCGACCCGTGACTGCATCCACTCGTGGTCCTGCCAGTCGATGTTCAGCGGCGAAGCCACTCTCGACGCGGTGTCCGGCGGCATCGAGGTGGCCAGCGCCATCGGATCGGCTTTGAGGGGCAGAATGCCGTGGGCGCCGAGGATCTCGTACTTGTAGGCCTCACCTGCCTGCATGCGCGGGATGAACAACTCCCAGACGCCTGTCGGGTGACGCAGGCGCATCGGGTGCCGACGGCCGTCCCAGTTATTGAAGTCGCCGACCACCGACACTCGTTTGGCGTTCGGTGCCCACACAGCGAAACGCACGCCATCGACGCCCTCGACGTTTTTCAACTGAGCACCGAGGCAACTGCTCAGGTCACGGTGATTGCCTTCGGCGAACAGGTACAAGTCCATTTCACCGAGCAACGGACCGAAGCTGTAAGGGTCTTCGGAAACCTGTTCGCCGCCCGCCCAACGCGTGCGCAGCACATACGGTTGCGCCCGATCGAAATGCCCGACAAACAGCCCAGGCGTTTCGGTGGCCTCAAGGGCGCCGAGTTCCTCCCCGGAATCCTTGGCCAACACCTGCACGCTCAACGCGTCAGGCAGATAGGCCCGAATGAATTGGCCACCGGCATCGTCACCATGGGGGCCGAGAATGGCAAAGGGGTCTTGATGCTGGGCGCGTACCAGCGCGTCGATGTCCCGCGATCTGGGCAGTAACGCCTCTTTAGCGTGCCCCTGTTCCTTGTTCGAGAAACTCATGACTACTCTCCACCAAGATCGGAAAAGGGTTTAAGCCCACTCAATAATCCATATAAACCGTGCAAAGGCACGGGCAACCAGGTGGGCCGATTTTCTGCTTCATAGGCCACCTCATACGCCGCTTTTTCCAGACCGAACAACGCCAGCGCGGCGTCCTCGCCTTCCGGATCTTGCCACGCATGAGCAAGACTAGCTGCCGCCAGCCGATAAGCGTCGACAAATGCCTGTTTCGCTTCATTTAAATAGCGGTCCGAGACCCGCAGCCGTGCTGTCCGGGCATCGGCGGTGTTATCGACGTTGTGCACGTTGATCGCCATGGCCGCCGCGTAGTCGAACGAGCGCAAGACGCCGCTGACGTCCTTGTACGGGCTGTGCTTGCCGCGCCGTTCAGCCAGTGGACGCGCCGGCTCGCCTTCGAAGTCGATCAGGTAAGCGTCGCCCTTGATCACCAGCACTTGCCCCAGGTGCAAGTCGCCATGGACGCGAATGCGCAAACCACCGGTCGCCTTTTTGCCCAATTCCTGGACGTGACCGAGGATGGCTTTTTTGTTGTCCAGTAAACGAGTGACCAGGGTTTTGTCCGCCGGGTTCAGTTCGTTTTGATGCTGCTTTAGCAACTTCAGCGCATGCTCCAGTTGCGCGGCGACATCCTTGGCCGAGGCCAGGGCATCTTTTTGCGTGGTGACTTGCGGGGCGAAGTCCGGATTGTCCGTCGGCGCTGCCAGTACCTGATGCATTTCCCCCAGACGCTGACCGAGCATGCCGGCGAAGTCACGCAGTTCGCCGAGGGCGTTGTAATGCTGTTCCTGCTCGGACATGGCATCGGCGAGCTCGTCGCGCAATGCCCGTTCGAGGTTGTTCTGCGTCCACTCCCACGCATCGCCCTGATTGCTCAGATAGCCTTGGGCGATCATCAGCAGGTTGTCTTCGCCCTTGGCATCGCGGCGGACTACCGACCCCAGCAACGGCGAGATATTGGCGAAGCCTGCACCGGTCAGGTACGCGCTCATTTCCAGTTCCGGGTGCACGCCCGAGGCGACCTTGCGGATCAGCTTGAGCACCAGGCTACTGCCGATCACCACCGAGCTGTTGGACTGTTCGGCCGACAGGTAACGCACTTCCGATTCAGCCGTCAGGCCCAGTCTGGCCAGCTCGGCAGTCGGCTCGAAACGAATCTCGCCGCCATCGGAAGGCAACACGGTGTTGTCCTGCATGCCTTGCAAGACTGCGCGGATGAAATGTTCAAGGCTGAATGCATCGGTGATCAAACCCACCTGCGGACCGCGTCGCACTCGAGACAGCGCCAATTGCTGCGGCAACGCGGGGCCCACCTGATCATCTGCAATGAAGCCGAACGGCAGCTGATAACGGCTGGTCTGGCCGCCGCTGGTGACTTCGATTTCACTCAGCAGCACTGGATGCAGCGCATCACCGAAACGCACGCCGTAGGCCAGGTTGACCTTGTCGATGGCCGCGTCCTTGCCGGCGAACCAGCGTCGGTTTTGCAGCCAGTTTGGCAGGATGCCCTGTTCCAGCGTGCCGCGGGACGGCGATTCGAGCAGTTCTTCCATGCGTTTTTTCAGCACCAGGGTGGTGAAGTCCGGCAGGCTTTGCGCCGGTTCTACGTGCCAGCTAGGCATTTGATTCTCCGTTGCGAGTCCGAACCAGTAAAAACCGTAAGGCGCCAGGGTCAGGAGGAAATTCAACTGGCCTATCGGCGGGAAGGCGTTACCACCGAGCATTTCCACCGGCACCATGCCGACATAAGCGGACAAGTCCAGCTCCGCCGCTTGCGCACTGCGCGATACGTTGGCGACACACAGGATGATTTCGTATTTGCCATCCGGCCCGCTGAATTCACGGGTGTAGGCCAGAATCCGTCGGTTGCTCGGCGACAGCATTTTCAGCGTGCCGCGTCCGAACGCTTTGGATTGCTTGCGCACAGCGAGCATGCGCCGGGTCCAGTTCAGCAGCGAATGCGGATCGCCGGCCTGGGTTTCGACGTTGACCGACAGGTAACCGTATTGCGGGTCCATGATCGGCGGCAGCACCAGGCTCGCCGGATCGGCGCGGGAGAAGCCGCCGTTACGGTCGATCGACCATTGCATCGGCGTGCGCACGCCATCGCGGTCACCGAGGTAGATGTTGTCGCCCATGCCGATTTCATCGCCGTAATACAGCGTCGGCGTACCGGGCATCGACAGCAGCAGGCTGTTCAGCAGCTCCACTCGGCGACGGTCACGTTCCATCAAGGGTGCGAGGCGACGGCGTATCCCCAGGTTGATCCGCGCCCGACGGTCGGCCGCGTAGTAGTTCCACAGGTAGTCGCGTTCCTTGTCGGTGACCATCTCCAGGGTCAGCTCATCGTGGTTGCGCAGGAAAATCGCCCACTGACAATTGGCAGGAATCTCCGGGGTCTGGCGCAGAATGTCGGTGATGGGGAAGCGGTCTTCCTGGGCCAGCGCCATGTACATGCGCGGCATCAACGGGAAGTGGAAGGCCATGTGGCATTCGTCGCCGTTGAGGCCTTTGGCGTCGGTGTCACCGAAGTACAGCTGCGTATCTTCCGGCCATTGGTTGGCCTCGGCGAGCAGCATGCGGTCGGGGTAATTGGCGTCGATTTCGGCGCGGATCTGCTTGAGGACGTCGTGTGTCTCCGGCAGATTTTCGTTGTTGGTGCCGTCCCGTTCGATCAGGTACGGAATCGCATCCAGGCGCAGACCGTCGATGCCCATGTCGAGCCAGTAGCGCATCACCGAGAGCACGGCTTTCATGACCTGCGGGTTATCGAAATTCAGGTCCGGCTGGTGCGAATAGAAACGGTGCCAGAAGTACTGGCCGGCGACCGGGTCCCAGGTCCAGTTGGATTTCTCGGTGTCGAGAAAGATGATGCGGGTGCCGTCGTATTTCTGATCGTCATCGGACCACACGTAGAAGTCCCGCGCTGCCGAGCCGGGTTTGGCTTTGCGCGCACGCTGGAACCAGGCGTGCTGGTCCGAGGTGTGGTTGATGACCAGTTCGGTGATGACTCGCAAGCCACGCTTGTGGGCTTCGGAAATAAAACGCTTGGCATCGGCCATGGTGCCGTAATCGGAATGCACGCCGCGGTATTCGGCGATGTCGTAGCCATCATCGCGCCGTGGCGACGGGTAGAACGGCAGAAGCCAGATGGTGTTGACACCGAGGTCGGCGATGTAATCGAGTTTGGCGATAAGACCGGGAAAGTCACCGATTCCGTCGTTGTTGGAGTCGAAAAAAGATTTAACGTGAACCTGGTAGATCACTGCATCCTTGTACCAGAGTGGATCCTTGATAAAGGTGGCTGCCTTGGGCTTCTTCGCCATTTGAAACTCCTGTTGAATTCAATAAAGCCACCAGGCGAAACACTCATGCTGCCTGGCTCTTTTGTGGCGAGGGAGCTTGCTCCCGCTGGGCTGCGAAGCGGCCCCTGCATTTCGTTCTGATAAACCGCATCCACAGGATCTACGCCTGCTTCGCAGCCGAGCGGGAGCAAGCTCCCTCGCCACAAGAGCGGGCAGCCCGTCTAAACCGTGATCCGCCAAATCCCGAATGGCTGATGCGCCGGGTCGATCCGCATGAACTGGTACTTGCCGTGCCACGTCCAGCGATGACCGCTCATCAAGTCCTCGCCCTGAGTACTGGCGTCGTCGGGCAAACCCATTTCCCACAGCGGCAACTCGAAATTCGCTTCCTGAACGTTATGCGGATCGAGGCTGACGGCGACCAGAATGAAGTTGCTGCCATCCTCGCTGCGCTTGCCGAAATACAGGATGTTGTCGTTCCAGACGTTGTAGACCTTCAGGCCCAGATGCGTTTGCAAGGCAGGGTTTTGCCGGCGAATGCGGTTGAGCTGGGCGATCTCGGCAATGATGTTGCCCGGCGCATTGAAGTCCCTGGGGCGGATTTCGTACTTCTCGGAGTTGAGGTATTCCTCCTTCCCCGGCACCGGCGCGGCTTCACAGAGTTCGAAACCTGAATACATGCCCCACAGCCCGGAGCCCATGGTCGCCAGAGCCGCACGGATCAGAAAACCGGCGCGCCCGGACTCATGCAGAAACGCCGGATTGATGTCCGGTGTATTGACGAAGAAGTTCGGCCGATAGCATTCGCGCCACGGCGACTCGTTGAGCTCGGTGAAATAGGTCGAGAGTTCGTACTTGGTGTTGCGCCACGTGAAGTAGGTGTAGCTCTGCGAATAACCGACCTTGCCCAGGCGCGCCATCATCGCCGGCGTGGTGAACGCTTCGGCAAGGAAGATCACTTCCGGGTACAACGCGCGCACATCAGCGATCAGCCACTGCCAGAACGGCAGCGGCTTGGTGTGCGGGTTGTCGACGCGAAAGATCTTCACGCCCTCTTCGACCCAACCCACCACAATGTCGCGCAGTTCGACCCAGAGGCTGGGAATCGCCTCGACGGCATAGAAATCGACGTTGACGATGTCCTGGTATTTCTTCGGCGGGTTCTCGGCATATTTGATCGTGCCGTCTGGTCGCCAGTTGAACCAGCCTGGATGCTGCTTGAGCCACGGGTGATCCTGGGAACACTGGATGGCAAAGTCAAGAGCGATTTCCAGGCCATGGTCAGCTGCTGCGGCCACCAGTCGACGGAAGTCTTCGCGGGAGCCCAGTTCCGAGTGGATCGCTTCATGTCCGCCCTCTTCGCTGCCGATGGCATACGGGCTGCCCGGATCGTCAGGGCCGGCGGTGAGGGAATTGTTCGGGCCTTTGCGATAGCTGCGACCGATCGGGTGGATCGGCGGAAAATACAGCACGTCGAAACCCATGTCCTGAATCATCGGCAGCCGCGAATGCACGTCGTTAAAGGTGCCGTGACGGGCCGGGTCATCGGTGATCGAGCGCGGAAACAACTCATACCAACTGGCGAACTGCGCGATCTCACGTTCGACGTCCAGCGGATACTCGGGGCTGAGGCTCAAATAGGCGCGGTGATCGGCCTGAGCCATCAGATCGGCGCTACGCTGGTGCAGAAACAGCGCCACCTGCTCGATTTCGAGCAACCCGGCCAGTTCATGGTGCAACGCTGCCAGGTTTTCACTCAGTTGGCCTTCGGTGCGTTCGGCCGCCTGTTGAACAAGGGTGCGACCCTCCTGCAACTCAAGACTGACGGGCACACGGGCGGAGTGCTTCTTCTCCAGCTCATAGCAGAAGCTGGCGAACTGATCGATCCAGGCCTCGATGCAGAACACATAACGGCCCTGACGCTCGACGCGGAACTGGCCTTGATAACCGTTATTGCCCAGCTCACCCATGACTTCGCTTTGCCAGGTGTCGTCGTCGGCAGCACGCCAGCGAGCCCGGACGGCCAGTTTGTCGTGCCCGTCGGCGAAGACTTTGCTCGTGACCACCACGTCCTGTCCCACCACCGCTTTAACGGCAAATTGCCCGTTATCGAGGGTCGGCATGGTGTTTTCAATGGCGATACGCGGTAGCAGTAGAGCCTGCGACAGCGGCATATGAGGGTTGTAGTTCAGCTCTGTCGGTTTTTCGGCAGTCATCGAGCATCTCTCCTTTACGCCCCATGGACGCTCTTGTGCAGGGTCGTCATTCGCGCAAAGCCATCGGCCCCGGAATGAACTCACTTAGGTTCCGAGCGACAGGCCTCGGTAAAGTTCACGTGGATTTGCCCGCATCTGCGGTGGAATCATTTCCTGTGCAAAGGGGTCAATCCACTTAAGCACGACTTGCGCCATCTGCCACTGGAGGCTTCAACGATGAGTATTCCAATCCCGGCCGAAACACCCGATCCGAACATCGACAGCCCGACGATTCCGCCAACCGAGCCTGCGCCAGTGCCCGAGCAGGAGCCGCCGGGCACTACCCCACCACCGCGGGAAGATCCGCCGGAAACCATGCCGCCGGTGATCGTCAGCCCCTGAACTGTTCCGTCCTCTGTAGGAGCGAGCTTGCTCGCGATAAACCAGAGAACGCCTCGGCGTATCAGGCTCGCAGCGTTATCGTTGCAGACCTTCGCGTGCAAGCTCGCTCCTACACGGGGTCTTTGTCTTTATCGAGCATCTTCACAATCCTCGGCATCACACTAAAGATCGCCAACGCCAGCAACGTACTGAACACCGCCGTCGCTTCACGCCCCAACCCGGCCGAAACACCAATGGCCGCGGTCATCCACAACCCGGCGGCGGTGGTCAGGCCTTTCACATGGCCTTCATCGCCTTCCTGGTTTTTCAGGATGGTCCCGGCGCCGAGGAAGCCGATCCCGGCGATCACCCCTTGCACTACCCGACTCATGGCATCGGCCTGGGAGCCGGACATCTGTGGCACCAGCACAAACAGCGCGGCACCGAGCGCCACCAGCATGTGCGTACGCACACCGGCGGCCTTGCCCTTTTGCTCGCGTTCAAAACCGAGAATCCCGCCCAACACGGCGGCAATCAACAGTCTTACGGTGATACGTGTCAGTTGTGAGGCGTCGCCGATGTCGGCGAACTCCGCTTGCAGCGTCACCCAAACTTCATGCCACCAGGCGTCCATGGTGCAATCCCTGTAAATGATCGATAGAGGATGGACCGCGCCGACCATTAATCGGTTGCACAGAACGATGGCCGCCGGTTGTGCCCTAACCCTGTAGAACCCGCAAAAAAAAGGACCTCTCCATGACTGTGCGCATCGAAAACCAGACCTGCTTCTTCACCACCGAGAACGGCGAAGAAATCCGCCTGTGTCCCGACGTCACCATCGTCACTGACGGCGAAAAAGCCATGTCGGCGGTGGA
Source organism: Pseudomonas sp. LBUM1651 (assembly GCF_059716135.1). Taxonomy (NCBI): domain Bacteria; kingdom Pseudomonadati; phylum Pseudomonadota; class Gammaproteobacteria; order Pseudomonadales; family Pseudomonadaceae; genus Pseudomonas; species Pseudomonas sp. LBUM1651. The sequence goes on along the minus strand of NZ_CP166805.1, from coordinate 2,784,545 downwards.
TCTCGAAGGTCAGCGCATCTACATCACCGAAGCAGAAGCCGATGCAATGACCGTAGCAGGTGCGGTGGACGGTCGCCGGCATTTGAAGGCCACGGACAGTGATTCGGTGATTTGACTGACCCGGATCAACAACCCCTGCGGGCTCGTGTTATAGGCGCCCGCGTCCCGTTGTGGCGGGTGCATCAAGTTGTCGCAGGCTGCGGGTCAGCGCTCATCTGATCCGCTTTTTATTGCGATACCTGAGTCTGTTATGCAAACAGATCGACGCTCATAGTGACCCGGCCTGATGGAGGCTGATGAGCGAAAGACCATGAGCGAAAGAATCCCCGTCCGAACCGTAGAAAGTGCCCCGTTAGTAAACAGCTATGAGCCTTCGCGCCCAAAGATGAAGGCCAAATCCAGCGACAACCTGATTCACACCCGCAGCTTCACCGGCCTGTTCCGCACCCTGCGCATGAGCGGCGCGGGTTTTCTGTTTCTGCTGTTCTTCGGCACGGTCTGGTTGAATTGGGGCGGCCGCCAGGCGGTGCTCTGGGACCTTTCCGAAAGTAAATTCCACATCTTCGGCGCGACCTTCTGGCCCCAGGATTTCATCCTGCTGTCGGCGTTGCTGATCATTGCGGCGTTCGGCCTGTTTGCGATCACCGTGTTTGCCGGACGCGTCTGGTGCGGCTACACCTGTCCACAGAGCTCCTGGACGTGGATCTTCATGTGGTGCGAGAAGATCACCGAAGGTGAACGCAACCAGCGGATCAAGCTGCAAGCCGCGCCCTGGGGCCCGAACAAACTGATGCGCCGCGCGGCCAAGCACACCTTGTGGCTGGCGATCAGTTTGCTGACCGGCCTGACCTTCGTCGGCTACTTCACACCGATCCGCCCGTTGGCCGAAGAACTGCTGACCTTGCAGATCGGCGGTGTCAGCCTGTTCTGGGTGCTGTTCTTCACCGGTGCCACGTACATCAACGCCGGTTGGCTGCGTGAAGCGGTGTGCATGCACATGTGCCCGTATGCGCGGTTCCAGAGCGTGATGTTCGACAAAGACACCCTGACCATCTCCTACGACGTCGCCCGTGGCGAAAACCGTGGCCCGCGCAAACGTGACGTGAAACCTGCCGAAGTCGGCCTCGGGGATTGCATCGATTGCCAGCTCTGCGTGCAGGTGTGCCCGACCGGCATCGACATTCGCGATGGCCTGCAAATGGAATGCATCGGGTGCGCCGCGTGTATCGACGCCTGTGATTCGATCATGGACAAAATGGGCTACGCCCGTGGCCTGATCAGCTACACCTCGGAACACGAGTTGCAAGGTGGCAAAACCCACCTGCTGCGACCACGACTGATCGGCTACACCGCGGTGTTGCTGGTGATGATCGGCGCCCTCGCCCTGGCCCTTGTCGAGCGGCCGATGGTCTCGCTGGACGTCAGCAAGGACCGTGGCCTGTTCCGCGAAAACAGCCTGGGGCAGATCGAAAACATCTACAGCCTGAAGGTCATCAACAAGACTCAGCAACGGCAGGACTATCGTTTGACCCTGGTCGATGGCGACGGCTTCCAGCTGCAAGGCAAGACCGAACTGAGCCTGGCGCCCGGCGAGATTGTTGACGTGCCGGTGTCCGTGGCGATGACCACGGAACGGCCGAGCAGCAGTTCGCAGGGCATCGGCTTCAAGATCGTCGACAGCGATGAGCCTGAGATTTATAGCGTCGCGAACAGCCGGTTTGTTGCGCCGATGAACCGTTGATCCCTTAGACTGCGGTGCCCTGTGGCGAGGGGGGCTTGCCCCCCGTTGGGATGCGAAGCAGCCCCAAAAGCTTACGACTGCTGCGCAGCCGAACGGGGGCAAGCCCCCTCGCCACAACAGCTAATTGAACCCATTCGATTGCGGGACTTAGATGAAACGCTACGAAAAATTCGCCGATGACATCGCTGAACTGATCCGCTCCGGCGTCCTCGGCCCCGGCCAGCGCGTGCCGTCGGTGCGCTACGCCAGCCAGACCTACGGCGTCAGCCCGTCCACGGTGTTCCAAGCCTATTACCTGCTCGAACGCCGAGGCCTGATCCGCGCCCGCCCGCGCTCCGGTTATTTCGTCAACACCCACGCACCGAGCCCGTTTTCAGAGCCGGTGATCAGCAGCCAGGTCAACGAATCCACCGAAGTCGACGTCAGCGAACTGGTGTTCTCGGTGCTCGACTCGATCAAAGACCCGAACACCGTACCGTTCGGCTCGGCATTCCCCAGCCCTGCCCTGTTTCCGCTGCAACGGTTGTCCCGTTCCCTGGCCAGCGCCGCCCGGGACATGGACCCGCGCATGGTCGTCACCGACATGTCGCCGGGCAACCCGCAACTGCGCCGACAAATCGCCCTGCGTTACATGGTCGGCGGCCTGATGCTGCCCATGGAAGAACTGCTGATCACCAACGGCGCGCTGGAAGCGCTGAACCTGTGCCTGCAAGCCGTCACTGAACCCGGCGACCTGGTGGCCATCGAAGCCCCGGCGTTCTACGCCTGCCTGCAAATCCTCGAACGGTTGAAACTCAAGGCCGTGGAAATCCCCGTGCACCCGCGCGACGGTATCGACCTTGGCGTACTCGCACAAACCCTGGAACGCCACCCGATCAAGGCCTGCTGGTGCATGACCAGCTTCCAGAACCCCATGGGCGCGACCATGCCCGAGGCGAAGAAACAGGAACTGGTGGAGCTGTTGCGCTCCCACCAGGTGCCGCTGATCGAGGACGATGTCTACGCCGAGCTCTATTACGGCCAGCAAGCACCGAAACCGGCCAAGGCGTTCGATACCGAGGGGTTGGTGATGCATTGCGGCTCGTTCGCCAAAAGCCTCGCGCCTGGCTATCGCATTGGCTGGGTGGCTGCCGGGCGCTATGCGCAGAAGATTGAGCGGTTGAAGCTGATGACCTCGCTTTGCGCGTCAATGCCGGCTCAGGCGGCCATTGCCGATTATCTGCAACATGGTGGCTATGACCGGCATCTGCGCAAATTGCGTTACGCGCTGGAAGAACAGCAGAGGGCGATGCTGGCGGCGATTGCACGCTATTTTCCGGCGCAGACTCGGGTCAGTCAGCCGGCTGGCGGCTACTTTTTGTGGCTGGAACTGCCGGCGCAGATGGATTCGTTGAAATTGTTTCAGATGGCGTTGGCGCAGGGGATCAGCATTGCGCCCGGGCCGATATTTTCACCGGCGCAGCGCTTCAGGAATTGCATACGTTTGAATTACGGCAGCCCTTGGGATGAGGCTGCGGAAAAGGCGATGGAGACGTTGGGCCGGATTGTGCGTTCATTCTGAAGGTTTGATGTTGGTTGATCTGGCCTCTTCGCGAGCAGGCTCGCTCCCACAGTTGACCGCGTACCCCTGTGGGAGCGAGCCTGCTCGCGAAGGTGCCGGAACAGGCAAAGCAACTTTCAAGAACTAACGCCCGCCCCCGAGATCAACAAACGTCCCTGTCGCATAAGAAGCCTTATCCGACAACAACCACACAATCGCTTCCGCCACTTCATCCGGCCGCCCCCCACGCGCCATCGGGATCGCCGATTCCAGTTTGCTGACCCGGTCCGGATCGCCGCTTAGCGCATGGAAATCGGTGTAGATGTAACCGGGGCGCACGGCATTGACCCGAATGCCTTCGCCCGCCACTTCCTTGGACAGACCGATGGTGAACGTGTCGAGCGCGCCTTTGGATGCCGCGTAATCCACGTACTCATTTGGCGCTCCCAGGCGCGAGGCAACCGAGGATACGTTGACGATGCTGCCACCCTGTCCGCCGTGTTTCGGGGACATGCGCAGCACGGCGTGCTTGGCGCAGAGGATCGGCGCCAGGACGTTGGTTTTCAGGGTTTTGAGAATGCGGAACTCGGACATTTCGTCGACGCGGGATTTGTGCCCGACGGTGCCGGCGTTGTTGACCAGTGCGGTCACCCGGCCCAGTTCGGCGTCAACGCGGTTGAACAGCGCGATCACTTCGTCTTCGATGCTGACGTCGGAACGTACCGCGATGGCCTGGGCACCGAGGGCGCGGACTTGCTCGAGCACACGGTGCGCCGCTTCTTCGTCGGATTGATAGTTGATGCAGATCCGATAGCCCTGTTCGGCGGCCAACAAGGCTGTGGCGGCGCCGATGCCGCGGCTGCCGCCGGTGATGACGATGACTTTGTCCATGCGAGCGTTTCCCCGTTCAAGCGTTTGCAGTCGGGGCCAAGAATAACCGCCATTGGCGGGTTTTGCATGGGGTCTGTGGTGTCCTGTGGCGAGGGAGCTTGCTCCCGCTGGAGTGCGCAGCGCTCCCAACATCGGCCACCGCAGTTCTTCAGGCAAACCGAGCTGGTCGGTTTACGACTGCTGCGCAGCCGAGCGGGAGCAAGCTCCCTCGCCACAGGAGTGTGTCAACCTACCGCCAACCGCTCCCCGCGAAGAATATCGACCATGAATCGCTCCGCCGGCAGCGGATGCCCCAGCAGATAGCCCTGCAACGAGTCGCAACCGAGTTGAGTCAGGAAATCCTGCTGCACATCGGTTTCCACGCCTTCGGCGACGATGCGCAAACCCAGCGCCTGGCCAAGGGCGACGATGGCGGAAACGATGGCCGCATCGTCGCTGTCGCGTTCCAGGTCGCGGACAAAACCCCTGTCGATTTTCAGTTCGTTGGCCGGCAAGCGCTTGAGGTACATCAAACTCGAATAACCAGTACCAAAATCATCGATCGACAGGTCGACACCCATCTCCGAGAGTTCTTTAAGCACCGTCATGCTCGCATCAGCGTCGCTCATGGCGGTGGTTTCGGTTATTTCCAGGGTCAGGCTGTTAGCCGGCAAATGGTGCGTGACCAACGCCTTGGCGACGCTCTGGACCAGGCCTGCATTGCAAAACTGCAAAGCGGAGAGGTTCACCGCGATGCGCCAGTCGGTGTAGCCGAGCACGTACCATTCGCGCATCTGCCGGCAGGCTTCGTTGAGCACCCAATCGCCTATCGGAATGATCAGCCCGGTCTTCTCCGCCAGTTCGATGAATTTGTCCGGCATCAGCATGCCCTGCGTCGGATGCACCCAGCGCAACAACGCCTCGGCGCCGACTGGCCGGCCGTTGCCGGCGTCGAATTTTGGCTGGTAGTAGAGGCTGAATTGTTGCTGGTCCACGGCATTGCGCAGGTCTTGCAGCAATTGCAGCTGTTTGCGCGCGTTGCTGTTCATCGAGGCGTCGAAGAAGCTGTAGCCGTTTTTGCCCGTGCCCTTGGCGTGATACATCGCGGCGTCGGCGTTCATCAGCAGTTCTTCGGCGGTCTGGCCGTTTCCCGGATAAAGGGCAATGCCGACGCTGGCGGAGATCTGCAAATCATGTTCGGCGACGCGGAAAGAGCGCGCGATCAGCCCGACCTGCCGGGACGCGAGACTCAGTACATCATGCTCATCGGCCAGTTGCACCAGCAGCACGAACTCATCGCCGCCAATGCGCGCCAGCGTGTCCTGGCTACGCAAATCCTCACGCAGGCGCAGAGCGACTTCGCGTAGCAACTGATCACCCATATGATGGCCGAATGCATCATTGACCGGCTTGAAACCATCCAGATCGATGAACATCAAGGCAAAACAGCCACCCTGCTCCTGCACCTTCGACATGCCCTGGCCTATACGGTCAGCCAGCAACACCCGATTTGGCAGACCGGTCAGGGGGTCGTGCAGCGCCAATTGGGTGAGTTCGCGGTTGGCTTCTGTCAGCGAGCGGGCCAGACCGGCGGTGCGAGCCTCCAGGCGCGCATCGAGAATCGACGTGAGCAAGGCAATGCTCAACACCGCCATTGTAGTGATCAGCACCAGGCTGGCCAGGCCCTTGCCGCTCAAACCGCTGACCGCCGCGCCACAAAAACTGCCGTCGGGAAAACCCGCGGCGGCCATGCCGGTGTAGTGCATGCCGACAATGGCAATGCCCATGATCACCGCCGCGCCGCCTCGAAACAGGCTGACATAGGGCGTGTGCCGGCGCAGGCGGAAGGCGATCCATAACGCAGCGCCCGACGCGCCGACGGCGATGAGCAGAGAGACACCGAACAGTGTGGGGTCGTAATCGATGCCCGGCTGCATGCGCATGGCGGCCATGCCGGTGTAGTGCATGGCGCTGATGCCCGCGCCCATCACCAGCGCTCCGAACGCCAGTTGCCAGCTCGGCAGTTGTGGCTGGCTGACCAGCCACAGGGCAAAGCCGCAGGACAGGATCGCGGTCAGCAGCGACAGGGCCGTCAGGGTGGCGTCGTAGCCGAGGTCAATCGGCAGTTCAAACGCGAGCATGCCGATGAAATGCATCGACCACACGCCGATGCCCATCGCCAAAGCGCCGCCGGCCGTCCAAAAATGCACCGCACGGCCTTTGGCAGTGGTGATGCGCCCGGTCATGTCGAGCGCGGTGTAGGAAGCCAGAATCGCCACAAAGAGCGAAATGATAACCAGCGTAGGAGAATAACTACCGATGAGCATGGGACTTCTCGAGACTACCCGCCGTACTGCTTCCATTCTCGGGGGGCAAATCGGGCGATTGTACTGATTGCATGAAAGAACGCACTGACAAAATTAGCAAATGGCCATCAACCCGATGAAACACTTGTTTGATTGCTGGCGACTCCTCTGGATCAATGTCCGTGGACACCCCGCGGTCCTGTAGGAGCGGAGCTTGCTCGCGAAGACGGATTCACATTCAACATAGATGTCGGCTGGTACACCGCTATCGCGAGCAAGCTCGGCTCCTACAGGTCGAGCTGGCCATCCCAACCGCCACCCAACGCCGCAATCAACTGCACGCTGGCAATCAGCCGGCTCTGCAACAAGTCCAGCATGTTGCGTTCGTTGTTCAGCGCCGTGGCTTGCACCACCACCACATCCAGATAAGCGATCAACCCGGCCTTGTACTGATTCCGGGTCAGGCGCAAGGACTCGCGCGCCGCGTCCAGGGCCTGCTGACGCACGGCCGATTCGTTCTCCAGGACCTTGAGCTGGACCAGATAATTTTCCACCTCGCGGAAGCCGTCGAGCACGGTCTGGCGGTACTTGGCGACGGTCTCGTCATAGGCCGCTTCGCTACGGTCGACTTCGGCGGACCGTTGTCCGCCGTCAAACAAGGTCATCGCCAGTTGCGGACCGACCGACCAGAAGCGGTTCGGCACGCTGATCCAGTTGGACGACGTGCTGCTGCTGTAACCGCCGTTCAGGCTCAGTGTCAGATCAGGGTAGTAAGCCGCCTTGGCCACGCCGATGTTGGCGTTGGCCGCCATCACCGAACGTTCGGCGGAGGCGATGTCCGGGCGGCGCTCCAGTAATTGCGAAGGCAGGTTCAGTGGCACCTCAGGCAAGACCGGGATGTTCTGGGTTTCCGCGAGGCTGAACTCGGCCGGCGGCAGCCCGATCAGTACGGCGATGGCGTTCTCGAACTGGGCACGCTGCCAGATCAGATCGACCAGGTCGGCCTCGGTGCTCTTGAGCTGAGTGGTGGCCTGAGCCACCGCGTCCTTGCCGGAAACACCGGCGCGGTACTGGTTTTCGGTCATTTTCAGCGAGCGCTGATAGGCCTCGACCGTTGCTTGCAGCAGACGTTTCTGCTCATCGATCACGCGCAATTGCAGGTAGTTCTGCACCAGTTCCGACTGTTGGCTCAGGCGCATCGCCGCGAGATCGGCAAAACTCGCCTCGGCATTGGCGGTGTCGGCTTCCAGCCCGCGGCGCAGCTTGCCCCAGACGTCGGCCTCCCAACTGACCCCAGCCTGTGCGGTATAGGTGTCGCGGATACCACTGGAGGAACTGGTCAGGCTCGAACTGCTGCTGCCGGTGCCCTGGCTGGAGCGGTTTTTCCCGACGGTCAGGTCCACGGTCGGAAAAAACGCACCGCGGGCACTGCGCACCAGGGCCTGGGCTTGACGGTATTGGGCTTCGGACTGGGCAACCGTCTGGTTGGCGCTGTTGAGTTTCTCGATCAGACCGTTCAGTTGTTCATCGCCATACAACTCCCACCAGGCACCGCGAGCCAGGGAATCACTTGGATTGGCCTGACGCCAACCGGCCGCTTCCTTGTACTGCACCGGCGCGGCGGTTTGCGGGCGCTGGTAATCCGGGCCGACGGCGCAGGCGCTGAGCAACGCCACGCACAGCGACAGGCTCAACAAACGCAAGCCTCGGGCTGTAATCAGCGGTGCAGACAGGTTGATAAGCGAACGGTCAGTCATAGCGGAGTTTCCAGAGCAGCATCGGTACGCACCCCACGCCAGTGGTTGAAGCGATGGCGCAGTTTGTCGAGATAGAGGTAAACCACCGGGGTGGTGTAAAGGGTCAGCACCTGACTGAAAATCAGCCCGCCGATGATGGTCAGGCCCAGTGGCTGACGCATTTCCGCACCTTCGGCGCGGCTCAGCAGCAACGGCAACGCACCGAGGATGGCCGCCAGGGTCGTCATCAGAATCGGTCTCAGACGTTGCAGGCAGGCGCTGCGTATCGACTCCAGCGGTTCAAGGCCCTGATGTCGTTCGAGTTGCAATGCGAGGTCGATCATCAGAATGGCGTTTTTCTTCACCACACCGATCAGCAAAAACAGCCCGAGCAACGAGATCAGGCTGAATTCACCGCCCAACGCATAGATCGACAGCAACGCGCCGACCCCGGCCGACGGCAAGGTCGAGAGTATGGTCAGCGGATGGATGTAGCTTTCATACAACACGCCCAGCACCAGATACACCGCCACCAACGCGCCAAGAATCATCCACGGCTGGCTCTTCTGCGTCGCGGCGAAGGCGTCGGCGGTGCCGGCCATTTTCGCGATCACGTCTTCCGGCATGCCGAGCCGGGCAATCGCCCGCTCGATGGCCGCCGTGCCCTGCTCCACCGTCACGCCTTCGGCCATGTCGAAGGAAATGCTCTCGGAGGCGAACTGGCCTTCGTGGCTGACGCGATCATCTTCCAGGCTGTTTTCGTAATGGGCGATGGTCGACAGTGGAATTCGCGCGCCATCGGCGGTGATCACCTGAACCTGCTTGAGGGTGATCGGGTCCTGGGCGTACTTCGGATTGACCTCCATGACGACCTGATACTGGTTGAGGCTGTCGTAGATGGTCGAAATCTGTCGCTGGCTGTAGGCGTTGTTCAGGACGGCGGTGACCATGTCCATGTCGACCCCCAGGCGTTTGGCCTGATCGCGATCGACGATCAGGGTCACCTGCTGCGCGCCGCGTCCTTCACGGGCGTCAATGGCGGTCAGCTCGGGCAACGCCTTGAGCGCGGTCACCACTTTCGGATACCACTGGCGCAACTCGCCCAGGTCGGCGCTTTGCAGGATGTAGGAATACTGCGAGGTGGTCTGCTCGCGGCCGCCGCCAAATTGCAGGTCCTGATCCGCCATCAGCATCAACTGTGCGCCGGCGACCTTGGGCATTTCCTTGCGCAGGCGCTCGATGACTTTTTGCGCGGAAACGCCCCGCTCCTTGATCGGTTTCAGGCGCACCAGCATGAAGGCGTTGTTGGTACCGTTGGTACCGCCGATGAAGCCGGCGACGCTTTCCACCGCTTCATCCTTGAGTACGGCGCGGCGGAAGATTTCCATTTTCGGTTGCATCACTGTGAACGACAGACCGTCGTCGCCGCGCACAAAGCCGATCAGTTGACCGGTGTCCTGTTGCGGCATAAAGGTCTTAGGAACAACCACATACAGCGCAATGTTAACGCCAACTGTCACGATCAGGCTGAGCAAGGTCAACCGACGGTGACGCAACACCCAGTCCAGGCTGGTGGCGTATTTGCCGACCATCCACTCGTTGGCGCGCTGGCTCCAGCGTTGCAGGCGGTTTTCCTCACCCGGCGTATGCGGCTTGAGCCAACGGGCGCACAGCATCGGTGTCAGGGTCAGCGAGACCACCAGCGACACCACGATGGACGCCGCCAGCGTAATGGAAAACTCACGGAACAGGCTTTCGATAATCCCGCCCATGAACAGGATCGACAGGAAAACCGCCACCAGCGAGACGTTCATCGACAGCAGCGTAAAACCGACTTCCTGCGCCCCGAGGTAAGCGGCCTTCATTGGCGGAACGCCTTCGTCGATGTGCCGGGTGATGTTCTCCAGCACCACGATGGCATCGTCCACCACCAGCCCGGTGGCCAGGATCAGCGCCATCAGCGACAGGTTGTTCAGCGAAAACCCGTACAGGTACATCACCGCGAAGGTGCCCACCAGCGACACCGGCACCGCGAGGGTCGGAATCAGCGAGGCACGGAAGTTACCGAGAAACAGGAACACCACCAGAATCACCAGCGCCACGGCGATCAGCAGGGTCATTTCCGCTTCGTGCAGGGTTGCCTTGATCACCGGCGAGCGGTCCATGGCCAGGTTCAGCTTGACGCTGGCCGGCAGCACGGCTTGCAAGGCCGGGAGCTGGGCCTTGATCTCGTTGACCGTCTCGATGATGTTGGCGCCGGCCTGACGGTTGATCACCAACAGCACCGCCGCGTCATCGTTGAAGAAACCGCTGTTGTAACGGTCCTCGACGCCGTCGCTGACTTTCGCCACATCTTTCAGGCGCAGGGCCGCGCCGTCCGCGTAGTGAATGATCAGCGACTCGTAATCCTTGGCTTTTTCCAGCTGATCGTTGGCCTGAACCTGCCACAACCGTTGGCCGTCTTCGACCGAGCCTTTCGGCCGGCGCACGTTGGCATTGGCGATGGTGTTGCGCACATCGTCCAGCGCCACGCCGTACTGGTTGAGCGCCTGGGGTTCGAGTTCGATGCGCACTGCCGGCAGAGAGCTGCCGCCGATCTGCACTTCACCCACGCCCTGCACCTGGGACAGGCTCTGGGACAGGATCGTCGAGGCCAAATCGTAAAGCTGGCCCTTTTCCAGCACGTCCGAGGTTAGCGACAGCACCATGATCGGTGCCTGGGACGGGTTGACCTTCTTGTAGGTCGGCATGCTGCGCATCCCGCTTGGCAGCAGGTTACGCGAGGCATTGATCGCCGCCTGCACTTCCCGCGCCGCGCCGTTGATGTCGCGGTCGAGGTCGAATTGCAGAATCACCCGGGTCGAGCCCTGGCTGGAACGGCTGCTCATGGTGTTGACCCCGGCGATGGCGCCGAAGGAGCGTTCGAGCGGTGTAGCCACGGTCGAGGCCATCACCTCGGGGCTCGCGCCCGGCAGACTGGCCTGGACCACGATCACCGGGAAGTCCATTTGCGGCAGCGGTGACACCGGCAGCAAACCGAAGCTCACCCCGCCCAGCAGCATGATCGCCAGGCTCAGCAACATCGTTGCGACCGGGCGCTTGATGAAAGGTCCGGAGAGGTTCATGGCTGTTCGACCACTTCCACGGGCTCGGACTGACGGCCCCAGCGCCGACCGAGGCGGTCGAAGTACAGGTAAATCACCGGCGTGGTGAACAAGGTCAGCACCTGGCTGACCAACAAACCACCGACCATCACCAGACCCAACGGCTGACGCAGCTCAGCGCCGGAACCGGTGGCCAGCATCAACGGCACTGCACCGAACAACGCCGCCAGCGTGGTCATCAGGATCGGCCGGAAACGCAGCAGCGCCGCCTGATAGATCGCCGTCTCCGGGTCCATGCCCTGATTGCGCTCGGCGTCGAGGGCGAAGTCGATCATCATGATCGCGTTCTTCTTCACGATACCGATCAGCAGGATGATGCCGATGATCGCGATCATCCCCAGGTCATTGCCACTCAACAGCAACGCCAGCAAGGCACCGACCGCCGCGGACGGCAAGGTCGAGAGAATGGTAATCGGGTGGATGTAGCTCTCGTAGAGCACGCCGAGCACGATGTACATGGTCACCACCGCCGCCAGAATCAGCAGCAACGTGCTCGACAACGACGCCTGGAACGCTTCGGCCGCGCCCTGGAACTGGGTCTGCACGCCAATCGGCATGCCGATGTCTTTCTGCACCTGCTCGATGATTTCCACCGCATGCCCCAGCGCCACGCCGGGCGCGAGGTTGAAGGACATCATCACCGCCGGGAACTGGCCGATATGAGTGATCGCCAGTTGCGCCTGACGCTCCTCGATATGCGCCAGGCTGGACAGGCGCACTTGCCCGCCATCGGTGGTCTTGACGTGAATCTGGTTCAGCGCATCCGGGCCGATTTTCTCGCCGGCCTGCGATTGCAGTACCACGCGGTACTGGCTGGCCTGGGTGTAGATGGTGGAAATCTGCCGCTGACCGAAGGCGTCATACAGCGCGTCGGTAATGTTCGACACCGACACCCCGACCCGCGACGCCGCATCGCGGTCGATCACCAGATAAACCTGCAAGCCTTTGTCCTGCAAATCACTGGCGACGTCGGTCAGTTCCGGCCGTTGGGCCAGTGCTTCGACCAGCCGACCGCTCCACAGGCTGAGCAGCTCGGAGTCCGGCGATGACATGCTGAATTGGTACTGAGTGCGACTGACCCGGTCTTCGATGGTCAGGTCCTGCACCGGTTGCATGAACAGGCGAATGCCGACCAGCTTGTCCAGTTCCGGTTGCAGGCGGGTGATGACCTCGGTAGCGCTCAAGTCACGATTGCTGTGGGATTTGAGGTTGATCAGCAGGCGACCGCTGTTGAGCGTCGAGTTGTCGCCATCGACACCAATATAGGACGACAGGCTCTCGACGGCCGGGTCCGCCAGAATCACCTTGGCCAGTTCCTGTTGCCGCTCACTCATCGCCGCAAAGGAAATCGACTGCGGCGCCTCGGAAATGCCCTGAATAACGCCAGTGTCTTGCACCGGGAAGAAGCCCTTCGGCACGACCATGTAAAGGAACACGGTCAGCGCCAGGGTGCCGATCGCTACCAGCAATGTGAGCGGTTGATGCTTGAGAACCCACTTTAACTTGCGCCCGTAAGCCGCGATCATCCAATCAATTGTTGCGCCGCTGGCCCGGTAGAAACGGCCCTGCTCTTCTTCCTTGGGTTCACGCTTGAGCAGCCGCGCGCACATCATCGGTGTCAGGGTCAACGACACGACCAGGGAAATCAGGATCGCCACCGCCAACGTGATCGCAAACTCGCGGAACAGGCGCCCCACCACGTCGGCCATGAACAGCAACGGGATCAGTACGGCGATCAGCGACAAGGTCAGGGAAATCAGGGTGAAGCCAATCTGTTTGGCGCCCTTGAGCGCAGCGTTCAACGGGCTGTCACCCTCTTCGATGAATCGGGAAATGTTCTCCAGCATGACGATCGCATCGTCCACCACGAAACCGGTAGCGATGGTCAGGGCCATCAGGGTCAGGTTATTGACCGAAAAACCGGCGAGGTACATCACGCCGAAGGTGCCGATCAACGACAGCGGCACGGCCACAGAAGGAATGATCGTGGCACTGGCGCGCCGCAGGAACAGGAACGTCACCATCACGACCAGCGCAATGGCAATCAGCAATTCGTGTTGCACGTCGGTGACGGACGCGCGGATGGTCTGGGTTCGGTCGGTCAGCACGGTGACGTCGAGGCCGGCCGGCAGGTTATCCGTGATACTCGGCAGCAAGGCCTTGATCCGATCGACCACTTCGATGACGTTGGCGCCGGGCTGGCGCTGGATGTTCAGCAACACGGCCTGGTTTTCATTGGCCCATGCCGCCAGGCGTTCGTTCTCCGCCCCATCGACGATTTCCGCCACGTCCTTGAGCCGCAATGGCGCACCGTTGGCGTAGGCCAGGATCAGGTTGGCGTAATCCTTGGGCGAGGTCAGTTGATCGTTTGCATCGAGCATCGAGACCCGGGTCGGGCCGTCGAAGTTGCCCTTGGGCTGGTTGACGTTGGACGCACCGATCAGGGTGCGCACGTCGGACAGGTTCAAACCGTTGGCTGCGAGGGCTTCGGGGTTGACCTTGATCCGTACTGCCTGACGTTGACCGCCGGCAATACTGACCATGCCGACGCCGCTGATCTGGGCGATTTTCTGCGCCATTCGTGTATCGACCAGGTCATTGAGCTTGGGCAGCAACATGGTCTTGGACGTGATCGCCAGGGTCAGCACCGGGGTGTCCGCCGGGTTGACCTTGTTGTACACCGGCGGCGCGGGCAGGTCCTTGGGCAGCAAATTGGTCGCGGCGTTGATCGCGGCCTGCACTTGCTGCTCGGCAACGTCCATGTTGATGTCGAGGCTGAACCGCAGGGTCAGCACCGAAGCGCCACCGGAACTGGTCGAGGCCATCTGGGTCAGGCCGGGCATCTGCCCGAACTGACGTTCGAGCGGCGCGGTCACGGCGCTGGTCATGACGTCCGGGCTGGCACCGGGATAGAGGGTCATCACGCGAATGGTCGGGTAATCGACCTGGGGCAAGGCCGACACCGGCAGCAGCCGATAGGCGATCACACCGGCCAGAATAATGGCCAGCATGCTCAGGGTCGTGGCGACCGGGCGAAGGATGAACAGCCGCGAGATGTTCATGCGCCGCCCTTTTTCGCCTTGTCGGTGGTGGCCGGCTCAGTCGCGTTGGTCGCCGATTTGCCCTGCAGGTGCCCGGTCGGGGTGGTCGGCACGTCCTTGGTGTCATTGACCACTTCTACTTCGCTGCCTTCCTTCAGGCGGTCGGTGCCCTCGAGGACCACGCGATCGCCCGCCGTCAGGCCTTCGGTGATCACGGTGTTTTCACCGTCGCTGGCACCGACCTTCAACTGACGGATCGTGACTTTCTTGTCGCCATCCATCGCATAGACGAAGGTGCCATTGGTGCCGAACTGGATAGCTGCCGACGGTGCAAGCACCACGTCCTTGAGAGTGTCGGCCAGCAGATGGACGTTGACGAACTGATTGGGGAACAGCGCCTGATCGCGGTTTTCGTAGCGTGCCTTGAATTTCAGGGTGCCAGTGGTGACGTCGATCTGGTTGTCGAGGCTCTGCAATACGCCGGTGGCTTGCATTTTGGTGTCGCCACGGTCCCAGGCTTCGGCGGGCAGTTTGGCGCCGCTGCGATAGCGGGCCAGCACCACGTCGAGGCTGTTTTCCGGCAAGGTGAAGGCAACGCTGATCGGTTGGGTCTGGGTGATGATCGCCAGCGCCGTGGTGTCATTGGCGGCAACCAGGTTGCCGACGTCGAGCTGACGCAGGCCCACACGACCGGTAATCGGCGCGCGGATTTTGGTGAATTCGAGATTTAATTTGGCGTCGTTGACCGCCGCCTGATTGGTCTTGACCGTGCCTTGGTACTGGCCGACCAGCGCTTCGGCGGTGTCCAGAGTTTGCTTGGCGATGCTGTCTTCACGGTACAGGCCGCGATAACGTTCGACATCGACTTGAGCGTTTTTCAGTTGCGCCTGATTTTGCAGCAAGGTGCCTTCGGCCTGCAGCAAGGCGTTCTGGTAAGGACGCGGGTCGATTTCTGCCAGCAGATCGCCCGCCTTGACCATCTGCCCTTCTTCGAACGACACCTTGATCAGCTCGCCGCCCACCCGGCTGCGCACATTGATGGTGTTCAACGCCGTCACGGTGCCCAGCGCCTTGTAATACAACGGGAAGTCACCCTTGACCGCCGGCGCCACGCGCACTGGAACCGGCCCGGTCGCCCCACCGAAACCCGGACGCATGCCACCCGAGCGGCCGGTGTGCCCCGCCACGGCTTTTTGTCCTGCGCCTTCTTTTGGCGCAGCGCTGCCGGGCCAGAATTTCCAGCACAGGCCAGCGATGACCAACAGGACAAGCAGGCCGAACAGCCAGCGACGGGGACTACGGGAAGCGGAGGATTGCATTGAATGATCAACCATTGGGCGCGTGGGCTTCTTCTACGGGAGGCTGAACGATAAGCACTGGCGGGTATTTAGCAAAGCGCCTTTACCGGCAATTTACCTTCGGCTTACGTAACAGGAGATTTATCTAAGACACTGAAGCACAAATGAAAACGGCCTGGACAGGGCCAGGCCGTTAACAATTGTAAAGGTATGCTTATTTCAGAACGGCAAGGGCCGCTTCGTAGTTTGGCTCTTGACCGATTTCGCTGACCAGTTCGCTGTGCAGCACGTTGTCATTTTCGTCCAGGACCACGACGGCACGGGCAGTCAGGCCTTTGAGTGGGCCGTCGGCAATGGCCACACCGTAGTTCTCGATGAACTCGGTACCGCGCAGGGTCGACAGGTTTTGCACGTTTTCCAGGCCTTCGGCACCGCAGAAACGGGCTTGGGCGAACGGCAGGTCAGCGGAGATGCACAGCACCACGGTGTTGGCGACGTCATTGGCCTGGGCGTTGAACTTGCGCACGGAAGTTGCGCAGGTCGGGGTGTCGACACTTGGGAAGATGTTCAGCACTTTGCGCTTGCCGGCGAAGTTCGCCAGGGTCACGTCTGACAGATTGCCGGCAACCAGGGAAAAGGCTGGCGCCTTGGAACCGGCTTGTGGCAGTTGGCCGTTGACTTGAACCGGGTTGCCTTTAAGAGTGACTTGAGCCATGAACGGAGTCCTTCTGAACGTTGGTGTGGAGAATTTTGAAGAGGCCGAAGTTAACCACGAAATGGTCCGACGACCTATGGGCGGATACAAATTGTGAAGTGTCATCCCCAAACTCGGTACAACACCGATCCGTTGTAGGAGCATGGCTTGCCCGCGAAGAACGATAACGCGGTCAGACAGGCACACCGCAGCGTTCCGTTCGCGAGCAAGCTTTGCTCCTACAGAATCTGCGTTAGCTCAGCAACCTCAACATATTGCGATGCCGCGCCTCGAAAATCCGTCGCATGTACCCGTTGACCATCAACCATTCCAGAGGCGCACCGCCAATCGCCGAATACGTCACACGGTCTGTGTACAGCGTACCGCCCTCTCCCGCCTCCACCCGATGTTCATGACGAAAGGCAGCCATTGGCCCCTTGAGCATTTCATCGATGAAATGCCGGTCGCCGACTTCACGGATCACCACCGTCCAGTTTGCCGGAATGACGTTGAACATCCAGTGCCGAAAACGGAACTGGCGACCGGCTTCGATACGCAGGTTAGTCAGGTCGATATCACCCAGCGGCGTGATGCGTTCGGGGAAGATCTTCGGGAAATTCACACCCTCCAGGCAGAAGTCGAGGACTTGTTCGGGCGTGCAGTCGGGGATAAGCGTGGTGAGTTCCAGGGTCGGCATGAGGGCGCATTCCGTTGGTCGATGGATGGGCAGGCCAGCAATACTGATAACGAAATGCGGGTCGAAAATTTCACTGACGTTATTTGAAACGTTGTCAATTTGGCTAATCACCAATCGACCATACAGTGAATCATTCAAATCCAGAGGACACACCGCCATGCGATTCATGATCATTGTCAAAGCCAGCCCGGACTCTGAAGCCGGCGTGATGCCCAGCGAAGAGCTGCTGACAGCCATGGGCAATTACAACGAGGAATTGGTCAAGGCCGGTATCATGCTGGCGGGCGAAGGTTTGCACCCGAGTAGCAAGGGCGCCCGCGTACGTTTTTCGGGCGACAGACGCACAGTGATTGACGGCCCGTTTGCCGAAACCAAAGAACTGATCGCCGGCTACTGGCTGTGGCAGGTGAAGTCGAAAGAGGAAGCGATTGAGTGGGTCAAACGCTGCCCCAACCCGATGCCGGGCACAGAGGCGGAAATCGAGATTCGCCAGGTGTTCGAGGCCGAGGATTTCGGTGCCGAGTTCACGCCCGAGCTGCGGGAGCAGGAGGAGCGACAGCGTGAGCAGATGAACAAGCGCTGAGTGCGTACTTCGGTTTTCGGGGGCCTGGCGCCCCGAAAACCGTCAATACACTTCTGCGAAACGAGAGCGACCAGAACAAAACCCAGGGCTCAAATTTCGATGGTTTTTACTGAATGAGGCTCGCCACGCACATAGGTCTCAACTGAAACCAGCCCGTTCACCTGCCTCGCATCAAACGTCACTGAGCTGGCACCCAGGTTATTGGTGACGCCAGTCAAAAGCACGCCATCTCGCCAACTCCACTGGATAGCCATGCCAGGTACACGACGGAGCATAGGATCCAGGGACAAAGTCGACAGCGTTATTTGATTGCCAACGGTCCCCTTGCCAATCGTCCCCAGAAAAAACTTGGGATTGTGATTTCCCAACTCCAACAGCAGTTCAAGGCTGATGTCGGGATCGTCCTCCAGATACACGCTCATCGAAAATTTGCCGTCTCTGGTGTTCCCGCAAATCAACTTCCAATCAGTGCCTTCCACTTTCAGCGCTTGAGGGGTGCCGGGTATTGGTTCGAGAGTCACGTCCAGTTCTGTGGGCGGTATTTCCCAGTCCACGACCGCATTGAGGTTGATGGATGGACTACCGGGCGCCGGTTGTATTCGGACTGTGTAAGGGGTCCCTCGCACTGGATAAGCGGCACTACCAGGGTTATATACGGTACCGTTGAAGTGGACCTTCACCTCATCCCGCAGGTCAAGTGACATGACCCGGCACGGGAGTGGCCATGGCGGGAGTACTTCCCTGCTGAAAAACACCAGATTGATATCACCACTCTTGCCATCGCTCGGGGTGAGCTTCCAATTGAACCGGCCACCGACGGGGTCCACCCAGTGTTGAAAAGCAGGAGAGGCCCCGATGTTCAGGCCTCCATCTTCAGCCAGGCCCAGGCAGAGCTGCTTCGCGATGGACGGTGGAGCTTCCACGCTCACTTCGTTTTCCTGGCCGCGGCGCAGGACGATGGCGCCGTTCCATCGCACCTCCTTGCCATTGATGATCAGTCGGGCCTGTTCCCAAGGGCTTTCAACAGTGGATAGGGCTTTGAATTCAGCAGTCATGGCCTGGTCTCGATAATCGACGGGGGGTTGAAATTCGCCTCTGCAACTATCAGCAAAAAGTGCCCCGCCTGGAACTGTCACAAATGACAGATCGTTAAGGCGAATCCGCACTAGAAGGGGTGCTTTTTATTCAAATTCACACGATTGGCGGGTTATCGTTTCAGCGGTACTCGACACCAACGAATTCATCCCTTCGACTGGATAAGCCGACGGCAACTGCTAACGTCATCAGACGTGTCCTACAGGCTTGATAGGAAAGAGATTACTCAGTAACGGCCGCCAAGTGCCGAGTAGACCAATGAGCCACCAAGGAACCGGGGAATCATGTCGACGAATCCAGGAGCGAGCGCCCTTTTGTTGGCGGCTTCAATAACGTCTGCCGTTTGTGCCCACGCAGACAACGCCGACACGGCGAACAAAAGTAACAACCCGTTAAATCTCGCGCCGGGGATGAACCTGCAGGACTACTACACCCCGAAATACTACGACTCGAACATCCACACCAACGATCTGCTGGTGCGCGGCACGTTGCCGATTGCGCCCAATGACTTCATCGGCGTCCCGCAATTGCTGCGCGCCACCGCGCCGATCAGCACACGCCCCGACCCACACGGGGGTTACAGCACCGGTGAAGGTGATCTGAACCTGTTCGATATCTTCCTGCTCAAGACCGAGGGCGTGCAGTTGGGCATCGGCCCGCAGATCACCGCGCCGTATGCCGATAAGGACGAGCTCGGCACCGGCAAATGGCAAGCGGGGCTGGCGGCCATTGCGATCGATTCATCGCCCCGTGGCTTGCTCGGCGCGCTGGTGCAATACCAGAGTTCCTTCGCTGGCGACAGCGACCGCCCGCATGTCGAATCAGCCACCCTGCAACCGTTTGTCATTCACAACCTGGATAGAGGTTGGTACCTGCGCTCAACCGCAACCTGGACCTTCGACCTGAAGAATGATAACCATTACATCCCGCTTGGTCTGGGTGCCGGCAAGGTCTGGAAATCAGGGGACAATATCCTCAATGTATTCATCGAGCCGCAGTGGACCGTCGAACACAAGGGTGAGGGCTTGCCGCAATTCACGCTGTTCGCCGGCCTCAACGTCACCTTCGGTAAATAAGGATTTCGCCATGCACATTGCACTTCGCGCAGCCGGTTTCAGCCTGATGTCCATGTTCGTCAGTTGTGGGGTTGGCGCCCAGGACGTCAGCGTCAACCAATCCAGCTTTATCACTATGCGGGAAGAAGCTCGAGGTATTACCAGTGAGGCCTGTTGCACCCGGGCGGTGAACCAGCAAAGTGCGAAGTTCAGGACAGTCGTGAGGTGATACGTGGGGATGATGGGCGTCGGTATTGCCGGCGGTTTATCGGGAGTGATTTGGCGACTGAACGACCGTCTTCGCGAGCAGGCTCGCTCTCACATTTGATCTCCAGTGAACACTAAAATGCATGTTCGACTCAGTTTCTTTGTGGGAGCGAGACCGGCTTGCCGGCGATGGGGCCATCAGCCCCAATGCATCATTGAGATTTGAGCTTCAGATACGACTGATGCAAATCCGAAGCCCAGCCATCGATCACGCCTTTCACGTCATCGGCCTTCATCACCTGAGCCTCGTTTTCCAGCGGTTTGCCAGTGCCCTTGCGCACCACCTGGGCAAGCACTTTATTGTTGCCGCCATCCAGGAACACTGCTTCGGTGGCCAGGTCGGTATCCTGATCACGAATACCGCTGGCGGTACTCACCGCCGCCGCCACCAGGGCAATCGGAATCACTTCATAAGGTTTCAGGCCTTGGGTCTTGCTGCTGACAGCAGTGATCGCCGCGCGCACCACCATCACACCCGGGCCAGGGCCTGCAGCCAGAGGCAGGGATTTACCTATCTCGCGTTTGAGCGCCTGATCGTAGTAACTGGTGATCCCGTTCAACGTGGCCTGAGGGATTTTCACGGTCGGCTGAGGCTTGGGATACAGCTGGGTCGGTTCGACA
The DNA here is from genome assembly GCF_059716135.1 of Pseudomonas sp. LBUM1651. NCBI lineage: Bacteria > Pseudomonadati > Pseudomonadota > Gammaproteobacteria > Pseudomonadales > Pseudomonadaceae > Pseudomonas > Pseudomonas sp. LBUM1651. Next base: position 2,763,837 of record NZ_CP166805.1, on the reverse strand, counting down.
TACACGCTTTTGTATTTGTTGATGTCGAGCTTCGGATCGATCCAGCGCATCACCACCGCCCCTGAGGGGGATTTGGCTTCCTTGAGCTGGCTGTAATCCTTGAGAAACCCCGAATACTGGTCCGGCTCGACCTTGGAACTGGTGCAACCCACCGAGCCGATCGAGGCAATGCACAGTGTGCTCATCATTAACGCAAGCTTCATGCTGTAACTCCTGTAAGGCGGTCGACATCAGTTTGGGAAACAGGTGTTACAGGTATAGCCAATGCCGCACTTTTTGTTCTGATAAATCTCAATATTCATTCGTTAGTGCACAATACGAGGCCGTGTCGGCAGTGGCTTCGACACGGCTTCCAATATCAATCACCAGGACGAACCACTCTTCGCCGCCAACTCCCGCCGACTATTGGCCCGCATCGCCTTGATCAACGACACCGTGCCCACCAGCAAAATCGCGGCGCCGAACAGGAAGTCGATGTTGTGCAGCTGAAAGTCATTCAACGGCCCCACCAACAGCACCCGTATCGCGCCGATACTCACCAGCGTCGCCAGAAAGTCGATGCCCGGCTCGTCGCGATAGAACACGTGCATCAGCGGCAGGCAGATCACCAGCAACAACAGCAGCACGATCACTTTGAACGAGTCTTTGCGCTCGACGCTGAAGGCGCATTCATTGGCCGCGTAAGGTTTGTAATCCTCTTCGCGGACCAGTGAATTCTTCTCGTTGATGTACTCGACGCGGTTGTACTTCTGAATCGGCGTGAAGGTGTTGGACATCTCCATGCGTGTGGTGATGCGCTTGAACTTCAGGTCAATCCGTTCATTGCCCTTGAGGATGTACAGCACGGGTTTGTAGCCATAGCGATAGCTATCGAACGGAAACGCTTGCGACCTGCCCTGGACGCCGATGGGCCGGGCTTCAAGCTCGGCGTAGGCGCTCTTGTCGAGTGAGGAGAGATTGCGGCTCAGCGGCTTGACCCTGACCTGCTCCAGGAAAATCGGCGTGACGCCGTATGACCACTGCAACGGTTCCAAGCGCAGGCGCATTTCGTTGCGGCCCAGGTCATAACGATCGAAGGTACGCTCGGACACGATGACCGCCCCCGAGAGCATGAATTCGCCGCGCACATTGTTGGTGATGCGCAGTGTCAGCCAATCCTTGCCCAGGGCCGCCGCGTCGCTGGCCGGTGGCGTTCCGCACCAGGCAGAACTGTCGGATGACTCCCCAAGTTGCCCGTTGCGGTTTTCCTGAAACAAATAAAAGTAACTGCCCCACAGGGCCGCCATCAGCACCAGTGCGATCAGCCCCAGAATTTTCTTGCCCGCGCTCAAACCAGACTCCTTTCTTTACTGACTTCCTTGTGAGGCGCGGACTCTATCAAAACGGGAACACTGCCCCAAGCAAAAACACCAGAGCGATGAGATCACCTGTGGCGAGGGAGCTTGCTCCCGCTCGGCTGCGTAGCAGTCGCCGGCAGTATGTCTGGATGAATGCATAGGGCCGCTGCGCGCCCCAGCGGGAGCAAGCTCCCTCGCCACAGAAACTCACTTGCTTCATGTCGTGCGGCGATGTTCAGCGGCGTCGAAACAACGGTCGCGGCTCGATCACCGAACGTCCATACAACACGCTCATGCCCGCCAACCCCTTGAGCGCATCTTCGGCGGACTTGTCTTCGCGGACGGCAAAGCTGTCGAAACCGCATTGGCGCATGTGGCTGAGTTGATCGCGCAGCACATCGCCGACCGCGCGCAATTCGCCGGTCCAGCCCAGTCGGGTGCGCAACAGGTACGCCTGGCTATAGGCGCGTCCGTCCCGGAAACTCGGGAAATCCAGGGCAATCAGCGGCAGTTGCGCAAACCACGGCTTGAGGCACTCCACCTCATCGTCCGGGCCCAACCAAACCCCGTGCTGTTGCGGGTCTTCCAGCCAACAGGCCAGTGGCACAATCAGCGGACCTGTGGGCGATCCGACCTCGATATCCCTGATCAACGTCCACGGATCGTCAGCAACAATCCGCGCCTCACCCGCCTCCAGCCGCAGCAGATTGTTCATGCCGATACCTCCAGCACCTTCGGATAAACCGCTTCCTTGAACGGCTCCAGACCGATGCGCTGCAAGGTGTCGACGAACAGTTCTTCGCTCTCGCGGTAACGCACGAACGTGGCGATGATCCGCTCGATGACGTCGGGCACTTCGGCGGCGCTGAAGGACGGACCAATGACTTTGCCCAACGCGCTGTTCTTGCCCTGGGCGCCGCCGAGGGTGATCTGGTACCACTCGCTGCCGTTCTTGTCGACGCCGAGAATGCCGATGTTGCCAATGTGGTGATGGCCGCAGGCGTTCATGCAACCGGAAATGTTGAGGCTGATGTCACCCAGGTCATGCAGGTAGTCCAGGTCTTCGAAACGCGCCTGGATGCCCTGCGCAATCGGGATCGACTTGGCGTTGGCCAGGGCGCAGAAGTCGCCGCCGGGGCAGGCGATGATGTCAGTCAGCAATCCGACATTGGCGCTGCCGAGGCCATGCTCGCAAGCCAGGCGCCAAAGTGCGAACAGATCTGCCTTTTGCACGTCCGGCAGGACGATGTTCTGCTCATGGGCGATGCGGATTTCGCCAAAACCGAACTGTTCGGACCACCCGGCCACGGCGTCCATTTGCTCGCCGGTGACATCGCCCGGCGGTGCAGCGATGCCCGGCTTGGTCGACAGCACCACACTGGCGTAGCCCGGCACCTTGTGCGGTTGGACGTTGCGCGACACCCAGCGGGCGAAGGTCGGGTTCTCGGCCAGGCGTGTGCCGAACTCCAGATCGGTGTTGGACAACGAACAGTAATCCGGTGGCACGAAGGCACTGGCGACACGCTCGTATTCAACGCCGGTCAACTGTGCCGGGCCATCCTTCAAGTGCTGCCACTCCTCCTCCACTTCCCTGGCAAAGGCTTCGATACCGAGCGCCTTGACCAGAATCTTGATCCGCGCCTTGTACTTGTTGTCGCGCCGGCCGTGGCGGTTATAGACCCGCAGCACTGCCTCGACGTAGGACAGCAAGTGCTGCCACGGCAAGCCTTCGCGAATCTGCAAACCAAGGATGGGCGTGCGTCCCAAACCACCGCCAACGATGACTCGCAGGACCATTTGTCCGTCGGTGCCGGGGTAAAGATAGAGGCCGATGTCATGCATCATGATTGCCGCGCGGTCCTGCTCGGCCGAGCAGATGGCGATCTTGAACTTGCGCGGCAGGAACAGGAATTCCGGGTTGATGGTCGACCACTGGCGCAGGATTTCCGCCAGGGGGCGCGGGTCGATCAGTTCGTCCGCGGCCACCCCGGCGAAGGCTTCGGTGGTGATATTGCGCACACAGTTGCCGGAGGTCTGGATGGCATGCATTTCCACCTCGGCCAGGCGCTCGAGAATCTCCGGCACCTGGGCCAGTTCAATCCAGTTGAACTGCATGTTCTGCCGGGTGGTGAAGTGTCCGTAACCGCGATCGTAATCCCGGGCAATGCTCGCCAGCGTGCGCATCTGCCGGGCGCTGAGCGTGCCGTAGGGTATCGCCACGCGCAGCATGTACGCGTGCTTTTGCATGTACAGGCCGTTCTGCAAGCGCAACGGCAGGAACTCCTCTTCGCTCAACTCGCCTGCCGTGAAGCGTTCGACCTGATCGCGAAACTGCGCAACCCGCTCGAAAACCAGCGCCCGGTCATAGTCGTCGTACTGATACATGTGGCTACCTCATCAGGATTGATCGGGCTCTGCGGCTCGTTCTCGATGAGGCGACTATGAGGGGCGCCGGGAAAACATTACAGATTCAGGCGGTGGAGAAAAAACCATATCAGACGAGCTGGACGACCCGGTTGCATAAACAACCGGGCATCACAGCAGGAGCGCCGGATTCGATCAAGGCCGTACGGCACCTATTGAATCAGGGGGGCGTAATGTCGTTTGAAAAGCCAGTCATACGGGGTCCCATTTTTGTTTTCCCCGCAATCCCAACTGATCGACCACGTCATCAAGCCCTTGATGGCATTGCCTTCGGCTGCCAGTTGATCGAGAGCACCTCGCACGAAACCTGGATCGACTACAAAACCGTTGTCTGCTGCATCGATATTACTAGGCAAGCCGATAACGAATTTATCGGCCGGGATTTTAACGAAGCCATACGTCCCTGTTACCAGCGCGGTGGTCAGGTAATAAAGGAACGCTTGTTTGCGCACGCCATCGTTCTGCGCCAGCCATGAAGGGTTGAGCGCCGGAACAGAAAGCCCGTCACCCGCCTGGTTGTAATACTGCGGGGAAATCCAATCAAAATAGCCCGCCAAGGCGGTGAGATAGGGTACGTACTTGCCCCCGGTTCTCAGATACGGAAACTCCGGCGCCATGCTGATGATGAAGTGTTTGCCTTCCTTCGCGTAGTGCTCCCTGACGAGCTTCAGCGCGGAGGGAATTACCTTGTTGTTATCGGCAAAGTCGATAGCGCTCTGCTCCAGATCGATGTCCAGCCCATCAAAACCATAGACTTCCACCAATCGGATAATTTCAGTGGCAAGAGCCTGTTCCTGACCATTGCGCAGCTCAATATGTGCATCGGCGCCACCCAGTGAAATCAACACGGCGCGACCTTGTTTATTCAGTACTCCGACCTGTTGCCGAAACTCCGCATCGGTTTTGTTGTAAGGCTTGAATGTCGGGATACCGGCCCCTTTCATGAACGCGACTGCCACCACGTTGTATTCGACGGGGATGTCCTTGAGCTCCACTTCGCCGGACAGCCCTCCTTGATACTCTCCCCTGTGCGGTCCCCAGTTATGCAAAAAACCCATCAGGATTTTTTTGCCGCGAATATCGGGCATTTCGGACGCATCATCGGCAGGCGCCTTGGGGCCTGTATATGTAAAAGTGGTCATTGGTTCACCCTTGAGCTCAGAACATCCTTATGAAAGTGCCCCGTATGGTCGCCATGACCGGAAGGGCTGACTTGCTTTGAACGCAACCACTGGAACGCACTTCTGCCCAATACGTCAGCGGGTTTATTAAACCTCCGGATTCAATCCGCCGATACTGTCAACTCTGACAGGTGCAGCGCCTTCATCTGATCCGTATTAATTGCGCCTTCCTGAATCTGTTTTGTTTTCGATGAGGTTTTTACAGTTCACGGCATGCCAGTCCGGGTGGCCTGGCAAGACTTTGCAACCGTGGAAGCCTTGACCATGAGCACAGCTACAAACGGACAGGCCTATAACTACAAGGTCGTCCGCCAATTCATCGTGGCGACCATTGTCTGGGGCGTCGTGGGGATGGCGATGGGGGTCTGGATCGCCTCGCAACTGGTGTGGCCCGAGATGAACCTCGATCTGCCGTGGACTACGTTCGGCCGGTTGCGTCCGCTGCACACCAGCCTGGTGATTTTCGGCTTTGCCGGCAGCGCGCAATTCGCTGCGAGTTACTACGCGGTGCAGCGTACCTGCCAGGTGCGGCTGTACTCGGACACCCTCGCCGCCTTCACTTTCTGGGGCTGGCAATCGGTGATCGTGGTGATGCTGATCACCCTGCCGCTGGGCTATACCACCACCAAGGAATACGCCGAGATCGAGTTCTCCGGCGCGGTGTGGATGACCGTGGTCTGGGTGGCCTACGCCATCGTGTTTTTCACCACCGTGGTGCAACGCAAGACTAAACACATCTACGTCGGCAACTGGTTCTTTGGCGCGTTCATCGTGGTCATCGCGATGCTGCACGTGGTCAATCACCTGTCGATCCCGGTGGACTGGTTCAAGTCCTATCCGGTGTATTCCGGGGCCACCGACGCCATGGTGCAGTGGTGGTATGGGCACAACGCGGTCGGCTTCTTCCTGACCACCGGGTTTCTGGGAATGATGTATTACTTCGTGCCGAAACAGGTCGGGCGACCGGTGTATTCCTATCGCTTGTCCATCGTGCACTTCTGGGCGCTGATCACCCTGTACATCTGGGCCGGTCCGCACCACTTGCACTACACCGCGCTGCCGGACTGGGCGCAGTCGCTCGGCATGGCGATGTCACTGATCCTGCTGGCGCCGAGCTGGGGCGGGATGATCAACGGCATGATGACCCTGTCGGGCGCCTGGCATAAGCTGCGCACCGACCCGATCCTGCGTTTTCTGGTGCTGTCGCTGGCCTTCTATGGCATGTCGACCTTCGAAGGCCCGATGATGGCGATCAAGACCGTCAACGCCCTCTCCCACTACACCGACTGGACCATCGGCCACGTGCACGCCGGCGCCCTCGGCTGGGTGGCGATGATCACCTTCGGTGCGGTCTACCACATGATTCCGAAAGTCTTTGGCCGTGAGCAGATGTACAGCACGCCGCTGATCAACCTGCATTTCTGGTTGGCGACCATCGGCACCGTGTTGTACATCGCTTCGATGTGGGTCAACGGCATCACTCAGGGTTTGATGTGGCGCGCGATCAACGACGACGGCACGCTGACCTACTCCTTCGTCGAAGCGTTGCAGGCCAGCCATCCGGGATTTGTGGTGCGTTTTGCCGGCGGCGTGTTCTTCCTCAGCGGCATGCTGCTGATGGCGTACAACGCCTGGTGCACCGTACGGGTTTCCGACGTGGCGATGGCTGAACGTGAAGCGCAGATTGCCTGAGGCGAGGAACTTGAGATGATTGAGATGCTACTGAATGGCTTGGGCGTGGCAGGGTTTTGGCTGGCGGTCGAGTACTGCCTGAAGCAGCAGACGGTGCAGAGTCTGGAGGAGGCGAGTCTGATGCCGTTTGCCGATGACCCTGAGGTGGCGCGCCGGGTGGAGTTGGCGACGCGGAAAGTGGTGAAAGCGGTGGCGCCGGAAGTCGAGAAACCAGGCTGGGTAAACCTGGAGGTTTAATGCAGTCCTGTGTGGGAGCGAGCCTTTGTGGCGAGGGAGCTTGCTCCCGTTCGGCTGCGAAGCAGTCGCAAAGCTTTTGGGGCTGCTTCGCGACCCAGCGGGAGCAAGCTCCCTCGCCACAGGGGATCGAGTCTGGCCAGGGCTTTAGCCGCGATCGCGGGGAATCAGGCTCTGCAGTTGCTGCGCCAGAAAATTCGCATCGAAGGCAAAGGTGTCCGGGTCCTTCAAACCATTGGTCTTGCGCCATTGCCAGCTACTCGACGGTGGCAGGCATACCAGCGAAATGCTGCCATACCGCGCGGCGGTCAGGCCCATCACGGCCAGGGAAATCTGCCCGCCCGCGCCCATCACATCCGGTACGAACTCCACCGGTTTGCCGGCGATCACGATGCCGAGCTTCTCGGTCTTGAACGTCGACGTCTCGACCGGAACGCTCGGGCCTGAGGCCACGTAGGCCTCACGGCTCACTTCCAGCAGGTTCGGCGCCTGGACCGGTTCCAGCCATTGCTGGATCTGATCGAACAGCTCGCCAATGCGCGTCGCCCACACGGCGGACTGCGACTCGAACAGTTGTTTTTTGTGCGCTTCGCTGTCTGCGTAGTGGCGAAGCATCTCACCCAGTTGCTGTACGTCGTCCATTGCGGTGTTCCTTTGGTTGAAGCAGTGCTGCGGACTTTGAGCATGGCAGATGCGCGCGTCGGCCGTACAAGTCAATTGCACAGGCGGTCACATCACGGGACACTCGCGGCTCAGGGGTAGCCATCAACAGGAGCACACCATGCGCACCATCGGCCTGATCGGCGGCATGAGCTGGGAGTCCAGCGCCGAGTATTACCGCCTCATCAACCAAAAGGTACGCGACCGGCTCGGGCCGTTGCGTTCCGCGAAATTGCTGATGTACAGCGTCGACTTCGGGCCTGTCGAACAGGCTCAGCATGCCGGGCGCTGGGACAATGCGGCATTGATCCTGGTGGACGCGGCGCGGCGCCTTGAAGCGGGTGGCGCCGATTGCGTGGTGTTGTGCACCAACACCATGCACAAGGTCGCCGGGCAGATTCAGGCGGCGATCAGTATTCCGTTCCTGCACATCGCCGACCCGGCCGGTCAGGCGGCTGTCGAGGCGGGTGCGTTGAAGGTCGGATTGCTGGGTACAGCGTTCACCATGGAACAGGACTTCCTCAAGGAACGCCTGACGTCGATGGGGCTGAGCGTGCTGGTGCCGGAGGCCGAGGAGCGTCAGGCCGTGCACCGGATCATTTACGACGAGCTGTGCGTCGGGGTGATCAGCGAAGCGTCGCGCCGGATTTATCAGCAGGTCATTGAATCCCTGAGCCAACGCGGCGCCCAGGCCATCATCCTTGGCTGCACGGAAATCGGCCTGCTGATCAAACCCGAACACAGCGCCCTGCCCCTGCTCGACACCACCGAACTGCATGCGCAGGCGGCGGTGGCGTTCGCATTGGCGCAGTGATCAACCGGCCTTGGGCGTGCGACGCAGACGCGCCATGCTCAAGGTGTCCACCAGCCTTCCGTCACGCACGGCGTAGTCACGAAACAGGCCTTCGGTTTCAAAGCCGAACTTGCGGTACAGGCCGATGGCCGCTTCGTTGTCGGCGTACACCGAAAGCTCGACCCGTTGCAGGTTCATCCAGTTGTCGGCGATGTCCAGCGCAGTGGCCAGCAGCTTCGAGCCAACGCCCTTGCCCTGCCACGCCTGCAAGACGCCCATGCCGAAGCTGCCCGCGTGACTGCGACGGATCCGCGAAAACTGCTCCAGGCCAATGCTGCCGATCACCAGGCCCTGATGCAGCGCCACCAGCTTGATTTCGCGTTCGTTGTCCGACGCAAGGCGTTTGCGCCAGAGCTCGATGGACTGAAACGGCATTTGCAGGACCTGCCGGGTAACGGCCGGCTCGTTGTAGAGCGCGGTGATGCCTTCGAGGTGGGATTCGTTGAAGCGTTCGAGGGTGATGACAGCGTCAGTGACGGGCATGGGTGATTCATCCTTGAGACAGACATGGCCGTTCACTCTACAACGCATACTTCAAACATGGCGAGAAACTACTGTAGGAGCGAGCTTGCTCGCAATGGTGGGTCAATCACATCAATGTCGCCTGATGCACCATCGCGAGCAAGCTCGCTCCTACAGTTGATATTGTTCAGCCTTCAAACCACTCTCGTCGCTCTTCGAAGGTGTTCTGGATCAGCTCGACGATCATCTGCACCTGCGCCTCCTCCTGCGACTGCGCATTAACCGCCACCCACACCTCACGCTGCATCGGCTGGCCGAACAGCCCCGGCAACGCAATGAGACCGCGGTCAAAGCGGCTGATGTAGCCGGGCAGCAAACCGATGCAGGCGCTGCAGCGAATCATCTCCAGCAGCAGCTCATAGGAGTGCATCTGCACCACACCGGCCAGGCGCTGGTCCACCAGCGCGTTCCACGGCACGAAGCTCTCGACCTGACGGTGAGACTGCCATTGCACCAACAGGAAATCGGCGAGGTCATCGAGGCTGTCCGGGCGCGACGCCGTCCGTGAGTATCGCTTGGCGATGTGCGGCTGGTAGTCAAGCCGCGCCAGGCGCCGGGGCTCACTGACCGCAAAGCTCGGGCCCGGCAGGGGCGATTCGGTGCCGCCCAGCCACACCACCACATCGGCGCTGACTGCTTGCAGTGCCAGTTCGCTGTCGAGGGTGATGATGTCCAGGCGTACGCTGGCGTTGCGGCGCAACAAGGCCACCAGGTCGCGACCGAGAATGTCGTGCAGGATCGATTCAGCCACTGCCAGGCGCACCAACGGTTGCTCGATCACCGGCATATCGCGCTCATGAGCCAACGCAATCAACTGCGCCTGAAGCTGCAAGCCTTCACGGCTGAGGGTGATGCCATTGTCGCAATGGCTGAACAGCGCACATTGCAGTTGCGTTTCGAGCTGCGCCAGTTGCTTGCGCAGCAAGGTTGCCTTGATGTTGAGACTGCGGGCCGCCTGCATGAAACAGCCGCAGCGAGCACTGACCATGAACGCCTGAGCCAGTTGCGGATCAATCGCCGTGGCTTGCGCACGCCAGGACGGCGTGGTTGCTACCGGCGAACGGTATTCGGCGGGGATTTGGCGCCCTGTGGTTTCCATGAATGACATCGATGACTCCCTGTCGATATGTCCTTTGAAAACCTAATCCTGCGCACCGATGATGAACCTGGTGTGACAACCGCTTCATGCGCTGGGTGTTTGTCGAAAACTCACGGCCAGGCGATTCCAGCTGTTGATGGTGGTGACGGCGATGGTCAGGTCGACCATCTCGCTTTCACTGAACTGCTCCCGGGCCTGAGCGTAGACGTCGTCGGGCACATGGCTTTGCGAGACAAGGTGACCGCCTCGGTCCAGGCCAGCGCCGCGCGTTCCCGTGAGTTGAAGAAGCCACTGTCGCGCCAGACGACGATTGGATACATGCGCCGGTCGGTCTCGCCGAGGCGCCGCGCATCCACCGAATGCATGTCGGTGCAGAAGGCGCAGCCATTGAGCTGCGAGGCGCGGATCTTGATCAGGTGCAGCAGCGCCGGCTCGATGCTCAGGTTGCTGGTCAGCGCCTCCATGGCAATCATCGCTTTCATCGCTTTGGGCGACGCGCTGCAGTAATCCAGACGGGAAGTCATGGCGTGCCTCGTGGATCGATAGATGCTTTTAACGTTAGGCGCTGATGCGCAAGCGTTACAGATCCAATTCAGCGAAATTCCGGTGGACCACCCGGCATCAGGCCAATCCGCGGTATTTCATCCACGTAACTTCTGCGCAGCGGTGCTTGCGGGTAATCTGACGCGACGCACACGCGTCTCAACCGCCCCAAGGAGCGCCGTCGGTATGGAACTTCATGTTGTCATCAACGGCCGCAAGGACCTGGCAGGCCAGTTGTACAACCAACTGCGCAGCGCCATCGAATCCGGCCGTCTGGCAGCCGGGACGCAGCTGCCGCCCAGTCGATTGCTGGCCGAACAGCTGGGCATCTCGCGCAAGACCATTTCCGACACCTACGCGCAATTGACGTATGAAAACTTCCTCACCGGCGTGATCGGCAAAGGCACCTACGTCAATGCCCGGACCGCAAAAGCGCTGCCCAAGCAAAGCCATTCGCAGTTGGCGAGCGCCGAGGTCATCGAGTCGTGGCGCAACATGCCGGTGTTTTTGCGTCATCCAACGCTGGAAAGCTCGCTGCGCTATGACTTCATCGGTGGCGCCACCAGCAAGGCTCAGTTCCCGCAGGACGATTGGCGGCGCTGCAACTCTCACGCCTTGCGCCAGATGGCCGGTTCAAAGGGTTTCTACAGCCTGCCCGAAGGTCTTCCGGCGCTGCGTAACGCGATCGCCCGGCATATCGCATTTTCCCGTGGCGTGAACTGTCAGGACGAAGACGTGGTGGTATGCAACGGCGCACAACAGGCGCTGGACCTGATCTCGCGCGTGATGACCCGCCCCGGCAGCATCGTCGCCATGGAAGACCCCGGCTACCCGCCCGCGCGCCTGCTGTTCGGCAGCCACGGCGCCACGTTGATCGGCGTGCCGGTCGACGCCGAAGGCATTCAGGTCGACAAAATCCCCCTCGGTACGCAGCTGATTTATGTCACGCCGTCGCATCAGTTTCCGTTGGGCATGCCGATGAGCCAGGCGCGGCGAGTGGCGTTGCTGGAGCGGGCCTACGAGTTGGGCGCGATCATCATCGAGGACGATTACGACAGCGAATTCCGCTATGAAGGCCGGCCCACCGACTCCCTGCAAAGCATGGATGAGCGCGGGATCGTCGCCTACGTCGGGACCTTTTCGAAAACCTTGCTGCCGGAGTTGCGCCTCGGTTACGCGATTTTGCCGCCAGCGATTCTCGAAGCGGTGATCCAGGCCAAGCAACTCACCGACCGGCATACCTCCACCCTGCCCCAGTGGGCGCTGGCCAAGTTCATCGCCGAAGGCTGCCTGCTCAAGCACATTCGGCGTTGCCATACGATCTACGCCGGGCGTCATGAGCGAATCCTGACGCGTGTTGCGGGCGACCTGTCCCCTTGGTTCGAAGCCATCCAAAGCACCGCCGGGTTTCACATGGTGCTTATGTGCAAAGTGCCTATCGATATGCCGTTGGTGATCGAACTGGCGAAAAAGGTCGAAGTGGGACTGTATTCCATCGAGGACTTCTACTATCAACAAGCGCCACAGGCCGGGCTTCTCATGGGCTTTGGCGCCATTGAAACCCTCGACATCGACACCGCCCTGGACCGACTGCGGGACATTTTGCAGCAGGTCGCCTGACGGATTGGTCTGGGTTTTTATCCGGCGATTGGCTATTGGCGGTCCCAACGTGCGGGCCTATCCTGCATAAGCGTTATCCCTCAATGAGCAGGATTCGTCCGGCCTGATTCAGGAGTGTGAGCAATGTCCAACGAAGTGATCAATACCGTAAAGGTGCAGGCCGCCGCCGGCCGCTCGGACGAGCTGGGTAGGCAACTGCAAAAGATTGTCGAAACCCTGCGTGAACAACCGGGCTGCGAATCCTATATGGTCGACCGCTGCCCCGAGGACAGCAACCGCTGGAACGTCAGCGCCCGCTGGCAATCGGAAACGGCCATGCAGATGCATTTCAACTGCCCTGAAGTCCAAGGCTTCATCGGCCTGATCGACAGCCGACTGGCCAACGCCGTCGACTTCAACAGCTTTCCTATCGTCTAGAAAGTTTGGTCCCGGCTTACGGTCACTCCTTCAGGGCAATGGGTACCCCTGCAAGAGCGGTCGCAAGTCGGGATCTTCACGTACCAAAGCCCCCGATTGGTCCCCTGGCCTTCTCGTAAATTGGCTGTTTGATTGCCGTCACTGGCGGACTAACGTTGTCCCTGACAACTAGCCACCGCAGGTGATGAATCATGAGAGCTTTGCGTTTACTTGCTGCCCCGCTTGCCGTCTTCGCCCTGACCGTTTCTGCCTCGGTATTCGCCCACGACCCCTCGGAAAAAGTCACGATCCTGCAGGACGAAGTACTCAAGAACGTCCCGGGCAAAAAAGCGCTGATGATCGAAGTCGATTACAAACCCGGCCAGTCCTCCATCGCCCACAAACACGAAGGCACGGCCATGGCGTACGTGCTTTCGGGATCGATCGTTTCTCAAGTGAAAGGCGAGCAACCGAAAACCTACAACGCCCGCGAGTATTGGTATGAACCGGCCGGGTCGGAACATTTGGTCTCGAAAAATGCCAGTGCGACCAAGCCGGCCAAACTCCTGGTATTCATGGTGTTGTCCCCCGACGAAAAAGTGTTGATCCCATTGGAAAACTGATGGCTGAACGTACAGCCATAAATAAACAGGCCCGACTCTCAAGTTCGGGCCTGTTTATTTCCCTGCGCAATTAAACACAACGATTTAAACCAAACAAAAACTATTGGCCGCCTGATAAGTGCGGTTATTGGCTATTTCATTCAGTGCCGACAGGTTTAGTCTGAAAACACCGCCGACTCGCTCGGCAACTAACATTTGACGACTCAAGTTGTTTCACTGGAGAAACACCCATGAAACTTGCACTTGTCAGTACCTTGACGATCGCCGCTGTTTTAACCGGATGTTCAATTCCCACTGCGCCTACCGCTGTTTCTTCACTCGACGGTATCTTCACCGCACCCGTCGGCCGTAGCAGCGCCAACCGTGTCGCCAGCGGCAGTCATGTATCGCTGGGCATCGTTTACAGTCGCAACACCCAGACCAACCGCGCCTATCTTCAGGATTACCAGGCCAATGCCGGCACCGGTTTCGGCCAGAGTCTGCTGGTGCAACCGATTCATGATGCCTACGTTGCCACCTCCAGGCCCGACATGGGGGTGGATTGGGTCAAGGCATCCTTGCAACGTCAGTTCGGTTCGGTAACGGTGTACCCGGACATGCAAAGCCTCCGGGCCGCGAAACCGGACATGATCGCCATTGTCGACACCCGCAGCCAATTGATCACCTCGCGCAGTTCGGACGTCGAGGCTGATGTGGGTGTGGATTTTTATGATGCCAACTTCAACTATATCGGCACTGCACTGGGGCATGACGCCAAAGCACTGAGTCCGTTATGGGCGGACTACAAACGCAGTGAAGAGATCGTGGCGGATATTAATGAACAGCAGAATGTGCAAGTTCGGGCGCTGCAGAAGTTTGACCAGTCGCTCAGTAATTTATTGACTGGGCCGACAGATAAAGTATCGATGCTCGATAACAAATTCACTCAGAAGTTGTATTGATATCGCTGGCCCCTTCGCGAGCAAGCCTTGCTCCTACAAGTTTTATGTCGTTTTGGGGTATGTGTACGACACAAACCTGTAGGAGCAAGGCTTGCCCGCGATGAGGCCCGACCAGGCACCAAAAAAAACCTCAGGCAAAAAAAAAGCCCCGCATCTCTCAATGCGGGGCTTTTTCATTCAGCGGCTTATCAGGCCGCCGGCTCCAGCTCGACACTGGTGGTGGCAGGCGCAGGCACTACCGCCTGCCCGCTCAACGCCAGATCCAACAGTTCACGGTTGGCCACCGCGTACATGGCGTAATCCGTACCGCTCGCGGCACGGATTTCCACCAGCATGGCGCGCCAGCGTTCGATCATGCCTTCGTGCTCTTCCATCCACAGCGCCAAGCGTGTTTCCACGTCCTGAGTGCCGTCACCCTGTTGCAGGACGGAGATGGTGATCGCACGTTGCTGCCAGTCGACGTCATCGCGGAACGCTTCACGGGCCAGGGCTTGCCAGTTGTTTTCAACCGGCAGTGCGCTGATCTGTTGCAGGTACCAGGTGATGTCCAGCGCACTGCCCACGGCGAAGTAGGCCTTGGCCACATCCGCAGGGTTCTGGCCGGTCACGTCGGAGGCCTCGATGATCGGCAGCAGGGTGTACAGGTGCGAGGTGCCAGCCACCATGCGTGCGAGCAACTCCGGCACACCGGCTTCGACGTACGCCTCATAGCGGGCCTGCCAGTTCTCGTGGATCTCGCCACTCAGCAGTTCGTCGAGCTTGAGACCCAACTCCTTCAGATGCGGACCGAAGTGCGCGACGTCACGGGCAGCGTTCTGCTCGTTGCGACGGGCACGCAGGAACCAGCGCGTAGCGCGACGGCCCAGACGCATCAGCTCGTCCATCAGCTCCAGTTGTACGTCGGCCGAAACCTGGTAATCCAGGGCTTCGATCTGACGGAACCAGTGCGGGAGATGGAAGATGTCACGCACGATCACGTAAGCACCGGCCACGTTCGCCGGGCTCATGCCGGTCGACTCTTTGAGTCGTTGAACGAAGGTGATGCCCATGTGGTTGACCAGATCGTTGGCGATCTGGGTGCTGACGATCTCGCGCTTCAGACGGTGACGGCGCATGGCATCGGAGAACTTGCTCACCAGGCTCGGCGGGAAAGCGGTTTCCATGTCGCGTGTCAGGTAGTCGTCGTCCGGCACCAGGGAGTTGAGCAGCGCTTCCTTGAGGTCGATCTTGCTGTAGGAGATCAGCACCGACAGCTCGGCACGGGTCAGGCCATGGCCTTCCGCGAGACGCTCGTTGATCGCTTCTTCCGACGGCAGGAACTCGATGGCGCGATCCAGCTTGCCGCGGCCTTCCAGATCGTTCATCAGACGCTTGTATTCGGCAATCCGCACGAAAGCACGGCGTGCCGCCAGGGACAGGGCCTGAGTCTGCTTGTAGTTGTTGCCCAGCACCAGGTTGCCGACTTCGTCGGTCATGCTCGCCAGCAACTGGTTACGTTGCTTGTCGGTCATGTCACCGGCCTGAACCACTTCGTTCAGCAGGATCTTGATGTTCACTTCGTGGTCGGAGCAGTCCACGCCACCGGCGTTGTCGATGAAGTCGGTGTTGGAACCGCCGCCATTGAGGCCGAATTCGACACGACCCAGTTGGGTCATACCGAGGTTACCGCCCTCGCCCACGACTTTGCAGCGCAGTTCGTTGCCGTTCACACGCAATGCATCGTTGGCCTTGTCGCCGACATCGGCGTGGCTTTCGCTGCTGGCCTTGACGTAGGTGCCGATACCGCCGTTCCACAACAGGTCTACCGGTGCCTTGAGCAAGGCATTCAGCAGTTCGGTCGGGGTCAGCTTGTCCGCTTGAATGTCGAAGCGCTCTTTCATCTGCGGGGAAATCGCGATGCTTTTCGCGCTACGGGAGAAGATCCCGCCGCCTTCGGACATGATGCTGGTGTCGTAATCCGACCAGGCCGAACGCGGCAGGTCGAACAGGCGCTGACGCTCGGCGAAGCTGTTGGCCGGCTCCGGGTTCGGGTCGATAAAGATGTGCAGGTGGTTGAACGCAGCGACCAGTTGCAGTTTGTCGGACATCAACAAGCCGTTACCGAACACGTCACCGGCCATGTCGCCGACGCCCACTACGGTGATGCTGTCTTCCTGAACATTGATGCCGCGCTCGCGGAAGTGACGTTGTACGCCAACCCACGCGCCTTTGGCGGTAATGCCCATTTTCTTGTGGTCGTAACCGGCAGAACCGCCGGAAGCGAACGCGTCACCCAGCCAGAAGCCGTAGTCGATGGCGATGCCGTTGGCGATGTCGGAGAAGGTCGCAGTGCCCTTGTCCGCAGCCACCACCAGGTACGGGTCATCGTCGTCATGACGCACGACGTTGGCTGGCGGAACCAGCGCGCCGTCCTTCAGGTTGTCGGTGATGTCCAACAGGCCCGAGATGAAGATGCGGTAGCAGGCGATGCCCTCGGCCGCGATCTCGTCACGGTTGCCGCCCAGTGGCAGGCGACGCGGCAGGAAGCCGCCCTTCGCGCCCACCGGCACGATGACCGAGTTCTTCACTTGCTGGGCTTTTACCAGGCCCAGGACTTCGGTACGGAAGTCTTCTTCACGGTCAGACCAGCGCAGACCGCCACGAGCGACGTTGCCGAAGCGCAGGTGCACGCCTTCGACGCGAGGCGAGTAAACGAAGATTTCGAACTTCGGTACCGGCTTCGGCAGCTCTGGAATCTGGTGCGGGTTGAACTTGAAGCTGAAGTAGGACTTGTTCTGACCGTGTGCATCGGTCTGGTAGAAGTTGGTCCGCAGGGTCGCCTTGATCAGGTCCAGGTAGCGACGCAGGATACGGTCTTCGTTCAACACCTGAACGTCGTCCAGTGCGCTCAGAATCGCGTGTTCCAGGCGTTGCTGCTTGTCTTCCAGATCGTCAGTGCCAAGCTTGCGAGCCAGGTAGAAACGGGTCTTGAACAACCGGGTCAACTCGCGAGCGATGTCGGTGTGGTTGTTCAGGGTGCTGGCGATGTAGCCCAGGTCGAAGCCCAGACGGATCTGTTTCATGTAACGGGCGTAGGCACGCAGCAACGCCACGTCGCGCCACGGCAGGCCGGCGGTCAGCACCAGACGGTTGAACGCATCGTTCTCGGCATCGCCACGCACGATGTGGACGAAGGCGTCCTGCAAGGTGTCGTTGAGTTGCTGGATGTCGAGCTCCAGGCCTTCGGCGGCGGTGAACGCGAAATCGTGAATCCAGAACTCGCGGCCATTGTTGTGACGCAGGCGATACGGGAACTCGCCCAGCACGCGCAGGCCGAGGTTTTCCAGGATCGGCAACACGTCGGACAGCGCCAGCGGGGTATCGGCGTGATAGAGCTTGCAGTGCAGCTCGCGCTTACCGGAAACCTGACCCAGTGGCTGATAGAAGCTCATCACCAGCGGATTGGTTTCTTTCAGGCTGAGCAGGTGCTGCATGTCGACCACAGCCGAGTGCGCGGCGAAACGCTCGCGGTAACCGGCCGGGAAGCCTTTCGGGAAGTCGGCCAGCACGTTGGTGCCGTGGGCTTCGCCGAACGTTTCGACGGTCAGGGCCGAGTAGTCGTCCTGCCAGCTGCGGCAAGCCTGGATCACTTCGTTTTCCAGCTGCTGCGGGTCGATGTCCAGACGGTTTTTCGGATCGACACGTAGAATCAGTTGCACGCGGGCCAGTACGGATTCGGAGAAGAACGTCCAGAACTCGCAGTCCGAGGCTTTCAGGCGATCCATCAGAACTTGCTGGATCTTCTGGCGCACTTCGGTGGAGTAGATGTCGCGCGGTACGTAGGCCAGGCAGTAGCAGAAACGACCGTACGGGTCTTTGCGCAGGAACACGCGAATCTTGTTGCGTTCCTGGATCTGCACGATCGACATCACGGTGCTGAACAGCTCGTCTACCGGAGTCTGGAACAGATCGTCGCGCGGCAGCACTTCGACCACCTGCGCCAGTTCCTTGCCCAAGTGAGCCTTGGCCTGGAAGCCGGAACGGCGTTCGATCTCTTCGACTTTGCGACGGATGTACGGGATGACCCGCACGCTCTCGCCATACACCGACGAGGTGTACAGGCCCATGAAACGGCATTCCTTGATGACCTTGCCGTCGGCGTCGATCTCGCGGATCGACACGTAATCCGGGTAAGCCGGACGGTGCACGCGGCTTGGGTGCGCAGCCTTGGCAAACGACAGCAGGGTCGGTTCGCGCAGGTAGTTCACGGCGTAGTCTTCGATGCGCAGGTCATCGTAGGTCAGGCCGGTGCGCAGCAGTTTGGTCAGGCCGAGGAAGGAATCCTGGTCGTAAACGATGTGGCCGCCGTCGGCTTCATCGCGCACCACGAATTCTTCATAGCCCAGGAACGTGAAGTGGTTACCCACCAGCCATTCCAGGAAGCTTTTGATTTCAGCTTTTTCTTGGGGATCGACAGCGAACTGGCTGTTGTCCAGGCCGGTCAGGATTTCCTGGACCTTGGCTTTCATCGGTTCGAAATCGGCGACCGCGACGCGGACTTCACCGAGAACCTGCTCCAGCTCTCTGCTCAGGACATTGAGTTCGGCCGTGTTCGCGCAACGGTCGATTTCCAGGTACATCAGGGATTCTTGCAGGATCCCTTCGCCCTGGGTGCCTTTGGGCAGGATTTCCAGCAATTCGCCCTTGCTGCCGCGACGCACGCTCAGCACCGTGGTTTGCAAGGTATGAATGCTGTAGCCGCGACGGTTCAGCTCGGTACGCACCGAATCCACCAGGAATGGCAGGTCGTGGTGCAGCACTTCGACCGCGGTGTGGGTCGACTGCCAGCCGTGGCGTTCGTAATCAGGGTTGTAGACGCGAACCTGTGGTTGCGCGTGATCGAAGCGCTCAAGCAGGCGCCACGCAGAAAGGGTACAGCCAGCGAGGTCGGACAGCCGACGCTGGGTCAGCTCGTCAAGGGAAATGATGCCGAAGAATTGTTCAGCGAACAGCGCCACTTGTGGCAGTGCCTGTTCACTGATGTGCTGCGCCAGTGCCGCTTGCAGTTGGTGCTGGAAGTCGGCTTTGCTGGCTGCGGTGAAGAACGCCATCTGTGGTACTCCGCTTGGGCTTGTTATTGATGGAAGCGTCGCGTGCAAAACCCCTTTCGGGGCGATCCGTCACCCGGCTCCTGATTCTCGGGCAGAGGAAACAGGGCGACAGGTGGGTGAAGCTGGACGAGACACTCAGGTCACATTCACCTTCCATGAATGGGCATCTGCAAAAACGACTGGCGAACCTAAAGCGCAATGTCTTTACAGGTGCTCATCCGTTGCGCAGCTTAACGAGAGCGGCAAGGCCCGTGCTTGCAGCGCTGCGACATATTCGGTCATCGGCACGCAGCTCAAGGCCTGTGCATCGAACAACACTAGCAGCCGTGTAGGAAATTGGGTGTTTTATGCCCGGATTTACGGCACATCCGTGCCAGAAATGACCAGCAGCGCCCCGAATGTTCACGACACATTCTCTGACACTCAGCCGAGCAGAAATTCCCGAGGGCTGGCAGAATCGCCTTTTGTTGTGTTCACAACGCTCGCCGAGCCAGGATTTTCCCATGCAAATGACCACCTCCCTGTTGATCGTCAACCCGTGTGACGAGGAAGAAGACAACATGGCCATGCTCTGCTGCCACAGCGAACAGGGCGACATGTTCCTGATGAGCCGCTATCCCGACGAGGACGAGCTGGAGATAACCCTTGATGGCGAGCCTTCGACGCTGGACGGCGTAAAAGTGACGCTGAGCCCTACCCGTTTGCTGATCGAAATTGCGGCGGCGGATGCGGATGCGCTGAATGGGGATGATTCGCTGGAGATCATTCACAGCACGGATGCGAGTGATTTGGCGGAGGTTGAAGAGACGTTGCAGAACATTCTCAAGGGGACTGGTACCTACATTAGTCAGCTCTGATTTTCGGTGCCTGTACCGGCCTCATCGCGAGCAGGCTCGCTCCCACAGGTGACCGAGTCGTTTGATTGAAATGCGATCAATGTGGGAGCGAGCCTGCTCGCGATAAGGCCCGAAAGATCACCGCCCTGTCTCTGCCCTTCAAATTTAAAACACTTTCGCCAATCAATTCCCGCACTTTGCACAAAATGCCGTTAGTCGCCGCCCCCCACGATGGATTAAAGTAACGCCCCCAGCCCTGGCGTTATTCGAACGTCTTCGGTCACCCTTTCCAGGAACAGTCATCGATGGAACATCGTGAAGCGCTGCTCGCGCTGCGAACCTTTCTTTCAACGCAGATTCTCGGCCAGGAAAAACTCATCGAGCGCTTGCTCATCGCCTTGCTTGCCGATGGCCACATGCTGGTCGAGGGCGCGCCAGGGCTGGCCAAGACCAAAGCCATCAAAGAACTCGCCGAAGGCATCGAAGCCCAGTTCCATCGCATTCAGTTCACCCCCGACCTGTTGCCTGCCGACATCACCGGCACGGAAATCTATCGCCCGGAAACCGGCAGTTTCGTATTCCAGCAAGGCCCGATCTTCCACAACCTGGTGTTGGCGGACGAAATCAACCGTGCCCCGGCCAAGGTTCAGTCGGCGCTGCTCGAAGCCATGGGCGAGCGTCAGGTCAGTGTCGGGCGCAGCACCTACGAGCTGTCACCGCTGTTCCTGGTGATGGCCACGCAAAACCCGATCGAGCAGGAAGGCACCTATCCGCTGCCTGAAGCCCAGCTCGATCGCTTCCTGATGCACGTGAAAATCGGTTTCCCGGACGCGACCGTTGAACGCCGCATCCTGCAACAGGCCCGCGGTGAAGCCCTGAACGGCGAAACCAAACCGGAACGCCGGGTCAGCCAGCAGGCCATTTTCGCCGCACGCAAGGAAATCCTCGGTCTGTACATGGCCGACGCCGTGGAGGAATACCTGGTGCAACTGGTCATGGCCACGCGCACCCCGGCCAAGTTCGACCCGGAGATGGCCGAGTGGATCGCCTACGGCGCCAGCCCGCGCGGCTCGATTGCCCTCGATCGCTGCGCCCGGGCTCACGCCTGGCTGGCCGGTCGCGACTTCGTCAGCCCGGAAGACATTCAGGCCGTGCTGTTCGACGTGTTGCGCCACCGCATCAT
This sequence comes from Pseudomonas sp. LBUM1651, assembly GCF_059716135.1. NCBI lineage: Bacteria > Pseudomonadati > Pseudomonadota > Gammaproteobacteria > Pseudomonadales > Pseudomonadaceae > Pseudomonas > Pseudomonas sp. LBUM1651. The sequence goes on along the minus strand of NZ_CP166805.1, from coordinate 2,742,603 downwards.
TCTTTCCTTTGAAGCCGAAGCCGCTGGCATCGACCAGGACCGGGTGGTCCAGCGGATTCTCGACGTTGTAGCCGTCGCTTGACCCCGATGAACGCCCTCCTGCCGCCCGAGCCGGGCATCCGCGTCAGCCTCGCCGAGCTGATCGAGATGCGCCATCGTGTGCGTGAAGTGCAGCTGTTTTCCACGCCGAGCCAGCGCAGCCCGCTGATTGGCCTGCACCACTCCAAGCTGCGTGGCCGTGGCGTGGACTTCGATCAGGTGCGGGTCTATCAGGCCGGCGACGACGTGCGCAGCATCGACTGGCGCGTCACCGCCCGCACACAGGAGCCGCACACCAAGCTGTTCCACGAAGAGCGCGAGCGACCGATTTTCATCATGGTCGAGCAAAGCCGACGGCTGTTTTTCGGTTCAGGGCTGATGTTCAAATCGGTACTCGCCGCCCAGGCCGCGAGCCTGATTGGCTGGGCCGCGCTCGGCCATAACGATCGAGTCGGCGGGCTGGTGTTCGGCGATAACGAACACTACGAAATCAAGCCCCGGCGCAGCAAGCAAAGCCTGTTGCAATTTCTCAACCGACTGGTGCGTGTCAATCAGTCGTTGCACACCGAAGGCGAGCAGAATCGCGATGCCCTCAACCTGGCCCTGCGTCGTGCCCGGGAGGTGCTGCGCCCCGGCAGCCTGGTGGTCGTGATCTGCGACGAGCGCGCGTTGACTGAGGGCTCCGAGCAGCAACTGAGCCTGCTGTCCCGCCATTGCGACCTGTTGCTGCTGCCGCTGTCCGATCCACTGGACCACGCCCTGCCCGCTGCCGGCCTTTTGCGCTTTGTCGAACGCGGTGCGCAACTGGAACTCGACACGCTGAATTTCGACCTGCGCCAGACCTACCGCGCCCAGGCTGAAGCGCGCATCGCCCATTGGGAATTGCTCGCGCAAAAACTGCGGGTGTTGTTGATGCCCCTGAGCACCCAGAGCGAGATGGTCGAACAACTGCGCGAGTACCTGAACCCGCAGAAACCGGGGAAGCATCGATGAGCAGCCTCGATCAACTGCAACCGCTGATTTCCCCTCCTCCGCCAGGTTTCTGGCCACCCGCACCGGGCTGGTGGTTATTGCTGTTGTTGCTGCCGCTGATCGGCTTCGGCCTGTGGAAGGCGCGGCGTTTCCTGCCGAACAAGCGCCCCATCGTGCGTGCCGAACAACCGCTGGATCCGGTACGCCTCGCCGCGCTGGCCGAACTGGCGCTGATGTCCAAACCGTACGACGGCGCACCGGCCGGTGCCTGGCTGCAGCAACTCAACGGCCTGCTCAAACGCCTGTGCCGCAACCATTACCCCTACAGCCAGAGCCACACCCTCAACGGGCGCAAATGGCTGGCATTCCTCGACAACCGCTGCCCGGCCGCCGGCCTGACGCGCTGGATGGTGCTGGTCGAAGGCGCCTACAAACCCGAATGCAAACTCGACGACAAGGCCATCGCCGGCCTGACGCAAGCCGTCGACACGTGGATTCGCAAACATGTTTGAGTTCGCCTGGCCGTGGATCTTCGCCCTGCTGCCGCTGCCCTGGTTAATGCGCATCGTGCTGCCGGTGGCCGACAGCGGCGAACCGGCGCTCAAAGTCAGCTTCCTCAGCGACCTCGAAGGCCTGGCCCGGCGCCGCGCTCGGGCCAATCTGCCGGCCTGGCGCCAGCAAGCGCCGTTCATGCTGCTGTGGCTGTTTTTGCTGATCGCCGCGGCGCGCCCGCAGTGGCTCGGCGAACCGTTGCCGATTGCCGCCAGCGGCCGTGACCTGCTGGTGGCGGTGGACGTTTCCGGCTCCATGGATTTTCCCGACATGCAGTGGCAGGACGATGAGGTCAGCCGCCTGACGCTGGTTCAACATTTGCTCGGTGATTTTCTGGAGAGTCGCGAAGGCGACCGTGTCGGCCTGATCCTGTTCGGCAGCAGGGCGTACCTGCAAGCACCGCTGACTTTTGACCGGCGCACCGTGCGGGTCTGGCTCGACGAAGCGCGCATCGGTATCGCCGGCAAGAACACCGCCATCGGCGATGCCATCGGCCTCGCACTCAAGCGACTGCGCATGCGTCCGGCGCAAAGTCGCGTGCTGATTCTGGTCACGGACGGCGCCAACAACGGCGGCGAAATCGATCCGCTGACGGCGGCGCGGTTGGCAGCCAAGGAAGGCGTGAAAATCTACCCGATCGGTATCGGCGCCGATCCCGAGGAAAGCGGCACGGCGGGATTCCTCGGTATCAACCCGAGCCTGGACCTCGACGAGCCTGCGCTGAAGGCCATCGCCGCCGCCACGGGTGGCCAGTACTTTCGCGCTCGCGACAGCAAGGAATTGCAAGCGATCAAGCAAACCCTCGATCAACTGGAGCCTGTGACTCAGCAACCGACCCAGGCCCGCCCGGCGCAGACGTTGTATCACTGGCCGTTGGCGATGGCGCTGCTGTTGAGCATGCTGCTGGTCATCCGCGAACACTGGCCGGACAACCCGTTTCAGCGCCTGTTTACCAAGGATCTGTTCTTGCAGACGCCACTGCCTGACTGGCGCCAACGGCTCAAGCGCCTGCGCCTGCGGAGGCGCCGATGAGTGCGCTGTGGCCTTACTGGTTCCGCCCGTGGTGGCTGCTGCTGTTGCCGCTGCTCGGCTGGTTGCTCTGGCAGCTCTGGCATCGACAGAAGCGCGCCGGGCGCTGGCAGATGATTCTGCCGCCGGCCTTTCATTCCGTGCTGCTTAGCGGCGGCAACGGTCGCGACAGCAAACTGCCGTGGGTCGCGCTCGGCGTGGCGTGGCTGCTGACGATACTGGCGTTGCTCGGGCCGAGCTGGGAGCGTGTCGAACAAACCAGTCAGAAACCGGCCGACCCGCTGGTGGTGATACTGGAGCTGACCCCGGAAATGCTCGCCACCGACGTAACGCCTAACCGGCTGGAACAGGCCCGGCGCAAGCTGTTCGACCTGCTGCAGAGTCGCAGCGACGCGCAGACCGCCATCGTTGTCTACGCCGGCAGCGCGCACACGCTGGTGCCGCTGTCGGACGACCTCTCCACCAGTCGTAATCTGCTGGATGCGCTCAAACCGTCGCTGATGCCCCAGGCCGGCCATCGCGCCGATCTCGCGGTGACCAAGGCCCTTGCGCTGCTGAATCAAGCCGCGTTGGGTGACGGCCGGATCCTGCTGATCGGCTCGTCCCTGACCGAACTGGAACGCGAAGGGATTCAACAGGTTCTGGACGGCAAGTCGACAGAATTCCTGATGCTCGGCATCGGCACCGCCGAAGGTGCGCCGATCACGCAGGAAGACGGCAGTTTCCTCAAGGACGATCAGGGCGCAATTCTGGTGCCGCACCTGGACGAGCCGAGCCTGAAATCGTTCGTCAACGGCCTCGACGGGCGTTATCGTCATGCGCGGCTGGACGACGCCGACCTGCGCGCCCTCGGCCTGCTCGACGGTCCACGCCATCTGCGCAACGACGGCCAGACCTTGCGCCTCGATACCTGGGCCGATCAGGGTTACTGGCTGTTGTTACCGCTGTTGCTGCTGGCGGCCTGCGCCGGTCGTCGCGGCTGGTTGTTCTGCCTGCCATTGCTGTTCCTGTTTCCGCAACCGAGCTACGCCTTCGACTTCGAAGACTTGTGGCTGCGTCCGGATCAACAGGGTCTGCACCTGCTCAAGAAGAAGCGCCCCGCCGAAGCCGCGCAACACTTCGAAGATCGACAATGGCAAGGCGTCGCGCTCTATGAGTCCGGCGACTACAGTGGCGCCGCCCAGCGGTTCGCCGAGGGCAATGACGCTCACGCCCACTACAATCGTGGCAACGCCCTGGCCAAAAGCGGAGAGCTGGAAGCCGCGCTGGATGCTTACGACCAGGCGCTGGAACGTCAGCCGGACCTGCGCCCGGCGCAGACCAACAAGGCCTTGGTGGAAAGCCTGCTCAAACAGAAAAACACACCGGCGCCCGTTGAGCCGGACAAAACCGAAGGCGACGAGACCGGAACCCCGCAGGAACCACCACCCGGCGCAGCCACCCAGCCGTCGAGCAATGGCGAACCGAAATCCGACACCCAGGCGACTGCGCCCGATGCGGAACAGTCGGATACGACACCACCGCGCCCCGGCACCAATGAGGTGCCCGGCAGCGAGTTGGGCGACGAACAAAGCACCACCCCGCCGTTGCGCCCGGCCAGCGACGCCATCGATGGCGAACAGCGCCAGGCGCTGGAGCAATGGCTGCGCAAGATCCCGGATGACCCGGGTGAATTGCTCAGGCGCAAATTCTGGTACGAACAGCAACAACATCAGGATCAGGAAAAAACTCGATGACCCGCTTCACCGCTTTCTTGCTTGCCATGTTTCTCTGGACTCTACAGGCCCAGGCTGCGGGGCTGGTCGCCAGTGTCGATCGCACTCGCCTGAACTCCGGCGAGACGGTCGAGCTGACCCTGGAATCCAACGACGTGACGCAGTTCGGCAAGCCTGACCTGACGGCGCTGGAGCCGCTGTTCGACGTGCGCGGCACCCGCCAGGTCAACCAGTTGACCACCATTAACGGCGACAGCCGCGCCACCACCCGCTGGATCATCACCTTGCTGCCTCGCCAGAACGGCAGCGTGGTGATTCCCCCGCTGCAACTGGGCGACGTGCAGAGCCAGCCGATCACCTTGCAAGTGGTGGAAAGCGAAACCCAGGATAGCACCCACAAACTGTCCCCGGTGTTCATCGACGCCAGCCTCGATCAGAGCAGCGTGTACGTGCAGGCCCAGGCGATCCTGACCTTGCGCATCTACCATTCCGTTTCGCTGTACGACGACAGCAGCCTGACCCCGCTGCAGATCCCCGATGCGCGCATCGAGCAACTGGGTGAGTCTCGCACTTACGAAAAAGACATCAACGGCCTGCGTCACGGCGTGATCGAACTGCGCTACGCGATCTACCCGCAACACAGCGGCCAGTTGATCATTCCGGCGCAGATTTTCAGCGCCACGCTGGTCGACGCCCAACCGACCAAGGACGCCGAATCGCAGGTGCCGAAGTCCGGCAAACTGATGCGCGTCAGCTCGGCCGAACTGCCGCTGACCGTCAAGGCAAAACCGGCCACTTATCCGGCTGACGCGCCTTGGTTGCCGGCCCGCAGCCTGAGCTTGAGCGAGAGTTGGAACCCTGAACCGGATCATGCGCAGGTGGGCGATTCGCTGACTCGCAGCCTGACCTTGAAGGCCGAAGGCCTGGCCAGTTCACAACTGCCACCGTTGCCGGCGACCGATGTCAATGGCTTGCGCCGCTATCCGGATCAGCCGGTGCTGGTCAACCAGAACAGCGAACGCGGTCTGATCGGCAGCCGTGAAGACCGTGAGGCGCTGGTGCCTGTTCGCAACGGTGACGTCGAGTTGCCGGCGGTGGAGGTGGTCTGGTGGAACACGTTCGAGGATCATCTGGAGCACACCAGCCTGCCGGCCCGGACCCTGCAAGTGGCGAATAATCCAGGCATGATGGTCGATAGCCCGGCGGGCATGCCGCCGGTCATTTCCGCTGCCGACAACGAAGCGCTCTGGTGGTGGAAACTCAGCACCGTGATGCTGGCCTGCACCACCCTGCTGGGCTTTGGCCTCTGGTGGCGCGCCCGCTGGCAACCGGCGATCCTGCGAGCAGCCCAGACCGGCCCGAGCCCGCGCACCGTGCTCGACGACCTCAAGCGCGCTTGCCAGGCCAACGACCCCCACGCCACCCGTCAGGCGCTCGACGCCTGGGCCCGGCAACAACCGGAAACCCTGGCCGACATGGCGGCTCGATTTGTGCCGTTGTCCGATGCGCTGGATGGTTTGAATGGGGCGCTGTACAGCGAAACCGGCCAGCATTGGCAGGGTGAAGAGTTGTGGCGCGCGATCAAGGCTATCCCGATTGCGGAGCGGGTTCACGATCCGGTCGGCGACAGTGGGTTGCCGCCGCTTTATCCCAAATAAACACTGGCTGCTGTGGCGAGGGAGCTTGCTCCCGGTGGGTTGCGCAGCGCCCCCAAAAAAGGACCGCTACGCTGTCCAGCGGGAGCAACCTCCCTCGCCACAGGCTTCGCCAGCTGCAACTAAAGGTGACCTGGAACAACCCTCCTCGGGATGATTGTTCCAGTGCAGAGGTCAGGTTATTTTTTTCCAAAGCACATTGTCACCCTCCCCCGGCGCCCACTCCGCCACGTAGGAAATATGCGCCTGAATGCAACTCCAGATGCTCCCGGAATAACTGACCCGCTCACCTTTTTCATACTTGGCATTCAGCTCCCAAGCCGGATCCTGGCCACTACCACTTAGTGTCTTGACGGACAGGACATTACTGGGGGGTGACAGCTTTCCGTTCAGATCGAGCGCTTTCACAGAATACTGGTAGGTGGTATCCGGCGTCAGACCAGTATCGTCAATCGAGGTCTGACTTCCGCTCACGGATTTGACTTCTTGACCGTCACGGTAAATCAGGTAGTTCACAATCGGTGCGCTACCGGTTGAAGCGCCCCACATCAAGCTGATGCTGGTCGATGTCTGGCCCATGCTGTGCAGGTTCAACGGAGCGGTGGGAGCCCCATCTTCTGCCAACGTACGTACTTGAATGGCCCGACTCGGCATAGAAAAATTGCCGCGAACATCGACTGCACAGATGAAGTACTCATATAGGGTTTCGGCAGCAACGCTACGATCAGTCCACTCTGAAAACGGCTCCTTGATATCAACCGTGCTCGTCCCGTTACGCGTAATACGGTAAAAGTCGATGGGGTAAACACCCGTCGCAAGATTCCAGGTCAACTTCACCTGTTTGTTCGTTATGTCGCTGGCTTTCAGGCCGGTAGGTGTATCGGGACGTTCAACTCCGTCGGGCTTCTTGAAATCCAGATCAATTACTTGATAGAAAGCCATTCCCGTATCGGCCACGACATAAATAGCCAGTAACACGTGGTAGCCCTCACGCGTGGGCAGCTGGACTTCATGTTCGGTGGGGGAAGGTGGCATCAATTCATCTGGATATTTCCAGAACGGCTGCCAATTGTTTTCCACCGTATAAAACGGCTTTGCGCCGAACTGGCTGCGCGCCAGGGGCTTGCTGGAGTCCCAACCTTCTTCGGTTATGAAATAGTCCCAGCGCCTGGCGGGGTGGTTTGCCGTAAAGTTCCATGACACACGCAATGATTCACCACTACGCACTTCGTGCTTTTGCCAGTGGTCACCGGGTTCATCAAGAAACGCACCAGTCAGCTGGCCCGCGCTGGCAATTTTTCCATCCAGAGGTGGCGTGGCGCTGAGCACATCGTCCGGAGCCAAAGGATCCTTCAAGCCGCCAACGGTCTGCGGGAAATGCTTGCCGGACTCCCGCTGGTTCAGCGCGCCTTCATCCAGTTTCCCTTCCTGCCAGGCAAAATAGGCCCGTGAAGCGGGAAAGAAAACATGACCGTGACGCGGTGCGCTGCTTTGACTAATCGTGTTCGAATTACGCTGTGACATGGTGCTTCTCCACGTTTGTTTGATCGCTACCAGGGCTCCATACCCTCCGCAACCATTAAACGCCCAGCCATGCGCCACGAATACTGTCAGAAGTAACAGGTCAGCACGTCGTTGGTCGGTTATTCAACTCCGCGATCTGCAAGAACCCCTTCAGCAACCCAAAGCATTTGCCAGTAAACTCTCTCCCCTTTCGCCGCCTCCATTTCCTCGCGGCCATTACCTATTTCCTACGGAGCTCGCCTTGCGTCTGTTTCACACCTCCGACTGGCACCTTGGGCAGAACCTGCACGGCCAGGACCGTGATTTCGAGCACGGTTGTTTCCTCGAGTGGCTGTTGCGCCAGCTGAAGCTGGACCAGCCCGATGTGCTGCTGATCGCCGGCGACATCTTCGACACGGTCAATCCGCCGGTCAAAGCCCAGGAACGTCTCTACGACTTCATCGTCAGCGCTCACGAACAACAACCGAAATTGACCATCGTGATGATCGCCGGCAACCACGATTCCGGTTCGCGCATCGAACTGCCCGCACCGCTGATGCGCCGTTTGCGCACCCACGCATTAGGTCGTGTGCTTTGGCTGGATGACGGGCAGCTCGATGCCGAGCGTCTGCTGCTGCCACTGCCGGACGCCAAGGGCAAAACCGTGGCCTGGTGCCTGGCGCTGCCCTTCCTGCGCCCTGCCGAAGTGACCGGCGCGCACTTGGGCGACAACTACTTGCGCGGGATCGGCCAGGTTCACGAGTGGCTGATCGAAGCCGCCAACGCCAAGCGCAAGAAGGGCCAGGCGCTGATTGCCATCAGTCATGCGCACATGGCGGGCGGCTCGGTGTCGGAAGACTCCGAGCGCAGCCTGATCATCGGCAACGCTGAAGCGCTGCCTGCCAGCCTGTTCGGCCCGAGCATCAGCTACGTCGCCCTCGGTCATTTGCACAAGCCACAGAAGGTCAACGGTGAAGAGCGCATTCGCTACAGCGGCTCGCCGATTCCATTGTCGTTCTCGGAAATCGGCTATCAGCATCAGATTCTCGACATCCAGCTCGACGGCGAAACCCTGGTCAGCGTGGAGCCGAAACTGATTCCCCGCGCCGTGAACCTGCAACGCATCGGCCCCGCGCCCTTGGCCGAAATCCTCCTGCAACTCGCCGACCTGCCGAACATCGATCTACTGGCGGATATTCAGCGGCAGCCGTGGCTGGAAGTCCGGGTTCGCCTCGACGAACCGCAACCCGACTTGCGCCACCAGGTCGAAACCGCCCTGCAAGGCAAAGCCGTGCGCCTGGTGCGCATCGCCGCTGAATACGCCGGCAACGGCAGCCGCGATGGCGTCGATGACGGAACTCCCTTGATCGAACTGGACCAACTCACCCCTCAGGAACTGTTCAGCCGCGCCTGGCAGGACAACTACGGCAGCGAGGTCGACGAGCAAACCCTGAAGGACTTTGCCGAGCTGTTGCAGGACGCGCAGATGGAGAGCGAGCAGCCATGAAAATTCTCGCGATCCGCCTGAAAAACCTCGCCTCCCTGGCCGGGCCATTTGAAATCGACTTCACCGCCGAACCGTTGGCCAGCGCCGGTTTGTTCGCAATCACCGGGCCGACCGGCGCCGGCAAAAGCACCTTGCTCGATGCCTTGTGCCTGGCGCTGTTCGGCGCCGTACCACGACTGAGCAACGCTCAAGTGTCGGCCAAAGCGCCGGACGCCGATGGCGAGATCAGCACCGGCGACCCTCGCACGCTGCTGCGTCGCGGCACCGGTGAAGGCTATGCCGAAGTGGATTTCGTCGGCATCGATGGCCGCCGCTACCGCGCTCGCTGGGAGGCCAATCGCGCCCGGGAGAAGGCTGGCGGCAAGCTGCAACACAGCCGTCAGAGCTTGCGCGACATCGATCTGGATCAACTGCTGGCCAGTCAGAAAGTCGAATTCAAGATCCAGCTCGAAGCCGTCCTGGGCCTCAACTTCGAGCAGTTCACCCGCGCCGTGTTGCTGGCCCAGAGTGAGTTCAGCGCGTTCCTCAAGGCCAACGACAACGAACGCAGCGAACTGCTGGAAAAACTCACCGACACCGCGCTCTACACGCGCCTGGGTCGTCGCGCGTTCGATAAGACCAAAGAAGCCCGCGAAACCCACAAGCTGTTGCAGGACCAGGCTACCGGCGTCACACCGTTGTCGCCCGAAGTCCGTGCAGAACTGGATGAACGCTTCAATGAGGCGCAGCAGCTACTTAAGTCCCAGCAAGCGCAACTCAAGCAATTAGAGCTGCAACACACGTGGCTGAAAGAGCTGCGCCAGTTGCAGGACGAACAGCTCAGCGCCACCGAACAACTGACCAGCGCCCAGCAGGATTGGCAAAGCCTGGCCGGCGAACGCTTGAAGCTGACTCGCCTGGAGCAACTGGCGCCACAACGGCACCAGTTCGCCCGTCAGACCGAACTCAGCGCCCGGCTCACGCCGCTGGCCGCGCAGATTCAGCAGCACGCCCGGCAAGAACAGGAACTGCAAACGCGTCAGACGCAACTCGAACACAGCCTAAGCGCGGCGCAAACCGCGCTGGTCGAGGCGCAAAGGCAACACACTTCAAGCACGCCCCTGCTGCGTCGTGCCTTTGAGGCGCAAAGCACCCTCGCCCGCCTGATCAAGGACACTGGCCTCAGTGCCGACCTCAAGCAGCAGGCGGAACTGGCTTGTACCGAAGGTCAACAGACGATTCAAGGTTTGCTCGATCAGCAGAATCGGGTGGCCGAGCGTCTGCAACGGATTGCCGCCGAGCTTGAGCAAAGCACCCATCTTGCGCCGCTCAGCGATGCCTGGAACGCCTACCGCGACCGTCTGCAGCAGTTGATGCTGATCGGCAATCGCCTGAACAAGGGTCAGGCGGAACTGGCGTCTCTGGAGCAGAACGCCAGCCGTGCCGCCGAAGAATGGGCCGCGCAAAAACAGAACCTGGAAGTGCTCTACAAAGAGGCCGGCGCCGAGCCGGAAGCGGTGGCCGAACAGATCCAGTTGCTGGGCAATCTGTTGCAAGACAATCGCAAGCAACTGCGCAGCTTTGAGGAATTGACGCGTCTGTGGGCCAGCCAGCAAGAACTGGACAAACGCATTACCGATCTGCAGCAACGTCAAACCGTTGTCCAGCAGGAACGCGACCGTCTGACCCAGGACGGGGTGAAAACCAAAAATGAATTGACCGTCGCCGAACAGACCCTGACGGTGACCCGCGAACTGCTGGAACGTCAGCGCCTGGCCCGCAGCGCCAGCGTCGAAGAACTGCGTGAGCAGTTGCAGGATGATCAGCCGTGCCCGGTCTGCGGCAGCCCTGACCACCCTTATCATCAGCCCGAAGCGCTGCTGCAAAGCCTCGGCCGCCATGATGAAAGCGAACAGGCCAACGCACAGAAAGCGGTGGATTTGCTCAAGGAAAAACTCACCGACCTGCGGACCGAAGTCGGCGGTGTGATCGCGCAACAGAAGGAATTGCTGCAACAGCAGGAACAACTGGTCGCTCAGCAGCAAAGCCTGACACCGAGCCTCGATGCGCACCCGTTATCGGCGCAGCTTTTCACTCAGGACACCGCAAAACGCGATGCCTGGTTGAACCAGCAAAACAGCCAGCTGAACCAAAGCATCACGCAGGACGAACAGCGGCAAACCGCCCTGCTCACCCTGCAACAGGACGCGGCGCGCTTGCAACAGCAACTGCGTAACGCCGAGACCGCGAGCCTGCAGGCGACCCAGCATCTGGCCAGCCAGCAACGCGAGTTGAGCAATGATCGCCAGCGTCTGGACGAAGAGCTGACCGCGTTCAGCACCCTGCTCCCGGCCGAAACACTGGACGCCTTGCGCAACGAGCCTGCCGCGACCTTCATGCAACTCGACCGGCAGATCGCCCAGCGCCTGGAACAACTCGACCAGCAACGGGATGAACTCAGCGAACAGCAACAACGCCAGCAGACGCTGGAGAAGGAACAGGATCGTCAACTGACCCGTGTCCAGCAGCTGGAAGCGGCTCAGCAACAATTCACCGCCCTCGCCGAACAGCAACAGGCTTGCCAGCAACAACTGACGCAATTGCTCGGCTCACACAGCAGCGCCGAACAGTGGCAGCAGCAACTGGATCAGGCTGTCGAACAGGCGCGCAATGCCGAAACGGCTGCGAATCAGGAGCTGCAATCGGTACGCACGCGGCTGGTGCAACTGGCCGCCGAACTGAAAGCGCAGCAAGACCGCCTGATCGCCCTGGAAACCGAAGACCGCGAACTGAACACGAAGATCGCCGACTGGCGCGCCTTGCATCCGGAACTGGATGACGGCGGCCTGGAGCAGTTGCTGAGCGTCGACGACCAGCAGGTCAGCGAATTGCGCCAACGGTTGCAGCACAACGAAAAAGCCATCGAACAAGCCAAGGTGTTGCTGCAGGAGCGCGATAAACGCCTGGCCAGTCATCAGGCGCAGCACAATGGCAACCTCGATGCCGAGCAACTGGCTACCGCCCTGACCGAACTGCAAAGCCAGTTTGCCGCCAGCGAGCACCGCTGCGCCGAACTGCGCGCCGAACAGGCTGAGGATCAGCGCCGGCAGAACGCCAATCAGGCGTTGGCCCAACAGATCGCCGACGCCTACACCGAGTACCAGCGTTGGGCGCGTTTGAATGCGTTGATTGGTTCCGCCAGCGGCGACACCTTCCGCAAGATCGCCCAGGCCTACAACCTCGACCTGCTGGTGCATCACGCCAACGTGCAGTTGCGCCAACTGGTGCGGCGTTATCGCTTGAAGCGCGGCGGCAGCATGCTCGGGTTGCTGGTGATGGACACCGAAATGGGCGACGAACTGCGTTCGGTGCATTCGTTGTCCGGCGGCGAAACCTTCCTCGTCTCCCTGGCACTGGCGTTAGGCCTGGCGTCGATGGCGTCGAGCACGTTGAAGATCGAATCGCTGTTCATCGACGAAGGCTTCGGCAGCCTCGATCCGGAATCCCTGCAACTGGCCATGGATGCCCTCGACGGCTTGCAGGCCCAGGGCCGCAAGGTCGCGGTGATTTCCCACGTACAGGAAATGCACGAACGGATACCGGTGCAGATTCAGGTCCACCGCCAGGGCAACGGCCTGAGTACGCTGGAGGTGAAATGAATACGCTGTACTCCTTCCGCCGCTGCCCGTACGCCATGCGGGCGCGCATGGCCCTGCGTTACTCGGGGGTTGCGGTGAATATCGTCGAAGTCAGCCTGAAGGCCAAGCCTGCCGAGATGCTTGCGCTGTCGAGCAAAGGCACGGTGCCGGTGCTGAGTGTCGACGGTGAGGTGATCGATGAAAGCCTGTCGATCATGCGCTGGACGCTGGCGCAGAACGATCCGCAGGATTGGTTGCTCAAGGATGATCCCGACGGGCAAGTGCAAATTGCTGCGCTGATTGAAGAGAATGATCAGGCGTTCAAGGTGCATTTGAATCGCTACAAGTACGCCGAGCGTTATCCCGAACAGCCGATGGAGTTTTATCGCGCTGAGGGCGAGGTGTTCTTGCGCAAGCTGGATGGATTGCTGGAGGGGCGCGATTATTTGTTGGCGGACCATCCTAGCCTGGCGGATGTGGCGCTGATGCCGTTTATTCGGCAATTCGCCCATGTTGATCGCGAGTGGTTCGGGCAGATGCCTTACGTGCGGTTGCAGGCTTGGTTGCAGCGGTTTCTGGAGTCAGACCTGTTCACATCAATAATGAAGAAATAACCGGCCCTGTAGGAGCATAGCTTGCTCGCGAAGGGGCCCTTGAGACCGCTAAAAGCTTCGCGGGCAAGCCTTGCTCCTACAAGGGCAACGGGCATTTTCAATATTTACGCAAACACCTCACACATCTGCAGCACCGAGCAATCAACCTGGAACGGCCCGAAGAAATCGCCTTGGCGTTTCATCGGCGGATTACCGGCCAGCAAGCCCATGGCCTTGTCGGTTTCGATGCTGCGAGCAAGGTTGTGATTGGCTTCAATCGACCGCGCTACTGAACCTGCCGAGGCTTGCCCGATTCCCAACAGTGAAGATCCATTGGTCACGAACGCCAGGAAGGCGATGACCCAGAGTCTGACCCCTTTCATGCCCCTGCCACTCCCGCCACGTCTGCGTGATCGACCACGGCGTTTTGTGCGCGGTGCTCGAACTGGATGGCGGGATAAGCGACCGGAATCGGTGCTTCGAATTCGTGTTGCGATTGCGCGGTAATGCTGACAACCGACACCAGCGCCACGTAAAGACCGATGGCCAGGTAGGCGCCGTATTTGGCAAAAGTGAGGATTGAGCTGGCCATGGTGTTCTCCGTGGGCATGTTTCAGTGCCCACAGAATCGATCAAAAAAGCCGTGACAACCACTCAAGGTTATCCATAGTAAGCATCAGCTTCGTTGATCATTAAGCCAGTCTATTTCAGCCTTCAATAAAACTCATCATGCGCTCGCGCGCAGCGTCGGGCTCGCCTGGGACGGGCGTAGCTGCCGATAAAATGGGGGTCGAATAGAGAAACAGAAGTATCACGGCCAGACGCATCGCCATGCTGTCGATCCTTTTTATGAGAGAAGGAGTCAATAAGTCAGCGTCAAATTTAAACTCATGGCCATGTGATATCAAGCAATGCATCAATAGCAATATGATGCTGTCGTAAACGCGTTATGCAGGAGCGACATCACTCAGGCGTTCTCGAAGCTTTTCAGCGTGATCGGCGCAAGTGACTTCGCTCCTGCATAAAGGGTGCAGGGCTCGGCTTTCAGGCTTGGGTTTTGTGATCCAGCGCGGCGTAGAAGTTGGCGCTTTGTTGCAGGTATTTCTGGGTGTAGCTCTGGGTGTGGAATTTTTTGTCGCTGATTTCAACGTTGGCACTGGCTGGCAGAGCAACGGTGGCGGAAATAGCGGAAGCGGCGATTACAGAGAAGAGATTGAAGTTCATGGCGGTATTCCTCGAAGTCAGTTGGCTTGCTTGCCCGGTGGGGCCGTGAAGCAAACTTAACCGTCGAGGCTGGCGCCTTGAAATCTTTTGTAGCATTAGCAGATATCAGCGTCATTAATAGAAGGAGGCAGGCCCCATCAACCGGGGCCTGCGGCCTATTGACGCACCAGGAACTTGAGGTCGCTCGGGGCATCCATCGGCAGTTTCTGCACGGTTTTACCCAGCAGACCGCTCTTGGCATCGCGTTCGACGACGACAATCTGGTTGCTCTTCTGATTGGCGATCAGCACGAACTGGCCACTCGGGTCGAGGCTGAACTCCCGCGGGTGATCACCTTCCACCGAACGACGTTGCAGCTCCTTGAGGTGGCCGGTGGCTGGATCGATGGCAAATACCAACAGCTGATTGGCCGTTCCGCGATTGCTGACATAAAGAAACTTGCCATCCTTCGATGCATGCAACGCCGCGGCAGCCTTGTCCGACGTCGGTTGCCCGGACGCGAGATCGACCATTTGCGTTTGCTCAAGCGTGCCGTTCTGGTAATCGAACACGGCGACCTGCGCACTCATTTCCATGGTCAGCCAGGCGTGCTTGCCATCGGCGCTGAACAGCAAATGCCGGGGTCCGCTGCCGGGCGGCAACTGGACCGAAGCCGGTGTCGCAGCAATCAATGGCAGATCCGGATTGGCCTTGGGATCGAAGCGGTAGACAAAGATCTTGTCCGCGCCAAGGTCATTGGAGAACACAAACTTGCCATCCGGCGAGGACACCGTCGAATGCACATGCGCCGACATCTGCCGCTCGGGATTGACCCGGCTGGACGGATGACTGCTCATCTGCACGACGGTTTTGAGCTTGCCATCGGCGCCCACCGGCAACACCGCCAACGTGCCGCCCGGATCTTCAGCCACTGAGTAATTGCTAACGAACAAATGGCTGGCATCGTCGCTGAGGCTCGAATGGGTCGGCTCGTTGCCCAGGCTCTGCACCTGACTGATCAGGCTCAATTCATGGGTCTTCGGATCGATCACATAACTGCTGACGCGCCCGACCGGGTCTTTCTGTCCCGGGCCGTTTTCGTTGACCACGAACAGGTGACGCTGATCCTGGGACAGGGTCAGCCAGGACGGGTTTTCACTCTTCACCACTTGCAGGGGTTTGGCGTCGATCTGCCCGGTGGCGCTGTCGAAATTCAGGCGGTAAATGCCCTGGCTCTGGCCGGCGGTGTACGACCCCACCAGCAACTGATAATGATCGACCGGCGCCGCCTGAACGCCCATGGCGCCGACGCTGCCAGCTATCAACAGTGGCCAGAAATTACGCATCCTCATTCACAGCATCCTCGTCGTCATCACCGCGAAACGCGGTCATGCACACCAACCGGTGTTCGCCGGAATCACCGGTGATCAGCCAACTTTGCAGGGTTGGATCGAAGGTCGCGGCCTCGACCTCGGCCGGGGTGAACTCCCAGTGTTTGGACACACGACCGTCGATGCATTCGATGTGCAGGTTGTCGTCTTCATCGAGAGAGAACTCAAAGGCATGCAACCCGTCGATTTCCACCATGTCGCAGTGTTCGAGGGTGCTGAGCAGGGTGTCGGTTTCGGCAGTCATGGCAGTCAATCTTTGAAGGGGAAAGACGCAATGATAGCTCAATGAGAGAGCGATCTAGTGCCGGTCACAAAATGCGTGTACACCCCTAACAACTGTGGGAGCGAGCCTGCTCGCGATAGCGGAGTGTCAGTCGACATCATCTTTGACTGTTATACCGCCATCGCGAGCAGGCTCGCTCCCACAGGGATTGTCGTTTAGCCGTTAGATGGCCTCGCGCGAAGGATACCCATTCACCAACCGCTGAATGCGCAGCGGGTTGCCATTCTTCAACGCATCCGGCAGCAACCCATCGGGGTAGTTCTGGAAGCACACCGGCCGCAGGAACCGGTCAATCGCCAGCGTGCCCACCGACGTGCCACGCGCATCGGACGTCGCCGGGTACGGGCCGCCATGGACCATCGAGTCGCAGACTTCCACGCCAGTCGGATAGCCGTTGAGCAGGATCCGCCCGACCTTCTGTTCCAGCAACGCTGTCAGCTCGCCGAACTGTGTGAAGTCGTCCGGCTCGCCAATGATGGTCGCCGTCAGTTGCCCGTGCAGCCCATGCAACGCGGCGCTGAGTTGCGCCTGATCCGCCACTTCGACAAACACCGTGGTCGGGCCGAACACTTCTTCCTGCAGGACTTCATCGCCCTCGATCAACAGGCTGACATCCGCCTTGAACAACTGCGGCCGGGCCTGATTCCCTTGCTGCGGATGACCCGCCAGGTGCGTCACGCCTGGATGCGCGAGGAGTTTTTGCAAACCTTTTCCATAGCTGCTCAAGGTGCCGGCATTGAGCATGGTTTGCGCCGGCTGATCGTTGATCAACCCCGCCACCTGCTGCACGAATGCACTGAACTGCGGCGAGCGAATGCCGATCACCAGGCCGGGGTTGGTGCAAAACTGGCCACAGCCTTGGACCACCGAAGCCGTCAGGTCACGGGCGACGGTTTCAGCCCGAGCTTCCAGCGCCTGCGGCAAGACGATCACCGGGTTGATGCTCGACATCTCGGCGAACACCGGGATCGGCTGCGCACGGGCCGCGGCCATGTCGCACAACGCTCGACCGCCCTTGAGCGAACCGGTAAAACCGACTGCCTGAATCGCCGGATGCTTGACCAGCGCTTCACCGACCCCGCCGCCGTAAATCATGTTGAACACACCGGCCGGCATGCCGGTTTTTTCGGCGGCGCGAATGATCGCATCGGCAACCTGTTCGGCTGTCGCCATGTGACCACTGTGGGCCTTGAACACCACCGGGCAAGCGGCGGCCAAGGCTGAAGCGGTGTCGCCGCCCGCTGTGGAAAACGCCAATGGAAAGTTGCTTGCACCAAACACCGCGACCGGTCCGAGGCCGATGCGGTACTGACGCAAATCGGGACGCGGCAACGGCTTGCGATCCGGCAACGCCTGATCGATCCGCGCACCGTAGAAATCGCCGCGACGCAGGACCTTGGCGAACAGGCGCATCTGACCGCTGGTGCGACCGCGTTCGCCTTGAATGCGTGCGGCCGGCAATGCGGTTTCGCGGCAGACCAGCGCAACAAAGTCATCGCCCAACGCGTCCAGTTCATCGGCAATGGCATCGAGAAATTGCGCACGACGTTCGGCACTGAGGCTGCGATAGGCCCGGTATGCGGCAGCGGCAGCCTTGGCGGCGGCATCCACTTCTTCCGGCGTTGCCTGGAGGAAATCGTGAGGCAACGCTTCGCCGGTGCTGGCGTCGATGCTCTGGAGTTTGACGGTGCCGGCCGCACTGCGCTGGCCGCCGATATAGTTGTGCCCAAGAATCTGGGTCATAAGAGTCTCCTTAAAGGGCGCCGACGGTGCCGGGCTCGAAGGCCGCTTCGACGGTTGCAATGCCGTTGATCAACGGTGCGCCGAACTCGGCCTGACTGATCTCGAACACGTCACCCGGTCGGGTGCGGATGCCGTCAGCGAAGGACAGGGTCGCGGTGCCGAAGAAGTGAATGTGCACGTCCCCCGGACGCAGGAACTGGCTGTATTTGAAATGGTGGTATTCGAGGTTTTCCAGGCTGTGGCACATGTTGGCCTCGCCGCTGAGAAACTCGTTCTGCCACAGCACTTCGCCGCCGCGCAGAATGCGGCTGCTGCCGGCCAGATGCTCCGGCAGTTCACCGACCCGAAGTTCCGGGCCATAACTGCAACTGCGCAATTTCGAGTGGGCGAGGTACAGGTAATTCTTGCGTTCCATGACGTGATCGGAGAACTCGTTGCCCACCGCGAAACCGAGGCGATACGGTTTACCGTCCTGACCGATGACGTAGAGGCCGCTGAGTTCGGGTTCTTCCCCGGCGTCTTCGGCAAACGGCGGCAGCGGGAACGGTTGACCCGGACGCACGACGATGCTGCCGTCACCTTTATAGAACCATTCCGGTTGCACCCCGGCCTGCCCTGTCGGAGGTTTACCGCCCTCCACGCCCCATTTGAAAATGCGCAGGGTGTCGGTCATCACGGTTTCATCGCCAGCCTGCTGATGCATCTTGTCCCGCGCCGAGGCGCTGCCCAAGTGGGTCAGACCGGTGCCGCTGACCAGCATGTGCGCCGGGTCCGGGTGGTCCAGCGGCGGCAGGATGCGCAACTTGGCCAGCAGTTCTGCGTAGTCATGGCTGATGCCCAGGCCCAGGGTGTTCACCTGCTGCTCAAGGTTGACGCCCGCCTCGATCGCTACCAGTGCCAGGTCACGCACGGTGCGCGTGTCCTGGACTTCGCGCACCAGACCGTCCTCGACCACGCCAACCCGGCGCTCGCCGTTAATCAATTCAAACTGAACCAGACGCATGAATTTTCTCCATTAAGCAAAACTTGAAAACACCGCATGCCCTGTAGGAGCAAAGCTTGCTCGCGATGGCGGCCGAACAGTCAGCTTCGATGTCGCCTGAACATCCGCTATCGCGAGCACGCTTTGCTCCTACGGGTTTTGTGTCAGGTTCTAGTGGCGCCACGCGCGCTCGCGGCAAACTGATCGGCCGGCAGCACATGCTTGCGCTCCAGCAACCGATAAACCACGCCGGTCAACACCAACCCGAACACCATCACCCCCGAAAGGAAATACAACCCCGAAGCCAGGTTCCCGGTGTATTCCTTCAGCGCACCAATCACGAACGGACCGATGTAGCCGCCGAGGTTGCCCACCGAGTTGATCAACGCAATCCCCGCCGCCGCACTGGCGCCGGCAAAGAACCGGCCCGGCAAGGTCCAAAACACCGCCGTGCAGGAAAACAGCGCGAACGCCACCAGGCACAGCGCCGCCAGTTGCAGCACCGGCACCGTCAGCCAGGCGCTGAGGAACAGGCCGATGGCACCCAGCACATACAGCACCGCGAGGTGGCCGTAGCGATCATTCAAGCGGTCGGAACTGCGCGGAATGATCAGCAACCCGATGATCCCGAAGATGTACGGCACCGATGACACAAACCCGGTCACCAGGTCGGTGCCACCGAACTGTTTGATCAGGGTCGGCAACCACAGGCCCAGGCCATAAATGCTCAGGGTCACCGGCAGATAGAACAGCGCCAGCAGCAACACGCGTTTGTCCTTCAGCGCATGCAACGGATTGCCGTGGCGGGTCTGGCCGTACGCCTCCAGGTCCTTTTTCAGCTCGCCGGCCAGCCAGTCCTTCTCGGGCTGATCCATCCATTTCACCTGTTGCGGACCATCCGGCAGCCAACGCAGCACCGGCCAGGTCAGCAGAATCGCCGGGGTGCCGATGACGATGAACAGCCACTGCCAGCCATGCAGACCAAGAATGCCGTCCATACCCAGCAAGCCGCCGGACACCGGGCCGGTGATCAGCATGGCGATCGGTTGGGAAAGGATGAACAAGCCGAGGATCTTGCCGCGATGGCGCACCGGGAACCACTGAGTGATGTAGTACAGAACGCCCGGGAAGAACCCGGCTTCGGCGGCACCGAGCAGGAAGCGCATCACATAGAAGCTGTGCGGCCCCTGCACAAAAGCCATGCCGATGGTGATGGCGCCCCAGGTGACCATGATCCGCGCAAACCAGCGCCGCGCACCGAAGCGTTCGAGCATCAGGTTGCTGGGGATTTCCAGCAGGAAGTAACCAATGAAAAACAGCCCGGCACCGAGGCCGTAGGCCGCATCACCGATCCCGATATCGGCGCCCATGTGCAGCTTGGCAAAACCTACGGCGGAGCGATCCACGTAGGCGATCAGGTACAGCAGGATGAGGAAGGGAATCAGTTTCAGCGTGATGCGACGAATTAGCCGCAGTTCCTGGCTCATGAGATCGGTCTCCGATTGTTGTTGTTATAGAACCTCGGGGGACGCCTCTCGCGGAAAACCGCCAGGGCCAATCCCTCCGTTAAAGCGGACTATATAGTAATACTATTTAAGCAACAACACTTCCAAACCGGTGAATTTGCGCTTATGTTACGCTCAAGCTCGAACAATATAGTCATACAATAAGAGAATCGATCATGTCTGATAAGAAACCCACACTGCGCTCCGCCCAATGGTTTGGCACGGCCGACAAGAACGGCTTCATGTACCGCAGCTGGATGAAGAATCAGGGCATCGCCGACCACCAGTTCCACGGCAAGCCGATCATCGGCATCTGCAACACCTGGTCGGAACTGACCCCGTGCAACGCGCATTTCCGTCAGATTGCCGAGCACGTCAAACGCGGCGTGATCGAGGCCGGTGGTTTCCCCGTGGAATTCCCGGTGTTCTCCAACGGCGAATCGAACCTGCGCCCGACCGCCATGCTCACCCGTAATCTGGCGAGCATGGATGTGGAAGAAGCCATTCGCGGCAACCCGATCGATGGCGTAGTGCTGCTGACCGGTTGCGACAAAACCACCCCGGCCTTGTTGATGGGCGCCGCCAGTTGCGACGTGCCGGCCATCGTTGTCACCGGCGGGCCGATGCTCAACGGCAAGCACAAGGGCCAGGACATCGGCTCGGGCACCGTGGTCTGGCAGCTCAGCGAGCAAGTGAAAGCCGGCACCATCACCATCGACGATTTCCTCGCGGCCGAGGGCGGCATGTCCCGTTCCGCCGGTACCTGCAACACCATGGGCACCGCGTCGACCATGGCCTGCATGGCCGAAGCACTCGGCACGTCCCTGCCCCACAACGCGGCGATTCCGGCGGTGGATGCGCGCCGTTATGTACTGGCGCACATGTCCGGCATGCGCGCGGTGGAGATGGTTCGCGAAGACTTGCGACTGTCGAAAATCCTCACCAAGGAAGCCTTCGAAAATGCCATTCGTGTAAACGCCGCCATCGGCGGTTCGACCAACGCGGTGATCCACTTGAAAGCCATCGCCGGCCGTATCGGCGTCGAACTGGACCTGGACGACTGGACCCGCATCGGTCGCGGCATGCCGACCATTGTCGACCTGCAACCGTCCGGGCGTTTCCTGATGGAAGAGTTCTACTACGCCGGCGGCTTGCCTGCGGTGCTGCGTCGCCTCGGCGAGGCCAACCTGATTCCCAATCCGAATGCCTTGACTGTCAACGGCAAGACCCTCGGCGAAAACACCAAGGACGCGCCGATCTACGGCCAGGACGAAGTGATCCGCACCCTCGACAACCCGATCCGCGCCGACGGCGGTATCTGCGTATTGCGCGGTAACCTGGCACCACTCGGTGCCGTGCTGAAACCGTCCGCCGCCAGCGCCGAACTAATGCAGCACCGCGGCCGCGCCGTGGTGTTCGAGAATTTCGACATGTACAAGGCGCGGATCAACGATCCGGAACTCGACGTGGATGCCAACTCGATTCTGGTGATGAAAAACTGCGGTCCGAAGGGTTATCCGGGCATGGCCGAAGTCGGCAATATGGGCTTGCCGGCCAAGCTGCTGGCGCAGGGCGTGACGGACATGGTGCGCATTTCCGACGCGCGCATGAGCGGCACGGCGTATGGCACGGTCGTTCTGCATGTGGCACCGGAAGCGGCGGCCGGCGGGCCTTTGGCGACGGTGAAGGAAGGCGACTGGATCGAGCTCGATTGCGCCAACGGGCGTCTGCACCTGGACATTCCGGACGCTGAACTGGCGGCGCGCATGGCCGATCTGCAACCGCCGCAAAACCTGATCGTGGGCGGATATCGCCAGCTGTACATCGACCATGTGCTGCAGGCGGATCAGGGGTGTGACTTTGACTTCCTGGTCGGTTGCCGCGGCTCCGAGGTCCCGCGCCACTCCCACTAACCCGAGAAATCCCCTGTGGGAGCGAGCTTGCTCGCTCCCACATTTGATTTACGCCAGCCTCAAGATTGCGCTGCGCCTGCTATCATGCGCGGCACCTCCATCGCACAGGATCGCGCCGTTCCCCATGGATTACCGCAAACCCTCCGACCGCAAAAGCATGCACTCGCGCATCGTCCAGGAACTGGGCATGCAGATCGTTTCGGGACGCTTCAAACCAGACGACAAACTGCCCGCCGAAGCCCTGTTGTGCGAGGAATACGCGGTCAGCCGGCCGGTGCTGCGCGAAGCCACTCGCGTGTTGGTCGCCAAGGGTCTGGTGTATTCACGCCCTCGGGTCGGCACGGTGGTCAAGCAGCGCAAGGAATGGCACATGCTTGATCCGGATGTTTTGCACTGGCTGATGCAGAGCAGCCCGCAGAATCAATTCTTCGATCTGCTGACCAGCGTGCGCAGCATCATCGAACCGGCCGCCGCGGCGTTGGCCGCGCAGTTCGCCACGGACGCCGACATCGCCTCCATCGGTGAAGCGTACCAACGCATGGAAGCCGCACCGACACCGGAAGCCCTGTTGCAACCGGACCTGGACTTTCATAGCCGCATCGCCGACGCAACGCATAACGATTTGCTGGCGAACCTGTGCAACATGCTGTCGGTGGCGATTGCCGAAGCGTTGAAGCATTCCAACCAGCGACCGAATCTGCACGAACTGGCACTGCCACGGCACAAGGCGATTCTGACGGCGATCGAAAACCGCGATGCCCTGGGTGCCCGACATGCGACGCTGGTGCAGTTGGACGATGCGCGCAGTGCACTGAATGTGGTGCTCGGCGCAGATCCCACCTGACACCACCAATCCCCTGTAGGAGCGAGGCTTGCCCGCGAAGAGGCCGTCACATTCACGATGAATGTCGACCGATACACCGCTTTCGCAGGCAAGTCTCGCGCCTACAAGAGTTGTGTCGATTTCGCGATATAGAAAAGCCGCAACACGGTTGCGGCTTTTTTGTTTCTGGCATGAAGGGGTCCCTTAACCTTTTGAATCGATGACTGTGCGGTAGCCCGCTACCGCACATTCAATATGGCCTCGTTTTATGGTCCGGCATTCAACTTCATGCAAAGGATTGCATCATGCCGACACCTGCATCGCCGCCCGCCACGGCGGACCATACCGACATCATCGCCCGCGCGATCAATGCCCAATTCCGTTCCCGCCCGACGTTTCGCTCGCAAACCTGGCAGTTGTTCAAGAGCGGTCTGGAGGAAAAATACCCGCAGCTGGATGTCGACCCTTACCGAACCCTGATCGCGCAACCGATTCCTGATGGCGCATGGCGTCTCACGGCGCTGCTGGACGTGGTGCTGGACTATCTGGCCAGCGGCACTCCCCCGGATTTAAGCGAACAGTTCGGTCGCAGCTGTTTCCTTACGAACAGGGCGCCCGCGCAACTCACCGTCGACAAAACCACTTCGCGTTTGCCCGACATGCAGGTGATTGCCGGGGTCATTCGAGAGCTACCCGGCATCCTTTACATCGCCTTTCAGGAGTCTCTGACGGCTTACTGGAACGACGCATCGGACGATGGCGCCAGTCGATGGCAATGGTTGGGGGATGTGCTTGCCGGCGTTCTGAAAACGTCCGCCACCCAATGGTCAAGCAACGCCTCGGAGACGGAAATCCTCCTCGAGCTGGCTAACCACCCCGACCCGCAGGCGCGTCGTCAAAAGCCCTGGTCAAAGGGCGTTATTCACGCCTGCACCCTTCAGACCACGCTCACCCAAGGCGAAGTCTCGGTCAGCCTCCAGACGCCTGACATTCTGGTGATTTGCGGTGAAACCCATCTGTTGTGCAGCGTAACCGGGGGCATCGAAGCGTTCCCTTCTCTGCAAGCTTTCGGTTCAGCCTGGGGTGCGCGGTTTCAACAGGACTTCAAGATCGACACTGTTACCTGGAAGCGCTTTGAGCCTGACGGCAATATCTTCGACATCCAGGCCGCCCTGTTGTTGAGCCAGCAACTGGAGGACCTCGCCTCATTCAAGTTGCCTGCCAGCCAACCCGTGGAAGGACTGGAACGACAGTTTGATTCGATTACCGATGTCGCCGCGCTGTTCATCGGCAGCCCATTCAAGGTCATGGCTCTTCAACCTATACAGTCAGCGATGCCGGACTGGCTGCAGGAAGCTTCGGCTGCGCAGCGCATGGCCTATCGCAAGCACGTTCTGACAATGGCCAGCATTTCGCAACAGACCAACGGGCGTTCGTTCCGGGACGGTATCGACGACCTGCACACATTCGCCAAAAACGCGCTGCACAAGCAGATGCTCGAAGATCAGCCCCTCGCGCCAGGCTACAACCCCGATGAGCTGGAGTTGACCTTTCATGTCGCCGTGGGTGACCTTGGCAGTGGCTACATCGAACCCGTGAAAATGTCCCTGACCGAGCTGGCCATCAAAAACCTGTCAGGCAAACCCAAAGGCCGGATGACCATTCGCCACACGAAGGAGCAACTGATTCAGGACTGGACCGACGAACTGTATCTGCTGGGTCTGGTGAGTCGGGTCAATGTCGGTAAACACTACCCCGAACAGGTCGCCACCCTGCTGCTCGGGGACAGCCCGCAAGCACGGGAACGTGAGCGACTGTTCGGGCAGGAACTGGCGGTTCGTCTACCGATTCAAGCCCTTGAACACGCAATCAAGGGTGAACACGGCTTCACCCACCGGGGCTACCGGTATGTCGATGCATTGATGAACCTCACCGCAGCCGAGCGCGTTGTCGACGAGCAGGCGATTGTCATCAGGCCTTTGGCGTTTCAGAGGAAGGTTGACGCCGATGCGGATGTCGTCAGCAACATGTTCATCATCGAGCCCAAGGATTTGAATGCCGATGGCCCGCATATTCTTTATCGGCCGCTGTACACGCCGGCCCTGCACGAATACCCCAGCCGTACCGAATTGCTGAAAGCCATTGCGCAGTCCAGTCCGCTGCAGACCAGTGTGCTGACCTGGATTTCCGATCGTGCACGGCCCATCTACGCCAACAATGGATTCAACGAGCCGCACATTACTCACTTTCATGCTGGCGACGAATTCAGTCGGCCTGAAAAACCGAAACCGGCGATTCTGGTGGGCGACAAAGCTGCCAGTGACTGGCTCGCCGCGGTGGAAGAAGGTCGCTTGCTGCCTGACTTGTTCGCCAGTAATGCTCGTGCACTGGTTGGCCTGGCCGACAAACAATCGGTGTCTGACGCTGAGAGCCGTTGG
Organism: Pseudomonas sp. LBUM1651; assembly: GCF_059716135.1. Lineage (NCBI taxonomy): Bacteria > Pseudomonadati > Pseudomonadota > Gammaproteobacteria > Pseudomonadales > Pseudomonadaceae > Pseudomonas > Pseudomonas sp. LBUM1651. Next base: position 2,717,140 of record NZ_CP166805.1, on the reverse strand, counting down.
GCGATCATTCTGGAAGGCAGTTGGCTGGTGTTTAACAACCTGGTCCTGCCCGTGTTACGCGGGCCGGCGATGCTGGTGGGCTGGATGGTGCAAATCACCCACAGCCTGATCAACGACTTGCCCGCGCTGGACAGTGATGATGCAACCGCCCGCAACGGGGCCTGGGTCGACATACTGTTAAACATTGGCCTGATCCTTTTACATGTTGCCCGTGACTCCGCAGCCATTGATGCTCCGCTGGCTAACAGGGAGGGCAAAGCAGTTCCGGTCGCCCTCGATCCATTGCGCCGCACACGAGTTCAATCACCGGTAACCGCCGAGACAGCCATCACCCAGGAAACGCCAGGGTTGCCGACCGAGCCGCCGGGCAGCGGCGAAACCCTGCTCGACTTCGATCTGTCGGCCGCTCGCGATTCGGCCTCGGCCCGGCTACTCAACAAGTTGCTCTACGCGCGTGTTCCGTGGCCGAAGTCCCTTCCCGAGCCCATCGCAACGGGCGCCTTCAAAGGCCTGTATCGAATCAACGACCAATGGCACGCCACCCTCGCCGGCCTGTTGTTTCGCGTCAGCATCGAGCCTGGGTTCGGCGAGGTCTATGTGGTGCATCCTGAGCACCCGGATCATCCGGGAGTCAAGCTCAAGGCCAATGGAAATGGCCAGTGGATGCTGGATCAGGGGCTGAAACTGGTCGGGGGTGGTCCCAAGAAGCGCATCGCCGCCGAGCGGGAAAGAAGGCAACAGCGTATCGCCCTGCTGGGGCTGGAACTCCAGACGTTCTTCGAGCAACAGGAACGCGTGCAAAAGCGTGTCGATATTGCCGAAAACCTCATGCAGTTGAAAAATCAACCGGCAAGCACCGAGCAGGAACGTGCGCCATTCAGGCATCGCTTTGTGCAGGAACTGGACAAGCAATCGGAAGGCTACAGGACCCTGCTTGCCGAGACCAAGGAGTTAAGTGACCTGACTGGCACACCTCCCAACCAACAGTTACTGTGCAATTTACTGGAAAATCTCATCAACAATGGCCGCAAACGGGTTGTCCTGGCGGATCTGGACCGTGACGCCATCAACCAGGAATACGCCGAGTTCAGCAGTGGAGCCCGGCACATATTTCAGACGCTGACCGTGGAAGGACGCGCCGTAGTGGATCGGTATTTCGATTTCATGCGCAAAACCTCCGAGATCAACGAAACCATGATCACGAACCTTGACGAGAAGGACAGTCGACTTCTGGAGCTTAAACAGATCGCTCGGCTGGGTGCAGACGCCTGGAAGCGACTGACGGGAAACAGACCGGAAAATGAACTGGGCGCGCTGCGGGTCAAGTCCTATCAACTGGCAGTTTTGCGTGTTCTCACTATCAGGGAGTTGGGGACTGATACCACGGACGCACTGGAACACACACTCGCCCCACTGCTGCTGTTGTCTCGCTCCCACGCAGAGCTGCAGACTTCACACATCTATGAAAGCAGTGATCGAATCGCCGTGCTGGACAACCTGGTTGATCACTACAACAAGGCGCTGGACGGCCTCGAAAGTATCGGCATCTTCAATAGCGACAAGTTACAAATGCCCGACTACAACCGACTGCGCGAAATCATCGACCAGTTGCGCGCCGATGCCGAGCGACGTTTGGCCGAAGAACTGGAAAGGCTGCCGCAACCTGAGGAAACATCGGGGACCAACCAGCCTCCGGTCAGCCGCCCCGCTCCATCCAACAACCGCAAGAAGGTCATCAAAACCACCAAGGGCACACTGATTGGCGATATTCGCCAGCGGATTGCCAATCAGGGCGGAGACATTGTCGACATCAACGGCCCGCTCGAAGACAAGCCGCTGACCTCTTTTCACGAGCATGAGCCGAATGTCTGGGTCGAAATCGTTGAGGCTAAGCTACCGGCTCCCAAGCCGTCCGCACGCGCTTACCCGCATCTCAAAGGCGATGCCCGAAAAGCGATGGCCGATGTCGACAGGCAGGTGCAGAAGATCGAAGGCTATGCACAACGGGCGAGCTCTGCGAAGGAAATCGAGGAGCAATTGCAACGCGAAGCGCAAAAGCTCTCAGGGTATGCCGATAAACTGGAAAGACATGAAGATGCTCCGTCGAACTCGCAGACGGATGCTTCGCTTGTCAGCGGGCTACGAGACAAGGCCCGAGTCCTCAACGACAAAGCAACGGAACTGCGTACCCGCATGACGCTCACTCAACCTCCAACGAGCGAGGGCATCGAATATCTGTTACCGCTTGACGAAATTTACCCGCGCATGATCAGCGATCGGGTTCAACTGACAACCGGACGTCGGGACTTCATGCAGGAATATGTCTTGTTCAACCGTGACGATAAACCCTTGTGGTATGCGCACTTTCATTATGAAAAGTTCGATGATGCCAAAGCCAACCACACCGAGGCACATCTGAAAACCGTAGAGCAGCGCTTCGAAACGTATGCATCGTTGCTGGCCAAGGCTAAAAATGCGAGACAGAAAATCGACATTCATCACGGGTCCATCAGTGATGAGCTGGCGAACAATGTTCTTCTGCCGTTGAAACCGTTTAAGCCGCGTTAAGTCATCACCCATAAAAAAGCCGCAACCCAGGTTGCGGCTTTTTTGTTTCAGCTGTCGATCAGTGAGCAAACAACGAGTTGCCCTTCTGCCCCGCCAGTTTCTCCGGCTTGATCAGGAATCGCGCCAGAGCGGGCAGCAGCCACAGTGCGCCAAACATGTTCCAGAGCAACATGAAGGTGAGCATCAGCCCCATGTCGGCCTGGAACTTGATGGCCGAGAAGATCCAGGTGCACACGCCGATCGCCAGGCACAGACCGGTAAACAGAACGGCTTTGCCAGTGGACTTCAGCGTCTGGTAATAGGCTTCCTGCAACGGCAGACCGGCACGCAGGAAGCTTTCCAGTCGGCTGTAGATGTAGATGCCGTAGTCCACGCCGATCCCCACCCCGAGCGCCACCACCGGCAGGGTTGCGACTTTTACGCCGATCCCCATGAACGCCATCAGTGCGTTGCCGAGTACCGAGGTCAACACCAGTGGCAGCACAATGCACAAGGTCGCCGCCCAGGAGCGGAAGGTGATCATGCACATGGTCGCAACGCAGATGTAGACGAGGATCAGGATGGTCAGCTCGGATTCCTTGATCACCTCGTTGGTGGCCGCCTCGATCCCGGCGTTACCGGCGGCGAGGATGAATTCCAGGCCTTCCTTGTTGTTCTCCTTGGCGAAGTCCTGCACGGCATGGACCGCGCGATCCAGGGTAGCCGCCTTGTGATCGTTGAGGAACACCAGCACCGGTGCCAGGGAGCAACTGTTGTTGTACAAACCATCAGCCCGGGCAATGGAGTTGTTCAGCACGTCCGGGTTGCGCGACAGGGTTTCCCATTTCAGGTTGCCCTCGTTCATGCCCTTGATCATCTGCTTGGACACAGTCACCAGCGAGATCGCCGACTGCACGCCCTCGGTGTTCTGCATCTTCCACATCAGCTCGTCGATCGGCGCCATGGCTTCGTAGCGCGAGCAACCTTCGGACTTGGTCTTGACCATCACCACCAACACGTCGGAACTGGTGGAGTAGTTGCTGATGATGAAGTTGTTGTCCTTGTTGTAGCGCGAATCCGGACGCAGCTCTGGAGCACCTTGATCGAGGTCGCCGATTTTCAGGTTCTGGCTGTACCAGAGGCCGCCACCGAAGGCCAGCAAGGCCAGGATGATCGACACCGGTGCGACTTTCGGGCTGGCAAAGTTCGACAGCAGGCGCCAGAACGGGTGTTCACGGTGTGCGTCTTTTTTGCTGCGCTCGACGGCGCGCTTGCTGATGCCGACGTAGGAAATGGCGACTGGCAGCAGGATCAGGTTGGTGAACACGATCACCGCCACGCCGATGGACGCGCCGATGGCCAGTTCGCGGATCACACCGATATCGATGATCAGCAACGTGATGAAACCCACCGCGTCGGCGAGGATCGCGATCATCCCGGGCAGGAACAATTGGCGGAAGGTGCGCCGTGCGGCGGTCAGCGCGTTATCAGCCTCACCGGACTGCAACGCGATGCCGTTGATCTTCTGTACGCCGTGGGAAATACCGATGGCGAAGATCAGGAACGGCACCAGCATCGAATACGGATCCAGCCCGAAGCCGAAGAAGTGCATCAGGCCGAGCTGCCAGACCACCGCCACCAGCGTCGTGCTCAACACCGCCACGGTGCTGCGCATGCAATTGGTGAACCAGTACAACAGGATCAGCGTGATGACGAAGGCGACGCCGAAGAACATCACCACCATCACCAGGCCATCGATCAGGTCGCCGACTTTCTTGGCAAAACCGACGATGTGGATCTGCACGTTGGGGTTCTGTTTTTCAAACTTGTCGCGGATCTTGTCTTCCAGCTCGTGGGAGAACTTGCGGTAGTCCAGGGCCAGCAACTTGCCCTGGTCCTGCGGGTCCGGGTAGGACTCCAGCAGCGGGATATCGACGATGCTCGACTTGAAGTCGTTGGCCACCAGACGCCCGACCTGCCCGGACTTGAGCACGTTGTTGCGCAGCAGATCGAGGCTTTGCTGGGAGCCGTTGTAGCTCTGCGGGATCACTTCACCGCCGGCGAAGCCCTCCTCCGTCACCTCGGTCCAGCGTACGCTCGGACTCCACAGCGACTTGAGGCCGGAACGGTCAACGCCGGAGATGTAGAACACCTCGTCGTTGATCTGGCGCAGGGTCTCCATGTACTCCTTGGAGAAGATGTCGCCATCGGTCGCTTCCACCGAGATGCGCACAGTGTTGCCCAGGTTCGCCAGATCGTTGCGGTGCTCCATCATCTTTTGAATGAACGGATGATCGAGCGGGATCATTTTTTCGAAACTGGTGGACGGCCGGATCAGCGTCGCCTGCCAGAACAGGAAAATGCTCACCAGCAGGCAGATCACGATCACTGCCGGGCGGTTGTTGAAAATCAGGCGCTCAAGAAACGTCGCCTTGTCTTGGTGATGGCTGCTCAAGGATGTCATAGACCCGCCTTCTTATTATTTGCCCGGCTCATTTGGACGACCCGTTTTTTCCATTCTCTGCGCCGGCGCCGGTTGGCGAAGTAACGCGAACGCCGCCCTGTCCTGCCAGGACCAGATTGCCGTTGCCTGCTGCAGTCACCGCCGCGACGGAAATGCGGTCCGGGCGGTTGAACACGCTGAAGGTTTCGCCGTTGTCGTCGCTGCGGATAACGCTGCCACCGTTGCCGACGATCACGATGGAGCCGTCATCGAGCAACGTTGCGCCGGACAGACCAAACTCCAGTGCACCGCGGGCCGCTTTCAGCTCGACCGGTTCCCAGGTGCTGCCGAAATCGGTGGAGCGAAACAGGTTGCCGCGCAGACCGTAGGCCAGCAGTGTGTTGGCTTGAGCGGTGCCGATCACGCCGAACAGCGAACCTTCGTATGGGCCTTCAAGCTTTTCCCAGGTCTGGCCCCAGTCGGCGGAGCGGAACATGCTGCCCTGCTCGCCGACGATGAACAGCCCGGCATCCTTGACCGCGGCGATGCCGTTGAGGTGGTACTGGTCTTCGTTGTCCAGGCGATCGCTGGCGTCTTCCCAGTGTTTGCCGCCGTCGGTGGTGGCCAGCAGCGCGCCGTAAGCGCCCACGGCAAAGCCGCTGTTGGCGTCCTGGAACCAGACGTCGAGCAGCGGCGATTCGCGCTTCAGATCTTCAAATTGCTTGGTCCATGTGACGCCGCCGTCCTCGCTGGCGAGGATCTGTGCGTCATGGCCGACGGCCCAGCCGTGCTTGTCGTCGACAAAATAGACCGAGGTCAGCAGTTGCCGGGTCGGCACCTTGGCCTGGGTCCAGGTTGCGCCTTGGTCATCGGAATACAGGATGTGCCCGCGATCGCCGACCGCCACCAGGCGCTTGCCGGCGTGCACGACGTCAAGCATCAGGCTTTTGCTGGCCTTCGCGGATTCAACGGAATAAACAACGTCGGTTGCCGGCGCCGCGGCGGCCAGCACAGGTGCCGACAACACGGCACAGCCCAACAGCGAGAGCGCTGTAGCCAGCAACGCGAATTTGCGCAGTGCCGGCGGGCGGCAGGTACCCACACCCATGACAGGCTCACTCATAGACCTTCCCCCATTATTATTGTCAGGTCGTTCAACCTTTCAGGGCGCCGTTAGGGGTGCTCATCGGGATTGAATGGTTAGGAGCATAGTCCTGAAACCCGCAATCCAGAGCCCCTTCGGAAGCTGGCTTATCCTATCGGTGTTTGGAAAGGTCTGACAATCGACGCCACGTTATGTTTTGTTAACCTGGAGGGGATGGGGGTTTTATGAATGGTGGGGTATCAGGTGGGGTGATTTGGGTTGGTTGGTTGGTTGGTTGGTTGGTTGGTGTACATATCCGTTTCTGCGGTAACGCGGCTGGCGGTTCCGCTCTTACAGCGGGTCACTTGGAGAAGCGCCAAGTAACCAAGCGCTTTTGCCCCTTTCGTTCGGTGGCTCGCTCCGTCCTGCTCCGTGGGCCCGGAACGAAGCCTCTCGAGGGGGCGACTACCGACACAGCACCGCGAGGCGGCCTACCGGCCGGCCTGTCATTTGAAGCGTTCGCGTTCCCCTGTGGGAGCTAGCCTGCTAGCGATGGACGTCCAGACACCGCGTTCATTCAGACCGCACGCGTTATCGTTAACGTCCATCGCTAGCAGGCTAGCTCCCACAGGGGATGGTTGTCCGGCATTGCATCGGGCTACTCCGCCGGTGATTCAGCCGGAGCAGAACAGGTCGGCTATCAGGCCGCCTTCGCGGGCAAGCCTCGCTCCTACAGGGTCCAGGGTGAACCCTGTGGGAACGAACCAGACTCAAGCCAGGCTTTTGCTGACCACTTCAAACACATCGCTGGACAGCTGACCCGAAGCACGAATCCGCTCCAGCTCCCCTTTCATCAACGCCTGACGAGCGTCGTCATACTTGCGCCAGCGCGTCAGCGGCGCCAATTGACGCGAAGCGATCTGCGGGTTGAAGCCGTTCAGTTCGATCACCAGATCCGCGAGGAAGCGATACCCCGACCCATCCGCCGCATGGAAGTTGATCAGGTTCTGCCCCGCAAACGCACCGACCAGTGCCCGCACCTTGTTGGGGTTCTTGAGGTTGAACGCCGGATGCTGCATCAACGCCTTGACCCGCTCCAGCCCACCCGGCAACGTGCTACCGGCCTGAACACTGAACCACTGGTCCATGACCAACGGGTTGTCCTTGAAGTGGTCGGCAAAACTCGCCAGCGCCCGCGCCTTGTCTTCTTCGAACGACGAGTTGACCAGTACGGCCAACGCTGTGAGGCGCTCGGTCATATTGTCGCTGGTCTCGAACTGCTCGAGTGTCGCCGCCAGGACTTCAGGCTTACCGCTCAACATCAGATAAGACAGCGCAATGTTCTGCAATGCGCGACGAGCAAAGTGCTCGGCCTCGGCCACGTACGGGGTTTGTTTCGACAGATCGCGGTTAGCCTGGTAACGCAGCCACAACGCCTCGAACAAGCCGTCCGCCAATTGCTTGCGGGCAAACTCGCGCGCGATGTGGATGGCATCGACGTCAGCCACTTCGCTGATCTCGGTCAGATACGCCTCACCCGGCAACGACAGCATTTCGGCAACCATCGCCTGATCCAGCGTTTCGTCCGACAGCACGGTGCGCAACGCAGAAACCAGACGCTGATCCATTACCAGTGTCTCGCCGTTCTGCTGCTGAGCGATCAGTTCCTGCAGCACTTGAACCGACAGTTGCTGACCGGCATCCCAGCGATTGAAGCCGTCACTGTCGTGCTGCATCAGGAACATCAGCTGATCACGGTTGTACGGGAAGCTCAGTTTCACCGGCGCCGAGAAGCCGCGCAGCAACGAAGGCAAAGGCTGTTCAGCAATGTCGACAAACGTGAAGGTCTGCTCGGCTTCGGTCACCGATATAACCCGCGAAGTACCCTGAGCGCTGGCTTCGCCGGAAAGACGCAACGCAATAGCCGCGCCTTGGGAGTCCAGCAGGCCCAACTCGACAGGAATCACGAACGGCAGTTTTTCAACCTTGTCCGGGGTGGCCGGGCAGCTCTGGCGGAAGGTCAGGCTGTAGGTTTTCGCGGCGGCGTCGTAGGACTCGCTCACTGCCAAGCGCGGCGTACCGGCCTGGCTGTACCAGCGTTTGAACTGGGTCAGGTCAACACCGTTGGCATCTTCCATAGCCTTGATGAAGTCGTCGCAGGTCACGGCCTGGCCGTCATGGCGCTCGAAGTACAGGTCGCTGCCTTTGCGGAACCCTTCGGCGCCGAGCAAGGTGTGGATCATGCCGACCACTTCCGAGCCCTTTTCGTACACGGTCAGTGTGTAGAAGTTGGAGATCTCGATGAAGCTGTCCGGGCGAACGGCGTGAGCCATGGGACCGGCGTCTTCGGCGAACTGGTGGGTGCGCAGGTAAGCCACGTCCTGAATGCGTTTCACGGTTGCCGAGTTCATGTCGGCGGAGAAACCCGAATCACGGAACACGGTGAAGCCTTCCTTGAGCGACAACTGGAACCAGTCGCGGCAGGTCACGCGGTTGCCCGACCAGTTGTGGAAGTACTCGTGGGCCACGATCGCTTCCACGCGCTGATGCGCGGCGTCGGTCGCGGTTTCGGCGCGGGCCAGCACGGCGCTGGAGTTGAAGATGTTGAGGCCCTTGTTCTCCATGGCGCCCATGTTGAAGTCGTTGACCGCAACAATCATGAAGATGTCCAGGTCATACTCGCGACCGTAGACTTCTTCGTCCCAGCGCATGGACTTCTTCAGGCTGTTCATGGCGTGCTGGCACTTGTCGATGTTTTCCGGTTCGACATAAATGCGCAGCGCCACGGAGCGCTCGGTCATGGTGGTGAAGGTGTCTTCGACGCACCACAAGTCACCGGCCACCAGCGCAAACAGGTACGCCGGTTTCATGAACGGGTCTTCCCACGTCGCCCAATGACGGCCGTCTTCGCCCGGACCGCTGGCAATCGGGTTGCCGTTGGACAGCAGCACCGGATAGCTGTGCTGCTCGGCAACCACCGTGGTGGTGAACTTGCTCATCACGTCCGGGCGGTCGAGGTAATAGGTGATCTTGCGGAAGCCTTCGGCTTCGCACTGGGTGCAGAACATCGTGCCGGACTTGTACAGGCCTTCCAGCGCGGTGTTGGTTTCCGGGTGGATCTTGACGCTGGTGTCGACGGTGAACGTGGTGCTGGTCGGCTGCAGGGTCAGGTGATTTTCGGTCAGTTGATAATCAGCCTCGCTCAATTCGCGGTCGGCCAAGGTTACCGACAACAACTCGAGCTGCTGACCATCGAGCACCAGCGGCGGCAGCCCCGGGCCCCGTTCAGGGTTACGGCGCATCACCAGTTGCGCATGGACCAGGCTGTGGTCCTCGAACAACTCGAAGGTCAGGTGCGTTTCGTCGATCAGGTACTCGGGCGCCTGATAGTCTTTCAAATAGATCATCTTCGGTTGTTCGGTGCGCATGCTGGAGTCCTTACTGATGCACGGCGAGCTGATAAGCCGTGTATTTACGAATATTGATCACGCCGGTGTCGAAAATCAGGTACTGGCCCTTGATCCCAAGCAGCGTGCCTTCGGCAATCGGGTTTTTGTCCAGGTTGAAGCTGACGATCTTGGCCGGGTATTGCTCGACCGGATAGCGGATTTCGAGCGGTTCCACATCGGCAATAGTCTGGATTGCCTGTAGGCCGAATCGTTCCTGTAAACCTTGCAAACCTTCGGCGCAGCTATCAAACAGCTGATCGCGAACCTCGGCCAGGTCCACCGAAACCGCCTCGCCCTTGAGTAAAGCACGCCAGTTGGTCTTGTCCGCCACCTGACTGCGGAACAGGTCTTCGACGAAGCCCGATTGCTGACGGGTCGAAACACGCATGATCGGCAACGCCTGACGGGCGCCCTGATCGATCCAGCGGGTCGGCAGCTGGGTGGCGCGGGTAATCCCGACTTTGACCCCGGACGAGTTCGACAGATACACAATGTGATCGGTCATGCAGAACTTCTCGCCCCACTCCGGTTCACGGCAGGTGCCAGCGTCGTAGTGGCAACGCTCCGGGCTCATGATGCAGATGTCGCACTGCGCCAGTTTGGTCATGCACGGGTAGCAGTAACCCTGGCTGAAACTGGTTTTGGTCTTGCGCCCGCAATGGGAGCAGAAGATCGCCCCCAGGTATTCCAGGCGAACCGTGCTGCCGATCAACGGATTGACCGGCACCTCGACCTCGCCCAGACGAAACGCGTACTGCACGTCTGACCCGTCCAGGCGAGCCGACATTTTACTGATTGCACCGCGGCCAATCTCGATCAATGGATGGCATCCGACTTGAACAGGATATTCGGTACGGTGATCGACTTGGAGCTGCACTCCTGCGGGCCCATGTAACCAGTGCGCTCTTCTTCCGGCAGGTTCTGGATTTCCCAGGCGATCATCGCTTGCAGCGACAGTTCGCGTTGCTCGGCGGTGAGTTTGCCACCGTCCGACCATTTGCCGATTTCCACCGCCAGTTTCAGGCTCTGGTAGATATCCGGGGTGATGTTTTTGATCATTTCGTTAAAAGAGGACATCAAGGTCTCCGCGCTCTTGAATTCACATACGATTTTGGACGGCCAGTTTACGGCGGTTGTACAAACCGCCCAACAAACCGGTCAGGCATCCGACGAGCAACCCGCCGACGTGGGCGGCGTTGGCAATTTCACCGAAGCCGATCAAAGAGACCAGCCCGGACAGGCACAGCAGCAGCCATATCAGCATCATCACCAGTACGCCGCGCGGCAGGCGATAAGCCCGGTTCGGCGACAGAATCTGGAAAATCCAGCAATGCCCGAGCAGGCCGTACAGCACGCCAGACAACCCGCCAAACAAGGTCGGGCCGCTGAAAACGAACTGGGCGTAATTCGACACCAGAGCGAACAGCAAGGTCAGGCCGATCAGGTTGATGCCGCCCTGGCGCGACTCGATGCGCCGCCCCAGCTCCCAGTACCACATGCCGTTCATGGCCAGGTGCAGGAAACCGAAGTGGATCAGCATCGGCGTCACCAGACGCCACCACTGCCCCGCCGCCAGGCTGTCGGCCAGTGGCGTGAAATGGATGTACTCGCCGATCACCCGGAAATCGAGGAAGGTGAACCAGCGCATCGTGTCGAGGTTTTCGCCCAGCAGCGTCACCGCGCCGACGATCAGGCTCAGCAACAGCACCAGTGCAGTTGCTTTGGCGTGGCGCAATTGCTCGACGAAACCGGGGCGCTTACTGGTTTTCGCCACCGGAATGTCCAGTTGCTGATCGGGATCACCCGCCGGGAAACGCTCGTAAAGTACACGCACGTCTTCACTGATACTGGCGGGCACCCACAGCACCTGCTCGCCCTGTTCTTCGCTGACCCGATGCGGCACCTGCATGCGTTCCAGCAACTTGACGAACCCGCTCAGATCCACCGCCAGCGGCAGGCGCAATACGGCAACGGCGCTCATCGCAGGGCCTCGGGCCGTTCGACATCGACCCAGACAAACTTGTGCGGATCGAGCCGGGTTTCCTGATCCAGGCGATAGGCAACCAGTTTGCCGTAGAGCACCGCGCTGTAATCCAGGCAGGCCAGGTTCGGGCGGATTGGCGCCGGTTTACCGCTGCGCCAGTAGTGGCCGACGAACAACAGGGGCTCGTCAATGCCATAGCGCAGCAAGGTGTCTTTTTCGGTGGAGGACAACGGCGTCCGGGCCACGGGCTCCGGCAAGGCGTCCGGTTGGAACACGATGTCTCCGTAGGTTTGCGGGTCGTCTTCCCAGAACTTGGTGCGGAAGAACGAGCGCGTCAGGCCATCGCCGCTGGTCATGGTCAATCCGTGGGGCAAACGCATGTCGGTGCCGCGCAGCAAGCGGTCGAACACGGTGCAGGCAAAACTGCCCGGAACGGCCGAAGCCTGGAGGAAATGTTCATCGACGCAGCCATCGGAAAACAGCGCACGCAACGGCTCGATCAGGCCCGAATCCCAGCAGGCATGCACCACGCGGAAACGCCCGGCATCCAGAAACAGGGGCAATTCGTAGAACCATTGCTGGAAGTCATGCCAGTCGCCGGGGTGATCTTCAAACTGGGTCAGGGTTTCACCCAGCAGGCGCGCATGACGCGGGGTGTGTTCACGGACGAACTGCTTGCCGCTGCCCGGAGGCGCCGGTGTGCTCCAGCCGAGTGCGTTGAATTCGTGGTTGCCCATGATGCACAGCGCCTGGCCAGCCTCGACCATGTCGTGGACGATGTGCAGCGCCTCGCGAATCCGCGGGCCACGGTCGATGATGTCACCGACGAACACCGCCATGCGCGACGGGTGCCGCCAAACGCCACCTTGTTTGTGATAACCGAGCCGGTCGAGCAAGTGCTCAAGGGTCAGAGCGCATCCGTGCACGTCACCGATCAGGTCGTAACTTCGCGCGGGATCGAGCATCAGTCGCCTCCACCCCCCAACTTGCTGCCCCAGCCGAGCTTGGTCCGGCAGACTTCGTAGTAGTTGTGATCGAGCGGGTGAATCAGCCGCAGCTTCTGCGCTTTCTTGCTGATGGTAATGGTGTCACCCGGCGCGCAGGTGAAGTGGTTCTGCCCGTCACAGGAGACTTGCGGGTAGATCTGCATATCCTTGGACACGACGATTTTCAGCTCACTGTTGCCATCGACCACAATCGGTCTACCTGACAAGGTATGGGGGTACATCGGCACAATCACAATAGCGTCAAGCTTGGGGTGCATGATCGGGCCACCCGCCGACAGCGCGTAAGCGGTCGAACCGGTCGGAGTGGCGACGATCAGGCCGTCGGCCTTCTGGCTGCAGACGAACTGGCCGTCGATGTACAGCTCGAACTCGATCATCCGCGTCGATTTGCCGGGGTGCAGCACCACGTCGTTCAGTGCATCGCCCTGGCCAATGGCCTCGGCGTGGCGCCGGACTTCGGCCTGCAGCAGGAAGCGGTTTTCCACCAGGTAGTGGCCGTCGAGCACTTCGGCGACTTTGACTTCGAGCTCGTCCGGGCGGATATCGGTGAGGAAACCCAGGCTGCCCCGGTTGATGCCGAGTACCGGAATATTGTGCCGGGCCAGTGCGCGCGCAGCGCCGAGCAGGCTACCGTCACCACCGACCACAATCACCATGTCACACACTTCACCGAGCATCTTGCGCGACGAGGTTTGCAGGCCATGACCCGGCAGCACTTCGGCGATGGTGTCTTCAAGGATCACGTGCAGGTGACGATCGAGCAGAAACCGTTTCAGTCGGCGGACGGTATCCAGCACCTGCGAACTGCCCAGGCGACCGATGATGCCGATATTACGAAATTGCTCCATGGGGCTCCTATTGGGACGCGGGGGCCTGCGACGGCGAAAAACACGATTATGGGCGAAAGCGCGGGATAGACAAAATCCTTTCAGCCACAAGGGTGTACTCATGTTTAGGGCTATGCTCGCAAGATGATCCTATTTCCCGATTTGCTGCAGTTACCCCACCAGTTGCGCCACCCGGAGGTGCGTGACCTGGCGTGGGTCATCCTCGCGCCGCCGATGCTGGAGGTCACGCCGTGGCCGCAACGCCATCCGCTGGCCGGCAGCGACTGGGTGCAGGCACCGGAACGGCTGGAACTCTGGCTGCGGCAACTGGATCGCGACAGTTATGACCTGCTGCACTGGCTGGCCCAGGCCCGGACCCGGCGTCTGGGTCTGTACTATGAACGGCTGTGGCAATACGCCGTGCGGCATGCGCCAGGCATCGATCTGATTGCCGCCAATATGCCGATCCGCCGCGAGGGCCACACGCTGGGCGAGCTGGACATGCTGCTGCGTGATCGCGACGGCGTGCATCACCTCGAACTGGCAATCAAGCTTTACCTCGGCCCGCAAGAGGGCGACGGACATGACACGGCGCACTGGTTAGGCCCGGGCTGCCACGATCGGCTGGACCGTAAACTGGCGCACTTGAGTCAGCATCAATTGCCGATTTCCGCCCGGCCGGAGAGCCGTGAAGTGCTGGCGGCGCTGGATATTCAACAGTTCAGTGCGCATTTGTGGCTGGGCGGGTATTTGTTGTATCCGTGGCCGGGGCAGTCCCAATCACCGGACGGCGCACATCCGCAACATTTACGCGGAAGCTGGCTGCATCAAAAGGACTGGAAGGATTTTGTCGCACAGCGTCCGTTCGGGCGCTGGCAACCCCTGCCCCGCCATGCCTGGCTGGCGCCGGCGCATTATCCGGTGGAGCAGACCTGGAACGCGGAACAGCTGGAGGCGTGGCTCAGCGATCTCGAACCGCTGGCGCCGGCGCAGTTGCTGGTGCGGTTGATCGAGAATGTCGATGGGGATTGGGAAGAGGCAGAGCGGTTGTTTCTGGTGGCGGATCTTTGGCCGAATGTGCCGGGCAATGGTTGAGGCTTGTAGCGTCTGTACCGGCCCCATCGCGAGCAGGCTCGCTCCCACAGGGATCTTGGTCATAAGGAGATCCAGTGTGGGAGCGAGCCTGCTCGCGATGGGGCCAACCCGGTCTAAACGGACAACCGCACAGCCAACGCCGCCAACGTCACCAGCAACACCGGCACCGTCAAAACAATCCCGACCTTGAAGTAATACCCCCATCCGATCCGGATACTCTTGCGCTCCAGCACATGCAGCCACAACAACGTCGCCAGGCTGCCGATCGGCGTAATTTTCGGCCCAAGGTCACTGCCGATGACGTTGGCGTAGATCATCGCCTCCTTCACCACACCTGTTGCCTGGCTGGCATCAATCGACAGCAAACCAACCAGCACCGTCGGCAGATTGTTCATCATCGACGACAGCAACGCAGTCAGCACACCGGTGCCCATCGCTGCGCCCCAGACGCCATAACCGGCAAAACCGTCCAGCCAACCCGCCAGATACCCGGTGAGCCCGGCGTTGCGCAGTCCGTAGACCACCAGATACATGCCCAGCGAGAAAATCACGATCTGCCATGGCGCCTCTTTCATCACCTTGCGCGTGGAAATCTTGTGGCCGCGGGCTGCAATGGCCAGCAGCAACGCCGCGCACACCGCCGAAATGGCACTGATGGGAATGCCCAGCGGCTCCAGCGCAAAACAGCCGAGCAACAGGATCACCAAGACCGCCCAACCCGCGAAAAATGTCGCTTTGTCGTGGATGGCGCTGGCCGGCTGCGCCAGTTGCTCCGGATCGTAATCCTTGGGAATGTCGCGCCGGAAGAACCACATCAGCACCGCCAGCGTCGCCGCGACGCTGACCAGATTGACCGGGATCATCACCGCCGCGTAGCGATTGAAGCTGATGTGGAAGAAGTCGGCGGAAACGATGTTTACCAGGTTCGACACCACCAGTGGCAGGCTTGCGGTGTCGGCGATGAACCCGGCGCCCATCACGAACGCCAGGGTCGCCGCCGGCGAAAAACGCAACGCCAGCAGCATGGAAATCACAATGGGCGTGAGGATCAGCGCCGCGCCGTCATTGGCGAACAGCGCCGAAACCAGCGCGCCGAGCAGCACCATGTAGGCAAACAGCTTGCGCCCACTGCCATGGCCCCAGCGCGCGACATGCAACGCCGCCCAGGCAAAGAACCCTGCCTCGTCCAGCAACAGGCTGATAATGATCAGCGCGACAAAGGTGCCGGTGGCGTTCCAGATGATCTGCCACACCAACGGAATGTCAGTCAGGTGCACCACGCCGAAGATCAACGCCAGCACTGCGCCGAGTACCGCACTCCAGCCGACGCCCAGACCTTTGGGTTGCCAGATCACCAGGGTAATGGTCAGCAGGAAAATCAGCGACGCTACAAGCATCCGGAGCAGCCTTCAAAAAGTGGAGAAAAAATCAGCAGCAGCGAACCGGCCGGTCAGCCATCGCCTGCAAACGTGCGACATCGGCGGCGAGCCATTCAACGTTGGCGGCCAGCGCCCCCTGCAACAGCGTGATGACCCACGGCGATAGTTGCGGATGCAGACGATAAAACACCCATTGCCCCTGACGTCGATCCGCCAGCAGCCCGTTGCTGCGCAATTGCGCCAGATGACGAGAGATCTTGGGTTGGCTGAGGTCCAGCCCGGCAGTCAACTCACACACACACAACTCGCCTTCGCGGGCGATCAGCATAGCGATGCGACTTCGCGTGTCATCGGCCAGGGCCTTGAAAATATCGACGGGACCACGGGAATCGGACATGAGGGAACACGCCTCCAGACAAACGAGGCGTGAAATATATGGAATTTCGAATATGCAGTAAAGAAAAGTTTCCGGGCTTCTACTTGTGGCGAGGGATCCTGGGCCAACACCCACTCACAACCGAATCACATGCCCCTCCACCGGTGCGACCTGCCCATGAAACAACCGGGAAACGACATTTTGCGCCGCTTCATAGCCCTCACTCTCAACCACTTCCAGCAACGGATTTTCCACGGCGGTCACTTGCCGATAAAAACGCTGCAAGCCCTCACCAATATGTTGACTGACCCCTTCCGCCCCCCAGTCGGCATTGCGCTTGCGAATCTGGATCGGTGCAAAAGAGAACACCGGCTGCGGCCCCTCGATGGCCGTCAACCGTGCCTCTTCGGTGCTCTGCGCAGACCCGGCGAAACAGTTGTAAACCAACTGCCCGGCAAAATGCTGGTGCACCCGGTCACGTAAATCCAGGTCGCCGGAAAAATCCACATAGAGCGTTGGACGGTCATTGGTCAGGCTCGCCAGCTCTGCGTAGGACACCGTTCGCTCATAACAACCGAGCTTCTCGACAAACGCCTTGTTGCCAGCGGAGGCCAGCGCTATTCGTTCCAGTTCAGGATGATTGTCCAGACAGACCGCCGTGCCGTAGGCGGTTTTGCTCGATGCGCTGGAAAACACCAACCGGGTCGCGCCGAAGAACTGCTTGTCCTGAAGGAAGTCCGCCAGCATCGATGAAGTCAGAAACAACGGCTTGAGCAAAATCTGCAGGTTTTCCGTTTCGGGGCTGTAGTACGAATCCCAACTGCAACGGGTGTATTGGTTGTAGGCCGACGTCAGCGCCTGCCGATGTTCCGCTGCATCATAGAAACCACGCTCGGTAACACGCTCCGGACGCATCCAAAGATGGCTGACAATCGGAAAATAGCCGTAGAAGCGCTCTCCTACCCTTACGCCCTCAACCGTTGAAGCAATCACATCGGCAAAACCCCAGACCGGTATATGGCCCCATTCAGCCAGTCCCGTAGTTGCTGTCGGGGTACATCCGACATTGTCTGGATACCTTGTTACAGCGCCTGGATGAACACGTCATACGAGCGAACGACCTGGCCTGGCCAACCCGAATCAAACGCCTGGTACACCTGACCTGCGACCCGAGCGATGCCGGGCACCCACTGTTTAACCATGAAATGCTGGCTTTAGAACACCAGATCGCCGAATCCAAACATCATCGACGGGTGTTCCAGGAGTTTTCGCAAAAATGGCGTGAGGCCTTTGCAGCCTGCAGCGACTTACCCACACAACCGTCAGAAACAACCATCGACGCCTGGGTGATCATGGCTTGGGGCGGACGTCGTTATTGCATCACCGCACAAGCGGCGGCGGAGCAAACCGCCGCGTGGCTATCGGAAATGGAAATGATGATATGTAGCCGATTGCCAACATCCCTGTAGGAGCGAGGCTTGCCCGCGAAGGGGCCGCCACATCCAACATAGATACTGAATGTGACGCCCCCTTCGCGGGCAAGCCTCGCTCCTACAGGGGATTGCGTATTTGTCAGACCTTCTTGTGCTGCTCCACCCACTTCCCATAAGCATCAATGAATTTCTGCAGGAACGGCCTGACCGACTCCGACAGGTTGCCGGCCTCGTCGAACGCCGATCCTGCCCCGCTCAGGTAGGCTTCCGGCTGCTGCATGCACGGCACATCGAGAAACACCATGGACTGGCGCAGGTGATGGTTGGCACCAAATCCGCCGACCGCACCCGGCGAAGCGCTGATCACCGCACCCGGCTTGCCGCTCCAGGCACTCTTGCCGTAGGGCCGCGAACCGACATCGATCGCATTCTTCAGGGGCGCCGGCACCGAACGGTTGTATTCCGGGGTGACGAACAGCAACGCGTCGGATGAACTCACTTGTTGTCGGAAAGTGCTGTAGGCTGCCGGCGGTGAAGCACCATCGATGTCTTCGTTATAGAGCGGCAAGTCGCCGATTTCGACGATGTTCAGTTTGAGATTCGCAGGAGCCAGATCGGCCAGGGCCAACGCGACCTTGCGATTGATCGATTCTTTTCTCAAGCTGCCGACCAGAACGGCGATCGTATAGACGTTGCTCATGGAAGATTCTCGACTGTCCGATGGAAGAGCTTCTAGTTATAGATGACGATCCACACAGCGGACGACTGAAAATACCGTCCCTGACTATTTTTTTCCTGTAGGAAAACTTACCTCGCCCAACCACGGTCTACAGAGCCGCAAATTGAGTGATTTATCTCCAGAGGTTCTAAGCAGATGGCAGCAGTACTCGTCGGTCAGTTCCATGCAAGAGACGCGGAAGGCCGTGTCTATTCCGTGCATGAGTTCCAGGAATCCACCCCGTCGGCAGACGGTCTCACCGCTGTCACCACTTACAAACTGGCCATTGGCGACCGCGTCAACAAGCTTGATGAAAACGAGTTTCTGCTGGTGCAATCGGGCGTCACCATCGTTCGCGAACCCGACACCTTCATTGCCGGCGTGCCGGAAACCAACGTCGCCTCATAACCTCGCGTTATGAGCAGAAGTCTTATGCGCGGACTTGGGTTAGGATTCAGTCACTGACTCCCTCTCCTGCTGAACATGGACTTCACGCATGCGTTTACGTCATATCGAAGTGATACAGGCGCTCCTGCAGACCGGTCACCTGGGCACCGCCGCCGAATGGTTGCAGTTGCCAGTGGCCGAGGTCGAAAGCATTTTGCGTGACGCCGAGAGCCAGTTTGGTTTCATGTTGTTTTCCAGCGTGCGTGGACGCTTGCAGGCCACGCGCGAGGCGCGGGAATTGCAGGTCGAAATCGCCCACGTCTACGAGGCGCTCGAACCGGTCCAGCGTCTGGCCAGCAGTCTCAAGCAGTATCAGGCTCCACCCCTTCGCATCATTTGCACACCGCCTCTGGCTCAACAGTTGTTGCCCCAGAGCATCGCGGCCCTGCGCCGGCGTCTGCCCGACGTGCCTTGCAACCTGTTGAGCCAGCCCACCCGCGACATCGTCCGAAGCCTGCTGCTGCGCGAAAGCGATCTGGGCCTGAGCCTGCACGATCCCGACCACGCGGATATTCATTGTCAGGTCATTGCCCAGGGCAAACTGCAACTGTTGGCCCCTCACGGCTGGCTGCAACCAAAACAGAAGTACATTTCGCTGCAAGACCTGGCGGGCCAGTCGATGGTCGGCCTGGAAGGTCATGATCCGCTGAGCCCGGCGCTCGACAACAAACTGCACGGGCTGCGCCCTGCCCCCGTCGTCCACACCCGGGTTCAGACGCACCAGATGATGCGCAGCATGGTCGAGGCCGGGGAAGGTCTGGCGATTGTCGACCCGTTCACCGCACTCGGTGCCAAGTCCGCTGGCCTGGACGCCTGCCCGTTGGCGCCCGCCGTACCGATCAGCGTCTACGCCCTGACCTTGAAGAACGGCGAGCCTTCACCGGCTGCTCAGGCATTGCTGGATATCGTCACGGAACAAGCCGTGGCGATGTTGGCGAGCTGATCGGGTTTTCCAGCGGGTTATCGAACAATCGATACCAGAACAAAGCAATCTCGGCAGTGTTGGGGTCTATGCCGCGATAGCGCAGATGATCGATGCCGCCAACCACATACCCGCAGCGTTCATAGAGCCGGCAAGCCCCCAGGTTGTTGTTCTGGGTTTCGAGCATGATGCCCGGCAGTTTCTTCTTGCGACTCCAGAACTGCGCCACATCCAGCAGCGCCTTGGCCACGCCATGTCGCCGTGCCGGCGCATGCACCGCCAGCTCATCGATGTGGGCAAAGCCGTTCCAGTTGGTGCTGACCACCAGGTGACCCACCGGCTCATCGTCGAGATAAGCCATGAAAATCGCACTGTCGGCGGCATCGCGAAAACTGCTGAATTCCTCGGGATCAATGCCGTAGCACTTACGGTAAGGGGTGATCGGCGTCAGCGGCCACTGCTCCACCGGCTTGCCGATTTCGGCTGCGCCATAGGCCGTAACTTCAAAACTGAAATCACTGCCCCAGATGTAAGCAGCGAAGCCATCGTCGGCAACGCGCACCGACAGCCCTGGGTATTTCGGATTCATGACCGGTTGCATACTGGGAAAGGTCCTCACTCCTTGATGCAATCGACGGTGTAATGCCGCCCATTGCCCTCGTCTTCGTGTTGCAAGCCATGCACATCGGCGACAAACCCCGGGAAACTACTGTCGAACGTGCGGGCAAACGCCAGGTAATCGATGATCGAGCGGGTCGACTCGGTGAAGCGTTCGCCAGGCATGATCAATGGGATCCCCGGCGGGTACGGCACCAGCATGACTGCGGCGATGCGGCCGCCCAGCGCATCGATCGACACTGCCTGCACCTCGCCTCGCACCAGTTGATCATAGGCGTCGGCCGGCTTCATGGCGATTTCCGGTAGCACCGTGTACATGCGCTTGAGATGTTTGGCGGTGGCATTGCTGCGGTAACAGGCGTGCAGTTGATCGCATAGATCGCGCAACCCCATGCCCTTGTAGCGCGCGCCATCCTGCTGCGCCACGCACGGCAGGCAGGTCGAAAGGCTGACGTTTCCGTCATAACTGCGCTTGAACTCCAGCAACTCGGTCAACAGCGTGCTCCATTTGCCCTTGGTGATGCCCATGGAAAACAGCACCAGGAATGAATACAAACCAGTCTTCTCGACCACCAGCCCGCGCTCCCAAAGGAACTTGCTGACCACCGCCGCCGGAATCCCGCGTTCGCTCAACGCGCCGCCTGCGGTGAGACCCGGCATCACCAGCGTGACTTTGATCGGATCGAGCAGCACATAGTCGTCGGTCACGCCGCCAAAACCATGCCAGTCGGCATCCGGTTGCAGCAGCCAGTCTTCAGTGACCACACGCTCGATGCCTTCCACCGACGGCGGCTGCCAGATGGAAAACCACCAGTCGTCGGCAGCAATGTGTTGCCGCAGGTTCGCCAGCGCCCGGCGGAAACTCAAGGCTTCGTCGAACATTTCCTGTAACAAGGAACGACCGGCTGGGCCTTCCATCATGGCCGATGCCACGTCCAGCGACGCAATGATGCTGTACTGCGGCGACGTGGAGATGTGCATCATGAACGCTTCGTTGAAACGGTCGCGGTCCAGTTGCCGGGCGCCGCCATCCTGAACGTGAATCATCGAGGCCTGACTGAACGCCGCCAACAGTTTGTGCGTGGAATGGGTGGTGAACACCAGCGGGCTATCATCGCTGCGGGAAGTGCCCATGCCATAACGCCCGGCGAAGAACTCGTGAAACGCCGCGTAGGCATACCAGGCCTCATCGAAATGCAGCACTTCGACGCTGTTGCCCAGGCTTTGCTTGATCAACTCGGCGTTGTAACAGAGGCCGTCGTAGGTGGAATTGGTCACCACCGCCAGTTTGACCTTGGGTGCGCGCCCCTTGGTCAACGGGCTGGCGTCGATCTTGGCCTGGATCGACTCGCGGCTGAATTCACTTAGCGGAATCGGGCCGATGATCCCCAGTTCGTTTCGCTCCGGGCACAGGTACAGCGGGATGGCGCCGGTCATGATGATCGAGTGCAACACCGACTTGTGGCAATTGCGGTCCACCAGCACCAGGTCATCGCGGGCAACCATGGAATGCCAGACGATCTTGTTCGCAGTCGAGGTGCCATTGATCACGAAAAAAGTGTGATCGGCGCCGAAGTTGCGCGCCGCTCGCGCTTCCGCCTCGGCCAGCGGGCCGGTGTGATCGAGCAGCGAACCCAGTTCAGGCACCGACACCGACAAATCCGAACGCAGGGTGTTTTCCCCAAAAAACTGGTGGAACGCCTGACCCACCGGGCTCTTGTGATACGCCACGCCGCCGCCATGGCCGGGCGTGTGCCAGGAATAATTGGAGTCGGCGGTGTGTTGCACCAAAGCCTTGAAGAACGGTGGCAGCAGGCCATCCAGGTATTTGCGCGCGGCTCGCGCAACCTGCCGCGCCAGAAACGGCACGGTGTCTTCGAACAAATAGAGAATGCCGCGCAGTTGATTGAGCTCGTCCATCGCATCGGCCGGGGCGTTTTCCAGCGTCACTTGCTCGCCAAGCGCGAAAATCGGCAAGTCCGGCGCACGCACCCGCGCCAGGCTGATCAGTTCGGCCATGTTTTGCAGCAGATGAGAGTTGGCGCTGGGGTCTTCGGCGGCGATCAACATGCACGAGAGACCGTGATGGGTCGACGCGACCAGCCGCCCCTCGGCGTAATCCACCGCCGAGACAATGCTGAAGCCTTCCTGCTCCAGCTCCCGGGCGATGCCACGCACGCGATCACCGGCGACGGTGTCGGCCTTGATGTCGCGATGGACGATCAGGACCGGGAATTTCAAATCTTTGTACATGGGGCTCAGTGTCCTGAGGCGGCAGACCTTGGTCTGCCAATATCCTCAGGGTAGAGGGTTGAAGCGCATGTGGCGAGTGTAATGCCCCGAAATGGGTCATTGGGGCGCGGCAGGCTTTACTGCGATCTTTTTGAAGGACCTACGCCTGAGCTTCAGCCTCGGCGAGTTGCACCCACAGCGCCGGGGCGCCGGCAGATTTGGCGATGGCTTCCATCCGCGCCACGTGCCGGGCCAGATCGTCTTCGCTGGCGCGAATGATCCGCGTCGGTTGACGGTCGGCCGGCAAGCGGCGGATTTCGGTGGCGGAGTTGTCCGCGCCTTCGCCGGAGCCATTGCCATCGGACGCGTTGCCGGCCAGCGACAGGCTGGTCTGGCCGCCGGTCATGGTCAGGTAAACGTCGGCGAGAATCTCGGAGTCGAGCAAGGCGCCGTGAAGTTCACGGCCGGAGTTGTCGACGCCATAACGTTTGCACAAGGCGTCGAGGCTGTTGCGCTGCCCCGGGTGACGTTCCCGGGCCATCATCAGGGTGTCGAGGATCGAGCAGTGTTGTGTGATGTCCGCACGATCGTGCTGACCCATCAGGGCAAATTCGTTGTTGATGAACCCAACGTCGAACGCCGCGTTGTGGATGATCAGCTGCGCGCCCTTGATGAATTCGAAAAACTCATCGGCCACTTCAGTGAAGCGTGGCTTGCCCACCAGGAACTCGTTGGTGATGCCGTGGACGCCAATGGCGCCTTCGTCACTTTCGCGGTCCGGTTGCAGGTAAACGTGGAAATGCCGGCCCGTCAGGCGCCGACCGATCAACTCGACACAACCGATTTCGATAATCCGGTGGCCGTCGGTCACCGGCATGCCGGTGGTTTCGGTATCGAGTACTACACTCCGTTGAGCCAATTTATGTAAACCCCTTCATCACTGATTCGCCGCCTCTAAATACGCGTCAAATCTTAACATATCGTCAAAGAATCATCGAAAGAACTGACGACTAGGTGTAAACAGCGATTGACATTCGCTTCCACTACGCAGAGGTGTAAATAAGAAATATACGGTTAAGACCTTTATTGCGAATGGTGGCGAACGGTTCTCTCAACTCTATGAAGCTGATGCCCCTGGCTTCCCTTTGTTTTATCCAACCGCTTTCATTGCCCGCTCGATCAGGCCATCTGCTACGCACGAAACCCAGAAGGTATACCTAGCGGCGATTAAGAGAGTCTGTGAATGGGAATCCAGCAGGAACATCGACCTAGCAATGCGCTTCCACAGCCGCAGGTTTTTAGCGCCGCCGAGATTGATGACCTGACGAGCTATCTGCGTACGAGGAAATTGAGTGACAAGGGAAGTGTTATCAGCAGCCCCAAGTACAACACCTATGTCGCCTATGCTGCAGCGTATCTCCGATGGCTCGCACTAGAGGTCATAAACGACTCCAACACTCGTGACGTCAGGGATGCAATTGAGACGCAAGACACCATGCTGCTTAAAAAGAAGCGACGCAAGACGGGATCAAAATGCGCACGCGAACAAACTATTTTGGCGGCGAGATTATCTCCTGAAGCCCGCAATCAGTTAGTGGACTGTTTCGAACAACCCTTTGCTGGCATCCGGAAATCACAAAACCTTGGACCCAGACTGCGCAATTTGGTGATGCTACGTATTGTTTACGAAACAGGTATTCGGCTCGGCGAGCTCTTAAGCCTAAAACTGAAGAATTTCATTGAAGCCAGTGGCGGCGAAAGCGCCTACCTAGACATACGACGCAACCACCATGACGCGGTCGACACCCGCTTAAATCAACCTGTCGCCAAAACGCTGGGACGCGTTGTTCCAATATCAAAAAGCCTCGAAGATCAACTAAAGGAATACAGAGACAACTGGCGATCCGAGATTCCGAGAGTTGGATTCTCGGAGGAGGACTTTTTTTTGTCGTCCATCGCGGTGGACGTAGCCAAGGTAAAGCACTTCCGAAGACAGCGTTTGGAACAGGGCTTATTAACCTCAAACGATCCTATCCTGCTCTGTTGTTGATTCACCTGTTGGTGCTGGTGCGGTTTTGACCCAAGCTGCTGACTTCAGCTAACCCTTAGGCGGTCTGTGAAGACACGCATAAGACCATCGATTACCAAGTATTCGGGTAGGTCATTGATTTCCGGTAGCCTGGGTCAAAACCGCATCAGCGCCAACATCTCTGATTCATCATTGTTCTCCCGTAACCCGTGTTTTGCTCTTCGTCAAAGTCAGGCTCAACAGTACCGAAATCAATATGATGCCGCCGACTGTGGTCAGCGACCATTGGATCGGCATGTGCCACCACGGCGCGACCAGCATCTTGCCGCCGATGAACACCAGTACGATGGCCAGGCCATATTTGAGCAAGTGGAAGCGGTAGGCCATGTCGGCAAGCAGAAAATACAGTGCGCGCAGGCCCATGATGGCGAAGATATTGGAGGTGAACACGATGAAGGGGTCGGTGGTGACGGCGAAGATAGCCGGGATGCTATCGACCGCGAACACCAGGTCGCTGGCCTCGATCACTACCAGCACCAGGAACATCGGCGTCGCCCAGCGCAGGCCGTTCTGGCGCACGAAGAAGCGCTCGCCATGAAAGCCGTCGGTGATGCGAAGATGGCTACGCAGCCAGCGCAGCAAAGGGTTCTTTTCGAGGTCTGGCTGCTGGTTGGCGAAGATCAGCATCTTAATGCCGGTGATTACGAGGAAAGCACCAAAGACATAGAGTAGCCAGGCAAACTCCTGCACCAGCCAGACACCGGCGAAAATCATACCGGCGCGCATGATGATGGCGCCGAGCACGCCATAGAGCAGGACGCGGCGCTGCAACTCTGGCGGCACGGCGAAGTAGCCGAAGATCATCACGAAAACGAACATGTTGTCGATCGACAGCGACTGCTCGATCAGGTAGCCCGTCAGGAATTCGAGCGTTGTACGCTGGGCCACTTCGGCGCCGAACATGCTGCGCAGATACCACCAGAGCAGGACGGCGAAGACCAACGCCAAACTGGTCCAGGCGATGACCCAGGCCAGCGCTTCGCGCACCGAAACACGATGCGCCTTGCGTCCGCCGAAGACGAACAGATCGAGCGCCAGCATGGCAAGGACGAACACGATGAAGGCGGCCCACATCCAGGATTGGCCGACGCTGATGGCAGTCATTTACTGTCTCCGCATGAAGCAGCAATAGGCTGGAGGAGTCATGCTAACGAGCCTGTTACATCAACAAAAATCGTTTATTCGTTGCGAATAGTTCGTTTTTTACGAAGTATTGAGTCAGGTGCTCAACTACCGGCAATCGCATTGGTTCTGCTCCGTGGTCAAGGCGGGTGGCATGGCGCGCGGTTCCAGCAGTCCCGTCTCCTGCTCGATCGTGATGAAAAGGTCTGCTACACCCTTCGACAGGCTTGGCAACTGGTAAGCCGGTGATGCAGGCGTATATTGATAGTGTCGATCCAGGTAGTTGAGGCGATAGAAGATCGCCAATGGTGGGACAAGCGAAAGTGCTGGGGGCGCTAGCGAATAACCCAGAAAGTTTGGAGGTGTCACATGAGGCAGTATCAACGACTCTTTCTGATCGCAGGTCCAACCATGCGTCACTCGCCGGCGATGGAGCGGGCAATCGCACTGGCCGACGCTACAGGCGCAGCGCTGCATATCGCGGTGTTCATCGAAGACTTCGACCTTATGCGGTTAATGAGCAACAGTGAACAACTTCGTGAGAGTT
This sequence comes from Pseudomonas sp. LBUM1651, assembly GCF_059716135.1. Taxonomy (NCBI): domain Bacteria; kingdom Pseudomonadati; phylum Pseudomonadota; class Gammaproteobacteria; order Pseudomonadales; family Pseudomonadaceae; genus Pseudomonas; species Pseudomonas sp. LBUM1651. The sequence goes on along the minus strand of NZ_CP166805.1, from coordinate 2,690,821 downwards.
GCCGGCAGGAGAACCTGCAGTGGTTGAAGGATGAGGCCGAACTCATGCGCAGGAAGGGCATCAATGTGACCACCGAAGTTGCATTGACCCGTGACCCGCTGCAAGAGATCCTTGGGCATGTGGCTGAAATGCAGCCGGACCTGATTATCAAGGACGTACATCATGAATCAGCGCTCAAACGCGTATTCGTCACGCCTTTGGATTGGCAGTTGTTGCGCGAATGTCCGACCCCCATACATCTGGTCAGCGAAGTCAGGTGTCCGCTTCCTCGGGTGATTGTGGCGGCGGTTGACCCATCGCATCCAGAGGGTCAGATCAGCGGAATCAACGACAGCGTCATTCAGGCGGCGAACGAATTGGCGACGCAATGTGATGCTGAATTGCACATGCTGTATGCCTATGAACTGACACACACCCATTTCTCTGATGCAGGTGCTGGCGCCGTGACGATGCCAGGCTTCAGCAACGACGTGCGCCGGTCACTTGAAAAGTGCTTCATTGCCTTGGCTGGACGCCACGGCGTGCCACCTGAGCGACAACACTTCATTGCAGGACCGCCAACCAAAGCGATGGCCGACTTTGCCACTCATACTCGAGCGGATGTCTTCGTAATGGGAAATACCCATCACAAAGGGGTGGACAAGCTGGTTGGCAGTACCACGGAGCATGTTCTGTATCAGGTGCCTTGCAGCGTTTTGGCCATCAAGGGAGAAGCGGATCACTGAAGAAAAAAACCGCCACTATCGCAGCCGGCTGTTGGTGCAGATGTGGTTTTGACCCAAGCTGCTGACTTCAGCTGACCCTTAGGCGGTCTCTATGAAGACACGCATAAGACCCTCGATTACCGAGTATTCAGGTAGGTCAACGATTTCCGGTAGCCTGGATCAAAACCGCATCAGCGCCAACAACTCAACGGATCTGGTGGCCATCAGTGCTCAGCTCTCAACGGGTCAATCGTGCAAAAGCGGCGATGTTAACACGCTCGCCGGATGACCGAGAATGTGGCGTTCAGGGATACCGCGTTATCGTTCTTCGCGAGCAAGCCCGCACCACATTCGATCTCCAGTGGAATCAAAATGTGGGGACGCCCTCAATTTAATGTGGGAGCAACTGTCTTCACCCTGCCATTCGTCACCGCGACTCGGTGTAGCGGTCGAACCAGGATCAAGCCTGCTTGTAGCCCCGCACTTCATCCACGCCACGATTGGCGAGCTGGTCGGCGCGTTCGTTGCCGTGATGTCCGATGTGCCCGCGCACCCATTTCCAGGTGACGTTGTGACGGTTGACCTGCTCATCCAGCAGCTTCCACAGGTCAGCGTTCTTCACCGGTTCTTTCGCCGCCGTTTTCCAGCCGCGTTTCTTCCAGTTGGCCATCCACTCGTTGATGCCTTTCATCACGTACTGGGAGTCGGTCACCAGCAGCACGTCGCAGGAACGCTTGAGCTCTTCCAGCCCGCGGATCGCGCCCATCAGTTCCATGCGGTTGTTGGTGGTATTGGCTTCGCCGCCCCAGAGTTCTTTTTCAACGCCCTTGCACACCAGCAATGCGCCCCAGCCGCCTGGGCCAGGGTTGCCTTTGCAGGCGCCGTCGGTGAAGAGTTCTACGCTATCGCTCATGCCAATCTATCCAGAAAATGCGGTGGCTCGCCGATCAGCGATCGACGATGCCCGAGGCCGGGGCAAACCCGGCCGGGAATAAAAACAGGTATTACGGTTCGATATTGCGTCGGTTGACCTTGGCCATCGGCAGGGGAATCAGCTTGCCCATCGGTTCGCGACGTTCCTGACGAAGCGGACGCAGGCCCACCACAATCTTGCGCGCCACCAATAAATAGAAGCCGCCGCCAGACAATTGCCAATCACCGGCCTTGCGCTCCCAGCCGGCCAGACGGGCTTGCCAGGAGGGGGACGCAAGCGGCGGACGATAGCACCCGAAGCGGCGTTTCTCCAGCGCGAAGCCCAGCAGATTCAGCCAGTCGCCGACCCGTGACGGTGAAATGCAACGGGCCTTGCGCAAGGCGTCATGGGCGAACACGTGACGCAGACCCCACGTGCTCCAGGGGTTGATCCCGACAATCAGCAAGTGCCCGCCGGGGCGAACGCTGCTCGCCGCTTCACGCAGCAAACCGTGGGGCGAGAGGCAGAAATCCAGACCATGCTGCAGCACCACCACATCGGCGGCATGCTCGCTCAACGGCCAGGCTTGTTCTTCACAGACGATTTCGACGCCCGGCAACGGCGCGCCGAGCCGCACATTGCGCTGGACCTGCGGTGCCGACGGCGGCGTCTCGGCCGAAGGACCGTAATGCACCAGATAGCCACCGAAGAAACGCCCCAACTCGTCTTCGAGCATGCGGCGTTCTTCGTCCAGCAGAAATTGCCCGAGGGGGCCGGACAGCCATTCACGGGCCGCGCTGATCAAGGCCAGCCAGTCAGGATCAGCCTGAGCGAACGCTTTATCGGTCATTGCATTCTCCAACGCGCCAGGAAGTTCTAAGATGCGCCATTGTTTTCCGCTTGGCGAATCCGACGATGATACAGATCACAGCCCTGCCCGCCTTCACCGACAACTACATCTGGTTGTTACAAGATCCCGACACCCGGCGCTGCGCCGTGGTCGATCCGGGCGATGCCGCGCCGGTGCAGGCCTGGCTTGTGGCCAATCCGGGTTGGGTGCTGAGTGACATTCTGATCACTCACCATCATCACGACCATGTCGGAGGCGTCGAGCTGCTGAAAAAAGCGACAGACGCGAAGGTCTACGGCCCGGCCAGCGAAACCATCCCGGTGCGGGACGTCGCGCTCAAGGACAACGATCGCATCAACGTGCTGGGTTGGGACTTCGATGTGATCGCCGTTCCCGGTCATACCCTGGGGCACATCGCCTTCTACCATGAGGGAGCGCTGTTTTGCGGTGACACCCTGTTCGCCGCCGGTTGCGGGCGCCTCTTCGAAGGCACGCCCGAGCAAATGCATACGTCGCTGACGCGCCTCGCTTCGTTTCCAGAAGATACGCGGGTCTATTGCACCCATGAATACACCTTGAGCAATCTGCGCTTTGCGGCAGCGGTCGAGCCCGGCAACCCGCACACCGCCGAACGCCTTGCCAAAGTCACCGAACAACGGGAAGCCGGAATCATCACGCTGCCCTCTACGCTGGGCCTTGAAAAGCTGACAAACCCGTTTTTGCGCACTAGCGAAACATCCGTTAAAGAAAAAGTGGACGAACGGAATGGCGCCCATAACCGGGCTCCCAGTGCGGTTTTTGCGGCTCTGCGCGCTTGGAAAGATACGTTCTAAACAGCTTTGTCGTTGGTACCAAAAATCTGAATGGTTGACCGCAGGGGGTGCGCTTTCTAGAATCGCCCGACATTTTTGCCCGGAACTTACTTCCAGCCAATGTCGTCACCTATTCGTAAAGCCATCAATTCAGACGCATTGACCCGCTTGGCTCAAGCCATAGCGGTGGCTGTGTCCGCCACACTGGCGGGCTGTTCCAGCCATGTGCCGCAGACCGACGCGGCCCACACCCCGAATATCGCCGCTCGAGCCAAACAGAAGCCCATCTGGCTCAGCGAAAAGCCGACCCCGCAAATTCCACAGGACGTCTGGGAGCGCATGCGCCAGGGCTTCCAGTTGCAGGAAGGCCTGGGCGTCAACCCGCGCATCGAGCAACAGCGCCTGTGGTTCGCCAGCAACCCGTCTTTCCTCGAAAACGCTGGCGAACGCGGAAGCCTGTACATTCATTACATCGTCGAACGCCTTGAAGAACGCAACATGCCGCTGGAACTGGCGCTGCTGCCAGTGATTGAAAGCGCCTACAACCCGATGGCCTATTCCCGGGCCGATGCGGTTGGCTTGTGGCAATTCATTCCTTCCACCGGGCGTTATTTCAATCTGCGTCAAACCCGTTTCTATGATGGCCGTCGCGATATCACCGCTTCGACCACCGCCGCAATGGATTACCTGACGCGTCTGCACGACATGTTCAACGGCGACTGGCTGCTGGCCCTGGCGGCCTACAACGCCGGTGAAGGCACGGTCAGCCGAGCCATCGAGCGCAACGAAAAGCTCGGCCTGCCAACCGATTACTGGAACCTGCCGCTGCCGGCCGAAACCCAGGCCTACGTGCCGAAGCTGCTGGCCTTGTCGCAAGTAGTGCTGGCGCCGGAAGCCTACGGTGTGAACCTGAACCCGATCGCCAACGAACCGTACTTCCAGGTCGTCGAAATCAGCCAGCGCATGGACCTGTCCAAGGTGGCCGCGGTGGCCAATATCGACGAAGACGAATTGTTCCAGCTCAACCCGGCCTTCAAGCAGCGCACCACTATCGACGGGCCCCAGCATTTGCTGGTGCCGACGTCCAAGGCGCAGCTGCTGACCGCCAGCCTGTCGACCATGCGTCCCGAAGAATTGATCAGCAAAAAGTCGCTCAAGCCGGTTTTCGAAGGTGCAGACGACGCCCAACTGGCCACCCTCAAACGCGCCTACCGGGTTAAACGTGGCGACAACCTTGGCACCATCGCCAAGGCCAACAAGGTCGAGGTCAAGGACCTGCAACGCTGGAACAAAATGACCGGCAAGAACCTCAAGGTCGGCCAGACGCTGGTGATGCAGGACAAGTCCAAAGGCAACACCGCACGGGTCAACACCGTCGTGGCGGCCAATACCAAGACGAAGTCCAAGACGCCGCAGACCCAATACAAGGTCCAGCAAGGTGATTCGCTGTACATCGTGGCCAAGCGTTTCAACGTTGAAATGCAACACCTCAAGCGCTGGAATCCGCGTGTCGGCCAAGCGCTGAAGCCGGGTCAGATGCTGACAGTTGCTTCGCCACACTAAAAAAGAGCCCCTGACTTCAGGGGCTTTTTTTTGCCTACACGGTCGACATAACCCCTTGTAGGAGCGAGCTTGCTCGCGATGGACCTGAGAGCGCTGCGGGGCGTCAGGCTATCAGCGTTATCGTTAACGACCATCGCGAGCAATCTCGCTCCTACAGTAGCCACCTTAGCTACCCATTAAATCCCCATCTTTTTCCTGTCCATACAAGCTGTTACTGTACGGCCCACAAAGCCCAAGCCGCCTGGATCGGATCTCTGACTTGAAGCGTCCCCTCCTCCTGCTCCTGATCAGCCTGGCCTTGAGCACCTGCGCAAGCGCGACGATCAGCGAAAGCCATGGTTATGCGCAGTTCGGCACGCTCAAGTACCCGGCCAGATTTACCCACTTCGACTGGGTCAACCCGCAAGCGCCCAAGGGCGGTACGTTGCGGGTGATGGCGTTTGGCACCTTCGATACGCTCAACCCGTACACATTCAAGGGCTCGAGCCCGGTCTCCACCGCGAATTTCCTGCAATACGGCATCAACGAGCTGAACGAACCGCTGATGGTCGGCACTGGCCAGTACGCACCGTCCGGCGACGAGCCGACGTCCAGTTATGGCCTGATCGCCCAATCGGTTGAATACAGCGAAGACCGCAGCTGGGTGGTGTTCAACCTGCGCCCCGAAGCACGCTTTCACGATGGCACGCCGATCACCGCGTACGACGTCGCGTTCTCTTACCGGTTGCTGCTCAAGGAAGGCCATCCGCAATACCGCACCAATCTTCAGGAAGTGTTGCGGGTCGACGTGCTCAACCCGCAGCGCATTCGTTTTGTGTTCAAGCGTGCCGGTAATCCGCTGTTGATCCTGCGCTTGGGCGAGTTGCCGGTGTTGCCCCAGCATTACTGGAAAGGTCGTGACTTCAAGGCCACCACCTTCGAGCCGCCGCTGGGCAGCGGTCCTTATCGCATCACCTCGGTCACGCCCGGGCGCCAGATCGTGTTTGAACGGGTCAAGGATTACTGGGGCAAAGACCTGCCGGTCAATCGCGGCAAGTACAACGTCGACCGCATGGAAGTCGAGTTCTACCGCGACAGCGACGTCGCGTTCGAAGCCTTCAAGGCCGGCGAGTTCGATATCTACATCGAGCATCAGGCGAAGAACTGGGAAAACGGTTACAACTTCCCGGCCGTACGACGGGGCGATGTCATCAAGGCGCAGATCCCGCATCAGATCCCGACCCAGAGCCAGGGTCTGTTCATGAACACCCGGCGACCGGCGTTTTCCGACGCCAGGGTCCGTGAAGCGCTGGGGCTGATGTTCGACTTCGAGTGGACCAATCGCACGCTGTTCAGCGGCGCCTACAAACGCGCCATGAGTTATTACCCCAACAGCGAATTCTCGGCCACCGGTCTTCCGGTCGGTCATGAATGGTTGATGCTCAAGCCGTACCGCGAGCAATTGCCCGCCAAGCTGCTCACCGAGCCGTTCAGCCTGCCGCAGACCCAAGGGCGCGGCATTCCACGGGAAACCATGCGCAAGGCCCTGAGCCTGCTCGCCGAAGCCGGCTGGAAGCTTGACGGCCAACACGTACAGAACGCGGCCAAACAACCGCTGCGCCTGGAAATCCTGCTGGTCAACCCGAACCTGGAACGCATCCTCCAGCCTTATGTCGAGAACCTCGCGAGCATCGGCATCGACGCCCGGTTGCGCACGGTGGACCGCGCCCAGTACAAGCAGCGACTCGATCAGTTCGATTTCGACATGATCCTGATGACCCTCAACCAGACCCTCAGCCCTGGCCTTGAGCAATGGCAGTATTTCCATTCCAGCCAGGTCGGGGTCAAGGGCAGCAAAAACTACGCGGGCATCGCCAACCCGGTGGTCGATCATTTACTTGAACAATTGCTCGCCGCCCAGACCCGCGATGAACAGGTTGCCGCCGGCAAAGCCCTGGACCGCGTGCTGTTGTGGCAGCACTACATCATTCCCAACTGGTACCTCAATTATCACCGCCTGGCCTACCGCAACCGGTTCGCCTTTGTCACCACGCCGCCCTACACCCTGGGCCTAAGCGCATGGTGGCTGAAGTCTTCGGAGAAAGATCGATGAAACCCGTACGCGCCCTGCTCTTGCAGACCAGCGGCCTGTTGTTCGCCGGGCTGGCCTGTGCCGCCCCGCAACACGCCCTGACCTTGTACAACGAGCCGCCGAAATACCCGGCCGACTTCAAGCATTTCGACTACGTGAACCCGGATGCGCCCAAGGGCGGGATTTTCCGTCAGGCCGGTTTCGGTGGCTTCGACAGCCTCAACCCGTTCATCAGCAAAGGCGTACCGGCCGACGATATCAGCCTGATCTACGACACTCTGGCCAAACAGGGCCTGGATGAGCCGTTCACCGAATACGGATTGGTCGCCGGCAAGATCGAAAAGGCTCCGGACAACAGCTGGGTGCGCTTCTACCTGCGCCCTGAAGCACGTTTCCACGACGGTCATCCGATCCGTGCCGAAGACGTGGTGTTCAGCTTCCAGACCTTGATCAAGGACGGCGCCCCGCTGTTCCGCGGTTACTACAGCGATGTCGAAGAAGCCGTCGCCGAAGACCCGCTCACCGTCCTGTTCAAGTTCAAACACACCAATAACCGCGAACTGCCGTTGATCCTCGGTCAGTTACCGGTATTGCCGAAACACTGGTGGGCGACCCGGGATTTCAACAAGGGCAACCTGGAAATGCCATTGGGCAGCGGTCCGTACAAGGTCAGCGAAGTGAAGGCCGGGCGTTCGGTTCGCTATGAGCGAGTCAAGGATTACTGGGGCAAGGACCTGCCGGCCAACCGTGGTTTCTACAACTTCGACGTGATGACCACCGATTACTACCGCGACAACACCGTGGCCCTGGAAGCACTCAAGGCCGGTCAGTTCGATTTCTGGCTGGAGATGAGCGCGAAGAACTGGGCCAACGCCTACAACATCCCGGCGGTCACCGAAGGTCGGCTGAACAAGGAACAGATCCCCAACGGCAACCCGACCGGCATGCAGGGTTTTGTGTTCAACCTGCGCCGTCCGGTATTCCAGGACGTGCGGGTGCGCCAGGCACTGACGCTGTTGCTGGACTTCGAATGGACCAACAAGCAACTGTTCAACGGTGCCTATGTGCGCACCCGCAGTTTCTTCGAAAACTCGGAAATGGCCGCCACCGGTTTGCCGGATGCCGATCAACTGGCCATTCTCGACCCGTTCCGCGGCAAGATCCCCGAGCAAGTGTTCACCGAGGCTTTCCAGAACCCGGTCACCGATGCCAGTGGCATGATCCGCACGCAGCAGCGCAAGGCTTACCAATTGCTGCAAGAAGCAGGCTGGCGGATCGTCGACGACAAAATGGTCGACGCCAACGGCAAACCGGTGACCATCGAATTCCTGCTGGCGCAGACCGAATTCGAGCGGGTGCTGCTGCCGTTCAAGCGCAACCTCAGCGATCTGGGCATCGACCTGGTGATCCGCCGGGTCGACGTCTCGCAGTACATCAACCGCGTGCGTTCGCGTGACTTTGACATGATCGTCGGCAGCTTCCCGCAGTCCAACTCGCCAGGTAACGAACAGCGTGAATTCTGGATGTCTGCCGCCGCCGACAAACCCGGCAGCCGCAACTCCATGGGTTTGAAAGACCCGGTGGTGGACCAACTGGTCGAGCAATTGATCAACGCCGACTCGCGCAACAGTCTGGTGGCCCACGCTCGCGCGCTGGACCGCGTGCTGCAATGGGGCTATTACGTGATCCCCAACTGGCACATCAAGACCTGGCGCGTGGCTTACTGGAACCACATCGGCCACCCGAAAATCTCACCCAGGTACGACATCGGCACGGCCACCTGGTGGATCAAGCCAAACGTGACACCGGCGATAGAAGTCGAAACCAAACTGCAAGCCGACCCTGCGGGCACGGAGTAATAGATGCTGGCGTATATTTTTCGGCGACTGCTGCTGATCATCCCGACCTTGTTCGGCATCCTGCTGATCAACTTCGTGATCATCCAGGCCGCCCCCGGTGGGCCGGTGGAGCAGATGATCGCCAAGCTCGAAGGCTTCGAAGGCGCCACCAGCCGCATTGCCGGCGGCGGTGCCGAAGTGTCGGTGGCCGGTTCCGCCTATCGCGGCGCGCAGGGCCTGGACCCGATGCTGGTCAAGGAAATCGAGCACATGTACGGCTTCGACAAATCGGCGCCGGAACGTTTGTGGATCATGGTCAAGAACTACGCCACCCTGGACTTCGGCGACAGCTTCTTCCGCGACGCCAAGGTCATCGACCTGATCAAGGAGAAAATGCCCGTATCGATTTCCCTCGGGTTGTGGAGCACGCTGATCATGTACCTGGTGTCGATCCCGCTGGGGATCGCCAAGGCTACGCGGCACGGCAGCCACTTCGATGTGTGGACCAGTTCGGCGATCATCGTCGGCTACGCGATCCCGGCGTTCCTGTTTGCCATCCTGTTGATCGTGGTGTTCGCCGGCGGCAGCTATTTCGACTGGTTCCCGCTACGAGGCCTGACTTCGAACAACTTCGATGAGCTGAGCATGGGCGGCAAAGTGCTCGATTACTTCTGGCACCTGGCGTTGCCGGTAACCGCTCTGGTGATCGGCAACTTCGCGACCATGACCCTGCTCACCAAAAACAGCTTCCTCGATGAAATCAACAAGCAGTACGTGGTGACGGCGAAAGCCAAAGGTCTGACCAATCACCGCGTGCTCTACGGCCACGTGTTCCGTAACGCCATGCTGCTGGTGATCGCCGGTTTCCCGTCGGCGTTCATCGGGATTTTCTTCACCGGCTCGTTGTTGGTCGAGGTGATTTTCTCCCTCGACGGACTGGGGCTGATGAGTTTCGAAGCCGCGATCAACCGCGATTACCCGGTGGTCTTCGGCACGCTGTTCATCTTCACCCTGCTGGGATTGGTGGTGAAACTGATCGGTGATCTCACCTACACCTTTGTCGATCCGCGCATCGATTTCGAAAGCCGGGAGCATTGAGATGAACCTGTCCCCTCTCAATCGTCGGCGTTTCGAACTCTTCAAGGCCAACAAGCGTGGCTGGTGGTCGCTGTGGCTGTTTCTGGTGCTGTTCGGCCTGAGCCTCGGTGCCGAGCTGATCGCCAACGACAAACCGCTGGTGGTGCATTACGACAACAGCTGGTATTTCCCGGCGCTCAAGCGTTACCCAGAAACCGCGTTCGGCGGCGAGTTCCCGCTGGAAGCCAACTACAAGAGCCCGTACATCCGCGAATTGCTCAAAGCCAAGGACGCCTGGGTGCTGTGGGCGCCGATTCCCTACAGTTACCAAAGCATCAACTACGACCTGAAAGTCCCGGCCCCGGCGCCACCGTCGACCGACAACCTGCTGGGCACTGACGATCAGGGCCGCGACGTGTTGGCGCGGGTGATTTACGGCTTCCGGATTTCGGTGTTGTTCGCGCTGACGCTGACCATTCTCAGCTCGATCATTGGTGTGATTGCGGGTGCCTTGCAGGGTTTCTATGGCGGCTGGGTGGATCTGGCCGGGCAGCGTTTCCTGGAGATCTGGTCCGGTTTGCCGGTGCTGTATCTGCTGATCATTCTGGCCAGTTTCGTCCAGCCGAACTTCTGGTGGCTGCTGGGGATCATGCTGCTGTTCTCGTGGATGAGCCTGGTGGACGTGGTGCGTGCCGAGTTCCTGCGCGGGCGCAACCTTGAATACGTGCGCGCAGCCCGGGCGCTGGGGATGCAGAATGGTGCGATCATGTTCCGCCACATACTGCCCAACGCCATGGTCTCGACCATGACCTTCATGCCGTTCATCCTGACCGGCGCCATTGGCACGCTGACCGCGCTGGACTTCCTGGGTTTCGGTTTGCCGCCGGGCGCGCCGTCGCTGGGTGAACTGGTGGCCCAGGGCAAATCCAACCTGCAAGCGCCGTGGCTCGGCATGAGCGCGTTTGCGGTGCTGGCGTTGATGTTGAGTCTGTTGGTGTTCATCGGCGAGTCCGCTCGCGATGCCTTCGACCCGAGGAAGTGAAATGAATCAGAACAATCTGATCGAAGTGCGCGACCTGTCCGTCGAATTCGTCGTCGGCGAGCGCTGTCAGCGTGTGGTCGAAGGTGTCAGCTTCGACATCAAGCGCGGGGAAACCCTGGCGCTGGTCGGCGAAAGCGGCTCCGGCAAATCGGTGACCGCACACTCGATCCTGCGACTGCTGCCCTACCCGCTCGCCCGGCATCCGTCCGGGACCATTGAATATTCCGGGCAGAACCTGTTGAGCCTGAAAGAGAAAACCATCCGCCACATTCGCGGCAACCGGATCGCCATGATCTTTCAGGAGCCGATGACGTCGCTCAATCCGCTGCACTCAATCGAGAAGCAGATCAACGAAGTCCTCGGCATCCACAAAGGTTTGGTCGGCAAAGTCGCGACCAAACGCACGCTGGAACTGCTGGAGATGGTCGGAATTCCGGAACCCGAGAAGCGCCTGAAAGCCCTGCCCCACGAATTGTCCGGTGGCCAGCGTCAGCGGGTGATGATCGCCATGGCCCTGGCCAACGAGCCGGAACTGCTGATCGCGGATGAACCGACCACCGCGCTGGACGTGACCGTTCAGCTGAAAATCCTCGAATTGCTCAAGGAATTGCAGGCCCGTCTGGGCATGGCGTTGCTACTGATCAGTCACGATTTGAACCTTGTGCGAAGAATTGCGCATCGCGTATGTGTCATGCAGCGCGGTTGCATCGTCGAACAGGCATCGTGCGAAGAGTTGTTCCGCGCGCCGCAGCATCCGTACACTCGGGAACTGCTGGCAGCGGAGCCCAGCGGCAAGCCGGCGACCAACGTAATTGGCCCGCCATTGCTGCAAGTCGAGGACCTGAAAGTCTGGTTCCCGATCAAGAAAGGCTTGCTGAAAAAGACCGTCGACCACATCAAGGCGGTGGACGGGATAAACTTCAGCCTCCCTCAGGGGCAGACGCTGGGGATTGTGGGAGAAAGCGGTTCGGGCAAGTCGACACTCGGTCTGGCGATTTTGCGGCTGATCGGCAGCAAAGGCGCGATCCGTTTTGAAGGCAAACAGCTAGACTGCCTGACGCAGCAACAGGTTCGGCCACTGCGTCGGGAGATGCAGGTGGTGTTTCAGGACCCGTTCGGCAGCCTGAGCCCGCGGATGTGCGTGAGCCAGATCGTCGGCGAAGGCCTGCGGATCCACAAGATGGGCACCGAGGCGGAACAGGAACAAGCGATTATTGCGGCACTCAAGGAGGTAGGTCTGGATCCGGAAACCCGGCACCGCTACCCCCACGAATTTTCCGGCGGGCAGCGGCAGAGAATCGCCATTGCCCGGGCATTAGTGCTAAAACCGGCGCTGATATTGCTGGACGAGCCGACATCGGCCCTCGACCGGACAGTGCAGCGCCAAGTGGTGGAGCTGCTGCGTTCACTGCAAACCAAGTACAACCTGACGTATCTGTTTATCAGCCATGACCTGGCTGTCGTCAAAGCGCTGAGCCACCAGCTGATGGTGGTCAAGCATGGCCAAGTGGTCGAACAGGGGGACGCGCAAAGTATCTTTGCCGCCCCCCAACATCCGTATACACAGCAGTTGCTGGAAGCCGCTTTCCTGGCTCCGGCCACTGCGCAATAACCTGAAAGAGAGGAGCAACACATGGGTTTTCTCGCCGGTAAGCGCGTACTGATCGTCGGTGTCGCCAGCAAGCTGTCCATCGCATCCGGCATCGCTGCCGCCATGCATCGCGAGGGCGCTGAGCTTGCCTTCACTTATCAGAACGACAAACTCAAGGGTCGTGTCGAAGAGTTCGCACAAAGCTGGGGTTCCAACCCGGACCTGTGCTTCCCGTGCGACGTGGCCAGCGATGAAGAAATCGCCAAGGTCTTCGTTGAGCTGGGCAAAAAGTGGGATGGCCTGGACTGCATCGTGCACTCCGTTGGCTTCGCCCCGGGCGACCAACTGGACGGCGACTTCACCGAAGCCACCACCCGTGAAGGTTTCCGCATCGCTCACGACATCAGCGCCTACAGCTTCGTGGCCCTGGCCAAAGCCGGTCGCGAAATGATGAAAGGCCGCAACGGCAGCCTGCTGACCCTGTCGTACCTGGGCGCCGAGCGCACCATGCCGAACTACAACGTGATGGGCATGGCCAAGGCTTCGCTGGAAGCTGGCGTGCGTTACCTGGCCGGCTCCCTGGGCCCGGACGGCACCCGCGTCAACTGCGTATCGGCCGGCCCGATCCGCACCCTCGCCGCTTCCGGCATCAAGAACTTCCGCAAGATGCTGGCTGCCAACGAAGCGCAAACCCCGCTGCGTCGCAACGTCACCATCGACGAAGTCGGCAACGCCGGCGCCTTCCTGTGCTCGGACCTGGCGTCCGGCATCAGCGGTGAAATCATGTACGTGGACGGTGGCTTCAACACCACGGCCATGGGCAGCCTCGAAGAGTAATCTTCGGCTCGGCAACTAAAAAACCCGCCTCTTGAGGCGGGTTTTTTTGTGCCCGCGATTTCAGACCTGACGCGCTCCCACAGGGGGGATTGTGTTCAGTCGGTGAATGGTGTCAGGCAGCTGGCAAAAAGCTGCTGGATCGGCTGGGCGCGCTGGCTGTAACGCTGCAACAGGACGATCTCGCGGTAAAAGGTCAACTCGCCCAACCGGATGATCCTGACCTTCGCGCCATACTCCAGCCACAACCCGGCTTCGGGAAGCAGCGAAACACCCAATCCGCATTCAACCATTTTGACGATGGCCTCCAGCTCATCCAGCTCCAGGGCCACTTGCACATCTATCTGCTGCTCACGCAGAAACCGCGTCACCAGCCGGCCACCAAATGAATTGCGGTCGTAACGCACATGGGGATGGCTCGCGAGGATCTGCAACGGGTCATCACCCTCCTGCTCCGGCGGCACGATCAGCACAAACGGTTCCCTGCGGATGACCTGCGCCGACAGCTCCTTGGGTAAGTCAAACGGCGGTTTGATCAGGATCGCCAGATCCACTTCGCCGGTGTCCACCTGGCTCAACAGGTTCAGCGACACGCCGGGCACCAGTTTCGGTTCAAGCAACGGTGCTTGCTGACGCAGGCGCAACAACGCCTGAGGCAGCAGTCCGGTCTGGGCCGTGGCCACGGCGCCGATCTTCAACTCGCCGCGATATTCGCTGACATCGTCGCTGACCGCCATGCGGCTGAAGGTTTCCAGCATTTCCCTGGCCATCGGCAAGGCCCGTTGCCCCGCCGCATTGAGAATCGCCTGACGCCCGGTGCGGTCAAACAGCCGAATGCCCAGCGCCTGTTCCAGGTTGCGCATCTGTGCGCTGACTGCCGACTGCGTCAGGCCGATGTGCATGCCAGCCGCAGCAAACGTTCCATAACGCGTCACGGCGATAAAGGTCTTCAGTTCACGCAGCATGACAGTCTCGATTGATCGAAATTATTTGAGCTCGATGCAAAAACTATCGTCTTTCAATCGAAAAGCACAGCGCTAAACTCCACTTCAACCACCGTCAATTTGCGAGGCACCGCGATGCAACTCTCTCCTTTTCACTTGGCCATCCCGGTCTATGACCTCGCGGCAGCCCGGACTTTTTACCGTGACGTCTTTGGCCTGGAAGAAGGCCGCTCCAGCGACCATTGGGTCGACTTCAACTTCTTCGGCCACCAGCTGGTGATTCATCTGGCGCCGAAAAACGCCTCTCAGGAAGCGGCGCACACCAACGCCGTGGACGGGCATGACGTGCCGGTGCCGCATTTTGGTGTGGTATTGGGGATGGACGAATGGGAAGGTCTGGCTGAACGGCTGAAGGCGCTTGATACCCGATTCGTGATTGAACCGGGCATTCGGTTTCAGGGGATGGTGGGTGAGCAGGCGACGATGTTTTTGTTTGATCCCTGTGGCAATGCGCTGGAGTTCAAGGCGTTCAAGGATATTGGGCAGTTGTTTGCCAAGTGAATATAAGGGTGGTTTTGAGGGCCTCATCGCTAGCAGGCTAGCTCCCACATTGGTTCTGCGCCGTACACGAATTTAGTGTTCACCGCAGACCAAATGTGGGAGCTAGCCTGCTAGCGATGAGGCCCGTTCATTCAACGCTGAATTTCCGGCCTACCTGTGTAACGCCCTCTCAGCCTCAATCAGCAATTCATCGATCGAATGGTGAAGACGGGAGTCGTATTCAACCTGCCCAATGCTGAAACGAATGTCATAGCCGCGACGCATCGTGGCGTTGCGTTCGTCGAGGATTTCTTCGAGCCGCGCCTTGATCGCGGTGAGCTCTACAGCGCTTGAACCCGTCAACAAAGCGACAAATTCGTCATCGCCCAGCCGACCGATCACATCGCTTTCGCGAAAGGCGATACGCAGCACGTCAGCAAAGGTTTTCAGCGCATTGTCACCCTCGGCACGACCGTACAGATAGTTGATGTGTTTGAAGCCATCGAGGTCGAAAAACAGCAAAGTGGTCGGTATTTCCAGGCGCTGACAGGTTTCCAGCCCCAATTGGGCCAATGAAGTGAAGCCGTGGCGATTGGAGAGCAGCGTCAGCTCATCCATGCTCGCCATGGTCACGCCGATCACTTCCTGCTCGGCCTGGCGCGCCCTGTCACGCAGCACTTCGCGTGCCTGTTGCGGCGAAAGCGAAGGGTCTGCGCTAGCGCCGTGTTTGACCGGTTTGCCTGGGATCAGCATTACTTACTCCAGTGGCGGGTATGTACTTTAGAGTCTTCCCTACCCGCTTTGACTCCCTGCTAACAGACCGCCGGTCAACTACCGGCCACCGGACAAGGCCCTCGAGCCTCTGCACAGCGATTGAATTGAGTCACGAAAATGCAACGCGGGCTCTGGCTCTGGAAGACTTTCTGCACCGTATCGAAAGCCTGCACTGCTTCCTTGTCTTCAGCAAACAGGTCCGAGGCGTAGACCGCCAGACCGACCAGCACCACCGCGCCAAGCACAAGATGTCGTTTCATCTCACACCCCCGACGTCCAGCTCCTGATCCTTGCCATTGATGTTCAAGGTCATCATGGCGAATTTCCTCAGACTCACGGTGACGCCGTTATTGTGGTGGGTCGGCGTTATCCTTTCAGCTAAGCGCAAAATGCCGGGCGAGACCGGTTCATCGACCACCGGTCACACAATGTCACTAGGAAAATCTTCAGCCTCAATGGGCTAATGCCTATCAGTTAGGCGAAAGCTGCCCCCTGTAGGAGCGAGCTTGCTCGCGATGGACGTTAACGATAACGCGTATTTTCTGGATAAACGCGTCGCCTTGAAGTCCATCGCGAGCAAGCTCGCTCCTACAAATCTGCTTAACTGACCGGCATTAGCCTCAATGGGCAGCCTTTTTTTGCGTTTGACTCTTAGAAGTCGGTGGACACCGACACTTCACGCCAAACCTGCAACTCATCGGCAACAAAGCTGTTTTTCGCTTCAATCGCTGCGACGCAATCACTGCCCAGCGGCAAGCGAAGTGGCGCATTTTCCGCTTCCACCAGGGTGATCATGACCTGAGCGAGTTTGTCCGGGTCACCCGGCTGGTTCAGGGTCACGGCCTTGGCGATCTTGCGCACTTCGCCCGCGGTGCTGTCGTAGTCGGCAATCGACGACGGCGACTCGACCAGCGAGTTGCCTTCGAGGAATTCGGTGCGGAAGTAACCGGGCTCGACAATGGTCACCTTGATGCCCAGCGGCGCCAGCTCGGCGTGCAAGGCCTCGCTCAAGCCTTCAACGGCGAATTTGGTCGAGCAGTAGACGCCAAAACCCGGCCCCGACCTGTAACCGCCCACCGACGACAGGTTGATCACATGCCCGCTGCGAGCGGCGCGCATGTGTGGCAGGACGGCGCGGGTAACGTTCAGCAGACCGAGGACGTTGGTTTCGTACACGCGCCGTACTTCATCGGCACTGGCTTCTTCCACCGCGCCCAGCAAACCGAAACCGGCGTTGTTGACCAGCACGTCGATGCGCCCGAAGTGGTCAATGGCTGCCTGGGCGACCGCAATGCCTTGTGCTTCGTCGGTCACGTCCAGGCTGGCGGCCAGCAAACCGGGTTGTTCGCCAAAGCGCTGAGTGATGCTGCTGGCGTCACGTGCGGTGGCAACCACCGCGTCGCCGTTGGCCAGTGCGGCAGCAGCGATTTTTGCGCCGATACCACGGGAAGCGCCAGTGATGAGCCAGATACGGTTGAAAGTATGGGAAGTGGTCATGAGCGTGTTTCCTTGTTTTCAGTGGGGATAGGCACAAGGTACGCAGGAAAATTGCCCGGAAAAATGGCCTCGTGTTACAAGCACTATGAAGCTCTCTTTCATAATGGCGCCTGCGATGAATCACGATCCGTTCGATGGCTTGACCGTGTTTCTGGCGGTGGCCGAGCACAAGAGTTTCACCCTGGCTGCCACCCGCCTGGCGGTGACTCCGACGGCGATCAGCCATGCCATCAAATTGCTGGAGCGCCGCACCGGCGTGTTGCTGTTCCAGCGCACCACGCGCCGGGTGGCGTTGACCGAGGCCGGCGCCAGCCTGTTTGCCCGTTTGCGTCCCGCGGCCAGTGAAATCGACGAGGCGCTGAAGGGGCTCAGCGGCTTTCGCGATCAGCCGATGGGCACGCTGCGCATCACCGCACCGCGGCTGTCGGGTGCCTTGCTGATGGAGCCGCTGATCCCGCTGTTTCGCGAAGCCTACCCGCAAGTCACCCTGGAAATTTCCCTCGACGACGCCACGGTGGACCTGATGGCGGGCGGCTTCGATGCCGGGATCAGGCTGGGCGAATCCATCGAAAAAGACATGATCGCGGTGCGCCTCACGCCCGATCTGCAATGGTCGGTGGTGGGCGCCCCGGACTATTTCGCCAAGGCCGGCAAACCCGCCAGCCCCGAGGACCTGACCCGTCATCAGTGCATCGGCTTTCGCTTCTCGACTTCCGGCAGCGCCCACCGCTGGGAGTTTCGCCGCGAGGGACGCGACTTTACCGTGGGTGTCGAAGGCGGCGTGATCGTCAACGACCGGAGGCTGCTGGTGGCGACCGCTCGCAGCGGATCGGGTCTAGCGTACGCCTGTGATCTGGAGATTGCCGACGAGTTGGCAGACGGTCGACTGGAACGTGTACTGCAGCCGTTCGTGCCGCTCAGTTCGGCGTTGTACCTGTACTTTCCCAGCCGCACCCAGACTCAGCCGAAGCTGCGCGCCTTCATCGATCTTGCAACGCGCTGGATCGCCGAACAGGGAGGCCTTAAACCCTCGGCTTGAGCAATACGTCGGTGTAGCGCACCAGGAACAGCCCGAACGCGATACACCAGAACAGCGCGGACAGCGCCAGTCCGCCCCCGGAAAACGGCACCAGAAACACCCGACACAGGCCGGCGATCAACAGCAGGAAAAACCCGACCACAATCGTTTTCGACGGCTGCAACAACCGCCCGGTATGACCGAGGCTGACCCGGGCAATCATCGCCAGGATCAAGCCGCCGATCCCGCCGACAGCCAACGAATGGGTGGCCAGGCTCTGTTGCGGCATTGCACCCGCGTGCCATAGCGCCATCGCCAGTGCGGCAATCGCCAGCCACGCATACGCCAGATACAACGACCACAGCAGCGGCACCCGCCAGATCCCCCAATCATGCCAACGCCACAGGCGCAGCAGGTGCAAGCCGCCGATCAGTAAAAACAGCGCCGCGAGCCACCCTCGGGGAATGTCGTTCAAACCGCCGGCAAAGGAAACGGCAGCCAGCAAACTGCTCGCCAGCAACACCCGGGTTTGCAGCGGATGGACCGGGTTGGCCGTAGGACGATTCAAACCGCGCTGAATAAAGAACGGAATCACGCGCCCGCCAATCACACTCATCAACGCGCCGATCAACCACACGGCCGCGAGCACACCGCGCCGTTGCAGGCCGACGTCATCGGTGGAAATCCCCCACAGCGTCATGGCCTGAGTCGCGGCCAGCAGCGCGACGACCAGCAGAATCGGGTAATTGTCGCGTTTGCCGGCGGCCACCAGGTCCCGACCCAGCACCCATGCCAGCAACGGCAGAAAAGGTATTTGCAGCGCAATCAACGCAACTGCAGGGATTGGCATCAGCCACGCCAGTCGCGCCAACAGCCATACCAGCAGCAGACCGATCAAAGGCCAACCGTTGAGCCCCGCGCGCCCGGTCCAGTTTGGCACCGCCGTCAGCAGGAACCCGGCGATGATCGCCGATGCGAACCCGAACGGCATTTCATGCCGATGCCAGCTCAGCATGCCGCCGACCGGTTGCGCACCGGGCAAGCGCCCGTACAACCACACGGCCCAGACCGCCACGGCGATGGCTGCAAACCCGGCGCCGGCCAAAAAGAACGGGCGAAAGCCGAGGCTGAAAACCGGTGCGGCAGCGAGCTGGCGCATCAGGCCACCGCCCTGACCAGACGACTGCCCAACCGATGCTGGGCCAGCAGGCGCATGACGTAGCCGATCTTGATCAGGGTCGGGCCGATGATGGTCATGGCATGCATCGAGACCAGCACCACGATCGGCAAATGTCCGGCGTAAAGATAAGCGCCGTAGATCCCCGCCAGCAGCAGCGCCAGGCCCGCGCCCAGGACTTTGCTCGACAGGTGCAGGACGTTCTGAGGATTGCTGAAGTAAGCGAACATTTTTTC
The DNA here is from genome assembly GCF_059716135.1 of Pseudomonas sp. LBUM1651. Lineage (NCBI taxonomy): Bacteria > Pseudomonadati > Pseudomonadota > Gammaproteobacteria > Pseudomonadales > Pseudomonadaceae > Pseudomonas > Pseudomonas sp. LBUM1651. Next base: position 2,671,340 of record NZ_CP166805.1, on the reverse strand, counting down.
GTACTCCTGAATCAGACCAGTTGTACGTTTGTTATTTCAGGTTTCATGCCAGGTTGGTCATGCCTGTAAATCAATGGGTTAGAGCACAAGCAGTCAATTTGACCCAGCCTTAAATAGTCACTATGACACCACCATGAGTCATATTGACTGCACGCAAATTCACGCACCATAAAAGCAAACCAATATCATTTGCACACAACCAAAGCTTTTGCTTTAATCGCGATCAATTCTTATTCGCACCGAAGGCGCCTGTCGCCCAGGACACGTGCTCACGATGATGATCGCCGATTCTTCCAGCATTCAGAACCTCTACGTCACTCATCACCGCTGGTTGCATGAGTTGCTGCGCCGTCGCTTGAGCAATGCGTTCGATGCCGCTGACCTTGCCCATGACATCTTCATCCGGGTGCTCAAGCGCCCGCAGGTGTTCGATTGCGAAACTCGCGAACGTTCTTACCTGGCCACCATCGCCCGGGGCTTGTGCATCGATCACTGGCGCCGTCGGCAACTGGAACAGGCATGGCTGGAGACGCTGGCCTCGCGCCCGCAGGCGGTTCAACCGTCGCCGGAGCAACGCGCGATCATCGTCGAAACCCTGTACGAAGTGGACGCCATGCTGCTGCGCCTGCCCAAGAATGTGCGCGACGCGTTCATCCTCGCCCAGTTGCACGGCCTGCCCTACCGCGCCATCGCCGAAGAAATCGGCGTGTGCGAGCGCATGGTGAAAAAGTACCTGGCGCAAGCGCTGATGCATTGCGCGATGCTCGAGGCCGAGCTTGACGGCCTGTTGATCGAGTAAGCGCATGCCATCTGCCGCCTCCAACACCATCAGCCATGCCAGCCTCGAACAGGCAGCGCAATGGTATGTGCAACTCAACGATCAGCAGGTCGGCGAACACGAGCGTCAGCGCTGGCAAGCCTGGCTGGCGCAAAGTGGCGATCATCAGGCGGCCTGGCGTTATGTCGAGCGCGTCGGCCAGCGCTTCGCCGCGTTGCAGGACGATCAGCCGCAGGCCGCCGGCCTGGTGTTGCGCAACACCGCGCGCTCGCCAATCACGCGCCGGCAAACGGTCAAGAGCCTGCTCATCCTGGCCTCGGGCGGCCTGCTGGGCTGGAACGCCTGGCGCGAAACTTCGCTGCCGGATGCCTTGGGCCGCTGGACTGCCGACCTCTCTACCGGCACCGGCGAAACCCGCGAAAGCCTGCTCAGCGACGGCAGCCGGATCTGGCTCAACGCTCTGAGCGCATTGAATGTGCGTTTTGACACCACGCAACGCCTGTTGCTGTTGAGTGCCGGGGAAGTGTTGATCGACACCGCCAAGGACATTAGCCGACCGTTTCTGGTACAAACCGCCCAGGGCCGGATGCGCGCGCTCGGCACGCGTTTCAGTGTGTGTCAGGAAGAACACCAGACGTTGCTCAACGTCTACGAAGGCGCGGTCGAAGTCCGAACCACTCAGGGCCAGGTGCAGGTGGTCGAGGCCGGACGCCAATTGGCGTTCACGCAAAGCCACATTCCGCCCTCCTCCGAGGCTGCGGCTGGCCGCGAAGCCTGGCGCCGCGGTGTGTTGCTGGCGGATAACCTGCCGCTGGGCCAGTTGATCGAAGAGCTGAGCCGCTACCGTCACGGGCATCTGGCCTGCGACCCTGCCATCGCAGGGTTGCCGGTCATGGGTTCGTTTCCGCTCAAGGACACCGATCAGGCCTTGCGCCTGCTGGAAGCGGCGCTACCGATACGCGTGGGGAAAACCCTGGCGTGGTGGGTCAGTGTCGGTCCGAAAGTGTGAGCCAGAAACTTTTAGCGCCGCAGTTCCCTTTTGCGTTTCTCGTTCGGTTAACCCTGTGAAGTCCTTCAATTGCCGTTCGATTTGATTCCAGGGAACACCCCTTTGCGCGACGCCTTCATTCGCACTCGTTTTGCCTTGCGACCGTTGGCCCTGGCCCTTCCGGTCGCGTTGTTCAGTCTTGTTTCGACGCACACTCACGCCGAAACATCCGCCGCCAGTGAACAGTCAGGCAGCCACAAGCGTTACTACGCAATCGCTGCCGGTTCGCTGGTGAGCGTACTGAACAGTTTCGCCGAACAAGCGGGGATTTTCCTCGCCGGTCATAACGATCTGGCGAGTGACAAGCGCAGTCCAGGCCTTAATGGCGAGTTCACCGAACAGCAGGGTTTGCAGCGCCTGTTGCAAGGCAGCGGCTTGCAAGCGCAATCCCAAGGCGACCGTGGTTATGTCCTCAAAGCCGCCCCTGCAGCAGAGGGTCCGCTGGAACTGGGCGCCACCAACATTTCCGGCCAGGCGCTGGGCGCCATTACCGAAGACACCCATTCCTACACCACCGGATCGACCTCTTCGGCCACCGGTCTGCCACTGTCCCTGCGCGAAACGCCGCAGTCGGTGACAGTCATCACCCGTCAGCAACTGGACGATCAGGGCTCCACCAGCATCGCCGACGCCCTGCGTCGCGTGCCCGGCATCAGCGTGCAGAATTACGACAGCGAACGCTGGGAGTTTTCCAGCCGTGGCCTGCCGATCACCAATTTCCAGTACGACGGCGTCAACACCGACTACGACGGCGTCTACGATTACGGCACCACCAGCACCGACATGGTGACCTTCGACCGCGTCGAAATCATCAAGGGTGCGACCGGCCTGATGACCGGATCGGGCGATCCATCGGCCACCGTCAACCTGATCCGCAAACGTCCCACCAAAGCGTTCAAGGCCTCGATCACCGGCGCCGTCGGTTCCTGGGACAACTATCGCAGCACGGCCGATATCGCCGGCCCGCTGACCGAAAGCGGCAACCTGCGCGGACGTTTCGTCGGGGCTTATCAGGACCGCAGCGCCTACATGGATAACTACCGCAACACCCGGGACATTGCCTACGGCATCCTCGAAACCGACCTGACGCCGGATACCCTGCTGACCTTCGGTATCGACCAGCAGAACACCCGTTCCCGTGGCGCCAGCTGGACCGGCTTCCCGATGTACAACAGCGACGGTTCGCGCACGCGTTTTTCCCGCTCGTTCAACCCGGCCACCGACTGGAGTCGTCGCGACTTCACCAACCAGACGATCTTCGCCTCGGTGGAGCAGCAACTGACCAACGACTGGAAGCTCAAGGTCAGCTACGACCGCAAGCACCGTCAGCACGACACCTTCCTCGCCTCGGCCAGCGGCGGCAACCCGGATCCGGTCAGCGGAAACGGCATGTTCATGTACATGGGCCAGTTCAAGGGCGACCAGGTGCAGGATAACCTCGACGTCAACTTCACCGGCCCGTTCCGCCTGTTCGGTCGCGAGCACGAGTTGATCGCCGGCTTCATGTCGATGAACACCCGCCAGGACATCCCGGTGCACGGCTCGATCTACCCGCCCGTCGACGGCAGCATCTACGACTGGCGCGGCGAGTTCCCGAAACCGGACATCGCCAAGGTTGGCGACAACGACATCGTCCAGCGGCAGACCGGTGCCTACCTCGCCACGCGACTCAAGCCCACCGACAACCTGGCGGTCATCCTCGGCACCCGCGTCAGTCAGTTCAAGGCCAACGATGACCTGGACTACAGCGACCCGAACACCCCGGACCTGCACGACAGTTACCGCCAGACCGGCGTGGTCACACCGTACGCCGGACTGGTTTATGACCTCGATGACACGTACTCGGTGTACACCAGCTACACCAGCATCTATCAGCCGCAGATGAGCAAGGATGCCCAGCGCAAATTGCTCGACCCGGTGCAAGGCGACAGCTACGAAGCGGGGATCAAGGCCGAATACTTTGGCGGCCGCTTGAACGCCAGTTTCGCCGTGTTCCGTATCGAGCAGGACAACCTGGCCGAGTACGTCAGCGGCGTCGATAGCGAGTCGGTGTACCGTGCAGTGCAAGGCGCGACCACCAAGGGATTTGAGGTCGAACTGGCCGGCGAAGTGATGGACGGCTGGAACCTGTCGGCCGGTTACAGCTACAACCACACCCGCGATGCCAAGGGCGATCACGTCTACGGTTCGATCCTGCAAACAACGGCGCCGGAACAGGTGGTTCGGGTGTTCAGCACTTATCGCCTGTCGGGCGCGCTGGAAAAACTCACCGTCGGTGGCGGCGTGAACTGGCAGAGCGAATTCTTCGGCAATGTGTTCCAGCCCAACCCCAATGACACGGTCAACTTCGGCCAGTCCTCGACGGTCACCCAGCAAAGCTACGCCCTGGTGGACGTCATGGCGCGCTACCGCTTCAACGATCACTTGAGCACGACGCTGAACGTGAAGAACCTCTTCGACAAGACCTACTACACCGGGCTCGGCAACTTCGGCACCGGGTTCTATGGCGAACCGCGCAGCCTGCAACTGACAACCCGCTGGGATTTCTGACCGGTGTTTTGTCGATCTACGGTACTCCCGGACGACGACAGGCTGGCTACGCTGATAGCTCAGCATGAATCTCGAGTAGAGGAGCAGCGCCATGCAACGCGTGCAAAAACTCACACCCTGCCTGTGGTTCGACAACCAGGCCGAAGAGGCCGCGAAGTATTACTGCGGCATCTTCGATCATTCAAAAATCACCGCCATCACCCACTACGGCAAAGCCGGTCAGGAAGTCCACGGTCAACCCGAAGGCTCGGTCCTGACGGTCAGTTTCGAACTCGACGGGCAAAGCTTCACCGGCCTCAACGGTGGCCCGGTCTTCACGTTCAACGAAGCGATCTCGTTTCAGGTCAACTGCCAGACTCAGGAAGAAGTCGACCACTTCTGGGGGCGCCTGTCGGTGGGCGGACCTGTCGAGGCCCAGCAATGCGGCTGGGTCAAGGACAAATTCGGCGTGTCGTGGCAGATCGTGCCCATCGCGTTGATGGACATGCTGAAAAGCCCCGACACGGTGAAATCCCAGCGCGCCATGGCCGCGATGATGCAGATGAAAAAACTCGACATCGCGGCGCTGCAACGAGCCTTTGACGGCGAGAGCTAATACACTCTGACGCTGACCTGCCGAGGACACCGACGATGAAGTCCACCACTGCCAAAGACGCTGACAAGGCCCCGCGCTTCTGGCGCGATGACGCCCTGCCCTTCATCGAAGCCCGCTCCATCGCCGACGGCCGTGAGGTCTGCTACACCCGGCATGCTCACGAGCATTTTTCCATCGGTGCGATTACCGCCGGGCGCAGTACCTATCTCCATGAACAATCGGAGTTTGAGGTCAGCGCCGGCACGGTGGTGCTGATGAATCCCGGTGATGTCCATGCCTGCAATCCGATCGACGATCAGCCGTGGTCGTATTTGATGTTGTACGTCGATACACCTTGGCTCACTGATTTGCAGCATCAGCTCGGGTTCAGCAGCGACCTGGCGTTTCGGCGGTTTTCCATCACCCATACGGGTGACGCCAGCCTGTTTGCCGGCCTGAAGGCGTTGTATGAGGTGTTGGTCGACACTGAGCAAGATGTACTGAGCAAACACAGCGCCGCGGTCGAGTTTTTCACCGAAGTGCAGCAACGACTCAACCCCGGCGATCAACCGCTGCGCGAACCCAATTTCAAACTGGAACGCGCGGCGGATTACATCCGCGACCACTGCACGCAACTGCTCAAGCTCGAAGATATTTGCGAATCCGCACAACTGTCGCCGTCGTATCTGATCCGCGCCTTCAAACAGCATTACGGCATGACGCCCCACGCCTTTCTGGTCAACCGGCGCATCCAGTTCGCCCAGGATCGACTGCGCAGCGGCCAGCTGATCGCTGACGTGGCACTGGAAGCGGGGTTTGCCGATCAGGCGCATTTTCAGCGGGCCTTCAAACAGCATCTGGCGGCCACGCCGGGGCAGTATCGCGGTTGAGGCAGTGCGCATTTCCTGCAGCTAACAAGCCACTGTGGCTAACACAAAGCCCTGTGGCGAGGGAGCTTGCTCCCGTTCGACGGCGAAGCCGTCGCAATACCGGCATACAAGGTCGCTCAGCAGTAATGGGGAATGGGGCTGCTTCGCAGCCCAGCGGGAGCAAGCTCCCTCGCCACAAAAGCCTGTCAGCATCCCACTAAGGTAGTAGCAGATAAGCCGCACTCATCGCCAGCAACGCCGCCATGATCCGATTGAACAATCGCATCCCCGCCGGGTTGTTCAAGTAACCGCGCAAAAAGGTCCCGGCATACGCCCAGCAGCCGACGGACAGGTAGCAGATCACCAGATACACCGCAGCAAACTGCCAGACCAGTCGCGCCTCGCCATCCGCGACAAACGCCCCCATGCCCGCCACGCAGGCCAGCCAGGCTTTCGGGTTGAGCCATTGCATCACCGCGCCGTACAGCATCGACGGCGCCCGTGCCGAATCCTTGGCATCAAGTTCACCGCTGTCCGCCGCCAGTTTCCACGCCATGAACAACAGAAACGCCACGCCGGCCAGTTGCACCACCCGCGTCAACGCCGGCCACAGCTCCAACACCTCATGCAACCCCAATCCCATCAGCACCAGCAGCAACACAAAACCCAGTGTCGCTCCGGCCACGTGCCGCTGACTGGCGCGAAAACCGAACTGAGCGCCGGAACTCAACGCCACAATGTTCACCGGCCCCGGCGTGATCGACGCCACCAGCGCAAACGCTGCCATCGAAATAATCAGACTCATTGCGTACCTTCTTCAATTCAGTTGAACCAGGCCTCAAGGTAAAGAGCGGTCCGGCGCCCGTATTGAAGAAAACTGCCCACCCGCGTCACGAATAAGCGCCGACCACCCGCTTCACTTTGATCAATGCTTGTCGAAGCGAATCCATGTCCACCGACCCTAGCGCCAAGCGGATTGCATGCGGAACGTGGACAGCGGTTACGAAAGGTTCGGCGGTGGAGACGGCGACTTGCTCGTGCATCAACTCCATGGCGATCTGATCCGCTCTGGCGTCTTCCGCCAGAGGCAACCACAGAAAGTACGAATTTGGATGAGTCATGCAGCGCAGCCCTTTCAGCAGCTCGGCGGCCATGGCTTGCCGGGCCTGGGCGTCCGCACGCTTTTGCGCTTCCAGTTGGCTCACGGTTCCATCGTCGAGCCATGCGCAGGTGATTGCCGTCATCACGCCGGGAGTGTTCCAGGTGGTTGCCCTGATCGCACGCTCCAGTGCCGGCACCTTTTCGACCGGCGCGGCAACGAAACCGACGCGCAGCCCCGTGGCGACATTCTTGGAGAACCCCGACACGTAGACGGTCCGTTCCGGCGCCAATTCGGCCAAGGGTGCCGGGGCGTCTTCAACCAGGAAGGCGTACGCGGCGTCTTCAATGATCAACAGGTCATGCTGGCGCGCAATCGACACGAACTGATCTCGCCACTGCGCATCCATGACCCAACCCAGCGGATTATGCAGCGTCGGCATGGTGTAGACGGCCCGCACCGACCGGCGCCGGCAAAGCGCTTCCAACGCATCAAGATCAGGCCCGGTGTCCGTGGCGGGAATGGGCACGATTTCCAGGTGCAGCGATTCGGCCAGCACCTTGAAACCGGTGTAGGTCAACGCATCCGCCGCGATCACATCGCCCGGTTTGAGCAACGCCATCATCGTCACCGCCAATCCATGCTGGGCACCGCTGACGATCAACACCTGTTCGGCCTGGACGCTCAACCCGCGCGACGCCAGATGGTTCGCGATCGAGGCCCGCTCATGCAGGCGCCCGGCATGGGGCTGATAGCGCAGATGGGATTCGAGGTCGCCGGATAACGCGAGCTGACGCAGGGCCGTGCGCAACAGGTCAGCCTGACCGGGTAATGACGGGTAATTGAAGTTGAGATCGGCCATGCCCACGGCAACCACGTGCTGGCTGACGCCCTGACCGGGCGGAAGCGACGTCTCCCTGACGAACGTGCCCCGCCCCGTTTCGCCGCTGACCAGGCCCATTGCCTCAAGCTCTGCGTACACGCGGCTGGCGGTGACCAACGCCAGCCCATGCGCAGCGGCGAGCTGACGATGGGTGGGCAAGCGCGTACCGGGCGGCAAATGTCCTGAACGGATGTCTGCGGCAAAGGTGTCGACCAGCGACTTGTAGCGCAAGCGAGGCATAGGGCGATGTATCCATGACAATTTTTTGATTGTCTTAATAGTCGGCCATACGATGCGTTCAAGGCAACCCGCCGCATTAACCCTCTGTCGAGTGTGACCTCAATGGAACGAGTATCGAATCTGAACACCCAGCCTCGGGAAAACACCACGAGCGGCTGGCTCAGCGGGCTGATCGGCGTGGTGATCTTCAGCGGCTCGCTGCCCGCCACGCGGGTCGCGGTGCTGGAATTCGATCCGGTGTTCCTGACCGTCGCCCGAGCCACCATCGCCGGCGTGCTGGCGCTGTGCATGCTGTGGTTGTTCAAGGAAAAACGCCCGGCGCGGAGCCAGTTGTTGCCGCTGATCATCGTGGCCATGGGCGTGGTGGTCGGTTTTCCGCTGTTGACGGCACTGGCCCTGCAATACGTGACCTCGGCGCACTCGATCGTCTTCGTGGGTCTGTTGCCGCTCGCGACTGCCGTGTTTGGCGTGGTGCGCGGTGGCGAGCGCCCGCGGCCGGTGTTCTGGTTTTTCTCGATACTGGGCAGTTTGCTGGTAGTGGGATTTGCCGTGTCCCAAGGCCTGACCGCCTCCCCGGAAGGCGACCTGCTGATGCTGGCAGCGATCCTGGCCTGCGGCCTCGGTTATGCCGAAGGGGCGAAGCTGTCCCGGACACTCGGCGGCTGGCAGGTGATTTGCTGGGCGCTGGTGCTGTCGCTGCCGGTGATGGCGTTGTTGACCTGGTGGCTCACACCCGTTTCGTTTGCCGGGATCAGCATGCCAGCGTGGTTTAGCCTCGGTTATGTGTCGCTGTTCAGCATGCTGATCGGGTTTGTGTTCTGGTATCGCGGGCTGGCGCAAGGTGGGATTGCTGCGGTGGGGCAGCTGCAATTGCTGCAGCCGTTTTTTGGCTTGGCGCTGGCGGCGACGTTGCTGCACGAGCAGGTCAGCATTGGCATGCTGGCGGTGACTGTGGCGGTGATTCTGTGCGTGGCCGGCGCGAAGAAATTCGCGAAATAACCCCCTCACTGATCGTTCCCACGCTCCGCGTGGGAATGCCTCAACGGACGCTCCGCGTTCGGCTTTTGGGACGCGGAGCACCCCCGGCTGCATTCCCACGCAGAGCGTGGGAACGATCAATTGGACGGCGGAATCCTCTTGTTTAACCCGCTTGTTTAAGTGCGGCCAGATTTACTTCCTGAAAGCTACACAACCTTGCGTCGTTGCCTACGGGTGCGCCAGAATCCGCCGGCTTGCGCGCCTTGGGCCTGGGCTCTATCGTTTTCCGGTCGCTGAATAACAGCGATGGGGTTTGGTAGCCCCGGGTGATCGTAAGGTGCAAAGCATCATGATTCGCAGCGTCTTTTCGAACTGCATTATGGTGGTCATGCACAGGGCGTCTTCGGGCGCGCCGGTTTCCTTACGTCCCGGTCTACCAACCTGCGCATGGCCGCCACCCTTCGTTTGGTAGCGAGAGTGATGGCTCCTTTTAATGACGTAAGGAGTGTATCTATGTTCAAAGTAACGCCCAACCCGCCAGACACCAATCCGGCCTCCCCGTACGAACCCGATTCAAAAAAACTCAACGAGGCCGCCGAACGAGCCCTCGACTATCACTTCCCGTCGGCTGCCGACCTCAAAGGCACCCCGCGCACAATCGGAAAGATGTTCAGCGTCAATCCTGAGCTCGACACCGAAACCCTGCTGGCCCATGCGTGCGAGTCGCTGGCCTCGGCCAACGTCATGACCATGGATCTGGCGGACCACGTGGACGGGCCGAGTCGCAATACCCTGTTGGGCATTGCACAAGTCATCATGCTCGGCGAGCTGGCGGTCAACCGGGCGCTGGATCAACTCGACCCGATCGAATAGTCACTGCCTCCCATGATTGTAGGGTGCCTGCGGTTCACGGTTGTACGGGTCGAGGCGCACGGCACCTGTGGTAAAAATATGCTCTCGTTACTGGAGCCGATCATGGACCTCGCCACCCTCTCCCTCTTTCTCCCGGCCTGCTTCGCCCTGAACATGGCCCCCGGCCCGAACAACCTGCTGTCGGCCAGCAACTCGACGCGCTACGGCTATCGTACCGCGTGTGTGGCGGGTATCGGTCGGCTGCTGGCGTTCGCCGGGATGATCGCCCTCGCCTCGGCCGGGTTGGCGGTGGTGCTGCAAACCTCGGCGCTGTTGTTCTACGGGATCAAGATTGTCGGCGCGGCGTACCTGTTCTACCTCGCGTGGCAATTGTGGCGCGCGGATCCGGGGGCAGAAAATGTGGTGACCGGCGCGCCGGCGGGGATGCTGACCTTGGCGCGACAGGAGTTTTTGGTGGCCGCCGGCAAGCCTAGCGATGGGCAATATAAAATCTTCTAAAGACTGCAATCGGCCCAGAGTGTGTAAAAACGCTTTCGCAAACCCTTGCTATGATTTCTGAGGATTTCATCGCAGGGATCGCCCATGAAGCGCTTTATCCAAGGTGAACATCGAGGCCAAGGAACCTTCCTTTCGGAGAGCCTCGACGATTACGTCACGGATACCAATCCGGTGCGCGTAGTCGACGTCTTTGTCGACGAACTCGACCTGGTCAAACTGGGTTTCGAAGGCGCCATACCGGCTGATACTGGCCGGCCGGCTTACCATCCCGCGATCCTGCTGAAGATCTACATCTACGGCTATCTGAACCGCCTTCCATCGAGCCGGCGTCTTGAACGAGAAGCCCAACGCAACGTCGAACTGATGTGGCTGACCGGACGTTTGATGCCCGATTTCAAGACCATCGCCAACTTCCGAAAAGGCAACAGCAAGGCCATCCGAGGCGTCTGCCGCCAATTCGTGGTGCTGTGCCAGCAGTCGGGACTGTTCGGAGAAAATCTGGTCGCCATCGACGGCAGTAAATTCAAGGCCGTCAACAACCGCGACCGCAATTTCAACAGCGCCAAGCTAAAGCGGCGGATGGAAGAAATTGAATCGAGTATCAATCGGTACCTGACTGCGCTCGACGAAGCCGATCGGCAAGAACCCTCGATAACTCAGCCCAAGGCTGCTCGTCTGCAAGAGAAAATCGACAAGCTCAAAGCTCAGATGAAAGAGTTACAGGTCATTGAAACTCAGCTCAACGAATCACCGGATAAACAGGTCTCACTGACCGATCCAGACGCCCGTTCCATGATGACGCGCGGCACTGGAATCGTCGGCTACAACGTGCAGACAGCGGTCGATACTCAGCACCACTTGATCGTTGCGCACGAGGTGACCAACGTCGGCTCTGACCGCGACCAACTCAGCTCGATGGCCCAGCAGGCACGAGAGGCGATGGCGTCAGATACGTTGTCGGTGGTGGCTGACCGAGGTTACTTCAAAAGCGAAGAGATCCTGGCTTGTCACGATGCAGGCATCACTGCCTATGTGCCCAAGCCGATGACCTCTGGAGCCAAAGCGGACGGGCGTTTCAATAACGATGCCTTCATCTATGACGCTGCAAAAAACGAATACATTTGCCCGGCTGGAGAGGCGCTGATCTGGCACTATACCAACGTTGAAAAAGGTCTGACGTTGCACCGTTACTGGAGTTCGAAATGCCGGGGCTGCGCAATGAAACCGCAGTGCACACCGAGCACGGAACGGCGGGTTCGACGCTGGGAGCATGAAGCCGTCCTGGAGGAAATGCAGAACAGGCTGAGCAACGCGCCGGAAATGATGCGGATCCGAAAACGGACGGTTGAGCATCCCTTCGGGACGCTCAAACAATGGATGGGCGCAACACACTTCCTGACGCGAAAGCTCAACGGGGTCAGTGCAGAGATGAGTCTGAACGTGCTCGCCTACAACCTGAAACGGGTCATGAAAGTCATCGGCACCACTGGCTTGATGAAAGCGTTAACGGCGTAAAAAACCGGCCGCTTTTACCCCATCCAAAGGGCTTTAAGAGGCTACTGAGTCGTTTTAACTGTTCCTGGAAGCGTCGTGGCCTTGATCAGTTGCAAAACCTGAGCACGGTCTCCTCGCGTCGATATAAAAACCCAATCTGACGTTTTTACACACTCTGGGCCAATAGCAGACGTTGGATCAAATCCGATCGGACAAATTGTGGACAGTTGCCTGCCTTACTCAATCTGCCTTCTATTAAACCTGGTTTCGCGATGTGAAAAAGGCCGTCACTGCCGCGAGTACCAGCAAGATAGAGCTTGCGATAAATGTCATGCGATAGCCGCTCCCGTCGAACAGCAGCCCGCCGAGGGTAGAGCCCAACGCAATGGATAGCTGAATGACTGCCACCATCAGGCCGCCACCGGCTTCAGCATCCTTGGGCAACGCCTTGGCCAACCACGACCACCACCCCACAGGCGCCGCCGTCGCGATCAGGCCCCAGAGCCCAAGCAGTACAAAAGCTGTCACGACTCCGCCGCCAAGGACAATCAAGGAAAGTGCAATGGCGGCCATCAAGAGTGGAATGCAGACCAGGACGCGGTACATTCCGGTTTTCAGGAAAGTGCCGATCAGAATGGTCCCGACAAAACCCGCCACGCCGATGACCAGCAGGATCATCGACAACATGGATACATCTACACCAGTGACGGTTTCCAGGAACGGGCGCAGATAGGTGAACAATACAAACTGCCCCATGAAGAAAATGCCCACACTCAACATGCCGAAACTGACCAATGGGCTCTTAAACAATCGGAAGACATTGCCAGCGCCCGGTTTGCGCGGCGCCGGCGTCATGGCTGGCAGGCTGATCCACTGCCAGATTAACGCGATGATCGCTACCGGAATAAGGCAGAAAAAAGCACCCCGCCAACCGATGACACTCCCCAGATAGCTTCCCAGTGGTGCGGCCACTACGGTTGCCAAAGCATTGCCGCCGTTGAAGATTGCCAGAGCCTTGGGCACGCTATGGGCAGGTACCAGGCGCATGGCCATTGCCGCCGACATCGACCAGAATCCGCCGATCACCACGCCGATCAGCGCACGACCAATCATGTACACCGTATAGTTCGGCGCCAGACCGACCACCAGCCCTGACACACACATAATCCCGGTCAGTAGAAGCAACAGCGTCTTGCGGTCCATTGAACCCGCTAGCCTGGAAATCGAAAGGCTTGTCAGCACCGCGAAGGCGCCGGAGATGGCGATCCCATACCCGGCCAGTCCTTCACTGACTTGCAGATCCGATGCAATCGGCGTGAGCAAACTGACAGGCATGAACTCCGAGGCAATCAGCGCGAATACGCACAGTGTCATCGCAAAGATGCCACTCCAGTAAGCCGGCAGTTTCCCAGTCCCCGGCGTGCCGAGGGCCTCACCTGCCGGGGTGTCGAATACTTGAGCCGTCATTCAAAAACCTCTCATCAAATAGTTGTTGGCTGAAGCACTGGCCTTTTAGCCAACCACCGTCAGGTGCCGGGTAAAAAAGGCGGTGAGCTTGGTCCAGGGAATCAAGTTCACGCGGTCGTACAGATCCACGTGACCCGCGCCGGGAACCCAGGCCAGTTCCTTAGGTTCGGCGGCGCGTTGGTAGGCGTCCTCGCTGAACTCTCTGGAGTGCGCCTGATCGCCAGATATGAACAGCAGCGGACGCGGGGAAATCGTTTCGATATCGTTGAATGGATAGAAATTCACGAACCTGACTTCACTGGTCAAGGCGCGATTTTGCGTTAGTTCCAACGTACTGCCATGAGGGATATGGATGCCGCGTGGCGTGCGATAGAAGTCCCAAAACTCGCGAGTTACCGGATCGGTTTCCTTGCCAGGCTGCGCAGGCAGATAGTTCAGAAATTGCAATGTTCCGGTAGAGAACTCGTCATAGCGTTGCTCGGCGGCTTTGGCGAGCATGGCCTGGCGTTGCTCGACAGTCACTGAGTGCCTCAGACCATGACGGGTGACGGCGCCCATGTCGTACATGCTGACGGTGGCCACGGCTTTCAAACGCAGATCCATCTTGGCCGCACTGATGGCAAAGCCACCGCTGCCACAGATACCCAGTACGCCGATACGGTTGCGATCGATAAAGTCCCGCGTGCCAAGGTAGTCAACGGCGGCACTGAATGCGTCGGCATACATTTCGGGGGCAACCTGGTTTCGAGGCAGGCCCTCACTCTCTCCCCAGAAAGGCAAGTCAATCGCCAGCGTGATGAAGCCTTGTTCCGCCAACTTTTGTGCATAGAGCATGGAGCTTTGCTCTTTGACTGCTCCCATGGGATGACCGACGATAATTGCAGGCGCTTTAGCGTTTCTAGCCAGATTTTTGGGCGTTACAAGATTGCCCACAATTTGAAGATTGTATGAGTTCTTGAAGGTCACCTTTTGCACGGTGACCTTGTCGCTTTTGTAAAAATTGTCGGCGCCTTCCGGCGGGCTGACAGCGCTTTTCGAGTCAGCTGCCAAGGCAGAACCGCCTGCGACTGAAAGGACGCCCAGAGCCGCAATGCTGACGCCGGTGGCCTTTACGAATGCGCGCCGATCAAGCCCTTGAGAGTCCAAGGCTTCTGTAGCTTCAAGAAGGGTTACAGGTGTCTCGCTCATCATCAGTACTCCGTTCCAGATAGGTGACAGAGCTTGACGGATTAGAGATATCTTGATTAGTAGGCGTAATCTTCATGTAGTTTTGAGAAAAACTCAGCAATGGCCAATACCAAAGTCAACGATCTCCAAGCTTTTCTGGCGGTGGCGCGAGATCAAAGCTTTACGAAAGCCGCCGCCAAACTGGGCATTACTCCTTCTGCGCTGAGTCATACGATCCGGGCACTTGAACAAAGACTGGGGATACGACTGCTGGCCCGCACGACACGCAATGTGTCGCCCACAGAGGCGGGAGAAAGATTGATGCGCTCGATCGCTCCGCTTTTTGATCAGATCACTGCCGAGCTTGAAGCGCTGGGCGAGCTGCGGGACAAGCCCAGTGGCACGATTCGTATTTCCTGTACTGATGATCAGATTGAGTTGTGCATTCGGCCGATGCTTGCAAGCTTCCTGAAGAGCTACCCGGATATCACACTGGAGTTCTACGTCGACTATGGGTTCACCAACGTGGTCGAGGAGCGATTTGATGCTGGCATTCGCATGGGCGAATCGATCAGCAAAGACATGATCGCCGTTCGCATAGGGCCGGATTGGCGGTTGGCTGTGGTGGGTTCTCCAGAATATTTCGAACGCAACCCGGCACCAACAACCCCCCATGAGTTGACCGGGCATGACTGCGTGAATATCCGACACAGACCATCAGGGGCGATCTACGCATGGGAATTTGAAAGGAATGGCCAGGCTTTTACCGTCAAGGCAGATGGACAACTTGTTTTCAACAGCATCATGCATGTACTCAATGCCGCCGTTGATGGCGTTGGCTTGGCCTACGTACCAGAGGAATTGGTAGCACCATATCTGGATGACGGCCGACTCAAAGAAGTCTTGGCCGACTGGTGCCCTGAGTTTCAGGGTTACCATTTGTATTACCCCAACAGACGCCAGGCGTCTCCCGCCTTTTCTGCATTGGTGGAGGCGCTGAAATATAGAAGCTGAGCCTTCTACATTCGACGCGCGGCAACGTCTGCTATGGGTCCAGGCTGTGTGAAAACGCGCTAAATACGTCGAAAACTGAGAGTCGCGAGGTTTGCCTGTGGAATAAGCGGGCGGAAGCGCGAATTACCTTAGTCAGCTACATAGATGTTCGTAATGCCGTTTGGGCCGCGCCAGCAGCCCAAACGGCTACTAACGGGCGAGCCAAGCGGCTGGATTCACGCCCTGATCACCTCAAGCAGTCCTGCGATGCCGAAGATGCTCATCATTCGTTTGAGGTTGTAGGCGAGCACATGAAGGCTCATTTCGGTGCTCACCCTCGGCAGGGTTTTGGTCAGGAAGTGGGTACTTCCCATCCAGTACTTGAGCGTTCCAAAAGGATGTTCAACGGTCTGTCGACGAACCCTCATCATCGCTGGATCATGTTCTAGCCGAACCTGCATCGCGTCGACTACAGCCTCATGTTCCCAGCGCTTCACACGGCGCTCCTTACCCGTCGTACATTGCTTTTGCATTGAGCAGGGCTGGCAGCCCGAGAAGTAGTAACAATGCAATAACATGCCGTCTTCCATCGACGAATGCCGCCTGGTTAGTAACTGTCCCGCAGGGCATCGATACTCGTCCGACGCAATCAGATAAATGAAATCCTGCTTGCCGAATCTGCCTTCGGCTTTGCTGCCAGATGTGAGGGGTTTCGGTACGTAGGTAGTGATGCCGGCTTGCTCGCAAGCAAGGATTTCCAGACCTTTGTAATAGCCTCGGTCGGCCACCACCGTTAGCGATTCAGCCTCGATTTCTTCACGCGCTTGGTTCGCCATATTGCTCAGTTGCCCACGATCATTACCAACGTTGGTCACCTCATGGGCAATGATCAGATGGTGTTTGTCGTCGACAGCTGTTTGTACGTTGTAGCCAACCGTTCCGGTGCCTCGGCCGCCCGTGGCCATTGAGCGTGCATCTGGGTCTGTGAGGGAGATCTGCTGGTCTGGACTTTCGTGGAGCTGCACCTCGATTTCCTTGAGTTTCTGCATCTGCTTTTTCAGTGTTTCTATCTTTTCTTTAAGCCGCTCTGCTTTGGCCTCGGCCACTTCGGGCGTTGCCCGATCTGCCGAATCCATCGCCGCCAGATAGCGATCAATGCTCTGTTCAATCTGCTGCATGCGTGCCTTCACCTTACCCTGAGTGAAGTTGCGGTCGCGATTATTGACGGCTTTGAATTTGCTGCCGTCGATGGCGATGATCGACTGAGAGAAGAGATTGAGGTTGCGGCAAAGAACTACGAACTGGCGACATACGTTACGAATGGCTTTGCCGTTGTCTTTGCGAAAGTCGGCAATGGTTTTGAAGTCCGGAGCCAAACGCCCCGTTAGCCACATCAACTCGACGTTGCGCTCGGCCTCACGCTCAAGCCGGCGGCTGGACTGAATTCGATTGAGGTAGCCGTAGATATAGATCTTCAGCAACACCGCTGGGTGGTAGGCCGGACGACCCGTTGCAGCAGGATCGACGCCCTCAAAACCAAGTGCGCCAAGGTCGAGTTCATCGACGAAAACATCAACCACTCGGACTGGATTTTCTTCGGTTACGTAGTCGTCCAGGCACTCCGGCAGCAAGGTGACTTGCGTCCGAGTCTCACCTTCAATAAATCGCTTCATGATCGCCCCCGCTACGATCTCGACGATCGGAAAATTAGACAATTGCGGAGTTTTCACACAGCCTGGGTCGGAAGCGGCCGCCCACCTTGGCGAAATCAAGCTAGGTCCAAGCAACCCGAAAGCAATCCTGATCTTCACCGCATTCCTGCCCCAGTTCGTCGACCCGAGCCAAGCCGTGACGCCGCAATTTGCGGTGCTGGGCGCGTTGTTCCTGATGCTGGAATGGATCGCCATCGGCGCCTACGCCTACATGGGCCTGCACATGCGCCGCTGGTTCGCCAAGCCGCGGGGCAAACGGATTTTCAATCGGTGCTGCGCGGGGTTGTTGTCGGCGGCGGCTTCGGTGCTGTTGATGGCGCG
The DNA here is from genome assembly GCF_059716135.1 of Pseudomonas sp. LBUM1651. NCBI lineage: Bacteria > Pseudomonadati > Pseudomonadota > Gammaproteobacteria > Pseudomonadales > Pseudomonadaceae > Pseudomonas > Pseudomonas sp. LBUM1651. Next base: position 2,653,796 of record NZ_CP166805.1, on the reverse strand, counting down.
CCGCGCCTGAACACCCCCACTTACTGTAGGAGCGAGCTTGCTCGCGATGAATTCAAGAGCGCCGCGTGTAGCCAGAAAACACGCGTTATCCTTAAGACCATCGCGAGCAAGCTCGCTCCTACAGGGGGCTAACCAGTGATGACAAACATCAAAAATTTCCTGTCGATTTTCCGGTGGAGGCCTAAGGCGGTGCGCCCTATGCTCAACCCATGAACCTACAAAACGCGATGCTTCCGCCCCATGCCGAGATGGTTCGCGCCATGCTCGAACGAGACACCACCTACGAGGGGGTGTTTTTTACTGCGGTCAAAACCACCGGCATCTTCTGCCGCCCCAGCTGCACGGCGCGCAAACCGAAGCCGGAGAACGTCGAGTTCTTCGCCCATGCCGATGACTGCCTGTCCGCCGGCTACCGCGCCTGCCTGCGTTGCAAACCACTGGACGCGGCCGCCATGGCACCTGACTGGGTGCAGAAGCTGCTCCAGTCGGTGGACGCCGATCCCGACCTGCGCTGGACCGATGCCCAGTTGCTGGCCGAAGGCATCGAGCCACTGAAACTGCGGCGCTGGTTCAAGCAACATTTCGGCATGACCTTCCACGCGTGGCTGCGCACCCGACGCCTGGGCATGGCGCTGGGCGGGATCAGACAGGGCGATTCCATCGACAGCGCGGCGTTCGATTCCGGTTACGAATCCCTGAGCGGGTTTCGCGATGCCTTTCAAAAGTCCTTTCACATCACCCCCGGTCGCGCGGCCAACAGTGAGCCCTTGCTGTTCACGCGCCTGACCACGCCGCTGGGACCGATGATCGCCATGGCCGAACGGCGCGGGCTGGTGCTGCTGGAGTTTCTTGACCGGCCGGCGCTGACCCGGGAAGTCGAAGCGTTGCAGAACCGTCATGGCTATGCGGTCGCGCCCGGACACAACGATCACTTGCAGCAGATCGAAATAGAGTTGGCCCAGTACTTCGCCGGCAAACTGACCGAATTCAAGGTGCCGCTGTACTTACCCGGCACCGAGTTCTCCCGACAGGTCTGGGCCGAGCTGGCGAAAATCCCCTACGGCCAGACCAGCACCTACGGCACCATCGCCGCGCTGTTGGGCAAACCCGGTGCCAGTCGTGCAGTGGGCCTGGCCAACGGGCACAACCGGATTTCGATTGTCTTGCCCTGCCACCGGGTGATCGGTGCGGACGGCTCGTTGACGGGCTATGGTGGAGGACAACCGCGCAAGGCGTTTCTGCTCAGGCTGGAAAACGCTGCGGTGCAGGTCACGCAACAACTCGCGTTCTGACTCTTCGCTGTTTTTCATAAGGAAGGAAATTCGATGGACACGCTCGACCAGCAATTCCACAGGCTGCATCAGGACGGTCTGCTGATTCTCACCAACGTCGCCGATGCCGCCGGGGCGCGCATCGTCGAGCAACTGGGCTGCAAAGCCGTGGCCACCAGCAGTGCGGCAGTCGCCTGGGCTCACGGTTACGCGGACGGTAATGCCCTGCCCCTCGAACGCCTGGTCTCGACCGTCGAGTCCATCGCCCGCGTGATTTCGCTGCCGTTGACCGTGGACATCGAGGCCGGCTATTCCGATGACCTGACTCGGGTTGCCGAAGTGATTGATGCGGTGATCGCCGCGGGTGCCGTCGGTATCAACATCGAAGACGGTGCGTCGCCGCCCGAGCTGCTGGCCCGCAAGATCGAAATCGCCCGTCAGGTTGCCGAGCGCCGCGAGGTGAAGCTGTTCATCAACGCCCGCACCGATGTGTACCTCAAGGGCCTGGTGCCGGCCGAAGACCGCGTTGCGGAAACGCTCGAACGTGCGGCGCTGTATCAGGCGGCCGGTGCTGACGGACTGTTCGCGGCCGGCGTATCGGCCGAGTACGAAATTGCTGCGCTATGCCATGGCACCCCGCTGCCGGTGAACGTACTGGGGCTGCCGGGGTTGCCGTCGCCTGAAGCGTTGAAAGCGCTGGGTGTTCGCCGCCTGAGCGCCGGTTCCGGTATCGCCGAGTTTCTTTATGGTGCGATGGCTGGCCTGGCCAAAAGTTTTCTGGAAACCGGCAAACTCGATAGCAGCCACCTCAAGGCGTTCACCTACGGGGAAGTGAACGCGCTGCTGAAACCTGCGGTGAACGCTTGACCGATCCTTACTTGCTAGCGACAGCGTTTCTCGCGTCCATCGATGAAGACTGGGCGCGCCACATCGCGGCCATCGGCCCTTGCCTGCACCAGCCTCATGCGGCTCGCGATCCGTATGAATCGCTGGTGCGGGCGATTGCCTATCAGCAACTGCACGCCAAAGCCGGGGATGCGATCGTCGGTCGGCTGCTGGCGTTGTTTCCTTCGACGGCGTTTCCGCGTCCTGAACAGATTCTCGCGACCGGGTTTGATCAGCTGCGCGGGTGCGGTTTTTCCGCAAGCAAGATCGCGACGATTCAGGGCATCGCTCAGGCAGCGCTGGACGGTGTGGTGCCGGATTATGCGACGGCGTTGGCGATGGACGATGAGGCGTTGATCGAGCGATTGATTACCCTGCGCGGCGTCGGTCGCTGGACCGTGGAGATGCTGCTGATCTACAGCCTGGAACGGCCGGACATTTTGCCGGCCGATGACTTTGGGGTGCGTGAGGGGTATCGGCGGTTGAAGGGGTTGGAGGTGCAGCCGACGCGCAACCAGATGGTGGAGATCGGGTTGGGGTGGAGTCCTTATCGGACGGTGGCTGCCTGGTATTTGTGGCGGGTGCCCAGCCGTTAGACCGAGTCATCGTTCATCGCTAGCAGGCTAGCTCCCACAGGGGTCTCATGAACGCTGGAGATCCATTGTGGGAGCTAGCCTGCTAGCGATGGCGTCAGCCCAGTCAACACACATCCAGAGCCACCGGCACTCGCACTCGTACCTCAAGTTATGAAGCCCCCTGCCGACAAGCCCTGTAGGAAACTACTGGTACTCAGCATGGAGCAGCTATGACCGTCATCTCTTCAATCTCTTCCTTGCCGCCACTGGCGGTCGCCAGGATTGCTGCCACCCAGCCCGCCGTTGGCACTACCACCGAATCAACAGACGCCCTGTCCTCCCCCGCATCGATTGTCACCTTGCATCAAGATAACAACACCATCAATGCGCAGACTTACACCTCCCGGGGTGTCATTGCGGAGCCTGATGCTCCGCTTGCCTGGGAATACACGCAGCCTGACAAAGTGTCGTTTCGCATGGGTGGCAACTTCGGAAGCGCTTCAGCCAGCAGCCGGTTCCGGGGACTGGGTGAGACACTGCTTCTGCAGCTGGCGCAATCCAACCAGAACATCTCCCAGTCGGTCATTCGCTCATCGACCGGGCGGGCGCTCGAGCCTGCAGAGTTGGCGGCAGCCCAAGCCAGGATTCACAGTGGCGTTGCAGACAACAGCATCAACCTGACCCTGAAAACAGCAAGCGGCAAAACCGTCCAGATCACCCTGTCCAGTCAGGATAACGCGCTGGCGGTGCAGGCTCAGGTCCAGGGTGGCGACCTCAGTAAAGAAGAACTTGCCGCGCTTGGCGCCATGGCCGAAGGATTTGAATCGGCCATCCAGGGACTCACCGCCGTTCCACCGCAACTCAAGCTGGATGCGCTGGCTCAGTTCGACACTGACGTGTTTTCCTCGGTCGACCTGACCACACGGTTTAAGCTCGACGATGACAGTACGCAGAGCCTTGAGCTGCATGCCGACGCAAGCCACCGCCAGGTGCGCATGAGCGGTGCGGCAGGCGATTTCGACATGTCCGTGGATCTGAAAAACGCCGCCATCCTCGGCGACAGCAATCGGAAAGCCACGGCGCTCGCGAACTACCTGCGTCAAATAGAAGCGGCGCGCGATCGAGGCGACGGCGACCAAAATCTGCTGTCGATGTTCGAGAGTGCATTCAAGACCGTGCACAGCAGCTACCCGGAAAGCCGCGCTGTTATCGGACCGCAGGCGCTAACGGCGATCAAGCTGACAGACACCGACCGCAGCGTTCTAACCGGCCTCGCCGATTTCAGCGCGACGGTCACCGAGAAAACCGTAAACGGCAATCCTGCGCGGCCTGGTGAACTCGCCTCGTTCAAATATGGCTTATCGCAGGTCACGCAATCCAAAGGTCAGGATCAGTTCAATCGCAAGGTAGTCCAGAATCAGCAATCGCATCTGACAGCTCAATACCATAAGCCACTGTATGCCGGACAAAAGCTGGAACTGACGACTGACCCACAATCTCAGAACTATCAGTACTACCAGATCGATGATCAGGCCAGCAGCACGAGCAGCATCGGCTATGTCAAAGGTAAGTTGGTCGAAGCGTCCGTCAGCCATTCGGCAAGCCAGTCCACGCGTATTTCCAAATATGTAATGGGGCATCTGGATGAAGATAACGTGACACCTGTCTCGTCCTCGAAGACGCAAAATCTCCTCGGTCTTCTGCAACAGGCACTGCAAGAAGACAAACTGGCGAAACAGGGACGGGGTACGTCAAACGCCTTAGCCGCTATCCAGGGCAAGGTGATGTTGGTTAGCAGGCCGATGGAGATTCATTAACGCTACCCCGGGTATCGGCGGCGTTCAGTGGGACCGCGTTATCGTTCATCGCTAGCAGGCTAGCTCCCACAGGGGTCTCATGAACGCTGGAGATCCACTGTGGGAGCTAGCCTGCTAGCGATGGCGTCGGCACACTCAACACATCATCCAAGCCAGTCACAACCCGGACTTCAACCGACTGAACGCCCGAATCAACGCGCGGTTGAACGCCTTGCCATTGTCATTCTTGCTATACAACGAAGCCCTCACCTGCGCCGACGGATACGTCCCCGGATCATTACGAATCGCCGGGGCGATCAAATCATCTGCCGCCGTGATCGCATTGGCGTAGTGAATGGTGTCGGTAATCGGCGCAATCACTTCCGGCGTCATCAGGTAATCCATCAATGCCAGCCCGGCTTCGGGATGCGGCGCATCCTTGGGGATGACCATGGCATCGAACCAGATCAGCGTGCCCTCCTTCGGTATCCGGTAAGTCAACGTGAACGGTTTTTTCGCGGCCTCTGCCTGGCCCGCCGCGATGGCCACGTTGCCGTTCCACGACATCGCCACACAGGTGTTACCGTTTGCCAGGTCGCTGATGTTCAGGTCATTGTCGAAGTAACGGATGTACGGCCGGATCTTCGCCAATTGCTGCTCGGCCAGCTTCAGGTCATCAAGGTTCTGGCGGTTGATGTCCAGCCCCATGTACTTCATCACCGCGGCGAACACTTCGTTGGGGTCGTTGAGCAAACTCACGCCACAATCGGCGAATTTCGATACCACTGCCGGATCGAACAGCATCGCCCAACTGTCCGTTGGGGCGTCTGGCAAACGCTTTCTGATCGCCTCTTGCTGATAGCCCACGCCGGTCGTGCCCCAGGCGTAAATCCCGGCGTAACGATTCCCCGGATCGAACACCGCCATGTGTTGGCGGAACTCATCACCGACGCCGGCAAAGTGCGGCAACTGTTGCGGGTTCAACGTTTGAATCGCCCCGCTCTGGATCGCCCGGGACAGGTGTTGCCCTGCGGTCAGCACCAGGTCGTAGCCACTGCGGCCGGTGAGCAGTTTGGTCTCGACGGTTTCCAGGGAATCGAAGTGATCGGCCACCACATGGATTCCAGTCTTCTTCTCGAAATTGGTCAAGGTATCCGGGGCCAGGTACTCGCCCCAGATGTACAGGTTCACCACCGGTCTGGCGCTGTCGGCGGCCTGCACACACAAGGGGGCAAGCACCAGCAATAACGCTTGAGTCAGTTTGTGCAGGCCCATGATTACACTCCTTTGCCTGTGTACTGCGGCATGGTGATGCACGCGACGTTACCGCCGCCGAGCAGGATTTCCCGGGAGTTTTCGATGCCGACTATTTTGTGCTGCGGGAACAGCTCGGCCAGTGTCGCCAGCGCCACCTGATCATTGCGATCGCCAAACAGCGGCACCACGATCGAGGTATTGCCGGCGTAGTAGTTGATGTAAGACGCGCAGATTTTGGTCCCGGCCTGACGGGTGTGGGTGCTGTCTTGCTGGTCCAGGCCTTCGGCTTCCTCAGCGGTCCATTCCAGCACATCGGGCTGCGGCAGTTTGTGCACGATCAACTCGCGGCCACGGCTGTCACGGGTACTGCGCAGGATGTCGTAGGCTTCCTGATAGATTTCCCATTGCGGGTCATCGCGATTGTCGGTCCATTGCAGCACCACTTCACCGGGACGCACGAAGCACGCAAGGTCGTCGACGTGGCCGTCGGTTTCGTCGAACTTGCAACCCCGCGGCAGCCAGATGACTTGCTCGGCGCCGAGGTAGTCCGTCAGTCGCCGGGTGACTTCTACCTTGCCCAGGTGCTGGTTGCGATTGCGGTTGAGCAGGCATTGTTCGGTGGTGAGGATGCTGCCCTGGCCGTCGCTCTGGATGCCACCGAGTTCGGCAATCAGCGGCGCGCGGTAGCGGTCGAAGCGCTCGATTTCGAGGACTTTGCTGGCGATCTGATCGTCCTTGTCCCACGGGTAGTACAAGCCACCGTCAAGGCCGCCGTAAGCGTTGAATTCGAAGTCGACGCCACGCACTTCGCCGCTGGCATCGTTGACCACAAAGCACGGGCCGCTGTCGCGGAACCAGGTGTCGTTGCAGGTCATTTCCACCACGCGCACTTGCGGCGGCAGCTGACGGCGCGCCGTGGCGAATTGCGCGGCGGAGGCACACACGGTGACCGGTTCGCTGTGGGAAATGGCCGTGACGATCTGCACCCAGACTTTCTGCGCAGGCTTGGCACCATTGCGCCAGACATCGGTACGCTCCGGCCAGCCGAGCCAGCAACCGGCCTTGGTTTCGAATTCGCCGGGCAGGCGGAAGCCGTCTTGTTTTGGGGTGGAGTCGAGCAAACGTGCCATGGTCAAACCTCATCAGCGGGGATTGGAATGACCACAGGCTAAGGTCGCCGGCGCCCTCCTCGCCAACGATGATTATTTCGGAATACTTGAATTCAACTCATCAATCGATCAGCTGATCATTGAACCATTCGAGCATCTGCGCCACGGCCGGACGCTCCAGGCGTACCCGTTCGCACACCAGCGCGTATTGGCCCAATGCGGTCATGCTTGAGGTAAACGGCCGGACCAGACGACCGCTTAGCAGATCTTCCTGCGCCGTCAGGTTATCGCCCATCGCCACGCCCTGCCCCTGGGCCGCAGCCTCCAGCGCCAGCCCGGCGTGGGCGAAATACAACTGGCGCTCGGGGCGTTGATCGCCGGCGTGACTGGTGAGCCACGCAGTCCAGGTCTTGCCGTCCTGATCGTCGTGCAGCAGGCAGTGGCGCGCCAGGTCCTTCGGGGTTTTCAAAGTGCCCTGGTTGAACAGGCCGGGGCTGCACACCGGGAAGAACTGCAATGCCGGCAACGGCCGGACGAAGTACGCGCTGCTGTCCACCGGGCCGGTGCCGTAAGTGATCGCCAGGTCGATGTCTTCGCCCGGCGCGGTGGCGTCGATCGGTTGTTCGTAGAGGTGCAAGGTGATGTGCGGGTAGCGCGCGTAGAAATCCGTGAGGCGACGCATCAACCACTTTTGCGCCAGCTCCGCCGTCACCGCCAGGCGCAACACCGCCAGCGACGACGGATCGCGCAGTTCATCACAGGCTTCGCCGATCAGTTCGAAGGCCTGCTGCAGGCTTTGCATCAGGCGTCCGGCGGCCATGGTCGGGCGGATTTGTCGGCCTTCGCGGATGAACAGCGACACACCCAGTTGCTCTTCGAGTTGGCGGATCTGATGGCTGACGGCGCTGTCGGTGACACACAACTCTGCGGCTGCACGGCCGAAGTGGGCGTGGCGGGCGGCGCATTCGAAGGTTTTGAGGGCGGCCAGTGATGGTAATCGGCGCATGTGTTTGATCCTGTTTGCGAGGTGTTCATGCTGACCCGGCCATCGGTGGGCGTCCAGTCAGACCGCGTTATCGTTCATTGCTAGCAGGCTAGCTCCCACAGGGATTTCGTGAACACTGGAGATCCCCTGTGGGAGCGAGCCTGCTCGCGATGGCGTCGGCACCTACACCGCAAATCTTCTAGGCTGAAACCAAGCACTTCAGCCCACCGGAGGCTCCCCATGCAACTCGAAGGCTCCTGCCACTGCGGCGCCGTGTCGTTCAGTCTGACCAGCGCCCACCCCTACCCTTATCAACGTTGCTACTGCTCGATCTGCCGTAAGACCCAGGGCGGTGGCGGTTACTCGATCAACATCGCCAGCGATGCCGCCAGCCTCAAGGTGCGCGGTCGCAAATCCATCGCGATCTACCACGCGCGGCTCAAGGATGACGGCGACAAACGCGCCCACCGCAGCACGGCGGAGCGGCATTTCTGCTCGGTGTGTGGCTCGGGGTTGTGGCTGTTCAGCCCTGAATGGCCCGAGCTGATTCACCCCTTCGCCTCATCCATCGACACGGCGCTACCCGTACCACCCGAGTACACGCACGTGATGCTCGGCTCGAAAGCGCCGTGGGTGGAGGTTCCGGCGCATGCCGGTGATCGGCATTGCGAGATCTGGCCCGAGGAGTCCATCGCGCAGTGGCATGAGCGCCTGGGTCTGGCGCGCTGAATAAAGCAAAAACACGGACCTCGATTTTTTTCACTCTTTTTTTCGTGAGCAGTTCCCCTTTGCGTTTTTCGTTCGGTTAACCCTCAGAAGCCTTTCACTTACCGAACGATTCGATACAAAGGGATCTCCATGTCGCACCCACTTGCCGCACGTTTTCGTTTTGCCCTGCGCCCCCTGGCACTGGCCCTGCCTGCCGCGCTGCTGAGCCTTTCCTACACCGCCCATGCCGCCGAAACGGTTGAAAGCAAACCGGCTCCCAAAGACGACGGCTCGCTACAACTGGGTGCGACGAGTATTTCTGCCGTAGGCTTGGGCGAGACCACCGAGGGCACCCATTCCTACACCACGGGCTCAACGTCTTCGGCCACCGGCCTGGCCTTGTCACCCCGTGAAACGCCGCAATCGGTCACCGTGGTGACCCGTCAGCAAATGGACGATCGCGGTGTGCAAAGTGTCAGCGACGCGTTGCGCAATGCTCCCGGCGTCTCGACGCAAAAGTACGACAGTGACCGTACCGAGTTTTCCGCCCGTGGTTTTGCCATCACCAACTTCCAGTACGACGGGGTCAACCAGCCGTATGACGGTGTCTACGGTGAAAACCCGAACAACAGCGATGACGTGGCCAGCCTCGACCGCATCGAAATCGTCAAGGGTTCGACCGGTCTGATGACGGGTTCGGGCGACCCGTCCGCCACCGTCAACCTGATTCGCAAGAAGCCGACCAAGGAATTCAAGGCCTCTCTCAGCGGCACGGTCGGTTCGTGGGACAGCTACCGCACCACCGGCGATATTTCCGGACCGTTGAACGATACCGGCAGCGTGCGCGGCCGCTTCGTCGGTTCGTACCAGGACAAGAATTCCTACATCGATCACTACAGCCAGAAGAAAGACCTGTTTTACGGGATCCTCGAAGCCGACCTGACGGACGACACCTTGCTGACCTTCGGCATCGACAAGTCCAGTGCCACCCCACGCGGCACCTCCTGGACCGGCAACACGGTGTACTTCGCCGACGGCGGCCGCACCGACTTCTCGCGCAGCTTCAACCCGGGCGCCGACTGGAGCCGTCGTGATTTCGACACGGCCACCTACTTCACGTCGCTGGAACAGGCGCTGGCCAATGACTGGAAACTCAAGGTCAATCTCAACCAGAAAACCACCGATCACGATACGCGCCTGGCCTCGGCCAGCGGCGGCTTCCCGGACCGTGCCACCGGTGAAGGCATGTCCTTTTACTGGGGTCGCTGGGAAGGTCATCGCGTGCAGAACACGGCGGACGTGAACGTCTCCGGGCCGTTCACCCTGGGCGGTCGCGAGCACGAACTGGTGGCCGGTTTCATGACCTCCCATGCCCGCCAGACCGGCGCGACATTCGACAGCGTTATCCCCGGCGCCGGAAATGTACCAGGCAGTATTTATGACTGGAACGGCGACCTGCCGGAACAGGATTTCCCGAAAAACGGCAAGTACGAGCGCACCACCAGCCAGAACGGTGCCTACCTGGCCACGCGCCTGCGTCCGACCGATGACTTGTCGATCATCCTTGGCAGCCGCGTGAGCACCTTCAAGTACAACGAGGATTACAGCTACTACCCGGGCGCCGGCCAGATCGACACCCACGCCAGCTACAAGGAACATGGCGTCGTCACCCCTTACGCCGGTGTGATCTATGACCTGGATAACACGTACTCGGTCTACGCCAGCTACACCAACATCTACCAGCCACAGATCTACAAGGACGCCGCCGGTTCGACCCTGAAGCCGATTGAAGGCAACAGCTACGAGACCGGTCTGAAAGCGGCCTACCTCGAAGGCAAACTGAACGCCAGCCTGGCCTTCTTCCGCATCGAGCAGGAGAACATCGCCCAATACGTCACCACCGACAGCACCGGGCAGGAAGTCTTTGAAGCCATCCCCGGCGCCACCACCAAAGGCGTGGAGCTGGAACTGGCGGGCGAACTGTCCGATGGCTGGAACCTGTCGGCCGGCTATACCTATGCCCGTACCCGCGACAAGGACGAGCAACGGATCTACGGTTTCCCGCTGGCCACCACTAAACCGGAACACGTCGTGCGTACATTCACCACCTACCGCCTGCCCGGCGCACTGAACAAGGTCACCGTCGGTGGCGGCGTCAGCTGGCAGAGCGCTTTCTATGGTCAGAGCACCAGCCCTATCGAGGGCAGCACGTCGCTCAAACAAGGCGGCTACACCCTCGTGGACCTGATGACCCGTTATCAGTACAACGAGCACCTGAGCTTCACCGCCAACGCCAACAACGTCTTCGACAAGAAGTACCTGACGGGCCTGGGCAACTACGGCACCACGTTCTACGGCGAGCCGCGCAACCTGATGCTGACCACCAAGTGGGATTTCTAAGCTGAACAGCATCAGCTGAATCAGCTGGCGAAACTTCACCCTGTAGGAGCCGAGCTTGCTCGCGATAGCGGTCTGTCAGCTACATGCATGTTGAATGTAGCGCCGTCATCGCGAGCAAGCTCGGCTCCTACAGGGCGCTGGGGATTAACAGCTCAGCCCATTCACAGTCTTTGACAGTTTCCCGACAAAGCTGTCAAAGATTGCCGGCCGGCACCCGCCTAGCATGGGCGTATCCAATCTCCCCTCGGGTGCTCCCATGTTTCGTTCGCTGTCTCTGTCGCTGACTTCATTCTGCCTGTTCCTCCCCTCCACCTCCTTGCATGCCGAAGACTGGCGCTACAGCCTGCGGGCCGGCGCCGCCAGTGTGCCGCGTTACAGCGGCAGCGATGAGCGCGTGGTGGCGCCGCTGCTGGGTGGGGAGATCGTCAGCCCTTATGGTTTCTTTCTGGACACTGGAAAGGGTCTGGGCTGGGCGTTTGACGAGGATGACTTTGGCCTAAGCGTTTACGTCGGCGCCAGTGATGTGCGCAAGGATCGCAAGACCGGGTTCAAAGGTTCCGATGAGCTGGACGGCATGGGCTCGATCAAGTCCCGCCCGGTGCTGGGGCTCGACGGGACGTATCACATGGGACCGATCATTTTCGGCGCGAGTTTTGAACATGCGCTGGAAAAAGACGATGACGACCCCGACACGGGTTCAGCCTGGAATCGCTTGAAACTGAGCATCAGTGCGCCGTTTTACGAAGGTGACCATGGCAAGGTCGTGGGCAGCCTCAACAGTCAGTTTGGCGACGGTGATTACATGCGCACCTGGTACGGCGTCAGCGCGGGTCAGGCGTCGCGCAGTCAGTTTCGGGCCTATGACGCCCATGGTGGGTTGGTGAGTCGTGGTGCGGATCTGACCTGGTCGTTGCCGATCAATGATCAATGGAATGTATCGACGGTGTTGGCGGTGCAGTATCTGGCTAAAGAGGCGGCGGACAGCCCGATTGTCGAGCGGCGGATGCAGACTTCGTTGGCTGGGCAGGTGGTTTACAGCTTTTGATATGAGGTGTTACGGACGACCTCTTCGCGGGCAAGCCTCGCTCCTACAGGGTTACGCGGTCACCGGTAGGAGCGAGCGGTGCGGCGATCCGACTTGCCCGCGAAGGGGCCCGCAAGAGCAACACACAACTAATCCAGATGCGCCCACGTCATACGAAACGACGCCCCGCCCCACGGCGAATCCGCCACTTCCACTTGTCCGCCATGGGACTGCGACACCCGCCTGACCAACGCCAAACCCAAACCAAACCCACCCGTGCGGCGATCACGGCTGGCGTCCAGACGCGAAAACGGCTCAAAAATCTTCTCCCGCCCGGCCATCGGCACGCCTGGCCCATCGTCGTTGACCTGCACTTCGTAGTGATCACCGGCACGCACCAACGACACTTCCACCCGCTCCTCGGCATAGCGAATGGCATTGCGCAGCAGGTTGATCACCGCCCGCGCCATGAAGCGCGGCTCGATGCGCACCTCATCCACCCGGCACTCGACAATCAGCAGCTGCACCCCGGCCGCCTCGGCCTCCAGCGCCACACTGCCGACCACGCTGTCGAGCCAGCTGTTGGCCTGGATATTCTCCCGGGTGATCACCGTGGCGCCGCGCTCGAGGCTGGCATAGGTCAGCAGCTCCGACACCATCTCTTCCAGCTCGCCGAGGTCGGCGTACATGTCGGCAATCAGCTCGCGGTTCTGGGTCGGATCGGGTTGTTGCTTGAGCTGGTCAAGCTCGAACGACAGTCGCGCAATGGGCGTGCGCAATTCATGGGACACCGCGTTGGTCAGCTCGCGCTGATTGGCGATCAGGCCTTCGATACGCGCCGCCATCAGGTTGAAGTGTTCGGACAGGTCGCGGATGTTCGAGCGTTTCGACAACTGGATACGCGACGACAAGTCGTTATCGCCGAAACGCTCGGCGGCCAGGCGCAGTTTTTCCAGATCGCGCCAGTGTGGACGCACCCAGAAAATCAACACCAGACCGATCATCACCGCAATCATCAGATAGGCCGCAGCAATGTAGAACGGCATCAGACTCGGCTCGGCCGGCAACTTGATGCTGAGCAGCTGCGAACCTTCGTCAATGCGCGAGATGAACTGCGTGTACTTGTCGCGAAGCACCAGCTGGCCTTGGGCCAACTCGGCTTTCTCCTGATCGGTCAGGGCCAGTTGATCGGTCTCGACCAGGCTCAGGCCCAACCCGTAGTGAGGGCGCACGGCTTCCAGTTGTCGTTCACGGGCCGCACTGTCCAGGCCACGCAATTGCTCCACCAGCGACCAGGCCTGGCCACGCACCGCCTCGCGGTTGTAGCGCTGCATCTGACCGTCGAGCAGCGCATCGAACGTACGCTCGACGGTTTGCAGCCCAAGGATCAGGCCAACCGTCATCACCAGAAACAGCCCGAGAAATAACCGCAGCATCTACAGCTCCCACGCAAACGGATTGAACAGGTAACCCTTGCCCCAGATGGTCTTGATGCACACCGGTTCGCGGGGGTTGTCCTTGAGCTTGCCGCGCAACTTGCTGATGTAGACGTCGACGCTGCGGTTGAGCCCATCGAAAGCGATGCCGCGCATGCGATTGAGAATGTCATCTCGGGACAGAATCTTGCCGGCGGCGCTGGCCAGCAGCCACAGCAACTCGAACTCCATGGTGGTCAACTCGATGCCCTCGCCCGCCAGCCGCACTTCGCGACAACTGCGGTCGATGCTCAGATGGCCGAACTCCAGCGCGCTGCACACGCTGCTGTCCGGCGTTTGCCGGCGTTGCAACGCGCGCAGGCGGGCCAGCAACACCGGTGGCTTGATCGGCTTGATCACGTAGTCGTCGGCGCCGGACTCCAGGCCGAGGATGTGATCGAGGTCGTCTTCCTTGGCGGTGAGGATGACGATCGGCGTGTCGGACACGCTGCGAATTTCGCGGCACACGTGCAGACCGCTCTGGCCCGGCAGCATCAGGTCGAGTACAACGATTTTCGGTTTGAAGTCGAGGAAAGCCGCCAACGCGAGGTCACCGCGGTGCACCTGCAAAACCTCAAAGCCATGTTGCGACAGGAAATGCGCGATCAGCCCGGAGAGCCGCTCGTCGTCTTCCACCAGCAATACTTTGCCAAAACCCAGGTTATCCATAACGAACGCTTGCCAACCCTTGAGTGAAGTGGGCGGTATTATGGCGCCAATCAGTGATGGGGCGGAGATGACGGGCAGCAAAAACCGGCCTCTTGGGCCGGTTTTCAGTGATCTTTCATACTCTTAAGAGTTTTTAACAATTCACGCGCAAAAAATCGCAACGTGCGAGTGGCATTTGTAGGAGCACGGCTTGCCGGCGAAGGCGTACCTGAGATCGCTTTCGCCGGCAAGCCGTGCTCCTACGGGTTATGCGGCAGCTGGGACACCGCTGTGAAAGCGGAACTCCACGTCTGGCGACTCGATCAGCTCCTGCTCGGCGGCACGGACCTTGTCGATCACCTGGTCGATGTCCTTGGCGTCCCCATACTGGTAAGCCAGTTTCAGGTAGCCCTGAAAGTGCCGGGCCTCGCTTTTCAGCAAACCGAAGTAGAACTTGCCCAGCTCTTCGTCCAGGTGCGGCACCAACGCCTCGAAACGCTCGCAGCTACGGGCTTCGATGAACGCACCCACCACCAGGGTATCCACCAGTTTCACCGGTTCGTGGCTGCGCACCACTTTGCGCAGGCCCGAGGCGTATCGCCCGGCGGACAGCTGACGCAGCTCGATCTTGCGCTTTTTCATCAGGCGCATGACCTGTTCGTGGTGCACCAGCTCTTCCCGAGCCAGACGCGACATCAGGTTGATCAGGTCGACGTGAGAGTGGTATTTGGCGATCAGGCTCAACGCCGTGCTGGCGGCCTTGAATTCGCAGTTCTTGTGGTCGATCAGCAAGGTTTCCTGATCGGCCAGCGCGGCCCGGACCCAGCCGTCGGGGGTGCGGCAGCCAAGGAACTCGTGAATTTCGGGAAGGATCATGGGGCTCACGGATAAAGGGATCAAAACGAAGGGCGCCGATTATACCGGCCCGCCGCCAGACCACCAGTCACGACCGTTGATATGCATCAACTCCCCGGTTGCCGAGCAGCAACTATAGTTGTGCAACGCCGTGCTTTTTTACCCTATGGAGATCCCGATCATGCAAGCCATTCGCAGCATTCTGGTGGTCATCGAACCCGAACACTCGGAAAGCCTGGCGCTCAAACGGGCCAAATTGATTGCCGGCGTGACCCAGGCGCATTTGCATCTGCTGGTCTGTGACCGCAAGCATGACCACAGCGGCATGCTCGGCGTGCTCAAGGCGGCGCTGCTTGAGGACGGCTACAGCGTCACTACCGAGCAGGCGTGGAACGAAAGCCTGCACGAAACCATCGTCGATGTGCAGCAGGCGGAAGGTTGCGGGCTGGTAGTCAAGCAGCATTACCCCGACAGCTCGTTGAAAAAAGCCCTGCTGACCCCGGCAGACTGGAAACTGCTGCGCTCTTGCCCGACGCCGGTGCTGCTGGTCAAAACTTCGAAGCCCTGGACGGGCGGCGTGATTATGGCGGCGATCGACGTGGGTAATACCGATGATGAACACCGCCACCTGCACAACACCATCATCGATCACGGCTATGACATCGCCAGTCTGGCCAAGGCTCATCTGCATGTGGTCAGCGCCCATCCGTCACCGATGCTGTCGGCGGCCGACCCGACGTTGCAGCTCAGTGAAACGATCGAGGCGCGCTATCGCGAGCAGTGCAAGGCATTTCAGGCCGAGTTCGACATTGATGATGACCATCTGCATATCGCGGAAGGTCCGGCGGATGTATTGATTCCGTACATGGTGCACAAGCTGGGTGCGGCGGTGACGGTGATTGGCACGGTGGCGCGGTCCGGGTTATCCGGGGCGTTGATCGGGAATACGGCGGAAGTGGTGCTGGATGCAGTGGAGAGTGATGTGCTGGTGTTGAAGCCGATGGAGATCATGGATCATCTGGAGGAGATCGTGTCCCATCATTGAGATTTGCCGAGCATTTGTGGCGAGGGAGCTTGCTCCCGCTGGGTTGCGAAGCGACCCCAAGTCAGGCCGGCGCGGTTTTCAATTGGCCGATTTGCGACTGCTGCGCAGTCGAGCGGGAGCAAGCTCCCTCGCCACAGGATTGAAGTTCAGCCGCCGAAGGCGTCCTTGAGGAAACCCGGCGCGATATAACGCTGGTAATGCGCCTCCGAGAGCAAAAAGAACTCCCGATCAATCGCATCCCGCAGCTCCGGCAGGTTCCAGTCGCGAAACTCCGGCAGCAGCACCATCCCGTAGGCGTCCAGATTATTGATCACCCGCGCGCCCCGGGCGATCAGCTGATAGGCCCAGCAATATTCCGATTGATGCGGCACGAAGCGAATCTTTCGCTGTTCCAGCTGCATTCTCAGCAGCGCCGGATCAAAAATTTCTACCTTGCCGGCCATCACCTGGGACAACAGCTGCTCAAGACGCAGCCACACAGCGCGCTTCTCCTCCTCGTTGTAACCGTTCCAATGGATCACTTCATGGTGGAAACGCTTGCAGCCACGGCAGACCAAGTCACCGTAAACAGTGGAGCAAAGGCCGACGCAGGGGGTCTTGATGGTCTGATTGGGCATAGGTAAGAAAAACACGGGAAAGCAGAACAGGCCGGCATGTTAGCCCTTTGTCTAACATTCATCACCCCTCAAAATTGAGGGGCTGAGGGTCTATTGAACTTTAGTGACGGCCGCGTTGCGCGCCAACGTGCGCGATGCGGCGTTGCGGGATTTGCCAAGGGAACAACCATTGGCGGCATCCCGCGCCTTGCCTCGCACACGTTGGCCCACAACGCGACTCGCCACCAAAGTCCAATAGACCCTGACTTACCTTTAAATTTTTTTTGCCGTAGAATCAGCCAGCCTTTTAAGGCGCCAATGTCCGTTAGAAGCTGTTTTCAAAGCGTCACGAGCACAGTCGTTCCTTCAGAACGGTGTTGGCGAAGGGTTTTTCCAGCGGGGAAAAGCACTACGCCAACCCTCATCAGCTCCCCGTTCTGCAGGCGTAAAACTTTGAAAGCAGCTTCTGTAAGGAATTGTCGGTAATTCTGGCTAAGTGGCCCACAACGCCACGCAGCGCATGAGTACGGCAATTTCGGGATGAGCGTCCCGGACACCCATTTGGGACCACTGATGAGGGTAATAACTGTGCTTGAAGCCTACCGCAAACATATCGAAGAGCGTGCAGCACTGGGTATCGTTCCCCAGCCGCTTAACGCCGAACAAACTGCAGGCCTGGTCGAGCTGCTGAAGAATCCCCCGGCTGGCGAAGAAGCTTTCCTCGTTGACCTGATCACCAATCGCATTCCGCCTGGCGTGGACGAAGCGGCCTATGTAAAGGCTGGCTTCCTGTCTGCGCTGGCCAAAGGCGAAGCCACCTCCCCTCTGATCGACAAGAAACGCGCTGTTGAACTGCTCGGCACCATGCAGGGCGGCTACAACATCGTGACCTTGGTTGACCTGCTCGACAGCGCCGAACTGGCTCCTGTTGCCGCCGCTCAACTCAAGCACACCCTGCTGATGTTCGACGCGTTCCACGACGTCGCGGAAAAAGCCCGCAACGGCAACGAACACGCCAAAGGCGTGATCCAGTCCTGGGCTGACGGCGAGTGGTTCCGCAACCGCCCTGTCCTGGCCGACAAGATCAGCCTGCGCGTGTTCAAGGTCACCGGCGAAACCAACACCGACGACCTGTCCCCTGCTCCGGACGCCTGGTCCCGCCCGGACATCCCGCTGCACGCCCTCGCCATGCTGAAAATGGCCCGTGACGGCATCGTGCCGGACGTCCAGGGCGTTACTGGCCCGATGAAGCAGATCGAAGAAATGCGCGGTCAAGGCTTCCCTATCGCCTACGTCGGTGACGTGGTCGGTACCGGTTCTTCGCGTAAATCCGCCACCAACTCGGTGCTGTGGTTCTTCGGCGACGACGTTCCTTACGTGCCGAACAAACGTGCTGGCGGCTTCTGCTTCGGCAGCAAGATCGCTCCGATCTTCTACAACACCATGGAAGATGCCGGCGCCCTGCCGATCGAATTCGACGTCACCAACATGAACATGGGCGACGTGATCGACCTGTATCCGCATGCTGGCAAAGTCTGCAAACACGGCACTGACGAAGTCCTGACCACCTTCGAAATGAAGACTCCGGTTCTGTTGGACGAAGTTCGTGCCGGCGGCCGTATCCCGCTGATCATCGGTCGCGGCCTGACCGACAAGGCGCGTGCCGAATTGGGCCTGGGCCCTACCGATCTGTTCAAACTGCCTGAAGCACCTGTCGACACCGGCAAGGGCTACACCCTGGCACAGAAAATGGTCGGCAAGGCTTGCGGTCTGCCAGAAGGCAAAGGCGTTCGTCCTGGCACCTACTGCGAACCGAAAATGACCACCGTCGGTTCTCAGGACACCACTGGTCCTATGACCCGTGACGAACTGAAAGACCTGGCGTGCCTGGGCTTCTCGACCGATCTGGTGATGCAGTCCTTCTGCCACACTGCGGCTTATCCCAAGCCGATCGACGTGACCACCCACCACACCCTGCCAGACTTCATCATGACCCGCGGCGGCGTTTCCCTGCGTCCGGGCGACGGCATCATCCACAGCTGGCTGAACCGCATGCTGCTGCCGGACACCGTCGGCACCGGTGGTGACTCGCACACCCGTTTCCCGATGGGCATTTCGTTCCCGGCCGGTTCCGGTCTGGTTGCGTTTGCCGCAGCCACTGGCGTCATGCCGCTGGACATGCCGGAATCGATCCTGGTGCGCTTCAAAGGCAAGATGCAACCGGGCGTCACCCTGCGTGACCTGGTTCACGCCATTCCTTACTTCGCGATTCAGGCTGGCCTGTTGACCGTTGAGAAGAAAGGCAAGAAGAACGCCTTCTCCGGCCGCATCCTGGAAATCGAAGGCCTGGACAACCTGAGCATCGAGCAGGCTTTCGAGCTGTCCGACGCCTCGGCTGAACGTTCGGCTGCCGGTTGCACCATCAAGCTGTCGAAAGAGTCGATCACCGAGTACCTGAACTCCAACATCACCCTGCTGCGCTGGATGATCGGCGAAGGCTACGGCGATGCACGTACTCTGGAGCGTCGTGCTCAAGCGATGGAAGCCTGGGTCGCCAACCCTGAGTTGATGGTTGCCGATGCTGACGCCGAATACGCTGAAGTCATCGAAATCGACCTGGCCGACATCAAAGAGCCTGTGCTCTGCGCGCCGAACGATCCGGACGACGCCCGTCTGCTGTCCAGCGTTGCTGGCGAGAAGATCGACGAAGTGTTTATCGGTTCGTGCATGACCAACATCGGTCACTTCCGCGCTGCCGGTAAGCTGCTGGATCAGGTCAAAGGTCAGCTTCCAACCCGTCTGTGGCTGTCGCCGCCGACCAAAATGGACGCTCACCAGCTGACCGAAGAAGGCTACTACGGCATCTACGGCAAGGCCGGCGCACGCATGGAAATGCCGGGCTGCTCGCTGTGCATGGGTAACCAGGCACGTGTAGAGCCGAACTCGACTGTGGTGTCGACGTCGACCCGTAACTTCCCGAACCGTCTGGGTGACGGCGCGAACGTTTACCTGGCTTCGGCTGAGTTGGCGTCTGTTGCTTCCATCCTGGGTCGCCTGCCGACCGTCGAGGAGTACATGGAATACGCTGGCAAGATCGACAGCATGGCGGCTGATGTTTACCGCTACCTGTCCTTCGACCAGATCGCCGAGTTCCGTGAAGCTGCTGCGAACGCCAATATTCCGGTTGTTCAAGCCTAACGCTTTCTCGTTGTAGAAGACGCCGCGTGTCGTGAGATGCGCGGCGTTTTTTTATACCTATTGGAAGGTGACTGGTTTTTTATGGTGTACATATCCGTTGCTGCGGTAACGGCGGCTATTGGTTCCGCCCTTACGGCGGGTCACTTGGAAGAGCCCCAAGTAACCAAGGGCTTTTGCCCCTTTCGTTCGGTGGCTCGCTAAGGCTCGCCATGCCCTCCTTCCGGTCCTGCTCCGCGGGCCCGCCGCCATCCATGCCGGGTTGCCCACTGCGCAGAACCGGAACGAAGCCTCTCGAGGGGGCGACTACCGCCACAGCAGCGCGATGCGGCCTGCTGGCCGACCTCGCTCTTCGGATGTATGCATTCCCCCTGTGGGAGCTAGCCTGCTAGCGATGTACGTTAACGATAACGCGTGCGGTCTGAATGAACGCGGTGTCTAGACGTCCATCGCTAGCAGGCTAGCTCCCACAGTGGATTTTGGCGGGCATGACATGGGTGTTCACCGCCGATGACCTTGACGCACATCAGGTCGGCTATCAGGCGCCTCGCTTTGGCTTTTGATCTGGCTTTTGATCTTAATCTGCCCCGTCGGAAGGCCGAGCGCAGGTTCTGCGCAGTGGGCACCGCGGCAGGGATGCCGCGGTAGCCGCCCCCGGCCATGGATGGCCGATGGCGGCGGGCCCACGGAGCAGGACCGGAGCGAGGGTATGGCGAGCCTAGGCGAGCCACCGTACGTCAGGGGCGCAGGCGCTTGGTTACTTGGCGCTTTTCCAAGTAACCCGCCGTAAGGGCGGAACCAATAGCCGCCGTTACCGCAGGAATGGATATGTACTCGGTCAACACAATATAGGTCGCCTATTAGGCCGCCATCGCTAGCAAGCCAGCTTCTACAGGGGTTCCGGGTACGTCTGCAATATCCGACACTCACCAAAAAAAACGGCCAACCCGCAAAGCGGATCAGCCGTCATTCATTCCAACAAATCAAATCAAACGAGCTGCAGCAATCAGGCACTCAACGAATAAATCAACGCCGAAATAGCCACCAAACCCACCGCCGTCACAAACACATTCGACGCCTGACCACGGAAGCGCGCCATCGCCGGCACCTTACGAATCGCATACATCGGCATCAGGAACAGAATCGCTGCGATGATCGGCCCACCCAGGGTTTCAATCATCCCCAGAATGCTCGGGTTCAGCGTCGCAACAATCCAGCAAACCACCAGCATGAACGCCGCGGTCATGCGATCCAGCGTCTTGGGCGCCGGGCGCTTGCCACTCTTCACGATCAGGCCTTTAAGACCCTCACTGGCACCGATGTAGTGACCCAGGAACGACTTGGAAATCGCCACGAACGCAATCAACGGCGCCGCAAACGCGATCGTCGGGTTGCTGAAGTGATTAGCCAGGTACGACAGGATTGACAGGTTCTGCGCCTTCGCTTCCGCCAGTTGCGCCGGCGACAGGGTCAGCACGCAGCTGAACACGAAGAACAGCACCATCACCACCATCAACACATGCGCGCGGGACAGGATCTGCGAGCTGCGTTCCTCGGCGTGGTCACCGTAGCGACGCTTCTGGTCCACCGCGAACGCCGAGATGATCGGCGAATGGTTGAACGAGAACACCATCACCGGAATCGCCAGCCACAAAGTGTGCAACAGCGCCGACGGCTCAGGCAGCGTCGATGCGGTGGTCAGGATGCCACCATTCCAGTGCGGAACCAGGAACACCGCCAGGAACAGCAACGCCACGATAAACGGATACACCATCAGGCTCATGGCCTTGACGATCACCTGCTCACCGCAACGCACCACCGCCAGCAGGCCGAGGATCAGCACAAACGACAACACGGCGCGCGGTGGCGGCATGATGTGCAGTTGGTGCTCGAGGAAACTGCCGACGGTGTTGGTCAGGGCCACGCTGTAGATCAGCAGGATCGGAAAGATCGCGAAGAAGTACAGCAAGGTAATCAGCGCACCGGCCTTGATGCCGAAGTGTTCTTCCACCACTTCGGTGATGTCCGCGCCTTCGCGTCCGGACAATACGAAACGGGTCAGGCCACGGTGTGCGTAAAAAGTCATGGGGAACGCCAGCAGCGCCAGGATCAGCAACGGCCAGAAACCGCCCAAGCCTGCGTTGATCGGCAAAAACAGCGTACCGGCCCCAATGGCCGTGCCAAACAGGCCCAGCATCCAGGTGGTGTCATGGCGATTCCAGCCTTCAAGGCTGACAGGTTTCGCCGCTACATAGCGTTCGTTGACGCTATTGGCCTGATCATTCATCCGGTGGGATCTCCGCATTCCGGTCAGTTGCTACCCGGTCAGGACGAGTCGGAAAAATCCGACAGGCAGCGCCCTGGCCGAAACAGGGGCGCGATTGTCCGGGATTAATGAGCAGAAGCAAAGACTTAGGTGAGGAATGGTGGTGCGGATCAGTTGAATATACGAATTTCTCACGCCCCTGTGGGAGCGAGCCTGCTCGCGAAGACGATGGCACATTCAACATGGATTCTGTCTGATCCACCGCCATCGCCGGCAAGCCGGTCTCGCTCCCACAGGGTTCTTCACGGCGTTGGAGATTCGCGTCCGGTGCGTTTCATCGCCAAATGCAGACTCGACTTGATAAAGGTTTGTCGTCATGTATTTTGAAGCAATCTTCATTCTGCTTGAGGGTAGTGCCATGCCACTGGTTCGCATCGACATCAAAAAGCATCAGGACCCCACCCGCGCCAAACGTATCGGTCAGCTGATCTACGCCGCCATGCACAGTGCCATCGGCGTTCCGGAAAACGATAATTTCCAGATCCTCGCCGAACACGACGAGCAGCACTTCATCTTTGACCCGCAATACCTGGGGATCCATCGCACCGACCAACTGGTGGTGATCCAGATCACCCTGAGCGAAGGCCGAACCGTCGAGCAGAAGAAGCTGCTCTACAAAACCATCGCCGAGAGCCTGAACGCTGAATTGGCCGTGCGACTGGAGGATGTATTCATTAATCTGGTCGAAGTGAAAAAAGAGAACTGGTCGTTCGGCAACGGAATTGCCCAGTACGCCCTCTGATCGCCATCCTTTATCTTTGTGAGCCGCCAATGCCCCGTGTTTCCCGCAAGCAAGCCGAACTCAACCGCGAGATCATCGTCGAGGCGGCCACGCGGCTGTTTCGCGAACGGGGTCTGCACGGCATTAGTGTGATTGATGTCATGGGTGCGGCGGGCCTGACCCATGGCGGCTTCTATGGGCATTTCGAGTCCAGGGAAGCCCTGGCTCAGGAGGCCAGCGGCCGCGCATTCCAGCAATCGGCAGACCGTTGGAAAGACTGGATTGCCGCCAACGGAGACAAGAACGCCGCCCGTCGGGCCTTGATCAGCCCCTACCTGTCGGCCGCCAGCCGTGACAATCCGGGCGATAGCTGCCCGGTGGTGGCGTTTGCCGGTGACATGTGCCACGAAGCCGCCGAAAGCGGCCTGCGCCAAACCTTCATGGAAGGCCTCGGCTCATTGCTCGACACGTTCACGCCGCTGATGGATACCGGCGACGACGCCCGCGATCGTCAACAGGCGTTGGTGCAATACGCCCTGATGGTCGGCGCACTGACGCTCGCCCGGGCTACCCGGGGCGATGCTTTGTCCGATGAAATTCTGGAGGCTGCGCGCACCTTTCTGACAGCGCACTAACCTAGCGCTCCTGTTCCGCTATGATCATCTGGCAGTGCTGCGATCTTTGGTCGTTGCCCATGCGTTTTGAAGCCAGCAATCTCTAGGGATATTCAAGCCACAGGAGCCCAGCATGCCCGCAACCGTCCTGGTACTGGTCGAAACGATCAATGATTACCTGCCGATTCTCGAACATCAGGGCTTTCACCTGATATTGGCGCCAACCCCCGCCGAGCGGGCCGAAGCCATTTCTTCCCACGGCGCGCGTATCGATGCGGTGCTGACCCGCGGCCCGCTAGGCCTGTATGCCGATGAAATCGCTGCACTGCCGGCGCTGAAGATCATTTGCGTGATTGGTGCCGGTTACGAACAGGTCGACCTGCAGGCCGCTGCCGACCGGGGCATCACGGTCACCAACGGCGCGGGGGTCAACGCCTCTTCGGTGGCCGACCATGCGATGGCGATGCTGCTTTCGATGGTGCGTGACATCCCCCGCTGCGATGCTGCCGTGCGCCGAGGCGAGTGGCCGAAAATCATGCGCCCTTCCCTGGCCGGCAAACGCCTGGGCATTCTCGGCCTCGGCGCCGTCGGCATGGCCATCGCCAAACGCGCGGCCAACGGTTTTGACATGACTGTCAGCTACCACAACCGCCAGCACCGCAGTGACGTGCCGTACAGTTTCTGCTCGACACCGACCGAACTGGCCCGCGCCTCGGATTTCCTGGTGGTGGCCACGCCCGGCGGGCTCGGCACCCGTAGCCTGATCAACCGATCGGTGCTGGATGCATTGGGGCCCAACGGGTTCCTCGTCAACATCGCCCGGGCCAGCGTGGTGGTGACCACCGACCTGATCAGCGCCCTGGAGCAACGACGCATTGGTGGCGCGGCCCTTGATGTCTTCGATCATGAACCACAGGTGCCGGATGCCCTGAAATCGCTGAGCAATGTGATTCTCACGTCGCACGTCGCGGGCCTGTCGCCCGAAGCGACACGGGGCACCGTTGAACTGGTCGGGCGCAACCTGATGGCATTTTTTTCCGGCCAACCGGTGCTCACCCCCATCGACCTGCCGGCGTCGGCATTGGCGACGCCGCCCGAAAGCAACGCCGCTCTGTAGGACAATTCAAACAGGTGTATCAAAAACAATGATTGCCCGGCAACACCCTCACCTATAAGGGCCGATCGTGGTTGTGAGTGCGGGGTGTGCGCATTAGATTAGCCAATAGTTTCAGGCCTCCAGAATAAGCAGAAGGGATAAGCATGGCGCTTACTGACCAGTCCACCCGTATCCGCACCGGCGAAGAACTCGATGCCAGCCTGATCGATCCGTACCTCAAGGCCCACATTCCGGGCCTCAGCGGTTTGCCGCAGATCAGCCAGTTCCCCGGCGGTGCGTCGAACCTCACCTACTTGCTGGAATACCCCGAACAGGAATTCGTCCTGCGCCGGCCGCCGTTTGGCCACAAGGCCAAGTCCGCCCATGACATGGGTCGCGAATTTCGTATCCTCAATCAACTGCGCGACGGTTTTCCGTACTGCCCGAAAGCCTACGTGCATTGCACTGACGAATCGGTGATCGGCGCCGAGTTCTATGTGATGGAACGGGTCAAGGGGATCATCCTGCGCGCCGAACTGCCACCGGAACTGGGCCTGGATTCAGCGAAAACCGAAGCCCTGTGCAAAAGCTTCATCGACAAGTTCGTCGAATTGCACCAGGTCGACTACAAGGCCTATGGCCTGGGCGACCTCGGCAAGCCCGAAGGTTATGTGGCGCGGCAGATCAAAGGCTGGAGCGACCGCTACGAAAAAGCCCTGACCCCGGACGCGCCGCAGTGGGAAGCAGTCAAGGCCTGGCTCAACGACAAGATGCCCGCCGATCACCCGACATCGAGCATCGTCCATAATGATTACCGCTTCGACAACGTGATCCTCGACCCGAACAACCCGATGCAGATCATCGGCGTGCTCGACTGGGAACTCACCACCCTCGGCGACCCGCTGATGGACCTGGGCAACACCCTCGCCTACTGGATCGAAGCCGACGACCCGGCGCCGGTGCAACTGATGCGCCGCCAGCCGAGCCACGCACCGGGCATGCTGACCCGCCGCGAGTTCGTCGATTATTACGCCCAGCGTTCGGGCATCCAGATCGACAACTTCGACTTCTACTACACCTACGGCCTGTTCCGCCTCGCCGGCATCGTGCAACAGATCTACTACCGCTTCTTCCATGGTCAGACCCAGGACAAACGCTTCGCGCAGTTCATTCACATGAACAAACTGCTGGAGCAGATGAGCTTGCAGGTCATTTCGAAATCCAGCCTCTGATCCAGGCCATCCAATAAGACTTTTCACAAGGGAATCCCATGTCCAAGACTCAGTTGTTCGACCTCGACGGCAAGATCGCTTTCGTCTCTGGCGCCAGCCGTGGCATCGGTGAAGCCATCGCCAAACTCCTGGCCCAGCAAGGCGCCCACGTGATCGTCTCGAGCCGCAAACTCGAGGGCTGCCAACACGTCGCCGACGCGATCATTGCCGCCGGCGGCAAAGCCACTGCTGTCGCCTGCCATATCGGTGAAATGGAACAGATCAGCCAGGTCTTCGCCGGCATCCGCGAACAGTTCGGCCGCCTGGACATCCTGGTCAACAACGCTGCGACCAACCCGCAGTTCTGCAACGTACTGGACACCGACCTCGGCGCCTTCCAGAAAACCGTCGACGTCAACATTCGCGGCTATTTCTTCATGTCGGTCGAAGCCGGCAAGCTGATGCGCGACAACGGCGGCGGCAGCATCATCAACGTTGCGTCCATCAATGGCATCTCACCGGGGATCTTCCAGGGCATCTATTCGGTGACCAAGGCTGCGGTGATCAACATGACCAAGGTGTTCGCCAAGGAATGTGCGCAGTTCGGGATTCGTTGCAACGCATTGCTGCCTGGGCTGACGGATACCAAGTTTGCTTCGGCGCTGGTGAAGAATGAAGCGATCTTGAATACCGCGCTGCAGCAGATCCCACTCAAACGGGTGGCGGATCCAAGCGAAATGGCGGGGGCGGTGTTGTATCTGGCGAGTGATGCTTCCAGTTATACGACCGGGGTTTCGTTGAATGTGGATGGTGGTTTTTTGTCCTGATGCGCTTCACCGGATGAACAAAACGAAGCCTCAGGGCTTAATGCCAGTCAGGTAATCTGACTGGCATTTTTATTTCTAATTGGCTATTTCGTTGATTTGAGTCGGATGGCACGAGGACAGATGCACAAAGCTCCGCCAGATCCCACCCTACACCAGCTTGCTGATCGCCAAGGTAATCGGTGTATTCCCTAGACCACCAAGGTGTAAACCCAACTGGAAAGTGCCGGTATTGGTCCTCCCGATCACCTCCCAACTGTAGTCCGAATTCAAACTATTAAACGACGGCGTACTCTGCACATTGAAAGGGGTCAGCCCACTTTTAATCGTGCACTTGAGTGCCACCGGTCGGCCAGCCATTGGACTATCTGGCTTGGGGATCAACCTGACAGTTCGGGGAATGTCGCGGACAAACTCAGCGCCATCGGCGGGATCCGGCGCACCGTCAATCGTTACGTCAGCCTCAACGGAGAGGTCACTCGAAATCACTATGCAACTCGGTAACGTAATCGGCGTACGCATACCGCGACCGTGCAGGCCAAGCTCGAAAATGCCGCTTTTTGTCCTCCCGGTGACCGTCCAAGTGTAGGTCCGTTGCGGTAGGTCAAACCTCGGCGCGCTCACCACATTGTCATCATCAAGCCCACTTTCAATCGCGCACTTGAGCGTTACTGGAAGGCCTGCCAGTGGGCTGTTTGCATTGGGGACAAGCTTGATGGTCCTCGGTTTCTCGCGTTGAAACCAAATGGTCATATGGGAAACCGTCACACCGTCAATCTCAACTTTAGCCTCTTCGGCCAGGTTGCTCGATAACACCATGCTGACAGGCAACTTCAAGCCAGTGATTGCGCTCATCGCCTCCAAATCCAGCTGGAAGGTGCCGCTGTAGTTGGTGGCCTTGACCGTCCACTCTTGAGGGCCGTCCGAGGTCACCACCAGACTGTGTGGCGGCAGCCCGGTGAGCACTGTGGGTATTAGACGAAGCGGAAAGTTTTGCAGCGGACTGCCGGGCTTGAAAGTCAAGGTGATGGTCTGTGGCTCGTCTCTAAACAACACAATCCCGTCGACTGGATAAGCCGCACCTTCTACCAGCACTTTATCCACTTCATCAGCAAGATGAGTTGACAATACCAAGCTTGGGCGCTCGCAGACCTGCACCACTTCCCTGCTAAAAATAACCAATGTAACGCGACCACTCTTGCCCTGTTCCGGTGTGACCGTCCATTTTACCTTGCCATCGGTTAGCGGCACCCAACTGCCGAACGCCGGGGACGTACCGACCGCCAAACCATCATCATTGACCAACTCCATTTTCAGCGTGCTGACGATCGGCGGCAGAGCTTCCAACTCCACAGTATTTGCCTGCCCACGGCGCAAAACAATCTCTTCATCCCAATAGACATTTTTCCCATTCACAAACAATTTTGCCTGTTTCCAAGGGTTCTCCGTCAAAACCGAGCGTTCGGCTGTTTCCGCGTTTGTCTTGCTACTCATGGTGTTGCCTCGATAATTGGTGGTGGAATTAAGAGAACTAACCACTCGACTATCGGGAAAACACGCGATCTTCGTAACTGTCAAATTTGACAGTTACGCTAGAACGAATCGCTATAGCACTCAAGAATTGAACTACATCGGTGAAATGGAGCAGATCAGCCAGGTATTCGCCGGCATTCGCGAACAGTTCGGCCGTTTGGACATCCTGGTCAACAACGCCGCGACCAACCCGCAGTTCTGCAACGTGCTGGACACGGACCTTGGCGCCTTCCAGAAAACCGTCGACGTGAACATTCGTGGTTACTTCTACATGCCGGTCGAAGCCGGCAAGCTGATGCGCGACAACGGCGGCGGCAGCATCATCAACGTGGCGTCGATCAACGGCATCTCGCCGGGGATCTTCCTGGGCATCTACTCGGTGACCAAGGCGCGGTGATCAACATGAAGGTGTTTGCCAAGGAATGTGCGCAGTTCGGGATTCGTTGTAACGCGTTGCTGCCTGGGCTGACGGATACCAAGTTTGCTTCGGCGCTGGTGAAGAATGAAGCGATCTTGAATACCGCGCTGCAGCAGATCCCACTCAAACGGGTGGCGGATCCAAGCGAAATGGCGGGGGCGGTGTTGTATCTGGCGAGTGATGCTTCCAGTTATACGACTGGGGTTTCGTTGAATGTAGATGGGGGGTATCTGTCCTGATTCAGATACGGAAACCGTGACTGTTGCCCGTGGTAGTTTCACCACGGGCAAGCTGTCAATGCTTTAAATAGTTAGAAGACTCGTAACACTACGCACAGCCCCATAGGCAATTCATCTAAACCTACAGATTTTCATAAATAAACAACCAACCGTTTACACTTTCATGTCGTCCAAAAGAAAGGTCAGGTCCAAGGGGGATATGCATCAAATGTTGCCTTCAACTCAAAAAAAACCACGCCAATTTGCAACATTATCCTCGACGAAAATCTTCCAAACAGTACCTAAATCTTGACTGCGAGTGTATGGAAACGCCTTTGTAGCAACCCGGTGTGTCGGTGATAGCGTTCTTTTGGATGCGATCACCGACATGCCGGGTTGCCGCGAGCTCGATTTCGTTAACTGAGATAACAATCGCCGCGATTGCCAGTACCGCTGTCGCGCCGTTGCCTATTCCGTCTCCCCCTCTTGTTTATAAACTTCAATCAGCACCTTCGCTGTCCGTTTTGTGTTGTCGGGCAGCGTCACTGTTGCAGTTATCTCTCGCGTACCCACAGTATTGTAGAACATCAAAGGCGCAACGCATTTGCCATTCGCATTCGTTGGAGCGGTAAAATTATTCTTTTCCGGAATTACCATTTCTACAGAGACTCCCGGTACGGGAATGACTTTAGGGAAGGGGAGGAAGGACACTTGTACGCTCGGTGAAAAAGTAGCGAAGCGTGGGATTCTGAATGTTTCAGGAGGCAAAGGTGCAGGCGAGTCAAGAATCTGGACGAAGTACATAGTTACACTTGAGTAATTCGGTTTTGACAACCGGTTATTCGGCGAAGTCCATACTCCCCTCTCTCCTTCAGTGTACAACTTCAGTCCAAACGTCCCCGTCGTAAACGCTGTCAAGGTGACTTTCCATTGGTGGTCACTGGTGAATTGACGAAGTGACGGTTGGCTGGTCATGTCGCCGTATGACAATCCTGAACCAGGAATCCAGTCAAGCGCCAAGGAAACGCCTTTCAATACATCTCCGTTCTTGTAAGACAGCGTGAGTGTATGGGGTTCCCCTCCGGCGAAATCCGCCCCGTTCGACGGAATTGCAACGCCACCCAGCAAAACCGTTGCCTCATCCTCCAGTTTTGTTGACAGCAGTTTATTGCCCTCTATTTTTATGTTCCCCCTCCCGAAATGCTCGGCCGCGAGTTCAAAATGAAATACGCCGCTCCTGTCTGACGCGAATGTGATTTTCCAGCTATGGACCCGGGTGAAACTCTCTGGCGCGGGTACGCAGGTCACGAGCGGCGATCGCCCCGTCCACAACCCGATCCGATAACCCTCCAACGGGCTTCCCGGCTTGTAAGCCAGCGTCAGCGTGCATTCTTCACCTCTGTAGTAAATGGCGCCCGGTTCCGCATCTTTTCCGTTGATCTGAACCGTTACCTCATCCTTTAGCTCGCGCGAAACAACCCTGCTGACTGGTGACTCTATGCCGTTGGAGAAGCCCGTTCCCATCAATTCCAGCTTATAGGTGCCGCTGGTATCAGCCACAACACTCCACGTATGGCTGCCAGTCGGTGTCACCGTCAGGTTTCCATCGTTCATTCCAGTGAGAGGGACACCTAACAGCTGCAGCAGTGGGTATTTTGCTAGTGGGCTATCTGGTTTGTAGGCCAACGTGATGGTCGTGGATTCATTCCTGAATCCCCAATTATAATCAGGCTCGTAAGGTTCACCGTTCACCAGGAACTCTTCCACTTCATCTGCGAGATTTTCTGACATCACATAGCATTCAAGCGGCCAAGGCTCGTCCACTTCGGCACTATAAATAACCACTTCGATACGAGCACTTTTGCTGGTGTAGTCCGGGGTAATTGTCCATTCGAACGGTTGCTCGACTGGGGTTCCGAAGTCCGGAAATGCCTTGAAGGTCAGGTTTCCAGCATTACCCAAACCAAGTCGCAACTCCTTCGCAAATCCCTGCGGAGCCTCCACTTCCAGAGTGTTTTCTCGCGCTCGATCAATAAAGACGGGATCACCCCACTTCACCACCACGCCATTAATCCGCAACGTGGTTTCTTCCCAAGGGGAGCTCTTGTATATGGCTTTGTCGGCGTTGACTTTAATGGTCATGGCATCATCCCGATATTCGGTGGTGGTAACTAGAAAACTGACCACTCGACTATCAAGAAAATGCACGCACGAAAGAACTGTCAGAAATGACAGTTCCTCTAGATCAAATCGCGATAAAAAACCGAACTACCGGAACAGCACGAGGCTACTGAGTGACGCAACGAGTCGCAGTAGTCTCCCGCGTCACCTGCCCCTCCTCCGCCCGCACATCGCCCAGCACGTCGGTTTTTTCAGACGTTTCACAAGTGCGTTGGGGAATCGGGGGCGGCGCGGCGGGCGGTGGAGGTGGCGGGCTTGCGCAACCGCCAAGTAGGGCGGCGCAGAAGGCGAGCGATAACGGTGTAGAAACGCGTTTCCCAAGACTGTTCATTAGGCTGACCTGCGAGAAATGATGTGCTCATTTTTTGTGACAACAAAACTACGCTGGAAAGTCCACGATCCGGCCACAGAAAAAAACAATGTGTTCTTCCCGTTGAACTGTCAGTCATTTCCTAAAGTATGGGGGCTCATTGATGCAGGGTGTTGCTTTCGAGTTCGTAGCGCAGCTCTTCAACCAGTGCCTGCACGGCATCCGGGGTGCGGAGCGCTGTTACGCTCAACCCGCTGACCACCAGATCCACCTGCCCCGACACCGGGTGATATAGCTTCACCGTCAACGAATGGTCCCCCGTGAGCGTGCATTCACAGGCTAGCGGCGAAAAGCTGCGTTCCAGTTGCAGGCGTAATTGCGCCAGGGAAATCATTGCAATTCACCTTGGCGGCGGCGCATAAAAAATCGCGCTGTTAACGTGACCATGTAACGGTTCCTTTTCATGTATCGGAGGGGACACGAAGACTCGTATCGCACCCTTCCAGCCTAAGAACCGCCGAGCCCGATCAGAACATCCATTTGCACTGCCTCAGGTAGTGCATTTGCACCTTAACGCTGCCCCTTGGGTCGTCTCTCGCTTGAAAATAATCCGCGCTCGCGCGCCCAGACGATGGCCTCGCTGCGACTGTGCACATTGAGCTTGGAATAAACCGTCGACACGTGATTGCGCACGGTATTGGGGGCCAGTTTCAGGCGCGCTGCGATTTCCTTGTCGGCCAGGCCTTCGCAAATCAGGCTAAGGACATCACGCTCCCGGGCCGTCAGATCGGTGAACGACACACTGGGCAATTTTGGTGAGTTGACGCTCTTCACGTTGGCAAGTTTTTCGATCAGCGTGCGGCTGAACCAGGACGCGTCTTTCATCACTTCTTCAATAGCCGCCACCAACTCCAGCTCGGTGCGTTTGCGCTCGGTGATGTTCATCAACACCAGCAGGTAGCACGGGTTGTCGTGAATGTTCACGGTGTCGGCGGAAATCGCGCACTCGATCAGGTCGCTGTCTTTCTTGCGCACGCTGACATCGATGCGATCCAGCGTTCCGGTTTTCTCCATCGCCGCGAACAGCCGTGCGCGTGCGCCCTTGTCGTGGATGAAATCGATCTCTGCGATGGTCTTGCCGAGCACTTCTTCACTCGGGTAGCTGAGCGTTTCGAGAAACGCCTCATTGACGTCCAGCACCACCTGATCACTGGCGTTGCACACCAGGATCGGTACGGGCGTCAGGCGAAACGCTTTGGCAAACCGTTCTTCACTCTGACGCAGCGCTACTTCAGCCTTGTGCCGGGGCTCCATGTCGACGAAGGAAAACAGCATGCAATCTTCGTCGTTGAGTTCAAGGGGCTGACCCGCAACGATCACTTGTTTGCTGCCGCCCTCGGCCACTTTCAGCTCGGCCTGCATCTGGGGAATGGTGGCGTGCTCGCGCAAGCGCTCGATCGCCAGGTCTTTCTTTTCCGCGCCCTCGAGGATGTCCAGCTCATAGGTCGAAACGCCGATGACCTGATCGCGGGTATAGCCGGTCATTTCCAGAAAACCCGCATTGACCTTGATGTAACGCAGATCGCTGAGGCGGCAGATCACAGCCGGGGCCGGATTGGCGTTGAAGGTCTTTTCGAAGCGCTGTTCAGCGCTGGCCCACTCGGTGACATCGTCCATGATCAGCACCAGCGACTCCGGTTCGCCACCACTGTCGGCCAGGACCATGCTGCGCACGTTGTGGACCCAGGTATGCTCTTCGTCTTCGAGCTGAGTCACTTCCACCAGCACATCGCTGAACGTCTCGCCACGCGCCACGCGGTTGATCGGGTAGTTGTCGGCGGGGACCGGATGGTTGTTGCGATAGCGCAAGGCGAAGCGCTTGGCGTACTCCCCGGCATTGGCACCCAGGTCGCTGATCCGGCTGACACCGTGCATGGTCAGCGCGGCTTTGTTGGCCCAAAGGATGGTCTGGTCCAGCTCCAGCAGGATCACGCCGTCGGACAGGCCGGCGATGATCTGCTGCAACTGACGGCGATTGGTCTCGGTGGTCAGGACGTCCTGGCTCATTGGATCTCCACAATGGCGGGAGCGCCAACGTGGCGCGCTGTGAAGATTACGACCGCGAGGGGTCGGGATCGTGCGGCGCGCGTTGTTCCTCTGTAGGAGCGAGCTTGCTCGCGAAAAACGTCAGGAGGCCGCGTTCATCCAGGCTGCACGCATTATCGTTGACGTCCATCGCGAGCAAGCTCGCTCCTACAAGGTCACGTTGCCACCGGCCGGATCTTCATACCGCCAGTTGACCACCCGCAATCGCCGCCGACGCCGCCAGCATCGCCCGCAACAGCACCGCACACCCTGCCGCCAGATCATCCGGTGCGGCGTTTTCGATTTCGTTGTGGCTGATGCCGCCCTCGCACGGGACGAAGATCATCCCGGCCGGGCCGAGTTCGGCGAGGAAGATTGCGTCGTGCCCTGCTCCGCTGACGATGTCCATGTGCGACAAGCCAAGCCCTTGAGCGGCGCCGCGTACCGCTTCGACGCAGCCCTTGTCGAAGTACAGCGGTGGGAAGTCGGCGGTCGGTGTCAGTTCAAAGGTCAGGCCGTGTTCTTCGCAGGTGGTTTCGATCACTTCGCGGACTTCGGCGATCATCGAATCCAGGCGTGCCGGTTCCAGATGACGGAAGTCGAGGGTCATGCGTACTTCGCCGGGAATGACGTTGCGCGAGCCGGGATAGGCTTGCAGGCAACCGACGGTGCCGCAGGCGTGAGGTTGATGGCCGAGGGCGGCGCGATTGACGGCACCGACAATCACGGCGGCGCCGACCAGTGCGTCCTTGCGCAGGTGCATCGGGGTCGGGCCGGCGTGGGCTTCGACACCGCGCAATTTCAGGTCGAACCATTTTTGCCCGAGAGCGCCCATCACCACGCCTATGGTTTTGCGTTCGTCCTCAAGGATCGGGCCTTGTTCGATGTGGGCTTCGAAATAGGCGCCGACGGCGTGACCGCTGACCTTGCGCGGACCGGCGTAGCCAATCGCGTTCAGTGCTTCGCCAACGGTGATGCCTTCGGCGTCGACCTTGGCCAGGGTTTCTTCAAG
This sequence comes from Pseudomonas sp. LBUM1651, assembly GCF_059716135.1. Classification (NCBI taxonomy): domain Bacteria; kingdom Pseudomonadati; phylum Pseudomonadota; class Gammaproteobacteria; order Pseudomonadales; family Pseudomonadaceae; genus Pseudomonas; species Pseudomonas sp. LBUM1651. Next base: position 2,619,423 of record NZ_CP166805.1, on the reverse strand, counting down.
GGTGAATTTTTCCGCGAACACGCCGGAGCCCATCATGCATGGGGCGAAGCGCGAGCCTTCCTCGTTAGTCCAGACCACCACTTCCAGCGGCGCTTCGGTTTCCACGCCGAGGTCGTTGAGGGTGCGCAGGACTTCGACGCCGGCGAGCACACCGAAGCAGCCGTCGAACTTGCCGCCGGTGGGTTGGGTGTCGATGTGGCTGCCGGTCATCACCGGCGGCAGGTTCGGGTTGCGGCCGGCGCGGCGGGCGAAGATGTTGCCGACGGCGTCGATGCTGACGGTGCAGCCAGCCTCCTCGCACCACTTGACGAAGATATCGCGGGCCTGACGATCGAGGTCGGTCAGGGCCAGGCGACAGACGCCGCCCTTGACGGTGGCGCCGAATTTGGCCAGGTCCATGAGCGACTGCCACAGGCGGTCGCGGTTGATGTGCTGATGGGTGGATTGCAGAACGTCTACGGCAGCGTTCATGGTGATCTCCTCAGGCAGTTGTTATAGGTTTTTTCAGGCGAATTTTTTGGTGTTTGTGCCGCCGCCTTCGCGAGCAGGCTCGCTCCCACATTTGGAATGCGTTTCCCCTGTGGGAGCGAGCCTGCTCGCGATGGGGCCATCCGTCACACCGGAGATTTCGCTACAGACGGGCTAGGCCGCATCGAGCACAACCCGTAATAAATCACCCCGCCCAGCGCCGAACCAGTGAACCAGCCATAGCTGTAAAACCAGCTGAACGCATCGCTACCCAGCGACAGCAGCGTCAACACCACCGGCACACCAAACGCGATAAACCCGAACCAGTTCCACGCCGGATACACGTCATCGCGATACAACCCTGCCAGATCCAGTTGCTGTTTCTTGATCAGGAAATAATCCACCACCATGATCCCGGCGATCGGGCCGAGCAGGCTGGAATAGCCCAGCAGCCAGTTCGAATAGACCGTTTCCAGGCTCACGTCCGAGACAATCAAGCCAAGCTTTTTCAACAGCTCATGGCCCATCAGCAACAACCCCACCAGACCGGTGAGCAACACCGCTTTGGTGCGGTTGATCACCTTCGGTGCGATGTTCTGGAAGTCGTTGGTCGGCGAAACAATGTTGGCGGCGGTGTTGGTGGAGAGCGTGGCGACGATGATCAGCGCCATGGCCAGCGCGACCCAGACCGGGCTCTGGATATGGCCGATCAAAGTCACCGGATCGGAGACGGTCACGCCCACCAGTTTCACCGACGCGGCGGTCATCACCACGCCCAATGATGCGAACAGGAACATGGTCAGCGGCAAGCCGAAAATCTGCCCGAGGATCTGGTCCTTCTGGCTTTTGGCGTAGCGGCTGAAGTCCGGAATGTTCAGCGACAACGTGGCCCAGAAGCCGACCATCGCGGTCAAACCGGCGGCGAAGTAACTGACCACGCTCGCCCCTTCCGGACGCTTGGCCGGGATCGCCAGCAACTCAGTCATCGATACATTCGGCATCGCCCAGACCAACAGCCCCAACCCGACCAGCACCAACAGCGGCGCGGACAGGGTTTCCAGCCATTTGATCGACTCGGCACCGCGCAGGACCACCCACAGGTTCAGCGCCCAGAACACCATGAAACCGATGACTTCACCGGTACCGCCGAGGGACTTCCAGCCCTCGAACACCGAGCCCAGAAACAGGTGAATCGCCAGCCCGCCGAACATCGTCTGGATGCCGAACCAGCCACACGCCACCAGCGCGCGAATCAGGCAAGGAATGTTGGAACCGAGAATACCGAACGACGAGCGAAGCAATACCGGAAATGGAATGCCGTACTTGGTGCCAGGGAAGGCGTTCAATGTCAGGGGGATCAACACAATGATGTTGGCGAACAGAATAGCCAACAGCGCTTCGCCGACCGTCAGGCCGAAATAGGCGGTCAGCACCCCGCCGAGGGTGTAGGTCGGCACGCAAATCGACATGCCGATCCACAGCGCGGTGATGTGCCATTTGTTCCAGGTTCGTTCCTGCACCTTGGTGGGTGCCATGTCGTGGTTGTAACGGGGACTGTCGAGGACATCGCTGCCGGCTTCGAGCTCGAACAAGCCGTCGCGCTCGGTCACTTGCGATCTGATCTGTTGCATGGCCGCTCCACTGTTCTTTGAATTGTTTTTTGCTCATCAGGGGCTGGCGGCATCAATAAACGTGCCGGGCACCCCGATTACGCATCGGGCAGTTCCATAAAACGTTTGTAAACAACTGATGTTGATCGGTTTTATTCATATCACGAGTGAGTCTTCGGCGACTTGTCTGCACGCTCAGGCTAAACGCCAGGCGAGTTGTCCGAACAGTCAGGACTCAATCTGGTGCGTCGATATTTTTTTCAAAGTTGCGCATCAACCATAGACCATCCTCAAGCGCCTGATTTCACATAAGAAATCTTGACCATTTTTACAACCTGTCAAGTGCGTCAAAATGGTGAGAGGGCTCACCATTTTGGTGATTAATCGTTTTAGTACTTATATTTCAATAACTTAAACCAGTTATATGCTTATAAAAAATATTCTTGCTGATTCCATGAACTCATACTAGCTTCTATTCCTGACAGTGTTGGCAGGAATACTCCTGTTGACGCCTGCTTCATATAAAACATTTAGAACCGGCACCAGTCGGTCATTGCCTGCGAGGAACTCGGAATGTCTCTGTTGATCCGTGGCGCCACCGTTATTACCCATGATGAAAGTTATCGCGCCGACGTCTATTGCGCCGACGGCGTGATCAAAGCCATCGGTGACAATCTTGATGTTCCGGCGGGCGCCGAAGTGCTCGACGGCAGCGGCCAATACCTGATGCCCGGCGGCATCGACCCGCACACGCACATGCAACTGCCCTTCATGGGCACCGTGGCCAGTGAAGACTTTTTTAGCGGCACGGCGGCAGGCCTTGCCGGGGGCACCACGTCGATCATCGACTTCGTGATTCCCAACCCGCAGCAGTCGCTGATGGAGGCCTTTCATCAGTGGCGCGGCTGGGCGCAGAAGTCGGCCTCGGATTACGGTTTCCACGTCGCGATCACCTGGTGGAGCGATCAGGTCCGCGAGGAGATGGCCGAGCTGGTCAGCCAACACGGCATCAACAGCTTCAAGCACTTCATGGCTTACAAGAACGCGATCATGGCGGCCGATGACACGTTGGTAGCGAGTTTCGAACGCTGCCTGGAGCTGGGCGCGGTGCCGACAGTGCATGCGGAAAACGGCGAGCTGGTTTATCACCTGCAACGCAAGCTGATGGCGCAGGGCATCACCGGCCCTGAAGCGCATCCGCTGTCGCGCCCTTCTCAGGTTGAGGGCGAAGCGGCGAGCCGGGCCATCCGCATCGCCGAAACCCTCGGCACGCCGCTGTATCTGGTTCACGTGTCGACCAAGGAAGCGCTCGACGAAATCACTTACGCCCGCAGCAAGGGCCAGCAAGTCTACGGCGAAGTGTTGGCCGGACATCTGCTACTGGACGACAGCGTCTATCAACACCCGGACTGGCAGACCGCCGCCGGTTATGTGATGAGCCCGCCGTTCCGTCCTCGCGGCCATCAGGAAGCACTTTGGCATGGGCTGCAATCCGGCAACCTGCACACCACCGCCACCGACCACTGCTGTTTTTGCGCGGAGCAAAAAGCGGCTGGTCGTGACGATTTCAGCAAGATCCCGAACGGCACCGCCGGTATCGAAGACCGCATGGCGGTGTTGTGGGATGAAGGGGTGAACACCGGGCGCTTGTCGATGCAGCACTTTGTGGCGCTCACCTCCACCAACACCGCGAAGATCTTCAACCTCTACCCGCGCAAGGGTGCGATTCGCGTCGGTGCCGATGCGGATCTGGTGCTGTGGGACCCCGAAGGTTCGCGGACGATTTCGGCGAAGACGCATCACCAGCAAGTCGACTTCAACATCTTCGAAGGCAAGACCGTACGCGGGGTGCCGAGCCATACGATCAGCCAGGGCCGTGTGGTCTGGGCCGATGGTGATTTGCGCGCCGAGCGTGGGGCCGGGCGGTATATCGAGCGGCCGGCGTATCCGGCGGTGTTTGATTTGCTGAGCAAGCGGGCGGAGTTGAACAGGCCGACAGCTGTGAAACGCTGAGAGCGGCCTTCGGCCTATCGCGAGCAGGCTCGCTCCCACATTTGAAATGCATTCCCCTGTGGGAGCGAGCCTGCTCGCGATGGGGCCGGCATAGGCGACACAAAACACAATGCCCACCAGAGGCAGTTACCTCAACAACCGTGAGGCCAACCCCGTGATCAAGACCCTGAACCACCTCCCGCATCCCTACGAGAATGCGGCCGCCCTCGCCGGCCATTTCACCGACCTGGCGCCGCCGCTCAACGACCGTCAGGCGCACCTCGAAGCCTCGCGCTGCCTGTATTGCTACGACGCGCCGTGCGTGAATGCCTGTCCGAGCGACATCGACATTCCCTCGTTCATCCGCAATATCCATCAGGACAACGTGCAAGGCGCGGCGCAGAAAATCCTCTCGGCGAACATCCTCGGCGGCAGTTGCGCCCGGGTCTGCCCGACGGAAATCCTTTGCCAGCAAGCCTGCGTGCGCAACAACGCCCATGAATGCGCGCCGGTGTTGATCGGCCTGTTGCAGCGCTACGCCGTGGACAACGCGCACTTCAGCGAACACCCCTTCCCTCGCGCCGCAGCCACCGGCAAGCGCATCGCCGTGGTCGGTGCCGGTCCGGCCGGTTTGTCCTGCGCCCATCGCAGCGCCATGCATGGTCATGACGTGGTGATTTTCGAAGCACGGGAAAAGGCTGGCGGCCTCAACGAATACGGGATCGCCAAGTACAAACTGGTGGACGATTACGCGCAGAAGGAACTGGATTTCCTGCTGCAGATCGGTGGCATCGAAATCCGTCACGGGCAGAAACTCGGTGAAAACCTAACCCTCAGCGAACTGCATCAGCAATTCGACGCGGTGTTTCTCGGGCTCGGCCTCAACGCCAGCAAACAGCTTGGGCTGGCCCACGAAGAGGCACCCGGCTTGCTCGCCGCCACCGAGTACATCCGTGAATTGCGCCAGGCCGATGATCTGACACAACTGCCTTTGGCCGACCGCTGCATCGTCCTCGGTGCCGGCAACACCGCCATCGACATGGCCGTGCAAATGGCCCGCCTCGGCGCACATGACGTGAATCTGGTGTACCGCCGCGGCGTCGAGGAAATGGGCGCCACCCACCACGAACAGGACATTGCCAAGGCCAATCAGGTGCGCTTGCTGACCTGGGCGCAACCCGAAGAAGTACTGCTCGACGAGCAAGGTAACGTGCGCGGCATGCGCTTCGCTCGCACACATTTGGTGGAAGGTCGACTGCAAACCACCGGCGAAACCTTCGAACTGGCCGCCGATGCGATCTTCAAAGCCATCGGCCAGGCCTTCGATTCAAGCGCCCTCAGCGATCCGCTGGCTCGCGAACTCAAGCGTCAGGGGGATCGGATTCAGGTCGATGAACACCTGCGCACCAGCATTCCGGGCGTGTATGCCGGCGGTGACTGCACCAGCCTCGATCAGGACCTCACCGTGCAGGCAGTGCAGCACGGCAAACTGGCGGCCGAGGCCATCAACGCTCAACTGATGCTCAACGTGGAGGCTGCGTAAATGGCCGATCTTTCGATTGTCTTCGCCGGCATCAAAAGCCCCAATCCGTTCTGGCTGGCCTCCGCGCCACCGACCGACAAGGCCTACAACGTGGTCCGCGCCTTCGAGGCCGGTTGGGGGGGTGTGGTCTGGAAAACCCTGGGTGAAGACCCGGCGGCGGTCAACGTGTCGTCGCGCTACTCGGCGCACTTCGGGGCCAACCGTGAGGTGCTGGGTTTCAACAACATCGAACTGATTACCGACCGCTCGCTGGAGATCAACCTGCGGGAAATCACCCAGGTCAAAAAGGACTGGCCGGACCGGGCGTTGATCGTGTCGTTGATGGTGCCCTGCGTCGAAGAGTCGTGGAAGCAAATCCTGCCACTGGTGGAGGCTACGGGTGCCGATGGCATCGAACTGAATTTCGGCTGCCCGCACGGCATGCCGGAACGGGGCATGGGCGCGGCGGTCGGTCAGGTGCCGGAGTATGTCGAACAGGTTACGCGCTGGTGCAAGACGTATTGCTCGCTGCCGGTGATCGTCAAGCTCACGCCGAACATCACCGACATCCGCGTCGCCGCCCGTGCGGCCCATCGCGGTGGTGCCGATGCGGTGTCGCTGATCAACACGATCAACTCGATCACCAGCGTCAACCTGGAGCGCATGGTCGCCAACCCCACCGTCGGCAGCCAAAGCACCCACGGCGGTTATTGCGGTTCAGCGGTGAAGCCAATTGCGCTGAACATGGTCGCTGAGATTGCGCGCGATCCGCAGACTCAAGGCTTGCCGATCTCCGGCATCGGCGGCATCGGCAACTGGCGCGACGCGGCGGAATTCATCGCGCTGGGCAGCGGCTCGGTACAGGTGTGCACGGCGGCGATGTTGCATGGTTTCCGGATTGTCGAAGAGATGAAGGATGGCTTGTCACGCTGGATGGACAGTCAGGGTTACGCCAGCGTATCGGAATTTTCCGGGCGCGCCGTGGGCAATACCACCGACTGGAAGTACCTGGACATCAACTATCAGGTGATTGCGAAGATTGATCAGGAGGCGTGTATCGGGTGCGGGCGTTGCCATATCGCCTGCGAAGACACTTCGCATCAGGCGGTGGCGAGCGTCAAGCAGGCGGACGGCACGCATAAATATGAAGTGGTCGATGAGGAGTGTGTGGGGTGCAATTTGTGCCAGATCACCTGCCCGGTACAGGACTGCATCGAGATGGTGCCGATGGAGAACGGGAAGCCGTTTCTGGACTGGAATCATGATCCGAGGAATCCGTATCACGTTGCGGTCTGAAATCTTCGGCGCCTGAACTGACGCCTTCGCGGGCAAGCCTTGCTCCTACAGGGTATGCGCAAATCCTGTAGGAGCAAGGCTTGCCCGCGAAGAGGCCGTCAGCCACACCGCAAAACTCACGGCTCCAACCCGATCCCCCGCAAAATCACACTCGTCACCGTCTGCACCGCCCGCTCGAACTGCATGTCCGACAGCGGCTGATGATCGTTCAGGATATTCACCTGATGATCAAAGTCAGCGTAATGCTGGGTCGAGGCCCAGATCATGTACAGCAGGCTTGAAGGCTCCACCGGCAGGATGCGTTTGTCGTCCACCCACTGGCGAATTTTCGCCTCTTTCATCTTGGCCCAGTCGTACAGGCTGGCGTCCAGCGCGACACCCAGCGTCGGCGCGCCGTGGATGATTTCGTTGGCCCAGACTTTCGAGCCGTAAGGCCGGCTGCGGGAGTGGTTCATCTTGGCGCGGATGTAGCTGCTGAGCACGACGCGCGGGTCATCGAACATCTCGAAACACAGGGCGTCCTGCTTCCACACCTCCAGCAAATCGAACAGCACGGCGCTGTACAACTCGGTCTTGGTGCTGAAGTAGTAATGCAGGTTGGAACGCGGCAGTTGCACTTCGGCGGCGATGTCGGCCATGGCGGTACCGCCGAAGCCTTTTTCGGCAAAGACCTTTTCGGCCCCGAGCAGGATTTTTTCGACGTTACTGCGGCGAATCTCGATCTTGTGATTGCCCATGAGGGCTCCCTGACAACAGCGTTGCTCAAGACTAACATCCGCTCTACATCGCGGCGACAGAGGAAAACGAAACTTCGTACACCCGCCCGCTCGCGCCCACAGTTAAACTGTCGCCCTTCTTCGAACCTGCCTCTGAGGTATCCACGATGCTTTTCAAGAAAACACTCACCGTCGCCGCCCTGCTCGGCTCGTTGCTCGCCGCCTCGTCGGTGTTTGCCCACGCCCATCTGAAAGGCCAGACCCCGGCCGCCGACAGCACCGTGAGTGCACCCTCGGAACTGCGTCTGGAGTTTTCCGAAGGTGTGGAAGCGACGTTCACCAAAGTCACGATCAGCAAGGACGGCACCGACGTGCCGGTGAAAAGCCTGGCCACCGAAGGCAGCGACAAGAAGACCTTGATCGTGACGCCAGCAGCGCCGTTGACGGCGGGTACTTACAAAGTCGAATGGCACGCGGTGTCGGTCGATACCCACAAAAGCGAAGGCGCGTACAGCTTCAAGGTTGGCCAGTAATTCATGACGAGCGCGATGGTGCTGTGCCGTTTCCTGCATTTCACCGTGGTGCTGATGCTGTTCGGGGCCTGGGTATTCAGGCCATTACTGTTGGGCCGTGAGACGTTGCCGGGGCCATCTCTGGCGCGAGTCAGCCGTTGGCTCGCGGCAGTGGCATTGGTCAGCGGTGTCTGTTGGTTGCTGCTGATCACCGCCAGCATGGCCGGGGACCGGGCGGCGGCATTCGATCCGTCAACCTTGCGGTTGGTGCTGGGCAATACGTTTTTTGGTCAGGTCTGGACCTGGCATCTGCTGCTCAACGGATTGTTGGTGGTTTTGCTCCTGACGCCGCTGCGCACCCACCCGTCCTTGCGCCTGATCCTCAGCGGCCTGTTGCTGGCCACTCTGGCGCCGGTCGGCCACGGGGCGATGCTTGATGGTCTCAGCGGCCAGTTGCTGATCCTCAATCAAATCGTTCACCTGATGTGTGTCGGAGCCTGGTTGGGCGGGTTGATGTTGCTGGTGATGATTTTGCGGCAACCGGCTGGCCATGCCGTTCGCGAAATACTGCAACGCTTCAGCGGCGTGGGTTACGCATTGGTGGCCGGCTTGGTTATCACGGGGCTGATCAATGTGCGGGTATTGACCGGGCAGTTCTGGCCTACACCGCTACTGTCCGGTTTCGCATTGATTCTACTGATCAAGGTTGTACTGGTCGCCGTCATGTTGGGGCTGGCGCTGTTCAATCGGTTGAGGATCAAGGATTGCGAGCAGCGGTTGGCCACGCTCAAAACCAGCGCGATCCTGGAATGGCTGCTGGGGATTGGCGCAGTGGCCGCGGTCTCCCTCCTGGGCACCATGCCCCCGATGATCACCGGCTGAAACATACACATCCCCTATGGGAGCGACCTTTTGTGGCGAGGGGATTTATCGGAATGCCGCACCACCCCGTTCGGCTGCGAAGCAGTCGTCGATCCGGCGTGCGGTTTACCTGAAGAAATGGAGATTCAGGTTTTGGGGCCGCTTCGCGGCCCAACGGGGATAAATCCCCTCGCCACAGGATCTCCTTTGCCATAGGTAAGCCACTTTGCCCACAGAACCCTCCGTCAATTTCCACAAAAGTCGCGTTGACAAGACCCGGAAAGCCTAACGATACTCCGACCAGGTCATACGACAACCTACAACGATTCTGACAACAATAATTTGCGTCCCGGAACTGCCATGACCACTACGCCCAACGCCCCTTTCAATCGCCTGCTGCTGACCGGTGCCGCCGGTGGCCTCGGTAAAGTCCTGCGCGAAAGCCTGCGGCCTTACGCCAATGTGATCCGCCTGTCGGACATCGCCGACATCGCACCCGCCATCGATGACCGCGAAGAAGTCGTGACCTGCGACCTGGCGGACAAGCAAGCCGTCCATCAACTGGTCGAAGGCGTGGACGCGATCCTGCACTTCGGCGGCGTCTCGACGGAGCATTCGTTCGAAGACATCCTCGGCGCCAACATCTGCGGCGTATTCCACATCTACGAAGCTGCGCGCCGCCATGGCGTGAAGCGGGTGATTTTCGCCAGTTCCAACCACGTCATCGGTTTCTACAAACAGGATGAAGTGATCGACGCCCGCTCCCCTCGCCGCCCGGACAGTTACTACGGTTTGTCCAAGTCCTACGGCGAAGACATGGCCAGTTTCTACTTCGATCGCTACGGCATCGAGACCGTCAGCATCCGCATCGGCTCTTCGTTCCCGGAACCGCAAAACCGTCGGATGATGAGCACCTGGCTGAGTTTCGGCGACCTGACCCATTTGATCGAACGCGCTCTGTACGCCCCGAACGTCGGCCACACCGTGGTTTACGGTGCCTCCGACAACAAGAAGGTCTGGTGGGATAACCGCTATGCTACCGCCCTGGGTTACGCACCACAGGACACGTCTGAAGTGTTCCGCGAAAAAGTCGAAGCCCAACCGATGCCGGCCGCGGATGACCCGGCCATGGTTTATCAGGGTGGTGCCTTTGTCGCGTCCGGCCCGTTCGGTGACTGAACCCCCTTGTTTCACTTGATCCCCACAACAAAAAACCAAGGGAATGAGTCGCCATGCAAGCCGAATTGATTGTCGATGCCCGAAACGGGGTCGGTGAAAGCCCGGTCTGGGTTTCCGAGGAAAACGCCCTGTACTGGGTCGACATTCCCGCCGGGGGCCTGCAACGCTGGAGTGCCGAAACCGGCCATGTCGAGGCCTGGACCGCGCCGGAAATGCTCGCCTGCATCGTGCGCAGCCCTGACGGCAGTTGGGTCGCCGGGATGGAAAGCGGGTTCTTCCGCCTTAATACGCACAACGACGGCAGCCTCGACAGTGAATTGCTGGCGCACGTCGACCATTCCCGTACGGACATGCGCCTGAACGATGGACGTTGTGACCGTCAGGGGCGCTTCTGGGCCAGTAGCATGGTGCTGAACATGGGCGCCAATGCGGCGGACGGCGCGTTGTATCGCTACAGTGCCGGACAACGCGGGCCGCTCGATGCGCAACTGGGTGGATTCATCGTGCCCAATGGCCTGGGCTTCAGCCCGGATGGCCGCACAATGTACCTGTCGGACTCTCATCCCTCGGTCCAGCAAATCTGGGCTTTCGATTACGACACCGACAGCGGCACGCCGTCCAACCGACGGCTGTTTGTCGACATGCATCAGTTCCCCGGTCGCCCCGACGGCGCCGCGGTAGACGACGACGGCTGCTACTGGATCTGCGCCAACGACGCCGGGCTGATCCACCGTTTTACCCCCGATGGCCGCCTCGATCGCTCACTCGCAGTACCCGTGAAAAAACCGACCATGTGCGCCTTCGGTGGCAGCCGACTGGACACGCTGTTCGTGACCTCGATCCGCCCCGGTGACGACCACGACCCACAGTCTCTGGCCGGGGGCGTGTTCGCCCTTGATCCCGGCGTAAAAGGTTTGCCGGAACCTCGCTTCAACCACTGATTGAAAACGCGTTACCTGTAGGAGCCGGCTTGCTGCGGGCGGCGTTCCGACGATGGCGTACTTGAGACCGCCATCGCCAGCAAGCCGGCTCCTACAAATTATCCCCGTACTCATTCCTATCGCGGGTCAACATGACGCCAACCCTGCTCGAACTCAACGACGGACTCACCCTCCTCACTCTCGCCCCCGAACTCGGTGCGAGCACCGTCAACTGGACCGTGCGCAGCTCGGGGCAGCCGCTGTTGCGCCACAGTGACGCTCACGCGCTCAACACCGGCCTGCCCGGCAAGCTCGGGTGCTTTCCCCTGGTGCCGTGGTCGAACCGCATTTCCGACGGTGGTTTCGATCGCCCGGATGGCTGGCTCGCGCTCGAGCCCAACAGCCTCACCGATCCGCTGCCGATTCACGGCAACGCCTGGCAGCAGCCGTGGCAGGTGGTTTCGCAGACGCAGGATGAAGTCGTCCTGCAACTCGACAGCACCACGCCGTTCGCTTACCGCGCCCGGCAGCGTTTCCACCTGAGCGACGGCAAACTGAGCATCGAGCTGCATGTCACGCATCTGGCCGAACTCGCCGCGTGGCATGGTCTGGGGTTGCACCCGTATCTGCCGCGCACTGCCGGCACGCAGTTGCAGGCAAAAGCCGGGCAAGTCTGGTTATGCGACGCTGCCAAACTGCCCACACAACTGAGCGCATTGCCCGCCGATTGGGACTTTCAGCAACTCAAGGCTTTGCCTGACACGCTGGTCGACAACGGTTTCTGCCAATGGGATGGCCATTGCCTGATCCAGCAACCCGACCTCGGTTATGAACTGGAATGCCAGGCCCACGGCAGCGCTTACTACCTGCTCTACTGCCCGGTGGACCTGGCGTTTTTCTGCATCGAACCGGTGAGCCATCCGGTCAATGCGCACCACTTGCCCGGCCGTCCGGGATTGGTGTTGCTGGAGCAAGGTCAATCCGCCGAACTGGGTTTCAGCCTGCAATACCGCGCCTACCCCAATAACTGACTCAGCACTGCGCGCAACTTGCCGGGTTTCACCGGTTTGTTCAGCAACGGCGCATCCAGTCGCTGCAAGGAGCGCCGGCACTGATCGGTGCGGTCGGCGGTGATGATCACCGCCGGAATGGTCTGGCTGAAATGCTCGCGTAAGTGTCGCACCACCTCACACCCCACCACCCCGTGATCGAGGTGATAGTCCGCCAGAATCAGTTCCGGCGCCTGGCCCTGCAACGCCGCCAGTGCCGAGGTTTCGTCGGTGGCGACGACCACTTCGCAACCCCACTGCCCGAGCAATGCGCTCATGCTTTCCAGAATGCTCACTTCATTGTCCAGCACCAGCAAGCGCCGGCCCGGCAATGGATTGCCGGTACCCGGCTGGGGCGCCGCGAGGCTGATGGGTAGCGGAACCTCATGGGAAATCGGCACCTCAATGCTGAACATCGAACCGCGTCCCGGCAGCGAATGCACCTGGATCCGGTAGTCGAGGATCTTGGCGATGCGCTCGACGATTGCCAGCCCCAGCCCCACACCTTTGCGGTCGGCGGCGCGGCCAACGTCCAGTTGATTGAACTCAAGGAAGATCGAATCGATGCGATCCGCCGGGATCCCGCGCCCGGTGTCCCACACTTCCAGACGCAGTCGATCGCCGCGACGCCGGGCCCCGAGCAGAATGCTGCCTTCATCGGTGTAGCGGCAGGCGTTACTGAGGAAGTTGCGCAGGATGCGCGTCATCAGGCGCAGGTCGGTGCGAATGGCGAAATCGCCCATGTGCACGCGCAAACGCAACCCGGCCGCATCGGCCACTGACCGGAACTCGGACACCAGCGGCCCGAGCAATTCATCGAGGCGGTACAACGCGACATCCGGTTTGACCGCGGCCTGATCGAGCCGGGAGATGTCCAGCAAATCGGTGAGCAAATCTTCCGCCCCTTCCAGGGCCTGATGGGTGCGTTCGACCAGCACCTGTTCGACGTCCGGCAGTTTGCGCTCACGCAAGGTCGAGATCAGTAAACGCGCGGCGTTGAGGGGTTGCAGCAGGTCATGACTGGCGGCGGCGAGGTATTTGTCCTTGCTGCGATTGGCGGCCTCGGCCGCGTCACGGGCATCGCGCAAGGCCTCGGTGATCTGTTTACGCTGGGTGATCTGTTGCTGCAGGTTGCGGTTGGCTTCGAGTAATTCGTCGGTGCGCGCGGTCACGCGTTGTTCCAGTTCGTCATTGAGCTGTTGCAGCCGTTGCTGGGCCTGTTTGCGTTCAGTGATGTCGGCGACAAACCCCTCCACCAGCGCCTCTTGATCGGGCTTGAGCAGCAAGTTCATCAGTACGTCGAGGCTGCTGCCGTCCTTGCGTCGCAACTGGGTTTCATAGCCGTGCAGACTGCCCTGATGCCTGAGCATCTCACCGATATTTTCCAGTTCCCGGGCACCGCCGACAAACAGGTTGCTTGCCAGGTCAGCCAGGGAAAACAACACGTCCTGAGGGTTTTCATAGCCCAGCATCCGCGCCAGCGCCGGGTTGGCGGCGCGCATGCCTTCGAGCAGGCTGGCCTGGAAGATCCCGTGCACCGCATTTTCGAACAGCCACTTGTAGCGATTACGCTCGGCTTCGAGCTCGTCGAGGCGCGCGGCGAGTTCCGGGTAATGGCTCTTGCGCGCCGAGTGGCTGCCTAATCCGAGTAACCCGGCCAGCGCGCGTTGTTGTTCGTCAGAGGGCTTCGCCATAGACGACCTCGACATCGCGCTGGCTGGATTCGCGCGGGTTGGTCAGGATGCACGGGTCGTGCATGGCGTGTTGCGACAGGAACGGAATATCCGCCGTGCTGACGCCGTGCAAACCGAGGGTTTCGTGGAAGCCGATGGCGTGTTTCAACGCGATCAGGTGCTCAACCAGACGCCCGCAGATCTGCCGGTGATTGAGGCCTCGGCAATCGATACCGAACGTCTCGGCAATCACCTTGAACCGTTCCGGCGCGGAGCTGTAATTGAAGGCCACCACGTGCTCCACCAGCACCGCGTTACACAAGCCGTGGGGCAAGTCGAGAAAACCGCCGAGGCTGTGGGACATGGCGTGCACCGCGCCGAGGATCGCGTTGGAGAACGCCAGCCCGGCCTGCATGCTGCCGAGCATGATCTTCTCGCGCAGGGCGATGTCGCTCGGGTTGGCGATCATCTGCACCAGGTTGCCGTTGATCAGGCGCATCGCTTCCAGCGCGTGGGGGTCGGTCAAGGGACCGTGACCGGTGGACACGAACGCTTCGATGGCATGTACCAACGCGTCGATGCCGGTACAGGCCGACAGGAACGGGTCCATGCTCAGGGTGGTTTCCGGGTCGATCAGCGACACGTCCGGCACCACCGCTTTGCTGACGATGGAGAACTTCATGCGTTCTTGCTGGTTGGAAATGATCACGAACTGCGAGACATCCGCCGAGGTGCCCGCGGTGGTCGGAATCAGGATCAGCGGCGGGCTGGGCACGCGGATGGTGTCCACCCCTTCGAACTCGAGGATGCTGCGCCCGTGAGCGACGACAATACCGATGCCCTTGCCGCAATCCATCGGGCTGCCGCCGCCGACCGCCACAATCACATCGCAGTGGTTTTCCTTGTACAGCTCGGCCCCGAGCATGACTTCTTCGACCCGTGGGTTGGGCGAAACGTCGCTATACAGAAAGTAATCGATGCCCTGGGCTTGCAGGCTGGCCTCGACATCGGCGACCCAACCGGCGGCGATCACGCCGGGATCGCTGACCACCAGGACCTTGCGGGCGCCAAACGTCTTGGCGCAGTTGCCGACGTTATGCCGACAGCCAGCACCAAAGATGATTTCAGGGGAAACGAATTTACGCAGCTGGCTGAGACTCTGGCTCATTGGAAAGCCTGTTTTTTATTGTTTTGAAAGGTAAAGCCACACTAACCCATCCGGCTGTGAATGCAATCAGACCAAAGATCAACCTTGAATCCCTTGTAGGAGCGAGCTTGCTCGCGATGAACCGGAGCACGCCACCGGGTGTCAGGTTTCCAGCGTTATCGTTGGCGACCATCGCGAGCAAGCTCGCTCCTACAGGGGATCTGCGGGCAATTCATCCGCGATAGATCAGCCGCGATGCTTTCTCATTACGCAAGGTCAAGTGTTCCATCCCCTGCCCCGGCGCATCGGCCTCCTCGCGGGCTTTGAGAATGATGCCGTGGTGCGGCGACTTGCTGCACACCGGGTCGGCATTGGCGGCGTCACCGGTCAGCATGAACGCCTGGCAGCGGCACCCTCCCAGGTCCTTGTGCTTTTCATCGCAGGAGCGGCACGGTTCCTTCATCCAGTCGTCGCCGCGAAAGCGGTTGAAACCGAAGGAATCGGTCCAGATGTGCTCGATGCTGTGCTCGCGCACATTGGGAAACGTCACCGGCAATTGCCGGGCGCTATGACAGGGCAACGCCGTGCCGTCCGGGGTGATGTCGAGGAACAGATTGGCCCAGCCGTTCATGCAGGTCTTGGGACGCTCTTCGTAATAATCCGGGGTGACGAAGATCAGCTTGCACGGATGGCCCTGCGCCTCAAGCCGTTGGCGGTATTCATTGGTGATGCGTTCGGCGCGCTGCAATTGCTCGCGGGTCGGCAACAGGCCCACGCGGTTGAGCTCGGCCCAACCATAGAACTGACACGTGGCCAGTTCGACGAAATCCGCCTCCAGCTCCAGGCACAAGTCGATGATCCGGTCGATGCGGTCGATATTGTGCCGATGGGTGACGAAATTCAGCACCATCGGATAACCCTGGGCTTTCACCGCGCGGGCCATGGCAAGCTTCTGCGCGAAAGCCTTGCGCGAGCCGGCAAGCATGTTGTTGACCGCTTCGTCGGCGGCCTGGAAGCTGATCTGGATGTGGTCGAGCCCGGCGACCTTGAAATCACGGACTTTCTGTTCGGTCAGACCGATACCCGAGGTGATCAGGTTGGTGTAGTAACCCATGTCCCGTGCGGCTTTGATCAACTCCGCCAGGTCCTGGCGCACCAACGGCTCGCCGCCGGAAAAGCCCAGTTGCGCGGCGCCCATTTCCCGCGCCTCACGGAACACGCGAATCCATTCTTCGGTACTCAACTCCGCGCCTTGTTGAGCGAAATCCAGTGGATTGGAGCAATACGGGCATTGCAGCGGACAACGATAAGTCAGCTCCGCCAACAGCCACAGCGGTGGTCCCGGACGCGACTCATTCGATCCAGAATTGAGCATGGGCCACCTCCAGAAACGCCAGCACATCCTCGTCGACCCCCGGCACACCGGGGAAACTCGCCGAGATTAAATCAATGATCGCCGCCACACTGCGCCGACCGTCCAGCAGATCGAGAATCTGCCCGGCACTGGCGTTGAGTTTGATCATGCCTTCGGGGTACAGCAGCACATGGCAGTCCTGGCGCGGCTCCCACTGCAAGCGATAACCCTGGCGCAAGGTCGGTGACTGCGCACGTTTGATCACGCTCACAGCGCGATCCCCCGATGCCAGACGCGCTCGGTTGTCACCGTGTGATACGGCGGGCGTTCCAGCTCGTAGGCCATGCTCATGGCGTCGAGCATGCTCCACAGCACGTCGAGTTTGAACTGGAGGATTTCCAGCATCCGCTGCTGGCCTTCGACGGTGACGTAATGCGCCAGGGTGATGCGCAAGCCGTGCTCGACATCACGCCGCGCCTGACTCAGGCGCGTGCGGAAATAGTCGTAACCGGCGACGTCAATCCACGGGTAATGCGTTGGCCAGGCGTCGAGCCGCGATTGGTGGATCTGCGGTGCGAACAGCTCGGTCAACGAACTGCTGGCCGCTTCCTGCCAGCAGGCGCGACGGGCGAAATTGACGTAGGCGTCCACGGCGAAACGTACGCCTGGCAATACCAGTTCCTGGGACAGAATTTGTTCACGGTCCAGGCCCACCGCTTCACCGAGGCGCAGCCAGGCTTCGATTCCCCCTTCGCTGCCGGGCACACCGTCGTGGTCGAGAATCCGTTGCAGCCATTCGCGGCGCACGTCACGGTCCGGGCAGTTGGCCAGAATCGCGGCATCCTTGAGCGGAATGTTGATCTGGTAGTAGAAGCGGTTGGCGACCCAGCCTTGAATCTGCTCGCGAGTGGCGCGGCCGGCGTACATGGCTTGGTGGAAGGGGTGATGGATGTGGTAGTACGCGCCTTTGGCGCGCAGGGCGGTTTCGAATTCGGTGGGGGTCATCGGGGTGTCGGTCATTGCGGTTCTCCGGGGAACAACCGTTGGGTTCTGCGGTGTCGGGTCTGGCCTCATCGCCGGCAAGCCGGTCTCGCTCCCACAGGGTTTTGTGTACACCGCAAGTCCCTTGTGGGAGCGAGACCGGCTTGCCGGCGATGGGGTCATCAGCTACAACTCAATACTCATGCCGTCATAAGCCACTTCGATGCCCCGCCGCTCCAGCAACGCCCGCTCAGCCGAGTCTTCATCGAGGATCGGATTGGTGTTGTTGATGTGGATCAGCACCTTGCGCTGGCGGCTGAAACCCTCCAGCACTTCAAGCATGCCGCCCGGTCCGCTTTGCGGCAGGTGGCCCATTTCACTACCCAGGCTCTGGCCGACTTCACACACGCGCATCTCGTCATCGCGCCACAACGTGCCGTCCAGTAACAAACAATCGGCGCGTTGCATCCAGCTCAACACCTCATCGTCGATCCGGCCCAGGCCCGGCGCATAGAACAACGACGCGCCAGTGCGCAGGTCTTCGATGAACAGGCCAATGGTGTCGCCCGGTTGCGGATTGCCGCGATTGGGCGAGTAAGGCGGCGCGTTGCTGACCAACGGAATCGCCCGAAACTGCAAATGCTTGCACGCCGCGATACTGAACGGCTCGCGGTCCAGCCCCACGGGTTGCCACTGCAAGCCGCCGTTCCAGTGCTTGAGCATGGTGAACAACGGGAATCCGCTGCTCAGGTCTTCATGAACCCGCTCGGTGCACCACACCGAATGCGGGCAACCTTCGCGCAGGCTCAACAGACCGGTGCAATGGTCGATCTGGCTGTCCATGAGGACCACGCCGGCAATCGCCGTGTCGCGCAAGCGGCGGGCCGGTTGTAGCGGCGCGAAACTCTCGAGTTGCGCGCGGATGTCCGGTGAAGCATTGCACAGCACCCAGTCCACACCGATGTCGCTCAGGGCAATGGAAGACTGCGTACGCCGCTGCGCCCGCAGAGTGCCGTTGCGCATCCCGGCGCACTGGCGACAGTTGCAGTTCCATTGCGGAAAACCACCGCCAGCGGCGGAACCGAGAATGCGAATGTGCATGGGCAATGCTCCAGAAGGCAGGCCCGGCCAACGCAGCGGCTGGCCGGGTGCACGATCAGCGGTTGGCGAAATACATCGTTACTTCGAAGCCAATGCGCAGATCGGTAAACGCGGGTTTAGTCCACATGGGTCAATCCTCTTCTTGTGCCGGACGATTCCGGTAAAGCCATTAATGCACGGGTCGGCAGGCGCCCGAATGCTACTTTCGAAGGAGGTTGTGGGGTGCGTTGGTAGGGGGTGTTGCGGGGTGTTTAAACACACAACAAAAACTGTAGGAGCGAGCTTGCTCGCGATGTTCTCAAGGACGCCGCTGGGTGTCAGGTTTCCAGCGTCATCGTTGACGTCCATCGCGAGCAAGCTCGCTCCTACAGGGATCTAGTGTTTTTGTGGGGTTAGAAGAAGCCCAGCGGATTGATGTCGTAGCTCACCAGCAGGTTTTTGGTCTGCTGATAGTGGTCGAGCATCATCTTGTGGTTTTCACGGCCGACCCCGGACTTTTTGTAGCCACCAAACGCGGCGTGCGCCGGATACAAGTGATAGCAGTTGGTCCAGACACGCCCGGCCTTGATCGCCCGACCCATGCGGTAGGCGCGGTTGATGTCGCGGGTCCACAGGCCGGCGCCGAGGCCGAACTCGCTGTCGTTGGCAATCGCCAGGGCTTCGGCTTCGTCCTTGAACGTGGTGATGCCCACCACCGGGCCGAAGATTTCTTCCTGGAATACGCGCATCTTGTTGTGGCCCTTGAGCAGGGTCGGCTGGATGTAGTAACCCGTCGACAAGTCGCCCTCAAGGCGCTCGGCCGCGCCGCCGGTGAGCAGCTCGGCGCCCTCCTCCTGAGCAATTTTCAGGTACGAGAGAATCTTGTCGTATTGCTGCTCCGACGCTTGGGCGCCGACCATGGTTTCGGTATCCAGCGGGTCGCCGCGCTTGATCTTGACGATCTTCTGCATCACCACTTTCATGAAGTCGTCGTAGATCGATTCCTGCACCAGGGCCCGGGACGGACAGGTGCAGACTTCGCCCTGGTTGAAGAACGCCAGCACCAGGCCTTCGGCGGCTTTCTCGATGAACTGCGGCTCGGCTTGCATGATGTCTTCGAAGAAGATGTTCGGCGACTTGCCGCCCAGCTCGACGGTGCTCGGAATGATGTTCTCGGCCGCGCATTTCATGATG
This sequence comes from Pseudomonas sp. LBUM1651, assembly GCF_059716135.1. Classification (NCBI taxonomy): domain Bacteria; kingdom Pseudomonadati; phylum Pseudomonadota; class Gammaproteobacteria; order Pseudomonadales; family Pseudomonadaceae; genus Pseudomonas; species Pseudomonas sp. LBUM1651. The sequence goes on along the minus strand of NZ_CP166805.1, from coordinate 2,599,869 downwards.
TGCGCACCAATCGGGGTGGAACCGGTGAAGGCGATCTTGGCGATGCGCTTGCTGGTGGCCAGCGCCTCACCGGCTTCGCGACCGAAACCTTGCACGATGTTCAACACACCGGCCGGCAGCAGATCGGCGATCAGTTCGGCGAAGATCATGATCGACAACGGCGTCTGCTCGGCCGGTTTGAGCACCACGCAGTTACCGGCCGCCAGGGCCGGGGCGAGTTTCCACGCGGCCATCAGCAGCGGGAAGTTCCACGGAATGATCTGCCCGACCACGCCCAGCGGTTCGTGGAAATGATAGGCGGTGGTCAGCTCGTTGATCTCGGCGGCGCCGCCTTCCTGCGCGCGGATGCACCCGGCGAAATAGCGGAAATGGTCAGCGGCCAGCGGCACGTCGGCGTTCAGGGTTTCGCGCACGGCCTTGCCGTTGTCCCAGGTTTCGGTGACGGCGAGGATTTCCAGATTCTGCTCGATGCGGTCGGCGATTTTCAGCAGCACCCGCGAGCGGTCCTGCGCCGAGGTCTTGCCCCAGGCATCGGCAGCGGCGTGGGCGGCGTCGAGGGCCTTGTCGATGTCGGCGGCGCTGGAGCGCGGGAACTCGGCGATCACTTCACCGGTGACCGGCGAGGTGTTGGTGAAGTATTCGCCATTCACCGGCGCGACGAACTCGCCGCCGATGAAGTTGCCGTAGCGCGCCTTGAACGTGACGACGGCGCCTGGTGTTCCGGGTTGTGCGTAGATCATGGTGAGCCTCTGTCTGGGTCGATGCCTGTCGGGCAAACAGGCGATGAACCGATAGTAGAGAGCCCCGCGTGCCGAACGAATGCGCCGTTGGCAGGGGGGTTCTCGTTATTTAGTAGGAGCGAGCTTGCTCGCGATGAGCCCGAGAACGCCGCTGGGTGTCAGGTTTCCAGCGTTATCGTTGACGACCATCGTCGGAACGCCGCCCGGAGCAAGCTCGCTCCTACAGGGTTATGTGCTGGGCTTCAGGTCAGTGCTTGGCAACCACGAGGTCTTTCGGCAACTTGAAGGTCCAGAGCATGCCGCCCTGGTTGAAGTCCTTGATGCGCTTGGCCACTTCGCCGCCCCACAGCGGCACGGCGCCACCCCAACCGGACAGCACCGAGACGTACTGCTCGCCGTCCATTTCCCAGGTCACGGGCGAGCCCAGCACGCCGGAGCCGGTCTGGAATTCCCAGACCTTCTCGCCGGTCTTGGCGTTGAACGCCTGGAGGAAACCTTCCGGCGTACCGGTGAACACCAGGTTGCCCTTGGTGGTCAGCACCCCGCCCCACAGCGGCGCGAAGTTCTTGTGACGCCAGACTTCCTTGCCGGTTTTCGGGTCGATGGCGCGCAATACGCCGATGTAGTCTTCGTTCAACGGCTTGATGGTGAAACCGGCACCGAGGAACGCCGCGCCTTTCTTGTAGGCAATACCTTCGTTCCAGATGTCCATGCCCCATTCGTTGGACGGCACGTAGAACAGCCCGGTGTCCTTGTTGTAGGCCATCGGCATCCAGTTTTTCGCACCGAGGAACGCCGGGGCGACGAACACCGAGCCGCCTTTGGCTTCAGTGCCCGGTGCGCCGGGACGGCTGGCTTCGTTGTAGATCGGCCGGCCCTCTTTATCGAGCCCTGTGGCCCAGGTGATCTTGTCCACGAACGGGAAGCCGCGGATGAACTTGCCGTTGGTGCGGTCCAGCACGTAGAAGAAACCGTTACGGTCGGCGGTTGCCGCCGCTTTGATTTCTTTACCGCCTTCGGTGTAGTTGAACGAGACCAGCTCGTTCACGCCGTCATAGTCCCACCCGTCGTGAGGCGTGCTCTGGAAGTGCCATTTGATCGTGCCGTCGTCCGGGTTCAGCGCCAGACGCGACGATGAGTAAAGGTTGTCGCCAGGACGCAGGTGCGAGTTCCATGGCGCCGGGTTGCCGGTGCCGAACAGCAGCAGATTGGTTTCCGGGTCGTAGTAACCGCCAAGCCAAGGCGCCGCGCCCCCGGTTTTCCAGAGATCGCCCGGCCAGGTCTTGCCGGCTTCGCCACCGGAGATGCCGTTCTCCACCGCTTTTCCGTCCTTGTAGACGTAGCCCATGTGGCCCTCGACGGTTGGACGGCTCCACAGCAGATTGCCGTTTTTCGGGTCGTAGGCTTCGATCTTGCCGACCACCCCGAACTCGCCACCGGCCACGCCGGTAATCAGTTTGCCGTTGATCACCAGGGGGGCAGCGCTGATGGAATAGCCTTCCTTGTGGTCGGCGACTTTCTTGCTCCAGACGACTTTGCCGGTGTCTTTGTTCAGGGCCACAAGTTTGGCGTCGAGGGTGCCGAAGAACACCAGGTCGCCGTACAGCGCCACGCCCCGGTTGATCACGTCGCAGCACGGGCGGATGTCATCGGGCAGGCGCGCATCGTATTGCCAGAGTTTCTTGCCGGTGCGGGCGTCCACCGCAAACACCCGCGAGTAGGAGCCGGTCATGTACATCACGCCGTCCTTGATCATCGGCTGTGCTTGCTGACCGCGTTGTTTTTCGCCGCCGAAGGAGAACGCCCAGACCGGCCGCAAGTCCTTCACGTTGTTGACGTTGAGGGTGTCGAGCGGGCTGTAGCGCTGACCCTGGACGCCCAGACCGTTGGTGACGATCTGCTCCGGGTTCTTGGGATCCTGGAGAATGTCCTGGTCGGTGACGGCGGCCAATGCCGTGCCGGACAACAGCATGGCGCTGAGCAACAGGCTCAAGACGAAGGGTTGGCGACGTGCGGGTTGGGTCATGACGGCTGCCTCTGCGGTTTTTTTGTTATACCCGGGAAATTTTCCCGGTCTGGTGCAGATTCTTGGGCGCCGCCGCCCTTCCGACAATTGCCCGCAGTGCTGAGTTTGCTAGTTCCTTAGTAGCGGGTCGGAGGAGATGGACACCAAGATGCGCGATCGACACGACCACTGTAGGAGCGAGCTTGCTCGCGATGGACTGGAGAACGCCGCTGGGTGTCAGGTTTCCAGCGTTATCGTTGACGACCATCGCGAGCAAGCTCGCTCCTACAGGGGGATGCAATGTTCATTTGTCGGGGGTGGTGTCGATTCGGGTCATCTGTGCGCGCTCGTAGCGCGGGTAGAGATGACTGACGCTGCGGATCAGTTCGTAGCGGCTAAGGCTGATCGCCGCGAAACGTTCAGGTATGGGACTGCGGATCATCTCGCCCATATCGCTGCCATTGGCCGCGCCGTCACGCATCAGCCGATCGAGCCAGCCAAGGTAGTCGCGCATTTGCTCGAACGGTTTTGCGTCAGTGGCCAGCGGCCCATGGCCGGGCACAATCATTGTCCACGGCAAGCCCTGCAGCGTCGCAATGTCCGCCAGCCACACCGACAACCCCGGACTGTTGGGTGTCGTCAGCGCCCGTTGGTAAAACACCAGATCCCCGGCAAACAGCACGCCGGTTTTCTGGTCGAGAATAGCCAGATCAGCGCCAGTGTGCCCACCCAGGCTCAGCAGGCGCAGATCGTGATTCCCAAAATTTCGCACGCCCGGCGTCAGCGTCTCGGTCGGCAACACCACTTCGGTGCCACGCATCCAGTCACCCACCAGCCGGTACATGTTCTCGGCCATGGCATCACCCTGCTGCCCAAGCAACTCAGTCGTGCCGGCCAACGCGCCGATCGGCACGTCACTGAAGGCTTGATTACCCAGCCCATGGTCCGGGTGATGGTGTGTCAGCAACACCTGGATCACCGGTTTGTCGGTGGTCCCGGCGATGGCTTTGCGCATCGCTTCGCCGTAACGTTTCGACGGCCCGGTATCGATCACCACCACGCCGCGGTCGGTCACGATGAACGCGGTGTTGACGATGTTGCCACCGTTGCCCTTGGCGAAATTGTCGGTGCTGCCTTCCAGCAGCCAGGTGTCTGCGGCGATCTGCCGGGGCTTGAGTGAATAGTCGAGATCGGCCAACGCAGGAAGGCTCAGGCTCATGAACAACAGCAGCATCCAGCGCATCACGCGCTCCTCTGAGTCAGGGTATGGCCGCATCGAACTGGTTGCCGCTGTTGTTGCGCAACGACAAGCGCGTCTGCCCTGCCCCTTCGATGTCGAAGGCCAGGCTGGGGTTTTCGCTGACGGCGGGAAACAGTTCGAGGCGGGCCAGCAACTGATCGTTGTGATCCCGCAGCTCGGCATGGTTGATGAAAAACTCCGGGATGCCGCTGACCATGCCGTTGTCCATCGGATGCGCGACCTGCAAACGCAAGCGGCTGGATTCGCCACGCGGATAGCGCCCACCGATGACTTCGCCAATGTGCTCTTCCCAACCCGGCTGGGTGCGCACCACGCTCGGCGCCGTGCAACCGCCGCCCGCCGCATCGATCAGGGTCGAGCCGACATGCCACAGCCCATCGCGGGTCAGGACCGCTGCACGCAACGGCGTGGCTTGTTCGATACGGATGCGGATCGACAGCCACGGCAGCACGCGATCCAGCGGTTGAAAATCGACAATTTTCGGCAACGGATTGAGTTCGGCCCACGCAAGGATTTTTACCACCTCGCCCTTGAACGCCCGGGCGTCGATTTCCAGCGGCACTTGCCGGGCGTCTTCGGCGAACGGCGGTGCCAGCAGCCTGACCCGCTCGTCGAACACGAACGGCGCATCGCCAAGCATCTGTTTGTGATAGAAGGCCCACATGACCGACGGCACCGGGTCTTTGCCCGGTTCGATGGCTGCCGCGTGCGCGGCCAAGGGTAGCCAACAGGCCAGCAGACAACACACGCTCCAGTTCACTGTTGATACATCTGCGGCACGTCATACCGCAGGCCGTAACGGGCATAAATGGCGTTCACCGAGCCCTCGCGGATCAAGGTTTCCAGCGCCTCTTCCACGGCATAGGCCAATTGACGATTGCTTTCGTGCACCGCCATGCCGATCTCCCAGAGTTGCTTGCCCATGTTCGGATAGGCGTTTTCCGCCAGCGCGACTTGCGGGTCCGCCGCCTCGTGAACCTGCCAGTCGATCTCGCCGCGCATCGCCATGACCGCGTCGACTTCACCGGCCTTCATGGCCGCGAACGCCTGGGGCACGCCGGGGTAGTGGCGGGTTTTGCCGGCCAGCATGCCGTTGAATACCGAGGTCAGGTAGAACGACGGCACGCTGTCGACCTCGACGCCAATCGGGTGGTGCTCGAACACCGCGACACTGCTCACCGACTCCAGCCGACGGCGGTCATAAGCGACTTGCCATTGCTCGTTCTGGTACGGACCGAACATCACCACATGGCCGTTTTCCAGTTCACCCACTTCGTTGCGCTTGCGCGCGTAATCCTGGTCATAGGGCACGCGCATCATCAGGTCGGCCAGTTGCAGATCGTGCAACTGGCTAGCGCGCCAGATGTAGTCGCGCAGGTCGTCGTCGAGCTTCTCGCCGGCGGGCGCCCAGATCAGTTTCAAGTGAACGCCAAGGGCTTTGGCCAAGGCCTCGGCCAGTTCGACATCCACGCCACGGGGCTGGCCGGCGTCTTCGAAACTGTAGGGGGCGAAGTCTTTGTAGACCGCCACCTTCAGCTCCCCGGCGGCGATCATTTCGTCATAGGTACGGACCTGCGCCTGCACCGCCTGGCAGCACAGCAACACAGCGCTGATCAACACAGCGAGCAGGCGCATGCATTACTCCTCGACGTGAACGCTGTCCAGGTAAGTGCGCACAGCCCACAGGGCTTCCTGACTCAGGTAATCGGCCATCTTCGGCATGTACACCCGGCCGTCCCTTACGGCGCCGTTGCGGACCCGTTCGACGAACCATTCATCACCGGCCTCGCCGACATCGAGCATGCGCAAATCGGGGGCGATGCCGCCGGACTTGGCTTCCAGGCCATGACAGGCCGCGCAGTTCTGGTTGTAGGCCGATGAGCCGATTTCCACGGCTTTGTCGTGCTCGGGTGTCGTACGGTAAGGGTTTACCGCCGCCCAGCCATCGCCATCAACCTGTACGCCGGCGTCCTTGATCGGGGTCAGGCCCTTGGTTTCGACGGCTTGTGGGACCACGTTGCCGTGGGCCCAGACGGGACCTGCGCTGATAAAACCGGCCAGCAGTCCGGCAACGAGCAAGGCGTTGCGTTTTGTTGTCATTGTTATGCCCTCAGGATTGCACGCAAAACCTCTTGGCAGAGGCTATGGCAACCATCTTAGGAAGCGTTTCGCACCAGCCCCATGCTGCTTTGGTGGCCGCCTTCCAGTACCTTGGTAGTAGGGCTTGTGGCGCACACTCGGATGCGTTACGACCTTGGTACTGGCCCATCAGTACTTTCTGCATATTTCCCCACCCGCTCACGCTTCCTATGCTGGCGCTACCTGTAATGGAGTGCCTTATGCGCCAGCTTGCCCCTTACGCCTTGATCTACCTGCTGGCGATTGCCTGCGCCGCCGGGCTGGCGACCCAGAGTCAGGCCGCCGACGCGCCCTTGCAGGTGCAGATCGGCTACCTGGGTTATCGCCCTGATCCGGGACCGCTACTGTCCAACGTCATTCCCGAGCCGGCCGATGCCGGATGGCGTGGCGCCGAACTGGCGATCACCGACAGCAACAGCACCGGACGTTTTCTCAATCACAGTTACAGCCTGACCAGCACCAACGCCGACAACCCGGAGGCCTTGCTTGAAGCGGCCAAGGCTCAACACGCGCAAGGTCTGCGCCTGTTTGTGGTGAACGCGCCAGTGGCCAGCCTGCGCCAACTCAGCGCCGCCCTGCCTGACAGTTTGCTGTTCAACGCTGGCAGCGCGGATGACAGCCTGCGCACCACCGACTGCTTGCCGAACGTGCTGCACACGCTGCCGAGCCGGGCGATGCTGGCCGATGCGCTGGCGCAATTTCTGGTGGTGCGCAAATGGCAACGGGCGCTGCTGATCGTCGGCCCGACCGCTGACGATCAAGCCTATGCCGCCGCCCTGCGCCGCGCGGCGAAGCGCTTCGGCGTGCAACTGGTCGCGGAAAAGGCCTGGAGTTTCGATAACGACCAGCGCCGCAGCGCCCAGGCCGACATGCCGCTGTTCACCCAGACCGCCGAGTACGACGTGGTGCTGGTGGCCGATGAACGCGGTGACTTCGGCGAATACGTGCCCTACCAGACCTGGTATCCGCGCCCGGTGGCCGGCACTCAAGGCTTGACCCCGGTGGGTTGGCACAAGACCGTGGAAACCTACGGCGCCGCACAATTGCAAAAGCGTTTCGAAGCCATGGCCGGGCGCTGGATGAACGACCGCGACTTTGCCGCGTGGATGGCCGTGCGCAGCATCGCCAGCGCAGTGAGCAAACTGCGTCAGACCGATCCGACGGCGATCCGTACGCTGGAAATCAGCGATCAATTGCCACTCGATGGCTTCAAGGGTCGCAAGCTCAGTTATCGCCCGTGGAACGGCCAGTTGCGCCAACCGATCCCCATCGTCCAGCCGCGGGCGCTGGTCAGTACCTCGCCGCAGGACGGCTTTCTGCACCCTTTCAATGAAATGGACAGCCTCGGTTACGACAAGCCCGAGGCCGGCTGCCGCTTTCCCTGATATTGCCACCACAACAATAAGGAATCTGCCATGCGCCGCACCCTGCTTTCATGCGCCCTGCTGCTCGCTGCCGGGCATGCCGCGGCCAGCACCGCCTGGGTCTCGAACGAGAAAGACAACAGCCTCAGCCTGATCGACATGCAGACCTTGCAAGTCACCGACACCCTGCCCGTCGGCCAGCGCCCGCGCGGTCTGCTGCTGTCCCACGACAGCAAGCTGCTGTACATCTGCGCCAGCGATTCGGACCGGGTCCAGGTGATGGACGTCGCCACGCGCAAGATCATCAAGGAACTGCCTTCGGGCAAGGACCCCGAGCAATTCGCCCTGCACCCGAACAATCGCTGGCTCTACGTTTCCAACGAGGACGATGCGCTGGTGACGGTGATCGACACCGAAACCTCCAAGGTGCTGAGCCAGATCAACGTCGGCGTCGAACCCGAAGGCATGGCGGTCAGCCCCGACGGCAAATGGGCGGTGAACACCAGTGAAACCACCAACATGCTGCACTGGATCGACACCAGCACCCAGACCCTGGCCGACAGCACGCTGGTGGATCAGCGACCGCGTTTCGTCGAGTTCGCGCCCGATGGTTCCAAGCTCTGGGCCTCGGCGGAAATCGGCGGCACGGTGACTATTCTCGACGTCGCGACCCGCCAGGTCCTCAAGACCCTGTCCTTCCAGATCAAAGGCGTACACCCGGACAAGGTTCAGCCGGTGGGCATCAAACTCAGCGCCGACGGCAAGTACGGTTTCGTCGCGCTCGGTCCGGCCAATCATGTGGCGGTGATCGATGCCAAGACCTTCGAGATCCTCGAGTATCTGCTGGTCGGCCGACGCGTCTGGCAGATGGCGTTTACCCCGGATCAGAAGCAATTGCTGGCGACCAATGGTGTCAGCGGCGACGTGTCGGTGATCGATGTCGACAGCCTCAAGGTCACCAAATCGGTGAAGGTCGGGCGCTATCCGTGGGGCGTGGTGGTGACGCCATGAACGCACTGGAAGTCAGCGACCTGAGCTTTGCCTATGGTGCGCGGGAGGCGTTGCGCCAGGTGAGTTTTTGCCTGGAGCCGGGGCGTTTCGCGGCGCTGCTGGGGCCCAACGGTGCAGGAAAATCGACCCTGATCGCGCTGCTCACCCGGCTCTACGATTTGCAGCGTGGTGACATCCGCGTCGGCGGCTGTTCGCTGCGCAATGCACCGCGCCCGGCGCTGAGGCAATTGGGTGTGGTGTTCCAGCAAAGCACCCTGGACCTGGACCTCAGCGTCGAGCAGAACCTGCGGTATCACGCCGCGCTGCATGGGATGTCGCGGCGCCAGACCGGCCTGCGGGTCGACGCCGAACTGGAGCGGCAAACGCTGACCGAACGCCGGCGCGAGCGGGTGCGCGAACTGAATGGCGGACATCGTCGCCGGGTGGAAATCGCCCGTGCGCTGCTGCATGAGCCACGCCTGTTGCTGCTCGACGAGGCGAGCGTCGGCCTCGACCCAGCCAGTCGCCTGGCGCTCAATCAACACATCCGCCATTTGTGCCGCGAGCAACACATCAGTGTGCTCTGGACCACCCATTTGCTGGATGAAGTGCAGCCCAGCGATGATTTGCTGATTCTTCATCAAGGGCATTTGGTGGCCAGCGGACAAGCCGACGCCCTGAGCCTGGAACACGGCGGCGACCTCGGTTGCGCCTTCGCTCGCCTGACGACCTCTGGAGCCGCCCGATGAATGCTTACTGGCAATGTTTCAGCGGCATCGTGCTGCGCGAATGGCTGCGTTTTGTGTTACAGCGCACGCGGTTTCTCAGTGCGCTTGTCCGGCCGTTGCTGTGGCTGCTGGTGTTCGCCGCCGGTTTTCGCGCGGCCCTGGGCATTGCCATTATCGAGCCCTACGACACGTACATCCCGTATGAGGTCTACATCATCCCCGGCCTGGCCTGCATGATCCTGCTGTTCAATGGCATGCAAGGTTCATTGTCGATGGTCTACGACCGGGAAATGGGCAGCATGCGCGTGCTGCTGACCAGCCCCCTGCCCCGGACCTTTCTGCTGTGCAGCAAATTGTTGGCAACGTCGCTGATTTCGCTGTTGCAGGTGTATGCCTTTCTGGCGATTGCCTGGGTGTACGGCGTGCAACCACCGGCCATGGGGCTGTTGATCGCCTTGCCGGCGTTGTTGCTGGTGGCGTTGATGCTCAGCGCGCTGGGCCTGTTGCTGTCGAATGCCATCCGTCAGTTGGAGAACTTCGCCGGGGTGATGAATTTCGTGATCTTCCCGTTGTTCTTCCTGTCGTCGGCGCTGTATCCGCTGTGGAAGATGCTTGAGTCCAGCGAGTGGTTGTACGGGTTGTGCGCGTTGAACCCGTTTACCCATGCGGTGGAGCTGGTGCGGTTTGCGCTGTATGAACGCTTCAATCCGCTGGCGCTGGCGGTCTGCGTCGGGCTGACGCTGCTGTTCGCGCTGCTGGCGGTACTCACCTTCAACCCGCAACACGCCGCCTTGCGCAAAGCCAACTGACCACACAACGCCCCCTGTGGGAGCGAGCCTGCTCGCGATGGCGGAGTGTCAGCCGACATCAATGCCGGATGTGAGGGCCTCATCGCGAGCAGGCTCGCTCCCACAATTGGATCTCCATCAAAAATGGCAAAATTACTACTTTAGTACTGCTTCACCTGTCTATCGTCGCATTCCCAACGCACCGAGACTGGCATGTAATGGGTTCATAACTCTAAGGATTGAACCCCATGCCGCGTGCCCGACGTCGTCTGCTACGCCCTTCTCTCGCTGCGCTGTCGCTGAGCCTGCTGCTGGGCGTCGCACACGCTGACACACCGCTGTTCTCCGCCGAAGGCTATCGCATCGGCCTCTACCGCAGCCCGACCCCGAATCAACTGCAAGGCGCGTCCATCATCGATACGCCGGCCCTGCAAACCCTGCTCACTCAGACACCACGTCCGGTGCTGATCGACGTCTATCGCCGTCAATGGCTGCAAGGGCACTTCATCGAAGACCAGCCCCATGAGAACCTGCCCGGCAGTCATTGGCTGGCCAATACCGGCGATGGCGACCTGACGCCCGACTGGCAGGGCTATTTTGCGCGTAACCTGAACACATTGACCGCGGGCGATCTTGCGCAACCGCTGGTCTTCTACTGCCGCTCCGATTGCTGGTTGAGCTGGAACGCGGTCAAGCGCGCCGCCGCCATGGGTTATAAGACTCTGTATTGGTATCGCGATGGCCTGGATGCCTGGCAAGCGGCGAACCTGCCCGTGGCGCCCGCCCGGCCCGAACCCTTTCCCTGACCTTTACGCGTGCGTGTTGTTGCCACACCATAATCAAAATAATGAGGTGAAAGGCTATGTACAAAATTCTGATTGCCGACGATCACCCGCTGTTTCGCGAAGCCATTCATAACGTCATCAGCGACGGTTTCCCGGGCGCCGAGGTCTCGCGGGTCTGGTCGTGGGTCAAGACCTCGCCCGCCTCATCGGCCTGTTCGAGGTAACTGTGCGCCGCCACCGGCCTCAAGACTTCGGCCACTTGCAGCAACGGCATTTGCGCCAACTCGCCGATGTCGTAACCGGCGAACGTCACCGACAGCGCCTCGCGTTTGAGCCGTTTGCCGTCGCACACCGGGCACGGGCTGCCGAGCATGAATTGCGAAACGCGCTTCTTCATCAGCGCACTTTGCGAATGAGTAAAGGTATGCAGGATGTAGCGTCGGGCACCGGTGAAGGTGCCCTGGTAACTCGGTTCCATTTTGCGCTTGAGCGCGACGCTGGTTTCTTCGGGCGTGAGACCGGCATACACCGGAACGGTCGGGGTTTCCTCGGTGAAGAGAATCCAGTCGCGCTGCTTTTTTGGCAGATCGCGCCATGGTTTGTCGACGTCATAGCCCATGGTCACGAGGATGTCCCGCAGGTTCTGTCCCTGCCACGCCGTAGGCCAGGAAGCGACCGCGCGCTGGCGAATGGTCAGGCTCGGGTCCGGGACCATCAAGGCTTCGGTGACTTCATACACCCGCCCCAAACCATGACATTCCGGGCAAGCGCCTTGGGGTGTGTTGGGCGAAAAATCTTCGGCGTACAGCATTGGCTGCCCCGGCGGATAGCTGCCGGCGCGGGAGTACAGCATGCGGATCAGGCTCGACAATGTGGTCACGCTGCCCACCGAAGACCGTGTGCTCGGCGTGCCCCGCTGTTGTTGCAAGGCGACTGCGGGTGGCAGGCCTTCAATGGAGTCGACGTCCGGCACGCCGACCTGATCGATCAGGCGTCGCGCATACGGCGCCACGGATTCGAAATAGCGCCGCTGCGCTTCGGCGTACAGGGTCGAGAATGCCAGGGACGACTTCCCCGAACCGGATACGCCGGTGAAGACCACCAGCGCATCACGCGGGATATCGACGTCGACGTTCTTGAGGTTGTGTTCACGGGCGCCGCGCACTCTGACCATGCCGGAAGGAGGATTGGAGGTGCGCTTGGAAGTCATCAGGTGGCCTTGATTAGAAGGTTCGAAGAATTGACGTATTGCCGGGAATTCACGCGATCCAACTGTAGGAGCCGGCTTGCTGGCGATAGCGATTTCACGGACGCCATCGCCAGCAAGCCGGCTCCTACATTATTAGTGTGTGTTCAACTGTTGAGGACTGTGCGAACCATCCGGGTCAGTGCCTCGGGGCTATAGGGTTTGCTCAGCAAAAAAGTGTCGGGGCTGAGTTGGTGATTGCGCGAAATAATGTCACGGGTGTGGCCGGACGTGAACAGCACCGCCACCGGTGGCGTCTGCACTTTGGCCCAGGCTGCCAGGTCCGAACTTTTGATCAGCCCGGGCATGACCACGTCGGTGAAGATCAGCTCCACCGCCAGGCCGTCCAGCAACATCTGCATGGCAGCATCGCCGTTGGCAGCGGTCAGGACTTGGTAGCCTTCTTCACGCAACAACTCCACTGCGGAGCTGCGCACCGCTTCATTGTCCTCGACCACCAGAATGGTCTCGTGGCCGCCGCGTTGCGGGGTGTCATAGGTCACTGTTTCACTGAGCAGGGGTCGCAGGCTCCGCGGGAAATACAGCTGCGCCCGAGTGCCCTGCCCCTCGACGCTGGACATCTCGATGTGCCCGCCACTCTGTTTGACGAAACCGAACACCATGCTCAGCCCCAACCCCGTGCCCTGGCCATCGGCCTTGGTGGTGAAAAACGGTTCGAACGCTTGCGCGAGCACTTGCGGCGACATGCCGGCGCCCGTATCTGCCACGGCGACGCGGACATAATCGCCAGCCGAAATCCCCTTGCCCGCGCAGAACTGGCGGTCGAGTGCGACGTTCTCGGCGCTCAGTTCAATGACCCCTTCACCCTGCATGGCGTCGCGGGCATTGATTGCCAGATTGAGAATGGCGTTTTCCAGTTGATTGCGATCGACGTTGATGTACCAAGACGCTTGAGGCAGGCGCACATCAATCTGGATGGTTTCTCCCAATGCCCGTTGCAACAATTCGCCGAGGCCTTCGAAGATTTGCCGTGGGTCGCAGACTGCTGGCGACAACGGCTGACGGCGGGCGAATGCGAGCAATTGCGAGGACAGCTTCGCGCCACGTTCCACCGCCGCAATCGATGCGCTGACCCGGCGCTGCACGTTGGCATTGTCCGGCTCATGCCGTGCCAGCAAGTGCAGGTTGCCGGCGATCACCTGCAGCAGGTTATTGAAGTCATGGGCCACGCCACCCGTGAGTCCACCGATGGCTTCGAGTTTCTGTGACTGGCGCAGTTGTTCTTCCGCCGCCAGCCGCGCTTCGACTTCATCGGCGACGCGCTGCTCCAGGTTTCGGGTGAACTTGAGCAGGGACTCTTCGGCGGTCTTGCGTTCGTGGATGTCGATCAACACCCCGGGAAAGCGGAACGGTTCGCCTTGCTCGTCGAACTCGCAGCAACCGCTGGCCTGCACCCACAGATAACTGCCGTCGGGGCGCACTACACGATATTCGGCGTTGAAGGGCTCGCCGGTGGTAACGGATTGATTGACCTGCTCGTTGACCCAGCTGCGGTCGTCGGGGTGAATCCGCGCTTCAGCAAAGTCCGTTGGCAAGTCGCCGAGGTTATGTCCGTCCGGATAGGAAAAGGTCCGGGCGAAGCGTTCATCGCCGGAGAGCAGATTGCCCTTGATGTCCCAGACGAACGAGCCAAGCAAGGCACCGGCATTCAACGCCAGGCGCACTCGCTCATTGTCGGCGCGGTAGGCATCTTCGGCTTCCTGGCGACGGCGCTCGGAAATCACATGGTCAGTGGTTTCGACCACCATCGCCATGACCCCGGCCGGTTTTCCCTCGTCATCGGCCACCGGGCTGTAATAGAGGTCCAGCCAGACATCTTCGGGGACGCCGTCCCTCAACAGCACCAGCTCTTTGTTGCGATAGGACAAGGTGCCGCCGGCCAGGCAGGTATCGACTACATGCCGGTTGAACTCGGCGACTTCCGGCCAGCCCAGCTCCACCGGAGAACCCAACAGATAAGGATGTCGGCCACCGGCGAACGACGAGTATGCATCGTTATAGATCATGTAGCCGGGACGGCCCCACAACATCACCATCGGCAGTGGCGAGGCGAGTAACAGCTGCACAGCGCCGCACAGGCTGGCAGGCCAGGTGTCGATGCCCCCCAGCTCGGTCTGGCTCCAGTCGAACGCACGGATGCGTCCGGCCATTTCGCCGTTCCAACCGGCACACCCGTGGCTATCGTCTAGAAACTGCATCGACTGGTTCTGAGTCCTGTGATTGGCGCCCGTTTGTTTCGAGCATCGCGGCTGCCAATGGTTTCATAGAGGTTAGCTGATTCTTGCCCTGCAGATTTTTTGCGGCTTGAGAGCTTGCCCTGAGGACTTTGTAGCGGCCGTCGAGCCTATCCCACATCCAATGTGGCGAGGGGATTTATCCCCTCGCCACACAAGCTCGCACCAAGTCAGGTTGGAGTTTTGTGATCAAACCTCGATCAGGTGCTTGAGCGGATGGTAGCCAGTTTTCAAGGTCGCGGCGACGTCCAGGATCGCCTTCTCGATGCCATTCAAATGCATGCAGGTCAGTTCGATCGCGGCGCTCTGGTTACCGGCCTCGATGAACTCGATCAGGCGCAGGTGCTCATCGTCACGGCAGGCTTCGTGGCTGTCGTCATCCAGCGCGGCGGCGTACAGCGAGGCGCGGGAAATCAGTTTGCGGAACCAGTCCAGCAGCACAGGGTTGTTCAGGCTTTGCGCGAGTTTGATGTGGAACTCGCCGAGTAGATGAATCAGCCGTTCGTGGTCGCCGCTGCGGTGTGCTTCATCCTCCAGCAACAGATGATCGCGCAGGTCCTGGGTCACCGCGGTATCACGCCGGCGACAGAGTTCGCTGACGATGCCGATCTCGATCAAGCGCCGCGTTTCGAACAACGAGCGAATCTCTTCATCGCTGGGCAGCGACACCGACGCACCTTTGTTGGGCTCGGTCGTCACCAATCCATCAGCCTCCAATTGCTTGAGCGCGGCACGAACCGACGTGCGGCTGACATTGAAAAGCTCGGCCAGCGAGGCTTCGCCGAGCTTCATGCCGGGACGCAACGAACGTTTGCTGATCGCCTCGTAAACCCCTTGGTAGACGCGGTCGACCGTGGTCTCGAGTTTCTTCTCGGTCATTTGAACCCTCCTTTAGCGCTAAACAACCGGCCCCAGGCGATGAGCAGCCTTTGAAAAAGGGGGTTGCACAAGCAGATTAATCCGGTTATTTGTAGATTGCATCCAGATATTGCATACAATAATTAGAGGATTGCACCATTATGGGTCAACCAATAGCAATCGAAGTGCGTAACGTCTCCAAGCGGTATTCCGACGATCCGGGGCTGGCTCCCGCCCTCGACAACGTTTCAGTCGACATTGCCGACAATGAATTTTTCACCCTGCTCGGCCCGTCCGGCTGCGGCAAAACCACCTTGCTGCGCACCATCGCCGGTTTCGAACACGTCAGCGATGGCGAGATCCGTCTGGCGGGCGAACCGGTCAATGATTTGCCGCCGTTCAAGCGCCGGGTCAACACCGTCTTCCAGAGCTACGCGCTGTTTCCGCACATGAGCGTCGCGCAGAATATCGCCTTCGGGCTTGAGATGCAGGGTCTTGATCGCAAGGTTATTCCTCAGCGCGTCGATGAGATGCTGGCGCTGGTGCAGATGCAACACCTGGCCAGGCGTAAACCCGCCGAATTGTCCGGTGGTCAGCAACAACGCGTGGCCCTGGCCCGGGCCCTGGCGCCGAAACCGAAAGTGCTGTTGCTGGACGAACCGCTGTCAGCGCTGGACCTCAAGCTGCGTAAAGAGATGCAGGTCGAACTCAAGCGCGTGCAGAAGGAAGCCGGGATCACTTTCATTTTCGTCACCCACGATCAGGAAGAAGCCCTGACCCTGTCTGATCGTATCGCGGTGATGTCCGCCGGCAAGATCCTGCAGATCGGCACGCCGAACGACATTTACGAACGGCCGCAGCATCAGTTCGTCGCCCAGTTCATCGGCGACATCAATTTCCTGCCCGGCCACCTCAAACGCGGGCAGCAGAACGAAAAACTCTTCGTGCCCAACGGCATGCCGGTGGAAATCCCCTGCCCGGCCCAGGGCTTCGACGGCAGCAACGTGCAATTGGCGTTTCGCCCGGAGCGTTCGCAACTGGTCGAACCGGAGCAACCGCATCACTTGCGCGGCGTCATTGAAGCGGTGTTGTACGTCGGCACCGCGACCCTCTATCAGTGCCGCTTGAACAACGACATCAAAGTCATGCTGCGCGAAAACAACGAAGGCCTGAACCGCGGCCGCGTGGTCGGTGATCGCGTCGCGGTCAACCTGCCGCCCCACGCCTGCCTGTTGATGGAGGCCTGAGATGAGCGTCAGCAGCAGTTCTCCCGCTCTCAACCGCGCGCTGTTGCTCAGCCCGGTGGTGTTGACCTTGCTCGCGCTGATCGCCATTCCGCTGGGCATCATGGGCTACATCAGCCTGTTGCCGCGCAACGTGTATGGCGGTGTCGACTGGCAGGCCGACTGGCAATTGCAAAGCTACGTGCAGCTGTTTTTCCAGGAAGGTTTCGACGGTGAACTGGAACTGAACTGGGTCTACGCCCAGGCGCTGTTGCGCTCGGTGTTCCAGGCCGGCGGCACGACGTTGCTGTGCTTCCTGTTCGGCTTCCCGGTGGCGTTGTGGATGTCGAGCCTGACCCCGCGCCGGCGCAACCTCATGGTCCTGCTGATCACGATTCCGTTCTGGACCAATCTGCTGATCCGCAACTACGCGTGGCTGATCATCCTGCGCGAACACGGCTGGGTTGCCCAGAGCCTCAACGCGCTGTTCCCGCAGGCGGGCGGCATCACCCTGCTCTACAACGACTTCGCCGTCAGCGTCGGGCTGGTCTACAGCTTCCTGCCGTTCATGATTCTGCCGATCTACTCGACCCTGGAAAAACTCGACTGGCGTCTGGTGGAAGCCGCCTACGACCTCGGCGCCAATCGCTGGCACGCGCTGAAGCGGATCATCCTGCCGCTGTCGATGCCCGGCGTGATTGCCGGTGCGCTGCTGGTGTTTGTGCCGAGCCTGGGCGCCTTCATCACCCCGGCGATTCTCGGTGGCGGCAAGACATTGATGATCGGCAACCTGATCCAGCAACAGTTCGGCACCGCGCGCAACTGGCCGCTGGGCAGTTCGCTGTCGTTCCTGTTGCTGGGGATTCTGCTGCTGTCCCTGGTGCTTTACGCGCTCTATAGCCGCAGCGCCGCCAAAACTCTTCGTCGGGGAGCCACCGCATGATCGCCCTGCACCTGAAAAAACTGCCGCTGACCCGCGAAGTCAGCCTGCTGATCCTGGCGTATCTGTACGTACCGATCTTTGTGCTGATCGCCTACAGCTTCAACGCCAATCGCTCGGCGACGGTGTGGACCGAGTTTTCGTTCGCCTGGTATGGGCGGATTCTGGCCAACCCGTCGATCCAGACGGCGGCGCTGAACTCGATCATCGTCGCCAGCATCGCCACGGTTTGCGCCACGGCCATTGCGCTGCTCGCGGCGCTGGCGACTTACCGGCCGTTCTATGGACAGAAGATGGTCGAGGGCGGGATCAACCTGCCGCTGATCCTGCCGGAGATCGTCACCGCCGTGGCCACGTTGCTGCTGTTCATGGCGCTGGGGATCAAGCTCGGTTTGCTGACGGTGATCGTCGCGCACATCGGCTTCTGCATTCCTTTCGCTTACCTGCCAATCCGCGCGCGTTTGAATGACCTGGACAAAAGCCTGCTGGAAGCGGCGAACGATTTGTACGCCAACCCGTGGCAGGTGTTCCGCCGTGTGACGTTGCCGTTGTTGTGGCCGGCGGTGTTGTCCGGTTCGGTGCTGGCGTTCGTGGTCAGCCTCGACGATTTCATCATGACCTTCTTTGTGGCCGGCCCCGGCTCGACGACGTTGCCGGTCTACATCTTCTCGGCGATCAAGGCCGGCGTGACGCCGGAGATCAACGCAATCTCGACCCTGATGCTGGTGATTTCCATCGTGCTGGTGGTGCTGGCCTTCTGGCTGGGACAGCGCGGCAAAAACCAATGAACCTGGAGCGCTCTCTAATGAAAAACAAAAGCATGCGTTACGGCATCGCCGGTCTGGCCCTCAGTTGCTTCACTGTTTTTACCGCCCAGGCCGCCGAACCCAAGGAATTGTTCTTCTACAACTGGACCGATTATTACCCCGTGGACCTGCTGGCCAAGTTCGAAAAAGAGACCGGCATCAAAGTCACCATGGACGGCTACGACAGCAACGAAACCCTGTTGGCCAAATTGCAGGCCGGCGGCGCGGCGTATGACGTGATCGTGCCGTCGCAGTCGATCATGCGCACCCTGATCAATCAGGACCTGCTGCTGGAGATCGACGCGTCGACCCTGCCCAACTTCCAGCACGTAAAACCGGCGTTTCGCGACCCGAGTTTCGACCCTGGCCGCAAGTTCTCGGCACCGTACCTGTGGGGCACCACCGGGTTTTCCTATGACAGCGCACGCGTGCCCGGCGGCAAGCTCGACGACTCGTGGAAAGAGTTCTTCGAACCGCGCAAGGAACTGCAGGGGCAACTCGCCGCCCTCGATACGTCCAGCAGCGTGATCAATGCCGCCAGCCATTACCTGAACGTCGACGAGTGCAGCGAAAACCCGCAGGACGCCAAGCGCATCCTCGAGCTGCTGCAAAAGCAGAAACCGTTCCTGAAAATGTACAGCTCGGACAACACCGTCGACCGCATGGCCTCCGGCGAAGTGATCATGATGCAGAACTGGAACGGCTCCACCGCCCGCGCCACCTTGCAGAAGAGCACGATCAAATACGTGTATCCGAAGGAAGGCCTGGCGATGTTCCAGGACAACTTCGCCGTACCGAAAAGCGCCCCGCACCCGGGTAACGCGAAGATCTTCATCGACTGGATGATGAAACCGGAAAACGCCGCCGCCGTGTCCAACGCCATCGCCTATGACAACGGCATTCAGAGCGACAAATTGATCGACGCCAAATGGCGGGTCATGGATGCGATCAACATGCCCGACGAGTTCGCCTCGCGCCTGCGCCCCGAGAAAGAGTGCAGCAACAAGGCGCGGGAGCTGCAGGACCGGATCTGGTCGAAGCTCAAGGGCTGACAGTAAGACCGAGTCGCGGCCATCGCGAGCAGGCTCGCTCCCACAGGGATTTTGTGAACGCCGCAGATCCAATGTGGGAGCTGGCCTGCCAGCGATGAGGCCCTCCCACACAACACAGAACTTGAGGTTTGTATGACCCACCCCCGCTGGCTGCGCAACGTGCGCCCCTACGGCTCCACCGCCGAAGACCTGCTGATCGAAAACGGCCTGTTCAAACAGCGCCGCCCGGCATCGTCCGCGGCACTGACCGCCACCGACATCGACGGCCAGAACCAGCTCCTCACCCCGGCCCTGGTCGAAAGCCACGTCCACCTCGACAAAACCCTTTGGGGCCAACCCTGGCGCCCGAACAGTGCCGGGCCGACGCTCAAGGATTACATCGCCAACGAGCGCCGAGTGCTGCGTGACGTGAAAAGCCCTATCGCCGAACGCGCCGGCGCCCTGCTGGAAAACTGCATTGCCCGTGGCTCCCTGACCATGCGTTGCCACGTCGACATCGACCCGGACTTCGGTCTGCGCCATGTCGAAGCCATGCAACAACTGCGCGAACGCTACCGCGACCTGATCGACCTGCAACTGGTGGTGTTCCCGCAAACCGGTCTGATCAGCCGCCCCGGCACCGCCGAACTGATGCGCGAAGCCATGGCGCTGGGCGTGGAAAACGTCGGTGGTCTCGACCCGTGCGGCATCGACAACGACCCCGTCGCCCAGCTCGATTTCGTGTTCAAACTGGCCAGTGAATTCGACCGCGGTGTCGACATTCATCTGCACGACAAAGGCGAACTGGGCCTGTGGCAAATCGCGCTGATTGCCGACTACACCGAACATTACGGGCGTCATGGTCGGGTAATGATCAGCCATGCGTATTGCCTCGGAATGCTGCCGTGGAGTCAGGTCAAACCGGTGGCCGAACGGCTGGCGGCGCTGGGGATTTCGCTGATGAGTTCGGCACCGGCCGATTGCGCGGTGCCGCCGTTCCTTGCATTGCGCGAGGCCGGGGTGAATGTGTGCCTGGGGTCGGACGGTATTCGCGATGCCTGGTCGCCCATGGGTAACGGCGACATGCTGGAACGGGCGATGTTGCTGGCGTTTCGTTTCGACCTGAACAAGGACGAGGAACTCGCGGCGGCGTTTGCAGCGGCGACCGTGAATGGCGCGCTGGCGCTGGGCTGTGAAGATTATGGCGTGGAGATCGGTCAACCGGCGGACTTCCTGTTGATGCCGGTGCAGACATTGGGTGAAGCGGTGGTTTCGCGGCCTCTGCGGCAGGTGTATCGGCGCGGCGAGTTGATAGCCGCAGGCGGCCGACTGCTGGACAGCCGCTTGTGAAACGCATCGCCCTGAAAAGCAGCTGTGTGGTCGGTTTCGACGGAACGCAGCATGTGCTGTGGCGTGACGGCGAAGTGGTGTTCGAAGGCTCGCGCATCGTGTTTGTCGGGCGTGGCTATCCGGGCCCGGTGGATCAGTGGATCGATTACGGCAACGCGCTGATCGGTCCCGGCTTCATCGACCTGGATGCGCTCGGCGACCTCGACTCCACGGTGCTGACGCTGGACAACGGCGATGAACGCGACATGGGCCGGATGTGGTCCGAAGACTATCTGGCCGCCGGTCCACGGGAGAGTTACTCCGCGGATGAAGAAGTCTTCAAGTACCGCTACGCCTTCACGCAGTTGATCCGCAATGGCATCACCACCGCCATGCCGATCACCTCGATGTATTACCGCGAGTGGGCCGAGACCTACGACGAATTTGCTGCGGTGGCCGGTGTGGCGGCCGAACTCGGACTGCGGACTTACCTTGGCCCCTGCTACATGAGTGGCATGAGTTACTGGCGCACCGATGGAAGCCTCGGGCATCACTGGGATGAAGCCCGGGGCATGGCCGGGCTCGACGCGGCTGTACGGTTTTTCGAGGATTTCGACGGTTCACATGACGGTCTGATTCGTGGCGCGCTGCTGCCGGATCGCATCCAGACCTGTACCCCGGCGCTGTTGCAACGCACCGCCGCGCTGAGCCGTGAGCTGAACGCGCCGATGCGGTTGCATTGCTGTCAGGGGCTCGGCGAGGTGGCGATGGTCGAGCAGTTGCGTGGTGTTTCGCCGCTGGCCTGGCTGGAGCAATCAGGTCTGCTGACGCCGCGCAGCCTGCTGCCCCACGGCATTTACACCCACGGTGATGAAGACCTGCAACGGGTGGTGAATGGCGGCGCGAGCCTGGTGCATTGCCCGGTGGTGTTTGCCCGGGACGGCGAGGCGCTGAACTCGTTCGGGCGCTATCGGGCCAAGGGCGTCAACTTTGCGCTGGGCACTGACACCTGGCCGGCGGACTTGCTGGAGAACATGCGTCAGGGGTTGAACATCGCTCGCTTGATGGAGGGCGGTGGTTCGCTGACCAGCACGCTGGACATGTACAACGCCGCCACCCTCGGCGGCGCCAAGGCGCTGGGGCGTGATGATCTCGGCCGACTGGCGCCGGAGTGCAAGGCCGACATCACGGTGTTCAGCCTTCGCGGCCTGCATTTGGGGCCGCTGTTCGATCCACTGAAAAACCTGGTGCTGGCCGGGCGCGGTGACGACTGCATCGCCAGCTACATCGATGGCCGCTGCGTGATGCAGGACGGTCAGGTTCAAGGCGTCGACTACCCCGCCTTGCAACGCCAGGCCCAGCGACAATTCGAAACACTGATGCGCAGCCACAGCGATCGGGCCTTTGGCCAACCGGACTGGAAAACCCTGTTCAAACCGGCCATCCCGTTCGCCGACGACTACAGCGCACACGCGCCGCTGAGCGCAATGAATCCCCTTCTCTAGAGATTTCTGCCCATGCAAAGCTTCGACTTCAGCACCCTGAGTGCGCGGGACAAATACAAGATTCTGATCGGCAGCGTGGTGCCTCGGCCCATCGCCTTGGTCACCACGATTGATGGCGAAGGACGGATCAACGCCGCGCCGTTCAGCTTCTTCAATGCGCTTTCGGCCGACCCGCCGATCCTCGCACTGGGCGTGGAGAACTACGGCGACCAAAGCCCCAAGGACACCACCCGCAATATCCAGCTCAATCAGGAATTTACCGTCAACATCGTCAGCGATGCATTGGTGGAAGCCATGAACGTCTGCGCCGTGCCCTTCGCCCCCGGTTTCGACGAACTGACCGCCGCCGGTCTCACGGCCATTCCCGGCACCACCGTGAAATGCCCTCGCATCGGCGAGGCGCCCGTGGCGCTGGAGTGCCGACGGATGATGGCGCTGTCCATCGGGCAGTCTCGGGAGATCATCTTCGGTGAAGTGCTGATGGCCCATGTGCGGGACGAACTGATCGACCCGAAAACCCTGTACATCGATCAACTGGGGCTCGATGCGATCGGGCGGATGGGTGGGCATGGGTATGCGCGTACCCGGGATTATTTCGATTTGCCGACCCGCTCGTTGCAGGCGTGGACGGATGCGCCGGGGGGTGGCGAGCGGTTTTGGCCGGTTGCCAAATAAGCAGCCATCACACACAACCTGTGGCAAGTGAGCTTTTGTGGCGAGGGGGCTTGCCCCCGTTCGGCGGCGAAGCTGTCGCGAAAACAGTGAATGCGGTGTGCCTGATTAACCGCGATTGCAGGGTTTGGGGCCGCTTCGCAGCCCAACGGGGGCAAGCCCCCTCGCCACAAAAACTCACTTGCCACAAAAATCCCCTCACCACATGAGCTCCCTCGCCACAGGTCAATGAAAATCCCGGCTGCGCACATTGATGCCGTCGAGTAGCGGGCTCAGGTCGCTCAAACGACCTGCAATCAAATGCCGCACCTCGCCTTCCTTCTCCCAGCGCCCATCGACCTTGAGCAACTGCGACCCCACCAACACCTTCCGTTGCCGATCAGCCAGGTCACGCCAGACCACCACATTGACGTTGCCGAACTCGTCTTCAAGGGTGACGAAGGTCACGCCGCTGGCGGTGCCCGGACGCTGTCGACCGGTCACCAGCCCGGCGACGCTGACCGGTCGGCCATGCTCGACCTCCAGCAGCTCCTTCGAACTGCGGCAGCGCCGGGCTTTCAATTCGCCCCGCAACAGGGCCAGCGGATGCGGGCCGAGGGTGGTGCCGAGGCTGTTGTAATCCGCCAGCAGGTCTTCGCCGACCGTGGGTTTTGGCAACGCCACCGCGTCCTCTTCCTGGCTCGGCAAACCGGCGAACAAACCCAATTGTTTCTGCACCCCCGCCACCTCCCAGCGCGCCCGATGCCGGTCACCGGCCAACCCACGCAACGCGCCAGCATCGGCCAGTTGCTCCTGCGCACGGGCATCGAGCCGCGCCCGTTCGCCGAGGTCGGCGATGTCGATAAACGCCCCCTTCGCCCTCGCGACTTCGATTCGCCTCGCATCGTCTTCGCGAAAACCCTTGATCATCCGCAGCCCCATGCGAATCGCTGGCTGCGCACCGATGATCGGTTCAAGGCTGCAATCCCAGTCGCTGGCGCGCACGTCCACCGGGCGAATCTGCAAATGATGCCGGCGAGCGTCCTGCAGAATCTGGTCCGGGCTGTAGAAACCCATGGGCCAGCTGTTGATCAGCGCACAGGCGAAGGCCGCCGGTTCGTGGCATTTCAACCAGCAACTGGCATAGGTCAGCAAGGCAAAACTGGCAGCGTGGGACTCGGGGAATCCGTAGCTGCCAAAGCCTTTGATCTGCTCGAAAATCTGCGCGGCGAATTCTGGCGTGTAGCCTTTTTTCTTCATGCCCGCAGCGAGGCGGTCCTTGTGCGGTTCTAGACCACCGTGACGTTTCCAGGCGGCCATGGAGCGGCGCAACTGATCCGCTTCGCCGGGACTGTAGCTGGCGGCGACAATCGCAATCTGCATGACCTGTTCCTGAAACAGCGGCACACCGAGGGTACGTTTCAACACTTCCCTCAACTCTTCAGAGGGGTAGCTTTCGAGCTCTTCCTTGTTTCGCCGCCGCAGGTACGGATGCACCATCCCGCCCTGAATCGGTCCGGGGCGAACGATGGCCACCTCAATCACCAGGTCATAGAACTTGCGGGGCTTGAGCCTGGGCAGCATCGACATTTGTGCCCGGGATTCGATCTGGAACACGCCGATGGTGTCGGCACGGCTGATCATGTCGTAGGTTTGCGGATCTTCGGAGGGCACCGTCGCCAGGCTCAAGTCCAGGTCGCGATGACGGCGCAGCAGATCGAAACAACGACGAATCGCGCTGAGCATGCCCAAGGCCAGAATATCCACTTTGAGCAGCCCGACCGCATCGAGATCATCCTTGTCCCACTGAATGATGGTGCGCTCGGCCATCGCCGCGTTTTCCACTGGCACGAGGCTGTCCAGCGGCTGCTCGGAAATGACGAAGCCGCCGGGGTGCTGGGACAGGTGCCGGGGAAAACCAATCAGTTGCCCGGTCAGGCTCAGCACTCGGCGCAATACCGGGCTGTCGGGATCGAAGCCCCCTTCACGCAGGCGTTCCACGGGCGGCGTTTCATCACTCCAGTGACCGCAGCAATCGGCCAGGGCATTGATCTGATCCGGCGGCAAACCCAACGCCTTGGCCACATCGCGTACCGCGCCGGCAGCGTGGTAGGTGCTGACCACCGCGGTCAACGCTGCGCGGGTCCGGCCATAACGCTGGAACACATACTGCAAGACTTCTTCGCGGCGTTCGTGCTCGAAGTCCACATCAATATCCGGCGGCTCATTGCGTTCCTTGGAGAGAAAACGCTCAAACAGCATGTTCATGCGCTCCGGATCGATCTCGGTGATGCCCAGGGCGAAACACACCGCCGAGTTGGCCGCGGAACCTCGCCCCTGACAGAGAATTTTCTCGCGCCGGGCGAAGGCGACAATGTCCTGCACGGTCAGGAAATAGCTTTCGTAACCCAGCTCGGCGATCAGCCCCAGCTCCTTGTCGATCAGCCCGCGCACCTTCTCGCTCGCGCCTTCGGGCCAGCGCTCGCGAATGCCGCGTTCGGTCAACTCGCTCAGCCAGGACGCTGCGCTGTGACCTTCCGGCACCAGTTCGCGGGGATACTGATAACGCAACTGGCCAAGATCAAAGGTGCAACGCCGGGCAATGGTCAACGTTTCATCGAGCAACGCTTGCGGGTAGATCGATTGCAAGACATCGAGGCTGCGCAGATGCCGCTCGCCATTGGGGTGCAGGCGCAACCCGGCCTCGGCCACCGGCACGTGATGACGGATCGCGGTCATGGTGTCCTGCAAGGCGCGTCGGCCACGGGTGTGCATGTGCACATCGCCGCTGGCCACTGCCGGGATTCGCAGTTCCCGCGCCAGTGTCAGCAATGCGCTCAATCGCCCTGTGTCGTCCTGGCCGCGATGCAGCTGGACCGCCAGCCACAGGCGCTCGGCGAAGGTCTGCTTCAGCCAGTGGCCGCTTTGAAAATCATCGACCGCATCCGGCACCCACAACACCAACAGCCCCGGCAACGGCTCACTGAAATCCTCCCGCAGCACCTGATACTGACCTTTCTGCGTGCGCCGCCGTGCTCGGGTAATCAGCCGGCACAGGTTCTGGTAGCCCTCAAGGTTCTCCACCAGCAGCACCAGTTTCGGACCGTTTTCGATGCGCACTTCGCTGCCGATAATCAATGACAGTTCCACGGATTTGGCCGCTTGCCAGGCGCGGACGATGCCCGCCAGGGTGCATTCATCGGTGATCGCCAGCGCCTGATAGCCCTGTTTTTTCGCCCGCTGAAAGAGTTCAAGGGCGCTGGAAGCACCGCGCTGGAAACTGAAGTTCGACAGGCAGTGCAACTCGGCATAGTCGATACTCATGCGAACCAGCCCTGCAACCACAACGGGCCGTCCTCACCGACTGCACGATAGGCCCAGCCCTGCTGGCCGGAACGGGTTTCGATCAGGTAGTAATCGCGGCGCACGTCGTCGCCGTCCCACCAACCGGACTCGATGCGCTCCGGGCCCATGAGGATGCGCGTCGAACCTTCGTGGACCGCCTGCGGTTCAGTCAGCAGCCAGCCCGGACGCTGCACGCCCGGCATGTCCCCGCAACGCTGGCTGTCTGCACTGGCCTGCCACGCGCACTCCGGCCGGTGATCGGCCTGGAACCGCAAGCCATGCACCGCGTCATCCCCCAGCCGCGCGCGCAAGCGTTCGCGCAGTTGCTCCCAGGGCAAGGACTGCTGCGGGCGATCGTCGAACAGTTCCTGATACTGGGGAACGAAGGCCGGCAGGTCTTCGGCGCGCAGGCGAAAACCGCGTACCGGCGCCTCGACCTGGACTTGTTCCAGGCGCCCTCGGGCCAGTTCAAAAAGCATCGCCGGATCGCGCTCGGCACTGAGCAGGCCGACCTTGATCACGCTGTCCGGTAATCCGACATGCTCCAGGTGCAGGTCGAAACGCTGCACGCCGCTGTCGCGACCGCACAGGAACGCCGACAGATCGCCGGTCAACCGGCGTAACGGAAACAGCAGCGCCTGATGGGACTGCACGTCGAAATTGAGCTCGATGCGCACATCGAACCGGTCCGGCGGCAGATAGAACGCCAGGGCCAGTCGCCGCGTGCCAAGCAGAGCATCCAGGTGCTTGAGCACCTGAGACTCGAAACGCCGGGCCAGACTCTGCCGGGGCAACGCCTGCACCTGGCTCAAGGTACGCAGCCCCATGCGCGACAACGCCGTGGCGACGCTGGCCTCCAGCCCGATCCGGTCGACGGGCAATTGCCCCAGATGATGCTGCAAGGCCTGATCGTCGGGCACCACCAGACCGTCATAGGCGTTGGCCAGAATTCGCGCCGCCACCGGGTT
This sequence comes from Pseudomonas sp. LBUM1651, assembly GCF_059716135.1. Lineage (NCBI taxonomy): Bacteria > Pseudomonadati > Pseudomonadota > Gammaproteobacteria > Pseudomonadales > Pseudomonadaceae > Pseudomonas > Pseudomonas sp. LBUM1651. The sequence continues at coordinate 2,572,912 of NZ_CP166805.1, read as the reverse complement.
GGGGGCCGCAACGATCCGATGCCGAAACCCCAGCTCGCCGAGTTCGGCGCGCAATCGCGCTTCGAGTTGCGGCCAGTCCCCGAACAGTCCCAGGCTGGACTCGATTTCAAACACCACCGCCCGCGGGTAATGCACGCTGACCTGGGAACTGAAGCGGTAGGCCCACGCGGCGAGAAACTGTTGCCAGTGTTCGATCTCGGCGGCGTCGTATTCCGCCGTGACAAAGCCTTTGCTCAAGGCCTGGGCGGCGGTCATCGACTGGCCGGGTCGCAAGCCCAGCGCCCGGGCCGGAGCGTTGACCGCCTGCAACACCCGACGCTGCGCGGGGCCAGTCAGCAGCGCCAGCGGTTCATCGGGATCGGCGCGCTGACGCAGTACCGCGTCCAGCGCCAATTGCGGGAAAAGAATGCAGACCCAGCGCATGGCAACCTCAATGCCCCACGGGGAAGGCAATCGGCGCCGAACGGGCCAGCCCGCCACGGCACTTGAGCACGCGCAATTGCGCAGGCCTGGCATCGATGGCGATGCGCAGGGCCGCGGGCGAAGGATTGATGGCTTCATTGATCGAGCGGTAGGCGAATGCCAGGGTCGAGCCGGTTTCCGCCGCCACCTGCAAGCGCCGCAACGCCCGGTCATCAGCCTTGTGCGGCCAGCACAGCACCGCGCCGCAACTGCCCGAACGCAAGCATTGTTCCGCCGCCCACAGCGCATCGCGCTCGCTGGCCTGGATGATCGACAACTGACGCAGATCAACCCCGGCGTTTTGCCACGCTTGCGGATATGGCACGTATGGCGGCGCCACCAGCACAATGCGCTCGCCCGCTGCCGACAGCCGCGCCAGCGCCGGCCACACCAGTTGCAGCTCGCCAACGCCCTGCCCGGCCAGAAGGATTTCGGTCAGCGCCGCTTCCGGCCAGCCACCGGTGGGCAACGCCGCATCCAGCGCGGCATGCCCGGTGGGTTGCGGGCTGACGGTCGGTGGCGCAGGCCGGCCCTTCCAGACCTGGCCGCCATTGAACAGCGTATCCAGCGCAACGACGGCGCCCATCACCCTTGCCTCACCAGACCGCAAAACACCCCTTCGATCGCGAGGTCCTGATCGGCTTGAACGATGATCGGCTGGTAGGCCGGGTTACGCGGCAACAGGCGCACCGCGTCGCCGACCCGCTCGAAACGCTTGATGGTCACTTCGCCATCAAGCCGCGCCACGACGATCTGGCCGTTGAGCGCTTCGGGGTTGCGGTGCACACCCACCAGATCGCCGTCGAGAATGCCGTCCTCGATCATCGAGTCGCCCTTGACCCGCAGCATGTAGTCCGGCGCCCGCGAAAAAATCGAAGGATCAAGCAACAACCTACTGTGCACCTCGGCATCGGCACCGATCGGCGCACCCGCCGCCACTCGACCGAGAACCGGAATGTCCAGCAACTCGGGCCGCGCCGGTTGCCCGAGCAAGCGAATGCCCCGGGCCTGATTGGGATTGACCTCGATGAAACCGGCTTCGGTCAGCGCCAGCACGTGCTTGCGCGCCACGCTGCGGGAGGCGAAACCGAAGGCCTCGCTGATTTCAGCGAGGCTCGGAGACTGGCCGTGCTCCGCGATTCGATCACGGATAAAGGTCAGGATGGCGGTACGGCGGGGAGTAAGATTCTTCATGGAGTACATTTGTACTCTTTTGGCTTTTTCCTGGCAAGGACTTGTAGGAGCGAGCTTGCTCGCGAAAAACGATCTGGCGCCTCGGTTCCCCCAATTGCAACGCGTTATCGTTGACGACCATCGCGAGCAAGCTCGCTCCTACAAGGGGGTGCCAGAAACCCTGCGATGTAATCGATAAACGCCACGACCTTGGCCGTCGCCCGCCGATGGCTCGGGTACACCGCCAGAATGTGCGCGCCAAAGCTGTCCGGATCGATGTCGTAGTCAGCCATCACCCGCACCAGCCGCCCGTCGGCAATGTACGGCGCGGCACTCCACAGCGGCGTGTGCAGCAAGCCGTGTCCGGCCAGCGCGTTGGCCAACAGCAGGTCGTAATTGTCGCTGCGCAAACGCGGTGCCGGCGGTTGCGGCAGGCTCAGACGCTGCCCGTCGCGCTCGGCCCACCAGAATTCGCGGCTGAGCAACGGATGGCGATACAGCAACCATTCGTGGTCATCGAGGGTTTGCGGCGTAACCGGTAATGCCTTGCGCGCCAGATACGCCGGGCTGGCACACAACGCCAGGCGATTGCTGCCGACGACGCGGGCGATCAGCCCCGGCAAATCGTCATGACCTTCGCGCAACGCGAGGTCGTAACCGCTTTCCAGCAGGTTGACGAATTCATCGCACAGGTCCACTTGCAGATTGATCTGCGGATATTGCTCCAGAAAACCGCCGCAGACCTGATCCAGAAAAGCCTGCCCATACGCCAGCGGCGCGGTGATTTTCAGGTTGCCGCGCAAGCCATGCTGCAACTGCTCGATTTCCTCGCCGGCCTCGTCCAGTCGCTGCAATACCTGGCGCGCGGTTTCCAGATAGAGCCGCCCGGATTCAGTCAGCAGAATTCGGCGGGTGCTGCGCTCGAACAGTCGGGCACCCAGCTCGGCTTCCAGGTGATTGACCGCCTTGGTCAGGGCCGACGGTGTCTTGCCCAATTGCTCGGCGGCGCGACTGAAACTGCCCAGTTGCGCCGTGACCACGAACATTTTCAGTGCACCCAACTTGTCCATGCTTTTTCCATTCCGGCAAAAACGTTTTTCGTGAGTGAGGCGTTCTGCTGCGCTCGGTCAGCCACTAATCTGGCCATCAAACGCAATAACAAGGAAACATTCAATGAAAAGATTCATCCCGAATCTGTTGATGGCCGCCGTGAGTTTTGCCTCGATGGAAGCCATGGCAGCAGCCGACCTGGTGCTGCTCAATGGCAAGATTTTCACCGCCGACCGCGCCAACCCGAAGGTGCAGGCGCTGGCAGTGCAGGACGGCAAAGTGCTGCAGGCCGGCAGCGATGCGCTGATCAAAAACTTGATCACAGCTGAAACCAAAGTGGTCGACCTCGGCGGCAAAGCGTTGATGCCGGGACTGATTGACAGCCATTCCCACGGGATTTTCGGCGGTCTGGAAATGGTGTCGGCCAACATGGAAGACGAGGTGGTCGAACTCGACGAGCTGGAAAAACGCCTGCGCGGCTGGCGGGATGACGGCAAAGCGAAGCATGGCGATGTGCTGAGCGTGGCCGGTATGAGTTCGGCTTATTGGGCGCAGGCCGAAGCCTTTGGCAAAACATTCAACACGGGCGAATGGGCCAAGGTGCCCGTGGTGTTCACCGGCAGCGACCATCACACCGCGTGGGCCAATAACGCGATGCTCGAACGCGCCGGCATTGATGCCGCGCTGCTGAAAAATCTGCCCGACGCCGAGAAAGACACCATCGGCAAACTCGCCGATGGCAGCCCCAACGGTTTCGTGGTGGATGCCGGTTGGGACCGTGTCGCGTCGAAAATGCCGGTGCCGAGCGCCGCCGACATGCTCAAAGCCGCGCAATCCGCCGTGCGCTACAACAACAGCCTCGGCATCACCGCGTGGATGGACCCCGCTGCCAACGCCGCCCCCGGCGAGCCGGTATTCGCGCTCAAACCCACGGAGAAAACCGTCGGCGTGCTGCCGGTGTACAAAGCGCTGTCCGAAACCGGCGGCATGAGCGCCCACGTCGCCGCGCTGTTGGTGGCCAACCCGAAAAGCGTGCCGGCCGATCTCGATACGCTGGACAAGGTCCGCCAGCAATTCCAGGGCATCCCCAACCTGACCCTGCCGGGCGTCAAGATCTTCGCCGATGGCGTGATCGAGTACCCGGCGCAGAGCGCGGCGATGATCGATCCGTACAGCAACTCGCAGAAACAGGGTGAGTTGCTGATCGATCCGAAGCATTTCGGTGAGCTGGTCAGCGCCATCGATCAGCGTGGCTGGAGGGTGCATATCCACGCCATCGGCGACCGTGCGGTGCGCGAGGCGTTGAACGGCATCGCTCAGGCGCGCAAGGATCGCCAGAGCGGCGTGACGCATTCGATCACGCACCTGCAGATGGTCAACCCGAAAGAATTTGCGCGGTTCAAGCCGCTCAACGTCATCGCCTCGATGCAATTGCTGTGGGCCACCGCCGACGACTACACGCTGGACATGATCAAGCCGTACGTCAGCGCCCTCGCCTTCCGCTATCAATACCCGGCGCACTCGCTGCTCAAACAGGACGCGACCATCGCTGGCGCCAGTGACTGGCCGGTGTCTTCGCCGAACCCGTGGAACGCCATGGCTCAGGCCATCACTCGCGACGGCCCGTTGGGCGTGCTCAACGCCTCTGAACGCCTCGACCGCGAAACCATGTTCTACGCCTACACCCTGAACGCCGCGCGCACCATTGGCCTGGAGAAGCAAATCGGGTCGCTGAGCCCCGGCAAGCAAGCTGATTTCATCGTGCTGGACCGCGACGTGTTCAGCGTCGACAACAAAGCCCTGCACGACACCCAAGTGCTGCAAACCTGGTTCGCCGGCCGCGAAGTCTACGCCCCCGCCCTCTAAGAACAATCACCTGAAACCACTGCCCGACCCCGCGCTCGTCGCCGGGGTTCGGCGCAGCCTTGCGCCAAAAAAACTGCCCCTGACAACCACAATAAATAACGGGACGCTATCCATGAAAGCTTTCACCCTGTTCGCCCTCGGATCCTTGAGCGTGCTGCCCTTGAGCAGTCAGGCGATGCCCTTGAATGACGACTTCGCCGTGCTGGCCGACGTGACCCTGGCCAGCGATTACCGCACCCGCGGCATTTCCCAAACCCAGAATGATCCTGCCTTGCAGGCCAGCGTCACCCTGGCCCACAGCAGCGGTCTTTACATTGGCGCCTGGAGTTCCAACGTCGATTTCGGCGGCGGCCTGAAAACCCGTCAGGAAGTCGACTACTACGCCGGCTGGCTCTGGCAAGCGACCGATGCGGTCAGCCTGGACCTCGGCTACCTGAAATATGCCTACCCCAAAGAAAGCCAGTTCAATCAGGGCGAAACCTACGCCATCCTCAGCGTCTACGGGGTGAAGCTCGCGGCCTATTACTCCGACGATGCGCCGGGCATCGATAGCAAGCAGAGCTCGCTGTACAGCTATGTTGGTTACGAAACGGAGTTGCCTTACGACACAGGCCTGAAACTGCGATACGGCAACATGGATTTCAAGGATCCGTACCTGTACTCGACCTCGGGCGATGCGCAAGACTCGTACCGCGAATGGGAAGTCAAACTGACCCACGAACTGGCCGGTGTGATGCTGGGCTTGAGTTACATCGACACCGACCTGTCGAAAAGCCAGTGCGCCAGCAATTGGGGGTTTGATGATGTGTGCAGTGCCACTGTCGTGGCGAGCATCAGCAAGTCGTTCTGACCCACACAGATTCCCCCTGTAGGAGCGAGGCTTGCCCGCGAAAGCGTATAGCCTGACACACCGCCTTCGCGGGCAAGCCTCGCTCCTACAGGTTCAGGTCAAACTGGAGAGGTAGGGCCATGGGTAGATCCCGCGTTCGTGGCCGTCACTGAAGATCAGTTGCAGGCCGTAGCCTTGTGAGTTGAGTTCGACCACGCGAATACGTGAATCAACTTTCACCGTCAGCCCTTGCAAACGAAACGCCCGGCATTGCGAGCACGGGCACTGACGACGCAATTCAGCATGATCCAGCAACTGCTCACGGCCATCCGGCCAGTTCAGCCGCAGTTGCTGTTTGCTCCGGGAATTGCCGATCGCCAGCGGGTTCATTGCAACTGGCTCAACGCGATGCGCACGGCTTTGCGCACTTCCGGGTCGCCGTCGTCTTGCGCGGCCTGCAACGGGGCAATGGCGCCTTTGTCGTTCAGTTCTCCAAGGGCCAGCGCGGCTTCCTTGCGCAGATTACTGATGCGGTGGCCGAGGGTTTCGATCAGCGCTTCCAGCGCCGGGACGTAACGCAAGCGACCGAGGCTGCGGGTGGCGCGCAGGCGCACTTGCCAGTAATCGTCGCTCAGTGCTTCGACCAATGCAGGGCCGGCGTCGGTGTGCCCGACTTTGCCCAGCGTGGTGGCGGCTTCTTCGCGCACTTGCCAGGCATTGTCCTGCAAGGCCTGGCGCAGGGCCGGCAGGACGTGCGCGTCAGACGCCAGGCCCAACGCTCCGGTGGCGGCGCGACGGACTTCGGTGTCCGGGTCGTCGCTGGCCAGTCGCGCCAACGCCGGCAACGCATCGAGCTGTTTGAGCCAGCCGAGCACGCCAACCGCCTCGCGGCGAACAGCGGCGTCTGCATCGTTCAACGCCCCCACAGCAGCAGCGGCAGCATCGGGAAAACGCAACTCGCGCAAGGCCCTGAACGCGGCGATGCGCACACTGATGTCGGAATGCCCGGTCCACGGCAGAATCACCCGCCCGGCCGCCTCACTCTTGAGCAGGCTCAAGCTCTGCGCGGCGGCGGATTGCACGGCCAGCGCGGGATCGGTCAGGGCCTGGCACAGCGCCTCGACCACCGGCTCATCCTCCCAGGCTTCCAGCAAACGCGCGGCTTCGGCGCGAACTTCTTCGGTCGGGTCTTCGGCCAGTCGATTGACCAGCCACAGCAAGCCGTCCGGCTCTTCGAGGTCGGCCAGTTCGATCAGGGCAATCCGGCGCACGCCGGGGTCCTCATCCGTCAGGCGCGGTTGCAGGGCAAGGATGTCGTCGTTATCGGTTACATCGAATAGAGAGGTCATAGGGCAAATCGCGGCAGTTTGTTTTCAGGAGGAAGTCCGAGAGGGTTCAGGCGCGGTAACTGCTGACCGTCTTCGTGACGCAGTAATTCGAGGCAATGGCGCTTCAAGCGGGAGAACTCGTGGCTGGTCACCAGTTCGGTGGTGCGTGGCCGTGGGAAGTCGAGGTGCAGGTCTTCGATGATCCGGCCGGGGCGCGAACTCATCACCAGCAGCCGGTCGGCGAGGAACAGCGCTTCGTCGATGTCATGGGTGACGAACACCACGGTGGTGCGGATGCGCGTCCAGATATCCAGCAGCAGCTCCTGCATGTTCAAGCGAGTCAACGCATCGAGGGCGCCGAAAGGCTCGTCCATCAGCAACAGGCGCGGACGATTGATCAGCACCCGGGCGATTTCCACCCGCTGCTGCATGCCACCGGAGAGCTGATCCGGCCAGCGCTCGGCAAACCCTTCAAGGCCTACCAGCGCGAGAATTTCGTCGGCCGCCTTGTGGCGTTCCGCTTTGCCGATGCCGCGCATTTTCAGGCCGAACGCCACGTTGTCGCGCACCGTGCGCCAAGGGAACAGCGTGTGCTGCTGGAACACCATGCCGCGCTGCGGTGAGGGCGCCGACACGTTTGCGCCGTCGACCTTGAGACTGCCGGCGCGGGGTTGCAGATGGCCGGCCAGTGCGCCGAGCAAGGTGGATTTGCCGCAACCGGACGGCCCGAGAATGCACACGAACTGTCCCGGTTCGATCTGGCAATCGAGGCCTTGCACCGCCTCGAACGCGGCGCTGCCCTCCCCCAGGCTGATCGACAGTCCGCGAATATCGATTCGCCCTTCAGGGTGTTGAAAAACGCTCATCAGGCTTTTCCTCGTGGTCGATGCCAGGGGGTGAACAATCCGCCCAGTCGTTTGATCAGCAAGCTGCTGCCCATGCCTAGTACGCCGATCAGCAACATGCCGACCACGATGTCGGCGTAGTTCTGGATGGTGTAGGACTCCCAGGTGTAATAGCCGATGCCGTACTGGCCGGAGATCATTTCCGCGGTCACCAGGCAGAACCACGAGGTGCCCATGCCGATGGCGAGGCCAGTGATGATGCTCGGCGCAGCGCCGGGCAAAATCACCTCCAGCAGGATCGCCCGACGCCCTGCGCCGAGGCTTTTCGCCGAGGCGATCAGGCGTGGATCGACGCCTTCGACGCCGTGCACGGTGTTGAGCAGGATCGGGAACAGCGCACCCGTGAACGTGATGAAGACCATCGACAGCTCCGACGACGGAAACATCAGGATGGCCAGGGGAATCCAGGCCACCGCCGGGATCGGGCGCAGGACTTCCAGCGGCGGCAACAACAGATCTTCGGCCCATTTCGAACGGCCGATCGCCAGGCCCAACACGATGCCGATGATCAGCGCCGCGAGGTAACCGGCGAACACCCGGCTGAGGCTGCTGCTCAGGTGCCGGGCAAGCTTGCCGGAGTCGCCAAGGCCCAACGCCGCTTCAATGACCGCGAACGGTGTTGGCACGTTGGCGAACGTGACCAGGCCGAGGTTCCAGTGTTGGCTGGCGGCGAGTTGCCAGAATAAAAGGCAGAGCAGTATCGAAGCTGCTCTTGGAATCCAGCGTGCATATGATCCGTACACAATTCTTCCTCTCAACCGAGCCCCTGTAGGAGCGAAGCTTGCTCGCGAAGGTGTATCAGTCGACATCGATTTGGCTGATACACCTTCGCTCCTACAAGGGGTCTGCGGTGTTCTGGCGGTTAGCGGACGGCAACGGCCTGGGTCGTGGCGTCGGTGAAGTCGAGGACTTTGCCGCCCTGAGCCGTGGCGAATTGCTGGGCCTGGCCTTTGAGCAGGAACGCGCTGAGGCGCCCTTTCGCATCACTGGCAAACCACGCCTGATCCGCCAGCAACTTGATCCCGCTGTCACTCGCCTGGGCATACACCGCGCGGATGTTTTTGCCTTCCTGCTTCAGGCTCGCCAAGGCTGTAAACGCAGACTCCGCCGAGGCGTACTGACGGACTTTCGGTTCGCCGCGCACCCAGATCTCGGCCACATGGCTGAAGTCGGTGATGACTTTACCGCTCAAGGCATCCACCGCTTTCAGAGGCGTCTGGCCGTAGTTGGCCAGTTGCGCGGTGTAGTCCAGATTCGACGCCTTGAACGCGGCGCGGATGTACTGGTCGTCGATGAAGGTGTTGAGGTCAAGGCCGCGATCAGCCTTCTTCAGCAGCTTGAGGGTGTCGATGGCGGTGCCGACCGCCTGACGGTATTCCGGCTTCCAGCTCAGGTCGCGGGTCTGCACGCCGAGTGGGCCGTGAAAAAGGTAATTGACCTCGGCATCGACGCCGGTGACCTTGGCGATCAGCTCGCTGTATTTCTCGGGTTCTGCCGCCAACAACTGGTTGGCTTCGATGCTGGCGCGCAGGTAGGCGACGACAATTTCCGGGTACTTTTTTGCGTAGGCCTGATCGACCAGTGCGCCATGGAACGTTGGCGTGTTGGCCTGGGAACCGTCATAAATCTTGCGGGCGAAACCACGGCTCGGGAACAGTTCGGCAAAGGGCACGAAGTCGGCGTGAGCGTCGATCTTCCCGGCCTGCAACGCGGAACCGGCGACTTCCGGCGGCTGGGCGATGATGTTCACGTCTTTCAGAGGGTCCCAGCCTTGCGCGGCCACGGCGCGCAGCAACATGCCATGGGCGGTCGAGGCGAACGGCACGGAAATGGTCTTGCCCTTGAGCTCGGCCAGCGACTGCACGCCCGAAGCGCTCGGCACCACGATGCCGTTGCCGCTGCCCTTGATGCTGCCCGACAGCACGCTGATAAACAGGCTGTGCTTGCCCGCGGTTTCGAACGCGACGCCGTTGAACGAACCGGGGAAATCGGCCATGGCGCCGAAGTCGAGTTTGCCGGCGACCATTTCGTTGGTCAGGGGCGCGCCGCTGGTGAAGTTCTTCCACTCCACTTCATATTTGGCGTCTTTGTATTGGCCGTCGTGGGGCAGGTATTTGTCCAGCAGCCCCAACTCGCGAATCAACAGGCCGCCGGCGGCGCAGTTGATCGTGGTGTCCTGGGTGCCGATGGCGATGCGGATGGTTTCGGCGGAAGCCGACAAGGTGAATGAGGCCAGTACCAGACCGGCCAATGCTGCACGCAGCGATGTTGGCAAAGACATGATGAATCCCCTCGAATCATTTATAGGATGTTCGTCTCCGCCACGATCAGGGCGCGGTGGGAAACGAGGGGTGTTGGGTGAATCCAGCGTCCGGTGTTTCCGGATGGCTTTGGGTTGTCTGGGCGGGCCTCATCGCTGGCAGGCCAGCTCCCACAAGGTTCTCTGTTGCCAGCGAAATCTGTGTCCCACTGCAAATCCCTGTGGGAGCTGGCCTGCCAGCAATGGCGTCCTTTCAGTCACCGCAGTAAATAAGGGATTTCGACTTTGACAGCCCCGGTCGGGCAGTCCTTTTCGCACGGCATGCAGTACCAGCATTCGTCGAAAGCCATGTAGGCCTTTTGCGTGGCCGGGTTGATCGCCAGCAAGTCCATCGGACAGACGTCGACGCACACGGTGCAGCCTTTGTGGGCGATGCACAGGTCCTCATCGACCGTGACCGGCGCGTTGGAGCGAAAGAAGATTTCCTGAGGTTGATAGGCCATTTCGCGGTCTCTCCGTTTGTGAGGCTCAGGCCGCAAAGGCACCGACGCGCAGCCGGTCGTAGGCCTGCATTTCTTCGGCATCCAGCGGGATGATGTATGGCTCGACGGCTTTCTTGAAACTGGTCATCTGGCCATCGTCGCCCTTCTTCAAGTGGCAATGGCAGAACCAGTCGCTGTCGTTGCGCTGCGGGTGATCGACTCGATAGTGATAAAGCCCCCAGCGACTTTCGGCGCGGAACAACGAAGCCCGGGCGGCCATTTCGGCGCAGTCGCGGATCATGCTGACTTCCATCGCGCGCATCAGTTCGTGGGCGTTGTGGGCCTTGATCTGATCGAGGTCGCGCTGGATATCACTGAAGCGTTGCAGACCGATTTGCATCTTCTTGGTGACCTTCGGCGGCTGCAGGTAATCGTTCACAAAGCGCCGCAGCTTGTACTCGACCTGGGCCGGCGGCAGTCCGTGATCGCGGTCCAGTGGCGCGTAGACCCTTTGTTTTTCCGTTTCGATCTGCCTCGCATCAACCGCTGAAAACTCGCGTTCGGCCACGAAGTCCGCCGCGTTGGTGCCGGCAAACCAGCCGTAAGTGAACGCACCGAGCATGTAGTTGTGCGGCACCGCGGCCATGTCACCCGCCGAGTACAAACCCTTGACCGAGGTTTCCGCTTTCTCGTTGACCCATACGCCGGAAGCCGAGTGACCGCTGCAAAATCCGATTTCGGAGATGTGCATCTCGACCATCTGCGTGCGGTAATCGGTGCCGCGATTGGCGTGGAACTGGCCGCGACTCGGACGCTCGTTGCTGTGCAGGATCTCTTCGATGTTCTGGATGGTTTCCTCGGCCAGGTGATCGAGCTTGAGGAACACCGGACCGTTACCGCTCTCGAGCTCCTGATGGAACTCCCACATCATCTGGCCGCTCCAGTAGTCACACTCGATGAAGCGTTCGCCCTTGTTATTGGCGGTGTAGCCACCCAACGGGCCGGTGACGTAGGCGCAGGCCGGGCCGTTGTAATCCTTGATCAGCGGGTTGATCTGGAAGCATTCGAGGTTCGAAAGCTCAGCCCCGGCGTGATAGGCCATGGCGTAACCGTCGCCGGCGTTGGTCGGGTTTTCGTAGGTGCCCATCAGGTAACCCGAGGACGGCAACCCCAAGCGCCCGGCGGCACCGCAGGCGAGAATCACGGCTTTGGCCTTGATCACGTGGAAGTCGGCGGTGCGGCAATCGAAGCCCATCACGCCGTTGACCGCGCCCTCTTCGTCCGTCAGCAGACGCGTGCAAACGACGCGATTGGTGATGCTGACCCGCGCCCGCTTCAACTGGCGGTACAGGACTTTCTTGATGTCGTGCCCTTCCGGCATCGGCAGCACGTAGGCGCCCATGTGGTGAACCTTTTTCACCGCATAGTCGCCGGTCTCGTCCTTCTCGAACTTCACGCCCCAACGGTCCAGTTGCTCGATGGTTTCGAAGCTGTGGGTCGCGTAGGCATACACCGCCGCCTGATTGACGATGCCGTCGTTGGCGATGGTGATTTCCTTGGTGTACTGCTCCGGCGTCGAATGCCCGGGAATGATCGCGTTGTTCAGGCCGTCCATGCCCATGCTGATCGCGCCGCTGCGCTTGACGTTGGCCTTGTCGATCAGCAACACCCGCAGATCGCGGTTGCGCTCCTTGGCTTTGATCGCGGCCATCGGCCCGGCAGTGCCACCGCCGATCACGACGATGTCGTATTCCTGTTCGAGCGTCTTTCTAATCATAGAGCCACTAGTCATGCCTGCGCCCCTTTTTGCCGGTCGATCCGCAGGCGGTACTGGAACGCATCGCCGCGGTAGTAAAGGTGTTCGAAGTCCACGGGCTGGCCGCTTGCATCGTGGGTCAAACGCTCGATGCGCATGATCGGTGAGCCGGGTTCGACGTTCAGCGCCTGGGTCAAATCGCTGTCGGCCAGTACGGCGTCGATGGCCAGATCGGCATGACCGAGGGCCAGGCCGCAGTCGTTTTCGAGGATCAGGAAGATGTCGCGGGTGACCAGATCGGCTTTTTCCAATCGCTCGCCGATGGCTTTGGGCAGGTAGGTGATTTCCAGCGAGATCGGCTCACGGTTGATCAGGCGAACCCGTTTGATCTGCGCCACGGTTTCGCCTTCGGCCACCTGCAGCCGCTCGGCGACCAGTTTGTCGGCGGCAATGAATTTGAAGCTGCGCAGGCGGTTGATCACCTCGTAGCCGCGACCGGTCATGGACTCGGCGAGGCCTTGCAGGGTGCTGACGTTCTGGAAGGTTTTCGGTTTGGCGACGAAGGTGCCCTTGCCGTGAATCTTGAAGATCAGCCCTTCTTTTTGCAGATCGCCGAGGGCCTGGCGCACGGTGATGCGGCTGACTTTGAACAGCGCACCGAGTTCGCTTTCGGACGGCATCTGGCTGTCTTGCGGGTATTCACCGTCGAGGATACGAGCGCGCAGGACATCGCGCAGTTGCGTGTGCAAGGGAACGCTGCTTAGGGATAGAACGTTATCGGTCATGGCAGATCACTTGTTATAACGAGTTATGACGTGATCTTAGAGTTCTAATGGCAGGCTTGAGAAATATTGTTTGGGCATAAGGTTAGATTGGCTCTCTGTAGGAGCATGGCTTGCCAGCGAAGGCGTCAGTGAGATCGCCTTCGCCGGCAAGCCGTGCTCCTACAGGTGGTGCGTCGACCTATATTACCGGCGCCAGCAGATCAGCCAACACGCAACGCGCGCAAATCCAGATGATCGTCCTTGAGCGGCGGGCACCAGTAGTATCCGCCAGTGATCGGCCGGCTGATGCGGTACAAACCGTCGGTGATGCCGTCTTCCAGACCGCTCATGCGGCGCAGTTGCGCTTCGAAGGCATCGAGGGAAAAACCGAACGCCAGGAACATCAGGCCGGCACGATCACCTTCGATCCACGGCATCGAACGGCGGACCACAAACGCTTCCGGGGCGAAGCTTTCCTGGGCGGTGCGTTTGACGTGGGCGGAAATCGGCGCGTCATCGATTTCTTCGTTGTCGCTCAGGCGACGGCCCATGATGTTGTCCTTTTCATGGGACGGCATGGCATGGAAGCCTTTCAGGTCATGCTGCCACTGCTGGATCGCGGCGAAGCTGCCACCGACCAGACCTTCAGCGCCTTCGCCCACCAGCGCAGCGGCTATGGCGGCTTCGTCGTGCGGGTTTTCAGTGCCGTCTTCGTAACCGGTCAGGTCGTGGCCGGTCAGGTGGCGGAAGGTTTCGTTCATCTGCACCAGACGCAGGGCCGGCGCCAGCGCGTCTTCGATGGCGTTGCTGCGATTGAGCAACTCGCCACGGTCGACACCATGCAACCAGCACCACAGCGCGTGCTGGGTCGACGGGTTGTCCACGCCGACGCCGATCAGCGCCGGAAATGGCCGCAGCCCGTCGACCTGCACATGCAGCGCCTTGACCAGGGATTCACCGAAACCGACCACAGCCGATTTCCCGTCCACCAGCTGCATCAATTTGTCGAGCGCGGCCGGCAGTGCATCGACGGATTCCAGTGCGAAGAACATATGACGGGCTTGAGGCGGTACTGGGGTGGCGAGAATGCCCGGCTGGTAGTAACTCATATGAACTCCTTAAGAATGAGCGCGAAGTTTACCCGCAGCGTTGGCCGTTGTGTGTTCTCAGGTCAAAAGATCGCAGGTTCATCAAATCGGCACTTAAAAAGTCGGGCCAATAAGGCGTATAACCTTTGAAGTGAATCTGAACGGCAAGCCGCCAGCGCTTGGCTTACATCACATGGAGTAGCGACATGACCACAGCACATATCCTTGGCAACCTGTTTCCGGACTCCAGCGACATCCCGGAAAAATACCGCCTCGACGGCCAGACCGAGCAGCGTGAATACCTGGTCGACGGCGAGCTGAAAACCTGGTCAGGTCCCCTCGCCCAGGTCCGCAGCCCGGTGTACCTGACCGGTGAAAACGGCGATGAACAAGTCATCCTCGGCAGCACACCGCTGCTCGATGCCGACACCGCACTGACCGCCCTCGACGCCGCCGTTCGCGCCTACGACCGGGGCCAGGGCCTGTGGCCGACCATGCGCGTAGCCGAGCGCATCCAGCACGTCGAAACCTTCCTCGGTCGTATGCGCGAACAGCGCGACGCGGTGGTCAAGTTGCTGATGTGGGAGATCGGCAAGAACCTCAAGGACTCGGAAAAAGAGTTCGACCGCACCTGCGACTATATCGTCGACACCATCAACGCCCTCAAGGAACTCGACCGCCGCTCCAGCCGTTTCGAGCTGGAACAGGACACCCTGGGCCAGATCCGCCGCGTTCCACTGGGCGTGGCGCTGTGCATGGGGCCTTACAATTATCCGTTGAATGAAACCTTCACCACGCTGATTCCGGCGCTGATCATGGGCAACACCGTGGTGTTCAAGCCGGCCAAACTCGGCGTGCTGCTGATTCGCCCGCTGCTGGAAGCGTTCCGCGACAGCTTCCCGGCCGGGGTGATCAACGTGATCTACGGCAGCGGCCGCGAGACCGTCAGCGCGCTGATGGCCAGCGGCAAGATCGACATCTTTGCGTTTATCGGCACCAACAAGGCGGCCAGCGATCTGAAAAAACTCCACCCGAAACCGCATCGCTTGCGTGCCGCGCTGGGCCTGGATGCAAAGAACCCCGGCATCGTTTTGCCTGAGGTGGATCTGGACAACGCCGTCAACGAAGCCGTCACCGGTTCCTTGTCCTTCAATGGCCAGCGCTGCACCGCGCTGAAAATCCTCTTCGTCCACGAAGACGTGGTCGAGGCGTTCATCGACAAATTCAACGCCAAACTCGCGAGCCTCAAACCCGGCATGCCGTGGGAAGGCGGCGTGGCCCTGACGCCGCTACCGGAGTCGGGCAAGGTCGACTATCTGCACGCGCTGGTCGCGGATGCCGTCGGCAAAGGCGCCCGCGTGGTCAACCCCAATGGCGGCGAAGCCCGTGCATCGTTCTTCTATCCGGCGGTGTTGTACCCGGTGACACCGCAAATGCGCGTCTATCAGGAAGAACAGTTCGGCCCGGTGGTGCCGATCGTGCCCTACCGGCATCTGGACACGGTGATCGATTACGTCCTGGAGTCGGACTTCGGCCAGCAACTGAGCATCTTCGGCACCAACCCGGTGGCGGTCGGCCGGCTGGTGGACACGTTCGCCAACCAGGTCGGGCGGATCAACCTCAACGCCCAGTGCCAGCGCGGCCCGGACACCTACCCGTTCAACGGTCGCAAGAATTCCGCCGAAGGGACGTTGTCGGTGCATGATGCGCTGCGGGTGTTTTCGATTCGCACGCTGGTCGCGACCAAGTTCCAGGAGACCAACAAAGACCTGATCAGTGAAATCATCAGCGGCCGCAGTTCGAGTTTCCTGACCACCGATTACATCTTCTGAGGACAACGAGCCTGAGCACCTTCAGAGCCCAAAGACTGCCACCCCTGTTGCGCCGGGTACTGCGTCCGTTACTGGACCCGTACCGGCGCTATCGCCACGCCAAACTGATTCACGCAGTGCGCGTATCACTGGGGTTGCTGGCGACGATCCTGCTGACCACCGGCATCCACCTGCCCCACGGTGAGTGGGCGTCGGTGACGATGCTGGTGGTGATCGGCGGTTTGCAGCACCACGGCAACATCGGCAAAAAAGCCGCCGAGCGCGCCATCGGCACGTTGATCGGGGCTGGTGTCGGCCTTGTGTTGGTGGCGCAACAGGCCTGGCTCGGAATGCCGTGGCTGACCTATTTCGCAATGTCGGTGGTCTGTGGATTTTTCTCGTACCACGCCATCGGCAAGGGCGGTTACACGGCGCTGCTGTCGGCGATCACCGTGTTTATCGTCGCCGGGCATGGCGATAACCCGGTGACCGACGGACTGTGGCGCGGGGTGGATATCCTGATCGGAATTGCCCTGGCCCTGGCGTTTTCCTTCGCCCTGCCGCTGTACGCGGTTTATTCCTGGCGCTACAACCTGGCCGATGCGCTGCGCGATTGCGCGACGATTTACGGGCGCATCATCAATGGCCAGCCCGTCACCGATGACGAGCACGTGAAGTTGATGAATCGCCTGAACGCGGTGATGGTGCAATTGCGCTCGCTGATGCCGTCGGTGTCCAAGGAAGTGAAGATTTCCATGACCGAGCTCGATGCCATTCAGCGTCATTTGCGGATGTGCGTCAGTACCCTGGAAATCCTCAGTAACACCCGACCGGATACCAATGACCCGGACGCGATGGCGCATCTGCAATCGGCGCTGAAAGCGGAACATCGGCTGATTCGGGTGCAACTGGTGGGGATGGCGCGGGCATTGAAGTCCGGCGCGTCGCAACGGCTCAGTCGCCCCGTAGAACTGCCGGCGGATTCAAGCCTGGACGCACCAGTCTATAACCCGCTGGACGGCTATCGGTTATTGATCCGGCAGCTGGCCAGCAACATTGGCAAGATGCGCCAGCGCCTGGCCAAGACCGCGCCGCGCTGGAACATCTGATTATTGCGTAACAGTCCGCCGAAACTTCAGGCTCCAGCCCTGCTGCATGCCGGCAGCCGCCAGCAGAATGGCGGCGACACCGATCCATTGCAGCGCTTCCAGGCGATGGCCGAAGGCAAACCAGTCGACGAAAATCGCCGCAATCGGGTAGATGAACGACAGCGCGCCGGTCAGTGCCGTCGGCAATTTCTGGATCGCGCCGTACAGCAACACATACATCACGCCGGTGTGAACAATGCCAAGGGTCACGAGGCTGGCCCATGCGCTCGGTGCTTGCGGCAACGCCGAGAAGTGCGCGAATGGCGCGAGCAACAACACGCCGGTGCTGACCTGAATCAGCGCAATCAAATGCGGTGGTGTGCCGGTCAGGCGTTTGATGATCAACGCCGCAATCGCGTAAAGGAAAGCAGCGCCCAGCGCCAGCGCGATGCCCATCAGGTAATCATTGCCGCCGGCGCCCTGTTCACCGTGCGCACTGACAATCGCCAGCATCCCCAGAAACGAAATGCCCAGCCAGAACAGTTTCTGCAGGGTGATTTTTTCGTTGAGGAACAACGCGGCCAACCCGACCAGCATGAATGGCTGAACGTTGTAAACCGCCGTGCCGATGGCAATCGAGGCGCGGGAGTAAGAGGCGAACAACAGCACCCAGTTACCGACAATCGCCACGCCGCTGAGCACGGCCAGCAGGAAGGTGGTGCGAGTCAGAATGCCGGGGCGCAGGAAGCCGAATGCCGCGCAGATCAGCAATAACGTGCCGGCGCCGAACACGCAACGCCAGAACACCACGTCCAGCACCGGTTGCCCGGACACCAGCACGAACCAGCCGATGGTCCCGGAGATCAGCATGGCGGCGGTCATTTCGAATGACCCGTGACGAATTGTTTTGTCCATCATCAGACTCCTGTGTTTGAGCCCAAAGTATGCCAATCCGTCGGGGGGCTTCTCCAGCGCAAAAAGCAGGCTAAACTCGGTATCTGCCTTTTTTATCAAGGCGGTTTCGATTAATCGCCTTACAGGGGATTGCGACATGACTGATGATATCGACCAGGTGCTGATCACGGCCCTGATGGAAGACTCGCGGCGTTCGCTCAAGGCCCTGGCGAACCTCAGCGGCCTGTCCTCGCCCAGCGTCGCCGAGCGTTTGCGCCGCCTCGAAGAACGCGGCGTGCTCAAGGGTTACACCGTCGAGATTGATCCCAAATGCTTTGGCTATCAGCTCCAGGCCATCGTGCGTATCCGCCCGCTGCCGGGTCAGTTGCAGGAGGTGGAGCGGCAGATCCAGGCCATCCCCGAATTCACCGAGTGCGACAAGGTGACCGGCGACGACTGCTTCATCGCCCGCCTGCATGTACGCTCGATGGAACAGCTGGACACCCTCCTTGACCGCCTCAACACCCACGCCGAAACCAACACCGCAATCGTCAAGAAAACCCCGGTCAAACGGCGGTTGCCGCCGATGGCATAAAGCCCTTGCCCAAATCGCGGGCAAGAAAAAACCCGCCGAAGCGGGTTTTTTACTCATGGTCGACGATTAATCATCGCGGCTCATGATGCCGAAGATCTGCAACAAGCTGATGAACAGGTTGTAGATCGATACATACAGGCTGATGGTCGCCATGATGTAGTTACGCTCGCCGCCATGAATGATGGCGCTGGTCTGGAACAGAATGCAGACCGACGAGAACAGCACGAAACCTGCGCTGATCGCCAGTTGCAGACCGCTGATCTGGAAGAACAGGCTCGCCAGCGTCGCACCCAGCAACACGAAGAAACCTGCGGTGATGAAGCCGCCGAGGAAACTCATGTCCTTGCGAGTGATCAGCACGTAAGCCGACAGACCGCCGAACACCAGCGCAGTCATCGCGAACGCCGAGCTCACCACTTCCGCCCCGCCCTGCATACCCAGGTAACGGTTCAGGATCGGGCCGAGCAGGAAACCCATGAAACCGGTCAGGGCAAACGCCGACACCAGGCCCCACGCCGAATCACGGAGTTTGTTGGTGAGGAAGAAAAGGCCGTAGAAACCGATCAGCACCACGAAGATATTCGGGTAGCCGACACGCATCTGCTGGGCGACAAACGCCATCACGCCGCTGAATGCGAGGGTGAGTGCGAGTAAGCCGTAAGTGTTGCGCAGGACGCGGCTAACCTCTAGCTGCTCAGCCTGCACGCTGTTATTAACTGCGTAATCCTGTTCGCGCATGGCGACACTCCTGTTGGTTTGAAACGTTCAGTCGCAAAGATCATAACAGACACTCTGTAACAAGCCATGCAGAGAGTTTGACAGTGTGTTTCATTCAGGTATTATGGCGCCCGCAACGCAAACGGAGGTGTGGCCGAGTGGTTTAAGGCAACGGTCTTGAAAACCGTCGACTGTAACAGGTCCATGAGTTCGAATCCCATCGCCTCCGCCATATTTGTATCGACAAAGCCCTGATTATTCAGGGCTTTGTCGTTTCTGGGGTTTGGGTCGTATGGGCCGCAACGCAATGTGTTCCATAACTATTCTGGAAGTGTTCCATAACTAAGCCTCCAAAACCCTTCTCCGGCGTCCTGCCGACTGTTAAAGAATCCTTCATGTAACACGGTGCTACGATGTCCTCTTCACGGAGGAAATTTCGATGCCAAATTCTGACCTGCTCCCTTCCCTGCTCTACAAGATCAACGAAAACCAACTGGCCCTCGAGGCCGCCATCCTCGAACTGTCTAACTGGGTCGAGCAACGAGGCGCCGCTGACGTCGCAGAGAATGTGCGCGGCGCCCTGGACACCATCGACAAGAACGAAGAGTTCATCAAGATGACACTGGCGGTCTTGATGACGCCGGACTAAAAACACGTAGATTGCCTACGCCTATATGATGCTGTCCGCCCCGGCGAGGGCTCGAGGTGGGCGACCAAGCAGATTTGGCGCACTGGACGATGATCGCAAGAGTCTATGGCAGGTGGATGCCTTACACGGAAACCTGTTCAGGAACCAAAGCTGAAGCTAATTTTTTGAGCAGCACCTGATCGAGGTACCCGCTAAGAAATAGCAGAAAGCCACTAATCGATGATAATTTGGTGAGCTCCTCACGAAGCACAACCAAAAGGCCGTGACAGGAGTCGAAAACAATCGCAAAGGACAAGACGATGCTGAAAAGTGGCTTCATTAATTTTTTTAACGTAGATAAATGCGGTCTCTATCGGATGTTTAGCGATGAGCCAAAATCGCTTCGCCTAGCAGAAACCTTTTCCAAGCTGTCCGCTTGGAAGCAAGGGAGAAATTTCGAAGCGACCAATCCGTGGGATGCCAGAAAATACCGTAACAAAACGCCATGTTATTGGCATGAAGTGCATTCTAATACCGCAAACGGCGACCATTTACTGGTATTGTGGAAGGGCGATAATGACCGTCATGGCCCGCTCTATGGCATCACGATCAATCCGGATGGAACTACCGAAAAAGCGATCAAGCAAACCGAAAGCAACAGCAAGAAACCTATGGTGTGGGGACGCCCTTGTTATTATTGGGTAATCCCAGAGCTAAACATGATCGCCTCGATTAAGTTTGACAACTCTAGAACCGACTCCAAAATGTTTCAGGAGTGGGTCACAGGATGCATCAATCTCCGCGTTGAGCTCCCCGAAGCCAAAAAAATCACTACGGAAAAAGAATTCGTCAAGATTGAGTTCCCTGAAGACAAGGATGACAATTTCCGCTACTCCTTCCAGTTTGATATATCAATGAAGTCTTTGGCGACCTCGTCTGTCGAAATGAAAGATTTGGCTAAGAAGGTTACACATATAATAAAAAGAGAAACCGTTTCTATCAAGGCCGTCGACAAACGGCGCGGGTTCGCAAAAGTCTTTCAACGCTTCGAAGTTCCTTACACTTCCGCCGAGAACAATTCCAGTAGACAGGTAGAGCTCCGTATCGAGTCAAAACCAACGCCGGCTGAGATTCAGAGCATTATTGAAGCTTATGCAGAAGACCATGAGCCTGGATCGTGGGAGAGGACCGGGTTTGCGGTAGAAGGCTCCAATAGTATAGTTTGGGCTAGTAAGTATCGCCTTACTCAAAATATCTCGCTGGACGATGGTGGCAGCGATATTTTTGGAGCTAAAGAGCTGTATAATTATATTCTAGCCAACCGAGATGTTTATCTAGAACCAATCCGCAAGGATGTGAGACAACAACAGGAGGCAGCGAATGCTTAAAATAATTGTCATGGCTGTGTTCTCCACAGCCATCGGCATACTAAGCTATAGCTTCAATCTAGACGTATCTTATACCGACTATAAAGATTACTGTACAATCCTGCTTGCGGTGTCAGGCATGGTATTTACAATTATGGGGATCTGGATTGCCTTTGTATACCCTAACGCTATAAAAAGGCTTCAAGACCCAGACAAGATAAAAGTAGCAGACTTTACTAAAACCTTACAAGACACTCGCAGACTCGAAAGTATTGTCGGTAGCGTTTTAGAATCGGCAACTGTGGCAACGGGCATTACATTAGTCTTTTTCGCCAAGCTCATGCTCAGCGGAACAGCTATGTACAAAGGAAGCCATTTAATTTTTGAGTCATCAGGAATTGCATTTATTGTATTTCTTTCACTGATGCAGAGCTCCGCTATTTTTGGCGTCATATGGTCCAACTACCTGTTTATTGCGGATTTGCACTCTAGGAGAGAAATACAGGAACGTCATAACGATTTCTGATTTACAGCATAAGGACAGCAGGAGAATTGGAAGCCGCGTGATACAAGGCCTGGGCGCAGGTTGCAATCCCCCCCGGCTCACCAATTGATACCAACGAAGCCCGCCCAGTGCGGGTTTCGCTGCATCAGGACTATGGAATGTGTTGAAGATGCGACTCGAAACCTGCAGGCACCAGCTCCGAAAGTACGAACACGTGTTTGAAGAGCTGGTGCTGCAGTTGTGAAGAGCTCGTGAGAATATCCAAGGTTTGGTGCAGATGAATGACGAGCTGTCTGCCAGCAAAAACCATACGCAAGCTGAGCTAAACTGCCTCAACGAAGAAAACTCAGAGTTATCCGGCAAGGTTCGCAGCCTCCTGCTGGTTTCCAACCAGCGGGACCACCTGTTCAGAGAAAATCAGAGGCTGCTCAAGGAAAAGAGGGATCGGCAATAGCTCGGACGTATGCTTGGCACGCCTTCAACGCAATCAGTCCCTGATCACCGGAGTCTGTGATGGCGACAATTCGTTGAGCATGCGCTGGGTCAAGTCGGGCGCGCGTTCCTCCATGAACCACGCCGACGGTTTCGGTACCGGCTGGCACTGAACAGCCACCGGCTGAATCCGTAGCGTCGAGAAGGACTGACAGCCGCAGATCAGAAGTAGCAAGCCGATCGCGCAGGCGAGCCTGGTCTTTTTGAGCATCGCTCAGTTCCTTGTGGTGTGTTTGGTCGCTGACTGACAGGCGCTGCTCCAGAGCCAGGCGCTTTTCCTGATCGGCGCGGACCTGGGCGGCAGCCGCATTGCTGATCGCGGAAAGGTCATCGACGTGCAACCGGGCCTGCTCGGCGAGTTGCTTGCCGTAGCTGTTCGCCTGCCACTGCCAGGCCGCCGTGCCGCTTCCGACCATCAGCAGTACGATCAAGACGAGTGCGCCGCCGATGCGCCACGACAGTGGAATCAAGCCAGCACCTCCCGCGCCTTCGCCCAGAGACTCAGACGATCTGCGAGACCATTGAGTCCGCCGTTGATCCGACGAGTGATAGTGTTGAATTCACCGGCGTCGGCCAGGGTGTTCAACCCCTTCGTCGCCCAGAACCAGGCGGCCGACAGACACGCGAACTGCGGATGCTCCAGCAGCTCGGGGTGATTGACCAGGTCAATTCCCAGCGCTTCGCCGCACGCCGCGTAATTCGCCCGGCCGGTGATCTGGATCAGGCCGCGGCCGCGGTACCTGGAGCCGTCACCCGTTACGGTGTTGCCCAGGTCCGCCCTGCCCTCATATCGCAGTTGCGCAGCAGTCGGCCCCCAAATCTCGCGGACGTATTGCAACTGCCCCGACTCATGACCAATTTGTGCAATAAACGCAGCCATACATTTTGGCCCGATGATCTGATAACGAAGCATGGCCACGTTGAGCACAGATGCAAAAACGCCCGCTTGGCTGCGGGCGTTCGGGAGTATCTGCAGCAACTGCTGCTGAGTGATGGGCATGGTGAACTCCAGGCAAAAAAATACCCGCTCGATGGCGGGTGGCAGTGATCCGGATGGTTGGGTTAAGGCTTCGATCAATAACCGGTGACGTCTAGGATTAGAAAGCTGTAGTTGTAAAACTCATATGAAAGAGTTGGCTGAGTGCCGGGCGTGGATGATAGGTTGATAGTGTCCAACGTGTACTGCCATGAGCCGCCTGAGCATATCGCCCTGCCACCCTCTACCACCACTGTGACAACTGGCTGCCCTTGGCTTACGGTTCTCCTTAGCCAAAAGTAAGGCCGCATCTGGACGGCCACAGCGACAGTCTTTCCGCTCACGCTGCCGCTGATAATATCTCTTCGGCCGAGGGTGCCAGACCTCCTGTCCAGAATCTTCATGTACCTGCGTTCGGAGCTGTAGGCGATGTTTCCCGTGGCCGGATTACGTACCCGTAACCCTATGATTCCGCCTGCGCCGCTACTGGTTGATTTGGGGGTTCCGAAAACGTAATAGTTTATGGGCGGGGATATACCTCCGGACACAATGGCGTAAACCCTGCACACCGTATTGCTGATCATCACTGACCAGCAGGAATACGCACCAGCGAGAGCTACGACTGGAAATAGCTCTCCGGATGGCAAAGTGAAATCCGCGTAGCGCCCCTCGGCCCCGCCTGACGTAAGGTAGATGGACCCCGACGCCACAAGCTCAAAATTGCGGTAATTAGAGTCAATTTGCGCCGTCCCTAAAGCCCCTTTTACTCTAAACCCTGCATTTGCCATTACTAAACCCCGTAAGTTATCCAGCAGCCAACCGGTAGATTTCCTGTGCCAGTTCCTGGGAATGACCACGACATGCCTGACAATGATGTGACGATCAACGGCGCGGGCGTAGGCCTGATGGCGGCTTGCTCAATCACCAGCGGAATAGCCCATCCGGTGCCGTCTGCAAACTCAGGAACGCTGATGGCTCCCGGACCTGTCCCCGTGTAAACCCGGCCGATGATTCGAGTAATCCTATCGGTGATCTCAAGGGTTACGACCCCAGTAACCCTGTCCCTGATCCTCAGCCCGACAGTCAACTCAGCACCCCCAACTCCACCACTACAACGCCAGTTGTCGTATCGGTGAGATAAAAGCCCTGGTTGTTGAGCTTCAACCTGTACCCGACACCGGTGCCGTTGAACTTCAAGGTGCCACTCTTATCGAGTTGCCAGCCTTTGGTATTTTCCACGTAATCGGTCGATTGAATGACGTTGCCAATCTTCGCGTTCGTGATGGATCCGTCTTCGATAAACGCCGCTTTGATGTAGGCAGTGTTGTTCTGGACCACGAACGGATAGAAGATTTCGGCGGCGTTTGGATCGACGATTGCAAATCGGCTGGCTGCGATCAGCACCTGGCTGGTGATGATCCCCTCGTCGTTCTCCACACCTACACCGATTCCAGCCAGGTAAGGTTTTCCATCAACGGTGAGCTGAGTCTTGATGCTGTACATCGCGGCCAGCTCGCTTTTCATGGCCTCAATCTCAATCGACGCCCCTCCCCCGGAATCGATCTTCTCCAGAAGGTGCTGGCTCAATTGCGTTTCGGTAATCTGGTCGTTCAGGTAGTCCAAAATCGGGCCGGCGTCCGCAGACGATTGACCGAAGACTGGGCCGAAGAACGCGCCGACGTTGCCGATCCGATCCACCAGGCGAGCCCAGAAAAAGAACGTTTTGCCTGAAGCCAGACCCATAATCGTCAGGTCGGTCTGCGGATACGCGTAATCCCCAAACTTGAAGGCCTCGGCAATCTGGTTGGTTTCGCTGTACCAGATCTCGGTGCGCTGCAGGTCGGCCGTGCTCAATTCCTGTGGGATGCCCCACTTGAGCTTGATGCCGAACACAATCGACTCGGCGGTGAACGATGAAACCACTGGCGGCGGCGTAGTCTTACCGTTCAGCACCGTCTCCGCGGAAGACGCGAACACCGACCCGATGTCGAGCGAGTTGATCGCCCGGACCTTGGCCACGTAGCGGCCGGCATAAATCCCGCTCACATCGATCGATGTTGTGCCAGTGCGCCCCGCGAAGATCCAGTCCCCGTCGTTCTTGCGCCAGTAGACCTCGAAGGCGATCGCGCTTGGCGGCCGATCCCATTCGATGGTCATCACACTGATTGCGCTGCCCTGGTCGACAAAGTGGTCATTGCTGACAGTAACTGTCGACGGCGGGCGCTGCACGCTCGGTGGAATGACCGTGATTGGCAGTCGCTCGATGCGGGTGCCGTTGTCGATGGCGCCGTATTTGCTGGAGTTGTGACGGACCGCACTGATCGTGAACTTGATTTCTGAGTCGGAGAAGTCTTCCGCAACAGACATCACACGGAACTGCTGAACAGCCAGCGTCGGCGAGTCTATCGCCCACATGGAGTGCTGCGGCGGCAGGTCGTCCAGATCCTCGGTCAACACTACCTGCTGCACCTCTGCCGGAAACCCCGTGGTGTCGAAGGTCACGTTGCCGTTATCCCAGGTAATGCCGGTGCTGTCCCATGTCAGCGGATAGCCAGAAGACTTGATGATGCGAGATACCGCTTTGCCGTTGGGCATGATCAGCGTGATGGTGTCGCCCGGATAGGCCGTCACGTCAGCATCAAGAACCAGGGTGTCGAGTGTCGACGAACGCAGGCGGCCACCAATGCGACGGCCTGCCCGGTCGTTGTCGGCAATGCGAATGATCTGGCCTGGGCGCGCCAGAGTGCCGTCCAGCCCCACCGAGAAGCCAACACTTTCCGTCTCCAAGCGGTTGGTGAGCAATGCCCACTTGCCGATGCGGTGCGCTTGGGCTTGGGACGTGCAGCCGGTGGCGGTGATTTCGGTCTGCTGGATACCGTAGCGGGTGATCCCTGCCTGGTCGTCGACGTACTCCACCTTCTGCCGGTAGAAGTCGGTCGGATCATTCCAGCTCACCAGGGCGACGGTGTAGCGCGTCTTCTTGGCCGAGCCGGTGTATTTGAACTTGCCATCGACAACGTTGGCGTTCGAGTAGGTGTAGACCGGGTCTTCAGGAATGTCGGCCACGGCCATGACAGAGCCGGCCGCCCAATAAGCCATGCCTCGGAAGGTGGTGGCCAGGTCCTGCAGCACCGTCAGTGCATCAGCCCGCACGGAAAGGTACAGGTTGCAGGTGAATCGCGGATGAGTGCCGCCCTTCCCGTCCGGCACCAGCTGGTCGCAGTACTGACCGATTCGGTACAGCTCCCACTTGTCGATCTGGCTGGCGTTCAGTAAATGCCCGAGCCCATAGCGGAAATGCAGCAACAGGTCGTAGAAGATCCACGCCGGGTTGTCGGTCCAGGCGCTTTGGAAACTGCCATCCCAGACGCCGGAGTAGGTACGCGTTTCAGCGTCGTAGTTGCTCGGGACACGGATGATGCGGCCGTACAGATCGAATGCCCGGGTGGGGATCGACTGGAATTGTGAGGCGTCGAACTGCAGGCCGACGATGGCCGAGCCTGGATAGCGCAGCTTCGCGTCGATGACCTCGGTGTTCGCATCGATGTTGGTGGTGTCTGCGATCGCGCCACTGGTAGAGTTTGGGGTTAGGCGAACAACACGCACTGCCCAGCCGCTGCTGGCTTCGGGAAGTTCAATGCGGTGAGACCTTTCGTATTTCGTTGAGGTCTTGCCACTGAAGGCCGACGACAGGACGGGCACGAACGGACCACCGTCAGTCGAAAGATCAATCCGGTAAGCGACCGTGTAGCCATTGGTGTCGCCGTTGGTGGTATTGGTCTGAGCCAGGCGCGGTGTGGATAACCTGATGCGAACCGCCGACAACTGCACGTTACTGACGGACCGCACCCAGGGCTGTACCGAGGTCAGTTCAACACCGATGGCGGTTTCGTTCTCCACCGCTGGAAAGCCGGCGATGTGGTTTTGATCCTGACTGCCCGTGCGGACATCGAGGGTAACGCCGCTGAAGTTCAAGCTGCCGTTTGCATTCGCCAGCGGCGTCTCGTCGAGGAACACCGACTGCATCCCGCTGACCAGGCCGCGGATCTCGCCCTCACTCACCAAGTCCAGGATGCGAGCGTAGGCGGTGCTTTGAAGGCTGTCGGGCGCTTCAACTGAAGGGCGCGGTTTCGATTCGCCGCCCTTGCGGCCGGTGATTTCTTGAGTGGTCATAGCTTTCCTTCAGGCGAAAAAAAACCCGCTCATGGCGGGCCGTCTGGCGGGGTGCGGGTTACATCTGGTCTTCGGAGTAGATTCCAGCGCTGACCACTGCGCTGCCGACAATCATCCGGCCGTAAAGCAGCGGCACGCAGCCGCCCTGGACGCTGGTGTTTACTGCACCATTGAAGCTGTAGCTGGGACGATTATTTGGGGAGTCTTGAGTGCCGAGTCCTTTGGCTTGCGGACTGAGCATTTGAATTGCACCTCCAGCTGCCAAGCCGATACCGACCGGCAGCAATGCCTGAAAGCCAGGAATGAAAGAAGCGGCAATCAACACAACACCCACGATTGTCTGAAGGAGGCCAGCGCGTTTCGAGCCCGCAATAACTGGAACAATACGGATGATTTTACGCCCCGTGGGTTTATCCAGGTCATCCTCAGAAATGTTTTCCTTTCCATTAAAAATGGCGAACCGAAGCCCCTTGCTGGAGCTTTCCATCATGTACTTTTCAAACCCAGGGAACTGCGATTTGAAGTAACCCATGATGTCGCGAAAACCACCCGAGGTAGTCAGGCGATGCTCACGACCAAACAGGCGACCAAGAGAGCCCGACAGGAAAACTGTTTGCATTTTTTCTTGTGTGTTGCCGTACGACATATTTTCTCCAGGCGTAAAAAAACCGCCCGTGGGCGGCAGTAGAAAACGGGTGTTACAAGCATCTATTCAGCGCAGCGGAAAGTCCGCCTCGACCAACCTGCGACCATGACGCTCGCTGATAGTGTCTTACCAAGCTCCCGCTACCCTGATCGGACGCCTCGATGCTGAGTACGTCGTCGGTCTGACCTGTGTCCGTACCTGCAACTATGCGGTAGCCGGTTGTCGTCTCACTCATGACAGAGGTTGAACGATAATCTTGCCAAGCCGGATACACGCAAAGAGCTACATCCTTCGGTGACTTGGTTGTTGTGTGATTGCTCACTGGTTTGCCAGCCATCAAATCGGAGGTTGTTGTGCAACCCGCCAACAACGCCAATACCAACGCCCCTATCAAAATCCGCATAAGTACCGCTCCTTGTGAGATCGGCAGACGATAGCATTCAACCGACGTAAACGGAAAAGCCCAGCGGGAGGACTGGACTCGTCGAGCTCCGTTATTTCGGTTCAAATTATTCTTGCGCAATCGACTTTAGCTTGTGCACTAGCCAAGCGGCATTTCCACCAGAGCTGATGTCATCGTAGAACATAGTATTGTCGCAGTAGAAAACGTTTATTTCGTTCATGACCGCAGTGATCGCTTGGAGCATCTCGTTGACCAGAGCTCTACTGACACCGCCCAATGGCTTCGCCTCACGATCAAATATGTATTGCTGATCCTGATGAGCTATTCGCTTATTGCGATGATCCCGCGCATGCTTTGCCTTGATGAGCGCATTCTCACAGAGGCCCGAAACGCGACTCTGTAGAGGCTTATCTCCGATCAAGCTGGGAAGCGAGCGTATGGACAGATTTTTGTTTCCCGCCGTTTGTGCAGGGTCTGTCAATCTTGAGACACCAATCAGTACGTTATCCCAAAGACCTTCTTGCACGACCATGAAGAAAAGTCCGGCAGTTTTATTCAATAAATGCACGGTCTCCTCATTCTCACCAAAAAGCTGGGTGTACTGCTCCCAAACAGTATGCAGCTCAAGCACACGTTGGTTGAGATGCCAGAACGCCCTGCCGAGTGGCTCGCCCATCGTTTCGATATAGTGCGCCAATATTTCTTCACTGCTTCGGGTAGTCATGCAGCCTCCGGGCTCATTGTATGGCGTACACGATATCTCGAACCTGTCTACCCATCCAGTATGGACAAAATGCCAGTAGAAAAATTGGATCCAGCAGTAGTAGCGTTGCGCCTCCAATGACCAGAAGGACTCCGCAATGACTCGCTTAGTCATGCCAATGGAAGAAAGCCAAGCGCTTGATATCGCGATCGATAAGCGCTACCCAGATCTCAAGAGCACTCAACGCAGCATTAGCTTGTCGGCAAAAAATCCATGGCAGGGAATCATCAGCTTTTATCACAGCAATGGTTCATCTGATACCGCTGTTTTCCGTTTCACCATGAGGGACCAGCAAGGTGAGCCACGCTTGTATATCGAGCGAGACTGGCTGGACTGAACACAAGAACTGTCCCAATTTTTTGCCTGCATGCGGAAGCAAAAGGACCATTGGAACCTATAAATAGGCCCAGTCAGAAATGAACGACTTAAACTACCAATGCCGGACACGCCCACAAAAATGACGGGACACCCTCAAAGCATATTTTATATTCGACGGCACTCGGCCGTATCCAAAAACTTAATGCAGAATACTTTATGACACTAGTACTAGCAATGTACGACTATGAAGAAAAACTTACCTTTGGCGACGAACCTGAAGGGCTTTGCGAAACGCCAAGTGGAATTTTAACTATTGCTGACAGCGTAATAACAGCGTTCGGGAAACCAACCACCAAACTAGTAACTTCCTTCCGCAAAACTTACGAAATCGATATAAATATCTACCAGCCAAATTTTAACAACGACGACTCTCTTCGAAACTACCTCTACATCCAAACAAAACATAATTGCTTAATATCAATCGCGGGCAGCACATTAGTTTCCCAACACATTCTGAACATCATCACCACCCACCTTGGCAATCTACGATACACATACGACTTTACTAAAAATGAACATAATATAATTAGACACTGCCAAAAAAACCCTCTAAATCGAGGATTGTACGAAGAATGGAACCCTAGGAATTCGGAAGGCCTACTTACTGCCGAATACATCCACGAGACTATTACCCATTCGATTAAGCACATCATAGATGCAACTGCCTTTGATCGAGCAGGCGATATAAGCCAGATAAACACAAACTTTATTCTGAGCTTACAGTGCCCTAAAACCAAACTGTTCTCAATATATCAGTACGATCTCGGAGTCGCCTCTAACGGAACATTAGACATTATAAGCAAAAAGATTTCTCATGATGATATCGGCATCATCGGCATGGAAAAGAAATTTTATGAATCAGCCAAAAGCACCTACCTTGAATGTTTACAGCGCAACATAACCCCCAAGAATAGAATGATCGATTTCATGAGATCAGCCATCAACGAAGTTCATAAAGAGACCTACGAAATCGACTACCCGATAGTTATTAAGCATCTTGATGAGAGGCGCGTTAAAAAAGAGGTATTTCAAGCACCAGTTGACTGATTATCTGGGAGGGGCGCTAAAGCCACTGCAAACTTCGCTTCAAATTCCCCCCAGATCAATCGACACCTAATCAACCCGGACGGCGTTATGACAGAGACAGCCTTCAACTTCGAATGCCTCGGCTACATCAAGCGAGACGACGGTTTGATTGGGCGATGCCACCTGGAGGTAACCGATATCCGAAGCGGCAGGACCGAGACGATCTCAGTCGAACCAAGGCACCTAGCCTCGGCACGGAGCATGAAAAGGATCCTTCTGGACCGGTGCATGCTCTACTCGGCAACCCGCGCGAAGCATAACCAGATGCTTCTTGAGATGTTGGACCCGCAGACTGTTCAATCAGAGAATTACAATCTGGGCTCAACTACCGACGACTTCGTGGGTGGATTCACTTCCGAAAGCTGAAATCTGCGACTCCGACTGCTTTTAGTTGAGCTGACCCCGAACCAGATACAAGCTCTGTGGTCAGCCTTGCCTTTCGGCGTAATTTCGACGATAGCCGGGGCCGACCGTGCCTGAGAGTTCTAGGCGATCAATTTCATTGTCACTGATGGCGACGACTGCCGTTGCACCGCAAAGGAAACCACCATTCATTGAGAACAGATCATAGATACTCAGTTTGCACTTTTGTTGTACTTTTGAGCTGTATACATAACGCTCTCCCGGGGCGGTGCCGCATCATGTGGTTGAATTCGAATCCTCGTGCCACCCCACCTCAGACCAGTAGCAATAGCTTCCAGTGGCTGTACGAATCCTCAGTAACGCCCTGCCGGCCGCCGAGAGTAGCCTCCTGCGTTAACTTTTCACGCCAGGAGGCAATATGTCGTCGCTGATCTTTTATTCGGACGCCAACGAAGTCATCGTCGCGACCGATACGTTGTTACATTACCCCGACGGGTCCTCGCCCGGGTACTCGAGCAAAGCCTTTGCCTTTCCTCATATCAAAATGATTGTCGCTGGAACCGGCTCGGCTGCTCTTTTCAATCGCTGGATCGGCCTGGTGAATGAACAAGGTGTTGCCCTCGATGTAGATGCGGTCGATGCTCATACTCCCGAGACCCTTCAATCCCTCTGGCGAGAATTGAATGCTCAACTCCCCGCCCTCCTTCAGCAGACAGCAACGATCTATCACTTCGGTTTTTCCGACAAGACTGGAAAAATTCATGGTTATGTCTACCGGTCAGGGTCGAACTTCGCGTCCGAATGGTTGGCTTATGGCCTTGGAGTAAAACCGAATCTCGTGGATATGACTGGCATAGACTTGAGCTCGTTTCCAAACTGCGCTGTAGAAATCATGCGAGCTCAGGTGCTGCAGGAGAGTCAAAAATCAAAAGATCGCGTTTACATTGGTGGGTCTGTACAGATAAATCACATGACCAGAAGCGGGCATTCGCTTTACTCACTGGGAGAATTGCGCTGAGCATCCTTGTGCCGCCAATACCCGACTGTTACCTCGGACCAGTAGCCGCCATACACATCGCGCTTGCTGTCCCGGCCGTATAGGTGATGCAGAATCGAGCCAGGTGCGGTGTAATGCTCAGGCTCGGTCTTCAGAACGCCGTCAGCCAGGTAGACCCCGGCATGGTTCGGCACCGGCGAGCGGATCTGCATCAGCACGATATCGCCGTGCTGGGGCGCGGACACCTTTTCAAAGCCGGCCGCCGGCAGGTTTTCCAGATACAAATTGCCGCCCTTGTCCCACCAGCCATCCTCGCGCTCGTAGTCGCCTAGGTCGATGCCCATCTCGCGCCGGTAAAAGTCCAGGATGATGCTCAGGCAGTCGTGCACGCCGTGGGCGAACTTCCTACCGATCAACGGGGCTTCGTAGCCGGCGGGTGCAAAGCTCACCAACTCGCCGGCGCGCACCTGGTCGTCGTCACCTTTCCTGACTTCGAGAATGTGCCAGGGCAGACCGGATGCTTCGCAGGAGACCCGGTCGGCTTCGCTCGGCGCCGCCGGATAGTCCGGGTGGCTGTGCACGACCGCCAGCACGGGGCCACGATCCTCTGCCGCTGCATAGTCCTCCGGCGCCAGCCTGAAATGCTCGCTTGGCGTCGAAGCCGTGTTTCGGCAAGGGACATAGACTTCCTTCTGACCTTCTCGCACAAGCAGCCCGCAACATTCCTTCGGATACTCGGCCAGCGCATGATGCTCGATTGCGGCGCGATTTGCTTTGTTCATGGTCAGTTCCGAATCAGGCCGGCGGCCGGGAATGAGCCGTACGACAGAGGGTTGTTTTCGCCGAAGCGCAGCTTGCAGCTGGTCAGGCGCCCGCCACATTTGTCCTTGGCTGCGTCCGTGACAATGATGTCGTTTTCATCAGCCACCGGCAGCCCGTTGTAGCCGCAGTACGGACCGCGGTAACCGCCGCAGCTCAACCACCAACAAACGTTGGCCACAATCTGCCGCCGCGGCAGCTGCACGCCGGCGAAGTCCAATGCCGTGGCCAGTTCGAACTGGACCGTTTCGTTGTCCTCTGCAGCCTTGCGTTCGACATACCAGATATCCGGCGGCAGCTCTTCGTCTGGATCCGCTTCAGGCTGCCCGTCCAGGTACTTACCCAGCGTGCGGTGGCGAATCAGTTTCGCGCCCACCAAATCCTCGAAATACAAGACCAGCGCAGTGATGAAGCCGCCGATGTTGCCCACGGACAGCGTCGGTGTCGGCTGCGCGCCCTGCCCGGTCATCTCGAAGCCCTCAGCCTTGATTGGCCACGGTGAATACTCCTCGCCCTGCCAGAAGATCGACGACTGCTGCGGGTAACCGTGGAATCGGTACAACTCGGCACCTAGCACCGTGGCATCCAGCTCGAAAAGCTCCACCCACGCGCCAGGCTCCAGGGTCTGGATATCAGCCGTGATCGGCATCGTGTTTCCTCAAAAAGAAATTAATCCGCCAAAGGCGGTTGGCAGCTCGGGAGGTTTGACAGTTATGGGATGTGAGCTACGTTCATCGAACCTCAGGAGATCCTATGAACAACACCGATGAAGTGCAGCTTTGCAAACAGTTAGTGGATGCTTTCGACGCCCATATAAAACCGTCAAATATTCCGCGGTGGATCAGATGGCGTCATACCGACGGATCGAGTGACATTGTGAGCGTCATGAATTTGAAGCTCACAGCTGTCGGACCTTTCGTCAAAATTGAAAATTCGCAATCGTCATCGGAAATCTGGTTGATACGAGCAATCTATATCGACTCGATCAGCACAAAAGAATTGAAGCCGAAGATTTAGCAAGAGATTAGCTCGGGCGTGGCGGTCGCTTCTTGAGGTCCGGGTAGTCGGGATTGCCTTCCTTCCAGTTACGCAGCGCAATCCAGTAAGTCTTCCATTCGGCTTCCTTACCAGGCAATGCGTCGGGGTCCTCAAATTGGATTGCAGTCACATTATCCTTGGCGATTGGCAACTCAGAGTCACGCCACACGTCTTCCGCACGGCGAAGCTGGGAAGGGCTCGCTGTCCATCCGGGAAACAGCCAAACTTGGTCGGCGTATTCAGGCGGGTTATCGCCAAGATTAATCAAGCCCACATCATCAGGGTTTGCGCCATCGCCAAACCCGCCAACGTAAATACCTTCAGTTGTAATGTAGTGGGCAGTCATTATGATTTGCTCGCTTTGACTCGGAAGCGCCAGTTGGCAGGAGTGATTACACCGCCCGCGTTAGTCGTGGCGTTCCACAGTTGGATACCGTTACTGATCACTCTAATGTTGATGTTTGTCGCTGTTACGTACGTCTGGAAGCCGTAACCGGTGGCTCCCGACACGGCAAATTGGGTCGGCCCCATAGGTAGTACAGAACCTACAGCGTAATTACCTTCCGTAATCACACAAATTAGGTCAACAGAGACACGGCTGGGTGCGCTACCAAAACCGTGAGATAGGGTGACAGTCCCGCCGTTGGTCCAGCTTTGATCTCCTGACGTGTACGCGTATTCCAAATCGGTTATCCGGCTGGCTTGCGCCGTAACAGTTCCCGCCAGCGCCATTACATCAACGCTGCCGATGTTCGTTGCGGTGTTGGCTGCGACGGTTACCCAGATAACAGTGACACCGGTGCCTCGAGTTTCGGTGCCGACGCGAGGAGTTCCATTTACGCCGTCCGTTACCGGGATGATTGGTGTTACAAACCCCCCGCCAACATTCTGCATAAAAGGACTTGTTACAATTGACGGGTCTGCGCCGATGGAGCCGTAGCCCCTAGAATCAGACTGGAGCCTTCTGGTAGGTTGCGGGGAGGCGGGAGCGCCTAACTGAAAGCCCTGAAATTGGTCAAGCTGGAACAAGCCTGGAACTCCGGCCGAGTTCTTGCCGTAACCACGTAGTACGGCAGCGGCAGGCGTCAGGCCATCGGAATATTTACCGTTGGTATCAGGCATGCGGAACGTGCTCGTGCCGTTACCTGTGGACGCCTTGCCACGCTGCAACGGATCAGCGATCCAAGTAGCATCTGAAATAGCCTGCGAAGAATACAGCGCCCACAGATCAGGCCAGGTTGCGCGATCAACAAGCTGCCCATTATCAGGCAGCCCGCCGCCAGGTATCGAGGCCTCGGAAAGCGGCCAAGCGATCTTCATCCCGACCCACATCCCACCAGTTGCAGCGCCACCGTCGGCCGCCAGCATCTTGCCGGTGCAGCGCCAGCTCCCGCCTCCGAGTGATGTGAATTGCAGGACGTCGCCTGCGGCGGTGGTGATGCTTGCAGCCTTTGGCAGAATCAATGACGTCGCGTGATGGGTCAGCGTGACGACACCCGCGAACACCAGCGTACGCACAGCCCCGCTGGCGATGGAGTCAAATCCGGTGATGCCGGTGGTTCCGGTGATCGTGATCGTGTTAGCCGCCGAAGCGCCGATGGCGGGTGTCGCCGAACTGGCGATGGTGACGATGTCGGCGCTGTTCAACGCCCCGGTCAGCTTGCCCCCAGTCTTGTCGAACTTTCCCGCCAGCTCCACAACCGCATCGCTGACTTGTTTTTGCAGCTTGCCGATACCGGTCAACACGCTGTCTGTAGCGACCACCGCCGCATTAATCGAGGCGTCCAGACCAGTCAGCGCCGCCGATCGGACCCGGGCGGCGGTGTGGTAGAGATTGGTCGTACCCTCTGCCACTTGGTCGGTCGAACCCGGCGATGACGGGATCATCACGAAGGCAGTACCGCTCCAGCGATACTGCCGAGTTGGATTGCTCGGACTGTCGCCGTCATTGATCGCGATGTAGATCTTGCCGGTCTCGCCAGTGGCCGGAAAGTTTGCCAGGGTCGGAAACTCCAGCACGTCGTCGACATAACTCGGCAACTGCAATGCAGGAACGACACCGTTGACCAACTGCGCAATAGAGCTTCCTGCCGCACTGCCTGGAATCGCTGCGTCGGCCTTCGCCTGAGCAGCTTCCGCAGCGGCCTGAGCAGTGCCCGCATCAGCAACACCCTGTTCCGCTTTCGTCTGGGCTGCTGTGGTGCGGGTATCAAGCTCCGCAAAATTGGCGTTGATGATCTGCCCGCCCGACCGCAATGTCTGCCCGTTACCGTCGTTCGCCACCCCGCCAATGTTGATTGGATCAATGCTCATGGGTGGAATGCCTGTTCGAAGGTTGCGGTCAGCATGTAGACGTCACCGCCTGCGTGCCGGGGCTGGTATTCGGCGCACTTGAAAAGCGCTGTGTCCCCCAGCGGCTCAGTCCAGTAAAAAGGGGTCGCGCCTCTTTGCCTGTCGAGGAAGGCCGCGATCTCCTTGATCCTGGCCTTTGGACCCGAGAAGGTCAGTGGCCACGACTGTGTTTTGTTGTTGATACCGTCCTCCGCGGTCTGCTCGTAGCCATCGCCAAATTTGGCAGACTTGGTGCGAAAGGTGACCGTGCCGGCGGGCTCCTTGTTGGGCACCCAGGTAAAAGTTTCCGTTGCCATGCTTTTCCCCGGCAAAAAATAACCCCGCCGAAGCAGGGTCTGGATTATCCGCGGCCGTTAATGGCCGCCCATATTTGGCCGCCAGGCCGCAAGTCTCTGGCGATCTGCTCTTGTGCGCCCTGTTTGGCGGCACGCGCATATGCCTGCGCAACTGCTTGGCCGCCGCCATCGTCAGTGGCTCCCCCCTGACCTTCAGGTACGGCGAACGTCTGCTGGATTACCACCTGGTTGCTGCTTGAGCCCTGCTCTCCACTGCCGCCGATTGACATGACGCCCAGCTTGCCATTCGCAGTGCGGGTCAGTGGCATGATGGCCTCGTCCCCCGCCTCACCCATCACCCCAGTCTTGCCGTTGGCCATGCCGAACGCCGTCGGCTTGCTGACGATGGAATTGGTGAAGGCTCCGCCCTCCGCAAACATCTGCACGCCAGATGACCAGGCACCACCTTTGGCTTGAATGCTGCCTGGAGTGAAACCTGAAAGGTCTCCCGAGTACCCACCCTGCGTAGACCCCGCCGACGATGCTCCGCCACCGAAGTAACTGGTAGCGGCGCCGAACAAGCTGCTCAGGAGCGCCGAACTGGCTTGCCGTGTGGCAATCCTCGCCATATCCGCCAAGATCGACTTCGCAAAATCCGCGAACGACAGCTTCCCGGTCATGGCGAAGTTGACGACCGCGTCTTCCATCGAGCTGAAGGCGTTGGCAAACAGGCTTTTCGTCTGCCCGGCAACGTCCCTTGCTGACTCCAGGTAGTTCTGCCATGCCGACGATGCGCCGGCGCTCCAGTCACCCTGGGCCGCCGTCATGTCGTCGTAATTGGCTTGTACCGTGTCGCGCAGATCCTGCTGTGTGGCTTTCAGCGCTTTCAGCTTTGCGGTGTACTCCTCGAGGCTCATGCCGCGCGAGCCATCGCCATACTGGTTGGCCAGTTCAAGGCTTTGCTGGTTGAAGCGATCGTCGATGCCGTTTTGCTGATCCGTCAGCCCGCGCTGTCGATCACCCTGGCCAAGGCCAGAAGCTGCACGCAGGCCTTGCTGCCGAAGAGTGTCGACTTGTTGCTTCAGGGCACTGGTGTAGGTGTTGACGGCCAAGGTCTGCTTGCGCAGTCGGCCTTCCTCATTGGTGGCGATGATTGCCAGTTCGCTGTCGCTGTCCTGCTGCGCCTTAACCATGGCGCTGCGGGCGTCGTTAATCTTCTGGTCGATCTGAATCAGTTGCGCTGCAGTCGTGCCCTTTTTTGTCTTGGCGGCTTCCAGCGCATCGATTTCTGACTGGTAGCCGTGGGCAACTTCCTCGGCCTGCTGTTGCAACAAGCTAACTCGCTGTTCGGTATAACTCGCCTGCGAAATGACGCCTGCACGCTGTGAAGCTTCGAGCTCCTTGTCTGCGTTTTTGTAGTAGGCCAGGGTTTCAGCCAATGCGTTCTTTGCATCATTGAAGCCGGTCAGGTCGACGCTGCCCGCAGTACCCTTCGGCCCCTTGAACTTGTCGTTGATGTTCGCCAGGTTCTTGTCGATCGCGGACTGATTAAGCCGGGAGTCGTTCGGGTCGACCTTGCGAATATCGTCGAGCTGTTTCTTGTAATCCTTGATGGCCTCGGCGCGTTTCTGCTCATTGGTCAGCGACGACTTGGTGAGCGCGTCGATCTTCGACATCGCTGTAACTGCATCGCGCTGTGCCTTGGCCTGCTCACCATCGTATTTGGCGATGTCGGCCGCCGCGGCCTTCTGGTCCTCCAGCATGTTGAGCTGGTTGCTGTACAGCTCAACCATCTCTTTCTGGTTTTGGAAGGCGCCAATATCTCCAGCCTGAGCTGACGCCAAATTGCGCCGGGCCTTCTCGATATCCCCGTCAATATCGGGACGACCGACATTCTTCAGGTTGTCCGCAGCACGTGCTACAGCGTTGTAACCCTTTTCCCAGAAACTCAGGTTTTCGAGAATCTTCGGCGTGCGCTCATTGATTGCATCCGCATATTCCTCGGTCGCGAGCTTCACCGCGCCGGCATGATCGCCCTGCTCTTCTAGCGCCGCGATTTGCGAGTACACCGAGGCTGTCAGGTAGTGGTACTGCTCGTTTAGCGCAGCCGATGCTTTGACCGGCTCATCAGCAATTTTCTCGAACTCAGCAACCGTTTCCTTGATGGCCCTGCCCGTAGCCTCCTGCATGGAGACAGCCGCTTGGGCGATGCCAGAAAAGCTTTCTCCTGCGATCTTGCCATTGCCGGCGAGCAGTGCGAGCACTTCGGCTGCTTGCCCGGTTGAGCCCACAATTGCGCCGACTTGCCGGGCCATTGCGCCCAGCTGCTCCGCGCTCACTCCCGCAGAATTGCCAGTCAGAATCAGGCCCTTGCTGTACGCGTCTTGCTCCTCGCTGCCCTTGTAATAGGCGTATGCCAATGCGCCCACAGCAGCGGTTGCTAGGGCGATTGGACCGAGGACGGCAAGCAAGCTTGCGGCGGAAGCGCCGGCTCCAGCCCCCAACTGCGCGACCGCACGAACACCGCTACCCCAATCCCCTGACGACAGAGCGTTGCCCAACTGAACGACATTTTCCTGCGCCTGGCGGCTGCCGAGCTTCAGCCTGTCAAAGCCTGTGGCTGTTTTTTCGAGGGCTGCGTAATTGCCGTTCAGCTTACCCAGCGCCGAGTTGTACTGATCTTGACTAATGCGGCCGGCATCGAGGTGCTTGCCCAGCTGCTCGACCTGGCCGTCTAACTTCGCCATAGCGGCGCGGGCCGGATCAATCGCACCGAGCAGTCTGTTCAGAGCCTTCTGTTCGTCCAAAGTGGACTTGGCCAGCGCCACCTGTTGCTTGTCGAGCTGCGCGGTGATTTTGGTAAATTCGGCTTCGCCATAGGCGCCGGTCTTTGTGAGCTTTGCCAGACTCTCGCGCTGCTTGGCCAGTTCCTGTGTAGTGGTCGCGCCTTTCGAAAGCGACTTTTCGAGCGCTTCCATCTCTTTCATCAGGCCGACGGCGGATTGCTCGGCGCGATCACCAGCCTTGGTCAGCTTGTCGAGATCGGTCGCAGCGTTGGCGGCATCAGCCGAATCGACCTTGATGCCGAGTTCTGCAATGTTCATCGACTCACCTTGAATAAGTGCCCGCCTTCACGGGCTGTTGTCACGTGCTTCGGCCATGACCGCGATGGCCTCCGATTCCATGACGCGGATGTCCTGGAATACACGCGGGCGATCCTTGGTGGGGACGCCGACGAGTTTCATCACATCTGGCAGTACGCCGTAATCGAGGCCGGTCGCGCCGCATGCGCCCGTGCGCCACTGAGTCCACATCGAATCCATGACGAGGAACGACTTCCAGTTGTCCGGCCAGACTTCGAAGGTTTCGTCGTAGTCCTCGGGCGAGAATCCGAACATCGCCATTTGCTCGGCAGAACTATCGGCCTCATAAAGGGCACGGGCAGCGGCAGTCAGTTTCCCAAGCGGGCCTTGCCGAATGCTTCGCTGTACGCCTTCACGACAGCGTCCGACACGCCGATGCAGCTCTTCACCAGAGCTGTTATCGAGTCATCGTTGAGCTTGTCGCCAAAGCCCCACGACACCACTAGATCCTTGATTTGGTCGACACCCTGCTCTACCTCTACCGCGGTAATTTCCGAGAGGGTCGGCTCAGTCCCCTTGAAACGTTCGACGATGGCCGCTGCTTTTTCCTTCCAGGAGTCGAACAGTTCGGCCAGTGCGGTACGGTCGCGGTACTTGAACGTGAATGGCACCATTGCCGGTTTACCGCCGACCTGCGGAATAGCCACATCGACGGTGAACGTCGGCTTTGGCGCGATGGAAAACTTTGCCATGGGAACCCCTTAGGTGTTGTAGCGAGTTGGGCGGGAGGCGAACGACAAGGTGATGGTCCGCGTCATGATGTTGTTGCGGCTCAGTGTCGGAGTCGCAGTGATCGACACGTACGCGTAGTAGTAAATGCTCGCGCCACCCGGCAGGTTTGCGCGCACCAGACGCGGCTCTTTGTCTTCGTCGGCCGCCTCAACGATCGCGACATACGCCTGAGCCGGATCATCAGCGACTGGCAGCGTCATGCTACTGGCCGACTTGTTGGTAGGCAGTTGACGGTCGTCGTCGTCTTCAAGGAAGCCGTAAGTGAGGAACTGCTGCTCGCCGCCGTTGGCTGTGGGCTCAGTGATCTGTGCGATCTGCGTCCAACCAGATGCCTCACGGACAGTGCCCGCGCCAGAGCCGGTCGGGTAACTCTTGACGCTGGTGGTATCCACGCCTTCAGCCGCGAACTCGCCGACTTCCGAAGAGATGACGCGGGCCGGGCGGCCGTTCAGCTTGGCCCAGGCAGAGTCGATGACGATCACGTCGCCGTCAACCAGACCGTGGGCAGCCGCAGTGAGCACTGCAGGCTTGGCGTTGCTGATGGCGGTGAATGGCTTCGCGATACTCAGCGTTGCCGCGATCTCGAACGTGGTGCCGTTGGGAATCCTGACGCTCATGGTTTTTCCTCTTTGTAGAATGACAAAACCCGCTCTATGGCGGGTTCTGGGTTTGCCCAACGGGCTAATTCAGTTGGTGTCGGCGCGGTACAGGAACGACACGGGCACGGTGAACGTGGTGTCATCTGGGATACCGGGCCCAGGGTCGACCGGACTCATCGTCACCACGGTCAGCGCGCCCTTCGTGTTGCGCTCGTACAGCGGGAACAGAGCGGCGATCCGGTCAGCCAGCGCGCCGGCCGCGCCGCGGTACTTGCCGGAAGGCGTCACGATGCTGACCTGAAACACGCCGGTGTACAGCTTGTGGTCACCGCCGAGAGTGTTGCTTGCGGTATCACCCGGCAGCGTGAAGGCCTTCAGGTACGTGGTGCCGTTGACCGGCGTATATGCCTCGTTCTCGACCACAACCTTCAGTGGGGTCGGCAAGGCTTTCGCCCAGGCGATCAGCTTGGCCTCGTAGATTGAGGCGATGATGTTATGGCTCATGCCTGGTTGTTCCTGATGGCGTCATCAACGATCTGCTGGAAGCGGGCCCCGGTGATACGGACCATGCCGCCGGGGGCCTGGGTCGAGTGCCCGAACTCAAGCGGGATCGCGTACGGCAGGTTGTTTATGAGGTAGGCCGTCTGGCCGGCGGTGAAGTCGCTCACCGCCGAAACAAGGGCGGCGATCGTCTCTTGGCCGCCGGGATCAACCTCGTCGAACGTTACGTTCTCGACCACA
The DNA here is from genome assembly GCF_059716135.1 of Pseudomonas sp. LBUM1651. Lineage (NCBI taxonomy): Bacteria > Pseudomonadati > Pseudomonadota > Gammaproteobacteria > Pseudomonadales > Pseudomonadaceae > Pseudomonas > Pseudomonas sp. LBUM1651. The sequence goes on along the minus strand of NZ_CP166805.1, from coordinate 2,531,368 downwards.
TCGATGGAGAGGTGCCAGTTCGCCCGGAACCGACCACCGACGTAGCCTTCGGGCGCGACGATGTCCATACCGTCGTTCAGCTTGCGCCCGGGCTTGAGCCTCCCCGCCTTTGTCAGGTTGGCCGGATCGCTACGCAATTCGCTGTTGTGATCGTCCACGGCTTTGTTGTACTGGCTGGCCACTGCGTTCTGCGCCCAGATCTCGGGGTTCCCCACTGGTGACATGCGGATAACGCTGCTGCCAACCTCGATGATGATCTCGCGCAGACTAGCGTCGATGGCTTCCGTGGCTTGGGCAGCGAATTCTGCGAGGCTCAGCGCGAAGCTGCCGGACTGACCAGAGCCACTATTTACCATTTTCAAACCCTCAGTTGGACAGTCCAGGTTGCTCTGGCGGGGTCTTGGCTCACGTTCAGAGCGCGTTTCCCTCCGATGATGTCGCCGATTTTCGGTTCGGCAATGATCGTTGTTGGCACTCCCTCAACCATATCGAACAGCTCGTTCTGCAAGATCAGCAGCTTTTCGTCGGTTGTCTGGATCAACGACCCGTCGATTTCCTTGGCCAGATAGCTGCTGAACACTCCACGGCCGCCGTAGGTGGTGGTCACCTCCGGCGCCGCGCCAGTATCGGGGTCGTATTCGCCCACCACCTTTCGAACGCCGGCCACTGGCTTAACAGCATCTGCAAGCCCATCGGGATCGTCGAATGCCTCGGCCATCTCAACCTGAATCTCGTCGCGCATGCCCATAATCAGATCCTCTTGAGCATCATCACGCCAGAGCGCTTGATCCACGGCTCCAGCAGCGCCAGAGCGAAGTTCACGCCCGCGGAAGTGTCAGTGGATCCGGCCACGTAGGTTTTGCTCACCGACGTACCGGACTGAGCCGAGACCGTTTTGCTCTGCACTTCCTTTTGCGTGGCCGTGTACAACTTGCCCGCTGCCGCTTCTTTGGCAACCTGGGCACCGGCTGTTTTAATCTCGGCCGGCACCGGATCGGGTACAGCCCGCTTAATCTTGGCCGTGAGCCAGGCGTTAGCCATGGTCACAGCAAGGACCGGATCACCGGTGCCCGCCCAGTCAGGACCCAGCGAGGCATCAACATCGGCAACGGTGATGAAATCGGTCATGTGCTTGTCCTTATTCCGCCGGCACCAGGGCCTGCAGGTCTTCTTTCTTGGCAGTGGCGTCGAAGTCGATGCCTTTGGCAGTCAGCCAGTCTTTCAGCTCGGGGACCTTCATTTTCAGAGGGTCAGTTTCCGGCTCTCTGCCGTCCGAGACCTTGATACCGGCCGCCTGGTAGGCATCGATGATTTCTTGTGCATCGCCATCGACAACCACCTGAGTGGCGGTCCCAATCACGCCGAAGAACTCGCTCAACAGGCGATAGCATGCACCGCGCTCTTTGCCCGGTTTGTCCGTGTAGATCACTTTCATGAGTCACCTCAGAAGCACCCCGGCGCCCATACAGGCGCTAGGCTGTGTGGGCCGAATTACGGCGTGGTGGTGCCGCTGATCACAGCAGCGAACGGGACCTGCTTGCGGCTGAACACACGAGTCCAGTTCCCCGCAGCAGCATATTGAGTTGCCGTCGGGCTGAGGTTCTGAGCCTCGGAACCTTTCCAGCTGAAACCGGCAGGCTGGAGGATGTAGGTCTTCCGCTCCCACAGCACTTCGGCACCACCACCGTTACCGCCGCCCGGCTTACGCTCGAGCTCAACCGGCACCTTCGGCGTGCCTTCGCCATAGCCGAAAGCACCTTGGCCGAAGAACACGGACAGGTACTTGCCTGCGCCGTACACCAGCGCGTCGTCCATGAATACCGGCTTGCCGAGGTAGGTGGCCAGGATGATCTTGCCGTCGGAGTCACGCAGGTACTCGATGAGGTCCTGCTTGACCATCTGGTTCATTACCACCGAGTGCACGCCGATCGCACCGAACTGGTCTGCGGCATCGCCGGCAGTGAACGCAGCATCCTGAAAGGCGTTCGCGCTGATGGTCGCGCCTGCGTCGATGACCATGTCACCGCCATTGTTCGCGATGTTCGAGGCGATGATGCCGCGAGCCGCGCCCAGGGTGTAACGCTGCCACTGGCGGGTCCAGTAGGTGCCGAAGCGGTTGCGGATCTGCTGCTGAGGCTCGGTGTTTGCCAGCTCGGCGGTCAGGTCGGTAACGCCGTAGCCTTTATTGAGGTACAGAACTCGGGCACGCATGCTGTCCTGAGTGACTTTACCGACTTCGCCCTGGTCGTTCGGGTCGTCGTTGCTGATGTTCGGCGCTTCGTCAGCGTTCAGATCTTGCCAGTAGCTGATCTCAGCGGTGCCCTGGCTACCGGAGGCGATCGCGTCCAACACCGGCGATCGAGTCACAATGCCCGACTCGTAAACAGCAGTTTTTTCCGGGCTGTTCACCGGCGCCAGGGAGGCGTAGTAGTCGCCGACGAAGATGTCGGTCAATTGGGTAGTTGCCATGGATTAGGTTCCTTTGGTGGCCTGGATTTTCTTGAACAGATCGGGGTTGTCACGGGCGATCGCAGCGCGCTCGGTTTCCGTGTACTCACCCCACTTCTTCGTGGCCTTGCCACCTTGATCGCCGGTCGGACCGGCTCCCTGGGCCCTTGGCCACAGGTGAGTTGCTGTTTCACGCAGCGATTCCGCCCATTCGAGCGGCGACAGCGGGGTTTTCCCGTCCTTCCCGTAAACGACCTCGCCGTCACGGTCAGTGGCGATCGCCTCGCCGTCCTCACTGAGTTTGAAAGTGCCCCGGGCGCGCAGGATGATGTCCTCGGCAGCCTCAGGGAGCGCGCCTGCTTTAATGGCAGCAGCGCGGATGGAATCGGCCAGCACCTTGTCGCTGTACTTCGCAGCGAAGGCCTCGGCCTTGTCGGCGCGCGCCTTCTCAGCGGCCAACTTGGTGTCGTAGTCGGTGCGCAGGCGCTCAGTTCGGCGTGTGATCACCTCGTCCAGCTTGCCCTCGGCGATCAACTTGGTCTCTTCGTCCTGGCCCACCTTGGTCAGCAGCCCCTTGACGGCGGCAATGTCCAGACCTTCGAACTGAGTCTTGAACCCGTCCAGTTCAGTCTTGGTGGTCCGGAGGGAGCCAAGCAGCTCGGTGTTTTTGTTCTTGAGACCCAGGGTTGCCGCCTCAACAGCAGCAGCAATGGCGGTCTGAACTGCAGGGTCTTCAAGATCAATCTGGTTTTCGTCTGCCACTTGGTGCACCCCTTGGGTTTGGTCGGCCCGCTTTGCAGGCATAAAAAAACCCCGGCATGGCCGAGGTTCTATTGTTGATTCGCTGGAATTTTTAACGGGGACTATTCCGTTTTACTTTCTGCCTTATGAATACGCTGACGTGCTGCCTCAAGGAGATTGAAAGTTTCCTGATCTCTAGCCTTCCAATATTCCAATCTCTCCAGCGCTTGATTGTGCTCATCATCAATTGCACATTTCAAAAGTGCGTGAAAAGCTTCCTGGGAGAAATTGAATTGCTCCACGCCGTGGGCCATTTTCACCAGCAGCACGGCGCCGCGTAATGATAATGAATTTAACTGATCGAAAAATTTCCGGTTGAGGCCCTCACCGTGAATTGCACTTCTTACACCTTCGGATTCTAGAGCGCTTATAACTGGCCTGATTATGCTTTTACCTAACATGGAAAAGCCGACATTCCTCAGCGCTAGGAGACTCATCACTTCGCCGCGGTCGAGACGCCTTGGATACGCTGTATCTTCAGGAAGATTCTGCGCCAAGTCTAAGAATGTCTTTCCCCCATTGAAGGAGAGGCGCGCACCCAGAACTGTGGCTGGCACAAGCCCGGTTGATACGACAATCAACGTATAAGACTTCGCTTCGTAATCCTGCTGTATGGCCAGCCTTGGCTTCTCTCGCTCCTGCTGGCGCCTGACTTGCCACAGAGTGACAATAACAGCCAGCAGCGTTCCAATACCCGACACCCAACTACCCGCCGCATTCCAATCCCAAACGTATACTACGGTGGATGCTGGATTGAGATTGACCCCCGCTGTGATGCCGAGCATCAAGCAGATGACGCACGCGATCACCAAAATCAACGCAAGCATCCAATTCATTTGCCGCTCCTAAAAAAAGAGGAGCGTTATATCAGTCTGAAGTCGTCGAGCTCAACAAGCAGTTACCTGACGACCGTCAGCCCGCGCATCATGAGGTAATCAGCGAACTGCGTCCTGCTCGGAACGTACGGCGGCGGGCGCATGCGGACGCCCGGCGTATCGCGGTTGAGCCGAGTGCGCCGACCATTCGGCTCAGTGCAATACGTCGGCTCTTCGATCTGAAAGCCCTGCTCCGCGGCATAGATCTCGACCGCCAGTCGCACCTGCCCCCACTCAAGTTCAAAGGGTATGAATATCTCGGAAAGCGTTTGATATTCGATCTTGCAGTCACGCCGGGGCCAGGCCATTGCCTGGTTAGGATTGGCTTTGCGCCCTTTCCATTCGCGAGCGTTGATATCCGCTGCGGCGCGCAGAAGCAGAGCGACCTGCTCGACCTCGCCCTCAGGAATGCGAAAGCCGTAGTAGTCGCGGTAGAAGGTCAGCTTCCCCAGTGGCACGAAGCTGTTGGCGTCCGGACTTCCCTGCCCGTCCTCGACAATGATCTGCATCGGTCATCTCAACCTGGTGGAGCGCCGAGTGTAACGCCTGCCCGGGAGAACATGTCAGGCTCAATGGCTTTCAGTTCGGCCAGAGTCAGCGGCTTAAACTTCTTGTCGAGTTGCAACACGGCGAATTTTTCCGGGGTCAGGCCACCGTCGCGGAACAGTTTGCCCCGTACAGGCCCGAGAGCATGATCCTGAAAGCTCGCGGGCTGCGTCGCCAGCCATTCGTAATAGTTCAGGCTTGCATCGACCTGGCCACCACCGTGGTCACCAATCGCCGCGCGCGTGGCGCCTTTCGAAAACAGTTCGGAAAGCCTGGTGGTAGGCACCGTGGTTGATCGGCAGTTGATGTGCGCCGGCGGCAGCAGCCCCTTGCCCAGGTCGAAGCGCATCCCGTCCAAGCCTTTGCATTGCTGTGAAGTCTTGCGGTCAAGCGTCGACACCCAGCGATAGCCGAGCACCACGTCACTGTTGGCCTTCAGCGTTTCCATTCGCGCCGTCGTGGCCACATGCTGAATCGCCGTCTGCACCACTGATGCCGCGTTGCGGTTACTCACCGCGAGAGTGCCGTCGGTGAAGTTCTGCGCCGCGGTACCGCGAACAGCCTGGATGATCTGTGCGTTCGTCTGGCCCTGGCCGAAGCCTAGCCGGATAGTGTTCGTCACCCGCATCGTCTCGGTTCTGGTCCAGCCGCTGAGGAAGCTGTTCAGCAGCTTGCCGCCATCCAAACCTTTCACCTGCAGCGGGTAGGAAAACACCGCCGCGCGGATCACGGCATTGGTCGGGACCACTGCGTCAATCGACATCGCATGGCTGAGGCTGTTGGCCTCGAAGGTGGACTCGTAGAGCGCGATATCCACCAGATCAGCCTGTACCACGCTGCCGAAGGCCTTGTAGATGTCCAGCAGCTTGCCGCCCACGCGCGCCAGAAACTGCTCGAGGCGATCTCGGCTGTAGGTAGTCAACTCTTTGCGGGTCAGTTGCTCCCGCAACAGGGCGTCAATCTGGCGCAGGTATTTCTCGAACTTTTTGACCTCGCCAGCCTTAAGCCGCTCGATCATCACTGAGTGGCGGGTCGTCTGCTCCAGCAGCTGGCTGTCCGCCTGTTCCAGGTTTGCCGTCGGCATCGTCTTTGTCCAAGTTGAGTCCGGCCGATTCGCGCTCTTCGCTGATCAGTTCGGCTTCTTCGTCGTAGAGGCGTTCCGGAAGCTTCCCGGTCGTGAGGTACTGCCAATAGGTGTCGGCGCTGATCGTGCCGGCCATGACGCCCTTCTGAAGTTCAGCTAGCACCTGAGGGTCGACCCGAGGGATTATGAATTCGGGATTGACCTTGAACGTCACCTGCTTCGGGTCGTAGCCCTTCCACTCGGCGGCGTACCGCAGCGCCTGCTCTACCGCCTCGGCCACGGTGATTACGATGCTGTGCAGAGTGGCGTGCTGGTCGTTCTGGCGCGTTTTGCGAGCCTCGCCCGACTCGGTGCCGCCCACGTCCATCACCTTGGCGCCAGCCTCAACCGCGGCGTTGCGCTGGTCATCCATGGCAGTGCGGACGGCTTCAATGCCGGCACCTTGAAACTCCAGGTAGCCGCACTTGCCGTTCGGCCCGAGATCCCACGCAGCGGATGGACCGGTAACGCTCAGCTCTACCGCGTCGTCCAGCCCCGAAACCCACGGCTGTGGGTGACTGGTCTGGTGTAGCGCGGTGAAATAGTCAGCACTCAACTGGTAGGACTTCAACGCGGCGCGTGCCATCGTCAGCAGCGGCAACTCGTCGACTTCTGGCGAGTTGTCCGTCGAGCCGCAGTAAATCACGGGCAGGTAAGGCAAGCCCTTGATCAGTCGGTTGTCAGTACCGGTCGTGCCAAGGGGCCTTTCATCCTCGACCAATTCACCGCCTTCATTACGCACCGCGGTGTAACAGGTATCACCTTGCATGAAGAACTCACGGAACACCGTGTCGCAGTCGTGGCTGTATCGATCGCCGCGCTTCTTGCGGAACTCGCGGAACACCGAAAGGGCCAGGTCCTGCCTGCCATCTTGATCGGCAACATCCCAATTGATCGCATTCCGCGTGGCGTACGTCGAGAAATACGGCTCGCCGGCGTCATCGATGTTCACCACCAGCGGGACCCGGCCGTGTGAAATAGCCTGGCGCACCATGCGAAAGAACAACTGCTTTAGGCCGAAACCATCAGAAGTTGCGTTGTCTTCCAGCCCTTTCAGCCCAGCGGGCAGTTTGATTTCCGGAATCAGCCGAGAGACCAGGCCCATCATCGACCGAAGGGAGTCGCGCACCCAGTGCTCGTACTGCGCCCGGTCGGTGTAGTTCTGGTACAGATACTTGTTGCCGGCGGCGTCGAGCTTTTCAGCCTCCACCATGCCGCTTGGCCTGGGCAGGTTCCGATCGTTGCGCTTGATGGCGCCCTCACCTTCGAGAGCGTCGTCCATCATTTCCCATTCGGCGATGTGCGCGTCGAAGTCGGGGTTTGTCGATTGCACTGGCATCAGGCCAATCCTCCAATACGGCGCGTTCCGCCTGTGCGTGTCTTGATCGGGTAGCGCTTGGCGATGAAGTAGCCAGGTGCATCAACCATGTGGTCATAACCGGACTTCTTGTCCGGCTCGCCTTTGTCGTTGTAAATCTGCCGCTCAAGGCTCTGCGTGTATTTCGGGCATTGGTCGACGTTCACCAGGTAGCGGTGTTCGTTGTAGGTGTTGGCGAACATCGCGCACATGGCGTTAACTCGATCCTTAACCGCGGGGTTGGTCGAGTCCACGACGACCGTAAAGCCGGCCTTCTTGAGTAGCGACAGGTCTGACTCGCTTGCGCTCTTACTGCTGGTGTTCTGCCCACTGGCGTCCGGGTAGATCGCAATGCTGTGGTCGGGGAACCGCAATTTGATCTTCTCGATCATCTCAGGCGTGTCCCGCACCTCGGCAAACTCGCTCAACGCCAGAGGCAGATTGTCACGAATGACGTGCACCACCGCCGCCATTTTCATGACGTTGAAGTCCATCCCGATGTGTAGAGCCTCGCCGCGTTTAATCATCTCGCTGGTGCGGTTCGCCTCACGGTTGAACGTGTAGTAAACAACGCCCTGATAGTTCTCGAAGCTGGCCTCGTACTCTTGCCGGAATGTCCGAGGGTCCATCTTTCGGCGAGCGGCTTCGATCTCGTCCGGAGGAACATTGCCGCCATCGAGCGAGGTGTACAGCCAGCTGCGGTGATCAGGTTCATGGCCTGGCTTGCCGTCTTGGAACGTGTCGTAACAATGGTTGAAGCCTTTCGGGGTTCCGATGCGCAGTGCATGACCGCCCTTCCTGACTTCACCAGAGGGAAGCGTGTAGGTGCAGGTCGACAGCATCGGCCTGATGACTTCTTCCCAGGCGGCGTATTTGCAGTCCGCCCATTCGTCAACAAGGATGAAGAACAGGCCGGATCCGCGTAGGTCATCGTAGTTTTCCAGACCAACGCACCGGAGCAAATGACCGCTTTTCAACGTGATCAGCATGTCCGTTTCGTTTGGCTTGGTGGCCATCCACGTCTTGGGGATAGCCTGCTTCAGCCGGCGCCAGAACACCCGACGCGCTTGCTTCTGAGTTGGAGCTGCGTACCAGATCTCATCCTCGACGCTGACGTTCCAAGCGGCGGCGAGCTTAGCCGCCCGGCGCATTTCGGCCTTGCCCAAAAAGGTCTTGCCGAACCGGCGCCCGCACACCGCATCGCGGAAACGCGCTTCAGGTTGGAAGCCCCAGACATAAATGTTCGCCTGTTTCGGCGTCAGCGCGACCAGCCCATCAGAGATACGGGCTGGTAGGGACATCTTCGTCAGGCCTCAACACGTATTCGGCGGCAGGTTCGGCACCCGCCTCTGAACCCGGCGGCTTGATTGGTTCGAGGCGACGATTCACGTAGACGTCGCCACACTCTTTTGCTGCCTGCTCCAACAGTTGGGCAGTCAGTACAATGTTCTTTGAGTTTTCGGCCCGTTCGGCCATGCGACCCAGGGCACGCAATCGGTACGCGCGGTTGGCGATTGGGATGTCTTCAGTCTCTTCGCGAAACCGCTTGCGAGCAGCGTGGAATAGCTCGGCCCACTTCACCCCGAGAGCGCGACCGGCGTACTTTGTCGGGTCGTGGGATTCGCACTGTTGCCTACTGACATCTATGCCAAATTCTTTCCTGACCGACTCGACCACTTGGGACGGCGTATCAAAGCAGGCCAGAGCCTGAACTATGAAGGCTTTGACCTCGCTTCGTAGTGCTGCCATATGGTTGTCATCCGTCAAAACCTGTCAGAAATTCAGGCCGACTTGAGCAGACAGGTTCCGCAGGCCCTCGATATATTCAATTTCCCCACCTCAGCAGGACTGTTTGCAGCATCCACCAGCGCTTGAACGTCAGGGCTCGCACCATAGCGGCGAACTACACCGACGAACTCCTCGACGTCGTGTCCGCGCATCTGAAGCTTGGGCAATCCTTCCTGGGTGAACTTGGGTGAGCCGTACTGATCCTTCGCCTGCGCGATGTGGTACAGCTCGTGCTCGACCAGGGCGCAGAAGTCTGCGTCGGAACACTGGGCGCAGTAATCGGCAGCCAGGGTGATGATGTAAGCCGGCACGTCGCCGAACCAATCCATCATCTGCTGCTCCATTCGTGCCTTCTGCCAACCCCCGGCGCGGAATGCCACCTGTTCGGCTTGGCCCACCACTGTGCGCCCCTTCTTCGTGAAGGCAGCAGATGCCCACATCACACGAATATCCGCATCGATCAGATGGGCGTGCTCTTCGTTGTGGATGCTGCCGGTGTCGGCGAGGATCTCGACTTGGAGCCATTCCCACACTTCGGGAGCGGGGATCAGGCGGATACCGAAGCCGGATAGCTCAAGCAGTGATGTTGGTGGCTGCGGTCTGCCCATTGTTTTTTTCTCATAGAATCTGAGCAGCCAGCATCAGTTCACGGAGAACAATCTTGCCACTCCCAGCTTGTAGGGTTAGATCATCAGAAGGTAGTGTTGCTCGTTTATGGCACAGGGGAAAAGAGTGAACAGCACTACAAAATGGATAATAAGTACTGTTGTTGGGATTGTGGTTGGATGTGGAGGCGGCGCATTTGCTTTCCTTCAATATTCGTCGCAGCAATCGCGAGAGATAGGTCGTATTGAGGCTGAAAACAGTTATTTGAGAGATCAAATCGCTCAGCTCAAACAAGAAAAGGAAAAGCTCATCGTCGATGTGAAAGCCTGGGATTTGGCGTACCGTAAAATTGATACCGAGTTTTCAACCGCCAGATCGAGGCTGGCGGCTTTACAAAACGACGAATGCGAAACTATCTGGCTCGAAGTCCTAAGCTTGGAAAATACCGCGAGCAGAGCCGATGAGTGGAACTACAGCCTGGAGAGAAAGCAGGAGATACAGAACCAGATTGCAGAACATAAAAAAACCCATCAAATTTGCCTTTCTTCCCGGAAATAGAGGTCTAGACAGGAGTATCGAAAATGAAACCGCGTTATGAAGTGCAAGTGGATAAAGACATCAAGAGCGGAAAATGGACGGGCAAGGTCGTACACACCGTTCTGGATATGAATGATCGCTGCGATCCAAAAATGGTGTTTTCCCATGAGACTCAAGAGGCCGCCCGCCTACATTGTGAACGCTTAAATAACACTCACAGTTAGCGATGAAAGAAAGCTCCTCAAATGTGACGACACGATTTTCTGACTCACGAAACGTGTCGAGACAAAGTGATCGATCGGTAAGCCGAAACCCCACTCGTCCGCTTCACTGGAAAATGGATTTTCAGCTACTAGGGTGTAGGAGTTGACTCAAAGGGGGTGGAGCTATGGAAGAAGTGTTCATCGTCCAAAAGAGACCAGCCAACGGCGTGTTGAATGGCTTCTACTATCGCGTCGTCGACGTCCGCACAGGACAGGCGATCAATCAGAATTTCCTCCAAGCTGCGCTGGCAGAAACTCATTGCCAAGAGCTGAATGAACAACTCACCTGCCCCGAGCAAATCGAAGCGTAGAGGACCTATCAGGGCCCTGCCTATTCAGGCTTTCGACTCGGCAACTTGAAGTCAGTCACCCGGTCCGCGATGTTGCGGATCTTCTCCACGCCCAGGAAGCCAACCCAGCCACCGGCAAAGGTGGCCATGCTCTGGGGTAGACCGAAGAAATCCAGACCACTGATGATCGTCAGGGTCAGGCCTCCGCAGATCGCACCCTCCACCAGCATCTGACGTCGAGTGCCACCACCGTATGTGATTCGAAGCACAGCCATGGCACAGGACAGTCCAGCGGCGAAGAGGATCGGCGAATGCTGGCTCAACCACGCAAGCGCAATCGCCCAGGTATCTGGTTTGTCTGGCATGTTTGGCATCTCGGTTCCTCCCCGTCAGGGAGTTAGGAATACGGCAGGCCGTAACCTGCGGATTTTAATCGGCTCCAGCAGCACTCCCAGCTCGGAGCAATTGGTGTGGTGGAGCCGAAATGATTGGACTTGATACGTCCGGGAAAACATCCACTGGGTAGCGGCTTTCCTCGGAGGTACAAAAAAGCCCCGATCAATGTCGGGGCTTTCTCGTTTCTGCTATACGCAAAACCCGCTCTATGTCGGGCTGTGCTTGTTAGTTTTTGCAGGCCACCTGCGGAGGCGCAGAAGGTGTCAGCATTTGGGGAATTACGATTGAAGTTCCAGCTAAGGGCATAAGTTCGATAACTCCGAGCATGCAAGTAAGCGCTTGTCCGCCATCGCTGCTTGGTCTGCTACCTACCCCAACCAAAACTTCGTAGTCTTTCCCTGACTCCAGCTTGTAAGCGAGCGCTTGGCCACCGCAGGACGAGTATGTGCTGCCATAGCCACCAATGGTCGCGCCCAGGGTTGCAATTTGGAACGGCAGATCAGTCCTAACGCGATACTCGGTTACGACCTCTTTATATACGCCTTCGCCCATCCGAACTGCTGGGACGTATTCAGTAAGAGTGGGCGCAACTCTTTTCGGCATGCCAACGCTCGCCGACTTCAGGGGGTACTGCGGATAGTTGATGTTCGCCGTCCCGTCCCGTCCGAAGCGCCCAGCATCAGCCATCTTATGACGGGTAGCAGGGGCACAACTGCCAGTGATGCTATCTCCATACACACTGGAGTTAGTGATCACGCGAAGACGCGCCAACCCCTCTGATTGAGCAGGCTCTTCATATGGAACTGAAGGGATTCCAGAGCAACCGGCAAGTGCAACAGCAACAAAAGTTACGAAAGTGACAACCCGCATGACCATGTCCTTATGTACTCGAAAACTCGAAAAAAAACCCGACACTATGGTCGGGCTTTTTTTGCCACTCCTACACACGCAGGAATGACAGGATGGGTGAATAATGGCTCAGTGGATCAATGCCAGTCAAGCAACTTCTGACATCACAAGGCCTTCATGCTCAAGAATGTGCTGAGTCTCGATCAAAGCCAAGTCAACACAGCTCTCCAGCGACTTGCGGATGTCTCTGCGCCACCGTTCTTGCGTCTTGATCGGATGCGGCTCGTTCGACCAATTATCCATCTCGTACCACCCGGCCGGCAGCACATTGGTCGAGCGCTTTCCATCTAAGCCCGGCAGCTTCGGTAGTGCCCAGGTGACCACGGCGCAATGAAGGAAGCGCTCCGGTGCCGGCGATCGCATTACCTTTGTCAGTTCGGCAATGGCGGCGTGTTTTCGCTCGGTGTGGGTGGAGTACTTCGCGACCAGTGCCCGCCAGTGCGCCGCCGACAACGACTTGTGCAGCCGGCCGAACACCCAGCAGTCCGTGAGGAATGCAGCCTCCTTGCCGACGATTTCCCCCTTCTGCTTCGCGCATTGCACCTTGGGCTCAAAGTCGCAGCCGCCTGCAGAGTTGATGGTCTCGGCGGCGAGCGCCCGAACAACTGCGGATACAACGTTGCGATAGGTCATGCTGCTCTCCCCTTCAGCTCTCATGTCTTTGCCCGGTATTCGGCCTTGATGGCCTTGATCTCTTCAATGGTGTAACGCTTCGGGTCGTGTGGCCCCTCAAGCCATTCCACCTTGTCGGCGCCAATGCGCCTCACCAGCTCGATGCGGTAATTCACAACGTTGCCGGACTGGTGGTTGTTGCACGGTGCGCATTGGCGCCAGACATTCAGCGGTTCGAAGCGAAGCTCTGGGTTGCCGCCGACGGTGCGGTAGTGCCCCGCGTGCCATTGTCCGTTGTGGTGCCGGCCGCAACTCACACACGGCAGGCCGGCGTCACGATGGCGGACCCATGTGTTGAAAGCGGTCTGAGCTTCGCTCATATGCTTGGCGCGGGGCTTGATCTTCTCCTTGGCTGCGCGCAATTCCTTGCGACCGATCTCGGCCAGCGACTTGCGCGCCCTCTCCCGGTTCACATCCTTGATGGCCAGGCCGCACTTGGGACTGCACACAGCCTGACCCAGGCGCTGCGGCGGGAAGCTGATGCCGCACGCTGGGTTCTTGCACTTCTTCGGTCGCGGCGGTTTGGCGATCATGCAGCCTCCTTACTGAGCAGATCGGTAAACACCACACCCTGCGCAGTGAAGAACGCAACCATGCGGTCGGTGTAAGCGATGCCCTGGGCGCGGTTGAACAGACTGGTCACCGGGAACCCGTCGGGGCCGAACAACTTGTGCTCGCCCATCAGGGCCAGCTTCTCCTCGTAGGGCAGATGGCGCATGACCCGATACCAGGCCGCCTGAAAACCTGAGTCTTCGTTCAGCAGGATCTGCACGCCGAAGTGCAGCTTGCAGTAGCGCCGAGCGTCCGCCGCGTCGCCGATCTGGGTCATCTCAGCGATGCGCTTGTACATGGCGAACCACAGAGCGTTCTGGTCGAGCGTGCGGTCCTTGCCCGGGCGCAGGGATACCACGACGAACTTCTTGTCGCGGTACATGGTGGTCAGGCTGGTGATGGCCTCAGTGAGTTTGGCCTGGCAGTTAACGCTGATCTTGTCCGTCATAGGAGCCCCGCGCAGTCTTCAAGCAGCCCTTGTTTGTCCTCGGCCAGTTTGTCGCGCTCCTTGCGCAGCGCCTCGTTCTCGGCGATCAGCTCCAACGTCACTTCCTCGACGGTCTTCTTGCCCAGGAATTCGCCGAGTGCTTCCGAGCTTCTTTGCCAAGACTCACAATTCAGGCTCCAGGCGGCGACTTCAGCCCAGAGAAGCTTTTTCAGTTGCGTGTAATCGCTCATGACGTCACCGCAATTGTGATCAGGACGCAAAACACCCCGATACCGAAACCGGCAAAGGTGCAAACCAGTGTCATTGCTGATTTAGGGATCATTGCGCAGCCCTCTTCAGTTGAAGTTCTTCGGCCTGCTTGATGAGCAAGGCTCGGCGATTAGCCAATTCATTGGCCGCTTCGATGCGCATTTCTGTCTGCCTCTCGGCCGTGGCGTTGCGCATTTCCAGCATCGAATTCTTCACGGCTTCAAGTTTGTCCCGGACATTTGGTGATGGCCTCGTAACCTCGCCGGTGATCAAGCCAGCCAACGCGCGGCCGTCCTCTGTAACCGGAACCACACTCAGATCTGCCAGATACAGCCGCCCGCGCTCTTGAGGAATACGCTGCAACTGCACAGCCTTCGTGATGGCTCCCACACGGCGGTTGGCATCGAAACCAACGGAGACGTGCCAATTCACTGGTTTGACGTCGTCACGCGCCTGGCTCACGAACCGCTCGTATGCGCTGATGAACGCCATGCGCGCGCCGATCTTGTCGCCGGCGTCGAGAACAGGCTTCGCGGCGGCCAGCGCCAGCTGGATCTCATCGGTCAGCACCACGGTTTCGAATTCGTCGTTCGTGGTCATGGCGATCGCCCAGGCCTCGTCCCGACCTGGGCGGCCATCTTCTGCCTGGATGCGCTGCAGGACTGCCGCCAATGTCAGCTTGCCGGTCAGCTCCCGGCGGCAAGCCTGAAGTGCTTTGCGGATATCGGCCTGGGCAAACACGGCAAGATCTTCAGCCATCAATTCGGCAGCCGCAGCGCTGATGGTCTGGCCCAGTGTTTCGGCAGTGGCGCAGATGGCGCCGGCCAGTTGTGCGCGGTCGTCAGAGGAAAGCATTGCGCGGCCCTCCCTCACGAATGTTGCGCGCAGCTTCCTGTGCGGCGTTGATGTTGGCCTGGGTGTCTTCCAGTTGGCGGGCGGTGCGGCCGTTGATCTGGGTTTGGGTCACCCACTGGGTGTGGTAGCTCTCGGCGTTGGCCAGCAGCTCGCTGACGCTGTGGCACTTGCGGATCAGTTGAGCGTCGTTGATGCCGAGGTAATACGCTGCCACGCTGTGAGAAACGTCGATGCCCAAACGGCCAATCAACGAACCGATCTGCCCTCCCACCTTTGCGTTCCACACCGGCCAGGCCTTGTACCGCTTGCGGTAAGACATGGCGTAGTTGGCCCAGGTCTTGAACGTCTTGCAGGTCTGGTCCTTGGGGCCCGGCATGTCCGCGGGAATTTCAACCCGCGGCGCCTCAGTGCGATCAACAACCAGCACCAGCCCGCCGGATCGGTTCGGCTTGTCCGAGCCGTCCTGCAAATCCTGATTACTGGTTACCTGATTGGTACCCTGATTATTGGTACCCTGATTTGTCGGAGATTTTTCCGACCCTGCATCGGATTTTTTTCCGACCTTGCTCGGAGATTTATCCGAGGTAGATCGGATTTTTTTCCGACCATCGAGCGCATCAGAGGTCGGATATTTTTCCGACCCATCCAACTTGCGATTCCACTCTTTCGCCTTCTCAGTGAGGCGGATCAAGGTGATGCTGGAAGTGCTGGAAAGCTCGATCAGGCCAGCATCGCGCAGGGCTTTCAACAGGCGGTAAGCGGTGTCCGGCTTGTCAGTGAGCAGTGGCAGCTCCTCGACGATCTTGCCCTTGCTGAGGGCGAAGTAGATCCCGGTGTCCGTCTTGATTGGATTGGCCCAGCTCGGGCTCTCGTAGACGAAGGCGAATAGCAGGGCCTGCTGAGAATTCAGCCCCCACTCCAGCGCCTTCACCTGGTTGATCGTGACGGTGTATTGCATGTCAGGCCTTCCCGACCAGTTTGGCCAGTTCGAGGAAGCGATCCACGTACCAGTGAGGCTGCGTCTCGCGAGGAGATTGAGGATTGGTCAAATTCTTGCCGAAACGAAGGCCCTGCTCAGTCACAGACCAGAAGTCGACCATTTCCTGCTTGGAGTTTTTGCGCTGGAGCTGCTTGAGGAAGCCCTTGGCAGCTAGTGCGCGATTGAACGCCGCAGGAGCAATACGGATGCTGTTGTCTTTTAGTAAGGCCGTGGCCGACTTGGTGGGCATCGATGAGCCGCCGGCGGCATCAGGCGACGCGTCGACGGCGTAGCCTGGGAGAAACTTCGGGTCGAGGCCATTGTTCTGGGCGATCTTCGTCAGCATGGCCATCTGGCAAGATGGCGCGGGCTTCAACAGGCGCGTGAAGCACTCCATGATGGCGATCTCGCCGACCACCTTGGTGCCATTGAGCAGAACCTGCTCGCGGGCGCCCTGCTGCTGTTCCAGCTCGCGCCACCGGCGAATCACCTTCATGCGCAGCGGCGCGCTGTAGCCGGTGAGCAGGCAGTCGGTGTGCTCGCGATCGAGCCTGTACTCGACCTGCTCGCGGTTCTGGCCATCCAGATAGATGTGCTCAAAACTGAGTACATCTAAATTCAGTTCTTTTAGCATCGCCGTGATGTCGCGCTTCACGTTGGCGTGCCGCTTACCGGTGACGTTGGCGATCTCACGGGAAGACATCGTGGTACGCGACACGTTTTCCGAATTAACAAAACGTGTCGCGACCTGTCCGGTATTGTCCTGCTGTGTCTGTACGTGCATAATCTTCTCCACTTGCTTTACCGCTGTAGAAAAAGCCGACCTCGTACGTCGGCTTTTTTGTGTCCGAAATTCAGGCGGCCTTCAGTGATTCGCGCAGAACATGCAGCGCGTCGATTGCTTCCTGAATGGCTTTATCGCCCTGGGCTTTTTCGTGCTGGCTGATGTGATTGTCAGAAGCGGCGTCGAAGATCAGCCGGCCCACGTCGCCGCACTCGGCGGTCAAATGGCACAGCGCAGCCATGAGTGGTTTCGGCTCGGGACGTTTACGCAGGACAACGTCACATTCGAACTGGTTGGTGAGCGCGCTCAGCACGCTCAGACGCCCCTCCAGCGGCAAGTGAGTCAGAACCATCCCCAGCATCTGGATGTTCATCTTGTGATGCGCCCGATTTGGGTTTGCGCAGTCCAGCAACGTGGTTTCATTCACGCCCATTCGCTTGGCCAGTGCTGTGCCGCCGTCAGCTTTCACTTCCCGATGCAGCGTTCTCTCGAATTCTTCCATTGCGAAATCCCCTCTTCGTCTCGCGTGGCGCAGTCCCAGCACTTCCGCGATGATCTGTTCATCAACTGATCAGGGATGAACCCATGACCTTTTCTGCTTCCAGTCCCGAATTAGGGACCGGTGGTGTCACCACCCAAACCGCTTTGCAGTCCTCAATAAAGGACCCGTATTACCGCTTCAAAGGGAGCCGAAACACGTTGCCCGGCGGCGAACGGCCCACCTTCTGGGCTTGCCCAAGGGAATCAAGAACTCGCTTGAGTGTTTCCCTGACGAGCTCTTCGCCTGTGATGCCTGCGTTGCTCGCCACTCGCTCAAGTACGTCCATCTGTTGCTGGTCCAGCAGTACTGCCGGTTCTGGAAAATTCATTGCCCGTCCTCTGGTGAGCGGGATTGACTAGGCCCGTTTTATTTCGATCCATTCGGGCAGCTCACCCGTCTGCTCGATGACTTCGATCACCGCTTTGAGAATCACTCGGCTGAGAGCGCTGTGTTGTGTGCCGACGCTGTGTGCGTATTCCCGTAGCCGAATGAACTCTTCGTCATTCAGCAAAACCTTCACTTGGCGTGCGTGGCGGTGTTCTTTTTTTCCGTAGGCCATGGGGTTCACTTCCGCTTTCGGTGTGACAGGGCTTGGGTTATGCGGCGGATTTACGTGCCGACTGAGGACGGGAGCAAAGCTCGCGAGCCGTAATTTGCCCGCCGGTCAACTCTTCTGCCTTGAACGCCTTCTCAGCGTTCATCAGGTGGATACCTGACACCCAGTACGAAACCGCAGCCTGAGATACGCCGAGAGCCGCAGCTGTTTTGGTCTGCCCGCCGAAGAAGTCGACGAGCCGTTCGATGGGAGTCATTTTTGATCCCTCCTAATAAGCCTGCTTATATCCTAAGTAGAAGGACACTTATTTGCAAGCCGATAAGGAAACTTATAAGTTTCTGCTGATGAGTACACTCGCAGAAAGAATCAGGTCCGCACGAAGCCACGCGAAGCTGACGCAGAAGATGCTTGCCTTCAGGGCGGGAATTGAGCAGCCAGTGATTTCGCAATTGGAGACGGGAAAAAATCTCCAAAGCGCTCATTTGTCTAAAATCGCACACGCGTGCGGCGTGAATGCCATATGGCTGTCTGACGATATCGGCCCGATGACCGGAACGACTGGAAGCGATTCCAATGTTGGAGAAGCCAGGCAACAAAACGAGTCCTACCGGTACCCAGTTATTAGCTGGGTAGCTGCTGGCGCCTGGGCAGAAGCGGTAGAGCCCTACCCGGCCGGATTCTCGGATCGCTACGAGTTCTCGGAGTACGACTCGAAGGGATCTGCGTTTTGGCTCGAGGTGAAAGGCGACTCGATGACTTCTCCCGCGGGCCAGAGCATCACCGAAGGTACATTGATCCTGGTAGACACTGAGGCCGAGGCCGCACCAGGCAAGCTGGTGATCGCCAAGCTTCCAGAAAGTAATGAGGCGACGTTCAAGAAGCTAGTCAGCGATGGCGGGAGACTGTTCTTAAAGCCGTTGAACCCTGGATACCCGATTGAACCGTTTGACGAACGCTGCCGGATCGTGGGCGTCGTTGTGCGGGCACTGCAGAAGTTCTGACAATGCCGAAGAAGCGGCCGGCAGAAAGCGCTGCAGCAACTGCAGCAGACATAGAGCGATCAATCCTCACCCTGAACAAAATGGCTGAACGGCTTTGGGGTGACGGTCGAGAAGCGGAGGCGAAAGCCCTCCTTGATGCCCTGGATGCGCTCAATCGAGCGCTCGACCGGATCAGGATCGGCGAAAGTCGCAAAACTCTTCATTGAAGACTGCCATGGCAGACGAGGTATTGATGGCAGATCTCATCCAGGGACTCGACGGCCCCAGAACAGCCCAGCAGGAGCTGTTTTACGACCTTGAAGACGCGACCGCGGTCATCGGCTGGTCAGTGGCCGAATTGACCAGCATGGCCGGCCGCGGCAAATCCCCCGATGAAGCCGTTGCGCTTATGAAGATTTCCGCTCTACTGAAGGCACAGCAAGAAAAGATTCACCGGCATGCGGATGAGGTAAAAGCGGGAACGATTGTGCGTATCGAACGGCGTGAAAGTTACTGATTCAGTGAAACATTTGAGCGCTATTTATTTGTTAAAGGGACTTACATGAATTACTACCAAGATACCGTTGCAAATATCGAAGGCAATAGCAAGCTCCGCTCCCCCCAAATAGAAGCTTATTTACAAATAAAAAAATACTTCTCAGACAACCCTAACGGTGAGGCCCTCGTAGTTCTACCTACAGGCACAGGCAAAAGCGGTCTTATCTCAATAGCACCATACGGGGTTGCAAATGGTAGAGTATTGATAATCACGCCTGGACTCGTAACAAAAAACAGCATCAGGAAAACCCAAGAGGCTTTGGAAGATAATTTCTGGGTTAATTGCAATGTCCTTTTAGATCCCGACGATCTCCCGACGATTACAGAGTATGACTCAAGCACTCTCATCGCCAATCTCGACACATGCAATATGGTGTACACAAACATCCACCAAGTCTACAACGCAAGAGGCAACAGCCTTGTGGATCGGGTGCGCAAAGACTACTTCGATTTAATAATAGTAGATGAGGCGCATCACGCCCCCGCAGAAAGCTGGACTAAAACGCTAAGCTATTTCAGTTCAGCAAAGAAACTCTTCTTAACGGGTACTCCTTTTAGAGGTGACAACCAAGAGCTACCTGGTGAACTGATTCACGAAACACAGCTATCCGAAGTAATGCGTGACAGATACGTTAAGTGGCTACGCAAAGAGACTGTAAATGCTCACAACTTATCTTTCACTTTAGCCGGTCACCCTGGACGCAGTTTCTCCAAAGAAGAGGTTCTTGAATTAAAGGACCGGGAGTGGCTGGAGAAAAGTGTCGCGTTGTCAGAAGCATGTTCTAAAGATGTCATTCAACACAGCTACTCCAAGCTTAGGGAACTCAAGAGTGAATCGCCCTCTGTACCTCACAAAATACTTGCTGTTGGATGCAGTATTCGTCATGCAAACGATCTACATACATGGTATGAAGAGCTTGGAACAACGGTAGTTACGATTCACAGTGAAATGAGCGAAGAGGACCAGGAGCAGGCGTTCCGAAAAATCGAGAATCATGAATGCGAAGTGGTTGTGTCGGTAAACATGCTCATGGAGGGGTATGACCATCGGTACCTAACAGTCCTTGCACTCTTCCGCCCGTACAGAAGCCTTAACGCGTTCGCTCAAATCGTGGGCCGAGTGCTTCGAGCAATACCGGAAGATGAAATAAAGGCATTTGAGATAGATAACAATGCATTAATCGTATTCCATGAGGAGACGGGACTGGATGTAATGTGGCAAGCATTCCAAACAGAAGTCGACCGAGCCAAGCATCAACGCACTAAAGAGTATGAGTTCAGCGAGTACGAATACACTATACGAGATAACGCTCTTGCGAGCATAAGCACAGAGGATGTATTTTCGGGACAAACAGATTCCTATCTAGATGATATAGACTTCAACGAGCTATTCGAAAAAAAGCGATTAGAGATCTCTCTATCGGCAGACAAGCAACTTGAAACACTGCAAACTTCTGGCCCTACCTTAGACTTAACTACCATTGAAAAATTGCGAAGTGTTTTAATAGATGCCGAACTGAAAAAGGCATCTTCAGAAATCAATCCAAACCTCATTGCAAAACGTCCTGAACTTGCGCGCAAAGACCTTAGAGCCCTCTTGGTTAAAAAATCTCAAGACGCAGCCGCAAGCTTGATTAGCGATAAGGGGCTTCAGGACAAGGGTATAGAGCTGTTTCCTAGGTTCGCAAGACACCTGAAGCACATGAAAAAGGACACGCCAAACAATGGCGTGCTTGTAATGTACATCAATGCCAAGATACACTCACGCTATGGTGCGCGCGATCAGATGGATAACAGGCAACTTTTAAATGCCGTAGATATGGTACCGCAGATTGTTAATGAGCTTCGAGGCATGTTGAAATGAACAAACTACTGAAAGATGCCTTGGATGAGCTTACAGCACTGCATCTTTTTCATGGAGTGCAGCCTTCAGACTTGGCTGATGCCATGTATGAAAGTCCATATCTAGAATTCAAGACTACTAAAACCTGTGAACACCTAACCGTCGAACTTAGCTTCATAGACAAGTGCGAAGAGACTACAAACACTATTAGAATGAAATACCTCTACAGCCTTGATCGAAAGCTGCAGCGCGTCGACCAAAAGGTAGGCTCAAAAAAATTCGCAACACAGTGGTGTCGAGAACTAGCGACTAATGATGCTATCGTTAAAGTTCAACACGCACTGAATAAAATGAGAGTTAGCGATGAAAAAATCAGAGCTATAATGTCGACACTCCCAAGTAGCACAAGATCTCTTGTTCGCGCTAAATTGTCTCTTGTAGCTTAAGGCGACTCAGTATGCTTAGCCCGGCCCAGCGCCGGGCTTTTTCGTTTCTGCCCTGCACTACCCTGCTCCGCCCATGCACTCTGCGGTACTGGCAAGAGACGAACCTGCCTGCTGGACAAGCTTCCTCCACTCATCGCTGGTGATGAGATCGGCACGCTCCATCGCGTCAGCCCGCCTTAACAATCCAAAGTACTTTTCTTCTGCGTCTATCTGGAATTGAGTCAAGGCGAATAATTCGCGCCAGGCTGTCATGGCCAGTCTTCGCTGTGCCTCTCTCATTGGAGCCCCTAATGGTGATCTATGGGAGTAGAGGTCAGGTTACAGGGACCGTTCAGTATAATGGCACTCTGAGCGACCAATGGTGGCCGTGCGCCATGCTAGAGTCATGAGTCAATCCTGGAGGGAACCATATGCGCCACAAATTCTTGGCATGCTTGGCGTTTTCATTATTTTCAACCTCTGCCATTGCCGAGCCAACTTTTGTTGAGAGAATCAATGGGGCGTCGGCGGAATGCAGCATCATAGGGTCAGGCCTCAGCACCGAAGCGTTCATTGCCCGCCGTGACTTTGGTGCTCGCAGCACAAAATATAAGGCTTTGGTGGAGAGGGGCTACGCGGAGTCACAAGCCTGCGTTGACGCTGCGAAGCCCAAGATGAAGCCATATCTAAAGAATGAGATCGCGAAATACCCGCAGCTTAAGCCAGCGATCACCGATGCGTATGCCGCTTGGCTGGGGTACATGGATTGGCTGAGCTCGCCTCACGACTGGGGCGATGAAAGTATCGAAAAAAAGCAGTATGAAGCCGCTGTTAATAGGCTGAGAGCTGAAATAGAAGCAATGTAGTTTCCTCTTCTAAGCCCGCCAAGCGCGGGCTTTTTTACGCTTACTGCTTCAAAGAGTACAAATGTACTCTCCCGGCATTGCTAAATTCGATTCCTGCCAATACTGTATATACATACAGTAACGGTAAGGAAAACCGCATGCCCCCCTCCCCGACTCCTACAGCAAAAAACCGGACTTCTTACGAGTTGGCAGGCCGCCGCTTGCAAGCGCTCATTGCTGCACCTGGCGTTCAAAAGGTGCAGGCGGTAACCGTGTCCAGGCTTGAGCACGAAACCGTTGAGGATTGGCAGCGGCTCATTGATGAGATAAGCGAAACTGCCGGCGTATTGGTTGAATCGCTGGAAGGTGGCGCCGTCCGGATTGGATGGAGACAGTACTGCGAAGCATAAAACCAGCCCGCCATTGAGCGGGCTTTTTATTGCCTCCATAAAAATATATAAGCAAGCTTATTGACGCTATAGATAAGCACGCTTATATTCACTCCATCGCAGCCCAGTCCCCACATCGGGACCGGCAGCGAAGGGCTTCAACAGCCCGTCACACGACTGGTGAAGCCGCCAGGTAGCACGGGATCAGCGAAATGATCTCCCAGCCCCCTCACGGGGATCGACTGGAACCAAGATCTTTAAGCGAGACGGATAGTTGAGCTGGGGTGAATCGAGGAATCGGCGCCAACGGTGAAACGCGACATCAGGTACAAGCCGATGAGTGCAGCCAGTAGCTGATCACGGTGGAAAGCATCACTTCTGCCCATTCACTGAGTGGGCAGCGGGATGTAGGACTACATCGGACGAAATGCTCAACAGAGCAAAGGTGACATCAGATGAAATAAGGAATGGACAATGACTGTAGATATCAGCAACTACACCATCGCAACACCGCTTCCAATCTCCGACACGAACCCTATTTCCCTTGACTTGATCGGCTGGCGTGCACTGATCGAATGCCCTGACGTCATCTCGATACTTCCTGACGGATTGCTGCAGATGACGGCGCCAACCCTTGGCGCCTCGAGCAAGAGCACCCATCGAACTCGCTGCGAATGGAAAGAGCCTGGCTACTGGCTATTTTCGAGTGCCGCAGACCATTGGAGCCGTCAAGAAATGCGGCTGACAAATGTCAACTCTCTACAGAAGGTGGTGATCGGCCAGATTCATGTGCAGGGCTCGGAACGACCTCCAGTGAAGGTGTTCTGGAACAAGGGCAAGATAACCATGGGCTTCAGGTCGAGCTACCTTCAAGACGACCCGGTCAACACGACTGTCTTGGACAACGTGCCGCTCGGCGCGCTTTTCAAGATCAACATACACGCCAACTCGAGCGGCGCTGTTTCCGTATCCGCCAGCTGCAACGGCGCCAAATCCACCTCCGCAATCATGCGCCTCGACAATACGTGGGACACGAAGACTCTCGCCTTCCACGGCGGCGTGTACAACCAGATTGATTACTCCGAGACCACTGACCCTGAGGATGCTTCGATCTGCATCATCAGTGACCTGTCTATCACTCACGCCTGATACCACCTAAATCACCATCGTCCAGCTGGCTAGGTCGTTTATCGCGACGTCAGCGCTGGAGCCGGACAGCGTAACCGGCATCCCTTTCCTCACCGACACCACCCGCATGCACTCCCCTCCGCGCCCAACGGCAACCAGCGGAATGGATGAGTGCAGCCGAGTTTTGTTGGATCAGCACCGCCACTCTGGAGGCGACCATGGCTACCAGTTATGCAGACAGTGCGCAGGCCCGAGAGTGGGACAGGCGCTATGACGCTTGGGGGCGCGATAAGAGATCGAAGCCCGAAGAGTTCCACGACTATGAAGCTTCCGAGCAGATGCGCACTCAGGCGCTGGCTGATCGTACTGCCCGTGCAATTGAAGAGCGCAAAAGCTTGAAGCGCCGAATCGGCCTGGCGATGGCGCAAATGGAAACGGTCTGTCCGCCCAGAGGAGGTACAGAGTGAACACCAGCAATCACGATCTGGCTGTCGGCATGCTCAACGGCTACATCGAAAGCATGGTCGACCCGCAATGCAACGCTGTTGCGGTCAAGGCTTCGGCCAATACCGCTCTTTTGATCTTCCGCGCGCTGAGCGTAATCAGCGCCACAGAAGAAGCCCACTACACCGACCGCCTGCGCAGTGTTTATGAGCGCCGGCAAGGAAGAGCGGCATGACCACTCCACCAGTTAAATCACTGATCGACGATCAGCTCGACGAGATCGAATCGAAGTTGATCATGCTCGGCTTCGGACTTCCGTTTAATGAAGTCATCGGCCAGCCGCGCGAGCGCGCAGTAGCCAGCCTGCCGCAGCGCTTGGCGGCCACCATGAAGGGTGGGCGAATCGCGGTGAGGGTTCGGCCATGACCTCCTACCAGCGCGCGAAGCGCTATTGGTTCTGGCGCGGCTCTGCCGTCACCCTGCTCTTCTTCACTGCCTGGATTCTGGCAAGCGCTTACTCCGGCCAGATCACTCAATAAACCTCTCACCTTCAAGGCTGCGCACCGCGCGGCAAGGAACTGTCATGTCCGCAAATACCAAACAAGCACTCGCGCAAGACTCGCTGGAAATGAGCGACACCGACGACGCGAAAAAAACTGTAGCCCCTGCAGTTGCCGTCACCGACATCGCCGAGTACCGGCCGCACGAGGAACAAATCGTTCGTCTGGAAACCACCTACGCAAAGTTAGTCGTTGACTGCTCGACCAGCGAAGGGTTGGCCAATGCGAAGGAAGTACGCGTCGATATCCGCGACGTGCGTTACGCCTTGGCGAACACCACGAAGACGGCGCTCGTGCCTTATCAGCAGGCGGTAAAAGACGCCCAGGCGCGCGTCAATCAGGTGAAAGAGTTCGGCGAGACGTTGAAAGATCGAGTCTTGGCGATCGAAGCGCCTGTTGACGAAGCAATCAAGGCTGAAGAAAAGCGCGTAGCTGATGCCAAGGCCGAGCGCGAGCGCGTCGAAGCTGAACGTGTCGAAGCCATCCGGACGAAGATTACGCGCTTCAGCTCTGTCGCTGCTGCATACGCCAGCCGCAGCGCTGCTGATGTCGCAAGCGTTCTGCAAAGCGTCAAGGAATCGCTGATCCTGCCCGAAGAATATGCCGAGTTCGAAGCTGAAGGCACCATCGCTCGCGACAACGCTATTGAGCAGCTGGAAACGCTGCACAAGTCGGCTGTTGAACGTGAAGAGGCTGCGGCCAAGCTGCTGGCCCAGCAGAAAGAACTCGATGAGTTGCGCGAGAAACAGCGCATCGCCGATGAAAACGCGGAGAAGGAACGCCAACGGATCGCAGCAGAAGATCGCCAGCGCATTGCAGATCAACAAGCAGAACTGAACCGGCAGCGCGAGCAGCTGCAGCGCGACCAAGACGCTCAGCGCCTCAAGGACGAACAACACCAACGCGATCAGGAAGAACTGGCTCGTCTGCGCGCCCAAGCTTCCGCACCAGCCCCAGCCCCAATCACCATCACGGCTGAGCCCCTAGTCGCGGAGAAGGTAGAGGCAGCACATGTCTCGCAAGCGATCGATGTTGGAGCCGACGACGTGACCGTCGACGCGCCATCGGTTGACGACATTGTTGAGGTTGTAGCCCTGGGCTTCGACGTGGATCTCGACACTGCCCGCGCCTGGCTTCGAGCCATCCGCTTCTAACCATCCTTTCCATCTGAAGGCTGGCCGACTCCTTGCCGGCCACGGAGAGCGTAATGAACGACTCAGACACTCAAGCACCAACTGGGATCGCCACCTACCAAGACCCATCGCACAACGCGGCAGCGCTCATTCTCGACCCAGGCACCATGAAGTCGATGAGCGACCTCGCATCGATGATGTCGAAAGGCGTGACGACGGTTCCCAAGCATTTGAAGGGCAATCAGGCTGACTGCATGGCGGTAGTGCTGCAAGCGATGCAGTGGCAGATGAACCCATTCGCTGTTGCGCAGAAGACGTTCATCGTCAACGGCGGTGCGTTGAGCTATGAGGCGCAACTCGTCAACGCAGTGATCACCGCCAAGGCGCCAGTCAAGGGTCGCTTGAACTTCGAGTGGTTCGGTGCCTGGGAAAACGTCATCGGCAAGATGCGCGAAGTTACCAGCAGGACCAAGAAGGACGAGGACACTGGCGAGTTCAAGAAGTACCGCGTTCCGGACTGGAGCTTTGACGACGAGAAAGGCCTCGGGATTAAAGTCTGGGCGACCTTCAAAGGTGAGGACGAGCCACGGGTTCTGGAGCTTCTGCTCACCCAGGTCCGGACGCGAAACTCTACGCTTTGGGCGGAAGATCCCAAGCAGCAAATCGCCTATTTGGTGACCAAGAAATGGGCGCGACTCTTCTGCCCTGACGTCATCCTTGGCGTCTACACGCCCGATGAGTTCGAAGACTCATACGGTGGAGAAATCGATATCACCCCTGTGAAGCAAGCTTCGAACACTGCTGCCGCATCTAGCGTTTCGTTCGGCCCGAAATCCCCGTCACCGGAAATCGACGGTGTATTCGCCGATCTTTTGGCCGTCGCGAAACAGCAAGACATCGAAGCCTATGCGGCAGCTTGGGCAGGTCTCAAGCCGAAGCAGCGCGCAGCAATCGGCCTTGAATGTCACGAAGCGCTCAAGGCCATGGCGGCAACTGTTGATGGCGACTTCACCGACATAACTGGCACCCACGACGACCTGAATCAGGCCGAGGAAGCGGCGTAGTGAGAACAGAACTTCAGGGCACTGAAAAATGGCATGCCGACCGATCTGGCCGAGTGACAGCCAGCCGGTTTAAAGATGTGATTGCCTGGGGGAAGCCTGACAAAAATGGGAAGCGCGAGCCGATGGGGGCTCGCACCTCATACATGCGCGAGCTTTGCTTCGAGCGACTGGCGAAGAAGTCCAAGCACAACGTCAGCAGCGCATCCCTGAAATGGGGTCACACCGAGGAGCAGAAGGCTCAGGACGCCTACGAGATGCTGACCGGGAACATCGTCATGCCGTCAGGGTTCATCGTTCACCCGAAATACGACTGGCTCGGCTGCTCGCCAGACGGCCTGATCAACGAAGACGGCGGTACCGAGTCGAAGTGCCCCTTCAATGAGGCGATACACGTCAGGACATGGCTCGAAGGTATGCCCGAGGAGCACATGCCTCAGGTCCAGGGCTGCATGTTCGTTACGGGCCGGAAATGGTGGGACTTCCTATCGTTCGATTCTCGCCAGGACGAAGAGTGTCAGCTCTACATCGAGACGATTTACCGCGATGAAGACTACATCGCCAACCTGCACAAAGAGCTCGTCCAGTTCAACCTGGAACTGAATCGCATGGTTGATGAGGTCGCGGACAGAGCTCGCGCTCAGGCCCATCGGTTAAGTGCCTGATAACGAATGAGGAGGCCACCATGATCAGCAACTTGAAATATGACATTGAGTACCGGCGTGATAAAGCGCTGGAGCTTTCCAGCCAGGTCGAACAGCACTTGGCCGCCGGCGGACGCTTCACCAGAGCGGAACCCTCTCAAATAAACCCATCACCGGCAGAACGCTCGGCGAAGATCGATCCTGAAACGGTGCTCAAGCGCCGCCGCCAGGCGATCACTGCAGCCGATCGCAAGGCGCTGCGGAAACTCGCGGAGGAGTTATGAGCAAGCGCAAGGCAAACAACGGCTTCGCCCGCGCCGAAAGAAGCTGTCGGGCATTGCTCCGGACCAATCATGTCGCTGTCGTGAACATCGACCCGAGCGGCACGCAGATCATGGCTAACTGGAAGAGCTGCCGGCAGATCCGGAGCCTCGCGATCGCCAACGCCCTGTTCGACTTCTCCTACCACTGGACGATCTACCTCAGCGCCATGTGTCGCGACGAGCGAGACGTCGAGTACGTCAAGTCGGTGGAGATATCGCCTGAGGGCATCTACAAGGTTGAGCGCCTCACGAATGCCATCGAGCATTACTACCTAGAGCTGCGTAACAGCTGCAACCCGAGCCACTTGGTAGCGTCGGGCTGGATCGCCGTTCCCGCGGAGGTATCGATTGATGAGTCGCAGGCCGCGAAGCTGTTCTATGCGGCTGGTGCCTGGCATCAGGTGAAGGTCGCGGCATGAGACGAATCAGCAACCAGGTGCGCCAGCGCCGACGACAGACATGGCTGGATATACCGGCCCACGGAATTGAAGAGGCAGGCCATGGCCAAGAGTGGACAAGAGAGATCGGCGAAGGCTGCCGAGAAGCGAATCCAGTACGACGAGAAGGAATTGCGACACCGAGTGAGGCTCGGCACTCGACAGAAGCTTGATGATTTGATGGCCTGGAACGGCATTACGGAAATCAACGAGGCGGTGCAGAACCTGATTCTAAACGCTCATGCGCTCGGGCCAACCCTGTCATTCCAAGCAATGGAAAGTCCGCGCCACAAAGTGCAAATAAGTGAAAACGTGGCGCGGATGTTTCGGATCGAAAGCTTGGTCGAGCTGAAGCGGGATCCGGGGGACGAGTTCGTCGAACCAGCTCAGACCTTAGTGGACTGAGTGAAAGCCCAGCCAAAGGCGACAGCAGCAATAATCGGCCGAATTAGGTCCGTTGCTGGAGCTTGTCCGGTAAACACCTGCAGGCCAAAGATTACGAATACTGCTACCGCAGCAAGAATGCCTAGCACCGAAATCCAGCGGAAATATCTTGGAAACATCGAGTCACTCCCTGAAGAAGAGTGCGATCGTAATTGCAATTTGCCACCACATCAAGCTATCGACAGCTCGGACCGCAACGCCCTAAGACTCCGTCCGGTTCGTCAACATGTCGCGATACAAAATCACGATCAGCAAAAACGCGTCGCGCAAGCTTGAACAGTTCAATCAGCGTCAAGTTTTGAATTTATGTGTGGGTGATTAATCAAGAGTGCCAGGCCATCAATCATGCGGCGTGCATCGTTACAGACCTCAACTTTTGCATCCTCTCGAACTGCCCAGATCTTATCGCTGTATTTTTTAGGTGGCTGCCCATCGACTTCGAGTCTAGCTGTGAACCCATTTTCATAGCCATCGAAATAGATGATGAAAACCCGTCCGTTATGAATATCCCTGTAGCTTGAATGCAGCACTGCGATTCTCCCTTTTAAGTTTTTTCCGAGCCAACCGTAATACCCCAACACAACCCAAATTTCTACTGTCGCATCCGTTCACGGAGGGCGGCGCACAGAGGGTCAAGGCAGGCTAAAGAAAAAGCTGGAAATCGCTTGGGCGATAGCTGCGGCCCCGGCGAACCAAGCCGCCAACCTGTTCCACTTCGACTGGAGTTTTGCAGTCTCCAGCACATCAAGCGCTGCACCACCTACGTTATCGACGATGGTAAATGGCTTCATACCTGATTCATCGACCTTTTCATCATCGTGAACAACACGGGCGGTGGCGGAGCGAATCCACAGGATGCCCGACGCCAACGAAAACAGGCTCACCGCGATGGTTAGCCACCACTGAATATGCATTTCTCGCTCCTTGATCCGGCTCCATGCCGGGCCGAACACAAATACCCCACTTCAACGAATCACGCCAGCCAGCGAGGCAGGCGTTTGCTTGGAGATTGCAAATGAGTATTCCCGCAAATGCGTTAAGCGACGAAGAGTGCCTGCACTACGCCGCGCTTGATCCGGCGGCCGCCGCCGAACTGACCCGTCGTCTCACTGCACAGAGCATCGACCCGAGCGCAGAGCGTGAAGAGTTGCGCGAGGACATTCGCCGCCTCGAAAGCCAGGCGAGCGATGACGAAGACGAACTCGAAGATCTTCGCGATGGTGCCGGCGAGGCCTGCCAGTGGATCAAGCGAGCAATGGACCCGGACGACCGGGAGCTTTCATTGAATGCGCTGCTGCAAAAAGCGCTCGACTGCCTGGAGTAATGCCATGAGCACCTTTGCCGTATTCGGAATGAATGAGCACTTTGCCCGCGAAGAGGCGAAACGCAAGGTTCGCGACTTCAAGATCGAGAAAGGACAGCGGATCGAATTGTCGATGAGCCAGTGGCTACAGGCCGTTGAAGATCGCGTCGTCAAGATCATGGACGGCAAGCGTGTTGCTCAGCTCAGTAGCATGTTCGACGCCCCACAGTATGCCGCCGATTACGCCGAGCGCATCCGGAAGCTGGGGCGGTGCCGCGACGTCATCATCAGAGCGAAGATCAAGTTGCCGCAGAACGACGTGAGACGAAAATCGGCGACCAAGCTTTCGTGGATGGACTATTCGCCCGAGTCGACAGCGGCGGCCTGATCATCCTTATTTTAAAGTCCCAGCTGACGAGAATCCCCTATGGAAATCATTTACGGCTCAGTCTGCTCCGGCATCGAGGCGGCAACGCTTGCATGGAAGCCAATCGATATGCCCACCTCTTTCGTGGAGATTTAATTAGCACTGCATTCAAGAAGCGTCCGCCATCTTCTCTAACTTGGTTAGCGCATAATCTATTGAAGAAAAATGATACTTTAATGATTCAGTATCGTAACTAACCTTATCACTGGAATCCAACCAGTCTTGCAATTTGTGCCTCAACTGATCTACCCCGAGCCTGGCCCCTAGAACCACTCCGAAAATATCTGCATCCATACCTGGTCCATACGCCAACTGCCTAATTTCGTCGTGAAGTGTGTCCAAGCGACCGATATTAGCTATTGCCAAAGGGGCCGTAATACTACCGCCAGCAAGGGACTTGGCGATTTTTTCTACGACATCTCCAGAATTTGCGAGTACCCATTGACATCTAACAATCGCACTTCTCCTCGCGTGTTTTTCGGCTATTTTACGAAGCCTCGAATCAGCACGCGAAACCCAGACTGCAATCAAAATAGCAGCAATCGAACCAAACGCCTGAACCCATGATGCTAGCCCTGGATGCCCCTCGATCCAACCTAAAACAAACTCCCAACTCATAACCCACTCCCTTGTAGATCCCGGCACTATACCGGCGAGGATCCCCTATGTCCGCACAACGGAAGAAACACCCATTCGGTTTCAAACTCAATACAGACTCTGCTTCAGCACTCAGGACGATGAAATCGTTGTCGACTTCATCTGTGGCGGTGGCGGCGCCGGTACCGGCCTGGAGATTGGCCAAGGCCGCGCGGTGAACGTTGCGAAGAATCACAGCCCTCACGCGATCAGTATGCACACCGTCAACCAACGGGGCGCCGCTCGAATTGCCGATCCGAAAACAGAAATACCGACTAAAGTCGATGATTAGGCTCTGGAGACCATCGAGGACGCTTGTCGGCCATTTCAGCCGGCACGCTTTGCAGCATTTCACTATTGCGTCAATCTCTTGATCGAGCCAGCATTCACTCCCTGTTGATTTTGCAGCTCACAAGGAAGTCGCTTTGAAACTGCCATCCGTTAAAAGAGAAACACTGGAAAGCGCCCTTAAGCAATTCGATGAGAATTTTCGGCACAAGCCTGAATGGAAAGACTGGGTGAACAATCAAGCGCACCTGTATGCGATTAGTGCAAATGATCAACTCTATCCAGCGAAGAAGATTGTGTCCTTGGCTACCGGCATTCCAGTAGGCCTTTTCTCAGGCGGGCAGCCTACGAATGGCTACCTCAAGCGACGTGGCTTCACGATCGTAGCAATGCCGCGGTCGTTGCCTTCTGAACTTCGGTTCGTGATAGGCCAGGTGTATGACCGGCAAACAGAGATCCATAAACTGTTCGGCGGCGGCTTATATAGCGGAATTTCGCCCTCTTCACAATCACCTGCGATTTTTATCTTTTCAGGGGCTACAGGGGGGCAATACGGTTATGAAGATAATCATAGCAATGATGGTGTTTTCACCTACACGGGTGAGGGCCAAGTCGATGACATGACTCTCACCAAGGGCAATCTTGCAATTCTCGAGCATGTTAAACAGGGCAAAGCGCTGCATGTCTTCGAGATACTTGGCAACAGGCAGGGCCAAAAATACATTGGTGAATACACCTGTGCGAGTCACGAGTGGAGTCGAGGCCCGGACAAGTTTAAGAAGGACAGGAAAATAGTAAAATTCAACCTCGTTCCCGTGGAGGTAGAGCTCGACTCGCATACCTACGCAGAAGAAGACGACACGCTGGAACCAGCCTTATCACTTGCCGAGGCACGAAAGCTTGCTCTCGCTGCGGCGGAATCTAGTTCGCAAAGAGAGAACGGATCGGCCCGAAGAACTGTTTATCGTCGAAACAGACTTATTGCCGACTACGTTTTGAGAAGATCAGGTGGTACCTGCGAAAGCTGTAAAAATTCGGCCCCCTTCGTGAAGACGAATGGATCACCATATCTAGAGCCGCACCATGTGAATCGACTATCAGATGGCGGCCTAGATCACCCACGTTTCATAGGCGCTATTTGTCCTACCTGCCACCGAGAAATCCATCACGGTTTGAACGGAAAGGCGAAAAACGAAACGCTGAAAGCTTACATCGCCAGTATCGAGCCCAAGTCCTAACTTTTTGTTCCAGGAAAAAATACCTGGCACGCTCGCTGAGCACGACGATTAGATGAGCAGACTTTATAAGTCGATTAATTGCGTGGGCATTAGCCGCGGCGCCGGCGGCAAGCCGCTCACCAACACCCAGCAGGTGCACATTTGCGGCAACAGCGTCAGTCCGCCGCCGATGGCTGCGCTGGCACGAGCCAATGATCCGTGGCGTGCAGTTGAACGCCAAGCGGTCGCTGCGTAGCTCACACCCACGGAGCGACTGACAACCACTCGGCCAGACGCATCAGCATCTGACTCAGCAGCTCAACGAGGATTTGATACATCAGGTCTGCGACGAGTTGCTTCATGTGTAAGCGCTCTTGGCTGTGAAAAAAACCAAGTCTTTCATGCGCACACTAGATCACCTGTTGTTTGCCCTATTTGCTGGGCCAAACCCTCCTCGTACCCAATTCCACCATCCACCGCCCGGGCATGACCCGGCATAGGACGCCCCGCTGAAGTGCCGAACCATCGCTGCAATGTAGTTGGCACTTCAGCGGGACGAAATAGGAAACCCATCTATTCCGGCGTTACTGGTTTACCAGAACGACTCGCCGAGCTGCCAGATCGCTCTTTAGTGGCGCGGTGCAATAAAGAAACGTTGTAATCGTAGGTCGATATCAACGGCACTGGCCCCTCGTTCCGAGCCATCCCGAGCCATTGCCTTGTTCGTTCAACGTCAAAGAATTCGTTTTTGAACTTCATCTTCGCAACAAGGTTTGCTGAGACCCTAAAGTGTCCACATCCGGCCGAGCATTTGACTTCGGACCAGCATCCTGTCGTGTGAACAATTTTAGAAACAGCTTGGCAAATTAAGCATTGCATGTCCGATCTCCATTTCGATGACCAACTCACTGTAGCCGAACATCGGCCAAGGCTCCCCCCATGCCCACAGAAAACAAAATCGCTGAGCCACCGAAGGTTGAGCGCTCGACAGTGACAAAGCTGGTCATTACCGGCGCGCCGCGGCTTGACGCGATAACCGTGTTCCTCGAGGACTTCGGGCGGCGCGACTGCCCGATCGAATCCGATCCGAATTACCAGACCGCCCAGGGCAAGATCACCATCAACTGCTGGGACAACAGCTGGAACGCTTACTGGGGCGGATTGGGGCCACGCACAGTTGCTGAGTTCGTCGCCGACTGCGGTTGGGACTACGTCCTGAATTGCCTGGATCGCGGCATCAGCTCCACGGTCTTCAGCGGTGACGCGCTGTACGCCCTGGCAAAGAAATGCATCGTCCAGCGCCGGCGGCAACAGACCGGGCGCCACGATTGGGAAATGGGGAAACTGAGCAAAGAAGAAGCCCGCGAGCTTTGGTATGACATCGATGCTCTGCGCAGCATCGAGAGTTCAAACGAATGCTGGCATCAAAGCGCTCTGCTGACTGAATTGTTCGGCGAGGAATGGCATTACCCAATCGACGGCAAGGCGGTCGAAGAAAACCACAAATTCACGTACCTGCGCCGAGTTGTCGAGGCGGTGCAGCAGGCTCTGCGCCAGGAACAGCGGCAACCGACTACCTGAATAGCCTTAACTATATTTTGATGAGCGTAAATTTAATCAGATATGTTAAACATACCCCTCAGAGCGGACTGGCTTGCCAAGCGAAACACCATCCCATAATGGATCATGAAGCGAAACCACCGACATAACATTCGTAATGTCGTGACAAACTTGATATCGAGCGCCGTCTGCTGATACCACCTCCAAGCTAAGCATACGATATTTATCCTCAGCACGTTGCGATTGATCACTTTCATGATCATAGCTAACTTCCAGAATTTTAATATCACTTGGTTCGATTACGAAGCTAGATACTTGCCTCCCCGACACAACCGAAAAAGGCCTAGGATCTCTCAAATTACCCTGCCTGCTCGGCCCACGTAGAACCTCTACGCTTTTAATGCAAAGAGCCTGCTTGCCAGTATTACTAACACTGTAGCTTAGATTTGTTCTAGCCTTACTAATAACCCTGCGGTGTTGTATGTAAAGATTTTGCTCATCCGTTTTAACTGATATTACTTCAGCATCTTGCGAGCGCTCTAAAATAGTTAGCTTCAAAGCAGCAGGCTTGTGAACATTGGCAAAATAGAAACTAGTCGCCGCAACCAGCAACGCAAGTACCGAAACGCCAATTGTTACAAGATCTTTTAACTGCAAATCCATACCGTGCTCCTCGTCAGATATCCAACATAGTACCACCCGCGCCCCCCTCCCCTTCAAAGTCAGCCGCTATAGCGGCAAAGGAACAGTCATGCCTGAAGAAATCAAATTGATCCACCCAGCCCCAGTCGTGCGCGATGAGATGGGTTCGTTTCAGCATCCCGATATGCCTGACTTCGACGAGGGCGACGGTGACAAGTGCAAAGACTGGGTCGCCGAACAGGGCCTGGCCGTAGCGCAGGCGCGCCTTGAGTACGCCGACGAGGCCGTTGCCAATCGCTACTTCGAATCCGGCGACCCGGACTACAGCTATTGGGAGCCTGAGCGCCCCGATGGTGAGGGCTGGTTCTGCCTGGCCATCCACGACACGGACGACGGCCCTGTCTGCTGGTGGGCACGCAGGGAGGTTACGCCATGAGCCGGAGCGGATATTGCGATGACGGCGAAGACAACTGGGGAATGATTTGCTGGCGTGGCGCTGTGAGTTCAGCGCTGCAGGGCAAGCGCGGCCAAGCCTTCCTGAAAGAACTGGCCGAGGCCATGGACGCGATGCCGGTGAAGCGCTTGGTTACTGAAGAGCTTCAGGCTGAAGGAGAGTTCTGCACGCTCGGCGTGGTGGGCAATGCACGTAACCTGGATATGTCGGTAATCGATCCTGGCGACTCTGATGTTGTGGCCTAAAAGTTCGGCCTGGCCGAGGCGATGGTTAGGGAAATTGTTTGGGAGAACACGAGCACCCAGGCGTATACGGCATCAAGTCAGACGGCACCTACGTATTCATCTACCGAGGGCTAAGGCTATGAGAGGCGTGAGTCAAACCGATCATGGCTGCGCAAGATTGTTCTTGCTCACGCGAAATTTATCCCATAGGAAAAACATTGCATGCGGCAACAGCGCCAACGTTAACATCCCCCAAAAACCTATTAAGACGGCGTCCCTTAGCATTCCCGCAAACAAAATAAACGCGAACATCACTATTGTTCTTTTCGCGCTAAAAAAGCCTCTTTCCATGAAATGCCTCCTTTAGTTGAGACGCAAGAATAACCCAATAACCCAATCCCCCCTACATGCCCGCCGGTGAGCGGCGGGCGAGGAATTCTGCATGCGAAAGGTTATGAGATCGGTCGCAGATCCACGCGCGAAACACGGCTTTCGAATCGAGCCTGCGACATATGAGCAGGCCGAGAGGCGGCCGGGTTCCGGCTTGATCGACGGCGTAATTACTGGATTACCCAAGACGGTGAAATCGAGGAAGAAGGTGTTGCGAAGCGGGTGCAGCTGCGGATGTGAGGGTGGCTGCAGTTGCGGCCCATCGTCCGGATGCAGTGAGTGCGGCTACACCGGCAAACGACGCATCTACTTCGGTTACCCCGCGCAGTCGCCCGAACAGCGAAAAGAACTCCGCAACCTATAACCCCTTCTGCCGTCACGCGCGGCATGGAGCATCATCATGGAAACCGAAATCCTTTCAGACGAAGAGCTGGCGGATCTCACTGGCTACAAGGCCCGGGCCTACCAGCGACGCTGGCTGACGGATCGCCAGTGGGTGTTCGTGGAAAGCCGCGGCAAGCGCCCGCTCGTTGGCCGAATGTACGCCCGCATGAAGCTGGGCATGCTTTCGCCGACCATCGTCGATCCGAACCCACCCCCGGCGGTTCCGGCCTGGACGCCTGACTTCTCGCGAGTGAACTGATATGCGCCCCCGCAAGACCGAGCACCACCATCTGCCCCCTCGGATGTACAAAAGATCTCGAAAACGCAAAAACGGCAGCACCTGGACGGCCTACTACTACCGGGACCTGCTCGGCAAAGACATTCCGCTGGGCAAAGACCTGGACAAGGCCAGGATCAAATGGGCCGAACTCGAAGCCAAGGAAAAGCCGCTCGACCTACGCACCATGAAGGGCATCTTCGACCGATATATTCGCGACATAGTGTCGAAGAAGGCACCACGAACTCAAAAGGACAACCTGTCGGAGATCAAGCAGCTACGACCGATGTTCGACAGTGCCCCGATCGACTCGATAACGCCGGCGACGATTGCCGGGTATCGGGACGCACGGACAGCCAAGGTCAGGGCGAACCGGGAAATTGCCACCCTGTCCCACGTGTTCAACATCGCCCGAGAGTGGGGGCTTACGACCAAGGAGAACCCCTGCCAGGGCGTACGCAAAAACAAGGAAACACCGAGGGACTATTACGCGAACGATGTGGTGTGGGATGCGGTTTACAAGAAGGCAGCTCAAGAGCTGAAAGACGCGATGGACCTGGCATATCTGACCGGGCAGCGACCGGCAGATGTCCTGGTGATGCGAAAGGACGATGCAGAGGGGGGATATTTGGGGGTGCAGCAGAACAAGACGCACAAAAAACTGCGTATTCAGATGACCACTGCCGGCGAGGCGAATAGCCTGGGCCGGCTAATCGCAGAGATAACAGAGCGCAATGCTCGGTATGTTTCGAACTACTTGATTGTCAGTCGGCACGGTAAGCGGATGACCGCACCGATGCTGAGAAAGCGCTGGGACATAGCTCGAGAAAAAGCGAAGCTGGCGGCAATCGAGATCGGCGACGAACTGCTAGCGGCGAAGATCGGTGAATTTCAGTTCCGAGACATCAGGCCGAAGGCTGCGTCGGAAATCATTGATGTCGGCGAGGCGAGCCTACTGCTGGGACACACCAAAGGCGACATCACCGAGCGGGTTTACCGTCGCGTTGGCGCTATCGCCAAACCATCAAAATAGCCGGAAAAACAGTTCCATAACTCAAAGCCGGCCCCTTGTATTACGCGGTCTGTAGGGGTGCTGAAAAATGAAAGTAATGGAACGGAAAATCGCTACGAACAACGGCCCGCTTACGTCTTTGTATCGGTCTTGAAAACCGTCGACTGTAACAGGTCCATGAGTTCGAATCCCATCGCCTCCGCCATATTTGTAAGTTAGAGCCCTGATTATTCAGGGCTTTTTCGTTTCTGGGGTTTGGGAATAACCTGATCGCGGATTTTGACAAGGCCTCATGTAACTTCACCAATACCTTCGACTGAATGGGCATAGCGCTTGGTCGCCTTGTTCACCAAACCCTTCCGCTCGTCACGGTTGATGAAGCCCTTTTCGTCCTAACATTTCGAAAAAAACAGGTTTCTTAAGGAAACAGGATGCTATCAGGGCCAAGGGTATCTCTATGGACGCCCAATGCCTGCAGCCGATTTCGAATTCTGGTTAATAAGGAATGGTTAACTCAAGACTCCCGGGGTATCTCCGATATTTTTCCATTCCGCTCCAGAGGGTCGTGGAACGGAACTGCGAACGAAAAGGTCATCTGTACTAGACACCTCGGTGTCAAAATCCCGTTCAGAAAGAGAGGTGGTTTTCATGAACAATGTTATCTACATCGTCGGGGCCGTGGTGATCGTCCTCGTTATTCTGTCGTTTGTCGGCCTTGTATAGCCTCAACCGCTATTTGACTTTTAAAGGTGCCTTGGCGAGTCCTTGAGCGCTGAAACCACGGGAGATTCCGCGTCGATGCGATCCTGGTGGCCAGCAATACCGAACCAGGCCTTTAGCCCGTCACTAAACCCACTGATATGATTATGGCTGGGTTCGGCAAGTGCCGTGTGCAGTTCAGTCGTAGAAGGAAACGTAGATGCTCGGACGCAAACAGCCAGAGCCGAAGGACGGTCGCTCAACTGAACCCTTCTCTACTAAAGCTGTGCAAGCTGGAGCGACATTTCGACTCACAGTGAGTTTCATGCTGGTGGCAATCGTCGCATTCGTGGCGGTTGAGGGCTGGCGGACGTGGCGTGACTATCGTTCTGCCTTTTCATCGGCCCGCGACTCCGTGACAAATCTGGCGCGTGCAACAGCTCAGCATGCGGAAGATGCCATTCGACAAGTGGATGTACTGACCGCTGCGCTCAGTGAACGCGTCGAAGGTGATGGCTTACAGAACCTCAACATCCCTCGCATTCACAACCTCTTGGTTGAGCAATCCAGAATAATGCCGCAGCTGCACGGGCTGTTCATTTATGGCCCTGACGGGCAGTGGATCGTGACGGACAAGGAAGTGACGCCAGAGCCGGCGAACAATGCTGACCGCGATTACTTTCAGTACCACCGCACTCATGATGATGGGGACGTACATATTGGCGAGGTAGTCAGAAGCAGATCCACCAACGATCTGATCATTCCTATTTCACGCCGCTTGAACAATCCTGATGGGTCTTTCGCAGGCGTGCTGCTTGGAACGATCAAAGTCAGCTACTTCGTGGATTACTACGGCGACTTTAAAATCGATGACAAGGGCGCCCTGGTGCTGGCCATGCGCAACGGAACGATCCTTGTGCGGCGCCCCTTCATCGCATCCGTCGTTGGCAAGAGCCTGGCGAGCAGCGAAATTTTCAAGAGCTACCTGCCGAACTCCAACGAAGGCGTCGCAGAAGTAAAAGCTGTGGTAGATGACACTGAGCGTCTTTACGGTTACAGAGCATTGACCACTTACCCCCTGGTCGTAGAAGCAGGGCTCTCCCGGGAATCCATCACGGCACCCTGGCGTCGTGATCTACTAAAAACAGGATTCGTGCTGGTTTTTTTGATAGCCGTTCTCACCGTTTTCGGACTCATCGTCTTGAGTCAGCTCCGTCAAAGAATGGTGGTGGAAAGAGAGTTACGTCACGCACACAAAGCCATGCGAGACATGGCGCTGACTGACAGCCTGACTGGGCTGGGTAATCGTCGACGTCTGGATACGGCGCTGCTGGATGAGATTCGTTTGGCCCAGCGCAACGGATCTAGTCTTGCGTTGGTCTTGCTCGATGTCGATTACTTCAAACGCTACAACGACAGGTATGGGCACGCCGCCGGCGATGACTGCCTGAGCGCAGTCGGGCGCGCAATCCAGCAAGCGATTAAAAGGCCCGGGGATCTGGCCGCCAGGTACGGTGGAGAAGAATTTGCAGTGCTACTTCCCAACACCGACAGCGCGGGTGCAATACAGGTCGCCCAAGATATTCTGGAAGCCATTCGAGCTCTGGACATCGAACACTCCGAACATCCGCTGGGGAAAGTGACTGCCAGCGCAGGCATAACTGTCAGTCAACCGAGCATTGAGGACGTAACGCCCGTCACCTTGATAAAGACAGCTGACGCCTGTCTGTATTCAGCGAAGCAAAGCGGACGAAATCGTTGGTGCTGCGCTGAAGAACAAATGGAAAGGCTCTGAATTTCCCCACGTTGTGAACCAGGCTGTAACTAACGGTATCCGCCCCGACCTTGAAGGTCGACAAGTTCACGCAACGCGATCGGGCTGACCAGGCGAACGCAACAGGACAACTGCACGCTCGCCTGTCACGCTCAGTGGGGCGCGCGAGGGATCGTCTTGAGCAGGTCTTCGGGGCTGATGTGACCGACGATCGGTTCCATGACGCTGCCCGGTTGCGGCAGATCGAGGATGTGTCCCTTGATCTTGCCGATGACGTGCATCTCACAAGGCTTGCAGTCGAACTTCAGCGTCAGCACCTCGTCACCGTGCACCAGTTGCATCGGCGCGACCTTGGT
Organism: Pseudomonas sp. LBUM1651; assembly: GCF_059716135.1. Classification (NCBI taxonomy): domain Bacteria; kingdom Pseudomonadati; phylum Pseudomonadota; class Gammaproteobacteria; order Pseudomonadales; family Pseudomonadaceae; genus Pseudomonas; species Pseudomonas sp. LBUM1651. Next base: position 2,490,936 of record NZ_CP166805.1, on the reverse strand, counting down.
GCGCACACCGGTGACGCCTTTGGCTTGCTTGGGGCAAAGGTTGAAGGAAAAGCGCAGGCAATGCTTGGTGATCATAACCGGCACCTCGCCGGTTTCCTCATGGGCCTCGAAGGCCGCGTCGATCAGCTTCACGCCATGACGGTGATAGAAGTCGCGGGCCTTTTGGTTGTAGACGTTGGCCAGGAACGACAGGTGCGATTCCGGGTACACCGGCGGCGGGTTGGTTTCGGCCTTGCGACCTCCCCGTGGATGGGCCAGCAGGCGGGCCATGGTCAACGATTCGATTGCTTCGCGGCGCAAGGCCTTGAGCTGCGAATTGGGGATAAAGAACGCCTGGGGTGCATCCAGTTCAATGGCGGTGGCGTGGTAGTCGGTGGTGCCCAGTTGACCGAGCAGGTCACGCAGTTGCTCCAGGGCCTGCTCCGGTTTGTTGGCCAGACCGAACGGGCCGTCCAGGAACACGCTGGCGCTGACGCCCTCCTCGCTGGTGGCGGTGAGTTGCAGGCGCTGCTCGTCCAGCCGTGCGACCCAGGTCAGGCCGATGCGACGTTCGGCGGACGTCTTCTGCAAGGCTTGCTGCCAGTTATGGTCCAGGTTGCGGCTCAGTGGATGGTTGGGCCGCAGCTTGTACATGCCTTCCGGCATCTCGTTGGGCTCGACGCGGTAGCGATAGCGCTTCTGGCCATCTTCGTCGAACTCTCCCTTGGGCTCCGCGATATTGGCGCGAAATCCCACCACCTCGCGCTTGATCTGCACATTGAGGCCATCGCCGTTGGATAACGGTTCAAAGGTCACCACCTGCAATTCGCGCTTGCCGACCTTCTCCACCACGCCCACCGGCAAGCCGGTGAAGGTCGGTGAGTCGAAGGCGCCGATGTCGATCTTGCGCTCGCTGACGAAGTAGTCGGTGCTGCCACGGTGGAAGGTCTTGTCCGGGTCGGGCACGAAGAAGTGCGCCGTGCGGCCACTGGACGCGCGGGCCAGGTCCGGACGATCTTCGAGGACATCGTCCAGGCGCTGGCGGTAGTAGGCCGTGATGTTCTTCACATAGCCCATGTCCTTGTAGCGCCCTTCGATCTTGAACGAGCGAACGCCGGCTTCCACCAGCGCGCGGATGTTGGCGCTCTGGTTGTTGTCCTTCACCGACAGCAGGTGTTTTTCGTAGGCGACAACGCGACCCTGGTCGTCCTTGAGGGTGTACGGCAAACGGCAGGCCTGGGAGCAGTCGCCACGGTTGGCGCTACGGCCGTTCTGTGCGTGGGAAATATTGCACTGGCCGGAGAACGCCACACACAGCGCGCCATGAATGAAGAACTCGATCGCCGCATCGGTCTCGTCGGCGATGGCGCGAATCTCTTGCAGGTTCAGCTCGCGGGCGAGTACCAGTTGGGAGAAGCCAGCCTGGTCAAGGAACTTCGCCCGCGCCAGGGTGCGGATGTCGGTCTGGGTGCTGGCGTGCAGCTCGATCGGCGGGATATCCAGCTCCATCACGCCAAGATCCTGGACGATCAACGCATCGACACCGGCATCGTACAGTTCGTGGATCAGCTTGCGGGCCGGCTCCAGCTCGTTGTCATGCAGGATCGTGTTGAGGGTGGTGAACACCCGGGCGTGGTAGCGACGGGCGAATTCCACCAGTGCGGCGATGTCACTCACCTCATTGCAGGCGTTGTGGCGGGCGCCGAAGCTTGGGCCACCGATATACACGGCGTCGGCACCATGCAGGATGGCCTCGCGGGCGATGCTCACGTCACGGGCGGGACTGAGCAGCTCCAGGTGATGTTTAGGTAGAGACATATTTTTTTATCTGGTTTGTCACGGTTGAGGCACGCATTGTAGCGGCGAAACGCTTGACCGGCACCCGTGGCCTACCGAGTGGTAGCCGCCCCCATACCGCCAACCCGATTCGCCCCCGCGCTGACCACTCGGCCATTCGCCGCCGTGAATCAATGGCAACAAAAATATGTTTGCTACCATTAGGGAGCAGCGTTGAGGCTGAGGCCCGGCTTGCGAAATCGGCTTTAACCTTCCTGACATTGATCCATTCCGTTCAAGCCTGCCTGAGCACATGGGGGGCCAATGCGCATTCCATTGTTTTTCGCGGTGTCCGCCGCACTGTTTTTACACGGATATTCCTGCCTGGCGCAGCCATTGGATGCAACCGCGAACGGTGCCGAAACCGCGCCCGTCACGGCGGCCGTCAAAGATGCCGTGTTTGATCAGGAGCAGCTGGATCAAATGCTGGCGCCCATTGCGCTCTACCCCGATCCACTGCTGGCACAGGTACTGATGGCCACCACGTACCCCGGCGAAGTCTCCGAGGCGGTGACCTGGTCTAAATCACATCCGGACGCCAAGGGTGACGATGCGGTCAAACAAGTGGCGAGCCAGACTTGGGACCCAAGTGTGCAGGCGCTGGTCGCCTTCCCACAGGTACTGGCAACGCTGGGTCAGGATCCCGTTTGGGTACAACGTCTGGGGGATGCCTTCCTGGCGCAGCCCGACGATCTCATGGAGGCCGTGCAACGCCTGCGTCATCAGGCGCAAGCGGCAGGCAATCTGCAGAGCAATCAATATCAGAACGTGACGGTTCAGACCTTTGCGGCACCGGCACCGGTCCCCGACACTCCGGCTCCGGCTCCGGCTCCGGCGCCTGCCAGCAGCACTTCCACCATCATCATTCAGCCCTCCGATCCACAGGTGGTGTACGTCCCCAGTTACAACCCAACCACCACATACGGGACCTGGTCCTATCCCGCGTCACCTCCTGTTTACTACCCGCCACCGCCAGCCTATTACCCCGGTTCGGCATTGATGGCCGGACTGGCGTTTGGTACCGGTGTGGCTATCGTCGGCGCGCTGTGGGGTGACTGTGACTGGGGTAACAACGACATCGACATCGACGTCAACCGCTACAACAACATCAATGCCAACAACCGGATCACCAATAATCAGAACACGTGGCAGCACAACTCCCTTCATCGCGATGGTGTTCCCTACCGAGACAGAAAGAGCCGCGAACAATACGGCCGACAACTGGACGGTGCCAATCAGCGTGAGGCGTATCGAGGGGATAATGCCGAGCGAGCCCGGGCTCGTGAACGGGCCCGTGGGGCCATGGACAAGCGCGGCTTCGAACAACCTGCCACCAGCAACCGCGAAGCCCGGGATCGAGCGCGCGAAGCCCAGTCCGCAACCTCGGCCAACAATCGGATGCAAGGCACGGACAGAGCGGAGTTGTCTGACAGGAGCCAGGGTAATGCCAGAAGCACTCGGGAGGGCCAGCAACCCAGAAACCAGACCGCTCAGGTGAACCCGCGCGCACAGGGCTCGGCGCAAAACAGGCCATCCGCCAGTGCGGGCAGTGCCCGCAACAATGCATTCGCCGGCGCGCGGTCACCGGCCCAGTCCAACGCACAAGCCAGTCGTGGTCGGGCTAGCGAGGTATCCGCCCAGCGCGCCAGTGCCTCGCGATCAGCCGGCCACCAGATCAGTCGGCCGTCGAATCCACCCGCGCGTCAACGAGGGGGCCGTCGTTGAAAAACAATCCTCGAATAAAGTCACTCATGGGTTTGTTCCCCCAGGTATTGGCGATGGCTGCCGGCGTGGCATGGTCGTGTGTCGTTACGGCACAGCAGACATTTCCAACGCCGGAAAAGGCCGCTCAAGCGTTCGTCGAAGCACTGGGTACGGAGCACGCCGATCAGACGCGCCTGACAGAGTTGCTGGGTAATGAATGGCACAGCTACATACCCCGCGAAGGTGTTCAGCGCAGTGATGTGGATGCGTTTTTGAAGCAATACCGCGAGCAACATTCCATCGAAAAAACCAGCGACCGCAAGGCCCTTCTGTCGGTCGGCAGCGACCACTGGACACTGCCGATACCCATGGTCAAAGTCGAGAACGGTTGGCGGTTCGACATCAAGGCCGGTCAAGCCGAAATCCGTGCCCGTCGAATTGGCCGCAACGAACTCGCTGCGTTGCAATCCGTACGGACTTATCACGACGCCCAGATGGACTATTCGTCAGTGGACCGTGACGGTGACGGCGCACTCGAGTATGCGCAGAAAATCTTCAGCACCGTCGGCAAGCACGACGGTCTCTATTGGGCCGACGACGACAGCGATCAGATCAGCCCGTTGGGGTCCTCGTTCGGCAAAGCCATTGCCGGCGAAGACTGGCACGGTTACCACTTCCGCATTCTTGAAGGCCAAGGTCCCTCGGCACCTGGCGGCGCCTACAGCTACCTCATAGGTGACAAGATGAGCCGCGGCTTTGCACTGATCGCCTGGCCGGCGAAATACGCTGACACCGGGGTCATGAGTTTCATGATCAGCCATGAAGGTCAGGTGTTCGAGAAAGACCTGGGAGCCGAGGGTGAGAAACTGGCACGGTCAATGAAGCGTTTTGACCCGGATGACAGCTGGAAGGTGGTACCTGCGGTTCAAGAGTAAACACTTCGAACGGCGCGCAATTCTTGATCTGGACATAGAAATGACGGTCGCACCGAAGGAGGCCATCAAGTTCTGATGAACTACCGGCCTGGGGCTCGGCACCAGGCACTTTTGTCTGACACCCTGAAACGGAGACGCCAGCATGAGCACCTTGAAACTTCACCCTGTACTGGACAATGGTTTCCAACCCGCCGCCGCGAACTTCACCGGTGGCACCCTGCAATGCCTGTGTGCGACCGACAAGGTCGAGGTCAGGATCGACGCGCAAACCCTGCATAACCACGCGTGCGGCTGCAGCAAATGCTGGAAGCCGCAAAACGCGATATTCGCCGTCATTGCCGTAGTACCTCGGGATAAGGTCAGCGTCACTGCCCACGGCGAAAAACTGGTCATTGTCGACGAAACCGCCACCATCCAGCGCCACGCCTGCAAGCAGTGCCACGCCCATCTCTTCGGGCGCATCGAGAACAAGGACCATGCCTTTTATGGCCTGGACTTCGTCCACACCGAGCTCTCTCCCCAGAGCGGATGGGCGGCGCCGGGCTTCGCGGCGTTCGTGTCCTCCATCATCGAAACCGGCACACCGCCCGCGCAAATGAAGGCCATCCGTGAGCGCCTGCGCTCGATCGGCCTGGAGCCCTATGACTGCCTGTCCCCGGACTTGATGGACGCACTGGCAACTCATGTCGCCAAACAGAAAGGCCTGCTCCCCGCCGCCTGATTGATCGACCGCCGCGGCTCTGGGCCAGGAGCTGCCGGTGGTCGTTGCATTTCGCGTGTCACCGGCGTTTGACTAAGCTGAATAGATCAGGACGAACTGAAATCCAAGTGATAGCGGCCACCCGCGAATCTGGATGGGTATCAAGACGGTAACTCGCAAAGGAGACGACCATGTACGCGGTCATAAGAACCTACTCGGGTCCTGGCGCAAAACAGCTTTTCGATTTTTTAGAAGAGCAAAAAACCGACGTCGAAGCTGCCCTCCGGAAAGTTGCCGGCCTCGCAAGCTACACACTGCTGCCTCTCGGTGATGGCGGTATATCGATAACTGTTTGCACGGACAAGGCCGGCACCGACGAGAGCATGAAAGTCGCACGCGACTGGATTCAGAAAAACGCCTCGCACATCCATGCGTTCCCACCGGTCATCACGGAAGGTCCGGTCATTGTGCAGATCAATTAGCGCGCCCTGACGATCCCTCACGACATTATTGCTGTCCGGTGGATCATGCAGATTGTCTGCGCCAAGTGCCGGGTGATGTACCGAACTGGCGCTTGAATGCACGACTGAACGCCGCTTCGGATTCGTAGCCCACTGCAAAGCCAATCTGCGCCACATTTCCGCGACCTTCGCGCAGGTGTTGAGCCGCCACGTGCATACGCCAAAGCGTCAGGTATTGCATCGGTGGCTGTCCGACCAATGCCGTGAATCGCTCAGCGAATACCGAGCGCGACATGCCCACTTCAAGCGCCAGGGCTTCTGCAGTCCAGCCCTCGGTCGGACGAGCATGAAGCAGCGCCAATGCACGCCCGATATGCGGATCCCGCAAACCTGCCAGCCACCCGCGCCGCTCAGCGGGGAGGCTCGCGACATACTGGCTGACGGCTTCGACGAATAGCAGTTCGGATAGCTTGGCGATGATCGTTGTCGAGCCGACTCGCCCCGCCGCAATCTCACTGACAGCGAAACGGAACGAGCTTTCAATCCAGGCTCCGGAAGCCGTCGCGCGTACGTCCAGTTTCAATAAGGATGGCAGCGATGAAAGCAACGGACTGAAGGGCGTTTCCGAGCCGAGGAATCCACACAATAACTGCGTGACCTCGCCGCCTCCGCCGTACTTGATTCGTGAGATGCCGCCGACTTCCGGCGGCTGAACAACTTCGCGCGCATGCATGGGCGCAATGCTCAGGTCGCTGCCAAAAGTATGAACATCATTGCGCGGAGGCAGAATGAGTTCACCTGCCCGCACGTCGACAGTAGCGCCACCGTCGATTCTCAATTGCATGTGCCCCGCGGCGACAAAATGCGACGCAATGACATGTCGAGGAGTCGCCAGGAACGGTTTGCAGTCGTCCGCAGAGAGTCTTCCGTTGATGCACCAGGGCGCAGTGAATTCCGCCTCGAGAAAAACCCCTCCAGACAGCCGAATCACTCGCAAGACATCAGAAAGCGCATCCAACAATTGCCAGCCCTCCTTTCCGGAGTCCGGAGCATGTAATCAGGCGCACTGGTCATTCTTGGCCTGAACTGCGAGGCCTAGATTAGCACCAACGTTGACTCAGTGATCGAGACGATCCCCAGAGGCTTCACCCATGGTCATTGGCTCCGACGTTACCGTAATTGACCCGTTCCAACTCGACCAGGGAAGCAGGAGATCACTATGAACACCGTTGCTACCATACCCGGCTCAGTTTCGGGCAACGCCGCCCGATATGCTCAAATTGTCAGATCATCAAAGAAAGCGGAATGGCAGATCGATCGCGATTTGCTCCAGGACCGGAGTTTCGACTTCTCGCGCAAATTCTTGCCTGACGGACTTTCGCGGATCGACCGCCTGACCTTTCTCGCCGCCGACGAGGCGCGTCTGCTCAGTCAGATTCAGGGCAGAACCTATGCGTTTATCTTTGGTCTGGTCGAGCGTTTTATCAGTGCCAAAATGCTCGATCAAGGTCGGGGTCATGTCTTTGACGATCAGCTTGCACTCGAAGCGCTGGTGCGATTTTCCAACGACGAGATCAAGCACCAGGAGCTGTTCCGGCGCGTAGAGACGATGATTGGTTTGCAATTGCCAGCGGGATATCGTCAAGTTGCCGATCCAAACGATGTGGCGCGCGCGGTACTTGCATCCAGCACCTGGTCGGTGCTGGCGCTGACCTGTCATATCGAACTGTTTGTTCAGACGCACTACGTAAAAAGCATCGCCCCGCGCGAGGAGTTGTGCCCACTCTTCAAGGATGTCTTCAAATTTCACTGGAAGGATGAAAGCCGGCACGTCGTACTCGACGAACTGGAGTGGGAGGCGGAGCACGCGAAACTCTCGCCAGCCGAGCGCGACCAGGCAGTGAACGATCTGATTGCGCTGGTGGCAGCCGTCGACGCAATCCTGCAGGCACAATCGGCCTCCGACGCCGACTACTTCATTCGAACTGTTTCACCAGCGTTCGGTGTCGATGAGACAGCGCAAATCAAAGCCTGCGTGCTGAGCGCCTACCGCTGGCAATACATTATCTCGGGCGTGCAGCATCCACACTTTGGCCGTCTGCTTTCGCGCATGACAACACCCGCACAGATGTCCAGGATTCAGACCGCACTGGCCCCCATCATGAGCCATTGATCGACAGGGCGCGACCGACCACACATCGGCCGCGCGGCTCTGGAATGACGTGCTGAAAATGATTGATCGAGGATGGCCGCCATGACGATACCGATGTGGATGTTGCTTGGATTTGCGACCTGGACTTTGCTGCTGCTGATGGCAACCGTCGGGGTGTATCGCTGGGTCAGAATCCTGTTCTCGAATGTTCCGATTGCCTCTTTCCGAAGCGATCAGGTCGATGGCGAGGATTGGTATCGGCGCGGGACAAGAGCGCATGCCAATTGTGTGGAAAACCTGCCTGTCTTTGGCGCCATCGTGCTCGTGATTTCAGCCCTTGGGGTCAACAGCCCTGCAGTGAACTACTTGTCCACATTCGTCCTGATCGCTCGCGTGTGCCAGTCGCTGGTTCACGTATCCCACGTGCAAACCGATGCGTTCGTGGCGGTTCGTTTTGCCTTCTATTGCGTTCAGTTGGTCTGTTTTCTTGCGCTCATTGTTCTAGTCGCTTGTTACGGCGCATGAACAACTTCAACTGAGGGAGCGCTTTTTCAGGACAAAAAAACCTCCGCGTTTTGCAGAGGCAGGAAGAAGCCCGAAAAAGAAAAAGAAAAAGAAAAAGAACAAGAAAAGGAACTGGCACTAAGCCACTAATGTCGGAGCCGCATCACCTGGAGAATTTGGCTGATGCGCTCTCGGCATTTTGAAATCACTTACTGTTTGAATGGCTCGCGTCGAATGTTTGTCCAGCCGGACGTTTACATGACCGATGAAGATGCGTGGTACTACGCGTGCCTGCACGCGGGCGTGGGCCTTTTGTATGGGGAAGACAACGCTCAGGACAATCACGCGAAGTTGCTCGACCACGCTGAAAAGTCCGGTTTGACCGATGTCAAATGGGAAGAGTTGCCGTAAACCGCGATTGAATGCCCTTCCCTGCACAGGCAAAGATTTCAACCTCCCGCTACGCTCAACACAACGCATCTTCCTCTACATGAAAAGAGGTAGACCTTCCTATGCTTTTATATCCGAGATTACCCGCCGGCGTTCTTGGCGGACTCCTTCTTGCTGCATCGGCTGCAAGCAACGCTCTAGCCGATGTCAAAACCTGTGAGTGCGAGTTCAGCAGTCGGGATTATCAAGCCTACGGCACGAGTGGTGCCTGTGGCGTATTCATGTACGCAAAGGCCAGTATCTGCGAGATCTCCTTCGCCGGTATCGGCGCCAATCCTGATGTGCTGACTAACCCGAGGCTGGGTACCAACACGCTGCAGGCCCAGTTAGATGTCGCACCGGATATTTTCAGTCGTTATCTCGAGTTCGTAAAAACGGGCAACATCACGCCACTCAGCGAGCAAGAATTCATAGAACGCAGCTTGCCCGTCATGGCCCGCGCCAGCCTGTTTCGCGCAGCCCCGCAAATAGCAGAAGCGCCAATCAAGCAGCTGGATGCGGTGATTCAGGATGTGGCACACAAATACAGCGGCGAACTGGAAGCGATCTTCCTCGGCAAAAAAGAGCCGCACACCCTCAAGTGGGATGCCGAGAGCGACGTTGAACTGGGTCGCGGTTATGTCCAGATCAATTACAGAAAGGATATTCAACTGCGCGTTCTTTACTTCTCGCCAGCACAGAGGTGAAGGCTCATGAACTTCACATGCCTTGAAGAGTTATCGGACCTTGACCGAACCGGTTTGATAATGGCGATGATCGGTGCCGCGATCTTGCTGCTTGTGGGCCTTGGCTTGTCCTTTCGCCTGAAACTCTGGCAAGCGCTCACGGAAATCATCTATGACAAAGTCCACGTGAAGTTGCCGCCTCCCCTGCTTTGCCTGCTGACCTGTTTCGCCGTATTGGGAGGCATCTATTGGTGGCTGAATAAACAATACCCGGCCGACAGCATTGTGTTCAGTTCAAAGCCCTGGACACTGGGAGAGATCAAGCAGCGACTGGAAACAGTGTCAGGGGTGGATATTCAACTGAAAGGCGACGTGGCGAGTTTTGCCATTGATAGAAGGATTAGCGGGGCTTGTGCCAGTGATGTGCTGCAATCGGTGTGTCTCTACTATAGGGACAAACTTGATTGCCATAGTGAACCGGGGCGAACCATTATCGAACGTAAACCCTGAAAGTTGCTGCGCAAAACAAATGTGGGAGCCAGCCATCGCTAGCAGGCTAGCTCCCACAGGGATTGCTGTTAACCCGACAACCGGGTCAACAGCACTTCGGCCCCGCCTTGCTGCCATAACGAGCTTCCTGGCGTTCCCGGAAGAACACCTCATAACTCATCACCGGTTTGTCCGGGTGTTTGGTCTGCATGTGCTCGACGTAAGTGTCGTAGTCGGGCATGCCGACCATCAGGCGCGCGGCCTGACCGAGGTATTTACCGAGGCGACTCAGGTCATTGAACATGCTGCACTCCTCGATTACGCGTCCGGCAACGCTTGATAGGGCGCTTCTTTATCCGTGCGCTCCTTGGTTCCCCAGGCGGCGATACCGACCTTGAGGGCAAAGAACAGGATGCTGAAGACCACCAGCAGGAACAGCGCCGTCAGCGTCGCGTTGGTGTAAGCGTTGTAGATCACGTGCTGCATCTGCTCGATGCTCTTGGCCGGTGCGAGTACCTGACCGTTGGCCAAGGCATCGCTGTACTTCTTGGCCAGCGCGAGGAAACCGATGGCCGGGTTGGCGTCGAACAGCTTGATGAAGCCGGCGGTGGTGGTGCAGATCAGCAGCCAGACCGCTGGCAACATGGTGACCCAGACGTAGCGTTGACGCTTCATTTTGATCAGAACAACCGTCGCCAACATCAGCGCGATACCGGCCAGCATCTGGTTGGAGATGCCGAACAGCGGCCACAAGGTGTTGATGCCACCCAACGGGTCGATCACGCCTTGGTAGAGCAAGTAACCCCACATCGCCACACAACCGGCGGTCGCGATCAGGTTGGCCGTCCAGGATTCGGTGCGTTTCAGCGCCGGTACGAAGGAGCCAAGCAAATCCTGGAGCATGAAGCGTCCGGCACGGGTGCCGGCGTCCACCGCAGTCAGGATGAACAGCGCTTCGAACAGGATCGCAAAGTGGTACCAGAACGCCATGGTGTTTTCACCCGGCAGGACACTGTGCAGGATCTGCGCGATACCGACCGCCAGGGTCGGCGCACCGCCGGCACGGGCCAGGATGGTGGTTTCCCCGATGTCCTTGGCCACCGCTTGCAGCGCTTCCGGGGTAATTGCAAAGCCCCAGCTGCTGACGGTCTGAGCAACCGAAACAGCATCAGAGCCGACAAGCGCCGCCGGGCTGTTCATGGCGAAGTACACGCCTGGATCGATCACCGACGCGGCAACCATCGCCATGATGGCCACGAAGGACTCCATCAGCATGCCGCCGTAACCGATGTAGCGGGCATGACCTTCACTCGCCAGCAACTTCGGCGTGGTGCCGGAAGCAATCAGCGCATGGAAACCCGAGACCGCGCCACAGGCGATGGTGATGAACAGGAACGGGAACAGACCGCCCTTCCATACCGGCCCGGTGCCGTCGATGAATTGGGTCAGCGCCGGCATTTTCAGATCAGGCATGGTGATCAGGATGCCGATCGCCAAAGCGATGATGGTGCCGATTTTCAGGAACGTCGACAGGTAGTCACGCGGTGCCAGGATCAGCCACACCGGCAGTACCGCAGCAACGAAACCGTAGCCGATCAACATCCAGGTGATCTGGATGCCCGTAAAGGTGAAGGCCTTGGCCCAGACCGGATCGGCGGCAATCTGCCCACCCAGCCAGATCGAACCGAGCAACAGCAATACGCCGATCACGGAGATTTCACCGATGCGGCCCGGACGGATGTAGCGCATGTAAATGCCCATGAACATCGCGATCGGGATGGTCGCCATCACCGTGAAAATGCCCCATGGGCTTTCGGCCAGGGCTTTGACCACGATCAGTGCCAGCACCGCGAGGATGATGATCATGATCAGGAAGCAGCCAAACAGCGCGATGGTGCCGGGGATGCGGCCCATTTCTTCACGGACCATGTCGCCCAGGGAGCGGCCATTGCGGCGGGTCGACATGAACAGGACCATGAAATCCTGAACCGCACCGGCCAGCACCACGCCGGCAATCAGCCACAGCGTGCCGGGCAGATAACCCATCTGCGCCGCCAGAACCGGACCAACCAGCGGCCCCGCACCAGCGATGGCCGCGAAGTGGTGACCAAAGAGCACGTGTTTGTTGGTCGGGACGTAGTCCAGACCATCGTTATTGAGTACAGCGGGAGTGGCTCGATTGGGGTCAAGTTGCATCACCTTGTTGGCGATGAACAGGCTGTAGTAGCGATAAGCGACGAGATAGATAGCGACGGCTGCGACTACGATCCAGAGGGCGTTGATCGCTTCGCCGCGGCGCAGGGCCACGACACTCAGCGCAAACGCTCCCAGAACAGCCACGGCAAACCAGGCGAGGTGTTTAGCCAGACGGGGCATAGCGTGTCTCCTGCCGACAGCCAGTGACTGCGGCGATAATTTTTATAATTGTGTCCGCTGTGCGGAGCTGGCCCAATATCCGCGCATGCCGTCCACAAATAAATCCGCGTTACTACGTACGCGGTCTCTACGTAGTTCTACGTAGAGACCGCCATCTGTCAGCCTGAAATGCAAAACCCTGTGGGAGCCAGCCTGCTGGCGATGGCGGACTGACATTCACCATTGATGTTGACTGTGCCACCGCCATCGCCAGCAGGCTGGCTCCCACAAGGGTTTGTATTTCAACTGACTGACATCCCAACCGCAGGTCATTCCGTCCAGCAGCGCTACTGGACGCGCGTATCTTTGGCATATGATGCCGGCCTTCGCCTTCCCCCGGTCCGGACAGGAGCAAAGATGCAGCTCAAACACAAAATCGTCGCGCTCGGGATTCTGCCGCTGGTACTGGCGATTGCCGTCATCTGTGCGCTGGTGATTTCCCTGAACCGCCAACTGGGTGATCAACAGGCACAGCTGATCGAAGACAGCATTCTGGCCAGCAAGCGCGCCGAACTGAAAAACTACGTGGAAATGGCCCAGAGCCTGATCGCGCCGCTGTACGACGATGGCCACGGTGACGCGCGCGCCCAGCAGCAAGTGCTGGAAGAACTGCGCAAACTCAGCTTTGGCATCAATGGCTACTTCTTCGTGTACGACCGCGAGGGTCGCAGCCTGATGCACGCGCGGCAATCGGACCTGGTGGGGCAATACCTGTGGGACATGAAGGACCCGCACGGCCTCCCGGTGATCCAGGCCTTGCTCAAGAGTGCGCAATCCGGCGAAGGTTTTCAGCGCTACGCCTGGAACAAACCCTCCTCCGGCCAGGTAACCGACAAACTCGCCTACGTGGTGATGCTGGATCGCTGGGGCTGGATGCTCGGCACCGGTATTTACCTTGAAGACGTTGAACGCGCCACTCAGCAGGCCCGTGACGAAGTGGCGATGGGCATCCGCAAAACCATGTTGGCGATTGCCGCCGTCGCCCTCGTGGCCGTGCTGTTTGTGTTTGCCAGCGGCATGACGCTGAATGTCAGCGAACACCGTCTGGCCGACAAAAAACTGCAACGCCTGACCCAGCGTATCGTCAGTTTGCAGGAGGAAGAGCGATCGCGGGTTTCCCGTGAATTGCACGACGGCATCAGTCAGGTCCTGGTCTCGATCAAGTTCCAGTTCGAACTGGCCAGCCATGTCCTGGAGAACGGACAGGACAAAGGCTTGAGTATTTTGAGAGAGGCCACGGAGCGGCTGGGGGAAGCGATTGGCGAGGTTCGCAGCCTCTCCCACGACCTGCGCTCCTCCCTGCTCGACACCCTGGGGCTGTCGGCGGCCATTGGCCAACTTGCCGAGGAATTCGAGCAACGCAGCGGGCTTACCGTGACCTACAACGATAACGAATTCGACTGCCATCTGGTCGATGGCGCGGCGGTCTCGCTGTTCCGCATCGTGCAGGAAGGCCTGACCAATATTGAACGCCATGCACAGGCGAAAAACGTTTCCATCAACCTGCACGGGTCTGAAGAATCCATACGGCTGACGGTGGTCGATGACGGCATCGGCTTCAACGTCGCCCAGGTCGAACGTCTCCACGCCGGCATTGGCCTGCGTAATATCCGTGAGCGTGTCGAGCATTTCGGGGGTCGATTCGACCTGATTTCGATGCCGGGAAGAAGTGAGCTGGACGTGCTGCTGCCGATGAAAATGCCCGGCGCAAAACGCTGACCTGACAATAAGAGTGAATGCCCGTGATGAACCTGCCCTCCCCGATCCGCGTCGCCCTGGTCGACGATCACTCTTTGGTCCGCGACGGGATCAAGGCGCTGTTGTCCGTCATGGCCCCGCTGGAAGTGGTCGGCGAAGCGGAAAATGGTGCGGACGCCATCGAGATGGTCGGTCGCTGCCAGCCAGACCTGTTGCTGGTCGATATCAGCCTCAAGGACATGAACGGTCTGGAGCTGACCCGGTTGCTGCGCAGCCAGTACCCGTCGCTCAAAGTGCTGGTGCTCAGCATGTACGACAATTACGAATACGTGAGTGAGTCCGTTCGCTCAGGTGCCAGCGGGTATGTGCTGAAGAACGCGCCGTCACGGGAAATCATTGCGGCCATCGAAGCCATTGCCAGCGGCGGGACGTTCTACAGCGCTGAAATCGCCCAGCGACTCATCGCCGATAAAAGTACCGACAACGAGCTGACACCCCGTGAAAGCCAGGTGTTGTACAAAATGGCCCAAGGGATGAACAACAAGGAAATGGCCCGCGACCTGGACATCAGCGTGCGCACCGTAGAAACCCATCGCCTGAGCATCCGCCGCAAACTCAACATCGACAAACCGGCGGCGCTGGTCAAATACGCGATCGATCACGGGATCATTTCCCCATAAGCCGTCTGAACACCAACGCCCCCTGTAGGAGCCGGCTTGCTGGCGATGGCGTCCTCAAGATCGCCATCGCCATCAGGCTGATGCCCAAGTGCGAGTTGGAATGCATCGACACGCCAAGATCGCCCAGCAGCTCGACCATGCGAATCGAGGTTTCCAGTGACCATTTGCCGTTCGGGTCGATGCGCAACGGGTAACGGGGAAGGCTTTTTTCAGCGCTTTGATGCACGACACTTCGTGCTCCGGCGGCAACCGAGCTCAACTTCCGTCGCGCCGCCGAACGACTGAACATGACGCAACCGCCGCTCAACCGGCAGATCCAACTGCTGGAGCACCACCTGGGCGTCGAGCTGTTCACCCGCACCACCCGCAGCGTCGCCCCGGAATACGTGCAATGGCTCGGCTCGTCGCTGACGATCCTGGCGCTGGTCAACGCCGGCATGGGGTTGGCGCTGGTGCCGCGTTGCGCCAGCAGTGTGGTGTTCAATAATGTGGTGTTTCGCGATATCGACCTGGGGGAAGGTGTGCAGAGTGAGTTGCATCTGATCTGGCGGGAGAATAATGACAACCCGGCGTTTGCGATGTTGCTGGAGGGGATTCGTACGGCGGTGCGGGAGGGTTGGGGGTTGTGAGGGCTGAGCTGATTTTGTGGGTGTTTGTGCTACCGCCTTCGCGGGCAAGCCTTGCTCCTACAGGGTTGTTGTCGTTCACAAAATTGTGTTTCAACTCAAACCCGTAGGAGCAAGGCTTGCCCGCGAAGGCGTCCGTGAAATCGCTATCGCCGGCAAGCCAGGTTCCTACACGTGTCGCGGTGACTCTTCGCTAACGTTGCTTCATTCGGGCCGCCGCACCGCCCTCACCTTTCCACTGCCACCACCGCCGCAGAAGAACTGATCGCCGCCATCGGATTCAAGTCCCGACACGCCGACTCCGGTCGGCATCTTGACGCTATGCAGCACTTCCCCGGTTTCCGGATCAACGTGGCGTAGCTCGCTTTCATCCCCTTCCCACGTGCCATGCCACAGCTGCCCTTCAACCCAAGTCACGCCGGTGACGAAGCGGTTGGACTCGATCGTGCGCAAAATCGCGCCGGTCTCGGGATCGATCTGGTGAATTTTCCGATCGCGATACCGACCCACCCACAGCGTACCTTCAGCCCACGTCAGCCCGGAATCATTGCCGCCGCCCGGTGCCGGAATGGTGTTGAGCACCTTGCCGGTCTGCGGGTCGATTTTCTGGATGCGGTCGGCGGCAATCTGGAACAGATGCTGGCCATCGAACGCCGTACCCGCATCCGCGGTGACATCGATTGAACGCAAGATCTTGCCGCTTTGCGGGTCGAGGGCGATGAGTTTTTCGCCACTGGCAAACCAGACGCGCTCACCGTCCCAGGTCACGCCATGCACGCTGTCGACACCAGTGAACGGGCCGTATTCTCGGAGGATTTCTGCGGTTGAGTGTTTCATTTCGGTTTCCTCTTCAGGGGTTCGTGGCGTTCATCCTAGTCACTCGGCAGGGGCGCCGGGAGTAACAAGGTCGTCGCGAAACCCGGCACCGGCGGAGTCATCCAGCGTCGCGCCCGTCCATGCCCGAATGACTGCACCTTGTCGGCCGCCGCCAGTGTGTCGAGCGAGCGTTGCACCGTGCGCTGACTGGTGCCGAGGGCCAAGGCCAGCGCTGAACTCGACCAGGATTCGCCATCGGCGAGGAAGGCAAACAGCGCCGCATACTTCTCCTCAACCGGTTGCGCCAGCACCACGACGTCGGATGAAACCAGCGCCACCAGCGCAAACCCGTGTTGGGTGGCGATGATACCGGCCAACGGTTTCAGCGCCGCGCGCAGGCGCCCGACTTCGACGCGCAGCCGTGCCCGGTGGGACTCGTCCGAGAGCTTCAGGCGGAACGCCCGGCGGATCAGTGTTTCCCTCGACACGTCGCCCGGCCAGGCTTCGGCCAACGCGCGAGCAAGGGTAAACAACACGGGACGTGTGGCGAGGGACACTGACATGCCAGCACCGCGCACAACATACCGGCACGCGTCGACCACCAGCGAGGTTGAACCGAGCAAGGCTTCAACTTCCTCCAGCAGTAAAGGTCGCTCTTCACCATGGACAATCAGGCGCGCTACCGGGCTGTTGAGGACGAGGATTGCGTTTTCGACTTCTGCTGTCAGCGCCGGAATACCGGCCTCACGCGCAGCATGCTCGGCTCTTGTCAGAGCATGCCGAGCCGTTTGCGATTGCAGCCGCCGGATGGCAATCCCCGCGACCACCAATTCATGGGCGGCGCGCAGAGCCGGCGGCAACGGTGCAGGGTCCAGCGCGGCCAGCAGAATATCCGCCTCGTCGAGCCGCCCGATCAGCAGCAATCGACGAATCTGCAAATACCGCGCATGGGCAGCGTTGATCCGGTCACTGTGCGCCTCGAGCGTGATCCGCGCCGCCTCAAGGGCTTTCACCGGCCAGCCCAGGTCTCGCGAAGCCAGGGCGATTTCGGCCTCGGCCACTGCGCACCGCGCCCGCGCCAACGCCTCCTTTGGCCCGAATGCACGCGCCGCACTTCTCACCAGCGCCTTCGCCCGAACCAGATCGCCGAGCTGCGCCATCGCAATGCCGCGCAACGCGAGCGCTGGCGCATCGTCACGCAACGCAATCCGGTCCAGTGCAGCGAGTGGATCACCCGCCGCCAGTGCCCGCGCTGCTGCGGTGATCAACGAGTCCATAGGAGTGGTGCCACGGTTGTTGCTCCTGCCGTTCGATAACCTTAGTTAGTCTAGTCACGCGGCGTGATGAGCACTGGTCCGGGGTTTTCTGCGTTTGATAGGGCCTCATCGCGAGCAGGTCGAATCGTCGCACCGTCGCTCCCACAGGAGATTTGTATTTCGGATCACTATCGCGCGAGCTACGCGAAACCTGTGGGAGCGAGCCTGCTCGCGATGAGGCCCTTCGGTTCGCTTGGCGCTCAGTTCGGGTCGAGCAAGCCACCGCGCCAGTTGCGCGACGTTCGGCTGCCGGTGAATTTCGCTACCACCATGCCCTGAGAAACCAGGCGATCGCGATAACGCGTGGCCAGTCAGCACCAGCACCCGTGCCGCCGGGTCGGCTTCATGACCGTCTTTTTCGGCATAAAAAACGCCCTGCTTTCAACAGAGACGCCGGCTCAAGAACGCCAGGGCGTCCTTGAAAATCTGATGCCATTCTTCACTGGGCTCGCTCGCCAATGGATGCCAAAAGAACGTGAATTCATGCCCTCCATCGTCCGCTGCAAAATGGCTCCAGGTATCTGGAAGGTTCTGTGTCACGAGACACTCGTGAAACGCCCACGTGTGCCCTGTTATCGTCGAATTCCAGGTGCCCAGATCCCGTATTACTTCGCCTCTGATACCCGCCTCTTCGAACAACTCCCGGGCAGCTGCTGCGCCAGTCAACTCTCCCGGCTCCACGCTACCCTTGACCAGTTGCAGACCAGCCAGGGGATGCCGAAAGGCTAAAATCTCCAGCCGCTCGATGTTGCGCAGCACCACGGGGCAAGCTTTGACTACGCGCATGGGATGTCCATGGTTTGAGCCGGGGTGAGCAACCTCATATTTAAAAGCGCGACCCGACGACCGTCCGGCGATAACCGCTCCTCGATCTCAAACGGTACAAACCCGAGTTGCGGATACAGCAACAGCCCCGCCGTGTTTTCGTTGAAGCACGAAAGCTGCACCTCACTTGCCCGGTGACGGTCAATCGCCAACCCCACCATCGTCTCCACCAGAAATTTCGCCACGCCTTTTCCCCCGGGCCTTGGGGGACACGATCACGTTGCCGATTGTGCACACGCCCTCTTTCTCGAACTTGTAAAAGTTCGCAAAGCCAATCACGGAGCCGTTCTCTTCAACCACCGTTGAGTCAGAACGCTGGGCAATCGATGCAAGCAACTGGGTGTCCGTCAGCGGGTACTGCGCCTTCGGAAACATGAAAAACAGCTCCTTAGGGGTTTGCGGGAAGTTGCAGATCGCCTGAACATCTTCAGCACGTACGGGGCGGTGGGTGAGTGACATGATTTGGCTCCATCCAAGTGTCGGTGTGACAGATTACTGATTGCAGGCTCCGGATAAAAGCGGTCGGCCTGCTGATCTTCAAAACGCAAAAAGCCCCGCCCTCTCGAAGAGGACGGGGCTTTTTGTGGCCCGCCGATCAACCGGCGTTCAGCAGCACCGCGTCGTGCAGCTGCGTTTGCCGTAGCGCGCTTCCTGACGTTCGCGAAAGAACGCTGAGTAGGTCATGACCGGCTCGCCGGGGTGATTCAGCGCCATCTGCGCGACGTAGTTGTCGTAATCCGGAACGCCCACCATCAGGCGCGTGCTCTGGCTGAGGAGCCTGGCGGCATGCTGCAGTTTGCGGAACATGGCAAAAGCCTCTTTATGGTTTTGGACGGTCCCATGAAACCGCGCTCATGTATCTGGAATGTGTCCGAGCGACGGGAATTTGTAAGATCAAGTAGACGCCTGTCACAACACCAGCCGACGGTAATCCGCCAGGACACTGCTCAGATAGGCGTTGAAACGCCCAGCAGTGGCACCATCGATCACGCGATGATCCCAACTCAGGCTCAATGGCAGAATGTTGCGCGTGACAACTTGCCCGCCTTCCAGCGCGAGCCGTTCGCTGCTTTTGCCCACCCCCAGAATGGCGACTTCGGGCGCATTGATGATCGGCGTGAAATACGTCCCGCCAATACCGCCCAATGACGAGATCGAAAAACAGCCGCCACTCATCTCGGCAACGCTCAACTTGCCCTCGCGTGCCTTTTCAGCCAGCGCCGACATTTCCCGGGCAATCGCCAGCACGCCTTTTTGATCGACGTCCTTGATGACAGGGACGACCAGCCCTTGCGGCGTATCGGCGGCAAAACCGATATGGCAGTAACGCTTCAATACCAGCTCGTCGCCGTTGAGACTGGCGTTGAACTCCGGGAATTTTTTCAAGGCGGCCGCACAGGCTTTCATCAACAAGGCCAGCAACGTCAGCTTGACCCCGCTCTGCGCTTTTTCCTTGTTCACCTGCACGCGGAACTGTTCAAGCTGCGTGATATCCGCATCGTCATGATTGGTCACGTGGGGAATCATGACCCAGTTGCGATGCAGGTTGGCCCCGCTGATTTTCCGGATCCGCGAAAGTGCCTGGGTTTCCACCGGGCCGTATTTGGCAAAATCAACCACCGGCCAGGGCAGTAAGCCGCCCAACGGTTGGGCACCCGCTTCAGATACTTTCAGTGCGCCTTTCACATGAGCCAACACGTCCTCTTTGGTGATTCGACGGCGCAGCCCCGTCCCCTGAATGGCCTTGAGCGAAACACCGAGCTCTCGAGAAAACTTGCGAACCGAGGGTGATGCCAGCGGCAAGTCCGTCGGTGGGTCAACCGCTTCGATGGGCGACGGTGTCGACGCAACCTGTTGAGGTTCCGCGAGCGTTGTAACGGACTCGATGATGGTAGCTGGCGCCGGTAAACGTCCTTCACTCTCGATCAAGGCAATCGGCGATCCTTCACTGACCTTGTCGTCCAGCCCGACCGTCAACGATTGCAGTACGCCCGTCTTTGGCGATGGAATTTCCATGGATGCCTTGTCGGTTTCGACAATGATCAGGGTCTGCCCTTCGAGCACCGCATCGCCCGCCTTGACCAGTATTTCGATGACACCGACATCCCTGGCATCGCCGATGTCGGGCATTCGCACTTCATGCACATTCTTCATAAGCGTTTCCTGAACATTCGACTCGAACTGAAGCCCGGCTTCAGGCTTCCCAAGGCGCGACGGTGTCAACCTCAATGGCGTACCGCGCAATCGCCTCGGCACACACACTGGCGTCGAGACGCCCTTCCTGAACCAGTGACGTCAGGGCACTCAAGACGATCTGATGGCGATCCACTTCGAAAAACGCGCGCAGCCTGCCGCGGGTATCACTGCGGCCGAAACCGTCGGTACCAAGCACGGTGTAGCGAGCCTGCAGATAACTGGCGATCAACTGGGGCAAGGCGCGGACGTAATCGGTACAGGCAATGATCGGCGCCGCGTCGTTGAGCGACTCCTGTACGTGGCTGTGCCGCGCCGGTTGTCCGGGATGCAGGCGATTCCAGCGCTCCACTTCACGGGCCTCGCGGGCCAGTTCGGTGAAGCTGGTCACGCTCCAGACCTCGCTGTCGATGTTCCAGTCGCTGGCGAGTAACTCGGCCGCCGCGATCACTTCAAGCAGGATCGCGCCGGAACCCAGCAACTGGACGCTGCCGCGTGCATCCTCGACTTCATGCCGGGCGAACAGGTACATGCCTTTGATAATCGCCTGTTCGACACCGTCGGGAAGGTTGGGCTGCGGGTAGTTTTCGTTCATCAACGTGACGTAATAGAACTCGTCGACCTGACGCTCCAGCATCTGGCGCATGCCGTGATCCAGAATCACCGCAAACTCACCGGCGAACGCCGGATCGTAGGCACGGCAGTTGGGCACCATCGCCGCCATCAAGTGGCTGTTGCCGTCCTGATGCTGCAGACCTTCGCCGCCCAGCGTGGTGCGACCCGCCGTGGCACCGAGCAGGAACCCGCGCGCCCGCTGGTCAGCCGCCGCCCAGATCAGGTCGCCGATGCGCTGGAAGCCGAACATCGAGTAGTAGATGTAGAACGGCAGCATGGGCAGGCCATGCACCGAATAGCTGGTCGCCGCGGCTACCCAGGAACTGATCGCGCCAGCCTCACTGATGCCTTCTTCGAGAATCTGGCCATCCAGGGCTTCCCGATAGCTCAGAATCGAACCGATGTCCTCCGGTTCATAACGCTGGCCCACGCTGGAATAGATACCGATCTGCTTGAACAGACTGGCCATGCCGAACGTGCGCGCCTCATCCGCCACAATCGGCACAATACGCGGCCCCAGTTGCTTGTCCCGGAGCAAACCGCTGAGCATCCGCACGAACGCCATGGTGGTGGACATTTCCTTGCCTTCAGCGGCAATGGCAAACCCGGCGTAGCTGTTGATATCAGGCACAGCCAATGACGCCGACGTGGTAGGCCGCGACGGCATATACCCGCCCAAGGCACGGCGACGTTCATGCAGGTAGCGCATTTCGGCGCTGTCGTCGGCGGGTTTGAAGAAACTCAGCGAGGTCGCCTGCTCATCGGTCAACGGCAAATTGAAACGGTTGCGGAAGGCGATCAAGGCGTCCTTGTCGAGTTTCTTCTGCTGGTGCACGGTCATCTTGCCCTGGCCGGCGTCGCCCATGCCGAAGCCTTTCTTGGTCTGCGCCAGAATCACCGTGGGTTTTCTGCCCTCGCGCATCGCGCTGTGGTAGGCGGCAAAAATCTTCACCACGTCGTGGCCACCGCGTTTGAGGCGGTCGATCTGTTCATCGGTCAGGCCCTGGGCGAGATGAGTCAGGGCTTCGTTCTGGCCAAAGAACTGATCGCGGTTGAAGCGCCCGTCTTTGGCGGCAAAAGTCTGGAACTGGCCGTCGACCGTGGCGGACAAGGCCTTGACCAGCGCGCCGTCGTGATCCCGGGCAAACAGGCCGTCCCAATCGGAGCCCCAGACCAGTTTGATGACGTTCCAGCCAGCCCCACCGAACAGCGCCTCCAGCTCGTCGATGATGCGACCGTTGCCCCGCACCGGACCGTCCAGCCGCTGAAGGTTGCAGTTGACCACCCACACCAGGTTATCCAGCCCTTCACGCGCCGCCAGCGTCAGGGCGGACATGCTTTCCGGCTCATCCATTTCACCGTCGCCAAACACGCCCCAGACGGTGCGCCCGGCGGTGTCCTGCAAGCCGCGGTGCTCCAGGTATCGCATGAAGCGCGCCTGATAGATCGAGCTGATCGGACCGATGCCCATTGAACCGGTCGGGAACTGCCAGAAGTCCGGCATCAACCACGGGTGCGGATAACTCGACAGGCCCCGGGCACCCTGGGTGCGCGCACCGATCTCCTGCCGATAATGCTGCAAGTCCTTTTCCTCGAGGCGACCTTCCAGAAAAGCCCGTGCATAGACGCCCGGCGCCGAGTGCGGCTGGTAGAACACCAGATCTCCGCCGCTGGTGTCGGTGCGCGCCTTGAAGAAGTGGTTGAAGCCCACCTCGAACAGATCGGCAGCGCTGGCATAACTGGCGATGTGGCCACCGAGCTCCCCATATGCCTGGTTGGCCCGGGCCACCATGACCAGCGCATTCCAGCGCATGATCGAGGCCAGGCGTTCTTCCAACGCCAGATCCCCCGGAAACACCGGCTGCTGCTCGACGCTGATGGTATTGATGTAGGGCGTGCCGTGGCGGGGCCGCCAGTTCATCTCGCAGGTGCTGGCCAGCGTCACCAGCATGTCCATGATCTGCGCGGCCTGCCCGGCACCGCCATGGGCGATGACCGATAGCAAGGCATCCCGCCATTCAGCGATTTCCTGTGCATCTTCAGCGGTCTGGCCCGGCAATTGGGCATGAATGTCGGACGGGTTCATGGGCAACTCCTGCAGGTGTCGGGAAACACTTCAAGGTGGCGCGAAGGGCTTGCTCGGGCGAGGCTTTTAACCTGATCTACCGCCTCGAGGATGGAACGCTCGGCCGAGACGACATTCGCCGTCTCGACATGGATCAGCGCTACATTGTCAAAACAGCTGAAACCCTGATGGATCAAGTCAATATGATCGCTATCAAGTCCGGATGCGATGACAACGATGCGCGTACAACTTGCAGGTTCGCGCATCCACTTCATGGCTTTATTACGACAGTCGGCAGTTTGGCTCATAGGCTTTGCCTTTCTTGTTGGGGTGGTTGATTCGCTAAATGACGCAGCGCTCCTGCAACACGCTTTTCGCCAGACTTCGGGTTGCCGATAAAACGTTTTCCACCTGTCGATCCATCGCCGCGTTGGAGGACGCTACTTCTCCCAGTTCGACGACGCGCAACGGGTGACCACAGACAGATCCCAGCCAGGTCAGGCCAGGGGCCGCGCCGACTTCGACGTCCAGTAAAAAGCTTCCTTTGGAAACGCAGCGCAGCAATTGGCTGGCATCACACGCGTCGACCCGCGTCGACTGCTCGGGGTTGAATCCGACCCGCAACCAGTCGAGCATCAACTCCCGGGATTGCTTGACGGCCAGATAAGCCACCTGGTCCCAGTCGTCGATCGCCACGTGCAGCTTGTCGATCATGTATTTGGGCAACGCGGCGCTGGTGACGATGACCACCCCGGCATCCGCCGAGGGTTCCTTGATCCAGACTGCGGATTGCGATGTCGCATGCATGGCGGTGCTCCCGACGGTTTGAATGTCATTCGGCCAACATAGACCCCCTCGCCACACAAGATCACCGTCAGCCGTTACGGAACAGGAAACTGTAGGCATTCAGCGCCGGCGCCCCACCCAGGTGCGCGTAAAGCACTTTCGAGCCTTCGGGGAATTCGCCACGGCGAACCATCTCGATCATCCCGTGCATGGATTTCCCCTCATACACCGGGTCAGTCAGCACGCCTTCAAGGCTTCCGCAAAGACGAATGGCTTCCAGCGTGCCTTCGTTCGGCAAACCGTATTCCGGATAGGCGAAGCGCGTGTCGAGCACCACATCCTCGTCGGTGATTTCGCGCCCCAATTCCACCAGTTCGGCGGTATGGCGGGCGATACGCAGGATCTGCGCCCTGGTCTTTTCCGGTTTGGCCGAGGCATCGATACCGATGACGTTCTTCGAACGACCGTCGGCGGCAAACCCGACGACCATGCCCGCCTGGGTACTGCCGGTCACGGAGCACACGACGATGTAGTCAAATTTGAAGCCCAGTTCCTGTTCCTGCTGCCGGACTTCCTCGGCAAAACCGACGAACCCGAGGCCGCCATAAGGGTGTTCGGAACAACCCGCCGGAATCGGGAACGGCTTGCCGCCCCGCTCCACCACGTCGCTCATGGCCTTCTCCCAGCTGGGCCGAATGCCGATGTCGAACCCGGCGGCGTCCAGCCGTACGTCCGCGCCCATGATGCGAGACATCTCGATATTGCCGACCCGGTCATACACAGCGTCGGAGTAGTTCACCCAGTTTTCCTGGACCAGCACACACTTCATGCCAAGGTGAGCGGCAACGGCAGCGACCTGACGGGTCTGGTTCGACTGGATACCGCCGATGGACACCAGGGTGTCGCAGCCCTGTTCGAGTGCCTCGGGAATCAGGTATTCGAGCTTGCGTGTCTTGTTGCCGCCGAAGGCCAAGCCGCTGTTGCAGTCTTCACGCTTGGCATACAACTCGACCTTGCCGCCCAGGTGTGCGCTGAGGCGTTTCAAGGGCGTGATGGGAGAAGGACCGAAGGTCAGCGGATAACGTTTAAAACGATTCAGGTTCATGACTCTGCTCCTTGTTATTGGATATCCAAGCGCCAGACCGAAAGACAAAAAAGGTTGAATTTCGGGTTCTTCCGGAGGGGCTTCGATGAGTTCAATATTAAGAACAAAGCTGAAAATATGTGTTGCAAGTTTCAATCCATTAAAGAAACATAAATCAACGCTTACTACTTAAAACATATTTTTATTGTGTAGAAACCACTATGAGCGCAACAAATAATCACAAGAAACCCGGAGCTTCAGCTGCGGAGCCGCACCCGCTGGACCGGACCGACCGCGCCATTCTCAAGACCCTGCAGCGAGACGCCTCCATCTCCAATGTGGCGCTCGCCGAGAAGGTGAAACTGAGCGCGCCGGCCTGCCTGCGGCGCGTCGAACGCCTCAAGCAGGCGGGCCTGATCAAGGGCATTGTCGCGTTGCTGGACAATGACGCGCTGGAGGCGGGGATGGTGGTGTTGATCGGCGTGGTGCTGGACCGCTCGACGCCGGAATCCTTCGCAGCTTTCGAAGCCGCGGCACAGAAAGTGTCCGGCTGCATGGAATGCCATGTGGTGACGGGGGAATTCGACTACTTCATGTTGATACGCACCAAGGACAGCAACAGCTTCAACCGGCTGCACGCGGAACAGTTGCTTTACCTGCCGGGGGTTCGGCAGATCCGTTCGTTCATGGGGTTGCGCCAGGTGTTGTCGACCACACACATCCCCATTTGAGGGTCATATCAATCCGAGAGTCAGCGCCTTCAATGTCGCCGCCGCACGGGTCGTGCACTGCAATTTGCGGAACACACTCTCGACATGGGTGCGCACCGTGCTCGGACTGATGCCGAGCTGGCGCGCCACCTCTTTGTTGCTGCCGCCCATGCTGATGCGCTGCAGGATTTGCGTCTCGCGGTCGCTCAGCGGGCTGGCGTTTCCCCTGGGCGCGACGGCGCTCTCGCCGCGAGCCGCCGCGATGACCGCCTGACAGGCCTGAGGGTCGAAACGCCCCAGCGCGGCTTCGTCAAGCAAGAGACGCTCGGCGTCACTGTCGCTGAAGGCCGCACGCCACGGCCGGTCGCAACGCAATGCCTGCCAGACAAGCGTGGCCGCCAGCAAACGCTGCTCGGCGGGCAAGGCATCGCCCTCAAGGCCACGGAAGTAGCCACTGCCATCCAGTCGTTCATAGGCATTCGCCGCCAGCCGACCCGGCGCCGACAGTTCAGGGATCTGGCCGCAGGTACGCGACGTCCAGTAAGGCACCAGCCGTACCTGTTCGAGATCACCGTCCAGCAATACGCCCGTCGTGTTCCAGATTCGATTGGGCACCGCCGCCCGGCCGATGCCATGAATCAGCGCCGCTTTCGCGACCTGGTCGGCCGACTGTTCCGACAAGCCCCACAACCTCGCGGCCTCCCGGGCAAGTTCAGCCGACCGGCGTGAGTAGCCCGCCAGCCAAGGCAGCTTGAGGTCGATCACATCCCCGACCAGCGTAAGCGCAACCTGCCCCTCGCTTCGATGCGGTTGCGAAGGAACGTCTTGCGGTACGCGCAACGATTCCAGCCAGTCTTTGGCATTGAATGTAAGTTCTGCGGCCAGCGATGCCGGATAGCGACGGTCGCCCTTGGTCGCGATCCATTCCAGTGCTGCATCCAATCCGTGAACTCGGGAGAGGATTTCCAGATCACCGGCCAGCAGTACTTGATAGACCACCTCAGGCACCTCGGGATGGCGCAAGCCAAAGGGTTTACCTTCACCGTCGTACTGCTCGAACACATGTCGCAGCCCGTGTTCGACCGGCGCGCTCAGGCCAAGCGTGTGCGCGATATCGCCCGACACCTCGCAATGCACCGCGGCCAACGGCGCCGATTTGCGCATCGCGCGCAAGCCTGCCGCGCCCAGTGTCTGGCTGAGCATGGCGTTGCGGCCCTCGACGTCATCGCCCAGCAAACGGGTAAAACCCTCGGCATTGGCCGTACACCCCGACCAGCGCAGCAAGGCCACTTGCCGTGCGACTTCGGTGTGTTCCCCGGCACCGTGGCAGGACTGCGCGAGCAACTGCACCAAGCGAGCAGTACGGCGTGACTGGTCGAAGGGCTGGCCCATGCTCAGGTCCCCGACCATGGACAACGCCAGGATCGCACTCTCCAGCTCTATGCCGTCACTCTCGCGCATGACTCTCCCCTTTCTTCGCTGATTTTTGGCCTGCCTCGGATAAACGACCGATACCGGACCGCCCCCGTATTCCTGAAACTGCGTCACACCAACCACAGGAGTTCCAACCATGTTCAAACCCAAGGCTATCGCCCTCGCACTCGCCATGACCACTTCACTGTTCGCCGTCGGCAGCCAGGCCGCCGCCCCGCAACCTTCGGTGGTGATCGTACACGGTGCTTTCGCTGACGGCTCCGACTGGGGCAAGGTTGTTCCACTGCTGCAGGCCGAAGGTATCAAGGTTACCGTGGTGCAAAACCCGCTGACTTCACTGGCCGATGACGTAGCGGCTACGCAGCGCGTGTTGAACAATCAGGACAACGGCGTCGTGCTTGTCGGACACTCCTGGGGCGGTACAGTAATCAGTCAGGCCGGTACTGACCAGAAAGTCCGCGCCCTGGTGTACGTCGCCGCGTTTGCCCCGGATGCAGGTCAGGCCAGTAAGGATCTGGGCAAAGACTACCCGGCACCGCCCGGCGTGAAAGACATCGCCGCTGATAAAAACGGTTTTCTCTACATGACCTCCCAGGGCATGGCCACCGGTTTCGCTCAGGATCTTCCCGCCGCGCAGACCGCCGTCATGGCCGCCACGCAGGGACCGATTCGCGCCTCGGCATTCGACGACAAAACCAGCGTCGCTGCCTGGAAGGGCAAACCGACCTGGTACGTCGTCGCCCGCGAAGACCGCATGATCCAACCCGATCTGCAGCGTGCGTTTGCGAAGAAAATCAAAGCGCAGGTCACCGAAGTGCAAGCCAGTCATGTCCCGCAGCAGTCGCGTCCGGCCGACGTGGCCAAGGTCATCATCCAGGCGGTGCACAAGACTCAGGACCAGACCGCGGAGGCAGCTAAATAAGCTACTTCTGACCCGAAAAAAAAAGGCGCGTGCCCTGTGGCGCGCGCCTTTTTATCATCTGCGCGGGGTGGCGCAGCATTCGGTCAATCTCAGGTTTTCACTGACCCGGTTTGGCCACAGCCACGCGCCACACCTTGTTGCCGACATCATCGGCCACCAGCAGCGCTCCGCCCTGATCAAGCGTTACACCCACCGGACGCCCTTGTGCTTCGCCGTCGGCATTGAGGAAACCGGTCAGGAAATCCACCGGCACACCTGAAGGCTTACCGTCGCTGAACGGAATGAACACCACCTTGTAGCCCGCCTGCGGATTCCGGTTCCATGAGCCGTGTTCACCGACGAACACGCCATTGGCGAAACCGGCCGGCATGGCGCGCGAATCAGAGAACGCCAGGCCCAGCGGTGCAACGTGAGTGCCCAGCGCGTAATCCGGTGCGATGGCCTGGGCAACCTTGTCCGGACGTGGCGGCTCCACGCGGGTGTCGACGTGGGCGCCGTAGTAACTCCATGGCCAGCCGTAGAACGCACCGTCTTTCACCGAGGTCAGGTAATCCGGCACCAGGTCGCTGCCGATTTCGTCACGCTCGTTGACCACGGTCCACAACTCGTTCGAACCCGGCTTCCAGGCCAGGCCGTTGGGGTTGCGCAGGCCGCTGGCGAACAGGCGCTTTTCTGCGCTTTTAACATCGAATTCCCAAATCGCCGCGCGACCTTCTTCGGCCTCCAGACCGTTTTCACCGACATTGCTGTTGGAACCCACGGTCACGTAAAGCTTGGTGCCCTCGGGATTGGCGAGGACGTTTTTGGTCCAGTGGTGGTTGATGCCGGCGGGCAAGTCGGTGACTCTTACCGGCGTCGCGCTGATTTCGGTTTGCCCCGTGGTGTAAGGCACCTTGACCACGGCATCGGCGTTGGCAATGAACAGCTCGTTACCCACCAACGCCATGCCGAATGGCGAGGTCAGCCCGCTCATGAAGACCGTGCGGGTTTCAGCGTGACCGTCGCCGTCGGCATCGCGCAACAAGGTGATTCGATTGGCGCTGGGCGCATCGGCACCGACCCGGCCCATCACGAATCCCGTGACCGTGCGCTTCGCCCAGGCCAGCGGCCCGCTGCCGCCGTCAGTGGCGCCTTCGGGCATCGGCGGGTGATTGCTTTCGGCGACCAGCACATCGCCGTTGGGCAGTAGGTAAATCCAGCGCGGATGGTCGAGATCGTCCGCCAGCGCGGTCACCTTGAATCCGGCGGGCGCCTTGGGCGTGTCACTGCCCGACCAGCCGACTGCCTTGGACACCTTCAACGTGGGAATCAGCGAAGTGGTGGGTTCAGGCAACTGCGGCGATGGGCCGACGCTGGCCTGAGGTGGCAGTTTGGACGATTCACCACAAGCGGTGAGCAACGCGGCAGCGGTCATCAAGAGCGCCAGTCGGCGGGAAACAGTCATGGTTCGAACCTCGTAATGGCCATCCGTGGGCCAATTTAGGGGACAGGCAAAATCCCGTCGAGTATCGCGGCGTTGATCCGCCACAAACACCGCGCCTGCCACAAATCATTTTTGCCTGAATCGCACGAATGCACGCGTTCAATGCCGGGCACTATCCCAATGTGGCGAGCGAGCTTGCTCGCGCTGGGCTGCGCAGCGGCCCCAAAAATCTGACAACCAATGCCGATTTTTGTGAGTGCTGCGCACTCAAGCGGGACGGTGCGGCGATCCGACAAGCTCCCTCGCCACAGATTTCTCTGATTCAAGACTCTCTTAGGTGAACAGCTACGTTTCTAGGCGGGATTCAACAACGCCTCACGCAGCAGCCTGGCCGCCGGCGAGTCCGGCACGCCTTTGCGTGACACCAGTCCATAGGGTTCGCTAAGGGAGGTGATGGGCAGCGGCAGCGTGGTGGTGAAGCCGTAGCCGGAGCAGAACTTCGCCACGTCGGTCGACACCAGCGCGACGAGGGTCGGTTTTCCTGAAGCAGTGACAAGGTGGCGAAGGCCGAGGTGGTTTCCAGCAGGTGCACCGGAAAACGCAGGTCGGCCTCGTGAAATTCCGCTCCAGCAACAACCGCATGGGCATGTTGGCGCGATAGACGACCCAGTGGTAATCCACCAGGTCTTTCAGCGACAACTGCCGGGCATAGGCGAACGGGTGCTGGGTGCTGGCGATCACCGCCAGGGTTTCTTCGACGAACGTCGAGCTCTCATACAAGGAGGGAGTGGTGCTTTGACCATGAGTGTTCGGAGGCTTC
This sequence comes from Pseudomonas sp. LBUM1651, assembly GCF_059716135.1. Lineage (NCBI taxonomy): Bacteria > Pseudomonadati > Pseudomonadota > Gammaproteobacteria > Pseudomonadales > Pseudomonadaceae > Pseudomonas > Pseudomonas sp. LBUM1651. Next base: position 2,460,633 of record NZ_CP166805.1, on the reverse strand, counting down.
GCCGGAAGATCCCGACGTAGCCTCCGAGGGTTGATCTCAATCCCTGAATTGCGTCAGCTGCTGGTTCAACGAACCGGCCTGATCGCGCAATTGCATCGATTGATCGAGCAGGGTCCGGATCGCGTGATCGTTCTGCTCGGAGATGCGGCTGACGCCCTGGATGGCCACCGACAACTGCGCACCCGTCGCGGCCTGGCTCTGGGTCTGGGTCTGGCGCGCGACTTCGCTGATGCGCGTCAGAATGTCCTGGGCATGCTGGCGAATCTGATCGACCCCTTGCGCCGACGTGGTCAGTTGCGTCACGCCCAGGCGCACGGCTTCGCCGACCTGCTGGACGTTGGTCACGGTGTTGCGCACGTCCGAGCCGATGGCACCGATCATCTCGCCGATTTCACCGGTCGAGCGACTGGTGCGTTCCGCCAGTTGCCGCACTTCATCGGCCACCACGGCGAACCCGCGCCCCCGCTCCCCTGCCCGCGCGGCTTCAATCGCCGCGTTCAGGGCCAGGAGGTTGGTCTGGTCGGCGATGCTGCGGATCACCGCAATGATCCCGGCAATTTGCTGCGCGCGTTTTTCCAGATCGCCCACGGCGCCGGCGACAACGTCCATGGTCTGGTCGATGTGGGTGATGCCGGCCAGGGTCTGGCTCATGTCGCCGGAAATGTGCTTGGTCAGCTCTTCGGTGTTGCGCGCCAGTTGCTCCACGTCCTCGGCTTGTTGCGACATCTCGGTCACCGAGTGCGCCAGCGCCGTGACACCGCTGGCCATTTCTTCGGTCGCGGTGTGTTGCGACGTCGCCCGATCGGCGACAGCTTGAGTGGTATCGCCCAAGTGATTGGAGATCTGCATCAGGGCGCCGCTGCTGTGACGAATCGAACTCACCAGGTCGCCCAGGCGCTGGATGAACTGGTTGAATGCGCCGGCCAGTTTGCCGGTTTCGTCACCGCTGCGCTGTTCAAACCGCAGCCCCAACTCGCCACCCCAGGCCTGGATGCCGACGGTCAAACCCGACAGCGGACGGATCTGCCACGCCAACAAATGCCACAGCACAATGGCCAGCGCCAGCAGCGCTACAAGACCGATGACAACGGCGGTCCAGAGAAACTGATTGATGCCCGCCATGGCTTCGGCCAGCGGGTACGCCACCATCAACGCCCAGATATTCGGTGCCTTGCCGATGCGCACCGGTTGCAGCACGTAACCCCAGCCATCGCGCTGGAAGCTGTAAGGCTGGCCGGCCTTGATCGCGTCGCGGGCCGCCGTCGGCAGATCATCGGCCGGTTGGCTCAAGCGTTTCGTATCCGGGTGACTGGCGTACAGGCCATTGCTGGAAACCAGCGCGCCATAGCCTTTATAGGCATCGATTTTCGCCAGTTGGCGGTTGATGCTTTCGAGTGGAATGTCGACACCCGCCACGCCCAGAGCTTTGCCGCCCTGCAACAGCGGCACCATGATCGACACCATCATGGTTTTCTGGCCATTGCCGCTGCTGTAGGCAAACGGTTCGGAGGCCCAGGGTTGACGGCTGCGCAACGGCTGATAGTAATACTGGTTGTCGGCGTTTTCCGGGGCATAACCGGTCAACGGTTCGGACTTCACCGAACCACTGGCTCGGTTCCAGTAGGTCAGGTAGCGGCCGGTCGCGTCATGATTCGGCTGGTTGGCGCATTCACTGTCCTTGCCATCGAACGCGTTGGTTTCCCAATACTGCCCAAGGCCCAACAGCTGTGGATTGGCCTCGAACAGTTGGCGGGTCATGGCATCGGCGGTCTTGCGATCGACCTGCTGTTGCTGCATCGCCGACGCGACGCTGGCTTACGACTCGGCGACGGTAAAACCGACGCCCAGTTCAACCTCGACTTCCTTGGCATTGGCCTTGACGACCGTATCCACCAGCGCGGAGGTTTCCTTCACTGACGTGCCGTAAGCGATGTAGGCGATGGAGCCCAACAGCAGCGCCATGACGACGACGGTTCCGATCAGGGCCGTCCAGAACAACTTGAAGTGCAATGAGCGATTAGACATGGACAATCTCAAGTGGGCTATGCGTCAACCAGCACTAGACCGCCCAACGTTGAGAATGCAGTCCTGCTGGCAGTTTTTTATAGTTGATATTATTGAGCCACTATCTCGAAGCTCGACGCGAAAAGCGCTTCATCTCAAGGGTTTCGGTGAAAGATTCTGCCTATCAAGGCGCAACACTCCACCTATTAGCTGACTTCCCGACTCGGGTCTAACCTTAGTCTGCGCTGGCGTCATAAGCCGGCCGGATTAGCGCTGGAAAGGAGACAGGAATGAGCCCGAAGCTTGACTAGGCCACCCGTGGGTCACCGCGCAGGCAACCTGATTGCCGCTGTTCAGAATTCCCGTGTGGTCACCACAATCAGTTGATCCAACTGCTGGCCCTGCAGCCTGTGTCTTGATCTCGCTCGTCGCTATTTAACGCCCGCTCCGGGCCCGATAGCCGGATGAACACGACCAAAAGGTAGCTCGCACATGGCAAATGAATCGAAATGCCCGTTCAATCACGCCGCCGGCGGTGGCACGACCAACCGCGACTGGTGGCCGAACCAACTGAATCTGAAGATCCTGCACCAGCATTCGTCCCTGTCTGACCCCATGGACGAGGGCTTCAACTACGCCGAAGCATTCAAAAAACTCGACTTTGCGGCGGTCAAGCGAGACCTGACCGCATTGATGACCGATTCGCAAGACTGGTGGCCGGCAGACTTCGGTCACTATGGCCCGCTGTTCATTCGCATGGCCTGGCACGCCGCCGGCACGTACCGCACCGGTGACGGGCGTGGCGGCGCCGGTTCCGGTCAACAGCGCTTCGCCCCGCTCAACAGCTGGCCGGACAACGTCAGCCTCGACAAGGCGCGCCGGCTGCTGTGGCCGATCAAGCAAAAGTATGGCAACAACATTTCCTGGGCGGACCTGATCGTCCTGACCGGCAACGTCGCGCTGGAATCCATGGGCTTCAAGACCTTTGGTTTTTCCGGTGGCCGTGCCGACGTCTGGGAACCGGATGAGGACGTTTACTGGGGTTCGGAAAACAAATGGCTGGGTGGCGACACCCGCTACGACAAAGCGCAAAAACCCGTGCAAGCACCCGGCGATGTTCCACTCGTGGCCGAACCCGGGAGAAATGAAGACAGCCGTACCGATCAGGGGCGCAATCTGGAAAATCCACTGGCCGCCGTGCAGATGGGCCTGATCTATGTGAACCCGGAAGGTCCGGAGGGCAATCCTGATCCCGTCGCTTCGGCCCTGGATATTCGCGAAACCTTCGGCCGCATGGCGATGAACGACGAAGAAACCGTGGCGCTGATCGCCGGCGGCCATGCCTTCGGCAAAACCCACGGCGCCGGGCCTGCCGACAATGTTGGCGCCGAGCCTGAAGCGGCCGGCCTTGAACAGCAGGGCTTCGGCTGGAAAAACAGCTTTGGCACCGGTAAGGGCCCGGACACCATCACCAGCGGACTGGAAGTGACCTGGACCACCACGCCCACCCGGTGGAGCAATAACTACCTGGAAAACCTCTTCGGCTTCGAGTGGGAGCTGAGCAAAAGCCCGGCCGGCGCGAACCAGTGGGTCGCGAAAAACGGCGCTGGCGCCGGGACTATCCCGGATGCACACGACCCGTCCAAGCGGCGCAATCCAACGATGCTGACTTCGGACCTGGCCCTGCGCCTCGATCCGATCTATGAACCGATTGCGCGGCGCTTCCTGGAGAACCCGGATCAATTGAGCGACGCCTTCGCCCGCGCCTGGTTCAAGCTGATCCACCGCGACATGGGCCCCCTCTCCCGCTACCTCGGCCCGGAAATGCCCAGCGAAGAACTGCTGTGGCAAGACCCGATCCCGGACGCCGACCACGAACTGGTCAACGACAGCGACGTCGCCGCGCTCAAGAGCAAAATCCTCGCTTCGGGCCTCAGCGTCTCGCAGCTGGTATCAACAGCGTGGGCGGCGGCTTCGACCTTCCGTGGCTCCGACAAACGCGGCGGCGCCAACGGCGGTCGCCTGCGCCTGGAGCCGCAGAAATCCTGGCAGGCCAACCAGCCTGAGCAACTGGCCAACGTGCTGGCGAAACTCGAAAGCATTCGGAACGAGTTCAACAACGGCGGCAAGAAAATCTCGCTGGCGGACCTGATCGTGCTGGCCGGCAGCGCCGGTGTCGAACAAGCCGCAAAAAATGCCGGTCACAGCGTAACGGTGCCGTTCACACCGGGGCGTGCGGATGCCTCGCAAGAACAGACCGACGTGGAATCCTTCGGTTTCCTCGAACCCATTGCCGACGGCTTCCGCAACTACCTCAAAACCCGTTACCGCGTATCGGCCGAGCATCTGCTGATCGACAAGGCGCAACAACTGACCCTCAGTGCGCCGGAAATGACCGCGCTGATCGGCGGCCTGCGGGTGTTGAACACCAACGCCGGACAAACGAAGCATGGCGTCTTCACCCAGCAGAAAGAGGCGTTGACCAACGACTTCTTCAAGAACCTGCTGGACATGGGCGTGGAATGGAAACCGACCTCTGAGGCTAACGAGGAGTTTGAAGGACGCGATCGCAAAACCGGCGAAGTGAAATGGACCGGCACGCGGGTCGACCTGGTCTTTGGCTCACATGCGCAGTTGCGCGCGCTGGCTGAGCTCTATGCCAGTAGCGATTCGAAGGAAAAGTTTGTGAAGGACTTTGTTGCGGCGTGGACGAAGGTGATGAATCTGGATCGATTTGATCTGAAGTGACACTGCTGAAAACTGCAACGCCTCCCAAGTGGAGGCGTTGTGCTTTTTGCGAACTGGAGAAACGGATTAAACGGGAGAGATCGTCGCCAGGGCACCGATCAAAAGGGTTAACAGCAGAAAACCACCCAGGAAAAGGGACATCTTGGCCATGGAGCCTCCTACGGAATGAGAGTGCGGTGCAAGGGCTACTGCGAATGCGGACCGTGCTGTCATTGTGAGGCGCAGGTCTGATGCGTAACAGATGCAGATCGCGCAGAAAAATACGGATCAGATCACCTGCCCTGTCGATGTCCTCACGGAATTGCCGCTGTCGGGGATGAAGTGGTCCCATCTTGGTCGAAACACGGCGCTTGTGACGTTTCCATCAGCAACTGGTCCACCACTTGCGAAAGTGCGGCATGAACATCTTCCCCGCTGCGCAAGGCTCGCCGGTAGACGCCAATTTGTCGCTGCGCACTCGTACCTTCACGGAGCATTTGCCTGATGTGAGAAAAAACCGACTCTGCACCCAGTGCTCGCGCCGCATCGCCCAAAATCTGTTCAGCCATGAAAAGCCACTGCTTCATGGAGAACGGCCGGTCGTAGCCTTCAATAATGAACGACGCCCGAGTGCCGTAGCGTTTCGCCCGCCAGCGGTTTTCCTTGAGAACCCATTGGGATGTTTGCGAATAGGCAGATCCGGGACGTGGTTGGTCAATGGCATATGCCACCACCAGCCGAAAAAACGAGGCAATGCACAACGCTTCATCCAGACGTGGACACGCATCCGTCATCCGCAATTCCAGGGTCGGATACTTCGCCGCAGGCCGCAAACCCCACCAGATATCGCCAGCCTGCCGAACAGTCCCGGTACGGATCAACAGCGCAACGTAAGCGTCATAGGCGGATTGATCTTCAAGGAACTCCGGAACACCCATCCGCGGCCATTCATCACAGGCCGTTTGCCGGTAGCTCGCAAAGCCGCTGTCGGCGCCGTCCCAAAACGGTGAAGAGCTGCTCAAGGCCAGCAAAAACGGCAGCCATGGCAAGACTTCGTTCATCACTCGAATTCGGTCCAGATGCCTCGGCACTTCAACATGCACATGCAGACCGGACAGCAGGCTACGGCGGGCTACGCGCTGGTAGTCTTCGAACAGTTGAAGAAAATGATCCTGCTCCGTGGCCAGTTGCAGACGCCAGTCCGCCAGCGGATGGCTGCCGACACTGAGCAATCCCAGGCCATAAGGATCAAGCGTTTTCCGCAAGGTTTGGCGAACGTTTCCCAGATACTCCGCAGCTTGCGCAACGTCAGTAAATATCGGCGAAGCGACTTCGACCTGCCCTTTAAACATCTCATAGGCAAAACACGGGCCCAACTCAGCCTTGCACGCCTCAATCGCTGCGCCGGGCGGCTCCTGCGACATGCACCGGGTGCGCAGGTCAGTGATGAAGTATTCCTCTTCAATGCCGAACGTCAGATCTGAATTCATCGAAGTCCTCCCGGCGTCCGCAAAACGGGCTAGATCATCGGCGAACTGCTAACCACACGCAGTGCCAACCCTTCATAAGCATCCAGCGTAATCGTGAACTCCCCCTCAGGCGTGAGATCGCCTTCGACCCGCTCATTGATGATGTCGACCACCGGTCCCGGGGCGATATTGGGCAGATGCAGGGTCTCGGTGATCGCTGTCGAGCCGAAGTTCAGTGCGGTGATCTGGGTGCCTTTGCCGGCCGGCAGTTCGTGGACCATGATCAGCAACCCCGGATGCTCGACATCCGGGACCAGGATCTGGCGACTGGCGGCGATATCGTAGGAACGGCGCGCCGCCAGGATTCGCTTCAGTTGCGAGGCAAACGAGTCATGGTCTTTCAGTTGACTGGTCAGGCTGCCGTACAGCGTTTTCGGGCGCGGCATCTGACCTTCCGACAGCTCCGCTTCCGGATTGAGGTCAACCAGATCGTAGGCGCCGCGATGAATCCAGCGCGTGTCGCCGTCGAGCATCAGATGCGCGACCTGCTCTGCCGGCAGCGGCAGTGCGCCGACGAGGTCCCAACCCGATAACGCGAACACACCCGGCTGCATCGCGTTGTACATCACCAGCAGCACATGAATCTGGCGGATCTGCTGAATATCCATCGGGGTAATGGCATCGAGGTCGCGAATCCCCAGCGCTGCCGTGATGATGCTGGCGGTGGTGCAGGACACGCCGTTGGTGACAAATTTCAGGTTATACGGCGCGTGCTCGCCGGCCAGGCGTTCGTACATCTGCTCGCGAATGTGCTCGCGCAAGATGTTGCCGGGGAAGGTCTGGCCCTGATAGAGGAAGGTGTCATGGGCGTGCAGCGTCCAGAAATGCACCAGTTCGAGGGTCAGTTCGTCATGATTCTGCAAGGCGTGGATCAGCGAGCCCGGATCGATGCCCAGGGTATGCATCTGACGCAGCATCAACCGCAGGAATTCGGTATCGCCCATGAGCAACGCATGTTGGTAAGCGGGTCGGGTGATGAAGTCATACGAAAGATCGGCCCCGCCGTGGGACATGGCGGCGATATCGTCAACGGTGAGGTTCAGTTCCTGAAAACTGAAACCGCCCGCCTTGCGAATCGCGCCGGCCAGCAACTGGTTGCCGGTGATCGACAAGGGATGGCTTTCCGACCAGGCGGTGCCATCGAGCTTGCGTTCAACGCCGAGAAAGCCGTTGGCGTCCAGACGCAGGATTTTCGCCCCCATCACGTCGATGGCGTGCAGTGCGTCGCCGATGATCATCTGCTGTGCGGCAAAGGTCGGGTCCAGCCAGTTCAGCGACGGCTGCCCTTCCTTGAAGTAATGCAGGTAAACCCAGCGTCGCGGCTTGCCGTCGACCCCGATCACAATCGAAGTCGCGCTCCAGTCGGTTTCCTTGACCCCAGGCTCGAAGAAGATCACCCGCTGCAGTTGGCCGACGATGTAATGCTTGTCGCGCAGAACATCGACCTGCTGCGGACTGAGGTTCTGCGCGTCGCGCCCCTTGATGACATCGGGCAGCAGCGGCCAGTCCTCCTCACGGATTTCCACCATGTGGTAGAGCCCCGGATAGTCTTCATAGGCCATCTCGGCCAGGCGAAAGTCCGCGCCTTTGCCGGTGTGCGACGGGATGACATCGTCGATGATCACCGCGTTGTGCGCGGCGGCCATGCGCGTCAGCGCCTGAAGCTGGGCCTCGGTGCCCAATTGCGGATCGATGTCGAAACTGATGCGGTCGAAGTTGCCGTCAATGGTGGGCGTGTGTTTGGTGCCCGAGAGGCCACCAGACCTTTTCAGTGGGCCGTTGTGAATGCCCTGGATACCGATTCTCGACAAGGCGTGCCATAAGGTTTCGTCGCCCAGGGCCTCCAGCACCGTGCCATTTTCACGGGTGACAATCGACGCCGGGTACGCGGTGAACCACACCGAAGCGAGGGCCGAGGCGTCGCGGGGCCGGGTATGCGCATAGGGCTGTTGCCACAATCGGCCTTGCCCCGAGTAGAGCCTGGCCCGCTGTCTTGCAGCATGCAGCATCGATTGTTCGACCAGCCAGTCCACATGGTTTTTCTCAGCCGCCGTCATGGAAACAATCACCTCTCGTCATGAAAAAATGGCATCCGCCCTTCTGCACCAAAGGCACCGCTCGTTTTCATATGAGGCCATGACGTGGCATTCGTTGCATCGTGCTGTGCTATGACGACCCCGGTTGCAGTTGGCACTGTGCCCCCAGCGCATTGATCTGCGGACGGCCAAACAGGTAACCCTGCCCCCACTCGCTACCGCAGGCAGTGGCGAGGGCGTGATCGGTTTCGGATTCAATCCCCTCGATGATCACGCATGGGGCCAGCGTTTTGCACAGCTGCACCAGATGGCCCAGGGTCTGCGCGTTGTTGGTCTCCAGGAGTGCGCGCTGGAGGTAGCCCTGATCGATCTTGACGATATCCGGCCGGGTCTGGCGAATGAATTCCAGCGTGCCCAGGCCCGCGCCAAAATCATCGATGGCCACCCGGCAACCCAGCTCCCGCAGGCACAAAACGAATTCGATCGCCGCCGAGGTACTTGGCGGTGTGGCGCTTTCGGTCACTTCAATCACCAGTCGCGCGGCCACTGAAGGGGCGTCGCGCAAATACGCTCGCACACGCTTGAACCTGCTGCTCAACGGCTCAATGACCGAGCGTGTTCGACGGGTGCTTTCCGAGCGCCTGGCCCAAGGCGTGCCCAGCGACCTGAACAGAATTGCCCAAGCGGTCGGCGTGAGTGCGCGCAGCCTGCAACGGCGCTTGAGCAATGAAGACATGCACTTCTCGGCACTGCAGGATGAAGCGCGATTGATGCTCGCGCATAACTTCCTGCGTAACTCGGCGCGCAGTGTGAAGTACATCGGCGCGCTGCTGGGTTTTCGCGATCAGAGCAGCTTTCACAAAGCCTGCATCCGCTGGTTCGGCATGACGCCCGGGCGCTACCGGGAAGAGTCCTGACCACCTTCCGGCCTATTCAGACACTGCGACCTGATTGCGCCCGCGCGCCTTGGCTCGATACAGCGCCTTGTCAGCGTTGTTCATCAAACTGTGCAGATCGTTATCCTCGGCATTCATTGACGCGACACCGACGCTGGCCGAGATGCGGTGAACCGGCCCGGTCATCAGTCCGGCGATCGACTGGATGAGTTCCTCGGCAATATGCTGTGCGACTTCAATCGAAGTGTCCGGCAGCAGAACAGCGAACTCCTCCCCGCCCAACCGACCGTAAACATCGGTTTCGCGAAACGAGCGGCTGATGACCACTCCCATTTGCCGCAGCACCTGATCCCCGACCTGATGCCCATAGGTGTCATTGATGTGCTTGAAGTGATCCATGTCCAGCATGACGGCACACAGCGGCAATTGGTTGTTCTTGCAGTGGCCATACAGCTGTTGCGCGTGCTCGAAAAAAGCCCGGCGATTCATCAGGCCCGTGAGTTCATCGGTCTGGGCGGCACGCGTGGAAATACTGTGCGCCTGCTCCATTTCACGGGTTAGACGAAAGGCGGTTTCCAGCGCGTCGGACAGGTTGCGCGTCGCGCTGAACACAAAGGAGGCGAACACCAGAACCGCCACCCCCATGCCGACCTGCAGGGATGAGGCTTGAAACAACAGCCAGATCGTACAAGGAAACAACACCAGGGAAATGGACACGATCGTCATGTAGCGATAGGCCGAGTAACAGGACACCGCACTGACCGACATCCCGACGCAAAACAGCATGACCAGCGCCTGGGCCAACAGGTCATCGGCCGGCATGACCGCCAGCGCGCCGCCGCCCCAGATACCGGCGGACAACACGAGCGTGGCCCAATACGTGCGCTCCCAGCGCTGAGGGGTGCGCTCACTGGCGGGACTGCGGAAATAGGCGATGAACATCGAAATCCGCAACAACGACGACGCTGCCAGCACCGCTATCCACCACGCAATGACCGAGTGATCAAAACGCTCCCAGCACAGCCAGCACAGCATCAGCACCGCGAGAAAACTGCCGAATACCGCTGAAATCGACTGGCGGAACAGCTGGTGCAATCGGTCCGCGTGCACCTGCCTTACGATCAAATCTTCCGTTTCGTACCGCAATCCAAGGCCATCCATTTCATCCGCCTGATCATGATGCTGCGACGATAGCGATTGTGGCACATTGCTTACGGCCGTTTGCAGATTCATCCTTGCAGAAACAGATCAGTGCTTAAATATCACTAGCCACCTCCCGGGTCAGAAAATCGATCAAGGCCCGCGCGGTCGCGGACAACTGACGATGGGGCGGGTAGATCACCGAGAACGGTCGGGAGCGTCCGCCCGACTGTTCGAGCAACCGCACCAGGCGGCCACTTTCAATCCGCTCACGGACGATAAAGTCGTAACTCTGACAGATCCCCATGCCGTGCTCGGCCAGAGAGACAATGCCCAGCACGTCGTCGGACACCTGCACATTCGCCTCGGGTATCCACTCCCGATCCACCCCCTGTTCGCGGAACAGCCAAGGCCCGACGCGGCCGCTGCTGGGCATCACAAACGGCAGACAAGCATGCGCCGACAGTTCGTCGACACTGCGCGGTGTGCCGGCACGATTCAGGTACTCCGGTGCGGCAACCAGGCACAAGCGCGCGTCTTCAAGCTTGCGGCCGATCAGGCCACTGTCCGGCAATTGCCCGAGACGGATCGCCAAGTCATACCCTTCCGCCACCAGGTCCACATTCCGATTGCTGATGCTCAACTCGATGCGCACCTGCGGGTACTGCCGGGTAAAGCGAGACAGCAAGGGTGGCAACCGATAATGCCCGTAGGTCGTCGGCACACTCAGCCGCACCCGCCCGGTCAACTCGCCTTCCTGCCCCTGGATCGTCCGCTCGGCGTCATCGATCAACCCGAACGCGGCGCGGGATTGTTCAAGGTAAAGCAGGCCCGCCTCGGTCAGGCTCAGGCGCCGGGTCGTGCGTCGCAGCAGCTGGACGCCGAGGCGCGCTTCCAGGCGAGAGATCGCCCGGCTGACCACCGACGGCGTGGTCGCCAGAAACACCGCCCCGGCGCTCAACGAGCCCTTTTCCACCACGGTGACGAACACTTCAACGTCCGCGAGATAATCGAATCGACGGCTCACCCTTACCTCCAAAGAACAAGTACTTTCCTTTGCAGCGAGTTTATCGCCCATGGAGGCATGAATATAGTGAATCAACGATCAGCGCCCGCTGATCGATCACTCACGGAAGCCCCCATGCGCCCTATCGCTCGACTCGCCCTCGCCATGACCATTTCCGCCGCAGCCTTCAACGCACAGGCCGGCAATGTGCTGATCGTGCTGTCAGACTCCGACCACCTCGACCTCAAGGACCAGAAGGTCTTCGCCACCGGTTTCTACCTGAACGAACTGATGCAACCGGTGAAACTGCTGCTCGATGCCGGGCACTCAGTGACCTTCGCCACCCCGAACGGCAAGGCACCGACCCTGGACCAGTCGTCCAACGACAAGATGTATTTCAACAATGACGTGGCGGCCTTGCAGGCGCACAAGGCGCTGCTGGATCAACTGAAAATCACCTCGACGGGTGAGTCGCCGGTCATCAGCCTGGCGCGGGTCGAACAGATCGGCTACGAACAGTTCGATGCCGTCTACGTCCCCGGCGGCCACGCGCCGATGCAGGACCTGCTGCACAGCGCCGCGCTGGGCAAACTGCTGAACAACTTCCATGACAACGGCAAGACCACCGCCCTCGTCTGCCATGGTCCGATTGCCCTGCTGTCGACCCTGGCCGATCCTTTCGCTTTCACCCGACAACTCGAAACCGGCGGCAACGCCTCGACAAAAGGCTGGACCTACGCCGGCTATAAATTCACGGTTATCAGCAATCAGGAAGAAGAACTGGCCAAGGGTTTGCTGAATGGCGGCGCAATGAAGTTCTATCCGCAAACGGCGCTGGAACAGGCGGGCGGCGTCTATCGCAGCAACACCTCGCCGTGGACTTCCAACGTCGTCATCGACCGCGAACTGGTGACCGGACAAAACCCGGGCTCAGCGCTGGACGTGGGCAAGGCGATCGTCGAGCGTCTCAAGTCCCGGAGCTAGAGACTGAGCGGACTCGGGATGGTAAAACTCATCGCGAATTTTTCTGATTGCAGCGCCTCGAAAAAGGATCACCTCTGTGAGAAGTCACCCGCCACACCCGATTCAAGTGTCACAGCCGAGGCAGGACTCACCTTGCAAACACGGCTGATCGCGTTGGTGGTGGCGGTGACCTTTTTCATGGAAAACCTCGACGCGACCGTCATCGCGACCGCGCTGCCCACCATGGCCAGCGCATTCGGGATCACACCGGTCGACATGAACGTGGGCATCACCGCCTACATTCTGGGCGATGGCGATCTTCATCCCGCTTTCCAGCTGGATCGCCGACCGGTTTGGTGCGCGACGAGTATTCGCCGGTGCAATCGTCGTGTTCACCCTCGCCTCGCTCTTGTGCGGGCTCAGCCAGAACATCGAAATGTTTGTTTGCGCTCGCGTGCTACAGGGCATCGGCGGCGCGTTGATGGTGCCGGTGGGACGCCTGGCCGTGCTGCGCAACACCGACAAAAAAGACCTGGTGAAAATGATCGCGGTGATTACCTGGCCCGGCCTGGTGGCGCCCATCCTCGGGCCATTGGTGGGCGGCCTGATCGTCACACACGCATCATGGCCATGGATCTTCTACGTCAACTTGCCGCTCGGTGCCTTGGCATTGGTGGCCGCACTTTGGCTCGTGCCCGAAGGACGTGAAGCAAACGTACGCCCGTTTGACGGCAAAGGATTCGCCCTGCTCGCCGGCGCCTGCGCCTCCCTTCTGGGCGGCCTGGAATGGCTGGGCAGCCAGCACGGCAACGCCATGTTGTCGGGATTCGGGCTAGTGATTGCCGGCGTGATGCTTGCGGTGTGGGCAGTGCATCACTGCCGACATCACGCCCACCCGCTGTTGCCGCTTGGCACCGTTTCCATCAACACCTTTCGCGTCAGCATCTTTGGCGGATCACTCTTTCGCCTGGCCATCAGCGCCTTGCCGTTTTTGCTGCCGCTGTTGTTCCAGGTCGGCTTCGGCTTATCGCCCGTCGACGCGGGCCTGCTGGTGCTCGCGGTGTTCGCCGGCAACCTTGCGATGAAGCCGTTTACCACGGCAATCATGCAACGCTATGGCTTTCGCAAAGTTCTGCTGGTCAATGGCGTCATCGGTGTTGTTTCCATTCTGGCCTGCGCGCTGTTTACCCCGCAGACGCCATTTGCCTTGATTGCCGCCGTGCTGTTTGTGGGTGGCTTGTCGCGATCGATGCAGTTCACTTGCTACAACTCCATCGGGTTTGCCGACGTTCCCAAGGAACGGATGAGCGAGGCATCGGCGTTGTTCAGTATGTTTTTTCAACTGGCCATGGGGATGGGGGTGACGGTTGCCGCGTTGTTGTTGCGCGCTTCGATGTCGGTGCAAAACCACGATTTGCAGGCGCAGGTGGGGGACTTTCGGATTGCCTTTGTTGGGGTGGCAGTGTTGGGGTTGTTGGCGCTGGTCGACGTGCTTCGATTGCCCAAGGACGCAGGGGAAAGTGTGTTGAAGCGGTCTTGATGCGGGCTTCGTTCGATCTAAAAACACAAAAGCCCTGCCCCATCTAAATGGGACAGAGCTTCTTTTTGCAGATCGCGTAAAACAACCGCCCTCACCTACGTTTGTGGATCAACCTGATCCAACACCCGATTCACCGACAGCTCCGCCAGCGTAATCATCTGCTGAATCCCCAACGCCAAATTGCATTTTGGACCGTTGAGGATGAAGGCCAATTCAGTGGCCATGACGCTGGCTGAGGCAAGGGTTTCGCAGGCGTGAGCCAGCAGGGTTTCGGTGTCTACGTCAGGGGCGATGGTGAACATGGAAATGGGACGCCGCTCGGCCATGGCTGGCTTGCGGGATATGAACTCGAAATCGGTTTCGGTATGGCTGTCCGGATCGGGGGGATTCGGGGTTTCTTTGATCATTGTGAAACTCCTATGAAGTGAGCATCTCCCCATCCGCTACCACGCAAATTAAGGAGACGGCTGTACATAGGGTGGTAGACCGGTCATAGAAACCCGGCAGGCCGAAGCCTCCCATGCACAGCCGCCACAAAGCAGCCAGCACAAAAAAACGCCCTGAGGCGTTCTGGGTCTATGAAGTATCCGGGCTACCACACCCGTTCGCTGAATTGGCAGCGACGGGTGGAAGGTTAGCGAGGGGGCTTCTGAAGTGCAAGTCCGGCGGATTGTGGAAAGTTTTTATACCAATTTATCAATGGGCTACCGACTTAACCTCAAAACTGCCTCAGTCGCTATCCGGGACTATCGGAATAGCCAATAGCCGCCAGGTAAAATTAGCTTTTTCGGCGTATCCACATAGTGAGGAGTGTTTTTAGTCCAACGTAACGCAGCGTATCCTGCAATTAAACGGTGGCCAACCCAGCGAGGGTCAACAGTAGGTGGTACCCCTACTTGGGTTGCGAGAAACAACTTCCCCATAAGTGTTCCAAATACGAGCCTTCCTTGAGGGTTTTGGTGCTGAGGGTCGAGAATTGACCAAACAGGACAGATAGTTATTGGCAGAACCTTTGTGCAACAATTGCCGACTATTCATTTTACAAGGATGTTAAAAATGACCGGAAAACCCGCCGCCCGAGTCACGGACCCCACTGACTGTCCTCTCCCGGGCCATGGCGTAAATCCCATCGCTGCTGGCTCACCCGATGTTTTCTTTGATGGTTTGGCCGCTGCTCGCCTTGACGACCAAAGCGCGTGCGGCAGTCCCATCGTTGGGGAAGTTGCCTCAACCGTTCTAATCAACGGCAAACCTGCTGCCACCGTGGGCAGCCTCGGAGCCCATGGCAATAAAGTGGTGAGTGGCTCTGGAACAGTGATCATCGGTAACGCCCATACTCCAGCAGATTTCATCCCACCTCTGGCAATGCCGCTATGGTTGCAACCGTTCAATGAACAATTCCGCATTCTCGGAAGCGACGGTCAGCCTCTCGCTTTTGTGCCCTATTTCATCAAGGATGAGTCCGGTCAGGTTTACACCGGATTTTCCGACGAATCAGGGCATACGCCGCGTATTGCGACCAAAAAACAGGAAACACTGGAAGTTACGACCGGCGTGGCTGCACTGGAAACGTGGGCGACGCATGACTGAGTTCTCCTGCAAAGTTCCGACAAATCAACAAGCCGGTTCGGTGAGCAATGTCTCTGGCTACCCAATGCCTGCCAACATTCACATGTTTGTTGTCGTCGATGAGATCGGTAAAGATGGCTTTCTGGTGAGAAGAATTTATGCCTCTCCAGATAACCCTCACCTAATTGCCAAAAATCTTCCAGACTTTCAAATCAAGCATGAAATCTGGCCAGAAAAATTCGGCATGATGCCTGTTGATTCAAAATCAAACGCAACGGTAGCTGAACACGTATTTAGCAGCAGAAAATATCCATCCGGCTATGTATCAACCAGCTCTATTTTCCCCGATGGCTCACCACGCTTTGAAGGAAAGGCCGTTTACATAGATGTTGCGAAAGCTAAAGCTGCGGGAGCCAAACTGGTTACCACTGAGGAAATCCTGAAATCCTTGGAGGAGTACAAAAAAGTCGCACCTAAGAATTTGCAAAGATCGACCAAATTGCAGAATGGGTAAAAAATATTGATAAGGAGGTATTGGTCCAAGCGGAGAAAATACCTCCTAAAGCAATTTTTACACCTGGCTCCTACAAGGCCACCTCTGTACTGATCAAAGGGGCGAGAGTAGTCAGAGTATTCGCCATTGGCTTTACCGCATACGACTTGAAACTGGCTGCCGACGAGTCCATCAAGCAGAAGAGCATCAAGCCGATTTCCGTGGAGGTGGTCAAACAGGCCGGTGGGTGGGGTGGAGCGATTACTGGAGCGAGGATCGGTGTTGTTGCAGGTGCCGCGGTTGGCATTGAAACAGGTCCTGGAGCAATCGTCAGTGGTGCGGTGGGAGGGATAATATTCGGCACCGCTGGTTATTTTGGTGCTAGTTGGCTCACCGAATATCTTCAGGACTGAGGTAGATAATGAACATTTTTAGTCGCATCAAAGCCTTCATTAAGCAAGAACCGGAAGAGCAGATTGCCGGATATTCAATACCAGAGCTGAAATCAGTTTTCGTTAAGTCGTTATTAACAAGAGATGGTTTTCTGCCCAGCTACCCGAGAGTTACTTCCCTGAAAGGCGTGGGCATTCCAGCCTATTACACTTCATTCATAATCGATCAAAAAGAGACCCTTAATTTTGTTGCGCTCATCGAATCAAAATTCAATTACGTAACTGAAAAAACCTTCAACGAACTATTCGTCAAAAAATACTCAAACACCCAAAAAAATGAACATTTGATTTTTTTTACATCGACCAGAGAATTCAACTCCGTGACCGTACGACTGGTCACCAATAGCGCTGATTTCTTGGCTGCCATCGCTGACGAGAAATTCTCCGCACCTCCTCCATGGGTAGCTTTCGAGAGTTACAACCCTTCCTGGTGGGGTGGCCATATGCAAGGCGCGCAGGGTTACTACAACGACAACTACTTCCTGCCTTTTTTCACTCAATTAAGTGATTCAGAAAAACAGTCGTATTACGCAAAATTTGAAGCTACGAGGGAGTGGATCAAGGCCTTGGAGCTAATGCATGACGATGAATGAATCCATTTAAGTCTTCTTCGAAGCCCAACGGGGGTTGCTCCGCTTACTACGAAAAAGCGGCAATCAAGCTTTCAATAAGCTATCCGCGATTGTCCCCGAAAAAGTCGCCTCCACCGGCCCAATAAGCAACACCGCCCCCACCCCATCCCATTGAACCGTCACGCTCCCACCATCACATTCAACCTCAACGGATTCATCCAACAAACCCCGACGAATCCCATTAACAACCGCCCCACAACAGCACGAACCTGAACCAAGCGGAATACCGCCCCCGCGCTCCCAGATGCGCAACCGAATATGCTTCCGATCAATGATCTGAACAAAATGCACATTCGTTTTGAGGGGAAACAGCGGATTGGTTTCAATGGTCGGCCCGATTGTCGCGATATCAATCGCCGAGAGATCATCCACAAAATAGGTGCAGTGCGGATTTCCCATGCTGCACGCTGTCGGGCCACCATCCAGGGGCAACACAGCCGTATCCAGTTCCTGAGCCAAAGGAATATCCGACCAGCCGAAAAGCGGCGCTCCCATGTTGACCGAAATGGCGCCGGTGGAGGTTCGTTCGCACGTCAGCAGACCACGGTTGGTGCGCAGCGCTACCGAGGTGGAATTTGCTTCGCGCATCAGCCTGTCCGCGGCACCGCGCGTTGCGCTGCCGCAAGCGTCCAGCGAGGTGCCATCGGCGTTCCAGAACACCAGGCGCGCTGCTGCGTCATCGCAATCGAGCAGCACCGCGAGTTGATTGAATCCGACGCCGCGGTTGCGATCGCCCATTCGCCGAGCGATAGCACTGGTCACTGGGTTGGCGGAGTTTCGTGCGTCCACCACCACGAAGTCATCGCCATTGGCGTGCATCTTGTGAAAACTCAGCGGCATAAACAGATCCTGGCGAGGAGACAAGTGGGAAGGATCTAGCCCCATTCGCAGCGCTTTTTCAAGCTGGCCGCGAATAGCGCTCAATGAACCCGCAACCAAGCACCTCGCTCAGGCGCTTCCCATCGCTCATCCGTCGAAACAACCCCGGCGTCTGCCACGGCGCGTAACCGTCGATATTGGCAGCACCCAACCCGGCCATCACGTCGGCGATCAGCACCGAGCGCGTCTCGAACGAGATCCGTGTGAGGCCGGTGCTGTTGCCGACGCCGGCATGGGCATGGGCGCCGGAAAAGGCAATGAGACTGCCCGGGGCGATTTCAACGGCGATCCCCTCCTCCGAGGCAATCGCTTCCAGCAGGTGCGGGATGGCCTCGTCGGCGTCCACCGCATTGCGTCCGTCCTGATGGGATCGCTGCAGAATGGCGCGCATATCGAAGGTGACACTCGAATTAAGCAGCGGCCGCTGCCATAGGCCGGGGTACAACGCAAACGTCCGCCCGGCCGTGACCGGATAAATCGGCGCCCACCAGTTGGTCTGCGCGTACATGTTCGAGCCCCATGTATCGCGGTGGAAGGCGATGGTGGCCGTGGTGCGGGCGCGTGGGCTGAACTGCTCGGGTTCCCGATGAGGCTGGAAACGCAGGTGCAATCGATCGCACGCCAGAGACTCCGGGGTCAACCCGATCTGTTCGATGACCGCCTGCCATAGGCGCTGGATCTCGGCCGAGCGAGCGAATTCGTTCTGGCATTTTGCGAACAGGACCGTCTGCTGTTCGTGGTTCAGGTGGCGATGGATGTGTTGTGGCGGCCAGGGATGCAGCGCGTCTTCGAGGAATGCACGGGTGAATTCGACCAGCGCTGTCATGGGCTGTAAGTCCGCGACAAGCAGGATGTCGCCGGCGTAGACGCGGTCGTGGAAGTGGCGAGCGGTGCCCGGGAGGGTAAGCGGGCTGTACATGACCAGAGGTTCCCTGAAGAGGCGTCCTCGACTTTAGATCCGCCCCCCTTGTGGTGAAAGTGGCAGATTGGGTAAAAAATTGCGGATCAGCGGGCCCTGGCAGCCATCATGAAGGAAACAGGTCCAGTGTGCGCTCCACCTCTTCAATATCGATTTTGAAGCCATCGCCCTCGGGCGTTCCGACCACAAAACCGAAATTCTGCTGGTCGCGATCCGTCAGGTATTTGAAATAACTGACGAAACGGTTCGGTGGCTGCAGCGTCAGCAACGAACCACCCTGCTGCAGTACATTGACGCCATGTACGAGCTGACTGCCTTCAACCCCGATCACGGTCCGTGCTCCGGCGCAGGTCGCCACGATGGTCGGGACGTCGGTTTTCAAAGGATCGAGTACGCGAAACCCCCGAGTCTTGCGCAGATGTTCGGCGATCTCGAGTTCGTTGCGCAAAAGGCGCAATTCACCGGCGCTACCGCGAAGAATGAACACGCCAGGGTGATCCTCATGGCTCACGTGCGACAGCAGCTTTTCACCCATGGCCCGGTAACGCAGGTGCCTGCTTTGGTTGTTGCTGAAATCATCGAATAGCACGAGCTCATGAAAAAAAGCGCCGTTCAAGCGAACCGGCTTCATGCCAAGCCAGTCTTCGTACGCGAGGGTCTGGGCAGAGAGAGGAAACCGGGCGGAGGGCGCGGTAGTCACCGGGACGCCTTCGTCGCAGGCCAATGGATAGGTCGGGAAGTCTTCCATCAACCGTGTGCCAAACCAGGTATTTCCATTTTGCGTGCAGAAGACGGCCGCGCGGTCGATCTCGTGTTCCACGACAATGCGCGGAAACCTGCCGGGCTTGAGAGACAACCAGAAACTTGCGTTGTCCTTGTAGAGCGCTCCATCGATCAGCCAGACATTCTCGAGCAAGTAACCGCGTGTCGGGCCTTGCACCACGTCACCCAGCCCTTCCATTGTGCGCGCAGGATGCTCGAACGGATAAAAGCGCTTCGCCTCCCATCCCGTCACGCGTTCCATTTGACCGGGCAGGAAGAAAGCCTTCGGAGAATACGATACGCCACCCGGCGCAACGTCCCAGCGTTTGACCGCGAGGCTTTTCAGGTTGATCTCTGCCTTGCGCGCGAGTCTTTTTCTTGCCATGTACCTGTAGGCGGCAAGGGTCCATTTCCTTCGATTGCCAGCGGTCGAAGTACTGATTTGCGAGACATCGCTTTCCATCAAAAGTCCTCCCTTCGGGACAGAGCGTCCTGAAAATACTCAGCTGGATGGAATCCTTTCCATAACGGGTGGGGTCTGCAAGTTAGCGTAGCGACTGCGCAAGGTTTCGAGAAACTGTTCGCCCGAATTCTGCGCGCAATAGAGATAAATCTTGTGCAGCCCGCCAAATACCATTTCATGATAGCGGCTGGCGGCCTCTTCATTGCTTGGCCCGTCAGGCAAGCCAAGGTGCAGGGTCAATTCCTTTCCTTCGGCAGCAAAAAGCGGCGTGTCCCAAAGGAATCTGGCTACACCTGTCTTGGGCAGCCGCAGAAACATATAAGCGTGGTTACCCAGGGAATCAACGTCACCGCCACGCCTTCGTTTCCATTTCAGCAGTCCGTCATCCGGCCGTGCCACGCAAAGACCGATGTCGTAATAATCGAAGCCTTCATTGATCGCCGATTCAAGCGCCATGAAGGTGGTAATCGCGTTGACTTCGCCCAGTCGCTTGGCATCTGAAAAAACCGCCTCGGTGTATCCGAAACGCAGCGTGCTCCAGTAGCGTTTTCCGCCACGCGTTACGGCGCAGCCAAGGTGACAGCCAATCACCTCGTCATCCCGCATGATCAGGTCGAGCCGCCCTACAGTCCTGGCTATCCTGAACACTTCCTCGGAGGGAAATTGCGCAGCGTGGATGCCTTGCCTTGCTTGGGCATAAGGTCGAAGCATTTCCCTGTCGGCCTTGTCTATTTCTTCATCCAGCAGCGCCGGTCTCATGTGATAGAGCGGTCGGTTCTTGCGGATGTTTCGACGCAACTCACCATCGTATTTTGCGGTGATGTCCTCGATGGAGCGCCCCAGCGGAACGACGGCACTCAGGTACAAGGGGATAGACAAAGTCCCCGGGGTCCGCACCTCACTGACCACCACCACATGATTCGACGCGGCAGGTTCCGGCTCGCCCTCGGTCATAGGGGCATTCCCCAGGGACTTCCCGCCGATGAGCAGCTTGGCCATCTCTCGCTGCTGTTTCCTGCCGATATAGAGGATCTCGTAAGGACTGTCTTTCTGCAGCCTGAACCTGGCAATTTCCCAACGCCAGACACACGCACGCCCAAGGATGTCTTGCAGCCAGTTTGAAGCCTGTCTCATCTCATACCGCATTGAAGGGGAAATGAGTTTTCGGATAACTGCCGCCAAGTTATCTTTCACTTTTCGTCATCCTTTGAGCTTTATCTTAAGCAGATCAGATACAAAAGATCCGGGCGGAACTTCAATAAGCGCGCTTAAACATTGAAAAATAAGACATATTTTATGAAGCAGCGCGCTTACATCGAGTAACAGTAAAGATACAAGTCCGGGACTTTGCAAGGCGGCCTACCGGTCTTTCCGATTGAAACCCCGCCCACAAAAAAGCCCACTGACCGTCACCGGCTCAGTGGGCTTTTAGATTACACCCTGATTACAGAGCCATATCGCTGGCAGCGTTAGCCTTCGGCGCTTTAGGCGCTTCGGTCGGAGCAGCAGCCGGGGCCGCCACTTGACCGATCGCCGGCGGCGGAGTCAGTTGCAACACCTTGGCGGTGTAGGCCCACTCTTCAGCCACTTTTTCAGGGCTGCCGTTCAGCTGAGTGCCATAGCTCGGCACGATCTGGTGCAGCTTTTCCTGCCAGGCAGGCGAAGCAACCTTGTCCTTGAACACCTTCTGCAGCACGGTCAGCATGATCGGCGCAGCGGTCGAGGCACCCGGCGAAGCGCCCAGCAGACCGGCGATGGTGCCGTCAGCGGAAGCAACGATTTCGGTACCCAGTTTCAGCACGCCACCAGCCGCTTCATCACGCTTGATGATTTGCACGCGCTGGCCGGCTTGCCACAGGCGCCAGTCTTCAGCCTTGGCGTTCGGGAAGTATTCTTTCAGGGCGTTGAGGCGGTCTTCATCCGACAGCATCAGTTGGCCGGCGAGGTACTCGACCAGCGGGTATTCCTTGATGCCGACCTTGGTCATTGGCCACACGTTGTGCGTGGTGGTCGTGGTCAGCAGGTCCAGGTACGAACCTTCTTTGAGGAACTTGGTGCTGAAGGTCGCGAATGGGCCAAACAGGATCACGCGCTTGCCGTCCAGAACACGGGTGTCCAGGTGGGGAACCGACATTGGCGGAGCGCCAACGGAGGCTTTGCCGTACGCCTTGGCCAGATGTTGCTCGGCGATGGTCGGGTTCTCGGTCACGAGGAACGAGCCGCCTACCGGGAAGCCTGCGTATTCCTTGGCTTCAGGAATGCCGGACTTCTGCAGCAGGTGCAATGCACCACCGCCCGCGCCGATGAACACGAACTTGGCGTCGGTTTCGGTTTTTTTACCGTCTTTCAGGTTTTTGTAGCTGACGCGCCAGGTGCCGTCTTCGTTCTTGGTGATGTCTTGCACTTCGCTAGACAGTTTCAAGTCGAACTTCGGGGTGGTTTGCAGGTGCGCAACGAACTGGCGGGTGATTTCGCCGAAGTTGACGTCGGTGCCGATCGGGGACCAGGTGGCCGCGATTTTCTGGTTCGGGTCGCGCCCTTCCATCATCAGCGGAACCCACTTCTTGATCACAGCCGGGTCTTCGGAATACTGCATGCCGGCAAACAGCGGGCTCGCCTGCAGGGCTTCGTAGCGCTTCTTCAGGAACTTGATGTTGTCATCGCCCCACACAAAGCTCATGTGCGGCGTGGAGTTGATGAACGAACGCGGGTTTTTCAGCACGCCTTGCTGAACCTGCCAGGCCCAGAACTGACGGGAAATCTGGAACGCTTCGTTGATTTCAACGGCTTTCGGGATCGAGACTTTGCCGTTCTCGTCTTCCGGGGTGTAGTTCAACTCGGCCAGGGCGGAGTGACCGGTACCGGCGTTGTTCCAGCCGTTGGAGCTTTCCAGGGCGACGCCGTCGAGGCGCTCGATCATTTCCATCGAAGTGCCAGGTTCCAGCTCATTGAGCCAGACACCCAGGGTCGCGCTCATGATGCCGCCGCCGATGAGCAACACATCGACTTTCTTTGCCTCTTCCGCGTGAACGGACGTGATCCCCATCGACAAAGCCAGCCCCAACAGGGCCGTGTTCATTTTCTTAAACATCTGTAGCACCTTTGATAAAACGCCATCCGCCCTTCCATCCTCACGACGAAACCCTTGTTTCACACGGCATTCAGGCAGATGTCGTGGGGGACTCGCACATAAGATCCGGAGGGGTGGGCACACAAGGCCGACGTGATCCATCGACCTCAGTTTATATGTCCCTACTGAACTGACTTTTTATCTTTATTGGCTTCAGCTACTTGAGCGACAGTGATTCTGCTGGCGCGTCTCGAGGACACGCAAACTGAATAGGTCAAACCAAGTTGAGGCGAAGAATATCACGACATCGCAAACCCGCGCGTCTGTTCCCGACCTGATAGTCCGAACACGCGCGCCGGGGCCACTATACTCAATCTGTTTTTTCGACAAGCCGGTGAGGAGTAGTCATGAGCGACAAAAACGATCTGCGCAAATATTCCTCTCAAGTGGTCGACGGCGTGGAGCGCGCGCCCGGCCGCTCGATGCTGCGGGCCGTGGGTTTCACCGACGAGGACTTCAAGAAGCCGCAGATCGGCATCGCCTCGACCTGGGCGATGGTCACGCCGTGCAACATGCACATCGACAAACTGGCGAAAGAGGCCGAAAAAGGCGCGAATGCCGCCGGGGCCAAGGGCGTGATTTTCAACACCATCACCATTTCCGACGGCATCGCCAACGGCACCGAAGGCATGAAGTATTCGCTGGTGTCGCGGGAGGTGATTGCCGATTCAATCGAGGTCGTCGCCGGGTGCGAAGGCTTTGATGGCCTGGTAACGGTGGGCGGCTGCGACAAGAACATGCCGGGCTGCCTGATCGGCATGGCGCGGCTGAACCGCCCTTCCATCTTCGTCTATGGCGGGACGATTCGGCCCGGTGCCGGCCACACCGACATCATTTCCGTGTTCGAAGCCGTGGGCCAGAATGCGCGCGGCGACATCAACGAAATCCAGGTCAAGCAGATCGAGGAAGTGGCCATTCCCGGCCCCGGTTCCTGCGGCGGGATGTACACCGCCAACACCATGGCCTCGGCCATTGAAGCGCTGGGCATGAGCCTGCCCGGTTCCAGCTCGCAGGACGCCGTCGGCAGCGACAAGGCCTCGGACAGTTTTCGCGCCGGCCAGCAGGTCATGGAGCTGCTGAAGCTGGACCTCAAACCGCGGGACATCATGACCCGCAAAGCCTTCGAAAATGCGATCCGCGTGGTGATCGCCCTCGCCGGCTCGACCAATGCGGTGCTGCATCTGCTGGCCATGGCGCATGCCGCGGACGTCGAATTGACGCTGGATGATTTTGTCGAGCTGGGCAAGGTGTCGCCTGTGGTGGCCGATTTGCGCCCCAGCGGTAAATACATGATGAGCGAACTGGTTGCCATCGGCGGCATTCAACCGCTGATGAAGCGCATGCTCGCGGCCGGCATGTTGCATGGCGATGCGATGACGGTGACCGGCAAGACCCTCGCGGAAAACCTCGAAAACGTGGCGGATTACCCCGAAGACCAGGACGTGATCCTGCCCTTCGATCGGCCGGTCAAAAAGGATTCCCACCTTGTTGTGCTGCGCGGCAACCTTTCGCCGACTGGTGCGGTGGCCAAGATCACCGGTAAGGAAGGCTTGCGTTTTGAAGGCACGGCGCGGGTCTATCACGGTGAGGAAGGTGCGTTGGCCGGCATTCTCAACGGCGAAGTGAAAGCGGGTGACGTTATCGTGATCCGTTACGAAGGCCCCAAGGGCGGCCCCGGCATGCGCGAAATGCTCTCGCCGACGTCAGCGGTCATGGGCAAAGGCTTGGGCAAGGACGTTGCGCTGATCACTGATGGCCGTTTCTCCGGTGGTTCGCACGGTTTCGTGGTGGGGCACATCACGCCGGAAGCCTTTGATTGCGGGCCGATTGCGTTGATCGAAGACGGCGACAAAATCACCATCGATGCGGAAAGCCGGCGGATCACGGTCGATGTTTCCGATGCTGAACTGGCCGAGCGCAAGAGCCGCTGGGTGCGGCCGGAATCGAAGTACAAACGCGGGGTGCTGGCGAAGTATGCGAAGACAGTGTCCAGTGCTTCGGAGGGGGCTGTGACGGATAAGTATCTTTAAGCCGTAGTTCTGCGTTGCCTGATCTGACGCCATCGCCGGCAAGCCGGTCTCGCTCCCACATTGGATGTCCTGTGCACACAAATGCCGTGTACGACAAAGATCAAATGTGGGAGCGAGACCGGCTTGCCGGCGATGGCGTCCGGTCAGGCGACATCAATAATGTTGAATGGGCTCACAGCCGAAACCGATCCACCGACTGCGAAAGCTTCCCCGCCAGCGCCGACAAATCATCCGTGGTCGAAGCCGTCTGGCCAATGACTTTGCTGTTCCCCTCAGACATGCCCGCAATCATCTCCACCTGATGCGCGATTTCATTACTGGCCAGGCTCTGCTCGCCGATCGTGCGGGAGATGTCGTTCACCAGTTGCGTGGTGTTCAGCGTGGCCTCGAGGATTTCGCGGATGGCGCGTTCGACGTCGGCGGTCACGGCCATGCCTTTGTCGACCTGAGCCACGCCCGCCTCCATGCTGGTGACCGCCTCGCGGGTGCTTTGCTGGATACGCGCAACCATGGTGGCGATTTCCTGGGTGGAGGCGCTGGTGCGCCCCGCCAGGCTGCGGACTTCGTCGGCCACCACGGCAAAGCCGCGGCCCTGCTCCCCGGCACGCGCGGCCTCGATGGCGGCGTTCAGCGCCAGCAGGTTGGTTTGATCGGCAATGCCCTTGATCACCTGAATGATGCTGAAAATGCCCTCGGATTCCTTATCCAGCGTGCGGATGACCTGGGCCGACTGCTGCGCCGAACGCGCAATCCCGTCCATGTCGTTGACCACCTGATGGATCACCCGACCGCCATCCTTGGCCAGTGCCTCGGCCTGGTTGGCCATGTTCAGCGCACGCTCGGCGTGGCGAGTGATGTCCTCGATGCTCGCGGTCATTTCACTCGCAGCGGCGGCCATGGTGCTGGCGGCGGCGCTTTGCTGCTGGCTGCTGTCGGCGACTTCGTGGCAACCATTGCTCAACTGCGCGCTCATGCCTCTGACGCCATGGGCGTTGCTGCGCACCACTTCGATCATGCCGCGCAAATCACGCTGCATGGTCGCCAGGCTGCGGATCAGCGCGCTGGCTTCGTCCTTGCGGGTGGGCTCGGCAATCGCTTCGCTCAAGTTGCCGTGGGCGATGCCCTCGGCAATGCGGCTGGCGGTTTGCAACGGTCCCATGATGCTCAGAATCACCCAGCGTCCCTGGGCGAGCAGCAGCAACAGGCTGGCGGCAAGCACGATGCCCAGCGTGAGATTGGCGTTGCTGATGACCTGTTGAGTGCCTGCGCTGGTCTGCTGGGTATTTGTCTCGATCAGCTCACTGAGGGCGGCCATCTGGTCTTCCAGCTGGCTGAACACGGTGTTGAAGTTACCCAGCTCTTTTTGTGCCGCATCCGGACTTTCCAGGGCCAGCCCGACAATGCGCTCGGCGGCGCTGATGTAGGTATCGAGGCTGGGTTTGATCTTGTTCAAGCCGGCCTTGATGGTGTCGTTGACCGGCAGCTTGAGGTTTTCACCCAACACTTCACGAAAGTGCGATGCGTGTTCCTCGATGGAACTGCGCACTTCGGCATTCGTACTGGTGCTTTTGCCGAGCCCGACCAACATCGCCGACAGTACGTCGGCGCGTAACGCGTCGTGCATCATGTCGGCTTCGAGGTGATTGCGCAGCGCGGCCATGCTGACCTCGTTGTCGTTCACCGCGGTCGCCATTTGCGAATTTCCCAGGTAACTGACCAGGCTCATGATCAAAGCCGTGAGCAGACCGGTGCCGATCAGCAGGATCAAGCGAAATTTTATCGACACTCTGTGGTCCCCTGTCAGTTGGCTACAGCCATTCGTGGATGGCTTCTGAACAGGTTATCGACCGCGACAAAGGGAAATTGAAGGCTATGTCGATGTGTTCGTGCTTTTGCGACATGCGGTCGTCATCGGTGCTTTTTGCGTTTTGCCGCGAAGGTAAACCAGCAGCAAGCTGACGAACGCGCCGGCCACCGCAAGTGCCATGTCCTTTTGTGAATCCCAGGGATCGTTTTGTGCGCCGACAAAGGCCTGCGACGTGTCGTCGCCCAGGAACGCGCCACCGACCCATTCCACCAGTTCGTACACTGCCGAGGTCGACAGCATGAGGTTCATCGTGATGAAAAACAGCCAGAAACCGCGCAACGGCGTCAGTCGCAGCAACACTTCGCGCACCGGACAAACCAGCAGTAACCCGTAGCTCAAATGCACCAGCCGATCAAAATGGTTGCGATGCAGCCCGAAGCTTTTAACCAGGCTGACACCGGTCAAGGCTGAGCACCAACGATCGTACGGCACCAGGGAATAGGTGTAGTGGGAACCCAGTTCGTGAATGCAGGATCAGCAGCGTCAGTTCGTATCGCTGATGTGCATTTGGCTGCATGATTTGAGTGCCTCACAGGTTGGATACAGCTTGAGCCTTGCAGCCCAGAAGCGCTTGCAGTTTCAGGGCATTACCCAGCGCAAAACCACTGGCGGTGTTATCAAAGATGCACCAGCTGACGGCGCCCGCCTGCTCCGCGTTTCGCACCTGCTGCGCCAGCGCCTCCAGCCGGCTTGGGTCGTAATCACTGTGATAGATGCGCGGCGAACCGTGCCAGCGCCAGTAATGGATCCCCGGCCAACTACCCGGCCTGTCGCCATCGGTAATGGGCGATGGGTCGGCAGCCACCCGGCCGACTGTCTGCTCGATCAACAAGGCCTCCGCGTCCAGCCAACTCTCATGTCGAGGCTCAAGCACCACCGGCCCCGCGTAACGCTGCCGCAACGCCACGAAAAACGCCGAAGCGATGCCCTCCTCGTATACCAGCGACGGCGGCAACTGCACCAGAATGCAACCCAAAGACTCACCCAGCGCTGCGCACTCGGCGAGAAACTCGTCCAGCAATAACTCACAGCCCTGCAAACGCTGCACATGGGTGATGAGCTTGGGCATCTTTACCGAAAAACGAAAGGCAGACGGCACCGACTGCGCCCAGCGTGAATAGGTTTGCGGCCGATGCGGGCGATAAAACGAGCTGTTGATTTCAACGGCCGTCAGTTGCGACGCATACCGCTGCAAGTATGTCCCGTCGGCAGCAAACAACGGCCAGTAGTCACGAGGCAGGTTCCAACCAGCGCAACCGACGTAGATCTGATTCTCCTCGTTCAATAGAGCACCCCAGCGGAATTGCGCATGAACATCTCCCTAACTTCGAGAAAAGCCCAGCCCGCAAGTTCGTTTTTTCCTCAGCGTATGCAGTTACCAGCTCACGCCGGAAATCGAGCTGGCGATGAACGCCAACAACCTGTTTGACAAGACCTACTTCACTGCGGCCTATAACCAGATCAATGGCAACAACAACTACGGTGATCCGCGCAACGTGATGTTCAGTGTGAAATACACGCCGGAGTTCTAGCATCACCGATCGTTTCATCAACGCCCTCCCCGTTCGCAAGCGCAGGGTGGGCGGTTTCAGCATCCTTACGCTTGGCTCCGACTCCCTTTAAAAGCCTCACGCCGCGCTTGTCGTTCTGCGGCGTAGGCTTCGCTCTGCTCACTGATCAGCTCATCCCGACGCAACAGCTCACCGCAATGTTCGCAAAGCGGTCCTAACCCTGCTGGTTCGCCACAGGTTTTGTGGGTGTACACCACCGCCAGGCCTTCCTCCGGCGACTTGCACCAGGTTTCCCCCCAGGCGCGCAGCGCAAGCACCACGGAGTAAAAGGCCTGCCCTTTTTCGGTCAGATAGTATTCGTAGCGTGGTGGGCGTTCGTTGTAGAGACGGCGTTCGACCAGGCCGTCAGCCTCGAGATTCTTCAAGCGTGCAGCGACCATTTGCGGGGTGCCGCCGGTCTGCGCCTGGATCTCGTCGTACCGATGACTCCCCATGATCAGCTCACGCAGGACCAGCACGGTCCAGCGGTCGCCCACGATTGCCTCGGCCCGGGAAATCGGGCACAGGGTGTCGGGAACACTGGTACTTATCGACATACGGACTTGCCTCTTTCACAGTTACTATGATTATCATATCAACAAGATGCCCAGGCAAGCCCCCGGCACCGGTCACTCAACTTCTGTGGAGAACATCGTCATGTCGAACGCCCCTTATCCGCTCAACCGGACCGCCTATCTGCTGGTCGATCCGTACAACGATTTCCTGTCGGAAAACGGCAAGGTCTTCCCCTTGATCAAACCGATCGCCGAGCAAGTCGGCCTGCTCGACAACCTGCGCGCTCTCGACCGCGCGGTGCGCGCCCGCGACATTCCGGTGGTCATCGTACCGCACCATCGCTGGGAACACGGCGACTACGAAGGCTGGGACCATCCGACGCCGACCCAGTGCAAGATCATGCACATGCGTCACTTTGCTCGCGGGGAATGGGGCGGCGAATGGCATCCGGATTTCGCGCCAAAGGACGGTGACATCGTCGTTCAGGAACATTGGGGCTCCAGCGGTTTTGCCAATACCGACCTCGATTTTCGCCTCAAGCAGAAAGGCATCACCCACGTGATCATCGTCGGCCTGTTGGCCAACACCTGCATCGAAGCGACTGCCCGCTATGCATCGGAACTGGGTTATCACGTCACCCTGGTGCGTGATGCGACTGCCGCCTTCCGCCCGGAGATGATGCACGCCGCCCACGAGCTGAACGGCCCCACCTTCGCTCACGCCATTGTGACGACGGACGAACTCGTCGCCACCCTGGCACAGCATGAGTAACCGCCGATGAAACTGACAGGAAACCTGATAATCGGCGCCCACGATGTCCCGGCAACCGAAGGGACGATGAAAGCGCTCAACCCCGCCACCAACACGTTGATCGAACCGGATTTCGCGCTGGGTGGCGTGGCGCAAGTCCATCGGGCGGCCACCCTCGCTGACGAGGCATTCGACAGTTACAGCCATACCTCGCTCGCTGGGCGCGCGGCGTTTCTCGAAAGCATTGCCGACAATCTCGAAGCAGTCCGTAAAGAGTTAGCGGCACGGGCCGCGCTTGAAACGGGCTTGCCGCAAGCGCAACTGGAAGCCGAGGCAACAAGGGCCGCCACACAGTTTCGCCAATTCGCGGAGGTCGTGCGCAAAGGCCGCTTCCTGCAACTGGCCATCGATCCGGCTCAGCCTGATCGTCAGCCTCGCCCGCGCATGGACCATCGGTTGCAAAAAATGGCCATCGGCCCGGTGGCGATTTTCGGGGCGAGCAATTTTCCGATCGCCTACTCAGTGGCCGGTGGCGACACCGCGTCGGCACTGGCCGCTGGCGCGACCGTCATTCTGAAGGCGCACAACGCCCATCCGGGCGCTTCGGAAATCCAGGCGCGGGCTATCCAAAAGGCGGTGCAGGACCACGGGTTGCACGAGGGTGTTTTCTCGATGGTGCGCGGCACCGGCAACACGATCGGTGAAGCCCTGGTCGATCACCCGTTGGTCAAGGCAGTGACGTTTACCGGTTCGGAACAGGGCGGCATGGCGCTATATCGCCGTGCGCAGCTACGGCCCGATCCCATTCCGGTGTTCACCGAGATGACCAGCATCAACCCCACGTTCATCCTGCCGGACGCACTGGCCGAACGTGGCGCGCAGATCGGTGACGGCTTTATCGAGCGCATGCTGGTCAATGTCGGGCAAGCCTGCCTCAGGCCCGCCCTGCTGATCGCGATCAAAGGCGCTGGTCTTGAAGCACTGCGCGACGCCATGGCGAAACGCGTGACCGAGGCCTCGGCGCGCACGATGCTGACGCCGGGGATTCATGCGTCCTACCTGAACGGTCTGGCCGCGATGGAGAACGCCGGTGCGCGCCGCATCGCCGAAGGTTCGACGGCCAGCGCAGACTTTGACGGCCAGTCGGCGCTGCTGGAAGTCGAGGGCCAACGTTTCCTGAGCGAAGCGGTACTTTCGCAGGAAGTCTTCGGTCCATCCGCCCTGCTGGTGACCGTCGAGGATGAAGCTGAAATGCTCGCCATTGCTCGTTCGCTCAAAGGCCAGCTCAGCGCCGCGCTGCACCTTGAAGAAAATGACTTGCCATTGGCCCGGCGCTTGCTGCCGGTGTTGGAACGCCGCACCGGGCGCATCGTCGTCAACGCATTTGCCCATCCCCAGGAGGTGACCTACGCCACCGTTCACGGCGGACCATTCCCGGCCACCTCGGACAGTCGCTTCACCTCGGTGGGCATGACGTCGATCGAACGCTTCTTGCGTCCGGTGGCTTATCAGGGTTTTCCGGATGCGCTGTTGCCTGAGGTACTGCGTGATTTCAACCCGTTGAAGCTGCCTCGCCTCGTGGACGGGCAATAGTTGCAATCCGGCCCGGCAATCAAGGATCGACCTGAGTCATCAGTTCGACGACACTTTCCGGGCGATTGGCATAGCGCCGCGCCAGCACCGCGCAAACCATCAGCTGAATCTGGTGGAACAGCATCAATGGCAGGATCAACACGCCAATGGTGCTGCCGGCGAACAACACCTGGGCCATCGGTACGCCGGTGGCCAGGCTTTTCTTCGAACCACAGAACAGGATGGTGATGCGGTCTTCCTGATTGAAGCCAAAGGCCTTGCCCAGCACGGTGGACGCCAGCAGTACCAGACCCAGCACGATGCAGCAGACCACCACCAACCCGGCCAGCTCCCAGAGCGGAATCTGGTGCCAGATGCCTTCGATCACCGCCTCGCTGAACGCACCGTAGACCACCAACAGGATCGAGCCCTGGTCGACGAACTTCAGCCAGCTCTTGTTACGCGCCACCCACGCACCGATCCAGCGCCGGGCGATCTGCCCGGCAATGAACGGCAGCAACAGTTGCACGCTGATCTTCAGAATCGCATCGAGCGTCGAACTGCCCTCGCCGTGCACATTCAGCAGCAACGTCACCAGCAACGGCGTGAGGAAGATCCCGAACAGGCTGGAGGCCGCCGCGCTGCAAATCGCTGCCGGAACATTCCCGCGAGCCAGGGACGTGAAAGCAATCGCCGACTGCACCGTTGCAGGCAGCGCGCAGAGGTAGAGCATGCCCATGTACAGATCGTCGCCGATCAGCGGCGACAGTAAGGGTTTGAGCGCCAGGCCAATCAGTGGGAACAGGATGAACGTCAGGCTGAACACCAGCAAATGCAGGCGCCAGTGGCCGGCACCGGCGATGATCGATTCACGCGACAGTTTGGCGCCATGCAGGAAAAACAGCAGGGCAATGGCGAGGTTGGTCAGCCAGCCAAAACCGACCGCGACCTGGCCGCTGGCAGGCAGCAGGCTGGCGAGAACGACCACGCCGATCAGGGTCAGGGTGAAGTTGTCGGGCAAAAAACGGGGGCGGGTCATCGTTGTCATCCGGCGGTGGCGAGGAACGTTGCCTCGACTCTAACGCGCCTGCCGATTGCCGACTAACGCTAATAAGCCAGTAGATATCGTCTAACGGACATAACCCTGACGCGAATGCATTCGTTAATAAAAACAGCGGCAGCGGCAGCGGCAGCGGCAGCGGCAGCGGCAGCGGCAGCGGCAACTTCATGCGAACGCGGTACTCGCCATTACACAAATCAATTGTAGGAGCCGGCTTGCTGGCGATAGTGGCCGAAAGGGCAATGCAAGGCTCAAGGCCCAATCGCCAGCAAGCCGGCTCCTACAGGGGAACGAGTACATCCGAAGAGTCAGCTCGGCTGTCAGGTAGCCACCGCACCCGCTCAATCATCCTCATGCAACTTGATGCCCCTGGCGTGCAGCAGATGCGGCACCAACAGCACCAGCAGGGTCAATGCGAGAAACGCAGCGGAAATCGGTTGTGTCAGAAACACCGTCCAGTCGCCCTCGCTGATCGACAACGCGTTACGCAGTTGTTTTTCCGCCATCGGCCCCAGCAGCATGCCCACGATCACCGGGGCGACGGGGAAGTCGAACCGCCGCATCAACACCCCGCCCCACCCGATCGCCAGCATCAGCAACAAGTCGAAGGAAGAGTGGCGCATGCCGTACACGCCGATGGTGGCGAACACCAGAATCCCGGCGTTCAGGTACGGCCGCGGGATTTGCAACAACTTCACCCAGAGCCCCACCAACGGCAGATTCAAAACCAGCAATATGACGTTGCCGATGTAGAGCGACGCCACCAGGGTCCAGACCAGTTCCCCCGAGGTTTCAAACAGCAGCGGGCCCGGTTGCAGGTTGTAGTTCTGGAATGCGGCCAACAGGATGGCTGCCGTGGCCGACGTCGGGATACCGAGGGTCAGTAACGGCACCAGAGAACCGGTCGCACTCGCGTTGTTCGCCGCTTCAGGGCCGGCGACGCCCTCGATGGCGCCCTCGCCTTTGCTGGCGGCGAATTCTTTCGGGTATTTGCTGAGCTTGCGCTCGGTGGAATAGGACAGAAACGTCGGGATCTCCGCGCCTCCGGCCGGAATCGACCCGAAGGGGAAACCGATCAGCGTTCCCCGCAGCCACGCCGGAACCGAGCGTTTCCAGTCGGCGCGCGTCATCCACAAGGAGGTCAGGCGATGCCGGCCCGTCGCTTCTTCTTTCTGATACAGCAGGCTGTACAACGCCTCGCCCACCGCAAATAACCCGACGGCCACGAGCACGACTTCGATGCCATCGACCAACTCCGGGACACCCAAGGTGTAGCGAGCAATGCCTGAGGTCGAGTCCAGGCCAATCAAGCCGATGGTCAGGCCAACACCCAACGAGGCAAAACCGCGCAACATGGACGCCCCGAGCACGGCAGACACCGTCGTGAACGACAGCACCAGGATGGCGAAATACTCTGCAGGTCCAAAATTGAGCGCCAGTTTGGCCACGATCGGCGCAAACAGGGTCAGCAGAATGGTCGCAATGGTGCCGGCCACAAAGGAACCAATGGCCGCCGTGGCCAAGGCCGGTCCTGCCCGGCCATTGCGGGCCATGAGGTTGCCTTCCAGGGCGGTCACCATGGACGACGATTCCCCGGGCGTATTGAGCAAAATGGACGTCGTAGAGCCGCCAAACTGAGCGCCGTAATAGATACCGGCAAACATGATCAGCGCGCCAGTGGGGTCGACCTTCGCGGTGATTGGCAGCAGCAACGCCACCGTCAGCGCCGGCCCGATGCCCGGCAAGACTCCGATAGCGGTGCCGAGCAGGCAGCCAATGAACCCCCACATCAGATTGATCGGCGTCAGGGCCGAGGAAAAACCCATTGCCAGGCTTGCAAGAATGTCCACCCTGTTGATCTCCTTCGGCCCGAATCAGATCCAGGCGTTGACAAGCGGCGGAAGGGAAACCCCCAGCCCGGCATTGAACAACCAGTAAATCGGCAGCGTCAGGGCAATGCCGATGGCGAGATCGCGCAGAGGGTGGCGACTGCCAAAGCCCCGCGCCGAACAGGCGAACAACAGCGCGGCCGCCAGGACGAATCCGATCAGATTGATCAGCACGGCCACCCCCGCCAGCCCCCCCGTCACCCACGCCACACCGGCCTTGCCGCCGGGCAACGCCTTGGCGGACTCGTCTTCGTGGTCAGCCAGTTCGCGAAAACCGCCGGTGAGGGCTTGATAGATCAGGACTGCACCCACGCCCCCCAGGAATACCGCTACGGCATAGGGATAAACATACGCGGGGAGGATGACGAACCCCATCTCGGGGGGAAACAGGAAGGCGCCGTATGCGAGTACGGCGCTGATGACGAGCACTCCGGCGCCAATCGCCAGTTGCACCGGTACGATTTTGTGGGCCTGAGTCATTTCGCAACCAGCCCGACCTCGACCAGCATCGCTCGTAGCCGCACGTGCTCCTCGTCGACGAATTTTCCGAACTCATCACCGGTCAGAATGTTGGCAGACCATTTGTTGGTTTCAATATTGTCTTTCCAGACTTTGCTGTTGGCGGCGGCGACCACGGCGTCGGTCACTTCCTTGCGCTGCTCGGGTGTGAGATTCGCGGCACCGTAAACACCACGCCAATTGCCGATGATCACGTCATACCCGCTTTCTTTAAGCGTCGGGGCATCGATGCCGGCAACGCGCTCCGGTGCACCGATGGCGAGCACTCGAAACTGATCATTCCTGATGTACTGGCCAAGCTCGGCGTAACCGCCGGTGATCACTTTGATCTGCCCCCCCAATGCCTGGGCAACCACTTCACCCCCGCCCGCGAAAGCAACGTAATTGACCTTGTTGACCGGAATACCCATTTTTGCGGCCAATTCGGCAATGCCGATGTGATCGATCGACCCCTTGGAGCCACCGCCCCAGGAAATACTGGTCGGTTTGTCCTTGAAGGCTTTCAGCAGGTCCTCCAGGGTTTTGAATTCGGACTCCTTGCGCACCGCAATCACGTTGTACTCGGTAAAGAGCCGGGCAATCGGCGTCACATCCTTCAAGGTAATCTGCGGTTTGTTCTGCTCGATGCCCGCGACCATGATCGCGCCGACCACGAGCAGCGCATCCGGATCGCCCTTGGTGCTGTTGGCAAACTGCGCCAGCCCCAGCGTGCCCCCTGCTCCACCCTTGTTTTCGAAGGTGGCGGATTTGGCGGCCTTGGCTTCAATCAAGGCTTTGCCCAGAACGCGGGCGGTCTGGTCATAACCGCCGCCGACCGAACCGGGGGCCATGAATTTGACGGTATCCAGCGCAAAGGCAGGCGTTGTGAGCACAGCGGTAGTGACGACAACCGCGAGGCAACGGGTGGATCGACGTAACAATGCAAACATGCGTTTTCTCCCAAGACTTTTGTTTTTATGGGGCGCCGGTTGAACGTCGATCAGGGCGAATACCCCGATCAATGAACATCCATCTCGGGATAAGCGTAGGCCATGGTTAGAATGGCGGCATACAACAGTGAATCACTTCATTTCAGGAAGACGCGTACATGGACGAACCCCGTGCCGATAGCCGCAGCAGCCCATGGTCGGTGTTCATCATTTTCCTGCGCCTCGGGCTGACCTCTTTCGGCGGCCCCATCGCCCACCTGGGCTACTTCCGTGACGAGTTCGTCACACGACGGCGCTGGCTGACGGAGCGCAGTTATGCGGATCTGGTGGCGCTGTGCCAATTCCTGCCGGGGCCGGCCAGCAGCCAGGTCGGCATTGCACTGGGCATGTCTCGGGCGGGATACCGCGGGGCGTTCGCCGCGTGGGCCGGTTTTACGCTGCCGTCAGCCGTTGCCCTGATCCTGTTTGCACTGGGGCTGTCCCGATACGGTGCACTCCTCTCGCCCGGCGCGCTGCACGGGCTCAAAGTGGTGGCCGTCGCGGTGGTTGCCCAAGCGGTATGGGGCATGGCGCGAAACCTGTGCACGGATGGGCTGCGCGTCACCCTCATGATGATTTCAGCAGGTGTTGTCCTGCTTGAACCGTCCGCCTGGGCACAGGTCGGGGTGATTATCGCCGCCGGTGTCGCCGGCCTGCTGTTGCTCAAACCCGCGCAGCGTGACGGGCACGATCCTCTGCCCATCCCCCTCAGCCGACGGGCCGGGGCGATCTGGTTGTCGCTGTTTCTGGCACTGTTGATCGGCCTGCCGATCTTGAATCAACTCTTGCCGAGTCAAACCCTGGCGCTGGTGGATGCCTTCTACCGGGCCGGGTCACTGGTTTTCGGTGGCGGCCACGTCGTACTGCCGCTGCTGCAAGCCGAGGTGGTGCCTTCGGGTTGGGTCAGCAATGAAGCGTTTCTCGCCGGGTATGGCGCCACGCAGGCCATGCCGGGGCCGCTGTTCACATTCGCCGCATTCCTCGGTGCATCCATGAACCTTGCGCCGTCGGGCTGGCTCGGCGGGTTGATCTGCCTGCTGGCGATCTTCGCGCCATCGTTCCTGTTGATCCTGGGCACCTTGCCTTTTTGGGAAGGGTTGCGCAGCAGTCTGCGCACACAGGCGGCACTGGCCGGGGTGAATGCCGCAGTGGTCGGCCTGCTGCTGGCCGCGCTGTATCAACCGGTCTGGACGAGTGCGATTTTCACCGCACAAGACTTCGGTCTGGCGCTGGTCGCCCTCATTGCATTGATGTTCTGGAAGCTGCCGCCGTGGCTAGTGGTACTCGGCTGCGGGGTTGCGGGTTGGCTGTTGAGCGCCGGGTAATCAAAACCAGGTGAATAACCGTTTGATTTTCACACAGTTACTTTTTCGGAAACACTAATCCTGGCGTCCTCGACGTAACACTGAAAAAGGGCGAGCTACTCTAAAAACCAACTGGACTTCGCGACTTGAGTTTATGGATGGCGTGCATCAGGAGACAGGTCATGAAAGGCATGCTCGGCGGCATTGGTTTGTCACTGATACTGGTGGCAACCGCAGCGTTCGCTCATCACGGCTGGAGTGAATACGACTCCGACAATCCATTGCAATTGAACGGCACGATCGAAGAATCGGGTTACTCCCATCCTCATGGATTCGTGCGCCTCAAAACACCGGACAAGACCTGGAACGTGGTATTGGCGCCGCCCTCGCGCATGGAAAACCGTGGTCTTTCCAAGGAGATGCTAAGTGTCGGCAGCACGGCCAGCGTGGTCGGCTATCAGAATCGCAACAAACCGGATGAACTGCGCGCCGAGCGCATCACGGTTGGCGGCAAAACCACAGAGTTACGCTGATGCAAACCTTCACTACCGGCGCGGGTCCGGGTGCGGATAGCTGGCTGGACTGGGTGGGTGACTCGCAACTGGGCGCCGCCATGCGGGGCGACCTGTGGATGTATCCGATGGTGGAGGTGGTTCACATCATCGGGTTTATAGTGCTGGTTGGCTCGGTGGTGATGTTCGATCTGCGGGTGCTCGGGCTGTCGAAAAACATTGCCGTGACCGACCTCGCTCGTCACCTCCTGACCTGGTCAGTCGCTGCACTGCTGTTGATCGTGCCTGCCGGACTGATGATGTTTTCAGCCCACCCCCATGATTTCGCCTCCAAC
The DNA here is from genome assembly GCF_059716135.1 of Pseudomonas sp. LBUM1651. Taxonomy (NCBI): domain Bacteria; kingdom Pseudomonadati; phylum Pseudomonadota; class Gammaproteobacteria; order Pseudomonadales; family Pseudomonadaceae; genus Pseudomonas; species Pseudomonas sp. LBUM1651. The sequence goes on along the minus strand of NZ_CP166805.1, from coordinate 2,422,621 downwards.
AGCGTTTTCATCCTCAAGCTTTGCCTGATTGCGACGGCAGGCCTCAATGCAGCGCTGTTCCACGTCGGCGTCTTTCGTTCAGTCAATCAGTGGAACACTGTAGTCGGTGCGCCCGGCATCGCAAAATGCCAGGCGCTGCTGTCGATCGCGTTATGGCTCACCGTAGTGTTGTGCGGTCGGCTGCTGGCCTACACCTGATGATCAAGTATTGGTTTTCAACTTGGTCCACAGACGCGTGCTCAACCGCGCAATCGCCGCTGGCAATTCCTCGACGGTAAACAGCTTGTCCAGCACACTTTTCGGCGGGTAGATCGCCAGGTCCTGCTTCACGGCCGGGGTCACATACTGATCCGCCGCGAGGTTGGGGTTGGCGTAATGGATGCTGTTGCTGATGTTGGCAATGACTTGCGGCGTCAGCAGGTAGTTCATGTAGGCGTAGCCATCCTTTTCGTGCGGCGCACTCTTCGGCATGACCACCATGTCGAACCACAGGGTCGAGCCTTCGTCAGGAATCGAATAGGCGATATCGATGCCGTTGTTGGCTTCCTTGGCGCTGGCGGCCGCCTGAACGATGTCGCCGTTGAACCCGATCACCGCGCAGACATTGCCGTTTGCCAGGTCGCTGATGTACTTGGACGCGTGGAAATATTGCACGTACGGCCTGATTTTCAGCAGCGCCTGCTCGGCTTTCTTGTAATCCGCCGGCTCGTGGCTGTGGGGCGGCAAGCCCAGGTAATTGAGGGTGATCGGCAGGATCTGCGTCGGGTTGTCGATAATCGCCACGCCGCACTGGCTGAGCTTCTTGATGTTTTCTTCAGCAAAAAACAGCTTCCACGAATGGGTGACATCGGTGTTGCCGAAGATCGCCTTGATCTTCTCGACGTTGTAGCCAATCCCTGCCGTGCCCCACATGTACGGATAGCCGTATTGATTGCCCGGATCATTGACTTCGAGTTTTTTCATCAACGCCGGGTCAAGGTTTTTCCAGTTCGGGAGCTGGCTCCTGTCGAGTTTCTGAATGGCCCCGGCCTTGATCAGACGCGACAGGAAGTGGTTCGAAGGGCTGACCACGTCGTAACCGGTGTTGCCGGTCATCAGCTTCGATTCCAGCACTTCGTTGCTGTCATGGATGTCGTAAGTCGCCTTGATCCCGGTTTCCTTGGTGAAACCGGGCAAAGTGTCGTCGGCGATGTAGCCGTTCCAGTTGGAAATATTGACGACTTCGTCCGCGTAAGTGGCAGCAGACAATGTGGTCAGTACAACCATCAGGGGAATTGTGTTCACGCGCATGTTCAATCACCTTGTTGATGAGCTTTTGTTGTTTTTTGATCGGCGGGTTTTCTAGATTTCTGTTCTGGCCCTGACCGCCTCCACGCGCATGCGAAGCATGGCACCAATATCGAGCAAAGGACGCGGCGGCAGCCAGCCCGGTTGCGCCCTGCGCATCACCGATTCGAGGATTGGCGAGCAAGTGCCCGAGGCCATTTCGGCAAGCAGCCGGCCCCACAGCGTGCCGCGCGCAACGCCCGAACCGTTGCAGCCGGCCACTGCAAACACGCCCTCTTCGACTTTGCCGAAATAAGGTTGCCCGGTGCGCGAGGCGCTCAAATGTCCGGTCCAGGTGTACTGAATGTCCTGCTCGCCCAGAAACGGAAAACGCCGTTGCAAGCCCAGCACATGGTGTTTGCGCCGGTGCAGAAGCTCGCTGTCGGTCAGGTCACGGGAGCGGTACTCCGCGGTGTTGCGGATCATCACGCGACGATCCGGGGTCAGTCGCACCGTAGCGCCAAGCGGCCGGGTGGAAAGCACACCCCACGGCTCGACAGCGCCGATGGACTGAAACTCTTCATCGCTGAGCGGCCGGGTCAGGCTGGCGCTGAGTTCCATCGGGAAGGTTCCGCTGTCCTCAATCCCCGAACGGGTAATGAACGCGTTCAGGCACACCATGACTTGCTTCACCTCGATGCTGCCGGCGGTGCCTCTGGCGCGAATACGCCCGATGCCCGAACGCTCCAGGCCGGTGATGTCGGTGTTCTCGAAGACGGTCACGTTATCCGGGAGCGCATCCAGCAAACCCTTCACGTATTTCGCTGGTTGCAGCAGCGCGTTGCCGTGACCGCACCAGATCCCCGCCTGGTAATGCCGGGTGCCGAGTTTTTCGTTCAGCTGTTCACCTTGCAGAAATTGCGCAGAGGCGCCGACGACACGCAAGGTCGCCAGTTTGGCCTCGACATCGGTCAACTTGCCTGGATCGTTGACGGCGAAGAAATAGCCGCAATCCCGGAAATCGCATTCGATGCCGTGACGCGCAATGCGCTGGCGGACTTCGTCACTGGCGGCGCGTGAAATCGCGGTATCCACTTCATAACCGGCAAACCCGCGGTTGCCGATCAGTTCATCCTTGGTCGGGTGTTCGTGGCCCACCACAAAACCCGAGTTGCGCGCCGAGGCGCCTTGCGCCGCGCGTTGGCGGTCAACGATCACGATCCGCGACTGAGGGTGCATTTGCGCGAGCGAGTGCGCGGCACTCAACCCGGTGATGCCAGCACCGATAATCAGCCAGTCGGTCTTTTCCGTGCCTTTGAGAGGACGGCGAGCGGGTGAACTTCCCGCCTGCGCAATCCAGCCACATTCATTGATCATGCCTCACCTCATTGGACTGTCGTTCTGCGAGCGCATGTTGTTATCGCATGAGCGTTTTCGGAAGACGCTCGCCAGAGCTAGAATCTATAAGGCCTGTAGTGATACAACCAACGTTATAAAATCATCGAGCCATTCAAAAAACGCATGGATAAAATTCGTCACGTTCCCTCGCTCCAGGCCTTGCAGGCGCTGGTGGAAGTCTCCGACTCGGGCAGTTTCACCCAGGCGGCGGCCAGGCTCTGTCTGACCCAAAGTGCGGTCAGTCGAAAGATCCAGCTGTTGGAGAGTCACTTCGGCGTGCCGATGTTCGCGAGAAACAGCCGCAATATCCGGCTGACACCGGAAGGCGAACAGGTGCTGGGCACCGCCCGGAATATCCTGGCGCAACTCAAAACACTGGAGGACCGGCTCGCACCGCAGGAACGCCCCTTCCGCATCCGTATGCACGTGTCACTGGCGGTTCGCTGGTTGCTGCCTAAATTGAGCGAGTTCTATCGAAGTCATCCGGAGGTTTCGCTGTCGATCGAAACCGTGGCGACAGAGGTGGTGGAGCCAGCCATCGACAGTGATGCCTACATCCTCTATCTGCCCGAACCATCCCCCGATCCGGAATGCCTGACCCTGTTCAAGGAAGCGTTGGTGCCGGTGTGCGCCCCCGGCCTGGGCACCGCGACGCGACCACTGGCGGCGGTGCAAGACCTGGTGAGTTTCCCGTTGTTGCATCGCTCGGCGGACCGGCATGACTGGGTCCAATGGCTGTCAGCCAATGGCGGCAGATCGCTGGAAGATTATCGGCACATCCCCTTCAACCTCGACGAACTGGCGCTCGACGCCGCGGCGCGAGGATTGGGCGTGGCGATGACTGACAGGACGCTGGCCGGGGAATCGATCGAACGGGGCGTGCTCGTCATCCCGTTCGGCCGTCCGTTGGAAACACGAGGTGTCTACGCGTTGAATCTGCAAACTTCCGCCGCTGCACATCCGGCCTGCGCGCTGATCCTGCAATGGTTCGCGCAGCAGGCCGAAAAGGAAGCCGGTGAGCGCTGATTGAACCCTAGGTGCCTTTGCCCACCCCTTCTGTCGCATTGGAAAACGCCACCCCGGCCTCGCGCACCAGGGTTCGCCATTCCGCGCCGCTGATCAGTCCTTGGCGCTCCATCTCATCGGCTGCCTTGAGCAACTCGTCGTACTGCTCCTCCACATCCATCCGGATCTCGGGTTGTGCGACGAGCTTGTACCAGGCCGCCAGGGCATCCCGTCTCAGATCATCGGTCATGGTCGAACTCCCAAGGATTGTCTTCGTTTGGAAGTTTTTGAGTGGGTAACCGTTCCGGACACCCGACATACGGCAGACCTTGCATTACAAACTTGTCATCGAGTTGTCAGCGTGGCCAGCACCCTCGCTTCCTACAGTGGCGTCGTCAGTCACCTACACCGGGTGACGCCTCCCACTGAAGATGACAAGGGTCGATACCATGAAACCATTGAGCAAACTCTGCCTGATCGCCGCCAGCCTGTTGATGCTCGGCACCGGATCCGCGATGGCCAGCGACATCGCGCCGGTCAAGGCTGACAACGTCGTGCTGGTGCACGGTTCCTGGGCCGATGGCTCGAGTTGGGCGGACGTAATCTCGCGGTTGCAGGCCGCCGGATTGCACGTCACCGCGGTTCAAAACCCGTTGACCTCGGTTGCCGACGACGTCGCCGCGACCCAGCGCGTACTCAATCAGCAAGACGGCCCGACGGTTCTGGTCGGCCACTCCTACGCCGGCACTGTGGTCAGCGAAGCCGGGGTCAATCCAAAGGTCAGCTCGCTGGTATACGTCGCGGCCCGCGCGCCGGACGCCGGGGAAGACTTTGTGGCGCTGTCGGGCAAATACCCGACCATGCCCGTGCGCGCCGGCACCGAAGAACACGACGGGTTCGTCAGCCTGAAGCAGGACGCCTTCCTCAAGTACTTCGCCAGCGACGTGCCCCACGACAAGGCGATGCAACTGTTCGCCGTGCAGCAACCGATCGCCAAAACCCTGTTCACTGATCGCACCACCGCAGCCGCCTGGCACAGCAAACCGTCGTGGTACGCGGTCTCCAGCCTCGACCAGACCATCAATCCGGACCTCGAACGCTTCCTCGCCAAACGCATGGGCGCGACCACCATCGAGCTGCCGTCGAGCCACTTGTCTCTGGTCTCCCACTCCAAAGAGATCGCCGACCTGATCCTCGAAGCCTCCGGCCGCCAGCCATAACGTCGAGGCCGTTTCATTACAACTTTGTCATTGAACTGTTGGTCGGCTGTCCGGATCGCCTGGTTAACCTGAATTCACTGTCAGGCCACCCGTCGGCAGCCACCCAAAACCCCGAATAGAGAGCCTCATCATGAAAATGATTATCCTCGGCTTCGCCGCCCTCCTCGCCACCGGCCCGGTGTTTGCCGATACGCAGACGCCGGTGATCCACGACAAGACCGGTTTCTTCGTGCACATGGACGTCGATAAAGTCCTGTCCAGCACCGACATTTCGCAGAAGTGTGGCTTGATTCCGGCGCGGCTCGACTACCTGGACCACCAGGGTCGCGAGCATGTGCTGGATTACCAGGTCGACGGCACCGGCTGCACCAATGATCATTGATCCGTCTACACTGGCGCCAATTGTCTGAGGCACACCCCCATGAACATCCTCGTAGTCGAAGACGAACCCAAAGCGGGTAATTACCTGCTCAACGGCCTGCAGGAGCTCGGTTACTCCGTCAGCCTGGCGCGGGACGGCGCCGACGGTTTGCACCTGGCCCTGGAGCACGACTTCGACGTCATTGTGCTCGACGTCATGATGCCGAAAATGGATGGCTGGGAAGTCCTGCGCCGCTTGCGCAAGGAAGCCGACACGCCGGTGCTGTTTCTCACCGCCCGGGATGACATCGCCGACCGCATCAAGGGCCTGGAACTGGGCGCCGACGATTACCTGATCAAGCCTTTTTCTTTCGCGGAACTGGTGGCGCGCCTGCGTACCCTGACCCGCCGTGGTCCCACCCGCGAAGAGGAACAGTTGCACGTGGACGACCTGCAAATTGACGTGCTCAAGCGCCGCATCACCCGCGCGGGCGTCAAGATCACCCTGACCAACAAGGAATTCGCCCTGCTGCACCTGTTCGCCACGCATCAGGGCCAGGTCCTGTCGCGCTCGATGATCGCTTCAAGGGTCTGGGACATGAATTTCGACAGTGACACCAACGTCGTCGATGTCGCCGTGCGCCGCTTGCGCCTGAAAATCGATGACCCGTTCCAGCTCAAGCTGATTCACAGCGTGCGCGGCATCGGCTACCGCTTCGATACCCAGCCATGAGCCGCCTTCGCCATTCCCTGACACTGCGCCTGGCGCTGGTGTTTGCCTTGCTGGCGTTTGTCTCGCTAACCCTGTTGGGCGTGGCGCTGAACCGCGACCTGGAGCGCGAGCTGATTCGTCGCGACGACGCCGCCCTGGTGAACCGCATCGATCAACTGCGCACCTTCCTCAACGACAGCAATACGCTGGAGCTGATCAGGACCAAACCGGCGCTGTTCCAGAACATGCTGGGCAATCGCGAAGCGCTGTTGACCATCGGCGCGCCGGGACAAAAACCCTTGTTGGTGGTCAACCCCGGCAACCTTGCCATGCCGTCGCTGGCGCCAGTGTCGATGGACCATCCGCTGAGTCTGGCCGACGTGCAACATTACCCCGGCGTGGATGGCGTGCCTTTCGCGGCGTTGGCGGCGACCATCGATTCCGGCGACATGGGCAGCCTGCAAGTGGTCACCGGACGCCTGATGACCGAACGCACCGCCGTGCTCGCCCGCTACCGCCTCAATGTGTACCTCTTCGCCAGCGTGGCAGCGATTCTGCTGGCGCTGTCCGGGTATCTGCTGGTGCATCGCGGCCTGCTGCCCGTGCGGCGCCTGGCCCGGCACGCCCACGGTATCGGCGTCGGCAACCTCACCGAACGCCTCGATGGCCAGGGCGCTCCACGGGAACTGCTGCCGATGATCGAAGCGTTTAATGCGATGCTCGACCGGCTGGGCAAGGGCTTCGTGCAACTGGGTCAGGTGTCGACCGACATGGCCCATGAACTGCGCACGCCGATCAACAACCTGCTGGGCGAAACCCAGGTCGCGTTGCAGCAGAACCGCAGCGTCGAAGCCTATCAGCAGCTACTCGCCTCCAACGTCGAAGAGCTTGAGCGTCTGGCGCGGATGCTCGACAACATGCTGTTTCTGGCGCGCACCGATCCGGCCAGTGCCCTGAGCCAACGCCAGGAACTGGACGCCGCCGATGAAATGGAACGCATGGCCGACTATTTCGAAGGGCCGGCGGCAGACGTCGGGATCAGCATCGACGCTCAGGGCAGCGGCGTGATCTGGGCTGAACCGATGCTGCTGCGCCGTGCGCTGGCCAACCTTTGCGCCAACGCCATCAAGTACGGCGCGCCGCATTCCGAGCTGTTCATCCGCGCCACGCCTACGGCTGACGGCATCCGATTGATCGTGCGCAACCATGGACCGACCATTCCTGCCGACCACTTGCCCCGGCTGTTTGAACGCTTTTACCGGGTCGACGAATCCCGCGAGCGCTCGGCTCATTCCAATGGCTTGGGGCTGTCGATTGTGGCGACGATCATGCAGTTGCATCACGGGGGTTACAGCGTTAGTAGCAGTGAGGGGGTGACGTGTTTTGAGTTGTTTTTTCCGGGGCGGCGAGTGGGTGAGTGAGGCCGACACACTTAGTTTGTCTCTCACAGCCGTTGGGCAATGCCGCTGCATTCCCTTCTTGTCTCATTTTATTTCCCTGCTTTGACAATCAGCGCTTGAGCTTTAGTCTGTCGCAACCTATAAATACTATAGAAAATCATGAGCGATCTACTTCCGTTTCCGCTGTCAAAAACGAAAGCCCTGGCAATCCTCAGGGAAATTTCGACCGGATCTGAGCGCGTCTTTTATTCTAAACACGCGAGACTCCGCATGATTGAACGTGAGATATCCATGCCGGACGTCATGGAATGCTTGCGCAGAGGACAGGTCACTCATGGCCCTTATCAAGCACCTGGGGGCGATTGGAGATTCACTATTTCATGGTTCAGGGCTGGGTCACCCCTTCAAATAGTCGGCGCAATTGATGTCGACGAAGACGGGAGATATCTCGTCATAGTGACCACGATGCAAAGGGAGAGATAATTTATGTACCACTACGTTGAAAGCGGCCTGCCGAATGTTTGGCTTAGCAACGGCTACGGGGTGAAAGAGACCGCCTACGGCGAGTCTGTTGCTATCACAGATGTCGAAGGTCTCCACGACTTCATCGGCAAAACCATTGCAGAAAAGCCGGCAGCAATGACCGGTGCCGAGTTCAGGTTCCTGCGCAAAGAGCTGGGCTTATCCCAGGAAAGACTGGGGAATATTGTCGGGCTCAGCGCGCAAGCTGTTGCGATTTGGGAGAAGACTGACAAGATTCCGACCGTAAATGATCGCTACTTGCGCGGACTCTACCTGGAAGCCAAGACCGGAGAAGCGGATCTGATGGCTGCCATTAACTCGATCAACGACCTGGACCACGAGCTTCACAAACTCAACCTCCAGTTTGAAAATGGCTGGCACAAGCAAGAACAAACCTGCGTCTAACAAGCTTAAAAATGAAAAGCCCGGACTTGTTCCGGGTTTTTTTATGCCTCCTCGGACCGTTTACCCCGCTCAGGCCGATCTAAAATAACCCCACCTGAAATGGCAAAAAACACCACCCCCCTTGAGCACTTTCGACATAGGCCAACCACACCACCGCCCCTAGACTCTTTCCCCCAATAACAGCGCCAAACGCGCACCCGACTGAACCAGGGAAACCCTCATGAACCCATCCGACATTTTCGTTATCAGCGCCGTCCGTTCCGCCATCGGCAGCTTCGGCGGCTCGCTCAAGGATGTGCCGCCGATTCAACTGGCCACCGACGTCTGCCGCGCCGCTATCGAGCGCTCGGGGCTGGCGCCTGAGCACATTGGCCATGCGGTGATGGGTCATGTGATTCCGACCGAAGCGCGTGACGCCTACATCTCCCGGGCGGTGGCGATGAATGCCGGGCTGCCGAAAGAGACGCCGGCCTTCAACGTCAACCGCCTCTGCGGTTCCGGTTTGCAGGCGATTGTCAGTGCCGCCCAAAGCCTGATGCTGGGTGATGCGGGCGCGGCGCTGGCCGGTGGCGTCGAGTCCATGAGCCGTGGCGCGTATCTGTTGCCGCAAGCGCGTTGGGGCGCCCGCATGGGCGACATGCAGGCCATCGACTACATGCTCGGCGTGCTGCAAGACCCGTTTGCCGGTTTCCACATGGGCATCACCGCGGAAAACATCGCCGAGCGCTACGGCATCACGCGCCAGGCCCAGGATGAACTGGCCATGATCAGCCAGCAGCGCGCCGCGCGGGCAATCGCCGAAGGCCGCTTCAACGGTCAGATCGTGCCGATCGAAGTGGCCTCGCGCAAAGGCACCGTGACCTTTGCGACCGACGAACACGTGCGCGCCGAGGTCAATGCCGAGCAATTGGCCAAGATGAAGCCCGCCTTCAAAAAAGACGGCAGCGTCACCGCCGGCAACGCCTCCGGACTGAATGACGGCGCGGGCGCGTTGATCATGGCCACCGGTGAGATGGTGCGCGCCCAAGGCCTCAAGCCGATGGCAAGACTGGTCGGTTACGCCCACGCCGGGGTCGAGCCGGAATTGATGGGACTCGGTCCGATTCCCGCCACCCGTCTGGTTCTCAAAAAAGCCGGCCTGACTGTGGCCGACCTGGACGTCATCGAGTCAAACGAAGCCTTCGCCGCGCAAGCCTGTGCCGTGGCGCAGGAACTGGGCTTCGACCCGGAGAAGGTCAACCCCAACGGTTCGGGCATCTCGCTGGGCCACCCGGTGGGCGCCACCGGCGCGATTATCGCCACCAAAGCCATTCACGAACTGCACCGGGTCCAGGGCCGTTATGCCCTGGCGACCATGTGCATCGGCGGCGGCCAGGGCATCGCCGTGTTGTTCGAACGCGTCTGACACGTCCACCCTGCCCCCGCTCAGAGGGGGCAGGCGACCAAACTATTCCTCGAAGGTTTACCTGATGACCTAACCTCATAGGCTGAATGACTAACAACAGAGTCGGACACACCTATGCGTCATGCACTGAAAGCCATGATTTTCGTCGCTTTCACGCTTTTCGGGACGGGGCCCGGAATGCTGTCGGCGGCCGACGCTCCAGACATTTCCGCGCCCAAGGCGGGAACCGCGACCCTTGCCGTTTCCCAGAGCGATCTCCAGGCGCTGCAGCTTCGGCTGGACAGCCTCAAACAGCAGATCTCGCTGGTCGACAACTTCACCCAGCTGGAGGGCCCGCAGGACCTGGTCCAGATGTTCATGCTGGATGTCGATCACCTCACTGCCTCACTGCTTCCGTTACAAACTCAACTCCGCGCACAACTGGGCGTGTTGGGGCCTGTCCCGCTCGATGACGCCGCGGCCGAACAATCCGATATCGCCGCGCAGCGAACGGCGCTCACCGAACAAAAAAACAAAGTCGACGCCACCCTGAAAACCCTGGCCGCTCTGAAAACGAGTGCCACCGACCTCGTCACCCAGATCGCCGGTATCCGTCGCAACCTGCTGGAAAGCGAACTGACCCTAAGCACCCGAAGCATCCTGAACCCCGACTTCTGGTCACCGGTCATGGCCCCGTCGATGGACGATCGGCTGCGCGTCAAAATGTTCTTCGATCAGGTGACAGAGGTCGTCAAAGTGGCCTGGCAACCGGGCCAACGCCTCTACACCAGCGCACTGTTGGCGTTGGCCCTGGTCATCTGGACGCTCGGCCGCCGGCTCGCCGAACGCGGGCTGACCTGGCTGTGCATTCACCGGATGCCGGAAGGACGCCTGCGCCGAAGCTCCCTCGCGCTGGCCTCTGTGCTGGCCACCGTATTGACCGTCGGCGTCGCCCTGCAACTGCTGTTTTATACCTTCACACGCCAGACTCCGCTGACGCCGATGCTCACCACCTTTTCCCAGGAGTTCGAAAAAGTCGCCTACACCTGCGTCCTGATCACCTCGCTGAGTCGCGCCCTGTTATCCACGCAGCACCCGTCCTGGCGGCTGCCGCCGCTCGCCGACCCGGTGGCGCTGTCACTCAAACCTTATCCCCGAATTCTGGCGGCCGTGCTGTTGGTTCTGGTAACGATGAACCAGATCATCAACGCAACCGGGATAAGCAGTGGTGTGGTGATCGCCGGTCGAGGCATCGTCGCGCTGGTGGTTTCGTTTGTCCTGCTGGACATGTTGGTACGCACCGGCAAAGTCCGAAGAGCCGTCGTCGTCGCTGGGGAAGCCCCTGAAGCAGGCCGGACTTTCGCTGGCGTGCTCTACACAATCGCCAGTCTCGCGATCGTGATTTCACTGTTATCGCTGTTGACGGGTTACGTGTCCCTGGCCCGGTTCATCACGTATGAACTGGTCTGGGGATTCCTCGTGCTCTGCGGTTTCTACCTGCTGATGCAATGCTTCAAGGATGCTAGCGAATACCTGTTTTCGGTCAAAAGCCCCAGCGGCAAGTCGCTGAAACAGTTGCTGGGCATTGAAGACCGGCGCCTGGAGCAAATCTCCACCATTCTCTCGGGGGTCGGCCGGGCCGGTCTGTTACTGATGGCGATCATCACCCTGTTCGTCGGGGGTGTCGGAACGACCCTCGGGCAACTGCTCACCAACGTCTTTACCATTCTCGGTGGCGCCGGGCTGCGCAAACTGAACATCATCCCCGGTCACTTGCTCAATGCCACACTGGCTCTGTTGATCGGCATTTACCTGATACGAACGCTGGGCCGCTGGCTGGACAAGGAGCTCCTGCCAAAAACCGAGATGGACCCGGGCATGCGCGCTTCGCTGACCACGCTGTTTGCCAATATCGGCTATGCGTTGGTCATCCTGATGACGCTGTCATCGTTGGGCGTGCAGTGGACCAACCTGGCCTGGATCGTCAGCGCGTTGTCGGTGGGGATTGGTTTTGGCTTGCAGGAGATCGTCAAGAATTTCGTGTCCGGCCTGATCCTGCTGACCGAGCGCCCGGTGAAAGTCGGCGACCTGATCAGCATCAGCGGGGTCGAAGGCGACATCCGCCGGATCAACGTGCGGGCCACCGAAATCCAGCTCAGTGACCGCTCGATCGTCATCGTCCCGAACTCGCAGCTGATCTCGCAGAACCTGCGCAACGTGACCCTGGGCGGCAGCGCCCAAGGGGTGGCGACGCTCGAACTCACCTTCCCTCTGGACATCGACCCCGAACAGGTGAAAGACCTGCTCTACAACACCTACTGCGAGCACGAAACCATTCTCGACAAACCGGCACCGATGGTGCGCTTCAGCAAACTCACCCCCGAAGGCATCACCCTGACCGTAACCGGCTATGTCGGCAGCCCGCGAATTGTCGGCGTGACCAAGAGCGACCTGCTGTTCGAGATTCTCAAGCGCCTGGGCGCCGCGGGTATCGAACTGGCGAAGCCGGCACCCGCGGTGTGAATCTATGGGTGGAAGCCGAATGCCCAGGCCCGCGTTAGCGTGAACTCCCCATTCCAATGCGCCGGTTGCCACCTGGGCAATGGCATGGGCTGCCCCGCCAATGACACAGCATTTTTTGATTTGATTGTTGTATGAAACCGCAGCGATTCAGTGAATGTTTGCACAGTGCTGCTAAAGTGATAGCACCCGTCATCGTCTCACCAGATTTACACATTTGAGGGTGGAGACCTGTCACAAGTATGAGTAACTCGTCGGTGACGCTGAGGCTCTCAAGCGAGGGCTGTTTGACCTGAATCCTGTCATATCGAGCGCAAGGGAAAGCAAATGAGGTCTGAAAATGATTTTTGAGCCCAACAGTACGCGTTCCGTTCTCCAGCGAAGAAGCAGCACCAGTATCGTCATTCAGGCCGGTCTCGATTGCGTTGCGGTAACCGGCGTCGCGTGGTTTTTGATCAATTATCATATCGGCTTCATTTCCCAGGACTACGTCATCCTGCTCCTGCTCCTGCTTGGGGCATTGGCTGTCGTGTACGACCACTACGCTATTTACCGCAGCAATGTCGGTTTTACCGTCAAAGCCTTCAAACTTCTGAAGGCGTGGACCGCGACCTTTGGTTTTCTCGTGGCCATGGCTTTTCTGACCAAAACAAGCGAACGGTATTCGCGGCTGTTGGTTGGGGAGTTATTTGTTCTTGGCTACTTTGCCCAGTTGTTTTTGCACCTCGCCACACGGGAAATGCAGAAGAGGTTTCTGGCTCACCCGACGCAACTGGAAAATTCGCTGATCATTGGCTCGGGCGAACTGGCCAGCTACCTCCACAAGAAAATCAGCAATAACCCCTGGCTCGGTGAACGCATCGTCGGCTGTGTATTGATTGGCGCGGACGATGACCGGGGAAAGGAAGGCCTGGAAGGCGCACCACGCCTGGCGATATTGGGCAATATCTCTGATCTTGATGAATTGGTCGTCAAACACGCCATTCGTACCGTCTATTTTGTGACCCCTGTCGGTGGCTCCGAAGTTATCCAGAAGGTCTATTTGAGCCTGTTCGACAAACACGTCAGGGTTAACTGGGTGCCTGACATTTTCGCCTTGAAGTTGATCAACCACAGTGTTCGCGAGATTGCCGGCATTCCCGTGCTGACCTTGTCCGAAACGCCGCTGATGGGGATGCGACTGTTCCTGAAGAATCTCGAAGACAAGGTCGGAGCTTTTCTCATCCTGCTGTTTGCGGCGCCAGTGCTGGCGATCGTCGCCCTTGCGATCAAGATCGATAACCCCGGCCCCGTGTTCTTTCGTCAACAACGCATGGGGTGGAGTGGCGAAGTTTTCCGGATCTGGAAGTTCAGAAGCATGGTGGTCCATCAACCGTCGGACGGCACCGTCAAGCAGGCACAAAAGAATGATCCACGCGTGACCAGGGTGGGCGCCTTTATTCGGAAAACCAGCCTGGATGAGCTACCGCAGTTGTTCAACGTTTTGATGGGAGAGATGTCGCTGGTAGGCCCTCGTCCGCACGCGATTCAACACGACGTGCAGTACTCACCCGATGTCTCGGGCTACTTTGCGCGGCACAACATTAAACCGGGCATCACCGGCCTGGCTCAGGTACGTGGCCTTCGCGGTGAAACGAAAGATATAGAACAAATGATTCGGCGGGTTGACTCAGACATCGAGTACATCAACAACTGGTCGCTCTGGCTCGACTTCATCATTCTTTTACGAACGGTATCTGCCTTCTCCGGCAAACAAGCCTACTAGTGCTTCGTGAATGCCTGCCAGGTGAAACTGTAGGAGCAGCCGGTCGACGCTCGATTGCTCGCGATGGTCGTTAACGATAGCGCGTGTTACCTGGTTAAACGCGGTGGTCGGTCGTCCATCGCGAGCAAGCTCGCTCCTACACCTCACCGTACGATGACGGAAAGAGATCCAGCGTGCGCTCGACTTCATCGGGGTCGATGGTGAAACCACTTCCCGCTGGCGTACCGACCACAAAACCGAAGTTCTGCCGGTCACGATCGGTCAGGTACTTGAAGAAGCAGACGAAACGATCAGGCGGCTGCAAAACGAGCAGCGAACCACCCGGGGGAAGCACATTAACCCCATGGATAAGATGACTCCCCTCGATCCCGATCACGGTTCTTGCACCCGCACAGGCCGCGACAATGGTTGGAACATCGGATGTCGCCGGATCAAGAATGCGAAAACCTCTACGGTCGCGTAGACGCTCTGCAAGCTCCCTCTCATTGCGCAGCAATCGCAGCTCACCCTTGCCACCGCGCAGGATGAATACGCCCGGATGAGCGCTGACGTTGACGTGTGACAGCAGTTTTTCACCCATCGCCCGGAAACGCAGGTGCTTGTGTCGATTTTGGCTCAGATCGTCAAAGATCACGAGTTCACGGAAAAATGCATTGCGCAAACGAACTGGCCTCATGTCCAGCCAGTTCTCGTAACCGGGGGCGTGAAGTATGCCGTTCCTGGCGATGGAAGCATTCGCGGCAAAGGGTGCCGTGGTCACCGGGACGCCTTCGTTGCTGGCCAATCGATAGGTTAAACAATCATCCATCAGCCAGGTGCCAAACCATTTGTTTCCCCCCGCCGTGCAATACAACGCGCCGCGATCGATTTCGTTTTCTACGCGAATCCCCGGTAACCGGCCAGAACCAGGGGTCAACCACGACTTGGCATTGCCTTTGTAGAGCGTGCCATCGATCAACCAGACATCCTTCAGCAAGTAACCTCGGGTCGGACTGTGTTCCACACTACCGATACCTTCCATTGTGCGTCGAGGATGCTCGTGAGGATAAAACAGCGCCTCGGCCCACCCCGTCACACGCTCGAGCTGGTTGGGCAGGTAGAAAGCGGGCGGAGCCATCGCAATTTCGCCCGGGGCAATTTCCCAGGTTTTCACGGCCTGGCTCTGCAGGGGCAGCGACGGCGTCCGTGTGACGCGTGTTTTTAAAAGGTGCTTATACGCAGCAAGGCTCCACTTCGATTGGCCGCCACTTGTCAGTGCATTAAATTGAGACATAGGCACCCCATCCAGATATGGATAAACGGCAACAAGCGTTATTGGTTGAAACTGATTTTTAAACGCAACGACGTGTTCAGGTGGAAATAATACTTTCCAGAACAGGGGGCGACTTCAAATGAGCGTAACGGCTGCGCAAAGTATCGAGAAGCACTTCTCCCGGCACCCTGGAACAATGGATATATATTTTTGAAAGACCACCAAATCCCATTTCGCGATATCGGCTGGCAACTACTTCATCACTCGGCCCGTCCGGCAACCCGAGATGAAGTGTCAGGTTTTTTCCCTCTACAGCAAATAGTGGCGCCTCCCAGAGAAACTGCGCTGCGCCAGCCCTGGGCAGTTGAACAAACAAATAGCCGTGGTTACCCAGCGTATCGACATCGCCACCGCGTCTTCTTTTCCATTCGAGAAGTCCGTCGTCCGGGCGTGCCAGGCAAGTACCAATGTCGTAATAGTCAAAACCGTTTTCAATCGCCCACTCCAGCGCCATGAACGTGGTGATGGAGTTAACTTCGCGCAACTTCTTTGTATCCGAAAACACTACATCCGGGTAACCGAAGCGCACGGTACTCCAATAACGTTTACCTGCCCGGGTGACTACGCAGCCAAGATGGCATGCAACAATCTCGTCTTCCAGCAGCACCAGATCGAGTCGACCAGCGACTTTTGCCACCCGTTGAACTTCGCGCGCTTCAATTTGCGAGGCGGCCGAACCATGCCGGGCCGCGGCATAGGGTTGAAGCATTTCCCGGTCTGCCGTTTCAATCTCGTCATCGTTCAACGCTTGCTTCATGCGGTAGCGCAGACGGTTCTTGCGCAGATTCCGGCGCAGCTCGGTGTTGTATCTCGCGGTGATCTCGTCGATTGATCTGCTCAGTGGCACGACAGCACTCAGGCACTGAGGCACATATAATGCCCCCGGGGTCGGCATTTCACTGACCACCACTGTCTGGTCTGACTTGCCCAGCTTCAACTGACCATCAACCGCTTGAGATTGAACGCCCATTAAAACCTTCACAAACTCCCGCTGTGTTTTCCTGCCCACATAGAGAATGTCGTAGAGGCTGTCTTCCCGCAGTTTGAACCTGACAATTTCCCAGCGCCAAAAACAGGCTCGCCCAAGGATATCCCGCAGCCAGGCGACAGCTTTCCTTAGCTCAAATCGCATCGAAGGAGTTAACAACTGACGCATTAATGCTGCTATGTATTCTTTCATTTGGTTATCAGCACAATTCAAGGAAGGGCCATTTTAGTTTCAAATCAATAAAACAAAGACTCGAAATGAAAGCGCGACAACTGAGCACATTGTTCAAACTGCGCAAATATTACAGTCTCGATACAATCCGCAACCCACTTTGAGCCTGCCACCTTCCTTCTTGCGAAAAGCCGCAACTCCCTCCCTGGAACTCAAGATTGCCTGACAACATTTTGTTGACGCCAATCTTAATGAAGCAAACAGCCCAAAGCACACCCGTCAAGTCGAAACTTCAGCATGAGTAAAGGTGCAACGCCGAAGTTTTGCAAGATATTTCAGACGCTGTTTTTATGGCGCCGGAAAAGCTTGAGCGGGGTATCAAAAGAGCGGCTGCGTCAGGCTTGCCTGAAGATCAAAGTACGTAACAGAAACAGCGGATTACCGAACGACTCGATATCCCGAACACCTTGAACCGCGAGTTCGATGTCCCGGTACCCAACCAGGTGTGGTGCGGCGACATCACCTACATTTGGGCCCAGGGAAAATGGCATTACCTGGCTGTCGTGCTGGATCTTTGCGCGCGCCGGGTGGTGGGCTGGGCGTTGTCGGAAAAGCCGGACGCCGATCTGGTTATCAAGGCGCTGGATATGGCTTAGGAGCAACGAGGAAGGCCTCAGGGCCTGTTGTTTCACTCGGACCAAGGGTCGCAAGGCGGATTCAACCGGTCGTCGCAACACTGGATTGTTGAATAGATTTTAGATACTTGTTTAACGCTTCGGCAGGTGTTTTCCAGCCGAGTGTTTTCCGAGGTCTTGTGTTCAGCGCGTGAGCTACGGCTTTGATCTCCTGGGCACTCCAGCGAGACAGGTCGGTGCCTTTCGGGAAATATTGCCGCAAAAGACCGTTCGTATTCTCGTTCGTGCCGCGCTGCCAAGGACTATGAGGGTCAGCAAAGAAGACCTTAACTCCAGATTCGATGGTAAATCGAGCGTGATCCGACAGTTCCTTTCCACGATCCCATGTCAAAGATCGCCATAATTCGATAGGCAGGTCAGTCACGGTCTTCTTTAGTGCGTTGGCCATAGTGACTGCCCCGTAGCCGGCCAGCGCCGGCCCGTTCTTCGTCCGAGGAATTAGTCCATAACCTTCCTCGCGAGGCAGATGGACGAGCATGGTAAATCGAGTTGAGCGCTCGACCAGCGTTCCAATCGCGGATCGATTTAGGCCGATGATCAGGTCGCCCTCCCAATGCCCTGGTACGGCCCGGTCTTCCACCTCGGTAGGACGACTGGAGATCATGACATCCTCGCTGACGTGTGCCCACGTTTTGGCCTGTGCCCTGGCTCTCGGCACGCGCAATGCGCGCCCTGTGCGCAGGCAACTCACCAGCTCGCGCTTGAGAGCCCCTCGCCCCTGAATGTAGAGGGCTTGATATATGGCTTCGTGAGAGATACGCATGGATTGATCGTCCGGGAAATCGATCTGTAGCCGGTTGGTAATCTGTTCGGGCGACCAGCCATTGACCCATCGACGGTCACTGCGATGTGGTTTATTTCGTCCTTTGAACGGTGCTTGTCGAGGCCCCGTAATCTCTCGGCCATCAGCGTCGTGAACATTGCCCTCCAAGCGGTCTTGCACGTATTTGCGCAGTCGCGGGTTGGTCACCAGTTTCGCTGGCTTGGGCCTTTGGGAAACCAGTTCTGCCTTCCATTGAGCGACTGAAGCTCGATACTCAAGCCGACCACAACGAGTTGCAGCATTACGTGTCAGTTCCCGTGAAACTGTCGACGGGCTTCGCCCAAGGCGACGGGCAATCTCACGGACGCCAACACTTTGCGCTTGGAGCAGCCCAATTTCTTCTCGCTCCGCGAACGACAAGTACCTTCCTGATACGTGGTTTGACATGAATAATGGCATCCCGCCCCGATGACGGAACCAGCGTGTGCCTACCGCTGATGAAACGCCAACAGCTTCCGCTGCTTTTTCGCTGGTGATCCCGGTTGCAACCTGCGCCCAAAACAGCCGCTCGATCTCTCTACGAAGTGACGGCGCGCCTGGCGAGCGCATCGCTCCTCGGCCCGTCAACTTTTGCATCCACCCGGCAGGCCGTCCCATATACACCTTGATCAAAGGTGTTGCGACGACCGGTTGAATCCGCCCAATATGCGAGTCGTTTATTTCGCCAGCGGCTGTGGCGTTATCGCATGCGCCAGAGCATGAGTCGCCGGGGAAATTGCTTTAACGCGCCAATGGAGCGAGTGTTCCGTAGCTTGAAAACGGAATGGATACCGACCACGGGTTACAGAACGGCTCAAGAAGCTCAGCACGATATCAGCCAATTCTTGATGCATCGGTACAACTGGATTCGACCCCATCAATTCAACGGCGGGCTGGCGCCAGCTCGGGCCGAAGAAAAACTTAACGTCGTGTCCGGGATTAGTTGACCACTACACTGCATCCTGACCGTTCCGGTAACGGGAAGTCTTCTTCAGGGTTTCCCCCTGGATGACATCACCTTCATACCTCCTCCAGGCTGCGCATCGAAGCAACACGCCTTCAGAATTGGTAGCACAATCATATTATTCAAGCTCCCGAACGTCAAAAGATCCATCATGAGATGAACTTTTGAATGTCATGTAAAATATTTTAAAGTCATGAAAGTACCGGCGCCATAACCGTTTGGGGTTCTGAATCAAGCGAAATAGCCATTCAAGCCCAAGCGCTGCGACGAGACGAGGTGCGCGCGTTTCTTTTCCGGCGAGAAACAATAGTGAAGCACCAATACACAGTCCAATGCCGCGAGACTCAGGCGATGCCTCTAGATGATGAGCCAATATTTCTTGCTGTGGGGAGCCTACCGCTAGCATCACAAAATCAGACGGGTGTTCAGCAACAAATTCACAGCAAGATTTTATAGCGCCTGCGTCATATATAAAGCCCATTTTTGGGTTGTGATGATGTATATGTTTAAGTCGGTAACGCGCACGAATCTTATTAACGCTATCTTCATCACACCCAATGATGGTGACGTGGTGTTCAGGCTTGATAATCGCATTGAATATTTTCAGCGTTAAATCACTGCCTGTAATAATGTCGCGGATGGGGTAACCCTTGCTGCGCGCCAATCGGGCGGCAATTCGGCTATCGCATACAGATAGCCATGCCTTGTGATAACAAGGAAACAAATCGCCACGTTCGTTATTTCTAACAATATGATCCACGTTGGGAGTAACTATATACTTAAATTTGTTTTCAGTGTGTTTGCCGACAGAGAGAAGATTAAGAACCTCTGATTCAGATAGTAGGTCAAATGGAGTTTCCAGAAAATAAACTCTTCTACACTCATGCGGTGCAGGCATAAATCCAATCTCCCCAAAATTTTCCGAAAATCGAATCTGCCCGGTCTTGCCGCACCAGAGCGAACCGCACCCCCCTGACGCTCCAGCGCCAAAATTTCGCGACGAATGAAGCTATGACTTACTTTGGAATACTGATTGATGAAGTAGGAGATGCGCATAAGGACCAAGTCCGACGTCATGGCGATTAGCTACAACAGTAGTACAGATGCCCAAAACGTCAACAAGAACCACTTTGGATCGACTTGTTTTTTTTATTTACAAGAGAATGCATCGTACTTGATAGCAAAACTGGTCGCCCTGCCATCCCCCGGTGTCAGGATAGTTGTCGCCTCTCCGGTTTTTCCTAAAAAGTCATATCGGGGGCGGAAAGAGACTGGTCGTGCCGTACTATTCACCTGAACGCAGAGCCGCATTACTCAAAATGCTGCTTCCCCCGCTGAACCTATCAATGGCCGAGGTTTCCCGGCGCGAAGGGGTCAGCGAAATGTCTTTGTCCAACTGGCGCAAGCAGCTCAGTTCTGAAGGAAGTGCAGTGTCCGAAAACAATCCGTTAACCGAGAACTGGTCAGCCGAAACCAAGTTTGCTGTCGTCCTTGAAGCCGCCGGTTTGTCCGAGATCGACTTGGGCGAGTATTGCCGTCGTAAAGGCCTTTACCCCGAGCAAATCACGGCCTGGCGACAAGCCTTCATCACCGGCCAGAAATCGGAAAAGGCCCAGCAAAAAGAAGAGCGGGAGCAGTCTCGCAAAGATAAGAAACGCATCCAGGAACTTGAGCGCGAACTGCGCCGCAAAGACAAGGCGCTCGCCGAAACAGCCGCGTTGTTGGTGCTGCGAAAAAAAACTCAACGACTACTGGGGGACCGACAACGAGGACAACTGACGTCTTTGCCGGAACGGCAGTTGCTCGTGGCGTGGTTGACCGAAGCCGTCGCAGCAGGAAGCAGAAAACTCAGGGCCTGCCGGGAAGTCGGTCTATCGCTGCGGACCTTGCAGTGATGGACTGAAGCCGACGTTATCCAGGCCGATGCCCGAACGACTATCGTGCGGCCAACGCCGCGTAATGCGCTGAGTGAGGTCGAACGACAGGCGATTGTGGCGCTGTGCAACAGCCCTGCGTATGCCCATCTGCCACCGAGCCAGATCGTACCGCGCCTGGCCGATCAAGAACGTTATCTGGCGTCGGAGGCGACGTTTTATCGCGTCTTGCGGGCGGCGGGTCAACAGCAACATCGAGGCCGTAGTCAGCGCCCCAGGCGGCATGCAGCACCGACGACTCATGCGGCCAAAGCGCCCAATCAGGTGTGGTCGTGGGACATCACGTATCTGCCGTCGCCGATACGTGGGAAGTATTACTACCTCTACCTGATCGAAGATATTTACAGCCGAAAAGCCGTGGGCTGGGAGGTCTACGACGCGGAAAGCGGCGAGAAAGCCGCTGCGCTGTTGCAACGCAGCGTGATCGGCGAGCAGTGTTTACGCGAACCGCTGGTGCTGCACTCGGACAATGGAGCGCCGATGAAGTCGGTGACGCTGCTGAGCAAGATGTACGAACTGGGCATCACGCCCTCGCGGGGCGACCGCGGGTCAGCAACGACAATCCCTACCCGGAGTCGCTGTTTAGAACGCTGAAATACTGCCCGCAATGGCCGCAGGATGGCTTTGCCAGTCTGGACGCCGCACGCGCTTGGGTGAGGGATTACCCATCACATAGCGACGAAAAAGTCGCTTTGGCTCAGTGATGAGTCTGAACACCCACTCGCAACCGATACGTCGCACCCATTGCGGAGCGCGAGTCACCTTGCCGCCAAGAAAGTCCAGAATCGCCCCGCCGCACACGACAAGACAAGGCACGCCGCTGTCGGCCAGCCTGGCAGCAACGGCTTCTTGCTTGGGCATGCCCATCCCCAGCACAACCAGTTCCGGCTGAAACTGCCGGGCGAGGTTTATGTAGGTATCCACAAGCGCGAAGCCATGGTGAGCCGAGACGACATTGACCGCAAATTGCGCTTCGCTATGCCGCACCGCCGGGGTTAGAAAAGGCTCTTCAGTGCCCCAGAAAGCCACGCGCCGGCCCTTGTACGCGGCCAGCAGTTTGGGGATGAAATCGGTGCCATTCATATTCAGTCCCGGTTCCAGACCGAGGCGACGAAACAGGATGGCCAGGCCGGAGCCATCCCGCAGCAGCACGTCCGCCGAGAGCAGCGCGGTATGGTAATCGGTATTGGCTGCCACCAGGTTCATGGCATGGGCATTGGCGAATCCGAGCACTGTCGTCGCGTCAGGTCGGGACAACGCCTCAATCAATCGTTGCTCATCATCAATGTCGCTGACCACCCTGAGTTTGCGGGTAATCGATTGCCAACGATGTCGCCAGGACGATGCGTGCATTAATTGTCATCTCTCTTCGAACGCACCCACTCGACCTGGCGCTTGAACACAAAGCCGATGTACAGGGGGATTTTTTTCAACGCGTAGAACGGTGCATACAACAAGGTCGAAAAAGCGATGATCCCGCGACCGAAGCGGCTCCACGCCAGCAGGACAGTCCCTCCCAACAGGGCCATCCCGACCGAAGCGATCAATGCAGGTGCCAATGCGCCGCTCAGCAAAAATACCAGCCATGACAGGGCAAAGGCTGCGCCGAGAACCAACGTCAGCAAGGCCAGCGGTGGCACCAACAAGTCCACCGTCATGGCCAACAGACTCCCATTGCTTCGCGTGATCGCCTCCACCATCAACTTTGGCGCATCACCCAGGATGCCCCCCAGGTGACCGTGTTCCCAACGCGTACGCTGGATACTCAAGCCTTCGTCACTGCGCGGAAAATAACTGGTCACCCGCGCATCGGGGCAAAACAAGGGTGGCTTGCCGCTTCGGCAGAAATCGAGGCCCATCTTCAGATCTTCGACGATATGGCCGCTGGCGAGATCGACCAAAGCCAGGTCCTTCCAGACGAAAGCCATCCCCGAGCCCATTAATGAACAAGGCAAGCCAAGCCGTGCCCAACCTTGCGGCCGCACCCGGTTTTTCACACACCAGGCGAACTCGGCAAGCTGCACTTTCAACCCGGAACCCGCTGGAGCATGCATCAGATACAGTGCCTGCGCTGGCCGCCCCGAGTTGATGCAACACATGGCGAGACGCTCGATCGAGCCTTCACTCACCAGGGAGTCGGCATCGACAATGATCATGACGTCCGGCGCATCGCTCGCCAGATGACGCACCCCAAAGTCTAGCGCATACCCCTTGCCACGCTGCTGCTCATTGCGACGCTCCACCACCTCCGCACCCGCCGCGCGGGCCAGCGCCCCCGTGTCGTCAGAACAGTTGTCCGCCACCACCAACAGGCGATCACCTTCTACCAACTGCGGCCGAATGCTGTTGAGCGTCGCTACGATGAGCGAGGATTCATTGTGCGCCGGCACCAGCACCGCCACCCGCGGCCGCGGTCCTGGTGTCGACGAACGTGACCGCGCAGGCAGACAGGCCAGCAGCACCTGGGCAAACAACACCAACACCGGCACGACGATGAGCACCAGCAGTGCGCTGAACAGCCAACCCAGTAATGTGATCATGCTTGCGCCTTGAATAAATGAACCAACCTGGCTGCTTCGGTATCGATATCGTGTCGTTCCACCACCCGCTGCCAGGCCGCTTCACCCATCTGCTGCAACACCTCGACAGGTTGCGCGAGGCAGTCCGCCATCGCCGCTGCCAGCTCCTCCACTTCGCCAGCGGGAAACAGCCAGCCGTTCTCGCCCTGGCGCACGAGCTCGGGAATGCCCGCCACATAGGTCGTCAACACCGGTCGGCGCAACGCCATGGCTTCCATGATGACCACCGGCAAACCCTCGGCAAAGCTGGGCAACACCAAGGCCCGCGCGGCAAGAATTTCCGTGCGCACCTGGTCGCTGCTG
Organism: Pseudomonas sp. LBUM1651; assembly: GCF_059716135.1. NCBI lineage: Bacteria > Pseudomonadati > Pseudomonadota > Gammaproteobacteria > Pseudomonadales > Pseudomonadaceae > Pseudomonas > Pseudomonas sp. LBUM1651. Next base: position 2,398,916 of record NZ_CP166805.1, on the reverse strand, counting down.
ATCCAGCCGGTAATTCGTACCTGCGACTGCAAGCCATGCTGTGCAATCAGGGCTTCGATTTGCCCACGCATTTCCCCATCGCCAGCCAGTACGATCTCGAACTCCACGGCTTGCACGGCCAGGATGCGCGCGGCCTCCAGCAGCAGCAGCTGGCCCTTTTGCTCACACAAGCGACCGACGCAAACCAGACGCGGCACGGAAGGCACGGCCACGGGCGTCACATCGTGAAACGTCCGCTCCAGGCCGCAATGCACCACTTTTACTTTTGCCCAGTGCGAATGATCCACCCAGCGAAACAACTGGCTGCGGCCATAAGAGCTGATGGCAGCGACAAACGCCGCGCGCCGTACTTTCTCGCCCAGATGAATGAACTGCGGTTTGTCGAACTCTTCCGGGCCGTGCACGGTAAAACTGTACGCTGGCCCGCCGAGTGCGTTGGCCAACATCACCACCTCAGTGGAGTTAGTGCCGAAATGCGCATGCACATGCTCGGCGCCGAACGCCTGCAACCAGGTCAGCAGGCGGCAGGCTTCGAGCAAATAAACCACGTGATACGGCCAGGCGCAATCAGCACGCCGGCCCATGCGTAACGCCAGCCACAGTGCCGAAAAGAAGCGTCGTGGCTGGGCGCGCAATACCTGCAGCGTGGGGCCCAACAACCCTTTTATTCCGTCCTGCAAGATATACCGGGTTTTATCGCGTTCGGACACGTCCTCGGCATCCACCAACTCGGCATCCCAGCCACGCAGCGCGATACGTTGCACCTCAAAACCCTGGCGTTCCACCGCCAAAATCTCGCGACGAATGAAGCTATGGCTGACCTTGGGGTACTGATTGATGAAATAAGCAATGCGCATAGGAACCCAGGCTTAGTTGTCGTTGCGGAGGGTTATTGCTGCAGGTGATTCCACAGTCGTACAGCGATCAGGAACGTCACAGCGCTTGCTGTAACTGGCTGACAACACGCTGTCTATCCTTCTGAAGGTGTCATCCAGAAGCTCATAGCGTCGGCGGTACATGGCACGTTTTTTTGCAACAATACTGTCGAGCGGTTTTCTGGACGGTTCCATGGGAATCTCAAAAAAGTCCTCGCGCTCCGAGGGCGTCGCGCCGTGCTCCAACCAGATCACGTCGTAATTTGCCGCCAGATCCTGACCTTTTTCAGCACCAAAATACGGATGCCGATGGTGGCGATACCCATCCCCTACCGCATAGATTTTTTCAACGCCGAGGTTGATGGCAAGGTATTTGATCACTTCGATCAGAAAGCTTCTTGGCCGCAGACCTTCAAAATCTTTTGTCAGGTCCCTGTAGATGCTCAACGACAGATCACTCTCCACGCCTTTGTGTATCCCTTGAACGGCGCCGATAAAAATACATAACTCAGTGTCCGTGCGGCACAAGGTGAACGCGATGGAGGCGATGCGCAGATCACCCTGAAACAAATTCAGTACCAGTTCCCCTTCCCGCATGAACCACGTCGGACGATCCAGCACCAGGAAACAACCCGCGGAGAATTCCGACAAGTCACTCAACACCAGACTTTCGCTTCGCCCGAACAGCAATAATTGCGGGCAGCTTTTTGTGATGACTTCGTAATGCGAAGCCAGCACGCCTAATCTGTCCTGAGCGTTCCAGTTTTTACTGATGTAGGGCCAATGAACGACACCGACACAATCGCTCCCCAACTTCTCGACACCGGACTTGCCCAGGGCGTTCGACATGCGCCCCAAAAACACATTGAGCCCCGACCAGTTCTGTCCAATCAAAACCAATAATTTAAGCTTGTTTTTCAAGGCTCTTAACGAATAGCCCGCGTGCAAGGAAAACACGCTTTTCAATAGCAGCCAATTATTCATGGACGTCTCACTTGTATTCGATCAACGCGGTTTTGCCGGTGCCGAATCTGTTCAGAAGAAACTTGGCTTGTCCGAGCATTTCGGGAAATTTTCCCAACACGAGGAATAAAGCCAGCAGCCAGTTTTCGCGCTTTGATCTACCGCCCCGGCGAGCCAGGCGCACGACTTGCAATGGGTAGACCAGCAGCAGAAGCAGCCCTGACCAGCCCAGCATCAATATTGCGATCACCGTCGCCAGCGGCACACCCAAGCCCCAGAACCAGGCACGACGCGACTCCCGTAGCCAATGTTTCTCCGGTGCAGCCCCATGCAAAAAAGCACCTTCGGCAAAGGCATGGCCACCGCGTAATGTACGCCGCCACCACTGGCCGAAGCGGGTCATGGCCGCATCGTGCAAGGTCATTTCCTCAGCCAGACGCCAGACCTTCCATCCATTCGCCCGCAGGCGTACACACAATTCGGGCTCTTCCCCGGCGATCAGGTCCGCTCGAAACCCCGACGCTGCGGCGAAGGCATCCGCCCGCATCAACGCATCGCCACCACAGGCCTTGGCCTCGCCTATCGGCGTGTCCCATTCGAGGTCACACAACAAGTTGTAAATCGAGCGCTGCGGAAATCGTTCGCGGCGCCGTCCACAGACCACCGCCACTTCAGGCCGGGTATCGAGAAAGGCCAGTGCCCGGGACAACCAGCCTTCGACAACCTCGCAATCACCGTCGACAAACTGTACGTAACGCATCGCCGGCAGCAGACGTTGCAGGCGGGCAAATCCTTCATTGCGCGCCCGGGCCGCCGTAAACGGGATCGACATATCCAGCTCGACCACCTCGACCCCGAGCGCCTTGGCCATCTGCACCGAATCGTCCGTTGATCCAGAGTCGACATAGACCACCTGCTCTGCCGCCCCCACCAGCGAAGCCAGGCAACGCTCAAGCCGCAGGCCCTCGTTGCGACCGATAACAACGACACCCATGCCGATCGCCATGGGGTTCACTTGACGTCGCAGTCGGAAGTGTCCAGGGAGCTTGCTGTTGCTTCTGCCGACTGCCTTCTCTTGATAATTGCGGGTACACCCACTGCCACCGAGTCATCCGGGACATCGGTCAGCACCACGGCATTGGCACCAATCACAACATTGTTACCAATGCGGATATTGCCCAGCACCTTGGCCCCGGTGCCGATATCAACGTTGTTGCCGATCACCGGGGCGATCGGCTCATTCACATTCTTCAGGCCCACGACCACGCCATTGCGGATCCGGCAATCATCGCCGAACTGCGCATACCCACTGATAATGATCCCGCCGAAATGATCGATGACAAAGTTGCGTCCGACCACGACTTCACAGGGCAGCTCGATGCCCGTGAGGATCTGCACCAGTTTGTAGAGCACTTTGTAGATTAAGGAGAGCAGCTTGCGCAACAGCGCAGGACGCACGCCGTAGCGCCAGCGTCCGAAGCGATAAACCAGCATCACCCAGAAACCCTGAGCCCCCCAATCACCCGCGTATGCACGCAAGTCCGCACGTATGTTTTCGAACATCAATGGCTCTACCGTGTTGGTTGGCTAGCGAATTTGGTCTCACGCAGCAGCGCCCAGGTGGCACGCGCATGCTGCCAGCACGCGCCGATGGCGACTCGGCCGCGACCTTTCAATAACGCCTTGAGCGCAAGAATCAGATCACCCAGGCACACCAGAAACATATGCAAGGCCAGACCGGACAGACCGTGGTGCTTGCGGAAATACAACAGCTCGCTTTCGATCTGCATTTTGGGTATCTGTCGACTGACCGCATTGAGCTCGACAACCGTCTTGGCACTTTCTCCGCCGATATGCACCACCGTGGTGTCCGGGTAGTAAACCACCTTCCAGCCGGCCTGCTTGACGCGCTTGCAGTGATCGACCTCCTCGTAATAAAGGAAGTAGCGCGGATCGAACAAACCCACCTGGTCGATGACTTCACGGCGGATCAGGTAATAGCAGCCAGGAACCCAGTCGCACTCACGGACCGAGGCGTGATCCCATTCCATGTCATCCACCCTCTTCACCACGGGGAAAAACCGTTCAAGCCCGGCACGCGAGAGGAACACATTCAGCGGCGTCGGAAAGTAGCGACACGAGGGTTGCAGATCGCCTTCCCGGCCAACCAGCCGAACGCCGAGGACACCGCAATCCGGATGAGCCTCCATGTAGTCGAGGGTTTTTTTCAGGGTATCGGCGGCAACGAAGGCATCGGTATTGATGAGCAACGCGTACTTGCCCTGCAGGTGTTCAACCAACTGATTGTTGGCACGGCCAAAGCCCACATTGTTTTCATTGGCCAGCAACAATGCCTCAGGGCAAACATTTTCCAGGCGCTCCAGGGAATTATCGGCAGAGGCATTGTCCACGACCAGATAGCGCGTCAGATCCGCACTGTCTGACTGGCGCAATGCATCAAACATCGGCTGTAACAGCTTCGCCGTGTTGTAGTTGACGACCAGCACATCAAGGGGAGTACGGGTCATTTTGGTGGTTCGCCAAAAAAGTACTGCACTCGCATGGCCGAAAGCTCCGATTCCACACTTGGATCATAGGAACCGGTGCGTTCTCTGATCATGTCCATCCACGGATAGTCGTTGCAACGCGTCTCGAATGTTTTCATCAGGTCTTCAACGGTACAAAAAAACCTCGCTGGATTGCCCCCGACCACGACACCAGGCGGCACATCTTTCCTGACAACAGCACCTGCGGCGACAATTGAACCCGGACCTATGGTCACGCACGGCATGATGATCGCACCATGCCCGATAAAACAGTTGTCACGGATGTCGACTGGTCCGACAGAATCAAGTTTTACGTTGTAGAGAGTGGAGAAGAAAACGGCTCCATCGTGACAGAACAGCGTGCAATCCGATAAAGCGATGTTGCTGCCGAGGCGCACCAGCGAAGGGTCAGCGATATTGCACCCGACATTGATCCACACATTGCTGCCGACGGAATGCAGCGATCCCCAGCGCGCCAGATATCGAGCCCACTCGAACCCGTCAGGATTACAAAACCGTTTAAAGATCCAGCGTCCCCGCCCCGTTTTGTTGACGTAATAACTTACAGCACGCCTTGCCAGCTTTATCATCCTGTCAGCCTCACAAATCCTGCGATTCTCATCCGTGCCAGAGCCAGATACACCCCGGTTTTTTTGATTGTAGTATCAGGAATATCTGCCCGCCGGGCCCGCTTGATGATTAAGATGATCTGCCAGCCTCAGGGCAAGCTGTATAAGAGGCATGGTCGGATTGCTCGCACCGGCTGTAGCGAAAACACTGCTGCCCGCCACGTAAAGATTGTCGGTGCCGAACACTTTGCAGTTCTCGTCGACCACGCCGGATTCAGGCGTCGAGGCCATTCGTGTAGTCCCCATATGATGCGCGTGGGGCGCCACTTTCAGTGGCACAGCCACGTCATAGACGTACTCATCCAGCTTGACGAAGCCCAGCCCCGTCTCGGCAAAACACTTCGCCACCTCCAGCCCTATTGACTTGATGGTATGCCTGTCTTCGGGGGCCAGCTCCCAATTGATGTTGACCTTGCGCATCCCCAATGCATCCCGTTCCTCGAGCAAAGTGAGGCGGCTGTTGCGGTTGGGAAACTGTTCGATAAGGGTGGTAATCACCCCATCCCCAGGGCAATTGAAGTGGGTAATAAAATCGATCTTGTGCGCCAAGCCGACATCGCAGGCGAGGTTCTCCAAAAAGACCTTGATGGCCGCCGTTCGCCCATAGGCCTGCACTTCCGCCAGAAGCGAAGCAGACACATTTCCTTTGCCTGACTGAAACTGCGCTACAAACGCATCGCTCGTGAAGTACTGTCGAGGCTCGGTACTCTGCCCCTCTCCCAGGATGAAAGTCCCCAGGTCGAGGTTCAGGTGCTCCATGAAACATCTGCCGACGAAGCCGTCCTTGCTGACGACACCGGCGGATGCCAGCGATTCACTGTTCATCAACTGCCTGGCATTCTCGATGGCGCCCGTTGCCAGAATGAACTGTTTTGCCGTCACTCGCTCTCGGTGCTTGTCGTAATCCGACACAACGACGGAGGCGATGCGGCCGGTCTTGCCATCAAACTCAAGATCGACGCAGTTGCAATTGATGAAGACATCAAGCCTCTCGGTCTCTTGGAGATCCCTGGCGTACTTCTGTGCAAATCGCGTCGGCGGGCTCAGCAGAAAACGATCCGCTACAAAGTCGTTGCCATCCATGGAGGCATTAATGGCCTTGAATCCCGAATCGGACGGGAGATCCACAATGGCCATGGCCGCTGGCAGATAACGATCGATCTCGGAAAACGCTATGGGCCAGCCGGGCAGTTCGATGGGAGGGGCCACGTCAAAATCTGACTTCTCGAAGGGGCGGCAACGCCCCGCCCAGTGATTGGACGTGCCGCCGAGAAAGCGCAGGCGTGTTTCTTCAGCGTAGACATTCATGCCTGTCGAGGTGCAGTTGTAGAGGGTTTGCGAGGGCTGCGAATATTCGAGCCCCCCGCCCTCAATGAGCAGCACGCGCCGACCACTCCCGGCCAGGCGCAACGCCAGCGTGATGCCCGCCGGCCCGGCCCCGATGATGCAGAAGTCATAGCGGTCGCGGAGTTCTTTCTGCGATTGGTAATCTTTGATCATGTTCGCGTTTGCCGAAAATACTGGGCAGGCAACACCCAGCCGTTGACGACGACAAACCCGTTTTTTTCAGAAGAAGGCGGAGCAAGGAGCGAGGACAATCCAAATGTCATCCCCCCCAGGCTCAATAAGGCAAACGCCTGGAGGAAGTCTCTGCGCCCCATCACAGAGGTATTCAAATCAAGTTCACTCATGATTCAAAGCCCCACGACATTAAGATTGCGTTTGTATTTTCAGCTACACATCAAACCCCATCACTCCCCCGAAGGGTGACGTTGCGTCAAGGCGTGAAAGCAGCAAGTGACCCCGTTCAAATCAAAGCCATTCGGCAATGCCCAGCACCAATTCCCCGCACAACACCCCGACCAGCAACATTGGCAGCACAACAAGCTCGCGTTTGAGATCGAACAGCCCCACACGACAGTTCACATAAACAATTAGCACAAGTGTAGGAAACGTATGCAGCGCAACACCCCAAATCGCATACTTCACGCCGCCCAAGGCCAGCAGCAGAGGCAGCAATACCCATAACGAGACGGCGCGAATGATGTTATCCATGGCCTGGTACTTCGTGAGCCCCAAGGCAAGCCAGGCTTGATGCGCCACGCCGTAGCGCAATGTGAAGAAAGACAGTGAAAGAATGGCCATCATGCTGCCGGCTTCGGCATAACGCTCATCGTATAACCAGTGGATGATCAGTGGGCTGATGACCCACAACAGTCCGGTGATAAACAGCAAGGCGATGTCGATAATCAGCCTGAAGCGGAAATACAAAGCGCGGAGCCGCACGATGTCATTGCTTCTTGCCGCCTCGCCGAAGGCTGGCAACGCGACGGCGCCGACCAGCCTCTGCACACCGAGTGTAATAGCCCCCAGAATCAGCACGGCAATGGAGTAGACACCCAGTTCGGCGGCCGACATGCTGCCGCCGAACCAGATGCGATCGCCATTCATCGCCAGTACGCCCACTGCCGAAGACAACAATATCCATCGGCCGAAGACGACCAGCTCCTGAAGCGCAGTACGATCCCACAGCAGACGATTAGGCGGGCCCTGAAACCAGAAATGCCCCAGAAGCGTACTGACCAGAGCGGAGATCAGACCCGCCCCCACCAGCGACCAGATAGACCGGGTGAAGTAACCGATAACCAGCATCACCAGCAGGCCGGCAATCTGGGACGCAAACTCGGCGAGCACGACTTTCTTTTGCTGGAATGCACGAACGGCCACGTCGACTTTTGTCGACTGAAAACCATAGATGACCGCGGACAAACCGGTAAGGGCCAACACCAGCGGCAACTCCGGTGCCGCATAGGTGGATTCGGGCGACCACAGATGGATGCCTTGCGCAAACCAGGCGAAGCCCGCGATCAGAAGTGTTGAGGCAAAAAGGACAAAACCGCGCACGATCTGCACGGTCCACACGGTATTGAGAAATACCGGGTCGTCACCCCGCGGGCTCTGGATAATGTTTTGGCGCAAACCGACATCGGAAAGCAAATGGAGGATCACCGAAACGGTGGTGGCGATGATCATGATGCCGAACATCTCCGGCATCAGCAGGCGAGCCATGATCAGGTTGCCGCCCAGGCGCATGGCTTGAGAGGTGACAAGTGCCCCGAGATTCCATGCCCCGGCGAATATCGCTCGCTTGCGCAGGCTCAACGATGGCGATAAATCAATTGAAGGCATAACATCAATCCCGGACTCTGTGGCACGAACGTTACTATAGCCGCAATCAGGCAATCCACTATGCTTCGCTCACCTTTCAATAAGTTCATGAATTCATGCCTGAGCACATTCGCGCGCTAATCGTCATTCTGGTTCTTGCCGGCACGGTTTTTACCCTTGCCCGCCAACCAGCAAAGGACCTGATCCCGTACAACGACTTCACCCGTCGCCGCAATCTGTGGTTCGTGTTGACCCTGCTGGTTTTTTTCGCGCACAGCTTCTGGGTGTATGCAGGCGTTGCCGCTGTGGTGCTGACAGTCGCACGAAAACGCGAGCGCAATCCCGTGGCGCTGTTCTTCATGTTGCTGTTTCTCGTCCCGCCGACGTCGGCGCAGATTCCCGGCCTGGGCGTGATCAACTATTTCTTTGATCTCAACCATATCCGCCTGCTGTCCCTGTGCGTCTTGCTTCCGGCGTTTTTCGTGCTGCGCAGGCAAGCGGACACGCTGCCTTTCGGACGCACCTGGCCTGACAAACTGTTGGCCGGCGGCCTTGCGCTGACGAGCCTGCTGCTGCTGCGCGAAACCACGCTCACCGACACGTTGCGCCAAACGGTCTACATGTTCATCGAAGTTTTTCTGCCTTACTACGTTGCCAGCCGGGCTTTGAAAAACCTCAGCGACTTCAAGGACGCCCTGTTGGCCTTTGTCCTCGCCGCCATGGTGTTGTCCATTATCGGGCTTTTCGAATTTGCCCGGAGCTGGCTGCTCTACAGTGCGCTGACGGACGCCCTGGGCATGCAATGGGAAATGTCCAGCTACTTGAGCCGTGGCGGTTCGTTGCGCGCCAGCGCCACCACTGGCCAGGCCATTGCGCTGGGGTTTGTCGTCAGCGTGGCCCTCGGCCTGTACCTGTTTTTGCGGGAAGGTGTGCGCAGCAAGTTCCAGCGACGCCTTGGCGCTCTCCTGCTGGCTGGCGGACTGTTCGCGCCGCTGTCGCGTGGCCCCTGGATCGGGGCCGTCGTCATGATCACAGCGTTCATCGCCACGGGTCGCGGCGCGGCCAAACGCTTGATGCTGCTGGCGCTCGCCGGCGTGCTCGCCCTTCCATTGCTGGCCATCGTGCCTGGCGGGCAAAAAATCCTGGACCTGCTACCGTTCATCGGCACGCTCGAAGTAGAGAACATCACGTACCGGCAACGTTTGTTCGATAACGCAATGATCGTTATCCAGCGCAATCCCTTGTTCGGCGCTTTCGACTTCCGCAGCACGCCGGAAATGCAGTCTATGATTCAGGGCCAGGGCATCATCGATATCGTGAACACCTACATCAACGTGGCGCTGCAGGTCGGGTTGATCGGGTTGACCCTGTTCGTGGCTTTTTTCGTCACTGTTCTGCTGGGCATCCGCAAGGCGATGCGTTCGTTTCCCGATAAAGACGATGAGACGCGCCGGCTCGGACGCGCACTCCTGGCGACACTGGTCGGGATTATGGTGACCATCGTGACGGTCAGCAGCATCACGTTTATCCCCGTGGTGTATTGGTCGGTGGCCGGGCTGGGTGTTGCCTATGCCCAGATGGCTCGCAAGCTCAAGCACAGTTCCACCGCAGTCACTGCGAGTGCCCACCTCCAACTCCGGTAATGCCAATGACCATTTTGCTTCGCCGCACTTCGATGCTGCTCCCGATTTTCCTGTGCATTGCGATCTGGCCATTCACGACCCGGGCGGCGGACTGGGTCGCCAGCGTGGATGACCGCACCGGGTTGCCCATGCTGGTGCACGGCGGCAATCCTGCCGTTGCCTCAAAGTTTGAGTTCTGGGAGAGCAACTGGGGCTGGACATCTTCTGCCAGCCGGTTCGAGGTCAATTCCCCCTATAAATACACCCTGACTGGCCAGAACAAAGCGCTGGACTTCGACCTGACGGCGCAGATTCAGAAGGAAGGCGAGCAGAAGCTGACCTGGGATTTTGACCTGGATGCACACAGCGTGAAGTCGGGGGTGATGGGTGGGGGTATAACCTTCAATTTCGACCCTGCCCTTTTCGACGGAGAGATGGGCAAGCCGGATTTGCTGCCCGGTAACCGCGGCTGGTCTTGGGGCACTGCGCAAGGTCGACGCATCGAGATGCGTTTTGAACCGGCATTGGCGAGTGTGTACTTTGAGCCTGGTAGTCAATCCGAGGTGCGGGCCTTTTTCTACAAGAATTCAATCAAGCCCGGTCGCCAGAGTGTCAAAGCCACCTTGAGCATATCCGGTGACGTGACGCTCGGCCCAACCACGACAGAACGCTTTGGCCTCACGGACCCGAAGAGCTGGCCAGATGACAAGGTCGACATCAAAACCTCTCCCGTCGATCTGTCCTTTCTCAACGCAAACGAAAAACCTGCCGGCAAGCGCGGCTTCGTCAAGGCATCCGGCGAGCAACTGCTGTTCGCGGACAACACCCCGGCGCGTTTCTGGGGCACCAACATCACGTCCTATGCACTGTTCCGAACGTCCGACGATGCAATCAAGCAGCAAGCCAAACGCCTGTCGGCACTGGGCTTCAATCTCGTGCGACTGCACCACCATGACTCGCCTTGGGTCAGCCCGAACATTTTTGGCGACCGCGACCAGACGCATGACACTCAGCAACTCAGCGCAGAATCGCTGAAAAAAATCGACTGGTGGATCAAGTGCCTGAAAGACGAAGGCATTTATGTATGGCTCGACATGCACGTCGAGCGAGCCCTTACGGCGAAAGACAACATTTTCGGCTTCGAAGAGTTGCCAAAAAACGAGCAGAACAACGCCAGTCTCAAGGGCTACGCGTATGTAAACATCACCATTCAGCAGGCAATGAAACGCTTCACCGAAGCCTACATGACCCATGTAAATCCCTTTACCGGCCTCGCCTATAAAGACGATCCGGCAATCGCCGCCGTCCTGATCACCAACGAAAACGACGTCACTCAACACTTTGGCAACGCCCTGTTGCGAGACAAGGGAGTCCCCAGGCACTGGGAGCTCTACAAGAACCGGGCCGATGCCTTTGCCAGCCAGCACAAGCTATCGGCAGGACTCACCTGGCGCTCGTGGGAGCATGGCCCCGCCAAGCTGTTCCTTAACGATCTGGAACAGAGTTTCAACACAGATATGATTCAGCATCTGCGCGGATTAGGCGTGAAGGTGCCCATTGCCACGACCAGCAGTTGGGGAGGCGACGGCCTGAGTTCCTTGCCGGCCCTGACTGCCGGCGACGTCATCGACGTTCACAGCTACGGCGGTGGTGGGCAGTTGGAGAAGAATCCGCTCACCAGCGAAGGCATCGTGGACTGGATTGCCGCCGGCCAGGTCACCGGCAAACCGCTGACCGTCACCGAGTGGAACAACGAACCGTTCCCGACACCCGACCGCCACTCGTTGCCACTCTATGTTGCCGGCACCGCCAGCCACCAGGGCTGGGACGCACTGATGCAATATGCCTACAGCCAGCAGCCGCTCGACGGCGGCTGGGTAACGGCGGACAATTGGCACGCCTACAAAGACCCTGCAATGTTGGCCACCCTGCCCGCCGCCGCCCTGCTCTATCGCCGCGCCGACGTCAGCGAAGCCAACACCACTTACGTCTTCGCACCGACGCCCGACACCCTGTTCAACAAACCCGTCTCACCGGCCAACTCGGCTTTGCTGCGTACGGCGATGGAGAAAGGCAAGCTGCAAATTGCCATGCCACAGACACCGGAACTGCCCTGGTTGCAGCCGGGTATTATTCCGAGCAATGCGCAGGTGTTTCATGACCCTGACCAGTCGTTGCTGGACGCCAATGCCAGTGAGTCCACGACCGATACGGGTGAACTGAAGCGCAACTGGAAACAAGGCATCTACACCATCAATACGCCGCGCACCCAGGCCGTCACAGGCTGGATCGGTGGCGAGTCGATCAGCCTGGGCAACATCCAGGTTCAAGTGAAGACCGCCAATGCCAGCGTGGTAGTGCAAAGCCTGGATGCCGCGCCTGTCGGTCGATCGCAGGATCTGCTGATTTCTCTGGGCACTCGCGCTATCCCCAAAGACGATGACAAAACACCTTTTTATGTCGAGCCGCTCGAAGGCACGCTCAGCATTCAGGGATCGCCAGGCTTGACGCTGTACACCCAAGGCACTCTGGCGCAAATGAAGAAGTTGCCCGCGACCTACCTTGACGGGCGCTACACGATCAAGTTCGACGGCGTGCAGGCCTTCAATTGGTTGTTTTTGAGAAAAAGCGCTGCACACTGACGGTACAATCCGGGTTTGCGCAGCAACAGTTTCCAGGAGGACAGGATGAATTTTTTGGTGGTCGGCGGCGCAGGTTATATCGGCTCGCACATGGTCAAGCATCTGCTGCGCGCAGGTCACGAGCTGGTGGTGGCCGACAATTTTTCCACGGGGTATCGCGACGCCTTGACGGGCGGAACACTGGTTGAACTGGACATCGCCGACGCGCAAGCCCTGGACACCTTGTTTGCCACGCACCACTTCGATGCCGTGTTCCACTTCGCCTCGTTCATACAGGTTGGCGAATCCGTCACCGAGCCGGCCAAGTATTACCAGAACAACCTGGCCGCCACACTGACCCTGCTACAAGCCATGGTTCGCGCGAACGTCAAGCGCTTCATCTTTTCCTCGACTGCCGCCGTTTATGGCAACCCGGTGTATGTGCCCATCGACGAAGAACATCCCAAGGCGGCGATCAATCCTTATGGTCGCAGCAAGTGGATGGTGGAACAGATGCTTGAAGATTTCGATCGCGCGTACGGGCTGAAGTCGGTTTGCCTGCGCTACTTCAACGCCGCCGGAGCAGACCCTGAAGGACAGCTGGGTGAACGCCATGAACCGGAAACCCACCTGCTGCCATTGATCCTGCAAGCCGCCTCCGGCCGGCGCGCGAGCATCACCGTCTATGGCCGCGATTACGACACGCCTGACGGCACGTGCATTCGCGACTACGTCCACGTGGCCGATCTGGCGGCCGCTCACGCACTGGCCGTGGATTACCTGTTGGCCGGGGGTGCAAGCACGGCGTTCAACCTCGGCAATGGCCAGGGATTCTCGGTACAAGAAGTGATAGACACTGCGCGCAGGGTCACTGGCCAGGCGATCACTGTCAGCGATGCGCCGCGCCGTGCCGGTGATCCACCACGTCTGGTGGCCGATCCTCAACGGGCGTACACGCTACTTGGCTGGCAACCGCAATTTGCCTCGCTGGAACAGATCGTGACGCACGCCTGGAGCTGGGAAAAGAAGCATCCCTGGCACTGAAGTCGGCGCTCGCCAATAGCGCCGACCGCTTGAGCATAACGCGCTAGTAGTACGAGCGGTTTTGCGGCTCGGCTTTGTTCAGCACGGTGCCAATCAGATTGGAGGTCCCCAGATGGTGAAGGCTTTCCTCGATCTCTTTCCTGCTGTTCATGCCGTTGGCAACCACGAGCAGGACGCAGTCGAATTTAGGCAGGACGGTAATGACATCGTCCGAACTCAAGATGGGCGGCAAATCGAAAATCACGATTCGCGAGTTGTAGCGTTCGCGTAAATCACTGATCAAGTGGCTCACCTTGGGCGATGACAGCACCTCGGTGGAGAGAGGAATCGCCTTGCGGGTCGGCAGGACTACAAAGCGTGGCAAGGTCGGGTTAACCAGAACCTCTTGCAGATCCGCTTCATCGGCCAGGTATTCATTGAGCGATTTCTCCATCGACAGCCCCAGGCAGGCACCCACGGTCGGACGGCGCAAGTCGAAATCCACCAGTAATGCCGTCTTGGTGGTGTGATGAGCGATGCTCATTGCCAGGTTGATCGCCAGTACCGTCTTGCCGGCCTCCGGTGTCGGCGAGGTGATGGCGAGCGTGCGCCAGCCATTTTCCTCCATGACTTTCAGAACTTGCGTGCGCAGCAGATCGAACGCCCCGCCCATATTCGAATTCTTGTTGTACGCCACAATGCGATTGCGCTCGAGGTGATCCGGTCGCAAAGGGACAACTTTGGTTTGCACATAACTGAGCGCATTCAGACCTGAAGATTGCGCGGTGGGTGTCATGGCTTTTGACGAGTTCTTGGGCTCGGTGTTTTCGGTATCGGGCTTGATAATTTCCATGTCTATGTTCCTTATGCAAACCGGCCCAGCGTTTTATACGCCAGCTGATCCAGAGGCATGTAGAGGAAGTGCACGAGCACCAAAAGGATCGCGAACAGCACGATTCCACACACGATCAGGCGCGTTCGCCACTTCTTGCGGCGCTCCAGTTCGGCCATGGTGTGAATGTAGGGAATGGAAACCAGTACGCGTCTGCCGAGCACACTGGCCAGGGCTTCAGCCCCGCGCACGCGCGAACTCATCATCTCGAGCAGCATCACCAGTGCGCCAGCGCCCACCGGGGCCAGCACGAAGCCCATGGCGACCACTTTCTTACGGTTCGGCCGTACCGGTTTTTCAGGCATCAGCGGCGACTCGAGGAGCACAAAACGCTCCGCCTTGTTTTCCTGTTCCAGGCTTTCGGAAATTCTCGCGTTCATCTCTTTGGCGCGCATCTCCTCATATTTCTTTTTCGCGTTGTCATGGTCGCGCATCAGCGTGATCAGGCCGCGCTCGACTTGAGGTATTTCAATAATCCGCGCTTGGTAGTCGGATATTTTCTGGGCCGTCTGCTGCTTCTGATCGGCCAGTGACTTGATACGTGCCTCGGTGGCGGCGATCCGCGCCTGAGCCTTCGCTTCATCCATATTGACGGGCACTGCCGCGCTCCCCGCCACCGCCTTGTTCGCCTCAAGTGCCGCTATCTTGCGTTTCACGGCACGCACATCGGGGTGGGCTTCGGTATACAGCGTCAGCAAACGGACGTACTCCGCCTTGAGGCTGCCCAGATTCTGCGGTTTGTCAGCGGCTGCACCCACCGCTCCAGGCTTGGTCGCTACGCCGGTTTTGGCAGCGGTAAGCTCCAACTCGTTGAAACGCAATTCCTCACGGGCAGCCTTGTAGTCACGGTCGACCTCTTTGAGATCGTTTTCGGCGCGCGTCAACATGTTCGTGAGCAATTCCCGATTCTCGGGCAGCGCATCGCTGTGCTCCTCCTTGAATTTCGCCACGCGACTGTCCTGGGCATTCAGTGCAACCTCGAGCTTGTCTGCCTCCTGCTTTGCGAACTCTGTGTTTTCATTGGCGCGCTCGGTGCGCTGCCTGATGTTTTCATTGAGGAACAGCGTCACCAGCTCGTTGGCCACTTGGGTGGCAATCTCTGGCTGGCGGTGCTCAAAGGAAAGGCGAAACGCAATCGTCACCTCCCCGCGCCCCTTGATCGCGGCGCTGACCAGGGTGACGCCAATCGCATTGCGCATTTCATCGATTTTCTCGGAAACGCTCAAGTGCCGGCCTTGAGTAGAGAACAAATTGTATTTGTCGATGATCGCGGCCAGATTCTCTCGGGTCATCACACGCTGGCGAATGACTTCGATGCGCTCATCGGCAAAGGTGCCGTTGTTTGCCGCGACCAGCTCAGGCGAGATCTGCTGCGACTCGATCAGAATCGTGCCAGAGGACTCAAAAGTGGGCGGGAGTGACATCGCGACCGCAATGCTGATGCCAAGTATCGCCGCGCAACTGACGATCAACAGCACCGCGTGGTGCTTGATGATTGCAATGTAGTCGTTGACCGACATTTCGTATTCAGTAGTCATAGATCATCACAAAGCTGAATTTCAGAGACCGGGGTAACTATAAGTCAAGGTCAACCCGACGACATTTGCGCTGGCATCCGGCAAGCTGTCCTGCTTGCGTTCTTTGTAAGTGAAGAATAGGCGGGCATTCCAAAAAGGCGAGAGTTCCTGACTGACCCAGGCGCTGTAATTGACCAGGGTATTCGGCGTCTGCCCCTTGGTGTCTTGCCAGGAAGCATCAAGACCGGTGCGTCGGGTTTCATCGATGAGGTAACTCACGGAGCCCTTCAGGTTATCGGTCTCGACGAACCCACCGTCCCCGCTGGCGACGGTGCTGCGGCTGGCGTCGAAGCTGGTTTCAAAGCGCTCGCCGGTATACTGCAAGGTCAACCCGCCTTCGCCGGTGGGACCGTCACCCGTGCCGGAGACTTGATTGACGCCCGCGTACAACGATCCCTTCAATGCCTCGGAGACCTGGAAATTCAGGCCAACCGTGGGGGTGTAGTTATTCGAGGAAGTCGCCGCGGTTCCCTCCGCCGGCTCATAACGCCTCGCGCCAATACGGGTGAACAGCTCGACCCGCTCGCTCCATGCATAGGTCAAGCTGAAGCGGCTTGCCAACTCGTCATAGTCGATCAGGGTAGGAATGTCGTAAGTGACATGAGTGTAGTCAGTTTCGTTGAGCAGGGTGGTTCGCTCGCTGAGCGCAGTACGCCAGTTGCCACCCACGGTATAAAGTTTTTGCGTGCCGTCGGAAGCCACCACGCCGGTTTCCTGAACCTCGGTGGAAAGCGTTGAGCTCTCTTGATAGCGGGCCGTGAGTCCATAACCACCGGTTTCGGTCTCGCGCTGCCACCCGAACCTTAATCTGGGGTCTTCACGGTCCGACACGATGTCCGTATCGGACGAACGCACGACATTCACCCCGAGACCGAACTGGAACTCATCCCGTCCGGAAGTGCCGATCAGCGTGTAATCGGGGGTGATGATGGTACGGGTCACCCCCTTCTCATCACTCGTCAGCAACAGTGGGTTGCTGTCGTACTCGACAGTCGAGGGCACCGCGATTGCTGATTGCCAGGTAGCCGCATAGGCCATACCCGAGCACGGCAGGATGAGGATTGCCGTGGCAATCCCGGTGGTTCGCAACGCAAGCAAAGTAATCCCTAGTGCATCGCGCAAGGCTAAGGCACGACCAGCGTATCGCCGGCCTTAAGTAGAAAATTGGTGGACATGTCATCCCCGGACATCAACTCGTCGTAGTCGACACGCAGGATTTGTTGTTTGGACCCATTGATTCGCACGACCTTGATGTCATTCTTGGCGGCGAATTTGTCGAGTCCACCCGCCATGCTCAAAACCTGCAGCACTGACGTTTGACCTGATAAATGGACAATGCCGGGCTTCAACACTTTGCCCTGCACGTACACGAGATTGCCTTCGGTGCCCGTGACAACGACGCTCACCTGCGGATCGGGTATGAACTTTACAAGCTTGGCGGCTATTTTCTCTTCGACTGCGGTGGTATCGAGCCCCGCGACGTCGACCCGCCCCGCCAGCGGGAAGGTGATGCTTCCATTGGGAAGAACGATCACATCCTGTTTGAGCTTGTCTTCGCCCCAAACAGAAACATTGAGCTTGTCACCCGGACTCAACAGGTAAGCAGCATCGCTTTCAACGGCACTGGAAATGCTGGGCAGGACAGCCAGCGCGCAGACCACAGGTAACCAGAAACGCAACATCGGGATCCCTCCGTCTAAATAGCCTTGCCAGGAGTTTCACACAAAAACCGAGGCAAATCACGCTCGCAATTTTTGTCGCTCGGTAACCTCTCAACGAGCATTTTTTCGCGGCTGGCGGCGGCCATTTTTCGTCGGCCCGACGTATCAATTACCTGCAGGGCGACCTCTAGTGAAGGAAGTTTTTTATTTAACAGTAACTTGTCGTTAAACATATTGCCCCCGATGCTTACTCGCCAAATTAATAGCACTCTGTTCAATAGAGACCGTCATTCAGCCAATACATCGCCAACCACTGACACATCAAACAGATATCAACCACTAGTATCAATGCGCCATTTAATCGACAGCAAAATCAAACCGCTAGTTACACCTTCCGCCGGTTGGCGACCATGACAAAACCGAACAATGCGGACGAAAACAACCAGGCTGCAGCAGACAGCGGAACTGCATTGGGTTGATTGGTGAACGCGTCAACTCCCCCACTCAATACTTTAGCCTGCGCATCTAAATCTGCTGTGAACTTGTCAGTGTTTAGTTGCGCCATTAATCCGTCGCAGGAAGAACTATTGACGGTAGCACCCACCTTGACGACAGAATTGATAAGGCTGTTGAGTTGATCTTTAGCAGTATCAACGGAAGAAGTATCGCTGAGCGAAACTGGCGCGCCAAGTTCGCTTGCAACAGTAGAAGGGGCGCCAGCCTGCCCTTCGGCGGTCGTGCCCACTTTTGGCCCAGACGCTGCACAAAAATCGGCTATGCGGTTAATTTCATGGGCCAAATTGGTCGCGTGAGCGGTGGCAATGGCCGCACCATTAAAGAGCACACAGAACAAAACGGATTTGAGAACCAGTGATGAACGCATGATGACCGCCTCCCTGCCTACAGGGTTTTCCTGATATCGAATGAAGGATTCGTTACCCAGTTGCTTGGAGCCTATAAGCACATCGCCATTACGTCAATGGTCCGTCACCACAATAAATAAAAATAAAATTCTACGGAGAATGGCGTCAAAATAACGCCAATAAATGCCATTCAATCCGACCCTCTCTATTCATATGAAACGGCTCAAGCGTGGGCATTGGGCCCTTTTTGAAGGTTTGAAAAACCTGTTCCGTACCCCGCCGAAAGGCCGGCGACAAAAAACTATCGCAGCGTCCCGTTGCGCATCCATTCTCGCGGACTGACGCCTGTCTTGCGCCGAAACGCCCGAGCCAGCGCCGAAGGACTTTCATAGCCCACCTCATCGGCAATCAGGGCGATGGACTTACCCTCACGCAAACGCTTCTGCGCCAGACTGATGCGCCAGCTCACCAGATAATCAACCGGAGTCTGCCCCACTACCTGACGGAAGTGCCCGGCGAAGCTGGCCCGGGACATGTTGGCCGCCGCTGACAACTCAGCCACGGTCCAGGCTTTACCGGGGGTGTCATGCATCAGGCTCAATGAGCGCGCCAGGCGCGGGTCGGCCAGGCCTGCCATCATGCCGGGACTCTGCTGATGGTGAGTCAACAGGTGCCGTAGCAACTGGATCACCAGCACTTCGAACAAGCGGTCCATCATCGCTTCGCGACCGCAAATGCCGCCGAAGGCTTCGTGGAACAGCCAGTCCAGCGTGCCGGTCATGCTCGGTATTTCGTCGAGCCCCAGCACCAGGTAATCGGGCAAGGCGGCCGCCAGCGCATTGCCCGCACCGCCATCGAAGGTCAGTGAGGCGCACACCAGTTGTGTGTCGGACGTTTCTGCGGCAAACAAGCGATGACGGAATGGCCGGGGGAAAAAAATCAAGGTGGGCTTGTTGATCTGGATGTCGCGCTCATCGGCCAGTTTAAGGGTCAGGTCACCGTTCTTAAGCAAATGAAGATGCCCACACGCCTGCTCACCGTCAAAACCCGTGGTGCCACAGAACGTGCCGCTGTGGAAGGTTCCGGCACTGACGCCGAAATGGCTGAGCAACGTAGACAAGCGATCCATTGGCAGGCTCCCGAGGGCAAATCTGGACGATCTGTCGCATATCCTCGACGATTTGCATCCAATAGACCAGCACCCATCAATAACATGGACTCCGTACCCAGCGCACACCGCGCAGTCATCTACGGAGATCCCTCATGAGCCGCATCAATACCCTGAGTCTTGAACACGCCACCGACACCACCCGCCCGCTGCTGGAAGGTGTGCAGAAAAAAATCGGCTTTCTGCCCAATGTCTTCAAGACGCTGGCCCATGCACCTGCGGTGCTTGCGTCTTATCTGCAACAGTCGGCGACCCTCGGTAAAACGTCCCTGAGTGCCACCGAGAAAGAAGCGATCTTCCTCGCCACCTCTCAGGTGAATGGTTGCGACTACTGCCTGGCGGCCCACACCCTGTTTGCCGGCAAGGCCGGGTTGTCTGCGCAAGACATCCTCAGCGCCCGCGACGGCCAGCTCAATGCGTTCGCCACCCTCGCCCGACAAATCACCGAAAGCCGGGGCCACTTGAGCAGCGAGCAGATCGAAGCGGCGCGGGCAGCCGGCATCGACGACAGCAAGATTGTCGAAGTGATCGGCCATGTGGCGTCGCAGACCCTGACCAATTACCTCAACAACGTTGCCCTGACCGAGATCGATTTTCCGGCGATCGATGCTTGAACAGGGCCTTCAATTCGGGAGTACCGCTTATGAACACCGTGACGCTCTATACCACCGACACCTGCCCTTATTGCCGCAACGCCAAAACACTGCTGGCCAGCCGGTGCATTGCAGCCCAGGAATTCAACGTGCAATCGGAACCGGGGAGATTCCAGGAGATGCTCAGCCGAAGCGGTCGACGCAGCGTGCCGCAGATTTTTATCGGTGACACGCATGTCGGCGGTTTTGACGACCTGGTCAAACTTGATCGTCAGGGAGGCTTGTTGTCGATGCTGGCCTGAGGGTGAGGCGACGGGTTTTTTGATGGTGTGCATATCCGTTGTTGCGGTAACGGCGGCTATTGGTTCCGCCCTTACGGCGGGTTACTTGGAAAAGCGCCAAGTAACCAAGTGCTTTCGCCCCTGACGTACGGCCTTCCGACGGGGCAGATCAAGATCAAAAGCCAGATCAACAGCCAAAGCGAGGCGGCCTGATAGCCGACCTGATGTGCATCAAGATCATCGGCGGTGAACACCCATGTCATGCCCGCCAAAAATCCCCTGTGGGAGCTAGCCTGCTAGCGATGGACGTCCAGACACAGCATTCATTCAGACCGCACGCGTTATCGTTAACGTCCATCGCTAGCAGGCTAGCTCCCACAGGGGAAATGCATACACACGAAGAGCCAGGTCGGCCCGCAGGCCGCCTCGCGCTGCTGTGGCGGTACTCGCCCCCTCGAGAGGCCGAGTGGAGGTTCTGCGCAGTGGGCAACCCGGCATGGATGCCGGGTTAGCCGCCCCCGGCCATGGATGGCCGATGGCGGCGGGCCCACGGAGCAGGACCGGAACGAGGGCATGGCGAGCCTTAGCGAGCCACCGAACGAAAGGGGCAAGAGCCCTTGGTTACTTGGGGCTTTTCCAAGTGACTCGCCGTAAGGGCGAAACCGCCAGCCGCCATTACCGAAGAAACGGATATGCCCCCCAATCCCACCCGCCAAAGGCCGTTACCGCAGAAACGGATATGTACCCAAACGCCAAAACGCCCCACCTTTGACGCCGCCCTCGAGACACCGGTCATCCCTATGGGCAAACCCGCACAGCGCGCTCTATGATTGAGCCCATGACAACCTCGCTGCCGATCCGCCAACCCTGCCCGCCCGGTGCCTGCATCTGCGAGCGTGAACCGCTGCTGGAAACACCCGGCGCGGACCTGCGCATCCTGTTTCTGACCCGCACCGAGGAAAAGCGCCTGATCGAACGCCTGGAAAATCTCCAGAGCCTGAGCGACCTCGAACGGCTGCAGCAACGGATGTACGAGCAACTGGGCATCCGGGTAGAAATCGTCCCCGGTTTCAACGAAGTCCGCACCATGCGCGGTATCGCCATCACC
The DNA here is from genome assembly GCF_059716135.1 of Pseudomonas sp. LBUM1651. Taxonomy (NCBI): domain Bacteria; kingdom Pseudomonadati; phylum Pseudomonadota; class Gammaproteobacteria; order Pseudomonadales; family Pseudomonadaceae; genus Pseudomonas; species Pseudomonas sp. LBUM1651. Next base: position 2,377,326 of record NZ_CP166805.1, on the reverse strand, counting down.
ATCGCCGAACTGCCGGGACTGTGCCGCAAAACCCGCCAGGCGATTCCCACCGCCATTCGCCGCGGCTTGGAGAAACGTCCGGAAATCGCCTACGAACTGCTCAATGCCAACGACCTGTTGCGAGATGCCTGACGGTCAGGCTCCTCGATCAATTCCAGATTCAATAAAAGAGGATCAGCGGTCATACGCGAACCGCCGCGCGATGCTATGCCTTCTCATGGGAGCAATCGCTTCAGCCCTGTCAGGAAGACACGGGAAACAGGCGTGGCCGTGGTTCCGGCGCCAGCCAGGCGCGCGAAGAGCAACAGGTGCCAGTCCGTAGCAGGAGGTGGCAAATGTTATTCATGGTCAGTTGGTCGATCAGTCCGCAAAACCGTAACACCGTGATCAAGCGTTTCCTCGAGACCAAAGGGGCACCGCCCTCAGGCGTCAAGATGCTGGGGCGCTGGCACGCCGTCGGTGGCTCGAGCGGTTTTGGCATCGCAGAAACCGATGATGTCGTACAGATTCAAAAGTGGGTGCTGCAATGGAATGACCTGATGAACATGGAGGTTCATGCGGCACTCACCGATGAGCAGGCGGGGCCGCTGCTGGCGGCGGCTCTCGGCAAGCAATAGTCGTTCGGGGCGGCGAGTGCTGCTCGCCGCCCGGCACCTGTCAGCGCTTCCAGCACTCTGAATAACGCGCGCACACCCCGTACTGCCGATCCATTTGCGCCATCCGGTCGAGGTGGTGGTTGATGGTTTCGAGCAGCAGGTTCTGGCTGGTCTGGACGTAAAACTTCGTCATCGTCTTGCGCTCCTCGGACGCTACAAAGTGCGTGGGCCTGGACGCCTTGTCCTCAGGGTGTGCCCATTGTTCCAGTTGATGATCCGTCAGGCGTTGCAGGCGCAGACGGTATTTGTCGCTGTAACGCTTGTACGTTTCCGCTTTGTTTCCCGCCGCTTCTTCATCAAAGGCAATGAGGTTCTGGCGGTACAGGGCCCAGTAATCGTCCGGCAGGGTAATGCCCAGCTTCGCCTTGCGTTCGGCAATCAGCTTATCGAGCTTTTCCGGCGTGAAGCGCGCGCTGCTGTCCTTGGCCGGGTCCGGCTTCATGTCCGCGATGGTCGCACTGTCGAAGATCTGGTCGATCAACATCACCCGACGGGGCGTGTCGGGCAACACGGGCGGAAGCGTCGGGAATGCCGTGCCGCGACCGACACAGGCAGGCAGGCCCTTGTCCATGACCGGCATCGGCAACCGCACGTCGCGGCCATCGATTCGCTTCAGCTGATTCAACAGCACGCCGCAACGGCCGTCGCGCAGATTCAGCGTCACCTCGTATTCGGCATTGTGCTCGGGTGTCAGGCTCAAACTGGTGACACACACCCAGTTGCTGCCACTCGTGCCGAGGTGCAGGTAATTATCCTGATCGGGTTTGACCTTGATCTCCAGATAGCCCCTGGCATCGGCCGGTGGCGCGACACTCATGCCCACCCGACGCTCGGTATCACGCGAGTACAGGTTGTTGAGTTCACCGGTGACTCGCCCCTCACAATGCTCCGGATCGTAGTAGTAGAGCTTCGCATTGCTGGTGTTGGCGATGAAGCGCACCTTGGCGGCGTCGGGCTCGGTGGCATCGGTGTAAGTGTCTTTGACGGCGCAGCCGCTGAGCAGAGCGGACAAAAGCGTCGCGACAGCAATGGCGCGTGTGGAGCGATTGGAGGAAACCGGCATTGGATCGTCCCTGACGCGCGAAGGCTATGGAAAGCGCGCGATGCTACTAAAGGGCCACCACCCTGTCCATCGCACAAATCAGAGCGTATCGATCCGGCAGAAAAGGCTACTTCTTCATCCCCACCCGCCGTCGCATCTCGGCGGTGATCGCCTGTTTTGTTTTCTTCAGGTCGGCCCAAGGCTCGTCGCCCACCTCGGCCAGGCGCTCATGCACATTGTGCACGTTCCACTGATTGCCGCCCTTGAGCCCGGCGACCTCCTCACGAAAGATCGGCACCGACACCGGAAGCCCTTCGCGGGTGCGCGCGGCGTAAGCACATATGGTGGTGGCGCCGAGGCCGTTGCGCAGGTAATCGATGAAGATCCGCCCGACCCGGTTTTTCGGCCCCGACACCGCGGAAAACCGCTCCGGCAACAGCTTGGCCATGTGGCTGACGATGGCGTGGCTGAAATCCTTCACTTCATCCCAGCCGAGCTTGCGGGTCAGCGGCACCACGAGGTGAATGCCTTTGCCGCCGCTGGTCTTGAGGAAGGCCTTGAGTCCCAGTTCATCCAGCACCGACAGCGTCAGTTGAGTCGCCTCGACCATGCTTTTCCACGGCAATGCCGGGTCCGGGTCGAGGTCGAGAACGAAGCGGTCGGGCTTGTCGAGGTTGTCCGACGTGGCGTTCCAGGTGTGCAACTCCACGGTGCTCATCTGCACGGCGCCGATCAGTGCTTCGGCGCTGTTGATGATCATGATCGGCTGGCCGGTGAGTTCCTTGTCGAGTGTGGTGATCCCCGGAATGGCCAGGCGTTCGGCGTTCTTCTGGAAAAACAATTCACCGGCAATACCGTCCGGCGCACGAACCAGCGCCACGGGTCGGTCCTTCAATTCGGGCAGAATCCTTTCGGCGACGCGGGCGTAATACTCCGCCAGTTGCACTTTGGTGGTGCCGCTGCTGGCGTCGATGACCCGGTCCGGGTGAGTGATCCGCACCTTGCCCTCGCCCAGACCGAGTTGTGACGGCGCCGGCGCGGCTATTTCCGAGGCTTTCCTTTGGCGGGTGGCAGGTTTTTCTGCCGTGCTTTTCTTCACCACTTTCGGGCGCTCCTCGGTGATGTCTTCGGCCGGTTTGTCGTCGCGCAGCCCGTGGAATACGGCATGGCGAACCGAGCCTTCCTTGGTCATTTCCGCAAAGGCAATTTCAGCCAGCAGAACGGGTTTGAGCCAGTGCACACCTTTGGCGTCAAAACCGGTCGGTGGATTGACCACTGACGGCTTCTTGGTCTGCAACGGTTTCAGTTGTTCGTAAATGCTTTTAAGCGTTGTCTCGTTGAAACCGGTGCCGACTTTGCCGGCGTAACGCAGCTCACCGCTGTCCCGGTCATGCAGCCCCAGCAGCAACGCGCCAAACGCATTGCGCGAACCTTTCGGATCGGTATAGCCGACCACCACAAACTCTTGTCGATGTTTGCACTTGAGCTTGATCCAGTCGCTGCTGCGACGCGACACGTAAGGCGAGCCCAAGCGTTTGCCGATCAGCCCTTCCATTTGCATCTGGCAGGCGCTGTTGAGCAAGGCTTCCGGTTCTTCGGCGAACGCGTCGGAGAACCGCAGCAACGGGTCTTCATTCGGTTTGAGCACCGTTGCCAACGCGACCCGTCGCTCTTCGACCGGCACCTCGCGCAGGTCCACGCCATTGAGGTAAGGCATGTCGAACAGGTAGTAAAGAATGTTACCGCTGCGCCCAGAGTCGAAGGCGTTTTGCAGCGCTTGAAAGTCCGGCACGCCCTGCTCGTTGGCAACCACCATCTCACCGTCGAGCCAGGCGGATTCAAGTTGCAGCGACGCCAGAGCTTCGGCTTGTTTAGGCAGTTTGTGGGTCCAGTCGTGACCGTTGCGGGTGAAGAGTTTGACCTCGCCATGGTCGATGCGAGCCATGATCCGATAGCCGTCGAACTTGATCTCATAGCTCCACTCGCCGTCCGGGGCTTTTTCGACCAGCGTCGCCAGTTCGGGTTTGATCAGGTCCGGCAATTTCGCTTTATGCGCGCCGGTGAGTTGCGCCGACGGTTGTTTAGCCGTGGCTTTGCGTGCCGGTTTTTTGATGGGTTTGGGCTTGTCCGCTGCTTTCGGTTTTTTCGCAACGATGGTCCGGTCACTGAGCACACTGTCCGGCTCGGCCGCGACCACGTCGTAATCGCTTTCGGGTTTGGCCGCGCTGTCCTGATGCTTGATCAGGAACCACTGCTCCTGCTTGCCCGGCATGTGCGTGCGCACCAGGTTCCACAGACCGCCAAGCTTCTCGCCCTGCAGTTCGAATTTGAGCTTGCCTTTTGCGTAGGCCTTGGCCGGGTCTTCCTGCGGAATCCACACACCACGATCCCAGACAATCACGTCACCGGCACCGTAATGCCCTTCAGGAATGCTGCCCTCGAACGTGGCGTAATCAATCGGGTGGTCTTCGACATGCACCGCCAGGCGCTTGACCTTGGGGTCCAGCGACGGGCCTTTCGGCACCGCCCAACTCTTCAGCGCGCCATCGAGCTCCAGGCGAAAGTCATAATGCAGGCGCGAGGCGTCATGTTTCTGGATGCAGAACTGCAAGGCGTGATCTTTCGCGGCTTTCTTGCCCGAATGTTTGGCGGCCGGTTCAGAGGTCGCCGAGAAGTCGCGCATGCGGTTGTAGTCATCCAGATTCTTGTTCATGGCTCACTCACCTGTGGCTGATTCAACGCTTCCCCCGATGCCCGGAGCGAGCCGCGTAACGATCAGCGCGACCACTGCAATCCGCTCCACCCTTTGGTAGCCCGGCATCAACAGTTCTTCGCCGAACACGTCGGGATCGATCTCGCGATAGGTCCAGCCGAACCGTGCCGAATCCAGGTACGGCGCCAACGCGGCGAGAAACGGATCGCAGCCGTCGACCATCGCCACTCCGGTGTACAACACCAGCGAACCGCCAGCGGTCAGTCGGTTCAGCGCCTGCTCGACAATGCGCACCGACAATTGCGCGCCAAGCGCCCCACCGCCGTGGCGATAGGCACGCTCGGCCGGGTCGGCCATGTAGGGCGGATTGGCGACGATCAGGTCGAATGTACCGTCGACATCCTGCAGCACATCACTGGCTTCGATGCTGACGTTGGTCACTTCGGCGAGCGCGGCGTTCACAGCCGTCAGGCGTAGCGCCGCCGGGTTGATGTCGACCGCCAGCACCTCGGCCTCACGGCGTGCGCGGGCGATCACGATGGCGCCGACGCCAGCGCCGCAGCCGATGTCCACGGCGCGTCTTATCGGCGCGAAGCTTTGTTGCAGATGGGTGTGAATCAACTGGGCAAAACGGTAGGTATCCGGGCCAAAGAACACCGCGTCGGCCGCGTCCGTGGGGAATCCGGAATGCACGAACAGCAGGTCGTCGAGGCTCGACCAGCGTACGTGGCTTTTCAGCCGGCCATTGCTCTCTTCGAGAACGCCCGCCCGTTGCAATTGCCGCTGTTCGTCCGCTGATAACAGACCCGGTTCGAACGGCCGCGACCAACCGAACACCTCGCGCAGGGTCCGGGCACTTTGGCCGAACGCGCGGTCATTAACCCGCTGATGGGTCAGCGGTGTCGGCGTGACAAAGCGGTAACCGTCCGCCTGCAAGCGGCGCCCCAATTGCAGCAAGGCCAGATCCGCAGCACCCAGTTGTTCTTCCGGATTCATGCCGTGCTCCTTATCGAAGGCTCGATTTGAGTTCGATGAATCGCCGCGTGGCCATCAGGCCGGCAGGATGGGCGTGTCGATGGGCGGACAGCCACGGAATCAACACCGGCATCTGCTCGGCGACGGACAATCCATCCAATGCGGTTTGCAGACTCTGGATATCCGGGTCGCTGGCGGGCAACGCCGGTTCGGCCGCGCCACTGCTTTCGCGGCGAGCCGCGGGTGTTAAACGCTCCGTCCAGTCACCCGAGATCCAGTCGTGCAGCAGTTGCTTTTCATAAGGGCTGAACACACCGAACATGGCCGCGCCGTCGCCCTCGATCAACTGCCAGAAGCGGCTTTCCTGCGGATCCTGATGACGTTTGATCCAGCCCTTGTTTTCCAGGGCAGCGAGAAAACCTGGCAACTGCTCCGGCGATGACAGCCATTGATTGACGGTCTTGCCCTCGAACCGGCAGTAGTCGGAATGCATGTGCTGGCCGAACGGGCGTTTGCGTTCCAGCATGCTCAACACTTCAGCGGAAAGGTCAAACGACTCGATGATCGCGCGACTGCCCTGCCCCAGGTCATTGAGCCGATAACCCAGCGCGACCCTGCGCAAAAAATCAACGCGATCGCCTTCGATCGGCAACAGTTGCAGCACCGATTGCACGGCTTTTTGCGCGTGCCCGGTGCTGGCGTTGTCGATGGTCACGTGCAGGGTGAAGTAATACGGATCAATGCCCAGTTCGCTGAGCTCGTAAGCACTGATCAGCAAGTGCAGTGGCAACTGTTCGTAGCCGAGGTTATAGCCGATCACCTCTGGCAAAAAATCGTCGGCGCATTCACCCAGCGCCAGTTGTATCGCGCCTTGCAGGTAATGCTCGTCGGAGATGACGCCGCAGTCCAGGCCCAGTTCGGCCAGAAGTTTGCGGTAGATCACCACATGATTCTGCGCCGGGTTGCCATCGCCCAACTCTTCCAGATAGGTGCAGATCAGCCCTTCGAAACGCGGGTCGCGCCAGTGCTGCAACAGGCCGTACAACCAGGCACCGTCCACCAGCTTGGTAGGGCTGACGGCTTGCAGGAAGAACAGCGCGTGCGCTTTGTTGCTGAAGAACTGCCGCGGTCCGCCTTCCTTGCGAGCGCTCAGATAATCAGCGTATTGGCGCGCCACTTCGGTGCTGTGCTGTTCGACGAAAGTTTGCAGGGCCGATAGATCTTCCGGCATCTCTTCGGGCAGGTCTGCGGCCCGTTGCAGTTGTGCTTCCAGGAATGTTTTGCCGAGTGCGCGGCGTTGCTCGGTGTCGTCGCCCAGCAGCAGTTGCTCATAGCACTGCTTCAGGCTGCCGGCAGTCGGGATGGCGTGCTCGTGGGCAGGCCGGGATTCGAGTCGTGTCAGGGCAGTCATGGGCGCATCTCTCGGTCTGTGGCCAGTGGCAGGACGCTGAATCAGCACGTCTCTACTTCAGCAGAGCGATTTGCCCGGAGAAAAATTCAATCGGGGTTGAAATTGCCCTGACAGACGGCCTTGCGCCGCGCACCCGACGCGGGCTCGAGTGAATATACTCAACCGGGTGTGGACTCATCCTCGGGAGAGCAATCATGCGAACGGTTCACGTCATCGGATCTGGAAAAACCCCCAGACCGGTCAATGTCGTGGGTGAGGCGATCACGATTCTCGCGGGCGGTGATCTGAGCAAACCCTTTGAGGTGCATATCCAGGAAGGCGTGCAGGGAGGCGGCCCGCCACCGCACTTTCATCCCTGGGATGAGGCGTTCTACGTGATTGACGGGCAGGTGCAAGTGACGGTCGAGGGCGCCTCCACCACCGTCTCGGCCGGCGGTTACGTGCATATTCCCGGTGGGTCCATCCATGCCTACAAGAACATCAGCGCCACGGCGAAGATGATCGGCGTGGTGTCTGATCCACGGGGCGGCCAGTTCTTTGCGGCAGTGGACCGGCTCAGGGTGCCGGAGGATTTGCCGCAAATACTGGCGATTGCCGAAGCGCACGGGGTGACGTTTTTACTACCGAAATTACCGTAACTCCTGTAGGAGCCAGGCTTGCCGGCGAAGGCGTACTGACATGCGCTTTCGCCGGCAAGCCTGGCTCCTGCGAAAAGCATCCGAATGATGAGGTCAGGCCGCGCCGCCCTTGGCCTGCAGTTCCAGTTGTACCTGCAATTCCGGATCGATCTGCAACGCCGCCGCCAGTTCATCGAGGTAGGTGCGTTCGGCGTCCTGCTGGTCGTCCACCAGCATCACGCTGGCCAGGTACATTTCCGCGGCTATCGCCGGGTCCGTCGCCGACTGCGCCACATCGGCGGCATCGAGCGGACGGGCGACTTCATCGTCCAGCCATTGCTGCAGTTCCGGGTCATCGGTGTGGCGGCCGAGTTCAGTGCTGATCATTTGTTTCTCGGCGTCATCGATCCGGCCATCGGCCTTCGCCGCTGCTATTAATGCTCGAAGGACGGCGTGGCTGTGATCCTCGACTTCCGGGCCGGATAACAGGTCCACGGTGCGGGGTGCCTGTTGCGGCGCGGCCGCCTGGCTGCGTTGCCAGGCCTGATACGCTTGAAAAGCCATCATGCCGAGGGATGCCAGCGCCGCGTAGTGGGTGCCGCCACCGGAGCGCCGCTGGGTCGAACCGCCCATGGCAGAGCCGCCGCCGAGCAAACCTCCCAGCAAACCGCCCAATCCGCTGTTTGCACCGGCACCGCCGCCCAGCAGGCCGCCGAGCAATCCGCCAAGACCGCCCTGAGCAGGTGCGCCGCCACCTTGCTGTGTCATTGAGCCCTGGCCGGCTCGTAGCAGTTGTTCGAGCAAATCGCTGGTGTTCATGACGACGTCCTCATGGGTTGGAGTTGTCCAGTCAGGCAACGATAGTCCTCGCAGGCTATTGCGCCAGCACCGTTTGGCTGACGTCGCGGTTACCTTCCGTGCTGTTAGCTTGGGTTTGGTGTTCGAGCGTTTGGGTGTATATCCATTTCTTCGGTAACGGCCACTTATGGTTTCGCTCTTACGGCGAGTCACTTGGAAAAGCCCCAAGTAACCAAGGGCTCTTGCCCCTTTCGTTCGGCCCTTCGCTTAGGCTCAGGGTGCCCTCGCTCCGGTCCTGCTCCGTGGGCCCGCCGCCATCGGCCATCCATGGCCGTGCGCGGCTAACCCGGCATCCATGCCGGGTTGCCCACTGCGCAGAACCGGAACGAAGCCTCTCGAGGGGGCGTGCACCGCCACAGCACCGCGAGGCGGCCTACCGGCCGGCCTGGCTCTTCGGATGTATGCATTCCCCTGTGGGAGCTAGCCTGCTAGCGATGGACGTCAACGATAACGCGTGCTGTCTGAATGAACGCGGTGTCTGGACGTTTTTCGCTAGCAGGCTAGCTCCCACAGGGGATGTTTGGCGGGCAAGACATGGGTGTTCACCGCCGATGACCTTGACGGACCTCAGGTCGGCTATCAGGCCGCCTCGCTTTGGCTTTTGATCTTGATCTGCCCCGTCGGAAGGCCGAGCGCAAGTTCTGCGCAGTGGGCAACCCGGCATGGATGCCGGGTTAGCCGCCCCCGGCCATGGATGGCCGATGGCGGCGGGCCCACGGAGCAGGACCGGAGCGAGGGAACCCTGAGCCTAGGCGAAGGGCCGTACGTCAGGGGCCAAGCGTTTTGGTTACTTGGGGCTTTTCCAAAGTGACCCGCCGTAAGGGCGGAACCTTAAGTGGCCGTTACCGCAGCAACGGATATGTACACCATCAAAACCTATGTCGCCCAACACATAGCCATCGCGGGCAGGCTCGCTCCCACAGGGGGGCCGGGTACATCCGCAAGACCAGGTCAACCATCCCCAAAATGGCCGGCAGCGCAGTCCAACGGGGAAACTCCCTTCGTCCAGGATTTCACCCCCCACTCAAGAATATCCTTCAGTGAACAGCCTCAAGATTAATCCGAAGTATTTTTTGGCGGCCCAGCTAAGATTTACAGACGGTGAACCTTATCCCCGGATTTCCGGTCGATACCTGCAACCCGACCCGGTTTGCCGCCGCCCTCGATCAACGAGGGTGATGACTGGCTTGCTTCACTTTCTGGAGAACGCCCCCGTGATTTCGACTCTACACATCGCCAGGCTCAAAGCATGGGGCGCCCATGGTTTTACCGCCACAGGCGTGGTCACTGCCTTCCTCGCGACCCTCGCCCTGCTGGAAAACCAGCCCACCAACTGCCTGCTGTGGCTGGGCGTAGCCCTGATCGTCGACGGGCTGGATGGTGCGTTGGCACGCAAGGTCAATGTCCAGTCGGTACTGCCGAGTTTCGACGGTTCGATCCTCGATCTGGTGATCGACTACCTGACGTATGTGTTCATCCCGGCGCTGTTCATCTATCGCTACATCCCATTGCCGGACTACACGCTGCTGCTGACCGTTTCGCTGATCCTGGTCTCGTCGCTATTTTGCTTCTGCAACGTCAACATGAAAAGCAAAGACAACTACTTCCAGGGCTTCCCCGCCGCATGGAACGTGGTTGCGCTGTGCCTGTACATCATCGCCCCGTCGCCGTGGATCACCCTGCTCACCGTTATCGGCCTGGCACTGCTGACCGTGACCCGGATGAAGTTCTTGCACCCGTTCCGCGTGCGCAAGTTCATGCCGATCAACATTGCCGTGACCGCCATCTGGTTGCTGTGCAGCTTGTCGCTGGTGATCAACCACCCGGTGATCAACCCGATGGTCATGGGGCTTTGGCTGCTGATGTCGGCTTACTTCCTGGGGATCTGCATCTGGCGTACGGCGCTGGAGTGGTTTGACGGGTCGCGGCACCGGTAAGTCGCCATGCCCATTCATATCGTACGACTCGGTTCACCCCGCCTGCCCGATGAAGGCCTGCGGTTAGGCACGGTGCGCCGCCCGCCTCGGGGTGTGCCGAAAGCCGAGTTTGCCAGCCGTGATTTTTATGATGTGTGGCAGCCGCTGCTGTCGCCCAGTGCGGAGCTGGTTGCAGAGGCAAAAGCCGCGGAGGATGAGAAAGCCTGGGAGGCTTTTCGGCGCAAGTTCAAGGCTGAGATGAATCATCCTGCCGCCAGCCAGTTGCTCGATTTGTTGGCGGCCCTCTCCCATCAAACCTCGATCGCCGTCGGGTGCTATTGCGAGGTTGAAGCGCACTGCCATCGCTCCGTATTACGCGAACTGCTCGAAGCACGCGGCGCCAAAGTGATATAGGCGGCGCGAACGCCAAACATCCCCAGTGGGAGCGAGCCTGCTCGCGATAGCGGCGTATCAGTCAACATTTACATCAACTGACACTCCGCTATCGCGAGCAGGCTCGCTCCCACATTTAATCGATGTCACCCAGCAGATTTGCGCTCGGCACGAACGTCAGCTTCCGCCCACCTGACAGACGGGACGTCGATCATGGTCAATACTTGAATAATTGAATGCCTGTCGAATGACCGCGCATCGGGCGGCAATGTCCAGGCTGTTGCAACGGGACCGTCACCTGCTCGTTAACCCACGGGAGGTTTGTCATGTCTGAGCAATCACGTTTCATGCTGGTCGCCTCGCCCCTGATGGAACACAGCCCCGCCTTCGACCGGGCCGCGGCGCTGGCCAAGGCCGAAGACGCGGCGCTGCACATTGTGGCGTTCGATTATCTGGAAGGCCTGGCGACCGCCAGCCTGGTCAACGAAAAAGCGATGGAGCAAATGCGCCTGGGCTATGTCGATCGACACCGGCAATGGCTTGAGGAACAGGCCCGACCGTTGCGCAAGATCGGAGTGAAAGTCACCACCGAAGTGACCTGGGTCGAACGTCCGCTGGAAGAAATCCTGATTCACCTCAAAGAACAGCCGATGGACGTGCTGATCAAGGCGCTGGAGCCGCATTCGATGCTCTCAAGGCTGATGTTCACGCCTCTTGATGTGCATCTGCTGCGTGAATGCCCAGTGCCGCTGCATTTCGTCAGCCATGCCGTGCATGCCCTGCCCCGCAGGATTGTCGCGGCGGTCGACCCTTTTCATCGGGATGATCAGTACAAAAGCTTCAACGACCGGATCCTTCACGAAGCATTGAAACTGGCGAGCGCCTGCAATGCCGAACTGGACGTGGTCTACGCCTACGACCTGTCATCCATCAGCGCCGACGAATTCGGCTTCGACAATGGTTCTGCGTTTTTCTCTTCGGCCAAGGCCAGAACCGTGTTCGACTATCAGGAGGAAGCCTTCCACGAGCTGGTCGAACGCAACGGCATCGCACCGGAGCAGCGGCACATGATCATGGGCAACCCGGCCAAGGTGCTGACCCGCTATGCCGATGCCTTCGACGTCGACGTGCTCGTCATGGGCCGGATCGGCCATCGTGGCCTGGGGCGGCTGATCGGCAGCACGGTAGAGCACCTGCTGTACAAAATGCCGTGCAGTGTCTGGGTGGTGTACACCGAGCGGCTGGATGAATAACTAATCGAGCAAACACCGCATATCCAATGTGGGAGCGGGCGTGCTCGCGAAGACGGAGTGTCAGGCGACATCATTGTCGACTGAAAGACCGCGTTCGCGAGCAAGCCCGCTCCCACATTAGTATTGCGTTGCCGGGGTCAACGCCTTGTGATCACCACTTCAAGGTATTCACTCGGCACCACCAGCGACTTGTCACCCGCCCGGTTCATGCGGTTTATCAGCTCGGTCAGGTCATCCTCAAGCCCCTTGGCACCTTCCGGTGGCAACGCCGCGAACGCCTTGTGGACCGGGCCGTACCAGGTGCGGAACGTGTCGATGAAATGCGCCGCCGAGCGGTAACGAAAATTGAAGAACCGCCGGGTCACCTGGAGCAGAAAATCCCGCTCATCGAAGTGCGAGTGCAACCAGGCCTCGTTGCCCCAGTTCGACGGCGGTTGAGCCCCCGGTGGTGGCGGCAGGTGACGGCCGAGGGTTTTGAACATCTGGCCGACAAAGCCTTCGGGCGTCCAGTTGGCCAGGCCGATCCGGCCACCGGGGCGACAGACCCGTGCCAGTTCCGCAGCCGCTTTTGCCTGATCCGGTGTAAACATCACACCGAAAGTCGAAAGCACGGCATCGAAACTGCCATCCTCGAAAGGCAGTGCCTCGGCGTCGGCCACTTGAAAAGTGACCTCCAGGCGTTCCGCCCGGGCCCGGTCTTCGCCACGCTCAAGCAATGCAGCCACATAGTCGGTTGAGGTGACGTGAGTGCCGCGGCGCGCGGCCGCCAGCGTCGCATTGCCGTTACCGGCGGCAACGTCCAGCACGCGCTCATCGCTGAGCAGGTCGCAGGCTTCGGCGAGCTGCTCGCCGACAATCTGCAAGGTGGTGCCGATCACGGCATAGTCGCCGCTGGCCCAGGAGGCCATCTGGCGGTTTTTCAGGGCAGTGAGATCAATGGGTGTACTCATTAAATCCGCTCCGTTACAGGTTGGAACAGTCCCGGCTTATTCTGCCGTGGTGGGATCGATGATGGATGTGACCCGGGAAATGCTGTTGGCCGGGAAACCGCTTTGCCTGGCGTGTTCCCTGATCAACTCTTCGCTGGGCGAGATGTACACGCAGTAGAGTTTGTCGCCGGTGACATAACTCTGCTGCCACTGCACCTCCGGCAAATCGCGCAACGCCCTGCAGGACTTTTGCGAAGCCGCTTTCAAATCCCTTTCTGACAGTGTTCCAGCACCCGGAATCTCGCGTTCAATGACGAACTTCGGCATGGCAACCTCTCATTCTTGTTATTGATGACAGGGTCGGTGAACCCTGTGTGTCCACTATCGCGCTGCTGGCCGGGGCCGTCCTGCCCGATCGTCGGCCAACCCTGTCCGATCGTCCGGAGGTTTCGCGTTGCGCTGCGACAGGCTCACAATCAAAAGCTGTCCGCCCACAGGGGAAAACCACCATGGACGCCCTGTCCCAGACCCTGCGCGTCGTCCGCCTGGTCGGCGCGATTTTCATCAACGCCAGGTTCACCGCGCCCTGGTGCTACCAGTCGCCGAGCGCCGATACGGCAGCGCCGTTCCTGGAGCCCGGCGCCGAACGCGTGGTGATCTTTCACTTGATCACCGAAGGCGAGTGTTACGTCGAACTCGGCGATGATCCGCCCCTTCTCCTAACGGCCGGTGATGTGGTGGTGTTCCCTCAGGGCGACGCGCACCGCATGGGCTCGGCACCCGGCCTCAAACCGGCAACAGGTGCGCGGCTGGACGTGGTGCTGTCGCGCCGGCCGCGGCAGTTGAGCTACGGCGGTGGCGGCGCGGTCACGCGACTGGTGTGCGGCTATCTGGCGTGCGACACGCGGTTGGCCGGCATGTTGCTGACCGGGTTGCCGGCCGTGGTGCGGGTCAACGTGCGCGGTTCGAATGCCGGTATCTGGCTGGAATCTTCGGTTCGTTATGCGTTGGCCGAAGCGCGCTCGCCGAGGCCCGGCGGCGAAGGGGTTCTGGCCAAACTGGCCGAGGTGCTGTTCATCGAGGTGCTGCGCCTGTACATGCACGAACAGGGCGAAGGACGCACCGGTTGGCTGGCGGGTGTGGGTGACCGGATCGTCGGCGCCGCTCTCAATGCGCTGCACAAAAAACCTTGCCACACCTGGACGCTGGATGAACTGGCGCGCACCGCCGGCACCTCAAGATCGGTGTTGGCCGAACGCTTTCAACAACTGGTGGGGATTTCGCCGATGCAGTACCTGACGCAATGGCGGATGCTGCTGGCGGCCAACCTGTTACGCAGCAGTAACAGTTCATTGTTGCGGATCGCCGAAGAGGTCGGCTACCAGACCGATACGGCCTTCAGCCGGGCGTTTCGTCGTGAGTTCGGAGCACCGCCCGCGGCGTGGCGACGCGGTCAGGAGAAAAAGACAATGGCCCACGGCGCGGAGCCTGTGAGCCATTGATCGGTCGGTTTATGCCGCTGGCGCGGAGGCTTTGGCGTCTGCCTTGGCCTCTTCCAGCAGCTGCTGGATCATCTTCTCCTGAGTCTCGTAGCGACCTTCACCGAAGTGGGTGAAACGCACTTGGCCCTTGGCATCGATCAGGTAGTGAGCGGGCCAGTACTGATTGTCGAAGTTGCGCCAGATCGCGTAGTTGTTGTCGATGGCCACCGGGTAGGTGATACCGAGCTTCTTCACCTGATCCTTGACGTTGCCAATGATGCGTTCGAAGCCATATTCCGGGGTGTGGACGCCGATCACCACCAGGCCATCCTTCTCATATTTCTTCGCCCAGTCCTTCACGTAAGGCAGGGTGTGCTGGCAGTTGATGCAGTCGTAGGTCCAGAAGTCCACCAGCACCACTTTGCCTTTGAGCGAGTCATTGGTCAGGGCTGGCGAGTTGATCCATTCGACAGCGCCGGACAGCGACGGCATGGCGCCTTGGGCATTGTCCAGGGTCGTGTCGGCCTTAACCTTGCTGACCAGGTAATCCACCACTTTCGGTACGCTTTCCAACACACCTTTCTCGAGGGTGCTGACGCCTTCGGACGAGGTGCCGGCCAGCAGGGTCTTGTCGGCGCCGGTGGAAATCACCACCGCCGCGGCCAGCACTGCAAACCCGGCCCCCTTACGCAACCAACCGGTGACCGGAATCGATGTTTTCAAGCGATTGACCAGGCCGCGGCCGGCGAAAATCAAGGTGCCCAGCGACAACGCGCTGCCCAGGCCGTACGCCACCAGCAACAGACTGGTTTGCGCATTGGCGCCTTGCAGCATGGCACCGGTGAGGATCACGCCGAGGATTGGCCCGGCGCACGGTGCCCAGAGCAGACCGGTGGCGACACCGATCATGACCGAGCCCAATGGGCCGGACATTTTCCGGGTTTGCGGGTCGAGGCGGTTGCCCAGCAGTACGAACGGGCGAGCCAGCCAGCCACCGACCCGAGCGGAAATCAGCGAAAGGGCGAACAGCCCCATCACGACCAGGGCCACGTGACGACCGGTGTTGTTGGCTTGAACCACCCATTCGCTGCTGACCACGGCCAGGCTGGAGATCAGGGCGAAGGTCAGGACCATGCCGCCGAGGGTGAGCAGGATCGACGAGCGAGTGCGGTCAACGCCGGCAAACAGAAACGGCACGACCGGGAGGATGCAAGGGCTGAGGACGGTCAATATGCCGCCCAGGAAAGCGATGAGAAACATGGGGATCACCTTTGGAATTAGTAGGTTGCTGCACCACACATCCCGTGTAGGAGCGAGCTTGCTCGCGATGGTCGCCAACGATTACGCGGGAAGGCTGGTTCCACGCGGTGTTCTCAGGTTCATCGCGAGCAAGCTCGCTCCTACAGTGTGTGTGTGTACAGAACTGTGTCCGGCTTCAGGCCGTCTGCTCATCCAGCAATTGCCCCTGCGGCGTACGGCTGGAGCCGTCCTGTGCAAGGAAGGCGTTGGCGCCCTGCTCGTTCACCGGGGTCAGCTGGAAGCAGGTGCTGCTGCCGCAAGTGCTTTGTTCAACGGCGGCGTTGGCATGGGCGGCGGCGCCGGCAAGGGCGAAGGCAGCGGCGGTCAAGAAGCGGGTTACGTTTTTCATGATGTTCTTCCTGTTTCAAAGGGGATTGGCAATCGGTCAGCGAAGGACTCAGTTGTCTGAGTCGCAGTCAGCAAATTTGCGGTAGTCCAGGACCTGGGTTTTGTTCTGGGAATCCAGGTAAGTCAGCTGGGCGTCCACAATCCCGCAGGAATTCGAGGTGTCCTGTTTCAGCGACACCACTTTCTTGATGTCCAGGTGCGTGCCGTACGAGTAGATTTTAGCGGTGACGTCTGCTTCGGCACGGGCCGACAAGGTGCAGATGTTCAGGGCAGCAAACAGACAAGCGGCGTAGATGGCTTTGGTGTTCATGGCGGTTTCCTCAAGGCTTCAATGGGTAGGTCGTTCAATTGAGCCGAGGCGGTTGGGTTTGCCTCGATGGAACCTATTAGAAGCCTGCGAGGTATCTCGTCTGTGTCGAAAACCGGCGCCTGTAAATCGGTACGTATCAAAGGGGCCTGCGGATACACAGCGATACAAAACCCCCGAAATCCGGCGTTTTTGCGTCCGTGTGTATCCGCCGATACACCAGATACACTGCAATACAAAGGGTGGCGGGCGAACGGGCAAAGGCTCGATAGACTGTGCGTCATCCCCCATTTCTAGAGGCTTGGCCCCATGGAACACGTCGATCACATTCTCATCGTGGACGATGACCGCGAGATTCGAGAGCTGGTAGGCAACTACCTGAAGAAGAATGGCCTGCGCACCACCGTCGTCGCTGACGGCCGGCAGATGCGCGCGTTCCTGGAGTCCACGCCGGTGGACCTGATCGTGCTCGACATCATGATGCCGGGCGACGATGGCCTGATGCTGTGCCGCGAGATCCGCGCCGGCAAACACAAGGCCACGCCGGTATTGATGCTCACCGCCCGCAACGATGAAACCGACCGCATCATCGGCCTGGAAATGGGCGCCGACGACTACCTGGTCAAGCCGTTCGCCGCCCGTGAACTGCTGGCGCGGATCAACGCGGTACTGCGCCGCACGCGGATGCTGCCGCCGAACCTGGTGGTCACCGAAAGCGGACGCCTGCTGGCCTTCGGTCGCTGGCGCCTCGACACGTCGGCCCGCCACTTGCTCGATGACGACGGCACCATGGTCGCCCTCAGTGGTGCGGAATATCGGTTGCTGCGGGTGTTCCTCGATCATCCTCAACGGGTGCTCAACCGCGACCAGTTGCTGAACCTGACCCAGGGCCGTGACGCCGATCTGTTCGACCGCTCCATCGACTTGCTGGTCAGCCGCTTGCGCCAGCGCTTGCTGGACGATGCGCGGGAACCGGCCTACATCAAGACCGTTCGCAGTGAGGGCTATGTGTTTTCCCTGCCGGTGGAAGTCCTCGGTGCGCCATCATGAAACGCTCGTTGCGCTGGCCTCGCACCCTCGCCTCACGGCTGTCGCTGATCTTCCTGATCGGCCTGATTCTGGCGCAGGCGCTGTCTTTTGGCGCGCAGTATTACGAGCGTTACGAAAGCGCGAAAAACACCATGCTCGGCAATCTGGAAACCGACGTTTCGACCTCCATTGCCATCCTCGACCGCTTGCCGGCCGAAGAGCGCATGAGTTGGTTACAACAGCTGGATCGGCGCAACTACCGCTACTTGCTGGATGAAGGCTCGCCGGGTACGGCCATGAGCGACACGCCGATTGCAATGACGTCGATCAAGGACGCCATCGGCAAGGACTACCCGATGACCGTGACCGACATTCCCGGTCCGGTAAAACACTTCCAGGTCCATCTGAAACTGGCCGATGGCAGCCCGGTGACCATCGACGTGCGCCCGTCGATGGTGCCGCTGTCGCCGTGGTTGCCCATCGTTCTGCTGGGCCAACTGTTGCTGATGATTCTCTGCACCTGGCTGGCCGTGCGAATCGCCATTCGTCCACTCACCCGCCTCGCGCAGGCAGTGGAGACCCTGGACCCCAACACCCACGCCGTGCACTTGGATGAAAAAGGTCCGACCGAAGTCGCCCATGCCGCCATGGCCTTCAACGCCATGCAGGCGCGCATCGCGGCCTATCTGAAAGAACGCATGCAACTGTTGGCGGCGATTTCCCACGACCTGCAAACCCCGATCACCCGCATGAAACTGCGCGCCGAGCTCATGGACGACTGCAGCGAAAAAGACAAACTGTGGAACGACCTCGGCGAAATGGAGCACCTGGTCCGTGAAGGCGTGGCCTATGCCCGCAGCGTCCATGGCGCCACCGAAGAGAGCCGCCGCACCGATCTGGATTCGTTCCTCGACAGCCTGGTGTTCGACTATCAGGACGTGGGCAAAGACGTACAGCTCAGTGGCAAAAGTGAAGCCGTCATCGATATCCGGCCGCACGCATTACGACGCGTGCTGGTGAACCTGACGGACAACGCGCTCAAATTCGCCGGCGCGGCGGAGTTGCGAGTGGAATCGAAGCCTGGTGGCAGTTTGTCGTTGAAGGTGATGGACCGCGGCCCCGGGATTGCCGAAGAAGAACTGGCCCACGTGATGGAGCCGTTCTACCGCGTGGAGAATTCACGTAACCGCAGCACCGGCGGAACCGGCCTGGGCCTGGCGATTGCCCAGCAACTGGCACTGGCCCTTGGCGGCTCGTTGACATTGAGTAACCGTGAAGGCGGTGGGTTGTGTGCGGAGTTGAGGTTGCCGATCAAATCCCTGTAGGAGCGAGCTTGCTCGCGATGGACGTTAACGATAACGCGTGCTGTCTGAATGAGCGCGTTATCGTTATCCTCCATCGCGAGCAAGCTCGCTCCTACAGAAGCACACCTCATCATTGATATGGACATTGGCTAATGGATGAAAACAGAAGACCCATCAAGACGCGCTCTGCGGGGTGGGCCAGACGCATCACCGATATGTTGGTGAAAAGGGACCTCTCCCCCAATCAGATCTCCGTGGCCAGCATCGCCTTCGCACTCGTAGGCATCGTGGCGCTCAACATCGATAACGGCATTGCCGGCTCAATCCTCTGCGCGATCGGCATTCAGTTGCGCCTGCTGTGCAACCTCTTCGACGGGATGGTCGCGATCGAAGGCGGCAAGAAATCCGACATCGGCAGCCTCTACAACGAATTCCCCGACCGGATTGCCGACAGCCTGCTGATTGTCGGGCTGGGGTATGCCATCGGCCATTCGGACCTTGGCTGGTGTGCGGCGCTTGCCGCAGCACTGACGGCTTATGTCAGGGTGTTTGGCGGTTCGATCGGTCTCAAGCAGAGCTTCATCGGCCCGATGGCCAAGCAACACCGGATGGCGGTGATGACCGCAGGCCTTCTGCTGAACGCTGTCGAAGCGAGCGTTTATGGCAGTCATTACGTACTGTTGATTGCGCTGGCCATCATCGCCATCGGCTCCGTCGCCACCTGCGTCACGCGGACGCTGGAGATTTCCAGGCAGCTGAAAGGAGCCGTCCATGTGGATCAGTAATGCGTTGATTTCGGTTCTTCGCTTCCTCATTGGCGTCACGGCGAGGTGGGAAAGCCCACCGGATCTTTCGCGCCAGCGCATCTATTTCGCCAATCACACCAGCCATATGGACACCCTCGCAATCATCGCCGCCCTGCCCCCCGAAGCACGGGTGAATGTGAAACCGGTGGCCGCCGCCGATTACTGGGGAAAGAACCGGTTTCTGTCGTACATCTCGCAGAAAGGCTTGAATGCGGTCCTGATCGAACGCAATCCGGCGCCCGGCGTTAACGTTCTGGAGCCTATTTTTGACGTGGTGCGCGCCGGCCATTCGATCATCATCTTTCCGGAAGGCACGCGGTCCAGCCAGGCATTGCCCGGTGAGTTCAAATCCGGGCTTTACCGATTGAGCGAGACCTTCCCCGATGTCGACCTGGTGCCCATCTACCTGGAAAACCTGCATCGCTCCATGCCCAAAGGCAAACACGTGCCGCTGCCGATTATCTGCACGATCCGCATCGGCAACCCGCTGGAGCGGATTGCCAGCGAGGAAAAACAGGTGTTCCTGGAGCGGGCGCGTGACGCCATTGTGAGGCTGTCGAAATGAGTCTTGAAGCAAAGTTCTTGTGGTTCTTTTTTGCTATCGCCTGCCTGCTGGCGGTAGCTTCGCTCACCGGCCGACTGCTGGCCCGGCGAGCCAAAACCGAAAGCTCGGTCTCGACCATCGAAAACCTTAACCAGCGCGTGAATGCCTGGTGGGGGATGGTGATCATCTTCTTCGTCTCCTACCAGTTGGGCGGCAATGCAACGGTCATCCTGTTTGGCTTCATTTCGCTGTTCGCACTCAGGGAATTCATCACCCTGACACCGACCACCCGGGGCGATCACAATGCTCTGTTCTCGGCATTTTTCATCCTGATTCCGCTGCAATATGTGCTGATCGGAACCCACTGGTATTCGATGTTCACGCTGCTGATTCCGGTGTATGCATTCCTGCTGCTGCCGGCGATTGCGGTGCTGAGCCAGGACACCGAAGGCTTTCTGGAAAGGACCGCGAAGATCCAGTGGGGCGTGATGATTTGCATCTATTGCATCAGCCACGCGCCTGCGTTGTTGCTGCTGGATCTGGAAGGCTTTCGAGGTCAGAACGCGCTGCTGCTGTTTTATCTGGTGTTCGTCGTTCAGTTGAGTGACGTGTTGCAGTACGTGTTCGGGAAACTCTTTGGCAAGCACAAGGTTGCGCCGCTGGTGAGTCCGTCGAAAACCGTGGAAGGCCTGGTGGGTGGCGGTTTGTCTGCCACGCTGATTGGCGGTTGCATGTTCTGGATGACGCCGTTCAGTTTCTGGCAGTCGCTGATGATGTCGTTCGTCATCGTGGTGATGGGCTTCCTGGGCGGGCTGGTGATGTCGGCGATCAAGCGCAGCCTCAGCGCCAAGGACTGGGGCACCATGATCAAGGGCCACGGCGGCATGCTCGACCGGATGGACTCGATCTGTTTTGCGGCGCCGATCTTCTTTCACCTGACGCGGTACTTTTTCTCCGCCCAATAAAGAAAGGACACCACCAATCACCTGTGGGAGCGAGCCTGCTCGCGAAGAGGCCAGTCAATTCAACATTGATGTCGACTGACACTCCGCCTTCGCGAGCAGGCTCGCTCCCACAGGGGGGATCATGTTCAGGCCCAACAGCCCTTCCCCGTGCATCTGCCGCAACAACGCCGCCCCACTGTCCATGAAATCCTGCGACCCGGCTGTCCCTGCCTCGACAGCCAATCCCTCCAGCTGCTCGCGCCCGTTCAGCTCGGGAAACTCTCCAATGCGCTGCAACAATCGCCACGCCAACGGGCTCAATGCGGAAAACTTCACACTCCAGTCCTCAACCCGCCGCACCAGCAGCAACGTCGGCTGGGCCGGTACAGTGTCCGGTCGATAATCCGGTCCGACCAGATGCACCGGCCAGGCATACGCCAACGGCCAGGCCAGCGGCGAAACCTGCAACGGTCGATCCAGCAGCGCCCCGGCATCGCTCGCCGGCAACGGCTCGGCCTCGGACTGCTGCAACGCCATCTCGACCCACTCGTAATGCGCCAGCTCCACCATGAATGGCGGCCATGGTCCGTCGTTCAACGCCGGCGGCTGTGCGGCGAGAAACTCGACAAACTCTTGGGCGATCTCACCGAATTTCGGCGTGTGCGCGCGGTAGTCGCGCAGGAAGATTCGCACCAGCGAACGCCAGTTTTCATCGCCAAGGATCTTGATCAGCACCGGAAAAGTGCCGCTGAGCAACATCGACAGGTTGTTGAAAATCAGGTCGCGATAAACCTGTGCCCGCGCCACATCCATCCCGGCCGGCGGTGCGCAGTGATCGGGATCGCGCAGGTAAAGTCCGAGGGTATTTTGCTGTTGAAACAGAGTTGATTTATCCACGGTTCACCCCTTCGGCCTGCAAGCGGCGGATGGTCTGCAATTCGGCGACCAATTCAGAGAACGCAGGGAAATTGAAATCCCGCTCCAGCAGCGTCGGTTGCGCGCCGAATCGAGCGTAAGCCTCGGCCAGCAACGACCAGACCACCGGTTTCACCGACGCGCCGTGGGTGTCGATTTTCAAGGTGTCGGACTCATCGAAATGCCCGGCCACGTGCATCGCCACCACCCGGCCCGAATCGATGCCGGAGAGAAATGCCTGCGGATCGAAACCGTGGTTGATCGAGTTGACGTACACATTGTTGACGTCCAGCAACAGGTCGCAATCGGCTTCCCGCAGCACCGCATTGGTGAATGTCAGCTCGTCCATGTCCTGCTGTGGCGCGGCGTAGTAAGAGACGTTTTCCACCGCCAGGCGCCGACCCAGGATGTCCTGGGACTGACGAATGCGTGCGGCGACGTGATGCACCGCTTCTTCGGTAAAGGGCAGCGGCAACAGGTCGTAAAGGTGGCCATCATCGCTGCAGTAGCTCAGGTGCTCGCTGTACAGCGGCACGTTGTATTGATCGAGAAAAACCCGGACTTCCTGCAAAAACCCGACGTCCAGCGGCGCCGGCCCGCCCAGTGACAGCGACAGACCGTGACAGGACAACGGATACCGTTCGGCCAGGGCGCGCAACGCTGCGCCATGGGCACCACCGATGCCGATCCAGTTCTCCGGCGCAACTTCCAGGAAGTCGAAATCGCCCACACGGGCGGCCTGAAGGTCCTTCATTAAGCCGCGACGCAGGCCAAGTCCGACGGTCGCTTTCGCTGTGGTGATGGGAGTCTGCATGATGTCGATCTCAAGGTTGTCAGAACGTATTCACAGTTAACCGAAGCGGTGTATCGGGCCTGTGTTCCGTTCCGGCAGAAAATCGCAGCGGTTGTATCGCCGGCCGGTCTGTACACACTTCGGTACAGACCCGCCGGTGGGCGTTACGCCAGGTCGTATTTCTCGCGCACCAGATGGCCGATGCCGATGCGATCCAGCACCTTCATCGGGCACAGGAACGTCACACGTACGGTGCCCGGCAAGCGGCTGATGTCGATGGAACCGGTGATGGTCGCGCGGTTGAGCACTTCGTCATACGGCAGGCCCGTGACCGAAGCGGCGCGTTTCAAGCCGTTCTCCACCGCCACGTTGAGGTTTTCGCCACTGCCGATGAAGGTGATCGGGCCGCTCGCTTCGATGTCATGCTGACCCCAGCGCTCGCCCAGCTCGCGGACTTTTTGCCGCTGCTCGGCATTCATCGGCCGCGCCATGGGCGGCAGATCATCGAGGTTTTGCAGGAGGATCGGCCCTTCCAGGGTCAAGTGCTTGATGACTTGCACCTGCACTTCGGTTTCCCCCGAGCAATCGGTGGCGTGCCCGGCGATTTCGCCGTTGCCCTGCTGGGCATGCATGTCGCCCATGTACACCCCGGCCCCCGGCACTTTCACCGGGCAGATCAGCACGCAGCCTTCACGGATCGAGTTGGTGTCCATGTGACCGTCGGTCTTGGCCGCGTGCAGTTCTTCGCGGGTCATGCCGAAACGATGCGGCGCGCCGATCAGGTATTGGCCGAAATCGGCGCAGTTGTGCGAATCCGGCAAGTCACGGGACGGCGTGGTGCCGATGTTGCCGAGGAACGGCCGCATGTGCGCGGCGACGCCGGGAATGTCGGCGCGGGCCAGGGACAGGATCGAATGCTGGGCGGCGAATTCCGGCAGCGCCGACATCTCGGAGGCGTTGCCGGCCAGTTGATTGGCGATGTCCTGATTGACGGTCAGGCTGACCTGATTCTGCGCATCGAACACGATCACATAACCGTGGCTGAAACGGAACGCGCTGACCTCGGCGCCACAGTTGTTGCAGCGAATCGAATCCTCGCCGATGCCTTCAATGTGGCTGGCCGGGTGTTCGGTGCCGCATTTGCTGCAGAACTTGGAGACGAACGGGTCGCCGTTGTATCGGCCTTCGACAAAACTCATCACGCCGGACGAGGTGGCCAGCGAGGTGACGCGCATGCTTTTGATCTTGATCGCCACGGCATCGCCGATTTCGGCACCGGCGATGGCCACCGGTTGAGTGACTTCATGCCCACCCTCGAAGGCCGGCGTAATCATCGGCCCCCAACAGCCCGGCGGCGTGCCGGTAATCAGCGTGCCACCGTCGGCCAATGGGCCGAGCATCGGCTGGCTCGGGCCGATAAGGCCGTTGGTGTATTGGTCGACGCGCAGACGATTGACGGGTATGGATTTCAGGTCGGTTTCAGGCAGGAGCGTGGTCATTGTTGTCCCCTTCACGGTGTATAGGGTGCCAAGCGGCCTATGCAGTTCATCGCAGGTTTGTATCTGGGCTGTGTTCGGTGGTGGCGGGGAATGAAGTGGAATGTGTCGGGGTGGTGTTTAGATACAGTGAGATACACACCACCAATCCCCTGTGGGAGCTAGCCTGCTAGCGATGGGCGTTAACGATGACGCCTGCTGTCTGAATGAACGCGGTGTCTGGACGTCCATCGCTAGCAGGCTAGCTCCCACAGGGGATTGGTGGTGTCTGGAAGATGGGCTTTCGTCGCTCCGGCCAGCAGCCCACAACCCCCGAACTAAACTTAGTGCACCCAGGACGCGGTTATTGTCCTGTTCACTCCCATGACCACCGCCCAGAGCTGAATGCCCCGGAAAACAATGCCTCTGGACCGTGATCCTGCTGAAGGAGCACACATGATGGACGAGGCCAGACTCAACGATTTCATGGGCAAACTGGTGAACGACATGGGCGGCGCGGCCATGCTCGCCAACGTCATCCTCGGCGAAGAGCTCGGGCTGTACCGAGCCATGGCCGACAGTCAGCCAATCACCCCTGAAGCACTCGCCGACAAGACCGGCTGCAACCCCCGTCTGCTGCGCGAATGGCTCAGCGCCCACGCCGCTTCCGGCTACATGGAACATACCGACGGCCAGTTCCGTCTGCCCGAAGAACAAGCCCTGGCCCTGGCCATCGAAGACTCACCGGTCTACATCGCCGGGGGTGTCGGGGTGGTCGCGTCGTTTTTCCATGACAAGGACAAACTGGTCAGCGCCATGCGCGGCAACGGCGCCCTGGCCTGGGGCGATCACCATCCGTGCATGTTCAGCGGCACAGAGCGATTCTTCCGTCCCGGCTACAAAGCGCACCTGATCGCCGAGTGGCTACCGGCACTCGACGGCGTCGTCGCCAAACTGGAAGCGGGCGCCAAAGTCGCCGACATCGGCTGCGGCCATGGCGCGTCCACGGTGATCATGGCCCAGGCGTTTCCGGATTCGCGGTTCGTCGGCTTCGATTACCACGCCCCGTCCGTCACCGTCGCCACCCAGCGCGCTGAAGAAGGTGGCGTGGCCGGCCGGGCGCGGTTCTTCCAGGGCACGGCAAAAAGCTATCCGGGTGATGACTACGATCTGGTCTGCTATTTCGACTGCTTGCACGACATGGGCGATCCGGTGGGTGCGGCCAAGCACGCTTATGATTCGCTGAAACCGGACGGTACGGTGCTGCTGGTGGAACCGTTCGCCAAAGACAAGCTCGACGACAACGTCACCCCGGTCGGCCGGCTGTTCTACGCGGCCTCGACCTTTATCTGTACGCCGAACTCCCTGTCCCAGGAAGTCGGGCTCGGGCTCGGTGCCCAGGCGGGTGAGGCGCGGTTGCGTAAAGTGTTTACCGAGGCGGGATTCAAGACGTTCCGTCGAGCCACGGAAACGCCGTTCAACCTGATACTGGAAGCACGCAAGTAACTGCCGCCCCTGTAGGAGCACAGCTTGCTGGCGATGGCGTCCTGAAGATCGCTTAATGTAGGAGCACAGCTTGCTGGCGATGGCGTCCTTGAAATCGCCATCGCCAGCAAGCTGTGCTCGTACAGGGGCAAGCAGCAAATGTTAGGCTGCATGCACTCAATGCCACCGGAGTGTTGAACATGCTCGACAGCCGCACCCGCGAACAACTCGACCGGCTCCAGCAGCTCATGGCCGACCAACCGTTTGTGGTCCTGACCGGTGCCGGCATCAGCACCCCGTCGGGCATTCCGGACTACCGCGACAATCAAGGCATACGGCGTGGCCGGCAGCCGATGATGTACCAGGAATTTCTCTCCGCCCCGGAATCCCGGCGCCGCTATTGGGCGCGGGCGATGCTCGGCTGGCCGCGGGTGCGCCTGGCACAACCGAATGTGGCGCACGAGGCGCTGGCCAGTCTGCAAAGCACTCGGCGGATCGGGGGATTGATTACCCAGAACGTCGACACCTTGCACGATCAGGCCGGCAGTCACGACGTGATCGAACTGCATGGCAGCCTGCACCGGGTGTTGTGTCTGGATT
The DNA here is from genome assembly GCF_059716135.1 of Pseudomonas sp. LBUM1651. Classification (NCBI taxonomy): domain Bacteria; kingdom Pseudomonadati; phylum Pseudomonadota; class Gammaproteobacteria; order Pseudomonadales; family Pseudomonadaceae; genus Pseudomonas; species Pseudomonas sp. LBUM1651. The sequence continues at coordinate 2,351,233 of NZ_CP166805.1, read as the reverse complement.
GCGGGCAACGCAGCGAACGCGATTCGATCCAGCAGTTGATGGAAGCGCAGAACCCTTACCTGGCCGGTGTCGACGCGGTACAGGCACCGGATGGCGATACCTTGCTCGATTCGGCGTTCGAGGCGCGGTTCCAGGTGCCGCAATGCCCGCATTGCGCGGGTGAACGGATGAAACCGGATGTGGTGTTTTTTGGCGAGAACGTGGCGCAACAGACGGCAGCCGAAGCAATGGCGGCGGTCGAGAAAGCCGCGGGGTTGCTGGTGGTCGGGTCGTCGTTGATGGCGTATTCAGCGTTCCGGCTGTGCCGGGCGGTGGCGGATCAGGGGAAACCGTTGATCGCGATCAATCTGGGGAAGACGCGAGCGGATCATCTCCTCGACCTGAAGATTGAAGCCTCCTGCGAACAGCTGTTGCCGTTGCTGGCTCAGCGCCTCTCTACCTGACCCACCGCAAATCCCTGTGGGAGCCAGCCTGCTGGCGATTTGGTCGGCACACCCAGCATTCATGGTGACTGACACACCGCTATCGCCAGCAGGCTGGCTCCCACATTAGGTAGACGGTGATCAGTCCATGGAAACCTGTTGGCCCAGGTTTTCCTCCTTCAGAATATCGAACAACGCCTGCGCCGCCGCCGACAATTCAACCCCCGGTTTGGTCAACACGCCAATCGCCCTTTCCACTACCGGGTCACGTAACGTGATGCACCGCGCGCCCAGCTCGCGCATCTGCCCGGCACACAACGCCGGCACTGCGCTCACCCCCAAACCGCTGGCAACCATCCTCCCGACTGTCGCCAACTGATGGCTTTCAAACTCCACCGGCAACTTCATCCCTCGCGCCTGCAAGTGCTCTTCCAGCATCACCCGCACCGTGGACGGTCGCTGCAAGGTAATGAACGGTTCTTCAAGCAACGTCTGCCAGTCGATATCGTCCAGTTCTGCGAACGCGGAATCAAACGGCACCACCGCCACGAAACGGTCGATGTACAGCGGCGTGAACGCCAGCGACGAACTCTGCGTCGGCTCGAACGCCACCCCCAGCTCGACCTGCCGGTCACGCACCATTTCCAGTACCTGTTCGTTGATCACGTCATTTACCGTGACGTTGACCTTCGGGTAGCGCGCGCGAAACGTCTTGAGGATTGGCGGCAAAAGGTTGCCGGCAAACGACGGCATCGCCGCCAGCGTCACCCGCCCGCGCTGCAAGGTAAAACGCTGGCGCAGTTCGTCCTCGGCATTATCCCAGTCGGCGATCAAGCGACGGGCCAACGGCACCAGCGACTCGCCTTCAGCGGTCAGCGCCACATTGCGCGTGTTGCGCGTAAACAGCCGCCCGCCCAGGCCTTCCTCCAGCGCCTTGATGGTCAGGCTCAGCGCCGATTGCGACAAGTGCAACCGCTCGCACGCCACGGCAAAGCTTAGACTCTGGGCCACGGCCAGAAACGCTCGGATCTGCTTGACTGTCATAGGTTAAGTGCTCCAGTAATGAGCGCAGGTGCTGTCTGTAGAGCATGGCTTGCCCGCGATAGCGATCTCCAGGACGCCATCGCGGGCAAGCCACGCTCCTACAGAATTTATTGGTGAGTTTTATCTATCAATCAACCTTAAAAATCAACTTAACAAATGAATCCTCTGGCGAGACACTCCTTCCCATACGGCTAGCCAGCCGCCCACAAAGAATAAAAGAGGTGCATATGGCAGGTTTCGACAAGCGCGTGAGTTCCTACGAGGAAGCTCTGGCAGGTCTTGAAGACGGCATGACCGTGATCGCGGGTGGCTTTGGCCTCTGCGGCATCCCGGAAAACCTGATCGCCGAGATCAAGCGCAAAGGCACCCGTGACCTCACCGTGGTTTCCAACAACTGCGGCGTCGACGGTTTCGGTCTCGGTGTCCTGCTGGTAGACCGGCAGATCAGCAAAGTAGTGGCCTCCTACGTCGGTGAGAACAAACTGTTCGAAGACCAACTGCTCAAAGGCGAAATCGAAGTAGTCCTGACCCCTCAAGGCACCCTCGCCGAAAAAATGCGCGCGGGCGGCGCCGGCATCCCGGCCTTCTTCACCGCCACCGGTGTCGGCACCCCGGTTGCCGAAGGCAAGGAAGTGCGCGAATTCCACGGTCGCAAGTACCTGATGGAAGAATCCATCACCGGTGACTTCGCCATCGTCAAAGGCTGGAAAGCCGACCATTTCGGCAACGTCATCTATCGCCACACCGCCCAGAACTTCAACCCGCTGGCCGCCACCGCCGGCAAGATCACCGTGGTCGAAGTCGAAGAAATCGTCGAACCCGGCGAGCTGGACCCGGCGCAGATCCACACCCCTGGCATCTACGTCGACCGGGTCATTTGCGGCACGTTCGAGAAGCGCATCGAACAGCGCACCGTGCGTAAGTGATCCCCTGCCCCCGGACCGAATGAAGGAATAACAACAATGGCACTTTCCCGCGAACAAATGGCTCAACGCGTCGCCCGCGAAATGCAGGACGGCTTCTACGTGAACCTGGGTATCGGCATTCCGACCCTGGTCGCCAACTACATTCCTGAAGGCATGGAAGTCATGCTGCAGTCGGAGAACGGCCTGCTCGGCATGGGTCCCTTCCCTACTGAAGAAACCATCGATGCCGACATGATCAACGCCGGCAAACAAACCGTAACCGCGCGCATCGGTGCTTCGATCTTTTCCTCGGCCGAGTCCTTCGCGATGATTCGCGGCGGTCATGTCGACCTGACCGTACTCGGCGCCTTTGAAGTCGACGTGCAAGGCAACATCGCCTCGTGGATGATCCCCGGCAAGCTGGTCAAGGGCATGGGCGGCGCCATGGACCTGGTGGCCGGCGCAGACAACATCATCGTCATCATGACCCACGCGTCCAAGGACGGTGAGTCCAAGCTTTTGTCCCAATGCAGCCTGCCGCTGACCGGCGCCGGTTGCATCAAGCGCGTGCTGACCGACCTGGCGTATCTTGAAATCGAAAACGGCGCGTTTATTCTCAAGGAACGTGCACCGGGCGTCAGCGTCGAAGAGATCGTCGCCAAGACCGCCGGTAAACTGATCGTGCCGGACCACGTTCCGGAAATGCAGTTCGCTGCCCAGTGAGGAATCATTCCATGCAAGAAGTCGTCATTGTCGCCGCCACCCGTACCGCCATCGGCAGTTTCCAGGGCTCGCTGGCCAATGTGTCCGCCGTTGACCTCGGCGCCGCGGTGATCCGTCAGTTGCTGGCGCAAACCGGTCTGGACCCCGCGCAGGTTGATGAAGTCATCATGGGCCAGGTGTTGACCGCCGGTGCCGGGCAAAACCCTGCGCGCCAGGCGTCGATCAAGGCCGGCCTGCCGTTCGCTGTACCCGCCATGACCCTCAACAAGGTGTGCGGTTCGGGCCTGAAAGCCTTGCATCTCGCCACCCAGGCGATTCGCTGCGGCGACGCCGAGGTGATCATTGCCGGCGGCCAGGAAAACATGAGCCTGTCCAATTACGTGATGCCGGGCGCGCGCACCGGTCTGCGCATGGGTCACGCGCAAATCGTCGACACCATGATCAGCGACGGCCTGTGGGATGCGTTCAACGATTACCACATGGGCATCACCGCCGAGAACTTGGCTGAAAAGTACAACCTGACTCGCGAACAACAGGACGCCTTCGCTGCGGCTTCGCAGCAGAAAGCCACGGCCGCCATCGAAGCCGGGCGCTTTGCCGACGAGATCACGCCGATCCTGATTCCGCAGCGCAAGGGCGATCCGCTGTCCTTCGCCACCGACGAGCAGCCACGCGCCGGCACCACCGCCGAATCCCTGGGCAAACTGAAAGCCGCCTTCAAGAAGGACGGTTCGGTGACCGCCGGTAACGCTTCGTCCCTGAACGATGGCGCCGCCGCCGTGATCCTGATGAGCGCGGAAAAAGCCAAGGCGCTGGGTTTGCCAGTGTTGGCAAAAATCGCCGCTTACGCCAACGCGGGCGTGGACCCGGCGATCATGGGCATCGGTCCGGTGTCGGCCACTCGCCGTTGCCTGGACAAGGCCGGCTGGTCCATCGACCAACTGGACCTGATCGAAGCCAACGAAGCCTTCGCCGCGCAATCCCTGGCGGTGGCCAAGGACCTGGAATGGGACTTGAACAAGGTCAACGTCAACGGCGGTGCCATTGCGCTGGGCCACCCGATCGGTGCGTCGGGTTGCCGGGTGCTGGTGACCCTGCTGCACGAAATGATCAAGCGTGACGCCAAGAAAGGCCTCGCCACCCTGTGCATCGGTGGCGGTCAGGGCGTGGCACTGGCGCTCGAACGAGCGTAAAGCGTTCAACAGACGGCGCGGGGGCCCACGAAGATCCGCTGCCGTCTGGCAACACCCCGGTGTTTCTGTAGAGGCTTGCGAGCTTTTGTGGCGAGGGAGCTTGCTCCCGCTGGGTTGCGAAGCAGCCCCGAAATCTCGGCAACTGTCGAAGATTTTGCGAGCGCTTCGCACTCGAGCGGGAGCAAGCTCCCTCGCCACAATGAGTCAGTGTTTACATGAACTGGTTGACGCAGATGCACCGGGTTCTTTTTGTCTGACCGTCAGGCAAATTTCACCAGATTCAACGCCGGCAGCGGCCCACCCGGGAACTGCACCAGCCGCGCCCCGACACTCAGCTCTCCAAGATCGACACCGAAGAAACCCAGGCGCTCGATCAGTGACGCCACTTGAGCTTTCGCCTCGGCATCATCGCCCGAAAAGAACAACACCCGACGTCCTCCCTCCGCTGCCGGATCGCCATCTACCAGATGCGCCTGAAGGTGATTGAACGCCTTCACCACCCGCGCCCCCGGCACCCATTCGGCAAACACTTCGCTGGACGGACGGCCCTGCAAATCCACAGCCTTGAACGACGGTGCCTCGATCGAGTTGTTGGCGTCGATCACGATGCGCCCGCCAAAATCCGGCAGGCCGGCCAATGCTGTCGGTAACTTAGACCAGTTGACCGCAACCAGAACGATCGGCTGGGCCGCCGATTCTTCACGGGTTCCGGCGCGCGCCGTCGGGCCGAGTTCTGCCACCAGCGAGGCCAGTGTTTCTGGTCCACGGCTGTTGGCGATGACCACTTCAATGCCTTGGCGCGACAGTGCTCGGGCAAACGCTGCGCCGATGGCGCCGGCGCCGATGATTCCAATAGTGCTCATGGTGAATTCCTCAAGTGATCAGGCAGTGAAGCCGCCGTCAGCGATGATGTCGGCGGCGGTCACGAACGCCGCGTCCGGGCTGGCGAGGAACGCCACGACACTGGCGATCTCCTCGGGTTTGCCATACCGTCCGACTGCAATGCCGGGGCCGACGATTTCGCTCACCGGGCCGCCATCGGGGTTCATGTCGGTGTCGGTCGGGCCGGGATGAACGGTATTGACGGTAATGCCCAACGGGCCGAGATCTCGGGCCAGGCTGCGGTTGAAACCGGCGATGGCGCCTTTGGTCAGGGTGTAGAGCGAAGCGGTCGGGAACGCCGCGTAATGGGTCATCGACGAGCCGATGTGAATGATCCGGCCGCCCGCCTTCATGTGCCGCGCCGCTTCCTGGGTTGCGACGAACACGCCGGTGACGTTGACCGCGATCATCCGCTGGTAGTCGTCGAAGCTGATGTCCTGGATCGGCCCGCCGAGGGCGATGCCGGCGTTGTTCACCAGAATGTCGAGGCTGCCAAAAGCTTCGATGGTACGGGTCACCGCCGCGCGTACAGCCACCGGATCACCGGCGTCAGCAGCAATGGCCAGGGCGCGACCGCCTGCGGTTTCGATGGCTTGCACCACCTCAAAGGCTTTGGCCGGGGACGCGCTGAACGTCAGCACGACATTGGCGCCATCGGCTGCCAGGCGCTTGGCAATCGCTGCGCCGATCGAGCGGGAGCCGCCAGTGACCAGGGCTGTCTTGCCCGTGAGAGGAAGGTGGGAAGTTGTCATTGATTACTCACTCCGTGGATGGGGATGAAGTGAATACTGCGCTTGCCATTAGCGCCTGATTAGCGGGTAATGACTTGAATTATCTTCAAGCATTGATAGCAGGTGCCAGCCGTGGAAACCCTCGCCAACCTCGAATCCTTTGTGCGCAGCGCTGAAACCGGAAGCTTCTCGGCGGCGGCGCGCCTGCTCGCTTTGACGCCGGCAGCGGTCAGTCGCAACGTGGCGATGCTCGAACGCAACATCGGCGTGCGGCTGTTCCAGCGCTCGACCCGCAAGCTGTCCCTGACCGAGGCCGGTGAAAGTTTTCTAGCCAGCATCGGCGGCAATCTGGAAGCGTTGCAGGCGGCGATCAGCGCGGTGTCCACCGACCGGGGCGAACCGGCAGGCGTGCTCAAGGTGAGCCTCGCACCGACCTTTGGCATCGGCCATATCCTGCCGCTGCTGCCGGCATTTCTGGCGCGCTACCCGTTGATACGCCCGGAATGGCACTTCGAAAACCGTCCCGTGGATTTGATCGCCGAAGGGTTTGACGCGGCCATTGGTGGCGGATTCGAGCTCACGCCGGGGGTGGTGTCACGGACGTTGGCGGCGGCGCACGTGGTGGCCGTGGCCTCCCCGGCTTATCTGGCGGGACGCACACTGCCCGACAGCCCGGCGGATTTGCACCGGCTCAACGGCATCGCGATGCGCGGCGTACGCACCGGGCGGATTCGACAGTGGGTGATGCAGGATGGCGCGGGTCATGAAGTATCGGCCAGCCTGAGCGATAACATCGTCCTCAACGACCCCGCCGCCATGCGTGAGGCGGCGATACTCGGCCTGGGGGTGACGCTGTTGGTGCTGCAGGATGTGGCGGCGAACATCCAGCGTGGGGAACTGGTGCGATTGCTGCCAGACTGGCACGCCGATGCCGGGCCGATCTCGCTGTATTACCCGAGCCGGACGCTGATGCCGGCCAAGACCCGGGTGTTTATCGATTTTTTGGTTGATGCATTTCAGCGTTAGACAGCGTCATCGTTCTTCGCGAGCAGGCTCGCTCCCACAGGGGAATGCAGTCCAACTGTGGGAGCGAGCCTGCTCGCGAAGAGGCCCGAACAGTCACCCCAAAAACTGCAGAATCAACCAGCTATTCGCCCCACTGATCACCGTAAACACCCCCCACGCCAACACCCGCGTCGGTAGCCGGTTCACAAACGGCCCCATCAATTGGTGGTCGTTGGTCATCCGGATCAGCGGATACAACGCAAACGGCAACTGCAGACTCAACACCACCTGACTCAATACCAGCAGCTTGCCGATCGCATCGTCCCCCATCAGCCAGACGCCGATAAACGCCGGGATCAGCGCCAGCCCTCGCGTAATCAACCGCCGTTGCCAGCAGGGAATCCGCAGGTTCAGGTAACCCTCCATGATCACCTGCCCCGCGATGGTGCCGGTAAACGTAGAACTCTGACCGGACGCCAGCAACGCAACGCCAAACAACACGCTGGCCAACGCCCCGCCCACCAGTGGATCAAGCAAGTGATAGGCGTCCTGGATGTCCACCACGTCGGTGTGCCCGGTCTTGTGAAACGCCGCCGCCGCGAGAATCAGGATCGCCGCGTTGACCAGCAACGCCAGCGCCAGGGAACCGATGGTGTCGATGCGCGCCAGCTTCACGGCGTCCTGCTTGCTGGCCAGGTCCTTGCCGATCATCCGGGTCTGTACGATCGAGGTGTGCAGGTACAGGTTATGCGGCATCACCGTGGCACCGAGAATCCCGATGGCCAGGTACAGCGGCGCGGCATCTCCAATAGCGGACAATGACGGCGTGAATCCCCGAGCGACGTCCGGCCAGTAAGGCTTGATCAACAACAATTCAACAAAGAAACACACACCGATTGTGCTCACCAGCACCAGCATGATCGCTTCCAGTCGGCGGAAGCCACGGTTCTGCAGGGCCAGTACCAACAGCGTGTCGAACGCCGTGAGGGCGATACCGAAGGTCAGCGAGCAACCCAGCAACAGATGGAACGCCAGCGCGCAGCCGAGCACTTCGGCGAGGTCGGTGGCGATGATCGAGATTTCCGCCAGTACCCATTGGGTGCGCGCGGTCCGCGTGCTGTAGCGTTCGCGGGACAGTTGCGCCAAGTCCCGCCCGGTGGCAATGCCCAGGCGCGAGCACAAACACTGCACCACCATGCCCGCCAGACTGGCCAGCAGCACCACGAACAACAGGCTGTAGCCAAACCGCGAACCGGCCTCGATGGCGGTGGCCCAGTTACCCGGGTCCATGTAGCCGATGGACACCAGCAAACCCGGACCGGCGAAACGCAGGACACGCTTGAAGAATGACGCGCGAGGGTCAACGGCAACGCTGCCCGCCACTTCCGGAGGGCAAAACGGCGCAGTGGAGACTTTGGGCAAACTGAATTTCACGCAATCATTCCAAAAAACAGGCGGGAGGGGCAGCTTAGACGTTTCGTCCCGGGGGCCCAAGGGGCAAATGCCAAGATCCATCCGCTGCCGACTTGTATACAAAAATTGACTTTCTCCAGAGCAATCCGCCACCCGCAATGCTAACGTTGCCCGCTCAAACAGGTCGGAGGTGCATGCGTGCTGCTGCTCAAACTGCTGGTCATTCCCGGGTTTCTCTTGCTGATCTCCCTCGCGGGCAAACGCTGGGGCCCGAGCGTTGCCGGTTGGTTGTCGGGGTTGCCGGTGGTGGTCGGGCCGATTCTGTTTTTCCTCGCCATCGAGCAAGGCGAAGTGTTTGCCGCGCAATCGGCGACCGCCGCGTTATCTGCGATGTTTGCGATGATCGCCTTCTGCGTCACCTACGCCCAGGTCGCACAACGGGCCGGATGGCCATGGGCACTGACGGTTTCACTGCTGGTCTGGGCGTCGGCAGCGGTTGTGCTGTCGGTGATCCCGCCTTCCCTGGCGTTCTCCGTCATCGCCGCCGCGACTGCGCTGCTGGCGGCGCCGTATCTGTTCCCGGCCGTGCAGCCCATCGTTTCAGGCCCGGCACCCAAGTCCGACAAATTGCTGCTGCGCATGATCGCGGGCGCCCTGCTCACCCTCGCCGTGACTTTGCTGGCGAGCACCGTCGGCGAACGCTGGAGCGGCCTGCTCGCGGTGTTCCCGGTATTGGGCAGCGTGATGGCGGTGTTCTCCCAGCAAACCCGCGGGCCGGCGTTTACTGCGGCCTTGTTGCGAGCCACGGCGACGGGCATGTATTCGTTTGCAGCGTTCTGCCTCGTTCTCGCACTGACGTTACCCGTCATGGGCCTGAGCGGGTTCGGCGTCGGCGTCGCAGTGTCCGTGGCCATGCTCGGCGTCACCAAACGCCTGCTGGCCAAACCGGTGAATACACCGACAACTCATTCAACTATTTCGAACGAGTAGAACAACAACCTCGTACGTCAATCGAACGGGTTTCGCCCACCATCAGCCTCAGTTACTTACCCACTGACTGAGGCCTACACCATGAAGTTCTTTTTCCACCCTTCGCCCAACCCGATGAAAGTTGCCCTGCTGCTCGAAGAGCTGCAAACGCCGTACGAATTGATCGGCGTCGATACCTTCAAGGGCGAGCAACACCAGCCAGCCTTTCTGGCGATCAACCCGAACGCCAAGGTGCCGGCGCTGATGGACGGCGACGCCATCGTGTTCGATTCCCAGGCAATCCTGCTGCACCTGGCGCAAAAACATCAGCGCTTCCTGCCGACTTCGGTCACCGGGCAAGCCGAACTGCTGTCGTGGCTGATGTTCATCGCCACCGGCCTGTCGCCGTTCTCCGGCCAGGCTGTGCATTTCCTGCACCACGCACCGGAAGACCTGGCTTACGCGAAAAACCGCTATCTCAAGGAAGTCGAACGTCATTACCGCGTGCTCGACCAGCGCCTGGCCGATCATCCCTATCTGGCGGGCGACACCTACAGCATCGCCGACATGGCGCTCTGGGGCTGGGCCAGTTACGCGCCGTACATCCTCGGCGAGAACGGCCTGGCGGCGTACCCGAACGTCAAGCGCCTGTTCGATGAAATCAGCGCCCGCCCGGCAGCGCAGCGCGCCCAGGGTCTTAAAGAGAAACTGGTGTTGAAGGCCGAGTTCGACGAAGAAACCCGCCGCAATCTGTTTCCTCAGAACCAGGCGCAGTAAGCCTTTTCCTACATTCGAAGGTGATGAAATGAGTGATCAAGTCGCGTTTATCGTTTATCTGCCGGCCAAACCTGAACGTTTCGCCGAAACCAGGGAACGGCTGCTGGACGTGGTGCACCGGATGTCAGCCGAGCCGGACTTCGTCAACACCTGGGTCCATCGGTTGCAGGACGACCCGAACACCCTAGTGCTCTATGAAACCTGGAACTGCAGCAAAGACGACTTCATCACGCGTCACCTGAGCAAGCCGTATCGCCAGGAATATGAAAAGCGCCTGCCGGAGTTGTTGGCCAGCGAACGCCGGATCGAGTTTTTGGATGTGATCGGAAGCTATCCGGTGCGCCGGGAGGTGTAACTGCACAAATACCGTGGTGAGGGCCAGCCTCTCACCACGGGTACTCCGGTTACTCGGCGGGGTCGAGTTGATCCAGTGCCCGGTTCACCGCCAGCTCGCCAAGCATGATGACTTGCGCAATGCCCAACAGCGAATTGCGACTGGTCCCGTCCATATGATCCGCCAGATCCATGACCATGACATTGGCCGATGCCAGCGACTCGCACGCATGGCCGAGCAGGGTCTCGACGTCGATTTCCGGGTTAACGGTGAACATGGTGTCGAGTTGCCTTGGAGTGGATTTGATCAGGGCGATGTGCGCGGCAGGGTTGGAGTAAAAATCGAGGGCGAGTTTGACGGTCTCGTCGAGTTTGTCCTGATCGGTGCTTTGGACTTGAGAGGACGGATCCGGGTTTGGGGGATTGGGTGTTGGTTTGGGCATAGATGAAACTCCGATGCTACTTAAAAGGAGCCATCACCCTCTCGCTACCAAACGGAGGGTGGCGGCCATACGAAGGTTGGTAGACCGGGCATCGGAACCGGCGCCCCCGAAGGAGCCCTGCGCATGGCCACCATAAAACGCAGCCCTGAGAAAGGGCCGAACAAGGTGACGCTATGCGTCGATGCTGAGGGTCTACCAAACCCGATCACTGTTTTGCAGCGACCGGCAAACGATAGGCCCCGAGCCTCAAGGCGCACAAGCCGGCGGATTCTTACGCACCTGTAGGCAACGACGCAAGGTGTTGTGGCTTTCATGAAGCAAACACTGAGCGATGTTAAACAAGCCTTCGAAAGAGCGTGGATTTACCGTAAACACGGGTCCCACAAGTGATGACGAAAATCAAAAATTCGAGGATTTGTCCCACAAGTTTTTAGGGTTGGCCGTCGGAAGTTTGAGGGTTAGCGTGGTTGCTCCAAATCAGGCAAGTGAGATTGGTCCAACTGGCTTCCACACAATTCAGTACATGAAGCACGGCCTTGTTCAGTGCATCACGGGGAAATCCGCTAGAACGGTCCAGCGCTTGGCGAAGGAGATCAAAACGGTGCGGCTAAACTACCAGCAAAGTACAGTTGCGTCCCAGTATGGGCAGGTTCTGGAGCACGCCATCATCGTTTTTGGTAGTCAGCAGGTGGCTGAAAACTGGCTAAAGAAACCGTGTAGATACCTGTGCGGCAATATCCCATTGGAGCTGATCGACAACCCGCTTGGCTTTCAGGTCGTAGAGGATTATTTGACCCGCATTGAACACGGGGTCTATCCATGAATACTTCGCCGGGGATGCTGAGGAACCCGACCGTCCGTTAGCCCACGCTGGAATGCGTCACGACCTCCATGGGATGATCGCCCCCCACCGCGAGACCACCCTGGAGATTTTGAATGTCACTGTTGAGTAAAAAAGCCGTTGTCCTGCTGCTAGCGGTTGCCAGCCTGGGGGCTTTGAACGCGCAGGCTGCCAAGGTCGTGGCCAAAGAGGCGGCGTCGACGCAGAAAGTCTCGATGCTGGGCAACAAGTTCACATTCACCCTGCCCAAGGGCTTCATCGCCAACCCTCTACCACCGAGCTCGACCGGCGCGAGTGGCACCATGTACACCAACGAAACCACGAAAACCGTGGTGATCGCTGCTGAAAACACCATCCCCGGTGGCGTCAATGCCAAGGACAACGACGGTGAGTTCCTCGACGCCACGGCGTCCGACTTCGCCACCGAGCAAGCCAAGGCTCTGCCGGATTTCACCAAGCTCAGTGAAAAAAGCATCACTCAGAAAGGCACAGGTCTGGGACTGCGACAGATCGACAGCATCGCTACCCAGGGCGGCGGCAAAACCCTCGATACCACGCTGATGGCCGCCTCGGGCACGCGCATGGCGCTGGTTCAGGTGATTTCCCGTCTCAGCGACAATGCCGGCCATGAAGCGCTGGTTAAACAGATCGTCAGCGGCAAGTAAGGCTCAGGGGTTGAGCCGCTGCAACCAGGCGCTCAAGTCCTGCATCTCGGTGGCACTGATGCTGTGACCGACGCCTGGGTAGGCATGAAATTCAGGCTTGAGGGACATGCTCTGCAACAGGCTGTCCGCCTCGGTGCCGTCGTTGAAGGGAAGGCGTTTGTCCGCCGTGCCATGCCCGATGAAAATCGCCAGTTTCTGGCGTTTTTCATCCGGTTTGAGTTCGGACTTGAGCACCGGCAGAATCCGCCCGCTCAACGCGGCAATCCCGCCCACGGCCTCGGGATGACGCAGCGCGACCTCGTAGGACATGATCGCGCCCTGGCTGAAGCCCACCAGGAAAACCTTGTTCGGTTCTGTGTGATATTTCTTCGCAGCCTGTGCGACGAAATCCAGCAACACCTGGCCGCTGGTCTTCAGATCATCCGTCTCGCCGTTGTAGGCACCTTCACCTTTCTTGCGAAACCATTGATAACTGCCCTCCTCCATCACCATCGGAGCTCGCACCGACAGAAAGTTGTACTGGGCAGGCAATTCATCCTTGATGCCGAACAGGTCCTGTTCGTTACTGCCGTAGCCGTGGAGGAAAATGACCAGAGGTTGGTTGACCGAATCGGGGTTGACCTGCTCCAGGTACTTGAGCGGCAGATCGGTGTGCAGCGGGGTTTGAGCGTGGACGGCGGCGGACGCCAGGAGTGTCAGCAGAGCGAGTACCTTCAACATAAACCTTCCTTCACAAAGCGCAGGATTCGGGGCAGAGCCTAACACTGTGAAGCCGGCCGGGGGATTTTAGGGGGGCCGACTGCCGCCATCGCCAGCAAGCTGTGCTCCTACAGGGCAACGCCAATCCGTAGGAGCACAGCTTGCTGGCGAAGAGACCCGACAAGGCACCGAAGACGTCCCGGTCAGTCGTTAATCAACTTTCCAACCCGAATCGGCTCACGCCCGGCGACCTTCGCCTGCCACGTCCCCGGTTGCGTATTGCGCCCACGATCAATCGCAAACAGAACACCGCTGGTCCCGGCGCGCACGGTGGTGACCCGGTCATTCAACGGATCAACCACTTCAAACAACGCATCCCCCTGCTCCACCCATTCACCCGCCTCGCGCAGAAAACTGACCACGCCATGATGTGGCGCAAACAGATACTCCGTGCCTTCGAACGGCATGCCTTCACAGCACTCACTCGGTGCCGCTGGCCAGGTGCCTTTGATGAAACCCTGCTCGGCAAGGAACCCGAGAATGGCCTCGCAATTGGCTTGGGCCTGATCGACGCGGGTATCGCCCATGCTGCCCAATTCTAGCGTTGTCGCCAGGTTGGCCGGTGGAATCGCCGCCTCGGGGAACGCCCTGGCCAGTCGCAACCACGGTGAAGAGCACGACTCATCGAATGAACTGCCGCCAGAATCTTCACACAACAGCGCGACACCCGCCTTCAAGCGAGCCGCGAGTGGCTGCCACTGCGGCCAGTGTTGCGGCAAGGCATAAATATGAATGGCCGCCTCGAAATCGCAATGCAGATCGAGGGTGATGTCGGCGTCACAGGCGTGACGCAGCAGCAAGCGGTGCATGGCTTCCAGTTGTGACTTTGGTGCAGGCAAATCGTCGAGCACCTGGCCCATGGTCTGACGAATCAACGCAATGTTGGCCTGGGCATCGGCGCCCAACTGATCGCCGATCAGCTCACCGACCGGCGCGCTCAGTTCAACGAACGAGCGGTTGAAATTCTTGCCGCTGCCGAGTTCGAAACGGCCCATGTGGCTGCCTTGCAGGTGCTGATCCAGACCGATGGGATTGGCCACCGGCACCAGTTCGATCACGCCTTGCAACTCGCCTTGGGTTTCGAGCTCCGTCAGGCGCTTCTTCAGTTCCCAGGCTGTGCGCATCCCAGGCAGTTCATCCGCGTGCAGGCTGGCCTGGATATAGACCTTGCGCGAGCCCGTGCCGTAACGAAACACGCTGAGGGTGCGTTCGGTGCCCAGGTGGCTCCAGGGCAATGGGTGGTCGATGCGTTGCATGGGAACTCCCGTGGATGGGGCACTGAGATCACCTGTGGGAGCGAGCCTGCTCGCGAAAGGGCCGGCACATTCAACATTGTTGTTGCCTGACACAACGCCTTCGCGAGCAGGCTCGCTCCCACAGGGTTCTCATTTCATAGAGAGAGAGCATAAAAAAGCGGCTACCGCGTCAACGGTTGCCACTTTTTAGTACGGCTCGATTACTCGCCGTAAACGTCAAACTTGAAATACTTGTCCTGCACTTGCTTGTACTTGCCGTTGGCGCGGATTTCAGTGATAGCGGTGTTGAATTTGTCTGCCAGCTCTTTATCACCCTTACGCACCGCAATACCGGCGCCACCGCCGAAGTACTTGGCGTCTTCGTAGGTCGGGCCGACAAACGCGAAGCCTTTACCGGCGTCGGTTTTCAGGAAACCGTCGTCGAGGTTGACCGAGTCCGCCAGCATCGCGTCGAGGCGACCAGAGACCATGTCCAGGTTGGCTTCCTGCTGCGAGCCGTAACGCACCAGGACAATGCCGGCCGGTTGCAGCACTTCAGTGGCGAAGCGGTCGTGGGTACTGGCGCGCAGTACACCGACTTTCTTGCCCTTGAGCTCGGTCAGCGGGTCTTTGACGTCGGTGCCTTCCTTCATCACGAAGCGCGCCGGGGTGTGGTAGTACTTGATGGTGAAATCGACGTTCTTCTTGCGGTCGTCGGTGATGGTCATGGACGACAGGATCGCGTCGATTTTCTTGACCTTCAGGGCCGGGATCAGGCCGTCGAATTCTTGCTCGACCCAGACACACTTCGCTTTCATCTGCTCGCACAGCGCGTCGCCGATATCGACGTCGAAACCGGTGAGTTTGCCGTCAGGGGTCTTCATCGAGAATGGCGGGTAACCGGCTTCGATACCGATGCGGATCGGCTTGGCGTCATCGGCCACAGCGGTCAGGGACAACATCGACAGTGCCAGGGCACCGAACATCACTAGCTTCTTCATTTATAACTCCTGTGTGCGGAGGCTTTTATTGGCAGCGTTCGATTGGTAGCTTTCGGTCAGAGCTTTTTTATTGGAGAAGACCGAAGTGGCGGGCAGTCTAGAGCGGCTGCGGGCGTGCAAATTGTGCATATGCGACAAATACTTATAAAAAAGGCGAGCTGAATGAACAATGAAATGCGCGGGTTGAACCTGATCCAGCACCACCCTGCCGAAGGTCCGGGCGCGATTGCCGAGTGGGCCGAGTCGCGGGGATTGCCGTTGAATGTCTTTCGCGCCGACCTTGGCCAGTTACCACCCGTGAGCGCGCAACCGCTGATTTTGTTGGGCGGGCCTTATGAGTCCAACGCCGGACCGACGTGGCTGGAGGCCGAACGGCAGTGGCTGGCGGGCTGCCTGGATCAAGGCGCGGCGGTGTTTGCGATTTGTCTGGGAGCGCAGTTATTGGCGCTGGGGCTGGGCGCAAATGTGCGGCGGATGGATCGGACCGAAACGGGCTGGACCTCAGTGACGTTTGCCGATGGCCAGAAGTTGAAAGTGCTGGAGTGGCACGAAGACGCGATCGACCTGCCACCCGGCGCGCAGTTGCTGGCCAGCAGCGATCAGTGCGAGCAGCAGATGTATTGCGTAGGCCCTGCGCGGGTGGGATTGCAGTTTCATCCGGAGTGGAATGCAGAATCGGTGGCGACGCTCAATGCGCACTTTGCCGATGAGTCGCCGCTGCCGAGGGGTGAACCGGACAGCGCCGCCCATGCAGCCGTTTTTGAATGGTTGCAGGCGACGCTGGATGACTGGTGGGCGGTATCCGGCAATTGACCAAAGATCTGTAGGAGCCGGCTTGCTGGCGATGGCGGTGGGTCAGTCGACATATTCATCGCCTGAAAGATCGCTATCGCCAGCAAGCCGGCTCCTACTGTCAGCATTCGCAGCCGATGGCGGCTGGTCTTTGCACCTGCGTGCTCAACTCAAACCCTTCATCCAGCCACCCGGTCACTCCGCCGATCATTTCCTTGACCGGGTAACCCAGCGCCGCCAGTTTCACCGCGGCCTTGTTGGCACCGTTGCAGTGTGGCCCGGCGCAATACACCACGAACAGCGTGGATTTTCCATAACCCGCCAACCCTTCGGCGGTCAGCAGTCGCCCCTGCAAATTGATTGCACCCGGCACATGCCCGCGCTCGAACGCCTGCGGACCGCGCACGTCCACCAGGACAAAATCCACGTCCCCCGCCTGTTGGCTGTTGTAGACGTCGGAACAGTCGGTTTCAAAAGTCAGACGGTTGCTGAAATGCATCAGGGCAATGGCGGATGGTGCGGCGGGAACATTGCGGACCAGGCTGGTCATGGGTCGTACTCCAGAGTCTCGGTGGGTGTGAGAAGACTTTATTCGCCAGTCGCCAGCGGCTAAAGTGGCGCACAAGACACTCACCGGGAACTTTCCGCCAAATGCAGCCCACCCCTGGATTGGTCGCGATTCTGGCCTACGACGGCCTTTGCACGTTCGAGTTCGGCATCGCCGTGGAGATCTTCGGCCTGGCACGACCGGAGTTCGATTTCCCCTGGTACGAACACCGGATCGCCGCTGTCGATCAGGGTCCGATGCGCGCCATGGGCGGGATTCAGGTGCTGGCCGATGGCGGCATGGAACTGCTCCGTGACGCCCGAACCATCATCATTCCCGGCTGGCGTGATCGCAGCGCCCCGGTGCCCGAAGCTTTGATCGCGGCCCTGCGCCAGGCCCACGCGCGAGGCGCGCGGTTGCTGTCGATCTGCTCGGGCGTTTTTGTGCTGGCGGCGACCGGTTTGCTCGACGGTCACGGTGCTACCACGCATTGGCGTTACACCGCGGAACTGGCCGAGCGATTCCCGAACATTCTGGTGGACCCGGACGTGCTTTACGTCGACTCGGGCCAACTGATTACCTCGGCGGGCAGCGCTGCCGGTATCGATGCCTGCCTGCACCTGGTGGCGCGGGATTTCGGCACGCAAGTGGCCAATTCCGTGGCGCGGCGACTGGTGATGTCACCGCAACGCACCGGCGGCCAGGCGCAGTTCATTCCGACACCGGTCAGTCCTACGCCGCGCAGCGATCTTTCACGCGTGATGCAGTGGGCTCGTGAGCGCTTGCATGAACCCCTGGAGGTTCGCGACCTGGCCAGCGAAGCGGCCATGAGTGAGCGCACTTTTCTGCGTCGGTTCACAGAAGCGACCGGCATGCCGCCCAAAGCGTGGTTGCAACATGAACGCCTGGCGCGGGCTCGGGAGTTGCTGGAAAGCACGGGCCAGAACACCGACCGGATTGCCGAACATTGCGGTTATCGCTCGGTGGAAAGTTTCCGGGTGGCGTTTCGCAACGTGGTCGGCGTGCCGCCGTCGGTGTATCGGGAACGATTTGGACGGGGGGTCAAAGCGAATTTTTGAGGTGTATCTGAGGGCCTCTTCGCGAGCAAGCTCGGCTCCTACAGATACGGCGAAAATCCTGTAGGAGCCGAGCTTGCTCGCGAAGGCGTCAGCTCAGGCAACGATGCACTCAAAGCTTACGCAGAAGGTAGGTATCCATAATCCACCCATTAGCCAACCGTGCCGCCTTGCGCACCCGCTCGATCTCATCCGCAACGTCCTTGAGCTTGCCGCTGATGAGGATTTCATCCGGCGTCCCCAAGTAAGCGCCCCAGTAAATCTCTGTCTCCTGATCCGCCACCTGATGGTAGGAATCTTCCGCGTCGAGCATCACCACCAGGCTGTCGGCATCACTCACCTGCCCGGCCGCCAACCGCCTGCCGGTAGTGATTTCGATGGATCGACCGATCCGGTTCAGCGGCACCTTGTGCTGCGCCGCCAACGCCTGAACGCTGGTGATGCCGGGGATCACCTCAAACTCGAAGTCACATTGGCCCGACGCGAGAATCGTCTGCAGGATCCGAATAGTGCTGTCGTACAACGCAGGATCGCCCCACACCAGGAAACCGCCGCACTGGCCGTCGGACATTTCCTCATTGATCAGCCGCTCGAAGGTCAGCTGCTTGGCAAGGTTCAGATCTTCCACACTGGCCTTGTAGTCCACATCACCGCGCTCACGCTCCGGGCTGTGCGCTTCAACGAAGCGGTAATCGTGCTCGCTGATGTAGCGTTCACAAATCTCGCGACGCAGGTCGATCAGCTTGTCCTTGCTCTGGCCCTTGTCCATCAGGAAAAAAACATCAACCAGGTTCAGCGCCTTCACGGCCTGCATCGTGATGTAGTCGGGGTTGCCGGCACCGATGCCGATGACCATCAGTTTTTTCATTAATGCCCTCCTTCAACGTCAGCGCCCGACAAGCGCAAGCGCCAGCAACCGTTGAACCGCAACTCGATGGCTGACAGCGGTTCGACGTCGACCCTATTGAACGACGGGCTTTGCAACACCTGGGTCAACGCCGCACGAATGACAAATGGATGGGTGATGGCAACGATGTGCCCCTGCGTTGCTTCCAGTGTCTTGAGCAATGCAGCCACCCGCTCACCGAGTTGTGCCACCGACTCGCCACCGTGAGGCGCCGAATGCGGATCATCGAGCCAGGCCTGCAGCGTCTGCGGTTCGGATTTCTGCAGATCATCGATCTGCGCGCCGTTCCAGCGCCCAAAATCGCAATCCCTCAGCGCCTCGACAATCTCCACATCACTGCCGAACAACCCGGCGGTTTGCCGTGCTCGAAGTTCCGGTCCGCTGAACAGGCGCGGTGCCCCCTTGAACCGGGAACGAAGGGAGCCCTGTGCCGATTGCCAATCCATCTCAACAGGCTCATCCGTAGGAAATCGCGCCAATTTCTGTGCGACGGTTCGAGCGTGGCACATCAGGGTCAAACGGGTTGCCTGCACGAAAGATCACTCGGTTGAAGGAAAAGAAAACGGCATCAAGCCACCATTCAGGCGCAATTGTGCCGTAAGAAATGCGATCCAGGGCGTTTCATTACGCCGATCCTTCTTAAAAAGCAGCTATCTCTGACATCACTGTCAGCGAGGGCCTACAGGGCTGATCGACATCTGTGTAGCCCCCGACCTACGGGCATTTCGCCCCATTTTGGGGCTGGACAGGACAGCGCAAAAATTCACTAGACATGGGGCGCGGGTTAAATAAATACTGCTGTAACGGATTATTAAATGTAAACAATACACCTCATCCAGCAGGAGCCCGGATGCCCTCTCCCAGCGACATGAACCACCGCCTCCGTTGCCAAAACCCCGACCGGTCTCTCAATGAATGGGACGCCGAAACAGTGCTGTCCCGAATAACGGCTGATTAGAAAAAGAGCGGCGCTGGCAAGCCATCAAGCGACCGCCGATTAAACGCGTGGAAACCGACAGTGATAGTCAGGTTCGTGCCAATCGCCGAACCCTTTGATACAGGAGTGCATCCATGCTGGTCTTACGCCCAGTGGAGTTAACCGACTTGCCCCAGTTGCAGCGACTGGCGCGCGAAAGCCTGGTCGGCGTCACGTCCTTGCCGGACGATACCGAACGCTTGCGTGAGCGGATTCTCGACTCCTGCGCCTCATTCGCCAAAGACGTCCAGGGGCATGGCCCGGAAAATTACTTCTTCGTGCTGGAGGACCTGACGAACCGGCGCCTGGCAGGCTGCTCGGAGATCCTCGCCACGGCCGGTTTCGACGAGCCGTTCTACAGCCTGCGCAACCGCCATTTCACCAGCGCCTCGCGAGAACTGAACATCGAGCACGGCGTGCCGGCGCTGTCGTTGTGTCACGACCTCAGTGGCCATACCTTGCTGCGCGGTTTTCACATCGATGCGGCGCTGGTCCGTACGCCGTCCTCCGAACTGCTGTCACGGGCGCGACTGATGTTCATTGCCGCTCATGCGCAGCGCTTCGCCGAAGCGGTCATCACCGAGATCGTCGGCTACAGCGACGATGAAGGAGGGTCGCCATTCTGGGATGCGCTGGGCAAACACTTCTTCGACTTGCCCTACGCCGAGGCCGAGCGCCTTTGCGGGCTGGAGAGCCGGACGTTCCTGGCCGAACTGATGCCGCAATACCCGATCTACGTACCGATGCTTCCCCAGGCAGCGCAGGACTGCATCGGCCGAATCCACCCCGATGGCCAGGAAGCCTTCGATATCCTTGAACGCGAGGGGTTCGAGACCAACAGCTACATCGACCTGTTCGACGGCGGCCCGACCTTGTACGCGCGCCTCGCCAGTATCCGTTCCATTGCGCAAAGCCAGACCGGCACGGCAACACCGGGCGACGTCATCGATGCTCGCGGTCGCTACCTGGTGAGCAACGATTCGCTGAAGAACTATCGCGCCATCGTCGCCGATCTGGACTACAGCGCCGGACATCCCGTGCCCCTGAGCACCGAGATGTGCACGGCCCTGAACGTGAGCGAAGGCAGCCCTATCCGGTTGATCGCCCTGTGAGCATCATCCGGTCCCATGCCCTGCGTTTGCGTCGGCCCGTAGAAGGAGCTGCATCATGATTGTCCGTCCGGTTCACGTCACCGACCTGCCCGCCCTGCTGGCACTGGTACGGCAGGCCGGCCCGGGGTTTACCACCCTGCCCGCCAACGAGGATCGCCTGGCCCACCGGCTGCGCTGGGCACAACGGACCTTCGCCGAACAGGTTGAGCGGGCCGACGCCGACTACCTGTTCGTGCTCGAAGACGATGACCAGCAAGTGGTGGGGGTCAGTGCCCTGACGGGGGCCGTCGGGCTGCGCGAGCCCTGGTACAACTATAGGGTCGGGCTGACGGTCAGTTCGTCTCCGGACCTGGGCATCCAGCGGCAGATTCCAACGCTGTTTCTGAACAATGAAATGACCGGGCAATCGGAAATCGGCTCATTGTTCCTGCGACCCGATCAACGCCAGGGCAGCAATGGCCGATTGCTGTCGTTGGGCCGCTTGTTGTTTGTGGCCGAATTTGCCCACCTGTTCGGCGAGAAGCTCATCGCCGAACTGCGTGGCAGCGCCGATGAGCAAGGCTGTTCACCGTTCTGGGACAGCCTGGGCCGGCACTTTTTCAAGATGGACTTCAGCCATGCGGATCACTTGTCGGGGCTGGGCAGCAAAGCGTTCATCGCCGAACTGATGCCACGCCAACCGCTGTACACCTGCCTGCTCACCGAACAGGCCCAGGCCGTGATCGGCAAGGCACACCCCAACACCGAGCCGGCGATGAAAATCCTCACGGCCGAAGGTTTCACCCACAAAGGCTACATCGACATCTTCGACGCCGGCCCGGTCATCGAGGCACCGCTGTCGAAAATCCGCACCGTGCGCGACAGCCAGGCGCTGGTGCTGGCCATCGGCACCCCGGACGAGCAGGCTCCGGTCTGGCTGATCCACAACCGCCGACTGGAAAACTGCCGCATCACCGCCGCCCCGGCCAGGCGGGTGGGCAACAGCCTGATCATCGACCGGCTCACCGCCAAACGCCTGCAATTGCAACCCGGCAACTCCGTACGCGCAGTGCCGTTGCTCAATCAACAGCAGCAGGCTGTGGCGGCCTGAAAAACCTGCCTCCCGCCCTACAGGATGGGCTTCGATCAGGACCGTCCTGCAAATTCGTCATCATTCTCCCCCCTGTTGCGTGATAGCCTTTTGTATCTTCGGCGTTGACACTCTTGCTCAAGCCTTTCCATTCCTTTGTATTGGTGGAACTCATATGTCCAGGCTTTCCCATCAGGATTTGCGCCGCAACTTCCGTGAACTGTTCGCTTCCAACAAGTGCTATCACACGGCATCGGTCTTCGACCCGATGTCGGCACGCATCGCGGCGGACCTGGGTTTTGAAGTGGGGATTCTGGGTGGTTCGGTTGCCTCGTTGCAGGTACTGGGCGCCCCCGATTTCGCCCTGATCTCGCTCAGCGAGTTCGCCGAGCAGGCCACCCGTATCGGTCGCGTTGCCCAATTGCCGGTCATCGCCGACGCCGATCACGGCTACGGCAATGCTTTGAACGTCATGCGCACCATCGTCGAACTCGAACGCGCCGGCGTGGCGGCCCTGACCATCGAAGACACGCTGTTGCCCGCGCAATTCGGCCGCAAGTCCACCGACCTGATCGGCGTCGCCGAAGGTGTCGGCAAGATCCGCGCCGCGCTGGAAGCACGAGTTGATACGGAAATGGCAATCGTTGCCCGCACCAATGCCGGGATCCTGCCGGTGCAAGAAGTCATCAGCCGTACCCAGCAATACCAGAAAGCCGGTGCGGACGGAATTTGCATGGTGGGCGTGCGTGACTTCGATCACCTCGAACAGATTGCCGAACACCTGAGCGTGCCGCTGATGCTGGTCACCTACGGCAACCCGCTGCTGCGCGACGACAATCGCCTGGCGGAGCTGGGCGTGCGCGTCACCATCGATGGGCATGGCGCGTATTTCGCGGCGATCAAGGCAACTTACGACTGTCTGCGCGAGCAGCGGCAGATCTTCACTCAGGCGTCGGATCTGAGCGCGACCGAACTGACGCATACGTACACGCAGCCTGAAGAATACATTCGTTGGGCGGAAGAGTTCATGAGCGTTAAAGAGTGACACTCCGTCGAGTCTGGCGTCGTCATTATCAATGATGACACCAGGCATCGACTTATAATAAATAGCCCCCACTTCACCCAGCTATAAAACCCTCTTCAGCCAAACCCCTCGCAACACTTACAAACACCCATAAACAAACTCACATTCATTTACAGTGACAGGTTTGCCCTACAACTTCAGCAGTGCAACTATCTTTGTGTCGCCAAGACAATAAATACAAAACCAACCCACTATTATTTTTGTGAGACCACCATGCAAACAACAACCAACAACTGGTGCAGCACCCCGCTCTTTCACGCCCAAACCAATATTATCAACACATCGACTCATAAGGTGTCCGCACTGTCTTGCATGTCCGGATACACACCTCGCCTCAACGTGGGCAATATCCACGAGATCAAACGCTACTGGCAGTTGACTGAAATGCCGCAATCCATTCAGTAACACTGCCACACGGCCGGCCAGGTGCCTGGCTTCGTAGTTCGCGATGCCAGGCCCCTTATCACATAAAATTTGAACTTTGAATCACCCAAGACTCAACCCCAACATCCTGCCAAGTAAAAAACTGTACTGCACGCCCGACCTCTGATGGCAGCTCTACGCCAACATTCACTCACACACTTTGAGTCAATGGATACGTTTATGATCAAGACCCTCATCAGTTCCGAACTTCATCCAGAACAAATTGTTTCCACTCTCAAGACACTGGACTTGACCACCGAAGTAAAACATTTAGCCGCTTTATTACATCAACAAACTGCTGACGGCCCTGAGCTTTCCAAGGGAGCAGCAATCTTGAGTTCAACCAATATCCATACCGGAACATTGAGTTTGTACTACAACGCAAGTGGCAATATCAGCTTGAAGGCGCCTGACAATGCACCCGCTTCACCGCAATTCTATTCGGTGCCGGGTAACAGTTTCCTGTTCGCAATCAACGCGCAGTCGTATTGCGTTCAGCTTTACGCCTTGGCGGATGACAACCTGATACCCGGGCCACACGTCACGGTCGACGCAGATAATCCCTTGTTCATCGACGGCACAAAAGTTCTGTATGACAGCAATCCAACAGGGAACGGGCACCTTGCCTTTATCGGCAGCCTCAATTTCCCGGACAAGAGTGCCGACATCCGTGTTTTCGAACGCGGGTCATTACGCAAATGCGCCTGGTTCCCCCACGATAAAAGCGCCGCACATTACCTGGTCAGTCTGGAGCTGCTTGAGGCCGCACAAGATCCGGATTCCAGCAAAGTGGCAGAGGAGCTGATTTATCACTATCACCCTGCCGTTGCGTGGAAGGCGTTCCAGCTCATACATGGCGCTGATCCTTGTAACGCTCGGGGATACGTGCCGCAGTTGCGAAAGCTGCAAAATAATCACCTGAACCGTTTGCTTGATCACCACCTGGGTGAAGTCGCATGAACCTGAAAACATTTATCGAGCGCATGGAAGGGTACGAGCTGGATCGCGACAAACCACAAATCATTGCCGACCTGCGCGAACTCGCTACCCACAAAACATTACTGAGCGAGCATCTCTACAACACCCTCCAACGCGACGGTTACAGCACAAAAAACAGTTTGTATAACGCCTACGCGTTTGTGCTGCATTACTCGGATGCCTACACCGTCCGACTGGGTTTCTGGGCACCGGTGTCGAGCCAGGATGAAAGCGAAACGTTCATCTACCACTTGAACCACACCCACGACTTCGAAATGTATGCGGTGGGTTACAGCGGCGACGGCTACACCACCGTCAAACGCAAAATCCTTGATCAGACGCCATTACGGGCAGGCATTCGCCCGCCCTTGGGTGACGAAACAACACTCAAACTCGCCCAAGGCGAAGTGCTGCACATGCAACCTTATTACGAAGTGCACCGACAACTGCCGCCCCGGTACATGTCTTCATCGTTAAGCCTGATTGTTCATGCACAACCGTCGCCGACCACCGCCCAAGCCTGGTGTTTCGACGACGATTACTTGCCCACGTATCCCGGCATCGCAACGCAGGAGACAGCGTTTTACGAACACACGTTGTCATTGCTGGGGGCGGAGTAACCTGAACAGAAGGAAGGCAGGGTGACGTCCCGATAGAAAGAACATTCGTCACCCTGCCTGCTTCCGAATCAACGGGCTTTGGCCAACGCCATAATCATTCGCGATAACAGATAAATTTGCGGTGCCACACTCTCAACCTCCGCGTACTCCTCCGGTGTATGAATATTGCCGCCCACAATCCCGAACCCGTCCAGCGTCGGCGTACCCACGTTTGCCGACAGGCTCGCATCCGCCGCGCCGCCACTGCCCTCTTCCGTCAACTTGCGTCCGATTTCGCCGTAGATTCCCTGCCCCATCGCCATCAGTCGATCCGATTCCGCCGTTTGTGACATCGGCGGCAAACCGCGCTGCAGTGTGGTGGTGACTTCGGTTTCGGGTATCAGTTTGTCTTTGGAAACCCGCGCCAGATCCTTCTCGATCCGGTCGAATTCTTCCGGCACTGCCGCCCGCACATCGGCCTTGGCTGTGGCTTGATCGGGAATCACGTTGGTGCGGTCGCCGGCCTTGAGCACGGTGAAGTTGATGGTGGTTTTCTTTGCTTCATCGCCCAGTTTGCCGAGTTGTAAAATCTGGTGCGCGGCTTCCATGGCGGCATTTCGACCCAGTTCAGGGGCGACACCCGCATGGGCCGCCTTGCCTTTGACTTCGACCACGGCGGTCGCGCCGCCCTTACGCCATATCACCAGGCCATCCGCCGGGCGACCCGGTTCGAGGTTAAGGGTGACGTCATGGGCCTTGGCGGTTTTCTTGATCAGGTCGGTGGCGATGTCCGAGCCGGTTTCCTCGCTGGCGTCGAGCAGAACGGTGATTTGCGCATAGTCCTTGAAGTCGAGGTTCTTCAAGACTTTCAGCGCATAGATACCGGCGACGATGCCGCCCTTATCATCCATCACGCCCGGCCCATAGGCGCGCCCCTCCTTGATATGAAACGGGCGCGCGGCAGCAGAACCTTCTTTGAACACGGTGTCCATGTGCGCCATCAACAGGATTTTCGCCTTGCCGGTGCCCTTCAACGTCGCGATTACGTGGTTGCTTTTGTCCGGCGTGTTCGGCACGAGGCTCGATGGTGGCGCCGAGTTTTTTAGCTCATCGATGGCGATGTCGCTGACTTGAGTGAGGCCGGGTGGCATTTGCCCTGATGAAAAATCAGAGTGAATACCAATCGGCCTGAAGTTGCAGGGTTGCCCTGCAACATAGAATCTCCCACAGGGGGTCAACGCAAGGCTTTCAGACCGAGTCGAGCAGTTCATGACGGGACCTGCCATCACCACAACAGATCACGCGATTACGGCCAGTGGTCTTGGCTTCATAGAGCGCCCGGTCAGCGTCGTTGAGCCACAGCATCGCGTCAGTGTAGGCCGGGTTGAAGGCGGCGAGACCAATGCTCAGGCTGACTTTCAGCGCCGGGTTCTGTTCGTAACCGAGAGTGGCGAAGCGATCACGAAGCGCATCCATGGCAGCCGCGGCGTGATCGAGCGCAAGGTCCGGGAGGATGACGCAGAACTCGTCTCCACCGTAGCGACCCGCCACATCGGCCGCCCGCAGGTTCTGCTTGAGCATCTTGCTCAGCTGACGCAACACGATGTCCCCGGCGACATGGCCGTAGGTGTCGTTGATGGTTTTGAAATGGTCGATGTCGATCAGTGCAATCGCCCCGCCCTGAGGCTGGCGTTTGCAGCGCTGGAATTCGATTTCCAGTTGATCTTTCCAGGCGCCGTGATTGAGCAGGCCGGTGAGGCTGTCGGTGCGGCTCAGGGCCAGCAATTCGCGCTTGTGCCGCCCCAGCGTGGTGGCCTGTCGGAAACAGATCCAGCCCAGAGCCAGCGGATAAAGGGTCAACAGTGGCAGGCAGGCATACAACTGCAACGGGCTGGTTTGCGGAACGAAGGCCGGCGCAAACACCAGAAATCCGACACCGATCCCCAATACTTGCGCAACGGCCCCCACCAGCAGGAAGCGCAGGCCGCCGATGGCCACGTTGTTCATTGCCATCATGGCGATGGTGGTTGCGCTGGGCAGCGGATTGAATTGCATGGCGGCGACCCAGAAGCCACCCAGAAAGGCATCGACCAGCAGATTACGATGTTCGGCGTGGTAGGGAACCTTCGCCCGACGCGCCCATTGGTAAGCCACATGCGGCCAGAACACGCCATTGAAGAGCATCAGCGCCCAGACCCACGGCGCCGGGTCGAGTGGGTACATCGCGGCGGCAACACACACCAATCCCGAGGCTAGACCCAGGGTTCGCGTTGCATAGAGCCTCCTGGCCAGTGAAAGTCCTTTTCCGCCCGTTTTTTCCATTGGAGCCTCTGCGCCACTGCACGGAACCTGCTGACACCGAGGTTTCAGGTGTGCTGGAAGTCTAACAGGGCAACGTCAAATAGCCATCACCGGTTGGCAGCCTGAATACCCCGGTATTGCCGCAAGGCGGGCGTCGAATGTTTGGCTATACATGAAGAGAGGGTTCAACAGACAACGATAAAAAAGGAGACCCATGCAGACTTTTCAAGTGTTGATCATCGGCAGCGGTTTTGGCGGACAGTGCGCGGCGATCAATTTGCTCAAGGCTGGCATCGATGATTTTCGACTGCTGGAACGGCGGGACTTCTTCGGCGGCACCTGGTGCCAGAACACGTACCCCGGCGCGGCCGTCGATGTGCCCTCGCCGCTTTATTCACTGTCCTTCGCCCCTTACCGCTGGACACAAATGTTCGCCGAACAGGCCGAACTGCACCGCTACACGCAGTACGTGGTGGATCAATTCGGCCTGCGCGACCGTGTGGAACTGGAAGCGAACGTCGAATGCATCGAATGGGACGACGACGCCAGACGCTGGGCAGTGCACACCGCGAGCAAAGGCACGTTCTACGCCCGGTTCCTGATCAATGCCACGGGGCCGCTGAGCCAACCCGTCATCCCGCATTTCGAGGGCCAGGAGCGCTTTCAGGGCAAGACTTTTCACACCAACAACTGGGATCATGCCTACGACTATCGGCAAAAACGCGTCGCCATCGTCGGCAGTGGCGCCAGCGCGGCCCAGGTGATTCCGGCCATTGCGCCGGACGTCGAGCACTTGCATGTGTTCCAGCGCACGCCGCACTGGGTGCTGCCACGGGCCGATCGCGCCTTCGGCCCCTTCCAGCGCTGGCTGCTGGGCCTCAAACCGGCCTACAAACTGCTGCGCTGGATGATTTACTGGCAATTCGAAACCCGGGTGATTGCCTTCAAATACTCGAAACCGGCGATCCGCTTGGTCCAGCAACACGCCCTGCGCTTCATCAAACGCCAGGTCCCCGACCCCGAACTCAGACGCAAACTGACACCGGACTACGCCATCGGCTGCAAACGAGTCATCATCTCGAGCACCCTGTACCCGGCACTCGGTCGGCCCAACGTAACGTTGCACAGCCGCGAACAGGGCATCGCGTCCATAGACGAAACCGGCATCGTCACCCGGGACGGGCAACACATCGACCTGGACCTGATCGTCTGGTCCACCGGTTACGACGCCACCGACGGGGTGATTTCCTACCCGGTGACAGGAAAAAACGGCAAGCAACTGAGGGATTTCTGGGCCACCTACCCTCGCGCCTACCTCGGCACCAGCCTGCCGGACTTCCCCAACCTGTTTATCGTCACCGGGCCCAACACCGGCATCGGCCACACTTCGGCGCTGTTCATCATCGAATCCCAGATGAACTACATTCTCGATTGCATTCGCACGCTGAAAGAACAGGGTTTGCGCAGCATCGAAGTTCGCCCCGAGGCAGAACGTACCTACACTGAAATGATCCACCGGGAAATGGAACGCACGGTGTGGAAATCCGGAGGCTGTCACAGTTGGTATCAAAGCAAGAGTGGTCATGTGATTGCCATGTTTCCGGGGTTCAGTTTCAGCTACCACCGATTGACCCGGACGCTGAAACCCGCCGATCACATCTTGTCCTGATCAGAGAGAAGGGAGACACCTGATGCTTTTGTTGGTTGTCGCAATCGCGGTTTTCGTAGCCTGGAGCTGGTTGAGCTACCCGGCCATCGGTCACTGGCTCTATGACTTGAACATGGCGGCCGAAGCCAAGCTGTATCGGCTGCACAAGATCGACGTGCCGATTGCCGAAATGACCGTTTCGACCTTGCAAGGCGGGCCGTACGAAGCGTCGAGCAGCGTACTGATGCTTCACGGCTACAGCGCTGACAAGAACATCTGGCTGCGCTTCGCCCGGCATTTTGTCGGCACTTACCGGGTGATCATCCCCGACATCGCCGGGCATGGCGAAACCGGCTTCAAGGCCGGCGGCGGTTACGACATTCCCTTGCAGGCGAAGCGGATGATCCAGTTGCTCGATGTCTGCGGCGTCGAGAAGGTGCATGTGATCGGCAACTCGATGGGCGGCTACATGGCGGCGTGGCTCGCGGCGACTTACCCGGACCGCATCGCGTCGGTTGCCCTGATCGACCCGGCCGGTGTCACCGCGCCCGAAGTCAGTGACCTGGAACGCCACCTGGCCAAGGGCCACAACCCGTTCCTGATCAACTCCCGGGAAGAATTCCGGCGCTTCTACGCCATGACCATGGCCGAGCCGCCATGGGTGCCCGGCGTAGTGCTGGACGCCATCGCCCAGCGTTATGAACAGTCCCGGGATGAGCTGGAAGAAATCTTCAGGGACTTCCGTGCCAGCCCGCCAATGGAGCCGAAACTGCCCGACATCAAGTGCCCGGCGCTGTTGCTGTGGGGACGCAAGGACCGCTTGATCGACGTCAGCAGCGTGGCGATCTGGAGCAAAGGCATCGAAGACCTGCGGGTGGAGATCTGGGAAGGCGTCGGCCATATGCCGATGGTCGAAGCACCGGCGGGCACGGCGCGGCTGTATCGTGAGTTTTTGGCATCCCAGCGCACTCAACTCCACGTGTAACACCTGCCGAGCTTGCGAGGCTGCGGCTACAGCAGTCCTTTGCAGAATGAAGTCCGTAAGATTCTTCGTTTGTCGGCACCGCTGAAGGCTGCGATCTTTTCCCCCATCCTTCACGTCACCGCGCCTGGAATTTTTTCATGAGCCACCCAAGCTTTGTCAGCCCTGACCTGATCCGCCAACGCTTCTCCAAAGCGATGTCCGACATGTACCGCGAAGAAGTGCCGCTGTACGGTGCACTGATGGAACTGGTGGAACAGACCAACCGCCATGTGCTGGACAGCGAACCGCAGATCGCCCGGCAGTTGACCAGTACTGGCGAAATCCAGCGTCTGGACCTGGAGCGCCATGGCGCCATTCGCGTCGGCACCGCCGCTGAACTGGTGACTCTCGCCCGGCTGTTCGCGGTGATGGGCATGCAGCCCGTTGGCTATTACGACTTGACCCCGGCCGGCGTGCCGGTGCATTCCACGGCGTTCCGCGCGGTACATGAGGCCGCGTTGCAGGTCAGCCCGTTTCGGGTGTTCACCTCGCTGCTGCGTCTGGAACTGATCGAAGACCAGGAACTGCGTGCCTTTGCGCAATCGGTGCTGGATAAACGCTCCATCTTCACGCCCACTGCGCTGACCCTCATCGAACGCGCTGAATCCGAGGGAGGCCTCACCGAACAAGAGGCGCAGGACTTCGTTCTGCAGGCGCTGGAAACCTTCCGCTGGCACCACAGCGCCACCGTCACCGCCGAGCAATACCAGAAACTCAGCGCCCAGCATCGCCTGATCGCCGATGTGGTGGCATTCAAGGGTCCGCACATCAACCACCTGACGCCGCGCACCCTGGACATCGACATTGTGCAGGCGCAAATGCCGGCCCACGGCATCACCCCCAAAGCGGTGATCGAAGGCCCGCCCCGCCGTCAGTGTCCGATCCTGCTGCGCCAGACCAGTTTCAAGGCGCTGGACGAACCCGTTGCCTTCACCGATCAAGCTGAAAGTCACGGCAGCCACAGCGCTCGTTTTGGTGAAATCGAGCAGCGCGGCGCCGCGCTCACGCCCAAGGGCCGGGCGCTATACGACCGCTTGCTGAATGCCGCTCGCGACGAACTCAAAGACTTCCCCAATGAAGCCAATGCCGCACGCTACAACGCGCTGATGACGCAACACTTCAGCGAATTCCCTGACACCCTCGAGGGAATGCGTCAGCAGGAACTGGCGTACTTTCGCTATTTCCTGACGGAAAAGGGGCTGGGATCGGCGCAAGCGCTTAAATCTTTGTCGCTGGAGGATTTGCTCAGCAACGGCTACATGCGAGCGGAACCGCTGGTGTACGAAGATTTTCTGCCGGTCAGCGCGGCAGGGATTTTTCAGTCGAACCTGGGGGATGCGGCGCAAACCCACTATGGCGAGCATTCGAATCAGCAGGCGTTCGAGAAGGCGCTGGGGAGATCGACCATCGATGAGTTGGGGTTGTATGCCGAGACGCAGCGGCGTTCGATCGAGGAATGTTTTGCAACCTTGACCGTACGTTGAACGGTAAGAGCACGGCTTGCCGGTGATGGCGTTCGTTAAATCGCCATCGCCGGCAAGCCGTGCTCCTACACGGTCCGTGGTTATTTCAGCTTCGCCAGCAGCGCTTCTGCCGTGGCCTCGGACGATGCCGGGTTCTGCCCTGTCAGCAGCAATCCATCAGTCACCGTGTAACTCGCCCAGTCATCGCCCTTGGAATAAATCCCGCCCTTCTCCTTGAGCATGTCCTCCACCAGAAACGGCACAACGTTCGTCAGTTGCACCGCTTCCTCCTCGGAGTTGGTGAAACCCGTCACCCGCTTGCCCTTGACCAGCGGCTGACCGTCCGCACCCTTGACGTGGCGCAACACACCCGGCGCGTGACAGACCGCCGCAACCGGTTTGCCCGCCTTGTACAGCGCCTCGATCAACGCGATCGAATTCTTGTCTTCGGCCAAATCCCACAGCGGGCCATGGCCGCCCGGATAGAAAACTGCATCGTAATCGTCAGCCCTCACACTACTCAGCAGCGCGGTCGACGCCAATGCCGACTGGGCCGCGGAGTCTTTGCGGAAGCGATCAGTGGCCGCGGTTTGCGCGTCCGGCTCATCGCTCTTCGGGTCCAACGGGGGTTGACCACCCTTGGGCGAAACCAGCGTCAGTTGAGCGCCGGCGTCTTTGAAAGCGAAATACGGTGCGGCGAATTCTTCCAGCCAGAAGCCGGTTTTCTTACCCGTATCACCCAATTGATCGTGGGACGTCAGAACCATCAGGATTTTCATGTCGCGCTCCTTGAATTCGGGGAATGTTCAGTCACCTCGGCGCTGAGTTTGACCACCAGGCTGCGCTGTTCGTTGCACTTTTCACACCGGCTCTCTCAGTGATGGCTAACCGCCTTGATGCGCAAGAAGTTGCGCAATCGATACGGCGAAACACGCTGCTTCAGCGCTGAGCACCCCGACTGTCAGGCCTTCCAGCCCAGTGCGCAAGAAGTTGCGCAGTGCTGCGCAAGTTCTTGCGCACATTCCGGGGTGAACGTTGCCGACCCTCTTTCCAGCGCCCAAAAAATCACTACAAACCCCTGTTTTATATGGTTTTAAGCGTTTATGGCACGGACCTTGATAACAGTCATGCACCCACCGGGCGATATCGCCTCCCGGGCACCCTCACTTATTCAGCAAGGAGAGCATCCATGGCAACACCAGCGTACATGTCCGTCACTGGCGAAAAACAAGGTCTGATCACTGCCGGCGCATTCACCGCCGACTCGGTTGGCAACACCTACCAGGAAGGTCACGAAGACCAGGTCATGGTTCAGGCTTTCAGCCACGACGTGATCATCCCGCGTGACCCGCAATCCGGCCAGCCGACCGGTCAGCGCGTACACAAGCCAGTCGTGATCACCAAGGTATACGACAAGGCCTCGCCACTGCTGCAGGCGGCTCTGACCTCCGGCGAGCGCATGAGCGAAATCGTCATCCAGTGGTTCCGTACTTCGGCTCAAGGCACTCAAGAGCACTACTACACCACCAAACTGGAAGACGCGATCATCGTCGCCATCAACAACAAAATGCACAACTGCCAGGATCCAGGCAACTCGCACTTCACCCACCTGGAAGAAGTGCAGTTCACCTACCGCAAAATCACCTGGACCCACGAAGTATCCGGTACTTCGGGTTCCGATGACTGGCGTGCTCCAGTCGTTTAATTACGGCTGATCGTTACAAGCATCGGCCAGCTCTGCTGGTCGATGTTGTTTACGCCCCTCCAGAATTTCGCGTGCGTTGATCCGCCTTGCGGTCGACGAACGCCGCAGTACACACGAGGAACAAGGGATGTTCGCGCCGGCCAATCAGACTCACTTTGCCCTGACCATCGAAGGTCTTTCCAACGACTTCCAGGTCCTGTCCCTGCAAGGTCGGGAAG
This sequence comes from Pseudomonas sp. LBUM1651, assembly GCF_059716135.1. NCBI lineage: Bacteria > Pseudomonadati > Pseudomonadota > Gammaproteobacteria > Pseudomonadales > Pseudomonadaceae > Pseudomonas > Pseudomonas sp. LBUM1651. The sequence goes on along the minus strand of NZ_CP166805.1, from coordinate 2,317,970 downwards.
CCATCAGCCAGCCGTTTGTGTTTGAGGTGGAACTGGTCAGTGAAAAGCCGTCCCTGGACCTCGAAAGGCTGCTGCACAAACCAGCCTTTTTGCAGCTCTCGCCCGACGGCAGCGGCATTCATGGCCAGATCTATCGCGCCGCCCAGGGTGATTCCGGCAAACGCCTGACCCGCTACGCGGTGACCCTGCGCCCGCAACTGTCCTACCTCGCGCATCGCATCAACCAACGCATCTTCCAGAACCTCACGGTGCCGAAAATCATCGGCCTGGTCCTCGAAGAACACGGCATCCAGAGCAATGCCTACGAATTCAAGGTCGGAGCGATTTATCCCGAGCGCATCTACTGCGTTCAGTACGATGAATCGGACCTGCAATTCGTCCAGCGCCTATGCGAGGAAGAAGGTATTCACTACCACTTCCAGCACAGCGCCACGGCCCACAAACTGGTGTTCGGCGATGACCAGACAGTGTTCCCGAAACTCGCGCCGGTGGCCTATCAGCAAGACTCCGGCATGGTCGCCAACGACCCGGTGATCAAGCGCTTCGACCTGCGTCTGGAAACCCGCACCAGCCGCATCACCCGCCGCGACTACGACTTCGAAAAGCCGCGCATCACCCTCGAAAGTGAAAACCGCGGCGACGCCCTGCCCGACCTCGAAGACTATGACTATCCCGGCCGTTTCATCGACCGCGAGCGCGGCAAGCACCTGGCCAGACGCGCTCTCGAACGTCACCGCAGCGACTTCCAGCTGGCCGAGGGCAAAAGCGATCAGCCGTTGCTGGTCAGCGGCCACTTCCTGGCCCTGACCCAACATCCGAAAGCCAAATGGAACGACCTGTGGTTGCTGACCGAGGTCCTGCACGAAGGCAAACAGCCGCAAGTGCTGGAAGAGTCGGTCACCAGCAGCACCACTAACCTGAAAGACGATTTCCACCAGGGTTATCGCAACCGCTTCCAGGCCACACCGTGGGACGTACCGAACCGCCCGCCGCTGACGCAGAAAAAACCGCGCATCCTCGGCAGCCAGAGCGCCGTGGTCACCGGCCCCAAAGGTGAAGAAATCCACTGCGACCAGTACGGCCGCGTCAAAGTGCAATTCCACTGGGACCGCGAAGGTCAGGCCGACGACAAGACCAGTTGCTGGCTGCGCGTCTCCTCCGCCTGGGCCGGCGCGCACTACGGCGGCATCGCCATCCCGCGAATCGGCATGGAAGTGCTCGTCACCTTCCTCGAAGGCGACCCCGATCAACCGCTGATCAGCGGCTGCCTGTACCACAAGGAAAACGTCGTCCCGTACGCCCTGCCGGCAAACAAGACCCGCACCACTTTCAAAACCCTCAGCTCACCGGGCGGCGCAGGCTTCAACGAACTGCGCATCGAAGACAAGAAAGGCCAGGAACAGATCTTCCTGCACGCCCAGCGCGACTGGGACGAAAACGTCGAACACGACCAGAAAATCCGCGTCGGCAACGAACGCCACGACACCGTCGAGAAGAACAGCTACAGCGAATTCAAGGCGGAAGAACACCACACCGTTTATGAGGACCGCAAAGTCGAAGCCCGCGCCAACGACCACCTGACCGTGGGCGTGAACCAGCACATCAAGATCGGCACCGGGCAATTCATCGAGGCGGGCCAGGAAATCCACCTGAGCAGCGGCATGAAAGTGGTGCTTGAAGCCGGGAGCGAGCTGACACTGATCGGTGGCGGCAGCTTCATCAAGATCGATGCAGGCGGCGTGACCCTGAGCGGGCCTGTGATCAACATGAACTCCGGTGGCGGACCGGGCAGCGGGACGGGGGCGGCGCCGTTGTTGCCGGGGCCGTTGAAGCAGGCGGATGCGGATAAGGCCGGGCAATTGTTGGTGCCGGCACAGCGGCAAGCGTTGATGCAGAAGAAGCCGATCTGCGCGATCTGCGAGAAGGCCAAACTGGAGGCGCAAAATGCTTAAGTCCGATTGGCCACTGGAAAACGGATTGCCTCAAGGATTGCCGTGGAATGGCTCCGTCGGATTGCTGCTGGACGGCGTCAGCGTCGAAAAACTGCCCCAGCACCTTTATCAATGGTCGGACGATCCGGTGTTCGAGCCACTCTACCTCGGCACGCAGTGGGCCGAGTTGGGTGACGTTTCGCCGTGCCTTGTCCAGATAAAAACCCAGAACAATCCCATCCTCGCGAAGTTTCTGGCTGAGCCCCGCCAAGAGTGGGGCTACCTGGTGTTCAGCGATCAACCCTGGGCGCAAATGGTCGAGCACTTCCGCTGGCTGACCAGCGTCATGCACCCTCAGGGTGAAGAAGTCCTGCTGCGCGTCGCCGACCCTGCCGTCGCCCACGCATTGCTCAGCCACGCCGAGAGTATCAAGGACCCTACCCTGTTCGGACCTTGCTCGCAGATCGTCGCCGCCGACGCGGCGCTGGGCTGCTGGCACATCAACCAGCAACCGGGCAAAGCCCCCGAGCCCAACCACAGCAAACGCTACCGCTTGAGCGACGAGCAACTCAGCCAACTGGACGAAGTGAATTTCCGCAGCATCGTCCTGCGCCTCGACCAACACATGCACGAATACTTTCCGTCCTATCAGGCACAATCGATGCCGTTGCAGCGCTGGGAACACCTGCACGCATTGGCATCGACCTCGTACGATCGCGGCTTCAACACCGAACTCGACATCACTCTATACGCCAACATTCATGGGTTCCTCGGCGAGCGAGTGCTGGAGGAGCATCCGGACCTGGATGCAATACTCAAGACCCCGTCGGAACAAACGCCCGCTCAGCGACTCGAACGGGTCGCTGATATTGCCCAGGAACGGGCTGAAACCCTGCACAGGAGCCAAGGATGACCACGCCAACATCGGCCGGCAAAAGCCCGAACAACGTTGCAAAAAGCCAGGACGACGGCAAGTGCGCCATGGGCGGCTGCTCCCTGATGAAGGCCAAGATCCAGCTCATCCCTCTGCGTTACGGTCTGGTCGAACGACTCGACCCATCCAGCGCCCTGGCGATGCCTTACAAAACCACTTCACGCCCACTGGGCATTCGCTTGATCCGCGACGGCTGGCTCTACGTCATCGTCGACAAGAAACCTCAAGCCGTCATGCACGAATACCGAATCCAGAACGGCATCGTGACCCAACTGCTGTGGGAAAAAGGCGAAATCACCGCCAACAAACGCGAAAGCAACGTGGGCGAAGCAGTGCTGGTCTTCCCGCGTTCGAGCAAGCTCTACGTCAACTACTCCGAAGTGCAATGGACCGCCGCCAAATGCGCGCAGGTCATCAAGCACAAGTCCGAGCGTGAATACTTCATGCAGGCAGTGGACCTGACCAGGGCCGATCCGGAGAAAGTCGCGGCTAATCTGCTGACCCCGAGTCAGGCGGAAAAGTGGATTGCGGAGGTTGCGGAGCAGCCGAGTAAAGAGCCGGCGGTTACGGGTGCCAAGCCTGAGGAAAGCAAAGACTATCTCTGGGAACAAACACCTCACTTCAAGAAAACCCAGTTGGGTGCGCTCAAAAAGCAAGTTAAGGCGGAAAACGAGCGTGACCATCTGTACCTGGTCGTGCAGGATGACTTGGGCGTGCTGCGCGATCTTGCCGAGCATCAGGATTTGGTCACTGGCTGGATCAGTGACTGGAGTGACGCTGAAGCCAATCAAAAAAAATATGTGTTTGGCTGTTATATCGAATCGTTGTACACCGTAACCGGCGAAACCATTCTGAATGCCGCCCAAGGCGACCCGCGTTTTGCCAAACTCAAGGACGAAACAAGCGAAGAGCAACGGCAATCCATCGTCGACTACGTCAACGTTAAAAATCAAACCCAGTATTCAGGCGCTGGTACGCATCGTGGGGCTATTGCAGCTTCAAAGTCGCGGATGCGTACGAGTCTTGGGCCTTTGCATTCCAAGTATGAAGACCTGATCGAGACTATCGAAGACAATGCCCATGAAGCGCTCAATGGCGCAAAAATGGGACAAGAAGGTATCAACGACCTGATTGACCGACCGGCTATGGAAGCCTTTCTTAAACAACAGCGAGCACAATTAAGCCGTTGGAATAAGCGGCTGGATCTGATAACTGAAGACAGAATAAAAATAGTATGCGAAAAGCGCTTCTATAAATCTGCTTGGTATTTTGATCCAAAATTTGGAACCCAACTTGAATCGGCTCTTGCTACTGAATACGCATGCATGAGAGATATATGTCGCACCGACAAGGCTACCGAAGCGATTGCAGACCTAATAGAAAAAGAGCCAGGCTTTACAGTTCCGACCTTCTTTACTGCAAGTTTGACCGATCAGAAGGATCTGTTTGCGAAAATTGGCTCCTTAATAAAATCGGCTCGAGATATACCTCTTTCAGCAAAAGACTTCCAAGGACTACAAAAAATTAGCCGAGAGTTCGTAACGCTCCTGACCCAAGATCTCGCGACATCAATCAATCTAAGCAACGATGGTATAACTTTCGATCAAGCACGAAATACAGCTTATGACCCTGCCAAACAACTCCGCTTGGCGAATGCTCTAGAAGAAGCTGTAGAAGGACTACGCAACGGCCGGGCAATAGACCCAGCTAAAGTTCTGCGAAATATCCCGGGCTCGGCATGGATCGACGTACTAAGAACATTTGGCAAAAAAGGTATTACTCTTGAGTTTGCTTCTGCAAGCCAGCTTCATGCGTTCGAAGCTGACATGGCGAAACTCACCGAACTCCGCCAGCAGATGTCCTCGCTCAAAAACAAGATCAGGGAGACATTGGCTAACGAACGAAAAGGTCGAGCCCCCAAGGGAAGCTATCGATCTTTGGTCGCACAGCGTAAATCTGTTCAGCAATCCGTCGCCCCGCTAGAGCAAAAAATCGCGCCTGCAATGATTGCTGTTGGCGAAGGCCCAAGTAAAGCAAGTATAAAAATTAAAGGCCTAACCAGCGCCCAAGAAGCAGAATTCCACCGAATGGCAGAAGATCACCGCTTAAACACAGGCAATAAGGTAAGAGGATTAGGAAAAGATATATTTCAATCCGCTGGAGGCGACATCTTCGCGTCAGCTGTATTTGTCGTGCAATTAATTAGCTTCGTCACTGTTTATTCAGAGTTAAGAAGAAAACCCAGCTGGGATAAAGCTGATTACATCGCATTTGGCAACGCGTTCTTCTCTGCAAGCGGAGGAGGCTTTGCGGCTGCACAGGGGATATCAGCCACTACTCTAAACGTAGTCAAAAACAACTATTCAAGTGCAGCCGGCAAAGTTCAGCTAGCCGCGCGCATGGGAAAGCTCACGGGGGGGCTGGGGTTAGCCGCTTACGGGTTCGGTATGGCGGCGGCAGCCACAAGTCTGTATGGGGAAAAAGGCTCCGTTGCTCGCTGGACTGAAGCCTTGAGGTCGGGAGATAGCGCAAAGCTGGCTGGTGCCAGCATGACAATTGCGGGCGACTCTGGACAGTTCGTCGTTAACGGTTGGGCAGTTGCACGTACAGGGCAATATATGTTTGAGGCGGCTTCAAATGTTAGCCAAGCTAGAGCTGTCGCTTGGGTCACAGCAGGTGGCAAACTTCTGAGCGTTGCTGCGAGAGCCAACTTAATAGGGTTAGGCTTGACGGTGTTGCAGCTAGGTGGCGAGTGGATTTACAACCGAAATAATAAAACGAAGCTTGATAACTGGCTTCAGCAGGGCGCGTGGGGAAAGAAAAACCAAAATCGCGGATTCCAAGAGGATCGCATGCAATTGGCGGAGATCACTTCAACCCCTCAGGTCGGTCTGAGACAAATAAACAACAGACCTATCGCCGTAATTAGCATTCCAAATATCACGATTCGAGAGCTGGATGATGTTGGATTTGGCCTTACCGCGTATTGGTCAAGCAATCTCCAGCGCAATGACTGGGAGCCTTGGACTGAACCTTTGTTATATCAACTCAATTTACTGAGCCCACCAGACGCGCCACTGCAACTGGGGTTAGAAATTTTCGCACATGAGGCCAACGCCCAGCACGGTCTTGCCATTAAGTTGCGATACCATCCACTCCCCGGAGCCCAAAAATACCGGGAAATAATGTTTGAAACCAAGACACTTAACGTTGGAAGCGGGAAGGAATTCTCAACAACTGGGTTTCTCAGCGCACGAAATACAACCGCTCAAGCAATCATTGTGACCACCGACACGCTGACTGTGCTCGAATCATCAAAACAGGCCGGGCAAACCTAATGTCTTCAATTAATGAGCAATCCAGCGACGATCTCAATCTCAAAAAAATACGGCCTGTGGCTGGTGAGAAGCGTAGATTCGCGACAGGTGAAGCACTATTCCTCTCCCCGCTCCCGGTACCAACGGGCAACGCGCCCATGGATTTGGGCGGAAGCTTTGTTGAGGTGAATGACACATTCCTTGACGTAGGCAGTAGTAATTTCGGCAAGGCTTTCCAAGCTAGGGCAATGATTGGGCTCGGTATGATGTTCATTTTCTCATGCCTGATTGTCCTACCATTGCTTGCAGGATCTACTACCTGGGGAAATCCATTTTCCGAGTCTTTTTGGGACAGAGCAGCAGGCATGTTCCATTTCGGTGTGACCTTTAGTATCTGGGGGGGAGGAACAGCTGCGCTCCTGGGTACTTACGTTATCTTGAGCACTACTAGAGCGAAGTCCCGCACCCGCCCTATTCGATTCAACCGCCAACGGCGTGAAATCTGTTTCTTCCCCGAAGGTTCCGACGTCCCCGTCATTCAACCATGGGAAGAGACAGTATCTTGGCTCTCAATCAGTACAGGTGTTACTGGAGTGGGAGTGACAAGCGCCTATACCTTTGGTATGGCGTTCGACGACTCCAAAACGGACGTAGTGCACTTTGTTAGACAAGGAGTAATGACTCCTGCTCATGGCTTGGGTAAGTGGGAAGCCATACGGGTCTATATGGAAAAAGGTCCAGGGTTCTGCCCTGGCAAAGCACCCTACGAGAGTCGCGACACCTTCGATAGAGAACGACAAGACATGCACGAGGAATACCAGCACAACGAACGTTCCGCTTCAGGAGTTGGTTGGTGGTACCTGACACACCTGATCACCTGGTGGCGTTTTCCGTACTGGGTAGCGGAATGGGACCACCGTTTCAGCATGAAATCTCTACCTGAATCCATTGCTGAGTGGTCCAAACCGTTACCCATTGAACAATGGGTCAAACCAAGCGCCGCTCTGAAAGAGCAAAGCGCGAAGATCGAAAAAGCCTTTGCTCAGGGACAAGATTTCATGACGTACTTCAAGGCGAATCTAAACAAAAGCGATACAGAAGAATCGGTCAATAACTGAATGGAAATGGTGAGCCGCATCGTTGATGCATAAATATGATCGACTACCTCATGCCGGAGACTTCGAAAGCGAATCCGGCTTGGAGGTTGTCTACCTGTCACCCAAGCCCGTTCCTACCGGAGTGCTGCCTTTCAGCGCGCGCCAACTACACCGCAACACCAATGAAACCTTCTTAGACTTTACCGTCGGGCAAGGCAACTTTGAATTTATGGCTAGAATTGGTATCGGCGCAATAATGCTTATTGTGACTTTGCTATTTTTTTCTCTGCTTTCGCCTCCTATCTTAGAAGAAATGCAGAGCCATTCTTGGGTGGCTGGTTCAGCTTTTTTTTCAACCCTATACTGTGGTTGATTATTGGCGCCATCGCGCTGACCTATCTGTATTTTTTCCATCAAGCCGCTCGACAAGTTTCCGCGCACCCACCTATCCGATTTAACAGACAGCGCCGCGAAGTCGTATTTGTGCCTCAAAAGGGCCATAAACCACGATATGGACCTTGGGAAGATGTTATAGCTTGTGTATCAGTGGGAAAAATCACTACCCAATATGCAGTAATGCCAGAATACAAACTGATGATTGGCCTACGAGATGCTAGTACGGGCAATGTATTATGGTCCGTTATCCCGAGCAGTAATTTGAGCCTTGCCGTTTCTGAATGGGAGGCAATTCGTGCCTACATGGAGGAAGGTATGTCTGCCCTCCCCCCAGATCAATCGGACGAACTAGAAGAAGGCACAGTCGAATTCTTCCATCTGTGTCGTCGTAGCTATCGGGCAGATCACTCATTTTTACGTTATGTATGGGTTTTTTTGACAATACAATTTTTTAGCGGTTGGACACTACCGTGCTACTTATCTGGCTGGGTGAATAATCGGCCAAAAGCAGGTTTCCCTAAAGAAGTCCTGAAATGGTCAAAACCTCTCCCCGCCGAGCAACACGCTAAGCCGAGCGAAGCGTTGCTCAAGGAGAGCGCTGAAATCCGGAAGGCCTTCGCCAAAGGGCAGAACCTGTTGGATTACTTCAAGGTAAAATTTGCCGAAACGGATAAAGAGACTGCCGTGGGCGCGTCCTAGGCCGAACCCACCTTATGGTTATCCTGAATGACACCTACCTCTCCGCAGTACAACGAGTTCGATATTCGACAGCAGCGCCCTGTCACAGGGGAAACTCGTCGTTTTCCCACTGGCGAAGCATTGTTCCTCTCTCCTCTACCAGTTCCTACCGGGCAAATCCCAATGGATCTCGGCGGTAGTTTTGTTGAAGTCAACGACACCTATCTGGACTTGGGCAGCAGCAATCTCACCAAGTCTTTCCAAGCACGATTAGCGGTGTCACTCCCGACAGTCGTAGTTATCGTTTGTCTATTTATTCTCCCAACCTTGATGGGCTTCGCAGCATTCATAAATCCATTTGGCAGAAGCTTTTGGTTTTACTTCAACGATTTTTTTGAGTTCGGACTATCACTAGCGCTCTGGTGTGGAGGGGGAGCGGCGCTGATTGGCCTGTACGCGATTATCAGCACCACAAGAAGCAAAGCCCGCACCCGCCCCATCCGATTTAACCGTCAACGCCGAGAGGTCTGTTACTTCCCGAACGGCTCCGACGAACCCGTGATCCAGCCTTGGGAAGACACGGTTGCGTGGATCTCAGTCAGCACCGGATTCACCGGAATAGGCGTAATCAGTAGCTACACCTTTGGTATGGCCATAGATAATCCCAGGGCCGATACGGTGCACTTTCTTACACAGGAGGTCATGACGCCTGTTCATGGACTAGGCAAATGGGAAGCCATACGTGTCTACATGGAAAAAGGACCTGAGTACTGCCCTGGCAAAGCCCCCTACGAGGGTCGCCACACCTTCGATAAAGAACGACAAGACATGCACGAGGAATACCATCACAACGAACGTTCCGCTTTAGGAGTTGGTTGGTGGTACCTGACACACCTGATCACCTGGTGGCGTTTTCCGTACTGGGTAGCGGAATGGGACCATCGTTTCAGCATGAAATCTCTACCTGAATCCATTGCTGAGTGGTCTAAACCTCTTCCGCCTGAGCAGTGGGCGAAGCCAAGCCAAGCTTTAAAAGAGCAAAGTGTGAAGATCGAAAAAGCCTTTACTCAGGGACAAGATTTCATGACGTACTTCAACGCAAACTTAAGTAAAACCGATGCAAAAGAGTCCGCAGGTAGTTCGGCATTATGAGCGCAGAGATCAAACAGCCCGGTGATTGGCGGGACCAGAGCAATCAGCGTCCTGTCGCTGGTGAGTCCCGACGGTTTGCCACTGGCGAGGCAGTGTTCTTTTCACCCTTACCCATTCCTACCGGGCAGACGCCAATGGACTTGGATGGAAGCTTTCTTGAGGTCAACGATACTTATCTCGATGTGGGTAGTAGCAACTTCAATAAGGCTTTTCAAGCCAGGGTTATGATCGCGAGTGGAATGCTCTTGCTGATTGTTAGTTTGATAGTAGGACCTTCCATCGCTGGTTTGATGAGTATTGGAGATCCCTACGGCCGAACATTTATCTACATTTTCATAGAGTTTTTTGCCACTGGCGCTGTCATCGGTGCTTGGGGAGCAGCAGGAGCAGCAGTTTTAGGACTGTATGTTGTGATCAGCTCCACACTCACCAAATCCCGCACCCGCCCCATCCGCTTCAACCGCCAACGCCGCGAAGTCTGTTTCTTCCCCAACAACTCCGACGACCCCGTCATCCAGCCATGGGAAGAACTGGTCTCCTGGCTCTCCGTCAGCACCGGCTCAACCGGCGTAGGCACAATGAGCACTTACACCTTCGGCATGGCGTTCGACGACCCAAAGGCCGACAAAGTCCATTTTGTGAATCAAGGTGTGGCGACACCTATCCATGGGCTCGGTACGTGGGAAGCGATCCGCATCTATATGGAAAAGGGACCGCAATACTGCCCCGGCAAGGCGCCTTACGAGGGTCGCCATACTTTCGATCAAGAACGGGCCGATATGCACGAGGAGTACCGGCACAACGAGCGCTCGGCGCTAGGTGTTGGCTGGTGGTATTTTTCGCATGCAATAACTTGGTGGCGATTCCCGTACTGGGTTGCCGAGTGGGATCATGGCTTCAGCATGAAAAGCCTGCCTGACTCGGTTTCAGACTGGTCCAGGCCCTTGCCACCCGAGCAATGGGTGAAGCCAAGTGCTGAGTTGAATATACAAAGCGCCAGGATTGAAAAAGCCTTCGCCCAAGGCAAGAGCTTTAGTGCGTATTTCGAAACCAGGATAAACCCCGAGTAAAACCCAAAAAAACGGACGATCTCATTGATCGCCCGTTTTTTATACCCTCGCCTCCAACAACCAATGACGACGCGGCGCAAGGTCGGAGTTACCAAGTTTGCGGATCAGCTTGGAGGTGTGTTTGAGGTAGCGGAACGGCAAACGCTCAAACGAGTCTTTCGGGCCGGCGCAGTGCTTGCGGGAGAAGCGCCAGACCAGTTGACGGAACAGTCTTTTCTGCCAACGGATCAGCACACCTGAAAAAGGTGTTCGCCCAGTGTAATGGCCTTGGCAATCCATGCACCGGTAAAGAGCCCTGCCACTGGGCGAACGAGGAGTATTTTAGTAGAACTGTTTGAATATGTCCGCGCATATAACATGAAATTTATCGAACAGTGATTGAATGTCATCCCAAATATGACTTACATACACCCGCCAAACTCACCAGTTCGACCATAAAAGCCGATTATTCTTGTACAAAAAGTTATACAAGAACAATCGGCACTATAGAGTCAATACTCAACTTTCGTGTTGGGTGGTCACTTTCAATACATCGGTGTAAGTGACGACAACGCTTTGTCCTACTTTCAAGTCCTTCAGTTTTTTCTGAACTTCAGGTTTCTCGACGTTGACGGTTTTAGACTGACCCGCCGGGTTCTCGAAAGTCACCTGGTTTTTCTTCAGGTCGATGTCAGTGATTTTCAGCTGGACCTGGACCTGACGGAACGCTTCACCGCCCGGGTTGGGATTGTCTTTTGTCGCGCGGATTTCGCCGGTACGTTCGGTGGAACCTGGCAGGCCTTTGTCGACGTCAGTGTCGAGGAACGCCGCGACCGAGTGGATGACTTCGACCTTGACCTGATCCCCAACCTTCAGGTTGCCGAGGTCCTTGGCCTTGTCGCTGAGCTGTACATGAACCTGACGGCCTTCGGCACCTTCAAGGACAACTTGATGCTTGGCGGCGTCGACGGCCAGGACTTTGGTCGTGACCTGGTCGGCTTCTACGGCGACGGACAGCGGAATATCCGCTGCCATGGTGCTGAAACTGGCGGCGGACAACACGGTGGCGAGGGTGATGGCTTTGGTCAGTGCATGAAGTTTCATAAGCGGTACGTTCCCTGTGATGAATGGCAGCGAACGGCTCTGAACCGAGGCTCAACGCCGTCCGTGCCACTGAGCATAGACGCTGTTCAGCGATTTTCCGCCGTTTCTTGCGCGGTGGATTCGCCGCTTTCGGTGCCTTTGCCGCTGTCCTTGCGGCGAGTCGGATCAGTGGGGCGCAGGGCGTCGTTGTCGCGCTCGACTTCTCCGGGTGGACGCGGTTCGTCGGGGTGTTCCGAGGTGTCAGGCGATTTGCGGTTCACGGTGGTTCTCCTCAGGCGTCGGGGTCGTCGACCTCGTGGGCGACGTTCACGGCAGGCGAGTCTTTGTGGGATTGATCGGCCTTGGCCTTCAGGGCCTGCCACTGGTCGAGGTCGATGGCGCCCTGCCCCAACAGATCGTCAGCCACGCGCAGCAGCTCGGCGTAATGGGCGTCGGGGGATTGCTGCCAGTAGGCCTTGTCTTCAAACAGGCGCTGCCACGAGGCAAGGTCGGGTGGTTTTAGGTCGTCGCTCATGGCGGGCTCCTATGAACGGGGCATTCTTGAATTAGGAGGACACCGCGCTGCCGAGAGTTCCGACTTAATACCCGGTCATTTCCAGATAGCCCTGCCCCGCGTGACTGCCGCTCAGACGTACGGGGCCTTCCCAGTACGGAATGCGCAAATCCATCCAGGCATTGGGATTGAGCGCGTTAATGGTGATGTCGAGGTGTTTGGCGGGGATGTTGATCGACCAGCGCACGGGCATTGAGCGCCCCGCGACGGTCGCGGTGTCTTGCGGCGTGAGGCGGATGTCGGTGGCGTGCAATAGCTGTGTCTGGCCTTGGGCGTCGATCCAGGTGCCGGTGAGATACGGCTCGCCGTTCTTCTGCCGCATGCGGTACAGCATGACCTGTTCGCCACTGTCCAGGTGCAGGGAAAACCAGTCCCAACCGCTCTGGTTCGCGGTCAGCGGCTGGCTGCTCCACTCGCGGTCGAGCCACGCCGGGCCGCTGATTTGATAAGTCTTGCCGTCGATTTCCAACGTACCGCTCGCCTGAAAAAACGGCTGACTGTAGTAGTACGACGCCTGGCCCTGTTCGGATTTCTGGCTGAAGCCCTTGTCGCCTTGCAGCACCGGCGGACGCGTGGACGTGAGCCGCAGTTGGTAGCTGAAAAGCTTGTCACGGGCGCTGAGTTGAAGATCAGCCAACGCATCGGCACCCTGACTGCTGAACCGCCAATCGTCGATCCATGCATTGAAGGGCTGCACGCTTACCCCGGCCTGCCCGACGCCGCCACGGGCATAGCGTTCAGCCGCGTGATGCACCGTTGCCGATGTCACCGCTGCGTGGCCGAGCCAGATCGTCTGGTTACCCCACCCCGCCACCTCGGGCGTGGCTTTCAATGCACTGCGAAACAACGTCCATTGCACACCGAACTCGCGGCCCTGATCGTCCTTGAGGTTGGCGGTGACGTACCACCACTCGATGCGAAATCCATCGTGAGGTCCGTGATCCACCGGAAAGCTGAACACCCGACCAGGCACCACTGTTGTGAAAGCGGCGGCCTCACCGCCGAGACCGGCAAAGCCTTTTTCAACCGACGTCGAGTCATCGCAGCCACTCAAAAGCAGCATCAGCAACAAAGCGCCGAGCTTAATCCTCATGAGCAAACGTCCTCAGCAGGTCTGCCGGTTGCGAGCGATACAGCGAATACAGCGGCCACGCCGACGCCAGCAAGGTCGCCAGCAACGCCAGCCCCATCAACTGCGCCAGCTGCATCGGAAACAACCGCAACGGCAGGCGCCAGCCGAACGCCTGAACGTTGATCACCGTGTCCAGGCACCACGCCAGTGCGATGCCCAACGGCAACGCCAGCACCAGCGTCAGCACCGCCAGCAACCAGGTTTGTCCGAGGTTGAGCAGCATCAATTGTCGACGCGTCACGCCCAACGCCCACAACGGCGCGAGTTGCCCGAGGCGGCTCTGGCTTTGGGTCAGCAGACTGATGAACAGCGCCACGCCCGCGACGCCAAGGGTCAGGCTGTTCAGCGCGGCGGTGGCGGCGAAGGTGCGTTCGAACACTTGGGTGGACCAGCCTTTGAGCCGGGCCTGATCGACGATGCGGCTGTCGTCCAGGGCAAAGCGTGTTTGCAACGATTTCAGAAACGTCGGGATCAATGGCGGCTCGATGCGCAGGTTGAAGCGGTTCGGCGTCAGTTGCGGCCAGCCGCGCAGCAGGTGGTCGACGTTGACCAGGATGTGGCCCTTGGGATTGCCATAGTCGGCGTAGATTCCGACGATTCGCGGCGACCACGGGCCGGTCGGCGTGGGCAGCGTGAGGTGGTCGCCGAGACGCACCTTCAGTCGCCGGGCCAGTTGCTCGCTGAGCATCAGTGCGTCGTCCTTGGCCAATCGGTCCCAAGGGTTGTCGCCCAAGGCTTCCAGCAACGGCCAGTGCTGGCGATAGGTCGGGTGGTCGATCACGCCAAAAACCTCCGCCGGCCAACCCTGCAACTGGATCGACACCTGCCAGTTGGGCAGCACCGCGCTGAGTGATGGTTGCTGTTTGAGCCAGCTCTGCAGTTCTCTGGCCTGGGCCGGGTTTTGCGGGTTCACGTACAGCTCGGCGGTCAGCCGTTGTTCGAGCCAGTCGCTGAAGGTCTGGCGAAAACCGGCGGTCATGCTGCCGGCGCCGATGTTCGCCGCCAGTGCCAACAACAGCGCCATCAACGCCAGGCTCAGGGCCGGCAATTGCTGACGGCAATCGGCGAGGAACCATTGACCGAGCACCGAACGGCTGCGATGCAGTACCAGGTTCAGCACCGTATCGAGCACCACCGGCAACGCCAGCGCTGCGCCGATCAACAGCGCGGCCATCAGCAGGAATCCACTGGCCAGGCTGTCGCCAAAGATCAACGCCAGCAGTGCGATCACGCCCGCAATCGCCGCCACCCAACCCTGACGCCGCAACCAGCGCGCGTGGGCCTGATGCCAGGCTTGCGGATCGGCCAGGGCCAGCAATGGCAAACGCGCCGCCCGCAACAGGCTGTTGGCACCGGCAAGCAATGCCCCCAGCAGACTCAGTCCAACACCGCTGAGCCACCACCCTGGGCTGAGGCTCAATTGCCCCGCCACTTCGGCGCCGTACAAGCCGCGCAGACTGGCGGCGACGTCTGGCAGCAGAACACTGGCCAGCAGGTAGCCGCTGGCGACGCCTGCGAGGCCGCCGATCATCGCAAGACCACCCAGCTCAACGGCGAGGCAAGCAATCAACATTCGAGCGCTGACCCCACAGGCGCGCAAGGTTCTGAGCAAGCCACGACGCTGTTCCAGCGCCAACCCGATCGCGGCGTGAACAATGAACAGGCCAACGACAAAGGAGAGAAAACCCAAGGCATCGAGATTCAGGTGAAAGCTTTCGGTCAGACGCGAAAGGTTATTTTCTTCACCGCTGCTCTTGAATTGCAGTTGTCCCTTGAATCGATCCGGCAAGGTCGCGGTGAAATCCCTGGGCAGCAGCAGCCGCGACAGTTGATCCGGCAGACCCAGAATCTGCTGAGCGAAACCAATGTCCACCAGCAACATACCGGGGGCCATGTCGGTTTGCACCTGCAATGGCGGCAACATCACACCGTTCAAACTGGAAGGACGCTCGCCTTCGCGCAGCCCCAACGCCTGCAACGTCTGCGGCGAAATCCAGGTGCTGCCCGGCGGACTGAAGAACCTGACAATTTGCTCGATCTCCATCGCCCGTCCGGCCACCGCCGAACCGGCCGGCAGTGACACCGGCTCGATGCCCATCAACTGCAATCGCTGATCTTCATGGCCCTTGAGCGTCACCCGCCCTTGCAGCACCGGCGATACCGGCCATCCTGCACGGCGCAGCTCGACAAACAAGGCCTGGGAAAACGTCCCGCCACCGGGCGCACCGAGACTGGCCTGGGGTTCGCCGCCGATCAACTGACTGGCCCGCGCGTAACTTTCCCGCGCCTGGCTGTTCAGCGCCTGCACGCCAGTCAGCAGGCTGGTGGCGAGCCAGAGCCCGGTCAGCACACTGAAAAACTGCACCGGGTGCTGCCGCCAATGGCTGAGCAGCGCCCGCATCGTTTCGCGAAAAACCCGCACCTCAGCGCTCGTCCGCGCCAGCCAGACGCCCACGGTGCAACACCACTTTCTCCGCCAGTCGCGCCGCCACTCTTGGGCTGTGAGTGACCATCAACAACGTCGTGGGACTGTCGTCGAGCAGCTCCAGCAACAACTTCAGCACTTCATCGCTGGTGGCTTCATCGAGGCTGCCGGTGGGTTCGTCGGCCAGCAGCAGTTTGGGTTGCGACGCCAGCGCCCGCCCCAGTGCGACCCGCTGCTGTTGACCACCGGACAACTGCTCCGGATAACGCCGCAGCAAATCACCCAACCCCAGACGCTGCACCAGATGCGCCTGCCAGCGCGGATCGTGGCGCCCGGCCAGTCGCGCCTGAAACGCCAGATTGTCCTCCACGCGCAAACTGCCGATCAGGTTGAACTGCTGGAACACCAGACCGATTTCAGTCCGCCGCCAGTTCGCCAGTTGCCCTTCACTCATCCGTTCAAGCTGATGCTCGCCACTGCGGATGCTGCCGCGATCGACCTTGTCCAACCCCGCGATCAAGTGCAGCAAGGTGCTTTTGCCGCTGCCCGACTCGCCCATCAGCGCCAGGCTGCTGCCGGGTTTGAGCGTCAGGTCGACACCTTGCAACACCGGCAGCGGACCTTGCGGGGTGGCGTAGCTTTTGTAGACGCCTTGGACCTGAAGCATGGGTGAACCTGATTGAGGGGCGTGGGGCAAAGGATAGCTGCAGCGAAACTGGAGTTGGGGCAGATTTCAGATTTGCGCTGACTGACAGGGCCCCTTCGCGAGCAGGCTCGCTCCCACATTGTATCTCCGTATGACACAGATCAAGTGTGGGAGCGAGCCTGCTCGCGAAGGGAGCAACTGATTCTTCGGCTCAGAAACCTAGCGCTTCACCGCCAACCACGTAAAACACAACGGCAACTGCGCCGCTTGCTTCTGATAGCGGTCATAAATCTCCTCACGATTGGAGTGCGGATACTCCTTGAAGTGGCTGATCTGCAATCCCGCCTCGATGGCGCCGGTGAAGATCGCGCCCAGCGTGTGGACGAACCAGTAGGACGTCGCGGCTGGCTGCTCGACCTTACCCTCATAGACGATCGGCTGGTCTTGCACGAACGGCTCGCTGCGAAAGTATGAACTGGCCAAGCCATACGGGTCGGCGGCTTCGGGGTCGAACATCTCCAGAAACGGGTGGGTTTCGTACACCACCAGTGCGCCACCGGGCTTGAGGGTTTGTGCAACGTGGCGGAAGAATTCGCCGATGTCCGGCATCCAGTTCAGGACGCCGATGGTGATCAGCGCCACACCGAACCGCTCATGCAGTTCCCTCGGCAGGTGGTGGATATCGGCCTCGATGAATTCAGGTGCGTGCGGCGAGCGCGACGCCAGCTCCCGCGCCTGATCGAGAAACGCCTCGGACTGGTCAACACCCACGACGCTGCGGGCACCCAATGCAAACAGTGAAAGACTTTCGCGACCGTTGTTACAGCCCAGTTGCACAACGTCCTTGCCGTCGACGCCGACCTGCTCCAGCAAACCACGCAAGGTGTCATCGATGCAGCAAAAATCGCCTTGAGTGACTGCCTTCAGAAGTGAGGGCCATTCAGGATTGTCTTTGTGGTGTCGGGCGGAGTCATTCCAGGCATCGCGGTTGCTGGCGATGGCCTTTTCTTTTGACGGCATTTCCATTGCACACTCCAGAACTCGGGTTTTATCAGACCGGCCCGAGTCTAGATCAGCGTTTTTGAAAAACCCATGTGGCGTTTGTTGGAATGTTGTAAGCCAGGCATCGCCCACATCCGGCAGCTATAGTTAATGACCTTGGGGAAATGCGGGAAAACCGATTTCGCAGGTGCTGCCATGAAACACACCAATCTGCCGCTGTTGTTCGCCCTCTGCCTGACCGCCGCCACCGGCGTTCACGCGCAAGACAGCCTGACGCCCACGTCCGAGTACAGCAGCGAGTTCAACTATTACGGGGAAAACCAACCGTTCGCCCACCCCGTTCCGCCGACCCTGAGCACGGTACCGCCGCGCTCGTACATCCCGACACCCCCTCTGGATTTCATCCCGATCGCCAGTCAGCATGAGTTCTCCGACTCACGGTTGCCGACGGTCGCGGATGCCACCGTCCGAGTGTTCATCCGCTCCTACGATCCGGAACGTGGCGTCTACGTGAACGAAGAAGTCGTCGACCCCACGTGCCTGCTGGCCTGCCTCAGTCGCCAGGGCCAGGCGACGCCCGTTTACCATTGACGTTTGTCCGGGCGCGCGAGGCCGAGTTTTTCGATCCGGTAACGCAGCATGTCGCGGCTCAGGCCCAGCAGCCGTGCGGATTTGGTGACGTTCCAGTCGGTCCTGTCGAGCATCTTGCGCACCATGTCGCGCTCCACTTCCGGCAGGTTCATCGACTCGTTGCCGTTGTAGACCGGACGTGGCTCGCTGTGTTGTTGCGCCTCCGACATCGCTGGCGGTTCATCCACCAGGCTCAGGCAGACGTTCAATTGGTGGGCGGCGATGGTGTCGCTCTGGGCCAGCAGCACGGTTTGTTCGAGCATGTTGCGCAATTCGCGCACGTTGCCTGGCCAGCTGTAACTGAGCAGCAATTCTTCGGCCTGATCGCTGAAATACAGGTTCGGTTTGCCATAGCGTTTGCCGTGGATCGCCAGGAAATGCCTGGCCAGTAGCAGGATGTCTTCGCCACGGGTGTACAGGCGCGGCACCTTGATTGAAATGATCCGCAGGCGGAAGAACAGGTCGCGGCGAAACTTGCCCTGCTGGACCATTTGCTCGAGGTTGCAGTTGGTGGCGCTGATCACCCGCAAATTGACCTTGCGCTCTTTCACCGAACCGACCCGGCGAATGGTCCGGTCTTCGATCAGCTTCAGCAGTTTGGCCTGCAGCAGCAGGTCCATTTCACCCACTTCATCAAGAAACAACGTTCCTCCATCGGCCGCTTCTACCAGGCCAACGCGACGATCCTTGGCGTCGGTGAACGCGCCCTTCTCGTGGCCGAACAGCTCCGACTCCACCAGGTTGGATGGGATCGATGCGCAGTTGAATTCAATGAACGGCCCCTTGGCACGCGGACCGTCAAAATGCAGCGCACGGGCCACCAGTTCCTTGCCGGTGCCGGTCTCGCCTTCCACCAGCACGGGCGGCAGATCGGTGTTGGCCATCCGGCGCTCGGCGTCGAGCAACTGCGCAATGGTGCCTTTGAGATAGAGCATGGGCCCCGATTCGCCGATCAACGCCTGCACCCCCGATTTCTGCGCTTCGCGCTCCTGATAGAACGACAGCGTACGCTCCATCCGATCGGTAGCCAGGGCCTTGTCCAGCAACAGCTTGAGTTCCGGCAGCGCCACCGGCTTGGTGACGTAATGGAATGCGCCCTCTTTCATCGCCACCACGGCGTCTTCGACATTGCCGTAGCCGGTCATCATGATCACTTTCAGGTCCGGCGCGCTGATGCGCAGCTTCTGGATCAGATCGTGACCGTTCATGCCCGGCAGCGAGTTGTCGGTCAGCACCACGTCCGGGGCGAACGTGCGCATTTGCTCCAGCGCCTCTTCAGCCGAGTGGCAGACCGTCACCTCGAATTCCTTGAGCTCAAGATAGGTCTGAATGTTCTCGGCGAGGAGTTCGTCATCCTCGACCAGCAGAATGCTCTGCCCCATATTCCCCTCCCGTTGCCACTTTAAAATTGAGACTGACGCGGGTCCCTTGCTGCTCCTGACTGGTCAGTTCGACCGAGCCCTCGAAGCGTTCCATTATTCGTTTGACCAGGGCCAGGCCGACGCCCAACCCGCCTTGTTTGGTGGTGAAAAACGGTTTGAAGACCATTTGCTGCTGCTGTTTGGTCATGCCCTTGCCGGTATCGCTCAGGGTCAGGCGCACGTGCCCGGCCTGCGGCGATTCAATCTCGATGCTCAGCAGACCGCCCTTGGGCATGGCTTCCAGAGCGTTGGCAAACAGGCTGTTGAGAATTTGCGTCAGCAGCACCTGCTGGCTGACGACCGGCGGGCAGGCGTTGGGTGTGAAACGAACGTCGACATTGGAGCGGTTGATCAGCGCGTCGAAGGCACTCAGGGTGTCGTCGATGGCAAGCACCAGATCCACTGTTTCATACTCGTCAGTCATCGGCCGCAACGACACCAGCAGCTCGCGAACCCAGCGCGACATGCGATCGACCTGATTGATGATGTCGCCGATGTTTTTCTGCGAGCTCTGGCTGGCGATCTCCTGGGCCAGTTCGGCGCTGGAGCGAATGTTCGCCAGCGGATTGCGCAAACTGTGGGCCACCGCCGAGGACATTTCCCCCAGGGCCACGAAGGTTTCGTTGGCGATCAGCTGTTTCTGCTGGCTCTCGAGCAGCTTGGCCGCACGCTGCACAATCCAGAACAGCCCGAGGTAGATGACGGCACCGCCGAGCACGGTCGCCACCCATATCGACTTGAAGCCGCGCTGGATGCGCGCAACCAGATCAACCGGCTCCTTGTAGACCTCGACCATGGCGATGACCTTGCTCTTGTCGGCATTGAACATCGGAATGTAGTTTTCGATGAACAGATACTCCGGCTCGCGCAGCAATCTTTGCTCGGGACGTTCTTCATCGATCTCGTGGTAGCTGGTGGACACGGCTTCCTTCATCGCGAAAGATTCGTCCAGCTCCTCATCATCTTCAATTCGCACGCCGATCAACTCCGGGTTGGTCGACCAGACCACGGTGCGATCCAGCGCGTACACCGTGGCCAGCAGAATGTCCGGCAGATGCTCCACATGATCGAGGAACTCGTTGCGCGAGGCGGCACGGGCCCCCGGAGTGACATCGGGGTAGGCGTTGTCCTGACGCGGGTCGAGCATTTCGCCCATGGTTCTGTTCGGGGTGATCGATGCGTGGCGGATTTCGGCGTCACCGATGGCCTGAACGAATTGCGCGGTCAGCATGGAATCGCGTTCGATGCTCTCCTCGACCACGAAACGCGTGGAAATGTAGCCCAGCCCCAGCGCCACGGCGGCGATGATCAAAAAGCTGCCGATGGAGAACCAGCGCAGCAGATTGAAGCGGCCCCGCCAGCCCGCGTCTCCCGCCAGCGTGTTCGGCGGTGCAGGTACTTTGTGTTGTTCGAGTATCTGCATGGACGGGTCCTGGTGGCTGGCATGAAGCCTTTTCAGTGGCGTTTCGGATCAGTGTAGGTGGCATTGTTCGCGCCTGACGGCTCGATAATAGTAATTAGTCGCTATGGCACCTGCGCGGCCTGCAACGGTTGCTGACGATCGGTTTCCTCCTGCAAAAATTCGATGATGGACTGCGCCGCGCGCTCATCCAGGCGCAGGTTTGGCATTGGAATCCTGTCAAAGCGTTCAAACAGCTCCAGCGCAATCGGGTCCTTTTCGGCGAGCATGCGATCCGGTTCGCGGATCCAGCGATTGAGCCAGGCGGGATCCCGTAGACGGGTCACGCCGATCAGGTCCGGACCGATGCTGCGCATGCCGATGCCCTGCCCGTCTTGCGGCCCAAGGCTGTGACACGACGCACAACGGGTGCGAAACAACTCTTCGCCGTTGCTCGGCGGGCGGATCTCGGGCGCATCGGCATAATTTTCTTCAACGCTGGGTTGCTTCCAGTTCTGCAAGGTATTGGCCAACTGATCGGCGAGGATCCACGGATTCTCGAACGGTGAGGCTTTCATCCAGCGACCGGTGCCTTGGTTACCCACGATCAGGCTCAGGTTGTGGTCCTTGTTGCGGCCGTTGTCGACGCCTTCGATGAACAGCCCGAGCTTTTTGCGCAGATCGGTAACGGCATCGAATTCGCCGGTGAGAAACTGCCAGCCTGGCCCGACCTTGAAGCGCTGTGCGTAGGCCTTGAGCACCTCGGGTGTATCGCTCAACGGGTCGATGCTGATCGAGTAGAAAAAGATGTCTTGGCCGACCCGGTCCCCCAGCAACTGTTGCACCTGGCGCAGGCGCGCGGTTTCCAGCGGACAGGAGTCGCTGCACGTGGTGAAGATGAAGTTGATCACCACCACTTTGCCCTTAATCAGGTCATCGAAAAAACGCACCTGCCGACCGTCCTGATTGGTCAGCGGGGTGTTGGGGAAGTAGTCGCCGCCCCAGGGTGTCGTCGATTCCGTCGGCGACAGTGCATCTTCATGAGCGAGCAGCACCCAAGCGGCCAGCCCACAGGTGACCAGCAGCAAAATCAGGTGCATGCCCAAGGCGCGGGAGCGCGGCGTAAGCGATGTCATGTCGGCTCCCCTGCGGATCATGGTTTGACCTCAGCTTTGGTGCCGTAGCCGTCGCCGGTGCGGAAGGTTGGCAGCGCTGCGGAGTTCACGTAGCGCACGCCATCCCAGCTCGGCAACGGAGTCGGCATCAACTGCATTTGCCCCGGTTTCTCAAGGTCCCACCGCAGCAACATGGAGTTGTCCTCATGTTGCGTGTTGTGGCAGTGCTCCATGTAGGTGCCGGCGAATTCGCGAAACTGGATCGCAATCTCGACATTGTCCGTACCATCCTTTTCCGAACCGACGCGATACACGTCCTTGCGTGCCCATTTTTCCCATTCCGGTGGTGGCTTGCCGCCACGACTGAGGATGATCCCTTCCTCGAAGTGCACGTGCACCGGGTGGCCCCAGCCCGTGTCATTGCCCTTGATGTGCCACACTTCCAGCGTGCCGAAACCCGTGACGCCGGCGTCGGTCGGACCGCTGGCCAGTTTGGTCGAGACGGCCAGTCGGCGCGGGTCCATGCGATACCCGAAACCGCCGTCGATCTTGACCGTCCAGGGCGCTTCATCGGTGCCATCGGAACGGCCGAAGGTAAAGGTGCGGTGGCGGGCTTTGGCGAGCAGCGCCTTGTCGGCAGCATTGTCGTAGTGAATCTTCAGCGGGATCATAAACAGGCCTTCAGCCTTGCCCGGTTTGGCCGGTTCATAAGCGGCCGGGTCCATGGCCAGGTCCTGACCGGTGTAAGCCTTGACATTGAGTTGCAACACCTTGCCTACCGCCGGATCACCGTCTTCCCACTTCGGCCCCTTGCTGGTTTGCTTGATGATCGCCTTGTATTTCTCGGACAGCACGTCCGCCAGGGCGACGGGTTCTTCCGGACCCTTGCCGTCATCGTGCACCAGCAGGTTGATGAAGAACAGCTTGTCGCCCGGCTTGATACCGTTTTTCGAGAAGTTAACGATGATGTCGAAACGCTCGGCGATACCCAGGGTTGGCAAAATCGCGTTGTGGTTCTGTTTATCACCGTCGGCATCCAGGTCCATGCTGCCGTCGAACGGCACGCTGTGTTCCATGATATTGCCGTCGTTGGCAATCATGTGGAACGGCACCCGGGCATACGACACGCCCGACCCGGCAGGCCCTGGGAACTCGCCGCTGGGGCCCTTGATCTCGCGCACCAGCGCCATTTTGAAGTAGCGCGACACTGAACCATTGAGCATGCGGAAGCGATAGCTGCGGGCCCGCACGTCCAGGGTCGGTTTCCACCTCCAGTTGACCAGCACCTGGTCACCGAGGAAGCCGTCAGTGTTGAAGGGGTTGAACCACAGTTGACCGTTCTTGTCCCACGCCTTGTCGGAAAACATCAGGTTGACGTCGTAGTCGCGGTTACCCCAAGGCAACGCGTTGCCGCTGGGGAGGCGCAGGTTGACGCCGTCATTCACCGATTCATTGCCGCGATCCAGGGCGCTGTAGTAGTTCATCATCGCCGCGTTGCCCTTGTAGACGTTCTGCGCGGTGAAATCGAGCATGTGGTCGTGGAACCAGTGAGTGCTCATGGTTTCGCGCCAGTCGCCGCGGACCTTGATCATGCCGTTGTCGCAGGTCTTGCGGCCGGGGTTGAGGTCGTTGGTCCACAGGGTTTCGCCCGGTGAGCACGGGAACGCCGCGCGCGGGTCTTCAGCCTTGGTGTTGATGCTGTCGTAGCCGGCCAGTTGGATCGGCCAGCGATAGTCATAGAATTGCCCAGGGAAGAAAAACGCGTTGGTATAGCCGTCGCTTTCCGCCGGTACGTGACCGTTGTGTTCATGGGTGGTGATGGTGTGCAGGCCAAAACCCATGTTGGCCGACGGGTCGATCGGCAAGCCGTTGTAGTGGCGCATCAACAAGGGTTGCCCGTAACGGACCATGAGCAATTTGGGCGGCAAGGTGCCGTCGAAGGTCCATACCGAGTTGTGTTTCTGTACCGGCATTTTCGGGTGAAAACGCGGTTCAAATCCTTTGGAGGTGCCTGCGGTCGCCGGCACGCCAGCCACATTGTAATAGAGGCCACCGGGGCCAAACTCGCCCAAGGCATAGCGGTGCATCTGACGACTGTCACGCAAACCGGTATTCACCCGTGCGCCGGTTTGCACGGTCTTGTAGGCCACCTGCGGGTAAAACTCGTTCCAGCGCTGGTGCGACCAGCCTTTTCCTGGCGGACGGCCTTCCGCCGACGAGCCGATACGGCGGTTGAGGAAAAATTCAATCTGCTTCTGCCAAGGGTTGCGGTCGACCACGTTGGAATAATGGCTGGGGAACGGAGTCAGGCCTGGTTGACGCAAGAACGCGTCGAGAGCAGCACTCGGCGGAGCGCTGCGTGCGACGCTGGTGGGATCTTGTTGCGGCAGCGGGCCGATGGTCGCGGGTGGAAATGGCAACTGCGCCGCCGGGGTGGTGGGGTCGAGTTTTTCCAGACCGAATTCTTCGAACAGCGCCAGTGGCTGAGTGAACGGCAACGCACCATACAGCGGACTGGGTTTTCCGTTGGTGGGGTAATTGAAACTGGTCTGCAGCGCTGGCGGCAGGATGTTTTCCTGGCGCGGGGTGTTTCGGTTGCCTTTGACGCCACCCGGCAAGTCGAAGGAATCCAGGTTAGCCGGCGGCATGGTCAAAATGGCGTTCAAGGCCCCCTGTCGGTCAGCCGGTTCGTCGTAGTACGCCGAGGGGTCGGACGGTCCGGGCTGTCCTTCGTCGTCGATCGGGCTGGCGCGCAGGCTCGTTGTGCCGAGCATCATTGCGAGAAGGACGCTCAGGGGCGTCAGAAGGTCAAGCCATTTGCAGGGGTGCCGCGCTTTTCTGTCCATCACCTGCCGCCTCGAAGTTGTGAAGGGGGTAATGGGGGTTTTGCAAGGAGCTCGCCAGACTTGTAACAGCTTTATTCGAAAAATTAATACCTATCGAAACAATGGCTTATCACCATCAATTTGCAATGCCCGAAAAAATGACTGGGGAATGACACCCGTTACCGGGGAAAGTTCATCCCCGTTTCAGGGAATCCGCTTGAACGACAGGCGTGCACACGTGCCCTCGCCTTCGCAACTTTCCAGGCTCACGGCACCGCCGTAGCGTTCCATGATTCGTTTGACCAGCACCAGCCCGACACCCAGCCCGCCTTGCTTGGTGGTAAAAAACGGCCGGAAGGCCAGGCTGCGTTGTTCCTCGTTCATGCCTTTGCCGGTGTCTCTCACCACCATACTGGCGCCTCGGGCATCAGTGGGTTCCAGGGTGATGGTCAGCGTGCCCCCCTTGTCCATGGCTTCCAGCGCATTGGCCAGCAAACTGTTGAGGATTTGCGACAACTGTATTGGCTGGCTCAGGACCATCGGCGTGTCCTTCGGCTCGAACACCACGTGAACCCCGGCGTTGGCGATCTGCTGTTCGAAGGCCATGAGGCTGTCGTGCAACGCCGCCACCAGGTTCACCGGTTCGGGCTCGTCATGCAGCGGGCGCAAGGATTGCAGCAATTCCCTTACCCATTTCGACATGCGATCCGCCTGGCCGATGATGTCGGTGATGTTTTTGTGCGCCGGGCCGCTGTCGAACTCCAGCGCCAGCTCGGCGCTTGAGCGAATGGTCGCCAACGGGTTACGCAAACTGTGGGCCACCGCCGACGACATCTCACCCAAGGCAACGAAAGTCTCGTTGGTAATCAATTGTTTTTGTTGCACCTCCAGCAGAATCGCCGCCCGGCGCACGATCCAGTACAGCCCCAGATAAATCAGCCCGCCGCCTAGCGCGGTGGCCAGCCAGATCAACACCAGGCCGCGCTCCATGCGGTTGATCAAGTCCTTCGGTTCCTTGTAGATCTCCACCATCGCCGTGACGTTCTTGCCATCGGCATCGAACAGCGGAATGTAGTTTTCGATGAAGATGAAATCCGGTGGCGATACGAACTTCTGCTCCATGCGTGTCTTGTCGACATTGTGGTAGCTGGTCGACACCGGCTTCCTGGAGGCAAACGCCTGCTCCAGGTCTTCATCGGCGTGGATCGTGGTTCCCATCAATGCGGGGTTTGTCGACCAGACCACCATGCGATCGGGCGCATAGATGTTGGCCAGGATCACGTCTGGCAGGTGCTCGATATGGTCGAGAAATTCTCCCCGGACATTGGCGCGGTCCATCGGGTCGACGTCCGGGAAATCCCTGTCCTTGCGCGGGTCCAGCAGCTCGCCCAGGGTCCGCACATTCGGAATCGACACGTGACGCATCTCGGCGTAAGCGATCGTCTGAATGAACTGCGAGGTCAACATCGCATCGCGCTGTACGCTCTCGGTAATCACAAACCGCGAGGATACTGCGCCCAGCGCCACCGCCACCGTGCCGATCACCCCCATGCTGATGAGCGAAAACCAGCGCAGCAGGTTGAACGGCTGCTTGCGCGAGTTCAGGCGAGTGCCCTCCTCGGACGGGAGCATTTGCGTAGGCAAGTTCATGGTCGTACTTCTCGGCGGTTCCCCCCATTGGTTATAGCCCACTCATGGCTACTTGCCCGTCCTTGGGTCCGCACTTCCCCAACTTTCCATCTACCCCCGAAGCTGGGGACAGTGGCCCTAATGCCCGGCCGGCATTCCAACGCCGCTAGAGCCTGGCAAGCCCTGATTCCGGGCCTCTGACGGCCGTTTTCCGAGATTGGTATGGAAGTTGCCGACCCTCCCCCTCAACTGACCCCTCCCCACGGGGCAGGTCTCTGATAGAGGGAATACTCATGCACCCTTTACTGTCCAAAACCGCGATCGCCCTGGTCGTGTCCACTCTGGCCCAAGGCGTCGCCCAGGCGGCGCTGTTCGCTGTCGACCCGGGGCCTTATGTACCCGCCAACGGTTCGTTCGCTGCCTGGTATCAGGACTCCCACGGTCGGACCCTCGATCTTTGCCTGTCCAAGGCCGTCAGTTCCAGGGTTCCAAGCGCACCCGGTGCGCCCTCCTACATGTGCCTTTTGAATCCGACCCCCGGCGTTTTCGACGACACCCAGCCCATCGTTTTCCCGACCAACTTTCCCGATGAATCGTTCTGGTTCACCGGCGACGGATCCATCGTCGACGCGGCACGGGGCATCGACCTGACCTATGTCAGCGCCGTCGAAGCGGCTTTCGCCGCTGAAGATCCGGTTGAAGGCGACCAGGTCAGTTTTGGCCGTATCCGTATTCGGGTCGACGTGCCCACCGCCGGCACCTATGTCATCACTCACCCCTACGGCGTCGATGTATTCAACGTCGACACCCCCGGGCGTCGTGCGATCAACATGACCCGGGACATTGGTATCGGCTCGCCGAAAACCTACGACGGCGCACTCAAAAGTGACATCGGCCCGTTCCTGCGCAGTGTCAATGGCCCCTACACCGAGACCAACCCGGTCACCGGTTCCGCCGAGCGATTCGTGGGTGATCCGAACCTGGAAGAGGCCTTCACCGGCAGCCCTTTCAATACCAACTACATCCGCATTGAAGGACCTAACGGACTGGACTTGCGTACAACGGTGATGGCCATTTCCGGCAAGTTATCGACGGTGGATCGACCCACCCCGATTATTGCCGAACGCAGCACTTACTCGCGCAAGGCCGGCAGCAGCGCCCCGGTGGCCCAGCAGGATGTTTTCGTCATGGCCCCGCCGCCACCGGCCACCGTGACCCTGGACAGCAACAGCCCGGTGCTGAACCTGACCGAGGCTGACACCACCGGCCACTGGTACGCCCAGTCAGCCACCAACCCGACGTTGCCGAGCAACTTGCTGGTGAAGGCGGACAACCATCTGGCCATCCCCACCAGCACACCGACCTCCTTGTCCATGCCGCTGTCCGACCTGGTGGTGATTTCACGGGCCGAGTACAGCCTCAGCAGCGGGCAAATCACGGTAGTGGCTTCGACCAGCGATGAAACGTCGCCGCCGGTACTCACCGTCACCTCCGGCACGGGCGTCGCCATCGGCGCCCTCAGTGGCAACGGCGCAGAGAAAGCCCTGTCGACCGGCATCTCGCCGATTCCACCGGCCAAGGTTCGGGTGACGTCATCCAATGGCGGCAGCGACACCGAAGAAGTGGTCATCGTGCAATGAACGCTCTCATGCCCAGATCCGCATCAGGAGGCATCATGAACAAGTGGCCACGCTTCGCGCTCAACGCGCTCGGGCTGACGCTTTCGCTGTCCGGCAGTGCGTTCGCACAACTCAATGCCGTCGATACCGGCCCCTACACCTTTGCCACGGGGAAATTCCCCATGTGGTATCAGGACAGCAATTTGCTGTCGCTGGAACTGTGCCAGTCGCGGGCTACCAGCTCGCGATCACCCGGCGCTCCTGGCGCGCCCTCCTACATGTGCATCCTGAATCCGGAACCTGGCGTATTCGACGACACGCAGCCCATGGTGTTCCCGGATAACTGGCCACCGGAAGCGTTCTGGTTCCTCGCCGAGACCAGCATCAACGATGTCGGAGGCTATGGCGTGGATGCCTACGTGGCCGGGATCGAAGCGGCATTCGCTGCGGAAAACCCGGTCGACGGCGATCAGGCAAGCTTCGCGCGAATTCGTCTGCGGGTGAACATACCTGTCGCGGGGACCTACACCATCACCCACCCGTACGGCGTGGAAACGGTCAACGTCACCGCTCCGGGACGTCGGGCGATCAACATCACCCGCGACATCGGAATCGGCGCACCCGGCAACTTCTCGGGTGCGCTCAACGGGGAGGTCGGGCCTTTCCTGCGCAGCGTCAACGGTCCGTACACCGAAGTGAATCCGGACACCGGCTCCATCGAGACGTTCGTGGGCGATCCGAACCTTACCGAAGCGGTCACCGGCAGCCCGTTCAATAACAACTTTCTGCGTGTCCAGGGTCCGGCCGGGACCATCCAGACCACCCTCTTTACCGTGTCCGGCAAAGTCCTCGACAACCGTGCGCAAACCCCTGTGGAAATCGGCCGCGCCACTTACCGCCGCATCTCGACGGGTCCGGGAACGAGCAGCACTCGGGTAGAAGTCTTTGGCAAATCGGCCAACAGTTCGAGCCTGTGCTTCCGCGAAACCGTGGCCCTGGTTACCGGGCCACCGCAGACGCCATGCCTGATCAACATGCTTGGCGACAACACCGGCCAGTTCTTCGGCCATCGTCTGACGGGTACCACCATTCCTCCGGTGGTGGTGGTCACCGCAACCAACCCGAGTGGCACCAGCCGGCCAACGGCGGTGTCGAGCAAAGTCACCGACGTGGTGAAAATCCAGACCGCACGCTACAACTGGAGCAACCACAGCCTGCTGATCGAAGCCACCTCGTCTGACGAAGTGGTGGTGCCGGACATGGTCGCCCAGAGCTACGGACGTCTGAGCAAGACCGGCACCTTGCAGCGTCTGACCGTTGCTGGCCTGACGCAGCCACCGGCCAGTGTCACCATCAAATCCGCCGCTGGCGGCGCCGACACCGAACCTGTGGTGGTGGTCGGAACGGCACCGAACAGCGGTGAGAACCAGCCGCCGCTGGCCGTTGCCGACACCGGCAGCACCAGCTTCGGGGTGCCGCTGACCCTCAACCTGCTGGCCAACGACAGCGACCCGGATGGCAACACGCCGCTGAGCATCACTGCGCTGACCCAACCGGCCACCGGGCAAGGCACCGTGGCGTTGAGCGGTTCGGCCACCGTGGTCTACACGCCGCCAGCCGTGGTCACTGTGCCGCTGACCACGACCTTCACCTACAAGGCTCAAGACGTCAAAGGCCTGGCCTCGACAACCCCGGCGACCGTGACCATTACCGTGGAGCCTAACCGGCCACCGGTGGCTGTCGCGGACAGCATCGCAACGCTGGGCGTGGCGGTGCCGATCAATGTGCTGCTCAACGACACCGATCCGGAAGGCAACGTGCCGCTGGCCATCGCCAGTTTCACCCAACCAGCAGCCGGTCGTGGCTCCGTCAGCAGCAACGGCACGGTGATCACCTACACCCCACCGGCCACCGTAACGACGGCGTTCACCACGACCTTCACCTACATCGCCCGAGACAGCCTGGGCGCCCTGTCGACGGCACCGGCGACGGTCACCGTGCAAGTCTCGCCCCGGCCACCGGCAGAAACCTTCACGGTGACCACGGCTACGGTGTCGGCGCGTTCCAATAACCGCTTCACCTGGGACTTTGCGGGCACTTCATCGGTGACCACCGGCAACACCATCACCGTCCGGGTCAGCACCCCGACCGGGCTGGCGACCCTGGGCACCACCACGGTACCGGTGACCGGTCGCTGGCGGTTGACGGTGAACAACACCACCACGGTGATTCCCTCGACTAACCCGACCGCCACCATCACCTCGTCCCAAGGCACCGTGCGCACGGTGTCGGTGATCTCGAACTGAGCCCTCGCCCCATCGGCCACAGGGTCGATGGGGCTGGTCTCTTTCTAAAGGACAACCTCATGAAAACGTCGATCGCCACCCTGCTCTGCCTGCTTCTGCTCTGCAGCAGCGCGGGCGTGCGCGCCGACGATCTGATGGAGAACGACGACCTGGGCCCCGGCACCGACCTCGGCGAGTTGCCACCGCCGATTGGCCAGCACGCGCTGATCGACCAGAACGGCCAGGCTAACGTGGCGCTGTTGCAACAGAACGGCCAGTCGTTGCTCGGCACCATCGTCCAGTCGGGAAGCAATCAGGAAGCCTACATCCTGCAACAAGGCAGCGACCTGATGGCGATGATCACTCAGCAAGGTTCCGGCAACTCCGCCTCGATCACGCAGACCGGCAGCCAGAACCGCGCGCAGATTTCCCAGAACGGCAACAACAACGACGCCAGCATCGACCAGGCCGGCACAGGGCTTACCAGCGCCGTGAGCCAGTCGGGAAACGGCATGAGCGTTTCGGTCAAACAATACCGCTAAAGCACTGCAACACATGGAGGTTTCACCATGTTCAAACTGACGCCCCTCACCGCCGCCATCCTGGTCATTGTCAGTGCCCAGGCGTTGGCCAACGACAGCATTTCCACCCAGGACCAGACCGGCACTGCCAACGTCGCCGACGTGAAGCAAACCCTGGCCCCATTTAGCACCGCCACCCAGCAGCAACTCGGCCAGGGCAACGACGCGGCCGCCGTGCAGGACTCGGCCACCAGCACCATCGACCAGAATCAGGTTGGCGATTACAACGCCGGTTACGCCGAGCAATTGTTCGAAAACAACAGCACCATCACCCAGCAACAGACCGGCAGCTTCAACACCAGCCACGCCAGCCAGTCGATCGGCGCAGGTGGCGGTGAAGTGCTGCAACAACAGCAAGGCACCGGCAACTTCTCGTTCGTCTATCAGGACAGCCAGGAAGGTACGACCGGTCAAACCTTCCAGTTCGGTGACAGCAACGAAGCCTACATTGAACAGATCCAGCCCGGCATCGCCAACACTGCGGTGATCATCCAGTACGGCACCACCAACTACGCCACCGCCGAACAGATCAACCACATGGGCGGCCAGATCGACATCAACCAGACCGGCACCAGCAACTACGCCTACGGCGACCAGCGCAATGGCGACGGCGGCAACCTGACCATCAACCAGCTCGGCGAAGGAAACGGCACTGAAGTCTGGCAAGACGGACAAGTCGGCAGCGAAGCCACCGTCGACCAGACCGGCATAAGCAACGAAACCGTGGTCGACCAGAGCTTCGGCCAAAACAACACCGCCCACGTGTTCCAGGTTGGCGACCTCAACGCGATCTACGCCGACCAGTTCGAGTCCACTGGCTCGACCATCGCGCTGTACCAAACAGGAACGGGCAACACGCACTTCACCTACCAGACCGGCGAAGGCCATACGCTCACCGCCACTTCGGTGGGTAGCGACAACAAGGTTTACGCCAGCAACTGGAAAGGTCCGCAAAAAGGTGGCCAGTTCGGCAGCAACCAGAGCGCAACCATCACCCAGACCGGCAAAGACAACATCGCCAGCTTCACCCAGGACGGCGTCGGCCACATCATGACCACCCACCAGACCGGCACCGGCAACAAAACCACCGTCAGCCAGGCCGAAAACTACAACGAGCTGTACTTCGACCAGAACGGCAGCGACAACGTCCTCATCGCCGACCAGCGCGGCACCACCAACCTGGCTCAGGGCAGCAGCAACGGTATGGGCAACAGCACCGCGCTCGACCAGTCCGGCAGCGACAACCAGGCCTATACCACCCAGTGGGGCAGCGACAACCAGATCTCTGTGAAACAGGCTGACACGATGAACGTGGCGTATGTGACCCAGGGCGGCTCCGGGAACATTGCCAATGTTGATCAGAGTGGCGTGACGCAGATGGCGACTGTTCAGCAGCTGGGGACGGATAACCGGGCGACGGTGTTGCAGCAGTAATTGCTGGGGGATAAAAAACCGCGTTCCTGGGTGAGGGTCGCGGTTTTTTTTGTCTGATGTTTGCAGTGCACACCGGTCCCTGTAGGAGCTTGGCTTGCCAGCGAAGGCGGCCTGACAGCCGACCATTTTCTATCAGGTGGACATATCCGTTTCTGCGGTAACGGCCGCTTAGGGTTCCGCCCTTACGGCGGGTCACTTGGAAAAGCCCCAAGTAACCAAGGGCTTTTGCCCCTTTCGTTCGGTGGCTCGCTTAGGCTCGCCATGCCCTCCTTCCGGTCCTGCTCCGTGGGCCCGCCGCCATCCATGCCGGGTTGCCCACTACGCAGAACCGGAACGAAGCCTCTCGAGGGGGCGACTACCGCCACAGCAGCGCGAGGCGGCCTGCGGGCCGACCTGGCTCTTCGGATGTATGCATCCCCCCTGTGGGAGCTAGCCTGCTAGCGATGGACGTTAACGATTACGCGTGCGGTCTGAATGAACGCGGTGTCTGGACGTCCATCGCTAGCAGGCTAGCTCCCACAGGTATGAGTTCGCTCCAGTTGTTGATCTGGCTTTTGCTTTGGCTTTTGCTTTGGCTTTTGATCTGGCTTTTGATCTTGATCTGCCCCGTCGGAAGGCCGAGTGGAGGTTCTGCGCAGTGGGCAGCCCGGCATGGATGCCGGGCTAGCCGCCCCCGGCCATGGATGGCCGATGGCGGCGGGCCCACGGAGCAGGACCGGAGCGAGGGCATGGCGAGCCTAGGCGAGCCACCGTACGTCAGGGGCAAAAGCGCTTGGTTACTTGGCGCTTTTCCAAGTAACCCGCCGTAAGGGCGGAACCAATAGCCGCCGTTACCGCAGGAATGGATATGTACTCGGTCAACAAAATATAGGTCGGCTATTAGGCCGCCTTCGCGGGCAAGCCTCGCTCCTACAGGAGGACATCCGGTGCATTCAGAGGAACCAGGTCGGCCCGAAGGCCGCCTCGGTTCACTCTTCTTCAGGTACCTTGTTCTGAGTCAGGTAACGATCGAGCGTCTCACCGCTCTGAGGCGAATTATCCCCCGCCACCTGCCACAAATGCCGCTCGATCCCCTGCGCCAAGAGATGCCCCACCGCCGCCTCGATCGCCGACAACACACACAACTGCGCCGGCTCGTTGGTGGTATACCCGACCTCAGCCTCAAGCAACTTCTTGAACTCGATAAACTTGAACACCCCGGCACTACGGCCCACCGAGTAGATGGTCTTGCTGGTCATCACATTGGCCAACACCTGCCCGCTGCGCACATCCACCGCCCGCAGATTCACCGTGACCTGATCCACCCGATATTCCCGGGAAATGTCGATGCCCAGGTAACGCGCGCCTTCCCCGCCGCTTTTCACATTGGTGTCATAGGCGATGATCCCGCCCTCGAGCATCATGTTCGCCGCCTGCAGTGGCGGCAGTTCACCCTGGATATTCACCGGCGTGTTCGGTTTTTTCTGCGAGGCGCGAATGATCTTGCGTTCGGTCAGCAGGTTCTGCAGCCCTTCCCGCTCCAGCACCACAAACCAGCCACTGGCCTGTAACGCATCCATCAGCATGCTCGCCGCCCCCTGGGTCACGCTGGTGGAAAACGAGCTGGCGGGCGTCGGTTTGTACTGACCGGTCTGGTCCCTGAAACCGTACACCACCGCCATCAACCGGCCCTTGGGTCGCGGCATGTTGATCAAGTCGTAGTAGGTCGAAGCCCTCGGGGTCAGCGTCGGAGTTTCGGTGTCCTGCTCAGCCCCGATCGGCTCGCGCAGACTGCACCCTTGTAACATCGCCAACGTCAGCCCCAGCACCATTATTCTTTTCATGTCCTTCCCTCCCCATCAACCCCGATCCCCGTCATGGGGCCAGGCCACTCACCTGGATTTCCGAGATTTCACCGGTCGCTCGGTCAGTCACGACGATGGTCAATTGCCCGGAATCGTCGACGACGTTGACGATAAAAGCGTCGGTCGTCAGGCTCCCCGTGTTTCCCGCGGAAATGTTGTCCAGCAACTGACCGAGCAACCGCGACTGCAACTGACTGGTGAACCGCTCAAGTGCCGAAGTACCAGCCGCGGCGGTGCGTTTTTTCAAGTCGGGATCGTCGTAGTCGTTCTGGGCCTGGGCGTTGTTGAGCAGCCAGGTCCCGTTTAACGGGTTTCCGCCAAACGACGGGTTGATGGGCGTATAGACCAGCTCGGTGGCCTGGACCAGGCCACAACTGCCGAGCCCGAGCAGGCAGAGGCCCGCCCAAGAAAGCCCGGGGCGTTGCGAGAACGTTGTTGTTTTCATAATTCGTCCCTCTCCAAATCCGTTGTGTCCTGCAACATGGCTTCCAGCTTGCGCTGGACGATCTGCCCGCGAACCCAGTCGGCGGCGTCATAGGCCTCGTCCTTGAGTTCCACGGTGTTCGGCGGCAGAAAACGCCGGTAAACCAGACGCTGCTGATACTCCACGGTGACCAGAGCGCCCCAGCGCGCCGAAGGTCGTTCGCGCACCACCAGGTTGAAATCCATCGGGCTGGTGGCGCGCAGGCGTTCACTGAACGAGTAGTAAAAGTCGTGGCCGATGTGCGAGATCGTGTCATCGACGATGAACCCCATCATTTCGTCCTCTTCGCCGGCCGGAGCGGCAGCGGACGTCAGCATCAGGATCACGACCCAACAGAATCTGTTCATGGCTGCAACGCCTGGGGCAATTTCGACTGGCCTTTGGCAGGCCCGGATGTGCCATCGAGGAAGGCTTTCTCAGCCACGAACTGCCAGTCCTTGTAACTGGCCATGCCGGTGAAGTCCGACCATTGCGAGGGGAAATCCGCCTGCTTCAGCGGCTTGTCCGTGGACGCGCTGTTGAGGCCGGTGATGCGCCCGTCGAAACCGCGCATCAAGATCCATTCACCGCCGCCAATCGGGTCCGGATACAGTTGCCTAATATGGTGTTTCGGGTTGGGAAAACGCTCGTCCTGCAACAGGTCTTCGAGGTTTTTCGGATACTGCGCCAGCCCTGGCGAACTGCGGTAATAGCTGCGCAATGCCTGGGCGTACTGCGTACCGACCCAGAGCAACTGGCGTTCACGATCCCGGCGCGAAGCGGTCGACCACAACTCGCCTGCACTGGCCAGGCCCATGCCCATCAGCATGATCAGGAACAGCACGCCCAGGTAGGTGAAACCGCCCTCGCTGGTCCAGCGTTTCTCACTTAAGCTTGATAGCGGACTTGTGGCGAGGGAGCTTGCTCCCGCTGGGTCGCGCAGCGGCCCCAAAAGAGGGACTGCTACGCAGCCCAGCGGGAGCAAGCTCCCTCGCCACAGGTTTTTACCACTCGGAATAAAGGCTGCCATCACGCGCCCTCCCTGTGGCTCCGCTCTTGATATCGGCGACCCCGCCGGCTACGCCGTCCGGCGGCGCTACCATGACCCAGAGATCCTTGCGCTCGGCAATCGGGTCCATCGGCGGGTTGCGCAGGTAGCGCTGCTCCACCAGTTGCTCGATGGAGTCGGGATAACGCCCGGTGTCGCCGTAATAGTGATCCAGCGCTTCACGCATCGCCGACAGGCTCTGGCGCAGCGTGGTCTCTTTCGAGGCCTCGAGGCTGGTGAAATAGCGTGGCATGGCGATGGTCATCAGGGTCGCGATGATTGCCATGACCACCATCAGTTCCAGCAGGGTAAAACCCTTTTCCCGACGCATAAGCTCACCACTCCCGGTACGCGATACCGTTGAGACCCTTGCCGCGCGCCTTCGAATAAACGTCAAAGACGTCTTCGCCTTCGCGCGGGTTCTGAGCCGTGCTGTCATAGGTGCGCAGCCCCCAGCCGCCTTCGTCGTCGCGCTTGACCGGGGCCAGCGGGTCATGGGGCACACGGCGCAAAAAATAGAACTTGGCGCCCTTGGCGCTGCGCACATCGCGCACACCGTCCACCAGCACTTTGAGGTTCGGTGGATAGCCGCTGCTGTTCAGCGACTTCTCGATATAACCCGCGTCGAAGGCGCGTTTGTAGGCGTCGATGGCATCGCGGATCTGGTACAGCGCCGTGCGCAAATCCTGCTCCTTGCCCCGGCGCACCACGGTCTCGGTCAGTGGCGCGGCCATGCCGGCCAACAGGCCGATCAGGGCCAGCGTCACCACGACTTCAATCAGGGTAAAACCGCGTTCCGAGGCGTTCATGATCAAGGCTTCCCGATCACGACCTGGGTCGTGGTGGCCGCCACCGGGCGGTCGATGCGTTCGTTCGACATCGACGATTCCATCCGCCGGTCCGGTGCCTGAATGTGCATGCTGGTTTCAGTGCCGGTCGGGAACTCCATGTCCGAGGGGCTTTGGTACGGCAGGTTGCGCACAATCCGCGGCGTGATCGACAGCACCAGTTCCGATTTGCTGACGCTGTCCTTGT
This sequence comes from Pseudomonas sp. LBUM1651, assembly GCF_059716135.1. Lineage (NCBI taxonomy): Bacteria > Pseudomonadati > Pseudomonadota > Gammaproteobacteria > Pseudomonadales > Pseudomonadaceae > Pseudomonas > Pseudomonas sp. LBUM1651. The sequence continues at coordinate 2,281,226 of NZ_CP166805.1, read as the reverse complement.
TGCTGCCGAACAACCGGCCCAGGCCAGGGATGTCGCCAAGACCCGGAATCTTGTTGCCGGTGGCGCCATGGTCGTTGCGCATCAGGCCGGCGAGGATCTGGGTTTCGCCGTCATGCAGGCGCAGGGTGGTCTGAGCGTTGCGGGTATCGACCTGAACCGGAATCGTGCCCTGACGGGTCGGTTCCAGCGGCGTAGCGTTACTGACTTCCAGGGCGATCTTGATCGCTACTTCGTTGTTCAGGTGCACAGTCGGCTGCACTTCCAGCTTCAGACCGACGTCCAGGTACGTGACGCTTTCAGTGATCACCGGCCCTTGAGTCGACGGCACCGAGGTGGCACTGATGATCGGCACACGCTGACCAATGTGGATGCGCGCCTGCTCGCGGTTACTGACGCGAATCACCGGGCTGGCCAGGGTGTTGATGTCGTTGTCCTGGGCGTTGATCTTGAGCTGGGGCGATGGCGAGATGGTGATCCGGCTGGAGTCGATGCCTTTCAATTGATCGAGAATTGTCACCGCCGACCCGTCGCTGTTGATCACGCCGAAGGTGTTCGGCCATTGCAGGCCAAGGTCGAGAATCCGCTGGGTCGCGACTTCCATCACCTCCACTTCCAGCACCACTTCCGGGTTTGACTGGTCTTGCGATTGCAGGAGTTTTTCCGCCATGCGGACGGCGTCTTCGGTGTCTCGCATGGTCAAGGTGTTGAGGCGCTCATCGACAAACACGTCGCGGGTCTTGAGCATGGTCTTGATCATGTTCAGCGCGGTGTTGGCATCGATGCTGGTCAGGTAGAAGGTGCGCATCACCAGCTCCTGGTAATCCTTGAGCTTTTGCGGGGAGTCCGGGTAGATCAGCAAGGTGTTTTCGTTCACCACTTTCTGGTGCAGCTGGTTCTGTTGCAGCAGCAGTTCCACGGCGTCTTCGATGCGCACGTCACGCACGAAGATCGTGGCTTTCATGTCAGGGCGCAGGTCCTTGTCGAAGATGAAATTCAACCCGGCGACCTGGGACAGCACTTCAAAAATGGTTTTCAGATTGGCGTCGCGAAACTCCAGGGTCACCGGCCGGTCCAGGCGCGTGCGCAGCTGTGGATACGGGATCACGTTGCGGCTCTGGACCAGGCGGATGCTGCCTTGCAGTTCGAGGGCACCCTCATTTTTCGGGTCCAGTTCGAGGATCTGTTTGACCTGGCGATCAGCCGCGTAGATGTCGCCACGACGCAGGTCACCGCGGGCCAATTCGAGTTTTTCGTCCATGCTGCGCATGTACTCGAGTTGGCGCATCGCATCCTGGGCGCGTCGGTTGTTCGGCTCGATGGTCAGCACCCGGCTGTAGTTCACCCGTGCCGAGGCGAAGTCCCGGTGTGCGCGATCGGTATCGCCCGCGGTCAGCAATGCAGTAATGGCTTTGGCGTGTGCGGTATTCAGGGCCAGATGCAGTTCGGTGTCGCGAGGGTTCTCCCGCAATCCTTCTTCGATGCGCGCCAGGCCAGCTTCGTATTGTCCCTGCTCGATCAGCTCGGACGCTTCCTTGTTGGCGACCCGCGCGGAACTGCACGCGGCCAGCCCTGCGCAGAGGCAGACAAGGCTCATCAGCAAACGGCTTCTATTCATGGCGCGCTCCCCACAGACAAGGTCTGGGACACATGCAAAGGCAGGTAGACGAAGCTCAGTTCCACATCGGAAATGGCTTCGATCCGCCAGGTTTCGTCGATCACATCCCCTTTGCGTACGACGTATATTTTTTCGCCGTTCTGCAAAAACACTTGCAGGTCGGAACGGTCATCCAGCCTCCCGATAAACTGGAAAGGCATCGGCGGTGCGCTGGGGACTTGCACCACCGGGGTTTCATTGACGGGTTGTTCGATGACGCTGGCAAGGGTCGGCGCCGCTTTCCAGCTGCGGGCAGCGAACAGGTCACCCGCCGGGCTCAAGTCTTTCACCACCGCTGGTTTGCCAGACGCTGGTGCGGCAGGCAGGGCGCCACGGGTTTTGCTGTTGGTCGGGGTGGCGACGACGGCCACGCTTGCATCGCCCTCGTCGGCCGGCATGAAGTAATCGGGCAACCAGGTCAGCGCCGCCGCGACACCGAAGAACCCCACCCACCCCGCTACGCGCTTGGTATTCATCATGACCTCGACAGGTAAAGGGTCATGCGGATCCGCCCGGTCAGGTCGGTGTCGGCGATTTTCTTGCGCTGGAACTCCACATCCTCCACCACCACCGCCGGCAACTGGCCGAGCAAGGCATGCAGGAAGCGCCGCAGTTGCGGGTAGCTGCCGCGAACCGGCAGCAGAATCTGATAGCGGGCCAAATGCGTCTTGGGGTCGATGCCCAGGGCATATTCACCCCGTGCCAGGGTGATGTGTTCCTGGGCTGCCAGTGCGTAGATCCTGTCGATGGCCACGGTGGCCTGAGGTTGCGAAGGCAGTTTGCTGCGGAAGTCGTCGAGCTGACGTTGCGGCACCACCGGGGGGGCAACGCTGCCGTCTTCAACCCTGGCCAGGTAGTCGCCGGCTTCGCGGGTCTGCTGGCTGAGCTGTTGCAGCGACTGCCAGTCCGGCATCAGACCCGCCAGGCCATAGACCAACGCCAGCGCCAGCATCGCCAGCCCCACCAGACCGGGAATGCCCAGGCCTTGCAGGTATTCGTGGACGATCAATCTAGGGATTCGCATCGCCAATCTCCCAGGTAGCCGACAGGTTGAATTGCACCGGGTGCTCCGGCACGTTGGCCACGATTTCGTGGCTGAGCAGCGACACATCGGACAGCTCGTCGCTGGCCTCGAGGTTGCGGTGGAAGTCGAGCATGGCATCCAGGTCTTTGGCCTCGGCGCTGATCCGCACCTGGCCCTTGCGGGCGTCGGGTGTCAGGGTCAGCAAGGCGATGTTTTCGCGAGGCATGGCTTCAAGCATCGCGAACAGGTTCTCCCAGGGCCGGCGCAGCTGCTGGGAGACCTTGCGCATCTCGGCGAGGTTCTGCGCCTGCTCGCGGATTTGCGCCGGGGTCAGGCTGACTTTGCCACCGGTATCACCAGTGAGGACGCGCTGGGTGGTTTGCAGATGACCCTGCTGCTTTGCGGTTTCATCACTGAGGTGCTGCTGAACCAGGACGCAACTCAGGGTCAGCACCACGCCCCCGGCCAGCAGGCTCCAGCCCAACGGGCCGGAGCGGCGACGCGGCTGAAAGTCGAGGTTAAGGGCGCGCATCTCAGGCCACCGCCCGGGACATGACGTACAGGCAATCGCGTACGGGTGTCCGGCCTTCTTCAAGGGTGCGCAAGTGCACATCGGGTACGTCGGGCTGCACGTCGATGCGCGCAGGGGCATGCAGGTAGACGTTCAATGGCCGTTCGTTGGTGGAGGCCTGCAATTGGCTTTCGCGGCCGATCAGTGCGGTCAGTGCAGCGTCGCTGTCGCTGCTGCCAACCGAACGCACCGAGGTCCAGCGGCCTTCCCGTGCCAGCAGCAACACGCTGCGCACCGGTTCAGCGACCACGAACAGGAAGTTGCCGGTATCGAGGCTTTTATCGAAATGGTTGAACGCCGCCATCAAGTACGGCTGCACCGAACGCAAGCGCAGGCCTCGGGCGCTGACCAGTGTGCGCAGACGCCTCAGCAATTCCTGCGGCAGCGCACAGGCGATCCGGTCGTAGCCCGCCGGTTCTGCCGAGAGCACCAGGCTCCAGGGTTGAGTCGGCGCACCGTAAAGGTCTTCAAAGCACAGCTGGGCGAAGCCGCGTAATTCGTCGGGGCTACTGATCTGTTCGCTCCAGGGCACCAGGCAGAAGCGGCTGAAGTGCCCGGAAATCACCACGCTCAACTCGGCACCGGCACAGGCGTGGTCGGCCAGCAGATGGTCGAGGGTGTCCAGCGCCACTGCCCAGGCGTGAAAGCCTTCGTCGATAAATCCGACGCTGCCCAGCCAGAGGGTTTCGCTGCCACGGCGCTGGCCGAGGCCGATACCACTGGCGCCGATGACGGCGACAAAACGATCACGAGACAAAAGTGACACGATTGATCTCCTCGAGCGTGGTCCGCCCATCTGCAACCAGTTCCAGCGCGGACTCGCGCAGCAGGCGCAAGCCCCGTTTGCACGCATGGACCTTGATTTTCGAAATCGGTTGGCGCTCGACGATCATCTGCCGCAGCTCGTCGTCCAGGTGCAGCAGCTCGGCAATCGCCGTGCGCCCGCGATAACCGGTGCCCCGGCAATGGCCGCAACCCTTGCCGTGGACGAAGCGATAGTGATCGACGTTATGCGGATCAAGGCCCGAGGCGCGCAATTCATCGTCAGTCGGGTGACTCGGCGCGCTGCACGTGGTGCAGACCAGGCGGATCAAGCGCTGGGCCAGCACGGCATTGAGCGCGGAAACGAGGCTGTAGGGGTCGATTTCCATCTGGGTGAAACGGCCGATCACGTCGAACACGTTGTTGGCGTGGATGGTGGTGAACACCAGGTGCCCGGTGAGCGCCGATTGCACGGCGATCTGCGCGGTGTCGGGGTCGCGGATTTCACCGACCATGATCTTGTCCGGGTCATGGCGCAGGATCGAGCGCAGACCCCGGGCGAAGGTCAGGCCTTTCTTCTCGTTGACCGGAATTTGCAGGACGCCCGGCAACTGGTATTCCACCGGGTCTTCAATGGTGATGATCTTGTCCACGCCGTGGTTGATCTCGGTGATCATCGCGTACAGCGTGGTGGTCTTGCCGCTGCCGGTGGGGCCGGTCACCAGCACCATGCCATAGGGTTCGGCAGCCAGCCTGCGCAGCTGCCGCAGGGTTTCGTCTTCAAAGCCCAGCGCTTGCAACTGCACGCCGCAGACCTTGTCCGCCAAGTCCTGCTTGTCGAGCACCCGCAGCACCGCGTCTTCGCCGAAAATGCTCGGCATGATCGAGACCCGGAAGTCGATCTGCCGACCACTGATGCCGATCTTGAAGCGACCGTCCTGAGGCACACGTTTCTCGCCGATGTCCAGTTCAGCCATGACCTTGACCCGGGAAATCACCTGTTCGGCAAACTCGCTGCCCTGGATCTTGCTGATGTTGTTGAGCACGCCGTCGATGCGGTACTTGATCACCAGACCGCTGCCGGTGGTGCCCAAATGAATATCGCTGGCGTGCATTTTCAAGGCGTCGTACAGGGTCGAGTTGACCAGTTTGACGACGACGCTGGCGTCTTCGCTGATGCTGGTCAGGGACAGGCTTTGCAGGGTATCGATTTCGATGTTGGCGTCAGCCTGGGCGTTGAGCGATTCCACGGCGTGGAAGCTCTCTTCGTGGCGCGCCAGGTACGCCTTCAGGTCGTCGGCATGCACCAGGTACAGCGGCGCACCGTGCAGACAGTCATCGATCCAGGCCAGGCGCGAAGTATCGAAGGGGTCGGCAAACACACCGATGACAGCATCGTCGTGGCGCAGCAGGATGAATTCGCGCTTGAGGCATTGGGCCAGGGTGACCCGGTCGAACACCGGGGTGGCCTTGAACAGGCTGTCGGTGTCGAGCACCGGGTAATGCAGGGTGGCGCCGAGGCGCTGGATGAAGGGCATGGGGGCCAGTTCGCACAGAACCCCAAGGGCTTCAAGCATACGTTCGCCGGAACTGGCGGCCAGCGATCGTGCCTGGGACAGTTGCTCACTGGAAAAGCGAGACGGTTCACATTCCGACTGCGCCGGTTCGACGGCAAGGGATAGACGATCCATGGCTTGCTCTCCAACGCCGGGGGCTTTGAGCCCTGTCGACGCGGCGAGCAATTACGGCGGTCACCGGAACGGCTTGTCGCGCCACTACTCCCCGGTGAGCAATTGTTCGTCGTCCGGTGCCCTGGAGGTCGATGAAGTACGTCGACGATCCGCCAGCACCCAACTGCCATCGTACAACTGCAGCGGGAAACTCTCGGTCTTGCTCTGGCGTCGTTCGACAAAACCTTCGGATCGGCTCACGCCTGCCTTGAGTTCGCGCTCCATTCCCAGAAGGTCACAGACTGCACGGGCCAGTTCCGCCAATGGAAACGGTTTGAACAGGATATGGCTGACTCCCAGTTGCCGGGCCCGCTCACAGACTTCAGCGGTGGGGTGCCCGGTAATCAGCACAAAATGACAGTTCCTGTTCTGGCGGACGGCATCGAGCACCTCAAAGCCTTCCATATCGGGCAAGCGGTAATCGAACACCATCACATCGGGTGCAAACTGTTCGGCTTCACCGATACCCGTCGCACCGTCATGTGCAATCCGGACGTCCAGTTCTTGCGCCTGAAGGTAATCCTTGAGGTTTTCGGCAAGAAGCTCTTCGTCTTCGACAACCAGTACTTTGTTTAACAAGGTGGACTCCTTGAAACCGCAGGTCCGAGTTCCGAGCCTGGTGGAGTGCGCGCCTTACTGAGGCTAACGCACACTTCATGCCAGGCTGAGCACCGACTGATTTACCGCTGCATGTAATTGATATCCATGGAAAAACCTTTTAGTCCAAGCACCCCTCGCCCCCAAAGGCGGGGAAGCACACGGATTTGCGCGGAAGCTTTCCCCACTATTGGGGGGGAACCTTCAGTCATCGTCAATCCGTTCGATTCGATTGCGCGATCGCAACTGCGCCAGAACCTGAAGACGAACCTCGGCCTGTTGCTGTCGGGCAAGGTACGCCCGAACCCTTTCAAGTCCCTGTTGCTCTGAGACAGCGGCCGTCTCCAAGTGGTTCTGTACGTAGATCAAGTGCCAGCCCAGTGGTGTGCGAACAGGTTCACTCACCGTACCTGGCGCCAGGGCAAAGGCTGCCGTTTCAAACGCGGGCAGCATTCGTCCACGAGGAAAATAGCCCAGATCTCCACCTTCGCCGGCGGACGCATCTTCCGAACCGGTCCGGGCCACGCTGGCAAAGTCCGCGCCCCGGCTGATTTTCACTTGCATGTCGACCAAGCGTAGCCGTGCCGCTTCGACTGTGGCGGCATCGGCATCCTGAGGCACCTTGATCAGGATGTGCCGCGCCTGCACTGCTTCGGGCCGGCGCATCTCTGCGCGGTGTTCTTCATAGAATGCCCGGACCTGTTTTTCGTCCGGCCCATCGACGGTGGTCAGCTCGGCAAACACCTGCCGAGCCGCGAGCTCACGGCGGGTGTATTCGACAAAACCGGCCTCGTCGAAACCGGCGTCCTCCAGACGACGAGCGAATTTCTCGGCACCGCCAATGGCCTGCCGGGTCTGTTCAACCTGGCTTTGCACCGCGGCATCGCTGATCACCACCCCGCGCCTGACCGCTTCCTGCCACAGCAACTCGCGGTCGATCAACGCGTCCAGCGCCTTCTGGCGCAATTGCTTGTACGCCTTGGGATTGCGAATGCTGCCCAGCGCCCGGCCCTGATCCTCCAGGTACTCGGCGAAGTAACGCTCGAGGCGAAACTCGGAAATCTCCTCGCCATTGACCCGCGCGGCCACCGGGCCGTTGCTGCCGAATGCCACGGGCAGCCACAGGGTCAGCAGGATCAACAGAGTCTTGAGCTTCATGATCGAGGCCTCCGGTCAGGGTGTCGCGGTAATGGGCTTGTAAGGCGCGACCAGGTAGAAGCGCTGGCCGGGCAAGTCCACGGTGACGATATGCGCGCCGTTCAAGCCCAGGCGTCGGCCCGGTCCGAAGCTGATGCGCGGAGTCAGTCCGGTATCGAAGTCATGCAGGCCTTCCAGCGCATTGATCAGCTTCTCGCGGCTGGCGTCGCGCCCGGCCTGTTTCATGCCTTCGCTGAGCAGCAGCATCGAACTGAACGCGCCGACTTGCAGCACCGCGTGCTGGCCGCCAAGCCCCTGCTGTTCGCGCAGTTGGGTCAGGGCCAGGCGTCCGGCCAGGGTCCAGTCGCTGGGCACGAATGGATAGGACAAGAACACCCGCCGGGAAAAACCGCTGGGCACTTGTAAAAGGTCACCCGCCACCTGATTCGACATGGCGAACAGGTAAGGAACCTGCCCCGCCGTCTGCAACCGCTCGGCGAGGTGGCTGAAATCACTACCGCAGCCCAGGTAAAACACTGAGCGCGAACCCAGCGGCAGTTCGCCCTGTGCCGAGTCGTAGACCTTCAGGCTGACATTTTGCCAGGCGTGATCTTGCAGGTACTGGCTGAGGGTCTGCGCCGCCAGTCGTTGACCGGGATCTTCGGTATAGGTAATCAGCGTCGGGCCCTGGAGTACGCGCAAACTGGCGGAGGCGTAATCGGCCAGGGCGATCAGTTGTTCGCGGACCCCCGGCATCGGTTCAAAAATCTGCCGACTGCTCTGCACCGTGCCCTGCAACGAAAGCGGGCCGATCAGTGGAATGCCCGCCTGCTCCAGACGCGAAACCAGTTGCGTGTCGCGTGCCGGCGCCAGTGGCGCGATCAGGGCAAACACCTGCTCCTGATCGATCAACTGATCCAGAGCCCGCTCGGCACTGATACGGTCCGGCCCCGGATCGAGGATCGTCAGGCGCAACTGCCGACCATGAATCCCCCCCGCCTTGTTGATTCGCGCCACGCTACCGTTGAGCACCGCGGCCACCGTCGCGCCCTCTTCCGCCAACGCGCCCTGACTGGGCAACAGCGTGCCCAGGTGCAGGCTGTCAGGCGTCAAGCCGGGATCGCGCTCATCGGCCAGGCGTTTGAGGTAGGCCGTGAGGTTGCGCTGATCGTTCATTGACAGCACGAACCGCGGCATCGCCGGGTCGAGGTGATTGTTGCCGGGATCGCGCCCCTCCTGGATCGCCCGCGCCAGGGTGCCTTCAGTGTACGCCGGGTAGTTGCGGCCATTGATTTGCCGTTGGCCGTAGGTGCTGGTCAGCCGCGACCAGCTCAGTTCCGGCGGTCGCACCCCGCCCTCGGGCCGGCCCAGACCATCGGTGCCGTGGCAGTTGGCGCACGGCAGGCTGGTGGCCGGCAGCAGCATGCCCGCCGCCCCGACCCTGGCCATGATCGGCTCACCACTGCCGGACACACCCTCGCGGTACAGCCGTTTGCCGGCGCTTTCGTCAGGGCTCAAGGGCAACGTATCGGCGGCGCAATGAAGGCTGCCGATCAGGAGCAGGCCGAGGATCAGGGAGGCTTTCATGGTGCGATCTCAGCGACCGGCCACGGGCATTGTCAGCAACTGCAAGCGCTGGGCAATGGCGGCGGCCGGGGCATCGGGCCGGATTTTGCTCCAGCGTTTGTTGGCCACGTCACCTACGATCAGCTGTGTTGAATGTTGCTCCGGTGTGGGCACGATCTGGCCGATGCGGCCGAGTACAAGGTCCATTTGCGCCTTGTCGCCGGTGAGAAAAAGCCAGTGGGGGCCATCGACGCCCTGCTTCAAGGTGTAAGCCTTGAGTACCGCCGGGGTGTCCCGCAACGGATCACTGGTAAGGGAGATAAAGGTGATGCCGTCCGCCTGGTCGCCCAGCAACTCACGCACTTCCTTGAGCTTGCGGGTGATCAGCGGGCAGGCATCGTTGCAACGGGTGAAAATCACGTTCAGCAGCACGACGCGGTTTTGCAACACATCGCTGTAGAAGCGCAGGGTTTCACCGTTCTGGTCCAGCAACGGTGTGTCGGTGAACCAGGTTTTCGCATCGCGCGTGCCGCTCGCCGGTTGTGCGGTAGCTACCGCTGGAGCGGGTTCCTCGTGCCCTTCGTGAGCAAATGCCATCGCACTGAAAATCCAGAAGCACACCGTCAGGGTGATCCAGTCGAGGACTCTCATGGCTGCTGCTCCATGGCAATGGCGGTGTGCTTGGCGTGGGCGTTGCGCTGGCCGCTGAGCTTTTCCACTTCACGGGTCAGCACGGCGGGGTCGGTGAAACCGTAATAGCGCGTCCAGTGGCGGCTGTTGCCGTCGCCGACGAGGATCAGCGGTTGATGGTTTTTGAAGTCACCGCTGAAGGTGCCGAGGCCTTTGAGGGTAGCGTTGATCGATTGCGAGCTGCCGGTCAGCCAGCTCCAGCCCGGACCGTTCTGAAAGGTGCGGGCATAATCGTTCAGGCGCCTGGCGTCATCGCGCTGCGGGTCGATACTGATCGACACCAGCTGCACCTCGGCGCCCACCCGTGCACCCAGTTTTTTCTGCACTTTGCCCATGATCGACGACACCACCGGGCACACCGTGGTGCAGCTGGTGTAGATGAAACTAATGACCACGATTTTGTTGGTCACCAGGTCTTTTTCCAGACGCACCGGTTGACCGTTCTGGTCCACCAGCGTCACGTCGGCGAATTTGACCTGGGCACTTTCCGAGCTGGCGCTTTTGGCCGGCATGTCGTGCCCGGCGTGTTCATCCGCCGAGTGCGCCAGGGCTTGCCCGATACCGGCGGCCAACAGGCAGAAGGTCAGCAGTCCACGGTGTGCGAATCGGTTCATGTCGATTTCCTCTTCAGTGGGCATCGCCGGGCAGGACCCGAACGCTGGCAAAAGTTTTGTCGTCGAAATTCGCGCCGAGGGACGCGGCCCGCACGTGCAAGTACCAGGCGCCGTGCAGGTCGAGGGTCACCGGCGCTTCATAGATACCGTTGCCGACTTCGAGCGCAGCGACTTCCCGAGCCCGCGACGTCGGGGCGCGGAAGTAGCGCACCTGAACATCCTTCACGCCGCTGCGCTGCGCCTTCTGCTGGCCTTGAACAATGCGAAAGCGCACGGTGTAAGGACGGTCGAGGACCGCTGTGGACTTGTCGAGCATGAACTCGACTTTCGGTACGCCAGGGTGCCGGGTGAGGCTTTTGTCCGGTTCAACCAGCGCGGTGAAGCAATGGATGATGTTGGGTTGATTGAGCAGGAACGCCACGTCGAAACGCCCGGCGTTCGGCAGTTTGATCCGCGCACCGTACAACCCCGGCTCGACTTCTCGCAGGCTGCGATCGATGACCATGGCCGCTCGCGCCACCTGCCCGCGATTGGGGTAGCCGGACATCGGCGCGTTCATGCCTTCGGCGTAGAAATAGGTGGTGTTGTCCACCGGATTGACCACGAACACTGCGTTGTCGTCCCGCGACACCGCGAGGCTCGACGCCAGCGGTAAATCGCCGGCCAGCCGTGGCGCCTGCGGCCCGGCTTCGAAACCCTGGCTGATCGGCGTGCGGCCCTCGCCCAGCGACGACAGGTTGATCATCGTCACCTTGGGCGACGCCAGTCCACGCACGTAGGCGTAGGCCTTGGTGAACACCACTTGGTAGGGTTCGGTGGACACGTCCAGCTCGTGGATCAGCGAATCGGTGGCGGCGTCGATCACGGCAGCCTGGTTCTCCAGAGTGTTGAGTACGATGCCGAAACGACCGTCTGCGCTGAAACCCATCGGGCCCAGGCCCTGTTTGATTTTGATCACACGGCGCACGTCGAGGCTGGCGCCGTCGACCACGGTGACGGTGCCGTCCTTGCCGTCAGCGACATACACCGCCTGGGACAGCGGCGAGTACGCCACCGACAACGGGTTCGAACCGGTCTTGAGTTGCTTGCTGATGGTCAGGCTGGCGATGTCGATGATGCTCAGCGTGCCGTCGTCGCGGTTGCTGACGAAGGCGTAACGGCTGTCCTTGCTGAAGGCGATTTCGTGATGCCCGCGGCCGGTCGCCAGGTGTTTCAGGGGCTTCAGGCTTTGGCTGTCGATCACCGTGACGCCGGACGCTTCAGCTTTCACCGCATTGTTGCCGACCCACAGCAAGCGCTCGTCCGGTTGCAAGGCCAGGCGCACTGGCTGGCTGCCGGCGCTGACCGAGTCGATCAGCTTGAATTGCTCGCTGTCGATCACCGCCACTTCGCCGGCGGTGGGCATGGAGATGAACACGCGTTTGTTGTCCTTGCGGGTGACCCAATCCATCGGCGGCTGCTTGATGTCGATGCGCGACAGGGTGCTGGTGATGCCACCCACCGAGACCGACGGATCGACTACCGAGACACTGGCATCGCGGTTCATCACCAGCAGGAAATAGCTGTTCAGGTCGAGCAACGGACGCGCGCCGACGCTCGATTTAAGGAACACCCCAACCCGGGATTTGCAGCTCCGTTCACGGCCCTGAGCCTGATCGGCGGCGACGGTTTCCGGGTCCAGCCAGGCACCGGGATTGACGCCTGAAAGGGGTTGGCCCGAACTGCTGTCACTGACCCGGAAGAGCACGTCGGCAAACTCGCCTTCGCGCAACACGCCGTCCTCGGCCAATGGCCGCAGCTCCAGCTCTACCGACACACCGTCGCGTTCAAGCTTCTGGCTGCTCCAGGTGTCGGGCAGCGCCACTTCGCTGAGCAGAGTCGCCGGTGTCGTGCGCCAGACGCCCAGCCAGATCAGCGCAATCCCGACAATCAACGCACAACTGGCAATTTTTATTGTTCTGTCCATAACGCATCTCCCCTCAGTTACGCGTCACACCGGTCCTGTGGCGAGGGAGCTTGCTCCCGCTGGACTGCGCAGCAGTCCCTTTTATAGGGCCGCTTCGCGCCCCAGCGGGAGCAAGCTCCCTCGCCACACTATGTCTCGCGTCTACGGCGCCGGTTCTGGTTCATTGGTCACCCGCAGCAATCCCCACAACCCGGCGGTGTTGCCATAGGCGGCGTAATCGCGGAACAGGTAATCGCCCGGTATCGCGTTGCTGCCCCCGGCGCTCGGGTGCATGAAGCTGAAATGCGCTGCCGGCAGGATGCTTTCGCGGGCGCCGATGTACATCGACATCGGGTTGTAGCCGAACCGCACCGAACCCACGCCCGGCGTACTCATCGGGTAACCCCCGGTGTCGCTCTTCTCCGACTGGAACGGGTTGACCGACCAGACATGCCCGTCCAGCTGGAAGGTCGTGCCGCGGCTGCCACCGGTGGGCATCAGGATGTGCGTGCGGAACGGTTGCCCCGGTTTCACATACAGCACCGGCGTCTGCGGATCGCCCCCCACCAGCGCATTGCTGTACGCCATGTGTGCGTTGGGCATGTCGCCATAACCCGCGCCGTCGGCGTGGCCGAATGGTGCATCCGGCGCCAGGCCGAAGCGATACCACAGCGGCTCGGCCTTGTAGTTGATGGCCATGCTCGAGTTGTCCTGTGGATCGGTCGGCACGCCGAAGCCTTCCGCGGCGATGCCTTCCACCGGCCGGCCGTTGGCCCAGCGGATGTTCAACGCTTTCTGCCAGACCATCGCAAAGTCGCGGTAAGTGGTCTGCCCCGGTGCGGTGACGGTCGCGTTCGCCTTGCGCGCATCTTCAACCCAGGTGGCGCCGATCGGCAGGATGCTCATCGCACCGCCCAGGCCTTTCTGCGGTTGCTTGATCACGTCCGCCGGGGTGAAATTCAGCCCGCCGAACTCCACCGCCGTGGCGTTGATATTGTCGACGCTGCGACCCAGTTGGGTGATCGGTTTACCTTCACGCTCCAGGTGCCCGGCGTAGTACTGATAAGTACGGTTCGGGTACGCGCCGCTGTTGCCGACCCGTGGTGGCACGGTCTGGATCGGGTTGGCGCCGACGTTGGTGCCGTCCGACTTGGTGATGTCGTACGTCAGCAACTGCGCGTGCAGCCCAACGTGGCTGGACGGCCGCATCAGGTTGTTGCTGAAGGTGGTCGAGCCCTGGCCGCTGTTGCGATCACGCTTGACCATGCCTTGCATCACCGCCGTCTGGACGAGGTCCGGCATGACCATCGGCAGACGGTTTTCCAGGGTGATATTGATGCAGTCCCCCGCCGTCGCGCGCAGCACCAGGGGTTCGACCGGCACACCGGGCTTGAGCTTGCCGGTGACCGGATTGAGGTCAGCCTTGCGCACATAGAGGATCGCGGTCGGGTCATGCAGCGGCCCGCTTTGCCCGCCGATGGTGATGGTTTCGCCGTCTTCAGGGTCCTCCACGGTGACTTGGGGAATATTGACCATCCGCGAGTTGAACACCAGGGTGCCCCCCGCCGGATTCAATGGCCCGCCCACGTGTTGCCCGATCCCCGCCGGATCGCCGAGGGTCAGGTTCAGCGGATTGCCGAGAATGTCATTGGCCAGCGCCGCGACCACTTCATAGTTGCGCTGCACCGTCGGCCGGGTGCCGATGCCGTTGGGGTTGGCGCTGATCCGAGGGCAGATGCCGTCGAAGGCCACCGTGTTGCGCATACCGGCCGGTTTCGGGTTGTTCGGCAACGCGAACAGATCGTTGCGTTGTGCGGTGTAGTTGCGCATCACGCCCCAGATCCCGCTCCAATAGCCTTCCAGAGAGGCGTCCATCGAGTACAGATAGTCGCCCGTCGTCGCCGCTGAACTGGACATCATCGCGACCGGCGCATTGAAGCCCATCTGCTCGGAAATCCCGATCATCTGCGACGAGCGCCAGCCGGAGTTGGAGCTGTTGCCGTAACCGGAACCGCTTTGCAGCCATTTCACGCCGTGCAGGGTCACGTTGTGCTCTTCTTCATGGCCGCCGGCATGCACCCGCAGCCGCACGTTGTCACCGGTGTAGGTGCGCAGCATCGGCGTGAATGGATCGCCCGGTTCGGCGCCGCCACTGTTGATGTGCGGCGGGAACAGCGTGCTGCCGCCGGTGGGGCCGGTCGCCGCGGTGATCAGGTTCGGCGCCAGGTTCATCGCCGGGATGGCGCGGTCGGTGCGGCTTTGCATGGCGTACGCGAGGTCGCCGCCGAGGCCGTCAGCCTGCATGCCGCGCTTGCCGTCCGGGCCGACCTTGTTCGGGTCGTACACCCGCAGGGCCAGCGGTTCGTTGCGGTAATTGACCACGAACATGCCGGGGTCATCGACCGAGATCGCTTGCGGGCATGGCCGGCTCGGGCAGCCAGGAACCATGCCGCCCTGCACTTCGAGGATGCCGTCCAGCAGGGTGCTGGCGTTATTGCGCACCGGCGGGTTGATCGCGTAGCGGAAGCTGTCCGCAGTGGCGGGGAACGCTTGCGGGTTCGGCACGCCATTCGGGCCAGCGCCGACGTACACACCGGCTTCATAGGCGTGCTGGAAGTCGCTGTATTCGAGGAAGAACTCACGGAAGCTGTCGTTCTTGCCGTCGCCGTCCAGGTCACCGGTGGACACCACCGCTTGCCACGACGTTGGCCCGCCGTCCTGCCGCGCGCCGCTGTACAACGGCTCGCCGGTTTCGGCGTGGAACCAGGTGGAACCGGCCGGTTCAGCCAGCACAGTGGCGTACAGACCAATCTGTTGGTGCGTCGATGGGCCGAGGTGGTCATGGGTGAAGATGGTCCCCAAGCCACGGTCGACGCCTTTGGTGTTCACCACCGGATCGACAAACCAGCGCTGCATCGCGGTGCGCGCACCGACCCAGTCGGCCCGGCCATATTGACCGAAGTACGGGTGATTTTTGGCTTTCGGGCAGGCCGCCGTGCCGTCACGCGGGTCGCTGCCCGTGCACTGGTTGAACTCGCGAATGGCATGGATGCGTTCTTGCACCGCACCGGGGGAAAGTACGCCGTCTTCGTAGTTCCAGCCGTTGGCCGAGCCGTCGGCGGCCGTCAGGTCCCACTTCGGCAGGTGGATGTGCTGGCCGATCACGTCGGTCGGCGTGCGCACCTGATAGTCATCCATCTCATAGGTGGCTGGCACCAGGTTGGTTTGCTGGTATTGCACGCAGTCGAAAGTGTTCATGCGCATCACCAGGGGTTCTGGCGGACGCTGCTTGGTGATCACCGGCCAGGCGTCTTCCCAGAGCGCCAGAATGCGTGCTTGCGGGAAGTGATAGCCGACCTTGTTGTACACCGCGTCAAACTGAATGTTCGCCGCTTTGTAGACCCGTGGACGGTCAGCCGTGAACGTCGAAGACCCACTGAAAGACATGCCGTCGAACCGTTCACCGCTGGCGAACTCGCCCATGCCAGCGCTGCTGGTCAGGCGTTTTTGCCGGTCGTCCATGCACGGTTCGTAGAAAGGCGCACCGGCGATTGGCAGCGCACCGTTCGTGCGGAAGGCGCGCGCGACGATTTGATTGCCGGGCAGCACGGCGAAGCTCGGGTGGTCTTTTTTCGCGTGGAAGGCCATGGCCGCCTGTTCGACTTCGGTGCCCTCTTCCGGCAGATAAAGCGGTTTGGCGCGGGTCACTTCCTTGGAGAAATCCAGCGATGTGGTCACGGTGTGCGCTTCGCCACCGGCAGAGAATCCGTCGAGGGAGTGACGCCCGAGACCGCCATCCCAACCACCGGACTGCGCCGGGTCGAGATTCGCCCACAAGGCCTTGCCGCTGGTCTTCAAGGCCTGGGCCTTGGCGGCGTCGAGCATGTCCAGCGGCGGGGTTGGCGGGCGTTGGCCGACCGAACTTTCCATGCCGCCGATCCAGAATGGATAGCCCGGGTTTTTCAGGCTGCCGTCGGCATTGCGGTTGGCTTCACTGCGGTCGACCAGCGCCAGGGAGCCAATGGCCTGGGCGCCACCGCCCTGATGCTCATCGTCATCGCCCTCTTCATCATCGTCGTCGTTGGCGGCGACCAGGGTCTGACCGATTTTCGGCACGATCGCTACTTTGCCCGGCATCGGCGCCATGGCTTTGCCCGGCAGCGGCACGACCGCCGGAATCGGCGTACCGGCAACGATCTCGCCATCGGGCAAGGCCCGGGCGCCAGCGGCCGGTTTGCCGCTGCGCAGCGCGTAAGGTTCGTTGTGATAACCGTCGGTGCCCTGCTGGGAAACCTCCAGTTTGGTGCCTTCTTCAAACACATCGTGCACTCGCCACATGCTCCACATGCCCTGGGCGAAGTGCGGATAGAAGTGGCAGTGATAAATCGCATCGCCCGCCACACGATTCCGGTTACCCGAACCGCCGTTGGCGATTTCATAGGTGTAGCCGGCACCTGGCCCGATGCCTTGGGCATCCACATAGTCGGAGTTGTCGTCATTGGGGTTGAACAGCCACTGGTGCCCGTGCAGGTGGAAAATGTGCTGCTCGTGGCCGTTGTGGGTGTTGCGGAATTTGACGAAGTCGCCGATGTAGCTGTGGTTGACGTTGGCCGGCTCGGACGGATACAGCGCCATGGTCGCCTTCACCCCGACCTGATCGGCGCGCGGCGTTTCACCAGGGCGGATGTTTTCAAGGCCTGCGTTGGCCGGCACGTCCACCAGCATCGCCACGTCGCCGACGGTGTGCGAGCTGAGGAAGAATTCTTCATAGGCGCAGGACAGGCAATCGTGCATCGGCCCTACACCCAGCCGGTTGGCCACCACCTCCGCGCCCATGCCACCGGAACCGTAATTGATCATGAACGAGTCGCGAGTCGGCTCCAGCACATGGGCCATGACCGGGTCTTCCCAGTACGCGGGAAATGCCTGGGTCGCGGCGGTTTCATCCTGGAACTGCGAAGCGAAATCGCGGAACGGTTCCAGCCGGTTGGGCAACGAGGGGTTGCGTTTGCCGATGGCTTCCAGCGGATAGGTCGACGGCGGGAAGCTGCCGTCGGCGTTGCTGCCCATCACGATCGCATCGCTCTCGCTGGAAATGATTTCGGTGCCGTCGACCATGTTGATGATCGGCGTGCCGGCCTTGCCTTCACGGATCCACGGTTCGCGCTGCGGGTAGCGCGCCTGGTAATCGACAATCGGTTGACCGGCCGGTGTACGTCCAGTGCTGGCCAGGCGCATTTCTTCTTCGGTCAAGGTGTTGCGGTAGGTACGACCACCCTTGGGCACCACCACCACTTCCCCGAACAGGCCGTTGGCCACGTTGCCTGCATCGCCTTCGCCGCCGAAGGTCGCGCCGCGGCTGCTGGCGGCGAATGCGCCTTCGCGTTCGGCGTACAAGGTGTAGGAACGGGTCGCGCCCGGCGGGATCAAGGTGTTGGCGTTGCGCCCGGTAAAGGACGCGATGTCGTCGATGCTGTTGACCGCCTGCATACCGTTGACCTGGAAGCCGACGTGGCGGTCGGTGACCTGCTCATCGACTTTGAAGTCGTCTGCGTTGCCGTTCTCGACACCCTCCTCTTCCTCTTCCTCGTCACCGTCTTCATGCGAGCCGGGATTGGCCTGATAGGCGAGCAAATTCTGCAGGTTGATGGTCAGGCAATCGCCGGCGGCCACCCGCAGCACCAACGGACGCGGGCGCTTGTCGGGCCGCAGCGAGACTTTGCCCGGCACGGCCGCACCGCCGCGGGCCAGGGACATGTCATGGTCATCGACCACGTCGCGACGCAGGGCGAACATCATGCCGTTGACGTTCTGCGCACCGAGGCGGTTGAACATCAGCGGCTGATCCAGCGCCACGACGTTCGCCACCAGATTGCGCTCGCAGCGTACGGCGGCGTCGGCCATCTCGACGCCCAGCATCGGCGCGAGAAACAGCAGCAGGTTAACCAGGTGATTGGCGTGGGGTCTGCCGGTCATGATCGTGGGCCTCGCTGTGGGTGCTGCTCACAGGAATAATTCTCGACAAATCCCCTTGAGCAATCCGCATGCCATAAATATTTTTGTTATTTTTCAGTTAGTTGCAGATACCACTTAACAAATCGGGGGAAATACCCCCACCCATTCCCCCCACATTTCGGGCTGGAATCCATCTCGCCCAAAACGCAAATCCCTGTAGGAGCGAGCTTGCTCGCGATGGTGGGTCAGCTACATAGGTGTCGACTGACACTCCATCGCGAGCAAGCTCGCTCCAGGGAACTGGGGTGTTGAGGGATACGGGGGGCTTTGCCCCACTTATGGGGCAACCCCCAATCACAGCGGCGCATCCACGGCCAGGCCCTGCAAGCGGCGGTATTGGCGCAGCACGCTCGGCACATAACGCCGGGTTTCGGCGAACGGCGGAATCACCCCGCCACGGCTCAGCACCGCTTGCGGCCCGGCGTTGTAGGCCGCCACGGCGAGGGCGATGTCGTTGTCGAACAGGGTCATCAGGTGCTTGAGGTATTTGGCCCCGCCCTGGATGTTGGCCTTGGGGTCATAGACGTTGGCCACGCCCATCTCGCGGGCGGTGTCGGGCATCAATTGCATCAGCCCTCCCGCGCCTTTGGCTGACGTTGCGCCAGAGTCGTAATGGGACTCGGCCTGGATCACCGCATGCAACAGCGCCGCGGGTAATTCATTGGCCCTGGCGGCCGCCGAGACCAGCTCGGCGTAGGGTTGCCGGGCAATCATCTGGGGCTGTTGATCGAGGCTGACCAGCGACGATTCCGGCTCGCGAATCACCCGTTCATAGGTGCGACCGGGACGGTGGACATTGGACAGAACGTAGCTGCCCTTGGTGTCCACGGAAACGAACACATCGGCCTGAGCGACGCCGGCCAGCAACACACAGCCGAGCAGTCCTGTGGTGAGTGTTTTCATTTTTTGTCTCCCCTGACCGGCCCCGAAAAATGGGGCTAATGCCCCAATCGCCGGTAGTGAAACAGCCATACGCAAGCACTGTGCCGGATGCGCAAAGGCCCGTAATTCAGGGGTTGCAGAAGGATGCCCGAGGGTGAGCATGGCAATTGCATGAGCCGCTATGGCGACCCTTCTGCCGACTGTGTGAGGTCATCATGAATCAGCGTCTGTGTACTTTCCCGCGTAACTGTTCACCGCGAGCTCAGCGCGGGTTCACCCTGCTCGAACTGTTGGTGGTGCTGGTGGTGCTGGGGCTGTTGGCCGGCATCGTCGCGCCGAAGTATTTCGCCCAGTTGGGCCGCTCCGAAGTGAAGGTGGCCAAGGCGCAAATCGAAGGCCTGAGCAAGGCACTGGATTTGTACCGTCTGGAGGTCGGCCACTATCCGTCGACCGAACAGGGTTTGCAGGCGCTGATCACCGCGCCCAGCGACGAAACCCGCTGGACCGGCCCCTATCTGCAGAAAAAACTGCCGCAGGACCCATGGGGCCGCAATTACACCTACCGCTACCCCGGCGAAAACGGCGAATACGACCTGCTGTCCATGGGCAAGGACGGTCAACCCGGCGGCGAAGGCGAAAACGCCGAAGTCACCAGTTGGCAGTGACAGGAGGCAAGCATGCGCTTTCATCTCAAGGCGGTCGGCAAGGCCGGCGTGGTCGCGATGACGGTCGAGGCCCAAGGGGACAGCGAAGCCCGGCGCATCGTCGAAGACCAGGGGCTGCGAGTGGTCAGCCTGCACGCCGAGCGCCATTGGCGCGCGTTGCGATTGCATAAACGCGAGACGTTCAATCTGGTGTTGTTCAGCCAGGAACTGACCACCCTGCTCAATGCGGGCCTGCCGTTGATCGATGCGCTGGAAAGCCTCGCGGAAAAAGAAACCGCGCCACAGGCCCGCAAGACTTTGAGTGAACTGGTGCGCCTGCTCTACGAGGGCAAATCGTTCTCCCAGGCGTTGGCCCAGTTGTCGGCGGTGTTCCCTCCTCTCTACGTTGCGCTGGTGCAGTCCAGCGAGAAGACCGGCGCCGTGGGCGATGCCCTGGGCCGTTATGTCAGCTATCGCCAGCGCATGGACGAGGTTCGACAGAAGATCGTCAGCGCGTCGATCTACCCCCTGCTGTTGCTGGTGGTGGGAGGTGGCGTGGTGTTGTTTCTGATGGGCTATGTGGTTCCGCGCTTCAGCCTGGTGTTCGAAGGCCTGGGCAACAACCTGCCGTGGTTGTCGCAAATCCTGATGAGCAGCGGGATGTTCCTGCATGCTCATCAGGGCGAATTCTTCGGCACGTTGGCGGCAATCGTCGTCGCCCTCGCCTTCCTCCAGCGCCAACCGGCCTTTCGCCGGGGCGTGGACCGAGTGATCGAAAAACTCCCGGCCGTCCATCAACGCATCTTCATGTACGAACTGGCGCGCTTCTACCGCTCGCTGGGGATTTTGCTGCAGGGCGGCATCCCCCTCGTCACCGCCATGGGCATGGTCCGCGGCCTGCTCACCGTCGCCTCCCGCGTGCGCCTCGACCAGGCCTGCGAACGGGTGCGCGAAGGGCAATCGCTGTCGGCCGCGCTGGAGCTCAACCACCTCGTCACCCCTGTGTCCCTGCGCTTGCTGCGCGCCGGCGAGCAGTCCGGCAACCTCGGGCAGATGATGGAACGCAGCGCCGACTTCTACGACGAAGAAATCAGCCGCTGGATCGAATGGTTCGTGCGGTTGTTTGAACCCTTGCTCATGACCTTCATCGGGCTGCTGATCGGGGTCATCGTGATCCTGATGTACATCCCGATTTTCGAGCTGGCCTCGAGCATTCACTAACCCCTGGAACAGGGTCGGGTTGTACCGTTCATCGTTCATCGACGTAGCAACTGAATAAACCGGTGCGTTGCGGTGTTCACCCACTGAATCAAGTAGCACGTTGCATTGCTCATCAACGTTCCAACCCGAACAAGAAGACGGAGAACGGCATGCACATCAAAAAACTTTTACTGGCAGTAGCCATTGGCGCAGTTTTGTCGGCGTCTACCGTATTGATTCCGGACAGCCTGTCCGGGGTATCGAGTGCTCAGGCCAAGGATGGAGGGAGTGGTGGTGGAGGCGGCGGAGGCGGTGGTAACGGTGGCGGAGGTGGCGGAGGCAGTGGCGGTAATGGCGGTAATGGCGGTGGTCACGGTGGCAGCGGCAGCGGTCATGGCGGCGATGGCAATGGTCATGGCGGCAATGGCAGCGGTCACAGTGGCAACGACCATGGCTCGGGGCATTCCGGCAATACGGCCTCATCCGGTCGCAACGGCACCCATGCCGAACCGGGAGACGATCACGGGGTTCATCACGCTGGTGAAATTGGCCATAACCGCGGCGTTCATCATGCCGGCGAAGTTGGCGACGACCACGGCGTTCATCGCTCCGGTGAAATCGGTGATGATCATGGGGTTCATCGTTCTGGCGAAATCGGCGATGACCATGGCGTGCATGTCGGTGGCGAGCCGGGGGATGACAAAAGGACCTGATCACCACTGATCTCAGGAACGCCGTTTTTCCCCCTGTGGGAGCGAGCCTGCTCGCGATAGCGGAGTATCAGTCGATGAAAGTGTTGACTGACACACCGCTATCGCGAGCAGGCTCGCTCCCACAGGTGACCGCGTGAAACCTACAGACCACCCTCAGCCCGATCCAGCCGCTCACGCAAAAACTCGATCAATGCCTGCACCGGTCGCGAACTCTGGCGATGCTGCGGGTACACCGCCGACAACGTCAGCGGCTCCGGGCGAAACTCGTCCAGCACCGGCACCAGCCGTCCATCCTTCAACGCCGCCCCGACAATGAACGTCGGCAGGTAAGTAACCCCCATCCCGGCAATGGCCGCATCCTTTAGCAACTCCCCGTTGTTGACCCGCATCCGCCCGGTGACGTTGACCGTCAGCGGCTTGCCCTGCCCTTCGAAACGCCATTGCACCTGACGCCCGTGGCCGTACGGCAGGCAGTCATGCGTGTGCAAGTCTTCAGGTTTGAGCGGCGTGCCACGCTCGGCCAGGTAAGCCGGGCTGGCGCAATACACCCGCTGGATGGAGGCGATGCGTCGGGCGATCAGCGTCGAGTCTTCGAGGGTGCCGATGCGCAACGCCAGGTCGTAGCCCTCGCCGAGCAAATCCACCGGGCGATCGCTCAAGTCCACTTCCACCGTGACATCGCGATAGCGCTGCAAGAACAACGGCAGCAGGCAGCCCAGGTGCGCCAGCGCAAACGACAACGGCGCACTCACGCGAATGGTGCCGCGCGGTTCGGTGGTCTGGCCCGCGATGCCCTGCTCCACTTGTTCGACTTCGCCGAGCAGGCGCAACGCGGACTCGTAGTAACTCTGGCCCAGCGGCGTGACGTCCAGCCGCCGCGTCGAACGGTTGAGCAGCCGCACGCCCAAACGCTCTTCGAGTTGCATCAAGCGCCGGCTGACGAACTGCTTGGACAGTCCCAATTGATCGGCCGCAGCGGTGAAGCTGCCGGAGTCCATGACCTGGCAAAAAATACGCATATCTTCGAACGGATTCATTGTCACACTCTGGTTGACAGTTAAACGCTTTATAGCTGCTTTTTCCGTTTTCGGCATCCTATTAATCTGTGTCCACGGTGTTGCTGAGGCCTGAACCACAGCGCCAACAGCAACCTGAACCTTAGGTAATCAACGTCGAACTCATTAAAAAGGATTTACCCATGAACATCGTCAAAAAAACCCTGACCGCGTCCCTTCTCGCTCTTGCTGTCGGCAATGCCTTTGCCGCCGGCAGCCCAGGCCTCGAACACAACACCCAAGCCTTCCTCGAAGCCCTCGCCGCCGGTGGTGGCAAGCCGCTCGAGCAACTGAGTCCGAAAGACGCCCGTGCGGTACTCACCGGTGCGCAAAACTCGGTAAAGGTTGACCTGTCGGGTGTGGACGTCAGCGACCGTGCAATCAAGGTCGATGGGCAAACCATCAACCTGAAAATCGTGCGTCCGGCCAAGGTCAAAGGTGAATTGCCGGTGTTCATGTTCTTCCACGGTGGCGGCTGGGTGTTGGGCGATTACCCGACTCACCAGCGTCTGATCCACGACCTGGTGGTCGGCTCCGGCGCCGTCGCGGTGTATGTCGATTACACGCCGTCGCCGGAAGCGCACTACCCGACCGCGATCAACCAGGCCTACGCCGCGACACGCTGGGTGGCTGAACATGGCAAGGACATCGGCGTCGATGGCAAGCGCCTCGCCGTGGCCGGCAACAGTGTCGGCGGCAACATGGCGGCGGTCGTGGCATTGATCGCCAAGGAACAGAAAACCCCGGCGCTGCGCTTCCAGCTGTTGATGTGGCCAGTGACCAATGCGCAGTTCGACACCGGGTCGTACCAGCAATTTGCCGAGGGCCACTTCCTGACCAAAGGGATGATGAACTGGTTCTGGGACAACTACACCACCGACCAGGCCGAGCGTGCGCAGGTCCATGCCTCGCCGTTGCAGGCCAGTGCCGAACAGCTCAAAGGCTTGCCGGCAGCGTTGGTGCAGACCGCCGAATTCGACGTGTTGCGCGACGAAGGCGAAGCCTATGCCCGCCACCTCGATGCGGCCGGTGTACCGGTGACGGCTATGCGTTACAACGGCATGATTCACGACTTCGGTTTGCTGAACCCGCTGAGCCAGATTCCGGAAGTGAAGGCAGCGGTGCGTCAGGCAGCGCTGGAACTCAAGACTCACTTGAACTGAGCACGAACCCTTCGCCACACAGAAATGCGTGGCGAAGCTGCTTTTCTGTAGGAGCACGGCTTGCCGGCGAAGGCGTACTTGAGGACGCCTTCGCCGGCAAGCCGTGCTCCTACGAAAAGCAAAGCAATTCCCACCATGACAACAAAAACCAGTCTCCCGGAGTTCTCCCATGTCCCTCATCTACGGTCATCTGCTTTCCTGGAGTGCCCTGTTGCTGGTAATCGACACCGTGCTCTGGCACGTAGCTCCGTTCAAGCATCGCGTCACGCGGGTCGGTGTGCGCCTGGCGCTGTTTCTGATGTTCAGCGCGCTCATCATCAACGCCGGTGTCAGCCCGTTGCAGGCTCCGCTGTTTGCAAATGACCGCGTGGCGCAACTGGGCGCTACGGCACTGGGGATTCTCTGGTGGTTGTACGCCGCACGAGTACTCACCGAAGTCATCGGCCTGGTGCTGATGCGCCGCATCGGTCATAGCGGACGCTTGTTGCAGGACGTCATCGGCGCGCTGGTGTTTCTGGTCGCCATCGTTGCGGCGGCCGGCTATGTTCTGGAGCTACCGGTGAAAGGTTTGTTGGCAACGTCCGGGGTGGTGGCAATCGTTGTCGGCCTGGCGTTGCAAAGCACCTTGAGCGATGTGTTTTCCGGGATCGTGCTCAACACCACCAAGCCCTATCAAGTGGATGACTGGATCATGATCGACGGCGTCGAGGGCAAAGTGCTCGACATCGACTGGCGCGCCACCCACATGCTGACCAGCGCCGGCAGTACCGCGGTGGTGCCAAACTCGGTGGCGGCCAAGGCGAAAATCGTTAACCTGAGCCGGCCGAACAACATGCACGGCGTGTCGATCAGCATTCAGGTGCCCAACCACATTCGCCCGCGTCGGGTGCTGGATGCACTGGATCGTACGCTTCAGGGCAGCAGCCAGTTGTTGCTCAACCCGGCACCGAAAGCGGTGCTGAAAGAGGCCGGCGAAACCATGTCCGAATACGTGGCCAGCGGGTTCATCGCCGAGCTTGGCAAGAAAAGCGAAGTGCGTAATCAATTGTTCGACCTGGCCCATCGGCACCTCGAAGCGGCGGGCATTTCCCGTCAGCTCGACGGCGTGATCGAACCGACAACCCGCGCACGGGCGTTGCTGGATGAGGTGAAAATTTTCCGTTCCTTGAGTGAAGAGGAACGCGATCAGATGGCGCAGTCGATGGTTGCGCAGCAGTACGCGGCCGGTCAGGTGGTGCTGGAGCTGGGCGAAGTGCCGGACAGTCTGATGGTCATTGCCACGGGCGTGGTCAGCGCCACCGTTCCCGACGGCACGGGGCAAACCGAAGCCGGTCGAATGGGGCCAAGTGAGGTGATGGGCGAACAGAGCATCCTGACCGATACGCCGTCGCAGGCGACGTTCACCACGCTGACCTCGTGCATCATTTACCGGATCGACAAATCCCTGACCCGTAGCTGCATGGAACAACGGGTTGAAGTGGGTCGGGCGTTGAACAAGTTGCAGGCGGTAAGGCAGCAGAACAGCCGATTGGCGTTGCTGGCCAAGCCGGTGCCGATCAAGAAGGGAGGTTTTTTGAGCTGGCTACAAAAACGTCAGGCATAACGCGAACCCTGTAGGAGCGAGCTGGCTCGCGATGGTCGTTAACGATAACGCGTGTTACCTGGATAAACGCGGTGTCCTGGAGACCATCGCGAGCAAGCTCGCTCCTACAGGTCGAAGCATTACTTCGACGTCAGCACCGAATAGCTGTTCATCAGATTGCGGTAGTTAGGAATGCGCGGCGACAGCAGGTTCGCCAGGCCTTCCATGTCGTTGCGCCAGTCACCCTGCAGCTCGCAGGCCACCGAGAACCAGTTGACCAGTTGAGCACCGGCCGCCGCCATGCGCGCCCAGGCTGCCTGTTGCACGGTTTCGTTGAAGGTGCCCGAAGCGTCGGTCACCACGAACACTTCAAACCCTTCAGCCAGTGCCGACAGCGTCGGAAACGTCACGCAAACGTCAGTCACCACACCGGCGATGATCAGTTGCTTGCGGCCAGTGGCTTTGACGGCCTTGACGAAATCTTCGTTGTCCCAGGCGTTGATCTGGCCTGGACGCGGGATGTACGGAGCGTCCGGGAACTGCTCCTTCAATTCCGGCACCATCGGGCCGTTCGGACCGTTTTCGAAACTGGTGGTGAGGATGGTCGGCAGTTTGAAGAACTTGGCCACGTCACCCAAGGCCAGCACGTTGTTCTTGAATTCGTTCGGCGAGAAGTCCTGAACCAGCGAGATCAGACCGGTCTGGTGGTCGACCAACAGGACAACCGCATCGTCTTTATTCAGGCGTTTGTACGGAACGTTGCTCATGTGAAGCTCCTCGATGGATGGGTGTTACATACGGCGCCGACACCGCTGCATCGACGCTTTCTTGTGATCGTCAGAACGCGAAGCACGAGCAGCCAAAGGCGCCCCAGAATCCCGCGAAATCGCTGACCGGCGCATTCGACAAACGCGCCTTTTCATGGCTGTGGGCATGCACGCCGCACGGTCCGCTGCAATGGTGAACCTGCGCCTGCATCGGCGACGTCGGGCGCCAGTGACCCGGCACCTTCACCACCGGCGACCAGTCCGGCAGCACCGGCACGCTGGCCGGCCCGAGTTTTTCGAAATCACCGGCGGCATACACCACCTTGCCGCCGACCACGGTCAACACCGATTCGATCCACTTGATCGCTTCTTCGTCGACGCTGAAAAAGTCCGCGCTCAGGGCCGCGACGTCAGCCAGCTGGCCGACCTTGATCATGCCTTTCTTGCCCTGCTCGGAAGAGAACCAGGCGCTGCCGTGGGTGAACAGTTCCAACGCGGTTTGACGGGACAGCCCCTCGGCGTGCAGCTCCAGGCCACCGACGGTTCGACCGCTGACCATCCAGTACAACGAGGTCCAGGGGTTGTAACTGGACACTCGCGTCGCGTCGGTGCCGGCGCCGACCGGCACGCCTTCGGCCAACATGCGCTTGATCGGTGGCGTCGCTTCGGCAGCCTTGGCGCCATAACGCTCGACAAAATATTCGCCCTGAAACGCCATGCGATCCTGAATCGCAATGCCGCCGCCCAACGCCCTCACCCGTTCGATGTTCTGCGGGGTGATGGTTTCGGCGTGGTCAAAAAACCACGGCAACCCGTTGAACGGAATGTCACGGTTGACCTTCTCGAACACGTCGAGCATGCGGCTGATGGATTCGTTGTACGTGGCGTGCAAACGGAACGGCCAGCGCTGCTCGACCAAGTGGCGGACCACTGGTTCCAGCTCGTCTTCCATGGTTTGCGGCAGGTCCGGGCGCGGCTCGAGGAAGTCTTCGAAATCCGCCGCCGAGAACACCAGCATTTCCCCCGCGCCGTTGTGCCGCAGATAATCGTCGCCCTGATGCAGGGTGACGCTGCTGGTCCAGTTCTTGAAGTCGGCCAGCTCTTCCTTGGGCTTCTGGGTGAACAGGTTGTAGGCGATGCGGATGGTCAGTTGCTGGTCTTTGGCCAACTGCTCGATCACCTGGTAATCGTCCGGATAATTCTGAAAACCGCCGCCGGCGTCGATGGCGCTGGTCAGACCGAGACGGTTGAGTTCGCGCATGAATTGCCGGGTCGAGTTGACCTGATACTCCAGCGGCAACTTCGGCCCTTTGGCCAGAGTCGAGTACAAAATCATCGCGTTCGGTCGCGCGACCAGCATGCCGGTCGGCTCACCGTTGGCATCGCGCACAATCTCGCCACCCGGCGGGTTCGGCGTGTTGCGGGTATAGCCGGCCACGCGCAACGCGGCGCGGTTGAGCAAGGCGCGGTCATACAAATGCAGGACAAACACCGGCGTATCCGGCGCGGCCTGGTTGAGTTCTTCAAGGGTCGGCATGCGCTTTTCGGCGAACTGGAATTCGTTCCAGCCACCGACCACCCGCACCCATTGCGGCGTAGGCGTGCGGTCGGCCTGATCCTTGAGCATGCGCAAGGCATCGGCCAGCGACGGCACGCCTTCCCACCGCAGTTCGAGGTTGTAGTTCAAACCACCTCGGATCAGGTGCAGGTGCGAATCGTTGAGACCGGGAATGACGCAACGCCCCTTGAGGTCGATGACCTGCGTGCCCGAGCCGCGCAGGGCCATGGCTTCGGCATCGGTGCCGACCGCGACGAAGCGACCGGCGCTGATCGCTACGGCGCTGGCGCGCGGGTTTTCACGGTCAACGGTATGAAATTGGCCATTGAATAGAATCAGATCGGCGTTCATCGCGTTTCCTTGGGCTGAGTGGAAGAGGACAGCCAAGGCGCGAACAACCGCGTCGCCATCGGCATGAACAGGTACACCACCGAGACGACGATGGTCAGCGTGATCAGAAACGTGGCGACCACGTAATTCGAGAGAAAAGCATTGAGCTGCAACAGCGGGCCCCAGATCAGTGGCACCAGCAAGGTGTGCGGCAGAATCACCAACAACGTCACCACAGCCTGCTTCCAGCGCGGCGGCGGTGAACTGGTTTCAGCCTGTGGGGCGAACCAGAATTCGTTGACTGGATTGACCTCGGTCTGGTCGCCGTCCGCCAGCATCGGCGTGGCTTCGTTGACCAGTTGCAGCCGTTGCGGCGAATCAAGCCAGTGCTGCATCGATTCGGTGGAACAAAAGCGCAGCACGCAGGTGTACAGGTCGAGCCCGGCGCTTTTGCCGCGAATCACGTCGACGCCCAAGTGCCCTTCCTGCTGCCCGGCAATGCTGACAATGTTGCGCAACCAGGCCTCATAGGGCACTTCAAAACCAGCCTTGACCCGATGCTTGATGACCAGGGTCACGACTTCCTCGAAACGATTGGATTCAGGCATAACGCAAAGCTCCGGCGAATCGGACATTGAGCGCCAGCCGTCCCGGCCCGGCGATAAGAATGCTGGTGAACAGAATCAACAGCAGCCAGCCGAACTGCCCTTCATCGAGGCTCCATTGCGGGTGCACAACCAGCAACGCGACCCACAGCAAAAACAGAATCGGCAGGCACGCCAGACGCACCAACACCCCGAAAATGATCAACAGCGGACACAACACCTCGGCAAAAATCGCCAGCATCAGCGTGAGGTTTGCGCCCAGGTGAAAAGGGTCTTCGATGACTTGCAGCTGAGCGCTGTAGTTAAGCAGCTTCGGCAGACCATGCACCCACAGCAGAAACAAACCACCGCTGACCCGCAAAAAAAACAGCCCGACGTCCTGAACCCGTTCATTCAATCGCGAAGCGTTCATGGGATACCTGCACGAATGAAAAACCACCGGCGTCAATGCGCCGGGACCTCGTTTGATAGTGCCGGTGTGGGGATGGGAAAAATTGAATGTACGTGCTCTTTTTGATTGCCGTCGCTAATCCACCACCCACTGAAGATCCCCTGTGGGAGCGGGGGCAGCCGCAAGATCAGGTCGACTGGCAGGCCGCCATCGCGAGCAGGCTTGCTCCCACAATTGGATTGGGTGCAGTCGCAAGATCAGGTCGGCTGGCAGGCCGCCATCGCGAGCAAGCTCGGCTCCTACAATTGGATTGGGTGCAGTCGCAAGATCAGGTCGGCTGGCAGGCCGCCATCGCGAGCAAGCTCGGCTCCTACAATTGGATCGGGGGCAGTCGCAAGATCAGGTCGGCTGTCAGGCCGCCTTCGCGAGCAAGCTCGGCTCCTACAATTGGATCGGGGGTAGCCGCAAGATCAGGGCGGCTGGCAGTCCGCCTTCGCGAGCAAGCTCGGCTCCTACAGTTGGATCGGGGGCAACCGCAAGATCAGGTCGGCTGGCAGGCCGCCATCGCGAGCAAGCTCGGCTTCTACAGTTGGATCGGGGGCAGCCGCAAGATCAGGTCGGCTGTCAGGCCGCCTTCGCGAGCAAGCTCGGCTCCTACAATTGGATCGGGGGCAGTCGCAGATCAGGGCGGCTGGCAGTCCGCCTTCGCGAGCAAGCTCGGCTCCTACAATTGGATCGGGGGTAGCCGCAAGATCAGGGCGGCTGGCAGTCCGCCTTCGCGAGCAAGCTCGGCTCCTACAGTTGGATCGGGGGCAACCGCAAGATCAGGTCGGCTGGCAGGCCGCCTTCGCGAGCAAGCTCGGCTTCTACAGTTGGATCGGGGGGCAGCCGCAAGATCAGGTCGGCTGGCAGGCCGCCTTCGCGAGCAAGCTCGGCTCCTACAATTGGATCGGGGGCAGTCGCAGATCAGGGCGGCTGTCAGGCCGCCTTCGCGAGCAAGCTCGGCTCCTACAGTTGGATCGGGGGTAGCCGCAAGATCAGGTCGGCTGGCAGGCCGCCATCGCCAGCAAGCCGGCTCCTACAAAAGCTGGCCGGCGTACACCCGCTTTTCACCACTCATCAGGCCGAGCGTTAGCTCGCCTGCAGCTCTTGATCTTGATCCACCCGCCCCTTCGGGAGGCTGAGTGGAGGTGTTCATCCGGGGAGTGGCGCGCAGCGCCGTTCGACGCAGTCGAACACGCTGCATGTAGGTCGTCGCGAAGCAGACCGGAGGGCAGTGTCCCCGGATGAATACCGGAGCGAAGGAACGCCGAGCCTTAGCGAGGGGCCGGACGCTCGGGGCGAGACCTTTTGGTTCCTTTTGGGGCGTTTGCCAAAAGGGACTCGCCGTAAGGGCGAAACCCTAAGTGGCCGTTACCGCAGAAATGGATATGTACTCAATCAGCCAGAACCTGGTCGGCCCGAAGGCCGCCACGTTCAACCCACAATCGGCAAAGGCCTAGACATGAACTCACTGATCCGCGACCGCAACCACCGCTCCGCCGGATCATTGTCATGCACCCCGCTCCAGGCCATCGACAACTGCGCCGCCTCAATCGGAAACGGCGGATCCTCGGCACGCAAGCCACAGCCCTCAACCAACGCACACGCCGCATAATCCGGCACCGTGGCAACCATCTCAGTCCCGGCCAACAACGCCCGCAACCCGCTGAACTGCGGAACGCCCAACACCACCCGCCGACTCCGCCCGATCTTGGCCAGATCCAGATCGATATTGCCGCTCAAATCACCGGAGAACGACACCATGGCATGAGGCCGTTCGCAGTACTCGTCAAGCGTCAGCGTTCCCGGCCGTTTATCACCACGCAGCACCTTGCACGGAATGTCCCGCAACTTCTTGCACTTGGCATTCGCCGGCAAATCCGTGGTGTAACTCACCCCCACAGAAATTTCCCCCGAGGCCAGCAACGCCGGCATCAGCAGATAGTTGGCGCGCCGCACCACAACGACGATCCCCGGCGCCTCTTCCTGCAGTTGCCGCAACAACGGCGGAAACAACCCGAATTCGGCATCGTCCGACAGGCCGATGCGAAACACATCGCAGCTTGTCGTCGGATCGAATTCTTTCGCTCGGCTGACCGCTCCGGAAATGACATCCATCGCCGGCTGCAACTCCTTGAGAATGGCCAACGCCCGCCCGGTCGGCTCCATGCCGCGACCGTTGCGCAGCAACAACGGATCGTCGAACAAATCCCGTAGCCGTCCCAGCGCAGCACTCACCGCCGGTTGCCCCATGAACAGTTTTTCGGCGACGCGGGTCAGGTTCTTTTCGAACATCAACGCCTCGAAAATCACCAACAGGTTCATGTCGACGCGGCGCAGATCATTACGGTTCATAGGCACGGTTTCCTTGGGAGGGCATCGGACTTTACTCGATCAGCGGGACTTTGGCCGCTCGTTTGTAAGGGCCGTATTCGACCGGCACCCATTGGAAGTGCTTGCCCTCTTCGGCGATGTGACCGATACCCGGAAACGGCAAGTGCGCCGCCGTCATCCAGGTTTTGCTCGCAGCGGCATCGCTGAAGACTTTGGCGCGGCTTTTGATCGCTTGCTGACTGTTGACGTCAAATCCAATCGAGACTTCCGGGTGCAAGAACTGCACCGCGAGGTTATGCACCAGGTCGCCCATGAACAGGATGCTCTGCCCCTGCGAGGTAAAACGGTACGTGGTGCTGCCCGGTGTGTGTCCGGCTTCCAGCGTGGCTTCGACGCCCGGCACAGGCGACTGACCGGCGTCGAACGTTTTAAAGCGACCTGCCGCGACATACGGTGCCGTGGAGTCCTGGGCGATTTTGAAATACGGTTTGGCACCCTCGGGGGCCTTGGCGAGGGCCTGAGGATCAAGCCAGTAATCGGCTTCTGCTTTCGCGGCGTAGACCGTGGCGTTGGCAAACACCGGTTTCTGCTGGCCGTCGACCAGTCCGCACACATGGTCCAGGTGCAGGTGAGTCAACAGGATCGTGTCGACCTGCGAAGGCTCGTAGCCGGCCGCTTTCATGTTGTCCGAGAGCATGCCCGCCGTCGCACCGATGCATTGACCGGCGCCGGTATCCACCAGGATCAATTGCTTGCCGGTGTTGATCAGAAAGGCGTTGAACGCGGTCTGCACGCCCGGCGTTTCAATCGAGCGACGGGCCAGCAGCGCGCGAATCTGGCTTTGGGTCAGGCCCTTGAGCAGTTTGGGCGACAGGTCGTTGTAACCATCGAACAGTGCGGTCACCTCAAAATCGCCCACGGCCAATCGGAAGTAGCCGGGCACTTGTGTGTCGACCTGCGCCGGTGCCTGAGCCGAGGAAACGCCGGACGCCAGCGCCATCGCGAGGCCCAACGCGCAAATCAGAGAATGTTTCATGCCTTCACCCTTGATCGAATCGCAAAAGCGGCCCTGCACAGGTCCGCCACATGACATCAATCATGCACGGGCCCCGCGTCTCGAAAATTGCAGCAATGTGCTGAGTTGGCACGGTTGTCCTTAACTGCGCGCAGACGAAATTAACAACGTTTAACTCGCCTGCCAGAGCGCTCGCGCCCAAGAATGACGCTCACCGACACGGACATTTGTCATGGCTCATTCTCAGCAAAACGTCGCCTGCGCGACCGCCACTGAAACGCCAAAGAAAAACACGGGTGGCCTGACCCCGTGGCGCGAAAACCTGGCCAAGCAACTGATCCTCGAACGTCTGGGTGAAACCCTGGAAGTGACCGAACTGGCCCGCGCCTGCGCGCTCTCGCGCAGCCATTTCTCCCGCGCGTTCAAGTGCAGCACCGGCCTCTCGCCCCAGGACTGGATTCGCCACCAGCGCATCGCCCGCGCCAAGCAACTGATACAGAGCACCGACCTGAGCCTGACCCAAATCAGCCTCGAATGCGGCTTTTGCGATCAGGCGCATTTCTGCCACATCTTCACCCGCAGCGAAGGCATCAATCCGTTTGCATGGCGTTGCCGGGCCGTGCGTTCCCTCCCCCGCATAAACCTGTAGGTGCCCAGCTTGCGGACGATGGCGCCCGTGAAACGGCCATCGCGAGCAAGCCAGGATCGTTTAAACCAACGGCACCAACCGTTCCAACGCCTCGGCCACGCCAAACCCGTACGCCGGATCAGCCTTGGTGCAATTGTCGATATGGCGCTGACGAATCGCCCGCGGCACGCCATTCATGGCTCGCGCGGTGTTATCGAACAGCAACTGTTTACGCACCGGGTCCAGCAAGCGAAACAGATTGCCCGGCTGCTCGTAATGATCCTCTTCCAGCCGATGATCATAGTGTTGTGCAAAACCTTCCAGCGGCAGCGGCGGCTCGGCCAGTTCCGGCGAATCCTGCCACTCGCCGACGCTGTTCGGGAAATAACTGGCGGTGCCACCCAGGTTGCCGTCGGTGCGCATGGCTCCGTCGCGATGGTAACTGTGGGCCGGGCAACGCGGTGCGTTGACCGGAATGTGATTGAAGTTCACCCCCAAACGATAACGCTGGGCATCGCCGTAGGAAAACAGACGCGCCTGGAGCATGCGGTCCGGCGAGAAGCTCACGCCCGGCACCACGTTGGCGGGCGAGAACGCCGCTTGCTCGATCTCGGCGAAGTGGTTCCCGGCGTTGCGATTGAGCTCCATGACGCCCACTTCAATCAGTGGAAACTCGCCGTGCGGCCAGACCTTGGTCAGGTCGAAGGGGTTGTGCCGGTAGTTGATCGCCTGCTGTTCTTCCATCACCTGAATGCACAGTTTCCAGCGCGGAAAGTTGCCCTGCTCGATGACTTCGTACAAGTCCCGCAGATTGCTTTCGCGATCCTTGCCGACCACTGCTTCTGCCTCGGCGTCCGAGAGGTTTTCGATGCCCTGCTGGCAGACAAAATGAAACTTCACCCAAACGCGTTTGTTGTCGCGGTCGATCAGGCTGAAGGTGTGACTGCCGAAGCCGTGCATGTGGCGGAAACTGGTGGGAATCCCCCGGTCGCTCATCACGATGGTCACCTGGTGCAGCGCCTCGGGCAGCAGGGTCCAGAAATCCCAGTTGCTGGTGGCGTTGCGAAGGCCGGTGCGCGGGTCGCGTTTGACCACGTGGTTGAGGTCGGAAAAACGCAGCGGGTCGCGGAAGAAGAACACTGGCGTGTTGTTGCCGACAATGTCCCAGTTGCCTTCGTCGGTATAGAACTTCACCGCAAAGCCACGGATGTCGCGCTCGGCATCCGCCGCGCCACGCTCGCCGGCTACCGAGGAAAAGCGCACGAACAGCGGCGTTTCCTTGCCCACGGCGCTGAAAATACTGGCCTTGGTGTAGCGGCTGATGTCATGGGTGACGGTGAACGTGCCATAGGCGCCCGCACCCTTGGCGTGCATGCGTCGCTCCGGGATCAGTTCGCGGTCGAAGTGGGCGAGTTTTTCCAGCAACCAGATGTCTTGCAAGAGCGCCGGTCCACGAGGGCCGGCGGTCTGGATATTGAGGTTGTCGACCACCGGCGCGCCGGTGGCGTTGGTCAGCTTTTTCATGGTCATGTACTCGAAGAAATCGGCTCATCAGGAGCAAAAGCGGCGCGGATCTACGCCCGCGCCGGTGTGCATCAACCCTTGAGGAACGCCAGCAGATCGGCGTTGAGCTGATCCTTGTGGGTGTCAGTCAAGCCATGGGGGGCGCCGGGGTAGACCTTCAGGGTAGAACCTTTCACCAGTTTTGCTGAGGCTATGCCGGCGGCTTCAATTGGCACTACCTGGTCCGCATCGCCATGCACCACCAGGGTCGGCACGTCGAACTTCTTCAGGTCTTCGGTGAAGTCGGTTTCGGAGAACGCCTTGATGCAGTCATAAGCGTTCTTGTGGCCGGAGGTCATGCCTTGCATCCAGAACCAGTCGATCATGCCTTGTGACGGTTTGGCGTCCGGCTTGTTGAAGCCGAAGAACGGACCGCTGGCGAGGTCTATGTAGAGTTGCGAACGATCGACAAGGGAGGCCTGACGAATGCCGTCAAACACTTCAATCGGCAAGCCGCCAGGGTTGGCTTCGGTCTTGAGCATCAGCGGCGGCACCGAGGAAATCAGCCCGGCCTTGGCCACCCGGCCAGTACCGTGGCGGCCAATGTAACGCGCCACTTCGCCGCCGCCGGTGGAGAAGCCGAACAGCACGGCGTCTTTCAGGTCCAGCAACTCGATCAGTTGCGCCAGGTCATCGGCGTAGGTGTCCATGTCGTTACCGGTCCAAGGCTGACTGGAACGACCGTGACCACGGCGGTCGTGAGCGATGACCCGATAGCCTTTGGAGGCGAGGAAGATCATCTGCGATTCCCAGCTGTCGGCGTTCAGCGGCCAGCCGTGGCTGAAGACGATGGGTTGACCGGTGCCCCAGTCCTTGTAGTAAATCTCGGTACCGTCTCGGGTCGTGAACGTACTCATGCGATGTCTCCTTAGTGAGTGTTGGGGTGAATCAAACCGGTGGGTGGTTCATGCGATCAGCCAGCCGCGCCACGCGCTCGCCCAGGTGCGCGGCGGTGCAACGGTCTTCGGCGGGCGGTGCGAATTCGGGGGACTGTTCGACATTCGATTGCGCCATGGCGCCCAGCGAGCTACCGAGGCGGTTGAGTTGCCCATCGAACACGCCTATGCCGGAGCGCGCGGGCAGCAGGTCGAGACCGACCCAGATCATTGAATGCTGGGCGGCGAAAACCGCCATCTGCAGCAAGGTATTGAGTTTGTCGCCGCACAGGCAGCCGGAATTGGTGAAACCGGCAGCCAGTTTGTCGCGCCAGGGTTGAGCCAGGTAGAACGCCGCCGTGGCGTCCATGAACCCCTTGAATCGTGCGGAGGCGCTGCCCATGTAGGTCGGCGCGCCAAAGATGATCGCGTCGGCGTTGTGCAAACGATCCCAGTGCTGGTGCACGTCCTCGACCGGAATCAGCTGGCAGGTGCTGCCCAGGTGCTGTTCCACACCTTGGGCCACGGCTTCGGCCATGACCCGGGTGTGCCCGTAGCCACTGTGATAGACCACCACCACGTTGCTCATTCCGGCGCCGCTCCCTATGTATCAAATCCCTTTGCATCAATCCCACAGTGCCAGCCAGTCAAGCACAAATCCTGTGGGAGCGAGCCTGCTCGCACCCACAGGTTGCACACTACGGCTGACCGGTGGGAGTTGAAGACCCAGAGTTTTGGGCGTAGACCAGACGCAGCACGAGTTAAACGTTGTTAATTTTCCCTGGCGCGCCAAAAGCCCCGGCGACACCTTTTCGAGTGCCGCGACCAATAAATACGGAACCCACGAACAGAGACGGGAAACTGCCAGGCCAGACGAACACACGGAAGTCGCTGCACAGCGCATTGCACTGATCAACAAACCTGACGACTATGCTCGAAAACCGCATACCAGACGGTTGCAAACAGGAGTGACCCGTTGACCCTTTCCCCCGCACAGGCCATCCATTTCGGCCCCTACCGGATCTATCCCGGCCAACGCCTGGTGATGGAGGCCGGTCATCCCCTGCGTCTGGGCCGGCGTGCCATGGACATTCTGTTGATCCTTCTGGAGCACGCCGGGAATGTGGTCAGCAAACAGGAACTGATCGCCAGGGTCTGGCCCAAAAGCGTCGTCGAAGACATCAACCTGCGGGTGCACATGGCGGCATTACGCAAGGCTCTGGGCGATGGTCAGGCCGGCCAGCGTTACATTGTCACCGTGGCCCAGCGCGGCTACAGCTTTGTCGCACCGTATTCGCTGGAGTACATCGAGCAACCCGCGGCGAGTCAGACACCGACGCCGAGCGGCCACAACCTGCCGGTGCGTCGAACCCGCATGATCGGGCGTCAGACCCTCGTCGACAGCCTGGTGGGCCAGCTGTCACGCCAGCGATTCATCACCCTGGTCGGTCCCGGCGGGATCGGCAAGACCACCGTGGCCCTGCGCGTCGCCGAGCAACTGATCGGGCGTTACCGGGACGGCATTCGCCTGCTGGATCTGGCACCGATCAACGACCCGGCGATGATCACCGCGCATCTGGCGACCTTGCTCGAATTGTCCTTGCACGGCGCCGAACCCATGAGCGGTCTCGCGACGTTTTTGCGCGATCGGCAAATGTTGTTGGTGATCGATAACTGCGAACACCTGATCGACGCCATCGCCTTGCTGAGTGAAAGCCTCCTGCGCGCCGCGCCCGAGGTGCACATTCTGGCCACGAGCCGCGAGTGCCTGCGGGCCGAAGGGGAATTCGTCCAGCGCCTTGAGTCACTGGACTGCCCCCCGCCCATCGCCGTGCTCGACCGCGCTCAGGCCCTGACGTTTTCGGCCCTGCAGCTGTTTGTCGAGCGGGCGATGGCCAGCCACGACAGTTTCGAACTGACCGATGACGAACTGCCGCTGGCGATTGAAATCTGCCGGCGCCTGGACGGCATTCCACTGGCGATCGAACTGGCGGCCGCGCAAGTCAACAGCCTCGGATTGAGCGGATTGCTGACGCAACTGCAGGGCAGTTTTCGCCTGCTCACTCAAGGCTGTCAGACCACCTTGGGCCGGCATCAAACCCTGCGCGCCACGCTGGACTGGAGCTTCGAACTGCTCAGCCCCTGTGAGCAAATCTGCCTGCGCCGACTGGGTGTGTTCAGGGGCGGTTTCACACTGGAGTCCGCAGCGGCGGTGATCGTCGGCGAACACATCGAACCCCGTGAGGTGTTTGGATCGATCACACAACTGGTGGCCAAATCGCTGTTGAACGTTGAGGTCGGTGATGAAGAGGTGTTTTACCGTCTGCTCGACACGACCCGTAGTTATGCGCTGGAAAAACTCGACCAGGATGACGACCTGCCCGACACCCGCAAACGTCACGTCGAACGCTGCCTGGCCTTGATGCATCAGGCCCAGCACGAATGGGAGGCGGTCCAGACGTGCACGTGGATCGAGCGATATGCCCGCAGTCTGGAAGACATTCGTTCTGCACTCGACTGGGGATTGAACGCGCAAGGGCCGCAAACATTGGCGATCCGCCTCGCTGCGGCGTCTGCTCCGCTGTGGCAGGAATTGTCGCTGCTCAGGGAGCACGGCGTGTACGTGCGCAAGGCGCTGGTCCTGCTGGACGCCGCGCCCGAGCCTTGCCCTCGGCTGAAAATGGCCCTCAAGCTGGCCCTCGGCAGCTCGTGCTATCACACCCAGGGTGGCACGGCGGAGACCGTTGAAGCCTTTGTCAGTGCCAGAACCCTGGCCAGACAGTGCAACGACCTGGCCGGTCAACTGCGAGCCGTGTCCGGGCACATGGCGGTCAACCTCTGTTGCGCCCACTATCAAACGGCCCTCGAGCAGAGCCAGCAGTTCGATCGGTTGGGCCTGCACGGCGATCCGGTGTTGTCCCTCAGCACCCACCGTTTGCGGGTGCTGGCGCTGCACTTTGCCGGGGACCAGCCACAGGCGCGGTTGAATGCCGAACAGGTTCTTCAGCGCATGGCCCAGAGCGGACATCTCAACCGCTTCACCCACGGTTTTGGCGTGCAATACGACCAGAGCGTCGCTGCCCTGACCATTCTGGCGCGCATCCTTTGGTTGCAGGGTCAACCGGAACAAGCCTGGCGCACTGCCCGACAGGCACTGGACATTGCGCTGCAGATCAACCACGGCACCTCCATCTGCTACACCCTGGCGCTGGCCAGTTGCCTGATCGCTCACTACAACGGCGACACCCGCACCGCTCGCGAACTCTTGCGCTTGCTGCTGGAACAAGCGCAAAAACACTCGGTACTGCTGTTCTACACCTGGGCCCTGCACTACGCCCAGGTGATCGACCACGCCGAGGTTCGCTCGTCCCTTCTGCCGGGCGTGGGGCTGATCAAGGACATCATGGTCACGCTGGACACCGGCTTCGTCGATGACACCTTATTGCAACGGGCAGACACCGGCACGGCCGGCTGGAGCACGGCGGAAATCCTCCGAGCCAGGGCTGATGCACTGTTGGCGCAAGGTTGCCCGTTGAAAACCGAAGCAGCCGAAGCCGTGCTGATTCGGGCCTTGAACGTGGCAAAACACCAGGGCGCCCTTGCCTGGGAATTGCGTAGCGCCACTTCACTGGCACAGCTTTGGCAGCGACAGGGCCGGCACCGGCAAGCCCATACGCTGCTGGCGCCGATCTACCACCGGTTCACTGAAGGTTTTGCCACACCGGACCTGACCAAGGTGCGCCGGTTACTCGACGAGTTGCAGAGCCACCTGCCCGCTTGATGTCCAGCGCGCCCGGCTGATGTAGCGGACGTAACGCAT
Source organism: Pseudomonas sp. LBUM1651 (assembly GCF_059716135.1). Classification (NCBI taxonomy): domain Bacteria; kingdom Pseudomonadati; phylum Pseudomonadota; class Gammaproteobacteria; order Pseudomonadales; family Pseudomonadaceae; genus Pseudomonas; species Pseudomonas sp. LBUM1651. The sequence continues at coordinate 2,241,754 of NZ_CP166805.1, read as the reverse complement.
TTCAAAGGTACGCAGCTCACCGCTGTGTTCAAGTTTTTCGAGGGCGTAGGCGCGCGTGGTGTTGAGGAAGCGGTATCGGTTCAGTCCACCGCCCTTCTCCAGCGACAGCAGCGATTTGAGCGCCAGGCTTTCCACCACCTCAACCACACGGCCGGGCAACAGCGCCGCGCATCCGAGCACGCCGATCGCCGCATCCAGTGTAAAGGCCATTTTGAATACCGCCAGACGCTGCAACACGGTTTGCTCCAGCGGACTCAGGTGCTCATAGCTCCAGTCCAGCGCCGCTTTAAGGGTTTGATGGCGGGGCACGGCGGTGCGCCGGCCGTGGCTCAGAAGCTGAAAACAGTTGTCGAGTTGGGCTTGCACGCCCACCAGCGCCAACGCGTCGATTTGCGCGGCCGCCAGCTCGATGGCCAACGGTATTCCATCGAGGCGGCGACAGATTTCGCCCACAGCCTTGAGGTCCTGTTCGCGCAGGGCAAACCCTTGCTGACGGGCACGGGCGCGACTGACGAACAGTTGCACCGCCGGATAGCCCATGGCCTCGGCCACACTGTGCAATGCCGACGCCGGCGGCACCGCCAGTGGTGGCAAACGCTGGACCGATTCCCCCTGCGCGTTGAGCGGCTCTCGACTGGTAACCAGGATCGACAGTCGCGATGCGGATTTCAGCAGGTCCTCGACCAACGTGCGGCAGCGTTCGTGCAGGTGCTCGCAATTGTCCAGCACCAACAAAGCATGGCGCTGCTTTAACGTATCGAGTGTCGTCCCGACCTCCAGTTCAAGCGCCCGGGTCAGTTGATCGACCACCAGCGCCGGATCATCGATTGCCGCGAGATCGACCAGCCAGACGCCATCCTGATAGTGCTGTAAAAGCAGTTCGGCCACACGCAGCGCCACGGTGGTCTTGCCGATGCCACCGGGACCCACCAGGGTCATGAAGCGTCGAACCGGCAATTGCCGGACCAGGCTGCCGACGATCGAGTCGCGACCGGTGACCGGCGTGAGTCGCACGTGCAGATTGTGTTGAAGTTTTTGAGCGGTCTCGATCGACGCCAGAGAACACGCTGGCACTCGTTGCACCGCCGCGATAAAGCTGTAGCCACGTTGGGGAATGTTGACGATATAGCGCTGCCCGTCCTGTCCGTCGCCCAAGGCGCGACGCAGCGCAGCGATGTGCACGCGCAGGTTGATTTCCTCGACCACCGAAGTCGGCCAGACGAGCGCGATCAGTTCGTCCTTGCTGACGACAGTGCCTGCGCGCTGGACCAGCACCTGCAGGATATCCAGGGCCCGCCCGCCCATGCGCAGCGGCCGGTCACCGTCCAGGATCAACCGTTGCCGCAGGTGGAGTGCGAAGGGGCCGAATTGCAGCACCGCATCGCTGTTCAAATTAGTAATGCTGTTCATGCACGTTCACGTGCGCAAACCCGGGACGGCTCGAAGGACTGCACATCCATCGCGCGCCAGGCTCCCGCACCTCCATTGCAAAGAGTTCAACGGTATCTTGGCAGGCCTCGGTAACGGTACAACTGCGACGATGGGAGCGTCACGGCCATCACGGTGCGCAAGACGGACAAGCAGGCTCTAGCTCGACTGTTCCCGATACAGGGTCGGCGTCAACCCAAGCTTTTCACTGAACAAAAACCGCATGTGCCGCACACTGCCGAAGCCACTTTTGAACGCCACGGTCTTGAGCGGCAAGTCAGTGGTTTCCAGGAGATTCCTGGCGCAGTCGATGCGGGCGCTTTGCAGAAATTCCATCGGGGTCATGTTCACTTCCCGGGCGAACACCCTGGCGAAATGACGTGGACTCATAGTGGCCAAGCCCGCCATACGTTCGATGCTGAACGCCTCATCCAGATGCTCAAGCATATAGTTCTGAACTCGGGTCACAGGCGTTTCATGGGGCGCGACAGCGGCCATCAACGGACTGAATTGCGCCTGACCGCCCTGGCGCTTCATCACCACCAGCAACACCTTGGCCACGTCTTGGGCGACTTTCTTGCCGTGGTCTTCGGCGACGACTGACAACGCGAGGTCGATGCCGGCCGTGACGCCGCCGGAGGTGATGAGGTTGCGGTCCTGCACGTAAATCCGGTCGGTCTCCACCGTCGCCTTCGGGAAGGCCTTGATCAGCCGTTCGGTGTAATGCCAGTGGGTGGTGACGCGATAACCGTCGAGCAGACCGGCGTGCCCGAGCACAAATGCGCCGGTGCAAATCGAGCCATAGCGGCCTGCGCGGCTGACGGCGTTTTGAAGCCAGTCGAGTAACGGCGGGTGCTTTTCGTTGTAGGCACCGGGACCGCCGGGCACCAGCAACAGGTCATACGCTTGATCCGCCTGATCGATGTGCACGTCGGGGTGAACGCTGACGCCGTTGGACGCACGCAATGCCCCGAGTTCGGTGCCGATGGTCGACAACTCATAGCGCTCCGTCGGAGCCAGGTAGCGATTGGCGATGGAAAACACCTCCATTGGCCCGGCCATGTCGAGCAGGAGAAAGTCGGGAAACAGCACCATTGCTACAGTTTTCATGGTTCAAAATCACTGAGATCAAAAAAGGATTACTGGCTAAACACCAAACCCTGTAGGAGCCGAGCTTGCTCGCAATAGCGGTGTATCAGCGCCCACAATATCGGCTGATACACCGCTATCGCGAGCAAGCTCGGCTCCTACAGGGGACGCGCACGGCATCAAGTGGTGCTGTGCATTATCGCCAAGTGTGGCATTAACAGCCGATTTATATTGTCAACCTTACAGAGACAGTATTTCAATTTTCATCTACTTATTGCACCAACCGATAAACATTAACCTTCTCCTCACTCGGACGAATCAACGTCCCAACAGGAGATTTCATCATGCTGACCCTTCGCAAAGCTTCCGATCGCGGCGCGGCCAATCACGGTTGGTTGAAGTCGTTCCATACCTTTTCCTTCGCCAACTACCGCAACCCCAAAGAGCAGGGTTTTTCCGACCTGCTGGTGATCAACGATGACCGCGTCGCCGCCGGCAAAGGCTTTGGCCAGCACCCGCACCGCGACATGGAGATTTTCTCCTATGTGCTCGAAGGTGCCCTGGAACACAAGGACACCCTGGGCACAGGCTCGGTGATCCGCCCCGGTGACGTGCAATTGATGAGCGCCGGCAGCGGCGTGGCGCACAGCGAGTACAACCACTCGGCCACCCGTGGCGTGCACTTCCTGCAAATCTGGATTGTGCCGGACGTCAGCGGCGCCAAACCGCGCTATCAGCAAGAGCACTTCAGCACGCAGAAGAAACGCGGCCGCCTGCAACTGATCATCTCCCCCGAGGGGAAAAACGGCTCACTGAAGGTGCGCCAGGATGCACGGGTGTATGCCGGGCTGATCGACGGCAAGGAGTCCGCCACCCTGGAACTGGCCGCCAATCGGTATGCCTATGTGCATGTGGCTCGCGGCAGTGTGGAACTCAACGGCATGTCATTGCAGGAAGGCGATGGCGTGCGGGTTCGGGATGAACAGCTGCTGAGCTTGAGCAATGGCGTCGATGCCGAAGTGTTGGTGTTTGACCTGCGTCCTCAGGAATTGCCGGAAATGCCATAACGCTGATTGGAAAATCAAAAGATCGCAGCGAGGCTGCGATCTTTTTGCCTTACTCGCCCGTCCCCGAAAACACCGCAACAATCTCATCGATGACCGCACGTACCCTGGCGGTATGCCGCAAGTCCTCGTGGGTCACCAGCCACACGTCATACGGCACCGGTCGCGTGCGCTCCGGCCACAGCCTGACCAGCCCGTCCCTCTCCCCCATGTACACCGGAATTTCCCCCAGTCCGATCCCGGCGGCAATGGCTCGGCGCACCAGCAGGCCGGAACTCAAGCTCGAGACGATGCGCCCGCGCCCCAGCGGTTCCGAGACCAGCGTCATGTCCTTGTGGCCCTGCAAATACGGCTGATACACCACCAGATCATGCCCCTCGAACGCTGAACCCGGCGCCGGCACGCCGTGGGCGTCCACATAGTCTCTGGAAGCAAACAGCCCCACCGGCCAACGCGCAATGCGCCGGGCGATCAGGTCCGGGTTGTCCGGCCGGGTGTTACGCACAGCGATGTCGGCTTCGCGTTTCGACAGGCTGATAATTTGCGTCGAAGCGTCCAGTTGCACCCGCACGTCAGGATGTTGCTCATGCAAGCGGGCAATGGCCGGGATCAGGAAGTCGACGGCCATGGAGTCCGTGGTGCTGACCCGAACGGTGCCCGTAAGTCGATCATCAAGCCCTTGAATCTGTCGTTCCAGTTCCAGCGCCGAATGCTCCATTTTTTCCACGGCCTTCAATGCGGCTTCGCCAACGGCGGTCAGCGCGTACCCCTCGGAGGTGCGCAGAAACAGCGTCGCACTCAAGGACTTTTCCAGCGCCGTGATTCGCCGGCCGACGGTGGCCTGATCGACACCCAGCACCCGCGCTGCGCCGCGTAGCGTCGATTCCCGGCAAACCGCCAGAAATACCCGTGCGTCATCCCAATTCATACGGACCTCCACTGATGCATATATGCATCACGATAGCGCAAACTCGCTGCGTTATTGAATCAACAAATCTGGATAAGCTGGGCACCAGAGATAAACCTACAGGACAGCCCCCATGCTCAGCACATCAACCACCCCGCGCAGCGCGATATGGCTGCCGATATTCGCCGGTCTTTGCGCCAGCCTGGTCAGCATCGGCCTGGCGCGGTTTGCCTACACGCCGTTGATTCCTTCGTTGATCCAGGCGCACTGGTTTTCCGCCAGCGACGTGGTGTACCTCGGTGCCGCCAACCTCGTTGGCTACCTGATCGGCGCACTGATCGGCCATCCACTGGCCCGCCGCACCTCCAACAAAAGCGCGCTGCGCCTGATGATGCTGGCGGTGACGCTGTCGTTTTTCGCCTGCGGCTTTCCGCTGTCGGTGAGCTGGTTCTTCGGCTGGCGCCTGCTGTCGGGCATCGCCGGTGGCGCGATCATGGTGCTGGTCGCCGCGACCGTGCTGCCGCATGTGCCGGTCGCCCGCCGAGGATTGGCCAGCGGTGCGATTTTTCTGGGCATCGGTTTGGGCATTGCCGGATCGGGAACGATTGTTCCGCCGCTGCTGAGCCTGGGTTTGCAGAACACCTGGTTCGGTCTCGGTTTGCTGGCGCTGTTGCTGACCGCCGCAAGCTGGTTCGGTTGGCCGTCAGCTGCACACCCTGCAACTGTCACGCCGTCTGGCGACGAATCCGGTGCGCCGACCGATCCGCGGGTTTATCTGTTGTTTGCCCAGTACGCGTTCATGGCGGCCGGGCTCGTGCCCGCCATGGTGTTTCTGGTGGATTACGTCGCCCGCGGGCTCGGTGCCGGGTCGCATGTTGGTGCGCTGATTTGGGTGATGTACGGTGTCGGCGCGATTATCGGGCCGGTAAGCTACGGCTTTCTGGCCGACAAACTGGGCGCACGGCTGAGCATTCGCCTGGTGCTGGTGGTGCAGGCAATTGCCGTTGGTCTGCTGTCGATTTCCAGCTCATTTACCGCGCTGGCCTCGCTGGCAGTGATCCTTGGCTCGTTCCCGCCGGGCATCGTGCCGCTGGCGCTGGCACGGGTTCACGAACTGATCCCGCAGCATCACCAGCAACAAATCGCCTGGAGTCGCGCCACCGTGTCGTTCGCTACGTTCCAGGCGATTGCCGGGTTTGCCTATTCGGCGTTGTTCAATGCCAGCGGCGGGCATCACGCGTTGTTGTTCATCATCGCGGCGGGAGCCATTGTCGTGGCGCTGCTGCTGGAACCCGGCATGCGCCTGCTGAACCGTCATGATCGGCTGCAACCGGTATTGAACTGAGTCACTGCCACCTTGATGTGGTCCCATTTACTGAACACCTTCCAGACAGGACGCGCCCATGAATCTGCCCCAAACCATGACCCTGATTGAAATCACCGAACCCGGCGGCCCCGAGGTGTTGAAGCCGCGCCAGGAAGCGGCCCCCACCGCCGGTGTGGGCGAGGTGTTGATTCGCGTGCACGCCGCCGGGGTCAATCGCCCCGACGTGATTCAACGGGCCGGCAAGTACCCGATGAAACCCGGCATGAGCCCGATCCCAGGCCTGGAAGTGGCCGGCGAAGTGGTGGCGGTCGGTAAAGACGTCAGCGAATTCATCGTCGGCGACAACGTCTGCGCACTGACCAACGGCGGCGGCTACGCACAATACTGCGTCGCACCGGCCAGCCAGACACTGCCGATTCCTCAAGGCATGGATTGGGTGCAAGCGGCGGCGGTCCCGGAAACGTTCTTCACGGTGTGGGCGAATCTGTTCGACATGGGTGGCGCCAGCAAAGGCCAGCGAGCATTGATTCACGGCGGCACCAGCGGCATCGGCACGACGGCCTTGATGTTGTGTCGCGAGTTCGGCGTCAAGGCATTCGCCACGGCAGGCAGTGAGGAAAAGTGCGCGGCGATCCGCAAGCTGGGCGCGGAGGCGATCAACTACCGCGACCAGGATTTCGTCCAGGTGATTCAGGAAAAAACCGCCGGCAAGGGCGTCAATGTGATCCTCGACATCATGGGCGGCTCGTACCTGAACTCGAACATCTCGGCCCTGGGCATGGAGGGTCGACTGGTGATGCTGGGCTTTCTCGGCGGCGCCCACGCCAAAGACGTCGACCTGATGGCGATCATGAGCAAACGTGCGACGATCACCGGCTCACTGATGCGCTCGCGTACCCGCGAAGAAAAAGCCTCGATCGCCGAGCAACTGCGCGAGTATGTCTGGCCGGTATTGGCTGCCGGGCGTTGCCTGCCGATGATCGACAAGGTCTATCCACTGGCTGATGCGGCACAGGCTCATGCGCGGATGGAGGGTGGCGAACACATTGGCAAGATTGTGTTGCGGGTGGATTAACAACACCAACCCTTTGTAGGAGCAAGCTTGCTCGCGAATGCAGTGTGTCATTCAACATTTCCGTTGCCTGACACTCCGCATTCGCGAGCAAGCTCTGCTCCTACAGGGATGGGTGAACGATTGTCGAAAATGTTCCCGTCGCCGGTGCACTTCTGTTAAAAACCGACTTCAGTTTTATTTTACCGGTAGACCGACTCATGCCTTCCTTCCTGCTCACACGTCTTCGCCGACGCTGGCTGCCCTTGCTGTGCATGGCCGCGCTGATTGTCGGTCTGCCCGTGAGTTGCGGGGTGCTTGAGCACACGGAACGCGAGCTGCTGTTTCGTATCGAGCCGGGCACCGCCGGCTGGTATCGCGGCTTGCCAAAGGACGTTCAGGAATTCGACATCAAGTCCGCAAGCTTCAAAGGCGGACAAAACCTGCATGCCTGGTGGTGGCCCGCCGCGCGTCGGGATGCACCATCGATTCTCTATCTGCATGGGGTGCGCTGGAATCTGACAGGTCAGGCATTTCGCATCGAGCAATTGCGCGCCATGGGCTATTCAGTGCTGGCCATCGACTACCGCGGTTTTGGTCAGAGCAAAGGTGACCTGCCCTCGGAGGCCAGCGTGTATGAAGACGCCCGAGCCGCCTGGGAACGTTTCAAGACGATGCAACCCGACGCCAGCAAGCGCCTGATCTACGGCCATTCCCTCGGCGGCGCCGTGGCCATCGACCTGGCGGCTGACCTGGCCGCACAGGCGAAAAAAGACCACATTGCCGTTCCGGTGCGCGGTCTGGTCATCGAGTCCACCTTCACTTCGCTGGGCGATGCCGTGGCGCAGGTGGCCGAAAGCAACCTGCCGGTGAAATGGCTGCCCGTGCGCTGGTTGCTGTCGCAGAAATTCGATTCCATCGACAAGATCGTCGACATCGATATGCCGCTGCTGGTGGTCCATGGCCTGGCCGACGCGTTCATGCCCTCGCGATTCAGCCAGCAGTTGTTCAATGCCGCCAGCGAACCCAAACGCCTGCTGCTGGTGCCGGGTGGTACGCACAACAACAGCATGAGCCTGGGCGGCACCCAGTATCGCCAGGCACTTGAAGGCTTGATGAAGGCAAAACCGCCGCAGATGGCCGGGCCGGCGCTAAATCGCGGTACTCAGGACTCCTGACGGCTATCGATAACCTTGCGCCTGCAGGTTGAACAACTGCGCGTAACGCCCGCCCGCCGCCACCAGACCGTCGTGGTCGCCGCGCTCAAGGATCGCACCCTGATCCAGCACAATGATGTGGTCGGCATTGCGCACACTGGAAAACCGGTGGGAAATCAGCAGCGTCATGCGACCTTCGGTGTGCTCGCTGAAATGCTCGAACACCGCCGCTTCCGCCGCTGGGTCAAGGGCTGAAGTCGGCTCATCCAGAATCAGTATGTCGGCATCACGGCGCATGTAAGCGCGGGACAAGGCGATCTTCTGCCATTGCCCGCCGGACAGCTCCTGCCCGCCGGCAAACCAGCGGCCCAATTGCGTGGCATAGCCGCGATCCAGACGCTCGATGAAAGGCGCGGCCATGCCCTCGGCGGCGGCCGCCTGCCAACGTTGTTCATCGTTGAACGCCAACGTATCACCGACACCAATGTTCTCACCCACGGAGAACTGGTAACGGATGTAATCCTGAAAAATCACACCAATACGCCGACGCAGTGCGCCTTCTTCCCACGCCTGCAAATCGCTGCCGTCCAATAGAATGCGGCCCTGATCGGGACGGTAGAGACGGGTCAGCAATTTGATGAGCGTGGTCTTGCCTGAACCGTTCTCCCCCACCAGCGCCACACTGTGCCCCGGCACGAGGTGCAGATCGATGCCCTCCAGCGCCGCGCGGCTCGCGCCCGGATAGCGGAACCCAACGTTCTCGAACCGCAAACCATCGCCGGGCAGCGCCCCCTCGATGAGATGCCCGGCATCCGCGACGACGGGTTCAGCCAGGTATTCATAAAGGCTCGACAGGTACAGGCCATCCTCGTAAAGACCACTGATGGCACTCAAGCTGCTGCTCACCGCGGTCTGACCCTGCTTGAACAGCACCAGGTACATGGTCATCTGGCCGAGGCTGATACTGCCGTGAACGGTGTCAACCACCACCCATGCGTAGGCCAGGTAAAACGCCCACGTGCCCAGCAACCCCAGCACAAAACCCCAGCCATCCCGGCGCAAGGTCAACCGGCGGTCCTCGGCGTAGAGTCGCGCGAACGTCTCGCGATACCGCTTCAACAGCAGCGGCGCGAAACCGAACAGCTTGACCTCTTTGATGTAGGCCTCGTGGGAGAGCAGCGTCTCGATGTAGTTCTGCTGCCGACTCTCCGGCGCACGGCGGGTGAACAGCCTGAAAGCGTCACCGGAGAAATGCGCTTCGGCAAAAAATACCGGCAGTGCGCCGACCACCAACAGCACCAGCGCCCATGGCGAAAAATGCACCAGCAACACACCGAAGCTGATCAGCACGATCAGGTTCTGGATCAGCCCCAGCGACTTCATCACCAGCGCCAATGGTCGGGTCGATGCCTCGCGACGCACCCGAACCAGTTTGTCGTAAAACTCCGAATTTTCGAACTGTACCAACGACAACGTCTGGGCCTTCTCCAGAATCATCGTGTTGACCTTCTGTCCCAACTGCACCCGCAACAGCGACTGCTGCACCGACAGCGCCCGCTGAGTCCCGGAAAGCAACGCGAGCACACCCGCCTCGAACAGCACGTAACGCACGACGGGCCATAACGGCGCACTGCCCTGCTGCGCGTGCAACTGCATGGCGAACACCACGGCATCGACGATGCGCTGCCCCAGCCAGGCGGCCAGCGCCGGGAGCATGCCAGCGATCAGGGTTGCCAGCACCAGGCCCAGAAACAACCCGCGAGATGTTCCCCAGACAAGGAGCAAGGCGCGTCTGGCCTGGTCGAGCAATGAGGTGACGCGGGAAAGGCTCGCAGGCATGTTTATCTGTTGCGCTTGCGCGGTCTCTGAAACTCTCTTCTTGAAGGTGGAGGCCCGATTGGAATCACTAGCCCGGGGGGAGGAGGACCACCTTTATCCCATTCCTCCATTAATCGCCTCAACTCAGGCGGCATTTCGGTAGGCATTTTGCATGTCATTTGATCACCCTATTGTTTGTGCGAATTCGACCCACTGCACTTTTGATGCATCAATAACAAGGGCCCTGGCCCTGCCAGGTATCGGATTGCCGTCGTTATCAATCCAGCGAGGGAACTCGAGAACAAACTGTCCGTTTGCAGGCTCCGATGGCCATTCGCTTGGCCAGCCAAACAAGCGTTTTCCTCCAATCAAATGCAGTATTACGAAGCCCTGTCTCGATGAAAAAGCACTGTACCATTCGCAAGGGAAAGATTTTTGAGTGGTAATTTCCAGCTTCCTGAGTAACGCATGAAGCTTGTCGCTGTTCGCGACGTGGCACGAAAGAAATCCCATCACCACGGCAATCACCGCTGACCATAAAGCCTCCGATTTTTTGTCCCAGGCGCCAATTGAAAAAAGGTGCTCCCCCGTTAAAAGCAGCAACGCTCCCAAACCGACAACCAGCGACTGGATCACAAAGGTAAAAATCAGCGCCTGGACTATCTGCCCAAATGTGTCCGGCCGTTTGAATGCCGTAAGTGAGTAAAAAATCCAGGCAGCCAAAAACCCCGGGAGCAAATACTGAAGTAACGGAATCACTTCCTTGACCAAGCCATCCATGCCGTTTCCAATCCATTGAAAAGTTCGAGCTGGAGCAAATAAATACAGCACCTCAACGGCCTGTGTCATCCATTGGAGAAGGACGGTCGTCACAAGAGATTTCAGGACTACAAGCGGTACTACAAGCGGAAAATCCTCCTACATATAACAAAGAAAAACTGGACAAAAACTCAATCCAGATCCGACGTCATGTGTTCCTGAAACCGCGCCCGATACCGCCCCGGACTCTCCCCCGTCCACTTCTTGAACGCCCGATGAAACGCACTCGGTTCCTGAAAACCCAGCTGCTCGGCAATGTCACCAATGCTGGCCTTGCTTTGACGCAACTGTTCAAACGCCACGCCGCGTCGCACTTCGTCCTTGATCTCCTGATACGAACACCCCTCCCGCTCCAGCTTGCGGCGAAAGGTGCTGGGACTGAGGTGTTGCTCCAGGGCAAATGCCTGCAAGGTCGGCCACTGGCTGTAATGACTGTTGCGCAAACGCTGATGGACCTGCGACGCCAGGCCATGCTGGTTGCGGAAGCGGATCACCAGCCATTGCGGCGCGGTGCGCAGAAACACTTTCAGCGAAGCGAGGTCCTGAACCACCGGCAAGCGCAGGTAGTGGCTGGCGAATTCGATTTCGGTGCGCTCGGCGCCGAAGGTCAGGTTGGGACCCCAGAGTAAACGGTCATCGCTGAGGGCCACGCGCTCATGACGAAAATCCGCGCGATCGATGGGGATTCTCCGACCGCCCAGCCAGCACAGCAGGCTGATCATCAGCACCAGAAACGTCTCTTCGCCCAAACGCGCAACTTCATCGTTCTGCGCGCAGGTATCCAGGCTGATGACCGCACGTTTGCCGCGTACCGTCAGCGTGCCGCGAAAGTCGCGAAGGAACAGCGAAAAGTTGCTCAGGCACTGGCGCAGGGCTTTGTGCAGATCGGGCTCCTGAATCAAGGCGCGGCAAATCAGGGCGAAGCTGCCCGGCGGCATGCCGTGGGAATCGAGCCGGAAGAACTCGTCGTCGAGCTCGCGGATCTGGATCAACCAAAGTGCGGCAAATGCACTGGCCGGCACCCGCGCCACGGGCTGTTCGATCAACGCCGGATCGATACCTGCCTGTTCCAGCGCAGCCCGCTGTCGCTGCGGATTGTCCCCCAGCCCATGGATCATCGCCTGCACGAAGTAGGCGGCTACCGAGTCCTTTTCCCGCATCTGAACGCTTTGCTCCCCAATCACCCGAATGGCAAAAAACACCAGCACCGTTGAACAGTTTCGGCATAGGACAACCGTCCCGCCGGTTCTAGACTCGCGGCCAATGGTACGCCTTCGGCCGTTGCCTCGGCCAAGGTATCGAAGGGTTTGATCGGAAGGACTTGTTACATGAATCTGCAAAACATTGGCGTAATCGGCGCTGGCACCATGGGCAATGGCATCGCGCAAGTCTGTGCCCTGGCTGGCTTCAATGTGACCTTGATCGACATCTCCGAGAGCGCTTTGCAAAAGGCACTCGCGACCGTCGGTAAAAACCTCGACAGACAGGTCAGCAAGGACACGCTGACCCAGGAGCAAAAGCTCGCCGCCCTCGACAAGATCCGCACCAGCACCGATTACAGCAGCCTGCAGAACGCGCAACTGGTCATCGAAGCCGCCACCGAAAACCTCGACCTGAAACTGCGCGTGCTGCAACAGATCGCCGCGCAGGTCAGCACCGAGTGTGTGATCGCCTCCAACACGTCGTCGCTGTCCATCACCCAGCTTGCCGCCAGCGTCAGCGAGCCTGAGCGTTTCATCGGCCTGCACTTCTTCAACCCGGTGCCGGTGATGGGCCTGATCGAAGTGATTCGCGGCCTGCAAACCAGCGACGCAACCCACGCGCTGGCGCTGGACATGGCCACTACCCTGGGCAAAACCGCGATCACCGCCGGCAACCGTCCGGGTTTTGTGGTCAACCGGATTCTGGTGCCGATGATCAACGAAGCGATTCTGGTGTTTCAGGAAGGCCTGGCCAGTGCCGATGACATCGATGCCGGCATGCGCCTGGGTTGCAACCAGCCGATCGGCCCGCTGGCGCTGGCGGACCTGATCGGCCTGGACACCGTACTGGCGATTCTCGAAGCCTTCTACGACGGTTTCAACGACAGCAAATATCGCCCCGCGCCACTGCTCAAGGAAATGGTTGCCGCCGGCTACCTGGGACGCAAAACGGGGCGCGGCTTCCATGCCTATGCCTGAGCGTTGTTCACGTTTCGCCGAGTACCGGGACAAGGTGCTGGAGCTGTTTGCCAGCAAGGGTTTCGGTCAAGTCGGCATGCGAGAGCTCGCGACGTGCCTGGGGCTCGCCCCGGGCTCGTTGTATCACCATTACCCCAGCAAGCAGCACTTGCTGCTCGACCTGATCGAGGAGTTCTATGAAGAATTGCTGTCGACGCTTGGGCGTATCGATCAAAAAACTTCAGCGAAACGCGACAAACTGCAAAACCTGATCCGCGCACACCTGAATCTGCATCAGGAAATGCCCTGGCATTTCCGTCTGGCGGAACGCGACAGCGGTTGCCTGAATGATGAGCAGCAGGCACGCGTTCGGCAGTTACGCGAACAGTACGAACGCAAATTGCTGCTGATGCTCGGTACCAAGCCTCGCTTCAGCGAGCAGGCGCAACGTGCCGCCGCACATGCTATCGCCAATCTGCTCAACAGCGCGCCGAGCTGGCTGGCGCATCAGGCGCTGGAGGAACATGAGCGGGTTGAGATGCTGGAAAATCTTGTGGGTGGGGCTATCGAACGTTTGCTGCGTCCCTTGGCACCTCGTGCAGCGGCCTGAAAGCGCAGTTGCGCAAAGCCATAAGCCACGTCGGTCCAATAGGAAAAACATCTAAACGAATGTTGCGAATTACCACCTCTAACGCTTTGCTGGTGGAGCCCAACCATCGCAGAGCCGGAGGTGAATAGCGCCTCCCTCTGCCTCCTTTATCACCGGGAGTAAAACATGAAAATCAATCCCTACCTCATCTTCAACGGCGACTGTAAAGCCGCGTTCACCTTCTATGCCCAAGCCCTGCAAGGCCAGCTCGAAATGATGATGACCTTCGGTGAAAGCCCGGCGCGCGAGCACTTTCCGGCGGACCTGCACAACCTGATCATTCATACCCGCCTGTCGGTGGGCGACCAGGCGATCATGGGGTCGGATACCACACCTGATCGCCCCACGGATGACATGGCCGGTTGTTCGGTCTCACTGAATGTCGACAGCATTGCCGAGGCGGAGCGAGTCTTCAACGCGTTGGCCGAAGACGGCAGCGTGCAAATGCCGCTGGAAGCGACCTTCTGGGCCGCACGTTTCGGGATGCTGATCGACCGGTTTGGCGTGTCGTGGATGGTCAATTGCGAAAAGGATCAGTGACGTGCCAGGCGTGAAAAAGCCCAACCTGAAAAAGCTGGGCTTTCTCGAATCGTCGAAAATCCTTTTCACAGCTTCGCAATCGAGACCTCGGTGGATTTGACGAAAGCGATCACCTCGCTCCCCACCTTCAACTCAAGGTCTCTCACCGATCGCGTCGTGATCACCGAGGTGACGATCCCGGAGGCGGTTTGCACATCGATTTCCGAGACCACTTCGCCTTCGACGATTTCCTTGATGACGCCCTTGAACTGGTTGCGGACGTTGATCGCTTTGATGGTCATGTTGAAGCTTCCTATGTGAGGTCGAACGCATCCGAACGGATGGTCAGGCGTTCAAAGTGCACCTCACGGATTAACATTAAAAGGAATATATAATTATCTATTTATACCTTTTATGAATATAAGACATTTGCCCTGTGTGCAGCCCACGTAAAACCCGTAGGAGCCCGGCTTGCCGGCGATGACGATCTTGCCGACGCCATCGCTGCTGAGCGGCCATCCGACAAGGCCCGCTCCTACGGATTAATTCGGAATCGGGGTCGGAAAACTCTGAAATGCTCAATTTCGAAGGCGCCTCACGCCAATTCCTGTTAACCCCTGATAAGTTGCACTGACCCGGCTCCGGGGCGTTTTGTTGTGTTGGCCATGGAGGGTCATACGCAAGCGTTGCATCAACGTCCCGAAGCCTGTGCCACGCCACAGGAAAAGGAACCCTGGATGCTCAACGCAAATCCCCACGCCCGTTTCAGCCTTACGATCGACGACTTTCAACATGACCTTCAGGTGCTCAGGTTCACCGGCAAGGAAGTCATCAGCCAGCCTTACGCCTTTGAGATCAAGCTGGTCAGCGACAGGCGGGACCTGAATCAGAACGACCTGTTGCACAAACTGGCCTTTCTCGCTTTTAACGACGCCGGCGATGGCATTCACGGACAAATTCATTGCGTGAGCAAAGGCTGTCTCGGAAATGGCCTGACCCACTACAGCGTGACACTGGTGCCTCAGTTGGCGTACCTGGAGCACCGCATTAATTGCCGCATTTTTCAGCAAATGACCGTCCCGAAAATCATTGCGCAGGTGTTGGAAGACCACGGGATCCATCGTGACTTCCACCAGTTTCAACTGGGCAGCGTTTACCCGGATCGCGAGTACTGCGTTCAGTACGCGGAGTCAGATCGCCAGTTCATAGAACGCCTCTGTCAAGAAGAAGGCCTGCACTACCACTTCCAGCACAGCCGCGAAAAACATGTGATGGTGTTTGGCGACGACCAGACTGTGTTTCCCAGGCTCGACCGTCCGACACGCTATAAACACAACAATGGCATGGTCGCCGAAACGCCGGTGGTCAACCACTTTGACGTGCAAGTGAAAGCCAGCACCAGCCGCACCACTCGCCGCGATTATGACTTCAACAAAGCGCGGATTTTGCTGGAGGCCGAGAGCAGGTCTGATAATTCCAGGACTCAGCCGGATCTGGAGGATTACCAGTACCCCGGTCGTTTTACCCAGCGCGATCGCGGCAAGCTGTTGAGTCGACGCGAACAGGAGCGTCACGGCGCCGAGTGCCGTGTGGCGCGGGGTAAAAGCGATCAACCGGCGCTACTCTCCGGGCACTTCCTGCCACTGTCCGAACATCCAGACGAAGAATGGAACGACCTGTGGTTGTTGACTGAAATCGAGCATGAAGGGGAGCAACCTCAGGTCCTGCAACAGTACGCGGCCTACACCGGCACCGGCGATGAAAACAGCTTTCAGGGTTACCGGAACGAATTCCTCGCCACGCCTTGGGATGTGATCTACCGCTCGCCGTTGACCCACAACAAACCGCGCATCGCCGGCGTTCAAAGCGCCGTTGTCACCGGCCCGAAAGGCGAGGAAATTCACTGCGACGACTACGGTCGGGTCAAGGTGCAGTTCTTTTGGGATCGCGAAGGTCGCAACGACGATAAAAGCAGTTGCTGGCTGCGGGTCTCCTCCCTCCTGGCTGGCAATGCTTTTGGCGGCGTCTCCTTGCCGAGAGTAGGCATGGAGGTCCAGGTCAGTTTTCAGGAAGGCGACCCTGATCATCCCGAAATCATCGGGTGCCTCCCCAACAGCGCCAACCCGGTGCCCTACGAATTACCCGCCAACAAAACCCGCAGCGTATTCCGCTCCCGCAGCTCGCCAGACAGCACGGGGTTCAGTGAACTGCACGTTGAAGACCGTGCCGGTCAGGAATTGATTTACCTGCGCGCCCAGCGGGACATGGAACAGCGGATAGAAAACGACAGCCGTCTGGAGGTCGGCAACGAGCTGCGCACCACCGTCAGGGGCGACAGTTTTACCGTGCTGGAAGCCACGGAACACCGCACCACCACCGGTGATCGGCACACGCAGCTCAAGGCCAACGATTATCTGCAAGTTGCCGGCAACAGTCATACCCACGTTGATCAAACGATGGCCTTTAGCGCTGGCCGGGCCGTTGTTATTGAGGCTGATCTAATCATTCTGAAGGCCAGGACCAAGTTCTCGATCGAAGCCGGTGGTGAACATTTACAGGTAGGCGGCGGCGGAATATTCGGCAGCAGCGAACTCCAGATCGGTGGCGCTCCGATGCGCGTGTCTGCCGCCTCAGTCGCTGCGCCTCGGTCAGTTGATGGCTTGTCTGTGCCACCTGAACTGCCGCCTATGCTCGCGTCTTCCCAGCCCGCACTGATGGCGGCAAGCAACGCGTTGGCGGCGGACTTCTGCCCAATCTGCGAAGCCTGCCGAGATGGCGTCTGCCCAACGGAAGGAGCCGCCGTATGATCAACACACTCCCCCGCCAATGGATGAACGAACAGCGCCGCTCGGGCCATGAACTGTGCCTGGTGCTGGACTCGCAGAACGAACGCGAAACCCGTCAGCTGTTGTTGAAATCCAGCGGGCATGAGCAGTATTTGAGCGTCTACAACGGAACAACCCTCGCGAATCTGGCCGATGCCGGCCCATTTATTTTCACGCTGGATCAGTCCGGCGACAGACGCCTCGACGGCCTGCTGGATCATCCAGAACGCAATTGGGGCTGGCTCGCGAGCGTGGAAAAAGGCGCCTTGCGCGGATTTGTCAATCACTGGCAAGAACGATTGATTGTCGGGACGCGTCCCTATCAGGCGCTGTATCGCTTTCACGACAACCGAGTGTTGAGTCGAGCGCTGAAACACCTGCCGCTTGAAGAATATCCAGCCTTTCTTGGGCCGGCGATCAGCGTCTGCTACTGGGACGGCACAGCCTGGAAAACAGCTCAAAACCCTGCCCCCGGCACGTACCCCGTCCCGGACAGCCCACTCTGGTTGCGCACGCCCCTGCCCCAACCGCAGGCCTCGGAAATTCGCCGGCTCAACGCCCATCGGTACTTGCTGGCCGAGCATGTTGAGGCCTACGCCAACCTCGCCGAACAGCATGACCCTGACGTGTGGTTGCGTGAGCGCTTGGCCATGGCGGATGCGTGGGGCTGGTTGGAGCCGGAGCAGTTGGAATTTCTGTTGATTCAGAGTTTGCAGGCGCCGGGTTTTACGTTGTCGTCGCAGTGGGAGGTGCGGGGGGATGAGAGTCCGGTGGAGCATTTTGAGCGGGTGCGATTGTTGATCGATTTTTGGAAGTGGGATGGGCCGATATGAGTGGGTTCCCGGCATACACCAGAGAGAAAAACATGAAGAGTTCAATACGAAACCGATGCTGTTCCTTGATTGCCGCAGTCTTGCTGTCAACCTGCACCTCCACCTGGGCGGCGCCGACGGGGCAAGTGCAAGCCATCCCACCAAACGCGACAGAGCTACTGCGCGAAGCACAACGCCTGAACGACGAGGGATCGTGGGCCGAGGCCACTATCACGGCCCGCGTAGCCATGGAGGCAGGCCGCGAGAGTGACACCTTTAATTACGTGGACCTCGACGCTGGAGACCTGCTCGTCAACCTCCTGCACAAGCAGGGGAGATACGTCGAAACACGTAAAGCAGCCGAAGAGCGGATTGCTTACTGGGAACTCAAAGCAGCGTCCTTCGGTAGAACGGGCAGACGCGATTCCAGCATCTTGCGAATGCTTGCCATGGCCATCGAGGCAAGCATGATTGCGGGCGAAAGAACAGAGGTGGCACGCTTGCAAGAAAAGCTGTTCGAGATCGCCAGCCCGTACCCAGATTCATGGCACTTGGCGCCGGACGAACCGCGTCTGCGCTACAAGCTGGCTGACTTCTCGATGCCACTGATGCTGGGGCAGTGGAAGCTGGTGAAGTTCGATCCAGTGGATTTTCGGGAATACGCAGCGTATGCGCGCTACACACAGATTTTGGAGGGCAGCGAACTGACCGCCGAGATATCCCTGTCTTATGAGGAACTACAGCGCAAGCAGAGCCCAGCGCAACGGCAGGAATGGGTCGAATCCTACAAGAAGTTCCCCACGGCACCGGCGTTTGCTTTGCCAATGCCCGATCTACCCTTCGACGGTTTACCTTCCGTCAAAGTAGAAAGGAAATGGGGATGCGAGAGGGAGAAATGCGTCGGTGCCCATTGGATAACCCTACACGGCGACTGGAAACTGGATGTCGATGTGACTTTCCATTCGCCGGACAGGGCTCAGGTAGCAGAGCAATTGCGCCAGCTATTCGCAGCGCTGAAGTGGCCGAGCGCACCAGCTCTGTTCCGCGAACGCACAATGGCTGAGCAAATTCGTGACATGGATTCACACTGGAAGATCCCTGGAGGATGGTCCAAGGCCGCCGAGCTGGCAGAACAGGCACTTCCGAATGTCTTCTTTCCCGAGGAGATCGCTCGCGTTAACGCTTACCTCGGCGTGGCTCAGTACCGGCGCGGCGACCTCGACGCTGCCAGCAGCTCGCTTGGGTTGGCCCTGTCTGGCTGGGAGTATGTTTCTTACTTTGGAACACTCTATGAAGTGGTGCTGGATTTCGCTGCAGATCTAGCCTATCGCCAGGGCAGAGATCCTGACGCCATCGTCTGGAACCGCGCTCTAATTGACTGGCAGGACGAGTCACTCGACTGGGGTGTCCCGGGTGATGAGAATGCATTGGTTCATAATAGGAACGGCATCAAACTCCCTTTGCGTGTAGGGGACTACCGATTGAGGTTCGGCACTGCAAACCGTTTCTTCTACGAAGATCTGCAAACGCATGCACAAATCGGCTTTGCCGCGGGCTCGCCTCAGGCGAATGAAGATGAGCTTGAATCGTTATTGCGCGCCTTCATGACGAAGAAGTTTCGACTTCTTGCAGGAGAAGTACGCAAAACAAATTTCTCGCCTAAAAACGTCGGAAAATCAGGGCATCATTTTTCCAAAAAGGTCAGTGATGAAAAGCCGCAGGTAACCGGCCGCAAATGGGAGTTCGAAGTAACGAAACTCCCGGACGACGAAGGCGTATCCGCTGAGATGCCTATTGCGGCCTTCCAAGGGAAAACCCCAACAAAAATGGTGTTCTGGATCGTGCCCCGCGACAAGCACCGGTCGATATTGCGAGCGCCCATCATGGAAGGAGACCAATCCGAAACGGCGGCAAATGAGATTGCGAAAGCGCTGACGTGGTAGAGCAGGACGACGCGCCTCCAGCTGTTATGGCAGCGGGGGCCGTCGCGTTGTAGAAGTCGGAAGAAAAGCTGCTCGGCTCAAATCATCTGCCCGAGCGGCGCTAATAAGGACGTTACCCTATGACACCAACAAATTTACAGACGAAGTCGCTGCTTAGAATTTCGGCCCTAGGATTCGCCCTCGCGGCGTCTGCTAGTTGCGCCCAACAGACGGACACATTCACTTTCACCGCCGATTTACCGCCCAACTTTGCCTATAAGGCAATCGCCGAGTATGTGCCGGCCAAAGATGAAACCTGCACGGTGCCGGGGGGAAGGAATACGGCCGTCGGGTACAACATGAAGTGGCGTGAAAGTTACACACCCAATTCTGAAATTGCCATGTATCGGACGGTAAGCGGCTGTCCGCTGGTCATATCGCGCATCAAGCTAGACATCAATTCCTCTTACGGCAAAGAACGAGGCGATTTCGGTGGAGATTTCGCCACAGTCGTAATCCCCAATGAGTTGGAGGAAAAGTACAAAAGCAGCTTCAACGAAGCCGGCGAAAGTACTTTTTATGGTCAATGTCAGTGGTTATTTCGCACCTCAGGCAAGCCTCGCATCCTCC
Source organism: Pseudomonas sp. LBUM1651 (assembly GCF_059716135.1). NCBI lineage: Bacteria > Pseudomonadati > Pseudomonadota > Gammaproteobacteria > Pseudomonadales > Pseudomonadaceae > Pseudomonas > Pseudomonas sp. LBUM1651. The sequence continues at coordinate 2,221,578 of NZ_CP166805.1, read as the reverse complement.
GCAAAATCCTTGACTGCAAATCAGCTGATGCAAAGGGCGAGCTGGACCGAGGCCATCCCTTTTCGGCTTACACCCTCGATCAGCTTCCAGGTAAGACCGTGAAGATGATGATCAAGTTGGCGGATGAGGAAAAACCTGGCTGGGGAGATACATGGGTCAAGGTGCCTGGTGGATGGAAACGCTGTATGGGGAAAGGCTTTGAAGACGAGCGTGCTTATTGCGATGGCAATTACACCGATTTCAGCACCTTCAAAATGGTGGACGGACGCGTCTGCACTATCTACCCCGGCTGCACGGAATAGGAGATTTCAACATGACATCATTGGGAAAAGAAATGGAGTCACGGTTGAGTAATCGCGTACTTGCCTGCCCCGTACAAGGTAAGTGGAGTAGCTTTCAACTGGTCAACGAGATTGGCTGTGGGGAGCCTTACGCTGGATTGAGCTACGTTGTTACCGATTCAGAAGGGAAGAAATACACGGGAAATCTCGACTCCACAGGCACCGCAAGAGTTGAGAGTCAATACGCAGGGCCCATTTCACTGAGGTTTGATGAGAAGTATCAGGGGGCTAATCAGCTATATAAAGATCTAAGTGCACGACCACACTACCCGCTCGAAATTACCGAACTCCAAGTACGTGCCGAGCAAACCCGATACCTGAACCCAGACGCCAGCCGCCCCCGCGAAAACCCCGCGCAAGCGTGCGCGGATGAGTTTTTCCAAGTCGAAGTACGTCACTTGGTCAAGCATGCTTCTCACCTGCCACCCGAGGTCTATCGTCATTATCCGCATAGCCCAAACCGAGCGAAAACCATGGGTGAATTCGGGAAGCTCGGCGTAGCCCTGATGCCACTCAAACACACGGTACTGGAAGTTCGCCCTTTGCGAGCACTGCAACCAATGCTGTCGACCTCCCCCGAGTTCTGTGCGTTGAATCTCTATCAGCTCGCGCTAATGGCTACCCTTAGCTACTGCCCGTTTGGCATGAAACCTGAAAAACGTCCCATCGAAAAAGGTCCAGTATCATTCCCTCTCCAACCCAGCGTTGGAAACTGGTTTGGAGATGCATTAGCGAAGTCCGATGAGCTGTGGCGTGTCGATGCATCGCAAACCAAAGCTTTCTACCCGCTGTATGAGGATGTTCCGTACTCCAAGCGACTGGAAATCGTGCCGTTCGATCCAGACCTTTATAACGTCAACAAGCCTCATCAAAGTGCCGATCAGGAAGATCCTGAGAAAATTCACTTTCTTGATGACAGAGCGCTTGGTGCTAAGGCCACCGACACCCAGGCCTTCATTACCCACAACGACGAACTGATCTTGATCGCAGTACGTGGCACCTACGAGCTTATCGCGGATGGACTGCGCGATGCCGATGCACTCCAAGTGCCGTTTGAAGCCACAGACCGCAAAGTGCACCGAGGTTTTTACGAAGCCGCGCAGAAAGCCTACGAATTCGTTGTTAATTATCTTGAAAAATTCTATGTCGGGCAGAAGCTCATCATTTGCGGCCATAGTCTCGGTGGTGCGGTGGCATTGATACTTTCGGAAATGCTGCGTCGCAGAACTGAGGGCTACACCCTCCAGCTCTACACCTACGGCGCCCCCCGCGCGGGCGATGCCAACTTCGTTACGGGCGCGAAGGACTTGGTGCATCACCGCGTCGTCAATCACAACGACCCGGTGCCGAGCGTGCCGGGAACCTGGATGGACACCAAGCCCGGTGTCTTCGCGACGGGGTTGGCTTTGACGCTTGCTAACGTGCCGGTCGGGATGTCGGTGTTTTTTACGGGCATCACGAACTGGACGGGTGAGCCCTACAATCACCATGGCAAGTTGCAGCACTTCATGCCGGTAGAGATTGAGCGTGGGAAAAAGTCCGCGTTCATGTGGGAACCCGGTTGCGACACAATCACCCAACATGCAGCGTGCTCCTTGGCGATTCAGCAGAAAAACGGGCTACCGGATCGGCCGCCATTGCTGGCGCAGATATTCCAGGCAGGGAATCATTCAATGACCGGTGGCTACGTTCCCGCATGCTGGGCGGTTTTACTGCGATGGAAGCAGGCGCACGACGAGAAACGTACGCGGATCACTGATAGCGAGTTTAAGTGGGTCAAGGATTCACTGGCACAGGCCATCACTGACCTGCGGGCGATAGAACGCGACTTAAGAGGACGTTCGGAGGCTTACGCTCGCACCCAGGAGAACAACATCCGCGCACTCGGCCTTGAAAAGAGCAGGATTGAGACCACCGTCGCACGCCTGGATAGCATTCATCCTCAGAGGATTAGCGCACAAGCGCTTTACGGATCGCTGTCAGAACAGCCAGAGGAGCTCATGAAAAACATCGATCGCTGGCTGGCGCATCCTGAGAACCAGGTCAAGGAACCGTTGGCCATGGCGCCGGAAGACCCTGAGGGGGACGCGCTGACGGCTTCGATCTATGGGCACACGATCGGGGCACCGTACACGCTGGATATCGATTCAATCTGTTAAACACCCCCGTGTTTAAAAGCCTCGCCGGTTACTTCGCGAAAGCTACAGCGCCTTGCGTCATTGCCTACGGGTACGCCAGAATCCGCCGGCTTGTGCGCCTTGGGCCTGGGCTCTATCGTTTGCCGGTCGCTGAAAAAATCAGCGATCGGGTTTGGTAGCCCGGAGTACTGCGTACAACGCTCCATTATGCTGACGCCCGTTCAGGTCGTGGCTTTTATGGTGGTCGTGCGCAGGGCCTTTTCGGAGGCGCCGGTTCCAGTACTCCGGTCTACCAACCTGCGCCTGGCCACCACCCTTCGTTTGGTAGCGAAAGTGATGGCTCCATTTATTCAGTACTGGAGTTCCATCTATGCCTAAGCCAACACCCAATCCGCCAGAAACCGATTCAACATCCCCCTCCAAAAATTTCGACCCGGAAAAACGCCACGAAGACCCCGACCGCATCCCCTCCCACGCCGACATCCGGGCCACCCCACGAACACCGAGCACGATGTACATCCTCGATCCGCACATCAACACCGAAGACCTTTTGGGACACGCTTGCGTATCACTGGCATCAGCCCATGTCATGACCATGGACCTGGCGGACCTTACGCACGGGCCGAGTCTCAATACCCTGTTGGGCATTGCTCAGATCATCATGCTGGCTGAACTCGACGTAAACCGGGCGCTGGATCAACTCGACAGCCCGAAATAGCCGAGCCTGAACGCCCATGAAAAAGCCCAACCTGAAAAGGTCGGGCTTTTTCATTTATTCGCGGGTATCCATCATCTTGTCAGCGAGCGCCTTGGCTCTTTCAATCAACAGATTCTGCCTGTCCTCATGAGTGGCCCCTCCTACAACCGGCGCCGTCAGATTGCTTTCCGCAATCAGCGCAGCGCAGAAATATTGATCCCAGACAGCTTTGTCCGCGGACGTCTGTGCGGTCGTTCGGTCGGCAATCATATTGCGGCTCCTTTTGATGAAGTAGCCCTGCCAGTTTACGCCCGATTTATAACCAGCAACCGACCACCATTCGTCGCCTGAAAACGCCCGTCAAGAAATTGTAACCACCTCTGGCTCAGGCTTTGCAAACGCTGGCCGTAGCCGCCCCGGAACGACGGAATTCTGACGTGGCGGCCAATCAATCAATACTTATGGACGCCAGCGATACGCTGGGTCCGTCACCCGGAGATGTAACGTGTCAACTCTCAATGAAATCGCAGCGAACCACGCGAAAATGGCGAAAAAACTGGCGGGAGAGTCGACCGAAATGTGTGAGCGACAGCCGCTGGTGGTGGGTGGGTTTGAGGTCACTTCCGTTGATGAGCAACCCCATGTGCCCATGCATCTCATCGTTGCCGGGCAGGACAACCACCTCGTCCAGGCTGCTGGCTACTTGCCCTGAGCGTGCCTGTTCCGGGGAGGTGACGTCCTGCCACCTTTGACTCACCCCCCGGATCCTGGTGTCAGCGGAGGACTCCGATCCTAATTCCTCTCATTGGCTCGTCCAATCTCTTCCCGAGTGGGCATCGTCCAATCCGAGGCTCTTCTTTCATGGATCGAGTCCTCGCGTTTAAAACCATCGTAGGTGAACAGCAACAGGTAGAACGCGAACGCCGCTGCGCTCTACCAATAGTGCCATTCACGTTACGTCACTGAACCACTGGTTTTCGTGTACAGGTAGATTGGAGTAACCGGCGCGACAATGCGTGCCGGCCACTTCAATTACCGCTGTTTCACTTTTTGATGGACACAATCGTGGCTCTGCCACCCTCTAACCGAAAGGAAAACGACACTCGGTCTCCAGACGTCAGCCCTGTCAGCTGATCTTCTGTCACGGAAAAGGCCATGGTCATCGGCGGCCATTGCACGGCGGGAACAGCGCCGTGGGAGATGGTCACAGTGTGCTTAGTTGTATCGATAGCCTTGATCGTTCCTTCGGCATTGGCTACCGGGGCCTGCTTTGTTTCCTGCTTCATCTGCATGCCCTCCATACCGTCCATTTTCATGCCCGGCATGTCCTCTGCCAGGGCCGAAAAAGACAGCGTAACTACGGTGCTTGCAACGGCGATCAGGGTCAGTTTCATATGACTTTTCCTTGAGGGGTGGTGGTTTCAACTGGGAGGCGCCGGCGGCGCATCAAGCGGTAGGCTGCCGGAATGACAAACAGGGAAAGCAAGGGCGCGGTGACCATACCCCCGACCATCGGCGCGGCGATGCGGCTCATCACTTCGCTGCCAGTACCGCTGCCCAACAGGATGGGTAACAGACCGGCAATGATGACCGCCACAGTCATGGCTTTGGGTCGCACGCGCTGCACGGCGCCTTCACGAATGGCCGCAACCAGCCCGCGCTCAGTGTTGTCGCCGAGGTCTTCACGTTCGGCCCAGGCTTTCTTCAGGTAGAGCAGCATGATCACGCCAAATTCGGCGGAAACACCGGCCAAGGCGATAAAGCCGACCCCGGTGGCGACTGACAGGTTGAACCCCAACAGATATAGGAACCATGCTCCGCCAGTCAGTGCGAATGGCAGAGTGGCCATGATCAGCAAGGCCTCATCGAAGCGGGCAAAAGTCAGGTAGAGCAGCACGAAGATGATCAACAGCGTGGCAGGCACCACCAGTTTGAGTCGGGCGTTGGCCCGCTCCAGAAATTCGAATTGCCCTGAGTAATTCAGGCTCATACCGGGCTGCAACTTGACCTGCTCACTGACGACCCGGCGTAGATCGGCGACCACCGAGGCAATGTCCCGACCCCGCACATCGATGTACACCCAGCCCGAAGGCCGTGCGTTCTCGCTCTTGAGCATTGGTGGGCCGTCCGTGACTTTGACCTTCGCCACTGTGCCGAGGGTGATCTGACTCCCTGACGGGGTGTAGATCGGCAATTGCTCCAAGGCACCGAGCGAGTCACGCCACTCACGGGGGTAGCGTACGTTGATCGGGAAGCGTGCGAGTCCTTCAATGGTCTCGCCGACGTTTTCACCGCCGATAGCGCCGGCCACGATGGACTGCACATCGGCGATATTCAGTCCGTAGCGACCGGCGGCTTTGCGGTCGATATCCACGTCGATATAGCGGCCACCGGTCAGACGCTCGGCCAGAGCCGAACTGACGCCGGGCACGCCCTTGGCCACTCGCTCAACCGCCTGAGTCGCGGCATCGATCTCCGCTAGGTTGGTGCCGGCAACTTTCACTCCGATGGGACTCTTGATCCCAGTGGCCAGCATGTCGATACGGTTGCGAATCGGTGGTATCCAGATATTCGTCAGCCCGGGGACTCGTACCACTCGATCCAGTTCTTCCACCAACTTTTCCTGGGTCATGCCTGGACGCCATTGCTCGTGCGGCTTGAATTGGATGGTGGTTTCGAACATCTCCAGCGGTGCCGGGTCGGTGGCGGTTTCAGCGCGGCCGGCTTTACCAAAGACGTGTTCAACCTCTGGCACGGTCTTGATCAGGCGGTCGGTCTGTTGCAGTAGTTGCGCGGCCTTCTGCGCCGACAATCCCGGCAGAGCTGAAGGCATATAGAGCAGGTCGCCCTCGTCCAACGGGGGGAGAAACTCGCCACCCAAGCGAGACATTGGCCATAGCGCACTGACAAAAACCAATAGCGCCACCAGCAGCGTGATCTTTGGTCGACGCAAGACTACGTCCAGGGCGGGCTGATAGATCCGAATCAACCACCGGTTCAACGGGTTCTGATGTTCACTGGGAATTCGTCCTCGAATCCAGTAGCCCATCAGCACTGGCACCAAGGTCACTGACAATCCCGCCGCTGCGGCCATGGCGTAGGTCTTGGTGAAAGCCAAAGGGCCGAACAGCCGTCCTTCCTGAGCTTCCAGGGTGAACACCGGAATGAACGACAGGGTGATGATCAACAAACAGAAGAACAGCGCCGGGCCTACCTCTGCCGCCGCTTCGGTCATTACATGCCAATGACGTTCACCATTCAGTTCTTCCCCCGGATTGGCCGCGTGCCATGCCTCAATCTTCTTGTGGGCGTTCTCGATCATCACCACGGCGGCATCGACCATGGCGCCGATGGCGATGGCTATCCCGCCCAAGGACATGATGTTGGCGTTGATGCCCTGGTAGCGCATGACAATGAAGGCAATCAACACACCAACAGGCAAGGAGATGATCGCCACCAGGGATGAGCGCAGGTGCCAGAGGAAGATCCCACACACCAACGCGACGACGATGAACTCTTCGATTAGCTTGTGGCTGAGATTTTCCACAGCGCGGTCGATCAGCTTGCTGCGGTCGTAGGTGGTGACGATTTCCACCCCGGCCGGCAGGCTGCTTTTCAGTTCGTCGAGTTTGGTCTTGACCGCCGCAATGGTCTCGCGAGCGTTCTTGCCGCTGCGCAAAATCACCACGCCGCCGACGGTCTCGCCTTCGCCGTCGAGTTCAGTAATGCCACGCCGCATTTCCGGCCCCAACTGAATCGTGGCGACATCGCCAAGGGTCACCGGAACACCGCCCGAGCCCAGCTTGAGCGGGATCGCACGAAAGTCATTAAGCGTCTTCAAGTATCCGGAAGCCCGCACGATGAACTCGGTCTCTGCCATCTCCAGCACCGCGCCACCGGTTTCCTGGTTGGCCTTGCCGATAGCTTCGGTCACCTCAGCCTGAGTAATACCGAGACTGGCCAGTTTGAGCGGATCAAGCTGCACCTGGTACTGCTTGACCATGCCTCCCACGGTGGCCACTTCCGCAACGTTGGGCAGGGTCTTGAGTTCGAACTTGAGGAACCAATCCTGAAGTGCGCGTAGCTGCGCCAGATCGTGTCCTCCACTGCGATCCACCAGTGCGTACTGATAGATCCAGCCCACGCCCGTCGCATCCGGTCCCAACGCCGGCTTGGCGCTGGCCGGCAACCGACTTTGTATTTGGCTCAGATACTCCAACACCCGCGAGCGAGCCCAGTACAAGTCAGTGCCGTCTTCGAACAGCACATAAACGAAGCTGTCGCCGAAGAAGGAATAACCACGCACGGTCTTGGCTCCCGGTACTGAGAGCATGGTGGTGGCCAACGGATAGGTCACCTGGTTCTCGACAATCTGCGGTGCTTGTCCCGGAAAAGGGGTGCGGATGATTACCTGAACATCGGAGAGATCTGGCAGCGCATCGATGGGCGTGCTCTGCACTGACCAAATGCCCCAAGCCGTGACAAACAGCGTCGCCAGTAGCACCAGGAATCGGTTGGCCACTGACCAACGAATCAGGGCAGCAATCATGGCTGGCTCCCCGATTTATCCAGACGCTCGACACGCAAACCATCATCGGTCTGGCTCACCGCAATCCGAACCTTATCGCCCGCTTTGAGGCCCTGCATCAACGCCGGACTAGCGAGCGGGAACGTCATCGTCATACCAGGCATGCCCAGAGTCTTGAAAGGACCATGGGCAAGCGTGACTTCTTTATCGTTGATCTCAACGATCTGCCCATCCGCTTCATGAAAGCTGGAGGCTGCTGCGCTGGGTGGTGACTCTTCCTCTGTGCTTGCAACGATGCCCTTGAGGCTAGCCTCCGAGTCGAGCAGGAACTGGCCAGAGGTAACCACCTTCTGGCCTTCTTCCAGACCTTTCAATATCGCCGTCTTGCCATCGCTTTCCTGCCCGAGTTGCACCTCCACGGGACGGTAGCGGCCGGCGTCTTCGGCAAGCATCACCAGAGCACGTCGGCCCGTGCGAATGACGGCTTCGCTCGGCACCCACAACACACTTTGCCCGGTCGAACGATTCAGGCGTACCTGCGCCGTCAAACCCGGCCTGAGGCGCCCGTCCGGATTGGGTAGTTCCACCCGCACACGAAGGGTGCGGCTGTCCGGATTGGTCTCGGGCAAAATCGCGCTGACCTTGCCACTGAGCGTTGTCCCCGGGAAGGCTGGCAGACGCGCTTCGACACCCTGCCCCACGGTGATAGATCCGGAATCCGATTCTGGAACGGCCACGGCTAGCCAGACACTGCTCAAGCCATTGACGCGTGCCAGAGTATCGCCAGTCGCCACGGTCATTCCCGCACGTACATTCAATTCTTGCAGCACACCGGCAATGGGGCTGGTGAGCGTCAGGTAGGGCTGAACCTTACCGCCACGCTCTACCTCAGTAATCAGTGCTGCCGGCATCCCTGTGAGCCGCAGTCGTTGTCGGGCCGCAGCCAACAAGTCAGCATCTCCATTGCGCCTAAGCGCAAGAAACTCTGTCTGGGCAGCGGCCCACTCAGGCACCAGGATATCCGCCAACGCCGCGTTGGCTTTGAGTACATCGCCGGGAGCATGGGCATAGACCCGCTCCACAAAGCCAGTGGTGCGTGCCTGAATCACAGCGACATCACGTTCGTTGAACGTCAAGGCACCTGTCACGTCGAGGCTCGAATCAAAGATCCCACGAGTGACAGTCGCAAAACGCAGACCGAGATTCTGGGTCAGACCTGGATCGATACTGACGATCGCCCGATCCCCTGCGCCGCTGGCGTATTGGGGGACCAGTTGCATGTCCATGAAGGGGGACTTACCTGGCTTATCGAACTTTTGCTGCGGGTACATGGGGTCGTACCAATAGAGCGCTTTGCGTTCGCCCGGTGAATTGAGGTTCTGCTCCGGGGCGTTACTGCGTACTCCGCTCATGCGCTGATAAGCGAACCAGTAACCACCGGCAACACCCAATGCCAGCGAGATGCCTAGCAACAATGCCCCGTTCCATTTTTTAAGGATCATTGGCTGGACTCCCCATAAGCAAAATACAGTCGCGCACTGGTCAGCGCTCGCTGCTCTTCCACGTCGATCTGTTTGAGACGGGCCTCGATGAGTTCACGACGGGCGGCAACAACGGCGTTCAAATCGCCTTTGCCGGAACGATAACTGGCGATGCTGAGTTCGACCTTTTCCTTGGCCAGCGGCAACAGGCTTTCCTGGTTTCGGCGCACGGCACGATTCAGGCGTTCATAGTCAGCCAGTTCGTTTTCCAGTTGCTGAGTGTGCTCGCGTGACAGGGCTTCGCGCTCGGCCTCAAGCTGACTGAGTTCAGCCTGTTTGGCTGCGATTTTGGGGTTTTGGCGAGAGTCAGGAAACAGCGGTAGATCCCAGGAAAATTGCACGCTGACCATATCGCCAAACTCACGGCCACGGCGCTGATAATCCAGCTCCCAGCTCCAGTCCGACTGTTTCTCCGACACGGCTTCACGAACCTTGGCTTGCGCTTCACGGGTCATCGGCGCAAACGCTGCCAACTCGGGATGGTGTTGCAGTTTATGAGAGTAGCTCGAGGTATCGACGGGCCACTCCGGCAAGCTGCCCACAGGCTTGTCGTTGGCGGCGGAACCAATCCAGCGTTTGAGGGCTGCTCGGGCCTGTGCTCTCTGGAGAATCAGATCGTCCTGTTGCTCCGCCAGTTGAGCCGCTTCCTGCTTAGGTGTCACCGCATCGGAGGGTTGAGCACGACCACCGGCAATCTGGGCCCGGACGGTATCGGTCAACAGGCGGTTTTCTTTGTAGAAGTCCTGGAACAGCGCATCTTTGCGCTCAACCGAGTAGCTGCTGATCCAGGCTAACGCCGTGGACTGGCGTACCTTCAGACGTTCGACTCGACGCTCCGCAGCGGCTCGATCAATGGCCGCATCGGCGACCTCGACGCGCGCTTTGCGCTTATCGCTGTTGGGCATCTCTTGCCTGACCCCGACCATTTGCATGGTCATGAAGTCCTGGTCGATGCTCCAGCGATCCGGACCACCAATGGGGTAGTTCTGCACACCCAGCAGCAGTTTGGGGTCAGGTAGCTCACCGGCTGGAATAGCCGCGCTGCTGGCTGCCTGAATTTTGGCGTCTTGTGCAGTCAGCGACGGTGCATTGTTTTCGGCCAGCCGCAACGCTTCATCGAGTGTCAATGCGGCAGCGAAGCTCGGCAATGCCAGTACGCTTGCCGCCAGACCGGCCACGAGGGACCAGCCTGTGCAATAGCACTTGGAGTTCATGTTTACGATTCCTGTGATCATCCACTGCACGCGTCAAAAGACATGCGCACAGCTAGTCCATCCCGCTAATGCGGAATGCGGCTCAATGTGGGACAGGGATCAAACGCGAGGCGGTCGCCATACCCCGGACGGGGTCTGTACGGGTAGGGAATCGATGAAGAAGGAAAGCACTACAGGGCTGAATACAGTTACAGGAGGCTTGAAGATCGAGACTTGCAGCATGCCGCCCGTCTTGCATTCCTGACCCGGTTTACAAGGTTTGCCATGCTCGGTAGGGCTTTTCATATCGTGGCAGCAGTCCATCCCCATGTCGCCCATCATCGCCATGCCCATCGTCTTCATTGGGCAAGGTTCTGTCGGTGCCTGAACGCCCGCCATCCCGCTGAGGGGAAGCGCCAAGCTGATCATGAAGATGAGGCAAAACCGCAGATAACGTTTCATGGGCTGGAGTGTAGTCGCTGAAAATGGCTCTTACAATTGGACGCAGAGCATAAACAATCTGCCGAAAGGCCTAACTCAGGCGATATCACCGAACCTGAATTAAGCCAGCATTACCGGCACAAAGTTGAAACAACCAACGAGTCTGATTCCAGACTAGGCAGCACTCAAACCAATCCAGCCGTGAACCCCCACGTAAAGTCCGACACCGATGATCAATACGCTGGACAGATAAGGTGCGCGACGCGCAACTGCGCCAAGCCAAGGCCAGCGATTGGAAGCTTGTTTAGCACCAATGGCCGCCGCCGCACCGACGGATACCAATGTAAGCGCCAAACCAAGGCTGAAACACAGGACCAGCACGCCTCCCAAGGCGACTTCCTTGACCTGAAGGCAGAGCAGCAGAACGGTAATAGCCGCTGGGCAAGGAATCAGCCCCCCGGTCAACCCGAACATAATGATCTGGCCAGTGGTGACCTCACGATTGGTAAAGCGCTTACGGATATCGTTGGCATGGGCGCGTTCATGTGCATCCTGATACCCATCTATCGACAGTTCCAGGCCTTCCAGCTCGGAGTGTTCGTGACTGTGTCCGTGCTCTTGGTAATCCAGATCGTAATCATGGGAATGGCCCACATGCCCAAGACTCAAGCGAGCACTAAACTCATGAGGCTCAGGAATGTCGACGGTCGATTCCAGGAAACCTTCGCGCTCGACGAACGAGAACTCTTGAATGCTGCCATCTGAGCGGGTAGTCGTCAGTCGAACCTCTGCCGCTGACCAGGCATGTCCACTCAACGCCTTCATGCGCCAGTGTGGGGGCATTCCCTGTTCGAAAATCGCCATTTCGATCCGCCCGTGACCCGTATCAATGTGCTGAGTCTCATCGTGATGACCATGGTCATGGTCGCCGTGGTGGTGATCATCACCTTGCTCGAACTTGAACATCTGTTCGCCGCGCCAGGTACGCCACAGCATCCAGAGCGCAATCAGAATGATCAGCGCGGAGGACGCGAGCTGGAAGTACGGCTCAGTCGTTCGGGCGTCCAGACTTTTGCCCAAATACATGCCACCGATGGCAACTAACCACACCACTGCCGTGTGCGAGAGCGTTGCGGCCAAGCCCAGCAAAACGGCCTGTTTCACCGATCCACGGATGGCGACGATGAACGCCGCCATCATGGTCTTTGAATGGCCGGGCTCAAGCCCGTGCAACGCACCTAGCAGTATCGCGCTCGGGAAGTAGAGCCACGCGTGGGTGCCGCCCTGTTGAAGCAGTTCTGCAAAATTTGGCATGACAGGATCTACTTCGAATAACGACGGATGGCTTCAAGCAACTCTTCGACACCTTTAGCGCGCTCTTCATCGCTCAATTCAGGGTTCGCGACGTGAGCGTGCGCGTGAGCTTCGATAATTTCATCCATCAGGCCGTTCATTGCCCCGCGTGTGGCCGCGACAAGATGCAGCGTTTTGGCACAGTCCGCGTCCGACTCCAGCGCTCGCTCTATAGCCTGAACCTGACCGGCGATACGCCGAACACGCTTCAACAGGTCGTCTTTTTGCCCATGAACATGCGACATACCATACCCACCTATCCTATATTGATGCGCATATTCACTCAGAAACCAGGCATTCGCAAGCCAGCATTCGAGTGGGTCGCGGCCAAAGCTGCGGGTGAAGCTGACAAAACCGTAATCTTTGGCTCAGCCTTCTGAAAGGTTGCACCCATTACCATCTTCATCGAACTTGGCAGCATCTCCTGTTTGCTCTGTCATCTGACTGACTGGGAACAAAGCGTCATGCGACCTGAAACATCAAGACGAAACTTTGTGAAGGGGCTCGCCGCCGCCGGGATTCTCGGCGGCCTCGGGCTATGGCGCACACCTGTCTGGGCGATCACCAGCCCCGGCGAGGCGAATGTCCTGGCCGGTACCGATTTCGACCTGTTCATCGGCGAAACCCCGGTCAACATCACCGGCAACCCGCGCACCGCGATGACCATCAATGGCGGCATACCCGGCCCCCTGCTGCGCTGGCGCGAAGGTGACACGGTCACGTTGCGGGTGAGGAACAAACTCAACTCCGACACCTCAATTCACTGGCACGGCATCCTGCTGCCGGCCAACATGGACGGTGTGCCGGGCCTGAGCTTTCATGGCATTGAACCGGGTGGGATGTATGTCTATCAATTCAAGGTCCGGCAGAACGGCACTTACTGGTATCACAGTCATTCGGGGTTTCAGGAACAGTCCGGCGTTTACGGCCCGTTGGTGATCGATGCGAAGGAGCCGGAGCCGTTCCAGTACGACCGAGATTACGTGGTTATGCTGACCGACTGGACCGACGAAGACGCGGTCGGCCTGATGAAGACGTTGAAAAAACAGTCGGATTACTACAACTACAACAAGCGCACCGTGGGCGACTTCATCCACGACGTCAGTGAAAAAGGTTGGGGCTCCACGGTCGCAGATCGAAAAATGTGGGCTGAAATGAAGATGAATCCCACGGACCTGGCCGACGTCAGCGGCGCGACTTACACCTACTTGATGAACGGTCAGTCGCCTGACATGAACTGGACGGGGGTATTCCGGCCTGGCGAGAAACTGCGCCTACGCTTTATCAACGGCTCCGCCATGACCTACTTCGACGTACGCATTCCCGGTCTGAAAATGACGGTGGTCGCCGCAGACGGTCTGCACGTCAAACCGGTGAGCGTCGACGAGTTTCGCATCGCGGTGGCGGAGACGTTCGATGTGATTGTCGAGCCGACCCAGGATGCCTACACCTTGTTCGCCCAGTCGATGGATCGCACTGGCTATGCCTGTGGCACGCTGGCGGTGAAGATGGGTGTATCCGCGCCGATACCACCACTAGACCCGAGGCCGCTGGTGACCATGGATGACATGGGTATGGGCGGTATGGATCACGGCGGTATGGGTGGCGACATGGCGGGCATGGATCACAGCCAGATGACGGGTATGGACCACAGCTCAATGCAAGGCATGGATAGCATGTCCGGCATGGATCACAGCGGTATGGCTGGAATGGGCGAAATGCAGTCCCACCCCGCGACGGAAAGCAACAATCCGTTGGTGGACATGCAAGCCATGACCACCTCACCCAAGCTTGATGACCCTGGCCTCGGCCTGCGTGACAACGGTCGTCGCGTCCTAACCTATTCCGACCTGCGCAGCACCTTCGAAGACCCGGACGGCCGCGACCCCAGCCGCACCATAGAACTGCACCTCACTGGCCACATGGAGAAGTTCGCCTGGTCGTTCAACGGCGTGAAGTTCTCCGACGCCGAACCGCTGCGCCTCAAGTACGGCGAGCGAATCCGCATCGTGCTGGTCAACGACACGATGATGACCCACCCCATCCACCTGCACGGCATGTGGAGCGACCTTGAAGACGAGAACGGCCAGTTCATGGTGCGCAAACACACCATCGACATGCCGCCAGGCTCACGGCGCAGTTATCGGGTGACCGCCGACGCGCTCGGCCGCTGGGCCTATCACTGCCACCTCCTGTACCACATGGAAATGGGCATGTTCCGTGAAGTTCGCGTGGAAGAATGAGGCGCTACCCATGATCAGGATCACTCCGATTTCTTTGGCGCTCGTGACCGCGAGCCTGACAATTTCTTCGGCAATGGCGGCCACGGACGACATGCAGAACATGGATCAAGGCCAGATGCAAGGCATGGACCACAGCCAGATGCAAAGCATGGACGACGGCCAAATGCAGCCTGCTGCGTCGACCGAAAGTCGCACACCGATTCCGGCTTTGACCGATGCCGATCGCGCCGCGGTGTTTGTAAGCCCGGGTGGGCATAACGTACACGACTCCGCGTTCAACACGTACTTCCTCGCTGACAAACTTGAATGGCAGGACGCCGATGACGGCAGCACCCTGGCCTGGGATATCTCCGGCTGGATCGGGGGAGACATCGACCGCCTGTGGCTGCGCTCCGAAGGCGAACGCACCAACGGCAAGACCGAAGATGCGGAAATCCAGGCTCTCTGGGGCCACGCCATCTCCCCGTGGTGGGACGTAGTGGCCGGCGTTCGCCAGGATTTCAAACCCGGCGACCCGCAAACCTGGGCGGCGTTCGGCGTGCAAGGCATGGCGCTGTACAACTTCGAAACCGAAGCTACGGCGTTCATCGGTGAAGGTGGCCAAACCGCCGCGCGCCTGGAGGGCGACTACGACATCCTGCTGACCAACAGACTCATTTTGCAGCCAACCGCCGAACTTAATTTCTACAGCAAAAACGACCCTCAACGAGGCATCGGTTCCGGCTTGTCCAACACCGAAGCGGGCCTGCGCCTGCGTTATGAAATCCGCCGGGAGTTTGCGCCTTACATCGGCGTGACCTGGAACCGCACCTACGGCAACACCGCCGATTATGCCAAGGACGACGGCGAGGATCGCAGCGAAGCACGTCTCGTACTCGGTGTTCGGCTGTGGTTCTAGAACGCGTCAACTTAACAATCAAAAAAATACCGCTGAAAGCGGTGAGAGGCCTTGTATGCGCTTGATCAAAACCACCGCTGTTGCCATCGCACTTTCCACCGGGCTGCTCCTGAGCACATTCGCTCAGGCGCACCCGAAATTGCTCTCCTCCACCCCGGAGGAAGGCGCGGACGGCGCGGCCCCCGGCAAGATCGAACTGCACTTTTCCGAAAACCTCATGACCCAGTTCTCAGGCGCGAAACTGGTCATGACCGAAATGCCCGGTATGGCCCACTCCCCGATGCCCATGAAGGCCAAAGTCTCCGGCGGCAGCGACCCGAAAACTATGGTTATCACGCCGCTCTCTCCTTTGCCCGCTGGTAGCTATAAAGTCGAATGGCGGGCGGTGTCATCGGACACTCATCCGATCACCGGCAACATTACGTTCAAAGTGAAGTAATTGATGAGCGATTGGGCCAGCATTGCCCTGCGCTTCGGCTTGTACATGGATTTGATGCTGCTGTTTGGCGTAGCGCTTTTTGGTTTGTACAGCCTTAAAGGCTATGAGCGAGTGTCGGGTGCCGTGTTGCCGTTTCGGTCTATCGTGGTGGGGACGACGGCGCTCGGTGTGCTGGTATCTGTCGCCAGCATGGTAATGATGGCGAGCGCTATGAGTGGGGAGTCAGACTTCGCTCAGCTGCGTCCGCATATTGAGATGATGGTGTTTGAGACAGACATAGGGCTGGCCTGGGTCGTGCGAATCATCGCGTTGGTCGTTGGCGGTTTAGCGGTGATGCTTAACCACCGTGCGCCTAGCGTTAGCTTGTTGGTCGCAGCTATTGCCGGCGGTATCGCCCTCGCAAGTCTGGCCTGGAGCGGACATGGGGCTATGGATGAAGGCAGTCGTCGTTTTTGGCATTTTGCAACGGACATACTGCACTTACTTGCGGCGGGAGCCTGGCTCGGCGCATTGGTCGCATTTGCCTTGATGGCAAAGTTCGACACGCTGCAAACCGAAGAGCGCATTAGATTGCTGGCTCGGGCCGTCACCCGATTCGAATCGGTGGGCGCATTGATCGTAGTTGTCATCACGGTCACCGGAGTCGTGAACTACCTGTTTATCGTGGGCCCTAAACTCGATGGTGTAGTCCTCAGCACCTATGGAACTTTGCTGTTCATCAAAGTAGTGCTTTTTGTCGGAATGCTGGTGCTGGCTGCGTTAAACCGGTTTCACCTTGGTCCGCTTGTGGAGAGATCATTACGGAAGGGCCAGTATAGGGCGGCAGCTAACTCGTTAAGGCGCAGCTTGTTGGTTGAATTATCGAAGGCGGTTTTGATTGTGGGGCTAGTGGCTTGGTTGGGAACGTTGAGTCCCGAAATGGAGATAGCATCCAAATAGTGTTGCCAAAACTTGTAAAAGCTCTTCGTCAAAATGAACACAGTAGGTGGGCGGTATCTAGTGCCGCCCGTAATAGACCAAGAGATAATTCAGTGACTTGCGTGCCGAGGCAGGGCTGTAGAAATGAAAGCTGCAAACAGAACGAATGCACTCGATATCCATAAGCACGCGCCCAACCCATACACCTGATAAACCCAGCCGGAGAGCACCGTGCCTATCAACCGTCCCATGGCGTTCGACATGTAATAAAAACCCACATCCAGCGACACTCCATCCTCCTTGGCGTAGGACACGATCAGGTAGCTGTGCAGCGAGGAGTTCACCGCGAACAACGCACCAAAAACCATCAATCCGCCGAGCAGCACCACCTGCTGCGACAACCCGGTGTTCAGCCCGAGAGCGATTGCCGCAGGCAGGCCCGCCAGTGCAAGTGCCCACAGAAACGCCGCACGACCATCCGGTACATGCCCACGTTTTTTGCCGGTGATGTTGGGCGCGAAGGACTGCACGATGCCGTAGCCAATCACCCAGGCCGCAAGGAAGCCCCCAACCTTCCAGAAGTCCCAGCCGAAGACACTACTCAGGTACACCGGCAAGGCCACCACAAACCAGACATCGCGGGCACCGAACAGAAACATCCGCGCTGCTGAGAGAATATTGATCGCCCGGCTCTTGGAGAGGATGTCGCGAAATTTGGGCTTGGCTTTCGCTTTGCCCAGGTCCTTCTTCAACAGGATCAAGCTGCTGATCCAGATCAGCGCCAGGACACCCGCCATGGCCAGCAAGGCGCCTTTGAAGCCGATGAGTGCCAGCAAGGCCCCGCCAAGAAAGAAGCCCACACCCTTGAGTGCGTTCTTCGAGCCGGTGAGGATCGCCACCCACTTGTAGAGCTTGCCCTGCTGCCCATCCGGAACCAGAAGCTTGATGGAGCTTTTGGCACTCATCTTGTTCAGGTCTTTGGCAATCCCCGACAGCGCCTGAGCGCCCATCACCCAAGGGATGGTCAGCCAAGCCACCGGAACCGTCAGCATCAGCAGCGCCGCGACCTGGATGCCCAGCCCGATGTTCATGGTTCGGTTCAGCCCCAGCCGGGCGCCGAGGTAGCCACCCACCAGGTTGGTGATCACGCCAAAAAGCTCGTAGAACAGGAACAATGCGGCGATTTGCAGTGGGCTGTAGCCCAACGCGTGAAAGTGCAGCACCACCAACATGCGCAACGCGCCGTCGGTGAGGGTGAAGGCCCAGTAGTTGCCCGTGACGAGCAGGTACTGCCGCACTTCCGGAGCGAGGGCTGACAACGCTTTCATAACCGCTCCTTAGACTGCCAGACCGACCATTTTGGCCAGTTCGACAGTGCGGTTGGCATAGCCCCATTCGTTGTCGTACCAGGCATAGAGTTTGACCTGGGTGCCGTTGATGACCATGGTCGACAGCGCATCGATGATCGATGAGCGCGGGTCGGTACGGTAGTCGATGGACACCAATGGACGCGTCTCGAAACCGAGGATGTCTTTCAGCTCGTTCTCGGAAGCGTCCTTGAGGAACTGGTTCACTTCTTCGACGGTCGTGGCGCGCTCGACTTCAAAGACACAGTCAGTCAGCGACGCATTGGCCAGCGGCACGCGTACGGCGTGACCATTCAGTCGCCCACGCAGCTCTGGGAAAATTTCGGCGATGGCGGTGGCCGAGCCGGTGCTGGTCGGAATCAAACTCATCCCCGAAGCACGCGCACGGCGCAGATCCTTGTGCGGCTGATCGAGAATGCTTTGGGTGTTGGTCAGGTCGTGGATGGTGGTGATCGAACCGTGGCGAATGCCCAGCTTTTCGTGGATCACTTTCACCACGGGCGCCAGACAGTTGGTGGTGCAAGAAGCAGCGGTGACGATTCGATGTTCAGCCGGTTTGAACAGCTGATGGTTGACGCCCATGACGACGTTCAACGCCCCTTTTTCCTTCACTGGAGCGCAGACCACCACACGCTTAACGCCCTGATCCAGGTAGGCCTGCAACACCGCCACGGTTTTCATCTTACCGCTGGCCTCGATCACTAGATCGCAACCCGACCAGTCGGTGTCGGCAATCGCTTTGTTCGCGGTCACCTTGATACGCTTGCCGCCAATCACCACCTGATCGCCTTCTGCGCTGGCTTCGTTGTGCCAACGACCATGCACAGAGTCGAAGTTGATCAGGTGCGCATGGGTTACTGCATCGCCTGCCGGATCGTTGATCTGCACGAACTCAAACTCCGGCCAGCTCCAGGCTGCTCGCAGAGCGAGGCGACCGATCCGACCAAAACCATTGATACCAACTTTGATAGCCATGTTGTTGTGCTCTGTATCTGTTGTCAGTGGGAGTTCGACTGGGAGTCGAACTGGCCGATGTATTCGATATGGGCAGGGTGCTGAATGGCGCGCGGACGCAACGACTGAACATCGCGGATGGCATCGCTGAATGGCACACCGCTCTCGATCAACAGTTGAGCAGCGACCAAACCGGTACGGCCCGAGCCGCCCTTGCAATGGATGGCGATGGTTTTCCCTTCGATCAGCAGCTGCTTGAGTCGTGGATGGTGCTGTTCCCATGCGGCCTTGAATGCTTCGCCAGGAGCTTGGTCATCATCCACTGGCAGGTGAAACCACTCGATGCCGAGCATCTGGCACTCTTCGGGCAGCAGGTCGATCTCGTTCTGAAGCAACTCTTCTGTCGGCATCAGCGTCAGCAACGCCGATGTGCCTGCATCCTTAAGGGTTTGCAATGCCTCGAAAGGTCGGGTGCCCTTCGTGCCTGGGCACGGGGTGAAGATCAATTGGCCATTGAACTGTGCCAAGGGCATTACGGAATATGGGTGTTGTTGCACAGTGAAAAATCCTCAGATAGAGCGCTGATTGACACGTTTCATGAGTTCTTGCGCCGATTCCTTGCGCTCGGAATAACGATCTACCAGATAGTCCTGACGGTCGCGAAGCAGCAGTGTGAATTTCACCAACTCCTCCATCACATCAACGACACGGTCGTAGAATGGAGAAGGTTTCATCCGGCCGTTATCGTCGAACTCCATATAGGCCTTCGGCACGGAGGATTGGTTGGGGATGGTGAACATGCGCATCCAACGTCCCAGCACTCGCAGCTGATTGACCACGTTGAACGACTGCGAGCCACCGCACACCTGCATGACGGCGAGGGTTTTGCCCTGGGTCGGGCGTACCGCACCCATCGCGAGTGGCACCCAGTCGATCTGCGCCTTGAACACTGCGCTCATGGAACCGTGACGTTCTGGAGAACACCAGACCTGCCCCTCGGACCACAGCATCAGCTCGCGCAGTTCCTTCACACGCGGATGATCGTCGGGAGCGTCATCTGGCAGCGGCAAACCTGACGGATTGAAAACCCGCGCCTCGGCGCCGAAGTGCTCCAGCAGTCGAGCGGCTTCCTCGACCAACAGGCGACTGAAGGAGCGCTCACGGGTCGATCCGTACAGCAGCAAAATGCGCGGCTTATGGATGGAGGTCTTTTCGATACCGAGTTTGTCTGTCGATGGGAGATCAACCAGTTCGGTATCGAGTTGGGGGATAGGGTCATCAAACATAGTCTTTGTCCTGCGCAACGGCGCTCTTGGGTTCATCGAACCAGCGGCGTTTCAACCAGAGGGCAACACCGACCAGAGAAATAAGCACCGGCACTTCCACCAGCGGACCAATCACCGTGGCGAAAGCGACCGGGGAAGCCAGACCGAAGGTGGCAATGGCCACGGCAATCGCCAGTTCGAAGTTGTTGCTCGCGGCCGTGAAAGCCAGTGCGGTGGTGCGCGGATAGTCAGCCTTGAGCAATTTTCCCATCCAGAAGCTGATGAGGAACATCACCACGAAGTAGATCGTCAGGGGGATCGCGATGCGCAATACATCCAATGGCAATTGCAGCACCACGTCACCCTTGAGGCTGAACATGGCCACGATAGTCAACAGCAGTGCCACCAGTGTCAGCGGGTTGATCTTTAGAATGAAGGATTCCTGAAACCAGGCTTCACCTTTACGGGCGATGAGGATCTTGCGGGTCAGAAAGCCCGCCAGGAATGGCACACCCAGGTAGATCAACACCGACTCGGCAATGCTGACAAAGCTGGTCTCAATCACACTGCCTTCCAGCCCGAACAACGGAGGCAATAGCCCAAGGAAGACCCAGGCATACACGCTGAAAAACAGGATCTGGAAGATGCTGTTGAACGCCACCAATCCGGCGACGTACTGATTGTTACCGCCCGCGATCTGATTCCAGACCAGCACCATCGCGATGCAACGCGCCAAGCCGATCAGGATCAGGCCCGTCATGTATTCCGGCTGGTCCCGCAAGAAGATGATCGCCAGAGCGAACATCAACACCGGGCCGATGACCCAGTTCTGTACCAAAGACAAAACGAGGATGCGTTTGTCCTTGAAGACTTCCGGCAGTTCCTCATAACGAACCTTGGCCAAAGGCGGATACATCATCACGATCAAGCCGATAGCGATGGGGATGTTAGTTGTGCCCACAGAAAGACTGTTGAGCCACTGCGGCCAGCCTTCGAACAGGCTCCCCAAACCGATACCCAAGGCCATGGCGAGAAAAATCCAGAGGGTCAGGTAACGGTCCAGGAATGAAAGGCGGCTTTTACTCATGGTCATTGCTCCTGTGGTTACAGCGTGCCAATCAGGGCCAGCTGTGCCTTGAGCTGTTCGGTGCTCAGTTGGGAAAGCGGTAAAGCCAAGAAAGCTTCAATACGGGTTTTGATCTGCTCCAAGGTGGCTTCAAAAGCCGCCTCGATCTCTTCTTGAGTCCCGTGGTATTCCGAAGGGTCAACCAGACCCCAGTGGGCTTTGGTGGCGGGTCCAAAAAATACCGGGCAGGCCTCACCGGCAGCCTTGTCGCACACCGTGATGACCAAATCAGGTGCCAAGTTCACATGGACATCGCTGGACTTACTGAACAGGCCGAGCGTCGACATACCAGCGTTTTCCAGCGTCTTGAGACTCAGCGGATGCACTTCGCCTTTGGGTTGACTGCCCGCGCTGTAGGCTTTCATGCCTTCCGGTGCCAAGTGATTGAAGACTGCTTCACAGAGGATGCTGCGGCAGCTATGGGCAGTGCAGAGGAACAGGATTTTCATCGAGCGATCTCGTAGTCGAAGGCGGAATCAGGCGATCTAGCTTTCACAGCAGGCGAGTGCCCGCTCAGGACGGTCGCCCATTTCATCAAGGCGTTTGGCGTCAGGGCTCAACCAATGCTTGTTGCTTTCCAGCACAGTGGTCAGTACTTGATGGACCCAGTCTGGGAGATTTGGGTGCAGTCGGTAATACACCCATTGGCCTTGCCGACGGTCCGACAGCAAACCGCAACTGCGCAGCTGCGCCAGGTGTCTGGAGACTTTTGGCTGACTCTCATTCAACGCGCAGGTCAGCTCGCAAACACATAGCTCTCCTTCACGGGTGATAAGCATCATCGTGCGGACCCGAGTGTCGTCAGCCAGGCATTTGAAAACTGTGGTCGGTGTCAGATGGTCAGCCATATCGTTTCTCAGTGTTTGTTTTTGACCAAGACGAACATCTTGATGCGCTCATGAATTTCGTGAAGGGTGTGACGGAATGCATCGGGTTTGGTGCTGGTCGCCGGATCTTCAAAACTCCAGGCCAATGCCTCGCCAGCTCCCGGTAACGACTGGCATTCCGCTGCGGCTTTATCACACAAGGTGATGACGTAATCGAAACGTTCACCACGAAACTCGTCTATCGACTTGCTACGTAATCCTTCAGCGCTCACACCGATGTGGGAAAGCGCCTCAAAGGTGCGCAGGTCTACCTGAGTCGGAGCTGTGCCGGCGCTGACCGCCTCGAAATGCTCCGAGGCGGTATGCCTCAGCAACGCTTGGGCCAACTGAGAGCGTGCAGCGTTGGCGGTACAGACGAATAGGACACGGGCTTTGCTGGTCATTGTGAAGCCTCAGCTCACATGCGGCCTACCGAATATATGTTTTTCCGTATAGAAGATAAAGCTTCTGCGACAGAATGATTCCGCGATAGCCCAACTTATGCCGAGCAGAACCGGCTAAATGCCCATATTTTCTGGGTTAGCAGGCGATTCACTTGGCAGAACGCTTTAGAGATATTCGGAAAATTACATATGCGAGTTATGTAATGCGTACGGCATTCACGCAGAAATAGCCTCACCCCTGTACGCGAAACCAGGAGACAGGCGAACGAAAAAACTGACGATTACACCGCTTTGCTGCGGGACCGATGAGATTTGATGCCTTGCACAGCTCGTCCTTTAATGGCGGAGTTCAGGACAGCCAATACGTCCCCCCCCAAACGATGGCGATCCATATAGAACTCAACATCAAAAGGAGACCGATAAAGCACTTCTCACTCATGGGAATGCCTGCGAATCAATCTACTGAATCAGTGGTTTTAGATATCGGATGGTCAGGTTGAAGCACGGTAGCGACCGCGATAACTAGGTCATCCAGTGACCACGGCTTATGCAGATAAATCGTAGAAGTCGGCACCTGGGTAGCATCGATCAGATATCCGGAGGTGAGAATGGAACCGGTCGTAGGCCATTTGCTTTGGACCAACTCGATAAATTCGATGCCTTGAATCTGCCCCGGCAGGCCCTGATCCACGATCACGAGCGGGCATGGAACACGGCTTTCTAGAAGGTGAGTCAGCGCGTCGTCCGCTGTTACGAATGTAAGAGTCTTTGCGCCAACCTCACTCAAGATGTCCGTCATCAATGAACGAAGGGGGGGGTCATCCTCAATGACGACCACCGTTCCGTCGATTGGCAACATTCCGTCCCAATTCACGTTCAATCGTCTTCCCCTTACTCGTCAGAATTTCACCGTATGGAACGGACAGCCTAGGCCGAATTCGGTTCAGGGGGGGCTTTGGTAAGAGGGCGATACCAGTGGACTGCCGCTTTAACTTTGTGAGGGTGGTCTCGCGCGCCCCTATGAGTTCGTTCTGACACTCAAACTCACGGATTATCGATCACGCACAGGTGCAGTAGCCTCCCAAGCACCCGCCAATGTCAGCCTGTTGCCGATTACTGCTTGTCTACAGGAAGCAATCCGGCGACTTCAGTTGCATCATTGGAGGTCGCCCCTCCGGTACCGCAACAAGACGTCTGACTTACTGAAGCCCCCAAGCGATCGGACCACTTCACAACGTTTTTGAAACGCTAGAAACCTGTTCGCCTGCCTCATGGAACATGGTGGGCAGGCGTCCTCCTTCTACGTAAGAAGCCAGGCTCAGTTCAGTTCGAGCTCGTCGATCACCGCGGCAATTTGCTTACGCCCTTCACCACTTATCGTTCGGAGCGGCAGGGGCACGCTTGGATGCTGGGTAAATCCACGAAGCTCTGCGGCAGTCGCCACGACACGAAAGCTGCCGCCAAATTGCCTGAACAAAGCCCAGAGTGGCTTTAAGCGCTCAGAAAGACGTGTAGCCTCTTGGGCATCACCTGACAATGCTGCTCGTGTAATCGCTAGCGCTGTCCTGGGGAAAAGCCCTCCTATGACGGAGTACCAAGCCTCACAGCCAGCATTCATGCCCACAGCTGCAAAGACATCACCACTCACGCCTATCGTAACGTGACTTGGAATCAGCCCTCGAAGACGCTCCACACGTGCCTTGGCAAGATGGGGAGCCTCGGGAACGCCCGGGATTTTGATTGAGCTCACATGCGGCAGCTCGGCAATGCGCCCGTGTAGCTCGTCAGTAAATTCAAAATGAGTGGTGCCGGGATTGTCATAGACACATAGCGGAACTGAGACGTTAGCCGAGACCGTTTCATACAACGAAAAAACATCTTCCGCACATAGCTTCTGATACGAAACCGGCGGTAGCAGCAAGGCTTTGACCCCCACTTTTTGTGCCTCCTCGGCCAGCAATAGCACGTCGCGCGTGCGTAGCGATCCAATGCTGACCATAACAGGCACATTGCCCGCTGCCTCTACTACCAACTGCGCAACTCGAGTCCGCTCAGCCCGAGAAAGATACGCATAGCTACCGGTAGAACCGAGTGCACCGATGGAGTCGACATTGGCGGCTGCCAGTTGCTCAACGAGACGAGTAAATGCGTTTTCATCCACACCTTGCTCATTCATAGGCGTCAAGGGAAATGCGCTAAGGCCGGTAAATATCATTCATGACTCCATGGTTTCGTCTATGGACTGATTAGCTCCAGGACCAATCAGTGAGCTCTCAATCTGAACGCCTGGCATCATCAGTTGCAGGCCTTCGATAAGCTTGTCACCTGCTTCCGTCAGCGCTTCGAGAGGCATCGCCGGCAAACTTTCCAGAATGAACCACATGTGCTTTGCATCTGCACTCAGTCGTGTTCTGACACCTTGCCGCCAATTCCAACGACGGCATGTCACGCCAATGTCGTCACGCCATACCACTTCGCCGGCGTCTGGATACTCGTAAGCTGGAGCACCTTCTTTCATGGTGTCAAAAGGCTCGGTACCGCCTGCGACGACGAGCCGCGGCGCGCCCACATAGGCTTCTATATTTTCCCCGCCTACAGGGATCGCGTACTCGATACTGATGGCATTGTAGAGGTCAACGATGGGATCCAGGCTCGGTAAGCTGCCGTCTCGCAGAACACGCTTGCGCAATGCTTCAGCTGAGCAAGGCGTACGTTGCGGCTTAGCCCCGAATTTTCGAAAGGTCTCTGCCCATGCTGCCAGATGGGCTTCTCCCCAGCCGGGTCCATCTGACAACACTGACAGGCAAGCGCGATCCAAGGCCTCTTGAGCAACGCCAGGGTTGGTGAGGGGCGCAGCCCGCACTACGATGCTCAGCGCCCTGAAGCCCGGTGCCAGCTCTGCAACTGTTTGGTCAATTAACGGTAGTACGGACAGCATCAAAAATCTCCAGTGATCCACATGTCGTTTCATGCTAGCCACTGGCGACCAAAAAAGTCAATATATCGACCTAGCTGATCAGACATAACTACCGAGCAGATTGACGACACTAGCGGCAAGCGTCGAGAATCCCTTTCATCTTTTTCTCATGATCATCAACAATGACCATAAATACCGGTATATCGACCGCGCCTGGCGCTGATGCTCAGACTGTGAGCCTGGCAGTTGCGCGCACGCTCAAACAGGCACGAAAGAATCAGAAAATCACGCTGGATGAGCTATCCCGTCGCTCAGGCGTGAGTAAAGGAATGGTCGTCGAAATTGAGAAATGTACGGCTAACCCGAGCATTGGCATCCTTTGCAAAATCGCCGCAGCGTTGGGGCTTTCTGTTGCAGACATCGTCAATGTGACGGACGCCCCTGCTGCCCACATTATCGACAGTCAGGAGATCCCTACTCTCTGGACCGGTGATCTGGGTGGGACAGCCCGGCTTCTTGCAGGAACGACAGGGCCCAACATGATTGAGTTGTGGCGTTGGGAAATGTTCCCAGGTGAATCCTTTTCGTCACAAGGACACCCTCAGGGCACACTTGAATTGTTCCATGTGGAGAAAGGGACACTGAAATGTGTTGTCGGGGAAACCGAATTAGTCATCCCTGCTGGAAGCTCCGCAGTGGCAAAAACGGACGTTCCACACTCCTACGCCAATGCAGGTAGATCCCGGCTGGTCTTCACCATGTCTGTCACTGAAATACACCAGTAAGTGAGCTCTCAAGCTCGTCGGGTCTGGTGAGAATCCTATTGAGCAATGACGGGCCAGCAGGCCCGCCGTCAGTATGCCCTTGCCGATGACATGCACCGGTACTGGCGCCTGGATCAGTGTTTCACACTGTTCACATGCCCTTTTCCCGCGGATATGGCGTTTGACGGTGAAGACGCCGGGCGTGTAGTTGAGCTTTTCGCTGGCATCTTCACCGATGCGCTTAACGGCGCAGCCGCACTGGCAGTGGCTGTTATCGATCAGCGTACGAGGAAACTGCGGTGGCAGCGCCGCGCGCTTGGGCTGCTGGCGAACTTTGGCTTCGACTGCTGCCGGTTGCAGCGCCTCAAGTTCAGCTTCAATAGCGGCGATATCGGTGTCGATCAAGTCGTCGAGCAAGTTGGCCTGATCCGGGCTTAATTACTTGCTGCGCTTGGCAAATTTGAAGCGATTGAGCAGCGTGATCTAGTGGGCCAGTTTCTCTTTGACCGATTTGTGATGGTTGATCTGCTTGTCCATCGTCTCGACGCGCTGCATCAACTGCGCCGTCAGGGCGCGCAGTTCTTCAGGGTTCAGATTGTCGAGATTTGCAGCGAAGTCTTGCCGCCGATTTTGCCAGAGAGAGCTAGGGCGACAACAGACTGATGGGCCAATTGCGCGGGCTAGAGGTTATCACTGGCTTAGAGCACCGAGATGACGCCACCGGCGCCGACGCGTTGCCAAGGCAAACCAAGTACCACAGCCTGAAGCTCCTCGGCATCCAATTCGACTTCAGCGCCGTGCCTTACAGAATCTTGCGCCCATCTCCTCCAAATGAGGTGAGGATTCCACCGAGAGCCAGTCGTTTTGTGGGGGTAAAAACACCTAAAAATAAAAAGGGGTCGCGAGAAAAAATCTCGCAACCCCTTGATTTATATGGTCGGGACGGAGTGATTCGAACACTCGACCCCTAGCACCCCATGCTAGTGCGCTACCGGACTGCGCTACGCCCCGACTAGGCGTGAAACTCGTTCTTCATCTCGAAGAACGCTCAAGAATATATCGCAAGCTTTTGAAAACTGGAAGTATTCAAACGCATGATTTTATTTCTTGAGCACCACCAGCACATCTTCCAACTCAGCAATCATCTGCCGAATCATCTGCTTGTATTGAGTGGTGTCGTCTTTGGCTTCATCGCCGGACAAACGCAAGCGCGCGCCGCCGATGGTGAACCCTTGATCGTAAAGGAGTGCGCGGATCTGCCGGATCATCAGCACGTCTTGTCGCTGATAATACCGGCGGTTTCCGCGTCGTTTGACGGGGTTGAGTTGAGGAAACTCCTGCTCCCAATAGCGCAGCACGTGCGGTTTTACCGCACACAGCTCGCTGACTTCACCGATGGTGAAGTAGCGTTTGCCTGGGATGACGGGTAGCTCGTCGTTATGACTTGGTTCCAGCATAAGCCTCAACTCGGGCCTTCAACTTCTGCCCTGGACGAAAGGTAACCACACGGCGAGCCGTGATCGGGATTTCTTCACCCGTTTTCGGATTGCGGCCGGGCCGCTGGCGTTTGTCCCGAAGGTCGAAATTGCCGAAACCGGACAATTTGACTTGTTCGTTGTCTTCAAGAGCGTGCCTGATTTCTTCAAAAAACAGTTCGACCAATTCCTTGGCCTCCCGTTTATTCAGGCCCAGCTCTTCATACAGACGTTCCGCCATTTCAGCTTTCGTCAGAGCCCCCATACGTCACTTCCTTAACGTGGCGTTCAACCTTTGTTCGAGCGAGGTGAGGATGTTTTGCGTCGTGGTATTCACCTCATCGTCATTAAGAGTGCGCGATGGATGCTGCCAGGTCAAGCCGACTGCAAGGCTTTTTCTATCAGGATCAATGCCTTTACCCTGATATACGTCAAATAGCCTGAGGTCCGTCAGCCATTCCCCTGCATTTTCACGGATTACGTCCAGTACAGCGCTAGCCGCGACGTCTTTTTCGGCAATCAGCGCGAGATCACGACGCACTTCAGGAAAGCGCGATAACTCCTGGAATTTAGGCATTTTGCCCAATGCTACTTCGGCCAGAACCAGCTCGAAAACGAAGACTGGACGGTCGAGACCGAGGGTTTTCGACAATTCAGGGTGAATCGCACCAACGAAACCGACCAGACGCCCTTCACGTTCTATGCGCGCGGTCTGACCCGGGTGCAATGCTGGGTGTTTACCCGGCACGAACGCGAACGAATCCAGCGCACCGGCGAAGCCCAGTACTGCTTCCACATCGGCTTTGACGTCGAAGAAATCCACGACATCGCGACCTTGCGCCCAGCCTTCCGGCAGACGGCTACCGCACACCACGCCAGCCAGCATCGGCTCTTGCTTCAAGCCTTCCAGCTGACCGACGAAACGCAGGCCGCTTTCGAACAGACGGACGCGATCCTGTTGACGATTCAGGTTGTGCTGAAGCGCTTTGACCAGACCTGGCCACAGGGACGAGCGCATGGCCGCCATGTCGTTGGAAATCGGGTTGGCCAGCAGGAGCGGCTCGACACCCGGATTAAACAACTCGAATTGTTTCGGATCAATGAAGCTGTAGGTGATCGCTTCCTGATAACCACGGGCCACCAGCAGGCGACGCAACTCAGGCAGGTCGCTACGCGCTTCAGCCTTGGCTTGCGGCGCCAGACGAGCTTGCGGGTAACGAACCGGCAGACGGTTGTAACCGTACAGACGCGCCAGCTCTTCGATCAGGTCAACTTCGAGGCTGATGTCGAAGCGATGGCTTGGCACTTCAACGCGCCACTGCCCTGCCCCATCGGCAGAAATCTTCAGACCCAAACCACTGATCAATCGCTCGACTTCGGCCGAATCCATTTCCATGCCCAGCATCTGGGTGATGCGCTGCGCACGTAGGGTGACCGGCGCGATCTTCGGCAGGTGCTGTTCGCTGACGGTTTCGATGATCGGGCCAGCTTCGCCGCCAGTGATTTCCAGCAGCAGGCCAGTGGCGCGCTCCATGGCTTCACGGGCCAGTTGCCAGTCAACGCCACGCTCGTAGCGGTGCGAGGCGTCGGTGTGCAGGCCGTAGGAACGAGCCTTGCCAGCAACGGCAATCTGATCGAAGAACGCACTTTCAAGGAAAATGTCGCGAGTAGTCGCGGTATTGACGCCGCTGTGCTCGCCACCCATGACGCCGGCGATTGCCAAGGCGCGGGTGTGGTCGGCGATCACCAGCGTATCGCTGCGCAGGCTGACTTCCTGACCGTCGAGCAGTACCAGCTTCTCGCCTTCTTCGGCCATGCGCACACGGATGCCGCCATTGATTTCAGCGAGATCGAACGCGTGCAGCGGTTGACCCAGTTCCAGCATCACGTAGTTGGTGATGTCGACGGCAGCGTCGATGCTGCGCACCTCGGCACGACGCAGACGCTCGACCATCCACAGCGGCGTAGGCTTGGCCAGATCAACGTTACGGATCACACGACCCAGGTAACGCGGGCAAGCGGCCGGCGCGAGCACTTCAACCGAACGCACTTCATCATGCGCGGCTGGAACGGTGGCGATGACCGGGCGGGTGACTTCGGCGGCGTACAGCGCGCCGACTTCACGGGCCAGACCGGCCAGGGACAGGCAGTCGCCGCGGTTCGGGGTCAGGTCGACCTCGATGCTGGCGTCGTCCAGGCTCAGGTATTCACGAATGTCCTGGCCAACCGGCGCATCGGCCGGCAACTCCATCAGGCCATCATTGCCTTCGCCGATTTGCAGCTCGGCTTGCGAGCACAGCATGCCGTTGGACTCAACGCCACGCAGCTTGGCTTTCTTGATTTTGAAGTCGCCCGGCAGTTCGGCACCGATCATGGCGAACGGGATCTTCAGACCCGGGCGCACGTTTGGCGCACCGCACACAACCTGGAAAGTCTCCGAGCCATTGCTGACCTGGCAAACACGCAACTTGTCAGCGTCCGGATGCTGCTCGGTGCTCAGCACCTCGCCCACCACCACGCCACTGAATTCACCGGCGGCCGGCGTAACGCTATCGACCTCAAGACCGGCCATCGACAGACGAGCAACCAGCTCGTCGCGACTTACCTGCGGGCTTACCCAGCCACGCAGCCATTGTTCACTGAATTTCATCCTGCTCTCCTAAGAATTCGTTACGACTAGCGAAATTGCGCGAGGAACCGCAAGTCGTTGTCGAAGAACAGACGCAAGTCGTTCACGCCGTAACGCAGCATGGCCAGACGCTCAACGCCCATGCCGAAGGCAAAGCCCGAAAACTCTTCCGGGTCGATCCCGGACATGCGCAGCACGTTCGGGTGAACCATGCCGCAGCCCATGACTTCCAGCCAGCCAGTCTGCTTGCAGACACGGCAGCCTTTGCCGCTGCACATCACGCATTCCATGTCGACTTCAGCGGATGGCTCGGTGAACGGGAAGTACGAAGGACGGAAACGCACGGCCAGCTCTTTTTCAAAGAACACGCGCAGGAACTCTTCGATGGTGCCTTTCAGGTCAGCGAAGTTGATATCGCGGTCGACCAACAGGCCTTCGACCTGGTGAAACATCGGCGAGTGGGTGATATCGGAGTCGCTGCGGTAAACACGGCCTGGGCAGACGATGCGGATCGGCGGTTGCTTCGATTCCATGGTGCGGACCTGTACCGGCGAGGTATGGGTGCGCAGCAACATGTTGGCATTGAAATAGAAGGTGTCATGCATCGACCGGGCCGGGTGATGGCCTGGGATGTTGAGCGCTTCGAAGTTGTGGTAATCGTCTTCGACCTCAGGGCCTTCGGCGATGCCGTAGCCGATGTGGGTGAAGAACTGTTCGATACGTTCCAGAGTGCGAGTAACCGGATGCAGACCACCCGAGGTCTGGCCACGGCCAGGCAGGGTCACGTCAATGGACTCGGCAGACAGTTTGGCGGCCAGGTCGGCCTCTTCAAACAGTGCCTTGCGGGCATTGAGAACCTCTGTGACACGCTCCTTGGCAACGTTGATCAGCGCGCCGACTTGCGGACGCTCTTCTGCCGGCAAATTCCCCAGGGTCTTCATCACCTGAGTCAATTCACCCTTTTTGCCAAGGTAGTGAACCCGGATTTGCTCCAGGGCATTGATATCTTCAGCGCTTTGCACAGCCTCTAGTGCTTGAGAGACGAGCGCATCCAGGTTTTCCATGTACAGACTCCAGATACAAAATAGGGGAAGAGCTTGAAGGCTCTTCCCCTATTTATGACGTTTAACACCTGGCCCCACAGAGGTGAGGCCGGGTGACTGTCGGGGGTACTTAAGCCAAGGTGGCTTTAGCTTTCTCGACAATCGCAGCAAACGCCGCTTTTTCGTTCACTGCCAGATCAGCCAGAACCTTACGGTCGATCTCGATGGACGCTTTTTTCAGGCCGGCGATGAAACGGCTGTAGGACAGACCGTTGATACGTGCACCAGCGTTGATACGAGCGATCCACAGAGCGCGGAACTGACGTTTTTTCTGACGACGGTCACGGTAGGCGTATTGGCCTGCCTTGATTACCGCTTGCTTGGCAACACGGAATACGCGCGAGCGAGCGCCGTAGTAGCCTTTAGCAAGTTTCAGAATTTTTTTGTGACGTTTACGGGCAATGACGCCACGCTTTACACGAGCCATGAGTTACTTCCTCTATTCTTGACTAAAATTAACGAAGGCGCAGCATGCGCTCGACTTTTGCCACGTCAGACGGATGCAGCAAGCTGCTACCGCGCAGTTGACGCTTACGCTTGGTCGACATTTTAGTCAGGATGTGGCTCTTGAAAGCGTGCTTGTGCTTGATACCGTTAGCAGTTTTCAGAAACCGCTTAGCAGCACCACTTTTCGTTTTCATTTTTGGCATGTTCGGATACTCCGCATTCAGTTGATAAACATAATCAGAAGGCCTGCCGTGCCCTGATGATTACTTCTTCTTTTTCGGGGCGATGACCATGATCAGCTGGCGTCCTTCCATCTTAGGATGCTGTTCGACCGAACCGTACTCGAGCAAGTCACCTTCAACTCGCTTGAGGAGTTCCATCCCCAGCTCCTGGTGGGCCATCTCACGGCCGCGGAATCGCAAGGATACCTTGGCCCTGTCCCCATCACTCAGGAAACGTACCAGGTTGCGCAGTTTTACCTGGTAATCCCCTTCCTCCGTCCCTGGACGAAACTTGATTTCTTTAACCTGAATCTGCTTCTGGTTTTTCTTGGCCGCGGCAATCTGCTTCTTCTTCTCGAAGATCGATTTGCCGTAGTCCATCAGTTTGCAAACAGGGGGTACTGCATCGGCGGAAATTTCCACCAAATCCAGCTTGGCCTCTTCAGCCTTAAGAAGCGCGTCTTCAATTGACACAATCCCAAGCTGTTCACCTTCAGCCCCAATTAACCGAACCTCGCGTGCCGAGATATTCTCGTTGATCGGGGCTTTCGGTGCAGCTCGTTTATCTTGTCTCATTTCACGCTTAATAATAATTACTCCGAATCTGGGCGACCACGCCGGGAAACCGCTTGCGCGAGAAACTCAGCGAACTGGGCGACGGGCATCGAGCCCAGGTCAGCACCTTCACGAGTACGCACAGCGACAGTCTGCATCTCGACTTCCCGATCTCCGATAACCAAGAGATAGGGAACCTTGAGCAAAGTATGCTCGCGGATTTTAAAGCCGATCTTTTCATTTCTCAAGTCAGACTTGGCACGAAATCCGCTTTCGTTGAGAGTTTTTTCAACCTCGGCGGCAAAATCGGCCTGTTTGTCAGTGATGTTCATGATCACTGCCTGGGTCGGAGCCAGCCACGCAGGGAATGCACCCTCGTAGTGCTCGATCAGGATGCCGACGAAACGTTCGAAGGATCCGAGGATCGCCCGGTGCAACATCACCGGGTGCTTGCGACTGTTGTCTTCGGAGACGTATTCGGCTCCCAGACGGACAGGCAGGTTAAAATCGAGCTGCAGGGTACCACACTGCCAGACGCGACCGAGGCAATCTTTCAGCGAGAACTCGATCTTCGGACCGTAGAACGCACCCTCGCCCGGTTGCAGATCGTACGGCAGGCCAGCGCTGTCAAGGGCTGCAGCCAATGCAGCTTCGGCGCGATCCCACAATTCATCGGAGCCGACGCGTTTTTCCGGACGAGTGGACAGCTTCATCTCGACTTCTTTGAAACCGAAGTCGGCATAAACGTCCATGGTCAGCTTGATGAACGCGGCGGATTCGGCCTGCATCTGCTCTTCAGTGCAGAAGATGTGGGCGTCATCCTGAGTGAACGCACGCACACGCATGATGCCGTGCAGCGCACCCGATGGCTCGTTACGGTGGCAGGCACCGAATTCGGCCAGACGCATCGGCAACTCGCGGTAGCTTTTCAGGCCCTGATTGAACACTTGCACGTGGCAAGGGCAGTTCATCGGCTTGATGGCGTAGTCGCGGTTTTCCGACTGAGTGGTGAACATGTTGTCGGCGTAGTTGGCCCAGTGCCCGGATTTCTCCCACAGGCTGCGGTCAACAACTTGCGGAGTCTTGATCTCCAGGTAGCCGTTGTCGCGCTGAACCTTGCGCATGTACTGCTCGAGCACCTGGTACAGAGTCCAGCCGTTCGGGTGCCAGAACACCATGCCCGGCGACTCTTCCTGGGTGTGGAACAGGCCCAGGCGCTTGCCAATCTTGCGGTGATCGCGCTTTTCAGCTTCTTCGATGCGCTGGATGTAAGCCGCCAGCTGCTTTTTGTCAGCCCATGCGGTGCCGTAAACGCGCTGCAATTGCTCGTTCTTCGCATCGCCACGCCAGTAGGCGCCGGACAACTTGGTCAGCTTGAAGGATTTCAGGAAACGCGTGTTCGGCACGTGCGGACCGCGGCACATGTCGACGTATTCTTCGTGATAGTACAGGCCCATGGCCTGCTCGTTCGGCATGTCCTCGACCAGGCGCAGCTTGTAGTCTTCGCCGCGGGCCTTGAACACTTCGATCACTTCGGCGCGCGGAGTGACTTTCTTGATCACGTCGTAATCTTTTTCGATCAGCTGCTGCATGCGCTGTTCGATGGCGGCCAGGTCGTCCGGAGTGAAAGGACGTTCGAAGGCGATGTCGTAATAGAAGCCTTCGTCGATGACCGGGCCGATGACCATTTTGGCCGTCGGGTACAGCTGCTTGACCGCGTGGCCAACCAGGTGGGCGCAAGAGTGGCGAATGATCTCCAGCCCCTCTTCATCCTTTGGCGTAATGATTTGCAGCGTAGCGTCGGCGCTGATGATGTCACTGGCGTCGACCAGCTTGCCATCGACCTTGCCGGCCACGGTGGCCTTGGCCAGACCTGCACCGATGGATGCGGCGACCTCGGCTACGGAAACCGGGTGATCGAATGAACGTTGACTGCCGTCGGGAAGAGTAATAGTTGGCATGGCGCCTCCTCTCCTAGTGGTGACCCCTACCAAAGGTCACGTGGGTTGGGATGAGCCAGTACAAGATCCGGTCCAGGCCATTCAATGACGAACGCCTGCCTTACAGCGGCAGGAGCCTTGCGGCCAACCGGAAAACCGAACCAGAGTGACTGGGATTCAAATCAGGGTTATTCGAACATCTGCCGCCGCCGGGACTGAAGGTCATCCGAAGCTTGCAAATACCCGAGCGGGGCATGCTAGCACAGATGAACGGTCGTCGCGGTGCCGGGTTTTCTGCGGGGGCAAATCAAGTGTTTTTATGCCAGAGTGCTGAACTTGAACCCTACTTTACCCCTCAGATAACAAGACATTGACCCACAAGGAGCATCCCAGCATGCGTCTGAATCGTTTGTTCGCAGTAGTCGCCCCCATCGTCCTGTTGCTGCCGCTGGCCGCCCATGCCGATTGGCCGAAGGGCGAGCGCGATAAATACATGGCTCAATGCACCCAAGCCGCTACTCCGCAGATTGGCGCAGCGGCGGCAAAAGCCCACTGCGCTTGCGGCGCCGATGCGATCAAGTCGTACCCGGCCAGCGACATTCAGGCATTGATGGACAACAAGGCCAGCGACGCGCTGAAACAAAAAGCACTGACCCAGATTTCGTCGTGCAAGGCCGATAACAAGGCGAAAAAATAAGCCCGAAAGGACGCTTTGAAGGCCCCAACAGCCGATGAAAAGCCCCTGAAAAGCACTTTTTCGTACAATTTATGCAGGTTTTACAGCTTTTTTTATCGCCTTTACTTTTGGCTGAAAGCCTTTTAAAACGGGGCTTTCAGCCAAATCAAGCAACAAAGAAAGCGTGACTGTAGGGCAAACAACACGTCCGGGGGGCTCCCAAAGCGAACATTTCGACTATGATACCCCGGTGTGCCCAGTTGGCCTGAGCAGCACAGTACTACTGAAAATATATGTTTCTTGGAGATACACCATGTCTAATCGCCAAACCGGCACCGTTAAATGGTTCAACGATGAAAAAGGCTTCGGCTTCATCACTCCTCAAGGTGGCGGTGACGACCTGTTCGTACACTTCAAAGCTATCGAAAGCGACGGTTTCAAAAGCCTGAAAGAAGGCCAGACCGTTTCCTTCGTGGCTGAGAAAGGCCAAAAGGGTATGCAAGCTGCTCAAGTTCGCCCAGAGTAATTTCCAGGCGCACTAAAAAAACCCCGTCCATGTGACGGGGTTTTTTATGGGTGAAGCAAAAGCCTGACGGTGTCAGCCGCAGTTGATGCGCGTGATCACCAGGTTGTTATCGGTGTTCAGGTTCAGGCGATCGGAGCGGTACTCCAGGGTCACCATATCGTTAGGCTTGAGGATACGGGCATTTTGCGCGCCAGCGCGAATGCGCGCCTGTTCCAGCAGTTCAGGCGAAGCCTTTTTGCCAATGGTGAATTCGGCAGCCTTTGCTTCGCAACGGCTGTGACCGGTATCAGTCGTCGTGACAGGGTCTGTTGCCGACTCGGCGGACGTACTGCTGCAACCCGCCAGCAGACTGGCGGCCAACAAAGTACCCAATGACGCGAGCTTCCAAGGCATGAAGCCTCCTTTTTTCAATAGTTAAGCTGAGATCGTGCGACCGCCAATCTGGCGTTTGGTTTCACAGGCAGCGCTTTCACCCTACCCTCGATCCGGACAATCGGCGAGTTTGCCTGAGCATTCCCAGCCGTTCATCCCTCAATCGTGACTGAATATGAACAGCACTCAATAAATGTCGATGTAGTCGAACGGTGGTGTAGGCCAATTCTCCTTCAGCGCATTAAAGATCTGCATGACCCAAACCTCGTCACTGGCCGCGACCAATCCCACATACCCAGAACCCTTGGCCCACGTCTCCAGACGAAACAGCAGACCGTCAATGTCGGTACCGCCCACGACGCCCGATGAAATGTATGCGATGCCGCCCTTGGTGACCCGCAACTGAGTGTGTTCATCATCGCTCGCACTGGCCAGCAATTGGCGCACCGCTTCAAGGGTCAAGCCGTCAGGAGTGTTCAAATCGATCTGCACAGCGCTGTCCTTGTAAAATTCATCAAGGACCAAGTGTCGCATAGCCCTCCTCTCATGCCTAAGTCGGAGTGCCAAACGTCCGGCAAAATGGTTAACTCACACTCAGACTTTCCCGAATTCACGAGCCCCATCATGACCAC
Organism: Pseudomonas sp. LBUM1651; assembly: GCF_059716135.1. Taxonomy (NCBI): domain Bacteria; kingdom Pseudomonadati; phylum Pseudomonadota; class Gammaproteobacteria; order Pseudomonadales; family Pseudomonadaceae; genus Pseudomonas; species Pseudomonas sp. LBUM1651. The sequence goes on along the minus strand of NZ_CP166805.1, from coordinate 2,184,609 downwards.
CGTAAGCATCGACGCCGACATCAAAGCCAAATGGCCGCAAGGTCATAGCTCCTACAGCCCGGGCAGCCCGGAAGAGTTGGCAATCATTGGTATCGATCTATTGGTCAAGGAGTTGGGGACTGAAGCAGCGCAATCCTTCATCGCGCAGGTGTTCGAGAAGTACCCGGCCGACTACAAGGGCGCCGAATACAACGAAAGGGAGTGAAACCCGCAGGCTGGCACCTGCGGGCGTGAAACTTACTTCAGACGCGCCAGACGCTGGGTCAACAGGTCGAAGAAACCCTGAGCGTCGCCGCTTTCAACCCAGAAAGCGTTCTTCGGCGCTTTTAGGCCGTCATACCAGTCGACGATGGTTTGACCGAACGTCGGCCCCTCGCGGCTATCAACCACCACATTGACCGAACGGCCCGTGAACAGCTCCGGCTTGAGCAGGTAGGCAATGACCGTAGCGTCATGCACCGGACCTCCCGGAAGACCGTAGTGCTCCATGTCACCTTTGACGTATTCGTTGAGAATATCGCCCACTAACTTGCTGGCGTTGTTGTTCAGCGCGGCGATCTGCTTCAGGCGCGCCTCGCTGGTGAGGATCTTGTGGGTCACGTCCAACGGTAGATAGGTCAGTTTGACGCCACTTTTCAACACCACTTCCGCAGCCTGCGGGTCAGCGAACAGGTTGAATTCAGCCACCGGGGTGATGTTGCCACCGTTGAAGTGCGCGCCGCCCATGATCACCACTTCCTTGATGCCCTGAACGATTTCAGGTTCCTGGATCAGTGCCAGGGCCAGGTTGGTCTGTGGACCGAGCATGGCGATGGTGATGCTGTGAGGCTTGGCGGCTTTCAAGGTATCGATCAGGTAATTGACCGCATTGCCCTTGGCCAGGCCTTTCTTCGGTTCATGTACGGTAACGCCCGACAGGCCCTCCTTGCCATGAATGTTCTCCGCATAGATCGGCGTGCGCATCAGCGGCTTCGGCGCACCGGCATACACCGGCACCTCTTCGCGCCCTGCCCACTCGCGGGCCAGCCGCGCATTACGCGAGGTCTTGTCCAGACGCACGTTGCCGGCGACAGTGGTCAGCGCGCGGATGTTCAATTCTTCCGGTGATGCCAGGGCGAACAGCAAGGCCACCACGTCATCGGCACCCGGGTCGGTGTCGATGATCAAGTCGATCTTTTCCGCCGCCTGGGCGCTTGTTGCGGTAATCAGGGACAAAAGCAGCAGACTCCGGAGCAGTTGGTGCAGTTTCTGAGCATAGCGATACATAGCGCACTCCTTGTGCGTGGGAAAGCAGAGAGACAATGGCGAATCAGAACGTTACCCCGGCCACCAGCACGATGTTGCAGTACGGCTGACATTCGCCTGTACGAACAATCGCCCGTGCCTGTCGGCTCAAGACCTTGAATTGATCATGACTGAGCAACTCACGCTGACCCAGTGCACCTTCGGCATTCAGTTCGTCCAGCGTGACCAGCGCCGACGGTTGCTTGTCCAGGATCTCCCGGGCCAATACGTGGCTTTCGACCTGCATTTCGCTGAGCACGACTTTCAACGTGCTGATGAAATCCGGAATGCCGTGGGTCAGGGCCAGATCGATCAGTTCGACGCCCGGCGGCACCGGCAGGCCCGCATCGCCAATCACGACCATGTCGCCGTGACCCAGGGAAGCGATCAGTCGCGACAACGCGACGTTGAGCAGTGGTGTTTTCTTCATGGTGTTTTAAAGGCCTGTACATCGGACAAATCGGGAATCGAGGGTTGCGCGCCAGCACGGGTCACCGACAGCGCGGCGGCCACCTGGCCGAAACGGATCGCGTCGCCCTCGTTTTTGCCGGCCGCCAGCGCGGCGGCGAAACCACCGACAAAGGTGTCGCCAGCCGCCGTGGTATCGACAGCTTTTACCTTCGGTGCCGGAAAGTGTTCGAAGCTTTTGCCATTGGCAAACAGCGAGCCCTGGGCACCAAGGGTGATGATGACCTTGCCCGCCCCCATGGCAATCAGCCGGGTCGCTGCGGTTTCGGCGGTTGCCAGGGAGTCCACCGGCAAACCGCTCAGTGCCGAGGCTTCGCTCTCGTTCGGGATCAGGTAATCGATGGCGGCATACCAGTCTGCCGGCAACGGACGACTGGCTGGCGCCGGGTTGAGAATCACGGTTTTGCCCAGTTCACGACCGCGTTTGAGCGCATGTCCAACCGTGGCATCAGGCACTTCCAACTGACAGATGATCAGATCTGCCGCCTGCAATACCGCGTCGAAACGATCGATCACTTCTGGCGTCAGCGCCCCATTGGCACCGGCGACGATAACGATCGCGTTCTGGCTGTTGTCATCCACCACGATCAACGCCACGCCGCTGGCTCCGTCGACGGTGCTGACCGCCTGACAATCGATCCGGTCAGCCAACAACGCCCCGCGCAGTTCCTCACCATAGGCGTCGCTGCCCACGCAACCGACCATCGACACCTGCGCACCCAGCCGCGCCGCAGCAACCGCCTGATTGGCGCCCTTGCCGCCGGAGACCGTGGCAAACGACTCACCGATCAGCGTTTCACCGCCACGGGGCAACCGCGACGCGCGGGTCACCAGGTCCATGTTCAGGCTGCCTATCACCACTACTTTTGCTGGCATACATTGCTACTCATCAATTCTGGTTCGGTGGTGCTTTTGATTTAACGGGTTTCCATATTCAACGGAAGTGGTCAAAAACACCGGCCAGCGGCGCAGTCGATTCCCGCAAGACAATACTGGGCGTCACGATCCGTTGATCAGTGGCCATATTCGGTGTGGCGATCCTGCGCAAAAGCACGCTGGCCGCCATCTCGCCGAGTTGCACGATCGACTGGCCCACGGTGGTCAGCGCCGGATAGACATAACGGCTCATCTGGATATCGTCGAAGCCGATCACCGACAGCTCGCTAGGCACACGAATATTGCGCTCGGCGGCGGCTCGCAGCACGCCGATGCCGATCATGTCGTTGCCGGCAAAAATGGCGCTTGGCGGGTTCTTTTCCAGCAGGATCGCGGCAGCGCTGTAACCGCCGGTGCTGGTGAAATCACTTTCCAGCATGCGCTCGCGAGGCACTTCGACGCCCGCCTCTTTCAGCGCACGGCAATAACCTGCCAGACGCATCTGCGCCACGCTGGTACTTGCCGGCCCGCCAATGGTGGCGATATCACGATGCCCCAGCTCCAGAAGGTGCCGGGTCGCCAGATAAGCGCCGTACTCATGATCGATGCGCACCAGATCGGCATTCACCCCTTCCAGCCCGCGGTCGACGATGACCATCGGCGTGCGCACGCCTGCCAGACCTTCTGCCAGCCCCGCGTCGCCACCGGCCGATGCCACGATCAGCCCGTCGATGCGCTTTTCCAGTAGCACGCGCAGGTAGCTGCGCTGCTTTTCCGGGTTGTCGTCGGAGTTGCAGAGGATCACGCAATAGCCATTACGCTCGCAGTAATCCTCGATGCCGCGAGCCAGTTCGGCGAAGTACGGGTTGAGACTATTGGGCACCAGCAGACCAATGGTCGCCGTGGTCTTGGCCTTCAATGAGCGGGCCACGGCACTGGGCACGTAGTCGAGACTTTTGATCGCCGCCTCGACCTTGATCCGCACTTCCTCACTGACCGGCCGGGTCTTGTTCACCACGTGGGACACCGTGGTGTAGGAAATCCCCGCGAGCGCTGCCACATCCTTGATTGTTGCCATGACTCAGGTCCGCCGGCTTGCGCGATGACTGCGATAGGTATCAAGCACCACCGCCACCACGATGACCGCGCCGGTGATGATGCGTTTGGTCGGCTCGGTTGCGCCGATCTGCGCCAGACCGGCTGCCAGTACGGAAATGATCAGGACCCCGAAAAAGGTGCTGATGACCGAACCGCGGCCGCCCATCAGGCTGGTTCCGCCGATCACCACGGCGGCGATCACTTGCAGTTCCAGGCCCGACCCGGCGTTCGGGTCCGCCGCTTCCAGGCGAGAAATCTGGAACAGCGCGGCGATACCGGCCAGCAGCCCCATCAGACTGAACACCAGGATCTTGTAGGGCTTTGGATTGATCCCTGCCAGACGTACCGCCTCTTCGTTGGTGCCGATGCCGATCAGGTAACGACCGAACACCGTGCGGGTCAATACCGCCTGAGCAATGAAGATGATCAGCAAGGCAATGATGAACGATGGCGAGATGCCGAAGGCGATCGGGTTGGACAGCCAGGCAAAGGCATCACCGATGTAGGCCGTGCGCGAACCGGTCATCTGATACGCCACGCCGCGCGCCATTTCCAGCACGCCGAGGGACACGATGAACGACGGAATCCGCCAGGCCACGGTGATAGAACCGGTGATGGTCCCGGCCAGCGCTGCCGCCGCCATTCCGAGCAGCGCTGCCGGCAGTACGCTCCAGCCCCAGCCGAGAATCGCCACGCTGACCGTCGACGCTGCGAGTGCCAGCACCGAACCCACCGACAGGTCGATGCCGCCGATGATCAACACGAATGTCATGCCGACCGCGAGCACCATCAAGTCCGGAATCTGGTTGGCCAGGGTGCTGAAGGTGTCGTAAGACAGGAAATGGCTGCTCAGGACCGAGAACAGCGCGACCATCGCCAGCAAGGCACCGGCCAGGCCCAGATAGGTGCCGAGGCCGTAAAAATTGCCACTACGTTTACCGGCAGACGTTGCAGTTTTCATTGAGGATCCCTAGGCGCTGCTTCATTGAGCAACGCATCACGTTTTTGGTAGCCGGCAAAAGCGGCGGCAAGCAAGTCATCCTGGGTCCAGCTATCGCGTTCGAATGTCTCGATCAGGCGCCCCGCCGACAGCACGCCGATGCGGTCGCAGATCAGCATCAGTTCGCGCAGGTCGCTGGACACCACCACCAGCGCCTTGCCCTGACGGGTCAGTTCGCCGAGCAGTGCATAGATGTCGAATTTGGCGCCGACGTCGATGCCGCGAGTCGGCTCGTCGAACAGCAACACCGAACAATCGCGTTCCAGCCAACGGCCGATCACGACTTTCTGCTGGTTGCCGCCGGACAGCTCCGACACCAATTGCGTCGGGCTGGAACTGCGAATGCGCATGGCGTCGATCTGACGCTGGGCCAGGGACATCTCGTCACCGGTGTTGACGAAACCACCACTGGAAATCTCCGCCATGTTGCCCAGGGCAATGTTCGCGCTGATCGATTGGGTCAGCAGCAAACCTTCACCCTTGCGGTCTTCAGTAATCAGGGCAATGCCGTGTCCGACGGCGTCAACCGGTGAACGAATACTCACGACCTGTGCTGGCGAACCCAGCGCAACCGTGCCGCTGTCCGCCGTGTCGGCGCCGAAGATCAGGCGCAGCAACTCGGTGCGCCCTGCCCCGATCAAACCGGAAATCCCGAAAATCTCACCGGCGCGTACTTCGAAGGACACGTCACGCACCTTGTCCGAACGAGTCAGACCTTTGACCGTCAACGCTGGGGCGCCGATCTTGCGTGGGCCCATGTCGATGTGTTCGCCGAGTTCGCGGCCGACCATCAGCGTGACCAGTTGCTCACTGTTGTAATTGGCCATCGGCTCGACGCAGACCAGGTTGCCATCGCGCAACACCGCAATGCGCTGAGCGACACGGGCCAACTCTTCAAGGCGGTGCGAGATATAGATGATCGACACGCCTCGAGCCTGCAGACGCGTGATCTGCTCGAACAGCATCTCGACTTCACGGGCAGTCAGCATCGCGGTCGGTTCGTCGAGGATCAGCACATGGCAGTCACCGATCAGGTTGCGGGCGATTTCGACCATTTGCTGGTGACCGATGCCCAGTTCGCCGACCAGGGTGTCCGGGTCGATCGCGTCGAGCCCGACCTGGGCCATGGCCTCGATCGCGGCCTTGCGCAGTTGCTTGCGACTAATCCAACCCGCATTGCTGGGCAGGTTGTCGAGAAACAGGTTTTCCGCCACCGACAGGGTCGGCAGCAGATTGAGTTCTTGCATGACCATGCGAATGCCCAGGTCTTCAGCCTGGGTGCGGCTGCCGGGGCGATAATCCTGACCCTGGAATTGCATCTGCCCGGTGGTCGGCGTGACAAGCCCGCCGATGATCTTCGACAGCGTGCTTTTGCCGGCGCCGTTCTCGCCGGTCAGCGCCAGCACTTCACCGCGCATCAACGTCAGGTCGATGCCGGCAAGGACAGGCTGCGCATAGGTCTTACCGATACCGCTGACCGAGAGGACAGCGTTCGGAGCGGAAACTGACATAAGAATCTCCATGTGCTCGCCCGGACGGGCGAGCACCGTTGTGTCGCCAGAAGGACTACTTGGTAACCAGCTCTACCGGCGTTTCGATCACGCCGTTAGTGCCGCTGTCGACCTTCTCGCCCTTGATGATTTTCAGCGCCGTCTCGATACCGAACACGGCTTGGCGGGCGGCAAACTGGTCAGCGGTAGCCAGGACACGGCCATCCTTGAGCATCGGCTTGATGGCATTGATGTTGTCGTAGCCGACCACTTGCACCTTGCCGGCCTTGCCCGCGGCACGCACGGCGGACACTGCACCGACGGCCATGCTGTCGTTGCCGGCCAGCAGGGCTTTGATGTTCGGGTATTCGCTAAGCATGGAAGAGGCAACCTGGTTGCCCTTGTTGATTTCCCAATCGCCGGACTGCAGGGATACGACCTTGATCTGCGCCGCTTCCATCGCGTCCTTGAAGCCTGCAGTGCGGGCCTGGGCGTTGGTGGTGGTGGACACGCCTTCGATGATGCCGACTTCGTCACCGGCCTTCAGTTGCTTGGCCAGGTATTCGCCCACCAGTCGCGCGCCTTTGCGGTTGTCCGGACCTACAAACGGGACGGTGATGTTCTTGCTTTTGACGACGGCTGGATCCAGCTGGTTATCGATGTTGATCACGGTGATGCCGGCATCCACCGCTTTCTTGATCACTGGCACCATGGCCTTGGAGTCAGCCGGCGCGATGACCAGTGCATTGACCTTGGAGACGATCATCTGCTCGACAATGCGGATCTGGTTGGCCGTGTCCGTTTCGTCCTTGATGCCGTTGGAGATCAGTTCGAAATCGCCGGAGTGGTCTTTCTGGTAGGCCTTGGCGCCGTCTTCCATGGTCAGGAAGAATTCGTTGGCCAGGGATTTCATGACCAGCGCGACTTTAGGTTTTTCAGGGGATTCGGCGAAAGCCGAGGAGACAGGCAACGCGGCGGATGCGGCAGCCAGCATAGCGACAGCGAGAAGACGTCCAGCGAATGGCAGCTTCATGGGTTCACTCCGATCTTATGATTATTCTGAGCAACGCTTGCGCTGGCATAAGCTTCACCGCATTCGCCGAGGGACAAGCCATCGGCGGAGCCGCGCAAACGTTTGCGTAGACCGAACTATGCGAACCCTGTCGTCATTTGTCAACGCCCGAAAAAGTCGTTTTGTGCTTCGGCGAGCGTCTCTTTACGCCGTGGTGCTGACAATACCACCCGCGCTGGAACCCTTGGCGAGTTCCTTGACCAGATTGCCGGTTACTTCCAACAGCGCGCCGTTGGTGGCGGCGACCTGCCTCTGAATCGACATGACCACTGCAGCCTTGGCTTCCGGTGTCGGGTAAGACGCAGCCTGGGCTGCCGCCAATTGCTGCTGTTGCTCGCGCAGTTGCTGCTGCAGTTCCTGCATGCGCTTGAGCAACATCTTTACTGCGATGCTTTGGTCGCTGCCGCTATCTTCTTTGGCTTCGGCCGGGGTGCCGCCACCGGTGCGAACCTTGGTTTTTTCAGCCGCTTCCTCGTTACCCAACGCCAGCGTCGACGCTTCTGAAGTCGATTCGCTCAAAGCGTTGATCTTCGCCGCGGACTTGCCACCAATGGTGACTGCGCCTGCATTGGGAAAGCCAACCGAAAATGACATGTGAACTCCTGGAGAAAAAGATCCTTTGAAGGGCATCGACCCGAGCGCGGGTTTCTTTAGCACTGATTGGCAACTGGCATGACGAGTTGTTTAACGGAGACCGTAGCCCTTTTCGGAGAGCCGAACGCAAATGCCAAACATATTCGGAAACCCGGACAACACGCTGTTTAATGACTCTCTGACACAAGCCACATAATTGATACAAATCATTAGGTTAAAGGCATTTTTTCAATTCTGGATATGACTGGTACAGATCCTGCTCCCTCTACTCCACCCCAGGCGTTCAGATCGGCCTGGGGCGCATCTAGATGAACCTGCATCAGCACCGTCTCACTACTAGAGAGAAAAATAATGACATCTGCTTTCAAGACTTTCGTTCCGGGCGCTTTGGCCCTCCTGCTGCTCCTTCCGACAGCCCTGCAGGCAAAAGAAGCCGAAACCCAACAAAAACTGGCGAACGTGGTGATACTCGCCACGGGCGGCACCATTGCCGGCGCAGGCGCCAGCGCCGCCAACAGCGCGACGTATCAAGCGGCGAAAGTCGGTATCGAACAATTGATCGCCGGGGTTCCGGAACTGAGCCAACTGGCTAACGTTCGCGGCGAACAGGTCATGCAGATTGCGTCAGAAAGCATCACCAACGACAACCTGCTGCAACTGGGCCGTCGCGTGGCCGAACTGGCCGACAGCAAAGACGTCGATGGCATCGTCATCACCCACGGCACCGACACCCTGGAAGAGACTGCCTACTTCCTGAACCTGGTGGAAAAAACCGACAAGCCGATCATCGTCGTGGGCTCCATGCGCCCGGGCACCGCGATGTCCGCCGACGGCATGCTGAACCTGTACAACGCCGTCGCCGTAGCCAGCAGCAAAGACGCTCGCGGCAAAGGCGTGCTGGTGACCATGAACGATGAAATCCAGTCCGGTCGTGACGTCAGCAAGATGATCAACATCAAGACCGAGGCGTTTAAAAGTGCCTGGGGTCCACTCGGCATGGTGGTCGAAGGCAAATCCTACTGGTTCCGCCTGCCAGCCAAGCGCCACACCATGGATTCGGAATTCGACATCAAGAATATCAAGAGTCTCCCCGACGTCGAAATCGCCTATTCCTACGGCAACGTGAGTGATACCGCCTACAAAGCGCTGGCTCAGTCCGGCGCCAAAGCCATCATCCACGCCGGTACCGGCAATGGCTCGGTGTCTTCGCGGGTCGTTCCAACCTTGCAGGCCCTGCGCAAGGATGGCGTGCAAATCATCCGCTCCTCCCACGTAAACGCCGGTGGTTTCGTACTGCGTAACGCTGAACAACCTGACGACAAGTACGACTGGGTCGTTGCGCATGACTTGAATCCACAGAAAGCTCGCATCCTGGCCATGGTCGCACTGACCAAGACCAATGACAGCAAAGAGCTGCAGCGGATGTTCTGGGAATACTGATTCACCCTCGCCCGACCGGTTCCGGTCGGGCACCGCTGTAACCACTCGCCATCCCTGGCGAGTGCTCTCTTATCCGATAAAAAATTTCCCCTCTTCCTACACCAAACGGAAAAACCGCTGTCAGAGGATTTTCTTGAATTTTAAGCAGTTGCGAAAATGCCTACAGTTAAATACTGTATGCACGTACAGCTTAATAAGGATAATTCCGTGGCCACCACCTCTGCCTCTCATGACGCCTATGAACGCATGGGCATGCGCGTTCAGAAAATCATCAATTCCCCCACCGCCCAGAAAGCCAAAGCTGCGCTGATCTTTCGTCTTCCGGACGAGCCCATGGATGAGTGGGAACAGTTGCTTGAAGAAATCGACGAGAACGACAACGTCACCCTCGCCTATCGCGACGATGGCGGTGTGCAGATTTTCTGGGTTGTGCCGAAGGAAGATTGACTCAATGAGTGTCCGTTGTTTTGCTTTGCTGTTTCTGCTCTTCGCGATGGGCGCCCAGGCTGACGCCCCGCGCACCTTCAGCGAAGCCAAGAAAGTCGCCTGGAAGTTGTATGCGCCGCAATCCACCGAGTTCTACTGCGGGTGCAAGTACACCGGCAACAAGGTGAACCTCTCCGCCTGCGGTTATGTACCGCGCAAAAATGCCAAGCGCGCGTCCCGCATCGAATGGGAGCACATCGTCCCCGCCTGGCAGATCGGCCACCAGCGTCAGTGCTGGCAGGAAGGCGGACGCAAGAACTGCACGCGTTACGACCCGACCTATCAGAAAGCCGAGGCCGACTTGCACAACCTGGTGCCGAGCATCGGCGAGGTAAACGGCGATCGCAGCAACTTCAGTTTTGGCTGGCTGCCGGAGCAATCCGGACAATACGGCTCGTGCCTGACCCAAGTTGATTTCAAGGCAAAGAAGGTCATGCCCCGCCCTTCCATTCGCGGAATGATCGCCCGGACTTACTTCTACATGAGCAAGCAGTACGGTTTGCGCCTGTCGAAGCAGGATCGGCAACTGTACGAAGCCTGGAACAAAACCTACCCGGTGCAAGCCTGGGAACGGCAACGCAACCAAAGTGTGGCGTGCGTGATGGGACGCGGTAACGAGTTTGTCGGGCCGGTTGACATGAAAGCGTGCGGTTAAACGCTGACTGAACGCAAAAAAAGGCCTCGGGTTGAATGCCCGAGGCCTTTTTTGTTTTTAACCGCGCTCGTTTTACCAGGGCGGTCATTCGCCGTTACTGAGTCACCGGATGCTCGATGACCAGCAATTCGATGTTCTGTTTTTTCGCGCGGGTCAACGCCGCGCGCACCTCTGCCTGTTTGGCTTCAGCCTCGGCTTTCGAATTGTAGGGCCCCATCAGGATGCGGGTCTTGCCATTTTCCTTGACCACGCTGGAAACAAAACTGTGCTCAATCAGCCAGCCGCTAAGATCGCTGACAGCCTGGGCTATTTCACCTCGCACTTCCAGATCCCATTGGGGTGCGGAGGCCACCACCGGCGCGGCAGTCGCGGCCGACTGCGGTTTTTGCGCCTCTACGCTCTTGCCTTCACCACATCCCGCCAATGCCAGTACTGCGATTACCAAGGCCATTTTGCGCACAACGCTTCCCTCTGAATGCTGAAAGCGGGGATTTTAACATTCATGAATACTTCCCGAGTGCCGCAAAATGGGCTCAAAACAACGAGAATGATGGATGCGGCCTCTGTATAGTTACGCCTTGGGAATTAATGCAGCATCTGCGCGTCAGAAAGAGGCACCCAAACCGTGAGACTTCGCACTAATCTATACATACCACCGACCTCTGCACTGTCCGAATCAGGTGCCCCATAAAGCAATCAAGGAGAAGACCATGCTGATACTCACCCGCAAAGTCGGTGAAAGCATAAACATTGGCGATGACATTACGATCACCATTCTGGGCGTAAGCGGCCAGCAAGTCAGAATCGGCATCAACGCCCCGAAAGACGTTGCGGTGCACCGCGAAGAAATTTATCAGCGCATTCAGGCCGGCCTGACCGCCCCGGACAAGCCACAACCCTGAATCCTGCTGCAGTCAGTAGCCAGCCCGTTTGCCCCGGAACCACGGCTGGCTAAGATTCAAGCGTCGCTATCACCACCACAGTCACCCACCCAGAACGTGAAGCCGATACTAGCGGCATATCTCACGTCATGGCTGTCGGACGTTTCGGATAAATCCTGGGGAAGTGCGCAATCGCACTCGACTAACCAAACGTCACACCCCGCACCATACCCGTAGCCGCTACGACCATCAGCAGCACCAGCAGCGCTTCGATATGACTGATCCGTGCAAACAGCGTTGCACGGCCGGAATTGATGGCTGCACCCCGCGCCTGCGCAATCCGCCATTTGATCAGCGTCACCATCGGCGCAACTTCAAGCAGCAGGATGAGGACGAAAAGCGTCATCTTGAGGTGGAACAGCGGCTGATGAAGATAGTAGTCAGTGCCCTTTTCGTACCCGCCAAAGGCTCGCATCCCACCGGTGACCAGCAGGATGACTGCAGAAATCCCCCACAGGTTATCCGCGACCAATACGCTGCGAGCTTCCCCCACACCCTTGGCCAGGCGCCGAAAAGCCGTACCGCGGGACAGGACTGCCCAGAAACCCAGGGCAAACGCCAAGAGATGGATCGCAGCAAGAAACCAGTGCACAAGCATCGATATACTCCCGTCAGGCCAACGTTCGGATTGGCCTGAAGTAGTAGCCCAAAAAACAGGAACTTTCCTGCGCCCAAGGATGGAAGACGTGAATCGCTCAGAACTGCCAACTTTTCCACAGCAAGCTTGCGCGCAGTACTGAATAAGGCGATCACCCAAGTCACGCCCTCGGTGATGCGCTCACGGCTTCGATCAGTAGTGGAAGTGGGTATGTCGGCACAACTTGCGGATCTCGATATCGCGACCTTGTACCTTCGCGCCAGTCAGGATTTAGTCGTACCGCAATCCGCGTCGATAGGAGTCTTGAAAGCAACCCCCAAGGTATTGGAAGTCGTTCTGGACGCACCGCATTGCCTGCTTCAAGCATCTCCGACAGAGACCCGCCCGCGCTATCCAGCACTTCATGAAAGTATCATCCCGGCAGTTGAATGATTACTTCACAGCATTACGACACACACCGCGGACGGAAAACCCAGCCAAAAGAATCAGAGCCCACCCGCTTCGCGCCCCTGTCGCAACTTGAAATCTTGATTACGGAACAGCAGTCGCGGCAACTTGAAGAGTTCGAACGCACGATCAATCAGCTGGAAAACAATTGATTTGCGATGCTGCGTGACAATCATTCGACCGATTTCCAAACCAAACTCAGCGGCATCTTCGCGCGACACAAAAAGCATCGAAGGCGCTTCACTTGCCTCTTCTTTGCCGTCGAACCAAATCGAAATCTTTGCCTTGTGATGCGTTTGCAGATTTTCCGGTTCGTCTGGTTTTGTTTTGATGGGGCCGACTGTAGCGACAAGGATCTCGTAACCAAAGTAAGTCTCTTGCTTCGTAACGATTGAAGTCCCTGTTGTCATTACTGCCGTCCATTGCTTGTAAAAGATTGGACGCTACGATACCCGTAAATCTTAGCAATGCCAAATTGCCATCACCTTTAAAGTCGCATCCGGTTTCGGAGAACGGCCAGATCGCAAGCAACAAAAAAGGGCCCACCTTTCGGTGAGCCCTTCTAGACCGCCCAGCAGAGCGGATTTTGTTTGGTAGGCGCGATTGGACTCGAACCAACGACCCCCACCATGTCAAGGTGGTGCTCTAACCAACTGAGCTACGTGCCTGCTGTGAGGCGGCATTCTACGGAATTCCGAAGGGGTGTCAACACCTTTTTTCGAGCTAACCCTATGAATATGCAAAATATTTAATTTCGCCACTGCAAAGAAGATTTTGCCGTGGCTGGCGGTCGATTTTTAACTCGGGTAGGATCGATGCACTCGTAAAATATATTAAACAGAGGCTGCAGGATGGCGAACACTCCCTACCCAGAGTCCTATTACTCTGCATCGGCCAATGCGGTTCCGCCGCGCCCGGCCTTGCAGGGTGACGTAGAGACTGATGTCTGTGTGATCGGTGCCGGTTACACCGGTCTGTCCTCTGCCCTGTTTCTGCTGGAGAACGGTTTCAAGGTAACGGTGCTGGAAGCCGCCAAGGTCGGCTTCGGCGCGTCGGGCCGCAACGGTGGCCAGATCGTTAACAGCTACAGCCGCGACATCGATGTGATCGAACGCACCGTTGGCCCCAAGCAGGCACAGTTGCTTGGGCAGATGGCGTTCGAGGGCGGGCGGATCATTCGAGAGCGGGTCGCCAAATATAATATTCAGTGCGACCTGAAGGACGGTGGTGTGTTCGCCGCGATCACCGCCAAGCAGATGGGCCATCTGGAATCGCAGAAGCGCCTGTGGGAGCGTTTCGGTCACACGCAGCTTGAGCTGATGGATCAGAAACGCATTCGTGAAGTGGTGAATTGCGATCAATACATCGGCGGCATGCTCGATATGAGCGGCGGGCACATTCATCCGCTGAACCTGGCACTCGGCGAAGCAGCGGCGGTCGAGTCATTGGGCGGCACTATTTATGAGCAGTCGCCGGCGGTGCGCATCGAGCGCGGTGCGAACCCGGTGGTGTATACGCCTCAGGGCAAGGTCAGGGCCAAATTCATCATCGTCGCGGGCAACGCTTATCTCGGCAATCTGGTGCCGGAGCTTGCCGCCAAGTCGATGCCTTGCGGAACTCAGGTAATCACTACCGAACCCTTGAATGATGAATTGGCGAAAAGCCTGCTGCCACAGGATTATTGCGTCGAGGACTGCAATTACCTGCTCGACTACTATCGCCTGAGCGGTGACAAGCGTCTGATATTCGGGGGCGGCGTGGTGTACGGCGCGCGGGATCCGGCGAACATCGAGGCGATCATCCGGCCGAAGATGCTCAAGGCGTTCCCGCAGCTCAAGGACGTGAAAATTGACTACGCGTGGACCGGCAATTTCCTGCTGACCCTGTCTCGTCTTCCGCAGGTCGGGCGCCTGGGAGACAACATTTACTACTCCCAGGGTTGCAGCGGTCACGGTGTGACGTACACGCATCTGGCGGGCAAGGTATTGGCCGAAGCGTTGCGCGGTCAGGCTGAGCGTTTTGATGCGTTTGCTGGCTTGCCGCACTATCCGTTCCCCGGTGGACAACTTCTGCGGACACCGTTTGCGGCGTTGGGGGCCTGGTATTACGGGTTGCGGGATAAGCTGGGATTTTAACGACAGATGTGCAAAGGGCCGCTTGATGCGGCCCTTTTTTTCGATACCCCTTGTGGGAGCGAGGCTGCTCGCGATGCGGTGTGTCAGCCAACGTAGATGTTGAATGTGATCGAACCCGGCAAACTTCTGCTCACAGATACATCTGACCGAACAATCAAAAAACCGCTGCTTTCCGGCGGAGCAAATCGATGAACAGACCCAACTCCCGACTGATGTGTTCGCCCTTGCGCAGCAGCAATCCGAACGGCGCCAGTTGCACGTCCAGCTCTACCGGCAGCGCCACCACCAGACCCATTTTCAGGTAGTCGCGCAATGCGGTTTCCGACAGCACCATGATTGCGTCGGTCAGCTGGATCAGCTGCTGCATGGAATACACAGAGCTGCATTCGATGATGTCCGCCGGCAGTGGCAAGGCCAGTCGTTGCAAGGCCTGATCCAGACCGATGCGCGCCGGACTGGTTTCCGGTTGCAGGATCCACGGCCAGCCGCTGACCAGTTCCGACAGTTCGAGTTTTTTGCGTTTGGCCAGTGGATGACCGGCGTGCACCACCACCAGCAATCGTTCGTTGCCCAATTGCTCGAACTCGTAATGCTCGCTGTCAGTGGCGGCATTGCGTCGAGCGATGGCGAGGTCGATGCGGCCCTGCTCCAGCAGTTGAATCACCTGGTCGCTGGTGTCGCCCATGATGCGGATTCGCAGTTGCGGATTGAGCGACTTGATCTCGGCAATCGAATCCATGACCAGGTCCGGCGCGGCGCCCATGATGGTGCCGATCGAGAGATAACCGTAGCCGCCCTGCTGTCGCGCCATCAAGTCTTCGGCGCAACGATCGAGGCCGCTGAGAGCCGACTCGGCGAAACGAATCAATTCCTGGCCCAGCGCCGTCGGTCGCATGCCCCGTGGTAAACGTTCGAACAGGTCGCAGCCAAACATGTCTTCAATTTCATGGAGCATGCGGGTGGCAGCCGGTTGCGACATGTTCAGGGTTTGCGAGGCGCGGTGCAGGTTCTGGCTGGTGCTGAGCGCCACCAGCATGTGCAGGTGCTTGTAGCGCAGGCGATTTAACAGGCTGCGCGAGAGAATTGGCGTGGTCATGACTGGCCCCTTTTATCGATACCCTGAAGGTATCATTTGTGAGCTAGATTCGATTTGTAACGCATCGATCCGCAGCCGTACAGTCTTTCCCATAAGAACAAATGCCCTACCAAAGGAAAACTGCGATGAAGACTCTACCCGCGCCTCTGCTCGCCAAAATTTCCTGGCGGCTGCTCCCGTTTCTCCTTCTGATGTACATCATGGCCTTCCTCGACCGCGCCAACGTCGGGTTCGCCAAGCAAGCCTTTCAAGCCGACACCAACATCAGTGACGCCGCGTTCGCCTTCGGCGCCGGGGTGTTCTTCGTCGGTTACGCGCTGCTCGAAGTGCCGAGCAACCTGATCCTGCACCGTGTCGGCGCCCGTCTGTGGATGTGCCGGATCATGGTGACCTGGGGCCTGGTCTCTGCCGCCATGGTCTTCGCCCACACCGAAACCAGCTTCTACGTCCTGCGCTTCTTGCTGGGCGTGGCCGAAGCCGGTTTCTTCCCCGGCGTCATCCTCTACCTCACCTACTGGTTCCCCAACGCGGTACGCGGCAAGGCCATGGGTTTCTTCTACTTCGGCGCGCCGCTGGCGTTCATCTTTGGCAGCCCGCTGTCCGGCCTGTTGCTGGAGCTGGACGGGTTTGCCGGCGTCCACGGCTGGCAGTGGCTGTTTGCCGTTGAAGGCTTGATGGCCACGGCGGTGGGCGTCTGGGCCTACTGGTATCTGGACAATCGCCCGGCCGACGCCAAGTGGCTGACCGTTGAGGAACGCCAGCAAGTGCAGGCCTTGCTCGATCAGGAAGACAGCCATAAACAGAATCACGGCCGCAGCCTGCTCAATGTGCTGTGCCAACCCTCGGTGCTGTACCTGTGCCTGATTTATCTGCTGATCCAGGCCAGCGTCTACGGGGTGGTGTTTTACCTGCCAACCCAGGTTGGCGGACTGCTCGGCACCAAAGTCGGGCTGATGGTCGGACTGGTCACGGCGATCCCATGGATCTGTGCGTTGGTGGCCGCTTACTTGATTCCCGGTTACAGCGACCGCACGGGCGAACGTCGTCGCACCGCATGCCTGACCTTGTTGATGGCCGCCGCCGGGATCGCCTGCTCGGTGACCTTCAGCAGTCCGTTCCTCGGCATCGTCGCCCTGTGCTTCGCCGCTTCCGGCTTCATCGCCGTGCAACCGGTGTTCTGGACCTTCCCTTCCAGTTACCTCGCCGGCAGTGCCGCGGCGGCCGGTATCGCTCTGATCAACTCGTTCGGCGCCCTCGGCGGTTTCATCGCCCCGGTGCTGAAAAACTGGGCCGAAGGCGCCTTCCATTCACCGGCCGCCGGTTTGTACGTGCTGGCCGGCACCACCGTCATCGCCGCGCTGCTGGTGCTGGGCGTACGTTCGCCCGGCCATAAAGCTTCGAACAAACCGGCCACCGTTTAAACCTGAGGAGTCACACCATGGGCATTCCAACCATCAAACACGTCCGCGCTTTTACATTGAGAGGCGGCGGCGCGGATTATCACGATCAGGCGGACGGCCACTGGATCGACGATCACATTGCCACGCCGATGAGCAAATACCCCGAATACCGCCAGAGCCGCCGCACCTTTGGCATCAACGTGCTCGGCACGCTGGTGGTGGAAATCGAAGCCAGCGACGGCACCGTCGGTTTCGCCGTGACCACCGGTGGCGAGCCGGCTGCGTATATCGTCGAGAACCATCTGGCGCGTTTCCTCGAAGGCGCACGGGTCACCGACATCGAGAAAATCTGGGACCAGATGTACCAGTCGACCCTGTATTACGGGCGTAAAGGCATCGTCATCAACACCATCTCCGGCGTTGACCTGGCGCTGTGGGACCTGCTCGGCAAGATCCGCCAGGAACCGGTGCATCAGTTGCTCGGCGGTGCGGTGCGCGACGAATTGCAGTTCTACGCCACCGGCGCTCGCCCGGACCTGGCGCAGAAAATGGGTTTCATCGGCGGCAAAATGCCGTTGCACCACGGCCCGGCCGAAGGTGAGGAAGGCCTGCGCAAGAACCTCGAAGAACTGGCGACCATGCGCGAACGGGTCGGCCCGGACTTCTGGCTGATGCTCGATTGCTGGATGAGCCTGGACCTCAACTACGCCACCAGACTCGCAGTCGGTGCCCACGAGTATGGCTTGAAGTGGATCGAAGAAGCCCTGCCGCCGGACGATTACTGGGGCTACGCCGCGCTGCGCAACAACGTGCCCAAAGGCATGCTGGTGACCACTGGCGAACACGAAGCCACTCGCTGGGGCTTTCGCATGCTGCTGGAGATGGGCTGCTGCGACATCATCCAGCCGGATGTCGGCTGGTGCGGCGGGATCACTGAACTGGTGAAAATTTCCGCCCTGGCCGACGCCCACAACGCGCTGGTCATTCCCCACGGTTCTTCGGTTTACAGCTATCACTTCGTCGCTACGCGGCATAACAGCCCGTTTGCCGAATTCCTGATGATGGCGCCGAAGGCTGACGAAGTGGTGCCGATGTTCCACCCGCAATTGCTCGGCGAACCCGTGCCGGTGAACGGCCGCATGCGCCTGTCGGCACTCGACCAACCGGGCTTCGGCGTGACGCTCAACCCTGAGTGCCAACTGCATCGGCCGTACAACCGCTGAGAAAGGACCCCGCCATGAACATGCCTCACAACGCTTTCAAGGCTGCCCTGAAAAACCCGGCGACCCAGTACGGCATCTGGGCCGGTTTCGCCACGGGCTACGCCGCCGAGATCGTCGCCACCACCGGTTACGACTGGATGCTGATCGACGGCGAACACGCGCCGAATACCGTGCCCGGCGTGCTGGCGCAACTGCAGGCGGTGGCGCCCTACGCCACCGCGCCGGTGGTGCGTGCGGTGACGGGCGACGCCAACCTGATCAAGCAACTGCTGGATATCGGCGCGCAGACGCTGATGATCCCGATGGTCGAAACCGCCGAGCAGGCGGCGGCCCTGGTCCGCGCCATGCGTTATCCGCCGCACGGTATTCGTGGCGTCGGCGGCGGCCTGACTCGCGCCACGCGCTGGGATGGCGTGCCGGATTACCTGAACACCGCCCATGAGCAGCTGTGCCTGATCGTTCAGGTGGAATCGCGGACGGGTGTTGAAAACGTCGAAGCGATCGCCGCCGTCGAAGGCGTCGATGCGGTGTTTATCGGGCCCGCGGATCTGTCCATCGGACTCGGCCATGCCGGCAACCCTGGCCATCCCGAAGTTCAGGAACGGATTCAACACGCGGTGAACGCCACGCTGGCGGCCGGCAAGGCCTGCGGCATTCTCGCGCCAAACGAAGAAGACGCGCGCCGCTATCAGAGCTGGGGTTGTCAGTTCATTGCGGTGGCCATCGATATCAGCCTGTTGCGTCAGAGCGCGATGGCCACCCTTGCGCGTTATCGCACACCGGCCACCGCTCAAGCGCCATCGCGCACTTACTGATCAAGGAGTCGTCCATGCCTGTTTACGAAAACTTCATCAATGGCCAGTTTGTGGCCAGCGCTGCCCATATCGATGTGATCAACCCGGCCACCGGCGCCGTGCTGTCGAAAGTCCCGGCCTCGACTGCCGAAGATGTTGATCGCGCCCTGGCCGCCGCCCGCGCCGCGCAAAAAGACTGGTCGCGCAAACCGGCGATTGAACGCGCTGGGCATCTGCGTCGCATCGCCGCCAAGCTGCGGGAAAACGTCGCGCACCTGGCGCGCACCATCACCCTGGAACAGGGCAAGATCAGCGGACTGGCGGAAGTCGAAGTCAACTTCACCGCCGATTACCTCGACTACATGGCCGAGTGGGCAAGACGCATCGAAGGCGAAATCATCACCAGTGACCGGCAGAACGAAAACATCTTCCTGTTTCGCAAACCGCTGGGCGTCGTCGCCGGGATTCTGCCGTGGAATTTTCCGTTCTTCCTCATCGCCCGCAAAATGGCGCCGGCGCTGCTGACCGGCAACACCATCGTGATCAAGCCCAGCGAAGAAACCCCGAACAACTGCTTCGAATTTGCCCGACTGGTAGCCGAAACCGACCTGCCGCCCGGCGTGTTCAATGTGGTCTGCGGCGATGGCCGAGTCGGCGCGGCGCTCAGCGCGCACAAGGGCGTGGACATGATCAGCTTCACCGGCAGCGTGGATACCGGCTCGCGGATCATGGCCGCAGCGGCGCCGAACATCACCAAGCTCAATCTGGAACTGGGCGGCAAGGCACCGGCGATTGTGCTGGCGGATGCCGATCTGGATTTGGCGGTGAAGGCCATCCGCGATTCGCGCATCATCAACAGCGGTCAGGTGTGCAACTGCGCCGAGCGGGTGTATGTCGAGCGCAAGGTTGCCGACCAGTTTATCGAACGTATCGCGGCAGCCATGAGCGCTACCCGCTTCGGCGACCCGATTGCCCAACCCGATATCGAAATGGGACCGCTGATCAACCGCCAGGGCCTGGACAGCGTCAACCGTAAAGTCCGTACGGCGTTGAGCCAGGGTGCGAGTTTGATCAGCGGCGGACAAATCGCCGATCTGCCGAATGGTTTCCACTTCCAACCTACCGTGCTGGCCGGCTGCCGGGCGGACATGGAGATCATGCGCGAAGAGATTTTCGGCCCGGTGCTGCCGATTCAGATCATCGATGACCTCGACGAAGCCATCGCCCTGGCCAACGACTGCGACTATGGCCTGACTTCATCGATCTACACCCGCGACCTGAGCAAAACAATGCACGCGATGCGCGAACTGGATTTTGGTGAAACCTACGTGAATCGGGAGAATTTCGAAGCCATGCAGGGCTTCCATGCCGGGGTACGCAAATCCGGGATTGGCGGTGCGGATGGCAAGCATGGGTTGTATGAGTACACCCATACGCATGCGGTGTATCTACAAGGCTGAACCTTTGGCGGTGTGACTGATGCCGCCTTCGCCGGCAAGCCGGTCTCGCTCCCACAGGTGATTTGAGTTGTTCATGCAATCTGTGCATCAACGCAAATCCAATGTGGGAGCGAGCCTGCTCGCGATGGCGGTGTGTCAGACAATGTAGATGCCGACTGACACGCCCTCTTCGTCGGAATGCCGCCCGGAGCCGGCTCGCTCCCACAGAATGTCGTCAGAAGTCGACCGTCGCCGAAAGCAGGTAAGTTCGTGGCGTCGACAGCGTCAACCCAGGCTCGCTGTCATCCGAGGCCCCGGCCGAACTCCAATAACGCTTGTCCGCCGCGTTCTCGACATTGGCGCGCAGGGTGATGTTCTTGTCCTCGACCTTGAACGCATAGCGTGCGCCCACGTCGAAACGCTCCCACGAATCGATTTCCTTGTTGTTGGACTGGTCCAGAAACTGCGAGCTGGAATAGATGCCGCGGCTGGTCAGGGTCAAGCCCTGCACGGTCGGCACGTCCCACTCGGCGCCCAGGTTGACGTTGTATTTCGGCGTGGCCGGCGCGCGGTTGCCGTCGAAGGTGCCATTGGTGGTGTTGGTCAACTCGCTGTCGATGTACATGACACCGCCGAGCAAGCGGAAACCTTTGAGCGGCTCACCGAAAACACTCAGCTCCACACCGTCGTTCTGACGTTTGCCATTCGGGCCGAAAACCCGAGTCGTGGCGTTGGTCTCGTAGGCCGGCTGCTTGATCCGGAACACTGCGGCGGTCACGGCAAACTGACCCGCGTCGTACTTGGCGCCAACCTCGACCTGGCGACTGACGAACGGTGGGAAAATTTCGTCCTCGTTGATCGAGGTAGACGGTGCGATCTTGCCCTGGCTCAGACCTTCCATGTAGTTGGCATACAGCGACAGCTTATCGGTTGCCTTGAACAGGATGCCGCCTGACGGCGAAACCTTTTCCTCGTCGTAGGCGGTGTCGCCTCTGACGTTATCGGTCCAGTCGTCAACCTTCACGCGCTGCCAGCGGGCGCCGAGGGTCAGCAGCAGCCGGTCATCGAAGAAACCCAGGGTGTCGGACAACGCCACACCGGTGGAGCGGTTCTCGGTGTAGACCTTCGAATCGAGTCGAGTGGGCCTGACTGGCGTGCGTGTTTCCACGGGGTTGTAGAGGTTGCTGTTGGCATTGGCATAACGGGCGCCGCCATTTTCGAAGTCCATGTAGAAATAGCTGGCGGCCAGGTTGACCTCATGGCTCACCGGGCCGGTGTGGAACCAGTTGCGCACCCCGGCGGTAACCGTCCGGACACTTTCGTCACGGGTGAAGTCACGGGGTTGAACGCTGAAGTCGCCCCGGTTGTTGGTGACCGCAACGGCATGACGGAGGAAGTCATGATTGCTTTCGCGCGCGCCCACACCGCCGTACAACATGACGTTATCGCTGACATCGAATTCGCCGTTCACCGTGCCGAACGTGTCGTTGGTACTCGCCTTGCTCCAGGGCTGCGCATAGTTGTGACGCACATCGCTGGCATGCGGAACCTGCGCATTGGCGCCGACCTGCACGCGCTCTTGCGGGGCGTCGGTATCACGCTCGGTGCGCCCGAGGTCGGTCGAGAGTCGCAGGCGTTCACCGCGAAAATCCAGGCCCAGTACGGCCATCTCGCGGTCGACATTCTGGTGATCCCATTCGGTGTCGCCGGACTGCTTCACGCCATTGAAGCGAATCCCGAACTTGTTGTCTTCACCGAAGCGCCTGCCGATATCCACGGCACCGCCGGTCTGGCTGTCGGACGCGTAGTTGCCGGTAAACGAAGTGATCGGCTGGTCGGTCGCGCGCTTGGGCACCACGTTGATCCCGCCCCCCACGGCGCCTCGCGGCGAGATGCCGTTGATGAGCTGGCTCGGGCCCTTGATGATATCGACGCGGTCGGCCATCTCCATGTCGATCGTGTAGGTTGGCAGGACGCCGTAGAGACCGTTGTAGGCGACATCACTGTTGAACAGGCTGAACCCGCGAATGGTGAACTGCTCATAACGCCCACCCGCCGGGTTGGTGGCGCGAACCGAAGGATCGCTGGCGATCAGTTCGCCCAAGGTACGCGCCTGCAAGTTCTTGACTGCCTCGCTGGTGTAGGTGGTCATGCTGAACGGTGTTTCCATGAAGTCTTTCGAGCCCAGCAAGCCTTGCGATCCGCGACGCGCGACCTGGCCGCCGGCATACACCTCGCCGTCCGCCCCGTCTGTGGCACCGAGAATCGAGGTGGGGGCCAGTTGCAGGCTGCTGCCTTCTGGGGCCGGGGTCAGGATGTAAGCCTGTTCGCCCACCGGTTGCAGTTGCAGACCGGAACCCTGCAACAGCCGGGCAAAGCCCTCCTCCACGGCGAATTCACCGGACAGACCGGCACTGTTGCGACCGCTCACCAACGCCGGGTTTACCGAGAGATTGACGCCAGCCAACCCGGCGAAACGGGTCAGCGCATCGCTAAGGCTGCCGGCAGGCACCTGATAACTGCGCCGGGCACTGTCTTCGGCCCAGCTTGCGGTCATGAACATTGGACTGGCACTCAGGCCCAACAACAGGCTCAGGTGCAACAACGGACGCAGGCGCAAAGAAGCCGGGCGTGGATGGCAGGTTGCGGACATTGAAATGGCTCTCTTGATTCGTTCATATGCCTTGAATGACAAGCGAGCCAAAAAAAGGGGACAGGCTTCACACACTATTTTTGCGCGGCAGCAACGTAACCCAGTAACGGGTTCGGGAATGCACCTCCAGCGGCAGGCTGGCCGCGAGCAGCGCGAGGACGCGATCAGTGTCGTCCAGCAGGAAACTGCCGGTGACGCGCAGTGTTTCCAGCTCCGGCTCCCAGCGCAGAACGCCCGGCCGGTAAGTGCCGAGTTCGCGCAGGAAATCGCCCAGCGGCTGGTTCTTCGCCATCAGCACACCTTCGCGCCAACCTGGAGCCAGCGCATCGAATGGCGTGATCGCTCCGGCACCCACCGCTTGCAGGCTGACCTGCTGACCGCCGCGCACCGACAGGGCTGGCCCTTGCAAGGGCTGCAACTGTACGGAACCGTTGAACACCGACACTCGACAACCTTGCGCGTGTTGGCGAACGCAGACTTCGCTTTGACTGACGATCACATTTCCGAACTTCGTCTGGATCGTCAGCGGCGTAGTACCCGGCACTTTCAGCGACAGTTCGCCCTCGATCAATTTCACGCGGCGGCTCTGCAAATCCACATCGACGGCGCTGGCGGTGTTGAGTTGCAAGGAACTGCCATCGGCGAGCTGCACTTTTTCGCGCTCGCCGGTGGCGGTGTGCAGGTCGGCACGCCAGACATCCAGCGGCAATTGTCGGCTGATCAGCCAGGCCGTCGGCACCAACGCCACGGCGCCCAATGCGCGCTTGAGCACCACGCGTCGCCCCGGATCGGGACGATCCAGACTGCTCAGCGCCAGCCCTGAAGGCAGATCGGCGAAACGCTGACGCAAGACTTGCGCCTTCTGCCAGGCCTGCTCGTGAGTGGCACAGGTATCACGCCAACGCTGTAAATTCGCTCGGTCCTGCTCATTGGCGCCGCCAGATTCCAGCAACGCAAGCCACTGCGCCGCTGCACGGACAGCCTGACGGGCATCGGACGCTTGACTGTTCACAGGTCCACCAACAGGCAATGCTCGTAGGCTTGCGCCATGTAGCGTTTGATCGTGCGCTCGGACACCTCCAGGCGCTCGGCGATTTGCTGGTAGTTCAAACCTTCGAGCTGACTCCAGAGAAACGCCCGTCGCACTGCCCTCGGCAGTCCGTCGAGCAGTTCATCCAGCACCTGCAGGGTCTCCAGCAGCAACCAGCGCTGCTCGGGTGATGGCGCGCACTCTTCGGGCATTGACGCCAACGCGGCCAGATAGGCCTGCTCCAGACTGCGACGCTGGTAGAAATTGCTCAGCAGGCGTTTGCCCACGGTCAGCAGATAGGCACGGGGTTCTTTCAGGTCGGCGATCCGCTGGGAGCTGGCAAGCAAACGCAGAAACGTATCCTGGCTCAGGTCCGCCGCATCACAGCCGTTGCCCATGCGTCTTCTCAACCAGCTTTCAAGCCAGCCACGGTGATCGCGGTACAGGTCGTGAAGGGTTTGCTCCTTCGGCATCGCTGCATCACTCATCTCAAGAAGCCCTGTGCCAAGGAGTTATCGTAAATGAGAGTGATTCTAATTAATATCGGTGTCGCGAAGGAAGTCCTTTGTGTACGGACCGAGCAGAAAGGTGTGAATTGTGAGACAGCACACTTCCCCCTGTAGGAGCGAGCTTGCTCGCGAAGAACCTCAACGATGACGTAGCGCTTCTGTAAGCCCGCGTCGTCTGATCGTTCTTCGCGAGCAAGCTCGCTCCTACAGGGGCTGTGTTTCAGATTCAGAGAAGCCAAATTTCAGACACAAAAAACCCCGGTCTTTCGACCAGGGTCTTTGCTATCGACGCGAAGATAAACCAGTGGCTTTCTTCGTAGCTTCAAGGCGTTCAGTGGGCCTTGAGGCAGATATGGCGCAGCGGACGGGACTCGAACCCGCGACCCCCGGCGTGACAGGCCGGTATTCTAACCGACTGAACTACCGCTGCGTATCGCTTTGGACTTGCGTCCTAACTCGTCTGATTGAATGCTTCGAAGCTTTCAATCTCGAACCAGGATAAACCTGACTCGGAAAATATGGCGCAGCGGACGGGACTCGAACCCGCGACCCCCGGCGTGACAGGCCGGTATTCTAACCGACTGAACTACCGCTGCGCGTCGGTGGAGGCTTTTCAGCTTCCATCTTGCTCTCGCAAGACTCTCAAGAAGTGGTGGGTGATGACGGGATCGAACCGCCGACATTCTGCTTGTAAGGCAGACGCTCTCCCAGCTGAGCTAATCACCCTTTGCTTCTCTGAGGCCGCGAAATTTACGCACCTAACGAAGCTAAGTCAATAGCAGGATTGAAGTTTTTTCAAAACAGCTTCAAGTCGCAAGCTACAAGCGGCAAGTAAAAGCGGGATTGCGTATCCAGCCCCCCCCACACAGGTCCGCCCTTACTTGCCACTTGTAGCTTGAAACCTGCAGCTTTCTACGCGTAGACCATCTTCTTGGTCATCCCGCCATCGACCACAAACTCCTGGCCCGTGACGAAACCCGCGTTCTTCGACAGCAGCCAGGCAACCATCGCCGCCACATCCTCGACCGTTCCTACCCTGCCCGCCGGATGCTGCGCATGGTCTGCTTCGGTGAGTGGTTCGGCACGCCGCACCGCAGGATCTCGCGCATCGATCCAGCCAGGACTGACGGCATTGACGCGAATTTCCGGACCCAGGCTGATCGCCAACGCATGAGTCAGGGCCAACAGCCCGCCCTTGCTCGCCGCGTAAGCCTCTGTGTCGGGTTCCGACTGCCCGGCGCGGGTGGAGGCCAGGTTGACGATTGCCCCGCTGTGAGCACGCAGGTACGGCGCACAGTGCTTGGCCAACAGCATCGGCCCGCTGAGGTTTACCGCCAGCACCCGATTCCAGTAAGCCAGATCGAGACTTTCCAGGGTGATGTTGTGCGGATCGGCCACTGCCGCGTTGCACACCAGCGCATCCAGACGCCCGAACTGCCCCAGCACTTCGGCAACACCCAGCGCGATCTGCCCCTCGTTCGAGACGTCCATGGCGATGAACCAGGCGTTCTCACCCAGCACCTTCGCCACTTTCGAACCGCGCACCCGATCCAGATCCGTCAACACCACCTGCCAGCCTTCGCTGATCAGCCAGGCCGCGATCCCCAGACCGATGCCCCGCGCGGCACCGGTTACCAGTGCAACGCGGCCATTGGAACCGGTCGTCGGGATGGACAACTCGATCACAAGGCAGCCAACCCGCGCGCCAGATCGGTCTGCAGGTCGGCCACGTCTTCCAGACCGACCGCAATGCGGATCAGGCTGTCACGAATGCCTGCCGCTTCACGTTCCTGCGGCGCCAGACGGCCGTGGGAAGTGGTGCTCGGGTGGGTGATGGTGGTTTTGCTGTCGCCGAGGTTGGCGGTGATCGAAATCAACCGGGTCGCATCAATAAAGCGCCAGGCGCCCTCTTTGCCACCCTTGACCTCGAAACTCACCACGGCGCCGAAACCTTTCTGCTGACGCTGGGCCAACACGTGCTGCGGGTGGCTTTTCAGGCCGGCGTAATGGACTTTCTCGATACCCTCCTGCTGCTCCAGCCACTCGGCCAGTTGCTGGGCATTGGCGCAGTGCGCCTTCATGCGCAGGCTCAGCGTTTCCAGGCCCTTGAGGAAAATCCAGGCATTGAACGGGCTCAAGGTTGGCCCGGCAGTGCGCAGGAAACCGACCACTTCTTTCATCTGCTCGCTCCGACCGGCCACAACGCCGCCCATGCAACGGCCCTGGCCGTCGATGAACTTGGTCGCCGAGTGCACGACGATGTCCGCGCCCATCTTCAGCGGCTGCTGCAACGCCGGCGTGCAGAAGCAGTTGTCGACTACCAGCATCGCGCCTTTGGCGTGAGCGATTTTCGACAATTCGGCGATATCCACCAGCTCGGCCAGCGGGTTGGACGGCGACTCGACGAACAGCAATTTGGTGTTGGCCTTGATCGCCGCATCCCAGCCGGACAGGTCTGCCAGAGGCACGTAATCGACTTCGATGCCGAAGCGCTTGAAGTACTTCTCGAACAGGCTGATGGTCGAACCGAACACGCTGCGCGACACCAGCACATGATCGCCAGCACTGCACAGGCTCATCACCACCGCCATGATCGCGGCCATGCCAGTGGCGGTGGCCACCGCTTGCTCAGCGCTTTCCAGCGCGGCAATACGCTCTTCGAACGCGCGAACGGTCGGGTTGGTGTAGCGCGAGTAAACGTTGCCCGGCACTTCCCCGGCGAAGCGGGCGGCCGCGTCGGCGGCGGTACGGAATACGTAGCTGGAAGTGAAGAACATCGGATCACCGTGTTCGCCTTCCGGCGTACGGTGCTGACCGGCGCGTACGGCCAGGGTATCGAACGCTACGCCTTCGAGGTCGCTGTCCAGCCGACCGGCATCCCAATCCTGACTCATGCTGTCACTCCTTGCCCTACTCGGTAATAGATACGAAACCGGCCTGTAGGAGCATGGCTTGCCCGCGAAGGGGCCTTTGGGAACGCCAAAAGCTTCGCGGGCAAGCCATGCTCCTACAGGCCGCTCGTTTACTCAGTTGTTATACAGATCGATGATCGCGCTGACTGCCTGCGTCTTGACCTTGGAGGCATCGTTGCGTGCCTGCTCGATCTTGTTCAGGTAAGCCTCGTCGACGTCGCCGGTGACGTACTGGCCGTCGAACACCGCGCAGTCGAACTTGTCGATCTTGATCTTGCCGCCACCCACCGCTTCGATCAAGTCAGGCAAGTCCTGATAGATCAGCCAGTCTGCGCCGATCAGATCCGCCACGTCCTGGGTCGAACGGTTGTGAGCGATCAGTTCGTGGGCGCTCGGCATGTCGATGCCGTAGACGTTCGGGTAGCGAACGGCCGGTGCCGCAGAGCAGAAGTAAACGTTTTTCGCGCCGGCTTCGCGAGCCATCTGGATAATCTGCTTGCAAGTGGTGCCGCGAACGATCGAGTCGTCCACCAGCATCACGTTCTTGCCGCGGAATTCCAGTTCGATGGCGTTGAGCTTCTGGCGTACGGATTTTTTCCGTGCGGCCTGGCCCGGCATGATGAAGGTCCGACCGATGTAGCGGTTCTTCACGAAGCCTTCGCGGAACTTGACGCCCAGGTGGTTCGCCAGCTCCAGCGCAGCGGTGCGGCTGGTGTCAGGGATCGGGATGACCACGTCGATGTCGTGATCCGGACGCTCGCGCAGGATCTTCTCAGCGAGCTTCTCACCCATGCGCAGACGGGCCTTGTAGACCGACACGCCGTCGATGATCGAATCCGGACGCGCCAGGTAGACGTGTTCGAAGATGCACGGGGTCAGGGACGGGTTGGTCGCGCACTGACGGGTGTGCAGCTTGCCGTCTTCAGTGATGTAGACCGCTTCGCCTGGTGCCAGGTCGCGAATCAGGGTGAAACCGAGCACGTCCAGGGAGACGCTTTCGGAAGCGATCATGTACTCGACGCCTTCGTCGGTGTGACGCTGGCCGAAGACGATCGGGCGGATGCCGTGCGGATCGCGGAAACCGACGATGCCGTAGCCGGTCACCATCGCAACAACGGCGTAACCACCGACGCAACGGTTGTGCACGTCAGTCACGGCGGCGAACACGTCTTCTTCGGTCGGCTGCAGCTTGCCGCGCTGGGCCAGCTCGTGCGCGAACACGTTCAGCAGTACTTCCGAATCGGAGTTGGTGTTGACGTGGCGCAGGTCAGATTCGTAAATCTCCTTGGCCAGCTGTTCAACGTTGGTCAGGTTACCGTTGTGCGCCAGGGTGATGCCATAAGGCGAGTTGACGTAAAACGGTTGAGCTTCGGCCGAGGTCGAACTGCCTGCGGTCGGATAACGCACATGGCCAATGCCCATGTGGCCGACCAGACGCTGCATGTGACGCTGATGGAACACGTCACGCACCAGGCCGTTGTCCTTGCGCAGGAATAACCGGCCGTCATGGCTGGTCACGATACCGGCAGCGTCCTGGCCGCGGTGCTGGAGGACGGTTAGCGCGTCATACAGCGCCTGATTGACGTTCGACTTACCGACGATACCGACGATGCCACACATGCGACGCAACCCCTACTTAATGGATCTGAACTGAACACAACTCACTGAGGCGTTTTGGCCGTCGGCAAGAGGTGCTCCTTGAACGGTATTTCAGCGGGTACGCTGATACCGCTGGCAAGCCACTGACTGCTCCACCCGAGGATCAGGTTTTTGGACCAGTCTGCGACCAATAGAAATTTTGGCACGAGCTGCGACTGTTGCCACCACCCGTCCTGCTGTACCGGCCCCAGGCTCAACAGCCCGACCGCCACGACCACCAGCAACACGCCACGCGCGGCGCCGAAGGCCATGCCGAGGAATCGATCGGTCCCGGACAACCCGGTGACGCGAACCAATTCGCCGATAAGATAATTGATCATTGCGCCTACGATCAGCGTGGCGACAAACATTATTGCGCAACCCGCGATCACGCGAGCCGATGGCGTTTCGATGTATCCGGCGAGGTACTCGGACAATGCACCACCGAACATCCAGGCGACGACTCCTGCGATGATCCAGGTCACCAGCGATAATGCTTCCTTGACGAAGCCGCGACTCAGACTGATCAATGCGGAGATGGCGATGATTGCAACGATCGCCCAGTCAACCCAGGTAAATGGCACAGTGCAGCCTACAGACGGATAAGGCGGCGCATTTTAGCAGAGCCCATGCTTATCGGTAAGCTGCGATTGTCAGTGCATTTCAAATCGGGGCGATAGTTTTCAACCGCGCTCAGGCTGGAAGCGCACCACAAAACCCTTGAGGTTCTGCTGACGGTTCAACAAGTCACGCAGACGATCGGCTTCTGCCCGTTCGATCAGCGGTCCGACGAATACCCGATTCTTGCCGTCAGCCGTGCGAATGTAGGCGTTGTAACCCTGGCTGCGCAGGGTTTTTTGCAGGTTTTCTGCGCTGGCACGGTTCGACAGGCTGGCCAGTTGCACCGACCAGCTGACCGACAGACCATTGGCGTCGACGCGGCTTTGAGTCGTGTCCGGTTTGCCCGGTGCGGCAGTGATCGGCTGGCTTGGTGCCGTCGTTGGTTTGTTGACAGGAGCTGGTGCCGAAGGCGGTGTAACCGGCTTGACGACAGGCGCAGGTGCAACTGGAGCCGTCGGTGCGATCGGCAGCGATGGTTCTTCCTGCTGGGCGATGTCGTCATCACTCGGCACAGGCTCTTGCGGCAAGGCTTGAGGCTCGGGCACGACCACCGGCTCAACCTGAACCTGCGGCACCGAAGGTGCTTGCGGCGCAGCCGGCGCTTCGACCGTGACCTGACGCTGTTCATCCTGGCGGGAAAACAGCATCGGCAGGAAAATCACTGCCAGTGCCACCAGCACCAGGGCGCCGACCATGCGCTGTTTATAGGCCTTATCCAGCAATGCCATTTGCCGCTTCCTCCGTGGAGCGCCGGGCCAGCCATTCAAGGGCCTCGGCAACACAATAAAATGATCCGAACAACAGAATCTCGTCGTCGCTCTTCGCCAGCGCGCACTGCCCTTCCAGGGCAGCCGCCACGCTGTCATAGGACGTCACCGAAGCACCAAGGTTCTGCAACGCCCCGTACAAATCGGCAACCGGCCGCGCGCGCGGCGAATCCAGCGGCGCGACAGCCCAGTGCTGGACACTAGCATTCAATTCGCCGACAACACCATCCAGATCCTTGTCCGCCAGCAACCCGAACACCGCCAGACGCTTGCCGACCGGTGGACGGCTGGCCAGACGGCGGGCCAGGTATTCGGCTGCGTGGGGGTTATGCCCCACATCCAGCAACAGGTTCAGGCGCTTGCCTTGCCAGTCAAACTGGCGACGATCGAGACGACCGACCACCCGCGTGGCCTTCAGCACAGCAATAATCTGCGCGTCCACCCAAGGCAAACCGAGCAACAGATAAGCCTGCAACGCCAGTGCGGCGTTTTCCATCGGCAAATCAAGCAACGGCAGATCACGTAACTCGACTACTCGCCCTTGAGCGTCAAGACCGCGCCACTGCCAGTTGTGATCGGTCACACCGAGGTCAAAATCGCGACCCCGCAGGAAAAACGGGCAAGCCAGCTCGCGCGCCTTGTCCAGCAGAGGTTGAGGAGGATTCAGATCGCCACAGAGCGCAGGCGCGCCCTGGCGGAAGATGCCGGCTTTTTCGTAGGCCACGGATTCACGGGTGTCGCCCAGATAGTCCGCGTGATCAACGCCAATGCTGGTCACCAGCGCCATGTCGGCATCCACCACGTTGACCGTGTCCAGACGCCCGCCCAAGCCGACTTCCAGCACCACAGCGTCAAGTCCGGACCGCTGGAACAGCCAGAACGCCGCCAGGGTGCCCATCTCGAAATACGTCAGGGACGTCTCGCCACGGCCAGCCTCTACCGCAGCAAAGGCCTCGCACAGCTCGGCATCAGTCGCTTCGACGCCGTTGACCTGCACCCGCTCGTTGTAACGCAGCAGGTGCGGAGAATTGTAGACACCGACTTTCAGACCCTGCGCCCGCAGCAGCGAAGCCACGAATGCGCAGGTAGAACCCTTGCCGTTGGTGCCGGTGACCGTGATCACCCGAGGCGCCGGCTTGCCCAGCCCCATGCGGGACGCTACCTGTTGCGAGCGCTCCAGCCCCATGTCGATGGCCGAAGGGTGCAACTGCTCAAGGTAGGCGAGCCACTCGCCAAGGGTACGTTCAGTCATATGTTGGCTGGCACCGGCGGAACCACGATCGGCTCGATGGGTGCGGCAACGAATTTCGGCGTCGGTTTGCCGGTCAGTTGCGCCAGCAAATTGCCCAGGCGCGGACGCAGTTCCTGACGGTGAATGATCATGTCGATCGCACCGTGCTCCAGCAGGAACTCGCTGCGCTGGAAGCCTTCCGGCAGTTTTTCGCGAACGGTTTGCTCGATCACGCGCGGGCCGGCGAAGCCGATCAGGGCTTTTGGCTCGCCGACGATTACGTCGCCGAGCATCGCCAGGCTGGCGGAAACGCCGCCGTAGACCGGGTCGGTCAGCACGGAGATGAACGGAATGCCTTCTTCACGCAGACGCGCCAGCACCGCGGAGGTCTTGGCCATTTGCATCAGGGAAATCAGGGCTTCCTGCATCCGTGCACCACCGGAAGCGGCGAAGCAGATCATCGGGCATTTGTTTTCCAGGGCGTAGTTGGCGGCGCGCACGAAGCGCTCACCGACGATGGCGCCCATGGAACCGCCCATGAAGGAGAATTCGAAGGCCGAAACCACCACCGGCATACCCAGCAGCGTGCCGCTCATGGAGATCAGTGCGTCTTTCTCGCCCGTCTGCTTTTGCGCAGCGGTCAGACGGTCCTTGTACTTCTTGCCATCACGGAATTTCAGGCGGTCGACCGGCTCCAGGTCCGCACCCAGCTCGCTGCGGCCTTCTGCGTCGAGGAAAATGTCGATACGGGCGCGTGCGCCGATACGCATGTGGTGGTTGCACTTGGGGCAAACGTCCAGGGTCTTTTCCAGCTCCGGACGATACAGCACAGCCTCGCAAGACGGGCATTTGTGCCACAGACCTTCAGGCACCGAGCTCTTCTTGACCTCGGAACGCATGATCGAAGGGATCAGTTTGTCTACTAACCAGTTGCTCATGCTTTCTTTCTCCAGTACCGGCGGCCCGAACGCTCTGGTTCGCAGCCCCGCGTATGCCCTTGAGCTAAATTCATGTGTGTGGCGATGATCGGTGGATGGCCGGGTCAGTGAAGCGTGACCTGCGTACAACCCATCAATCCTCAGCCGTGCCTGCTTTGTGCAGCGCAGTGCATTTTGGGACGGCGGCAGTCTGCCAGCCGTCACATCAACTGCGTGCTACTACGTACAGCCTTGATGAATGCCTGAATCTTTGCGTGATCCTTGATGCCCCTGCTCGCCTCTACCCCACCGCTGACGTCCACGGCGTAAGGCCGGACCCGGGCAATCGCCTCGGCGACATTGTCCGGCGTCAAGCCGCCCGCCAGGATGATCGGTTTGCTCAAGCCTTGCGGTATCAGAGACCAGTCGAATGCTTCGCCGGTTCCGCCGGGTACGCCTTCAACGTAGGCGTCGAGCAGGATACCGCTGGCGCTCGGAAACGCATCGCATGCCGCCGCGATATCGTCGCCGGCCTTGACCCGCAGCGCCTTGATGTACGGTCGATGCCAGCCTTCACAGTCGTCAGCGGTTTCGTCGCCGTGGAACTGCAGCAAGTCCAGCGGTACGGCGTCGAGCAATTCTCCCAACTCGCAGCGGCTGACGTTGACGAACAAACCCACGGTGGTCACGAACGGCGGCAGCGCCTTGATGATGTCGCGCGCCTGCTGGAACGTCACGGCCCGCGGGCTCTTGGCGTAAAACACAAACCCGATCGCATCCGCGCCAGCCTCGACCGCCGCCAACGCATCTTCTATGCGGGTAATCCCGCAAATCTTGCTGCGAACGGCTGACATGTCGATAAAACCTCAGGGCAAATCCGGGAAAGTCCCGGATGGTAACAAATGCGTTCGAGGGCGTCAGCCGTCAAGTTCGGCGAAACCGGTCAGGAAGTGTGGGCCAATGTAACGCTCGGGCAATTCGAACTCGTCACGGTACTCGACCTGTACCAGATACAGGCCGAATGGATGCGCGGTCACCCCGCCGGAACGGCGAATCCGGCTCTCCAGCACTTCTTTCATCCACTCCACCGGACGCTCACCGGCGCCGATGGTCATCAGCACTCCGGCAATGTTGCGCACCATGTGGTGCAGGAAGGCGCTGGCGCGGATGTCCAGCACGATCATCTTGCCGTGACGCGTGACGCGCAGGTGATGCAGCTCCTTGATCGGCGACTTGGCCTGGCACTGACCCGCGCGGAAAGCACTGAAGTCGTGGGTGCCGACCAGGTATTGCGCGGCCTCGGCCATGCGCTCGACGTCGAGGGGGCGGTGATTCCAGGTGATTTCTTCGTTCAGGTGCGCCGGGCGGATCTGATCGTTGTAGATCACGTAGCGATAGCGCCGGGCGATGGCCTTGAACCGCGCATGGAAATGCGCCGGCATGACCTTGGCCCAACTGACGCTGACGTCGTGGGGCAAGTTGATGTTGGCGCCCATGACCCAGGCTTTCATCGAACGCTCGACCTGCGTGTCGAAATGCACCACCTGACCGCACGCATGCACGCCCGCGTCCGTACGCCCGGCGCAGAGCAGCGACACCGGTGAGTCGGCGACTTTGGACAAGGCCTTTTCCAGGGTTTCCTGCACCGTGAGCACACCGGATGCCTGACGCTGCCAGCCACGAAAACGCGAGCCTTTGTATTCAACGCCCAAGGCGATGCGGAAAAAGCCGTCGGCCGCCATTTCGGCAGCCGGGTTATCTATATTTGCCAAGGAGTGACAGCCTGCTGATGTACGCAAAGGCGGGCATTATAAGGCCGCCGGACCGGGACGCCAGAGGCGTGTGTTGTTTGTGCCGTTGCAGTGCCCATGCCGACTTCGCTATATATATAACTACACAACGAAAAAATAGAACTCACCGAGACCTGATGATGACCGCACTCCTCAAAGAAGCCGTCGGCCTGGCTTACAGCCTGGAAGGCATGCTGCACGCCAAACGCAAGACGTGGGAAGCCATCGACGAGATGGCCCGACGCATCAAACCCGGCATGCGCGAATCCGAGGCGCTGGCCATGAGCCTGGACGTATTGAACGAGCTGGGGATGGATCGCATCTGGCACCCCTCAAAGATCCGCTTTGGCGAAAATACCCTGAAAATCTTCAAGCAACGTTCCGAAGGTGATCCGGTACTGGCTGAGAACGACATTTTCTTTATCGACCTCGGCGGGGTCTGGGATCGCCATGAAGGCGACTCTGGCGCAACGTTTGTCGTCGGCGACGATCCCGAGATGAAGGCATGCGCGACTGCAGCCAAGATGCTGTTCGATCAGGTTCACGATTACTGGCGCACCCGGCAAGTGGCCGGCCCGGAGCTGTACAGTTACGCCGACGAACAGGCGACGGCGATGGGCTGGAAGTTGAACCTGGAGATCAAGGGGCACCGGGTCAGTGATTTTCCCCATGCGATTTACCGTGCCGGGGATCTGGGCAATTTTGAGGAGTGTCCGAATGTCGGGCTGTGGATTCTGGAAATCCAGATCGCCCACCCTACCCGGCCATTTGGTGCGTTTTATGAGGATTTGTTGGCCTGATCCCAAAAAGCTTCGCGGGCAAGCCTCGCTCCTACGGGTTTTGTAGGAGCGAGGCTTGCCCGCGAAGACACCTCAACAAACACCATCGCAATATCGTTAAATACAAAAACGGCAGCCTCAAGGGGCTAATGCCGGTCAGTTAAGCAGATTTGTAGGAGCGAGCTTGCTCGCGATGGACTTCAAGGCGACGCGTTTATCCAGAAAATACGCGTTATCGTTAACGTCCATCGCGAGCAAACTCGCTCCTACAGGGGGCAGCTTTCACCTAACTGATCGGCATTAGCCTCAAGGGGCTGCCGTTTTTTTTACGCTTTACCGATCACTCAAGCCAGACGTGCAAGCATTTCCTTGGCTTCGGTCTTCTGACCCGCATCACCCTCGGTCACGACCTCGTTGAGGATGTCCCGTGCGCCGTCGGCGTCGCCCATGTCGATGTAGGCCTGGGCCAGGTCGAGTTTGGTGGCGACTTCGTCGGTGCCGGAGAGGAAATCGAATTCCGGCTCGTCAGCGGCGGAAGCCAATGCGTCTTCTGCCGTAAAGGTCGGTTCGCCAATGCTCT
Source organism: Pseudomonas sp. LBUM1651 (assembly GCF_059716135.1). Classification (NCBI taxonomy): domain Bacteria; kingdom Pseudomonadati; phylum Pseudomonadota; class Gammaproteobacteria; order Pseudomonadales; family Pseudomonadaceae; genus Pseudomonas; species Pseudomonas sp. LBUM1651. The sequence continues at coordinate 2,148,646 of NZ_CP166805.1, read as the reverse complement.
GGGACAGACGATCCAGCTCGGCGTTGACATCATCCAGCTCAGCCGCGAAGGCGTCCGGAACATCCATTTCATCGGCCAGCGACAGATCGAAATCAGCCGGCAGCTCCAGATCATCCAGCGCCACCTCAGGAGCGGCCGGCACTTCAGCGGCAGGCAAGTCCTTGACGTCGTCATCCAGACTCAACAGGAAATCGTCTTCAGCGAGGATCCCCGGCGACGCATCTCCACCGAGGTCCATGTCCAGATCGAAGTCTGACAGGTCGTCGAGGTTTTCCTTGATTTCGGTCTGCTGCTGCAGCACCGACTCAAAGCTCAGGTCGTCGTCCAGCGGGAATTCATCCAGTCCGGCCAAAGCCTCTGGCGAAGCCGCCGGCTCAGGTGCAACCACCGCAGGAGAGGCTGTTTCCAGATCATCCAGACTCAGATCAAACGCGCTGTCGAAGTCGTCATCGGCCAGAGCCGGTGCCGGTACTTCGGGCTCGTCCATCAACAGGTCCTTGACGTACTGGGCGTCCAGTTCGGCGGCGACAGCCGCAGCAGCCAGACCACCCGCCACGACGACCGCCATGGCCGGGAAGCGGCTTTTCAGCTCTTCGACACGGGCGAAGTTTTCGCCGTTGGCCACGAGCTGACGCTCCTGGGCCACGAACGCATCGCGATCGCCCTGCTGACCGTAGACTTCCATCAGCTTCAGACGCAAGTCACTGCGCTGAGGTTCTTGTTTGATACCGTCTTCCAGCAACGCAGCAGCCTGATTCAGGCGACCGGCGGCCATGTGCGACTGCGCCTTGGTCAGCACGTCGTCATCGCGATCAGCGGCAGGCGCGACCAGTGGCGCAGCGATCGGCGGCGTTACCACCACTGGCGCAATCACAGGAGCTGGAGCCGGTGCCGGGGTCGGCGCTGGTGCAGGAGCCGGTGCGGTCGCGAGCTTCACGCTTGGCGGCGGCACTTCCAGACCTTCAAAGCTGCTTTCAGGCAAGTCCAGATCAGCAGAGAACTCCTGCTCCTCGGACAACGCACGGGCCATACGCAGGTGTTTCTCGGCTTCCTGCTGGGCTTTGCGGCGACGGGCCAGCAACAGCAGCAACAGCAGCACAATCACCGCCCCGCCACCGACCATGCCCAGCAACCACGGATTGGTCAGCAGTTCGTTGAACTTCTGGTCGTCGGATGTTGCAGGCGTTGGCTCGGTTGGCGTCTCGGCCGGGGCCGGCGTTACTTCAGGGGCCGTCGCCGAAGGGACTGGCGTTGCCGGCGCGCCTTCGACAGGCGCAGGGCTCGGGCTCAATTCGGCCGAGATGGCCGGCGTTGTCGCAGTAGTAGCCGGCGCACCCGCACCACCTTCAGCCTGCAACTTGGCCAGTTGATTGTTCTTCAGCTCGATCAGGCGTTGCAGCTTGTCCAGCTGGCTTTGCAGATCGGTCATGCGGCTTTTCAGTTCAGCGTTGTCACGACGGGTCGTATCGAGGCTTTCCTGGGTCACGGCCAGCTTGTTGCTCAAGGCTTTGGCATCGCCTGCCGCACCTTTGCCACCCGCTTTGCCGGACTCGGCGGACACCAGGCTCAAATTGTCCCTGGCAGCCTGCGCAGGAGCGCCTTCACCGCGAGCGCGTTTGGTCGCATCGAGTTGCTGCTGCCCTGTTCCAGGCTTGGCTACATAGCGACGGCCCTGACGCCACGCGGTGTTCTGCGCGGCGACTTCAGCAACGGCTTTGGGTTGCGGCACGCTGGTGGCCTGCGTCTGATCCGGCAGGCGCAGGACCTGACCGGTCTTCAGCAGATTGATGTTGCCGTTGATGAAGGCATCCGGGTTCAGCGCCTGGATGGCCAGCATGGTTTGCTGAACCGAGCCGCCATTACGCGCCTTCTCGGCGATTTCCCACAGGGTATCGCGTGGCGTGGTGGTGTATTGGGTCGGCTTGGAGGCGCCGGTCACGGGTGCAGTGACCGTCTGGGTCGGTGCCGGTTGCGCAGCCGCTTCAGCGGTTTGCGGCGAGAATTTGGATGGATCGAGCAGCACGCTGTAATCGCGCAGCAGGCGACCATTGGGCCACGTCACTTGAACCAGAAATTTAAACATCGGTTCGGACAGCGGCTTGCTGGATGTCACACGCAGAATGCTTTTGCCACTGGCGTTCAGCACCGGAGTGAAACTCAAATCATTGAGAAATGCCTGACGGTCGACACCGGCCCTGATGAAGTCTTCAGGATACGCCAGGCTCGGGACCACTTCGGCAGCGGTGAGGTCCTGGACGTCGAGCAACTCGATTTCCGCCACCAGCGGCTGGTTCACCGACGACTTCAGGGTCAATTCCCCGAGCCCGAGCGCATGCGCCATACCGGAGGACAGCGCCGAGGCGGCCGCTATTGCTAACACCAGTTTGCGAACTTGAACCATAGCCTCATCCTTTGTCTGAACATTCCTCGGCCAGCGAGAAGGTGTTGATAGTCGCTGCCGTAAGGCATTGCGCGCGGCGGCGAAGGGTCGTCGCGCGCGATCATTTCTTTCATGCCCCGGAAAGCCCCGCAGGGTGACTCGCCTTCAGCAATCCAGCCAGGCATGGCGCCCGGCCAGAATCATTCTGCAAATTGTTGCCAAGTATCTTTTACAGCAGGTCTTTTATCAACAATTCAGCCACCTGCACAGCATTGAGCGCCGCGCCTTTGCGTACGTTATCTGACGTCAGCCACAAATTAAGTTCCGACGGGTCGTCGATTCCAGCGCGAACCCGACCGACGTAGACCACGTCCTGCCCCACCGCATCGCCGACCGCGGTCGGATAATCGCCGGCTTCTACCAGTTCGATACCCGGCGCGTCTTCCAGCGCTTCGTTGATTTTCGCCAGGTCCACAGCGCTTGCTGACTGCAAGGTCACGCTAAAGCTATCGCCAAAAAACACCGGGGCTTGAATGCAAGTGACCGAAATCTTTAATAAAGGCAAAGCCATGACCTGACGCAATTCACGCACCAGACGTTTTTCCAGCAGTGTATGGCCTTGATCATCCGGCTTGCCGACTTGCGCCAGCAGGTTGAAAGCCATCTGCCGATCGAAAAAAGTCGGTTCCAGCGGGCGCACATTGAGCAGCTCGGCGGTTTGCCGCGCCAGTTCAGTGACAGCTTCGCGGCCCTGGGCAGAGACGGCCAGACTGGCGGTCACATTGACGCGCTGCAGGTCGAGCAGACCGAGCAACGGTGCGAGCACTACGGCCAAAGTGGTGGCCGACGGGCTTGGACTGCTGACCCGGAACGGTTTTTTCAGACCGGCCAACACCTGGGCATTGGCTTCCGGCACCACTTGCGGCGCCTGATCGGCCGGCAAGGCGCCGGACAGATCGATCAATGAGCAACCAGCGGCCGTGGCGCGCGAGGCGAAACTCAAGGTCACCGCCGGGCCTGCGGCGAAAAAAACCAACTGCACTTTGCTGAAGTCAAACTCATCCACTTCCCGCACCCGCACGTTCTTGCCGCGAAACGGCACCGAATGCCCGGCGGATTCGCTGCTGGCCAGCAGGTGCAGGTTGCCGACCGGAAAATCGCGTTCTTCGAGAATCTGTACCAGCGTTTCGCCGACAGTACCGGTGGCGCCGATCACGGCAATATCAAGGGACTGGCTCATGGTTCTACCTCTGGCGAAACGGGGGGAGCGGCACTTTACCGGGTGGTTGGCGTGCAGGCAATTCGGTGGGGAATTTGTAGTGGCTGTACCGGCCTCTTCGCGAGCAAGCTCGGCTCCTACAAGAGCGACACCGAACCTGTAGGAGCCGAGCTTGCTCGCGATGGCGGCTTAACAGATACCCAAAAACCAAAAAAACCCGCACCTCTTTACAAGGCGCGGGTTCTTTCATTACTTCAATCAATCAACGCTCAAGCAGAATCCGCAGCATGCGACGCAGCGGCTCGGCCGCGCCCCACAGCAGCTGGTCGCCGACAGTGAACGCGCCGACGAACTGCGACCCCATGTTCAGCTTGCGCAGACGGCCAACCGGAACATTCAGGGTGCCGGTGACCTTCGTCGGGCTCAGCTCCTGCATGCTGATGTCGCGGTTGTTCGGCACCAGTTTGACCCAAGGGTTGTGCTGGCTGATCAGCCCTTCGATGTCGGCGATCGGCACATCTTTGTTCAACTTGATGGTCAGCGCCTGGCTGTGGCAGCGCATGGCGCCGATGCGCACGCAGATACCGTCCACCGGGATCGGGCTCTTGAAGCGACCGAGGATCTTGTTGGTCTCGGCCTGGGCCTTCCATTCTTCGCGGCTCTGACCGTTCGGCAATTCCTTGTCGATCCACGGGATCAGGCTGCCGGCCAACGGTACGCCGAAGTTTTCGGTCGGGTACGCGTCGCTGCGCATGGCTTCGGCCACACGGCGGTCGATGTCGAGGATGGCGCTGGCCGGGTCGGCCAGTTGATCGGCGACAGCGGCGTGGGTCGCGCCCATTTGCTTGATCAGTTCACGCATGTTCTGCGCGCCGGCACCGGAGGCCGCCTGATAAGTCATGGCGCTCATCCACTCGACCAGACCGGCTTCGAACAGACCGCCCAAGCCCATCAGCATCAGGCTGACGGTGCAGTTGCCGCCGATGTAGTTCTTGGTGCCCGCGTCGAGCTGCTGGTCGATGACCTTGCGGTTCACCGGGTCCAGCACGATCACCGCGTCATCCTGCATGCGCAGGCTGGAAGCGGCGTCGATCCAGTAACCCTGCCAGCCGGCTTCGCGCAGCTTCGGGAACACTTCGCTGGTGTAGTCGCCACCCTGGCAGGTCAGAATCACGTCGAGGGTTTTCAGCTCTTCAATGCTGTAAGCGTCCTTGAGCGGAGCAATGTCCTTGCCCACGGACGGGCCTTGGCCACCGACATTGGAAGTGGTGAAAAACACCGGCTCGATAAGATCGAAATCCTGCTCTTCCAGCATCCGCTGCATGAGCACGGAACCGACCATACCGCGCCAACCGATCAGACCTACACGTTTCATCGCAACTACACCTTCTTGAAAAGTGGGCCGCTGCTTTCGAAGTGGAAAGTGGCAGCGGGCCCGAGAGATTACAGATTCCGCAGCGCGGCGACTACTGCGTCACCCATTTCCTGCGTACCGACTTTAGTGCAACCGGTCGACCAGATGTCGCCCGTACGCAGGCCTTGGTCCAGAACCAGACTGACGGCTTTCTCGATCGCATCCGCCGCGCCCTGCTGGTTGAAGCTATAACGCAACATCATCGACACCGACAAAATGGTTGCCAGCGGGTTGGCAATGCCCTTGCCCGCGATGTCCGGAGCAGAACCGTGGCAAGGCTCGTACATGCCCTTGTTGTTGGTGTCCAGGGACGCCGACGGCAGCATGCCGATGGAACCGGTGAGCATCGACGCCTGGTCGGACAGGATGTCGCCGAACATGTTGTCGGTGACGATCACGTCGAATTGCTTCGGTGCACGCACCAGTTGCATGGCGGCGTTGTCGACGTACATGTGGCTCAGTTCGACCTCAGGGTAATCCTTGGCCACTTCCTCGACGATTTCACGCCACAACTGGCTGGAAGCCAGGACGTTGGCCTTGTCCACCGAGCACAGCTTCTTGCCACGCACCTTGGCCATGTCGAAACCGACCCGGGCGATGCGGCGGATTTCGCTTTCGCTGTACGGCAGGGTGTCGTAGGACTGACGCTCGCCGTTTTCCAGGGTGCGGGTGCCGCGTGGCGCGCCGAAGTAGATACCGCCGGTCAGTTCGCGAACGATCAGGATGTCCAGGCCGGAAACGATTTCGGCTTTCAGGCTGGAAGCCTCGGCCAGTTGCGGGTACAGGATCGCTGGGCGCAGGTTGCCGAACAGGCCCAGTTGCGCACGAATCTTCAGCAGGCCGCGCTCAGGGCGGATGTCACGCTCGATGGTGTCCCATTTCGGGCCGCCCACGGCGCCCAGCAGGACAGCGTCGGCTGCGCGGGCACGCTCCAGGGTTTCGTCGGCCAGCGGCACGCCGTGCTTGTCGATGGCGGCGCCGCCGATCACGTCGTGACTCAGTTCGAAACCCAGGCTGTACTTGTCGTTGGCCAGTTCCAGCACCTTGACCGCTTCGGCCATGATTTCCGGGCCAATACCGTCACCCGGGAGAATCAGAATCTGCTTGCTCATGCTTTCCTCATGTCTTCAGTCGGTGCGCCCTTTGAGCACACCCGGAAAAATTCTATCTTTCGGCGGCTATCGTTCAGAGCTTATCGTTCAACCATCAGTACCAGCACATCTGTACTGAACGAACCATCGGCCTCAATCTCAAAATATTCGCGCACTTCGTTGCCCATCGACTGCTGCAACTCGCGGATCGCGGCGCGCATCACTTGTGGCGTGCGCATGCGCTCGACCCAGCTGTTGTACTCCAGACGCAGGCGTTGGCGCGTGGTGCTGCGAGTGTGCAACCCCGCCTCGCTGACCTGACGCAACCACTCACCGGCGGAATAATCGCGCACATGGCTGGTGTCGCGCAGCACTTCGACGCTTTGCAGGTAAGTGTCGAACAACGGGCTGCCCGGTGACAACACGTCGATGAACGCCGCCACGCCGCCCGGCTTCAGCACCCGACGGACCTCGCGCAGAGCCAGGCCGAGATCGCTCCAATGGTGCGCCGAATAACGGCTGAAGACGAAATCGAACTCGCCATCGGCGAACGGCAGGCGTTCGGCGGCGCCGAGGACCGTGGTCACATTACTCAAACCCCGATCAACGGCTGCGGCCGCGACTACGTCGAGCATTGGCTGCGAGAGGTCGTAGGCCACCACTTCTTTCACCAGCGAGGCCACGTGGAAACTCACATGACCGGCGCCGCAACCCAGGTCCAGCACCCGGGCATCGCCCTGCCCGGCCACTTCGGCTTGTAGCAGCGCAAATTCGGTGCCTTGAGCGTGAACGGCGCTGCTCAGATAGGCCGAGGCCTGTTCACCGAATTGCTTTTGTACAACCTGAGTGTGCTGGGCGGTGCTGGTCATAGTCATATCCTTGATATGTGTGTTGTCTGCGCTGCCGTCATCGCGAGCAGGCTCGCTCCCACAGGGTTTTGTGAACGCCGCAAATCCAATGTGGGAGCCAGCCTGCTGGCGATGGCGTCATCCCGCCTTACGCAAACTTACGCGTCGCGAAACAACCACGGCTGGCTCGCCCGATGCTTGGCTTCAAACGTCGCAATCGCCTCATGGTCCTGCAAGGTCAAGCCGATGTCGTCCAGGCCATTGAGCAGGCAATGCTTACGGAATGCGTCGATTTCAAAGCTCAACACTTTGCCGTCCGGACGGGTCACGGTCTGGGCTTGCAGATCTACCTGCAACTGGTAGCCAGGATTCGCTTCAACCTGCTGGAACAGCTCATCAACCTCAGCGTCGCTCAAGATGATCGGCAGCAAGCCGTTCTTGAAGCTGTTGTTGAAGAAAATGTCGGCGTAGCTCGGCGCAATGATGCTGCGGAAACCGTACTCTTCGAGCGCCCACGGCGCGTGTTCACGGCTGGAGCCGCAACCGAAGTTTTCGCGGGCCAACAACACGCTGGCGCCTTGATAACGCTCGGCATTGAGGACGAAGTCCTTGTTCAACGGGCGTTTGGAGTTGTCCTGATACGGCTGGCCCACATCCAGATAACGCCATTCATCGAACAGGTTCGGGCCGAAACCCGTGCGCTTGATCGACTTCAAGAACTGCTTCGGGATGATCTGGTCGGTGTCGACGTTGGCACGATCCAGAGGCGCGACAAGACCAGTGTGCTGGGTAAAAGCTTTCATGCTGCGCTCCTTTAGATCAATTCACGGACGTCGACGAAACGACCGTTCACCGCGGCGGCGGCGGCCATGGCCGGGCTCACGAGGTGGGTACGACCACCGGCGCCCTGACGGCCTTCGAAGTTTCGGTTGGAGGTCGATGCGCAATGCTCGCCCGACTCCAAACGGTCCGGGTTCATCGCCAGGCACATCGAGCAACCCGGCTCGCGCCATTCAAAACCGGCGTCGAGGAAAATCTTGTCCAGGCCTTCTGACTCGGCCTGCGCCTTCACCAGACCCGAGCCCGGCACCACGATGGCCTGCTTGATGGTCGAAGCCACTTTGCGGCCCTTGGCGATGACGGCCGCAGCGCGCAGGTCTTCGATCCGCGAGTTGGTGCAGGAGCCGATGAATACGCGGTCCAGTTGAATATCGGTGATCGCCTGATTGGCGGTCAGACCCATGTATTTCAACGCGCGCTCGATGGAACCGCGCTTGACCAGGTCCATTTCCTTCGCAGGATCGGGAACGTTCTGGTCAACGGCCAACACCATCTCGGGCGAGGTGCCCCAGCTGACTTGCGGTTTGATCTGGGTCGCGTCGAGTTCGACGATGGTGTCGAATTTGGCGTCTTTATCCGTCACCAGATCTTTCCAGGCTTCGACCGCCAAGTCCCATTCCGCGCCTTTCGGAGCAAATGGACGACCCTTCACGTACGCCACGGTTTTTTCATCCGCCGCCACCAGGCCTACGCGAGCGCCGGCCTCGATGGACATGTTGCAGATGGTCATGCGGCCTTCAACGGACAGATCGCGAATCGCACTACCGGCGAACTCGATCGCATGGCCGTTACCGCCGGCGGTGCCGATCTTGCCAATGACCGCGAGAACGATGTCCTTGGCGGTCACGCCGAACGGCAATTTGCCTTCGACGGACACCAGCATATTCTTCATTTTCTTGGCGACCAGGCACTGGGTGGCGAGCACATGCTCAACCTCGGACGTGCCAATACCGTGAGCCAAGGCACCGAATGCGCCGTGGGTCGAGGTGTGGGAGTCGCCGCAGACCACAGTCATGCCCGGCAGGGTCGCGCCCTGCTCCGGGCCGATCACGTGAACGATGCCTTGACGCACATCATTCATCTTGAATTCGACAATGCCATATTCATCGCAGTTGTCGTCGAGGGTCTGAACCTGCAGACGCGAGACCTGATCGACAATGGCGTCAATGCCGCCCTTGCGCTCCGGCGTGGTCGGTACGTTGTGGTCCGGGGTCGCGATGTTGGCATCGATGCGCCAAGGCTTGCGCCCGGCCAGACGCAGGCCTTCAAAGGCTTGCGGCGAGGTCACTTCGTGGATGATGTGACGATCGATGTAGATCAGCGCAGAGCCATCGTCGCGCTGTTTGACCAAATGCGAATTCCAGAGCTTGTCGTAGAGCGTTTTGCCGGCCATCAGACGGTTTCCTCATCAGCTTGTTTCTATGCCCCGGGCTTTGACGTTTCAACAACCCTTTGGCTTGTGAGGTCGATCCTAGGGGGTTACATTAAATAACTCAAATTCATATTTTTTATGCTTTGGATAACCAACTGGAATACTGCAATGGACCTCGCCAACCTCAATGCCTTTATTGCCATCGCCGAGACCGGAAGTTTCTCCGGCGCCGGCGAACGGCTGCACCTGACGCAACCGGCGATCAGCAAACGCATTGCCGGGCTGGAGCAGCAATTGAAGGTGCGCCTGTTTGACCGCCTGGGCCGCGAAGTCGGTCTGACCGAAGCCGGTCGCGCCCTGCTGCCGCGGGCTTATCAGATTCTGAACGTGCTGGACGACACCCGCCGTGCCCTGACCAACCTGACCGGCGAAGTGAGCGGCCGCCTGACCCTGGCCACCAGTCACCACATCGGCCTGCACCGTTTGCCGCCCTTATTAAGGGAGTTCACCCGCCGCTACCCACAAGTCGCGCTGGATATTCAGTTCCTCGATTCGGAAGTGGCCTACGAAGAAATCCTCCATGGCCGCGCCGAACTGGCCGTCATCACCCTCGCGCCGGAGCCCCACGCATTGGTCAAGGCCACGCCGGTGTGGGACGACCCGCTGGATTTCGTGGTCGCGCCGGAGCATTCACTGATCAGCAATGGCGCGGTCAACCTGGCGGACATCGCCCTGCACCCGGCCGTGTTTCCCGGCGGCAACACCTTTACTCACCACATCGTCCAGCGCCTGTTCGAAGCGCAAGGCTTGACGCCGAACATCGCCATGAGCACGAATTACCTGGAAACCATCAAGATGATGGTCTCGATCGGCCTGGCCTGGAGCGTGTTGCCGCGCACCATGCTCGACGATCAAGTTGCACGAATACCTTTGCCGGGCATACAACTGTCTCGCCAGCTAGGCTATATCTTGCACACCGAGCGGACGCTGTCGAACGCAGCACGGGCATTTATGGCCTTGCTGGATGCACAAATCGATCTGCCAGGGACTCAAGGCTAACTTGTGCTACTCCTATAGAGCCGCGAAATCCTGTGCCTAACGCCCAATTCAGCCCAAGGCCTGCCAATGCCGAAATCTGTTGACCGTATTCCGCCGATGCCACGTATACAGGCGCTTGACCCGAAACGGTCCGAGCAAAGCTGGGAAAGCGCGCCGCAGTTGCTGGCCGCCCTCAACGGAGCACGTCTGGGCGCCTGGTATTGGGACATCGAGCGCGGGCAGATCAGTTGGTCGCGGGGCACGCAGGCTTTGTTCGGTTTCGATCCCCGGCAGCCATTGCCGGCCGACCTGGAATACCTCGACCTGCTGCCGCCCGAAGACCGGGCCAAAACCATTCGCGCGTTCCACGCCGTGATTGCCGGCGCCCCGCTGGAGCAGGCAATGCACCACCGCATTCGCTGGCCCGATGGCAGCCTGCACTGGCTGGAGATCAATGGCAGTTTGCTGCCGGATAAACACGGTCGGCCGCGCATGATCGGGGTGATCCGCGAAATCACCCACCAGCGCCAGCGTGAACAGGCACTGAGCAGCTCGGAAAAACGTTTCGCGACGCTGTTTCACCTGTGCCCGAACATGGTACTTCTGACCCGACAGGAAGACGGGCTGATCACCGAGGCCAACCAGTATTTCGAAAGCCTGTTCGGCTGGCCGGTGCAGAACGCGATTGGCCGCACCACGATAGAACTGGGCCTGTGGGTGCACCCGGAGCAACGCGAGAAACTGATCAAGGCGACCAAGGCCAAAGGCGAGCTGATCAGCATGGAAGTGCAGTTCCGCGCCAGTAATGGCCAGATCCACGACGGCATCCTCAGCGCGCAAAAAGTCGAACTCGAGGGCCAGCCCTATCTGCTCAGCACCTTCCTCGACACCACCGAACGCAAGGCCGCCGAACTCGCCCTGAAAGACAGCCAGGAGCGTCTTGACCTGGCGCTGGATTCGGCGCAACTCGGCACCTGGGACTGGCACATTCCCAGCGGCATGCTCTATGGTTCGGCCCGGGCCGCCCAGTTGCACGGACTGGACCCCAAACCGTTCCATGAATCCTTCGAAGAGTTTTTCGAAGGCGTGCCCGGCGAAGAGCGCGACAGCATGCGCGATGCCTATCGCAGCCTGCGCGAAGGTCCGGCGGGCAACTATCAGTTGACTTACCGCGTACAACTGGAGGACGGCACTTCGCGTTACCTGGAAAGCCGCGCCCGCCTCTATCGCGATGATAACGGCGTGCCGTTTCGCATGGCCGGCACCTTGCTCGACATTACCGATCAGGTCGAGCGCGAGCAGATGCTGGTCGCCTCCGAAGAGAAATTTGCCACCCTGTTCCAGGTCAGTCCGGACCCGATCTGCGTCACCCGTCAGGACACCGGCCAGTTCATCGAAATCAACTCCAGTTTCACCCAGACCTTTGGCTGGAGCACCGCCGAGGTGATTGGTCGCAGCGCCGACGAAATCGGCCTGTGGGACGCGTCGGCAAAAAGCCTGCGCCGGATCGAACAAGTCATCCGCGAACAAGGTCTGAACAACGTCGCCATCCTCGTTCAGCACAAGGACGGTCAATCGCTGACCTGCGTGATTTCCAGCCGCCAGATCAGCGTCGGCGACCAGCCGTGTATCGTCACCACCTTGCGCGACATCACCCAGCAACAACGCTCGGAAGCGGCGCTCAAGGCCAGCGAAGAGAAGTTCGCCAAGGCCTTCCACTCCAGCCCCGACGCCATCACCATCACCGAACGCGACACCGGGCGCTATCTGGAGGTCAACGATGGTTTCTGCCGACTGACCGGCTATCGCGCCGATGAAGTGGTCGGCCGCACGGTGTACCAGGTCGGCATCTGGGCCGAAGAAAAACAACGCTCGGCGCTGCTGGCCGAGCTACAGATCAAGGGCCGGGTGCATCACCAGGAGATGCTCGGCCGCAACAAGCGCGGCGAACTGCTGACCGTCGAAGTCTCGGTGGAACCGATCACGCTCAACGAAACCGCTTGCCTGCTGCTGACCGCGCGGGACGTCAGCCTGCTGAAAAACGCCGAAGCGCAGATCCGTCACCTGGCCTACCACGACCCGCTGACCAACCTGCCCAACCGCGCGTTGTTGATGGACCGCCTGAGCCAGCAGATCGCCCTGCTCAAACGCCACAACCTGCGTGGCGCACTGATGTTTCTCGATCTCGACCACTTCAAGCACATCAACGACTCGCTCGGCCACCCGGTGGGCGACACGGTGCTGAAGATCATCACCGCCCGCCTTGAAGCCAGCGTGCGCATGGAAGACACCGTCGCGCGGCTGGGCGGCGACGAATTCGTGGTGTTGCTCAGCGGCCTGGAAGGTTCGCGCAATGAAGTCAGCGCCCAGGTCCGCGACCTCGCGGACACCTTGCGCGAACTGTTGTCCGAACCGATGTTCCTTGATGGTCAACGCCTGCAAGTGACGCCGAGTATCGGCATCGCGCTGATTCCGGATCACGGCTCGACCCCGACCGACCTGCTCAAACGCGCCGACATCGCGCTTTATCGGGCCAAGGATTCCGGACGCAACACCACGCAGATGTACCACAACACCATGCAGAAGGCCGCCAGCGAACGCCTGCGCATGGAAACCGACTTGCGCCTGGCCCTTTCCCGGGGCGAGTTCGAGGTGCATTACCAACCTCAGGTGGACGCTCGCGACAACCGCATCGTCGGCGCCGAAGCGCTGGTGCGCTGGAGCCATCCGGAGCTCGGCGCACAATCGCCGACCGAATTCATCAAGGTGCTGGAAGACAGCGGGTTGATTCTGGAGGTCGGCACCTGGATCGTCGACGAAGTGTGCGCGGCCTTCAAACGGTTGATCGCCAAGGGCCTGATCGACCCGTTGAATTTCAGCCTGTGCGTGAACATCAGCCCGCGGCAATTCCGCCAGAACGACTTCGTCGAGCGCATCGAGCACAGCCTCGTCAGCCACGGCCTCCCCTGCTCGCTGCTGAAACTGGAAATCACCGAAGGCATCGTCATCCAGAATCTGGAAGACACCATCAGCAAAATGCGTCGCCTGAAAAAACTCGGCGTGAGCTTCGCCATGGACGACTTCGGCACCGGTTATTCCTCGCTGACTTACCTCAAACGACTGCCGGTCGACACGCTGAAAATCGACCAGTCATTCATCCGCGACGCCACCACCGACCCCAACGACGCCGAGATCATCCGCGCCATCGTCGCCATGGCCCGCAGCCTGGAATTGAAAGTGATTGCCGAAGGGGTGGAGACCCCGGAACAGCTTGAATTCTTGCAGGGGCTGGGCTGCCATTTTTATCAGGGGTATTTGCACAGCTCGCCGCTGCCGGTGGAGGAGTTCCAGAAGCTACTGAAATAACACACCCCTGTAGGAGCGAGCTTGCTCGCGATGGGCTCAAGAGCGGCGCGTTTTATTCAGGATGCACGCGTTTTCGTTTACGTCCATCGCGAGCAAGCTCGCTCCTACAAAGGGGCACAAAAAAGGGCGCCATTGGCGCCCTTTTCATTGCCCTGCCTTAGTGCTGCAGCGCTGGTTTTTGTGTCCCGTTGATCGGGATACGTTTGGCTTTCGCCTCTTCCGGAACGATGCGCAGCAGGTCGATGCTCAGCAGACCGTTGCGCAGGTCGGCGGCCTTGATCTCGATGTGATCGGCCAGGCGGAACGACAGTTTGAACGCGCGCTGGGCGATGCCTTGATGCAGGAAGGTCACGCCTTCAGTCGCGTCACGTTTGCCGCCACTGATGGTCAGCACACCCTTCTCGACTTGCAGGTCCAGGTCTTCTTCCTGGAAACCGGCCGCCGCCACGACGATGCGGTATTGATCATCACCGTGTTTTTCCACGTTGTAAGGTGGGTAGGTGCTGCCTGGCTCGTTGCGCAGGGCGGTTTCGAACAGGTCGTTGAAACGGTCGAAGCCTACCGAGGAACGGAACAGTGGAGCCAGGGAAAATGCAGTAGTCATGATTCAAATCTCCTGAAAACAATCAGCAAGTTTTTTGTCTCCGCGACCCGAATTCGGCATCGCGTAATCCCTAAATAGGGACCGCTGATTGCTTTTCAAGAGATTGATTTCAGATTTTTTTTCAGGCCGCTTCAGCTACCTGCAAACCCAGCAAACGCGAAACCTGATCCAGTTCGGTTTCACGACGCAGCTCGGTAAACAACTCAACGGCTTCGGGATAATTGCGCGTCAGCATCGCCAGCCACTGCTTCAGGCGACCGGGCGATTGGCGCGCTGTCATCTGCGCCTTGGCTTGCAGCCAGAAGCCCTGAATCAGCGGCAGCAGCTCGGCCCACGTCATCTCGACGACCTCTTCACCGGCGCGGGCGGCGGCGATTTGCCGGGCCAGGTCCGGACGCGACACCAGCCCGCGACCGAGCATGATGTCCTCCACGCCGCTGATTTCGCGGCAGCGGCGCCAGTCTTCAACGCTCCAGATATCACCATTGGCGAACACTGGCACCTTGACCACTTCCTGCACTCGGGGAATCCACTCCCAATGTGCCGGCGGTTTGTAACCGTCCATCTTGGTCCGCGCATGCACCACAATGTGTTCCGCGCCGCCTTCGGCCAGGGCCGTGGCGCAGACCAGCGAACCGTCAGGGCTGTCGAAGCCAAGACGCATTTTCGCGGTGACCGGAATGTGCGCTGGAACGGCGCGACGGACATGCTCGACGATCTGGTTCAGCAGCTCGGGCTCTTTGAGCAACACCGCGCCACCGCGCGATTTGTTGACGGTTTTGGCCGGGCAACCGAAGTTCAGGTCGATGACTTCGGAGCCCAGCTCGCAGGCCAGCGCGGCGTTTTCCGCCAGGCACACCGGATCGGAACCCAACAGCTGCACGCGCAAAGGCACGCCAGACGCGGTGCGCGCACCCGTCAGCAGTTCAGGACCGAACTTGTGGAAATAGGCAGGCGTGAGCAACTGATCGTTGATCCGGATGAACTCGGTCACGCACCAATCGATACCGCCCACACGGGTCAGCACGTCCCGCAGGATGTTGTCGACCAACCCCTCCATGGGTGCCAAAGCAATTTGCATGAAAAACACACTCGACGAAAAACGTGCGGCAGTTTACTGGATTGCGCGAGAAATCTGCAGAACATCGCAGATTCCCTGTGGGGAGCGAGCCTGCTCGCGATAGCGGTGCATCAGCCGCATCACTGTTGGCTGGCACACCGCTATCGCGAGCAGGCTCGCTCCCACATTAGATTTTGGTTGCCTCGCGATTTTGCGACAGCAACGCCGGGCCATAGCCTTCGATGAACTCTGCAGGCATGCGCTTGGGCCTGCCCGTGGACAACTCGATGCAGACAAACGTGGTCTGCGCCCGCAGCAATGTGGTGTTGTCGCTCGGGCGCTTCAACTGGAAGTGTCGGGTCATTTTCAGGCGCTGGTCCCAATCGACGATCCAGGTCGCCAATTGCAACTCATCGCCCTCGTAGGCCGCAGCCAGGTAATCGATTTCGTGCCGCACCACCGCCATCGCCCGATCCAGCCGCCGGTACTCGACCAGGTCCAGGCCAAGCCGCTGAGAGTGGCGCCAGGCGCAGCGCTCGAGCCAGGTCACGTACACCGCGTTATTCGCGTGACCCAACCCGTCGATGTCCTCGGCGCCCACTTCCAGATCAATGATAAATGGCGTTGCCCGATCCCAGCCCATGCCCCACTCCCGGTCAGATTATGTCGACCGGGGCAGTGTAACGGATGCTCAGGCCGATTGGCGCGATTGCAGGCTGCGGCCGGCCAGCAGAGATAACACGCCATCAATCACCCTTGGGTCAGCCAATACCCGTTGATGACCGCCTTCTTCCAGTCGCAACAGACGGCTATCGAACCAGGCTTCGTGGATCAGTTGGGATTCCTTGACCGGGACGAAGCAGTCGTCTTCGGCGTGAACGATCAGGCCAGGCATGTCGAGTTGATAGTGCGAGACATCCAGTGCAGCGGCACGCATGCCAACGTCTTTCTCAACCTGGCGAATGAATGCCGAACGGGCTTTTGGCGGCAGTCGCACGTAACGGGCAAAACCACGCAGCACCCCGAGAATCCGCGCCGGCGCAGCAATCGTCACCAGGGTTTCAGTGCGCAAACCCAACTGGACGGCGAGCATGGCGCTGGCACCGCCCATCGAGTGACCGATGACAGCCTGCAGCGGCGGCAACTCGGCGGCGGCCTCAAGCATGGCCCGGGCGAACAGCACGACGTTTGCTTCGTTGCCCGGTGAGCGACCATGCGCAGGGCCATCCAACGCAACGACGGTGTAACCGGCATCCACCAGCGCGGTGATCAGGCTGGCAAACTGCGTCGGCCGCCCTTCCCAACCGTGCATCAGCAACACCGCCGGGCCTTGCCCCCAGCGCAACGCCGAAAGGCCGAAGCGTAAAGTGATGCGTTCAGATTTCGCCAGCAGCGGTAATTCCCAGTCACGCGGCGGCAGATCCCGCGGCGTCATGAATGCCAGTCGCATTTTGCTCGCAACCAGTTTCGGTGCAAACCAGCCCAAGGTGCCATTAACGCCACGAACCCACTTTAACGTGCTCATCGCTCTCACTCCTCAGGCCATTGCCTTCAGGTCATAACACCGCCGACTTGGCGGCGCGCAGCAATCGATCGGACAACTCTCCCGGCCCCAGCGCACGCGCCAGAGCCAGACCACCCACCATCAAAGCCATGTCGGCCAGGGCCTTGTCGGTGTCTTCCGGGCTGGCCGCCAACTGCGCGACCATCATTTCCACATGCTCATTCAACGCCACACGAAATGCGTCCGGCAGTCGCCCCAGCTCGCCGACAGACGCCGGAATCGGGCACGCCGACTCAGAGGAATCACGGTGTTTGCGTGACAGGTAAAACGCAGCGACCAAGGCGCGACGCTCTTCGCCGGTCAATTCGGTGTCCATGTCGGCGATCAGGCCTCGGCGATGACCGAGCAGTTGCTTGAACGCCTCCAGCATCATCGCGTCCTTGCTTTCGAAGTGCGCATAGAAACCGCCAACCGTCAGGCCGGCTGCACCCATCACTTCGCCCACACTTGGTTCGGCCGGGCCACGCTGAATCAGCGCTGCGCTGGCGGCCTTGAGGATGCGTTCGCGGGTTTGAGCTTTTTTATCGTTCATCGTTGCCTCCGAATATTACGACTAGAATATTATTCTCATAATAATTTTACGCAAGTCGTGAGTGTGACCGCTGGTCTAAAGCACAGTTTGAAAGAAATGAGGGGATTTGGCCAAACGCCAGACAAACAAAAGGGCCATTCAAAAATTGAATGACCCTTATAAAATCCCGCAGAGCGGGTAATCGTGGCGTCCCCTAGGGGACTCGAACCCCTGTTACCGCCGTGAAAGGGCGGTGTCCTAGGCCACTAGACGAAGGGGACGCAAAACCTTCTATACAACTGATCAGTGCTGAGAGCTGATCGATTCAAGGCCGGTGTGGCCAGACCCTGAACTGTAAAATTGGTGGAGCTAGACGGGATCGAACCGTCGACCTCTTGCATGCCATGCAAGCGCTCTCCCAGCTGAGCTATAGCCCCGGATTTTTCGCCTCGCGGCGGAGCGACATCTTGCAACATCGCTTCTGTAAAACTGGCGTCCCCTAGGGGACTCGAACCCCTGTTACCGCCGTGAAAGGGCGGTGTCCTAGGCCACTAGACGAAGGGGACGCAAACCCTTCTATACAACAGATCAACGTTGAGTGTTGATCGCTTCAAGGCCGGTGTGGCCAGACCTTGAAGTGTAAATTGGTGGAGCTAGACGGGATCGAACCGTCGACCTCTTGCATGCCATGCAAGCGCTCTCCCAGCTGAGCTATAGCCCCTCATCGCTGAGGACGGGGCGAATCTTAATGGCGCTTCGGAAACGTGTCAAATTTATTTTTAACAATTTCCAAAGTTTTTTGCCGACATAACAATCACTTACCGCCCTCCCCCCGTAAATTCGGGGGAAGAGCCGAAGATCAGGATCAAAAGATCGCAACCTCCGGCAGCTACTGCAGGGTTAAACGACCTCAGGCGATGTTGCCCAGGAGTTTTTCCCACTCCTTGTTTTCCTTCTTCGACACGCCACCGAGCAAGTCGATAGCCTGACGCAGACGGAAACGCGTCAGGTCCGGACCGAGGATTTCCATCGCATCGAGCACCGACACCGAGCTCGCCTGGCCAGTGATCGCTGCGAACATCAGCGGCATGGCGTCACGCAGCTTCAGCTCTAGGGATTCGACCACCGCTTGAATCGTCGCGGTGATGCTGTCCTTTTCCCACTGACGCAGGCTTTCCAGTTTCCACAAAATCAACTGCATCAACTGACGAACCTGATCGCCCGACAGCTTCTTCGATTCAAACAGCTTGGCATCCGGGTTCACGCCACCGGCGAAGAAGAAACCGGCCAGCGGTGCGACCTGGCTGAAGGTTTCAACGCGGCCCTGCACGTGCGGCGCGATCTTCATCATGTATTCAGGGTTGAGTGCCCATGTTTGCAGGCGCGAGGCAAACTCTTCCACCGGCAAATCACGCAGCCACTGGCCGTTGAGCCACGACAGTTTCTCGATGTCGAAAATCGGCCCGCCGAGGGAGACGCGGCTCAGGTCGAAGTTGTCGACCATTTCCTGCAGCGAGAACTTTTCGCGCTCGTCCGGCATCGACCAGCCCATGCGCCCAAGGTAGTTGAGCATCGCTTCCGGCATGAAACCCATACGCTCGTAGAACGTCACCGAGGTCGGATTCTTGCGCTTGGACAGCTTGCTCTTGTCCGGGTTACGCAGCAGCGGCATGTAGCACAGCTCCGGTTGTTCCCAGCCGAAGTATTCGTACAGAAGAATCAGTTTCGGCGCCGAAGGCAGCCATTCTTCACCGCGCAGAACGTGGGTGATGCCCATCAGGTGGTCATCGACCACGTTGGCCAGGAAGTACGTCGGCAGGCCATCGGTCTTCATCAGCACTTGCATGTCCATGCGATCCCACGGGATCTCGACGTCGCCACGCAGCATGTCAGGCACCACGCACACGCCTTCGCTCGGCACTTTCATGCGGATCACGTGCGGCTCGCCGGCGGCCAGACGACGCGCGACTTCTTCCTTGGAGAGCAACAGTGCACGACCGTCGTAACGCGGGGTTTCGCCACGGGCCATTTGCTCGGCGCGCATCTGGTCCAGTTCTTCGGCGGTGCAGAAGCACGGGAACGCATGGCCCATCTCGACCAGTTGCTGGCAGTACTTCTGATAGATGTCACCGCGCTCGCTTTGACGGTACGGACCGTGCGGGCCGCCGACGTCCGGGCCTTCGCTCCAGTCGATACCCAGCCAGCGCAGGGCGTCGAAAATCTGCTGTTCGGACTCGCGGGTCGAACGCAATTGATCGGTGTCTTCGATCCGCAGAATGAACTCACCGCCGTGCTGCTTGGCAAAGCAGTAGTTGAACAAAGCGATGTAAGCGGTACCTACGTGGGGGTCCCCGGTAGGCGATGGCGCGATGCGCGTGCGGACGGTGGTCATGGCAAGTCTCGAAATGAAGATAAAACAAAGGGCGAATGGTAACAGGCGTTGCCCGCCCGGCTCCAGTGAGCAGGGCATTTAAGCCAAGTTTGCGTCTACAAAGGGCCTGAGCCGGGATGAATGATGGATTATCAGCCGATGGCATTTACCCACTATCGACTGTATGCCAAATTCGCCTGCTGATAACTTTCCTTACAATTTCTCGACTACAGTTTGCCCCATGCCTGCCCAACTCAAGCGTCGCCTGTTTATTTTCCTGATGATCGTCCTGCTGATTGCCGGGGGCTTATTTGCCCAGTGGTTCTTCAAGGGACGGTTTTATGAAAGCACCGACAACGCCTATGTCCAGGGCGAGATCACCCGTGTGTCGAGCCAGTTGGGCGCGCGTATCGATCAGGTGCTGGTACAGGACAACCAGCACGTCGAGAAAGGCCAGTTGCTGATCAAGCTCGAAGGCGATGATTTCCACCTCGCCGTCGACCGCGCCAACGCCGCTCTCGCCACCCGCCAGGCCGAACGCCTGCAAGCCCAGAGCAAACTGACCCAGCAAGCCAGCCTGATTGCCTCCAGCGAAGCGCAAGTGGCATCCAGCCAGGCCAGCCTCGGTCGTTCGCAAATCGATTTGTCCCGCGCGCAAACCTTGCGCAAACCGGGCTACGTTTCCGAAGAGCGGGTAACCACCCTCTCCGCCGACAACCACATCGCCCGCTCACAGGTGACCAAGGCCCAGGCGGATGCTCAAAGTCAGCGCCAGCAAGTCAATTCCCTGAGCGCCGAAATCAAGCGCCTCGACGCCATGATCGCCAACGCCAAAACCGATCTGGCCCAGGCTGAACTGAACCTGACCCGCAGCGAAATCCACGCGCCCATCAGCGGCCTGATTGGCCAGCGTGCCGCCCGCGAAGGCCAATACGTGCAGGCCGGCGCTTATCTGATGTCGATCGTCCCGGACCAGGACATCTGGATTCAGGCCAACTTCAAGGAAACCCAGATCGGCCGCATGCAGCCCGGCCAGAAAGCCGAACTGACTTTCGACGCCTACAGTGACACGCCGATTGAAGCGCGGGTCGACAGCCTGTTCGCGGCCTCTGGCGCGCAGTTCAGCCTGCTGCCGCCGGACAATGCCACCGGCAACTTCACCAAAGTCGTACAACGGATTCCGGTAAAACTGACCTTCGCCGCGGACAGCCCGCTGCACGGCAAGATTCGTCCGGGCATGTCGGTCACCGCCAAAGTGAACATCAAAGACGCCCCTGACAATGGCCGGTGATCAACTGATCCGCCCCGCCGGCGAACCGACCCGGCGGGACTGGATTGCGGTAATGAGCGTGATGCTCGGCGCGTTCATGGCGGTGCTCGACATTCAGATCACCAACTCGTCGCTCAAGGATATTCAGGGCGCGCTGTCGGCGACCCTGGAAGAAGGCTCATGGATTTCCACGTCGTACCTGGTCGCGGAGATCATCATGATTCCGCTGACGGCGTGGCTGGTGCAACTGCTCTCGGCGCGCCGTCTGGCCGTGTGGGTCTCGCTCGGGTTTCTTGCCGCGTCCCTGCTCTGCTCCATGGCGTGGAGCCTGGATAGCATGATCATTTTCCGCGCCCTGCAAGGCTTCACCGGCGGCGCGCTGATCCCTCTGGCGTTCACCCTGACGCTAATCAAGCTTCCCGAACACCACCGCGCCAAAGGCATGGCGATGTTCGCCATGACCGCAACGTTCGCGCCCTCCATCGGCCCGACGCTCGGCGGCTGGCTGACGGAAAACTGGGGCTGGGAATATATCTTCTACATCAACATCCCGCCGGGCCTGATCATGATCGCCGGTCTGATGTATGGCCTGGAAAAGAAAGAAGCGCACTGGGAACTGCTGAAAAGCACCGACTACACGGGGATTGTCACCCTCGGTATCGGCCTCGGTTGTTTGCAGGTGTTTCTGGAGGAAGGCCATCGCAAGGACTGGCTGGAATCGGACCTGATCGTAGCGCTCGGCAGCATCGCCCTGGTCAGCCTGATTACCTTTGTGATCGTGCAGTTTTCCAAGCCCAACCCGCTGATCAACCTCGGCATCCTCGGCAATCGAAACTTCGGCTTATCGAGTATTTCCAGCATCGGGATGGGGGTCGGGTTGTACGGTTCGATCTATCTGTTACCGCTGTACCTGGCGCAGATCCAGAATTACAGCGCCCTGCAGATCGGCGAAGTGATCATGTGGATGGGCGTGCCGCAGCTGTTTTTGATTCCGCTGGTGCCGAAACTGATGAAGGTCATTTCACCGAAATGGCTCTGCACGCTGGGGTTCGGGTTATTCGGTTTGGCGAGTTTTTCCTCGGGGGTGCTGAACCCGGACTTTGCCGGGCCGCAGTTCAATCAGATCCAGATCATCCGCGCACTCGGCCAGCCGTTGATCATGGTGACGATCTCGCTGATCGCCACCGCGTACATCCTTCCGCAGGATGCGGGCTCGGCGTCGAGCCTGTTCAACATCCTGCGCAACCTCGGCGGCGCGATCGGCATCGCCCTCCTCGCCACGTTGCTGGATGCGCGGACCAAGACCTACTTTGATTATTTGCGTGAAGCGATCGTGCCGAGCAACCCGCAGGTCGCCGAGCGAATGGCGTCGCTGACGGACCGGTTTGGCAGCGAAACGGCGGCGCTGGGCAAGCTTAGTGAGATCGCCCATCAACAGGCGTCGATCATGGCTTACAACGATGCGTTTCATTTTGTCGGGATTGCGCTGGGGATCAGCATGCTGGCGGTGTTGCTGACCAAGGCGTTGCCGGCGGGATTGAAGGCTGGGGAAGCACATTAATTTCGAGTCATGCACGAACCTGTGGCGAGGGGGCTTGCCCCCGTTCGGCTGCGCAGCAGTCGTAAAACCCGCTAGCGATATAATCCTGACACATCGCGGCGTAAGGTTTTGGGGCCGCTGCGCAGCCCAACGGGGGCAAGCCCCCTCGCCACAGGGACTGCGTTTCGCCATCAAACAGCAATCAACCGCTCCCGCAACTTGCTGATCTCATCACGCATCTGCGCCGCCGCTTCGAATTCCAGATCACGCGCCAATTGGTACATCTTCTCTTCCAGCGCCTTGATACGCTTGGCGACTTCTCCCGGCGAACGCAATTCGGCTTCGTACTTGGCGCTTTCCTCGGCGGCCTTGGCCATGCCTTTGCGCTTCTTGCTGCGCGAGCCCGGCACGGTGGCGCCTTCCATGATGTCGGCAACGTCCTTGAACACACCCTTTGGCGTAATGCCGTTGGCCAGGTTGAAGGCGATCTGCTTGTCGCGACGACGCTCGGTTTCGCCGATCGCCCGTTCCATGGAGCCGGTGATCCGGTCTGCGTAGAGAATCGCCCGACCGTTGAGGTTACGCGCCGCGCGACCGATGGTCTGGATCAGCGAGCGCTCGGAACGCAGGAAGCCTTCCTTGTCCGCATCAAGGATCGCCACCAGCGAAACCTCCGGCATGTCCAGGCCTTCACGCAGCAGGTTGATCCCCACCAGCACATCAAACGTGCCGAGACGCAAGTCGCGGATGATTTCCACGCGTTCCACGGTGTCGATGTCCGAGTGCAGATAACGCACGCGCACGCCGTGGTCGGCCAGATAATCGGTCAAGTCTTCGGACATGCGCTTGGTCAGTGTGGTGACCAACACCCGCTCTTCGAGGGCGACGCGCTTGGTGATTTCCGAAAGCAAATCGTCGACCTGGGTCAGCGCCGGACGGATTTCGATTTGCGGGTCCACCAGACCGGTCGGGCGCACCAGTTGCTCGACCACCCGGCCCGCATGTTCCGCCTCGTAGTTGCCCGGCGTGGCCGAGACAAAAATCGTCTGCGGGCTGATGCCTTCGAACTCGTCGAAGCGCATCGGCCGGTTGTCCAGCGCCGAGGGCAGCCGAAAGCCGTATTCCACCAGCGTTTCTTTACGTGAGCGGTCGCCCTTATACATGGCGCCGACCTGCGGCACGCTGACATGGGATTCGTCGATCACCAGCAAGGCGTCGGCCGGCAAGTAATCGAACAAGGTCGGCGGCGCCTCACCGGATGCACGGCCCGAGAGGTAGCGCGAGTAGTTTTCGATGCCGTTGCAGTAGCCCAACTCGAGAATCATCTCCAGGTCGAAACGCGTGCGTTGTTCGAGGCGTTGCGCTTCCACCAGTTTGTTGTTGGAGCGCAGGTATTCCAGACGCTCCTGCAACTCGACCTTGATCCCTTCGATGGCGCCGAGCAGGGTTTCTCGCGGCGTCACGTAGTGGCTTTTCGGGTAGAACGTGAAGCGCGGCAGCTTGCGGATCACCTCGCCGGTCAGCGGATCGAAGGCCGACAGGCTCTCGACTTCGTCATCGAACAGCTCGATGCGGATCGCTTCGAAATCGGATTCTGCCGGGTGGATGTCGATCACATCACCGCGCACGCGGAAGGTCGCGCGGGCGAAATCCATGTCGTTGCGGGTGTATTGCAGGTCCGCCAGGCGACGCAGCAAGGCGCGCTGATCGAGCTTGTCGCCCCGATCCACGTGCAGCACCATTTTCAAATAGGTTTCCGGACTGCCCAGACCGTAGATGCACGACACCGTGGTGACGATGATCGCGTCTTTGCGCTCCAGCAACGCTTTGGTCGCCGAGAGTCGCATCTGCTCGATGTGATCGTTGATCGAGGCGTCTTTCTCGATGAAGGTGTCCGAGGACGGCACGTAGGCTTCGGGCTGGTAGTAGTCGTAGTAGGAAACGAAGTACTCGACGGCGTTGTTCGGAAAAAACGCCTTGAATTCACCGTACAACTGCGCGGCCAGGGTCTTGTTCGGCGCCAGCACCAGCGTCGGGCGCTGAACCTGGGCGATGACGTTGGCGATGCTGAACGTCTTGCCCGAGCCGGTCACACCGAGCAACGTCTGGTGCGCCAGCCCGGCTTCGATGCCCTCAACCATCAGGCGAATGGCTTCCGGCTGATCGCCGGCGGGCTCGAAGCGGGTGACTAGCTGGAATTCAGACATGAAATACCCTCTGGGTCGCGCCCGTCCGGGCAAACCGGACAGCAACGAAAAAGACCACAAACGACCGACGTCGCCCGAGGAAAAAACTGGATTGTGCTCAATGTGGAGTCGATTGCCCTCGCTTTCAAGGCAAACGTCCTACATCCCTTGAAGTCTTTGACGGGATCTATCGACTAACGGTCGAAAAATAATCGGAAAAACTTACGCTAAAAGCCGAATCGTCTGTCGCCATCAATCGCAGATGGCCTCTATACTAGCTCCCCGTTTGTGCACCGCTCTAGTGCATTCGGCTGGAGCGCGACACGTCCCTCCACACTCCATTCAGAGCCGCCGCAAAAATGAGCCTGTTCTCCGCTGTCGAAATGGCACCACGCGATCCAATCCTGGGCCTCAACGAAGCATTCAACGCCGATACCCGTACCAACAAGGTCAATCTGGGGGTCGGTGTTTACTGCAACGAGGAGGGGCGAATTCCACTCCTGCGCGCCGTTGTCGAAGCCGAGACGATTCGCGTCGCTCAACACGCTTCCCGTGGCTACTTGCCGATTGATGGCATTGCTGCTTACGACCAGGCCGTTCAGAAACTGCTGTTTGGCAATGACTCGCCGCTGATCGCTGCTGGCCGTGTCATCACCACTCAGGCCGTTGGCGGTACTGGCGCACTGAAAATCGGTGCCGACTTCCTCAAGCAACTGCTGCCGAACGCCGTCGTGGCAATCAGCGACCCGAGCTGGGAAAACCACCGCGCGCTGTTCGAAACCGCCGGTTTCCCGGTGCAGAACTATCGTTACTACGACGCCGCGACCCACGACGTTAACCGTGTCGGCCTGCTGGAAGACCTGAACGCCCTGCCGTCCGGCTCGATCGTTGTGCTGCACGCGTGCTGCCACAACCCGACTGGCGTGGACCTCAGCCCGCAAGACTGGAAAAACGTCCTGGACGTGGTGAAAGCCAAAGGTCACGTGCCTTTCCTCGACATGGCCTACCAGGGTTTTGGCGATGGCATCGACGAAGACGCTGCAGCCGTGCGTCTGTTCGCCGAATCGGGCCTGACCTTCTTCGTCTCCAGCTCGTTCTCCAAATCCTTTTCGCTGTACGGCGAACGCGTTGGCGCCCTGTCGATCGTCAGCGAATCGAAAGAAGAAAGCGCGCGCGTGCTGTCGCAAGTCAAACGCGTGATCCGCACCAACTACTCCAACCCGCCGACCCACGGTGCAAGCATCGTCGCCGCTGTGTTGAACAGCCCGGAGCTGCGCGCCAAGTGGGAAGAAGAACTCGCCGAAATGCGCCTGCGGATTCGCGGGATGCGCACCCAGATGGTTGACCTGCTGGCCAAAAACGCACCACAGCGCGATTTCAGCTTTGTGGGTCGTCAGCGCGGCATGTTCTCCTACTCCGGCCTGACGGTTGAGCAAGTGACCCGTCTGCGCAGTGAGTTCGGCATCTACGCCCTGGACACCGGCCGCATCTGCGTTGCCGCGTTGAACCAGAGCAACATCGATGTCGTGACCAAGGCCATCGTAGCGGTGATCTGAGTCGTCAGGTAATACGAAAAACGGGAAGCCAAATGGCTTCCCGTTTTTTATTTGTGTCAGATAATTTTCAACCCGCCAACCAAGCCCTCTAGACTGCACACATCTCCCTTGTAGGAGCCGGCTTGCTGCGGGCGGCGTTCCGACGATGGCGGCAGACCAGCCACCAATAATGTTGAATGTGCTGGCCCCTTCGCCAGCAAGCCGGCTCCTACGGGTCTTGTGTACACCCCAGAATTCTGACGAGAAGCCCATGAAAAACGATGACCTGCGCGCTGAGCGCGATGACCTGGATGACCTGAATGACTTCATCCCCCGCGTCCCGGCCAAACGCAGCAATAACCTGGTGCTGCAAGTGGCTGCGGGTGTGTTTCTCGGCGGCCTGGCCTTGTGGCTGGTGCAACTGGGCGCGACGCTGCTTTACGCCAAACTGATGCTCGCCACCGTGACGTTCGGCGGTTAAGCCAGTTCGGTCGCGCGCTGGCTGGCCGCATCGTCATAGGCGACGTACAGCGATTCGGCGATCTGGCTTTTGATGGCCTTGGTGCTTTCCAGGCCCAGGACAAAACCTTCGGCCTTGCCGCCTGCGCGGTTCAATTCGTCAGCGGTGCTGGCCTGAGTGATGGCGTCGAACAGTTTTTCGGCGTGGGGGCCGACCCCTTTGGGCAGGCTGATCTGTGCGATGCTCATGCGAACACCTCGTTGCTTCGGAATGCGAGGGCTGGGTAATTCATGGCGCGTACCTTTTCGGCGAATGGCCGGCAGCGCGTGTAACCACTTCCGGGCGGCCATGGTAGACCTCTGGTGCTGTTCTGGTAACCGCCAATCGCCGATAAACCACCGTCCGTCCCGATGAATCCCTCAAGTTGTAAACAGGTGCTTGACTTCTCTTTTTGAATCAGTAACATACACGCCATTCCGCGATAGCTCAGTTGGTAGAGCAAGTGACTGTTAATCACTGGGTCCCTGGTTCGAGTCCAGGTCGTGGAGCCAGACAGAGATAACGAAAAGCCCCTGAATCGAAAGGTTCAGGGGCTTTTTTGTGGTCTGTAGGATCGAGCTTGCTCGCGATGGACGTTAACGATGACGCGTGCTTCCTGAATAAACGCGCCGCTCTTGAGTCCTTCGCGAGCAAGCTCGCTCCTACAGAGGTACAGCTTCCGCTTAACGGACAGGCATCACCCCGAAGGGCACCTTCTTATTCACACATGCTCACTGCTTTTCGCAGGCACCGCCCGTGGCTCTCCATGCCCATGGTCCGCCTCCACCACCGGGATCTCTTTCCCGTCGCAGTCATGCAATTTGCCTTCGCTGAAGTAATCCCCTTCGCGCAACGCGGCCAGATCCTGATAACGCAGGACCCGTTCAGTACCCGCCGCAAACACCGACTGTTGATCCGAATTGCCGGCGGTGAGGTGGTTGAAGGTCAGGTTCAGCACGATGGCCATGATCGCCGAGGAGCTGATACCCGAATGGAAGATCGTGGCGAACCAGCTTGGGAAGTGGTCGTAGAAATTCGGCGCGGCGATGGGGATCATGCCGAAACCGATGGAAGTGGCGACGATGATCAGGTTGACGTTGTTGCGGTAGTCGACCTTGGACAGTGTACGAATACCGCTGGCCGCCACAGTGCCGAACAGCACGATACCGGCACCACCCAGCACGGAAGTCGGCACGGCGGCGATGACCCGGCCCATGAAGGGCAACAGCCCCAGGATCACCAGGAACAACCCGCCGGTGGCCACCACGAAACGGCTCTTGATCCCGGTCACAGCCACCAGCCCGACGTTCTGGGCGAACGCGCTTTGAGTGAAGGAGCCGAAGATCGGCGCGATCATGCTCGACAGCATGTCGGCGCGCAAACCGTTGCCCAGCCGTTTGGAGTCAACCTTGGTGCCGATGATTTCACCGACCGCGAGGATGTCCGCCGAGGTTTCCACCAGCGTCACCATGACCACGATGCACATCGACAGGATCGCAGCAAAGTGGAAGGTCGGCATGCCGAAGTGGAACGGCGTCGGGAAGCCGAACATCGGGCCCTGGGTGACGGACGAGAAGTCTGCCATGCCGAGAAACACCGCGATGATCGTGCCGATGACCATCGCCAGCAGGATCGACAAGCGGGAGATCGTCGCGCTGCCGATCTTGCTCAGCAACAGCACCAGCACCAGCGTCACCGCCGCCAGACCGATGTTCGCCATGCTGCCGAAATCCGCCGCATGGCTGTTGCCGCCCATGGCCCAGCGCGCAGCCACCGGCATCAGCGTCAGGCCAATGGTCGTGATCACAATGCCCGTCACCAGCGGCGGGAAGAATTTGGTGATGCGCGAGAACACGGGGGTGATCAGCAATCCGATCAACGATGCGGCAATCACCGCCCCGAGAATCGACTGAAACCCGCCCTCCCCGCCACTGCTGACGATCGCCACCATGGTCGCGACGCCGGAGAACGACACGCCCTGCACCAGCGGCAACTGGCAGCCGAAAAACGGTAAACCGAGGGTCTGCAGCAATGTCGCCAAGCCCCCCGCAAACAATGAAGCAGCAATCAACAAACCAATGTCCGCCGGCGAGAGCCCGGCCGCCTGGCCGATGATCAAAGGCACAGCGACGATACCGCCATACATGGTCAGAACATGTTGCAGGCCGTAAGCCATATTCGCGCCGACCCCGAGGTTTTCGTCCTCAGGCCGTTGGTGTGAAACATGGGGCGTTTTCATGGTTGGGGGGTTCCCTGGTTTTTGTTATGCGCACACTGTATTCAAGACACAGGACAAATGTCTATAGAGTTGTATACAACTCATCAGTCAGATTATGGACATGTGTCCATTCTCACCCAGCGCTTCACTCACAGCATCCTTCAATAAACCTTGAAATATATCCGTCCCAGCCCCCCCTCACATCCCCCGCTAGTCTTTTGAGTTCCTGGCGACCACCGGTAGGATCGCCCTCTTTTTTATACATATAAAGTATGCATAATGAAGCTATTCGAAATTCAGTATCACAAGGCAAAAAACGCGGCGAACAAACTGAAGCACCAAGGCATCAGCCTCGCAGAGACTGAGGCCGTGTTCCATGACGAACGGGCGCTGACGCTCCAGGATGATCTTCATGACGAGCAACGATGGATCATCATGGGACTGGACGCCAAAGCTCGCTTGCTGGTCGTCGCGTACACCTACCGCGATCCGAATTTCGTTCGAATCATTTCCGCGCGTCTCGCCACGAAAAACGAGCGTCGTCAATATTTGGAGGCTTGAGTGATGAAAGATGAATACGACTTCAGCAATGCCAAGCGTGGGGCGGTTGCTCCCGTCAAAGGCAAAACCCGCATTACCATCATGCTGGATGAAGCGGTCATAGAGGCCGCTCGCGCGCTCGCGGAAAGCGAGGGGTATGGGTACCAGACGGTGATCAACAACACACTGCGACACGCGTTGCTCAGTGGCAAAAAAGAGTCTGCAGAGACCGGGCATCTCAAAAAAGGGATAACGCCCTCCGACCTGAAAAGCCTGGAGAAAAAGCTGCTGGACGCCGTCAGCGAAATCCATCGAATGATGGAGCCTGACGTTCGCCCCTAGGCCGGCTCGATCAACCGCCCAAGCACCTGCTTCAAATGTGCGTGCTCAGGCACCCGAATACCGAACTCACTCTCCAGCAACTGGACCAGATCAGCCACCTCCACGATCTGCCGCCGCTCGCTCTCGCTGCCGATCCGGTGGATGGCAAAACTACCGTTGTTCAGCGTGCGCCGCCAACCTTCCCCCGTCCGCGCCACCATCAGCTGTTTGGCAAAAGATGATTCGGGATGGGTTGAGACATACCAGTTGCCGACGGTGTAATCGATGTCTTCCTGGCGTTGCAGGTCGAAGATGTACATCGGTCGCCATTCACCGGCGACGTTGGCGCGCAGGGTGTAGCCGTCTTCGTGGCGTTCGATCCGATAGGGTTCGTGAGGTGTGAGTTGCTCGTCCGGAGTGTCGAGCAGCAGCGGCGCGGTGGGGACCATACCACCGAAACCCACATCGGTGATGTAGCGCACGCCCTCCAGGGTGACCAGGCTCAAGCGGTGCGTACGCGCGGTCCAAGCACCCTCGGGCTGGCCCATGACCACGCGACCGGAGATGCCGCAAGCGTCGAAGCCCAACGCCTGAAGCAGGGCCAGGAACAGGTTGTTGAGTTCGTAGCAGTAACCACCACGGCCATCGTGCAGGACTTTTTGCTCGATGGACGTCAGGTCGATGAGTACCGGATCGCCAGACAACGTGGTGAGGTTCTCGAACGGGAACACTCCGGTGTGACGAAACTGCAACTGACGCAGGGTTTCCAGGGTTGGTGCCGGTGGCGCGTCGAAACCCAGACGTTGCAGGTACAACGCAAGATTGTTCAGGCGTGGCTCGCTCATTGCTCGGTCCTTATGCACGGGGCCGCGGATCTTTCCGCCGATGGGCGCCATGTATAAGGGATAAAGCGCTTCGACCGACAATTGATTTCGCCAATCGCCACTCACGGAAAATCAACGGCGCTTGCGCGAACCCAGTTGAATCCACGTGGGCGCATGGTCGCTGGCATGCGGCTCGTTGCGCACCCAGGCATCGACGCCGGCCTCTTGCAGGTAAGGACTCAGTGCCGGGTTGAGCAACAGATGATCGATGCGCAACCCGGAATTTTTCTGCCAGTGTTGTCGGAAATAGTCCCAGAAGGTGTAGAGCCGATCCTCCGGATACAGATGGCGCAGGGAATCGGTCCAGCCCTGATCCAGCAATCGTTGATAACACTCGCGGCTTTCCGGTTGCAGCAGCGCATCCTTGAGCCAGGACCGCGGGTTGTAGATGTCCAGGTCAGTCGGCACCACGTTGTAGTCGCCGGCCAGAACCACCGGGTGTTCGCTGCTCTGGAGATCCTTGGCGTAGGCGATCAGCCGCTCGAACCAGGCCAGCTTGTAATCGAACTTCGGCCCCGGCTGCGGATTGCCGTTTGGCAGATACAGGCAGCCCACCAGGACACCATGCACGGCGGCCTCCAGATACCGACTGTGGGTATCACCGTCGTCGCCCGGCAAACCACGTCGACTCTCCAGTGGTTGCGCATCCCGCGCCAGAATCGCCACCCCGTTCCACGATGACTGACCCTGCCATATCGCGCCGTAGCCGGCAGCCTCAAGTTCTGCGGCAGGAAATGCACTGTCCACCGACTTGAGCTCCTGCAGGCAGGCAATGTCCGGTTTCTCCCGCTCCAGCCAGGCCAGCAGGTTCGGCAGCCGGGCGCGCATGCCATTGACGTTGAACGTTGCGATTCGCAGATTCTTCATGGGCCAGCGCTCCGGACATGTGTGTTCAGTGTGTGACATCCAGGCATTCCGGTGGTTGCGTCGGAATCTCGGCGTAACGGGCGCCCAATGCCTGCCCTATCTGTCGAGAAAACCGCGGTCATGGAAACCACACGAAAGGCCACGGAATCGGTCGCAGCTAATCCTCGGCGACCGCTCGTCATCCAATCGGCACCAACCCCACAGCCCTTCACACCAACATCAGGTAACGACTCATCTTTGGAGACGCACCCTGATGAACATCAAAATCACTTCACTGTTGCTGGCGAGCTTATTGGCGGCGGCATCCGCGAGCACTTTCGCAGCGACGGGTGACGGCGCAGACGCCACCGGCACCAAATCCGGATCGACGGGCGGATCGACGATGGCGCCCAACAATAATCCCGGTGAACCTTCCGGCGGCCACAGCGGCGACGGCGGCAATAAGGGCGACGGCGGTTCGGGTTCATCAAGCGGCAGCTCCAGCGGAACGGGCGGAACGGGCGGCACCAGCGGTTCAGGTGCAGGTGGCGGCACCGGTGCGGCGGGCGGTGGAAACGGCGGCGCTGGAGGCGGAACAGGCGGTAGCTGAACACGCGTAAGCGACCCATGAGGTCAAATTACGGGGCGCTTGAGCAGACCTCATCTCAACGATCCGAGCGCATCAATTCCCCGACGCCACCGTCCATCGACAGCACCGCCGAACGGTTTCGCCCGGAATGCTTGGCCTGATACAACGCCGCGTCTGCGCGCTCAATGAACACTTCGATGCTGTCCAGACGCGTCGGTACGAAGGCATAACAACCGAGACTGACCGTCACGTAACCGCTGGGCGCGCCGCTATGGTTGATGCTGCAGGTCATGACACTGCGGCGGATCTGTTCGGCAATGACCATCGCGCCATGAATATCCGTATTCGGCAGCAACACGGCGAACTCCTCGCCGCCGTAACGCACCGCCAGATCGGTGGTTCGATGGCAGCAACTTTTCACCACCCTCGCCACTTCGGCCAGGCAATGGTCACCCGCGACGTGGCCGTAAGCGTCGTTGTAGCGCTTGAAGTAATCGATATCGAGCATGATCAGGCTCAGCGAACTCGACTGCCGGATGCCACGGCCAAACTCGAGGTCCAGCGCCTGCTCGAACAGTCGGCGATTGGCCAGGCCGGTGAGACTGTCATGGGTCGCGATCAACTTCAGCGCTTCCTTGGCCTTACGCAAATCCTTCTCGACCCGTTCACCGAGGCGCACCTGGCGCACGAACACCCAACCGAACAGCCCCACGCCCAGCACAACCAGCGCCACAATAACGCTGGATTTAAACGCCGTGTCATACCAACCCTTGAGAATCGAATCCCTGGACGAGGCCGCGGACACCACCAGCGGATAGGCGTCGAGTTGCCGGTAGCCATGCAAGCGAACGGTGCCATCGAGCACAGAACCGATCATGGCGTTGCCGGACATGGCGCCCGCCAGGTACTTGCTGAAAATCTCTCCTTTGGCCAGTGACTGGCCAATCTGTGATTCCACAAACGGCCGTCGCGCCAGCAGCGTTCCGTCGGTCAGCGCCAGGAAAATGGAGCCGTCGTCATCGATGCTGAAGCTTTTGAAAAACTGATCGAAGTAGGACATTTTGATGCCGGCCAGCAAAATGCCCTGGAAATGGCCGTCCTTGTCATTCACCCGCTTGGAAACCGGAATGATCCACTCGCCATTCACGCGACTGCGAATCGCGGGGCCGATGTGCGCCAGGGACGATACGTTCTGCTGGTGAAACAGGAAATAATCGCGGTCCGCCACGCCGGGGCCACGGGGTAAATCCTCGAATGAGGTGACAACCCATTGCCCCTTTTGATCGAACAGGAAGATCCCGTGCAACTGACTGAGTGTCTGCACCCGTCGGGCAAACGTTTTTTGTAGACGCGGGATCTGCGCCGGGGCGAACCCATCAACCTGAATCCAGTCCGCCAGGCTGGTCAGTACCAGGTCGGCTTTCATGAACGTGTCTTCGGCCTGCTGCGCCATGGCGCGCGTGAGGTTCGATGACGCCACTTCGGCCACCGCCAGATCGTGCCGGCGCGATTGCTCCAGTTGCAGATAAAGCAAACCACACAGGCACAAACACACCACCACAATAAACAGCACCGCCGCCTTGCGCAGGGGTAGCCGTTTCAAATTGACGCCACTGGCGTGGCGCGGGTCGTCACTGGAGATAGGCAAAAGCTCGTCCTGCAAGGGTAAGGCATGGGCGAAGGCCCAAAACCCTTAATGTTTGCGAGCTTAGTCTACGGGATGGTGCGGGGCAATTGTCCTTTGGACAGGCGTCGCATCGCACTGTGTAAATGTGCTTGAGCACTCTCGGCATCTCCCAGGCGCATTTGCTCGTAGGCACGTTGCGCAATGGCGGGGGGCACGGGCTTGAGATCGCGCGGGGTCGCCATCGCCATCAGTTGCACCTGGGCGGCGCGTTCCAGGTAATACAGATCGTCCCAGGCTTCGGCGATGGTCGGCCCTGCGACGATCACGCCGTGGTTTTTCAGAAACAGGACGTCGGCATTGCCCATGACGCTGGCAATCCGGTCACCTTCGGACTCATCGAGCGCCAGGCCGTTGTAGTCCTCGTCCACCGCCGTACGCCCGTAGAATTTCAACGCTGTTTGCCCCAGCCACAATAACGGCGGGCCTTGCAGCAAGCACAACGCCGTGGCGTAAGGCATGTGCGTGTGGAACGCCACTTTCACCCTCGGCAGTTGTTTGTGCAGGCGCGCGTGGATGTAGAACGCGGTCGCTTCGGGCTGGCCTTCGCCGGCCACGACATTGCCGTGGAGCGCTTCTCCTAATTGCCGATGCGCTCACCGTGAAGGTGGAACGCGAATTTCACCCGCTCGACACTGACTCTTAACACCTTTGCCACACGCGCCGAATTCAAGATCCTTACTCAAGCACACCCGAACTTCTGATAACTCGGGCCCTTTACAAATCACTGCAATGCCATCTTCCGGCAGGCCGGGATTGCTCTGGCGAAACATTTGCGCAATTTCCTGGGCCTTGAAGTAATACGAAGTGCTGAACGGTTGTAATTGTTCGGGAATCTTCACCGCGCCGAGGGCAGTGTCCGAAGCTTGCAAGTAACCCATCGCACCTAGACCGCTGCAAGTGCCATGTTTGGCCCATTCATGCTCAAGCAGCTTTTCGGTCGAAAACAACGTCAACCCCTTTGCTCGCTGCTCCGGCGACAAACGTGTCCTCGGCGCACAGGACTGCGGCCAACCACCATTAGTGTATTGTGGCCAAAGACCATGTAGCACGAATCCATAACCTTTTCCGGAACATTGCACGTCATCTCGATGAGTCAGGCAGTAAGTAGGCGACCAAGACAGCGTCAACAGGTAGTAGTCGAATACCCCGGCTACTGATACGGGCGTTGGTTTTTTTAGATCCTGAGCGTTAATTAAACCCATGCTGCCGAACGTCAGCATCATAAACACGGTTACTGCTGAGATTTTTTTCATCTTCCCACTCCTTTGGGATGGATTATCTGATCAGCAACTGGCCGACAGAACATGCCTTACCTTGGCATAACCGCAATCACACTCATACCGCGACAGTGAGTCTAAATGATTAAATCGGTTGTATTTTCCGAGAAAACGCGAACATCGTCAGATCAACTTGTCGATCTCATCCGCCGTCACTCGGAGAATATACTCACCCGAAATTCTTGAGGCATTGGACAAATTGCATACCTGAAAATCGTTATTCAAGACGCAGTTTGTAATTTGAGCCTGCCCCTATCGCTGCCCCGTCCCCACCGATGCCGTCGCCGCATGTAGATTCAACACCGGCATTTGCGAAGGTCGATTCAACGCCCGCAGCACGGGTTCATCGTAGCCGTACACATCCGGTTTGAATGCCACGCGCCCGTCGCTGCCCAGATCGACTGTCCAATAGGCCAACAACACCGGCACTTTCACCGGTAGCCGAATGTTCTCGGTCTTGCCATTGGCCAGCTGTTTCTGAATACCGGCGCTGCTCCACTTAACCGGGTCGTTGAACAACAACTCCACCAGTTGCAGCGGGTTCTCCACCCGAATGCAGCCCGAACTGGTTGCGCGGACAGTCTTGGCAAACAACTCGCGATGCGGCGTGTCATGAAGATAAATCGCGTAGTCGTTGGGAAAGCGGATCACCACCTGGCCCAATGAACTCTCGGGTCCGGCATCCTGGCGCAAGCTGATGCCACGCGGGTTGGTCCAGTCGACGCCCGCAGGATCCAGCTCGTTGCCTTCGCGGTCGATCACGCGAATTCGGTTGGCGGCCAGGTAACCGGGATTGCTCTGGATCTTCGGCAGCACGTCTTCCTTGAGGATCGTCGGCGGCACCGTCCAGGTCGGATTAAACGTGATGTAGGTAATCTGCGCCTGAAAGATCGGTGTATTGCGCGCCGTTTTACCGACCTGTACCCGGGATCGCCAGATCGGCTGACCATCGCGGTACATCGCCACTTTGTAACCGGCGATATCAACGATAACGAACGTGCCTTGAAGCTTGTAAAGCAGCCAACGCGCCCGCTCCATGTTCACCCGCACCTGGTCAATGCGTGCGTCAACCGGCACATTCAAGGCCGCCAGCGTGGTCGCCCCCGCCATGCCATCCGCACCGAGGTATTGCTCGTTCTGATACTTTTTTACCGCTGCGGTGACGGCGCCGTCGTACTTCGTGCCGTGGATCAATCGCGGATCGAGAAAACCTGCCGCGACCATCCTCGCGCGCAACTGCGCGACAGCCGGTTCGTCCATGCCAGGTTTGAGCGAATGGTCTACAACCACCTTCGGCCAGCCGCCCCGATCGCGAATACCGCGCAATTGCGCCAGCGCCTGACGCAACCCCCCGTACACCGCTTCTTGCGGCGGCGCTTGAGCAAAAGCCTTTGCCACATCGTGATTGTCGAGCGCTGCGAAGAACGCATTGACATCGTCGCGCGGGTCGACGCCATTGGCGTCAAAATTCCAATGAATGTCGAGCCGCGCAGGATCGACCTTGCCCCGCCGCAATTGCAGCAGCGCAGTAATAAAGGTATGCGTCGTTGCCAAATCGAAGGCCGCCCGCTGCTCGGGCGTGACCGGCGTGGTCTGCATCGTGGCCTGGGATCGGATCAGTTCATCAATATGAAAATCCGTCGGGTTCAAACCATCGGCATCAGTCGCGCTCAAGCCGGCGATCAATTGTGTGACGTCGCTGTCATTCGTCCACGCTGCGCGATAAGCGCGATGGGTATAGAAATCCATGACCAGACGGCTGACATCCACCCGCCGATGACGTGGCGAGGTCAGCAACGGCGGAAACGCGGTTTTCAGCGGCTCAAGCGAAGCCTGAATCGCCTGACCGACGTTGTCGTCCGCTGCGGCCTCGATAACGGAGCTAGGCGCAATTGTCAGCTCAATCGGCGAAGTTTCCGCAAGCGCCGTGCCGCTGATCAGAAAGCCCATAAAAAATACGCGGCTTATGACGAAAAACCTTGTTAAAAGCACCATGGATAATCCTTAATCTCCCGCATTCAACGCCTGGCTTTCAATGCACTGCTAGACTCGAACTTAACATGATGAGACATCTATATGGCGCCACTACGTATTGGCTATCTGCTGCCGGCCCTGCTATTGACTGCAATGTCCGTACCGTTAGCCTACGCCGATTCGCTCGCGGCCGCCCTCATCAAAGCGGCCCCGAAAGCCAACGCCAACGTCATTAACCTCGCCGTTCGCGCCTCGCAATGCAGCATCGCTCAAGGTGCTGCTCCTGTCCAAAGACTTGCGGTGATTGATTATTCCCTGCCTTCGACCGAACAGCGCCTGTGGGTGTTCGATTTAAAGAAGCGCAAGTTGCTGTTTCATGAACTGGTCGCCCATGGTCGCAACAGCGGCGAAAACATGGCCGTCAACTTCTCCAATCAAAATGAAAGCTTTGCCACCAGTCTCGGGCTGTATCGCACGCAACAGAGCTATGTCGGGCAGAACGGTTATTCGCTGCGCATGGAAGGCCTGGAGCCGGGTTTCAACGACAATGCGTTTGACCGGGCAATCGTGATTCATGGCGCGCCTTACGTCAGTCCGGTGCTCGCGCGGGTGAACGGCCGAATCGGCAGAAGCCTGGGCTGCCCGGCTGTACGGCCGGCGATTGCGCACAAGCTGATCGATTCGATGAAAGGCGGGCAGTTGTTGTTTTCGTACTACCCGGATCAGCGCTGGTTGAAGAAATCTTCGTATATCAATTGTGGTAGCGGGACCGTGGCGACGGCGGCGAAATCCACAACCAACCGTTGACGCCCACTTTCCAGGTGACAACGCGTGATCTGGTGCCCGCGACTATCTA
Organism: Pseudomonas sp. LBUM1651; assembly: GCF_059716135.1. Classification (NCBI taxonomy): domain Bacteria; kingdom Pseudomonadati; phylum Pseudomonadota; class Gammaproteobacteria; order Pseudomonadales; family Pseudomonadaceae; genus Pseudomonas; species Pseudomonas sp. LBUM1651. Next base: position 2,110,746 of record NZ_CP166805.1, on the reverse strand, counting down.
AACTCCCGAACACGCCAACGGCACGTTCAATGAACTGGCGCTGTTCGGCACCACCGACCGCGACAAGTACGAACGTGAACTGCTCAACGCGCGAAAAATCGCCGAAGGCCTGTTGCACGAAAAAACCGCCGCCGAAACCGCGCTTCAGCGAGCCCAGGCCGAACTGAACCTGGCTTTCGAAAAGGCCCAGCGCCGCGCGTCGTTCGCCGAGCAAATGGTCGCCATCGTCAGCCACGACCTGAAAAACCCACTAACCGCGATCAAAATGGCTTCCGACATCCTCGCCCGAGGCGACCGCACCGCCAAGGAAACCAAGTTGCTCGGCCGCATCGCCCAGTCGGCGGACCGCGCCGAGCGAATGATTGCTGATCTGCTGGACTTTGCGCTGGCCAGGGTGGGGAGTGGCATTGCGATTGTTCGTACCTCGCAGGACCTGCATACATTTGTTAGTCGCAGCGTCGACGAACTGCGCGTCGCGTTTCCTGACGCGATTCTGCTGCACGCGTCTTTTGGTTCCGGCCCTGCTGTTTTTGATGCTGATCGTGTGCAGCAAATCATTGGCAACCTGGTGGCCAACAGCGTGGCCTACGGAGATCTGAAACGGCCGATCACGATTACTTCCCGCGTGGAAGATGATCAGGCCGTTGTATTGGTGCAAAACCACGGGCCGGCTATTCCCGAGTCATTGATGGCTGCGCTGTTCGAGCCGATGACCCGAGGTGCCGAGACTGACAGTGACGTGCGGAGCGTGGGGCTCGGGTTGTTTATTGTTCGGGAAATCGCCCAGGCGCATGGCGGGGATGTTTCGGTGAGTTCGAGTCTGGAGGGTAGGACGGTGTTTAGTGTTTATTTTCCGCTGGGCACCGCCTCAGGCGTTTCGCCGAGCAACTAATCAAATCCATCATGGAAGCCGGATAACTATGAAAACTGCAAAACGCAAATTGATGCTCGGCGGGCTGCTTGCCTTCTCGTTTGCCGCTCAGGCAGAGCCTTCGCATCTGGACAACGTCATTCAGCAAGGCCAACTGCGCGTGTGCACCACGGGTGATTACAAGCCCTATACGTTTAAAGCCGAGAACGGTGAATACTCGGGAATCGACATCGCCATGGCCCGCTCGCTGGCCGACAGTCTCGGCGTCAAGGTTGAATGGGTGCAAACCACCTGGAAAACCCTGATGCCCGACATGCTGGCAGGTAAATGCGACATCGGCATGGGTGGGATCTCCGTCACGCTTGAGCGGCAGAAAAAAGCCTTCTTCAGTACCACGCTGGATATCGACGGTAAAGTCCCCCTCGTGCGCTGCGAGGATCAGGCGCTGTACCAGACCGTCGAGCAAATCAACCAGCCTTCGGTTCGGTTGGTCGAACCGGCTGGCGGTACCAATGAAGCTTTTGTTCACGCCTTCCTGCCCAAGGCGCAATTGAGCCTTCACGACAACGTGACCATCTTTCAGGAGCTGCTGGACAGGAAGGCGGACGTGATGATTACGGATGCGTCGGAAGCGCTGTATCAGCAGAAACTGAAACCTGAATTGTGCGCGGTGAATCCGGGTCAGTTCATGCAGTATGGGGAGAAGGCGTATTTGCTGCCGCGTGATGACGTGACTTGGAAGTTGTATGTGGATCAGTGGTTGCACCTGGCTAAGGTGACGGGGAATTACCAGAAGGTTTTGGGTGAGTGGATAGCAACGCCTGAGACTAAATAGCCGTATCTCGTGTAGTTGCTTGCGAAGCCTGCGTTCGACTGCGCAGTAGTCGCCCCCTCGGAGAACACGCAACGGCAGGTATACCGCGCCGTTGCGTCAAACCTAGTCGTCGTGCAACAACCCCGAACTGTACTCGCCGAAGCTGTTACCTAGCGCACTGCCATGGAAATTCAACTTACCGGGGTTGTTGGTGGGGCCCGGGCCAAAACCGGCAGACGGCTGCAGGTCTTCTGAATAATTGTTATGGGTGCTCACACCCGAACAGGCGCTCAACAGCAACGCACCACCGATCAGCAAGACTTTGAAGAGGTTTGAGATCATTTTTCGGTTTTCCTGTGGGCTAGAGGCGTAGTGATGCGAGCTTTAGTCGTCATCGTAGGCCGTGCGTGCGCGGGGGATTATGAAACTTCGCAGGACGACAGCTTTTGTTCAGCCACGGCGGTTTCTTGATGGAAAAGGCCTCAGCCCTCTAGGACACAAAGAACCAGAACGGTCAGCTACTTCAAACACCACCACCTCATCCCTGATAAACTGCGGCCCTTCGCCTTCCCAATTCAGATTCCCCAATGTCCCAACAAGCAGCTTCACCCTCCCGTCGCTTTTCCGTTGCACCAATGATGGATTGGAACATCTAATTCTGAAGCCCTTATAGATAAAGGCTTGCAGCAAGTGGTTATTTTCCGCGTACCTCTTTCGTACCACTGCCTTCACATTGGCCGCCGCCACTAGCAAATCTTGTCGCCCGTAACTGTCGCTCCAATCCAGACACTGCCCTACACCAACACCCCTTACTAACGCGATGCGGAAGCCCTGCAGCCCCTTAGGTAGGCTTGAAGAATGGTGGGCGCATGAGTCGCTCGATGGAATTGATAAGGACAATGTGGACGTAAAATTGATAGCATCTGGCCACTTCGTTTTTTATCAACAGGGATTGGATGATGATGAGTTATAAAAAAATCTTAGGCGTGCTCGTCGGTATTGGGCTGTCTAGTGGTGTCCTGAGTGCTTCAGCGAGCGAGAATTTGTTCAAGAGCTACGCCTATGAATCTGCACTATCCGGCTATACGCAGGCTAACGGTTACTACGATTGCTCGGCCGAAGTTGGCGGCACCGCCATGTGCCTTGATGATGTGGACTTTCTTGGTCACAAATTCACCGCCGCGTTGATTTTTTCTAATTTGAAGCTAGTCACGGTGTCTCTTTTCACTCCGTTTGACCAAAGCTTGTACGCCACAACCGTCGGATCTATCGGTAAAACATTTAGCCTTTCTGCTTTGTCAGATGGCAAGTCTCAATTGGATGTCGTCCAGTTAGCGGCTAAGGCCTCTAATCGTGAAGAGTTTGCAGCCAAGCTTTCAAATTATGAGGCCGGCGCGTTGAGTGGTGGTCAGATGACCTACACCTTTTTTGAAGGCGTAGATCGAAACAAAAAATATGCCAACATCGCCAGTTTGATGCAGGCCTCTCCAGACAACATCCGAGCGGCAGAAATTCTGCTTGCAGGAGAGGGTGCTGAATCGACGCTGATTATTCGTTTCAGTTTTCCAAAGCTTGAATCAAACAAGGTGACGGCTGCTGCCAAAAAGCCTGTCGAGTCTTTCTAAGATTTTTTGAAGTATTTACCGAAACGGCCGCAGGATAGGGATTCGAACCCCTTACGCTAGACCATAAGACCGCTACTGGCTACGAAAACCGGAAAAAATTGAGACTTCCTGAAGCCTGTAGCGGTCCGTAGCGGCCCGCTTTCTGCCCTAAAAATGCCCTAACGCCACCGCCAGTTGGACGACCAAAGACGCATATCGACCTCGCGTTTAACTGCCCAAACAGGTTAATTTTTTTGAGTAAACTCAACCATCCGATGCACATAATGTTATAAATGCTAAATCGGCGTGATCGACACCAATTCGGAATACTTAAACTTTTTCTTTGCCTCAGCCTTAGCCTCGTGCTCAGCCATTAATGTACTTAACGTGTTCGCATAGTATGTAAACTCCTCAACTTCCCCCTCGAACTCCTTGGTAACTCGCAGCACAACTCTTAGCTTTGGCGAGCCAGGTCGAGCAATGTTTCGAATCGTTAAGCTTGTCTGCTGCTTTAAAGTAGTTGCGAAATAAGATGGCGTCTTTAATTCTGCTTTATCTGATACGCCGAATAGCGCCTCACGCATATCTTCTTCACTTAGCTTTATGGTCATAAGATGTCTCATTACACTTCAAAAATAAAACCGGTTCATTAATGGTGATTTCAACATCCATGCCATCAGGGTATACACATCCGTTTTCAGCATCAAAATATCACGCCTTAGCCCCTTGCCCAACCACCTAATAGTTCACAGTGGCCCAAGGAAAATCCTTAGAATCTTTACCTCCTCCACTCGTTGTTAGCGCTCGAAAATGGCTTCTACCGTAAAGCGGTTACTCGCTGCGTGAAACGGTAAAAAATCAAGCACACACCGACCTCGCCGGGGCTTCACGGTGACAGAATGCTTCAGCGTCGGACAACTGTAGGCATCCCCGAGTGGTTTAGAAACGTAGTCATCCTGATCCCCGGGGACCGGAGAGGTGTTGCGATTCTGCATCGTCGAGTGTGCCGTGGTCGGTATCGCACGTCGCTCACAGCATCGTCGAAACTCCCGCGAGGATTTGCCGAAGCCAGATGACAGAGGAACCTTGTGGCCGTAATATAGTCGGCCTCTCAGTGTCAACCTAGTGAAGGTAATCGTGCAACACGCTGAAATCGACAAAAAAAATCAAAAAAAAATCTTTGGATTTGAACGCACACTTCTATCGTTTTGTGCTTTAGGAACGATTTTAATATTAACATGGGTCCTAAAATTCAGTAACTATGGGATAGACTACACAGACGAAAGCTTTTATCTAGTCTGGATAGCCAACCCATACTTATACAATTGGTCGGCAACTCAATTTGGGTTTGTGTATCACTTCCTATATATGTTACTGAATGGAGACATTGCTGGCCTTCGACAAGTTAATATATTAATAACATTTGGGTTGTCTTGGTCTCTTTCTTATTTCGTACTAAGCTCTTTGACAAATGAGCCACACAAAAAGAAAGTCACATTGCATATCACAGCATTAGGGCTTGCCACAGCTTCTCTTATTACATTTGACTCTTGGTTACCCACCCCGAGTTACAACAGTTTGGCATTCCAAGCGTTGCTGATTTCGTCCATTGGTTTGATGCTGTCTAAAAAAGGCCAGTCTGTAAAAAGCATTGTTGGTTGGACTCTGACTGGTATCGGAGGGTGGCTTGCATTTATGGCAAAACCAAGCACCGCACTTGCACTGGGCATAGGCGTCTTATTTTATTTAATTCTATCTAGAAAATTTTCAATCCGCATGTTTTTCGTTGCGCTATCAACTGCTCTTCTATTACTTCTCACCAGCGCTTTGTTAATTGACGGATCCATTATCAACTTCATGAACAGATTAAAAACGGGCGTTGAGTTCGGTAAGTTTTTAGGTGGTGGGCATACGCTTGAACACATCCTTCGCGTAGATACCTTTGCACTGGGGCTCCGCGAAATATTTGCAGTTCCTTTTTTGTCCATCGTTTCCTTCATCTCTATATATCTTGCTTGTTCAAAAAAACACTTATTGCGAACCCTTTCGATTTTATCATCTTCATTGTTTTTATGTATTACTGCATTTTTTACTCTTGGTTTAACTTCAAAGACTGCAGGATTTGGTCAATTTCAAGAACTGGTGATCTGGGGAATAATTTTCCCGATCATCGCAGTTGGCGTTATTTTTAGTCCGAAAAAAATGCATACCGGTATTTCTGCAGAACGATGGAGCACCGCATTGCTATTTTTAGTAATGCCGTACATTTATGCATTTGGAACGAATGGCAATTATTGGCAAGCCGGGGGGAACGTCGTTATTTTTTGGCTGTTTAGTGGTCTGATGTTATTGAGTCCATTTGCGCGCGCCAGGAACGATTTTTTGTTTTTAGTTCCCGTTATTCTCGCGGTGCAGTCTTTAACAGCGACGCTGCTGCAGAAAGGATTAGAGTTCCCATATCGACAAACTCAAGCACTTAGACTAAACGATACTGCCACTGAAGTCGGAATGCCAGGTTCAACCCTTGTGTTATCCAATGGATACGCAAAGTACTTTGAAGACGCGAAGAGCGCTGCCCTGCGCGCAGGTTTCATTACAAACACACCAGTAATTGATATGACAGGTCAATCGCCTGGAATTCTTTATGCACTAAGGGCGGAAAATATCGGCCAAGCTTGGACCATTGGCGGATACTCAGGCAGTTCGGAACTTGCAAAAGCTGCTTTAAACCGAACTTCCTGCGAAAAAATCGCAACCGCGTGGGTATTGTTTGAATCCGATGGCCCTCGCAGCATCCCGCTCGGAGTCTTGCCGAGCCTAGGCGCTGACTTTCCGAAAAATTACACACAAATGGGATCATGGCAAACAGCCGAGGGGGCGGGAGGATATCCCGCAGCCCGCGTTCAAACTTTGTACGCGCCTACGACAGAAAAAGAGACACTAGACGCTTGTTATGCATTGCGTGAAAAGGAGGCTCCTTTGAAAAAGTCCTTACCTATTAGCCAAGCTGTATTAAATGGAAAGGCTGCTTCGATATGATTGTCGGCATGGATGAACTCATGTTCATTATCCCGCATAGTAACTGGCGCAACCGGTATCAAACCCGCGATGTACGCACTCTATCGCCGTGCACAACATATGGAAAGTAAACGCATGACATTCCCGCTGATTTCCGTCGTAATCCCGGTGTACAAGGCCGAAAGCTGCCTTGACGAGCTTTACCTGCGCCTGAAGACCGCGCTTGGAACTATATCGGAAAGCTTTGAAATTGTGCTCGTCGAAGACTGCGGCGGTGACACGTCTTGGGATGTGATCGAACGACTAGCTTCAGCGGATCCGCGGGTGCGAGGCATGCAGTTCAGCCGCAACTTCGGGCAGCACTACGGCATCACTGCCGGGCTAGATATTTGCCAGGGCGAGTGGGTTGTCGTGATGGATTGCGACTTGCAGGATCGTCCTGAAGAAATTCCACGCCTGTACGCCAAGGCACTGGAGGGCTATGACATAGTCTTAGCGCGGCGCGGCTCTCGCCGCGACCCTCCATTGAAACGTGTATCCTCTTGGCTTTTTTATAAAGTATTTAGTTATTTGACTGACACTAAATATGATGGAGAAACCGGTAACTTCCGCATTATGTCACGCAAGGTGGTGGAGAACTTCCGTCGTATGGGCGAGCAATTGCGCTTCTTTGGTGGTTTAGTGCAGTGGATCGGTTTCCCTACCGCCAGTATAGATGTTGAGCATGCTGAACGCTTCGAAGGAAAATCGACTTACACTTTCGGGAAACTATGGAAGTTAGCTTCTGAAACTATCATTGCTCATTCTGACAAACCACTACGGCTGGCTACTCGATTTGGCTTTTTGATGGCATTTTTTTCATTTTGCTATGGGACCTACATCCTTAGCCATGCATTGATATATGGTTCATCCATACCAGGCTGGAACAGCCTGTTTGTTTCGCTATATTTTATCGGTGGAATCATAATCGCAATTCTCGGAATGCTTGGTGTCTATCTCGGAAAGACTTTCGACGAAAGCAAGAAGCGACCGTTGTACATCGTTAGACGGGTGACTTTTAATGAATAAAAGCAAGTCACCAGTCGCGGACTCTACGAGAAATTTGATAAAAAATTAAGGAGACGCGGTTTGGCATTTTTAAACGAAAAATCATTGGCCGCGCTTGGTTTCAAATACTTGGGCGCCAATGTCAAGATTAGCGACAAAGCGTCGATCTATAATCCAGAGCTTATGGAGATTGGTGATGACTCTCGCATTGATGATTTTTGTGTAATTTCTGGAAAGGTTACTATCGGCCAGAACGTTCATATCGCAGTGTTCTGTAATGTCGGGGGCGGCGAAGTCGGGGTCACGCTCGAAGACTTTTGTGGCTTGGCATATGGCTGCCATGTTTTCGCTCAATCTGACGATTATTCTGGTCGAACCCTGACGAATCCAACAGTACCGGACAAATTCAAGAATGAGACCAAGTTACCGGTTTACATTAAACGCCATTCTATCGTCGGCGTCTCATCGGTTATTTTCCCTGGTGTCACCTTGGAAGAAGGGACTTCCGTCGGCGCAATGAGCTTGGTCACTAAGTCCACCGAGGAATGGTCCGTTTACTTTGGAGTTCCAGCCAAACGCTTGAAGACACGCAAGCGAGAACTCCTTGAGCTTGAGAAAAATTACACTTTGGAAAAAAATCATGAAAAAAAATAATTTGAAGGCTACATTATTCCATCAATCAGCTCATTTGCTAGAGCATGATTTATTAGCACCTAGCACTTTTTGCACTTTTTGCGAATCGACTCAAAGAACACCAGTAGCGAATCTTCAGGAAAGTCCTGATGTAGTCCTTCTACACTGTCAAAAATGCCATGCCTCGTCTGCTTCAAGAATGCCCAAACCAGAAACACTAAATAAATACTATTCTCGATATTACGATTCATTTGATGATAAAGAGGAAAAAATTACATTAGATGCGCCAGACCGTATGGCTTGCCACATAGTACGACATGCAAAGCCAGCGCTGGGCGATCTCACTGGTCGAGATATTTCGATTCTCGATTACGGTGGTGGTGACGGGTCAATTTCAGCTAAGATTGCACACGAGCTTATAAAGCTTGGAGCTACAAAAGTCAATATTGCGCTTATTGACTACAATAAAAGCACAATTGAAACTTCGGATAATCGCATACGGTTTTCGCGCCCAGACGACCTGACGGAAATTTCCGACAAAACAATGCATCTTGTTGTTGCCAGCGCGGTGTTAGAGCATATTCCCGAACCGCGTGAAATTCTCGCTAAACTTCTGGCCTCACTGACACAAGACGGCATATTTTACGCAAGAACACCTTATGTCACGCCTTTGTCAAAGATAGCTAAATCGGTCAATATTAAATTTGACTTTACTTATCCTGCTCACGTTCACGACCTAGGCGCAAGGTTTTGGAACAACGTCATCCATATTTTGCCACTAGAGGGAGAATTCAGCGTATTCCGCTCAACCCCTTCTATCGTCGAAACGACGTTCAAACAACACTTTTTACGTACATTAATAGCTCATACTCTAAAATTGCCAGGATATGCATTTAAGGAAGCTTATGGATTAGTTGGGGGGTGGGAGGTTTTCATACGCCGAAGCTCCTGACATCTACTAGGTTGATTAATTTGGAAGATATCATTTACCCTGATCTCGATTTTGCTTCCGCAAACAGACAGGTCGCCACAAGTGAGCCTTGAGTTGCATATGAACCATTCAGCACGGAGAAAATCTTTACGGCAGATATTCAGTTATTTGTTAATAGGCGCACTAACTAATCTTGCCGGCTACGGGTTGTATATTCTCCTGACATATTTTGGGAATACGCCAAAATTGACAATGACGGTTCTGTACTCTGCCGGCGCGATTATTGGTTTTTTTGCTAATCGACGCTTCACCTTTGGGCATGATGGGCATATCGGCAGTGCTGGTATCCGCTATCTATTGGCGCAGTTATTGGGTTATCTGTTGAATTTTCTACTGTTATTGCTATTCGTAGACTGGTTGGGATTTCCGCATCAGATCGTCCAGGCGATAGCAATTGTCGTAGTGGCGATTTTTTTGTTTATCCTATCGCGGGCTTTCGTGTTTCCGCCGCGCACCACTGAAAACTGGAGAACAAGGTAATGAGAAGCTGCCTGAAGTGCGCACATGCATTTTCTTCGGACGTATGGATTTGTCCCGCATGCGGATATGAACCAGTTCGGTTGAATGGCTTCGATGCACACGCTGAGGAGTTCGCGAATGGTGGAGGTGGTTTCAATCCCGAGTATTTCGAAGAACTAGCCAGTTTGGAGGCCGCCAATTTTTGGTTTCGAGCACGTAACGAACTTATTCTTTGGGCGCTGCAAACATATAAACCAAACGCTCATTCCCTGCTGGAGGTAGGCTGTGGCACTGGCTTTGTGTTATCTGGCATTGCCAGGAATCATCCAGAGATGGCGCTAAGCGGAAGTGAAATTTTTCTCACCGGTTTATCGCACGCTGCTGCGCGCGTACCCACAGCCCAGTTCATGCAAATGGATGCGCGACATGTACCGTTTTTTAACGAGTTCGATGCGATTGGCGCTTTCGACGTACTCGAGCACATTGAGGAAGATGAATCTGTCCTTACACAATTGCATAAGGCTCTTAAACCCACGGGGGTTTTATTGTTGACGATACCGCAACATCCCTGGTTGTGGAGCGCAAACGATGACTACGCTTGTCACGTACGCCGATATACGGCTAGAGAACTGCATAAAAAAGTCATTGACGCCGGTTTCCGCATAGAGCGAAGTACCTCATTTGTAAGTTTGTTGCTGCCTGCGATGATGTTATCACGCCGCCCCCCGAACAATAAAAATATTGAACACGATGTTACGGCTGAATTGCGTCTTCCCAAATTACTAAATAATGTTTTTCTAGGCATAATGCGCATAGAACAAAGACTAATTAAATTAGGCGCAAATTTCGCACTCGGCGGTTCAAGACTAATTATAGCTAGGAAGGACATATGATTTCGAATACGAAAGAAATCATTCAAACGAAGGTAAGTGAGTTCGTTCATTACCCCTGCGGTTTTTTTTTACAGCATCTGCCGAATACTTGTAAAAAGCCATGATCTTTAAATTATTGAAATTGTTGATCGCTTCACATAAGCGTGAAACACTTCTTCCATCAACATCTAGTTTTGGCGACAGGTTCGCATAGACTTAAGGGGCTTGAGCAATGGATAAGACAATTCAATTTAACCGACCCCACATGACGGGAAAAGAGCTTTATTACATCGCAGAGGCAAAGTTTGGCAACATGCTGGCTGGCGACGGTCCATTTACTAAACGGTGCCATAATTGGCTAGAGCAGAATAGTGGGTGCAGTAAGGCTTTATTGACACATTCTTGCACCGCCGCGCTTGAGATGGCCGCCTTGCTGCTGGATATTCAGCCAGGTGACGAGATAATCATGCCGTCTTACACCTTCGTATCTACAGCCAATGCTTTTGTACTGCGTGGTGGCGTCCCGGTATTTGTTGATATCCGAGAAGACACACTGAATCTGGACGAAAGGCTCATTGAAGCTGCGATCACTTCACGGACGCGTGCGATCGTGCCGGTGCACTATGCTGGAATTGCATGCGAGATGGACACAATCATGTCCATCGCAAAAAAACACGGTCTGAAAGTGGTCGAAGACGCTGCACAGGGAGTAATGGCAAGCTACAAGGGGCGTGCGCTTGGAAGTATTGGCGATATTGGTGCCTACAGCTTTCACGAAACCAAAAACGTGATTTCCGGCGAGGGTGGTGCTTTGCTCGTTAACGATCCGAAGATGGCTCTGCGTGCGGAAGTCATTCGGGAAAAGGGGACTGATCGTAGTCGGTTTTTCCGCGGCGAAGTTGATAAATACACTTGGCAAGAGGTGGGCTCGTCATTTTTGCCGGGTGAGCTGATCGCTGCTTTCTTGTGGGCACAACTTGAGGAGGCGGATCGAATAACTGAAGACCGGTTGGATAGTTGGAGGCGCTACCACGAGCTTCTCGAACCACTTGAAGCCAAAGGCGTCCTGCGCAGGCCGATCGTGCCTGAAGGTTGCCAACACAATGCCCATATGTACTACGTGTTACTGGCGTCAGAAATTGATAGGCAGAAGGTACTGGCCGAATTTAAGCGTAATCAAATTTTGTCGGTGTTCCACTACGTGCCTCTCCACTCTTCCCCCGCTGGAATTCGATACGGCCGGGCACATGGCGAGCTTGAAGTAACAGTCCGTCAGTCTGAAAGATTAATCCGATTGCCCCTCTGGGTTGGCTTGTCAGCGGAGCAGCAACGCAGAGTTGTTGACGTTTTAGATAATCTCAATCGTTTGTAATTACAACGCAAAAGCCTTCCTCATTTCCTTGAGGAAGGCTCCACCTCCGACATGCAGGCTGAACGGGGGGTCTGAAACCGATCAATTACCAGCGTTAAAAATTTTAGGGGCATAGGCATCTGCGTTAGTAGGTTGCGGAAAAACCCACACTCCGCGTCTTTTACCGGCCATACCATGCTCCGAATACTCATTTGTAATAAGATAGCTTTGCGTTCATCACGGAAGTAAAAGGAGAAAGGAATATGTCTACCTTAATCGGAAGGATTTTCCACGCGTTCACAGCATTCTTTTCTATCCCCAGGACTGCCTTCGAAGAGTGCCGGGGAGAATTTGAGGAAGGAATTTTAGACGCCTCTCTTCTCGAAAGGGATTCGAGTGGTGCTTATACAGATCCCCGGGTGGAGGATGCATTTCTTACATTGTCGAAAGAAAAGCTGAACGAGGTGATGGCGCAGTGGTAATACTTCTGCCTTAAAGGCTATGACTCAGTCTCCGCACTACTGCCTGCTGACCCCATCATATGCCTGTTCGCAGGTCAGTCCTCGGACGTGGCTTTGATCAGCAAAGTCTGCCAGATCTCCCGCTCTTTGGTCAGCGCGCTGGAGCATGTCGGCAAACACCATTGCGGCACGGGTCGCTGCCTGGCTTGCGGTGGCAGTGCAGGAATTGCCGCTGCTTTGGCTGCCTGCGAGGCGCCGAGCAAGGGTGTCGACTGCGCTGCGCAGCCGGTTAGCAGAAACACGAGCGGTATTAGCATCTGCGGTAGCTTGGTCAATGATTCGCTGGCCATTTTGAATCGCCTTGTTGATTGATTGTTGATTTGCTTGCTCTTTGGCGCGCGCATTTATTTCGTTTTCCAGTGCGGCGACTTTGTCGTCGGCATCGCGACGATGCCAGGCAGCTACCCACTTTTTTTCGGTAACAGTCACGCCGTGGTGGTAAGCACTGAACAAGATCCCAGCCACCAATGCTATTGCGGCTAAATTAGGAAGGATTCGCAGCCAGATAGAAGTCATGCCAGCACCTTCTGCGCGGCGCTGTAGAACGCTTGGCGCTCGGCCAAACCGTTTTTGCCACCATTGATGCGCCGCGTGACGCCAACGAAGTCTCCGGCATCCGCTAATAAGTTCAGGCCCTTCGAACTCCAGAACCACGCCGCAGATTCGTATGCGATCCATAAACCCCACCTACCGTATGGCCCTGGTCGAAGCTGGCAAAGATTGGAGAAGTCTGAGCCGTTTCGCGATCGAGGACGGCCATCTGCGTGACTTCGTGATCGTGCCGGAATACCGCGCAGGTTATCTCGGCGTACATGATTGGCAGGACACCGCTGGCACAGTGGCCGGCCGGTCCAGCCCAACCAATGGCAAATTCTCGGTAGCCGACCCACGGCCCACCAACAAGTTCGAGTACACGCAATTCGGAGTTCTGCCCTATGACCGCCATTGCGGCGTTGTCACCGGGCAACGCAGCCCAGGGCAAGGGACATTCAGCGTTGCAGATCCTCGGATGAGCGGCGAACGCCACAACAACGTGTTCCGGGTGGTGCCCATCGATCAGGCCGCCGGCACCGTGACGGCTCGCCACGGACCAAGCTCGGGCGGACAGGCAGTGGCCGACCCTCGACAACCGTCGAAGGGCTTCGGCAAGTACCTGGTCACCGACTACACCAAACCAGCCGGCACCGTGATCGCCGGCAGCACCACCGGGCAAGGGGCTTTTGCAGTTGCAGATCCCGCATACAAGAACTGGCACCCAGACGCGAGTACTCAAAAGCTGCGCATCACGCCTTGGTGCGACAGTGCCAGGACCGTCACCGGTTCGCAGCAGGTCGCCAGTGGCGCCCTGTCCATCGCCGATCCGCGCACCGGCATGTCACGCAAAAAAGGCGATGCCTACATCACCGGCGGGCATTACGGGGTGGTCGACTGGAAGGAAACTGCCGGAGCCGTTTCTGCCAGTGCCCGCCACGACAACGGCCGTTGGTCAGTTGCAGACCAGCGGATGCCGGCGCCCGACGACCGGCTGACTTGCATGATCACCAGCCTCGACGGCACCTGGCACCGCCCTTTCACAACGCTGGAACTGGCCGCCCTGCAATCGCTATTCGATCCGGACGAACATTGGTCAGCAGATCCGCAGACGACCAACGAGATCCGCACTATACATCGCATTCGCAAGATCGAGCAGGCGCGGATTTTCCAGCTGGACGGCATTAACGATGGCAATCACCGGGAGCGCATCGGCAACGCTGTGCCTCGTGCCGCAGCAAAGGCCATGGCCGACGTGTTCGGTATGACGCTTTTGCTCTCGGAGGCTGGCGAGACGTTCATGCTGAGTAATGTGTCGATCTGGGTAAAACCGCTAGCGATTGCCCTGAGCATGTCCACACAAGAGGTGTTGCAATGAATACCTTGTTTTTGCTCATGGCTCAGTACGATGGGCAGGCGGTCATTCCACTTGACCGAGTGTGCGCGGATTACATGCATTTAACGGTGGAGAAGTTCAAGCGAAAACAACTGGACGGCGAGATTGATATTCCAGTCGTGCGATTGGGTGCAAACTCTCAAAAAGCTGCGCTTGGCATTCACTTGAAGGATCTGGCGGATTACATCGATCGCCAGCGGGAAAAGGCTACGAGGGAACAAAATCAATTGATGGGCAGAGCAGCTTAAATCAATCCCCAACCCCAAGGAAATAGCACGCCTCCTAGCTTGACAGGCATTCGTTCTAGGAGGCGCTTGTAGCATGCAACCAAAAAATCAAACCTCAAAACACTTCAAGATTTCTCAGATTATCGAGGGCCGTTGAGTTGGGATTCGCCCTAAGGAAGGTCTCATCAAAAACCTCGACCTCAGCCCCTGTGTTCCATTTTTTATTGTGAAAATACCGAGTTTTGAAAGAAATATCGGACTCAATCAAATGTGCAGCTAACGCACGATGAATAATGTAATGCTCTTTCGTACCATGTTTACGGATTTTGACCCACTCAATGTGCTCGTCTTCACTATCTAAACGAATGGCGGTGATGTAGTACTGCTTCATTTTGATGCTCCGATTATTTTTTGCCTGCCAATTGAAAAATTGGGGCTTGGATCCAATTTTTCAAGACCTGAAAAAATAATCTTACGGCGTAACGTCAAGCCATAACCTTCTTATTCCAGCTCCATTTTTCGTATCGATCTTGGCGCCCTCGCAGATGGGTGTAGCGCCGTAGGGAATTCCAATCTCTATGTCCCGAAACACTCGATACCCTCGGAATATCCCAGTCCATCTCAAATAACCGGCTTACCCCTTCATGCCGCAGGTCATGAAAATGCAGGTTTTCAATCCCTAGCAACGGGCACGCCCGTGTGAACGACGCCGACACCGACTTGGCGTTGTATGGAAAGATCTCCCTCTCGACCTTGGGCATGCTTTGCAGAATCGCCCACGCCTCATCCGGCAGATGACACCACACGTCATTGCCGATCTTCTGCCCGGGGTTTTTCATGTCGCGTACCAGGATGGCTTGCCGAGCGCAGTCCAGATCCTCCCAGCGAATTCGCGTGATCTCCTCTTGCCGGCGCGTCGAGAAGATCGAAAAAGCGATGATCTTTGGCATATCGATCTGGGATTTGCGCCGCGTCTGCATCTCGAAGAAATGCGCCATGAGCTTGTCCAACTCTTCCAAGGTTGGCCGACGGTTGCGCTCCTTGCTCTTGCTCACCATGCCCAGCTTACGCAACACCCTGCGCGCATCCGGCATGGCCAACGGATCCACCTCATAACCCCACGCTGGCCGCGCCACCGACAGCACCGCGCCTAAGTGCGAGAGATCGTTGCCGACTGTCTGCGCCTGGACGCCACCGCCCTCCTTGCCCATCCGCCACTGCGCGAACTCCACCAGCTTTTGGCTGGTCAGCGCCGAGTCATCGAGCTCGCCAAGCCAGGTGTCTTTGATCGCATTCAGCGTCGCGTTTTTGGTCTTACCCAGTGGCCGGATCTTTTCGTATTCATCCAGGTACTGCTCGATCATTTTCTTGATTGTCACGCCTTTGCGTTTCGCGCGCTCAATCGCACCTGGCTCGGCCAGCTCGGTCTCCCGACGTTTGATCCAGGCCTGGGCAACTTGCTTGCGATCGAAGGTTTGGCTTTCCTGATAAACTGTCTTCCCGTCCCGATTGATCCGTATCTGCGCCGTGTAGGCCGTCGAATTGTCCTTGCGCTTGCGTGATGTGATCGTGCCCATTTCCAGTTGCTACATTGCGGAATTCGTTTGCTACATTGTAGCAACCGACTTCGAAAAACAAGGAAAAATGGGTAAAAACTGCTGTATAAAAGATCAGTATCAATGAATTTCGAAAAGTCTGAAGCACCCGTAAACACTAGCAAGACCCGTTCCGAGCCCTCTCGCCGCTTCAGTGTGGCGCCGATGATGGATTGGACAGACCGCCACTGCCGTTTCTTCCTGCGCCTGCTCTCCAAGCACGCCCTCCTCTACACCGAAATGGTCACCACCGGCGCGCTCCTAAACGGCGATCACGACCGCTTCCTGCGCCACAACGAAGCCGAACACCCGCTCGCCCTGCAACTCGGTGGCAGTGTTCCGCTGGACCTGGCCGCCTGCGCCCGCATGGCTCAGGACCACGATTACGACGAGGTGAACCTGAATGTGGGCTGTCCGAGTGATCGGGTGCAAAACAATATGATCGGCGCGGTGCTGATGGGGCATCCGCAGTTGGTGGCTGACTGCGTGAAAGCGATGCGCGATGCGGTGTCGATTCCGGTGACGGTGAAGCATCGGATCGGGATTAACGGGCGGGACAGTTACGAGGAGTTGTGTGATTTCGTCGGCACGGTTCGGGATGCCGGGTGCACGAGTTTTACGGTGCACGCACGTATCGCGATTCTGGAGGGGTTGTCGCCGAAGGAGAACCGCGACATTCCACCCCTTCGCTACGACGTGGCGGCGCAGTTGAAGGCGGATTTTCCGGAGCTGGAGATTATTCTCAACGGTGGGATCAAGACGCTGGACGCCTGTCACGAGCATTTGCAGACGTTTGATGGCGTGATGCTCGGTCGTGAGGCGTATCACAATCCTTATGTGATGGCTGAGGTGGATCAGCAACTGTTCGGCAGCACGGCGCCGGTGATCTCTCGAGCCGAGGCGCTGGCGCAGTTGCGGCCTTATATAGCGGCGCATATTGATGCGGGTGGGTCGATGCATCACATCACCCGGCATGTGCTGGGGCTTGGCACCGGATTTCCGGGGGCACGCAAGTTTCGGCAGTTGTTGTCGGTGGATATTCATAAGGCCAAGGAGCCTTTGGTGTTGCTGGATCAGGCGGCGGAGTTGCTTGAAGGGCGCTAACGGATCGGGAAGCTAAAGCTAAAAAATAGGGGTAAGCCTCGTTTTCGTTGAAAACCTGATGCGTTTCATCGCAGCATCCCTTTGAACGTTGATTTCCAACCATCCTTACCATAATGTAAGGAAAACTGAGTTACGGAGCATCTACCATGGCAACCGCCACATTGACCTCGAAAGGACAAATAACCATTCCGGCACAGGTACGAGCGTCCCTTGGACTCGACACTGGCGATCGTATCGAGTTTGTAGCCTTAGGCGACGGTAGATTCGCCATTATGGCCGCGACACATTCCGCTCGAGACCTCAAAGGGCTCATTCGCAAACCCGCGAAAGCTGTAAGCATCGAAGACATGAACCAGGCTATCTCAGCACAAGGATCCAAAGCCATATGATAGGTCTGGATACCAACGTATTGGTCAGGTATGTCGCACAAGATGATCAAAAGCAGTCAGCTAAAGCCTCCGAACTGATTGAATCGCTCACAACAACCTCACCAGGCTTCATCACGATGGTTTCAATAGTCGAATTGGTCTGGGTACTTCAATCCTGCTACGAGAGCGCAAAAAGCGAAATCATTACAGTCCTCGAAACGCTTTTGCGAACTCGAGAGTTGACGGTGGAAAATTCCGAAACTGTTTGGCAGGCGTTGCGCAGTTACTCACAGGCCAACGCCGATTTCGCAGATTGCTTGATTGAGCGCAGCGCCAACGCGGCGGGCTGCGAGTACATCGTCACCTTCGACAGCAAAGCCGCCAAGGCGGCAGGCATGCGCCGCTTGACTTAAATTGACACGTTCAGCTCAATCGCATTGCATGTAAGGCTACGCAGTCTCAGTTCCCTAGTCACTAAGCCGCGCTAACCATCAGAGCGATTGAACCTGTACCCGGATTTGGCATCGTATTTACGGACACCGCGCCCCGCCATTCAAACAGCCGTTTTCAGGTTGTTGCCGCTGGGGCCTTCGATACGTACATGCACCCTTGAGTGGCTGTCAGCGCTCGGGTAATGTCATTAGACCCATAGGACAGAGCACGCCCATGACTTCCAAGCTGGAACAACTCAAACAGATGACCACCGTGGTTGCCGACACCGGCGACTTCGAAGCAATCGCTCGCGTAAAACCGGTGGACGCTACCACCAACCCTTCCCTGCTGCTCAAAGCGGCGGCCATTCCCGGTTATGCCGAGTTGCTGAACGCTTGCGTCAGCGACTGCAAGGGCGATGTGGGCCTGGCCAGCGACCGTTTTGGCGTTGCGGTAGGGCAAGAGATTCTGAAAGTGATTCCGGGCCGTATTTCCACTGAAGTGGATGCGCGCCTCTCGTTCGACACTGACGCCGTCTTGAAGCGTGCGCACCGTCTGATCGAGCTGTACGACAAGGCCGGCATTGGCCGTGACCGCGTGCTGATCAAGATCGCTTCCACCTGGGAAGGCATCCGCGCTGCCGAGATTCTGGAAAAAGAAGGCATCCAGACCAACCTGACGTTGCTGTTCTCGTTCGCTCAAGCGGCGGCGTGTGCCGATGCGGGTGTGTTCCTGATTTCGCCGTTCGTGGGCCGGATCTACGACTGGTACAAGAAGGCCAACGGCAACGACTACACCGGCGCGGATGATCCGGGCGTGCAGTCGGTGACGCGCATTTACAACTACTACAAGGCCAATGACTACAAGACCGTGGTCATGGGCGCGAGCTTCCGTAATCTGAATCAGATCGAGCAGTTGGCCGGTTGCGACCGTTTGACCATCAGCCCTGACTTGATCGATAAGCTGGCGGCGGACACGGGCAAACTGGAGCGTAAACTCGCTCCGGGTCATGCAGGTGAGGCGCGTTTGAGCCTGAACGAAGCACAGTTCCGTTGGTTGTCGAACGAAGATGCGATGGCGACCGAGAAACTGGCTGAGGGAATTCGTCAGTTTGCTCGGGACCAGGAAAAGCTTGAGGCGCTGCTGCAAGCCAAGCTGTGAACTAATTCATCGCAATGCAAAAAGGGCGAACCTTGATGGGTTCACCCTTTTTTATGTGTCTGTCGATTTGGGATTGCTACGCAATCCAGCGGGAGCAAGCTCCCTCACCACAGGGATCAGTGACGCTCCAGCGCATTCACCAGATCATGGAACGCTTCACGATTCGAATCGTTCAGCCCCATCAGGATTTTGTGCGCTTCAAGCACCTTGATCCGCACCACTTCCTCGGACTGATCCTGGTCTGGCAGGTCGGTCAGGCATTCAGGGCACGGGATCGGACGGTCAACGATGTTGAACACCTGCTCGAAGCCCATGGACTGCAGCAGACGGGTGATGTCTTCGTGGGTGGTGACGACGGTCGGCAGCAGGCCGACCTTTTGCCGCGACAGGATCGACAGTTTGGCCAGCAGGCCAAGGGTGGTGCTGTCGATGCTGCGGGTTTCGGTCAGGTCGATCACGATCGCGTTGAAGTTCAACGCCGTGAAGATCCGCTCAATAGTCGCATCCAACGCCGAACACAGGGTCAGGCGAACTTCACCGACGAACTTCAGGACGAAGGTGCCGTCCTGCTCGGCGAACTGGATTCTACCGGTACTCATTAAAGATTCCTGCTCAACACCAACAGGGCGATATCATCCGGCATCTCCCCTAGCGTGGCCAATCCAAAAACCTGCCGCAACCCATCCAGGGTGCCGCCCGCTGCCTTGACCCGCTGGGGTAAAGCCGCTTCTTTCTCTTTGAGTGTAGGTTCTGGCAAAAGGTCCAGAATGCCATCAGACATCAGCGTCAGGCTGAACGTCGGCGGCAGTTCCAGCACGTGGTCTTCGTAGGTGGCTTCATTGAAGAGGCCCACCGGCAGGCCACGCCCTTCCAGATAACGGACACTGTCTGGCGTGTACAACACAGGCAACGGCAAATGACCGCCGATGCTATAGGTCAACAAACCTGTCTCCTCGTCGATGACTCCACCGACCATTGTGACGTGTTTGCCCAGCTTACAACTGATCAGGCCCCGGTTGATATGACCAAGGACCTCTGAAGGCTTGAATTCCGGCAATGTGCCATTGCGCTTGGATTCGAACAGCAAGCGCGTGGTCATGAATTTCAGCAGCACGGTAACGAAGGCTGAAGAAGCACCATGACCTGAAACGTCCGCCAGGTAGAAAGCTACCCGACGCTCGTCGACCCGAAAATAGTCGACGAAATCACCCGACAGGTACAGCGACGGGATGATCTGGTGAGCAAACTGGAACTCGTCGATGGTCCAGGGGCTGACCGGCAGCATGTTCATCTGCACTTGGCGACCGGCGTTTTGGTCTTCCTGGAGCAGGTTCAGGCTGGCTTCGAGCTCGCGGTTTGCTTTTTCCAGCTTCTCGCGGTAGCGCTGGTTTTCCAGCAGCAGGCGCGCGCGGTCCAAGGCCCGGCGCACGGAGTGCTCGAGCACGGCCAGATCTTCGAGAGGTTTGATCAGGTAATCCGCTGCGCCCAGGCGCAAGGCCTCGACCGCGTCGTTCATCACGCCGGCACCCGACACCACAATCACTGGGGTTTGCGGTGACCGCTCGGTGACCTGGCGGATGAGTTCGAGTCCGCCCATCTGCGGCATGCGCAGATCGCAGATGACCAAGTCGGGCTTGTCTTGCTCGAATACCTGAAGACCCTGCTGGCCATTGCTGGCCTGCAAGACGCTGAAACCACTGTCTTCCAAATAGGCGGCGAGGCTCGCGCGCACTACTTCGTCATCATCGATTATCAGCAGCGTGGCACTGGTTTTTGGCATGTGGGCAAACGGCGCCAGAATTAGGTTGGCGTAGCAGGCTGGGCAATTGACCCCGCGCACACTACTGGATTCGCTTTCTAGCCTCTCTGTTGCACCGCTTTCGGGCATTCGCCCTACTCACAGGCACACCAGAGGTGCCCTTCTAAGGCGCAGACGGTACTCCCATCCGCGGGGCGTTTCAAGCTCACGCCGATGGTCGCTTGACGTCTTTACTTGTCAAATCACCGGGAGTTATAAGAACAGGCAAAACCGTAACCCAATGGAAGGACCAAGCCCATGAGTCAAACCGATCGGGACTACAGCGAAAAGCGTGATTTCATCCGCATGCGGGTTGATGCCGATGTTGCGCTGATTCATGAAGGAGACGAAGTTGCAGCCGTCTGTATCGACCTTTCCAGCAGTGGCATGCAGGTTGAGGCGCCTCGTTTGTTCAAGGCTGGTGACCGCCTCAGCGTGCGGATCGATTCCGATCACGCGGCACTCAAAGGCCTCGAGGCCGACACCGAAGTGGTGTGGGTCAAAGAACAGGACGGCGGCAGCCAGACACTCGGCCTTACAATCTTGAAGATGAAATAACCCGGATCCAAAACCAAAGAAGGCGGCCAACTGGCCGCCTTCTTCGTTTTACCGGTCGAGATCAGAAATCGTCTTCGACCTGACCGTCTTTGACTTTGAATTCGCGGTTCTGCAAGTACGCATTACGGATGAAGGTGTACTTATCGCCGCTGATGAGCTTCTCGGCGGACAGCAGGCTGGCGCGGGTGTCGACGATGTTGAGGCCGAAGATCGAGTTACGCACCGGCACATCGTGAATGTATGGGTATGGGCCGGTGTAGCCATCGACGTACTTCGCCGGAGCATCACGCAGAGTGCTTGGGCCCAGCAATGGCAGCATCACGTACGGACCGCTTCCTACGCCCCAGTAGCCCAGCGTCTGACCGAAGTCTTCGTCGCTACGGTTCAGGCCCATTTCAGTGCCCACGTCGAAGAAGCCCAGCACGCCGAAGGTGGTGTTGAAGATCAGGCGCGCGGTATCGACCCCGGCGGCGGCCGGTTTGGCCTGCAAGATGTTGTTGGCAAGGTTGGTGACATCACCGACGTTGCGGAACATGTTGTGGATGCCGTCTTCGAGAAACTGCGGGGTGACGAACTGGTAACCCTGCGCCAAAGGCTTCAGCGCATAGGTGTCGACCACATCGTTGAATTTGTAGATCGGACGGTTGATGCTTTCCCAAGGGTCGTCTTCCGAGGCTGCCTGGGCAACGAACGGAGCCAGCAACACACTGGCGCACACACAAAGCTGAGCTAGATGATTGCTCCAGCGCATAGAAAACTCCTTGGTTTTTACTGGCGCGGGCGTCTTGGCCCGGGCATTAAGCTGGCTAGTATAAGGTGGAAAAGCCCCTTTAGGCAGTATCGTGCGTGATGGCCTACGGATGATTCGCCCTGACTGTGAGCGATTCACATCAATGTCACTCAACTGTCATCGGCAACGCATAGCCTTGTCGCTATTTCAGGGACGTTGACATGCCGCACGCCGAAGCCTTGCCCCTCGCCGCACCCAGCCTGACCGCCGTCCTGTTCGGCCTCAGCGGTTGCCTGGTGGATTTCGGCGCCCGCACGCGCCAGCACGACGCCCATTCTGCCGAGCACGCCGAGGTCACGCCGGGGGCTCTGGACAGTTTGCACAGTTTGCAACGTCAGCAGATTCCCTGCGCCTGGCTCGACGAACTCGCCCCTGCCCTTAGCCATTCCCTGGCCGCCGCTCTGCCGGAATGGATCAAACCTTCGCAACACCCCGCAACAATCAATCCTTGGCCCGCGCCGAATGCGTGCTGGCAAGCCTTGATGGCGCTGAATGTCGAGCGCTTGGACGGCTGCGTGCTGGTCAGCGGTGAACCGCGATTGCTGCAGTCGGGCCTGAATGCCGGGCTGTGGACGATTGGCCTGGCCTCCTGCGGCTCGCTCTGCGGGCTGGCGCCCAGCGAATGGCAAGCCTTGAGCCAAAAGGAACGGGAACACCTGCGCGGCAAGGCAACGGTGCAACTGTTCAGCCTGGGCGTGCACTCGGTGATCGATCACCTCGGTGAGCTCGACACCTGTCTGGCCGACATCAGCCTGCGCCGCCTCAAGGGCGAAAAGCCCTGACCGCTGCCTTACACCTACGAAGCATGCAGGTTGCGCGCGAGTGGATTAATCTAAAGGTCAGCCATAGACCTTTGGCGCACTGCTGCGGTCTATGCCAGTGCCTATCGATAAAAGGAAGAACGCCATGCCTGCCCGCGAACTGCAAGAACAGCTCAATACTCTGCGCGAGCAACTGGAACAGAATCCGCCGCTGACGGAAGCCGAGCGCGAAGACCTGCATGCATTGATGCAACAGATTGAACTTGAGCTTGAACTGGAAACCAAAACCCAGGACTCCAGCCTCTCCGACAATGTGAATCTGGCCGTAGAGCGCTTCGAAATTGAGCACCCTACCCTCGCCGGCACACTGCGCAACATCGTGCAGGCCCTGGGCAATATGGGGATCTGAAGCCACCGGATACAAAAAAGCCCTGCCGTGATGGCGGGGCTTTTTCATATCTACGATTTGAACGCACTCCCTTGTAGGAGCGAGCTTGCTCGCGATGGTGTGTCAGTCGACACCAATGCAGCTGACACTCCATCGCGAGCAAGCTCGCTCCTACAGTAATCTTTATTGGCGAACCAGGCGGTGGTTCGGCAGTTGCACTTCTTCAGTGCTGCGATACGGATTGATATCCAACCCACCCCGACGCACATATCGCGCATACACCGTCAGCTTCTCCGGCTTCAGCAACCGTTGCAGGTCGAGGAAAATCCGCTCCACGCACTGTTCATGGAAGTCCGAGTGCTGGCGAAAACTCACGATGTATTCCAGCAAACTCGCATGATCCAGCGCCGCGCCACGGTATTCCACCGCTACGCTGCCCCAGTCCGGCTGGCTGGTGACCGGGCAATTGGACTTGAGCAAATGACTGTGCACGCTCTCCTCGACAATGCGCGACGCGTCGCAACGCAGCAGCTCCGGCCGCGGATGCTCGTAGTTGCTGACGCTGATCTCCAGATCATCGATGCACACGCCCGGCAGCGCCACGACGCCTTCGGCTTCAACGTCTTTCAGGCTGCGAATCCGCACACCAACCGGTTTGCCAGCCGCAGCGGACAGGTCTTTCACCAGCGTCGCTTCAAGGCTCGCGGCGTCGGCAAACGGCGTCTGGTTCAGCGAGTTCAAGTACAGCTTGAACGACTTGGATTCGATGATGTTCGGCGAATCCGCCGGGATGCTGAATTCGCCGATCGCCACCACGGGTTTGCCGGACGGCAACAGCCACGACAGCTCGAAGCAGTTCCAGAAGTCCACGCCCTTGTACGGCAGGGTTTCTGCCGTCAGGCCCAGCTCGGCCCATTTCGCGGTGCGCGGGATCGGGAACAGCAAGGACGGCGTGTAAGTGGCGATGTATTCGCTGGATTTGCCCAGCGGCGAGTGTTCGGCTGCGGGATGCATGGCGGAAACCTGACTGAAGAATCAGCGGATTCTACCAGCCTTTGCGCCCGCCTTTGAGTGCTAACTGACTGACAGTCAACTTGCCGACCATGCCAGCCTGATAGTGGCCAGGGATATTGCAGGCAAATTCCAGGCGGGTGGCCTTGGTGAAGGTCCAGGCCAGCTCGGCGGTTTTGCCAGGTTCAACGAGGACGCTATTCGGGTCGTCGTGTTTCATCATTCCGTGATCCATGCCAGCCATCGAACCGTGGTCCATTTCCTTCATGCCTGTAGGCGCAAGCATGCCGCTCTGCTGCATCTTCAACATTTCCTGCTGATGTTTTGCATGCATCGCCGCGTCGCCAAGGTTGAATTCGTGCAGTAACTGGCCTTTATTCACCAGCACAAAGCGAACCGTCTCACCAGCCTTGATATCGATGGCATTGAGGGTGAACGACATGTCGCCCATCACCACTTCGACACTGCGATCAGCCTTTGCCGCCGGGGCCGGTTGACCGAAGTCGTAGGTGTGCGCCGGCGATGCCCACGCCGGCGAGCTCAACGCCAGCAAACACGCGACCAGCATCAGAGGTGTGCGCAAAAACATAGTCGTACTCCAACAAGATAAGGTTCAGCCTGTGGAAAACTTTAAACTGCCGCCACTGCCCACAACCTGACGGCCAGATTACAACTTTGTCAGGTTGGCCTGTACTGACGCTGCCCACGGTATAAAGCGTTCGTTCCACTTGCCTCGAGTCGCCCATGAAACTGCTGATTGTCGAAGACCAACCGAAAACCGGCCATTACCTGCGCCAGGGCCTGGCGGAGGCCGGGTTCACCACCGATCTGGTGGCCGACGGCAGCACCGGTCAACAATTGGCGCTGAGTGGTGAATATGCGTTACTGATCCTCGATGTGATGCTGCCGGGGCGCGATGGCTGGCAAATCCTGCAAGCCGTGCGCAGCGCAGGCCTCGATACGCCAGTACTTTTTCTGACAGCGCGAGATGCGGTGGAGGACAGGGTCCACGGCCTCGAACTCGGCGCCGACGATTACCTGGTCAAGCCGTTCGCCTTCTCCGAACTGTTGGCACGGGTCCGCAGCCTGTTGCGCAGAGGCAGCGCCTCGCCTCAGGAAACCAGCCTGCAACTGGCCGATTTGCGCCTGGATTTGATCCGCCGCCGTGTCGAACGCAGCGGCCAACGCATAGATCTGACCGCCAAGGAATTCGCCCTGCTGGAAATGCTCCTGCGCCGTCAGGGCGAAGTGCTGCCCAAGTCGCTGATCGCTTCCCAGGTGTGGGACATGAATTTCGACAGCGACACCAATGTCATCGAAGTCGCCATCCGCCGTTTGCGCCTGAAGATCGACGACGAGTTCCCGAACAAGTTGATCCACACCGTGCGCGGCATGGGTTATGTCCTTGAAGAGCGTCCTGCCTGATGCGCCGACTGTCCTTGAGCAGCCGCCTGGCGCTGCTGTTTGCCGCCTGCACCGCCGTGGTTTCGTTGTTCGCCGGGGTGTTGTTCAGTCGCGCCAGCGAGGCGCATTTTGTTGAACTGGACCAGCAGTTGCTGGACGGCAAGTTGATTGGTTTGCGTCGGGCGCTTCACGACATCCGGTCGAGCGAAAGCGAAGTCAAACTGGCGGATGAATTGAGTCGCCAGGCGGATCTTTCACTGCGGATTACCGGCAGCGACGGCCAGCGTTGGTATGACAGTTCGACGCGCCTGCCCGACAAGCTCCCGCAAAAACCGGGCTTGTCGACCATCAATGACAACGACACCGACTACCGAGTCCTGAATGCGCCATTGTTTGTCGACAAGCCTGATTCACCGCAATTGACTCTGCTGCTGGACATCACCCATCACCAGCATTTTCTGCAACGCATGCAGCACTTGATCTGGCTCACCGTTGGCTTGTCAGCCCTGGCCACGGCGCTGCTCGGCGCCTGGGCGGCGCGCAGCGGGTTACGTCCATTGCGACGCATGAGTGCGGTTGCCCACGGTGTTTCGGCGCAATCGCTCAACGCTCGCCTGCCCGAAGACGACATGCCGCCTGAACTCGCGGAAATGGCCCACCACTTCAACGCCATGCTCGGACGGCTCGACGACTCTTTTCAGCGGCTCTCGGCGTTTTCCGCCGACATCGCCCATGAACTGCGCACGCCGCTGTCGAACCTGCTGACCCACACCCAGGTCACCCTCACCCGCCCGCGGCCCATCGAGGATTACCGCGAAGCGCTGCACAGCAACCTCGAAGAACTGCAATGGATGGCGCAACTGGTCAACGACATGTTGTACCTAGCCAAGGCTGACCATGGTTTGTTGATGCCCACGCGTGAACCGCTGGAACTGGCGGACGAAGTGGATGTGTTGCTGGAGTTTTTTGCGCCGCTGGCCGAGGACGCTCGGGTGACGTTGAGTCGTGAAGGTCATGCGCGCATGGCGGGTGACCGGAGCATGTTGCGGCGGGCACTTTCCAATTTGCTGGATAACGCGTTGCGGTTTACGCCGGCCGAGGGTGAGGTTCGTGTACGGATTATCGAGCGGCCTGAAGGGTTGAGCCTGACGGTTGAGAACAGCGGTGAAGGCATTGACGGGACATTACTGCCGCGTTTGTTTGATCGGTTCTACCGGGCGGATCCGGCCCGACAGGAAGGCAGTAGTGAACATGCGGGGTTGGGATTGGCAATTACCCAGTCGATCGTTCGTGCCCATGGTGGGCAGATTCGTTGTGAATCTGAGAATGGGTGGACGCGGTTTGTGATTGAGTTACCAAAAGGGGATTGAGGCCAGCAGGACTGGCCTCATCGCGAGCAAGCTCGGCTCCTACAGTTGACCGAGTCGAATCACACATTTGTGAACGACTCCGCCCACTGTAGGAGCCGAGCCTGCTCGCGAAGGAGGTCTAAGGGCTTACGAATACCGCAACGCGTGAGCCGGCTCGATCTTCGCCGCACGCCACGCCGGGTAAACCGTGGCGAGGAAGCTCAACACAAACCCCGCCGAGCAAATCAACAACACATCCCCGCCCTGCAATTCCGAAGGCAGGTTGCTGACGAAATACACATCGGAACTGAAGATGTGCTGCCCGCTCACCCGCTCCACCCAGCCCACCAGCTCACTGACGTTCAGCGCGGCAATCACGCCGAGCACGCCGCCGATCAAGGTGCCGACCACCCCGATCACCGTGCCCTGGACCATGAAGATCGCCATGATCTGCCGTGGCGTGGCGCCGATGGTGCGCAGGATCGCGATGTCCGCGCCCTTGTCGTTCACCACCATGATCAGGGTGGCGATGATGTTGAACGCCGCCACCGCAACGATCATCAGCAACAACAGGCCGATCATGGTTTTTTCCATTTTCATCGCGCTGAACAGGCTGCCCTGGGTGTGGGTCCAGTCGTCAGCCTTGTAAGCCTTGCCCAGGCCGCCAGCAATGTCGCTGGAAACCTGCGGCGCCGCGTACAAATCCTTCACCGCCAGGCGCACGCTCTGCACCTGATTCGGTTCCCAATGCTGCATTTGCGCAGCATCGGCGACGTGGATCAGTGCCATCGAGCCGTCCAGCTCGGCGCCCACCTTGAACACACCCACCACGTTCAGTCGCTGCATGCGCGGGGTAATTCCGCCCGGCGCGTTGCTGACTTCCGGCACGATCAGAGTGATCTTGTCGCCGACGTTCAAGCGGAAACGCCGCGCCGTGATCTCACCGATCACCACACCGAACTCGCCCGGCTTCAAGGCATCGAGACGGCCCTGAACGATGTGCTGGGCAACGATCGAGACCTTGCCTTCCAGTGCCGGATCGACACCGCTGACCTGAATCGGCTGCATCGTGCCTTTATAGGAGAGCATGCCTTCCATCTCGGTGAAGGGCACGGCGGCGGTCACTTCCGGGTTTTTCATCGCGGCGGCGGCCACCGGCTGCCAATCATCGATCGGATTGACGCCGACGATGGTCGCGTGGGGCACCATGCCGAGGATGCGCGAGCTCATTTCGCGCTGGAACCCGTTCATCACCGACAGCACCACGATCATCGCCAGGACACCGAGGGCGAGGCCGATCATCGAGGTCATCGAGATGAACGAAACAAAGCGATTGCGGCGCTTGGCGCGGGTATAGCGCGTGCCGATAAAGATCGATAACGGTCTGAACATTCGCTGGGGCACCGTATAAAAACAAAAAGACCCGACGTCTTTTCAGACACCGGGTTTCGGCCAATCAGATAGGCGTCAGGCAACCTTCCTGCAAATGCAGGACGCGATCCATCTGGCGAGCCAGGTTCATGTCGTGGGTCACCACCAGGAACGCTGTGCGCATCGAGGTGCTGAGTTCCAGCATCAAATCCTGAATGCCCTGAGCGGTGTGGGAGTCGAGGTTGCCGGTTGGCTCGTCGAGCATCACCAGACCTGGCTTGTTCACCAGGGCGCGGGCGATGGCCACACGCTGACGTTCACCACCGGACAATTCCGCCGGTTTGTGCTCGAGGCGATGGCCCAGCCCAACCCGCTCCAACAACGCCGTCGCACGCTGGCGCGCTTCCGGGATTGCGGTCTTGCCGATCAGCAGCGGCATGCAGACGTTTTCCAGCGCGGTGAATTCCGGCAGCAAATGGTGGAACTGGTAAACGAAACCCAGCGACCGATTGCGCAACAGACCGCGATTTTTCTCGCTGAGTGCCGACAGCTCTTCACCATCAAGCCAGACGCTGCCCTTGGTCGGCGTATCGAGACCGCCCAACAGGTTGAGCAAAGTACTTTTACCCGACCCCGAGGTGCCGACAATCGCCACGCGCTCGCCCGGATGCAGCTCCAGTTGCAGACCGGCCAGAACTTCTACCGACTCCGGACCTTCCTCGTAGGATTTGCCCAGGTTGCGGCAGCTCAAGATTGCTTTATCACTCATGCCCGACTCACTCATAACGTAGCGCCTCCGCAGGCTGGGTGCGCGCGGCACGCCAGGCTGGATACAGGGTGGCGAGGAAACTCAGGACCAACGCGGCGGCGCAGACCATCAACACATCCTGGCTCTGCACTTGCGACGGCAGGTAATCGATGAAGTACACGTCGGCGTTGAGGAACTTGTGCCCGATCAGGCCTTCGAGGGCCGAGATCGCGGCACTGACGTTCAGCGCGGCGAAGATCCCGACCACAGCGCCGATCATCGTGCCGACCACGCCAATGACGGTGCCCTGCACCATGAAGATCGCCATGATCGAACGCGGCGTGGCGCCGAGGGTACGCAAAATCGCAATGTCGCCCTTCTTGTCGTTCACCACCATCACCAGCGTGGAAATGATGTTGAACGCGGCCACGGCAACGATCAGCAACAACAGCAGACCAATCATGGCTTTTTCCATGCGGATCGCCTGATACAGATTGCCGTGGGTGCGGGTCCAGTCGCGGGCGTAGAAATGGTCTTCGCCGAGCTGCTGGGCGATGTTCCATGCAGTGCGTGGGGCCTGGAACAGATCGTCGAACTTCAGGCGGATGCCCTGCACCTGATCCGGCTTCCAGCGGTGCAGCTTCGCCAGGTCCTGCAGGTTGGTGACGCCCAGGTAGCCGTCAATCTCGCCTGCGCCGACATGGAAGATGCCGACCACGGTAAAACGCTTCATGCGCGGGAACATGCCGGCCGGGGTCACGGTGACTTCCGGCGCGACGAAGGTCAGCTTGTCGCCGATGGCCGCGCCGAGCTTGGCGGCCGCCTTGTCGCCGATGACGATGCCGAAACTGCCGGGCGCGAGGTCATCGAGTTTGCCCTGCAGCATGAACTTGTCAATGATCGACACCTGGCGTTCCAGCGCCGGGTCGATGGCATTGAGCAGCACTTTGGAGACCTTGCCGTTGTTGGTCAGCAAACCCTGCATCTGAGTGAACGGCGCCACGGCCGTCACCTGCGGGTTCTGCTTCACCTTGGCGGCGAGGTCTTGCCAGTCGCTGATCGGCTCGCCGGACTCGATGGTCGCGTGGGGCACCATGCCCAGCACGCGGGTGCGCATCTCATGATCGAAGCCGTTCATGACCGACAGCACCACGATCATCACGATCACGCCGAGGGCAAGACCGATCATCGAAGTCAGGGAAATGAACGACACAAAATGATTGCGACGCTTTGCACGGGTATAACGCGTGCCAATAAATACGAAGAGAGGTCTGAACATGTCGGGGCTTGTTCGGAGGGAAAAGGAACGTCCTTGTGGCGGGGGTCGATAACCAGCTTTACACTCAGACCACCGCCGCTACCATGGGTTCGCCATGTCGACATTAGATGAAGAAGATCGCCGCGAATACTACCGTATCGAGGACACGATCGCACTGGAAATTCGGCCCCTGTCCGCTCCCGAAGCCGCAGGCCAGGAAGTGTTGCAGGATGCTTCCCCACTCTTCAACCTGCTCAGCGAACTGCACCTGAGCGAATTCGAATCGCAACACCTGTTGCGCCAGATCAGTGAGCGCGACCGCAACCTCGCGGCGTTCCTGAAGTCCCAGAACAAACGCATCGATCTGCTCAGCCAGGTGATTGCAGTCACCGTGCTCGGGCAGATCGGCGAGCCGCAGCCCGTGATCATCTCCGAGGGTGGCATCGAGTTCCAGCACCCGACACCGGTTGCCACGGGCACGCACCTGTCGGTGAAAATGGTGCTGATGCCGCAAGCCCTCGGCCTGTTGCTGCGGGCGCGCGTTACCCATTGCGATCGAAAGGGCGACGGCTATGACGTCGGCACCGAGTTCGAACGTCCGACCGATGCCCAGCGCCAACTGCTGGCCCGCTACATTTTTCAGAAGCAGGCCCAGGAACGACGTCTGGCCCGCGAAAACGAATCAGGCATTTAAATTAAGGAAGAACCGTGACCCTCATCTACGGCCATCGCGGCGCCAAGGGCGAAGCACCGGAAAACACCCTGACCAGCTTTCAGGAATGCCTCAAGCACGGCGTGCGCCGCTGCGAACTGGACCTGCATCTGTCCATGGACAACGAGTTGATGGTCATTCATGACCCGACCCTCAAGCGCACCACCGACCGTCGCGGCAAGGTGGTCGAGCACTCGGCGGCAGAGCTGGTGACCTACGACGCACGCAAGGGTGGCCCGAGCTGGATCAAGCCGTGCCCGATTCCGACGCTGGAAGAATTGTTCGAGAAATGCGACTTCGAGCACTGGCAGCTGGAAGTCAAAAGCGCTTCACGCACCCGCGCCGCAACCACGGTGCTGGCGATTCGCGAAATGGCTCAGCGTTTCGGCATGCTCGACAAAGTCACCATCACCTCGAGTTCGCGAGAAGTGTTGAAAGCGGCTTTGGACCTGGTGCCGGACGTGTCCCGCGGACTGGTGGCCGAATACGCCTGGCTCGACCCGCTGAAGGTCGCGCAAAGCTATGGCTGTGAGATTCTGGCGCTGAACTGGACCCTGTGTACGCCGGAACGCCTGCAGAAGGCGCAGCGTCAGGGGTTGCATGTGTCGGTATGGACAGTCAACGAGCCCGCGCTGATGCGCAGACTCGCCGACTTCGGCGTTGACAGCCTGATTACAGACTTTCCCGGTTTGGCCACTGCCACGCTCGAGAATTGCTGAAATCGGTCTCCCCGGCCGGCTCAGGCCACCGGCCGGAGCCGCTCAAAAAAGCCGGTTGAGGCCATCGTACGCCGCGACCCGATAGGCTTCGGCCATGGTCGGGTAGTTGAACGTGGTGTTGACGAAGTACTTCAGCGTGTTCAATTCGCCCGGCTGGTTCATGATCGCCTGACCGATGTGCACGATCTCCGACGCCTGATAACCGAAGCAGTGAACACCCAGCACTTCAAGCGTCTCGCGGTGGAACAGAATCTTCAGCATGCCCTGAGGCTCGCCGGCAATCTGCGCACGCGCCATGCTTTTGAAGAACGCCTTGCCCACTTCGTACGGCACCTTGGCCTGCGTCAGCTCCTGCTCG
Source organism: Pseudomonas sp. LBUM1651 (assembly GCF_059716135.1). Lineage (NCBI taxonomy): Bacteria > Pseudomonadati > Pseudomonadota > Gammaproteobacteria > Pseudomonadales > Pseudomonadaceae > Pseudomonas > Pseudomonas sp. LBUM1651. The sequence continues at coordinate 2,078,526 of NZ_CP166805.1, read as the reverse complement.
TTCTTGCCGATCGAGCTGATTTCCGGAATGGTGTAGATGCCGGTCGGCACGTCATTCACGAAGCGCCAGCTGTTGTTATCAACGATGCTGCCAGCCGCTGAGCGTCCCTGGTCGTGCGCGGCACTGGCCAGGCTCGGCCAGCCGATCACGTCACCGGCGCCGTAAATGTTCGGTACGCAGGTGCGGTAGGCTTCGTCGACTTCGATCTGGCCACGGCTGTTGACCTTGACGCCGATGTTTTCCAGACCCAGTTGATCGGTGTTGCCGGTCCGGCCGTTGCACCAGAGCAAGGCGTCGGCTTTGATCTTCTTGCCGGACTTGAGGTGCAGGATCACGCCGTTGTCCACGCCTTCGACGCGGTCGTAGTCTTCGTTGTGGCGAACCGTGATGTTGTTGTTGCTGAAGTGGTAGCTCAGCGCCTGGGAAATTTCCGAGTCGAGGAAGCTCAGCAACTGACCACGGTTGTCCACCAGTTCAACCAGCACGCCCAGACCGCTGAAGATCGACGCGTATTCGCAACCGATTACGCCAGCGCCGTAAACGATGAGTTTGCGCGGGGTGTGGCCGAGGCTGAGGATGGTGTCGCTATCGTAGATACGCGGGTGATGGAAATCGATGTCCGCCGGGCGATAAGGACGCGAGCCGGTGGCGATGATGATGTGCTTGGCCACCAGTTTTTCGACCACGCCGTTGGCGCAGACCACTTCGATGGTTTGCTCGTCGGCGAAGCTGCCGGTGCCGAAGAACACGTCGACGCGGTTACGAGCGTAATAGCCGGTGCGCGAGGCGACTTGTTTGGAGATGACTTTTTCGGCGCTTTTCAGCACGTCCGGGAACGAGAACCAGCGTGGCTCACCAATGGCCCGGAACATCGGGTTGGTGTTGAACTGCATGATCTGCCGGACCGAGTGACGCAGTGCCTTGGACGGGATGGTGCCCAGGTGGGTGCAGTTGCCGCCGACCTGGCGACGGCTATCAACCATCGCCACCTTGCGCCCTGCTTTGGCGGCGTTCATTGCCGCGCCTTCTCCCGCCGGGCCGGAACCCAGCACCACCACGTCGTAGTTGTAGACAGCCATGCGTACTCCTCAGAACAGGCCGCGGCGCCCTCGGCACCTGCGGCTAAATCACGCCGATCTGCGGCGTGAAGGAACAATTTGGGGCCAGTGCAGAACCCGGACACAGTCTATAGAAGCGTCAACGCCGCGCACATTAACCCTTGGTCGCGTCGTAGGCTACTTTTGCCTGCACTACAACGCCAGTCTTCAATGCGCAAATCGCCGTAATCATTCGGTTTTTCCGCCACTGAGGCGTTCAAAAGCCTGATTGGTTCGTGTGACGAAACCTGTATCGGCACGAATCACAAAGAATGCACCGATGTTGTGAGTTTCGGCATAGTCCCAACCCCGTTCAGGACCGAGAATCAGCAACAGCGTCGATAAGCCATCGGCCATCAACACAGAAGGATGAATCACCGTGACTGACGCCAGGGCGTGTAGGACCGGCGCACCGGTGCGGGCATCGAAGGTGTGGGAATAACGCCGACCGTCCTGTTCGAAATAGTTGCGGTAATCCCCGGAAGTGGACACGCCGTAGCCGTCCACATTGATGATGCGCTGAGCCACTTGCTGATCGTCGCGGGGTTCCTCCAACGCAATCTTCCAGGGTGAACCGTCGAGTTTCTTGCCCGCCGCCTTGAGTTCGCCGGTGGCTTCGGCGAGGTAACTGTCGATGCCCAAAGCCTCGAGCCTCCCGGCGATCCGATCGACAGCATAGCCAGCGGCGAGACTGTTGAAGTCGACTTCCACCGGCGCATCTTTACACAACCGATCGCCGTCGATGCGTAAGTGACCATATCCAACGCGCTGTCGCGTCAGGGCCAAGGCGTCGGCGGTCGGCACTTTTTCTTCCCGGGACTGGGGCCCGAATCCCCACAGGTTGAGCAGCGGCTCTACCGTCAAGTCGAAGGAGCCGTCGCTTTGGGATGACAACTGCTCGCCCACACGGATCAATTCGAGCACAGGGCCAGGCATGACCTGACAGCGACCGGCCGGCAGTGCGTTGAAGCGTACGGTGTCCGAGTCGCTGCGATAGGTCGAGAATTGTCGATCCACTTCGGCGAGGATATTTTCTACTTCGGCCTGCACCGCTTTCGGCCCGGGCGTGGAGGAATGTCTTACGTATTGAATGGAATAACGACTGCCCATGGTTGGGCCGTCGAAGCGTTCCAGGCTTTCGCCATTGCCACAACCGGACAAAATGCCGGCCAGCACCACAAGTCCACTCCACCGTCCAGTTAACAAATCTTCATCTCCCCTCAAAACCGCGCCCGCCATTATGGGCCTCAGAGCGCATGGGAGCGAGGTCTGCCAGTGCCCGTCAGCAAGACGCAAAACCTGTGGGAGCGAGACCGGCTTGCCGGCGATAGCGGTGTGCCAGCCAACATCAATGCTGATTGACCCCACGCCATCGCCGGCAAGCCGGTCTCGCTCCCACAGGTCCAGCGTTTCAAGCAAGATTTACCAGCGTGAGTACTTACACATGTCTTCCAATACGAGCAAAGGCAAAGCGATTTTTCGCGTTGTCAGCGGCAATTTTCTCGAGATGTTCGACTTCATGGTCTACGGCTTTTACGCCACGGCCATCGCCAAAACCTTCTTCCCTACCGACAGCGCTTTCGCATCCCTGATGTTATCGCTGGCCACGTTTGGCGCCGGCTTCCTCATGCGTCCATTGGGTGCGATTTTCCTCGGCGCCTACATCGACCGTCATGGTCGCCGCAAAGGGTTGATCATCACCCTCGCGATGATGGCCGCGGGCACGGTGTTGATTGCCTGCGTACCGGGTTACGCCACATTGGGCGTGGCCGCGCCGCTGCTCGTACTGTTCGGTCGCCTGTTGCAAGGTTTCTCGGCGGGCGTGGAGTTGGGCGGTGTATCGGTGTATCTCGCCGAGATTTCCAAACCGGGCCGCAAAGGCTTCTTCGTCAGTTGGCAGTCCGCCAGTCAGCAAGCGGCGGTGGTTTTCGCCGGCCTGTTGGGGGTCGTCTTGAACCACTGGCTCAGCCCGGAAGAAATGGGTGACTGGGGCTGGCGCGTGCCGTTCCTGATCGGATGCATGATCGTGCCGGTGATCTTCGTGATTCGTCGTTCGCTGGAGGAAACCCCTGAGTTCCAGGCGCGTAAACATCGCCCTACCCTGCGGGAAATCGTCCGCTCGATCGGTCAGAACTTTGGCATTGTCATCGCCGGCATGGCGCTGGTGGTGATGACGACCGTGTCGTTTTACCTGATCACCGCCTACACCCCGACCTTCGGCAAAGCCGAACTGCATTTGTCGGATCTGGATGCGCTGCTGGTAACGGTCTGCATTGGCCTGTCGAACTTTTTCTGGCTGCCGGTGATGGGCGCAGTGTCCGACAAGATCGGGCGTAAACCCCTACTGCTGGCAGCGACTATTTTGGCGATCCTCACAGCCTACCCGGCCCTGTCGTGGCTGGTGGCGAACCCGAGTTTCAGCCATTTGCTGATTGTCGAATTGTGGCTGTCGTTCCTGTATGGCTCGTACAACGGTGCCATGGTCGTGGCGCTGACCGAGATCATGCCGGTGGAAGTTCGTACGACTGGTTTCTCTTTGGCCTACAGCCTGGCGACGGCGACCTTTGGCGGGTTTACGCCCGCTGCCTGTACCTACCTGATTCATGTGCTGGATAACAAGGCTGCACCGGGAATCTGGCTCAGTGGCGCGGCGGTGCTGGGGTTGATTGCGACGCTGGTGTTGTTCAAAGGCAATCGGCATGAATTGCGGACTGCGCAAGCCGCTGTGGTCGGCGGCGCCTGACAGATCGCTTTCGCTAGCAGGCTAGCTCCCACACTGGATCTGTAGCGTTCACAAGTCCCCTGTGAGAGCTAGCCTGCTAGCGATGAGGCCGGTGCTGGCAACAAAGATCCAACAGACACACAAACAAAAACGCCCCGACCAAAGTCGGGGCGTTTTCATTTCCAGCTAAGGCTTAGCGCGGGAACGCTGGCGGGTTTACACCGGCCATGTCTTCCATCACGCGAACCACCTGGCAGCTGTAACCGAATTCGTTGTCGTACCAAACGTACAGAACAACGCGGTTGTCTTGGGTGATGGTTGCTTCAGCATCCACAACGCCTGCGTGGCGCGAGCCAACGAAGTCGGTGGAAACCACTTCCTGCGAATTGACGAAGTCGATTTGCTTGTGCAGATCGGAGTGCAGCGCCATGTAGCGCAGGTACTCGTTCATCTCTTCACGGGTGGCGGCTTTCTCAAGGTTCAGGTTGAGAATGGCCATCGACACGTTTGGCGTCGGAACACGGATGGCGTTGCCAGTCAGCTTGCCGGCCAGCTCAGGCAGGGCCTTGGCAGCAGCGGTGGCGGCACCGGTCTCGGTGATGACCATGTTCAGCGCGGCGCTACGGCCACGGCGATCGCCTTTGTGGAAGTTGTCGATCAGGTTCTGGTCGTTGGTGTACGAGTGAACCGTTTCAACGTGACCATTGACGATGCCGAACTTGTCATTCACAGCTTTCAGCACCGGCACAATGGCGTTGGTGGTGCAGGAAGCGGCCGAAACGATCTTGTCGTCAGCGGTGATTTCGCCATGGTTGATGCCGTGAACGATGTTCTTCAGCTTGCCCTTGCCAGGCGCGGTCAGAACAACGCGGTCAATACCCGGGCACGCCAGGTGCTGACCCAGGCCCTCGGCGTCACGCCATACACCGGTGTTGTCCACCAGCAGTGCGTCTTTGATGCCGTACTGGGTGTAATCCACCTCGGCCGGGTTCTTCGCGTAGATCACCTGGATCAGGTTACCGTTGGCGGTGATGGTGTTGTTTTCTTCGTCGATGACGATGGTGCCGTTGAACGGACCGTGTACCGAATCGCGACGCAACAGGCTTGCGCGCTTGGTCAGGTCGTTCTCGGCGCCTTTGCGCACCACGATGGCACGCAGACGCAGACCGTCGCCGCCACCGGTTTTTTCGATCAGGATGCGCGCCAGCAGACGGCCGATGCGACCGAAGCCGTACAGCACAACGTCGGTGCCTTTGCGAGCGGAAGCGTTTTGCTGGCCAACCACGTCAGCCAATTCTTCACGGACGAACTGCTCGGCTGTGCGGCCATTGCCTTCGACGCGGAATTTGTACGCCAACTTGCCCAGGTCTACCGAAGCCGCGCCGAGCTTGAGCTCGCTCATGGCTTTAAGCAGAGGGAATGTTTCGTGGACGGAGAGTTCGCTATCGTCGGAAGAACGATGGCGAGCAAAGCGGTGAGCTTTGAGAATCGCGATGACAGACTGGTTGATCAGGCTGCGGCCATAGATCGAGCTCACCACGTTGTTATTGCGGTAGAGCTGACCGATAAGCGGAATCATCGCTTCTGCGAGTGCTTCACGGTCGATCCATTCACCAAGACACTGGTCGGGCTTCTGAGTCACGGGAACCTTCCACATGTAGGGGCAGAAAAAAGGGGCTACATTATGCCGCCGAGTGCTCCCCGTAGCAATGCGCGCCTGTCGTGCGATCCGTAACAAATTCCCGTTCAAAAAAATCACGCGTTGCCGGAGCCCTGTAAAACCGGGGCTTTCAGCGCAGTCAATTTTTTGGAGACACCGCTGTCTTATCCGTAACTCTCCGTAACACTCGGTCGTTTTGCCACTACATAATCGGCAATTTTCAGTAAAAAACCGCTGTTTTTTGTCTTTACCACTACATTTCGCCAAACCTGCGTAATAGACACAGTCAGCAACTGACAGGCGGCACCCGGGGCCGCTACAATTACCGACTTTGTCGCAACGCTTGGAGCTCAACCTTCCGTGCCCGTTCTGCGTCTACCGCTTCTCCCTGCCGCGGCAGGTAAACAGCACTGGGGCAACCTGCCCGGTGCCGCCCTGAGCCTGGCCATCGCCGAGGCTGCCAGCGCTGCCAAGCGCTTTACCCTGCTGCTGACCGCCGACAGCCAAAGTGCCGAACGGCTGGAACAGGAGCTGAGCTTCTTCGCCCCGGATTTGCCGGTGCTGCATTTCCCGGACTGGGAAACCCTGCCCTACGATCTGTTCTCGCCGCACCAGGACATCATTTCCCAGCGCATCGCCGCCCTTTACAGGCTGCCGGAGCTGAGCCATGGCGTGCTGGTGGTGCCGATCACCACGGCTCTGCATCGCCTGGCGCCGACCAAATTCCTGCTCGGCAGCAGCCTTGTTCTGGACGTCGGCCAGAAGCTCGATGTCGAGCAGATGCGCACCCGACTCGAGGCCAGCGGCTATCGCTACGTCGACACCGTGTACGAGCACGGCGAATTCACTGTCCGCGGCTCGCTAATTGATCTGTTCCCGATGGGCAGCAAACTGCCCTTCCGGATCGACCTGTTCGACGACGAAATCGAAACGCTGCGTACGTTCGATCCGGAAAACCAGCGCTCCATCGACAAGGTGGACACCGTTCGCCTGTTGCCGGCTCGCGAGTTTCCGCTGCAAAAAGACGCGGTCACCCGTTTCAAGGCGCGCTTCCGTGAGCGCTTCGATGTCGACTTCCGTCGCTGCCCGATCTTCCAGGATCTGAGCAGCGGGATTACACCGGCGGGTATCGAGTACTACCTGCCGCTGTTCTTCGACGAAACCTCGACGCTGTTCGATTACCTGCCCCAGGACACGCAAGTGTTCTCACTGCCGGGCATCGAGCAGGCGGCGGAAAATTTCTGGAACGATGTGCGCAACCGTTATGAAGAGCGCCGCGTCGATCCCTCTCGTCCTTTATTACCGCCGGCCGAGTTGTTCCTGCCGGTGGACGATTGCTTTTCACGCCTGAAGAGCTGGCCGCGTGTGGTGGCCAGTCAACAGGACGTTGAAACCGGTGTCGGCCGCGAGCGCTTCCCGGCGCGGGAGCTGCCGAACCTGGCCATCGAGGCCAAGGCGACGCAGCCACTGGCGGCGCTGGCGGGTTTCCTCGACGAGTTCCCCGGTCGCGTGCTGTTCACCGCCGAATCCGCGGGCCGTCGCGAAGTGCTGCTGGAACTGCTGGAACGCCTGAAGCTGCGACCGAAAACCGTCGACAGCTGGCCGGACTTTGTCGCGAGCAAGGAGCGCCTGGCAATTACCATTGCGCCGCTCGACGAAGGCCTGGTGCTTGACGATCCGGCCTTGGCGCTGGTGGCTGAAAGCCCGTTGTTCGGTCAGCGCGTCATGCAGCGCCGTCGCCGCGAAAAACGCGCCGACGCCAACAACGACGCCGTCATCAAAAACCTTACCGAGCTGCGCGAAGGCGCGCCGGTGGTACACATCGATCACGGCGTCGGCCGCTACCTCGGATTAGCGACGCTGGAAATCGACGATCAGGCTGCTGAGTTCCTGACCCTGCAATACGCCGAAGGCGCCAAACTTTACGTGCCGGTCGCCAACCTGCATTTGATCGCCCGCTACACCGGCAGTGACGATGCCTTGGCTCCGTTGCACCGTCTTGGCTCGGAAACCTGGCAGAAAGCCAAACGCAAAGCCGCCGAACAGGTGCGCGACGTGGCGGCCGAATTGCTCGACATATATGCCCGCCGCGCCGCTCGCGAAGGTTATGCCTTCGAAGATCCGAAAGCCGACTACGCAACCTTCAGCGCCGGTTTCCCGTTCGAAGAAACCCCGGACCAGCAAACCACCATCGAAGCCGTGCGCGCCGACATGCTCGCGCCGAAACCGATGGACCGCCTGGTCTGCGGCGATGTCGGTTTCGGCAAGACCGAAGTGGCGATGCGCGCGGCATTTATCGCGGTGCACGGCGGTCGCCAGGTGGCGATCCTGGTGCCGACCACCCTGCTCGCCCAGCAGCACTACAACAGTTTCCGCGACCGCTTCGCCGACTGGCCGGTGAGCGTGGAAGTGATGAGCCGCTTCAAGTCGACCAAGGAAGTGAACGCCGCCGTGGCGGACCTCGCCGAAGGCAAGATCGACATCGTCATCGGCACGCACAAACTGCTGCAAGACGACGTGAAGATCAAAAACCTCGGGCTGGTGATCATCGACGAAGAGCACCGTTTCGGTGTCCGTCAGAAAGAACAGCTCAAGGCGCTGCGCAGTGAAGTCGACATCCTCACACTGACCGCCACGCCGATTCCGCGCACGCTGAATATGGCGGTGTCGGGCATGCGCGACCTGTCGATCATCGCCACGCCGCCGGCCCGCCGCCTGTCGGTGCGGACCTTCGTCATGGAGCAGAACAAGAGCACGGTCAAAGAGGCCCTGCTACGTGAATTGCTACGTGGCGGTCAGGTTTACTACCTGCATAACGACGTGAAGACCATCGAGAAATGCGCCGCCGACCTCGCCGAACTGGTGCCGGAAGCGCGGATTGGCATCGGCCACGGGCAGATGCGCGAACGCGAACTCGAACAGGTGATGAGCGACTTCTACCACAAGCGCTTCAACGTGCTGATCGCCTCGACCATCATCGAGACCGGCATCGACGTGCCGAGCGCCAACACCATCATCATCGAGCGTGCCGACAAATTCGGCCTGGCGCAGCTGCACCAATTGCGCGGCCGCGTCGGTCGAAGTCACCACCAGGCTTACGCGTACCTGCTGACACCGCCGCGCCAGCAAATCACCCCGGATGCAGAAAAGCGCCTGGAAGCAATCGCCAATACCCAGGACCTCGGCGCGGGCTTCGTGCTCGCCACCAACGACCTGGAAATCCGTGGCGCCGGCGAACTGCTCGGCGACGGGCAGAGCGGGCAGATCCAGGCCGTCGGTTTCACCTTGTATATGGAGATGCTCGAACGCGCGGTGAAGTCGATCCGCAAGGGTGAACAGCCGAATCTCGATCAGCCGCTGGGCGGTGGTCCGGAAGTCAATTTGCGTGTACCGGCGTTGATTCCCGAAGACTACTTGCCGGACGTGCATGCCCGGCTGATTCTGTACAAACGCATTGCCTCGGCCACCGATGAGGAAGGCCTCAAGGACCTGCAAGTGGAGATGATCGATCGTTTCGGCCTGCTGCCGGAGCCGACCAAGAACCTGATGCGCATCACGGCGTTGAAGTTGCAGGCCGAAGTGTTGGGCATCAAGAAAGTCGACGGCGGCCCGCAAGGCGGTCGAATCGAGTTCGCGGCGCAGACACCGGTCGATCCGCTGACACTGATCAAACTGATTCAGGGCCAGCCTAAACGCTACAAATTCGAAGGCGCCACGATGTTTAAATTCATGGTCCCGATGGAGCGCCCGGAAGAGCGCTTTAATACTGTAGAGGCACTGCTTGAATGCCTCATTCCGAAAACTGCTTGAAGGACGCCGCATGCGCCTGTTTCGCTCACTGACTTTGCTGATGACCCTGGCCGCCCCCACGGCGTTTGCCGATGACCTGTATCAGATTGAAATGATTCTGGTCCGGCAGAACGCTGTGCCTGCCATTGTCAGCAAAGCCGCGCCGGAAGACTGGGCTGCCGGTGCCCAACCCATCAGCCAGGACAGCCTGCGCACGCCAAGCCTGAATGGCGAAGTGGAAAAACTCACCGCCAGCAACGAATACACGGTGTTGTTACACAAGGCCTGGCAACAGAACCTCGGCGAAGAAGCCACCAAAATTGCAATCAGCGATGGCAAGGAACAGTACGGTCAGTTCCCGATCGAGGGCACGCTGGACCTGAAACTGGGACGCTTCACCGATGTTGACGCCGACTTCTGGGTCAACCAGATCGACGCCAACGGCATGGTCACCGCCAGCGAACGCCTCAAACAGGAAAGCCACACCAAGAACGGCCAGCTGAACTTCCTCGACAACGGCCACCTCGGCCTGCTGATCAAGATCACCTCGCTCACCGCCCCTGCGCCTCGGCCAGTCCCCGATGAAATTCCGGACTGATTGAAGTCCATATGCCCGCGACTCTTAGCAAACCGCTGGCCCCCTCGTGGGTCAGCCGATTCAAGGAACAAAGCCTGGAGCGCGGGCGTCGCTACGCCCTGGAAAACCGGGTCCGGATTGTCGAGGTCGGCGACGCGACCATTTCCGCAGCGTGCGAAGGGTCTGGCGGTAACGTTTACCGTCAGACCATTCGCCTGCGCGAGTCGGCTAAATCCACGTTGCTAATGATCGATGCCACCTGTACGTGCCCGGTGCGCAGCAACTGCAAACACTGCGCGGCGGTACTGCTGAAAGTCCAGGAAACCCTCGCCTACCCCGCCGCAGCGCAAGACGCCGAACTACTGGAAAAACTTCAGGCGGTACTGGAAAACCGCAGCCCGAAGGCGCCTCCGCAAGTGCTGGTGGACAACGTGCAACCGGTACCGCGCCTGTGGCTGGCGAGCATCGAGTTCAGCGCCTTCGAGCCGCGCAATGGCAAAATGCAGCGTTACATTCAGCATCGCGCGGCGCTCTCTTTCAGTTACCTGGATGAATACGTTTCCGGGCAGAAGAACGTCGACGTTCTGATTCGCCAGGAAACTCAGACGCTGCGGATAAAACGCCACCCGGAAGTCGAACAGGCCTACAGGGAACAGCTGCGAATCCTCGGTTTCAAGGTCGCCACCCGTCAAAGTAAAGCCCTGCCGGAAAGTGCCGGTGAACTCTACGAGATGGTCAACGACAGCGCCTGGCTGACCTTCACCCTCAATGAGCTACCGAAGCTGCGTACTCAGGGCTGGGAGTTGCAGATCGACGAGGATTTCGGTTTCGACCTGACCGCCGTGGACGACTGGTACGCCACCGTCGAACAGGCGCCGGAGCGTGACTGGTTCGATCTTGAGCTGGGAATCATCGTCAACGGCGAGCGACTGAGCTTGCTACCCATCCTGCTGAACCTGATGCGCTCCCACACCGAAATCCTCAACCCGGAACGCCTCGCCCGACGTCGCGACGACGAGTTGATTCTGGTGAACATCCCCAATCGCCCGAACTCCGAGTATGGGCCGCTGCAAGTCGCCCTGCCCTTTGGCCGCTTGAAACCGGTACTGGCGACCCTCGGCGAGTTCTACCTGCAGGAACCCGGTGAGACCACGCTGCGCCTGAGCAAGGCCGATGCCATTCGGTTGAACCCGCTGGAAGACATGCCGCTGCTCTGGGAAGGTGGCGAGCAGATCCGCACCTTTGCCCAGCGCCTGCGGGACATCAAGGATTACACCGCGACTGCACCGGAAGGCTTGAACGCAACTTTGCGCCCGTATCAGCTGGAAGGCTTGAGCTGGATGCAATCGCTGCGGCAACTGGAAGTCGGCGGCATTCTCGCGGACGACATGGGATTGGGTAAAACCCTACAGACCCTGGCGCATGTTCTCAGCGAGAAAAATGCCGGACGCCTGGACCGGCCGTGCATGGTGGTGATGCCCACCAGCCTGATTCCGAATTGGCTCGACGAAGCGGCGCACTTCACACCACAGCTCAAAGTGCTGGCGCTGTACGGCGCCAGTCGCAAAAAACATTTCGACACGCTGGTCGATTACGACCTGATCCTGACCACCTATGCGCTGCTACCCAAAGACGTCGAACGCCTGGCCGCGCAGCCGTTGCACGTCCTGGTGCTGGACGAAGCGCAGTACATAAAAAACCCCAACAGCAAGGCCGCCCAGGCTGCGCGCGAACTGAATGCGCGCCAGCGTCTGTGCCTGAGCGGCACGCCGCTGGAAAACCACCTGGGCGAACTGTGGTCGCTGTTTCACTTCCTGCTGCCCGGCTGGCTCGGCGATGTGAAGAGCTTCAACCGCGATTACCGCGTGCCGATTGAAAAGCGCGCCAGCGAGGTACGACTTCAGCACTTGAATGGTCGGATCAAACCGTTTCTGTTGCGCAGAACCAAAGAGCAGGTGGCGACGGAGTTGCCGCCGAAGACTGAGATCATCCATTGGGTCGAGCTCAACGAAGCTCAACGCGATGTGTACGAAACCATGCGCCTGGCCATGGACAAGAAGGTGCGCGACGAAATCACCCGCAAGGGCGTGGCGCGCAGCCAGATCATCATTCTTGAGGCACTGCTGAAGCTGCGTCAGGTGTGCTGCGATTTGCGCCTGGTCAACGACGCTGCGCTGCCGGCTCGCGGAAGTACCTCGGGCAAGCTCGATAGTCTCATGGAAATGCTGGAGGAGTTGTTCGAGGAAGGTCGACGGATTCTGCTGTTTTCCCAGTTCACTTCGATGCTCGCGCTGATCGAGGTCGAGCTGAAGAAACGCGGCGTTGAATATGCGTTGTTGACTGGACAGACCCGTGACCGACGTTCTCCGGTGAAAGAATTCCAGAGCGGAAAGCGTCAGATCTTTCTGATTAGTTTGAAGGCCGGTGGTGTGGGCCTGAACCTGACCGAGGCGGACACGGTGATTCACTACGACCCGTGGTGGAACCCGGCGACGGAAAACCAGGCGACTGACCGTGCGTACCGCATTGGCCAGGAGAAACCGGTGTTCGTCTACAAGATGATTGCCCGAGGCACGGTGGAAGAGAAGATTCAGCACCTGCAGAAGGAAAAATCCGATCTGGCGGCCGGCGTGCTCGATGGGCGCAAGACTGGGGACTGGAAGTTGCAGAGTGATGATATTGAGGCGTTGTTTGCGCCGTTGCCGGATAAGCTGGAGAAGCGCTGAGATCCTTGGCAGTTGGTCGATCGCCTTCGCGAGCAGGCTCGCTCCCACATTACTTGTGTTGCTCCATGCTGATGGGCAGACACAGATCCAATGTGGGAGCGAGCCTGCTCGCGAAAGGGTCAACTCGGTGTAGAGCCTGTCTCAGCCCTTCAACACCCGCGCCAACGTCGACTTCACCTTCCCCATCCCGTCATGCAACGCCTGCTCGATCTCAGCCATGGTGATCACCGCCGTCGACTTGCCCGCCGCCGGGTTCACCACCAGCGCCAGACAGGCGTAATCCAGTTCCAGCTCACGCGCCAATGCTGCTTCCGGCATGCCGGTCATGCCGACGATGTCGCAGCCGTCACGCTCCAGGCGCGCAATCTCCGCCACGGTTTCCAGGCGCGGCCCCTGCGTGCAGGCATACACGCCATGACTGCTGTAGCCAACGCCTTCAGCCGCCAACGCCGCGATCAATTGCTGGCGCAGCGCTTCGCTGTAGGGATAGCTGAAGTCGATGTGGGTGACCTGCTCCAGGTCATCGGCAAAATAGGTGTGTTCGCGGCCGCTGGTGTAGTCGATCAGTTGGTGCGGCACGCAGAAATGTCCGGTGCCCATGGCGGCATGAATCCCGCCTACCGCATTGACCGCCAGGATCGCCTCGGCACCGGCCTGCTTCAATGCCCAGATGTTGGCGCGGTAGTTCACCTGATGCGGCGGAAAACGGTGTGGGTGCCCGTGACGTGCGAGGAACAACACTTCCTTGCCGGCGTATTCACCGATCTGCACTTCGGCCGAAGGTGCGCCAAAAGGGGTGTCCACCGCCAACGACTGGCGAATGCTCAGGCCTTCGAGTTGAGTCAGGCCGGTGCCACCAATAATCGCGTAAACCGTCATAACGTGAAGTCCTTATTCAATCAGTTGAGCATCTTTAAGCGCGCCAATGGCTGTCAGCCAGCGCGGATTCTGGCGGTATTCGGTGCTGGCGTACGACTGACCGCGCATCCGCGCAATGCGCTCGGACGGCTTGACCTTCAGACGCTGGGCGGCGCTCAAGGCGAGTTCCGCAGCGGCGCGGTCGTTGCACACCAGGCCCATGTCACAACCGGCAGATAACGCGGCTTCGATTCGGCTGGCGGCATCACCGACCACATGGGCGCCGGCCATCGACAGGTCGTCGCTGAAGATCACGCCATCGAATTGCAATTCGCCGCGCAGGATGTCCTGCAACCAGCGACGGGAAAAGCCAGCTGGTTGGGAATCGACTTGCGGGTAAATGACGTGGGCCGGCATGACGGCGGCCAATTGTTTGCTCAACCGGGCGAACGGCACCAGATCGTTGGCGCGGATCTCGTCGAGGCTGCGTTCGTCATTCGGGATCGCGACGTGGGAATCCGCCTCGGCCCAGCCGTGGCCGGGGAAGTGCTTGCCGGTGGCAGCCATTCCCGCGCTGTTCATCCCACGGATAAATGCACCCGCCAGCAGCGCCGCGCGCTCTGGATCACCTTCGAACGAACGGGTGCCGACCACGGCGCTGCGCTGGTAATCCAGATCCAGCACCGGGGCAAAGCTCAGGTCGAGGCCGACGGCCAACACTTCGGTGGCCATGATCCAGCCGCACTGTTCGGCCAGGTATTCGGCGTTCGGATTGTCGGCAATGGCGCGCATGGCCGGCAGTCGAACGAAGCCCTGACGCAAGCGCTGAACCCGACCACCCTCCTGATCCACTGCCAGCAGCAGATCGGGGCGAATGGCGCGAATCGAGGCGCTCAGTTCGCGCACCTGACGCGGGTGCTCGATGTTGCGGGCAAAAATGATCAGGCCGCCCACTTCGGGCTGGCGCAACAATTGGCGATCCTCGGCCGTCAGCCAGGTACCGGCGACGTCCACCATCAACGAGCCTTGCAGGCCAGCAGTCATAGAGATTCCTTGATAACGATAAACCCGGCTCGCACGCATTCGCCGCCCAGGGCTGTGCCCGGCAGATCGGCGATAAAAATGGAGAGTGGGTTCAGAACGAGAGTCGGCATGGGCGGCTAGCTTAGCGGATGTCAGCTGCCGCGCCCACCCGTGTGCGGTTAAACCTTGGCGGCAACCTGTGTCGATTTGCTGCGCGGACGCAACTGCGCGGAGGCCATGGCTGTGTCGGTCACGCCGGTTTCGGCACGCATGCCGGCCGCCAGGAACGGCACCATCAGGCGCATCACTTGCTCGATGGAGGTGTTGACACCGAAATCGGTTTCGGCAATCGCGCGCAAAGCCTTGATACCGGACATGCTGAACGCAGCAGCACCCAGCATGAAGTGCACACGCCAGAACAGCTCGATCGGCGGAATGCGCGGCGCGGCTTCGTTGACCAACATCATGTAGCGGCGGAATACTTTGCCGTACATGTCTTCGAGATACCGACGCAAGTGACCCTGGCTCTGGCTGAATGCCAGTCCCAGCAATCGCATGAAGATGGAGAGATCGTTGCCGCTGCGTGGCTGCACCACGAGGGCTTGCTCGACGAGGATTTCCAGCAGCTCTTCAAGTGTCGGCTTGTTCTCGGGCTTGGCCTGGCGCCGCTCCAGCTCTTTATCGAGACTCAGGCAGAACGGTCCGAGAAAGCGCGAGAATACGGCTTGAATCAGTGCCTTCTTCGAGCCGAAGTGATAGTTCACAGCCGCCAGGTTGACCCCGGCCTTGCTGGTGATCAAACGTAGTGAGGTTTCAGCAAAACCTTTTTCCGCGAACAACTGCTCCGCAGCATCGAGAATGCGTTCAACGGTTTCCGACTGGGCCATGGCTACTCCGCCTGACAAACACTTGTTTGAAACATACGTTTCAACCCTGGCCTTGTCAAGCCTGCCGGTTCGTTTCGGGAATGGGCAGTCAGCTATTTAACCATACATCTGCGCGGTGTTAATCAGCACGCTGATTGACCGTCCGGCGGCCGGCAAAAAAAGGGGCATTGCCAAGATGCTTTCACTGTATATAATCCCAGTCACTGTATAAAAAGACAGAGCGATCAATATGCTAAAGCTGACGCCACGCCAAGCCGAGATTCTGGCCTTCATCAAACGCTGCCTGGAAGACAACGGCTACCCGCCGACCCGCGCGGAAATCGCTCAGGAACTGGGTTTCAAGTCGCCCAATGCGGCAGAAGAACACCTCAAGGCACTGGCCCGTAAAGGCGCCATCGAGATGACGCCAGGCGCCTCCCGCGGCATCCGCATCCCCGGCTTCGAAGCCAAGGCAGACGAGTCCACCCTGCCAATCATTGGCCGGGTCGCTGCCGGTGCACCGATCCTTGCCCAGCAGCACATCGAAGAGTCCTGCAACATCAATCCTGCGTTCTTCCATCCTCGTGCTGACTATTTACTGCGCGTTCATGGCATGAGCATGAAGGACGTGGGAATTTTCGATGGCGACCTGCTGGCCGTCCATACCACCCGCGAAGCCCGCAACGGCCAGATCGTGGTGGCGCGTATCGGCGACGAAGTGACAGTCAAACGCTTCAAGCGTGACGGCAGCAAAGTCTGGCTGATTGCCGAAAACCCTGAATTCGCCCCTATCGAAGTGAACCTGAAAGATCAGGAACTGGTGATCGAAGGCTTGAGTGTCGGCGTCATTCGCCGCTAAAGGAGGCTTTATGCAGTTCCCACACACATCACAGCAAGCCCAACTGCCGTTGTTCGAGGCTTTCATGGTGCAGCCGATGGCACCGATTCTGAAAGACGTGGTCGAGTCGCCCTGGAGCGCCGAACCTGAAGTTTTCAGTGAGCTGTCACTGCGTGGTGCGGCCGGGAACTGCCTGAGCCTTCTGGCACCGATCCTCAGGGAGTTGAGCGAGGATCAGGATGCGCGCTGGCTGACACTGATCGCCCCGCCCGCCAGCCTGACACAAACCTGGCTGCGAGAAGCCGGCCTGAATCGTGAACGTATTCTGCTGCTGCAACCCCGCGGCACGCAGAGCGCACAACAGCTGACCTGCGAAGCCTTGCGCCTGGGCCGCAGCCATACTGTCGTCAGCTGGCTCAATCCATTGAGCACCACGTCACGGCAACAGTTGATCAGCGCCGCCCGGACCGGGGACGCACAAAGCCTGAATATTCGACTGGGCTGAACGAAGAGTGCGCTGGGCAACGCGGGCTTCTCCAGGGATAGAGAAGCCGATCAATAGCGGTATCAGTTAAATGCGACGAACGGGGATCAATGAAGAACCCGAGCACTCTCATCGGTATTGAAATCGCCTTCAACCAAGCGACCGGCCATCTGAACACCCACGCTCAACATCGCCTTGGCGACTTCCACGTGCTGGCCTTGCAGGAACGCCTTGGCATCCTCGGAGAAATCCAAAGTAACCAGAGAACCCTCGTCCTCAGCCCTGCGCAGCTCGATTCGGCCGTCTGGTAACTCGACAATTTCTAGAAAGGACGTTGGCATAAAGGTCTGTTCTCCACGAAAGGCGGGGATTATATAGGCATCGGCCAGGCTTCGCTCGGGATCTTGACCAGATGCCACTACGAAGAGAAATTTCTGACAGCACTCTCATCCCTGGAACGAACAGTCTCTCGCAACCCTCCGTCGAACACTCAATCCTTCAGCACTCGTTCAAGCCTTCGCGAAACCGGATCGCCAGACCTTTGAGGTTCTGACGCCAACTCTCCAGTTCTTCCCGGCTCAACTCTTCGGGCGCGTCCTCTTCATCCAGGTTAACGGCCAGGATCAGCGGTTGTGTCACGTCGCCTTTGGGTTTGTGCGGTGCTCGGGGCGGCTGAAACAGTGCCGCGTGCGCTGACAGTAGCTTGGCCAGCCAGGTTTCGGGGTTCTGCGCCAGCTCGACCATCTCGGCCATTTCAGGAATGGCGATGGCCTCAAGCACTTCCCGGGTCAGCAGCATTTCCGCCCGAGGCGCACTGGCCTGCGGCAAGCGATAGAACCCAGCGATTTCATGGCACAGCCCCAGCAACGCACCGTACAAGTGAAACAACGCCGATTCGCGCCCGGCCTGAATCAGCGCCAAGGAATTCATCGCCCGCCCCTCTTCGGCCTTCGCGAGCGCCTCAAGCGACAGGCCGGCGAAATAAATCTTCTGGTTGGTACGGGTATAGAGTTCGTGGGCCATGACGGCAGCCTCCACAACGAAATAATTGCTTCACGCAGGTCATGTAGGAGCGAGCTTGCTCGCGAAGGACGTCAACAATAACGCGGGATGCCTGACACCCCGCGGCGCTCTCAGGTTCATCGCGAGCGAGCTCGCTCCTACAAGGTCTTGCGATTTTAAGCCTTCGCAGCCGGTCGCTTGTCCTCGACCTTCCACTTGCCACCATCATAGAACGCTTTCCACCCGGTAGGCTTACCGTCGACTTCGGTCTGAACGTACTGCTCTTTGGTTTTGCGGCTGTAACGGATCACCGCCGGGAGGCCGTCCGGATCTTTCTTCGGCGCTTCACAGAGGAAATGATACTTCGGATCGATCTCATCCTTGTGCGGCACGATTTCCATGACCAGCGGAGCACGGGTCTCGCGGTTTTTCGGGAACTGGCTCGCCGCCAGGAACAGACCGGAAGCACCGTCGCGCAGGATGTAGGTGTCGTTGACCTTTTCGCATTTCAGCTCAGGCATCTTCACCGGGTCCATCTTCGGCGGCGCCGCGTCACCGCTTTTCAGCAGTTTACGGGTGTTCTTGCACGTTGCGTTGGTGCAACCGAAGAACTTGCCGAAACGGCCAGTTTTGAGTTGCATCTCGCTGCCACACTTGTCGCATTCCAGGCTCGGACCTTCATAGCCCTTGATGCGATAGGTGCCCTCTTCGATTTCGTAGCCGTCGCAATCCGGGTTGTTGCCACAGATGTGCAGCTTGCGCTTCTCGTCGAGCAGGTAAGCGTCCATCGCGGTGCTGCAGATCGGGCAACGATGCTTGCCGCGCAGAACCAGCGACTCCGATTCACCCTCGTCGTCCGCCGCGATTTCATCGCCCGGCACCAGGTTGACGGTAGCCTTGCAGCGCTCTTTCGGCGGCAGGCTGTAACCCGAGCAACCGAGGAATACGCCGGTCGATGCGGTACGAATCTGCATCGGTCGGCCACAGGTCAGGCACGGAATGTCTGTCATCACCGGCTGGTTGGCACGCATGCCGTTTTCGGCGCTTTCGGCTACTTCGAGCTTTTTCTTGAAGTCGCCGTAGAACTCGTCCAGCACGTTTTTCCAGTCGCGTTCGCCCTGGGCCACGTCATCGAGGTTCTCTTCCATGCCGGCGGTGAAGCCGTAGTCCATGAGATTGGAGAAGCTCTCGGACAGACGCTCGGTGACGATGTCACCCATCTTTTCCGAATAGAAGCGACGGTTGTGCAGCGCCACGTAGCCGCGGTCCTGGATGGTCGAAATGATCGCCGCGTAGGTCGAAGGACGACCGATGCCGCGTTTTTCCATTTCTTTGACCAGGCTCGCTTCCGAGTAACGCGCCGGCGGCTTGGTGAAGTGCTGGGTCGGATCAAGCTTGATCAGCTTCATCGCGTCGCCCTGGGCCATGTCCGGCAGCACGTCATCATCGCCAGGCTTGGCGATTTGCGGCATGACGCGGGTGTAACCGTCGAACTTCAGGATGCGGCCCTTGGCGCGCAGCTCGAAATCGCCGGCACCGACGGTGACCGTGGTCGACAGGTATTGGGCCGGCAGCATCTGGCAAGCGAGGAACTGGCGCCAGATCAGCTCGTAGAGCCGCTCTGCATCACGTTCCATGCCCGACAGCTTGCTTGGCTCGGTGTTGGCGTCGGACGGACGAATCGCTTCGTGAGCCTCTTGTGCGCCTTCCTTGCTGCTGTAGACGTTCGGGTTTTCCGGCAGGTACTTCTTGCCGAACTCGCCTTCAATATAAGTACGCGCCATCGTCACGGCATCGGCCGAGAGGTTGGTGGAGTCAGTACGCATATAAGTGATGTAGCCGGCTTCGTACAAACGCTGGGCCATCATCATGGTTTTCTTCACACCGAAGCCCAGGCGGTTGCTTGCGGCCTGTTGCAGGGTGGATGTGATGAACGGCGCCGACGGTTTGCTACTGGTCGGCTTGTCTTCGCGCTTGACGATGCTGTAGCTGGAAGCCTTGAGCTTCTCCAGCGCGGCCATGGCCTGGGCTTCGTTCAACGGCTTGAACGCCTCGCCTTTCTCACGAGCCACGTCGAAGCGCACGGTGGCGCCCTTCGCGGTGCCGAGGTCGGCGTGGACTTCCCAGTACTCTTCCGGGTTGAACGCACGGATTTCACGTTCACGCTCGACCACCAGCTTCACGGCAACCGATTGCACACGACCGGCGGACAGGCCACGGGCGATCTTGGCCCACAGCAGCGGCGAAACCATGTAACCCACCACGCGGTCGAGGAAACGACGCGCCTGCTGGGCGTTGACGCGGTCGATGTCCAGCTCGCCCGGCTTGGAGAAGGCTTCCTGGATCGCCTTCTTGGTGATTTCGTTGAACACCACGCGCTTGTAGCGGCTGTCGTCACCACCGATGGCTTCGCGCAGGTGCCAGGCAATGGCTTCCCCCTCGCGATCCAAGTCGGTTGCGAGATAGATGGTGTCAGCATCCTTGGCGAGCCGGCGCAGCTCTTCGATGACCTTTTCCTTGCCCGGGAGGATCTCGTACTTGGCTTTCCAGCCATGATCGGGATCGACACCCATGCGCGAGACCAGCTGCTTGCGCGCTTTCTCTTTCGGCGTGAGCACCGGACCTTCACCCGCGGCGGCCTTGCCGCGCTTGGCGGCTGGCTCTTTGCTGGCGCTAGCCGAACCGCTGGTGGGCAGGTCTCGGATATGGCCGATACTCGACTTCACCACGTATTGGTTACCCAGATACTTGTTGATGGTCTTGGCCTTAGCCGGGGATTCCACAATGACCAGCGATTTGCCCATGGATCAGAAAATTCCTGAATTCTAGAAGTGAAAGGCGGTTGGCGCCTGACGCGGCACCGCTATATATAGTGGCTACAAGGTGAGGTCAAGCGCAGGGTTTTGCGCGCACTCAGCTTATGGCTTCGAAAAAAGGCTCGGTTCGGCTTGCACCAAAGCAAAGCGTGGCACCTGTTCGCCGTCAACCTCGACCGACTCCAGGAACATGCTCAAGGGACGCACCCAAAAGCCGTAATCGCCATACAGGGCTTGGTAGAAGACCACTTCTTCTTCGGTTTCCGAATGCCGCGCAATACTGAAAACGCGGTACTGCGGACCTTTGTAATGTTGGTAGAGCCCAGGTTGTATCGGCATGGTTTGGCCCTCACTCAAATCTTTTCAAAATAAAAACAAAAATAAATCCGGAAAAACAAAAACCGGGGCACTTGGCCCCGGCTTCCATCAACGAAACGCTTAAACGCGTTCGAAGACGGTGGAGATGCCTTGGCCGAGACCAATGCACATGGTGGCTACCCCAAAGGTGCCGCCATTTTGCTTCATCACGTTCAGCAGGGTGCCGGAGATACGCGCACCGGAGCAACCGAACGGGTGACCCAAGGCGATCGCGCCGCCGTGCAGGTTAACCTTCTCGTTCATCTTGTCGAGCACTTTCAGATCTTTCAGCACTGGCAGGGCCTGTGCGGCGAAAGCTTCGTTGAGCTCGAAGAAGTCGATATCGTTAATGCCAAGACCTGCGCGCTTCAGTGCTTTCTGTGTCGCCGGTACTGGACCATAGCCCATGATCGCCGGGTCCACACCTGCCACTGCCATCGAGCGAATCACCGCCAGAGGCTGAATGCCCAGGTCCTGTGCACGCTGCGCCGACATCACGATCATGCACGAAGCACCATCAGTGATCTGCGACGAAGTACCGGCTGTCACGGTGCCGCCCTTCGGGTTGAACGCTGGCTTCAATGCCGCCAGGCTTTCCAGGGTGGTTTCCGGACGAATGGTTTCGTCGTAGTCGAACAGTTTCAGGAAACCGTTTTCGTCGTAGCCCTGCATCGGGATGATTTCGTCTTTGAACTTGCCTTCCACGGTCGCCTTGTGGGCGAGTTGGTGGGAGCGCACGCCGAAAGCATCCTGTTGTTCGCGAGTGATGCCGTGCATTTTGCCCAGCATTTCAGCGGTCAGGCCCATCATGCCCGAGGCTTTCGCCGCGTACAGCGACATGTGCGGGTTCGGATCGACACCGTGCATCATGCTCACGTGGCCCATGTGCTCGACGCCACCAACCACGAACACGTCACCGTTACCGGTCATGATCGCTTGCGCGGCAGTGTGCAGCGCACTCATCGACGAGCCGCACAGACGGCTGACGGTCTGACCGGCAGCGGTGTGCGGGATCTGAGTCATCAGCGATGCCATGCGGGCGATGTTCCAGCCCTGCTCCAGGGTCTGGTTCACACAGCCCCAGATCACGTCTTCAACTTCGTTCGGGTCGACCTTGACGTTGCGTTCCAGCAATTTGCTGATCAGGTGCGCCGACATGTCTTCGGCGCGGGTGTTGCGGTGCATGCCGCCCTTGGAGCGGCCCATCGGAGTACGACCGAAGTCGACAATCACGACGTCTCTAGGATTCAAGCTCATATATTCACTCTCACTCTAGTTGGGGGCGCTTAACCGAAGAAGCTCTGACCGTTTTGGGCCATTTCACGCAGCTTCGCGGTCGGGTGGTACAGCGCGCCCAAATCAGCGTACTGGTCAGCCAGGGCAACGAACTCTGCCACACCGATCGAATCGATGTAACGCAGCGCACCGCCACGGAATGGAGGGAAACCAATACCGTAGACCAGACCCATGTCGGCTTCGGCAGCAGTTTCGACGATGCCGTCTTCCAGGCAACGCACGGTTTCCAGGCACAGCGGGATCATCATCCAGTTGATGATGTCTTCGTCAGTGACTTCGCGCTGTTCGAAAACGATCGGCTTGAGCACTTCCAGCACCGACGGATCGGCGACTTTCTTCTGCTTGCCCTTCTTGTCGGTCTCGTAGGCGTAGAAGCCCTTGCCATTCTTCTGGCCCAGGCGCTTGGCTTCGTAGAGCACGTCGACAGCCGAACGACGGTCGTCTTTCATGCGGTCCGGGAAGCCTTCAGCCATCACGTCACGACCGTGGTGGCCGGTGTCGATGCCGACCACGTCCATCAAGTACGCCGGGCCCATCGGCCAGCCGAATTTTTCCATGACCTTGTCGATACGGACGAAGTCCACACCGGCGCTGACCAGCTTGGCGAAACCGCCGAAGTACGGGAACAGTACGCGGTTGACCAGGAAGCCCGGGCAGTCGTTGACGACGATCGGGTTCTTGCCCATTTTCTTGGCGTAGGCAACGGTGGTGGCCACAGCCAGCTCGCTGGACTTCTCGCCACGAATCACTTCCACCAGCGGCATCATGTGCACCGGGTTGAAGAAGTGCATGCCGACGAAGTTTTCCGGACGCTTGAGGGCCTTGGCCAGCAAGGTGATGGAAATGGTCGAGGTGTTGGACGCGAGGATGGTGTCCTCTTTGACCTTGTCTTCGACTTCGGCCAGAACGGCTTGCTTGACCTTCGGGTTCTCGACGACCGCTTCGACCACCAGATCCACGTGACCGAAGTCGCCGTAGGACAGGGTTGGACGAATGCCGTTGAGCACTTCAGCCATTTTCGCCGCCGTCATGCGACCTTTATCAACGCGGCTCACCAGCAGCTTGGCGGCTTCAGCCAGGCCTTGCTCGATGCCGTGCTCGTTGATGTCCTTCATCAGGATCGGCGTACCTTTGGAGGCCGACTGATAAGCAATACCGCCACCCATGATGCCGGCGCCCAATACGGCAGCCTGTTTCACGTCCTTGGCGATTTCGTCGTAGGCCTTGGCCTTTTTCTTCAGTTCCTGATCGTTCAGGAACAGACCGATCAAGCTCTGCGCGGCAGAGGTCTTGGCCAGTTTGACGAAACCGGCGGCTTCGACTTCCAGCGCTTTGTCGCGACCGAAGTTCGCGGCTTTCTGGATGGTCTTGATCGCTTCAACCGGTGCCGGGTAGTTTGGACCCGCCTGACCGGCCACGAAACCTTTGGCGGTTTCGAAAGCCATCATTTGTTCGATGGCGTTCAGTTTCAGCTTTTCCAGCTTCGGCTGACGCTTGGCCTTGTAATCAAACTCGCCGGAGATGGCGCGCTTGAGCAGCTCCAGAGCGGCTTCCTGCAGTTTATCAGGAGCAACCACAGCATCGACGGCGCCAACTTTCAGCGCGTCTTCAGGACGGTTTTCCTTGCCGGCGGCAATCCACTCGATCGCGTTGTCGGCGCCGATGAGGCGCGGCAGACGCACGGTACCGCCGAAGCCCGGGTAGATGCCCAGCTTGACTTCCGGCAGACCGATCTTGGCGTTGGTGGACATGACGCGGTAGTCCGCCGCCAGGCACATTTCCAGACCGCCACCCAGGGCGATGCCGTTGATCGCGACGACAGTCGGGACGTTGAGGTCTTCGAAATCGCTGAAAATCCTGTTGGCTTCGAGGTTGCCTGCAACAAGCTCTGCATCCGGCAGCTTGAAGTTCTCGACGAATTCGGTGATGTCGGCGCCGACGATGAACACGTCCTTGCCGCTGCTGACGATCACACCCTTGATCGAAGCATCTGCCTTGATGGTGTCTACGGCCTGACGGAGTTCGTTCAGGGTTAGACGGTTGAACTTGTTGACGGACTCACCCTTGAGGTCGAATTTCAATTCGACGATGCCACTTTCAAGAGCCTTAACCGTGATGGCTTTACCTTCGTAAATCATCAACTGATCTCCACGATATGGAAGCTGAACAGTACACGTCGGACGCAGGCGAATGGCTCGGCAGGACGTTTAACGTCGATGCTACGCCAATCCACCCGGCACACCCGCCAACGCGATAGTCGGGATTCTGTAGGAGCGGTCTGCAATGCAAACGCCCGATTCATACGCCCGTTTGATTTGGGTACGCCACCTTCACGGAATTCCCGGCAATTGTCAATCGCCCAAAATACGGGTTGAAACGCGACTTTCCGGTCATTTCCGTACCACGAGTACCTGCAACACACGGATGCATGTGGGGCCATTCATAGAATCAATAGTTAGAAAAGTCGCCCTAATTCGCGGCAGCCTTTGTTTAACGGGCTACGCTGGGCGGGAGATTGAGGAAAAAATTGAACGCGTCGGCGAATGCCCGGCGCAAGATCAACCCACAGCGAATTACCGGCCTGCCTGGCCAACTCCAGCCCGATGATGAATGTCGGGCTTTTTATTGCCTGCCGTGTAGGAGCGAGCTTGCTCGCGATGGTCGTCAACGATGACGCTGGAAGCCTGGCACCCCGCGGTGTTCTCGCGCTCATCGCGAGCAAGCTCGCTCCTACAGGGGGTCGGTGTTCAAGCGAGTGCCTTGAGGGTGGCATCGATTTGTTGCAAAACCGTCGCTTCGCCCTTCTCGCCCCAATACAACGTGATCATCTGCTTGTCCGCTTCGACCTTGTAGACGTTGGCTGGCAATTTTTCGAAATGATTGAGCAGCATTTGATCCTCGCAGACCTCCTGCCACTGATTCACCCACACACCTGGCGACTTCTGCCAATAACTCCAGCACGCCGGCTGATTGCCGCGACGCGGTCGATGGTACTGCGCGCAGGGGCTCGGTGGCTCCTGACTGAGCCAGTGCGGCCACTCCTGAGGCGCCAGTTGCATGGCCAGCCCGATGCGCCGCGCCTCCATGCGCAAGGCCATGCGCCCGCTCTGACCACGGGACGGTCGCAGCCATGCCAGCGGACTCAGCACCACCAACAGGATTGACACCACTATCCAGACCGTCATATCTGTACTCCCGATTCTTGATGGGCGCTTTGGGTCACTTTGAAAACAATGCGCTTGAAACCAGCCATACTTACCAATATTGCATCCTCAGGAGGAGCACCTCATGCCCTACAACCACATTCTGGTCGCTGTAGACCTGACCGAAGAGTGCGACCCTGTCATCCACCGTGCTCGCGAGTTGTCAGTGAGCAATGGCGCGAAGTTGTCCCTGGTGCACATTGTCGAGCCCATGGCCATGGCTTTCGGCGGCGACGTGCCGATGGACCTGTCACAACTGCAACAGCAGCAGTTCGATCAGGCCAAGGAGCGACTGGACCGATTGATCGTGAAGTACCCGGAACTCTCCAAGGAATACAGCCACCTGACCTACGGCCAGCCGCGCCAGGAGATTCATCACCTGGCCAAGGAACAAACCTGTGACCTGATCGTGGTGGGTAGTCATGGCCGGCACGGTCTGGCGCTATTGCTGGGCTCCACTGCCAACGACGTGCTGCACGGTGCGCCTTGCGATGTGCTTGCAGTGCGCCTTCAAAACAAAAGCTGACAATACAAAACCGCTACTGTAGGAGCGAGCTTGCTCGCGATGGTCTTCAACGATGACGCTGTAAGCCTGACACCGCGCGGCGCTCTCAGGCTCATCGCGAGCAAGCTCGCTCCTACAGGGAATGGATTGCATTACATATGAAAAGCCCGGCGCTCATCACTGAGCGCCGGGCTTTTTTATTGCAGGATCAATCAGGCATCCAGCTCCGCCCAACGCTCGACCATCACGTCGAGTTCAGCCTGCAACTGCTCCAACTGAGCGATCACCGCAGCCGTCTCGGCAGCAGGACGCTGATAGAAACCGGCATCCGCCATTTGCGCTTCAACTACAGCAATCTGCTGTTCCATGGCCTCGATCTGAGCCGGCAACATTTCCAACTCGCGCTGCAACTTGTAGCTGAGCTTCTTCTTCGCCACCGGCGCTTCAACTGCCGCCGCAACGGGTGCAGCCTCAGCCGTAACGACGGCAGAGTTCAAGTCGGCCTTGCCGGACTTGCTCTCGGTCACGCCCAGCAGGCGCGGCGAGCCGCCCTGGCGCAGCCAGTCCTGGTAACCACCGACGTATTCACGAACCTTGCCTTCACCTTCGAAGACCAGGGTGCTGGTCACCACGTTGTCGAGGAATGCCCGGTCGTGGCTGACCATCAGCACAGTGCCGTTGAAGGTCAGCAGGACCTCTTCCAGCAGCTCGAGTGTTTCCACGTCGAGGTCGTTGGTCGGTTCGTCGAGGACCAGC
Source organism: Pseudomonas sp. LBUM1651 (assembly GCF_059716135.1). Classification (NCBI taxonomy): domain Bacteria; kingdom Pseudomonadati; phylum Pseudomonadota; class Gammaproteobacteria; order Pseudomonadales; family Pseudomonadaceae; genus Pseudomonas; species Pseudomonas sp. LBUM1651. Next base: position 2,051,951 of record NZ_CP166805.1, on the reverse strand, counting down.
AGGTTCGCTGGTTTGCTGAACAGTTTCGCCAGTAACAGACGCGCACGTTCACCACCCGACAGCGCCTTGACCGGCGTGCGGGCACGCTGCGGGCTGAACAGGAAGTCGCCGAGGTAGCTCAGCACGTGGCGGCTTTGACCGTCGATGTCGATGAAGTCGCGACCTTCGGCCACGTTGTCGATCACGGTCTTTTCCAGGTCCAGCTGATGGCGCAACTGGTCGAAGTACGCCACGTCGATGCGCGTGCCCTCTTCCACTTTGCCGCTGGTCGGTTGCAGGCCGCTGAGCATCAGTTTCAGCAGCGTGGTCTTGCCGGTACCGTTGGCGCCGAGCAGACCGATACGGTCGCCGCGCTGCAGGACCATCGAGAAATCCTTGATCAGGAACGGGCCGCCCGGGTGCGCGAAACTCACGTTCTCGAGGACCATCACCTGTTTGCCGGACTTGTCAGCGGTATCCAGCTGAATGTTGGCCTTGCCGGTGCGCTCACGACGTTCGCTGCGCTCGACGCGCAACGCTTTCAGTGCACGCACGCGGCCTTCGTTACGGGTGCGACGGGCCTTGATGCCCTGACGGATCCAGACTTCTTCCTGGGCCAGTTTTTTGTCGAACAGCGCGTTGGCGGTTTCTTCAGCGGCCAGCGTGGCTTCTTTGTGCACGAGGAAACTGGCGTAGTCGCCGTTCCAGTCGATCAGGCCGCCGCGATCCAGTTCGAGGATGCGGGTCGCGAGATTCTGCAGGAAGGAACGGTCGTGCGTGATGAACAGCACGGCGCCCTGGAAATCCTTCAGCGCTTCTTCGAGCCAGGCAATTGCACCGATGTCCAGGTGGTTGGTCGGTTCGTCGAGCAGCAGCAGATCCGGTTCGGACACCAGCGCCTGCGCCAGCAGGACGCGGCGACGCCAGCCGCCGGACAATTCGGCGAGGGTCTTGTCGGCCGGCAACTGCAGACGGCTCAAAGTGCTGTCTACCAGTTGCTGCAAACGCCAGCCGTCACGGGCTTCGAGGTCATGCTGGACGTGCATCAGTTTGTCCAGATCGGCGTCGGTGACGATGTTCTGGCTCAGGTGGTGATACTGCGCGAGCAGCTCGCCGACACCGTCCAGGCCTTCAGCCACCACGTCGAACACGGTCCGCTCGTCGGCTACCGGCAATTCTTGCGGCAATTCGCCAATCTTGAGGCCGGGTGCGCGCCAAACGGAGCCGTCGTCGGGCTTCTGGTCGCCCTTGACGAGCTTCATCATGCTGGACTTGCCAGTGCCATTGCGGCCGATGATGCACACCCGCTCACCACGGGCGATCTGCCAGGACACCTTGTCCAACAACGGCATAGCGCCGAAAGCAAGGGACACATCGCTGAATTTGAGCAGGGTCATGAGCTTCTCCAAAAACCGGGCGCGCATTCTACCTGACTTGAGGCTTCAGAAGGCCGGCAATTTCACCTTCGCGGCACTCTGCATGACAAATGTTGCGAACTGATGCTGACAGGCCCGCAAAGCTTTCGCCCGCTGCTGGCAAAAGGCTAAGCTACAGATTATTCAGTGCGGCCCAAGCCTGCACTTGTCATGATTTCTCTGCCCGGACGTCTCATGCGCAGTCGCCTTTTCAGTCTTTTATCCTGTTTTCTTCTTTCTGCCACTGCCGTTCAAACCGCCCAGGCGGTGGACCTGTCCACCCAGCGACAATATTACGATGAAGCCAAGCGCGCGCTGGCCAAGGGCGATACCGGTCCCTATTTCCGTTACAGCCAGGCACTCAGCGACTACCCGCTGGAGCCGTACCTGGCCTACGACGAACTGACCGCGCGCCTGAAAACCGCGAGCAATGCCGAAATCGAGAAATTTCTCGCCGAACACGGTGACCTGCCGCAAGCCAACTGGATGAAATTGCGCTGGTTGCGCTGGCTGGCCGAGCGTGGCGACTGGGCGACCTTCGTCAAGTACTACGACCCCAAGCTGAATTTCACCGAACTGGACTGCCTGAACGCGCAGTACCAGATCGGGCACAATCAGAAATCCGAAGGCTACGCCAACGCGAACAAACTCTGGCTGACCGGTAAATCCCTGCCCGCCGCCTGCGACGGCTTGTTTGGCGCCTGGGCTGCCGAAGGCCAACTGACCGAACAGAAACGCTGGGAGCGCGCGAAGCTTGCCGCTCAGTCGCGCAACTATCCGCTGGCCAACAGCCTGGTCAACAGCCTGACCACCCTCGCCCCGCGCGGTCGTTTGTTGGTGGATGTGGCGCAGAAACCCGAGCTGCTCAACCAGCCGTCGCGCTTCACCCCGGCCGATGAGCCGATGTCTGACATCGTCAGCCTCGGCTTGCGCCGCCTGGCCAAACAAGACCCGGACAAGGCAATGGAATTGCTCGACGGTTATGCCAGCAGCATGCATTTCTCCCGTGATGAAAAAGTCGCGATCGCCCGGGAAATCGGCCTGACCCTCGCTCGTCGCTTTGATAGCCGGGCGCTGGACGTGATGACCAAGTACGACCCGGAATTGCGCGACAACACGGTGTCCGAATGGCGCTTGCGTCTGCTGTTGCGCCTGGCCCGCTGGGACGATGCCTATCAGTTGACCCGCCGCTTGCCGCAGGACCTGGCGACCACCAACCGCTGGCGCTACTGGCAGGCCCGTAGCCTGGAACTGGCGCAGCCGCAGAACCCGGAAGCGCAGACGCTTTACAAAGGCCTCGCCCGTGAGCGTGATTTCTACGGTTTCCTCGCCGCCGACCGCTCGCAGCTGCCGTACTCGCTGAACAACAAGCCGCTGGTGCTTAGCCAGGCTTTGATCAACAAAGTGCGCAATACGCCAGGCGTGCGTCGCGCCCTCGAGTTCCACGCACGCGGGCAGATCGTTGATGGTCGTCGCGAGTGGTATCACGTCAGCCGCCATTTCAACCGTGACGAAATGGTCGCCCAGGCAAAACTGGCCTATGACCTGAAATGGTATTTCCCGGCGATCCGCACCATCAGCCAGGCGCAGTACTGGGACGACCTCGACATCCGCTTCCCGATGGCCCACCGCGAAACCCTGGTGCGCGAAGCCAAGGTCCGCGGCCTGCACTCGAGCTGGGTGTTCGCCATCACCCGTCAGGAAAGCGCCTTCATGGTTGACGCCCGCTCCGGTGTCGGCGCCAGCGGTCTGATGCAACTGATGCCCGGTACCGCCAAGGAAACCGCGCGCAAGTTCAGCATTCCATTGGCCTCGCCGCAGCAAGTGTTCGATCCGGACAAGAACATCCAGCTCGGTGCCGCTTACCTGAGTCAGGTGCACAGCCAGTTCAACGGCAACCGCGTCCTCGCCTCCGCCGCCTACAACGCCGGCCCGGGTCGCGTGCGCCAGTGGCTGCGCGGCGCGGATCACCTGAGCTTCGACGTCTGGGTGGAAAGCATCCCGTTCGACGAAACCCGTCAGTACGTGCAGAACGTATTGTCGTACTCGGTGATCTACGGCCAGAAGCTCAACTCGCCACAGCCGTTGGTGGACTGGCATGAGCGGTATTTTGATGATCAGTAACGGGTAATACCGGACCTGTAGGAGCTGCCGCAGGCTGCGATCTTTTGATCTTGCTCTAAAAAAAATGCCCACATCGATCGATGCGGGCATTTTTGTTTGCGGCTCGAAGCCAAGATCAAAAGATCGCAGCCTGCGGCAGCTCCTACAGGTGGAGATCGAGCTCGGTCTTTCCATCATTGAACTGCAACGCCGCCAGCCGCGCGTACAGCGCATTGCTCGCAATCAACTCCTGATGCGTGCCCACCGCCACCAGTTTTCCCTGATCCATCACTGCAATCCGGTCGGCGTTTTTCACCGTGGCCAGGCGGTGGGCGATGACCAGGGTGGTGCGGTTTTTCATCAGGCTGGGCAAGGCTTGCTGGATCAGGTGTTCGCTTTGGGCATCGAGGGCGCTGGTGGCCTCGTCGAGCAGCAGGATGGGTGCGTCCACCAACAACGCTCGGGAGATGGCCAGGCGTTGACGCTGGCCGCCGGACAAACCGAGGCCTGCGTCACCCAAATGAGTCTGATAACCGTGGGGCATCGCCTCGATAAAGTCGTGGGCATAGGCGATTTTCGCCGCCTCCTGAACCTGTTCCAGCGTCGCCGTCGGGTTGCCATAGCGGATGTTCTCTTCGATGCTGCCGAAGAACAGTGCCGGGGATTGGGAGACCAGGGCGAAGCAGCGGCGCAAGTCCAATGGATCGAGCTGAGTCAGCGGCACACCGTCGAGCAGAATGCGGCCTTCGGCCGGGTCGTAAAAACGCAGCAACAAGTCATACACCGTCGACTTGCCCGCGCCGGAAGGTCCAACCAGCGCCAGGGTTTCGCCGGCCTTGATGGTCAGATTCAAGCCATCGATAGCATAGCTTTCAGGACGCGACGGGTAGGAAAAACGCACGTCTTGCAGCACCAGGTTCCCCGTCACCCGCTCCGGCAATGTCACCAGCCCCGTCGTCGGTGGCTGAATGATGTTTTCCGAGCGCAGCAACTCGGCAATCCGCTCGGCGGCCCCGGCGGCGCGCTGCAACTCGCCGATCACTTCGCTCAGCGTGCCGAAAGCGCTGCCGACGATCAGGCTGTAGAACACAAACGCGGCCAGTTCACCTGCGGAAATACGCCCGGCCATCACATCCATGCCGCCGACCCACAGCATTACGCCGACCGCGCCCAGCACCAGCACGATCACCAGGGTAATCAGCCAGGCACGCTGGAAAATCCGTTTACGGGCGGTGTTGAACGCCTCCTCCACGGTCACGGCAAATCGCTGTTCGTCCTGGACCTGATGGTTATAGGCCTGCACGGTTTTGATCTGGCCGAGGGTTTCCGACACGTAGCTGCCGATATCAGCAATCCGGTCCTGACTCAGGCGCGACAGGCTACGTACCCGTCGGCCGAAAATCAGGATCGGTGCAATCACCAGCGGCAAAGCCACAACGACGATGCTGGTGAGTTTGGGATTGGTGATAAACAGCAACACAATCCCGCCGATCACCATCAGCAGATTGCGCAGAAACAGCGACAGCGAAGAGCCGATCACCGATTGCAGCAAGGTGGTGTCGGCGGTCAGCCGCGACTGGATCTCGGAGCTGCGGTTGTCTTCGTAAAACCCCGGATGCAGGTAAACCAGATGGTTGAACACCTGACGGCGGATGTCGGCCACCACCCGCTCGCCGATCCACGACACCAGGTAGAAACGCGCAAACGTGCCGAGCGCCAGACCCACCACCAACAGCATGAACAGACCGATGGTCTGGTTGAGCAAATGCGGTGACTGGGTCATGAACCCCTGATCCACCAACAACCGAATCCCCTGCCCCATGGACAAGGTGATGCCCGCCGTGACAATCAGTGCGAGCAACGCACCCAAGGCCTGCCGGCGATAGGGCACGAGAAAACGACTGGCCAGGCGAATCGCGCGGCGGTGACGGGCAGATAGCATCGGGGGTTTCCAGTTCACAGGTTAAGGGGCCGGCTATACCGCTCAATGGGGGGGGAACTCTGTAAATCACAATGAGTCAGGTTAATTATGACCGCAAAGTCCAGCCCCTAGACGCTATTGGTCTAAAGTCCGGGTGGCAACGTTGCGGTATTTCTGGTGGACTGGTATTGCCGCTCCGAGAAGATCGCAGGGAGTTGTCACAGCCCGGTCACCTGGCGGTTCTACAGTAAGCACACAACCTGATGAGGAGACAGGCCATGTCCTTGCAACACAGCAGCGATGACAAGATTCAAGTGATCCGCACACAGCCAGATCAGTCTCTGGGTTGCTCAATCATTGACGAAAAAGGCCGCGAGGTACCGATCACTGAAAACATGATCCAGGACGCCTGCCGCGAACTGGAAAAACGATTGGTCAAGCCTGCCAAACAAGATTGATATAGCCACCGTCTTCTTGACCCGGCCCTGATGGTCGGGTTTTTTGTGGGCGTTGATACAGAATTGTGGTGCGACTGTTCGCGGGCAAGTCGGGATGCCGCACCACTCGCTCCTACAGAATCGGCGCAATGTCGAAAATGGCGCCTAACTTGTAGGAGCGAGCTTGCCCGCGAATGGGTCACCTCGGTTTTTTAGACGGCCGTTGCGCCCAACGCCGCCACGATCTTCAGCAACTCAGGCGAATCCCCCTCGATCCGCACCTGCAACCCATCAATCTCCCGCCGCGATGGATAGTTCTTACGCAGCACATCAAACGCCGCACGCTGCTCACTCACACTGCCTACAAGGCTGCGGCGGAAATCCGCATCGTCACGGCGCGGGTCGTACACGCCCCGGCACAACATCGCCAACGCCCAGGCCGGATCGCTGTCAGCGTGCAAGGACACTTGCGACAACCAGGGCGCCGGCAGCAAGTCACTCAGACTGACCTGCGCCGGTTGCCCGAGAAAATCGCAAAACGCCTGATGGATTTGCGCCGTCCCGCGTTGTCTGCCATCGAGGCTGTAACCGGCAATGTGCGGCGTCGCCAGCACGCAGAGTTCGGCCAGTGCCACGTCGACTTCGGGCTCGCCTTCCCAGACGTCCAGCACCGCTTGCAGGTCTTCGCGTTGCAGCAGCACCTCGCACAGGGCGGCGTTGTCCACCACCGGGCCGCGGCTGGCGTTGATCAGCCAAGTGCCGGGTTTGAGCTGGTTCAAACGGTTTTTGTCGAACAGATGCCAGGTCGATCCGGCACCGTGTTTCTTCAGCGGTGTGTGCAGACTGATGACGTCGCACTGCTCAATGATCTGCTCGAGACTGACGAAATCGCCTCCTTCAGCGGCTTGTCGTGGCGGATCGCAGACCAGCACGTTCCAGCCCAGCCCTTGCAGAACCTTGACCAAACGGCCGCCCACTTCACCGGCGCCGACCACGCCGTAAGTGCGCTGAGTGAGGTCGGCGCCTTCGATTTCGGCGAGGGTCAGCAAACTGCCCAGAACGTAGTCGACCACGCCACGGGCATTGCAGCCGGGGGCGCTGGACCAGGTAATGCCGGCCTGCTGGAAGTAATCGAGGTCCAGGTGATCGGTGCCGATGGTGCAGGTGCCGACAAAGCGAACCTTGCTGCCTTCGAGCAGCGAACGATTGACGTTAGTCACCGAGCGCACCAGCAGCACATCGGCCTGTTCGACGGCGGCGCGGTCGATGGAACGTCCCGGTACCCGGCGGATTTCGCCGAAACTTTCGAAGAAAGCATCGAGCAGCGGAATATTTTCGTCGGCAACAATCAGCATGGCAGGCTCCTTTGGCGGATCGGCAGTGTAGGCGGAGATGACACACAACGCCTAGCACGCATAACTGTAGGAGCGAGCTCGCTCGCGAAGGACGTCAGGTTATCGCGTTCATTCCGACAACCCGCGTCATCGTTAACGTCCATCGCGAGCGAGCTCGCTCCTACAAGTGGCGGTGCGATTACAAATCCCTAACACAGGACTTTTCCTGACCACTGCGTCAACGCGTAGAATGCGCCGCCTCGCGCATCAAAATTTTTGGACGTTTTGCCCTTGAACTCCGTGACTGACCGCCCCGCTGCCATTCCCCTCACCCGCCCCGCCCGGGTTCGCCTGGAGCTGAAAAACCTGCTCGGCCTGGCGCTGCCGATCATGATCGCGCAGCTTGCCACTACCGCGATGGGCTTCGTCGATGCGGTGATGGCCGGCCGCGTCGGGCCGCGGGATCTGGCGGCGGTAGCGCTGGGCAACTCGATCTGGGTCCCGGTGTTTCTGCTGATGACCGGCACCCTGCTGGCCACCACGCCAAAAGTCGCCCAGCGCTTTGGTGCCGGCACGCACAGCGAGATCGGACCGATTGTCCGTCAGGCGCTGTGGCTGGCGTTGGTGGTGGGGTTGATGGCGACCGGCATGCTGTTCAGCGCCGAGCCGATCTTGCACATCATGAAGGTCGACCCCGAACTGATCGGCCCGTGCATGCAATACCTGCACGGCATCGCCAGCGGTTTGCCCGCCGTCGCGCTCTACCATGTGCTGCGCTGTTTCAGTGATGGCCTGGGGCGCACGCGCCCGGCCATGGTGCTGGGGTTGTGCGGTCTGGCGTTGAACATTCCACTGAACTACGTCTTCATTTATGGCCACTTCGGTGTGCCGGCCATGGGCGGTGTCGGTTGCGGCTGGGCCACGGCGATTGTGATGTGGGTGATGGCGCTGGGCATGGCCGGTTGGGAACGTTGGGCGCCGGCGTATCAGTCGAGCCAGTTGTTCAGCCGTTTCGACTGGCCGCAATGGTCGGTGATCAAACGCCTGCTGGGCATTGGCCTGCCGATCGGCATCGCGGTGTTCGCCGAGTCGAGCATCTTTGCAGTGATCGCTCTGTTGATCGGCAGCCTTGGCGCCACCGTAGTGGCCGGGCATCAGATCGCGCTGAACTTCAGTTCGCTGGTGTTCATGATCCCCTACTCCCTCGGCATGGCCGTGACGGTGCGCGTCGGTCAGGCGCTCGGTCGTCAGGAACCCCGTGAAGCGCGCTTCGCCGCCGGTGTCGGCATGGGCACGGCGCTGGCTTATGCGTGTATTTCGGCGAGCATGATGCTGTTGCTGCGCGAGCACATCGCAACGATCTACACGGCTGATCCGACGGTGATTCGCGTAGCAGCGATGCTGATCGTGTATTCGGCGCTGTTCCAGTTTTCCGACGCGATCCAGGTCACGGCGGCCGGCGCGTTGCGCGGCTATCAGGACACGCGGGTGACGATGATCCTGACGCTGTTCGCCTACTGGGGCATTGGTTTACCGGTGGGTTACGCGCTGGGCCTGACCGACTGGTTCGGCGCACCGAGCGGCCCGAGCGGGTTGTGGCAGGGTTTGATCGTCGGCCTGAGCTGCGCCGCGCTGATGCTGTCGATCCGCCTGACGCGCAGTGCACGCAAGCGGATCCGCAACGGGCTGAGTTGACCCTGTGGGAGCCAGCCTGCTGACGATTGCGGTGATTCAGTCAACAATGATGTTGAGTTTGAATCAGCCATCGCCAGCAGGCTGGCTCCCACAGTAGTTTTTTGTGGGTCAATCGGACTTCTTGCGGATCCAGTACAGGTAGGTGCCTGCCGCTTCGTGCTGCGCGACCAGTTCGTGGTCAAGGAACACGCAGAACTTGGGAATGTCACGACGGGTCGACGGATCGGTGGCAATCACCTTGAGCAGGCCGCCAGGCGCCAGGTCACGGATGTGCTGGTGCAGCATCATCACCGGCTCCGGGCAGTTGAGGCCGGTGGCGTCGAGGGTGCCGTCTACCGGCGTATCAAGCATTTCACTCATGATTCACTCCTGAAACTGGCCGGCATTGTCGCGCATTGCCGGGTGCTCGGTCATCTGTGGCAAACACCGTACCGCTTTTGTAGGAGCAAGGCTTGCCCGCGAAGGCCTCACTGCGGTGTATCTGTAGCACCGAGGCGCGGTCTTCGCGGGCAAGCCTTGCTCCTACAAGGGCGGTGCGGCGTGCTTTAGCGGGACTTGGGTTTCTTCACGTCCAGCCGGCGCAGGTGGCACGTGACCTCTTCGCGGTCGTGATACAGCTGTTTACAGCCGATTTCGACCCGGATCCCGCGCTCCTTGAAACCCTCGGCAATACGCTCCAGCAAGCGCTTCACTTCAGCGTATCGCTGTTTCATCGGCAGCTTGAGGTTGACCACCGCTTCGCGGCAATGGCCCTCACCGATCCACTCTTCCAGCATCGCGGCGTTGCGTGCCGGTTTCTCGACGATGTCGCAGACCATCCAGTCCACCGGTTGCCGGGGCTTGTAGGTGAAACCGTCGGCCATCAAATGTTGCACCAGACCGGTGTCCATCAGGCTTTCCGCCATCGGACCGTTGTCGATGGCGGTCACCAGCATGCCGCGATTGACCAGTTGCCAGGTCCAGCCGCCGGGTGCCGCGCCGAGGTCGACGCCGGTCATGTCGCTGTGCAGGCGCTCGTCCCACTGGTCGCGCGGGATGAAGTGGTGCCACGCCTCTTCCAGCTTCAGGGTCGAGCGGCTCGGTGCCTCGCGGGGAAACTTCAGGCGCGGAATGCCCATCGGCCACATTGCCGAGTTGTTCGACTCGGCCAGGCCCATGAACACTTCGCGACCGCTTTTGAACGTCAGCAGCAGGCGCGGCTTGTTCGCGTCTTCCACCAGCTTGCCCGCCGCCATCAGCGCCTTGCGCAGGTGCACTTCGAACTTCTTGCAGAAGTTCGACAGTTCCTTGCCATCGTTGGTATCGACCATTTCCAGCCACAGGCTGCCGCACAGCGGGAAGTCCGCCATGTGCGCGAGTATCACGCTGATGCGGTCGGTTTCCGGCAGGTCGATGAAAATCCCGCGCGCCCACTGACGCGGAAAGATCAGATCGGCAAAACGCTGACCGCGCATCAGGCGCTCGGCACCGTCTTCTTCGGTGCAGATGAATTCGGCGCAGGCGCTGGCGGTCTTGGCCTTGGCATAACCGGCGACGTTCAGCCGCGCAGCGTGTTCGGAAATCTCGGAACAGACTTCGCCTTCGAAGCCCGGCCGGCAATGCATAAAGAGGGTGTTCATTCTTACTCCTGGGCAGTTGGCGAAGAATTCAGCCACTGCGCGATGCCCAGACTTGCGTTGAAGCAAAGCCTGTCACGAAAACCGGCGCATGATAGCCGAGTTCGGAACCTCGAAACTGTCGATAGAGTCCAGTTATTAGCCAGCTACTTAAAACAGGGCTAGGTTTAATGCTCTGTCCGTCCCCTCAGTCCGTAGCCGTGCGGACTCAAAGGAGTGATCGCAATGCCGTCCCTCGATAGCCTGAAAACCCTTAAAACCCTGCAAGTCGACGACAAGACCTACCATTATTTCAGTCTGCCCGACGCCGCCCAAAGCCTCGGTGATCTCGACAAGCTGCCGATGTCGTTGAAAGTGTTGCTGGAAAACCTGCTGCGCTGGGAAGACGAAAAAACCGTCACCGGCGCCGACCTCAGGGCGATTGCCGCCTGGCTCAAGGAGCGCCGCTCCGACCGCGAAATCCAGTACCGTCCTGCCCGGGTATTGATGCAAGACTTTACCGGCGTGCCCGCCGTGGTCGACCTGGCTGCCATGCGCGCCGCCATGGCCAAGGCCGGCGGCGACCCGCAGCGCATCAATCCGCTGTCGCCGGTGGATCTGGTGATCGATCACTCGGTGATGGTCGACAAGTTCGGCAGCGCAAGCGCCTTCGGACAGAACGTCGACATCGAAATGCAGCGCAACGGCGAACGTTATGCCTTTCTGCGCTGGGGCCAGAGCGCCTTCGACAACTTCAGCGTCGTGCCTCCGGGCACCGGGATTTGCCACCAGGTCAACCTCGAATACCTCGGCCGCACTGTCTGGACCAAGGATGAAGACGGTCGCACCTACGCGTTTCCCGACACCCTGGTCGGCACCGATTCCCACACCACCATGATCAACGGCCTCGGCGTGCTCGGCTGGGGCGTCGGCGGGATCGAAGCGGAAGCCGCGATGCTCGGCCAACCGGTGTCGATGCTGATTCCGGAAGTGATCGGTTTCAAACTCACCGGCAAATTGAAGGAAGGCATCACCGCCACTGACCTGGTGCTGACCGTGACCCAGATGCTGCGCAAGAAAGGCGTGGTCGGCAAATTCGTCGAGTTCTACGGCGACGGTCTCGCCGACCTGCCGCTGGCTGACCGAGCGACCATCGCCAACATGGCCCCGGAATATGGCGCTACCTGCGGCTTCTTCCCGGTGGATGACGTGACGCTGGAATACCTGCGCCTGTCCGGCCGGCCGCTTGAAACCGTGAAACTGGTCGAGGCTTACAGCAAGGCGCAGGGGCTGTGGCGCCTGCCGGGCAAGGAGCCGGTGTTCACTGACAGCCTGGCGCTGGACATGGGCAGCGTCGAAGCCAGCCTCGCCGGACCGAAACGCCCACAGGACCGGGTGTCGCTGCCCAATGTCGCGCAAGCGTTCAGTGATTTCCTAGGTCTGCAGTTCAAGCCCACCAGCAAGGAAGAAGGTCGCCTGGAAAGTGAGGGCGGTGGCGGCGTCGCGGTGGGCAACGCCGATTTGGTCGGTGAAACGGACTATGAGTACGACGGCCAGACCTATCGATTGAAAAACGGCGCGGTGGTCATCGCCGCAATCACCTCTTGCACCAACACCTCCAACCCGAGCGTGATGATGGCCGCAGGGCTGGTGGCGAAGAAAGCCGTGGAGAAAGGCCTCAAGCGCAAACCGTGGGTCAAGAGCTCGCTAGCCCCAGGCTCGAAAGTGGTCACTGACTACTACAACGCCGCAGGTCTGACTCAGTATCTGGATCAACTCGGTTTCGACCTTGTCGGTTATGGCTGCACCACCTGCATCGGCAACTCAGGGCCATTGCCGGAGCCGATCGAAAAAGCCATCCAGAAAGCCGATCTGACGGTGGCCTCGGTGCTGTCGGGCAACCGAAACTTCGAAGGCCGGGTGCATCCGCTGGTGAAAACCAACTGGCTGGCGTCCCCACCGCTGGTGGTCGCTTATGCATTGGCCGGGACTGTGCGCATTGATATCAGCAGCGAACCGCTGGGTAACGACAAGGACGGCAACCCGGTCTATCTCCGAGACATCTGGCCAAGCACCCAGGAAATCGCCGACGCGGTGAATCAGGTCAACACCGCAATGTTCCACAAGGAATACGCCGAAGTGTTTGCCGGCGACGAGCAGTGGCAGGCGATTGAAGTGCCGAAAGCGGCGACGTATGTCTGGAAGGATGATTCGACTTACATCCAGCATCCGCCGTTTTTCGACGACATCGGCGGCCCGCCGCCCGTGGTCAAGGACGTCGCGGGCGCCCGGGTCCTCGCGCTGCTTGGCGACTCGGTGACCACTGACCACATCTCCCCGGCCGGCAACATCAAGTCCGACAGCCCGGCGGGCAACTACCTGCGCGAGAAAGGCGTGGAACCCCGGGACTTCAACTCCTACGGTTCCCGTCGCGGCAACCATGAAGTGATGATGCGCGGCACCTTCGCCAACATCCGCATACGCAACGAAATGCTCGGCGGCGAGGAAGGCGGGAATACGATTTACATTCCCACCGGGGAAAGAATGGCGATTTACGATGCGGCCATGCGTTATCAAGCGTCGGGCACACCGCTGGTGGTAATCGCCGGGCAGGAATATGGCACCGGTTCGAGCCGTGACTGGGCCGCCAAGGGCACCAATCTCTTGGGTGTGAAAGCGGTCATCGCCGAAAGCTTCGAGCGGATTCACCGTTCCAATCTGGTGGGCATGGGCGTGTTGCCGCTGCAGTTCAAACTGGATCAGAACCGCAAGAGCCTGAACCTCACGGGCAAGGAAACGCTGGATATTCTTGGTTTGACGGGTGTGGAGTTGACGCCGCGGATGAACCTGACGCTCATCATCACCCGTGAAAACGGCAGTCGCGAGAAAGTCGAGGTGCTGTGCCGGATCGATACGCTCAATGAAGTGGAGTACTTCAAGTCGGGAGGGATTTTGCATTACGTGTTGCGGCAGTTGATTGCGTCCTGACCGCCTGCTGACAAAAGACACCGCCTTCGGGCGGTGTTTTTGTTTGGGCCCTGCTTATAATTGCGCCCCTCAAATATTGCGCAACCTTGTGGCGAGGGAGCTTGCTCCCGCTGGGCTGCGAAGCGGCCCCAAATCCGGTAGCCACATTGTTTCAGGCAGACCGCATCGGCTGATTTTACGACTGCTTCGCCCGGGTGCGGATCGTCCGACGGGAGCAAGCTCCCTCGCCACAAAAGCTCTTCAGCCTTAAAGGACTCTATATGCTCGCCCTGCCATGGATTCATCTGGCCCTGCTCTCCTTTGGCTACGGCTTGGCCCTGACTTATGGCCACCTCGGCTGGCTCGCCGGAATCTCCGTTGCGCTATTGCTGACCGCCGGTTTCGCCGCACGCCAACAACACCTGCGCATCGGCCGCTACCTCGGTCACGCTCTGTTCATTTTCATGGCGCTGGCACTGGCCATGCACTGGCTCCCCGGCTTCTACAACGGCCGCAGTATCAATCCGCAACGCTTCACCGACGACGCTGTGCGGTTTTCCATGTACCTGAATCTGGACAAACCGCTGATTGGTTTCTGGCTGTTGCTGGTCTGCCCGTGGATTGTCGGTCGGCGTTCGCTGCGGCTTTCCCTGTATGCCACGGCGCTGGGGCTGACACTGAGCACCGTGCTGGCACTGGGCGGCGCGCTGTTGCTGGGCGTGATCGGTTGGGCACCGAAGTGGCCGGACCACGCGTGGCTGTGGGTGCTGAACAATCTTCTGCTGGTAACGCTGGTGGAGGAAGCGCTGTTTCGCGGCTACATCCAGGGCGGTCTGAGCCGACACTTCAAACACCTGCCTTATGGCGAAAACCTCGCGCTGCTGCTCGCCTCGCTGTTGTTCGGCCTGGTGCATCTGGGTGCCGGCTGGCAATGGGTGTTGCTGGCGAGCCTGGCGGGTGTCGGCTATGGTCTGGCCTACCGTTTCGGCGGGTTGGGGGCGGCCATCACCACGCACTTCGGCTTGAACCTGCTGCATTTCGGCCTGTTCACGTATCCGATGCTGGCCGGCTGACGCAACGGTGGTTTTGCGACGCACCGCTGATTATTGAAAAATAATTTCAATAAATTCCTGACAGTGCCGACAACCTCTCAAAGCCTTGCGGATTGAAAAAGCCATGCGTAACAACCAGCCCATTACACAACGCGAACGGACCTTCCCGGCTCAGCAACGGTTGATTTCCACCACCGATGCCAAGGGCGTGATCACCTACTGCAACGACGCGTTCGTCGAAATCAGTGGGTATTCCCGCGAGGAACTGAACCGTGCACCGCACAACCTGGTCCGTCACCCCGACGTACCGGCCGCGGTGTTCGCGCACATGTGGGGCACACTGAAACAAGGCTTGCCATGGATGGGCATTGTCAAGAATCGCTGCAAGACCGGTGACCACTACTGGGTCAACGCCTACGTCACACCGGTTTTCGAAGGCAATCAGGTCGTCGGTTACGAGTCGGTGCGGGTCAAGCCCACCGCCGAACAGATCCAGCGTGCCGAAGCGCTCTACCAACGCATCAACCAGGGCAAGTCTGCAATTCCTTCCTCCGATAAATGGCTGCCGGTGCTTCAGGACTGGCTGCCATTCATTCTGGTGAGCCAGCTGAGCTTCATGATCGGCGCCACGCTCAACTCCCAGTGGGGCTTTGCCCTGGCTGCGGGCCTTTCGGTGCCGTTGGGCCTGCTGGGGTTGAGCTGGCAACAGCGCGGTCTCAAGCGCTTGCTGCGCCTGGCCGAGCAAACCACGTCCGACCCGCTGATCGCGCAGATGTACACCGACAGCCGTGGCGCTCAGGCACGTCTGGAGATGTCGATCCTCAGCCAGGAAGCTCGCCTGAAAACCTGCCTGACCCGTCTGCAGGACACCGCCGAGCATTTGAGCGACCAGGCGAAACAGTCCGACACCCTGGCTCACAGCAGCTCCACCGGCCTGGAACGTCAGCGCGTCGAAACCGAACAAGTAGCCACTGCCGTCAACCAGATGGCCGCCACCACGCAGGAAGTGGCCAGCCACGTACAGCGCACCGCTGACGCGACTCAGGAAGCCAACCGCCTGACCGGTCGCGGCCGTGACATCGCCGGGGAAACCCGCGAAGCCATTCAGCGCTTGTCGGTGGTGGTCGGTGAAACCGGGCTGACCGTGACCCAACTGGCCAAGGACAGCGACGAAATCGGCGGCGTGGTCGACGTGATCAAAGGCATCGCCGACCAGACCAACCTGCTGGCGTTGAACGCGGCAATCGAAGCGGCGCGTGCCGGTGAGATGGGCCGTGGTTTCGCGGTGGTGGCGGACGAAGTTCGTCAACTGGCGCAGCGCACCAGCGAATCCACCGGGCAGATTCACGCCCTGATCGCCAAGCTCCAGCAAACCGCGAGCACGGCGGTGCAAACCATGGAGGCCGGGCATCGCCAGGCGGAAGAAGGCGTGGCGCGGGTACTGGAAGCGGACCAGGCGCTGGTCGGGATCAGCGAAGCGGTGGCGCACATCACCGACATGACCACCCAGATCGCAGCCGCGACCGAAGAGCAAAGCTCGGTAGCCGAAGAAATCAGCCGCAACATCAGCAACATCTCGCAACTGGCTGACCAGACTTCAGAGCAGGCGCAACATTCGGCGTTGTTGAGTGAAGAGCTGACCAAGACGGCGAATACCCAGTATTCGTTGGTGGAGCGGTTTAATCGCTGAGAACACCCCTATATACATGACAGAGCTTTGAGCTCTGCCATGTATAAATGGGATTAGTGATTACTACGATTTAATATCACTAATTTACTCACCCCACCTCTTCTTGACATAGTTCGAGAATGACTCCCTCTCTCCGCCATTGCTGATTTGCTCCTTGCAGTACTCATAATAGGTAGCCAAACACCCCATTCTCTGTGCCTTGAATTCTTTATTAGTCTCGTTCGCGACTGGCGCCAACCTCAGATCATGCCCACCTAACAAACACTGACGTTTGACTATATCGAAAAACGGAACGCGATCTGCGTTTTTAAACATATCGTACATGACCATCATAAAGCCTGAACGCCCTCCTCCCCCAGCACAATGAATATGCATCCAGTTCTCTGTAGATTGCGCCTTTATAAGTTCATCAAACTGAGCCATGGTATGCAGATCAGGAGGAAGATGGTCGACCACAGGAAGCCGCATATAAGATATATCTTGCGCACGCAACCACTCCTCTTCCGATTGAGGAGGTGCCTGTAACTCTCCTACCTGCAGAGATGGTGGCAAACCGTTTTTGGCAGACTTTGGTTCGTATAACATAATCTTCCCACCCACTGACATCCCCGCTATAGACTCGCGCTCCTTAATGGTTAGTTCTTCGGTCGTCAAATCGATATTGTTCCAGCCATTCTTTACATACCAAGTAACAGCATGTCCATCCACAAAACAGTGGGATTCTTGGCGTAAATCAATAACAGTCAAATCTTCAGGGTTGCCAACAGCCGCTTGAATTGAGACCAATCCCTGCTGAGAAAACTGGCCACTTGCAGATGCGCGCAACTCAGCCAAACCTTCGATGCTTACAGAGGCGTTTTTTAATGCAGTTAAATCTGTAGGACTGCGAAAGTATTTGGGTAAGCCGGTCTCTTTCTTCGCATGAACAACCATTTTAGGTTCGGCGTCCACATTCTGCGGCATTATAAGTTCAGTCGATCTCGGATCCTGTGGAATCATGATGCTCTCAGGAGCCTGGAGACACAGCGTTCTGATAAATGCTGCGCCTCCATCGTCTACTGGATAGTAAGGATCACCGGCCTGAACGCCATCAATATGCCCCTCCTTGACTTTAATAGTCCCTGCAAAATCTGGAGACTGCCCTTTGGTAACCGAAAGACTATCGATAACAAAAGGGGCACGAGGGACAACATATAATTTATCGGCCATCTTGATAAGTACAGCGAAATCATTGAACGTCCTTTCGTTCCTGAAAGCACTTTCTACGGGCAGGTTATTTTCTTGATACAGTAACTGCCCCTTGGCATCCAGATAAACCTCCGCACGCTGCATCTCATGGGGAGTCAAAAAATACCTTACAGAGTTAGTAATAACTCCTTTTCGTATAAACGCATGATTCGCATCAAGCGTGGGATCCTTGGCATATTCGTTTAGCCAGGCAAGTGCCGGCTTGCCTGATGCTTGCCATTTTTCATATAGTTTTTGAGGCACATGGAATGGCAGAACGCTATTAACGTCTATGACTCCCTTTATTTGACTGAGCACGTCTTTTTCGAATGCCTTCTCGATGCGAGGCATTGCAGACTGAATAATCCCAGCCCTGATGGAGTTATTAATCGCATTTGATTCGATCGTGCTCGAATGCTCATAATTCCTGATGACTGGATGAGCAACATTTTGAACATCAAGATACGCGGAAAATTTATCAATCAAGTCAAGCCCGGTTTTATAGTGCCCCGTTTTACTGGTCAACCCTACAACCTGGCCTTCTACCAACTTAATTTCACCAGCATAACGCACGGGTTTGCCAGCCGAAATAGTTGTATGATGAAGTTCACTCCTTCGATGCTCAAATATGAATATCTGACCTTCTGTAGATTGTACAATGGTTGCCCATCCCGGCCCCGCCTCATTCGTATAATACATTTCAGTACTAGCCGGATTATTGTTCGAATCGTAGAAAACACCGTCTCTGATGCTAACACTAGATGCAGCCAAATCCGAGCCTGTCAAAAACTGTATTTCTCGGGCACCAATAATATTTCGCTCAAGATTCCGACGCTGATCTTCACTCATATGATTGTAAGCCGGATCTGCAGAAGAGCGATTATAGTTCTCCAACCATACAGTAATACTGGTGTGCACCTCTTGGGCAAAAAAACCCTTCAGATGACTCGGCGCAACGCCCGGCGGCCGCAACTCCAACACGCCCGTATTACTCTCCAAGCGTTCAGAAGGACGATATAAAGAGGCTGTATTTTCAGAATCTCCGCCTCGAACATACCGAATTAAACCAACAGCCTCCCTCCACAACTCGTCACTTGCATGTTTTTTCTTTTCTCCACTTTCCAGACTTCCATCCTGTTCAGCCAATGCCCCGGATAGATTTTGTCTGGCTATTGAAATTCCGTCTTCTTTCGCAAACACCCGCAGAGCCTGACCAAACAACTCACTTATGTTGTCTTCAACTCCTGTTATTTCCACGCCTTCTGCCGCATCTAAATTTTCATAAAGCCTTGCCAACTCTTGATTACGCGCCTCAACCTCGGATAAAAAACCTGGATCGTTATTGCGCTGCGCTATAAGATCTTTCCGATCATAAGGAGTAGTTACACCTCCTTTAGCAGATAGTTCACCTGGGATTCCAACCGACTTAACAGCATCAATCAAAAGGAATTTATCGCCATTACATACAGGGCTTGACGCCTGAACTTTTACTTGCCCAAGAACATCCGCAGAGTTAACCGTAGCTCCTAGCTGTCGCTGGACTTCGAAAAACCCGTCACTCCTTGCTCCGCGATCACCGTCAAGACCAGGCTGCGCAGTCGAACAACCACTAGCTAAAACAGTGTCGAGCATATAAACCTCTCTACAAAAAATCCGAGCTTACAAGCTGATTTTTATAGGAGATATCAAATACCGCTCGTCACGCAGTACCCGGTCAAAATCTAAATTTCATTCAACTAGAGCCTTATATAGCTAACCGCTTTTCTTGCTGCAGCATCCAAATGCTGCTCATGCGTAAACCCCGAAGCTTTCAACGGCTTCAAATCATGATCCCCCGCCGTCAGCCAAAACACCTCGATACTCGGCGACAACGCATAACCCTCAATCGCCTCACGATTTCCCAACGCATCCCGCTCGCCCTGGACAATCAGCGTCCGGGTCTTTAGTGCAGCCAAATGCTCGACCCGCGGCTTCTCCGGTTTACCCACGGCATAAAACGGATACCCCAGACACACCAACGCATCCGCCCCCAACTCATCCGCCAGCAAACTCGCCATCCGCCCACCCATGGACTTGCCGCCAATAGCCAAACGCCCAGTGACATGGCGTCGCACCACCGCATATACCTCACGCCAGCATTCCAGCAGTTTCGGCGCCGGGTTCGGTGGGCGCTTACCACCATCGACACGCCGTTGCGCCATGTACGGAAACTCAAAGCGCAACACGTTGACGCCCCGCGCAGCAAGGCGCGCAGCCATGTCGTTCATCCAGTCGCTGTCCATCGGCGCACCGGCACCATGGGCAAGGATCAGCGTCGCCGATGACGGCGCCGCGGCGGCGTTCCACAGCCAGCCATGTTCGGCCACACACCGCGCCCATTGATCCCCGTCAATACTGGCCTTGTGCTCTTTGTCCATGCTTGCCTCGCTTTTAGTCTGCCTATAACTCCAGGCGAAGGGAGCGTCTGCCTTGCGCGGCTTACTCGCGAAGACGGGCCTTCACTTCGGCTGAACCGTGGATGGGGAACCATGAACACTTCTATCAGTACCGCCTACAACTACAAGGTGGTCCGCCAATTCGCCATTATGACGGTGGTGTGGGGCATCGTCGGCATGGGGCTCGGGGTTTTTCTCGCGGCCCAATTGGTCTGGCCTGAACTCAACTTCGATTTGCCGTGGACCAGTTTCGGCCGGTTGCGCCCGCTGCACACCAACGCGGTGATCTTTGCCTTCGGCGGTTGCGCCCTGTTCGCCAGTTCGTTCTATTCGGTGCAACGCACCTGCCAGACACAGCTGTTTGCGCCGAAAATCGCCGCGTTCTGCTTCTGGGGCTGGCAGCTCGTGATTCTCTTGGCGGCCATCAGCCTGCCGCTGGGTTACACCAGCTCCAAGGAATACGCCGAACTGGAATGGCCGATCGATATCCTGATCACCATCGTCTGGGTCGCCTATGCCATCGTGTTCTTCGGCACACTGGCCCAGCGCAAAACCAAGCACATCTACGTCGGCAACTGGTTCTTCGGTGCGTTCATCATCACCGTCGCCATCCTGCACATCGTCAACAACCTTGAATTGCCGGTGAGTTTCACCAAGTCCTACTCGCTGTACGCCGGTGCCACCGATGCGATGGTGCAGTGGTGGTACGGCCACAACGCCGTGGGCTTTTTCCTCACCGCCGGTTTTCTCGGAATGATGTACTACTTCGTGCCGAAACAGGCCGAGCGCCCGGTGTATTCCTATCGTTTGTCGATCGTGCACTTCTGGGCCCTGATCACCCTGTACATCTGGGCCGGTCCGCACCACTTGCACTACACCGCGCTGCCGGACTGGGCGCAGTCGCTGGGCATGGTGATGTCGCTTATCCTGCTGGCGCCAAGCTGGGGCGGGATGATTAACGGGATGATGACGCTCTCGGGGGCCTGGCATAAGTTGCGCAGCGACCCGGTCCTGCGCTTCCTCGTGGTCTCGCTGGCGTTCTACGGCATGTCGACCTTTGAAGGTCCGATGATGGCGATCAAGACTGTGAACGCCCTCTCCCACTACACCGACTGGACCATCGGCCACGTTCACGCCGGCGCGCTCGGCTGGGTGGCGATGATTTCCATCGGCGCGCTGTACCACATGATCCCGAAAATCTTCGGTCGTGCGCAGATGCACAGCATCGGCCTGATCAACGCGCACTTCTGGCTCGCGACCATCGGCACCGTGTTGTACATCGCGTCGATGTGGGTCAACGGCATCGCCCAGGGCCTGATGTGGCGCGCAGTCAACGAAGACGGCACGCTGACCTACTCCTTCGTCGAAACCCTGGTGGCCAGCCACCCAGGCTTCGTCGTGCGCTTGGTGGGCGGTGCGATCTTCCTCAGCGGCATGTTCCTGATGGCTTACAACACCTGGCGCACCGTGCGGGCCTCGCAGCCTGCCAAAGTCGCCGCTGCCGCGCAGATGGCCTGAGGAGTCCGCCATGAAACACGAAACAATCGAGAAAAACGTCGGCCTGCTGATGTTGCTGATGGTCCTGGCCGTGAGCATCGGGGGGCTGACCCAGATCGTCCCCCTGTTCTTCCAGGACGTGACCAATAAACCGGTGGAAGGCATGAAGCCCTACACCGCGCTGCAACTGGAAGGTCGCGACATCTACATTCGCGAAGGCTGCGTCGGCTGCCACTCGCAGATGATCCGGCCGTTTCGCGCCGAGACCGAGCGCTACGGTCACTACTCGGTGGCCGGAGAGAGCGTCTGGGATCACCCGTTCCTCTGGGGCTCGAAACGCACTGGTCCGGACCTGGCCCGGGTCGGCGCGCGCTACTCGGATGACTGGCACCGCGCGCACTTGTACAACCCGCGCAACGTCGTACCGGAATCGAAAATGCCCGCCTATCCATGGCTGGTCACACAAGCGGTCGACAACAGCCACACCGAAACCAAGCTCAAAACCATGCGCACCCTCGGCGTGCCGTACACCGACGACGACATCTCCGGCAGCGTGGCCTCGCTCAAGGGCAAGACCGAGATGGACGCGCTGGTCGCCTACCTGCAAGTGCTCGGCACTGCCATCAAGAGCAAGAGGTGATTCCCATGGTCTTTGAAATGAGCGGTGGAATGATTCGCGGCCTTGGCACGGTCGTGGTGTTCGTGGCCTTCGTCGGCCTGACGTTGTGGGTGTTCAACAGCAAGCGCAGTCCGGAATTCGCCGAAGCGCGTTTGCTGCCGTTCGCCGATGACCCCCTATCCGATGACGCCACCCAAGAACCCGAAACAAGGAGTACCCGGTCATGACCACTTTCTGGAGTACGTGGATCTGCGTACTGACCATCGGCAGCCTGATCGGCCTGACCTGGCTGCTGATCGGCACCCGCAAGGGCGAAACCAAGGGCAGCGTCGACCAGACCATGGGCCACAGCTTCGACGGCATCGAGGAGTACGACAATCCGCTGCCGCAGTGGTGGTTCATGCTGTTTGCCGGCACGCTGGTATTCGCCGTGGGCTATCTGGTCCTGTATCCGGGCCTGGGCAACTGGAAAGGCATCCTGCCGGGTTACGAGAACGGCTGGACCGGCGTGCACGAATGGGAAAAGGAAATGGCCAAATCGGACGCGAAGTTCGGACCTATCTTCGCCAAATTCGCCGCCATGCCGGTGGAAGAAGTGGCCAAGGACCCGCAAGCGCTGAAAATGGGCGGTCGTCTGTTCGCGTCGAACTGCTCGGTGTGCCACGGTTCGGACGCCAAGGGCGCTTTCGGCTTCCCGAACCTGGCCGACAGCAACTGGCGCTGGGGCGGCGACGCGGAAATGATCAAGACAACGATCATGGGCGGTCGCATGGCCGCGATGCCGGCGTGGGGTGAAATCCTTGGTGATGCCGGCGTGAAAAACGTTGCCGCGTATGTGCGTCATGAACTGGCGGGCCTGCCCTTGCCGGCCGACAGCAGTGCCGACCTGAAAGCCGGACAGCAAGCGTTCAGCACCCTGTGCATCGCCTGTCATGGGGCAAACGGCCACGGCACTGAAGCCATGGGCGCGCCGAACCTGACGCAACCGGCCGGGTTCATCTATGGAACAGGCCTCACGCAGCTTGAACAAACGATTCGTCATGGCCGCCAGGGCCAAATGCCGGCGCAGAACGAATTGCTCGGCAACGATAAAGTGCAATTGTTGGCCGCTTATGTGTACAGCCTGTCCCACGGTCTGAATACAGAGCGTTTGCAGGCGGAAGGCAAAAGCGAATAATTCTTGACCACTCTGCTGCCGCATTTTCCCCGGATGCGGCAGTTCCCTGTCCCTTTGCGACCCATTGTCGCACCCTCCGTTAGTGCCCCTTTCGATTCCCCGGATTCGGGACTAAGCTTGCTCCGATGCGGACTGGCATGAGCCGGTTCCAGGTCGACCCAACCCGATGTGTTCGACGAATCTATTCGATGACAGGCCGCAAAGGCTGGTAGATACCGGCTGTCGTGCCAATTGCCATCGGTCACCCGATCGTTGCGTTTGAACACACCCAGTTACAACTGACCTGACCCCCTCTCCATTTTCGTTCGATGCGACATTTGTCCGAGGGCGATTTTGTCCTTACGCGGCGCATGGAAAGGCCGCAGAATCAGCTTTTGAAAGCATTGACCCAGGTCATGGCGCGTTGCAATGACCCCCCGCTTTCTCCATACTTGCGGCCGATTTTTACTCCTAATAAAACACCCAAACCGTGGAACCTTAGAATGAGCACAGCAATCAGTCCGACTGCTTATAACTATAAGGTAGTCCGCCAGTTCGCCATCATGACGGTGGTCTGGGGGATCCTTGGCATGGGGCTTGGTGTCTTCATCGCCTCACAGCTTGTATGGCCGGAATTGAACTTCGGTCTGCCGTGGACGACGTTTGGACGCTTACGCCCGTTGCACACCAACCTGGTGATTTTCGCCTTCGGTGGTTGTGCTCTGTTTGCCACTTCTTATTACGTCGTGCAGCGAACCTGCCAAACGCGACTGATTTCCGACAGCCTCGCCGCCTTCACCTTCTGGGGTTGGCAAGCGGTGATCGTCGGCGCGATCGTTACCTTGCCGCTGGGTTACACCACCACCAAGGAATACGCGGAACTGGAATGGCCCCTGGCTATTCTGCTGGCCATCGTCTGGGTTACTTACGGTCTGGTGTTCTTCGGCACCATCACCAAGCGCAAAACCAAGCACATCTATGTGGGTAACTGGTTCTACGGTGCCTTCATCGTTGTCACCGCGATGCTGCACATCGTCAACCATGCCTCCCTGCCGGTCAGCTTCTTCAAGTCCTACTCGGCCTACGCCGGTGCGACTGACGCGATGATCCAGTGGTGGTACGGCCACAACGCGGTCGGTTTCTTCCTGACCACCGGCTTCCTGGGGATGATGTACTACTTCGTTCCGAAACAGGCCGAGCGTCCGATCTACTCCTATCGTCTGTCGATCGTGCACTTCTGGGCGCTGATCACCCTGTACATCTGGGCCGGTCCGCACCACTTGCACTACACCGCATTGCCGGACTGGGCTCAGTCCCTGGGCATGGCGATGTCGATCATCCTGCTGGCTCCGAGCTGGGGCGGCATGATCAACGGCATGATGACCCTGTCGGGCGCCTGGCATAAGTTGCGCACCGACCCGATCCTGCGCTTCCTGGTGGTATCGCTGGCGTTCTACGGCATGTCGACCTTCGAAGGCCCGATGATGGCCATCAAGACCGTCAACTCGCTCTCGCACTACACCGACTGGACCATCGGCCACGTACACGCCGGTGCCTTGGGCTGGGTAGCGATGATCTCGATCGGCGCGATCTACCACATGATCCCGAAACTGTTCGGTCGCGCGCAGATGCACAGCATCGGGCTGATCAACGCGCACTTCTGGCTCGCGACCATCGGTACCGTTCTGTACATCGCTTCGATGTGGGTCAACGGCATCACCCAGGGTCTGATGTGGCGTGCAATCAACGACGACGGCACCCTCACCTACTCGTTCGTCGAAGCACTGCAAGCCAGCCACCCTGGTTTCATCGTTCGCGCCCTGGGCGGTGCGTTCTTCGCCAGCGGCATGCTGTTCATGGCCTACAACGTATGGCGTACCGTACGTGCCTCGAACCCGGCTGAAGCCAAAGCTGCTGAACAGATCGCTGTAGTTGGAGCTCACTGATGAAGCATGAAGCAGTCGAGAAGAATATTGGCCTGCTGGCCTTCTTCATGGTTATCGCCGTCAGCGTCGGCGGCCTGACCCAGATCGTTCCGCTGTTTTTCCAGGACGTCACCAACAAGCCGGTCGAAGGCATGAAGCCGCGCACCGCCCTTGAACTGGAAGGCCGCGACATCTACATCGCCAACGGTTGTGTCGGCTGCCACTCGCAGATGATCCGCCCGTTCCGTGCTGAAACCGAACGTTACGGCCACTACTCGGTCGCCGGTGAAAGCGTCTGGGACCACCCCTTCCTGTGGGGTTCCAAACGTACCGGTCCGGACCTGGCCCGTGTCGGCGGTCGTTACTCCGATGACTGGCAGCGTGCGCATTTGTACAACCCCCGCAACGTAGTGCCCGAGTCGAAAATGCCGGCCTACCCGTTCCTCGTGGAAAACAAGCTCGACGGCAAAGACACCGCCAAGAAAATGGAAGTCTTGCGCACGCTCGGCGTCCCTTACACCGACGAAGACATCGCCGGCGCCAAGGATGCTGTGAAGGGCAAAACCGAAATGGACGCGCTGGTGGCCTATCTGCAAGGCCTGGGCACCATCATCAAAAGCAAACGGTGATTTAGATGGATATCGGGATGATTCGTGGCCTGGGCACCGTTGTCGTGATGGTGGCCTTCATCGGTCTGGCGCTGTGGGTGTTCAGCCCCAAGCGCAAGTCGGAGTTTGAAGACGCGACCTTGCTGCCTTTCGCGGATGATCCCGAAGCCATCAAGCACGTCGAGCAAGCTTCTAGGAGTAACAAAGAATGACTACGTTCTGGAGTCTGTACGTCACAGTCCTCAGTCTCGGCACCATCTTCGCCCTGACCTGGCTGCTGCTGTCCACCCGCAGGGGTCAGCGCAGCGAAGCCACCGAAGAGACGGTTGGCCACTCTTTCGACGGGATCGAGGAGTACGACAACCCGCTGCCGAAATGGTGGTTCATGCTGTTCGTGGGCACCATCATCTTCGCCCTGGGCTACCTGGTGCTGTACCCGGGCCTGGGCAACTGGAAAGGCCTGCTGCCAGGTTACAACTACCTCGATAACGAGAAGCAGACCGCATTCGCCAACGGCCAGACCGGCTGGACCGGCGTTCACGAGTGGGAAAAGGAAATGGCCAAGTCGGACGCCAGGTTCGGCCCGATCTTCGCCAAATTCGCTTCCATGCCAATCGAGGAAGTCGCCAAGGACCCGCAAGCCCTGAAGATGGGTGGCCGTTTGTTCGCCTCCAACTGCTCGGTCTGCCACGGTTCCGACGCCAAGGGTGCCTACGGCTTCCCGAACCTGACCGACGCCGACTGGCGTTGGGGCGGCGAAGCGGAAACCATCAAGACCACCATCATGGGTGGCCGTCATGCGGTCATGCCGGCGTGGGCTGAAGTGATCGGCGAGCAAGGCGTGGCGGACGTTGCTGCGTTCGTCCTGACCAACCTCGATGGCCGCAAGCTGCCGGAAGGCACCAAGGCTGACCCGGCTGCCGGGCAGAAACTGTTCGCCGCCAACTGCGTGGCGTGCCACGGTCCGGCCGGCAAAGGTACGCCAGCGATGGGCGCACCTGACCTGACCCACCCGGCGGCGTTCATTTACGGTTCGAGCTTCGCTCAACTGCAGCAGACCATCCGTTACGGCCGTCAGGGCCAGATGCCTGCGCAAGAGCAGCTGCAAGGTAACGACAAGGTTCACCTGCTGGCCGCTTACGTCTACAGCCTGTCTCACGGTGAGAAGGCTGCGGCGGAAGACGCCCAGTAAGGCAAACGCCTGAAGCAACAAAAAACGGCCCCGCCATTTGAAATGGCGGGGCCGTTTTCATTTCGGCCTATCGGAGGACAGGAATCACCTCAGCGACTTCACGGCTTGGCCAGTTACTGCGCTGAACGATGCTGACTGTCAGCGACTGCCTGTCGCGGGAAAAACTGGCAATCAGGTAGGTCTGTTGAGAAGCAGACCCGCTTAAAAAGACCGGGACCGTCCCAAAGCGCTGATCCATATTCCAGTCGAAATATCGCCCTGCCTTCCAGTGGTCATGCCCGCCGAAAATGGCCGTCACCTTGTACTGCTCGATCATTCGTTGAAATCTGGACTGCTGATCGTCGCTCCCATCCCACTCGGAGGCTTTATGCAGGTTCAGGATAATGATCTTGCCTCGTTCCCGAGCGCTCTTTAAATCCTGCTCCAGCCAATCAAGTGCGGGCGAAATCTCAAAGTCTGTTGGTGCAAACGGATTACCGGAAGAAAAACGCACTGAGTAGGTCGGCTCGTTATTCAATTGAACCATGTGCACCTCACCGAAACTCTTCGAATAGGCGAGACTTCCGTAATAAGCCTTCCCGAACCCTTGGCCCTTTGCCGCCAGATCCATGGATTCAACCTTGCCCCAATAGCGATCCTTGAAATCATTGATACTGCCGGCCGCACAATTATTTAAAAAGCAGTCATTCACATTATTTGCGTAGTCGTGATTACCCAATCCGTAGTCATAAAGCCCTTCCAGTTTATCGTCGAGCACTGACTTCATGTATGAGCGCTCACCGCCGTGTCCATAAGCCGTTATATCGCCATTGATCATCACTGGTATACGGGATGCGCCGCCGTTCAGTTTCCGAAAGCTTGCAATATCGGAATACTGCAGCCCGATCAACTCTTTCGACCGCGCCTCTTTATTGGGATCGGAAATATCGAGATCCGTCAGATCAGTCCAGGGGTATTGCGGATCAGAGACAAACACCATGTGCTGCGGCGTTTGCGCCATTGAAATACCCGGCACCAGTGGCAGAGACAACATAACCGCAAGACACAGCAACACATTACACTTTCTATTAATCTCCATCGAAATCCATTTCCCTTCATATTAATAATTGTTCGACTCCTGCAGAACTAAATATACCAACCCATACAAAACCACAAATACACTCTTGTTACTTGAAATGGACTCCCATGAAATATTACAGCTTGAAATGCATAATTCTGTTAACACTCACTTGCGGCCCCATGGTTCATTTGAATGCCAATGAACGTACCCCGCGCCACCTCATATTTGCGTCGAGTCCGAAGTTCCCTTCCAGTGAACAGTCCGATAAAGGCGAAGCGCAATCCACCTCAAACAAGGAAGAGCGTTCACGGTGGTTGATCGATGCGCAGTACACCAGCATCGCTGACTTTCGCAAACAGTCGGGAGGCGCCTCTGCCGTTCCCGTCATGATCAACGGCAACATGACCGCGTCGGGACAACCCGGTGAACGCGCTTACATCAACACGGTTTTGCAGAACAAACTCAGCAACCTCTATGACTACGGCCTGGGCAATCACGACTACGACTTCAACGTCGCTAACTGCGCAAGTTGCGCTGCTGGAAGCGTTGACGACCTGAAGGATCGGTACTGGGGAAAAGTCGCCAACATGGACCTCGCGGCGAGGGCTTCCGGCCTGACGAAAACCTGGTACGGCAGCCTGGCTTACTCTCGGGATTACGGCGACGTTCACCTTGTGCAGTTGCACAACGAACCCACTTACAACGTCAACTTTTCCACCGGTTCGTTTTTCCAGACAACCGCCTATGAAATCACGGCATCTCTCGACTGGCTCGAACGCGATCTGCAACGGGCGCGGGCGCAAGGCAAAATCATTTTGCTGAACTTGCATCAGCCGTTTCACTGGCCGGTCAGGGAAACCGAGATTTTCCGGTTTACCAAGATGATCGAGGACTACGGTGTGACCGCCGTGTTTTCCGCGAATGCGCACAAACAAAGCGGGAAATATGAGTCAAGCAACTACATCTATGGCGACATCCCGTTATTCATGAGCGGTTCGGCGGTTCAGCAAAGCTGGTTGTTTGCCACTTTCTCTGCCGACAGGACGCAACTGACGGTGAACGTCGTCGCGGGCAATGACTGGCGCAACCCTGTCGCGACTCACACGGTCCCGGTCAAGTAACCGGCTGATCGGCGCCAGCATACAAACCGTTGGCGCCGACCTTCGTCACTGCAGCGACGAGCGGTTCGACCATCCTCGTGTATTCGGCTTGCCGCACCCAGGATCAGGTAGTAACGTTTCTACATCACCGCTTTCAGGAGGGCAACCATGATGGCCATCACCACCATCTCCAGCCGCGAATTCAATCAGGACACAAGTAGTGCCAAAAAAGCCACGCGTCAGGGGCCGGTTATCATCACCGACCGTGGCAAGCCGGCTCACGTACTGCTAAGCATTGAGGACTACCAAAAACTGACCGGCATTAACGCCAGCATCGTCGACCTGCTGGTGATGCCGGAAGCGGCAGACATCGAATTCGAAACCGAGCGTGCCGTGATCATTCACCGACCCGTGGATCTGTCCTGATGTTTCTACTCGACACCAACGTGATTTCTGAACTGCGCAAACCCCAGGCCGATGCCAACGTCGTCGCCTGGGCCAAAAGTGTCATCGCACCTCGTATGTTTATTTCGGCTATTACATTGCAGGAACTGGAGATGAACGTTTTGCGCATAGAGCGTCGTGACCCCGCGCAGGGAAAGGTCATGCGTACCTGGCTGAAGCGCCACGTCATGCCGGCCTTCGATGGCAGAGTTCTGCCGGTTGATGCCGCCGTGGCGCTGCGCTGTGCCAGTTTGCATGCCCCGAACCTTGCCAGCGAAAGCAACGCCTGGATCGCAGCAACCGCACTGGTTCACGGCCTTACCGTAGTCACGCGCAACACCAACGACTTCCAATCCAGCGGCGTTACGCTGATCAATCCCTGGGGCGATTGAACGCCGACACCAGCAAAACCGTCCATAATTTCACCAGTCAATTGATTCAAGTCATTACACCGTCGATTGATTTCCACCAACGTGACCAAAGGTCGCACCCTTGCGCTAGAGCTAGAGGCGTATCATTGCGCCACTGCAACACCTCTTTTTGACCGCGGTCGGCATGTACTGACCGAGGCATTTTTCCACTGCCGTGGGATGCAACCGATGAGCAACCAGATTCCGGTACACGACGTTACCCCGCCTGCCAAAAACGCGAACAACAGCGTCGACCTCTACGCCTCTCGAGAAAAGATCTACACCCGCGCCTTCACCGGCCTGTTCCGCAACTTGCGGATGATGGGCGGGGCCTTTTTGTTTCTGTTGTATTTCGGCACGGTGTGGCTGAACTGGGGCGGTCATCAAGCCGTCTGGTGGAACCTGCCGGAGCGCAAATTCTTTATTTTTGGCGCCACCTTCTGGCCCCAGGACTTCATCCTGCTTTCGGGCATTCTCATCGTCAGCGCCTTCGGCCTGTTTTTCATTACCGTGTACGCCGGTCGCGTCTGGTGCGGCTATACCTGCCCGCAGAGCGTGTGGACGTGGATTTTCATGTGGTGCGAAAAGGTCACCGAAGGCGACCGCAACCAGCGCATCAAGCTCGACAAGGCGCCGATGAGCGCCAACAAATTCCTGCGCAAACTCAGCAAGCACGCGATGTGGCTGTTGATCGGCTTCGTCACCGGCATGACGTTCATCGGCTACTTCTCACCGATCCGCGAGCTGACCCTCGACTTCTTCACCGGCGAGGCCGATGGCTGGTCGTATTTCTGGGTCGGTTTCTTCACTCTTGCCACGTACGGCAACGCCGGCTGGTTGCGCGAGCAGGTGTGCATTTACATGTGCCCGTATGCGCGCTTCCAGAGTGTGATGTTCGACAAGGACACGCTGATCGTTTCCTACGATCCGCGTCGCGGTGAAAGCCGCGGCCCGCGCAAGAAAGGCATCGACTACAAGGCTCAGGGTCTGGGCGATTGCATCGACTGCACCATGTGCGTCCAGGTCTGCCCGACCGGCATCGACATCCGCGACGGCCTGCAAATCGAGTGCATCGGTTGCGCCGCCTGCATCGACGCCTGCGACAGCATCATGGACAAGATGGATTACCCGCGCGGCCTGATCAGCTACACCACCGAGCACAACCTGTCCGGGCAAAAAACCCATAAACTGCGCCCGCGGCTGATCGGCTACGCGGCGGTGTTGCTGGCAATGATGGCGTTGCTGGCGGGGGCGTTCTTCATGCGTTCGCTGGTGGGTTTCGACGTCAGCAAGGACCGCGTGCTGTACCGCGAGAACGCCGAAGGGCGGATCGAAAACGTCTACAGCCTGAAGATCATGAACAAGGATCAGCGCGACCACACGTACGTGCTGGAAGCCGCCGGCCTGCCGGACCTGAAGCTGCAAGGCAAACGCGAGATCAAGGTCGCCGCCGGCGAGATTTTCAGCCAGCCGGTCGAACTGTCCATTGCTCCGGAAAAACTGCCATCGAGCACCAACGAGGTGAAATTCATCCTCAAGGATGCCGATGACGAGAGCATCCACGTTGAAGCCAAGAGCCGGTTCATCGGCCCACAAATTCGTTGAGAGAAGTGATCATGCCCGCAGCAAACGCCGCAAGTCCCTGGTACAAGCACCTTTGGCCGTGGATCATCATCGCCATCCTCGCCTGTTCGGTGACACTGACCTTGTCCATGGTGACGATCGCGGTGAACAACCCGGACAACCTGGTCAACGACAACTATTACGAGGCCGGCAAAGGCATCAACCGTTCGCTCGACCGCGAGCTGCTGGCACAGACCCTGCTCCTGCGCGCCAGCGTGCACCTGGATGACGTGACCGGTGAAGTCGACTTGCGCCTGAGCGGCAACAGCCAGCCGAAAACCCTGGAGCTGAACCTGATCTCGCCAACGCAGCCCGAGAAGGATCGCAAGATCACCCTCGCCCGCAGTGAAACCGAACAGGGCCGCTACATCGGTCAGTTGAGCGACAAGGTCGATGGCCGTCGCTTTGTCGAACTGCTGGGCACTCAGGACGACCACATCTGGCGCATGTTCGAAGAAGAACTGGTCAGCCATGACAAGGATCTGCTGCTGGGTGACGAACCGCTGCAAGGCGCTGAAGACCTGAAAAAGTAAAAAGCTGCGCTTCGCGCATTCGCGAGCAGGCTCGCCCCCACAGGTGACCGCGATCCACTGTGGGAGCGAGCCTGCTCGCGAAGAGGCCCTTTCAGACGACATAGATCCAAAATCATGACCACCCCAACCCCCTGCTACCACTGCGCCCTGCCCGTCCCGGCCGGCAGCCGCTTCACCGCTGCCGTCCTCGGTGACACCCGCGAGTTCTGCTGCCCGGGTTGCCAGGCCGTGGCCGAAGCGATTGTCGCGGGTGGGCTGGAAAGCTATTACCAGCATCGAAGCGAAGCCTCGGCCAACCCCGAATCGTTGCCGGTGCAGTTGGTGGACGAGTTGGCGCTGTACGACCGCGCCGACGTGCAAAAGCCGTTCGTGCGCCACGACGGTGAGCTCGCCGAAACCACCCTGTTGATGGAAGGCATCAGCTGCGCGGCGTGCGGCTGGCTGATCGAGAAGCACCTGCGCGGCTTGCCGGCGGTGGCGGAAGCGCGGCTGAACCTGTCCAACCATCGCTTGCACGTGCGCTGGGTCGACGCTCAATTGCCGCTGAGCCAGGTGCTCGGCGAGTTACGCCACATCGGCTACGCCGCACACCCCTATCAGGCCGACCGCGCCAGCGAACAACTGGCCAGCGAAAACCGCCTGGCCCTGCGCCAACTCGGCGTCGCCGGGCTGCTGTGGTTCCAGGCGATGATGGCGACCATGGCCACCTGGCCGGAATTCAACATCGACCTCAGCCCCGAGCTGCACACCATCCTGCGCTGGGTCGCGCTGTTCCTCACCACACCAATCGTGTTCTACAGCTGTGCGCCGTTCTTCAAAGGCGCGATGCGCGATCTGCGCACCCGCCACCTGACCATGGACGTTTCGGTGTCGCTGGCGATTGGTAGTGCCTACATCGCCGGGATCTGGACCTCGATCACCGGGGTCGGCGAGCTGTATTTCGATGCCGTCGGCATGTTTGCGCTGTTCCTGCTCGCCGGGCGTTATCTGGAGCGGCGCGCCCGGGAACGCACCGCCGCCGCTACGGCACAACTCGTCAATCTGCTGCCCGCCTCATGCCTGCGCCTGAGTACTGAGGGCCAGAGCGAGCGGATCCTGCTCAGCGAACTGCGCGTCGGCGATCAAGTACTGGTGCATCCCGGCGCGATCCTGCCGGCCGACGGCAAGATCCTCGACGGCCAGTCGAGCATCGACGAATCCCTGCTGACCGGCGAGTACCTGCCGCAACCGCGAACGCTCGGTGATGCTGTCACCGCTGGCACACTGAACGTCGAAGGCGCGCTGACCGTGGAAGTCCTCGCCCTCGGCCAGGACACCCGGCTGTCCGCCATCGTCCGCCTGCTGGACCGCGCTCAGGCCGACAAGCCCCGACTGGCAGAGATCGCCGACCGCGCCGCGCAATGGTTCCTGCTGCTGACGCTCATCGCATCCGCCTGCATTGGCCTGCTTTGGTGGGAGCTGGACTCATCGCGCGCCTTCTGGATTGTCCTGGCGATGCTCGTCGCGACCTGCCCGTGCGCCTTGTCCCTCGCCACGCCGACCGCCCTCACCGCCGCCACCGGCACGCTGCACAAGCTTGGTCTTTTGTTGACACGCGGCCATGTACTGGAAGGCCTGAACCAGATCGACACGGTGATCTTCGACAAGACCGGGACCCTCACTGAAGGGCGCCTGGCGCTGCGTTCGATCCGCCCGCTCGGCGCACTCGACAGCGATCAATGCCTGAGCCTCGCCGCCGCCCTCGAAAACCGTTCCGAGCACCCTATCGCCCGCGCGTTTGGCCGCGCGCCGCTGGCCGCCGAGGAAGTCCACAGCACACCGGGGCTGGGCCTGGAAGGTGTGGTCGGTGAGCAACGCCTGCGCATCGGTCAACCGGGTTTTGTCTGTAAACTCAGTGACGCCGCCGTACCGTTGATGCCCGATGAAGCGGGCCAATGGCTGCTGCTTGGCGACCGTCAGGGACCGCTGGCGTGGTTCGTCCTCGACGACCGTTTGCGCGTCGATGCGCCCGCATTATTGGAAGCCTGCAAGGCGCGCGGCTGGCGCACGTTGCTGCTGTCCGGCGACACCTCGCCGATGGTCGCCAGCGTCGCCGCGGAACTGGGCATCGACGAGGCCCGAGGCGGCTTGCGTCCGGACGACAAGTTGCAGGTCCTGCAACAGCTGCACAAGGAAGGTCGCAAGGTGTTGATGCTCGGTGACGGGGTCAACGATGTACCGGTGCTGGCGGCCGCCGACATCAGCGTCGCCATGGGTTCGGCCACCGATCTGGCGAAAACCAGTGCCGACGCCGTGCTGCTGTCCAACCGTCTCGACGCGCTGGTGCAAGCCTTCAACCTCGCCCGGCGCACCCGTCGGGTAATCATCGAGAACCTGCTGTGGGCCGGGCTGTACAATGGCCTCATGTTGCCGTTCGCCGCCCTCGGCTGGATCACGCCGGTGTGGGCCGCGGTCGGCATGTCGATCAGTTCGTTGACCGTGGTGCTGAACGCCCTGCGCCTGACTCGCCTGCCGAGCGCGCCGGCCGCCAGCGCCACGCCAGAAACCCGCCCGCTGCCGGCCTGAGCCGCGC
Organism: Pseudomonas sp. LBUM1651; assembly: GCF_059716135.1. Classification (NCBI taxonomy): domain Bacteria; kingdom Pseudomonadati; phylum Pseudomonadota; class Gammaproteobacteria; order Pseudomonadales; family Pseudomonadaceae; genus Pseudomonas; species Pseudomonas sp. LBUM1651. Next base: position 2,017,362 of record NZ_CP166805.1, on the reverse strand, counting down.
GGGCATGGAGCCTTCCCATGCCAGCTCTCTACGTGATGATCCCGGCCGCGCTGCTGATCGTGGCCATCGCGGTCTACATCTTCTTCTGGGCGGTCGACAGCGGTCAGTACGACGACCTCGACGGCCCGGCCCACAGCATCCTGTTCGACGACCAGGATCCGAATCACACCGCTGCGGTCGACGAAGCCAGCGGCCATCCGGTCAAACCGGACGACAAGGCGCCCCCGCATGTTTGAGTTGGCGCCACTGCTGGTGTCTGCGGTGATCCTCGGCCTGCTCGGCGGCGGTCATTGCCTGGGCATGTGCGGCGGCTTGATGGGCGCGTTGACCCTGGCGATTCCCAAGGAACAGCGCAGCCGACGCTTTCGATTGCTGCTGGCCTACAACCTCGGGCGAATTCTCAGCTACGCCACTGCAGGTCTGCTGATCGGCCTGGCGGGCTGGGCGGTGGCGAACAGCCCGGCGGCGATGTTCATGCGCATCCTCGCCGGGTTGCTGCTGGTTGCCATGGGGCTTTATCTCGCCGGCTGGTGGAGCGGCCTGACCCGCATCGAAAGCGTCGGTCGCGGTCTGTGGCGGCACATCCAGCCGGTGGCGAACACATTGCTGCCGGTGTCGAGCTTGCCCCGCGCATTGCTGCTGGGCGCACTCTGGGGCTGGCTGCCATGCGGGCTGGTTTACAGCACGCTGCTGTGGTCGGCGAGCCAGGGTAATGCGCTGGACAGTGCATTGCTGATGCTCGCGTTCGGCCTCGGCACCTGGCCGGTGTTGCTCGCCACCGGGCTGGCGGCCGAGCGCGTCACGGCGCTGTTGCGCAAACGCAGCGTACGCATGGCCGGAGGACTGCTGGTGATGTTGTTCGGCATCTGGACCTTGCCCGGGCCGCATCAGCATTGGCTCATGGGGCATTAGATCGGCGGCGCGCCGTTCGCGGGCCCGAACTGACCATACAAATCCTGACCGTTGATGCAAATCAAGATGCCCCAACGCCACACCCCATAGACTTGCCGACACTGCCAGCCTATCCGGGGGAATGCCCGCATGATGCTCGACGCCATTCGTTGGGACACCGATCTGATCCGCCGTTATGACCTGGCGGGACCGCGCTACACCTCCTACCCGACCGCCGTGCAGTTCGACGGTCATGTCGGCACCTTCGACCTGTTTCATGCGCTGCGCGAAAGCCGCAAGGCCCTGCGCCCGTTGTCGCTGTATGTGCACGTGCCGTTCTGCGCGAACATTTGCTACTACTGCGCCTGCAACAAAGTCATCACCAAGGATCGCGGCCGTGCCCTGCCCTACCTGCAACGCCTGGAGCAGGAAATCCAGCTGATCGCCTGCCACCTCGACCCGGCGCAGAAGGTCGAGCAACTGCACTTCGGCGGCGGCACGCCAACCTTTCTCAGCCATGACGAATTGCGCCAGCTAATGGCCCAGTTGCGCAAAAGCTTCAATTTGCTGGACGACGACACCGGCGACTACGGCATCGAGATCGACCCGCGCGAAGCCGACTGGTCGACCATGGGCCTGCTCCGTGAACTGGGTTTCAATCGCGTCAGTATCGGTTTGCAAGACCTCGACCCGGCCGTACAACGGGCGGTGAATCGCCTGCAAAGCCTGGAAGAAACCCGGGCGGTGATCGACGCCGCGCGGACCCTCCAATTCCGTTCAATCAACATTGACCTGATCTACGGTTTGCCAAGGCAGACGCCCGAGAACTTTGCCCGCACGGTCGACGAAGTGATCAACCTGCAACCGGACCGGCTGTCGGTGTTCAACTACGCGCACTTGCCGGAGCGCTTCATGCCGCAACGGCGAATCAACAGCGACGAGCTGCCGACGCCGGCGCAGAAACTGGAGATGCTCCAGCGCACCATCGAACAACTGACCGCCGCCGGCTATCGCTACATCGGCATGGACCACTTCGCCCTGCCCGACGATGAACTGGCGATTGCCCAGGAAGAATCGACCCTGCAACGCAATTTCCAGGGCTACACCACCCACGGTCATTGCGATCTGATCGGACTGGGCGTCTCGGCCATCAGCCAGATCGGCGACCTGTACTGCCAGAACAGCAACGACCTGAACCAGTACCAGAATGCCCTGGCCTCCACGCAACTGGCGACCAACCGCGGCCTGCTGTGCAACGCCGATGACCGCGTGCGGCGGGCGGTGATTCAGCAGTTGATTTGCAGCTTCAACGTTGAATTCGCCGAGATCGAGCAGGCCTTCAACATCGACTTTCGCGGTTACTTCGGCGAGTTGTGGCCGCAGTTGCAGAGCATGGCCGAGGACGGGCTGATCGAACTGAACAATGACCGGATCAACGTACTGCCCGCCGGACGATTGCTGGTGCGTTCGGTGTGCATGGTGTTCGATGCCTACCTGGATCAACAGAACCGCCAGCGGTTCTCGCGAGTGATCTGACGGTTCATCGCCCCTTTACCGCGATGTGACAAAACGGCACAGCGCTGGCCTGATTGTCTCCCCGTGAGTTACCCTTACGTCTTATGTGTGTTTTCCCACAAGGATTTAAGAAATGTCCGAGCCAGTAAAGCTGCGCGCTCATAACCAGGCCCATTGCAAGGATTGCAGCCTGGCTCCCCTCTGCCTGCCACTTTCTCTGAATCTGGAAGACATGGATGCGCTGGACGAGATCGTTAAACGTGGCCGCCCGTTGAAAAAGGGCGAATTCCTGTTCCGCCAGGGCGACGTTTTCGATTCCGTTTATGCCGTACGCTCTGGCGCCCTGAAAACCTTCAGCCTCAGCGATGGCGGTGAAGAACAGCTCACCGGCTTCCATTTGCCGAGCGAACTGGTCGGGCTGTCGGGCATGGACACGGAAAAACATCCGGTCTCGGCGCAGGCACTGGAAACCACCTCGGTCTGTGAAATTCCGTTCGAACGCCTCGACGAACTGGCGCTGCAACTGCCGCAACTACGCCGTCAGCTGATGCGCGTGATGAGCCGCGAAATCCGCGACGATCAACAAATGATGTTGCTGCTGTCGAAAAAAACCGCCGACGAGCGCATTGCTACGTTCCTGGTCAACCTGTCGGCGCGCTTCCGCGCTCGCGGCTTCTCGGCCAATCAGTTCCGCCTGAGCATGTCGCGCAACGAAATCGGCAACTACCTGGGCCTGGCGGTGGAAACCGTGTCACGGGTGTTCACGCGCTTCCAGCAGAACGAACTGATCGCCGCCGAAGGCAAGGAAATCCATATCCTTGACCCGATCCAGCTCTGCGCCCTGGCCGGTGGCTCGATCGAAGGTTGATTCCGACGATGGCGGCTGAGCGAAACGGTTCAGCCGCCGGTATACTGCGACGTTTGCAGCCTGCCAGGACAACTCGACGATGGTCTTCGACTCCTTCGACATCAAATCCCTGATCCGCCCTGTGATCGACTTCCCGAAACCGGGTGTCATCTTTCGCGACATCACCCCGCTGTTCCAGTCGCCCACAGCCCTGCGCCTGGTGATGGACAGCTTTGCCCACCGTTACGTCGAGGCTGACTTCACCCACATCGGCGCCATGGATGCCCGTGGTTTCCTGATCGGTTCGGTGCTGGCCTATCAGTTGAACAAGCCGCTGGTGCTGTTCCGCAAGCAAGGCAAACTGCCGGCCGACGTGCTGGCCGAGGGTTATGCGACCGAGTACGGCGAAGCCCTCCTTGAAGTGCACGCCGACAGTCTTTGCGAAGGCGATTCGGTGGTGATGTTCGATGATTTGATCGCCACCGGCGGCACGCTGATTGCGGCGGCGAACCTGATTCGGCGCATGGGTGCGCGGGTGCATGAAGCGGCGGCGATCATTGATCTGCCGGAACTGGGTGGGTCGCAGCGGCTGGAGGATATGGGGATTCCTACTTTCTGCCTGACGCAGTTTGCTCTGACCGATAAGTAAGGCGGCGTCTGCACAGGCCTCATCGCGAGCAGGCTCGCTCCCACATTGGATCTGCGTCGTTCACACATCCCCTGTGGGAGCAAGCCTGCTCGCGATGGCGATAGCTGCAACACTGCAAATCTCAAAGCCCCATCTGCTTGCTGATGATCTCGTTCATCACTTCCCGCGTCCCGCCACCGATCGACAGAATCCGATTGTCCCGATAAAGCCGCTCAACCAGACTTTCACGCATGTAACCCAAGCCCCCCAGCATCTGCACCGCATCGGTGGTGATCCGGTCAGCCGTGTCGGTGGCAAAATTCTTGGCCATGGAAATCTCCTTGATCACACTCTGCCCCACCGCCATTTTCGCCGCCTGACGGTAAGTGAACTCCCGTGACACCTCCAACGCGGTAGCCATTTCGGCGAGGCGGTGTTTAAGCACCTGAAACTTGCCAATCGGTTTACCGAACGCCTCGCGCTGACGCGCCCACTTCAGGCTTTCCTCCAGCGCCAGTTGCGCGGTCATGTTGGCCATCAGCGCCAAGGCCAGGCGTTCACTCTGGAAGTTGCCCATGATGCAGGCGAAGCCCATGTTCTCGGCGCCGATCAGATTGCCTGCAGGCACACGGCAATCATCGAAGAACAACTCGGCAGTGTCCGACGCCCACCAACCCATTTTCTTCAACTGGCGGCCTACGGTGAAACCCGGCGTGCCCTTCTCGACCAGCAACAGGCTGATGCCACCGAATCCGGGCGCGCCGGTACGCACCGCGACGGTGTAGTAATCCGCGCGCACGCCACTGGTGATAAAGGTTTTGCTGCCGCTGACCCGGTAGACATCACCGTCGCGTACGGCGCGGGTTTGCAGGTTGGCCACATCGGAGCCACCGCTGGGCTCCGTCACGGCCAGGGCGCTGATCTTCTCGCCGGCCAGCACGGACGGCACGACGCGATCTCGAACGTCGGGCCTGGCCCATTTGAGGATTGGCGGCAATCCGATGTCCAGCGAGCCGAGCCCCGCCACCAACCCGCCGGAGCCGCAGCGCATCAACTCTTCGCTGGCGACGATTTTGGCGAACAGATCACCTTCGTGGCTACCGCCCAGGGCTTCGGGGTAACCGATCCCGAGAATCCCTGCCGCACCGGCCTTGAGGTAGAGCTCGCGGGGAAAGCTTTCAGCTTCTTCCCACTGGTCGATGTCCGGAAGAATCTCGCGCTCGACGAAACGTCTGACGCTGTCACGGACCAATTGGTGGCTGGGGTCGAAGTATTCCTGAAAAGCAGGCATCGGCGAACTCCACTGAGGGGTTCAGCGAAGTTAACCGAGCGCTTGCTTGGTTTTCAACAGGATTGTGTTAATCAGGCAAACCGAGGCGCGCCCTTCGCGAGCAGGCTCGCTCCCACAGGGATTTCGTATGCACCGTAAATCCAGTGTGGGAGCGAGCCTGCTCGCGAAGGCGCCGGGTCAAGCACTACAGCGCTATTGGTTTACGTCCGGCAAACGAATGCGCCAACGTCCCGCCATCCACCAGCTCCAGCTCGCCACCCAACGGCACGCCGTGGGCAATGCGCGACGCGATCAGGCCTTTGTTGCTGAGCAACTGGGCGATGTAGTGCGCCGTGGCTTCACCTTCGACCGTCGGGTTGGTCGCGAGGATGACTTCGGTAAACGTGCCCGCCTCTTCGATCCGCGCCAGCAACTGCGGAATTCCGATGGCTTCCGGCCCGAGCCCGTCGAGCGGCGAAAGATGGCCCTTGAGCACAAAGTAGCGACCACGAAAACCGGTCTGCTCCACCGCGTAGACATCCATCGGCCCTTCCACCACGCACAGCAAGGTGTCGTCGCGACGGGTATCGGCGCATTGCGGGCACAGGTCGTCTTCGGTCAGCGTGCGGCACAAACGGCAGTGACCCACCCCTTCCATGGCCTGGCTCAACGCCGACGCCAGGCGCGAGCCACCGCTGCGATCACGCTCGAGCAGCTGCAATGCCATGCGCTGGGCAGTTTTCTGACCCACACCTGGCAAAATTCGCAGGGCATCGATCAGTTGGCGAATCAAAGGGCTGAAGCTCATGGGGAAACGTCCGACAAAACAACGAGACGCGGTTTATACCCGCGCCTCGAATGAGCGTCAATTATTCAGTTCTGTGCGACCCTCACCACCAGTTTGCCGAAGTTGCGTCCTTCCAGCAGACCGATGAACGCCTCGGGTGCATTCTCCAGACCCTCGACTACGTCTTCGCGGAATTTCACCTTGCCATCACGCACCCACGGCGCCATGGCGCTGACAAACTCCGGCTGACGGTCACCGTAGTCATCGAACACGATGAAGCCCTGAATCCGCACACGCTTGGTCAGCAACGTGCGCTGCAATTGCGGCAGGCGATCCGGGCCGGTGGGTGCCTCGTAGGCGTTGTAGGTAGCGATCAGGCCGCACAGAGGAATCCGCGCCTTGGGGTTGAGCAGCGGCAGTACCGCATCGAAGACTTTGCCCCCCACGTTTTCGTAATAGATGTCGATGCCCTGGGGACACGCCAGTGCCAGTTCTTCGGCGAAATTCGGGCTCTTATGATCGATGCAGGCATCGAAGCCCAATTCATCCACCACATAACGGCACTTGTCCGCGCCGCCCGCCACACCGACCACCCGCAGGCCCTTGATCTTCGCCACCTGGCCGACCACCGACCCCACAGCGCCGGACGCCGCAGCGACCACCAGGGTTTCGCCGGATGTGGGCTGGCCGATGTCCATCAATCCCATGTAGGCGGTCATCCCGGGCATGCCAAGCACGCCCAGCGCCATCGACGGGCTCGGCAGCCCGGACGGCACCGGAATGATGTTGCGACCGTCGCTGATGCTGTGGCTCTGCCACCCGGTAGCGCCGACGACCAGATCACCTTCATGAAACTTGGGATTCAGCGAACGCTCGACCCGGCTGACAGCACCACCGGTCATCACCTCGTCGATTTCCACCGGCGCCGCGTAGGACGGAGCATCACTCATGCGACCGCGCATGTAGGGGTCCAGTGACAGAAACAGGGTCTTGAGCAACACCTGACCGTCGGCCAGGTCCGGCAGCGCTTCCCGTTCCAGGCGGAAATTCTCTGGTGTCGGCGCGCCAACCGGGCGGGACGCCAGGACGATTCGTTGGTTGAGGGTCAATGCTTCTGGCATGCGAGCGTCTCCTTTGAACGATGAATTCGGCGGTATAGGGGAGCAGACCTTTGTGGCGGTAGGGTGTTCGATGTTTCTGCTCAAGGACCGAGTTGACTTCTTCGCGAGCAGGCTCGCTCCCACATTGGAATGCGATCAACCTGTGGGAGCGAGCCTGCTCGCGAAAGGGCCCTCATAAACACTACATCTCCAACAGACAGAAACAAAAATGCCAGGCGCAATGCCTGGCATTTTTATTTAGTAGCTCATCCGACGCGCCTTGGCGAATCAGAATGGCAGTTTCATGCCCGGTGGCAATTGCATGCCAGCGGTCATGCCGGACATTTTGTCCTGGCTGTTGGCTTCGATCTTGCGCACGGCGTCGTTGACGGCGGCGGCGAACACGGCCTCCAGCATTTCCTTGTCGTCTTCGCTCAGGCCTTCGACCAGGCTTGGGTCGATGGTCACGCGCTTGACGTCGTGACGACCGGTCATCACCACGGTGACCATATCGCCACCGGCCTTGCCGGTGACTTCGGCGTTGGCCAGTTCTTCCTGCATCTTGGCCATTTTTTCCTGCATCTGCTGCGCCTGCTTCATCAGGCCGGCCATGCCACCTTTCATCATGGGAATCACCTCAAAGTACTTGGATAAAAACAGCGTCCGGCCCATGCGGCCGAACGCCTTCAGTTATTAGCCCTGACTGGCCAGGGCTTCGACAGGTTCAATAGTATCGTTACGGACCACCGCACCGAACTGCTGCATCATTTGCTGGATGAACGGATCACCGTGGATCGACTCCTCGGCCTCGCGCTGACGGTTTGCGCGGCGCCGGAACGCGGCCTGGGCCGGGGTCTCCTGCTCGGGCTTGATCAGCTCCATGCTCAGGGTCAGCGTGCGCCCGTGAAACTGGTTCAACGCATCGTTGAGACGACGCTGCTGGGTCGCGTTGAACAAGGCGCTGTGGGCCGGATCCAGGTGCATCAGCCAATGGTCGCCCTCCACGGAGATCAGCGTGCAGTTGGCGGCGATGCTGCCGGTCATGCCGGAAATCGGCAGTTTCGGGAACAGCTCCAGCCATTGCAGGGCCAGACCGGTAGCGGGCATGGCCGCCGGCTCAGGCTCGGGCTCCGGCGCTGGCTCGGCGGTATGTTCACTCGCCAGTTCATCGAGGTAGCTGTAAGCCGAATCCATGTCCGGCTCGATGTAATCCTCATCCAGCGGCGGCTCGTCGTCGGGGTCGATACCCGGTGTAGCGGCGTCGACATCGGCGACGGACGGTTCCGGGATTGGCGCAGCGGCCCACTCCGGCGCGTCCGGCACAACGCTGTCAGGCGTCGGCAACGGCATTGGGGGCAATTCGGGTTGTTCGCTGGCTGTTTCCAGCACCGGCTCGACGGCTGGCTGCTGAACGACTTCGGGCTCTACCGGGTCGTTCCATGGCAGATCGACGACGGCTTCAACCGCGACTGGCTCGGGCACGACAACCGGTTCAGGCACGACAACGGGCGCGACCAGCTCAGGCTCTGGTGCGGGAACTGGAGCAGGAACTGGAGCAACAACCGCAGCGACCGGTGCAACTGCCGCAGCGACTACCGGCGCGACAACCGGCGCGGCAGCCACTGAGTTTGCGGAATCAACTGTGGCCTGGCTGATCCCCACTGGCTTTAGCGGTTGCCTCGGCGCGTCTTCGGTGTCTGCGGGCCGGAACGCCAGCATTCGCAGCAAGACCATTTCAAAACCACCGCGAGGGTCCGGCGCCAGCGGCAAATCGCGGCGGCCGATCAGGCCCATCTGGTAGTAGAACTGCACGTCTTCGGCCGGCAAGGCCTGGGCCAGCGCCAACACCCGATCACGGTCGCCGTGACCATTGTCGACACCTTCAGGCAAGGCCTGGGCGATGGCGACACGGTGCAGCACGTTAAGAATTTCCGAGAGCACGCCGTTCCAGTCCGGGCCTTGTTCGGCCAGATGACGGACGGCTTCGAGCAACGCCTTGGCGTCGCCTTCGATCAGCGCATGCAGAACGTCGTAAACCTGACCGTGATCAAGCGTCCCGAGCATTGCCCGCACGTCGGCGGCCATGACTTTGCCCTCACCGAAGGCAATCGCCTGGTCAGTCAGGCTCATGGCGTCGCGCATCGAACCATCGGCGGCGCGGCCCAGCAGCCACAGTGCATCGTCTTCAAACGGCACGTTCTCGACGCCCAGTACGTGGGTCAAATGCTCGACCACGCGTTCCGGGGTCATGTTTTTCAGGGAGAACTGCAGGCACCGCGACAGAATAGTTGCAGGAAGTTTCTGCGGATCAGTCGTCGCCAGAATGAATTTGACGTAGGGCGGCGGCTCTTCGAGGGTTTTCAGCAGCGCATTGAAGGAATGGCTCGAGAGCATGTGCACTTCGTCGATCAGGTAGACCTTGAAGCGCCCGCGGCTCGGGGCGTACTGCACGTTGTCGAGCAGCTCGCGGGTGTCTTCGACCTTGGTCCGGCTCGCGGCGTCGATCTCGATCAGGTCGACGAAGCGGCCTTCATCGATCTCACGGCACACCGAACACTCGCCACAGGGCGTCGAAGTGATACCTGTTTCACAGTTCAGGCATTTGGCGATGATCCGCGCGATGGTGGTCTTGCCGACACCGCGCGTCCCGGTAAACAGGTAGGCGTGGTGCAGCCGCTGGCTGTCCAAGGCATTGATCAGAGCCTTGAGCACATGGGTCTGGCCGACCATTTCGCGGAACGAGCGCGGACGCCATTTACGTGCAAGAACCTGATAACTCATCGAAAACCGTCGCCACGAAGGAACACAAGCGGCTAATGCTAGCGGAGCAAGGCCAAAATTGCATCCGGTGCGCTCGTCTAATCTGGCTAAGATGCTCTTTGGGGGTATTTATCGGAGTGTTTATGCGGCTGGCCTTGGGGGCACTGCTGTTGATCAGCCTGAACAGCGCTGCCACCGAAGCGCCGTTGCGTTTCGTGGTGCCCGACAGTTGGGCGATGCCGATGGTGCAACTGGATCGCGGCCGGCCAACCCGGGGCATCCTGCATGATGTGATGGTCAGCCTCGCCACCCAGGTCGGCGTTCCGGCCGAATTTCACGTGCTGCCCCGGGCGCGGGTGCAAGGCGCAATGGAACACGGCGAGGTCGATGTTCGCTGCTATGCCGCGCAGTCGTGGCTGCCGAATCCCGGGGACTACCTCTGGAGCATTCCGCTATGCAATCAGCCCGGCGTGCTGATCAGCCGGCGGCAACCGGAGATCGCGGTTACTCCGGCAAACTTGCCGCGACAAACCATCGGTACGGTGCTCGGTTACAGCTACCCGGCCCTGCAGCCACTGTTCGATGCCGGCCGCCTGATTCGCGAAGACGCGCGCAACCAGGATCAAGTGCTGGACAAGCTTCTGGCCGGACGTTATCGCTATGCCGTGAGCAACCAGTGGACGCTGGACTGGTTCAATCAACGCTTGCTGCCTGACCGGCAACTGCAAGGCGTGGCGGTGCTGCAGGAGCAGATTGTCGGTTGCTACGTGCGCAATGATCCGAAAGTGCCGGCGCAACGAATTCTGCGCACCCTGCTGAGGATGAAAATGTCCGGGGAAATCGATGACATCATCCGGCTTTACGTCGGGAAACCGTAAAAACCTGTGGGAGCGAGCCTGCTCGCGAAGGCGGCGTGTCATTCAGCACTAGTGTCAACTGATACACCGCTTTCGCGAGCAGGTCGCTCCCACATTTGATCTTCGTACGAGCCTCAGGCTGTTTGATCAAGCCCCCGCCATTGCAGCGGCGCAACAAACCCTTCGACCCAGCCCGGCACCTCCGCCGCCGGCATCGGTCGAGCGATGAAGTAGCCCTGGGCAACGTCGCACCCCAGCTGCAACAACAGCTCACCGTGCTCGATGCTTTCCAGCCCCTCGGCGATCACCTGTCGGCCAAACGCCCGGGCCAGGCCAATGACCGCCGTGGTCAGGGCCAGGTCGTCGTGATCATGCAGAATGTCGCGGATAAACGACTTGTCGATCTTGATGGTCTGGGTGCGCAAGCGCTTGAGGTAGCTCAGCGATGAATACCCGGTGCCAAAGTCACCCAATGAAAACTGCACCCCGAGGGCCTGACAGGCCTGCAAACAAGCGCTGACATGCTGGATGTTTTCGATGGCCACCGATTCGACGATTTCCAGGTCGAGCATCTGTGGCGCGACCCGGGCATGCCGGGCGAGCACCTGCCTGAGGCGGTCGACGAAATCCGCCCGCTGAAAATGCCGGGCGGCAATGTTGACGCTGATCGGCCAGCCCTGCCCCGCCTGCTGCCAACGGTCCAACTGCAACAACACCTGATCCATCACCCACTCACCGATTTCGATGATCAGATCCGTTTCCTCCACCAGCGGCAGAAACTCCCTTGCCGGCACCGTGCCGTCTCGCGGGTGCTCCCAGCGCAACAGCGCCTCGAAGCCGACGACAACACCGTGACGCATATTGACCTTGGGCTGGAAATACAGGCGCAGTTCACCGGCGGCCAGCGCCTGGCGTACCCGTTCGACGGTCTGGTGAGTGGCCTTGACCTCTTGGTCCCGGAACACATCGAACAAATGAAAACGATTGCGCCCGCTCTGCTTGGCCACGTACATGGCCTGATCGGCGTGACGCAGCAAGGTTTCGGCATCTTCGTTGTCGTGGGGAAACAGGGTGACGCCGATGCTGGCATAGACATTCAGGGCCTTGCCCTGCAGCGCGTACGGTGCGGAAATCGCCCCCAGCACTCGGTTCAGCGCCGCGCGCAACTCCGGCACATCAAGCACATAACGCAACACCAGCACGAACTCGTCACCGGCCAGCCGCGCCACCACATCCTCGCCGCGAACGATGTCGCGCAGACGCTTGGCCACTTCCACCAGCAGCAGATCGCCACTGGCATGCCCGTAGCCGTCGTTGACCGCCTTGAAGCCGTCGAGGTCGAGCATGCACACCGCCAGCGGAATGTTTTCCTCGCGGGAGAAGGCTAGCGCCTGATCCAGCAAATCCGAGAGAAACGCGCGGTTGGGCAGCCCGGTCAGCACGTCATGGCCGACCCGCCACTGCAATGAATGCAGCAGTTGGCGTTTTTCGCTGATGTCGAAACGAATCGCCAGGTAACGGTGGATTCGCCCGGTGGCGTCATCGAGCACCGGCACCAGGGTACTTTCGACCCAATACAGACGGCCATCCTTGGCGCGATTGCAGATCTCGCCCTTCCAGACATTGCCCAACGCGATGGTGCGCCACATCCCGGCAAAGAAATCAGCGGAGTGCAAACCGGAGTTGAGCAGGCGATGGTTCTTCCCGAGCAGTTCATCGCGGCTATAGCCGGACACGGCGCAAAACTGATCGTTGACGTAGGTAATCCGGCCGGTCAGATCTGTCTCGGAAAAAATGGCGGCGGCATCAACGGCCCTGCGGTATTTCTCATCCATGAGTCAGGCTCGCTGTCGCTAGCGGTGGTACCGCTCGACCAGCGCACAATGCCCGGAAGAGATGTTTTGAATCGTACTGCGCAGAGCCACGTGATCACTCCATTTACAGCGATTGATGGCCCATTGGCCGCCGAAGATCAACTAGGCTCAAAGACCTTGATAAAGGGCAGCAACAACGATTTCGGTAACATTTTGCAAGGCCTCAGGACCGCTTCAGCGCTCCGCATACCGCTCGAGGGAGCGCAATGCTGGCTCTTCCATATCAGCCGAACTTCCGAAAACAGATCACCGAATACCCCTTTGGATCGGCGATTCTACGAAATGCATCACATTTTGCAAAGCAAGGTGATGAATCATGCGGTTGTCTAATGCAAAAATCTATCGTTAAGTTCTTGATTATAAATGGGAATTGAGCGATGCAAATTTCAAGTTTGGGTCCAGCCATCCGGCGTTACCGCAAGGTCGCGGGGCTTACTCAGGCTGAACTCGGCGAAAAAACCGGTTTTGACCCCAAAACCATCAGCCGCTTCGAAACCGGCACCTACACTCCCAGCGTGGAAGCCCTGTTCCTGCTTGCCGACGTGCTGGGCGTGAAGCTGAAAGCCTTTTTCGCAGATTTGGGCGACGAAGATGAACAGCGGGCGTACCTGTTCGCAGTCATAAATAAAGCCACCCCGAAGGATCTGGGAAAGCTGATTGCAGCGGTTGACCAGGCCTTGTCCAAGCCTTAGTGGCAGAAATGAAAAAAGGAGGCCGACTTGTCGTGGTTCGACAGGTCGGCCTCCTTTTTTTGCGCCGTTTCCAAAAAAATGGAAACGACGAAAATCCGCCCTGGACGAGATCCATGGCAGAACAATAAAACGGTATTTTTTGATGGATAACGCGAGAGAAGGCTCGCGAGGCGTTATGGAGGCAACCCCACCAGCCACACCCCGGCACACAATGTTCCCGCTGTGGCTGCTTCCTTCCGGATCTGACCAGGTTCACGGGTAATCGTTGCGGGGGGACCGATGGGATCACCATAACGACGCTCACCTGACGGCGAGCCGCGCCATTGTACCTGTCTGAGACGAAGTTACAACCGTTCGGATGGATTAAAAAATATGAACGGCTTCAAGGACATGCAGTACGGCTGAAAATCCTATTGCGCCAACACCTCATCAGCCTTGCCGCCCTCCTGCTGGATCACCAGGTGAATGAAGTGCAACTTGGCGATCACCGCCGGCGGCAGGACGAACGGGTAGAAATCCGGCTGGCCCATGCTGCGCGAGAGTTCGTTGAGCATGCCGGCCAGTTCGATCCAGGCATTGACGAAGGACAGGAACGCCGCGCCGCCCGGATGCTGCGGATCGTAGAGCGTTGTGGGCGGAAATGGCTGGTAGTCGAAATCCATTTCCCTCGCGCTCATGCCAAAACCGAGGGCAGTGTCCACCGCATCCATCATGTGCAAGTAGTGCGCCCAGGTTTCCGCCCAGTCCTCCCATGGATGCATGGTGGCGTAGGCGCTGACGAAGTGTTGCTGCCAGTCGAGCGGTGCGCCCTGTTGATAATGGCGTTCCAGGGCGTCGGCATAGCTCGCGCGCTCATCGCCGAACAACCCGCGAAACGGTTCCAGCCACTGACTGTTGGCGATCAGTCGATCCCAGTAGTAATGCCCGACTTCGTGGCGAAAATGCCCGAGCAACGTGCGATAGGGTTCGCGCATTTGCACGCGAATCTGCTCGCGGTGGGCGTCGTCGGCTTCCTTGATATCGAGGGTGATCAGGCCGTTGGCATGGCCGGTGGTCGGCGGTTTGCCTTCGAGGTCGACGCCAATGAAATCGAAGGCCAGACCGGTTTCTTCATCCACGGTTTTGGGGATGACCTGCAAACCCAGGCTGACCAACTGCGCGACCAGGCGACGCTTGGCGGTTTCGACCTTGCGCCAGCGTTCGTGATTCTCAGGAATCGATAAATCGGGAATGGTGCGATTCAAGCTACAGGCGACACACAACGCATCATGATCGTTGGCCGGCAACAGCCAGTTGCACGCGGCAGGGGAATCGAGATTGGCGCAGCGGCGGAACACACCGGCGTCGGGATCGGCGTCCAGAACCCAGGTGTCCGCCTGCAAGCCGGGTTGCAGCGACGACAAGCGACTGTGTTCAGGTTGATAACCCAGCGCCGCCGAACAGGCCAGGCACTGGCTGTTGCGAAAAAACAGCGACTGCCCACAACGGCAATGCCAGACCTTGCTGTTGCGCGAACGCTCGCCGGTGAAGGGCGCTGCAATGCGCGAGCTGAGCTGTTCGAAGAAGCGGTGCATGGCGATCTCTCCCTGGGGCTTGCCAAGACTAGATCATTGCGGCGCGAAGATCGTTCCGTGTTCTTTGTGGCGAGGGGGCTTGCCCCCGTTGGGTCGCGCAGCGACCCCCTATTCATTCCGCCTAGTTTCTACAGACACACCGCATTCATCGGTTTTACGACGGCTTCGCCGCCGAACGGGGCGGTGCGGCGTTCCGACGAGCCCCCTCGCCACAGGATTTCACTCATCCAAGGTTTAGTGTCAGATCGGGATGCCGTGTTTCTTCAGAAACTCGATAAACGCCTCTTCATCCAACACTTTCAGCCCAAGCTCATTGGCCTTGGCCAACTTGGAGCCGGCACCCGGCCCGGCCACCACGCAATGGGTCTTGGCCGACACCGAGCCGGCCACCTTGGCGCCGAGGCTTTCCAGTTTGTCCTTGGCGACATCACGGCTCATCAATTCCAGCGAACCGGTCAGCACCCAGGTCTGTCCCGCCAGCGGCAGCCCTTCGACGACCTTCTTCTCGCTCTGCCAGTGCATGCCGAAATCGCGCAGCTGCTTTTCAGCGGCCTCAGCAATCTGACGATTGTCCGCAACCGCAAAAAATTCGCGGACCGAATTGGCCTGTTTCTCCGGCAGCGCCTGACGCATGTCCAGCCAGTCAGCGCCGAACACGCCTTCCAGCGAACCGAACTTGTCCGCCAGTTTCTGCGCCCCACCCGGCCCGACCGAAGGAATGTGCAACTTGTCGAGGAAACCGCCCAGCGTGGTGCTCGCCGCAAACTCGGCGCCCAGGTCGCCCTGATCCTGAATCTGCAGGCCATGCCTGAGCAGATCCGCGATCACCTGCTGGTTATGCGCATCTTCAAAGAAGCTGTGGATCTCGTGAGCCACTTCCAGACCGACATCCGGCAAGTAGGTGAGCACGTGCGGCAATGCTTGCTGAACCCGCTCCAGCGAACCGAGAGAGCGTGCCAGCACCTTGGCCGTCTCCTCGCCGACATCGGGAATGCCGAGGGCGTAGATAAACCGTGCAAGGCTTGGTTTCTTGCTGTCTTCGATGGCGCTGAGCAGCTTCTTGCTCGACAGCTCGGCAAATCCCTCCAGATCGACAATGCCGTCAAATTTCAACGCATAAAGATCGGCCGGAGAACTCACCAGGCCTTCATCGACCAGTTGCTCGACGCTTTTATCGCCCAGCCCTTCAATGTCCATCGCGCGACGGGAGACAAAGTGAATGATCGCCTGCTTGAGTTGCGCACCACAGGCCAGTCGACCGACGCAGCGATACACCGCGCCTTCACTCACGGTCTCGCGACCCTTGCTGCGCTTGACCAGTTGCGTGCGTTCGACATGGGAACCGCAGACCGGGCACTTCTGCGGAATCTGCACCGGACGCACATCATCCGGACGGCGCTCCATGACCACTTGCACCACTTGCGGAATCACATCGCCCGCACGGCGGATGATCACGGTGTCGCCGATCATCAGGCCCAGACGCGCGACTTCGTCCATGTTGTGCAGCGTCGCATTGGCCACGATGACGCCCGCCACCTTGACCGGTTTCAAGCGCGCCACGGGTGTTACTGCACCGGTACGACCGACCTGGAATTCCACGTCGAGCAACTCGGTGAGTTCTTCCATGGCCGGAAATTTATGGGCGATTGCCCAGCGTGGCTCGCGAGCGCGAAAACCCAGCTCACGCTGTGAGGCGATGCTGTTGACCTTGAACACCACGCCGTCGATCTCATAGGCCAGCCCGTTGCGGCGCTCACCGATGTCGCGGTAGTAATCCAGGCACTCATCAATGCCGTGCGCCAGTTTCAGCTCGCGACTGATGGGCATGCCCCATGCCTGAAGCTGCTTCAGATTGCCGATGTGCGTGTCGGCAATGTCCGCCGAAACCTGGCCGATGCCGTAGCAGCAGAACTCCAGCGGGCGGTTGGCAGTGATCTTCGAATCCAGCTGCCGCAAACTGCCCGCCGCCGCGTTGCGCGGGTTGGCGAAGGTCTTGCCGCCGACTTCCAGTTGCGTAGCGTTGAGCCGTTCGAAACCCGCTTTGGACATGAACACTTCGCCGCGCACTTCGAGGGTCGCCGGCCAGCCGCTGCCTTGCAGTTTGAGCGGAATATTACGTACGGTGCGAACGTTGACACTGATGTCTTCGCCGGTGGTGCCGTCGCCGCGCGTCGCGCCACGCACCAGCACACCGTCCTGATAAAGCAGGCTGACCGCCAGGCCATCGAGCTTCGGTTCGCAGCTGTATTCCACCGCCGCACCACCGCCGAACAAGTCGCCGGCCGGCAGATCGAGGCCTTCCGTCACCCGACGATCGAACTCGCGCATGTCGGTCTCTTCAAAGGCGTTGCCGAGGCTGAGCATCGGCACTTCGTGACGCACCTGAGTGAACGCTGACAGCGCCGCGCTGCCGACGCGCTGGGTCGGCGAGTCGCTGGTGATGAGGTCAGGGTTGGCCGCTTCAAGGGCCTTGAGCTCATGGAACAACCGGTCGTACTCGGCGTCCGGAATGCTCGGTTCGTCCATCACGTGGTAGCGATAGTTGTGCTGGTCCAGCTCAGCGCGCAGCTCTAGAATGCGGGTTTTGGCGGCGGTCATGGGTGTTCTCTCATAAAGCAAAAGAGCAGCCGAGGCTGCTCAATGTTGATGCGGCGCAAATTCATTGTAGGAGCATGGCTTGCCCGCGATGGCGTCCTTGAGATCGCCATCGCGAGCAAGCTCAGCTCCTACAGGGTGCAGGAGCCGCGGCGCGATCTCCCGCACGTTGCCAATTTCAGCGCTTCTGGGTCAGGGCACGACGTTCGAATTCTACGATGCGCTGACGGTAATGCTCGATCGTCTGGGCGGTCAGTACGCTGCGCTGGTCGTCCTTCAGTTCGCCATTCAGCTCCTGGGACAACTTGCGTGCCGCAGCCACCATCACATCAAAAGCCTGCTTCGGATGACGCGGGCCTGGCAGACCGAGGAAGAAACTCACGGCCGGGGTGCTGAAGTGGTCGATGTCGTCCAGATCGAAGATGCCCGGCTTGACCGCATTGGCCATGGAGAACAGGACTTCGCCATTGCCGGCCATGCTTTCATGGCGGTGAAAAATGTCCATCTCGCCGAAACGCAGACCACTTTCCAGAATGTTCTGCAACAGCGCCGGGCCCTTGAAGCCGGCGGTGTCGCGGCAGATCACGCTGATCACCAGCACTTCTTCTGCTTGCGGTTGTTCCTTGTCGCTGACCGACGGCGAGGCCTTGGTGTCATCCGGGAAATCGTCGTCACGGCTGCTGAAGCTCGGGCCGCCGTCCAGGTCCAGACTGAGGTTCATGTCGCCTTGCGACGGTTCGCCATGGCCACGCTTGCCGCGCTTGGAACCCGACTCGCGCGGTTCACGGGCAGGCATGCTCACCGACGGCAGGTCGTGCTCGTCCAGTTGCGGTTCTTTGTGGGTGTCCAGCACGCGGGGCGGCCCCAACAACTCGGCGCTGGTGTCCTCGTCCGGCAAATTGGACAGACTTCTATCAAGACGGAATTTCAGTTTTCCCTTGCCGCCGCTCATGCGACGCCAGCCATCGAAAAGAATACCGGCAATGACAATAATGCCAATGACGATCAGCCACTCGCGCAGACCGATTTCCATGTAATCCCGTGCCTCTATAAAAAATGCTGAAAAATAAGGGGTTTACAACTCGTAAACCGCTTTAAAACGTGGCGCCAACTCTATGTTCTGACAGGCGTTTTGCCCACGTATACGAAAAATTGACATTAAACTAGCACGAACAAAGGGACTTTACAGCAGCTATAAGCCACAAGCTCAAAGCTTCAAGCGTTGGCAACCTTACTTGCAGCTTATAGCTTGCCGCTCGAAGCTCGCCATCAGGCGTCCACCATCGCCATCGCCTCCTCGACATCCACTGCCACAAGACGCGAGCACCCCGGTTCGTGCATCGTCACCCCCATCAATTGATCGGCCATTTCCATGGCGATCTTGTTGTGGGTGATATAGATGAACTGCACCGTCTGCGACATCTCTTTCACCAGCCGTGCGTAGCGTCCAACGTTAGCGTCATCCAGTGGCGCATCAACTTCATCGAGCATGCAGAACGGCGCCGGATTCAACTTGAAGATCGCAAAAACCAGGGCCAATGCGGTCAGGGCTTTTTCGCCGCCGGAGAGCAAATGGATGGTGCTGTTCTTCTTTCCGGGCGGCTGCGCCATGATCGTCACCCCTGTATCGAGTAGATCTTCGCCGGTCAGTTCCAAATAGGCGCGTCCTCCACCGAAAACTTTTGGGAAAAGCGCCTGTAAACCGCCATTGATCTGATCAAAGGTATCTTTGAAGCGGTTGCGGGTTTCCTTGTCGATCTTGCGAATTACGTTCTCGAGGGTGTCCAGCGCTTCCACCAGATCGTCGTTTTGCGCATCCAGATAACGTTTACGCTCTGATTGTTGCTGATATTCGTCGATGGCCGCGAGGTTGATCGCACCGAGGCGCTGAATGCGTGCGGCAATGCGTTCGAGTTCCTCTTCGGCGTCCTTCTCGTTGGCTTCGGTCGTCAGTGTGCCGAGTACGCCGTGCAGGTCGTAGCCGTCTTCCAGCAACTGATCTTCCAGGGTCTTGCGGCGCACGGTCAGGGCTTGCCATTCCATGCGCTGCGTTTCCATCTGGCCACGAATCAACTGCGATTGCTGCTCGGCCTGGTTGCGGCGCTTCTCGGCGTCACGCAGTTCACGGTCGGCGTCTTCGAGGGCAATCTGTGCGGTCTTGAGTTCTTCGTCGACGGTCATGCGCTTGTCGAGCAACTCTTCGAGTTTCAGGCGCAGCTCTTCCAGCGGCGCCTCGCCCTCCTCCAGATTGAGGCTCAGTTGTTCGCGTTTTTCAGTCAGGCGCTCGGACTGCATTTCCAGCCGTTCCAGCGCCTGACGCGTCGAATCATGTTGCGCTTTGAGCGACCCCAGACGCACCGCCAGTTGATGCGCGTGATCCTTGTGCTGACGGGCCTCCTGACGCACGCGGTCAAGTCGCTCGCGCAGGCTGTCGCGCTGAGCCAGCAGCAACTCACGTTGCTCGGTGTCCAGTGCCATGGCATCAAGGGCTTCCTGCAATTGCAGGCGTGCTTCGCCGATGTTTTCGTGCTCCAGCGCTCGCTGCTCGGCCAGCTCGGTGAGTTCTTCATCGAGCCGGGTACGGCGCAACGTCAGTTGCTCGACCTTGGCTTTACCAGCGGACAATTGAGCTTTCAGCTCACCTTGCTGGCGCGCCTCGTCTTGCAGCAGACGGCGCAAATGTTCGCGACCGTTTTCCTGCTGACGCTGTTGCGCCCTGAGATTTTGCAGTTGGGTTTCGAGGGTTTCGACCGTGGCCTCGCGCTCTTCGCGTTCGATGCTCAGACGCTGGATTTCCTGACCGCGAGCCAGCACGCCGCTTTCCGCTTCGCTGGCCCGGCGCACACGCAGAAAGTGGCGACCGACCCAGTAACCGTCGCGACTGATCAAGCTCTGGCCGGCGGTCAGCTGACTGCGCAGCGCCAACGCTTGTTCAAGGCTGTCGACGGGTTTGACCTGCCCCAACCAAGGCGACAGATCAATCTGCGCCTCGACCTTGTCGAGCAGGCTGCCGGGCACGCGCACGCCATCGCTGGCGGGGCTGAGCAAACGCAAATCGCCCTGGGCAAAACTGGCCAGATCGAATTCGCCGAAATCATCCACCAGCACGGCTTGCAGGTCGGCACCGAGCACGGTTTCCACCGCCAGCTCCCAACCGGCTTCAACCTTGAGGCCTTCGGCCAGACGCGGACGGTCAGCCAAGTGTTGTTCGCGCAGCCATTCGGCGGTGCCGGTGCCTGGATCGAGGGCGGCTTGCTGCAAGGCTTCAAGCGAGGCGAGACGGCCGTTGAGACGCTGCAAATCACCCTGCGCCTGTTGCTGCGCCGACAGCGCTTGCTGCAATTCCTGACGCAGTTGCTCAAGGCGCTCGACCTGCGCCTCTTCACTGGCCTGCAAGTCTTCCAGGGTCGCTTCGCTAGCGGCGAGTTGCTCGCTGAGTTCCATGATCGCCGCGTCTTCCGGGTCCACCGAGAGCAACGCGCGCTCTTCGCCAAGACGCTTCTGACGATCCGCCAAGCGCTCCATGCTGGTTTCCAGCTGCTGGATCCGCGACTGCTGGACTTCGGATTGGCGACGCGGCTCGGCGGCGGTCAGGTTGAACGTGTCCCACTGCTCCTGCCAGCCGTGCATGGTGGTTTCGGATTCTTCCAGCGCGGCGGCGGCTTCTTCAGCGGCGGCGCTGGTGACTTCCTGCTCCGGCGTGAGCATGTCCAACTCTTCGCCGAGGGTCAGCAACAACGTGCGGTCGTGGCCCAAATGCGATTCGGTTTCCAGCCGCGCGCGCTCGGCTTCTTTCAAATCGTCTTGCAGCTGACGCAATCGTTGCTGACCGTGCTGGATGCTCTGCTCGACCCGGGCGATGTCGCCGCCAACCGAATAGAAGCGCCCCTGCACCAGATTGAAGCGCTCGGACAGGTCATGATGCCCATCACGCAAGCGTTCGATGCTCGCATCGGCGTTGCGTTGCTCGGCCACCAGCGCTTCGAACGTGACTTCCTGAGTGCCGATGATCGCTTCGCGCTGACCGACCTGTTCGTTCAACGCCTGCCAGCGCAATGCTGACAGTTGCGCCTTGAGCTGACGCTCCTCGCCCTTGTATTCCTGATACTTCTTGGCCGCTTCGGCCTGGCGGTGCAGGCGTTCGAGCTGACGCGTAAGCTCTTCGCGCAGGTCCGTCAGGCGCTCCAGGTTTTCGTGGGTGCGACGAATGCGGTTTTCGGTCTCGCGCCGGCGCTCCTTGTACTTGGAGATGCCCGCCGCTTCTTCAATAAAGTTGCGCAAGTCTTCGGGCTTGGACTCGATCAGCTTGGAGATCATCCCCTGCTCGATGATCGAGTAGCTGCGCGGGCCCAGGCCGGTACCGAGGAAGATGTCGGTGATATCACGGCGGCGGCACTTGGTGCCGTTGAGGTAATAAGTGGTCTGGCTGTCGCGGGTGACTTTACGGCGAATGGAGATTTCCGCGTAAGCCGCGTATTCGCCGAGCAGCGTGCCGTCGGAGTTATCGAATACCAGCTCGATACTCGCCTGGCTCACCGGTTTGCGGCTGGTCGAACCGTTGAAGATGACGTCGGTCATCGACTCGCCACGCAGGTTCTTGGCCGAGCTTTCGCCCATCACCCAGCGCACGGCGTCGATGATGTTCGACTTGCCGCAACCATTGGGCCCGACCACCGCCGCCATGTTGCTGGGGAAGTTCACGGTGGTCGGGTCGACGAAGGATTTGAACCCTGCCAGTTTTATGCACTTGAGCCGCACGCTTAAGCGTCCGTCAGGGCAGAAACCACCAGATCGCAACTGCGCTGGGCGTACGCCGTCAGCACTTCGCGGATCTGCGGAAAGTCACGGGCCAAGACGGCGGCGAGCAAGCGTTCGAACAGTTCGAGAAACTCGCTCATCGACGCCTTGCGCTGGTCCAGCGCGAGGAAATACGCACGGCTCATGGCTGGCTGCAGGTTCTCGACGGTTTCCTGCAAGTACGGGTTGTTGGCGAACGGGTACGCGGCGCGCATCACATTGAAACTGTCGTCGACGAAGGTGCGGATGTCCTGACGCTCGTAGCTGGCGGTCAGGCGCTGCTGGATCTGCACGAACGGCGCCATGTCGGCCTGGACTTGCCAGCCTTTGGCCACTGCGTTGCCGAGCAGGATGTACAACTCGCTCATCAGCGTGCACAGGCTCTGCACCTTGTGGGCGGTGAGCTCGGTCACGTGGGCGCCGCGTCGCGGCAGGATCGCGATCAGGTGGCGGCGCTCGAGGATCAGCAAGGCTTCGCGGACCGAGCCGCGGCTGACATTGAGGGCCAGCGTGACCTTCTGTTCCTGGATGCGCTCCCCGGGCTTCATTTCGCCACGAATGATGCGTTCGGCGAGGTGGTGAGCGATTTGCTCGGCGAGGCTGTCCGGCGCCTTGAACGTCATGGTTGTCCCTTCAAACTCTTCGATCTGCACAAGCGGCGCAGTGTAGCGCACATGAAGGGTCATGGCGGAGTGCCCACTCGGCGGTTTTTGGCACGAATCCCGCAAAAAAGCAGGCAATCCCGCGAGGGTCAATAATGAAGGAACAGGTTGTTGATCGACAAAATGCTATTTCCTGACCTTTAAGTCAGAAAATCATTGACCCGAAAGTCAGACCTGATAAATTCGGTCCACGTCGGTTAACAACAATAATGAGTCTGCGAGGCCTTCCGTGATCCAGTTTTTACTAAACCAGGAACTCCGTAGCGAGCACGCCCTGAACCCGAACCTGACCGTGCTCAATTATCTGCGCGACCATGTGGGCAAACCCGGCACCAAAGAAGGCTGCGCCAGCGGTGACTGCGGTGCGTGCACCGTGGTGGTCGGCGAGTTGCAAACGGAAGACGATGGCCGCGAACACATTCGCTATCGCAGCCTCAACTCGTGCCTGACGTTCGTTTCGTCGCTGCACGGCAAACAACTGATCAGCGTCGAAGACCTCAAGCACAAAGGCGAACTGCACAGCGTGCAGAAAGCCATGGTCGAGTGCCACGGCTCGCAGTGCGGTTTCTGCACGCCCGGTTTCGTGATGTCGCTGTTCGCGCTGCAAAAGAACAGCGATCAGCCGGACTCGCATAAAGCGCACGAAGCGCTGGCCGGCAACCTCTGCCGCTGCACCGGCTATCGGCCGATCCTGGAAGCTGCCGAGCAGTCCTGCTGCAGCAAACAGCCGGACCAGTTCGATGCTCGCGAAGCCGACACCATCGCTCGCCTGAAAGCCATCGCGCCGACCGATATCGGCGAACTCAACAGTGGCGACAAGCGCTGCCTGGTGCCGTTGACCGTCGCCGATCTGGCCGACCTCTACGACGCTTATCCGCAAGCCCGGCTGCTGGCCGGCGGTACGGACCTGGCGCTGGAAGTCACCCAGTTCCATCGCACCCTGCCGGTGATGATCTACGTCGGCAACGTCGCCGAAATGAAGCGCATCGAACGCTTTGATGATCGCCTGGAAATCGGCGCCGCCACCGCCCTCTCCGACTGCTATGAAGCCTTGAAAGCCGAGTACCCGGACTTCGGCGAATTGCTGCAGCGCTTCGCGTCCTTGCAGATCCGCAACCAGGGAACCCTCGGCGGCAACATCGGCAACGCCTCGCCGATCGGTGACTCGCCACCGCTGCTGATCGCCCTCGGCGCGCAAATCGTCCTGTGCAAAGGCGAGACCCGCCGCACCATGGCCCTGGAGGATTACTTCATCGATTACCGCGTCACCGCGCGCCAGGAAAGCGAGTTCATCGAGAAGATCATCGTGCCGCGTGCCAGTGCCGAACAGCTGTTCCGTGCCTACAAGGTTTCCAAGCGTCTGGACGATGACATTTCCGCCGTCTGCGCCGCCTTCAATCTGCGCCTTGAAAACGGTGTGATTGCTGATGCCCGCGTGGCGTTTGGCGGCATGGCTGCCATCCCGAAACGCGCCGCCCACTGCGAAGCCGTGTTGCTCGGTTCACCGTTCAACAACGCCACCGTCGAACGCGCCTGCGCCGCCCTGACCGATGATTTCACGCCACTCTCGGACTTCCGCGCCAGCAAGGAATATCGCCTGCTCAGCGCGCAAAACCTGCTGCGCAAATACTTCATCGAACTGCAAACGCCGCACATCGAGACTCGGGTGACCGCTTATGTCTAACCATCACGCCGTAGAGAAGACCCAGGCCGAACTGGCTGAACTGTTCGCCAAGGACCTGACCACCGGTGTCGGCCGCAGCGTCAAGCACGACAGCGCCGCCAAACATGTGTCGGGTGAAGCGCAGTACATCGATGACCGTCTGGAATTTCCGAACCAGCTGCACGTTTACGCCCGACTGTCGGACCGCGCCCACGCGAAAATCATCAGCATCGACACCCAGCCGTGCTATGCCTTCGAAGGCGTGCGCATCGCCATCACCCATGAAGACGTGCCGGGGTTGAAAGACATCGGGCCGTTGCTGCCGGGCGATCCATTGCTGGCCATCGACGATGTGCAATTCGTCGGTCAGCCGGTACTTGCCGTCGCCGCAAAAGATCTGGAAACCGCTCGTAAAGCCGCCATGGCCGCGATCATCGAATATGAAGATCTGGAACCGGTGCTGGACGTGGTCGAAGCCTTGCGCAAACGCCACTTCGTGCTCGACAGCCACACGCATCAGCGGGGTGATTCGGCCGGTGCCTTGGCCACCGCTGAACATCGTATTCAAGGCACGCTGCACATCGGCGGCCAGGAACACTTCTACCTCGAAACCCAGATCTCTTCGGTGATGCCGACTGAAGATGGTGGAATGATCGTCTATTGCTCGACCCAGAACCCGACCGAAGTGCAGAAGCTGGTGGCCGAGGTTCTGGACGTTTCGATGAACAAAATCGTCGTCGACATGCGCCGCATGGGCGGTGGCTTCGGCGGCAAGGAAACCCAGGCTGCAAGTCCCGCGTGCCTGTGCGCCGTCGTCGCGCACCTCACCGGCCAACCGACCAAGATGCGCCTGCCGCGCGTCGAAGACATGTTGATGACCGGCAAGCGTCACCCCTTCTACGTCGAATACGACGTCGGCTTCGACAACACCGGTCGCCTGCACGGCATCGCGCTGGAACTGGCGGGTAACTGCGGTTGCTCGCCGGACTTGTCGGCGTCAATTGTCGACCGCGCGATGTTCCATGCCGACAACTCGTACTACCTGGGCGATGCGACCATCAACGGTCACCGCTGCAAGACCAACACCGCGTCAAACACCGCTTACCGGGGTTTCGGTGGCCCACAAGGCATGGTCGCCATCGAAGAAGTCATGGACGCGATTGCCCGCCATCTGGGCCTCGATCCGCTGGCGGTGCGCAAGGCCAACTACTACGGCAAGACCGAGCGCAACGTCACCCATTACTACCAGACCGTCGAGCACAACATGCTCGAGGAAATGACCGCCGAACTGGAAGAAAGCAGCCAGTACGCCGAGCGTCGCGAAGCGATTCGTCGCTACAACGCCAACAGCCCGATCCTGAAAAAAGGCCTGGCACTGACTCCGGTGAAATTCGGTATTTCCTTTACTGCCAGTTTCCTCAACCAGGCCGGGGCGCTGGTCCACGTCTACACCGACGGCAGCATCCACCTGAACCATGGCGGCACGGAGATGGGCCAAGGCCTGAACACCAAAGTCGCGCAGGTCGTGGCCGAAGTGTTCCAGGTGGAAATGGACCGCGTGCAGATCACCGCGACCAACACCGACAAAGTGCCGAACACCTCGCCGACCGCAGCGTCCAGCGGCGCCGACCTGAACGGTAAAGCCGCACAGAACGCGGCTGAAATCATCAAGAAACGCCTCGTGGAATTTGCCGCGCGGCAGTACAAGGTCAGCGAAGAAGACGTGGAATTCCACAACGGTCACGTGCGGATTCGCGATCACATCCTGACGTTCGAAGCGTTGATCCAGCAGGCGTATTTCGCTCAGGTGTCGCTGTCGAGCACCGGGTTCTACAAGACCCCGAAAATCTTCTACGACCGCAGTCAGGCGCGTGGTCGGCCGTTCTACTACTACGCCTTCGGGGCTGCGTGCTGCGAAGTGATCATCGATACCCTGACCGGCGAGTACAAGATGCTGCGCACCGACATCCTCCACGACGTCGGCGCCTCGCTGAACCCGGCGATCGACATCGGTCAGGTCGAGGGCGGTTTCATCCAGGGCATGGGGTGGCTGACCATGGAAGAGCTGGTCTGGAATGCCAAGGGCAAACTGATGACCAACGGCCCGGCGAGCTACAAGATCCCGGCCGTGGCGGACATGCCGCTGGACCTGCGGGTGAAGCTGGTGGAGAACCGCAAGAACCCGGAAGACACGGTGTTCCATTCCAAGGCCGTGGGTGAGCCGCCGTTCATGCTCGGCATCGCGTCGTGGTGTGCGATCAAGGACGCCGTGGCCAGCCTCGGTGACTACAAGCATCAGCCGAAAATCGACGCACCGGCGACACCGGAGCGGGTGTTGTGGGGGTGTGAGCAGATGCGGCAGTTGAAGGCGGCGAAGGCTGCCGAAACCGAAGTTGAGTTGGCTTCGCTCTGATACCGAGGCGCGGCCAATCGCTAGCAGGCTAGCTCCCACATTTGGAATGCATTCCCCCTGTGGGAGCTAGCCTGCTAGCGATGAGGCCCGGATAGACAACAAAGATGTCGAGGTGAATATGTACAACTGGATCGACGCCCTCGCCGACCTGCAAAACCGGGGTGAACCCTGCGTGTTGGTGACCATCATCGAAGAGCTCGGCTCGACGCCGCGCAATGCCGGCTCGAAGATGGTCATAAGTGCCACCCAGACCTTCGACACCATCGGTGGCGGGCATCTGGAATACAAGGCCATGCAGATCGGCCGCGAGATGCTGGCCAGCGGCAAACAGGACACGCACCTGGAGCGCTTCAGCCTCGGCGCCAGCCTGGGCCAGTGCTGTGGCGGCGTGACCGTGTTGCTGTTCGAACCGATGGGCCAGGTCCAGGCGCAGATCGCCGTGTTCGGCGCCGGCCATGTCGGCCGGGCGTTGGTGCCGCTGCTCGCCAGCCTGCCCTGCCGGGTACGCTGGATCGATTCGCGGGAGGACGAATTCCCCGAACAGATCCCCCACGGCGTGCGCAAGATCGTCGCGGAAGAACCGGTGGATGAAATCGACGACCTGCCCGCCGGCAGCTACTGCATCGTCATGACCCACAATCATCAGCTCGACCTCGAACTCACCGCCGCGATCCTCAAGCGCAACGACTTCGCCTACTTCGGCCTGATCGGTTCGAAGACCAAACGGGTGAAATTCGAACATCGCCTGCGTGATCGTGGCTTCGACAGCGCGACGCTGCAACGCATGCGCTGCCCGATGGGCCTGGGCGAAGTCAAAGGCAAGTTGCCTGTGGAAATCGCCATCTCCATCGCCGGCGAAATCATCGCCACCTATAACGCGAATTTCGGCCAGCACACCGCCAGCGCCGGATCGTCGATTGCCAAACTGCTGCCTGCTTCACGCCGCAGCCACGCTTCGAATTAAAGAGCCACCAACTGAGAACGACAATGCCTCTGACTCGCAAAGCCTACCGCGCCGCCATCCTGCACAGCATCGCCGACCCCGCTATCGTTGGCATCGAAGCCTCATACGAGTATTTCGAAGACGGCTTGCTGGTGGTCGACAACGGCCAGATCAGCGCCCTCGGTCACGCCAGCGAACTGCTGCCGACCCTGCCCGCCGACATCGAGATCACCCATTATCAGGACGCACTGATCACGCCCGGCTTCATCGATACTCACATTCACTTGCCGCAAACCGGCATGGTGGGCGCCTACGGCGAGCAGTTGCTGGACTGGCTCAACACTTACACGTTCCCTTGTGAAAGCCAGTTCGCCGACAAGGCTCACGCCGATGAAGTCGCGGACATTTTCATCAAGGAACTGCTACGCAACGGCACCACAACGGCGCTGGTGTTCGGCAGCGTGCATCCGCAATCGGTGAACTCGTTCTTCGAGGCCGCCGAACAGCTGGACCTGAGGATGATCGCCGGCAAGGTGATGATGGACCGCAACGCGCCGGACTACCTGACCGACACCGCCGAATCCAGCTACGTGGAAAGCAAGGCATTGATCGAGCGCTGGCACGGCAAGGGTCGCTTGCACTACGCCGTCACTCCGCGCTTCGCCCCGACCAGCACCCCGGAACAACTGACCCTCGCCGGCCAGCTGCTGAGCGAATATCCGGACCTGTACATGCAGACCCACATCAGCGAAAACCTCAAGGAAGTCGAGTGGGTCAAGGCGCTGTTCCCGGAGCGCAAGGGTTACCTCGACGTCTACGATCACTACCAGTTGCTGGGCGAGCGCTCGGTGTTCGCCCACGGCGTACACCTGTGCGACGACGAATGCGCGCGTCTGGCCGAAACCGGTTCGGCGATTGCCTTCTGCCCGACCTCGAACTTCTTCCTCGGCAGTGGCCTGTTCAATTTGCCGATGGCCGAGAAGCACAAGCTGAATGTCGGTTTGGGCACGGACGTTGGCGGTGGCACCAGTTTCTCGCTGCTGCAAACGTTGAACGAGGCGTACAAGGTCATGCAGTTGCAGGGTGCGCGACTGAGCCCGTTCAAATCTCTGTACCTGGCGACCCTCGGCGGTGCACGTGCGCTGCACCTGGAAGACAAGATCGGCACGTTGTTGCCGGGCACTGATGCGGACTTCCTGGTGCTGGATTACAACGCTACGCCGTTGCTGAGCTATCGCTTGAAGCAGGCGAACAACATTGCCGAGACGCTGTTTGTGTTGATGACGCTGGGGGATGACCGGACTGTTCTGCAGACGTATGCGGCGGGGAATCAGGTGCATCAGCGGTAAGGTTTTTCGGGCATAAAAAATCCCCCGGTGGTGTTCAGCCCCGGGGGATTTTTGTTGCCCGTCGGATTGCTATCGCTGGCAGGCCAGCTCCCACAGTGATTTGTGGTATCCACAATATCTGCTGTATATCCAAAAACCTGTGGGAGCTGGCCTGCCAGCGATTGGGGCACCTCGGTCCATCAGATTTTCGCTGGCGAACGCCCTGGCTTCTTGCTCTGCAACAAATGCGAGAACACCGCATGCAAATCATCCGACGCACTTTCCTCGTCGAGGTTGAGTTTGCTGTCGATGTGATCCATGTGATGCATCATCAGGTTCACCGCCAACTCACCGTTACGCGCTTCAATGGCGTCGATCAGTTGGGTGTGCTCGTCGTAGGAACAGTGCGAACGGTTGCCGCTTTCGTACTGGGCGATGATCAACGAGGTCTGGGAAACCAGGCTGCGCTGGAAGCTGATCAGCGGTGCATTCTTCGCCGCTTCGGCCAGTTTCAGGTGAAACTCGCCGGACAGACGGATACCGGCACCGCGATCGCCACGGGAAAAGCTGTCGCGTTCGTCGTTGACCATCTGGCGCAATTCAGCGATCTGCTCGGCGGTGGCGTGTTGCACCGCCAGTTCAGTGATCGCCCGCTCGACCAGACGCCGGGCGAGGAACACCTGGCGCGCTTCTTCGACACTCGGGCTGGCAACCACGGCACCACGATTGGGCCGCAACAGTACGACGCCTTCATGGGCCAGGCGCGACAGCGCGCGGCGAATGATGGTGCGACTGACCCCGAAAATTTCCCCCAGCGCTTCTTCGCTCAACTTGGTGCCGGGCGCCAGACGCTGTTCGAGGATGGCCTCGAAGATATGCGCATAGACAATATCGTCCTGGGTACCGCTGCGGCCGGCTTTGCCTGCTCGCGGTTGTTTCTTGAGGGGTTGCAACTGTTCGTTCATGGGCACTCGAGTCGGGAGAACTGCGGCGAATTGACCGTGACTGTAATACGGCACAGTGGGTCGCTGGCAAGTATCGCGTAAAAAACACCGCGATTGTACACAATGGATGGTGGCAACACGACTGTACGGCTGTTTGTCGCCTTTGCTGTATTGCAATGGTCCATCACCTTTGAGTTTAGGCTTGAACCCAGAATCCGCAGCCAGAACGCAATCCCTTGTAGGAGCCGAGCTTGCTCGCGAAGGCGGTATAACATTCAACATTTATGTCGACTGATCCTCCGCCTTCGCGAGCAAGCTCAGCTCCTACAGGGTTCAGCGTCGATTCGGACATCTTTATCAGAACAAAGGAACACCGCTGTCATGAACGACGCCACGCACACGCAGCTCCGCCCATTGGCGGACACGTCCCCTTCCGCCATCGTCGCCGGTTTCATCGCCATGATGACCGGCTACACCAGCTCCCTGGTGCTGATGTTCCAGGCCGGGCAAGCGGCAGGGCTGACCAGCGGGCAGATTTCGTCCTGGATTTGGGCGATTTCCATTGGTATGGCGGTGTGCTCGATCGGCCTGTCCCTGCGTTATCGCACGCCGATCACCATTGCCTGGTCGACACCCGGCGCGGCGCTGCTGATCACCAGCCTGGGCGGCGTGAGCTACGGCGAAGCCATTGGCGCCTACATGACCTGCGCGGTGCTGGTGACCGTTTGTGGTTTGACCGGCAGCTTCGAACGCCTGGTGAAGAAGATTCCAGCATCATTGGCCGCGGCGCTGCTGGCGGGGATTCTGTTCAAGATCGGCAGCGAAATTTTCGTCGCGGCCCAGCATCGCACCGCGCTGGTACTCGGAATGTTCTTCACGTACCTGGTGGTCAAGCGCCTGTCGCCCCGCTACGCCGTACTGGCTGCATTGCTCATCGGCACGGCGTTGTCAGGGTTCATGGGGCTTCTGGATTTCAGCGCGTTTCACCTGGAGGTGGCGACGCCGGTCTGGACCACGCCGCACTTCTCCCTGGCCGCGACCATCAGCATCGGCATCCCGCTGTTCGTCGTGGCGATGACCTCGCAGAACATGCCGGGCATCGCCGTGCTGCGCGCCGACGGTTACACGGTACCGGCCTCGCCGCTGATCACCACAACGGGCCTCGCTTCGTTGCTGCTGGCGCCGTTCGGTTCCCACGGGATCAACCTGGCCGCCATCAGCGCGGCGATCTGCACCGGCCCGCATGCCCACGAGGATCGCAACAAGCGTTATACGGCGGCGGTGTGGTGCGGGATTTTCTACGGGATCGCCGGGGTCTTCGGCGCGACGCTGGCGGCGCTGTTTGCCGCGCTGCCGAAAGAACTGGTGCTGTCGATTGCGGCACTGGCGCTGTTCGGTTCGATCATCAATGGCTTGAGCATTGCCATGGCGCAAGTGAAGGAACGTGAAGCGGCGCTGATCACCTTTATGGTCACGGCGTCGGGGCTGACGCTGTTTTCCATCGGTTCGGCGTTCTGGGGGATTGTGGCGGGGGTGTTGACGCTGGTGATTCTGAATTGGCGCAAGTCATGAATACCGCGCGCCCCCCCTGTAGGAGCGAGCTTGCTCGCGAAAAACGTTAACGATGACTCGATCCGCCTGAATGCACGCGTTGTCTGGATGTTTTTCGCGAGCAAGCTCGCTCCTACAGGGGGCGGTGGCTTTTTTTTTGCCCAAAAAAAACGGCGACCCTTGGGTCGCCGTTTTTCATGACATCAAGCTACCGGATTGATCGGCTTTTCCGGGTACCAGACGTCGATCAGCGGGCTGACGGTGGCTTCCGTCAGTTCGCTGCGGCCTTTGAGCCAGGCTTCAACAGCAGCACGCTGCTCTTCGGACACCGAGCCACGCTTCTGCAGGCAAACCAGACCGAAGTCGTCGCCGCCAACATAGCCCAGACCGTTGGCTTCCATGGCTTCTTTCAGGAACGCGTCGAGGAAAGCATCAATGGCTTCATCAGCCAAATCTTCTTTGAAATCCAGGTTCAGTTCGAAACCCAGCTCTTGAAATTCATCGACGCACAGTTTTTTGCGCAGACGCTGGGAACGGTTAGTCGCCATTGGAACAATCCTCATAAGTAATAACGGGCGGCACTTTAGCAGTTTAAGCCGCCAATTGCCCGATTCTCTGGGCGCGACAAGTTACCGCCGGTAAAAAAATAGCGGATTAGGTGACCGGGGCACGGCACAAGCCGCTACACCTTGGGGCATAATGCCGACACTTTCATGACCACTGAGGGAATTTATCTTCATGCCCTCGTCTTTTTTCCCCTCGGCTGTAGGGTTTTATTTCACATGATCAAATCTTTGCGTCCACTGCTGCTGGCCAGTCTTCTTCTCCCCCTGGCCCTCCCCGTTTCCGCCGCCACCATCAACACCGCGCTGTCGCCCAACGTCGAAAAGGCCCTGAAGGCCAGCAAGTTGCAGGACAACGCCCTGTCATTGGTGATGATCCCGCTCAACGGCCCTGGCACGCCGACCATTTTCAACGCTGACGTCTCGGTCAACCCGGCCTCGACCATGAAACTCGTCACCACGTACGCCGCGCTGGAAATGCTCGGCCCGAACCACCAGTGGAAAACCGAGTTTTACACCGACGGCACGCTCAGCGGCGGCATTCTCAACGGCAACCTCTACCTCAAGGGTGGCGGCGATCCGAAACTGAACATGGAAAAACTCTGGCTGTTGATGCGCGACCTGCGCGCCAACGGCGTGACGCAAGTCACCGGCGACCTGGTGCTGGATCGTGGCTTCTTCGTGCAACCGCAATTGCCCGAGTTCAACGATGACGGCAATGACGAGAACAAACCGTTCCTGGTCAAACCCGACTCGCTGCTGGTCAACCTCAAGGCCTTGCGCTTCGTGGCGCGCAACGACAACGGTCGGGTGCTGATTTCGGTCGAACCGCCGATTTCCAGCATCCGCATCGAAAACCAGGTCAAGGCCGTCAACTCCAAACAATGCACCGGTGGCGTGCGTTACAACCCGGTGACCCAGGCCGATGGCACCGTGAACGTGACCGTCGGCGGTCAGCTGGGCGATGGCTGCAGCTCCCAGACTTACCTGTCGCTGCTCGACCACGCGACCTATACCGCTGGCGCGGTCCGGGCGATCTGGAAAGAACTGGGTGGCAGCATTCAGGGCAAGGACGTTCTGGCACCGACGCCAAAAGATGC
This sequence comes from Pseudomonas sp. LBUM1651, assembly GCF_059716135.1. Lineage (NCBI taxonomy): Bacteria > Pseudomonadati > Pseudomonadota > Gammaproteobacteria > Pseudomonadales > Pseudomonadaceae > Pseudomonas > Pseudomonas sp. LBUM1651. The sequence goes on along the minus strand of NZ_CP166805.1, from coordinate 1,984,008 downwards.
CAAGGTGCTGGCTCGCGCCTTCTCCCCGGACCTGGCGGAAATCATCCGTGACATCAATAAATACAGTAACAACACCATGGCTCAGCAGTTGTTCCTGAGCCTGGGCCAGAAATTCCGCACCGACGCCGACAGCGACGACGCCAAAGCGGCCCAGCGCGTGGTGCGTCAGTGGCTGGCGAAAAAAGGCATCACCGCGCCGCACCTGGTGATGGAGAACGGTTCCGGCCTGTCCCGTGCAGAACGTGTCAGTGCGCGTGAAATGGCCGCGATGCTGCAAGCCGCGTGGCACAGCCCGTACGCGGCCGAGTTCATCAGCTCGATGCCGATTGCCGGCACCGACGGCACCATGCGCAAACGCCTGAAGACTACGGCGATGCGCGGTGAAGCCCACGTCAAGACCGGCACCCTGAACACCGTGCGCGCGATCTCCGGCTTCAGCCGTGACGTCAATGGCAATACCTGGGCGGTGGTGGCGATCCTCAACGACAAGGCACCGTTTGGTGCGTCGTCGGTGCTGGATCAGGTGCTGCTCGACTTGTATCGCCAGCCGAAACTGCCTGATACGGCTTCGGTTCTGTAAACACCGCAAATCAAATGTGGGAGCTAGCCTGCTAGCGATAGCGGTGTGTCAGTTGACACATGTATTGACTTACACACCGCTATCGCTAGCAGGCTAGCTCCCACAGGGGGTTGTGTGCAGCCAGCAACTAATTCATCTCGCCCTGAACCCGATCCCGCCCCGCCTGCTTCGCCGCATAAACCCCCGAGTCCGCCCGCAGCAGCAGCGCATCTGCGCCCTCGTCGACGCGCCAACTGGCGATTCCGAAACTCGCAGTAACGATCCCGATATCGTCGATCGGCGAACTGCGCAATCCTTGCCACAACTCCAGCGCCAACCCAAACGCCTGCTCGCCGTCGATATCCGGGCAGAGCACCATGAACTCCTCGCCGCCCAAGCGACAGAACACGTCGGTGCGGCGCAACCGATGGCCGATACGCTCGCACACGGCCTGCAACACCCGATCGCCCACCGCATGACCGTGCTGGTCATTGATGCGTTTGAAGTGGTCGATGTCGAGCATGATCACCGACAACTCGCCGCCACCGCGCTCGACCCGGGCCATTTCGGTGGTCAGGCGCTCCTGAAAGTAGCGGCGGTTGTGGATCCCGGTCAGCGAGTCGGTAATCGACAGCGCCCGCAACTCTTCTTCCACCCGTTTCAAGTCCGAGATGTCCGAGACGTAGCCATGCCAGAGCACGCCGCCACCGGGCAGTTCTTCCGGCGTCGCTTCACCCCGGACCCAGCGCAGACCACGTACCGGCAGCAGCACACGGTATTCCTCGCGCCACGGGCTGAGCGTGTCCGCCGACGCCCGGATGGAGGCGCGAACCCGGGTGGTGTCCTGGGGATGAATCCGGGTGAAAATCGATTCAGCGTTGAGCAGCATCACCTCCGGCTCGAGCTCATAGATTTCGCGGATGCCATCGCTGGCGTAGATCACACTGAAGCGTCCGTCGAACTCCATCTTGAACTGGTAAATCCCGCCGGGCAGATGGGCGCTGAGTTTCTTCAATAACAAGTCCCGTGCGGCAAGCGCCTCGTACACCCGCTTGCGCTCCGTGACGTCGATGCAGATTGCCAGGTGCCCGACCCACAGACCTTGCTCGTCGAGCACCGGAGTCGCCAGCATGTTCACCGTCAAATGGCTGCCGTCGTCGCGAACCAGGGTCCACTCCCGCGCCTCGTGACCGCCCTCTTCACCGCCCTCGACCAACATCGCCTGGCAGGTCGGAATCGGCTTGCCGTAGCGCGCGCTCAACTCCGCCGAGCGCGCCTCCAGTTCCCGGGGCAAATGCAGATTTTCCAGGGTCATGTGCCCCACCACATCAGCGCTGGAATAGCCGAGCATCTGCTCCGCCCCGGCATTGAACGTGCTGATGATGCCGCGCAGGTCGGTGGCGATGATCGCCACCTGAGTCGCGGCATTCAGTACGCCGCGCAACTGACCATGGGTGCCACGCAGTTCCTGCTCACGGGCGCGCAGCTCCTGGGTCCGCTGCTCGACCATTTTCAACGCCCGTTGACGCTGACTGACCAGCACATACAGCAGCGCGCTAAGCATCAGACTGAGCAAGCCTCCCAGCACCACCACGCTGGTGACCGAAGAATGGTTGGCCTGCAGGAAGGCTTCGCTGGGCTGGATATCGACTTGATAGTTGTGATCGGCAAGCCGCAGCAGCCGGGTCGCGGCCAACTCACTGGCGGCGGGCCCGTTGGGGGATTCATAGAGCACTTCGTGCTGATCGTCAGTGGACAAGTCGAGGATGCGCACCGACAGATAATCGCGGCTCGCCTCCGGCAACCCGTCGGCCAGCAACTGACGCATGCTGATCACCGCCATCACGTAACCGTAGGGTTTGGTTTCCGGACTGTTGCGGGACAGGACCGGCGCAACCAACAGCACGCCCCGGGCATAGGCCGGGTCGATGCTGACCAGGTGCATCGGTTGCGACACCGCCATCCTGGCGTTCTGGTCGGCCCGTTCGAGGGTAGAACGGCGCAGGGGTTGCGCCAGCAAGTCATAACCCAGCGGCGCACCGAGTCGGCTTTGCGTCTGGCTATACAACACCACCACGTACTCATCCCGTTCGGCCGCCAGTTGCAGCTGGCCGTCGGCATTGAGCTCACGAATGCTGAAATCGGATAAACCTTCCTCACGTACCTGGAGCTCAAATTCAGCGCGCTCGGCACCGCTGACCCGCCGGGCAAACGAGTACGCCTGGGTTCGGTGCAGCAGAGGTTGGGTGTAACCGTTGAATTCCTCGCGGTTGACCGTATCGGAATTGGTAAAGAACCTGCGCAGGCCGTCGAGGCGCTGCTCCTGATCTTCTAAACGCTCTTCGATACGGCTGTAACGCTCACTGGCCATCAGCTGGAAACGTTGCCGCAATTGTTGGTGAAACAGGTTCAGGGTCGACCAGGCCAACAGCCCCGTGAGAACTCCGCCGACGATCAATACCAGCAGCGCGACCAGCCAGGCCGAAACATCTTCACTGATAAAACCCAGGATCTTGGGGCGCACGGCGTGCAACGACATAGAAGCAACTCAAAACGCCAGGTGCCGGAAAAGCCCATTGGCCATACGTTGAGTTATAGCTATTAGCCATCAATTTGACCAGCACTGAAATGCCCCCTGTAGGAGCGAGCCTGCTCGCGAAAAACGTCTGGACAACGCATTCATTCAGAAAGCACGCGTCATCATTAACGACCATCGCGAGCAAGCTCGCTCCTACAGGAGATCCAACCGTCAACGCGCCGTGATTTTCCAGGCCCGATGGATCTTGGCGTTGCGGGCAAAATCCGGATCAATGGTCTGAGCCGTGATCTCCTCGACCGCGTAACGCTCGGTGAGATTTTCCTCAAGGGCGAACTTGCGGAAGTTGTTGGAGAAGTACAACACGCCCCCCGGCGCCAGTCGTGCCATAGCCAGGTCAATCAATTGCACCTGGTCACGCTGCACGTCGAAGATCCCTTCCATGCGCTTGGAGTTGGAGAACGTTGGCGGGTCGATGAAGATCAGGTCGTACTCGTCACGGCAGGCGTCGAGCCAGGCCATCACGTCGCCCTGCTCCAGACGGTTCTTGTCGGAGAAGCCGTTCAGCGACAGGTTGCGACGCGCCCAGTCGAGGTAGGTTTTCGACAGATCGACGCTGGTGGTGCTGCGCGCGCCACCCTTGGCCGCATGGACGCTGGCGGTCGCGGTGTAGCAATACAGGTTGAGGAAGCGCTTGCCGGCTGCCTCTTTCTGAATGCGCATACGCATTGGCCGGTGGTCGAGGAACAGCCCGGTGTCGAGGTAGTCGGTGAGGTTCACCAGCAGCTTCACGCCGCCTTCGTTGACCTCGACGAACTTGCCCTGCGCGGCCTGACGTTCGTACTGCTTGGTGCCACTCTGACGCTCGCGACGCTTGACCACTACGCGGCTCTTGTCGATGTTCAACGCCTGCGGAATCGCTGCCAGGGCGTCGAACATGCGGGCCGAGGCTTTTTCCGGGTCGATGGATTTCGGCGCGGCATACTCCTGGACGTGGACCCAATCCTGATACAGATCGATGGCCATCGAGTATTCCGGCATGTCGGCATCGTAGACGCGGTAGCAGTCGATGCCTTCACGCTTGACCCACTTGCCCAGCGCCTTGAGATTCTTTTGCAGGCGATTGGCGAACATCTGCCCGCCTTCGCTCAAGCGCGGCTGCTCGATCACCACCGGTGCCGGTTTGATCGGGTTACCGTTCTTGTTGTACTTCTCATACTTGCCAGGTGCTACGTCGTTGTCGGCGACTTCGACTTCAGCTTGTTCGCGCTCGACCTGACGCTGTTCCGGGGTGCGACGTTCGCCGGTGACGAACTGGTCCGGGGTGACCTTGATCAACAACAGCTTGCACGGCAACGCGCCGTTCCAGAACGAATACTGTTTGTGGCTGCGGATGCCCATGCGCTTGCCGAGATCCGGGGCGCCGGTGAACACCGCCGCTTCCCAGTTCAGGCAGGCCTGACGCAGGCGTTCGCCAAGGTTCTGGTAGAGGTAGAGCAAGCTCGCCTCGTCGCCCAGACGCTCGCCGTACGGCGGGTTGCAGATCACCAGGCCTTTCTGGTTCTGGTCCGGACGTGGTTCGAATGTGCCGACTTCGCCCTGGTAGATCTTGATCCACTCGCTCAGGCCGGCACGTTCGACGTTGTTGCGGCCCGGCTGAATCAGGCGTGGATCGGCTTCGTAACCACGAATCCACAGCGGTGGCTTGGCCAGGCCGGCCGCAGCGCGCTCGGTGGCTTCTTCGTGCAGCTTTTTCCACAGCGCCGGTACGTGACCGAGCCAGGCGGTGAAACCCCACTGCTCACGACGCAGGTTCGGCGCCATGTCGGCGGCGATCATCGCCGCTTCGACGAGGAACGTACCGACACCGCACATCGGGTCAGCCAGTGCGCCGCCGTCGGCCGCAATGCGTGGCCAGCCGGAACGGATCAGAATCGCGGCCGCGAGGTTTTCCTTCAGCGGCGCCGCGCCCTGCTGCAAGCGATAGCCGCGCTGGTGCAGGCTGTGGCCGGAGAGGTCGAGGGAGAGGATGGCTTCGCCACGGTCCAGACGCAGGTGAATACGCAGGTCCGGGTTGAGTTTGTCGATGGACGGACGGTCGCCCTGCGGGGTGCGCAGTTTGTCGACGATGGCGTCTTTGACTTTCAAGGCGCCGAAGTGGGTGTTGTCGATGCCCGAGCCGTGACCACTGAACTCGACGGCCAGGGTGCCGTCGTTGAGCATGTGGTCTTGCCACTCGATATCGAGCACGCCGTGGTAGAGGTCTTCGGCGTCCTTCATCGGGAAACGCTTGAGCACCAGCAGCACCCGGTTCGCCAGACGCGACCACAGGCACAGGCGATAAGCGGTTTCCATGGTTGCCATGCCGCGCACGGCAGAAGTGTGCTCACGCGCTTCTTCAAGGCCAAGCCCGACGGCTTCCTCGATCAGCAGGCCTTCAAGGCCTTTCGGGCAAGTGAGGAAGAGTTCGAAACGATCGGACATGGTAATTCCAGAGCCTTTGGCTAAGTGGACCGGCAACGCATTGCCGGCCCGGTTTTCAATCAGGCGCTTTTCTAAAAGAGCGCCCGCGTGGCACGAAGGTGTGCCGTCCCACCCGTGCTGCTCAGGTTAGAAGAGCTTAGATGCACGGGCAGATAAAAAAGTTGAAGCAACAAATGTCATAAGTTGACCCTTCGTCGAAAAATGCCTCGATGCAACACGAGCCATTCTCACAAAAGGATTAACCCCATCATTCTGCGGGGGGCCGATCATACAGGGCTTTGGCCAATAAATACGGGTCAAACATCGTGTTACTTATGGCCATAGCATCTTTATGGTTACGTCCTTATGACAAAACGATCATTCCCTCGATGTGACGCATTGGTTAGAACTCAATACAGGTTGGCGCCACAACGGACGTCAACACCCTGGCTCGCCACGCCGGCAGCGAGCCCCCCAACGGCAGACATTTCTGCCAGACCTCGATTGAGGTCAACGCGATAAATACAGTCAACAAGTGAGGGCAACACCCTATGAGAAGACTTAAGCGTGATCCGTTGGAAAGAGCATTTTTGCGCGGATATCAATATGGCGTTGGTGGCAAATCCCGTGAGCTTTGCCCATTTACTCTACCGTCGGTACGCCAAGCCTGGATTAACGGCTGGCGAGAAGGACGCGGCGACAACTGGGACGGTATGACCGGCACTGCGGGAATCCACAGACTCAACGAACTTCACGCCGTCGGCTAACACAGGGCACACACTCCGACACGACAACCTGATTACGTAACGACTTACCACGCACGCCCCATCCGGGCGGCGGGCTCCGGCCCAGGGGCTCCTTCGAGGAGCCCTTTTTTATGCCTGCTCTCTGGCTAAACACAATCCCTTGTAGGAGCACGGCTTGCCGGCGATGACCATTTCAAGGACGCCATCGCCGGCAAGCCGTGCTCCTACAGGGTTCAGCGCAAGGCGGCGATAGCGTCTACGGATTCACGAATCAACGCCGGGCCTTTGTAGATGAAGCCGGAATAGATCTGCACCAGGCTCGCACCCGCAGCGATTTTTTCGGCGGCGTGCCGGCCTTCGGTGATGCCGCCTACGGCGATGATCGGCAAGCGACCGGCCAACTCCGAGGCCAGCACTTTCACGGTGTGCGTGCTCTTGTCGCGAACCGGTGCGCCGGACAAACCGCCCGCCTCGTCACCGTGCTCCATGCCTTCGACCCCCACGCGGCTCAGGGTGGTGTTGGTGGCGATCACCGCGTCCATCCCGGTTTCGATCAGGGCTTGCGCGACTTGAGCGGTTTCTTCGTCGGTCATGTCCGGTGCGATCTTGATTGCCAGCGGTACGTGCTTGCCGTGGCGCAAAGCCAGCTCTGCGCGACGGGTCGCCAGATCGGCCAGCAACTGCTTGAGCGAATCACCGAATTGCAGGCTGCGCAGGCCCGGCGTGTTCGGCGAGCTGACGTTGACCGTCACGTAGCTGGCGTGGGCATAGACCTTGTCCAGGCAGATCAGGTAATCGTCGACCGCACGCTCGACCGGCGTATCGAAGTTCTTGCCGATGTTGATGCCCAGCACGCCCTTGTATTTGGCCGCTGCGACGCGGGCCAGCAGGTGATCGACACCGAGGTTGTTGAAGCCCATGCGGTTGATGATCGCCTCGGCTTCCGGCAGGCGGAAAATACGTGGTTTCGGATTGCCCGGCTGCGGACGCGGGGTAATGGTGCCGATTTCGACAAAACCGAAACCCAGTTGCGCAAAACCATCAATGGCCGCGCCGTTCTTGTCTAGGCCCGCCGCCAGACCTACCGGGTTCGGGAAGTCCAGCCCCATGACCGTCACCGGCATCTTCGCCGGAGCCTTGCACAGCAAGCCGTTGAGGCCCAAACGCCCGCCCGCGCCGATCAGGTCCAGGGACAGATCGTGGGAGGTTTCCGGGGAAAGTTTGAACAACAGCTGACGGGCCAGGGTGTACATGGGCGGGTTTGACTCTGGGCAATGAAAAGTGGCGGCGATTATAGCCGGGTGGAGGGTCAGCGGCGAGAACCAAGGGATTCATTCCCCCGGTCGGTGATGCCTGTTGGAGCGTTTTTTGATAGTTGCAGCCACACGGCGGATGAATGATCGATTCGACTGCACTACCGCAGGGCCTCATGGAAGAAAATAAATGACGGTTTCCTTTTTACAACCAACGCCCCCCCAGCTTCATGGAAACGCCACCAGTTCCGCCCCTCCAGCCCGACAAGATCACACAATTGTGGAAATGGGAGGTACTGAGGCAATCGCCGAGGCATTGAGCAATAGCACTACCGCTCAACACGCCAATGAACTGCGTCCAGATACCTAATAACCGTGAGTGAGGGTGTAGTTCAGGAACTCGACCATGTGATGATTGAGATGCCCAGCGATGAACACTCAAGGAACCTTTGTCAGGTTATTCAGTACGTTCTTCCGGGTGATTTCGAGGCCGCGTCAGCCGCTGCAACGCCTGGGTCTCTGGCAGCACGACTTGTCCAGGCGTGCATGGCAACGAAGTCACCCGCAAGCGCAGTGGAAGCAATGATACAACGCACCCACACGATCGTTGACCTATGCGTTGAATTCCTGACCAAGCTGGCACGCAACGAATTCGAAGGCGGCTGAGAATCTGCCGCACCTTGGGCACGGTGTCGTCGTCCAGGACCCTTTCGAAGTTGTCGGTCAGGGTGTCGGACTTCAGTTCGAAATGCCGTCGGCCACGAAACTGCGCCAATGCCGCCGACATTTCATCGCTGATCTGCACGAAACGCTGCATGACGGCTGCCGTGCCGCTGTCGTCGAGATCAGTGTCCGCCGTCGCCTGTGGCTGCGGATGCTCCGCGGCCTTCTCGGCATTCAGCCGCGCCTGGGCCGCGCGCCCTCCGCTGGAAATCGCCGGCAAGATCATTTTACTGCCGCCCGAAAATAGGAACGGCGCAAACGTTCGTGCTGTTCCGGAGTCAGCAACTGCGGAGCCGGTTCAACGGCGTTCGGCTCCAGCGTGTCGCGAATTTCCTTGGGTTGAATCAGGAACACCCGCACGGTGTTGGCCGAGCGGTTCTGCCGATAACTGAACAGCCGACCGATCCACGGAATCGACCCCAGCACCGGAATCCGGCCGATCTGTTCGCTGTGGTCATCGCGGGTGAAACCGCCCACCAACAGGCTCTTGCCCGGCGGCACCCGCGCCACCGTACTGATCCGGGTGCGGCCAACCGTCGGCAGAGCGCTCGGTCGTTCGCCCTGGCCAGGGTTTTCGATTTCGTTGCCATCTTCGATATTGAGCGACATTTCAATCTCGTCCGCCTGGGCGAAACGCGGCAATACGCTCACCAGCGTGCCGTAGGTCACGTGCTGCAAATCAACACTGCGCTCGCCCACCAGCGGCGCATAAAACGTTCGGTTATTGTCGAAAATCGCCGGCACATTTTCCTGGGTCAGGATCACCGGTCGCGACACCACATTCGCCCGGCTCGTACGCTCCAGCGCCATGACCTGGGTGACGAACGACGCACCATCGAGCGTGGTCGCCGAGCCGGCGTTGAGCGACGCGCTGAATTTTCCGCCCGAATTCACCACGCCTTGCCAATTGACGCCCAACTGATTGAGTTCATCCTTGTGCAGATCAATGATCCACAACGACAGCTCCACGTGGCGTTTGGGCGTGTCCAGTGCGCTGACCAGGTTCTCGATAAAACGCACCTGCTCCGGCAACCCCTTGACCAGCAGGCTGTTGGTGTCGGGATAGGCCACGACCCGAATGTTGCCGGCGGCCGTGTCGCGCGCAAGAATTCGCGGCGCGGACGGGTCCTGATCCGAAGGCGCGGTCGCCAGGCCTTCCAGTGGAAACGCCGGCATCAAGCCCGGCGGTCGCTGTGCCGGGACTTGCGCCACCGCGGGCTCGACGCCGTTGCGCTCGCCGCGCAGCAGGGCATCAATCACTGTGGCCAGCCCGGGAATCGTCACCTTGTCATCACGCAACTCGTATTTGCGGTCGCTCACAAAGGTGTTTCGCACCTGGATAACGCCGATCTGCTGCTTGCCCAGCAACAGTTCCGAGCGCTGGTTATCCATCAGCCCGGCCGCTTGCGTGACCAGATCGACATACATCGGCGGGCCGGACACATGGAACGTACGCAGACCATCGTGGCGCAACGGATAACGCCGATCGTGCAACCCGGAGCGTTCCAGGAACGCCTGAAGCTTCGCCACGGTCAGGGTCTGCAGCGACACCATCGAGCTTTTGAGTTCCGGGGCGTCATACAGATAAATCGCCTGACCATCGCTGTACCAGATCAGGCCCATTTGCGCGCTGACTCGCTCAAAGGTGCGTTGCGGCGCGAGCAGATCGAACGTACCGGAAATCCGCTTGGCCGCAGCGGCCTTGCTGACGATGACCGGCTTGCCCAGTGGTCCGGACAATTCGCTGAAAAACGTGCGAGCGCTTTGTTCGCGGGCCTCGAAATTATAGGTAGCGGCCTGTGCGGCAAAAGGTGCGAGCAGCATCACCATGGTCAGGCAGACGGGCAAAAGGGATATGGAGATCGATCGGCGGTTCATCGGTTCACTTGCCTGGAAGGTAGGTAATGTCGGCGAGGCTGCTGGGGGTGAAACCCACCAGCTCGCGGATTTCCTTGGAGAAATGCGAGGAAGAGGCAAAACCGAATTCCAGCGCGACATCCGTCAGCGAGCAGTCCCTCAGACTCATGTTCAACAGCGCCTGGGCCGTGCGCCAGCCGCGTAACGCAGGCTTGGCTGCACTGCCCAGCGCCTGTCGGCACAATCGACGAAAGTGCGACACGGAAACGCCATAGCGTTGCGCCAGGTCGCTCAGTTTTTCACTGCGGGTGCCCTGCTCCAGCAGGAATCGCACAAGCCCGTAGCTCTCGGTATGACGCAGCACGCCGGCGAAGGTCTGAAAAGCTGAACCGCCGCCCATGGCCTGCTCGATGTACCAGCGTTCCAGTGCGCCCTCCGACCGAACGGTCTCGTACGTCACCGGCAACATCGCCCACGGGGCATGGCCTGGTCGCTGGCCAGTCAACGCATCACTCAAGTCGATAAAGACCTGCAATTTCACCAGCAGGGTTTCGGACAGCGGCAGCACTTGCACACAGCCGCCGCTCATTTGCAGCGCCTCGCTGACCGCGATCAGCCCTTCCCAACCGCCGGGCAACCGGTGGCGCTGCGTCGAACCCAGAAGGTCGGTCGATTCGCTGACACGCAGGTGCAACACGCGCTCGCCGGAACGAGCATCCGGGAATGTGGTGGCACGAAGTGATTCGGTTTGCACGCCAACCTCCTTTGCAGCCTGACGATGAAGGGTCGGCAGGATGAAAGACCGGGCGCGGGAAGTCCTGATGGAAAACTGATGAAACCCGGGCTGGCATATGCCTTGCACCCATTGAGGTATCAGCACTCATGCCAACGGCGGGATGAGTGCCAGGACAATGGCGTCGTCACCCGGCCTTGCTCATGCGAGGACCCGGGACGACGCTTTTTTTTGCAAGGTGAAGACGCGATGAACGAACCATCAGCCGGCCCGTTGGCCTGGGTCAACGGCAGCGATGCCCCGGAAAAGACCGACATCAACCTCGGCTTCATGGCCCTGAGCGACTGCGCTTCGGTGGTAGTCGCTGCCACCCAGGGTTTTGCCCAGCCTTACGGGCTGACCTTGAACCTCAAGCGCCAGTCCTCCTGGGCCAACCTGCGGGACAAACTGGTCAGCGGCGAACTCGACGCGGCCCACAGCCTTTACGGTCTGATTTACGCCGTGCACCTGGGCATCGGCGGCGTCGCGCCCACCGACATGGCGGTGCTCATGGGCCTGAACCAGAACGGTCAGAGCATCAATCTTTCCCATGGCTTGCAGGCGCTGGGCGTGACCGGTCCTGAAGCACTGGACCGCCACGTGCACCAAACTCGCCCAAAACTCACCTTTGCCCAGACATTTCCGACCGGCACCCACGCCATGTGGCTGTATTACTGGCTGGCGAGCCAGGGGATTCATCCGTTGCACGACGTCGACAGCGTGGTGGTACCGCCACCGCAAATGATCGCGCACCTGCAAGCGGGCCGTATTGACGGGTTCTGCGTCGGTGAGCCCTGGTCCGCCAGCGCCGTGAAACAGAATCTCGGCTTCACGATGGCGACGACCCAGACCATCTGGCCCGACCATCCGGAAAAAGTCCTCGGTTGCACCCGCGCGTTCGTCGAGCAATACCCCCACACCGCCCGGGCGCTGGTGATGGCGATCCTGGAAGCCAGCCGCTTCATCGAACAAAGCGCCGAGAATCGCCGCAGTACCGCGCAGTTGCTGAGCGCCCCGGAGTACCTCGATGCACCGCTCGATTGCATCGAACCGCGCCTGCTAGGCGATTACGCCGACGGTCTCGGCAATCGCTGGCAAGACCCGCACGCACTGCGCTTCCATGGCGGTGGCGAGGTCAACCTGCCTTACCTGTCCGATGGCATGTGGTTCATGACCCAGTTCCGCCGCTGGGGCTTGTTGCGCGACGACCCGGACTACCTCGCGGTGGCCCGCCAGGTCCAGCAACTAGACTTGTATCGAGAGGCCGCGACAGCCGTCGGTGTTGCCTCGTCGGGCCAGGAAATGCGCAGCAGCCAGTTGATCGACGGCAAAATCTGGGACGGCTCCGACCCGGCCGGTTATGCCCGCAGTTTCAAGCTGCACGCCTTGAGCGACAGCTCGCCCCTTCTCGCGAGCCGCTGACAGGAGACTGCGAACATGTTGCGTATCCTGTTGATCAACGACACCGCGAAGAAAGTCGGCCGGCTGAAAGCGGCCCTGACCGAAGCCGGATTCGAGGTAATCGACGAATCCGGCCTGACCATCGACCTGCCCGCGCGCGTCGAAACGGTGCGTCCGGACGTCATCCTGATCGATACCGAGTCACCGAGCCGTGATGTGATGGAGCAAGTGGTGCTGGTGTCCCGCGACCAGCCGCGGCCGATCGTGATGTTTACCGACGAACATGACCCCGATGTGATGCGCCAGGCCATCAAGTCCGGGGTCAGCGCCTACATCGTCGAAGGCATTCACGCACAACGCTTGCAGCCGATTCTTGACGTGGCCATGGCACGCTTCGAAAGCGACCAGGCCCTGCGCGCCCAACTGCACGCCCGCGACCTGCAACTGGCCGAGCGCAAGCGCATCGAGCTGGCCAAGGGGTTGCTGATGAAGATGAAAGACTGCAACGAGGAAGAGGCCTACACCCTCATGCGCCGCCAGGCCATGAGCCGACAGCAGAAGCTGATTCAGGTGGCGGAGCAGATTATTGCCATGAGTGAACTGCTCGGCTGAAGCCCTGTGGCGCCTGAAGGGACGCCATCGCGGGCAAGCCTTGCTCCTACGGTTTTGTGTCGTTCGCATGATCTGAACTCACCCAAAACCTGTAGGAGCAAAGCTTGCTCGCGATCGCAGCGACTCGGTCTCAGCCTGTTGGCACAGATCTCGCTAAGTAATCCACACAGGTAACCAACGGCGGTTGCCCCACCTACGACAAAGACGTCGCTCACCTCATTTGCCCAAGGCGAATCCGGTGGCGGCGTTTTTTTGTTTTGGCCCCACAGCCCGGGGCCGGTGGTGCGGCCGTTGCGGCGCCCCACCTGCAAGCTCATGACTCCTTCTCGAGACGACTCACAGCTGAGGTGCGTAATGAATTCAAGCTTCTGGAAATCCGGCCATACCCCGACACTGTTCGCGGCCTTTCTCTATTTCGACCTGAGCTTCATGGTCTGGTACCTGCTCGGCCCGATGGCGGTGCAAATTGCCGCCGACCTGCACCTGACCACCCAACAACGCGGGATGATGGTCGCCACGCCGATTCTGGCCGGCGCCGTATTGCGCTTCATCATGGGCATGCTGGCGGATCGCCTGTCGCCGAAAACCGCCGGGCTGATCGGCCAGGTGATCGTCATCTGCGCCCTGTTCGGTGCCTGGAAACTCGGTATCCACAGCTACGAGCAGGCGCTGCTGCTGGGCCTGTTCCTCGGCATGGCCGGCGCGTCCTTCGCCGTGGCGCTACCGCTGGCGTCGCAGTGGTATCCGCCGCAGCATCAAGGCAAGGCCATGGGCATCGCCGGTGCCGGTAACTCGGGCACTGTGCTCGCTGCGCTGATCGCCCCGGTGCTGGCCGCGGCGTTTGGCTGGAGCAACGTGTTCGGCTTCGCCCTGATTCCGCTGATCCTGACCATCATTGTCTTCGCCTGGCTGGCCAAAAATGCCCCTGAGCGGCCGAAAGCCAAGTCGATGTCCGACTACTTCAAGGCCCTGGGCGACCGCGACAGCTGGTGGTTCATGTTTTTCTACAGCGTGACCTTCGGCGGTTTCATCGGCCTGGCCAGCGCCCTGCCCGGCTACTTCAACGACCAATATGGCCTGAGCCCGGTCACCGCCGGTTACTACACCGCAGCCTGCGTGTTCGGCGGCAGTTTGATGCGTCCTTTGGGCGGTGCATTGGCCGACCGATTTGGCGGGATTCGCACCTTGCTGGCGATGTACACGGTGGCGGCGATCTGCATCGCGGCGGTGGGTTTCAACTTGCCGAGTTCCTACGCGGCACTGGCACTTTTCGTGTGCACCATGCTCGGTCTGGGTGCGGGTAACGGCGCTGTTTTCCAATTGGTCCCGCAACGTTTTCGTCGTGAAATCGGCGTGATGACCGGTTTGATCGGCATGGCCGGTGGCATCGGTGGTTTCGCCCTCGCGGCGGGCATGGGTGCGATCAAGCAAAGCACCGGCAGCTATCAACTGGCCTTGTGGCTGTTCGCCAGCCTTGGCGTCCTCGCCTGGTTCGGTCTGCACGGCGTGAAACGTCGCTGGAGAACCACCTGGGGCTCGGCAGCCGTCACCGCCGCACGGGTGTGAGGGCTGAATGAGCCTGCAACTGAGTTTCGCCGAAGCCAGCGCCACGGGTCCGCGCGAGGAGAATCAGGACGCCTTGCGCCTGGTCACTCCCGCGCCGGCGCTGGCGGCGAGCAAGGGTTACCTGTTCGCCATTGCCGATGGCGTCAGCCAGTGCGCCGATGGCGGGCTCGCCGCCCGTTCGACCTTGCAGGCGCTGGCCCTGGACTATTACGCCACCCCGGAAACCTGGGGCGTCGCCCAGGCACTGGATCGTTTGCTGCTGGCACAGAATCGCTGGTTGCAGGCCAATGGCGGTGGGCAACCGCTACTCACGACTGTCAGTGCCTTGGTCATGCGCGGCAGGCGATTTACCCTGGCGCATGTCGGTGACTGCAGGGTTTATCGCTGGCACGCCGATCAATTGCAACGGATCAGCGAAGACCACGTCTGGGACCAGCCGGGCATGCAGCATGTGCTCAAACGGGCGCTGGGCCTCGATCAGCATCTGGTGCTGGATTTTCTCGATGGCGAGTTGCGCCTCGATGAGAGTTTCGTGCTGCTCAGCGATGGCATCTGGGCCGTGCTGGGTGACACCGCCATTGCGGCGATCCTGCGCGATCAACCGGACCTGCGCAGCGCGGCACAAACCCTGGTGAGTGCGGCGCATCTGGCGGGCAGCCAGGACAATGCCAGCGCGTTATTGGTGAGGGTCGACGCCCTCGGTGAAACGAACATCGGCGACGCGCTGATCCATCTGCGGCAATGGCCACTGCCGCCGGCGCTGAAACCGGGGCAGAACTTTGAGGGCTGGCAGGTCGAAGGGATACTCGGCCAGAGTCAGCAATCGCTGCTTTATCGGGTGCGCGACGCTCAGCAACAACCCTGGTTGCTGAAAACCTTGCCCGGTGCACTGCGCGACGATCACCTGGCCGGCCAGGCGTTACTGTCGGAAGAATGGTTTCTCAAACGTGTGGCCGGTCGGCATTTTCCTGAAGTCCATGCCGCCCATCAGCGTCAGCATTTGTACTACGTGATGCGTGAATATTCCGGTTCTACCCTGGCGCAACTGAGTGCGCGAAACGCAATGCTACCGATGGCTCAATGGCAGGATCTGGCGGAACGCTTGCTGCGGGCGGTCGGCATGCTGCATCGACGGCAGATTCTCCATCGCGATATCAAACCGGAAAACCTGCTGCTGGGGGACGACGGCGAGCTGCGCCTGCTGGACTTCGGCCTCGCCTACTGCCCCGGTCTGTCTGAAGATCAGGCCTCGGCCCTGTCCGGGACGCCCAGCTATATCGCGCCGGAAGCCTTTCGCGGCGACCCGCCGTCGGCGCAACAGGATTTGTATGCGGTCGGCGTGACCTTGTATTTCCTGCTCACCGGGCATTATCCCTACGGCGAGATCGAAGCGTTCCAGCGGCCGCGGTTTGGTGCACCGGTCAGTGCCAGTCGCTGCCGGCCCGACCTGCCCGAATGGATCGCGCAAAGCCTGGAGCGCGCGGTGGCGGCGAATCCGGATGAGCGATATGAGACGGCGGAAGAATGGTTGCTGGTGCTGGAACAGGGCGAGCGGCGCAGTTTGAGTGTGCGGCCAAGGCCCTTGCTGGAGCGCGAGCCGGTGAAGGTCTGGCGGACGTTGGCGCTGGGGTCTTTGCTGGTGAATCTGGTGCTGTTGGTTTTGGTATTTCATGGCTGAACCGAGTCGCGTCTTTCGCGAGCAAGCTCAGCTCCTACAGGTCGATCAACCCGCAACCTGTAGGAGCCGAGCTTGCTCGCGAAGGCGGACTGACAGCCACCACAAATCCATCGTCAACCCGCTCTATTAACGGGCAGCACGCTTCGATTCGGTGCAACCGCAACTGTTGAAAAAGTGCTAAGAGTCCATAAAACCGGGGCCCGGACAACTTGGCACAACCACTGCATTACCTCTCTCAACTTACATAAAGCCCAGCCTTCAACGACGAAGGATGCGCTTCCCGACATAACGGGACCAGGACAAAGGCGTCCTCGCTAGGCAACTAGCGGGACGCCTTTTTTTGTTTGCGCGAAATGTGTTCCGAGCCCCCGGAGAACCTGATGAAAAAACTCAAACTGGTGATGATCGGCAATGGCATGGCCGGGGTTCGGACCCTGGAAGAGTTGCTCAAACTGAGCAACGAGCTGTACGACATCACCGTCTTCGGCGCCGAACCGCATACCAACTACAACCGCATTCTGCTGTCGCCCGTACTGGCCGGCGAACAAACTTTCGAAGAGATCGTGCTAAACGATCTGGACTGGTACCTGGACAACAACATCAAGCTGCTGCTCAACCGCAAAGTGGTGGAGATCGACCGGGTGAAACGTCGGGTCATCGCCGACGACGGCACCGAAGCCGAGTACGACCGCCTGTTGATCGCCACCGGTTCGACCCCGTTTATCCTGCCGATCCCCGGCAACACCTTGCACGGCGTGATCGGCTACCGCGACATCGCTGATACTCGGACCATGATCAACACCGCCAAAACCCACGAGCACGCCGTGGTCATCGGCGGCGGCCTGCTGGGTCTGGAAGCGGCCAACGGCCTGATGCTGCGCGGCATGCACGTCACCGTGGTGCACAACGGTGAGTGGTTGCTGGAGCGGCAACTGGACAACGTCAGCGGCCAAATGCTGCAAACCGCGCTGGAGGCTCGTGGCCTGAAGTTTCGCCTTCGCGAACAAACCCGGGCCCTGCACGATGTCGGCAATGGTCGGGTCGGCTCGGTTGAGTTCCACAATGGCGACATCATTCCCGCCGACCTGGTAGTGATGGCCGCCGGCATTCGCCCCGCGACCGAGCTGGCGGAAAAGTCCGGCCTCCCCTGCAACCGCGGGATTCTGGTCAGCGACACGATGCAAACCTACGATCCACGGGTCTACGCCATCGGCGAATGCGCCAGCCACCGTGGCATCGCCTATGGCCTGGTCGCGCCATTGTTCGAACAGGCCCGGGTCTGCGCCAATCATCTCGCCCGGCTGGGGTTCGCCACCTACAAGGGTTCGGTGACCTCGACCAAATTGAAAGTCACCGGCATCGACCTGTTTTCCGTCGGCGACTTCATGGGCGGCGAAGGTACCGAAACCATCACACTTTCCGACCCCATCAGCGGGATTTACAAAAAACTGGTGATTAAAGATGACGTGCTGGTAGGCGCCTGTCTGTACGGCGATACGGCAGATGGCGGTTGGTATTTCCGGCAGATTCGTGAGAACCAGGACATCGGTGAACGCCGCGATCACCTGATGTTTGGTGAAACCCTGAAGGAAACCAGCTGATGAACCGCCAGATCACCGCCTCCACCTGCTGCTATTGCGGGGTCGGCTGCGGCGTGCTGATCGAGCATGACGGCGAGCGCATCCTCGGCGTCAGCGGCGATCCGGCGCACCCGGCCAACTTCGGCAAACTGTGCAGCAAGGGTTCGACCCTGCACCTGACCGGTGACCTCGCGGCCCGAGCGCTGTATCCGGAACTGCGCCTCGGCAAAGGCCTGTCCCGCAGCCGCACCGATTGGGACACGGCCCTCGATCACGCGGCCAGTGTCTTCGCCAAGACCATCGCCGAACACGGCCCGGACAGCGTGGCGTTTTACATCTCAGGGCAACTGCTGACCGAGGATTACTACAGCTTCAACAAACTGGCGCGAGCACTGGTCGGCACCAACAACATCGACAGCAATTCGCGGTTGTGCATGTCATCGGCAGTGGTCGGCTACAAACGCAGCCTCGGTGCCGATGCACCGCCATGCAGCTACGAAGACCTGGAATCGAGCGACTGCGTGATGATCGTCGG
Organism: Pseudomonas sp. LBUM1651; assembly: GCF_059716135.1. Lineage (NCBI taxonomy): Bacteria > Pseudomonadati > Pseudomonadota > Gammaproteobacteria > Pseudomonadales > Pseudomonadaceae > Pseudomonas > Pseudomonas sp. LBUM1651. The sequence goes on along the minus strand of NZ_CP166805.1, from coordinate 1,965,727 downwards.
CAGCAACATGGCCTACGCCCACCCGGTACTGTTTCGTCGTCTGGAAGAGGCAAAATCGCGCCGGCCACAGATGAAAGTCATCGTCATCGACCCGCGTCGCACCGACACCTGCGACCTGGCTGACCTGCATCTGGCGATTCTTCCGGGCACCGATGTCGCATTGTTCCATGGGATTTTGTACCAGTTGCTGTGGGAAGACTGGATCGACCGCGACTTCATCAAGGCCCACACCGAAGGGCTGGCCGAACTGAAAGACCTGGTTCGCGACTACACGCCGCCGATGGTTTCGCAGCTGTGCGGGATCAGCGTTGAACAACTGCAACAATGTGCCGAGTGGGTGGGCACCTCGCCGAGTTTCCTGTCGTTGTGGTGCATGGGCTTGAACCAGTCCACCGCGGGCAGTGCGAAAAACAGTGCGCTGATCAACCTTCACCTCGCCACCGGACAGATTGGCCGACCGGGTGCAGGACCTTTCTCCCTGACCGGTCAGCCGAATGCCATGGGGGGGCGCGAAACCGGCAGTCTGTCGAACTTGCTGCCGGGCCATCGCGAAGCGGCCAATGCCGAACACCGAGCAGAAGTGGCAGCCTACTGGGGCGTTGACCAGTTGCCTGAACAAACCGGGCTCACCGCTATCGAGCTGTTCGAGCAGGTTCGTAGCGGAACCATCAAAGCCCTGTGGATTGCCTGCACCAACCCCGCGCAATCGATGCCGGACCAGACCGCCGTGCGCGCTGCACTGGAAGCCTGTCCGTTCGTGGTTTTGCAGGAAGCCTTTCGCACCACCGAAACCACCGCGTTCGCCGACCTGCTGTTGCCCGCCGCCAGTTGGGGTGAAAAGGACGGCACGGTCACCAACTCCGAGCGGCGGATTTCCCACGTCCGCCGTGCGATTGTCGCCCCCGGTGAAGCACGCTCAGACTGGGCGATCACGATGGATTTCGCACAGCGCCTGGAAAAACATCTGCGTCCCGAGCACGCCAGTCTGTTTGCGTTCGAAACCCCGGCGCAGATCTTCGATGAGTACAAGCAATTGACTCGCGGCCGCGATCTGGACCTGTCCGGCATCAGCCATGAGCTGATCGACCGTCTCGGTCCGCAGCAATGGCCATTCCCTGCAGGCGGCAGTGAAGGTACGGCCCGTCTGTATGTGGACGGCGTTTTCCCGACAGCCAGCGGACGCGCCCGGTTCATCGCCGATCCGTATCGCGCCGCCAGGGAACAACGCGATGGGCAATTCCCGCTGACTCTGATCACCGGCCGCCTGCGCGATCAATGGCACGGCATGAGCCGCACCGGTACGGCCGCGCAGTTGTTCGGTCATGTCAGCGAAGCCGTGTTGAGCCTGCACCCGGATGAACTGCACCGCCATGGACTGCAACCGGGTGAGCTGGTCAGCCTGAGAAGCCGTCGCGGCGCGGTCATTGTTGCCGTGGGCAGCGACGACAGTGTGCGTTCCGGCCAGGCCTTCCTGCCCATGCACTGGGGCGATCGCTTCCTGAAGGGGGGTGTCAATTCGATCACCCAACCGGCGTTTGATCCGTTGTCGAAACAGCCGGAACTCAAACACACCGGAGTAAGGCTTGACCCGGTAAACCTGCCCTGGAACCTTTTCGCCTTGGTCGAGGGCGATATCCAACAGCATTTTGAGACACTACGACCACTCTGCGAGGCGTTTTCCTACGTTAGCCTTGGCCTCGCCGGCCGTGAACGCCCTGCGCTGCTCATACGCGCTTCCAGCGCCGCAGCGCCAGATCCGCAATTGCTGCGTGACATCGACCAATGCCTGAGGCTCAACGACGGTCCGGTATTGGCCTACGACGACCCTCGGCGCTCCATCGGCAAACGGGTGCGGATCGAGAACGGCCGAATTACCGCGATTCGTCTTGCCGGCGAAACCCTCGCCCAGCACTGGCTGCAGGACCTCTGGCTCGAAGGTCGCGTCGACCAACAGCTGCGGCGCTGGCTGCTTGCACCGCTGAGCGCGCCACCAGGTAACACCAGCGCGCCGGCCGCCGGCACCAGAACCCTGTGCAACTGCAAAAACGTCAGCCAGAACGCGGTCTGTGCCGGTATCCGCCGAGGCCTGGACTTGCAAGGTTTGAAACAGGAACTGGGTTGCGGTACGCAATGCGGCTCCTGCGTTCCGGAAATCAAGCGTTTGTTGGCCGCCAGTGCGCAGCCGATCGCCGTCATCTCGTGAGGAAACCACTATGAACGCAAAAGTCTGGCTGGTGGGTGCAGGTCCTGGCGACCCGGAATTGCTGACCCTCAAGGCTGTTCGAGCGTTGAGCGAAGCCGATGTGGTGTTGATCGACGATCTGGTGAACGAAGCAGTGCTTGAGCATTGCCCACGGGCGCGAATCATTGCCGTGGGCAAACGCGGTGGCTGTCGCTCCACGCCTCAAGCGTTCATTCATCGATTGATGCTGCGTTATGCCCGTCAGGGCAAATGCGTGGTGCGGCTCAAGGGCGGCGATCCGTGCATTTTTGGTCGCGGCGGCGAAGAGGCCCAGTGGTTGCGCGAGCGCGGGGTCGATGTCGAGCTGGTCAATGGCATCACCGCCGGGCTTGCCGGTGCGACGCAATGCGATATCCCGTTGACCCTCAGGGGTGTGGCGCGGGGCGTGACGCTGGTGACGGCCCACACGCAAGATGGCAGCAGCCTGAATTGGCGGGCATTGGCCCAAGGCGGCACGACATTGGTTATCTACATGGGCGTGGCGAAGCTGAGTGAAATTCGCGAGCAGTTGCTGGTTGGAGGGATGGCGGCGGATACGCCGGTGGCGATGATTGAAAACGCGTCCCTGCCACACCAACGGGAATGTCGCAGCGATCTGACCGCGATGGAAGAAGATGCCTGCGCCTTTGAGCTGAAGAGCCCGGCCATTCTGGTGATTGGCGCGGTGGTTGCAAACACCAATCACTGTAGGAGCGAGCTCGCTCGCGATGAAACTGAGATCGCCGCGGCGTATCAGGCTTAACGCGTCATCGTTGACGACCATCGTCGGAACGCCGCCCGGAGACAAGCTCGCTCCTACAGACCAAATCCAAATCGCAGACAAAGAAAAGCCCGGCCTAAGCCGGGCTTTTCTCAGAGCTGCGGGCTAATTACTTAGCTTGAGCTTCAACCTGCGCTTCTACGCGACGGTTTACAGCGCGACCAGCTTCAGTTTTGTTGTCAGCAACTGGGCGGGATTCGCCGTAGCCAACAGACTGAACGCGGGACGATTCAACACCGTACTGGTTGGTCAGAACTTGCTTAACGGCGTTTGCACGACGCTCGGACAGTTTCTGGTTGTAAGCGTCAGGACCGACGGAGTCAGTGTGACCTTCAACAGTAGTGGTGGTGGATGGGTACTGCTTCATGAAGTCAGCCAGGTTCTTGATGTCGCCGTAGCTGTTGGTTTTAACAACAGATTTGTCGAAATCGAACTTAACGTCCAGCTCTACACGAACAACTTCAGCAACTGCTGGGCAGCCATCAGCGTCAACAGTTACGTTGGCTGGGGTGTCCGGGCACTTGTCAACGTTGTCGCAAACGCCGTCGTTGTCGCTGTCGGAGCAGACTTCAGCCGGTGCTGGAACTGGAGCAGCAGCAGGCTTGGAGCCGCCACCGAAGTTCACACCGATACCGACGCTAGGAGCCCACTCGGTGTCGCCCTGGTCGATGTTGTACTGAGCTTCAACGCCGGCACGGGCGTAGAAGTTGTCTGTGAAGTACAGCTTGGCACCGCCGCCAACGTTGGCGAAGGTGGAACCGTTACGACCACCACGGCCGGTCTGGCCGATGCTCTGGTCGGAGAAACCAGCGGATACGTACGGACGCAGCATATCGCCTGGGTTGTTGAAGTGGTACAGAGCATCCAGAGCAGTGTCGGAGCCCTTGATGTTCTTGCCATCTTCGCCACGAACGTTGTGAACTTCGTCGTAGGCCAGACGCAGTTCAACGTCGTCGGTTAGGAAGTAACCAACCGAACCACCGAACAGGTTGCCGTCGTTTTTGAAATCGCGCTGGCTATCGTAGTACTCTTTCTTCATGAAGCCTTCGATTTCAACTGCGCCTTGGCCTTGTGCCAGTGCGCCGAACGAAGTGGCTGCAATAAGAGAACCAATGGCCAAGCCCAAGGTGTTTTTCAGTTTCATCCGTTAAATCCCCATCTGGTGATTGTGAAGCAGTCCCGCAAACCGGGGGACAACTCGGCGGCAAGTCTAACAGAACTTGCCTACACGTAAGAGATATTTGCGCCGAACTAAGTTTCAGCAATGCCTGCAAATTTCTCACGCAATTTGTCTAGAGCACGTTTGTAACGCATTTTTGTTGCACTCAAACCCATGTGCATGATGTCTGCGATCTCCTGAAATTCCAGCTCTGCGACAAATCGTAGCACCAGAATTTCACGGTCAATCGGGTTCACATACACCAGCCAGCGATCAAGTCCGCCCTGCTCCTCGGGTTTCGGCGCCTTCTCTTCAGACGCTTCCTCGAGGGGGTCCAGACTCAATGCATCCATCAAGCGACGCTTTCGCCGTTCTTTCCGATACTGCGTGATGCACTCGTTGTACGTGATGCTATATAGCCATGTCTTGAACTTCGATTTGCCCTCGAAGTTCTTCAGGCCATACAACACCTTCAACATCACTTCCTGACAGACATCGTCTGCATCGCGATCGTTCCCAAGATACCGTGCACAGACGTTAAATAATGTTCGTTGGTAACGCCGCATCAATTCTTCATAGGCGCGCGTTACGTGAAACAGCTCGGTATGCGAGCGCGCGACCAACTCCTCATCAGAGAGCTCGCGGGGGTCGTAGCGCGTGGAGAGCGATTGAGCTTTATTCAAAACAAGTCGGGCCGACAGTCAGGTCAATGTCCGCCGCAGCCCTTCAGGGCATTTTGCGGCGGCATACATTAGCAGGGTTTGCCGGGTTAGCGGCTACTCACATGCTGCTCCAGGAGAATCCGATTGGAGAGAGAGACTAGCTCACCCTCATCGGTCAGCAATGTGGTTTTAACCGTGCCGATCTCTTCGATCTGACCTTCGACCTCACCAACACGCACTTGTTGCCCAACCTGATACAACTCACGCACATAGATTCCCGCAAGAATCTGACCGGCAATTTCCCGGCTTCCCAAACCCATGGCCAGCGCAACCGCCAGACCAACGGTAATCAATACGATCACGATCACATGGTTGAGCAGGTCTGTCTTGACCTCCAACTGGCTGATCGCGACCGAAATACTGATGATGATCACCAGGCCCTGGGCAATTCGCCCCAGCCCGGCGGCATAATCCAGCCCTACGCCCTCTGCCGCACCGCGCACCAGCCCATTGGCCAGTTGCGCCAGTAAAACACCCACCAGCAACACCAGCGCAGCGCCGAAAACTTTCGGCAAATACAGCGCAAGCATGTCCAGCGTAGCTGAAACTCGCTCAAGTCCAAGGGATTCTGCGGCCGAAACCAGAAAAATCAGCAGAACGAACCAATAGACAATTTTGCCAATCAGCGTCGAAATCGGTACTTGAAGGCCGGCCCGGGACAGCAATTTTGTCAGACCGGTGCCGCCCATCAAGCGATCGAGACCGAGCTTGGCGAGCAACTTGGACAGCAAAGTATCCAAAAGTTTCGCAACGACAAAACCCAACAGCAGCACGACCAGTGCGCCGAACAGGTTCGGAATGAAATTCGCAACCTTGGTCCATAACGCAGTCATTGCAGTGACGAGGCTCTGAGTCCAGAGATCAAGTTCCATATTCAATTAGCCTTATCAGCAGTGCGAACGGTAGGTTTACGGTGACGGGAAACCGGCGAAACGTGCGCCGATCCGTTATTCAGGGCGATCATCAGCGCGGGCAACCAGCGGCCCAGCAGGCTGAACAGATCACCGGCGCCGACCTGGCGATTGGCGGTTTTCAGGACACGGCCCAGACACGCATCGTCGTCACGGGTGGACGGCGAGGCGTTCAGCATGTCGCGCAAAGACTGTTCAAACGGATCGTGCATACGCACCTCTCGTGATGTCTGTGAAAGACGCGGTCAGTTTTGCACGGGTCACATGGTTCATCGTCAGACCCAGCGCAAACGTCGGAATAACCACCACTGCCCCAGTGCAACCAGGAACATCATCAGGCAGGCAATCGGAAAGCCATAAGGGCTGGCAGAGAACGGAATACCGCCGACGTTGATGCCCAACAGACCGGCCAGAAAACTCATCGGCAAAAAGATCCCGGTGATGATCCCGAAGCGGTACATCGTGCGGTTCATGCGCACGCTCAAACGCCGGTCTTCAGCCTCCAGGACCAGCCCCACGCGCTCCCGGGTCAACTCCAGCTCCTCGAGATAACGGGTCAGACTGTTGTTCAATTCGTTCCAGTAATCGCCGTCATCTTCGACAAACCAGGGTAGTTTTATCCGCGTCAGCTGTCCGAAAATATCCCGCTGCGGTGCCAGGAAACGTTTCAGCGCAGCCGCCCTTCGACGGATCTGCAAAATGGAGTCATGTTCGGGTGTATACCGTTCGTCGGTATCCAGCTTCTCTTCTTCCTCATCGACCACTTCCGAGAGGCAGCCGACCAGATCCTGCACCTTGTTGGTGAGGTACTGAGCCATATAAAGGATGAGTTCGGAGGCGGTTTTCGGTCCTTTGCCTTCGCCGAGCTGCACCAGCAATTCATCGGTGGCGCGCAACGGACGCAGACGCAGGGAAATCACCCGCTGTGCCGAGGCGAAAATCCGCACCGAGACCATGTCTTCCGGTTCGGCCCCCGGATTCAGGTTGACCCCGCGCAAAAATAGCAGCAGTTCGCTGTCGGAAAGCTGTAAGAGACGCGGACGGGTGTTTTCTTCCAGCAACAGATCACAGCTGAATTCACTTAGACCGCTGGATTTGCGCAGCCAGGTCTGGGTTTGCGGGTGACTGCGATCCCAGTGCAGCCACAGGCTTTCATGCGCCTGCAGCTGCAATTCATCGAGTTCTGTCCGGGCTATCGAACGCGCGCCGCCTTTACCATCCAGCACCAGGGCATGCACCAGCCCCCACTGCGCGTTTTCTTCCTCGAACATCCTCACCCCTTTGTTTGGCTCAACGTTTATTCAGGCATCTTCAGCGGGCTTGGCGAGATGATCACGCCGTTGTTGTCCGCATAGATGTATTCGCCTGGACGGAACGTCACACCGGCAAAAGTCACCACCACGTTGAGATCACCGAGCCCGCGCCGGTCGGATTTCCTCGGGTGGCTGGCGAGGGCCTGAACGCCCAGATCGGTCTGCGCGATGATATCGACGTCGCGGATGCAACCGTAGATCACCAGCCCTTCCCAACCGTTGTTCGCGGCTTTCTCGGCCAGCATGTCACCCAGCAATGCATGACGCAGGGAACCGCCACCGTCGACCACCAGCACCTTGCCATTCCCCTTGAGCTCGACCTGCTCCTTGACCCGCGAGTTGTCTTCGAAGCACTTGATGGTCACGATTTCGCCGCCAAAGGAATCACGGCCGCCGAAATTGCTGAACATCGGTTCCAGCACCTGCACCAGCTCCGGATAGGCGTCGCACAGGTCAGGCGTGATGTAATGGTTCATCGAGAAACTCCTGTAAAGAGGAAGACAATCGAGGATGTCGCAAAGTGACCGGAAAAGCTTAATGCGTCATATCTTAGCCGCAAGCCGATCAGAGCGAAATGCCCTTGATAGAGCATCAGGCTCAGACTGCCGCAGCCAGATCCGGCTTGCCTCCCGGCAACGGCGCCTGCTGATCAACCAACCAGCGCGCCACCAACGGCCAGACTTCGGTCTGCGCCGCTTTGCTGACGAGCATTTCCACGTGACCGAAGTTGTCGCCAAAGCCCTGCTCGCGACCGAGGTTGAGGAACTGCTTATGCTCGGAGCCAACCTGGTCAAACAACTTGCGACAGGCCCACGCAGGATCCTGGTGGTCGCCCGCCGCACTCACCGCCAGTACCGGCAACCGGACTTCGGCCAATCCCGCCCACCAGTCCTTGTCGGCATCGCCAAAGCGCCCAAACAGACCGTACCAGCGCATGCTTTCCAGGGCCAGGCCAATCGGCTCGTCCTCCGGGCCGCGCTTGAGCCGTGAACCGGACAGCTGGGCGAAACGCTTGAGAATGAAACGCCCGCTCCACTCCACTGGCGGGATCTTCAACGGCCAGTAAGTGCGGCTGACTTGCGTGCCGAAGAACGCCGCAGAGGCCACCACCGGTTCGCCGATGTACTCGCCACCCAGCGCCGCCGCCAGGGTAATCCCGCCCAGCGAGTGACCGATCCAGTGCGGGACCTGGCCGCTCTGCTCGCGCACAAACGCGCCGATGGCCGGCAAATCGTAACGAGCGTAGTCGGCGACGCGGTTTTTGCGGTAGTTCTGGTTGCGCTGGGACAGGCCATGGCCGCGCATTTCCGGAATCCATACATCGAATCCCAGGCGTGTCAGGTAAGCCCCGAGCCCCAGGCCTTTTGGAGAAAACCAGAAACGCCGATTGGAAAAACTGCCGTGCAACAGAATCACGGGCACGCCCCCGTGCGCGGGCTCATCCGCCATGCCCAAACGGGTCACGGCCAACTCCACAGTGCCATCAGGACTGTTGCCGGGTTTCAAACGATAAACGTCTTCGCTCAGATCGCCGCGCCGCTCGGCGCTGATCAGGGCGACAGGAAATAGGTTGCTGCTGCTTTGCATAATGCTCTTGCACAAAAAAGGGCGGCATCCAGAGGAGCCCGCCCTGCTTAAGTCTGGTCAATGACCGCGATAACTGAGCGAGCTTGCTCGCGATGGACTTCAGAACACCGCGTTTATCCAGCAAGCACGCGTCATCGTTCACGACCATCGCGAGCAAGCTCGCTCCTACAATCAAGCCGAGGCTTGACCTTCCGCCAGGAAGAACCAGGTTTCCAGTACGGAATCCGGGTTCAACGAAACGCTTTCGATGCCCTGCTCCATCAGCCATTTAGCCAGATCAGGGTGGTCCGAAGGACCCTGACCGCAAATGCCGATGTACTTGCCAGCCTTGTTGCAGGCCTGAATCGCGTTGGCCAGCAGCTTCTTGACTGCAGGATTACGCTCGTCGAACAAATGCGCGATGATCCCGGAGTCACGGTCCAGCCCCAGCGTCAGCTGAGTCAGGTCGTTGGAGCCGATGGAGAAACCGTCGAAGAACTCGAGGAATTCTTCCGCCAGAATCGCGTTGGACGGCAGTTCGCACATCATGATCACGCGCAGGCCGTTTTCGCCGCGGGCCAGACCGTTTTCAGCCAGCAGGTCGACGACCTGGCTCGCTTCGCCCAGGGTACGGACGAACGGCACCATGATTTCGACGTTGGTCAGGCCCATCTCGTTGCGCACACGCTTGAGGGCGCGGCACTCGAGCTCGAAGCAGTCGCGGAACGCTTCGCTGATGTAACGCGAAGCACCACGGAAGCCCAGCATCGGGTTTTCTTCTTCCGGCTCGTAGAGCTTGCCGCCGATCAGGTTCGCGTATTCGTTGGACTTGAAGTCCGACAGACGCACGATGACCTTTTTCGGTGTGAACGCTGCCGCCAGGGTGCTGATGCCTTCCACCAGTTTGTCGACATAGAAGTCGACCGGATCGTTGTAACCGGCGATGCGCTTGTCGACGCTGTCCTTGATTTCCTGCGGCAGACCGTCGTAGTTCAACAGCGCCTTGGGGTGAACACCGATCATGCGGTTGATGATGAACTCAAGACGAGCCAGGCCCACACCGGCGTTCGGCAACTGCGCGAAGTCGAAGGCACGGTCCGGGTTGCCGACGTTCATCATGATCTTGAACGGCAGATCAGGCATGGCGTCCACGGAGTTTTTCTTGATGTCGAAGCCCAGTTCGCCTTCGAAGATGTAACCGGTGTCGCCTTCCGCGCAGGAAACGGTCACGCCCTGGCCGTCTTGCAACAGCTGGGTGGCGTTGCCGCAACCGACCACGGCCGGGATGCCCAGCTCGCGAGCGATGATCGCCGCGTGGCAGGTACGGCCGCCACGGTTGGTGACGATGGCGCTGGCGCGCTTCATGACCGGTTCCCAGTCCGGGTCGGTCATGTCGGAAACAAGAACGTCGCCCGGCTGGACTTTGTCCATCTCGGACACGTCCTTGATGATGCGCACCTTGCCGGCGCCGATGCGCTGGCCGATGGCGCGACCTTCAACCAGCACGGTGCCGGTTTCTTTCAACAGGTAACGTTCCATGACGTTGGCCGAGGTGCGGCTCTTCACGGTTTCAGGACGGGCCTGAACGATGTAGAGCTTGCCGTCGTCACCGTCTTTGGCCCATTCGATGTCCATCGGGCACTTGTAGTGCTTCTCGATGATCATCGCCTGCTTGGCCAGTTCGCTGACTTCGGCGTCGCTGAGGCAGAAACGTGCGCGATCGGCCTTGTCGACGTCGATGGTCTTGACCGACTTGCCGGCCGTGGCGACTTCGCCGTAGATCATCTTGATGGCTTTGCTGCCCAGGTTACGGCGCAGGATGGCCGGACGGCCGGCCTCGAGGGTTTGTTTGTGGACGTAGAATTCGTCCGGGTTCACCGCGCCTTGTACGACGGTTTCACCCAGGCCGTAGGCACCGGTGATGAACACCACGTCACGGAAGCCCGATTCGGTATCGAGGGTGAACATCACGCCGGCGGTGCCGGTTTCGGAGCGGACCATGCGCTGCACGCCAGCCGACAGGGCCACCAGCTTGTGATCGAAGCCCTGGTGCACGCGGTAGGAAATGGCACGGTCGTTGAACAGCGAAGCGAACACCTCTTTGGCGGCGCGAATGACGTTTTCGACACCACGGATGTTCAGGAAAGTTTCCTGCTGACCGGCGAAGGAAGCGTCCGGCAGGTCTTCGGCGGTAGCGGAAGAGCGCACGGCGACGGCCATGTCAGGGTTGCCGGCCGACAGCGTGGCGAACGCGGTGCGGATCTCGGCGTTGAGCTTCTCGGGGAATTCGGCTTCCATGATCCATTGACGGATCTGGGCGCCGGTCTTGGCCAGGGCGTTGACATCATCGACGTCTAGGGCGTCGAGGGCGGCGTGGATCTGATCGTTCAGGCCGCTCAGTTCGAGAAAATCACGATAAGCCTGAGCTGTCGTGGCGAAGCCACCAGGCACCGATACACCGGCACCTGCAAGGTTACTGATCATCTCGCCCAGGGATGCGTTCTTGCCCCCTACGTGCTCTACATCATGGACGCCGAGCTTATCGAGGGAAACTACGTACTCTACCAAGGTGATCTCTCCACTAACTGTGTTGGAAAAGCTCAGAAGCCGGCTGCTCTAAGGAGCGTTTGCCAGCTGTATGGCCTGGACCTGGAAAATAAGTGAGAATGCGGGCCACTGGCGGCCGGCAAATCGCGCCTACTATATCCAAGATTCGTCACTAGCTTAAGGCCCAAGGTGCAAATGAAACGATCTGCTTTCTTTATTTCCGACGGCACCGGCATCACAGCCGAGACCCTCGGCCAAAGCCTCCTGGCGCAGTTCGAAAACATTACCTTCAGCAAATTCACGCGGCCGTACATCGACAACGTGGATAAAGCGCGGGCCATGGTACAACAAATCAACAAAGCCGCCGAAACCGACGGCTTCCGGCCGATTATCTTCGACACCATCGTCAATCAGGACATTCGTGAGATCCTCGCAACGTCCAATGGTTTCATGATCGACATTTTCTCGACTTTCCTGGCACCGCTTGAACAGGAACTGACCGAGCATTCTTCCTACACCGTCGGCAAGTCTCACTCGATCGGCGGCAACTCCAATTACATGGAACGCATCGAGGCGGTGAACTTTGCCCTCGACAACGACGACGGCGCGCGCACGCATTATTACGACAAGGCCGACCTGATCCTGGTGGGGGTGTCGCGTTGTGGCAAGACACCGACGTGCCTGTACATGGCGATGCAATTCGGTATCCGCGCGGCCAATTACCCGCTAACCGAAGACGACATGGAGCGCCTGACCCTGCCAAACGCCCTGCGCGCCCACCAGCACAAGCTGTTCGGCCTGACCATCGACCCGGACCGCCTCACCGCGATCCGCAACGAGCGCAAGCCCAACAGCCGCTATTCGAGCTACGCGCAGTGCGAGTTTGAAGTGCGCGAGGTGGAGAATCTGTTCCGCCGCGAGAACATTGCGCACATCAATTCCACGCATTTTTCGGTGGAAGAAATCTCCGCGAAAATCCTCGTTGAGAAAGGCGTGGAGCGGCGGTTCAAGTAAATTTGCTGCGCCTGATCCATCGTCATCGCGGGCAAGCCTTGCTCCTACAGGTTTCATGTCGATTACAAATACGCGACACGACTCAGAACTGTAGGAGCAAGGCTTGCCCGCGATGAACGATGACGCGGTTTAACTAGATAACAAACAAATCCACAAACCGATTCACCGGCATCGCCTCAAGCCGCGCCTGATCCTTGCACAACGCAAAAATCCCGGCACTGCGCTGCACCGTGAATCGCGTCGCCAGATTCGCCTTGAACTTGTCTTCCAGCAGCGCAATACCCTCCGCGCGGCGACGGCGATGGCCGATCGGGTATTCAACCACCACCTTCCCGGTGCTTGAACCGTCCTTGAAAAACACCTGTATCGCATTGGCAATGGAGCGTTTGTCCGCCTCCAGGTATTCGCGGGTGTATTGCGGGTCTTCGACGATGACCATTTTCTCGCGCAGCACATCGATGACCGGATGCGCCGCATGGAAGTCATCTTCGTACTGCTCGGCCACCAGATTGCCGAAGGCCAGCGGGACGGCGGTCATGTACTGGATGCAGTGGTCGCGGTCGGCCGCATTGGCCAGCGGGCCGACCTTGGAAATGATGCGGATCGCCGATTCGTGGGTGGTGATGACGATTCTGTCGATCTCGTGCAGGCGATTCCTGACTTGCGGATGCAATGTCACAGCCGCTTCGCAGGCCGTTTGCGCGTGGAATTCGGCCGGGAAGCTGATTTTGAACAGCACGTTTTCCATCACATAGCTGCCATATGAGCGGGTGAAACTGAAGGCACGCTTGCCTTCGGGCTTGAGCGCCAGGTCGTTGTTGGTGTGGCTGAACGACACGTCGTAGAAGCCCCACTGCCTGGCGGTCAGTACGCCGGGAATGCCCATCTCGCCACGCATCGCGATGTCCGCCAGACGCACGCCTCGACTGGTCGCATCACCCGCCGCCCAGGATTTGCGTGAACCGGCATTCGGCGCATGCCGATAGGTGCGCAGCGCTTGCCCGTCGGCAAAGGCATGGGACAACGCGGACAGCAACTGCTCGCGATTGGCGCCCATCAGTTTGGCGGTAACGGCGGTCGAGGCGACTTTCACCAGAATGACGTGATCAAGGCCTACGCGGTTGAAGGAGTTTTCCAGCGCAATGACGCCCTGAATCTCGTGGGCCATGATCATCGCTTCAAGTACGGCGCGAACGGTCAGCGGCGCGTCGCCATTGGCCAGGCGCTTTTGCGACAGGTGATCGGCCACCGCGAGAATGCCGCCGAGGTTATCGGACGGATGGCCCCATTCGGCGGCGAGCCAGGTGTCGTTGTAGTCGAGCCAGCGCACGATGCAGCCGATGTCCCACGCGGCTTTGACCGGATCGAGACGGTAGCTGGTGCCGGGTACGCGGGCGCCGAACGGGACGACGGTGCCTTCGACGATCGGGCCCAGGTGTTTGGTGCATTCGGGAAAGCGCAGGGCCAGGAGGCCGCAGCCAAGGGTGTCGATCAGGCAGTTGCGGGCAGTGTCCAGGGCCTCCCCGGACTCGATCTTGAAGTTGAGGACGTAATCGGCAATGTCCTGCAGGACCGTGTCGTAGTCGGGGCGGTTGTTCTGGTCGACGTTGGTGCTCATGTTCGATTCACTCTGGAAGTGGTTCGTTGATGGGACCTCGGTTCAGGTTAAAACTCAGTCAGTCGGTGCTTTCTTATTGTGGAATACGATCACTTGCAGGAGCTGAGCTTGCTCGCGAAAGCGGTGTATCAGTCAACATCAATACTGAATGCAAATCCGTCTTCGCGAGCAAGCTCTGCTCCTACAGGGGCTTGTATTGGATCAGAAAGAATCGCCCGGCACGCAGACGAAGCCTTCCATCAACACCCGCGCACTGCGGCTCATGATGGCTTTGTTGACGGTCCACTCGCCATTCACCTGGCTCGCTTCGGCGCCGACGCGCAAGGTGCCCGATGGATGACCGAAACGCACCGCATTGCGCTCGATTCCGCCCGCCGCGATGTTCACCAGGGTGCCGGAAATGGCAGCGGCAGTACCGATAGCAACCGCCGCGGTGCCCATCATCGCGTGGTGCAGCTTGCCCATGGACAACGCGCGCACCAACAGGTCGACATCACCCGCTGCAATCGCTTTACCGCTCGACGCGACGTAGTCCGCAGGCTTGGCCACAAAGGCAACCTTGGGCGTGTGCTGGCGCTTCGCGGCTTCATCCAGATTGGAAATCAGCCCCATGCGCAACGCACCGTAAGCACGAATGGTCTCGAACATCGCCAGTGCTTTCGGATCACCGTTGATAGCGCCCTGCAGCTCGGTGCCGGTGTAACCGATATCTTCGGCATTGACGAAGATGGTCGGAATACCGGCATTGATCATGGTCGCCTTGAAAGTTCCGACGCCAGGCACTTCGAGGTCGTCTACCAGATTCCCGGTAGGGAACATCGAACCACCACCGCCCTCCTCTTCCGCCGCCGGGTCCATGAATTCAACCTGCACTTCGGCCGCCGGAAAGGTCACGCCGTCGAGTTCAAAATCACCGGTTTCCTGCACTTCGCCGTTGGTGATCGGCACGTGGGCGATGATGGTCTTGCCGATGTTGGTCTGCCACACGCGCACCACCGCCACACCGTTGTGCGGAATGCGGCTGGCGTCCACCAGACCGTTGCTGATGGCGAACGAACCGACCGCCGCCGACAGGTTGCCGCAGTTGCCGCTCCAGTCCACGAATGGCTTGTCGATGGAGACCTGACCGAACAGGTAATCAACGTCGTGATCGGCCTTGAGGCTTTTCGACAGGATTACGGTTTTGCTGGTGCTGGAGGTCGCGCCGCCCATGCCGTCGATTTGCTTGTCGTACGGGTCGGGGCTGCCGATCACCCGCAGCAACAAGGCGTCGCGCGCCGGGCCGGGAATCTGTGCCGCTTCGGGCAGGTCTTTCAGGCTGAAAAATACGCCTTTGCTGGTGCCGCCGCGCATGTAGGTGGCGGGGATTTTGATCTGGGGTGCGTGAGCCATGGGTGCTCCTTAAGGGCAGACACGGGATTGAAATCCCGTGCCCGCACAGCGTTCGTTAAACGGCAACCGCCGACTCTTCGAGGAAATCCTGCGCGAAGCGTTGCAGCACGCCGCCCGCTTCGTAGATCGACACTTCTTCAGCGGTGTCGAGGCGGCACGTCACCGGCACTTCGACCCGCTCACCGTTCTTGCGATTGATCACCAGCGTCAGCTCGGCGCGTGGCGTGCGTTCGCCGATCACGTCGTAGGTTTCGCTGCCGTCGATGGCGAGCGTGTGGCGGTTGGTCCCCGGCTTGAACTCCAGCGGCAACACGCCCATGCCCACCAGGTTGGTGCGGTGGATGCGCTCGAAACCTTCAGCGGCAATCGCTTCCACACCCGCCAGTCGCACGCCCTTCGCCGCCCAGTCCCGGGACGAACCCTGACCGTAATCGGCGCCGGCAATGATGATCAGCGGTTGCTTGCGTTCCATGTAGGTTTCGATGGCTTCCCACATGCGCATGACCTTACCTTCCGGCTCGACACGGGCCAGCGAGCCCTGCTTGACCTTGCCGTTTTCCTGGACCATTTCGTTGAACAGTTTCGGGTTGGCGAAGGTCGCGCGTTGCGCAGTCAGGTGGTCACCACGGTGCGTGGCGTAGGAGTTGAAGTCCTCTTCCGGCAGGCCCATTTTCGCCAGGTATTCGCCGGCGGCGCTGTCGAGCATGATCGCGTTCGACGGCGACAGGTGATCGGTGGTGATGTTGTCCGGCAGCACCGCCAGCGGACGCATGCCCTTGAGCGGACGCGCGCCGGCCAGTGCGCCTTCCCAGTACGGCGGACGGCGGATGTAGGTGCTCATCTCGCGCCAGTCGTACAGCGGCGTGACCTTCGGGCCGGTGTCTTCATGGATGGCGAACATCGGGATGTAGACCTGACGGAACTGCTCCGGTTTGACCGAGGCTTTCACCACGGAGTCGATCTCTTCGTCGCTCGGCCAAATATCCTTCAGACGGATTTCCTTGCCGTTCGCATCCAGGCCCAACACATCTTTTTCGATGTCGAAACGGATGGTGCCGGCGATGGCGTAAGCCACCACCAATGGAGGCGAAGCGAGGAACGCATTCTTGGCGTACGGGTGAATCCGCCCGTCGAAGTTGCGGTTGCCGGAGAGCACGGCGGTGGCGTACAGGTCGCGGTCGATGATCTCTTGCTGGATCACCGGGTCCAGCGCACCGGACATGCCGTTGCAGGTGGTGCAAGCGAAGGCCACGACGCCGAAACCGAGTTGTTCCAGTTCGTCAGTCAGGCCCGCTTCATCGAGGTACAACGCCACGGTTTTCGAACCCGGTGCCAGCGACGATTTGACCCACGGCTTGCGGGTCAGACCGAGCTTATTGGCATTGCGCGCCAGCAGGCCGGCAGCGATGACGTTGCGCGGGTTGCTGGTGTTGGTGCAGCTGGTGATGGCGGCGATGATCACCGCGCCGTCCGGCATCTGACCCGGGACGTCATCCCACTGACCGGAGATGCCTTGCGCGGCCAGGTCGGACGTGGCGACGCGGGCGTGCGGGTTGCTCGGACCGGCCATGTTGCGCACCACCGAGGACAGGTTGAAGGTCAAGCCGCGCTCGTATTGCGCACCCTTCAGGCTGTCGGCCCACAGGCCTGTGGTCTTGGCATAGTTCTCGACCAGTTGCACCTGCTCGTCTTCGCGGCCGGTGAGTTTGAGGTAGTCGATGGTTTGCTGGTCGATGTAGAACATCGCCGCGGTGGCGCCGTATTCCGGGGCCATGTTGGAAATGGTCGCGCGGTCGCCCAGGGTCAGCGCGGAGGCGCCTTCGCCGAAGAACTCCAGCCACGCGCCGACGACTTTTTGCTTGCGCAGGAACTCGGTCAGCGCCAGCACCATGTCGGTGGCGGTGATGCCCGGTTGCAGCTTGCCGGTCAGTTCGACGCCGACGCTTTCCGGCAGACGCATCCACGATGCGCGGCCGAGCATCACGCTCTCGGCTTCCAGACCACCGACGCCGATGGCGATCACGCCCAGGGCATCGACGTGCGGGGTGTGACTGTCGGTGCCGACGCAGGTATCAGGGAACGCCACGCCATCGCGCACCTGAATCACCGGAGACATTTTCTCCAGGTTGATCTGGTGCATGATCCCGTTGCCGGGCGGAATCACGTCAACGTTCTTGAACGCTTTTTTGGTCCAGTTGATGAAGTGGAAACGGTCTTCGTTGCGACGGTCTTCGATGGCGCGGTTCTTCTCGAACGCGTCCGGATCGAAACCACCGCGCTCGACGGCCAGGGAGTGGTCGACGATCAGTTGTGTCGGCACCACCGGGTTCACTTGCGCCGGGTCGCCACCTTGCAGGGCGATGGCGTCACGCAGGCCGGCGAGGTCGACCAGCGCGGTCTGGCCGAGAATGTCGTGGCACACCACGCGGGCCGGGAACCATGGGAAGTCGAGGTCGCGTTTGCGCTCGATGAATTGCTTCAGGGATTCGGTGAGCGTGGCCGGGTCGCAGCGACGCACCAGGTTTTCCGCCAGCACGCGGGAGGTGTACGGCAGAGTGTCGTAGGCGCCGGGCTGGATGGCTTCGACAGCGGCACGGACGTCGAAGTAATCCAGATGGCTGCCGGGCAGCGGTTTACGGAATTCAGTGTTCATCGTCAGGACTCGGTCACGGTAGTTTCAAAAGGTGGGGCCTGGCAGTTGAATTGAGAGCGGTCCCCTGTAGGAGCCGAGCTTGCTCGCGATAGCGGTATATCAGTCGACATCAATGTTGAATGTCAGTCCGTCATCGCGAGCAAGCTCGGCTCCTACAGGTTCCCGGTTCAGCCGCCCCTCCCCGGTCAGCGTTGTTCGATTGGCACGAACTTGCGCTGTTCGACGCCGGTGTATTCGGCGCTCGGGCGGATGATGCGGTTGTTGGCACGTTGTTCGAACACATGCGCCGCCCAGCCGGTCAGGCGCGAGCAGACAAAGATCGGCGTGAACAACTTGGTCGGGATACC
This sequence comes from Pseudomonas sp. LBUM1651, assembly GCF_059716135.1. Classification (NCBI taxonomy): domain Bacteria; kingdom Pseudomonadati; phylum Pseudomonadota; class Gammaproteobacteria; order Pseudomonadales; family Pseudomonadaceae; genus Pseudomonas; species Pseudomonas sp. LBUM1651. Next base: position 1,947,483 of record NZ_CP166805.1, on the reverse strand, counting down.
CATGAAGTGGTACGTCGACGCATGGTAGAAGTCGGCGTTCGGGAACAGTTTTTTCTGCTCCCACATGGTCTTGTCGATGGCTTCGGAGACCGGGAACAACACCGTGTCGCCCACTTCGTCAGCGAGTTTTTTCGACCAGCCCTTGATCACCTCGTTACGCGGATCGTTGTCCTTATAGATCGCGTGGCCGAAGCCCATGATCTTGTCCTTGCGTTCGAGCATGCCGAGGGTGCCTTTGATCGCCTCTTCCGGCGACGAAAAGCGCTCGATCATTTCCATCGCCGCTTCGTTGGCGCCGCCGTGCAGCGGACCGCGCAGGGAACCGATGGCCGCCGTGATGCAGGAGAACAGGTCGGACAAGGTCGATGCACACACCCGAGCGGTGAAGGTCGAAGCGTTAAACTCGTGTTCCGCGTAGAGGATCAGCGAAACGTTCATCACTTTGACGTGCAACTCGCTCGGCTTCTTGTCGTGCAGCAGGTGCAGGAAGTGGCCACCAATGGATTGTTCGTCGCTCACGCAGCTGATGCGTTTGCCATCGTGGCTGAAGCGATACCAGTAGCACATGATCGCCGGGAATGCGGCCAGCAGGCGGTCGGTTTTGTCGTGCTGCTCGGAGAAATCTTTCTCCGGTTCGATATTGCCCAGAAACGAGCAACCGGTGCGCATCACGTCCATCGGGTGGGCGTCGGCGGGGATGCGTTCCAGCACTTCCTTGAGCGCTTGCGGCAGGTCGCGCAGCTTGCCCAGTTTGCTGAAGTAGGCGTCCAGTTGCGCCTGGGTCGGCAGTTCGCCGTACAGCAGCAGGTAGGCCACTTCTTCGAACTGGGCGTCAGCCGCCAGTTCGCGAACGTCGTAGCCGCGATAGGTCAGGCCGGCGCCCGACTGGCCCACGGTGGACAGTGCGGTTTGCCCGGCAACCTGGCCACGGAGCCCGGCGCCACTGAGTACTTTTGCTTCGGCCATTGCTGTCTCCAGTTTTCTTGAATTTGTTGGGGAATCGGCAAATCAATCACGTTCATATCGCTCTCTGTAGGAGCGAGCTTGCTCGCGATGGTGGATCAGACACCGCGGGGTATCAATTTTCCCGCGTCATCGTTGACGTCCATCGCGAGCGAGCTCGCTCCTACAGGGGCATTATTTTTTGGCGGCAAACAACGCATCGAGCTTCTGCTCGAAGGTGTGGTAGTCGATGCGATCGTAAAGCTCCATGCGGGTCTGCATGGTGTCGATCACGTTCTGTTGCGTGCCGTCGCGGCGGATCGCGGTGTAGACGTTTTCCGCGGCCTTGTTCATCGCGCGGAAGGCCGACAGCGGGTACAGCACCAGCGATACATCCGCGCCTGCCAGCTGCTCGGTGGTGTACAGCGGTGTCGCGCCGAATTCGGTGATGTTGGCCAGGATCGGCGCTTTCACGCGGCTGGCAAACAGCTTGTACATCTCCAGTTCGGTGATGGCTTCCGGGAAGATCATGTCGGCGCCGGCCTCGATGCACGCCGCAGCGCGATCCAGTGCGGACTCCAGACCTTCCACCGCCAGCGCATCGGTGCGGGCCATGATCACGAAGCTGTCATCGGTGCGCGCATCAACCGCCGCCTTGATGCGGTCGACCATTTCCTGCTGCGAAACGATCTCTTTATTAGGACGGTGACCGCAGCGCTTGGCGCCGACCTGGTCTTCGATGTGAATCGCCGCCGCGCCGAACTTGATCATCGACTTGACGGTGCGCGCGACGTTGAACGCCGAGGAACCGAAACCGGTGTCCACGTCCACCAGCAGCGGCAGGTCGCAGACGTCGGTGATGCGACGCACGTCGGTCAACACGTCGTCCAGGCCGGTGATGCCCAGGTCCGGCACGCCGAGGGAGCCGGCAGCCACCCCGCCACCCGACAGGTAAATCGCCTTGAAACCGGCGCGCTTGGCCAGCAGCGCGTGGTTGGCGTTGATCGCACCGACCACTTGCAGCGGATGTTCGCTGGCGACCGCATCGCGGAAACGCTGACCTGGAGTGCTCTTGTTAAAACTCATGACTCACCTCGTTCAGTGGCTGTCTTAGTGGCGCCGTCCTGGTAATGACGGGCGATATTGCGTTTGGAGGCGCCGATGTGACGGCGCATCAACAACTCGGCCAGTTCACCGTCACGGTCGGCGATGGCGTCGAGAATCCGGTGGTGCTCGGCAAAGGCCTGGCGCGGGCGATTGGGTGTGGTGGAAAACTGGATGCGGTACATGCGCACCAGTTGATAAAGCTCGCCGCAGAGCATCTGCGTCAGGGTGCGATTGCCGCTGCCCTGGATGATTCGGTAATGGAAGTCGAAATCGCCTTCCTGCTGGTAATAGCCGACACCGGCCTGAAACGCCGCATCGCGCTCGTGGGTTTCGAGGACGTGGCGCAGTTCGTCGATTTCTTCGACGGTCATGCGTTCCGCCGCGAGACGGCAGGCCATGCCTTCAAGAGATTCGCGGATTTCGTAGAGCTCCAGCAGCTCGGCGTGACTCAGGGAAACCACCCGCGCCCCGACGTGCGGCACGCGAACCAGCAGGCGCTGGCCTTCCAGACGGTGGATCGCCTCACGCAGCGGGCCGCGGCTGATGCCATAGGTGCGCGCCAGTTCCGGCTCGGAGATCTTGCTGCCCGGGGCGATCTCGCCCTTGACGATGGCCGCCTGAATGCGTCGGAAGACGTTCTCGGAAAGTGTTTCCGAATCGTCCTGAGCAATGACCGGGGGATCGAGTTGATCCAGCATATTGTCGACACCTTGAAAGCTGATGCGGCAAAAACTAGCGAATATAGGCCTCTTAGTCAAAGGATAAATGGGTATTGTCGACAATCGTCTAATAACCGGATTGTTTTTAGCGTAGACCGAGTACCTATCCGTTGCTGCTTTTGGCGGCAGACGGTTTTTTTGATGGTGTGCATATCCGTTGCTGCGGTAACGGCTGCTAATGGTTCCGCCCTTACGGCGGGTTACTTGGAAAAGCGCCAAGTAACCAAGCGCCTGCGCCCCTGACGTACGGTGCCTCGCTGTGGCTCGGCATGCCCTCGCTCCGGTCCTGCTCCGTGGGCCCGCCGCCATCGGCCATCCATGGCCGGGGGCGGCTAACCCGGCATCCATGCCGGGTTGCCCACTGCGCAGAACCTGCGCTCGGCCTTCCGACGGGGCAGATCAAGATCAAAAGCCAAAGCGAGGCGGCCTGATAGCCGACCTGATGTGCGTCAAGGTCATCGGTGGTGAACACCCATCTCATGCCCGCCAAAAATCCCCTGTGGGAGCTAGCCTGCTAGCGATGGACGTCCAGACACCGCGTTCATTCAGACCGTACGCGTAATCGTTAACGTCCATCGCTAGCAGGCTAGCTCCCACAGGGGGAATGCATACATCCGAAGAGCCAGGTCGGCCCGCAGGCCGCCTCGCGGTGCTTTTGCGGTGCACGCCCCCTCGAGAGGCCAAGTGGAGGTTCTGCGCAGTGGGCAACCCGGCATGGATGCCGGGTTAGCCGCCCCCGGCCATGGATGGCCGATGGCGGCGGGCCCACGGAGCAGGACCGGAGCGAGGGCACCCTGAGCCTAAGCGAAGGGCCGAACGAAAGGGGCAAAAGCGCTTGGTTACTTGGCGCTTTTCCAAGTAACCCGCTGTAAGAGCGGAACCAATAGCCGCCCTCACACAAATAACGGATATACACCCCCCGCGACCTCCGCCCGCGCCCACGCGAGAACACCAAACCCAAAAGGCCAACGCTGGCGCCATAAAACCACCGTGCTAGAATGCCGCCCGCATTTGTTTGTGACATCTGCACTGCTTGTCATAAATAGCTGATAGGCATACGAGGGAGCTTGCGCAGCGATGCCAGGGCCTTGAATCGAAACACGGACCGCTGCGCACCAGGATTTATGAGACTCAAGCCCTTCCCCACCTTCCTTTATCTGCTCTGCCTGCCCGGTGTCGCCGCGGCGGGGGAAAAGACCGTGTACGGCCTCAACGAGTACGCCTCGCTGGACGGCATCAATCTGGAAGTCGCGGCCAAACTCGACACCGGGGCGAAAACCGCCTCCCTGAGCGCCCGCGACATCAAACGCTTCAAACGCAATGGCGAATCCTGGGTGCGCTTCTATCTGGCGATCGACGCGGCGCACTCGCACCCGATCGAACGGCCACTGGCCCGCGTCAGCAAGATCAAGCGCCGCGCCGGCGACTACGATCCGGACGAAGGCAAGAAATACACCGCCCGTCCGGTGATCGAGCTGGACATCTGCATGGGTTCGGCTTTACGCAGCATCGAAGTGAACTTGACCGACCGAAGCGCTTTCCAATACCCGCTCCTGATCGGCTCCGAAGCGCTCAAGCGCTTTGATGCGCTGGTCGACCCCAGTCTTAAATACGCTGCTGGCAAACCCGCCTGCGCCACCGACGCACACACCGCAGAGTAATTCCAATGCGCTCTCTTACCCTCCATCTGAAAATGCTGATCGCCATCCTGGTGGTGCTGGGCATTTCAGTTACGGCCTATCAGATTTTCGTGCTCGGCATTCCCGTGACCGAAGACGCCACCGACGACTTGTGGAACATCGACGCCAAGGTCGAGTTCGTCCCGAGCGCCAAGGACCCGGTCAAGATCCAGATGTTCGTGCCACCGCTGAGCCGCGATTACGTCAGCCTCAACGAAAGTTTTATCTCCAATAATTACGGCGTGGCTGTGAACCGTGTCGACGGGAACCGCAAGGTCACCTGGTCGGCGCGCCGGGCCAAGGGCAACCAGACCCTTTATTACCGCCTGGTGCTGACCAAGCGCTACACCGGTGAAAAATCCAAGATCAAAGGCCCGACCTTCCGCGATAGCATCGCCGTCGAAGGCGCAGAAAAAGTTGCCGCCGAAGCCCTGCTCGCACCGATTCGCCAGCACTCGGCCGACGTCGAAACCTTCATTGGCGAAGCGATCAAACGGGTCAACAACCTCAACGACGACAACGTGAAACTGTTGCTGGGTGGCGATCCGTCCAGCGGGCACAAGGCCAAAATCGTCGAACTGGTACTGTCCATCGCCCACGTGCCGGTGGAAAAGGTCCACACCATTCGCCTGGTGGCCGACCAACCGCAAACACCAGAACTGTGGCTGCGCAGCTTCAACGGCACCGACTGGCTGTACTTCAACCCGGAAACCGGTGAGCAAGGCCTGCCGACCGACCGCCTGCTGTGGTGGACCGGCGATGAAAACCTGATCACCGTCGATGGCGGTAAGAAAGCCACCGTCACGTTCAGCATGAACAACAGCGAAATGAACGCCATTCGCCTGGCCAAGCTGACCGACGAAAACACCGACGCCAACTTCCTCGAATACTCGTTGTACGGCCTGCCGCTGCAGACCCAGCAGACCTTCATGATCATGGTGATGATCCCGATCGGCGTGCTGGTGATCCTGATCCTGCGCAACCTGATCGGCTTGCAGACCCTCGGCACCTTTACCCCGGTGCTGATCGCCCTCGCCTTCCGCGAAACCCAGCTCGGCTTCGGTATCGTGCTGTTTACCATCATCACCGCGCTGGGGCTGTCGCTGCGCTCGTACCTTGAACACCTGAAACTGCAAATGTTGCCAAGGTTGTCGGTGGTGCTGACGTTTGTGGTGGTGCTGATCGCGGCGATCAGTCTGCTCAGCCATAAGCTTGGCCTGGAGCGCGGGTTGTCCGTGGCGCTGTTCCCGATGGTGATTCTGACCATGACCATCGAACGCCTGTCGATTACCTGGGAAGAACGCGGTTCCGGGCATGCGATGAAAGTGGCGATCGGCACCTTGTTTGCCGCCACCCTGGCGCACCTGATCATGAGCGTGCCGGAACTGATTTACTTCGTGTTCACCTTCCCGGCGGTCCTGTTGATTCTGGTGGGCTTCATGCTGGCGATGGGGCGCTATCGTGGTTACCGCCTGACTGAACTGGTGCGTTTCAAGGCGTTCCTGAAGAAGGCTGACGCCTGATGTTCGGCTTCTGGAAGACCTGGAAGGCCCTCGAAGCCCGGGGCATCATGGGGATCAATCGGCGCAACGCGGACTACGTGCTCAAGTACAACAAACGCAGCCTGTACCCGATCGTCGATGACAAGATCATCACCAAGGAACGGGCGATCGCCGCCGGCATTCATGTGCCGGAACTGTATGGCGTGATCTCCACCGAGAAAGAGATCGACAACCTCGACAAGATCATCGGCGGGCGCAACGACTTCGTGATCAAACCGGCTCAGGGCGCGGGTGGCGACGGCATCATTGTGGTAGCCGACCGTTTCGAGGGGCGCTATCGCACGGTGTCCGGCAAGATCATCAGCCATGAGGAAATCGAGCACCATATCTCCAGCATCCTCACCGGCCTCTATTCGCTGGGCGGACACCGGGATCGGGCGCTGATCGAATACCGCGTGACGCCGGATCAGATTTTCAAAAGCATCAGTTACGAAGGCGTGCCGGATATCCGCATCATCGTGCTGATGGGCTACCCGGTGATGGCGATGTTGCGCCTGCCGACGCGCCAGTCCGGCGGCAAGGCCAACCTGCACCAGGGCGCCATCGGCGTCGGTGTCGACCTCGCCACCGGCCTGACCCTGCGCGGCACCTGGCTGAACAACATCATCACCAAACACCCGGACACCACCAACGCGGTGGACGGTGTGCAACTGCCCTACTGGGACGGCTTCATGAAACTCGCCGCCGGCTGTTATGAGCTGTGCGGGCTGGGTTACATCGGTGTCGACATGGTGCTGGACCAGGAGAAAGGGCCGCTGATTCTTGAGTTGAACGCCCGACCGGGGCTGAACATCCAGATCGCCAATGATTGCGGATTGACGTTGCGCACCCATGCGGTCGAGGCGCGGCTGGAAGAGCTGAAGGCTCGCGGGATCACCGAGACGGTGCAGGAGCGGGTCGAGTTTGTTCAGGAGATGTTCGGGCATATTCCTGCGGTTGAAGGCTGACCTTGTGGCGAGGGGGCTTGCCCCCGTTGGACTGCGCAGCAGGCCTGATTTTGGGGCCGCTTCGCAGCCCAACGGGGGCAAGCCCCCTCGCCACAGGTCTAGCGCCAGCCGCTCCAAATGTACCAATCCCCGACATCCCCTCTAGGAGCAATTCCCCGAGGGGACTACAATCGCACCCCCGCCTCGATGGCTGATCTGCCCCGCCCATGTTGACCTGCTCCGTACACCCGCTGCCCTATCGCGCCAACCCCGCCGAGTACTTCGCGGCGATCCGTCATGCCCCCGGTGCCGTGCTGCTCGACAGCGGCCGGCCGACGGCTGATCGTGGACGTTATGACCTGCTCAGTGCGTGGCCGTTGGAACAACTGGCAGTGTTACCTGACGAAAGCGGCAGCGATTTCCTGCAACGCCTTCGCGACAATCTGACACGACTCGGTGAAGCCGCGGTTCCGTTTGACCTGCCCTTCGCTGGCGGCCTGATCGGTTACCTGAGCTACGACTTCGGTCGGCATCTGGAGCATCTGCCGAGCCAGGCGCGGGACGACTTGCAGTTGCCGGATGCGCGTTTCGGACTGTACGACTGGGCGCTGATCAGCGATCACCAACGGATGACCAGTCAGTTGGTGTTCCACCCGTCACTGATTGACAGCGAACGTCTGCGCCTGATCGCGCTGTTCAGTGAACCTTCGGTTGAAGCGGCCAAACCTTTCAAGTTGAAAGCCCCGATGAATGCCGACTTGAGCGCGGATCAATATCGCCACGCACTGGAGCGCATTCAGCAATACATCCAGGCGGGCGACTGCTATCAGGTCAACTTCGCCCAACGTTTCCGCGCCGAGTGCGAAGGCGATCCGTGGGCCGCTTACTGCGCGTTGCGCGCGGCGTGCCCGACACCGTTTTCAGGTTTCCAGAGCCTGCCCGACGGTGGCGCGGTGCTGAGCCTGTCGCCGGAACGTTTCGTCAAAGTCAGCGAACGTCACGTTGAAACCCGCCCGATCAAAGGCACCCGCCCTCGCGGCCTGACCCCCGCCGAAGACGCGGCGAACGCCGCCGAATTGTTGGCCAGCCCCAAGGACCGCGCGGAAAACCTGATGATCGTCGACCTGTTGCGCAACGATCTGGGCCGAACTTGCCGCATCGGCTCGGTGCGTGTGCCGGAGTTGTTCAGCCTGGAAAGTTATCCGAACGTGCATCACCTGGTGAGCAGCGTGACCGGCGAACTGGCGGATGACCGGGATGCCCTGGACCTGATTGCCGGCAGCTTCCCGGGTGGCTCGATTACCGGCGCACCGAAGATCCGCGCGATGCAGATCATCGATGAGCTGGAGCCGACCCGGCGCGGGTTGTATTGCGGTTCGTTGCTGTATCTGGACGTGCGCGGCGAGATGGACAGCTCCATCGCGATTCGCAGCTTACTGGTGAAGGATGGACAGGTGTGTTGCTGGGGCGGCGGCGGGATTGTCGCGGACTCGGAGTGGCAGGCCGAGTATCAGGAGTCGATTACCAAGGTGAAAGTACTACTCGACACCCTGCAAAACCTGTAGGAGCGAGCTTGCTCGCGATGGTCGTTAACGATTACACGGGAGGCCTGACACCCCGTGGCACCCTCAAGTCCATCGCGAGCAAGCTCGCTCCTACAGGGTCCGTATTTACAAACTCAACGCCCGATTCGAAGCCTTGATAAACTCCTGCTTCAAATCCTCAAACGTATGCACCGCCGGGAACTGTGGAAACTCGCGAATCACGTTATCCGGCGCATGGAACAGAATCCCCGCATCCGCCTCGCCCAACATCGTGGTGTCGTTGTACGAATCCCCCGCCGCAATCACCCGATAGTAGAGGCTCTTGAAGGCCAGAACCGACTGACGCTTCGGATCTTTCTGACGCAGCTGATAGCTCGTCACCCGCCCGGTGTCGTCGGTAATCAGGCGATGACAGAGCAAGGTCGGGAAGCCCAACTGACGCATCAGCGGCTGGGAAAACTCATAGAACGTGTCCGACAGAATCACCACCTGAAAGCGCTCGCGCAGCCAGTTGACGAACTCGATGGCGCCGTCCAGCGGTTTCAAGGTGGCGATCACTTCCTGAATGTCGGTGAGTTTCAGGCCATGCTCGTCGAGAATCCGCAGGCGCTGCTTCATCAGCACGTCGTAGTCGGGAATGTCCCGGGTGGTGGCCCTCAGGGATTCGATCCCGGTTTTTTCGGCGAACGCGATCCAGATTTCCGGGACCAGCACACCTTCCAGATCCAGACATGCAATTTCCACAAGACACTCCCATTTGTATTGATTATTGAGTCGAGCGAGCAAAAGGACTGCCGAACTCTAGCGACTCGGGCGGGGCTGCGCAACGCAGAGGGCGCGCCAGCCACTGCAGGATTTTGTTACCATCAGCCCCATATAGAGCGCCCAGCGCCACCGACCTGTAGGAAGCCGCCCTGATGAGCCCATCGTTCGATGTCGTGGAACTCGCCACGACCTATGCCAACAAATCCGCCCAGGACATCCTGAAACTCGCGTTTGCCGAGTTCGGCGATGACCTGTGGATATCTTTCAGCGGCGCCGAAGACGTGGTGCTGGTGGACATGGCCTGGAAGCTGAACAAGAACGTCAAAGTGTTCAGCCTCGACACGGGCAGACTGCACCCCGAAACGTACCGCTTCATTGATCAGGTGCGCGAGCACTACAAGATCGACATCGAACTGGTGTCGCCGGACTACACGAAACTTGAACCGTTCGTGAAGGAAAAAGGCCTGTTCAGCTTCTACAAGGACGGCCATGGTGAATGCTGTGGCATCCGCAAGATCGAACCTCTGCGCCGCAAATTGTCCGGCGTGACCGCCTGGGCCACCGGCCAGCGTCGGGACCAGAGCCCTGGCACCCGCAGCGCCGTCGCGGTGCTGGAAATCGACACCGCCTTCTCCACCCCGGAACGCACCCTGTACAAATTCAACCCACTGGCGCAAATGACCAGCGAAGAGATTTGGGGTTACATCCGCATGCTCGAGCTGCCGTACAACAGCCTGCATGAGCGCGGCTTCATCAGCATCGGCTGCGAACCGTGCACCCGTCCGGTGCTGCCGAACCAGCACGAGCGTGAAGGTCGTTGGTGGTGGGAAGAGGCGACGCAGAAAGAATGCGGGTTGCATGCCGGTAACATCATCAGCAAGTCCAAGGCGTAACCTCTGACTTCGCAACTCCCTGTAGGAGCCGAGCTTGCTCGCGATAGCGTTCGAACAGTCAAAATAGATGTTGAATGTCAGTCCGCTATCGCGAGCAAGCTCGGCTCCTACAGGGCGTGACTGGCTTTATAAATGTGTACACACGAATGTCACCATAGGCGCCATTTATGTGTGCACTTTTTGTTTCTGCGCCCCAAATGGTTACATCCGCCCTTCCTGAATTCCTCCGTAGACCCTCCCCGCGAATCCCGCTGAAAATTAAATATCTGTTCATGCGGTCAATTTATATCTCCTTAATTTCAATCACTTATTGCACATCAATAACAAAACGAAATTAGCAGCAAAAATCATAGACCTCTGGCTGGCATGGATCTGGCTTAAGTGCACACATGTTTTGTATACAACAACATCAAAACATACACACACTTTAGATCCGCAAGCCTGAAGCGCCCTATCCCGTACAGGCTGCAGATGCCCCGTAACCAATGATGCTTGTTGCCTGCGACGAAGATTTGTCGAGCCCACGCTCATGCACAGTCATCGCGACGCCAAGCTCGGAGCCTGCCGGAATGCGTACTAGCCTCCCTAATAACAACATCGCGCTGGATCTGCCCTCCTTTCCACCCACTGCTCACGATCAGACCTTTCCAGAACCCGTGGTGCTCAGCCCGCGCCTGCACAACAAAGACCTGGCGCCGACCAAAGCCGAAGGCCGGCGCTGGGGCCGCTACAGCATTTTCGCCCTGTGGACCAACGACGTTCACAACATCGCCAACTACTCCTTCGCCATCGGTTTGTATGCGTTGGGCCTGGGCGGCTGGCAGATTCTGCTTTCCCTGGGAATCGGCGCGGCGCTGGTGTATTGCTTTATGAACCTGTCCGGTTACATGGGCCAAAAGACCGGTGTGCCGTTTCCGGTCATCAGCCGGATCAGTTTCGGCATTCACGGGGCGCAGATTCCTGCATTGATTCGCGCCGTTATCGCCATTGCCTGGTTCGGGATTCAGACGTACCTGGCGTCGGTAGTCTTTCGTGTTCTGCTGACGGCCGTGCACCCCGGTTTCGCCGACTACGACCACGACTCGATCCTCGGCTTGTCGAGCCTGGGCTGGGTGTGTTTCGTGGCGATCTGGTTCGTGCAACTGGTGATCCTCGCCTATGGCATGGAGATGGTGCGGCGCTACGAGGCATTCGCCGGCCCGGTCATTTTGCTGACCGTCGCCGCCCTCGCCGCATGGATGTACTTTCAGGCCAACGCGACCATCGCCTGGTCGATTCGCGAACCGCTGACCGGTGGTGAGATGTGGCGCAACATCTTTGCCGGTGGCGCGTTGTGGCTGTCGATCTACGGCACCCTCATCCTTAACTTCTGCGACTTCGCTCGCTCGTCGCCCTGCCGCAAGACCATCAAGATCGGAAACTTCTGGGGCCTGCCGGTGAATATTCTGGTATTCGCGGGTATCACCGTCCTGCTGTGCGGTGCGCAATTTCAGATCAACGGCCGGATCATCGAAAGTCCGACTGAAATCATCGCGTCGATTCCCAACACCTTCTTTCTGGTACTCGGGTGCCTGGCGTTCCTGATCGTCACCGTGGCAGTGAACATCATGGCCAACTTCGTCGCCCCGGCCTTCGTGCTGAGTAACCTGGCGCCCAAGTACCTGACGTTCCGCCGCGCGGGATTGATCAGCGCGACCATTGCGGTGCTGGTCCTGCCGTGGAACCTCTACAACAGCCCGTTGGTGATCGTGTATTTCCTGTCCGGCCTCGGCGCCCTGCTCGGCCCGTTGTATGGCGTGATCATGGTCGACTACTGGCTTGTACGAAAAGGTCAGGTCAACGTGCCGCAGTTGTACAGCGAGGATCCCGACGGCGCTTATTACTACAGCCGTGGCGTCAATTTACGTGCGGTGGCGGCGTTCATTCCTGCAGCGCTGATCGCCATCGTCCTGGCGTTGGTGCCGGGTTTCCACCTCGTATCGCCCTTTTCCTGGCTGATTGGCGCCGGCATTGCCGGGATGCTTTACCTGATCATCGCCAAGCGGCAGCCCCACTACGCCGACGTCAGCGGTGAAGCCATCGCGGTCGACAACGTCAGCCATTAACCCCATGACGGCCCGGCACCGTCGGGCCGCAGAACCACCCCGCTATAAGGACTTCCCATGCGAATTCTCGTGGTCAACGTCAACACCACTGAATCCATCACCCAGGCCATTGCGCGTTCGGCTCAAGCCGTGGCCGCGCCAGGCACCGAAATCATCGGCCTGACACCGCATTTCGGTGCCGACTCCATTGAAGGCAATTTCGAAAGCTACCTGGCCGCCATTGCTGTGATGGACCGGGTGATCTCCTACGACCAACCTTTCGATGCGGTGATCCAGGCGGGTTACGGCGAGCACGGCCGCGAAGGCTTGCAGGAATTGCTCAACGTGCCGGTGGTGGACATCACCGATGCGGCGGCGAGCACGGCGATGTTCCTCGGTCATGCCTATTCGGTGGTTACTACGCTGGATCGAACGGTGCCGCTGATCGAAGACCGCCTGAAACTCTCCGGGCTCTGGGACCGCTGTGCGTCGGTGCGGGCCAGTGGCCTGGCGGTGCTGGAGCTGGAAGCCGATCCGCAGCGGGCGCTGGAAGCGATTGTTCATCAGGCTGAACGGGCGGTACTTGAGGACAAGGCCGAGGTGATCTGCCTCGGCTGCGGCGGGATGGCCGGGCTGGATGAACAGATTCGCCGGCGCACCGGGGTTCCGGTGGTGGATGGTGTGACGGCGGCGGTGACCATTGCCGAGTCGCTGGTGCGGCTGGGGTTGTCGACGTCGAAGGTGCGCACTTATGCGACGCCGCGGCCGAAGAACATAGTCGGTTGGCCAGGGCGGTTTGGCAGGTAGACCGCGTTATCGTTCATCGCGGGCAAGCCCGGCTCCCACAGGTTCTGCGTTGTACACATCATTGTGGAACGACACGAAACCTGTGGGAGCCGGGCTTGCCCGCGATGGCAGCACCTCGGTCCAAAGCCAGACTCAAACCGCACTAAACCGCCGCCCCAACCCCTGCTCCGCAAACTGCTCAATAATGAAATCCACAAATACCCGGGTCTTGCCCGGCAACAATTTGTGCTCCGCGTAGTAGATAGAAATGTTGCCATCGTCGACGTACCAATCGGGCAGCACCCGCTGCAACGTCCCCGCCTCCAGATACCCCGCAGCAAACGGCATGCTCACCAGCGCAATACCCAACCCTTGAGTCGCAGTCGCGCAGGCAGCTTCCGAATCGCTCATGGTCATCCGCGCCTTGAGCGTCAGGGGACTGTGTTGCTGACTGCGACTGGTCAACTGCCAGGAACGCACGCGCCCCGTCTGCGGCGACCGAATGAGGATGCCATCGTGATGTTTGAGGTCATCGGGCCCGATGATCGCCTCACGCCCCGCGAGATAGTCGGCTGACGCCACCAACACCCGATGGGCCGGCGTCAGCTTGCGCGCCACGACGCCTTGCGGCAGCTCGAATCCCCCACCTATCGCGGCATCGAACCCCTGAGCGATCAGATCGACCTGTCGGTTATCGAAATGCCAATCCGGGTTGATTGCCGGAAACCGCCGCAGAAACTCACCCAGCAACGGCACGACATACAAACGGCCGAACACTGTGCCCATGCTGACTTTCAGCGTACCGGCCGGACGTCCTTCAGCGCTGGCGAGGTTAGCCACCGCATTCTGGATGGTGAGCAGGCTGGAACTGACTTCGCCGAGAAACAGCTGACCGGCTTCGGTCAACGTCAGGCTGCGAGTGCTGCGCTGAAACAGCCGCACGCCGAGGTGCGCTTCAAGTTTTGCCACACTCTTGCCCACCGCTGCGGGCGTCAGGCTCAGTCGCCGCGCGGCTTCGGCAAAGCTGCCGACTTCCGCGCTGCGCACGAAGCATTCGATACTGCTGAAGGTTTCCATAGGCGCCACTATAAACTTCTGGTTTACACAGACTATCGCAATTACCGGCTACTCAGCGTGTAATCGGGAATCGATACTAGGCTCCATCAACCGGGACATCTCGCCTCGGGACTTTGGAGATCGACATGACTACTCAGAACCTCAGCGGCAAAGTGGCTTTGATTCAAGGCGGTTCCCGCGGCATCGGCGCAGCCATCGTCAAACGCCTGGCCGCTGAAGGCGCAACCGTTGCCTTCACCTACGTCAGCTCCACGGCCAAGGCCGAAGAGCTGCAAAACAGCATCACCGGTAACGGCGGCAAAGCGCTGGCCATCAAGGCTGACAGTGCCGACGCCGAGGCCATTCGCAACGCCGTGAGCGCCACCGTCAAAGCCTTCGGTCGCCTGGACATCCTGGTCAACAACGCTGGCGTGCTGGCCGTGGCCCCGCTGGAAGATTTCAAACTCGAAGACTTCGACCAGACGCTGGCGATCAACGTACGCAGCGTGTTCATCGCCACCCAGGCCGCCGCGAAACACATGACCGAAGGCGGTCGCATCATCAACATCGGCAGCACCAACGCCGACCGCATGCCCTTCGCCGGTGGTGGCCCGTACGCCATGAGCAAATCGGCGCTGGTCGGCCTGACCAAGGGCCTGGCCCGCGACCTAGGCCCGCGCGGCATCACGATCAACAACGTGCAACCGGGCCCGGTCGATACGGATATGAACCCGGCCAGCGGCGACTTCGCCGAAAGCCTGATCCCGTTGATGGCGGTGGGCCGTTACGGCAAAGCGGAAGAGATCGCCAGTTTCGTCGCCTACCTTGTGGGGCCGGAAGCGGGGTATATCACTGGGGCGAGCCTGACCATCGATGGTGGTTTTGGCGCCTGATACGGCTCAGTCAAACGCAAAGTAAATGTAGGAGCGAGCGGTGCGGCGATCCGACTTGCCCGCGAAGGCGTTCTGTCAATCGACACTAATGTTGACTGACAGAACGCCTTCGCGGGCAAGTCGGATCGCCGCACCGCTCGCTCCTACATTTGCGCGTTACGCCCACTCGAGCACTGGCAAACCACATGCACTCGGTTTGAACGCTTTCAGCGTACGAAGAATGCCATCGGCGTGTGCGTATTTTTCGTCAGCCATCGCCGCATCGGGAATCGCAATCGCCGTCATCCCCGCCGCTTTCGCCGCCGTGACACCGAACGGCGAATCTTCGAACACCAGGCAATCCTCAGGCGCCACGCCCAGGCGTCGTGCTGCCGTGAGGAAAATATCCGGCGCCGGCTTGGCTGCGCCGACCTCCGGGTCATCGGCCGTCACGATGAAATCGAACAGCGCAAACCAGTCGCGATGCAACGTGGTTTTCTGGCCAAACGACTGACGCGAAGAACTGGTGCCCACCGCAATCGGAATGTTGTTGGCCTTCAAGTGCCGAACCAGTTCCTCTGCACCGGGCATCGCCAACGCTGTAGGAAAACGCTCGCGCATCAGCGGCTCGCGGATCACCAGGAACTCCTCGGCGGTGATCGGCAGTTCCAGCGCCTCGACCACATAACGCGCCAGATCGCCCGCGCCACGGCCGATGATGTTCTGCTTGACGCTCCAGTCGAAAGTCCGGCCATAGCGCCCGGCAATAATCGAAGTCACCTCGGTGTAAATGCCCTCGGTGTCCAGCAGCAGGCCGTCCATATCGAAAATCACGGCTTTGATCGGGCCGAACTCTTTCAGCGGTGCATTCATCGCGTCTGATCCGTTTTTAATGACATCCCGACCGACTCAGGTACGGCTGAATCGCGGATTTGATTAAAGGGTTCAGCAGCATAACGAGCGCGGTCGACATAGAGCAACGGGCAATCTCCCGACGCTGACAAAACCTGTTCCGAAGCGCTGCCCATGATTTAGCGATTCGCCCTACACCAAACGCCTCTTTTCCCGACTTCTTTCCCCGTTGATCCCCCGCAAAGTCTCGCGATCAAAATCGACCCGCGCGAGGGACTGCGAATGTTCAACCCCGACAAGGTCCTGGCCTTGAACAACGCCATCGGTCTGCTCGTGGTCGCCGCCATGAACCCCGGGCAACCGGACGTCGAAGCGCTGCTCGGGGATTTTCGTCTCTGCCTCAACGACTACGAAGCCTGGGCGGAAAATTTCTGGACCGGTTGGGCGCTGGACGTAGAACAGGTGTTCAAGGTCGGCAACGACGTTCGCTTGAGCGCACCGAAGGATTCCACCGCGCCTGTCAGTTCGACACTCGCCACGTGCCCGGCCAGCGGCCCGTTGACCCTGGTGCACCTGTTTGAAGCCGCGCGCTTCGTGCCGATCGGCGATACGCCGGTGATGCTCGAACCCATGTTGGCCGAAGACAACGGCGTACCGACGTTTGGCAAGCCGGTCCACAAAGTTATCGGCCCCAGCGGCATTCTCGAAATTCCTGAATGCTGGCGTGGCCAGCGTTACCGCATCACGTTCTTTCCCGACGTTTCCACCGAACACGTCGAAGCGCTTTACGCCTCTTATCAAAGCGTGATCGACGAACTTGAAGGTTGGTTGCGCAACGAATGGACAACCGAGTTTCAACCACTGTGGGCGGGTTTTACCGAGGCAGGATTCACTGAGCGCTATGGCCTGCTGCAACGGGCCGATTGGCGTGGCTTCGAGAAATCGCTGCACGGTTTGTGGGATGACGTGAAGCAGGTATTTGCCCTGATGGCAGATCTGCAAGCCAACAGCGAAAAACTCCTTGAGTACCTGAGCGAGGTTGAGCTCGAAACGCTGTTGAACGCATCGGCCGAAGCCATCGCCAACGTGCTGCTGGTGTTAAGCGATGAGCCGTTGATGTTCATCCATCTCGCGGCCTTCACCAGTTGGTTGCGCCTGTTGCCGCCGCAGTACGTCGCCGAGGTGGTGGCGGAAATTCGTACAGAGATACTGATCGGTTTCCTGCTGGTGCGCCTCACGAGTCCTGCAGGCCTGAACGTCGGAATGAGCGCCAAAGTACTGGGCAAGATCAAGTCCGAGCGAGCCCGACAATGGCTGGCGGCGGCGAGTCTGCGACTGGCCGGGCTTACGACGGGCGCCGACCTTACCCGTCACGCGGGCGCGCTTAAACCTTTGATGGTCAACGCCCGGGGTGCGCCGCTCAAACCTGCGCCAGCGGTTCCACTGCACATCAACGACAGTCAATCAGCGGCTGTGCAGGTCAACAATCCGCTCGCCATTGCTCGCAACAAGTCCCAAACCAGGACCCGCCTGAGCCGGCAGGAACATCGCGATGATGCCTCCGCCCCGGCGAAAAACCCGAACGGCGACAGTGTCGATTCAGCGGACAACACCGCGACCAACGGCTGCCCGGTGTCGATGGTCACCGGCGAAGAACTGCTGACCCTGATCGATGGCTCGCTGGATGGTCTGTTGCCGTTCGAGTTCACCCGCGTGTATCGCACCAGTGCCGTCGAAATCGACGGTGGGCTCGGATTTGGCTGGAGTCATTCCCTGGCGCATCGGCTGGAAATCGACGGCAACAACGTCAGCTGGATCGACCACGAAAACCGTCGCATCACTTTCCCGCTGCCGAACAGCGAACGACCGGCCATCCACAACAGCCTGTCGCGGGCGGCAATTTATCTGGGGGACGAGCCGGAAGAACTGATCCTCGCACTGGCCGGCGAAGCAACGCGCTTTTACCACTTCCGGACAGGACGACTGACGGCCATCAGCGACGCCTATGGCAACCGGCTGACGGTGCAGCGCGACAGATCCGACAGAATCATGCGCCTCGACAACGGCGCCGGGCGTTCACTGCGATTGCGCTATGAGCGCCGACACCTCGTCGCCGTCGAGTATCAAAGCTTTCACCCAGCCGCCACGCTGGAAGACGCCTGGCGTACCGAGCAGACACTGGTTGCCTACCGCTACGACGCCTGTCATCGCTTGATCGAAGCCACCAATGCCCTCGGTGAAAGCGAACGCTACGACTATGACGGCCAGCAGGTCATTTTGCAGCGGCAACTGGCCGGTGGCGCGAGTTTCTTCTGGGAGTGGGAAAGGTCCGGCAAGGCTGTGCGATGCGTCCGACATTGGGCGTCGTTTTCGCAAATGGACACGCGGTATGTCTGGGATGACAACGATGGCGTGCGGGTCAAAAACGTCGATGGCAGCGAAGCGTTTTACCAGCACGATCATCAGGCGCGGCTCGTGCGGCAGGTTGAACCGGACGGGGCGGAACACTTCAACGCCTATGACGAAAAAGGCCGGCTGATTGCTGAAAAGAATCCGCTGGGAGCGATTACCCATTACCACTATGACGAAATCGGGCGACTGATTGCCCTGATTCCACCTGAAGGCGAGCCGACTTCCTACGAATACCGCAATGGTTTCCTGCATGCGCAGTATCGCGGCAAAGCGGTGTGGAAGTACCAGCGCAATGCTCAGGGTGACGTCACCGAAGCGACCGATCCTGACGGGCATGTCACCCACTATCACTACGACGAAAAAGGTCGGCTGCTGTCGGCCCGTTATCCAGACAACAGTCGGCATCTCTTCGTCCGCAATGCCCTGGGCCAGTTGATCGAAGAGACCTTGCCGGATGGCAGCCAGCGGCGTTTTTCCTACGACGTGCTTGGCCGGCAGACTACCCGTCAGGACGAACACGGTGCCGTCACCCGGTACGAATGGGACGCCGTTGGACGATTGATCCAGACGACGTTTCCCACAGGCACCAGTCGCGCGCTCAGCTACAACGCCTACGGCAAGATCGTTGCCGAACGTGATGAGCTGGGCCGCATCACCCGTTTTGAATACGCCGATGATCTGCACCTAATGAGCCGCAGGATCAATCCCGACGGCACGCAACGGCATTATCGCTACGACAACGCACAGTTACTGCTGACCGGGATTGAAAACGAATCCGGCGAAAAATATCAGCTGGACTACACACCCAATGGATTGATCCGACAGGAAACCGGGTTCGATGGTCGCCGCGTCGCGTATGCCTACGACCTGAACGGTCATCTGCTGGAGAAAACCGAGTTCGGTGATGACGACTCGACACTGATTACCGCTTATCAACGGGATTCGACTGGACGCTTGCTGGTCAAGACGCTGCCGGACGGCGTCAATGTCGAGTACCGCTATGACAGCCTTGGACGACTGGTCAGCGTCGATGACGGCAACGATCACCCGCTGGAGTTCGAATTCGACCAACAGGACCGGCTGATCACCGAACATCAGGGTTGGGGCACGTTGCGCTATGGCTACGATGCCTGTGGACAACTCAATCACCTGCGCCTGCCGGACAACAGCAAACTCGATTACCACCACGCGAAGGGCGGCGCACTGACGGCCATTGACCTCAATGGCGCTCGCCTGACGTCGCATACCTTTGTCGCCAATCGCGAGCAGACCCGACGTCAGGGCCTTTTGCTCAGCGAGTATCAGTTTGACGACCAGGGGCGTCTGAAGGCCCACGCCGTAAGCCAACAGCAGCAATCGCTGTATCGCCGCGATTATGCCTACAGCGCCAATGGCAATCTCGACAGCATCGCCGACTCCCGCCACGGACAGCGCAGCTATCACTATGACCCGCTCGACCGGCTGATTCGCGTCCGCCACTCCCGCGATCACCAACCGGAAAGCTTCGCCCACGACCCGGCCGGAAACCTGCTGATGCAGGATCGACCCGGCGTAGCGAAGGTGCTGGGTAATCGTCTACTGATGCAAGGCGACCGGCATTACGATTACGACGCCTTCGGTAACCTCAGCCGCGAACGCCGCGGTACAGGGCAAAAACTTGTCACTGAATATCGTTACGACTGCCAGCATCGGCTGATCGGCGTCACCCTGCCCAACGGCAGCCAGGCCACTTACCGCTACGATGCATTCGGCCGTCGTATCAGCAAAACTGCCGATGGCAAAACCACCGAGTTCTTCTGGCAGGGCGACAAACTCGTCGCCGAAAGCAGCCGCGAGCATTACCGCAGCTATGTCTACGAACCGGGCAGCTTCCGCCCGCTGGCCATGCTCGACGGCAAAGGCCCGCGCAAGGCCTGTCCTTTTTACTACCAGCTCGATCATCTCGGTACACCGCAAGAGCTCACGGATTACAGCGGCGACATCGTCTGGGCCGCCCGATACACCGCCTACGGCCGCCTCACCCGCCTCTATCGAGACACCCACCAGATCCTCGACCAGCCGTTGCGGTTTCAGGGGCAGTACTTTGATGCCGAGAGCGGGCTGCACTACAACCGGCATCGGTATTACCAACCGGAGGTTGGACGGTATTTGACGCCGGATCCGAGCAAGTTGGCTGGGGGGGTGAATCAGTACCAGTACACGCGGAGTCCGACGGGGTGGGTTGATCCGTTGGGGTTGAGTGAGTGTCCGGGGACGGGGAAATGCGGGGCAGTGGTTGGGGTTGAGGTTGAGGATCCTGCCGGCAAGGTGAAGATTGCTGAGAGTGAGCCCGCGCTTCCTCATCCTCCTCGTTCGCCAGATGATTTTGGTACACAAGAGAAGCTCAATGATCACTTCAAGAAACACGGTAGGGAGTTCGGAGCGCAGAATGCGGATGACTATCGCGACACAGCTCGCTACGTTATAAGTAACGGAATAAAAATTCAGTATTCATACGCTAATGAAAATAGAACCGGGTTCGTTATGTTTCTGGCTAACAACAGCAAAGGAAATGCAAAGTTTGCGTTTGTCGGCACGAACAAGCAGCAAGAAATAACCACGCTGCACACCAAAACCGGGAAAGATTTTTGGAAAGCAATTAACAGCGACGCAAAGGACAAAACTATTAGGCCACATGATGAATAATATAAAAAAAGCAAAAGTACTCCATATCAATTCTTTAAACGAAGAACACGTAACATTATTGATCGATGGCCATACCATTGAATGCTTCGCAAACTCGTGCCCTTACGCGATAGAAATCGGAAAGGAATACGAAGTAGAGATAGCAATGAATCTGTCTGACTCATATGAAGTGGAGAGGACGCCGCATACAAAAGTACTATTCGAAAAAACCACCGAAGGGTATGGTTATTTTTTATACGGCACACTAAAAAACGATACGTTCCTTTCGTTTACCGACCTTAATGATGAGGACATACATTATGATCATCCGGAACTGAACGACCACTTCATAAGATTGCAGGCAAATAGAATTGATGTAAATTTTTTGTAGAGGAAATCATGCTGATTTCAAGGGTGCCGCTGTACCAAAGCGGCACCAAAACTATACATACCTATCAACTCGGCTCGTCAGAGCCATCCTTCCCCGCAATATCCGGATCATCAGGAAGCGCTTCAACATCAGTATCACTGCGCTTTACATCACCGTCAGGCACTTGCTCCACACCCGCCTCATCATCCGGCGGCCGCTGATCGCGACTCAGCGAATCAGTCGGCGAAGGCAGCGGGTACTCGGGGGTATCGTCGTCGGTGTCTTTGGGGTCAGCATTCATAAAGCACCTCTCAAGGGGCCTGAAAAACAGGTCCTGACATTTTGATGACCGCGTGACGATTGCAGTTCGATCAGGGGGACGATCGGTAGCCCCGATCGCTGCGGCTGATCATTGCTCGTCTTCGTCGTCATCCTCGTCTTCAAACTCTGTCTGGCCCACGTCACCCGCGTCATCGGCATCGTTGAGCGGCACCGTTGCATCATCCATCAGCGATCCCGGATCTTCATTGCCCGGATCATTGATAAATGGCAGTCCGCTCGGACCTTTTTCTTCCTTGCCTTCGGTTTCAGGCGTCATGGCAGTACCTCTCGAAATTTCAGGTGTGTATGAAGTTCGAGGCAACCTGGGGTCAATCGTTCCGGAGTACTTCTCGCGCAAACGAAAAACCCGGCGCCAGGCCGGGTTTCTGCTGTCATTCGCTATTGGTCAGCGATGTTTATTCCTGTGTTTATTCTTGTGTTTGTTTTTGTGCCCGTTTCCGGAATGGGAACTGCCGCTGTCGGTGCCCAGATTGTTGCCCACCGCGCCACCCGCTGCACCGCCCAGGCCTGCGCCGATAGTGGAACCGGTCGAGCCACCGAGGCTGTTACCAATCACCGAGCCACCCGCCGAGCCCAAACCACCACCAACGGCCGCTGCGGTGCGACTGCCTTTAGGCGCGCCAACCGCACTGCCCGCCGCGCCACCCACACCTGCGCCAATTGCTGCACCTGTGCTGCCGCCCATTTGCTGGCCGACCACGTTACCCAACGCACCGCCAATACCACCGCCAACAGCCGCGGTGCCATCACCGGCAGCCATCGCACCTTGAGCGACCAAAAGTCCCAGAACCAACGTGGACAATGTCAAACGCATGATATGAACCTCTAATTCCGCATCGGGGGAAAGGAACGCGCTGCGGATCGGCGGAGTCTAGCACCCTGCCCCCACTGAATCCGGCTAGCGATGACGGTTGGACCGCTAAAGATACGAAAGCCGCGAAGGAGAAACAGCCAGATACAAAAAGCCCGGCATCAAGCCGGGCTTTTGAACTGATCACTCAGAATCAGTGACGCTTGTGACCCTTGGCCAGGTTGCTGCCAACGCCACCGCCCAATGCACCGCCCAAACCAGCACCGATGGTAGAGCCAGTCTTGCCGCCCAGGCTGTTACCGATCACCGAGCCGCCCGCTGCACCCACACCGCCGCCGATCGCCGCTTTGGTGCGGCTGCCTTTGCGTGCTGCCACGGCACTGCCGGCTGCGCCTGCTACACCGGCACCAATCGCTGCGCCGGTGCTGCCGCCCATGCTTTGGCCGACGACGTTACCCAGCGCGCCACCCAGACCGCCACCCAGCGCGGCCGTGCCGTCGCCAGCAGCCATTGCACCTTGAGCAACCAAAAGCCCCAGAACCAGGGCGGGCAGTGTTAAACGCATGACAAGAACCTCAAAAATAGGGGGAAATCAAAAAGGGTCGGGATTGAATGCTTTAGCGGCGAGAAAGTCCAGACGCACGGACCCGACTTCACCATTGGCGACGGTTGGACAACGTTTATGGAAAAGGTTTTATGACAGGCAAAAAAAAGCCCGCTGGGGAGACGGGCCAGGTGTTGCTTTCTAACGGATGAGTTGAGATTACGTAGGACCTTGTGAAAACTTTGTGAAAAATCCGGACAAAAAACAGACATCAGAAAAAGTCATTCAGGCATAAAAAACCCCGCTCGATGACGGGGTCTATTCATGGCAGCTACTTCCTGACCAGTGCCGCTACCTTGGGTAAAAATTTCGCCTTCGGTCCCTGGCGCACCATGGTTTTCATCTTGCCGAGCTTGACCTCATCGTCACCAAAGCCCGACACATAATCTGTCTGGCCACACTGCACGCAATTGTTGATCGGAAATTCAGCTTCGTCGTCTTCGATATACGGATCAGCCATCTTTTCACCCCTCTCAAATGCGGGATCGACACCGGCAAGCCCTATTTGCCTGAAACATATCGACCACCAAGCTTTTGAGACTAGCTGGTCATTACCGGACTTGTAATTCATATTTCCGATGCCCGACGAATGGGGTACACCACTTCCTACAAAACCAACACAACAATTCGTACCGGACTCACCTCAGCTTAACGGCCGTCCCGGTGACGAAAACCACCACCATCCCGCCCTTCCCGGCCGGCATGCTGATCTCAAAATCGAGCCCCACCACGGCATCGGCCTGAATCGCCCGCGCCCGTTCCTTGATCTCATCGGTCGCCTGAATCCGCGCCTCCTTCAACGCACGCTCCAATGTCTGAGAGCGCCCGCCGAAGAAGTCCCGCATCCCGGCGAACATGTCCCGAATAACGTTAACGCCCTGCACTGACTCGGCGCTGACGATATCCAGGTAGGCGGTGATCTGGCGGCCTTCAATGGCGTGGGTTGTGGTGGTGATCATGGTTTTTCCTTTTTCATGGCCCTGGCACTCAAGGCAACCGGGATAAATGTTGAGCCAGCGCATCAAACGCCAGCAACGTAACGGGATCGTTGGCCGAGTTGCTGGCAACGGGATGGGAAGCGTACCGAACAATCACCATCTCGGCCGCGGGGTCGACATAGATGCGCTGCCCATGAACGCCCCGCGCCATGAACGCCCCCCCGTCTTGTTCGTCACCCACCACATCGACCGGCACCGGCACCGACATCGCCGCGTGCAGGCCTTCAGGTTTCAGCACGCCGAAGTACCGCTCGTACACCACCTTGCCACGGTGCATCACCACAATCCCGTCGGTGTAAGTCACCGCCAGGGATTGATCCCAGGTCATCGACGCCGTCGCGCCGAGCGGCGTGAAGGTGATGGTGTCGATGTCTTTGCGCAGTGCAGACGCCAACGGAACCGGTGCACCCAAACCTCGTGAAACGTTGATCGCAGGCATGAGTTGGCGGAAGTTCGAGACACTCCAGCGCATCGCCGGGAACTGGAAGTAGCTGCCGTCTTCGAAGCGCACAGTGCGATCGGCGGGCGGTGGCGAGCCGACCATCCAGCCGAGTGTTGCGGGGTAGCTTGCATTAGCGTCCGGGAAGGTTGCAGCGGGGGATGCAGTGGCAAGTGAACTAGCAGCGAACATCGACACTGCTGCGATCGACATGACCACCCAGCGGGATGCAGCGACGGGGTGAGGCATGGTTCCGATTCCGTTCGAGGGAGCCTGGCAATCTGTCAAGGAGCGAGAACGCAGATTCCGGGCTCCTGATTATTGATACAAAAAGAGATCCTCAGCAGAGTCCACCTCGCCCCACTCTCCACTGTAGGCAACGGTTTGTATCGGAACCCGCCCGGCATCGATGACTTGTTGAAGGGTGTTCGTCATATGCACGTTGTCACGCTGTTCCGGCGTCAATGCTGAGCGAAGCCGAACGACTTCTGCCCACCCCTCGGGCGTGAAGCGTAGTAGCCCCATGTATTGCCCCTGAACATCGTCGACTGATTTTGGTTTGTTGCCGATTTCAGTCAAGGTGCCTGCAGGTGTCAGGCGGAACGTTTCGGCATCCAGTAATGGATCGCCAAAACGCTCGGTCCAAAGTGCCAGCCAATTCGGGTCATAGGTGACGGCCAATGAAGCCTTGCATGTCATCAACGACTGAACCGCTACGGGGTTATAGAAAATGTCGGAATAACTGACAATGCACGGTTCGTCCTGCAACCAGGCTTGCGCACACGCCAATGACGACACCATGTTGGTTTGCGCCCAGCGTGGATTATGAAATTCGACCAACCCTTGCTCTGCCAGCAACTCGCGTTTGTAGCCAGTCACAATGGCTATCTCGCGAATGCCTGCATCGCGCAGGGCCGCAAGCTGCCACTCCAGCAATGTCTTTCCGCGCAGCTCGACCATGCATTTCGGACGTTCATCCGTGAGGCTTTTCATGCGGCTGCCACGCCCGGCAGCCAGAATAATGGCTTTCACAACTGTTCTACCTCATGAAATTTCGAATGGACTCGTCGCGACGAGTCGGGCTCCCAGTACCACTTGTTCCGTCAGAAATAACGTCCTTAGTCAGAGAACAATTGCTTCAATCGAAGAACGTCGTGTTCTGCAAAACCGTCTTCTCGCTCCGGGTGCCACATCCAGCCCTCCCAAGGCAGGCTGAAGTGTCGGATGGCTTCGATTTCACCGTCTTCACTGCGCGCCAGGACCTCGAACTCTTGCGGACAACCGTCAAGCGCCAAACCGTGATAACTGTTCACCTCGGCAACAATCTTTCCAGACAATTGATGCCGGGTTCGAACATGACCCGTTACCGGTTTTAACTCGCCCCCAGACCAGTGCGCGATCATCTGCATTCCCCGGCAAATTCCGAGCACTGGCAGGCTGCGAGATCTTGCATGGTCGAGCAATCTGCTTTCGGTCAGGTCGCGTGCCGGACATTCGCCGATGTCATTCCCGCCCGACAGCACAATGGCCTGGGGCGATGCCGTGTTCAGCCAGTCTTGCAAGGCATCATGAACACGCTCCCCGTCGACTGTTTGCAGACATAAACCGTTGGGGACCGGCACCGGCAAAAAACCGGCAGCCAGAACAAAAGCGATCAGGCGCTGGTCGAGCGCATCACGGGCTTCGCCGCGTTCAGGGAACGCATCCACACGCTGGCTGATGGCAACGACCTTCATGCCAGCATCTCCACCCAGCGGCCAGGACAGTCCAGGTGTAGGCGTTGGGCCGCCGACCAGCGGCGATAGAGCACTTCACCGGCACCGATGACTGCGGGCAGGCCGAGTTCGCCGGCACGAATCGCCATGTGTGAGTTGGCACCGCCCCAGGCCGTTATCAGCCCGGCAATCGGGTAAGCAAACAACCAGTCAAAACCCGGGTCCGCGTTGGGAATGCAGACAATCG
Source organism: Pseudomonas sp. LBUM1651 (assembly GCF_059716135.1). Classification (NCBI taxonomy): domain Bacteria; kingdom Pseudomonadati; phylum Pseudomonadota; class Gammaproteobacteria; order Pseudomonadales; family Pseudomonadaceae; genus Pseudomonas; species Pseudomonas sp. LBUM1651. The sequence continues at coordinate 1,921,094 of NZ_CP166805.1, read as the reverse complement.
CCCCAGCGAGCCTTTCTCGGTCATCGCTGCTCACCACGGGGGCTGTCACCTGTTTCTGGGTGATGAAGTTGGGTGCTGTTTCCGGCCATTCGAAGGACCAGACATCCTCAGGTCGAGTAATCACCGGCGGCAGCGATAACTTGAGGGTCTTTTCGTAGCGGGCCTTGCCCTGCTCAATGCTGCGCAACAGGACATCTTTCGGGTCTGCTGCCGCAACGTGCAGCTCCTGGAAGGCACCGATGTCGCAATAGGCCATGTCCTCGCGGCTGATGCCGTGTTGGGCGCCCACTTCGGCAATCAATGCCAAGGCATCCGAGAGATTGCGGGTGAAGTGGAACTTGGCCAGCTCACGCAGCTCGATCCCGGCTTGCATGAAATCCAGCAACCCGACGGGATCCGGTTGCAAGCCGTGTTCCTCCAATTGCTTCACGATTTCGCGCATCTGAGGAAGGGTCAGCGAAAAAGGTTGTACCGGTTCCGGGGCCGATGGACGTTGCGTCCAGTCAAAGTAGAGTTCAGGCGCCTCATCGTAGCGGGGTGAAAGGATGTCATAGGTGCCCGGGCGCAGGTGGCCGTAGCGCGCGAGAAAGGTCGCCTTGTCCAGTGTCGCTCGGTCACGCGCCAACTGGCCGCTCACGGTTGAGACGCCCGCCATGAAGCAATCGTAGTCAGCTTGCGAAAAAACGCCCACCGTCACCAGGGATTTAAGCATCTGCACCGCGACGAATCCGGCACGCGCCAGACCCGCGAATGGCAGGGTACCGTAGCGTTTGGCATCCTCCAGCAACCAGTAAATCCGCTCAAGAGGATCGGCGTTGGAGGCCAGCAACTCTTCGCGTCGCGCATTGAGCGTGTCGAGCTTGGCGGCGTCGGCACGCCATAAGCCATCCTTTGGATGAACGATGCGGTTGGTCAGCTTGCGCAAACTGGTGCTGATGGCCTCTAGCTCATGCTCCTGGAACCCGACACTGGCCAAACGCTCCAGCCGTTGCGACAAATCCAGTGTGTAGCACGAGAACACGATCTCGAACTCCACTTTATCGTGCAGCGTCGGTTCGGCCAGCAACCGATCGATGTAGTGATCGACCAGTCGCCCTGCCAGCCCTTCATCAAGATCTGCCGGGATGAACGAGTTAAACGACAAGCGTACATCGATGTACGGCAACCCGAAGAAATGCGGCATCAGCGGGAAGCTACGCAAATTGCGATAACCGTAATTGTGGCGCTGGTAGGCCCAGATCGAATCAGTCACCAGATCCCGGTACAGCGAAAGCGCCAGCGGTTTGGGACGGATACCGATGATCTCGGCCGGATTCCAGTCCGGCATCACGCCATAGACGGTGCGCTGGCCGATCAGGAATGGGTGCGGCTGCATGCCCCGCGCCACCTTGCGCTGAATACTGTCCAGACGGGCGGCCTGGTCTGATTCGGATTCCGCAGGTGTTGACAGGATCAGTGGCCGGGCTTGCAAGAGCCAGAGCACCTCACCCGCTGCTTCGCGTGTGACTGCAAACTCGCAATCGACCGGGGTGCCATCGAACAATTCCAGCAACTCTTCGAGCAAGGCAATCATGGGAACGAGGCTTGGCGGTGGCGGCACTTCACTGCGTGCCGCTTGCTGCCACAACCGACCGCCCATGCCACTGGTAACCGATGCCGTGTCATTGCCTTCCGACCAGTTCACCACCCGATACGGCGCACAGGTATTCGGGTCGTGGGAAAAGGCGACACCGGAGCGAAGCACATTGACCAGCATTGGCTGAATCAGTACCTCGTCTGCCGGTTGAGCATCGCCATAACTGGCGATCACCCGTTCAATGGCCGACTCCAATTCTGCTTCAGTGACATCAGTGATCGAGAGAAAAGCGCCCGCGCAGGACGCTTGCGCGCCATCTTCTCGCAGGCAACTGGAGCGCACGATCCACGGCCCTTCTCCCAATCGTCCGCGGACATCACGAAAACAGGCGTGCCGCCCCATCTGCCATTCCCTCACGGTGAACGACAGCAAGGGAGCAATGCGAGCCGACCGGAGCCGCTCCTGAAGGCCGGTCAATGTGCCGGCCTTGGTAGAGAAATGCAGCGCCATCGGCATTATCTCAATTGAGCAACCCAGATATTGGTCGAGTACGGAATCTGGATAGAGGCCGTATCAAGGCTTCTCAGATAGTCGTCGATAGCGCTGATCACTTCATGGAAGTTAGCACCGGCTTGACGCTCCAGCGTTGCGTGTGAACGCCAGGCTTCCAGACATTCCTCAATGCTTTGCTCATGAATGACGCGCGCATCAAGATGAACAACAGGTCCGAAAAGCGCACTGGCATCGATCACTGCCGTTTGATCTTCACGACGGGTGCCGTAGCCGTAACCCTGTACCCGCTCTTTAATGATGGCTTCGATTCGGGCCTGGATCGGATCATCAAGATGACGGTGATTCCACATGCAGGCAAACCAGCCGCGTGGCTTGAGAATGCGCGCGGTTTCCTTGAGTGCCTGCTGGCGGTCACAGACATTGAAGGAGCTACCGAAGGTGACCATGTCGAACGCTTGGGATGCTTGCCCCGTGACTTCGCCGGTGCCTTCATGCCAACGGACATTGGAGAGGTCGGCGGTACGCTTGATGCCATTGGCTCGCATCGCATCATTTGGTTCCACGGCGACCACATCCAGACCACGAGCAGCCAGCATGATGGTCAGGTGTGCGACGCCTGCGCCGACATCGCAAAACTTGTCGCCCTTCTCGGCACCGGCAATGGAGAGCATTGCGTCGATTGCGGCATCGGCGTAGTCAGGACGCTTCAAGTAAGCGTCGGCCAGGGTGGTGTAGTCCCATTCGGTTTTCATACCAGCTTCCTTTTGAAAAAATGGTGCAGCACGTTATCAGTCAATGTTTGTAGGGAGCGGTGAGGGTCAAACTCCACCACCCAGTCAGCCGCGTCCGGTTCATCAATCGCTAGATCGAGCCCCGCGACGTTGTTCAACTCGCCCGCATCGAACCGGCGATATATTCCCTTGGGATCCCGGCGGCGCAACTCCTCCACCGGCACCTTCAAATAAACTTCGAAATAACCAGGCAAGTGGACACGGTTCCAGGCATGAACCTCGCGGAACAGCGAAATCGTGGCGATCACGACTGTGTGTCCTTGCGCCGCAATGACCCTGCACAGGTGAGCGTATTGCATGGCCAGCGCCAAGCGCCCCTCACGCCCATGGTTTTGCGAATTGGCGGCTGCTGCGCCAAAAACATCGCGCAGTTCATCCCCGTCCAACATGACAACCGAGTGGCCACGGCTTCGAAGCCCGGCAACGAACTCGACAGCCAACGTTGATTTACCCGCGCCCGACAGACCGGTAATCCAGACGACTTGCCCGGTTGGATCAGCGCTCATATGACCTGACTCAATTTGCGGTTTAAAAGTATTCATGCCGGAGATCCACGATCACTACGCCAGGCTCTCTGGGTGCCTGATCTGTCGTTGGTTAATTGTTCCGTAGGAGTCGATCATGAATTGACAAAAAACGGAATCATGCTCTTTTTCAACCAGATCTCGAAACACTTCATCTGGATGATGCAGCCCGCTGTATTCTGAATCGTAGAATTTCTTGTATATAAAATAAGCTTGCTCGGGTGCAAGCAATGTAAAACCAAGCGCCATGTCTTTAAGTTCATCGCTGTTTTTGGCGATTGGCAACAAGCCGCCCATTTGCTCCAGCCAGGACTGAATAATCGGATTACTCTCGCTGGTAGCCGGAAGATAATAAATAGGGAGCTTGCACGTACTCAGCATAAAAGAAACGCCGCCGGTCGAGGCGTCAGTGATGACGGTGTCACATTGATTATAAAACTCTTTACTGCTCTTTTCGGTCTCATCAATGGAAATCCATGCGCACTGAGAAAGCTGCCTGCAAATATCCATTACAAGCGGGTGTTCCCTATCCGTCATATAAGGCCGCAAAATAAAACTGGCGTGGGGAATCTGCAGTTTAACTGTATTAATGACAACTTCCAGGTTTTCATACAGATTGGCGCCATTGGGGCATATGCCAAGCTGGGTCGGCAGCAGACCTATAACATACTCCCCGGAAGTTCGCACTTGCTCTTGGGGCTGTTCAAACATTGCGGGAACTTTGACTGGCAGCACAGAGACGGCACTGGTGTTTCGAAGATCCGATCGCCACACTTCTTCTATCGGCGCAATGAGCGATGCACGCCTGTCACGCCGATAAAGCCCAAGGCCGGTTTTAACAAGATCGAATCCCGATCTGGACGAAGAAACAATCGCATCCCAAAAAGACATCCACGCAGAGTAATAATATTTATCCTGAGTGGGCATCCCGACATTGCCATGCGCTACATAAACACCAAAGTTTGACACATCAAGCAGACGACCGATCGAAGCATCATTCGAGAAGATGACTTGCGACTTTAGCGCCAAGATGAATTCCAGCTCCACTTCTTCAACTGGATGATTCAGAACCTGCTCTGCGTCAGACTTGCTGATACCGGCCTTATCTGTCTGAAGCACTGTGCAGTCATATTGATCACGCAGAGAATTCAGTATTGGCAGTAGGTATTCAACATAAGTTTTCCCGCCATTTAATACATTGCTGACCAAGTAAACGCTTTTCATAAAAAAATGTGCACCTTCAAAGCTTCCCAAGCAAACCGGTTCCAGGAAAATAAACGCAAAGAGGTGGAGAAGATTTTATCTTGCCCTGGCGCTTCTCCCTTCAGCGCGTGTACGTCCTTGTTGTAAGGCATACCAGACTAAAGTCGTATTCAACTTCCTTTCAAAATCCACTAAGGAGCTTCAACTCCGGACCACGAATGGATCGAATATACCATGCGTCGGCAGATTGCCACCTGCCAAACGGCATTTTCTTTTTCAGACGCCAGAAACCACAAACCCCTGACTTCTTTCGAAATCAGGGGTTCTGGTTACATCGAATTTGGCGGTGAAGGAGAGATTCGAACTCTCGATACAATTTCTTGTATACACACTTTCCAGGCGTGCTCCTTAAGCCACTCGGACACTTCACCGTATCTCGTCACACATGTTCTGTCTGTCGAGGCGCGCTAATGTAGTCGAAACCTTTTCTGATGGCAAACTTTTTTTGCAGAATTTTCATGCGGTTAGCGATTTGGACGTTCTGCGGGTTTCGGGGCATGGCAAACCTGCCAATCTCCGGCGTCGCGACCTCTTCTCTATATAGAAGGCAATGCACGGTGGGCGTGGCGGGGCTGGGCTTGCCCGGAGGGGAAAGTGTGACTGGCGGGTCAGTCACGGCGCTTTACCTGGCCTGCGGCGGTGGGTAACGTCTGCCTACTTTCATACAAGGAATAGCGTCATGAGTGAGTTGATTTCCTACCACCTCGAAGACGGTATCGCGACCCTGACTTTGAGCAACGGCAAGGTCAATGCCATCTCCCCGGACGTGATTGCTGCGTTTAATGCTGCGCTGGATCAGGCGGTGACTGATCGTGCTGTGGTGATCATTACCGGTACTCCCGGGATTCTGTCGGGCGGTTATGACTTGAAGGTGATGACAGCCGGCCCTAAAGAAGCCGTGGCGCTGGTGACGGCCGGTTCGACCCTGGCCCGTCGCCTGCTGTCGCACCCGTTCCCGGTGATCGTTGCATGCCCGGGTCACGCCGTGGCGAAGGGTGCGTTCCTGTTGTTGTCGGCGGATTACCGCATCGGGGTCGACGGCCCGTTCAGCATTGGCCTGAACGAAGTGCAGATCGGCATGACCATGCACCACGCCGGGATCGAGATCGCGCGTGATCGCCTGCGTAAATCGGCGTTCCACCGTTCGGTTATCAATGGCGAGATGTTCAATCCGCAGAGTGCCGTGGATGCAGGCTTCCTTGACGTGGTGGTGTCGGCTGAAGAGTTGCAGGGCGCGGCACTGGCGGCGGCTCGTCAACTGAAGAAAATCAACATGACTGCGCACAAGAACACCAAGCTGAAAGTACGCAAGGCACTGCTGGAAACGCTGGATAACGCGATCATCCTGGATCAGGAACATTTGGGTTAAGCCCAAGAGCGCTCCACCGAAAAGCCCGACCGTCGTGTCGGGCTTTTTCGTACACGCGTTGTTGAAGAGCCTACAACCGCTCTAGAACGCGTCTGACCAATAAGTCGGAAACATGCGCTCAAACATCGGCTATCTCCTACCTCTTTAGCGGCAATTGCCGAAAACAGTGCACATCCGTACACTGCGCCACCTTTTGTCCCGGTGGGGCCTGCAAATGCTGTTCGTGCTTCGTATGTTATTGATGGGCCTGCACTTTATCCTGGCCGGTGTGCTGGGGGTGATCCTGGGTCTGTGTCGGCCGTTCAATCCGGACAACAGCCGTTTATGCGCGCGTCTATATGCTTGGCCGGCGATGTGTATTCTGCGTTTGCGGGTGAAGGCTGAAGTCGGTCCGTTGATGGACAAGCCTGACAGCTGCGTGATCATCGCCAACCACCAGTCCAACTACGACCTGTTTGTGTTCGGCAACGTGGTGCCGCGCCGCACCGTGTGCATCGGCAAGAAGAGCCTGAAGTGGGTGCCGTTGTTCGGCCAGTTGTTCTGGCTGGCCGGCAATGTGTTGATTGACCGTGGCAATTCGCACAAGGCGCGCCAGTCGATGCTGACCACGACGCATACCTTGCAGCATGAAGACACCTCGATCTGGGTATTCCCGGAAGGCACGCGCAACCTCGGCGAAGAACTGCTGCCCTTCAAGAAAGGTGCGTTCCAGATGGCGATTGCGGCCGGCGTGCCAATCGTTCCAGTGTGTGTCAGCAGTTACGTCAAACACATGCGATTGAACCGCTGGCGCAGTGGGAAAATTCTGATCCGTTCACTGCCGGCAATTCCTACCACCGGACTGAGCCTGGACGACATGCCCCTGCTGATCGCCCAGTGCCGCGAGCAGATGCGCGAGTGCATCGCCTCGATGGATCGGCAACTGCAAGCCGCGTGAAACGAAACCCGTCCTGTGCGGGTTTTCTTTTGCCTGCGAGCTTTTGCCTTCGAACTCTGCAGATTTCACTGACTCTCAAGCAGCAGACAAGGCTAAGCTGAACACTGCCTGCTACTACCACCTGCCAATAAGAAGTGAACCTGAATCATGGGTAGAGTTGTTGCTGCTGCGGTTTACAGCGCTGGTAAGAAAGTCACCAATATTACCCTCGACGAAGGCGCTGCCTGGGCTGCCAAACCTGGCCACTTTGTCTGGATCGGACTCGAAGAACCGAATGCCCAGGAGTTGTTTAATTTGCAACGCCAGTTCAACTTGCACGAACTGGCCATTGAAGACGCCCTAGAAAAACACAGTCGACCGAAACTGGAGACCTTTGGCGACGCGCTGTTTATTGTCACGTATTCGCCTATTCGCAATGAAGGCAAACTGGAGTTCATCGAGACTCATATCTTTGCCGGCAATGGTTACATCATTACCGCCCGAAACGGTCACTCGGCGTCCTACGCCCTTGTCCGGCAGCGTTGTGAGGCGCGTCCGCTGTTGCTGGAGCACGGAGAAGATTTCGTACTCTATGCCATCCTCGACTTTGTGATTGAAAACTACCAGCCGATGGGCGAAGCGATCCATGCAGAGATCGATGAGCTGGAACGTAACGTCATGGGCAGCTCCCTGAACGAGCGCGACATTCAAAAACTCCACAGTTTGCGCCGCGATGTATTGCGCTTGCGCCGGTATGCGGCACCGATGGTAGAAATCGGCGAGGAGTTGCAGAAGCTGAGCTTTCCGTTCATCGACAAGAACATGCGTCCGTATTTCCGCGATGTGCAGATCCATGTGACACGGCAGTTGGAAGACCTGACAACCCTGGCGGATATCGCCAGTCAGACCATTGCAGTCGGGGTGTTGCTGGAGGCGTCACGGCAGAGCGTAGTGCAGCGCAAGTTTGCGGCGTGGGCGGCGATTCTAGCGTTTCCGACGGCGGTGGCCGGTGTTTACGGGATGAATTTCGAGAACATGCCTGAGCTGACCTGGCATTACGGGTATTTCGCGGTATTGGGGTTTATTGCGGTGGGCTGTGTGAGTTTGTGGGCGAGTTTCAAGAAGTCGGGGTGGCTTTGACAACCTTTTGTGGCGAGCTTGCTCCCGCTTGACTGCGTAGCAGGCCCATTTTTAGGGCCGCTTCGCTGCCCGACGGGAGCAAGCTCCCTCGCCACAGGTGGTGTGCCAGTTGCTAAACCGACTGATCCACCGGCTTATGCGCCACAAACCGCATCATCCATTCTGCAACAGTGGTGCCGTGATGCTCATGCTCAAGGCTCGCCATGCCTTTCGAATAAATCTGCTCGCCCAGCACTTCCTGGCGAATATCCAGCAACGCCCGCGAATAATCGTGAATGAACTCCGGATGCCCCTGGAAGCACAGCACCTGGTCGTTGATGTGGTACGCGGCAAACGGACAGAATTCGCTGGAAGCGATGACCGTGGCGTTTTCCGGTAGCGACGTCACCTGATCCTGGTGACTGATCAACAACGTTAGCTCTTCGCGCAACGGGCTCATCCATGGCGCCTTGGCCGCCAGTTTGTAGCTGTGTGTGCCGACGCCCCAGCCCTGAGTCGCGCGCTCACTCTTGCCGCCCAGCAGCAACGCCAGCAACTGATGGCCGAAGCACACACCCAGCAGTTTGTCGCCGCGTTCGTAACGGGTCAGCAGGTAAGCCCGGAGGGTTTCGATCCACGGGTCGGTGCCGAACGAATCGGCCTTGCTGCCGGTGACGAGATAGGCGTCAAAAACCTCATCATCGGTCGGGTATTCGCCCTGCATCACGTTGTAGACGGTGAACTCGGCCGCGATGGGCTGCTGCGAAAACAGACGCTGGAACATCTGCCCGTAACCCTGATATTGATCGACCAGTTCCGGACGCAGGATGTCGGTTTCCAGAATGCAGATGCGTAACGACATAAAAAATACCTGACACGTGATGGGAATAATGCACACCTCAGAGCCTGCCTCGAAACGGGGTGACAAGGCAAGCCCCGGAGTGCGTCATCGGTCCCTTAAAACACCTCCCCTTTGGCGGCTTTTTGCAACAGCAGCGCCGGTGGTGCGAACCGTTCGCCGTACTGTTCGGCGAGGTATTGAGCGCGGGCGACAAAGTCCTTCACACCGTACTGATTGATGAACTGCAGCGCACCGCCGGTCCAGGCCGCAAAACCGATACCGAAGATCGACCCGACGTTGGCGTCCGCCGTCGAGGTCAGCACGCCCTCTTCCACGCAGCGCACGGTTTCGAGGGCTTGCACGAACAGCAGGCGATCACGCACATCCTTTGGCGAAATCTGTCCGTCGGCTTTCTCGAAGCGGGTTTTCAGCTCCGGCCACAAATGCTTCTGGCCACCGCTCGGGTACTCGTAGAAGCCACCGCCCGCGGCTTTGCCCGGACGCTTGTATTCGTTGAGCAGCAAGTCAATCACGGCAAACGCGGGGTGCTCAATCAGCGGTTTCCCTTCTGCTTGCAGGTCTTTGGCGGTTTGCTGACGGATATGGCTCATGAGGCTGAGGGAAACTTCGTCGGAGATCGCCAGAGGCCCGATGGGCATGCCGGCCTTGCGCGCTTCAGTCTCGATCATCGCTGCGCTGACGCCTTCGCCGAGCATGGCAATGCCTTCGTTGGTGAAGGTGCCAAACACCCGTGAGGTGAAGAAGCCGCGGCTGTCGTTGACCACAATCGGCGTTTTCTTGATTTGCAGTACGAAATCAAAACCGCGGGCCAGCGTTTCGGCGCTGGTGTGGACGCCCTTGATGATTTCCACCAAGGGCATTTTTTCCACGGGGCTGAAGAAATGCAGGCCGATGAACTTGCTCTGATCCGGGACGGCGGTGGCGAGTCCAGTGATGGGCAAGGTCGACGTGTTGGAAGCGATGACCGCGTCCGGGCCAACGACGTGTTGCGCGGCTGAAGAGACTTTAGCTTTCAACTCGCGATCTTCGAACACGGCTTCAATGATCAGGTCGCAACCGGCCAGATCGGCGTCATTTTCAGTGATTTTAATCCGCGCCAACACCGCGTCGCGCTGCTCGGCGCTTAACTGGCCGCGGGCAACTTTCTTGTCCAGCAACGCAGCCGAATGAGCCTTGCCCTTCTCCGCTGCCGCGAGGCTGATGTCCTTGAGCACCACTTCGAGGCCCGCCGATGCGCTGACAAAAGCGATCCCGGCGCCCATCATCCCTGCGCCCAAAACTCCCACACGACGCGTCACATACGGTGCAAACCCTTGCGGCCGCGAGCCGCCCGCATTGATCTCGTTGAGCTGGAACCAGAAAGTGCCGATCAGGTTTTTCGAGATCTGGCCGGTGGTCAGCTCGGTGAAGTAGCGGGTTTCGATCAGGTGCGCGGTATCGAAATCCACCTGCGCGCCTTCAACGGCGGCGCAAAGAATCTTCTCCGGCGCGGGCAGGCAGCCCTGGGTTTTCGTGCGCAGGATCGACGGCGCAATCGCCAGCATCTGCGCGACTTTTGGATTCGATGGCGTACCACCTGGAATCTGGTAGCCCTTCACGTCCCAGCGCTGTACAGCCGCTGGATTGGCGATGATCCAGGCCCGAGCCTTGGTCAGGAGCTCATCGCTATTCGCTGCCAGCTCATCGATCAAACCCGCCTGCAACGCTTGTTGCGGGCGGACCTTCTTGCCTTCAAGCAGATACGGCAAGGCTTTTTCCAGACCGAGCATGCGCACCATGCGCACCACCCCGCCGCCGCCCGGCAGCAAGCCAAGGGTGACCTCCGGCAAACCAAGCTGCACGGATGCATTATCCAGCGCCACGCGGTGATGGCACGCCAGGCAGATTTCCCAACCACCGCCCAGCGCCGCGCCGTTGATCGCGGCGACCAGAGGTTTTCCGAGGGTTTCCAAAGTGCGCAATTGGCCCTTCAGCGTCAGCACCATGTCGTAGAACGCTTTGGCCTCAGGCTTGCCGACCTTGATCAGTTCATTCAAGTCGCCACCGGCGAAGAACGTGTTCTTGGCCGAGGTGATGATGACGCCGGCGATGCTTTCTTTTTCAGCAACCAAACGGGCAATGCAGACAGCCATGGCCTCACGGTAAACCGCGTTCATGGTGTTGGCGCTCTGGCCCGGCATGTCGATGGTCAGGACGACAATCTGGTCCTGCCCTTTTTCGTAACGAATGGCTTCGGTCATGAAGATGATTCCTTGGAAGTCAGGGCTCAGAGGCGTTCGATGATGGTGGCAATGCCCATGCCGCCGCCGACACACAGCGTGGCCAGGCCATAGCGCAGACGCCGGGTTTCCAGTTCATCGAGCAGCGTGCCGAGAATTGCGCAGCCGGTGGCGCCCAGCGGGTGGCCCATGGCGATGGAGCCGCCGTTGACGTTGACCTTATCCGGGTCGATGGTCATGTCCTTGATGAATTTCAGTACGACAGAGGCAAACGCCTCGTTGACCTCAAACAGGTCGATGTCTTCGACCCGCAGCCCGGCTTTGGCCAGCGCCTTGCGCGTAGCCGGCGCCGGGCCGGTGAGCATGATGGTCGGGTCGGTACTGGTAACCGCCGTGGCGACTATCCGCGCCCGTGGCTGCAAGCCCAGCGCGCGACCCTTTGCCTCGGAGCCGATCAACATCAGCGCCGCGCCATCGACGATCCCCGAACTGTTGCCCGGCGTGTGCACATGGTTGATGCGCTCGACGTGGCTGTAGACCCGCAGCGCGGTGGCGTCGAAACCCATTTGCCCCATCATCTCGAAGCTCGGCTTGAGCTTGCCCAAGCCTTCAAGCGTGGAGTCGGCGCGGATGAATTCATCGTGATCGAGCAGGAGAATGCCGTTCTGGTCCCGTACCGGCACCAGCGATTTACTGAACGATCCATCGGCCCGGGCCCGCGCGGCTTTTTGCTGGGAATGCAGCGCGTAGGCATCGACGTCCTGACGGCTGAACCCTTCAAGGGTGGCGATCAGGTCGGCGCCTACGCCTTGCGGTGTGAAATGGCTGTGCAGATTGGTTTCCGGATCCAGCGCCCAGGCGCCGCCGTCGCTGCCCATCGGCACCCGGGACATCGACTCGACGCCACCGACCACCACCAGTTCTTCGAAGCCGGAACGCACTTTCATCGCCCCGAGGTTCACCGCTTCCAGCCCCGACGCGCAGAAACGGTTGATCTGCACACCTGCCACGCTGACGTCCCAATCGGACACTTGTGTCGCGGTTTTGGCGATGTCGGCACCTTGATCGCCGACCGGCGTCACGCAGCCCAGCACCACGTCATCGACCTGACTGGTGTCCAGCGAGGTGCGCTGCTGCAGCGCCCTGAGCAACCCGGCCACCAGGTTCACCGGTTTGACGCTGTGCAGGGCGCCATCGGCCTTGCCTTTGCCACGGGGCGTGCGTAACGCGTCGAAAATCAAAGCTTGGGTCATGACGTCCTCGAACCTGACGGTGAAAATACTGAGCCTTCACCTTATGCCGAGCCACCGCCGATTCAATGACCGCAATGCTCACGGACGTTGACGGACACGCTCAGACGGACGGTAGTGTGCTACCGGATTAACCGTTTCAGGACACCGAGCTGTCTAGCAAAAGGGCGGCAAAGAAGCTGGCAATAGGCCTCATGCCTTTTTTAAAGCAATAAGTGCGCACTCCATACGAAAGGGATCTAAACCACGAGTGACGCGGGCCCTAAGGTGAACATATGCGATGTTGTCGTCGGGTTTTGCCGAGGCGCTCGCCCTACAGGAAGTGCAACGCGCTGCCGTCATGGAGATATGCAGGCAGGCATCAGGAATAACAAAAAGGCGGTCAAGCCATGTTCAAACATTCGAAAGTACGTCAAGCCGGGCTCATTCTTTTCGCCACTACGCTGTTGTTGATTTTGCCGAACCTGACGAAGGTGATCGGTTAAGTCTGTTATTAAAAATACGGCGCCAAGGTTTTTTATCGCCTCATCAAAAATGTGACTGGCTCGCTACCCGGGCCAGCGTGGGTGTGCCAACCTTTGCGGCACTTCCACGACATGGACGGCGATCATTTGAAAACGCTCATTCTGCTCGGGGCCTTGCTGTTCGGCTCGCCCCTTTATGCCGCACAGCTGAACCTGGAGCTGGGCGCGAACAGTCGCACCTGGCAGACCGAGGAATTGCTCAAGCATCCTCAGTTACAGACCATCACGATTACCAACGACGTTTCCTATAAACGGGACATGAGCTATCGCGCCGTGCCTCTGGCGGCGTTGTTGACCGGCATCAAGCCTGACGATCACCTGCAAGCGGTGGCGCTGGATGGTTTTGCCGCTGAACTGGCGGCCGCTCCGTTGCTCAATGCCAAAGGCGCGCGAGCCTGGCTGGCGATTGAAGACCCGGCCAAGCCGTGGCCACCGCTGTCCGAAGGCAAGCCAGGTGCGGGGCCGTTTTATCTGGTCTGGACTAACCCGCAGGCGGGCAACATCAGCCCTGAACAATGGCCCTTTCAAGTGGCAAGCATCAAACGCATGGCGCCAGTGGCGGAGCGCTTCCCTGCCCTGTTGCCGGATCCGGCGTTAAAGGCGGACCATCCGGTGAATCTGGGGTTTGCACTGTTTCAGAAGAACTGCCTGGCGTGTCATCGTCTCAATGGCGCCGGGGATGCGCAGTTCGGGCCGGATCTTAATGTTCCGTTTAACCCGACCGAGTATTTTGGCGCGGACTTTTTGAAGCGGTATATCCGTGATCCGCAGAGTTTGCGGCAGTGGCCGCAGGCGAAGATGCCGGGGTTTTCGGCGCAGGTGTTGCCCGACGGCGATCTGGAAATGTTGGTGGGGTATTTGAAGCATATGGCTGGGCGCAAGCAGATCACAGCCAATAAGTAGCAGATACACCTGTGGCGAGGGAGCTTGCTCCCGCTGGGCCGCGAAGCGGCCCTCAAACCAGGCGACGCGATCCGTCATGCAAACCGCTTTTATCGAATTTGCGACTGCTGCGCAGTCGAGCGGGAGCAAGCTCCCTCGCCACAAAAGCACCTTCTCCCCAATAATTTATGATCACTGTTGTTGGACTGAGATCACCGGCATCGGCGTCGGCGACACAAACACCTTCGCATGCATCTGCTCACACCCGCCGCCGCGACGCATCCCGCGCACCGGACAGGCATCCAGGTAATCCAGGCCCACCGCCAGCTTCAAATGGCGCTCCGGCCGCGCCAGTTCATTGGTCACGTCAAAGCTGTACCACGCGTCATCCAGCCAGGCTTCCGCCCACGCGTGACTGGCCAGATGCTCGCAATTCTCGCTGTACAGATACCCCGACACATAACGCGACGGAATGCCCAGGCTGCGGGCGCAGGCGAGGAACGCGTGCGTGTGGTCCTGGCACACGCCCGAACGCCCGGCAAAGGCCTGAGCCGCGCTGGTATCCACTTCGGTGGAGCCCGGCGTGTAGGTCATGTGCTGGTTAAGGCCATGCATCAGATCGATCAGCGATGTGCGATCCCGACGCTTTTTGCATTCTTTCTCGGCGAACGCACGCAAGGCTTCGTCGGCTTCGGTCAGGCGCGTGAAACGCAAAAACGGCAGCGCCGACTGGCTCTCGTGCTCGGCTTCACGCAGTTCGTCGATGTCGACCTGGCCACGGGCGCCGATGATGATCGCTTCATGCGGCTCGTCCATGGTCAGCACATGCAGGATGTTGCCGAACGGATCGAGTTGCGCGCGCACCGGGCGCGGCAGGTCGAGTTGCCAGCTGAGCACGTGCTGGCGCTCGCTGTCGTGGGGTGTCAGTCGCAGATACTGGATGCTCGCCCGCACCTGATCTTCGTAGTGATAGGTGGTCTCGTGGCTAATGGAAAGTCTCATGCAGCCTCCAGGTAGGAACTGTGTATGGCGTTACCCAACTGGCGCACCAGCGGGATGAACTCGGTCAGCCAGGCGTGCAGGCCTTCGTCGAGAATTTCGGTGATGCCGGTGTAGCGCAGGCGTGCGTCCATCTCCGCCGCCAGGCGTTGCGCGGGACGGCCGTTGGCGCCGGGCAGTTGGGCGAGGATCTGGTCGATTTCTTCGGTGCAGGCCCGTAGCGAACGTGGCACATCAGCACGCAACAGCAGCAGTTCTGCCACATGCCGGGCACCGGGAGCGTCGCGGTAGATTTCGGTATAGGCCTCGAACGACGACAACGCCCTTAACAAAGCGCTCCACTGGTAATAGGCGTGGGCTGTGCCGTCGCTGACCGCTTCGGCCTGATCGCCGGCCATTTCGTAGCGGGCGTCGAGCAGGCGCAAGGTGTTGTCGGCCCTTTCGATAAACGTGCCCAGCCGAATGAAACGGAACGCATCGTTACGCATGATGGTGCCGTAGGACGCGCCGCGAAACAGGTGCGAACGTTCCTTGATCCACTCGCAGAAACGGCTCATGCCGTAGCGACTCAAGCCCTGCTCGGCGATCCCGCGAATTTCCAGCCAGGTGGCGTTGATGTTTTCCCACATGTCGGCGGTGATTCGCCCACGCACTGCATGGGCGCTGGCCCGTGCGGCGCCGAGACAGCTGTAAATGCTCGCTGGGTTGGCCGCGTCGAGGGCGAAAAAGTGCAGCAGCCGCTCGGCATGCAGCTCGCCGTGGCGTTCGAGGTAATCGTCCAGGGTGCCGGTTATCAGCAGCGGCATGGCGAGTTCATGCAGACCGTCACCGCGTCCATCCTGTGGCATCAGCGACAGTGAATAACTGATGTCGAGCATCCGTGCGAGGTTTTCCGCCCGCTCCAGGTAACGCGACATCCAATACAAATCCGAGGCAGTTCTACTTAACATGGCAGGCTTCCTTAATCCTCAACCACCCAGGTGTCCTTGGTTCCGCCGCCCTGTGAGGAATTCACCACCAGGGAGCCTTCACGCAGGGCGACACGGGTCAAACCGCCGGGCACAACCCGGGTTTCGCGGCCAGACAATACAAACGGACGCAGGTCGATGTGGCGTGGAGCGATGCCGTTTTCGACAAAGGTCGGACAGGTCGACAGGGACAACGTCGGTTGCGCGATGTACGCGTGTGGCTTGGCCTTGATGCGGGCGCGGAACGACTCGATTTCCGCCGCCGTCGCCGCCGGCCCCACCAGCATTCCGTAACCGCCGGAGCCTTGGGTTTCCTTGACCACCAGGTCCGGAAGATTGGCCAGCACGTGGGACAGTTCAGAAGGATTGCGGCACTGGAACGTCGGCACGTTCTTCAGGATCGGTTCTTCATCGAGGTAGAAACGGATCATGTCCGTCACAAACGGATACACCGACTTGTCGTCCGCAACCCCGGTGCCGATGGCATTCGCCAGCACCACGTGGCCCGAGCGGTAGGACGACAACAGCCCCGGTACGCCGAGCATCGAATCCGGATTGAACGCCAGCGGGTCGAGGAACGCATCGTCGAGGCGACGGTAGATCACATCGACGGCTTTCGGCCCGTCCGTGGTGCGCATGAACACCTTGTCGTCACGCACGAAGAGGTCCGCGCCTTCTACCAGTTCAACGCCCATTTCCCGCGCCAGGAATGCATGCTCGAAAAACGCACTGTTGAAACGCCCCGGCGTCAGCACCACCACGCTCGGGTTATCGATCGGGCTGGAGCTTTTCAGGGTGTCGAGCAACAGGTTCGGATAATGGTCGATCGGCGCGATGCGCTGGGCCGAGAACAGTTCGGGGAACAGCCGCATCATCATCTTGCGGTCTTCGAGCATGTAGCTCACGCCGCTCGGTGTACGAAGGTTGTCTTCGAGCACGTAGTACGTGCCGTCGCCATCACGCACCAGATCGACGCCGGAGATGTGCGAATAGATATCCCGGTGCAAATCCAGGCCTTGCATCGCCAACTGGTATTGCTCGTTGGCCAGTACTTGCTCGGCCGGAATGATGCCCGCCTTGATGATGCGCTGCTCGTGATAGAGGTCGGCGAGGAACATGTTCAACGCCTTGACCCGCTGGATGCAGCCGCGTTCGACGATCCGCCATTCGCTGGCGGGGATGCTGCGCGGAATGGTGTCGAAGGGGATCAGGCGCTCTGTGCCCTGCTCGTCCCCGTAGAGCGTGAAGGTAATCCCGGCGCGATGAAACAACAGATCGGCCTCGCGTCGCCGTTGGGCCAGCAGTTCGTCAGGCGTCTCGGCCAGCCAACGGGCAAACTCCCGATAATGCGGGCGGACCTGGCCGCCGGCATCGTACATCTCATCAAAATAGTTGCGGATCATGCCGTACTCCTTGTCACCCGGACTTACAGGCCTTCGCAAGGCCCGTGCCATCGGCATAAACGCTTTTAAATCAATCGGTTAGATATTCGTCGCGCATACACCGCACCATTCCTGTGCGGTAAATACCCCAACCTGATTGCCCCCGCTTCATTGCGAAGCAATGCTTTCGCCTATCACCAGCATAGCCAGAGTTGATTTCACTGCCCGGCAGTGGCTGCGGATAATCGGCGCATTCGCTGGAAATGCTCACCGAACTTCCCTTTTAGCCGCCTGTTTAGGCGGCTTTTTTTTGCGCCGGGTTCTTGTTTCAGGATTTTGCCAAGGCTGTTTTCCATCGCCCACAAACGAAAACGGCCAACCCGAAGGTCAGCCGTTAGTGGATGTTGTCGCTGTTCATAGTGTTATGCGAGTAGCCCTCGTACCTCCTGCTTGACGCCCCACCCTTCGATGATGCCGCCCAAAGGCTCGACCACCGCCTCGAAGTCCTGCTCAAAGTCGCCGATGCCGTCATAGGTGGCGGACATCACTTTGCTCAGTTCCAGGGCCCATGCGCCGTCGTCGCGTACGCTGATCTGTGCATTCATGGATTCGCCGGAATAATGCCCTGCCGCCCTGCGTGCCCGCTCCTCGTCCGGGAAAATGGCGTAGAACTCGATGGGATGGAATCGTGAAAAGTCGAAACCGCCTTCTTTCATGCGGCGCAGCACCGAGCTGCTGATGTCTTCTTGATAGGCTGTGCTCATGAAACGTCCTCCTCAAACCGATGGATAGACTTTCCGTACTCCCGACGCCCGCAACCGAATGGTGCGAGCAATACGGCAACCACGTTGCCGCCGGGAAACAAGCATGTAGCTGACAAGACCAGACCTTAGCGATCCAATCGCTGATCTCGCTTGCAGAGTAGCCCCAAGTAAGCGCCGCTGCCAAGGCCTGGTGTTTCACGAGTGTGCCAGAGGTGTATCAGACGGGAGTAATGCCGAGGATTTGTATGCTGTTCTGGGTCTTGAGGTTTTTGACGCTAGCGTCAGCAGTCCGCCCCTCCAGATCGTTCAGATCCAGTTCGGCGGCGACGGGAAAAAGCCGCTCCTTGAGCAGTTTCGCGGCGTGCTCGTTGTCCGGGCACTCGTCGCACTCAAAGACTTCGTCGACAGTTTCGCCGTGGTCATCCACGAAAGTGATCTTCCACTTTTGCATCAGTGCCTCCTCGAACAAACCCGCAAATGGGCTTACAACTATCTGGACTTTTGGCCTGACTGATCGTTCAAACGGATTACGGCACGCAAGCATCAAAAACACAGGAGCTGTAGGAGCCGAGCTTGCTCGCGATAGCGTTCTATCAGCCGACATCTCTATCGACTGGACGGCAGTCATCGCGAGCAAGCTCGGCTCCTACAGGGTTATGCGTACTTCTTTAGTTTAGTCGTTGCTTGGCTTGTTGATCGCTTGCAGCACGTATTGCGGCAAGGCAAACGCGCCAATGTGGATTTCCGGGTTGTAGTAGCGGGTGATGATGCCGCTGCCGGCGAAGCGCTGCTGCAGGGTTTCGCGGGACAGTTTGCGATAGGCGGTATTGGTCGCGCCCCAGGCAAATGTCATCGAACCGCCGATGTAGGTCGGCACGGCGGCCTGATAGAAGTGCCAGTCCGGGAACAGGCTGCGCAGGCGCCCGGCGGTGGTTTTGACTTCTTCGATCTGCATGAACGGCGTGCCGTTCTGGGTCACCAGGATACCGCCCTCGTTCAGGCAGCGACGGCAGGCCTGGTAGAAGTTTTCCGAGAACAGCACTTCGCCCGGACCGATCGGGTCGGTGGAGTCGGAGATGATCACGTCGAACTTTTCGGTGGTGGTGGCGACGAAGCGCATGCCGTCATCGATCACCAGGTTCAGGCGTGGATCATCGAACGCACCCTTGGAGTGGTTCGGCAGGAATTCCTTGCACATGTCGACCACGGTGCCGTCGATCTCGACCATGGTGATGTGCTCGACGCCGCCGTGTTTGGCCACTTCACGCAGCATGCCGCCGTCGCCGCCACCGATGATCAGCACGCGCTTGGCACTGCCGTGCGCCAGGATCGGCACATGGGTGAGCATTTCGTGGTAGATGAATTCGTCGGCTTCGGTGGTCTGGATCACACCGTCCAGCGCCATGACACGGCCCATGCGCGGGTTTTCGAAAATCACCAGGTGCTGGTGTTCGGTGCGCACTTCGTGCAGCAGTTTTTCCATGCGAAAACGCTGGCCGTAGCCTTCGTAGAGGGTTTCCAGGTAGTCGCTGGCTGGGGTGTTGCTCATGGGAAGTGCTCCGATGAATGCGGGTGGCAACGGACGGTTACCCGCCCATGATGGCCAATCGATCTGCTCGATTGCCCGGGAAAGGCGCGCATTCTACGTCGCGGAAGATGACAGGTCGAACGTCAGTTGATGACGCGACACTGTCCCGTAGGAGCAAGGCTTGCCCGCGAAGAACGATTACACGATTTAACAGAAAGACCGCGTTATCGTTCTTCGCGGGCAAGCCTTGCTCCTACAGGGGCAGTGTTCGTTCTGTCAGATTCGCACGTTGCCCCGTGGCCCGGCGATGGCCCAGATGATCAGGCCCAGGACCGGCAGCAGCAGGATCAGCAGGACCCAGACGATTTTCATCCCGGTATCGGCGCCACTTTTCAGCACGTTGATGATTGCCCAGATGTCCAGGGCAAGAATGATCAGGCCAACCAGGCCGTTGAACGTGGAACCCATGGTGTCGCTCCCTAAGAGTGATGTTCACTCTTAGGATAGCCGGCTCCAGCGGGGTTCCGTTTTATTCCATCAAACGTGGATTGCCACTTTCAGGGCTTCCAGGGAAGGCGCGGCCACGATGCCGACCTCAGCGCACAACTCGAGCACACGCGGCACGTCGTTGCCATAGACCAGCACCACTTGCAGTTCGTCGTCCAGCAGCTGGCTGAAGTTCATCAGCGTGTAACCGCCGTTTTCCTTGTTCATGCTGCCCATCTGCACCTGGATGCGATTGAGCGCGGTCAGGGCTTCGGTCTTGGCCAGTTGCTTGGGTTTGATGTTGAAATCCACGCCCGGGCCGAACGACGCGACGATCTGCGCGAACAGGTCCATGTAGGTGTCGGCCTGGAACAGTACGGTTTCCGGCAGGCTGCCGACGACGACCCACTCGCCGAGCGGAATCGGGAAGGTGTCGTCGTAGTTGATGTCCGGATTGGCCGTCAGAAAAGCCTCTGGATCGGCGTAGGCCTGGGCCGCTTCGTCAGCGACTTTGAGGATTTCGTCTTCGCTCATGCACCCGGAGCTGATTTTGCTGATGAGTTCGACGAGTGCGGCTTTCATGGGGGCGGAATCCTGTAGCGAGGGAATTTTGAAGGCGCGAAGGATAGCGCATTACGCCCCGCAATTCCTGCGCGGAACACAGTCGGGAATGTTGACGCATATCAAGATCCGGCGCCTCGGGTAGCGGCACAATGCTGGCACCTTGCCAATGCTGTTTCCGCTATCAGAGAAGACCTCCATGGGTGCCTGGCTTAGCAACATCTCGCTGAAATATAAATTCTGGGCGGTCAACGCTGTCGCCTTCGTCACCACCCTGTTGTTGGTGTTGTACGCCGTACAACTCGAACAGCAGGCCCGCAGTCATGCCTCGCAAGCGTCCGCTCAGGCTCAGGCGCGATTGCTCAACGCCTGGCCTGCCGGACAAGCGCTGCCCAAGGCCGATCACCTGCTGACGTTCAGTCGCGGGCAGGCGCCGTTGCTGAACGAGCAGCCCGTGCCGGAATTCGCGGATGCCAACGGTTGGGTCGAGATCAACTCGATGCCGCTGTTCGGCGACAACCCGCTGATGGGCGCGGAAGTGTTCACGCGCACCGATGGTCAGCAGGTGGCGGTGATCGCTTATGGCCCGAGCCTGAGCCAGGTGTTCGGTGAGCGTTTCGCCAACTACGCCGTGGCGGTGTTCATTCTGATGCTGGCGATGCTCGGGGCGTCGCAACTGTTGATCCGATTTCTGCTCAGCCAGCTCAACACCTTGAAAGACGTGATGCTCCACGTTGAGAAAACCGGCGACCTGTCAGCCCGTGTGCCGCTGGCCTGCACCGACGAGGTCGGGCAGATGGCCGGCGCGTTCAACGCCATGCAGGCCGGTTATCAGCGGGTGGTCAACACCGTCGCCAGCACCGCCCGGCAACTGGACGTCGGCGCGGCGCGGCTGGCATCGAGCATGAACGAGGTCCGTCACGGCATGCTGGGCCAGCAAAGCGAAACCGACCAGGCCGCCACGGCGATCAACGAAATGACCGCCACCGTCTATCACATCGCCCAGCACGCCGGCGCCACCCGCGACCTCTCGCAAACCGCCGATACCCTGGCCGGCAGCGGTCAGGAAGTGGTCAGTCGCGTGCAAAAGTCGATTGCCGGGTTGTCCAATGGCGTGCAGCAGACGGCCGAGATGATTCAGCGTCTGGCCGAGGACAGTCAGAAGATCAACGGCGTGGTCAATGTGATCCACAGCATCGCCGAGCAAACCAACCTGCTGGCGCTGAACGCCGCGATTGAAGCGGCCCGGGCCGGGGAAATGGGACGTGGCTTTGCGGTGGTCGCCGATGAAGTGCGCAACCTGGCCAAACGGGTGCAGACCTCGACCGACGAAATCACCCTGATGGTCTCGGCGTTGCAGGCCGGAACCCGGGACGCGGTGGACTTCATGCAGGAAAGCTCGTTCAAGGCCGACGACTGTGTGCAACAGGCTCAAGAGGCCGGCGCCGCGTTGGTGGAAATCACCAGCGCCGTGGCGCAGATGCGTGAAAGCAACACGCAGATCGCGGTGGCGGCCGAGCAGCAGAGCCAAGTGGCGGAGGAGATGAACCGGGCGGTGGTAAGCATTCGCGATGTGACCGAGAACACGGTGCAGCAGACGGTGGATTCGGCGACGACCAGTAATGAGTTGGCGGCGTTGGCCGGGGAGTTGAGCAAGGCCATTGGGCAGTTGAAACTCTAAGGCCCTCTTCGCGGGCAAGCCTTGCTCCTACAGGATTTGCGTAGTGCCCCTGTAGGAGCAAGGCTTGCCCGCGATGGCGTCGGCCGGACCAACATCAATATTGACCATGACACCTATCGCTCCGATAGCCATCCTTGATTCGCAGCCCGCCAATGCCGCGCCTATTCTTCAACCATGTGTTCAACATGGATCGAGGATCAGCATCATGGGCAAACGTCACCCCAACCTTCCCGCCTGGCAATGGCGCGCGTACCCGGACAACCACCAGCACCCGGCGAATCTGGTGCTGCACCTGATTGCCGTGCCGCTGTTCATCGTGGCCTTTCTGCTGCTGGTGTGCGGGGTGTTCAGCCTGAGCTTTGCGAACTTCGCGATTGGCATCATCGGCCTGCTCGCAGCCTTGGGCCTGCAACGCCACGGTCACAACCTGGAGGCGCAAGCCTCCGAGCCGTTCAGTGATCGCAAAGATGCGGTGTCGCGCCTGCTGGTCGAGCAGTTCCTGACCTTTCCGCGCTTTTTCCTCAGCGGCGGCTGGTGGCGCGCCTGGCGTGAGCGCCACCGTCGTCACTGATCAGGCAAAAATCGTCACGGTCTGCCGACTCATGGCAATCAGCTGACCGTCCGCGTTCCACAGTTTCGCGGCCGCATGACCGTAGCCGTCAGCGGCATGTTCGATTTCAACGAGGTATTTGCACCAGTCCAGGGTGCTCAGTTCGAGCAACGGCTGGACGAATTCGATGGTCCAGGTCAGCGTGCTGCCCATTGCGACTTTATTCAGGTGCGGCAACAGCGCCGGCGGCCAGGCATCCACCAGTGCCAGGATATGCGACTCAGTGACCGCCTCTTCCTTAACATCACCACGCAAGCGTACCCAGCCGCCCATCTCGCGGGATTTATTGCCGGTGAACGGCAGGCCTCCGACACTCCAGCGCATCGCCAGATGGCGCATGAATTCCGGGGTCATGCCTTTGACATACGGCAGTTCCTGGCAATCGTCCCAGTGCTTCATTTCGGGGGCCGGCGTGGCGGTTACCGCCACTTCGGACGGTCGCGAGGCGCCGAAGCTGCCCTGGATCAACGTCACCACTTGTCCCTTCTGCATCGCCCGGCCCAGCACTTGGCTGACCGCCTTGCCTTCGCGCAGGACATCGACTTCAAAACTGACCGGCACTTCGGGTTCTACGGGCCCGACAAAGGTGATCGCCAGCGAGCGCACGGGGCGATCCGCCGGCACCCGTGCGCGCATGGCTTCGTATTGCAAAGCCGCGACCAGGCCGCCGAAGCTGGCACGTCCCTGTGCCCATTCGGCCGGAATAGACAGCTCCAGCGGTTGGCTGCGGACGGCGTCGAGCAGATCGGAAAAGCGCATGAAAACCTCAAGGGCAGAAATGGAATGAAGAGATGTTAACCAACCAGCGAGGATGGCACAGCGCATATTCTCGCCAAAGAGGCTGACAGATAGGCCGCAATCGGTTGGATGCGCGATCCAAGGTTCAACACCACCCCTTTGTAGGAGCGAGCTTGCTCGCGATGGGCGTGAACGATAACGCATGCTGTCTGGACACACGCGTCGCCTTCAAGTCCATCGCGAGCAAGCTCGCTCCTACAGGGGGGTTATGCGGTGAGTTTCAGGATTTGAAACAGGCGGCGCTGAGTTTGTCGAGAACACGGTCGGCACGGCCTTCGGCCTTGGCCATGGTGGTTTTCCACACTGCTACACAAGGTTGCAGATCAGCTTCCTGTTCGGCCCGGGCCAGCCATTGCCAGCAATCGTGCCAGTCACCCAAGGCAGCCTGAGCCGATTTGAGCCTCGGCAGGGCCGGTTTCGGCAAACGGTCCAGATCGGGGTAGGCCTCGATGCCATAACGCACACGCTTGATCAACAAGCGCAGTCGATGGCGATCATGAGCAGGATCGTGCAAGGCCTCATCGAGTTTTTCCCACTGCTTGCCCAGACGCTTCTCAATGCGTTTGCGCAATCCCTTGAGCAACCCCTGACGCTGGGATGCCCGCAGAAAACGCGGGAAGGCGTCGAAAATCATCAGCAACTGCGCCAGCTCGGTGCTCGCCGCGACCGCCGGATAGGCCGCGGCCATCTGCGTCATGCGGCGCTGCGCTGCCTCGGGTTGATCGTGCTCGAGCAAGTACGCCGCCAGTACTTCACGATCGCGCAACGGCGTGGTCAGGTCACCGACCCGGGACGCCGCCACTTCCAGCTGCTCGACCCCGGGCAAGCCGCGCAACGGCCGCAGCAGACTGCGCAAACGGCGAACCGTGGTGCGCAGATCGTGCAACGCTTCCGGGTCGGTGCGGGCATTCAAACGAGCCTGACAAGACAGCAAACGGACTTCCAGGCCCAAAACATGGGCCACCAACCGATCAACCAAGGCAGACATCGTTTTCTCCCTAAATTGAATTTCTGATGCCTACATCATGCCTCAACGGCCCGCACGTGACTCACGAATATAGAAGCGCGCCTTCTCGGCTTTCCTGGTGCAGCCTTCGAACGCTTCGAATTGCTGCTGAGTCTTGGCGCCGGTCAGCAATGACAGGGCCTTGGAGTAACTGACCGTGCCGGCAAAACCTTCGGCCTTGGCCAGGTCCAGCTCATGCCACGCCGCATCGATCCCGCTACCGCAACTGTCACGGTAAGCAGTCTTGCCGGCACAACCGGCGAGCGCCAGCGCAATCAAAGGCACACAGATCCAGGCTTTCATCACTCACACCTCAAATATAGGTCAACAGTCGTGCAGGTAGGACGGTCCGGCGCGTAAAAAGTGCCTTGGCGTCGCTGCGGAAACTATAGCGCTCGCGAGAATAACCATCTGCCGCCCTGGAGTGTCGAAAAAACGACGCGTTTACCCTGTCGAGCGACCTTAACGATTGAAGCGAGCCCCTCGATGGGTGCATTGTTGACCCTTGTCAGACGAGGGCGATTCATGAAAAAGCGTGTCGCACTGGTGCTGGGTTCCGGTGGAGCCCGGGGCTATGCCCATATCGGTGTCATTGAAGAGATCGAGCGGCGTGGCTACGACATCGCCTGCATCGCCGGTTGTTCGATGGGCGCCGTGGTCGGCGGAATTTATGCCGCCGGCAAGCTGGATGAATACCGCAACTGGATCGAGAGCCTGGATTATCTCGACGTGTTGCGTCTGGTGGACGTCAGTTTTCGACTGGGCGCGATTCGCGGGGAGAAGGTCTTCGGGCAGATCCGCAAGATCGTCGGCGAGATCAATATCGAAGACCTGCGCATCCCCTACACGGCGGTGGCCACCGACCTGACCAACCAGCAGGAAATCTGGTTTCAGGAAGGTTGCCTGCACCAGGCGATGCGCGCCTCGGCGGCCATCCCGAGCCTGTTCACGCCGGTGATGCAGGGCAATCGCATGCTGGTGGACGGCGGTATCCTCAACCCGTTGCCGATCGTGCCGGTGGTGTCGAGCCATTGCGACCTCATCATCGCGGTCAACCTGAACTCCACTAACCAGCGCCACTACCAATTGCCGGTGATCCAGCGACCGGCGGCGTTCAAGTCCCGGTTCGACAGCCTGATCAATTCGGTAGGCTCGAAGTTGCCATTCCGCCGCAAACCGGCGGAAAAATTGCTGCTGCTGGAAAAGGAAGCGTTGATTGCAGAAGCGGCCGAGATCAACCCCTGGATCGAATCCGCCGAGCCTGAAGCCCAGCAACCGGCGGCCGCCCCTGAACGCGATGGCGCCCCGAAGTCGGCCACGGGCTCGTTCATCATCGACAACGTGGGGCCAGCGTCCTTGCTGGATTTGATCAACCAGAGTTTCGAGGTGATGCAGACGTCGCTGGCGCAGTACAAGATTGCCGGTTATCCACCGGATATCCTGATCAACGTGCCGAAACGGGTGTGCCGGTTTTTCGAGTTTTACAAGGCGCCGGAGTTGATCGCGCTGGGGCGGGAGATTGCGCGGGATACATTGGATCGGTATGAAAATGAGCGGGATTCCTGAAATTCTCGAGTGAAATTGAGGGCCCTTTCGCGGGCAAGCCTCGCTCCTACAGGTTTGAGTCGTTCGCGAGTTTTGTGAGCGACACTAATCCGTAGGAGCGAGGCTTGCCCGCGAAAGCGTCAGCTCAGCCAACCCGGAACTAAAGACCACCCTCACTCAACAACCGATACCCAACCCCCGCCTCGGTCACGATAAACCGCGGCTGCGTCGGATCATCCGCCAGCTTCTGCCGCAAATGCCCCACCACAATCCGCAAGTAATGACTGTCTTCGGTATGGGTCGGCCCCCAGATGTCCTTGAGCAATTGCTGCTGGGTGATCACCCGCCCCGGATGCCGCGCCAATTGCGCCAGCACCGCGTACTCCTTGCGGGTCAACGCCACTTCGACGCCGTCGAGCAGCACCCGGCGATAGGCAAGGTCAACGGTCAGCGGACCAAACGTCAACGCCGCCTGCTGCGCCTCGCCCACCGGCGCCTGACGCAACAAGGCACGCACCCGCGCCAGAAATTCCTGAATGCCGAACGGCTTGGTCACGTAGTCATTCGCACCGCCATCCAGCGCTTCGACTTTCTGCCCTTCGCCGGCACGCACCGACAGGACCAGCACCGGCACCGTCGACCATTCACGAAACTCGCGCAGCACTTGCTGGCCGTCCATGTCCGGCAGCCCGAGGTCGAGCACCAGCAGGTCCGGTTTGTTCAATGCGGCCTGTGCCAATCCCTCCGTGCCGGTGCCAGCCTCCAGCACCTTATAACCTTGGGAAGCGAGGCTGATGCGCAGGAATTTACGGATTTGCGGTTCGTCGTCGATGACCAAAATGGTCGCGGTCTGGCTCATGGTTTCTGATCGCAGCATGGAGAGATCCAAAGGGTATCAGGCTTCACTGTCAGCGTTCACTTTCAAACGCAGGCTGTTCCTGCAATGGCAGGTGAAGTGTGATGCAAGTGCCACGCCCTTCAATACCGTCGCCGACGCTGATTCGCCCGCCGTGTGCACCGACCATGCCCTGACAGATCGCCAGCCCCAGCCCGGTGCCCTGCCCGCCACGATCACCGCGCGCGGCGGTGTAGAACATGTCGAAAATCTTCGCCCGCTCATCGATGGGAATCCCCGGTCCTTCATCGCTCACCGAGAAGAACAGCTCGTTTTCATCCGCTCCGGCGCGCAATTGCAAACGCCCATGAACCGGTGAGAACCGCGCGGCGTTCTCCAGCACGTTGACCAGCGCCTGTTCGATCAGCGCAGCGTGAACGTAAAGCAGCGGCAGCTCCGCAGGCACGTCGGTGCTGACCTGCAACGGCGCCAGCACCGCGCGCAGGCGATTGAGCGAACTGCCCACGATGTCGGCCGGCGACACCCAGTCCCGCGCCAGCTTCAGTGCGCCGTGACCGAGGCGGGTCATGTCCAGCAGATTCTGGATGTAGCGATCAAGGCGCTCGGCCTCATCGCGGGTACCTTCGAGCAGTTCACGGCGGTCCTCCAGCGGGATCGCCTCGCCGAGGGCCAACAGGCTGTCGATGCTGCCGCGCATGGACGTCAGCGGCGTGCGCAAATCGTGAGACACCGAAGCCAGCAAGGCGCTGCGCAGTTGCTCGGTTTCGCCGTGCAGTCGCGCGGCTTCCAGGTCTTCGGCCAGTTGCGCACGGGCCAGCGCCTGGGCCAGCGGCTGGCTCAACGCGGTCAACAAGCGCCGACGCTGTCCGCTCAAGGTCTGGCCTTCTTTGGCACACACGCCGAGCAACGCCAGCGGCCCGTCTTCCAGCGAAAGCGGCCACCACCACCAACGCCCGAACGGCAGCGTTCCGGTGCCCGCCCCTGCCGGTTGATCGTGTTGCCAGGCCCAGCTGGCGGCGGCGCGTTCGGCCTCGGAAAATTCCAGCGGGCCACCGGTTTCGACTTTCCAGCCACCCTGGCCGTCGCGGTTCAGCAGGCACAGTTGCAGATCGCTCCAGCCGCCGAGGTGCTGGGCCCCAGCGTTGACCACGGCTTGGCGGTCGGTGGCAGCGGTGAGTTTGCGCGACAGGTCGAGCAGTTCGGTGGTCTCTTCCTGGGTATCGCGCAGCGCCTGCAATTGCCTGCGCTGGCGGGCCGCGAGGTTGCCGGTGAGTGCCGCCATCAGCAGGAAAAACAGCAAGGTCAGCACGTCTTCTTCGCGCTGGATGCGGAAGGAGAAAGTCGGCGGGATGAACAGAAAGTCGTAGGTCAGAAACGACAGCGCGGCACAGGCCAGCGCCGGGCCGAGGCTGCTGCGCACCGCCACCAGCAACACGGCGGCGAGGAACACCAGCGAAATATTCGGCAGCGGCAAGACACTCGCCACCGCCCAGGCCACGGCACTGGCGATCACGGTCGCGACCAGTGCCAGTGCATAGTCGAACCACACCAGCGACTGTACCGAGCGTTGTCGTGGCTGGTCCTGTTCGTGATCGCTGTCGATGACGTTGATTTCCAGCCCGCGCGCATGGCGCAACAAACGCGCCGCCAAGCCGCCACCAAACAGCCGACGGCGCAATCGCTGCCGGGACTGGCCGACCAACACCAGACTGGCGCGGCGTTCGGCGGCATGCTGAATCAGGGTTTTCGCCACTTCACCGGCGCGCAGCAACACCACTTCGCCGCCGAGGCGTTCGGCCAGCTGCTGGGCACTTTGCAGGCGCAAACGCGATTGCTCGTCGCGCACGCTGCCATTGTCCACGTGCACCAAACTCCAAGGTAAATGCCGACGCTGGGCAACGCGGCTGGCGTGACGCACCAGACGTTCGGCCTGAGCATCGCCATCGACGCCGACCAGCAACCGACCGCGCACGGCGGGTGCGGCCTGACCGAGTTGACGATAACCCTGGGCCAGATCGTTATCGACCTGAGCAGCAGCGGTTTGCATCGCCAGCTCACGCAGGGCGGTAAGGTTTGTCTGGGAGAAGTACGCATCGATGGCAGCCCGCGCCTGCTCTGGCACATAGACCTTGCCGTCACGCAGACGCTCAAGCAGCTCGCGTGGGGGCAAGTCGACCAACATCAATTCGTAGGCTTCTTGCAGTACCCAGTCCGGCAGGGTTTCGCGGACCTGCACACCAGTGATACCGCGCACCTGATCATTAAGGCTCTCAAGGTGCTGGACATTGACCGTGGTGTACACATCAATGCCGGCGGCGAGCAGTTCCTGGATGTCTTGCCAACGTTTGGCGTGACGACTGCCTGGTGCGTTGGTGTGGGCCAGTTCGTCCACCAGCACCAGCTTCGGCTTGGCGGCGAGTACGCCGTCGAGGTCCATTTCTTCGAGGATCACGCCACGGTATTCCGAGCGCACCAGGGGTTGCTGCGGCAAGCCGCCGAGCAGCGCCTCGGTCTCGGTGCGGCCATGGGTCTCGACCACACCGGCGATGAGCTTCACGCCTTGACGCAGTTGGGTGTGGGCAGCTTGCAGCATGGCGTAGGTCTTGCCGACACCGGGTGCGGCGCCGAGGAAAACCTTGAGCCGGCCACGGCCGTCGCGGGGCAGGTCTGCTAACAGCGCGTCGGCGCGGCCGGAGTCACTCATGCTTGAAGCTCTCTTTTTTTCAGAGGTTGATGTGGTGATTGTTCTGTCGCCATCGCTAGCAGGCTAGCTCCCACAGGGGAATGCTGACTTCTTGTGGGAGCTAGCCTGCTAGCGATTGACGGCGCCACCGATCTACAGTTTTTCCAGCGCCATATTCAGCGCCAGCACATTCACCACCGGCGGCCCCACCAGCGGCTGCTCGATGTGCGCATCCAACAGGTTCTGGAGGGTCGCCACCGGCAGATTCCGCGCCGCCGCAACTCGCGCCAGTTGATAGGCAATTGCTGCCGGAGGCAAGTGTGGATCGAGGCCGCTGCTAGAAGTGGTCACCAGCGCCAATGGTACCGGACCTTGCCCCGGCACCAGCAGTTTGTTGGCATCGTCGATCACCCGAGTGGCCAAGGCCGGGTTGCTTGGCGAGAGGTTACTGGCGCTGCTCGATACCGTGGCGAAAGCACCAGCGGATGGCCGTGGATGGAACCAGGCATCACCGGTGAAATCCTGGGCAATCAGCGAGGAGCCGCGGACCTTGCCATCGGCATCGTGTACGAGGCTGCCGTTGGCTTGATCAGGGAATGCAACCTGGGCGACACCGGTGACCACCAAGGGGTAGGCGACGCCGGTGATCAGGGTCATCAAGACCAGCAGACTCAGGGCCGGACGTATCATTGTGGACATTTCAAAATCCTCGAATTCAGAAAACAAGTGCAGCGTTCAGTCAGATGGACCGTGTCGTGTTCTTCGCGAGCAAGCTTTGCTCCTACGGATTGGTGTCGTTCACACGTTTTGCGAACACATCAAACCCTGTAGGAGCGAGGCTTGCCCGCGAAGGCGGCATGTTTGACACACCGCCAAACCGGATCAAACCAGATGCAACGCCGTCAACAGCATGTCGATCGCCTTGATGCCCACGAACGGCACCAGAATCCCGCCCAATCCATAGATCAGCAGATTGCGACGCAGCAACGCCGCTGCACTCGCCGCCTGCACCCGCACGCCGCGCAAGGCCAGTGGAATCAGCACCACAATGATCAAGGCGTTGAACACGATCGCCGAGAGAATCGCGCTCTGCGGACTGCTCAGCTTCATCACGTTTAGCACGCCCAACTGCGGGTAGATCGAGGCGAACAGCGCTGGCAGGATCGCGAAGTATTTGGCCACGTCGTTGGCGATGGAAAAGGTCGTCAGCGCACCGCGGGTCACCAGCAGTTCCTTGCCGATCTGCACCACGTCCAGCAACTTGGTCGGATCGCTGTCGAGGTCGACCATGTTCGCCGCCTCGCGTGCTGCTTGCGTACCATCGTTCATCGCCATGCCGACGTCGGCCTGGGCCAATGCAGGGGCGTCGTTGGCCCCGTCGCCGCACATGGCAACCAGACGACCGTCGTTCTGCTCGTGACGAATACGCGCCAGTTTTTTCTCCGGGGTGGCTTCGGCCAGCACGTCATCGACGCCGGCTTCAGCAGCAATGGCTGCAGCGGTCAGCGGGTTGTCACCGGTCACCATGACGGTGCGGATGCCCAGCTTGCGCAGCTCGGCGAAACGCTCACGAATGCCCGGCTTGACTACGTCCTTGAGGTGGATCGCACCGAGCAATTTGCCGTCGACGCAGACCAGCAACGGCGTGCCGCCGCTCTGGGCAATCTTGTCGATTTCCCGGGACAGGGACGGTGCCAGATCAGCACGTTTCAGGCCGACGAAGGCCAGCAACGAATCCACCGCGCCTTTGCGATACACGCGCCCTTGGTAGTCGACACCGGACAGGCGAGTCTCGGCACTGAACGGCACGGCGGTCAGCAGTTCGGAGCTCGGCTCAGGCTGCGGATGCAGACCACGCAGGTACTCGACGATGGATTTGCCTTCAGCGGTGTCATCGGCCAGCGAGGCGAACAACGCCCCTTCGGCCAGTTCCTTGGCAGTGACGCCAGGTGCCGCGTAAACCGCTGTGCAACGACGGTTACCAAAGGTGATGGTGCCGGTCTTGTCCAGCAGCAGGACGTGCACGTCCCCCGCCGCTTCCACGGCACGACCGGACTTGGCGATCACGTTCAGGCGCACCAGACGGTCCATCCCGGCGATACCGATGGCGGACAGCAAACCGCCAATGGTGGTCGGAATCAGCGTGACCAGCAGCGCGACCAGGAACACCAGCGGCAGGCTGCCGTTGGCGAAGTGGGCGAACGGTTGCAGGGTGACGACCACCAGCAGGAAGATCAGGGTCAGGCCGATCAGCAGGATGTCGAGCGCCACTTCGTTCGGGGTTTTCTGGCGTTTGGCGCCTTCGACCAGCGCGATCATGCGGTCCAGTGTCGACTCACCGGGGTTGGCGGTGATGCGCACCAGCAGCCAGTCGGAGACCAGGCGAGTGTTGCCGGTGACGGCCGAACGGTCGCCACCGGATTCGCGGATCACCGGTGCGGATTCACCGGTAATCGCCGCTTCGTTGACCGCCGCGATGCCTTCGATCACCTCGCCGTCACCGGGGATCATTTCCCCGGCTTCGACACGCACCACATCGCCCTTGCGCAGGCTGGTTGCCGGCACCACTTGAAAAGCGCCGTTGCTGTTTTTTCGGCGAGCGCTCAAGCCTTCGCTGCCAGCCTTGAGGCTGTCGGCGCGGGCCTTGCCGCGACCTTCGGCCAAGGCTTCGGCGAAGTTGGCGAAGAGCACGGTGAACCACAGCCACAGCGCGATTTGCGCAGCGACAAACGTTGGCACGGCGCTGTCGGGAATGAAGCACAGCACGGTGGTCAGGACGGCGGTCAGTTCGACCACCAGCATCACCGGCGCACGCTGCAATTGCCGTGGGTCGAGCTTGACGAAGGCTTGCACCAGCGCCGGACGCCACAGGGCCGAGATCGCGGTTTTCGGTTGTTCCGGTGCTTTCACGGCGGCCGGTTTAACTACGGGCATATTCATCAAATAGTCCTCAGAAGCCCATGCTCAAGTGTTCAGCGATAGGACCCAGTGCCAACGCCGGCAGGAAGGTCAGGCCACCCACCAGCAGAATGGTCACGGTCAACAAGGTCACGAACAGCGGGCCATGGGTCGGGAAGCTGTTCTGGCCAATCGGTGCGGTTTTCTTCATCGCCAGGCTGCCGGCCAGGGCCAGTACCGGGAGGATGTAACCGAAGCGACCGATCAACATGCCAAGGCCGAGCATCAGGTTGTGGAACGCGGTGTTGGAACTGAAGCCACCGAATGCAGAACCGTTGTTGGCGCTGGCCGAGGTGTAGTTGTAGAGCAATTGGCTGAAACCATGGGCGCCGGGGTTACTCACCGAGGCCACCGGACCCGGCAGGCTCGCGGCAATCGCGCCAAGCACCAACACGCCGACCGGCATCACCAGCAAGGTCACCACCAGCAGTTGCACTTCCTTGGCTTGCAGTTTCTTGCCGAGGTATTCCGGAGTACGGCCGATCATCAGGCCGGCGAGGAACACCGCGATCAGCACGTTGAGCAACATGCCGTAGAGCCCGGCGCCGACGCCGCCGAAGATCACTTCGCCGACCATCATGTTGACCATCCCCACCATGCCGCTGAGCGGGTTGAGGCTGTCGTGCATGCCGTTGACCGAACCGTTGGACGCGGCGGTGGTAGCCACCGACCACAGCACCGTGGCGGTGGTGCCGAAGCGTGCTTCCTTGCCTTCCAGCGGCGCGGTCTGTTCGACGGCGACGTTGTTCAGGGCAGGGTTCGGCTGGTATTCAGCCCACAGCGAGGTGGCGCCGCCGATCAGGAACAGCGCGAACATGCAGGCCACAATCGCCCGGCTCTGACGCAGATCCTTCACGTAGTGGCCGAAGGTGAATACCAGCGCGACCGGGATCAGGATGATCGAAACCAACTCGAACAAGTTTGTCCACGCCGTCGGGTTCTCGAACGGGTGCGCCGAGTTGACGCCGAAGAAGCCACCGCCGTTGGTGCCCAGTTGCTTGATCGCAATCTGGCTGGCGGCCGGGCCGAGCGGGATCACTTGATCGACGCCCTGCATGGTCACAGTATTCACATACTGCGCGAAGGTTTGCGGCACGCCCTGCCAGACCAGGTACAGCGCCAGCAGCAGGCACAGAGGTAGCAGGCCGTAGAGAGTGGCGCGAGTCATGTCGACCCAGAAGTTGCCGAGGGTCTTGGTCGATTTGCGACCGATACCGCGACACAGCGCAACCAGCACAGCGAGGCCGGTGGCGGCGCTGACGAAGTTCTGCACGGTAAGGCCGACCATCTGACTCAGATAGCTCAGGGACGCTTCACCGCTGTAGGCCTGCCAGTTGGTGTTGGTCATGAAACTGATGGCGGTATTGAACGCCAGTGTCCATTCCTGACCCGGCAGGTTTTGCGGGTTGAGCGGCAAGTGGTCCTGGAACAACAGGATCGCGAACAACAGCAAAAAGCCCGCGAGGTTGAAGGCGAGCAACGCCAGGGTGTATTTCTGCCAGCTCTGTTCGGACTGCGGATCAACGCCGGCCACCCGATAACAGCCACGCTCCACAGGTCCCAGGATCGGTGTCAGCCAGGTACGCTGACCTTCCATTACCTTGTAGTAGAAGCGTCCGAGAAACGGCGCCGGGACCAATACCAACGCAAAAAATGCGAGGATCAGCCAATAGTCATAACTGTGCATAGTCCCTCCTAGTTCCGATCCGCGCGCAACAGCGCAACCAACAGATAAATGAACAGCCCCACTGCCAACAGCAGTGACACCCCGTCCAGAACGCTCATGGAAGTTCTCCGTGTTACGGCGTATTGCCGCGTGTGGAGTCATTGTCGGAAGGAAGGCTGTAAAGGAGCGAGGTCGAGGGGTGTGGCGGGGCATAAAGAAAGCGTAAAGAGTGGGTTTATGGCTTTGTTACAGCGGTGTCGGGGCGGGCCCCTTCGCGGGCAAGCCTCGCTCCTACGGTTTCGAATGCACCGATATCCCTTGTAGGAGCGAGGCTTGCCCGCGAAGACGGCATACCAGGCACCAACGCCCCCAACTGATGCACAAAACCCCGACAACCAGCAGCAAACATCCCCGATACGACGTTTTTTTACGCTTTACGACTGCCATCACAACACTGGCACGCCCACTGCACACGCCCTCCCCCGAGCTTTCCAAACCGTTCAGGGAGCAAACGATGAACACACAACTCAAACCCACGCTGGGCACGCTGCACCTGTGGGGCATTGCGGTCGGACTGGTGATTTCCGGTGAGTATTTCGGCTGGAGTTACGGCTGGGGCGTGGCGGGGACACTTGGATTTCTGGTGACCTCCTTCATGGTCGCCACCATGTACACCTGCTTCATCTTCAGTTTCACCGAGCTGACCACCGCCATTCCCCACGCGGGCGGTCCCTTTGCCTACAGTCGCCGCGCCTTTGGCGAGAAAGGCGGATTGATCGCCGGATTGGCGACGCTGATCGAATTCGTTTTCGCTCCACCGGCTATCGCGCTGGCCATCGGCGCGTATCTGAACGTGCAGTTCCCGGCACTTGACCCGAAGCACGCGGCGGTCGGCGCCTACATTGTGTTCATGGGCCTGAACATCCTCGGCGTGAAACTGGCGGCGACGTTCGAGCTGGTGGTCTGCGTCCTGGCAGTCGCCGAGTTGCTGGTGTTCATGGGCGTGGTGGCGCCGGCGTTCAGTTTCAGCAACTTTGCGCTCAATGGTTGGGCCGGCTCGGACGTGTTCGGCGCACCGGCGATTGCCGGAATGTTTGCGGCGATTCCATTCGCGATCTGGTTCTTCCTGGCCATCGAAGGTGCGGCCATGGCCGCCGAAGAAGCCAAGGACCCGAAACGCACGATTCCGAAGGCGTACATCAGCGGCATTCTGACCCTGGTGCTATTGGCCATGGGCGTGATGTTCTTTGCGGGCGGCGTCGGCGACTGGCGCACCCTGTCGAACATCAACGACCCGCTGCCACAAGCGATGAAAACCGTGGTCGGCGAAAGCTCCGGCTGGTTGCACATGCTGGTGTGGATCGGCCTGTTCGGCCTGGTGGCGAGTTTCCACGGGATCATCCTTGGCTACTCGCGGCAGTTCTTCGCCCTCGCCCGTGCCGGTTATCTGCCGGCGTCGCTGGCCAAACTCTCGCGCTTCCAGACGCCACACCGGGCGATCATTGCCGGCGGTGTGATCGGTATCGCCGCGATTTACAGCGATGGCCTGATCAACCTGGGCGGCATGACGCTGACGGCGGCGATGATCACCATGGCGGTGTTCGGCGCGATCGTGATGTACATCATGAGCATGCTCAGTCTGTTCAAACTGCGTAAAACCGAACCGAACCTGGAGCGTACATTCCGCGCGCCGTGCTACCCGTTGGTACCGTTCATTGCATTGGTGCTGGCGGTGGTGTGCCTGGTGGCAATGGCGTGGTTCAACACCTTGATCGGGTTGATCTTCCTCGGCTTCATGGCAGCGGGTTTCGTGTACTTCATGCTGACTGCTCAACTGCGTGCCGATGCGCCGGCGGATGCGATGCTGACCGGGCTCTAAACAGTCACCGTGCTGCTGTCATATCAGGCATAGAATGGAACCAGTGCGAAACTGAATCGCTCAAAGTGGTATGCACGATCGGTTGGCGAAACCCGCCAACCGGCCTGCCCTCAAGGAGAGCCCTATGCCCTGGTATGCCTGGTTGATTCTGGTCGTTGCAATCGGCTCGATCGTTGGTGGTTTGATGATGTTGCGTGACACCGCCACCAAGGTCGACCTGACCGAAGAGCAACGTAAACGCGTCGCTGAACGCAACGCGGAAGCGGACGCCAAGGATGCGCAGGACCGCTGACAAATAACTGTGGCGAGGGAGCTTGCTCCCGCTGGGTCGCGTAGCGGCCCTCAAGGTCCCTCGCACATTTTTTGCGCCCGCTGCGCGGTCGAGCGGGAGCAAGCTCCCTCGCCACATACAGCGCTGTTATTTTTCCCAATCAGCCTTGGCGATGTGCAACCCATGCAGCCCTTTGTAGGCCGCACGCTCCGGCTGGCTCCAGCTTTCCAGCAACGAATCCTCCAACGTGTAAATCTCCACCCCCAACGGGCGACACACGCTCAGCGGGTCCTGCGCATCCGGCCCCCACATGGCCAGCGACAGATCGCCGCCAGGACAGGTCGACAACGCACACAACACATCAATCTCGGCAAAAAACTCCAGGTAATCGCCCTTCTGCGCCGGACAGGCTTTCATGAAGTACATGTCGTCGTGGTTGAGGCCCGTGCACTGGAAAATGTTCAGCACGTCATGCACGTCGAATTCGGTCAGGCCATGGGGCAACACGGCGCGCGTCAGGTTCGAGTGGCAGTGATGATGGAAGTCTTCGCCGGTGAGCATTTTGTTCACGTAGGGATCGCAGCGAGTGCCGAGCAAGTCGTGCAGGCGACCGCCATGTTCGTCGATGCCGTAACCGGCCAGGCTATCATCGGTGATCGTCACCAGCGGCCGTAAAAAAGGCAGGTTCGACCAGAGCCGGTCATGGGTGCTGACGTGCGCGCCCTGCAACTGCCGGGTTCGCGCCGCCCACAAGCGTTCACGCGGATCGTTGGCATTCCAGACGTTGAAATCGCCCACTTGCGGACCGACCGGCGTGGTCACGCGAAACACGTGCCCGGCCGGGACTTTCCAGGCGCGACCGGTGCGGATCGGCACTTCGAACTGCTCGATCAGCGTGCGCCCCTCCTTCGTATCCCGGATCTTTTCGTAAAAGGCTTTATCCACCTGCAAGGCCGAGCCTTTGCTGACTTGATAAGCCGCCGGATAGTCTTTGTACATGGCACGAATCCTCGATCAGTGATGGGAGTTTGGAGCAAGCATTTGCAACAGGAGCTGTTCGGAGTCGTCGAGATAAAGGCTCATGGCATCCCCGGCAGCGCGCTTGTCGCCTTCGGCGAGCAGCTCATGGATCTGCCGGTCGCGCGCCAGCCAGGGCGCCTGAAACCTCGATTCATCGGGAGCGGTGCAAAACACCAGGCGCAGTTGCGCGACGACATTGGTGAAGAACTCATCGAACAACGGACTGCGCAGCAACCCGACGATGTGTTGATGAAACGCCAGACTGTGCGTGCCGACAGCGCGCCAGTCCTCGCGCTCACGGGCCAGTTCGGTGGCTTCCAGCGCTTCCAGCATCCGGTCGGACTGATAGTCGCGCAGCGGCTGGCTCGCGCTGATGGCTTGCAATTCGAGGGTGCGACGCACGTTGAACAGGTCACGCACATCCCCGGCCCCCAGCTTGCGCACCATCACGCCTTTGTTGCGCACATAACGGGTCAGACCTTCCTGCCCCAAACGATGCAAGGCTTCGCGAATGGTGTTGCGAGAAGCGTTGTAGGCCGAGACGAGGTCGTTTTCCACCAGCGCCATGCCAGGCAGCAAACGTCCGCCAATGATGTCGGCACGCAATTCCAATGTGATGTGATCGGCCAGGGACAGTCCGCTGTTCATGCTCATCGCCTCTTGATTGTTCAACAATCGTCAGCAAATGAGTAATCACTATCCGTGCCAGGTCATTCAATGCGCTGGGGCGGTGTTGGACGCATCTGCATGCTTTTTAGAAGTAGAAGTACAGTCACCATCCCATTTTCATTGGTTAAGATGGCGCATTGTTGCGGAGATTCCAGATGCGTTACTCGCAGGACCATAAAGCCCAGACCCATCAACGCATCATCAAGGAAGCCTCAGCGCGATTTCGCCGTGACGGTATTGGCGCGACTGGCCTGCAACCTCTGATGAAAGCGCTGGGTCTGACTCACGGTGGCTTCTACTCGCATTTCAAATCCAAGGATGACCTGGTAGAAAAAGCCCTGCAGGCTGCCGGCGAACAATGCGACGTTGTCTGCGCCGAGCTGTTCGCCCAGGAACACCCACTGGAGGCGTTCATCGACACCTATTTGTCCGAATGGCACCAGACTTCGCCCGATCAAGGGTGTCCGCTGCCAACCATGTCATCGGAGCTCGGCTTGCGTGGACAGCCAAGCCCGACTTCGGATGTGGTGCTCAACGCGAGGCTCGAACAAATACGGGGGACTCTTGAAGGCGAGGACGCCGCCGACCAGAGCATCTTCATCATGTCCGCACTGGTCGGGGCGTTGCTGCTGTCACGCAGTGTCGAGAGCCCCGAACTGGCTCAGCGGATTCTCGACATCACACGCGAATTTCTCAAACAACCCCGGGATTAACCCTGCCAGCGTTTGAACAATACGCTGGCGTTGACCCCGCCAAAGCCGAAACCGTTGGACAGCGCGTATTCGATCGCCATCGGCCGCGCCTTGCCGTGAACGATATCCACACCTTGCGCTGCCGGATCCGGGTTATCGAAATTGAGGGTAGCCGGCACGATCTGATCACGGATCGCCAACAGCGTGAAGATTGCCTCGATCCCGCCCGCCGCGCCAAGCAAATGCCCGGTGGCCGACTTGGTCGACGTGACCGCTATCCTGTTGTCTGAGCCGAAC
This sequence comes from Pseudomonas sp. LBUM1651, assembly GCF_059716135.1. Lineage (NCBI taxonomy): Bacteria > Pseudomonadati > Pseudomonadota > Gammaproteobacteria > Pseudomonadales > Pseudomonadaceae > Pseudomonas > Pseudomonas sp. LBUM1651. Next base: position 1,881,967 of record NZ_CP166805.1, on the reverse strand, counting down.
AACGACTTGATCGCCGCCAGCTCCCCCAAATCCCCGACCGGTGTCGAGGTGGCGTGAGCGTTGAGATGCTGCACCTGGTCCGCAGAAACACCCGCCTGAGCCAACGCCAGTGACATCGCCCGTCGCGCACCGCTGCCATCCTCGGGGCCCGCAGTCAGGTGATAGGCGTCGGCACTGGTGCCATATCCGACCAGTTCCGCCAGCGGTTGCGCGCCACGAGCCAGGGCATGTTCCAGGGATTCGATCACCAGGAGGCCTGCGCCCTCGCCCATGACGAAGCCATCGCGATCACGATCGAAGGGCCGCGAAGCACGTTCCGGGGTGTCGTTGAAACCGCTGGACAAGGCCCGGGCAGCGGCGAATCCAGCGAGGCTGACCCGATCGATCGCCGCTTCCGCACCGCCACACACCGCAATATCCGCTTCGCCACAACGAATCAGTCGCGCCGCATCGCCAATCGCCTGAACCCCGGCCGCACACGCCGTTACCGGAGCACCCAGTGGACCTTTGAAACCATGCTGGATCGACACATGGCCCGCGGCCAGATTGACCAGAAAAGAAGGAATGGTGAATGGCGACAAACGCCGCGGGCCACGGCTGTCCGTAGTGCGCACCGCATCGGCAATCGCGCCGAAACCGCCGACGCCCGAACCGATGATGGTAGCCGTGCGCTCCTGAGCATCAGCGCTTTGCGCCTGCCAACCGGCCTGCTCGATCGCCTGACGCGCCGCTTCCATGGCGAACAATATGAACCGGTCCATCTTCTTCTGTTCTTTGGGTGGGGTGGCCCGGTCCGGGTCAAAACCCGCCTCGGCATCATCGGCCAGCGTCGGCACTGCACCGCCGACCTTGGCCGGCAGATCCGCCACGACTTCGTCTGGCAAATTGCGCAAACCGGAACGTCCGGACAACAGACGTGCCCACACCGCTTCGACACCACTACCCAGCGGCGACACCAGCCCCATGCCCGTTACAACAACTCGACGATCACTCATACCGCAATATCCTCATGCCGATTCCTGGCGCTTTATTTGTAACGCGCAGCGGCTTTGCTTTTGGAAAGGTTTGGCGCCATCACGTGTCGCGCCGCAACAAAGGCGTCCCAGTCGGCGGCATCCGGTAACGAAGGAATGGTGATCAGCTCGCCCTGGTCCAGACCCGACAGAGCCGCGTCGACCATCTCCCCTGCTTCCATGACCATGTCAGCCGGGATCTGGCTCGCGTCGATACCGGAGCGCTCCCAGATTTCGGTGCGCGTTACGCCAGGCAACACGGCTTGAACTTTGACACCGGTGCCATCCAGCTCGGCATTCAACGACTGGGTCAGACTTAACACATAGGCCTTGCTGGCGCTGTAAGTGGCGTTGAAACGCTCAGGGAACAACGCCACCACTGACGCGATGTTGATGATTGTGCCCCGGCCCGCCTTGGCAAAACTGGCAGCCGCCGCCGATGCCAGCCGCGTGACCGTCGTCACATTCAGTTGAATCAATCGCTCCAGCTGATCCAGATCGGAGTTGGCCAGCAAGCCATCCGCCGCGACACCGGCATTGTTCAGCAACAGACTGATACTCGAATCACTGCGAAGGCGCTGCTCGAGCTTGAGTACATCGTCCTTTTGCGTCAGATCTGCCTTGAGCACTTCGACCTGAACACCGTGCTCGGCGCGGAGCTTGCTCGCCGCCGCCTCCAGCCGCTCCTGATCACGAGCGACCAACAACAAATCAAAACCGCGCGCGGCCAAGCGGTCGGCGTAAATGGCGCCGATGCCAGAGGAAGCACCGGTGACGAGGGCTGTGCCTTGGGTCTGGACAGAATTCATGACAGTGCTCCTGGAAATGTGTGAGGGGAAGACAATGCCCGCGTTTCAAAACGCTTTGGCCGATAACGAATTTATTATAGGCATAATCTAATGACAATATGATAGCCGTAATTTTTTCCGTGCCGACGGGAGGCACTCAAGCGCCGCAGACGCCGAAATGCAAAAAGGCCGGTCAATGACCGGCCCCTGGCGCTGAATCTACAAGCTTAGTTCACCTCGAGCTTTTCGCGGTTCTTATCCAGGATGGCTTTGCCAATCCCCTTCACCTCGAGCAGCTCGTCTACTGAGGAAAATGGCCCATTACTCTCCCGATATGCAACAATCGCCTTGGCCTTGGCCTCCCCTACGCCAGCCAGCTCCCGCTGCAGGGTTGCCGCGTCAGCCTGGTTCACATCCACCTTGTCAGATTGAAGCTGAGGAGAAATCTCCATGACCAGAGGTGCGTTGTCAGTCCCGGACTTGACCGTCGGTGCAGCAATAGCTGCAACAGAGGTGCTGGTGAGCAGGGCAAAAACCAGAGAGTAGAAGTAACCAGTACGCATAAATGAAGCTCCATGACATCGATTGGGAAAGCAGCTTTTCCGAAGCTGCCTTCCAAACTTAGGCGATGTATGGAGCGTGTCAAAAATGGGTTCGTTACGAGATGTGAAATAATCAAGATTCAAGGCGGTGCTACAGATGCCAAGCGCGGCAATCAATCAGATTCTTTAGTACCAGTGAACTTCGACATGGTTACTTCACCTTCAGCATTAATGCCATCTCGAATTAAAACCTTTTTCACAGTCATGCAGAGGATCTTCAGATCTAGCCAGAATGTATGGTTATCCACATACCATACATCCAATTTAAACTTATCTTCCCAGCTTAATGAGTTACGCCCATTCACCTGCGCCCAACCAGTAATTCCTGGGCGAACCTCATGGCGACGAGCTTGCTCTACGCTATAGAGAGACAAATACTCGGTCAAAAGCGGACGCGGTCCAACCAGGCTCATATCGCCCTTTAATACACTCCACAACTCCGGCAATTCATCCAAGCTGCTCGCTCTAAGAAAATGGCTAAAAGGCGTCATTCGCTCGGCGTCCGGTAGTGGATTGCCGTGGTTATCAACCGCGTCGCGCATACTGCGGAACTTAATCAATTCAAATGACTTACCATGTAACCCCGGCCGGAGTTGACGGAAAACTACTGGACTGCCAAGATTTTTACGAACTTTCCACGCTACCCATACAATGACCGGAAGAAGAAAAATCAATCCGAACATGGAAAGTACGATGTCAACTAACCGCTTCAAAGACAGTCCCTCTCGAACAGCACTGACATGTAATCCTGGGCCAGCTTAGGATAATTGCGGTTCTTCAAAAGCCAGTCTCTGCCACGCAAACCAATAGTTTGACGCTCTTCTGGACTCTTTTCCTTCATCTGCAATATGCCTGCAACCAACGATTTGACATCTCCGGCAGGAACGTAAACACCACAGTCGGCTTCGTTTATCATAGAGGGATAACCACTATAAGAGGCTATGATTGGTTTACCAGCAAGCATGTAATCAATCACTTTATTGAGTGATTGCCCATAATCCCAAACCTTCGAGTCATAAACAGAAAAATAGAGCAAATCCGACCTTGTGAGCGCGGAATTTACCCTGTCTCTCGGAATTTTAGGTGCAAATACAAGATTGGGCAGGTGGCCGTATGTCTGTTGAAAATGCTGTTTAAGCGCACCATCACCAATCATCAGAAACTCTATATCGGAGTGATCGCGCATCGCTTCTGCAGCTTTAAAAAAAACATCCAAAGCGTTAGTGATGCCAATGGTGCCCGCATGTACAACTCTAAACTTTGGCGCCGAAAAATACTCGGAAATATAATCGTCATCCAATTCTTTGGCTTCGCTCAGGTGCTCTGCGCTAACGCCCATCGGAATACAATAGACTGGAAGTTCCAGTCCCGTCTCACTGCGGACATGTGCCACAAGATTAGGCATTGTACCGATGATCATATCCGATTTTCTGTAGGCCAATCGTTCTAAAAAAGACAGTCCTTTTACAAAGATATTATCTTTGCTAAAGCCACCTTCTTCCACAATAGTAAGTGGCCATATATCACGAACTTCGAAAGCCAAACGGCATTTGTATTTCCGCTTCAATAGCAACCCATTGATTATTGTCAACAAGGACAAGCTGGACACAATGACCACGTCCGGACGTGGTAGACCACTTTTGTCCAACAAGAACAGGTTCCATTCAAAATGAATCCAACTGATAATTCTCCGAATGGATTTCGCTACAGAATATTTGAGCGTTTTCAACCAAACAATTTTCACCCCATCAATCTGGTCTTTCGTTACATTCCGGTTAAGGACTGGAACATCCACCAAATTGTTGGAGTCGGATGTGATCACCAAAGTTTCGCATCCAGCTTTATTCATTTCATTGATCAAAAACCACCCTCGACCACCAGGACTCGAAGCGGTTTTTGGTGAAAAATACTTAGTTATGTACCAGACTTTCTTATTCATCTACAAATAACCGGCCGACTTAAAGTTTATATAATTTGGGGATCGAATTGACGACCCTAATAACTTTATCAAAGTCCATACCGAGAGCATCGAGATACCAACGAATATTTTGATACCTAGGCTGATTTTCATTTTTTACAAGTTCGAGCGCTCTATCACGAGTCATAACACCTTCCCTGATTTGATTACTACGGAAAGTATCGTGTTCTGAAAATCCAGCGACCGTATAGTAAATATAATTGTAGAAAGCTGCAGTGCCGTCTCCGATACGCCAGGTCGTGCTGGTATCTACAGCCGTTTCCCAGTCATACTGACCGATTAATGTATCGTCAATTGTTTGTTCATCCCAGCACCAATAATCAAAGATATGATAGTAATCTTTTTTCTCGGTAAAACTCCGATAATACTCGCCGGAGAGCGTGTCCCAGAGTGAAGAATTGAAATAGCCAGGGCTTTTAAGCATAGCTTTAAAGCGCAAGCTCTGATACTCCAGCTGCTTCTGCCAACCGTGCATGTAAACCCGCTTCTCTTCGAAATCCGGGGCAATACCCAAAAAACCCGCCTTGAAATGCGTAACTTCTAGAGGATTTACCCCCCACAGATTAAGGCCAACACCCGTCTGGCGCTTGACAGTTTCTACATGCCGGAAGAAGTGTTTATCTCCCGCTGTAAGTATACTGATCATTCCAAGGTGCGGAGACTTGAGCCAAGCCTTGAGGTTAACGGCAATGTTTTTGCGTTTTTTGTCAATATCATCGGCGATAATGATGTTTTCAACACCCAATTCCGCGCACATTCTACTGATGTTACGTCGCCCCAAATCGGTCACCATGCCCCAATCATAGGTATAGGTCACCGGATTCATACCAAGCTCTTTAACTATCAGGTGCAAACCATAACAACTGTCACGTCCTCCTGAAAAGGGGACGATACAGTCCAGAGCGCCTTTACGACGATAAGGTTCAACCAGCTTAAAGAGCTCCTCTTTAGGCTTTGGAACATTACGAAGCGTATAAGTATTACAATAATTACACACACCGCTTGAATCAAACGATATATAGGGCATCGTCTCGGGCAAAATACACTTGGTGCAACGACGCAATTCTGGAGAATGGAACTCGAGTAAATTCTCCTCAGTCTGATTATATTTGAACGGAGGAATAATATTATGGAATCGTCTATTGTCATCAGAAACAGTGATATATGAGGAAACCGGCACATCGATAAATACAGCCTGCTCCCTGACCTGTTCGATGCCACTGCAACCAATCTGTGCCAACGGGTAACTTTCGGATGAAAAGCAAACGCCGGAATTGGACTTGCCCACGTACAAACTGCCGTTATTCGAGAAAATAACGGCTTTTCCTAGTTTTGGCAGAATGATTGCGCAGGCGACGACGCCCTTGCACAGAGATAACACTTTCTCTGCCAAGCCATTCAAATTGGAATCATTATCTTCCACGTACTGCTCTGTTATGGCAGCAATAACCTCGCTGTCAATTTCAAGCGCACGTTGCGGTTTTATTTCCTGCCATACATCTGCGTCATTAACAATAATGCCATTGTGAAAAACACATATGTTTTCGCGAACTACAGGCTGATTATCTGAAAGACCATTCGTAATCAAACGACTGTGCCCAACAACCAATGTCGCATTGTTTACAGGGTTGCTTTCTAACAGTTTAACAACGTCATAATCCGCCCTGACAACTTTATACTGCGAGTTATCATAGACCAATAATCCACTGGAGTCCTTGCCCCGCTGCATCGCATGCCTGGCCAAGAACGCCAGATCTTTTTTAATAACAGCGGAAGTAGATATAAGACCGAATATGCCGCACATAGTAAGGGAACCCTGTAAATATATAAACCCCAAATAAAGTCAATAGCTTTAGCGGGAGTTTTAAAACTAAAACTCTATTATGAGTAGACGCTCAGGCGTCGCCCTGTAATACGAGCCACCACCTTCTGTATCCATTTAAGGGCACGATATCTTCCATTCCAGGTAGAAAAATCACTGTAATGATGAATCGGTGCGCTCATCAAGCCATCAAACTCTGCACGAGATATTCTCAGCTTTTTACAAAAGTATGTAATATCCAATTCGAGTTGCTCAGGATCGTACAGTGGCTCCTTAAGCTTCTCAAGAGCGGCTTCCCGGGTCATTTGACCAGATACTATCAGGCTGGAAAAATGCGGTCTACGTTTGTCATATCCGAACTTCACGGGAAGGTAGTGGTTTTGGAACAACTTGGTAAATTGGGATTCACCGTGCTTACGCGCATAGGGTTTATAACCAACGGTACTCTTCAGCTCCTCCAATGCTTGCTCTTTATCATAAGGCATATAATTCAAAGGACGAACAGTACGCATTTTTTTGAAAAGTGGATACCAAATATAGTATTGGAAAAAGCTAATAGTTTTATAGTTCTTAAGCTTCACCGTGCCATATTTCTTATGGACAGCCTTCAGGTTAATTGCATCCATAGCACTACCATGCCAAGACTCAGGAAATATCCCTTCCGTCGCCAAGTTGCCCCCTGACAAAATACAATTGATTCCATTCTTTATCGCAAAATGGTAAAGACTTGAAAAAAAGATATGATCTTGTGGCACGTCTTGATTGGAAATTCCTGCTCGCAAATATGCCAAATGCAAATCACGCATCTCTTCCCAATCTACAACATGCGTGTGCAGATCGTAATCACAATATTTAACAACGGCCTCAATATTCGCGACAGCTAGCTCACTATTCCAACCTGCGTCGACATGCACAACGAGTGGACGAAGTCCCCACTCTTTAATTTTAACTGCCAAATATGAACTATCCACACCCCCGCTCAAGCCCAAGATGCAGTCATAGTCTTTGTTTTTATTAGAAGATTTTAATTTTTCAACAATCTCCCGCCATTTGACTTTCCCTTCTTCACCGGGGAACCAGCTGTCTTTATGCACGGTTTCAAACTTAATGCAGTGATTACATACACCATTATCATTAAAATAAATTTCTTCGTCAGATGTATCCATGACGCATTGAGTGCACATTCTGTATTCAGAACTGTTAGACATATTGATTATCCTGATCTTTTTTGGAGCAAACCATAAGAGCAATTAGAAGACCGATTCCGGATGATACCAAAGCGGTAGTTGCAGACTGCTCTACCACTAAAATAGAATAAGAAAACCCCAAATAAATGAAAGTGGGATTCTTCTTTCTGAAAAAAGCAGCATCCAATATCAAAAACACGCACGCCACCAACATGATTAATATTAAATACAGGGCTAAACCGCCAGAAGAAAGCCCATAAATAAAACCGTTGGTATTAGCATTTAGTCCTTCGAATCCTAAGAAATCCTCCCCAACAACGAAACTGACTGGTTTATCCAAATTCACGCCACTCAGTGCAGACCAAGAAATATGATCCGACGTCATAAACTCAAAGTAAGAGGAGATTACCCACGGCGGCACGGTAAATGATCTTCGGATAAAGTAGTCTGCAACATAGGAATATTCATTTAAAGCATACTCAACAGCAAACAGACACAAAGAAGTCGTTACCAAAAAATATATATATTTTATGAAATTATCAATTCGATTCTCTCGTGCCGCGAAACCTAACAATGCAGCGATGGCGATAAACAAAATGGGGGCTTTGATGCCGATCAGATAGAAAAAAGCTAACCAGCTTAAGATAGGGACTATCAACAGCCAGATTTTCTTTGTCCAACAGGCCCAGAAAGCAATGAAAGGGGAGAATCCATTAATAATTGCCATGCTCAAGTAGGCGAAAAATGAACCGGTAACAAAAATATCTCTTCCTTCTAGTCTACGATCATATGACGTCGCAAAATCAAATCCTGCAGATGGCGTAGGATTTAATAATGCGGTTGATACTCCAGCAACGACCAGTAGGCTGAGAATCATAATGACGCCATTTTGATTAACCAGCCCCGGAAATCTGATAATTGGAATGGCTAATCCAATAACTCTGATAGATATTAAAGGAACAACCAACGCCATAAAGAAAAATGAGTAGTTTTCAAACGAAACGTACCCTCTTATGGAATGTAAGAGAATGTAGGGTAGCAAGACAAAAAAGCCATACAGAAAACAGAAAAAATCAGAAGGTCTGGAAATTTGCTTGGGAAGTACAAATCCCAGGAAAAAAACGCCACAAAAAACCGTGAAAAAATATCCAGCATTCATGGATATCGGTACATAACCTATGTATTCATTATCTTTTTGCAGTTGTAATCCGTACGATAAAATCATCAATGCAGAAATAATTAACAACACCATCGTGTTGAGCAGACTTCTCTTGATGTTCATGTTAATTAACACAATTATAACCGAATATCTGTCGGATAATTAATCAGTACAGCTCGATGCTTACCGTGAAAAACAAACATACTTCCAGCCGCTACCCCCGAAACATTGCCTTCGTGAATGGCATGTGAAAGGTGCTCTATAGTTCCAGCACCTCCGCAGACAACAACCGGTACATTTACTTTACTGGTAACGCGCGTAATGGGGGCAAGGTCATAGCCAGACATCGTTCCGTCACGGTCGACATTATTAATGAATATTTCCCCCACTCCCGCAGAAATCAAGTTCCCAATATGCTCGTCTATACTGCACTTCGCGTCGACGGTCGCAGAGTTTACAACTAATTTATAACTGCCAAATATATTCTTTTTTATATCTATGGCCCCAACAATAGCTTGACTACCAAAAATATCAGCGGCTTCACGTATTACATCAATGGACTCAACAGCGGCAGTATTTATGACTACTTTCTCAATACCAAGTCTGATCAGCTGCCTAATCTGTGAGATATTTTTTATGCCGCCTCCATAAGCCATCGGCATGAAAGCCTCTCCGGCCATTTCCTCAATCAACTGATAGTTAATCTCACTGCCAGTTCTTGATGCGTCAATATCAAGGACTACAATTTCGTCCGCTTCTTTATCGCTAAAAATTTTAACGGCATTTACTGGATCACCAACGTATACGGCATCTTTGAACTTTTTTGTCTTAACCAAGCCATTACCACGAATCAATAGACAAGGTATTACGCGCGCGCGATGCATTTATAAACCTCGTGCAAATGAGTTCAGCAGTTGTTTGCCAAACCGATGGCTTTTTTCGGGGTGGAATTGAACACCGGCTATATTACCGCGAGATACCCCGGCAGCAAACTCGATCCCATATTTCGCATAAAGTAATATGTCCTCAGGATCGTTAGGTTCCATATAATAGCTATGTACAAAGTAAAAACGAGCTTCAGGCTCCATGCCCTCTAACAGATAGTGATCTTTTTTATTCTGCCAAACTTCATTCCAGCCCATCTGTGGAACACGCAAGCCTTCAATATCCGGAAACTTTCGAACTTGCATGTCAAGCCAGCCTAAGCCTGCCTCATTTCCCTCTGAGCTTTGCGAACCCAACATTTGCGCGCCGACACAAATACCTAAAATCGGGGTTTGCTGGCCCAACACTTTTTCTTCCAAAACAGGAATGAGACCGCTACCCCTCAGATTTTTCATACATGCATCAAAAGAACCATTACCAGGCAAAATTATCTTGCTCGCTTGCTTAATATCCTGGACGTTCGATGTCACGAGAGAACGAATACCCAAGCGCATCAGCATATTTGATACCGCAGCGATATTGCCTATATCGTAGTCAACGATAACGATCATTTTTTCGCACCCAAACTGAAACGATATGACATTATTATATAGATCACATAAAGCGAAGCATACCCTGCGCTGTACATTTTAAGCGCGAAGGAGTAGTCATTCGGAAGAACCAACGTTGTAAGTGTCATCACCAACAAGCTGATCTGCCATAACAAATCTAAATTCTGCCGCCCAGCGATATAGACCATGTAACTAAGCGGACTGGCGATGAAAGCAAGGGCAAAATACGGCAGCATCCATTGTGCAATAGTTCCGGAAAAACGCCACTCTTCACCAAAGGCAATTACAAATATTTCTTCGCTCAAGAAAAACATTCCCAGAATAAATATCAGGGAGCCTACTGCGAGCACTTTGAAGGTCTGTACGTATATATCCCTGCACTCTCCATATTCTCGATAGTGCGAGGACGCGTGCCGTTTAAAAACATCAAGCACAGATTTCCCTAACAATCCAAGTGGCGCGCCTAATATTCGCAACGTCATAGCAAGTAAACCAGCAACTTCGGCACCATATCGACTAGCGACTAGAATGATAGGCAATTGTGCAGCTGCAGTGTTGATCGCATCGGCCGGAAGGGAAAATAACGGAAATCGTCGCTGTTTATACCAAAAGCTCTTAATGCTTTTCAGCATACTTCCATGAATAGAAAGTCTCCGAATCGACATCAATTTTACTGAAACCCCACACGCCATCAAGCTTCCAACAAAATAGCCAAACGCCAACATGGTAGCGCTAGGCTCAAAAAAACCTAATAATATTTGTAGAAGTGTTATAGCAGAGGCGTTAATTATTCTAATAGTTGAAAGCTTACCATAAAGCCCTTCAGCAGCAGCCCATGACTGCCACGTTTGCACAATAGCGATAGTTAGAGCTGCTGGAATTGCCCATATAAAAAGCGATAATTTTATTTTTTGATTTAGCACTGGCCAAAACCAAAATGCAATTAAAAACAGCAGCAACAAGAGCAAAGAAGCAAGACATGCGGTTATCAATGTTGTAAAAACGGCGAGTCGTCGAGGCTCCCCATCTTGCTCTATCGCTAACGACGTTTCAAACCGCCCGGTAATAAGAACGCTTAACAGAAGCACAACACCAAGCCATGACGCATATAGTCCAAAATCGACGGGCGCGAAAAGCCGAGCGATAACTAATGCACCTAAAATTGGTATAATTTGAGCGACAGCAGAACCTGTAAGCACTGAAGCAATATTTTTCCAGTAATTATTTTTTAAAATCAACCTCATTATCAGACATTCACTTATCGTTTAAAATTGAAAAATCCAGCTGCTCACCAGGAGTTTGCAGCTACATATTTATACAAAACAATCAAATATGTGCTGCCTTTAAACTCCATATATGTATTGGGCTCGAAACAGCCCTATCACACCATAATGGCAAAAAATCAGCGTGTTGCCACTTCAACTATCTTCTCTTGATCTTCGGCTCGCAGATACGGCCCCATAGGCAAGCTTAGAACTCTTTCAGCGACGATATCACCAATTGGGAGCTTAGCGTCATAATCTGCTACCGCAGGTTGCTTATTCAAAGGGATCGGATAATGAACAGTCGTTGGAATACCGGCGGCCTTGAATTTCTCCTGTAAGGTTTCACGATCATCTACACATAGCGTGTACTGAGCCCATGCGCTAGTGTTGTAAGATTCAATAAAAGGCACTGCATATTGTCCGGAAACATTGAATAATTTTTTGTAATTATTTGAAACTTCCTCACGAAGAATGAGTTCTTCAGAAAATATTTCAAGCTTTGGTAGTAAAATTGCTGCTTGCAATGTATCCAGCCTACTATTTACGCCCACACGCACATGATGATACCGTCTATCTTGGCCATGCCTGGCGATTTGCCTGATTATTCTTGCTAACTCTTCATTACTTGTGAATATGGCGCCACCATCGCCGTAACAGCCCAAAGGTTTACTTGGAAAAAAGCTAGTACAAGCGATTGAACTCAAGTTGCACGAACGTCTACCCTTGTAAGACGCACCGAAACTTTGGGCGGCATCCTCAATCACCGGAATATTAAACTTATTAGCAACAATATTGATGGAATCGAAGTCTGCACACTGCCCATAAAGGGACACGGGAATTATGGCTTTTGTGCGATCGGTAATAGCGGCGGTGAGCAACTCTGGTTCAAGATTGTAAGTTTTTGGATTGATGTCTACATAAACTGGTTTCGCCCCGAGCAAAGCAACCGTTTCGGCGGTAGCGATGTAAGTGAAACCAGGAGTAATTACTTCGTCACCCGGCCCGACACCTAAAGCCATTAAAGCGATCTGCAATGCGTCAGTTCCGTTCGCACATGTAATGCAATACTTGGCACCAACGAAATCTGCGAGTTTCTCTTCAAGCTCAGTAACCTCAGGGCCTAATATGTACTGGCCATGTGCAAGAACCTTTTGGATTCCCGCATCAATCTTGTCTTTGATTCGCGCTTGCTGAGCTCTGAGGTCGATGAATTCCATCATTTACGCTTCCACTTTTTTTAATGTTCTATCCGAGAGTACGTAGCTGGCACTCGAGTGAGGGCACTGAGCAATGCCCTCGCCACGCAGTGGAAGGTCGAGTTGCTCACCGAACTCACTCATCCAACCAATTTGTCGCGCGGGAACTCCGACCATAAGAGCGTAAGCAGGGACATCCTTATTAACTACTGCTCCGGCCCCGATAAAAGCGAACTCCCCAATTGTTACTCCGCAAACAATTGTGCAATTCGCGCCGAGAGTCGATCCTCTCTTAACTAAAGTATCGCGGTATTCACTTTTACGCTCAATTAGCGAGCGTGGATTATATACATTCGTGAAAACCATACTGGGACCACAAAAAACACCGTCTTCCAACGTTACGTTATCATAGACGGAAACGTTATTTTGAATTTTACAATAATTACCAATAAATACTTGATTACCAACAAACACGTTTTGGCCTAGTGAAACACCCTCACCAATTACCGCTCCCGCACAAACGTGTACAAAATGCCAAATACGAGTGCCCCGACCAATATTAGCGCCTTCATCTACGATCGAACTTGGGTGTACGGTATAGGTCATTTTTTACTCAACAATGTTTGATTTACTGAGAATTTTTGGTGGGCTCTGGATGTACAGTCATTGCCGTGACGGTGAGATGGCCCACTCTGATCGCCCGTGATTGGCCATGATTACCATCACACAGTCACCGCAGCCTCCTATCACCTCTAGCACATCGAGTCGCTACAGGGCGGGGGACGGCGGGACGCCGCCGCTGATGGACAAAAAGCACTCGTTAAAGGCTTTATATTAGCAGCTACTTTGCCAAACTCCCACCCTGATACCCATAGGAAAAACGGGTGTTAATGCTCAAACCAATGACATACAGGTAATCACACTGATACCGATTGTCGTATTGGTGCCGGAATTTTTTTAGGAGTCCAGCGAGAGCGGTGTGATGGCGGCGTATGCCCCTAGCTTTTCGCAGGGAATGGCGCAGATGATGGCTCAGGCTACGGCATTGCCAGATCGTTAAGAGTATTTGCCAGAACCGGCAGTATTACGGATGCATGTAATTCATGAAAAAGGGCTCAGATTTATTGAGCACCCAACTGCATATGACTTTCATTTCAGAACCACGCTACAACCCGCCGATCGGTAGTCAATCCAGCGGGTATAGCCCAATCACGCTTTCGAAAGATGAGCGGCGATGCGAATTGCTGCCGTTCCCCCGCCATAGAGCTGATCACTGTCGACGACAACTCTATTCAAGTGTTGTGTTACCGCGCTAACTATCGACTGACTCTTGGCGTCCACCAAAACATTAGCTCCCATGTCAACAAGCTCGACCCATTCAGTTTGTTCACGAACTGTCACACATGCTTTATTGAAGAAGAATGCTTCTTTTTGCACACCACCACTGTCTGTTAACACCAACCCGGTTCGTTGGAGCAGCCAGATCATTTCCAAATAACCAACAGGGTCTATTGTATGCACTTTCAGCTTCAAACCAGCCCTGGAGATAGCATCACGAGTCCGCGGATGTAAGGGCATAATAACGCGCACAATGTTTTTATGAATTTCATTTAATGCAAGAACAATTGCAGTCAGTCTTTCAGAGTCATCCGTATTCTCTGCTCGATGCAAAGTCGCGAGGACAAAACCACTTTCCAAGTTAATATCTTTTGGAGCTACTGCTCGCCGCGCAAAAAATACCGCACTGTCCTGCATTACATCGCCGACATTCAGTACTTGAACCGGCTTATGGGCGAACCCTTCACGTTGCAGGTTGTCAACGGCTGTTTGCGTCGGGCAAAAAAGTATATCACTTACTTGATCAGTGACGATGCGATTGATTTCTTCTGGCATTCGCATATTATAACTACGAAGCCCTGCCTCAATATGGGCGACAGGAACATGTAATTTCGCCGCCACCAGGGCACCAGCCAGTGTTGAGTTTGTATCGCCGTATACCAACACTCGGTCAGGCTTTTCTTTAAGCATGACCTGTTCAATTTCCATCATCATGCGGCCGGTCATAGCCCCATGTGAGCCTCCATGAATATTTAACTGATGATCTGGCCTTGGTATACCCAACTGCTCAAAAAAAATATCTGACATATTCGAATCAAAATGCTGACCGGTATGAATGATAGTCTCTGTTAACCCCGGCTGCTTGGCGATTGCCATAGAAACAACGCTTGCTTTAATAAACTGAGGGCGCGCACCGATTATGGTAAAAATCTTCACATTAACTCCCATCTTCTACATAAAACTTGAGTAAAATCCGACTAACTTCCGCCCTTCAACATCCCAATTATAGCGTTCAATTACGGCTTGTAGACCATTTCTCCCCATCTGCCTAGCACGCTCGGGGTTACTCAGTAGAAAATCGATGCTTTCAGCAATAGCGGCAGGATCCATAGGATCTACGCACACACCACAATCGCTACCCTCTATAATTTCACGCCACAACGGAAAGTTTGACGAAATTACCGGTATGCCGGAAGACATATACTCAAACATTTTATTTGGTTGCGCGTCGACATGATTGGGTAGCGGATGAAATGTGACTAGCCCTGCGACCGATCGTCCTAATACCTCACGAACTTCAGCTCGTCCGATCTGCCCGTATTGCTTAACAGAAGACCATGCAGAGAGCTGCTTCACTTCGGACTCAACAGCACTTTCCGAAAACTCACCCACCAGATTCAAACGAATAGGATTTTTAACGTATGCCAAACTTTCAATAATCTCACGTGCGCCACGGATAGAAGCTATCCCGCCCACGTAGCATACTTCGTTTCTTTTATCTTTCCATGGCACATCTGCGTCAAGTTCGCCGATCATGGGAAAGTTGTTTATATCGAGCACGTTGGAATTTATAGCTAAAAACTTATCACGAATAGAGGGAGTAGCAGTCAGGATAGCATCCAGTTTCTTACAAGCGAAACTCTCATATACGGCAAACACTTTAGAAATCGTGTAGCGAAAAAACGGAGATAGATAAGGCTTGCTCAACAGTTGTTTTGGCACGTCTTCATGAGAGTCAAAAAAAACGATCTTGCCTTTTCGTTTTAACTTCAAGCCTATAGGTAACAACTCAGGATCATGGAGATGGTAAATATCCGCTTCAAGCTCTAGCGCCTTTTTAAAAACTTTATTTGTTGTACGAAAAATTCGGTTTAAACGCCCTTGAAGCAACCCGGCATCGACAATATTGACGCCGTCAATACTTTCATCGCCCTTACCATCAGCGACGACCAAGGATACATCGTACCCGTGACCAGCGAGAGTCTTGCACTCTTTTTGGAAAATACGAATATCGTATCTAGGGTGCGCCGACGTCAAATGGGCTACTTTTAACAAAATGCCTCCAAACCAATCATAATAATGTTCTGGCCTCTGGGTTATCCATATCGTGGCAGAACCCCAGAAATAGCCGTATATCTAATAGCGAATAAGCTCAGGGTTCGAGGCGGCGTTGCTGATATATCCAGTCGACAATCTCGCCGTCCGGCGTATAACCGCTGACGGTGTCGCGCAGCAATTGCCGGACGCGGGTGTAGTCATCTGTATCTATGGCAACCAGCAGCTCGGTCAGCCTTCCCTTCAATACATCCCAAGCCAGGTGATCTTCGTTGGCGCTCATGATCATTGGGTGGCAAGTGGCAACCACATTGTCGCCAATCAATAACTCTTCATAAAGTTTCTCACCTGGGCGCAGCCCCGTGAATTCGATCGCAATATCGCCTTGAGGGTTTCTCTCGGAGCGAATACTCAAACCCGACAGGTGCACCATCTTCTCAGCCAACTCGATGATTTTCACCGGTTCGCCCATGTCCAGTACGAATACATCGCCACCTTTTCCCATGGAGCCAGCTTGAATCACCAACTGCGCTGCTTCCGGAATCGTCATGAAATAACGGGTAATCTTCGGGTGAGTGACCGTCAACGGTCCGCCGGACTTGATTTGCTTGTGAAATAATGGGATTACCGAGCCGGAGGAACCCAGCACATTTCCAAAGCGAACCATGGTGAAGCAGGTTTTATTGACCCGGGAAATGTTGGACTTATCACCGAACAAGACCGGTGCCGGTTCTCGGCTTAGCGCCTGTAGAGTCAACTCCGCCAAACGCTTGGTACTACCCATGACGTTTGTCGGTCGGACGGCCTTATCTGTGGAGATCAGCACGAAATTGGCAACGCCCGATTGGAGTGCGGCTTGAGCCGTATTCAATGTTCCAATGACATTATTCAATACACCTTCTGCAATGTTGTGCTCAACCATCGGCACGTGCTTGTAGGCAGCTGCGTGGTAGACAGTGTCTACATGCCAGGTTTTCATCACATCGAGTAGCTTGTTTTGGTTGCTTACAGATCCAAGAATTGGTAACACCCGAACAGCCAATGATTCGCGTGCAACACGCTGCTCCAGCTCCGAAAGGATGCTGTATAAATTGAATTCGCTGTGCTCGAACAGCAACAACGTAGTCGGGCGCAGTGAAAAAATCTGTCGGCAAAGTTCAGAGCCGATGGAACCGCCCGCACCAGTGACCAGAACACACTGATTCTTGATGCAGTGTTCAAGTAGCTCGACTTGTGCAGGAACCGAATCACGGCCCAGCAGATCCGCGATATCGACTTCCTGGATGTCGTCGACCTTCACCCTTCCACTGGCCAAATCCATGAAACCAGGGACGCTTCGTACATGGAGCGGAAAGCCCTCGAGAAAACCGAGGATCTCACGGCGTCGACCTCGATTGGCAGAAGGGATCGCCAGGAGAATTTCCTGGGTACCGGTCTCATCGATCATGCGTTGAATGTGTTTGGGCTTGTAGACGTGGAGGCCGGAAATAACACGATCTGAGATGCTTGCATCGTCGTCGATGAATGCAACCGGCCGCATTACGCGCCCCATGCGCAATGCCGCAACTAATTGGTTGCCCGCTGCGCCGGCGCCATAAATGGCGACGCGAGGAAGACCATCGTCTCGATTTGTGAAAGGCACGTGTTGAGCTGCGGAAAACCAATCACCCAGGAAATATTGTCGCATCCCCAAACGCAGCCCCCCAACCATGATCAGGCTTAGCCACCAATAGTTGAAGATAATGGACCTTGGTACGACATGTTGGTGATTGCCATACCAATAAACGACAAGGCCGAGAATCAGCGATGACAAACTAACGGCCTTGATAATAGCGATTAGCGCATCATTCCCAAAGTAACGCATGACCGCACGGTACATTCCAAAGCGAATGAAGAGAGGGATCGCAACCACGGGAGCACTGAAAAACAGCCAAGGATGCTGAAAGATGGGATCGATCATCTCATCGATACCCAAACGCACGACAAACGCCATCCATAGGGCGAGCCAAACCAGAACTACGTCCGCTGAAACCTGTATCAGACGTTTCTGACAACGCGTCAACCCCAGCAATAACGTTCTCAACCTCTCCATAAGCCCTTCAAACACCTCGTGCTAATCCTGCACCTACATTTACCGGTGTGCGATCCCAGGAAAACACACCAATTTATTATGATTAAACTTCAAGAATCTACTAAACGGACAAGCCAGCAACTCTGTACGAACACACTGCGTTCGCTATTTTTAGTGACTGACTCAGGTCTCAACAGCCAAGCACATAACTTCCTTGAGTACGGCACAGGTCTTATCAATTTCCGCGTCCAAAAGCGTCGGATGCACAAGAAACATAAGGCTGGTCTCACCTAGTTCCCGAGCTACTGGCAGACGCTCGGTAGGTCGCCACCCTGTATTGTCGAAGGCTTTTTCCAGATAAACCTCCGAGCAGGAACCCGAAAAGCAGGGAACGCCGCGAGCAGCGATTTCGGAAAGAATACGATCACGACTCCACTCTGCTTTAAGCTGGACTGGCTCTACGAAAACATAGCATTTGTAAGCAGCATGCACGATATCCTGCGGGACAACAGGCACGCGTAACCCTTTGAGTTCCGATGAACAATCCCAAATGCGTTGGGCATTGGCGATACGCACATCACGCCAGTGAGGCATGCGTCGCAATTGAATACGGCCAATTACACCCTGCACCTCAAGCATGCGCCAATTAGTACCGAATCGTTCGTGGACCCAGCGGAAACCTGGTGGGTGTTCTCGTTCGTAAACCGCTTCCCAGCTTTTACCATGATCCTTGAACGCCCACATTTTAAGCCACAGGGAGCGATCGTTGGTCGTAACCATACCGCCCTCTCCACCGGTCGTCATGATTTTGTCTTGGCAAAACGACCAGGCACCGATATGACCTATAGAACCAACAGGACTGCCTTTGTATTTAGCTCCATGTGCCTGGGCACAATCTTCAATCACTTTGAAGTCATGGATTTGCGCCAAGGCCATAATTGGATCCATATCACACGGCCAGCCGGCCAGATGGACACAGATGACTGCACGTGTGCGCGGGGAGAGCACCGCTTCTATGCTTTTAGCTGTAAAGTTCTGGGAATCCCGATCAACATCTGCGAATACTGGAACAGCGCCCGCGTTGACAATGCTGGAAACCGACGCAAGGAACGTGCGAGATGTTACAACCACTTCGTCACCGGCACCGATGCCGAGTGCCTGCAAAGCCAAGTCGAGCGCGACGGTTCCGTTTGCCAGCGCTACCGCGTACTCAGCGCCCGACCAGGCTGCAAACTCTTTTTCAAACTCTCGGCATTCCTTGCCCGTCCAGTAATTTACTTTATTCGAGAGTATGACCTCTCGTACCGCGTCAGCCTCTTCGACAGTAAATGAAGGCCAAGGAGAAAACGGTGTATTCAGCACGGTACAGTACCCATAGTTTCGATAAAAAGTAATGGAGCGCAGCGTGCGTCCGTTTGTCTGCCTATAAAACTTTCGCTGGCACTCCGACCACAGTGAGCTGGTCCGCGACATCGCTAACGACAGCCGCACCCGCCCCGACAATCACTTGGGAACCAATGCAGATCGAATGCCGCACACTCGCACCGATACCAATCCAGCTCAAATCACCAATACGAACATTTCCGGCCAGTCTTGCCCCCGGACTGATGTGAACGCCGTCACCCAAAATGCAATCATGATCAATGCTACATCCAGTATTAAGAATGGCGCCCCGTCCGATGTTGGCATCAATGTTGACAACAACACCTGCGAATACAACCGAGCCCGTACCAATAGTAGCATGCTCGCTAATCGTCGCTTTCGGGTGGACCAGGGAAACAAGCGGTGCGCCAGCCTTTGCCAATTCGACAAGTTTCAAATGGCGAACGCCATTGTTTCCAATAGCGACCAAAACCCCATCGAACGCTTGCAATTGGCCCAGCAGCGCGGAGGCATCTCCTACTATGGGCCAGACGCCGTTCATACTCCGCCCCGGCCAGCTATCGTCAAAAAATTTAACGTTCCAGCCACAACACTCGCCGGTGTCAGCCACCACCTTACCGTGGCCGCCGGCCCCTAGGATGGCTAGCCTTTTCAAAACTCATACCCTTTGAACATAGTTCCGTTATCGGCTCCAGACTGCAAAGGGGAAGTAAGCCCATCGAAAAACGAGAAGGAATGCGACATATCTGGCACCCGAGTGTTTAATCATTGAGATAGGGTGAGCATTTTTTTGAGGAGCGGCGCTGCAAAAAGCCCATATCTGCGAGCACCTATCTCGTTCAGATGGCTATTATCCATATAAATTAACTTTCCGTCCTGGAATGGCGCGTCCTTGAAAAAAGTACTGCGGGACAGATCGAAAAATTCAGCACCTTGATAGCGCTTAACGATCGCCGCCACCTTACTGTTTTCCCGCTCCCACTCCCTGTCCTCGCTGATGCTAACTGGTAGCCCTAACGCTTCAAAGCGCCTAATGCGAAGCAAACTTATATCAAACATCGGTACTTGAGCGAGGACTATGACCTTAACGCCCCGCCCTGTCGTCTCCTCCAGAAAAGATGACAGCGCCTGCATAAATTCAACGCTCGGCGCCTGCCACTGCCACATCGCAGCGACAACAATAACGCGCGCTTGAGCAATGTAAGGGGTAAGCGTGGATATCTGTGAGCGACAGGCAGCACGAGCAAACGCAGGTAGCCGCTCTACATCGAAACCTGGCATGGGGAGGCAACTGCTTGCAGTAATGACTCTGGCAGAAAACCTATTCCGTTCTCCGATGACATCAAAGAACTCGTTCAATTGCGCAGCATGACTATCCCCCATAACGAGGACTGACGGTTTCTCGTTGCGATCACCTCGAATGCAATCTCCAACGATCTGCCCATGACATATTTCACTTGCAGGTGCGTATTGTGTTACCTCCGAAGGCAGAGGTTTCTCAAGGACGGCGTTCATTGGAATACTCAAGAGAACTAACAGTCCGGCAACACCGATGATAGCTAAAACACCAGTTGGTCGAGCTAAAACACCGTTGCCACCTCGCGTCGGCAATTCTACCCAACGATAAGACATCCACGACAAGAGAAATGTAATAACAACAAAGCTGCACAACCATAGACCCGGCAACTCGTCGTGCCCGAGGTAATAGCGCATAAACGCCAAAACCGGCCAATGCCAAAGATAAAGTGAATAAGATAAGGCTCCTAGCCAGACGAAACCGCGAGTGGATAGTATCCGGCTGACGACACCTTCCCTCGAAGCGATTAGCAATCCAGCAGCGAAACACGGCAAAACTGATCGCAAACCTGGGAAATCCTTCTCATCTGTATAGATGAAACACCCGCCAAGCAAAATCAGCCCTACGCAGCCTGCCAGAGAAGCAAGTCGAGGCGACCAACTGCTACCAACACCCGCTACGGCAATTACAGCGCCAACCAAAAATTCAGGCACCCTCGCGAGCAAAGAAAAATAAACATGCCGCTGACTATCCGGCAATCGCAGCTTCCACTCTGCATACGCAAAAAAAACGACGCACAGCGCTCCCAACAGCAGACTTAGCCACTTACGAGGTGTAAACCAAATCAACAGTGGAAGAAAAAGATAAAATTGCATTTCGATGGCCAAGGACCACGTATGCAACAAAGGAAGCTCATGAGCACCGGGAGCAAAATAACTACCAAAACCAGAAAAATACTGATTACTAAAAAAAAGTAACGCGGACCTTACGGACTGTTTAAAAAAGGTAAAATCAGCGGAAACAAACAGCAGCGAGGAAACGACTGCCACAACAACAAGCATTACAATATAAGCTGGTACAATCCGCTTAATGCGTCCCCAGTAAAACGCACGCCAACTAAAGTGTTCATTTCGCTCGACGATAATTGATGAAATTATATACCCAGAAATGACAAAAAAAATGTCAACACCCAAGAAGCCAGACGGTAACAAATTTTGACTTGCGTGGAAGATCATCACTGAGAGAACAGCAATAGCTCGTAAGCCCTGAACATCCCCACGAAACCCTAACCTAGCCCGGGTTGAAGCGAATTTATTCAGTGAAGTCGAAACATCTCTTAATTCGTTCACATTCACTACACTTGCTCAACTTTCCAACACTGCAAAAAAGGATGGCGACGATCGCCATCCACGATACAGATAAATCAGCGTAAAAGATCAGTAAGTGCAGGGTGACCTTCCCCATTGACAGCAGGAACAACTTTTGAGGCACGAATAGTTTCTACTGTCTCAACGCAATGTCGAGCATCCTCAATACCGTAACCGCGCCCAGCCAATATTTCCTGATAACTAGTTGTATGGAGATCAGTAAAACCTTCTGAAAACTCCATCTCTTCTGAATTTACTGTAATAGAACGATACGTTGATTTCTTTCCTGTAACAGATGCGGGCAGATCATTCGCATCAATCGACAAAAACCACCTGACTTTTGCTTTTTCATATTCGAGATACCCTGCCGCCTTGTGTTCACTAGTAAAGTGAACAACATTGCGCTGAAGATCGCCGAATATAAAATGGAGCATATCGTAAAAATGCACACCAATATTTGTAGCAACGCCGAACGATTTGCGAGGATCGCCCTTCCAGCTTTCCATATACCACTTCCCACGAGAAGTTATATACGTAAGCTCCACATCATATTTTTCATCTTTATACTCTTTGGCCACTTTTTCTTTCAGGTCGAGAATTGCCTGATGATGGCGCAACTGAAGAATGTTGAATACGCGTTTACCAGTTTCTTTCTCCACATGAGCAAGCTCATCCAGAATTTCGCTGGTGGGAACCAACGGCTTTTCACAAATAACATCACACCCCATTCGCAAAGCTGCAGCAATGTGCGCATGGTGCAAATAGTTTGGAGAGCAGATCGAAACATAGTCGAGTGCTGTTTCGGGATCGCGTTTCAGGCGAAAGGCATGCTCCTGAAAACGCTCAAACTCGGTAAAAAACTCGCTATCGGGCGAGAGACTATCAATGATTCCCACGGAATCGTTAATATCGTAAGCCGAAGCCAACACGTTGCCAGTATCCTTGATAGCACGCATATGACGTGGAGCGATGTATCCAGCGGCGCCAATAAGAGCAAAGTTTTTCATTGAAATCTGTTCCGGTAAAAGTCGAGACTGCCCGGCCATCCTTACTCAGGAAGGCCGGAATTACGCATTGATAACGCGCTTTGGTCAGGCCTTGATAAGGTTCGCTGCCGCCATCCGATACTTGCCCCGGCTGTCGACTATCAGACGAGAGGAGGACTTGATGAGTTCATAGTCAAACTTGTCGTGATCGGTAGCCAATACCACTGCGTCAAAACGGGACAAATTCTCAGCAGTCAGGGACTCGCTGCGGAGGTCGAAGTGATGCTCACGCATTTTCGGAAATACAGGAACATGCGGATCGCTATAAGCAACCACACAGCCTTTTGCCTCGAGTAACTCCATGATTTCTACAGAGGGCGATTCGCGCATGTCATCGACATTTTTCTTGTAAGCAATGCCAAGCACCAGCACTCTGCTTCCCTTCAGTGGCTTGCCGTGCTCATTCAGGCCATCCACCAACTTGCTGACTACATACTCAGGCATCGCTTGGTTGACTTCACCGGAAAGCTCAATAAAGCGAGTGTGAAGACCATACTCTCGGGCTTTCCATGTCAGATAAAACGGGTCGATTGGAATGCAGTGGCCGCCCAAACCAGGGCCTGGATAATAGGCAGTAAAGCCAAATGGCTTGGTAGCAGCAGCATCTACAACCTCGAAAATGTCAATACCCATACGGTCGGCGACGATTTTCATTTCATTGACCAGGCCAATATTCACTGCCCGATGGATATTCTCCAAAAGCTTGGTCATCTCCGCAGCTTTCGTCGAGCTAACTGTTACAACCCTATCGATTGCTTGCTCGTAGAGCGCGATACCCACCTCTAGGCAAGACGGCGTATCCCCCCCGATAACTTTTGGAATTGTGCGAGTTTCGAAATTCGGATTCCCCGGATCTTCCCGCTCTGGCGAGTAGACCAAGAAAATATCTTGCCCCACTATAAGCCCGCCTTCCTGTACTCGCGGGAGTAATTCTTCTTCGGTTGTGCCAGGATAGGTAGTACTTTCCAGCGATACGATCTGCCCGGCCCGGAGATAAGGCTTGATGGCGTTTGTGGTATCGATCACAAAGCTCATGTCAGGCTCGCGATACTTGTTCAGTGGCGTGGGTACACAGAGAATCAGAGCATCGCACTCGGCTACTCGGCTGAAATCTGCAGTCGCTTCGAAGCCCGAATTGCGAGCATCCGCAATTTTTTCTGCAGCGATATGCTCAATGTAGCTTTGGCCAGCGTTGAGCAATTCGATTTTGCTTTCATCAATATCGATGCCTAGCACGCGATAGCCAATAGCGTTATATCGAAGCATTAAAGGCAAGCCTACATAGCCGAGACCAACAATCCCGATCAACGCTTCCTTACTTTTGAATTTCGCGACACTGGCCTGTTTCTGCAGGTGCATCAGTAATACTCCAACTCAAGATAAATACACTTAAATGCCACATCAGCCTGACTGTGGATAAAACGCCATGGACGTAAATACAAGTCCAAGCGGCCAAACACCCGAAACTGACGGAAGCGCGCTCAGGCCGTTTGACTGCCCCACTGCTCGTCGCCGATCAGGCCCGGCGCAGCCGCGAGACCTTGTTCGCAGAGCGTACGCGCACCGACACAATCTCCGAATTAAATCATAGCTCTGCTCCCAAAGCCGTATAAAGATTCAGGGCATATGCGGATTATACGCAATCAGACGACTTCCTCCCGCCCGAACGTCACCTCAATGGCGACTTTGCAGAAATGGTCATTTTTCGGCGGCATGATCAACTCACGGGAGGGACGGCGCCAGTGTAGAGGAAGCAGCCAAACGATCAACTCCTTCGATGCCCATAACATGACGCTAGGTGCAGGAAACCAGACCTCCTTTCCAGCACCCGAACGCCCTGTCCAGGCGGGAGAGCGTATTCCGTTGCGAAGAGACAGGGGGGGAGCATTCAGTGTCAGGCGGTTCTGTACTGAAGTGGTGCCAGGAAAAAACCACGAATCAGTGCCACGGAACAACCAATCACGCCCCCCAGGATCAAGCCTAATAAAATGATGAAAAATTTTCTTGGTTTGATGGGTGCGACTGGGCGATCAACTACGCCATCCTGATGAAAAACAGCGATGTCATATTTGCCAGACTCCATTTCTTTATACAAAGTGTATTGAGCCTGCAGCTTTCTGAGTCCAGGAATGAATGAATCGTTCGTCGTTCGCTTTTGAAGGTTTCTTAGCTGAGCTTCAAGTGCTTTGGTTCCCCGCAAGTAGGTAAGACCACCCTCCATGTCCCCAGCCAGCTTCCCCCCCCCGCCCCCAGCAAATACAACCGAGTCCTCTAGTCTGCTCGCCTTCGCAACAGATAAGGCTTCCTCTAAGTGAGTAATGGCATCCAACCGCTTTCTTTCCCCCGATTCACGAAGCATGTCGATGCTGGCCTGAAGGTTACCGGCTAAAACCGTAACGCCCTTGACCGCGCTATCTAACACCTCATGCTCGGCACGCTTTGCTGCCTCAGCTACATAAAGGTTAGCCCACTCCGTAATTTTTTCCGGATTGACGCCTTGAAAAGTCACCGACCAGCTCCCCGCCACCTCTTTTTTATCAAGGGGTGAAATTATCAAATTTTTTGAAAACTCGGTGTATGTGGGGACGCCTGCGCTATTAGCATCATCAGACAATCCTGGAATATAGACATTCTTAAAAAATGATTGGCGCAAAGATTGAGACTGGAGATTACGTAAAAAAATCTTGTAGATATCTTCTACCGTAAATTTTTTTAAATCAGATTTGTCGTTTCGACCATAATTCAGACTAGCAATATCTTCAATCTTCGGGGGCGACACGTAATATTTCGCTTCGAATACAGGCGTGACCATAAATGCATAAGCCGCGAAGGAAAGCACAAAGACAAATGTGATTGCGATAACTAACCACTTCTGTAGCCACAGCACTTTAAAAAGTTCTAGCAAATCAACCTCGTTTGAACGAGGCTTAGCTGCAGTATGGCCTTGCATAGGGTACTCCGGTTTCATTAATTCCATTTCGCTCAATCTATCCTAGCCTCGACGCTTTAATCTCGCACCCACAAACCAGGTCATTACCGGGCCCGCCCCCCACCCCACTAGCAACGCCATGACAATATAGGCTGCGAATGGTAACTGTGGAGTCGACCACCCGAAAAAAGTTAGTGTTGCGGGCTGATTATTTTCTAGTACAAATATAACTACAAGCGCGACTAGAAATAATATCAACGAAAGCGTCGTTATACGCTTGACCCTACTCATCTACGTCCCGCCGGCGATTAAAGATCATGTTCTTCCTCCTCATTAACCCGATCCCGCAGTTCCTTACCCGGTTTAAAATGGGGGACGAATTTACCGTCGAGGCTAACCGACTGACCGGTCTTCGGATTACGCCCTACTCGCGGCGCCCGATAATGCAAGGAGAAGCTGCCAAACCCACGAATCTCAATCCGATCACCGGTGGCCAGACATTGTGACATTTGTTCAAGCATAGTCTTGATAGCCAGCTCCACATCCTTCGATGAGAGCAGCCCTTGATGGGTGACAATTCGTTCGATCAACTCCGACTTCGTCATATTTTTCCCTTCTTTTTCAAGCAGCTAGGAAAATCGCTTCAAAGGTTTTAGCATGCCCGGAGGAATTTGAACAGCCCGAGTATTGACATATCTTTGCCAGCATTCCGCTGCCTTGGTCCTGGGCGCATTACACTGTTCACACCTAAAGCACTCATCTGCAGATAACCAGCATCGTGCGCGTCAGATAACCCGCCGGGTTAAAGCCAAACGGATATTCATCTTCATCTTTGGCATCATCTGATCTTGTGACTACTTTATAGCCAGAGCCTTTGCACTCTTTGGCAGCGCGCTTATGGCACTTCTCCCAGCCCGACCCCAATCCCGAACAATCCACCTCAATGCCACTGACACCACGCACGGCATGAGTTTTGGCACTTGTGGCACAACCCGCCAATGTCAGTAATGCTATTGCGACGATGAGCTTGTTCATTCATTTCCTTATGCCGGGCGCCCCGCCCGACTTTCGTTCGCTTTCGGCTAAAGACTAGCTGCAAATAAGCGATTGATCCGATTAAAGAAAGAGACAGCTTCTTGAGGTGATTGGTTTCACGTTGAACATGGCGACTGGGGGGGGGGAGGCAAGCACCGCACTCACCGAATCGCAGACACAAAAAAGGGCGACCGAAGTCGCCCTTTTTCTAATGGTCCGACAGAACTTAGTTCTGTTTTTCCATTTGTGCACGCAACAGGTCGCCCAGAGTGGTAGGACCAGGAGCAGCAGTGTCCGAAGCTGGCTTGTCGCGCAGGCTCTGGATTGCTTCTTTCTCTTCTTCAACGTCTTTCGACTTGATGGAGAGCTGGATTACACGGCTCTTGCGGTCAACGCTGATGATCTTGGCTTCTACTTCTTCGCCTTCTTTCAGAACGTTGCGCGCGTCTTCAACGCGGTCACGGCTGATTTCGGAGGCTTTCAGAGTCGCTTCGATATCGTCGGCCAGAGTGATGATGGCGCCTTTAGCGTCAACTTCTTTCACGATGCCTTTAACGATTGCGCCTTTGTCGTTCTCTTGAACGTACTCGGAGAACGGATCGCTTTCCAGTTGCTTGATACCCAGGGAGATGCGCTCGCGCTCTGGGTCAACCGACAGGATAACGGTATCCAGCTCGTCGCCCTTCTTGAAGCGGCGAACGGCTTCTTCGCCCACTTCGTTCCAGGAGATGTCGGACAGGTGAACCAGACCGTCGATGCCGCCGTCCAGACCAATGAAGATACCGAAATCGGTGATCGACTTGATGGTGCCGGAGATTTTATCGCCCTTGTTGAACTGGCCAGAGAAATCTTCCCATGGGTTCGATTTGCACTGTTTGATGCCGAGGGAGATACGACGACGCTCTTCGTCGATGTCCAGAACCATAACTTCCACTTCGTCGCCGACTTGTACGACTTTCGAAGGGTGGATGTTCTTGTTGGTCCAGTCCATTTCGGAAACGTGTACCAGGCCTTCAACGCCTTCTTCCAGCTCAGCGAAGCAGCCGTAGTCGGTCAGGTTGGTTACACGAGCGGTAACGCGAGTGCTTTCTGGGTAACGGGCTTTGATAGCAACCCATGGATCTTCGCCCAGTTGCTTCAGGCCCAGGGAAACACGATTGCGTTCGCGATCGTACTTCAGAACCTTGACATCGATCTCGTCGCCAACGTTGACGATTTCGGAAGGATGCTTGATACGCTTCCAAGCCATGTCGGTAATGTGCAGCAGGCCATCGACGCCACCCAGATCGACGAATGCGCCGTAATCGGTGAGGTTCTTGACGATACCTTTGACTTGTTGACCTTCCTGCAGGGATTCCAGCAGAGCTTCACGCTCAGCGGAGTTCTCGGCTTCGAGGACGCTGCGACGGGAAACGACAACGTTGTTGCGTTTCTGGTCGAGTTTGATGACCTTGAATTCCAGCTCTTTGCCTTCCAGGTGCGTAGTATCGCGCACAGGACGGACGTCAACCAGGGAACCTGGCAGGAACGCACGGATGCCGTTAACGTCGACAGTGAAGCCGCCTTTAACCTTACCGTTGATAACGCCCTTGACCACTTCCTCGGCTGCGAAGGCAGCTTCCAGAACAATCCAGCATTCAGCGCGCTTGGCTTTTTCACGGGACAGCTTGGTTTCACCAAAGCCGTCTTCAACCGAATCCAGCGCTACGTGAACTTCGTCACCAACGTTGATGTTCAGCTCGCCAGCGTCGTTGTAGAACTGCTCAAGCGGGATGAGTGCTTCAGACTTCAGGCCAGCGTGAACGGTTACCCAGCGAGCCTGGTAATCGATATCAACGATAACACCGGTGATGATGGAGCCTGCCTGAAGGTTCAGGGTTTTTAGGCTTTCTTCAAAGAGTTCCGCAAAGCTTTCGCTCATTTTAATTCCTGTTGATGAGGGCGAAGAATACGCCCATCTCCACATCCCAGACGATGTGGGTTAGTTTCAATTAAAAGAAGCGCCACAGGACTATGACTGGTCCCCTGCGAAGCTTCTTGGTCACCCGGCGATATCGCGAATGGCGATCTCGCTCATGATGCGTTCCAGCACCTGATCGATGGATAATTCCGTGGAATCCAGCTGGATGGCGTCAGCCGCCGGTTTGAGCGGGGCTACCGCTCGCTGGGTGTCACGCTCGTCGCGGACACGTATCTCATCTAGCAGACTCGACAGACTAACACCATCGACTTTGCCCTTCAACTGCAAGTATCGACGGCGCGCACGCTCCTCGGCACTGGCAGTGAGGAATATCTTCAGCGGCGCATCGGGAAAAACCACCGTGCCCATGTCGCGACCATCGGCCACCAGGCCCGGTGCTTCCTGAAACGCCCGCTGACGCTGCAGCAGAGCGTCGCGCACGGCCGGCAAGGCGGCCACTTGCGAGGCCCATGCGCCCACTTGTTCGTTGCGCAGATCATCGGTGACATCGTCACCTTCGAGGATGATGCGCTGCGGATGACCTTCGGTCGCCCCGACGAACTGCACGTCCAAATGAGCCGCGAGCAGTTTCAGCGACTCTTCATTGGTCAGATCCACGCCGTGGTTGCGCGCGGCAAATGCCAGCAGACGATACAGCGCACCGGAATCCAGCAGGCACCAGCCCAGACGCTTGGCCAGAATCCCGGCGATAGTGCCTTTACCCGACCCGCTCGGGCCGTCGATGGTGATGACCGGTGGCTTGATAATCACGACTGAGCCTCTTGTGCAACACGGATACCGACCTGTGCGCACAGCGCCAGGAAGTTCGGGAACGAGGTCGCGACGTTGGCGCAATCATGGATGCGGATCGGTGCAGTGGCGCGCAGGGAAGCAACGCTGAAAGCCATGGCAATCCGGTGATCGCCGTGACCGTGCACTTCGCCGCCGCCGATCAGGCCGCCGTCGATGATGATGCCGTCCGGGGTCGGCTCGCATTTGACGCCCAGCGCCAGCAAGCCATCGGCCATGACCTGGATCCGGTCCGACTCTTTGACTCGCAGCTCTTCTGCACCGCGCAGGATGGTGCGCCCTTCAGCACACGCCGCCGCCACGAACAGCACCGGGAATTCGTCGATGGCCAGTGGCACCAGCGCTTCGGGAATCTCGATGCCTTTGAGTTTAGCTGCACGTACGCGCAGGTCCGCTACCGGCTCGCCGCCGACTTCACGCTGGTTTTCCAGGGTGATGTCAGCGCCCATCAGGCGCAGGATATCGATTACGCCGGTACGGGTCGGGTTGATGCCGACGTGCTCGAGCACCAGCTCGGAACCTTCGGCGATCGACGCCGCCACCAGGAAGAACGCCGAGGACGAAATATCGCCCGGCACTTCAATGTGGGTCGCGGTCAGCTTGTGCCCGGACTCGACCGATGCGGTTGCGCCGTTGACAGTGACCGGGTAGCCGAAACCACGCAGCATGCGCTCGGTGTGGTCGCGGGTTGGCGCAGGCTCGGTGACTGTGGTCTTGCCATCGGCGTACAGACCCGCCAGCAGCAGGCAGGATTTAACCTGGGCGCTGGCCATCGGCATGGTGTAGGTCAGGCCTTTGAGCTTGTTGCCACCACGGATGGTCATCGGCGGACGACCTTCTGCAGCGGTCTCGATCACGGCACCCATTTCACGCAGCGGATTGGCCACGCGATTCATCGGACGCTTGGACAGCGAGGCGTCACCCGTCAGAGTGCTGTCGAAGTTCTGCGCAGCCAACAGGCCGGACAGCAGACGCATCGAGGTGCCGGAGTTGCCCAGATAGATCGGGCCCGGCGCAGGCTTCAGGCCATGCAGGCCGACGCCGTGGATGGTCACGCGCCCATGGTGCGGACCTTCGATCACGACACCCATGTCGCGGAAGGCCTGCAAGGTCGCCAGAGCGTCTTCGCCCTCGAGGAAGCCTTCGACTTCGGTGACGCCCTCGGCGAGGGAGCCGAGCATGATCGAACGGTGGGAAATCGATTTGTCGCCCGGTACACGAATCCGCCCAGTCAGGCGGCCACCAGGTTGTGCCAGGAAAATCAGGTCGTTGGAGTTCATAGCGTCCACATAAGCCCGGCGGGCCAGGATTTTACTGAAATGTTCGCGGGCAACCCGGGCGCGAGTGAATACGCCCAACAATTGGTGCCCATCCCCTGCATCGACCGCGTCGCGCAAGGCGTCGAGGTCGCTGCGAAATGTATCGAGTGTGCGCAGGACAGCTTCGCGGTTGGCGAGGAAGATGTCGTGCCACATGACCGGGTCGCTTCCCGCAATTCTTGTGAAATCGCGAAAACCGCCGGCAGCGTAACGGAAGATCTCAAGGTTTTCATTGCGTTTGGCCAATGAATCGACCAAACCGAACGCCAGCAAGTGCGGCAAATGGCTGGTCGCCGCCAACACTTCGTCGTGACGCTCGACCTGCATGTGCTCGACATCGGCGCCCAGTTCACGCCACAAACGGTCGACAACGGCCAGTGCCGCCGGATCGGTTTGATCCAGCGGCGTCAGAATCACTTTATGGCGACGGAACAGCTCGGCATTGGAGGCTTCCACCCCGCTCTGCTCGGAACCGGCAATCGGATGGCCAGGCACGAAACGCGCCGGCATGCCGCCAAACGCTTCGGTCGCGGCGCGCACGACATTGCCTTTGGCGCTGCCGACGTCGGTCAGAATCGCTTGCCCCAGGTCCATGCCGGCCAAGCGCCCAAGCATCTTTTCCATGGCAAGGATCGGCACGGCCAGCTGAATCACGTCGGCGCCCTGACAAGCGACCGCCAGGTCTTCTTCGCAGCGATCGACCACACCCAACTCAACCGCGAGCTTGCGCGACTGCGGGTCGAGATCGACGCCGACCACTTCGCGGCACAGGCCGCTTTCACGCAAACCCTTGGCAAACGAACCGCCAATCAGCCCCAGACCGACCACCACCAGGCGACCGATCATAGGTTCAGCAGATTGCAGAGCAGTGACATCAACCACGGGCCAGAACCTTGGTCAGCGCCTCAAGGAAGCGGCTGTTTTCCGCTGGCAAACCGATGGTGATGCGCAGGTGGTTCGGCATGCCGTAGTTGGCCACCGGACGCACGATCACGCCTTCGCGCAGCAACCCCTGGAAAACCGGGGCCGCCACACGACCCAGATCGACGCAGATGAAGTTGCCCTTGGACGGAATCCAGCTCAGCCCCAGCTCACGGAAGCCCGCTTCCAGTTGCTGCATGCCGGCTTCGTTCAGGCGGCGGCTTTCAGCCAGGTAGTCGGTGTCTTGCAACGCAGCGCACGCGGCGGCCAGGGCCAGGCTGTTGACGTTGAACGGCTGACGCACGCGGTTCAGCACGTCGGCAACCACCGCGGTGGACAAGCCATAACCGACCCGCAGCGCCGCCAGGCCGTAGGCCTTGGAGAAGGTTCGCGAGACCAGCAGATTCGGGTAGGCCGCCAGGTAGTCGAGACCATCCGGCAGGTCACTGCCTTCGGCGTATTCGATGTAGGCCTCGTCCAGCACCACCAGCACGTGTTCCGGTACGTCCTGCAGGAACTCGTCCAGCGCTTCGGCGCCAAACCAGGTTCCGGTCGGGTTGTTCGGGTTGGCGATGAAGACCACGCGGGTATCGGCGTCGATGGCAGCCAGCATGGCCGACAGATCATGCCCCCAGTCTTTCGCCGGAATCACTTTGGCGGTAGCGCCGACGGCTTGCGTGACGATCGGATAGACCGCAAACGCGTGCTCGCTGAACACCGCGTTCAGGCCCGGAGCCAGATAAGCGCGAGCGACCAACTCCAGAATGTCGTTGGAGCCATTGCCCAGCGTCACCTGATTCAGTTCGACGCGGCACTGGTCGGCCAGCAGGGTCTTGAGCGCAAAACCGTTGCCATCCGGATAACGGGTCAGTTCGGCCAGCTCTTCACGAATCGCCGCCAGCGCCTTCGGACTGGCGCCCAACGGGTTTTCGTTGCTCGCCAGTTTGACGATGCTGGCCGGATCGATATTCAGCTCGCGCGCCAGTTCGTCCACAGGCTTGCCCGGAACGTAAGGCGAGAGTTGTTGCACGCCTGGCTGTGCCAGAGCGAGGAAGTTGCCACTCATTTGCTACCCCTTAGAGAACTGCTTTCGGGTAGGAACCCAACACTTTAAGTGCCACTGCTTCCTGACTGATTTTTTCCAGCACACCTTTCACCAGCGGATCGCGGTGGTGGCCGACGAAGTCGATAAAGAACACGTAGGTCCATTTACCACTGCGCGAAGGGCGCGTCTCGATACGCGTCAGGTCGATGCCGTTGTCGTGGAACGGCACCAGCAACTCGTGAAGCGCGCCGGGTTTGTTGCTCATCGACACGATGATCGAGGTCTTGTCGTCGCCGGTCGGAGGCACTTCCTGGCTGCCGATCATCAGGAATCGCGTGGAGTTGTCCGGGCGATCCTCGATTTTCTCAGCCAGACGGGTTAGCCCGTACAAGCCTGCGGCCATGTCGCCGGCGATCGCCGCCGAGTTCCACTCACCCTTGACCCGCTTCGCCGCTTCGGCGTTGCTCGAAACCGCCACGCGCTCGACATTCGGGTAGTGTGCATCCAGCCACTTGCGGCACTGGGCCAGCGACTGGGCGTGGGAATAGATGCGGCTGATGCTGTCGGTCTTGGTGTTTTCACCGACCAGCAGGTGATGGTGAATCCGCAACTCGACCTCGCCACAGATGACCATGTCGTGTTCGAGGAAGCTGTCGAGGGTGTGGTTGACCGCGCCCTCGGTGGAGTTTTCCACCGGGACCACGCCAAAATTCACCGCGCCAGCCGCCACTTCGCGGAACACTTCGTCGATCGCCGCCATTGGCTTGCTGATCACCGCGTGACCGAAATGCTTCATGGCCGCCGCTTGGGTGAAGGTGCCTTCAGGGCCGAGGTAAGCCACTTTCAGCGGCTGTTCGAGGGCCAGGCACGAGGACATGATTTCGCGGAACAACCGCGCCATCTCTTCGTTGCCCAACGGACCCTGATTGCGCTCCATCACACGCTTGAGCACCTGAGCTTCACGCTCAGGACGATAGAACACAGGCACTTCGCCTTCGGCCAGCGAGGCCATCTTTACTCGCGCAACTTCCTGGGCGCAGCGTGCGCGCTCACTGATCAGCTCCAGGACTTTTTCGTCCAGGGCATCAATGCGCAGGCGCAGTGCCTTGAGTTCTTGCTCAGACATTAGCCGTGTTCCTTCTCGAACTCTGCCATGTACGAAATCAGTGCGTTGACCGCAACGATGTCGACGGCGTTATAGATGGAGGCGCGCATGCCACCCACGGAACGGTGACCCTTGAGATTCAGCAGGCCACGCTCGTCGGCTCCGGCCAGGAATGGCTTGTCCAGACGATCGTCAGCCAGACGGAACGGCACATTCATCCACGAGCGATCCGACTTGTTGATCGGGTTGCTGTAGAGGCCGCTGGCATCGATGAAGTCGTACAGCGTGCGCTGTTTCACTTCGTTGAGCTTGCCGATGGCTTCGACACCACCCTGCTCTTTCAGCCACTCGAACACCAGACCGGACAAGTACCAGGCCAGGGTTGGCGGGGTGTTGTACATCGAGCCGTTATCGGCCGCGACCTTGTAGTTGAGCATGGTCGGGCACAGGGAGCGGGCATGACCCAGCAGGTCTTCGCGAACGATATTGACGACGATTCCGCTCGGGCCGATGTTTTTCTGGGCGCCGGCGTAGATCATGCCAAAACGCGAAACATCGATCGGACGCGAGAGAATGTCCGAGGACATGTCAGCGACCAACGGAACGTCACCGGTTTCCGGGACCCAGTTGAATTCCAGGCCGCCAATGGTTTCGTTCGGCGCGTAGTGAACGTAGGCCGCGTCTTTCGACAGCTTCCATTCGTTTTGACCAGGGATAGCGAAATAGTCGTAAGGCTTGGCGGTGGCGGCGACGTTGACGTTACCGTAGCGCGAAGCTTCTTCGATGGCTTTCTGCGACCAGATACCGGTATCGATATAGTCGGCAGTGCCGCTTTCCGGCAACAGGTTCAGAGGGATCTGAGCGAATTGCTGGCTGGCGCCACCTTGCAGAAACAGCACTTTGTAGTTCGAGGGGATATTCAGCAGATCACGCAGATCCTGCTCGGCCTTGGTCGCAATGGACACGAACTCATCACTGCGATGGCTCATTTCCATGACCGAGAGGCCCTTGCCGTGCCAATCAAGGAGTTCACCTTGGGCGCGCTGCAGGACAGCTTCGGGAAGTGCCGCAGGACCGGCACAGAAGTTATAGGCTCTCTTGCTCACATCCAATCTCGCTCTGATTTGGTGGTATCACGCAGTAAATACAGTGTGATCATTCCCCGCAGGACGTGGGAGCGATCAACTGTAGGAGCGAGCTTGCTCCGGGCGGCGTTCCGACGATGGACTTGAGGGCGCCGCGTTTAATCAGAAAACCCGCGTCATCGTTAACGTCCATCGCGAGCAAGCTCGCTCCTACAGGGACATCATTATTTCCAAAGGGACAAACAACAAGGGGGCGAATTTTCATCCGCCCCCTGTTTGTCCGCTTACTCTTGCGGTTCTTCGTCAGCGGCGGCGTCGAGTTGCTGGTCTTCAACTACGTCGTCGATCACGACTTCACCGTCGAACACTGCGCCCTCTTCACCTTCCAGCTCTTCGCCTTCGACTTCCGACGGCTCCTGAACCCGTTCCAGGCCTACCAGCGTTTCATCGCTGGCCAGCTTGATCAGGGTCACGCCCTGGGTGTTACGACCCAGACTGGAGACTTCGTCGACACGGGTACGAACCAAAGTACCCTGGTCGGAAATCAGCATGATTTCCTCGCCGTCGAGCACCTGAACCGCGCCGACCAGACGGCCGTTACGGTCGTTGCTGACCATGGCGATAACGCCCTGACCGCCACGCTTGTACTCAGGGAACTCGGTGATCGCCGTGCGCTTGCCGAAACCACGAGCCGAAGCGGTGAGGATCTGGCTGCCTTCTTCCGGGATCAGCATGGAAATCAGCTTCTGGCCTTCCGGCAGACGCATGCCGCGGACACCGCGAGCGGTACGGCCCATGGCGCGAACGTCGGTTTCCTTGAAGCGAGTGACCTTGCCACCGTCGGAGAACAGCATGACTTCACGATCGCCATCGGTAATGGCGGCGGAAATCAGTACGTCACCTTCATCCAGTTCCAGCGCGATCAGACCGACGCTGCGTTGACGGCTGAAGGATTCCAGCGGGGTCTTCTTCACGGTGCCTTTGGCGGTGGCCATGAAGATGAAGTGACCTTCGGTGTATTCCTCGACCGGCAGCATGGTGGTGATGTATTCATCACTGTCCAGCGGCAGCAGGTTGACCAGCGGACGACCACGGGCAGCGCGGGACGCTTCCGGGATTTCGTAGGTTTTCAGCCAGTACACCTTGCCTTTGCTGGAGAACAGCAACAGCGTGGTGTGGCTGTTGGCGACCAGCAGGTGAGCGATGTAGTCCTCATCCTTGACGCCGGTAGCCGATTTGCCTTTACCGCCACGACGCTGGGCCTGGTACGCAGCCAACGGCTGGGTCTTGGCGTAGCCACCGTGGGAAATGGTCACGACGCGCTCTTCTTCCGGGATCATGTCACCCAGGGTCAGGTCGAGACGGGCATCGAGAATTTCGGTGCGGCGCACGTCGCCGTATTCGGCACGGATCACTTCCAGCTCTTCGCGGATCACTTCCATCAGGCGCGTGGCGCTGTTGAGGATGCGGATCAGCTCGCCGATCTGGTTGAGGATCTCTTGGTACTCGGCCAGCAGTTTTTCGTGTTCCAGACCGGTCAGGCGGTGCAGACGCAGTTCCAGAATGGCTTGCGCCTGTTCCGGCGACAGGAAGTACTTGCCTTCGCGCAGACCGTATTGCGGATCGAGGTTTTCCGGACGGCACGAATCGGCACCGGCACGTTCAACCATCGCGACCACGGCGGAAGATTCCCATGGCGTGCTGATCAGCGCTTCCTTGGCTTCCGACGGGGTTGGCGAGGCCTTGATCAGGGCGATGACCGGGTCGATGTTCGACAGGGCAACCGCTTGACCTTCCAGAATGTGGCCACGTTCGCGGGCTTTACGCAGTTCGAACACGGTGCGACGGGTAACGACTTCGCGACGGTGACGAACGAAGGCTTCCAGCAGGTCCTTGAGGTTCAGGATCCGCGGACGGCCGTCGATCAGCGCAACGATGTTGATACCGAACACCGCTTGCAGCTGGGTCTGGGCGTAGAGGTTGTTGAGGATCACCTCAGGCACTTCACCACGACGCAGCTCGATCACGACGCGCATACCGTCCTTGTCGGACTCGTCGCGCAGTTCGGTGATGCCTTCCAGCTTCTTCTCTTTTACCAGCTCGGCGATCTTCTCGATCAGACGGGCCTTGTTCAACTGGTAAGGGAGTTCGGTGATGACGATCTGCTGACGGCCACCGACCTTGTCGATGTCTTCGATCATCGAGCGGGCGCGCATGTAAATGCGGCCGCGACCGGTGCGGTAGGCTTCGATGATGCCGGCGCGACCGTTGATGATCGCGGCAGTCGGGAAGTCCGGGCCGGGGATGTATTGCATCAGCTCATCGATGGTCAACTCGGGGTTGTCGATGAGCGCCAAGCAACCATCGATGACTTCACCGAGGTTGTGCGGCGGAATGTTGGTCGCCATGCCCACGGCGATACCGCTGGAGCCGTTGACCAGCAGGTTGGGAATACGGGTCGGCATGACCGCCGGGATCATTTCGGTGCCGTCGTAGTTCGGCACCCAGTCCACGGTTTCTTTATGCAGGTCGGCCAGCAGTTCGTGCGCCAGCTTGGTCATGCGCACTTCGGTGTATCGCATGGCCGCGGCATTGTCGCCGTCCACCGAACCGAAGTTGCCCTGACCGTCTACCAGCAGGTAGCGCAGCGAGAATGGCTGCGCCATCCGAACGATGGTGTCGTACACCGCGGTATCACCGTGCGGGTGATACTTACCGATCACGTCACCGACAACACGGGCAGATTTCTTGTACGGCTTGTTGAAGTCGTTGCCCAGCTCGCTCATCGCGAACAGCACACGCCGGTGCACGGGCTTCAAGCCATCGCGCGCATCCGGCAGTGCCCGCCCGACAATTACGCTCATCGCGTAGTCGAGGTAGGACTGCTTCAGCTCGTCTTCGATATTGACCGGGAGGATTTCTTTGGCCAGTTCGCCCATGAGAAGCCTGATTCCTTTTTCTGGTGAAACTTCGTCACATCCATATGGGACGAACGAAGCTCGCCGATGCAGGCTGAGTGCCAATGCACCGACTTACGACAAATCAACGAGTTATGCCATGGATCTGCGCAGTAAAGGCAGCCACATCGGGCCACCTTGGAAACCGCCGGATGTTATCACAAGAGCCGCCACGCACCTATCCCCCAGATGCGCATGGAGTGTAGTTAGTTGACTGGTGGCAGGCTTGAAGGGGACGAGAGGGGGCTTAGAGCCGCTCCGAATGCAGAATTCGCGACTGAATTACGGATGTTTATTGACATTGAGGGCCTCATCGCCAGCAGGCTGGCTCCCACAGGATCGGTGCCGATCACAAAACCTGTGGGAGCCAGCCTGCTGGCGATGGCGTTTCACAAGGCACCGGACGCCCTCAATGCAAACGCTTGCGGCACATCAACTGCGCCATCTTCGCGGCATCCGGCCGCTCGACAATGCCTTTTTCGGTCACGATGGCATCGATCAGGTCCGCAGGCGTCACATCGAATACCGGGTTGAACGCATCGACATCCGCCCCGACCCGCTTGCCGCCCACTTCCAGCAACTCGCGGCCGTCACGCTCTTCAATCGGAATGTCGTCGCCACTGGCCAGGTTCATGTCGATGGTCGAACTGGGCGCCACCACCATGAAGCGCACGCCGTGGTGCATGGCGTTCACCGCCAGTTGATAAGTACCGATCTTGTTGGCCACGTCGCCATTGGCGGTGATCCGGTCGGCGCCGACGATGACCCAGGTAATGCCTTTGGTCTTCATGATGTGGGCGGCGGCGGAGTCGGCATTGAGGGTCACGGGAATGCCTTCGTTGGCCAATTCCCATGCGGTCAATCGAGAACCCTGCAGCCACGGACGGGTTTCGTCGGCATAAACGCGCTCGACCATGCCTTCGATGAACGCCCCGCGAATGACCCCCAGCGCCGTGCCGAAACCGCCAGTGGCCAACGCGCCGGTGTTGCAGTGGGTCAGGATCGCCTGCGCGTTGCCCTGATGCTTGCGGATCAGGTCCACACCCAATTGCGCCATGGTCAGGTTGGCTTCACGATCACTTTCGTGAATGGCAATGGCCTCCGCTTCCAGCGCCGCCAGTGGGTCGGCATCGCCCTTGATACGATCAAGGCGGTCACGCATGCGACTCAAGGCCCAGAACAGATTCACCGCCGTCGGACGGGAATCGGCCAGCAACGCGTAATCCTCTTCCCACGCTGCCTGCCAGTCACCGCCCTCGGCAATTCGGGCGCGAGCTGCCAGCACCATGGCATACGCGGCACTGATGCCAATCGCCGGCGCGCCACGCACCACCATCGAACGAATGGCCTCGGCCACGCCAGCAGCGCTGGTGCAGGCAATCCAGGTTTCCTCGAACGGCAAAATACGCTGGTCCAGCAAGTACAGGGCACCATCACGCCAATCGATGGCCTTCACCTTCTCCGCAGCCAACAGTCGATCGCGCATCCCACACCCCGTACTCAGTAACAAAGCGGCCGATTATAGCGATCCCCCCGCGAAGACGCTCGGGTATACTTCGCCATCCTTTACAAAAGCACTGGAACCGACTCTCGATGCCGAACACTGCCGCTGCGCTCGACCTGTTATTGCTGCCGACCTGGCTGGTACCCGTCGAACCCGCTGGCGTTGTCCTCAAAGAGCATGGCCTGGGCATTCGCGACGGTCGCATTGTCTTTATCGGCCCGCGCGCGGCTGCGCTGAAGCTTGACGCAACCGAAGTCCGCGAACTGCCGGACATGCTGCTCAGCCCCGGCCTGATCAATGCTCACGGGCATGCGGCGATGACACTGTTCCGTGGCTTGGCCGACGATATGCCGCTGATGACCTGGCTGGAAAACCACATTTGGCCGGCAGAAGCCAAGTGGGTCGATGAGGCCTTTGTACGCGATGGCACCGACCTTGCCATCGCCGAACAGATCAAAGGTGGCATCACCTGCTTCTCTGACATGTATTTCTTCCCGAAGGTTGCCAGCGAACGCGTGCATAACAGCGGCATTCGCGCGCAAATCGCAATTCCGATCCTCGACTTCCCGATCCCGGGCGCCAGCACGGCGGACGAGGCCATTCGTCAGGGCGTCGAACTGTTCAACGATCTCAAGCACCACGAGCGCATAAAAGTCACCTTCGGCCCCCACGCGCCTTACACCGTGGGCGACGAAAACCTGGAGAAAATCCGGGTGATCGCCGAGGAGCTGGATGCGTCGATCCACATGCACGTCCACGAAACCGCCTTCGAAGTGCAGCAGGCGGTCGAGCAGCGTGGCGAGCGTCCGCTAGCCCGACTGGCGCGCTTGGGCCTGTTGGGGCCGCGCTTCCAGGCGGTTCACATGACTCAGATCAGCGATGAAGACCTGGTGATGCTGGTAGAAAGCAACACCAATGTGATTCATTGCCCGGAGTCGAACCTGAAGCTGGCCAGCGGTTTCTGCCCGGTGGAGCGCTTGTGGCAGGCGGGCGTCAACGTGGCCGTCGGCACCGATGGCGCGGCCAGCAACAATGACCTCGACCTGCTCGGCGAAACCCGCACCGCCGCATTGCTGGCCAAAGCCGTCGCCGGGTCGGCCACCGCACTGGACGCCCATCGCGCCCTGCGCATGGCCACGCTCAACGGTGCCCGCGCCCTGGGCATCGAGGCCGAGGTCGGTTCGCTGGAAATCGGCAAAGCCGCGGACATGGTCGCGTTCGACCTTTCCGGCCTGGCGCAGCAACCGGTCTACGACCCGGTTTCGCAGCTTATATACGCCACCGGCCGGGACTGCGTGAAACACCTTTGGGTGGGTGGCAAGCAACTGCTCGACGACCGTCGCCTGACCCGTCTGGATGAAGAACAGCTTTGCGCCACCGCCAAGGCCTGGGGCCAACGCATCAGCGGCCACACCGAATCGTAAGCACCCCGGGGCCAACCGTCGGGGCAACAGGATTTTTCAAGTTTTAGAGGATGAACCATGAGTAACGTCGACTACGCCGAAATCGCTAAATTCGAAGCCCTGGCCCATCGCTGGTGGGACCGCGAAAGCGAATTCAAACCGCTGCACGACATCAACCCGCTGCGGGTCAACTGGATTGACGAACGCGTCAACCTTGCCGGCAAGAAAGCCCTCGACGTCGGTTGCGGCGGCGGCATCCTCAGCGAAGCCATGGCTCAACGCGGCGCGACCGTGATGGGCATCGACATGGGCGAAGCGCCGCTGGCCGTCGCTCAATTGCATCAGCTGGAATCCGGCGTAAGCGTCGAATACCGCCAGATCACCGCCGAAGCCCTGGCCGAAGAAATGCCCGAGCAGTTTGACGTGGTCACTTGCCTGGAAATGCTTGAGCACGTGCCGGACCCATCGTCCGTGATCCGCGCCTGCTTCA
This sequence comes from Pseudomonas sp. LBUM1651, assembly GCF_059716135.1. Lineage (NCBI taxonomy): Bacteria > Pseudomonadati > Pseudomonadota > Gammaproteobacteria > Pseudomonadales > Pseudomonadaceae > Pseudomonas > Pseudomonas sp. LBUM1651. Next base: position 1,840,341 of record NZ_CP166805.1, on the reverse strand, counting down.
AAATGGTCAAACCGGGTGGCCAGGTATTCTTCTCCACCATCAACCGCAACCCGAAGGCGTACCTGTTCGCCATCGTGGGTGCCGAATACATCATGAAGCTGCTGCCGCGCGGCACTCACGACTTCAAGAAATTCATCCGACCTTCCGAGCTCGGCGCCTGGAGCCGCATGGCCGGCCTGACCGTCAAGGACATCATCGGCCTGACCTATAACCCGCTGACCAAGCACTACAAACTGGCCTCCGACGTGGACGTCAACTACATGATCCAGACCCTGCGCGAGGAATAAGCCGATGCGTATCAGAGCAGTTCTTTTCGACATGGACGGCACCCTGCTCGACACCGCGCCGGACTTTATTGCGATCTGTCAGGCGATGCGTGCCGACCGCGGCTTGCCGCCGATGAATGACAAGCACATCCGCGACGAGATCTCCGGCGGCGCCAAGGCGATGGTCGCCGTGACCTTCTCCATGGACCCGGAATCTCCGGGCTTCGAAGAACTTCGTCTGGAGTTCCTCGAGCGTTATCTCGCGGGCTGTGCGGTTCACAGCAAGCTGTTCGACGGGATGGCCGAAGTGCTGGCCGACATCGAGAAAGCCAACCTGATCTGGGGCGTGGTCACCAACAAGCCACTGCGGTTTGCCGAGCCGATCATGCAGCAACTGGGGCTGGCCGAGCGTTCGGCGCTGTTGATCTGCCCGGATCACGTGAAGAACAGCAAGCCGGACCCGGAGCCTTTGATCCTGGCGTGCAAGATGCTCGACCTCGATCCGGCCAGCGTGCTGTTCGTGGGTGATGACCTGCGTGATATCGAGTCTGGCCGCGATGCCGGCACCCGGACGGCCGCCGTGACCTATGGCTACATTCATCCGGACGATAACCCGCGGCATTGGGGGGCGGATGTGGTGGTTGATCATCCGCTGGAATTGCGCAAGGTTTTGGACAGCGCACTCTGCAGCTGCTGAGAACCGCTTTTTGTAGGAGCGAGCTTGCTCGCGAAAAACCCGAGAACTCCGCGGGGTGTCAGGCTTGTCGCGTAATCGTTGACGACCATCGCGAGCAGGCTCGCTCCCACAGGGATAGCGCGTGACCTGAAGAATTTTTGTTGAGGTTTTTTATGTTTGATTATTCCGCCCGCCCTGAACTGCTCAAGGACCGGGTCATTCTGGTCACCGGCGCTGGTCGCGGCATCGGCGCTGCCGCTGCGAAAACCTATGCCGCCCACGGCGCCACCGTGCTGTTGCTGGGCAAGAGCGAAGCCAACCTGACTCAGGTCTATGACGAAATCGAGGCTGCCGGCCATCCACAACCGGCCGTGATCCCGTTCAACCTGGAAACCGCTCTGCCCCATCAATACGATGAGCTGGCGGCGATGATCGAAACCGAATTCGGCCACCTCGATGGCTTGCTGCACAACGCATCGATCATTGGTCCGCGCACGCCCATCGAACAACTGTCCGGCGAGAACTTCATGCGTGTCATGCAAGTCAACGTCAACGCCATGTTCATGCTCACCAGCACGCTGTTGCCGCTGCTCAAACTGTCGCAGGACGCTTCGGTGGTGTTCACTTCCAGCAGCGTCGGCCGCAAGGGCCGTGCGTATTGGGGCGCTTACGGCGTCTCCAAATTTGCCACCGAAGGCCTGATGCAAACCCTGGCCGACGAAGTCGACACCGTGGCCCCGGTGCGCTCGAACAGCATCAACCCCGGCGCCACCCGCACCAGCATGCGCGCCCAGGCGTACCCCGGTGAAAACCCGCTGAACAACCCGACTCCCGAGGAGATCATGCCGGTCTATCTCTACCTGATGGGCCCGGACAGCACCGGCATCAACGGCCAGGCGTTCAACGCTCAGTAACGCCGTGCGTCGCTTTTGTGCCGTGGCAAATTTCCGTCACGGCACTTACCAAGCGTCATAACTGCGGCTTATCACAGTCAAACAAACGTCACAAAATGAGCCGAACACCGCCTGAACGCCACCCAAAATATTGATTTTCAAGCCTTTTAATCCCACTGAACCGAATGGCACGACTTTCGCTCTATATCTGCTTAGACACGCCGTGTGAAAGCAGACGGGCCGACGCTCGCGTCGATAGGTTACTAATCTTCGACAAAGCAGATTAGACTTGCGCCAAATGTCCTACGGGACTGATGGACCAGTACGACGCGCAGCCCAAAGCCGCTCTCACCCAGCCTGTAAGACAGCCTTACTGCTTAGGGGCGCATGCCATATGAAATCACCTTCCCAGACCAACGCAATTGACTTCGATAGCGCCAAATTGCAACGCCTGGGCTTTGGTCAACAGCCCCCGCTTCTGAAGAGGCCGGTCAGTCTTGCGCAATTGCGCCAGCAACTAAGCCTGCAACTGCAAACCAGTCTTGAGCCACAACGCATTCTCGGGCTCTTCTTCCGTGAAATTCAACGACTCGTGCCGCTCGATGCCTTGAGCTACCAGCACAAGGCCAGCGACTTGCGCCTGGAGTTCGGTCTGCGCGGTCACCACTCGATCAGCTACACCCTCAGCCATGAAGGCGAGCACCTGGGCGAACTGGTATTCCGCCGCAATCAGCGTTTCAGCGAGCAGGAACAGGGCAACCTCGAGTCGCTGCTGTCCGCATTGCTGTACCCGATGCGCAATGCCCTGCTCTACCGCGCCGCCACCCAAAGTGCCCTGCGCGATCCCCTCACGGACACCGGCAACCGCATTGCCATGGACCAGACGCTGCAACGGGAAATCGACATGTCGCGTCGGCATTTGCAACCCTTGTCGCTGCTGATGCTGGACATCGACCACTTCAAACAGATCAACGATACCCACGGCCACAGCGCCGGCGATGACGTGCTCAAAGCCGTTGCAGCCTCGATCAAAGGCCAGTTGCGCAACGTCGACATGGTGTTTCGCTTTGGCGGCGAAGAGTTCCTGATTCTGCTGTCCAACACCGGCCGCGAGGCGGCGGCCATGGTCGGTGAGCGGCTGCGGTTTGCCGCGCAGGCCAAGGATTATCTGGCCGATGGCAAGCAGATCGAGCTGACCGTCAGCCTCGGGTGTGCAACCCTGCTGCCCGGCGAATCAGCCGAAAGCCTGTTGCGACGGGCCGACAGCGCGCTGTATGTGGCCAAGCGTGAAGGACGCAACCGATTGGCGATGGCGGGCTGAAGACTCGCTGGCGCGGGGAGCTTACTGTAGGAGCGAGCTTGCTCGCGATGACCTTAAAGGCGCCGCGCTTAGCCGGTAAACACGCGTTATCGTTAACGACCATCGCGAGCAAGCTCGCTCCTACAGTAGTCAGCGGACAGCGCCGCGCAACTCCCCGACCAGCCCTTGCAGTTTCGCCGGCTCTGCCGCCTCGACCGCCACCGCCGGCCCCGCCACCAGGGTCACCCGCGACCACAACCGACGGAATACGCCTTTGTCGGGATCGCGACTGAAGAAACTCCCCCACAGCCCCTGCAATGCCAACGGAATTACCGGCACCGGCGTCTCTTCGAGAATCCGCCGCAGCCCGCCCTTGAACTCGTTGATCTCGCCATCGGCGGTCAGTTTGCCTTCAGGGAAGATGCACACCAGCTCACCGTCCTTCAGGTATTGGGCGATGCGTGTGAAGGCCTTTTCGTAGATCTGAATGTCTTCCTGGCGTCCTGCGATCGGAATCGTCCCGGCTGTGCGGAAGATGAAGTTCAGCACCGGCAGGTTGTAGATCTTGTAATACATCACAAAGCGAATCGGCCGACGCACCGCGCCGCCAATCAGCAACGCGTCGACAAAGGACACGTGATTGCACACCAGCAGCGCCGCGGCCTCATCCGGAATCGCCTCCAGATTGCGATGCTCCACGCGGTACATGGAGTGGCTGAGCAGCCAGATCATGAAGCGCATGCTGAACTCGGGGACGATTTTGAAGATGTAGGCGTTGACGCCGATGTTCAGCAGCGACACCACCAGGAACAGGTGCGGGATCGACAATTTGGCCAGGCTCAGCAACACGATCGAAACAATCGCCGAGACCACCATGAACAGCGCGTTGAGAATGTTGTTGGCGGCGATCACCCGCGCCCGCTCGTTCTCCGGGGTGCGTGACTGAATCAGCGCGTACAGCGGCACAATGTAGAAACCGCCGAAAACCCCGAGACCGAGAATGTCGATCAACACCAGCCAGGTGTGACCAAAGCCGAGGATTTCGATCCAGCCATGGCCGTTGACACTGTCGGGAATTCCGCCGGAATGCCACCACAGCAGCAACCCGAATACTGTCAGACCAAACGAGCCGAACGGCACCAGCCCGATCTCGACTTTGCGTCCGGACAGCTTTTCGCAAAGCAACGAACCCAGCGCGATGCCCACCGAGAACACGGTAAGAATCAGCGTCACCACGGTTTCGTCGCCGTGCATCCACTCCTTGGCATACGCCGGGATTTGCGTCAGGTAAATCGCCCCGACAAACCAGAACCATGAGTTGCCGACAATCGAGCGCGACACCGCAGGGGTTTGCCCCAGGCCCAGTTTCAAGGTGGCCCAGGATTGACTGAAGATGTTCCAGTTCAGACGCATTTGCGGCGATGAGGCCGCCGCCCGCGGAATGCTGCGACTGGCCAGATAACCCAGCACTGCAATGCCGATGATCGCCGTGGACACGATGGGCGCGTAATGCGCGGACGACATCATGATCCCGGCGCCGATGGTCCCGGCGAGGATCGCCAGGAAGGTGCCCATTTCCACCAGACCGTTGCCGCCCACCAGTTCTTCTTCGTGCAAGGCCTGGGGCAGGATCGAGTATTTCACCGGCCCGAACAGCGCCGAGTGGGTGCCCATGGCGAACAGCGCCAGCAGCATCAGCGACAGGTGATCGAAGACAAAACCGATCGCGCCGACCACCATGATGGCGATCTCCCCGAGCTTGATCAGGCGAATCAGCGCGTCCTTGGCGAACTTCTCGCCAAACTGCCCGGCCAGCGCCGAAAACAGAAAGAACGGCAGGATAAACAGCAGCGCACACAGATTGACCCAGATCGAACGATCACCCTCGATGGTCAACTTGTACAGAATGGCGAGGATCAGCGACTGCTTGAAAACGTTGTCGTTGAACGCTCCGAGGGACTGGGTCACGAAAAACGGCAGGAAGCGCCGAGTGCGAAGCAAGCTGAACTGTGAGGGGTGACTCATCTTCCGTGTTCCTGAATTTGGCTAGAGAGTGGCGTGGATACTGTAGTTGGAATGTCGATCGTCGATCCGGGCCACACCTTACCTAATCTTTGCAGGTTATTTGTTTAATCCTGCAATGCACGGCGAGACAAACAACTCACCCCGCCACGCGCCCTGCACCGTGCGTTTGGCGACGATCAGCCACATCACCGCCAGCAACGCCACCAGCACACAGCCAAAGGCACTGAAAAACGTCAGGTTCAAGGTGCTGGCCAGTTTCAACGTTGCCAGAGAATAGACGCCCAGCGGAAAGGTGAAACCCCACCAGCCGAGATTGAAGGGAATGCCGGCGCGCAGGTAACGGCCGGTGATCAACAACGCGATCAGCATCCACCACAGACCAAAGCCCCACAACGTGATCCCGGCCACCAGCCCCAGCCCGGCGGCGATCTCACCGATTCCCGGCAAACCGTTGGCGGCAAAGATCTCCGGCGCGTCGGCCCCCAGCAGCAACATGCCCAGCGCCCCGGTACCAATCGGACCGAGCGCCAGCCAGCTCGAAGCAGCCATGTTCTCGTGGGGCAGCTTGTGCAGCGCCATGCGCAGCAACAGGATCGTCAGAATGCTGAACGCCACCGGCAGGGAAAATGCCCAGAGCACGTAGCTGGTGACCAGCACCACCAGTTGCGAATGGGCGTTGGCAAGGTGCGGCGCCAGCAGGCCACCGCTGGCCGCCGCCACTTCCGCGGCCACCACCGGCAACAGCCAGACGGCGGTCATCTGATCGATGCTGTGTTCCTGGCGGGTGAACATCATGTAGGGGATCAGCACGCCGCAGGCCAGCGACATCGCCACGTCCAGCCACCACAGCACTTCAGCAACATGAACCACGCCTTCGCCCCAGCGCGGCAGACCGAACAACAGGAAACCGTTGATGATGGTCACCAGCCCCATGGGAATCGTGCCGAAAAACATCGATACCGTGGAATGGCCGAAAATCCGCCGCGCCTCATCGAAAAACAGCACCCAACGTGCCGCGTACAGCGCCGTGAACAAAGCGAACAGAAAGATATTGAACAGCCAAAGCATTTCAGCAATCGCCTGCAAACCGGGGCTTGCGACCGGCAACTGCGCCAACGCCAGCGCTAAAACGCCGGTGCCCATGGTCGCGGCGAACCAGTTCGGGGTGAACTGACGAATCACCTCGCGTGGATGCTGCAAATGACTGAACGGTTTAATGCCGGGTCTGGCGGTATTAGGGCATGTCATGGTCGAACTCCTGTCCTCTGTTGAGGTGGAGTTCATGGTAGATCTGAATCGAATATCGATATAACGGGTAATATCTCTAACTGTTATCTGTTTTTCAGATATAGCCTCAGACACTGCCTTCCGATTCGATCACCAATATTCTCGCTACACCCAATGGATGCGCCACGTGCTCGGTGCCTACGGAGGCGTAAAAGATATCTCCTACATTCAACACCACCTCTTTCTCCAGACCCTCTTCTCGGTAGTGCATCTGCACCTGGCCATCGAGCACGACGAACACTTCCTGACCGTCATTGATGTGCCATTTGTAGGGCTGATCGGTCCAGTGCAAACGGGTGGTGATGCCATTCATGTTGGCGATGTCGAGCGCGCCCCAGGCACGGTCAGCGGTGAAGGATCGGCTGCGGATGATTTTCATGGGCGGTCCGTCGAAATGAATGGCGGTGCCAAGGCTAACCCAAACCGGCGAACAGCTGCGCCAGCCAATCGATAAATACCCGAACCCGGTTACTCAGGTGTCGGTTCGGCGGATACAGCACGTGAAACGGATAGCGGGGCGGCCGCCAATCCTGAAGAATCGGCACCAGTTCTCCACGCTCGATATGCGATTGCACGGTATAGGTGAAGGTGTGAATGACGCCGAGCCCGGCCAGTCCGGAGGCCAGGTGCGCATTGCTTTCGTTGACGCTGAACAGCCCCTGCCCGCGAATCTCGAACTTTTCTCCGTTACGTTCGAACCGCGCCGGCATCACCCGTCCAGTGAGGGCCGAGTGATAGCTGACCAGTCGATGATTTTTCTCCAGGTCGCGCGGATCGGTTGGCGTGCCGAATCGCTCGAGATAGCCCGGCGCCGCGCAGGTGGTCCATGACGACAGCCCCAGCGGCCGTGCGGCCATGGAAAGCTCGGTCAACGGTCCGCCGCGAATCACGCAGTCGACGTTTTCGCTGATCAAATCCACCGGTCGATCACTGACACCCAATTCGATCTGAATGTCCGGATACCGAGCGTAGAAATCCGGCAGCGCGGGGATGATCAGGATCGTCGCCACCGAGCCGCCGACATCGACGCGAATCTTGCCGCGCGGATGGCCCTGGGCGCTGGCGAAACTGTTGTCCAGATCGTCCAGCTCCACCATCAGCTGCAGGGCGCGCTCGTAATAGGCCATGCCGTCCGCCGTCACCGTGAGTCGGCGGGTGGTTCGCTGCAACAACCTCGCACCGAGGTGTTCTTCCAGCTCGGCTACCAGTTTGCTGACCGAGGTTTTCGGCAGATTCAACGAGTCGGCGGCTCGGGTAAACGATCCGGCCTGCACGACGCGGGCGAAGACGCGCATGGCCAACAATTGGTTCATGGCAAAAAACTCAAGTGACGAATTCTGAGTATTGTCCACAACCATGTACAAACAAACCCGATTCAGATGATTTTTCCGCTGAATCTTCCGGCATAGAGTTTGTTCAACGGCGCACAGCATCGCCAAAAACTTCCTGCACGACTCAGCGGAGATTCACACCATGAGCAGTACTCTCAAAGGCAAGGTCGCACTGATCACTGGCGGCACCACCGGCATCGGCCTGGCGTCGGCGCAAGCGTTCGTCGATCAGGGTGCCACCGTGTTCATCACCGGTCGCCGTCAGGCCGAACTGGATGCCGCGGTCAGCGCCATCGGTCACAACGTCACCGGGATTCAGGGTGACGTCTCGAACCTTGCGGATCTGGACCGGATTTTCGAAGTGATCAAGGCAAAGGCCGGTTATCTCGACATCGTTTTCGCCAATGCGGGCGGCGGTGACATGCTGGCGCTCGGCGCGATCACCGAAGAACACTTCGACCGGATTTTCAGCGTCAACGTCAAAGGCCTGCTGTTCACCGTGCAGAAGTCCCTGGCGTTGCTCAAGGACGGCGGCTCGGTGATCCTCACCGCGTCCACGACCGCCACGAAAGGAACGGAAAATTTCAGCGTGTATAGCGCCAGCAAGGCCGCCGTGCGCAACTTCGCCCGCTCCTGGTTGCTGGATTTGAAAGCCCGCAGAATTCGCGTCAATGTCATCAGCCCCGGTCCGATCCACACGCCGGGCCTGACTGAACTCGCGCCTGAAGATCAGCGGCAGGGCCTGCTGGATTACCTGGCTGGCCAGGTTCCGATCGGCCGACTCGGAACGCCGTCCGAAGTGGGCAAAGCGGCGGTGTTCCTGGCGTCGGATGACAGCAGTTTCATCAACGGGATCGAGTTGTTTGTGGATGGCGGATTTGCGCAGATCTGATTTGCGCGCACACAAAAGCGGCGTCTTGCAAGGCGCCGCTTTTTTATGGGTGACCGGTAGCGCTGCACACCGCAGCGGGTCGCTGACGCAGCAACCCCAGTAACGCACCGACAGACAGGATGATCAGCACCGCGCCATAACTGTTCTTCCAGGAGTGCACGGACGGCCTAGGACGGCCGTGAAAATAACCGGCTTGCGCCCCAGATGATCCGAAAGCGAACCGACCGTCGGCAGCGCCACCAGCAAACTGATGGCGTAGACGCCAAAAATCACGGTCAGGGTCGCTGCCGAGAATTGCAGCTGCTCCTGATACAAGTGATACAACGGCGTCGGCGCCGTGGAAGCGGCGAGAAAACTCAGTAAAGTGATCGCCAGAAACCACAGGCTTGAACGGTTGGAAGCTGTATTCGACATGCGCACACTCTGCAAAAGCGAGATTGCGTTGAGTCAGTAATGACGCCTTCGCGGGCAAGCCACGCTCCCACAGGTTTTGTGCTGACCGCATGATTTGGATACGACACAGAACCTGTGGGAGCGTGGCTTGCCCGCGAAGAGGCCTGCACATACAGCAAAAATCTGACTGACACTCCACCGTGCGACACCCCGCCACGCCACGACCTTGGTCGACACTGACTAACACAGACGGTCGTGCGAGACTGTCTGTCCGGGCGGTAGTCCCGGGTGTCTTTTGTCTGGAGTTCCCATGTCGCTGTCCAGCGGGCTGATCGCCGCCGTTGCCCTGGCCTATATGGCCATCATGTTCGCCATCGCCTTCTACGGTGACCGTCGCAGTGCGCCGTTGCCGCCGCGGGTGCGCGCCTGGGTGTACAGCTTGTCGCTGGCGGTCTATTGCACCAGCTGGACGTTCTTCGGCGCCGTCGGCCAGGCCGCCGAACAACTCTGGTCGTTCCTGCCGATCTACCTCGGGCCGATCCTGCTGCTGGTCTGCGCACCGTGGGTCCTGCAAAAAATGGTGATGATCAGCAAGCAGGAGAACATCACCTCCATTGCCGACTTCATTGCCGCCCGTTACGGCAAATCCCAGTCGCTGGCGATTGTCGTGGCTCTGATCTGCCTGGTCGGCGTGCTGCCTTACATCGCGCTTCAGCTCAAAGGCATTGTGTTGGGGGTGAACCTGCTGATCGGTGCCGGTGCCGACGCCATGGGCACTCGCGCCCAGGACACGGCGCTGATCGTGTCGCTGGTGCTCGCGTTGTTTACCATAGTGTTCGGTACGCGCAACCTCGACGCCACCGAACACCACCGCGGCATGGTGCTGGCGATTGCGTTCGAGTCGCTGGTCAAGCTGTTCGCGTTTCTCGCGGTCGGCGCGTTCGTGACCTACGGCCTGTACGACGGTTTCGACGACCTGTTCGATCAGGCGATGCTCGCACCGCGCCTCGAAGAGTATTGGAAGGAAACCATCAACTGGCCGTCAATGGTGGTGCAAACCGGTGTAGCGATGATGGCGATCATCTGCCTGCCCCGGCAGTTTCACGTGACGGTGGTGGAAAACATCGACCCACAGGATTTGCGCCTGGCCAAGTGGGTCTTCCCGGCGTACCTGGCGTTGGCGGCATTGTTCGTCGTTCCGATCGCTTTGGCCGGTCAGATGCTGCTGCCCAGCTCGGTGTTGCCAGACTCGTTTGTCATCAGTCTGCCACTGGCGCAAGCCCACCCCGCGCTGGCGTTGCTGGCCTTTATCGGCGGTGCCTCGGCAGCGACCGGCATGGTGATTGTGGCCAGCGTGGCGCTGTCGACCATGGTTTCCAACGACATGCTGTTGCCGTGGTTGTTGCGCCGCAATAACGCCGAGCGGCCGTTCGAAGTGTTCCGCCAGTGGATGCTCTCGGTGCGCCGCGTCAGCATCGTCGTGATTCTGCTGCTGGCCTACGTCAGCTATCGCCTTTTGGGCTCCACCGCGAGCCTGGCGACCATCGGCCAGATCGCCTTCGCCGCCGTGACCCAACTGGCACCGGCCATGCTCGGCGCGCTGTACTGGAAACAGGCCAACCGCCGCGGCGTGTTCGCCGGCCTCGCCGCCGGGACATTCCTGTGGTTCTACACGCTGATTCTGCCGATTGCCGCCCACAGCCTCGGTTTATCGTTGAGCAGTTTCCCCGGCCTGGCGTGGCTGCACAGCAACCCGCTGAACCTGCCGCTCACCCCGCTGACCCAAGGCGTGGTGTTGTCACTGGCGGCCAACTTCACCTTGTTCGCCTGGGTATCGGTGTTGTCGCGCACACGGGTTTCGGAACACTGGCAGGCTGGCCGTTTCATCGGCCAGGAAATCAGTGCCCGCCCCAGCGCCCGCTCGATGCTGGCGGTGCAAATCGACGATCTGCTGCAACTGGCCGCACGATTTGTCGGTGAAGAACGCGCCCGTCAGAGTTTTATCCGTTTCGCCTATCGCCAGGGCAAAGGCTTCAACCCGAACCAGAACGCCGACGGTGAATGGATCGCCCACACCGAACGCTTGCTGGCCGGTGTTCTCGGCGCCTCTTCGACACGTGCCGTGGTAAAAGCCGCCATCGAAGGTCGGGAAATGCAACTCGAGGATGTCGTCCGAATCGCCGACGAAGCCTCGGAAGTGCTTCAGTTCAATCGCGCGCTGCTGCAAGGCGCGATCGAAAACATCACGCAAGGCATCAGCGTGGTCGACCAGTCGTTGCGACTGGTGGCGTGGAACCGGCGTTATCTGGAGCTGTTCAACTACCCGGACGGCTTGATCAGCGTCGGCCGGCCGATTGCCGACATCATTCGCTACAACGCCGAACGCGGCCTGTGCGGTCCTGGCGAAGCCGAAGTGCACGTCGCCCGCCGTTTGCACTGGATGCGTCAGGGCCGCGCCCACACCTCTGAACGACTGTTCCCCAATGGCCGAGTGATCGAGTTGATCGGCAACCCGATGCCGGGCGGCGGTTTCGTCATGAGTTTCACTGACATCACCGCGTTCCGTGAGGCCGAGCAAGCATTGACCGAGGCCAACGAAGGCCTGGAGCGGCGGGTCACGGAGCGCACCCACGAGCTGTCGCAACTCAACGTGGCGTTGACCGAAGCCAAAGGCACCGCCGAGTCGGCCAACCAGTCGAAAACCCGTTTCCTCACGGCGGTCAGTCATGACCTGATGCAACCGCTGAATGCCGCGCGGCTGTTTTCTGCGGCGCTGTCCCATCAGGACGACGGCTTGTCCAGCGAAGCGCAGAAACTGGTCCATCACCTGGATTCGTCATTGCGCTCGGCCGAAGACCTGATCAGCGATTTGCTGGACATCTCCCGCCTGGAAAACGGCAAGATCAACCCGAATCCGAAGCCGTTCGTGCTCAATGAACTGTTCGACACGCTCGGCGCAGAATTCAAGGCGCTGGCCCGGGACCAAGGGCTCAAATTCAGGGTTCGAGGCAGTACGTTGCGGGTCGACAGCGACATCAAACTGTTGCGACGGATCTTGCAGAACTTCCTGACCAACGCCTTCCGCTACGCCAAGGGGCCGGTGCTGTTGGGGGTTCGTCGGCACAAGGGCGAACTGTGCCTTGAGGTCTGGGACCGTGGGCCGGGGATTGCGAAAGACAAACTGAAAGTGATTTTCGAAGAATTCAAACGCCTGGACAGCCACCAGACCCGCGCCGAGAAAGGTCTGGGCCTGGGCCTGGCGATTGCAGACGGGTTGTGTCGCGTTCTGAACCACACCTTGCAAGTGCGCTCCTGGCCCGGTCGCGGCAGTGTGTTCAGCGTCAGCGTGCCGTTGGCCAAGGCGCAAATCGCGGTGCCGGCCAACGTCACCGAGCTCAACGGCAAACTCCTGAGCGGCGCGCAGGTGCTGTGCATCGACAACGAAGACAGCATCCTCATAGGCATGAACAGTTTGCTGACCCGCTGGGGTTGTCAGGTCTGGACGGCGCGCAATCGCGACGAATGCGCGGTGCTGCTGAGCAATGGCATGCGTCCGCAACTGGCGCTGGTGGATTATCACCTGGACGATGGCGAGACCGGGACCGACTTGATGGCCTGGTTACGAACCCGCCTGGGCGAGCCGGTGCCAGGCGTGGTGATCAGCGCCGATGGGCATCCGGAAACGGTGGCCCAGGTACATGCGGCGGGGCTGGAATATCTGGCGAAACCGGTGAAACCGGCGGCGTTGCGGGCGTTGTTGAGTCGGCATTTGCCACTGTAACAGCGCCCTCGAGTTCCCCATAACTTGTGGCGAGGGAGCTTGCTCCCGCTCGACTGCGAAGCAGTCGTTAAACACCCAACGCGGATTGCGCATGGAAAACGGGGGCTGCTGCGCAGCCCAGCGGGAGCAAGCTCCCTCGCCACAGGTCAGCGAAAACCAAAGATTTACTCGGGCAATTCTGCCAACCCGTCGACATCGGTCATCGCCCGCTCCAGCAGGTCCGCCGGCAGGCTTTTGCTCGCTCGCGCCCCCAGCAATTTGAGCTGCTCACTGCGACTGACCAGATTGCCACGGCCTTCTGTCAGCTTGTTACGCGCAGAGCTGTAGGCCTTGTCCAGTTGCTGCAAGCGGTTGCCGACTTCATCCAGGTCCTGAATGAACAGCACGAACTTGTCGTACAGCCACCCTGCCCGCTCGGCGATTTCCCGGGCGTTCTGACTCTGACGCTCCTGCTTCCACAGGCTGTCGATGACACGCAGGGTGGCCAGCAACGTGGTCGGGCTGACGATCACGATGTTGCGGTCGAAGGCTTCCTGAAACAGGGCCGGCTCCGCCTGCAACGCCGCGGAAAATGCCGCTTCGATGGGCACGAACAGCAAGACGAAATCCAGGCTGTGCAAACCGTCGAGACGCTTGTAATCCTTGCCGGCCAAGCCTTTGACGTGAGTGCGTAGCGACAGCACGTGCTGCTTGATGGCGATCTGGCCGATGGCATCGTCTTCCGCCGCCACGTATTGCTGATAAGCCGTCAGGCTGACCTTGGAGTCGACCACCACCTGCTTGTCGCCCGGCAGATAGATGATCACGTCTGGCTGAAACCGCTCACCGTCCGGCCCCTTGAGATTGACCTGGGTCTGATACTCGCGGCCCTTCTCGAGGCCGGCGTGTTCAAGCACCCGCTCAAGAATCAGCTCGCCCCAGTTACCCTGGGTTTTCTGCCCTTTCAAGGCGCGGGTCAGGTTGGTGGCTTCGTCGCTCAGGCGCAGGTTCAGTTGTTGCAGACGCTCCAGCTCCTTGGCCAGCGAGAAGCGCTCGCGCGCCTCGGCCTGATAACTTTCCTCGACGCGCTTTTCAAACGACTGGATGCGTTCCTTCAAAGGATCGAGCAACTGGCCCAGACGCTGCTGACTGGTTTCGGCGAAACGCTGCTCGCGCTCGTCGAAGATCTTGCCCGCCAGTTCGGCGAACTGGGCACGCAATTCGTCTCGCGAGCCTTGCAGGTCGTTGAGACGCTGCTGATGGCTTTCCTGCTGTTCGCGCAGCTCGGCGTTGAGGGAGGCGGCCTGGGCGTCCAGACGCCGCAACTCAGCCTCTTTGCCGGCGCGTTCGATGTTCCAGGCGTGGGCGGCATCGCGGGCGTCATCGCGTTCGATCTGCAGCAGTTCGACTTCACGGCGCATCGCGGCAAGGTCTGCCTGTTTGGCAGCGTTGGCCTGCCCCAGATCAGCGATTTCGTCGCGGCAGGATTCGAGTTGGGCGTTCAACCCATCCTGGGCCAGTTGGGCCATGGCCAGACGCTCTTCCAGCAGCGCAACATCCGACTGCGAGGAGCTCGCCCGGCGCTGAAGTTGCCAGGCCAATGCCAACAACGGCAGTGCAGCCCCCGCCAGACCGAGCAATATGCTGGTCAAGTCCATCGCCATCGCCATTCCTGCCCATTCGATAAAACTTGAAGGTTAACCAAGGTGTCAGGTCTTGGACAGCTCAGTCTTCGATCAGACCCAGTTCCTGTTGGGCACGTCGATCCCCTGCCCGCGCGGCCTGACGCAAAAGGTCCTGGCCGATACGGCGATCCCGGGCATTCCCGCATTCGCGGCACATCAACTGGCCGAGACGGCTTTGCGCGGCCACCACACCTTCTCGTGCAGGTTGCTTGAGCAAACGCCCGGCGAAGTGTTTGACGTTGCTGTTTTCACCCAGGCGCGGGCTGTCGAGCAGCCACTCGGCCACACGCATCGAAAAGCGCTTGGGCGGGGTAACACGGGGAGGTGTAGAGGTGACGGAATCTGGTACTGAGCGAAACTTCATAAAGCACTGTGGGGCAGATCGGAAGGCGCGCCACTCTACTCTTTTTTTCTTACAGGTAAAGTCTAAAAAAACCGGCACGCCCGTCCTAGAGCAAGCGCTCGGGACAATCCACAGAAGCTGTGGATAACTCAGTGGACAACCGCCCCTGAACTCTCGCAAAGCCCTGTGGAATGGGGCCTGCAGTCAAACTGACGATTTTTTCACCAGTAAAAAAAAGCGATGTTTTTCATTGACTTAAATTTTGGTTACAGGCACCCACTGTGTTTGAAGGCAAGATGACAGTGGGGTGACAACTCGCGCAACTTATGTGCACAAGTACCTTCACAGCAGTTATATCGATGCGCTCTTTCGGCGAATTTTGTTACCCGGTCTGGGGATAAACCTTGGCAAACCCTTGATCCAGGCTGACTTTGGTCCGATGAACGTGACCGACCGACCGTCGGATTTTTTGCTATCGCAGGGCAAAACGGCGGGTGAAGACCACCAATGAGCCCCTGAGTGTCGGCATTTATGCAGATGTTTTTTGCTAACACACTTCCCTTCTGCAATTCAATCCGTTAGTATCCGCGGCGTTAGTACCAAGCTGAAAGTCAATTCTGGTCGAACAAATCCTCCCGGTCAGCCTTCCCAAAGGAAGCCTCTACCGAACAAGCGGGATCGACCACCTCGATGGTTTCCAGGTAAACCTTGCGTCAACACTGCCTTTGAATCGAAAGCAAAGGGTGTTGCGAAGCTCACTTACTCTGACCGAACCAGCCTGCAAATTGATCAGGATCTTCACCCCGGGCCCAGAACCTTTGCCCTTGATGTGTTGCCTGCCCTCCTAAGTACCTACCTGCCAGCCCAAGCGCGCCAATTTAATCAGCGCTTCAAACTGGCTGCTTTGTTCCAGTCGGGTTCTTCGTTCGACCAATGGTGGTCGTCGTCACTGGAACGTTTTAACTTTGCACGGTTCTTATCCGTGTCGCTTGTAGGAACACCCATTTATGACTACTCAAATCCACACCCAGGATGCCATCCGCACCCTAACCAACGCTTTTGCACCAATGAACTGCCTGATCATGGCCGCCCGCAAAGGCTGCTTCAGCTTCACACTGGTTAACGAACACGGCATCGCTCGTCACAGCGAACGCCTGTACCCCGATCAATACTCCAGCGCCGAGCCGCTGCAGGCCGTGATCGAGCGTACCCGTCAGGCACTGGTTGCCTGATACGCCGCAAAGGCTGAAAACCTCAGAAGCCTCGCTGAAAAGCGGGGCTTTTTATTGCCCGATACTTCTCTTTTCGCGCCCGCCGCGTAAGCACTAACCGATATAACGGTTATAACTGGCTGCCGGAAATATTTTAAAAACAGTCCTTTACAGCGCGAATATGACACTACACTTCAACTCAAGCGGCTTAAGCCGCTTCCGGCGAGCCTGATTCGATCCACCCGCTGCCAACGCTACCTTCAGGACTCGCCGACCACTTCATGTTCGAGGGTTTTATGGGTATCGCTGCCAGCGAACTGTGCCGTTATGTGATACGTCCGACATTGATTTACCTTGGGCGCCATAGCGCAACCGCCGAATCCCTGCTGCTGGGCATCGCCGCCAGTCAGTCAGCCCTGGGGTCCGCCCTGCACGATCGCCGTGGACACGGCCTGTACCGAATCGCCGAACCCCGCCACCAGGCACTCTGGGACCACTACCTGGCACTTGATCCGGAACGCGCCAGCCTGGTCCGCGGCCTGGCTAGCCAACATGCTTTTCTGAGTGGCCCGCACCTCGAACTGACCGTCAACCTGCGTTATGCCACAGCCATCGCCTGGCTGCTGGTCGAAGAACAGAACACTCCGCTCCCCGAAGCAGACGACCTGCTGGGAATGGCCCGCATCTGGCGCCAGACCTTCCAGCCCCAAGGACGCCTGAGAGACTTCACCTATGCCTGGCAAACCTGTGTTTCACCACTGAATCAGGTTGCCTGCTAACGCCCCCTTTCCGAAGATCGCGCAACACGCCGCGAATTTGGTCGGATTGTCCTACAAAACCGCTCTAACTCAAGCCATACAGCCTATGGCGCCGGGACGAAAATGTTGGTAATTTTCGCCCCGCTGATTACCAAGAGTTCTAATAATGAAAAAAGTAATGCTCAAAACCACCCTTAGCCTCGCCGTTACCCTGGCTTCCACCCAGATCTTCGCAAGTGGCTTTGCCATCAACGAACAAAGCATTAGCGGGATGGGTACAGGTTTTGCCGGGCGATCTTCATCTGCCGATGACGCAAGCACCATTTTTGGCAACCCTGCCGGCATGTCGCGCCTCAAGCGCGAACAAGTCACCGGCGGTGCTGCATTTCTAGACGCACACACCGACATCAGCGACGCCAGCTCTACCCCTAGGAGCGGCAGCAACGACGGCGACATGGTCCCGTTCATCGCTGTACCCATGGGCTACTACGTCAAGCCAATCGACGACCAGTGGGCATTCGGTGTCGGTGTATACGCACCGTTCGGCCTGGTGACTGACTACGAGAACGGCTTTGCCGGCCGTTACTTCGGCAGCAAGAGCGAAGTCACAATCGTCACCCTGCAGCCAACCGTCAGCTACGCCTTCAATGACAAGGTGTCTATCGGTTTCGGTCCAACCATCAACCGTATTGACGGCAAGCTGGAATCGAACCTGTCGCTGTCGCCCAACCCGGCCGCTACGGACGGTAACGTCAAGATCAAAGGTGACGACACCGCACTGGGTTACAACGTCGGTATCCTGGTTCAAGCCACCGACAGCACTCGCGTCGGCCTGACCTATCACTCGAAAGTGAAGTACAAGCTCGAGGGTGACACCAAGGTCAACTACAACCTGCTTGCCGGGCTGGGTCAGAACCCAAGCCAGAAGTACGACGCTTCGCTGGACATCACCACGCCTGAGTCGGTCGACTTCTCGGTTACTCACCAGTTGGACGACCAATGGACTCTCTACGCAGGCAGCACTTGGACTCGCTGGAGCCGCCTGAAAGAAATCAGCGTTGAGAACAGTGGCGTTCCTGCTGCTCTGAACAGCCGGTTTGGCACCATCACCGAAGAGCAGAACTGGCACGACACTTGGGCTCACGCCATTGGTGCTTCGTATCAAGTGAACAAGCAATGGGTCCTGCGCACCGGTTTCTCCGTCGATCAGGCTCCGACCAACAACGAAAACCGTTCCCCTCGCATTCCGACTGGCGATCGCAAGATTTTCAGCCTGGGCGCTGGCTGGAGCCCGACCGACGATCTGACCATCGACGTCGCGTATTCGTACCTGGTCGAAGAGTCGGTCAAGATCAACGACGACAACGGCCGCCAGACCTACAGCGCCAAGTATGAAAACTCGGCAAACGGTTTGGGTATCGGTGCGACCTACCGCTTCTGATGATTCCCGGCGAACCTGAACCACTCGCCGCTTGAATCAAAAAAGCCCCGCTCTCTTGTACAGAGGCGGGGCTTTTTAGTGGGTGTCGATCAGGGTTGCGAGGCCAGTGCTTTTTCCACCGCCTCGATAAACTCGGGGTCATCAGGCGTGGTCAAGCTGGAAAAATTAGCAATCACTTTGCCCTTGCGATCGACCACGTATTTGTAGAAGTTCCACTTCGGCTCATCGCTCTGCGCAGCGAGAACCTGGAACAGGTGAGTCGCGTCATCACCGCGCACTTTCTGCGGCTCGGTCATGGTGAAGGTCACGCCATAATCCTTGTAGCACACCTTGGCGGTCTCTTCACCGTCCTTGGACTCCTGCTTGAAGTCATTGGAAGGCACACCGATCACCTCCAGCCCTTGAGCTTTATAACGCTGATTCAACGCCTCAAGGCTTTTGAACTGCGGGGCGAAACCGCAAAAGCTGGCAGTGTTGACCACCACCAGCGGTTTACCGGCGAAGCGCTGGCACAGGTCGATCGTTTCCTTGGCGCGCAGCTTGGGCAACGAGCCTTGCAAAAGCTCCGGGCACTCGGTGGCTTGTGACAATCCGCTAAACGCCACCAGTAACGCGGGAACGGCAAGCCAGCGCATCAGCATGTCCATGCCTCCTTGAGAAGTCGTCTGAAACCAACTTACTCGCCCTCACATCGTGCTAGCAAGCGCCCATGCCCAATTGCATCAACGCCAGCCCACCCTGATGCCAGCCCCACCACGCCAGGGCCAGCAGCAATACGCCGCCCGTTGCCACGGCGATCCGCGGCCAGAGGCTATTCATGTCGCACTCATCCGGGTTTGCAGGCGCGCCACCGGCCGCTCACGCACCGGCCAATTCAGGGCAGCCGCCAACAGACTCAAGAGAATCGCTACCTGCCAGATCAAGTCATAGCTCCCGGTCCGGTCATACACTACCCCGCCCAACCAGCCACCAAGGAATGATCCGAGCTGGTGGAACAGGAAAACAATCCCACCGAGCATGGACAGATTTCGCACGCCAAACAAGGTCGCCACGGTGCCGTTGGTCAATGGCACCGTCGACAGCCACAGAAAGCCCATCGCCATGCCAAACAGATAAGCAGTGGTTGTCGTGACCGGCGCCCACAGAAACAGCGCAATCACCACGGCCCGCACCAGATACAGACCGGTGAGCAAGCGCGGCTTGGACATCCGTCCGCCGAGCCAGCCTGCCGTGTAAGTCCCGAAGATATTGAACAAGCCGATCAGCGCCAGCACGGTGGTTCCGACGGAAGCAGGCAGGTGCTGGTCCACCAGATACGCCGGCAAGTGCACGCCGATGAACACCACCTGGAAACCGCAGACAAAAAAGCCGAACGACAGCAGCCAGAACCCCGAATGGGAACAGGCTTCGCGTAGCGCTTCGGTCAACGTTTGCTCATGACCGAGAACCGGCAACGGATTGTCCTTGAGCATGCTCACCAGCGGTACGATCAGCGCGACCAGCAGGCCCAGCACCAGCAATGCCACCGACCAGCCGAGCCAGCCGATCAACCCCAGCGTACCGGGCAACATGGCGAACTGGCCGAAGGAACCGGCGGCACTGGCAATGCCCATGCCCATGCTGCGTTTCTCCGGCGGCACCGCGCGGCCGACAACGCCGAGGATCACCGAGAACGAGGTGCCCGACAGACCGAGACCGATCAAAAGACCGGCGCTCAACGACAAGGTCACGGCCGAGTCCGACATGCCCATGAACACCAGGCCCAGTGCATAGAGCACACCACCGATCAGCACCACCTTTGCCGCGCCAAAGCGGTCGGCCAGTGCGCCGGTAAAGGGCTGCGCCAGTCCCCAGATCAGGTTCTGCAAGGCGATGGCAAACGCAAACGTCTCACGCCCCCAGCCAAATTCGGCACTCATCGGCGCCAGGAACAGCCCGAAGCCATGTCGCACCCCCAGAGACAACGCAAGGATCAGCGCACTCCCCAACAGAACCCAACCGCAAGTACGCCACATCGATGTCATTCTTATTCTCCGGTAGCGGGTATATACCCGCTTAAGATCGGAAAAACCGGCGTCAGGCCAGTTCGTCCAGCAGCTTCAGCAAGATTTCGCGTTTTTCGGCACCCAGTCGATCAACCAGTCGCTGCTGCGCCGCCTCCCAGGCTGGCAAAGCCGCTGTCAGGCGTTCAGCGCCGGCCTCGGTCAGCTTGACGATGCGATTGCGCATGTCTTCGCCCTCGACCAGCATGACCAGGCCTTCGCCCTCCAGCACTCGCAGATTACGACCGAGGGTGCTGCGATCCAGGCCCATGGCTTCCGCCAGGCTGGAAATACTCGGTTCATTCAGACGCTGCAGATTACACAGCAAAGAATACTGGGCAACGTTGATTCCGAAGCCGTCGAGAGCACCGTCGTAATGCCTGCTGACGCCACGGGCGGCGCGACGCAGGTTGATGCATAAACATTGAGAGTCGAGCATGGCGCGTGTATATACCCGCGGTTGAGAGAATGCAAATTCTGGATATAAAACCCTGTAGGAGCAAGGCTTGCCCGCGAAGAACGATTACCCGGTTTGCCTGCAAGACAGCGGTATGGCCTTCGCGGGCAAGTCGGATCGCCGCACCGCTCGCTCCTACAAAAACAAAGCAATACCCACAAGTAGTACAACCTCCAGCAACTCCAGCAACGCCCCCGCCGTATCGCCCGTCGTCCCGCCCAATCGCCGAAGCATTACTTGCCGCAGCCAAACGAAAACCAGCGCCGCCAACACCACAGCCAAAACACCACTGAGCCCGGCAATCAACACACAACCCAACGCACTGACCGCCAGCACCCACTTGCCCGCCAATCGCGGAAGATGATCGGCCAGCGCCTGCCCCAAACCACCGGCCCGCACATACGGCGTGGTCAGGAACAACCCCAACAACGCGGCACGGCCAATCAACGGAACGATGATCAGGAAAACGCTGTGTTGTTGCTCGATCAATGCCAGCACCGCGGCGAACTTAAGCAGCAACACCAGCACCAGCGTCACCACCGCGATCGGACCGCTGCGCGGATCTTTCATGATCGTCAGCGTGCGTTCACGGTCGCCGAATCCACCGAGCCAGGCATCAGCGCTATCGGCCAGACCGTCGAGGTGCAACGCTCCGCTGAGCAACACCCAAACCGTCAGCAACAACGCCGCGTGCAGCAACAACGGAGTGCCGAGCAACAGCCAGTTCAGCGCCCACAAAATCGCGCCAAACAGCAGCCCCACCAACGGATAAAACAGCAGCGAACGCCCCAACTCCTGTGGCGCCGGCATGCCCGGCAGACGAATTGGCAGACTGCTCAAAAATTGCAGGGCGATCCAGAACGGCAACATGATCAGCTCGCTTCCTTGAGGATGACACCGGTCTCGACGCTCAGAGAAAACAGCGCACCATGGCCAACTTCAACGTTGAGCAACTGCTCACGTGGCAATCCCCGCGCCTGCGCGAGCAACAAACGCATGACGCCGCCATGGCTGATCAACAAAACACGTTCGCCCGCATAGGCCTCGTGCAACCGAGCGACGGCCGCCAATACCCGCGTCGAAAAATCCTCGACCCGCTCCCCATGAGGTGGCGTAAACGAATAAGGGTCGGCCCAGAACAGGCCCAGGGCTTCGGCATCGGTTTCCATCAACGCCGCCGCGCTCTGCCCTTCCCACGCGCCGAAATGCAGTTCCTGCAGATCCTTATCCAGCTGCACGGGCAAACCCAGTTGCGCCCCGAGTTCTACTGCGAACCGCGCACAGCGTTGCAGCGGCGAACTGACCAGGCGATCCCAAGGCCCCTGATCGACCACCGCCGCGCGCATCTGCGCCCAACCTGTGTCGGTCAACGCATCGTCGAGGCTGCCGCGCAGGCCGCCGCCGAGTTCGGTTTCGCCATGGCGCAACAGGTCAAGGCGCAAGGTCATGCCGGACGATCCGCCACGGCCGCTTCGGCGAACGTCGCCATTTGCCCGTGAAGGTCGCACGCCAGGCGCAACAGCGGCACAGCCAACGCGGCGCCGCTGCCTTCGCCCAGACGTAGACCGAGGTCCAGCAAGGGTTCGGCGTTCAGGGTTTCCAGCACGTGGCGATGACCCGGCTCGGCGCCGCGATGACCGAACAACAGCCACGGCCGGCAGTCAGGATTCAAGCGCACCGCCACCAACGCAGCGACGCTGCAAATGAACCCGTCCACCAGCACCGCCACGCCTTCCTGGGCACACGCCACATACGCGCCAACCAGCGCTGCAATTTCGAAACCGCCGAGGTTGAACAGGGTTTGCAGCACGTCGCCACGCTGAGCGCTGTGCAAGGCCAAAGCGCGTTCGATGACCTGGGCTTTATGGCTGACACCCGCTGCGTTCAGGCCAGTGCCCGGCCCGGTCAAGTGCACCACCGGGCAATCCAGCAACGCACAGGCCAACGCACTGGCCGCCGTGGTGTTGCCGATGCCCATCTCGCCACCGATGAACAACTGCGCACCGGCGGCGATGGCCCGCTGCACGCTGTCACGACCGGCGCTCAAGGCGAGTTCGCCCTGCGCTTGAGTCATGGCCGCGCCTTCAACAAAATTCGCGGTGCCCGCGCCAATGTTCAAGTGACGCACGCCCGGCAGATTCAACGACGGCGTCACCGTGCCGAGGTCGACCACTTCGAGGGAAGCGCCGAGCTGGCGCGCCAACACACTGATCGCCGCGCCACCGCTGACGAAGTTGTGCAGCATCTGCCCGGTAACTTCCTGGGGAAACGCCGACACGCCTTTGGCAACGACGCCATGGTCACCGGCAAAAATCGCGATCCACAGCTGATCCAGGCTCGGTTTGACCTGCCCCTGCAACCCGGCCAATTGCACCGCCACCGACTCGAGCCGCCCAAGGGAGCCGGCGGGTTTGGTCAGCTGCTGTTGCCGTGCCTGGGCCTGTTCGACAGCGTGGGCGTCAACCGGCTTGCACGGGTTCAGCCACCAGGATTGAGTCATAACGCAGTTCCTTTCAAAGTCAGGGGCAGGCCGGCGACGGTCAGGACGACTCGCTGACAGCGCTCGGCCAAGGCTTGATGCAGCCAACCGGCTTCATCGACATAGCGGCGAGTCAACTCGCCCAGCGGCACGACACCCATTCCGGTCTCGTTGCTGACAAAAATGATTTCGCCCGGCAATTCAGCCAGGCAGTCCAGCAAGGCTTCGCGCTCGGCGGTCAGTCGCTCGGGGTTGTCGAGCATCAGCAGATTGGTCATCCACAGGGTCAGGCAATCCACCAGCAGGCAACGATCGGCGCGGGCGGTTTCGCGCAGGACGCGGGCGAGTTCAACGGGCTCTTCGATCAACGCCCATTCGGCCGGACGGCGTGCGCGGTGATGGGCGACCCGTTCATTCATTTCACCGTCCAGGGGTTGACTGGTGGCGATGTAAGTCACGTGCAGGTGGCTGTCGGAAGCGAGTTTCTCGGCCAGGCGACTTTTGCCGGAGCGGGCGCCGCCGAGGATCAGTTGCAGCATGGTTCATTCCTTCAAATAGGCGGTGTGGCGGCGGGCCTCTTCGCGGGCAAGCCCTGCTCCTACAGGTTTTGTGTTGAGTCGTGATGTTGTGGTCGACGCAAAACCTGTAGGAGCGAGGCTTGCCCGCGATGAGGCCGGAACAGTCGCCTCAAATTCCGCAGAGCTCACGCAACAGCCGGGTATCCAGATGTTTCTCCACCAAATCTGCCAGCCGCTCGATATCACGCTCGCGCAACCCGTGGTAATCCACTTCCTGTACATCCTGCAAACCCGCCCACCGCAACAGCGCACTGCACGCCGCCGGCGATTCGAACAGGCCATGCAGATAGGTGCCGAAAATCTGCCCGTCGCCACTTTGCGCGCCGTCGCAACGACCATCGTCCAGCTGCACGGCGGCATTTTCCAATGCAGTCCCGGTGGTCACGCCGGCATGAATTTCATAGCCGCTGACTTCAGCATTCTCCAGCGCCAGGCGCCCGCGCACATTGCGCAGTTGTTTCTCTTCTTCGAGCTGCGTTTCGAACGCCAACAAACCCAGACCGGCACTGGAGCCCGGCGCACCTTCGAGGCCCAACGGGTCGTGCACCTGCTCACCGAGCATCTGCAGACCGCCGCAAATCCCCAACACCTTTCCGCCGTAGCGCAAATGCCGGGCGATGGCGGTGTCCCAGCCATTGGCGCGCAAATACGCGAGGTCACTGCGCACGCTTTTCGAGCCGGGAAGAATGATCAGGTCAGCGGGTGGAATCGCCTGGCCGGGGCCGATGAATTGCAGGTCGACTTGCGGGTGCAGGCGCAGCGGATCGAAATCGGTGTGGTTGCTGATGCGCGGCAACACCGGCACAACGACCTTCAGCACCTGATCGGCCTTGTCGGTCTGACGCTGATCGATGCCGTCCTCGGCCTCCAGATGCAGGTCCATCACGTACGGCAAAACGCCAATCACCGGTTTGCCGGTGCGTGCTTCCAGCCAGTCGAGGCCCGGTTGCAGCAAAGCGATGTCGCCGCGAAAACGGTTGATGATGAAGCCTTTGATCCGCGCCTGCTCGCTCGGCGACAGCAGTTCCAGGGTGCCCACCAGATGCGCGAAGACCCCACCGCGATTGATGTCGGCGATCAGCACCACCGGGCAATCCACTGCCTCGGCGAAACCCATGTTGGCGATGTCGCCGGCACGCAGATTGATCTCGGCCGGCGAGCCTGCGCCTTCGACCATGACCACCGGATACGCCGCGCTCAGCCGCGCATGGGAGGCCAGCACCGCTTGCATGGCGATGGCTTTGTAGTCGTGATACGCGACCGCGTTCATCGTCGTGACGGCGCGACCATGAATGATCACTTGCGCGCCGGTGTCGCTGTTGGGTTTGAGCAGCACCGGGTTCATGTCGGTGTGCGGTTCGAGATGGGCGGCCTGAGCCTGCACCGCTTGTGCACGTCCGATCTCGCCACCGTCGGCGGTCACGGCACTGTTGAGCGCCATATTCTGCGGCTTGAACGGCACGACGCTTACGCCCTGACGCGTGACCCAGCGACACAGCGCCGTTACCAGTGTGCTTTTACCGGCGTCGGAGGTGGTGCCTTGCACCATCAACGTAGTCATCGGGTTTCCTTGGCGTAGGCGTCGAACGCTTGATCGAGTCGGGTCCAGTCGGCTTCTTCGCCGGGCAAGCCGAAACGCAGGCTGCTGTTGTGGGTGAACAACCTCAACAGAATGCCGTGCCGGGCCATGAACTCATGCAATTCTTCGGCGCGTTCGGTGGTCAGCCACTGAAACAGGGCGCAACCGCCCTGAGGTTTGAAACCGTGTTTTTCCAGCAGCACCGCCAGACGTTCGCTGGCTTGTTCGGTACGCACACGCTGCCTGGCGTGGCCTTCGGTATCCTGCAGACAGGCTCGCCCCAACACACGAGTAGGTCCGCTGACGGCCCAGGGCCCGACTTGTTCGGCGAGCAATCTGAGCAACTTGCGCTCCGCCAGCACGAACCCCAACCGCACACCGGCCAAGCCGAAAAACTTGCCGAAAGAGCGCAGCACGATCAAGCCGACCTGATGGGCACACGGCGCCAGGCTCAGCTGTGGTGTGTTGTCCATGAACGCTTCGTCCACCACCAGCCAGCCACCGCGCTGGGCCAGTCTGGAATGCCAATCGAGAAGGCGACTCGGGGTCAGGCTCAGGCCCGTGGGATTGTTCGGGTTGACCACCACCAGTACGTCGAGGCTGTCGAGGAAGAAGTCGACCTCCTGCTCCACCACTTCACGCACGATGTAGCCACTGCGGCGCCAGGCTTCGGCGTGTTCGGCGTAACACGGCGACAGCACGCCGACCTTGCCGACCCGGCGCAAACGCGGCAGCAACTGGATCGCCATTTGCGAACCGGCCACCGGCAGCACCTGCGCGGCACCGTAATACTCGCAGGCGGCTTGTTCCAGTCCGTCATCGGTTTCCGGCAATCGCGCCCAGGCGCGCAACGGAATGTCGGGGACCGGAAACGGCCAGGGCGCGAGGCCGCTGGACAGGTCGAGCCAATCGGCTTCGGCGATGCCGTATTCGAGTGCGGCCTTACGCAACCGTCCACCGTGTTCAAGCATAGAATTCAGCCCCCACGCAGAGAATCAGCAGCCATAACCATACCCCGCGCTGGATCAATTGCCAGCCTCGGTCAATGGAGTCGGCGTCCGCCGGCGCGCCTTCGCCCAGTTGCGGACGCTGATGCAGTTCACCGTGATAAATCGCCGCCCCGCCCAACTCGACACCCAGTGCACCGGCACCTGCGGCCATCACCGGACCGGCGTTCGGGCTGTCCCAGGTCGGGCCTTGGGTACGCCAGCATTTCAGGGCGAGTCGGGTTTTGCCCAGCAGCGCGTAGGTCAATGCCACCAGTCGCGCAGGAATATAGTTGAGCACGTCGTCGATCTTCGCCGCGGCCCAGCCGAAACGTTCGAAGCGCTCGTTGCGATAACCCCACATCGCATCCAGCGTATTGCTCAATCGGTAGAGCACCACGCCGGGCGCGCCGGCCACAGCAAACCAGAACAGCGCGGCAAACACCGCGTCGCTGCCGTTCTCCAGAACGGATTCGGTGGCGGCGCGGGCGACTTCGGTTTTATCCAGTTCACTGGTCTGGCGACTGACCAGGTAACCGACACGCGTGCGCGCTTCCTCCAGATCATCACTGCGCAGCGCCTTGGCCACAGGCTCGACGTGTTCACCGAGGCTACGCAGGCCGAGCGCGCAATAAAGCGCGAGAATCTCGACGATCCAGCCAACATAAGGCGCCCAGGAAAAGGCCGTGGCGAGCAAGGTCAGCGGCACGACCGCGATCACCCAGGCGGTCACGCCATGGCTGCGCCAGCCGCGTCCACCGCCATTGAAACGTTGTTCGATGCGGTCGGCAAAACGGCCGAACGCCACCAGCGGATGCCAGCGTTTGGGTTCACCCAGCAGCGCATCCAGCGCAACCGCGGCGACACTCAACAACGCCACACTCATTGACTCACTCCCCAATAATTTTCATACAGCAATTCGCTTAGCGGACGCGCCTGCGCCCAGCCTTCGAGTACCAGCATCGGCGCCGGATAGAATTCCTTGACCGGCCCGAGGCAAAGAATCGCCAAAGGCTTGGCCCCGGCGGGCAAACCCAGCAGGTCGGCCAGGGCTTGCGGCTCGAATAAAGAGACCCAGCCCATGCCCAGTCCTTCGGCACGGGACGCCAGCCACAGGTTCTGGATTGCGCAGGACAGCGAGGCCATGTCCATTTCCGGCAAGGTGCGGCGGCCGAAGATGTGGCGCTCGCGATCGTCCATCAGCGCGGCGACCAACACCTCGGCACAGTCGTTGATGCCTTCGACTTTCAGCTTCATGAATTCGTCGGTGCGTTCGCCGAGGGCTTCGGCGGTGCGGATGCGTTCTTCTTCCACCAGCAACTGGATCTTGCCGCGCAGGGCGCGATCGCTGATGCGGATGAATCGCCAGGGCTGCATCAGGCCGACGCTTGGGGCCTGATGCGCAGCTTCGAGCAGACGCCGGAGCAACTCGGGTTCGATGGTGCCGCCGCTGAAGTGGCGCATGTCGCGGCGTTCGGCGATGGCTCGATAGACCGCTGCGCGCTCGGCTTCGGAGAAGACGTTGTCGGTCATGGCCTGCTCGCGAAGGCGATCGCAAGATCAGGCGCAAACAACGCGGCTACAACCGTCGGATTGGACGGGAAATAAAAATGCACATAAGAAGCCGTCATCCGCCCCTCACGATAAACCGCTTCCGCGCCCCGCCCCCCATTCGGGCTCAGGCCACGAGCAATCGGCTCAAGCTCGGTACTGGTCAACGAATGGTGATAGGTATGCCCACGCAGCGAACCTTCCGGCAACTCGACCGCCTGCAACGCCAGTGCCGCCAGCCGTTTCTGCATCACCGCATCACCGGCCAGCAAACCGACCAGCTCTGCGCGAGTGCCTTCGACATCGGTCAGCGAGTCGAGCAAATACAGCATGCCGCCACACTCGGCCAACAACGGTTTGCCCGCCGCGTGGTGAGCGCGGATGGCGTTGAGCATCGGGGTGTTCTGCGCCAGCGCCACATGGTGCAATTCCGGGTAGCCGCCCGGCAGATAGAGGCTGTCAGCCTCCGGCAACTGCGCGTCGCGGATCGGCGAGAAAAACAGCAACTCGGCGCCCATGGCCCGCAGCAAGTCCAGACTTGCGCCGTAGGTGAATGCGAAGGCTTCGTCGCGGGCCACGGCAATCCGCACACCGGCCAGCAACGGCTCGGCAGCGATCACGTCCGGCGCGGCGAATTCCACTGCGGGTGGCAGCGCGACTTCGCAACTGCTGGCCAAGGCATCGGCCGCCGCATCGAGGCGCAGATCGAGATCATTCAATTCACTGGCCTGAACCAGACCGAGGTGCCGACTCGGCAATTCAATCCCGGTTTCCCGGGACAACGCGCCGTACCAGCGCAAGCCTTCAGTGAGGCTGCCTTCAAGCAATTGCGCATGGCGCAAGGTGCCCACACGGTTGGCCAGCACTCCGGCGAACGGCAAGTCCGGCTGATACTTCGCCAACCCCAACGCCAGCGCACCAAAGGTCTGCGCCATCGCCGTGCCGTCGATCACCCCGAGCACCGGCACACCGAAATGCCGCGCCAGGTCAGCGCTGGAAGGCGTTCCGTCGAACAAGCCCATGACGCCTTCGATCAGGATCAGATCCGCTTCGCCGGCGGCTTCCCATAACAGTCGACGACTTTCCTGCTCGCCGACCATCCACATGTCCAGTTGATAGACCGGCGAACCGCTGGCGCGCTCGAGAATCATCGGATCGAGAAAGTCCGGGCCGCATTTGAACACGCGCACCTTGCGCCCCTGATTGCGATGCAAACGGGCCAGCGCGGCGGTGACGGTGGTCTTGCCCTGACCAGAGGCCGGCGCGGCAATCAAGACCGCCGGGCAATGACGTGCTTGATTCACAGCTCGACGCCTTTTTGCGCTTTGATTCCGGCCTGGAAGGCGTGCTTGATGACGCCCATTTCAGTGACTGTGTCGGCCAGTTCGATCATTTCCGGCTTGGCGCCGCGACCGGTGACCACCACGTGCTGCATCGGCGGACGGGCCTGCAAGTCGCTGAGCACCTGATCGAGGTCGAGGTAGCCGTGCTTGAGGGCGATGTTCAACTCATCCAGCACCACCAGACCGATCGACGGATCACGCAACAATTCACGGGAAACGGCCCACGCGGCTTCGGCGGCGGCGATGTCACGCTGGCGGTCCTGGGTTTCCCAGGTAAAGCCCTCGCCCATCACATGAAAACGCACCTGCTCGGGAAAGCGCCGGAAAAACAGTTCTTCGCCTGTGCTGTTACGGCCCTTGATGAACTGCACCACGCCGCACTGCATGCCGTGGCCCATGGAGCGGGCGAGCATGCCGAACGCCGAGCTGCTTTTGCCTTTGCCGTTGCCGGTCAGCACCAGCAGCAGGCCGCATTCATTCGGCGAATTGGCGATGCGTTCGTCGATCACGGCTTTTTTGCGCAGCATGCGCGCCAGATGGCGTTCGTCACGATCGGGAGTATCAGTCATGGGGAGCTCTCCGTTGAGGCTGGATAACGGCGGGCAGGCACAAGAATAGACGGCAAGAAGCCTGGCATCGCCCACCGTGATGCCGCTGGATGGATCAGGCCGGTCTCCGGGCTCATGAGCGGCGTTTCGCCTGACTGCGCGCCTTCCCATGCCGATATCGACACAGTGGCAAAAATGCTCAGTCTTCACTCATTTACCGTTGCGGGGGCAGCGCCGGGATCGTGATTGTTCATGAATTGAACGAACGCACTCACCGGCTTCCCTGTTTCACTCTGTCGACCAAGGCCACAGAGCACCTGAAACAAGCCGCGAAGGTTAGAGGGTTGGGGGTGGAGCGTCAATTAAAGCCGGGACGCCGTCGGGCGAATAACTGCCGTCGATCAATTAACTGACGCCAATCTTGTGCCACACTCTCAGCGGTGATATCAAAGAGCCACAACCCCACATCACAATAACAAGGGTAAGCCACATGCAAGGCATGATCATCAGCAATCCGAAGCTGGAATTCCTGCGCCCGGTTCTCGAACGCTGGTTTGACTGTATCGACCGTTACAACGCCGTGCGCGGCGATAACGACACGCCTTACTGGTACGACGAAAAAGCCAACCTCGGCTTGCTCTCGGCCGCCGCGTGGATGGCGGAAATGGTCACGCTGCAACAGACACCGACCCGCAAACAGAACGAGGAAGGCGAACGCAACGCCCGCGCCGACCTGTTCATCGCCACCAGCGAAGAACGCGCCTACCTTCAAGCCACGCAACGCTGGCCACGGGTCAACAACCTGAACCTGACACAAGCGCTGGCCGATATCACCAGCGACGCCAGGCGCATCAGCTACACCAGCGACCTGAAACTCGGCTGCCTGTTCGTTGCACCGCAAAAAGCCCAGCACGGCGCTACCCCGGAAGAACTCCAGGACATGGTCGACGACCTGCAAAAGGAACACTCCTGCGCCGTCGCCTGGTATTTCCCCTACGCGTATCGCAAGTTGCGCAATGAAGCGGGCAACTATCACCCCGGCATCGCCGTGCTGTTCAAGGAAGCCCGCGGCTGACCGGTTGAACCATCGCGGGTCTGCGCTTCTCTATTGATCAGGTCACTGCATTTTTAGGGAAGATCAGCATGCGCAAGCCCCCGCTCGTTCTCGTCATCGCCCTCGCCGGAGGGCTCGCCGCCTGCGGTGAAACCTCCAGACTGCAAGTCTCCGACGGCACCGGCCCGTCGCCCCAACTGCCAGAGCCGAACAAGACCCTGATCCCGACGGTGAACATCGCCCCGGCGATCGGCTGGCCGGACGGGGCGAAACCCACCGCCGCCGCGGGCACTCAGGTGGCGGCGTTCGCCGAAGGCCTCGATCACCCGCGCTGGCTGTACGTGCTGCCGAACGGTGACGTGCTCGTCGCCGAAACCAACGCGCCGCCCAAACCCGACGATGGCAAAGGCGTTAAAGGCTGGGTCATGAAGCAAGTCATGGGCCGCGCGGGTGCCCGCGTGCCGAGCCCGAACCGCATTACGCTGTTGCGGGACAAGGACCATGACGGCATCGCCGAAACCCGTACGGTGTTTCTGGAAAACCTCAATTCGCCCTTCGGCATGACCCTGGTGGGCAATGACCTGTATGTCGCCGACACGGACCGCTTGCTGCGCTTCCACTATGAAAATGGCGACACGGCAATCAAGTCGCAGCCGATCAAAGTGGTTGATCTGCCGGGCGGCACGCTGAATCACCACTGGACCAAAAACGTCATCGCCAGCAAAGACGGCAGCAAGCTGTACGTGACGGTGGGCTCCAACAGCAACGTCGGCGAAAACGGCATGGATCAGGAAGAAGGTCGCGCGGCGATCTGGGAAGTGGATCGCGCCACCGGCAATCACCGGATCTTCGCCTCGGGGATTCGCAATCCAAATGGTTTGGCTTGGGAGCCGCAGACCGGTGCTCTATGGACGGCCGTCAACGAGCGGGACGAAATCGGCAGCGACCTGGTGCCGGACTACATCACTTCCGTAAAAGACGGCGGGTTCTACGGCTGGCCTTACAGCTATTACGGCCAGCACGTCGACATTCGCGTCGAGCCGCAAAATCCGGACCTGGTCGCCAAGGCCATCGCGCCGGACTACGCGGTGGGCCCGCACACCGCGTCACTGGGCCTGACGTTTGCTGAAGGCAACACGCTGCCAACGCAATTCAGGGAAGGCGCCTTCATCGGCCAGCACGGCTCGTGGAACCGCAAGCCACACAGTGGCTACAAAGTGATATTCGTGCCATTCAGTGCCGGCAAGCCGACCGGGCAACCGGTTGATGTACTCACGGGCTTCCTAAATGACGAAAAGAAAGCCATGGGCAGGCCGGTGGGTGTGGTGATTGATCGGCAGGGTGACTTGCTGGTGGCGGATGATGTGGGGAACAAGGTGTGGCGAGTGTCGATAGCGAAGTAACCCCGCCATCCTACAGTTTGCGACACAGAGTTAAACCATCGCCCAACGGCAACAGCGACAGATCAACCCGCGAGTCATCCTTCAAGGCGAGATTAAGCGCCTGGATGGCGCGGGTGTCTTCACTCTCGGGATTCTGCTCAAGCACCCGCCCGCTCCACAGCGTGTTATCGAACACCGCCAGACCTCCGACGCGCAGTAGACGCAGCGCGTGCTCCAGGTAGGCTGGATAGTTAGCCTTGTCCGCATCGATGAACATCAAATCGAATTGTCCGGGCTGATCCAACTGGGCAAGGGTTTCCAGCGCAGGCGCCAGGCGCAGGTCAATTCGTTCGGCGAGCCCTGCTTCCTGCCAGTAACGGCGCGCCGTGGCGTTGTAGTCACCAGGAATGTCACAGCAGATCAGTGAACCGTCATCCGGCAATGCCGCCGCCATGCACAACGCGCTGTAACCGGTGAAGGTGCCGACTTCCAGCAAGCGCCTGGCGCCGGTGAGCTTCACCAGCAATGCAAGGAACTGCCCCTGCTCCGGCGCCACCTGCCAGCGCGCCATCGGCAGCGCCTGGGTTTCATCGCGCAAACGCTTGAGCAGCGGCGTTTCCCTCAGGGAAACGTCGAGCAGGTATTGATACAGGGAATCGTCGAGATTGAGCGTGCGAGCGGTCATGACGACCTCTGCGAATTATGGGTTACGCGCCAGATGCTCAGGTTGCAGGACACGCTTGGCGCTGAGGTAGGCTTTCTGCCAATAAGCTTTGGACAAGCTGTCGAGCTTCACCGTGCCACCCGTGGCCGGCGCATGGACGAAGCGGCCTTCGCCGACGTAGATCCCGGCGTGGCTGACCTGGGAACCGCCATTGGTGGCGAAGAAAATCAGGTCGCCGGTTTGCAGGCCTTCCTTGCCGACATTGGCCGCTTGCATGCTGATCATCTCGCGGGTGGTGCGCGGCAGTGAAATGCCGGCGACGTCACGGTAGACATAACCGATCAGGCCGCTGCAATCGAACCCGGAATCCGGCGTATTGCCGCCCCAGCGATAAGGCGTGCCGACCAGGCCCAACGCACGAAACAGCACGTCTTCTGCCTCCGGCGAAAAAGGTTGGGATGAACCGAAAACAATCGGCGCGCGAACCACCGGTGCAGGCGGCGGTGTGCGGCTGGCGCAGGCGCTGAGCAGTGCTGCGACGAACATGAGTGCGAGGCGGGCCGACATCGTCATAAGCAGAACATCCTGATCTGGCTGCGGCTTTTTTCTGCCGACAGGGCAGAAACGAAAACCGCCTGCGCAGGACGCAGGCGGTTTGCCATCAATAATAGATCAGGATTCTAGCGGGTACGCGGCAAACTTCAAGTAAGACTTTAAGTTCGCCTTACAAACTATCCGGCTACTTTGTTGCAGAGCGGCCGTTGTCGCCACTGATGTGGCGACAGGCTAGACAATTACTTGCGTGCCGTGACCACGGTCGGGGCCATCGCGAGTGCGCGCTTGGCTTCGATGAAGGTCTTGCTCCAGTAGCTGTCACCCAGGCTATCGACCCGGACACCACCGCTTTTGCGGCTGCTGGAGTGGATGAACTGGTTGTCACCGAGATAGATCCCGGCGTGACTGACACGACCGCGACGGCCGTTGGTGGCGAAGAACAGCAGATCGCCCGGCTTGAGCGCACTGCGAGCAACCAGCGGAGCGTCCACGTTGATCATTTCGCGGGTGGAACGCGGCAGGTTCATGCCGGCCTCTTCACGGAACAGGTAACCGATGAAGCCGCTGCAATCAAAGCCAGCCTCGGAGGTGCCGCCGAAACGGTAACGGGTACCGATCAGGGACATGCCACGTTCGAGGATGCTGTCGGCCAGAACCGGAAGCTGGTAGGACTTGCCATCGGCGAAGTCTGCCAGTTCTTTATCGGTGGCCATGCCGTCCTGGTAAAGAGCTTCCTGGAAAAGAACGGAAGAGGATTGCGCAGTAACTGAATTGTTAACCTGCTGTTGAGGCGCTTGCTCCGACACTGGAGAGTGGGCAGCGCAACCGAACAACAGGGTGACGAGTGCGAGAGGCACGAGGGGTGCAAAGCGATTTAGCATGGGCACGACCGTGGCTGATAGTTGTAAAGAAGCCGAGACTATGCCCACTATCATCCTCATTTGCAAATTCAATCGAACTTTATGTGACTTTCCGGTTTCGCGTTTCCATCTAAGCGCTTAAGCCCCATTTAGACGCTTGCGCAGCCTACACCCTGTAGGAAAGCGCACTTTTTGGCGCCTGAAATATGCCAAAAACCTTGTAGGGCTTGGGTTTTACCAGCCCAGCGTCTCTTTTAGAAACGGAATGGTCAGCTTGCGCTGAGCTTGAAGGGAGGCCTGATCGAGACGCTCAAGCAGCTCGAACAGCGCACTCATGCTGCGAGTGCCGCGGGTCAGGATAAAATGCCCGACTTCGTCGGTCAGGTGCAATCCACGACGGGACGCACGAAGTTGCAGGGCGCGCAATTTGTCTTCGTCGGACAGCGGTCGCATCTGGAAGATCAGCGCCAGCGTGAGACGGGATTTCAGGTCCGCAAGCTTCACCGGCAATTCACGCGGTGACGTCGATGCGGCAATCAGCAGGCGCCGACCGCTGTCACGCAGGCGATTGAACAGATGGAACAACGCCTCTTCCCAGTCCGCCTTGCCGGCAACCGCCTGCAGATCATCCAGGCAGACCAGTTCGTACTGTTCGAGGTTGTCGAGAATTTCAATGCCGCGATCCATCAACTCAGCCAGTGGCAGATACACCGCCGGCTCACCCATCTGCTCGAAGCGCAAGCAGGCTGCCTGCAACAAATGCGTGCGCCCTACCCCGTGCTTGCCCCAGAGGTAAATCAGGCTTTCGGTCCAGCCGGCGTCGGCTTCGCACAGCCGCTCGACATAGCCGAGTGCAGCGGCATTGGCGCCTGGGTAGTAATTGATAAAGGTAGCGTCATCACGCAGACGCACACCTAGGGGCAGCTGAATCGGTTTCATGCTGACTGAACAGTTCCAAAGGAACCGTTAGTGGCCTCTGTGTAAAGTTTGCGAAGTTTATACCCGTGAAGCTGACCGCACAATGCGACAGACCATAAGCAAAATCAAAGGTTTGCGTTATCGCACCGGTTTCATGAGCGTTTCTTTGGTAGCGCATGTGACAGCCGCCCATGGGACACGGGCGAGCCTGGCACTGAACCAGGCCGCCCGCAACGCGTCATCGGCGATCTCTAGAGCTCAGGTTCGTCGACGCCACCGTAGATATCCGAATCTTTATACAAATCATGCACATGGCGCACCAGCACCATGATCACCGCCGCCACCGGGAGCGCCAGCAGCACGCCGGTAAAACCGAACAGCTCACCACCGGCCAGAATCGCAAAGATCACCGCCACCGGGTGCAGACCGATCCGGTCGCCCACCAGCAACGGCGTCAGCACCATGCCCTCCAGCGCCTGGCCAACCATGAACACCGCGACGATGCCAACCATGGGGTACAAGTCGCCACCGAACTGGAACAAACCGGCAATCAGCGCCGCGCCAATCCCGATGACAAACCCCATGTACGGCACTATCGCCGCCAGACCGGCGATCATCCCGATCAGCAACCCCAGCTCGAGCCCGACCAGCATCAGGCCCGCCGAATAGATCACGCCCAGCGCCACCATCACCAGCAATTGCCCGCGCACGAACGCGCCGAGCACTTCATGGCATTCGCCCGCCAGGATCACCACGCGCTCTTCACGGTCACGGGGCAGCAGGCTGCGGATCTTGGCCATCATCAGGTCCCAGTCCCGCAACAGATAAAAGCTCACCACCGGGATCAGCACCAGATTGGCCAGCCAACCGATCAATGCAAGGCCGGATGCGGTCGCCTGGCTCAGCACCACGCCGACGATGTCGGTGGTCTGGCCCATGTGCTCGCTGATCGCCGCTTTGAGCTTGTCGAACTTCCAGAAACCATCCGACAACCCGAACTTCGATTGCGCCCACGGCAATGCGGTGTGCTGCAACCAGTCGAGCATCTGCGGCGCCAGTTCATACAGGCGAAACAACTGCTTGACGAGCATCGGCACCAGCACCAGCAGCAAGGCGGTGAAGATCAAGGTGAACAGCGCGAACACCGACACTACGCCCCAGGTCCGGGACAGGCCGGCCTTTTCCAGCCGATCCACCAGCGGGTCGAATAGGTAGGCCAACAGCAACGCCACCAGAAACGGCGTCAGAATCGGATGCAACAGCCAGATAAACGCGCAGAGCAGAACCACCCCACCCAACCAGAACCAACGCCGCGTATCGGCCATGTACCACTCCATCTGCATCTATATAAAGAAAGAAAACCTTACCAACGGAAACGCAACTGCGGCACCGGTGCAGGCGTTGGCGCGACAGCAGGCGTCGAGCCCTCGGCTACCGGCTGAACAGGCACGGTCGGTGCGGGGGCCTCACCTGCCGGAACCTCTTGCAACTTCGCCAGCGACAACTGTGACCGCAGCTGCTCGGCGCTGCCATTGACCCGGTAGAGAACCCGGTCCGCGTCAACACTCTGCAGGCGCGCGCCGAACGGCTCGAGCAAACGCCCAAGCGTCGCATAACGCTCCAGATTCATGCCCTGCACTTCCAGCAACTGCTCGCCCGAGCTACCGGGCTTGACCACAAAGCGTGGCGCCAGGCGCTGACTGACCGCGAGCAGTACCGCATCGGCCACGGCGGCCTGATCCGCGCCCTGCACGCTGCCCGCCTCCTTCTGATCGCCCAGCCACAGATGCCATTTGGCCTGCCACTGACCACCCTCTTCACGGGCATGCACGGCCAGCAAGGCGTCAGCATTGTAGCGATCCGATGCGCCGCGCAATGGCGTCGCATCCGTGCCTTCAAGATTCGGTGCCGTGGCGACCAGTTGCTCGCTCAGGTCCGCCAGTGGCAGACGCAGCGGCAGACCACGGTGTTGCGCCGCGCGACGTAACGGCGCAGCACTGGCCTGACCGTCACCGACCAGACTCGAACCTTCGGTCGAGTCGTTCAGCCACCACGTCAGAATCGATGGCCGGTTCGCGCCCCACAACGACAGCCCGGCACGGCGCAACGCCTGCTCGGTGCTGGCCGGGTCGAAATCCACCTTCAGCACTTCCGGCGGGCCTGCGTCGAAACCGTACTGGCTGATGATCTGCTGCGGGTCCTTGCGAATGGCCGCCAACCCCGGACTTTGCACAGCCTTGGGATCGCCGGTCAGGCGCAACACCAGCGTGTCGAGCGCACGCTGAGTGGCTTGATCGCGCTCTTCTGGCGCCTGACTGGTGACAGGCTCGCGCACCTGATAGAGGCTTTTGACGGTTTCGGCATGACTCGCCAGGCTGACCAGAGACAAACAACCCACAAACAATGATCTGAAAAAACGCATGGAAGATTCCTGACGACAAGAGCGGCTGGAACTGACCGCATGAAGATAATCGAGCAAGGCTGTGACCATCGCCCGACGCCAAACATTCACACGTCCCGGTTAAGTTTTTCGCACTGCCATAACGATAGACGGTTAATCGCGATACCTTATACAGCCAAGCGGGAGGCGACCAACACGGGCAATACCGGTTTTTTTGTATCGATATGCCCCTGCTGTCGGCCTGAGGATGGCCGCTGCCCCTCAAGCCTGATAAAATCGCGCGCCTTCGCAGACCGGCAACAGCCGGGCACCCTGAAATTCGCGCAAGGCACATGCCCTTCGTTTGTTTCGGCGGTCCCACTGGACTCGGTCGTTACCCCTGAATCCCCCCTAAAGGCCTGGATCATGAGCAAGCAACCCTCCCTGAGCTACAAGGACGCCGGTGTAGACATCGACGCCGGTGAAGCATTGGTCGAACGCATCAAGAGCGTCGCCAAGCGCACTGCGCGCCCGGAAGTCATGGGCGGCCTGGGCGGTTTTGGCGCCCTCTGCGAAATCCCGGCCGGCTACAAGCAGCCTGTGCTGGTTTCCGGCACTGACGGCGTCGGCACCAAGCTGCGTCTGGCGCTGAACCTGAACAAGCACGACAGCATCGGCATCGACCTGGTGGCCATGTGCGTGAACGACCTGGTGGTCTGCGGCGCCGAGCCGCTGTTCTTCCTCGACTACTATGCAACCGGCAAACTGAACGTCGAAACCGCGACCCAGGTCGTGACCGGCATCGGCGCAGGCTGCGAACTGTCCGGCTGCTCCCTGGTTGGCGGCGAAACCGCTGAAATGCCGGGCATGTACGAAGGCGAAGACTACGACCTGGCCGGCTTCTGCGTCGGCGTCGTGGAAAAATCCGAAATCATCGACGGTTCGAAAGTCGCTGCCGGCGATGCCCTGCTCGCCCTGCCGTCTTCCGGCCCGCACTCCAACGGCTACTCGCTGATCCGCAAGATCATCGAAGTGTCCGGTGCCGACATCGAAAACATCCAGCTCGACGGCAAGCCGCTGACCGAGCTGCTGATGGCCCCGACCCGCATCTACGTGAAGCCGCTGTTGAAACTGATCAAGGAAACCGGCGCCGTCAAAGCCATGGCCCACATCACCGGCGGCGGCCTGCTGGACAACATCCCGCGTGTGCTGCCAAAAGGCGCTCAAGCGGTGGTTGACGTTGCAAGCTGGACTCGCCCTGCCGTGTTCGACTGGCTGCAAGAGAAAGGCAACGTCGACGAAAACGAAATGCACCGCGTGCTGAACTGCGGCGTTGGCATGGTGATCTGCGTGGCTCAAGAGCACGTTGAAACCGCGCTGAACGTACTGCGTGAAGCCGGCGAGCAGCCTTGGGTCATCGGCCAGATCGCCTCCGCTGCCGAAGGCGCGGCCCAGGTTGAACTGAAAAACCTCAAGGCTCATTGATGTCTCAGACCTGTGATGTGGTGGTGCTGTTGTCCGGCACCGGCAGTAACTTGCAGGCCCTGATCGACAGCACGCGGACCGGCGACAGCCCGGTCCGCATCGCTGCGGTGATCTCCAACCGCGCCGACGCCTACGGCCTGCAA
The DNA here is from genome assembly GCF_059716135.1 of Pseudomonas sp. LBUM1651. Lineage (NCBI taxonomy): Bacteria > Pseudomonadati > Pseudomonadota > Gammaproteobacteria > Pseudomonadales > Pseudomonadaceae > Pseudomonas > Pseudomonas sp. LBUM1651. Next base: position 1,801,076 of record NZ_CP166805.1, on the reverse strand, counting down.
CGTGCCAGGGATGCGGGTATCGACACCCGCTCCCTGGATCACAAGGCGTTCGAAGGCCGCGAAGCCTTCGATGCCGCGCTGATCGAACTGATCGACGCCTTCAATCCCAAACTCGTGGTCCTGGCCGGTTTCATGCGCATCCTCAGCGCTGACTTCGTGCGCCACTACGCGGGTCGCCTGCTCAACATCCATCCCTCGCTGCTACCCAAATACAAAGGGTTACACACTCATCAGCGCGCGCTGGAGGCCGGCGACACTGAACACGGCTGTTCCGTACACTTTGTCACCGAGGAACTCGATGGCGGACCACTGGTCGTACAGGCAGTAATACCGGTAGAGTTGCACGATTCGCCGCAGAGTCTGGCGCAGCGAGTTCACACCCAGGAACACCTGATCTACCCGATGGCCGTACGCTGGTTTGCCGAAGGCCGTTTATCACTTGGTCAACAAGGTGCTTTACTGGATGGCAAGTTACTCGCGGCCAGCGGCCACTTGATTCGAACCTAGGAGATTTTATGCGTCGCGCCCTGCTCTTCGCTTGCGCTCTGCTCGCCCTGCCCTTCGCGCAGGCTGCAGAACTTCAACCCTTCTCCGCCAGCTACACCGCCGACTGGAAGCAGCTGCCCATGAGCGGCACCGCCGAGCGCAGCCTGACCAAGGAAGCCAACGGCGTCTGGAAGCTCAGCTTCAAGGCCTCGATGATGATCGCCAGCCTGACAGAAGAAAGCACCCTGACCCTGGACAAGGACACCCTGCTGCCACAGTCCTACCACTTTGAACGCGGTGGCCTGGGCAAAGCCAAAAAGGCTGACCTGGATTTCGACTGGACCACCAAAATGGTCACCGGCACCGATCGCGGCGACGCGGTCAAGATCCCGCTCAACCGCGGCATGGTCGACAAATCCACCTATCAGTTGGCCCTGCAACACGACGTGGCCGCCGGCAAGAAAAGCATGAGCTATCAGGTGGTCGATAATGGCGAAGTCGATACCTATGACTTCCGCGTGCTGGGTTCGGAAAAAGTCGACACCAAGGCTGGCCAGATCGACGCGATCAAGGTCGAGCGCGTGCGCGACCCGACACAAAGCAAGCGCATCACCGTGCTGTGGTTCGCCAAGGACTGGGATTACCTGCTGATCCGCCTGCAACAGGTCGAAACCGACGGCAAGGAGTACAACATCATGCTCCTGGACGGTAAGGTCAACGGCAAGGCTGTCAAAGGCAGCTGATCCGGATCGAAACAAGAAGCCCCGCTAATGCGGGGCTTTTTTTCGCCTGAAGCTTCGTCTGCCTAACCTGTGGCGAGGGAGCTTGCTCCCGCTGGGTTGCGAAGCGACCCCAAAAAAAGGGACTGCTACGCAGTCCAGCGGGAGCAAGCTCCCTCGCCACAGGGGATTGCGATCACCTCAACAAGAAAGTGGAACGCGTATCAGGAGGAATGCTCTATAACTTCAACGTCTTTTTTGATCGAATGACTTTTCCTACTGCCGAGGTTTCCCATGACAGTCACCGTCAATACCGTTTCCGCCGAAGGTTTTCGTCACAGCGTACAAATCGATGACCACGAACTCTTTGCCGACGTACCGACCTCCGCGGGCGGTGAAGGCTCGGCACCGGAGCCACACGATTACTTCGACGCAGCGCTCGGCGCGTGCAAGGCCCTGACCCTGAAGCTGTATGCGAAGAAAAAAGACATTCCGCTGACGGGTGTTGGTGTGGAGGTCAAACGCGACAACAGCGAAGAGCAGAAAGGCAAATATGTCCTGCACGTCAAACTGACCCTCAAGGGTGTGCTTACCGATGCCCAGCGCGACGAACTGCACCGCGTGGCCGACCGTTGCCCTGTTCACAAGCTGATGACCACCACTGAAGTCAGCATCGAAACCCATCTGTCCGAAGGCACGTTCAGCCAATAGCGGCAAGGGCCGGGCAAGCGGGTTATGCTCCACGCGTCACCCGCTCAGCCTGGAATGCACCATGAACACTCCCCTCGTGATCCGCCCCCGCGCCGAAGATGTCGAAGGCCAGCCGATTCTTCGTCCGCTGCCGTCAGCCAAATGCCGCAGCGTCGGGCCTTTTGTGTTTTTCGATCACATGCTGGAAACCCGTTATCCGGCGGGCAAAGGCATGAACATCCGTCAGCATCCGCACATTGGTCTGTCGACCCTCACCTACTTGTTCGAAGGAAAAATCCAGCACAAGGACAGCCTCGGCTCCGATCAGGTGGTGGAGGCCGGTGACGTCAGCTGGATGACCGCCGGCAGCGCGATTGCCCACGTCGAGCGCACGCCCGAGGCATTGAAGGAAAGCGGATTCACGATGCACGGTTTGCAGATCTGGCTGGCATCGCCGAAGGATCATGAGCAAGGCCCGGGGCACTACAGCCATCATCCAGCGTCCACATTGCCGGTCAGCGATAACCTTGGGGTGAAGATCCGGATGATCGCCGGGTCAGGCTTTTGCCTTGAATCGCCGGTGCCGGTGCTTTCTCCTACGCTGTACGCGGAACTGAACCTGCAGACAGCGACCACGCTGCTGATCCCCACCGAGCATGAAGAACGAGCGCTGTATGTGTTGAACGGCGAGGTGCAGCTCGACGGTGAGCTGATAGAACCGCATTCGCTGGTAGTGCTGCCCGCAGGGGAAGAGATGACGTTGTTCGCCGAGAGCGACTGTCATGCGGTGCTGTTTGGTGGCGCGCCGCTGGATGGGCCGCGAAGGATCAACTGGAATTTTGTGGCTAGCGATCCGGCGGTTATCGATGAAGCGCGTCGGCGCTGGGCGGCCGGGGATTGGCCGACGGTGCCTGGGGAAAGCGAACGAATCGAACTGCCGCGCTGACCTGTAGGAGCCGGTTTGCTGGCTCCTACAGATCGCAGCAGGTAGCTCAAATAAAAAAACCCGCCGAAGCGGGTTTTTTGTAAAGCGCAGTTAAACCGACAGTTCAACCAGCAGCTTGTTGAGGCGGCGCACATACGCGGCCGGGTCCTTCAAGCTGTCGCCGGCCGCCAGGGCCGCTTGATCGAAGAGGATGTGCGACAGGTCGCCGAAGCGCTCGTCGCTCTGCTCGTTGTCAAGTTTCTCGATCAGCGGATGAGCCGGGTTGAATTCGAAGATCGGCTTCGAATCCGGCACCTTCTGACCGCTGGCTTCGAGGATCTGACGCATCTGCAGACCCAGGTCCTGCTCACCGATAGCCAGAATCGCCGGGGAATCGGTCAGACGGTGGGAAACCCGCACTTCAGCAACCGAATCGCCCAGTGCAGTTTTCAGACGCTCAACCAGACCTTCTTTGGACTTGGCGACTTCTTCCGCGGCTTTCTTGTCCTCTTCCGAGTCCAGGTTGCCCAGGTCCAGGTCACCGCGCGCCACGTCGACAAAGCTCTTGCCGTCGAAGTCGCTGAGGTAGCTCATCAGCCACTCGTCGATGCGATCGGTCAACAGCAGCACTTCGATGCCTTTCTTGCGGAAGACTTCCAGGTGCGGACTGTTTTTGACTTGCGCGTAGGTTTCGCCGGTCAGGTAGTAAATCTTGTCCTGACCTTCCTTGGCGCGAGCCAGGTACTCGGCCAGACCCACGACTTGCTCGCCTTCTTCGCCCTGAGTGGACGCGAAACGCAGCAGGCCAGCGATTTTCTCTTTGTTGGCGAAGTCTTCTGCCGGGCCTTCTTTCATGACCTGACCGAAGTTCTTCCAGAAGCCCTTGTATTGCTCAGGCTCGTTCTTCGCCAGTTTTTCCAGCATGTCCAGCACGCGCTTGGTCAGCGCCGACTTCATGGAATCGATGATCGGGTCTTTCTGCAGGATTTCCCGCGACACGTTCAGCGACAGGTCATTGGAATCGACCACGCCCTTGATGAAGCGCAGGTACAGCGGCAGGAACGACTCGGCCTGATCCATCACGAACACGCGCTGCACGTACAGCTTCAGGCCTTTCGGCGCTTCACGCTGGTACAGGTCGAACGGAGCACGGGTCGGTACGTAAAGCAGCGAGCTGTACTCGAGTTTGCCTTCGACCTTGTTGTGGCTCCAACTCAGCGGGTTTTCGTAATCGTGAGCGATGTGTTTGTAGAACTCCTGGTATTCCTCGTCCTTGATCTCGGTGCGAGGACGGGTCCACAGGGCGCTGGCGCGGTTGACGGTTTCCCATTCAACAGCAGGTTTCTCTTCACCTTCAGCGGCTGCCACTTCTTTCGGCAACTCGATCGGCAAAGCGATGTGGTCGGAGTACTTTTTGATGATGTTGCGCAGGCGCCAGCCATCGGCGAACTCGTCTTCACCGGACTTCAGGTGCAGCACGATGCGAGTGCCGCGCTCGGCTTTCTCGACGGTGGCCACTTCAAAATCGCCTTCGCCCTTCGACGACCAGTGCACGCCTTCGCTGGCGGCAGCACCGGCACGACGGCTGAACACGTCAACTTTGTCGGCAACGATGAATGCGGAGTAGAAACCCACGCCAAATTGACCGATCAGGTGCGAATCTTTTTTCTGATCGCCAGACAGGTGTTTCATGAAATCAGCGGTGCCGGATTTGGCGATGGTACCCAAGTGGGTGATCGCATCTTCACGGCTCATGCCGATACCGTTGTCTTCGAGGGTGACGGTTTTAGCGTCCTTGTCGAAGCTCACACGGATTTTCAGTTCGGCGCCACCTTCCAGCAACTCAGGCTTGGACAGGGCTTCGAAACGTAATTTGTCGACAGCGTCAGAGGCGTTCGAGATCAATTCGCGAAGGAAGATTTCCTTGTTGGAATACAGCGAATGGATCATGAGGTGCAGCAGTTGCTTCACCTCGGTCTGGAAGCCCAGGGTTTCCTTTTGAGTTTCCACACTCATGGTCATCAAACTCCAATCAGATGGCAGAGGCCGCGACCTTGAGGGTCGGCGGCGGGTTGTCATCAAAGTTGGGGGCTCGGATCAGGATTTCAAGGGCTCATCGATTTTGAAGTGGGCACGGGCGGTGGCAATGGGCTCGGCTTCGGTGCTTTGCCAGGCGGTTACTGCCACGTTTGCGACACGCCGCCCCTGACGGCACACCTGACATCTGGCCCAGGTGTCGCGAAATTGCCCCGCGCGCAGGTAGTCGAGGGAAAAGTCGATGATCTTCGGCACGCCCGGCGAACCGGTGAGAATCAGCAAGTGCAATGCGGCGGACAGCTCCATGAACCCGGCAATCACACCGCCATGAATCGCCGGCAATAAAGGGTTACCAATGTTGTCCTTGTTCGCCGGCAGGCGAAACAACAGGTCATCCCCGACCCGCGAGCATTCGACACCGATCAATTTGGCGTAGGGAATCAGGTGCAGCAGCGCGGCGTAGTCGCCCTGCTCATGGGCCTGTTGCAGTTGTTCCTTGAAGTTGTCGGTCATTTCGCCCCTCCGGCGATGGCGCCACCAAACCCTTTGGTGCCTTTGACGCCCTTGCCCATGCGCATGAACGTGCCCACCACATGGGCGATGGGCTGTTCGGGATCGTCCTGATAGGCAAAACCACGGGCGAAGATCACGTCCGTGGTGACCCGATAGCATTGGGCAAAACCATACACATCTTTGTGCGGCTCGGCCGCGTGCATGTAGTCGATGCGCAGGTCGAGGGTCGGGCAGACTTCAAACTCGGACAACACGCAAAGGGTGGACATGCCACACGCGGTGTCCATCAAGGTCGTCAGCGCACCGCCGTGGATCACGCCGGTTTGCGGGTTACCGATGATTTGCGGGCTGTACGGCAGAATCACGGTGAGCCCGTCACTGCTGGCGCTGTGAACTCGCAGCCCGAGTACCTGACAGTGACGCAATGCTGATAAAAATCGCGTCGCGCGCTCAAAAACGGGGTTTTCGGCCATTTGATAAAAACTCTTTTTAGTATTCCGACATCGCACTAGGCGTGTTCGTAAAAGTTCCCGTGGGAATAATCTTATATATCTGAACGAATTGAGGAACTTAACCCTGATGGCTGTGCTCGAAAGGCCAAGTAGATATTTTCCATAAGGAGAAACACCCCATGCGTAAGACTTTAGCTATTGCCTTGATGTTGACCGCTTCCCTCGGTCTCGCTGCCTGCGATAAAAAATCCGAGGACAAAGCTCAAGATGCCAACCAACATGCTGAGCAGGCTCAGCAAGACATGAACAAAGCTCAGGATAAAGTGAACGACGCAGCGAAAGAAAACGCCGAAGCTGCCAAAGCTCAGGCTGAATCGGATGCAGCTGCAGCAAAAGAAGCACCTAAAAACTAAAACGTTTTTAGCGTGATAAAGAAAACCCGCCAAGTGCGGGTTTTCTTTTGTCTGTCATTTGCCCCGTTAGAGCAAAATGGTTCTAAAAGTCGGACTAATCATCAGCAGCAACGAACACACTAGTCCGACAAACCACACCAGACTTCGTTGCCAGGCGAGATCGCCCCAATAGCACAATAAGTAAATGATGCGCGTAATCACGAAGATGATTGCCAGCGAATCAATCAGCCATCCCGCGGTCTGCGTGGTGTGCGCCATCAACACCCCCACCGCAAACAATATGAAGGCTTCGAAGCAGTTCTGATGGGCCGCCACCGCTCGAGCACCGAAGCCGGTGAGTTGTGCCTGCTGCTGGCGTGGCAGGTGGTTGTTGTAACCGCCCTGCTCTTTCATGGCCTTGGCCACCGGCATGCGGGCCACGTAAATCAGCAAGGCGCTGATAAACACACACCAGAACGGAATACTCATCAAGCAGCCTCTTTGATCGCTTCAGGCAGGGGCGCCTCTGTAGGGGTATAGACCATCACGTCGAGAACGTCGGAATGAAACTCCCGGCGATAGAGCACCAGCACCACGCCGGCACTCATCAACATGAACAACCAGGGGCTGACGAACCAGGCCAGCATGGTCATGCCGAAATAATAGGAGCGCAGGCCGAAGTTGAACTGGTTGGCGGCCATTGAGATGACACGCGCCGCCCGGGCCGCAAAGGCTTTGCGCTCCTGCTCCGAGACATGCCGCTCGCCGACCATGGGTGCCGAACCGATCAGAATGGCCGCGAAGTTGTATTGGCGCATGCACCAGCTGAACGTAAAGAACGCATACACAAATACCAGCGCCAGGCACAGCAACTTGATCTCGGACATCCCCTGGGAGGCCTGCTGCACCATCGGGATATCCGCCAGCAAAGACACAGCCCTTTCCGACGCGCCCAGCACGGTGAGAATGCCGGCCAGGATAATCAGCGTGCTTGAGGCGAAGAACGAAGCGTTGCGTTCCAGGTTGCCGATCACACTGGCGTCGGCGATGCGGTTGTCGCGCAGCAGCATGCGGCGCATCCAGTCTTCGCGGTACAGGTGCAGCACACTGGCCAGGCACGCGGTGTCGCGGCCCTTCCACGTCGCATAACGGGTATAGCCGCCCCAACAGATGACAAACCAGACGGCGGCGAGAATGTGGATCAGGTTGGCGTGGATGAACGACATGCAATCCCCTATGAAATGGTGGTTACGTGTAGGAGCGAGGCTTGCCCGCGAAAGCGGTGTGTCAGCCAACGAAAATATCGAATGGTTGATTGCCTTCGCGGGCAAGCCTCGTTCCTACAGGTACTGCTTTCGACGTTAGCTCAAGGAAAAAGACACTGCATCACGCGCATAAAAAATGCCCCGTATCGATTGATACGGGGCATTTCTGTTGTAGCTCAAGACCCGCTTGTGGCGGGCTTGAAGCGACTTAAGCCAATGCTTCTTCGCGCTTGCCCAGCAGGCGATCACAAACCACCGCAACCACCAGCGTCATGACCGACGGCACCAGCCACGCCAGACCTTGCTCGCTCAGCGGCAGGTGAGCCAGTTGCATCGGCATCCAGTCCGCCAGACCCGCGCCCTTGAGCGCGTCGATCAGACCGAAGATGAACGACACCAGCATCACCGGACCGACGATGCGGCCTTGTTCATGCCAGAAGTCCTTGCAGAAGCTCAGGGCGACCAGCGCGATGCACGGCGGGTAGATCGCGGTGAGTACCGGGATCGAGAACGCGATCAGCTTGGTGAGGCCCAGGTTGGACACCAGCAGGGAGAATGCGGCCAGGATGATGACCAGCGTCTTGTAGGACAGTGGCAGCACACGGCTGAAGTATTCGGCGCAGGCGCAGGTCAGACCGACCGCTGTGACCAGACAGGCCAACGAGATCAGCACCGCAAGGAAACCGCTGCCCAACGAACCAAAGGTGTGTTGAACGTAAGCGTGCAATACCGCCGCGCCGTTGGTCGCGCCGGCAGCCACTTCATGGCTGCCCGAACCGAGACGGAACAGGCTGACATACACCAGCGCCAGACCGACGCCGGCAATCAACCCGGCAATGATCGCGTAACGGGTGATCAACACCGGCGATTCGACGCCGCGGGAGCGGATGGCGTTGACGATGACAATGCCGAACACCAGCGCACCGAGGGTATCCATGGTCAGGTAACCATTGATGAAGCCCTGGGAGAACGGTGCCGCCACATACTCAGGCGTCGCCACGCCGATTTCACCGGCCGGCAGCGCGAACGCGGCGATGCCGAGAGCGGCCAGGGCGATGATCTTCAGTGGAGCGAGGAAACGTCCTACGGTATCCAGCAAACGGCCCGGGTAGAGCGAGATGAAGAACACCAGCAGGAAGTACACCGAGCTATAGAGGAACAGCGCCAGCGGGCTCTCGCCGGTCAGCGGCGCCAGGCCCACTTCGAACGATACGGTCGCGGTGCGCGGCGTCGCGAACAGCGGGCCAACGGCGAGGTAGCACGCAGCGGCCAGCAAACCACCCGCGACTTTGCCGATCGGGCTGCTCAACGCATCCATTGCACCGCCGACCTTGGCCAGGGCAACAACGGTGATCACCGGCAGACCGACCGCGGTGATCAGAAAGCCCAGCGCCGCCATCCAGACATGAGGCCCGGACTGCAAACCGACGATAGGCGGGAAGATGATGTTGCCAGCCCCGACGAACAGGGCAAACGTCATAAAACCAAGTGCCAGGATGTCCTGGCCTTTCAACACTTTCATTAAGGAAATACCACACTACTGAATCGGAATTTAGAGAGGGATTTCCCTTATGGGTGAGGGAAATGCTGTCGGTCCGCATAGGATCGACCCTTTAGCGCGAAGCAACCTTGTGGGTCGCGGACGCAAAAATGGCGGCTAGCCTAACGAATTTGAGCGACAAACGCACTGTTAGGGGGCGAACTATCCGATCTGCGACATTTTTGTGTCGCGTTTACATATCTAATTTACCTGCACAAACACCTGTGGCGAGGGGGCTTGCCCCCGCTGGGTCGCGAAGCGGCCCCAACCGGTAATCGCGTTACATCAGACAGATCGCGCTTGTCAGATTTGCGACTGCTTTGCAGTCGAACGGGGGCAAGCCCCCTCGCCACAAAAGCTCTGCAACATCTCAAATCCCGGAAACGACAAAGGCCACCCGAAGGTGGCCTTTGTTTGGTGAAGCGTCAGCTAAGCGCGAGGCTTACTTGACAGCCCAACCGGTCAGCTCGGACAAAGCCTTGCCGATGTCTGCCAGCGAACGCACGGTTTTAACGCCTGCGTCTTCCAGGGCAGCAAACTTCTCGTCTGCAGTGCCTTTGCCGCCAGAGATGATTGCGCCAGCATGGCCCATGCGCTTGCCCGGAGGAGCAGTCACACCAGCGATGTAGGAAACAACCGGCTTGGTCACGTGTGCCTTGATGTAGGCAGCCGCTTCTTCTTCAGCCGAACCGCCGATCTCGCCGATCATCACGATCGCTTCGGTCTTCGGGTCTTCCTGGAACAGCTTCAGGATGTCGATGAAGTTCGAACCCGGGATCGGGTCACCGCCGATGCCGACGCAAGTCGACTGACCGAAACCGGCGTCAGTGGTCTGCTTCACAGCTTCGTAGGTCAGGGTGCCGGAACGGGAAACGATACCGACCTTGCCTGGCAAGTGAATGTGACCTGGCATGATGCCGATCTTGCATTCGCCTGGAGTGATCACGCCTGGGCAGTTAGGGCCGATCAGGGTGATACCCAGCTCGTCGCACTTGACCTTGGCATCCAGCATGTCCAGGGTAGGAATGCCTTCAGTGATGCAAACGATCAGCTTGATGCCGCCGAATGCTGCTTCCAGGATGGAGTCCTTGCAGAAAGGAGCTGGAACGTAGATCACGCTGGCGGTGGCGCCAGTGGCAGCTACAGCGTCTTTCACGGTGTTGAACACTGGCAGACCCAGGTGCTCGGTGCCGCCTTTGCCAGGAGTTACGCCACCCACCATCTTGGTGCCGTATTCGATGGCTTGCTGGGTGTGGAAACTACCTTGCGAACCGGTAATACCCTGGCAGATAACTTTGGTGTCTTTATTGATCAGGACGCTCATTATTTGCCCTCCGCAGCTTTAACGACTTGTTGAGCAGCGTCGGTCAGGCTGGTAGCAGCGATGATGTTCAAACCGCTTTCTGCCAGTACTTTAGCGCCCAGCTCAGCGTTGTTGCCTTCAAGGCGAACAACAACCGGGATTTTCACGCCGACTTCTTTCACAGCGCCGATGATGCCTTCGGCAATCATGTCGCAACGAACGATGCCGCCGAAGATGTTGACCAGTACTGCAGCGACGTTAGTGTCGGACAGGATGATCTTGAACGCTTCGGTAACGCGTTCTTTGGTAGCACCGCCGCCCACGTCGAGGAAGTTGGCTGGTTTGCCGCCATGCAGGTTGACGATGTCCATGGTACCCATGGCCAGGCCAGCACCGTTGACCATGCAACCGATGTTGCCTTCCAGCGCTACGTAGTTCAGTTCGAACTTGGCAGCGTGCGCTTCGCGCGGATCGTCTTGCGACGGATCGTGGAAAGTCTTCAGCTTAGGCTGACGGTACATGGCGTTGGCGTCGATGTTGATCTTGGCGTCGAGGCAATGCAGATCGCCGTCAGCCTTGATCACCAGCGGGTTCACTTCCAGCAGAGCCAGGTCGTGATCCTTGAACAGCTTGGCCAGACCTACGAAGATCTTGGCGAACTGAGCAACCTGCTTGCCTTCCAGACCCAACTGGAATGCCAGCTCGCGACCCTGGAATGGCTGAGCGCCAACCAGTGGATCGATAGTGGCCTTGAGGATTTTCTCAGGGGTGTCGTGAGCGATTTTCTCGATGTCCACGCCACCTTCGGTGGAAGCCATGAACACGATGCGACGGCTCGAACGGTCAACGACAGCGCCCAGGTACAGCTCTTTAGCGATATCAGTGCACGATTCAACCAGGATCTTGGTGACTGGCTGACCATTGGCATCAGTCTGGTAAGTCACCAGACGCTTGCCCAGCCACTGCTGTGCGAATGCCTTGGCGTCTTCTTTGCTGCGAACCAGCTTTACGCCGCCCGCTTTACCGCGACCACCAGCGTGGACCTGGGCTTTGACAACCCACTCGGTGCCGCCGATTTTGTCGCAAGCTTCTGCTGCTGCTTCCGGGGTGTCTACCGCATAACCGGTGGAAACTGGCAGGCCGTACTCAGCGAACAGCTGCTTACCCTGATACTCGTGAAGATTCATGCTTATTACCGTCTTCGTTAGGTACTGCGCATTCGGTGCTGCACTTGTTCAAGTGCCGCACCACCTGTGACTGCTGCTTGCGTAGCCTTTCCGGACAACCGGTGCAGCTACGCAAGACTGCGTCCAGCGGATATTCCGCGGTGAGTCTTGCATGCAAGGCTCACGACGGGCCATACCGCCGTGGTTTCTTATTGTCTTAACGCTTCTTGCGGTTGGCGATGTGGATGGCGCCGCCATTCACAGCCAAAGCTGCTTCGTGCAAGGCTTCAGACAGGGTCGGATGGGAGAAAACCATCATGCCCAGGTCTTCAGCGCTGGTGCCGAATTCCATACCGATCGCGCCCTGCTGAACCAGTTCTGCAGCGCTCGGGCCAATCACGTGGACGCCCAATACACGGTCAGTCTTGGCATCGGCAATGACTTTAACGAAACCGCCGGTATCGTTGGCTGCCATGGCACGGCCACTGGCTGCGAACGGGAAAGTGCCGACGTTAACTTCAACGCCTTCTGCTTTCAAGGTCTGCTCGGTTTTGCCGACCCACGCGATTTCCGGGTGAGTATAAATAACAGACGGGATCAGGTCATAGTTGATTTGGGCTTTGTGGCCCTTGATGCGCTCAACCACCATGATGCCTTCTTCGGACGCCTTGTGCGCCAGCATCATGCCGCGAACCACATCACCGATCGCGTAAACGCCCGGTACGCTGGTGGCGCACTGGTCGTCAACGAATACGAAACCGCGCTCGTCGATGGTCACACCGCTGTCGGCAGCCAACAGTTCGGTGGTCACTGGACGGCGACCAACGGCAACGATCAGCTTGTCGAAAGTGATGTTCTGTTCGCCGTTGGCATCGGTGTAGTTCACAACGACTTCGTCGCCGTTCACTTTGGAACCGGTGACGCGAGCGCCCAGCTTGATGTCCAGACCTTGTTTGGTCAGGGTTTTGTAGGCTTCTTTGGAAACTGCGTCGTCAGCGGCAGGCAGGAATTTCTCCAGTGCCTCCAGAACAACGACTTCAGCGCCCAGACGCGACCAGACCGAACCCAGCTCCAGACCGATAACGCCAGCGCCAATAACGCCCAGACGCTTGGGTACGGATTGGAATTCCAGTGCGCCCGTCGAATCGACGATTACTTTCTGGTCAACCGGAGCCGGTGGAATGTCGATCGGACGCGAGCCCGAAGCCAGAATCACGTTCTCGGCTTCGATGATTTCAACGCTGCCGTCCGGCTTGGTCAGTTCTACTTTCTTGCCGGCCAGCAGTTTGCCGTGGCCTTGCAGGGAAGTGACGCCGTTCGCCTTGAACAGGGTGGCAACACCAGAGGTCAGGCCTTTGACGATGTTGGCTTTGCGGCCAACCATTGCGGCCACGTCCATGGTCACGCCAGCGTGATTGATACCGTGGATCGCGAAGCCTTCTTTGGCTTCCTTGTATTTCCAGGAGCTGTCCAGCAGCGCCTTGGATGGAATGCAGCCGACGTTCAGGCAAGTACCGCCGAGGGCCAGTTTGCCTTCCTTGTCGGTGTATTTCTCGATGCAGGCAGTGGTGAGGCCCAGTTGCGCTGCTTTGATGGCAGCCACGTAGCCGCCAGGGCCCGCGCCAATCACTACTACGTCAAATTTCTGCGACATTCAAAAAATCCTCTTTTGGCAACAAGCTTGAAGCCGCAAGCCTCAAGCCAAGCTGCAATTGCTTGCAGCTTGAAGCTTGAAACCTGCAGCTGCTTCTATCAGATATCCAGCAGCAAACGAGCCGGGTCTTCCAGCAGGTTCTTGATGGTAACCAGGAAGGTCACAGCTTCTTTGCCATCGATCAGACGGTGATCGTAGGACAGAGCCAGGTACATCATCGGACGGATCACGACCTGACCGTTGATCGCCATAGGACGCTGCAGAATGTTGTGCATGCCCAGGATTGCCGCTTGCGGCGGGTTGACGATCGGAGTCGACATCATCGAACCGAAGGTACCACCGTTGGTGATGGTGAACGTACCGCCGGTCATTTCGTCCATCGACAGTTTGCCGTCGCGAGCCTTCTTGCCGAAGGTCGCGATGCCGCCTTCGATTTCAGCCAGGCTCATCAGTTCGGCGTTACGCAGAACCGGTACAACCAGACCGCGGTCGCTGGAAACAGCTACACCGACGTCGGCATAGCCGTGGTAAACGATGTCGGCACCGTCGATCGACGCGTTGACAGCCGGGAAGCGTTTCAGCGCTTCGGTGGCCGCTTTCACGAAGAACGACATGAAGCCCAGGCGTACGCCGTTGTGGGACTTCTCGAACAGGTCCTTGTACTTCGAACGCAGGGCCATGACTTCGGTCATGTCGACTTCGTTGAACGTGGTCAGCATCGCCATGTTCGACTGGGCTTCTACCAGACGCTTGGCCACGGTAGCGCGAACGCGGGTCATCGGTACGCGCTTCTCGATGCGGTCGCCAGCGGCGAACACAGGAGCAGCGGCAGCAGGAGCAGCAGCCTTGGCAGGCGCGGCAGCCGGAGCGGCTTTCTTCGCGGCAACAGCAGCGACCACGTCTTCCTTGGTCACACGACCGCCTTTGCCGGTGCCGGCAACGGAAGCGATGTTGATGCCGTTTTCTTCAGCCAGCTTGCGAGCAGCCGGTGCAGCAACAGGATCGTCTTCGCCTTCGGCGGCAGGAGCAGCAGCCTGTGCAGCGGCCGGAGCAGCAGCGGCAGCCGGAGCAGCGGCAGCAGCGCCGCCCGCTTCGATCGAGCCCAGGACTTCGTCGGACAGAACGGTGTCGCCTTCGTTCTTGACGATAGCGCCCAGCACGCCGTCAGCAGTAGCCAACACTTCCAGTACAACCTTGTCGGTTTCGATGTCGACGATCAGGTCGTCACGCTTTACAGCGTCGCCCGGTTTTTTGTGCCAGGTGGCAACGGTGCCGTCGGCAACCGATTCCGGGAAAGTGGGGGCTTTGATTTCGATAGCCATTATCTGTGGGTCCTTAAATTCGGTTTCAGGTGCGCGAAGGCGTTAAACAGTAAAGGCGTCTTGCAGCAGTTTTTCCTGCTGCTCAGCGTGCATCGATGCATAACCGCATGCAGGTGCAGCAGAAGCATCACGGCCGGCGTATTCGAGTACGAGCGACTTGTTGTGATTGCCAACGATGCGGCGCATGTGGTGTTGGCTGCAGTACCAGGCACCCTGGTTCATCGGCTCTTCCTGACACCAAACGATATGTTTGAGGTTGGTGTAAGGAGCCAGGACTTCGTTCAAGTCGTCCTCAGGGAATGGGTACAGCTGCTCGATACGCACGATGGCGATGTCATCACGACCTTCGGCACGGCGTTTTTCCAGCAGGTCGTAGTAGACCTTGCCGCTACACAGAACAATGCGCTCGACCTTTTTCGGGTCCAGTGCATCGATTTCCGGGATAACGGTCTGGAACGAACCTTCCGCCAGATCTTCCAGGGTCGATATGGCGAGCTTGTGACGCAGCAGCGACTTCGGAGTCAGGACGATCAACGGCTTGCGCAGCGGGCGAATCACCTGACGGCGCAGCAAGTGATAGATCTGGGCCGGCGTAGTCGGCATGGCTACCTGAATGTTGTGCTCGGCGCACAGCTGCAGATAACGCTCCAGACGAGCCGAAGAGTGCTCCGGGCCCTGTCCTTCATAACCGTGCGGCAACAGCATGGTCAGACCGCAGAGACGGCCCCACTTGTGCTCGCCACTGGTGATGAACTGGTCGATAACCACCTGGGCACC
Source organism: Pseudomonas sp. LBUM1651 (assembly GCF_059716135.1). Lineage (NCBI taxonomy): Bacteria > Pseudomonadati > Pseudomonadota > Gammaproteobacteria > Pseudomonadales > Pseudomonadaceae > Pseudomonas > Pseudomonas sp. LBUM1651. Next base: position 1,785,835 of record NZ_CP166805.1, on the reverse strand, counting down.
GTTGGCGAAGTCGCCGAACTGGGCTTCCCAGATAACCAGGGCATTCGGCTGGGTAGTCGAATAACCGTACTCGAACGCCAGAACCGCTTCTTCCGACAGGAACGAGTCGTACAGGTCGAAGCGTGGCTGACCGTTGTACAGGTTCTGCAGCGGAATGTAGCTGCTCGCGTCTTTCTGGTTGTGCAAGACAGCGTGACGGTGCGAGAACGTACCGCGACCGATGTCCTGACCCGTCATGCGAATCGGGTGACCTTCGAACGCCAGGGTCGCGTACGCCATGGTTTCGGCGTAACCCCAGTTGATCGGCAGGCCGCCGGCTTGCATTTTCTGACGGTCTTCGTAGATCTTCGAGACCTGGCGCTGAACCACGAAGCCTTCCGGAATTTCCAGCAGCTTGGCAGACAGTTCCTGCAAGGTCTTCAGATCGAAACGCGTGTCGTGACGCGCGGTCCAGGCGTGGCCCAGATACGGACGCCAGTCCACGAACAACTCTTTGTTCGGCTCTTTGACCAGGCTTTTTACAACATGCAGACCGTTGTCCAGCGCGTTGCGGTATTCATCGACTTTCGCCTGAACACGCTCAACGTCCAGCACACCGCTCTGAGTCAGGCGATCGGCATACAGCTCACGGGTGGTGCGCTGTTTGGTGATCTGCTGATACATCAGAGGCTGGGTGCCGCTTGGCTCGTCGGCCTCGTTGTGGCCACGACGACGGTAGCAGACCAGGTCGATCACCACGTCACGCTTGAACTGCATGCGGTAATCGATGGCCAGCTGGGTCACGAACAACACGGCTTCCGGATCATCACCATTCACATGGAGGATCGGCGCCTGGATCATCTTCGCAACGTCGGTCGCGTACTCGGTGGAACGCGAGTCCAGCGGGTTGCTGATGGTGAAACCGACCTGGTTGTTGATCACGATGTGCACGGTGCCGCCGGTCTTGAAACCGCGGGTCTGCGACATCTGGAAGGTTTCCATGACCACACCCTGACCGGCGAATGCCGCGTCACCGTGGATGGAAATCGGCAGAACCTTCTCACCGGTAGGGTCGTTACGACGATCCTGTCGGGCGCGAACCGAACCCTCGACCACTGGAGATACGATTTCCAGGTGGGACGGGTTGAACGCCATGGCCAGGTGAACTTCACCGCCGGTGGTCATGACGTTGGACGAGAAGCCCTGGTGATATTTAACGTCACCGGAACCCAGCTCGACCTTCTTCTTGCCTTCGAACTCGTCGAACAGCTCGCGCGGGTTCTTGCCGAAGGTGTTGACCAGCACGTTCAGACGGCCACGGTGGGCCATGCCAATGACGATTTCCTTGGTGCCGTAGGAACCGGAACGCTGGATCAGCTCGTCGAGCATCGGAATCAGGCTCTCGCCGCCTTCCAGACCGAAACGCTTGGTGCCCGGGTATTTGGTACCCAGGTATTTTTCCAGACCTTCGCCGGCAGTAACGCGCTCAAGCAGGTGGCTCTTGATGTCGGCGGAGTACGTCGGACGACCACGCACGCTTTCCAGACGCTGCTGGAACCACTGGCGCTGCTCGGAATCGGTGATATGCGTAAATTCAGCGCCGATGGTGCGGCAATATGTCTGCTGCAACGCTTCGTGAATTTCGCGTAGGCTCGCCTCCTCTTTGCCGATGAACAGGTCGCCGGCACGGAAGGTCGTATCAAGATCGGCATTGGTCAAGCCGTAATGATTGATCGACAGGTCTGCAGGTGCAGGACGCTGCCACAGCCCCAGCGGGTCAAGCTGGGCTGCCTGGTGGCCACGCATACGGTAGGCCTGGATCAATCGCAGCACTTCAACTTGCTTCTTCTCGTGCTCACTGCTCACGCTGCCGGCGGAAACCGGTTGTGCGCGGCGCTGGTTCTTTGCCAGCAAGACGAAATGATCGCGAATTGTGGAGTGCGAAACATCGGTGGCAGAGTTGCCGTCAGCAGGCAACTTCTGAAAGTAGGTGCGCCACTCTTCTGGCACAGCGTTAGGGTCGTGCAGGTAGAGCTCATAAAGCTCTTCCACATAGGCAGCGTTTCCACCTGAAAGGTGGGCACTGTTCCACATGCGCTGCATCACGCTTTCTTGCATGCTTGGTCACCCTCGGTTAGGGGAACACCACCGGCGTCGACACCGAGCAAACTTGCAGAAGTCCGAATGCAGCGACCAAAACAAGCCACTTAGGATCACGCTGATAGTCCGGGTACCAGCCCGGATGCCCCTGCTTGTCTCATTTCTTCAAAATAAGAGCGGCAGCTTTGTGAGCTGCTGCTCAGGTTAAAACTACGGCGCCGGTTGAAGCCTGCGCCGCAGCATCTACGGGTACAGCGGTCCTACGGGTACTGCTGAATCACACGCCGCTTTGCAGCAACATGTGACGTACGTGACCGATGGCCTTAGTCGGGTTCAGGCCTTTCGGACAAACGTTGACGCAGTTCATGATCCCGCGGCAGCGGAATACGCTGAACGGGTCATCAAGAGAAGCCAGACGCTCGGCAGTCTTGGTGTCACGGCTGTCTGCCAGGAAGCGGTACGCTTGCAGCAGAGCAGCTGGACCCAGGAACTTGTCCGGATTCCACCAGAAGGACGGGCAAGAGGTCGAGCAGCAAGCGCACAGGATGCACTCGTACAGACCGTCGAGCTTTTCACGCTCTTCCGGAGTCTGCAGACGCTCGATGGCCGGAGCCGGCGTGTCGTTCTGCAGGAATGGCTTAACCTTCTCGTATTGCTTGTAGAAGATGCTCATATCGACGACCAGGTCACGGATAACCGGCAAACCTGGCAGCGGACGAACGATCAGCTTGTTACCTTTTACGACAGAAGACAGCGGCGTGACGCACGCCAGACCGTTTTTGCCGTTGATGTTCATGCCGTCGGAACCGCAAACGCCTTCACGGCAAGAGCGACGATAGGAGAAACCTTCGTCCTGCTCTTTGATCAGGGCCAGCACGTCCAGCACCATCAGGTCTTTACCACCGGTATCGACCTGGAATTCCTGCATGAACGGCGCAGCGTCCTGATCAGGGTTGTAGCGATAAACACTGACTTGCAACATGGCGGCCACCCTTAATAAGTCCGAATCTTAGGTTCAAAAGTCGGAACAGTCTTCGGCGAGAAGTTCACAGCACGCTTGGTCACGCGCTTGTCACCCGGGAAGTACAGGGTGTGGCACAGCCAGTTTTCGTCGTCGCGATCTTCGTAGTCTTCACGGGCGTGAGCACCGCGGGACTCTTTGCGGATCTCTGCAGCGATGGCAGTGGCTTCGGCCACTTCCAGCAGGTTTTGCAGTTCCAGGGCTTCGATACGAGCCGTGTTGAACGCTTGGCTCTTGTCGTTGATCTTGACGTTGGCGATACGGCCACGCAGATCAGCCAGCTGGGCAATACCCTTCTGCATGTATTCGCCGGTACGGAATACACCGAAGTAGTTCTGCATGCAGCTTTGCAGCTCTTTACGCAGAGTAGCGACGTCTTCGCCTTCGGTACGCGAGTTCAGGCCATCGAGACGTGCCAGGGCAGCGTCGATGTCGGACTGGCGAGGACGGGCGTAATCAACGCCTTCTTTCAGGGTCTGCTCCAGGAACAGGCCAGCGGCACGGCCGAATACCACCAGGTCGAGCAGCGAGTTGCCACCCAGACGGTTGGCACCGTGAACCGATACGCACGCCACTTCACCTACGGCGAACAGGCCAGGAATGATCTGGTCCTTGCCTTCAGCGTCTTGAGTGATTGCCTGACCATGAATGTTGGTGGCAACGCCGCCCATCATATAGTGGCAGGTTGGAACGACCGGAATCGGCGCCACGGCTGGATCGACGTGGGCGAAGGTCTTGGACAGTTCCATGATGCCTGGCAGACGGCTGTGCAGAACTTCTTCACCGAGGTGATCGAGTTTCAGCATTACGTGGTCGCCATCCGGACCGCAACCGTTGCCGGCGATGATTTCTTTAACCATCGAACGGGCAACAACGTCACGACCCGCCAGGTCTTTGGCGTTCGGAGCATAACGCTCCATGAAACGCTCGCCGTGCTTGTTGATCAGGTAACCGCCTTCACCGCGGCAGCCTTCCGTAACCAGTACACCGGCGCCGGCGATGCCAGTCGGGTGGAACTGCCACATTTCAATGTCTTGTACCGGCACGCCAGCACGCAGAGCCATGCCGACGCCGTCACCGGTGTTGATCAGGGCGTTGGTGGTGGACGAGTAGATACGGCCTGCACCGCCAGTCGCCAGAACGGTGGCGTTAGCGCGGACGTAGGAAGTTTCGCCGGTTTCGATGCAGATGACGATCATGCCGACAAAGGCACCGTCTTCGTTCTTCACCAGGTCGACGCCGTAGTATTCGTTGAGGAATACGGTGCCGGCCTTCAGGTTGGCCTGGTACAGGGTGTGCAGCAGTGCGTGACCGGTACGGTCGGCAGCGGCGCACGTACGGGCGGCCTGGCCACCTTTACCGAAGTCTTTCGACTGACCGCCGAACGGACGCTGATAGATGCGGCCCTGTTCGGTACGGGAGAACGGCAAACCCATGTGCTCGAGTTCGAAGACCGCTTCCGGGCCTACGGAACACATGTATTCGATAGCATCCTGGTCACCGATATAGTCGGAACCCTTGACGGTATCGTACATGTGCCAGCGCCAGTCATCGTTCGGATCTGCCGAAGCGATGGCGCAGGTGATGCCACCCTGGGCGGATACGGTGTGCGAACGAGTCGGGAAAACCTTGGTAACTACGGCAGTCTTGTGACCACCTTGTGCCAGTTGCAGCGCAGCGCGCATGCCGGCACCGCCGCCGCCAATGATGATGGCGTCGAACGAAAGCGTATTAACTGTAGTAGACATGAATCAGATACCCCAGAGAATCTGCACACCCCAGACGAAGTAAGCGAACATCGCAACGCCGCATACTGCCTGGAAAAGGAAACGTACTGCAGTCGCGGACTTGCCCAGCGCCATCGGCGTCAGGTAGTCGGTCGCGATGGTCCACATGCCGACCCAGGCGTGAGCGCCCAGGGCCACAAGGGCCAGCAGACTGAAGATACGCATTCCGTTGTGCGCGAACAGGCCATGCCATTGGTCGTAGCCAATGCCCGGATTCGCAACGAGGTATCCGATCAGGAAGATGAAATAAGCCGCGAGAACGACCGCAGACACACGCTGCGCCATCCAGTCATAGAGGCCTGAACGCGACAGGTTCGTAACGCTGGTTACCATATCCAAACTCCCGCCAGAACGATCAACACCGCAGACACGGCGATAATGATTTTCGAGCCCAGTGTGCCGCCTTCCAGCGTCTCACCGATGCCCATGTCCATGATCATATGGCGCACACCGGCTACCAAGTGATACAGAAGAGCGGACAGGAGGCCCCATGCTACGAACTTGGCCAGAGGGCTGGTCAAGGTTGCCTTCACGTCGGCAAAACCTTCCTCGGAACCCAGGGATTTGCTCAATGCATACAGCATGAAGCCAAGGCCCAGGAAGAGGATGATGCCGGAAACACGGTGAAGAAACGACGTAACGCCGGTGATGGGGAGTTTGATGGTCCTTAGGTCTAGGTTTACAGGTCGTTGGCTTTTCACGGCTTTTTTCACACTGAAGAGCCCCTAACAATCAGGGCAAAGTTGTTGGGGAGTGCACTGGTCAGGTAACCACCACCCAGGGATGCGACCCCCAATAAAGCAGGCCCAAAAGCCCCTGGCGGTCGGTGGCCGAGTATAGACAGTTAGGCTACTAATGACAACGCGTTCGCCTTCCCCCTAATAGCTGATTGCACAAGTTGGATAAAAGGCGTAAATGGCAGTCAATTTCGAGGAAAAAGTCCGGTTAAAGCCTTCTGGAGCAAGACTTTAGGCAAATTGACATTCGAATTTATCTCACTATAGTGGTGCGGGCCCTGCGTGGGGGGTCTGTCTGATGATTTCAAGCATAAATAGGAGGCCACATGGCTGACAAAAAAGCGCAGTTGATCATCGAGGGCGCAGCCCCCGTCGAGCTGCCCATTTTAACCGGCACCGTTGGTCCCGATGTTATCGATGTTCGGGGCCTGACGGCCACGGGCCGTTTTACCTTTGACCCTGGTTTCATGTCGACCGCTTCCTGCGAGTCGAAGATCACCTATATCGACGGCGACAACGGCATTTTGCTGCACCGCGGCTACCCGATCGAACAGCTGGCTGAAAAGTCGGACTACCTGGAAACCTGCTATCTGCTGCTCAACGGCGAACTGCCGACCGCAGAGCAGAAGGCCCAGTTCGTCAGCACCGTGAAGAACCACACCATGGTTCACGAGCAGCTGAAGACGTTCTTCAACGGCTTCCGTCGCGACGCTCACCCGATGGCCGTCATGTGCGGCGTAGTCGGCGCCCTCTCGGCCTTCTACCACGACTCCCTGGACATCAATAACCCGCAGCATCGCGAAATCTCCGCGATCCGCCTGGTTGCCAAGATGCCGACCCTGGCAGCGATGGTTTACAAGTACTCCATGGGCCAACCCATGATGTACCCGCGCAACGACCTGTCATACGCGGAAAACTTCCTGCACATGATGTTCAACACCCCGTGCGAGATCAAACCGATCAGCCCGGTACTCGCCAAGGCCATGGACCGGATCTTCATCCTCCATGCCGACCACGAGCAGAACGCATCGACATCCACCGTGCGCCTGGCCGGTTCTTCGGGTGCCAACCCGTTCGCCTGTATCGCCGCCGGCATCGCTGCACTGTGGGGCCCTGCCCACGGCGGCGCGAACGAAGCTGTTCTGACCATGCTCGATGAAATTGGCGATGTCTCGAACATCGACAAGTACATCGCCAAGGCCAAGGACAAGAACGATCCGTTCAAGCTGATGGGCTTCGGTCACCGGGTTTACAAAAACCGCGACCCACGCGCCACCGTGATGAAGCAGACCTGCGACGAAGTGCTGAAGGAACTGGGGATCAACAACGATCCGCAACTCGAACTGGCCATGCGCCTGGAAGAGATCGCCCTGACCGATCCGTACTTCATCGAGCGCTCGTTGTACCCGAACGTCGACTTCTACTCGGGGATCATCCTCAAGGCGATCGGCATTCCAACCAGCATGTTCACGGTGATCTTCGCTTTGGCGCGGACTGTCGGCTGGATCTCCCACTGGAAAGAAATGCTCTCCAGCCCGTACAAGATTGGCCGTCCGCGCCAGTTGTACACCGGCTACGAGTCGCGTGATATCACCAAGCTGGAAGACCGCAAATAAGACCTGTCTTGCGATAACGTCTTGAGTTGTATCGAGAACGGCCTCTATTTATATAGGGGCCGTTTTTGTTTGTGCTGATGCAGCGGCCTTAGGGCCGACTGGCTTTTTTTGGTGGTGTGTATATCCGTTTCTGCGGTAACGGCGGCTATTGGTTCCGCTCTTACAGCGGGTTACTTGGAAAAGCGCCAAGTAACCAAGCGCTTTTGCCCCTTTCGTTCGGTGGCTCGCTAAGGCTCGCCATGCCCTCGCTCCGGTCCTGCTCCGTGGGCCCGCCGCCATCGGCCATCCATGGTCGGGGGCGGCTAACCCGGCATCCATGCCGGGTTGCCCACTGCGCAGAACCGGAACGAAGCCTCTCGAGGGGGCGACTACCGCCACAGCACCGCGAGGCGGCCTGCGGGCCGACCTGGCTCTTCGTGTGTATGCATTTCCCCTGTGGGAGCTAGCCTGCTAGCGATGTACGTTAACGATAACGCGTCCGGTCTGTATGAACGCGGTGTCTGGACGTCCATCGCTAGCAGGCTAGCTCCCACAGGGGATTTTTGGCGGGCATGACATGGGTGTTCACCGCCGATGATCTCGACGGACAATAGGTCGGCTATCAGGCCGCCTCGCTTTGGCTTTTGATCTGGCTTTTGATCTTGATCTGCCCCGTCGGAAGGCCGAGCGCAGGTTCTGCGCAGTGGGCAACCCGGCATGGATGCCGGGTTAGCCGCCCCCGGCCATGGATGGCCGATGGCGGCGGGCCCACGGAGCAGGACCGGAGCGAGGGCATGGCGAGCCTAGGCGAGCCACCGTACGTCAGGGGCGCAGGCGCTTGGTTACTTGGCGCTCTTCCAAGTAACCCGCCGCAAGGGCGGAACCAATAGCAGCCGTGACCGCAAGAATGGATATGTACTCGGTCAACAAAAGACAGGTCGGCTATCAGGCCGCCTTCGCCGGCAAGCCGGTCTCGCTCCTACAAAGGGCGATAACCGCACAATAAAAAATGCCCCGATCTCTCGACCGGGGCATTTCTATTCAACCCAACCTTTACACAAACAATCTCGAAGCCTTAGTGCGAAACCGCCCCACTCGCCCCCAGACCCGTCTGCGAACGAACAAACTGCGGGAAGAACAACGCCCGCTCATTATCCGCAGCAGTCGACTTGTCGGTGATCGAGAAGAACCAGATTCCCACAAACGCAATGATCATCGAGAACAGAGCCGGATACTCATACGGGAAGATCGCCTTCTCGTGATGCAGGATCTGCACCCAGATGGTTGGCCCGAGGATCATCAAGCCTACGGCACTGACCAGACCCAACCAGCCACCAATCATCGCACCGCGGGTGGTCAGCTTCTTCCAGTACATGGAAAGCAGCAGCACCGGGAAGTTACAGCTCGCCGCGATGGAGAACGCCAGGCCTACCATGAACGCGATGTTCTGGCTTTCGAACAGAATGCCCAGACCGATCGCCAGCACCGCCAGGGCGATGGTGGTGATTTTCGAGACACGGATCTCGTCCTTCTCGTTCGCCTTGCCTTTCTTGATCACGCTGGCATACAGGTCATGGGACACCGCCGAAGCACCGGCCAGGGTCAGGCCGGCAACCACCGCCAGAATGGTCGCGAACGCTACCGCCGAGATGAAGCCCAGGAAGATACTGCCACCTACCGCGTTGGCCAGGTGCACCGCCGCCATGTTGTTGCCGCCCAACAGCGCGCCAGCCGCATCTTTGAAGGCCGGGTTGGTGCTGACCAGCAGGATCGCGCCGAAGCCGATGATGAAGGTCAGGATGTAGAAGTAACCAATGAAGCCGGTTGCATACAGCACGCTCTTGCGAGCTTCTTTTGCGTCACTCACGGTGAAGAAGCGCATCAGGATGTGTGGCAGGCCAGCGGTACCGAACATCAGTGCCAGCCCCAGGGAGAACGCTGAGATCGGATCTTTCACCAGACCGCCCGGGCTCATGATCGCCTCACCTTTAGGGTGAACCTTGATCGCCTCGGAAAACAGTGCGTTGAAGTCGAAGTTGACGTGCTTCATCACCATCAGCGCCATGAACGAGGCACCGGACAGCAACAGCACAGCCTTGATGATCTGCACCCAGGTGGTCGCCAGCATGCCGCCGAACAGCACGTACATACACATCAGGATACCGACCAGGATCACTGCAACGTGATAGTCGAGACCGAACAGCAGCTGGATCAGCTTGCCGGCACCGACCATTTGCGCGATCAGGTAGAACGCCACCACCACCAGCGAACCGCAAGCGGACAGCGAACGGATCTGGGTTTGCCCGAGACGGTAGGACGCCACGTCGGCAAAGGTGTATTTACCCAGGTTACGCAAGCGCTCGGCGATCAGGAACAGAATGATCGGCCAGCCCACCAGGAAGCCGATCGAATAAATCAGGCCGTCGTAGCCGGAGGTGAACACCAGCGCGGAAATACCCAGGAAGGACGCCGCGGACATGTAGTCACCGGCAATCGCCAGACCGTTCTGGAAACCGGTGATCTTGCCGCCGGCCGCATAGTAGTCGGCCGCCGAGTTGTTTTTCTTGGAGGCCCAGTAAGTGATATATAAAGTCGCGCCGACGAACGCCACGAACATCAGGATCGCGGCGACGTTCAGCGGTTGTTTGGTCACTGCACCAGTCAAGGCCTCTGCCGCCCAGGCACCCGGTGCGAACGCTGCGATGCTCAATAAAGCCATTAGACGCCGGATCATTGCTGAGCCTCCTTGAGAATCGCATTGTTCAGGTCGTCGAATTCGCCATTGGCGCGTCGAACGTAGATCGCGGTCAGGATGAAGGCCGAAAGAATCAGCCCGACACCGATCGGTATGCCCCAGGTTATCGATGACTCAGGGCTGATTTTCGCGCCCAGAATATGCGGCCCGTAAGCGATCAAAAGGATGAATCCGGAGTAAAGCCCAAGCATGATCGCCGAAAGAATCCAGGCGAACCTTTCTCGCTTACTAACCAGCTCCTTGAAGCGCGGGCTGTTTTGAATCGAGAGGTAAATGCTGTCGTTCATTGTTTTTATCCTCGCAGCACAGATGAAGTTACAACGTGATCCACTTTATGCGGCTGCGGAACTGGTTCCAGACGACCTTAGTATTAGAACGACATGACAGAATCGCCATTTCTAGGAGCGAGCTTGCTCGCGATGGAGGTGAACGTTAACGCGCGCAGCACTGGAAAACGCGTCGCTTTCAAATTCATCGCGAGCAAGCTCGCTCCTACAGAAAAGCAAAAGGCCCCTTGGCATTTGTGCCAAGGGGCCTTTAGAGGTGCTGACCAGACGCGTCAGCTCAGATTATTTGGTCCAGTCTGCAACGCGCTCCGGGTGCTTGGCGACCCAATCCTTCGCGGCGGCTTCAGGTTTCGCACCGTCCTGAATGGCCAACATGACTTCGCCGATTTCGTCTTTCGACGCCCACTGGAAATTCTTCAGGAATTTGGCCGCGTCCGGCGCCTTGGCTTCCAGGCCCTTGCTACCAATGCTGTTTACGGTTTCAGCTGCGCCATAGACGCCTTTCGGGTCTTCCAGGAAGCGCAGCTTCCACTTGGCGAACATCCAGTGCGGCACCCAACCGGTAACGGCGATCGACTCGTTTTTCTTCTCGGCACGGGTCAGTTCGGCAATCATGCCAGCGCCGGAACTTGCCTTGAGGGTGTAATTGTCCAGGCCATAGTCCTTGATTGCTTGATCGGACTTGAGCATCACGCCCGAACCGGCGTCGATACCGACGATGCGATTCTTGAAGGTGTCATCGGTTTTCAGGTCGGCAATACTTTGCGCCTTGACGTACTCCGGAACGATCAAGCCGATCTTCGCGTCCTTGAAGTTGGGACCGTAATCGACAACCTGATCCTTGTTCTTGGCCCAATAGTCGCCGTGCGTCACCGGCAGCCAGGCAGACAGCATGGCATCGAGTTTGCCAGTGGCGACACCCTGCCACATGATCCCGGTCGCGACCGCTTGCAGCTTCACGTCATAACCCAGCTTCTGCTTCAGCACTTCGGCCGCCACGTGGGTGGTCGCAACACTGTCAGACCAGCCGTCAACGTAACCAATGTTCAGGGTTTTGCTATCGGCACTGGCTACTGTCGAACCGATCGCAAGCACCAGTGCGGCACCTGCGCCTAAAAGTCGTCGCATCTTCATCGTTACTTCCCCGAAAGTGCTGCGCTCGACGGGTGCCGAGTCGCGTCAACGTATTGTTATGGTGCACAGCGCCCCCATCACGCCTCACCGCAAACTCGTTCGATCATCAGCGCGATTTATCAACGAGGGTACTGACGCCTCGATAATCAACCTGACGCCAACCGGAACCTGTGCTGTCTGCGACCTCAAGGCATCGAGAAACGACATCAGAACGCCATTAATCACGACCACCTTTAACGCTCCCGCCAATCCGCCCGAACTTTGCATGTCAAAATCATGCAGGCCACCAAGCGCGGGGCAATTGCAGGTAACATGCGCGGCTTTGCTCCCAGACGGCCTGACCATGCCCGCGACATCGCGCTTTCCTTTTTCTGCTTATTTATTTGCCTGCCTGCTGGGGCTTTTTGCCTTGGGTGGTTTCTGGTATGGCCTCGGCAAACCAGTGATTCTGGCGGACGTGGCCATCGCGACGCACAAACCCAAATTGCAATGCGCCTCCTATACCCCATTCGACAAAGACCAATCGCCGTTCGATCAGCCGTTCAAGTTGCGTCCCGAGCGCATGGACGCCGACCTCGCCCTGCTGGCCACCCGCTTCGAATGCATCCGCACCTATTCCATGACCGGCCTTGAGGCCCTGCCCGATCTGGCGCGCAAGCATGGCCTGAAGTTAATGATCGGCGCCTGGGTCAACAGCAACCCGGTGGACACCGAGAAAGAAGTCGACTTGCTGATTGCCTCCGCCAACGCCAACCCGGACGTGGTGACGTCGGTGATCGTCGGCAACGAAGCGCTGTTGCGCAAGGAAGTCACTGGCGCGCAGCTGGCCAGACTGATCAACAAGGTCAAAAGCCAGGTCAAGCAACCTGTCACTTATGCCGACGTCTGGGAGTTCTGGCTCAAACACCCGGAAATCGCCCCGGCGGTGGACTTCCTGACCATCCACTTGCTGCCGTACTGGGAGGATGATCCTTCGAACATCGACGCCGCGCTGCAGCATGTTCGCGAAGTGCGTCAGGTGTTCGGCAACAAATTCGCGCCCAAAGACGTGATGATTGGCGAAACCGGCTGGCCGAGCGAAGGCCGTCAGCGTGAAACCGCCCTGCCGAGCCGGGTCAATGAAGCCAAGTTCATTCGCGCATTTATCATCATCGCTGAACAGGAAGGTTGGCATTACAACCTGATCGAAGCCTTCGACCAACCCTGGAAACGCGCCAGTGAAGGTGCGGTCGGCGGTTACTGGGGGCTGTTTGATGCTGATCGCCAGGACAAGGGCGTGCTGGCGGGTCCGGTGTCGAACGTGCCGTACTGGTCGCAATGGCTGGCGGTGGGAGCAGTGATTTTTCTCGGTACGCTGATCCTTGGCGGGCGCGTACGCAGCACCCGTGCGGCACTGGTTCTACCACTGCTGGGCGCGCTGGCGGCCTGCTCGATTGGCGCGTGGGGCGATCTGGCGCGGGTGACCACGCGGTTTGCCAGTGAATGGTTGTGGGTCGCCTTGCTGACGGGTTTGAATCTGTTGGTGCTGGCGCATGCAGCGCTGACATTGAGTGCTCGCACGGGCTGGCGTGGGCAAGCCTTCACTGTGCTGGAGCGTCGGGCGGGCTGGTTGCTGGCGGTGGCAGGTTTTGCGGCGGCGGTGATGATGCTGGAACTGGTGTTCGATCCGCGTTATCGCAGCTTTCCGAGTGTCGCGTTCATCCTGCCGGCGCTGGTTTACCTGTGCCGTCCGGTGAGCGTGCCGCGTCGAGAGATTGCCTTGCTGACCTTCATCATCGGCGCTGGCATTGCGCCGCAGTTGTATCGCGAAGGTTTGCAAAACCAGCAGGCCTGGGGCTGGGCGTTGGTGAGTGTGTTGATGGTGGCGGCGTTGTGGCGCAGTTTGCGGGTTCGCAAGGCGTAATTTTCAGTGCGGCTGATGGCCTCTTCGCGGGCAAGCCTCGCTCCTACGGGGATACGCGATTTTCTGTAGGAGCAAGGCTTGCCCGCGAAGACTGACTGTCAGGCAACGCGGGGAGCTCTGACCAGACGCAAAGCAGCAATCACCACCGCAAACACCGCCATCGTCGTGTTGTACAACGCCAGCGCCGGAAACCCGAACACCAGCGCCAGCACCGCCAACCACCACCCTGCCCGGCCCGGCAACACAAAGCCGATCACCGCTGCCGCCAGGGCCGCCCAGCCCAACACCTGGAAATGAATCATCAAGCCCAGGTTCGAACGGACCACGCATTCCCAGCGACTTGCGTCGTCGACGCAGAGACCGACCCACTGCGCATCCTCCATGAAGCCATAACGCGCGCCATAACTGGCGGCCAGCCATAAAGGCAGCAGGACAAGCAGCAGAATCACGGGCAGACGGCGGGACATGAGGCACTCCAATAAACGAAAACGGCGCCCAGCTTAATCTGCCGACAGCCTGACGCAAGCGTTAACAACAGTTAACAGGGCAGTCAATCGCCGCAAAGTGTATCGTCCAGCTACCATTACTCCGAAATTAGGACTGTTTGGTGCCGATGCATGGCACTTTGGCGCAACCCCTGTGGTCATAGCCTGCGAACTTTCATCCGGCACCTTTCTCTCTAAGGGATCTAGTCATGCTCCGTTCCTTGCGCTTCGCCGCCCTGTTTGGCGGCCTTATTTTGAGTGCGTCCGCACTGGCGGTCGATATCGACGCCGCCAGTTATGGCTACCCCTTGACCAATCCGTTCGAGGCCACCATTGCGACGACACCGCCGGACCTGCGTCCGGAATTGCCGCTGGACGATGACATCGACCAGGAAACCCGCACCGTCACGTTGCGCCCGGAGCGTGAATTCGAATTGCCGGACAACTTCTGGCCGGTGAAGAAACTTACCTACCGCATCGCCACCCAGGATAAAGCCGCCCCGCTGATCTTCCTGATCGCCGGCACTGGCGCGCGCTATGACAGCAGCCTTAACGAATACCTGAAAAAGCTCTACTACAAGGCCGGTTATCACGTGGTGCAACTGTCGTCGCCCACCAGCTTCGACTTCATGAGCGCTGCTTCACGCTTTGCCACACCCGGTATCACCAAGGATGACGCCGAAGACATGTACCGGGTGATGCAGGCCGTGCGGGCACAAAACCCGAAAGTGGCCGTCACCGATTACTACCTGACCGGTTACAGCCTGGGTGCACTGGACGCCGCATTCGTCGCGCATCTGGACGAAACCCGCCGCAGTTTCAACTTCAAGAAAGTCTTGCTGCTCAACCCGCCGGTCAACCTCTACACCTCGATCACCAACCTGGACAGACTCGTCCAGACAGAGGTCAAGGGCATCAACAACAGCACGACGTTCTATGAACTGGTGCTGGACAAACTGACCCGCTACTTCCAGCAAAAAGGCTACATCGACCTCAACGATGCCCTGCTCTATGACTTCCAGCAGTCCAAGCAGCACCTGACCAACGAACAGATGGCCATGCTGATCGGCACCTCATTCCGCTTCTCGGCCGCCGACATCGCCTTTACCTCGGACCTGATCAACCGTCGCGGCCTGATCACTCCACCGAAAACTCCCATCACAGAAGGCACCAGTCTCACGCCGTACCTCAAGCGTGCGCTGCAGTGCGACTTCGACTGCTACCTCACTGAACAGGTGATACCGATGTGGCGCGCGCGCACTGACGGCGGCAGCCTGCTGCAACTGATTGACCAGGTCAGCCTGTATGCCTTGAAGGATTACCTGCACGACAGCCCGAAAATCGCGGTCATGCACAATGCTGACGATGTGATTCTCGGTCCTGGGGACCTCGGCTTTCTGCGCAAGACCTTCGGCGACCGCTTGACTGTTTATCCACTGGGCGGCCATTGCGGCAACCTTAACTACCGCGTCAACAGCGACGCCATGCTGGAGTTCTTCCGTGGCTAAATACCTCCTGCTCATCGCAGCGTTACTCTGTGCAGGCGTCGCCAATGCCGACAACAGCAAAGCCAACGCACCGGTTGTCATCGACAATGACGGTTTCAAGGAGCCGTTGAGCAAACTGAAATTCAACCCGGGCCTGGATCAGCGTGAGTTCGAACGCTCGACACTCAGCGCGCTGGCCGTCTACGACCCGCTGGAAGAGTGGAACCGCCGGGTGTATCACTTTAACTATCGCTTCGACCAATGGGTGTTCCTGCCGGTGGTCGACGGTTATCGCTACATCACGCCAAGTTTCCTGCGCACCGGCGTCAGCAATTTCTTCAACAACCTCGGCGACGTGCCGAACCTGATGAACAGCCTGCTGCAGTTCAAGGGCAAGCGTTCGATGGAAACCACCGCGCGCCTGCTGCTCAACACCACCGTCGGCATCGCCGGCCTGTGGGACCCGGCCACCGCCATGGGCCTGCCGCGCCAGAGCGAAGACTTCGGCCAGACGCTCGGTTTCTACGGCGTACCGGGCGGCGCCTACTTCGTGCTGCCGATCCTCGGCCCGTCCAACATCCGCGACACCGGCGGCCTCGCCGTGGACTTCACCGCCGAGAACGCGATCAACTTCCTGAACGTCGCCGAAGTCAGCTCCAACCATCCTGAAGTCTGGGTATTGCGCAGCATCGACAAACGCAACCAGACCGGTTTCCGTTATGGCCAGCTGAACTCGCCGTTCGAGTATGAGAAGGTGCGCTACGTGTACACCGAGTCGCGTAAGTTGCAGATCGCCGAATAATTCATCGGAAATAAAAAAGGCCATTCGATGGGAGTCGAATGGCCTTTTTCATGCGCGGAACGTCAAACACCACAAACCCGCTCCCACATTTAAATAGTGCCCGACCTCAGCTTCTAATCGCCTTGAAGATCTTGCTGACAACCAGCACCGCCACCAACACCACTGCACCTGCCACAATCCCCGCCACCGCATTCAACAAAGTCGGCACGATAAACCCGGCACCGCCCGCCCCTGCGCTGACGCTTTCGATCCAGTGGTGAACCACCGGCACGCCGTGGGTGAGAATCCCGCCGCCCACCAGGAACATCGCCGCCGTGCCGATCACCGACAGGCTTTTCATCATGTACGGCGCCGCGCGCAGAATCCCGCCGCCGATGCTTTTGGCCATCTGGCCGGGCTTCTGGGTCAGCCACAAGCCGAGGTCATCAAGCTTGACGATGCCGGCTACCAGGCCATAGACACCGATGGTCATGACGATGGCGATGCCCGAAAGCACGATGACTTGCTGGGTCAGCGATGCATCCGCCACGGTGCCGAGGGTGATGGCGATGATTTCCGCCGAGAGAATGAAGTCGGTGCGGATGGCGCCCTTGATCTTGTCCTTTTCGAACGCCACCAGGTCGACCGCCGGATCGGCCACGGCTTCGACCAGCTCCGCATGCTCGGCCTGGTCTTCCGCCTTGCTGTGCAGGAACTTGTGCGCGAGCTTCTCGAAACCCTCGAAGCACAGGTAGGCGCCACCGATCATCAGCAACGGCGTAACCAGCCACGGAATGAACGCACTGATCGCCAGCGCCGATGGCACCAGGATCAGTTTGTTGAGAAACGAGCCCTTGGCGACCGCCCAGACCACCGGGATTTCCCGCTCGGCGCGCACGCCGCTGACCTGCTGGGCATTGAGTGCCAGATCGTCACCGAGCACGCCGGCGGTTTTCTTGGCGGCCATTTTGGTCATCAACGCCACGTCGTCGAGTACGGCGGCAATGTCGTCGATCAGCAACAGTAAACTGCTTCCTGCCATGAATCAGGTGTCCTTCTTGAATGAATGCTGCGCAGCATAGCGTGGCTGAGCGCCACACGGGGCATTCTTGAGCGCCGCGCGAGGCCGGTGCTACCATGCGCAACCGCCAGAACAGGCAAGGAACTACCTGGTTTATGAGCACAATCCGCGAGCGCAACAAAGAACTGATCCTGCGTGCCGCCAGTGAAGAATTTGCCGACAAGGGCTTCGCTGCGACCAAAACCAGTGACATCGCAGCCAAGGCGGGATTGCCCAAGCCCAACGTCTACTACTACTTCAAATCCAAGGAAAACCTCTACCGCGAGGTTCTGGAAAGCATCATCGAGCCAATTCTGCAGGCCTCGACGCCGTTTAACGCCGACGGTGTGCCCAGCGAAGTGCTGAGCGGCTACATTCGCTCGAAAATCCGCATCTCCCGCGACCTGCCCTTCGCCTCCAAAGTGTTCGCCAGCGAAATCATGCACGGCGCCCCGCACCTGAGTGCCGACCTGGTCGAACAACTGAACAGCCAGGCCAAGCACAACATCGACTGCATCCAGACCTGGATCGACCGCGGCCAGATCGCCCCCATCGACCCCAACCACCTGATGTTCAGCATTTGGGCCGCCACGCAGACCTACGCCGACTTTGACTGGCAGATCACCGCCATTACCGGCAAGGCCAAGCTGGATGAAAGCGATTATGAAGCGGCGGCGCGGACGATTATTCGGTTGGTGCTTAAAGGGTGTGAGCCGGATCATTAATATTGCGTTGACTTTATCGCTAGCAGGCTAGCTCCCACAGGGGATTTGTGACCGCCACAGATCCAGTGTGGGAGCTAGCCTGCTAGCGATGAAGACGACTCGGTTTCAGCTCAAACCCAAATGGCATCCCACAGTGGATAGTCGCCAAGCTTCTCCACCAGTCCAGCCCGCAACGGGTTGGCCACGACATACCGCGCCACCTTCACCAAATCATCTTCCCGCCGCAGAGCCCGGTCGTGAAAGCCTTTCTGCCAGAGAGCGATCTTGCGGCCAGTGAACTGATTCACCGCTTTGGTGCTCAGTGATTTGGTCTTTTGCATCAGGTCACCCAACGACCCCTTCTGTAACTCGACCAGCCAATGGAAATGATCGGGCATGACAACCCAGGCCAGCGAATTAGCCATGCCTTGATGTTGTGTATTGCGAAACTGATCCACGACCAAACGACCCAGCGCGAAATTCTCGAACACCGGTTTTCGTCCAAGCGTATTGGTGGTCAACAGATAAATTCGGTTCGACTCGGCGTAGCGACCGCGTCGCAGGCGATGTGACGCAGGTAACTCAGGCATCCTTTGCCTCTCTCATGGGCTGATCATGAGAAGACTAGCTCGGCGGATTCAGGAGGGATGTGCAGACTTTTAGCGGGATGTGTCTGGACGATAGCTATAGCTAGCAGGCTAGCTCCCACAGTGGATCTCGAGTGTCCAAAAATCCCCTGTGGGAGCCAGCCTGCTAGCGATTACATCTGTTCAGGCGCTAAAGATCAGGAAGTAACCCCCGCATCCGCCCGCAACCCCAACGCTTCAATCGCATTGATCGCACACTGCTCATCAACATCAGACAGATCCCCGCTGATCCCCACCGCTCCCAGCACATTCCCGTCCTGATCCCGAATCAACACACCACCCGGTGCCGGCACCACACTGCCCTGCCCCAGGCTGTTCAAAGCCGCAATAAATGCCGGGCGTTGCTGGGCGTCCAGCGCCAGCAGGCGTGAGCCTTTGCCCAGTGCGATGGCGCCCCAGGCTTTGCCGATGGCGATTTGCGGTCGCAGCAGGCTGGCGCCGTCTTCGCGTTGCAGCGAGAGCAGATGCCCGCCGGCATCCAGCACGGCGATGGTCAACGGGGCCGCGGAAATTGCACGCGCGGCGGAGATGGCCTGACTGGTCAGGTTGACTGCCACTTTCAAGGTTAAAGCGCTCATGGTGCAGTCCTCATTTTGTTATAGGGAAAGCGGATGGACTGCGCGGTTGTGCCGCAGGCCGATGCAACAAATAGAACACAATGAGTTGTTTTTTTGTATACATTAACTCTCGAAAAGCGCCACATGCGACGAAAAGCCACAGCAGAACAGGCTTCCAACGAATGAAACAGTCGCTTGAGAAAATGGATTGACCTGCGCCGTCCGCCGTGAATACACTCTGCGCAAAGCCACTTGTATACAATTACAAAACGTAAAAGGCACAAAACAATGAGCAAAATGAGAGCAATCGAAGCCGCCGTTCTGGTGATGCGCCGCGAAGGGGTTGATACCGCTTTTGGCATCCCGGGCGCCGCGATCAACCCGCTGTACAACGCCTTGCAGAAGGTCGGTGGCATCGATCACGTCCTCGCTCGCCACGTTGAAGGCGCCTCGCACATGGCCGAGGGCTACACCCGTACCAAGTCCGGCAACATCGGCGTGTGCATCGGCACCTCCGGCCCGGCCGGTACAGACATGGTCACCGGGCTCTACAGCGCCTCGGCCGACTCGATCCCGATCCTGTGCATCACAGGGCAAGCGCCCCGCGCCCGGATGCACAAGGAAGACTTCCAGGCTGTCGACATCACCAGCATCGTCAAGCCAGTGACCAAGTGGGCAACCACCGTTCTGGAACCGGGCCAAGTGCCTTACGCGTTCCAGAAGGCGTTCTTCGAAATGCGCTCCGGCCGCCCGGGTCCAGTGCTGATCGACCTGCCGTTCGACGTGCAGATGGCCGAAATCGAATTCGACATCGATGCCTACCAGCCGCTGCCATTGGCCAAGCCGAGCGCGACCCGCGTTCAGGTGGAAAAAGCCATGGCGCTGCTCGATCAGGCCGAACGCCCATTGCTGGTAGCCGGTGGCGGCATCATCAACGCCGATGCCAGCGACTTGCTGGTTGAGTTCGCTGAGCTGACCGGTATCCCGGTGATTCCGACCCTGATGGGCTGGGGCACCATTCCCGACGATCACCCGCTGATGGTCGGCATGGTCGGCTTGCAGACCTCGCACCGTTATGGCAACGCCACGATGCTGAAATCCGACGTCGTACTCGGTATCGGTAACCGTTGGGCCAACCGTCATACCGGCTCGGTCGACGTGTACACCGAAGGTCGCAAGTTCATTCACGTCGACATCGAAGGCACTCAAATCGGCCGCGTGTTTACCCCGGACCTGGGCATCGTTTCCGACGCCGCTGCCGCGTTGACCGTGTTTATCGAAGTCGCTCGCGAATGGCAGGCCACCGGCAAACTGAAAAACCGCAGCGCCTGGCTGCAAGACTGCCAGCAGCGTAAAGCCAGCCTGCAGCGCAAGACGCACTTCGACAACGTGCCGGTCAAGCCGCAGCGCGTGTACGAAGAGATGAACCAGGTGTTCGACAAAGACACCTGCTACGTCAGCACCATCGGTCTGTCGCAGATTGCCGGCGCGCAGTTCCTGCACGTCTACAAGCCGCGTCACTGGATCAACTGCGGTCAGGCCGGCCCGTTGGGCTGGACCATTCCGGCAGCGCTGGGTGTGGTCAAGGCCGATCCGACCCGCAAGGTCGTGGCACTGTCGGGCGACTATGATTTCCAGTTCATGATCGAGGAATTGGCGGTGGGCGCGCAGTTCAAGCTGCCGTACATCCACGTTGTGGTGAACAATTCGTACCTGGGGCTGATTCGTCAGGCCCAGCGCGGTTTCGACATGGACTACTGCGTGCAGCTGTCCTTCGACAACCTGAACGCTCCGGAACTCAACGGTTACGGTGTCGATCACGTCGCGGTCGCCGAAGGCCTCGGCTGCAAGGCGCTGCGTGTGTTCGAACCGGGTCAGATCCAGCCTGCCCTGCGCAAGGCTCAGGAACTGATCGAAGAGTTCAAGGTGCCGGTCATCGTCGAGATTATTCTGGAGCGCGTGACCAACATTTCCATGGGCACCGAGATCAACGCCGTCAACGAATTCGAAGACCTGGCGCTGGTCGGCAACGACGCACCGACGGCGATTTCGTTGCTCGATTAACTGCTGATCGCTCACCTTGTGGGAGCGAGCCCGTGTGGCGAGGGAGCTTGCTCCCGCTGGGTCGCGAAGCGGCCCCAAAAACTTTGCGACTGCTTCGCAGCCGAGCGGGAGCAAGCTCCCTCGCCACACAAGCTCGCTCCCACAGGGGGCCTCACACATATACGGGAGACCACCATGCCGCGTTTCGCAGCCAACCTGTCCATGCTGTTCACCGAACAGGATTTTCTCGCCCGTTTCGAAGCGGCCGCCAAGGCCGGCTTCAGTGGTGTCGAATACCTGTTTCCTTACGACTTCAGTTCCGCCGAAATCAAAGCCAGGCTCGACGCCAACGGTCTGACCCAGGTGTTGTTCAACCTGCCGGCCGGTGACTGGGCCAAGGGCGAGCGCGGTATCGCCTGCCTGCCGGACCGGGTCGAAGAGTTCCGCGCCGGGGTCGATCTGGCGATTGCCTACGCACAAGTGCTGGGCAACACCCAGGTCAACTGCCTGGCCGGTATTCGTCCACAAGGCGTCGACGATGCCACCGTGGAAAAAACCTTCGTCGCCAACCTCAAGTACGCGGTCGACAAGCTGCAAGCGGCGGGCATCAAACTGGTGATGGAAGCGATCAACACCCGCGACATCCCGGGTTTCTACCTGAACAACACGGCGCAAGCCCTGTCGATTCGCGAACAGGTCGGCAGCGCCAACCTGTTCCTGCAATACGACATCTACCACATGCAAATCATGGAGGGTGACCTCGCCCGCACCATGGCCGCGCACCTGGGTGAGATCAACCACATCCAGTTGGCCGACAACCCTGGGCGCAACGAACCGGGCACCGGTGAAATCAACTACCGCTTCCTGTTCGAACACCTGGACCGCATCGGTTATCAGGGTTGGGTTGGCTGTGAATACAAGCCGCTGACCACCACTGAAGCGGGGCTGGGCTGGCTCAAAACCCATAACGCGATCTGACGCAATCCCCTGTAGGAGCCGGCTTGCTGGCTCGCCTCACCGCGGTGTCTATGACAGACCGCGTCGCCCGGATCGCCAGCAAGCCGGCTCCTACAAAAGCACTCCCCTATTTGCTTGAAGCAGCAATAAAAACAAGAGGAATTTCTCATGGCTAAAATCGGATTTATCGGCACCGGCATCATGGGCCACCCAATGGCGTTGAACCTGCAGAAAGCCGGTCACAGCCTGTTCCTGTCGGCGCACCACGACGCCGCGCCTGCCGACCTGATTGCCGGTGGCGCCATCGCTCTGGCGAACCCGAAAGAAGTCGCGCAAGAAGCCGAATTCATCATCGTCATGGTCTCGGATACCCCGCAGGTCGATGACGTACTGTTCCGCGCCGACGGTATCGCAGCCGGTGTGGGCAAAGGCAAAATCGTGATCGACATGAGCTCGATCTCGCCCACCGCCACCAAAGCCTTCGCGTCCAAAATCAACGAAAAAGGCGCGCAGTACCTCGACGCACCGGTGTCCGGCGGTGAAGTCGGCGCCAAGGCTGCGACACTGAGCATCATGGTCGGTGGTGACGCCGACGCCTTCGAACGCGCACTGCCGCTGTTTCAGGCCATGGGCAAAAACATCACCCTGGTCGGTGGCAATGGCGACGGGCAAACCGCGAAAGTGGCGAACCAGATCATCGTCGCGCTGAACATCCAGGCCGTCGCCGAAGCCTTGCTGTTCGCCTCGAAAAACGGCGCGGACCCGGCCAAGGTGCGTGAAGCGCTGATGGGTGGTTTTGCTTCGTCGAAGATCCTCGAAGTGCACGGCGAGCGCATGATCAAAGGCACCTTCGACCCGGGCTTCCGCATCAGCCTGCACCAGAAGGACCTGAACCTGGCCCTGCAAGGCGCCAGGGAGCTGAACATCAACCTGCCAAACACCGCCAACGCCCAGCAAGTGTTCAGCACCTGCGCGGCCATCGGTGGCAGCAACTGGGATCACTCAGCGCTGATCAAGGGCCTGGAGCACATGGCGAATTTCTCGATTCGCGATAAGAACCAAGTCTCTGCCTGAACCTGTGGGAGCTAGCCTGCTAGCGATGAAATCGACGCGGTGTGTCTGATAGACCTCAGCGCCAGAATCGCTAGCAGGCTAGCTCCCACAAGGATCCGGGTTGCTCCACATTTCAATAACAAGAATTCCGGGAGCCCGCCATGTCGGTCGATCCGCAACAATTCCTGCGCGAGCTGTTTGCAACAGCCATCGACGCGGCCCATCCGCAGCACGTCCTAGAAGCCCATTTGCCCACCGATCGCAGCGGTCGGGTGATCGTCATCGGTGCCGGCAAAGCCGCAGCCGCCATGGCCCAGGTGGTCGAGCGCTGCTGGCAGGGTGAAGTGTCCGGTCTGGTGGTGACGCGTTACGGTCACGGCGCCCCGTGCGAAAAAATCGAAGTGGTCGAAGCTGCGCACCCGGTGCCGGATGCTGCCGGTCTGGCCGTCGCCAAACGTGTACTGGAACTGGTCAGCAACCTGACCGAAGACGACCGCGTGATCTTCCTGCTCTCCGGCGGTGGCTCGGCATTGCTGGCCCTGCCCGCTGCCGGCATCACCCTCGCCGACAAGCAATCGATCAACAAAGCCCTGCTCAAATCCGGCGCGACCATCGGCGAGATGAACTGCGTACGCAAACACCTCTCGGCGATCAAGGGCGGCCGCCTCGGCAAAGCCTGCTGGCCGGCCACTGTTTATACCTATGCGATTTCCGATGTGCCGGGCGACCTCGCCACGGTCATCGCTTCCGGCCCCACCGTGGCCGACCCGAGCACCTCCGCCGAAGCGCTGGCGATCCTCAAGCGCTATGGCATCGACGTCCCGGCGTCCGTACGCAACTGGCTGCAAAGCCCGGAATCGGAGACGGTCAAACCCGGCGATCCGAGCCTGGCGCGCAGTCATTTCCAATTGATCGCCCGTCCACAACAGTCGCTTGAAGCGGCCGCAGTGAAAGCGCGTCAGGCCGGCTTCAGCCCATTGATCCTCGGCGATCTGGAAGGCGAATCCCGCGAAGTCGCCAAGGTTCACGCCGGCATCGCGCGGCAAGTGGTCTTGCATGGCCAGCCATTGCCGGCGCCGTGCGTGATTCTGTCGGGCGGCGAAACCACGGTCACCGTGCGCGGCAATGGCCGGGGCGGACGTAACGCCGAATTCCTGCTCAGCCTGACCGACAGCCTTAAAGGCCTGCCCGGCGTCTACGCGCTGGCCGGCGACACCGATGGCATCGACGGTTCCGAAGACAATGCCGGCGCGATCATGACTCCGGACAGCTACGCCCACGCCGCCGCCCTCGGCCTGAGCGCCAGCGATGAACTCGACAACAACAATGGCTACGGCTATTTCGCGGCGCTGGACGCACTGATCGTCACCGAGCCGACCCGCACCAACGTCAACGACTTCCGCGCCATTCTGATTCTCGAGAGCCCTAAACATGACGCCTGATAAAAAGGTCAAAATCCTCGCCACCCTCGGCCCGGCCACCGACGGCCTCGAAGACATCCGCGAGCTGGTACAGGCCGGGGTCAACATCTTCCGCCTGAACTTCAGCCACGGTGATCACGCCGACCACGCCCAGCGCTATCAGTGGATTCGTGAAGTCGAGCGTCAGCTGAATTACCCCCTGGGCATTCTGATGGACCTGCAAGGCCCGAAACTGCGGGTCGGCAAGTTCGCCGAAGGCAAGGTGCAACTGCATCGCGGTCAAGCGCTGCGCCTGGACCTGGACCCGACGCCGGGCGACCAACGCCGGGTCAACCTGCCGCACCCGGAGATCATCGCCGCGCTGGAGCCGGGCATGGACCTGCTGCTGGACGACGGCAAACTGCGTCTGCGGGTGGTCACCAAGTACGCCGACGCCATCGACACCACGGTGCTCAATGGCGGGGAGTTGTCGGATCGCAAAGGGGTGAACGTCCCACAAGCCGTGCTGGAACTGAGCCCGCTGACCGCCAAGGATCGTCGTGACTTGAGTTTTGGTCTGGAACTGGGTGTGGACTGGGTCGCGCTGTCGTTCGTGCAGCGCCCGGAAGACATTCGCGAAGCCCGTGAACTGATCGGTGACAAAGCGTTTTTGATGGCCAAGATCGAGAAGCCGTCGGCGGTCACTCAGTTGCGGGAAATCGCTGAACTGAGCGACGCGATCATGGTTGCCCGTGGCGACCTCGGCGTCGAAGTACCGGCCGAAAGCGTGCCGCAGATTCAGAAAAACATCATCAGCATCTGCCGCGAGCTGGGCAAACCGGTGGTGGTGGCGACGCAGATGCTCGAGTCGATGCGCTTCTCCCCGGCCCCGACCCGTGCCGAAGTCACCGACGTGGCCAACGCCGTGGCCGAAGGTGCGGATGCGGTGATGCTGTCGGCGGAAACCGCATCCGGCGAGTACCCGATGGAAGCCGTGCAGATGATGAGCAAAATCATCCGCCAGGTGGAAAACGGCCCGGACTATCAGGCGCAACTGGATGTCAGCCGACCGAAGGCTGAGGCGACGGTTTCCGATGCGCTCAGCTGCGCGATTCGTCGCATCAGCAACGTGCTGCCGGTGGCGGTGCTGGTGAATTACAGCGAATCGGGTGCGTCGAGTCTGCGTGCGGCGCGGGAACGGCCGACCGTGCCGATTCTGAACCTGACGCCGAACTTGCAGACGGCTCGCCGCTTGACGGTCGCGTGGGGTGTGCACTCGGTGGTGAATGATCGACTGCGACAGGTGGATGAGGTGTGTTCGACGGCGCTGGAGATTGCGCAGGCGCAGGGCATGGCGCAACGCGGAGACACTTTATTGATTACTGCGGGGGTGCCGTTTGGGCAGCCTGGGTCGACTAACTCGTTGCGTATCGAGACGTTGATCTAGAGCGCCCATACCGGCCTCATCGCCAGCAGGCTGGCACCCACATTGGTTTTGTGTCGATCACGGAATCAAGACTGAACTGAGATTCAGTGTGGGAGCCAGCCTGCTGGCTATCAGCCGGGGTCGCGCTCGACCGACTCGCTCCCTTTGACTTTCAGAACTGCCATGCCTGCCAACCACTTCAACACCCACTGCCCCGATTGGGCGACTGCCCTGCTCAACGGCTTCAGTCAGATTTTCCTCCTGCGCCATCCGCTGTGCGGTCTGCTGTGCCTGTTGGCGATCCTTTTTACCGCGCCAACCCTGCTTGGCGGTGCCCTGCTGGGCGGCCTCGCCGGATTGCTCACCGCGCAACGTCGCAACTACGCCAAGGCCGACCGTCAGGCCGGGCTGTTCAGTTACAACGGTGTTCTGCTCGGCTGCTGCTGAGCCTGTATTTCCCCTGGTCGGCGCTGCTGCCGCCGCTGATCATTGCCGCTGGCGGACTGAGTGCCATGCTCACCCAGCAATGGTTGAAACGCGCCCGCGACCATCATTGCCTGCCCGCCTACACCGCGCCCTTCGTCGGCATGAGCTGGTTGCTGCTGTCGTTTGCCGGACCGCAACACCCCGCGCCGCTGATCGAAATGCACACGCTCAACCTGTTCGCCGCTCCGCTCAAGGGGCTCGGTCAGGTGATGTTTCTCGGTCATCCGCTGGCGGGTGCACTGATCGCCGCCGGCTTGCTGATCGCCGACCGTCGCGCGTTTTTGTGGGCATTGCTGGGCTCTGTTGCCGGACTCGGGTTCGCCTTGCTGCATCACGAAACGTCAACCGCGCTGCTGGGGCTGGGCGGTTACAACGCCGTGCTCGCCGCCCTCGCCTTCAGCGGACAACGCCGCCGGCCCTGGTTGCCACTGCTGGGCATTGCCCTTGCCGTATTGCTCACACCGGGGTTCGCCGCGCTCGGCCTGGCCACGCTGACCGCGCCGTTCATCCTCGCCTGCTGGCTGATCCGCGCCGGCATTCGCGTGCTGCGCCAGGCCGCCGTCGACAGTGCGCCTTGCGCTACCGGGGAGAATCACCCTAGGCTTCGCTGATTCTCGATTCAGGCGTTTCCCATGGACAGCAGCAAAAACTGGCGTGAAGACCTTTACGTCATGGTTTTCCAGAGCGACACCAAGGCCGGCCGGCGCTTCGACGGCATTCTGTTGTTGATCATTCTCGCCAGCATTGTGATCGTGATGCTCGACAGCATCGACACAATCCACAAGAACTACGCCAACGTGCTGGCATACATCGAGTGGGGCTTCACCGTCATCTTCGCCATCGAATATGGCCTGCGGCTTTACTGCTCGCCAAAGCCATTGCGTTACGCGTTCAGCTTTTACGGCCTGGTGGATTTGCTGGCGATCGTGCCGGGCATCCTGGCGCTGTATTACGCCGATGCGCAGTATTTGCTGATTATCCGGATCATTCGGATGCTGCGGATTTTCCGCGTGCTCAAGCTCAGTCCTTATCTGAAACAAGCCAATTATCTGATGTCGGCGCTGCGCGGCAGCAAGCAGAAGATCGTGGTGTTTCTGGTCAGCGTCTGCACATTGGTGACAGTGTTCGGCACGCTGATGTACGTGATCGAAGGTCCGGAGCACGGCTTCACCAGCATTCCGAAAGGTATCTACTGGGCTATCGTGACGCTGACTACCGTAGGCTTTGGCGACATCGTGCCCAAGACACCGCTGGGTCAGGTGATTTCGTCGCTGGTGATGATCACCGGTTACTCGATCATCGCGGTGCCGACGGGGATTTTCACCGCAGAGCTGGCCAACGCCATGCGCGGCGAACAGTTGCAACATGACTGCCCGGTGTGCAAGAAAAACAGCCACGAGCATGGCGCTGCATTTTGCTCGCGGTGTGGCAATGCTCTGTTCAAGAAACTGGAATAAGCAAAGTGCTTTTTAATCTTTAAAGGACTATGCGAGCGCAGTTATAGTCGCTGGCAAAATGCCTCACTTTTAAATTAGAACAAGGAATGCGCAGTGAAAAAACTCTTTGGCGCCTCACTTCTGGCCGCTGGCCTGGCACTGACCAGCATGGCTCAGGCTGCACCAACCCTGCTCAACGTTTCCTACGACGTGATGCGAGATTTCTACAAGGACTACAACACTGCGTTTCAGAAACACTGGCAAGCGGAGCACAACGAAAACATCACCCTGCAGATGTCCTTCGGCGGTTCCAGCAAACAGGCGCGTTCCGTGATCGACGGCCTGCCGGCTGACGTCATCACCATGAACATGGCCACCGACATCAACGCTCTGGCGGACAACGGCAAACTGGTCCCGGACAACTGGGTCACCCGCCTGCCGAACAACAGCGCGCCGTTCACCTCGGCAACGGTGTTCATCGTGCGCAAAGGCAACCCGAAAGCCCTGAAAGACTGGCCGGATCTGCTCAAGGACGGCGTGCAAGTAATCGTGCCAAACCCGAAAACCTCCGGCAACGGCCGCTACACCTATCTGTCGGCCTGGGGTTATGTGCTGAAGAACGGCGGTGACGAGAACAAGGCCAAAGCCTTCGTCGGCAAACTGTTCAAACAAGCGCCAGTGCTCGATACCGGTGGCCGTGCCGCCACCACCACGTTCATGACCAATCAGATCGGCGACGTGCTGGTGACCTTCGAAAACGAAGCGGAAATGATTGCCCGCGAGTTTGGCCGTGACCAGTTCGAAGTCATCTACCCAAGCGTTTCCGCCGAAGCCGAGCCGCCAGTGTCTGTGGTCGACAAAGTGGTCGAGAAGAAAGGCACCCGCGCCGCCGCCGAGGAATACCTGAAGTACCTGTGGTCGCCGGAAGGTCAGGAAATTGCCGCCGCCAACTACCTGCGCCCGCGTGATCCGGCGGTACTGGCCAAGTACACCGATCGCTTCCCGAAAGTGGATTTCCTGTCGGTGGAGAAGACCTTTGGTGACTGGCGCGCAGTGCAGAAGACTCACTTCAATGATGGCGGGATTTTTGATCAGATTTACAGCGGTCAGTAATTCCTGAGCGCAATGAAAAGGCGACCTGCAAAGGTCGCCTTTTTTTTACTGAAAAAACACCGAGAACCTGTAGGAGCTGAGCTTGCTCGCGATAGCGGTCTGTCTCTCACATGAATGTTGAATGTTCTACCGCCATCGCGAGCAAGCTCAGCTCCTACAGTCGTCTCGCGAGCGCAGTTACATGGGTGGGGTCACGCCATCCTTGCCGGCCGAAATCGACTGCGCCGTCAGCGTCCCGTCGGCACTCTGCGTCACGAACGTCACGATCTTCACGCCCACTTTCAGCAAGCTGCGATCCCCTGGCACCAGGTTCACAATCGGCACATCCTCCGGCACCAGAATCTTCTGCTGCCCCCCCTTGTAGTTGACGGTCAGCACACGACCATTGCTCACCACCAGATCGCCGACGCTGCCATTGGTCATGCTGCTGCCCTTGACCAGATCAAAGGGCCGATGGCCGTCGCCGCTGCCGGCCAGCTCCGGTGGGAAGACATGGACTTCCAGGGCTTTCAACGAACCGTCTTCCTGCGCAATGGCCGCCGAGCCGATGTAACTGCCCGGTTTGATGTCTTCGATATTGGCCAGGGTGACGGCGCGGATCTTGGTGTCCTTGGTCAGATTGATGACCACGTTCTCGCCACTGTTGACGTGAACTTTCAAGATGTCGGGACTCACCCCGGTGATCTCGCCGCGCACGCCGATGCGCATCCCCGGCGCGTCAGCCGCCTGAGCGAAACCTGCCGTGAACAAGCCAATCAAGCTGATAACTGAAGCACCGCGAATCAGGTGACGGAATATCGCGTTCATGAAAGTGCCTTCCGGTATGAATCGTGAAGAGAGAACATAAGCACGCTATCGAACAAGATGTAAGTGAATGTATCATCGGACCTCGAAATTCTCGCGCGCACGATTCACCGGCACGGCGTCACTCATTCCGCAAAGGAATGATTACTATCACTCCAATCCCACTTCCGCCGTTCCGGCCGGCAGCTTAGCCTGCGCGCATTCCATTTTGCTCAGCGAGACACGTTATGAACCCAGCGAATCAGGCGCCCCAAGGCGCCGCGACAATGACCAAAGGCATGGTGCTGCTGTTCGCCTTTTGCTGCGGCGCCATTGTTGCCAACATTTACTACGCCCAGCCGATCATCGGCTTGATCGCGCCGGACATTGGCCTGACTAGCACCATGGCCAGCCTGATCGTTTCTCTGACCCAGATTGGTTACGCACTGGGCCTGTTCTTCCTGGTGCCGCTGGGCGATCTGCTGGAAAACCGCCGGCTGATGATCATCACCACGGTGGTGGCGATCGCCAGTCTGTTGGGCGCAGCGTTTACCGATCAACCCAACGTGTTTCTGTTGATCTCGCTGCTGGTAGGTTTCAGCTCGGTGTCGGTGCAGATCCTGATTCCACTGGCCGCGCACCTGGCGCCGGAGGAGACCCGCGGCCGGGTGGTCGGCGGAATCATGGGCGGCTTGCTGCTGGGGATTCTGTTGGCGCGGCCGGTGTCCAGCGTTGTGGCTGATCACTTCGGCTGGCGTGCGATGTTCGTGATCGCAGCCGTGTTGATGGCGGCGATCAGCATCGTGCTGGCCGTGACGATTCCCAAGCGCCAGCCGGATCACAGCGCCTCTTATGGCCAATTGCTGGGCTCGTTGTGGACGCTGTTGCGCCAACAACCGGTACTGCGTCAGCGCGCGTTTTACCAGGGTTGCATGTTCGCCACGTTCAGCCTGTTCTGGACAGCCGTGCCGCTGGAACTGGCACGCAATCACGGCCTGTCGCAAACCCAGATAGCGATCTTCGCCCTGGTTGGAGCCATCGGTGCGATCGCCGCGCCGATCGCCGGTCGACTGGCGGACGCCGGCCACACCCGCACCGCTTCGCTGTTGGCCCTGCTGTTCGCCAGCCTGAGCTTCCTGCCAGCGTTCATCCATCCGGCCTACAGCGTCATTGGCCTCGCCGTCACCGGCGTGGTGCTCGACTTCTGCGTACAAATGAACATGGTCCTTGGCCAACGCGCGGTCTACGCCCTCGACGCCAAAAGCCGCAGCCGCCTGAATGCGCTGTACATGACCAGCATTTTCATCGGCGGCGCGTTTGGCTCCTCGGTGGCCAGTGCGGTGTATGAGCACGGCGGCTGGTTGTGGATCGTGATCGTGGGCAGCGCGTTTCCGTTGTTGGCGTTGTTGCGGTTTTTGAGTGTTTCCAAAGAACCTTCTCTGGCAACGGCGTAAGGCTTTTCGCGAGCAGGCTCGCTCCCACAGGATTTGCAGGAACCTGTGGGAGCGAGTCTGCTCGCGATATCGACGGCAATGACACGACTCAATGCCGAACCAGCTTCTCCATCGCCGCATCTGCCAGAAAGGATGAGCGGCTTTTGACATTGTGCTCGCGCACATACCGGTCAATCCGCTGAATCACATAGCCGGGCAACGTGACATTGACCTTCTCGGTCTTGCCCATGTACGGCGCGATGTCCAGCTCCAGCATTCCCCATCCCATGTCGGCAAAGTCCGGGTTGCCACGATGGACGGCTGCCGAAGAAGGCATCGGAATCGCTTCCCCGTCAGCCGCTATTTCCTGAAGCATGATGTGGGCAATCTCGATCGCCGCGTTATAGGCGTCTTCAAACGTATCCCCGGCCGTTACGGCGCCCGGAATATCGGGGATCTGAATACCGATGGCGGTGTTCTCGTCGCCCCACTCGATACAGATTGGATATTGCATTATGGATCTCCTGCGTAACTGGCTGGCGGGGAGTAAAGCCCGGCGCGCCTCCTGATGCTTTTAACCGTCCCGATCGGTAAATCCTTTTTCGGGTGAGGGACGGGAATCGTGTACGGGTTGTATCGGTGGGTGAAGAGATGATGGCTGCCGGTAATCCGATCCAGCGTCCAGCCCGCCTCCTCCAGCTCCTTGATCAATAACCTGCTTTGCACCACCAGCCTCCTTGCTCCGGCCCAGACAAAAGTAACTCTAGAGTTATCTTTACTCAAGCACAAAAATCCCGATTACGACGTTCGGTTGTTTTACCAAGTGTGATTGCAGCCAAGGAGTGATGAAGGAGTGGTCTCTGCCGAATCAGGACCTGCGGGCGGTGTTTCCTACCGGGCGGATGGGCAGCGCAAAGGCTCGGGTGTTTGTGGAGTATGTGCGGGGGTTGTTGGTGAAAGAAGCCTTGCGTTTCGATTATTTCGTTTGTTGCGATTTTCGATTAATTCGAATAGCCTCCCAGCTTCGATTATTCAGAATATTGGAAACGCCCTGCCGCCTGTCATCCACCCACCGATCACCTTGCCTATGGAAAGCGAGGTTCAAGCCGCCATCGAAGGCCAGCGCGCTTTAGCGGCGTATCTTGCGACTCGATTCGAAACCCAGCACATCCAGATTTTTGATGAGCGAAACGAAGCTCATTCTGTCGAACTGCCCACCTCGGCACTTCGGTTACTGGTCGATATCCTGGCTGAGCTCGCGGCAGGCAACGCCGTCAAGGTGGTCCCGATTCACGCTGAACTCACTACCCAGGAAGCAGCGGACTTGCTCAACGTCTCACGTCCGCACCTGATCAAACTGCTTGAATCCGGCGACTTGTCCTACCACAAAACCGGCAAGCACCGACGTGTGCGCTTTGCCGATTTGATGGACTATAAAACCCGGCGCAACATTGACAGCGAGCAAGCAATGAAGCTTCTCGCCGAGCAGGCACAAGCGTTAAGGACAGGATACGAGTGAGGCACTCCTCTTTTACTGCTGTATATGACGCATGTGTGCTTTACCCCGCTCCCTTGAGAGATTTTCTGATGTGGCTCGCGCTCTCGGGACTATTCAGAGCGAAATGGTCTCAGGAGATACACAACGAATGAAAACGAAATCTGCTCAAGAACCGTCCGGATCTGACCGCAGGACAACTGAATCGCACGTCTGAATTGATGGATCAGGCTTTGCCCGACGCGTGCGTGACGGGTCACGAGAATTTGATAGAAGGATTAACGTTGCCCGATATCGACGATCGCCATGTGCTGGCTGCAGCCATTCGCTGTAACGCGAGCGTCATCGTCACCTTCAATCAGAAAGACTTCCCCTGCACAGCGCTCGAACCTTTCGGTATCGAAGCACAGCATCCTGACGAGTTCGTCGGCAATCTCTTCGATCTGGACTCGTCTGCAGTAATCATGGCTGCATATAGCCAACGGCAGCAGCTAAAAATGCCACCGCTGGATGTCGACAGCTATCTCAATCTTCTGTCCCGACAAGGCCTGACAAACTCGACCAAGGCATTGATTCAGTATCAGGCCATGCTCTGAATACCGTTCAATCAGACGCTCGGGCCGGTCTCGTCCATGCAAGCCAGCAGGCGCTCGACGGTGTGCTCCAGCGGTCCTGAGTTGTCGAGCACATGCACGCTCGGGTCCTCAGCCAACAGGCGCTCACTGAAACGGGCATTACGCGCCAGCCGCTGATTGATCTCGGCTTCTGACTCACGCCCGCGCTCAAGCAGGCGCTGGCGCAACACCGCCTGGTCCACGGTCAGCAACACCACCAACACGCCCGGATAACGTTCACGGGCTTGCGCCAGATGCCCGCGTGAACCGTTGACCAGTACGTCGTCCCCCGCCGCCAGCCACTCGTCGATTTCACGCGGGATGCCATAAGCCAGGCCATTGGCCTGCCAGCTCAGGGCAAATGCTCCCTGAGCCTGCATCTCGGCGAACTGCTGCTCGCTGACGCCCAGCGCCGCTTCCCCGACCGCTTCCGCCGAGCGTGTGATGACTCGCCGCACGATACGACAGCCGCGTTCGGCCAACCGCGTTCGCGCAGCATCCAGCAGGCTGTCCTTGCCCGAACCTGAAGGCCCGATGAGATAGATCAACCTGCCTGACATCAAAACATCCTCTTCGCTTGTCGCCGTACTTGCTGGAACACAGCGCCCACAAAAAAGGCGACCCCTGAAAGTCGCCTTTTGCGTTACTGCCCGAATTGCCGTCCCAGCCCACCCGGCACGCCATGGATATCCGTCTCTTCCCAAGGCCCGTTCGGACTGATCGCTCGGCTCCAGCCATTGTTCCAACGGTAATACGTGCGCTGGCGGTAGAAGGTATTGGTCTGGTCATCGAGCACATAAACGCCGAGCTTGGGATCCCAATGGCTGTTGCCACCCGGCGGCGGCGCGAAGCTGGCGGAGGTACGCGGCAGCGGTTTGGCGGGCTTGGCCGGAATGCTCGGCTTTCCCGGAGTGGGTGTCGTCGAAGGCGTGGGACGGGGCTGCGAGGGTGGAATCGGTGGCAACGGCGTCGGCTCCGGCCGCTGGACCGCACACGCGCTTAACCCCAAAACCAGACTGAGCAGGGTGATACGAGCGATAGCGGTCATAGTTGCGTTTTCCTGTTATTTGTCCGGGCTGTCGATTGTCAGTTTTTGCGGCGTGGTGGTGCTGCTGGCCAGCGGCTGGCTGCGACCGATCCATTCCCCGGCAGTCGGCTGACCCGCACGAGAGATGCGCGCAACCAGTTGGACTTCAGGGAAGTTCGACAGTTTCAACTGCGGCATCATTGCGTCGGCATCGCCCAATTCGACAGTCGCCGGCAAGTCAGCCACGGTCAGGCGTTTGGCGGCCAGTGGCGCCGGCGGGCCATTGGTGGCGCGAGCGAAGATGAACACGCTGTCACCCGGCTGAACCTTGGTCTTGAGCGCTGGCGCCAGATCGACGCTGACTTTGAGCAGCGCCGACTTGACCGCAGGCGCCTGGGCGACCTTGCCGCCGCCGGCTTCGAGTTTTTCAGTGGCGCGGGCAATACCGCCTTGCAGCGCGGCCCGGGAGTTGTCGTCCGGCGGCAGTTGCGCCAGCAGGCGATTCCAGTAGTCGATGGCATCCTGATAACGCGCGCTCTCAAACGCGGCGATGCCAAGCAGGCCAAGGCTGGTAACTTCCTTCGGATCGGCTTTCAATGCTTCGTCGGTCAACGCTTGAACCTTGTCCGACCACTTCTTGCCGTCGGCGAAGTACTGAGCCTGCGCCCATTGCCCCAACAATTCCGGCTGACGACCGGCCAGGTTCACCGTGCGTTCGAAGATCTTCGCCGCATCGCCAGGACGATCCTGCGCCATGTAGGTCCGACCCAGGAAGTACAGGCCTTCTGCTGAATCCGGTTGAGCCGCGACGGCGCGTTCCAGGCGACGGGTCATCTCTTCCATCGACTGCGGCGCCTGAGAGAATTCGCGGGTCAGTTCGACCTTGTCGCTCGCCCCGAAATGCAGGTAGAGCCCAAGCCCCAACACCGGCACCAGAATCGCCGCCAGCAAGGGCAACGGTTTGCCCAGGCGCGCCACGCGCGGTGCCTCGACGCCTTCAGTGTCGGCGAGCAGTTCACGGGCTGCTTCGGCGCGACCGGTTTCCAGTTGCGCAGCGTTGAGCACGCCCTCTTCCTGCTCGGTTTGCAACTCAGCCACGCGCTCCTGATACAGCGCGACGTTCAGGGCAGTACGATCCTCTTCCAGCTGAGCGCGACGACCACGCAGAACGGGGATCAGCAGAAAACTCAGGGCAACCAGAAGCAGCAGACCTGCAGCGAGCCAGAAATCAATCATTCTTGGTTTTATCCAACAGGTGGTCGAGGCGCTCGCGCTCCTCGGCAGAAAGCGCGTCCGGGCTGTCGGTGCGTTGCACGCGACGACGGCGGACGATCACGGCGATGATCACAAAACCACCCAGCAACAGGCCGGCCGGGCCGAACCAGAGCAAGGCAGTCTTGGCGTTCAGAGCGGGTTTGTAGCGGACGAAATCACCATAGCGGTCGACCATGAAGTCGATGATCTGCTGATTGTCCTTGCCCTCGCCCAACATGCGAAAAATCTCTTTGCGCAGGTCGGCGGCGATCGGCGCGTTGGAATCGGCGATGTCCTGATTCTGGCACTTGGGGCAACGCAGCTCTTTGGTCAGCTCGCGAAAACGCTCGCGATCACCTTCTTTGGCGAACTCGTAGGTGTCGATGGCGGCGTGTGCGACGCCGGCCATGCTCAAGCCCAGTACAACAGCGGCTATCCAGCGCTTCATGGCTTGGCCTCGTCCACCAGCGCCTGATACTTGGCCGCCAGTTTTTCGCGCCAGACCTGTTCGTCGATCACGCCGACGAACTTGTCGCGGATGATGCCCTTGGCATCGATGAAGAAGGTTTCCGGAGCGCCATAAACTCCAAGGTTCAAGCCCAACGTACCTTCGTCGTCACGGATGTCCAGTTGATACGGATTGTGGAATTCCGTCAGCCACTTCAAGGCGTCTGCGTTGACGTCCTTGTAGTTGATGCCGTAGATCACCACGCCCTTCTCCGCCAGTTTGTTCAGCACCGGGTGCTCAACCCGGCAGGAAATGCACCAGGTGCCCCATACGTTGACCAGTGCCGGCTTACCGAGAATGTCAGCCTTGGTCAGAGTCTTGTCGCCCTGCACTGCAGGCAGGGAAAACTCCGGGAACGGCTTGCCGATCATTGCCGAAGGCAGCTCGGCGGGGTCCAGGTACAACCCGCGATAAAGGAACACAGCCACGACCAGAAAAATCACCAGTGGCAACAGCATCAACCAACGTCTCATGCAGTCGCTCCCGACATGCCCAGTGCTTCACGCACGCGGCTTTTTACCTTGACCCGATAACGACGATCCAGCGCCGCCAGCAACCCACCCAAACCGGTGAGCAGTCCACCGAACCAGATCCAGCGCACGAACGGTTTGACGTGCACGCGTACAGCCCAGGCACCATCGCCCAGCGGTTCGCCGAGTGCGACGTAGAGGTCACGGGTAAAACCGGCGTCGATCCCGGCTTCGGTCATCACCGAGTTCTGCACGGTGTACAGACGTTTTTCCGGGTGCAGCACGCTGATTTCCTTGCCGTCGCGGATGACCCGCACGGTGCCCTTGTCGGAGGTGAAGTTCGGGCCTTCGAAGTGCTTGGCGCCTTCGAACACGAACTGGTAGCCGCCCAGGTCCATGGATTCGCCCGGCGCCAGGCGTAGGTCGCGTTCGGCACTGTTCTGGCTCGACAGCACGACACCGAGTGCACACACGGCGATGCCCAAATGCGCAACTTGCATGCCCCAATAGCTACGGGTCAGGGTCGGCAGGCCTTTGATCAAGCCTTTGTGGCGCGTCTTGTCGAAAATGTCACGCACGCCGGCCAGCAATACCCAGGCCGCGAGCATGAAGGTCGCGATCACCGCCCAGTTGAAATCGCCGTAAGCGACACCGGCCATCACGGCCAACGCGGCGCTGCCGAGCAGCACCGGGGTCAACATGCTCATCAGCCATTTGACCGGGGTGTCTTTCCAGCGCACCAGCATGCCGACGGCCATTACCACCATCAGCAACGCCATCAACGGAATGAACAGCGCGTTGAAGTATGGCGGGCCGACCGACAGCTTGGCGCCGGTCATCGCATCGAGGATCAGCGGATACAAGGTGCCGAGCAGGATCATCGAAGCCGCCACCACCAGCACCAGGTTGTTACCCAGCAACAGGGTTTCCCGGGACCAGAGGTTGAAGCCGACATGGCTTTTCACCACCGGCGCGCGCAGGGCAAACAACGTCAGCGAACCGCCGACCACGAACAGCAGGAAGATCAGGATGAACACGCCGCGCTCAGGATCGGAGGCAAAGGCGTGAACCGAGGTCAACACGCCGGAACGCACGAGGAACGTCCCGAGCAAGCTCAGCGAGAACGCAGCAATGGCCAGCAACACGGTCCAGCTCTTGAACACGCCACGTTTTTCCGTGACCGCCAACGAGTGAATCAACGCGGTGCCCACCAGCCATGGCATGAACGAGGCGTTTTCCACCGGGTCCCAGAACCACCAGCCGCCCCAGCCGAGTTCGTAGTAAGCCCACCACGAACCGAGGGTGATGCCGATGCCGAGGAAGGCCCAGGCGACGATGGTCCATGGACGCGACCAGCGCGCCCACGCCGCATCAAGACGGCCGCCGAGCAATGCGGCAATGGCAAACGCGAACGCCACGGAGAATCCGACATACCCCATGTACAGCATCGGTGGGTGAACGATCAGGCCGATGTCTTGCAGCAACGGATTGAGGTCGCGACCGTCCGCTGGAATTTGCGGCAGGATGCGGGCGAACGGGTTCGAGGTGAGGATCAGGAACAGCAGGAAACCGGTGCTGATCATGCCCATCACCGCCAGCACCCTCGCCAGCATGACTTGCGGCAACTGGCGGGAGAACACCGACACCGCGAATGTCCAGCCGCCGAGGATCAACGCCCACAGCAGCAACGAACCTTCGTGCGCGCCCCACACGGCGCTGAACTTGTAGTACCACGGCAATGCGCTGTTGGAGTTGCTGGCGACGTAGGCAACGGAGAAGTCGTCGGCCATGAATGCGTAGGTCAGGCAACCGAAGGCGAACAACAGAAAGGCAAACTGGCCCCAGGCGGCGGGCTGAGCCAGGCTCATCCACAAGCGGTCGCCGCGCCAGGCACCCAGCAACGGCACCACGGCTTGAACCAGCGCGAAACACAGCGCCAGAATCATCGCCAGGTGGCCCAATTCAGGGATAAAGATTCCGGATGTCATCAATTAGCCCTCTTTTGCTGGAGTGGGTGCCGACTGGCCGCTGTCTTTCAGGGCCTTGGTCACTTCCGGCGGCATGTATTTCTCGTCGTGCTTGGCCAGCACTTCGTCAGCCACCACCACGCCGTCGGCGTTGAGCTTGCCCAGGGCGACGATGCCCTGCCCTTCGCGGAACAGGTCCGGGAGGATGCCGCGGTAGCTGATGGTTACGGACTTGTTGAAGTCAGTGACGATGAATTTCACGTCCAGCGAATCGCCGGAACGTTGCAGCGAACCTTTCTCGACCATGCCGCCCGCACGAATGCGTGTGTCTTGCGGCGCTTCTCCATTGGCGATTTGCGTCGGTGTGTAAAACAGATTGATGTTCTGCTGCAGGGCGCTCAGGGCCAGGCCGACGGCAGCGCCGACACCGACCAGGATCGCGAGAATGATGATAAGACGCTTTTTGCGCAGCGGATTCACTTGCCGTTCTCCCGGCGCAGACGACGCGCCTCTTGTTGCAGATACCGCTTGCGGGCCAGGACCGGCGCCGCCACGTTGAGGGCCAGCACCGTAAGGCAGATGCCATAGGCTGACCAGACATACAGGCCATGATGACCCATGGCGAGGAAGTCGCCGAATGAAGCAAAACTCATCGAGCGGCCTCCAGACTGTTCTGCACTTCGGCCTTTACCCAACTGGCGCGAGCTTCGCGCTTGAGCACTTCAAGGCGCATGCGCAGCAGCAATACCGCGCCGAAGAAACAGTAGAAACCCAGCGCCGTCAGCAGCAGTGGCAGCCACATCTCGGCCGGCATTGCCGGTTTTTCGGTGAGGGTGAAGGTCGCGCCCTGGTGCAGGGTGTTCCACCACTCCACCGAGTACTTGATGATCGGGATGTTGATCACGCCGACAATCGCCAGCACCGCGCAGGCCTTG
Source organism: Pseudomonas sp. LBUM1651 (assembly GCF_059716135.1). Lineage (NCBI taxonomy): Bacteria > Pseudomonadati > Pseudomonadota > Gammaproteobacteria > Pseudomonadales > Pseudomonadaceae > Pseudomonas > Pseudomonas sp. LBUM1651. The sequence goes on along the minus strand of NZ_CP166805.1, from coordinate 1,746,416 downwards.
GCCGCGCTGTCACGATTGCTGATGGCGTTGCCCAGCGCAATGAGACCGAAGTACAGAAACAGCAGAATAAGCATGGACGTTAGTCGCGCATCCCAGACCCACCACGAGCCCCAGGTCGGCTTGCCCCAGATCGCGCCGGTGACCAGCGCCACGGCGGTCATCCAGGCACCAATCGGCGCTGCGCATTGCAGGGCGACGTCGGCCAGTTTCATCTTCCACACCAGCCCGACGATCCCGCACACCGCCAGCATCACGTAGATGGACTGCGCGAGCATGGCGGCCGGAACGTGGATATAGATGATGCGAAAGCTGTTGCCTTGCTGGTAGTCAGGCGGCGCGAAGGCCAGCCCCCAAACGACACCGATGCCGATCAGCAGCAACGCGGCGATACTCAGCCACGGCAGCAGTTTGCCGCTGATGCCGTAAAACCATTTGGGTGAGCCGAGCTTATGAAACCAGGTCCAGTTCATTACTGTTTCCATCACGGTTGCTGCTCGCCATCACGAGCAGCGCAGGGTCTTTACTGGTTAAAATTTAACCAGACCTCATTATTCGCCGACGCTGATCTTCAGGCCAGCAGCTATTGCAAAAGGTGTCAGGGTTATCGCCAGGGCGGTCAGGCTGCCAAGCCACAGGAGATAACCGGTCGCCGGCATGCCCTGCAAGGCCGCCTGCAAAGCGCCACTGCCGAGAATCAACACCGGGATGTACAACGGCAGAATCAGCAGCGCCAGCAACAGGCCACCACGCTTCAACCCCACCGTCAGGGCTGCGCCCACCGCACCGAGCAGGCTGAGCACCGGTGTACCGAGCAACAGGGAAAGCAGCAACACCGGCAGACAGGCGGTTGGCAAACCGAGCATCAACGCCAGCAGTGGAGCGAGCAAAACCAGTGCCAGACCAGAGAAGGCCCAGTGTGCCAGTACCTTGGCCAAAACCAGAAGAGGCAGGGGGTGCGGCGAAAGGACCCACTGCTCAAGGGAACCGTCTTCGAAATCACTGCGGAAAAGCCCGTCCAGCGAGAGCAAAACCGATAAAAGGGCTGCCACCCAGACCAGTCCCGGAGACAAGGTTTGCAACAATTGAGACTCGGGACCGACCGCCAACGGGAACAGCGAAACCACGATCGCGAAGAATACAAGCGGATTGGCCAACTCCGCCGGACGGCGGAACAACAAGCGAGCCTCACGGGCGACCAACAGGCCGAAAACACTCATACGGCCCAGTTCCCCAAATCGATGTCGCGATAGCCGGCCGGCATCCGGGTCAGCGTGTGGTGAGTGGTCAGCACGACCATGCCGCCGCGCTCACAGTGCGCGGCCAGGTGTTCTTCGAGTTGCGCCACGCCTTGCTTGTCGAGTGCGGTGAACGGCTCGTCGAGGATCCACAGCGGCGGACTGTCCAGGTACAGACGCGCCAACGCCACGCGGCGTTGCTGACCAGCGGACAGGGTGTGACAGGGAACATCTTCGAAACCGCGCAGTCCGACAGCGGCAAGCGCTGCCCAAATGGCTTCATGGGAGGCCGGTTGATGCAGGGCACAGAGCCAGCTGAGGTTTTCTTCCGGGGTCAGCAAATCCTTGATGCCGGCGGCGTGACCTATCCACAGCAGGTTGCGCGCCAGTTCACTGCGTTGTTCGTTCAACGGCTGACCGTTGAGCAGTACTTGACCGGCGGTCGGTTGCATCAGGCCTGACAGCAGACGTAAAAGGCTGGTTTTGCCACTGCCGTTGGGGCCGCTGATTTGCAACATTTCGCCACTGGCCAGTCTCAATTCGAGATTTTCGAAGAGCAGCCGAAGGTCTCGCTCACAGGCAAGGGCAACGGTTTGCAGGACAGGACTGGTCAAGAGATCACGGGCCTTTTGCGGTTCAAGTCGGCGGCGGAGCGGCCGCTAAAGAGATGCAGCATAGATGCATTGGCGGCCTGTTCTAGAGAGCTGTGTCAAACAATTGCAATGTTTTCGCCACTCTCCGAAAGACGGGCGGCATTATACATGCCATGCCCTACTCTAAAGAGGGCAATTTCCTCAGGTTGTGACCGCGTATGACAGGCGAAATGAACATCCTCCCGCTACCACCGACCACGCCCGCCACGTCGCGGCCGCAGGTGGTGAGTGGCGATTTGCTGAAGCTGCTGACGCCGATGGAGGGTCTGATCACCGCCGGGCAATCTGCCAAGGCCGAAGTGCTGTCGCTCAAGCAGGCGGATCAGACTTTTCAACTGCTGCTCAAGGTCACCCTCGAAAGCGGCCGTCAGACCACGGTTCAGGCCACCAGCAGTCAGCCGTTGCCTCAGGGCACGAACCTGGCGATCACCCAGCCGTCGGCGAGCAACCTGGCCATCACCGTGCAACAGGCCATCGCCGCAAGCGTTGCCACCCTCACCCGCCTCGACACGGCGCAATTGCCGGTGGGCACCTTGCTGCAAGGCCAAGTGCTGACGTCCCAGGTGCTGCCGCAAGTGCCGGGGCAGCCGACGGTGTTTCGCTCGCTGGTGAGCCTGCTCAACACGTCACTGAGCGGCAGCACCCTGAGCATCGACAGCCCGACGCCGCTGCGCATCGGCACGTTGTTGAGCGCGCTGGTGCAAGACACCCAAACCCTGAAATTCGTCCCGCTGAGCAGTCGTCAGGAACAATTGGCAGTCACCCAGCAACTGGTCAGCCAACAAAGCCGCCAAGGCTCGCTGGACGGATTGCTCAAACTCCTGCAAAACCTGCCAGCCTCGAATCAGACCTCCAGCGACCTGCGAGCCGCCGTGGACAAGTTGCTCGCCGGCCTGCCGGACGTTCAGCAACTGAGTACGCCTAAAGGCCTGGCCCTGGCCCTGGCCAATAGCGGCTTGTTCCTCGAGGCGAAACTGCTCACCGGGCAAAATCCGACACTGGCACCCGACATGAAAGGCGACCTGCTCAAGCTGATCGCGCAACTGAGCCAGGGGCTGCCGGCCAATACCAACCTCAACGCAATCATTGCTGCCAATACCCTGGCCCAGGCCATGCCGAGTTTCGTGCGCAGCGCCCTCGGCATGCTCGGTCAGGTCAGCGCCAAACCGCAGCCGACCAGTTTCCCCCTGCCCGAGCGTTTCCTGCAAAGCCTGGACGGTGAAGGTGATCTGGAGCACTTGCTGCGTTTGGCCGCAGCGGCGGTTTCACGCCTGCAGAGCCATCAACTGTCGAGCCTGGAACAGACCGGCGTCACGGACGACGGTCGGCTGATGAGCACCTGGCAACTTGAAATCCCGATGCGCAACATGCAGGACATCGTGCCGCTGCAGATCAAATTCCAGCGCGAGGAAGCTCCCGAAAAAGATCAACCCAAGGAACGCCGTGACGAACGCGAACCCAAGCAACAACTGTGGCGCGTCGAACTGGCGTTCGACATGGAACCGCTGGGCCCCCTGCAGATTCAGGCGCAGTTGATCGAGGGCAGCCTGTCCAGCCAGCTGTGGGCCGAGCGGCCCTACACCGCGAGCCTGATCGAGAGCAATCTGGCCGGGCTGCGCGAACGCTTGTTGGCGTCAGGCCTGAACGTCGGCGATCTCGATTGCCACTTGGGCACACCACCGCAAGGGCCGCAAACCCGCCTCGAACAACGCTGGGTCGACGAAACCGCATGAGAAATTCCGATACGCCACGCCAGGCCATTGCCCTCAAATACGACGGCACCCACGCCCCGACCCTCACAGCCAAGGGCGACGAGGAGCTGGCGGAAGAAATCCTGAAGATTGCCCGCGATTATGAAGTGCCGATTTACGAGAACGCCGAGCTGGTGAAACTGCTGGCAAGGATGGAGCTGGGGGACAGTATTCCGGAGGAGTTGTATCGGACGATTGCCGAGATCATTGCGTTTGCGTGGAATCTGAAGGGCAAGTTTCCGCAGGGGCATGATCCGAGTGCGTTGATGGTCGAGAAGGACATCACCGATCGCGGGGATGATTACTGAGGCTTCAAAGACGCCTTCGCGAGCAAGCTTTGCTCCTACGGAATCCAGGTGTTCGCGAATGTTGTGAACGCCAGTAATCCGTAGGAGCAAAGTTTGCTCGCGATAGCGATTTCAGCCGAATCGCAAAAATCAGTTCTTGTGCAGCTTACTCATGAGCTCCGCCTCAGCCTGGGTCAACCCGCAGGACTGAGTCAGTTCATCAACGCTCGCGCCCATTCCGACCAGGCGTGCTGCCTGGGCGAACGACAGGCTCGACGGGTCGCGCTGCTCAAGCTGAGCCAGCTTGTCCGGCAACGGCCCGACGACGGCGCGCAGTTCGTGCAGGTCTTCACCCATGCGCACGTTGCCGCTCTGATAGTCGTCAACGCGCTTGGCCAGGTCCTTGATGCGCTGATCACGCAGCGCATCGCCCTGGGCCTGTTGCGCAGCGATCTGCCGCTGGCCTCGAATGTACGCCAGAAACATCGCCAGCGTGCCTGCCCAGAAGAGGAACAGGACAATGACCGCAACCTCAAGAATCAATCAGATACTCTCCAGTTCCGACCATTCTTCTTCGCTCATCATCTTGTCCAGCTCGACCAGGATCAGCAATTCGTTGTTCTTGTTGCACACGCCTTGAATGAACTTGGCGGACTCTTCGTTACCCACGTTCGGCGCGGTTTCGATTTCCGACTGACGGAGGTAAACCACTTCGGCCACGCTGTCGACCATGATGCCGACCACTTGCTTGTCGGCTTCGATGATGACGATCCGGGTGTTGTCGCTGATCTCGGCATTCATCAGGCCGAAACGCTGACGGGTGTCGATCACGGTGACCACGTTACCGCGCAGGTTGATGATGCCCAGCACGTAGCTCGGGGCACCCGGGACCGGGGCGATTTCGGTGTAACGCAGGACTTCCTGAACGCGCATCACGTTGATGCCGTAGGTTTCATTGTCCAGCTTGAAGGTTACCCATTGCAGGATCGGATCTTCGGAACCTTTTGCAGACGACGCCTTATCATTCATACCCTGACCCCTCGAAAAACCGCCCTAGCGGTGTGTGTTCTGTGCAGCGGCAGTGACTGCCGTCGCGTGTTTTTATGTCGGTTTGTGGTTCGGTTTGCTGCCGCCCATGTGCTTTGCCCCACCGCTGGCGATCAATTCGGCCAGTTCGGAAACGTCAAGCAACGCACACATGTGTTCAATCACCGTGCCCGCCAGCCATGGCCGTTGACCACGGTGGGTGCGCCACTTGATTTCGTTCGGGTCCAGGCGCAGCGAGCGGCTGACCTGATGCACCGCCAGCCCCCACTCGTAGCCCTGAACCGAAATAACGTATTGCAGGCCCTGACGGAAGTCATCGCGATAGCGGTCGGGCATGACCCAACGGGCGGTATCGAGCACTTTCAGGTTGCCGGCCTGGCTCGGCAGGATCCCGAGGAACCATTCCGGCTGACCGAACAGCGGTGTCAGCTCCTGACCGGCCAGGGAATAAATCGAGCCCAGGCACACCAGCGGCACCGCCAGGGTCAACCCGGCGACATCGAACAACAGGCATTCGAACGGCTCGGCGGCCCATGCAGGACGACCGTCGGTTTCCACCGGTGGCGGCGTGTTGCTCGGTGGCAGATGGACTTCGACGATCGGCGGCACCAGGGCTTGCAGCATTGGCGCGATCGGCGGCACCAAGGCTTGCAGCAGCGGCGCGATGGTCGAGACGGGCGCCAGAACCGGCGCGGGCGCCTCGATCAGCGCCACCGGGGCTTTCACCACCGGCGCTGCGACCGGCGCGGTAACGGCTGCCGGTTTCTCAGCCGGTTTCTGCGCATCGCGAGCCTGCTCTTCAAGCACCGCAGCCTGGAACTCGTCCAGCGCCGCTTCAACCTCGACCACCTCGGGAATCGCTTCGATTTCCGGCGGCAACTCTTCAGTCGCTTCCATCAGCAAGCTGTCCAGATAGGACTGGAGCGCAAGCTGTGGACGGGACGTGATTTTTACCGGGCGATTCATCTCACGCCACCTGCGCAACGGATTGCTGCGTCAGCATGTGCTTGAGCAGCGCGCGGTAGGCCATCACGCCACGGCTCTTGCCGTCGAATTGCGAAGGCGTGACGCCGGCACGGCTGGCGTCGCGCAAACGCGTGTCGACCGGAATGTAGCCTTGCCAGATTTCTTCAGGGTATTTGTCGCGCAAGACCCGCAAGGTCCCGAGGGACGCTTGCGTGCGTCGGTCAAACAGCGTCGGCACAATGCTGAATGCCAGCGGCAGTTTGCGTGAGCGGTTGATCATTGCCAGGGTGTTGACCATGCGCTCCAGGCCTTTGACCGCGAGGTGCTCGGTCTGCACCGGAATCACCAATTGCTGACTGGCCGCCAAGGCATTGACCATCAACACGCCGAGCAACGGTGGGCTGTCGATCACCGCGTAATCGAAGTCTTGCCACAGCTGCGCCAGGCTCTTGGCGATCACCAGGCCCAAGCCACTCTGGCCCGGCGACTGACGCTCAAGCGTCGCCAGCGCGGTGCTCGACGGCAGCAGGGAAATACTCGCGTGACTGGTCGGCAACAGCAGTTGACCGGGCAAGCCTTGCGGCACGCTGCCCTTGTGCAGGAACAGGTCGTAGCTGCTGTGTTCCAGGCTGTCGGGGTCGTATCCGAAGTAGCTGGTCATCGAGCCGTGGGGATCGAGATCGACCACGACCACGCGCTTGCCCGCCTCGGCCAGTAACCCGGCTAAAGCGATGGAGGAAGTGGTTTTACCGACACCACCCTTTTGATTGGCGACTGCCCAGACTCTCATTCGGATTGTTCCACCCGGTCGGGTCGACCGGGAAATAGCTCAACGTATTAATGCGGGTGACGGAGAATTGACGGCGCTCTCTCGTCCCGGCGACTTGACCGGTGCAGGTGCAGTTTGTGTGCCAGCACGCTTCAACGCGGCATCCGGTTGCGCATGAGCGGTTCCGGTGCCGGTGAGGCTGCGACGGACATCGAGATTTCGTGACACCACCAGCACCACGCGACGGTTGCGCGCCCTGCCCTCTGCCGTGGCGTTGTTGGCCACCGGCTGGAATTCGCCATAACCTACCGACGCCAGCCGACCCGGATTCACACCCTGCATCGCGAGCATGCGCACGATGCTCGCCGAACGCGCCGAGGACAGCTCCCAGTTCGTCGGGTACTGCGCGGTGCGAATCGGTTGATCGTCGGTGAACCCTTCGACGTGAATCGGGTTGTCGAACGGCCTCAGGATCACTGCGACTTTATCGATGATGTTGAACGCCATGTCGCTGGGCATGGCATCGCCGCTGCCGAACAACAGGCTGGAATTGAGTTCGATCTCGACCCACAGCTCGTTACCGCGCACCGTCATCTGATTGGAGCTGATCAAGTCGCCGAACGCAGCGCTGATGTCGTCGGCAATGCTTTTCAGCGGATCACTGGCCCCGGCGATCCCGGCGTCAACCTGCTCGCTGTCCTTGACCAGCGGCTTGGCCGGGGTCACGGTTTTCGGACGTTCTTCGCCGATGGGGATCGGCTTGAGCGCGCGATCCGAATCGGTGAACACGCCGATCAACGCTTGCGAAATGATCTTGTACTTGCCTTCGTTGATCGAAGAAATCGAGTACATCACCACGAAAAAGGCAAACAGCAACGTAATGAAGTCGGCGTAGGAAACCAGCCAGCGTTCGTGGTTTACGTGCTCTTCAGGTTGGCGACGACGTGCCATGGTCCATGTCTCCCATCAATCCATGAAGCCCTGAAGCTTCAACTCAATAGAGCGAGGGTTTTCACCTTCGGCGATCGACAGAATGCCTTCGAGCAACATTTCGCGATAACGCGACTGGCGCAATGCAACGGATTTGAGTTTGGCGGCGATCGGCAGCAGCACCAGGTTGGCACTGGCCACGCCGTAGATGGTGGCGACGAACGCCACGGCAATGCCGCTGCCCAGTTGCGACGGATCGCCCAGGTTGCCCATCACGTGGATCAGCCCCATCACCGCACCGATGATGCCGATGGTCGGCGCATAGCCGCCCATGCTTTCGAAAACTTTGGCGGCTTCGATGTCGCGGCTTTCCTGGGTGTAGAAATCCACTTCCAGAATGCTGCGAATCGCTTCCGGCTCGGCGCCGTCCACCAGCAGTTGCAGGCCTTTGCGCGAGTAAGCGTCGGGTTCGGCGTCGGCCACGCCTTCCAGACCGAGCAGACCTTCCTTGCGGGCGGTCAGGCTCCAGTTCACCACGCGGTCGACACCGCCGGCCAGGTCCACGCGAGGCGGGAACAGGATCCAGCCGAGAATCTGCATGGCGCGCTTGAAGGCGCTCATCGGCGATTGCAGCAGCGCCGCACCGATGGTCCCGCCGAGCACGATCAACGCCGCCGGGCCGTTGGCCAGCGCACCGAGGTGACCGCCTTCAAGGTAGTTGCCACCGATGATGGCGACAAACGCCATGATGATCCCGATGAGGCTGAGTACATCCATCAGATACACGCCTCGACCAGGTGCCTGCCTATGTCATCGAGGCCGTACACCGCATCGGCGAGTTCGGCCTTGACGATGGCCATCGGCATACCGTAGATCACGCAGCTGGCTTCATCCTGAGCCCAGATCGAGCTGCCGCCCTGCTTGAGCAGACGCGCACCTTCACGGCCGTCGGCGCCCATGCCGGTCAGTACGACCGCCAGAACTTTGTCACCGTAGGACTTCGCCGCCGAACCGAAGGTGATGTCCACGCACGGCTTGTAGTTCAGACGCTCGTCGCCCGGCAGGATTTTCACCGCGCCACGGCCGTCGATCATCATTTGCTTGCCGCCCGGCGCCAGCAACGCCAGGCCCGGACGCAGGATGTCGCCATCCTCGGCTTCCTTGACGCTGATGCGGCAGAGCTTGTCCAGACGCTCGGCGAAGGCCTTGGTGAACGCCGCCGGCATGTGCTGGATCAACACGATCGGGGCCGGGAAATTGGCCGGCAATTGCGTCAATACGCGCTGCAGGGCAACCGGGCCGCCGGTGGAGGTGCCGATGGCAACCAGCTTGTAGGCTTTGCGTTTCGGCGCTGGCGACGACGGTGCGTGCGCCGGTGCACGGGCAGGGATCGGTGCCGGACGAACAGGCGCGCTGCTGCCATAACTGCTGACGCTGGAAGGCGCGGGGGTCGGGGCTGGCGTGGCGATGGGTGCCGGTGCGCTGTAAGCGCTGACACGACGGTTACTGCGCGAAATGCTGAGAATCTTCTCGCACAGCAGTTGCTTGACCTTCTCGGGATTGCGCGAGATGTCTTCGAAATTCTTCGGCAGGAAATCCACCGCGCCGGCGTCCAGCGCATCCAGGGTGACCCGGGCACCTTCGTGCGTCAGCGAGGAGAACATCAACACCGGTGTCGGGCAGCGCTGCATGATGTGCCGCACTGCCGTGATGCCATCCATCATCGGCATCTCGTAGTCCATGGTGATCACGTCCGGCTTGAGGGCCAGCGCCTGATCGATCGCCTCTTTTCCGTTGGTCGCCGTGCCGACGACCTGGATATTCGAATCCGCTGAAAGAATTTCCGAGACGCGGCGGCGGAAAAACCCCGAATCGTCCACCACCAGGACTTTGACTACCATAAACACTCCGTTAGGCGGGGGCGAGGCTCAGTCGCCCCGCTCCCCACAGAATCAAATACGCCGTGCGGCGTAACGCTTGAGCATGCTCGGAACATCGAGAATCAGCGCAATGCGGCCGTCACCGGTGATGGTGGCGCCGGACATGCCCGGGGTTCCCTGGAGCATTTTGCCCAATGGCTTGATGACCACTTCTTCCTGGCCGACCAGTTGATCGACGACGAAGCCGATCCGCTGGGTGCCTACCGAAAGGATCACCACATGGCCTTCGCGCTGCTCTTCGTGAGCGGCGGAGCTGATCAGCCAGCGCTTGAGGTAGAACAGTGGCAGCGCCTTGTCCCGCACGATCACCACTTCCTGGCCGTCCACCACGTTGGTGCGCGACAGGTCGAGGTGGAAGATCTCGTTGACGCTCACCAGCGGGAACGCAAACGCCTGGTTGCCAAGCATGACCATCAGCGTTGGCATGATCGCCAGGGTCAACGGCACCTTGATGACGATCTTCGAGCCTTTGCCCTTGGTCGAGTAGATGTTGATGGTGCCGTTGAGCTGGGCGATCTTGGTTTTCACCACGTCCATGCCCACGCCACGACCCGACACGTCGGAGATCTCGGTTTTGGTCGAGAAACCCGGCGCGAAGATCAGGTTGAAGCAGTCGGACTCGCTGAGTCGGTCCGCCGCATCCTTGTCCATCAAACCTTTCTTGACCGCGATGCCGCGCAACACGTCGGCGTCCATGCCCTTGCCGTCATCGGAGATGGACAGCAGGATGTGGTCGCCTTCCTGTTCAGCGGACAGGATCACTTTGCCGCTACGCGGTTTGCCCATCGCTTCACGATCAGCCGGCTCTTCGATACCGTGGTCGACCGAGTTGCGCACCAAGTGGACCAGCGGGTCGGCCAGTGCCTCGACAAGGTTCTTGTCGAGGTCGGTTTCTTCGCCGACCAGCTCCAGGTTGATCTCTTTCTTGAGCTGGCGAGCCAGGTCGCGAACCAGACGCGGGAAACGCCCGAAGACCTTCTTGATCGGTTGCATCCGGGTCTTCATGACCGCGGTTTGCAGGTCGGCCGTGACCACGTCGAGGTTCGACACGGCCTTGGACATGGCCTCATCGGCGCTGTTGGCGCCCAAGCGAACCAGGCGGTTACGCACCAGTACCAATTCGCCAACCATGTTCATGATTTCGTCGAGACGCGCGGTGTCGACCCGCACGGTGGTCTCGGCTTCGCTGGCCGGTTTTTCCGCCGGCGGCGCGGCTGGTGCACGGGCTGGCGCCGGTGCAGCGGCGGCAGCAGGCTTCGGCGCTTCGGCTTTTGGCTCGGGCGCCTTGGCGACAGGTGCCGGGGCTTTGGCGACGGGTGCCGCTACCGAAGAAGCGGCGGAACCGGTGCCAACTTCAGTGAACTTGCCTTTACCGTGCAATTCGTCGAGCAGCGATTCGAACTCGTGATCCGAGATCAGATCGCTGCCGGCCGCTTTAGCGGTAGGCACAGCGGCGGCCGGGGCCGAAGCAATGGCCGACTCCAGCGCGTCGACGGCAAAGTTGCCCTTGCCGTGCAGTTGATCGAGCAGTGCTTCGAACTCGTCGTCGGTAATGTCGGAACTGTCGCCTGTCGCTTTCGGGGCAGCCGGTGCAGCAGGCGCTGCCACCGCGTCGACGGCGAACTGGCCTTTGCCGTGCAATTGATCGAGCAACGACTCGAATTCTGCATCGGTGATTTCGTCGCTGGCTGCTGCATCCGCGGCAGGCAGCGAAGCAGGCTGCGCAGCCACCACGGGCGCCTCGGCCTGAGCCTTGACGGCGTTCAGCGAGTCCAGCAGTTGTTCGAATTCGTTATCGGTGATGTCGCCTGATTCGGCTTCGGCAGCCGGTTCTTCCACCACTTCAGCCACAGGTGCGGCTTCATCGGCGGTTTGCGGCTCGGCCAGACGGGCCAGGGCCGCGAGCAATTCAGGCGTGGCAGCCGTGATCGGGCTGCGTTCGCGGACTTCGCTGAACATGCTGTTCACCGCGTCCAGCGCTTCGAGAACCACGTCCATCAATTCCGAGTCGACGCGACGTTCACCCTTGCGCAGGATGTCGAACACGTTCTCGGCGATGTGACAGCACTCCACCAGCTCGTTGAGCTGGAGGAAGCCGGCGCCCCCTTTTACAGTGTGAAAACCGCGAAAAATTGCATTGAGCAAGTCCGCATCATCCGGTCGGCTTTCAAGCTCGACCAGCTGTTCGGACAGTTGCTCTAGAATCTCGCCGGCCTCAACCAGGAAATCCTGAAGGATCTCTTCATCGGCGCCGAAGCTCATTAAGGGTGTGCTCCTACAGGTCTAAAAACCTAAAATACCTAAAATACCTAAAACCCTAGGCTGGATAGCAAATCGTCCACATCGTCCTGACCGGACACAACGTCTTCTCTTTTATCGGCATGAATCTGCGGACCTTCACCCTGAGAGAGATGTTTTTGCGGATCTTTTTCAGCAAGCATCGCTTCACGGTCATGTTCGATGCCCGCAAAGCGGTCCACCTGACTGGCCATAAGCACGAGCTTGAGCAGGTTGCTTTCAACTTCGGTGACCAATTGGGTCACACGCTTGATCACTTGACCTGTGAGGTCCTGGTAATCCTGAGCGAGCAGAATGTCGTTGAGGTTGCTCGACACCACGCGATTATCCGCGCTGCTGCGTGTCAGGAAACCGTCGACACGCCGAGCCAGTTCGCGGAATTCCTCGGCCCCGACTTCGCGACGCATGAACCGCCCCCAGTCCGTGCTCAGCGCCTGCGCTTCATCGCTCAGGCTGTTGACCAGCGGTGTGGAGTTTTCGACCAGATCCATGGTGCGGTTGGCGGCAGCCTCGGTCAGCTTCACAACGTAACCCAGACGCTCGGTGGCATCCGTGATTTGCGAAACTTCCTCGGCTTGCGGCATGTGCGGGTCAATCTGGAAATTGACGATCGCGCTGTGCAGCTCGCGGGTGAGCTTGCCCACTTCCTGATACAGGCCGCGGTCACGGGTCTGATTGAGCTCATGGATCAGTTGCACAGCGTCGCCGAACTTGCCTTTCTCAAGGCTTTCGACCAGCTCGACTGCGTGTTTTTTCAGGGTCGATTCAAAATCGCCCTGTGAAGATTCGTTTTGGTCCATAGCTCCCCCGTGGCGCAGTTTCTCAACCGATGCGTTCGAAAATCTTCTCGATTTTTTCTTTTAACGCCTGGGCCGTGAAGGGTTTGACCACATAGCCGTTAACACCAGCCTGGGCCGCTTCGATGATCTGCTCGCGCTTGGCTTCAGCGGTCACCATCAGCACTGGCAGGTGCTTGAGCTTTTCATCGGCGCGCACGTGACGCAGCAGATCGATACCGGTCATGCCAGGCATGTTCCAGTCCGTTACCAGAAAGTCGATGCTTCCGCTGTTGAGAACCGGAATGGCAGTAACGCCATCGTCAGCCTCGACCGTGTTGGTGAACCCAAGGTCACGCAACAGGTTTTTTATGATCCGCCGCATCGTTGAGAAGTCATCAACGATGAGGATTTTCATGTTCTTGTCCAATTCGACCTCCAAGCAGTCTTAAACGCGCCCAGCACCTGGACGCGCCATTTCAATCAATCCGGCAAAGCACTCAATGACTGTCTGGAGCACAACAGATCGAGACCGGCGCAGTTCAACACCACACCAGCCACGTTCGCAGTGTCCCCACACTGCCTTCAGCGCGCTCGCCACTCCCCCAAACGCCCCCGCAAACGGGCCGCGCACTGGCTGTGTAACTGGCTGACCCGAGATTCGCTGACCCCCAGGACCTCACCGATTTCCTTGAGATTCAACTCTTCGTCGTAGTACAGCGCCAACACCAGTCGCTCACGCTCCGGCAAATTGGCAATCGCGTCCGCCAGCGCCGCCTGGAAGCGTTCATCTTCCAGATCGCGTGACGGCTCGATATGAGCACTCGCGCCATCCTCGTGCAGCCCTTCGTGTTCGCCGTCCTGCAACAGATCGTCGAAACTGAATAACCGGCTGCCCAGGGTGTCGTTCAAAATCCCGTAGTAATCGTCGAGACTCAATTGGAGTTCGGCCGCAACTTCGTGATCTTTAGCGTCACGGCCGGTTTTAGCTTCAATCGAGCGAATTGCGTCGCTGACCATGCGGGTATTGCGGTGGACCGAGCGTGGCGCCCAGTCCCCCTTGCGGACTTCATCGAGCATCGCGCCGCGGATTCGAATGCCCGCGTACGTCTCGAAACTCGCGCCTTTGCTGGCGTCGTATTTGGTCGATACTTCAAGCAGGCCGATCATGCCGGCCTGGATCAGGTCTTCGACCTGGACACTGGCTGGCAGTCGCGCCAGCAAGTGGTAAGCAATGCGTTTGACCAGTGGCGCGTAACGCTCGATCAGCTCGTACTGCGCGTCACGTGCCGATTTCTTGTATAGGTTGTAACCGCTGGCTGTCATAGCACGGGTCCTGCCGTTTGTTGCACGAGGCGCTCGACGAAAAACTCCAGGTGCCCACGCGGGTTGGCAGGCAGCGGCCAGGTATCGACCTTTTGTGCGATGGCCTTGAAGGCCAGGGAGCACTTGGAACGCGGGAAAGCTTCATAAACCGCGCGCTGCTTCTGAACGGCCTTGCGCACGCTTTCGTCGTACGGCACCGCACCGACGTATTGTAAGGCGACGTCGAGGAAGCGATCCGTGACCTTGGTCAACTTGGCGAACAGGTTGCGTCCTTCCTGCGGGCTCTGGGCCATGTTGGCCAGGACGCGGAAGCGGTTCATGCCGTAGTCGCGGTTCAGCAGTTTGATCAGTGCGTAGGCGTCGGTGATCGAGGTCGGCTCGTCGCAGACCACCAGCAAGACTTCCTGCGCGGCGCGAACGAAACTGACTACCGAGTCACCAATACCCGCAGCGGTGTCGATCACCAGGACGTCGAGGTTGTCGCCGATATCGCTGAACGCCTGGATCAGGCCGGCATGTTGCGCCGGGCTCAGATGCACCATGCTCTGAGTGCCGGACGCCGCCGGGACGATGCGGATCCCGCCGGGCCCCTGCAACAACACGTCGCGCAGCTCACAGCGGCCTTCGATGACGTCGGCCAGGGTACGTTTGGGTGTCAGTCCCAGCAGGACGTCGACGTTCGCCAGCCCCAGATCGGCGTCCAACAGCATGACGCGCCGGCCGAGCTCAGCTAGAGCCAGGGACAAGTTCACTGACACGTTAGTCTTCCCGACGCCACCTTTGCCGCCGGTCACCGCGATCACCTGTACGGGATGCATGCTGCCCATGTTATTTCTTTACCTTGTCTTGCATAGACGGAGGCCACATTACTGGCTGCGCGTTCACAAACGGAACAATGCATGGCAGACCATCGATGTAGGTACAAAAACTGTTCATTAATACCTCAGCCAACCTGCTTGGTCGGGCTGTGGTAAATATCAGCGAACATGTCAGCCATGGCTTCTTCGCTGGGTTCTTCCTGCATTTGCACGCTGACGGCACGGCTCACCAGCTGATGACGACGCGGCAGATGCAAATCATCCGGAATCCGCGGTCCATCGGTCAGGTAAGCCACCGGCAACTCATGACTGATTGCCAGGCTCAACACCTCGCCCAGGCTTGCCGTTTCATCCAGTTTAGTCAGGATGCAGCCAGCGAGCCCGCAGCGCTTGTAACTGTGATAGGCGGCGGTTAAAACCTGTTTCTGGCTGGTGGTTGCCAGAACCAGATAGTTTTTTGATTTGATGCCACGACCGGCCAGGCTTTCGAGCTGCATGCGCAGTGCCGGATCGCTGGCCTGAAGGCCTGCGGTATCGATCAGCACCACACGCTTGCGCAGCAACGGATCCAGCGCCTGCACCAGGGACTGGCCCGGGTCGACGTGGGTTACCGACACGTTGAGGATCCGGCCCAGGGTCTTGAGTTGTTCCTGAGCGCCGATGCGGTAGCTGTCCATGCTGACCAGCGCGATGTTCTGCGCGCCGTACTTGAGCACGTAACGGGCCGCAAGCTTGGCCAGCGTGGTGGTCTTGCCCATGCCGGCAGGGCCGACCATGGCAATCACGCCGCCCTCTTCCAGTGGCTCGACTTCCGGTGTGGCGATCATCCGCGCCAGGTGCGCCAGCAACATGCGCCAGGCCTGACGGGGCTCTTCAATGTCGGTAATCATTTCCAGCAGATCGCGGGACAACGGGCCGGACAAACCAATGCGCTGCAAGCGACGCCAAAGGTTGGCCTGGGCCGGACGGCTGCCTTGCAGCTGATTCCAGGCCAGGGAACCGAGTTGTACTTCCATCAGTTCGCGCAGGCTGTTGAGTTCGAAACGCATCGAATCGAAAGCCCGCGGATCGACACCGCCGGAAGCTGGCACGGGGGCCGGCGCTGCACGACGGGGTTCAGTGTAGGTCGGTTCGATCAGCGGTTCGGCGGCGGTGAGTGGCAGACCGGCGAACAACTGGCGATTGGTGGACTTGTCGCTCTCGCCCTCGCTACGCAGGCTCAGTTCGGCCTGGGCGGTCACGATCCGCGACTGGGTCTTGCGCAGCTCGTCCTCGAGTTCCATGTTCGGAACACGCGGGGCCAGCGCCGACAGTTTGTAATCGAGGGCAGCCGTCAGCTCGACACCACCGGCGATCCGGCGGTTGCCAATGATGGCGGCATCAGCGCCCAGTTCATCACGAACCAGCTTCATGGCCTGACGCATATCGGCGGCGAAAAAACGCTTAACTTGCATAAACCACTACCTCAGCCGTTGGGCCCTACTGTCGCAACGATGGTCACTTGCTTGTTGTCAGGGATTTCCTGGTAAGCCAACACATGCAAACCCGGGACTGCCAGTCGGCCAAATCGCGACAGCATCGCGCGAACCGGACCGGCCACCAGCAGAATCACCGGTTGACCTTGCATTTCCTGACGCTGCGCCGCTTCGATCAACGAGCGTTGCAGTTTTTCAGCCATGCTTGGCTCCAGCAGAACGCCCTCTTCCGAGCCTTGTCCTGCCTTCTGAAGACTATTGAGCAATATTTGTTCCAACCTTGGCTCAAGAGTGATAACTGGCAGCTCCGACTCAGTCCCTACAATGCTTTGGACGATTGCACGGGACACGCCGACGCGTACGGCGGCCACCAGCGCGGCAGTATCTTGACTCTTGGCCGCATTGTTCGCGATCGCCTCGGCGATGCTGCGAATGTCCCGTACGGGCACCTGTTCGGCCAGCAACGCCTGGAGCACCTTGAGCAGCTGCGACAACGACACCACGCCCGGCACCAGTTCCTCGGCCAGTTTAGGCGAGCTTTTGGCCAGCAACTGCATGAGTTGCTGCACTTCTTCGTGGCCGATCAGCTCACTGGAGTGCTTGTACAAAATCTGGTTCAAGTGGGTTGCCACTACGGTACTGGCATCGACCACGGTGTAACCGAGGGATTGTGCCTGCGCACGCTGGCTGATTTCGATCCAGACCGCTTCCAGACCGAAAGCCGGATCTTTGGCGGTGATGCCGTTGAGCGAACCGTAGACCTGACCCGGGTTGATCGCCAGTTCCCGATCCGGATAAATCTCCGCTTCGGCCAGGATCACCCCCATGAGAGTCAGTCGATAGGCACTTGGCGCGAGGTCGAGGTTGTCACGGATATGCACAGTCGGCATCAGGAAACCCAGGTCCTGGGACAGCTTCTTGCGCACGCCTTTGATACGCGCCAGCAACTGACCACCCTGGTTGCGATCCACCAGCGGAATCAGGCGATAGCCGACTTCCAGGCCAATCATGTCGATCGGCGTCACATCGTCCCAGCCAAGCTCTTTGGTTTCCTGAGCGCGGGCCGGCGATGGCAGCAGCTCCTGCTGACGCTTGACCTCTTGCAAGGCCTGAACCTTGACGGTGTTCTGCTTCTTCCAGAACAGGTACGCGCCGCCGGCCGCGAGGGCCGCCATGCTCAGAAAGGAGAAGTGCGGCATGCCGGGTACCAGACCCATGACCGCCATCAAACCCGCCGCCACGGCCAGCGCCTTGGGCGAGGCGAACATCTGGCGATTGATCTGCTTGCCCATGTCTTCCGAACCGGAAGCACGAGTCACCATGATCGCGGCGGCTGTCGATAACAGCAGTGATGGCAATTGCGCCACCAAACCGTCACCGATGGTCAACAACGCGTAAACCCTGCCAGCATCACCGAAGGTCATGCCGTGCTGGAAAATGCCGACCGCCATACCGCCGATCAGGTTGATGAACAGAATCAGCAAACCGGCGATGGCATCACCGCGTACGAATTTGCTGGCACCGTCCATGGAGCCGTAGAACTCGGCCTCCTGGGCCACTTCCATCCGACGCATTTTGGCTTGGTTTTGATCGATCAGACCGGCGTTCAAATCGGCGTCGATCGCCATTTGTTTGCCGGGCATCGCATCGAGGGTGAAACGCGCGCTCACCTCGGAAATCCGCCCGGCACCCTTGGTCACCACGACGAAGTTGATGATCATCAAAATCGCGAAGACCACGATACCAACCACGTAGTTACCGCCGATCACCACCTCACCGAACGCCTGGATCACCTTACCGGCGGCGGCATGACCGTCCTGACCGTGGAGCATCACCACCCGCGTGGAGGCCACGTTCAGCGCCAGCCGCAATAGCGTTGCCACCAGCAGAATGGTCGGGAACACCGCGAAATCCAGCGGCCGCAGGGCGTAGACGCAGACCAGCAACACGACAATCGACAGCGCAATGTTGAATGTGAAGAACACGTCCAGCAGGAACGGAGGCACCGGCAGCATCATCATGGCCAGCATGACCAGCAGCAACAACGGCACACCCAGATTGCCCCGACTCAGGTCGGCGACGTTTGTGCGGGCACTGTTGATAAACTGAGAGCGATCCACCGGTTTTCCCCGTTCCTTTAAAGCAAACTTTTGACGCCCGAAGCAGGCGCAGAGCGGCTACTGCAAGAAGCCTTCCAACTTTTGCCGGGGGTTTGGAACAGAGGGGTTTATCAGGGGGATTGTGCTGTCTGTGCTGACGCCTTCGCGGGCAAGCCTTGCTCTACAGGTTTTGTGTTGCTCGCAATTGTCCCAAACGACACAAAAACTGTAGGAGCAAGGCTTGCCCGCGAAGGCGTCGGCATGGCCAGCGCAAAAACTCAGGAATCGCGCCGCAGATCCGGCGGAATCGGCAGGTCATCCTTGAGCGGCTCAGGACGCTTGCCCTTGCCAGCGCGGTGCTGGCGGATCTGGTAGACGTAAGCCAGCACTTGGGCGACGGCAAGGTACAACCCGCCAGGAATTTCCTGCTCCAGCTCGGTGGAGTAATAGATCGAACGCGCCAGGGCTGGCGACTCCAGCAGCAACACTTCATTGGCCACGGCGATTTCGCGGATTTTCAGGGCCACGAAGTCACTACCCTTGGCCAGCAGCATCGGCGCACCGCCTTTTTCCGGATCGTACTTGAGCGCCACGGCATAGTGAGTCGGGTTGGTGATCACCACGTCGGCCTCGGGAATCGCTGCCATCATCCGCCGCTGGGACATCTCGCGCTGCAACTGGCGAATCCGCTGTTTGACCTCCGGTTTCCCCTCCTGATCCTTGTGCTCGTCGCGCACTTCCTGCTTGGTCATCAGCAGTTTCTTGTGGCTCTGGTAAAGCTGCACCGGAACATCCACCGCCGCGATCAGAATCAACCCGCACGCCATCCACAATGTGCTCCAGCCCACCAACTGAACGCTATGGATGATCGCCTGTTCCAGCGGCTCATGGGCAATGCGCAGCAAGTCATCGATGTCCGAACGCAGGACGGCCAGTGCGACGAACAAGATCAGCAGAAACTTTGCCAGCGCCTTGAGCAGTTCGATCAAGGCCGTACTGGAGAACATCCGCTTGAGCCCCGCCGCCGGGTTCATCCGGCTGAATTTGGGCGCAAGGCTCTTGCCGGCGAACAACCAGCCGCCCAGGGAAATCGGCCCCAGAAACGCCGCCAGCAGAAGCAACAGCAATATCGGCTGGACCGCCAGAATGGCGATCTTTCCCGAATGCAGCAGGTACTGCCCCATCTGCCCAGGATCAAGCAACACATCCCGTGGCAGGGAGAAGTTCAGGCGCATGATTTCCAGCAGATCCAGCGCCACTCCGCCACCGTAGATCAACAACCCCCCGGCGCCCGCCATCATGGTTGCCAGGGTATTGAGCTCTTTGGAGCGGGCAATCTCGCCCTTGTCCCTGGAGTCCTTTTTTCGCTTCTCCGTGGGGTCTTCTGTTTTGTCCTGACCGCTCTCGCTCTCGGCCATGGCTAGCGCGCCTGCGCCATGTCACGTAACAGCTGCAGAGCCTCGGTAGCCAACGGCTGATACTGATTGAGAATGTCGCCGAGACCGACCCAGAAAATCACCAGCCCCAGCACCAGGGTCAGGGGGAAACCGATGGAAAAAATGTTCAACTGCGGCGCCGCCCGCGTCATCACGCCGAAGGCGATGTTAACCACCAACAACGCCGTGATCGCCGGCATTACCAGGAGCATCGCCGCGCCCAGCACCCAACCCAGCTTGTTGGCCAGTTCCCAGAAGTGATTGATCAGCATCGCACTGCCGACCGGCAGGGTGGTGAAGCTCTCCGTGAGCACTTCGAACACCACCAGATGCCCATTCATACCGAGAAACAGCAGGGTCACGAGCATCGTCAGGAACTGCCCGATTACCGCCGCCGACACACCGTTGGTAGGGTCGACCATCGAGGCGAACCCCATCCCCATCTGTATCGAAATGATCTGCCCGGCGACGACAAACGCCTGGAAAAACAGCTGCAGCGTGAGCCCCATCAATGCGCCGATAATGATCTGTTCAGCGATCAGCAGCAGTGCGCTCAGGTCCAGCGCATGAACCTGCGGCATCGGTGGCAGGCCCGGCACGACAACCACTGTGATCGCCAGGGCGAAATACAATCGCACACGGGTCGGCACCAGGGTCGTGCCAAAGATCGGCATGGTCATCAGGACTGCGCCGATGCGAAACAGCGGCAATATGAACGAAGCGACCCAGGTACTGATCTGGGTGTCGGTCAGCTGCAGCAGTGACATGGCTTAGCCGATGACCCGAGGAATATTGCCGTACAACTGCAGGATGTATTCCATGAAGGTCTGCACCATCCACGGACCGGCGACGATCAACGTCACCAGCATCACCAGCAGGCGCGGCAGGAAGCTCAGTGTCTGTTCGTTGATCTGGGTGGCGGCCTGGAACATCGCCACCAACAGCCCCACCAGCAAACTCGGAATCACCAGCACGGCGACCATCATGGTGGTCAGCCAGAGCGCTTCACGAAAGATGTCTACCGCAACTTCCGGCGTCATGGCGAGACACCGCCGAAGCTGCTGGCCAACGTACCGATGATCAACGCCCAACCATCCACCAGCACGAACAGCATGATCTTGAACGGCAGGGAAATGATCAGTGGCGAGAGCATCATCATACCCATGGCCATCAGCACACTTGCCACGACCAGGTCGATGATCAGGAACGGAATGAAGATCATGAAACCGATCTGGAATGCGGTTTTCAATTCAGACGTGACGAAGGCCGGCACCAGGATGGTCAGTGGCGCCTGATCCGGCGTCGCGATGTCGGTGCGTTTGGACAGGCGCATGAACAGCTCCAGATCGCTGCTGCGCGTCTGGGCCAGCATGAAGTCCTTGATCGGCACCTGGGCCTTGGCCACGGCATCCTGCGCGGTGAGTTTTTCCGCCAGATAGGGCTGCAAGGCATCCTGGTTAACCCGGTCGAACACCGGCGCCATGATGAACAGCGTCAGGAACAGGGCCATGCCGGTGAGGATCTGGTTCGACGGCGTCTGCTGCAAGCCCAGGGCCTGGCGCAGGATCGAGAAGACGATGATGATCCGGGTGAAACTGGTCATCAGCATGACGAACGCCGGAATGAAACTCAGCGCCGTCATGATCAGCAGGATCTGCAGGCTGACCGAGTATTCCTGAGCGCCCTGGGCATTGGTGCCCAGGGTGATCGCCGGGATCGACAACGGATCGGCGGCGAAGGCCAGCGGCGTGGCCAGCATCAGGGCCAGCGTCAAGATGATGCGTAGCGCACCCATTACTTCTTATCCTTCTGGTCCTTGCCCATCAGCTCCATCAGGCGCTGGGCAAACTCCGGGGTCGCTTTCTCGGTGACCGGCACCTGCACCGGCTCCTTGAGCACATGCAAAGCGGTGATGGTGCCAGGGCTCAAGCCGAGCAGAATCTGCTCATTGCCAACCTGCACCAGCATCAAACGGTCACGCGGGCCCAGCGCGCGGGAGCCGATCAGTTCGATCACCTGTCCCTTGCCGGCCGGCCCGGCCTGCTGGACCCGGCGCAACAGCCAGGCGAGGAAGAAGATCAACCCCAGCACCAGCAGCAAACCGAGCACCAGTTGCGTCAATTGTCCCGCCACACCACTGCTGACTGCGGGTGCCGCGGCAGCAGTCGCCACCGGCTCGGCCGCCAGAACACTGAACGGCAAGGCCAGCACTAACCCCAGAACCTTTTTCACTCAGCGCAGCTTCTTGATACGTTCGCTTGGGCTGATCACGTCGGTCAGGCGGATGCCGAACTTCTCGTTGACCACCACCACTTCACCGTGAGCGATGAGCGTGCCGTTGACCAGCACATCCAGCGGCTCACCGGCCAGACGATCGAGCTCGATCACCGAACCCTGGTTGAGTTGCAGCAGGTTGCGGATGTTGATGTCGGTGCTGCCCACTTCCATGGAAATCGACACCGGGATGTCGAGGATCACGTCCAGGTTCGGACCGTCCAGCGTGACCGGATCGTTGTTTTTGGGCACGCTGCCGAACTCTTCCATCGGCAGACGGTTGGACGGCGAGCTCGCGGCGTCGGCGGCCAGCAAGGCGTCGATGTCGTCCTGCCCGGCGTCGCCGGTTTCTTCCAGGGCCGCAGCCCATTCATCGGCCAGCGCCTGGTCGTCCTGGGTATTCATGTCGTTAGCCATCATGTGTCCTCGGCGGGCAACCCTTGAACGGGCTGCCGTCAGTTAATAGCGAATGGGGAGCAGCGCCGCTTAACGGCGCTCGATCGGCTCGATCACTTGCAACGCGAGGTTGCCTTTGTGCGAGCCCATCTTGACCTTGAACGCAGGCACGCCGTTGGCGCGCATGATCATTTCTTCCGGCATCTCGACCGGGATAATGTCCCCCGGCTGCATGTGCAGAATGTCGCGCAGACGCAACTGGCGACGGGCAACCGTGGCACCGATCGGCACGTCAACGTCCAGCACATCCTGGCGCAGGGCATTGACCCAGCGCTCATCCTGATCGTCGAGGTCCGACTGGAAGCCGGCGTCGAGCATTTCACGCACCGGCTCGATCATCGAGTACGGCATGGTCACGTGCAGGTCACCGCCACCGCCATCGAGTTCGATGTGGAAAGTCGACACCACAATGGCTTCGCTCGGGCCAACGATGTTGGCCATTGCCGGGTTCACTTCCGAGTTGATGTACTCGAAGTTCACTTCCATGATCGCCTGCCAGGCTTCCTTCAAATCGACGAATGCCTGCTCCAGCACCATGCGAACCACACGCAGCTCGGTGGGAGTGAATTCACGCCCTTCGATCTTCGCGTGACGGCCGTCGCCGCCGAAGAAGTTGTCCACCAGTTTGAACACCAGCTTGGCGTCAAGGATGAACAGCGCGGTGCCGCGCAACGGTTTGATCTTGACCAGGTTGAGGCTGGTCGGCACGTACAGCGAGTGCACGTATTCGCCGAATTTCATCACCTGCACTCCACCGACGGCAACGTCCGCCGAGCGGCGCAGCATGTTGAACATGCTGATGCGGGTGTAACGGGCGAAACGCTCGTTGATCATTTCCAGGGTCGGCATGCGTCCGCGGACAATGCGATCCTGGCTGGTCAGATCGTAGCTTTTGACGCTGCCGGGCTCGGCAGCGGTATCGGTCTGTACCAGACCGTCATCGACGCCATGCAACAGCGCATCGATTTCATCCTGGGACAGCAGGTCCTGCACGGCCATGTCGTGTTCCTACTGCAGTACGAAATTAGTGAAAAGCAACTGTTCGATGACCACTTTGCCGAGCTCTTTCTGCGCCACTTCCTGCACGCTGGCGGTCGCCTTCTGACGCAACATTTCCTGACCGACCGGCGACGCCAGGGTCGCGAAATCCTGCCCGGAGAACAGCATGACCAGGTTATTGCGGATCACCGGCATGTGGACTTTGAGCGCATCCAGATCAGCCTGATTGCGGCCCTGCATGGTGATGCTGACCTGCATGTAGCGCTGACGGCCGTTCTGGTTGTAATTGGCCACGAAGGCCGGCGCCATGGGCTCGAAGATCGCTGGCTGCTTGCCGACCGGAGCGACTTCAGCCGCGGCGGCAGGTTTGCTCTGGGCGCTGTGCATGAAGAACCAGGTCGCCCCCACGGACAAGCCGATCGCCAGCAGCAGGGCCACCACGATCACAATGATCAGCTTGATTTTGCCTTTGGTTGCGGGGTCTTTTACTGCTGCTTCGCTCTTCGCCATGCCAATAATCCGTCACTATTCGGGTTTTCACAGTCGCACGGCAAGGCAAGAGCAAGTGTTATGCCATGTAGGAGCGAGCTTGCTCGCGAAGAATTTGAGAGCGGCGTTTTTTTTCAGAAAGAACGCGTTATCGTTCACGTCCATCGCGAGCAATCGAGCGTCGACCGGCTGCTCCTACAGGAGGTGATCGTTCCCGCGCGGGAACGATCGAAGAGAAGTCAGGCGTAGTAGTCGACCGCGCTGGAACCGATGACACTGGTCGTGCCGGCCGCCACTTCGGCAACAGTCGGCGCGAGTTCTTCATCCATGCCGTCGAGACGACCGCCGCTGGCGTTGGTGCGCCCGCCCTGACTTTGTTGAGCCTGGTCCTGACCTTGCCGAGAGCCACGGGACTGGTCGGAGACGTTGACGTCAACCTGACCCATACCCTGCTGCGCGAACATGTCTCGCAAGCGATGCATCTGGCCATCCAGCGCTTCGCGAACGCTTGGGTGCGCACTCATGAAGGTCACCTGGGTCTGCTGGTCCGGGACCATGTTCACCCGAATATCGAGGCGACCCAGTTCGGCAGGCTGCAACTGGATATCGGCCGCCTTGAGGTTGGCACTAGACAGGTACATGACCCGGTTCACCACTTCTTCGGTCCAGCCGCTCTGATGCATGGCAATCGGCTGATTCACCGGTATGGCATTGGCGGTTTTCGGCGTGGCAGCCTGGGTCAGTGCAGCCAGACGGTTGGCGAAATCATCGACGCGGGTATCGCTGGTGGCAGACTTCAAATCCTTGAGGCCATCATCGATCAACCCACTGAAAGCTTTCTCGCCACCCTGGCTGGTACTGTCCTTGTCAGCCTGCACATCGAGCATGCCAGCCATACCGGCGGCAAAGTTCTGCGCCGAGGTAGGCTCGCCATCCGCCTGGGTCTGGGTCTGGGCCTGCGTCGGCGCTGCCTTGGGCTGTGCCTGGCTGGCAGCCGAAATATGCCCGCCCTGCTCCATGGCCATGCGCACAGCCGGGAGAGCATCGAGAGGATCGGCCTCGGGATCGAAATCGCTATCCGCCGCTGCAACAGGAGTCTGCGCCGTCGTCGTCACTGCTGGAGCGACAGCTATTTCCACTTGCGGTTGCTCAGTGGCGACCACAGGGGGCGCCTCCGCAACAGGCGCCGTCACGACGGGTTGCAACTCTGGCAGCAATGAAGGATCAAGGGCCGGATCGGCGGGCGCAGTGTCGGCCACCGGCGTTTCGGCGGCATCCTCGCTGGCGGCCTTGTCGTCGCTCGGCGCCGGTTTATCGGCGGGCAAGGATTTGCCGCTATCGGCAACCGTCGGTTCCGGGGCGGCAGACTTGTCGTTGCCGACGCTCTTTTTATCGGGGCTGTCCGGGGTTTTATCACGCACCGGCTTCGCCGATCCATCAGAGGCCGAAGAGGGTTTGCTCTGGGCCTGAGTGGCGTAAACCTGAGCGAAGCTGGACGCCTTGTCCCCGGGCTCAGCGGCCGGCGCCGGTGTATTGGCGGAGGCGGCTTGAGTCTTGGCCTGCGCGGCGGCCTGAAGAAGAATATTGGGGGTAACGGGCATGAAACGGTCTCCGCTGCACTGGGATCGTAGGTACAGTTGCGGTGATACCTGCAAGGGTTGAGCCAGTTTTTCGGAGGAAGCGCTAAAAGCGCCGGACGGTCGCCTCAGTCGGTGAAGAGCGCTGTCGCTCCGCCTCGTACAACGGCCGGACAATAGCGAACTCGCCGTCGATTTCAACAAGCAGTTTTTCAATGCCTGAAAGGTTTTTATTCTTGGCTCGCTGCTCCAGCTCATGGCACAGCTCGGCCAGGCGAACGGCACCCATGTTACTGCTGCTGCCCTTGAAACTATGAGCAGTATTCATAAGCTGCGCGGCATCTGCAGCCTTGTGCAACAGACCTAAGCGCTCTTCGGAATCGGCGAGAAAAGTATCCAGCAACGTCGGATACTCATCCTCCATGACCTCTTGCAACGCGCTCAGCACGTCGCGGTCCAAATGTGTGTCAGCCACTTGCTCACTCCTTGATCAAGAATGCGCGGATTATGCCAGAGCCTCCCAGAAAAATTCCACGCGGGCACTTCGACCTTCGTCGGACCAGCTGGCGTTGCGGCTCAACTGGCGGATCAGACTGACACCACGTCCCGACAGACGGATGCCATCAACAGGGCGCGCCATCACTCGCTCGACATCAAACCCCTTGCCGCTGTCTTCGACCCGAATCGTCAGGCAACCGCCGTCGTCCTTTGGCGCAACCTGCAAATGCACCCGGACATAGCCGTCCTGCAGCTCATCCAGACGCGCATTGCGCTGCTGATAATAGCGGGTAAAACCCGAAGCATCGCGTTTCAGGCTCGAATCCAGACCCAGCACGCCGTGCTCCAGCGCATTGGAATACAGCTCCGCAAGCACACTGTAGAGCGCCCCGCTTTGCGCGCGCAAACCATGGACCTCCAACAGCAACTGCAAAAGATACGGCAGCGGATTAAAGCGTTTCAGGGTATCGGCGCGGAACTCGAAACTCACCGACCAGTCCAGCGGGCAGGACTGGCCGCTATCGGAATAGACCGGGGCCGACGGACTCAACTGCGCCGCATCAAGCAGGCTGACTTCGACCATGCTGACATCGTCGCGAGCCTCACCGCCAAAATCCCGCAGCGCCTGCTCGATCTCTTCGAAAAGCTGGTCGGGCTGACGGTTGGCCGCAAACACCTGTTGCAACCGCTCAACACCAAACAACTGCTCATGGGCGTCGCAGGTGTCGATGACCCCGTCGGACAACAGGAAGACCCGGTCGCCGACAGCCATCGGAAACACTTCAGTGCGATCATCGAAGGTCTGCGGACTCAACACGCCAAGGGGCAAGTGCCGCGACTTCAGTGGCGTGCGCTCGCCGCTCGCAATGTTGTGCAGATAACCGTCCGGCATTCCGCCATTCCAGACTTCCACCGAGCGTCGCTGAAAGCTCAGGCACAGCAGCGTTGCACAACAGAACATGTCCACCGGCAGGATGCGCTTGAGCTTGGCGTTCATCTCGCGCAGGGTTTCCGACAGGCCGTAGCCCTTGGCGGTCATGCCGTAGAAGACTTCTGCCAGCGGCATGGCCCCGACGGCGGCCGGCAAGCCATGGCCGGTGAAATCGCCGAGCAGCACGTGCATGTCGCCGGCCGGCGTAAATGCCGCCAGCAACAGGTCGCCGTTAAACAGCGCATAGGGCGATTGCAGGTAGCGGATATTGGGGGCGTTCAGGCAGCCGGAATGGGCGACCTTATCGAATACGGCCTTGGCCACACGCTGCTCGTTGAGCAGGTAATCGTGATGCTTGGCGATCTGGTCTCGCTGCTCCAGCACGGTGGCCTGCAACCGCCGCAAGCGGTCCATCGCCTTGATTTTGGCGGCGAGGATCACCTGGTTGTAGGGTTTTGCCAGAAAGTCGTCGCCGCCGGCTTCAAGACAGCGGGCCAGCGCCTCGCTTTCGGTCAGCGAGGTCAGAAAGATGATCGGCACCAGGGCTTCCCCAGCCAGCGCCTTGATCTGCCGCGCAGCCTCGAAACCGTCCATCACCGGCATCATGGCGTCCATCAAGACCAGTTGCGGGCGTTGCTGGCGAAACGCTTCGACCGCTTCGGCACCGTTGGCCGCCGTCAGCACTTCGTGGCCCTGGCGACGGACGATACTCGACAGCAGCATGCGATCGGCCGCGCTGTCTTCAGCGATCAGTATCGTCAGCGGTTCGAACAACGATTGCATGGCCGTCACGCCACGTCGAAGATCTGTTCGAAGTTGGAGATGGCGAGAATCTTGCGCACATCGGCGTTGGCGTGGGTCAACGTGATCTCGGCGTTTTCGCCACCGGCGTGATCACGCAGCAGCAACAACATGCCGAGCGCTGAACTGTCGAGGTAAGTGGCGTCCTTCAGGTTCACTTCAAAGGACTCGGGTTTTGGCTCAAGGTTTTCGTAGGATTCACGAAATTCCTGATGTTTGGCGAAATCGAATCGTCCTCTGATCGATATCGTCAGTTTTTGTCCATCCTGGGAGACTTCTGTAACGACTGACATTGAACGGCTTCCTTGTCATTGGCGAACGTACGTGTACAAGGTTTAGCACTTGGCGGGGATGGGGGCAAGTGTGTAGGAGCGAGCTTGCTCGCGATGGTCGTCAACGATAACACTGTAATTCTGATGTTTCCCGTGCGCTCTCAGCTTCATCGCGAGCTAGCTCGCTCCTACAGGGAATGCCACCACGCAACAATCAATACGGACTCTCACGCGGCAACCGCTGCGACAACTCGTCCAGCAGCTTCTGCTCGCGCTTGTCTTCCAGCTGCCGCGCCTCGTCGGCGTAGCGCTGAACCAGCTTGCGCAAGCCTTCGACCCGAGCAAACGCCTGCTGCCAGGTGTCCCGCGCCTTGTTCAGATTATTCTGATGCCACACCAGGCTTTGCCGCTGCTGATCGATGGCGACGCCCAGTTGCGCAAGAAAGCCCTGATAGCCCAGCAGCCATTGGCCCGAAACGCCGCTGCTGCCACGAATGATCCACTGCTCCTGATAATCCAGACGAAAGGCCTCAAGGTCGGCGAGTTTGCTTTCAGCCAGACGAACCTGGCCTTGAAAGTGGCCCAAACGCTGTACGGCGTTTTTTTCGGCCTTCTCGGCCATTTCGACCACTGGTGCCAGACGCCCTGCCCGACTCTGGGCCATAATCGATTAGCCGCCAGCCGCAGGCGCGAAGATCGAGCCGAGATAGGCTTCGCTTTCGCCCAGGCTGATGCTGTCGTTAAGCCCTTGACGCAGGTATTTGACCAGCTGTGGCTGCAGGGAAATTGCCAGGTCGGTTTCCCGGTCACCACCGGCGACGTAGGCGCCCACGCTGATCAAGTCCCGACTCTGTTGATAGCGCGACCACAGCTGCTTGAAATACTGCGCGCGTGTCATGTGTTCCGGCGACACCACCGACGGCATGACCCGGCTGATGGAGGCTTCGATATCGATGGCCGGATAATGCCCCTCCTCGGCCAGACGCCGGGACAGGACGATATGCCCGTCGAGTACGCCCCGCGCCGCATCGGCGATCGGATCCTGCTGGTCATCACCTTCAGACAGCACGGTATAGAACGCCGTGATCGAACCGCCGCCCTTTTCGGCGTTACCGGCCCGCTCCACCAGTTTCGGCAACTTGGCGAACACCGATGGCGGATAACCCTTGGTCGCCGGCGGTTCGCCGATAGCCAAGGCGATTTCCCGCTGGGCCTGGGCGAAACGGGTCAGGGAGTCCATGAGCAACAGGACGTTCTTGCCCTTGTCGCGGAAATACTCGGCAATCCGTGTGCAGTACATCGCGGCGCGCAGACGCATCAGTGGCGCGTCATCCGCCGGGGACGCCACGACCACTGAACGCTTGAGGCCTTCTTCACCGAGGATGTGCTCGATGAATTCTTTAACTTCGCGACCCCGCTCACCGATCAGCCCGACGACGATAATGTCGGCCTCGGTGAAGCGGGTCATCATGCCCAGCAGCACACTCTTGCCGACGCCGGTACCGGCGAACAGCCCGAGCCGCTGCCCGCGACCGACCGTCAACAAACCATTAATGGAACGAATCCCCACGTCCAGCGGCTCGCTGATCGGGTGACGCTTGAGCGGGTTGATGGTCGGACCGTCCATCGGCACCCAGTCTTCAGCCTTCATCCCGCCCTTGCCGTCCAGCGCACGACCGGCGCCATCCAGCACCCGCCCGAGCATGCTCATGCCCATCGGCAAGCGGCCGGTGTCAGCCAAAGGCACCACACGGGCGCCGGGCGCGATGCCGGCGACGCTGCCGACCGGCATCAGGAAGACTTTGCTGCCGGAGAAACCCATGACTTCAGCTTCGACCTGCATCGGATGGTAACTGTCGTCGTTGATCACCATGCAGCGACTGCCCATGGCGGCGCGCAAACCTTCGGCCTCGAGGGTCAGGCCGACCATGCGCAGCAAGCGGCCTTCAAGGATCGGGGCGCCGGCCAGCTCCGTGGCCTCGGCATAACCGCCCAGGCGTTTGGCGAAGCTGGTGCGGTCAAGGCGCATCGGGTTCTTCCGGTTCAGGTTCGACGGCAGGCTTGGCGTCGATCGGCAGCTCCAGGCTCAGGTCCGGTGCAGCCGGGTGCAAGGCCTGTTCGTGCAACTGATCGAACAGCTTGTCCATGACCCTGGCGACCCGGGTTTCGACCGTGGCGTCGATGCGACTGTGCTCAGTCTCGACCCGGCAACCGCCAGGCAACAATGCTTCGTCCTCGACGATGCGCCAGGTTTCTTCATGGCGCTCGCGCAGGGCTTTGACCTGTTCGAAATCCTGCGGGTTGATGTACAGCCGCACATTGCCCACGCCCAGCGGCAACAGCTTGAGGGCGTCGCGCATGACGTGTTCGATCTGCGTCGAATCGATGGCCAGTTCGCGCTGAATCACCTGTTTGGTGATGTGCTGCACGAGGTCGACCAAGGACTTTTCGATCTGGGTGTCCTGCTCGGCGATAGGCTCGAACAGGTTGGCCATCAGTTGCTCAAGTGCCGCGACTTTCGGCGTAAGGACTGCCTCGGCTTCCTGACGAACCTTGAGCGTGGTGCTGTGAAACCCTTCTTTCTCGCCCGTCGCGAAGCCTTCGTTGTAGGCCTCCTGGCGAATGCTTTCGAGTTCTTCGAGGGTCAGTGGCTGGACTTCTTCCAGCGGCACTTCTTCCATTTCCGGCGGCTCGGGCTCAGGTTCTGGCTCGGGCTCCGGTACGTGCGGGTCGAAACTGGGCAGCGACCAGACATCGAAACCACCGACGTCCTTGGCACGGATCAGGTCGGTCTGGGACTCATCATGTTTGGACGACATAGTGACCTTAGATCATCTCTTCGCCGCCCTTCCCGCCGAGAACGATTTCTCCGGCTTCGGCCATACGGCGAGCAATGGTGAGGATTTCTTTCTGCGCAGTTTCCACGTCGCTGACACGCACCGGGCCCTTGGCCTCGAGGTCGTCGCGCAACAGTTCGGCCGCCCGTTTGGACATGTTCTTGAAGATCTTTTCCTTGACGCCTTCGTCCGAGCCCTTGAGCGCCAGCACCAGCACATCGGAGGACACTTCGCGCAGCAACGCCTGAATGCCGCGGTCGTCGACATCCGACAGGTTGTTGAACACGAACATGAGGTCTTCGATCTGACCGGACAGGTCTTCGTCGACTTCGCGGATCGAGTCCATCAACTGGCCTTCGATCGAGCTGTCGAGGAAGTTCATGATGTCGGCCGCACGCTTGATGCCACCCAGGGTGGTGCGCGAGGCATTCGAGTTGCCGGAGAACTGCTTCTCGAGAATCTGGTTGAGTTCTTTCAGGGCCGCTGGCTGCACGGTGTTCAGCGAGGAGACCCGCAGAATGATGTCCAGACGCACCTTGTGGTCGAAGTTGCCCAGCACTTCGCCGGCCTGGTCCGGGTCGAGATACGCCACGACGATCGCCTGGATCTGCGGGTGCTCGTAACGGATCACGTCGGCGACGGCGCGCGGCTCCATCCACTTCAGGCTGTCGAGGCCACTGGTGTTGCCGCCCAGCAGGATCCGGTCGATCAGGCCGTTGGCCTTGTCTTCGCCCAGGGCCTGGGTGAGCATTTTGCGCACGTAGTCGTCGGAGCCGACGCCCAGGCTGGTCTGGTCGCCGACGATGTCGACGAACTCGCTCATCACCTGCTCGACCTGCTCGCGGTGCACATTACCCATCTGCGCCATGGCCACACCCACACGCTGGACCTCTTTGGGCCCCATGTGGCGCAGCACTTGCGCGGCATCGGTAGACCCCAGGGACAGCAGCAGAATCGCGGCTTTGTCGACCCGGGACAGTTTGGCGGCAACGGCTCGGTTATCACTCATCTGCGTTAATCCACTCTTTCACGACCTGGGCCACACGACCCGGGTCTTCTGCCACCAGACTCTTGATTGCGTTCAACTGTGCGTCATAGCCTTCGCTCGGGCTCGGCAGCAGGATGCTGGTCGGGCCACCGAGGCTGACGCGGTCGTTGGCCAGTTCACCATCCAGGCCGCCCATGCCACCGAGTTCGACGTCGCTGCCGAGACCCAGTTGCTTGCCTTTGCCGCCATTGGTGATGTTGTTGAGCACCGGACGCAGCACACCGAACACCAGTATCAGGATGAACAACACACCCAGCACTTGTTTGACGATGTCCCAGAACCATGGTTGGGAGTAGAACGGAATATCGGCGATCACTTCACCGCGCTCGGCGGAGAACGGCATGTTGATCACGCTGACGCTGTCGCCACGGCTGGCGTCGAAGCCGACGGCGTCCTGTACCAGGCGAGTGAAGCGTGCGAGTTCATCGGCGCTCCACGGTGCACGGGTGGTTTCGCCGTTGGCTGCGTTGATCTTGACCTGATCGTCCACCACCACCGACACCGACAGGCGATTCAACCGCCCCTGCTGTTGCTTGGTGTGACTGATGGAACGGTCGAGTTCGAAGTTCTTGGTGGATTGTTGACGCTTGTCCGCCGGGTACGGCGCCAGCATCGGCTGGCCGGTGGCCGGGTCCATGATTTGCTGACCGTTGGCATCCAGCAGTGGCTGGCCTGGCTGCACCATGCCAGCCTGCGCGGTGGCGCCGCCGGTGGTTTGCGGCGCCGAAGCAGGCGACGGTGGCTGGTTGCTCAGCGCACCCGGAACACCTTGCGGGCCATTGCTGGCGGTACGTTGTTCGTTGACCGACTGCTCGCTGCGCAGCGCCGGCTGGTCCGGATTGAACTGCTCGGAGGTCGACTCGACGGCACTGAAGTCCACGTCGGCGGAGACTTCGGCTTTATAGCGATCGTTGCCCAGCACCGGTTGCAGGATGTTGTGCACGCGCTGGGTGAGCATGCTTTCCATGCGACGGCTGTAATCGAATTGCTTGCCCGCCATGGTCAGTTCGGAGTTCTCCGCCTGATCCGAAAGCAGATTGCCCTTCTGGTCGACGACGGTGATCTGGGACTTGCTGAGTTCAGGCACGCTGGTCGCGACCAGGTTGATGATCGCCAGCACCTGACCCGGCTCCAGTGAGCGGCCGGAATACAGCTCAACCAGAATCGAAGCGCTTGGCTTGCGCTCGTCGCGCACGAATACCGAACTCTTCGGAATCGCCAGGTGCACGCGGGCACCCTTGACGTTGTTCAGGCTGGAAATGGTCCGGGCCAGTTCGCCTTCGAGACCGCGACGATAACGGGTCGCTTCCATGAACTGGCTGGTGCCGAGGCCCTGGTCCTTGTCGAGGATCTCGAAACCGATGTTGCCGTCGCTGGGAGTGACACCAGCGCCCGCGAGCTTGAGTCGCGCACGGGACAGGTCATCGGCCTTGACCAGCAAGGCACCGGAGTTCGGTTCAACGGTGTAGGGAATGTCAGCGGAAGCCAGGGTATCCATGACTTGCTTGGCGTCCATACCGGCAAGGCTGCCGTACAGAGGCCGGTAGTCCGGCTGCTGGGACCACAACACCACGGCGAAGCCAATCGCCACGCTCGCAGCCAGGCCGACCAACAGGCCCACCTGACGCAACATGGTCATCTCGGAGAGGTTTTCCAGGAAGGACAAGCCGAACAGCGGCGGTTTGCCGTCTATCGGAGTGGCCTTGGCCGGAACATTATCGGCGACTGCTTCTGCCATGACTCAATCTCGTCCTTAAACCGGCATCTGCATGATGTCTTGGTAAGCCTGAACCAGCTTGTTACGCACTTGGGTCAACGCCTGGAAAGACACGCTGGCCTTCTGCGAAGAAATCATCACGTCGGTCAGGTCCACGCCGCTTTTGCCGATCTCGAAGGCATTGGCCAATTGACCGGCAGCCTGCTGGGTGTCGTTCACTTTATTGACGGCCTGACCGAGCATGTCGGAAAAACTGCTGCCACTCAGTTCAGGGACGGCGGCAGTCGATTTAGGCGCAGACATGGCCTCCATTTGCATGGAGCGCATATCCAGCATCAATCGATTAAATTCAATACCTTGGCTCATGGTCTACTCTCATTGGCGACCCGCAATTTTTTGACACTCACTCGGCGGGTAGTGAGGTGTTAGCAACAAGGGTGCCAGCTCCGTGGCCGCTCTGAACAAAAGCAAATCCTTTGGTTTCGCAAACTGTAGGAGCGAGCTTGCTCGCGATGGACTCAAGGCCGCCGCGTTTATCCTGCCGCCCCGCGATATCGTTCACGACCATCGCGAGCAAGCTCGCTCCTACAAAATAACATCAGGTGGCGAACAAATAAGCTTCCACATCCATTCCGGCATCGCGCATTTGCGCCAGCTTGTAGCGCAGCGTCCGCGGACTGATTCCCAGACGCTCGGCCGCTTCTTTGCGGCGTCCACGCTCGGAGCGCAGCGTGTCGATGATCATCTGGAATTCGCGACGACGCAGATCGTCCCCCAGCGCCCCCGCCGATTCGGCCTCGACCTCCATCGACCGCACCGGCACCGACGCCAATGTCGGCAACGGCGCACAGGCAACCGGTCCGGCGAGGCAAAAATCCTGAGGCTGGATCAAACCGCCCTGCTGCAGAATCAAGGCACGCTGAATCGCGTTGTCCAGCTCTCGCACGTTGCCCGGCCATGGGTAACCGATCAGGCACGCCTGCGCCTCGGGCGACAGTCTCGCCGCGGCATGCTTCATTTTATTGACGTGTTTGGCCAGCAGGCGCTCGGCCAGCGGCAGGATATCGGCGGTACGCTCGCGCAATGGACGCCAGGCCAGTGGAAATACCGACAGGCGATAGTAGAGGTCTTCACGAAAACGGCCCGCCGCCACTTCACCCGCCAGGTCACGGTTGGTGGTCGCGACCACGCGGATGTCCAGCGTGATGGGTTTGCGTGCCCCCACCCGCTCGACTTCGCGCTCCTGCAGCACGCGCAGCAACTTGGCCTGAAGACCGAGAGGCATTTCGGAAATTTCATCGAGCAGGATGGTGCCGCCGTCGGCTTGCTCGAACTTGCCAGCCTGTGCCGCGATGGCGCCGGTGAACGAGCCCTTTTCGTGACCGAACAACGTCGCTTCGAGCATGTTGTCGGGAATCGCCGCGCAGTTGATGGCAATGAATGGCTGACTGGCGCGATGCGAGTGCTGATGGATGTAGCGCGCCAGCACCTCTTTACCGGTCCCGGACTCGCCGGAGATCAATACCGTGGAATCGCTGCGCGCTACCCGCGCAGCCAATTCGAGCAATTGCGCACTGGCCGGCTCATACGCAACAGGCCCTTCGCTATCGGGAGCGCCGAGACTGCCCAGCGCATGACGCGCCACCAGATCCAGCAGCGCCTTGGGCTCGAACGGCTTGACCAGATAATCCACCGCGCCCTGACGCATTGCATCGACCGCGCGCTCCACGGCGCCATGAGCCGTCATCAGCAAGACGGGCAATTGCGGCTGACGAGCCCGCAGCAAGCCGAGCAGTTGATGACCGTCCATGCCCGGCATGTTGACGTCGCTGAGCACCAGATTGAACGTCTCGGCTCCGACAGCCTCTAGCGCCTCTTCCGCCGAACCGACAGCCTTGTAGTCGTGCCCCGCGAGCAACAGCGTATCCGCCAGTGCCTCGCGCAACGCGCGGTCATCCTCGACCAGTAAAACCTTGATTGCCATGTCCTTCACTCCGCTCCCTGAGCGCTACGCTTCTCATCAGAAAAAAGCGGCAGAATCACCTGCGCGCAAGTGCCGCGCCCCAGCCGCGAGCGCAGCTGCAATTCTCCCTGATGAGCACGCGCCACGGCCTTGACCACGGTCAGACCGAGGCCGGTTCCGGTGGTTTTGGTGGTAAAGAACGGCTCGCCGAGACGCGCCAGCACTTTCGCATCGATACCGCTGCCGCTGTCGCTGACCGACACCCGCAGGGTGTTGTCACGGCTGTAGAGATGAACTTTCAAACGGACGTCGCCGGCACTGGCCTGGATGGCGTTCTCGATCAGGTTCAGGATCGCGCCGACCAGGGTGTCGCGATTGCACAGCAATTCTCCCGCGTGGCTGTCGCATTGCCAGCGAATCGGCAGGTCCTGCACGTGGGTCAATGCGGCCGATTGCAAGGACTGCATGAGCATCTTCGGCGTGACGCGATCGGTCAGCGGCAGTTCGCCGCGAGCGAACACCAGCATGTCACGCACTTGATGTTCCAGCTCATGCAGACGCTCTTTCAGGCGGCCGGCGAAACGCTGCTGCGTGGCGACCGGCAACGCTTGCTCGGTCAAATGACTGGCATAGAGCAACGCAGCGGACAAGGGCGTGCGGATTTGATGAGCCAGCGACGCAACCATGCGACCGAGTGACGACAGGCGTTCGTGGCGAGCCAGTTGATCTTGCAGATGACGGGTTTCGGTCAGGTCGTTGAGCAGCACCAACTGGCCGGGCTCGGCATCCAGCGAGCGAGTGGCGATCGACAGGCGCCGACCGTCCTTGAGCGAGATTTCATGACCATCGTCTTCACGCGGCGCAAAGCAACGGGCAATGACATGGCGCCACAGCTCACCCTCGAGGGGCAGGCCAAGCAGTTCGCAGGCGGCAGGATTGGCCTCGCGCACAATGCCCTGGGCATCGATGACGATGACGCCGCCAGGCAATAGATCAAGCAAGTTTTGCAGCCGGTTGGCCAAGCGTTCTTTTTCCGCCAGTTCCTGCATGCGTTGAGCGCTGACCACCGCCAGCTCACCCTTGAGTTCGGTGACCCGGGCTTCGAGCATGCTGTAGGAGTCGGTCAACTGGCTCGACATCTGATTGAACAGCGAAAACGCCATCTCATGGCCAAGCCGGCTTGCCTGCTCTACGGACGACGGGTGCCCCGAAGCGTCAGGGACAGGAGACATCTGGGCGGCGTGGGGCATCGTGCTCTCTCGCGTGGCTGACCGTCAGTTAAACGGAACGTTGCGAGGGATGTAGCAATACCCGTGCCTAAAAAAAGGTTCTTCACGGAACGCTGACCTCTTATTCAATCCGCCAGCCAGGCGTTTCGCCACGCCAACAGGTGTTCGTCCCTGAGCATCCAGTTATCGAGTACCACGCTGCGCAGGGCATCTCCCGCCCCGGCGTTGGCGTCGGGTTCAGCGAGATGTTCGCGAATAGCGGCAATCCAGTCTTTCGGCTTGTTCCTGACCCTGGTCACCGGGAAGTCACCGCGATAACAGAGGATGTCCGAGCAGATCACCGGGAAGCCACAGGCGCCGTATTCCAATAGCCGTAAATTGCTTTTGCAGGCGTTGAAAATATTGTCTTTCAGAGGTGCCAAAGCCAGGTCCAGGTTTAAGCCGGCCAGGCGTGCCGGGTATTTCTCGATATTCACGCCCCTATGGAACTCGTGGACATAGGGACGCAGTGCCGGTGGGCACATGCCCATAAACACCCATTCCACTTCCCCTGCCAGTGCACGAACCACTTCGGCAATGACTTGCAAGTCTGCGCCGTGGCCCGAGCCGCCTGCCCAGCCGACCCGAGGCTTGCGGCCTTGTTGGCGATGGCTGTTCAGGCCGCTCCACCACTGGCTTGGCAGGCGGTTCTCTACCACGCGAATGTCGGCGTTAAAACCTTTCAGTGCATTGGCCAACGGCTGTGTCGACACCACCAGCCGGTCGCACAGACCCACGGCTTTCTTCAAACGCTTGGCGATGTCTTTGGGGGGCAGTTCGCGGCTTGAGCCGGGGGGCA
The DNA here is from genome assembly GCF_059716135.1 of Pseudomonas sp. LBUM1651. Classification (NCBI taxonomy): domain Bacteria; kingdom Pseudomonadati; phylum Pseudomonadota; class Gammaproteobacteria; order Pseudomonadales; family Pseudomonadaceae; genus Pseudomonas; species Pseudomonas sp. LBUM1651. The sequence goes on along the minus strand of NZ_CP166805.1, from coordinate 1,708,681 downwards.
TGTCGAGAATGTAGTCATCCAGCTCGTAAACCTTGAAGGCCTTGGAGAATGCCTTGGTGTTCTGCATGAATTCCAGCTGAGGCGTCGTGTATTGCCGCTGGAAAATGATTGTGTCCGGCGCCAGGCGCTCCAATTCTACCGGTAGAAGCGCCCAGTCGCTCACCGCGCCCTCGAACAGCTGCGCGGCTTTCATGGCGGCGAAGGGCTGGCGCACCCGATAATGTCCGCAGCCGGAAGAGTCGCCGGGGTAGCACAGCGCGTAAGGCAACGCACGACTGGCGAGCGGTTGCCAGCTGGTCTCGCTGCGGCATTCGGAGGCGAAACCGCTGCGTTCCAGGGTCAGGTTGCGGTTGTAGGCCGGGTCGTTGGCGAGCAGCGGCAGCCAACGCTTGTACATCACCGATTGTTCGCGCTTGAAGCGTTCGCGCTTGGCTTCCAGCTTGGTCGTGTCGACCGTGTGCTGGCTCACGTTGGATTCGTGCATAAGCACCGCATAAGGCGTCCAGACAATCAGTCGTCCGGCCTGGCCGACTTTCAGGCACAGATCTACGTCGTTAAAGGAAACCTCCAGGCCGGCCTCGTCCAATCCGCCCACCTGACGGTACAGTTCGGTGGGGATCATCAGGCAGGCGGCGGTCACCGCGCTGTAGTTCTGGTCAACCTTCAAACGGTGAAGGTAGCCGTTGGACTGCATTGGGTCGCCGAAGAATGGGTGGTCTGCGACGCCGTGCAAGCCGAGTACCACGCCTCCATGCTGAATAGTCCCGTCGGGAAACAACAATTTGGCGCCGACTATCCCTACTTCCGGCCGCTGGGCGTGATGGAGCAGTGCTCCAAGCCAGTCCCCATCAATGACCGCGGTGTCATTGTTGAGCAGCACCAGGTAATCGCCACGGGCCTGGCTGACGGCAAAATTGTTGATCGCCGAATAGTTGAAAGGGTGAGGGTAACGCAGGATACGCACCTTGGCGTCGTTCAAGCTTTCCATACCCCCGAACCAATCCCGGGCTTCGGCGGTTTCACTGTTGTTGTCGATGATGATCAGTTCGTAATTCGTATAGCGGGTTTTCTCCATGATGCTTTCGATGCAGCGGAGCAGCATCGGCAGGCAGTCCTTGGTGGGAATAAGGATGGACACCAACGGCTGCCCGGCGTGTTGGTAAACCACGCGGTTGGCCACCGGCAAAGGTCCTGCGCGCAGTTCATGAGCCACGCCCAGGCGCTGCAAGTGCGCCTCGACTATCGCCGCGGAGTGCGCGATGACTTGGGGTTCGCCGAGCCACTGGCCGAAGTCGATTGCCTGGTGCACCAGCACATCAGCGAGGTGCCCGACAGTGCCCAGCCCATGAGTTTCAATCAGCCGATAGAGCAGGTCATGGGGTGCCAGTTCGGTGAAGGCGGGATCGAAGCCATGGACAGCCAGCGCGACCTCGCGACTGAAGGCCAAGGCTCGGCCGACATACGGATAACTGCGCAACAGATCCAGGTTCAGATCCGGCTTGAATACCGGGTCCTGGCAGCCGGTTGCGGTCAGCGAGTCTTCATCGCTGTAGCAAGCGCTGATGCCGGGGTTCAGGGCGATGCCTTCGGCGAGCAACAGCAGCGCGTGGGGATCGAGTTGGTCGCCACCCCGCAGCAGGTAGCACCAGTCGACCTCGATGCCTTGCAGCAGCTCATTGAGCTGGCTCGGCCAGGATTCAGCCAGCGGTAGCCAGACCAGATTGTCGGCTGGCGTAACCCCTACCGGTTCGGCATTGGACAGCACCACGATGGCCGCTGCCCCATAAAGCTGGCGGTCGATGCTTTCCAGGCTGGAACGCAACAACGCAATGTCACCGGTGGTATCGGTCAACACTAACAACACGTCCGGTTGCTGCGGCCAGCTCGCAAGTCGCGCCGGCAAACCTTCGAACTCGGCGGCAGCCAGTTGCCGGGTGTCCAGCCAGCGCCGATACAGGTCAATATTGCGCTGCTGTTGGCCGGCATTCGCTAGCATGCCGAAAAAGCGTTCCAAGGCGTGTGCCAGGGTGCCTTCAAGCTGGCCGCGTTCAGTTTCGAAATCTTTGCCCGTCAGGTGCATTCGTTCCAGGGGAGCCAACGCTTCGGTGCGCACAAAGAACATAGTGCCGGCAAAAAAATGCGTATCGTCGATGCCTCGTGGGTCAAAGCCGGCACGCTCGGACAGGGTGACCAGGTGTGTGCGGGTGCTTTCATCAAGGTTTTTGCTGACCGGCAGCCAGTACTTCTCGGTGCCAAGCAGTGGATGGCGCGCCGGGTCGGCAAGGTGTTCTACCGATTGGCGGAAGCGTACGGGGCTTAGCAGGTCATCGAAAAGGTCATGGGTCAAGGAGTTCGCCGCGCCCGGGCGCACCGAGCGCTGGGTATGCAGCTTGACCAGTGTGTGAATGTTATCGGCACGTAAAAACGGCAGCACTTGCAGGAATGGCAAAACATCCCGCCCGTGGTTGGGCACCCGGTACAGCGAATAACTCAGCCCGCAGACCGCCAGTTGGGCACGTACCGTATCGTCATGGCCGGCCACGCAGGTTACGTAGAGGTGCAGGCGTTCATGCAGGTTAATCAAACGGATCAAAATGTCTCGCAGCACATCGGGGTGATACGCATGGATGACCACACCGACTGGCGGCTCGCCGTCTTCGAGAGTTGGCTGCTGCACGACCAGCACTTCGCACTCCTCGACGAACGGGTCTGCGCTGCTGTGTGCGTTGATGGGCTGGGTTTCAGAAGCCAGGTAAGCACCTTGGGCTGAGGGGGTATTTGTCATGTTCACACCAATTTGAATAGGGGGGCGAAGGTAGAGCTCGCTGAGGCCGCCTTCACGGCCGAGGCGATCGCAGGTATCCGCTTTAGCGAGGGCGTCGGCCCCATCGACCAGCTCGATTTGCAGGGGCTGCGGGTCCAGCTCCCGCGCGATGTGCTCAACCTGGCAGCCGGTACCTGCCAGCGCCGTCTCGATGTAGGCGATTTTTTCAGCCAGCACGTTGCAACTCGCTACGGGTTGCGCGGTATTACCCCCCAATTGAAACCACTGGTAAGCAGCCAGTCGGATTAAGGGCGAAGCGCCTTCATGAAGCCCTGGATATAACCTTGCAACGCCTGTTTGTAGGGGACCAGCGCTGTATCGAAATCGACTTCGGCGTGGTGCAGCACATTGAACAACAGCACGTAAAAATGCCCCGGCACACAACCGTCAATGAAATGTTGTTCCTTACTATCCAAAGGGGCCGAGCAGGAAGCGTTCCAACTTCGAGCATCGACGCCAGTGGTGGGCTGGCGGGTGATTGCATCCGGATCGCCAGCCCTTGATCGCCGTTTTGCAGGAATCGTCATGCCTACCGTTACCGGAATAGCGAGTTCTTTTTCATGAAGATTAAGAGCGTCTTTCCCGGTAATCTGTGAAAAACCTAAAAAAACCGCCTATAAATGAAGGACTTGAAAAACAGGCGTCAATCATCCGCCTGTTCATCACCATCGCGACGACTCATGCCGTACTTGCGCATCTTCTCCACCAGGGTGGTGCGACGAATACGCAGCCGTTCTGCCGCGCGCGCCACGATGCCATTGGCATCATCCAGCGCCTGCTGAATCAGCCCTTGCTCCAGACCACCGAGGTAGTCCTTCAAGTCCAGGCCTTCCGGCGGCAGCATGGCGCCAGCAGTGAAATCCGGGGTATGACCATTGATGGCCACCCGTTCTTCAAGATCATTGCGCAGGCTGTCGACCAATTGCTCGTCTTCGTCATCGACATAACGGAATTTCTTCGGCAGCTCGACCACGCCGATCACCCCGTAGGGATGCATGATCGCCATGCGCTCCACCAGGTTGGCGAGTTCGCGGACGTTGCCCGGCCAGCCGTGACGGCACAGCGACATGATCGCCGCGGAATTGAAACGGATCGAACCACGCTTCTCGTGCTCCATGCGCGAGATAAGTTCGTTCATCAGCAACGGAATGTCTTCGACGCGCTCGCGCAGCGGCGCCATCTCGATCGGGAACACGTTAAGGCGGTAGTACAAGTCTTCGCGGAAGGTGCCGATCTCGATCATGCTTTCAAGATTCTTGTGCGTCGCCGCGATGATGCGTACATCGACGCTCTGAGTCTTGTTGCTGCCCACGCGTTCGAAGGTGCGTTCCTGCAACACGCGCAGCAACTTGACCTGCATCGGCAGCGGCATGTCGCCGATTTCATCGAGGAACAGCGTGCCGCCGTTGGCCAGTTCAAAACGCCCGGCACGGCTGGTGATTGCCCCGGTGAAGGCACCCTTCTCGTGACCGAACAGTTCGCTTTCCAGCAACTCGGCCGGGATCGCCCCGCAATTTACCGGCACGAACGGCGCGTCACGACGCTTGGAGTGATAGTGCAGGTTACGCGCGACCACTTCCTTGCCGGTGCCGGACTCACCGAGGATCAGCACGCTGGCGTCGGTGTCGGCGACTTGCTGCATCATCTGGCGGACGTGTTGAATCGCCCGGCTGGTGCCGACAAGACTGCGGAAAAGATTGGGTTCACGGTGACGACCGCGCTCGCGGGCCTGGTCATACATCTCGCGATAGACCTGGGCACGGTGCAGCGAATCGAGCAGTTTGCTGTAGCTGGGCGGCATTTCGAGGGTCGAAAGCACTCGACGACGCTGGTCTTCAGGCAGGTCAACGGAAGAATTATCGCCCATTAACAAAACCGGAAGGAACTCATCCCAGGTAGAGAGTGTCTTTAACAAGCCCGGAAGTGCGCCAGGAGCATTGACCGTCCCGATGAGGACACAGATCACTTCACGACTTGATGACAAAGAGCCGACAGCCTGCTGCCAGTCATGGCTACCGCAGGGTAAATTTTCTTCGCCAAGAAAATTTAAAATCACCGCCAAATCGCGGCGGCGGACGCTATCGTCATCAATCAGCAGAATTTTGGTTTCACGCCACATGCAATAGCAACTTCCCTAGTCAACTCAATGCCCGAAATGAGGGGCAAGCTAGACGCTTGCAGACATGTTATGCCTGTAGACGCCTGAAATCTGCAACCAGCCACTAGTTAAGTCAAAAAACCGTGCACAGTCAAATTTATGGCGCACTATGTTTGGATTAACAGAGGATTAACCAAACAGATGGTAAACCTTTGCCGCGTTCTGTGCTTGATGGATCTGCGACATCTCGTCGACTATCGCCTGCCTTTCTCCTGTTGCCGCCTCAAGTAGCTGCTTGTACACCCCCAGCAACTCCTCAAGATTATCGCGCAACGCGGCCTCGTCCAGAATCGCCTCACTCAAAACGTCTTCCATGCAGGAACGGCAATCCAGGTCCAATGCACCAATGGCTTCCCAATTGCGCTCGGCCAATGCCCCGACCAACGCTTCGCGGGTCTGCTCGATTCGCTGCAATACAAGACACATGGTGATCTCCTTAAAACTGCGGACCTGGCGCGGCGATGGCATCCCAACCTTCTTTGACGGTGCGAAGCAAACCAGCGACTTCGTCGAGAATAGTTGGGTCGGTCTTGATGTTGGCTTCAGCCAGACGCTTCATCATGTAGACATAGAGGTTATCCAGCCTCCCCACTTCGTCAGCCTTGTTCTCAAGATCCAGGCCCTCACGCAAGCCGCCAATGATACCGATGGCCTTGCTGATCAATACACCTTTACCCGGAATATCCTTGCGCTCCATGGCGCCTTTTGCCTGAGCAATACGATCCAGCCCACCCTCCATCAGCATCTGCACCAAACGGTGCGGACTGGCTTCGGAGACTTGGGCTTGCGCTCCAACTTTTTGATATTGCCGAAGGGCTGACATCGGATTCATGTTTCTACCTCATCACAACTCATGGGCTCGCTTAACCAATATATCGTCTGCGAGCCAAAAAACTTTAAATCAAAAGACAAAAACCCGCCGCGGTAAAATACAGCCGGTTTTTTTTCTGTCACGTCATAGCTGCTTAGCTGCGTTGTTGCGCATCCAGGCTATTGAAGAACGAGGAGATGTTAGTCGCCGTCGCCTTCATTTTCCCAACCAACAGGTCCATGGCGTTGTACTTGGCGGTCAACGTCGCCGTCAGCGTGGTGACACGCAGATCCAGCGCCACCTGCTGGGTACTCAGGTCGCTTTTCTGCTTGTTCAGGCTGGTGGAGCGCTGATCCAGGATGCCGCCGGTCTGCGAATAAGGGCTGATCGCCGCACTCATTCGGGCCAGCAGACCATTCTTGCTGTCGGTACCGGTAAACAGTGTTTGAATCTGACTGCCCAACGACTTGGTGGTCATCGCCGCATTGAACTTTGTGGCGTCAAAATTCAGCGTACCGGCTTTCTGGTCAGTCGTGATACCCAGTTGCGCCAGTACCGAGAGCTGCCCACCCGGACCTGGAGTGACCAGCTCCTTGCGGATATCAGCCAGCAGCGAACGAGGCATGGAGTCACCGGTCATTGGAGCAGAGACCGTCAGGTCGCCATTGCTATCGGCGGTGGCCTGGGTCAGCGAGGTGACCGTCTTCACCAATGTGTTATAGGCGTCGACGAAGGACTGCAACGAAGTCTGCAACCCGGTGGTGTTGGTCGCCACGGTCACTGTCGAGCTGCCCGGCGCCACCAGCGTCATGCTCAGGCCGCTCACAGCACCATTGACCGTGTTGGTTTTGCTGGTCACTGCCAGACCATCAATCGTCAGGCTCGCATCAGCAGCCAGCGCGCCAATCGTACCAGCACTGTTTGGATCAGGAATGGTTTGGCTCGCGTCATTCGGATCAGGGATGGTGCCCATCACTTGACTGCCGTTGATTACCAGACCGGGAATACCGCCGACCTTCAGGTCCGTGCCCTTGCCCGTCGTCGTCGACCCGATCACCAAGCGTGAGCCGGAGCTGTCAGTGACGATGTTGGCCGAGATGCCTTGAGCACTCAGGGTGGAGTTGATCGCGTCACGAGTGGACTGCAACGTTGCACTCGTCGGAATATTAACGTTGTAGTCAGTGCCATTTTGACTGATTTTCAAAATACCACTCGGAATGGCACTGGTAGCACCGCCCGCAAAAGAAGCACTAGCCACTTTCGAACCGGTAGCCAGGTTGTTGACCTTGATGTTGTACGTGCCGTTGACGGCTGTGTTGTCAGAGGTCGCCGTCAAGGTTGCCGCAGTTGACGAAGTCGCCGCAAAACCGGCAAACGCAGGGGCGGTGCCGCTATTGAGCTTGGTCATCGCTGCCTGATAGGCGGCCAGGGCACTTTTGAGCGAGCCCACACCCGATATCTTCGACGTATTGAGCTTGGTCTGGGTGGTGATCTGGTTCTGCTTGGCCGACTTGTCGCTGTTGACCAGCGCTGTCACGATCGAACCGATATCCAGACCGGAACCAAGACCTGTACCCGGTGTAATTGGACTTGCCATGTGCATCTCCCTTTCTGTCTGTCGCCGGTCTTTTGACCGAATGCGCCGTCAACTCAACGTACAAACACGATTCATGCCATTTCTCAGGCTTTCGCGTCGAACAGCACGTTGCTGGCCGTATTCAAACTTTCCGCCAGTTTCAGGACTTCTTCGGAAGGGATCTGCCGCACCAACAAACCCGATTCACTGGCAATCACTTTCACAACCACTTTGCCGGAAGCCTCGTCGATAGAGAATTCCAGATTGCGCTTGACCGACTGTACGAATTTTTCGATCTCTTGCACGGCCTGCTTCAACTTGCTCGGGTCTGAGCTTTTGCTTTCAGCCACAGGTTGAACGGTATCGTTGTCGCTGCGAGACACAGTAGCCGGTTTATCGGCAGCCGTGGCAGGGGCGGCCGGGTAAGACAAATTCAGCTTAACGCTCATGTCCATATCCATATCCATCACCTTCTAAAGCAAAAAAGCGAGAGAGCACGACCAGCGCGCCCCCCCGCCAAAACTCATTCCGAAATTACTGAAGCAGTTTCAGTACAGCGGAAGGCAGCTGGTTGGCTTGAGCCAGAACAGCGGTGGAAGCCTGTTGCAGGGTTTGTTGCTTGGTCAGCTCGGAAGTTTCTGCTGCGAAGTCGGTGTCTTGTACGCGACCCATTGCAGCGGTGGCGTTCTCGTTGACGTTCTGCAGGTTGGAGATGGTGCTGGTCAGACGGTTTTGCGCAGCACCGAGGTTTGCACGGTTGGCAGTTACCGTAGCGATAGCGGCGTCGATTGCGGTGATTGCACCGTCGATGTTCGTAGCTGCGGTAGCACTGGTAGCACCAGTCAAAACAACAGTACCGCTACCTACGGACAGGTTGACGGCGTCGAACTTGCTGCTCAGGGTCAGGGTGATCTGGTTGGAAGCACCAGTATTGGCACCTACTTGCAGAGTCATCGAGCCGGCGGTACCGTCCAGCAGGAATTTACCGTTCAGGTTGGTGCTGCTCGCGATACGAGTCAGTTCGTCCGACATCTGGGTGAATTCAGCGTTGGTCGCGGTACGGTCAGCAGTGCCGTTGGTGCCGTTACGTGCTTGTACAGCCAGTTCACGCATACGTTGCAGAATGTTGGTGGTTTCTTGCAGAGCGCCTTCAGCGGTCTGAGCCATCGAGATACCGTCGTTGGCGTTTTTGATCGCTACGGTCTGGCCGCGGATCTGGCTGCTCATGCGGGTAGCGATCTGCAGGCCGGCAGCGTCGTCTTTTGCGCTGTTGATTTTCAGGCCGGAAGACAGGCGAGTCATGGAAGTAGACAGAGCGTCCGATGCACGGCCCAGGTTCTTCTGGACGTTCAGGGAAGTAACGTTAGTGTTTACGCCTAAAGACATGATGAGTTCCTCGTTGGTTGGGTGCTGCGGCTTCCGGCCCTGGCAACCGCCGGGTATGGCCTAGAGAACCTTCGTAGTAGTTATCGTCGCGATTGCAGGTTGCTTGAGGGCTTTTTTGAAAAAATTTGCCATCACACTGCCACCCCCCCGAAAACAAAGGCTTTCACGAGACCCACGAGAGAAAAATGACGCCAGAGAGTTGCCGGCAACAGGGACACGAGAGGATCGCGCTGGCCGGCAAAATATCGCTCAGAGGTGAGCCTGGGCCGCTTCCAGCAAATCGATCAATTCATACTCCATCGAATCAGCCAGCCCCAGCCAGTCCTGTGCCTCTTGAGCCGCGAACATTGACATGAGCAATTGCGCCCACTGCTGCTGGATCGCTGGAGGTGTTTGACTGAACAGGTCTTGCGACTTTTCAAAGAGGTCGACCATCGTCAGCGCCGCCTCGACATCACGCCCGAGACGAAACAGCCCGGCGCACTGACGGCAATCACTGATGCATTGTGCAAATCCACTCACTGCACGAACTCCTGATTGAACGTCGTACCGACAATCATCGCGCCTGCCCGACTGCTGTTAAAAAAGCGCACCTGCGGATGCCCGGCTATGTAGCGCTCCAACTCACACAGGTAACTGCGAAAATTCAACTGCGTGCGCACGCGCTGCCCATGCCCGTCGAGCACCCAGTGCTTGGCCTGGCTCACCCCTGGCCCCAGCTCGCCATCATTCCAGCCGGCATGGGTTTTGTTCATGGGGAATGCGAAGTCGGCACCGAACAGCGTAATGCGGTCCGCGCCCATCTTCACGGCCAGATCCACGGCTGGATGGATCACACTGCCGCCGACATACAGTTCAGCCTTGCTGATCTGCTGGCGGATAGCGGCATAGACCGGACTGGCGGAATAGCCGACGTAACGGGCCCCTTGCCACGCGGTCAAGACCTGAGGGTCGCTCAGCGGCAGATAGACCAGAGGGATGTCGGCCGTGTCTTCGGGCGGCAAATGCCTGAAGCTGATGCGTTGGTCGATACTGACCACCAGGTCCGGACTGATGCCGTGCTCGCGCAGGGGTCGATAGGCGGTATCGACGCTGATGAACAAGGGCCGCTGTGCCTGCGCGCGCACCACTCGAAGCTGCTCGAAATGCTGCTCCAGGCTCGGCCCCGTGGCAATCACGTACACTTCCCGACCCTGGCACGTCGCAAACAACTCGGCGACATCGGCATCCTGGCTGACGAGTTCGACACTCTCTTCCAGCCGCTGAACAATCTCCAGGGACTGCGGGTCGAACTCGCGATTATTGAAGGCAAGGTGCACTTCGCTGATCAGCCGATCGCGAATCTTGGCATTGAAATCATCGGCCAGCAGCATCTCGGAGGGCAACGCAAAAAACGGCAGGTGGATGTCCAGTGAATCACCGGCATACCTCAACTCGACCCGCGGATCACTGAGCCACTGCCGCTGATCGAGCAACTGCAGCGTCAACAGGAAAATCGCACCATTGAGGATATGCACGTACAAACGCTGAAGATCGGTGCTTTCAAGCAGCACGGCCGGCAAGTCACCCAGCCCCGTGCCGTAGACATGCACCACAGGGCTGGCCGGGGGAAGGCTGGCGGCCTGCAGTCGTGCTTCACGCGTACGGTCATGGCGACTGGTGAGCTGAATACCGGCAATGCTCAGGGTCGAGCCCAAACCTTCTACCAGCTCAGGCTGATCTTCCATGCTTTCTTCGGTGATCAACCGTGCAAACAGCACCGGCCAGCGTCGCTCTATCACCGGAGCATTGTGGTCAAAGCTGTCGCTCATATCGCCTCGCTCGCCATAAAAAAAATAGCGTTCAAGGTTACACCCTGAACGCTATTTTTTATGCCAAAAAAGTCAGCTCAAGGACGATAAATGATCGCCGATCCCCAGGACAATCCCACGCCAAAACCGCTCAATGCAACGCGCTTCCAGCTCGAGTCCAGGACGTGTTTTTCCAGCAGCAACGGAATACTCGACGACACGGTATTGCCGGTCTCGACCATGTCCTTGATGAACTTCTCGGGCTCGCCCTCGAAACGTCGAGCCACGGCATCGACGATCGCTGCGCTGCCCTGATGGATGCAAAAGGCATCGATATCGTCAGCCGTCAGTTGCGAGTCGGCCAGCAGTTCATGCAAATGCGCCGGAACCTTGAGCAGCGCGAAGTTGAAGACCTGACGGCCGTTCATGAAGAACACGCCATCGGTCACCTTCAGGTGCGGCGCGCCGGAACCGTCGGTGCCGAACTTGGCCTTGCCCAACTGCCATGGTGCGTCTTCGCCCATCCAGGTGGCGGTGGCAGCGTCGCCGAAGAGCATGGTGGTGTTGCGATCTTCCGGGTCGACGATCTTCGAGTACGGATCAGCCGTCACCAGCAGGCCATTCTTCAGGCCCGCGGCTTCCATGAAACCTTTGATCGCATAGATGCCGTAGACGTAGCCAGAACAGCCCAGGGAGATATCGAATGCGGCAACGGTGGTCGGCAGGCCCAGTTTGTCCTGAACGATCGCTGCGGTATGGGGCAGGCCTTCTTCGTCGCCGTTCTGCGTGACGACGATCAGCACGTCGATAGATTCACGTTTCAGATTGGGATTATTGGCGAACAGAGCGTTGACTGCTTCGACACACAGGTCCGAAGTTTCCTGCCCGGCGTCTTTGCGCGGCAGGAAAGCAGAACCGATCTTGCCCAGGATGAATTCCTCATCCTTTTCGAATTTTGCACCTTGCGCGTAATTGTCCACGCCGGCTACAGGAACGTAGCTCGCAATGCTTTTTATGCCAATCATTACGACTTCCCAATAATAAACAGCCCAAAACCACCGCTCGCAAGGAATCGAGGGGCGCCGACAAACGGAGAAAAACGTCACCTCGAAGAGGCGACAGCAAGAAGAATAAAAGGCTATCACTGGCTAAAAACAGAGACCAGGCGCCACCTTCCCGATTTATACAATACAGTGAAGATGCGCGTTCTGACTCGCAGGTCACTCTTTTTGCCGAATCAGGTCGACGAGGAGTCATTCGACCAATGACCAATCCAGCAGTGTTCCACGCTTGATGACCTGGCGGGGTGCACCGGCCTAGACGGGTCCGCGTGCTTGGGACCATTGTCCAGGCCAGTACAGATCGCCCGCAGACTGGCCACACCTAGAAGCGTGCGGCAAGTATCTGAGGTAGCGCTTCAAGATCAGGGATGGATATTTGCGCATTGTGGCCGGGCAGAGCCACGACGTCGCGATGCCCGCCTGTATGCACCCGGACAGTCAATGCACCCAGAGGGTTGAGGTTAACGAAATCCTTGGACGGGTTGTCGCCAACGTAAACCATGTCGGCCCAGCTACAGCCTTCCGCTTGACGAATAAGCTCGAAGCAGTGAATGGAGGGCTTCGCATGGTGGATGCCAAAACGATGCGTGATAAGGACTCGTCGAAACACTGGAAACAGACCCAGTGCATCGACTTTGTTCTTCTGCACGATCTTGTGCCCGTCGGTGACGAGATAGAGAGGCACTCGCCCGCGGAATCGATCGAGCAGGACTCTGGCAGCAGGAAACAATTCGAGACTCGGGCGATGATGCCGATAAATTTTCACGCACTCGGCCACTCGCGCCTTCGACCACTGCCCGTGCCATTCAAGCCATCGGTCAAAAACCCGCCCTCGCCCCTCGCGCTCAAGCACGTCAAGCATGAAAGCCAGCGAACTCTCAGCGTCCCATCTGAAGGCGTTCTGGCCGTGACGGGCAACTGCGCCGAGCCCGCTTGTGACGAAGCTGGTCTCGTCATAGAGCGTATCGTCAAGGTCAAAGATCAGGATCATGCAGCACCAGATCAACGGGTAGACGAATCTGTCTCACCTCACCTGCAATACGGTTGAAAACAGGTGGCGGACCATACCCGAAAGCCTCAATAAGGCTCCAGTAAAGCACGTCAAGTCCTGCAGCAATGGCTGTTGTGGAGGCACCGCCAAAACGGGGATTGCATTCAATGATGTGCATGGCGTCGTTAATGACTATCGCTTGCATCACCACTGGACCACGCAGGCCTAACGTCTCCAGTGCGCGAACAGCTTCACGCTCAAGCGCTTCACTGCGGAAAGTGGTAGTAATCTGCGACTCGCCAGCGATCACACGGTCGCGCCTGCGCAGCAGTACTCCCACAACCACGCCATTGCGATCAATCCAGCCGTCGATGCTGATCTCCGGCCCCGGCACGAATGGCTGGTAGATCGGTGCCACCAGCATCTTCGCGTGATTGCGAGCGGCATCGAGTGACAAATCAAGCCCAATAGCCCGAGCACCGGAACCATAACGCTCTTTCACCACATAAGGCCCGACACCGATGGCTTCAGGTGTCGTATCGGCATTAATGACCGAGAGCCCGATCTCGCTGCAGAAGTGAGCAAAAGCGAGCTTATCGAGGCAGCGTTCGACGGCCTCGGGGCTAGAGACTACTACTGAGATTCCCGCTTCAGATAGCGTTGCGCTGTGGCGCGCCCAAAAAAGCAACTCTCCATCGCGAGTTGGAAAAACCACCGCGATCCCGCGTTCGTGACATCCTTTGATCAGCGCAGGCAGCTCAGCGTCCGTGATGTACGGCATTTGCCAGAACCCGTCAGCAACATAGCGAGCTGGCGCCTCAGGATCGAGATCGCCAGCAATCACGCGAGCGTCGGGATGTATCCGCCTGGCTGCTTGCTGCATGGCGCGCACCAAAGGTGCCTTACGCGAGGCGGAGGTGACGAGCACATTGTGAGCCCCCCTTCCCTGACTGCCTTTTAGGTGAATCTGACCGTCGTTCAATGACCATTTTTCCATTCTGTGGCAAGCAAACCGTGGGCAAACGAGTCCGTGGGCTTACCGTCAATCAGCACGTGCTCACGCAAGCGTCCCTCACAGCGAAAACCCGAAGCCTCAAGAGTCTCGATGTGGCGGGTGCGGTGCGCGAACGTTTCGGTGCAGAGGCGCCGCAGCCCGAGATCTTCAAAGGCCAATTGTTTCATCAAGCCCAGGAAACGAGAAAAAATGGCGATGAGCTCGTCTGATTTTTTTTCCAGATCAGGGGTGAGCAAAAACGAAACCTCAGCCCTGCGGTTTGGCCAGGAAATGTGCACCAATCCGCCATAGCCGATCAAAACACCGGCGCTTTCCAACGCGAGCAAAATCTGCGAAGGCTCTGAGCTCGCGATCTGTGACCAGACATGCTCAGCGAAATAACGCTCCTGCTCTTCAGGTGATATCGGAGCAGTTTGACGCAGCACGTCCATCTGGGCATTTCGCCATTGCCGTATCGCTTCGATGTCGGCCGGCTGCACAGCTCGTACATCAAGCACCCCGTCCGACAGGTGCAGGTTCGGCATCACCAGGTATCGAACGGCTTCTGTACTCATTCGACCACCAAATAAGAGGTGAGCGGGTTAGATGGATCGCGCCTTATTGCGTAACGAGACAACCCTAGAACTTCACGCACTGCGATGGTTTCACCCGGAAACTCCGGTGTATTGAGTTCGTCGAAAGCCAGAATGCTGCCCTTTGTCAGATACGGCAAGATCGCCTCGAGACAGTCGTGAGTCGGCTTGTATATATCGAAGTCAAAATAGGCCAGCGCCACGATGGTTTCGGGATGTGCTTCCAGATACCCAGGCAGAGTCATCGTGGCATCCCCCTTGACCAATTCGTGCTTTTTTTTGTGGGGAATTGGCGCGTTTTGCGCGTGGAAATCCAGGATCTCTTCGAGCTCCTCCTGCCAGTTCTCTACAACCCCATAGTCACCCGCCTGTACGCCTCCCCCATCTTGAGGCGCAACCGAAGGAAAACCATCAAAGGTATCGAAACCGATGATCTTGCGGTTGTAATTGAAGGGTTCGTGTATACCCCTTAACGTTGAGAACAATGCCATGTTCTGCCCCCAACGCACGCCAAACTCCATGATCACGCCGTGAACGGGCACGATCATCTCGTAGATTTTCTGCATAAAGTTGATCCGCGACAGCGTCTGTCGCGTGAGATACAGGCCGATATTGTCCAATAGCTCACGGTCGGGTATCCGGGAGGCGCGAAGCCGCTCGACAAGCATCTGTTTGCGGTCAGTCTCGGTCTGTGTCGAGCCGACGAGTGTACGTATGGTTTTGTCTGTCATGTATTGACTCCTTAGGGTTTCGGTCTAAAAAACGCGGTCAGATTGCGACCGAACCCCACATCTACCAGCGCAGCGTAGAAGCGGTTAGACGCTTCGATACCTGCCTGTCCAATCAGCCGTTCGAGCATTAACCGGGCCCGGTGGGCTGCCGTCCCCTGAGAACGATCGGCAACGTAGTTCGATCCTTCATGTGCAAGAAAAAGGTCGATCGGAAAATCGCCCTGAATCGCAAGACAATCCCACTCCGTTGCCTCAGCCGTTCGGCGCAGGCTGTCGGCGGTGAAGTACGACATATGATCGGGTACGGCGATCCAGAAGCGATCAGGTATCGCTCCCGCCGCATACAGCTCCTCGTGATAGGCAGTGCCATCGTTCGGAACAGTAACAACAAGCAGCCCGTCCGGCGCCACCAAACGGCGTAGTGATTGCAGCAGGCTTACAGGGTCCAGAACATGCTCCAGCACGTTGCCTAGCCAGACCAGATCGTATTGCTTTTTAGCCGCGATACGGGCCTCGAGTAATTCGAAGACATCACCCTGATCGACATGGTCAGCGTAGGCCGGGTTAACCTGTTGCACGCCTGCGCGACTGTAGTCGATACCTTGGACCTGCCATCCAATCTGCTCGAAGAACTTGAGTACGAAGCCTTCACCGCAGCCAACGTCAAGGAGGCTACCGGGCTGATCATCACTCAAGAGCGTGCGAGCCTGGCCAGCCCTTTGCGCTATTCGAAGCTCTATAACCTCAAGCTCCTCGATAGCGTAGGATTTTCGAAAACTATTACTGGCCTCATTCTGAAAATAAGTCTGCGCATAATATTCACTCAAGGCCTCGGGCCTGGGGCGATCCACAACCTCTAGAAAACCGAGCTCGTGCCGGCGTAGACGCGGGTCATTCATCAAAACATCCTTTCATGTTTCAACTCGGCAAGCGCCCAGTCTTCCTCGGTATCAATGTCTTGCACCAGCATCGCAGGCAAAACAATCGAGCCGGTGTTCGGCCCCATCAACACGTGGTCGCGCAGAAACGCCTCAGTGCGAAACCAGTACCACTGTCCGGCATCGTGATAGGCGATCGGAAGGTCTTGTGACCTGGCGTTGAGGTTTTCAGGGAAGTTCAGGGCAATACGACCATCGCCCTCACGCTGAAGCGATCGCCAGATTGGATAAGAAAAAGCAGCGACGGGCATGATCACGTCGAACCGGCTTCCAAGAAGCTGTGCGCGTCCGTCAGCGAGGTCCTGGGGGCGCATGAAAGGCGCAGTCGGGTAGAGGCAGCAGGCGAGATCGAAATGCACACCCGTCTCAGCGTATCGACCTAACACCTCGAGAAGAACTTGCGACGTAGTTGCGTGATCATCCGCTGCGGCGGCCGATCGCAGGAATGGCACTTCAGCACCCAAGGCGCGCGCTGCTTCTGCAATCTCTGCGTCATCGGTGCTGACCATTACGGTGTCGAAGGCACCGCAAGCGAGTGCAGCTTCGATGGACCAGGCCATCATGGGGCGACCACGAAAGGAGCGGATGTTTTTTCGGGGGAGTCTCTTACTGCCACCTCTGGCAGGAATGATGGCGACTGCGGTAGGTGTGCCTGTCATGTATCAATCCCTCCGTCCACCATCGAGGCGTCAAGCGGCTCGCCAAAGTCAAGTTCGCGCGTCGCCCTGCGCCCAAGTACGGCATCAAGAAACTTGGGTTTGAGCCCGTTTCCGGGACGGATAGACCGCACGTTCGCCTCCGTCAACATCTCGCCCTTGGCGACAGGAGCCACGATATAGAGTGAACGGCGATTTTTCAGGACAATCTCTTCAGACCGTGTGGGCTCGAATGCCGGAGCGCCGATCGCCATATGGGCGATGCGCGCCGTGGCCACGAGTTCGGCAAGTTCTGCGGGCTCCAGCGAGAAGGCGCTATCGACCCCACCCTCTGCGCGAGCAAGGGTGAAATGCTTTTCAATGAAAGACGCCCCCAGCCCTACTGCAATTGCAGACACCACAGTGCCGAGCGTATGGTCGGAAAGCCCGGCCACTACGTCGAAACGCTGAGCGATCTCGGCGATCGTTGCCAGATTCGCCTCTTCAGGCGGAGTTGGATAGGCTGCCGTGCAGTGAAGTACAACAATCTCTGTTGCCCCAGCCCCACGCGCGGCTTCTATCGCTTCACCGATTTCCTCAAGTGTCGCCATGCCAGTGGACATCACGATGGGCTTGCCCGTCCGAGCGACTTTGCGAATGAGGGGCAGGTCGATCAACTCCGGTGATGCGATCTTGTAGGCGGGCGCTCCAAGGCTTTCGAGGAAATCCACTGCCGTGGCGTCAAAGGGCGATGAAAACAGCGTAATCCCGATCTTGCGGGCGTGTTCGAAGATCGCTTCGTGCCACTCCCAGGGCGTGTGTGCTTCTTCATAGAGTTCATAGAGGCGGCGGCCATCCCAGAGACCTCCGTTAACCATGAATTCCGCCCCGCAATGATCGATTGTGATGGTGTCGGCGCGGTAAGTCTGAATCTTGACCGCATCAGCGCCAGCCAGCTTGGCGGCTTCAATAATGCGAAAAGCACGGTTGATGTCACCGTTGTGGTTCCCGGACATCTCGGCGACGATGTAAGGAGGCTCGGCCGGACCGATGCGACGCCCGGCGATGCTCAAAACGGGTTGCCGAACGTTTCGCCCCCCTGTCCCGTGTGCTGCGTGCTGCCGTCTCACAAAGCCACCCCAGTTGTATTGGTTATCAAAAAAAATGTTGAGGATTTGTTTGCCGCCACCTCGGGCCGCAATGATTGCAACGCCGCTCAACTGTCACTGCGCCTCAAGTACCAGCCGTCGCAGTTGCTCGATTACATCGTCTTGTTGTTCATCGCTCAGCAGAGGAAATATCGGCAAACTGATGGCTTCGGCGTAATAACGCTCGGCTTGCGGAAAGTCGCCCTCGGCGAAACCCAGGTCGCGATAGTACGGCTGCAAATGCACCGGAATGTAGTGCAGATTCACACCGACCCCGGCGGCCCGCAACCCTTCAAACACCTGCCGATGGTTGAGGTTGATGCGATCAAGCTGCAAACGCACCACATACAGATGCCACGCCGACTCGGCCTCAGGCTGAGGGCTGGGCAAGGTCAACGGCAAATGCGCCAGCAACCGGTCATAACGCGCCGCCAGTTCACGCCGGCGCTCGATGAAGCCATCCAGTTTGTTCAGTTGCGACAACCCGAGGGCGGCTTGCAGGTCGGTGATGCGGTAATTGAAGCCCAGTTCGACTTGTTGGTAATACCAGGGACCATGGCTGGGTTCGGTCATGTGCTGCGGGTCGCGAGTCATGCCGTGGCTGCGCAAGCGTTGCAGGCGCTCGGCGAGGTCCTGGCGATTGGTCAGGACCATGCCGCCTTCGGCGCTGGTGATAATTTTCACCGGATGAAAGCTGAACACCGTCATTGCCGCGAAATCACCGCAGCCCACCGGTCGACCGGCGTAGAACGCGCCGACCGCATGGGAGGCGTCCTCAATGACCGTGAAACCATAACGCTCGGCCAGCTCGGCGATCATCCGCATGTCGCAACTCTGGCCGGAGAACGCCACCGCCACCAGCACTTTGGGCAGCGTACCGTTGTCCTCCGCCGCTTCCAGCTTGGCTTTCAGGGCGTAAGCATCGAGGTTCCAGGTCAGCGGATCGATGTCGACGAAATCCACCTCGGCACCGCAATAACGACCGCAATTGGCCGACGCCGGAAAGGTATTGGGCGTGGTCCACAAACGATCACCCGGCCCGAGCCCGGCCGCCAGGCAAGCGATGTGCAACGCCGCCGTGGCGTTACACACCGCCACCGCATAATCGGCCTGGCAACGGTCGGCCATGGCCTGTTCGAATCGCTCGATGGTCGGCCCTTGAGTCAGCCAGTCGGACTGCAACACGGCGACCACCGCGTCGATGTCCGCCTGATCGAGACTCTGGCGACCGTAAGGAATCATGCCGACAGCTCCGCGTGCAGATCAGCAATCTGCCCGACCGTCAGGAACTGCGGGTTGGTGTCGGAGCGATATTCGAAGTCTTCGCTCACCGGTTGGCCCTGTTCACCCAGTTTGTCCACGGCAAAATCCACGTCGACGCTGGTGAAGCGGATCGACGGTTGAATCGTGTAGTGATCGTCGAACTCCAGGGTCATGCGCGCATCGTCCAGCGGCACCATCAGCTCATGGAGTTTTTCGCCCGGACGAATGCCCACGTTCTTGTGCGGCAAGTGCCCGGCAATGCCCACCGCCAGATCGACGATGCGGATCGACGGAATCTTCGGCACGAACACTTCACCGCCATGCATGCGGGCAAAGCTGTCGAGCACAAACTGCACACCGTGATCGAGGGTGATCCAAAAGCGCGTCATGCGCTCATCGGTGATCGGCAGCTCTGTCGCGCCCTCGGCAATCAGCTTGCTGAAGAACGGCACGACCGAACCCCGGGAGCCGGCCACGTTACCGTAACGAACCACCGAAAAACGGGTGTTCTGGTCCCCGGCAATATTGTTCGCGGCGACGAACAACTTGTCCGACAGCAGCTTGGTTGCGCCGTACAGGTTGATCGGGCTGGCGGCTTTGTCGGTGGACAGCGCGACGACTTTTTTCACGCCATTATCGATGGCCGCGGCAATGATGTTTTCCGCGCCGTTGACGTTGGTACGAATGCATTCGGTGGGGTTGTACTCGGCAGCCGGCACTTGCTTCAGGGCGGCGGCGTGCACGACGTAGTCAATGCCGCGCATGGCTTGGCGTAAACGCTCGGCGTCGCGCACATCGCCCAGGAAGTAACGCATGCACGGCGCGTTGAACGTCTGCTGCATCTCGTATTGCTTGAGCTCATCACGCGAAAACACCACCACCCGCTTGGGCTGATATTGCTCCAGCAGGCGGCGGATGAAGTTGCGACCGAACGAGCCGGTGCCGCCTGAGATGAAAATCGATTTACCGTTGAACATGCCGCGAATCCTTCTACCTGTGCACCAGATTTAAGCCAGCAACCGCGCCCAATCCACGCTGGTCGCGCTGCCAAGGGTGAAACCCTTGCCGGTCAAGGAAAGGTTCTTGTTGTATGCCAGATCATGCTGGAACGGCCCCGCCCACTTTTCACGCAAGGCCTGAAGGGCCTGCGGCACATCGGGCAAGGTGCCTGGGTGAATGACCTGAACTTGCGGCGTCCACACCACCAGATAACCCGCTTGACCGACCTTCAGGCACAGATCGACATCGCCGAACGCCTCGGTGAAGGCGCCTTCGTCCAGACCGCCAACCTCGTCGAACAACGCTTTGTGGATCATCAGGCACACGGCCGAGACGGCCGAATAGTTTTGTTCCAGCACCAGACGATTCAGGTAGCCCTTGGCATCCTTCGGCTCACCCACAAAGGCCGAACCCACACCGTCGTTCATGCCCAGAATCAGCCCGGCCTGGGTCACATTGCCGTCGCGGTCCTGCAACTTGGCACCGACCACGCCGACTTCCTGGCGCTGGGCCTGGTTGAGCAGGGATTCGAGCCAGTTAGGGTTGACCACTTCACCGTCCGACGCCAGCAGTACCAGGTATTCACCCTGGGCCTGCTGACTGGCTTCGTTGTACAAGGCCGACGCGCTGAGACGCTCCTGCGCACGCAGGACACGGACCCGATCGCCTGGCTGTCCGAGACCGTCCAGCCATTGCAGGAGGTCGGGGGACTGGCTCGCATTATCGGCAATGAGTACTTCGTAACGGGTGTAGCGGGTACGTTGCACGATGCCGGTGAGGCAACGTTGAAGCTGCGCCAGGTTGTCCTGGCTCGCCACGATGATCGTCACCAGCGGACGTTCAGTGTGACGGTAGTCAATACGGTAAGTGCCAGGTTCGTCCGAGCTGACTTGGGCCTTGTAGCCACGGGTCGCGAGGTGACGGATCAACGCCTGACGCTCGTGGGCGTTTTCCTCAAGCACCGGTGCACGGGCGATCAGCAGCGGCTCGTCCAGATGAGCCAGCCAGGCCAGACCGCCCTGTTCGATGATGCGCAGCAGAAGGTCGAACTCCAACGCCTTGCTGAAGTCGGCCTGGTAACCGCCCGCGTCCAGCAACACATCCTTGCGAATCAGCCAGTGCCGCGCCATCAGCGCGGGCAGGCTTTGCAGCAGATCGAGGTTGAAGCCCGGACGGAACACATCCACCAGCGCGCCACTGGCATCGCGGTGAATCTCGTCGGATGCCACCGCTCGGCATTCAGGCGCGGCGTGCAGTTCCAGTCCGGCGCGCAACAGGCCGCCGGCGGTGAACTCGTCGCCTGCCTCGGTCAGCAACAACCAGTCGCACGTCGATTGACGCGCGATCTGATTGAGCTTATCGACATAGTTAACCGGGGTCACACGAACAAAGTGCAGCGTGTTGTGCGCTGTCGTTGCCGTCAACAACTCCCCGGTGGTGAACACCACGATCTTGAAGGCGTGGTTGTGACCTTCCAGCAAACTGTCGAGGGTGATTTGCAGTTTGGCCGCGTCGTTTTCGAGGTCCAGCACCAAAATGCCAAATTGTGGGCCGCCGTTGTGGTCCGCCAGGAAACGCGAAGTCGCGGCGACTTCATCAGCATCCGGGGCGCGCGCCGCCAGCCACTTGAGCAGGCGACCGGAGCGCATGGCTCCGAACGCCTCGTCATTGCCTTGCGTCGATACGGCGTCCAGGCGCTCGGCCCAGGCGAACATGTCCCGCGCCTCGTCGGCTTCGCCCGACAGCGCCAACTGCTGCGCCAGACGCTTGACCACCCGACGGTTGAACGGGTTGCTGTGATACGCATGCCAGAGCCGCTCGACAACACTTTCGGTCGTGTCGTTGTTGCGAGGACGCATCATGTCTTCCTGATGCGCCCAAATACCTTCGAGCCCCTGAAGTTGAACACGGCCGGCCGGCATGCCGTGCAGCATCATCTCGAATCGGCTCAACAGATCGAAAAACGGCTGATTGTAGAAAGGCATTTCTACGTATTGCAAAAGCCCGAAGCGGCGGCTTGGCCCCTTCTGCACATCAGTCCAGCGCGACTCGAAAATCGGTTCGAAGGTCAGCGCCCGACGGTTGCGCAGGCTGTCAGCCAGAGCCTCGAAACTGTCCAGTGCCAACTGCTTGCCCTGCGCTGGATCGAGCCCCATCTGGGCGCTTGGCAGCGTCGACAATAATTGGGCGTACCCCTCACGATCCGCCACCGATTTTGCATCGGTGAGGGTCAGGGTGCTGTAGATATCGGTGTTGTGGTCCGACTCCAGGTAATTGACCTCGCGCACCACATAAGGGATCGGCAGAATTCGCGCCTTGGCCCTCGCCAACATGTAGTACGCATGACCGATTTCCTGCCATTCGAAGATGGTGTCTTGCGGCATGAGCGCGTACCAGTCACGCAACATCGCGGTACGGTGAACGGCATAGAACGGGGGAATGTACTGATGCATGAAGTCAATCACGCGATCCTGAGCGCGATCGGACGAATAGTCTTCACAGACCTTCTTGTCCCGACGGTAGTAGCTCACGCTGTCGGCCAGCGCCAGGTACATCAGGCAGTAACCATGGCACATGCCGTAGTCCGGGTTCACTTCCAGGAACGAGACTGAAGCGTCGAGGGCGTCATGCAAAATGAAGTCATCGTCGGCGGCGAACACCATGTAGGGCGTGGTGACTTGTTGCACACCGTAATCGAGCTTGGCCCGAATGCCCCAATAGCCGTACTGCGGCAAATGCTGGTAGTCGATGCCAGGGTAAGCGCCGTCGATGCCTTCGGTGACCTGAGCCGAAGAATCCAGCACCAGAATCCTGCAAGGCAAGGCGCTGTAAAACTTCACTGCCCGGCGCGCAAATGCCGGCCGGTTGTGGGTAATCACTACCACCGTCAACAACTCGTTCAGTGGTAATCCGCTTTCAGAAACGTACTTGCCTTGCATAATCTTTCCTCACAACCGGCGTATCGCCCGATGAACTCAACAATGATGTCGTTGCTTAACGAAGCCGACGCAGATAGCCCTTGTAGCCCAGGCAAATCACGAAGTCGTGAATTCCGTGAGCGGAATATTGCTTCATGATGTGCCAGAGAATTGGCTTGCCACCGATCTCGATCATTGGCTTGGGCTTGAGGTGCGACTCCTCGCTGATACGCGTACCCAGACCACCCGCCAGAATAACTGCCTTCATCTTTTCCCCTCTTGTTCGTCACAGGGCCTGCCCAAGCCTGACAAGGCTTTGCGGCCATCTGGATAAATCGCATGAGGCGGCACCCATCGGCTTCTGGCTGCTTCGCACATGCTAGATTTATGGCGATTTTCAGGGGACTTGCAGGAAACGCGCCAGCTCGAACGGCGGCGCTGTGTAGCCGCTACCGTTGGGCAGCGACTACAACAGGGGGTGTATCAATCAGCCAGCCAGCCATTTTCCCAGTACCGCACGTTATCGCCGCGCAGCATGAAATCGCGCAGTACCGCCTCGCGCAGTTCATCGCCCATGCGGTAGCTCGCATCCGGGTCCGCCAGGTGCATGCGGATGGCTTGCAGCCACTCATCGGTGGAGTTGCTGACCACCCGCGTGCAGGGCAGGTAACCGCGGTACGCCTCGGTATCGGTGCAGACCACCGGGTAGCCGCACGCGCCATACTCCAGCAGACGCAAGTTGCTCTTGCAGTCGTTGAAGATATGAAACTCCAGCGGTGCCAGTGCCAGGTCCAGGTTCAGACTGGCCAGTTTCGCCGGGTAGACACTCAGGTCGATCACCCCGTGGAACTCATGCATGTAAGGTTTCAACTCTTCGGGGCACATGCCGAAGAACACCCAATCGACCTCGTTGGCCAGTTCACGAACCACGTCGGCAATGATCGCCAGGTCACCGGAGTGGCTGGTGCCGCCACCCCAGCCAACCCGTGGTTTTTTCGACGTGCGGCGCTGGCTACGCAGATCACTCCATAGATGAGTGGCGAGCATGTTCGGCACGACCCGAATGTCGTGGTGCATGGACGACAACGCATCGGCCAGCGACTGCGTCGAAACCACCACGCGATCGCACAGGCCGATGCCGCGACGGACCAGACGCTCCATCTCGACGTTGTCCGGCATATTGCGAATGTGCGCGTTCTTCTTCGGCGCCTTGATGACATAGTCATCCAGCTCGAAAATCAGACGGGCATTGGTGTAGGGCTTGAACGCGGCGATCTCGTTGATCGGTCCTTCGCTGTAACGCCCCTGCAAAATGATGACGTCAGGTGACTCGCGCTCGATCTCGATAATTGACGGCAAATCGTAGTAGACCCGTCCGGTTGCCCGGCCGGCCTTCTCCAGCTCGATCAGCGGCTGGATCGCCCGATAGTGCCCGACCGCCGAGGAGTTGACCGGCAGCGCCATGACCTTCGGCAACTGGCGAACGGAGAACGGGGTCCATCCTGTGCACAAGCCTGGCTCCAAACTGTAGCTGGAGCCGCCCCACGTATTGACCATCAAGTTGGGATTGTAGGCAGGGTCGCAAGCGACAATGGGCAGCCAACGGCGGTAGAACGTGTCCTGCTCTTGACTGCGAAGCGCAATCTCGGCCTCGTCCGCCATGGCTGCGGGCGGTGTGCCGAGGGCCAACTGGGCAAACGGTGTCCAGACCACCAGGTAACCGTTTTGGCGAATCCGCAGACACAGATCCACCTCATTAAGGGTCAAGGCAAAGTCCTGTGCCTGAAAACCACCCACGCTTTCGAACAGCGATCTTCGCACCATTAGGCAATCGGCACCGACAGCGCTCATGTCCTGCACCACCTGCAAGCGGTGCATGTAACCGGCCGCATTAAGGGGGTCGCCGAAAAACGGTGAGGTTGCCGGCCCTTGCAGCCCGAGAATCAGTCCGGCATGCAGAACCCGCCCCTCTGAATTGAACAGCTTGGCCCCCACGACACCGACTTCCGGGCGCTGGGCATGATTGAGCAGCTCATCCAGCCAGTCCTCACGAGTGACCACCGCATACGGATCGAGCATCAGCAAATACTCGCCACGGGCCTGCTGCGCGGCGAAATTGCGCGTTGCCGCAACATTACCTTGGGGCGAAAACGCCTTCACCCGCAATCGGTCACTACTCAGCTGTGCCATGGCGCTCAACCACTCAAGCATCGGCGGCGATTCACTGCCATTGTCGATCAACAGCAACTCGTACTCGCTGTACGCCGTTTTCTCCAGGAGCGTTTCGACACAACGCTGCACAGCAGCCAACTGGTCTTTGCAGACAATGATGATCGACACCAGCGGCCGGCCCGCGTGCAGGTAATCGACACGATTAAGCAAGGTAAAACTGCCCTGGCGAATGTCATGGGCAACGCCCAATCGTTGAAGATGCGCCTCCAGTACCTGCGGGTTGAGTTCAATGACTTGCGGCAGCGCCAGCCATTGCGCCAGGCCGAGCGTCGACTCCAGCATCACCTCGGCAATATGCTCGACGACCTTGATGCCGTCCTTCTCGACCATGCGCCACAGCAC
This sequence comes from Pseudomonas sp. LBUM1651, assembly GCF_059716135.1. Taxonomy (NCBI): domain Bacteria; kingdom Pseudomonadati; phylum Pseudomonadota; class Gammaproteobacteria; order Pseudomonadales; family Pseudomonadaceae; genus Pseudomonas; species Pseudomonas sp. LBUM1651. The sequence goes on along the minus strand of NZ_CP166805.1, from coordinate 1,683,291 downwards.
ATCGTGAGGCGCCAGTTCGCCGTAGTTCGAATTGAAGCCACCCAGCGCCAGGAACTGCTCGCGCTGAAATGCCAGGGCCCGCCCGACATAGGGATAACTGCGCATCAGGTCCAGGTTGAAGTCTGGCTTCAGGATCGGGTCCACCGACTCACCGTCACGCAAACTGCCTTCATCGCCATAAACACACAACGCATCTGGCGACGCGTTGATCTTCTCGGCTAGCAGCAACACGGCCGGCTCGACCAGACGATCACCGGCGCGCAGCACATAAAACCAGTCAACACCGTCGAGCTGTGCCAGCAAGCCGTTGATCTGCTCAAAGCCGTCACCCTGCAACGGCAAGTTGAATACCTTACCGTCGAGTTGCGCTACGGTGCAGGCGCTGGACAACACCAGGATCAGCTCCGATGCATAGAGTTGCCCGGCAAGGCTGTCGAGGGTGAGATCCAGACTGGTGCGACTGGCCTGATCATCAATAATGATCGGCAGAACTTTGGGTTGCCGCGACCAACCAGCCAATGTGTCCGGCAGGAGACTGCGCTGGGTTTCGCTGAGCGTGCGACACGCCAGCCATTGCGCGTAAACCTGAGAAAAACTCTCGCTGGCGATACCGACACGATATTCCTGGTTGGCCTGGCGAGCCCCCAGCGTCCGGCTCAGGGGCAGTTCGTCCCAGACGCGTGGCGCCTCGTCGCTGCGGCTCAAGGGCAGGTAACGAACCCAACCGGCCGCCGGTGCGCCTTCGCCACCGCGAACCTTGAGCATCTGCACCAACCATTGCTTTTCCCGGTCCGCCGCATCTTTCATCGACTGCTGACGGCTCAAACGCTCCGGATACAGGCGCTCGACACTTAATACATAGTTGAGCACCGCCAGGTTGCCCCGACGCAGCAGGCAGATGTACAAGGCCAGATCGAGTGACGCAACAAAACAATGGCCGGGCTGAGTCAACGCTGGCATTAGCTCCTGTAGATCCGTGCGGCGGAACAGCGCGCCACTGAAACCACCGAGGAAGTTGACCGGAAAGCTCTCGAAAATCGCCAGCAAGTCATCGCCTTTGAAAATCCCGCAAACAGGCGACAGCGTGCTGTTCTCCAGACGAGACGGCAACGGATGATCGTCAGCATCCCATAAGGTCCGCTGGGCCAGCACCAGATTGATGTCCGCCTGTTTGTCCAGCACTTGCGCCTGACGCTCGATACAGGACGGCGACAACTGATCGTCATCACACAGAAATTTGATGTACTCGCCTTTGGCTTCGTCCAGGCACGCCAGCAGATTGCCGACAAAACCCAATGTCCCAGGGTTTCGTACGTAACGCACTCGCTGCGCGGCATCGCCCGTCAGCGACTCGACAACCTGGCGGATTTCATCGCCAGGACTGTCGTCGCACACGATGATTTCAAGGTTGGCGTATTGCTGGATAACGGCGGTATGCAGGGTCCCGGCAAAAAAGCGCGGATTGAAGGCGGGGATGACAAGGCTGACAAGCAAAACTGGATTCACGACGGAGCTCTCAAGTGGTAGTCGCCCACCCGGCCGGATGAGCGCCTCAAACCGCTGAAAAAAGACGATGGGTATTCGGCGGTTTACGGCCGTGCGCTGACGCGCAAGGCCCCGTTAGATTTTGTTGAACAGACCCAGCTGAGTGATTTTGCTGAACGCCAGTTGCGAAGCCTGCAACATCGTCTGCTGCAAGGTCAGACGCGTCATCACCTCGGCCGGATCGGAATCGCGAATCGACGACTGGGTCTGGGTGTTGGCCAGCGACAGAGCCTGATTGGTTGCGCTTTGGGTATCGAGGGCAGCACCGCGCGCACCCACCGAACTCAGGGCACTGGATACCTGATCAGTGCCACTCGCCAGGTTGGCGATGCCCGAGTCCACTGCCGCTTGCAGCTTTTGCATCGCGATCGCATTGCCATTGGTTGGCGTGCTCAGTGCAGCTTTCAACTGGCTCACGGTATCCAGAATGCTCTGGGTTTCATGAGAATCGACGGCAACGTTGAACTGATCGCCGGCACTCGGACCTGGCGTCGGCGCGGGACCGCTCGCCACGGTGAAGGTCACACCGGACGCGGTACCAACGCCAGCCACTACTGTGCCACTGGACACAGGCTTGCTGTCGGCGGTCAGAGGCGCCGCATACAGATCAAAGTTAGTGGCATCTTTGAACTTGACGATGGCCGAGCCGCTCGGAAAACTGGCGTGATAATCGGTAGCGTTGGTAATGGTGCTGCCCGTTATTTGTGCCGAGCTCGGGTTGCCAGGACTGCGGGTCGTGGTGAACGTATCGGGCTTGGATTCCAGCGTAAAAACGTTAGGCAGCGTGGCCGCCGGACTGTCCGTAGCGCTCAGATTGATGTTCAGGCTCAGCTCGACGCCGCGAAAACTGACGGCTTGGCCAGCCTTGCTGGTTGGATCGAACGTTCCGCCCTGACTGGCTTCAGCCGTCACGTCGTTACCGGCCGAGTCAGTGATTTTCAGCTGGGTACCACTGGCGAACTCCACCTTGTAAGGCTCGCCGCTGCGGAACGTGCTGTTGTAGGTGATGTTCGACGAAACCTGGCCATTGGAAAGCGTTACCTTCCCGTTATCCGGCGACGGAGCCGTCATGGTGACCTGACTGCGACTGGTGTTGATCGCCTGCTCGAACACTTCCCAACCGGTGCTGTTAGTGGCCATCGACATGGTGTCGCCAACGGCAAGATTAAGCGTCGTCTGATCGCCGTTGTAGCTGTAGGTGCCATCGTTGTTACGCGAGAACGGAGCGGTATCGCCCTTGGATCCGGCGAAAATGTACTTGCCGTTTTCATCCTTGGTGTTCATCAGGCTCAACAGCTGATCTTCAATCTGGCCGAGCTCGGACGCATTCGCCTGACGGTCAGCGTCACTGTAACCGGTGTTACCGACACCGATTGCCAGCTCCTTGGCGCGTTGCAACACGCTGGTGATGCTGGTCATGACCGACTCGGTCTGCCCCAGTGTCGCCTTGATCGTGTTGGAATTGGCGCTGTACTGATCAAGCATCGAAGCCTGCTGACCCAATTGCAGCAGACGCGAAGCCCCCACCGGATCATCGGCGGCGGTGTTGACGCGAACCAGACTGCTCGCCTCTTCGCTGGTCTTGACAGCGTTGGCGAAGTTCTTCTGATAGTTCGCCGCAGTGGACTCGTAAAACTGGCCGGTGGAAATACGCATGGGCTACGACTCCTTAAAGACTGTTGATCAATGTGCTGAAGATTTCCTGCGCAGCCTTGATGATCTGCGAAGAGGCGGTGTAGTACTGCTGATACTTGACCAGGTTGCCGGTTTCCTCATCGAGGTCAACGCCCGACACCGAATCGCGCGCGCCCTTGGCATTCGCCAGGATGGCGTCGGTCGCCGCGCTGTCGAGCTTGCCCTGTGCCGCCTTGGAACCCACGCCTTCGACCAGTTTGCCGTAAGCGTCAGCCAGGGAAATACCTTTGCTGGCCGAGCCGGTGTCCACGGTCTGCGCGGTCTGCAAGCCGGCCAGTGCGGTGCCGTTACGGTTGTCCAGGCTGCCCGGCTGACTGAGCGAGACGTTGATCCCCGCGCCGTTGCTTGGGGCTCCGGCGATGGTCATGCTGAAGGCCGCGCTGTACTGAGTAGCGGGCGCAGGAGGGATCGGTGCCCCCGTTGCGTCCGTGAGCGGAATGCTCAGGTTCAGGGTGTTGGTCTCACCTGGTTTGATGGTGCCGCTGCTGATCACCCCACCCTTGGCATCCAGAAACTGGTAGGTCTGGCTGGTGCCGGCGGCGGACACCGCACCAAATACCACCTTGGTCGGCGTGGAGTTTTTCAGGCCGTTCTGCATCGCGGTGGTGGTCGCCGCGTCGTAGATGTCGAACTTGGTGGTCAGGGTCGGTTGACCGCTGGCCGGAATCGTCAGGGTGCCACCACCACTGCCGCTCGCTGCAATAGCCGCGCCCAAGGGCGCCGCGATGGCCAGACGCTTGGAGTCGGTCATCTCGGTCTTGATGTTCGCCGCAGCATCGCGGGTCGGGGTGATCTTGAAGGTGTCGCCCGCCGTGGCAGAAGCCGCGTTGAACTTCAGCTCGATGCCGTCGAAGACCGGTGCCGTTGCCGGCGGTGCCGTGCTGAAGGTGCCCATGGGCGTGTTGTCCGGCAGGCGCTGAACGGTGTAGTCGGTAGCCGTGGTGAACGAGACCTTGTAATCGTTGATGGTCAGCTTGCCAGTGTCCTTGATGCTCACATCAAAGTTGCCGGCGCCCACGTTGCTGGTGGCGGCGACGCTGCGTTCAGAGATCAGCTTGGCCGAATTGATGTTGTTGAACAGGTTCGAACCGAAGGCACCGTTCTTGTCGATGCCCTGGGCCTGAAGGCTGTTCATCTGATCGGCGACGACCAGCGCCACACGCCCCAGTTCGTTCATGGCCGGGTCCAGCACGGTGCTGCGATAACGCAGCAGACCGCCGATTTCACCGCCGGTCATGATCGACGTGATGTCGATGGTGCTCGAGCCGCGATTGAGCTGCAGCGCCAGGCGGCCCGGATCTTCTTTGCTTGGCACCGTCTCAAGCTTGTTGGACGTGTTGCCTATGACCAGCGGCTGACCGCTGCCCAGGTAAATGTCGAGGCTGCCTTCACGCTCCACCACTTGCGCACCGGTAAAGGTCGACAGTTGGCGCACGATTTCGTTACGCGCGTCGAGCAGGTCGTTCGGCATGCCGCCGGCGCTGGAAACCTCGGAGATCTTCTGGTTCAACTGCGCCACGGTAGCGGCCAGCTTGTTGACCTGATCCGCCATGTTCGTCAGGTTGCCGTTGATGTTGGCATTCTGCTGGTTCAGCTGCGTGGAGACCGAGTTGAAACGGTTGCTCAAGGCCTGGGCATCGCTGAGCAGCAACTGGCGGGAAGCATCGTCACCCGGCTTGGCGTTGACGTTCTGCACCGAGGCAAAAAACTTGGTCAGTGCGCCGTTCAGGCCAGTGCCCGTATCGGAGAGCAATTTGTCCAGCGGCGTGACCTGATTCAGGTAGGCGGCCGAATCGCTGTTGAGCGAAGTGGTGGTCTGCAACTGTGCATCGAGGTAGCTGTTGTACACCCGACGCACATCGGCCAGCGTCGTACCGGTGCCGATGTACACGTTGCCGAACTGCTGCGAGGCCTTGGTGCCCTGCACTGTTTGCTGGCGCGAGTACCCGGCGGTGTCGACGTTGGCAATGTTGTTGCCGGTGGTCATCAACGAGGATTGGCCAGCGGCCAGACCCGACATCCCGATATTGAGCAAACTCATGGTTCGACCTTAATCCTTGTGCCTATAAAGGCGTGGTGGAAACGCCCGCCGCAGCGTAGTTCTGGTAACTCGTCATCTGCTTGGCTATCTGCGAAATCTTGCTCGCGTAGTCCGGGTCGGTTGCGTAACCGGCCCTCTGCAACTCGCGTACAAACTGTTCTGGGTTATCGGCCGACTTCACGACATCTTGATAGCGATTGTTGGTTTGCAGCAAAGTCACAAGGTCATGGAAGCTGTCCTTGTAAGAGTCGTAGGAACGGAACTCGGCCGTCTCCTTGACCATCGCGCCATTCCTGAATTCGCTGGTGATCGCCCGCGCCGAATTGCCCTGCCAGTTGCTGCTGGCCTTGATACCGAACAGGTTGTGGCTGCTGCTGCCATCCTGTGCGCGCATGACCGATTTACCCCAACCGGTTTCCAGCGCCGCCTGAGCCACGAGGTAACGCGGATCGACCCCGATGCGCTCGGCGGCTTCCTTGGCCATCGGCAACATGGTGTTGACGAATTTATCGGCGGAGCTGAAGGCTTTCTTCGCTGGCGCCAGGGGGATTTGAGCCATGGCACGACCATGAATCTGCAGCCCGCCGTTCGATGCTGCCTGAGCATTCGCCAGCCAATCACCGTTGTACAACGGCCCTGAACCGGTAAGCGTGGTGTGCTCCGGCAATGGCGTCTTGTTGACCGTCGCAGCCGTAGTCGTGGCCGAAGGCACCAGGCCTGCCAGCAGACGGTCAGCCAGTTTCGGCGGCAACGCCAGACGTCGCTGATTGATCAGCGCCATGTCGTCGCGATGCGTGCCTTCGCCTGCTGCCTGCGGTGCACGGACCGAGCGCGACGCCCACAACGGACGCTCGCCATTGAGGCGCGACAACGGTCCGTTGACGGCGACCGTGCCGGCGGCAATTGGCGTTTCTACGGCGGCTTTCGCGGCCGCTTGCTTGGCCGCCGATGCGGCAGCTGCTTCGCCCGGCGCCAGCGGTTTGTTTTTCGACATCTGACGCATCAGCACGTCCGCCAGACCAATACCACCGCCTTGGCGGGACATGGAAACGGCCAGTTGCTGGTCGTACATTTCCTGATACTGCTTGGCCGCCGGGGTGTTGAGTGGATTGTCCTCACCCAGGGTGTCGGTAGCCTTGCGCATGGACTTGAGCATTTCACCGAGGAACAGCGACTCGAACTCCTGCGCCACTTTGCGCATGTTCCCGTCACTGTTCTTGTCACCGACCTTGAGCTGGTTCAGCCGGTTCAGGTCCGAATAGGAACCCGAATCGTTGCTGCTGACACCCAAACCGCCCTTGCGCATATCCATGGTCGCCGTCCTCAGATCACGATCAGATCGGCTTGCAATGCGCCGGCCTGCTTCAGAGCTTCGAGAATGGCCATCAAGTCACCCGGTGCCGCGCCGACCTGATTCACCGCACGCACGATCTCGTCGAGGGTGGTGCCCGGGCCGAACTTGAACATCGGCTTGGCTTCCTGTTGTGCATTGACCCGCGAGCGCGGCACGACTGCTGTCTGACCATTGGACAGAGCGCCGGGCTGGCTGACGATCGGGTCTTCGGTGATGGTCACGGTCAGGCTGCCGTGGGTCACGGCGGCCGGGGACACCTTGACGTTCTGGCCGATCACGATGGTGCCGGTGCGCGAATTGATGATGACTTTCGCCACCGCCTGACCCGGATCGACTTCGAGGTTCTCGAGGATCGACAGGTAGTCGACCCGCTGGTTCGGATCCAGCGGCGCGCTGACGCGAATCGAACCGCCGTCGATGGCTTGGGCCACGCCAGGGCCGAGCATGTCGTTGATCTTGTCAACGATGCGCTTGGCCGTGGTGAAGTCGGAACGGTTGAGGTTCAGGGTCAGGCTGTTGCCCTGGTTGAAACCGCTCGGCACCGAACGCTCGACCGATGCCCCGCCAGGGATGCGACCCGCCGACGGAACGTTGACGGTGATCTTCGAACCGTCACGACCTTCAGCATCAAAACCGCCGACCACCAGGTTGCCCTGGGCGACGGCATAGACGTTGCCGTCGATACCCTTGAGCGGGGTCAGCAGCAAGGTGCCACCGCGCAGGCTCTTGGAGTTACCGATGGACGATACGGTGATGTCGACCTGTTGACCCGGCTTGGCAAACGCCGGCAAGTCGGCACTGATCGACACCGCCGCGACGTTCTTCAACTGCACGTTGCCAGACCCTGCCGGCACCTTGATGCCGAACTGCGAAAGCATGTTGTTGAAGGTCTGCAGGGTGAACGGCGTCTGGGTCGTCTGGTCACCGGTACCGTTAAGCCCAACCACCAGGCCGTAACCGATCAATTGGTTGGAGCGCACGCCGGAAATACTGGCGATGTCCTTCAGCCGCTCGGCTTGAGCGTTGAAGGTCGCTGACAGCATCAGGGCGGCCACCATGAGGTGTTTAAGATTCAACGTAGCCACCTAGAAAGGGAACAGCGGGCTGAGGAAGAAACGGTCGAACCAGCCTGGCTGACTCGCATCGGCAAAAGCACCAGTGCCCGAGTAGGTGATGCGCGCATCGGCGACACGGGTCGACGAAACGGTGTTGTCAGTGGCGATGTCATCGGAGCGAACAAGCCCTGCAATCCGTACCAGCTCATCGCCGGTGTTGAGGGTCAGCCACTTCTCGCCGCGCACGGCGATAATGCCGTTGGGCAGCACGTCGGCGACGGTCACCGTGATCGAGCCGGTCAGGCTGTTGCTCTGACCGGACTTGCTGTCGCCCTTGGTCGCGCGATCACCTTCGTAACCGACGTCCAGGCTCAGGCTACCGCTGCCCACTGGGTCACTGGTGCTCAGGCCACCGCCGAAAAACGAGCTCAGGCCGATGTCGGTCTTGCTGTTTTTGTCTATTTGCGAGTTGGCGTTCTTGCTGGCCTGAGTGCGCTCGTTCAGGGTGATGGTGATGATGTCACCGACCCGGAACGCCTTGCGGTCGCTGTACAGGTTCTGTTCAAAACCGGCCTGATAGATCGAGCCGTTATTCGCGGCAGCCGGCAACGGCGTGCGCGGCAACACCGGGGCGTAGTAAGGATCATTGGGCTTGGGCGGCGGGGCAACGCAACCCGCGACCACAACGGCCCCACTCAGTGCCAGAACAGATACGAAGCGATTCATGACCCTACCTCACGGTGTTGCAGGCGACCTCAAGGCCGCCTCATAGACTTGATTACAGATTCTGCGTTACGAACGAGAGCATCTGGTCGGCGGTGGAGATCACCTTGGAGTTCATCTCGTAGGCGCGCTGAGTGGTGATCATGTTGACCATCTCCTCAACGGTGCTGACGTTGGAGGTTTCCAGGGTGTTCTGCAGCGTGGTGCCGAAACCGGCCAGGCCCGGCGTACCGACTTGCGGCGCGCCGCTGGCAGCGGTTTCCAGGAACAGGTTGTTACCCACCGCTTGCAGGCCGGCCGGGTTGATGAAATCGGCGGTTTGCAGGTTGCCGATCACCTGGGCAGCCGGGTTGCCGGCAACGGTAATGGACACGGTGCCATCGCGACCGACCGTGAAGGTCTGGGCGTTGTTCGGAATGACAATGGCCGGTTCCAGGGCGAAGCCGCTGGCGTTGACGATCTGGCCGGTGGAGTCCAGGTGGAACGTACCGTCACGGGTGTAGGACGTGGTGCCGTCCGGCTGCAGAATCTGGAAGAACCCACGACCGTCGATGGCCATGTCCAGCGGCTGCTCGGTGGTTTGCAGACTGCCGGCGGAGAAGTTTTTCTGGGTGCCGACAATACGCACACCGGTACCCAGTTGCAGACCCGACGGCAATTCGCTGTCCTGGGTCGACTGAGCGCCTGGCTGGCGCTTGATCTGGTACAGCAAGTCCTGGAACTCGGCACGGTCACGCTTGAAACCCGTGGTCGACACGTTGGCCAGGTTGTTGGAAATGGTGGTCAGGTTGGTGTCCTGGGCGGACAGACCTGTTTTGGCAACCCATAGAGCCGGAAGCATTCGATTCTCCTCGTGCGCCTGTTTTACGGCGCGACGTTCTGATAATTAGCTGATCTGCAAGACCCGAGCCATGGCCTGGTCGTCGTCTTTGGCGGTGTTCATCATCTTGATGTGCAGTTCGAACTGTTTGGCCAGCGCCAGTACCGAGGTCATCTCTTCCACGGCATTGACGTTGCTCGACTCTAGGAAACCGGACACCAGTTTGACGTCGGCATCGGCTTGCGCGAGCTTGCCGTCCTTGGTGTGGATCGAGCCGTCCAGGCCTTTGGTCATGTTCTTGAAGTCCGGGTTGACCAGCTTGATGCGGTCGACTTCCGCCATCACGCGAGGACCTTCGCCCATCGCACGAATGCTGATGGTGCCGTCCTCGCCAATTTCGATTTGCTGCTCGGGCGGCACGGCAATCGGTCCGCCATTGCCCAACACCGGCATACCGTTGCCGGCCCGCAGCACGCCGAGGCCGTCAACGTTCAGGCTGCCGGTACGCACGTAGCTTTCGCCACCATCAGGGTTCTGTACCGCAATCCAGCCGTTGCCAGTCACAGCGACATCGAGGTCACGACCGGTTTCCACCATCGCGCCTGGAGAGAAGTCGGTGGCCGGACGTTCGGACATGGCAAACGCGCGCGCCGGAAAGCTGTCACCGAACACCGGCATCGAACGAGCCTGCTCCAGGTCTTTCTGAAAACCGTTGGTGGAGATGTTCGCCAGGTTGTTCGCATGAGCCTTCTGCGCCAGTGCATTCTGGCTGGCGCCGGTCATTGCCACATAAAGGTACTTGTCCACACTCTTTCCTCTGCATGCCGGACGTTTGCCGCCCACCGCTGTACTGCTGAGCCATAAGCAATTTGCAGACCAACTTTTTTCTGGCGGCGCGGGGCCCGGCAAACAAAGGACTTGAGGGGTTCAGAGGGGAATGGGGGGATTGTGTCGAAGACGAAAAACCGGCGGTGTTATGCCGCTTCGCGGCAACAGCCAGCCTTGGAGGTCAACCCATCACCTGTGGCGAGGGAGCTTGCTCCCGCTGGGCTGCGAAGCAGCCCCAGAATGGCCAACCGCATTATTACAGGCGGATCGCGCAGGATGGCTTTGCGGCCGCTTCGCGCCCGAGCGGGAGCAAGCTCCCTCGCCACAAAAGTGGTCTAGCCGGGTTCTTTGCCAACCTCATACTCACGTAACTTATTAGCAATGGTCGTGTGCGAAACCCCCAACCGCTTGCCCAACTGGCGACTGCTCGGATGCTCGGAATACAAACGCTCCAGCACCGCTTTTTCAAAACGCCCGACAATCGCATCCAGCCCGCCTTCGAGGGAGAAATCGCCAAGTGGCTGACGCACGCCGTAGTCTGGCAGGCGAATGTGTTCGGCCTTGACCGTCCCGCCCTCGCACAACGAAACCGCCTGGAACAGCACGTTTTCCAGCTGCCGGACATTGCCCGGCCAATGATAATGACTGAGCCGCTCCATGGCCGCCGGCGCCAGTTTCGGCAACGGGCAACCGATCTGCCGGCTGGCCTGATCGAGGAAGTGCTCCACCAGCGGCGTCAAGCCATCCAGGCATTCGCGCAGTGGCGGGATGTGCAGCGAAAGCACGTTCAAGCGGTGATACAAATCCTGGCGGAACTCACCCCGGGCACACAATTCCGATAGATCAACCTGCGTCGCGCAGATCACTCGCACATCCAGATAAACCTCTTCATCACTGCCTACGCGACGGAAGCAACCATCCTGCAGGAAGCGCAGCAATTTCACCTGCAAGCGCGGGCTCATTTCCCCCACACCATCGAGGAACAGCGTCCCCCCCGCCGTCAGCTCCAGCAGCCCGAGCTTGCCCTCGGCCCTTGCCCCTTCGAATGCACCGGGACCGTAGCCGAACAGTTCGGTCTCGGCCATCGACTCCGGCAGACCGGCACAATTGAGCGCCATCAACGGCGACTGCCCGCGGGGACTGGCCAGGTGACAGGCTCGCGCCAACAACTCTTTACCGGTGCCGGTTTCGCCTTCTATCAATAGCGGCGCATCGAGCGGCGCCATGCGTCGGGCTTCACGCACCACGGCGGCCATCACTTTCGAACTCTGGAAGATGCTGTCGAACCCGCGCAATTCCTGTTTGCGTACGTTGTAAATGCGCTCCCCTACCCGATCGGCACGATGCAGCGTCAGCACCGCGCCGGCCATGGCCTCGCTGTCGTCATGCTCCGATTGCAGCGGCGCGATGTCGGCCAGAAACACGTCGCCTTTGACCTTGACCCGCAGCCCGTTGATCCGCGACTTGCTGGCACGCACCAGCTCCGGCAAATCGAAGTCCTCGGCGTAACGCGACAACGGAATCCCCGGCACCTCATCGACACGCACCCCAAGCAACTGCGCCGCCGCACGGTTGGCCGCGACGATCGAACCGCCCATGTCGATCGACAACACCGGAAACTCCAGGGCGCCGAGCAAGGCATTGAGCTCCATGTGCCGACGCTCGCTGGGCATCAGCCCTACACGCTTGACGCCAAAGACACCGGCAATCGATTCGAATTTCGGACGCAGCGCCTGGAACTGAATGTTGATCAGGTTCGGACAATGCAGGTAGATCGCGTTGCCATGTTCACCACCGACCTCGCCGCGAGCAACGTTGATCCCGTACTCGACCAGCAAGTTGAGAATGTCGCGCAGGATGCCGATGCGGTTCTGGCAGTGGACTTTGATACGCATATAAAGGCCCGAATCTGGAGTGATCGAGGTCCCTTGCGAGGATTTTTCTGCGCAGGGGCCAACTTAGTCGTCAAGATTATGTGACACATGTGAGCCTTTTCAAACCCGAAAATCTCAAGCGCTGCGCCATACCCGCTTTTACGTAACGAAAACTTTACGAAAAACGACGAATTTTCCTACGTGCCACGGCTTTCACGTGCTGCAACATCGCAATTCCTGAGGTATTTCTAGGTCCATAGCAGGACATAACAAGAACGAAATCCCCTAGCAGGAGAGCAGCATGAAGCAGACGCAATACGTGGCTCGCGAGCCCGATGCGCAAGGTTTTATCGACTACCCCGCCGAAGAACACGCGGTGTGGAACACGCTGATCACTCGCCAACTGAAAGTGATCGAAGGGCGTGCGTGCCAGGAATACCTGGACGGTATCGAAAAACTCGGTCTGCCCCACGACCGCATTCCGCAACTCGGTGAAATCAACAAGGTGCTCGGTGAAACCACCGGCTGGCAAGTTGCCCGGGTCCCCGCACTGATTCCTTTCCAGACCTTTTTCGAATTGCTGGCGAACAAGCAGTTCCCGGTAGCAACGTTTATTCGTACCCGCGAAGAGCTGGATTACCTGCAAGAGCCGGACATTTTCCACGAGATCTTTGGCCACTGTCCGCTGCTGACCAACCCCTGGTTCGCTGAATTCACCCACACCTACGGCAAACTCGGCCTACAGGCTTCCAAGGAAGAACGCGTGTACCTGGCGCGTCTGTACTGGATGACCATCGAGTTCGGCCTGGTCGATACCCCGCAAGGCCAACGCATCTATGGCGGCGGCATTCTCTCCTCGCCGAAAGAAACCGTTTACTGCCTGTCGGACGAACCTGAGCATCAGCCGTTCGATCCACTGGAATGCATGCGTACGCCGTATCGCATCGACATCCTGCAACCGCTGTACTTTGTCCTGCCGAACCTCAAGCGTCTGTTCGATCTTGCCCACGAAGACATCATGGGCATGGTCAAGCAAGGCATGCAGCTGGGCTTGCACGCACCGAAATTTCCGCCCAAACCAAAAGCCGCGTGATCCGTAGCTTTTAGAATCAAGTGAGCCTGTCAGGAACCAACGCTTTGGTTTAGCGTGGTGACACTGACGGCCGATTTCCAATCATTCGATTTCAGGAACACATCATGTCCACATTGAACCAAGCCCATTGCGAAGCCTGCCGTGCCGACGCCCCTCAGGTCAGCGACGAAGAACTGCCGATCCTGATCAAGCAGATCCCTGACTGGAACATCGAAGTTCGCGACAGCATCATGCAGCTGGAAAAGGTTTTCCTGTTCAAGAACTTCAAGCACGCCCTGGCGTTCACCAACGCGGTCGGGGAAATTTCCGAGGCCGAAGGTCACCACCCGGGCCTGCTGACCGAATGGGGCAAAGTCACCGTGACCTGGTGGAGCCACTCCATCAAGGGCCTGCACCGCAACGATTTCATCATGGCCGCGCGCACTGACGAAGTGGCCAAGGACGCCGAGGGCCGCAAATAATGCATTTCGACGCCATCGGCCGGGTGCCCGGCGACCCGATTCTCGGCCTGATGGAGGCCTATGCTCAGGACCCCAACCCGCGCAAATTCGACCTTGGCGTGGGCGTCTATAAAGATGCCTTTGGCCTGACGCCGATTCCCCAGGCCGTGAAGCTCGCCGAGCAGCGCCTGGTGGATCGTCAGACCACCAAAACCTACATCGGTGGTCACGGCGAACCAGCGTTCGGCAAAGTTATCAATGAGCTGGTGCTCGGCGCCGATTCTGCGTTGATCGCCGAACAACGGGCCGGCGTCACCCAGACGCCAGGCGGCACCGGTGCGTTGCGCTTGAGCGCGGACTTCATCGCCCAGTGTCTGCCGGGGCGCGGCGTGTGGCTGAGCAACCCGACCTGGCCGATTCACGAAACCATTTTCGCCACGGCCGGGGTCAAGGTTAATCATTACCCTTATGTCGGCAGCGATAACCGCCTCGATGTTGAAGCGATGCTGGCGGCGCTCAATGAAGCGCCGAAGGGCGATGTGGTTTTGTTGCACGCCTGCTGCCACAACCCGACCGGGTTCGATCTGTCTCATGACGACTGGCGTCGCGTGCTGGACGTGGTGCGCAATCGCGATCTGGTGCCGCTGATCGACTTCGCCTATCAGGGCTTTGGCGATGGGTTGGAACAGGATGCCTGGTCGACCCGATTGTTCGCTGACGCGTTGCCGGAAGTGCTGATCACCAGTTCCTGCTCGAAGAACTTCGGTCTATACCGGGACCGCACGGGGGCGCTGATTGTCTGTGCGAAGACCGCTGAGAAACTGGTGGATATTCGCAGCCAACTGGCCAACATAGCCCGCAACCTGTGGTCGACGCCGCCGGATCACGGTGCCGCTGTAGTGGCGACGATCCTTGGCGATCCGGAGCTGAAAAGTCTCTGGGCCGACGAAGTGGAAGCCATGCGCTTGCGTATCGCGCAACTGCGCAGCGGTCTGGTTGAAGCCCTTGAGCCTCATGGCTTGCGCGAGCGCTTTGCGCACATCGGCGTGCAACGCGGGATGTTTTCCTACACTGGTTTGACGCCGGATCAGGTCAAACAGCTGCGTGATCACCACAGCGTTTACATGGTCGGCACTGGACGGGCGAATGTGGCGGGGATTGATGCGACGCGCCTGGATCTACTGGCACAAGCCATCGCCGACGTCTGCAAATAATCGCAATGGCGGGCTCCCTTGTGGCGAGGGGGCATGCCCCCGTTGGGCTGCGCAGCAGCCCCACATGCGGCTGCCGATGACTGTCGGGTAAAACGGCGGCCGCTTCGCGACCGAACGGGGGCAAGCCCCCTCGCCACAGTGGGCATGCGCTGCTCCTGTAGACCTGTCTAGACAATCCCATCCGTCGCAACAAATGGATATAAAAGTCTATTTGTCATTTCTGCTGCTGTATCCTTCCCAGGCTTTTTTTAAAAGCGCGGATCTACCAGATCTATCAACAGACTTTGCGAGGAGCGCGAAACATGCACGAGATCCCTAATCTCCCCTTCCCAAGCCTGCACGAAACTGAGCAGACAACCCCGCAGCAAGCCGGCGCCCAACAGCCCGAGCCGAAAGAAGCCACTAAACGCCGCCAGGCCGACAGCGAAGACTGAAACACCCGCAATGCCAGACCGTGTGGAAAGCGCTAACATGCGCTTTCCACA
This sequence comes from Pseudomonas sp. LBUM1651, assembly GCF_059716135.1. Classification (NCBI taxonomy): domain Bacteria; kingdom Pseudomonadati; phylum Pseudomonadota; class Gammaproteobacteria; order Pseudomonadales; family Pseudomonadaceae; genus Pseudomonas; species Pseudomonas sp. LBUM1651. The sequence goes on along the minus strand of NZ_CP166805.1, from coordinate 1,668,124 downwards.
CCGCCTGAACCCTTGAGTTGCACACTATGACCGATGACTTCAGTGAGACCCAGGCCAGCGTTCTGATCGGCACCGCCGAGAAAATGATCGAGATCTGGAATCGCCTTTCCCCCGAGAAACAAGCCGCGTTACTCGCCCGATTCGGCACCGAAGAAAATGCCCTGGCCGCCCTGGTCACCACGCACCTGCTCGCTCCCGCCAAGCCCTGAAACACCCCCGCCCGGCAAATAGTTTTACTTTTCCACACCCGCGGCCTCTCGCGCCGCTATCATAAGCAGCCTATCTATCCTGCTTTCCCGTGGACCTTTACCCATGTCTGAAAACCAGCGCCCCCTGGCGGTCACGCTGCAAGTCGTTTCCATCGTTCTCTTTACCTTTATCGGCTACCTCAATATCGGCATTCCCCTGGCCGTGTTGCCGGGCTACGTCCACAGCGAACTCGGCTTCGGCGCGGTGATCGCCGGGCTGGTGATCAGCGTGCAATACCTGGCCACTCTGCTCAGCCGTCCTTACGCCGGGAAAATCATCGATAACAAGGGCAGCAAACTGGCGGTGATGTATGGCCTTGCCGGTTGCGGTTTGAGCGGTGTGTTCATGCTGGTTTCGGCCTGGACGCAAAGTCTGCCGATGTTGAGTCTGATCAGCCTGCTGATCGGTCGTCTGGTGCTTGGCAGCGCGGAAAGCCTGGTGGGTTCCGGTTCGATTGGCTGGGGCATCGGCCGGGTCGGTGCGGCGAACACGGCAAAAGTCATCTCCTGGAACGGCATCGCCAGTTATGGCGCCCTGGCCGTCGGCGCACCGCTGGGTGTGTTTTTGGTGAGCCAGTTGGGTTTGTGGAGCATGGGCGTCAGCATCGTGTTGCTGGCCGTGCTGGGCCTGGCGCTGGCCTGGCCGAAGACCGCCGCGCCCATTGTGGTCGGTGAACGTTTGCCGTTCATGCATGTGCTGGGCCGGGTGCTGCCGCATGGTTGCGGTCTGGCGCTGGGCTCCATCGGTTTCGGCACCATCGCGACCTTCATCACGCTGTATTACGCCACGCAACACTGGGACAACGCGGTGTTGTGCCTGAGCCTGTTCGGCGCCAGCTTCATCGGCGCGCGACTGCTGTTCGGTAACCTGATCAACCGTCTCGGCGGCTTTCGAGTGGCGATTGCCTGTCTGTCGGTGGAAACCCTCGGACTGTTGCTGCTTTGGCTGGCGCCGGATGCTCACTGGGCATTGGCCGGTGCAGCGTTGAGCGGCTTCGGCTTCTCGCTGGTGTTCCCGGCGCTGGGTGTGGAAGCGGTCAATCTGGTGCCAGCGTCGAGCCGTGGTGCGGCGGTCGGGGCGTATTCACTGTTCATCGATTTGTCGCTGGGGATTACCGGGCCGTTGGCGGGTGCGATTGCGGCGGGCTTTGGTTTTGCTTCGATCTTCCTGTTTGCCGCCCTCGCCGCTCTGAGCGGTTTGGCACTGAGCGTTTACTTGTTCCGGCAGGCGCCGAAATACCGTGAAGAAAGAGACGCTCGCTAGAAATCCACTTTGCCGCGCCCGGCCTTGATGCTGCCGCGCTTGGTCTTGGATTCGAGTCGACGCTTTTTCGAGCCGAGGGTCGGTTTGGTCGGACGACGTTTCTTTTCGACCTTGGTGGCGCTGAGGATCAACTCGGTCAGCCGCTCCAGCGCATCGGCGCGATTGGCTTCCTGCGTCCGGTACTGCTGGGCCTTGATGATCAACACCCCTTCGCTGGTGATGCGACTGTCCCGCAACGCCAGCAGCCGCTCCTTATAGAACTCGGGCAAGGACGAGGCCGGAATGTCGAAGCGCAGGTGCACGGCGCTGGAGACCTTGTTGACGTTCTGCCCACCGGCGCCCTGGGCGCGAATGGCCGTCAACTCGATCTCGGCATCCGGCAGATGCACGTTGTTGGAAATCACCAGCATGGAAAAACGTCCGGGTTCAGGGAGGTCAGGATACCGCGAATGAGGTATTCGGCACGCCGAAGATCAACTGCGGAAGCGAGCCTCTGTGGCGAGGGGATTTATCCCCTCGCCACAGAGGCTCGCTCCCACAGGGTTTTGCATGAATCCTGAATACAACAAACCCGGCACATGGCCGGGTTTGTTGTTTCTGCTGGCTGCGCTTACTTCGCGCTCGCCGCCTGCAACAACTGCTGCGCACTGCGCTTGTTCTTGATGCCGTAGCAAACCCACATGAACGCAACCCACACCGGAATCGCATACACCGAGATCTGGATGCCCGGAATCAACAGCATCACGCCGAGGATGAACACCACGAACGCCAGGCAGATGTAGTTCCCGTACGGGTACCAAAGGGCCTTGAACAGCGGCGTCTGCTTGGTTTTGTTCATGTGCTGGCGGAACTTGAAGTGCGAATAGCTGATCATCGCCCAGTTGATCACCAGGGTGGCCACCACCAGCGACATCAACAGTTCCAGCGCATTTTGCGGGATCAGGTAGTTCAGCAGCACGGCGATCAACGTCACAGCAGCCGACGCCAGGATCGAACGTACCGGCACGCCGCGCTTGTCGATCTTCGCCAGGGCTTTCGGCGCATCGCCCTGCTCGGCCATGCCCAGCAGCATGCGGCTGTTGCAATAGGTGCCGCTGTTGTACACCGACAGCGCCGCGGTCAGGACCACGAAGTTGAGGATGTGCGCCGCGGTGTTGCTACCGAGCATCGAGAACACTTGCACGAACGGGCTGCCGCTGTAGGAATCACCGGACGCGTTCAGGGTCGCCAGCAGGCTGTCCCATGGCGTCAGCGACAGCAGAATGACCAGCGCACCGATGTAGAAAATCAGAATCCGGTAGATCACCTGATTGATCGCTTTCGGGATCACGGTCTTCGGCTTGTCCGCCTCAGCCGCGGTGAAACCAAGCATTTCCAGGCCACCGAAACTGAACATGATGATCGCCATGGCCATCACCAGACCGCTGACGCCATTCGGGAAGAAACCGCCGTGGGACCACAGGTTGGTCACCGACGCTTCCGGGCCGCCGTGCCCGCTGACCAGCAGGTAGCTGCCCAGAGCAATCATGCCGACGATCGCCACGACCTTGATGATCGCGAACCAGAACTCGGCTTCACCGAAGACTTTGACGTTGGCCAGGTTGATCAGGTTGATCAGCACGAAGAAGCCGGCTGCCGAGACCCAGGTCGGGATCTCCGGTGCCCAGTAATGGATGTATTTGCCGACCGCAGTCAGCTCCGACATGCCCACCAGAATGTACAGAATCCAGCAGTTCCAGCCCGACAGAAAACCGGCGAAACCACCCCAGTACTTGTGCGCAAAGTGGCTGAAGGAACCGGCTACGGGCTCTTCGACAATCATTTCGCCGAGCTGGCGCATGATCATGAAGGCAATGAAGCCGCAGATGGCGTAGCCGAGGATCATCGACGGGCCAGCGGATTTCAGTACACCGGCCGAGCCGAGGAACAGGCCGGTACCAATCGCGCCACCGAGGGCGATCAGTTGAATATGACGATTCTTCAGGCCGCGTTTCAGCTCGCCTGAATGCGAGGTTTGTCCACTCATGAAAAGGGTCTCACGCAAGGTTTGATGATGTTCAGTAGACGTTGCTGCTCGGTTGCAACTTTAAGCAGCGCCGATCAAACCCCAGCGCAGGCACCAGGAGTTCAGCGTATTTACAACGGTCATGCGTCACCTGTTGTTTTTATCTGTGACGAAATCGAACCCGACACGCTCGTGACGCGGCGGAGTGAACAAGGCGGGTAGCCTTGAGGTTTGCGCAGCTGCGCAGGAGGTCACAGGTAAAACGCGGCGCATTGTACACCGCTAACCCCCTGCTGCCAGACCCGCTGGATCAGCGTGTCGGTTGCCGGGATTGCCTGTGTCCGCCTCGAGGGTCTCGGGCGGCTGCAAAGAATGAGTCAGACCTTTGCGGGTCCTGGGCGTGGACGATGGAAAAACCGCCCCACGGGAAGAGATGGAGATGAATCACGGCGTTCATTGCGCCTCCTTTTTGTTATGCACCTGCACGACAGGCATGGGGCGCATGACACCTTGCATGAGACGATGAAACAAGCGGGCCAGAGCGCTGGAAACCGTCCTGGGAAGGTAGTGGGCGTAAGTATTTTCTTACAGCGTTCAGGCAATGACTGTTTCACGCGACCGATCAGCGGATTTCGTCAGATTTTCGTTACGGAGCGTAACGATGGTTTTCCATTTCGGGCGCCACGGTGCTGCTAATGACGCTATCGCGAGCAGGCTCGCTCCCACAGGGAACCGAGCGTTTTCGGACAAATGCGATCCAATGTGGGAGCGAGCCTGCTCGCGATAGCGTCCGTTCAACCACCACCTCGCCAAAGCCAGACCAAAAAAAAACGCCAACCCGGAGGTTGGCGTTTTCATTTACCGCTTACCGATTACTCAGGCTTGCGACGACCAAAGCCCGGACGCTGGCCGGAACCAGCCGGCGCACCGCGGCGCTTGCCCGATGGCGTATCCTTGTCGACCAGGACGATACCCGGGCGTTTCTTCGGCGCCGGTTTGGCCGGGCGCTTGGTGTCGGATGGACGATCGGCCACTGGCGTACCGCGCCCCGACTCTCCACGACCAGCAGGGGCACCACGATCACTGCGACCACCGCTTGGTGCACCGCGGCCTTCGCCACGCTCGGTGCGACCGTTGGCCGGACGTGGCGTGCGCGGACCGCGCTCGCCATCGGCACGCGGAGCAACCGGCTTGCGCGACGGACGCTCGCCTTCGATCTGCGGCTCACGGGATTCACGCCCTGCTGCCGGAGCACCAGCGGCCGGACGCAAAGTGCGCACACGCTCGGTCTTGCCCATCGGACGCGACGATTTACGCTGCATCCGATCAAGCTTGTCTTTGCTCTTGGCGTTCATCTGCGGCATGGCCACCGGAGTCAAGCCCACTTCAGCACTCAGAATGTCGACTTCGTACTGGCTCATTTCGCGCCAGCGGCCCATCGGCAGGTCGGAGTTGAGGAACACCGGACCGAAACGCACGCGCTTCAGGCGGCTGACCACCAGGCCCTGGGATTCCCATAGGCGACGAACCTCACGGTTACGACCTTCCATTACCACGCAGTGGTACCAGTGGTTGAAACCTTCGCCACCTGGCGCCTGCTTGATGTCGGTGAACTTGGCCGGGCCGTCTTCGAGGACGACACCAGCTTTCAGGCGCTCGATCATTTCGTCATCGACTTCGCCACGTACCCGTACCGCGTATTCACGGTCCATTTCGTAGGACGGGTGCATCAGGCGGTTAGCCAGCTCACCGTCGGTGGTGAACATCAGCAAACCGGTGGTGTTGATGTCCAGACGACCGATGTTGATCCAGCGACCTTCTTTCGGGCGCGGCATCTTGTCGAACACGGTCGGACGGCCTTCAGGGTCGTCACGGGTGCAGATTTCACCGTCGGGCTTGTTGTACATGATCACGCGGCGTACCGACTCGGCGGCTTCTTCGCGCTTGATCACCTTGCCATCGATGGTGATGGCGTCATGCAGGTCGACGCGCAGGCCAAGGGTGGCGTCTTTGCCATTGACCTTGATGCGGCCGTGGCTGATCCAGGCTTCTACGTCACGGCGCGAGCCGACGCCGATACGGGCGAGGACTTTCTGCAGTTTTTCGCCTGCTGGGCCGATTTCCTGGTCGTCTTTCTGGTCGTTGATACTCATCTGGGCACCTCCCGGTGTGGTCTGTTCAGGCTGCTCTGAAGTGAGGGTCCTGAAGAGTTGAAAGCTGGTTCTCGGACGAAGGGATCGCCAAAGGGTCGCGAATCATACGCTCATGGGAGCGTTCGCGCATCAGAGACTAGCTGATGAATGGCCAGTTACCGGGATTTCCGCCGACCGGTGGCGCCGAGTTTGATCAGGCGGAGGGCCGCTTCGGCGAGGACTGTACGCTTGTCGACCTTGTCGAGTTTCTTCCAGGCCTTGATCTCGCGCTTGCTGCGGCCGCAGCCGAGGCAGATGTCGTCGGTGAACTTGCAGAGGCTGATGCAGGGGTCTTTGGTTGAGCTCATCAAATACTCCAGTCAACACAAAACCCTGTAGGAGCAGAGCTTGCTCGCGAAGAGGGCGTAACAGTCAACGTCATGGGTGCCTGGACCACCGCTTTCGCGAGCAAGCTCTGCTCCTACAGGGTTAATCGGTGCCCGCAGGGTTGGGGGTCAGTCCTCGAATTCGCGGCGTTCGGCCTCGATCGCTTCGGCGAGTGCCTTGGCTTCGGCTTCTTCGTCGGTCAATTCGGGCTCGGGTTTGTGTTGCTCCAGAGCGGCGACAGCGGCCAAAAGTTTCTCGCGCGCCTCGGCGACGCCAAGCACGTCATCCTCAAGCTCTTCTTCGACTGTGGCTTCTGGCTCAACCGGAAGTTCAGCTTCAATCTCAGGCTCCGGCAACTCCAAAACCTCTTCGGTCCCGGTCACCGCACTATCGCGCAAAATGTCATCAAAGTCGGTCTTCAGCCCCTCCTCCATCGTGTCCAATTCCAGCAACAGCGTATGGAAACTGGTTTCTTCCTTCGGCTCCTCCGGCTCGGCGCTGGCATCCGCCAGTTCTTGCAATCCGGCCGGCACCGGCGCGTCGTCGAAGTCGAGCACCGGATCGGGCTCCAGCTCGCGCAGTTCGGCGAGCGGCGGTAAATCGTCGAGGTTTTTCAGGTTGAAGTGATCGAGAAAGGCCTTGGTCGTCGCAAACATCGCTGGCTTACCGGGTACGTCGCGGTAACCGACGATGCGAATCCACTCCCGTTCCAGCAACGTCTTGACGATGTGACTGTTGACCGCCACCCCACGCACGTCTTCGATCTCGCCCCGGGTGATCGGCTGGCGATAGGCGATCAGCGCCATGGTTTCGAGCATGGCGCGGGAATAACGCTGCGGGCGTTCTTCCCACAAACGTCCTACCCACGGCGAGAACTTTTCGCGGATCTGCAGGCGATAACCGGAAGCGACTTCCTTCAGCTCGAAGGCACGACCGTCGCAGGACTTGGCGAGAATCGTCAGGGCTTTCTTGAAGACTGGTGGCTCGGGGCGCTCGCCCTCTTCGAAGAGTTCGAACAGGCGTTCAAGCGATTGCGGTTTTCCCGAGGCCAACAGAAAGGCTTCAAGCAGTGGCGCCAGCTCGCGGGGTTCAGTCAGGTTCATGATTCAACTCGTTATTCGGCTCGCGCTCGCACGTGGATCGCCGCGAACGGCTCATTCTGCACCAGCTCGACCAAAGATTCCTTGACCAGTTCGAGGATCGCCATAAAGGTCACCACGACACCCAGGCGCCCTTCTTCGGCCGTGAACAGCTCGACAAACGGCACGAAACTGCCGCCCTTGAGCCGTTCCAGCACGTCACTCATGCGCTCGCGGGTGGACAGCGCCTCGCGGCTGACCTGGTGACTTTCGAACATGTCGCCACGGCGCAGGACCTCGGCCATGGACATCAGCAACTCTTCCAGGCTCACGTCCGGCAACAGCTTGCGCGCCCGGGCTTCCGGGGCGTCGAGCTTGGGCACCACCACGTCTCGGCCGACGCGGCTCAGGCCATCGATGCCTTCGGCGGCCGCCTTGAAGCGCTCGTATTCCTGCAAGCGGCGGATCAGTTCGGCGCGCGGGTCGTCTTCTTCGTCTTCGATGGTTTCGGCGCGGGGCAACAGCATCCGCGACTTGATCTCGGCCAGCATCGCGGCCATTACCAGATACTCGGCGGCCAGTTCCAGGCGCACCGACTGCATCAACTCCACATAACCCATGTACTGGCGGGTGATTTCCGCCACCGGAATGTCGAGGATGTTGATGTTCTGTTTGCGGATCAGGTACAGCAGCAGGTCGAGCGGGCCTTCGAAAGCTTCGAGAAACACCTCGAGCGCATCCGGCGGAATGTACAGGTCCAGCGGCATTTCCAGAACCGCCTGGCCATAAACCATGGCGAAGGGCAGCTCTTGCTGGGCACCGGCCTGACTGTCGACAACGGGTTCTACTGCAGACATCTACGCCTCGGCCATGAACGGCGTCGGGTCGCCGCAACCGACGCGGATCACTTCCGGCTCGCCGTCGGCGAGGTTGATCACGGTGGACGCCTTGATGCCGCCGAAACCGCCGTCGATGATCAGGTCGACCTGATGCTCGAGCAACTGGCGCATTTCATACGGATCGGTCAGCGGATCGGTGTCGCCGGGCATGATCAGCGTCACGCTCATCAGCGGCTCACCCAGTTCTTCCAGCAGCGCCAGGGCAATCGGGTGGCTGGGCACGCGCAGGCCGATGGTGCGTTTTTTCGGGTGCAACAACAGCCGCGGGACTTCGCGGGTGGCGTTGAGAATGAAGGTGTAAGGCCCCGGCAAGTGCGCCTTGAGCAGGCGGAAGGTGCCGGTGTCGATCTTGGCAAACAGCCCCAGTTGCGACAGGTCGCTGCAAATCAGTGCGAAGTTGTGCTTCTCATCCAGTTGGCGCAATCGGCGCACGCGCTCCACGGCATTCTTGTCGCCGATCTGGCAACCAATGGCGTAGGACGAGTCTGTGGGATAAATCACCACCCCGCCGCTGCGGATGATCTCGACAGCCTGTTTGATCAGGCGCGCTTGCGGGTTTTCCGGATGAATCTGGAAAAATTGACTCACATTCTCTACCTGTTCAGACGGCGGCAATATTTGGGTCATGTTTGAATCGACACCACAGTGGTGGCAGATCCTCCGGGAGCGGGCGGTATTCACCGATCTCGGACCAGCCTCCAGGGCCATGAAAATCACTGCCGGCGCTGACCAGCAGACCGAACTCGCGGGCAAGAATCGCCAGGCTGCCCACTTGCTCAGCGGGCTGATGGCCATTGACCACTTCAATAGCGTGGCCCCCGGCTTGAATATAGTCGGCAATCAGGCGGCGACGCTTGCTGCGAGTGAATTCGTAGTGCCAAGGGTGCGCCAGGCTCACCCAGGCTTTCGCCGCACGCAGGGTTTCGACCGTTTCCTCCAGGGTCGGCCAGTGTTGCTTGACGTCCCCCAGCTTGCCGGCACCCAGCCATTTGCGGAACGCTTCGGCGCGATCCTTGACGAAACCTTCGCGCACCATCCAGTCGGCGAAGTGCGGACGGGCCGGCGCGTTGCCGCTGTCGCCCAGTTCCTGCTGAATGGCCCGAGCACCTTCCAGCGCGCCCGGCATGCCCTTCAACGCCAGCTTGCGGCTTATTTCTTCGGAACGTAGCCAGCGGCCATCATGCAATTTGGCGATGGCTTCGACCAACGGCGTTGCATTCACATCAAATCCGTAGCCCAACACGTGGATGGTCGCGCCACCCCAGGTGCAGGATAATTCGACGCCATTGACCAGTTGCATCCCCAGCGCCGTTGCCGCGCTGCGGGCCTCGTCGAGGCCTTCGAGGGTGTCGTGATCGGTCAAGGCCAGGACTCGCACGCCTTTCTCGTACGCACGCGTCACCAGGACAGCAGGCGCGAGAGCGCCATCGGAGGCGGTGCTATGGCAGTGCAAATCGACATTCACGGGGATGTGTAACCTCAAATCAGCTGGCGCTATCGCGCGCCCATATGTTTGTTATTATGCCGCCACATCCTGCTTCTGGCTGCCACTGTGAAACAATTCATCGATTTCATCCCGCTCCTGCTGTTTTTCATTGTTTTCAAGATCGACCCACGGGTCGTTGACATTGGCGGTCATCAACTGACTGTCGGGGGCATCTACAGCGCCACCGCGATGCTGATCATCAGCTCCCTGGTCGTCTACGGCACACTCTTCATCAAGCAGCGCAAGCTGGAAAAGAGCCAGTGGCTGACCCTCATCGCCTGCCTGGTCTTCGGCAGCCTGACCCTGGCATTCCACAGCGAGACCTTCCTGAAATGGAAAGCGCCGGTGGTCAACTGGCTGTTTGCGCTGGCGTTCATCGGCAGCCACTTCATCGGTGACCAACTGCTGATCAAGCGCATCATGGGCCACGCGCTGACCCTGCCGGACCTGGTCTGGACGCGCCTGAACATCGCCTGGATCGCGTTCTTCCTGTTTTGCGGTGCCGCCAACCTGTTCGTCGCGTTCACGTTCCAGGAATACTGGGTCGACTTCAAGGTCTTCGGTAGCCTGGGCATGACGTTGCTGTTCCTGGTCGCCCAGGGCATTTACCTGTCCCGCCACCTGCACGACGCCGATACCACCACGCCAAAAACCGAGGACTGACATGCTTTACGCAATCATTGCCACAGACGTCGCCAAATCCCTGGAAGCCCGCCTGGCCGCACGGCCTGCACACCTGGAGCGCCTGCAAGTGCTCAAGGGCGAAGGTCGTATCGTATTGGCCGGCCCGCACCCGGCGGTCGACAGCAATGATCCGGGCGCTGCGGGTTTCACCGGCAGCCTGATCGTCGCCGAATTCGATTCCCTGAGCGCCGCACAGGCCTGGGCCGACGCTGACCCGTACATCGCCGCAGGCGTCTACGCCAACGTTTCGGTCAAGCCGTTCAAGCAAGTCCTGCCTTAGTGCCCTGTCTCGCCAATACTGTTCTTTTTTGACGGCGTCGGTTGCCGTCATGCTGCGTTGCCGCTCCTCGCCATAGCGGGCTATGACTCGTCGCGGCGCCTTGCCTGACGACAACCGCCACTCGTCAAAAGAAGAACGTATTGACGAAACAGGGCACTATCCCCCACGCGATGAACCTTCTTGGTTCATCGCGCTCTCAATCGCTCATTATTCTCGTTTGCCTGCCGACAACCTGCCCAATAATCGATTGGAATCAGGAGCTCCGATGCGCAAAGGTCCGTTGTGTCTGATGTTGGTCACGTTGTCGATCGTGGCGCCTGCCCACGGTGAAGAAAGCGCAACGCCGCTGTCCTTGAGCGCCGGCAGCCAGATCACCGAGTTGCAGCAACGCTTGAAGGCAAGCGAACAGCAACGGGAAGAGTTGAGCAAACAACTGCAAAATGCCGATGCCGAACGCGAAAGCGCTCAACTGAGCCGGTTGCGCCAGGAGAACCAGCGTCTGAAGCTGCAACTCAAGGAAGCCCAGGCCAGCAGTCCGCTGCCGCGTTTTCTCACAGACCAGCAGCAATGGTTCGTGATCGGCGCGGGAGTAGCGCTATTGGCCCTGCTCTGCGGTATCTTCGCCAGTGGTGCAAGTCGAAAACGTCGACAATGGCTAAATTGAGTGAGTCATGAGCGAGCTGTTATTAATTGATGATGATCAGGAGCTGTGTGAGCTGCTGGTCAGTTGGCTGAGCCAGGAAGGCTTCCAGGTTCGTGCCTGCCACGATGGCCAGAGCGCCCGCCGCGCGCTGGCCGAAACGTCCCCGGCCGCCGTGGTGCTGGACGTGATGCTGCCGGACGGCAGCGGTCTTGAACTGCTCAAGCAATTGCGCAGCGATCACCCGGACTTGCCGGTGCTGATGCTCTCGGCTCGTGGCGAGCCGCTGGACCGCATCCTCGGCCTGGAACTGGGTGCCGACGATTACCTGGCCAAACCGTGCGACCCACGAGAACTGACTGCCCGCCTGCGTGCCGTCTTGCGCCGCAGTCATCCGGCGGCAGTGTCCAGCCAGCTCGAACTGGGCGACCTGTGTTTCAGCCCCGTGCGCGGCGTGGTCAGCATCGATGAACAGGAATTCACCCTCACCGTGTCCGAAAGCCGCTTGCTCGAAGCCTTGCTCAAGCAGCCTGGCGAACCACTGGACAAGCAGGAACTGGCGCAAATTGCCCTCGGCCGCAAACTGACCCTATACGACCGCAGCCTGGACATGCACGTCAGCAACCTGCGCAAAAAGATCGGCCCCCACCCCGACGGCCGCCCACGTATCGTCGCCCTGCGCAGCCGCGGTTATTACTACAGCCTCTGATGCGTCATCTGCGAGGCTCTTGTAGGAGCGAGCTTGCTCGCGAAAAACGTCGGGACAACGCGTTCATCCAGGCAGCACGCATTATCGTTAACGTCCATCGCGAGCAAGCTCGCTCCTACAGGGGGCGTGGTGTTTGTCAGGTCGGCGAGATATCGTCTTTACCCAAGCTTTACGCTCCGCTGACCGCCGCTGACCTTGATCTCCGTAATCTGAACTCATCCGGAACGTACCGGGAACGAGACAAGGAGATTCACCATGCGCAAGACTCTTATCGCTCTGATGTTCGCTGCCGCCCTGCCGACCGTTGCCATGGCCATGCCTGAAGGTGCCGGCCCGATGGGTGGCCCGATGGACGGCTCGCGCCACGGCGGTCAGATGCACGGCATGCACGGCAAAGGCCCGTACAGCCAACTGGACCTGAGCCGCGAACAGCGCGAGCAGATCCGCAAGATCATGGGCGAGCAGATGCACGAGCGTAAGCAAGTGGTCGACAAGTACCTGGAAAAACTCTCGCCAGCCGACCAGAAAGCCATGAAAGATGAAATGGCCGCCAACCACAAGAAAGCCGAAGCCGATGTACGCGCCCTGCTGAAACCGGATCAACAGAAGCAATTCGACGAGATCCAGAAAAAACAGGCTGAGCGCCGTGCCGAATGGGCTGAGTTCAAGGCGTGGAAAGCGCAACAACCGCAAAAAGCGCAATAATGCGCTAACCCCGGACCCAACGGCTGAACACCGTTGGGTCTGACACCACTGAATTTCATGTGGGAGCGAGCCTGCTCGCGATGGCGTTCTTTCAGACACGTTGATGCTGAATGTGCTGACGCTATCGCGAGCAGGCTCGCTCCCACACTGGTTTGTGTTTGTTTGAGGATTTTCTGTGCGCTCATTGTTCTGGCGTATCCTGGCCAGCTTCTGGCTGGCCATCGCACTGGTTGCAGGGCTTTCCATTCTGCTCGGGCACATGCTCAACCAGGATGCATGGATTCTCAGCCGTCACCCGGGCCTCAACACCCTGGCCGAACAGTGGACGCAGACCTACGAAGCACAAGGCGAAGAAGCCGCCCAGGACATTCTGGAACAGCGCAAACGCCAGTATCACATCAACGTTCAAGTGCTCAACGAGAGCGGTGATCCGGTCGTTCGCGGCACCTTTCCGCGCCGCGCGGCCGCCTTCGAAGCACGGCAGAATAACGATGACCGGCGCCTGCCTTGGCGTCGTCTGACGGCTGAGTACACCAGCGCAAAAACCGGCGACACCTACCTGCTGATCTACCGAATTCCGCATCCCGAACTGGACGCATGGCACCGCGAAAGCCTGCTCTGGCCATTAAGTGCGTTGGGCATTGCACTAGTGGTACTGACCCTGTTCAGCCTGTTCGTGACCCTGTCCATCACCCGTCCACTGAGCCGCTTGCGCGGCGCGGTGCATGATCTGGGGCAAACCACATACCAACAAAACAGCCTGGTGAAACTGGCCAACCGTCGCGACGAGTTCGGCGTGCTGGCCAACGATTTCAACCGCATGGGCGCACGCCTGCAGAGCCTGATCGGCAGTCAGCGGCAACTGCTGCGCGATGTGTCCCACGAATTGCGTTCGCCCCTCGCCCGACTGCGCATTGCGCTGGCACTGGCAGAACGGGCCAGCCCCGAGGAGCGGGAAAAACTCTCGCCGCGCCTGACACGCGAGTGCGACAGGCTCGAAGCGCTGATCAGCGAGATTCTGGTACTGGCGCGGGTCGATGCCGACAACGCCAGTGCTGAGGACGTCGACCTGAATGCGCTGCTCAACACGCTGCAAAAGGATGCGCAATTGGGTTCGCCGGAGCAGACCGTTCGCCTCGACGCCGAACCGCAATTGAACCTGAAAGGCTGGCCGACAATGATCGAGCGCGCCGTGGACAACCTGCTGCGCAACGCTCAGCGTTTTAACCCGGTGGGGCGATCGATTGAAATGCAGGCGGTGCGGCAGGGTGATCGGATTGTCGTGAGTGTGCGCGACCATGGGCCCGGCGTGGATGCCGAGCATTTGAGCCAGTTGGGTGAGCCGTTTTATCGGGCGCCGGGGCAGACGGCGGCGGGGCATGGTTTGGGATTGGCCATTGCGCGGCGTGCGGCGGAGCGGCATGGCGGAAGTCTGGTGCTGGCCAATCACCCGGATGGCGGTTTTATCGCCAGCCTCGGATTGCCGTTGGTGCCGGGAATCATCGTCCAACCCTGAAACCTTGTGGCAGCAAGCTTGCTCGCGAAGACGATTTAACATTCAACAGAGATGCTGAATGTGCCGACGCTTTCGCGGGCAAGCCTTGCTCCTACGGGTTATGTGTCGTGCACGGTATCGTGAACACTTCGCAACCTGTAGGAGCAAGGCTTGCCCGCGAAGCTTTTGATCTTCAGGCTTTCGAAGGCAGCCAGGCGCTGACGAACTCGGTGAGGTCTACTTTTTCTGCAACACGCGGCTCTTTCTGCGGCGTACCGAGGTAAAGAAACGCAATCACCTCTTCCCCTTCCGCCAAACCCAACCCTTTGGCCAGATGCGCCGAATAGGCCAGCTCACCGGTGCGCCATACCGCACCAATTCCCTGTGCATACGCTGCCAGCAAAATCCCGTGCGCCGCGCATCCAGCCGCCAGCAGTTGCTCGGACTTCGGATATTTGACGTGATCCTGCAAGCGTGCGATCACCACAACCACCAGCGGTGCGCGCAGCGGGCCGTTGCGCGCCTTGTCCAGCGCGGCTTCGGACACGTCGCTGTCCTGCAGTTTCGCGGCTTCGGCCAGCAACTCGCCCATCTGCTCACGCGCGGCGCCTTCGACTGTCAGGAAGCGCCAAGGCTGCAAATGGCCGTGGTCCGGCGCACGCATCGCGGCGGCAAACAGCACTTCGCGCTGCTCGGCGGTGGGGGCCGGGTCGACCAGTCGTGGAACGGAAACACGGTTGAGCAAAGCGTCGAGAGCCTGCATCGGCCACCTCCTGAAAAAAATGTCTGGCTATTCTAGCTGCAAGTGCCACGGGGATGCCGGTTTACATGCCCTGCCCCACGGGTAGAATGGCGCCCTTCCTACTTTCAGCCCGAGCGGACTTCATGGCGTTGCCGACCTTACGTCTCATTGGTTTCATCATCGGCCTCTTCCTGATCACGCTGGCGATCGCCATGGTCGTGCCCATGGCCACCCTGGTGATTTTCGATCGCACCGGCGACCTGCCGTCGTTCCTCTGGGCCAGCATGATCACCTTTGTCGCCGGCCTCGCGCTGGTCATTCCCGGTCGTCCCGAGCACGTGCACCTGCGTCCGCGAGACATGTACCTGCTGACCGTCAGCAGCTGGCTGGTGGTGTGCATCTTCGCCGCGCTGCCGTTCCTGTTGACCCAGCACATCAGCTACACCGACTCGTTCTTCGAAAGCATGTCCGGCATCACCGCCACCGGTTCGACGGTGCTCACTGGCCTGGACGCCATGTCCCCCGGCATCCTGATGTGGCGCTCGTTGCTGCACTGGATCGGCGGCATCGGCTTTATCGGCATGGCAGTCGCGATTCTGCCACTGCTGCGCATTGGTGGCATGCGGCTGTTTCAGACCGAGTCGTCGGACCGTTCCGAAAAAGTCATGCCCCGTTCGCACATGGTGGCGCGGTTGATCGTAGCGGCCTACGTCGGCATCACCATTTTCGGCAGCCTGGCGTTCTGGTGGGCCGGGATGAGCCCGTTCGACGCGATCAACCATGCGATGTCGGCGATTTCCACCGGTGGTTTCTCCACGTCCGACCAGTCCCTGGCCAAGTGGACGCAACCGGCAGTGCACTGGGTGGCGATCGTCATCATGATTCTCGGCAGTCTGCCCTTCACGCTGTACGTGGCGACCTTGCGCGGTAACCGCCGGGCCCTGATCAAGGATCAGCAGGTTCAAGGTTTGCTCGGCATGTTGCTGGTGACATGGCTGGTGCTCACCACCTGGTACTGGTGGACCACCCAGCTGCATTGGCTGGACGCGCTGCGGCATGTGGCGCTGAACGTGACGTCGGTGGTGACGACCACCGGTTTCGCACTCGGGGACTACAGCCTCTGGGGCAATTTCTCGCTGATGCTGTTCTTTTATCTGGGGTTTGTCGGCGGTTGCTCGGGATCGACCGCGGGCGGGATCAAGATCTTCCGCTTCCAGGTTGCCTATATCCTGCTCAAGGCCAACCTTAACCAGCTGATTCACCCACGCGCGGTGATCAAGCAGAAGTACAACGGCCACCGCCTCGATGAAGAGATCGTGCGTTCGATCCTGACGTTCTCGTTCTTCTTCGCCATCACCATCTGCGTGATCGCCTTGCTGCTGTCGCTGCTCGGCGTCGACTGGATGACCGCCCTGACCGGCGCGGCCAGTACCGTGTCGGGCGTCGGGCCGGGACTCGGCGAGACCATCGGCCCGGCGGGCAACTTCGCCACCCTGCCGGATGCCGCCAAATGGATTCTCTCATTCGGCATGCTGCTCGGCCGACTGGAGATCATTACTGTGTTTGTTCTGTGTATTCCGGCGTTCTGGCGTCACTGACCCGATTCGGCGCTTCCATCAGCCGCACCCGGTACTCGCCGGGGGTGGCGTCGAACCAGCGTCGGAATGCGCGGAAGAAGTTGCTCGGATCAGCGAACCCCAACAGGTAGGCAATTTCCAGCAGGGTCATGGTGGGCTGCGCGAGGTATTGCTCGGCCAGTTCGCGCCGGGTGTCATCGAGCAATGTCTGAAAACTCGTACCCTCTTCCTGCAAGCGTCGCTGCAACGTCCGTTGCGACAGGTGCAGCGTCTGCGCCACGGTATCGCGCTTGGGTTCGCCCTGGGGCAGCAAGCGGCACAACACCTGACGTGCCTTGTGGGTCACGCGGCTTTCGGAAAACCGCGCCAGGTATTCCCCGGCAAACCGGTCATGCAGCAGC
Source organism: Pseudomonas sp. LBUM1651 (assembly GCF_059716135.1). NCBI lineage: Bacteria > Pseudomonadati > Pseudomonadota > Gammaproteobacteria > Pseudomonadales > Pseudomonadaceae > Pseudomonas > Pseudomonas sp. LBUM1651. The sequence goes on along the minus strand of NZ_CP166805.1, from coordinate 1,651,391 downwards.
GCCATGGCCTCGTTGGCAGTCGGCAACGGCGCTTCCATGTCGGCGCGTTCGAAGATCAGCGCGTCATAGGCCGCGTTGAACACCAGCGGCGCATGGAAGGCTTGTTTATACGGTTCAAGATCGGCGGGCTGTTCACCCTGCACCAGCACCTTGCGCGGTTGCAGGGTGCGCCCGGTCAGCCAGCCGCACAACGCGAGTGCACAGGCCAGCGACGCTTCGGCACTTTGTCGGGTCGGCGGCAGGTGGTCGCCGTGGACCGTCAGAATCAGCGCATAACCCTCATCCAGCAGGCGGAAACTCAGATCGGCACTTTCGGCAATGATCCGCTGGTAACGCACCAGCCGTTGAAAGCCTTCGGCCAGGGTCTGACTAGACATCAAGGCATAGCCCGCCACATGGAAGGAAGCCGGTCGCACCACCTTGCCCATGTTCAGGCCGATCGCCGGGTTGCCGGACAGCTCGACGGCACGCTGCCAGAGTCGCGTCATGGAATCTTGCGGGAAGCGCGCATCCGGATCGTCCAGTGACGCGTAATCGAGCCCCAGCTGCTTGAACAGAACCCGGCAATCCAGGCCGTCCATCTCCAGTGCTTTGACAATCCCCATCGCCCAGCTTGCAGAAGTCGTTCGTTCGCTCATGGCGTTTACTTACATGGTGAGCCGCATGCTACGGCCAATTTCCGAAGGATACTAAAGTGGCGCCCATTGTCACTGGCTGATGCCAATGATCACTCTAGACTCAAATAAGCTACCCGCAGAACAACTTGCAGTCAGAACAATAACCACAGAGATCGCAGTCGTGGAAAACATCAAGCGTTTCAATAGCTTCGCCGAGTTTTACCCGTATTACCTGAGTGAACACAGCAACAGTACCTGCCGACGATTGCACTTCATCGGCACGACACTGGTTATTTTCATTCTGGCCCTGACCATCGGCAAAGGGGCCTGGTTATGGCTGCTGGCCGTTCCGCTGGCCGGCTACAGCTTCGCCTGGGTCGGGCATTTCTTCTTTGAAAAGAACCGTCCTGCGACTTTTCAACACCCGCTTTACAGCCTGCTCGGCGATTTCGTCATGTACCGCGATATGATTCTGGGCCGCGTGCCGTTCTAGGCCCGATGGGCCAGCAATGCGTCCTGCGCAGCCAGTGCGCTAATGGTTACAGGTCCTACACTGAAAAAATCCCTTTCGACAAGAACAAGAGGATAGCCGATGAATGCCAATGCCCGTTTCACCCACATGCAGGACGGCACGCAGGAAGACTGGGCAATCATCGCCGCCGACTTCAGTGCCTATGCGAGACAATTGCCGACACGGATTGTGGCGCACCTGAAACTGCTGGAGGGTGATTTTGGCGGCTTCCCGGTGGATCGTCTGACCCATTCCCTGCAAACCGCCAGCCGTGCCTGGCGCGATGGCCGCGACGAAGAGTACGTGGTGTGCGCCCTGCTTCACGACATCGGCGACACCTTGGGCTCCTACAACCATCCGGACATCGCGGCAGCGATCCTCAAGCCATTCGTCAGCGCCGAGAATCTGTGGATGGTGGAGAAACACGGGATTTTCCAGGGGTATTACTTTTTCCATCACTTGGGCATGGATCGGCATTTGCGCGAGCAGTTCAGCGGTCATCCGCAGTATCAGGCGACCATCGAATTCTGCGCGAAGTACGATGCGGCGGCGTTTGATCCGGCTTACGAGACACTGCCGCTGAGTTTCTTCGAGCCGATGATGGAGCGGTTGTTTGCGCAGCCGAAGAACTCGATTTACAGGGCGGCGATGGAAGAGCACGCGTCGGCCTGAAATTGTGGCGAGGGGCTTGCCCCCGTTGGGGTGCGAAGCGCCCCCAAAACCATGCACCGCGTTTCTCCAGGCTTACCGCGTTTTGTAGTTTACGACGGCTTCGCCGCCGAACGGGGCGGTGCGGCGGTCCGACAAGCCCCCTCGCCACAAAAACCACCCTACGCCGGTTCCGCGATTTTGATTGCCTTCAACTCCGCCTCCCGCGCCTGAGCATCCGCCAACCGGTACAACTCGATCGAACCATCCCAATGCTCGATCAGCGCCGTGCACGATTCCACCCAGTCCCCGCAATTGAGGTAGTCCACTTCGCCAACCTTGCGGATTTCGGCATGGTGAATGTGCCCGCACACCACCCCGTGCAATTCGCGTTTGACGCATTCGTGGGCGATGGCTTCTTCGAAGTCGCTGATGAAGCTGACCGCGGTTTTCACCTTGTGCTTGAGGTACGCCGACAGCGACCAGTAACCGTAGCCATAACGGGCACGCCAGTGGTTGAGCCAACGGTTGAGGGTCAGGGTGAATTCGTAGGCCGAGTCGCCGAGAAAGGCCAGCCAGCGGTGATAACGGGTGATCACGTCAAACTGGTCACCATGGATCACCAGCAAATGGCGGCCGTCGGCGGTCACGTGCACCGCTTCGTCCACCAATTGAATATTGCCCAGAATCAGCTTCGAGTAACGGCGCAGGAATTCGTCGTGGTTGCCGGTGACGTAGATCACCTCGGTGCCGCGCTTGCTCATGGTCAACAGGCGACGGATCACGTTGGTGTGCGCCTGAGGCCAATACATGCCGCTGCGCAGTTTCCAGCCATCGATGATGTCGCCGACCAGGTAGATCTTGTCCGCATGGTAGCCCTTGAGAAACTGCGACAAGTGCTCGGCCTGGCAATCCCGGGTGCCCAGATGCACATCGGAAATCCACAAGGTCCGCACACGTTGCTTACGACTGGGTTTGGCGAGCTCGGCGCTGGTCATGGGCAACCCTCTGCGATTGTTTTTGCAAGCTTGCGCCGGTCGGGTTAATTGCCCATGACAGTGACAAGTCAGTCCTGTGACAACGCGCCTGGACGACCTCGGTGTAGACTGACGGCCTTACTCGGGAGACCTGCGATGAGACCGATCCTCACGCTCCGCCAATACACTCACGACCTGATCGTCCACAGTCACGACCACGCGCAACTGGTGTTCGGGCTCTCGGGCGCGCTGGATTTCGAGATCGACGGGCGTGGCAGTCAGGTGGTTCAACAGAGTTTCGTGGTGGTCCCGTCCGGTTTCCATCATGCCTGTGGCAGCGCCAATGGCAGCCGCTGCCTGGTGCTGGACGTGCCAAGTGATCAATGGGTGGCGCAGTCCCTTGGCGAGCACGCCGATGCCAGCCGCCGTTTGCTCGACAGCGCCGGGCGTCTGCCGCTGGATGCCGGGCAAAGCCAATTGGTGAACTGGCTGGCGGGCAGTCAGGTCAGCGACCCGCTGATCGCGCAACAAGGCGCGGTGCTGTTGCTGGCCAGCCTCAACCATGCCAGGCCGGACGTGATGGGCGGCCGGCGCCTGCCCTATGCCGCGTTGAATGCGCACATCGATCAGCACGCGGCCTACCCGCTGCAAGTCGCCGATCTGGCACGCATCGCCGGGTTGTCCAGCGCTCGGCTGCATGCGCGGTTTGTCGCGGAATGCGGGCAGACGCCGATGGACTACATTCGCAGTCGTCGTTTGCACATGGCCGGGAGTCTGTTGCGGGATTCGGCGTTGCCCGTTGGCGAAATTGCCAGTCGGGTTGGCTACAGTTCGCAAAGTGCATTTTCGGCGGCGGTGTTGCGGGAGTTTGGTGCCTCCCCCGGGAAATTGCGGCGCGAGGCTGGCGACAAATGATGCGAGCCTGACGACAGACAGGCATGCCGACAGCCCTCTAGACTGCACCTCTGTTGGTTATGTTCATCAAGGATTGCAATGACTCCCCGTACCGCCCTCGGCGCACTGCATATCGGCGCACTGATGTTTGGCCTGACCGGTGTGTTCGGCAAACTCGCCGCCGCCTCCCCTGCCGTCATCGTCTTCGGTCGCGCTGCCTTTGCTGTGCTCGCCCTGGCCGTTTTCGCACGGTTCGCCAGCCAGACGCGCTGGCAGAAGCTGCAAGCCGTGGACTGGCGCCGCCTGCTGCTCAGCGGTTTGCTGCTGGCCGGGCACTGGATAAGTTTTTTTATTGCGGTAAAGGTCGCGGGCGTGGCGATCGCGACCCTGGGTTTCGCCAGTTTCCCGGCATTTACCGTGATCCTGGAAGGGCTGATTTTCCGCGAGCGAATTCGCGCCAATGAAATCCTGCTGGTGGTGCTGGTGAGTATCGGACTGGTGCTGGTCACGCCTGATTTCGATCTGGCCAGCGGCGCCACCACCGGCCTGTTGTGGGCGGTGGGCTCCGGGTTGCTATTTGCATTACTGTCCCTGACCAACCGCGCCAGTTCCGCAAGAATTCCGCCGGTACAGGCTGCGCTGTGCCAGAACGTCGTGGTCGCGTTGTGTTTGCTGCCAGTGGCGGCGCCTCAGTTAAGCGAAGTCCGCGCCATTGACTGGCTGTGGATCGGCCTGCTCGGGGTGTTCTGCACCGGTGTCGCTCACAGCCTGTTCGTCGCCAGCCTCGCTGTGATCAAGGCGCGCACCGCCGCCGTGGTGTTTGCGCTGGAGCCGGTGTACGGCATCACCATGGCGTGGCTGCTGTTCAATGAAAACCCGACGCTGCGCATGCTGATCGGCGGCGCCTTGATCATCGTCGCGATTGTGGTGTCCAGCAGGCTCTCCGGCGGTTCAAGCAAGAAAGCGGTCGCTGCCGAAGCCGCGTCTCACTGAGTGCGGTCGTTGTGCCCGAGGTCGCGGTCCGGATCGATCTGATCGCGGACCCGCTGCTTCAGCACCTTGGCTTCCGGGAAACCGCCGTCCGCCTTGCGCTCCCAGATCTGCACATCGTCACAGAAAATGTGAAACACGCCACCGGTGCCAGGCACCAGCGAAACCTTGCCCAAGTCATCGCCAAAGGTACTGAGCAGCTCTTGCGCCAACCAAGCGGCACGCAACAGCCATTGGCATTGCGTGCAGTAGGTGATGACGATTTCCGGTTTGTGCGCGGTCATGACGAGGGAACTCCTGAACCAGAGGGCGCCGCCATGATAGAGGCTCAGCGAATACCGGCCAACAATGTCCGCGCAGTTTGTTTAAGTGGCTCATCGCCGTCCTTGAGCAACTCGTTCAGCAGCTCGATGGCGCTGTCCAGATCGCCGTCATCGATGCAGTTCTGGGCCTGTTCCAGTTTGCCTGCGTTGTCCGGCACGGCGGGTTCCAGGCTCAGCGTTTCAAGCTCGAATGACGGGTCGGCATCCTTGAATTCGTCGAGAAAATCGTCATCCAGTGACTGTGAGTCAGGCTCGGCGACCCACTCAAGCTCGGGCTCGTCCAGTGTCGGTTCTTCAGGCATCTCGAACACATCGGGCAACACGTGCAGGTTCGAGGTGAATGCGGGAGCCACGACCTCAGCTGGTTTTTCCGAGGGTTTAGTGTTTTCAAATGGACTGACCAGATCCCAACTCGAATCCATCGACAGGTCATCCAGATTCAGTTGGAACTCGTCGCTTGGCGATTCTTCGGATTTCACCGGTGTTGTGAGGGCTGCCGCAGCAGCCACGGGCACCGCACTGCCCAGTTTCGGGTAGCGGGCACGAATGTCCTGAAGTTGCTGCGAGTCGAACCCTGCATCCCGCAAGCTGTTTTCCTGAGCGTCATAGGCTGGCCCGTCACCTTGCTTGCCGAGGACTTCCAGCAACTGCACGGCCAGATCCGTGCGTTGTGGCTCCTTCGCCAAGGCATCGCGCAACAAGCCCGCAGCTTCGGAAAAACGACCATAGGCCAAGTAGATGCCCACACCTTCCAACACATCCCCTGACGGCGTCTCGTCATGAAGATCGGGCGCAGGTTTCGACGGGTTGGGCTTCGCTGACGGCTCCACGGTTTGATCAAGCACCGGCTCGTGTCGCGACGGCAAAACGGGAGGATCTGCGGCCAGGACCTGAACCTGCTGTCGTTGGCGGCGAACAAACAAGCCCACCAACAGCAATGCCACCAACGCCGACAACCCGGCGATCAGCGGCCAGTTGGACGCCTCGGGCTCTTGTACCGCGACCGGTGCTGGCGCAACAACTTCCGGCGTAACCGGGGGCACCTGGGCCTCCGCCAATTGCGTTTGCAGCTCGGTTATCTGTTTTTTCTGACCGGCGATCTGTTCATCCTGGCCCTGAAGTTTTGCATTCAGCTCGTCGACGGTTTTTTGTAGTTGCTGGTTTTGCAGCACGCTCGCGGCCAATTGCTCGGCGACGAGATCAATGACGGGGGCGGCGGGCTGTTCAACTTTAGGGGCCGTTTTTTTGGCCGCGGGTGGCGGCGCAGTGGCCGGTTTGACGCTCGGGTATGGAGAGTTCGGGGAGCTGGCGACCGGTTCGTCGGCAACCGGCACAATCCCCGGTGTACCCGGCGGATCGATCAGCACGGTGTACTCGCGCAGCACGCGCCCGTTAGGCTGATTGAGCTGCACGAGGAAATTCAGAAAAGGCTCGTTGACCACTTTATTGGAGCTCACCCGGATCAGGCTGCGGTTGCCCCGCAGGATGGGCGTGAACTTCAGGTCATTGAGAAAGAACACCCGCTCGACACCGGCGCGACTGAATTCGTCCGCGGTCGCCAGACTGACGGACAGGTCGCCCTCCTCCAGACCGGCAGCATCCACCAGATCGATGTCGGCACGCAGCGGTTGATTCAGCGCCGAATGCACGGTGATTTCACCCAGCCCCAGCGCGGGCGCCAGTGCCGAGTAGGTCACAGCCCCACCGGCCAGAACCAGCCTGGCGCACCACCGCAGTACAACGTGCCAACTCTCGAGCATGAGCATCCCTTCGATAACCAGAACCAACCGATGCGTGTTCGCATATCCGGTACGAACACGATATTGCCTAGTAGTTCTTTATAGTCTGCCCAACGGGGTATCTCAAAAAGCTGACACCCGGTTCTGCTTCAGGATTTTTCCAGGTTGGCCAGAATGTGCCCGTGAACACGCATGCAGACCTTCAAATCGGCCTCATCGACGCCTTCAAACAGCTCGTGGCGCAGTTGAGTGGCAATGGTTTCAATTTGTTCGATCAGGGGACGGGCCGGGGCACAGAGGACGATTTTTTTCGCCCGGCGGTCTTCCACCACGGCCTGACGCTGAACAAGGCCCTGAGTTTCCAGACTGTCGAGCAGTCGAGCCAGGGTCGGCCCTTCAACGCCGACGCTTTGCGCCAGTTCGCGCTGGGTCGGCGCTTCTTCAAATCGCGCCAGGTGCAGCAGCACCAGCCAGCGCGCCTGGGACAAACCCAGGCCGGCCAGACGGCGGTCCAGTTCGGCACGCCAGCCGCGCGACATCTGGGCCAGTTGCATGCCAAAGCGGTGTTGATCGGTTAACGGCATAAAACACTCATGGTTAGACTGAAATAGAGAAAACTAATTATTAGTCAGCTAAGCATGACCCTTGGCTTGAGGCAAGGCTTGCTCTGTACTGAATCGTTACATCAATACAACCCTGTCCGAAATTTGAAACTCAGATCTCGAATTCCGATTGCAGCGCGGCTCGAACACAGTACAAAACACCTTCCGGCACGCGACCGGCGAACAGCGCAGCAATCTCCGCCACCGGCGGCAACTCGCCCTCGCCGTCGAGGAACGCATCCTGGACTTCGCCCATCAAGTCTTCGGGCAGGTCCAGCGCCTGTTCCAGCGACAACTGCTGCTTGCCTATTGCCTCGGCGAGCATCGTGTAGACGTTCTTCTCCGAGCACTGCAATTGACCGGCGATTTGCACCGGCGTCATGCCGGCCCGAGCGAGGGTGATCAGTTCGTGGCGCACGTCGGCCACCACTTTCGGCGCCTCGACCTGGCCGCCGAGCACTTCGAGGAAGGCCTCGCCGTAACGCTCAAGTTTGCGTGCACCGACGCCGCTGACCGTGGCCATTTCCGCCAGCGAGGTCGGCTGGCTGCGGAGCATTTCCAGCAACGTCGAGTCGGGGAAGATGACGTAAGGCGGCACACCGTGCTCTTCGGCGAGCTTGCGACGCAAGGCGCGCAAGGCTTCCCACTGTTCGCGTTCTTCGCCACGGACCAGTTGGCTCGCCTGGCTCTTGCTGCTTTTCGCGGTGGTTTGCGGCTTGAGGTCGCGACGCAATTCCAACGTCACTTCGCCCTTGAGCAGCGGCCGGCAGGTGTCACTGAGGCGCAGACCGCCGTAACCTTCGAGATCGATGTCGGCCAGACCGCGAGCAACCAGTTGCCGGAACAGGGAGCGCCATTCGCTCTCGCCCATCGCCTTGCCGACACCGTATACCGACAGATGCTGATGACCGAAGCTGCGGACCTTTTCGTTGTCCTTGCCCAGCAACACGTCCACCAGATGGCCGACGCCATAGCGCTGACCGGTGCGGTAAATCGCCGAGAGTGCCTGACGGGCCGGCTCGGTGGCGTCCCAGGTCTGCACGCCATCGACGCAGTTGTCGCAATGGCCGCACGGCTCCGGCATGTCTTCGTCGAAGTAGGCCAGCAGGGTTTGACGCCGGCAGCGGGTTTCTTCGCAGAGCGAGAGCATCGCGTCGAGCTTGTGCTGCTCCAGACGCTTGTGACGCTCGTCACCTTCGGAGTTCTGCAGCATTTGCTTGAGCATCACCACGTCTTGCAGGCCGTAGGCCATCCACGCATCCGCCGGCAGACCGTCACGGCCGCCGCGACCGGTTTCCTGGTAGTAAGCCTCAAGGGATTTCGGCAGATCGAGGTGCGCGACAAAGCGCACGTTGGGCTTGTCGATGCCCATGCCGAATGCCACGGTGGCGACCATGATCAGGCCTTCCTCGTTGAGGAAGCGCTTCTGGTGATGGGCCCGGGTTTCGTTGGCCAGACCGGCGTGATATGGCAGCGCCGGGAAGCCCTGCTCGCTGAGGAACACCGCGACTTCGTCGACTTTCTTGCGTGACAGGCAATAGACGATGCCGGCATCGCTGCGCCGTTCGGCGAGGAATGCCAGCAACTGCTTGCGCGGCTGTTCCTTGGGCACGATGCGATAGAAAATATTCGGGCGGTCGAAACTGGAGAGGAAGCGCTCGGCATTCTGCAGATGCAGGCGATCGACGATTTCTTCCCGGGTGCGCTTGTCGGCGGTCGCGGTGAGAGCAATGCGCGGGACGTTGGGGAACAGCTCCGCCAACTGACCCAGTTGCAGGTATTCGCGGCGGAAGTCGTGGCCCCATTGGGACACGCAATGCGCTTCGTCGATGGCGAACAAGGCGATTTCAAGGCTTTGCAGGAAGGCCAGCATGCGCGGCTGGACCAGACGTTCGGGCGCGAGATAAAGCATCTTCACTTCACCGCGCTTGATCCGCGCGGCAAGGTCGCGTTGCTGCTCGGCGCTCAGCGTTGAGTTCAACGCAGCGGCAGCGACGCCCAGTTCCTCGAGGGTCGCCACCTGGTCGTCCATCAACGCGATCAGCGGCGACACCACCACTGCCAGGCCTTCGCGCAACAACGCCGGCACCTGGAAGCACAGGGATTTGCCGCCACCGGTAGGCATCAGCACCAGGGCGTCGCCGCCACTGGCCACGCGCTCAATGATTGCACCCTGACGGCCACGGAAACTGTCGTAGCCGAAGATATCCTTGAGGACGCGTTGAGCCTGTTCGAGCATAAAAACTCCAAAAATCACCGAAACATCCCTGCAAGGCTGGTTCAGGATCCGCAAGGCTGCACTGACAAATCGTAAGTGCGCATTGCATGACGCTTCACATTTCAGCCGCGACGCCAGCAGGGCATCACAAAACGCGGGAGTATACCCGAGGCCTGTCCGGCAAAGGGCGCCGCTGAGAAGACACATGAAGCCACACCATTGCAGAACCTGTGGGAGCGAGCTTGCTCGCGAAGGCGGTGGGTCAGTCGACATTGATGTTGAATGTAATGCCGCCTTCGCGAGCAGGCTCGCTCCCACAGGGATTGTGGTGTTGCGCGACGCAAATATCCCGCGCGGCTGGCCTGAGTGCTCAAGAAGGCCTAGAATTCCCGCATCTGTTTAATTCCCAAGGTAGCCCTTTAATGTCCTTCGCTGAGCAACTAACCCGCCTGCAAGTCTTCCTCGACGCCGATGAACTGCATGACGAGGCGCTGGACTACGTGGCCGCCCACGGCTACCTCACCGCGCTGTCGATCTGTTCCGAAAGAGTTCCCGACCGTGAATGGATCGATGCCCTCTTCGCCGAAGAGCCGCATTACGCCGACGACACCGAGCGTGAAGCGATCGAATCCACCCTGCTCGCCCTCAAGGCTCACATCGCTCGCCAACTGGCGTCCGACGAAGAATTCGAGCTGCCGTGCGACCTCGACCTGGGCGACGAGCCGGATGATTCCGACCTGCGCGGCTGGTGCATCGGCTTCATGGAAGGCGTGTTCCTGCGCGAAGCGGCCTGGTTCGAAACCGCCGAAGATGAAGTCAGCGAAATGCTGCTGCCGATCATGGTCGGTTCCGGTCTGTTCGACGAGCAGCCTGAATTCTCCGACATCGCGGCCGACCCGAACCTGATGGACGACATGATCGTGCAGATCCCGGAAGCCCTGACCGCGCTGTACCTGCTGTGCAACGCGCCAGACGAAAAACCGGCGATCCTCAAGCCACGTCACCACTAAGGTTCTGCCTATGGACAACCCCATAGGCAACCGCTCCCTGATGTTGCGTTACGGGCTGCTGGCCATCGGCTGGCTGAGCGTAGCGCTGGGGGTGATCGGGATTTTCCTGCCGGTGTTGCCCACCACGCCTTTCCTGCTGCTGGCGGCCGCCTGTTTCGCCCGCAGTTCCCCGCGCTTTTATCACTGGCTGGTGGAGCATCCACGGCTGGGGCCATGGATTCGCGACTACCTCGACGGCAATGGCATCCCGCTCAAGGGCAAGGTGTACGCCATCGGCCTGATGTGGGTGAGCATTCTGTTGTCGTGCTATCTGGTGCCCCTGCCGTGGGCACGCGGTTTCATGCTGACCAGTGCGGCGCTGGTGACGATCTACATTGTTCGGCAGAAGACCTTGCGTAGACCCTGAAACTCTCTTCGCTATTAATAGCGGATAAGTCCTCCTTCAACTCCCGTTATCGCCCCTTCCGCTCATCGGAAACCTACTCAAACCTGTTATTTCTGACAGTAGCCAATTCAACTGTTCGAGGCCTTAAATCACTCCGTCCCCTTGACCAACCGGAGTCATGATCATGGCCGTTACCCCCTCGAACAGTTCATTGCGTACGTCCGACGAAGATGAAGAAAATCAGTTAACGATCAGTAGAATCGTTGATCCCAACGGCGCGACCATCATTAACCGAACTACCTACCAAACATCCTTCAAAGTTGGCGGCATCAACGCCGAACGGAACAGCTCAGTCTGGATTATGCGCGGTAACGACAAACTGGGCGAAGCCACAAGCAACAGCGTCGGCGAGTGGGAGACGCCGCTGCTCGCTGCGCCGAAGTTCGATTGCTACAGCGTGTTCGCTGAAGGCAAATGGGCTGACCAACCTGTGTCGCCGACCAGAAGGTTTACCGTGGCTACCAACACTCCGATCATTAATGAAGTACTCAGCGACGGAAAGCCGATTGCTGACGGTGACACCATTCGTGAGACTTCAGTCACCATCAACTGCAATGCGCGCCCAAACCAGAATGCCGAAGCGCTTAATGGCGATACTCCACTCAAAACGGAGCTAACCAGTGCCTGCGGAATTTGCACTTTCAAGCTGGAAGATCTGGCACCAGGCCCCTACAACATCACGATCAAGGGTTCCAATGGCCAAGAGTCGACCCCTTTCAAATTTACCGTGGAAGAGGACGTTATCACGCCGGTAACCCTCGACAAGGTCACTACCCTTGCCGGACCTGAAGTTCCTGACGGCACCACAACACCCGAGACCTCCCTGTTTGTGGAAGGCGAAGGTGAACCGGGTGCGAAGGTTGAGATATTCAAAAATGGTGACTCGCTGGATGAAGCGACCGTGGATCCTGCAACCGGTCGCTACAAACATCCAACAGGTGTGCTGACCGATGACACCTACGCCTTCACCGCCACCGCAAAATACCCAGGCGGCGGCTCCGCTGGGCCGTACACGATTACAGTGAAAGCTAACAAGCAGGTAACCCTCGACAAGGTCACTACCCTTGCCGGACCTGAAGTTCCTGACGGCACCACAACACCCGAGACCTCCCTGTTTGTGGAAGGCGAAGGTGACCCGGGTGCGAAGGTTGAGATATTCAAAAATGGTGACTCGCTGGATGAAGCGACCGTGGATCCTGCAACCGGTCGCTACAAACATCCAACAGGCGTGCTGACCGATGACACCTACGCCTTCACCGCCACCGCAAAATACCCAGGCGGCGGCTCCGCTGGGCCGTACACGATTACAGTGGAAGCGGCCACCACCGCACCGACAAACACCCGTATTTATGATGTCGATGGGCATGAAATTTCTGATGGAGGAGATATACACAAGAGCTGGTTAATAGCCAGGGGCGATCATGAGCCGAATAGTGCGGTCAAAATCAAACTCAACGGTGTTATCCAACCAAATCCAGAGACCACCAGCGATAAGGGTCGCTGGGCGTTTTACTTGGGCAATCTGGTAGTCGGCACCGCCTATGAAATCAGCGCCCTGACGCTAGATGAAAAGGCTGAGTCTAATAAATGGAAAGTCGTTGCACGGCCCCCTTCCCAAAGCTAGTAAAACTCGCAGAAGGCAGGACGAAAAAAAACCGCTAATAGCGGTTTTTTTTCGTTCCTCACATTTAAAACTGATAGTTCAAACCAAAGGTGGCGGCCACAGGCTGTTCGATATTTTTACCCTTGGCATAATCGACACCGACATCAAGACGCAGCTTCTCGGACAACGAAACTGTCACCCCGGCACCTACTTCGAAACCGCTACCCGACAAGTCGTTGTTGATCGCGTTTCCGTTGACCCGCACGTTGTCGCTCGATGCAAATTCATGGACCACCGCTACCCGCCCGTATGGACGCACCTGCGTATCACCCAGGTCGATGCTTCGACCGGCCATGACGCCCAGCTTTGTCCGCAACGAATGCGTGCGGTCACCTTCGGCGTCCATTTCATTTTCCAGGCGATAGTTCTTGCCCTGAATCACTGCCGCGGAGACCTGGGCAGAAGGTTTGGCGAACCAGCCATCCCCAAGGTCGATATTGCGGCCGCCTTCTACGATCGCACTCATCGCCGAGTTGCTGTAATCGCCTTCGGCACGTTTGCCATCGCTCATCCTGACTTTGGATTCATTGCGGAAATGGTTGAACTTCAGGGCGCCATCAACGTAGTAGCCAGTGTCGCGATTCAGCCAGCCAAAATAGGGGCCGAAGTAGTAACTGTTGACCTCGGCCGAGGTGCCGCCATTGAGGTCCAGATCGGACTTGCTGTAACCCGCCAGCATACCGACAGTCCAGGGACTGTCACCCAGTCGGGTGTCGCCGCCCATGGTGAAACCCTGCTGCTGTTGACGATAACCCACACCCGACGAACCGTCGTCAACGTTCCACTTGTTGCCATAAGACCGTATCCACAGACCATGGCGCTTGTCGTCGGCCTGCAACTCGCTCATGCGGTTTTCCAGCGACTTCAACTCGCCATACGACACGGTAAGGGCTGTCTGGAACAAGGCTGCCACCGATTGCGCACCGGAAGTGAGCCGGGTGGTAGGGTTCAGGTAGTACTCCGTGCCGCCTGTGGCATTGGTCCTTTCGGCCAGATCGTACTCAAATGTCCCCACATCGACCCGACCTCCCAGCAATGCAAAAGCTGCCTGGTTATTGGCGATCTGCACCAGCGTCAATTGTTGAGGAGACGTCGCGTCCTTGCCCGACGCATTGACGGCCAATTCGTAACTACCGGTCGCCGTATCGGCTTTCAGCAAGTCGCTTTGACCCGTCTGGAAATTGCCCTGCATGGCAATGATGCCGTTGCCAGCAAGCGTACCCACTTCGAGTTGACGATTCGCACGCTGCGCGCCAGGCGCACCGAAATTAACCGTGCCGTCGCTCAACGTTAAGGTACCGATGCTGTCATCGCCGACCATGGTCAGGCTTGACCCGCTATTGAGGCTAAGGTTGCTGTTGTTCAAGCGCCCGGTGAACGATGAGCCATTGTTCAAGGTGACATTGGCGGTGGAGCCGTCCTCGCGCAGAATGTCCCCCACCATCGAAGCCCCGTTGAACGAGAGATCGACTGTGCTGTTCTGCAGCACCTGCACGTTGCCGTCCAACGCACTGCCGACGACATTCATCGTCGCCGTGGAGGCGCCCTGAACCTTCAACAGATTGCCATCGGCCGCCCGCAGAACGGCATTGTTCTGCACCTGAATCGTCGCGCCTTGAACGGCACCTTCCACCAGGATTGCCGGCCCGTTGCGCCCTTCTACGACGGCGTTGTCCAGCAACAATGCATTGGTGCCCTGGCCGCCGGCGTCATTGGTCATCCGTACGCCTGCGCTGTCGCCGCTGATCAGTGTGCCTGCCAATGCGCGGACATCTCCGCCTCGACTGTCCAGGCCTACGCTGCCGGCATTGGTGCCTCTGAGTTCGCTGTTTACCAGCGTCAATGTACTCAGACCGGTGACTAGTGCCCCCGTCTCTCCACCGTGGAATGTGCTGTCAGTTGCGGTGACAGTCGAGCCTTGCGTGGATGAATTTGGTCGACTGACCCATAGCGCCCGGGTGTCAGCAGTGACGGTAGCCCGTTGAATGGTGGCCTGGCTTTCACTCACCAAAATTCCGTGGGAGCCACTGTTGCCGTTGACGATGGCGCCGTCGATATTCAAGGTCGATCCGGTCTGGACGGTCAAGCTTTGGGTCGTTGCGCCTACGGCATTGAGTACACCGCCATTTTCCACTATGTAGTCACTAATCGGATCTGCCGGACCTATCGTTTCGTTTTGGCCAGCGCCGATAACGATCGCCGCCATGGCCGAAGGGCTTGCCAAAAAAAAAGCCGGCAACAATGCCAGCACTTTGAACGTCGTTGCGGTCGCAGGTTTACTTGAAACTGGGTTGTCGAAGTTCATGGGTCAGTCCTTTCGTCTTCTTGTCTCCTGCAAAGAAGCGGAGAACGTTGAGGGCTGCGGACGATACAGAGACTTCCTACAAAAAAATGTAGGATTAATCTCTGAAAGTGTAAGAAAAAACCGATACAGGTTTTCAATAACAACGAACATATACCCGGTGCCTAGACACCGGATATACGAGATGAACTCAGCAAAGTTTCACTTGCCGATCAACCTTGTCGGATCGACGACGTCATTCAGCTCGCACGTATCCTGCCCCCTACTCATGTTGACTCGGACAACTGTGCCCTTGGTATAAACGTTTTCCTCTTCGATAACGACCGCATAGTCCGCTCGCCCCCAACCAATACGTGTCGCAAGCAAATATTGGTACGGAACATACATATCAAAGCCATTGGTGGCCTGTTCTAAATTCGGGGTAAAAGGCACCTCGACTTTAGATCCAGGAATAAGCTCCGCTTCAATAGCAGCATTGGTCGGGTAACCACCGTAAGTCAGTTTAACTTCTATATCTGCCATTCGCGTATCGCCAGGAATACGAACAACGCCCACTACACCAAGCGTCGGATGCTTTCTCAACGAGCTGCATACAACTCCGTTTCTGGGATCTGAGTGTAAGTGCCTGAATCCAGCCGCTAACAAGACGATTGGCGTAGTACGGACAAACGCATTCGCCACCGGAGAATGCGCTTCATTAAAGTTCAGATCATGTTCCACAAAGACCTGAACTTGCGTGGTATCGTCGTCTGACAAAGTATTAAGCCAGGACCAAGGAAGATTCCATTTTATTGGTTTTGATGGATCTTCGCTGCCATCCGTTGGATAAACCCACGGAGTCGGCGATTCACGACCATTTAGAGCAAACCGGGCTTTGTCGCCTTTTTTGAAAAGAGTATGGAACTCCAAAAACCCTTCAACAGGCCCCCCATCTTGTTTATCGGCTGCCGTCAGTCTGTTCTTCACTGTGCTTTTCGGTCCCTGAAACCATGGTTCCAACAAACTCGGGTCCAGAAAACCGGGGTTGGAAGGATCAATCGGATTAGCCGGCTTCCTTACGTCAAGCCAGACAAGCCGGGTAATCCAATCCGTTGGAAAAAATTTGTTCCCACGTTTGATTCTGTACCCCAATTCTACTTGTCTTCGTCCATGACCCTTTACAAGCAGAGCCTCGTTAGCGAGGTTATGCACAGAAGGGAACCCGTTCATAGTTTGCTCTGGCTGTGCAACCCCATCGATGGAAATAACCAGTTTATCTATCGCAGTGCTAAAGTTATCATACGATTTTTCAAGGCCAGCACCGACGCGATCAATAAGATGTTCTATTTCAAGAGTATCGTTTTCCTCATCTACGATTTGAGGAACGTAAAGAGGGGCCGCAACAACCGGCCTAAGATCCTTGAACACCGAAACATTCGTAAGTGCCGACGGCGTAGCCGGTACGCCTGGGTAATTTTCCCCTTCACACCAAACAACAAACTCCCCGTCAAAACCATTGACGTGCGCAGCAGTTAAATCGAAGACCATCGGAGTGCCTATATTAGCCTCAGTAACCCTGACAGCCCCGACTTCTGTGGGAACGGTCCTACTGGGCCCAATAAAGCATTTAACCAAATCACCCAGTTTTTTGCCTGTGTAATTCTGGTACGTCAGCGGGACAGTCTTGGCCCCTTCAAAGTCTTCTGGACCTATACCATAATCTGTTACGGATTTCGGCAACTCTATATTTTTATCAAGGCTTGGCGGAACTTTATCAACCATATATTCGAGTGGAATGACGGTCGCAGGGTTACCACCAAAATCCAGGGTATAACTGACTTTTCGCAGTCCGTCTTTATCTTTATCTGCCAGGTGAAGTTTCATTGGAATAGGCGCTGTAGCGATAGGAGTTTCTTCGTCAAACTTGTGCTCAATTGCATCTTCGGTTCCATCTACCGTCATTCTAATAACGACGATGAGCCCCGATGGATCATATTGATCAATGAACTCCGGAATATCAAAGTCGAGCGGCCTATTGAAATAAGCATAGGGAAGATATTGTGGACCATCGGTTACCAAGGCCGGTTTAAATGGATTGGCGCTCCCCGGTACAGGGGCATTCAGATCAATAAGTTGTATGCTGGTTCGAAATGCCCGATATTGCGCCCTGTCTCTGCCATTAAAAGGAAAGCTTTCTTCTTTGGACATTTTAATACTCCTTTGATGTTGAGCTTTATTGCCCTGACGTTCGGTTATCGCAATGCCAGGCGAAGAGCGCCGACACCGATCGCTCGCCTTACATGGATGATTGCTTCACTCATCTCGATGTCTTGATTTAAAGGCAGCCACGGAAGACTGGCTACTGTCAGAAATCACAGGTTTTGCTACCGCCGGTCGGACACTTCCCTAAACTGCGCACAATAAAAAACCCGCCATCCCTTACACAGGGATGGCGGGTTTTGTTGTTTAAGGTTTCAGGTCACACGGTATCCACCTTCAACGAATGGTCATTCAACATGCCGTTGATGATGGTCGCCGTATCCGCCCCGCCGGCAATCACCCCGCCCGCCCCCGGCGTCACGCCGTAATGACTCGCCAGGTTCACCCCAGCCAGATCGATGGTCTGGTTCGGTGCAGCACCGGCCATGTTGCTGACGTCGATGCTGGTGACCAGTGAATCGCCGCTGCCGGTGACTTTGAAGTGCAGGTAGTCATCCAGCGAAGCGGCGGTGCCATTCTCGCCTTGCAGCAGTTGCGACAGGTCGAGTTTGTCGGCGCCCGGGGTGAAGTCGGTGACCACGTCGTGGCCGCTGTTGCCTTTGAGCCACTGGAAGGTGTCCGCGCCAGCACCACCGGTGAGGGTGTTGTTGCCGAGGCCGCCGATGAGCAAATCATCGCCGCCGCCACCGTTGAGCACGTCGTTGCCGAGGCCGCCGGTGATGATGTTGTTGTGGTTGTCGACGGTGAGCTTGTCGTCGAAATCGGAGCCGGTGAGGTTTTCGATGGCGGTCAGGGTGTCGGTGCCGGCGCCCAGAGTGTTTTGCGCGCCGAGCAGACTCAGGTCAACCTTGACCCCGGCGGTGGCGTGGGCGTAGCTCGCGGTGTCGATGCCATCGCCGCCGTCGAGCAGGTCGTTACCCGGCCCGCTGTAGAGCAAGTCATTGCCGGCGCCGCCGTGCAGTTCGTTGTTGCCTGCACCGGCAGTGAGCACATCGTTGCCATCGCCGGCGTTGATCACGTTGTCGCCGGTGCCTGCCACCAGCACGTCATCACCCGCCGTGCCGATGAGGATGTGGCCGTCCTGATAGGTGATGGTCACGCCGGCGCTGTCGCTGCCGCCGTGGTGATCGTTGACGGTGTAGGTGCCGTGGTAGTCAGGGGTGATGTTGTGGGCGCCGGAGTAGTTGACGGTCAGGGTCAGCTGGTAGTTTTCCGCGCCCTTGCCGCTGTGGCCCGGCCCGTCGTTGTCGATGTTGGTGATGTGGATCTGGTAGGTGCCGTCCGACGCGGCGGTGATGGTCTGACCATCGCCGATGGCAATGAACGCGCCGCCGTTGACCGAGTACTCCATGGCGACGTGACCGGCCGCCAGGTTGTGGTCGAGGTTGAGGGTCTCACCCTGTTTGAGGGTGACGGTGATGCGGTCTTCGTCATGGGTGGTGTTGTGTTTGACTTCGCCCAACGCGCCGCTGACCACCAGCACCGCGGTCATGGCAGCGGTGTTGGCGACGAAGGCACTGCGGGCGATGGTCACGGATTGAGCGTTGCTGCCGGTGAAACTGTAGTTCTGGTTGCTGCCGGTGAAGTCCCCACCCTTGGCGATCCAGCCGGTGTTGAACGTCGTCGGTGATGCAGTAAGTGGATCGCCGTCGGGATCGGTGTCGTTGGCCAGCAACGCTTCGCCCGGCACCGCGACGTTGTCCGACAGCACGTTGGTGATGACGGTTACGTCGTTGTCGCTGGACGCATTGATGCAACCGTTGTTGACGTCGATGGTGATGGTGGTAGTGCTTTCGTCGCCGTCGTTATCGCGCAGGGTGTAGGTGAACACGTCGGTTGCGCCGGGGCCGTTCACGGCGTTCGGATTGCTGTGGTATTCGGCGTTGCCTTGGGCATCCAGGGTCAGGTAACCGTAGGTGCCGTTGATCTGGGTGTTGAGCCCGCTGTTCACCGGGGTCGAGGTGTCCGAACCGGCGCGCACACCGACCACGCCACCGCCGAGCAAGGGACCATCGGCGCCGGCAACGTCGTTCCACAGCACGTTGCCGCTGACGACGCCGCCCTCCGTCACCGACGTGGCGTCGGGGTTGGCGTTCGGCGTGTCATCGACGATGTTGACGTTGATTTGCCCGGTCGCGGTGCTGCCGTTGACATCCTTGGCCACCACGTCGAAGTTCTCGGAGATGCTGTTGGCGCCGCCGGCATTCGGGTGGTCGCTGTCGTAATTCAGGGTGTAGCTGTAGGTCACCACGCCGGTGGCCGGGTCGTAACCGGTGATGGTGAGCGTGCTGCCGTGCCAGGTGTCGGCCGATTGCGGGAAGCCTGCGGCCACGCCAGCGGTGACCACGGCGATTCCGCCCACGGTCAGGGTCTGCAGGCCATCCGGGGCGCTGACGGTGAAGGTGCCGGTCTGGGTCAGGGCCGGGGCCTCAGGATCGGTGCCGTAGGTGAGGTTTTTTTCGTAGACGGTCAGCTCGCCGCCACACGCGTCGAGGCCGTTGAGGGTGACCGGGTTGATGCAACCGTTGTTGACGTCGATGGTGATGGTGGTAGTGCTTTCGTCACCGTCGTTATCGCGCAGGGTGTAGGTGAACACGTCGGTTGCGCCGGGGCCGTTCACCCCGTTCGGGTAGCTGTGGTATTCGGCGTTGCCCTGGGCGTCCAGGGTCAGGTAACCGTAGGTGCCGTTGATCTGGGTATTGAGGCCGCCGTTCACCGGGGTCGAAGTGTCCGAGCCGGCGCGCACACCGACCACGCCACCGCCGAGCAAGGGACCATCGGCGCCGGCAACGTCGTTCCACAGCACGTTGCCGCTGACGACGCCGCCCTCCGTCACCGACGTGGCGTCGGGGTTGGCGTTCGGCGTGTCATCGACGATGTTGACGTTGATTTGCCCGGTCGCGGTGCTGCCGTTGACATCCTTGGCCACCACGTCGAAGTTCTCGGAGATGCTGTTGGCGCCGCCGGCATTCGGGTGGTCGCTGTCGTAATTCAGGGTGTAGCTGTAGGTCACCACGCCGGTGGCCGGGTCGTAACCGGTGATGGTGAGCGTGCTGCCGTGCCAGGTGTCGGCCGATTGCGGGAAGCCTGCGGCCACGCCAGCGGTGACCACGGCGATACCGCCCACGGTCAGGGTCTGCAGGCCATCCGGGGCGCTGACGGTGAAGGTGCCGGTCTGGGTCAGGGCCGGGGCCTCAGGATCGGTGCCGTAGGTGAGGTTTTTTTCGTAGACGGTCAGCTCGCCGCCACACGCGTCGAGGCCGTTGAGGGTGACCGGGTTGATGCAACCGTTGTTGACGTCGATGGTGATGGTGGTAGTGCTTTCGTCACCGTCGTTATCGCGCAGGGTGTAGGTGAAGACGTCGGTTGCGCCGGGGCCGTTCACCCCGTTCGGGTAGCTGTGGTATTCGGCGTTGCCTTGGGCGTCCAGGGTCAGGTAACCGTAGGTGCCGTTGATCTGGGTATTGAGGCCGCCGTTCACCGGGGTCGAAGTGTCCGAGCCGGCGCGCACACCGACCACGCCACCACCGAGCAAGGGACCATCGGCGCCGGCAACGTCGTTCCACAGCACGTTGCCGCTGACGACGCCGCCCTCCGTCACCGACGTGGCGTCGGGGTTGGCGTTCGGCGTGTCATCGACGATGTTGACGTTGATTTGCCCGGTCGCGGTGCTGCCGTTGACATCCTTGGCCACCACGTCGAAGTTCTCGGAGATGCTGTTGGCGCCGCCGGCATTCGGGTGGTCGCTGTCGTAATTCAGGGTGTAGCTGTAGGTCACCACGCCGGTGGCCGGGTCGTAACCGGTGATGGTGAGCGTGCTGCCGTGCCAGGTGTCGGCCGATTGCGGGAAGCCTGCGGCCACGCCAGCGGTGACCACGGCGATACCGCCCACGGTCAGGGTCTGCAGGCCATCCGGGGCGCTGACGGTGAAGGTGCCGGTCTGGGTCAGGGCCGGGGCCTCAGGATCGGTGCCGTAGGTGAGGTTTTTTTCGTAGACGGTCAGCTCGCCGCCACACGCGTCGAGGCCGTTGAGGGTGACCGGGTTGTTGATACAACTGTTGTTGACGTCGATGGTGATGGTGGTGGTGCTTTCGTCACCGTCGTTATCGCGCAAGGTGTAGGTGAACACGTCGGTTGCGCCGGGGCCGTTCACCCCGTTCGGGTAGCTGTGGTATTCGGCGTTGCCCTGGGCATCCAGGGTCAGGTAACCGTAGGTGCCGTTGATCTGGGTGTTGAGCCCGCCGTTCACCGGGGTCGAAGTGTCCGAACCGGCGCGCACACCGACCACGCCACCGCCGAGCAAGGGACCATCGGCGCCGGCAACGTCGTTCCACAGCACGTTGCCGCTGACGACGCCGCCCTCCGTCACCGACGTGGCGTCGGGGTTGGCGTTCGGCGTGTCATCGACGATGTTGACGTTGATTTGCCCGGTCGCGGTGCTGCCGTCCGTATCGGTGGCAACGACGTCGAAGTTTTCGGAGATGCTGTTGACGCCATCGGCATTCGGGTGGTCGCTGTCGTAATTCAGGGTGTAGCTGTAGCTCACCACGCCAGTGGCCGGATCGTATCCGGTGATGGTTAGCGTGCTGCCGTGCCAGGTGTCGGCCGATTGCGGGAAGCCTGCGGCCACGCCAGCGGTGACGATGGCGATGCCGCCGACAGTCAGGGTTTGCAAGCCATCCGGCGCGCTGACGGTAAAGGTGCCCGTCCGGGTCAGGGCCGGGGCATCGGGGTCGGTGCCGAAGGTGAGGGTTTTTTCGTAGACGGTCAGCTCGCCGCCACACGCGTCGAGGCCGTTGAGGGTGACCGGGTTGTTGATACAACTGTTGTTGACGTCGATGGTGATGGTGGTGGTGCTTTCGTCACCGTCGTTATCGCGCAAGGTGTAGGTGAACACGTCGGTTGCGCCGGGGCCGTTCACCCCGTTCGGGTAGCTGTGGTATTCGGCGTTGCCCTGGGCATCCAGGGTCAGGTAACCGTAGGTGCCGTTGATCTGGGTGTTGAGCCCGCCGTTCACCGGGGTCGAAGTGTCCGAACCGGCGCGCACACCGACCACGCCACCGCCGAGCAAGGGACCATCGGCGCCGGCAACGTCGTTCCACAGCACGTTGCCGCTGACGACGCCGCCCTCCGTCACCGACGTGGCGTCGGGGTTGGCGTTCGGCGTGTCATCGACGATGTTGACGTTGATTTGCCCGGTCGCGGTGCTGCCGTCCGTATCGGTGGCAACGACGTCGAAGTTTTCGGAGATGCTGTTGACGCCATCGGCATTCGGGTGGTCGCTGTCGTAATTCAGGGTGTAGCTGTAGCTCACCACGCCAGTGGCCGGATCGTATCCGGTGATGGTTAGCGTGCTGCCGTGCCAGGTGTCGGCCGATTGCGGGAAGCCTGCGGCCACGCCAGCGGTGACGATGGCGATGCCGCCGACAGTCAGGGTTTGCAAGCCATCCGGCGCGCTGACGGTAAAGGTGCCCGTCCGGGTCAGGGCCGGGGCATCGGGGTCGGTGCCGAAGGTGAGGGTTTTTTCGTAGACGGTCAGTTCGCCACCGGGAACATTGAGGCCGTTGAGGGTGACGGGACTGTCCGAAGCTTCAGGGTCATCCGGAACATCCGGAACATCCGGAACGCCCGGAGCATCCGGAGTATCAGCACCAATCGGCGCCGCAGCCGCGTTGCCACCGTTATCCGCATCACCGGCCAGACGCTCCAGAGGAAATTCAGGAATACCGTTGAAGCCGGCGGTAGGGAAACCGATGGTTGGATCGACCCGCCCGGCCACTTCTTCCAGCAGCACAAAACTGTGGCCGCCACCCAATGCACCACCGGGTGCGCCCGGTGTACCCGGGCCTGCCGCCGTGGCTTCTGCTGTCTGAGTCGGGTCATCGCCCGCCGCGATCGCTTTTTGCAGTCGTTCGACGTCGGTCAGTTGCGCCTGCGTCGGCGCGCTCGCTTCAGCGGTATCCACATGGGGTACGTGATGGGCAAGCAACTGCGAATTCATTTGCAGGCTGCTGCCACGCCCGAGGGTCAGTTCCTGGCCATTCTGCAGGTGCACCGCCACCGCGCCTTCGGCACCTGTGACCAGTTGATCGCCGACGAACAGCCTGTCCCCCTCGATCAAGGCACGTCGGGTGCCGTTGCTTGCTTCAGCGAACACCTGACCAATGACCTTACTGACGATACCGATGAGCGTAGCCATGTGCATTTCCTCCGCTGCCAACCGCTGTCGGCATCCTGTTGATTGCGAAGAACGTGCTCATGGCGTGAGCGGGTTATCGGCGGATCGTCTACCGGGCAGCGGCTTGCCTGATCAAGCCGCTGCCCTGGCGACTTCTCGCCAAGCGTGTCGCTCGTGGGCGAAGTGTCTCGATTCGGCATAAAACCCAATGCAATCAATTACATCGGAATGCTGTTGCGAAACAACCTTACCTACGGGCAATGCGTAACGGTTCTGAACCAGCAAGTGACAAAAAACCGTCACCCAAAAAACCGTAGCGCACCCCTCCCCCTCCAGCACTTCTTCGCCCCACATCGATAAGTGGATTGAACTTTCCCCAACCCTCAAGAAGCTCCTAAGGCTCGTAAATCAAGGGCTTTCGGATTGAACAATGTGCTGGATTTTTAAGAGCGCATAAGTTTATTTCGGCATATCACTTATGAGAAAAGCTTCCAAGGTTCTTTTGAGAATGTTCTTAGCTCTGATGTTACAAGTGTGAAACAGATTTACCTATAAATGCCGTCAAATATTTGGCGACTGATAAGCACCATCAGGATGACAGGGAGATGTATCCATGCGCCGATTGACCCCCGTTTGCAGTGCGATTCTATTGGCCATGGCCTGCACTTCTCAGGCTCAAGCCATGTCGCTGACCGAGGCGATCCAGAGCACCATCGCCACCCACCCGGAACTCGCCTCACGTGTAGACAGCCGCCTGTCGGCGGATGAAGACGTGAAAGTCGCCAAGGGCGGTTTTTATCCCTCTGTTGACCTGAATGCCGCGTACGGGCGCGGGTACAGCGACAACACCAACACCCGCGCCTTCGGCAATCATCACACCGAAATCCTGAACTACACCCAATCGGAACTGCGCCTGCGGCAGATGCTCTTCGATGGTTTCAACACGCCCAACGAAGTCGAGCGCACCAAAGGCGTGGTCAACTCCCGGGCCTACTACGCCCAGGGCACCGCGCAGGACCTGGCCCTGCGCACCATCGAGGTCTATCTCGAAGTGCTCAAGCGCCGCGAACTGGTGACCCTGGCCAAGAACAACCTGCAGGCGCACCTGCGGGTCAACGACCAGATCGGCCTGCGTACCCAGCGCGGCATCGGCAGCAACGCCGACGCCGATCAGTCCGTGGCTCGCCGGGCACTCGCGGAGAACAACCTCGATACCGCCGAAGTCGATCTGGCCGATGCCGAAGCAAATTTCTACGCCGTCACCGGGCGTATGCCGGATGAACTGGAAACACTGCCATCGATCAAGGGCGAATTGCCGCCCACGATCCAGGATGCCCAACAGAGCATGGTCGACAACAACCCGTACCTGAAATCGGCCCAGGCGGATGTGCAATCGGCCGAGAGCCAGTACGAAGTCGCCAAGTCGCCGTTCTACCCACGCTTCGACGCTGAAGCCGCGGTGGGGGCGAACAACAACATCGCCGGTGAAGAAGGCCACGACAACGAATGGCGCGTCGGCGTCGTGATGAACTACAACCTGTTCCGCGGCGGCAGCGACAAGGCACGACTGGCCTCCGATGCGCACAAGATCAACCAGGCAATGGACATCCGCAACAACGCCCTGCGCCAGCTCAACGAGAACATCCACCTGGCGTGGAACGCCATGCTCAACGCCCGGAAACAAACCCCGACCGCCCGTGAATACGCCGAAACCACCACCCGTGTGCGGGCGGCGTACCAGGACCAGTTCGGCCTCGGCCAACGGACCCTGCTCGACGTGCTCGACAGCGAAAACGAACTCTACAACGCCAACCGTCGCTACACCGAAGTGCGCTATACCGAGGAATACTCGATGTACCGCGTGCTGGCGAACATGGGCCAGTTGCTGAGCAAACAACGGGTGGTGCTGCCCGCCGATGCGATCGCCCGGACCGAAGTGAAGAATGAAGCCCGTCTGCCTGAATTGAAGTAGTGCAATGGAGCGATCAATGTGACCAGCATGGAACCCGGCAACACCGGTGTCGATCCGCGGCTGAGCTTCGATGACCCGCTTCTGGACGGTCTGCTGATCCTCTGCAAACTCCACGGCGCGACGGTCAGTCGCGCCAGCCTGAGTGCCGGACTGCCAATGGCACACCAACGCCTGAGCCTGGACCTGCTGCCGCGCGCAGCGGCCCGGGCCAGTTTGCAGGCGCGGCTTTTACGCCGTGACCTGGAGGACATTTCCGCGCTCAACCTGCCCGTGATGCTGATCCTCAACAACGGCCGCACCGCTATCCTGCGTCGCTTCGGCGATGATGGCCGCTTGCTGATTCTGCCGAGCGAAGCCGACGGTGGCGAGCAGTGGGTCAGCCGCGAAGAACTCTCCGAAAACTACAGCGGCCAGGCCTTGTTTGCCCGGCCACGGCATGAACTCGAAGACTTGCGCTCGCCGCTGGTGCCACGAGTGGAAGCGTGGTTTCGCGACACGTTGAAGTTGTCGAAATGGCTGTACAGCGATGCAATCCTCGCGAGCTTCCTGATCAACCTGCTGGGGCTGATGGTGCCGCTGTTCGTGATGCAGACTTACGACCGGGTGGTGCCGAACCAGGCGACTTCAACCTTGTGGGTGCTGTCCATCGGCTTGCTGATCGGCACCGGTTTCGAGCTGGCGCTGCGAGTGGTGCGCGCGCACTTGCTGGACACCGCCGGGAGGAAAACCGACGTGATCCTTTCCGCGACGCTGTTCGAACGCATCACCGGCATGTCGATGAAAGCGCGCCCGGCGACCATCGGTGGTTTTGCCCAAAGTATTCATGACTTCCAGGGCCTTCGCGAATTCCTCACCGCCGTCACGCTGACCAGCCTGATCGACCTGCCGTTCGCCGTGCTGATGCTGGTGGTGATCGGCCTGCTCGGTGGCTGGCTGGTGGTGATTCCGTTGCTGGCGTTTCCGATCACCATCCTGTTCGCCATGGTGATTCAGGTGCGCCTGCGCGACACCGTGCAAAAAAGCCTGGCCCTCGGCGCCGAACGCCAGGCCTTGCTGATCGAAACCCTCGGCGGCCTGGAAACCCTCAAGGCCTGCAGCGCCGAAAGCGAGCGCCAGCACAAATGGGAAAGCACCCACGGCGCCCTCACCCGCCTCGACAGCCACGCGCGCAACCTCTCGGCACTGGCCACCAACGGCACGCTGTTCATCCAGCAATTCTCCGGCATGGCGACCATCGTCGCCGGGGTCTACAGCATCATCGCCGGCAACCTCAGCGTCGGTGCGCTGGTGGCGACCTACATGCTCGGCAGTCGCGTACTCGCGCCGCTGGGACAGATCGCCGGGCTGATCACCCGCTACCAGCAAGCGCAACTGACCATGAAAAGCACCGATGCGCTGATGAGCTTGCCGCAAGAGCGCGATGCCAAACAGCGGCCGCTGGAACGCACGCAATTGCAAGGCGCCCTCGACGTCAGCGGCGTGACCTTTCGCTACAACGGCCAGAACGCGCCGGCGCTGGCCAACATCAGTTTCAGCCTGAAACCCGGTGAACGGGTCGGCATCATCGGGCGCAGCGGCTCGGGCAAAAGTACCCTGGGGCGACTGATCATGGGTTTCTACGAACCGGAGGAAGGCCAGTTGCTGCTCGATGGCCTGGACCTGCGGCAACTGGACGTCGCCGACCTGCGCCAACAGATCGGTTACGTCGCTCATGACCTGCCGCTGCTGGCCGGCAGCCTGCGTGACAACCTGACCCTCGGCGCCCGCTACATCAGCGATTCGCGGATGCTGGAGGTGGCCGAGCTGACCGGCGTCACCGAACTCGCGCGTCAACATCCACAAGGTTTTGACCGGCCTGTCGGCGAACGCGGACAGTTGTTGTCGGGCGGTCAACGTCAGGCGGTGTTGCTGGCGCGCGCCTTGTTGCTCGACCCGCCGATCATGTTGCTCGACGAACCCACCAGCGCCATGGACAACAGCAGCGAAGATGTCCTGCGGCAAAAACTTCACGGCTGGGTCCAGGGCAAAACCCTGCTGCTGGTGACCCACCGCACCTCGATGCTCAGCCTGGTGGATCGGCTGGTTGTGCTGGACAACGGGCGGATCGTCGCCGACGGTCCGAAGGAAGCGGTCATCGATGCACTGCGCAAGGGCCGTGTCGGCTCTGCGGCCGTCTAGGAGTCCGCTCATGCCTTATTCCCCGCCTGTAACGTCGAAGACACGCGGATACTTCGACAGCTTCTCAAAAAGCGCCGAAAGCGAGTTCATGCCGGAAACCGCCGGCGCGTCATTGCAGGATTCTCCGCGCTGGTCGCGGATCACTGTGTGGCTCGCCGCCGCGTTGATCATCAGCGCCGTGGTCTGGGCCAAGTTCGCCGTGTTGCAGGAAGTCACCATGGGCGAAGGCAAGGCAATCCCGTCGAGCAAGGTGCAGGTGATCCAGAACCTGGAGGGCGGCATCGTCACCGAGATCTTCGTGCGCGAAGGGCAAATGGTGAACAAGGGCGACACGCTGCTGCGCCTGGATGACACACGGTTTCTGTCGAACAAGGGTGAAAGCGAGGCGGATCGTTATGCGCTGACTGCGCAGGTTGAACGCCTGTCCGCCGAGGCCGAGGGGCGGCCGTTCAAGTTGTCGCCGGAGGTGATCGCCAAGGCCCCGCAAGTGGCCGAGGACGAGCGCTCGCTGTACGAACAACGGCAACGTCGCCTGGCCAGCGAACAGCGCACGCTGACCGAACAACTGCGGCAAAAAACCCAGGAACTGGCGGAGTTTCGCTCGAAACAGGGCCAATACAGTTCCAGCCTGGCGCTGCTGCAACAGGAAATGAACATGTCCGCGCCGCTGGTGGGCACCGGGGCGGTTTCGCCGGTGGAAATCCTGCGGCTCAAACGCAGCGCGGTGGAGATTCGCGGCTCACTGAACGCCACGACGCTGGCGATTCCCCGCGCCGAATCGGCGATCAACGAGATCAAAAGCAAGATCGACGAATCGGAACAATCCTTCCGCTCGGACGCGGCGAAAGAGCTCAATGAGAAACGTACCGACCTGTCGAAAATCACCGCGTCGAGCATCGCCATCGATGACCGCGTCAGCCGCACCACGGTGGTGTCGCCGGTGCACGGGATTATCAAGGTGCTGAAGGTCAACACCATCGGCGGCGTGGTCCAGCCGGGCAGCGACATGGTGGAAATCGTGCCCATCGAAGACAACCTGCTGATCGAAGCCAAGGTGCGGCCACAGGACGTGGCATTCCTGCATCCGGGGCAGAAAGCGATGGTCAAGTTCAGTGCGTACGACTACACGATTTATGGCGGGTTGAGTGCGAAGCTGGAGTTGATTGGTGCGGACACGACTACAGATGACAAGGGCAACAGTTTTTATCTGATTCAGGTGCGGACCGATAAAAATCACTTGGGTGGGGATGTGAAACCGCTGCTGATTATTCCGGGGATGGTGGCCACTGTGGACATCATCACGGGTGAGAAAAGTGTGCTGGATTATCTGCTGAAACCGGTGTTGAAAGCGCGGACCGAGGCGATGCGCGAGCGATAGATCCGGCCAGAATCTACATTGACTGTGCAATGGCTATCGCTAGCAGGCTAGCTCCCACATTTGATCACTTGTGAATACAAATATGTGTTCACTCCAAGTCCCCTGTGGGAGCTAGCCTGCTAGCGATGGGGCCGGTACGGACAATACTTATCTGTCGCCATGATTGCGCTGGAAGGTTTCCTCCCCCATCGCCGCAATCTGCCCCTCGATCAACGCCTCGAACGGTTTCAACAACGGCTCGAAACTGACAGGCGCTTCCAGCGTCTGCAACGCCTGCACAATCGCCTCTACCGTCGACAACGCGCCCGGCCCCGGCGCCTTGCGCAATCGATAGCGGGACACGCCGCCCTCCACCAAGGTCACTCGGGGCAACGCCGCCAACAGCGGATTGAGGTGCAGCATTTTACGTGCCTTGCGCCAGGTGCCGTCCGGTACGACCAGCAACAGTGGTTGATCATTCACGGTGTAAGCCTGCAACGGCTGCGCATCCTCGGCAGGAAACAACAACCGCGCCTGATAACCAGGTTGATTCAACAGCGCCGGCAAATCATCGAACACCTCGCCCACGATCAACTCGGCATTGTTCAAGCCCAACGCGGCCAGACGCGCAGTGTTCAGCGCGTGGTTCACTTCGCTCGGATGCTGCAGCAGCAACACCCGAGTGCGGCTGTCGAGGCTCGGGATCAGGGGGCACAGGCAATGTGTTTGCGGGCGCAGGCAGCGCGGGCATTGGATTCTGGACATGTTTTCAAGCCTGATTGAGCTGTGCTTTGAGCAAATCGCGGAAGGTCTGGATCAACGGTTCGCGGCTGCGCCCCCGGCGCACGATCATCGAGAACGGCGCCTGGTAACCGAAGGTCGCCGGCAGCAACACGCGCAAGTCACCCTTGTCTGCCCAAGCCTGGGCGTAGTGCTCCGGCAGGTAACCGATGTAGGCGCCGGACAGCACCAGGATCAACTGCGCCTCCATACTTTCCACGGTCGCGGCGCTGTGTTTGAAACCGTGGCGCGCCAGTTCAGCCTGGCTCCAGTAACCGCGCCCCACCATGCGTTGCTGGGTGATGACTTGCTCGGGGATGCGCCGCTCGGTGAACAGCGGATGGCGGCTGCTGCAATATAACCAGTGCTGTTCGCGGTACAGCGGCATGTAGACCAGCCCGCTCATGCGCGTTGAAAACGCACCGATGGCCAGGTCGAGGCGGTTGTCCTGCACGCCGAGTTGCAGTTCGTACGGGCTCATCACCGAGAGGTGCAGATGCACGGCCGGGTGTTCCTGACTGTAGGCGCCGATGGCCTCGGCGAACGGCAAGGCCTTGTCGCTGACGGTGGAGTCGATGACACCGAGGTTCAGCGTGCCGCGCAACTCGCCCTTCAGCGCCGCCGCGTATTGCTCGAAACCTTCGAGTTCGCCGAGCAGGCGCAGGGTTTCCTGATGGAACAATTCGCCTTTGCTGGTCAGGCTGAAACCGCCACGACCACGATGGCAAAGCACAAGGCCAAGGGCCGCTTCGAGCTGGCTCATGTAGGTGCTGATCGCCGAGGTCGAGAGGTTGAGCTCTTGCTGCGCGTTGGCGAACCCCTGATGGCGGACCACGCTGACGAAGATGCGCAATAGTTTCAGGTCGGGTAAAGCGTTGGCCATGGGGGGGCTCCGTTTGCAAAGTCATGCATATTGCTTTTGTGGCGAGGGAGCTTGCTCCCGCTCGGCTGCGCAGCAGTCGTAAACTTCCCGGCGCGGTCAGTCTGACACAACGGGGTTCATGGTTTTGGGGCTGCTTCGCAGCCCAGCGGGAGCAAGCTCCCTCGCCACAGGGGTTCTGCGTGTGATCGAAAGTCTATCGCTAACCGCAGCCATTAGTTTAGAAAAATCTGAACTAAGTATTTGCCCGTAGCGATTCTTCCCGGCCACTACCTTTCGCAAAATCGGCCCCTAACGGTGCCCGATCCTCCCTGGACCTGCGCAACCGACATAAATAAAACAACGACGATGAGGCCCTACCCGTGGACAAGATTCTTCACCAACCACTGGGCGGCAATGAAATGCCGCGCTTCGGCGGCATCGCCACCATGCTGCGACTCCCCCATGTACCTACCGCTGCCGGCCTCGACGCTGCCTTCGTCGGCGTGCCTTTGGACATCGGTACTTCGCTGCGCCCCGGCACCCGTTTCGGGCCGCGTGACATCCGCGCCGAATCGGTGATGATCCGCCCGTACAACATGGCCACCGGCGCAGCGCCGTTCGATTCGCTGTCGGTTGCCGACATCGGGGACGTGGCAATCAACACCTTCAACCTGCTGGATGCCGTACGGATCATCGAAGAGTCCTACCACAAAATCCTCGAACACGATGTGATCCCCCTGACTCTGGGCGGGGACCACACCATCACCCTGCCGATCCTGCGTGCCATCCACAAGAAGCATGGCAAGGTCGGCCTGGTGCACATCGACGCCCACGCCGATGTAAACGATCACATGTTTGGCGAGAAGATCGCCCATGGCACCACCTTCCGCCGCGCCGTCGAAGAAGGCCTTCTGGACCCGGACCGTGTCGTGCAAATTGGTCTGCGCGCCCAGGGCTACACCGCTGATGACTTCAACTGGAGCCGTAACCAGGGCTTCCGTGTGGTTCAGGCCGAAGAGTGCTGGCACAAATCCCTGGCACCGCTGATGGCCGAAGTTCGCGAGAAAGTCGGCGGCGGTCCGGTGTACCTGAGTTTCGACATCGACGGTATCGACCCGGCCTGGGCGCCTGGCACCGGCACCCCGGAAATCGGTGGTCTGACGACCATTCAGGCAATCGAGATCGTTCGCGGCTGCCAAGGCCTCGACTTGGTCGGTTGCGATCTGGTAGAAGTCTCGCCCGCTTATGACACAACCGGCAACACCTCGCTGCTGGCAGCCAACCTGCTGTACGAAATGCTCTGCGTACTGCCTGGCGTGGTCCATCGCTGAGGATCGGTCGTGAACGAACGTGATCAGGTTTTGAAGGCCGCCGCCGATCTGGTGTCCGCCTTTGCCCGTAACGATCGCGAGGCGTATTTCGGCGCGTTCAGCGCCGATGCCAGCTTCGTGTTTTACACCCTCGAGCAGCCACTGCTGTCGCGCGATGCCTATCAGGCGTTGTGGGACATCTGGCGTGCCGAGGATGGCTTCGAGGTGCTTTCGTGCACCTCGAGCAACGCCTTCGTCAGCCTGCAGGGTGACGTCGCGATTTTCATCCATGACGTGGCCACCGAGCTGCGCATGCAAGGGGAGCAACACTTCAGCCAGGAGCGCGAGACGATTGTTTTCAAGAAACAAGCGTCTGGCCAAGAACAACAAGGCCTGTGGCTGGCCTGCCATGAACATTTGTCCGCAATGCCGGAAGGGCTGCCAACCCCTTAGCCAAACAGGTGACGCTCACACACGATGAGCGCGCCTTTATGATCGGAGCAGATCATGAATAACAACAAAAACGACCAAAGCCTTACGCACATTGAAACCTACGGGGTCGAACAGATCCCGGACAACGAACGCACCGCAGGCCCGACGGACTTGTTCCGGATGATCTTCGGCGGTTCCAACACCTTTGCCACCGCCGTGCTCGGCAGTTTCCCGGTGCTGTTTGGCCTGTCTTTCCAGGCCGGCGTCTGGGCGGTTGTGCTGGGCGTGTTGCTGGGTTCGTTGATCCTCGCACCCATGGGCCTGTTCGGTCCGATCAACGGCACCAACAACGCGGTTTCTTCCGGTGCACACTTCGGCGTGCACGGGCGGATCGTCGGTTCGTTTCTGTCGCTGCTGACCGCCATCGCCTTCTTCTCGCTCTCGGTATGGAGTTCGGGTGATGCGTTGATCGGTGGTGCGAAACGCCTGATCGGCCTGCCGGAAACCGACCTGACCCTGGGCCTGGCCTACGGTCTGTTCGCGATTCTGGTGCTGACGGTTTGCATCTACGGTTTCCGCTTCCTGCTGTGGGTCAACAAGATCGCGGTGTGGAGCGCCAGCCTGTTGTTCCTGTTGGGCATCTTCGCGTTCGCCGGTCCTTTCGATGTGAACTACGCCGGTACCGTGAACATGGGTCAGCCCGGTTTCTGGGCAGCCTTTATCGGCGCCGCGCTGGTGGCGATGAGCAACCCGATTTCCTTCGGCGCGTTCCTCGGTGACTGGTCGCGTTACATCCCGCGTGACACCTCAAAGCGCCGGATCATGGCCGCCGTGGTGATCTCGCAGATCGCAACGTTCATCCCGTTCCTGTTCGGCCTCGCCACCGCGACCATCGTCGCGATCAACGCGCCGGACTACATCGCGGCGAACAACTACGTCGGCGGCCTGCTGGCCGTTTCGCCGAGCTGGTTCTTCCTGCCGGTGTGCCTGATCGCAGTGATCGGCGGCATGTCCACCGGCACCACCTCGCTGTATGGCACCGGGCTGGACATGTCCAGCGTGTTCCCGCGTGTGCTGTCGCGGGTCAAGGCCACGCTGCTGATCGGTGTGATGTCGATTGCCTTCATCTTCATCGGACGCTTCGCGGCGAACCTGGTGCAGAGCGTGTCGACCTTCGCCGTGCTGATCATCACCTGCACCACCCCGTGGATGGTGATCATGATCATCGGTCTGCTGGTTCGCCGCGGCTTCTATTGCCCGGATGACCTGCAAGTGTTCACCCGCGGCGAGAAAGGCGGTCGTTACTGGTTCACCCATGGCTGGAACTGGCGTGGGCTGGGTGCCTGGATCCCGAGTGCGGCCGTCGGCCTGTGCTTCGTGAACCTGCCGGGGCAGTTCGTCGGACCACTGGGCGAAATGGCCGGCGGTATCGACATCAGCCTGCCGGTAACCCTGGGCCTGGCCTCGCTGGTGTACCTGGCGCTGCTGAGCCTGTTCCCGGAATCGGCAACGGTGTTCGGTCCCAACGATCCACGCAGCAAGAGCACGGATTCGCTCGCTAAATCGTCGGTGCGACAAGCCGCCTGATTCGACACAAACGGTGGTCAACGGAACCTCTGTGGCGAGGGAGCTTGCTCCCGCTCGACTGCGCAGCAGTCGCAAAACAGGCTAATGGTGTTTCTCCTGAAGAAACGCGGTTGCAGGATTTGGGGCTGCTTCGCAGCCCAGCGGGAGCAAGCTCCCTCGCCACAAAAAGCGGCCTGATTGCCACATTGCTTTTCAGCCTCACCATAAAAAAGACAATCGGAGACACGCCATCATGGCATTGGATTTATTCGTCGTACTCATCTATGCCGCCGCGATGCTGATTCTCGGCTACTACGGCATGCGCAAGGCCAAGACCAACGAAGACTTTTTGGTCGCCGGTCGTAACCTCGGCCCGAGCCTGTACATGGGCACCATGGCCGCTACTGTTCTGGGCGGCGCATCTACCGTCGGCACCGTGCGCCTGGGCTACGTCCATGGCATTTCCGGTTTCTGGCTCTGCGCGGCCCTCGGTTGCGGGATCGTGGCGCTGAACCTGTTCCTCGCCAAACCGCTGCTGAAACTGAAAATCTACACCGTTACCCAGGTGCTGGAAAAACGCTACAACCCGATGGCCCGCTCCGCGAGCGCGGTGATCATGCTGGCGTATGCGCTGATGATCGGCGTGGTTTCGATCCTGGCCATTGGCACCGTGCTGCAAGTGCTGTTCGACCTGCCGTTCTGGCTGTCGGTATTGGTCGGCGGTGGCGTGGTGGTGATTTATTCGGCGATCGGCGGCATGTGGTCCCTGACCCTGACCGACATCGTCCAGTTCGTCATCAAGACCGTGGGCCTGATGTTCATCCTGTTGCCAATATGCCTGTACCGCGTCGGTGGTTGGGATGAGTTGGTGTTGAAACTGCCGGCAACCGCCTTCAGCTTCACCACGATTGGCTGGGACACCATCATCACCTACTTCATGATCTACTTCTTCGGGATCCTGATCGGCCAAGACATCTGGCAGCGTGTGTTCACCGTCAAGAGCGCCAAAGTGGCTCAGGTCGCCGGTACATTCGCAGGCTTCTACTGCATCCTTTACGGACTGGCCTGCGCCCTGATCGGCATGGCTGCTCATGTGCTGATCCCGGACCTGGACAACGTCAACAACGCCTTCGCCGCCATCGTCAAACTGTCCCTGCCGGACGGTATCCGTGGCCTGGTGATCGCCGCTGCCCTGGCAGCCATGATGTCCACCGCCAGCGCCGGCCTGCTCGCCGCTGCCACCACCCTGACCGAAGACCTGCTGCCGAAACTGCGCGGCGGTAAAGCGTCGAGCCTGGGCATCAACCGCCTGTTCACCCTGCTGACCGGCTTCGTGGTGCTGGGTATCGCACTGGTGGTAAACGATGTGATCAGTGCCTTGACCCTGGCCTACAACCTGTTGGTGGGCGGCATGCTGATCCCGCTGATCGGTGCAATCTTCTGGAAACGCGCAACCACCGCCGGCGCTATCGCCAGCATGGGTATGGGCTTCGCCACCGCGCTGCTGTTCATGATCAAGGACGGTATGGACGCCAACACCCCGATCTACTACAGCCTCGGCGTAAGTCTGGTGAGTTTCGTGGTAGTCAGCTTGCTGTCCCCTCGCCCTGCAGTGGTGGCCAGCGCCGCCTAAGCTGAACATAACGACTTGATGCTTTCTTCGACGGGTGTGGCGTCGGTTGCCACACCCGTTTTTTTTCGTCTGGAGAAAACCTTTGATGAAGATTGTTTCTCGCGATCAGTGGTTCGAGGTCAAACAGCTCAGCGACGGCATCCGCCTGATCCACGAGCCTTACATCCGTCCCTTTTACCGCTGCAACCTCTGGCACATTCAGGGCCGCGACAAGGACCTGCTGCTGGACAGCGGCTCCGGACTGGTGAGCCTGCGCGAGCAACTGCCGTGGATCACCGAACGGCCGCTGGTGGCCGTGGCCAGTCATTGCCATTTCGATCACATCGCCGGCCATCACGAATTTGCCGAACGCCTGGTGCATCCGGCCGAGGCCGGGATCCTTGCGGCACCTGACGGCGAAAACGATTTGAGCCGGGCCTTCGTCGGCGACGACATGTTCGAGGCTCATCCCGACTGCCCGCTGTGCTACGCCGAATACCGGGTCAAAGCCGCACCGGCCACGGGGATGATTGAGGAAGGTGACGTGCTGGATCTGGGCAATCGCGTGTTGCAAGTGCTGCACACGCCGGGGCATTCACCGGGCGGCATCAGCCTGTATGAGGCGGCGACCGAGACGTTGTTCAGTGGCGACATCATCTACGACGGCCCGCTGATCGAAGACGCCTACCACTCCGACCTCGACGACTACGCGCGCAGCCTGCAACGCTTGCGTGAGTTGCCGATCCGCACCGTGCATGGCGGGCATTTCGGGAGTTTTTCCGGGGAACATTTGCGCAGCATGATTGAC
This sequence comes from Pseudomonas sp. LBUM1651, assembly GCF_059716135.1. Lineage (NCBI taxonomy): Bacteria > Pseudomonadati > Pseudomonadota > Gammaproteobacteria > Pseudomonadales > Pseudomonadaceae > Pseudomonas > Pseudomonas sp. LBUM1651. Next base: position 1,615,198 of record NZ_CP166805.1, on the reverse strand, counting down.
GAGTGGCAGCGCTCACACGCCTGAAGCCTGCTGTACTCAAGCGCAGGGAACAACAATACCAACGCCCTCGAAGAACCCTCATGAAAAGAGCCGACGTACGTGCCGCAGTGCATCGTTTCATCAGCCGACTGCTGGAGCGTCAGGATGACTTCGACGATAACGCCAGCCTGATGGAATTAGGGTTGGATAAAGCGGACATCGAAGACCTGATCTTTCATTTGGAAGATGAGCTGGGGTTGACGGCGTTTACCGCTGAGGAAGACCGGATACTCAAGACCGCCAGGACGGCGAATGATTTGAGTCGGTTTTTGATGGAGATCGCGCGGCATTGAGAATAGCTGCCAAATACACTGTCGTGGTTTAACGGTGGACTTGTGGCGAGGGAGCTTGCTCCCGCTCGACTGCGCAGCAGTCGCAAAATGCAGTGCCCGTGTTCCATGCCTGACAAATCTTCGTGACTGCCAAGGGGCGCTACGCGCCCCAGCGGGAGCAAGCTCCCTCGCCACAGGTGATTTGCGCCAATGAGCCTAACTTACCGACGGCGCTGCTGGCGTCGACGCTGTTCGTCGTCTGTGCGAATAGGCACAGGCTGCAGAGGCGGTTCGATCAAACCGAGTGCGACACCCAGGTCATGCAGCCAGTTTTGGATTTTCTCTTTCATGGTGCCCCCTTCAGGGTAGTGCCGAGCGGCTGAAATTCTGTAGCCCCTTCGCACTGATAATAGTCCGAAGTCCTACGCAATGCTCGGCAAAATCCGCAATGATCTGTTACTGAATTGATCCAAATACCTGACCATTAGTTCAGGCAATTGCCAGGGCCGGCGTCGTTTCCGACGGATAGACCGCCTGTTGCTGCTCGATCCATGCATTCAGATTGGCCCCGAGCATGCCCTTGCGCCACATCAGCCAGGTCGTCGCACTGGCGAATGGCTCGGCCAACGGGTGCACCGCCACACTTTCGCGACCCGGAAGGCTGGCAAGCATCGACTCCGACATCAGCGCCACACCCGAGCCGGCAATCACGCAGGCGAGCATTCCCGGATAAGACTCGATCTCCATCGCCCGGCCCATGGCCGCGTGATCATGAGCGAACCAAGCTTCCAGACGCATCCGATAGGAACAACCCTGACGAAAGGTGAACACCGAGCGCCCCTCCACATCCAGCGCGCTGTGTACCGGCGGGTGATCGGCTTCGCTGATCAGGACCAGCCGTTCGTCGCACAAGGGCACGCCATCGAGTCCGGCCAGTTCCAGCGGACCGTCCACCAGCGCCGCATCGAGGCGACCGGTGAGCAGGCCTTCCAGTAGTTCGCCGCTGGGCCCGGACTGCACTTGCAGGTTCACTGCCGGGTACGTGCGGTGATAACGGGCCAACAACTTCGGAAGATGAATGGCGGCGGTGCTGTACATGGTCCCCAGCACGAAATCACCTGCCGGTTGCCCGCCCTGCACCGCCGCCTGCGCTTCATCGTGCAGGTTGAACAGCTTCGCGGTGTAGTCCAGCAAGACTTTTCCCGCCGGTGACAACTGCAAACGCTGACGCTCACGTACGAAGAGCTCTACACCGAGCTGCTCCTCAAGTTGTTTGAGTCGTGTCGACAGGTTCGACGGCACCCGATGCAAACGTTCAGCAGCACGGGTAATCGAGCCCTCTTCCGCCACCGCCTGGAAGATCCGCAATTGGCTGAATTCCACGATATTCTCCAAATAAGAACAAGTTACTCACTATTATTCATTTTTAAAGAAAGTCAATCAGCCCTAGCCTGACGGTCATTGATCCTCTGTCGGAACTCAGACTATGTCCCCGCTGATTCGCTTAATCGCCAGTTTTATCGCGCTCATGATGGCCATGGGCATCGGGCGATTCGCCCTCACCCCGCAACTGCCGCACCTGCTCAGCGAAGGTCAGATCGACCTCACGGCCGCCGGTCTGATTGCCGCAGCCAACTACCTTGGGTATTTCGTTGGCGCCGTGGACGCGATGTTCTCCCGCCGTCCCGAGCAAGTCCGGCAGCGGTTGCTGGGGGGGTTATGGCTGTGTGTATTACTCACGCTCGCATCGTTCTGGGCCAACGGATTCTGGTCGCATCTGTTGCTGCGTTTCGGCACGGGCGTGGCCAGCGCCTGGGTGCTGGTGATGATCACCGCATTGAGCCAGCCACTGGCCGCGGCAGCCGGTCGACCTCGGCTTGGCGCAGTGGTATTTGCCGGACCGGGTCTGGGGATTTTTCTGACGGGATTGTTGGCTTTGGGCTCGAACCTGTTGGGTCAGACCTCCGCAACCTTGTGGCTGGTATACGCCGGCGTCGCACTGGTGATGCTGTTGGGGATTTTGCCTTTCCTGCCGCAACCGTCCGCCACCGTGGCAGTCGCCTCCAGCGCTGCCGGTTCGGGCAACCAGGGGATCGGCCGTTTAGGGGTGATCTACTGCTTGTACGGTCTGGGCTACATCATCCCGGCCACTTTCCTCTCACAAATGGCCAACGCGCAGTTCCACGGGCAATGGCAAGCCGACCTGTTCTGGCCCTGCTTTGGTCTGGCATCGGCCATCGGCGTGGTGCTGGTGAGTCTTCGTCGGCACAACCCGAACGCCACCCGTCATTGGCTGATGGCAACGTTGTGGCTGCAAGCGGCCGGTGTGTTTGCCTGCCTGTTGGGCAGCGGGTCAGGCCTGGCGCTGGGCGTGATGCTGTGTGGCACGCCGTTCCTGGCCTGCATGCAGCTGGTGATGCAACGCTCCCGGGAACTGGCGCCCCACGCCACCCAACGCAATGCCGGACTGCTGACCGCGTGCTTTGCCGTGGGTCAGCTTGCCGGACCGCTACTGGCAGCGTTGAGCAGCCATTTCAGCGGTGGCTTGCAGCCGGCGCTGATCGTGGCGGGCAGCGGTTTGCTTATCGCTGGTGGTCTGTTGTTCCGTCCGGTCAGTGCTGGCCGAGGGCTTTGCGCAAACGACGGCGCACCCACTGTTCAGCGCTGACAAACGTGATGCCGAGCAGCACCAGCACAGCACCGATGACGAAGTTGAGGCTCAGCGCCTCGCCCAGCAAGACCACGCCGAACGTGACGCCGAACAACGGCGTCATGAACGAAAACACCGCCAGGTTCGCCGCCAGATAGCGACGCAGCAACCAGAACCAGGTCAGGTAGCTGAAGAACGACACCACCAGTCCCTGGAACAGCACACTGGCCACCGCCACGGTGGTCAGGCTGACGTGGGTGACCTGGCCACTGAGCATCGCGATCAGCAGCAAACCGACGAAACCGACAATCAGTTGGTAGAACAACGTGAGCGTCACCGGTGCTTCCGACAAGCGCGAAGCGCGCACCACGACGGTGGTCGCGCCCCAAGCGGCGCCGGCCAATACGCCAAGCGCGTCCCCCATCAACATGCGGCGATCGAGGTTGTCCCACGACACGCCACCGGCAAACGCGATGGCAATCCCGATAAAGGCGAGGAAAATGCCCAACCACTGGACGGGCCTTAAACGTTCACTCGGCAACAGCCAGTGCACGCCCAGGGCGGTGAAGATCGGCGCTGTGTAAAGGAACACCGACATGTGCGCAGCCGTGGTCAATTGCAGGCCTTCGGAAATGAAGAAGAACTCCAGTCCAAACAGCGCGCCGGCCAGCAGTCCACCACGCCACGTCTTGCCGACCTGATCCCAGCCGCCCTTCCAACAGATCAGCAATCCTACAAGCAACGCAGAAATACCCGACCGCCCCGCAGCCTGCATGACCGGCGCGATGTCAGGCGCCGCCCACTTGATCATCACCTGCTGCACGCCCCAGATCAGGCACAACCCCATCATCACTTGCAGGGCAAAAGCATCGGCGCTACGCCGAGTAGCGCTCACCGGAACACCTCGTCAACACAATCCATGGCAATGACTCGACAGTTAAAGCAAAGGCCGGCGCGGGATCAGCTCAGTTCAATGCGATCGGCATGAATAACGATCTGGCCATTCTTGTACAGCGCACCAATGGCCTTCTTGAAGTTGCCCTTGCTGACGCCAAACATGCTGGTGATCACCGTCGGGTCGCTCTTGTCGCTCACCGGCAGCGTGCCGTTGTTTTCACGCAACTTGGCGAGGATCTTCGAGTTGAGGCTGGTGGCCGCTTCTTCGCCCACCGGTTGCAGGCTCAGGCTGATCTTGCCGTCGGCCCGGACTTCTTTGATGAAGCCCTTCTCTTCCTTGCCGGCGCGCATGAACTTGAAGATTTCGTTCTTGTGGATCAAGCCCCAGTGCTTGTTGTTGATGATTGCCTTGAAACCCATGTCGGTGGCTTCGGCAACCAGCAGATCAACTTCCTGGCCGGGTGTGTAATTGGCCGGGGTCTTGTCCAGATAACGGTCCAGACGCGCGGTCGCGGTGATGCGGCGGGTGTGCTTGTCGAGGTAGACGTGCACCACGACGTACTCGCCAGCAGTCATCTGACGCTTCTCTTCGGAAAACGGCAGCAACAGATCCTTCGGCAAACCCCAATCCAGGAAAACACCGATGCTGTTGACTTCAACGACTTTCAAACTGGCGAATTCACCGACTTGAACTTTCGGCTTTTCGGTAGTTGCGATAAGTTTGTCATCGCTGTCCAGATAAATAAAAACGTTGAGCCAGTCTTCATCTTCGCTGGGAATATCTTTGGGAATATAACGGTTAGGCAGAAGGATTTCGCCATCCGCGCCACCGTCCAGATATAAACCGAAGTTAGTGTGTTTAACCACTTGCAAACTGTTGTAACGCCCGACTAAAGCCATTTCCAATACCCTCATTGCGTGGGCGGCATTCTACCCGTTTTTGCACGCGGCGTTCGACGCCCGGCCAGGTGGCTCGAGAAAAATCCTGTGAAGGTCTTAATTTTCCTGGATTTTGTCGGAGGCGTCCGGCCACTCGTCAGGCCAGCCTGCTGGTTTTTGCCCCTTCCAGCCAGGCAAAAATCCATTTATATGCACCGATGTTCTTATTCAAAACAGCAGGTTACGTAGATATTTCGAATAATAACTTGCGACTGATCTTGCATTTGTGATCTGTATTTCAGGGGGATATTTACCAAGCAATTGTCAAGTATTTCCTGTACGATGCGTGGCCAAGTTAATTTTCTACAGGTTAATGGCCGCCATGCGTGTAAAAGCATCCAACAGCAAAGCAAAGCCAGCTCCAGCCGTTGAAACCAGCGAATCGATCAACAACCAGATTGCTGCTTTCCTCAAGTCCGGTGGCGAGATCCAGCAAATTGCCAAAGGCGTCAGCGGCCAGACGTTCGGCCCGTCCAAGCAGATCACGCTCGGCAAAAAGTAACACTTTTACAAGACCCCTCGCATCACCTGGTCCGTAAGCGCTTTGAGCTTCGAAGCGCTTGGACTGGAACCCTCCCGCAACACCCCGATAAACACATCAATATTTCAAAAATCGACGAACGGCCCTCGATGCCGGGCATTCGCCGGTATGCTTGCACACGTCTAGATTAAGCGTTTCAGCAGTTTTTCGTTTCGGCTCCTCGCTGTCATGGAGTGACGCATGCTCAAACCCTTTCTGTTTTTGCTCAGCGGCCTGCTGTCCTGTTCGGTCGCCCACGCGCAAATCTTCCAGCGTGAACTGGGGGATTTCGATCTCAAGCTCGGCACCACCCCCAGTCGCAGCATGGCCCAGGGGCTGGTCAAACCCTCGACCACCGGCTCCTTTCACGGCGGCCTCGACCTGAGCCACGACAGCGGCTTCTACTTCGGTCAATGGTCACCGAGCATGGGATTGAGTCCGGGGAACAACCTGGAAGTCGATTCCTACATGGGTTTTAAACAGCCCTTCGATCAAACCCTCGGTTACGAAGTCGGCATGATCCACTACAGCTATCCGAAGGTGGACACCCTCGACACCCAGGAACTCTTCGGCGGCCTGACCCTGCTTGGCAGCCGTTTCGGCGCAGCCTTCAGCAACGACCCGGACAAACAGAACAGCACCGTGTTCGCCGATCTCGGTGGCAATCAACCGTTCGGCGTCGGGATCAGCATGAAATACACCACCCACCAGCTCAACACCCCGGTGTCGGTGGACGGTGGGTATGTAGGCAGTTTCACTGACTGGTCGTTGACATTGTCCCGGCCGTTCATGGGCATCGACCTGGACCTGATCTACAGCGACTCAAGCCTCAGCGGCAGCGACTGCTCCGCCTATTCCGGGCATAACAGTCAGTGCGACGGTCTGGTCACCCTCAAGGCAGAACACGCGTTCTATTGATCGGCTGAACTGGCAGGCTCATCCTGCGTTCACATGAGAATCTACGCTTTCGCAAGGACTCGCCCATGTCGCGCTGGTTGAAGTGTCTCGCCGTCGTCCTCACCCTCAGTCTCGCCCTCGGCGCGTGCAGTCGCGTGGGTCTGGCCTATCGCAACCTCGACGTGATCATCCCGTGGACGCTCAGCGATTACCTGGACATGAACGGCGAGCAGAAAGGCTGGTTCAACGAGCGCCTGAAAGAACACCTGAGCTGGCACTGCACCACGCAACTGCCGGGTTACCTCGATTGGCTCGACCGTTTGCAGGTGATGGTTGAGACCAATCAGGTGACCGACGCCGCGCTGCAAACCCGCACCCGGGAAGCCAAACAAGCCATCGCCCAGACCGCTCGGGAAATCACCCCGTCGGCCATCGAGTTGTTGCAGGGGCTGGATGACAAGCAAGTTGCGGAGATGAACGACGCCTTTGCCAAGGACCAGCGCAAACGCCAGCAGGATTACCTGAAACCGTCCCTCGATCAGCAGATCAAGGAGCGCAGCGAGCGCATGGAAAAACGCTTGAATGACTGGCTCGGCCCGCTCAGTCCGACCCAGCAACAACGTGTCGTCGCCTGGTCGAATGCCTTGGGTGACCAGAACACGCAATGGATCGCCAACCGCGCCCATTGGCAGAAGCAGTTCAGTGCAGCGGTTGCGCAACGTCAGAGTCCGGAATTCCCACAGCGAATCGAGACACTTCTGGTGAATCGCGAGAGTTTATGGACGGCCGATTACCGTAAGGCTTACGCCAATACCGAAGCACAGGCGCGAAGCCTGTTTGTGGATTTGATGGCCGAGAGCACGCCGAGTCAGCGTGAGCGGTTGTTGAAGAAAATCGAAGGGGTGCGCAAGGATTTCAACGATTTGAAGTGCCTTAAAGCAGCGCAGCAGAGTTACGGATCAACACAAATACAATGTGGGAGCGAGCCTGCTCGCGATGGCGGTGTATCAGACAACATCGATGTCAGCTGACACTCCGCATTCGCGAGCAGGCTCGCTCCCACATTGGTAATCGGCGATCTTCAGGCAATCTGCGCCTTCGACGCCACCTCATCAAACGTCACTTCATCCAGCGCATCTTCCTGCTCATCCAGCACCTGCCGCGGATGAGCATCGCCCGGAATGCTGCTGTCGATCAGGCTCAACAAACTCGAGCCCCGTGGCGTCAGTATGTAATTCGAACCGGTGCCGCCCTGCTCTTCTGGCCTGGATTCAATATAACCGCGCGCCAGCAGTAACTTTTCGTACTCACCTGCCACCGCTTTCAGGTGATCCAGGTTTTCAGTCTGTTCGCCCTCCGTGGCTTTCTCCGCCGCATACTGCTCGGCATAGGGCCGTGGCGTGAAGCTGGCTGCTCCGTTTTGCACTTCGTGCAGCAAGCGTTCAATCAAATCCCAGTTGTAAGTTGTCATCCTGATTCAACCTCCAAAGCCCGTGAGTGTGATGGCATTCACAGGTTGTGACCGACGACGCGCGCAGCCGTTCAGCGCAGGTTTTGAACGGCGCTGACCGGCGGTATGTCGAATTCGGCACAGGTCAAACGACAAGGTTGTGTCAGTCACCTCCCCGCATTGCGCAGGAGAAAACCCGATGAACGTTCAGAACCATCAAATCGTGTCGCGAGAAGAATGGCTCGCCGCTCGCAAACAACACCTGGCCCACGAAAAAGCCTTTACCAAGGAACGGGACAAACTCAGCGCCGAACGTCGCGCACTCCCTTGGGTGAAAATCGACAAGGACTATCGCTTCCAGGGCCCCAACGGTGAATTGAAACTGGCCGACCTGTTCGGCGGCCGCAGTCAGTTGGTCATCTACCACTTCATGTTCGCCGAAGGCTGGGATGAAGGCTGCCCCGGTTGCTCGTTCCTGTCCGACCACATCGACGGCGCCAACCAGCACCTGGCTCATCACGATGTCGCCGTGGTGGCGGTTTCCCACGCACCGTTCGCCGAATTCCAGGCGTTCAAACGGCGCATGGGCTGGAAATTCGACTGGGTATCTTCAGCAGGCTGCGATTTCAACTACGACTTTGGCGTCTCGGCCCGAGCAGAAGATGTTGCCGCCGGAAAAGCGACCTACAACTACGAAAAATCCGACGGCGCCGAAGAAGAACTCCCAGGCCTCAGCGTGTTTTATCGCAACGAAGCTGGCGAGATTTTTCACACCTACTCCACCTATGCCCGCGGCTTGGACCTGCTGGTCGGCGCCTACAACTACCTCGACCTCATGCCCAAGGGCCGCAACGAAGGGGAAATCATGGAATGGGTAAGGCATCACGATCGGTATGAAGACAAGGCCTTTTCGAGCTGCTGCCATAGCGGCTAGATCATATCGCGAGGATAAAAAAACGCCCCGGCAATACCGGGGCATTTTTTTTATTTACAGCGACCAAGGGCCAATCGAAGCGCCGCGCCGACTTCCGCCGGCGAGCCAGTGACAGAAATAACGACACAATCACTTTCAGCTATCCCCTTGCGCTCCACCCCTCAAGCTTTTCATGGCAGCTCGGACGAATGGTTATCTCGCCATTTTTGCTTTCAATGCTGCATCGTCGCATGTCTTTGAACAGTGCACGTTTGGTCTTGTATTCATAACGATCCATAACGCTGGCAACCCATTGGTCATAGCGCCGATTGGTCAAATCGTAGTCGTACAAATCCCGGTCAAATGTTGCTTCAGGGTGAATCCAGACGTCGTTGCGTGGTTCGGACAGGACGAATCTACTGCGCGCCAGAGCTTCCTGCACGCAAGCACCCAATTCCTCGTTGTTCACGTCGGGAGCCATCAGACAATCCACCCCCAGAGGATCGGCGCGGCAGCTGTTGTAGCCGAAAAACGTTTTGACCGAAATAAATTCCTTATTCCTTATTGGCCTTCACTTCCGCCCACGCTTTTTTTTGCAATCTCAACCATGTCAATTCACCGTGCTGATTTTTAGGTAACGCCTTTGGTCGCACCGTACTGGATCGCCTTGTTAATCTGGACCCACTGAGCCGCTGTTGTGCAAAAAATGCCTGTGCGCTGAACTTTCCCCTGACCTCAACCCTCAACCGGATAACCCGCCTTAACCGGAACCGAGGCCCACTCCATGAAAACCCTGCTGAAACTCACCCTCGCCGCTACCCTCGCTTGCGCCCTCCCCGCCTGGGCCTGCACACCGGAGGAAGCCACCGCCAAACGTGAACAGCTGGCCAAGGAAGTCGCCAGGCTCACGGAGCAGAATCCGAAGAAAGCCAAAGAGATCAACGATGAGTTGCAGAAGATGGATCTGGGCACGGCCAGCGCCGATCTACCGGACAAGTGCCAGTTGATCGATCAGCGTTTGAAGGAGTTGGGATCGGCGGAGAAAAAAGCCGAAAGCTGATCTGTAGGAGCCGGCTTGCTGGCGATTCTCCCTGACACACCGCGTCGAGGCGATCGCCAGCAAGCCGGCTCCTACATTAGCGGATCGCGTTCCAATTCAGGGGCGTAAAAAAACCGGACATGGGTCCGGTTTTTTTATGGGATCGCTACGGCGCCTTATTCAGCAGCCGGCGCTTCCGGCTTGCGGCGCTTGAGCGGCGCCATGCCGTCCTTGCTGACCAGCGACAGGGCGTCGGTCTTCGGGCGGTTGGCGATTTTGCGCTTGGTCGGTGCCTTGGCGCCGGTTTTCTTCTTGTCGCCCTTGGCGTCGACCTTTTTCTTCTTCACGCCAACGGCTTTGCCCGAGGCCTTGACCTTTTTCGGTCCGCCGTAGGTGCCTTTGACTTCCTTGATGGTGCGGCGCTCGAAGCTCTGCTTGAGGTAGCGTTCGACGCTCGACATCAGGTTCCAGTCGCCGTGGCAGATCAGCGAGATGGCCAGGCCATCGTTGCCGGCGCGGCCGGTGCGACCGATGCGGTGAACGTATTCGTCGCCGCTGCGCGGCATGTCGAAGTTGATCACCAGGTCGAGGCCGTCGACGTCGAGGCCGCGAGCGGCAACGTCAGTGGCGACGAGGATTTTCACGCCGCCCTGTTTCAGGCGATCGATCGCCAGTTTGCGGTCTTTCTGGTCCTTATCACCGTGCAGGACAAACGCTTTGTATTCCTGCGCCACCAGGCGGCCGTAAATGCGGTCGGCCATGGCACGGGTGTTGGTGAACACGATGGCCTTCTGATAGGTCTCGTTGGCCAACAGCCAGTTCACGATCTGTTCTTTGTGCTGGTTGTGGTCAGCGGTGATGATCTGCTGACGGGTGGTCGCGTTCAGATCGCTGACGTTGTTCAGCTGCAAGTGCTCAGGGTTGTTCAGGACCTTGGCGACCATCTCGCGCAAGCCCGAACCACCGGTGGTGGCGGAGAACAGCATGGTCTGCTGGCGATTGGTGCACTCTTCCACCAGACGCTGCACGTCTTCGGCAAAACCCATGTCGAGCATGCGGTCGGCTTCGTCGAGGACCAGCACTTCAACTTCTTTCAAGTCGAGGTTGCCGGCATTCAGTTGCTCGATCATCCGCCCTGGCGTACCGATCAGGATGTCCGGCACCTTGCGCAGCATGGCGGCCTGGACCTTGAAGTCTTCGCCGCCGGTGATCAGGCCGGACTTGATGAACGTGAACTGGGCGAAGCGCTCGACTTCCTTGATGGTCTGCTGGGCCAGCTCGCGGGTCGGCAGCAGGATCAGGGTCTTGATGCTGACGCGGATTTTCGCCGGGCCGATCAGACGGTTGAGGATCGGCAAAACGAAGGCGGCGGTTTTGCCGCTGCCGGTTTGCGCTGTCACCCGCAGGTCACGCCCTTGGAGCGCCAGCGGAATAGCCGCTGCTTGCACAGGCGTTGGCTCGACAAATTTAAGCTCGGCCACGGCTTTGAGCAGGCGTTCGTGCAGGGCGAATTGGGAAAACACGGGTGCTACCTCGAAGAAATACAAAAAAACAGCTGCATAGGGTAACGGTTTCGAGCGCCGAGGCCGAGTTTCTTTATGCAAACGACCGTAAACAGTGGCTTTTTTGTTGCCTCTTTTGTCCTCAAACGTCATCCAAAGCGTCTTAAATGCTCTAATCGCCCCGACGCGTCCTATAGAAGAACGGTTTTACCCATGGATATCAAACAGCTCTGGCTCAACGTCCAAGACCTTTGGGGTGCTCTCGATCAGCATCCGCTCCTGCATTCCGGCCTCGGGCTGCTTCTGTTGCTGGTGGTGGCACTGACCCTCGGACGAGTGGCGCGTTACCTGATCCTGCACGCGACCAAAATGCTTGGCCGCCAACCGGCGTTGCACTGGGTCAACGACTTTCGGCAGAACAAGGTGTTTCATCGCCTGGCGCAGATGACGCCGTCGCTGGTGATCCAGTTCGGCCTGCACCTGGTGCCGGAGCTGAGCAAAATCAGCCTGATCTTCCTCGGCAACGTCGCGCTGGCCTTCACCATTCTGTTCCTGGTGCTGGCCATCAGCGCCCTGCTCAACGCGTTGCTGGACATCTATGCGCGCACCGAACATGCCCGTACCCGCTCGATCAAGGGCTACGTGCAACTGACGAAAATGGTCTTGTACGTGTTTGGCGCGATCATCATCGTCGCCACGTTGATCGACCGCTCGCCGCTGTTGCTGCTGTCGGGTCTGGGCGCCATGTCGGCGGTGATTCTGTTGGTCTACAAGGACACCCTGTTGTCGTTCGTCGCCAGCGTGCAGCTGACCAGCAACGACATGCTGCGGGTCGGCGACTGGATCGAGATGCCGCAAGTCGGCGCCGATGGCGATGTGGTGGACATCACGCTGCACACGGTCAAGGTGCAGAACTTCGACAAGACCATCGTTTCGATTCCGACCTGGCGCCTGATGTCCGAGTCGTTCAAGAACTGGCGCGGTATGCAGCAATCGGGTGGGCGACGGATCAAGCGCAGCCTGTTCATCGATGCCAGCGGTGTGCGCTTCATCCGTGATGACGAAGAACAGAGACTGTCCCAGGTGCATCTGCTGACCGACTACATCAGCCGCAAACAGGCTGAACTCAAGGCGTGGAACGAGGCTCAGGGCAACGTCGCGGCCATGTCGGCCAACCGTCGGCGGATGACCAATGTCGGGACCTTCCGCGCGTATGCGCTGGCGTATTTGAAGAGTCATCCGGAGATCCAGCCGAACATGACTTGCATGGTTCGTCAGATGCAGACGACGGCGCAGGGGATTCCGCTGGAAATCTACTGCTTCACCCGCACCACCGCGTGGGCGGACTACGAGCGGATTCAGGGGGATATTTTCGATTATCTGCTGGCGGTGCTGCCGGAGTTTGGCTTGAGTCTTTATCAACAGCCGAGTGGCGGGGATCTGCGCGCCGGGTTGTTGCCAGCGGTGCTGGGCGCGAGCCACATTCCGGAGCAGGAAAAACACATCATGTAGCACCGCCGCCCCCTGTAGGAGCAAGGCTTGCCCGCGAAGACGGAGTGTCAGTCGACATCATTGCCTCCTGACACTCCGCCTTCGCGGGCAAGCCATGCTCCTACGAAGAGCGGATTGCGGTGGGTCTGATGCCCAACCGACTAATCCACACCGCCATCAAAATCACCGAACCACCCAGAAACAACCGCCCCAACTCTTCATGCTGATTCCAGATCAGCAGATTGATCAGCAGCCCCACCGGCACATGCAGATTGTTCATCACCGCCAGTGTCCCGCCATTCACCAGGCACGCGCCCTTGTTCCACCAATACAACCCCAACGCGGTCGAGACCAGGCCGAGGAACACCAGCACGCCCCATTGCAGCGGTGCTTCGGGCAGGAAATTCTGTTTGCCGAACAGCAGAAAGGCCGGCAACGCCACCGCCAATGCGCCCAGGTAGAAGTAACCGAAGCGCCGGTAATGCGGCAGATCGCTCGGATGACGCGCCACCAGATGCTTATAAAGCACCTGCCCGGCGGCGTAGGTGAAGTTGGCCAGTTGCAGCAGCAGGAATCCCATGAAGAAATCCGGGTTGATCCGGTCAAAGCGAATCACCGCCGCGCCAAGCACTGCCACCAACGCTGCGACCAGCGCCCATGGATTGAAGCGCCGGTTCAGCGCATCTTCAATCAACGTCACATGCAGTGGCGTGAGGATGGTGAACAGCAACACTTCCGGCACCGTCAGCACCCGGAAGCTCAGGTACAGGCAGACGTAGGTCACGCCAAACTGCAACGCGCCGATCAGCAGCATGCCGCGCATGAACGCCGGTTCCACCGAACGCCAGCGCGTCAACGGAATAAACACCAAACCCGCCAGCAACACCCGCACCAGCACTGCGAAGTAACTGTCGACATGACCGGCCAGGTATTCGCCGATCAGACTGAAGGAAAACGCCTGGATCAGCGTGACAAAAAGTAGATAGCCCATGCTCGCCTCGTTTTGAATGGCGGCGACGATAGCGGGTTTTGTCGGCGATCGCGAGAACACATAGATCCCTGTAGGAGCCGGGCTTGCTCGCGATGGCGGTGTGTCAGTCGCCATCCATGTTGAATGTGGCGCCGCCATCGCGAGCAAGCTCGGCTCCTACAGATCCGTGGACAACCACCAAATCGCAGGCAAAAAAAAGCCCGATCTCGCTAAAGCGTTCAATCGGGCTACAGCACTCAGGAGCAACAAGTGCAAAGGGAGGTCGATGCGCGTACAGGCTTGAAGGGTTGCGCCAGGTCACTAGACCATCCAGCGATTATCTGGCGATTAAAGCCTCAAGCCACCTGGGCAAGCCTGGCGTTGGCCTGGTTCAGCCCCTTCTCCTGGAAGTCGCCGCCCAGGTTCATGCCTTCGGCATGGATGAAGGTCACGTCGTGGATGCCGATGAAGCCCATGACCTGACGCAGGTAGGGTTCCTGATGATCGGCGGTGCTACCGGCGTAGATCCCCCCGCGAGCGGTCAGCACGTAAGCGCGCTTGCCGCTGAGCAGGCCTTGCGGGCCGGTGTCGGTGTACTTGAAGGTCACGCCGGCACGCAGCACGTGGTCGAGCCAGGCTTTCAGCGTGCTCGGGATCGCGAAGTTGTACATCGGCGCAGCCATGACCAGCACGTCGGCGGCCAGCAATTCATCGGTCAACTGGTTGGAGCGCTCCAGGGAAGCCTGTTCGATGTCGCTGCGCTGCTCGGCGGGTTTCATCCAGCCGCCCAACAGGTTGATGTCCAGGTGCGGCACCGGGTTGACGGCCAGGTCACGCACGGTGATCTGGTCGTTGGGGTGGGCGGCTTTCCACTGGCTGATGAAGGTCTGGGTCAGTTGACGGGAAACCGAGTCTTGCTGACGGGCACTGCTTTCGATGATCAGAACGCGGGACATGGGATGTAGGCTCCATCTGAGAATGTTGTAAGTCGATGGAGTGAAGGTTAAACAGAGTCATATCGATGAAAAAGCGCAAATAACTGCTATAACCCATCAATAAATTCGTTTATAAGCTGGGCATGCTCTCCTGTGGGAGCGAGCCTGCTCGCTCCCACAGGATCTAAATACTATTTCGGGGTGCAGGTCAGATTGATGCGCATCTTGATGATGTTCCGGTTGAACTTGGCGGTGGCATTTTTGTGCTTGCCGGCAGCCACTTCGATATTGCGGGTGCGCGGTGCTTCCGGACCGTTATTGAAAACCACCTTACAGACTGCATCGGTGCTGCCGTAGTTGTTCACCTGAATGGAGGCGATGTCGGTATCCGTGTCATACGCGTTGTAGTCGATGCTCAAGCCGTTCAACTGTTTTTGTACGTCGATCGGGTAAGCAAAGGCAGTCAGCGGCAGCATCGCCAACACCACACAACAGAATTTTTTCATTCGGCAGTCTCCAATAAGGACTGCCAGCTTAGGACAAGAGGAGCTCAACATGAAAGCGCCCCGCGTGACCCTTGATCAATGGCGAACGCTGCAGGCCGTGGTCGACCACGGCGGTTTCGCCCAGGCCGCCGAAGCGCTGCACCGCTCGCAATCGTCAGTCAGCTACACCGTGGCACGTATGCAGGACCAGCTCGGTGTTCCCCTGCTGCGCATCGACGGCCGCAAAGCCGTGCTGACCGAAGCCGGCGGTGTGTTGCTGCGCCGCTCGCGGCAACTGGTGAAACAGGCCAGCCAACTGGAAGACCTGGCGCATCACATGGAGCAAGGCTGGGAAGCGGAAGTGCGGCTGGTGGTCGACGCCGCGTACCCAAGCGCCCGCCTCGTCCGCGCCCTGACCGCATTCATGCCGCAAAGCCGTGGCTGCCGCGTGCGTCTGCGCGAAGAAGTGTTGTCGGGTGTTGAAGAAGTCTTGCTCGAAGGCGTGGCCGACCTGGCGATCACCGGCTTCAGTATTCCTGGCTATCTGGGCGCGGAATTGAGCGACGTCGAATTCGTCGCCGTCGCCCACCCCGAGCACGCCCTGCACCGTCTGAACCGCGAACTGAATTTCCAGGACCTGGAAAGCCAGATGCAAGTGGTGATCCGCGACTCCGGCCGCCAGCAGCCACGGGATGTCGGCTGGCTCGGCGCTGAGCAGCGCTGGACCGTCGGCAGCCTCGCCACCGCCGCGACATTTGTCGGCAGCGGGCTGGGTTTTGCGTGGTTGCCCCGGCACATGATCGAACGCGAATTGAAGGAAGGGACCCTTAAGCTGCTACCGTTGGACCAGGGCGGCAGCCGTAACCCGAGCTTCTACCTGTATTCGAACAAGGACAAACCGCTGGGCCCGGCGACGCAAATCCTCATCGAACTGCTGCGCACTTTCGACACCGCGCCGCTGGATGCCCCCTTCGCCGCCCCTGAACAAGCCTGACACGGAGTAACCCATGGCCTATTTCGAACACGAAGGTTGCAACCTGCACTACGAAGAATATGGCCACGGCACGCCGTTGCTGCTGGTCCACGGGCTGGGTTCCAGCACGTTGGACTGGGAAGAGCAGATCCCGGCGCTGTCCGCCCGCTACCGGGTAATCGTGCCGGATGTGCGCGGCCACGGTCGCTCGGACAAACCCCGCGAGCGCTACAGCATCGCTGGGTTCAGCGCTGACCTGATCGCCCTGATCGAGCATTTGAACCTCGGCCCGACACATTATGTGGGACTTTCGATGGGCGGCATGATCGGCTTTCAACTGGCAGTGGATCAGCCGCAACTGCTCAAAAGCCTGTGCATCGTCAACAGCGCGCCCGAGGTCAAACTGCGCAGCCGCGACGATTATTGGCAGTGGTTCAAGCGCTGGAGCCTGATGCGCGCGCTCAGTCTGGGCACCATCGGCAAAGCCTTGGGTGCCAAGCTGTTCCCGAAACCGGAACAGGCCGAATTGCGTCAAAAGATGGCAGAGCGCTGGGCAAAAAACGACAAACATGCTTATCTCGCCAGCTTCGACGCGATCGTTGGTTGGGGTGTTCAGGAACGACTTTCCAGAGTGTCCTGTCCAACCCTCATCGTCAGCGCCGACCGTGACTACACACCGGTGTCGCTGAAGGAGACTTACGTAAAACTGCTGCCCGATGCGCGGCTGGTGGTGATCGCCGATTCGCGTCACGCCACCCCGCTGGATCAACCCGAACGCTTCAACCAAACCCTGCTCGAGTTTCTCACCGCAGTCGACACCACTACACTCAGGATCACTGACCCATGCTGAAAAAAATCGCCCTCGTCGCTGGCTCCGTTCTGTTTGCCGCCAACCTGATGGCCGCCACGCCCGCCAAGGCGCCGCACGTGCTGCTGGAAACCACCAACGGTCAGATCGAAATCGAACTGGACCCGGTCAAGGCGCCGATCAGTACCAAGAACTTTCTTGAGTACGTCGACAGCGGCTTCTACAACAACACGATTTTCCACCGTGTGATCCCGGGCTTTATGGTCCAGGGCGGTGGTTTCACTCAACAAATGCAGCAGAAAGAAACCAAGGCACCGATCAAGAACGAGTCCAAAAACGGCCTGCATAACGTCCGTGGCACGCTGTCCATGGCCCGTACTTCTGTGCCGGATTCGGCCACCAGCCAGTTCTTTATCAACGTCAAGGACAACGACTTCCTGGACCAGGGCGATGGCTATGCGGTCTTCGGTAAAGTCGTGAAAGGCATGGATGTCGTGGACGTCATCGTCAACTCGCAAACGACTACCCGCGGCGGCATGAAAGATGTGCCTGCCGATCCTGTGTTCATCAAGTCGGCCAAGCGCATCGACTAAGACCTACAGGCACAGGGATGTTGAGCGGCCGCCGGCATTCGGCGCCGCTCATAGCGTTTAAAGGAGAGCCCGCACGCGGGCGGAGAACCAATGCTTTATCGCCGTTTTGAGAAACTGATCGACGTATTCCGTGACGCCCCGACGGCGGCTCCGCCCGACCGTGTTTTCCCCTTCTATACCTATTACCTGAAGCAGGTCTGGCCGAGTTTCGCCGCCCTGCTGACCGTCGGCCTGTTCGGCGCATTGATCGAAGTGGCGCTGTTCAGCTACCTGAGCCGCATCATCGACCTGGCCCAGGGCACGCCGAACGTCAACTTCTTCAAGGAACACGGCATCGAACTGGCCTGGATGGCAGTGGTGGCACTGCTCCTGCGCCCAGTGTTTGTGGGCCTGCATGACCTGCTGGTGCACCAGACCCTGAGCCCGAGCATGACCAGCATGATCCGCTGGCAGAACCACAGTTACGTGCTCAAGCAGAGCCTGAATTTCTTCCAGAACGACTTCGCCGGGCGCATCGCCCAACGCATCATGCAGACCGGCAACTCGCTGCGCGATTCCGCCGTGCAAGCGGTGGACGCGCTGTGGCATGTGCTGATCTACGCAATCAGTTCGCTGGTACTGTTCGCCGAAGCCGACTGGCGCCTGATGATCCCGTTGTTGACCTGGATCGCCGCCTACATCGGCGCCCTCTACTACTTCGTGCCACGGGTGAAAGAACGCTCCGTGGTGTCTTCGGATGCGCGTTCCAAACTCATGGGGCGGATCGTCGACGGCTATACCAACATCACCACGCTGAAGCTGTTCGCCCACACCAACTTCGAACAGCAATACGCCAAGGAAGCCATCGAAGAACAGACCGTAAAAGCCCAACTGGCCGGCCGCGTGGTCACCAGCATGGACGTGGTCATCACCAGCATGAACGGCTTGCTGATCGTCACCACCACCGGTCTGGCGTTGTGGCTGTGGACGCAGTCGCTGATCACCGTCGGTGCCATCGCCCTCGCTACCGGCCTGGTGATCCGGATCGTCAACATGTCCGGCTGGATCATGTGGGTGGTCACCGGCATTTTCGAAAACATCGGAATGGTTCAGGACGGTTTGCAGACCATCTCGCAACCGGTCAGCGTCACCGACCGTGAAGCGGCGAAACCGCTGGCCGTTGCCCGTGGTGAAGTGCGCTTCGAGCACGTGGATTTTCACTACGGCAAGAAGAGCGGAATCATCGGCGGCCTCAACCTGACGATCAAACCAGGTGAGAAAATCGGCTTGATCGGCCCGTCCGGCGCCGGCAAATCGACCCTGGTCAACCTGCTGTTGCGCCTCTATGACGTGCAGGGCGGGCAAATCCTGATCGACGGCCAGAACATCGCTGACGTCGGCCAGGAGAGCCTGCGCGAGCGCATCGGCATGATCACCCAGGACACGTCGCTGCTGCATCGATCGATCCGCGACAACCTGCTTTACGGCAAACCCGATGCCACCGACGCCGAACTCTGGGAAGCGGTGCACAAGGCCCGTGCCGATGAGTTCATTCCGTTGCTGTCGGACGCCGAAGGGCGCACCGGGTTTGATGCGCATGTGGGTGAACGCGGGGTGAAACTCTCGGGCGGCCAGCGTCAGCGGATCGCCATCGCACGGGTGCTGCTCAAGGACGCGCCGATCCTGATCATGGACGAAGCCACCTCAGCGCTGGATTCGGAAGTTGAAGCGGCGATCCAGGAAAGTCTCGAAACCCTTATGCAGGGTAAAACGGTGATTGCCATCGCCCACAGGCTCTCGACCATTGCGCGGATGGATCGGTTGGTGGTGCTTGAGAAAGGCCAGATTGCCGAGACGGGGACCCATGCTGAACTGCTGGCGCAGGGTGGGTTGTATGCGCGGTTGTGGCAGCACCAGACTGGGGGGTTTGTTGGCATCGATTGAGGCTTTTTGATTGGGTGAGTATCCGTTTCTGCGGTAACGGATATTCACCCAATCCAAAAAAACCGCCACAGCCCGCCAACCACAGGCCCTGGCGGTTTTTTCATGCTCGCTGGAATTCCAGCAAGGAATGCACCTGAGCTCACGGACGAAGGATCAGTCTTGCCGATAAGGCAAAGCAGTCCTCGCTTCCTCGGCATACGCCAACACGCCGAGACGTTCCTGATGAAGGAAGTCTTTTACCGCCGCTTTCAGGCCGGGATGACGCAAGTAGTGCCAGGAATGGGTGATCACCGGTTCAAACCCGCGAATCAGCTTGTGCTCACCCTGAGCACCGGCATCGAAACGCTGAAAGCCGTTGGCAATCGCGTAGTCCATGCCTTGATAGAAACACGTCTCGAAGTGCAGACGGTCGAACTCCGCCAGACAGCCCCAGTAACGTCCATAAAAACTGTCGCCGCCCACGAGGCTGAAGGCCATGGCCACCGGGCGTGAGCCTTGTTTGGCCAGCACCACGCGAATGGATTCCGGCATGCGTTCGGCCAACAGGCTGAAAAATTCTCGCGTCAGATAAGGCCGTTGCCGACGCACTGCATAGGTGTTGGCGTAACAGGCGTAAACGAAATCCCACTGCACCTGATCCAGTTGCCGGCCTTCCAGCCACTCGAACTCGAAGCCCTGCCCCGCCACCTGCTCGCGTTCCTTGCGCATCTGCTTGCGCTTGCGTGAACTGAGGACGTCGAGGAAGTCCTGAAAATCCCGATACCCGCGATTTTGCCAGTGGTACTGACAGCCGATGCGCTGCAGCCAGCCGGGTTGTTCGGCCAATGCCGCGTCGGTGAACGGGTCCGTGAAGTTGATGTGAGCGCTTGAGAGTTCTTCGATCTCAAGGTAGCCGGGCAAACTCTTCAGCAGTTCGAAACCGTCCTCAACCGTGGCCGCCAGCAAACGCGGTCCGCTGACCGGGCTGAAGGGCACGGCGGTCAGCAATTTGGGGTAATAGTCGATGCCGGCACGCTCGCACGCATCGGCCCAGGCATGATCGAACACGTACTCGCCGTAGGAGTGCCATTTGCGGTAACTGGGCAGCGCGGCGATCAATCGGCCACTTTCCATATGCAGCAAATGCTCGGGCTGCCACCCGGAATGCGGATCAACGCTGCCGCTGTCCTCCAGTGCGCTGAGAAAGGCATGGCGCAGAAACGGCTGATCATCCGGCACCAGGGCATCCCAGGTGTGCGGTGCTATATCAGACAGTTTTTCCAGACGTTGCAACGGCATCCACTTCTCTCCACTTCGCGGCGTAAAGTCCTGCGAGTATCGCTTATCGACGCCTGTTCCACACCCCGCGATCCGCCGACAGACCGGCGAGTAAAAAGTTCGTAAAAGCTTTGTATCGTCATCGAGCCGCCATCACATTGCCACTGCTTTGTCATAAACCATCGCGATACTGGCGCCAGTTTTTAGAGCGTCGGGTTCTAACCCGGCCACTGATTCCGTCCTTCAACGGTCGGTTGTGCCCCGGATGGCTCAGTCATCCCCTTTCATCTTCGGAGATTGATATGCGTCTTGCTTCCACGAAAACTGCGGCGGCCCTGTGTGGCGGTCTGCTGCTGGCCATGAGTGTTCCGGCCAGTGCCGCAGTCGACGCCAAACTGCTCGACATGCTGAAGGCTAACGGTTCGATTAACAACGCGCAGTACAACGAACTGCAAGCCGAACTGGCCCGGGATCAGAAAGAACAGCAAATCGCTCGTCAGGCTCAGCAAGAGAGCAACGAGCAGATCGCAGCGACAGCGAAGAAAACCAATGAGCTGAGCACCTTCGACCAGAAGCTGGCGTGGGCCGCCAAGACCCAGTTCAAGGGTGACGTGCGTTTCCGTCAGGAAACGGTCAAGAACGATGGCGTATCGAACACCGGCGACCAGGATCGTCAACGTATTCGTGTCCGCCTGGGTGCCTACACTGCAATCAACCCGCAAGTGGACACCGGCATCCGTATTGCCACTGGCAGCGACAACGATCCTCGTTCCACCAACCAGAGTCTGGACAACAACTTCACCAAGAAGGATATCTGGCTGGACCAGGGTTACGTCGACTACCACCCTGACGCCATCAAGAATCTGCACTTGATCGGCGGCAAGATGCCACAACCATGGGTGAGCATGGGCGACATCATCTGGGATAGCGACATCAGCCCGGAAGGTCTGGCACTGACTTACAAATACCCGCTGGGCGGCAGCACCGAGCTGTTCGGTAGCGCCGGCCACTTCACCCTCAAGGACAACGTCGACGGCGAAGGCAAGCAGTTCCGTCACGACCTGCGTCTGTACTCAGGCCAGCTGGGCGCGCGCTTCGCGATCACCGACAACTTGAAAATGACTCTGGGCGGCAGTCTCTACGCTTACGACAACGACAACGACATCAACAATACGTGTGCTGCGAACACCTGCCGACTGGCCATTAACGGCAACACTGCGAACGAACAATTCAAACTGTACGAAGGCTTTGGTCAGATCGACATCGGCGGCCTGCCAATGCCGCTGTCGCTTTACGGTCAAGTCGTCAACAACGACGATGCCAGCAACGATCAGGACATGGGCTGGTTGGCCGGTGTCAAGACCAACGTCTTCGGCTTCGGCGTGGACTACAACTACCGCGACGTACAGCGTAACGCAGTGGTCGGCGCCTTCACCGACTCCGACTTCGCCAACGGTTTCACCGGTTCGCGCGGCAGCAAGTTGAAAGTGAGCTACGAGATCGACAAGAACTTCGCCCTCGGCGCGACGTACTTCATGGCTGACTCCGACTACACCAACGCCACTCTGCGCGATTCGAAAATCAACACCCTGCAACTGGATGCTGAAGCCAAGTTCTGATCCCTGCTACACGGTTCGGGCAAGGAAGCCCGGACTGCTTTTACAAACTCGCGTTGCTGTATCGGTCCCCATCATCCGTCCGATACCGCAGCGCGAGTTTTTTTATTGCCCCGCTGTAAGACCCGCATGCGCCTTTTGTGGCGAGGGAGCTTGCTCCCGCTGGACTGCGAAGCGGTCCCAAAACCTGCGACCGCTACTTTTCAGGCAGACCTCATCGGTTGGTTTTGCGGCTGCTGCGCACCCGAGCGGGAGCAAGCTCCCTCGCCACAAAAGCCCCTCATCAGACTAGCGATCAACGCTTGCGCAGAATCACGCTACCAATCGAGTAACCGGCGCCAAACGAGCTGAGCACGGCCAGCGAACCGGCGGCCAGATCATCCTGATGCTTGTGAAACGCAATCACCGAACCGGCGGAGCTGGTGTTGGCGTAGGTGTCGAGAATCACCGGTGCTTCTTGTTCGGTGGCTTCGCGGCCCAACAGTTTCCTCACGATCAGGTGGTTCATGCTGAGGTTGGCCTGGTGCAGCCAGAAGCGCTTCACGTCGCCGACGTTGAGCTGGTTCTCTTCCAGATGCGCACCGATCAGCTCGGCAACCATCGGGCAGACTTCCTTGAACACCTTGCGGCCTTCCTGCACGAACAGTTTGTCCTTGGCACCGATGCCCTCTTCCGCCGCGCGGTTGAGGAAGCCGAAGTTGTTGCGGATGTTGTTGGAGAACTTGGTCAACAGCTTGGTGCTGACCACGTCGAACTGATGCTTGGACGTTGCCAGGTCGGCGCGCTCGATGATCACCGCGGTGGCCGCATCGCCGAAGATGAAATGGCTGTCACGGTCGCGGAAGTTCAGGTGACCGGTGCAGACTTCCGGGTTGACCATCAGGACTGCCCGGGCCTGGCCCAGTTGCACGCTGTTGGCGGCCGCCTGAATACCGAAAGTCGCCGAGGAGCAGGCGACGTTCATGTCATAACCAAAACCCTGGATGCCCAGCGCTTCCTGAACTTCGATGGCGATGGCCGGGTAGGCGCGTTGCAGGTTGGAGCAGGCAACGATCACGCCGTCGATGTCGGCAGCGGTTTTGCCGGCGCGCTGCAAGGCTTGCTCGGCCGCGCCGATGGCCATCTGGCAAAGCACCGACCACTCGTCGTTCGAGCGCTCCGGCAGGCGTGGCGCCATGCGTTGCGGGT
This sequence comes from Pseudomonas sp. LBUM1651, assembly GCF_059716135.1. Classification (NCBI taxonomy): domain Bacteria; kingdom Pseudomonadati; phylum Pseudomonadota; class Gammaproteobacteria; order Pseudomonadales; family Pseudomonadaceae; genus Pseudomonas; species Pseudomonas sp. LBUM1651. Next base: position 1,591,841 of record NZ_CP166805.1, on the reverse strand, counting down.
CGAGAATGCCGTCCTTGTCCATGACAAAGCGGCTTTTGATGCCGGAGGCTTTTTCGATAAACGCTGCGCTGGATTCGGTCAATGCCTCGACTTCACCACGGGCGATGGCGTCGGCGTTGTCGGCGTTGAATTGCGCGACGTAAGCGTTGAAAGACTGCACCAGCTCTTCATTGGAAATGCTGTTGGCCGGGGTGTACAGGCCGGTGCCGCTGATGACGACGTTATGCATGGTCGTTTCTCTAATCTGTTCAGGCAGAAAGCGTTGGCACCGACGTACCAACGCATAAAGGGTCTATTCCCATCCGGGGGACGCAAACCTGGCATCGCTGTATTCCAATTCGCCCGAACCTCAAAGGCTCAAAACCGCGGGGCTGGCGCTTATAGGCGCGAAGTTTGCCATAAACGTTGGGTTTTAGCCCTATTTGCGAGAACAACGCGATCCCTGTAGGAGCGAGCTTGCTCGCGAAAAACCTGAGAGCGCCGCAGGGTGCCATGCTCGCAGCGTTATCGTTGACGACCATCGCGAGCTCGCTCCTACAGGGGTCGTCAGGGCTCTACCTGGCTCCATTGCTTGTTCAGGCGCTTGTCGGAAATCGGCACTTTGGTCCCCAGCTGTTGGGCAAACAGCGAAACCCGGTATTCCTCAAGCCACCAGCGATACAGCTCAAGCTGCGGATCGCGCTTGCCTTCCTGGGCGTGTTTGCTGGCGCGGGTCTGGTATTGGGTCCAGAGGCCAGACAACTCGCCGCTCCACACCCGATCCTTCTGCACCTGAGCACCAAGTTTCTCGAAGCGCTGCTCGATGGCTTTCAGGTAACGCGGCAGCTCCTTGAGCCACTGCATTGGCGTTTCGCGGACAAAACCCGGATACACCAGATGACTGAGCTGCTGCTTGATGTCGTTCAGCGCCACGGCTTGCGCCAGATCGATCTTGCCCTTGAAGCGTTTTTGCAGGCCGTGCCAGAGCTTGAGAATCTCCAGCGTCAGCTTTGCCAGCCGCTCGGCATGCTCGGTCCAGCCGCCACGTTTGCGCTCGGCCAACGCCGCCAGCCCGGCGCCATCGCGCGGCAGCGGGTCTTCACCGTCGAGGATGCAGCTGTCGAGGCTGGCCAGCAGAATGTCTTCCACCAGAGCGTCGATGCGGCCCATGTCGCGGTACATCAGGCCCAGTTCGGTCAGGCCCGGCAACTTGCCGCGCAAGAACTTCGCCGGTTCCGCCAGCTGTTGCATCAGCAAGCGCTGCAAGGCGCGGCGATGCTGGAACTCGGCTTCGGCCGGCGTCGAGAACCGCCCTTCCTTGACCGTGCCGGCCTCTTCCACCAGAGCCGGATACACCGTCATCGACAGCCCGGCAATCTTCTGTTGAGTCTTTTCCGCCACGGCCGCGAAGACTTTCGCCTCCACCGGTTGTTGGCTTTTCGCCGTCTGCGGCACCGCCAGTGCAGCCTGGCTCGCTTCCGCGAATCGAGCGGTCAGTTCTGCCAGATCACGCCCTTCGCCGAGGAACTTGCCCTTGCCGTCGACGATCTCCAGGTTCATGCGCAGATGGCTTTCGACTTGCTGCGCCGCTTCGGCCCAGGCTTCATCGCTGACCCGCGCACCGGTCATGCGCAGCAGTTCACGGCCCAGCGCCTGAGGCAAAGAGCCCTCGGCGAAGGTCATGCGCTGCAACGCGGCTTTGACGAAGTCCGGCACGGGCACGAAATTCTTGCGCAGCGCCTTGGGCAGGTTGCGCACCAGCGCGATGCACTTGGCCTCGATGACGCCGGGCACCAGCCATTCCAGACGCTCCGGTGGCAGCATCGGCAACAACGGCGCCGGCACGCGCAGGGTCACGCCGTCGCGCGGATGGTTCGGTTCGAAGTGGTAACTGAGCGCCAGTTCCAGATCGCCGATGTGCAAGGTGTCCGGGTAATGTGCGGCGGTGACTTCACTGGCCTCGCGGGCCAGCACGTCTTCTTCGCGCATGATCAGCAACTGCGGATCTTTCTGGCTGTTGACCCGGTACCAGCTGTCGAAGGTCGCGGTCTGATGGATCTCCGCCGGCAGCCGTGCATCGTAGAAGGCGAACAGCGTTTCTTCGTCGGCCAGAATGTCACGCCGACGGGCCTTGGCTTCCAGTTCGTCGAGTTGTTCCAGCAGTTGTTTGTTGGCCGTCAGGCATTTGGCCTTTGACTGGATCTCGCCACGCACCAGCGCTTCACGAATGAACAGCTCGCGGGAGACCACCGGATCGACCGGCCCGTAATGCACTGGCCGGCGACCGACCACGATGAGCCCGAACAAGGTGATTTGTTCGAACGCCACGACCTGACCGCGCTTCTTCTCCCAGTGCGGTTCGAAGTGGTTTTTCTTGATCAGGTGCCCGGCGAGCGGCTCGATCCAGTCAGCGTCGATCTTGGCGACCATGCGCGCATAGAGCTTGGTGGTTTCCACCAGTTCGGCGGTCATCAGCCATTGCGGACGCTTCTTGCCGAGGCCCGATGACGGGTGAATCCAGAAGCGCCGTTGACGGGCGCCGAGGTAATCGCCGTCCTCGGTTTTCTGCCCGATCTGGCTGAGCAATCCGGACAGCACGGCTTTGTGCAGTTTCGGGTAATCCGCCGGCTCTTTGTTGAGGCTCAACTGCATGTCGCGGCAGATCAGGCTCAACTGACGGTGCGAGTCGCGCCACTCGCGCAGACGCAGGTAATTCAGGAAATTCTTGCGGCACCAGTTGCGCAGCGGACTGGCGGTCAATGCCTGGCGCTGTTCTTCGAAACCACGCCACAGATTGACCAGCCCGGCGAAGTCCGAGTCCACGTCTTTCCATTGGGCGTGGGCCTGATCCGCCGCTTGTTGACGCTCCGGCGGCCGTTCACGCGGGTCTTGAATCGACATGGCGCTGGCGACGATCAGCACTTCCTGCAAGCTGCCGAGTTTCGCCGCTTCCAGCAGCATGCGGCCCATGCGCGGGTCCACCGGCAGGCGCGCCAACTGGCGACCGAGCGGCGTCAGTTGGCTGTTGCGATCCACTGCCGACAGTTCTTGCAGCAGGTTGAAACCGTCACTGATGGCTTTGCCATCCGGCGGCTCGATGAACGGGAAATCAGTGATCTCGCCGAGGCGCAGGTGCAGCATCTGCAAAATCACCGCCGCCAGGTTGGTCCGCAGGATTTCCGGGTCGGTAAATTCCGGGCGCCCGAGGAAATCTTCTTCACTGAACAACCGCACGCAGATGCCCGGCTCGACCCGCCCGCAACGACCTTTACGCTGGTTGGCGCTGGCCTGGGAAATCGCCTCGATGGGCAGACGCTGGACCTTGGCGCGGTAGCTGTAGCGGCTGATGCGCGCGGTGCCGCTGTCGATCACGTAACGGATGCCCGGCACGGTCAACGAGGTTTCCGCGACGTTGGTCGCCAGCACCACGCGACGCCCTGGGTGCGACTGGAAAATCCGCTGCTGTTCGGCGGGCGAAAGCCGCGCGTACAACGGCAGGATTTCGGTGTGCTTGAGTTGGGCCTTGCGCAGCATGTCGGCGGCGTCGCGGATCTCGCGCTCGCCGGGCAGGAACACCAGCACATCGCCGGGGCTCTTGCGTTCGCTGCGTTCGAACGCGGCAATTTCGTCGAGGGTGGCGAGGATCGCCTGGTCCACGGTCAGGTCGTCTTCGACGCGGTTGCCCTCTTCATCCTGCTCCAGGGTCAGCGGGCGGTACCAGGTTTCCACCGGGAAGGTGCGACCGGAGACCTCAACGATCGGCGCATCGTCGAAGTGCTTGGAAAAGCGCTCCAGGTCGATGGTCGCCGAGGTGATGATGACTTTCAGGTCCGGGCGGCGCGGCAGCAGGGTTTTCAGGTAACCGAGCAGGAAGTCGATGTTGAGGCTGCGTTCGTGGGCTTCGTCGACGATGATCGTGTCGTAGCGTTCGAGGTAGCGGTCGTTCTGGGTTTCCGCCAGCAGAATGCCGTCGGTCATCAGTTTGATCAGGGTGTTGGAATCGCTCTGGTCCTCGAACCGCACCTGATAGCCGACCAGCGCGCCCAAGGGCGTCGCCAGTTCTTCGGCGACCCGGCTCGCGACGCTGCGCGCCGCAATTCGACGCGGTTGGGTGTGGCCGATCAGGCCATGTTGGCCGCGACCGATTTCCAGGCAGATTTTCGGCAACTGGGTGGTTTTACCCGAGCCGGTTTCGCCGGCGATGATCAGCACCTGATGCTTGAGCAGCGCCTCTTTGATTTCGTCGCGCTTGGCGGCGATCGGCAGGCTGTCGTCGTAACGAATCACCGGCAGGCTGGCACGTCGCGCCAGCACCTGATCACAGGACGCCTGCAGGCGCGTCACCCACTGGGCCAGCTTGGCCTCGTCGGGTTTCTTGCGCAGCTCAAGCAACTGCCGCCGCAGCCGGTGGCGGTCGGCGAGCATGGCGTGATCGAGGTTTTTCAGCAGCTTGTCGATGGAAGGCGATTCGTCAGTCATCAGGTACGCAATAAGTCGTCTAGTGGCGCAGGGGGGCGATTGTCGCAGATTTGGCGGCAGAAATGAGCGTGGCATATTTCGGGCGTACCACTCCCTTGTAGGAGCAAGGCTTGCCCGCGATAGCGATCTTGCGGACGCCATCGCGGGCAAGCCTTGCTCCTACAGGTCGGTGATCACCTGTACTGCGTTACTCGTTATCGAGGCCTTTTCGGCGGTACGGGAACACGTCGATCACTTTGCCGCCGCGAATGGCTTCCTGAAGGCTTTTCCAGTAATCGGCGTTGTACAACTCGCCATGCAACTGATCAAACAAGCGTCGCTGACCGGAATCGGCGAACAGGAACGGCGGAAATTCCTCGGGGAAGACATCCAGCGGCCCGATCGAATACCACGGTTCGGACGCCATCTCGTCTTCCGGCGTGCGCGGTTGCGGGATGTGGCGGAAGTTGGCTTCGGTCAGGAAGCAGATCTCGTCGTAGTCATAAAACACCACACGACCGTGACGGGTGACGCCGAAATTTTTCAGCAGCATGTCGCCGGGAAAGATGTTCGCCGCCGCCAGTTGCTTGATCGCCAGACCGTAATCTTCCAGCGCCTCGCGCACCTGCGCCTCGTTGGCATTTTCCAGGTACAGGTTCAACGGCGTCATCCGCCGCTCGGTCCAGCAGTGGCGGATCAACACGGTGTCGCCCTCCACCGAAACCGTGGACGCGGCCACCTCCAGCAATTCTTCCAGGCACGCCGGGTCGAATTTGCTCAACGGGAAACGGAAGTCGGCGAACTCCTGGGTATCGGCCATGCGCCCGACCCGGTCGACACTTTTCACCAGACGGTACTTCTCGATCACCGTCGCGCGGTCGACGTTTTTCGACGGCGAGAATCGGTCCTTGATGATTTTGAATACGGTGTTGAAACCCGGCAGGGTGAACACGCTCATCACCATGCCGCGCACGCCGGGGGCCATGATGAACTGGTCGTCCGTGTTGGCCAGGTGGTTGATCAGCGCCCGGTAGAACTCGGACTTACCGTGCTTGTAGAAACCGATCGAGGTGTACAGCTCGGCGATGTGTTTGCCCGGCAGAATGCGCCGCAGGAAACCGATGAACTCCGCCGGCACCGGCACGTCGACCATGAAGTACGAACGGGTGAACGAAAAGATGATCGACACATCGGCTTCATCAGTAATCAACGCATCGATCTGAATCCCCCGCCCTTCGCGGTGCAGCAGCGGAATCACCAGCGGCCACTGCTCGTCCCGGGTGAAAATTCGGCCCACCAGGTACGCGCCTTTGTTGCGATAGAGCACCGAGGAAAACAGCTCGACGCTCAGTTCCGGGTCTTTGCACACCCAGTCCGGCAGGTTCTCGCGCAGTTGTGCTTCGAGACGGCGAAGATCGCCCGCCAGGTCGGCGTAATCCTCGCTGAAGCGGTAGTCGGCAAAAATGCTCTCCAGCATGTCGGACAGCTTGCCCTGGGGCTTGTAGGTGCGGGTCTGTGCGGCGCGTGCCCGACGCAGGCTCGGCCGGGTGGTGTGGATGAACATGCAGCCGTCGCTGATCAGGTCATGGCTGAACAGCCCGCAGAAGATCGAGTTGTACCAGGTCTCGGACAGTTCATCGTCGAAGCGCAGGTCGATCAGGCTGATGTAGGCGCTCTTGACCAGGGGCCAGCAACTGACATCCAGCGTGTCGGCGTCGAAAGCGATGTGCAGCCGGTCGACCGTTTCACTGACTTTTTCTTCGTAGAGGTTGATCCGCGCCGCCGAGGCGACTTGCGCCTCCTGCCACTTGGCCTGCTCGAAACGCGCCCGGGCGCCGTCGGTGATTTGCCGGAAATGCTCGCGGTAATCGTCAAAGCCATCGAGGATCATTCGGGCGATGTCGGCGGCTGGCCATTGCTGCGGCATGGTGAGACCTCTGCGGGAATTCGGAAGGCCTGAGCTTAGCCAGTGAACCGGGTACAGGAGAAGCGTAATTTCAGCCAGAAAACGAATGAGTCGTTCAGGGGCGCAGATTTTTTCGAGTTTTTTTAATCGACCGTTCGGTCAGCAAACAACCTGCCGAGTCATCCTTCCACGACTTATTCGATTCATCTGCAGCCCTCTAATTATCTGGCTTTCGGATCCAATCCACGCTCAGGCAATCGACAGCCGCTGCGATTCTGCTTTGCCCGGACGGCCTGCCAGCCGGAAAAGCGCTCGTGAATTGGCCTTACCAAGATGATGGCTCTTTGATATACACCCGCCTCCACCCGCCTAAAAACAAGATCCTCGGTACACGAGGACTACCTCCCAAAATGCCCAAGGAGCACTTTAGATGCCTATAAGGAACATGCGCATAGGTTTGCGCGCGAGCTTGAGTTTTGCCGTGTTGGCCAGCCTTCTGGTGCTGGTCGGGCTGTTTGGCCTGGGTCAGATGGCGACCCTGCGCGAGAGTGCATCGGTCATCGAGGAATCGTGGATGCCGAGCATCGAGAGCATCCATGACAGCGCGTCCAACATCGCCACCATCCGTCTGGAATCGTTGCGCTTGATCGCCAACCGCCAGAGCGCCGTGCGGGAAAAGAGCAAAGGCATTCTCAGCGCCCAACGCCAGGAACTGCAAAAGCGCCTTAACGACCACAAGACGCTGCTGTCCAGCGACCAGGAACGGGTCATGCTCGACAGCCTGAATGCCGCCGTCGCCAAGTACATGGCCATCCTCGACCAGATCCTCGCGCAGATCGATGCGGGCCAGGATGACCAGGCCTACGCCCGCCTCAACAATGAACTGGCCCCGCAGGGCAGCGTGCTGGATAAATCCCTGGAGTCGATGATCAGTTTTAATCAGCAAGGCGCCGATGCTGCTGCGGACGCCGCCGCGTTGATGTACCAGCGTGCGCAATGGATCGTCGGCGCAATCATCGTCGTCGCGCTGGTCGCCACGCTGCTACTGGCCTGGCTGCTGACGCGCAGCATCACGGCGCCCATCAATCAGGCGCTGCAGGTCGCACGCCGGATTGCCTCGGGCGACCTCAGCGGACAGATTGACAGCACCGGCAAGGACGAAGCCGCGCAATTGCTCAACGCCCTCGACGAGATGCAAGGCAACCTGCGCACCACCATTCGCGGCATCAGCGACTCGGCGCGGCAACTGGCGTCGGCTGCCGAGGAAATGAGTTCGGTGATGGAGGAAAGTACCCGAGGCCTGCAACAGCAGAACGACCAGATCGAGATGGCCGCCACCGCGGTCACCGAGATGAGCACTGCGGTGGACGAAGTCGCCGCGAACGCCGTGTCCAGCGCCGAAGCTTCCCAGGCGTCGAACGAGGACAGCAAGCACGGGCACGTGCAGGTCAGTGAAACCATCACCTCGATTCAGGGACTGGTCAGCGAAGTGCTCAGCGCGTCGGAACAGGCCGAGGGGTTGGCGGTTCAGGCGCAGGACATCAGCAAAGTCCTGGAAGTGATTCGCGCAATCGCCGGGCAGACCAACTTGCTGGCGCTCAACGCGGCCATCGAAGCCGCTCGCGCCGGTGAAGCCGGACGCGGCTTTGCGGTGGTGGCCGATGAAGTGCGTTCGCTGGCGCAACGCACCCAGAATTCCACCGAAGAAATCGAGCTGATGATCAACAACATCCAGAACGGCACCGGGGCCACGGTCAGCGCGCTGCAAAGCAGTGCCGAGCATGCCAGCCAGACCTTGCGCCGGGCCAACGGCGCGGGCCAGGCCCTGGAGAAAATCACCGCGTCGATCTCGCAGATCAACGAACGCAACCTGGTCATCGCCAGCGCCGCCGAGCAGCAAGCGCTGGTGGCCCGGGAAGTCGATCAGAACCTGGTGAACATTCGCGACCTCTCGACCCAGACCGCCGCCGGTGCCACCCAGACTTCCGCCGCCAGCCAGGAACTGTCGCGGCTGGCGGTCGACCTCAACGGGCTAGTCACCCGCTTTCAAATTTAACGGTGGCGAGGGAGCTTGCTCCCGCTTGAGTGCGCAGCGCTCACCTGTTTTTGGGGCCGTTGCGCGGCCCGGTGGGAGCAAGCTCCCTCGCCACAAAAATTGAGTGCCGGTTTTTCGGTTGCCATAGGCAAGGCTCTCGGCAACACTCTCGTCCCCATCAAGGAAGGAGTGCGTCGTGAGCCCTGTCGATACCGTTCGTTTACTGTCGCTGGCGGCCATCTGGGGCGCGAGCTTCCTGTTCATGCGCATCATTGCCCCGGTGATCGGCACCGTGCCCACGGCGTTTTTCCGCGTCTCGATCGCGGCGGTCGGGTTGCTGGTGATTCTCGGGCTGATGCGCATCAGCTGGGATTTCAAAGGCAAACTGAAAACCGTGATGCTGCTCGGGGTGATCAACTCCGGGATCCCGGCGACCCTCTATTCCGTGGCGGCCCAGGTGCTGCCGGCCGGTTATTCGGCAATCTTCAACGCCACCACGCCATTGATGGGCGTGTTGATCGGCGGGCTGTTCTTCAGTGAACGACTCACCGCCGCCAAGCTGGGCGGGGTGTTCCTCGGTCTGTTCGGGGTCGGCATCCTGACCCGCGCCGGTCCGGTGGCGTTCGACCTGCAACTGCTGATGGGCGCCCTCGCCTGCCTGCTCGCCACCACCTGTTATGGCTTCGCCGGGTTCCTTGCTCGCCGCTGGCTCGATCAGGCCGGCGGTCTCGACAGTCGTCTTTCGGCACTGGGCAGCATGCTTGGGGCGACCTTGTTTCTGTTGCCGCTGTTTGGTTACAGCGTGATCAGCCAGCCACCGGCGAGCTGGGGCGGCTGGAGTGTGTGGTTGTCGCTGCTGGGGTTGGGGCTGATGTGTACCGCCTTGGCGTACATTATTTACTTCCGTCTGCTCAGCTCGGTCGGGCCGGTGAAGTCGATGACCACGACCTTCCTGATCCCGCCGTTCGGGGTGTTGTGGGGGGCGTTGTTGCTGGATGAGCCGCTGTCGATGGCGCACATTTATGGCGGGGTGTTGATTGCGGCGGCGTTGTGGTTGGTGTTGAAGACCACGGTGGTGAAGGCTGCAGCGGTGGCTGCCAAGTAGAGTTGTGGTGCGGCTGATGACGCCTTCGCGGGCAAGCCTCGCTCCTACAGGTTTAGTGTCGTGCTCAATGTACGTGAACGACACTGCACTGTAGGAGCGAGGCTTGCCCGCGAAGGCATCGCTCAGACACTACAAAGCTGACTGACTGACCTCCCCATCCACCAACCGCCGAATCCCCAGCGGATTAGCGTTGCGCAGCGCCTCGGGCAACAACGCATCCGGATAATTCTGGAAGCACACCGGCCGCAGGAATCGATCAATCGCCAGCGTCCCCACCGAGGTTCCCCGTGAATCCGACGTCGCCGGATACGGCCCGCCATGCACTATCGCCTCACACACCTCGACCCCGGTCGGATAGCCATTGAGCAAAATCCGCCCGACCTTTTCCTGCAGCGACTCGGCCAGCCAGCGGTATTCCAGCAGCTCTTCGGCCTCGCCAATCAGCGTCGCCGTCAGTTGCCCGCGCAAACCGTGCAGCGCGGCCGCGAGTTGCGCCTGGTCTTCGACTTCAATGACGATGGTGGTCGGCCCGAACACTTCTTCCTGAAGCAGTTCATCGCCCTTGAGCAACAGGCTGACATCCGCCTTGAACACCTGTGGCTGCGCCTGATTGCCCTGCTGCGGTTTGCCCGCCAGGTGCGTCAGCCCCGGATGTTCGTGCAGCTCACCGAGGCCTTTGCTGTAGCTGACGAGTGCGCCGGCGTTGAGCATGGTTTGCGCCGGTTGCTGGTTCATGCTGGCGCACAACGTTTCGAGGAAAGTGCTGAACTGCGGTGAGCGCAGACCGAAGACCAGACCCGGATTGGTGCAGAACTGACCGCAGCCCAACGTCACTGAACCCGCCAGTTGCGCAGCGATCTGCTCGCCACGCACCTTGAGGGCTTCGGGCAACAGGAACACCGGGTTGATGCTCGACATCTCGGCAAACACCGGGATCGGCTGCGGTCGGGTCGCGGCCATGTGGCTCAGGGCATTGCCGCCCTTGAGCGAACCGGTGAAACCCACCGCCTGAATCGCCGGGTGCTTGACCAGCCACTCACCGACGCCACCGCCATAAATCATGTTGAACACGCCGGCCGGCATCTCGGTGCGCTCGGCGGCGCGGATGATCGCATCCGCCACCCATTCGGCTGTCGCCATGTGCCCGCTGTGCGCCTTGAACACCACCGGGCAACCGGCCGCCAGCGCCGAGGCGGTATCGCCACCCGCCGCCGAAAAGGCGAGCGGAAAGTTGCTGGCGCCGAACACCGCAACCGGGCCGATGGCGATACGGTACTGGCGCAGATCCGGACGCGGCAACGGCTGACGATCCGGCAATGCGCGGTCAATCCGCGCACCATAGAAATCACCGCGCCGCAGGACTTTGGCGAACAAACGCATCTGACCGCTCGTCCGTCCGCGCTCACCCTGAATACGCCCGGCCGGCAAGGCAGTTTCCCGACATACAGTGGCGACGAAATCATCGCCCAGCGCATCGATTTCATCGGCGATGGCGTCGAGGAAGGTCGCGCGTTTTTCCGCGCTCAGGTTGCGGTAGATCGGGTACGCCACGGCAGCGGCTTTGGCGGCGGCATCCACTTCGGCTTCAGTGGCCTGGAAGAAGCTGCCGGGCAACGGCTCACTGGTGGTCGCATCGAGGCTTTGCAGCTGCAACGTGCCGTTGGCACTGCGACGACCGCCGATGTAGTTGTGTCCGAGTAGCGTGGTCATAAAGTTTTTCCTGATCGATTGGCACGGACCTGTAGGAGCCGGCTTGCTGGCGATTGCGGTGGGACTGTCACATCTTGGGTGTCTGTCAGGCCGCTATCGTCGGAACGCCGCCCGCAGCAAGCCGGCTCCTACAGGGAGCGAATGCTCCGCTAGCTTCTAGAGCGCGCGAATCTGGCCGATGGCCAATGGCGCTGCGCTCTCGCCGATACCGTTTTCCAGCGCTGCGCCGAACGCATCGAGGCTGATCTGGAAGCGGTCGCCCGGCTGGGTTTTCACCCCGTCGGCAAACGACAGCGTGGCGGTGCCGAAGTAATGCACGTGGACATCGCCGGGCCGCAGAAACTGCGCGTACTTGAAGTGATGGAATTCGAGGTTGGCGAGGCTGTGGCACATGTTGTCTTCGCCGCTGAGAAACTCTTTTTCCCAGAGGGTTTCGCCGTTGCGGATGATGCGGCTGGTGCCAGCCAGATGCCGGGGCAACTCACCGACGCGCAACTCCGGACCGTAAGCGCAGAAACGCAGTTTCGAATGGGCGAGGTACAGGTAATTGCGCCGCTCCATGACATGGTCGGAGAACTCGTTGCCCAGCGCATAACCGACGCGATATGGCAGGCCGTCGTCGCCGATCACGTAAAGGCCGGTCAGCTCGGGTTCCTCGCCAGCATCCTCGGCAAACGGCGGCACCGGGAAGTCCGCGCCGGGGCGCACGACGATGCTGCCGTCACCCTTGTAGAACCATTCCGGCTGCGCGCCGATCTGGCCGGCTGCGGGTTTGCCACCCTCAAGGCCCCACTTGAAAATACGCATGGTGTCGGTCATGCCGGCTTCAACGGCGCCGTCCTGCTGGTGCATCTTGTCTCGCGCCGAGGCACTGCCCAGATGGGTCAGGCCGGTGCCGCTGATCAGGCAATGGGCCGGGTCTTCGTGGTCCAGCGGCGGCAGGACTTTGCCCTGCTGCAACAGCTGCGCGTAATCCGGGCCAGGCTCGGTACCGCGCAGGAAGACTTCTTCTTGCAGGCTGCGTTGGGCGCGGATCGCCGCGAGTGCCAGTTCACGGGTGGTGCGGGTGCCTTTCAGCACCTGGACCTGTGAGCCTTCGACGAGTCCGACCTGGCGCTCACCGGCAGAGTTTTCAAATTGAATCAGGCGCATGACGGCCCTCCATATAGTCGGGGATTTGGGTCACTCGATGATGTTGAAGTCGCTCAAATACTCATCGGAGATTTCCAGGCCCAGGCCCGGCGTGTTGTCGTCGAGCTGGATGTAGCCGTTGACTGGTTGTGGCTCGCCCTTGAACACGTAGTAGAAGAGTTCGTTGCCGACTTCGACGTCGAACACCGGGAAGAACTCGGCCATCGGCGAGGCGGTGGTGGACATGGTCAGGTGGTAGTTGTGCATCTGCCCGGCGTGGGGGATCACCGGCACAGACCAGGCTTCGGCCATGGCGTTGATCTTGCGCGCGGCGGTGATGCCGCCGACGCGGTTGGTGTCGTACTGGATCACGTCGACCGCGCGGCGTTCCAGCAGGTCTTTGAAGCCGTACGAGGTGAACTCATGTTCCCCGCCGGAGATCGGCATGATCCCCATTTTTTTCAGCTCGATGTAGCCCTCGATATCGTCGGCGATCACCGGTTCTTCGAGCCAGCGCGGTTCGAACTCGGCCAGTTTCGGCAACATGCGCCGCGCATATTCGAGGGTCCAGCCCATGTAGCATTCGAGCATGATGTCGATGTCCGGGCCGGCCAGTTCACGCAACGCCCGCACCTGTTCGATGTTCTTGCGCATGCCCGCCGGGCCGTCTTTCGGGCCGTAGCCGAAACGCATTTTCAGCGCGGTGAAACCCTGGTTCAGATAGCCCTGGGCTTCTTCGAGGAACAGGTCAAGGTTGTCGTTGGCGTAGAGCTTGGAGGCGTAGGTCCAGATCTTTTCCTTGGTCCGCCCGCCGAGCAGTTTGAACACCGGTTTGTTGACCGCTTTGCCCATGATGTCCCAGATCGCGATGTCGATCGCCGAGATCGCCGCCATGCCGATGCCTTTGCGGCCCCAGGCGTGGCTCTGGCGGTACATCTTCTGCCAGATGTATTCGTTGTCGAACGGGTCTTCGCCAAGCGCAATCGGCGCCAGGTAAGTGTCGATGATTTCCTTGGCCACACGCGGCGCCAGGGCGCAGTTACCGATGCCGACGAGTCCGGTGTCGGTCTCGACTTCCACCACCAGCCAGCCGTGGAAACGGAACGAGCCCATGGCATCGCCACGCTCGAACAGGATGTCGCTGGCGTTGGTGCAGAAGTGCGCTTGAGGCGGGACGACTTTGCCTTTCCACTCGAAAACGCGGGTACGGATTGCTTTGATTTTCATGGATACGGATTCCTTGCGCTGCCGGCTTTTTGTAGTTGTTGAGTCGCTGCGCAGAGCCGTTCGGGTGATCGGCGCTGGTCATTCGATGGAGCGACTTTAGCCAGCGCTTGGGGGGTACGGATAATCACTTATGCACATCCGTCGATAACCTGGGGTGATCGCAAAAACGAGATATCCGGTAGATCGGGTTATCGGCCCAACACAAAAACAAATGTGGGAGCGAGACCGGCTTGCCGGCGATAGCGTTGTGTCAGGCACTTCAAGGGTGTCTGTCATACCGTCATCGCGAGCAGGCTCGCTCCCACATTGGAGTTGTGTTGTTTTATAGATCGGGGTCAGTAGCTGTTGCCGCCCATCCGGCACGCGATCTCGAATGCCTGGCGAATCGCCCCGACATTCGCCTTGCCCTGCCCCGCGATATCAAACGCGGTGCCGTGGGCCGGCGTGGTAATCGGAATCGGCAAGCCGCCCTGCACCGTCACCCCACGGGAAAAGCCCATCAACTTGATCGCGATCTGCCCCTGGTCGTGGTACATGGTCACCACCGCGTCGAAGACGCTGGCATCGCCCTGAACCTTGAGGAAAATCGTGTCGCCCGGGTACGGACCTTCAGCCGCAATCCCCAACGCCTGCGCCGAGCGCACCGCCGGGCCGATGATGTCCAATTCTTCGCGCCCGAACGAGCCGTTGTCGCCGTTGTGAGGGTTCAAGCCGCACACACCGATGCGCGGTTTTTCCAGGCCGTTGCGCTTGAGCGCGGTGTCAATCAGCTGGATCGCTTCCACCACCCGCGCTTGAGTCAGCATGCCCGGCACCTCGGCCAGTGCCACGTGGGACGTCACTCGCGACGTCCACAGATTGTCGAGCACGTTGAACTCGCAGAACGGCCCATGGAAATCCAGCAGCTCGGCGAACCAGTGCAGCTCATCGTTGTGTGCCATCCCGGCCATGTGCAGCGAGGTCTTGTTCAATGGCCCGAACAGAATGGCATCGGTGGTGCCGGCCTCAGTCAGGCGCAGGGCTTTTTCCAGGGTGTCGAGGCTGTAGCGACCGCCGATGACACTGGCTTCGCTGCGCGGAAATTCACCGATGGTGTCGCCGCGAAAGTCATAGAACAGCGGCGTGTCATCGACAAATGACAGCTGTTCCAGCGACTCCACACGACGGTAAGGAAATTCCACCCCGGCGATGCGCATGCCGCGACGCATTTCCGCCTCGTCGGCAATCAGGATCACGTTGGCCTGGCTGCGAACCTGAGGTTCCGCGAGCAGGCGTGCAATCAGTTCCGGGCCGATGCCCGCCGGGTCGCCCAGGACCATGGCGATGGTTGTCTTGTTCATGCTTCACTCCTCAAGGGTTCGGGCCATGTACGGTCAATGGCGCAAGGCTCGCAGCGATAAACCCGCTGCGCGTTGCTGTAGAACAGGTGCTCCTGATCGGCCTGCGGCAGGTCAGCAACGATGGATTTGAAACCGCTGTAGATGTCGTCGAACGAGCCGCACAGGCTGTCCACGGGGAAGTTGCTGGCGAACATCACCCGATCGGTGCCGAACATGGCGATCACCTCGCGCACGATCCACGCATTGTCCTTTGCACGCCATGCCCGCCCTGCCACGCCCAGGCCGGAAATCTTCACCTGCACGTTCGGCCACTCGGCCAGCCGCGCCATTGCCAGACGCCAGCCTGCCAAGCCCTCGGCACTGCGGTCATTGGGCAAACCGGCGTGGTTGAGAATCAGGGTGGTGCCGGGAAAGTCCCGGGCCAGCCGTTCGGCTTCGTGCAGGTTCCACCAGGGCGTCTGCAAATCGAAATGCAGCCCCAGCCCTTGCAATGCGGCGTAGCTGCGACGCCAGTGTTCGTTGCTCATGAGGCTGCGCACATGGCCGACTTGCGCGGGTGTTGTCGGTCCGCCGGGCTTGTGGCGCACGCTGCGCACGCACTTGAAACTGGCTTGCTCGCTGAGCACCGCGAGGGCGTCCGGGTGATCGAGCCAGGCTTGCGCAACGATCGCATTCGGCACGCCGTAACGGGCGGCGAGTTGCTCGATGAAACGGGTTTCGCCGATCGGGTCTTGCGGGTCCCATTCCGTCTCGATGTACACCGTTTGCACGACGTTGTGCGGACCGGCATCGGCGAAATAATCGTCGGGAAAATAGCGCCGCTTGATTGCGTTGTAATCACCGTAGCGGAACGGGATGTTGGCCTCGGGCGCGAGCCACGGATGGTGATTGATCGTCGGATCCCAGAAGTGATGATGGGCGTCGATGATCGGGCCGTCATACATTTTAGTCATGCCGCACCTCGTCGAGGCTGATGAACAACGTGGCGAAAACGAAGACGGCCGAGCACGCCGCGAAGAACCCCAGCACCGGCGCAAATCCACCGGCCATTTGCAGGATCACGCCGACCAGAATCGGCACCGCGATACCGCCCGTGCTGCCAGCCATGTTCATCACACCGCCGATCAACCCGACTCGCGCCGGTGCCGCCAGCAATGCCGGGAAGCTCCAGTAGAGACTGCCCCACATCAGGAAAAACGCGGTCATGGCCAACAGCGCCACAGCGGCAAAAGGATTGCTCAGGGTCGGCAGCAACAGGAACGCACCGAGGGCTACCAGACCGGAAAATGCCAGCAGGCTCTTGACCGCGATACCGCGACTGACGCCTTTGCGGATCAGCTCGTCGCAGAGGAATCCACCGGTCAACGATCCCAGCGCGCCGCACACGAAAATCACGAACGTCGCCGCGCCAATGCCTTTGATATCGAAGCCACGGGCCTGGGCCAGATAACTCGGGCCCCAGGTCAGCAGACCGAAATACACCATCGCCCAACTGGCACGTCCGATCAGCAAACCGCTCAGGGAACGGGCGGCGATGCCGAGGCCCTTGACCGGCACACGCGCCGCTTCGGCAGCAGGCGTCGCGCACCCGGCGTTGATCTTCTCGAGTTCTTCGGCATTCACTTGCGGGTGAGTGGCCGGGTCATCACGCAGATACCGCCGCGCCAGCCAGGCCAGCACCAGCGTTGCGATGCCGGCGATCACGAATGCCAGACGCCATGAGTCCAGCGAAGCGATCAGGTAGGC
Source organism: Pseudomonas sp. LBUM1651 (assembly GCF_059716135.1). Classification (NCBI taxonomy): domain Bacteria; kingdom Pseudomonadati; phylum Pseudomonadota; class Gammaproteobacteria; order Pseudomonadales; family Pseudomonadaceae; genus Pseudomonas; species Pseudomonas sp. LBUM1651. The sequence continues at coordinate 1,575,204 of NZ_CP166805.1, read as the reverse complement.
AATGATCAACCCGCCGAGCGCTACGCCCAGCGGGCTGCCGCTGTCCATCAGCACCGCGCCGCGACTGCGCTCGCTCGGCGCCAGCCACAGGGAAATCAACTTGCCGCCCGAAGGGAACAACGGCGCCTCGGCAGCGCCAAGCGCAACCCGGGCGAACAGCAACGACAACCCGCCAGTGGCAAACGCCGCCAGCACTTGAAACGTGCCCCACAACCCGGTGGACCAACTGATGACCCGATGCGGCCCGAAGCGATCGATCATCCAGCCGCCAGGAATCTGCAGCAATGCATAGGCCCAGAAGAAGCTGCTGAGAATCAGCCCTTGCATGCTCGGCGACAGGGAAAATTCATGGGCGATAGTTGGCATCGCAATCGACAGCGACACCCGATCAATCAGGTTGACCATGGTCAACGCGAAGATGATCGCGAAGATCCGCCAGCGCACACTGCTGGCCTTGGTCATGCCGGTCAGCGGTGTGGCCGCTGCGACGGGCTGGGCAACTGCGCCGGGCAGATGCAGGGAAGCACTGGGACGAGCGATGGTGCGTACCTCTTTTATTATTTTTTTGTGGAGTTCAAACGCGGACCTTGTAGGAGCCGGCTTGCTGGCGATAGCGGTGTGTCAGGCGCATCAATGTTGGATGATGCGCCGCCATCGCCAGCAAGCCGGCTCCTACAAAAGTCGGCGTTTTGCCGCGTTTTCACGGCGTTGGTGAGCACTATCGAAGGCTCAGTGATAACCGTCTAATCAAAGATTGAAATACGGCGATAGCCTCGGGTTATGTCACGCCCTGCTTTCAGGGGGCTTTCAATGGGCAGCGCCTACCCTGACTTTCCTCTCAAACCGCTCTGGCGCAAAGGCCTTGACGATCATGGCGATATTTGCCTTCCAGACCTATAACCGCAGGCTATCGGTGTATGTATTGTTTTGACTAGACGCGGGGGCGGAGGCTTCCCACACTCAGGCCAGGCTTGCAGCTTTTGAATACCGACAAGTCACTCATAACAACTACAAAAACGAGGCCTTCCATCATGCGAAATGCATTCGTCCGTCGCACATCCCGTCTGTTTCTTGGCTGCACGCTGGTCGCCGCCGGAACCCTTCCCGTTCTCGCTCATGCCGCCTGGCAACCGGACAAGAACGTCGAAATCGTTGTCGCCGGTGGTCCCGGTGGCGGCACCGACCAGCTCGGCCGACTGATCCAGTCGATCATCACCACCCACAAGTTTCTCGACGTGAATACCATCGTCCTCAACAAGGGTGGCGGCAATGGCGCCGAAGCCTTCCTCGACCTGAAAATGAACAAGGGCGATCCGGAAAAACTGGTGATCGGCACTAACAACATCTACCTGCTGCCACTGGTGTCCAAGCTCGGCTACCAATGGCAGGAACTGACCCCCATTGCCGCCGTGGCCGAGGACGACTTCATTCTCTGGAGCTATAAAGACGCGCCATGGAAGGACGCCAAAGGCTTCTACGAGGCGGTCAAGGCTGACCCGTCGAACCTGCGCATGGGCGGCAGCCAGTCCAAGGACGTCGACCAGACACTGACCCTGCTGCTGAACCAGACCAACAACAGCAAACTGGTGTACATCCCGTTCAAGAGCGGCAGTGAAGCCGCGACTCAACTGGCCGGCAAACACATCGCCGCCAACGTCAACAACCCCAGCGAAAGCATCAGCCAATGGCGCGGTGACCAGGTCGAGCCACTCTGCGTGTTCAGCAAGGAGCGCATGAGCTATACCGAGAAGGTCGCCGGCGACAAATCCTGGGCCGATGTGCCGACCTGCCACGAACAGGGCCTGGGCATCGATCAGTATCGCTTCCCGCGCACGGTGTTCATGCCCGGCGAAGTCACCGCCGAGCAGCGGACGTTCTATGTCGAACTGATGCGCAAAGTCACCGAGACCCCGGAGTTCAAGGCCTACGTCAAGCAGAACGCGCTGGTGCCGACCTTCCTCGAAGGCGAGCCGCTGACCGCCTACATTGAGAAAGACACCGCCCGCGTCACCCCGGTGTTCAAAGAAGCCGGTTGGCTGAAAAACTGAGTTGCCCACGGCCGTCCGCCTGAGCACGGCCGTCACCTCTGGAGGTGTCTTCATGTCCCATTCTTCGGATTCACCGTCGCTGGTCGGTACCTGCTGGGTCGAACTCGGTCTGGCCGTCTTCACTGCGCTGATCGGCGTGGTGGTGATGTTCGGCAGTGTCGAACAAGGTATCGGCTGGGGTGATTCCGGCCCCGAGCCGGGTTACTTCCCCTTCTACATCGGCCTGATGCTGAGCGCCGCGAGCGTGGCCAACGGCGTATGGACCCTGGTGCGCTGGCACGCCCTGAGCCTTTCATTCGTCAGCCGCAGCGCGTTCAAACAAGTGCTGTCGGTGTTTATCCCGATTGCGCTGTTCGTTGGCGCCATGCCGTTCACCGGCATCTATGTGGCGTCGGCCTGTTTCATCGCCTGGTTCATGTGGCGTGACAAGGTCCGCACCAAGCCTTACGGCAAGTTGATGATCGGCAGCGTATCCCTCGGCGCGGTACTTGCCAGCTACCTGATTTTCGCGCTGTGGTTCAAGGTCCCGCTGGATGCCGGCCCGATGGGCAACTGGATTGCCCTGGCCGGGAGAAATTTCAAATGAGCGAGTTCGATTCCCTGCTGCAAGGCATGAACCTGATCCTGACCCCGGGCCACATCGGCCTGATGGTGATCGGCGTGCTGCTGGGCATTCTGGTCGGCGTGTTGCCCGGCCTCGGCGCCCCCAATGGCGTGGCGTTGCTGCTGCCGCTGACATTCACCATGTCGCCGGTGTCGGCGATCATCCTGCTGTCGTGCATGTATTGGGGCGCTCTGTTTGGCGGCTCGATCACCTCGATCCTGTTCAACATACCCGGCGAGCCCTCATCGGTGGCGACGACGTTTGACGGCTACCCGATGGCCCGCGAAGGTCGCGCCGCCGAAGCGTTGACCGCCGCGTTCAGTTCGGCGCTGATCGGCGCGCTGGCCGGGGTATTGTTGCTGACCTTCCTGTCGACGAAGATCGCCGCGTTCGCCATGTCCTTCAGCTCACCGGAGTTCTTCGCGGTGTACCTGTTGGCGTTCTGCACCTTCATCGGCATGAGCAAGAACCCACCGCTGAAAACCGTGGTGGCGATGATGATCGGTTTCGCCATGGCAGCGGTCGGCATGGACACGGTGTCCGGCAACCTGCGCCTGACCTTCGACCAGCCGATCCTGATGACCGGGATCAGTTTTGAAGTGGCAGTAATCGGGCTGTTCGGTATTGGCGAAATCCTCTGCACCGTCGAGGAAGGCCTGGTGTTTCGCGGCGAGCATGCGCGCATTACGCCGATGGTGATTTTGCGCACCTGGGCCAAGTTGCCGCGTTACTGGTGGACGATTGTGCGCAGCACACTAGTCGGTTGCTGGATGGGCATCACGCCGGGCGGCCCGACGGCGGCTTCGTTCATGAGCTACAGCCTGGCGCGGCGCTTTTCGAAAAACCGCGAGAACTTCGGCAAGGGTGAACTCGAAGGCGTGATCGCCCCGGAAACCGCCGACCACGCCGCCGGCACCAGCGCCCTGCTGCCGATGCTGACACTGGGCATTCCCGGTTCTGCCACGGCGGCGGTGATGCTCGGCGGGTTGATGATCTGGGGCCTGCACCCTGGCCCTACGCTGTTCGTCGAGCAGCACGATTTTGTCTGGGGCCTGATCGCGAGCATGTACCTGGGCAACGTGGTGAGTCTGATCGTGGTGTTGGCCACGGTGCCGCTGTTCGCCTCGATTCTGCGCATTCCGTTCTCGATCATTGCGCCGATCATCATCATGGTCTGCGCCATCGGTGCTTACTCGGTGCACAACTCGTTCTTCGACGTGGTGCTGATGCTGGGCTTTGGCGCGCTGGGTTATCTGTTCAAGAAACTCGGTTACCCGATTGCGCCGCTGGTGTTGGCCGCTGTTCTGGGGGACAAGGCTGAGGATGCGTTCCGTCAATCGATGCTGTTTTCTGACGGGCAGTTGGGAATTTTCTGGTCCAACCCATTGGTGGGTTGCCTGACCACGGCAGCGCTGCTGATGCTGTTCTGGCCGCTGATTTCCAAGGCACTGGGCGCCCTGGTGGGCCTGCGCAAACCGCCTGTCGCCAAGACCAAATCGGTGCTGTGACACAGCAATGCTGGCAACGCCTGGCATTTGTTGTCAGGCTTGCCGCAGTCTTTCATGCGAGCGCGGCCCATGACCCGAATTCCTGATGCCAATGTGATCCACAGTCGACTGCGTCTGCGCCAATTGCGGTTGATGCTGGCGTTGCAGGAATTCGGTTCGTTGCGCCGCGCTGCCGATCACATCGGCATGACCCAACCAGCGGCGACCAAGATGCTGCACGAGGCCGAGGACTTGCTCGGCGTCGAACTCTTCGAACGCCTGCCTCGGGGCATGCGCTCGACTCCGTTCGGTGAAACCGTCATCTACTACGCGCGCATGGTGTTTGCCGAACTCAGCGGCATGCGTGAAGAACTGGTCGCACTGCAATCCGGCAACCTTGGACGGGTCGCCGTCGGCGCGATTCCGGCGTTGGCCTCGGGGTTGTTGACCCGCACCATCGCCACCTTGAAGCAAAGCCATCCACGGTTGTCGATGAGCATTCAGGTCGACACCAGCGATGTTTTGGTCCAGGCACTGTTGCAGGATCAACTCGACATCGTGCTGGGGCGGATTCCGGCCGGTGCGAGGGCCGAAGAGTTGCTATTCGACAGTCTCGGCGAAGAGGCGTTGTGCGTCATTGCCGGCGCGCAGAACCCGTTGGCGCAGGAAAAGCACCTGAGCTGGGCGGAGTTGCAGAACATGACCTGGGTGCTGCAACAGCAACCCAGCCCGATGCGCGCGATCATCAATCAGGTCTTCCACAATGCGCGGGTCGACATCCCCAGCAGCATCGTTGAAACCACGTCGATCATGACCTTGCTCTCGTTGATCCAGCAGACTGACATGCTCGGCGTTACGCCGGTGTCGGTGGTCGAGGATTATCCGGGGCGGGATTTGCTGGCGGTGTTGCCGATCAAGTTTGAAGCGCGGTTGCCGCCGTATGGGTTGATTACCCGGCGTCATCGGATTCAATCGTCGGCGATGCAGGCGTTCATGAATTCGGTGCGGGCGGAGCATGCGCTGAGCAAATGACAAGGCCGTCTGTTTTTTGGTCGGGGTACATATCCGTTTTTGGGTAACGGCGGCTATTGGTTCCGCCCTTACGGCGGGTTACTTGGAAAAGCGCCAAGTAACCAAGCGCCTGCGCCCCTGACGTACGGCCTTCCGACGGGGCAGATCAAGATCAAAAGCCAGATCAACAGCCAAAGCGAGGCGGCCTGATAGCCGACCTGATATTCGTCAAGGTCATCGGCGGTGAACACCCATGTCATGCCCGTCAAACATCCCCTGTGGGAGCTAGCCTGCTAGCGAAAAACGTCCAGACACCGCGTTCATTCAGACCGCACGCGTAATCGTTGACGTCCATCGCTAGCAGGCTAGCTCCCACAGGGGGAATGCATACACCCAAAGAGCCAGGCCGGCCGGTAGGCCGCCTCGCGGTGCTGTGGCGGTGCACGCCCCCTCGAGAGGCCGAGCACAGGTTCTGCGCAGTGGGCACCGCGGCAGGGATGCCGCGGTAGCCGCCCCCGGCCATGGATGGCCGATGGTGGCGGGCCCACGGAGCAGGACCGGAGCGAGGGCATGGCGAGCCTAAGCGAGGCACCGAACGAAAGGGGCAAAAGCGCTTTGGTTACTTTCCGCCGGGCCGCGCAGGCTTTTCGAAAGTGACTCGCCGTAAGGGCCAGCCCTTTCAAGGTGTTTTCTTTTTATGAGCCTTAAGCACTCGGTCCGTCGACACATGAGCATGTGCAGCCTTGCCCTCCAGCCACTCCTTGGGTTTGGCGACCTTCGGACCGCGTACGCTTTTGGCGACCTGTTTGGGTTTGATCATTCTGGCCAGCGCCAACAGGCGTTGAACCAGAGTTTCTGAGCTCGATTGAAGTAGTAGGACATCCGAGGGCAACGCGATCTGCATACCCTCAAACCCACTGCGTACTTGTACCGCCAAGTGGAACGTCGAGGCTTCCCAGCCTTCGGCCTGAGTCTCGCGATGGGCTTGCTCCACACTGCGTTTGAGAACGGCCAAAACGTTATAGGCCAACACCGCCGAAGCAAAGCCCAGTAAGGCCGCGCGGGGAGAACCCAAACTTTCGATCTCACTGTCCAGCACCGATTCGAGACGCTGAAACATTCCCTCGATACTCCAGCGGCGACGGTACAAATCGGCGATCTGCTCGGCGCTGATGCTCTCGGGCAGATTGCTCCAGAACCACATCACTGAGTCGCCTGATTCGGTCGGTGCTTGCAGGTTCAGCTCAACTCGGCGCCAGCGGTGGCCACCTTTGAGCTCGATCGTTTGTTCGCGCACTGTTCCGGCCTCGACTGGCACCGGTTCTTGCCAGTCGCTTTCCTGAATCAGGCGTGGATGTTTGCTGGGCTGGCGAATAATGAACGAGGCGCGCGCTTCCTCGCAGGCTTGCATGACGGGCAGCGTGCAATACAGCCGATTAGCCATCCAAAGCTGTCCTTCACTGGCGCGAGCCAACAAGGGCAGCACACTGACGCGCTCACTCGCGTAGGCGTCCTCGCAAGGCTGCAAATCGACAATCTGATCCAGGTCCGGCTCGTAGACCACTACCGAAAAACCCGGTCGAGCCGCGCCTCGTTCACGGCGTAAGCCCCCAAACGCTTCTCGGTAGAAGGCAGGTGATTACCGTCAACAATGCGCAATTGCCAGCCGGGCAAAATCGCTGAACAGCCCAGCTCTTTTATCGTCGGAGCCAAGCGTTCTGCGCTGCCGGTGACCAACGCCCGTAGTAACGCCGGCTCTGTGCGACTGACCTTGTCATAGAGCGCTGCCAAGGTAACCGGTAGATCCTCCATCTGGCGTGCCGCGGCATGCAAGGAAGGACGCAAACCCAATGAAACAAGGGACATCAGCTCAACGATGGTCGAAAACAACAGCTCACGCGGGTATTGGCGTTGACGGTGTTCCTCGAACACCTGATCGACCCATTCGGCAGGAACAGCCTGTTCCAGTATCAATTTCGCCATGACACTGGCCGGTGTCTTTTTCTCAAATCGCGCTAGAATTTCTGCCCACATCGTTTTCGTCACCCTGACTGGAGTTTTGGGAGATTCTAAACGAAGACCTTGAAAGGGCTGGCCGTAAGGGCGAAACCATAAGCCGCCGTTACCGCAGAAATGGATATGTACACCCACAACAAGAACCTGGTCGGCTACCAGGCCGCCAGGTTCTCAAGCCTCAAAGCCTGAAGTGCCCGACCATCCCCTTCAACTCAACCCCCAACTGCGCCAGCTCGATACTCGAAGCCGCATTCCCCTGCATCGCCAACGAAGACTGATCCGCACTGGCCCGAATACTGGTCACACTGCGGTTGATCTCCTCAGCCACCGAACTCTGCTCCTCCGCAGCCGCCGCGATCTGCTGGTTCATCTGCTGAATCAACGACACCGCCGCTGCAATGCTGCCCAGCGCACTCTCGGTCTGTAGCGCATCACTGACTGTCAGCTTCACCAGCTCACTACTGCTTTGAATCTGCTGCACCGACGAATGCGCCGCCGATCTCAAGGCGCTGACCAGTCGCTCGATTTCCTCGGTCGATTGCTGGGTCCGCCTGGCAAGAGCCCGCACCTCATCGGCAACCACCGCAAACCCCCTGCCCTGCTCGCCGGCCCGTGCCGCCTCGATAGCCGCGTTGAGCGCCAACAGGTTAGTCTGCTCGGCCACACTCTTGATGACGCTGAGCACCGTGCCGATATTCTGGATTTCCGCACTCAGACTTTCGATGCTCGAACTGGCCGAGGACGCCGAGTCCGCCAGTTGCTCGATCCGCGCCATGCTCTGGCGCACCACCGCCTGGCCGCTTTCGACCTTGCCGTCCGCCGTCTGTGCGGCCTGGGCAGCCTCCTCTGCGTTACGCGCAACGTCGTGCACGGTAGCGGTCATCTGATTCATGGCCGTAGCGACCTGCTCGGTTTCTTCCTTCTGACTGCTGACTTCAAGATTGGTCTGCTCCGTCACCGCCGACAGCGACTGAGCCGAACTGGCCAACTGTTCGATGCCTGCCTGCAAACCGCTGACAATACTGCTGAGCCCCGCGCCCATCTGCTGCATGGCCTGCATCAATTGGCCGATCTCATCACGACGGGTCACTTCAACCGTCGCACTCAAATCGCCCGCGGCAATCTGCTGGGCAACGCGAATCACACTGCGCAGCGGTCCGACGATCAATCGGGTAATCACCCACGCCGCGATCAGCCCGACCAGCAAGGCCAGGGCCGACGAACCGATAATCAGCAACGAGTTCTTTTTCAGCTCGGTCTGCATCGACTGGTCTTCGGCGACGTAGGCCTGGTCCACCCGCTCCACTACCTGCGCGGCGCGTTGATGCAACTGCTCGTAGACGGTTTTTTCCTGAGCCAGCAGGCCAGTGTATTCCGCCAGTTTTTCGCTGAAACCGCCGATATGCCCGACCACTTCATTGAGGACAGTCAGGTAGCCCTCATCCTTGACCGTGGTTTTCAGTTGCTCGGCCTGAGTCAGCGCCTGGTCGGCCTGCTCGATCTTGCCTTGCCCGGCGCTGTCGTCACCCTTGCGGCTCTGGTCGAGGCGCACACGTGCTTCGTTCATGGCTTGCAGCATCAGCCGCGATACCTGGCTGACCTGATTGGCCTGCTCGATGAACTGGGAACCGTCCTTGCCTTCGGATTCCTTCAAGGCGTAGGCGCCATCATCCGCGAGCCCGGCCTGCAAAACGTCGAGATTATTGGCCACGCTGGAGACCGACCAACTGGCCATTTCCAGCGCCAGGTCCTTGGCCTGACTCAGCGAGACAAATTCGTCAAACGCATTGCGGTAAGCCCCCAACGACTGCTCGACGTCGCTCATCACGGCAACGTTGGCGGGCGATTGCGCCTTCAGCTGATTCGCCAGGACGACCAGGCCATCGACACCCTCGTGCAAGGCCGTGACAATTTTCGGGTTGCCGTGCAACGCATACTCCTGCTCGAGCAGGCGCACCTTGAGCAAGCCACTGTTGAGCGACGACATCTGTTTGAGCCCGTCGAAGCGCTGGCTGATCGTTTGCAGGGACCATACACCGATGGCCGCCACCAAGGCTGTCAACAGCAGCACCAGCACAAACCCGACACCCAGTTTTTTTGCCATACCGAGGTTGGCAAAACGTCCTTGCACGGCCGAAATCATTGCACTTAGTCCCCTGACATAGTCTGTTGACGCAGATTCGCAACGGGCCTGTGTCAACACAAGTCTCTGGCGTCGGAATAATGGCAAAAAGCTACGCCAACGTCGTTTTCAGAACGCTTGAGGTCGATCCGAAGCGGTGGCCTGAAAAAACGCCCGGGCTCGCGGATCACAGGCGCAGGCCACATTGATACGCTGCCAGTCACTGGCCTCACTGGCCTCACTGGCGGGACTGAATGCCGTCGCGGAAGACAGCAGGACGCCGAAGCGCCGTGCCTGTGTCCGCACGTGAGCGTAGTCGGACTTGCGCGACCGCGCCCAGATGAACAAACCGCCGACGGGTTTACCGAATACCTCCCACTCGGCGTCTTCCAGCACCTGCAGTGCGGCCTCTCGGTCATGTCTTAGTCGCTGCCGCAGCCGCAGCACCAACTTGCGGTAAGCACCGCTGGCCAGCAGGCAGGCCAGCACCGACTCACAAAACCCGGAAGCGCCCAGACTGCTGATCCGCTTGACCTCGGCCAGTCGCGAAATAACGTCGGCACCGGCCACGACAAAACCGACCCGTAACGAACTGCTGAGGGTTTTGGAGAAGCTGCCGACGTAGATGACGTTGTCATCGGTATCCAGCGCGGCGAGCCGCGTACCAGGGCCACTGTGAAAATCCGCGTAGACGTCGTCCTCAATCACCAGCACGCCATGGTTTTTGGCCAGATGCAGAATCCGCTGCGCCACCACCGGCGTCAGGTTGCTGCCAGTAGGGTTGTGATAGAAGCTGTTGATGAACAACGCTCGGGGCTTTTTCTCAAGCAGCAGTGCCTCGAGCACCTCGATGTCAGGCCCGCGCGGCGTGCGCGGCACTTCAATCATCGAGACACCGTGCAGCCTGAGCAGCTCGAATAGCAAGGAATAGCCGGGACTTTCGACCACGACGCAATCACCCGGTTTGAGCAAGGTACGCACGATCAGGTCGAGCCCCTGACTAGCTCCTGCTGTCGTCATGATCCGGTTTTCTTCTGCGTCGATATCAAGCTGGCTCAAGCGCTTGATGATTTGTTGACGCAACGCAAGCAGACCCAGCGGCGAGCTGTAATTGAACAGGCCAGCCATGTCGGTACGGCTGACCTCGCGGATCGCGTACGTCAGGTCATCCGTTTCGCGCCAGCTTTCGGGGAGCCCGCCACATCCCAGTTTCAGCTTGCCCACAGCGTTGAATGGCTGTAACTCCGCGCCTTCGAACCAGGGTGTATCCGCAGCGGCCAACGTTGGGGCTGCGACTATGAAGCCAGCGCCATGACGCGATGCCAGCACCCCTTGAGCCACCAGCCGGTCGCACGCTTCAACGACGCTGGACTGGCTGAGTAAATTGGTCCGCGCGATTTGCCGTGCAGACGGCAAACGCGTCCCCGGTTCCATGTCGCTCTGACGCAGCCAGCACGCTAGCGCGTCGACGACTTGCTGTACGACCGGCACCAAGGCCTGTCGATCGATTCTCAATTCCATGAGCAAGCAAACTCCTGTTCGTTTGACGGAATCAGTTAATCACAGGCGCGCTCGATGGGCTGTGCGACAACGCCGTCAAAACTCACGATTCTAACCATTTGAAACACATTGCCGAGATTTTCACGGAGCAAAAAAAGCGGTAGTTGGGGTTGGGGCTGGGTGTACATATCCATTACTGCGGTAACGGCGGCTATTGGTTCCGCCCTTACGGCGGGTCACTTGGAAGAGCGCCAAGTAACCAAGCGCTTTCGCCCCTGACGTACGGCCTTCCGACGGGGCAGATCAAGATCAAAAGCAAGATCAACGGCCAAAGCCAAAGCCAAAGCCAAAGCCAGATCAACAACTAGAGCGAACTCATACCTGTGGGAGCTAGCCTGCTAGCGATAGACGTCCAGACACCGCGTTCATTCAGACAGCACGCGTTATCGTTGACGCCCATCGCTAGCAGGCTAGCTCCCACAAGGGGAATGCGTACGATCAAAGAGCCAGGCCGGCCGGTAGGCCGCCTCGCGGTGCTGTGGCGGTAGTCGCCCCCTCGAGAGGCTTCGTTCCGGTTCTGCGCAGTGGGCAACCCGGCAAGGATGCCGGGTTAGCCGCCCCCGGCCATGGATGACCGATGGCGGCGGGCCCACGGAGCAGGACCGGAACGAGGGCATGCCGAGCCTTAGCGAGGCACCGAACGAAAGGGGCAAAAGCGCTTGGTTACTTGGCGCTCTTCCAAGTGACCCGCCGTAAAGGCGGAACCAATAGCCGCCGTTACCGCAGAAATGGATATGTACCCGAAGAACCGCGGCGTATCAAAACGCCGTAACCCCCCCATCCACCGCCAGCGAATGACCCGTAGTGAACGCAGCACCATCGCTGCACAGATACAAAACGGCACTGGCAATTTCTTCAACCTTGCCGATACGACCCACCGGGTGCATGGCGTTGGCGAACTCGCCCTTCTTCGGGTCCGCTTCATAGGCGCGGCGGAACATGTCGGTGTCGATGACCGCCGGGCACACCGCATTCACGCGGATTTTTTTCTTGGCGTATTCGATGGCCGCCGATTTGGTCAGGCCGATCACCGCGTGTTTCGACGCCGCGTAGATGCTCATCTTCGGCGCAGCACCGAGGCCGGCGACGGAAGCGGTGTTGACGATCGCGCCACCGCCCTGGGCGAGTAATAGCGGCAACTGGTACTTCATGCACAACCAGACGCCTTTGACGTTAACGCCCATGATCGCGTCAAACTCGTCGACCGTGCCCTCGGCCAGTTTGCCTTTTTCAATCTCGATGCCCGCATTGTTGAAGGCGTAATCAAGACGGCCGTAGGTATTCACCACCTCGTCCATCAGATTTTTTACATCGCTTTCCACGGTGACGTTGCAGCGCACGAAGGTCGCTTCGCCGCCTGCCGTGCGAATCAGCGCCACAGTGCCCTCGCCACCAGCCGTATCCATGTCGGCCACCACCACTTTCAACCCTTCGGCGGCGAACGCCTGGGCGGTCGCGCGACCGATACCGTTGGCGGCGCCCGTTACGACGGCGACCTGGCCGGAAAACGTCATGCTCATTGTTTTGTCCTCGAAGAGAAGAATGCGGGGTTTCGCGTGGGCCCAGTCTAGCCACAGGCGCTACCGCCACGGCAGCACTATCAGAAGGCCGGTTGGGCGCCCATGAGTTGCAGTGATAGAACGACCGGCCTGACTATCACTGCACTGGATCAGGCTGCATTCGCCGCATCAGCCAAACTTGCGGCGGCGACAATGAAGGTCTATCAACAAGGCTTCATTCATCTTGAGTGCCTGTCATGACTACCCAGACCAATCGCCAGTTCCTGCTCGCCAAACGTCCGGTGGGCGCGGCTACCCGCGAGACGTTCACCTATCAGGAAGTACCGGTCGGAGAACCGGCCGCGGGTCAGATCCTGGTCAAAAACGAATATTTGTCCCTCGACCCGGCCATGCGCGGCTGGATGAACGAGGGCAAGTCCTACATCCCGCCCGTCGGTATCGGCGAGGTCATGCGCGCATTGGGCGTAGGCAAAGTCGTGGCGTCGAACAATCCAGGCTTTGCGGTCGGTGACTACGTCAATGGCGCCCTGGGCGTGCAGGATTATTTCCTTGGCGAGCCGCGCGGTTTCTACAAGGTCGATCCGAAACTGGCACCGCTGCCACGTTATCTGTCCGCGCTGGGCATGACCGGAATGACCGCCTACTTTGCCCTGCTCGATGTCGGTGCACCGAAAGAAGGTGACACTGTGGTGCTATCCGGCGCGGCCGGGGCGGTGGGCAGTATTGCCGGGCAGATTGCCAAAATTAAAGGCTGCCGTGTGATCGGCATCGCGGGCGGCGCGGACAAGTGCAAGTTCCTGATCGACGAACTGGGTTTTGACGGCGCCATCGATTACAAGAGCGAAGATGTCGTCGCCGGCCTCAAGCGTGAATGCCCGAAAGGCGTCGACGTTTATTTCGATAACGTCGGCGGTGACATCCTCGACGCGGTGCTGAGCCGCCTGAACATGAAAGCGCGGGTGGTGATTTGCGGCGCCATCAGCCAGTACAACAACAAGGAAGCGGTCAAAGGGCCAGCCAACTACCTGTCGCTGTTGGTGAACCGCGCGCGGATGGAAGGCTTTGTGGTGATGGACTACGCCGCACAGTTCGCCGCTGCCGGGCAGGAAATGGCCGGCTGGATGGCCAAGGGGCAGCTCAAGAGCAAGGAAGACATTGTTGAAGGATTGGAGACATTCCCGGAGACGCTGATGAAGTTGTTCAGCGGGGAGAATTTCGGGAAGTTGGTGCTGAAGGTTTAACCCCAACCTGTAGGAGCCGGCTTGCTGGCGATGGCATCACTGCGGTTCGGCTGAAACACCGCGGTGATGCCATCGCCAGCAAGCCGGTTCCTACAAAGAGTGTCAGGCGATCTCGGCTACTACGTCGGCCAGCGCCTTGGCCGGATCTGCCGCCTGGCTGATCGGACGGCCGATCACCAGATAATCGGAACCGGCATCCAGCGCCTGACGCGGGGTCAGGATGCGGCGTTGATCGTCCTGGGCGCTGCCCGCCGGACGAATCCCCGGGGTCACCAGTTGCAACGACGGGTGAGCCGATTTCAAGGCCTGGGCTTCCAGGGCCGAGCACACCAGGCCGTCCATCCCGGCTTTTTCCGCGAGTGCCGCCAGGCGCAGCACCTGCTCCTGCGGTTCGATGTCCAGGCCAATCCCCGCCAGGTCTTCACGCTCCATGCTGGTCAGCACGGTCACGCCGATCAGCAGCGGTTTCGGCCCGGTGCGCTGGTCCAGCACTTCACGGCAAGCAGCCATCATGCGCAGACCGCCAGAGCAATGGACGTTGACCATCCACACGCCCATTTCCGCCGCAGCCTTTACTGCCATGGCGGTGGTATTCGGAATGTCGTGGAACTTCAGGTCGAGGAACACTTCGAAACCCTTGTCGCGCAAGGTGCCAACGATTTCCGCGGCGCAGCTGGTGAACAGTTCCTTGCCGACTTTGACCCGGCACAGTTTCGGGTCCAACTGGTCGGCCAGCTTCAGTGCGGCGTCACGGGTGGGGAAATCCAGGGCGACGATGATAGGAGTCTGGCAGACGGACATGTGCGGGCTCTCAGGCAGGACGAAATCGGCGCGCATTGTAGCGGAACCAGCGCGGCTGCGGGACCCGATGATCGGTAAATCGTCGTCGGCGCTCAGCCAAGACTAGCCCTTTCGCCGATTGTGTCGAGACCGATACACACACGACACGCCCACAACACCCTTGCCCGCTACCCTCGGCAGCCGCAACACGTCCTTACAGCACTTCCCGCCTCCGGGCCGGACGCCTATGCTGAAGCCACAACCTCGCAGCCTATCTTTGTGGTTGGCAGCCTACCTGGCAGATGAACGCACGCATGCACAGCACCCAAGCCCCCTTGAACGACGATCAAAAAGCGCCCGGCGACGACAAGCGCTGGAGCATCCGCGCGCTGATCGTCGACGATGATGTCCCGATCCGCGAGCTGATGATCGATTACCTGGCCCGGTTCAACATCCACGCCAGCGGCGTCACCGATGGCGCCGCCATGCGTCTGGCGCTGCAAGCCGAGCATTTCGACGTGGTGGTGCTTGACCTGATGCTGCCCGGTGAAGACGGTCTGTCGCTATGCCGCTGGTTGCGCGCCGAGTCGGACATTCCGATCCTGATGCTCACCGCGCGCTGCGAACCCACCGACCGGATCATCGGCCTGGAACTGGGCGCAGACGACTACATGGCCAAGCCGTTCGAACCGCGAGAACTGGTCGCGCGGATTCAGACCATTCTGCGGCGAGTGCGCGACGATCGCACCGAACAGCGTGCGAGCATTCGCTTCGACAGCTGGCGCCTGAACAGCGTCCTGCGCCAATTGATCGCGGCGGATGGCCTGGTGGTTCCGCTGTCCAACGCCGAATTCCGCTTGCTGTGGGTGTTCATCGAACGTCCGCGCCGAGTGCTCAGCCGCGAACAACTGCTGGATGCGGCGCGCGGTCGCTCGATCGAAGCCTTTGATCGCAGCATCGATTTGCTGGTCTCGCGTCTGCGCCAAAAACTCGGGGACGACCCGAAAGCCCCGCAGTTGATCAAGACGGTTCGCGGTGAGGGTTACCTGTTCGACGCCCGAGACATCGGCTGATGCGTGCGCGCTTCGATACGCTGTTCGGCCGCCTGTTTGGCGTGCTGCTGGTGGCGATCATCCTGGCGCATCTGCTCGCGTTTGCCTGGTTCCATCATTACGGTCCACCTCCACCGCCTCCGCCGCCCGAGTTCTTCCAGGGTCTGGAAGGGCAACGCCCGCCGATGGAGCCGCGTTTCGAAAAACGGCCACCACGGCCCTGGTTCGGTGGGCCGCTGGTGCCGCTGACGTTCCAGTTGATCTCGCTGATCATTGCAGCCTGGTACGGCGCAAAACTGCTGAGCCGACCGATCCAGCGCCTGAGTGACGCCGCCGAGCGCCTGAGCGAAAACCTCGACAGCCCGCCGCTGGATGAGTCCGGCCCACGGGAAGCCCGGCAGGCGGCCTACACCTTCAACCTGATGCAAAAACGCATCATCGAACAAATGCAGCAGCGTTCGCGGATGCTCGGCGCGGTCTCCCACGACCTGCGCACGCCGCTGTCCCGGCTCAAGCTGCGGCTGGAGCAGATCGACGACAACAAGCTGCAAGGTCAGATGCGCCAGGATCTGGACGACATGATCAGCATGCTCGACGCCACCCTCACCTACCTGCACGAGCAGCGCACCAGCGAGGCCCCGCAGTGGATGGACGTGCAGGCGCTGGTCGAATCCCTGAGTGAAAACGCCCAGGACCAGGGTTCTGATGTCCAGGCCAACGGCCACTGCGCACCGTTGCAGGTTCAGCCGATGGCTCTGCGTTCATGCATCAACAACTTGCTGGATAACGCCCTGCGTTATGCCGGGCAGGCGCAGATCGCGCTTGAAGACAATCGCGAACACCTGGTGATTCGGGTGATCGACCACGGACCGGGGATCGCGGCTGACAAACGCGAAGCCGTGTTTGAACCTTTCTTTCGCCTGGAAGGTTCGCGCAATCGCAACTCCGGTGGTGTCGGGCTGGGTATGACCATTGCCCGTGAGGCGGCTGAACGGTTGGGTGGGCAATTGACGCTGGAAGAAACCCCCGGTGGTGGCCTGACCGCCGTTATCTCGTTGCCCCGCACCTGAGCCACAAGGATCTGAGTCTGACCGGAGACCTGTGTATACCACTCGGTACAAACCCCACATACCCACGACAACTAGCTCCTTGAGGCTGCATAAGCCGGTGCACCCGCCGGCTTTCCATTCCAGGGAGTGAGCCCAATGATCGGTAGCGTCAGCAACTACACGAGCTATAACAATACCGCCAGCACCACCACCAGCAATGCCCGTAGCCAGCAATTCCAGAAAGAACTGCTCTCCAAACTCGACACCAACAGCGATGGTTCGGTGGATCAGGACGAGCTCAAAAGCGCCCTGTCACAGAAATCCGATGACGGTCTGCTGGTCAGTCTGAGTAAAAACTTCGCCGACCTGGACAGTGACGACAGCGGCAGCCTGAGCAGCGAAGAAATGGCCGCGATGGCGCCTCCGCCACCGCCGCATGATCAGGCGCCGGACACCGAACTGGCCGACGCGCTGATCAGCGCTCTGGACGCCGACGGCGACGGTGCCATCAGCGGCGACGAACTGAGCAACGGTCTGACCAGCGCCGGCAGCAGCGCTGACAGCACGGAAATCTTCTCGGCCCTGGACAAGAACGAAGATGGCGTCGTCAGCAAGGACGAACTCGCCGCCAGTCTCGCCCCGCCACCGCTGCCACCTCAGCAGGTGTCCGGCGAAGAACTGTTCAGCCAGCTCGATGCGGACAGCGATGGCAGTGTCAGCGCCACCGAACTGAGCAGCGCGTTGCAGGCGAGTGACAGCACGCCATCGACGAGCACCTACACCAGTGCTGCGCTGCTCAAGGTATTGGATAGCGACAGCAGTGGCGGAGTCAGCAGCGACGAGTTGAAAGCCGCGCTGCAGGCCGGTCGCGAGAAAAACAGCGACAGTTCGACCGATCAGGCGAACGTGGCGGAAGCGCTGAACAAAATGATCGCCAACCTGAGCAAGCAGTACTCGCTCGACAAGGTGGCGACAGTGGGCAAGTACCTTAACGTAACGAGCTGAGTCAAAAGCTTCGCGGGCAAGCCTTGCTCCTACAGGTCATATGTCGTACGTATTGTCCGTGAACGACATATGACCTGCAGGAGCGAGGCTTGCCCGCGAAGAGGCCCTACGCCTCGACAAAAAACCTCAAGGCCGCCGATCTTCCACCCGCGCCTGACTCTTGCTCCAGTCAGTCAACAGGCTGTACGCAACAGCCAACAACGTCGGCCCGATAAACAGGCCGATGAACCCAAAAGCGATCAACCCGCCAAACACCCCCAACAGCACGATCACCAACGGTAAATTCCCGCCGCGACTGATCAGGTAAGGTTTGAGCACGTTGTCGACTCCGCTGATGATGAACGTGCCCCAGATCCCGAGGAACACTGCCATCCCGTACTCGCCCTTCCAGGCCAGCCAGGCGGTCGCCGGTATCCACACCAGCGGCGGCCCCATGGGAATCAGACTGAGCATGAAAGTGACGATGCCAAGCACCAGCGCTCCAGGTACTCCGGCAATCAGGAACCCGATCAACGCCAGCACCGCTTGGGCTGCCGCCGTCCCGATCACGCCGTTCACCACGCGCTGAACCGTACCCGCCACCAGTTCGATGTAGTAACCGGCGCGATCACCGATCAACCGTTGCAGCAGGCCGTGGACAAACGCCGCCAGGCGCGGCCCGTCCCGGTAGAAAAAGAATACGAACACGATGCTCAGGGTCAGCTCGAGAATGCCGCCGCCAATCTGTGCACTGCGCGCCAGCAGCCAGTTACCGACCTGCCCCAGATAAGGTTTGAGCGACACCATCATCGCCGCGCCTTGCTGATCGATAGTGTTCCAGATCACCACCAACCGTTCACCAACAAGAGGAATGCTGCCCAGCCAGGTCGGCGCTTCAGGCAAGCCATCCATCTGCACATCCTTGATGAACGCCGTGGCGTCGCGTACATGGTCCGCCAGGTTGAAACCCAGCCACACCAGCGGCACCGCCACCACCAACATCCAGCCCAGAGTCAGCAATACCGCCGCCAGGGATTCGCGACCGTTGAGCCAATGCGTCAGCAAACGCATCAGCGGCCAACTGGCAAACGCCAGCACCGCGCCCCAGAACAACGCCGACCAGAACGGCGCCATCACCCAGAAGCTCGCGCCAAACAGCACCAGGAGCAGGATTTGCACCAACAGCCGATCGTTATTGATCATCCGAATCTCGAAAAAAGTCAGTTCGCAAAAGAGTAGGCGAACGCGGCCAGCGCGTCCGCCTGATCCAGCTTATCGCAACAACTCGATGTGCAGGCCAGAGCCTTCGACGCTGCCCGTCTCCATCCGCGCCGACCGTACACCCTGGCTCATTAATGCCTGACGCCAGGCTTCGGCATTGGGTCCGGAAACGGTCACCCGCAGGGTCGTGTCCAGGTTCAGGCCACGCGAGAGCAAGCGCAGCCAGGTCTCGTCGGGCGCATTGGTCAGTTTCGGAAAATCGAGTTCACCGGTGCTTTTGAGCTCTCGCAACAAGGTAGCGGAAGTGGGCAGCAGATCACCCAGCGGTGCGCCAGCATCGAACTGTTCAACGTGCAGATAGGCTTTGCGATTGCCGCGAGTGATGCTGTACAGCGCCACCAGCGTGTTGTCCTTTGGCGCCGCCAACCGCAACAGCAGATAGGCCTGCTGATCGTCAGCGCCATAGAGCTTGGCATTGCCGAAGACTTCATTGGCCCACAGGCTGCTTTCACCGCAATCACGGGCCTGGCACCAGAACAGCAACTGCGCGTCCTGCTTCTGCAAGGCTTCGCGAGCGGCAGTAAATGCTTCGGTAGACGAATGTTCCGGTGGCAACTCGTAGGTCACCGAAGTGGTTTGCCCACGGGCGCTGACCTGACCGTCGAAACGCAACTGGCCGCTGATCTTGCGGATTGAACCCAGCGGATAGATCCGCTCAAGTTCGACCGCCGGGCGATAGTCGACGATCTGCGAATCGGTCACCCGCGGTACGATCGGCAGGTCCTGACTGCCCGGCACATCGGCGGCAAACACCAGAGGACTGAAACAACACAGCGCCAGCAGACTGATTGAACGCATGGATAAGCTCATTGGATCAGCATGGCCTGGGCACCCTTGACGACGCTGGCGTCGTCGATGCGTTCGGGAACGAGCAAACCACGCTGCACCGCCGGACGCGCTTCCATAGTCGCCATCCAGCGTTGCAGGGCCGTCAAGCCGTCCACGTCGACACCGGACCACTCATGCCCACGCACCCACGGAAAAGTGGCGATGTCGGCAATGCTGTACTCGCCCGCGAGGAATTCCACGTCTTGCAGGCGCGTGTCGAGCACTTCATACAGGCGACGGGTTTCATGCTGATAGCGGTCGATGGCGCCCTGGAGTTTCTCCGGAAAGTAACGGAAAAACACGTTGGCCTGGCCCTGCATCGGGCCGATTCCACCCATCTGGAACATCAGCCACTGCAACACCACCGAACGCCCCTTGGGGTCCTGAGGCAGCAGTTTGCCGGTCATTTCAGCGAGGTAAATCAGGATGGCGCCGGACTCGAACACGGCAAAATCGCCGTTGGCGCGGTCGACAATCGCCGGAATGCGGCCATTGGGGTTGATCTTGAGGAAGCCCGCGGACTTCTGTTCCTTCTTATCGAAACTCAAGGCGTGCACCGTGTAGGGCAGGCCGAGTTCCTCGAGCACGATAGAGACCTTGTGGCCATTCGGGGTCGCAGCGGTGTAGAGATCTATCATGGTTGTCTCCCATTTCAACCCGCCCAGCCTCGACAGTTGCCCGGCGCAAGTCAAGGAACGGCGAAGAACCGATTGAAACAGTCTGCGACAAGGTCGGCACCGGATTCGTCATTCAGGTGCAAATGATGACCGCCAGGCAGCTGTTCACGGCTAAAGGGTAGACGCTCCAGCAACTCGGGATGTTTGGCGAGCATGCCGTCGGCCGCGACGACCAGCAGCGCAGGACAGCTGACCCGCTGGACGAAGGCCATGGCCTGTTCGGTGGTCAGACGCAGCGGTGACGGCAGCGTCAGGCGGTTGTCGGTACGCCAGGTGTAGCCGCCCGGCACCGGCATCAAGCCACGCTGGGCCAGCAGTTCGGCGGCTTCGCGGCTGACGGCCACCAGACCTTTCATGCGCGCTTCGATGGCGCGGTCGAGGGTGTTGTAGACCGGTTTGCTTTTCTCCCGCAGATCCAGCTGCGCTTGCAGGGCCATGCCCATGCGCTCGGCGGCATTTTCGCCTTTGTCTGTAGGAGGAATGATGCCGTCGATCAAGGCAAGATGGGTGACACGTTCCGGCAGCGAACCGGCAATGATCAACGAAGCGATCGCACCCATGGAGTGCCCCATCAGCGCAAAACGCTTCAAGCCAAGTTGTTCGGCGACTTGCAGCACGTCATGGGCGTAGTCCCACATCGCGTAACCGGCACCCGCAGGACGATGCCCGGAATGACCGTGACCGGCCATGTCCAGCGCAATGATGCGCAGTCCTTTGAGTTTTGGCGCCAACCGGGCAAAGCTGTTGGCGTTGTCCAGCCAGCCGTGCAAGGCGATCACCGGCAAACCGTCTTCGGGACCGAACAGGTGCGCTGCCAGTTCGATGTGCGGCAGGCTCAGGCGGACTTCTTCGACGACATGGCTCATGCACAATCCTGTTGATGGCGACCGTCCCAGCGGCTGAACAGGTTTTTCAGCAGCAAGGCCGTGTCCTGGGGACGTTCGAGGGGAAACATGTGCCCGCCCGGCATGGTCAGGGATTCGCCCAACGGCATGCGACCGACAGAACTGGCGTGATGACGCATCACCACTCGACTCTTGTGCCCGCGCACCACCGCCAGCGGCACCTTCAACTGCCGAGCGCGGCCGGGGCTGGTGTGGGGCACACCACGGTAGATGCTGATTTCCGTGGCCGGGTCGAAACGCAGGCGCAGTTTGTCGCCGACCTTGTGCAAACCGTGTTGCAGGTAGGCGTCGAAACATTCCGGATCAAAGCTGCGAAACAGGGTTTTTCCGGCAAAATAGCGGCGGGCGCTTTCGAGGTCGGCGAACTCTTCCCGACGCCCCAGCGTACGACCGGCCGGGGTCAGGCGGTCGATAAAGCCGAAGCGCTTGGCGGCGAGGATCACCCATTGATCTGCGCGAGTCAGCACCGGCGAATCGAGCATCACCACGCCGCGGTACAACTCGGGACAGCGCAACGCGGCGTGCAGGTGCAGCACGCCGCCGAAGGAATGGCCGACACCCCACACCGGCTCTGCTTGTTGTTCGAGGTGATGAATCAGCTCGTCCACCAGGTTGTGCCAGTTGTCGTCCGCCGGGAAACGCGGGTCATGGGCGTGCTGCTCCAGATGCGTCACCTGATACTCGGGCGCCAGCGCCGCGAACAACTTGCCGTAGGTCCCCGAAGGAAAACCGTTGGCGTGGGCGAAAAATATCTGCTGCGACATACCGGCAAATCCATAAGCGAGAACAGGCGTTGATTGTCCGTAAGACGACGTCCTACAGCAATGACCGTAACTGCCAGGAATGATGACAGTCCGGTCATGCCTATGTTTCAAGGAGCCTGGCGCACATCCCGCAGCGGAGCGGGCCGTTAATCAACGCGCCGGCGGATTTTCTCCCAACGGCACAACGGCCATGGTCAACCGCGACACACAACTGGCCTTGCCCTCATCGCTGGTCAGCCGTATATCCCAGACATGGGTGGTGCGCCCGATGTGAATCGGCTTGGCCACGGCTGTCACGCGACCGCTGCGCAGTCCACGCAAATGGTTGGCGTTGACTTCCAGGCCCACGCAGTAGAACTTGCTGGCATCGATGCACAAATAGCTGGCCATGGAGCCGACCGTTTCCGCCAGTACCACCGAGGCACCGCCGTGCAACAGACCATAAGGCTGGTGCGTGCGGTGGTCGATGACCATGCTCGCGGTCAGTGACTCTTCGTCGAAGGCTTCGAAGCGGATATCCAGCACTTCACCGATGGTGTTTTTCTGAATCGCGTTCAACTGCTCGATGTTGGGAGTGGTACGCCACAAACTCATTGCAGACATCCTTTGTTGGTTTTGTTCGTGACTCAATCCTGCCACAGCACCGCTTCGCTGCGCTCGCTCCATTCTTCGAACCTGGCCCCGTAAGCCGCTTCGATCACGCTGCGTTTGATCTTCAGGGTCGGTGTCAGAAAACCGTTTTCCACCGCCCAGCTGTCTTTGACCACCACGAGCCGGCGCAGGCGCTCATGCTTGTCGAGGGCGTCGTTGACCTCCTCCAGCAGTTTTTCCAGGCTTGAATGCAGACCGGCGCGCGCGGTTCCACCCGCGTCCTGCTGCCCCACCGCCGAGAGCACGCACAGTCCCAGCGGCGCGCTCAAACCGTCGCCGACCACGCACACCTGTTCGATTCGCGAATGTACGGCCAGGCGGTTTTCAATCGGTGCAGGGGCCACGTATTTGCCTTTGCTGGTCTTGAAGATTTCCTTCAGCCGTCCGGTCAGGCGCAGGTTGCCTTCGGCGTCTTGCTCACCTTTGTCACCGGTACGCAGGAAGCCGTCCTCGCTGATCGTGTCGGCGGTTTTTTCCGACTCCTTGAAATACCCGAGCATGGTCGCGCCGCTGCGTACCATGACCTCGCCCGATTCGGCGATCCGCACTTCAACCTCCGGGCAAGGCTTGCCGATCCAGCCGGGCTTGTTCTCGCCGGGCCGGCCGATGTGGGAATAACCGCAGCTTTCGGTCATGCCGTAAACCTCCAGCACGTCCAGCCCGAGTTTGTGGTACCACAGCAACAAGGTCTGCGGCACCGGTGCCGCGCCGGACAACGCTACGCGCAAGGCGTCCAACCCAAGCCCGGCGAGCACTTTATGCCCTACCCGCTTGCCGATGAAGGGCAATCCGAGCAGGAAGTCGAGGCGTTTCGCCGGGATCTTGCTGTACACGCCCATCTGGAACTTGGTCCAGATGCGCGGCACACCGAACAGCGCGGTCGGCCGCGCACGCTGCAAATCGGTCAGAAAAGTATCGAGGCTCTCGGCAAAGAACACGGTTTGTCCGGTGTAGATCGAGGCCAGTTCAACGAACATTCGTTCGGCGACATGGCACAGCGGCAGGTAGGACAGCAGCCGATCCGACTCATTGAGGCCGAACAATTGCGTGCCGTGGGTGGTGGCGAAGCCCAGAGTGCCAAAGCTGTGCATCACGCCTTTGGGCATGCCGGTGGTGCCGGAGGTGTAAATGATGGTCGCCAGTTGGTCGGCGGCGGGCTTCGGGTCATCCTGAATCGGCGAACTCCTTTGCAGGTCGGCCCAGCTGAAATCGAAGCTGCCCGGCGGATGCAGTGGCAGGCTGATGGTCGGCAGGTCGGGGCGGACCCCGCGGGACATGCCGGGCCAGTCATCGAGCTTGCCGATGAACGCCAGCGCCGCTTCGGAGTGTTCGAGGACTTGCGCGACGGATTCGGCGGTGAGGTTCGGGTACAACGGCACCGAAACGTGCCCGGCCATCCAGATCGCCAGGTCGGCGACGATCCAGTGCGCACAGTTTTTCGAGATCAGGGCGATGTGGCTGCCTTGCGGCAATTCCCGCGCCCGCAGCCAGTGCGCGGCGCAACGGGCCTGATGACCGACGTCTTCCCAGGTCAGGGTTTCGACCTGACCGCCGCCCACCGGTTGAACCAGAAAGCGCTGACGGGGATGACGGGTCTCACGTTCGTAAAAGACGTCCAGCGGCAAACGAAAAGCAGCAGACATGCGACTCGCTCCTTTATTTTTGGTCTGGAGCAAGCGTAGTCAACCAAGCGGTTGCTTGGTTGACTATTTCACACAAAGAAACATAACACGCCCCTGTAGGAGCAAGGCTTGCCCGCGATGAAGACACCACGGTGTTTCAGTCAAACCGAGTTGATGCCTTCGCGGGCAAGCCTTGCTCCTACAAAAGCAAAAGCAGTTACGGATGCTTGATGCCTTTGAGCTTCATTGCGCCCGCCACCGGCAAATCACCTTCCAGTTCCGCCAGGCCCGCGGTTTGCACCGCTTCCGGTTCTTGCACATGACCGTGCTGAAGGTAACCGAGCAGGTTTCCCACCAGCGGGTTGTGACTGATCAGCAGAGCGTGATCCACAGACACCAACTGTTCAGCCACTGCTTGCGGGCGGTTGTCGGGGGTCAGCCATTCGACAGTGCGAATCTCCGGCGCGAAATTCAGCGCCGTACGCACAATTTCTGCCGTCTCCTGCGCTCGCAGGTAAGGACTGGCATAAATGGCTGTAATCGGTGTGCCGATCAGCTTGGCAGCAGTGCGCAACACCTCCTCACGACCGTGTGCCGTCAATGCCCGCTCGGAATCAGGACGTTTGCCGTGTGGCTCGGCTTCACCATGACGCAATACCCAGAGTTTCATAGCTTGGGTTCCTCATCTCGGGCCGGATGCGGCGCAGGCGCCACGACGTGTGGCGCTTCACCTTCCGGCGTACGCGGCGTTGGCCAGTCGGCGAACGGCCAGGGCTTCTGGTCGCTGTGGAACGTGCCGAAACGACCGATCTGCGCCAGGAACTGGCTCAGGCTGTCGCCGAAATTCATCAGGCTGGCGCTCGGGGCGCCATAAATCAAACGATAGACCAGTTGCACCAGCACCACGGCGCCGAGGATGAATTGCGCCACCTGCCAGACCAGCAGGAAGACGATCATCCACAACACTCGCAGCAGGATGGATTCGTACCTGGCTTCCACTTTCGGATCGTTCATATGCAAGTCCCTGCCTGTTTTAAAAGCGTGATCAGTTGAAACCACTGGTGGAAATAAAGTCGACGTCGGTTTTCGGTTCGCCGCGCATCAACAATTCAATCACCTGATTCAGCGTGCGCCCTTCGAACAGAATCGCGTGCAGCCCGGCGACCAGCGGCATGTACACGCCCACCTCCTGAGCCTTGGACTTGAGCACTTTCAAAGTGTTCACACCTTCAGCGACTTCGCCCAGGCGCGTCACCGCGTCTTCCAGGCTCAAGCCTTGGCCGAGGGCGAACCCGACCTGATAATTGCGGCTTTTCGGCGACGAACAGGTCACGATCAAATCCCCCACGCCCGCGAGCCCCAGGAACGTCATCGGGTTGGCGCCCTGATTCACGGCAAAGCGAGTCATTTCCGCCAGCGCCCGGGTGATCAGCATGCTCTTGGTGTTTTCGCCCATGCCCAGCGCCACCGCCATGCCGGCGATGATCGCGTAGACGTTTTTCAGCGCCCCGCCCAACTCTACGCCGAAGCGGTCGGCGCTGGCGTACACGCGAAAGGTGCGGCCGTGCAGCGCTTCCTGAACCCGTTGGCAGAGTTCCTCGTCTTCGCTGGCGACCACGGTGGCGGTCAGTGCGTGTTCGGCGATTTCACGGGCCAGGTTCGGCCCGGACAGCACGCCGATGCGCGCTTGCGGGGCGATCTCTTCGAGGATCTCGCTCATCAGTTTAAAAGTGTGGGCTTCGATGCCTTTGGTCAGGCTGACCAGCAGTTTGCCGCTCAATCGTTCGGCGTACGGGACCAGCACTGAACGCAGTGCGCTGGACGGCAGCGCAACGAAGCACAGGTCGCAAGCCTCCAGTGTGGCTTGCAGGTCAGTGACCGCTTCCACGCCCGGCAGAATCTTGATGCCTTTGAGGTAACGCGGGTTCTCGCGATTGACCCGAATGGCTTCTGCCTGTTCAGGGTCACGCATCCACTGCCGGACCTGAAGCCCGTTCTCGGCCAGCAGGTTAGCCACGGCGGTACCAAAACTTCCGCCTCCCAGGACCGCAATCGGGCGCTGTTCAGTCATATGCAATCCGTTAATCCATACCAGTGGCGATGCCGGCATTATACGGAGCGGCCCAGTGGCGGCCAGCCCCCGCGTCAATTACCGGCACTTGTCTGAAGAAGACCAATAAATCCGAGGAAAATGCCGTCATCGTGACTGGAAAAGTCGACCGGCTCGGTTAACATGCGCGCCAGTAAAGTCGCTATCAAGGATGTGTTGTGTCGTTTGGCTCTGCTTCACCCCCCTCGCCGCTGGTTCTGGCGCTGATCTTCAGCCCGCCGTTGCTGGCCGACGACCTGTTTCTCGACAGCGAGCCGCTACCCCACGTGCTGACGGCTACGCGCCTGAAACAGTCGCCGGCCGCGGTGCCGGGGAGCATGACGGTGATCGACAGCGAACTGATCAACGCCAGCGGCGCCCGGGACATCAGCGAGTTGCTGCGTCTGGTGCCAGGAATGATGGTCGGCAACATCACCGGCAATCAGGCCGCGGTGAATTACCACGGCACCAACGCCAGCGAAGCGCGGCGCATGCAGGTGCTGATCGACGGCCGTTCGGTGTACCGCGCCGGCCTGGCCACGGTGGACTGGAGTGACATTCCGGTGGCCATGGAAGACATCGAGCGCATCGAAGTCTTTCGCGGCCCGAATACCGTCAGCTATGGCGCCAATGCGCTGATGGCGGTGGTCAACATCATCACCCGCAATCCGGCCGACAGCCACGGCACGCGTATGAAGGTCACCCGCGGCCAGCGCGGCATCGACGATTTCTACGCCAGTCAGGGCGTGGGCTGGGACGGTGGCGACTTGCGTCTGTCACTGTCCGGCCAACAGGACGACGGCTTCGACTCGGACCGCAAGGGCGCCGACTATCGCGACAGCCGCCGCCTGAACCGCTTCAACCTTGCGGTCAGCCAGACGCTCAACGAACAGCAAAGCATCGACTGGCAATTAAATGCCAAGGACGGGAGCAATCAGCGGCCTTATACCTACCGTCCAGTGTTCTCGGGGATTACTGCCGCTGGGAACAATTCCGACGTCGTCGCCAAAGACTACGCCGGCTCCTTGCGCTGGAATCTCGACCTCAATCCCGATCACAGCCTTTATATTCAAGGCTCGGCCCAGCACTGGGATCGTCAGCAAACCTGGCGCGCCTGCGACGCTGAAGTCTCGTTCAGCCCCGAACTGACCGAACTCTGGCAGCTCAACCCGAATTACACCGAACGCCTGGCGCGCAACATCGAGCGCTACCTCGGTCCCGGCGCACCGGCCGGCACGGCGGCGGAGCAAGCCCTGGCCAATCAAGTGCTGGACCAGTGGCGAAACGGCGCCCGGCGAACCCTGTGCGGTGACATTGACCAGAGCACCCGGGAATCGCGCTACGACCTCGAATTGCAGGACACCCTCAGCCTGTCCGACAGTCTGCGACTGGTCAGCGGCTTGAACTATCGTTACGACCGGGCCGATTCCGAGACCTATTTCAACGGCACGCTCGATGACACTACGTGGCGAGCATTCGGCCAACTCGAGTGGCGAGCGACCGAACACTGGTTGTTGCAGGGCGGTGCGATGTTCGAAGACACGCAATTGACCGGCAGTTCGCTGACCCCGCGGGTGGCGGTCAACTATCTGATCACTCCGCGCCACGGTTTGCGTGCGGTGTATTCGGAAGCCATCCGTTCGCCAGACATGTTCGAGAACAACGTCAACTGGAGTTACCGGGTGACCAACCTGCAACCCGCTGCCTATGGCCAGAGCAGCGCCCGTTATTTCGTCAGGACCCGCGGGCCCGGTAACCTTGAGCAGGAACACATGCGCTCCAGAGAACTGGGCTACAACGGCTTCTTCGCCGAGCGGGGGCTGGCGGTGGACGTGAAGGTGTTCCACGACGAGATCACCGGCATGATCAGCGAGCCGTTGCGCAACAATCAGTACATCGCCAGCAACGCCAACAGCTCGCGCTTCACCGGGGCGGAAGCCCAGCTCGACTGGCGCCTCGGCAGTGCCGACCGGCTGCGCCTGACCTACGCCTACGTCGATGCTCAGGCGAGCAATCCGCTGGATGCGCAACAGACCGCACGCAACAGTGGCTCCGCCGGTTGGCTGCGCAACTGGGGCCACGGCTGGAACAGCGCACTCTTCTATTATGGTGACGACGCGCTCAACGGCTATCGCTTTGAACGGATCGACACACGCATCGCCAAGCGCATCAGTCTGGGCAAGGCCAGCCTGGAACTGGCCGGCGTGCTCCAGCAACGTCTCGACAATCAACCCACCACGTTCGTCGATAACAACTACGACGAGCGACGGGTGATGTACTTCAGCGCGGAGCTGGCGTTCTAGATGCTGCTGTGTCCGTCGCGCAAGACGCCAATCCTTGGCCGCCTGCTGGCCGGGTTGTGCCTGGTGTTTGCCGGTTGGCTGCTGAGCCTGCCGGTCAGCGCCGAGGACATTCTGCTGACCGGTGCCGACGACAGCCCCGGCATGCAGGCTTTCGCGACGGCCCTTGGCGAATTGCGCCCTGGCGACACGGTGCGCTTCCAGCCATTGGCCGGTCTGCCGGCACCGAGCAAATTGCCGACCGGCATTCGTTTGATCCTGCTGGATCTGCCCAGCCTCGACTGGCGCCTGCAAGATGCCCAGGGCCCAGCGACGCTGGTGCTGCGCATCAGTCGCCTGCAAGCCCGTCAACGCCTGGGCACTGTCCTGCCTGCCCGTTTGAGTCTGCTCTGGAGCGATCCGCCGCCTGATCGGCAATTACGCCTGGCCCGAATCCTGCTGCCTCAGGCCAGACGAATCGGCGTGCTGTACGACAACCATAGCGAGTTTCTTCTGAATGAACTGCGCGAGGCCGCTCAACCGCTTGGCCTCGAAATCGTCACCGAACGCTGGGACAACACCAATGACAGCCGCCCCTTGCAAACCCTGCTGAAAAACAGCGACGTGCTGCTGGGCCTCGATGATCCCGACCTGTATAACCCCAAAACCGCAAAAAACCTGCTGCTCAGCAGCTATGCACGACAAACCGCGCTGATCGGCCCGAACGCCGGCTTCGTCAAGGCCGGAAGCCTGACCAGCAGCTACAGCGACCAGAGCGACTGGCTGGCGATTCTCGACGAACTGCTCGACCAGCCACCGGCCAACTGGCCACGCACGCATTACGCCAATCGCTTCAAAGTCTTGAGTAACCCGCAAGTGGCTCGTTCATTAGGCATTGAACAGATCAATGAAGCGTTGGTCGCAACACAGTTGGCCGAAGGAGAAAGCCGCCCATGACTTTCCGTCGTCGTTGGGACATCAATACCCGCACGCAGATCATCAGCCTCGGCCCTGCCCTGCTGCTGACCTTGTTGCTGATCAGCTTCTTCACCTTCGTGCGGATCCAGGACCTGCGTCAGGAGCTCAATCACACCGGTCAACTGATTGCCAACCAACTGGCGCCGGCCGCCGAATATGGGGTCATTTCGGGCAACAACGAGGTGCTCGAAAGTCTGCTCAAGGCCACCCTGGCCACGCCCAATGTGCGCTTTCTGGAAGTGCAGGACAGCGCCAACCGGATTCTGGTGTACGTCGAGCACCCGTCGGAAACCCACACCCGCTCGCAACAGGTCGAAGTGTTCCAGGCGCCGGTGCGCTTGCAACGGATCGAGCTGCACAATGATTTCTTCCAGGGCGCCAACGCCACCACCGCCCCCGCCGAGGATTATCTGGGGCGAGTGATCGTCGGTCTGTCAAATGACGCCTTCAGCAAGCGCCAACAGGAAATCCTGTTCAAGGCCGGTGTCCTCGCGTTGTTCGCCCTGTTGTTTACCTTCCTGATCGCCCGGCGCCTGGCCGGCAGCCTGTCGCAGCCGATCCGCGATATCGGCAATGCGGTCAAGGCGATCCAGAGCGGCGACTACAAGACGCCGCTGCCGATTGTCGACGACACCGAACTGGGCGCGCTGTCGCAGCACATCAACAACCTCGCCAACGGTCTCGAACAGGCCAGCCGTGAACAGCATCAGGCCATGGCGCAGTTGATCCAGACGCGCGAAGAAGCGGAAAAGGCCAACAACGCCAAATCCGATTTCCTGGCGATGATGAGCCACGAACTGCGCACACCGATGAATGGCGTGCTCGGCATGCTGCAACTGCTGGAAACCACCGAGATGACCGAAGAGCAGGTCGAGTACGCGGCGCTGGCCTCGGAGTCCACCGAACACCTGCTCAAAGTCATCAACGACATTCTCGACTTCTCGCGCATCGAGCGTTCGGAACTGGAGCTGGAACACATTCCGTTCAATCTGGCGGACTTGATCAGCAGTTGCGCCCAGTCGTTCCAGCACAGCGCTTTGCAACGCGGGCTCGATCTGGCGTTGCTGATCCCCGAAGACATGCGTGCGTTGCAGGTTCAGGGCGACCCGACGCGGATCCGGCAGATTCTAGTGAACCTGGTGGGCAATGCGCTGAAGTTCACCGAGCAGGGCCGCGTCACCATCGAACCGCAATGGCAGTCGCTGGATCACGAATTGTTGTGGTTCACCTGCACCGTGCGCGACAGCGGGATTGGTATCCCGGCCGAAAGCCTGGAGTTGATGTTCAATGCGTTCCAGCAGGCCGACAGTTCTATTTCAAGGCGTTACGGCGGCACCGGACTGGGATTGCCAATTGCCCGCACCCTGGCGGAACGCATGGGCGGCACCTTGCGCGCCCAGAGTGAGGAAGGTCGCGGCTCGGTATTCACCCTGGAAATCCCGCTGGCGCTCTACAAACAAACGCTGCCGGTGCGCACGCCACGCGCGCAGACCGGCAGTGGTGATGGCGAAGGCCGCAATGTGCTGCTGGTCGAGGACAACCCGGTCAACCAGACCGTCGTCGAAGCCATGTTGCGCAGCCTGGGCTTTACTGTCAGCGTCGCCACCGACGGCGCTCAGGCGGTACGCAGCGCCGAAAGTCTGATCTTCGAAGCCATTCTCATGGACTGCCGACTGCCGATCATCGATGGCTACGAAGCCACCCGACAGATTCGCCAACTGCCCGGTTGCACCGACCTTCCGATCATTGCGCTGACCGCCAACGCCTTGCAGGGCGACCGTGAAGCCTGTTTATCCGCGGGAATGAACGATTACCTGGCCAAGCCGTTCAAACGCACTGATTTGCAGCAAATTCTGCAGCGATGGGTGCAGTAGTGCAGGCCTTTCGACCATCTGCGACTGGCGTGAAAGGCGAAAGTGCGGCAGTCTTAGGCACCCGAACAGGCCCGAAAAGGGGCTTGAATAAAAATTTCAGTGCACAAGTGTACATTCATGTCCTTGGTGCTGTGACTTTCACCACAACGCAATAGTCTATGAGTAGGCTGCTGATTCGAGGCATGAACGCTTCGATCGGCCGGGAAGATTTGCCCCACCTGCCGCATGGGACTATTGAGGAGCTCGCATGACCAAACAAAACGCCTTTACTCGGGAAGACCTGTTGCGCTGCAGTCGCGGTGAGCTGTTCGGCCCGGGTAACGCGCAACTGCCCGCCCCGAACATGCTGATGGTGGACCGCATCACCCTGATCAGCGAAGAAGGCGGCAAGTACGGCAAGGGTGAATTGGTCGCCGAGCTGGATATCACTCCGGATCTGTGGTTTTTCGCCTGTCACTTCGAAGGTGACCCGGTGATGCCAGGCTGCCTGGGCCTCGACGCCATGTGGCAACTGGTCGGCTTCTTCCTCGGTTGGCAAGGCCTGCCGGGCCGCGGCCGCGCCCTGGGTTCGGGCGAAGTGAAGTTCTTTGGTCAGGTTCTGCCGACCGCGAAGAAAGTGACCTATAACATTCATATCAAGCGCGTCCTCAAAGGCAAGCTGAACCTGGCCATCGCCGATGGTTCGGTGACTGTCGACGGTCGCGAGATCTACACCGCCGAAGGCCTTCGGGTCGGCGTTTTCACCTCCACTGACAACTTCTAAGGGTTATCCGCATGCGCCGCGTCGTTATCACTGGTCTGGGCATCGTTTCGTGCCTGGGCAATGACAAAGAGACCGTCTCCGCTAACCTGCGTGCAAGCCGCCCTGGCATCCGGTTCAACCCGGAATATGCCGAAATGGGTCTGCGTAGCCAGGTTTCCGGCTCCATTGACCTTCCCCTCGAAGAGCTGATCGATCGCAAGATCTATCGCTTCGTCGGCCACGCGGCGGCTTACGCCTACCTGGCCATGAAAGACGCCATCACCGACTCCGGTCTGACCGATGAGCAAGTCTCCAACCCGCGTACCGGCCTGATCGCCGGTTCCGGTGGCGCCTCCACGCTGAACCAGATGGAAGCGCTGGACATTCTGCGCGAGAAAGGCGTGAAACGCGTTGGCCCCTACCGTGTAACGCGGACCATGAGCAGCACCGTTTCCGCTTGCCTGGCCACCCCGTTCAAGATCAAGGGCCTGAACTACTCCATCGCTTCTGCCTGCGCCACCAGTGCTCACTGCATCGGTAACGCCATGGAACAGATCCAGATGGGCAAGCAGGATGTCGTGTTCGCCGGCGGCGGCGAAGAAGAACATTGGAGCCAGTCGTTCCTGTTCGACGCCATGGGCGCACTGTCCAGCCAGTACAACGAAACCCCGGAAAAAGCTTCCCGTGCCTACGACGCCAAGCGTGACGGTTTCGTCATCGCCGGCGGTGGCGGCATGGTCGTGGTCGAAGAGCTGGAACACGCTCTGGCCCGCGGCGCGAAGATCTACGCGGAAATCGTTGGCTACGGCGCGACCTCCGACGGCTACGACATGGTCGCTCCAAGCGGTGAAGGCGCCATCCGCTGCATGCAGATGGCCATGTCCACCGTTGACGCACCGATCGACTACCTGAACACCCACGGCACTTCGACTCCGGTCGGCGACGTCGCGGAAATGAAAGGTGTGCGTGAAGTGTTCGGCGACAAGGCCCCGGCCATCAGCTCCACCAAGAGCCTGTCCGGTCACTCCCTGGGCGCCGCCGGCGTTCACGAAGCGATCTACTGCATGCTGATGATGGAAGGCAACTTCATGGCGGGTTCCGCCAACATCGACGAACTGGACCCGGAAGTGGCAGACATGCCGATCCTGACCAAGACTCGCGAAGACGTCGCCTTCAACACCGTGATGAGCAACAGCTTCGGCTTCGGTGGCACCAACGCTACGCTGGTACTGCAGCGCTGGCAGGGTAAGTAAGACCCCGCCTACGCAGCACATAAAAACGCCCCGACTGGTTCGGGGCGTTTTTTTTGTGCCTTTAAAACAGATAGCCCTAGCCAGGCACAAAACCCGTAGGAGCCGAGCTTGCTCGCGATGGCGGCCTCACAGTCAATTATGATGGTGAATGTAATGGCCTCATCGCGAGCAAGCTCGGCTCCTAAAGGTTTTTTACCTTCGGCCTCAATCGATGGTTTTCTTCCTAGCGAACATGAAGCTTTTGTCATGAAACTCAGCGCCCTGCGACCGAATGCCGCGTATTCCGCGGGCTGCAGGACTTTCTCCATTTTTGCAAAAATCCGTTACCAAACTCTGTCGTTTACTTAGCAAGCTAACCAAACATATAACAGAGTCCTGCACACGCCTTGCTGCAGATATCACAGAGATTGGAGCTAGCAGATGACTGTAAAAGTGACTGAACGCGACGATTCACATAAGTCCCACGAAGGCGTAGCCGCCGGTATACGGATCTGGGACGTGCACCAACAAGGCATGTTGGTGGGGATGTTCCACTCCGAAACCGACGCCCACAGCTACAAGGCCGAACTGGAAAAACTGGAGCAGCAACGAGAGCTCCGATCCGCATAAACAATGACAGCATTGAAAACGACAAACCCCGCCATGAGCGGGGTTTGTCGTTGTTGCGACCTAAGGGCTTACCACATCAGATCATCAGGGATCTGATAGGCCGCGTACGGATCATCCTCGGCTGCCGCTTCTTCAGTCTGCACGTTCAGCTGGACGATGCGCTGTGGATCGCGCTCCTGGATCTTCAGGGCCGCTTCACGGGGAATCACTTCGTAACCGCCGGCATGGTGCACGATCGCCAGCGATCCGTTACTCAGCTTGTTGCGCATCAGCGTGTTGACGGAGAGGCGCTTGACCTTCTTGTCGTCGACGAAGTTGTAGTAATCCTCGGTGGTCAGCTTCGGCAGACGCGAGACTTCGATCAATTGCTTGACCTGCGCGGCGCGGGCCTTGGCCTCGGCCTTCTCCTGCTGCTGGCGGTTGAGCTCCTGGTCGCGCTTGACTTTTTCGGCCATGGCTTCCTGGGCCGCACGCTGCTGGGAATCATCGAGTTCGATCTGGCCTTTATGGGCCAGACGCTGTTGTTTCTGCTTCTCTTTGCCGACCTGTTTGGCCTGCTTTTGGTTGACCAGCCCTGCCTTTAGCAACTGGTCGCGAAGGGAAATGCTCATGGTGCTTATTTCTCACTTAGGCCACTGCTCAACCGCAGCTGGGCAAATTCTTTTCCTGACGTTTGGCTTCGCCCCACAAGGCGTCCAACTCTTCGAGGGTGCAATCTTCTATGGGACGGTGGGTGTCGCGCAATGCCTGTTCGATAAAACGGAAGCGTCTTTCGAATTTGCTGTTGGCGCCACGCAAGGCGGTTTCCGGATCGACCTTGAGATGACGCGCCAGGTTAACCACGGAAAACAGCAAGTCGCCGACCTCATCGGCAATCGCTACCGAGTCATTGTCGGCCATCGCTTCGAGCACTTCATCGAGTTCTTCGCGGACCTTGTCCAGCACCGGCAAGGCGTCCGGCCAGTCGAAACCGACCTGCCCTGCGCGCTTCTGCAACTTGGCTGAACGGGATAACGCCGGCAGCGCGGCAGGCACATCATCGAGCAAGGACAGTTGTTCCGGCGCCGCAGACTTCTCGGCGCGCTCTTCGGCCTTGATCTCTTCCCAACGCTGCTTGACCTGTTCTTCACTTAGACGTGGAACATCCAGCGGCGCATACAGATCGCCGGTCGGGAACACGTGAGGATGACGGCGGATCAGCTTGCGGGTGATGCTGTCGATGACACCGGCGAATTCAAAGCGCCCTTCTTCCCGCGCCAGTTGGCTGTAATAAACCACCTGGAACAGCAAATCGCCCAGTTCACCCTGCAAGTGATCGAAGTCACCGCGCTCGATGGCGTCGGCGACTTCGTAGGCTTCCTCGAGGGTGTGCGGGACGATGGTGGCGTAGGTTTGCTTGATGTCCCATGGGCAGCCGAACTGCGGGTCGCGCAGACGGTTCATGAGGTGCAGCAAATCTTCAAGTTTGTACATCAATCACTCTCTGCATCGGCAACTCGATAGCTCGGGTAAACCGCAAACCTGTAGGAGCCGAGCTTGCTCGCGATAGCGGTGTGTCAGGTAAATCGCCATCGCGAGCAAGCTCGGCTCCTACAAGTTCGGTTCCATCGGCATCACGGCGTGCGGTTACGGCGGGTTTCGATGATGTTCGGCAACTGGGATATCCGCCCCAGCAACCGTCCCAATGCATCCAGCCCCGGAATCTCGATGGTCAGGGACATCAACGCGGTGTTGTCCTCTTTGTTCGAGCGGGTGTTGACCGCCAGCACGTTGATCCGCTCGTTGAGCAGCACTTGCGAGACGTCACGCAGCAAACCGGAGCGGTCGTAGGCACGGATGATGATGTCCACCGGGTAGGTGAGCACCGGCACCGGCCCCCAGCTGACCTGGATGATCCGCTCCGGCTCGCGCCCGCCCAGTTGCAGCACCGAGGCGCAGTCCTGACGGTGAATGCTCACGCCACGGCCCTGGGTGATGTAACCGACGATCGCATCGCCCGGCAACGGCTGGCAGCAGCCCGCCATTTGGGTCATGAGGTTGCCGACACCCTGGATCTGAATATCGCCGCGCTTGCCCGGTTTGTAACCGGTGGCCTTGCGCGGAATCAGTTCCAGCTGTTCGTTGCCGCGCTCCGGTTCGACCAGTTGCTGCGCCAGGTTCACCAGTTGTGCCATGCGCAAATCGCCGGCACCGAGTGCGGCGAACATGTCCTCGGCAGTCTTCATGTTGGCCTTTTCGGCCAGCTTGTCGAAATCGACCGCGGGTAGACCGAGGCGCGTGAGTTCGCGTTCGAGCAAGGTCTTGCCGGCCGCGACGTTTTGATCGCGCGCCTGCAATTTGAACCAGTGAACGATCTTCGCCCGCGCTCGCGAGGTAGTGACGTAACCCAGGTTCGAGTTCAGCCAGTCGCGGCTCGGAGTGCCGTGCTTGCTGGTGATGATCTCGACCTGTTCACCGGTTTGCAGGCTGTAGTTGAGCGGTACGATGCGCCCGTTGATCTTCGCGCCACGGCAGTTGTGACCGATCTCGGTGTGCACGCGGTAGGCGAAGTCCAGCGGCGTCGCGCCTTTCGGCAAGTCGATGGCGTGACCGTCCGGGGTGAAGATGTACACCCGGTCCGGTTCGATATCAACCCGTAGTTGTTCCGCCAGACCACCAATATCGCCCAGCTCTTCGTGCCACTCGAGCACCTGACGCAGCCAGGAAATTTTCTCTTCGTAGTGGTTGGAACCGGATTTGACGTCGGTGCCCTTGTACTTCCAGTGCGCGCAAACGCCCAGCTCGGCTTCTTCGTGCATGGCGTGGGTGCGGATCTGCACTTCCAGCACCTTGCCCTCAGGCCCGATCACCGCGGTGTGCAGCGAGCGGTAGCCGTTCTCTTTCGGGTTGGCGATGTAGTCGTCGAATTCCTTCGGGATGTGCCGCCACAAGGTGTGGACAATGCCGAGCGCGGTGTAGCAGTCGCGCATTTCCGGCACCAGCACGCGCACGGCGCGCACGTCGTAGATCTGGCTGAACTCCAGACCCTTGCGCTGCATTTTGCGCCAGATCGAATAGATGTGTTTGGCCCGACCGCTGATGTCGGCATCGACCCCGGTGGCCTGCAATTCGACTTTCAGCTGGTTCATCACATCGGCGATGAACCGCTCGCGATCCAGACGCCGCTCGTGCAGCAACTTGGCGATCTGCTTGTACTGATCGGGTTCGAGGTAACGGAAGGACAAGTCCTCCAGTTCCCACTTGATGTGACCGATACCGAGACGGTGGGCGAGCGGCGCGTAGATGTCGAAGACTTCACGGGCGACGCGGTTGCGCTTCTCGTCGTCTGCGGTTTTCACCGCACGGATCGCGCAGGTGCGCTCGGCCAGTTTGATCAGCGCGACGCGCACGTCGTCGACCATGGCCACAAGCATTTTGCGCAGGTTTTCCACCTGGCCCTGAGTGCCCAGCACCAAGGATTGACGGGGGCTCAGGCTGGCGCTGATCGCCGCCATGCGCAACACGCCGTCGATGAGTTTGGCGACCACCGGACCGAAGCGCTGGCTGACCGCCGGCAGTTCGATCTGGCCTTCGCGCACGCCGCGGTACAGGACCGCCGCGACCAGTGAATCCTGATCGAGTTTGAGGTCGGCGAGAATCTCGGCGATCTCAAGGCCCGTGCGGAAACTCGAGGTCCCTTCGGACCATAGATTCTTCGCCGCATTGGCTTGTTGTTCGGCGGTGCGAGCGAACTCGCACGCGTCCTTCAAGGCTTCGCGATCCAGTGCCAGATCGACACTGACCGCATGATCGAGCCAAGCCTCGAGGTTGATGCTGCCGTCAGTGTTGATCGGCTGGTGTGCTCTCACCTGTACCATCTTGCTTTACCTTCCCTACGACGCAGATTCAATGCGTCAAATCGCTGACCTTCGTTGCCGGGGTGCACTCGCGGGGCCAGGACGAGTGCTGCACGGGCGGGTCAGTCGGACCAGACGAGCCGTCCTAGCTCGCTTCAAATAACGCCATGGCCTCGACATGTGCCGTCTGAGGAAACATATCGAGAATCCCGGCACGTTTTAACCGGTAGCCCTGCTTGATCAATTCGACCGTGTCGCGCGCCAGAGTTGCAGGGTTGCACGACACATACACCAATCGTTCGGCGCCCAGGGTCTTGAGCTTGCGCACCACCTCGAAAGCACCGTCACGCGGTGGGTCCAAGAGTACCGCACAAAAGCCTTCGCGCGCCCATTCGGCATCGGTCAAAGGCTGGGATAAATCGGCCTGAAAAAACGTCGCATTATGCAGATTGTTGCTAGCGGCGTTTTCGGCTGCCCGCTCGACCATCGTCTGCACACCTTCGACCGCCACCACTTCGCGAACGGCTTTGGCCAGCGGCAAGGCAAAGTTACCCAAACCACAGAATAGATCGAGAACGCGTTCATCCGCTGTCGGCTTCAGCCAGTCCAGCGCTTGGGCGACCATCGCCTCGTTGACCGCCGCGTTGACCTGAATGAAATCTCCCGGCCGGTACGCCAGGTTCAAGTCCCACTGTTCAAGGCGATAGCCCAACGACTGATCAGCCTCGACCGGTTGCGGTTCACCCTCTCCATGCAGCCACAATTGAGCTTCATGGAACGCGCAGAAATCCTTGAGGATCGTCATATCGGCGTCGGACAACGGCGCCATGTGCCGAAGCAACACCGCCAACGACGAACCACTGAACAATTCCACATGCCCCAGCGCCTGAGGTTTGCTCAAGCGCCGCAACATCTCCGGCAAGCGGGTCATGATCGGTTGCAAGGGCTGTACCAACACCGGGCATTCGTTGATCGCAACGATGTCCTGACTGCCTGCCGCGCGGAAGCCGACTTCGAGTTTTTTCGCCTTCATGTCCCAGCGCACCGCCACCCGGGCACGGCGGCGATAAGCGAACTCCGGCCCGCTCAACGGCGCTGCCCATTCTTCGGGTTCGACACCGGCGACCTTGGACAATTGCTCGGCGAGCATGCGCTGTTTCAGGGCGAGTTGTTCGGTATGAGGCAGATGCTGAACACTGCAGCCACCACAGCGACCAGCATGCGGACACGGCGCCGGGCGACGCAATTCGCTGGCCTGGAACACCCGCTCGGTGCGTGCCTCGACCACTTTGCCGTGGGCACCGAGTACGCGCGCCTCGACTTCTTCCCCGGCCAATGCGCCGAGGACAAACCAGGTACGACCTTCGAAAAACGCGATGCCGCGACCGTCATTGGCCAGGCGCTCGATGGTCAGGCGCTGCTTTTTGCCGGTCGGAATTTGCGGGGCCTTGCTGCCGCCGGTGGGTTGGAAGCGCAGGCCTCTCTCGTGCTTGGCCATCAGTTGGGCGCGTCGAAAATGCCGGTCGACAGGTAACGGTCGCCACGGTCGCAGATGATCGCGACGATCACCGCGTTTTCAACTTCTTTGGACAGGCGCAGCATCGCTGCCACGGCACCGCCCGAGGACACGCCGCAGAAGATGCCTTCTTCGCGGGCCAGACGACGGGTCACGTCTTCGGCTTCGCTTTGCGCCATGTCGACGATGCGGTCCACGCGATCGGCCTGATAAATCTTCGGCAGGTATTCCTGCGGCCAGCGACGGATGCCCGGAATCGCCGAGCCTTCCATCGGTTGCAGGCCGATGATCTGCACGCTGTCGCGCTGCTCTTTCAAGTAGCGCGACACGCCCATGATGGTGCCGGTGGTGCCCATCGAGCTGACGAAATGAGTGATGGTGCCCTCGGTCTGACGCCAGATTTCCGGGCCGGTGGTGGTGTAGTGCGCTTCCGGGTTGTCGCCGTTGGCGAACTGGTCCAGCACCTTGCCACGGCCTTCGGCCTCCATTCGTTGGGCGAGGTCGCGGGCGCCTTCCATGCCTTCTTCCTGGGTGACCAGAATCAGCTCGGCGCCATAGGCCGTCATCGCGGCCTTGCGCTCGGCGCTGGAGTTGTCCGGCATGATCAGGATCATCTTGTAACCCTTGATCGCCGCGGCCATGGCCAGGGCGATCCCGGTGTTGCCCGAAGTCGCTTCGATCAGCGTATCGCCGACGTGGATCTGCCCGCGCAATTCGGCGCGGGTGATCATCGACAACGCCGGACGGTCCTTGACCGAACCCGCCGGGTTGTTCCCTTCGAGCTTGAGCAAAAGGGTGTTGCTGGTGGCGCCGGGCAGGCGCTGCAAACGGACCAGCGGAGTGTTGCCGACGCAATCGGCGATGGTTGGGTACTGCAAGGTCATGGCGTATTCGCAATCCAGACTGCGGGGGCGCCTATCATACCGGCAAACGTTCGCAGACCATATCACGCAAAGTGCGGTGCTTATGGCTTAACGGAATAAGGGTGCACCATCTGAGCAATCGATGATTGCACGCTTCGCCTTACAGACAAGGGCATTAGAAAGGTAGGAAAAACTCGTTTTCTCAAAAACACCGGCCTTTAAGAGCGCTTTAGTCGGACGTTTCACTCGAGGTTTGGT
Source organism: Pseudomonas sp. LBUM1651 (assembly GCF_059716135.1). Taxonomy (NCBI): domain Bacteria; kingdom Pseudomonadati; phylum Pseudomonadota; class Gammaproteobacteria; order Pseudomonadales; family Pseudomonadaceae; genus Pseudomonas; species Pseudomonas sp. LBUM1651. The sequence continues at coordinate 1,534,705 of NZ_CP166805.1, read as the reverse complement.
GGTTGGCGTGAACTGGTGGGTAAGGGGCTTCATCGATAATCTTTTTTTATGCGGAATATCTTCTGAATCCCTACCGCATAACCAACCAACTTTACGATGAGCGTATATATGAGAATCCTTATAACGTTTTCTCTCGCAGGGCTGATCCTTGTGAGTCAGGCTTCTATAGCATGCACCAGTATTCGGGACACTTACAGCGGCACCGTACCCGCCAACTCCGATGTCATTGCACACGGGCCTTTTACTATTACGGGTGCAAACGGATGCCGACAAGCCAACATCTCTTCCACTATTACTGCCGTAGGCGCGGGTTTGCCCCCGGACTTGTATATTGAAAGATTAACTGGATCAATCTGGAGCGAGGTCGCCGGCGGCACCGGCAATACCGCTTCAGTGCTTGGTCCTCTGGGAACTTACAGAATCCGCCACTCCAACACACTAACTGTCGACAGACAATATTCTGCAACTACCCGCTACAACCGATAGACAACAGAGTGACCGGCGCCTAAAAAATTTTCGGGCGCCGGGTGACTCAGGCCTGAATGCTGATGGACAGATCATTTCTAGTTGAACGGGAAAAATAGGAGAGTGCATTTATGACTTGATTTGCGCCCAGCAAAGCTCTCGTCACCTCCTTGAATGACTCTTGGTGAGCGTACATGGGCCAATTACTAGCGTATGCCTTGTTATCACCCAGCTTTTGATTGAACAACGCAATCGCATTATATCTGACGTCTTTTTCAGTCTGACGACCATACTGATCAAAAGCCATATTTCCGGATATAAAATGACTTGCCACATGTCCGTCTATCAGCTCAATCTCATAGAGTTTAGATCCTATTTTCGCAAGCTCATTAGTGCTTATCGATGTAAAATCATACCCTCTAATTAAATCTTTTAACTCTCCAACCAAAGTATCGCTTGCCAGGTTTAACACCCCAGCAGCGTCCTTGGCATCGGTTATCGTGTGCGCATTGTTTGTCTCGTGCGGATTTTTAATAAAGTAGGCATCAGCTTGCTTCGACAAGGCGGACGTTCTTATTATTACGTTCATTGGTTATCCTTCTTGAATTACAACCACAAGTTAAATACCCCCCAAACAATGCTTGTTACGTCAAACCGGCGACATTCAAGGCATAGAATTCATGCAATTTGGCCTGCAGCAATTGTTTGTCGGGAAGTTGGACCTGGTATTCAGCGATCAGCGCTGGCGAAAGGCTGCGATTAAGGGCGTACTCGACCACTTCGTCGTCCTTGCTGGCACAGAGAAGTACACCAATGGCAGGGTTTTCGTGGTGCTTGCGCTCACCCCGATCCAGCGCCTCCAGATAGAAATTCAGCTTGCCCAGATACTCCGGTTCAAAACGACCGACCTTGAGCTCAATGGCCACCAGGCAGTTAAGCCCCCCGGTGAAAGAACAACAGGTCCAGGGCGAAATCCCGGCCGCCAACTTGCAACGGGTATTGGGAGCCGACAAAGCAGAAATCGCGGCCAAGCTCGATCAGGAATTCCTTGAGACGCATCAGCAAACCCTGATGCAGATCGGTTTCGGTATGGGCACCGGGCAGGTCGAGAAACTCGACCATGTAGGCGTCGCGGAATATCTCAAGTGCTGAGGGGTGGGTTTGTCTCAGCGCTGCGGAGGCTTTGACCGGTTGGGTCATGCTGCGCTCGAACAACGCAGCTTTAAACTGACGCTCCAGCTCGCGCTTTGACCACTTTTCATGAACGGCCATCCGCAGGTAGAACTCGCGCTCTTCCGGGTGTTTGCTTTGGCTGAGGACGATCATGTTATGGGTCCAGGGTAATTGTCTCACCAGCGGTGAGACAATTACGTCGTCCCGATAAGTCTCGTAGAACTGGCGCATGCGGAACAGATTTGGCCGGGTAAACCCACGCAACCCTGGCTGAGTTTGAGCCAGATGCTCAGCCAATTGACTGACGACGGAGTCCCCCCATTCCGCCAGTTCGATCTTGCGACTGATGTAACCACCCACCTGCCAATACAGCTCGATCAGACGTGTATTCACCGCCTGCATGGCCTGCTGCCTGGCGCCGTGAATCAGCGCAAGCACTTCATTGAAACGGTCGTCGGTGGTGTTGCCGGGAACGTGGGGAGCAGTCATGCCTGATTCCTTGAACATGAGTTAAAGCGTGAGCTTAAACCGTCAAGGAAGCTTGAAATGACCGGTGATACCCTTTGGGAAATGTCGTACAGAATCTCGGGAACGCTCTGGCAAAATCAAAGCGGTGGTGGATGGGAGGGCCTCTTCGCGAGCAAGCTCGCTCCCACAGGGGATTCGGGTTGATCACACTATTTTTGGTTGGCACCGTCCCACTGTGGGAGCAAGCCTGCTCGCGAAGGCGTAATCACTGACGCCATCGGCATCAGCCACCAACCGCATATTCAGCCGCAACCCTGAGCCGCTGTTCTCAGCCCAAAGCCGCCCACCCTGCCGCTGCACCGCATTCCGCGCAATGCTCAACCCCAACCCGAACCCTCCATCCCCCGGCCGCGAACCATCAAGCCGAGTGAAGGGCGAGAAGATCCGCTCCAGATCCTCGTCAGCCACCCCGCCCCCTTCATCCTCCAGCCACAGATGCCAGAAGTCGCCATCGCGCCGCCCATCCAGTCGCACAACACCGCCTTTCGGCGAATGACGAATGGCATTGCGCAATATGTTTTCCAGCGCCTGCGCCAGGGTATTGAGATTGCCGCGCACCCAGCAGGATGAATCCACCGCACACTGCAACTGGCCCACCGGGCAGCAGCTTTCATAGCAGGCGTTTTCTGTAAGCATTTCCCAAAGTGCCGGAATCTGGATCGCTTCGTCGGGCAAGGGTGAGCGCTCGGTGTCGAGCCAGGCCAGTTGCAGCGTGTCTTCGACCAGGCGCTGCATGCCATCGACTTCGCGACCGATGCGTTCGCGCAGTTGCGTCAGACTTTGCTCGCCCTCGCTGGCCACGCGCAAACGGCTCAATGGCGTGCGCAATTCATGGGACAGGTCACGCAGCAGTTGTTGTTGCAGGGCCACCGTGCTTTGCAGGCGCTCGGACATGTGATCGAACGCGCGGCCCAGCTCACCCAATTCATCGGAACGGTTGGTTGTGTGGCGCGACAGTCGCACGCCCAGTTGGTCGGCACGCCAGGCGTTGGCCTGCTCGCGCAGTTGATTGAGAGGAACCACCAGCAGTCGATACAACCCGACGCACAGCAGCAAAGTGAACAGCCCTGGAATCACACCGTTGGTGATCACGCGCCAGAACACTCGATAGCGCCCGGGCATGAAACGCTGGGGCAGTTCGATGACCAGGCTGCCGGCCGACGAGTCGCCGGGAAATGGTACGCGCAACCATGGCAAACGTTTTTTGTGGATAGGCCAATCGAGGCCGCGCAGGAATGTCAGCCGCTGGATTTCCGGGTCCGTCAGCGGCTGGCTGCTCAATGACTGTAAATCACCGCCGATGACGCCCGCCCAACCCGCTTCACGCTGGCGCATTTCCTGTAGCCAGGCATCGACACCGGCACTCTGCCCCTGCTCCCACGCCTGCTCGGCTTCGGCGGCGTAACCTGCCAGAGTGCCGCGGGCTTCATCCGACAGAAACTGGTTGCGCTCTTCCATGTAGCGGCCCCAGGACCAGCTCAGCCAGATCATCAGCAGACAGAACGCCACCAGCAGACAGGCGAGTTTCCAGAACAGCGAATGCCGGCCCGGCAGGTCAGACCATTTCATCGGCAGCACTCAAGACATAACCCTTGCCCCAGACCGTGCGCACTTGCCGCTCGGTGTAGCCGATGGCCTTGAGCTTTCTGCGGATCTGGCTGATGTGCATGTCGAGGCTGCGGTCGTGGGCCGCGTATCCCCGTTGCAACACATGTTGATAAAGGAAGGCCTTGCTCATCACTTCATCGCCGTTGCGGTTGAGCGTGTCCAGCAATCGGTACTCGCTGCGCGTCAGGCCGGCGGCGTGCTCGCCAAAGAACACCTCGAAGCGTTCATCGTCGAAATGCAGACTGTCCACCGCCAAGGCAACCGGTTCGACTGCCGGCCGACGATCCAGCGCGACGCGCCGCAGGATCGCTTCGATACGCACGCGCAATTCGGCCATGCTGAAGGGCTTGGGCAAGTAGTCATCGGCGCCGAGGCGGAAACCGCTGATGCGATCCGCCTCGGCCCCCAGCGCCGACATCAGCACCACCGGAGTGGAATGGCTCTGGCGCAATTGGGTCAGCACGTTCAGACCGTTCATGCCCGGGAGCAGAATGTCCATCAGCACCACATCGAAGGCTTGTTCCCGGGCAATCGCCAGGCCTTCTTGTCCGTTCTGACACCAGGTCACTTGGAAACCGCTGCGGCCCAGTTGCTCGTAAACATAGGCACCGAGCACCAGGTCGTCTTCGATGGAAAGGATGCGGGATTGGCCGACAGAAATGGGAGTCATGAGTATCTGCAAATAATTCTCAGTTGGCGATTATTCAAGATTGCCTCGCCGGGGGCAACCCAAGGTTTGCCCGCGACGCCAAAGCACTCAATGACCCGACGAATGACGTCATCAATTTTACGAAGATTGCCCGCAAGCAAATCGCTACACTGCGCAAGTGGCGCGTGCCGGATGTACGCGCAGGTTCCTAAATGGCTGGATGCAGGAGAGAGGCGTGCTCAAGAAACTGGGAATTAAAGGCCGCGTGTTGTTGCTGACCTTGCTTCCGACCAGCCTGATGGCCCTGGTGCTGGGCGGCTATTTCACCTGGATGCAGCAATCCGACCTGCAGACCCAACTCATGCAGCGCGGCGAAATGATCGCCGAACAGCTCGCGCCTCTCGTGGCCCCGGCCATGGGTCACAAGGACGCCGAACTGCTGGAACGCATCGCCACCCAATCCCTGGAAACCGCCGACGTGCGCGCGGTGACCTTCCTCGCCCCGGACCGCACGCTGCTCGCCCACGCCGGCCCGACCATGCTCAATCAGGCACCATTGGGCAATGGCTCGCAGATGCTGCGCCGCAGTGGCAACGATGCGACGCGTTACCTGCTGCCGGTGTTCGGCAAGCACCGCAATCTGGCCGGCGACCTGATTCCCGATGAAGCCGACCGCCTGCTGGGCTGGGTCGAACTCGAACTGTCCCACAACGGCATGCTGCTGCGCGGTTATCGCAGCCTGTTCGCCAGCCTTTTGTTGATCGGCGCGGGCCTCGCCGGTGCGGCGCTGCTGGCGTTGCGCATGGGCCGGACCATCAACCGGCCGCTGAGCCAGATCAAGCAGGCGGTGGCGCAACTCAAGGACGGTCATCTGGAAACCCGCCTGCCGCCCCTCGGCAGTCAGGAGCTGGATGAACTGGCGTCCGGCATCAACCGCATGGCCGGCACCCTGCAAAATGCGCAGGAAGAATTGCAGCACAGCATCGACCAGGCCACCGAAGACGTGCGCCAGAACCTGGAAACCATCGAAATCCAGAACATCGAGCTGGACCTGGCGCGTAAAGAGGCCCTGGAAGCGAGCCGGATCAAATCCGAGTTCCTGGCCAACATGAGCCATGAAATCCGCACGCCGCTCAACGGCATTCTCGGTTTCACCCACCTGCTGCAAAAAAGCGAGCTGACCCCGCGCCAGCTCGATTACCTGGGCACCATCGAGAAATCCGCCGACAGCCTGCTGGGGATCATCAACGAGATCCTCGACTTCTCGAAAATCGAGGCCGGCAAGCTGGTACTCGACCATATTCCGTTCAACCTGCGCGATTTGCTCCAGGACACCCTGACCATCCTCGCCCCGGCCGCCCACGCCAAACAGCTGGAGCTGGTGAGCCTGGTGTATCGCGACACGCCGCTGTCGCTGGTCGGCGATCCGCTGCGACTCAAGCAGATCCTCACCAACCTGGTGAGCAACGCGATCAAGTTCACCCGCGAAGGCACCATCGTTGCCCGCGCCATGCTCGAAGAAGAACACGAAGACAGCGTGCAACTGCGCATCAGCATTCAGGACACCGGCATCGGCTTGTCGAACGAGGACGTGCGGGCGCTGTTCCAGGCCTTCAGCCAGGCCGACAACTCGCTGTCCCGGCAACCCGGCGGCACTGGTTTGGGATTGGTGATTTCCAAGCGTTTGATCGAACAGATGGGCGGCGAGATCGGCGTCGACAGCACGCCGGGCGAAGGTTCGGAATTCTGGATCAGCCTGAGCCTGCCCAAAACCCGCGACGACGCTGAAGACCTGCCCGGTCCGCCGCTGCTCGGACGCCGCGTCGCAGTACTGGAAAACCACGAACTGGCCCGTCAGGCATTGCAGCATCAACTGGAAGACTGTGGCCTGGAAGTGACGCCGTTCAATACCCTGGAAAGCCTGACCAATGGCGTGACTGGCGCGCACCAGTCCGATCAGGCGATCGACCTCGCCGTGCTCGGCATCACCAGCAACGACATGCCGCCGGAACGCCTGAATCAGCACATCTGGGACCTCGAACACCTCGGCTGCAAAGTGCTGGTCCTGTGCCCGACCACCGAGCAGACGCTGTTTCACCTTTCGGTGCCCAACCCGCACAGTCAGCTTCAAGCCAAACCGGCCTGCACCCGCAAGTTGCGCCGGGCCTTGTCCGATCTGGTCAATCCGCGCCAGCAACGCAGCGACCCCGGCGAACCGGTGTCCAGCCGTGCGCCGAAGGTGCTGTGTGTCGACGACAACCCGGCCAATCTGCTACTGGTGCAAACCCTGCTTGAAGACCTGGGCGCCAAGGTGCTCGCGGTGGAAAGCGGTTACGCCGCGGTCAAGGCAGTGCAGAGCGAGACCTTCGATCTGGTGCTGATGGACGTGCAGATGCCTGGCATGGACGGGCGCCAGAGCACCGAAACCATTCGCCAGTGGGAAAGCGAACGGCATTGCACCCCGCTGCCGATCGTAGCCCTTACCGCCCACGCCATGGCCAACGAAAAACGCGCGCTGCTGCAAAGCGGCATGGACGATTACCTGACCAAACCGATCAGCGAACGGCAACTGGCGCAGGTGGTGCTGAAGTGGACCGGCCTGGCGCTGCGCAATCAAGGGCCGGAGCGTTCCAGCGACAGCCATGGTAGCGCCCACGAGTTGCAGGTGCTGGACCATGAGGAAGGTTTGCGCCTGGCCGCCGGCAAGGCGGATCTGGCAGCGGACATGCTGGCGATGTTGCTGGCGTCCCTGGAAGCCGACCGCGAAGCGATCCGCGTAGCCCGGGAAACCAACGACCACAATGCCTTGATCGAACGGGTGCATCGCCTGCATGGCGCGACCCGTTATTGCGGCGTGCCGCAACTGCGCGCGGCCTGCCAGCGCAGCGAAACCCTGCTCAAGCAACAAGACCCGAAAGCGCCCCGCGCACTGGAAGACCTCGACCGCGCCATCAATCGCCTGGCGGCTCATGCCCGTATAAATGCTTGATGCAGCGCAATGGCGTTGATTACCTTCAGCGCTAGGCTCACCGCAACCCCTTGTAGGAGCATGGCTTGCCAGCGAAGGGGCCCTCAAATTTTGCGTCGCTCTCGAGGACGCCTTCGCTGGCAAGCCAAGCTCCTACAGAGATCCGGGCGGGCCTGAGTTTTCGGCAACAGGCACACACCGTGAATTTTTCCAGGAGGACGCCATGCGCACGATACTTTTCAGCAGCCAGACCTACGACCGCGACAGTTTTCTCGGCGCCGACCTCCCCGCCGGCATCGAGCTGCACTTTCAATCGGCGCGACTGAGCCTGGACACGGCGGCGCTGGCGGAACATCACGAAGTCGTCTGCGCCTTCATCAATGATGACCTCAGTGCCCCGGTGCTCGAACGTCTCGCCGCCGGCGGCACACGCCTGATCGCCCTGCGTTCGGCCGGGTACAACCATGTCGACCTTGCAGTAGCGAAGCGTCTGGGGTTGTCGGTCGTACGGGTTCCGGCTTACTCGCCCCATGCCGTGGCCGAGCATGCGGTGGCGTTGATCCTGGCGCTCAACCGGCGCCTGCATCGCGCCTACAACCGCACCCGCGAAGGGGATTTCAGCCTGCATGGGCTGACCGGGTTTGACCTGGTGGGCAAGACGGTCGGTGTGGTCGGCACCGGGCAGATCGGCGCGACCTTCGCGAAAATCATGAACGGTTTCGGCTGTCAGCTCCTGGCTTACGATCCTTACCCCAATCCGCAGGTCGAAGCCCTCGGCACGCGTTATCTGAGCTTGCCGCAGCTGCTGGCCGAGTCGCAGATCATCAGCCTGCATTGCCCGCTCAACGAGCAGAGCAAACACCTGATCAACCGCGAGTCACTGGCGCACATGCAACCCGGCGCCATGTTGATCAACACCGGACGTGGCGGTCTGGTGGACACGCCGGCGCTGATCGACGCGTTGAAGGATGGCCAACTGGGTTATCTGGGGCTGGACGTGTATGAGGAGGAAGCGCAGCTGTTCTTCGAGGACCGATCCGATTTGCCGTTGCAGGACGACGTGCTGGCACGCCTGCTGACCTTCCCGAACGTGATCGTCACCGCGCACCAGGCTTTCCTGACCCGCGAAGCCCTGGGCGCCATTGCCGCGACAACGTTGCAGAACATTGCAGCCTGGGCGGCGGGCACTCTGCAAAATCAGGTCGATGCTGGCTGAACCGGATCGAAGGTCACTTCCCTGCGCGGTGCGGCGTCGATGTCCGTGCTAGCATGCCGCGCATATTTGGAGGACCCATGGTCGAACACGATTTTCGCTATAGCCTGATGAACCCGCAACACACCCTCACCGAATGCCGCGCCCTGGTGCCGGGGCGTTATCAAGTCACCGGCAACGGCGGCTCGATTCGTAACAATGACGTGCTGGTCGTGACCCTCAAAGGTGCCAAGGACTTGTCCATGCGCCTGACCGTCGAAACGGTTCGCCACCTGATCAACCCGCCCGGCCAATGGGTCGCGGTGGCCAGCGGCCCGGTGTTCGGCGAACTGGCGATCCACACCTGGAAAGTCAATTGCGACAGCTGCGCCAAAGAGCTCAGCTTCGAGTTCGCGGTCGATGCCAAGTTGGGCAACAAGGCCGAAAAGCCTGCCGCTAAGGCACGAATTGCGGAGTTGGGCTGGAAGTCCGTCGGCGAAAAACACCTGTGCCCGAAATGCCAGGAGCCTGCGTGATGAAACGCCTTGCTCTGACCGCGATGGTCGGCGCCAGCCTGCTGGGCTGCGCCGCCGAGCCGGTGCAATTGCAGCAGAACCGCAGTTATATTCTGGAATGGATCGGCGAACGCCCGCTGATGGATTACAGCCACCTGACCGTCACACTCGGTGAAGACGGTCGCGCCTACGGCAATGGCGGCTGCAATCACTGGTTCGCGCCGTACACGCTCGACGGCGACAAACTGAGCTTCGGCAAGGTCGGCAGTACTCGCAAGCTGTGCGCGCCGGCGCTCATGGAACAGGAAAAGCGCTTCCTCCAGGCCCTGGAAAACGTGCAGCGCTGGGATGTTTCGCCGATCGACCAGATGCGCTTCTGGCCAGCGCAAGGCAAGCCGTTGCGTTGGTGGCTTGAAGAGGGTTGATCCCGCAGCATGCATTCCCCCGCATGCTCCCTGCAGGAGCGAAGCTTGCTCCGGGCGGCGTTCCGACGATGGACGTCAACGAAAACGCGGGCAGTCTGGATGAACGCGTTGTTCGGGCGTTTTTCGCGAGCAAGCTTCGCTCCTACAACGGAAGGTGGAACCTGCTCAGGTGACTACATGACTCAGTTGCCTGCCTGCAACGCCTCAAGCTTAGCCATTACCCCCGCCGCCGTCTGCTCGCCCATCAGCTGTTCGCGCACCTTGCCTTTGTTATCGATGATGTATGTCACCGGCAACGCCTCGCTGCGCGGCAAATCAAACAGCTCCGCCGGATCCGACGCCAACACGGTGAACCTGATCCCCAGTTTCTCACTGGCACTTTTCAGCTCTTCACCCTGCACATTGTCGAAGTTGACCCCGAACACACCGATCTTCCTGTCCTTCAACTGATCGGCCAGCCCGTTCAATTCCGGGATCTCGGTCCGGCACGGGCCACACCATTCGGCCCAGTAATTGAGCACCAGCCATTGTTTGTCCAGACGTTCGGCGGCGACTTTATGGCCGTTCTGATCGATGCCATAGTCGTTGCCGCAGCCCCCTAGCATCAACGTCCCGAAGATCGCCAATGCCGCTGCCAGTCGCCTTGTCATGTCGTGATCCTTGTTCAAAATTGAATGCGCCTGCGACCCATCGCCTCCCAAGGTTCTGGATTACGCGCTGCACAGTTAGAATAGCCGCCACCTTACGCAAGATGCGACCCGCACATGACCGATCTGACGCTTTATCACAACCCGCGCTGCTCGAAATCCCGCGGTGCGCTCGAACTGCTCGAAGCCCGCGGCCTGACCCCGACCGTAGTCCGCTACCTCGAGACCCCGTTGGACGCCGCGCAACTGCAGGGTCTGCTGAAAAAGCTCGGCCTCAGCGCGCGGCAACTGCTGCGCACCGGTGAGGACGAGTACAAAACCCTCAACCTCGCCGACGCCGGTCTGAGCGAGGCGCAATTGATCGCCGCCATCGCCGCGCACCCGAAACTTATGGAGCGGCCGATTCTCGAGGTCGGCGACAAAGCCATCATCGGCCGTCCGCCGGAGAACGTGCTGGAGTTGCTGCCGTGAGCGCGCCGTACATTCTGGTTCTGTATTACAGCCGCAGCGGCTCGACCAATGAAATGGCCCGGCAGATCGCCCGCGGTGTCGAACAGTCCGGGATGGAAGCGCGCCTGCGCACCGTGCCGGCGATTTCCACCGAGTGCGAAGCGGTGTCGCCGGACATTCCGGACGAAGGCGCGCTGTATGCCAGCCTCGACGACCTGAAGAACTGCGCGGGCCTGGCCCTCGGCAGTCCGACGCGCTTCGGCAACATGGCGGCGCCGCTCAAGTACTTCCTCGACGGCACCAGCAACCTGTGGCTGACCGGCGCCCTCGTCGGCAAACCGGCCGGCGTGTTCACCTCCACCGCGAGCCTGCATGGCGGTCAGGAAACCACGCTGTTGTCGATGATGCTGCCGTTGCTGCACCACGGCATGCTGATCACCGGCCTGCCGTACAGCGAATCCGCGCTGCTGGAAACTCGCGGCGGCGGCACGCCGTACGGCGCCAGTCATCACGCCGGCGCCGATGGCAAAAGCGGTTTGAATGAACATGAAGTGGCGCTGTGCCGAGCCTTGGGTCTGCGCCTGGCGAAGACCGCGCAAAAGTTGGTGAGCTGACATGGCCAAAAAGCCGAAGGTGCTGCCTTCCATTGAATGGCTCGAACCGCGGGTTCGGGCGATGCGCGTCATCAGTCTGCTGTGCTACTTCGCACTGGTGGGATTGCTCTGCGTCTATTACCTGGTGGTCGCCGACCTGCATGGCGCACGGCCGTGGGTGATTTTGCTGATCGAACTGGTGCCGCTGCTGTTGCTGGCGCCGGGGATGATCATCGGCAGCGCGCGTGGGCATTCGTGGATGTGCTTTGTGGTGAACCTGTATTTCATCAAGGGCGCACTGGCGGCGTATGACCCGAACCGGCAGCTGTTCGGTTTGCTGGAAATGGGCGCGAGCCTCGCGGTGTTTTGTTCGGCGCTGCTGTATGTGCGGTGGCGGTTTCAGTTGAATCGCAAGTTGGCGGGTGAGGGTGAAATCTCCGTCGCCTGACAGATTGCAATCGCTAGCAGGCTAGCTCCCACAGGGGAATGTGTACGCCACAGATCCAATGTGGGAGCCAGCCTGCTGGCGATTGGCGCAACTCGGTCTCAATGATTCACTGTGTAGGCGAGCATCATCGAAATCTGGCTCATCGCCCGCCCGCCACTCTGCTCATGCCACTGATTGAACACACCCTGCACCGTCGCCAGGTCCCGCAGACTGGTCGGCACCTTGTCGACGATCTTCTGCGCATTCAACGCCGCCACCACGTCGTAGCTCGGCACAAACGTGTCCTTGCCGACCATCCGCAAGAATCGTGGCGCCGATAACCCGCCCAGTTGATGCCCGCGTTTTTTCAGATACGTCCACAACCCAACGATATCCGTCACCGGCCAATCAGCGATCAACGCGCCAAAGCTGCCCTGCTCATGCGCCACGTCCAGCACGAACTGCGCATTGCGCGGCACGCTCTTGAGCTTGCCCAGGTGACGGATGATCCGCGCGTCCTGCATCAGGCGTTCAAGGTGTTCGGCGCTCATCAGCACGACCTTTTCCGGGTCGAACTTGAAGAACACTTCTTCGAAGGCCGGCCACTTGGCGTCCACCAGGCTGTGCTTGAGCCCGGCGCGGAACACGCGCAGCGCCATGGTCGAGAGGTAGCGGTCGTCGCTGATCTTGCGCAATTGCGCCGCGGTCTTGGGAACGGGCAGATGGGCTTCCAGTTCAGCCGCTGAACCGAAGCGGTTCAGACAGTATTCGTGCAGCCACTTGTAATCGCGCATGCCCTCTCCTGATGAGTAAGTGAATAGACCAATGTGGGAGCCAGCCTGCTGGCGATGGCGGCGGGTCAGTCAACAATGATGTGTCTGACCCACCGCTATCGCCAGCAGGCTGGCTCCCACAGTGATTGTGTTTAGAGGTTCACTACATTGACGAACCGCGAGGCCGCGGTTTCGTCGATCTTCAAACTGGTGAAGTCGAACAGGTTGCGGTCCGCCAGTTGCGACGGGATCACGTTCTGCAAGCTGCGGAAAATGCTTTCGGTACGGCCCGGCGTCTTGCGCTCCCAGTCCTGCAGCATCTCCTTGACCACCTGACGCTGCAGGTTTTCCTGAGAACCGCAGAGGTTGCACGGGATGATCGGGAACTGTTTGAAGTCCGAGTAGGCCTGAATGTCTTTTTCGTTGCAGTAGGCAAGCGGGCGGATGACCACATTTCGACCGTCATCGGCACGCAGCTTCGGCGGCATGGCCTTGAGCGAGCCGTTGAAGAACATATTGAGGAAGAACGTCTCGACGATGTCGTCGCGGTGATGCCCGAGGGCCATTTTGGTCGCGCCGATTTCGTCAGCGAAGGTGTAGAGCGTGCCACGACGCAGGCGCGAGCACAGCGAGCAGGTGGTCTTGCCTTCCGGGATCAGTTCCTTGACCACCGAGTAAGTGTCTTTCTCGACGATGTGGTATTCGATGCCCAGGGTCTTGAGGTAAGCCGGCAGCACGTCTTCAGGGAAACCCGGCTGCTTCTGGTCCATGTTCACGGCGACGATCTCGAACTTGATCGGCGCGACCTTCTGCAAATGCATCAGCACATCGAGCATGGTGTAGCTGTCCTTGCCACCGGACAGGCAGACCATGACCTTGTCGCCGTCTTCAATCATGTTGAAATCGGCAACAGCCTCACCGGCCTGACGGCGAAGGCGCTTTTGCAGTTTGTTCTGGTTGACCGTGAGAGTGCCCATGACGCGAAATCCGTGAGGTGTGACGAAAGGCCGGCATTTTACGCAAAAACCCTACGCTGGCGAAGACCTTGGGAACTGCACTTTATCTGAGTGAAGGATACCCCTGTGGCGAGGGGGCTTGTCGAAACGCCGCATCGCCCCGTTCGGCTGCGAAGCAGTCGCAAAACCTGCTCCCATGTTCTGCATGAAGAAAAATGTTGGCTGAATTTGGGAGCGCTTCGCACTCCAACGGGGGCAAGCCCCCTCGCCACAGTGTTTGCGCAAGTCCCTGCAGCGATTAACAGATGTGTTTACAGCGCGATTTGCTCTAACGCCCTGCAACCTGCGCCGGTAAGACCTTTCTATACTGCGACTTGAGGTCGCACACATATCCAGACCTTTACTTACTTGGCCACTTTGGCCTGTAGGCGCTCCACTGGGGGGCGACGGTAAAAACAAGAGGAGTGACTGGCATGATCCATCACGTAGTGGGGCTCTTCACCCACCCCGACCAGGAATGGAAAGAAATCCGTGGCGACCAAGAGGAAAGCATCAGCCACATGTACCTGACCCACACGTTGATTCTGGCGGCGATCCCCGCCGTGTCGGCGTTTATCGGCACCACACAGGTCGGCTGGGTCATTGGCAGCCGAGCGCCGGTGATGCTGACGACAGAGAGTGCGCTATGGATGACGATCATGTCGTACCTGGCGATGCTCGGCGGCGTTGCAGTGATGGGCGCGTTCATCCACTGGATGGCGCGCACCTATGACGCCAATCCGAGCCTGGCCCGTTGCGTTGCGTTTGCGACCTATACCGCAACCCCGCTGTTCATTGGCGGCCTCGCGGCGCTGTACCCACACATGTGGCTGGGGATGATCGTCGGGACGGCGGCCATCTGCTACACGGTGTATCTGTTGTATGTGGGGCTACCCACTTTCATGAACATTCCATCAGACGAGGGATTCCTGTTTTCAAGTTCGGTGCTCGCTGTAGGCCTGGTGGTGCTGGTGGCCATTATGGCGTTCACGGTTATTGTCTGGGGACTCGGCGTGGGGCCGGTCTATACGAATTAGCAACACACCACCCAAAAACAAGATCTGCCAATACAGGCCGCCGCAGGGCGGCCTTCTAATGTGAGGGTAACAACCACTCGGCGCCTCGGCGATTCGCAAGCCCCCAGGGTTGCGGCATACTCAACGTCTCTGGAGATCCATCAAGCATGCCCGAGCAACTCAATATCCGCGTCGAAGACTGTTTCCAACAAGCCGAATCCTTTTTCAAACGAACCTTCCAACGCCCCGTGGTGAGCCTCAAGCTGCGTGGGCAAAAAGCCGGTGTCGCGCATCTGCACGAGAATCTGCTGCGCTTCAATCCGCAGTTGTACCGGGAAAACACCGAAGACTTCCTCAAGCAGACCGTGGCCCACGAAGTGGCGCACCTGATCGCTCATCAGCTGTTTGGCGATCGCATTCAGCCCCACGGCGAAGAGTGGCAATTGATCATGCGCGGCGTGTACGGACTGCCGCCCAATCGTTGCCACACCTATGACGTCAAGCGTCGCAGCGTGACCCGCTATATCTACAGGTGCCCGTGCGTCGATAGCGATTTCCCGTTTTCGGCGCAACGGCACAGCCTGGTGCGGCAGGGGCGGCGATATTTGTGTCGCAGATGCCGGAGCACGTTGGTGTTTAGTGGGGAGATGCGGGTCGAGTAGTGGGATTTGTGGTGCCTGTCCCGGCCTCATCGCGGGCAAGCCTTGCTCCTACAAAAGCATCGCAATACCTGTGGGAGCGAGCCTGCTCGCGAAGGGGCCCTAAAAACCATTACACAGCGACCTTGGCACGCCGCAGCTCTGCGATCCGCTCGACACTGAACCCCAACTCCCCCAACACCTGATCCGTATGTTGTCCCAGCGCCGCACCAATATGCCGAGGCTCGGGCAATCCGTCCGAGAACTTCAACGGACACGCCATCTGCGCCTGGCTCGTCCCGTCCCCCCGCGGCACGTCGGTCACCACTTCCCGAGCGCTCAACTGCGGATGCTGAACCGCTTCGCTCAAGGTCAACACCGGCTCGACACACGCATCAAGTTCGGAAAACAGCGCACACAACTCGGCAAAATCGTGTTTCTCGAATTCGGTCTTCAACGCGTCCTTGAGCTTCTTTTGCTGGGCAGGTTGAGGCGACAAGCCCAGGGCCGCCAGCTCCTCCAGCCCCAGCGCCGTGCACAATTGCTTCATGAAGGCCGGCTCCAGACTGCCCACCGATAACCAGCGGCCATCCCGCGAACGGTAATAATCGTAAAAGCTGCCGCCATTGAGCATCTGATCTTCCCTGCCCGGCTCCTCGCCGCAGGCCAGATAACCCGCACCGGCCATGGCGTTCAGGCTGAACGCGCAGTCGGTCATGCTCACATCCAGATGCTGCCCCAAACCGGTTTGCTGCCGGGCGATCACCGCTGCCAGCAGGCCTATCACTCCGTGCAACGAGCCACCGGCGACATCCGCCACTTGCATGCCCAAAGGCAACGGCCCGCTCTCGGCGCGACCGGTGTAGCTCGCCAGCCCCGCCAGCGCCAGGTAATTGATGTCGTGGCCGGCGCGGTCCTTGTAGGGGCCGGTCTGACCGTAACCGGTGATCGACACGTAGATCAGCTTCGGGTTGATCGCCTTCAACGCTTCATACCCCAGGCCCAGGCGTTCCATTACGCCGGGGCGGAACTGTTCCAGGACAATGTCGTAGTCCTGCAGCAACTGCTTGATGACCTCCAGCGCCTCGGGCTGCTTGAGGTCGAGCGCGAGGCTGCGCTTGTTGCGATTGAGGTAGGCGTGGCTGGCCGACACGCCCTGGTCATGGGGCGGCAGCACGCGCAGCAGGTCCATGCGGGTCGGCGATTCGATGCGCAACACCTCGGCGCCCATGTCGGCCAGTAACAGCGAGGCAAACGGCCCCGGCAGCAGTGTCGAGAAATCCAGAACCTTGAGGGATGCCAGTGGGCCGAGCATGAGCGATCTCCGTAAACGATGCTTCCAGCCTAGGCAGGCAACGCGATTGCAGCAATCACCTGATGTGTCAGCAACTGTGACCGTTGAGCTCAAATCGCAGTCATGAAAAAACCCGCCGAAGCGGGTTTTTCCATGACAACGCGTCCTACTTGACGTTACTTGGGGTCGGGCCTTCGGCCACACCCAGGTCGTCCTCTTCACGTTCGTCAG
The DNA here is from genome assembly GCF_059716135.1 of Pseudomonas sp. LBUM1651. NCBI lineage: Bacteria > Pseudomonadati > Pseudomonadota > Gammaproteobacteria > Pseudomonadales > Pseudomonadaceae > Pseudomonas > Pseudomonas sp. LBUM1651. The sequence continues at coordinate 1,518,118 of NZ_CP166805.1, read as the reverse complement.
AGATACCGCGACCGCCAGAAGCCAGCTCGACTTGCAGCTTGTCTTCGTCCAGCTCTTTCACCCACTTGGCCACGACCAGGGTCGCAACAGCATTACCAACGAGATTGGTCAGCGCACGGGCTTCGGACATGAAGCGGTCGATACCGAGGATCAGCGCCAGACCGGCAACCGGCAGGTGGCCAACGGCGGACAGGGTGGCGGCCAGCACGATGAAGCCACTGCCGGTGACGCCCGCAGCACCTTTGGAGGACAGCAACAGCACCAGCAACAGGGTGATCTGGTGGGTGATGTCCATTTGGGTGTCGGTCGCCTGAGCGATGAACACAGCGGCCATGGTCAGGTAGATCGAAGTACCGTCGAGGTTGAACGAGTAACCCGTCGGAATCACCAGACCCACAACGGATTTCTGTGCACCCAGGCGTTCCATCTTGATCAGCATGCGTGGCAAAGCCGATTCTGAAGACGAAGTACCCAGCACAATCAGCAGTTCTTCACGGATGTAACGGATCAGCTTCAACACGCTGAAACCGTGCACGCGGCAGATGGCGCCCAGTACGAGAACCACGAACAGGATGCAGGTGATGTAGAAGCAGATCATCAACTGGCCGAGCTGTACCAGCGAGCCAACACCGTAAGCACCGATGGTGAAGGCCATGGCACCGAAGGCACCGACCGGCGCAAGCTTCATGATCATGTTGATGATGTTGAACATCACATGAGCAAAGCGATCGATGAAGTCCAGAACCGGCTTGCCGTATGCACCCAGGCGATGCAGGGCAAAACCGAAGATCACCGAGAACATCAGAACTTGCAGGATATCGCCGTTGGCGAAAGCGCCCACGATGGTGTTCGGGATCACATTGAGGATGAAGGCGACGATGCTCTGGTCTTTACCGGCCGAGATGAAGCCAGCGATTTTACTGGTGTCCAGAGTCGTTACGTCGATGTGCATGCCGGCGCCCGGTTGCACGACGTTGACCACGACCAGACCGATCAGCAAGGCGATGGTGGAAACGATTTCGAAGTACAGCAGCGCATAGCCGCCGGTCTTGCCGACCGATTTCATGTTCTGCATGCCGGCGATACCGCTGACGACCGTACAGAAGATGATGGGCGCGATGACCATCTTGATCAGTTTGATGAACCCGTCACCCAGTGGCTTGAGGGCCACACCGGTCTGCGGGTAGAAGTGACCAAGCAGGATGCCGATGGCGATGGCAACGATCACCTGGAAATACAGGGATTTGTACAGTGGCTGACGAGTCGTCATTGCAAAGTTCCTCAAGAGCGTCCCGCGACAACATCCATCTGTTGTCAACGACACCTCATTTGCGAACCCTCCTGCACTGGAGGGATTTGTTTTGTCGAGCTGCGCGATGGCAGGTCTCTGCTTGTTGCATCGCAAGTGGCGTGCCACCTCTGCCAAAACCCCTGCATGCCTTTTGACATCAGGGGTTACAGGTTTCACGTGCCCCTCGCTCACCTCAAAAAAATGGCGGATTTCCGCCCATCCGCCAGACCTCGTCCTGCAATCTGGCGGATATCCGCCTTGTTCATCGACAGGCAGCACGGCTACCATCCGTCGTTCATTGACGGAACTGCCTGCCATGCGCGAACGCACCATCGCCAGTCATTTCGCCCGCGCCGCCCTCGGTGGCGCGCGCCGCCTGGGTCATGACTGCTCAGAGCTGTTGCAACAACTCGGCATCAGCCCGCAGTTGCTTGAGGAGCCGCGTGCGCGAATCGCGCCTGAACAGTTCACCCGATTGATACAGGGGTTGTGGCTGGCACTCGACGATGAATACCTCGGTTTCGGGCCGGTCCCGAGCAAAACCGGCAGCTTCGCGATGATGTGCCACGCCGTGATTCACTGCCGAAATCTCGATAAGGCGCTGCATCGCGGCTTATTGTTTTATGGCCTGTTCACCGAGGGTCCGCGGCTGACCCTGACTCGCGAAGAGGAAATGATCCGTCTGAGCCTCGACGATTCGCAGTTCCGCGACCCGGACCATTTCCTCACCGAGAGCCAGTTGATGGTCTGGCATCGACTCGGCAGCTGGCTGATCGGCCAGCGCATCCGGCTGGAGCAGGCGACGTTCAGTTACCCGAGGCCCGCGCACGGGGCCGAATATGATTTGCTGTTCCCCTGCCCGATGGAGTTTGGCGCGCCGCAGAGCAGCCTGCTGTTTCACAGTCGCTACTTGAACATGCCGTTGTTGCAGGACGAACGAACCCTCAAGCATTTCCTCGAACGCTCACCCGCCGACCTGTTGTCGCGCCCGGACGACGGCGACAGCCTGAGCAGCCAGTTGCGCCGCTTGCTCAGCCGCGACAGCGCACGCTGGCCGGACCTGGAAACGGTGGCCGCACACCTGCACATCAGCCCGCAGACCTTGCGCCGGCACTTGCGTGAAGAGGGCTCGAGTTTTCAGGAGTTGAAGGATCAATTGCGCCGGGACATCGCGATTTATCACCTGGGGCGTGCAGATCTGTCGTTGCAACAGATTGCCGAGCAGTTGGGGTTTTCCGAGCCTTCGGCGTTTCATCGGGCGTTCAAGAAATGGACCGGGTTGACGCCTGGGGCTTATCGCGCACAAGAGAATTGAAGATAAGCCCATGGTTTCGTGGTGGATGGGCGGGTCTCTTCGCCGGCAAGCCGGTCTCGCTCCCACAGGGGGATCTTCGGTGTGACATAGATCCTTTGTGGGAGCGAGCCTGCTCGCGAAGAGGTCCGAAGGTGCACCATCAAACTCCCGTCACACCACCGGAAAATGAATCCGGAACACCGCGCCGCCCATGGGTGAATCACCCAGGGTCAACCTGGCGTTGTAGCTCTCGATGATGTCCTTGACCACCGCCAACCCGATCCCCTGCCCCGGGTGCTGACGGTCCAGCCGCTCGCCGCGCTGCAGAATCCGCGCACGCTGATCCGGCGGCACACCCGGCCCGTCGTCCTCGACGCATAACTCGACCCCGCTCAAGGTTTCGCGCACGCTGATGCGCACTTCGCCGAGGCACAGGCGATAGGCGTTCTCCAGCAAGTTGCCCAGCATTTCCAGCAAGGCGCCCTGCTCGATCGGCACATAACAGTGTTCCGGCAGATCGAAAGCCACCCGCACGCGCTTGTCGCGGTAGACCTTGTCCAGCGTATCGCAAAGGCTTTGCAGCACCGGCCGCAGCCGCACCTGATGGCGCACCAGACCGCTTTTGCGCAAGCTGGCGCGCTGCAACTGATAGCTGATCTGCTGGCTCATGCGCTCGATCTGGGTTTGCAGCACCCATGCCTGATCACGATCCTCCGGGCGCTGCGCCATGTCCTCGCTGACCCCTTGCAACACGGCCAGCGGGGTTTTCAGGCTGTGGGCCAGGTCGTCGAGGGAATCGCGATAACGACTGCGTTGTTCGCGCTCGCTGTGCAGCAGACGGTTGAGGGAGTCGGTCAGGCGCAGCAGTTCGCGCGGGTGCTGTTCGCTGAGGCTTTCGCGGGTGCCGCTTTCGATTTCGTCGAGTTCCTGGCTGAGCCGACGCAACGCCTGCAAACCCCAGGTCAGGCCGATCCACAGCAAAGCGAGCAACACCAGCAGCGCGGCGCCGAAGCCGAGGTAAAGGTTTTCCCGCAGACCTTCGAGGGTCACTTCGTATTCGCGCACCGGTTGCAGCGTGACAATGCTGAATGCCGCGCTTTTGCCGCCGAGCAATTTGACTTCGACGTCATAGACGAAGAATTCCTGACCGTCGGCTTCGCTGATTCTCGCGAACTCGTTACCGCGCCCGTCGTAACGCGGTTTGTAATTGATGTTCTCTTCGCGGGTGCCCTTCGAGCGCCACACCAGGTGACCTTCGCGGTCATAGATGTAGCCGAGCAAACGGCTGTCGGTGAGGTTGAAGCGCTCATCGGGCAACTGCGCCGGCATCTGCAGGTGGTTGCCCTCGACCCGGGCGGCGGAGATCAGCGTGGTGACGTCCGACGCCAGGCGTTGCTCGATGGAATCCTGCAACGCGAGGCTGAACGCGCCCTGCATCGCCGGCAACAACGCCAGCATGAACAACACCGCCAACAGCGTGGCGGCGAGCATCAAACGGACACGAAGAGAACGAATCAAGTGCAGCGCTCATTGAACAGGTAGCCGAGGCCACGCACGGTGTCGATCGGCTTGAACCCGGCCGGCCCTTCGAGTTTTCGGCGCAGGCGGCCGACCAGCACTTCAATCACGTTCGGATCGCGCTCGTCGTCGTCCGGGTAGAGCTGCTCCATCAAGCGGTCCTTGGCCACCACCTGCTGGTGATGACGCATCAGGTACTCGAGAATCCGGTACTCATACGCGGTCAGCGCCAGCGGCTGTTCGTCGAGGGACGCCTGTTTGCGATTGAGGTCGAGCAGCAACGGCCCGGCGACGATGGTCGACTGGGTGAAACCGCTGGAACGGCGCAGCAAGGCGTTCAGGCGCGCATCCAGCTCCTCGAACTGGAACGGCTTGACCACGTAATCATCGGCGCCGGCGGCGAGGCCTTCGACCTTGTCCTGCCAGTTGCCGCGCGCGGTGAGGATCAGGATCGGGAAAGTCTTGCCCCGTGAACGCAATTGGCGGATCAAATCGAGCCCGCCCATGCCTGGTAACCCGAGGTCGATCACCGCCAGGTCATGGTTGAACTGCTCGGTCTGGTACAGCGCCTCTTCGGCGTTGGCCACGGACTCGACCACGTGGCCGCTATCCGTCAGGCGGGTTTGCAGGTGATGGCGCAACAGCGCTTCATCTTCGACGACCAGCAGTTTCATGACGCTCTCCTACGCAAATCGTTATCTCCAACAGCAGTTTCGAACCAGCGCAGAACCTGTGGGAGCGAGACCGGCTTGCCGGCGATGAGGCCATCACAGTCAGCATTGATGTTGTCTGACCCACCGCCATCGCCGGCAAGCCGGTCTCGCTCCCACAGGGATTGCGCTTGACTGACCGGCAATGCTTATCAGAAAGCGTAGTTGGCGGACAGATACGTCTGGGCGCTGCTGGTCAGGTCCAGCGAACCCTGTTTGCTGCCGCCGCGCTCGCTCATCTCGGTGCTGGCATTGCTGCGCAGGTAACGGTAACCCAGTTCAACCGAGGTGTTTTGCGAAACCTGCTGCAACACACCCAACTGGCCGCCGACGGCGTAACCGATGTCGCTGTCGCGGCTGAAGCCTGGGGAGTCCTGGGTCAATTTGGTCAGACCGGCCGTGGCGCCGCCAAACAGTTTGGTGCTGCCGCCCACCGGATAGAACAGATCGTAGCTGCCCAGCAGGTTTTCCTGACGCAGTTTAATGCCATTGTGCGAGCCCGACACGTTGTCGTAAGTGGCGTAGTAGCGGCCCTGGCTGTTTTGCTGCCCCAGACGCACACCCCAGGTGTTGTCCTTGCCGATCACGCCGTCGGCGTTAGGGCTGTTGAGGTTGTCGTTCAATGCATGGGATTTTTTGACCTTGTCACTGGTCTGTCCAAAAGTAAGGCTGGCAAAGTTATCGTCAGCCGCGTGGGCGGCTACGCTTGCACCCATGACGGTGAAAGCCAGAAGCAGTTTCTTGAATGTAGTCATTGGGGAGTTTCCTCATGTGCCATGTGCTTTTCGGGTATGGCGCAAGGTTACTCACCTGGCCCTGAACTCCCCCTGAACGCACTCTGAACCTGAGCTGAACCGAATCGCACCGGCTGTTTTAACGACTTTTTGCAGGAGATCCGACCATGCGCGTATTCCTCGCTTTGCTTTTGCTGGTCTTGAGCGGGCTCAGTCAGGCCGCCATCAAGACTCAGGAAATCCCCTATCAGAGCCCCGACGGCACGAAGCTGATCGGTTATTACGCCTACGACGACGCGATCAAAGGCCCACGCCCGGGCGTGGTGGTGGTGCACGAATGGTGGGGGCTCAACGACTACACCAAGCGTCGCGCCCGTGACCTGGCCGGTCTGGGTTACAGCGCGCTGGCCATCGACATGTACGGCGACGGCAAGAACACCGAACATCCCAAGGACGCCATGACCTTCATGCAGGCCGCATTGAAAGACAGCGCTGCGTCCAGCGCCCGCTTCCAGGCCGGGCTCGATCTGTTGAAGAAACAGGCGCAAACCGACCCGAACAAAGTGGCTGCCATTGGTTATTGCTTTGGCGGCGCGGTGGTACTGAATGCGGCACGTCAGGGCTTGCCGCTGGCGGGCGTCGTGAGTTTCCACGGGGCGCTGGCGACGAAATCGCCTGCGACGCCGGGCAGCGTGAAGGCGAAAATCCTGGTCGAGCACGGTGCGCTGGACAGCATGGTCACGGCGGAAAACGTGGCGGCGTTCAAGGCCGAGATGGACAAGGCCGGGGCCGATTACCAGTTCGTCAACCTTGAAGGTGCCAAGCACGGGTTCAGCAATCCGGATGCGGATCGCCTGGGCCATGGCGATCATGGCGGGCCGGATATTGGTTACAGCAAAGCGGCGGATGAAAAGTCGTGGGCGGACATGCAGGCCTTCTTCAAGAAGATATTCGGCTGAGCAGTGACCTCTGTGGCGAGGGAGCTTGCTCCCGCTCGGCTGCGAAGCAGTCGTAAACCCGGCAAACGCGGCGTGTCTGCCATTTTACGATTGCAGGTTTTGGGGCTGCTACGCAGCCCAGCGGGAGCAAGCTCCCTCGCCACAAAAGCCTTTGCTACTACCCAGCCCGAAGGCAACCCGGCAAAATGCCCGACATGAATGCCCTCCCCGCACTGCCCGTTTGCTGCACCCCGCTCGATGCCCATTGGCCGCTGCCGTTTGTGCTGCCCGATACGGTGCTGCTGAGCACGCAATTCGACACTTCGCAACTGGCCATCGATGATTTCCAGCGCAGTGCCATCGAGCCACCCGCGACTATCCAGCGCTCAGTCGCCAAGCGTCAGGCAGAATTCCTTGCCGGGCGGATTTGCGCGCGGGCCGCACTGCAACAGCTGGAAGGGTTGAATGTCGTCCCCGCCATTGGCGACGACCGGGCGCCGGTCTGGCCTGCGCACATCAGCGGCTCGATCACCCACACCACCGGCCGGGCGGCGGCCATTGTCGCGCAGAAAACCCACTGGCGCGGCTTGGGCATGGACCTGGAAAACCTGCTCAACCCCGAACGGGCGGAACGCCTGGCCGGGGAAATTCTTACGCCGGCGGAATTGCAGCGCATGGCCGCCGGACCTCGCGATGAACTGGCGATGCTGGTGACGCTGACGTTTTCGGTGAAAGAGAGTTTGTTCAAGGCACTCTACCCGATCGTTCAGCAGCGGTTTTATTTTGAACATGCCGAAGTGCTGGAGTGGAGCGAGAGCGGTGAGGTGCGGTTGCGGTTGCTGACCGATCTGTCCAGTGAGTGGCAAAAGGGCACGGAGCTGGATGCGCAGTTCGGGATGATGGATGGGCAGTTGTTGAGCCTGGTCGGCATCAAGGCCTGAGGATTTGCAGTGCCTGTTCGGGCCTCTTCGCGAGCAAGCTCGGCTCCTACAGAGATTTTTGGTGAGACACAAACCCCTGTAGGAGCCGAGCTTGCTCGCGATGACGGCCGGGCAGGCAACATCAAATCTCAGCGCTTCTCCTGATTCCTCGGCCAACTCAGGCTAAAGCAAGCCCCGCCCAGACTCTTGCTCTTGCTGATCAACGCCCGCCCGTCGTGCCAATGGATGATCCGCCGCACGATCGACAAACCCAACCCATGCCCGCCCGACGCGCGGGTTCTGCTGTCATCCAGTCGCAGGAACGGCGTAAAGATTTTCTCCCACGCCGATTCGGGAACCCCCGGCCCGTCGTCTTCTATATCGACCCGACACCGCTGCTGCCCCACCTGATAACTCACGGTCACCCGCGATTGAGCATGGCGCATGGCGTTGCTCACCAGGTTCTGAATCGCCCGGTGCAAATAGCGAGGCTCGGCTTCGACCCAGGCGTCGTCACAATCGGCGGCCGACAGGCACAACCCGCGCTGCACCGTGACGTCGGCGCGCAGTGGCGCCAACTCTTCGATCACCTGATTGACCAGCGCATCCAGATCGATGCGCTGGAAATTCAGCGCCGGCGAACCCTGTTCCAGACGCGCGTAGGTCAGCATCTCATCCACCAGCCGGTCGAGATCCTCGATGTCGTGGTCCATGCCTTCGCAATATTTCTCCAAGGCCTGGGGCGTAGTGGCCGAGCCGATCATCTCCAGACCAAAACGCAGGCGCGCCACCGGCGTGCGCAATTCATGTGACACAGCACGCACCAGCTCCCGCTGAACCGCCAACAACTGTTGCAGGTGCTCGGCCATGCCGTTGAACGCCGACGCCAGGCGCCCGACCGAATCCGCGCCGCGTGCCGGCACGCGGGTTTCCAGGCTGCCTTTGGCGATGCGCGTGGCGGCCGCTTCGAGGCCACGCAAACGGCGCTCCAGTTGGCGCACCAGTAAATAGACGATCAAGCCGATCAGGCTCAAACCGAGGGCCGCGATCAGCACCAGCCATTCCGGCGGGTAAGGATTCATCTGGTACAGCGGACCGATTTCCAGCACCCACGGCGTGCCGACCATGCCGGCAAACACCCGGATCGAATCGCCCTCCTTGCCCAGCGCCATCACCGTGTCGCCTTCGGCCACGCGGCGGCTCTGATCTTCATCCATGTCGGCCTCATCGACCGTGACCAGCCGCAGATCGAAACCGAACCCCTTCTCTTCCTTTATCTGCGCCAGGCGCTTGGGCTGCTCGGCCACCGGCACCCGCACCAGTTCATCGGCAAGCAAATAAATCGTCGCCCGGGCCAGTTGTTCGCTGATCTGCTGCACCTCACCGGTGAGCACCAACTGTTCCTTGTCGCTGACCAGTCGATACACCTTCGCCGCATGGGGGCCGGTCTGTTCCACCAGCGCCTGGCCGCGCAGTACGCGGGTGCGCTGGGTCAGATCGAGGTCGGTCTGGGCGAAGGTTTTCAGCGCCAGGGGAATACCCAGCAGCCGCTCCCAAACCAGCAAGGCACGGTGACGCTGGGTTTCGTTCATGGGTTGCAGGTTGTCGGCCATCAGCGAGAACGTGCCGTGGGCCAGGCGCTCGCGGTACTGCTCGCTGCGCACCTGGTTGAGCATGTGCAGGGCCAGCACGCCGAGCACCGCCACCAGAATCAGCGCCGCGCACATGCCGCCATAGATGCGCAGGAAGATCGAATTCACAGCGAGGGATCTACGCAGGCTTCAGGCACGAACAGATAACCTTTGCTGCGAATGGTCTTGATCAGACGCGGATGGTCCGGGTCGTCGCCGATCTTCGGCCGGATGCGCGAAATGCGCACGTCGATGGAGCGGTCCTGGCCGTCATAGCCGATGCCGCGCAGGGCGGTGAAAATTTCTTCGCGAGACAGGATGCGTCCGGCGTTGGCCACCAACAGCCACAACAGATCGAACTCGGCGCTGGTCAATTCGATGCCGTTGTCATGCAGCCAGGCTTCACGCAACGCGTTATCGACCACCAGCGGGCCGAACTGCAGACGCCGTTGTTTTTCCGGGACCGGTTCAGGTGTTTCACTGCGGCGCAGCAACGCCTGGATGCGCGCCAGCAGCAAGCGCGGGCGCACCGGCTTGCACACGTAGTCATCGGCGCCCAGGTCGAGGCCCAGAATTTGATCGGTATCGTCGGTACGGGCGGTGAGCATCAGGATCGGGCCATCGAACTTGTCGCGGACCTTGCGGCAAATGCTCAGGCCATCTTCGCCCGGCAGCATCAGGTCGAGGATTACCAGGTCCGGTTTCTCATTGATGATGCGGGCCGCGGCCAGGGCGCCATTGCCCTCGATCGACACGCGCAGGCCGTTGGCTTCCAGATAATCGCGGGTCAGTTCGGCCAGACGCTGGTCGTCTTCCACAATCAATACCTGCCAGGCTTCTTGCTCCACGGTGACCTCTGCTTGCCAACAACACTTATTAGGAAGGATCCGCCCGTCTTTTTGTAATGATTGGGGAGGATAAGAATGCGTATGCACCGGCCGATTGTATAAACGCCACTCGTCCAGAACACAAGCTGGCAAATGCGTTCGGACACGCCGGTTTTTTGTGATAGGGTTCGCGCCCTTAAAAATCCGATCGGGCGTTTTCGATCATTGAAAACCGGTGAAGAAAGGTCCGATCCAGCCGCGTCGCGGCCTACACGCCGGTTCCCTGTTTCACACACAATTTACGCACAGGTTTATCCACAGGTAGTACGTTGCAACACCCTCCGAAACGCATTATCTTGTACCCCGGCGCGAAAAAAACCCTACATGTAGGGTTTTACGCCAAAAACCAAACACAAACCGGACACCGATTTCAAGCGCTTTTATTGCCTCTGTCCGGTTGAACCAAACGTATTTTCGAAAGACCAAACCGCGCGTGCGGATGGCTACTGTTTTTGAGCCGGGAACGGCGTTAACGGTACGGGTGTTGCAGTCAATTACTGTCACCCAAAAGGATTCCGGTGTCAGGCTCAAGGCCTGGGACCAAAGACTTCGGCATGGAAGCGGCGCCGCAATAGCCCCCTTCCTGATCTGTCCCGAAGTTGGTATGCCCGGCCTCGCCGGTTGTAGTGCTTCAGGACGGAACGGTGGGCACCGTGATGGTGCCCAAACAAACATAGAGAATGTGGAGACAACCCCCCATGCAAACCGACACAACTCGCGAGAACCCGCAGGGCACCTTGCCGCAGGCCGCTGATTCGACTTCGGATCTGTCCGCCACCGCGCCTGGCCAGCTGCGCGTGATCAAGCGTAACGGCACTGTCGTTCCTTACACCGATGACAAAATCACCGTCGCGATCACCAAAGCGTTTCTCGCAGTTGAGGGCGGCACCGCTGCCGCTTCGTCGCGAATCCATGACACCGTTGCCCGCCTGACCGAACAGGTTACCGCGACCTTCAAGCGTCGCATGCCGTCGGGCGGCACCATCCACATCGAAGAAATCCAGGACCAGGTCGAACTGGCCCTGATGCGTGCCGGCGAGCAGAAAGTGGCTCGCGACTACGTGATCTACCGCGACGGTCGTTCGAAACAACGCGCTGCCCACGCCCCGGCAGAAGAAGCGGTCAATGCTCACCCGTCGATCCGCATCACCCGCGCCGACGGCACCTTTGCACCTCTGGACATGGGCCGCCTGAACACCATCGTCACCGAAGCGTGCGAAGGCCTGGAAGAAGTCGACGGCGACCTGATCCAGCGCGAAACCCTGAAAAACCTGTACGACGGCGTGGCCCTGACCGACGTCAACACCGCATTGGTGATGACCGCCCGTACCCTGGTCGAGCGTGAGCCGAACTACTCGTTCGTGACCGCACGCCTGCTGATGGACACCCTGCGTGCCGAAGGCCTGGGCTTCCTTGGCGTCGCCGACAGCGCGACCCACCACGAAATGGTCGACCTGTACGCCAAGGCGCTGCCTGCGTACATCGCCAAAGGTATTGAATTCGAATTGCTGAACCCGGTCCTGGCCACCTTCGACCTGGAAAAACTCGGCAAGGCGATCAACCACGAGCGCGACCAGCAGTTCACTTACCTGGGCCTGCAAACCCTGTACGACCGTTACTTCATCCACAAGGACGGTATCCGCTTCGAACTGCCGCAGATCTTCTTCATGCGCGTGGCCATGGGCCTGGCGATCGAAGAGAAGCAGAAAGAAGACCGTGCGATCGAGTTCTACAACCTGTTGTCGTCCTTCGACTACATGTCCTCGACTCCGACCCTGTTCAACGCCGGCACCCTGCGTCCACAGCTGTCGAGCTGCTACCTGACCACCGTGCCGGATGACCTGTCGGGCATCTACCACGCGATCCACGACAACGCCATGTTGTCGAAATTCGCCGGTGGCCTGGGCAACGACTGGACGCCGGTTCGTGCGCTGGGTTCGTACATCAAGGGCACCAACGGCAAATCCCAGGGCGTGGTTCCGTTCCTGAAAGTGGTGAACGACACCGCCGTCGCCGTCAACCAGGGTGGCAAGCGCAAAGGCGCGGTCTGTGCCTACCTGGAAACCTGGCACATGGACATCGAAGAGTTCATCGAACTCCGTAAGAACACCGGTGATGATCGTCGTCGTACCCACGACATGAACACCGCCAACTGGATCCCTGACCTGTTCATGAAGCGTGTCTTCGATGACGGCAAGTGGACCCTGTTCTCGCCGTCCGAAGTACCGGACCTGCACGACCTGACCGGCAAGGCCTTCGAAGAGCGCTACGAGTACTACGAAGCCCTGACCGAGTACCCGGGCAAGGTCAAGCTGTTCAAGACCATCCAGGCCAAAGACCTGTGGCGCAAAATGCTGTCCATGCTGTTTGAAACCGGCCACCCATGGCTGACCTTCAAAGACCCGTGCAACCTGCGCAGCCCGCAGCAGCACGTCGGCGTGGTCCACAGCTCGAACCTGTGCACCGAGATCACCTTGAACACCAACAAGGACGAGATCGCCGTTTGCAACCTGGGCTCGATCAACCTGCCGAACCACATCGTCAACGGCAAGCTGGACACCGCCAAGCTGGAACGCACCGTGAACACCGCAGTCCGCATGCTCGATAACGTGATCGACATCAACTACTACTCGGTGCCACAAGCGAAGAACTCCAACTTCAAGCACCGTCCGGTCGGTCTGGGCATCATGGGCTTCCAGGACGCGCTGTACCTGCAGCACATTCCTTACGGTTCCGATGCTGCCGTCGAGTTCGCCGACAAGTCGATGGAAGCCGTCAGCTACTACGCAATCCAGGCGTCCTGCGACCTGGCCGACGAGCGCGGCGCTTACGAGACGTTCCAGGGTTCGCTGTGGTCCAAAGGCATCCTGCCGCTGGATTCGCAACAGATCCTGATCGAGCAGCGTGGCCAGAAGTACATCGACGTTGACCTGAACGAATCCCTGGACTGGGCACCGGTTCGCGCCCGCGTACAGAAAGGCATTCGTAACTCCAACATCATGGCCATCGCACCGACCGCGACCATCGCCAACATCACCGGCGTGTCGCAGTCGATCGAACCGACCTACCAGAACCTCTACGTGAAATCGAACCTGTCGGGCGAATTCACCGTGATCAACCCGTACCTGGTTCGCGACCTGAAGGCTCGCAATCTGTGGGACGCGGTCATGATCAACGACCTGAAGTACTACGACGGTTCGGTGCAGCAGATCGAGCGCATCCCGCAAGAACTCAAAGAGCTCTACGCGACTGCCTTCGAAGTGGACACCAAGTGGATCGTCGACGCGGCAAGCCGTCGTCAGAAGTGGATCGACCAGGCTCAGTCGCTGAACCTGTACATCGCCGGCGCCTCGGGCAAGAAGCTGGACGTGACCTACCGCATGGCCTGGTACCGTGGCCTGAAAACCACTTACTACCTCCGTGCCCTGGCCGCGACCAGCACCGAGAAGTCGACCATCAACACTGGCAAGCTGAACGCTGTTTCCAGCGGCGGCAACCACGGTGAAGATTCGGTCCTGGCAGCGCCAGCCGGCCCTGCTCCAGTGCCGAAGGCTTGCGCCATCGACGAGCCGGATTGCGAAGCTTGCCAATAAGCTGAGCCGGTAGGCGCCGCGAGGCGCTTACTCGACAACCCCTGATCAGTCCTCTGGATTGGTCGGGGGTTTTCTTTTGCCCATGGAAATGTGGTGGCCCATCTGACGCCATCGCGGGCAAGCCTTGCTCCTACAGGATCGCGCTGATCATCTGGACGACGCATAGCCTGTAGGAGCAAGGCTTGCCCGCGAAGAGGCCCTCCCCGACAACACAAAATCCTGCCCTCCCGATAAAAATCCCGCTCACAAAAAAGCCCCTCTTCCGAGGGGCTCCTTGTGAAGCGCTATCAGCCAACCAACATCAGGTCATCTGAATGATGGTCTGCATGATGGTGCTTTGAGTCGAGATGGTCTTGGCGTTCGCCTGGTAGTTGCTCTGCGCCTTGATCAGGTCGACCAGTTCGCTGGTCAGGTTGACGTTGGACTCTTCCAGCGAGTTGGACTGGATAGAACCCAGGGTGCCGGTTTCCGGCGCATCGTAGCCTGGGATACCCGACGCGTAGGTTTCTTTCCAGCTGGTGCCGCCTACGGGCTGCAGACCTTGTTCGTTGGTGAAGCTGGCGAGCGAGATCTGGCCGATTGGCTTGGTCTGGTTGTTGCTGAAGTTGGCCAGCAACACACCGCTGCCATCGATGGTCAGGTTGGTGATCTGGCCAGTGGCATAACCGTTCTGCGCAGGAATCGAACGCGCGGTGTCGGCGTTGAACTGCGTGGTGTTGGCCATGGAGATGGTCACGCCTGCCGGGTCGGCGGCGGCACCGTTGGCTGCCCATACGCCGTTGGTTACTTTGCCCGGAATCCAGCCCGTGATTTGCAGGTCAGGGCTGACGACCACTGGGGGGCCCGGAGTGGTGACGGAAAGCAGCTTGCCTGAAGTATTGAACACCATGGTCGAAGCGACCGGTGGGTTCGCCGGAATTGCGGTAGGACTAGGGTCGGTGCCATTCGGGTTGCGACCATCGATCAGGGTGTAGGTTTGCCAAGTGTTCGGGCCAGTCTTGACCATGTATTGATCCATGGTGTGCTGGTTACCCTGAGTGTCGAAAATCGGGGTACTGAACTGCTTGGTGAAGGATGCCGGCTTGGTCGGGTCGAACGGATTGGCAACAACGTTGATCGTGTCAGCCGTGGAGTTCAGGTTGATCGTCGACGAAACGGTGGTGGTGGTCTTCGGCGCCAGGTTCGACGTGTCAATGCGCAGGTCAGTCAGAATGCCATTGACGATCTTGCCATTGGCATCCACACCGTAGCCTTGCAGACGCGCAGTGCCGTCGGTGTTGGTGACATAACCGTCCTTGTCGACCTTGAACGTACCGGCACGGGTGTAGGACATCGAACCGTTGTTGTTCAGCACGAAGAAGCCGGAGCCGTTGATGCCCATGTCGAGCACGTTGCCGGTGTTGTTGATGTCGCCCTGGGTGAACTGCTGGGAAACGTTGGCCAGGCGCACACCGTTACCGACGGTTTTGCTGCCGGAACCCAGCTTGGTGGCCGAGTAAACGTCTTCGAATTCTGCACGGGACGATTTGAAACCGGTGGTCGCGACGTTGGCGATGTTGTTGCCGGTCACGTCCAGTTGTTTGTTGGCTGCATAGAGACCGCTAAGGCCGATATTGAAAGACATATTCCACTCCTTTGTGCCGTGTTAGTCGGCTCTACATACCAATGGTTTGTACTTTGGACAGGGCGACGCTGCCCAGGCCGGCCAGGTTGAGCATCAACTCACCGCCGGTCTGGCTGATGGTCACGCTGTTGACGGTTGCCGGCAGGTAAGTGACCAATGAGGTCGCTTTGCTGTCGTAGGTCGCGGTAGCGCCGAAGGTATACGTACCGGCCTTGGCCACTTCGCCAGCATCGTTCTTGCCGTCCCAGATGAAACTGGTGGTGCCGGCATTCTGGCTGCCCAGGTCGATGGTGCGGATGACCTTGCCGTCGGCGTCGGTGATCTTGAGCGTGACCGGGTCTGCCGATGCCGGTACCGCGATGGTCCCGTTGAAGCTCTTGGCGGTATCGACCACGGCCTTGTCGCCCGGCGCGATGACCGAACGCCCCACCAGCGACGAAGCCTGCAACGCCTGGGATGAGTTGTAGTTGCTGGCCAGGCCACTCACGGTGGTGTTGAGCGTGGTGATGCCTTCCAGGCTGCTGAACTGCGCCAACTGGGCGACGAACTCGCCGTTGTCCTGCGGCTCCAGCGGGTTCTGGTTCTTCAGTTGTGTCACCAGCAACTGCATGAACGCGTCCTTGCCCAGCGCATTTTTGCCGGTGGCGCTGTTCGTTGCGGACGCCAGGCCGTCGGCACTGGTGTTGGTTTTGATCGAAGAGTTGGCCAGGATGTCGTTGAGGCTAAGGCCGCTGGTGGTATCGGTAACACTCATCTGAGTCGCCCCTTATCACTGACCGAGGGTCAGGACTTTCTGCATCATGGTTTTGGCGGTGTTCATCATTTCGGCGTTGGTCTGGAACGAGCGACTCGCGGAAATCATGTCGGCCATTTCTTCCACCACGTTCACATTCGGGTAGTAGACGTAGCCCTTGGCATCGGCCGCCGGATGGTTCGGTTCGTAGCGGGCTTCCAGGTTGCTCTGGTCTTCGACCACGCCCAGCACTTGCACGCCCTGGCCTGCGGCGTCCTGGTTCTGGAACAGCGAATCGCTGCCGCCGCTCTGGCCGCCCTGGAACATGGTGGCGAACACCGGATGACGGGCGCGGTAGGTCTGGTCGATGCTCGACGAGACGGTTTCGGCGTTGGCGATGTTCGAGGCCACGGTGTTCAAGCGCGTGGTTTGCGCACTCATGCCGCTACCGGCAATGTTGAAAACACTGGATAGAGACATGACTTACTCTCCGCGCAGGGCTGAGATCAGCCCTTTGAATTTGCTGTTGAGCAGGGTGAAGCTGGCCTGGAAGTTGACCGCGTTTTCCGCGTAGTTCGACTGTTCCAGCTGAGCGTCCACGGTGTTCTGGTCGATCGACGGTTGCATCGGCGTGCGATACAGCAGCGACTCGTCGCCATTGCCCAGGCCTTCGGCTTCGATATGACGGTTGTTGGTCATGTTCAAGGCAAAGGTGCCGTTCTTGGTTTTCTCGCTCTGCTCGGCGAGCACTTTCGAGAAGTCCAGATCCCGAGCCTTGTAGTTCGGGGTGTCGGCGTTGGCGATGTTGTTGGCCAGGACTTCGGCACGCTGAGCGCGGAAGCCCAGGGCTTGTTCGTGGATACCGAGCGCTTTATCGAAGCTGATGCTCATGTCGGGAAACCTTCGGGTGACCTGATTTTTCGTACGATGAACATAGCAAGCGGCGTGCCAATTCAGACAACCCCATAAACCGGGGCTTTGCGGGCAGGGGCAATGCGGCAATGCCAGAAAAGCGGCAACGGGTTTCCGCCGTCTGCCGCTTTTCTGCCGCTTTCTACGAGCGACATCGACCCCTTGTAGGAGCGAGGCTTGCCCGCGAAGGCGATGTGTCAGTTAGCCATAATGTGTCTGAGACACCGCCTTCGCGGGCAAGCCTCGCTCCTACCGGTAATGCGGCGGGATGAGAAATCATCAGGCATAAAAAAACGGGAGCCCCTGAGGACTCCCGTTTTTCGATACCGCCAACCCATCACTTCGCCTGGTAGATAATCCCCGGGCTGCACTGGACCATCTGGTAATGATCCGGCAAACCGTTCAGCGCTTCCGATGCGCCAAGGAACAGATAACCGCCCGGCTTCAGCGTGCTGTGGATGCGCAACAGAATGTCTTTCTTCACCTCGGCGGAGAAGTAGATCAGTACGTTGCGGCAGAACACGATGTCGAACTTGCCGAGGCTCGCGTAGCTGTCCAGCAGGTTGAACGAGCGAAACTCCACCCGGCTCTTGATCGGCGCCTTGATTGCCCAGCGCCCCGGCCCCTTCGGGTCGAAGTAACGCTGCAGGCGCTCGGGCGACAGACCGCGGCCGATGGCCAGGCTGTCGTACTCGCCGGTCTTGCAGTTGGTCAGCATGGTGCCGGACAAATCAGTGGCGACGATCTGCACGCCCATCTTCAACTGACCCATGTTGACCCGCTCGAACTCGTCGATGGACATCGACAGCGAATACGGTTCCTGCCCCGACGAACACGCTGCCGACCAGATCCGCAGACGCTGGCCGGGAGCTGCCTTGATTGCTTCGGGCAGTACCTTGTTCTTCAAGACTTCAAACGGATAGGTGTCACGAAACCACAGGGTTTCGTTGGTCGTCATGGCATCGACCACCAGCTCGCGCAAACCACTGCGCGGCTGAGTCTGGATGCGCTGGACCAGCTCACCCAGGGACTTGATGCCTTGCTGTTCCATCAGTTTGTTGAGACGGCTCGAGACCAGGTACTGCTTGTTTTCACCGAGCAAAATGCCACAGGCTTTTTCCAGGAAGACCCGGAACTGTTCGAAATCCAAATTACCCGTAGACAATGATGCCGCCTCTTAAATCGTGTTGATCACCAGGGGCAGAAGGCCCCTAGCTGATGTCTGCTGCTTTGATCCGGTCGACTACCCGGGATGCCAGGTCATCAGGACGGAATTTGGCCAGGAAGTCATCGGCACCGACTTTCTTGACCATCGCCTGATTGAACACACCCGACAACGAAGTATGCAGGATGATATGAAGCTTTTGCATGCGAGGGTCGTTGCGGATCTCGGCCGTCAGGGTGTACCCGTCCATTTCCGGCATCTCGATGTCGGAAATCATCATCAGGAACTCTTCTTCCGGCTTCTTGCCCTCGTCGACCAGCTTGCGCAGGTAATCCAGCGCTTGCCGTCCGTCGTTCAACGCCACCACTTCGACACCGACCGTCTGCAGGCAACGCGTGACCTGCTTGCGCGCCACCGACGAGTCATCGACCGTCAGCACCCGCAGCGACAGCGCCTTGTGCTGGGTCTCGACATCGACCACACCGACGGAAATCGCTTCCGGTGTCGGCGCCACTTCTGCCAGGACCTTCTCGACGTCGATGATTTCGACTAACTGATTGTCGACCCGAGTCACAGCCGTTAGGTAATGATCGCGCCCGGTGCCCTTGGGAGGCGGATGGATCTCCTCCCAGTTCATGTTGACGATGCGCTCCACCGAGCGCACCAGGAAACCCTGGGTCTTGGTGTTGTACTCCGTAATGATCACGAAGGGATTGCTTTGATCTTTCAGCGCCCCGGAACCGGTCGCCATTGCCAGATCAAGGATCGGAATGGTCGCCCCCCGGATATTTGCCACACCGCACACGACAGGACTGGACTTGGGCATCAGGGTCAGCTTGGGGCATTGCAGCACCTCACGAACCTTGAACACGTTGATCCCATACAGCTGCTGGCCGTCGAGACGGAACAACAACAGCTCCAGGCGATTCTGCCCTACCAGTTGCGTGCGCTGGTTTACCGAATCCATTACACCAGCCATGCCCAGACTCCTACACCAACGCTAAGTGTGTTGCGACGCACATTCATCACTAAACGGCACGGCGCTTGCTCTTTAACTCTTATGAACACAGAACCGACATTTTTCCGACGCCTGACATCGCCCTTCCGCAGACTGCTCTGTGCAATGTCGGCCGTTTGCCTGTTCAACGCTGGCAGCCCTGCCCTTGCTGACGCGGTTACCTTGCCTGACATGCTTATCGGCGTCACCCAGGGCTTTCTTGAATTCACCGTAGAAGACTATCTGGCGACCAGTCAAACGGAAGGTCGCTACGAAATCCAGGTCAACCAGCTCGATCCGCGACTGCGCATGCCCATGTGCGACAAGGAATTGACAGCCAGCCTCGAGAGCCCGGCCAAGCCGCTGGGCCGGGTCACGGTCAAGGTTCGCTGTGAGGGAACCTCCCCCTGGACGGTGTTCGTACCCGCTCAAGTCCGCCTGTTTCGCGACGTGGTGACCACCACCCGGCCGCTGCGCCGCGCCGACTTTGTCGAGCCCGCTGACGTGCTCCTGCGCGAGCGTGACATCAGCCTGATCAACCAGGGTTACCTGACGACCCTCGACCAGGCGATCGGCCAGCGACTTACCCGACCAATGGTCGCCGATCAGGTGATCACCCTCGTACACCTCGAACAGGCGGAAGTCATTCGCAAGGGCGATCAAGTGGTGATTACCGCCCGCAGTGGTACGCTCAGCGTGCGAATGCCCGGCGAAGCCCTGTCCAATGGCGGTATGAGCGAGCAGATCCGCGTGAAAAACCTCAACTCCAAGCGGGTCATCAAGGCGCAGGTCACCGCGCCGGGCCAGGTGGAAGTGTCTATGTAGACACCCTGTTCCTGAAGAAGTGGCGTTGCCCGAGGTTGTTCCCTAAACTGTGCCGCATGCAGGAGAAGTGCTGGCGCATGCAGGCTCATTGATAAATGGGTCTAAAGTTTTCACAGGGAGAGCCGAAAACATGGCAAGCGTCCAAATACTCAGAGGTTTTTTACCATGGTCATCGATTTCAGCCGTTTGAACAGTTCCTCGTCACTTACGGGCAGTACACGTACCAGCGTTGCCAAGGAAACTGCCGAAGCCGGCAAATCCGCGCCGCTGAATACCCCGGCCGAACAGGCCAGTACCGTCAAAATCGGGGAATCGGTACACCTCAGCCATGAGGCTCAACAGTTGCAACAGGTCACTGACAAGCTGCGCGATCAGCCTGCCGTCGACAAAGCCCGCGTGGCCGAGTTGAAAGCAGCGATTGCCGATGGCAGCTACAAAGTCGACAGCAACCGTGTAGCCAGCAAACTGCTCAACTTCGAAGCCCAGCGCTAGGCTACGGCCCGCGCCAGGCTTTTGGACGCTTAAAACCCAAGGCCAGCCATGCACGACACTAACTTACTGCAACTGATCACCGACGACTTTGCTCCAGCGCAACATTTGCTGGAGTTACTGCAAACCGAGTCCATCGCCTTGCACGGTCGTGACATGCCACTGCTCGAAGATATTCTGGCGCAGAAACAGGCATTGATCATTCTGCTCGAACAGCATGGCCGCAAGCGCAGTGAAATCCTCGTCAGCCTCAATCTGCCAGTCAATCGCAGCGGTCTGGAGCAACTGGCCAGCCATTCGAGCATCGGCGAAGAGTTGCTGGCGCAGAGCGATGTGCTGACCGACCTTCTGGCTCAATGCCAGGCGGCGAACGCCAATAATGGCCAGTCGATCCTGGTCCAGCAGACCGTCACGGCCAACCAGCTGAAAATCCTCACCGGCGGCGAACCGCCAGCCCTTTATGATGCCCGCGGATCAACCGCCAAGCTTGCGAAGCCTCGCCCGCTCAGTCAGGCTTGAGCCTTCAAATGACCACGCCCTATCAAGACTCGCAACATGCTGGCAATATGATGGCCAGCCGTAGTCATATTTTGTCTGGAGATTGATGAACCGTGTCCAATGCCTTAACCGCGGAAGATGCCCCGCAGCCACCCAAGGTGCTTGCCACGCCTTTGGAAATCTCCGGCAACCTGCGCCAACTGCAAGAAAGCCATGATCCGCTGATCATCACGTTCCATGAGCGCACTCAGCGCTTCCAGAGCTATCTGGTGGACGTGGACCGCGAAGGCCGCACCATCGCGTTCGACGAAATGATCCCGCGTGACGGCGAACGCTTCCTGCTGGCCGGCGAACCGTTCAAGGTCGAAGGCTTTCACGAAGGCGTGCGCATCGCCTGGGAAAGCAACGGTCAACTGACCATCGACGAATCCGGTGACAGTCGCTGCTATCGCGGCCCGCTGCCGGATGAAGTGGTCTATCACCAGCGCCGCAATGCCTTTCGCGCGGCATTGAAGCTGGCGCAACTGGTCAACGTCGATCTGGACGGTGAAAAGCTCAAGGCACCGATCAGCGGCAAGCTGCTGGACATTTCCGCCACCGGCTGCAAGTTGCGCTTCGACGGCGACATTACCGGCAGCCTGCAACTGGGCCAGGTCTACGACCGTTTCTCCGCCGCCCTGCCCTTTGGCAAGATGACGGCACCGGTCGAACTGCGCTACCTGCACTTTGAAGAAAAAATCTCCACCACCTTCGCCGGCATCCGCTTTCACAACATGAGCGGCCTGGTGCAGCGTCAGGTCGAGCGCTTCGTCTATCAGCTCCAGCGCGAAGCACGACGCTTCGACAAAGACGACATGTAATTCGAAGCGGCATAAAAAACGGGCAGTCCCTTGCGGTGACTGCCCGTTTTTTTTGCGCCTTTCGTTTGGTCTGCGCGGTTCATTGCAGGAGCCGGCTTGCTGGCGATGATCGTTAACGAAGACGCATGTTAACTGGATGAACACTGCGCATTTGAATCCATCGCCAGCAAGCCGGCTCCTACAGGTGTTGCGATTTAGGGTCTGGCCTCGGTGAAGCTTTGCTCGCGACCCGTGTCAGGGTCCTCCGGAGGTGGAGTGGTTTGTGTCTCCACTTCCGGTTCAGGTGCTGGATCAGGATTGACCGGACTCTGCATCTGGTCCTGCACCACTTGTTCATCGACCCGTGGATCAAGGCAAGCCACCAGCGGCGAACTCGACATGCTGTCCGGCATGGCAACGTGATGCAGCGGTGCATCGTCGACCTGGTGCAGGTTGGTCACCGCTTTCGGGCGGATCCGCCACACCAGCACCAATGCGAAGAAACTGAAGAAGGCATAGAGCATCTGGCTGCCGAACATCTTCATCAGCACCCCGGCGACCAGCGGCCCGATACTGGCGCCGACACCGTAGGTCACCAGCAACATCGCCGTCAGCGACACCCGGCGATCACCCTCGACGTGGTCATTGGAGAACGCCACCGCCAATGGATACAGGCAAAACTTCACCAATGCACAGAGGAAGCCGGCGATAAACAGCACCTCCAGCGGCACCTGCTTCATGATCGCCAGCGGCAACGCGGCAACGGCCAGGAAAAGCGCAAAGCAGCGGATCAACAGCGCCCGGTCATAACGGTCGGACAACCAGCCCAACGGCCACTGCACCAGCAGGCCGGCAAAAATGCAGCTACCCATGAACAGACCGACCTGCTCCGTGGACAACCCTTGCTGCGAGGCATACAGCGGCGCCAGACCGTAGAACGAACCGATGATCAGTCCCGCCCCCAGCACCGTACTCAACGACTGTGGCACGCGCTTGATGAAGAACCGCGGCTCCATCGGCGCCGGGTGCAGAGGCGCCGGGTGAATCCGCCGGGTCAGGGCCACCGGCACCAGACACAGGGCAAAGCACAGGGCGACCAGCATCAACAGCTCCAGACCGAGCGCCGGGTGCATGACCAGAATCAGTTGCCCCAGCACCAGCCCCAGATAGGACGCGATCATGTAACCGCTGAACACCGTTCCGCGCTGCGAGGCTTCGGCCTGCTCATTGAGCCAGCTTTCGATGACCATGTACTGGCACATCATGCCGAGGCCGACGATGACCCGCAGGAATATCCAGGCAGGCAGCCAGTCCACCAGGCCATGGCCCAGCACCGCCGCCCCGACGATCCCGGCGCAGGCCGAATAGGCGCGGATATGCCCGACCCGGGCAATCAACCGGTGACCGATCTTGCCCCCCAGCACCAGACCAAAATAGTTGGCAGCCATCAACGCACCGACCCACAGGCTGTCGACATGGTCGGCCGCCAGGCGCAAGCCCAGGTAAGTACTCAGCAAGCCCGAGCCGATCAACATCATCAGCGAGGCAAAATACAGCGCTCGAAAGGGTTTCCAGATTTGGCGCATCGGCGTTCCGAGCGGCTCCTTGCGGTGAGAAACGGGCTATCCGAAAAGATAGCCCGAAGACGAAGGTTCGTCAGGCCTGGGCGGCTAAAACACGGCGCTCCCAGGGCGTAATTTCATCAAAGAAGCTGGTCAACTCCAGGGTCTTCGAAGCGACGTAGCCTTCGATGAACTCCTTGCCAAACAGTTCCTTCGCCAATTGGCTACGTTTCAGACGTTCGAGAGCGGCATGCAAGGTACACGGCAACGAAAGATTATCCGGCACCTCGAACTCACCCTGGATCGCTGCGCTCGGCTCCAGCTCGTTTTCAATACCGTACAGCCCCGCCGCCAGGCTCGCGGCGATCGCCAGATACGGATTTGCATCCGCCCCCGGCAAGCGGTTCTCGACCCGACGAGCGGCCGGCGAACTGGCCGGAATACGCAAACCGGCCGCGCGATTGTCGTGGGACCAGCAGGCATTGTTCGGTGATGCGAACGGATGGCACAAGCGCTGATAGGAGTTGACGTTCGGCGCAAACAACGCGGTGAAATCCGCCATGCCCGCCTGCTGGCCGCCGATGAAGTGACGGAAGGTCGCGGTCGGCTCACCGGCCGCGTCGCTGAACACGTTACGCCCGCTGCCGATCTCGACGATGCTCTGGTGAATGTGCATCGAACTGCCGGGCGTGTGCGCCAGCGGCTTGGCCATGCAGACCACGGTCAGGCCGTGCTTGAGCGCGACTTCCTTGAGCAGATGCTTGAACAGGAACGTCTGGTCGGCCAGCAGCAGCGGATCGCCGTGCAGCAGATTGATCTCGAACTGGCTGACGCCCATCTCGTGCATGAAGGTGTCGCGGGGCAGGCCCAGTGCCGCCATGCATTCGTAGACTTCACTGAAGAACGGGCGCAGGCCGTTGTTGGAGCTGACGCTGAACGCCGAACAACCGTCCTCGCGCCGACCGTCCAGGCCCAGCGGCGGCTGGAAGGGTTGCGTCGGGTCGGTATTGGGCGCGAAGACAAAGAATTCCAGTTCAGTCGCTACCACGGGCGCCAGGCCAAGTGCCGCGTAACGCGCGATCACCGCCTTGAGTTGGCCACGGGTCGACAGGCTCGAGCTTTCGCCGGTCAGTTCGTCGGCGTCGCAAATGGCGAAGGCTCGTGGTTGCTTGCTCCAGGGCAAGCGGTGGATGTGTGCCGGATCGGGGACCAGTGCGAGGTCGCCATCATCGCTGCCGTAAAAACGCGCTGGCGGATATCCGCCCATGATGCATTGCAGCAGCACACCCCGCGCCATCTGCAACCGCCGTCCTTCGAGAAACCCCTCGGCTGTCATGACCTTGCCACGGGGCACGCCGTTCAGGTCAGGCGTAACACATTCAATCTCATCAATGCCCGTCATTCGCTGTGCGAGTGAGCGCTGGCCATCGGTTGTCATGACGCAATCCTTTGTTGTTGTGCAAGCCGCGAACGGCGACCGTACAAAATAGGCTCCGCCTGTTCGGAATATCAAGCACCGCAAACAAAAAGAACGTTACGGCAGATAAAGGCTGAACACACCGCCGCCCAACGGGCCGCCATTGCTGATTTCGGTGCGCCCGCCGATGCCGTTGCGCTGATGCAACGCGGCAATCCGCCCGGCGAAATACAGACCCAGGCCGGTGCTGCCGCTGCTGTGGTTGATGCCCTGCACGTAATCGGCCTGACGCTCGATCATCTGGGTCGGGTAGCCGTCGCCATCATCGTTGATCGTCAGCACCAGTTGCCCGGCCTCATCGCTGACGCTGATCAACACCGCATGCCGGGCATAACGGATGGCGTTGTTGATGCAATTGCCCAGCACCGACGCAATCAGCTCCCGGTCGAAGAAACCCAGTGGGCTCAGCGGGTCCACTTCGTAGGTCGCCATGATGCCGCGGCTGGCGAACACGTCCTGGTGACAGGCCAGCTGCGCTTCGATGAAGTCATCCAGTTCGTGGTAGGCCGGTTGCAACGGCATCTGATTGACGCCGAGTTTGTACAGCCCCAGCAACTGCACGAGCATGCCGTTGAGGTGGGCGAACTCGAATTCGATCACGCCCTGCTCCGGGGTGTGCCGCGCCGGGTCGGGCAAGCGCGCCAGCCATTGGCTGTGGGCCTGCATCAACATCGCCAGCGAGTTCTTCATGTCGTGCACGGTGGAAGCGATCACCGTGGAGAAATCCAGTGCCTGGTTGTCTTGGTTCATCCGCTGAACGCCTTGATTTTCAGTTTCTGATAACGCGCATACCGCGCGTCGGTGTCGGGCATCAGGCCGACCGTTTTCAGGCAGGCCCTACATTCTTCAAGCTCCGCCGACGGCACGCTGGTGTCGGTGCCGTGCAGCAGCGACTGCGCCATGTTCAGCGCGATACTGATGTTTTTCGGTTGCATCGCCAGGGCTTTGCGGAACGCCGCCCGCGCCTCCACCAGGTTGCCGGTCTTGTACACCCGCACGCCTTGACGGTTGAGCTCCGCCGCATCGTTGCCGGAGTTGAGGATGGTCGGGTCGTCGGTCAGTTTGGCGATGCTTTTCATCACGGTCGGATCGTCACCGTAGATTTCCACGCAGTTTTTCAGCATCGAGGCGCCGGCATCGGCCTGCCCGAGCATTTGCAACTGCTTGGCCACCAACAGCGCCGCTTCGGCACTCATGAACTGCTCCATGCCATCGAGGCGCAACATCGCTTGCTCGGTGAGCTTTTCCGCAGTTTCGGCATCGTTGAGCAACAGACTGGTGGCCTTCATCAGCCGCGCACGAATCTGCAGACCCGGGTCGGAAGGGTTTTCCTTGGCCACGGCACTCAGCGTGGTGTTGATCTCCAGCCGCGTGCGGGTATCCAGGCCTTTTTCGCTGCCCTTGCTGATCAAGGCATGGGCCAGACCGAGGTTGCTTTCCGCGTCCTTGAAGCGTGACTGGGCGCCCTGACTGACCGCCTGTCGATAAGCCTTGGACGCCGTGTCGAAATCTTCGTTGGCCATCGCCAATTTGCCCAGCAACGCTTGCCGGCGCACGGCCAGCGGCGACAAGCGAATTGCCTCCTCCAACACTTGCTGCGCAGCCTTTGTGTCGCCTTCGGCGACCAGCACATCCGCCATACCGTCGTACAACGCTGGCATCATCGGGAACACTTTCAGGGCTTTTTCGTAGACGCCTTTGGCCTGACTGACCTGACCGCGCTTGAACAGCAATTGGCCCAACCCGGCAAACGCCCACGGCAAAGGCCGATCGGCAATGATGCCGTCGTAGAGTCGCTCCAGCGCTTCATTCTGATTCAAGTCCCGCAAGGCATCCGCGCGGTAGCGCAGGCACAGCGGCGAATAGCGGATGTCCTGTTTGCACAGCGCGATGCAGGCATTGAGCACTTCGACCGGTTTGCCGCGATCGAGGGCCTGCAGGATCGGCTTGAGCAACGTCTTGCGCTGCTCCAGACGCTCCAGGCGCTGAGCCAGGCCCGAGCGGTTGAACGGTTTGGTCAGGTACGCATCGGGCTCATGCTCCAGGGCGCTGAGCACCATCGCCTGGCTGGTCTCGGCGGTGACCATGACAAACACGGCTTCATGGCTGATCAGCTTCTCGACCATCAGGTCTTCGAGCACCTGCTGACCATTCTTCTTGCCATCGCCGAGGTGGAAATCCTGCAGGATGAAATCGTAGGACTTCTGCGAACACATGCGCAGCGCCTGCTCGCCGGTGTCGGCGGTGTCCACGTCCTTGACGCCCAGCTCACGCAACATGGAACGGACCGAGCTGCGGAAATCGGAAAAATCATCGACGATCAGAAAACGCTTTTGGTGATACGACAGCATCGAAGATTTCCAGGCAATTTTAAGAAGAAGATCATGACTGTCCGGGTTATCGGCCAGCAGGGCCATTCACTTGAAAAAATGGGAATGCATTTGCGCAGTTGGAGTCCAAATTTCAAGGGGCTGCGAATTGGGCTAAATATTTGAAGGTGTTATTGAAAAACGGGATTATCCTGATTTATTGCAACGCGTCTGCCACCCGTTTCAGATCAAGACGCTTCCTTCGTTGGCAAAGGCAGAAGTTATGACCACCACCCCCGATCGCTCAGCAACTTCTGATGAGCGAAAGGCCTTGCGCCCCAGCACCCTGGACTTTCCGGTGGTGGGCATTGGCGCATCGGCAGGCGGGCTGCAAGCCATCAAGTTGTTCTTCGAAAACATGCCGCAGGACAACGGCATGGCGTTCGTGATCATTCTGCATCTCTCCCCCGATCACCAGAGCATCGCCGACAGGATCATCCAGGAATCGACGCAGATGCCGGTCGTGCAGGTCACCGAAACGGTGTCCATCGAGAAAAACCGGGTGTACGTCATTTCACCGGCGCAACGCCTGTCGATGAACGATGACTTGCTAGAGGTCAGTGCCTGCGAAACACGGGAAAGCCGTCACGCGTCCATCGATCTGTTCTTCCGCGACCTGGCGGATGTGCACCGGGAACGGGCTTTCTGCGTGGTGCTGTCGGGCACCGGTTCCGACGGGGCTGTCGGCCTGTCGCGGATCAAGGAACAGGGCGGCGTCACGCTGGCCCAGGCGCCGGAAGACGCCGAGTTCGACGGCATGCCCCGCGCCGCCATCGACACCCGCATGGTTGACCTGGTCCTGCCGGTCGTTGAAATGCCGCAAAAGTTGCTGGAGCTGTGGCGCAACTCTCAGGAAATCAGCTTGCCCACCGCCAGCGACCCCGAATTACAGACCATTGCCGTCATCTCCGAACGTGAATCGCTGCTAGCCGAACAATTGCTGCACGATGTTCTCATCCAGTTGCGCACCGGCACCGGCCATAATTTCAAGCACTACAAACGCGCCACGGTGCTGCGCCGGATCGAACGGCGGATGCAGGTCACGGCCCAGCCGGACCTGGCGGCCTACTATCGTTACCTGCAAGACAATCCGGAAGAAACCAAGGCCCTGCTCGGCGACATGCTGATCGGCGTGACCAACTTCTTCCGCGACCGGGAAGCCTTCGAAGCGCTGGAGCGCGATGTCGTGCCGCAACTGGTCAGCGCCGCCGTATCAGCGCAACCCGAGAAGGAAGAAATCCGGGTCTGGTCCGCTGGCTGCTCCACCGGTGAAGAAGCTTACAGCCTGGCCATGTTGCTCAGTGATCAACTGCAACTGGACGCCAGCGCGGCGTCGATGCAGCTGTTTGCCACTGACATCGATGAGCGCGCCATCAGCGTCGGCCGTGCCGGACTGTATCCGCAAGCCATCGTGACCGACGTACCGCCCTCGCGCCTGCGGCATTACTTCCTCAAGGAAGACGACCACTATCGGATCCGCAAGGAAATCCGCGAAAAAGTCCTGTTCGCCAAACACAGCCTGCTGTCCGATCCGCCGTTCTCGCAGATCGACCTGATCGTGTGCCGCAACCTGCTGATCTATCTGGATCGCGAGGTACAGCGCGAAATCCTGCAGATGTTCCACTTTGCCCTGCGCCCTGGCGGCTTCCTGTTTCTCGGCTCCTCCGAGAGCGCAGATGCCTGCCACGAACTGTTCGCCCCGGTGGACAAGCGTAACCGGATCTTCCGCGCCAAGACCGGCACGGCCAACAGCCGTCGCACCCCGACCATGCCCCGCGGAGGCTACGTGCGGACCAACATTTCCCAGCAGCCTGCGCAAAGCAACGTGCAGCGCAAACTGTCTTTCGCTGATATCCATCAACGCGCCATAGAGCAGTCTGCGCCACCGAGTGTGATCGTCGATGCCAACGCCGACATTCTGCACATGAGCGAAAGTGCCGGGCGTTTCCTGCGACATGTCGGTGGCGAGCCGTCGCGCAACCTGCTGACGCTGATCCTGCCGGAACTGCGCCTGGAACTGCGCACCACGATGTTCCAGGTCCAGCAGAGCGCGCTGTCAGTCAAATCCCGTGAGGTGCCGATCAAGCGTGATGAACGGCGCTACCTGATCGATCTGGTCGCTCATCCCTACAAGGATGAAGGCTCGGACAGCGAGTACGTGCTGGTGATTTTCGAGGAGGTCGAAGTCGACCCTTCGGAGCTGACGGCGACCACCGTGCTGCAGAACGAAAACCAAGTGCTGTCCAACCTCGAGCGCGAACTGCAACGCACCAAGCTGCACCTGCAGGACACCATCGAACAGTCGGAAGTCTCCAGCGAAGAGCTCAAGGCGTCCAACGAGGAAATGCAGGCGATCAACGAAGAACTGCGCTCGGCCACCGAAGAACTGGAAACCAGCAAGGAAGAGCTGCAATCAATCAACGAAGAGTTGCTGACGGTCAATTTCGAGCTGAAAACCAAGGTCGAAGAAACCGACAAGATCAACGACTACCTGACCAACCTGATCGCCTCCACCGACATTGCCACCGTGTTTGTCGACCGCGCCATGCGCATCAAGTGGTTCACCCCGCGCGCCACCGACATCTTCAGCATGTTGCCGGTGGACACCGGGCGCTCCCTGCTCGACATCACCCATCGTCTGGATTACGACAACCTGGCCGGTGACGCGGCGCTGGTGTTCGAATCGCTGAACATGATCGAGCGCGAAGTCAGCAGCACCGACAACCGCTGGTACATCGCCCGCCTGTTGCCCTACCGCTCCAGCGAAGACCACATCGACGGCACCGTACTGACGTTCATCGACATCACCAAACGTCGGGCGGCCGAAGAGGAGTTGCGCCTGGGCGAAGAACGCATGCGCCTGGTCGCCGAAAGCACCCGCGACTACGCGATCATCACCCTCGATGAACAGGGCGTGATCACCAGCTGGAACAAAGGCGCCAAGTTGATTTTCGGCTACAGCAAGGCCGAGGCCGAGGGCGCTTACTACGACTTCATTTTCTCCCCCGAGGACCGCGCGGCGGGCGTGCCGGAAAACGAATTGCTGGCCGTGCGCACCCACGGCCGCAGCGACGATGAGCGCTGGCATCTGCACAAGGATGGTAGCCGCTTCTTTTGCAGCGGCGAAATGACCCTGCTCAGCGGCGACAACCTTCAGGGCTACGTGAAAATTGCCCGTGACCTGACCGGCCACAAACGCCAGCACGAAGCACAGAGCCAGGAATTGGCCGAAACCCGCAACACCAATTACCTCAAGGATGAGTTCTTCGCGGTCATGTCCCACGAACTCAAGCATCCGCTGAACCTGATCCAGCTTAACGCCGAGCTGCTGCGGCGCTTGCCGGTGACCAAGTCGTTGGCTCCGGCGGCCAAGGCGGTGAACACCATTTGCGACGCGGTCAGCAGCCAGGCACGGATCATCGACGATCTGCTGGATGTCGCCCGGGTCCGCACTGGCAAGCTCAAGCTGCAACCGGTCGCCGTCGACCTGGCCAGTGTGCTGCGTGACATCTACACCGTCGTGCTCGATGACCAGCATGACGTCAAGGTTGAACTGCTGGTGCCGTCTGACGCGCTAATGGTCCAGGCCGACCCGACACGGCTGGAGCAAATCATCTGGAACCTGGTGAACAACGCCCTCAAATTCACCCCGCCCAAAGGCCGCGTGCAACTGATCGCCAGCCAGTCCGGGGACATGGCGCGGCTGGACATTAAAGATAACGGTGCCGGCATCGCCCCGGAAAACCTCGAGCATGTGTTTGACCTGTTCAGCCAGGCTGAAAAACAACACATCAACCACAACCGTGAAGGGCTGGGAATTGGCCTGTCGCTGGTGCGCCAGTTGACCGAGGCGCAACATGGTACGGTCGAGGTGAGCTCTGCCGGGAGGGGCACGGGTTGTACGTTCACCGTCTACTTGCCCTTGGCCACGACCCATGGCGAAGCACAGCCCGCCGCGTGCGCCGACGATGCTTCCGGAAGACTCAGCGGGTTGACGATCCTGTTGGTGGACGACTCCGCAGACGTGCTGGAAACCCTGAAAATGCTGCTGGAGATGG
This sequence comes from Pseudomonas sp. LBUM1651, assembly GCF_059716135.1. Taxonomy (NCBI): domain Bacteria; kingdom Pseudomonadati; phylum Pseudomonadota; class Gammaproteobacteria; order Pseudomonadales; family Pseudomonadaceae; genus Pseudomonas; species Pseudomonas sp. LBUM1651. The sequence goes on along the minus strand of NZ_CP166805.1, from coordinate 1,487,054 downwards.
AAGATGCGCAAGTGATTGCCTTTGACCGGCCCGTTGCAGCGCTGGACGCGGCGAAAAGCACCCAATTCGACCTGATCATCTCGGACCTCGGCATGCCGGTCATGAACGGCCACGAGCTGATGAGTGCACTGCGTCAGTTGCCGCTCGCGAAGGATGTACCGGCCATCGCCCTGACCGGCTATGGCGCCAACAGTGACATTCAGAAATCGCGGCAATCGGGCTTTGACCAGCACATCGGCAAACCGGTGTCCTACGATGACCTGATCAGCACCATCGAGACGTTGCGACGCCAGCGCTGAGTCGCGTTCAGTTCAGATAGGCGCGCTGCACACAGGCGCGCCGGTCGATCGCCTGCCTGAGCCGTTCCTTGTGATCGGCCCAGACCGTGGGATCAACCTTGCTGGAGCGCATCAATACGAGCATGGCCTCCTTGGCGGCCAGATACTCCGACCAGGCATCGGCGGACCTGAGCTTCAAGCGCTCACGTTCGGTCATCTCCATCCGCCGCAACGCGATGACCGACTCATCGGTGATCACCGGCCCCAACGTCAGTTGCACCCGGTGCGGCGCGACGAACGCCTGAGTGTCCGCGACAATCTCCCTCGCCCGCTGAGTACCCCACTTCAGTGCTGCGCAGTAATGCTCACCGACGTTGCGCTCATGATGCTCCTCACAAATCGGCCAGCCATCAGCACCATAGACACCTAGAAAAACCTGGGTAACCCCTTCAACACTGATCCGCGCATGCACCTCGATCTGCACGCCATTGCCCAGCACCTCTTCGTGGGTGTGCAGAGGTAGTCGCGTGTTGGTCCATAACCAGAACTGGGCGCCTCTGCGTCGCATCGATTTCGCTCCCTGAGTGGTCTATGGAGTAAGGCACAGCAATGAGCGTCTTTCCAATGTTGGTCGTCGGGTGAGTGCCCATGAAAAAGCCCCGCCGGATGCAGGATCCTGGCGGGGCTTTTTTGACAGCCGAAGGGCTGGAATTTGATGGTGTCCCAGGGCAGGTTCGAACTGCCAACCTTCCCCTTAGGAGGCATATGCTTCGGTGAGTCAGCTTGATTCTGTTCGCTTCCTGAAACACCGCAAACATCTGTTTTTAAAGGGCCTATCTATTCTACTTGTGTCTTGAGGTTTCTCCTTGTAGCGTTCTGCATCACGAGAAGTGGGGACCAGAATTGGCCACCAATACAGCTGACAAAAGCGTGAACGATCAAAAGCTCAAGGGCATGCCGCTAGCATCCAAGTTGACGGAAAGCGTGCCTGGCCGTTCCCGAGGTAGCCTTTTGTTCAAGCGCAGCCAAAGTGGTGCGATCAGCGCCTACTTCCGCTATCGGCTCAACGCAAAGGACACGATGATCTCTCTGGGCCAGTATCGCTTGAGCGCCAGAGCGCCGGGACTGACGCTGTCTGAGCTACGCGACAAAGCGGCAGAGATGGCATTAATTGCTTCCGAGCACGGCGACGTTAAGGTGTACTTGGCGGCCAGAGCCGCCGCAGAGAAAACACAACGACAGGCCGTAGAGCTCGCGCAGCAGCTTGCGACCCGACAAGGTAGCTTCGAAGAACTACTAAATGAATATGTCAAAGATCTGACCGCTCGCGGCAAGGTCAAGGCAAAAGAAGTAGAGCGCCTATTTCAGACACACGTGATCCAGCACCACCCAGATCTGATGACGCGTCCAGCAAAGTCCATCACCGGCGAAGACATTCATTTAGTGATGAGCGCGCTACTCGCACGCAAGCCTAAAGGTCGAGGTATCGGGAACAAAGCAAAAACGGCCAATACTGACATGCGATCAACAGCTGCCAGCGTCCACCGATATCTAAAGGCTGCATTCAGCTATGGCGGGAAGGCACACCTCTCCTTGGATCGAGATGTAAGCGATTCGAAAGTTTTCGACATCGGGGTCAATCCAGCTACCAAGGTCCTACCCTTGCTAATACACGCGGCGGTCAGACTGAATCCCTGACGCCAGAAGAGTTTGGTGAGCTTTTACGTCACTTGGATACCCTGCCTCCCCGAGAGATGGCGATCTGCAAAGGTTTAATCTACCTGGGCGGCCAACGAATGGAGCAACTGCTCCGTGTGACCTGGGAGGATACGTCCGATGACCTTCTACATCTTACCGACGGAAAAGGGCAAAAGACTCAAGCATGGGATCACCTGCTACCCCTGACCGCCAGGATTAAAAAAATCCTGACGCCTTTGTTTGAGAGCAAAATCGGGCCCGGTCCGTTTTGTATTGGCCGGCGCTGTATTCGTCCGGATACAGCGGGCAAGCGATTCAGTGATGCTGGAAAAGCCTTGAGTGGGTCCGGTAAAACGCGATATTTCAGTTACGCGAACGTTCGGGTAAGTGCTGAAACGCTGATGGCTGCACTTGGAATTACGAAGGAAATCCGTAGCTGGCTTTTATCTCACGGACGCAACGATGTGCAATCGATTCACTACGATCGATACAGCTATCTACCAGAGAAAAAGGCTGCTCTGGAGTTATGGGGTAGATACCTAGACTGTTTGTATGCAGATAAAGAGTGGGATCAAGGCAAGGTTATTTTGCTCAGCCGAAAGCGGCCTCAGGAGCTCACAAAAAGCTGAAGCTGTGATTCGACTTGACCAACAGGCGCCGTAGTGACGACCGACAGAGAGCGGCCAATTGCTGCCTGCCACGAAGGGCCGCAATCCACAACCCAAAGCTGACGGTGGCGACAGGCAGAAATCGGCCAAAAGCAGACGGTCCCGAGTGCCTACTTAATCAGGGGCGATTTAGTCGATGTTCTGTAGCGGTTACTGTCCAGCACCAGCGCCTGAATCGCATCGACGGCCTGCGCAATGGTCGTGGATAACTGATCAATCTGATTCAAACTGCGATCGATACTGACCAAACCGCGCTCAGCCTGCTGCTCGGCACTGCGCACTTCATTGGAGGCGTGCTCAGCATTCCTGGCAACATCCTGCACGCTGTAGGCCACCTCATTGATTGCCGTGGCCACCATTTCCATTTGCTGGGATTGCTCGCCGCTTTGCTGCTGCGCCGTATTGGCGCTGTTGCTGAGGGAATGGGCGGCCTGCTCGAGTAGCTGCGCCACGCCCAGCAGCTCTGCAACGACGTGGCTCAGTTTGTCAGTGAACACGTTGAAGTGCCTAGCCAACGCACTTAGCTCGTCACGACCTCTGACCTGCAATTGAAGAGTCAGGTCGCCTTCGCCACTGGCGATATTGGCCATGGCTTCGACTGTTTGCCTGAGGGTGCGCGAAATGCTGCGTACGATCAGGCTGATAAAGGTAGCCAGCACCAGAGCGATGACTAACCCCAACAGCGCCATCTGCGTCAGGTTTTTGCGAAACTGCGCGTTGATATCATCGATGTACATGCCCGTGCCAAGCACCCCATCCCAGGGTTTGAACAGGGCGACGTAGGAAACCTTGTCCACTGCTGCGTCGTGACCCGGTTTTGGCCAGGTGTAGGCAAGCATTCCCAAGCCCTGCTCTCGGACGATGCGCATCATCTCTGAGCTAAACGCGAAGCCGTTGCTGTCCTTCAAGCCGCCGACATTCTGCCCTCCAACTTTGTGTTGACCGGATTAATGATCATGACCGGGCGCAGGTCCTGGATGAAAAAGTACTCCTAGTCGGCATAGCGTGCAGGCAACTGACTTTTACTACCCCAACACCGGTAAGCCTTACCCAGTGAGTGGCTTTCAGACGCAGGCAACATCAGCCCAATTGAGCCTGGATCTGTTTCACTACGCCCTGCATCGCCGGCAAGTAGCGACGAGCGGCTTCCTCAATGGGCATCGCTTTAGCGATGTACACCAGATTCAGGCAGCCCATCACCTGTTCCTCGTGCATGACCGGGATGGCAATGGCGGCGATCTTGCGTTCCAGGCCCCAGTGCGAATTGTTTTCGCCATACCCCTTGGCCAGGGTGTGCTCCACCAGCCGATCGACAAAACGACGATCCGCGGCCAGCACCGATTGTTCATCTTCGCGGCTGATCATCAATTCGATCAGCTCTTCCCGCTCGGCGGGTGGGCAGAACGCAAAGTACGCACGCCCGGTCGCGGTCATTAGCAAGGGCAGGCGCCGGCCAACCATGGAGCGGTGAAACGACAGGCGGCTGAAGCGATGAGTGGTCTCGCGAATGACCATGGCATCGCCGTCCAGCGTGCACAGGTCGGTGGGCCAGATGACTTCCTGCAACAACTCTCCGAGCAAGGGCGCGGCGAGGGAGGAAATCCATTGCTCATCGCGAAAACCTTCACTGAGTTCGCGCACTTTCAACGTCAGACGATAACTGTCATCCGACTCGCTACGCCGCACATAACCTTCAGCCTGCAAGGTCTCCAACAGCCTGCGCACGGTGGTGCGATGCAGCCCGCTCTGCTCAGCCAGTTGCGCGGTGCTGGCGCCGCCGTCGAAGCGGTTCAAGCCATTAATCAGTGCCAAACCTCGCATCAGGCCACGTACGGCTTTGTATTCGGTCTCGCTCATGGCTGGATCCTTTATCGTTGTAAATCAATCATGTGCACTCAGCGCACACCAACAAGAGTTGTCGTTGTCGACCAGCCTTGTGATTTCCATACTACGCCCAATAAGAAATCCAAAAGCGCTGTACGGAGATGACCATGAGTTCTGCACCCACTCCTTCCTCATTGGACCTGACCACCGATGTCGCGATTGTCGGCGCCGGCCCGGTTGGCCTGATGATCGCCAACTATCTGGGTCAATGTGGCGTGAACGTCACCTTGGTGGAAAAGCTCGAGAGCCTGATCGACTATCCCCGCGCCATCGGTCTGGACGACGAAAGCCTGCGTACTTTTCAAGCAGTCGGCTTGGCCGACAACGTGCTGCCGCACACCACGCCGTGGCACGCCATGCGCTTCCTGACTCCCAAGGGTCGCTGCTTTGCCGATATTCAGCCGAAAACCGACGAGTTCGGCTGGTCACGCCGCAACGCGTTCATTCAACCCTTGGCCGACCGTGTTTTGTTCGAAGGTCTGGCGCGTTTTGCCAACGTCAAGGTGTTATTCAGTCGCGAACTCGAAGGCTTCGAGCAAAGCGACAGTGGTGTGGCGCTCACCCTCAAAAATTCAGAGGGTCGCGGCGAACGCTTGCAGGCCAAGTACCTGATTGGCTGCGACGGCGGCAACAGCCTGGTGCGGCGCAGCCTGGACATCAGTTTCGAAGGCAAGACCGCACCCAATCAGTGGATCGTGGTCGACATTGCCAACGACCCGCTGGCCACGCCCCATGTTTATCTATGCTGTGACCCCGTGCGTCCTTACGTGTCCGCCGCCCTGCCCCATGGCGTGCGTCGATTCGAGTTCATGGTGATGCCCGGCGAAACAGAGGCAGAGCTGAGCAAGCCCGAGAACATGCGCAAGCTACTGGCCAAGGTGTTGCCGAACCCGGACCACATCGAGTTGATCCGCAGCCGCGTCTATACCCATAACGCTCGCCTGGCCGGTCGGTTCCGTCAGGGCCGGGTGCTGCTGGCGGGCGATGCCGCGCATATCATGCCGGTGTGGCAAGGCCAGGGGTACAACAGCGGCATGCGCGATGCCTCGAACCTGGCGTGGAAGCTGTCGCTGGTGATCAAGGGGCTGGCGGCCGACAGCCTGCTCGACAGCTACGAACAGGAGCGCCGCGACCACGCCAAGGCAATGATCAATCTTTCCGTGCTCGCCGGCCACGTGTTGGCACCGCCGAAACGCTGGCAAGGCACGCTGCGCGATGGCGTGTCGTGGCTGCTCAACTACCTGCCGCCGGTCAAACGCTACTTCGTGGAAATGCGCTTCAAACCGATGCCGCAATACACCCGGGGCGCCTTGATCGTGCCGAGTGAAAGGGGCTCGCCGGTAGGCAAGATGTTCATTCAGCCGAAGGTGTTGACTGACGCCGGCAACACTGTGTTGCTGGATGAAGTGATCGGCGAAAACTTTGCGATTATCGCCTGGGGCTGCGATCCGACCTGGGGCCTGACGCCGGCGCAAATTACGCAATGGAAAGCCCTGGGCACACGCTTTATTCAAGTGTTGCCGGATGTCCAGCTCAGAGCACCGAGTGATGCCGGCCCCGACGTGATCCGCGTCGGAGACAGCACCGGTCGTCTCAAGGAATGGTTCGCTCGCGGCACTTCGTCCATCGCCCTGGTGCGTCCAGACCGCTTCCTCGCCGGCCTGGCCATCCCCCAAACCGTTGACCATGCCTGCGATGAATTGGCCCGGGCGCTCAAAGTCCTGCCGCAACCGGCTGCGAAAGCTGTTGTCAGCAAGGTGGCTTGACATGAGCGCTTATTTGCACTGCTTGTCGCACACCCCCCTAGTGGGCTACGTCGATCCGACGCCCGACGTGCTGGCCGAGGTCGATGGGGTAATCGCTGATGCCCGTGAGCGCATCGCCCGCTTTGAGCCGGAGCTGATCGTGCTGTTCGGCCCCGACCACTACAACGGCTTTTTCTACGACGTGATGCCGGCCTTCTGCATCGGCATGGCGGCCCACGCCATCGGCGATTTCGATACGGCCGCCGGCCCGTTGGACGTGCCCAAAGCACTGGCCGAATCCTGCGCCCAGGCTGTGTTGGATGCCGGTGTCGACGCCGCTGTGTCTTATCGCATGCAGGTCGACCATGCGTTCGCCCAACCGCTGGAACTATTGCTGGGTGGCTTACAAGGCTGCCCGGTGATCCCGGTGTTCATCAACTCTGTCGCCGTGCCCCTGCCGGGCTTCAAGCGTGCCCGTTTGCTCGGTGAATCAATTGGCCAGTGGGCGCAGTCGCTGAACAAACGCGTGCTGTTCCTGGCTTCCGGAGGGTTGTCCCATCAACCTCCGGTGCCGGAACTGGCCAAAGTCGATGCGCGCATGGCCGATCGGCTGATGGGCAGCGGTCGCCAATTGCCGGCTAATGAGCGACAGGCGCGCCAGGAACGAGTCATCCAGGCTGCCCGGGACTTCGTTGAAGACCAACGCAGTCTGCACCCGCTTAATCCGGTTTGGGACCAGCAGTTTCTCGACACCCTTGAACAGGGCCGCCTGAGCGACCTCGATGCGCTGGGTAATGACGAGCTGTCGGCATTGGCCGGCAAGTCCACACATGAAGTGAAAACCTGGGTCGCCGCCTTCGCCGCCCTTAGTGCCTTCGGCCCGTATCAAACCGAAGGTCGCTATTACCGTCCGATTCCCGAGTGGATTGCAGGCTTCGGCGCCCTAGGCGCACAGCCGCTGAGCAACCATCATTGAATTCAAGGAACACTGCCATGACAGCCACTGCATTCACCGAAGCTTCCACCAGCCGCTTTGCCCGTATCAAGGAAGGCGACCTGGACCTGCAACTGCACTACAACGACGTTGGCGAAGGTGCCGAAACCGTGGTCATGCTGCACGGCTCCGGCCCGGGCGCCAGCGGCTGGGCCAACTTCCATCGCAATATCGAGCCGCTGCTGAATGCCGGTTACCGCGTGATCCTGATGGATTGCCCAGGCTGGAGCAAAAGCGACACGATCGTCAGCGAAGGCTCGCGCTCGAACCTCAATGCGCAAGCGCTCAAGGGCCTGCTCGATGTGCTGGATCTGGACCGCGTACACATCATCGGCAACTCGATGGGTGCCCACAGCACCGTCGCCTTCGCCCTGGAATATCCTGAGCGGATCGGCAAACTGATCCTGATGGGCGGCGGTACCGGCGGCCCAAGCGCGTTTGTTCCCCAACCCACTGAAGGCATCAAGCTGATCGGCGCGCTGTACCGCGAGCCGACCATCGAGAACCTGAAGAAGATGATGAACGTCTTCGTTTTCGATGCCAGTGGCCTGACCGACGAACTGTTCCAGACCCGCCTGGACAACATTCTGGCGCGCCGCGATCACCTGGAAAACTTCGTCAAGAGCAGCACTCTCAACCCCAAGCAATTTCCGGATTTCAGCCACCGCCTACACGAAATCACCGCCGACACCTTGCTCGTCTGGGGCCGCGAGGACCGCTTCGTGCCCATGGACACTGGCTTGCGCCTGCTGGCCGGCCTGCCCAAGGCGCAGCTGCACGTGTTCAACCGTTGCGGCCACTGGGCGCAGTGGGAACACGCCGAGAAGTTCAACCGCTTGGTCCTGGACTTCCTGACCCACTGATCACCGAGGCTGACATGAATCTGACTCAAGACACACTGCAACAGCTCGCCGCCGACCTGCGCCAGGCCGAAGCCCATGGCGAAGCCATCGGGCCGCTGCGCGAGCAGATCGGTGAAGACAACGCAGCAGCCGCGTACACCATCCAGCGCCTCAACGTCGACCACGGCGTGGCCAACGGGCGCCGCGTGATTGGGCGCAAGATCGGCCTGACCAACCCCAAGGTCCAAGCCCAATTGGGCGTGGACCAGCCAGACTTCGGCACGCTGTTCGCCGACATGTGCTACGGCGACAACGAAACCGTGCCCGTAGGTCGCGTATTGCAGCCCAAGATCGAGGCTGAAATCGCCTTGATCCTCGAACGTGATCTGCCCCGCGCCGACACCAGCTTTGCTGAAGTAATGGCGGCCACCGGCTGGGTGGTCCCGGCGCTGGAGATCGTTGGCAGCCGAGTACAGAACTGGAACATCCGCTTCGTCGATACCGTGGCGGACAACGCCTCCAGCGGCTGCTTTGTGCTGGGCAGTCCGGCCCGGCGCATCGACGGACTTGACCTGCGCCAAGCCAGCATGCGCATGACCCGCAACGGCGAAGAAGTGTCCAGCGGCAGTGGCGCCGAATGCCTCGGGCATCCGCTCAACGCGGCCGTCTGGCTGGCCCGGACCATGGCTCGCCTCGGCGATCCGCTGCGGGCGGGCGACATCATTCTGACCGGCGCACTCGGGCCGATGGTGGCGGTGGCCGGTGGTGATCGTTTCGAAGCTGAAATTGAAGGCATCGGCCGAGTCGGTGTGGACTTCACGGTAGACAGTAGCGCCGAGTGATCGGCGACTTGCGTGCACATGAGGCAATAACAATGAATAAACTCAAAGTCGCCATCATCGGTTCCGGCAACATCGGCACCGACCTGATGATCAAGATCCTGCGTAACGCCAAGCATTTGGAAATGGCGGTCATGGTCGGCATCGACCCGGCCTCCGACGGCCTGGCGCGCGCCCAGCGCATGGGCGTGGCCATCACCCATGAAGGCGTTGAAGGCCTGACCCGCATGGACGTGTTCAAGGACATCGACTTCGTCTTCGATGCCACCTCGGCCGGTGCCCACGTCAAGAACGACGCCTTCCTGCGCTCGATCAAACCCGGCATCCGCTTGATCGACCTGACCCCGGCAGCCATCGGTCCATATTGCGTGCCGGTGGTCAACCTGGAGCAGAACCTCAACCAGCTCAACGTCAACATGGTCACTTGTGGCGGCCAGGCAACCATCCCGATGGTCGCGGCCGTGTCGCGCGTGGCCAAGGTGCACTACGCCGAAATCGTCGCCTCGATTGCCAGCAAATCCGCTGGCCCTGGCACTCGGGCCAACATCGACGAGTTCACCGAAACCACCTCCAAAGCCATCGAAGTGATCGGCGGCGCAGCCAAGGGTAAGGCGATCATTGTGATGAACCCGGCCGAGCCACCACTGATGATGCGCGATACGGTGTTTGTGCTGTCCGAGGCGGCCGATCAGGCCCAAATCGAAGCGTCCATCCTGGAGATGGCGACCGCTGTGCAGGCCTACGTGCCCGGCTATCGTCTCAAGCAATGGGTGCAGTTCGACGTCATTCCCGAAGAGGCGCCGCTGCACATTCCGGGCCTGGGCACGTTCTCCGGGCTCAAGACCTCGGTGTTCCTCGAAGTCGAAGGCGCCGCCCATTACCTGCCGGCTTACGCCGGCAATCTCGACATCATGACCTCCGCTGCCTTGGCCACCGCCGAGCGCATGGCGCAGTCGATGCTGAACGCCTGAGGAGACTGACATGACTTTTAATCCTGGCAAAAAACTCTATATCTCCGACGTGACCCTGCGCGATGGCAGCCACGCAATTCGCCACCAGTATTCGATCCAGAATGTGCAGGACATCGCCCGCGCCCTGGACAAGGCCAAGGTCGACTCGATTGAGGTCGCCCATGGTGACGGCCTGCAAGGCTCGAGCTTCAACTACGGCTTCGCGGCGCACACCGATCTGGAATGGATCGAAGCGGCGGCCGATGTCATCAGCCACGCCAAAATCACCACGTTGCTGCTGCCCGGTATCGGCACGGTGCATGACCTGAAAGCGGCCTACAACGCCGGGGCCCGGGTGGTGCGCATCGCCACCCATTGCACCGAAGCCGATGTCTCGAAACAGCACATCGAATACGCCCGCGAGCTGGGTATGGATACCGTCGGTTTCCTGATGATGAGCCACATGATCCCGGCCGAGCAGTTGGCCGCTCAGGCGAAGTTGATGGAAAGCTATGGCGCCACCTGCGTGTACATGGCCGACTCCGGTGGCGCGATGAACATGCAGGACATCCGCGACCGTTTCCGCGCGTTCAAAGCCGTGCTCAAGCCGGAAACCGAAACCGGCATGCACGCGCACCACAACCTGAGCCTGGGCGTGGCCAACTCGATCACCGCGGTCGAGGAAGGCTGCGACCGCATCGACGCCAGCCTTGCCGGCATGGGCGCCGGGGCCGGCAATGCCCCGCTGGAAGTGTTCATCGCCGCCGCCGAACGCCTGGGCTGGAACCACGGCACCGACCTGTACACGCTGATGGACGCCGCTGACGACATCGTGCGCCCGTTGCAGGACCGGCCGGTGCGGGTCGACCGCGAAACCCTAGCGCTGGGTTATGCCGGGGTTTACTCAAGCTTCCTGCGCCACGCCGAAATCGCCGCTACCAAGTACGGCCTCAAGACCCTCGACATCCTCGTCGAGCTGGGCAAGCGCCGGATGGTCGGTGGTCAGGAAGACATGATCGTCGACGTGGCGCTGGATCTGCTCAAACGCTGAACCGTGCATCACCCCCGGCTGGTCGCCCACGCAGCGGCCGGACGGGTTTGCTTTGCCCACTACAACAATAAAACGGGTATTCCATATGACATCGCTAAACGTGATAACACCGTTACACATGGCGCGGACCATCGGTCTGTGTTTCCTCGTCGCCCTGATGGAAGGCCTGGATCTGCAAGCCTCGGGCATTGCAGCTCAAGGTATGGCGGCAGCTTTCCAACTGGACAAGCTACACATGGGCTGGGTCTTCAGCGCCGGGATTTTCGGCCTGCTGCCCGGAGCCTTCCTCGGCGGCATGCTCGCGGATCGCATCGGTCGCAAACGCGTGCTGATGGTGTCGGTGGCGCTGTTCGGGCTGTTCTCGCTGGTCACCGCCATGGCTTGGGACTTCAACAGCCTGTTGGTTGCCCGCTGCCTCACGGGCGTGGGCCTGGGCGCCGCGTTGCCTAACCTGATCGCCCTGAGCAGTGAAGTGGCGAGCCCGCGCCTGCGTGGCACAGCCGTTAGCCTGATGTATTGCGGCGTGCCGTTGGGTGCTGCGCTCGCAGCTACTATTGGCATCGCCGATCTGGCCGGTGGCTGGCAAGTGGTGTTCTATGTCGGCGGAGTGGTGCCGCTGTTGATTGTGCCGCTGTTGGCACTTTATCTGCCCGAGTCGGCACAGTTTCTCCAGCGCGGCCAGAACGTCGCTCCGGTCGGCGTGGTCCGGGGCCTGTTTCGTGAGGGCGCGGCAGTGCCGACCGCGATGATCTGGGTCAGCTACTTCTTCACGCTCATGGTGGTCTACATCCTGATCAATTGGCTGCCCAGCCTGTTGATCGGCCAGGGCTTCAGCGGTACCCAGGCCAGCTGGGTGATGCTGGCGCTGCAAATTGGCGCAGCGTCCGGCACCTTGCTGCTGGGCTGGGTCATGGACCGCTTGCCGGCCTGGGCGCTGTCGGCGCTGATCTATCTCGGCATTCTCGCTTCGCTGACCGCCCTGGGTCTGGCCAGTCAGCTGCAGAGCATGCTGGTGGCCGGGTTCGTTGCCGGCTTTTTCGCCACGGGCGGGCAATGCGTGCTGTATGCCCTGGCACCGCATTTCTATCGTCCGTCCGTGCGTGCGACAGGTGTCGGCTGCGCGGTCGCCATCGGCCGATTGGGCGCCATGAGCGGCCCGTTGGTGGCCGGCAAGATGCTCGCCTTGGGCACCGGCACCACCGGGGTGATGCTGGCCTCGGCACCGGGGATTGTCATAGCGGCGCTGGCGATGTTTTACCTGTCAGTGCGGCGCAACGGCTCGCAAGCCGACTGACTTTCTACCCGTTACACCCCGCGTCGCGATGGGCGCGGGCTTATTCCAACAACAATAAAAGTGAACACTGCCATGCTCAGGAATTCTCTTGGGGCGCTCAGCGCCTGCGCCTGCGTTTTATACCTTGGTCAGGCTTGCGCCAGCGGTTTTGTCGACGACAGTCACGCCGATCTGGTGATGCGCAACTATTACTTTGACCGCAATTACGTGAATGCCACGCCTCAGGCCGCCGCCCGCGAATGGGCGCAGGGCTTCATTCTCAATGTGCGTTCCGGTTTTACGGAAGGGCCGGTGGGGTTCGGCCTTGATGCTCAAGGTTTGCTGGGTGTGCGCCTGGATTCCTCACGCGCTCGCACCGGTACCGGCCTGCTACCGTTTAGCGCCACCACCCGTGAGCCGGCCGATGAATATTCGGAGCTGGGCCTGACGGCCAAAGTCAGGGCGTCGAAAAGCGAGCTGCAATTGGGCACCATCAGCACGTTCCTTCCGATCGCTTTCGCCAGCCCTACTCGCCTGCTGCCACAGACGTTTCGCGGCGCGTACCTCAAGTCCCAGGAAATCGACAAGCTGACCCTGCACGTCGGCTGGCTCGACCGCATCAACCTACGCGACTCCACCGACTACCAGAAAATGTCGGTGGCCTCGCCCAACGGGCGCTTCAACGGTGCGGCTGAGTCCGACCGCTTTTCCTTCCTCGGAGGCGACTACGCCTGGTCACCGCAACTGACGCTGAAGTACTACCACGCAGAACTCGCGGACCTGTACCGCAAGGACTTCTATGGCTTTGTCGACAATCGGCCGATGGGCCCCGGCAGCCTGAAAAGCGACTTCCGCCTGTTTGTCACGGGTGAGGACGGCGCGGCCAAAGCAGGCACAGTGGACAACCGCAACGCCGCCCTGATGCTGACGTACAGCCTGGGAGCCCACAAATTCGGCGCCGGCTACATGCAACTGAGCGGCAAGACAGGCATGCCGTACCTGTTAGGCACCGAGCCGTTGGTGATCACCGAGGGTTCCCTGAGCTCCGACTTTCTGAATCCCAAGGAGCGCAGCTGGCAGGTGCGCTATGACTACAACTTTGTCGCCCTGGGTTTGCCCGGACTCAATGGCGTGCTGCGCTACGTCAGCGGCGATAATATCGAGTTGCCCAAGTTGGGCGGCAGCAACCTGAAAGAAAGCGAAAAGGACATCGAACTGAACTATGTGCTTCAGGGCACGCCTCTCAAAGGCCTGGCCCTGCGGGTGCGCAACGCCTGGTACCGCAACGACTTCGGCGCCCAGGCCAGCCATCGGGATGACAATGAGCTGCGGGTGAATGTCGATTACACATGGAAGTTATGGTGAGTTCTGGCCGGTTCCCGGGTAAGGCGCCAATACTTGCATCACGAAGATGCGTGTACACCGTCACTGGATCAAGCCGCCTCCATATGCCAGATTCATGGTTTGCAGGTAGCGCCAAGCGCTTGCTGCGGGTCGATTTCGGCTCGTCGTGACCGGCAGAAATCGGCCAGAAGCTGACTTTGGGGTTTTGATGCCGACCGTCGGCTTTGGCCTTTTGTTGCAACGCTTGAGCGCCAGCATCGCCCCTTTGCGGTCGGTGACGTCGGCGGTAGTCACCGCAACAGCATGGGGTAATCCCTGGGTGTCCCTTAGCCGAAAAACCAATAGCACACCACAATCGAGGCCACCACCCCGACCAGATCCGCCAGCAGGGCGCAGCCCACGGCATGCCGGGCGCGCTGCAGGCCGACCGAGCCGAAATACACCGCCAGCACATAGAAGGTGGTCTCGGTGCTGCCCTGCATGGTCGCGGCGACCAGCGCCGGGAAGCTGTCGACGCCGTGGGTCTGCATAGTCTCGATCAACATGGCGCGCGCCGCGCTGCCGGAGAAGGGTTTGACCAGGCCGGTGGGCAGCGCCTCGACGAAGCGCGTATCCCAGCCCAGGCCCTCGACCAGCCAGCGGATTCCGTCGAGCGCCAGGTCCAGGGCACCGGAGGCGCGCAGTACACCCACGGCGCAGAGCATGGCGATCAGGTAGGGTAGGAGGTTTTTCGCCACCTCAAAACCTTCCTTGGCGCCCTCGATGAAGGTCTCGTAGACCGCCACCCGCTTCAACGCGCCCAGCAGTAGGAAGGTCAGGATCAGGCCGAACAGGGTCAGGTTGCCCAGCAGCGAGGAGAGCGCCGCCAGCGCGGTCGCTGAGAGCCCGGCGAGTATCGCCATAAATCCACCGAGCAGCAGCGCGCCCGCGCCGAACCAGGCCAGTAGCACCGGGTCCCAGAGTTTCAGGCGCTGCATCACGGCCACCGACAGCAGCCCGCTGAGGGTGGAGACGCTGTTGGCCAGCAGGATCGGCAGGAACACCATGGCCGGATCCGCCGCCCCTTGCTGGGTGCGGTACATAAAGATCGACACCGGCAGCAGGACGAAGGACGAGGCGTTCATCACCATGAACAGCACCTGGGCGTTGCTCGCCGCGATGTTGCTCGGGTTGAGTTCCTGCAAGGCCTTCATCGCCCGCAGGCCGATGGGCGTGGCGGCGTTGTCCAAGCCCAGGCCGTTGGCGGTGAAACTCAGGGTGATCAGGCCCAGGGCCGGGTGGCCACGCGGCACTTCCGGCATCAAGCGGGCGAACAGCGGGCTCAGCAGGCGCGCCAGCACATCGACCAGGCCGGCCTTCTCTGCGATTCGCAGGAAGCCGAGCCAGAGCGTCAGGGTGCCGAACAGCAGGACCATGACTTCGACCGACAGCTTGGCCATGGCGAACAGGCTTTCGACCATGGCGGCGAATACCGTCGGGTCATCCCCCAGCAACCAGCGCGAAAAGCCGGCAATCGCCGCCACCACGAAAAACCCCAACCACAAGCCGTTGAGCATAGTTATCCCCCGTTTTAATTGGCGGGATAATAGCGCGGCTTAGCTGGCCGGGGTGCGCTTATAAATCTGAGTGGCGGCTGGCTGGCCGGCACCGATCAGAGCCGTGGGCGGCGACCCATGATGAACGAGACGACAAACATCACCAGGGTGTTGTTGAACCTGGCCATGAATGCCGTGGACGCCATGCGCGATGTCGACCCCGATCGGCGTACGTTGGAATTACATGTCGAACACGGTCCACGCGACCAATTGCACTTCTCGATCTGCGACCAAGGCAGTGGCCTGGCCCAGGAGGATTGCGAGCGGGTCTTCGATGCCTTCTACACCACTAAACACGACGGCATGGGCATCGGGCTGGCCATCAGCCGCTCTATTATCGAAGCCCATGACGGCCGAATATGGGTCTGCGTCAACCCGCAGCTCGGTGCCACTTTCCACTTCACCTTGCCCTGCGGCTACAAGGAAAACTGATGACAGACGCTGTCGTTCTGGCCCCGGTCGAATCCATGGTTTATGTCGTCGACGACGACGTCTCGATACGCGCCTCACTGGAAGACCTGCTGGCTTCGGTCGGGCTGACCAGCATGACGTTCGGCTCCACTCGCGAATTCGTCGAGGCCCGACGTCCTGACGCACCTGGCTGCCTGATTCTGGATGTGCGCATGCCGGGCATGAGCGGGTTGGACTTTCAGGACGAAATGTTGCGTTCCGGGATCTTGCTGCCGGTGATATTCATCACTGCCCATGGCGACATCCCCATGTCGGTGAGGGCCATGAAAGCCGGCGCTCTAGAGTTTTTGACGAAGCCGTTTCGCGAGCAGGACCTGCTCGACGCCATTGCACGGGGCCTGCGCAATGACCGCGAAAGGCGTGAGGCGGCCGCGGCTCTGACTGATTTGCAGGGTCGTCATGCCAGCCTCTCCGAAGGGGAGCGTGATGTCATGAATCTGGTGGTCACCGGGCTATTGAATAAACAGATCGCCGCAAGGCTGGGCGTCAGCGAAGTCACGGTGAAAGTACGGCGGGGCGCCTTGATGCGTAAGATGAAAGCCGACTCCTTAGCTGAACTGGTCAAATTGTCCGAACGTCTTAAGGAGGGTGGTCGCCAGAAACTTTTTTAAGCGGCAATAGGAAAAAAGAACGGAAAGGCCTTATTCTCCACCGACTCATGATCTCTTGAGCCTCAAGTAGCGAGGGCTTTATGCTCATTCAACTACGATCAAAAAGATTCTTGATTTCCTGTTCATTCTCACATCGATCAAGCTCTTCGCGAAACTTATCATCGGAGAACAAACGTGCGATTTCTGCAAGCAGATCGAGATGAAGAGGAGCTGCAGGGGCGGGCACGAGAAGCACAACAATATCGGAAACAGGCTTTCTATCGGGAGCATTGAAAGCCATAAGGCCCTTTGGCCGTAGATACAGTGCATGAATCGAATCAAGTTCACTCAGCCTCGCATGAGGTACCGCAACTCCCTCCCCTATGCCGGTGCTGCCCGCCTGCTCCCGTCGTAAAAGACTGGTCGTAACGCAGTTCCGAGGCAGTTTATGTGTCTGTTCCATATGCTGCCCAACAAGTTCAAACAATCCTGTTTTATTAGGTACATCTACTCCGAGCAGGATGTCATTAACAGAGAGGTGTTCAGCGAGCTTAACCATTTACGTATCTCCCACTTAATAATTTCCACCGCCTTGTAACACAAAAAAACTATCTACTGTCAAGTAACGATCTTGTAACAACGCCTCACATCGCGCCAGATATATTGATTACTTCAGTTTAGCGGATTATAAAAACGTATAAGCTATTATTTCGTGTCTTTTCTTACCCTTGGATTTTCATAATAGAACTAAGTAACCTGATTTTTAGGGGCGCTCTGAAAAAGACTTCCCGCTTCCGGTGAAATACCCGCCTGACACGAACCCGAGTCCGCGGTTAGAAAGGAAGAGTGTAGATCGGGTAACCCCCAGCCGCTATGTGCTGATCGTCTGCTAGTGGCCATTTCTGCCTGTCACCACCAGCACCTATGGGCAGTTCTCTGCCGGTCATGGCTACGAAGCGTGCTGATCAATCCGATGCATTCGGTGGTCAGATCGAACGCAAATTACTGGTCAGCTCGAATGCAAACGGGTGGTCTAGCGGAGTGCAATTTCACAGCCTAACGAACACAGTCCGGCCTCTGCGTAGGCACACTCCATCAGTTCGCGCACCCGCTCTTTTGCCGCGAGATCAGCGGCACCTACGCTCAGGCAATGGTGCCTTTGTTGCACGAAGGGCCGCTTCGACAAATTCTGTTGAAAAGTCACCTTAGCGACCTTCCTGACTCATCGTGGTCCTGTGAAGCGGCCTTGCGGCCGCTGCTACGGCAGGCGGGTATCAAGTTTCGGCGATTGGTATGGCTGCTTCTGGCCGATCACTCCCAGTCTCCCACCGTCAGCTTAGGGTCGATCTCTGCCGGTCATGGCCACGAAGCGTGCTGGCTAGATGGAATGCAAATGGATGGGCAAGTCTGTGCAATTGACTAGCGGTCGCGCCGTTGTGTCCGCTGGACGCTTCAGAGTTCGACTTCAGCCAGACCGATCAGCTGCTGCAAGGCGCCTATCAATCGACCCAAACGTGGTTTGAAGGAGCCGAGTTGATCCGCAACGGGGTCCAGGGTTCGTTGCAAGCTCACACCCATCATACTGGTTGATGGGTAATCTTCGCCCCGAAAGTGATTGGAATAAAAAGCCCCGCCCGAGCATGGCCCGGCGGGGCTTTCTTTTGCCTGCTGCTGCCACCCTGCTGTCACAGCTAAACCGATCTATCAGGGAAAAGTCTTGAGAGGCCCGAATTATATGGTGTCCCAGGGCAGGTTCGAACTGCCAACCTTCCCCTTAGGAGGGGGATGCTCTATCCAATTGAGCTACTGAGACACAAGTCGCCCGCGAGAAAACGCGGTGCGATGGACGGCGTGCATGTTAACGGGCGGGTCTGCGTTTGTCATGTCGTCCTTAGCGCTTTTTAAGTGTAGGCAGGCGCCCCTCGACAGCGAGGGATTTGTTTACCGTGCAAATTGCATCACCGCAAAAAGCCGTCATTGCAAATTGCAATGCAGGCAGCTCTCAGGAATATCCTAGCTTGTTGTTTTTAAAGGATTTAATAAGCGTTAGACTCTTGGCACGTCGGCTGCTTCAGGTGTTCTCAAGAACAACGGAGGCCAGCCTCATGAACAGCGCCCTTTTACTCTCGAACGCAATCGCTCTGGCGGTCTTGCTGGGTTTTCACTTTTCCCCCGAGAGCGGCGCCGAGCCAGTCGCCCAACGCATGCCCCATTACCTTCAAGTACAGAGGGCGCCGCAATTGGCGGTGTTGAGTGATCAGCACGGCTTTGTCAGTCAGGAAGTGAGCCAGGAAAATATCCTGCTGCCGGCGCCGTCTTCAGAACGCCTGGTATTTTGAACAACCCCCATCAGGAGCACAGCATGTCCAAATCGGCCGCAGGATTTTTCATCCTTGCCCTACTGAGCGGCATTCTTCATTTGTCACTGGTCCAGGACTCAGTTGTCACCCTGCCCCTGATTGCCTGCGGTGTTTTCAGCGCACTGTTCGTGCTGGCGCTGGTCGCTGGCCGCAAGATCAAGTTTGACCCGGTCTTGCGCTGACGCGCAGCAGATTCAACAGATGGGCAGCACAGCGCGAAGCCGCCTTCGTAATCATCCGCCGCACCACTTCGCAGCATTTAGCCGGAAGACGCTTTCGAGCCACCTCAATGAGACTGTCCTGCCGGACCCGGAGGGCTCCTCAAGTAAACCAGTCTGCCATCCATCCTGAAATAGCCCCCATGACGTGGTTGCCACTAGTAAATCGGCCATTTGCCACTATTCTGTACAAGGTAAGGAATCGTGATCGACTCCGCATGGCATGTACCTTCAGGTGTCTTCGGACATTACCTGTAGAGGACAGGACGCGGCCAGCGATACGGACTGGGCAAAGTTTTCAAAACCAGTCCGCATTTCTGAAAATTGGTGCTGGCATAACGCCGGTATCCAGTTCAATATTTGTCACAGAATTGACGCCAATGAACTGGCTAAGTTGAGGCATGATGCGAGCCTCTATCAATTCAGGTTGAACATTTGGCCAGAGTCCTTGTCCTATCAGACATCGTGCGGCCAATCCCGAGAACCGCTCCCCTGAACTAACCGGTTAAATATATGCGCCCATTGAAACAGGCAATTTATTCCAGCCGTACGGCTGACAAGTTCGTCGTACGTCTGCCAGACGGAATGCGTGAACGCATTGCCGAGGTGGCTCGCAATCATCATCGCAGCATGAACTCCGAAATCATTGCGCGCCTTGAGCAGAGTCTTATTCAGGAAGGCGCACTGGGCGAAGAGTTGAGCATGCGCCTGGACAGCCCGGAGCTGTCACTGCACGAACGCGAACTGCTGCAACGCTTCCGCCAACTTTCCCATCGCCAGCAAAACGCACTTGTTTCGCTGATTGCCCATGACGCCGAAATGGCCGCAGACGCCTCCTGATTCATCCGAAAGCTCAAGCCAGCCTGATTGCTGGCTTTTTTTTGCCTGAAATCCAGGCAAAAAAAACCCGCCAATTGGCGGGTTAGTTATATCTGTAGGAGCCAGGCTTGCCGGCGAAGGCGATTTCAAGGATGCCTTCGCCGGCAAGCCTGGCTCCTACAGAGGCGGTTTTTACCAGCCGATTAGCGGGTTTAAGGTCACCGGAAATCAGAGCAGGAAGATGGTTGCCAGTCCCAGGAAGATGAAGAAACCTCCGCTGTCGGTCATGGCGGTGATCATCACACTGGCGCCCATCGCCGGATCGCGTCCGAGGCGCGCCAGGGTCATGGGAATCAACACCCCCATCAACGCCGCCAGCAACAGGTTAAGCGTCATGGCGGCGGTCATCACCACACCAAGCGACCAACTGCCGTACAGCATGTAGGCGACAACACCAATCACGCCGCCCCACACCAGGCCATTGATCAGGCCTACGGCCAACTCCTTGCGCATCAGGCGTGACGTGTTGCCGGTGCTCACCTGGTCCAGCGCCATGGCGCGAACGATCATGGTGATGGTCTGGTTACCCGAGTTGCCACCGATACCCGCTACGATCGGCATCAATGCCGCCAGCGCCACCAGCTTCTCGATCGAACCTTCGAACAAACCGATCACGCGGGAGGCAATGAACGCGGTGATCAGGTTGACCGCCAGCCAGGCCCAGCGGTTACGCAGGGATTTCCAGACCGACGCGAAAATATCTTCTTCTTCACGCAGACCCGCCATGTTGAGAACTTCGTTTTCGCTCTCTTCACGAATCAGGTCGACCATTTCATCGATGGTCAGACGGCCGATCAGCTTGCCGTTTTTGTCGACCACGGGCGCCGAGATCAAGTCGTAACGTTCGAACGCCTGTGCGGCATCGTAGGCATCTTCGTCCGGGTGAAAACTCACCGGATCGCTGGCCATGACTTCCGAAACTTGTTTTTCCGGGTCGTTGACCAACAGACGCTTGATCGGCAACACGCCCTTGAGCACGCCGTCGTAATCGACCACAAACAGTTTGTCCGTGTGGCCTGGCAGCTCTTTGAGGCGACGCAGGTAGCGCAAGACCACTTCGAGACTGACATCCTCACGGATCGTCACCATCTCGAAGTCCATCAGCGCACCGACCTGCTCCTCGTCATAGGACAACGCGGAGCGAACGCGCTCACGCTGTTGACCATCGAGGGTTTCCATCAGCTCATGGACGACGTCGCGCGGCAGCTCGGAAGCCAGGTCAGCGAGTTCGTCGGCATCCATGTCCTTGGCCGCCGCCAGAAGCTCATGATCGTCCATGTCGGCGATCAGGGTTTCACGCACCGAGTCGGAGACTTCGAGCAGGATGTCGCCGTCGCGATCAGCCTTGACCAATTGCCAGAGCGTCAGACGATCGTCCAGCGGCAAGGCTTCAAGGATATAGGCGACGTCGGCGGAGTGCAGGTCATCGAGCTTGCGTTGCAGCTCGACGAGGTTTTGCCGGTGAACCAGGTTCTCGACCCGGTCGTGATGCGGGCCTTCCTGGCGATGAGTCAGGTCTTCGACCACCCGCTGACGCTGCAACAGCTCAACGACTTGAGCGAGGCGGTCCTGCAGGCTTTCTTGCGTTTTCTTTACTTCAACTTCGGACATAGGCGAACTCCACTCCCAGCAGCGGGGCACGCCGGAAGGATCAATCAGTCAATTCATGATTGGAAAAACGGTTTACTGAGTTACTACTGGGTAAGTCCATGGAGGTATTCCACAAGCCCCGGCGGGGCTGACGGGCGCAATGATACACCGCCCGACGGTTTTAAACGTTAAAAAATCTTGGCTGAAACAAGCGCTTGCGAGACAAACCTGAGCGCCATCCTGATCCATGAAAATCCGACGACTCATTCTGAAAAGAAAACACACCAGCGCTGCAAATGTAACGGCTACCCTAGAGTCAGACCGTCATGGAGGACGTTTGATGCTATTGAATGCACAGTATTTTTTGCTGATCGCCCTGCTCTGCCTACCGCTAGAGGCATTTTCCACCACCGTTCACCGCTGCGAGGCAGCCAACGGCCGCATTAGCTTCACCACATTGAGCTGTGAGGCCGGTGACAGCCTTTCGCTCCAGGATGTGCGCACCTTCACACCCGGCAGCACGGTAGCCCTTATGCCGGAAGCGGACACGCGCGAAACATCAGGTATGAAAATCAAAAGAAGGGAGCCGACGATCGTCGGCCAGACCGAGGATAAATGCGGGAACGTGATCAACGCGCGGGAGCGACGGGAAGCGATCATCAATCAACGGGTGGTTGCCGGCATGAGTCAGCAGGATGTCGAAAGCGCACTCGGCAAGCCTGACAAGATCACGGTGCGCAATTCGACCACAAGCTACCGTTACGACACCAAGCGGGGTCGCAGTGCTCACGTCGACTTCGATGAGAAAGGATGTACCAAGGGAAAAGCCAAAACCCAGACGGCAAAAAGCCCGCGTTAAACGCGGGCTTTTTGGTGTTTGGTGCACTCGACAGGATTCGAACCTGTGACCGCTCGGTTCGTAGCCGAGTACTCTATCCAGCTGAGCTACGAGTGCATTTGTGGTTTTATACCAGATCACAACTGGTTGAAGCCAAGCTATTCACATCACTGCAAACAACTCTTAAATGGTGCACTCGACAGGATTCGAACCTGTGACCGCTCGGTTCGTAGCCGAGTACTCTATCCAGCTGAGCTACGAGTGCATTTGTTGCCGCGCATTATAGGCCGTCGAATCTTTTTGTAAAGCGCTTTTTTCTAGTAATTTCAACAACTTACCGAAGAAGCCAGATTACAACGTACTACGCAAATAATGGCGGAGAACGGGGGATTCGAACCCCCGACACCCTTTTGAGGTGTACTCCCTTAGCAGGGGAGCGCCTTCGGCCACTCGGCCAGCTCTCCGCAACACGGGGCGTATATTAACCAGCTTCTTCCCCGTTTGCAAACATAAAAAACGATAAAAATTAATGGCTTGGTTCGTCGTCCTTCTCTTTCTTGATCCGCAAGTAGATTTCCTCACGGTGAACAGCAACCTCTTTAGGCGCATTAACGCCAATACGCACTTGATTTCCTTTGACGCCGAGCACGGTCACGGTGATTTCGCCATCACCAATAATCAGGCTTTCTGCGCACCGACGAGTCAGAATCAGCATACCTTTCTCCTCACGCATTTCATTTCAGGAACAACAGTCTGCAAAAAAAAGGCATTCGACCTACAACCGGAACGATCGCAACCCTACATGCCTGAGTATTGACTAGCGCGAGCAAAAGAACAGCTCTAGGTCGCACCATTCAAAAAAACAAAGGGCGCGGTCAGACCGCGCCCTTCGGCAAACGCATTACTCGCCTTGGCGAGCTGGTGCGTCCAGTTCGAAAGCTGTGTGCAGAGCGCGCACAGCCAGTTCCAGGTACTTCTCTTCGATCACAACGGAGACTTTGATTTCCGACGTCGAGATCATCTGGATGTTGATGCTTTCTTTCGCCAGGGATTCGAACATGCGGCTGGCCACGCCTGCGTGGGAGCGCATGCCGACACCGACGATCGAGACCTTGGCGATCTTGATGTCGCCAACGACTTCACGGGCACCGATCTCGCGAGCGGTGTTTTCCAGCACGGTTTGCGCGGCCTGGAAGTCATTGCGGTGCACCGTGAAGGTGAAGTCGGTGGTGTTATCGTGCGCAACGTTCTGCACGATCATGTCGACTTCGATGTTCGCGGCGCTGATCGGGCCGAGAATCTTGAATGCAACGCCCGGGGTGTCTGGCACGCCACGGATGGTCAGCTTGGCTTCATCGCGATTGAAAGCGATGCCGGAAATGATCGGCTGTTCCATGGTTTCCTCTTCATCAATAGTAATGAGGGTGCCCGGACCCTCCTTGAAGCTGTGCAGTACGCGCAGCGGAACGTTGTACTTGCCGGCGAACTCGACCGCACGGATCTGCAACACCTTGGAACCGAGGCTGGCCATTTCCAGCATCTCTTCGAAGGTGATCTTGTCCAGGCGCTGAGCCACGGACACCACACGCGGGTCGGTGGTGTAAACGCCGTCGACATCGGTGTAGATCTGGCATTCGTCAGCCTTCAAGGCCGCCGCCAGCGCCACGCCGGTGGTGTCGGAACCGCCACGACCGAGGGTGGTGATGTTGCCGTGCTCGTCGACGCCCTGGAAACCGGCGACAACCACCACGCGACCTGCTTTCAGATCACCGCGAATCTTCTGGTCATCAATCTGCAAGATACGCGCTTTATTGTGCGCGCTGTCCGTCAGAATCCGCACCTGGTTGCCGGTGTAGGACACCGCTGGCACACCGCGCTTGATCAGCGCCATGGCCAGCAGGGCAATCGTCACCTGCTCACCGGTGGAGACGATCACGTCCAGCTCACGCGGAACCGGTTGGCCGTCGCCACTGATTTGCTTGGCCAGATCGATCAGACGGTTGGTTTCGCCGCTCATTGCAGACAGCACAACCACCAGGTCATCGCCGGCATCGCGGAATTTCTTAACCTTGTCGGCGACCTGCTCGATTCTCTCGACAGTGCCGACCGAGGTGCCTCCAAATTTCTGTACGATCAAAGCCATTTCAAAGCCGCCTCTGCCCATGAAGGGCGCCCAAATAATCACTCAAACAGCGTTCCGGCCCGCCACTAGACTGCGGGCCGGACACACTGCCTTATAAACCCTGCTCTACAAATGGAACAGTCAGGGCCAATGCGGCATCCAGTGCGCCAGCGTCAGTACCACCGCCCTGCGCCATGTCCGGACGACCACCGCCCTTCCCGCCCACTGCCGCAGCGGCTTGCTTCATCAAATCACCGGCTTTGAGTTGGCCAGTCAGGTCTTTGGTTACGCCTGCAACCAGAACGACCTTTTCCTCATGGACACTGCCGAGCAGGATCACTGCGCGGCCGAGTTTGTTTTTCAGTTGATCGACCAGCGCCAGCAGCGTCTTGGCGTCCTGACCGTCCAGACGCACGGCCAGCACTTTCACGCCTTTGACGTCCAGGGCAGAGGCCGACAGATCGTCGCCCGCTGCGCTGGCAGCCTTGGCCTGCAACTGCTCGAGTTGCTTCTCCAGCAGACGGTTGCGCTCCAGCACAGCCGACAGCTTGTCGATCAGGTTGTCGCGGCTGCCCTTGACCAGGTTGGCCGCTTCCTTGAGTTGTTCTTCGGCAGCGTTCAAGTATGCCAGCGCTGCTGCGCCGGTGACTGCTTCGATACGACGCACACCGGAAGCCACGCCGCCTTCGCTGATGATTTTCAGCAGACCGATGTCGCCGGTACGGTTGGCGTGGATGCCACCGCACAGTTCGACGGAGAAATCACCGCCCATGCTCAACACGCGCACGCTGTCGCCGTACTTCTCGCCAAACAGCGCCATGGCGCCTTTCTTCTTGGCGGTTTCGATGTCGGTTTCTTCGGTTTCAACGGCGGAGTTCTTGCGAATCTCGGCATTGACGATTTCTTCCAGCGCCTTCAACTGCTCAGGCTTGATGGCTTCGAAGTGGCTGAAGTCAAAGCGCAGGCGCTGACTGTCGACCAGCGAGCCTTTCTGCTGAACGTGATCGCCCAGCACTTTACGCAGCGCAGCGTGCAGCAGGTGGGTGGCTGAGTGGTTCAGCGACGTCGCGTGACGTACATCGGCTTCAACGTGGGTTTCAACCGGAGCGCCGATCAGCAGGCTGCCCGAAGCCAGTACGCCGTGGTGCAGGAACGCGCCGCCGGTTTTGGTGGTGTCACGCACGTCGAAACGGCCGCTGCTCGATTGCAGATAACCGCAATCGCCGATCTGACCACCGGATTCAGCGTAGAACGGGGTCTGATCGAGAACGACCACGCCCTCTTCGCCTTCGCTTAGAACGTCGACCGACTGCCCGTCTTTATAGAGAGCAACGACTTTCGCCGAACCGCTGGTGGCTTTGTAACCGGTGAATTCGGTGGCAACGTCAACCTTGACCAGGCTGTTGTAGTCCAGGCCAAAGGAACTGGCGGAACGGGCACGGACGCGCTGGGCTTCCATTTCGCGCTCGAAGCCTTCTTCGTCGATGGTCAGGCTGCGCTCGCGAGCGATGTCGCCGGTCAGGTCCATCGGGAAGCCGTAGGTGTCGTAGAGCTTGAACACCACGTCGCCCGGCACCACGTCGCCTTTGAGCTCGGCCAGATCCTGCTCGAGGATCTTCAGGCCGTGCTCCAGGGTCTTGGAGAACTGCTCTTCTTCAGCTTTCAGCACGCGTTCGATGTGCGCCTGCTGGGATTTCAACTCAGGGAACGCTTCGCCCATTTCGGCGACCAGGGCCGCAACGATCTGGTAGAAGAAGCTGCCCTTGGCGCCCAGTTTGTTGCCGTGACGGCAGGCGCGACGGATGATCCGGCGCAGCACGTAGCCGCGGCCTTCGTTGGACGGCAGCACTCCGTCGGCAACCAGGAAACCGCAGGAACGAATGTGGTCGGCCACGACTTTCAGGGAAGCCTGTGCGTCGTTGGTGCAACCGATGGCTTTGGCCGATGCGTTCAGCAGGCTCTGGAACAGGTCGATTTCATAGTTCGAGTGAACGTGCTGCAGCACGGCACTGATCCGCTCCAGGCCCATGCCGGTGTCGACCGACGGTGCTGGCAGCGGATGCAACACGCCATCGGCGGTGCGGTTGAACTGCATGAACACGTTGTTCCAGATTTCGATGTAGCGGTCGCCGTCTTCTTCCGGCGAGCCCGGTGGGCCACCCCAGATGTCGGCGCCGTGATCGTAGAAAATCTCGGTGCAAGGGCCGCACGGGCCGGTATCGCCCATGGTCCAGAAGTTGTCCGACGCATATGGCGCGCCTTTGTTGTCGCCGATGCGAACCATGCGCTCGGCTGGAACGCCGATTTCCTTGGTCCAGATGTCGTAGGCCTCGTCATCGCTGGCGTAGACGGTGACCCAGAGCTTTTCTTTCGGCAGGTTCAGCCACTTGTCGGAGGTCAGGAAGTTCCAGGCGTAGGTGATCGCGTCGCGCTTGAAGTAATCACCGAAGCTGAAGTTACCCAGCATTTCGAAGAAAGTGTGGTGACGGGCGGTATAACCGACGTTTTCCAGGTCGTTGTGCTTGCCGCCGGCGCGCACGCATTTCTGGCTGCTGACGGCGCGGGTGTACGCGCGCTTTTCCTGGCCCAGGAAGCAGTCCTTGAACTGGTTCATCCCCGCGTTAGTGAACAGCAGGGTTGGGTCGTTGCCCGGAATCAAAGAGCTGGAGGCTACACGGGTGTGGCCTTGCTCTTCGAAGAAGCGAAGGAAGGCTTCACGGATTTCTGCGCTTTTCATTAGGATCTTCCACGGAGGCTGCGGCCAAAGGCCTGTGCGAAACGTCAACAGACGAAGCGACGGCAAAGGGCCGCATTATATCGGCCCTGCGCGCGGGGTACAGCGTGTTTATACGATAGAAACGGTCAATTGGACGGCTAACGCGGTCAGTTGCGCGAAAACTCGACGAATGTCGCGACGACTTGCTCGATATGCGCGCGGCTGACGTCCATATGCGTGACCATTCTAAGGCGACTGGCAGCGCTCAACTTGATCCCGCGCTCGGCGGCAAAGGCTTTGATCGCCTCGGCCTTATCACCCATTTGCACATAAACCATGTTGGTCTGCACCGGCTCGACGCTGTAACCGGCCTTACGTAAACCGTCGGCCAAAAACTGAGCATTGGCGTGGTCGTCGGCCAGTCGGTGAATGTTTTTATCCAGGGCATACAAACCTGCCGCCGCCAGAATACCGGCCTGACGCATTCCGCCGCCGACCATCTTGCGCAGGCGTCGCGCCTTGCCGATCAACTCCACCGAGCCGCACAGCACCGAACCGATCGGCGCGCCCAGGCCTTTGGACAGGCAAACCGAGACCGAATCGAAATACTGCGTGATTTCACGGGCTTCGACACCCAGTTTGACGGCGGCGTTATACAGGCGAGCGCCGTCCAGGTGCAGGGCCAGACCGTGTTCACGGGTGAAGCTGCGGGCCCGGGCCAGGTATTCCAGCGGCAGAACCTTGCCCTGCATCGTGTTTTCCAGCGCCAGCAAGCGGGTACGAGCGAAATGGAAGTCGTCCGGCTTGATCGCTGCGGCAACCTGCTCCAGATCCAGCGAGCCATCGGCCTGCACCTCCAGCGGCTGAGGCTGGATCGATCCGAGCACCGCCGCACCACCGCCTTCGTACTTATAGGTGTGGGCCTGTTGGCCGACGATGTATTCGTCACCGCGCTCGCAGTGCGCCATCAAGCCCAGCAAGTTGCTCATGGTGCCCGTCGGAACGAATAGCGCCGCGGCAAAACCCAACCGACTGGCAAGCTCGGCTTCCAGTCGATTGACGGTCGGATCTTCGCCGTAGACGTCGTCACCGGTGGCCGCGTTGGCCATCGCGTGGAGCATCCCTGAGGTCGGTTGGGTGACGGTGTCGCTGCGAAGATCGATAACGCTCATGAATCTGGCCTCGGTCAGCAGGGGAAAATCCCGTTCAGGATGGAATTACTGCGGTCATGACGACGAATAATCAACCCTTGGAGGTGGAAAAGGCTGATCAAGCGAGCGAAAAAATCGATAGCAATCATCAGATAGCCGCAATGCACAGGTGCGAAATATGTGTTAAAAACGCTGCGCCGCCAGACAATCTGACGGCAAAACGTTCTCAGGGCGGGGTGCAACTCCCCACCGGCGGTAATTGCGCGCAATGCGCATAGCCCGCGAGCGCTTGGCGACAGCACGGCTTCGGCGGTGACTGGCGACAAGGTCAGCAGACCCGGTGTGATCCCGGGGCCGACGGTCATAGTCCGGATGAAGAGAGAACGGGATTGGCGCCAAAGGGCCGTCCGCGGGCATTCGTGCGAGCGTGCGCACCCTTAAATCCCATTCGATTCATATGCCCTGTTTTTTACATAAACAGGAGTCAGAACATGCAACCCACCGCAATCGACAGCAAAAGCAAACACCATCACGGCGAGCGCGTTGCGTTCATCCAGGCCTGCTGGCACAAGGAAATCGTCGACCAGAGCCGTCAGGGCTTCGTCGCCGAAATGATTGCGCAGGGTTATCAGGAATCGGAGATCGATTTCTTCGAAGTCGGCGGCGCCTTTGAAATCCCTTTGCACGCCAAACTGCTGGCCAAATCCGGTCGTTATGCTGGCATTGTTGCCGCTGGCCTGGTGGTCGATGGCGGGATTTACCGTCACGAATTCGTCGCCCAGTCGGTCATCAGCGGGTTGATGCAGGTTCAGCTGGAAACCGAAGTGCCGGTGTTCTCGGTGGTGTTGACCCCGCACCACTTCCATGCCGGTGAAGAACATCAGAAGTTCTTCTTCGAGCATTTCGTGCATAAAGGTCAGGAAGCGGCGAAGACGTGTGCGGACACCCTGCAGAAGGTTCGTGCACTGCGCCGCACCGAGCCGCGTGCCTTAGCCGTCTAAACACCGGACATAACTGTGGGAGCTAGCCTGCTGGCGATAGCGGAGTATCAGTCGACAACCAGGGTGACTGACACATTGCAATCGCTAGCAGGCTAGCTCCCACATTGGTTTGCGGTGAACTCAGGCCAGGTTTTCGTCGGTGGTCGGCACGATCAGGATGCCGGCGCGCAGGCCATTTTTCACCTTGGGGTTCGGGAAGAACGTGTGCGGACACCCTGCAGAAGGTTCGCGCACTGCGCCGCACCGAGCCGCGTGCCTTAGCCGTCTAAACACCGGACATAACTGTGGGAGCTAGCCTGCTGGCGATAGCGGAGTATCAGTCGACAACCAGGGTGACTGACACATTGCAATCGCTAGCAGGCTAGCTCCCACATTGGTTTGCGGTGAACTCAGGCCAGGTTTTCGTCGGTGGTCGGCACGATCAGGATGCCGGCGCGCAGGCCATTTTTCACCTTGGGGTTCGGGAAGAACGTGTGCGGATACGCTGCAGAAGGTTCGTGCACTGCGCCGCACCGAGCCGCGTGCCTTAGCCGTCTAAACACCGGACATAACTGTGGGAGCTAGCCTGCTGGCGATAGCGGAGTATCAGTCGACAACCAGGGTGACTGACACATTGCAATCGCTAGCAGGCTAGCTCCCACATTGGTTTGCGGTGAACTCAGGCCAGGTTTTCGTCGGTGGTCGGCACGATCAGGATGCCGGCGCGCAGGCCATTTTTCACCTTGGGGTTCGGGAAGATGATCCGGGCGCCCTTTTCCTCGATGATCCAGCGGGTCTGGGCGATGTCTTCGGCCAGCAGATAACCCACTTCCAGCTCCGAAAAGTTTTCGATGTCCGCCGGCAGGTTCAGGCGGAAGCTGTCGCTGTGCTTGATGATTTCCCGCGCCACGCTGAACAACTGCAACCCATCCAGCGCCGCTTCGGTCAGTTCCGGCTCGGTGCCTTCGATGATCTGTTTGAGGCGGGTTTCCAGCAGGGAGACGTTGACGCCATCGTTCTGCCCGAACGGCCGCGCCTTGCCCAACTCCAGGGTGAAAGACTCGACCCCCAGTTTGTCGTAGGTGTAGGAACTGAAAACGATGGACGGCTTGTTTTGCAGCAGCACCGCTTCCATACCGGCGGCGCGCAGGCGAGCCAGCTCCTGACGGGAATGCTGGCGACCTTCTTTCCACGGATACAGGGCGAACTGCTCGATTTTTGAGCCACGAATTGCTGTGTGCAGGTCGTAGTGCAGGCGTTCACGATCCGGCAGGCTGAAGAAACTGGCTGCCAGCCGCTCCAGTTCACAGGCGCGCAGGGCTTCGGAACCGCTGGTTTGTTCGTGACGGCCGTTGAACAGCCGATTGACGTCCTGCTCGATGAAGCGCTCGCCCTTGCGAATCGCTTCCGGGTTGCCGAACAGGAACAGAATGCGTGCGCGCGGCTTCAAGTCGCCGCGGGCGATGTCATGCAACAGGCGATCAAGCAACTCGATCGGCGCTGTTTCGTTGCCATGGATGCCGGCTGACAGCAGCAGGTCCAGGCCATTGTCGCGCGCTTCAGGTGGCCGGACTTCCAGCGCACCTTCGCTCAACCAGCGCATCCGCACGCCTTCGACAGTCAGTTGAGTCTTCTCCGCCGGTTCGCGGCCGGCGAGGGTCAGTTCAAGCAGTTTGCCGAGGGCGAGCATAGAGCGGTTTCCTTAGTGGTCGTGTGCGCAATCCGGGCCGTGCACGTGGTCTTCGTCACCGACTTCAGCCGGTTCCATTTCCAGTTGCAGACTTACCAGATTAGTCGCCAATGGGCGCAGCAGCAGGTTTGCGTACTCAGCGTCACCTTCTTCGACGTCCACGCCGATCAGCAGTTGGCCGCGGCCGTCGTGCTGAATCCACAGCTCTTTGCCTTGCCACAGGACCGCGACGCGGGTGCAGGACGTTTCCAGTTGCGTGCCGTCGGTGTCTTCAAGGATCAGCTGCAGGGTATCGCTCATGTGTTTTACGCTCTCGACGTTCAATTGATCTGGAATGGATAAACCGCGCCCAGTTTAAGGATTTGCGTCAGTTCATCCAGTGCCGTCCGGCACTCAAGCAACAATTGCGGGTCCGCGAGATCGGTTTCAGCCATGCGGTCGCGGTAGTGCTTGTCGACCCATTCGGTCAGCGTGCCGTACAACGGTGCGGTCATGATAACCCCTGGGTTGACGGCCGCCAGTTCGGTTTCGTTGAGGGCGACGCGCAAGCGCAGGCACGCCGGACCACCGCCGTTCTGCATACTTTGCTTGAGGTCGAAGACTTTGACTTCGCGGATCAGGCCGCCAGAGCTGGTCAAACCTTGCAGGTATTGCCAGACGCGCTCGTTGCCACGGCATTCTTCCGGCACGATCAACAGCATCGAGCCGTCAGGACGCGACAGCAGCTGGCTGTTGAACAGGTAGGAACGCACCGCGTCTTCCACGGTGACCGCAGAACGCGGTACGCAGATCGACTGAAATTTCCCGCCGACCTTGGCGAGTTTGCCTTGCAGCTCGGCCAG
Source organism: Pseudomonas sp. LBUM1651 (assembly GCF_059716135.1). NCBI lineage: Bacteria > Pseudomonadati > Pseudomonadota > Gammaproteobacteria > Pseudomonadales > Pseudomonadaceae > Pseudomonas > Pseudomonas sp. LBUM1651. The sequence goes on along the minus strand of NZ_CP166805.1, from coordinate 1,455,446 downwards.
CATCTGGTCGGTGTCGAGGAACGCGTCCTCGTGATAGAACAGCACTTCGCCGTTACCCACCGCGATCACGTCGTTGTGGAACACGCCCTGATCGATCACCGAAGGGTTCTGCTGGGCATAGACCACGCCGTCATCGCTCAGGCCGTGCAGGCGGGCAACCGCTTGGGAGGCTTCGAGAGTCTGGCGCGCCGGGTACTTCTGCGGCGCCGGGTAGCGGGTGTCGAAGGCGCTGCGACCGAACACAAAGAACTCGACGCCGGCTTCACCGTATTCACGGCAGAAACGGGTGTGGTTGGCCGCGCCTTCGTCACCGAACTGCGCCACGGCCGGCAACGCGGCGTGATGAGCGAAGTGTTTCTGGTCAGCGAACATCGCGCCCAGCACGCGGCTGGTGGTCGGGTGTTCGATGCTGCGGTGGTATTTGCAGTTGAGGTTGGCGGCAGTGAAATGCACGCGGCCGTCGGCAGTATCAGCGCTTGGGCTGACGGTGGCGGCGTTGGCCACCCACATGCTCGAGGCCGAGCAACTGGCGACCAGCAACGGCATCGCGTCTTTGGCGGCTTGCTCGATCACTTGCGCGTCGGTGCCGCTGAAGCCCAGGCGACGCAGGGCAGCGACGTCAGGACGCTCTTGTGGCGCCAGCACGCCTTGCTGAAAGCCCATTTCCATCAGCGCTTTCATTTTCGCCAGGCCTTGCAGCGCGGCTTCCTTCGGATTCGAAGATTGCTGGCTGTTGCTCTGGGACGCGACGTTGCCGTAGGACAGGCCGCCGTAGTTATGGGTCGGCCCCACTAGACCGTCAAAATTGACTTCATAGGATTTCATCAGCGAGGCTCCACGAGAATCTGTTGTTATAGGCTTCAGTAACTAGATTTGAGACCGAGGCGCGGCCATCGCCAGCAGGCTGGCTCCCACAGTGATCGCGCCGTACACAAAATGTGTGAACACCGCCGAACCTGTGGGAGCCAGCAGGTTGGCTCCCACAGTGATTGGGTGGTACACAAAATGTGTGAACACCACCGAACCTGTGGGAGCCAGCCTGCTGGCGATGGGCATCACGCCATCTTCACGCCTGGCGTAAGGGCCGCCGGCAACACCAGGCTCGGCGTTTCCAGCGACGCCACCGGGTACGCGCAGTAATCCGCCGCGTAGTAAGCACTGGCGCGATGGTTGCCCGAGGCGCCGACGCCGCCGAATGGCGCGCTGCTCGCAGCACCGGTCAGCTGTTTGTTCCAGTTGACGATACCGGCACGGCTTTCCAGCCAGAACTGCTGATAACGTGCTTCGGAATCCGACAGCAGACCGGCCGCCAGGCCATAGTCGGTGTCGTTGGCTTCAGCGATCGCCGCTTCAAAATCAGCGTAGCGGATCACTTGCAGCAGAGGGCCGAACAGCTCTTCGTCAGGACGATCGGCCACTGCCGTTACATCCAGAATGCCAGGGGTCAGCAACGCGGCTTGCGCTTGAGGCTGAGTCATTTCCAGCAACGCCACCGCGCCATTGGCCAGCAGATGCTCCTGCGCGTCCATCAGCGCTTTTGCCGCGCCAAGGGAAATCACCGAACCCATGAACGGCGCCGGTTGCTGATCAAAAGCACCGACTTCAATCGTCGAACTGACCGCCACCAGACGCGCCAGCAGCGTGTCGCCCCAGGCGCCTCGCGGCACCAGCAAGCGGCGGGCACAGGTGCAACGCTGACCAGCGGAGATGAACGCCGACTGGATGATGGTGTAAACCGCAGCATCAAGATCAGCGACCTCATCGACCACCAGCGGGTTATTACCGCCCATCTCCAATGCCAGGATCTTGTCCGGACGACCGGCGAACTGCTGGTGCAGATGATTGCCGGTGCGGCTCGAACCGGTGAAGAACAGGCCGTCGATGCCCGGATTCGCCGCCAGGGCGATACCGGTTTCGCGAGCGCCTTGCAGCAAGTTCAACACGCCTGCCGGCAGGCCGGCTTCAATCCAGCACTTGACCGTCAGTTCGGCGACTTTCGGGGTCAGTTCGCTCGGCTTGAACAGCACGCTGTTACCGGCCAGCAGCGCCGGCACGATGTGACCGTTCGGCAAGTGGCCCGGGAAATTGTAAGGACCGAACACCGCGACCACGCCGTGTGGCTTGTGGCGCAACACGGCGGTGGCGTCGCCCAGCGGGCCGCTCTTCTCGCCGGTGCGCTCACGGTAGCTCTGCACCGAGATCGCAATCTTGTTGACCATGCTGGTCACTTCAGTCGCCGCTTCCCACAGCGGTTTACCGGTTTCTTCACCGATGCAGCGCGCCAATTCGTCAGCGTTGTTTTTCAGCGCCGCGGCAAAAGCCTCCAGCACGGTGATGCGCTCATCCAGCGTGCGACGGGCCCAACCCGGAAACGCCTGACGCGCAGCTTGCACGGCCGACTCAACTTGAGCGGCGGTAGCGCCCTCGCCGGCCCACAGCACTTGCTGGGTCACCGGGTTCAGCGACTGGAAGGCTTCACCCTGACCGGCCAGCCATTCACCTGCGATGTATAGCGAATTCATTATTTCGACTCCCGAGCAGCAGACAACGGAACAGCGCGCACTTGATCGCCGGCGTTGAGTTGAAGACGTTTGGCGGTCAGCGGATCGACGACCAACGTGCCGGCGGCGAAGCGTGCTGGCGCGGCAGTGATCCGGCAGTCGTCGCGCTTGCGGTTGTGAATCAGGAAAGGCGTGGCGTCGTCACCCGGCGTACCAATGGCCAACACCAGCGCCTGGCTGTCGCGCACGGCGCGGATCTTGACGGTTTCGCACTCCACCGCAGGGCCGGCGTCGAAAATGTCGACGTAGCCTTGATAGCTGAAACCTTCGCTCTTGAGCATCGACAGCGCCGGCTCGGTGTCCGGATGCACCTGACCGATCACGTTGCGCGCATCCGGCGACAGGAAGCAGGTGTACAGCGGGAATTTCGGCATCAGTTCGGCGATAAACGCCTTATTGCCCACACCGGTCAGGTAATCGGCCTGGCTGAATTCCATCTTGAAGAAGTGTCGGCCCAGGCTTTCCCAGAAGGGCGAACGCCCGGCTTCGTCGGACACGCCGCGCATCTCGGCGATGATCTTGTTGCCGAACAGCTGCGGGAACTCGGCGATGAACAGCATCCGCGCCTTTGCCAGCATGCGACCGTTGAGGCCCGTGCGGTAATCGGCGTGCAGGAACAGCGAGCACAATTCAGAGTTGCCGGTCAGGTCGTTTGCCAGGAACAGCGTCGGGATTTCGCGATAGATGTTCAGCTCTTGGGACGCGCTGACCGTCAGGCCAACCCGGAAGTTGTACCAGGGCTCACGCAGACCGACGGCGCCGGCAATGGCGGAAATCCCCACCACGCGACCGTCGTCATCTTCGAGTACGAACAGATAGTCCGCATCGCCGCGCCCGGCTTCGCCGCGGAAGGTCTTCTCGGCCCAGCCGACCCGGTGGGCCAGACGTTCTTCGTTGGCCGGCAAGGTGGTCAGGCCGGTGCCGGTGCTGCGGGCCAGGTCGATCAGAGCGGGTAAATCGCTGCTGCGTACGGGACGAACGATCATGCTATCTCCTCAAACGGGCCGCTTGCGCCACCCGCGAAACTCTCTGCTTTTCAGGCATTAAAGCAGTCGTTAAACCGCCACCAGGCGCACGCTCGCACCTTCACCGACGCCCAGGGCTTCGGCTGTTTCCAGGTCCAGGGTCACGGGCTTGCCCGGCGCGTAATCGAGCTCGAGCAACACGGCGCGGTAATCCTGCAACTGGGCGTTGGCCACCAGATACTGACGACCGGCGCCCTTGACCGGCTCGCCGATTTTCACCGGGACCACACGGCTCTGGGCGATCGAACGGATCCCCGAGACACGTGCATGCAGGGTCGGGCCGCCGTCGAAAATGTCGATGTAGTGATCGGTCTCGAAGCCTTCGCGCATCAGGATGTCGAAGGTGATTTGCGCCCGTGGATGCACCTGGCCCATCGCTTCTTGCGCGGAGTCCGGCAGCAGTGGCACGTAGATCGGGTAATGCGGCATCAGTTCGGCGAGGAAGGTCCGGCTCTTCAGCCCGCACAGACGCTCGGCTTCGGCGTAGTTGAGGTCGAAGAAGTTGCGACCGATGGCGTCCCAGAACGGCGAGTCGCCGTTTTCGTCGCTGTAACCGACGATCTCGGTCACCACGGAATCGGCAAAGCGCTCCGGATGGCTGGCCACGAACAGCAAGCGGCCACGGGAATTGAGCTCGGCCCAGGGCGACCCCACCAACTCGCGCTGCACGTAGAAACTGGTCAGCAAACTGTTGCCGGTCAGGTCGTGGCACTGGGAGAGCACGTGAATCTTGTTATGAATCTTCAGCTCGCGAGAGGCGTGCACGAAGGTTTCATTGCGGAAGCTGTAGAACGGCTCCGAATAACCGGCCGACGCCACGATGGCCGAACAGCCCACCAGCTTGCCGGTGGCGGAGTCTTCGAGGACGAAGAAATAGCTCTCTTCACCGTTGAAGCTGACTTCGGCGGCGAACGAAGCTTCGCTCGCGGCGATCTTGTCGCTCAGGCGTTCAACGTCATCCGGCAAGGAAGTGACACCAATCGGGCTGTCCGCAGCCAGACGCTGTACCTCGCCCAGATCAGCCATTTGCGCGGGGCGCATCACCAGCATGGTGTCACTCCTTAATCTCAGAACTTACAGAAGAAAAAATCCCGGGCCATCCCTGAAACAACTCAGAGTCAACTGTGGGAGCTAGCCTGCTAGCGATATCGTCCTGTCAGGCAACAATGATGTTGGCTATCAGGCCCCCATCGCTAGCAGGCTAGCTCCCACACTTTTGATCCAGCCCGAAACAAAAATTTGGATCGACGCCTGAAAGGTCAGGCGTCGAAGGGTCTATCAGGCTTGCGTCAGTTTCGCCGCAGCGCGCTCGAAACGGTCCAGACCCTCATCAATGTCAGCATCTTCCACCACCAGGCTTGGCGCAAAACGCACCACGTCCGGACCGGCTTGCAGAACCATCAGGCCTTCGCGCTCGGCGGCGTTGAAGATGTCCTTGGCCTTGCCCTTCCAGGCATCGCTCAGCACGCAACCGATCAACAGGCCCATGCCGCGGACCTTGGTGAACAGGCCGTATTTCTCGCCGATCTGCTCCAGGCGCGCCTTGAACTTGTCGTGCTTGGCGTTGACGCCGGCCAGCACTTCAGGGGTGTTGATCACGTCAATCACCGCTTCGGCCACTGCGCACGCCAGCGGGTTGCCGCCGTAGGTGGTGCCGTGGGTGCCGACGACCAAGTGTTTGGCCAGGTCTTCGGTGGTCAGCATCGCCGCGATCGGGAAACCGCCGCCCAGGCTCTTGGCGCTGGTCAGGATGTCCGGGATCACGCCGTATTGCTGGTAGGCGAACAGCTTGCCGGTACGGCCCATGCCGGTCTGCACTTCGTCGAAGATCAACAGCGCGTTGTGCGCGGTGCAGAGGTCACGGGCGCCTTGCAGGTATTCAAGTTCGGCCGGGATGACACCGCTCTCGCCCTGGATCGGTTCCAGGACCACAGCGCAGGTCTTGTCGGAAATGGCGGCTTTCAGCGCAGCCAGATCGTTGTACGGCACATGGGTGATGCCAGTGATCTTCGGACCGAAACCATCGGAGTACTTCGACTGGCCACCGACGTTCACGGTGAACAGGGTGCGGCCGTGGAAGCTGTTGAGCGCGGCGATGATTTCGTACTTCTCGCTGCCGAACCGGTCGAAGCCGACACGACGGGCCAGCTTGAACGCGGCCTCGTTGGCTTCTGCGCCAGAGTTGCAGAAGAACGCACGCTCGGCAAAGGTCGCGTTGATCAGCTTATGCGCCAGGCGCAGAGCCGGCTCATTGGTGAACACGTTGGACACGTGCCACAGCTTGTTCGCCTGCTCGGTCAAGGCACCGACCAGCGCCGGGTGCGCATGGCCCAATACGTTGACGGCAATCCCGCCGGCGAAGTCGATCAGCTCGCGGCCAGACTGGTCCCAAACGCGGGAACCGGCGCCACGCACAGGAATGAAGGCGGCAGGCGAATAGTTGGGAACCATTACCTGATCGAAATCGGCGCGTTCTACCGCAGCGTGCTCAACGGACATCGGAGTCTCCTGAAGAGGAACACCCGCCTGAAACTGGCGAGCGATGGGGGGATTGTAAGGACAGTTTTCAGCCCGGCCTTGCCGCCAAGCGACAACTTCTTATAGCGCAAACCCCGGATTTTCCCGGGTTTACGGCAATGCGACATATAGCGTCGCAAAGGCGCAGTTTAAACCGGCGGCACAGGTTACAGGCAGGCTTGTGAAGCGGTGCGGTAATTATGTACCGCACGCCATGCTTCATCGTCTGTTTTCCTTGGGTTCAATCCAAAACGCTAAGGGAATAGCGCATGAATCAACACGAACCCGAGCTTGCCGCTCAGACAGACGCGCACTTCCATCACGCGTTCAACAATCTGCCCGACTGGGTCTTGAAAGCATCACCCGCAACGCGCAACGCACTCAAAAGCGCCCGACTGGAAGTGCCTGGCTGGCACACCACGGCAACCCGTCAGCAGCATCTGTCATTGAAAACAGCCAGCGAAGAGCACTGGACTCAGCGCAATCGCCTGGAGGCGATGCTGGACAAATTGCAGAACGCCCGCGACTTTGCCGAACCGCTCTTGAGAGAGGCGCTGAAAAGCCGCTTCGACCTGGAGCTGAACGTCAAGACGACCTTCCTGCGCCTGTACATTCCGCAAACGATCCCATGGTTCCCGATCAAAACCGGTGCTGCACGCACCTGGACGGTTTCACTGCTCGACGCAGCGCTGCACAATTTCCAGGATTCCGAGACCAACGCGGACGCCTATGAGTCCGCCTCGACATTCATCACCGAACCTTCACCCACCGGACAGTTCGATACGCTGCCGGCGATCAAGCGCCAACTCTCCATCCAGAGCTTCACAAGGCTGTGCAGAGAACTGGATATCGGCGGTCAGTACGAGGCTTACCTCAAGGACAATCTGGGGTTGACCAATCCTGTGGCGGGCGCGATGTTGAAGTCGAACGTCATCAAGACGCACAAGGCAGCCCTGCGATCCGCACTGCAACTGGCACACACTCGGAATGATCTGCCCTCCGACGCTTATCGTTCGATTCTCGATATCGCTGAAGGTCGCGCAAATGTGTGGCTGGACGACTGGAGGTTGCACTGCCATGACCTGACGATGATGTCCTCATTGCTGACCGGGATCGTCATTTTCGCGCCACGGCTTGAACTGACACGACAGGCTTCGCGGATCATCGCCTACATCCCCGACGATCCGGAACACCCGCTCAAACAGTACCCCGACACCTTGTCGTTCATGACCGACCTGACCCGCAAACTGCGCTCGCCCGCCTACCAGTCATTCTTCAGTCGCTTTGTCGATCATCAGCAGAGGGGACACTTTTTCGCTGACCTCAACCGCCGACTCAGCGCCGTGATCTGGCATGAACATCAACACGGCGACCCGCTGCCAAGCTGGCGCGATACCCCCATCGACAAGCCCGACCTGAAGTTCTCGGTGAGCCCGATCAGAACCGATGTGTGGACGCACCTCTATCAGCAGCAACTGAACAAGATCCTCAATGACGCGCGCACCCTCGCGGTTTCTACTGCCAGTGCCGACCGAACGGCGCGATGGGCGCTGTGGGACGCTTTCAGTCGCGTCGCCAAAGCGATTCTTGAAGTAGCCTCGTTCGTTGCCCTGCCCTTTGTTCCCTTTCTGGGTGAGTTGATGCTGGCCTACATGGCCTACCAGGTACTCGACGAAGCCTTCGAAGGTATCGTCGATTGGGCCGAGGGGCTGAAAAAAGAAGCGTTCGGGCAACTGATATCGGTCGTTGAGACAGTCGTCCAGGTCGGGACATTTGCGGTGGGCGGCGCCATGGCCGCCGGCGCATTCAGCCGCCTCCTGTCCCGCGAAACGCTGGCGCTGATCGCTCCGCTCAAACCCGTCGAGGCAGCCGGAGGCAAAACCCGATACTGGAAGCCGGATCTCGCCCCTTACGAACAATCCGTTGTCTTGCCGACAGATGCCAAACCCGATCATCTCGGCTTGTATCAACATCAGGGCCAAACCCTGTTGCCCCTCGAAGACAAGCTCTACGCAGTAAAACCGAAGAGCGAGACTGGCGGGTTTCAGATTCAACATCCGAACCGGGTCGATGCTTACCAGCCGCCTTTGATACACAACAATCAGGGTGCCTGGCGGACAGCATTGGAGCGTCCACTGACGTGGGATCGGGAAACCGTCATGCGCCGCCTCGGCCATAGCGTCGAGTCGTTTTCCAGTGCCGAGCGCGAGCAGATTTTGCGTATCAGCGGCTATCACGACAACGTGCTGCGTGAAGCGCATGTCGATAACCTTCGCCCACCGTCACCGCTGACCGACAGCATCAAGCGGTTCAAGATCAATCAGGACATCAAGACCTTTATCGAGCAGATCAGCAGTGACCAGCCGGAGTTCTATCGAAAAGCCGATCCGGCCATGCAACATCAACTGCTGACCCGATACGACTCATGGCCTGACGATACTCCCGTGCCAGAGCTGGGCCCTCAAACGCAAATGCTCAGAGAACTGATCGCCGCTACCGCACTGAGGTACCGCAAGTCCCTGTTTGAACTTCGCTACCGGGCTCAGGAAACAACAGACAATCTGCAGGTTCAACAACTACTTGGCGAAGTAAAAGGACTGCCGACCGATGTCGCGCAAGAACTGGTGAGCAATGCAACCGGTACCGAACTGCGGCAACTGCACAGTGGCCGCGTGCCCCAGCGCCTGAAAGACGTCGCGCAGAAAGCCATGGAGACTGTGCGCACCATCCGCGCTTATGAAGGGTTTTACATTGATTCGCTGGACGCCACGGACACCAACCGGCTGGCCTTGCACAGCCTGGATTCGATGCCCGAATGGCCGAACCGACTGCGCATTGAAGTCAAGGACTACTCCCCCAATGGGCAGACGCTCGACAGCATTGGCCAAGCCGACGCTGCAATCGTTAAAACACTGGTACGCACCGAAGACGGCTACTACGTACATGATGAAAATGGCGAATCTCCAGTCCCGGGAGACTTCTTCCAAGCACTCCTTCAAGCACTGCCGGACGCTGAACGCAATGCGTTAAATCTCTCCGTTGAAGACGTGCAGCCCTTCAAAGAGCGCATTGCAGAACACGCGATGGATCAACCCGGATTACGCACGTTATTTGCGAAAAACCCCCATCGCAAAACCTTCTATGACCCGACAACCATGCGCCTTTCCGGTGGTACGGAGGGTTATCACCGTATTGGCCACCCGAAACCGACACTGGACGACAGGGTTCTCGAGGTTTATCCAAGCCTGACCCGGGAGGAACTCCGGTCGGTCGTCGCCCGTTTACAGCAACACCCCGATGGCGCTCGCGTAGAGCTTTCTCGCCTGAGCCGTGAGCTGGAACGACTGCATCACGACCTGGACAACTGGATAAGAGAAGCCCCCACCGTCCATCCCGACACCGGGCTCACGCTGAGCGAACTGGAACAACAAGCCCAGCAGCACAACCGCCGCCTGCTGGCTCAGGAAATCCAGCGCAGTTGGCGACGACAAACAGACCGGGACCTGGACGCCGCCGACAGCAGTGCCCGATATGTGCTGCGGTTCGCAGAGCCGATCCTGGGCGATATGCCGGTATTGACTGCCGACTTCAGTCACGTCTCATTGCTTGCCCTTGAAGGCAGCCATGCGGAGCAAGGCATTCACGGTTTTCTGCAGCGTTTCAATGGCCTTCGTCGCCTCGATTTACGCCGCTTCGCCCTGACCACCCTGCCCGACGCCATCCCACGGATGGCAAACCTCGATGCATTGGTGCTCAACGATTGCGGCATCACGTTTGACGTTGTCGCCTGGTCAAAGCTGTCCTCATTGAAAAAACTGGTGATGCTGGACCTGTTCCGGAACCCGTTTGATACGGTACCTGGCATCGACTCCTTACCTGAACTCGTGCACCTGGATCTGAGCGATACCGGCCTGACTGAAATCCCCGGCAGCGCCATGAAACACCCCAGGCTCGACACCCTCATGCTGATGAACAACCGGATCACCGAGTTGCCTGCCGGGATGTTCGACAGCCCGGTGCACGACAAACGCGGCGTGCATCTTTCGCACAACCCGCTCACCGACAGTGCACGACAACTCATCAAGCTTCACTACTTCGAAACCTCTTACGACTTGGGCGTCTATGCCCCCGAGGCGGATATAGAACGGGCCAGGAAGCTCTACCCAAACATGGAAGTCGAGCAGGCAAGCGATTTCGTCTACGAGTTGCCCGGCACGCTGGAAGATGGCCGGATGGAGCTGACAAACCTGGAAGCTGAGCTCGCTCAGCTGAGCAACGACCTGTCGGTATGGACAGCCGACCTGCCACCTCGTCACCCGCTGACGGGTGAGCCCTTCAACGCCTACCAACTGTTTGTCGAGCACGCCAACCGCGACGAATTCAAGCAAGTGCTGGAGCAGTGCTGGCGGCATCAATCCGAACTGGATGATTTCAATGACACGCTTGAGCCAACGTTTGAACTGGTCATCAATTACCCGATAAATGGAGAGCTGCCGACCCTCAACGCCGACTTCAGTCATGTGTCCGCGCTGGAGCTGCACAGTGTCGAGGGCGTGACTCGCATGGGGCAATTTCTGGAGTCTTTCCCCAACCTCAGAAGCCTGAGGCTGCGCGACTGTGACCTCGGTGACCTTCCCGATGCGGTGTTCAAGATGGGTCGACTGCGGTCACTGTCACTTCCCCACTGCCGCGTCAGCTTGTCAGCGGAGTCGGCAAACGCATTGGCGGGAATGGAACAGCTCGACTACCTCGATCTGGGTTCCAACGCACTGGGAAGAACACCTGATCTGAGTCAGATGCCGGACCTGTCCACCGTCCTGCTCAACGATACCGGCATCACCGAAATACCCAATGGTCTGTTTCAGATGACCGACCTGGACTGGGCAGACCTGAGCACGAATGCAATCACCGAAGTGCCCAGCGACCTGATGGAACTGCCAGTGGAAATTGCAGAGAACATCACCTTGAGAGGCAATCCCTTTTCAGAAGAAAGCCTGGTACGGCTGATCAGTTACTTCGAACGCACGGGCGCGGATTTTGGCGTGGAAGAGGTGATCAATCGAGGTGAAACGCAAATTTCCACCTCTGACGGTTCCGAGATCGACGAATAGATCAGCCGCGCTCGGACGGCACCGACGACAACTCGAAAGGACTGCTGCTGCGCCGCTGGTTGCGATCTTCCCGCGGCGTGGCGCCGAAGAAGTTGCGGTAGGCGCTGGAGAAATGCGGCCCCGAAGAGAAGCCACACGACAGGCCGATCTGGATGATCGACTTGCTGGTTTGCATCAACATTTGTCGGGCCTTGTTCAGGCGCAATTCCAGGTAGTACTGGCTCGGCACACGGTTGAGGTATTGCTTGAAGATGCGCTCCAACTGCCGACGGGACACGCACACATGCTGGGCGATTTCGTCGGTGGTCAGCGGCTCTTCGATGTTGGCTTCCATCAGCAACACCGCTTGGGTGAGCTTCGGATGGCTGGAACCGAGGCGATTCTGCAGCGGAATGCGTTGGCGTTCGCCGCCTTCGCGGATGCGTTCGACCACCAGTTCTTCGGACACGGCGCCCGCCAGTTCGGCACCGTGATCACGGGCCAGTACCGCCAACAGCAAGTCGAGTACCGACAAGCCGCCGCACGCGGTCAGGCGATCGCGATCCCAGTCGAACAGATGACTGGTGGCAATGACCTTAGGGAAACGTTCGGCGAAATCGTCCTGCCAGCGCCAATGCACGGCAGCGCGATAACCGTCGAGCAAACCGAGTTGCGCCAACGGGTAAACACCGGCCGACAGACCACCGATCACGCAACCGGCTCGCACCAGTTGTTTCAGCGCACTGCTGAGCGCCGGCGCGAGGGTGGTCGGCGGCTCATCAGCGAGCAGAAACAGTTTCTGGAAGTTTTCGAGCTTGCCGGCCCAGGGTTCACCCGGCAATTGCCAGGCGCCTTCGGTCGGCGGTTCGGCCTGCAAAAACGACAGTTCGTAGACCACGTCCGGATGCACACGCTGGGCAACACGCAAGGCCTCCTCAGCCAGCGCAAGCGTCAGTGCTTTAGTGCTGGGCCAAATCAGGAAACCAATTCGATGGGCAGTCATGGGCGGGCAATCCGAAGCGAAGAACAGTGATGAAGGCATGGGCCAATGCTAGCCCGTAAATGAACGCAAATCTCAAAACCGATGGAGATCAAACTGTGGGAGCTGGCCTGCCAGCGATGGCGGTGTGTCTGTGCCAGAGATGCAAACTGGCCCACCGCTATCGCTGGCAGGCCAGCTCCCACAGGGATCGGAGCCAGCTTCTAGATTGCGAAGCATGCACTATCCCGGTGCGCAACGGGAGTTCGGTTTACTTCAGGCTGCCCGAGAGGAATTGTTGCAGACGTTCGGACTGTGGATTGACCAGCACCTCACGCGGGTTGCCGCTTTCTTCGACGACACCTTTGTGCAGGAACACCAGCTGGTTCGACACCTCACGGGCGAAGCCCATTTCGTGCGTCACCACCACCATGGTCCGGCCTTCGAGGGCCAAGGCCTGCATGACTTTCAGCACGTCACCGACCAGTTCCGGGTCGAGGGCCGAGGTCGGCTCGTCGAACAGCATCACCTCAGGCTCCATCGCCAACGCACGGGCAATCGCTACGCGCTGCTGTTCGCCACCGGACATGTGGCCCGGGTAAGCGTCTTTACGATGTGCCACGCCGACCTTGTTCAGGTAGTGCTCGGCTTTCTCGCGGGCTTCGGCCTTGGACATGCCGAGCACGTGGACCGGCGCTTCCATGATGTTTTCCAGCGCGGTCATGTGCGACCACAGATTGAAATGCTGGAACACCATCGACAGGCGCGAACGCATGCGTTGCAGTTGTTTCGGGTCGGCAGCCTTCAGCGCGCCGTCCTTGTTGGCCACCAGTTTCAGCTCTTCGTTGTTGAGCAGAATCCTGCCTGCGTGCGGCTGCTCCAGCAGGTTGATGCAGCGCAGGAAGGTACTTTTGCCGGAGCCACTGGAGCCGATGATGCTGATCACATCGCCAGCCGCCGCTTTCAGGGACACGCCCTTGAGCACTTCGTGACTGCCATAGCGTTTATGCAGGTCTTGGACTTCAAGCTTGTACATGCGGTCGGTTCTCACAAAAACAGTCAGTCAGTCGTTGAGCAAGCGCCCGTGACGCAGCGCTTCGCGCCCCGCCACCTTGGCCAGCCAGAAACCGGGTTGGGCATAGCGCAGCCGTTCAATGGCAAACAGCACCCCGGACGTACCAGCACACACCGTGCTGACCCGATCCGATAACGGATCGATCACTTCGAAAATCTCGTCGCCGGCTTCAATCCACTCACCGGGTTTACGCAAGAAACTGATCACGCCAGGGTGTGGCGCAAACAGTAATTCGGTGCCTTCGAATGGCAGGCCTTCGCAAGCGTCCTGCGCAGGTTTTGGCCATTCGCCGCTGATCAAGCCTTGCTCGGCGAGGAACGCCAAAATGCCTTCGGCGTAAGCCATCGCTTCTGGGCGACCGGTATCGGCCTGACCACCCAGTTCAATGGTAGTCGCCAGGCAGGCCAGGGGAATCTGCGCATCAGGGAACTGACGCGACAGACGCAACCAGGGCAGCGAGCACGCTTCGTCAAACGAACTGCCGCCGGAATCTTCCGCCAGCAAACCCACCTTCACGTTCAAATGCGCGGCCAACGAACGCCATTGCGGCCAGTGTTGCGGCAAGGCGTACATGTGCAGCGCCGCTTCGGCATCGCAATGCAGATCCAGCACCACGTCAGCAGTGCAGGCATGGCTGAGCAAAATGCGCTGCATGCCTTGCAACTGACTGGCGGCTGGCGGCAATGCGGCGAGCACATCGCTCATGGCCTGACGGATCAGCTGAATATTGGCGTGCGGATCATCACCCAGGTGCCCTTCCAGCTCGGCGGCCACTGGCGCGCTGAGCTCGAAAAAATCCCTGTTGAAGTTCTTGCCGCTGCCCGCCTCAAAACGCCCTTGATGATTGCCCTGAAGCAATTGGCCGAGGCCCAGAGGATTGGCCACCGGCACCAGTTCGATCACACCGTTGAGCAAGCCTTGGGCTTCAAGTTCGGCCAGGCGCTTTTTCAGCTCCCAAGCCGTACGCATGCCCGGCAATTCATCGGCGTGCAGGCTGGCCTGGATGTAGGCCTTGCGCTCGCCACTGCCGAAGCGGAACACCGAAATCTGGCGTTCGCTGCCCAAGTGGCTCCACGGCAATGAATGATCGATGCGTTCCATATCAGTGCTTCCGCGGGGCCAGATAGCCCAGCCAGCGGCGCTCGGCCAGTTTGAACATCCGCACCAGAATGAAGGTCAGGCACAGGTAAAACACACCGGCGGTGATGTAGGCTTCGAACGGCAGGTAGAACTGAGCGTTGACCGTGCGCGCGGCACCGGTGATGTCGATCAGGGTCACGATGGACGCCAGACTGGTGGTCTGCAGCATCATGATCACTTCGTTGCTGTACTGCGGCAGCGCCCGGCGCAGGGCCGATGGCAGCAGGATGCGCTTGTACATCTTGAAGCGCGACATGCCCATGGCCTTGGCCGCTTCGATTTCACCGTTCGGCGTAGCGCGCAGGCTGCCGGCGATGATTTCTGCGGTGTAGGCGCTGGTGTTGATGGCGAAGGCCAGGCACGCGCAGAACGTCGCGCTGGACAGCCACGGCCACAAGAAGCTTTCGCGTACCGCTTCGAATTGCGCCAGACCGTAGTAGATCAAAAACAGCTGCACCAGCATCGGCGTGCCGCGAATCACGTAGGTGAAGAGCCAGGCCGACATGTTGACGACCGCGTTCTTCGAGACACGCATCAGCCCCAGCGGCAAGGCCGCCAGCAGACCGAAAAACAGCGACAGCGCGAGCAATTTGAGGGTGGTCACCAGGCCGCCGAAGTACAGCGGCAAGGCCTCCCAAATGACGTTGTAGTCGAAGATCATAGATCAGCCGCCCTTACGCCTACCGAGTAGCGCTTCTCAAGGTGACGCAATGCCAGCAACGAGACACTGGTGATCACCAGGTACATCGCCGCCACTGCGAGGAAGAAGGTGAAAGGCTCGCGGGTGGCGTCTGCCGCCTGCTTGGCCTTGAACATCATGTCTTGCAGACCCACCACCGAAATCAGCGCGGTGGCCTTGGTCAGTACCAGCCAGTTGTTGGTGAAACCCGGAATCGCCAGACGAATCATCTGCGGCACCAACACCCGGAAGAACACCTGGAAACTGCTCATGCCGTACGCCATGCCGGCTTCTGCCTGCCCCTTCGGGATCGCCATGAACGCGCCACGGAAGGTCTCCGACAGGTAC
Source organism: Pseudomonas sp. LBUM1651 (assembly GCF_059716135.1). Lineage (NCBI taxonomy): Bacteria > Pseudomonadati > Pseudomonadota > Gammaproteobacteria > Pseudomonadales > Pseudomonadaceae > Pseudomonas > Pseudomonas sp. LBUM1651. The sequence continues at coordinate 1,440,032 of NZ_CP166805.1, read as the reverse complement.
GCACCGAAGATGAAACCCAGGGTGCCGATACCGGCGGCCAACGGGTTCAGGTCGATGTAATCGTCATAGCCCAGCATCGGAGCCACGCGGTTGAGCAGGTCCTGACCACCGTAGAAAATCAGCAGGATCAGCACCAGGTCGGGAATCCCGCGGATGACCGTGGAATACAGATCGCCCAGCCAGGCCAGCCAGCGCACCGGGGAAAGACGCAGCGCAACGCCGATCAGACCCAGAAGGATGGCCAGGGCCATGGACGACAAGGCGAGCTGAAGCGTCAGCCATGCGCCATCGAGGATGACAGCCCCGTAGCCTTTCAACATGATTCAGGTCCTCGAAAGTTGGGATGAAAAAATGGCGCAAACCTCAGAGATCCTGTTGCTTGCGCCATTCAGACTTGTCGCCTGGACGTGTTACTTGCCGTAGATATCGAAGGCGAAGTACTTGTCCTGGATTTGCTTGTACTTGCCGTTCTCGCGAATGGCGGCGATCGCGGTGTTGATCTTGTCTTTCAGCGCGTCGCCCTTGCGCACCGCGATACCTACGCCGTCGCCGAAGTATTTGACGTCGGTGAAGGCCGGGCCAACGAAGGCAAAACCTTTGCCGGCGTCGGTTTTCAGGAAACCGTCATCCAGCAGCGTAGCGTCTGCCACGGTGCCGTCGAGGCGACCGGCAGCGACGTCGAGGTAGATTTCGTTCTGCGAACCGTATGGCTTGATCTCGGCACCCAACGGGGCCAGGACTTCGCGGGCGAAACGCTCGTGGATCGAACCACGCTGCACGCCGATGTTCTTGCCCTTCAGCTCGGTCAGGCCGTCGCTGACTTGGGTGCCGGCCTTCATGACCAGGCGAGCCGGGGTGTTGTAGTACTTGTTGGTGAAGTCCACAGACTTCTTGCGGTCTTCAGTGATCGACATGGACGACAGGATCGCGTCGATCTTGCGCACTTTGAGTGCCGGGATCAGACCATCGAACTCTTGCTCGACCCACACGCACTTGAGCTTCATCTCTTCGCACAGGGCGTTGCCGATGTCGTAGTCGAAACCAACGATGCTGCCGTCCGGTGCTTTGGAAGCGAACGGAGGGTATGCCGCTTCGATACCAATTTTCAGAGGCTTTTCATCGGCGAAGGTTGGCAGGGACAGCACGGACAGTGCCAGGGCGCCAAGCAGCACGAGTTTCTTCATCTTGGGACTCCATCGGTAAAGGGCTAAAACGGCAGAGTGAGCGACAGCCCAATATGCGAATGAGTGGAACCGGAAAGCGATGCTGCGTCGTAGGAATCGCGCGTTTTTTTCAACGCGAGCAACAACGAGCGAGTGATCGGCATTCTAACGACAGGCCCGAAGCCGATATTTCTTCAATGCGACAACAAATTACAGAAGCACCGAGAAAGCCGTTTGGGCACGTTGACAGCCTTGCAATTTCATGCAAGAGCAAAAGACAGTGAACCGATCCATGTTGCAAATTGCGGGCCTATTATTGGCAAAGCCTTCTAATCCGGCAAGCGTAGCGTTGGTTCTTATTTTTTTGCCGAGCTGAAATGCACCGTTGCGGGCTTATGGCGTTTCTCAATGCCCCGTATCGGCGCGAGCGGTTACACATTCAGTTACTTGAAGGGTGGCGGGTAACAGTGGGAAATGGACTACGGATGAAGCCGATAATTATTGGTTGATGTTTATTTCGCGCCTGACAGATCGCCATCGCTAGCAGGCTAGCTCCCACAGAGGAACTGCGCTCGGTTCAAATTATGAATCCACTGGAGCCCCCTGTGGGAGCTAGCCTGCTAGCGAAGAGGCCCGGGCTATCAACACAAAAACCTCAGGCAGTAAAAAACCCCGACAGGCACTGGGTATCCCACAGAGGAACTGCGCTCGGTTCAAATTATGAATCCACTGGAGCCCCCTGTGGGAGCTAGCCTGCTAGCGAAGAGGCCCGGGCTATCAACACAAAAACCTCAGGCAGTAAAAAAACCCGACAGGCACTGGGTATCCCACAGAGGAACTGCGCCCGGTTCAAATTGTGAATCCACTGGAGCCCCCTGTGGGAGCTAGCCTGCTAGCGAAGAGGCCCGGGCTATCAACACAAAAACCTCAGGCAGTAAAAAAAACCCGCCAGACACTGGGTCTCCCACAAGGGAACTGCGCCCGGTTCAAATTGTGAATCCACTGGAGCCCCCTGTGGGAGCTAGCCTGCTAGCGAAGAGGCCCGGACTACCAACACAAAAACCTCAGGCAGTAAAAAACCCCGACAGGCACTGGGTATCCCACAGAGGAACTGCGCCCGGTTCAAATTGTGAATCCACTGGAGCCCCCTGTGGGAGCTAGCCTGCTAGCGAAGAGGCCCGGGCTATCAACACAAAAACCTCAGGCAGTAAAAAAAACCCGCCAGACACTGGGTCTCCCACAAGGGAACTGCGCCCGGTTCAAATTGTGAATCCACTGGAGCCCCCTGTGGGAGCTAGCCTGCTAGCGAAGAGGCCCGGACTACCAACACAAAAACCTCAGGCAGTAAAAAAAACCCGCCAGACACTGGGTCTCCCACAAGGGAACTGCGCCCGGTTCAAATTGTGAATCCACTGGAGCCCCCTGTGGGAGCTAGCCTGCTAGCGAAGAGGCCCGGGCTATCAACACAAAAACCTCAGGCAGTAAAAAAAACCCGCCAGACACTGGGTCTCCCACAAGGGAACTGCGCCCGGTTCAAATTGTGAATCCACTGGAGCCCCCTGTGGGAGCTAGCCTGCTAGCGAAGAGGCCCGGACTACCAACACAAAAACCTCAGGCAATAAAAAAACCCGACAGACACTGGGTCTGGCGGGGCTTCGATGACTCGGAACGCTACTTACGCAACATTCATCGTCTTATGCGTATCAATCAAATGCTGCACCACACCCGGATCGGCCAGGGTGGAGATATCCCCCAACCCATCATATTCAGCGGTCGCAATCTTGCGCAGAATCCGCCGCATGATCTTGCCCGAACGCGTTTTCGGCAGCCCCGGCGCCCACTGAATCACATCCGGCGAAGCAATCGGGCCGATCTCCTTGCGCACCCAGTTCTTCAGTTCCAGACGCAATTGCTCGCTCGTCTCCTCGCCAGCGTTCAGCGTCACGTAGACATAAATGCCCTGCCCCTTGATGTCGTGCGGTACGCCGACCACGGCAGCCTCAGCGACTTTCGGGTGAGCGACCATCGCACTTTCAATCTCGGCAGTACCCATGCGGTGACCGGACACGTTGAGCACGTCATCCACACGCCCAGTGATCCAGTAATAACCGTCCTCGTCACGACGGGCACCGTCACCGGTGAAATACATGCCGCGGAAGGTCTTGAAGTAGGTGTCGACAAAACGGTCATGGTCGCCATACAGCGTGCGCGCCTGACCTGGCCACGAATCGAGAATCACCAGGTTGCCCTCGGCAACGCCTTCGATGATGTTGCCCAGGTTATCCACCAATGCCGGCACCACGCCGAAGAACGGACGTGCAGCAGAACCCGGCTTGAGCGCGTGCGCACCCGGCAGCGGGCTCATCAGGGTCGCGCCGGTTTCGGTCTGCCACCAGGTGTCGACGATCGGGCAACGGGACTGGCCAACGTTCTTGTAGTACCAGTCCCACGCTTCCGGGTTGATCGGCTCACCGACCGAACCCAACAAACGCAAACTGCTGCCATCGAAGTCTTCAATGGCAGCCTTGCCCGACGCCATCATCGCGCGGATGGCGGTGGGGGCGGTGTAGAGAATGTTGACCTTATGCTTGTCGACGATTTTCGCCACCCGGGTGATGTCCGGATAGTTCGGCACGCCTTCAAACAGCAGCGTGGTCGCACCGTTGGCCAGCGGGCCATAAACAATATAGGTGTGGCCAGTGACCCAACCGACGTCGGCGGTGCACCAGTAGACTTCGCCCGGACGGTAGTCGAACACGCGCTCGTGGGTCATCGCCGCGTACAACAGATAGCCGGCGGTGGTGTGCTGTACACCCTTCGGCTTACCGGTCGAACCGGAGGTATAAAGGATGAACAGCGCTTCTTCAGCACCCATTTCTTTCGGCGCGCAGACAGTGCCCGCCACTTTCATCAGGTCTTCGAACCAGATGTCGCGATGCTGGTTCCACTTGATGTTGCCACCGGTGCGCTTGCACACGATGACCTTCTGAATGCTGCTGGTTTCCGGGTTGGTCAGCGCGTCGTCGACATTGGTCTTGAGCGGGATCTTCTTGCCGGCACGAACGCCTTCGTCAGCGGTGATCACCACTTTGGATTTGCAGTCGATGATGCGACCGGCCAGCGCTTCCGGCGAGAAACCACCGAACACCACCGAGTGAATCGCGCCGATCCGGGTGCAGGCCAGCATGGCGACCACGGCTTCGGGGATCATCGGCATATAGATAGTCACCACGTCACCGCGGTGAACATCCTGGCCGCGCAGGGCGTTGGCGAACTTGCAGACTTGTTCGTGCAGCTCGCGATAGGTGATGTTGCGGCTCTCGGCAGGGTCATCCCCTTCCCAAATGATCGCGATTTGATCGCCGCGCTCGGCCAGATGACGGTCGAGGCAGTTGTAGGAAACGTTCAGGGTGCCGTCGGCGAACCATTTGATGTCGACATGGTGATCATCGAAAGACGTCTGCTTCACCGTGGTGAAAGGCTTGATCCAGTCGAGGCGCTTGGCTTGCTCGCGCCAGAAGCCGTCCGGGTTGACCACCGACTGCTGGTACATGGCTTTGTAGGTTGCCTCGTCAGTCAGCGTATTGGACAGAACCTCGGGACGAACGGGATACAGAGAAGCCGCACTCATCTTTCTTACCTCGGTGGAATAGTTGTTTTTGTATGACCCCAGTTGTAGCCGGGCCGGACCTATAGAACCATTCGACCATGGTAGTAACAAGCCCCTACAAATTATCGTGATAAGCCCGGAACCACCGCCCCAAACACCCCGCAACCCCTGTAGGAGCATGGCTTGCCCGCGAAGAACGATAACGCGGTCCACCTGAAAAACCCCGTCATCAAGATAGCCAACAAACCGCCTCCGACACGTTATTCCGTGATTGTTACGAAATCTGTCAAAGGTGTTTATCAAAACCCCACCTATATGAACGCTCCCCCCACGCCTAAAATCAGCCCCGCCAACAAGGCAAACCCTGATTAACCAAGTTGCAGCCCCCACGAAGGCAGTTAATCAAAAAACCGGTAATGAAGTTCCACACGCAACCCCAAAAAGGTTGCGTGACCCCACTCGACCTCTAAAAGGTAAAACCGAAATGAAAGCTTTATTAGTTCTGGCCCTCTCCAGCCTGTGCGCAACCGCCATGGCCGACGAGGTCCCGACTGATGTCGCGCAGCAACAACCGGCTATCGAGGAATACACTTACTCCACTCACCTGGACATCGCCAAAGTTGTCTCCATGAGCGAAGTCTCCAATGTGTGCGGAGTTGTCCCCATGAAAATGGAATATGACGACTCCAAAGGCCAACGCCACATTCTGCGCTACAGCGTCATGGGCAACGGCTGCTCCAACGGCTGATCTCCCGCACTCCCCCTTAACGGTTCGACCCATCCGCCCCGCTGTTCAAGGCAGATGAAGCGCCGAACCGTATAAATCGATTTATACGATATCTTTAAGCGTTTATTTGCGCTTTTTAATCGAATTTTTCGGCGCAGTATGAATTCCACACCAAGGCACACAACGCCAACGAACCTGGAGCCACTACCATGAAAACCAAACTGTTCCTCGCCCTGACCCTGTCTGTCCTGGCCGCCAACACCTTCGCCGCCGACGGTTACGACCGCACGGGCTCGGCAGCTTTCACCACCGAAGCGGCTGTCGCTTCTGATGGTTACGACCACACCGGCTCGGCCTCCTTCGCCGCCGACGGTGCCGATCACATCGGTGCAGGTAAACTGGCTTCCGACGGTTTTGATCACACTGGCGCTGCCAAAGTCGCTGCTGACGGTAGCGATCACACCGGCGCGGCCAAGGTTGCTGCCGATGGTGCAGACCACGTGGGTGCAGCTCGTCTGAGCTGATCATCGAGCGTGACTTTATAGCCCGACCTCGGTCGGGCTTAGTTGTGTCTGGCAGCGTCGAAAACCGACTCAAAACACAACATGTAGTAAAAAACGTAGCTTTTTGGCTGTTTTTTGAACAAAAATTTTGCCTGCCAAAATTTATAAAAAAAAATCTTCCCCCGCGATCTCCAGCCAAAGCCCTGTAAACCCTCGCTCCGACCGAAAAACCCTCCTTCTCGACCGCTCCATGCGCGGATTCGCCCCACCACGGCCGCAAAAATTTCCCTATAATGCCGGCTTAAACGGGCCTGCAATATTCCCTTACAGGGATGACAGCCAGTCTGAAGCCCACGCCGAAGTCCTCACCGATTTCTGCGCCCGTCAGAGGCTCTCGGACCCCGTACAAAATTATGTTTATTTGCCTGCGTGTACCGCTGCAAAAAACGCTATCCAACGCGGCCAGTACGGCCGTGTGAAAAACCAACCAATCAGTTTTCACACGGGCATCTGGCCCTCACGCAGGAGACGACACGTCATGCTGAGCTGGGACGAATTCGACAAAGAAGACAGCGGCGAGACCGTGGTTAAAGGCGCCAACGCCGGCCACGCGACTGAAGCCAACATGGACCGACTCGACACCGCTGGTGGTGTCGCCGCTCAAGAAGCTCGCGCCGTAACCGCGACCGACTCTGCCGCAATCGCCCGTGCCAAAGCAGCCCTGGACAACCTCGACATCGCCGAAGGCCTCGCCGAACTCGAAGGCGCCTCCGCCCGTGTCGCCGTCGACGAAAAGCGCATGATCAACTGCCGCGCCGACCTCAACCAACTCGTACCGTTCAAGTACGACTGGGCCTGGCAGAAATACCTGGACGGTTGCGCAAACCACTGGATGCCGCAAGAAGTCAACATGACCGCCGACATCGCCCTCTGGAAAGACCCGGAAGGCCTGACCGACGACGAGCGCCGCATCGTCATGCGCAACCTCGGCTTCTTCTCCACCGCCGACTCCCTGGTTGCCAACAACCTGGTGCTGGCCGTGTACCGCCTGATCACCAACCCGGAATGCCGCCAGTACATCCTGCGCCAGGCCTTCGAAGAGGCGATCCACACCCACGCCTACCAGTACTGCATCGAATCACTGGCCATGGATGAAGGCGAGATCTTCAACATGTACCACGAGATTCCGTCGGTCGCGAAAAAAGCCACCTGGGGCCTCAAATACACCCGCTCGATCTCCGATCCGAAGTTCGAAACCGGCACCGTCGAAACCGACAAAGAGTTGCTGCGCAACCTGATCGCCTACTACTGCGTCCTGGAAGGCATCTTCTTCTACTGCGGCTTCACCCAGATCCTCTCCATGGGCCGCCGCAACAAAATGACCGGCGTCGCCGAGCAGTTCCAATACATCCTGCGCGACGAATCCATGCACCTGAACTTCGGCATCGACGTGATCAACCAGATCAAAATCGAAAACCCGCATTTGTGGGATGCTGAGATGAAGGAAGAGGCTTCGCAGATGATTCTGCAGGGGACTCAGCTGGAGATTGAATACGCACGTGACACCATGCCTCGCGGCGTGTTGGGCATGAACGCGGCGATGATGGAGGACTACCTGAAGTTCATCGCTAACCGTCGTCTTTCGCAGATCGGTCTTAAAGAAGAGTATCCAGGGACTACGAATCCGTTCCCTTGGATGAGCGAGATTATGGACTTGAAGAAAGAGAAGAATTTCTTTGAGACGAGAGTTATTGAGTATCAGACTGGTGGGGCGTTGAGCTGGGATTGATTCCCGAGCTAACCGCGATTTGACGGTAGCGACCTGAGTCGATAAATCGAAATACTGAAAGCCCCGATCTGATCGGGGCTTTTTTATTGGGGAATGAGAACCCCATTTTTTCATCCCTACGCTACGACGCTAAAACTCCTACAGCACTTACAGCTCCGTCCGCATTGATGCCCTGTCAAAGCACCTCTAAGCTCCATTGCAGGTGCCTAAGAAACGCCCAACGTAGAAGCTTGGTCAATCACACAGACACGCAACTCACCCTTTGGTGATTTGTCGTTCGGATGTGCGAAGGCATTGCTCGTTGGGATTTTTTAAGTCCACTCTACGTTGGGGTCAGGCCCTCCTAAATCTACACGTAGAGGTAATGGATATGCCTGAACACGATCTACCCCGCACTTTCGCCATTCTGGAGATCAGTCATGACTGATCCCTTCTCTGTAACAGTCTTCACTCGCCACAACCTTGCCCTCCATGCCCTCCTACTAGAAAACCAGCCATGGTTCTGCGCCCGCGATCTGGGTCGTTTAATGGGTTTCCATCTGAATGATCGTGTGGTCAGCAAACTGGACGAGGATCAGAGACATACGTTGTTGATTGAGTACCACGGCCAACCGGAAAAACGGCTGATGCTCAGCGAATCCGGTGTGTATGCGTTGTTGGTATATCACTACGCGCCGGGGCATCGGCTGTTGCGTGAATGGTTGACTCATCAAGTAGTGCCAGCCTTGCGCGACGCCGGGCAGTCGAAGAATGCAGATCGGCCGATGTTGAGTTTGTTGGATTGGCCGGAAATGTCGTTGAGTCTGTTGCATTGGCAAGATGAAGGCTGGATTCGACTGCGGGACATGCCTTATCTGTTGCTCAATCGCACGCGGCGGCGGCGGGTGCCGGTGGTTAAGCCTTGGTGGCGGAAGGTTTTGGAGGCGTTTCAGTCCTCAAAGCATTCGGTTGGCTAGCTTTGTAGGATCAACTGAAAGAAGCGTCGGTCTTTTCTGTAGGAATTTTCGTAGACAGTCGTAATGGCCACTCAGTATCGTCCGAGGGTTTTCAGCCCTCGGCGATTGTATGGACACGGAAAAGAGCAACAGCGATTGGACTGACATTGAGATTCAGGCTGCGGTAGACGCCTATCTCAGCATGTTGTCCCGCGAGCAGAGCGGTCAGAAAGTCGTTAAGACTGAGGAGAACCGCATCCTGCGCGAGGGAACCTTAGCCGGTCGGACCAAAGGGTCGGTTGAATTTCGGATGCAGAACATCTCTACCGTGCTGGAGGAGCTGGGTCGAGCTCGTATTGCGGGGTACAAACCCGCCAAGAATGTCGGCGCGAATGTTGCGCGAAGCATCCGAGAAGCGCTCAACGCTCCAAGTACTTTGACACCTGAGGATTTTGCCCCGACAGCGGATGAAGAAACATTGGAGCAACGAGCTGCCAAACTTGAGCGACAACCGCTTAAAGATGAGCCGAAGGGGATTGAGCGCCCCGAGCAAACTCAGTCCAGCGGCAAATCTTTTGTTCGCGATCCTGAGGTGAGAGCTTGGGTTCGCCAACAGGCTAACGGTAGATGCGAAGGCTGTGGCGAGCCCGCTCCGTTTGAAAAGGATGGCAGGCCGTTTCTTGAGGTCCATCACGTTAAGCATTTAGCGCAGGAAGGTTCGGATCGTCCGAGCAATGCCGTGGCGCTATGTCCGAACTGTCATCGTCGCTGCCACCATTCGAGCGACAGGGATGAATTCACTGCTTCGCTATACACGAAGGTAGAGCGCTTGTTGCCTGAGTAATTGAAGAGAATTTTTGGCGAGGGAGCTCACCGGATCAATTGCAGAGAAATCGTAAACCCGCGCTCTCCTGATTCACCCTATCGTTTGATTTCACGACTGCTTCGCAGCCGAACGCAGGCTTCGCCAGCTGCTACGGGATCGCGTTACGGTTTAACTGACTGGCATTCATCCAACGCGACTTTTGCCTGGTTTGGTCGCGAGCAGGCTCGCTCCCACAGGGGATTTGAGGTGGGCTGGAAACCTCAGCGTTATTGCCGTACAGGCGACCTCAAATCCTCACTCCCCACACAAATCACCCCACTGTAATATCAGCTTAACATCACCCTGCCATCATCCCCCATTTACCCGGTGCGATGATTCAGTTATGAACGCAGAACACTTCACTTTCATGCATCCCAAGCTGCCAAAAGACCACAAGTGCGCCGGTGATTTATGCAATGAAGCGCCTGCGATCAGCCTGGATAGCAACAACACCCTGGTGATGGAAATTTTCACCGCGCAGCGCGATGTCGTGTGCCTGGCGGTGGTGGAAGACTCGCGCCCGGTAGGCCTTATTAACCGCAACATTTTCTTGTCGCAAATGAGCAAACCGTTTCACCGTGAGCTTTTTGACAAGAAAAGCTGCATCGCTTTTATGGACAAGGAACCGTTAATCGTCGACGCCGAGATGAGCATCGAAGAGTTGACGTTCAAGACGGTGGAGTACGGTGAGAAGGCCCTCGCCGACGGCTTCATCGTGACGAGAAACGGTAGTTTCGCAGGTTTGGGAAATGGCTTGCAGTTGATGGCGGTGGTGGCGGCCATGCAAGCCGAAAAGAACCGCCAGATGATGCAGAGCATCGAATACGCGAGTGTCATTCAACGCGCGATGCTTCGGGCCTCCCGTGATGCCTTGGCGTTGACGCTGGATGACGCGACATTGCTGTGGGAGCCACGGGATGTTGTCGGCGGCGACTTTTATCATTTCTGTGCCTACCCGACCGGATGGTTTGGGGCGATTGCAGACTGCACCGGTCACGGTGTGCCAGGCGCTTTCATGACGTTGATCGCCTCCTCTTCATTAACCCAGGCGCTGACCCAGATAGGCCCGCGCGACCCTGGGCATCTCCTGTCTGCCGTTAACCGGGGCGTCAAAGGTCTACTGGGGCAAGTCAACGGACTGGATGGCACCCCGGAGTCGGATGACGGCCTGGACGCCGCTTTCTTTTGGTTCGATTCGGCCACTCACGTATTGAGTTTTGCCGGGGCCAGGATGTCGCTGAATGTGTTGAAGCCTGACGCCGACGAACTTGAAACCATTGCCGGTCAGCGCATCGGCGTCGGTTATGTGGATAGCGGTTTGGACTACTCGTGGACGGTGAGCACTGTTCACCTGCCACCTGGCAGCCTCATTTTCATCGCCACTGATGGCCTCACGGACCAAATTGGCGGTCCCAAAAAAATCGCCTTCGGTAAGCGCAAGGCGTTCGAAACCATACTGGAACACCGTGATAAATCGTCAACGCTCATCTGCGAAGCGTTGCAACGCACGTTCGCAGCCTGGCAGGGAGAACAAACCCGTCGTGACGACTTGACCCTTTTTTGTGCCCGCATTAGGAACTGATGATGCTTAATCCTGCGTCTGTGCATCACGACTGCACGTTTTTCGATTTGGCCCAGCAACGGAATGTCATTTTTTATCACATGGGTTATTTCTCGCATCACATCATTTCAGCGATGGCGGAAGTTGTGAAACTGCAACTCGAAATCTCTGGGGTGAGTGGTCCGACACGACGTAAGTTGTTCTCATCGTTTGTTGAGCTCTCGCAGAACATCCTGCATTACTCCTCGGATTTGCTGCAAACCACGGTTGCCGATGAATCGGTACTGCGCCAGGGCGCGGTGTGTATAAGCAAGGAAGGTGAACACCACCTGATGCTCTGCGCCAATCCCATTGCATCAACGGACGTTGATCGCCTCCGAGAGAAGCTCGAACCCTTGCGCAACATGTCACTTGAAGAGATCAAGCACGCCTACAAGGTGACGTTGCGGGCGGAGACTCCAGTGGACAGCAAGGGGGCCGGCCTGGGCTTTTTGACGATGGCGCGCGACGCTTGCGCGCCCTTGGAGTTTGACTTTCATCCAAGAGCGGATGACCCGGACACTACCCTGTTTTGTCTTAAAGCCATCATTTGAGTCGAGAGAGTTATGGATAATTTCTACATTGACGCAACCGCAACATCGCCGGAAGTGGACTTTCGTTTCGATCAAAACCTGCTGTCCATAAAAGGCGAGTCTTACCCCGAAAACGCGGCTGCTTTTTATGCCCCGATCATCCAGCAGCTACGCAGTTTTCTGGAGGGGCGTACAGACGCGACGATCACGACCAATATCGCGTTGGCGTATTTCAATAGTTCCAGTACCAAAATGCTGTTCAGCATTTTCGATGCGCTTGATCGTTCGGCTCAAGCTGGCAACCGGATTGAAGTTAACTGGTACCACGACGAGGAAGACGAAACGATTTTTGAGTTTGGTGAGGAGCTGAAGGCTGACTTCGAATCCATTATTTTCAATGATCACTCGATCACCACCTGAGGTAATGACAAAAATGACCGCTCCAGTCACTACCGTTGGGGATTCTGGTGACTCGGCTCCCGATCTGTTCAAAAGCGAAAATGATGCGCTTGAGCGCGCTCGCTCGACGTTGGCGCTGAGCGGGGCGGATGCCGAAACGTACCAGCGCTCGCTTGCCGATATGACTTCGCACTTTGAGCGTTTGATGCGCGAAACTCGCCGGCTGATTGGTCGAAGCGACCGGGCCGAGCGCGAAATGAATACCCTTAATGCGCAACTGCAGATACTGGCCCGCCAGCTCGAATATCGCGCGACTCACGATGGCCTGACGGGCGTGCTCAATCGCAGCGCCGTGATTGATCTGTCCGTACAGACCCTGCAAAAAGTCGGTGCGGTGATGATCGTCCTGGACATCGATCACTTCAAGCTGGTGAATGACGAGTTCGGTCACCCTGCCGGGGATGCGGTCATTCAGGGAATAGTCGGCTGCCTGCGCAGGATCGTCGGTGACAGCGGAATAATCGGGCGAGTGGGCGGTGAAGAATTTACGGTACTGATCCCCGCCGGCGAAATCGAGGAAGGCTTGAGCCTTGCGGAAGCCATGCGGGAGGCGATTGCATCTCACGTGTTTGGCTGTCCCGTGAACCGACAAATCACGGCGAGTTTCGGCGTTAGCGCCAATTCAGTGGGAACAAGTTTCGATACCGCCTACAGCTTGGCGGATACAGCCTTGTACGAGGCAAAGCGCTCAGGCAGAAATCGTGTAGAGATGGCGGGCGAAGACGCACTTTGAAGCGTTGCTTGCGTTGATGGAGTTGAGACTCACGAGTTGGCGTGCTCCCGCAGGTTTGGCGCAACTGTTGAAAGCATTGAGTGCATTCCTCACCACCTCCCGCTATTAATACTCGCTTCTTCCCCGACAACTGAATCCACCATGAAATTCGACCTCGCCTACTGCCTCAGCCTCGACGACAAGCTGTCGATCTATGACGTGCGGGATTTGAATTTCGACGAGACCATGGATTTCGATTCCGCCAAGGAGCACTTCCAGTGCCCCAACGATGCCTGTCGGTTGGCGTTCGATGGGTTGAATGTGTTGACGACGTTCAACGCCAAGAACGTGAATTACGTTCGCACCCCGCACTTCAAGAACACGCCCAGTACCCGGCATGTCGCGGATTGTCCTTATGTCAGTCTCAAGACGCCGCCGTCAGGTGTGGACGCGGACGGTGCGGAAGCGGATGACAGCCGCGAGGAGCATTTTCCGTCGGAGTTGTTACTGACTCGGCGTCAGTATGTGCGTAAGCCGTCGAGCCCGGCTGTGGCTGCAGACGTCACGCGGGATGAGCCGCGAACACCTTCAACAGTCAGTAACGTCGAGCATCCAACCCGCGAGTCAGCGCCAGACAAGACCAGCATCTTCGCCCACCCGGTGGAGTGTTTCGTGTCGAACTTCGAGGACAAGGACCTGCTTAAGCGCATGCCGCTGAAGATTGGCGAGCACACGGCGCCTTATGGGTCATTCTTCAAGAAGATCGAATACCTGACGGACAACAAGGGGCTGATTTACTGGGGCAAGATCAAGGAGATCAAGGATTACACCCAGAGCTTTCGCATCGATTTCGAGCAGAAGGTCTGGTTCAAGCAAGCGGATGAGGCGAAGAAGAAACCTTATTCGGTCAACGTTTACTTGAGCAAGAAGTTGATCGAGAACTACCGCAAGCGCAAAGCGTTTCTGGAGGAGATCAAGCACGCCATCGACAGTGAGACGGAGTTGTTTTGTTTCTTTTATGGCGTGACGCCGGAGTTGAAGCAGGTGCCGAGCAAGAAAAACCCCGAGCAGACGTTCGGGGTGTTCAGTGCAAATATCGAGAACCTGGATCACTTCATTATTCGTGAAGCGCCGGGGTTGGAGGCGATGTGACGGCGTTCAATTCAGACACATGCTGATCATCACCACTACCAGCAAACCGATGTACACCCGTGCATGGATTCGATCCGGTATCCGTCCGATCCAAGGCGTGGCCAGTCGAATGCCCGCCAACGACCCCATCGTCAAAACGGCAAATGCCAGCAGATCTACGTAACCAACAAACCACACGCCCAGATCAGACTCAGTGAACCCCGCCATCGACATGTAAGTCACCGTCCCGGCCAGCGCCACGGGCAAGCTTAGCGGATTGGCCATGGACGTCGCCTGCGACATGCTCAACCCGCAACGGCGCAACAACGGCACGGTCATGACACTGCCGCCGACGCCGAGAAACGTCGCGATGGCGCCGATTCCTACACCGCCACCCGACACTTCCGCCCTCGCCAATCGCCGTGGGATTCCGTTACTGGTATGCGTAAGAAATCCGCGTCGGAACAGGCAATCCACAATGGTCACGCCCAGGTACGCAATGAACGCATACCGAATCACCTCACCACTCACCCATATCGCCGCGACTGCGCCGCCCACAGCCCCCAACCCGATAAACCCACCCAGCGGCCACAGATAATGGCGAATCAGATTACCGGCACGACGATGTTTTCCAGTGGCGACCAGCGCGTTGACGATCATCACGCAGGTCGAGGTAGCCACCGCAATGTGCATCGCCGATTGGCCAATCGGGTTGTCTGCACCATGGCCGGCCACGAGCATGCGGTACAGCAATGGCACCACGACAAACCCGCCGCCGAAGCCGAACAGAACGGCGGTGACGCCGGTCATGCAGCCGAAGAGTGTCAGCAAGAGATAGAACATTGCGCGTCGTCCGTTGGTTGAGAGGGTCGACGATAGAGCGATGCGACTTGGCCTGCCTCAGTAAGTCAGCCAATAATGTTTGCGTTTACGCCAACTGCTGGAAGCCGCTTGATGCGCAATGTTTCGATTAATTTGCTGGATGACACGCCACGGTCGGTGGTGGCGATCGGTACGGATTATTCCTACGGTCAAGTGTTGCCCCGTCATACACACCGACGGGCACAGTTGTTGTACGGCGCTACCGGGGTGATGCAGGTCAGCACGCATGACGGCAACTGGGTGGTGCCGCCGCAACGGGCGGTGTGGATTCCGGCGGGGATGGCGCATGAGGTGTTGATGCTGGGGGTGAGTACGCGGAGTTTGTACATCGAACCGCTGGCGGTCGATTTGGGGGATCGTTGTCAGGTGATCAGTGTTTCGCCGTTGATGCGGCATTTGCTGATGGAAGCGGTGGAGATTCCGTTGGCGTATAACCAGGCGGGGCGCGACGGGGTGTTGATTGATTTGCTGCTGCATGAACTGGCGCGCAGTGCTCACCTGCCATTGCACATTCCGCTGCCTGTCGATGCGCGTTTGCTCGCGTTGTGCCAAGGCTTTTTGCAGCGCCCCGATGCTCATCAGTCGCCACAGCAATGGGCGGATCAGTTGCACATCAGTTTGCGCACGTTCAACCGCCTGTTTCGCCAACAGACCGATCTGAGTTTCAGTCAATGGCGGCAGCGCGCCTGTGTGGTGTTGGCCCTCGCGCGGTTGACAGTGGGTGAGCCGGTGACGCGGATTGCTTTGGATTTCGGGTACGACAGTCCGGCGGCATTTTCGACGATGTTTCGCCGTGTACTGGGTCAGGCACCGTCCGTCTGGTTGGATGGGTCGAAATAAAAATGAGTTTGATCCGGACGCAAAACAACTGTACAAAAACACAGTACATTTTGGATCAGCACTCTTGAGCCCGGAGAACACCATGGCCTCTTATGCGATGAAAATCACCCTGGAACGTATCGCCCTATTCCAATTCACCCCCGCCCATTGCGCCCAGGCCCGGGCGATGTTGGGTTGGAGTGTTGATGAGTTGTCTCGGGAGTCTGGCGTTTCGGTCGATGCGATTGAGCGATTTGAGGCGAAGCGTGATGTGGCGGATGAAAACCGGTTGGCGTTGGCGTATCGGTTTGAATCGGAGGGGTTGGTGTTCTTTCCGGGGTTTGCGCCGGGGCGGGGGATGAGTGTGAAAGGGTCTGTATCGGATGCGGTGAGGCGGGCTGATTTTGCGATGTTTGAGTGAGGTGTCGGCAAATGAATGAAATCGACGGAAGCGACAGCTGCGTTTATCAAGCGCTGGGCAATCCCGATTCTAGTGAAATGCGAGCCAAATCTGAATACGTCATGAAGATTGGCATTCTCCTGGAATCAGGTTTGCTGAGTCAGGCTGAGGCTGCGCAAAAGCTTGGCCTGACATCAGAGGCATTGAACGAAATACTTCGCGGGAAGTTTCGCGACTTGAGCACGGGGCAGATCTCGGACTATCTACTCCGGCTCCGGGACGGAGCTTAGCTGTGGGGCCAAGGCCGTATTCGCGAGCAGGCTCGCTCCCACGTTTTGAAATGCATTCCCCTGTTGGAGCGAGCCTGCTCGCGATGAGGCCGGTCAATTCAGTGAAGATCCGGCAAGTGCCTTGGCCAACCGCTTACCCCTGGCCCCCGACGCCAGATCCATCACCGACTGATCCCGCTGCCACATCGCCGCCCACTCCGGCGGTCCATCGGCCAATGCCTGATTCACCTCAACCTTCAACCCGTCAAACTGCGCAAACAACCCGCCCAGCAGCACATGCCCGGCCGGGTTGTTCGGCGCCTGCCGACTGACTTCCGCACACCCGGCCAACAGCGCCAGCAAACGCAATGACAAGCTCTGCGGCCAGTCACTGTCCTGACCCACCCCATACAACCACGCCGTCATGGCGCTCAGCACATAGATGTCTTCGAGGGTGCGGAACGGTTTGACGTACGCGTCCCAGCCATCCCCCGCCAGCAATTCGCACAGCGCGTTTTCCAGCAACAACCGACCGTGGCTGATGTCCGGCATCAGCGGGATCGCCGGGAGTTTTTCCACCCGGACACCCGGTTCGCCGGGATAGACCACGGCCAGGCTCAGGCGCGGATCGTCGCCCGGTTCTTCACTGCGGGCGGCGATCAACAGCCAGTCCGCGGCATCGCCGGCGGTGACGAAATCCTTGCGTCCGCTCAGGCGCAGGTCGGTCAGACGTGTCTGCATGTCCGCCACCCGCAGGCTGCGCTGTTCGGTCGCGCACAACGCGCCGAGGCTAGGCGGCGCACTCGGCCAGAGCATGCGCAACGCCGCCTGATACCCCACCAGAAAAGCCAGCCCCGGTGTCGCCATCAGGCGTCCACCGACCACCGCCAATTCAAACGGCGTGACCGTGCCCAATTGCTGTAACAAGGTCGCGAAACCCTCTGCCAGGTCCGGGTTGACGGGCAAGCGATCACGACGTTTCAACAGGGTTTGCCAGGGCATAAGAGGTTCCTCGTGGGCTGTCATATAAGCATCACCAAAGCTTCATGGCGATGACACCGGGGCTACATAGCCTGACTTTGCACAACAAGGCTGGATAAAGAAAGTCGATCCGCTGTAACCCAAAGACGGGTGAGCAGCCCGCACGGAGATTCGCCATGACTCAGATCGCCCGCATCAGCGACACCGGCAATGAACGCCGCCTGCAAGCCGAACGCCTGGTGGGCGCCGAGGCTTTGCAGGAAGCCCAGGCCTTGCGCTTCAACGTGTTCAGCGGCGAATTCAACGCCAAGCTGAAAGGCGCGGAGCTGGGTCTGGACATGGATGATTATGATGTTCACTGCGCTCACATCGGCGTGCGCGACTTGAACACCGGGCGCCTGGTGGCGACCACTCGCTTGCTCGACCACACGGCCGCCAGCAGCCTGGGCAAGTTTTACAGCGAAGAAGAATTCAGCCTCCACGGTCTGGTTCACCTCAAAGGTCCGATCCTCGAAATCGGCCGCACCTGCGTCGACCCGGCCTACCGCAATGGCGGCACCATCGCCGTGCTCTGGGGTGAACTGGCCGAAGTCCTGAACCAGGGCGGCTACAGCTATTTGATGGGTTGCGCGAGCATCCCGATGCAGGACGGCGGCATTCAGGCCCACGCGATCATGCAACGTCTGCGCGAACGTTATCTGTGCACCGAACACCTGCGTGCCGAGCCGAAAAAACCGCTGCCTGTTTTAGATATCCCCTCCAACGTCATCGCGGAGATGCCGCCGCTGCTCAAGGCCTACATGCGCCTTGGTGCGAAGATCTGCGGCGAGCCGTGCTGGGACGAAGATTTCCAGGTGGCCGACGTGTTCATCCTGCTCAAGCGCGACGAACTCTGCCCGCGTTACGCCAAGCACTTCAAGGCGGCTGTGTAATGAGCCGCTTGCGGGTGTACGCGCGGATTGCGCGAGTGTTGGTGGTGGTTGCGCTGGGCTTGAGCATGGCCAGCGTCTTCGGGCTGTTCGAACGTTTGGGCATCGCCCATTCGATGGTCCGCCGTCAGCGCTGGTCGCGTTTCTTCATGGCGCGTCTGGCGAATGCCCTGCCCTTTCGCGTGACCGTGCATGGTGAATTGCCGAAGGAGTCGATGCTCTGGGTCAGCAA
Source organism: Pseudomonas sp. LBUM1651 (assembly GCF_059716135.1). Taxonomy (NCBI): domain Bacteria; kingdom Pseudomonadati; phylum Pseudomonadota; class Gammaproteobacteria; order Pseudomonadales; family Pseudomonadaceae; genus Pseudomonas; species Pseudomonas sp. LBUM1651. Next base: position 1,421,493 of record NZ_CP166805.1, on the reverse strand, counting down.
CCACGTGTCCTGGACCGACATCCCGTTGCTGGGCATGCTCACGCCAATGTCGTTCCTGTCCAAGGCCGAAGTGCGCACCTGGCCGGTAGCGGGCTGGTTGGCGGCCAAGGCTGGCAGTCTGTTTATCCGTCGCGGCTCAGGCGACAGCCAGTTGATCCGCAAGCAGATGACCCGTCATCTGGAACACGCCCATCCGCTGCTGATGTTTCCGGAAGGCACCACCACCGATGGCCGCTCGTTGCGCACCTTTCATGGTCGGCTGCTGTCAGCGGCGATTGATTCGCAGGTGAAGCTGCAACCGGTGGCGATTCGTTATCTGCGCGAAGGCGAAGTGGATTCGCTGGCGCCGTTCATTGGCGATGATGATCTGCTCTCGCACCTGATGCGCCTGTTTGCCAATGATCGGGGTGAGGTGGAGGTTCATCTGCTCAAGCCGATTGCTTGCGAAGGTCGCGAGCGTGCGGCGCTGGCGTTTGAAGCGCAGCAGGCGGTGCAGAAGGCATTGTTTGGGACGATTCCGGAAACACCGCGAGTTCCGATGCGTCCCGCCATAGCCGCTTAAACACACATCCCCTGTGGGAGCGAGCCTGCTCGTGAATGCGGTCTGTCATCCAACGTAGATGTCGACTGATACACCGCATTCACGAGCAGGCTCGCTCCCACAAGGGATCTATGTTGTTGGATGGTTCTGCGCAAAAAGCTGAAGTTGCGGGTAGAACAATCTGAAGTCCTCGCTCAACGGCTCATACAACATCCGCAACTCCTGCATCGCCGCCGCCAACTCCTCAGGCTTGGTCAACCGCCGCGAAATCCCCCGCAAAACCTGCTCCAGCACGTCGAACTCCCGGTAAGAACCCAACCAGTCATTCGCCACCATGTGCGGCGCAATCCTTGCCAACCGCTCCGGCAATTGCCGCTCGGCGGACAGCACCCGGTACACATCCGAAGTGAACTGCTCCAACGGCAGATCCGCGTACAGCGTCCAGTCACGCGCCAGGCAATGGTCGAAAAACACATCCAGCACGATCCCGGCGTAACGCCGGCGGGTCAGGGAAAATCGCGACAGCGCCACATCCACCAACGGATGGCGGTCGGTAAACACGTCGATGCTGCGATGCAACTGGATGGCCGCCTCGATCTCCGGGTCGAACTGCCCTTGCAGCCGCCCCTTGACGAAATCGCCATACAGACTGCCGAGCAATTGACCGGGACGCTGGCCACCGAGGTGAAGATGTGCGAGATAGTTCATGTCGCGCAGCTTAGCACTGCGGATACTCCTCTTTACACCATCATATCGTTATAACTCGATATACCGATTTACACGATCGTCAGATCAAAATCATATTGGTATATCGCGAAGTACCGATTTAAAGTTCGCCTCATCGCGATATAGCGTTTTACTCATCACGAGCCCAATCCCATGACCATCGACCTCGACGAAATAATAAAAGCCCTGGCACACCCAGTACGCCGAGACATTCTCACCTGGCTGAAAGACCCCAAGGTTCAGTTCCCGGAACAGATCCACAACCACGAGTACGGCATTTGCGCCGGGCAGATCGATCAACGCTGCGGCCTGTCGCAGTCGACCGTGTCGGCGCATTTGGCGACCTTGCAACGGGCGGGTCTGATCAGCAGCCAGAAAGCCGGTCAATGGCACTTCTTCAAACGCAACGAGGACGTGATCCAGGCGTTCCTCGACGCCATCGTCAAGGAGCTCAGCGCTCCGACAAGGAATTAAACAATGCCCCTCTCGCTCCTCATTCTGGCCTTGAGCGCCTTCGCCATCGGCACCACCGAGTTCGTCATCATGGGCCTGCTGCCCGAAGTGGCGGCCGACCTCGGCGTGTCGATCCCCGGCGCCGGCTGGCTGGTGACCGGTTACGCCCTCGGCGTGGCCATCGGTGCGCCGTTCATGGCACTGGCCACCGCGAAGTTGCCACGCAAGGCCGCACTGGTGGCGTTAATGGGCATATTCATCATCGGCAATCTGCTGTGTGCAGTGGCCAGTGACTACAACGTGCTGATGTTTGCCCGGGTGGTGACTGCCCTCTGCCACGGCGCCTTCTTCGGCATCGGTTCGGTGGTAGCGGCAGGCCTGGTTCCGGCGAACAAACGCGCTTCGGCCGTGGCCCTGATGTTCACCGGCCTGACCCTGGCCAACGTCCTCGGCGTGCCACTGGGCACCGCGCTCGGTCAACAAGCCGGCTGGCGCTCGACCTTCTGGGCCGTGACCGTGATCGGTGTGATTGCCCTGATCGGCCTGATCCGCTTCCTGCCAGCCAAGCGCGACGAAGAAAAACTCGACATGCGCGCCGAACTGCGTGCTCTCAAAGGCGCCGGCATCTGGCTGTCGTTGAGCATGACGGCATTGTTCGCGGCATCGGTCTTCACCCTGTTCACCTATGTCGCGCCGCTGCTGGGCGAGGTGACCGGCGTCTCGCCACGCGGCGTGACCTGGACCCTGATGCTCATCGGCCTGGGCCTGACCGTCGGCAACATCATCGGCGGCAAAATGGCTGACAAAGGCCTGGCGGCGACGCTGATCGGCGTGTTCATCAGCATGGCGGTGGTCTCCACCGTGCTGACCTGGACCAGCGTTGCACTGATCCCGACCGAAATCACCCTGTTCCTCTGGGCCACCGCGTGCTTCGCCGCCGTGCCTGCCCTGCAAGTGAACGTGGTGACCTACGGCAAGGCTGCACCGAACCTGGTGTCGACCCTGAACATCGGCGCGTTCAACGTCGGCAACGCACTCGGCGCCTGGGTCGGCGGCAGCGTCATCGCCCACGGCTACGGCCTGACCAGCGTGCCACTCGCGGCCGCCGCACTGGCGGTACTCGCCCTGCTGGTGACCCTGATTACTTTCCGTCAGAGCGGTAATCCCGAACTGGCCCCTGCTACCAACTGACTCACTGATACCTCACGAGGGTGCATTTCATGACGACTATTTTCGATCCGATCAAACTGGGCGACATCGAGCTCGCCAACCGCATCATCATGGCACCGCTGACCCGCTGCCGCGCCGACGAAGGCCGTGTGCCGAACGCGCTGATGGCCGAATACTACGTACAACGTGCCTCGGCCGGCCTGATCCTCAGCGAAGCCACCTCGGTCACGCCGATGGGCGTCGGCTACCCGGACACCCCGGGTATCTGGTCCAACGACCAGGTGCGTGGCTGGGCCAACGTGACCAAAGCGATCCACGGCGCGGGCGGCAAGATCTTCCTGCAGCTGTGGCACGTTGGCCGGGTGTCCCACGAGTCGTACCTGAACGGTGAAGCGCCGGTCGCACCGAGCGCCATCCAGCCAAAAGGTCACGTCAGCCTGGTTCGCCCACTGGCCGACTACCCAACGCCGCGTGCTCTGGAAATCGCTGAAATCGCCGACATCGTCGACGCCTATCGCACCGGTGCAGAAAACGCCAAGGCGGCCGGTTTCGACGGCGTGGAAATCCACGGCGCCAACGGTTACCTGCTCGACCAGTTCCTGCAAAGCAGCACCAACCAGCGCACCGACAACTACGGCGGCTCCCTGGAAAACCGTGCGCGCCTGTTGCTGGAAGTGACTGACGCGGCGATCGAAGTCTGGGGCGCTGGCCGCGTCGGTGTACACCTGGCTCCGCGCGCCGACTCCCATGACATGGGCGACGACAACCTGGCCGAGACCTTCACCTACGTCGCCCGTGAACTGGGCAAACGTGGCATCGCGTTTATCTGCTCGCGCGAAAAAGAAGCCGGCGACAGCCTCGGCCCACAATTGAAAGAAGCCTTCGGCGGCCCGTACATCGCCAACGAACGCTTCACCAAGGACAGCGCCAACGCCTGGCTGGCCAGCGGCAAGGCCGATGCGGTCGCCTTCGGCGTGCCGTTCATTGCCAACCCGGACCTGCCGGCACGCTTGAAGGCCGATGCGCCGCTGAACGATGCGCGCCCGGAATTGTTTTACGCTAAAGGTCCGGTGGGTTATATCGACTATCCAGTGATGTAACCTCCGCCTATGTAAAAAAGCCCCAGGTAGAAATACCTGGGGCTTTTTTATATCGGCAAACGTTCAACTAATGAAACAACATCTGCATTGCACCAAAACTTAGAGCGAGCTTACCTTCAGCATTCCACACAACTTACAAGTAATCCAACATGCAAGCACAACCGGACAACAAACTTATTTTCACACTGACACTCAGAAATTTCACAGACTCGATCTACTGGCGGGACGATGTCAGCCTGGATGATACTCCATCAGCATTCCCCTCCAGGATCATGCCACTTTGCACTCAACTTATAACGATCGAGGGCAATCCACAGTTACCCCAAAGCATTAACATCGAACACGGCATTAGAAAAACCATTTTCAGCACCCAGGCCATATACACCAACTACAGTCAGACCGTGCATATAAAAACGGCTTTTCAATACACTCATCAAAAACGCCTGAATCATCGCCCACCCAAAATTGAGTTTTTCTGGGAACACCATGCCCTGTCCATTGGGGAAGTCCCGATTTTCAGCCAGTCCTTTCTTGAAGCTACGAGCGACAGCTATCCCTACAACTACAGCATGCTTGCCGTCATCATGGATCGCTGAGCCGCAATCCACCGTAAAACCACTTATTTGATCGAAAGGAATCGATATGAACGACATCCAAGAAACCAGTAACAAGTACGAAGATCTACTATCGTTCTTCAATTACACATCCATTGGTGCACTTTACAACCTGACGCCGCTGCTATTCAGCGAAGAGAATCAGCAAGCACTGGATGAGTTGATCGGGATCGCCAAGGTAGAGTTAATCAACTTTCTTGAAGTGATTGAGTCAGAGCGCGCTCTGAACCAGAGAATCGAGCTGTGGCGAAATCAAGATAGAAGCGCAAAAACCACTCGCGTGATCGTCAAACTCATTAATAACACGCCGCACACTTTTAAAATCGCACAAACCAGCCTGCCTTTGCACCTATCAGAGCGCCAGTCATTCCAGCTTCCCCCTCACACAAAGACAGCATTCAAATCCGATTTCGCCTATACGTACGGTTACCCTTGGCCCAAAAATAAAATTATGTTCAATCAGTTTGTTGATTTTATCGATCAGAACGTCGGGGTTCGTTTTGATCTCGGCATGATAATGAACAAATCCTTCGGCGCTTTTTCGCCAAGACACAGTGCCACGGTAAAAAACACCGTCACCTCCATTGGCTCATCCAAAATCAATTGCTCAACCAACATCACGAGCATGGGAGAGAATGAGCCTTTCAGCTTCGAGGTGGAAATCACGCTGGGCTGAAGCAGCGAGCATTCGGGATCGCTCTCACCTTTTCACAACTGCGACACAAAATTCCTACAAAATACGTAGCTCGCTACCTGTCATCCCGGAGCGCGTGCGTATATAAAAGCATCCCATCACGACAACGCGGGCGAAGAGATGATCTTCGCCCGCGTCTATTGACGGAAACGGATCCAATTTCGCATTTTGTTTCATTTGCGCAGGCTGGGGCTCAGGCGCAGCATATCCAACCCGGTATCGACCCAACGCTCGGCTTCGGTGTGCAGTTGAAAACTGTCGGGCGCCAATAGCCACTGATACAGCATGCCATCGATGTAGGCGTGCAGGCTGATAGCCGCGCGGGCCGTGTCGAGGTCCTCGGGCATTTGTCCCCGATTCACCGCATTACTCAGCGCGAGGCCGATACGCACATTGCAATCAAGGCTGACTTCCCGGCGCTGCTGGCGCAGATCGCACATTTCATCGGTGAATTCGCACTTATGAAACAAAATCTCATTGATGCGTCGGGTTTTCGGGTCCAGGGCAACTTGATGAAACAAATGAATCAGCAGCTTGCGCATGCAACCCAGTGGGTCGAGTTCATCTTCGCTTTCACTGGCCTTGGCCATTTCATCCAGCGGCTCATGCAACGTATCGAGCATGGCCTGCACCAGATCCGCCTTGTTACTGAAATGCCAGTAGATAGCCCCGCGCGTCACGCCGGCCAGGGTCGCGATATCCGCCAGCGTGGTGCGCGCTACGCCCCGTTCGTAAAAGGCTTTCTCTGCCGCTTCGAGAATCTGGCTACGGGTTTCCTGAGCTTCCTCTTTGGTACGACGGACCATGTCGGTACAACCTCAATCAGGGTGCTTCAGCGATGCCTGAACATCCGCTGAACAAAAGTGGGGTGAACGCTCTTGGGCGTCGTCCCCGGCCTACAATCCGAACTTTTGAAACGGCTTATGTAACGGAGTGGGTACGCAGCCAAGGTATTTACAAACAACCATGAACGTAAGTATATTCCTTAGCAAGCTACTTATCCACCCAGCGCACATTTTTTACCCTTACACATTTCTTGTGCGCAATTTGCGCGCCTGACCCGAGGATTTTCATGCAATTCAAGCCAGCTGTTACCGCTCTGGTCGCTGCCGTCGCCCTCGCAACGCTGCTCAGCGGATGTAAAAAGGAAGAGGCGCCACCGGCCCCTCCACCGCCTCAGGTCGGCGTTGTCACCCTGCAACCGCAAGCCTTCACCCTGACGTCCGAGCTGCCGGGTCGCACCAGCGCCTATCGCATCGCCGAAGTTCGCCCTCAGGTCAACGGCATCATTCTCAAGCGTCTGTTCAAGGAAGGCGGCGACGTCAAGGCCGGCCAGCAGCTGTATCAGATCGATCCGGCGGTTTATGAAGCCACGCTGAAAAGCGCCGAAGCCAATCTGCAACAGACCAAATCGATTTCCGATCGCTACAAGCAACTGGTCAACGAACAGGCCGTGAGCCGTCAGGAATACGACACCGCCCTGGCCAACCGCCTGCAATCGGAAGCCGCGATGCAAAGCGCCCAGATCAATGTGCGCTACACCAAGGTCTACGCTCCGCTCTCCGGTCGTATCGGCCGTTCCAGCGTCACCGAAGGCGCACTGGTCACCAGTGGCCAGGTCGACGCCATGGCGGTGATCCAGCAACTTGATCCGATCTACGTCGACGTCACCCAGTCTTCCGTGGAGCTGCTTGAACTGCGCCGCGAACTGGAAAGCGGTCGTCTGCAAAAATCTGGCGACAACTCGGCGGCGGTCAAGCTGACCCTCGAAGACGGCAGCCAGTACAAGCTGGACGGCAAGCTCGAGTTCTCCGAAGTCTCGGTTGACCAGACTACCGGCTCCGTGACCTTGCGTGCGGTGTTCCCGAACCCGGATCAAACCCTGCTGCCCGGCATGTTCGTTCACGCCCAGCTTCAGGCCGGTGTCAACGCCGCCGCCATTCTGGCACCGCAACAAGGCGTGACCCGCGACCTCAAAGGCACCCCGACCGCGCTGGTCGTCGGTCCGGACAACAAGGTCCAGCTGCGTCAGCTCAAGGCCAGCCGCACTGTCGGCAGCCAATGGCTGATCGAAGACGGCCTGAAGGCCGGCGATCGCCTGATCACCGAAGGACTGCAATTCGTCAAACCTGGCATTGAAGTCAAGGCCACTGAGGCGACTAACGTTGGCGCAAAGAACCCGGCCCCCGCACAGGCAGCTAACAAGGCTTCCAGCGGCAAAGGGGAGTAAACCATGTCGAAATTTTTTATCGACCGTCCGATTTTCGCCTGGGTAATTGCCCTGGTGATCATGCTGGTCGGGGCTCTATCGATCCTCAAACTCCCGATCAACCAATACCCGAGCATTGCGCCTCCGGCCATTGCGATCCAGGTGACCTACCCGGGTGCGTCCGCACAAACCGTGCAGGACACCGTGGTGCAGGTGATCGAGCAACAGCTCAACGGTATCGATAACCTGCGTTATGTCGCCTCGGAAAGTAACTCCGACGGCAGCATGACCATTACCGCGACGTTCGAACAAGGCACCAACTCCGATACCGCTCAGGTTCAGGTCCAGAACAAGCTGAACCTGGCCACCCCGCTGCTGCCGCAAGAAGTGCAGCAACAGGGTATCCGCGTCACCAAGGCAGTGAAGAACTTCCTGATGGTGATCGGCGTGGTCTCGCGCGACGGCAGCATGACCAAGGACGACCTGGCCAACTACATCGTGTCGAACATGCAGGACCCGATCTCGCGGACCGCCGGTGTCGGTGACTTCCAGGTCTTCGGTGCCCAGTACGCGATGCGGATCTGGCTCGACCCGGCCAAGTTGAACAACTTCAACCTGACCCCCGGCGACGTGAAAACCGCCATCGCTGCGCAGAACGTGCAGATTTCCTCGGGTCAGCTCGGTGGCTTGCCTGCAGTGGCCGGTCAGCAGTTGAATGCGACGATCATCGGCAAGACCCGTCTGCAAACCGCCGAGCAGTTCAAGGCGATCCTGTTGAAGGTCAACAAGGACGGCTCGCAAGTGCGTGTCGGCGATGTGGCGGACGTCGGTCTGGGCGGTGAAAACTACTCGGTCAGTGCCCAGTTCAACGGCAGCCCGGCGTCCGGTCTGGCAGTGAAACTGGCCACCGGCGCCAACGCCCTCGACACCGCAAAAGCCCTGCGCAAAACTATCGAGAGCCTCAAGCCGTTCTTCCCGCAAGGGATGGAAGTGGTGTTCCCGTATGACACCACGCCGGTGGTGACCGAGTCGATCAAGGGTGTGGTTGAAACCCTGGTCGAAGCGATCGTGCTGGTGTTCCTGGTGATGTTCCTGTTCCTGCAAAACTTCCGCGCCACCGTCATCACCACGATGACTGTGCCGGTGGTATTGCTGGGTACGTTCGGCATCCTCGCGGCATTCGGTTTCAGCATCAACACCCTGACCATGTTCGGCATGGTGTTGGCCATCGGCCTGCTGGTGGACGACGCCATCGTCGTGGTGGAAAACGTCGAACGGGTCATGAGCGAAGAAGGCTTGTCACCCAAGGAAGCCACCAAGAAATCCATGGGGCAGATCCAGGGCGCGCTGGTCGGTATTGCTCTGGTTCTGTCGGCGGTACTGTTGCCGATGGCGTTCTTTGGCGGTTCCACTGGTGTGATCTATAAGCAGTTCTCGATCACCATCGTCTCGGCCATGGCCCTGTCGGTACTGGTCGCGCTGATCTTCACCCCGGCACTCTGCGCCACCATGCTCAAGGCCATTCCCAAGGGCGAGCACGGCGTTCCGAAACGCGGCTTCTTTGGCTGGTTCAACCGCAACTTCGACCGTAGCGTGAAAAGCTACGAGCGCGGCGTTGGCAATATTCTCCGCAACAAGGTGCCGTACCTGCTGGTCTACGTGATCATCTTCATCGGCATGATCTGGCTGTTCATGCGGATCCCGTCCTCGTTCCTTCCAGAAGAAGACCAGGGCGTACTGTTCGCCCAAGTGCAGACGCCGGCCGGTTCCAGTGCCCAGCGCACGCAAGTGGTCGTGGACGAAATGCGTGAGTTCCTGCTGCGTCCGAGCAAGGACGGCGGTGAAGGCGACGCGGTTGCCTCGGTGTTTACCGTGACCGGCTTCAACTTCGCCGGCCGTGGCCAGAGCTCGGGTATGGCGTTCATCATGCTCAGACCGTGGGAAGAACGTAACGCCGACAACAGCGTGTTCAAACTCGCGGCCCGTGCCCAACAGCACTTCTTCACGTTCCGTGATGCGATGGTGTTTGCGTTCGCGCCACCGGCGGTACTGGAACTGGGTAACGCCACCGGTTTTGACGTGTTCCTCCAGGACCGCGCCGGTATCGGTCACGACAAGCTGATGGAAGCGCGCAACCAGTTCCTCGGCATGGCGGCGCAAAGCAAGGTGCTGTCGCAGGTCCGTCCGAACGGGCTGAACGACGAACCGCAATACCAGCTGGAAATCGACGATGAGAAAGCCAGCGCCCTCGGTGTGACCCTCACCGACATTAACAGCACTCTGTCGATTGCCCTGGGCAGTAGCTACGTCAACGACTTCGTCGACCGTGGTCGGGTGAAGAAGGTTTACGTGCAAGGCCAGCCGGGCGCGCGCATGAGCCCTGAAGACGTCAAGAAATGGTACGTACGTAACAGCGCCGGCACCATGGTCCCGTTCTCGGCTTTCGCCAAGGGCGAGTGGATTTACGGTGCGCCGAAACTGTCGCGTTACAACGGCGTAGAAGCGATGGAAATCCTCGGCGCCCCGGCTCCGGGTTATTCCACCGGTGAAGCCATGGCCGAAGTCGAGGCGCTTGCCCAGAAACTGCCGGCCGGTGTCGGTATTTCCTGGACCGGTCTGTCGTATGAAGAACGACTGGCGGGCTCCCAGGCGCCGGCGCTGTTCGCGCTGTCGATCCTGATGGTGTTCCTGTGCCTGGCGGCGCTGTATGAAAGCTGGTCGATTCCGATTGCGGTCGTGCTCGTGGTGCCACTGGGGATTATCGGTGCGCTGATGGCCACCAGCCTGCGGGGGCTGTCCAACGACGTGTACTTCCTCGTGGGTCTGTTGACCACCATCGGGCTGGCGGCGAAAAACGCCATTCTGATCGTCGAGTTCGCCAAGGATCTGCATGAACAGGGCAAGAGCTTGCAGGAGGCTGCGATTGAGGCTTGTCGCATGCGTTTGCGGCCGATCATCATGACCTCCCTGGCGTTCATTCTCGGCGTGGTGCCTCTGGCCATTTCCACCGGCGCCGGCTCGGGCAGCCAACACGCCATCGGTACTGTGGTAATTGGCGGTATGATCACCGCCACCGTACTGGCGATCTTCTGGGTCCCGCTGTTCTTTGTCACCGTGTCGGCCATGGGTCAGCGTAAAATCGCCGATCAGGACGACGCTATTGAACCTTCTAAAGAGGCTGGCCAATGAGCAAGTCGCTACTCTCCATCGCCGTTGCGGCCTTCGTGCTGAGCGGCTGCTCGCTGATACCCGATTATCAGCAGCCTGAAGCACCGGTGGCAGCGCAATACCCGCAAGGCCCCGCGTATTCGCCGACCCAGGCGCCTGCACAGGCCGCCGCCGAACAGGGCTGGAAGCAGTTTTTCCATGACCCGGCATTGCAACAGATGATCCAGGTCGCCCTGGAAAACAACCGTGACCTGCGTGTCGCGGCGCTGAACATCGACGCGTTCGCGGCGCAGTACCGCATCCAGCGTGCGGACCTGTACCCGGCCGTGTCGGCCAATGGCACCGGCACCCGTCAGCGGGTTCCGGCGGATGCTTCGCAGACGGGCCAAGCGGGCATCACCAGTTCCTACTCCGCTACCGTTGGCATCAGCGCTTATGAACTCGACCTGTTCGGTCGGGTACGCAGCCTGAGCGAAGAAGCCCTGCAGAAATACTTCGCCACGGAAGAAGGCCGTCGCAGCACGCAGATCAGCCTGGTGGCCAGCGTGGCGAATGCCTACCTGACCTGGCAGGCCGACAAAGAGCTGCGCAAGCTGACTCAAGACACTCTCGGAGCGTTCGAGGAGAGCTACAAGCTCACTGCGCGCAGCAACGAAGTGGGTGTGGCTTCCGCCCTGGATCTGGCGCAGTCGCGTACCTCGGTGGAAAACGCCCGCGCACAACTGGCCCGTTATACGCGTCAGGTCGCCCAGGATGAAAACAGCCTGGTGCTGCTGCTCGGCACCGGCATCCCGGCCAATCTGCAAGAAGCCAAGCCGCTGTCTGACGACCTGCTGAGTGACGTACCGCCCGGCCTGCCGTCGGACTTGCTGCAACGTCGTCCGGACATCCTTCAGGCCGAATACAACCTGAAAGCGGCCAACGCCAACATCGGCGCGGCACGGGCAGCGTTCTTCCCGAGCATCAGCCTGACCGCCAACGCCGGGACCCTGAGCCCGGACCTGTCCGGTCTGTTCAAGGGCGGCTCCGGCACCTGGCTGTTCCAGCCGCAAATCAATCTGCCGATCTTCAACGCCGGCAGCCTGCGCGCCAGCCTGGATTACTCGAAAATCCAGAAAGACATCGGCGTGGCGAACTACGAGAAGTCCATTCAAACGGCCTTCCAGGAAGTCGCCGACGGCCTGGCCGCCCGCCAGACCTACACCGAGCAGTTGCAGGCCCAGCGTGATTTCGTCACCGCCAACCAGGACTACTACCGTCTGGCCGAGCGTCGTTATCGCATTGGCGTCGACAGCAACCTGACCTTCCTCGATGCCCAGCGTCAGCTGTTCAGTGCCCAGCAGGCACTGATCACCGACCGTCTGGCGCAACTGACCAGTGCCGTGAATCTGTACAAGGCACTGGGCGGTGGCTGGAATGAGCAGACTGCGAAAATCGAGCCGCTGAAAGAAGAAGCGCCGAAGCTGAAGTTGTTCTGATCAAGCTGTAAATAAGAAGCCCACCTTTTGGTGGGCTTTTTGTTGGGTCACAGAAAGGTGTGTTGACAGGTCTGGCCCCTTCGCGAGCAGGCTCGCTCCCACAGTGGATTTGTGTCTGGCACAAATTGCATGCACACCACCAGTCCCCTGTGGGAGCGAGCCTGCTCGCGATGGGGCCAGCACAGACAACCCAAAATCCAGACCAATCTTACGTTCGATAACCGCCCAAAACCCGCTTTTACCAATTGAACCATCCAGTTCATTCCCCGCACCATTCGCCACACAAAACCAATAACAACAGGTTCGACACCATGCCCCCGCGCCCCGCCCTGCCCGGCTAATCTCGCCCCGTTTCATTTGAATTCGAATCTTTTGTCTGCAACCCGGCGGTTGCGGCATCAACCCGTTTCATCCCCAAGAATCAGAGAGACCCGAGCACATGACCCCTTCCACTGCGCAGTACCTCTTTCCGGGCCTGATCGCCATCGCGCTGACCGGCGCGGCCCTGCCCGCTACGGCCGAAGAGTCAGGTTTTGTCGAAGGTGCCAAGGTCAACCTCAACCTGCGCAACTTCTACATCAACCGCAACTTCACCAACCCGACCAAGGCGCAGGGCAAGGCTGAGGAGTGGACGCAAAGTTTCATCCTCGACGCGAAGTCCGGATTCACCCAGGGCACCGTCGGGTTCGGCATGGATGTGCTGGGGCTGTACTCGGTGAAACTCGACGGAGGCAAAGGCACGGGTGGCACGCAACTGCTGCCGCTGGATCACGACGGTCGCCCGGCGGACAGCTTCGGTCGCACCAACGTGGCGTTCAAGGCCAAGCTGTCGCAAACCGAAGTGAAGGTCGGCGAATGGATGCCGGTGCTGCCGATCCTGCGTTCGGACGACGGTCGCTCACTGCCGCAAACCTTCCGCGGCGGCCAGATCACGTCGAAGGAAATCAATGGCCTGACGCTCTACGGCGGTCAGTTCCGCCAGAACAGCCCGCGTGACGACAGCAGCATGAGCGACCTGTCGATGACCGGCAAAGCGGCGTTCACCTCCGACCGCTTCAACTTCCAGGGCGGCGAATACCTGTTCAACGAAAAGCGCACGCAAATCGGTCTGTGGAACACCGAACTCAAGGACATCTACAGCCAGCAATACGTCAACCTGATTCACACCCAGCCCGTCGGCGACTGGACCCTCGGCGCCAACCTCGGTTTCTTCTACGGCAAGGATGACGGCAGTGCCCGCGCCGGTGATCTGGACAACAAGACCTGGTCAGGGATGTTCTCCGCCAAATACGGCGGCAACACCTTCTACGTCGGCCTGCAAAAACTCACCGGCGACAGCGCCTGGATGCGGGTCAACGGCACCAGCGGCGGCACCCTGGCCAACGACAGCTACAACTCCAGTTATGACAACGCCCAGGAAAAATCCTGGCAGCTGCGCCACGACTACAACTTCGTCGCACTCGGCCTACCGGGCCTGACCCTGATGAACCGCTACATCAGCGGCGAAAACGTGCACACCGGCACCGTCACCGACGGCAAGGAATGGGGACGCGAAAGTGAACTGGGCTACACCGTGCAGAGCGGCGCACTGAAGGACCTGAACGTCAAATGGCGCAACTCGACCATGCGCCGCGACTACAGCAACAACGAGTTCGACGAGAACCGGTTGATCGTCAGCTATCCGATCAGTTTGTTGTAAGGCTCGGCGCCCGCGTCGCCCTCTTGCAGGAAACGCTGGCGCTGACCGCTGGTCGCCATGAACTGGCGAATTATGGAACCGCAGATACAGTCATCAGTGCGTTTAAATTCTCCAGCCCGAAGTAGGAGCCCTTTTTTTCTTCCGTTATCTCCGGATGCTGTACGCGAAGCTGCCATGACCACGGAGGTCAGGTATGAGCAAGCGAATAGTTATCGTCGGTGGCGGCGTCGGTGGAACCATGCTGGCCAATCAACTGGCCAGCAAGCTGTATCCAGAAATCCTGCGCGGCGAAGTCTCGATTACCCTGCTGTCCAACTCCCCCGATCACTTCTACAAACCTGCGTTCATGTACGTGGCGTTCAACCTGTTTTTTCAGGAGGAACTCAAACGCCCGGAACGCTCATTGTTGCGTCCGGAAATCACCTTCAACGTTGAAGAAGTGACGCGTTTTGATTTCCCCGGGCAATGCTTGAAGACCCGCAGCGGCAAAGTCTACGCCTATGATTTTCTGGTCATCGCCACCGGTTGTGTGCCCGCCCCGGAACGCATCGAAGGTTTGAAAGAAGCCGGAGATCACTTCTATCAATACGAACCGGCCAGGCAACTGGCGCAAAAATTGAGCGCCATCGAAAAAGGCCGGATCTTCATTACCGTGTCCTTCCCGCAAACGCCGAATGTTCCCCATCAATGCGGTATCGCGCCCGTCGAAACCACCTTGATGCTTGATGATTTTTTGCGGCGTCGTGGTGTGCGGGACAAGGTGGAAATCATCTACACCTACCCGACAACGGCCCAGTTACTGCGCAACTGCCTGTTCCTGCAACGACCGACAGGAGAAGTTCTGCCAAGCATTTTCGAGCAGAAAAACATCCGCTTTCAGCGTGGGTTCACCCTGGATCGCGTCGATCCCGACAGCAGAATCGCCTACTCCGAAGAAGGCGACGCGCAGCCCTTCGACATCCTGATGGCAACGCCGCCGATTCGCGCCGTGGATGCGGTGCTGGAGTCCGGGGCATCGCAAGCGCTCAACAACGAAGGCTGGTTACCGACCAATCATGAAACCCTGCAGGTCTACAGATTGGAAAACGTCTACGTGATCGGCGACACCGTCGATCTGCCGGTGAGCAAGGCCGGTGGTGCGTGCCATAACCAGGCACCGGTGATTGCCAACAACATTGCCGCCGAGATCCGGCTTGGTGGTCCCGTCGATGTATACGACGGGCGAGTTCAGGCCGCGGCACAGATGGGTCTCAATGCCGGCATGCCGCTGTGGTACGACTACACCCGTGATGTCCTGCCGACCCCACCAACCAAACTCGGCGGCCTGCTCAGGAACGGCTTCAACCGCGGTCTGTACTGGGCGGTTGCCCGGGGCATGCTATGACGGGCTCAGGGAGGCAAAAACAATGACAAACCTGTCAGATGAAACCCTCGCCATCGGCACGGCCGACAGGTCGGCGGGGCTCGATGCGTTGATGACGAAATTGCAGCCGCTGATCGACGGCGGGCGACTGGACAACATTGTCGACTTGCTGTCGCTGGTCTCGGACATGATCGACCTGCTGGACGCCGCCATGGTGGAAAAACTGGCGCAGCAGTTCGAAAACGCCACCGCGGCCACCTGGACAGTCAGCAATGCCGTGCGCATGGCCCACGCCGAAGTCGCCGCGGCCCCGAAACCACCGGGTGTCCTGGCCTTGATCAGACGGCTGAACGACCCGGACACACGCAAAGGCGTGGCCGTTGTCCTGAAAACCCTGAACGTCATCGGAAGACAACTGTAATCGCCAGAGAGGACCACCTCATGAGCGTCAAACTTGAAACGGCAGGGAACGCCTGCGTCGACTGGGACGCCAAGGCGTACCAGCAGTTTTCCCGCCTCAGGCAACGGCCGGTCATCGAACTGCTCGAGCGTGTCGAACTCGATAAGCCTGGGCGCATCTGCGATCTGGGATGCGGTACCGGCATTGCCACACAGTTGCTGGCCAAGTGTTGGCCTCGCGCAAAGTTGCTCGGCATCGACAGTTCAGAAGAAATGCTGGACCAGGCCCGTCAACTACCGATCAAAGCGATATGGAAACAGTGCGACCTACAGCGCTGGCAACCCGAGCAGCCCTTCGATCTGCTGTTCGCCGCCGCCGTGCTGCATTTCATCGACGATCACGAAAAACTGCTGCCATGGCTGCTCAGGCACCTGAACCCCGGCGGTTGCCTGGCGGCGCACATGCCCGACTGGCGGGATGCGTTGTGGTATCAGTTGATGCTCGACACGCTCAACGATGGAGGCGCCAACGGCAAACCGCTGGGCACCTCGCAGCTGCGCGAGACCCTGGCCAGACGCCCCCTGTTGTCGCTTGCGGATTATTACCATCTGCTCGCGCCGCTGACCGGCTCGCTGGATATCTGGGAAACCGAGCAGCTGCAAGTCGTTGACGGCAAGTCGCCGGTTTATGACTGGATCAAGGTGTCAGCCTTGCGGGCGGCGATGCAAGGGCTGAAGGATGATGAATTGGCGCGGTTCATCTATCACTTCATCATGCGGGTCCATGCGCATTACCCGCAGGAAGAGGATGGGCACACGCTGTTTCCGTTCAAGCGAATCTTCATCGTCGCGAAGGTTTGATTGATCGCGAAATCGGTTATCCAGCCAATTGATGTATCAAGCCCACCAGCGCTTTCGCCGGCAAGCCGGTCTCGCTCCCACAGTGGACCGGTCGTACACAACACCTGTGGGAGCGAGCTTGCTCGCGAAGGCGCCAGTTCAGCCCCCACAAATCTCCGGAATCACTCCCGCGACTCAACCCCCAACTCATCCCACACCGATTCCGCCAGGTGGAACGTCGCATTCGCCGCCGGGATGCCGCAGTAGATCGCGCTCTGCATGATCACTTCCTTGATCTCGCCGCGGGTCACGCCGTTGTTGGCGGCGGCGCGCAGGTGCAACTTGAGTTCTTCATTGCGGTTCATGCCGATCAGCATGGCGATGGTGATCAGGCTGCGGGTGTGGCGCGGCAGGCCCGGGCGGGTCCAGATGTCGCCCCAGGCGTGACGGGTGATCATTTCCTGAAACTCCGAGTTGAACTCGGACAGCGCGTTCAGGCTGCGGTCGACGTGGGCGTCGCCGAGCACGGCGCGGCGGACATTCAGCCCATCGTCGTAACGTTGTTTCTCGTCCACAACAATCCCCTTAATCAGCTGACAGAAACGCCAGCACACGGTCGCTGAAGTCAGCACCGGCCTGAACGTTGGACAGGTGCGCGGCGTAGAACTCGGCGTACTCGGCGCCCTGCACGTGTTCCTCGATGAAGTGCCCACCGGATGGCGGCGTGACCGCGTCTTCGGTGCCGGCGATGACCAGCAGCGGCACCTTGATCGAGGACAGCTGATCACGGAAATCGGCATC
The DNA here is from genome assembly GCF_059716135.1 of Pseudomonas sp. LBUM1651. Classification (NCBI taxonomy): domain Bacteria; kingdom Pseudomonadati; phylum Pseudomonadota; class Gammaproteobacteria; order Pseudomonadales; family Pseudomonadaceae; genus Pseudomonas; species Pseudomonas sp. LBUM1651. Next base: position 1,404,238 of record NZ_CP166805.1, on the reverse strand, counting down.
GCGTACCGCCGCACAATTGGCCGCATAACCTTCTGGAGAAGTGGCCGCGAGCATGTCGGTAATCTTCTTGGCCGCAGCAGGATTGGCTTGGGCAAAGTCCGGGGTGAACCAGCGCGCAATCGATGCATCGCGCAGCGCGACCATGGCCGCCGCACCGTCACGCAGGACGGTTTCGATGCGTGGGTTCCAGATCGACGGATCGCCGATTTTCGCCGCGGTGTTGCACACCACCAGTTTGTTCAATCGATTACCGGCATGGATGCCCAGCCACTGGCCGATCAAGCCACCCATCGACAGGCCGCAGAAATGCGCTTTGTCGATGTGCAACGCATCCAGCAAGGCGAGCACGTCACGGCCCAATTGCTCGATGCTGTACGGTCCCGGCGTGACCAGCGATTTGCCGTGCCCGCGGGTGTCGAAACGCAGCACCCGGAAATGCTCGGTGAACGCTGCAATCTGCGCGTCCCACATGTGCAGGTTGGTGCCCAGCGAGTTGGACAGTACCAGCACCGGCGCGTTTTCAGGTCCATCGAGTTGGTAATTCAGTTCGCCCTCGGCGAGTTGTACGAAAGCCACAGCAGTCTCCTTCAGGCAGTCAACGCAGAATGTTCAGCCACCGCTCGCTCGACCCACGTACGGGATTGACCGAGATAGTGGGCGGGGTCCAGCAGATCATCGAGTTCAGCAGGCGAGAGTTCGGCGGTCACTGGCGGCTCGTCGCCGAGGACCGCGCGCAAATGCCGTTGCTCGGCCACGGCGCGCTCGCAGCATTGTTCCAACAAATGGTGTGCGGTGTCGCGGCCGACCCGTTGCGCAAGGACAATGCTCACTGCTTCGGCCAGCACCAGGCCTTGGGTCAGGTCGAGGTTGCGGGCCATGCGTTCGGCGTCCACTTCCAGTCCGTTCGCCACCAGCAGCGCTTGTTTGAGACTGCCGGACACCAGGCAACAAATCTCCGGCAGGGTTTCCCACTCGGCATGCCACAGGCCCAGGCTGCGCTCGTGTTCTTGCGGCATCGCGCTGAACAGGGTCGAGAGCAAACCGGGCACGCGGGTAGCCGCGCCGATCAGCACCGCAGCGCCCACCGGGTTGCGTTTGTGCGGCATGGTCGACGAGCCGCCCTTGCCCGGCGCCGAGGGTTCGAACACTTCGCCCGCTTCGGTCTGCATCAACAGGCTGATGTCGCGGCCGAGTTTGCCGAGGCTGCCGGCGATCAATCCCAGCACCGAAGCGAATTCCACCAGGCGATCACGCTGGGTGTGCCAGGGCTGGTCGGGCAAGGTCAGTTGCAGTTCCCCGGCCAGCGCTTCGGCAATCGGCATCGCCTGTGCGCCGAGGGCCGCAAGGGTTCCGGAGGCGCCGCCGAATTGCAGCACCAGCAGACGCGGTTTGAGTTCTTGCAGGCGTTGACGGCTGCGGGTAACGGCGCCCAGCCAACCGGCGATCTTCATGCCCAGGGTGACCGGCGTCGCGTGTTGCAACCAGGTGCGTCCCGCCAGCGGCGTGGCGACGAAACGCAAGGCTTGCGTCGCGAGGGTTTCGCCCAGTTGCGCCAGATCGCATTCAATCAGTTCCAGCGCCCGGCGCAGTTGCAGCACCAGGCCAGTGTCCATCACGTCCTGGCTGGTGGCGCCCAGATGCACATAGCGCTCGGCTTTGGCGTCGGTGGTCGCGATCTGTTTACCCAAGGCTTTCACCAATGGAATCGCCGAATTGCCGGCCGTGGCAATCGCATCGCCGAGGGCAGCGAAGTCGTAATGCCCGGCACGACAGGCTGCTTCGATAGACGCCACAGCGGTCTGCGGAATCAAGCCGACCTTCGCCTCGGCCCGAGCCAGCGCCGCTTCGAAATCGAGCATGGCCTGAACCCGGCCCTGATCGCAGAACACGTCACGCATATCGCGGGCAGTGAAATAGGCATCGAACAATTGATTGCCCGGTCGCTGGTTCATAAACAGTCCCTGAAGGCGTGGGCCGGTGTGGCCCACGCAGATGGATCAAAGGTCGTGGTGCAGGTATTTCGCCTGTTTCGGTCAATGCGCGGATGCTGCCGGCGTCCTTGTTGTCGCGCATTTCCTTGCTGGTGGTTTCCTTGAGCGAACGACGCAGGAACAGCGAGATCAATGCGGCGGCTGCACCGACCACGAACGGAATCCGCCAGCCGTAGGCACGCAGGTCATCTTCGGTGAGGAACTGTTGCAGGATCACCACCAGCGACACCGCCAGCAGTTGCCCGACAATCAGTGTCACGTACTGGAATGAGGCAAAAAAACCGCGCTGGCCCTTGAGCGCAACTTCACTCATGCAGGTCGCGGTGGTGCCGTACTCACCGCCCACCGACAGGCCCTGGATCAAGCGCGCGAACAACAGCATGATCGGCGCCCAGACGCCGATGTCCTTGTAGGTCGGCAGGCAGGCGATGAGCAACGAACCGAAGCACATCATCAGAATCGAAATCATCATCGAATTCTTGCGACCGTGCTTGTCCGCGACACGACCGAAAATCCAGCCGCCAATGGGTCGCATCAGGAACCCGGCCGCGAACACGCCCGCAGTATTCACCAGTTGCACAGTCGGGTTATCGGACGGAAAAAAGGCTGGCGCAAAATAGATCGCACAAAAGGCGTAGACGTAGAAGTCGAACCATTTGACAAGGTTACCGGACGAGGCGCCGACAATCGCGAAGATGCGCTTGCTGCGCTCTTCGCCGGTGTAATGCGCTGTAGTAGCGGTAGAGGTTGTCATTGTTCTTCATTCTTTGGGGGCAGTGACAGTCTAGACACACTTTGCAACAGTCCCGTTCCACAGATGGATCAGCAACCCGATCCCTGTGGCGAGGGGGCTTGCCCCCGTTGGGTTGCGAAGCGACCCCAAAACCAGGCACCGCATATCTGCAGCTAGAACGCGTGCACCGGTTTTACGACTGCTTCGCAGCCGAACGGGGCGGTGCGGCGTTCCGACAAGCCCCCTCGCTACAGGTGTAGTGCGCTCACTCAATAATCGAAGAACACCGTCTCCACATCAGTGCCCTGCAGAATCACATTCCACTGGTACACACCGGACGCATCCTGCTTCGCCAGCAAGGTACCGCGACGCTCCGCCGGCACGCACTCCAGCAACGGATCCGACACATTCGCCGGCTCGCCATCAAAGTAAATCCGCGTCAGCAAGTGCTTCACCAACCCGCGAGCAAACACCAGTACCACCAGGTGCGGTGCCTGGGTCGTGCCTTTGAGACCTTCCACCGTGCCCGGCTTGATCGTGGTGAACCGGAAGCGCCCTTCGGCATCCACCGGAATCCGGCCAAAGCCTTCGAAGTTCGGGTCCAGGGGTTTGTCCTGATCGTCTTCGGGGTGGTCGTACTTGCCGGCGGCGTTGGCCTGCCAGACTTCCAGCATCGCGTCGTTGACGACGTCGCCGTTGCCATCGACGACTTGCCCGGTGATCGCCACGCGCTCGCCCAGGGTTTGTTCGACAGTCAGGTTTTCGCGGTTCAGCCAGGTCAGGCCGATGTGGTAATACGGCCCGACGGTGTGGGACGTGGTCGCAGTCAGCGTCATCTTATTTCTCCATCGGCGTGGCATCGCGGCCGCGCAAGATGATGTCCCAGCGATAACCGAGGGCGTAGGAAGGGATGGTTTTTTCCAGGTCGAAACTGGCAATCAGGCGCTCTTTGGCGCGGGTGTCCGGCACGCAGTTGTAGATCGGGTCGTACGCCAGCAGCGGGTCACCGGGGAAATACATCTGGGTGACGAGGCGCGTCAGAATGCTCGGCCCGAACAGTGAGAAATGGATGTGCGCCGGACGCCAGGCGTTGTGGTGGTTGCCCCACGGGTAGGCGCCGGGCTTGATGCTCTGGAACTGGTACCCGCCATCGGCGTCGGTCACGGTGCGGCCGGTGCCGGTGAAGTTCGGGTCCAGCGGTGCGTCATGTAGGTCGCGGGCATGGTTGTAGCGGCCGGCGGCGTTGGCCTGCCAGATCTCCACCAGAATCCCCGGCACCGGCAGACCGTTTTCATCCAGCACGCGGCCGTGAATGATGATGCGTTCGCCCAATGGCTCGCCCGTGTGCTGGGCGGTCAGGTCGTTGTCCTTCTCGCTGACGCGCTCGGCACCGACCGTCGGGCCGGTAATTTCCGACAGCGAATGGGGCAGAAACACCAACGGCTTGGACGGCGAGCGCAGGTTGGTAGATTGATAAGTCGGCTGCAGGTACTCCGGCTGGGTGCCTTCCTGCGGGCGACGGTAACCAGGCTTGTCAGTCATTTCGCTTTCCTCTGTTCTTATTGTCACTGCTGCGCGTCAGACGCGTTCGATTGCCAAGGCCAGACCCTGGCCGACGCCGACACACATGGTCGCCAGACCTTTCTTGCCACCGGTTTTTTCCAGGTGATGCAACGCCGTCAGCACCAGACGCGCACCACTCATGCCCAACGGATGACCCAAGGCAATGGCGCCACCGTTGGGGTTGACCTGAGTCGCGTCGTCCGCCAGCCCCAGTTCACGCAGCACGGCCAAGCCCTGACTGGCGAAGGCTTCGTTGAGTTCGATCACGTCGAAATCACTGACTGCCAGGCCCAGGCGTTCGGTCAGCTTGCGCACCGCCGGGACCGGGCCGATGCCCATTACCCGCGGTGCAACGCCGGCACTCGCCATGCCCAGCACTTTGGCGCGAGCGGTCAAACCGTGTTTTTTCACGGCTTCGGCCGAGGCCAGGATCAGCGCTGCGGCACCGTCGTTCACACCCGACGCATTGCCGGCAGTAACGGTTTTGTCGGGGCCGTTGACCGGTTTTAGTTTGGCCAGGGTTTCCAGCGTCGTGTCGGCGCGAGGATGTTCGTCCTGGCTGACGACTGTTTCACCCTTCTTGTGGGCAATGCGCACTTCGACGATTTCTTCTGCGAAAAATCCTGCCGCTTGCGCGGCGGCTGTCCGCTGCTGACTACGCAGGGCGAAAGCGTCCTGATCTTCGCGGGAAACTTCGTAATCGTCCGCCACGTTGTCGGCGGTCTGCGGCATTGCATCGACACCGTATTGGGCTTTCATCAACGGGTTGATGAAACGCCAGCCGATGGTGGTGTCTTCCAGCTTCATGTTGCGCGAGAACGCCGCATCCGCCTTGCCCATCACAAACGGCGCGCGGGACATCGACTCGACGCCGCCGGCAATCGCCAACTCCATTTCGCCGCTGGCGATGGCGCGGAACGCGGTGCCGATCGCGTCCATGCCCGAAGCGCAGAGGCGATTGAGGGTCACGCCCGGGATGGTTTCCGGCAGGCCCGCCAACAGCAGCGCCATGCGCGCCACGTTACGGTTGTCTTCGCCGGCCTGGTTGGCGCAGCCGAGGAACACTTCGTCCACCGCGTTCCAGTCCACCGACGGGTTGCGTTCCATCAACGCCTTGATCGGCACGGCGGCCAGGTCGTCGGCGCGAACGGCTGACAGGCCACCGCCGAAACGGCCGATGGGGGTGCGAATCGCGTCGCAGATATAAACGTCACGCATCACGCTTCTCCGGGTGCTTGGCCGTGGGCGGCGGCGGTGCGGGCTTCCAGATCCCTGAGCGCTTTCAGTTCAACCTCGGTGGGCTCGGCGGTGTTTTCAACCGTCTCGGCGAAACGAATGGCCCAACCTGTCGCTGCGGTCACTTGCTCGCGGGTCACGCCAGGGTGCAACGCAGTGACCACGAATTCATGGGTGCCCGCTTCCGGTTCCATGATGCACAGGTCGGTGATGATGCCGACCGGACCGGCGCCCGGCAGACCGAGACGCTTGCGCGAATCACCGCCCTCGCCATGGCCGACCGAGGTGATGAAGTCGAGCTTGTCGACGAAGGAACGCGCCGACTGTTTAAGGATGATCAAAACGCTTTTGGCCGAACCGGCAATCTCCGGTGCACCACCGGCACCCGGCAGACGGACTTTTGGCTGGTGATAGTCCCCGACCACCGTGGTGTTGATGTTGCCGAAGCGGTCGACTTGCGCGGCGCCGAGGAAACCGACGTCGATGCGCCCGCCCTGCAGCCAGTAGCGAAAAATCTCACCGGTCGGGACGACAGTGTCAGCAGTTTCCGCCAGTTCACCGTCACCGATCGACAGCGGCAGTACGCTCGGCTTGGCACCGATCGGACCCGATTCGTAGATAAGTACTACATCCGGCGAGGACGTCAGACGCGCCAGGTTGGCGGCTTTCGACGGCAGGCCGATACCGACGAAGCACACCGAACCGTTCTTCAGGCGACGGGCCGCGGCGACGGTCATCATTTCATTGGTGGTGTAAGTCATTACTTCGCCTCCGATGCAGCGGCCAGCTTGGCCTGGAACTCGCTGAAGTCAGCGCAGCCATGGATGTATTCGTTGATCCACGCGGTGAAGGTTTCACGGTCGCGGGCAATCGGGTCCCAGGCCTGATAGAAACGGTTATCGCGCTCGTTGTAGCCGTGAGCGTAGGACGGATGCGCACCGCCAGGGACGTGGCAAACCGCACTCAAGGCCCAGGTCGGCAGCACACAGGAGTTCATCGGTGCGTTGAGATCGTCGACGATTTCTTCGACGGTGACGATGCAACGCTTGGCGGCCAGTGCGGCTTCTTTCTGCACGCCGAGAATGCCCCACAGCAGCACGTTGCCTTTACGGTCGGCTTTCTGCGCGTGGATCACGGTGATGTCCGGACGCACCGAAGGCACCGCCGCCAATACTTCACCGGTGAACGGGCAAGTGACGCTCTTGATCAGCGGGTTGACCTTCGGCAGGTCGGAGCCGGCGTAGGCACGCAGCACCGCGAACGGTAGGCCGGAGGCGCCAGCGACGTAGGCATTTGCCAGGTCGGCGTGGCTGTGTTCTTCGATTTCCAGCGCATGCGGCCACTGCTTCTCGACTGCGTCGCGCAGACGGTGCAGCGAACCGACGCCCGGGTTGCCACCCCAGGAGAAAATCAGCTTGCGAGCACAACCGGCACCGATCAATTGGTCGTAGATCAGGTCAGGTGTCATCCGTACCAGCGTCAGATCTTTCTTGCCCTGACGAATGATTTCGTGACCCGCCGCCGTAGGGATCAGGTGAGTGAAGCCTTCGAGCGCGACGGTATCGCCGTCGTTGACGAATTGCTTCACCGCGTCGTGCAGCGAAAGGATTTCAGCCATGGGGCAGGCTCCCGTTTTGTTATGAACCGACAGTGGTCGAAAAAGGCGCGATGCGCGCGCCGGAATGACTGAAGGTTAAGCCTGTGCAAAACGCCAAACAATCCGATAATCGACTAAGTGTTCGTTTATCGAACAGATTGTTGCTTGACTATCGATCGCTAAAAGCTTCGCGGGCAAGTCGAAACGTCGCACCGCTCGCTCCTACAGGATTTGTGTCGCATCCAACCATGTGAACGACGCTGAACCTGGAGCGAGGCTTGCCCGCGAAGAGGCCATCAAAATCACCTGAGATTCCGGATCAGACGATCAGGTCGCATCCGCATGACTGACCATGCCCTTGATCACCACCGCCGTCGTCGCCAACGCCGCCGGGATCACCAGCGCCGTCAGCACTTGTTCAAAGTTCCAGCCCAACCCCAACAACGTCGCGCCCATCCACGCACCGAGAATTGCACCGAACCGACCAATCCCGAGCATCCACGACACACCGGTCGCCCGCCCCTGGGTCGGATAAAACCGCGCCGCCAGCGAAGGCATCGCCGATTGCGCGCCGTTGACACACATCCCGGCCACCAGCACCAGTGTCGCCAATAGCGTGATGTTGCCCAGGCTCTGCCCCACCGCGTAGGCAAACACCCCGGCCAGCAGGTAGAAAGTGCCGATGACCTTGTGCGGATTGAACCGGTCCATCGCCCAGCCCACGCCCACTGCGCTCAATACGCCGCCGAACTGGAACAGCGCGCCGATGAATGCTGCCTGTTCCATGCTCGCGCCACTGTCACGCATCAGCGTCGGCAGCCAACTGGTCAGCAGGTAAACGATCACCAGGCCCATGAAGTAGGTCAGCCACAACAACAAGGTGCCGGTGCTGTAGGTGCCGGAGAAGATCACCGCAAACACGTTGCGGGCCTTCACGATTTTCTGTTCCGGTACGCTGAAGCTGGATGCTTGAGCGACGACCGTCGGATCGATTGGCGCCAGCGCCTTGCGCACTTTGTCGGTGCCCCGATTGCGCACGACCAGGTAACGTGCCGACTCCGGCAGCCAGAACAGCAAGACGACGGCAAGGATCAGCGGCAGAATCCCGCCGATCAGCAGCAGGCTGTGCCAGCCGAACGCCGGAATCAGCTTGGCCGAAATGAACCCGCCACCGGCCATGCCGAGGTTGAAGCCGCAGAACATGCTGGTCACCAGCAAGGATTTCTTGCGCTCCGGGGTGTATTCCGACAGCAATGTCGTGGCGTTTGGCATCCCGGCGCCAAGGCCCAGGCCGGTCAGGAAGCGCAGCACCAGCAGTTGATCGACATTGGTGCTGTAAGCCGACGCCAGGCTGAAGGCGCCGAACAACAGCACCGCGCCGACCAGTACGACTTTTCGCCCGAAGCGGTCAGCCAACGGGCCGGAGCCCAGTGCGCCGAAGACCATGCCGATCAACGCCGCACTCATCACCGGGCCAAGGCTGGCGCGATCGATGCCCCAGTCCTGGGACAGCGCCGGCGCGATGAAGCCCATGGCCGCGGTGTCGAGGCCATCAAGGAAAACAATCAGGAAACACAGGATCACCACTCGCCACTGGTAGCGCGAGATGGGTTGAGCATTGATGAAGGACTGCACGTCGAGGCAGTTACCTACAGCAGACTGAGGCTGGTTCATTATTTTTATTCCACGCAAGAACGCAGTCGGACAGGTGCCAGCCTGGGCTGGCGCTGCCGCGACATTAGTGATCCTGGGGAAAGTGCGTCAATTCGTTAAACACGAGTTTGGGCGATTATCGAACAGCTTAAGCGAAGAGCTGGGCGCTGAGATTGCGACTGGCCGCCAGCAGACCCGGCAGGAACCGTTGCTCCAGCTCGTTGCGGCTGACCCGACCGGCATGCGTGCTGACGTTGAGCGCCGCCACTACTTGTCCGGAAGCGTCGTACACCGGAACGGCAATCGAACGCAGGCCTTGTTCCAATTCCTGATCGACGATGCACCAGCCTTGTTGCCGCACTTCCTGCAGGCATTCGAGCAACGCTTCGGGAGTGTGCAAGGTGCGGCTGGTCTTGGCTTGCAGGTCTGCGTGGTCGAGGTATTCGCGCAGCGACGTGTCATCCAGTGCAGCGAGAAGAATCCTGCCCATGGAGGTGCAATAGGCCGGGAGGCGTCCGCCTACCGACAGGTCGACGGAAATCAGCCGCTGAGTCGTCGCCGAGCGAGCGATGTACAAAATGTCATCGCCTTCCAGCGTGGCCATGTTGCAGGCCTCGTGGAGTTGTTCGCTCATGCGGTCGAGATAGGGCTGGGCAGACACCGCCAGCGGGGTCGAGGACAGATAGGCATGGCCGAGGGTCAGCACTTTGGGCAGCAGTGAATAGGTGCGACCGTCGGTGGTGGCGTAGCCGAGTTTGATCAAGGTGTGCAGGCAACGTCGCACGGCGGCGCGGGGAATTTCCGTGCGGTGACTGATCTGGGCGATGGTCAGGTGCCGTTTGCGCTCCTGGAACGCTTGCACCACGGCCAGACCTCGGGCCAGGGACGTCATGAAGTCCGGGTCGCCGGTCAAGGCCTGGATCCGCTTGGCGGGCGACGCGACGATCGGCGGCGCTACTGAAGCGAAGGAATTACGCATTTGCTCGTTCATATCAGGTCCTTTTCCCACACCAATCGGCGACGGCTATTACAAGCGGCTCCGGGTTTGGCACACAAGCCACAGGCAGCCAAGACTGGGCGATTATCGAACCCTCGGCCGATTATCGCAATCGGTTGCCGTTACAGAGCGTTGGCCGAGCACCTGTGCGTCCTTCCCCGTTACATGGTTTTACCTCCGTGCTTGAACTCTGAGTTAAAGCCCCCATGTTATGTCCTAACTTGTTCGACTTAATGACGCCAGAAAGACATCGCGGCCAAGTGAAGGTAAAAAGTTGCAAGTAATAAAACGATCACACATGAAGATCCATTTTTAACTCTTTGGCGATAGTGTTCTTCAAATCGACCGCTATAATGCAATTCAGTGACGGCTCGGTTCTTCTTCTCGCCGGTTCCGTCACCCGGTAGCGCGATGTTCCATCGTGGCTGCCTGCAGCAAGCGCCTGACGCTCATTTCAATGCTCCGACAGCGCGCTCGCTGAAATAGGAAACTGATGCTACGTCAGCTGTTTGCTCTGGTGCCGTGGCCGCCTGCAACATGGAAGTATCGATTGCCTTGCCGTAAAACAATGCCTTTGCGGGCATTGTCCTTTCGGCGAGCGTGGTCGATGCATTTGATGCAGCGCGATTTACCAGAATTAATCTCAACCCATACAGGTAGCACTGTGACGAAAGACGAACTGCGCGCGGAACTTGAGCGCCAGGAACAACGTTACAAGGAAGTTTACGGCGGGGAAGTCACCACCTACGCCGCTCAGCCCGAACCGGAACGCAAACCCTGGCGTAAACGCGCCACCGTTCAGGACCAGGCTTTCACCCAGGAACTGCAGAAGATGGAAAAGGAACTCAAAGCCGAAGAGCCATGATCGCCTCGGCCTGACTCCTTTCAAGGGCCTGCGTCTGCCCCCGTTAAAAGCGGGATGCATTGATGTTGCCATTCGCGCCCGCTACGAGCGGGCAGCGGTCACCTCATCTATCTGATGAGGTAATTGGCTCATGTCTGGCCCTCTTCTCAGATATTTCATACAAGCCTTTACGTCTCTCGACTCTTCGAGAGAAACCCTTGTGCCTGCGGGCTTTCCAAAGAAATTCAACCACTTGCAGAACCCGAAAAAGACCCCGCCCTCGGGGTATTGCTGCAAGAAAATTCGTTGAAGAATGTTACCGATGAGCAGCTAGTGCATCGATTACCAGTCTTTTCTGGCATAATCGCGCCCCCTTACGACCGGGTCAGAAAACCTTCATGATCGATTTATTCAGCGGACTGGATGCTTGGGTGCTTGCGAGCCTCTTGCTCGCCCTCGCCTTTGTCCTCGCCTTCGAGTTCATCAACGGCTTTCATGACACCGCTAACGCGGTTGCCACTGTTATCTACACCAAAGCCATGCCGCCGCATCTGGCCGTATTCTTTTCCGGTGTGTTCAACTTCCTCGGCGTGCTGCTGGGCGGTGTTGGCGTGGCGTATGCCATCGTCCACCTGCTGCCGGTAGAACTGCTGATCAATGTGAACACCGGTCACGGACTGGCCATGGTGTTCTCGTTGCTTGCCGCCGCCATCACCTGGAACCTGGGCACCTGGTACTTCGGTATCCCGGCCTCCAGCTCCCACACGCTGATCGGTTCGATCCTCGGGGTTGGCCTGGCCAACGCCCTGATCAACGACATTCCATTGGCCGATGGCGTCAACTGGCAGAAGGCGATCGATATCGCGGCTTCGCTGGTGTTTTCGCCGATGGCCGGGTTCCTGATCGCCGCGCTGATCCTGATCGGCCTTAAATGGTGGCGTCCACTGTCGAAGATGCACAAGACGCCGGAACAGCGCCGCAAGATCGACGACAAGAAGCATCCGCCGTTCTGGAACCGCCTGGTGCTGGTGATTTCGGCCATGGCCGTGAGCTTCGTGCACGGTTCCAACGATGGCCAGAAAGGTATCGGCCTGATCATGCTGGTGCTGATCGGTATCGTTCCGGCGCAGTTCGTACTCGACCTGGGCAGCACCACCTACCAGATCGAACGCACTCGCGATGCGACCCTGCACCTGAACCAGTTCTACAAGCGCAATGCCGATACGCTGGGTGAATACCTGGCCCTGGGCAAAAGCGTGGAAGGTGATCTGCCGGAGAAATTCCGTTGCAACCCGCAACAGACCGAACCGACCATCACGGCCCTGCTCGACACCCTCAAAGGTGTCGCCGACTACCATTCGCTGTCGGCGGAAAGCCGTATCGAAGTCCGTCGCTACCTGCTCTGCCTGGATGACACGGCGAAGAAAGTCGGCAAGCTGCCCGGCCTCGCGGCCCGTGAAAAGGCTGACCTGAACAAGCTGCGCAAAGACCTGACCACCACCACCGAATACGCCCCGTTCTGGGTGATTCTGGCGGTTGCACTGGCCCTGGGCCTGGGCACCATGGTGGGCTGGAAGCGCGTGGTGCTGACCATCGGCGAGAAGATCGGCAAGCAAGGCATGACTTACTCCCAAGGCATGTCGGCGCAGATCACGACCGCGAGCCTGATCGGCATGGCCAACATCTTCAGTCTGCCGGTTTCCACCACCCACGTCCTGTCTTCAGGTGTGGCCGGCACCATGGTCGCCAACAAAAGCGGCCTGCAGGGCGGCACCGTCAGAACCATCCTGCTGGCCTGGGTCCTGACCCTGCCAGCGACCGTGACCCTGTCGGCCGGTCTGTTCTGGCTGGCGTCGAAGGCACTGGGCAGCTGATACTTCGCTGCAACGAAAAAGGCGCGATCCGTGAGGCTCGCGCCTTTTTTTATGGTTGCCGGTAAATCGTAATACACCACAAAACCTGTAGGAGCCGAGCTTGCTCGCGATAGCGGTCTAACAGTCGACATGGATGGCGACTGCTATGGCCTCATCGCGAGCAAGCTCGGCTCCTACAGGAGATGTCCATAAGCCGATAGATTTTCGCAGGCAAAAAAAAGGGCAACCGAAGTTGCCCAAAATGCCTTGCGTGCTCATTGCATCCAGAAAGACCTACGGTTTTTTCCGCTTGTGCGAATCCTTCCAGATAAAAAATCCAAATCCTGCAAAAAACAGAACCATGAGGCCGACTGTCAGCACTCCGGCGATCACCACGTTGTCGAAAAACATGACTGGCCTCCTGCACTTACCCTGTTGCGATGGGGCTAAGTTAACCAATCAGGCAGGAGAGAAAATTGACCGGGGTCAATATCGCCCGAGACAGGGCGCAAAGGAGGGGGAAAACTGATTTGCATCAACGGATGCCGGGGGATTAACGCTTTTTCGGTTTGTTCTTCGGCTTCTTCTTCGCTTTACCCAATGGCATTGCTTGCTCGAATGCCTGGCGGACTTCATTCAAGCGTTTGTCGTTGAGATCGTGAACACGCTTGGCGCGTTCGGCGTTAAGGTCGATCAGCTTGTCGTCTTGGCTCATGGTGGTCAGTGCATCGCGTGAAGGAAAATTACACTGCCGCATCGCTCGACAGGATTGCGCCAATAATGCGGTCTGGCGCCGGCGCTGACCAGTCACCCGCGTAACGGCGGCTTAACAAAATATGTACCGAAGCGGTTTTTTCACCGCACAATCGCGTTTTTGCGATGGACCCAAAGGACCCGCGCCGTGGAATTGCACCAGGATCTGCCGCCCTTGATGGCCCTGCGCGCCTTCGAGGCCGTGGCTCGCCATTTGAGCTTCATCAAGGCCGCCGATGAATTGTCGGTAACCCAAAGCGCAATCAGCCATCAAGTGCAGAAACTGGAGCAGTTCCTGAACCAGCGGCTGTTTATCCGCCGCACCAGGGCCATCGATCTGACGCCAGCCGGCGAAGCGTACTACCGGCAGATTCAACCGGCCCTGGAATCCATTGCCCTGGCCACCCGTGAATTGCGCGGCAACGATCATCATGAAACCACACTGCGCATCGGCCTCCTCGCCTCATTTGCCACGCTGTGGCTGGTGCCGCGTCTGGCCGACTTTAACGCGCGCCATCCACACATCCATGTCGAGCTGCTGCCTTCGGTAGAACTGTCCGACGTTGGCGGTGGCGAAGTCGACCTGGCGATTCGTTATGGCAAGGGCGGCTGGCCGAAAGTCCGGGCTCAGCGCTTCATGGCAGAAACACTGACACCGGTTTGCAGCCCGGCATTCAAAACCCAGGGCACCGGCATCGGCCCGTTACTCATGGCCAAATCCTATCAACCGTTCGAATGGCTCGACTGGAGCGCGCGCAATGGCATCGACCTCAGCCACTACCCCAGCGTGATGCTCCACGACTACAACATCGTTGTCGAAGCCGTCGTGGCCGGCCAGGGCATTGCCATGGGGCGTCACCATTTGATCGAACGCCGACTCAAGGAAGGCGCGTTGGTGGAAGCCTTTGACACCCCGCCATTCATCAGCGAAATCGGTTATTGGCTGGTCACGCCCGATCGGCCTTCCAGCTACGCAGCGGAATGTTTCGGTGAATGGCTGAATGAAATGGCTCATGCATGAATTATTTGAATACGTCGAATTAAATCTATCCGTTTGTCGCGCCACCCGGACGCCAACATGCTGAAGCCTTCATTCAGGAGGATTCACCATGACCGATTCACTCGCCCACCGTGTCCAGCAACTGGGCCTGAGCCTGCCGACGCCGAGCCAGCCCATCGCCAATTACGTCAACCATGTAGTCAGCCAGAACCAGCTGTTCATTTCCGGCCAGATCCCGTTGCAGGACGGCAAACCGGCTTTCATCGGTCGACTTGGCGAATCGATCTCCGATGATGAAGGCGCCAACGCCGCCGAACTCGCTGCCTTGGGCCTCCTGGCGCAACTCAGCGATGCGCTAAACGATGACCTGTCGAAACTGGTGCGCATCATCCGCATGGGCGTGTTTATCGCCAGCGCTCCTGACTTCCAGCGTCAAGGTGCCGTTGCCAATGGCGCCTCCAACCTTTTGGTCAACGCCCTTGGCGAAAAAGGCCGGCATGTACGCACAGCCGTGGGTGTATCGAGCTTGCCCGGCGGCGTGGCGGTGGAAATCGACGCGATATTCGAGTTGCGGCCGTGAATTTCGCCGAGGTGGAGCGGTTGCGCGCGGCCACACCGGGTTGCACCAGCGTGATTCACTTCAACCATGCCGGGGCTTCGTTGCCCAGCCAGGCTACCCTCGACGCGATGATCGAGCAGTTGCAGCGCGAAGCCACCTGCGGTCCGATGGAGGCCGCCGATCAGAGCATCCAGGCCCGCGCCCGCCACGCGGCGGCGACATTGCTCAACGCCAACACTGAAAGCATCGCGTTCGCCAGCAGCGGCTCGGCGGCCTGGGGCATGGCGTTCAACGCGTTAGGGCCGTGGCGGGCCGGCGACCGGATCCTGGTCGGTCGCCATGAATGGGGCGGCAATCTGGCCTGCATGTCCCGGGCCGTCAGTGCGGGCGCGCAGCTTGAGGTGATTCCCTGCGATGAGACAGGCGCGGTATCCGTCCCTGCCCTCAATCGGATGATCGACCCGAAAGTGAAGCTGATCGCGCTGACCTGGCTCCCGGCCAACGGCGGCCTGATCAATCCCGCCGAGGCCATAGGCGCCGTGGCGCGACAGCACGGGATTGCCTACTTCATCGACGCCGGTCAGGCACTCGGGCAACTGCCTTGCGACGTGCAGGCGTTGAACTGCGATGTGCTCAAGGGCGCCGGGCGTAAATTCCTCCGTGGCCCGCGAGGTACGGCGCTGATGTATGTCAAACCGGGGTTCCTCGAACGACTCGTGCCCGGCCATCTGGACGTGCTATCCGCCCCCTGGGACGGCGAAAGCTTTTCCGTGCGCGACGATGCTCGGCGCTTTGAAACCAGCGAAGTGTCGGTGGCCTTGCTGGCGGGATTGGCCAATGCGCTGGAGGAGTTCAACCGGTTGGGCGCGACCCGCATTCGTCAGCGGATCGATGGGTTGTGTCGGCACCTGCGCGAACGTCTCGGCACCATCAGCGGGCTGACGCTGCACAACCTGGGGGCCACCGATCAGCAATCAGGCCTGATCGCCTTCACGCTCAAGGGTTGGGACAGTGTCGATTTGAAGCAGCAACTGGCGCAGCGAGGGATCAACATCGGCGCCAATGGGGTGGCCTATACGCCACTGGACATGCAGGCAAGAGGGCTGGAAAGCATCGCGCGGATTGCCGTCAGTTACCTCAACACCGAAGAAGAAATAGAGGTATTGCTGAACGCCCTCAACGAACTCACCAAGGCTTAAATCTGAATGTCGACCCACAAGCCCTGACGCGGCTCGTCTTCAATCAGCGGTGCTACCGGCACGGTGTTGTCGGCGTTGAGCTCGGTGCCGGGAATCGCCAGGTGTTCGTCAGGATCCTCATCGGCTTCACGACGACGCCTTTGCTGTTCCTGCTTGCGGCGCTGTTCCTCGCGCAGCTGAAATGCCGCCTCTTCCGGGTCGCGCTGTTGCAGATCGATCGTGCTTTCGTTGGAGCTTTCCTGCACCGGCACAACGGGCGGAATGTCCGGGCGCTGGCGGATCGGGTCGTGCTGGGAAGTGATCGGCACGGCACTCAATGGGAGCATCGGTGGCAGCATAATTAGTTGTCTCCTGTCAGCAGGCTGTCGGCTGCGGGGATGGCGACTTGAGCCATCGGTCGCAAACTGTGACCCGTTTGGCACGAATAGGTGCCCCGACCTGCGCCCCTTGCATCGTTGAACTATCGTAATACCGTCAGTTTTTATGAGAGTCCTTTGGCCCTGAAGCCCTCATTCCGTTAAGATAGCCCGCTTTTTCAAGGTGGGAGTCAGGCAGCATGGCGCAGCAGTATCAACCGGGGCAACGCTGGATCAGTGACAGCGAAGCCGAGCTGGGTTTGGGCACCGTTCTGGCACAGGACGGCCGCTTGTTGACCGTGCTCTATCCGGCCACTGGCGACACTCGCCAGTACGCGCTACGGAATGCGCCCCTCACCCGCGTGCGGTTTTCGCCGGGCGACTCGATCACTCACTTCGAAGGCTGGAAACTGACTGTCCAGGAAGTCGACGACGTCGACGGCCTGCTGGTCTACCACGGCCTCAACGCGCAGAACGAAGTGGTCACCCTGCCGGAAACCCAGCTGTCGAACTTCATTCAGTTCCGTCTGGCCAGCGACCGTCTGTTCGCCGGGCAGATTGACCCGCTGGCCTGGTTCTCCCTGCGCTACCACACGCTTGAACACACCAGCCGTCAGTTGCAATCCTCCCTCTGGGGCCTGGGTGGCGTGCGTGCGCAACCGATCGCGCACCAGTTGCACATCGCCCGTGAAGTGGCCGACCGCATTGCGCCGCGGGTTCTGCTGGCGGACGAAGTGGGCCTGGGCAAGACCATCGAAGCCGGCCTGGTGATCCATCGCCAACTGCTCTCGGGTCGCGCCAACCGCGTGCTGATCCTGGTCCCGGAAAACCTGCAGCACCAGTGGCTGGTCGAGATGCGCCGCCGCTTCAACCTGCAAGTCGCGCTGTTCGACGAAGAACGCTTCATCGAAAGCGACGCCGCCAACCCGTTCGAAGACACCCAGCTCGCGCTGGTTGCGCTGGAATGGCTGGTGGAAGACGAGAAGGCTCAGGACGCGCTGTTCGCCGCCGGTTGGGACTTGATGGTCGTCGACGAAGCCCACCACCTGGTGTGGCACGAAGACAAGGCCAGCCCGGAATACTCGCTGGTCGAACAACTCGCCGAAGTCATTCCTGGCGTATTGCTGCTGACCGCGACCCCGGAACAACTGGGTCAGGACAGCCACTTCGCACGTCTGCGCCTGCTCGACCCGAACCGTTTCCATGACCTGCACGCTTTCCGCGCCGAGAGCGAAAACTATCGCCCGGTGGCCGAAGCCGTTCAGGAGCTGCTGGACAAGGGGCGCCTGTCGCCTGAAGCGCACAAGACCATTCACGGTTTCCTCGGCAACGAGGGCGAAGCGCTGCTGACCGCCGTCAACGATGGCGACACCGAAGCCAGCGCCCGTCTGGTCCGCGAACTGCTGGACCGCCACGGCACCGGCCGCGTGCTGTTCCGTAATACCCGCGCCGCGGTGCAGGGTTTCCCGGAACGCAAACTGCACCCGTATCCGCTGCCGTGCCCCGACGAATACCTCGAACTGCCGCTGGGCGATCACGCCGAGCTGTACCCGGAAGTCAGCTTCCAGGCCCAGCCGGACGCCAACGAAGAAGAACGCTGGTGGAAATTCGACCCGCGCGTCGAGTGGCTGATCGATCAGCTGAAGATGCTCAAGCGCACCAAAGTGCTGGTGATCTGCGCCCACGCCGAGACCGCCATGGATCTGGAAGACGCCCTGCGCGTGCGTTCCGGCATCCCGGCCACGGTGTTCCACGAGGGCATGAACATCCTCGAGCGTGACCGCGCCGCCGCCTACTTCGCCGACGAAGAGTTCGGTGCGCAAGTGCTGATCTGCTCGGAAATCGGCAGTGAAGGTCGCAACTTCCAGTTCTCGCACCACCTGGTGCTGTTCGATCTGCCGTCGCACCCGGACCTGCTGGAGCAGCGGATCGGTCGTCTCGACCGGATCGGCCAGAAGCACATCATCGAACTGCACGTGCCGTACCTGGAAACCAGCCCGCAAGAGCGGTTGTTCCAGTGGTATCACGAAGCGCTGAACGCGTTCCTCAACACCTGCCCGACCGGCAACGCCTTGCAGCACCAGTTCGGCCCGCGCCTGCTGCCGCTGCTGGAAAATGCCGACGATGGCGAGTGGCAAGCGCTGATCGACGAAGCCCGCGCCGAGCGTGAGCGTCTGGAAGCCGAACTGCATACTGGCCGCGACCGTTTGCTGGAGCTCAACTCCGGCGGTGCTGGCGAAGGTGATGCGCTGGTCGAGGACATTCTTGAGCAAGACGATCAATTCGCCCTGCCGATCTATATGGAAACCCTGTTCGACGCCTTCGGCATCGACAGCGAAGACCATTCGGAAAACGCGCTGATCCTCAAGCCGAGTGAAAAAATGCTCGACGCCAGCTTCCCGCTGGGCGACGACGAAGGCGTGACCATCACCTACGACCGCAACCAGGCGCTGTCTCGCGAAGACATGCAGTTCATCACCTGGGAACACCCGATGGTGCAGGGCGGCATGGACCTGGTGCTGTCCGGTTCGATGGGCAACACCGCCGTGGCGCTGATCAAGAACAAGGCGCTGAAACCTGGCACCGTGTTGCTGGAATTGCTCTACGTCAGCGAAGTGGTTGCGCCGCGCTCGCTGCAACTGGGCCGTTACCTGCCGCCGGCCGCGCTGCGCTGCCTGCTCGATGCCAATGGCAACGACCTGTCCGCCCGCGTGTCGTTCGAAACCCTGAACGATCAATTGGAAAGCGTGCCGCGCGCCAGCGCCAACAAGTTCATCCAGGCCCAGCGCGATCAGTTGACGCCACGGATCAACGCCGGTGAAGAGAAGATCTTCCCGCGTCACGCCGAGCGTGTGGCTGAGGCGCAGCGTCGCCTGGCTGCCGATACCGATGAAGAACTGGCGCGTCTGACCGCGTTGCAAGCGGTCAACCCGACCGTACGGGACAGCGAACTGGTTGCCTTGCGCAAACAGCGTGAGCAAGGCCTGGCCATGCTCGACAAGGCTGCGTTGCGACTGGAAGCGATTCGAGTGTTGGTGGCGGGTTAATCGCCCCCTGCTCCACCGCAAAAAAGAAGGCCCGCAGCGATGCGGGCCTTTTTTTGCCTCGAAAAACCACAACCTCCGCCACAACAACAATCCCTGTAGGAGCCGGCTTGCTGGCGATGAGGTCCTTGAATTTGACGGTGATTAACCGGCCCTCATCGCCAGCAAGCCGACTCCTACAAGTTCTCTATTCCAATTTTTCTACGCGGTGACCGCCGGTATCTGCGGCTCAACCACCGCCACCAAACCATCCTTCATCCGCTTCGCATCCCGCACAAAACACCGTGATGCCAGAAACAGAAACACCATCGTAAAGAACAGCGCCACCGGGATCAGGTACATCGCGTCATGTAGCCCGACGGCCTTGAACGCTTCGGTCATCTGCTCGGCACCGGCCGCCAGCATGGCCGTGTGCGCAAAGTGATCGGACAAAGCACCCACCACCACCGGCCCCAATCCACCACCGAGCAAATACAACCCGGCAAAGAATAACGCTATTGCGGTCGCCCGCAGGCGCGGTTCGACCACGTCCTGAATCGCCGTGTAAACGCAGGTGTAGAAGTTGTAGGCAAACAACCAGCCGACGCTGAACATCGCCACAAACACCCCGATTTCGATCCGCCCCGCATGCAACGCCCAAGCGGTGCACACCGCCGAGATGATCAGGCTGAATCCCGCAAACAGCAGTCGCCCATTGGCCACGCGCTGGTGAATCTTGTCCGCGACCCAACCTCCCAAGGTCAAGCCGAACAGCCCCGTCACACCCACGATGACGCCCGTTGCCACGGCGGCCTCATGCAAAGGCATCAGAAAATAACGCTGCAACATCGGCACCATAAACGAGTTGCAGGCATAGCTGGCAAAGTTGAAACACAGCCCCGCCATGACCAGCCACAGGAATGTCGGCACTGCCAGCACTCGGCGGATCGGCCGGTCCACACGTTCCTGCGAGACCTGCACACTTTCGGCCGCGCCGCGTTTCGGCTCCTTGATGAAAAACATGAAGATCGCCAGGATCAGCCCCGGCACTGCCGCGATGAAAAACGGTGCACGCCAGCTGTCGAAGACCTTGACCATCCAGCCGATAGTGAAGAACGCCAGCAGCAGTCCCAATGGCAAACCCAGCATGAAAATACCCATCGCGCGCGCACGGCGGTGGGCAGGGAACAAGTCGCCGATCAATGAATTGGCGGCGGGTGCATAACTGGCTTCACCAATACCGATGCCCATGCGCACGATCAGGAAACTCCAGAAACTGCCCACCAGCCCGTTAACGGCGGTCAGCCCGCTCCACGCTGCCAGGCCCCAGCCCATCAGTTTGGCGCGTGAGCCGGTATCGGCCATCCGCCCCAAAGGCAGGCCGGCAATCGCGTAGACGATGGTGAATGCGGTCCCGAAGATCCCCAATTGAAAATCGCTGAGGTGCCATTCCATACGGATTGGCTCGATGATAATGGCGGGAATGGTGCGGTCGAAGAAGTTGAACAGATTGGCCAGGAACAGCAGGAACAGAATGCGCCAGGCATTCGTCGCTTGGGTCGAGTTCTGCATGAGTCCGTCTCTTTGATTGTTATTGAGGGCTTCACCGTCTCCGGAACCTGCAATCTAGTCAGGCTCGCCGTAGCTGTCTGTAATGATTCGTAAGGCTGATATCAGCCCATGGCGAGCCTGCGCACAATGCCCGGCCCTGCGGACCGCTAAAGCCCAGTGACTACAGGGTAAAACCGTTGTTTCAACAGCCCTGTCAGACGTAAAAAAAAATACCTCTCGCCCCCCTTCCAAAGCCCGTTGCGAAGCCTAGAATAGCGGCCTTGTCTGCCCCACCGTCCCCCACTCTCCTTTGATTATCGCCCATGTCCGAAGCCAGTCCGTGTCTGAATTGCGGTGCCTGCTGTTCTCATTTTCGTGTCTCTTTTTTCTGGGGAGAGTGCACCTCGGCGGGAGGAACGGTGCCCGACGAGCTTGTCGCGCCGATCAGCCCCAGCCGGGTCGCCATGCTCGGCACGGACTGCAAGCCCACCCGTTGTATCGGGCTGGTCGGCGAAGTGGGCAGCACCGTGCAGTGTTCGATTTATGACAAGCGCTCCAGCACCTGTCGGGAATTCGACGCCGCGTGGGCCAATGGCGAGGCGAACGTGGATTGTGATGCAGCCAGGGCGGCATTCGGCCTGCCCGCCCTGCAACCCGAGTTCGAAATGCCTTTTGAGCAGATCGCCTGAGCCTTAGCGCCAAACGCTATCAAGCCAATGCCAAAATCATTAGAGCCAATGTGCCACTACGGCTTGAAGCGCTGGCTCGCTGGCAACATCCGGTTCACGAACTGCTGGCACCGGACCGGTTCATTGGCATCGCCGAGGCCAACGGCCTGATCGCCGAGCTGGACAATTGGGTCCTGCGCAAAGCCTGCGAAGACCTGGCCGCGTTGTCGCGCCAGGGTTGCGAAGCACTTCATATCGCCGTGAATCGCTCGCCCCTGAACCTCGCGCGTGAAGCGCTGGCCAATGAAATCGAACAGGCGCTGCGGGCAGCCGGGGTCGCGCCGCAGCGCCTGGAACTGGAAGTGACCGAGAACGCTCTGATGAACAACCTCGCCGAGAAGCTGGTATTGCTGCGCCAGATCCGCGCCCTCGGCGTTTCGCTGTCGATCGACGACTTCGGCACCGGTTATTCCTCCCTGACCTACCTCAAGCGCCTGCCACTCAACACGCTGAAGATCGATCGATCGTTCATCCAGGACATCCCCAAAGCACGGGAAAACTTCACAGCGATGTCGAGGTCCTTGAGCAGCGTGCGCACGTGCCACTTCACGGGTTCGAAGCGGCCCGTCAAAACCCAACGAAGGTAGGGTTGACATCATTTGGCCTTGTTTTCGATTAAAGATCGCCAAATATTGGCCGATTTATCATGACTAAGGAAAGGATTCCCCCGAGTGATGCTCAGGCCAACCCCCTGACGCTTGGGCCAATTACGCGCTGAAATAAAGACGCGAGAACCCATCCGTGACGGTTCGACGACAGCAGTCGCCCGACCGACCAGCCCAGGTACATGGCGCACAATGACTTCCAAAAACAATCCGGCCACTGCGATATCCGATCTGACGCTGAGCCCCGCGGCGAACAGCCCCGCACCGTCGAAGCCATTGACGCCGTCGCGCCCGCTGGCGACTCAGCAATACCTGTATTTCACCGAAACCAACACGGACCGCATCCTCGATAACCTCGACGGCCTGCGCGACCTGGTGTTCCCGCGCCCGCCGCACCTGGAAGGCGATAACGAACAGCACAGCGATCAGGAATTCCCGTCGGTGTGCCTGATCGGCCTCGGTCGCTGCGGCTCGAACATTGCGCTGGACGTCGCGGAGCTGGTGTACAACGCGCGCAAGTTCTACCTCAACGAATTCAACAACGAAGACCGCCTGTCGCCGGACAAACGCTACGCCGAAAAGGGCTACAGCCCGGCCCAGTGGATCCGCAACAACCTGCGCCTGGGGCCGAACAAGGCCACCAAACCGGTGTTTCTGGTCGAGCCGCTGGTGATGCTCGGCGACCTGGACAAAGACATCGCCGGTCGCATCCGTTTCTCGCGCAAGGGCGAAAAAAGCGGCTTCCTGCGCGACTACAGCAAAATGAAAATCATGGACTTGTCGGAAGTCCACGCCGGTGGCGCCGGTAACGCGCCGATCCTCGGCCAGTACCTGGCCAAGATCATCCTGAACAAGGACACCCAGCGTTTCTCCAGCCCGGACTGGAAGATGATTCACTCGTACCTGATCGACAGCTGCGGCATCAAGGCCAACCAGTCGCGCCTGTATTTCTCGATCTTCAGTGCCGGCGGCGGTACCGGTTCGGGCATGGCTTCGGAATTCGGCCTGGCCCAGCAGCACTCGTACATGAACAAGACGTTCGACACCAAGCCGATGGACGAGCATGACGGCAAGAGCGGTCATTCCTTCGTCTTCGAGCCGATCTTCACCAGCGGCATTTGCGTACTGCCGAACATTTCCGATCACCGCAGTGAAATGTCCGAGGCGCTGCACATCAACGCCGGTCGCCTGCTGTGCAAATACCTGTCGGAAGAGTGGGACTTCTCCTACAACTTCGCCAATGAAGACAGCAGCGAAGCCAGCGTCATGGGTCGTATCCGCCCATGGAACGCCATGATGCTGATCTCCAACGACATCATGCGTTATGCCGAAGAAAGCGATGACGGCAACATCCAGAACATCGACGTCAACGCGATGGAAAAGCACGCCAACCAGTACATCTCGCAGCAGATCTTCAATATTCTGACGGCGCAGGCGGTCACGACTGACTACGACCAGAACTATTTCCGTCGCGCCGGCATCGACATCGGCGAGACCATTCGCCTCGACGCCAACGACCTGTTCATGAGTCTGGCCGGCCCGGTGGCGATTGCCTACGCCGAATCCGTAGTGCCGGAAACGCCGCCGCCGAGCAGCGACAAGTTCAAGGTGTTCGAAAAAGAGCCGCAGCGCCTGAACATCGATGACCTGTTCTTCCGCTCCATCGACCTGCCGCACTTCAACAAGGTCACCCAGGCCATCGAAGGCATCAGCCTGTTGCCGATCGAATCCAAGCGCTATCGGGCGTCGCTGGAGCAGTACAAGAATTCCGGTTATGACGCGGCCGCGTTGCACGACCTGCACTTCTTCAAGAACTGCTCGTCGGTGGTCTCGATCGTGTCCTTGCCGAAGGACTACAAATTGTCCTACATGGACCTGAACCGGTTGAAGACTCACCTCAACAGCCTGTTCCCGAACACCACGCTCAAGCGTTATGCCCTGGTGATCGGCGCGTCGGCCAACTTGTCGTTGACCACATTGATCGCCAAGAGCCCATGCCTGTCGGACGATTTCCTGACGCTGATCGTCGCGTTCATCAAGCGCTGCTTCGCGAAGAACCCGTACCGCTTCGACGACACGCTGGATAACTCGATCCTGGACTTCATCATCAATGAAGAGTTTGACGAAGACCTGATCGACGACTTGCTCAACGAGTTCGAAAACCCGGCGAAGATCCTCGATACCAACTGGTATGCGATCAAACCGATGTACGAGAAGAAGTATCGCGAGCTGATCAGCGACAAGGACAAGTTCGTCTCGATCAATGACATTCGCCTGTCGCGCGATTGCGTGAAGAAGGCGATCAAGTACCTGCGCGAGATCTACCGTCACCGGATTGGCAAGACCAAGGTTATTTCGTTGAATAACCATACCGGCAAGACGTTCTCGGTCTGACTTGACACCGCGTCGCTCCAATCGCGAGCAGGCTCGCTCCCACATTTGATCGCATTCCTCCTGGAATAACTCGGTCAATTGTGGGAGCGAGCCTGCTCGCGATTGGGGCCAGCACATTCACCGCAAATTACAACATCCAGAAACAATTAAGCAGCCCATCGGCTGCTCAATAAACTGTTCCCGTTACGTTTACGTCACCCTCGCCAAGACCCTTCTGTGGCCTTTCTCTACGGCAACATGCCATCACGCTACTCGGCTACACACTTTTGTTCGGCGAACCAGTGCACTCATTCGGTGCAGAGATTCACTTCGTCGCCCTTTCCTGGATCAGAATCCACGGCGAAACCACCACTGCCCACAACTCCGGATCGCGTTCGAACAGATCCAGCGCCCGCGTTTCAGACAGCTTGGCGACCTCGTCGGCGGCCAGCCAGGCAGCCACTTTCTCGCCTTCGTCCGTCGCCACGGCCTCGGCCGCCGCGATCAAATCCAGACCGGGATCGACCCACAATAGGGCACCCTTGGCGAAGAACGGCTCCAGCTCTTTCCAGGTAATAGATGCGGTTTCACCAAGCAGCTTGGCATAGAGGGTGCTAGGTTCTTGAGTCATGGGTCCTGTCCGGAAAAGAAATCGACGTGGATGATAACGTTGGTGGTCTGGCAGAAAAACCCGGAAGCAATTGAGTCACCGATTGAAAACTGCAGGAAAGCCAAGGATTGCTGATATTTCAGCTGAAGCCCCCGCCGCAATTCTGTCTTTTTCTTTCAAAAAAGCGACACCCCCTGATTTTGCCCCCTGGCGCCAGCTTCCCAGGCTAACAATCGGCGCTCTACACTGTACCGGTACAGTTGCCGGGGGCATTTTCCGGAGGATGTCGAAGATATCTGACCCGGTTCTGCTGCTACGGCGCCAGGACTATAAAAACTACAACAGTAAGAGTGGAGCACTATGACTAAGGCTACTAAGCAGATTTCCAAACTGTTTGCCGCTATGGTTCTGGCCGGGGTTGCCAGCCATTCGTTCGCAGCTGACACCATCAAGATCGGCATCGCCGGCCCTAAAACCGGTCCTGTAGCCCAATACGGCGACATGCAGTTCAGTGGCGCCAAAATGGCCATCGAACAGATCAACGCCAAGGGCGGCGTAGACGGCAAGAAACTCGAAGCCGTTGAATACGATGACGCCTGTGATCCAAAACAAGCTGTGGCTGTCGCGAACAAGGTCGTCAACGACGGCGTCAAGTTCGTGGTCGGTCACCTGTGCTCCAGCTCCACTCAACCGGCTTCGGACATCTACGAAGACGAAGGCGTGATCATGATCACCCCGGCTGCCACCAGCCCGGACATCACCAACCGTGGTTACAAAATGGTGTTCCGCACCATCGGTCTGGACAGCGCCCAGGGCCCTGCCGCCGGTAACTACATTGCCGATCACGTAAAACCGAAAATCGTTGCTGTCCTGCACGACAAACAGCAATACGGTGAAGGCATCGCCACCGCTGTTAAACAAACCCTCGAGAAAAAAGGCACCAAGGTTGCCGTGTTCGAAGGCATCAACGCCGGCGACAAGGACTTCTCGTCGATCATCCAGAAACTCAAACAAGCCAACGTCGACTTCGTTTACTACGGCGGCTACCACCCTGAGCTGGGTCTGATCCTGCGTCAGGCGGATGAAAAAGGCCTGAAAGCCAAGTTCATGGGTCCGGAAGGCGTGGGTAACGACTCGATCTCGCAGATCGCTCAGAAGGCTTCGGAAGGTCTGCTGGTGACTCTGCCGAAATCCTTCGACCAGGATCCGGCCAACGTCGCCCTGGCTGATGCGTTCAAAGCGAAAAAAGAAGACCCGAGCGGTCCGTTCGTGTTCCCGGCCTACTCGGCTGTGACCGTGATCGCCGACGGCATCAAGGCCGCCAAGTCCGAAGACACTGCCAAAGTGGCTGAAGCCATCCACAAGGGCACCTTCAAGACCCCGACTGGCGACCTGAGCTTCGACGACAAAGGCGACCTGAAGGACTTCAAATTTGTGGTTTACGAGTGGCACTTCGGCAAATCAAAAACTGAAGCTTCGCCTCAGTAAGGCCTTGCCTGACTGACTGCCAATAAAGCCCACGGCGTGCCGTGGGCTTTGTTTTACGAACGTATTGGGCCGCGCTGGCGTGATCCGCCAGCCTCCCCGCCTGAAAATCTCAAAACCGTCATCAGCGGTTCGCTGGCAAACCTCGCGTTCGAAGTGGATGCAGATCCACGGGGCTCGAGCGGGAAAATGACTCCACCAGTGAAATGCGTATCAGGTTTTTAGGAGCGCTGTAATGCCTGACATCTATCACTTCCTCCAACAGCTGGTTAATGGTCTGACCATTGGCAGCACGTATGCCCTGATCGCCATCGGCTATACGATGGTTTACGGCATCATTGGAATGATCAACTTCGCCCACGGCGAGGTGTACATGATCGGCTCCTACGTGGCGTTCATCGCCATCGCCGGGCTGGCCATGCTGGGGCTCGACAGCGTTCCGCTGTTGATCACCGCCGCTTTCCTCGCGACTATCGTCGTGACCAGTGCCTACGGCTACAGCATCGAACGGATCGCCTACCGCCCCTTGCGCGGCAGCAACCGTCTGATCCCGCTGATTTCCGCCATCGGCATGTCGATCTTCCTGCAGAACACGGTTCTGCTGGCGCAAGACTCCAAGGACAAATCCATTGCCAACCTGATCCCCGGCAGCTTCACCTTCGGGCCAGGTGGTGCACATGAAGTGCTGATTTCCTACATGCAAATCGTGGTGTTCGTGGTGACCCTGGTCGCCATGCTCGGCTTGACACTGTTCATCTCCCGCTCTCGCCTGGGTCGTGCCTGCCGCGCCTGTGCCGAAGACATCAAGATGGCCAACCTGCTGGGTATCAACACCAACAACATCATCGCCCTGACCTTCGTCATCGGTGCCGCACTGGCAGCCATCGCGGCCGTCTTGCTGAGCATGCAATACGGTGTGATCAATCCAAACGCCGGGTTCCTCGTCGGACTCAAGGCCTTCACCGCAGCGGTGCTTGGCGGTATCGGCAGCATCCCCGGGGCCATGCTCGGCGGGTTGGTATTAGGGGTGGCGGAAGCCTTTGGTGCCGATATCTTCGGCGACCAGTACAAGGACGTCGTGGCTTTCGGCTTGTTGGTTCTGGTTCTGTTGTTCCGGCCGACCGGCATCCTGGGCCGTCCGGAGGTTGAAAAAGTATGACTAGGAATCTTAAACAGGCACTGTTCAGTGCCTTGCTGGTGTGGGCCGTGGCGTACCCGGTACTGGGCCTGAAACTGACCATCGTCGGCATCCACCTCGAAGTGCACGGCACCAGTAACGCCACACTGATCACCATCGCGGTGTGCTCGGTGCTGATGTTCCTGCGCGTGCTGTTCGACCAGCAGATCAGCTCGGCCTGGCGTTCCTCACCCAACATGCCGTTGATCCCGGCGAAGACCAGCCACTTCCTGACCCTGCCGTCCACCCAGCGCTGGATCATCATTGCGTTGATCGTCGGCGCCCTGGTCTGGCCGTTCTTCGGTTCTCGCGGGGCGGTGGATATTGCCACCCTGGTGCTGATCTACGTGATGCTCGGCCTCGGCCTGAACATCGTGGTCGGCCTGGCCGGCCTGCTCGACCTTGGTTACGTCGGATTTTATGCCGTCGGCGCCTACAGCTATGCGCTGCTGTCGCATTACTACGGTTTGAGCTTCTGGATCTGCCTGCCGATCGCCGGCCTGATGGCGGCCACCTTCGGCTTCCTGCTCGGCTTCCCGGTACTGCGACTGCGCGGTGACTACCTGGCAATCGTGACGCTGGGCTTCGGTGAAATCATCCGTCTGTTCCTGCGTAACCTCACCGACCTCACAGGCGGCCCGAACGGCATCAGCAACATTGAAAAGCCGACCTTCTTCGGCCTGACGTTCGAGCGTAAGGCTGCCGAAGGCATGCAGACGTTCCACGAATACTTCGGTCTGGCCTACAACTCCATCAACAAGGTGATTTTCCTGTACCTGGTTGCACTGTTGCTGGCTCTGGCTGCGCTGTTCGTGATCAACCGTTTGCTGCGCATGCCGATCGGCCGTGCGTGGGAAGCGTTGCGTGAAGATGAAATCGCCTGCCGTGCCCTGGGGCTCAATCCGACGGTGATCAAACTGTCGGCCTTCACCCTGGGCGCCAGCTTCGCCGGTTTCGCCGGCAGTTTCTTCGCCGCCCGTCAGGGTCTGGTGACACCGGAGTCCTTCACCTTCATCGAGTCGGCGATCATCCTCGCCATCGTCGTATTGGGTGGCATGGGCTCGCAACTGGGCGTTATCCTCGCGGCCGTGGTGATGATCCTGTTGCCGGAAATGATGCGTGAATTCAGTGAATACCGCATGTTGATGTTCGGCGCCTTGATGGTGCTGATGATGATCTGGCGTCCTCAAGGTCTGCTGCCCATGCAACGTCCTCACATGGAGCTGCGCAAATGAGCCGCGAGATCCTTAAAGTAGACAATTTGAGCATGCGCTTCGGCGGCTTGCTGGCGGTCAACGGCGTGGCCCTGACTGTGAAAGAAAAACAGGTTGTGGCACTGATCGGCCCCAACGGCGCCGGCAAGACCACCGTGTTCAACTGCCTGACCGGTTTCTACAAACCGAGCGGTGGCAGCATCCTGCTGGACGGCGAGCCGATCGAAGGCCTGCCCGGCCACAAGATCGCCCTCAAAGGCGTGGTACGCACCTTCCAGAACGTGCGGCTGTTCAAGGAGATGACCGCGGTCGAGAACCTCTTGATCGCCCAGCACCGCCACCTGAACACCAACTTCCTGGCAGGCCTGTTCAAGACTCCGGGGTTCCGCAAGAGCGAGCGCGAGGCGATGGAATTCGCCGAGTTCTGGCTGGACAAGGTCAACCTCAAGGAGTTTGCCAACCGTCCGGCCGGCACCCTGGCCTACGGTCAGCAACGTCGCCTGGAAATCGCCCGCTGCATGATGACCCGCCCGCGGATCCTCATGCTCGACGAACCGGCCGCCGGCCTGAACCCGAAGGAAACCGAAGACCTCAAGGCGCTGATCAGCATGTTGCGCGAAGAGCACAACGTCACCGTGCTGCTGATCGAACACGACATGAAGCTGGTCATGAGCATTTCCGACCACATCGTCGTGATCAACCAGGGCACGCCTCTGGCCAACGGCACGCCGGAACAGATCCGCGACAATCCTGAAGTGATCAAAGCCTACCTGGGGGAAGCGTAAATGCTGCAATTCGAAAACGTTTCCACCTTCTACGGCAAGATCCAGGCCCTGCACAGCGTCAACGTCGAAGTCCGCCAGGGCGAAATCGTGACCCTGATCGGTGCCAACGGTGCCGGCAAGTCGACCCTGCTGATGACCCTCTGCGGTTCGCCGCAAGCCCACAGCGGCAGCATCCGCTACATGGGCGAAGAGCTCGTCGGCCAGGACTCGTCGCAGATCATGCGTAAAAGCATCGCAGTGGTGCCGGAAGGTCGTCGAGTGTTTGCGCGCCTGACCGTGGAAGAAAACCTCGCCATGGGCGGATTCTTCACCGACAAGGGCGATTATCAGGAACAGATGGACAAGGTTCTCGGACTTTTCCCACGCCTGAAAGAACGCTTCGCCCAGCGCGGCGGCACCATGTCCGGCGGCGAACAGCAGATGCTCGCCATCGGCCGTGCGCTGATGAGCAAGCCCAAGCTGTTGCTGCTTGACGAGCCATCGTTGGGCCTGGCACCGATCATCATCCAGCAGATCTTCGACATCATCGAGCAGCTGCGCAAGGATGGCGTGACGGTGTTCCTGGTGGAGCAGAACGCCAACCAGGCACTGAAAATCGCTGACCGCGCGTACGTTCTGGAGAACGGCCGGGTGGTGATGCAAGGCACCGGCGAAGCGCTGCTGACCGACCCGAAAGTGCGCGAAGCGTACCTCGGTGGTTGAGCGTTTGCGGTAAACAAAAAAACGGCCTTCGGGCCGTTTTTTTGTACCTATCGATAATGGCTGACCCAATGAACCCTGTGGCGAGGGGGCTTGTCGGACCGCCGCACCGCCCCGTCGGGCTGCGAAGCAGCCCCAATACCTGAAGACTCGGTTCTGCAGACATACCGCGTTTACCGTTTTTACAACTGCTGCGCAGCCGAACGGGGCGGTGCGGCGGTCCGACAAGCCCCCTCGCCACAGGGTTGTGCGGTGGTTGAAGGTTTCGCTACAGCCGGTCCAACGCCTCCCCACTGCGCTTGAACCAGCCAATCAAATAATCCGCCAGCACCTGCGTGCGTTTCGGCAGCCCGCCCTGATACGGATGCACCAGGTACATCGGCATGCGACGTGTCTGATAGTCGCGCAGGAGCCAGCGCAAACGCCCGTCAGCCAATTCCGTTTGCAACAGGTAGGACGGCAGACGCGCAATACCGGCGCCGGCCAGTGCCGCTTTCTTCAGCAGGCTGTAATGGTTGCTGGCGAACGGTCCCGACACCCGAATCCGCAACAACTCGTGTTGCTGGTGATAAAGCCATTCTTCGCGGCCGCTGTAATGGCTGTTGAGTAAACAGCGGTGTTCCGCGAGAGCTTGTGGCGTCACCGGTTCGCCGTATTGCTCGAGGTAGCCCGGGCTGGCGCAGGTCAGCTCGTGCCAGGCCAGCAGCGGTCGTGCGACCAGGCGCTCGTCGTTGCCCACTTCGGAACGCACCGCCAGATCAAAACCGTCACCGGACAAATCACGATAGTTGTTGCTGAGGTCCAGCTCAATCTGCACGTCGGGGTACTGCTGGGAAAACTCCAGCAACAAGCCATCGAAGAACGTTTCTCCCAGGGATACCGGAACCGTCATACGCACCGGCCCGGCCATGTCGTCCTTCAACCGCGCCAATGCCTGACGTGCCCTTTCCACTTGTACCACCAGGGCCTGGGCTTGCGGCAACAGCGCCGCCCCCGCCGCCGTCAGGCTCAAGCGGCGCGTGGTGCGTTGCAGCAGCACCACGGAAAACCGCGTCTCAAGCAGGCTGATGCGCTTGGACAATTGCCCTTTGCTGCAACCCAATTGCTGCGCCGCCAAGGTGAAACTGCCCGCTTCGATCAACACCGCAAACGCCGCCAGATCATCCATTTCGCTCATGGATTGTTTCCATTTGAAAACCAAAGGTTGCCTATTAGCGCGCTTATCCGCAGAAAAAACCACTCTAGACTGAAGCCACTTTCAACACACATGAGGTTCAGCAGCATGAAAATTCTTTTGATAGGCGCAGGCGGCACCATCGGTTCGGCGATCGACAAGGAATTGTCCGAGCGTCACGAGATCATTCGCATCGGTCGCAACAGCGGCGACTTCCATGTGGATATCAGCGACAGCGCCTCGATTCGCACACTGTTCGAACAGACCGGCAAGTTCGACGCGCTGGTCTGCGCCGCGGGCAACGTGACCTTCGCACCGCTCGGTGAAATGACCGAAGACAGTTTCGCACTCGGTCTGAAAGACAAGCTGATGGGCCAGGTCAACCTGCTGTTGATCGGTCGCGAATATGCCAACGACGGCGCCTCGTTCACCCTCACCACCGGCGTACTCAGCCACGATCCGATTCGCAGCGGTGCCTCGGCGGCACTGGTCAACGGCGCCCTCGACAGCTTCGTGCGCGCCGCGGCGATTGAACTGCCGCGCGGTCTGCGGGTGAACTCGGTGAGCCCTAACGTGTTGCTCGAAGCCATGGGCAAATACGCGCCGTACTTCCGCGGGTACAAACCGGTTCCGGCCGCCGATGTGGCACTGGCCTACGCCAAAAGCGTCGAAGGCCTGCAAACGGGTCAGACCTTTCGCGTCGGCTAAACCAGCGCAATCTGGAGCACGGCTTGCCGGCGATGGCGTCCTCAAGATCGCCTTCGCCAGCAAGCTGTGCTCCTACAGGTTGATCAACGTGCGTCAGCAGGGTTGTGATGAACGGTAAGGTTGATCAACGTGCGCCAGCGGGGTTGTGATGAACGGTAAGGTTGATCAACGTGCGCCAGCGGGGTTGTGATGAACGGTAAGGTTGATCAACGTGCGCCAGCGGGGTTTTGATGAACGGTCAGGTTGATCAACGTGCGCCAGCGGGGTTGTGATGAACGGTCAGGCTGAGTAACGTGGCGGCACTTGTCTGGAGAGCCAAAGATGCGTGTTGCCCGTTCCTTAGTCCTTGTTGCCCTGCTTCCGCTGTTCGCTGCCTGCCAGTTGCTGGATGGTCCGCGTGAAAGTGCTTCCCACGTGGGCCAGACCCGAATGCAGGGTCAACTGAAGGCGGCCGACGGCAAGCTGTTGTTCCAGCCATGCAATGAGCAGCGCAGTTACCTGGTCAATGACACCGGCGGCACCAGCGTCCTGCAAGAGTTCGCGACCCTCGCCGATGCCCAGGGCAAGCTGTTCGCTGATGTGCGCGGAAAGATCGTCGACAGCCGCCTCGATCTGGAGCAGCTATACCGCGTCGAACGGTCGGGCACCGCCTGCGGCGATCCGAATTTCAAACTGCTGATCCTGCGCGCCGCCGGCCACGGCCCGGAGTGGAACGTCAAGGTCAGCGGCAAAGGCATGGTCATCGACCGTGCGGGACAACCACCCCTGGCCATACCTTATGTTGAAGAACAACTGGGCGATGGCCGCTTCAACCTCAGCACCGAAGCCAACAACCAGCACATCGAACTGTGGGTCGCACCGCAACGTTGCGTCGACAGCAGCACCGGCAGCGTCCAGCACATGAGCGCCGAATTGCGCATCGATGGCCAGGTTCAACGTGGCTGCGGGTATTTCGGCGGATCGCGCGACGACTGATCGTTTAAGCCTCACGGGAATCGTTCTTTGAGGCTTATAATCGCGGGCTTCAAACGCCTTGGCGCAGTTGTGCGCCCCGCGAACCGGATCCTGTCATGTTACGAATCACCGAACTCAAGCTGCCGATCGACCATCCCGATGAAGACCTGCGCCCTGCCATCGTGCAGCGCCTGGGCATCGCCAGTGATGACCTGCTCGATTACACCTTGTTCAAGCGCAGCTACGATGCGCGCAAAAAGTCCTCCGACCTGTGCTTCATCTACACCATCGACCTCACTGCGAAGGATGAGGCGGCGTTGCTGCACAAGTTCGCCGATGACCGAAACGTCAACGTGGCACCGGATGTCAGCTACAAAGTGGTCGGCCAGGCGCCGGCCGATCTCGAACAACGCCCGGTCGTCGTCGGCTTCGGGCCCTGCGGGATTTTCGCCGGGCTGCTGCTGGCGCAGATGGGCTTCAAGCCGATCATCCTCGAGCGCGGCACCGAAGTGCGCCAGCGCACCAAAGACACCTGGGGCCTGTGGCGTAAAAGCGTGCTCAACCCCGAGTCCAACGTGCAATTTGGTGAAGGCGGCGCGGGGACGTTCTCCGACGGCAAGCTCTACAGCCAGATCAAGGACCCGAAATTCATCGGTCGCAAAGTCCTGCATGAATTCGTCAAAGCCGGCGCGCCGGAAGAAATCCTCTACGTCAGCAAACCGCACATCGGTACATTCCGTCTGACCGGCGTTGTGGAAAACATGCGTGAGCAGATTCGCGCCCTGGGCGGAGAAGTACGCTTCCAGCAGCGCGTCACCGACGTGTTGATCGAGGACGGCCAACTGGTCGGCGTCGAGCTCAACGGCGGCGAGCAGATCCATTCGAAACACGTGATTCTGGCCCTCGGCCACAGCGCCCGCGACACCTTCCGCATGCTTCACGGTCGCGGCGTGTTCATGGAAGCCAAGCCGTTCTCGGTGGGCTTCCGCATCGAACACCCACAGTCGCTGATCGACCGCGCGCGCCTGGGCAAATACGCCGGCCACCCGAAACTGGGTGCCGCCGACTACAAACTGGTGCACCACGCCAAGAACGGTCGCTCGGTCTACAGCTTCTGCATGTGCCCGGGCGGCACCGTGGTCGCGGCGACCTCCGAGCCGAATCGCGTCGTGACCAACGGCATGAGCCAGTACTCGCGTAACGAACGCAACGCCAACTCCGGGATCGTCGTCGGCATCACCCCGGAAGTCGATTATCCGGGCGGCCCGCTGGCCGGTATCGAGTTGCAGGAACGCCTGGAATCCCACGCCTTTGTGCTGGGCGGCAGCAACTACGAAGCGCCGGCGCAACTGGTTGGCGATTTCATCGCAGGCAAACCGTCCACCGAGCTGGGCAGTGTTGAACCGTCCTACAAGCCAGGCGTTGCGCTGGGTGATTTGGCGCTGGCCTTGCCGGCATTCGCCATCGAAGCCATTCGCGAAGCCTTGCCGGCGTTCGAGAAGCAGATTCGTGGTTACTCGCTGCATGACGCGGTGTTGACCGGGATCGAGACGCGTACATCGTCGCCGCTGCGGATTACCCGTAACGAGTCGATGCAGAGCCTGAACGTGAAGGGCTTGTTCCCGGCGGGTGAAGGCGCGGGTTATGCGGGCGGGATTCTGTCGGCAGGTGTGGACGGGATTCGCATCGCCGAAGCCGTCGCTCGCGACATCCTCGGTCTCGAAGCTTAAAGCCTTAAGATCAAAAGATCGCAGCCTTCGGCAGCTCCTACAGGGTGTACACCATCCCCTGTAGGAGCTGCCGAAGGCTGCGATCTTTTTGCTTTATCAGATATTGGCGCGCAGCACGGTGGCGGGCAACGGTTCGCCGCGCTCGACAGTCGCCGCCACGGCATCCATCAAACCACTCAACTCATACCCTTGGGCCTTGAGCCAGGCCTGATCGTAATAGCTGGTCTCATAGCGTTCGCCGCCATCACAGAGAATCGCCACGATCGACCCCGACTCGCCCGCGGCCATCATCTGCTGGGCCGCCATCAAGGCGCCGATCAGGTTGGTCCCGCTCGATCCGCCAACCCGTCGTCCCAAATGCTGCGCCAGGTAATGCATGGCCGCCAGTGACAGGGCGTCCGGCACTTTGACCATCGCATCAATCACCTTGGGCAGGAACGACGCTTCCACCCGTGGCCGACCGATGCCTTCAATCCGCGAACCGTGATCCAGTCGCAGGCTGGCATCGCCAGTCTGGTAGTACTCGAAGAACACCGAGCGTTCGGCATCGGCGCACAGCACGCGGGTGCGGTGCTGGCGATAACGCACGTAACGGCCGAGGGTCGCGGTGGTGCCACCGGTGCCGGGGCTGGAAATCAGCCAGCTCGGTTCGGGGTGTTGCTCGAAACGCATCTGATGGAAGATCGATTCGGCGATGTTGTTGTTCGCCCGCCAGTCGGTGGCGCGTTCGGCGTAAGTGAACTGATCGATGAAGTGCCCATCGTGTTCGCGAGCCAGGCGCTCGGACTCGGCGTAGATCTGCGTCGGATCGTCCACCAGATGGCTCTTGCCCCCGTAGAAAGCGATCTGCGCGATCTTCTCTTTGGAGGTCGTCGCCGGCATCACCGCAATGAACGGCAATCCGAGCAAACGGGCGAAGTACGCCTCCGAAATCGCCGTCGAACCGCTGGACGCTTCAATCACCGGTGCGCCGGGTTTGAG
Organism: Pseudomonas sp. LBUM1651; assembly: GCF_059716135.1. NCBI lineage: Bacteria > Pseudomonadati > Pseudomonadota > Gammaproteobacteria > Pseudomonadales > Pseudomonadaceae > Pseudomonas > Pseudomonas sp. LBUM1651. The sequence goes on along the minus strand of NZ_CP166805.1, from coordinate 1,368,107 downwards.
CCAGCCGTTACACAAGGCATAGAGGAACAACGAGCGGGCCAACCGGTGTTTAAGGCTGCCGGTGGGATGGCTGGACTCATCCTTGAAGTACAACTCGATGCCCGGAAAACCTGGCAGCGGCAAAGGGATCAGGTGGGTGTCGGCGCTGCGCTGGAAGTCGGCTTCGATGATCCGGATGGCTTCGCGGGCCCACTGTCGGTTGTCGCTCATGGTGGTTTTCTCGTCGAGTCGGCCTTGTTGCAAGGCTCAGCTCATAAGCTTAGGAAAAAACCTACATCACGCACAGATACAGCTGAGCTTGAATACGCTCGGCAACTGCTAGGCTCAGTTTCGTTCACCGCTAGCGTTGTAATGGCATATAACAAAAAAGAATATAACTTTTGTTTTAACAACTAACGGTACGGGTTAGGGTGTGCCACCTTTTGAATTCATCGATGGAGAGCGACCTTGCCTCTGCGTAGCACGTTCACGCGTTTCTTTCAGTTGGAAGCTGCCAGCGGTCTGTTACTGATCGCCGCTGCAGCCCTGGCCTTGATCATCAACAACTCGTCGCTGTCGTGGCTCTATAACGGATTGCTGGACACCCCCGTGGTCGCCCAGATCGGCGCGCTGAAAATCGCCAAGCCGTTGCTGCTGTGGATCAACGACGGCCTGATGGCCCTGTTCTTTCTACTGATCGGCCTGGAAGTGAAGCGCGAAGTCCTCGATGGTCAGCTGTCGAAACCTTCGCAAATCGTCCTGCCGGGCGCGGCCGCGATTGGCGGCATGGTGGTGCCGGCGCTGATTTACTGGTTCCTGAACCGAGACGACCCGGCAGCCCTGGGTGGCTGGGCCATCCCGATGGCCACCGACATCGCCTTCGCCCTCGGCGTGCTCGCCCTGCTGGGCAAGCGAGTGCCGGTGTCGCTGAAGCTGTTCCTGATGACCCTGGCGATCATCGACGACCTCGGCGCCATCATCGTCATTGCGATCTTCTATTCCGGTGAATTGTCGACCCTGTCCCTGGGGCTGGCCGCGGCATGTATCGCAGCGCTGATCGGGATGAACCGGCTCGGCGTGGTGAAACTCGGGCCGTACATGATCATCGGCCTGATCCTCTGGGTTTGCGTGCTCAAGAGCGGTGTCCACGCGACACTGGCTGGCGTGACCCTGGCGTTCTGCATTCCATTGCGCACGAAAAACGCCGAGCCGTCGCCGCTGCTGACGCTCGAACACGCCCTGCATCCATGGGTGGCCTACGGCATCCTGCCGCTGTTCGCCTTCGCCAACGCCGGCCTGTCCCTGAGCGGCGTGAACGTCGAAAGCTTCACCCACCACGTGCCGATGGGCATCGCGGTCGGCCTGCTGCTGGGCAAGACGCTGGGCGTATTCGGCCTGACCTGGCTGGCAGTGAAAACCGGCATCGCCGCCCTGCCCCAAGGCGCCAATTGGGGTCAGGTGCTGGGTGTTGCGATCCTCTGCGGGATCGGCTTCACCATGAGTCTGTTTGTCGGTTCCCTTGCGTTCGTGCCGGGCGCCAGTGAGTACGCCGGGATGGACCGGATGGGGATTTTGACCGGTTCGATATTGGCGGCATTGATCGGTTATGCGGTGACAGCGGCGGCGAGTCGCAAGAGCACCGTGCTGCAATCCTGTTAAACAGAGACAACTCTTAGCGTCATTCAAGACTCGTCCTACAGCCACGATTAGCCACGTTCGTTAACGTCGCGCAGCCCCTTTCGGGGCTGTCGATGGACGAACTCTCAAGGACAATCAGTGGCTGGCAACAAGGACATTCCCCGGATTAAAAATCCACCCTCCGGTGATGGGCATCACGTCACCTACCGCTACGTGACCGCCACCGAATTGGCCGAGCAGGACGCCAGACAAAACGCTTACGAGGCCATGCTCGCCAGGCAAGATGCCTTCGAGCGCGGCCGTCAGTTCCTGGCAGAAAAGCAAAAACCGGCTCAAGCCGGATGTGTCTTCGCCAAATCCTGCAAGCTGCCGGACGCCATCATCGATTACTCGAATCCCTCGGGAATGGTGCCGACCGACAGCCTCAAAGATTACGGAGAAATTGCCTGGCTCGGCGCTCGGGAACCAGATGATGCGGGGCTGCTGAATCTCGAAACGATCAGTGGCAGTACCCTTTCGCTCGGCATTGGACGTCTTGCGCTTCATTCCCCGGCGCTCGCTGCTCCGACTGCAGCACTCGGCGCTGCTGGAGCCACCATCTTGGCCGGCCTGGTCGCGGTGTTCTGGACGCCGAGCCTGGGCGACAGCGCGCTTTACCACGAAGATCAATTGCGCGCCCTCAAACAAGCACGCACCCGCGTGCGACTTCGAGTCGAGCAACAGGCTGACGGCACTCTCAAAGGCTACGGTTTTTACACCGGCAAGAACCGTGATTGGGAAATGGTCGATGTTGTGCAGTTCACAATGCGCGGTAGCCAACAGGTGGCTGACCTCGGTGACGGCATCGAACTGATCTGGACACCGGCCGTGGATGGTTCCGACATCCTCGGGATTCCAGCACTGGAGGCTGCACCGCAAGCGCCGCATATCTGGGTTTATCCACCGACGAAACAGGCCGACAGCATCATCGTCGATCAGAGATGTACGACAAACGAGGTCGCCATCTTGGTGAGTTTGACGCACAGACAGGAAATCAAACCAAGCCGGCAGATTCAACGAGAAGGATTGAACCGTGAATCACGTAATTTTTGCTTTTGATAAGGAAACTGAGGAGCTGGGTTTTGAAGTGCACATCCCGGCCACGAAGATTGAAGAGCTGCGAACAATAATGGGATGGAAGGAGCCCGAGGATGAAATCTTCGGATACGATCTCGACGCTCTTCAGATTGAAGAATTGCAAACCATGCTCAAACGAGCGTTCTACGATCCGCAATACTTTTTCCAAATTGTCGGGTACTCAGATGAGTAACGCGACTAATCGGTCAGATTGGTAAAAAAACAAAAACCCCGACCAGACACCTGATCGGGGTTTTGCTTTGTTACCCGTTCCTGCTTAATGCGAAACGCGGCTAGTACCATCAACCGTAGCAATCCGCACACGCTCACCCACGCGGAACACCTCATTTTCCTGAACCTGCTGCACGTAGGCGCGCATGCTGCCGTCGTCTTCGCGAACGGTGATTTCGACGCCCTGGGCGCGGGTCAGGCCTTCTTCAGTGGCCGAACCGATCAGGCCGCCCGCAACGGCGCCGATGACCGCCGCAACGATACTGCCGCGACCGCCGCCAATAGCGCTGCCGCCAACACCGCCCACTGCTGCACCGGCGAGGCCGCCGATCGGGGTCTTGGTGCCTTCGATTTTCACCGGACGCAGGGATTCGATGGTGCCCATGCGAACGGTCTGCACACGACGCGCTTCGTCACGGGAATAGGAGTCACCGGTCAAGCTCGATTGGCAGCCAGTGAGCAACATTGCCATCGTGGAAAAGGAAGCAACCAGCAGAACAGACTTACGCATAGCATCAACTCCAAAGGACAGGTATTCATTAAACTCCGCAGCTTGACGCCTGTCACGACGTGACCCGGATAAAATTGGTTTGATTCAGGCCAGGTACAGGCGCCTCCACGAACTCAGCACACAGTAGCGGCAAATGGCGGAAGCTGCGCCGCTGAACCAGGGATTGTCATGGATTACTTCATCATTGTCGTCACCACTGTCGCCGGTCTGTACTTCCATGGGTGGTTGTACGTACGGATCAAACGCTGGATGGACCGCGACCTGGCGTTAGCCTTGGCTGGAGAGGACGAGCATAAGAAAGTCTTCATGCTCCAGCAACTGGCGAACGCTCAAGCGCAGAAGATCAAGCGTCGGGACCTGCCTCAGTGGCTGGAGGCCGCTGCGGCAGGCTATCCCGGTCGGTAGACTGCTTAGGGTGCCAGACGTTCAAGAATCCAGTCGGCGCCCTGTAAGCGGTAGTTGAGGCGATCGTGCAGACGGCTCGAACGGCCCTGCCAGAATTCGATGCGCTCAGGCAACAGGCGATAACCGCCCCAGTGCTCGGGGCAATGAGGCTGTGTATCGCTGAAACGTTGCTCGGTGTTCTTGAGCAGCGCTTCCAGTTCGGCGCGATCGGCGATCACGTGGCTTTGCGGTGAAGCCCAGGCACCGAGGCGGCTGCCCAGTGGACGGACCTGAAAATAGGCATCGGACTCTTCGGGCGTGACCTTCACCACCCGACCTTCGATGCGCACCTGGCGTTCCAGGGCCGGCCAGAAAAAGGTCATGGCCGCGAACGGATTCGCGGCCAGGTGCTGGCCCTTGGCGCTGTCGTAGTTGGTGAAGAACGTGAAGCCGTGTTCGTCCAGGCCCTTGAGCAGCAGAATGCGGCAATGCGGCCGACCGTCCTGGTCGACGGTGGCCAGGGTCATGGCGTTGGCTTCCACCGGCGCCTGCTCGGTTTTCACCGCGTCAGCGAACCACTGATGGAACAGCGCGAACGGCTCGGCCGGGGCTTGTGCCTCGGTCAGGCCATCTCGGGTGTAGTCGCGACGCATATCAGCCAGGCCCTGGGTCATGGCGCATTCCTTTTGGTTAACGAATCACTTTTTCACAGCATCGGCGGCAACGACTTTCTTGTCAGTTGCTGCGGCTTTGGCCGGCGCGGTCTTTTTAGCTGGCGTCGCAGTTTTGGCCGGTGCCTTCTTGGCGGCGGCTTTCTTGGCCGGCGCTTTTTTCGCGGCAGGCACAGCGGCTTTCTTCGCAGCAGGAGCCGGCGTGACGGGCTTGACCACTGGCTTGACGTCCTGGGCTGCGACCATTTTTACCGGCGCCGGGGCTGGCATGTTGTATTTGCTCAGCAGCGCGACCATGGTGTTTTGCGGGGTCACCAACAGTTCAACGCGACGGTTCAAGGCACGACCTTCATTGCTGTCGTTCGCTGCACGCGGGGCTTCGCCGCCCATGCCGCGCAGCATCAGACGATCACGCTGCAAGCCGCTGAGACGGAAGATTGCCGCCACGGCTTGTGCCCGTTCCTGACTCAGTTTTACGTTGGCCGGTGCGGCGCCCGAGGTATCGCTGTGACCGAGTACCAGTACGGCGGTCTTCGGATCGACTTCGAGGATTTTCGCCACGCGAGTGAACGGACCCAAGGTTACCGGCAGCAACATGGCCGGACGGTCGGGGTTGAACGAGCCTTCTACCGGCGCGGTAACCACCAGCACGTTTTCACGGCGCTCGAGTTGCAGATTGCTGTCCTTGATCGCCTCGCGCAGGCGCGGTTCGTAGTCATCGAGCCAGGCCTGAGTGACTTTCGGATCAGGCATCGGCACAGCTTTAGCAGTGCTCTGCTCTTTGCCGCCGAACGGCCACCACCACTTGCCACCTGCATCCGCCTCAGCCTTGGCCACTTCGACCGGTTTGGCTTCAGGTTTCACCTCTGGCTTCTTGTCCAGATCTTCCTCAGAGCCGAACGGCCAGTACCAAGGATTGGAGCTTTCAGCTTTTGCCACCGGGGCCGCAGCGGCTGGTTTCACAGGTGCCGGAGCGGGAGTCGGCTCTTTTGCCGCGACTTTGTCGGAGGACCCGAACGGCCACCAGCTGCTGCCATCCGAATCATTTTGTGGAGTCTGCGCACAGCCGGTGACAGCGACACACAAGGCCAAAGCGAGGGTGGTTTTATTGAGTGACATTGGATATCCACAAAAATGAAGTCATAAAAAATCAGGCCGGCATGACCCGGATAAACAGACGCTTGGAAAACATAAAGGCCTTCGGGTTCCGGCCCTGGAACCCTTAAGCGCGTTTTACAGACAAGTGGCCAGTACCCGTGCAAGGTTTTGCGCGCGCGGATCCATCAAGACGTAAGGCCCCAGTGTATTTGTCACAAAACCGAAGGCGACATCGTGCTCAGGGTCAGCAAAACCGATGGAACCGCCAGCGCCCGGATGGCCGAACGCTCGTGGGCCGAGACCGTAAGTGGCGTTGGGGACGTCCGGTTGATCGAGCATGCAACCCAGGCCGAAGCGGGTCCGGGTCAGCAAAGTCTTGTCCTCGCCGAGGCTGTGTTCGCGGGTCAGCTCGTCGAGCATCTCGCTTTCCAGCAGGCTGCCGTCGAGCAGACCGGCGTAGAACCCGGCCAGGCTGCGGGCATTGCCGTGGCCATTGGCCGCCGGTTGCTGCATGCGCCGCCACTCGGGTTTGTTGGTGCTGGTCAGGACCGACGGCGGGTTGGTGAAGGCCCGCGTAGTCATGGCCGTCGGTTCGCGCATCGTCACTTGCAGCAGGCGCTGGGCGGCAGCATCACCGACGTTGCCTTTGCCACGGGCGATGTGCGCCACGCGATGGAATTCTTCATCCGCCAGACCGACATGGAAATCCAGCCCCAGCGGTTTGGCGACGCGGGCCACGATCGACTCGCCCGGCCCACGTCCGTCGGCCCGACGCAGCAACTCGCCGACCAGCCAGCCATAGGTGATCGCGGCATAACCGTGAGCGGTGCCCGGCGTCCACCACGGTGATTCGGCCGCCAGGGCATCGACCATGGTGTGCCAGTCGTAAAGCGCCTCGGGGGCCAGCAACTCACGCAGCGCCGGCAGACCGGCCTGATGGCAGAGCAATTGACGCAGGGTGACGGATTCCTTGTCGGCGGCGGCAAATTCGGGCCAGTAGCGGGCAACCGGGGCGTCCAGTTGCAGCTTGCCTTCGGCCACCAGTTGCAGGGCCGTGACAGCGGTGAAGGTCTTGGTGCAGGAGAACAGGTTGGCGATGGTGTCGCTGTGCCAGGCCTCATGGCCATCCTTGTCGGCGGTGCCGGACCAGAGATCGACAACGGTTTCTCCACCGACCTGGATGCACAGCGCTGCGCCACGTTCCTGAGGATCGTCGAACAACGCGGCGAACGCCTCACTCACCGCTTCGAACCTGAGTTCGTAATGACCCTGAATCTGCACCCGCTACTCCCTCGGACAAAGCTCTACAAAGTGGCCCGCATTGTTCCAGCCATTGGCGGTTTTGGGAACAGGGGCGGGCCGGGCGGTCGGTTTGTCCGTGTATTGGATCTGGAATTTATAGTGTTTTTGAGGACGCCTTCGCGGGCAAGCCTTGCTCCTACAGGTTATGTGTCGATCACGAATGTTGTGAACGACACATAACCTGTAGGAGCAAGGCTTGCCCGCGAAGAACGATGATGCGGTCTCAGGCCTTAATGGCCATTCCCGGAGTGCCCACCCGCCTGTCCGGTGCCCTTCCCCGGGCCTTTGCCGGCTTCAGCTTTTCGCCCGCCTTCTGCGTCGTGGCTGGCTTTATCCGCTTCAGCCTTGGCCTTCTCGGCCTCTTTACCCAACTGATCAACGGCCGCCAGGTTGCTCTTGCGCACACTGTCGACAAAGCCCTGAAACGGCAGATCGGTAATGCCGACCAAACCAAAGTGCCCATTCTCACCATCCAGCAGACGTCCGGTCACCGGTTGATCGAGGTACTGGAACCAGTGCACGCCAACAATTGACGGCTCACTGAGCGCCTGTTTCAGGAAGTTGGCGTAAGCCGGGCCGCGGTCTTCTTCCTTGGCCAGTTGCGTCACGCCGCCCCAGAACGGGCCACGATCGGCCGAGCCAAAGTTGAATTCAGTGATCAGCACCGGCTTATCCAGGCTGCGCAGTTTCGCGAAGTCGTAACCGTCCTGCGGTTGCAGGGTGTACAGGTTGAAGCTCAATACGTCGCAGTACTGCGCGCAGGATTCCACGGCTTCCGGGGTGCTGATGGCAAAGCGACCGCCCAGCAACAGCTGGTTCGGTGCGTGCCACTTGAGCGAGTCGGAAATGGTTTTGAAGTACGTGTCGGCAAAGACCTTCTGGAAGTATTTGAAGTCGGCCTCGATTTCCGGGTGCTCGGCGCTTGGCAGCGGCGGTACGAAGCCCGGGTCTTCCATCAATTCCCAGGCCGGCAGGTCGATGCCCCAGGCTTTGGAAAGGCCTGCCTGATTGCGGTATTTGTCGCGCAATTGCTTGAGGAACGCACGTTTGGCCGGCACGTCGGTGGTCATTTTCAAGGTGCCGTAGGCCAGCGCGTAGCGGGCTTTCGGGTCGTCACCGGGACCGGCCCAGGCCAGTTCGTTGTCGGCGAAATAACCGATCAGCCACGGATCGTCACGATGATCGCGGGCGGCGATGGCCACGGCACGCTCGGTGGCCATGGCGAAACGCGGGTCGAACGGGTCGGGCATGCCGCCCCACCAGTCGGTGCCTGTGCTGATGCTGGCGTAATCGCCGACGATTGACAGCGGCAAGGTGTAGGGCACGCGATCAGCGTTGGCCAGTGCCGGGGCGCTCCAGTTGCCGATGGTGTTGAAACCCCAGGCTTGCAGGCGATCCAGGGTGTGGCTGGCCCAGCGTTGTTCATCAATCACCGCTGTACAGGGCTCTGCGGGTCTCTGCTCAGCCGCTTTCGCGACCGTTGCTTCCTCTACGCCAGTCTTGGCGGGTTCGACAACACCGGATTCGGTCGTGGAAGGAACTACGGGTTGCTCAGCGGCTTTTTCGACCGTCGCCTCAACCGCATCGGCCTTGGCCGCTTCGGCGACACCGGTCTTGGTGTCGCTGCCCAGTGCGCAAGGAGCGCCATACAAACGCTGCAGGTTGGCACCATAGAAGTCGTACCAGCGACCGGCGTTAAAGGCACGGCCCTGATCGACGCCATTGCCGCCACGGTTGTCGCCTTCACCAAAGTGACTGGCCAGCGGTTCGTCGGGTTTTGGCAGCGACTCGAACATCCACTCGCGGCCGGCGATGTAGGTCTGGTTGACGTCCGGGGTAACCGTGTTGACCCCGAGCGAATAAAACGGATGCCCTTGCGGCGTCACGAGGTACCAGCGACCGTCACGTTTCTCGGTGCGGAAAAAGCCACTGGCCTTGAACGCCGGGCCTTTTATCCAGCCACCGAATTTGTCCAGCGACGACTTCTCACCTTCGGCCAACCAGGTTTTGGTTTGTTGCTGTTCCTTGGCGGCGGCGCTTTTGAGTTGCTCGTCGGTGCTGACCTTTTCCGGCCATTTGGCTCGAGTCGATTGCCCGAAAGCGTCCACCAGACCGCCGTAAACGGCTTGGGTCACGCCCTCGCCGTCCTGCACGCCAAAGCGTTCCAGCAGGATGCTTTGGGCGACTTTCGGCTGATCCATCGACAAGGTCACAGACACCACCTGGCTGCGATCCAGTTCACCGGCGCTGCTGGCCAACAGGATGCGTTGACCGTCGACGGTCATCGGCATCGGCGGCCCCGCCTTCATGCCTTGGCTCAGCGGCGAAGTGGCGACCAATGGCACCAGCAACGTTTGCGCAGGACCGGCCGGCAGGTCAACGCGACTGACCAGCGTCTTGCCATCGTTGCTCTGGATTTTCACGTAGAGGGTCACGGCCCAATTCATCGCGCTCTGGATCCGCAGGCTCATCATGCCCGACTGCGACCAGTCCCAGGCGCCGGTCTGCGGGGTCAAACGCAGGGTTGGCTGTGCCACCGGGTTGAACGTCACCCGACGCAGCACTTCGCCTTCGGCTGTTTGCTCTGCATTGGATTGCGGCAGGCTGGCGTCCTGAGTCGCCACCTGGACCACGTCGGCGGGGCGCACAAAGTTGAACAGCGTCTGCTGGCCTGCGGGAGCGGCCAACAAGGGCGTTGCGAACAACAGGGCAAATACGGCGGGCAAGGAACGGCGAATCATGAGAACGAAATTCTCCCTAACGACCTCAATGGGCCAGTGGAAAAGCGATGGCAGAGAGATAGACAACGCGGCGGGCAGATTTGCCCACCGCTGTATCAGGAAATTTCTCGACGGAATGGCGGCAACGCATTGAGAATCGCTTTGCCATAACGCTGGGTCACCAGACGTCGATCGAGCAAGGTGATGGTGCCGCGGTCTTCTTCGGTACGCAGCAAGCGACCGCAGGCCTGGACCAGTTTCAGCGAAGCGTCCGGCACGGAGATTTCCATGAACGGATTGCCGCCACGGGCTTCGATCCATTCAGCCAGTGCCGCTTCGACCGGATCGTCCGGCACCGAGAACGGAATCTTCGCGATCACCACGTGCTCGCAGTACGCACCAGGCAAATCGACCCCTTCGGCGAAACTCGCCAGGCCGAACAGCACGCTGGAATCACCGCCATCGACGCGCGCCTTGTGCTTGTTCAGGGTTTCCTGTTTCGACAGGTTGCCTTGAATGAACACTTGTTTGCGCCAGTCGCGGTCGAGGCCGTCGAACACGTCCTGCATCTGCTTGCGCGAGGAGAACAGCACCAGCGTGCCGCGCGAACCTTCGACCAGTTGCGGCAAATCGCGAATGATCGCGGCGGTGTGGGCCGGCGCATCACGCGGGTCGGCTTTCAGGTCCGGCACTCGCAGCACACCGGCGTCGGCGTGATGGAACGGGCTCGGGACCACGGCGGTTACGGCTTTTTTCGGCAGGCCGGCACGCATGCGGAAACGGTCGAAGGTGCCCAGCGCGGTCAGGGTCGCCGAGGTCACCAGTGCGCCATAGGCGACGTTCCACAGGTTGCGACGGAGCATTTCCGCCGCGAGGATCGGGCTGGCGTTGACCTCGATGTCGAACAGCGAACCGCTTTCGGCCAGGGTCAGCCAGCGCGCCATGGGCGGGTTGTCTTCCGGGTCTTCAGCGGTGAACGCGCCCCACAACTCCCAGTTGCCCGAAGAACGCGACAACAGGCTGCCGAACAGCGGATACCACTCTTCGGCCTGGTTGCTGGCGATGCCGATGTTGACCTCGCCGTCCATGCCTTCCTTGAGCAATTCGGTGAGCCGGGTGAACAGGTCGGTGAGGCGGGCGAAGCCCTTCTTCAGCTCGACGCCCATTTCGCGCATGTGCTCGGGAATCACCCCGCCGACGAAACGGTGACGCGGCCGCTCGCGGCCTTCGACGTCTTCGCCGGGTTTGAAATCGGCGACCTGTTCGCAGGCAGTGAACATGAATTGCTGCTGGGTTTTGATCTCACGGGCCAGTTCCGGCACCTGCTCGATCAACTTGCCCAGATCGCCCGGCAACGGATGCTGCGCAAGTAATTTGGTGAGGTTCTTGGCGGTGGTTTCCAGCCAGTCGGCGGTGGAACGCAGGCGCGTGTAATGGGCGAAGTGGCCGATGGCCTTGTCCGGCAGGTGGTGGCCTTCGTCGAACACGTAGATGGTGTCGCGCGGGTCCGGCAGAACCGCACCGCCGCCCAATGCCAGGTCGGCCAGGACCATGTCGTGGTTGGTGACGATGACGTCGACCTTGCCCATGCCTTCGCGGGCCTTGTAAAAGGCGCACTGGCCGAAGTTCGGGCAATGACGGTTGGTGCACTGGCTGTGATCGGTGGTCAGGCGCGCCCAATCGGCGTCTTCCAGGGCGGTGGACCAACTGTCGCGGTCGCCGTCCCATTTATTGCCGGCGAGTTTCTCGATCATGCTGGTGAACAGCTTCTGGCTGGCCTCATCGACCTCGATCTTGAAGCCTTCTTCTTCGAATAGCTGCGCGGTGGCGGTTTGTGCGTGACCTTCCTGGAGCAACATGTCGAGCTTGGACAGGCACATGTAGCGCCCACGGCCCTTGGCCAGGGCGAAGCTGAAATTCAGCCCGCTGTTGCGCATCAGGTCGGGCAAATCCTTGTAGACGATCTGCTCCTGCAGGGCCACGGTGGCCGTGGCGATCACCAGGCGTTTGCCGGCGGCCTTCGCGGTCGGGATCGCCGCCAGGCTGTAGGCCACGGTCTTGCCGGTACCGGTGCCGGCTTCCACCGCGACAATCGCGGGGTCGCCACTGCGCCGGCCTTCGTCGTCGGTGTCGATGTCACCGAGGACTTTGGCAATTTCGGCGATCATCAGGCGTTGGCCGTAGCGCGGTTTGAGGCTCTTGGCTTCGAGAAAACGCGAGTAGGCGCCCTGGATCGTGGTTTTGAGTTCGGTGCTGATCATGGATTGTCGGGCGCAAAAAACGCTGGATAAATTTTCAGTGGTTCGGATCGGCGGCTATCATACCGCGCTAATTAATCCCGCGCAGAACGGAGTACCTCAATGACACTTTTTGGCATCGTTTACACCCTGCATGTCCTGTCCGCCCTGGTGTGGGTCGGCGGCATGTTTTTCGCCTGGATGGTCTTGCGTCCTGCGGCGGTGAAGGCGCTGGAGGGCCCTGCCCGCTTGAAGCTGTGGGTAGAAGTGTTTCAAGGTTTTTTCCGCTGGGTCTGGGTGGCCGTGGTGCTGTTGCCGATCAGCGGCGTGGGCATGATCCATCTGCAATACGCCGGTTTTGAGACCGCGCCGCGTTATGTGCAAGTGATGATGGGGTTGTACGTGGTGATGACGGCGCTGTTTATCCGGATTCAGGCCTTGCTGTTGCCGGAATTGCGCACGGCGGTGACGGCGCAGGACTGGCCGACGGGGGCTGCGGTGCTGGGGAGGATTCGCAAGTTGGTGGGGATTAATCTGATTGTCGGGTTGGTGCTGGTGGCGATTGCTGCGGCCAGGCCGATATTCTGAGTAATACACGGTCCTTGTGGCGAGGGAGCTTGCTCCCGTTCGGCTGCGAAGCAGTCGTAAACCGGTTACCGCGTACATTCTGAAAAAACACGGTCACCGGTTTTGGGGCCGCTTCGCGACCCAGCGGGAGCAAGCTCCCTCGCCACAGGGGTTCGGTCGTTCTTACAACCTTTGTACAGTCACAGAACCCGCAGCCCCCGCAGGTCCCGGCTGGCCGTCAGTGCCAGGTTTGCCACTCTTGCCGCCATCGGCCTTGTACACCAGGCAACCCTTGGCCTTGCCGCCCGCCCCCGGCTTACCGCCAGGACCGGCCAGACCACCCGCGCCGCCAGCCACTTGAACCTTGATCTGCTCCGCCGGGTAATCGCGCGGCACTTCCAACCTGACCAGCGCGCCCGGCGCACCCGGCTGACCATCGCTGCCATTGCTGCCATCCGCACCGCGGCCAGCCTGGCCCCAAGTGCAACCCGGCGCCTGACCATTGGCGCCATCGAGGCCGACAAAACCCGGTGCCCCGGCGCCGCCACGAGCATCAACCAACAACTGCGGTGCACTCAGCGTCTTGATCTGCACATTCAGATTGCGCCCCGAGCGGGCCGCCTTGAGGTAAGTGCCCGGCGCGCCGCGAGCGGTGATCTGGCTGCCTTCGGACAGTTCGGCACGGTTGATCTTCAACTCCAGGGCATTTTCGCTCGGCACGATGGCGATCCGCGCTTCACGCCCCAGGTGCAATTCGCCCACGGTGACTTCGGTCACGTTCGAGGGAATCAGCAACGTGCCGTAATCGGCCACTTCCAGGCGTTCCAGCTGCAAGGTACTGGCGGTGTTGGGCAGGCGCATCAGCGAGTTGGTTTCGACGCTGACCACTTGGGCGCAGGCGAGCGGGCTGATGAGAGCGGCGAGCAGACAGAGTTTACGCATGGGATGCCTTTGGCACGGCGGGAGCCGGAATGGTTTGCAGGTGGAAAACACCGAAAAAGACAATCTTCAAGCGATCACGCCAAGGGTGGGCGCGACCTCTGAGGCTGCGGAAACAGAACACCGCCTCAAGAAGATGAAGGAACGCCAACAGGCCGCCGGCCAGATTGACCAACAGGTGCAGCGGATTGACAAACGGCGTCATCAGATTGACCAGCACCACCAGCCAGAACAGCAGGGTCAACAGCTTCCCCAGCCCCCAAAACACCTTCATACGCTCCTCCGTTGAGAATTATTCTTTGCGCGCACAGTAACGGCTTCCACGCGGGATAAGCCAGAGGGCAACGGAAAATTCTTCATGAAGGCCGCCGAATGGCTGTCGGAACAACCGCAATGGCTGCCCGACGGCTCTATCACGCGGCTCAGCGATTGATGTGCAATTCCACGCGGCGGTTTTTTGCGCGGCCTTCGTCTGTTTCGTTATCGGCCACGGGCTGACTTTCGCCCCGACCTTCGCTGGTGAGTTTGTTCGGCGCCAGGCCCATGCCCAACAAGTAAGCCGCCACGCTGCTGGCGCGTCGTTCCGAGAGCGCCTGATTATAAGTGTCCGAACCCACACTGTCGGTATGGCCGATCACTTTGACGCTCACCACATCGGCGCTTTGCAGTTTGGGCATCAGCGCATCCAGCTGACTTTGCATCGAGGGCGTCAGGTCGGATTTGTTGAAGGCAAACAGCACGTCGCCTGCATCGCTCAGAGTGATGACTTCGGTTTGCACAGGTTTCACGCTGGCCGGGTACTGCGGCAGCGGGCAACCATGGTGTTCGACCGGGGTATTGGCCGGTGTATCAGGGCAGCGATCACGTCGATCGAATACACCATCGTCGTCTTCATCGCCGTCCTGGGCGTAGCAGATCAAGCCCCCAGTCAAGATACCCAGTGCCGCTCCGCCCGCCGCCCAACCGCTACTCTCCAGAGCGCCCAGGCCTCCACCGACCAGACCGCCGATAACGCTGCAGATTGGCCAGGTGCGTTGATTGAGGGGGGCAGTGCCATCGCTGTGAGTCGCGCAACCGGTCAACAGGCTGCCAAGCAGCAGAACCGGCAAGAGGGTCCTTGGGAGAAGGCTCATGGTTGAAAGCTCCTGTGTTACCGGCAGATGCCGGTCACACAGGAGTAAAGACCCGCATCCGCGACTGCACAAGCCGCGGAGTGCGAGGGGTCAGCGGTTGATTTTGATTTCCGTGCGACGGTTCAACGCACGGCCGTCAGCGGTTTTATTATCGGCCACCGGCTGGCTTTCACCGGCACCGGTCACGGATACGAAGCTGCTGCGTGGTACGCCTTGGGAGATCAGGTATTCAACCACCGAGTGCGCGCGACGATCCGACAGTTTCTGGTTGTAGGCATCGCTGCCTACGCTGTCGGTGTGACCGGTCACGGTCAATTGAGCGGTGGAAGACTCCTGTTTCAGGCGTGTGGCGATGGTATTGAGTACATCTTTATCGGAAGGGGTGAGTGTGGCTTTGTCGAACTGGAAGTGAACATCGCGGATGACAATGGTTTCTTCCTTGACCACAACCGCCTCTTCAACCACTGGCGCAGGGACTGGTGGTGGGCAACCATCGGCATCGACCTGCACGCCTCTAGGCGTACCCGGGCACTTGTCGCGGCTGTCCGGCACGCCATCGCCGTCTTCGTCGCCATCACCGTGAACCCAGCAATAGGCTGCGGCGGTACCGCCGACCAGCAGCGCGCCATACCCTGCCCATGCCGAGCTCTCGGTCGCGCCGAGACCCGCACCCACTACACCACCGACTGCCGCACAGGTCGGCCAGTCGGTTTTCTGCAAACCTGCGCAACCAGTCAACACACTGGTTAGCAGAACCAAGGGTAATGCTGTCCGAACTATGCTCATCTAGTTTTCTCCTGAGGGATCGGCTTAGAACCGATTCAGGGAGTAAAGACCCGAGTTTTCATCTCCGCCAGCAATAGGCCATGGCTGTTTGGTCCCGTGTTCACGGGCGATCGGCACTTTTGGCGCTAAGCCGCTCTATATCTGGGCGTTTGGGCAGGCTAGTCTTGGCGCTCTGATTGAGGATCTTCGATGATTGCAGGTATTTCTTCGCGCACGCCGCAGCAGGCGCTGGCCGCTTTGCTGGATCGTTACGCCCCGCTGCGCCTGTTGCTGATCGGCGCCAGTGAGTTTCCCGCGCTTGAAGCGTTCAAGCTCGCGCACCCTGACACCTGCGTCGCTCATGCGGCGCCCGGGCCGTTGCCGGCCGAGCTGGCGGCGCGCCGCTTTGATCTGGCGCTGGTGGTCGATTGCCTCGAACACTTGCCCAAGCGCGAGGGTCTGAATTTGCTCGGCGGGATCCGCAACCTCAATGCCAGTCGCATAGCGGTGCTCGCGGACTTGCCGGCCAGTGGCTGGCAGGAGACGGATTTTTTCTCCCTGGCCCTGCAAGCCAGCGAACGTTTCCAGCGCGACGATCAGGTGCTGACCCTGTTCACCTACGATCTGCTTGAATACAAACAAGTGCCCGACTGGCTCAACTCACGCTTCTGGGCCAATCCGGAAAACTTCGGGAAATATTGGTGGTAACGCAATGAGTACATCCATTTGCCCTTGCGGCAGCGGCACCCTGCTCGACGCCTGCTGCGGTCATTACCATGCCGGTCACCCGGCCCCCTGCGCCGAAGCCTTGATGCGGTCGCGCTACAGCGCTTATGTGCTGGGCCTGATCGATTATCTGGTAGCGACCACCCTGCCCGCGCAACAGGCGGGCCTGGATCGGCAGTCCATCAGTGACTGGAGCGCCCAAAGCACCTGGCTGGGTCTTGAGGTGGAAAGCTCCGAGGTGTTTGGCGGTCAGCCGGAACACGCGTTCGTGACGTTCACCGCACGCTGGCACGACGGCAGCGGCGAACACAGCCACCGCGAGCGTTCGTCGTTCGTGCAGAACGCCGGCCACTGGTACTTTATCGACCCCACCGTGCCACTCAAGGCCGGACGCAACGATGCCTGCCCTTGCGCCAGCGGGCAGAAGTTCAAGAAGTGCTGCGCGGGGTATTTCGGCAGTTGAGGTGATTCTGAAGGGCTAGACTGGGGTCAAGGGAGAAACATGACCATGATCACCCGTCGGCTCGCACTGCACCTGCTCACCTTGCTCCTGTTTCTCGGGCTCGGCGGTTGCGCGTCCTGGTTCAGCAACGACGAGCCGGAACCCGCCGTGCACCTGGTCAAGGTCGAAGTCGTCGAGGCCAAACTGATGCAGCAGCGTTTCATGCTGTACTTTCGTGTCGACAATCCCCGTGACAGCGACCTGACGGTGCGCGGCCTCGAATACCGGATTCATCTGGGTGACATTCTGCTGACCGAAGGCGAGCACGAGCACTGGTTTACCGTCAGCCCCAAACGCAGCGGGTATTTCAAGGTGCCGGTCCGCACCAACCTGTGGCCGAAGGTGCGGGATCTGGTGAAGATGCTGAAAAAAGCCGATCAACCCGTCCCCTATCGGCTGGAAGGTGAGCTGGAAACCGGTGTGTTCATCGCGCACTACGTGCACCTGGCGCGCAAAGGCGTGATAATCCCCGCCGATTTAATTCCGGAGCACACCCGATGACCCAGCAACCCCACGTCCATGGCCCTGACTGCAACCACGATCATGACCATCACGACCACCATGATCACGACCATGGCCATGTTCACGGCCCGAACTGCGGCCACGCGCACCAGGAACCGGTACGCAACGCCCTGAAGGACGTTGGTCGCAACGATCCTTGCCCGTGCGGCAATGGCAAGAAATTCAAGAAGTGCCACGGCGCTTGATGCTTCGGGCGAAGTTCTTCTTCGTCTGTTGAATCGCCTTCGCGAGCAAGCCCCACACACTGGATCTGTGAAAGACGCAGTTCCCCTGTAGGAGCAAGGCTTGCCCGCGAAGAAGGCACCGCGTTAATTCAGGTAAACCGCGTAATCGTTCTTCGCGGGCAAGCCTTGCGCCTACAGGTTTACAGCCGTCATCAAGATCTGCGCACTGCTGACAACCGTCGCATACTCCCCATGCAGATTACCCAGCGACATGGCATGCACGTCCTCGGCAGAGCGGGCATTACCAAAGTAATCCGCCTTGTCGAACGTGAAACACGCATCCTCCACCACCCACGTGTCAAACCCCAGATTCCCGGCCGTTCGCGCCGTGGATTCCACCGAGTTGTTGGTCGCAACGCCGACAATGACCAACTGATCGATCCCCGCCTCACGCAACTTCGCCTCCAACCCCGTGGCACAAAACGCATCCGGCACCTGTTTCTGAATCATCTGCTCGCCAGCCAATGGCTGGAACCGCTCCTGAAACTCCACGCCCGATTGCTGCGGCCAGAACACCGAGTCCGGCGAACGCGACAGATGCTGGACGTGAATCACCGGTCGCCCGGTTCCACGCCAAAGACCCAGCAGTTCCAGAATCCGCACCTCGGCCTGAGGATTGTTTCGCCGGCCGAGCCTGGGCTCCAAAATGCCTTTTTGTTGATCGATGATGATCAGTGCCGCGTTGGTCTTGAGCTCCATGCCGACTTTTCTCACGCAAGGTCATTGAATTTCACGCACTTCAGCATCACCTCCTCCTACAGGCAAGTCCTCGATCGCAAACAGGACGACCTGACGCCCGCGGTTGCTGTCCATCCCTTACGACGTCTCTTGATGTGGAGTACTTCATGATCGACCTGTATTACTGGACCACCCCCAACGGCCACAAAATCTCGATTTTCCTGGAAGAAGCCGGCCTGCCTTACAACGTGCACCCGATCAACATCAGCCAGAACGAACAGTTCCAGCCGCACTTCCTGAAAATCTCTCCGAACAACAGAATCCCGGCGATCGTCGATCATGAGCCCGCCGATGGCGGGGAACCTTTGTCGCTGTTCGAGTCCGGGGCGATTCTGCTGTACATGGCGGAAAAGACTGGCAAGTTCCTGCCCAAAGACCTGCGCGGTCGTCAGCAGGCGCTGCAATGGTTGTTCTGGCAGATGGGCGGGCTGGGGCCGATGGCCGGGCAGAATCATCACTTCAGCCAATTCGCGCCGGAGAAAATCCCTTACGCGATCAAGCGCTACATCGATGAGACGGCGCGCCTATACGGCGTACTCGACAAGCAACTGGCGAACAACGAATTTGTCGCCGGCAACGAATACAGCATTGCCGACATGGCGATCTACCCGTGGATCGTTTCCCACAAGTGGCAGAGCCAGAATCTGGAAGATTTCCCGAATGTGCTGCGCTGGTTCAACCACATCCAGAATCGGCCGGCGACGGTGAAGGCGTATGCGCTCGCGGCGAAGGTCAACCCACCAAAACCCTAAGAACGACGCATGACCTGTGGCGAGGGAGCTTGCTCCCGCTCGGCTGCGCAGCAGTCGCAATCCAGACACCGCATACCCTCAGTTGAAACATGGTGCCTGGATTGGGAGTGCTGCGCACTCCAACGGGGGCAAGCCCCCTCGCCACAGGGACATCGCTGACCTCGGTTTATCAGACAAATCCTGAAATAACCCCATACCCCGCTTGCGCGGCCACCTCCTGCTCTCTAACGTAGCGCCTTTATTGCGCCTCTACCCCCGCAGGAGCTTTGCCATGGCCTCGCCAGCCCTTACACATTTTCTTCCCCGGTTCGGCGTTGCCGCAGCAGTGGCCGGTGTTTTGAGCCTGACCGGTTGTCAGACCTGGAACACCCAGGACACCCTTCCGCCGACTACCGGCGTGCAGCCGCTCAAGGGTCTGGCGCAGAACGTTTCGGTGCGCCGCAATGCCATGGGCATGCCGTTGATCGAAAGCAGCACGTTCCACGACGCACTGTTCACCCTCGGTTACGTGCACGCGAGCGACCGCATCACGCAAATGGTCACCCTGCGCCTGCTGGCCCAAGGCCGGTTGTCGGAGATGTCCGGCTCGGACCTGCTGGACGCCGACCGCTACATGCGCGCCGTCAACCTGAAGAAAAGCGCCGCCGAGCTGTACAAAGCCTCGTCGCCGCGCCTTAAACGCTTCTTCGAAGTCTATGCCCGCGGGGTCAACGCCTACCTGTTCCGCTACCGCGACAAACTCCCGGCAGACCTTGCGGCCACCGGCTACAAACCCGAGTACTGGAAACCGGAAGATTCGGCGCTGATTTTCTGCCTGCTGAATTTCAGCCAATCGGCGAACCTGCCCGAGGAAATTTCCTCGCTGGTGCTCGCGCAGACGCTCACCACCGACAAGCTCGCCTGGCTGACACCGTCCGCTCCCGACGAAAAACTGCCGGTGGCCGAGGCTGAAAAACTTCAGGGCGTCAAGCTGAACGGGGCGATTCCGGGGCTCGCCGAAATCAGCAAGGCCACCGGTCAACTGTCCGATCTGAATCTGCTGGGCGCCACGTCATCGAACAACTGGGCGATCGCCCCGCAACGCAGCCGCAGCGGTAAAAGCCTGCTGGCCAGCGACAGCCATGGGCCGCTGGGCGTGCCGTCGTTGTTCAGTTACGTGCAGATTCGTACGCCGAAATATCAAGCGTCCGGCGTAACCATCGCCGGTTTGCCGATGGTGCTGGGCGGCTTCAACGGCAAAGTGGCGTGGAGCATGACCTCGGTCATGGGCGACAACCAGGACCTGTTCCTGGAAAAGATCAAACGCCAGGGCAGCGGGCTTTCCTACGAAATCGGCGGTAAATGGCAGCCGGCTATCGTTCGCAACGAAACCTATTTCGTCAAAGGCCAGCGGCCGATTCGCGAAGCGGTGTACGAAACCCGCCACGGACCGCTGCTCAACAGCGCCAAAGGCACAGCGTTGGATAACGGCCTGGGTTTGGCATTGCAGACACCGAACTTCACCGATGACAAATCACTGGACGCGTTTTTCGACCTGTCCCGTGCGCAGAACGTCGAGAAAGCCTCGGACGCCAGCCGTGAAATTCGCGCGATCACGCTGAACCTGGTCTTCGCCGACGCCAGCAACATCGGCTGGCAAGTCACCGGCCGTTACCCGAACCGCCGCGAAGGCGAAGGCCTGCTGCCGTCGCCGGGTTGGGAAGGTCGTTACGACTGGGACGGTTACGCCGACCCGATGCTGCACCCGTACGATCAGGACCCGGCGCAAGGCTGGCTCGGCACCGCCAACCAGCGGGTCATTCCCCGTGGTTACGGCATGCAGTTGTCCAATTCCTGGTCGGCACCGGAGCGTGGCGAGCGCATGGCCGAACTGGCTGGTGTGGGCAAACACGACACGCGCAGTGTGATCGCTATGCAATACGATCAGACCACTACGTTCGCCGCCAAACTGAAAAAGATGTTTGAAGCACCGGGCATGGCCCAGCCGCTGAAGCAGGCTATCGAGGCGCTGCCAGTCGCTGATCGCGGCAAGGCTCACGAAGCGTTTACCCGCCTGAAGGCGTTCGACGGCAAACTCGCCCCGACCTCCGCCGATGCGGCGATTTACGAGTTGTTCCTGCAGGAAAGCACCAAACAGATTTTCCTCGACGAACTGGGCCCGGAAAGCAGCCCGGCGTGGAAAGCCTTTATCGCCAACGGTAAGTTGTCCTACGCGGCCCAGGCCGATCACCTGCTGGGCCGTGAAGACAGCCCGTTCTGGGATGACGCGCGCACGCCGCAGAAAGAAGACAAACCGGCGATCCTCGCCCGAAGCCTTGCAGCCGCCATTACCGCCGGCGACAGCCAGTTGGGCGGCGACCACAAAGCCTGGCAGTGGGGCAAATTGCACCGTTATGAGTGGAAGAATGCCAGTGGCCAGACCGTGCGCGGTCCGCTCGCGGCCGGGGGCGATCACACCACGCTGAACACCTCGGCGTTCGCCTGGGGCCAGGATTTCAACACCACGCTGGCACCGGCCATGCGCTTCATCGTCGACTTCGGCCAGGCCGAACCGCTGATGGGCCAGAACGGCACCGGTCAGTCCGGTAATCCGGCCAGCCCGAACTACCTCGACAGCGTGGAGCCGTGGCTCAAAGGGCAATACGTGAGTTTGCCGATGCAGCCGCAGAACTACGACAAGGTATACGGGACCAAGCGATTGACCCTGACACCCGGAAAATAAGGTTCACCACTCGCCCACCGTGGGAGCGCCCTGTGGCGAGGGGGCTTGCCCCCGTTGGGTCGCGAAGCGGCCCCAGAATTCTTTCAGCCAAACCACGTCGTCGGGTTTTACGACTGCTTCGGAACCGAACGGGGGCAAGCCCCCTCGCCACAGGTCGCTCCCACATTGGAATGTCGTTTGCCCGTGAAATTTCGATAGAACTTCTGACCTCGCCCAAACCTCATAGCTAACAAGTCCCTCCATTTTGGTAACAACATGGATCTTGTTATCGCGCGTCCCGAAGGTTTGTACTGCCCCGCCGGCGATTTTTATATCGACCCGTGGCGGCCGGTAGAGCGTTCGGTCATCACCCACGCCCACGGCGACCATGCCCGAGGCGGCAACCAGCACTATCTGGCGGCCGCGCCCGGCGAAGGGATTTTGCGCGCGCGACTGGGTCAGGACATCAATCTGCAAACCCTGGCGTACGGCGAACGGTTGCTGCACCACGGCGTCACCCTGAGTTTCCATCCCGCCGGCCATGTGCTCGGCTCGGCGCAGGTGCGCCTGGAATACGGCGGCGAAGTCTGGGTCGCCTCGGGGGATTACAAGATCGAGCCCGACGGCACGTGCGCGCCGTTCGAACCGGTGCGTTGCCACACCTTCATCACCGAATCGACCTTCGGTCTGCCGATTTATCGCTGGCAACCCCAGGCGCAAGTCTTTGCCGAGATCAATCAGTGGTGGCAGGCCAACGCCGCCGAAGACAAGGCCAGCGTGCTGTTCTGCTATTCCTTCGGCAAAGCACAGCGGATTCTCCACGGCATCGACGCCAGCCTCGGTCCCATTCTGGTGCAAGGTGCCGTCGAGCCACTCAACCGGGTGTATCGCGAAAGCGGCGTTTATTTACCGCCGACGATCTACGCCGGTGACGTAAACAAGAGCGACCCGATCATGCGCAAGGCGCTCATCCTGGCCCCGCCTTCCGCTGGCGGCAGCACCTGGATGCGGCGCTTCGGTGACTACAGCGATGGCTTTGCCAGCGGCTGGATGCGTTTGCGCGGCACACGGCGGCGGCGCGGTGTGGACCGTGGCTTCGTGTTATCCGACCACGCCGACTGGCCGGGCTTGCTTTGGGCGATCGAGCAGACCGGTGCCGAGCGCGTCATGGTCACCCACGGTTCGGTGGCGGTCCTGGTGCGCCATTTGCGCGAACAAGGTCTGGATGCCCAAGGGTTCAACACCGAATACGGCGACGATGAAGAAGACATCGCAACCACCGAGCCCGAGAGCGCCGAGGTGCTGCCATGAAGGCCTTCGCCGAGTTGTATGCGGAACTGGATGCCACGACCTCGAGCAACGCCAAACTGGCGGCGATGCAACATTACTTCGCCCAGGCCGCGCCGGAAGACGCCGCATGGGCGGTGTACTTTCTGTCCGGCGGACGCCCTCGCCAACTGGTGCCGGTGCGCATCCTGCGTGAACTGGCCGTGGCGTATTCCGGCCTGTCGCCGTGGTTGTTCGAGGAGAGTTATCAGGCGGTCGGCGATCTGGCGGAAACCATCTCGCTGGTACTGCCCGAAACGCCCCACCGTTCCACCGACGGATTGGCGGTGTGGATCGAGGAAAAACTGCTGCCGTTGCGCGGCGAATCTCCCGAAGTGCTCGCCGAACAGTTGCCCGGACTCTGGTCGCAACTGGACCGCCCCAGCCTGATGCTCTGCATCAAACTGATCACCGGCAGTTTCCGCGTCGGCGTCTCAAAATTGTTGGTGACTCGAGCCCTGGCGGCCATGGCGCAGCTCGACAGCAAACGCGTGGCCCAGCGGCTGGTGGGTTACACCGACCTGTCCAATCGCCCGAGCGCGGCCAGTTACCTGAAACTGATCGCCGCCGAATCGTCGGACGAACATGCTCAGCGCGGCGGTCAGCCGTATCCGTTTTTTCTGGCACATGCACTGTCGCAACCGGTCGAACAGTTCGAAGGCTTGCTCGGCCCGGCCAGCCACTGGCAAGTGGAATGGAAGTGGGACGGCATCCGTGCCCAAGTGGTCAAGCGCGACGGCCGACTGTGGATCTGGTCGCGCGGTGAAGAGTTGGTCACCGAACGCTTTCCCGAACTCGACAGCCTGGTCCACGGCCTGCCCGACGGCACGGTGATCGACGGTGAAATCGTTGCGTGGAAAACCGCGCCACCGGATACCGAAGATGCCTTCGATCCACGGGCGCCAATGCCGCCCGCGGTGCAACCGTTCGCCCTGCTGCAACAGCGGATCGGCCGTAAAACCCTGGGCAAGAAAATCCTCGATGAAGTACCGGTGGTTGTCCTCGCCTATGACTTGCTGGAGTGGGCGGGCGAAGACTGGCGCAACCAGCCTCAAGCCAGGCGTCGCACCCAACTGGAACACGTCATCGCACACTGCAACAACCCGGTGTTACTGCCCTCCCCCGTGCTCACCGGTGAAGACTGGTTCGACCTCGCCCGCCAACGGGAAGCCTCCCGCAGCCTGGGCGTCGAAGGCATGATGCTCAAGGCCCGCGACGCCCTGTATGGGGTTGGCCGTACCAAAGACATGGGCGTCTGGTGGAAATGGAAAGTCGACCCGTTCAGCGTCGACGCGGTGCTGATCTATGCGCAGCGCGGGCATGGCCGCCGGGCCAGTCTCTACAGCGATTACACCTTCGCCGTGTGGGACGGCCCGTCCGACGCCAGCGAACGCACCTTGGTGCCGTTCGCCAAGGCCTATTCGGGGCTCACCGACGCAGAGATGCGCGAGGTTGACAGCATTGTGCGCAAGACTACCGTCGAAAAATTTGGACCGGTCAGCAGCGTGAAACCGAGCCTGGTGTTTGAATTGGGGTTTGAAGGGATTGCTCTGTCGAAGCGGCACAAGAGCGGGATAGCGGTGCGGTTTCCGCGGATGCTGCGGTGGCGGCAGGATAAATCGGTGGAAGAAGCTGACAATCTTGGAACCCTGCAGGATTTGCTGGGTTAACACGATCTCCTGTAGGAGCTGGCTTGCCAGCGATGGACGTCAACGATGACGCGCTTTTCCTGAAGAAACGCGGTGCTTTCAGATTCTTCGCTGGCAAGCCAGCTCCTACAAAAGCATGTGCATATGCTCGATACAGGTGCAGTCATTTACCGACGCCCGTTTTCGTGCATAAATCCCGCCCAGCCATTTCCTGAATCACCTTTTAAAACGCTTGTTCGGCACTCTGGTTCGGAAATTGCTACTTTCATTAGGTCTTACGCGTTCCAGTAACAATAATTTCTGCGCCACAAGCGCTCATATTGGTTCTTAGGGATTTGAATAATGAAAAAAGCATTGCTGACCCTTTCTGCACTGGCGTTGTGCATGGCTGCCGGCTCCGCGTTGGCCAAGGAGTACAAAGAACTGCGTTTTGGCGTTGACCCTTCCTATGCTCCGTTCGAGTCGAAAGCGGCCGACGGTAGCCTGGTCGGCTTCGACATCGATCTGGGGAACGCGATCTGCGCCGAGCTGAAGGTCAAGTGCAAATGGGTCGAAAGCGATTTCGACGGCATGATCCCAGGCCTGAAGGCCAATAAATTCGACGGTGTAATCTCTTCGATGACCGTCACCCCGGCCCGCGAAAAAGTCATCGACTTCTCCGACGAGCTGTTCTCCGGCCCAACCGCTTATGTGTTCAAGAAAGGCTCCGGCCTGACCGAAGACGTCGCTTCATTGAAGGGCAAGACCGTAGGCTACGAGCAAGGCACCATTCAGGAAGCCTACGCCAAGGCCGTACTGGACAAGGCTGGCGTGAAAACCCAGGCCTATCAGAACCAGGACCAGGTGTATTCAGACTTGATGTCCGGTCGCCTCGACGGGGCGATCCAGGACATGCTGCAAGCTGAACTGGGCTTTTTGAAGTCGCCTAAAGGCGAGGGCTACGAAGTCAGCAAGCCGGTCGACAGCGAATTGCTGCCGTCCAAAACAGCGATCGGTATCTCTAAAGGTAACAAAGACCTCAAAGAACTTTTGAATAAAGGTATCAAAGCGTTACACGACGATGGCACCTACGCCACCATTCAGAAGAAACACTTTGGCGATCTGAATCTGTACAGCGGCAAATAATGCCCGGCGCCCATCTCACGATGGGCGCTTTTTTCATCCGATCAGGTTGCTGATTTATGTTCGAAAACCTATTACAAAGCCTGGGGCTATCTGCCTTCAGCCTCAAGGGCTTCGGTCCGTTGCTGATGGAAGGCACCTGGATGACCATCAAATTGTCGGTGTTGTCACTTTTGCTGGCCGTATTGCTCGGCCTGCTCGGCGCCAGTGCCAAGCTGTCAAAAGTCAAACTGGTGCGCGTACCAGCCCAGCTCTACACCACGCTGATCCGCGGCGTGCCGGACCTGGTGCTGATGCTGTTGATCTTCTACAGCCTGCAAACCTGGCTGACGTCGTTTACCGATTTCATGGAATGGGAATACATCGAGATCAACCCGTTCAGCGCCGGGGTCATCACCCTGGGCTTCATTTATGGCGCGTACTTCACCGAAACTTTCCGTGGCGCGATCCTCGCGGTCCCCCGGGGTCAGGTCGAAGCCGCCACTGCGTATGGTCTCAAACGTGGCCAGCGTTTTCGTATCGTGGTGTTCCCGCAGATGATGCGCTTTGCCCTGCCGGGCATCGGTAACAACTGGATGGTGATGCTCAAGGCCACCGCGCTGGTGTCGATCATCGGCCTCGCTGACTTGGTCAAAGCGGCTCAGGACGCCGGTAAAAGCACCTATCAACTGTTTTACTTCCTGGTGCTTGCCGCGCTGATCTATCTTCTGATCACCAGCGCGTCCAACTTCGTCCTGCGCTGGCTCGAACGCCGTTACGCCGCCGGTTCCCGAGAGGCCGTACGATGATCGAACTCCTGCAGGAATACTGGAAACCCTTCCTCTACACCGACGGTTACACCATCACCGGCCTGGCCATGACCCTGTGGCTGCTCAGTGCGTCGATCTTCATCGGTTTCCTGGTGTCGATCCCGCTGTCCATCGCCCGGGTGTCGCCGCATTTCTACATTCGCTGGCCGGTGCAGTTCTACACCTATCTGTTCCGCGGGACGCCGCTGTATATCCAGTTGCTGATTTGTTACACCGGCATTTACAGCCTCGCCGCCGTGCGGGAGCAGCCCATACTCGATGCGTTCTTTCGCGACGCGATGAACTGCACCATCCTGGCTTTCGCCCTGAACACATGCGCCTACACCACGGAGATTTTCGCTGGGGCGATTCGCAGCATGGCACACGGTGAAGTCGAAGCCGCCAAGGCCTACGGTCTGACTGGCTGGAAGCTGTATGCCTACGTGATCATGCCTTCAGCCCTGCGTCGCTCGTTGCCTTATTACAGCAACGAAGTGATTCTGATGCTGCACTCGACCACCGTGGCGTTCACCGCGACCATCCCGGATGTCTTGAAAGTCGCCCGGGACGCCAACTCGGCGACCTTCCTGACCTTCCAGTCGTTCGGCATCGCCGCGCTGATCTACCTGACCGTTACCTTTGCGCTGGTCGGCCTGTTCCGCCTCGCCGAACGCCGATGGCTGGCGTTCCTCGGGCCGACCCACTAGGACTTGTCTGCTTCAGGAAACAAAGAATGCGCCACCAGATACATGACCTGCTGGCCCCGCTGCCGGGGACCGCACGACAGATTCACAGCTTCCACTTCGGCCCGACGTCGGCCCAAGGCAAGATCTACATCCAGGCGTCCCTGCACGCCGATGAAATGCCCGGCATGCTGGTCGCCTGGCACCTCAAACAGCGTCTGGCGGAGCTTGAAGCTGCCGGCCGCCTGCGCAGCGAAATCGTGCTGGTGCCGGTGGCCAACCCGGTCGGCCTCGAACAAGTGCTGATGGATGTGCCGCTGGGCCGTTACGAGCTCGAAAGCGGACAGAACTTCAACCGCTGGTTCGTCGATTTGAGCGAAGAGGTCGGCAATGAGATCGAAGGTCAGCTCGGCGACGATCCGCAGCGCAACCTCGAACTGATCCGCAGCACCCTGCGTCATGCACTGGCGCGACAGTCCGCCAGCACTCAACTGCAATCCCAGCGCCTGATCCTGCAACGACTGGCCTGTGATGCGGACATGGTGCTGGACCTGCATTGCGATTTCGAAGCGGTCGCGCACCTCTACACCACGCCCGAGGCCTGGCCCCAGGTCGAGCCGTTGGCCCGCTACATCGGTGCCGAAGCGAGTCTGCTGGCCACCGATTCCGGCGGCCGGTCGTTCGACGAATGCTTCACCCTGCTCTGGTGGCAGTTGCAGGAACGCTTCGGCGAGCACTTCGACATTCCGCTCGGTAGCTTCTCGGTCACCGTCGAATTGCGCGGCCAGGGTGACGTCAATCATCCATTGGCCAGCCTCGACTGCCAGGCGTTGCTCGATTACCTGACTCACTACGGCGCCATTGCCGGCGAACCGGCGCCCCTGCCGGAACTGCCGTATCCCGCCACGCCGCTGGCCGCCGTCGAACCGGTGGCCACGCCCGTGGGCGGTTTGCTGGTGTTCACCGCGCTGCCGGGGGAGTACCTCGAAGCCGGGCAACTGGTCGCCGAAATCATCGACCCGATCAATGATCGCGTCACCCCCATTCACTGCACAGTCGCCGGGCTGATGTACGCCCGCTCGCTGCGGCGCATGGCCACTGCCGGCATGGTGATCGCCCATGTCGCGGGCACCGAAGCCTATCGCCGCGGCTACCTACTTTCGCCTTGAGGATGCATGCCCCATGTACAAACTGACCATCGAAGGCCTGCATAAAAGCTATGGCGATCATCATGTGCTCAAAGGCGTTTCACTCAAGGCCAACACCGGCGACGTCATCAGTTTGATCGGCGCCAGCGGCTCGGGTAAAAGTACCTTTCTGCGCTGCATCAACTTTCTCGAACAACCCAACGACGGCGCCATGACCCTGGACGGTCAGAACATCCGCATGATCAAGGATCGCCACGGCATGCACGTGGCCGACGCCGATGAACTGCAGCGGATTCGCACCCGCCTGGCCATGGTGTTCCAGCACTTCAACCTGTGGAGCCACATGACCGTGCTGGAAAACATCACCATGGCCCCGCGCCGGGTGCTGGGTTGCAGCAAGCAGGAAGCCGAAGACCGCGCCCGTCGTTATCTCGACAAGGTCGGCCTGGCTGCACGCGTGGCGGACCAGTACCCGGCGTTTCTTTCCGGGGGTCAGCAACAACGGGTCGCCATTGCCCGCGCGTTGGCCATGGAACCGGAAGTCATGCTGTTCGACGAACCGACCTCGGCGCTCGATCCGGAGTTGGTGGGTGAAGTGCTCAGGGTGATCCAAGGCCTGGCCGAAGAAGGCCGGACCATGATCATGGTCACCCACGAAATGAGCTTCGCCCGCAAAGTGTCTAGTCAGGTGCTGTTTCTGCACCAGGGGCTGGTCGAGGAAGAAGGCGCGCCGGAGGACGTGCTGGGCAATCCGAAGAGTGAACGGTTGAAGCAGTTCCTCAGCGGCAACCTCAAGTAAGCCCCCGCCCCTTGTAGGAGCAGAGCTTGCTCGCGAAGGCGGTGTGTCAGGAAAGGAAGATATGGACTGACACACCGCATTCGCGAGCAAGCTCTGCTCCTACAGGTCTACGGCGATCAGGCAACCGGAGCGGGAGGCGGCTCATCCGGCAGGGTCGGCTCACCAGGTTCGGTGGGTTGTTCGTTGGGGGTATCGGGATCAGGCTGACCGGGGATGCCCCCCGCCATACTGATTGGCGGATGTGCCAACAAGGACCAGGCCAAAACGCCAACCTGATTGGGCTCAAGCCTTGCCAGTTCGGCACTTATTCGCGGATCGATCTTCATAAAGCACTCCTGAGCATTGGCCCCGTCCGCTGTACGCGAACCGGGCAGTACACCCCAGTAGAGTGTCTACCCGCTCAAGAATTCCCGCGACCTGCCAGATGAATCGATCAGGTGCGTGGCAGGGTCACGCCGCGTTGGCCCTGATACTTGCCGCCACGGTCCTTGTAGGACACTTCGCACTCTTCGTCGGATTCAAGGAACAGCATCTGCGCCACGCCTTCGTTGGCATAGATTTTCGCCGGCAGGTTAGTTGTGTTCGAGAATTCCAGGGTCACGTGCCCCTCCCACTCAGGCTCAAGCGGGGTGACGTTGACGATGATGCCGCAGCGGGCGTAGGTGCTTTTGCCCAGGCAGATGGTCAATACGTTGCGCGGAATACGGAAGTATTCGACGGTGCTGGCCAGGGCGAAAGAGTTCGGCGGGATGATGCAGACGTCGCTGTGGATGTCGACGAAGCTGCCGGCATCGAAATTTTTCGGGTCGACGATGGCCGAATTAATGTTGGTGAACACCTTGAAATGATTAGTGCAACGAACGTCGTAGCCGTAACTCGACACGCCGTAGGAGATCACACGGCTATCGTCGCTGCCGCGCACCTGGCGCTCGACGAACGGTTCGATCATGCCGTGCTCTTGCGCCATGCGGCGAATCCACTTGTCCGATTTGATGCTCATGGCGGGTGTCCTGAATAGCGAGGTGGAAAAAATCTGTCCGGCATCTTACCGGGCGCGCGCTTCGGGTTCAAAGACCGTGGCGCAATTCTCGACCATCCCCCGTAAATTCCGCAGCTTCGCCGCCATACGATGCACCGTCAGTCATGAAAACAGAGAAACCTTCGCAGGAAGCATTGGCACGTTCCGGAAAAAGGGTTAAGGTGGCGCCACTGTGCTGCTTGTGTCACTGAGAATCTCTACACGATATGTTGAATTTCGATCCAACCATCTACAAGAATTTTTCCTGCTCTTTGCACTCAGTCTCGGCCAGGGTTCTTCCTGCGTCGCAGTTATCTTTGTTCAAGGAGTTACACCATGTCTAATCGCCAAACTGGTACCGTTAAGTGGTTCAACGATGAAAAAGGCTTCGGCTTCATCACTCCACAATCCGGTGACGACCTGTTCGTTCACTTCAAAGCTATCCAATCCGACGGCTTCAAAAGCCTGAAAGAAGGCCAACAGGTTTCTTTCATCGCTACCCGCGGTCAGAAAGGCATGCAAGCTGAAGAAGTTCAAGTTATCTAACTTGTACTTGCTTTAGTAAAAAGCCCCGCCCTTAAAAGCGGGGCTTTTTTGTGCCTGTGTGTTTTTACCGGGCAAAAAAGATCGCAGCCTTCGACAGCTCCTACAGAATTTACGTCAATCCCTGTAGGAGCTGCCGAAGGCTGCGATCTTTTGATCTACCAAGCTTTACCAGGCTACGCCGAATCCTGCGGTGTAGCGGGTCTTCTCCAGATCCGCATCATCAGTACCGCTGATGATGTCTCGCTCGGCTTTCAGGTTAAGCGACGCCCAATCGGTCACTTTGTAGCGCAAGCCCATTTCGGCATCGAGTGAATAATCCGCCACGCCCGACAACGGCTTGCCCACTTCGCCATTGGTGAAGAACTCCACCTTCTTGCCAATCAGGTAGCGGTTGTAATCCCATTTCATCGCCAGGGAATAGAAGTTTTCCTTGGTGCCGTCGGAGAACTCGTAGTCGGTGCGGTTAACCAGCGAGCCCAGCGAGAATGCGCCTAGCTCGTCATCCCAGAACTGGTAACCCGGACCGGTACCGACGGTGCGCTGACGGGAGAGGTCTTCAACCTTGTCGCGTTTATAGACCGCGCGACCCTGCCAAAACCATTTCTCGGTCAGGAATCGGTCGAGCGAGTATTCGCCCCGCCAGTTGTCGCTGGCGACCACGTCATCCTGGAATTCACGGTTGTACTCGCCTTCGGCGATATGACGCCATCTGCCATGGCGCGCAGAAGTCTTGAAGTCGATATCGTAGTCATCGGTGTCCTTTTCCGCCCGCTGGTAATCCAGCGCCGCATCTATATTCCCTTTCCAGACCAGATCTTCGACGACCGGTTTGGGTTTGAGAATCTGCTGGATACTCGCCAGCTCGACCGTCTTCGGCGCCTCGCCGTTTTCCAGCGTCACCTTGCCGTCGTCTGCCGCATGCAGCGACCTGGCCTTCTCGCCTTTGTACGCATCCTGCTTGACCAGCAACTCCTGATCGCTTTCCAGGGTTTTGACCTGCTTCCAGTCGATAGGCACCGCGCCGGCGTACTCCGTCTGAATCAACAGTTTGCCGCCGTCGAACAGCGTGATCTTGCCGCTCAGTTTGTCACCGTTCTTCAACCAGACGGTATCGGCGAGCAAGGGCGTGGAAGCGCTCAAGACAGCGAGGCACAGCAGGGTTCTGGACACCATAAGCAAATACAGGCTCAAGTTTGCGAAAAAAGTCGGCATTATCCGAAGGAATAAGGCCCTAGCTTGGACTGACACGACTATTTCCATTGAGTTCATTTCTCAATGGGCGATCGAAGATTTACTCTACAGACGGTAATCCCGTGTAGGAGCGAGCTTGCTCGCGAAAAACGTCAGAACAACGCGTGCATTTAGACAACCCGCGTTATCGTTAACGACCATCGCGAGCAAGCTCGCTCCTACAGGAAGCTGGACGTGACCGACCCAACCACCGAAACAGAGAGTGCCGCGCAAATCCGACGCACGGCGCTCTATCTGACCCTGTCCCAGGTGCCCGAGGGCAAAGTCGTGAGTTATGGTCAGCTTGCCGAGCTGGCAGGACTGGGCCGCGCGGCGCGCTGGGTCGGTCGTACCCTGAGCCAGTTGCCCGGCGACACCAAACTGCCCTGGCACCGCGTGCTCGGTGCCGGCGGTCGGATCAGCCTGGCCGTGGGCAGTCCTTCAGGGGATGAGCAGCGCGCGCGATTACGCGCCGAAGGCATCAGTGTCCTGAATAATCGTGTTGATATTCAGCGCCATGGCTGGCGCCCGGTAGAGCACAGCGGTTAGAGTGCGCGCTTTGTTTCCGTAATCTTGAGGCAGACTTCAGCCCATGCCCCGTAAAACCTGGCGCGCCGCGCTCGCCGCCTATGCCAGCCCTTCAACACTTGTGCTGTTGTTGCTCGGTTTCGCCGCCGGCCTGCCCTACATGCTGGTGTTTTCGACACTTTCGGTCTGGTTGCGTGAAGCCGGTGTGGCTCGCGAAACCATCGGCTATGCAAGCCTGATCGGCCTGGCCTACGCCTTTAAATGGGTCTGGTCGCCGCTGCTCGACCAATGGCGCCTGCCATTCCTCGGCAAGCTCGGTCGCCGACGCTCGTGGCTGGTGCTTTCCCAGGCGCTGGTGATCCTCGGCCTGGTCGGGATGGGTTTCTGCGACCCGCAAAAGCATCTTTCCTGGCTTATCGCCATTGCGGTAGTTGTTGCCTTCGCCTCGGCGACGCAAGACATTGCCGTCGACGCCTATCGCCTGGAAATCGCCGACGATACTCGCCAGGCTGCCCTCGCCGCCAGTTACATGGCCGGCTATCGGATCGCGGCGCTGCTGGCAACGGCCGGCGCCCTGTTCTTCGCCGAAGGCTTCGGCTCCACCGGTTTCAACTACAAGCATTCGGCATGGGCCGGCACTTATCTGCTGTTTGGCGCCCTGATGGTCCCGGCGTTGCTGACCTCTTTCTTCATGCGTGAACCGCCAGTGCCGCTACGCACCCAACTGCAGGCCGGGCGCTACAGTTTTGTGCATCAACTGGCCTCGGTGTTCGTGCTGATCGTGCTGCTGGTGTCCGTTCCCGCGATGTTCACCCAGCTCTACAACACCGATTTCGCCAGCGTGCTGTTCGACGGCGTGAGCGTGCTCGACCTGTTGCTTGAAGACCGCGCATTCCTGCGGGCGATCCTCTACACCACGCTCACCGCGGTGTGCCTTTCGGCTGTGGGGCGCCGCGGCCTCGCACCAGTGCTGACCCCGGTCAACGATTTCATTCTGCGTTACCGCTGGCAGGCACTATTGCTGCTCGGACTGATCGCCACGTATCGGATGTCAGATACGGTCATGGGCGTGATGGCCAACGTGTTTTATATCGACCAGGGTTTCACCAAGGATCAGATTGCCAGCGTCAGCAAAATCTTCGGGCTGATCATGACATTGGTCGGCGCCGGCATGGGCGGCCTGCTGATCGTGCGCTTCGGCATTCTGCCGATCCTGTTCATCGGTGGCGTCATGTCGGCCGGGACTAATCTGCTGTTCCTGATGCTCGCCGACATGGGGGCGAACCTGAACATGCTGATTGGCACCATTTCCCTGGACAACTTCAGCTCGGGCCTGGCGACCTCGGCGTTCGTCGCCTACTTGTCGAGCCTGACCAACCTCAAGTTCTCTGCCACCCAATACGCCCTGCTCAGCTCGATCATGCTCTTGCTTCCACGCCTGATCGGTGGCTATTCGGGGGTCATGGTGGAAAAGTTCGGCTATCACAATTTCTTCCTGATCACCGCGCTGTTGGGTGTTCCGACGCTGCTGTTGATCGCCCTGCACTGGTTCCAGGAGAACCGCCGCGAAGGCCCGACACCAAGGCCTGAGCCGGTTCCGACCCAGGTCGCGGAAGAATCGTAGGAAGCATCGCAGTGGGTGGCGGGATTCCCGCCCTCCTGCCACACCACCGACCGCGCGCCTGTACGCCAGCAGATCTCGCCCGTACAATGCCCCGTCATTTCTCGTCATCAGCAACCGACAACGGCCAACCATGCGCACCAGTCAATTTTTGCTCGCCACACAGAAAGAAACGCCTTCCGACGCGGTCGTGATCAGCCATCAGCTGATGCTGCGCGCCGGCATGATCCGCAAACTCGCCTCGGGCCTGTACACCTGGCTACCAATGGGCTTGCGAGTGATGCGCAAGGTCGAAGCCGTCGTTCGTGAAGAAATGAACGCCGCGGGCTCTCTCGAAGTGTTGATGCCGAGTACTCAACCGGCTGAGCTGTGGCAGGAATCCGGTCGCTGGGAAGAATACGGCCCTGAATTGCTGCGCTTCAAGGATCGCCACGGTCGTGACTTCTGCGCCGGCCCGACCCACGAAGAAGTGATCACCGACCTGATGCGCAACGAGTTGAGCAGCTACAAACAGCTGCCGATCAACCTGTATCAGATCCAGACCAAATTCCGCGACGAAATCCGCCCACGCTTCGGTTTGATGCGCGGCCGCGAATTCATCATGAAGGACGCCTATTCGTTCCACGCTGACCAGCCTTCGCTGCAGGTCACCTACGACCGCATGCACCAGGCGTACTGCAACGTGTTCACCCGCCTGGGCCTGAAGTTCCGCCCCGTTGAAGCCGACAACGGCTCCATCGGCGGCGCCGGCTCCCACGAGTTCCACGTACTGGCCGAATCCGGCGAAGACGACATCGTCTTCAGCAACGGTTCCGAGTACGCCGCGAACATCGAGAAAGCCGAGGCCGTACCGCGTGAAACGTCGCGCGCCGCCCCGGCCGAAGAGCTGCGTCTGGTCGACACACCGAACGCCAAGACCATCGCGCAACTGGTCGAAGGCTTCAACCTGCCGATCGAGAAGACCATCAAGACCCTGGTGGTTCACGCTGAAGAGAAAGGCAAGCTGATTGCCCTGATCATCCGTGGCGACCACGAGCTGAACGAAATCAAGGCCTCCAACCAGCCAGGCGTTGCCAGCCCGCTGGTCATGGCTTCCGAAAGCGAATTGCGTGACGCGATTGGCGCCGGCGCTGGTTCTCTCGGCCCGTTGAACCTGCCGCTGCCGATCATCATCGACCGTTCCGTCGAGCTGATGAGCGACTTCGGTATCGGTGCGAACATCGACGACAAGCACTACTTCGGCGTGAACTGGGAGCGTGACCTGCCAGTTCCGACCGTTGCCGACCTGCGTAACGTCGTGGCTGGCGACCCTAGCCCTGACGGCAAAGGCACCCTGGAAATCAAGCGCGGCATCGAAGTCGGGCACATCTTCCAGCTGGGCAACAAGTACAGCAAAGCGATGAAGTGCGAAGTGCTGGGCGAAAACGGCAAGCCGGTCACCCTGGAAATGGGTTGCTACGGCATCGGCGTTTCCCGCGTGGTGGCAGCCGCCATCGAGCAGAACAACGACGAGAACGGGATCATCTGGAGCGACACACTGGCTCCATTCCAGATCGCGCTGGTACCACTGCGCTACGACAACGAGCAGGTTCGCGAAGCCACCGACAAGCTGTATGCAGAACTGACGGCAGCCGGCTTCGAAGTGCTACTGGACGATCGCGACAAGAAAACCAGCCCGGGCATCAAGTTCGCGGACATGGAGCTGATCGGCATTCCTCACCGGATCGTGGTCAGTGACCGCGGCCTCGCCGAAGGCAATCTGGAATACAAGAGCCGCACCGAGGCCGAGGCGCAAGCGCTGCCGGTCGCTGACGTGCTGTCCTTCCTCCAGGCCCGTATCCGCCGCTGACACCAGATAGAGAAGTCATGTTCAAGCGAAACACCTTAGGCCTCGGTGGTGCCGCCCTGTGCGGCACCCTGCTGGTCAGCGGCTGCGCCAATCACATGTCGCAACGCAGCGAGCACGAGGAACGTGTCGAGCGCAAATTGCTCGACCACAGCCTGCAGATCGATGTCGGTGAGCCCAAGGTGCTTGAGCTGCCGCAACGCCGGGTGAAAATCCACGAGCAGAAGACCTTCGAAGTCACCGAGTTCGAAGTCACGCGGCATTACGATCGCTACACGCCTTACCAACCCTGGCGGGAGATCTACGAGATCCCACTGGGCGCGGTGGCCGTGGTGGCCGGTGTCGGCGCGAACGTGGTCAACGTGTTCACCCTCGGCAACTTGCCGGATAGCGTGACCAAGGACTGGTTCAGTTACGGTTTCGCCGGGCTCAACCCGTTCATGAACGCGCCGTCTCACGGTCGTGCGCAGCAGAACCTGGCGGGTATCGACGAAGTCCAGCTCGACAAACGCACGGAATACTCGAGCCTGCCGTGGAGCGAGCGTCCGGTGGAGGTCAAGGCCGGCAAGGAAACGTTCGAGCTGAGCACCGACAAAAACGGTGTGTTGCGCCTGAACTTGCTGGACAGCCCGTTCGCCGAACATGACATCAATCACCTCAGCCGGCTGCTGATCAAGGTCGAAGACGGTCAGGACGATGTGCACAGCGACTCGTCCCTGGCAGTCAGCAGCTCGTTGCGCGGCAAACTGCTCGAAGCCCACGGGCTGATTTACGACGATCTTGAAGACGACGAAGTGAGCCAGTGGGTACACCGGGTCAAACGTCTGTCGGAGCTGGGTCTGGAAGAAGAAGCCAGCGAGCTGGAACAGAGCCTGATCGAGCTGACTCGCAACGATCCAGAGCTGCAGACCGAATTCCTCAAGTCGTTGACCAAGGATGCCGGGCGACTGGTGGCGGATCCGGGACCGAATTAAGCCCTTGCAGGAGCGAGCTTGCTCGCGATGGTGTGTCAGTCGACCGCAATGTGCCTGATATACCTTCGCGAGCAAGCTCGCTCCTACAATAGGTATGGCCTCACATCCACCGCAAATCTACCGCTCAAACAACTCCATCTGCTCAAACCCGCCCCGCAAATCCTCCAACCGCACCCCAATCCCCAACAACCGCACCGGCTTCCCGCCGCGATTGAACGCCTGGGTCAGCAACAGCTTATAACTCTGAAGATCCCGCCCTGCCCCGGCCTGCTCCAGCGTAGTCTGGGTAAAGTCATGGAATTTGACCTTGACGAACGGCTTGCCCGGCCGATAACTGTCGTCAATTCGCGCCATGCGGCCCGCCAGGGTTTCCAGCAACTCCGGTAATTTATCCAGGCAGCTCACCAGATCCGGCAGATCCACGTCGTACGTGTTTTCGACACTGATCGATTGCCGCCGACTGTCGTTGTGCACCAGCCGCTCATCGATCCCACGGGCCAGACTCCACAATCGCTCGCCAAAGCTGCCGAATTCACGCACCAGCGCCAACTTGTCCCATTCGCGCAAATGCGAGCAATCGACAATGCCGAGCCTGCCCAGTTTGTCGGCGGTTACTTTGCCCACGCCGTGCAGCTTGCTCACGGGCAAGCCACTGACAAAATCCTCGACCTGATCCGGTGTAATGACGAACAAACCATTGGGCTTTTTCCAGTCGCTGGCAATCTTGGCCAGGAACTTGTTCGGCGCCACGCCGGCCGAGACCGTGATATGCAACTGATTGGACACCCGTCGGCGGATGTCCTGGGCAATCCGAGTGGCGCTGCCGCCGAAGTACGCGCTGTCCGACACATCGAGGTAGGCCTCATCTAGGGAAAGCGGTTCGATCAGGTCGGTGTAATCGCGAAAGATCGTGTGAATTTCCTTCGACGCTTCTCGATAGGCGTCCATGCGCGGCTTGACGATGGTCAGGTCCGGACACAACTTCAAGGCGTGCCCGGAAGACATCGCCGAACGCACGCCATACGCCCGCGCTTCATAGTTGCAGGTGGCAATCACTCCGCGCCGATCCGCCGACCCGCCCACCGCCAGCGGTTTTCCGGCCAGGCGCGGGTCGTCACGCATCTCGATGGCAGCGTAGAAGCAGTCACAATCGACGTGGATGATTTTTCGCTGGGTCATATGAAAGCGGTATTCATGATGTAGAAAAGGAGGAAAGGCAGGCCGGATCGGCAGTATCTCACTGACACCTGTATATAGCACCAGTGGTCTGAATGTTCTTTCCCGCTCGTAGGAAAAGTCGTGGATGAATTTATTTTCTCAATCGAAAGACCACCTACGATAGAGCTGAAAGCCTTGCCATGCCTGACTCGCAGCCGATTACACCGTCGCACTTTCAAGCTAAGCGATTGAACCAGAACAGGTTTTATCCCGATTGAAGGTTGACAGCCCGGCGATCCTCTGTAGAATGCCGACACACAGACGCGGGATGGAGCAGTCTGGTAGCTCGTCGGGCTCATAACCCGAAGGTCGTCGGTTCAAATCCGGCTCCCGCAACCAAACATCAAAAAAGGCTACTCGAAAGAGTGGCCTTTTTTGTGCGCGTGAAGAAAACACCAATACTTGTAGGAGCGAGCTCGCGATGGTCGTGAACGATAACGCGTGAAATCAGATACCCCGTGGTGGCCATAGTTTTTCGCGAGCAAGCTCGCTCCTACAGACCTGACGAGAAATCGTTCTGATTCCGAAACTTAACGCTCCCCTGCGACCGTTCGCCGCTTATTCACGCTTATTTGACCGGGTTCCGCATTAACGGTTGACACACCGGCGTATCTCTATAGAATGCCGCCACACAGACGCGGGATGGAGCAGTCTGGTAGCTCGTCGGGCTCATAACCCGAAGGTCGTCGGTTCAAATCCGGCTCCCGCAACCAAACATCAAAAAAGGCTACTCGAAAGAGTGGCCTTTTTTGTATCTGTTGAAAAAGTCCTTTCGCAACAATGACCTGTCACTGTGTAGTGAAGCGTTCCGGATCTTCAATGCTGTGAGTTCAGACAATGCTGAATCGCAGACAGAACCCTCTACGACCCATGACATGCCATCGCCGCTTCACGGTGAGAGGCGTTAATATTTGTGATTATTTTTTTCTACAGGGATTGGTAACTTGGCTGGATACCCCCATCCTGTCGCGCACAATCCAAGAGGTGATTGATGCGCGCCAACTCGTCTGATCCACAAGACACTGTCACAGCGACACAACCCATCAAGCCCGAGCGTTTGCGCTTGCTTGATCGGGTCAGCAAGTATCGCCAGCCCATCGGTCTGGCGGTCACCCTGCTGTTGTTCGCGATCGCGCTGATTGCCTGTCGCCACTTGCTGAGCGAACTCGATCTGTACGCTCTGCACGACTCGATTCTTGAAGTACCGAAACCGGCACTGCTGGGCGCACTTGCGGCGACGGTCGTCGGCTTCATCATATTGCTCAGCTACGAATGGTCGGCCAGCCGCTATGCCGGCGTAACGCTGGCGCCGCGCATTCTTGCCCTCGGCGGGTTCACTGCATTCGCCATCGGCAATGCCATCGGTCTGTCGATGCTCTCGGGGGGCTCGGTTCGCTATCGTTTATATGCACGTCATGGTCTGGGGGCTTCGGAAGTCGCTCACATGACGCTGTTCGCCAGCCTCTCGCTCGGCTGCGCCCTGCCCCCGCTGGCTGCCCTCGCGACGCTCAGTAACCTGCCTGCTGCCTCGGCCGCCCTGGGCCTCTCTCAGATGCTGCTGGCTGCGGTTGCCGCTGCGGTGTTGCTGCTGTTTACCGTATTGGCCGTCGGCATCTATCGCCGACGTCTGCCGGAGCAGCCTTATCCGGACAACCTGCTGGTCAAGGTCGGTCGTCGCACCTTGCGCCTTCCGGGCCGCCGCCTGACGTTCCTGCAACTGATCATTACTGCCCTCGACGTCGCAGCTGCCGCGACCGTGCTTTATCTGTTGCTGCCGGAAGCGCCGCCCTTCGGCGCGTTCCTGCTGGTGTACCTGCTTGCGTTGGCCGCCGGCGTGCTCAGCCATGTTCCCGGCGGTGTCGGGGTATTCGAAGCGATTCTGCTGGCCGCCTTCGCCGACAAACTCGGCGCTGCACCGCTGGCCGCCGCGCTGCTGCTCTATCGCCTGATCTACGTGGTGCTGCCGCTACTGGTCGCGTGCGTGCTGCTGCTGATCAACGAAGGCCAGCGCCTGTTTCAGACCCGTCAGTCTTTGCGCGCTGCCTCCGGTCTGGCCGCGCCGATTCTGGCGGTGCTGGTGTTCCTGTCCGGCGTGGTGTTGCTGTTCTCCGGCGTGACCCCCGAAATCGATACGCGCCTGGAACACATCGGCTTTCTGATTCCCCATCGACTGGTCGACGCTTCGCACTTCGGCGCCAGCCTGGTCGGTGTACTTTGCCTGTTGCTGGCTCAAGGCCTGCGCCGCAGACTGTCGGCCGCCTGGATGCTCACCACCATTCTGTTGCTGGTCGGTGCCGTGCTCTCGCTGCTCAAAGGCTTCGACTGGGAAGAAGCCTGCCTGATGACCCTGACCGCGAGCCTGCTGGGGGTTTTCCGGCGCTCGTTCTATCGCCCGAGCCGTTTGACCGAACTGCCGTTCTCGCCGCTGTATCTGGTGTCGAGCCTGTGCG
Organism: Pseudomonas sp. LBUM1651; assembly: GCF_059716135.1. Lineage (NCBI taxonomy): Bacteria > Pseudomonadati > Pseudomonadota > Gammaproteobacteria > Pseudomonadales > Pseudomonadaceae > Pseudomonas > Pseudomonas sp. LBUM1651. Next base: position 1,327,705 of record NZ_CP166805.1, on the reverse strand, counting down.
TGCTCGGTGCATCGATCTGGCTGCTGCTGTTCGCTTATCAGGACGTTCCGTACAGCCATCAACTCTGGTGGCAGTTCACCCTCGACGCCGACGCCCCGCGTGGCTTGCGCTCGCTGCTCGGCGCCGCCGTGCTGCTGGTGGTGGTGTCCCTGACCTGGCTGCTGCGCACCGCGCGCCCGGTGATCCACCTGCCCACACCGGATGAGCTGGACCGCGCGGTAAAAATCCTGATGGCCTCCGCGCAACCGGATGGCGGCCTGGCCCTGACCGGCGACAAGGCGCTGCTGTTTCACCCCAATGACGAGGCGTTCCTGATGTACGCCCGCCGTGGGCGCAGCCTCGTGGCCTTGTACGACCCGATCGGCCCGACCCAGCCACGGGCGGAAATGATCTGGCAGTTCCGCGACCTCTGTGACATCCACCATGCCCGGCCCGTGTTCTATCAAGTCCGCGCGGAAAACCTGCCGTACTACATGGACATCGGCCTGACCGCGATCAAGCTCGGCGAAGAAGCCCGTGTCGATCTGCAGCGCTTTGATCTCGAAGCCAAGGGCAAAGAGATGAAAGACCTGCGCTACACCTGGAACCGTGGCACCCGTGATGGCCTGTCGCTGGAAATCCATGAGCCGGGACATGCGCCGATGGATGAGCTCAAGGTGATTTCCGATGCCTGGCTGACCGGCAAGAACGTGCGCGAGAAAGGCTTCTCCCTCGGCCGTTTCAGTGATGACTACCTCAAGCATTTCCGCGTCGCGGTGATTCGTTTTGAAGGACGCCCGGTGGCGTTCGCCAATTTGCTCGAGACTTACGGCCATGACCTGGCCAGCCTCGACCTGATGCGCGCACACCCCGACGCCCCCAAGCTGACCATGGAGTTCATGATGGTCGGCCTGATTCAACATTATAAAAATCATGGATACGCGCGCTTCAGCCTGGGCATGGTGCCGTTGTCGGGGTTGCAACCCCGTCGCGGCGCACCACTGACCCAGCGTCTGGGCTCAATGGTATTCCGCCGTGGAGAGCAGCTCTACAACTTCCAAGGCTTGCGCCGCTTCAAAGACAAGTTCCAGCCTGACTGGGAACCCCGTTATATGGCCGTGCCCGCCGGACTCGATCCGCTGGTTGCCCTGGCCGACACTGCTGCCCTGATTGCGGGCGGCTTGACTGGATTGGTGAAACGCTGATGATTCAACGCTCCTTGCGGTACGTACTGGCCACTCTGGTAGTGCTGGCCCTGATTCTCGGTGGCGGTTACTGGTACCTCAAACGCCCGGCACCAGAACCGACCCTCGAACTGCTGACACCGGCCGGCGGCGCCGCGATGACCCGCGTCATCCCCGGCAACACGCCACGCACCCAGGTGCTGGTGGCGGTCAATGAAGACCAGAAGCTCAGCGACAAACAATTGATGACCCTCAGCCGCACCGGCTCGGCGCAGATCGTTCAGGTGATCCTGCCCAAGGAATGCCTGCTGCAAAGCCGCGCCCTGCAAGCGGGCCTGAGAGAACTCAAAGGCCCGGCGACCCTGGTCAGCGGCATCGGCCCTGGCGCTGTGCTGGCGTGGCGCTGGTTGTCCGAGCAGAAGGACGACAAGTCCCAGGCGGTTTCGGTGGACCTGGCACTGGAAAAACCCGGCTGCACGCACCTGCTACCGAAAAGCGCCGCTCACGGTCACTGGCTGGTGGCGTGGAACGACAACCCGGACGACACCAGCGCCGGCTTCGTGCGCGACCAACCCAACGCCGAAACCAGCATCAGCGACTACGACATCAACCTGCCGCAAGTGCTGAACAACGAACTGCGCAAGCTCCTCGTCGGTGGCGACAAAGCCGCTGGCGGCCTGCAGATTCCAGTGGTTGAAGTCCCGGCCGGCCAGGCCAAGGACACCGTCACCCTGTTCCTGTCCGGCGACGGCGGCTGGCGCGACCTGGACCGCGATGTGGCGGGCGAAATGGCCAAGATCGGCTACCCGGTGGTCGGCATCGACACCCTGCGCTACTACTGGCAGCACAAGAGCCCGGAGCAAAGCGCGCTGGACCTCGCCGAACTGATGCAACACTACCGGCAGAAATGGGGCACCAAGCGCTTCATCCTGACCGGCTACTCGTTCGGTGCCGACGTATTGCCAGCGATCTACAACCGCCTGGAAGCATCGGAACAGCAACGCGTCGACGCAATCATCCTGCTGGCCTTCGCCCGCACCGGCAGCTTCGAGATCGAAGTCGAAGGCTGGCTCGGCAACGCCGGCAAAGAAGCCGCCACCGGCCCGGAAATGGCCAAGCTGCCGCCGGAGAAAGTGGTGTGCATCTTCGGTGAAGAGGAAATCGACGAAAGCGGCTGCACCGACAAGACCGCCGTGGGCGAAGCCATCAAACTGCCCGGCGGCCACCACTTCGACGAAAACTACCCGAAACTGGCCCAGCGGTTGGTGGATGTGATCGAGAAGCGTCAAGCGAAGGAGGCGGCGGCTGAGTAGGAGCGAGCTTGCTCGCGATAAACCTGAGGATTCGATGAAGTATCAGGCTAGCTGCGTTATCGTTGACGACCATCGCGAGCAAGCTCGCTCCTACAAGTGAAGCCCCCGCAGCCTTATGATTGCGGGGGCTTTTTCATTCCAGCAGACACCCCTGTTCCCCTGTGGGAGCGAGCCTGCTCGCGAAGACGGCTGCACATCCAAAATACCTGTGACTGACACAACGCTTTCGCGAGCAGGCTGAACTTGTCCAGTAATTTTGGACATTTTTTTAGGTTCTCACGCCGCCAGCTTTTCCGCTGCTACAGGCGAGTGGTAACCGTTGTAGCTATGGCTTCCGACTTTCTATTCCTTGCCAAGGACCTGACCAGAGAGGCTGCCTTTAACCGTGATACCGACCGGCACATCTGGGCCGCGCATTATTTGACGGCGATGAGCAAGGCTGTAATTGATGATGCGATGAAGGTGCTGCAGCGGCCTGCTCCGGCAAAAACAGAATCTAAAAACTAACTGCCTGAGTTTTCCCTGTAGGAGCGAGCTTGCTCGCGAAAAACCCAAGGGCGCCGCGGGGCATCTGTTTTTACGCGTTATCGTTCACGACCATCGCGAGCAAGCTCGCTCCTACAGGGGATCTTCGTCAGCGCGAATCAAGTGCCCAACCACAAAAAAGCCCCCGCTGCCGCATTGGCAACGGGGGCTTTTTGATGGCCTTACATCTCGACCTGCGTCCCCAATTCAATCACCCGATTCAACGGCAAATTAAAGAACCGCAAATTGCCATTCGCATTCTTCAACATGAATGCAAACAACGCCTCGCGCCAGCGAGCCATGCCTTCGAGTTTGGAGGCGATGACCGTCTCGCGACTGAGGAAGTAGGTGGTGCGCATCGGGCTGAAGTCGAGGTCTTCGAGGTGGCACAACTTCAGCGCTTGCGGCACGTCCGGCTCGTCGACGAAGCCAAAGTGCAGGATCACCCGGAAGAAACCTTCGCCGTAGGAATCGACCTCAAAGCGCCGTGTCGGCGGTACCCGCGGGATGTCTTCGTACACCACCGTCAGCAGCACCACTTGCTCGTGCAGCACCTGGTTATGCAGCAGGTTGTGCAACAGTGCGTGGGGCACGGCGTCCGGGCGGGCGGTGAGGAACACCGCGGTGCCCTGGACACGATGCGGCGGTTGCACGGCGATACTGCTGATGAAAATCGGCAGTGGCAGCCCGCCTTCGTCCATACGCTCCACCAGCAGCTGTTTGCCGCGCTTCCAGGTGGTCATCAGCACGAACAGCACGATACCGGCGATCACCGGAAACGCCCCGCCCTGAACGATTTTCGGCACGTTGGCGGCAAAGTACAGACCGTCTACCAACAGGAAACCGAGCAACAGCGGAACTGCAAGAATCGGAGGCCATTTCCACAGCAGCAATATCACAGCCGACACCAGGATGGTGGTCATCAGCATGGTGCCAGTCACTGCCACGCCGTAGGCCGAGGCCAGGGCACCGGAGGACTCGAAGCCCAGCACCAGCAGGATCACGCCGACCATCAACGACCAGTTTACCGCGCCGATATAGATCTGGCCCTGTTCGGCACTCGAGGTGTGTTGAATTTGCATGCGCGGAATGTAGCCGAGCTGAATTGCCTGACGGGTCAGGGAGAACGCACCCGAGATCACCGCTTGAGAGGCAATCACCGTGGCCATGGTCGACAAGCCTACCAGCGGGATCAGCGCCCAGCTCGGCGCCAGCAGGTAGAACGGGTTGCGGGCCGCTTCAGGATCGCCGAGCAACAACGCACCCTGGCCGAAATAGTTCAACACCAGCGCTGGCAACACCAGGATGAACCAGGCACGAGCAATCGGCTTGCGGCCGAAGTGGCCCATGTCGGCGTACAGCGCTTCGGCGCCGGTCAGTGCAAGCACGACCGCACCGAGGATCGCCACCCCCATGCCCGGGTGCACGATGAAGAAACGCACGCCCCAGACCGGGTTCATCGCTTGCAACACTTGCGGTTGCTGCATGATGCCGTAGACACCGAGCGCCCCCAGCACCACAAACCAGGTGACCATGATCGGCCCGAACAGAATGCCGATCCGCGCGGTGCCGTGACGTTGAATCAGGAAAAGCGCCACCAGCACGATCAACGACAGCGGCACCACCCAATGGTCGATGCCCTCGAACGCCAGCTCCAGACCTTCAATCGCCGAGAGCACGGAAATCGCCGGTGTGATCATGCTGTCGCCATAAAACAGCGCCGCGCCGATCAGCCCGCAGACCACCAGCAGCATGCGCAACCTGGTGTGCCCCGCCGCGGCCCGTCGAGCCAAAGCGGTCAAGGCCATGATCCCGCCTTCGCCCTGGTTGTCGGCACGCAGCACGAACAGCACGTATTTGATTGAAACGACCCAGATCAGCGACCAGAAAATCAGCGCCAGAATCCCGAACACGCCGTCATGGTCAACCTGTACACCATACTGACCGGAAAACACTTCTTTGAGGGTGTACAGCGGGCTCGTGCCGATATCGCCATAAACCACCCCGACCGCCGCGACCAGCATGCCGATCGGTTTTGCCGCCGAATGCTCCGCGCCCGCCGCCTGACTACTTGCCTGCCCCATCCAAAACTCCTACTACTCAGACCCGGACTTCTTTATAAGAAGCACTATGCTTCGTGCAGCATGCGCTGTTTTACTTCACGTTACAGACGTTTTGTTGACTGTAAAAAATCAGTAAAGCGTAACGGCGCGAAGCATAGCGCAGCACTCGTCGTATTTCCCTCCATAAAGCTGGTCAAGTGAACGTCTCATCGCTAGAATTGCGCACTTTTTGATCAGAGGCGTACCAAGCGCCCGTCTGTCGTCCTGTCGCCTTCGGCACAAGACGTCCCAAAATACCGAGGTTAGACATGTCCACCACTCCTGCGCCGGCCAATCCAAAGGTTGGCTTCGTATCCCTGGGTTGCCCCAAAGCACTGGTCGACTCCGAGCGCATCCTTACCCAGCTGCGCATGGAAGGCTATGACGTTGTGTCCACCTATCAGGACGCCGACGTCGTGGTGGTCAACACCTGCGGCTTCATCGACTCGGCCAAGGCCGAATCCCTGGAAGTGATCGGCGAAGCCATCAAGGAAAACGGCAAGGTCATCGTGACCGGCTGCATGGGCGTCGAAGAAGGCAACATCCGCAACGTGCACCCGAGCGTGCTGGCCGTGACCGGTCCGCAGCAGTACGAGCAAGTGGTCAATGCCGTGCACGACGTCGTGCCGCCGCGTCAGGATCACAACCCGTTGATCGACCTGGTGCCGCCGCAAGGCATCAAGCTGACCCCGCGCCACTACGCCTACCTGAAGATTTCCGAAGGCTGCAACCACAGCTGCAGCTTCTGCATCATCCCGTCGATGCGCGGCAAACTGGTCAGCCGCCCGGTCGGTGACGTGCTCGACGAAGCCCAGCGCCTGGTCAAGGCCGGCGTCAAAGAGCTGCTGGTGATCTCGCAAGACACCAGCGCCTACGGCGTCGACGTTAAGTACCGCACCGGTTTCTGGAACGGCGCGCCGGTGAAAACCCGCATGACCGAACTCTGCGAAGCCCTGAGCACCCTCGGTGTCTGGGTGCGCTTGCACTACGTTTACCCGTACCCGCACGTCGACGAGCTGATCCCGCTGATGGCCGCCGGGAAAATCCTGCCGTACCTGGACATCCCGTTCCAGCACGCCAGCCCGAAAGTCCTGAAGTCAATGAAACGCCCGGCTTTCGAAGACAAGACCCTGGCGCGCATCAAGAACTGGCGCGAGATCTGCCCGGACCTGATCATCCGTTCGACCTTCATCGTCGGTTTCCCCGGCGAAACCGAAGAAGACTTCCAGTACCTGCTGAACTGGCTGACCGAAGCCCAGCTCGACCGCGTCGGCTGCTTCCAGTACTCGCCGGTCGAAGGCGCACCGGCCAACGACCTCGACCTGGACATCGTGCCGGATGACGTCAAGCAGGACCGTTGGGACCGCTTCATGGCGCACCAGCAAGCCATCAGCTCGGCGCGTCTGCAAATGCGCGTTGGCCGTGAAATCGAAGTGCTGGTCGATGAAGTCGACGAGCAAGGCGCCGTCGGCCGCTGCTTCTTCGATGCCCCGGAAATCGACGGCAACGTGTTCATCGACAACGGCAGCAACCTGAAACCGGGCGACAAAGTCTGGTGCAAGGTCACCGACGCCGACGAATACGACCTGTGGGCTGAACAGATCTAAACGCAAAAAATACGAAAAGCCCTGCTTTCTTGACGAGATGCGGGGCTTTTTTACGTCTATCGTTTTGAGGGAGAAAGGACTCGCACCATCCACCGCAAAAGGGGCATTCGGCCATGCGCCAACATTCGGTCATCCACACGCCGAAACAGAGCGACTATCAGGAACTGACGCAAGTCTGGGAGGCCTCGGTGCGCGCCACCCATGACTTTCTGCCGGACAGCTACATCGAACTGCTGAAGAACCTGGTGCTGACCCGCTACCTCGACGCGGTGATGCTGATCTGCACCAAAGACTCGCGCCAACGTATTACCGGGTTCGCCGGCGTGGCGGCGGGCAAGATCGAAATGCTCTTCATCGACCCCGCTCATCGCGGCCAGGGCCTCGGCAAACAGTTGCTGCGTTACGCCATGGAACACCTGAACGCCGATGAACTGGACGTCAACGAACAGAACCCGCAGGCGCTGGGTTTCTACTTCAAACAGGGCTTCGAGGTGATCGGCCGCACCGAGCATGACGGCATGGGGCAGCCTTATCCGCTGCTGCACATGCGGCTACGCCAAAACCAGCAGCGCTCAAAACATGCCTGACACACCATAGAACCACTGTGGGAGCTGGCCTGCCAGCGATTGCATCACCTCGGTGTATCTGACAAACCGTAGCGTCTGCATCGCTGGCAGGCCAGCTCCCACAGGAAATTCAACCGTACTGAAATGGAGCCGGGATTAACCGGCGCCCAGCAGGTACAATGCCCACCCCTTTTTTGTTACGGCCCTGTCATGACTGACCCGATTCGTCTCTCCAAACGCCTCATCGAACTCGTCGGCTGTTCCCGTCGGGAGGCTGAGCTGTTCATCGAGGGCGGCTGGGTCACCGTGGACGGCGAAGTCATCGACGAGCCGCAGTTCAAGGTCGACACCCAGAAAGTCGAGCTCGATCCAGAAGCCAAGGCGACTGCGCCGGAGCCGGTGACCATCCTGTTCAACGTCCCGGCAGGCATGGACGCGGAAACGGCGATGGCGACCATCAGCGCCGAAACCCTGAGCGAAGAGCACCGTTTCAGCAAACGTCCGCTCAAGGGCCATTTCCTGCGCCTGACCGCCAGCACCGACCTGCAGGCCAACGCCAGCGGTCTGCTGGTGTTCACCCAGGACTGGAAGATCCTGCGCAAGCTCACCGCCGATTCCGCGAAAATCGAGCAAGAGTATGTGGTCGAGGTTGAAGGCGACATGGTGGCTCACGGCCTCAATCGCCTGAACCACGGCCTGACCTACAAGGGCAAGGAACTGCCGCCGGTCAAAGCCAGCTGGCAGAACGAAAACCGCCTGCGTTTTGCGATGAAGAACCCACAACCGGGCGTGATTGCCCTGTTCTGCCAGGCCGTCGGCCTGAAGGTCGTCGCCATCCGCCGCATCCGCATCGGCGGCGTGTCCATCGGCAAAGTGCCTTTGGGGCAATGGCGCTACCTGTCCGGCAAAGAGAAGTTCTAAGACTTTTCACGCCGCCCTACATTTCGGCGCCGCTGCTTACGCGGCGCCCACTGCTGAATATCAGGATTGAACACCATGATTCATAACGACGTACTGCGCAGCGTGCGCTACATGCTCGACATCAGCGACAAGAAAGTCATCGAGATCATCAAGCTCGGCGGCATGGACGTGTCCCTGGAAGACCTGTTGACGTACCTCGACAAGAAAGAAGAAGACGAGGAAGGTTTCGTACGCTGCCCGGACGAAGTCATGGCGCATTTTCTCGACGGCCTGGTGATCTTCAAGCGCGGCAAGGACGAAAGCCGTCCGCCGCAACCGATCGAAGTGCCGGTCACCAACAACATCATCCTGAAGAAACTGCGTGTGGCCTTCGAATTGAAGGAAGACGACATGCACGCGATCCTCAAGGCCGCTGAGTTCCCGGTGTCCAAGCCTGAGCTGAGCGCGCTGTTCCGCAAGTTCGGCCACACCAACTATCGCCCGTGCGGCGACCAGTTGCTGCGCAACTTCCTCAAGGGCCTGACGCTGCGCGTTCGCCCGCAGTAATCGCGCGCCGCGCCCTGTAGGAGCGCAGCTTGCTGGCGAAGGCGTTTTGAAGATCGCCATCGCCAGCAAGCTGTGCTCCTACAGGGGCGGTGGCAGGACGGCTGTATGGATCCTCATTCCGCGCAAAAATAGTGGCTCCGCTTCGGGCGGCTGACGACTAGGGTGTATTGACCCTCAGCTCTCAGGATTCGCCATGCACCCGTATTTTTCCCTGCACGGCCGCACCGCTCTGGTGACCGGCGGCACCCGTGGTATCGGCAAAATGATCGCCAAGGCCTATGTCGAGGCCGGCGCTACGGTGTACGTCTGCGCACGGGATGCCGAAGCCTGTCAGCAGACCGCTGACGAGTTGAGCGCATTCGGTGTTTGCTACGGGGTGGCCGCCAACCTGGCCACTGAAGAAGGTGTACTGCAACTGGCCACGCGGCTGGGCGAACAGATCACCCATCTGGATATTCTGGTGAACAACGCCGGCACCACCTGGGGTGCGCCGCTGGAGAGTTATCCGGTCAAAGGCTGGGAAAAGGTCATGCAGCTCAACGTGACGTCGGTGTTCAACTGCATCCAGCAGTTCTTGCCGCTGCTGCGCAAGGCCGGGTCCGAAGCGAATCCGGCGCGGATCATCAACATCGGCTCGGTGGCGGCGATTTCTTCCTTCGGCGAACAGGCTTATGCCTACGGACCCAGTAAAGCGGCCCTGCACCAACTGTCGCGGATTCTGGCGCGGGAACTGGTGAGCCAGCACATCAACGTCAACGTGATTGCACCGGGGCGCTTTCCGAGCAAGATGACCCAGCACATCGGCAATGATGAGCAGGCGATGGCGGAAGATACGGCGTTGATTCCAATGAACCGCTGGGGTCGGGAGGAAGAGATGGCGGCGTTGGCGATCAGTCTGGCGAGTACGGCCGGGGCTTATATGACCGGGAATATTATTCCTTTGGATGGTGGGTTTAGCCTCTGAAATCGGCGGTGCGGCCTTCGCGGGCAAGCCTCGCTCCTACAGGTTCTTTGGCGTACACAAACTCTGTGTTCGCTTGAGAACCCTGTAGGAGCGAGCGGTGCGACGATTCGACTTGCCCGCGAATAGGCCCGCTCAGTCACCACCAGTCTTGAGGCCCGCCGGGTTATCATGCCCGCCTCATTCCCGCCTCGACCCCAAACCATGACCTACAGCGTTTCCCCCATCGGCTTCGTGCGCTCCTGCTTCAAGGAGAAGTTCGCCATCCCGCGCCAGCCGCAATTGGCGCCAGCCGCCCGCGGCGTGCTGGAACTGGTGGCGCCGTTCGATCAGGGTGATGCGGTGCAAGGTCTGGAGCAGGTGAGCCATGTCTGGCTGCTGTTCCTGTTCCACCAGGCCCTGGAAGAAAAACCACGCCTGAAAGTCCGCCCTCCTCGCCTCGGCGGCAACAAGTCCATGGGTGTGTTCGCCACCCGTGCGACGCACCGGCCCAACGGCATCGGCCAGTCGGTGGTGAAACTGGACAAGGTCGAAGCCAATCGCCTGTGGATATCCGGCATCGACCTACTCGACGGTACGCCGATTATCGACATCAAACCCTACGTGCCTTACGCCGACATTATCGACACGGCCTCCAACAGCATCGCCAGCGCTGCGCCACAGTTGATTCCCGTGCAGTGGACGGATTCGGCGTTGCAGCAGGCGCATGGGCATGCTCAGCGTCTTGAAGAGCCCTTGATCGAGCTAATTGAACAATGTCTGGCGCAGGATCCGCGCCCGGCTTACCAAACGCCTGCGCCTGAGCGGGAATATGGCGCGCAGTTCTGGGATGTGGATGTGCGGTGGCATTATCCCGAAGCAGGATTTATCCGTGTCCTCGAAGTCATCCCCGCCCCTGATTTGTAGGAGCAGAGCTTGCTCGCGATGGCGATCTCAAGGACGCCATCGCCGGCAAGCCGTGCTCCTACAGGGATTGTGCCGGACATAAAAAAGCCCCCATTTGCCTGCACAGGCAATGGGGGCTTTTCAATGATGCGGTGTTCCTACTTCTCGACGAACGCACGCTCGATCAGGTAATCACCCGGCTCGCGCATCCGCGGCGAAACTTTCAGGCCGAAGCTGTTCAACACTTCGCTGGTCTCGTCGAGCATGCTTGGACTGCCGCACAGCATGGCGCGGTCGTCCTGCGGGTTGATCGGTGGCAGGCCGATGTCGCTGAACAGCTTGCCGCTGCGCATCAGGTCGGTCAGGCGACCTTCGTTCTCGAATGGCTCGCGGGTCACGGTCGGGTAGTAGATCAACTTGTCACGCAGGGCCTCGCCGAAGAACTCGTTCTGCGGCAGGTGCTCGGTGATGAATTCGCGATAAGCGACTTCGTTGACGTAACGTACGCCGTGGCACAGGATCACTTTTTCGAAACGCTCGTAGGTTTCCGGGTCCTGGATGACGCTCATGAACGGCGCCAGACCGGTACCGGTGCTGAGCAGGTACAAATGTTTGCCAGGCTTCAAGTCGTCCAGTACCAGCGTGCCCGTAGGCTTCTTGCTGATGATGATCTCGTCGCCTTCCTTCAGATGCTGCAACTGGGAAGTCAGCGGGCCATCAGGCACCTTGATGCTGAAGAACTCTAGATGCTCTTCCCAGTTCGGGCTGGCAATCGAGTAAGCGCGCATAAGCGGGCGGCCGTTGGGCTGTTGCAGGCCGATCATCACGAACTGACCGTTCTCGAAGCGCAGGCCCGGATCGCGGGTGCACTTGAAGCTGAACAGAGTGTCGTTCCAGTGGTGAACACTGAGGACACGCTCGTGGTTCATGTTGCTCATGTACGTGGGACTCCTGGAGATTTTGCCTGCGCCGATGATGTGCGCAATTGCATCGCATTCTAATGGCAGCGACAATATCTGTTAAATGGATTATTAAGATAAGGGTTATCGGTTATATAGATATGCGATTTACTCTCCGTCAACTTCAAGTCTTCGTCGCCGTCGCCCAGCAGGAAAGCGTATCCCGTGCTGCGGGCTTGCTCAACCTCTCGCAATCGGCGGCGAGCACCTCGATCACCGAACTGGAGCGCCAGTCCAGCTGCCAGCTGTTCGACCGCGCCGGCAAACGGCTGAGCCTCAACGCCCTCGGCAAACAGCTGTTGCCACAAGCGGTGGCGCTGCTCGACCAGGCCAAGGAAATCGAAGACCTGCTCAACGGCAAGTCCGGTTTCGGCTCGCTGGCGGTCGGCGCTACCCTTACGATCGGCAATTACCTCGCAACGCTGCTGATCGGCAGCTTCATGCAGCGCCATCCGGAAAGCCAAGTGAAGCTGCACGTGCAGAACACGGCCAACATCGTGCAACAAGTCGCTCACTATGAAATTGATCTGGGTCTGATCGAAGGTGACTGTAGCCATCCGGACATTGAAGTGCAGAGTTGGGTCGAGGATGAGTTGGTGGTGTTTTGCGCGCCGCAGCATCCGCTGGCCATTCGCGGCACCGCGACCATGGACGAGCTGAGCCACGAGGCGTGGATTCTTCGAGAACAAGGCTCGGGCACGCGGCTGACCTTTGATCAAGCCATGCGTCACCATCGCAGCGCGTTGAACATCCGCCTGGAGCTGGAACACACCGAAGCCATCAAGCGCGCGGTGGAGTCAGGATTGGGGATTGGCTGCATTTCGCGGCTGGCCCTGCGCGATGCGTTCCGGCGCGGCAGCCTGGTGCCGGTGGAAACACCAGATCTGGACCTGGCGCGACAGTTCTATTTCATCTGGCACAAACAGAAATATCAGACGTCAGCGATGCGCGAATTCCTCGATCTGTGCCGCGCCTTCACCGCCGGGGTTCAGCGCAGCGACGAGATCGTGCTGCCCACCATCGCTTAAAGCAGGATCACCGCCCACACCAGCGCGATCATGGTCAACGCCACGAGTTGTGCGGCGCTGCCCATGTCCTTGGCGTTCTTGGACAGCGGGTGCAGCTCAAGAGAAATGCGGTCGATGGCCGCTTCCACTGCCGAGTTGAGCAATTCGACGATCAATGCCAGCAGGCAGACGGCAATCAACAGCGCTTGCTCGACGCGGCTGACGTTCAAAAAGAACGAAATCGGGATCAGGATGACATTGAGCAACACCAGTTGCCGAAAAGCCGCTTCGCCGGTGAAGGCTGCGCGCAGGCCGTCCAGCGAATAACCGGAAGCGTTGAGGATGCGTTTCAGGCCGGTCTGGCCTTTGAAAGGGGACATAGAAATGGCAACTGACCAAAAAGGAGTGGGAAAGCTAGATCAACGAAAGTCAAAAAAGCGTGAAGACACCGATCCTTAGTGGCTTGAAATTGACTCAAGTTGTTGCAGGAGCAAAGCCGCCTGGGTCCGGGTCCGCACATTCAGCTTACGGAAAATCGCCGTGACGTGCGCCTTGATTGTTGCTTCGGACACGCTCAGTTCGTAGGCAATCTGCTTGTTCAGCAACCCTTCACAGACCATGGTCAACACCCGGAACTGCTGAGGTGTCAGGCTGGCAAGGCCTTCACTGGCGGCCTTGGCTTCATCGGAAACGCTGACGGCTTCGAACGCCTGGGGCGGCCAGAATACATCGCCATCCAGCACCGCACGTACGGCTTTCTGGATCACGCTCAGGTCACTCGATTTAGGAATAAAGCCGCTGGCCCCGAACTCACGGGACTTGACCATGATCGAGGCTTCTTCCTGGGCCGACACCATCACCACCGGAATTTGCGGGTACTGACCGCGCAACAGCACCAGCCCGGAAAAGCCGTAGGCGCCCGGCATGTTCAGGTCCAGCAGCACCAGATCCCAGTCGGACTTTTCGTCGAGACGGGTTTCCAGCTCGGCGATGCTTGCCACTTCCACCAGACGGACGTCCGGGCCAAGGCCCAGGGTCAACGCTTGATGCAGGGCGCTACGAAAAAGAGGGTGGTCATCGGCAATCAGGATTTCGTATGTGGCCATTTTTCAAATGATCCTGTTTTTCAAACAACTCGAGGTACAGCCACGGAGCTGCACCAACAGGGCACGTTCAACGCCAATCACGTGGCAATCCACGTAGCTTTTCACGTAAAGAAGCGGCGAATCAAACTGCGGCCGCGCCCTAATCGGCGCCAAGCATGCCCAGCGAAGCCGGGGTGGTCAAGGTGCTTGGCCGGTACAGTTCTTTGCAGTATGGGCGACAATCAGGCCCTGACGGTGGCGATGTTCTGCACGAAAGGCATCAGCTCGGCGTGTGCCGGTGTTGCAACATTCATTTCCAGTTGGTGTTTGGCATCGAGGTAATGTTGGCTGAACACGTCGAAATAAGCGTCCAGTGCCGACGCGGCCTCCACATCTCCCGCCAGATCGAGGCACAGCGCCGCCACTTCGGCCGTGCACAAATGCTCGCTGCGGGTCGACCGGCGCAGCCGATAGCGTGAAAGCTTCTCGGGCAGCAGGCTCAGGATCGGCAGCGCATCAAAATAAGGACTTTTACGGAATATCTTCCGGGCTTCAGTCCAGGTCGCGTCCAGCAGAATGAACAGCGGCCGCTTTGTGCCATCGACTTCGACCGTGTTCGTCACTCGCTCAGGCTCGACGTACTCGCCTGGAAAGACCAGATACGGTTGCCACTGCGGGTCGGCGAGCAATGCCAGCAACTGCGGATCGGTTTCCGTACGCGACCAGATGAACGCATGGTTGTCGCGCACCACGTCAGCGATCAGCCACCCCGTGTTGCTCGGTTTGAACACTTCCTTGTTGGTCATGATCAGACACACGCCAGAGCGGGTCTCGACCTGCGGACGCCACGCGCACAGGCAGTGGCTTTCGATCACGCGGCAGGCACGGCAGCGCGGCGCCCTCCAGCCACGGGCCTGAATCGGCTTGATGCCTTCTTCTTCGCGTTGATCACGCAAGCGGGCTACGGCGTTGGGAGCGTGGTTCATCGTGGGCAACACCGGCAGACAGGAAAACTCGACACGAGCAGGACTCAGGGCAATAAAGGCCGGCAGTTTACCAGAGCGGCCGGCGCAAGCCTGTACCGTCCAGACGGGCTCCCCTATAATTCGCCACCACTGAACGCACAGTCATGTGATGGGTCGAACCACCAGTCACTGAACCAGGAGAGTTTCATGCTGCGCCTTATCGTTCCCACCGCTGCCATTCTGCTGGCGTCGTCCTTCAGCGCTCAGGCTGCATCCTTGAGTGAGCAGAATCTCAACAGAGAGCTGCGAAACGTCGCCACACAAAGCAGTGTTGGTACTCCACGGGCGATCAACGAAGACATTCTTGATCAGGGCTACACCGTCGAAGGCAACACGCTGATCAACCATCTAAGCGTACAAAGCAGCCACGCCAACAAGATGCGTGCCGACCCGAAAGCCGTGTATTTCCAACTTGGCGCCTCTGTGTGCAACAACCCATCGTTCCGCAAACTGATGGCCAAGGGCGCTGTCATGCGTTACGACTTCACTGAGGTGAAGACCAACCGCTCAGTCGGCTCCGCCAGCTATCAGGAATCGGACTGCCCGAAAGCTACTCCGGCCAGGAAAAAGTAATTTAATGGGAATTGGCGCGCCGCTGTTCATCCTCGGCGCGCAGTTCTGCCACCAGCGCTTGTAAATAGCGCGAGCGCCGGTCGGCTCCCTCCAGACGCCGGCAGCACTCCTCTTCAAGACTCAAATGATTGGTCTCGGCCGATGACTTCAATAATCGATACAGTTGCGTATCAATCTCCAGAATGACTCTGGCCATAGCATCCCGCCTCCTTGCACTTCGCCCTTGCTTGAGCGACAAAATCCTTGAACCGCTTGTACCGCGCGCCCTGCCATTGACGCAAAGATGTCGTGTCACGCTTGTAATTTAGTAAATCAGAATGCCGGACACTTGGCGCAGGTTCAGACGAGCGGTGAAATCACCTTGCAAATCGTCAATAAGTGGTTGCCAGGAAAGACTTTGCAGCGCAATGATCAAGTCAGCGAAAACCACCGCGAGGGTCTAGATTCATAGTGTTCCCGTTCACTTTTCAGGGCAGAAAAGGGGCTGCCTGGTTTCGTTTTTTGATGCGAATGTGTCCTTCATCCAAAGGAACAACAGAGCCTGTATGGAAGGAGAAGTTGATGCCTTACCAACCGAATGACCTCCTGAGCCGTCATTTCGAAGAAAGCGGCCACGACCTCATCAGCAAGGTCGGAGAACAACTCAACCTGGTTTCACCCAACAGCCCGAACATCCCGATCTACCGCGACATGATCCTGACCGTGCTGCGCATGGCCCAGGAAGATCACAATCGCTGGAATGCCAAGATAACCCTGCAAGCCCTGCGCGAACTGGAGCATGCCTTCCGTGTGCTCGAACAGTTCCGGGGGCGACGCAAAGTCACTGTTTTCGGCTCGGCCCGAACGCCGATAGAACACCCGTTATACGGTCTGGCCCGAGAACTCGGCGCTGCACTGGCGCGCTCGGACCTGATGGTGATCACCGGTGCCGGCGGCGGCATTATGGCGGCCGCCCACGAAGGTGCCGGCCTGGAACACAGCCTGGGGTTCAACATCACCCTGCCCTTCGAGCAGCATGCCAATCCCACTGTGAACGGCACCACCAACTTGCTGCCGTTCCACTTCTTCTTTACCCGCAAGCTGTTCTTCGTCAAGGAAGCCGATGCGCTGGTCTTGTGCCCCGGCGGTTTCGGTACGCTGGACGAGGCGCTTGAAGTGCTGACGCTGATCCAGACCGGTAAAAGCCCGCTGGTGCCAGTGGTGCTGCTGGATGCTCCGGGAGGCAAGTTCTGGCAAGGCGCCCTGGACTTCATCCGCAATCAACTGGAGGAGAATCGCTACATCCTGCCTACCGACATGAAGCTGGTGAGCCTGGTCTATAGCGCCGAAGAGGCGGTGGAGCAGATCAATCAGTTCTACAGCAACTTCCACTCCAGCCGCTGGCTCAAGCATCAGTTCGTGATCCGCATGAATCACCAGCTCAGTGACGATGCGCTGGAACACATGCAACAAGCGTTCGCCGACCTGTGTCTGAGCGATCACTTCCATCAGCATGTCTACAGCGGTGAGGAGCACGACGAGCCGCAGTTCAGCCACCTTGCACGCCTGGCCTTCACCTTTAACGCCCGTGACCATGGACGCCTGCGGGAACTGGTGGACTACATCAACCTGCCGGAAAACTGGGCGCAGCCCAAACCTCAGGCGCAACAACGCACGCGGGAACCCTCGAAGGTTACGTGAGGCGAAAAAAAAACGGCCCGCTATCGAAATAGCGAGCCGTTTCAGTCAATCGTCCATCCCTCGGCCGCTGAACAAGCGGCTGATCATTTCCATGGAATAGCCCCGATAACTCAGGAACCGCCCTTGTTTGGCGCGTTCCCGGGCGTCTATCGGTAAACGCCCGGAAAACTTGCGCCGCCAGGTGTCTTCCAGTTGTTCCTGCCAGTTGATACCGCTCTCGCGTAACGCGAGTTCGATGTCGTTGCGTTGCAGGCCACGCTGGCTCAACTCTTCGCGGATACGCAAAGGGCCATAGCCGGAACGGGCACGGTAGGAAACGAAGCTTTCGAGGTAACGGGATTCGGACAGCAGGCCTTCTTCCGTCAAGCGGTCGAGTGCTGTGTCGATCATTTCAGGGAGGGCGCCGCGCTGACGCAGTTTACGCGTCAGCTCGACTCGACCGTGCTCGCGTCGTGCGAGCAGGTCCATTGCGGTTCGCCGCACTGCGACGAGTGTATCGAGTACGGCGGTCATCGGATCAATCAGATATCAGCGTCAGCCAGGTCATCTTCAGTCTCTTTGACTGGCGATGCTTTGACGTCCGGCGCTGGAGTCAGCAGCTTGTCGCGCAGCTGCTTCTCAAGTTTCGCGGCGATTTCCGGGTTGTCCGCCAGGAACTTGGCCGAGTTGGCCTTGCCCTGACCGATCTTGGTACCTTCGTAGGCATACCAGGCACCGGATTTCTCGACGAAACCGTGCAGAACACCCAGGTCGATCATCTCACCATTGAGGTAGATGCCCTTGCCGTAGAGAATCTGGAACTCGGCCTGGCGGAACGGCGAAGCGACCTTGTTCTTCACAACCTTGACGCGGGTTTCGCTACCGACGACTTCATCACCTTCTTTCACCGCGCCAGTACGGCGGATGTCCAGACGAACCGACGCATAGAACTTCAGCGCGTTACCACCGGTGGTGGTTTCCGGGCTGCCGAACATCACGCCGATTTTCATACGGATCTGGTTGATGAAGATCACCAGGCAGTTGGCGTTCTTGATGTTACCGGTGATTTTACGCAGCGCCTGGGACATCAGACGGGCTTGCAGGCCCACGTGCATGTCACCCATTTCGCCTTCGATTTCAGCCTTTGGAACCAGGGCGGCCACGGAGTCGACGATGATCACGTCAACCGCGTTGGAACGCACCAGCATGTCGGTGATTTCCAGGGCCTGCTCGCCGGTGTCCGGCTGGGAAACCAGCAGGTCGTCGACGTTGACGCCAAGTTTGCCGGCGTACTCAGGGTCGAGGGCGTGTTCGGCGTCGACGAATGCGCAGGTCGCGCCGGCTTTTTGAGCCTGGGCGATCACCGACAGTGTCAGCGTGGTTTTACCGGAGGATTCAGGACCGTAGATTTCAACGATACGGCCTTTTGGCAGACCGCCAATGCCGAGCGCGATGTCCAGACCCAGAGAGCCAGTGGAGATAGCCGGGATCGCCTGACGGTCCTGATCGCCCATACGCATTACGGCACCTTTGCCGAATTGACGTTCGATCTGACCCAGGGCCGCAGCCAAGGCTTTCTTCTTGTTGTCGTCCATTAAAGTCCTCACGTAATCAATAAGGCCTGACGGCCAACACCTGTATAAGTAGCCAGTATTATTCCACAGCGATTCAGGATCGCCTACCCCTGATTTGAGATTTCTCCGGAGGCATGACGCAGCAGCCCCTCTAGCGCGGCCCTCACCGTTTGTCGGCGGACCTCGTCGCGGTTACCGGGGAAGTGCTGTACCTCGCTGAAGACCCGATCTCCCACGCCCCAGGCCAGCCAGACCGTACCCACCGGCTTGCTCGGCGAACCGCCGTCCGGCCCTGCGACACCGCTGACCGCCACAGTAAAATACGCCCGGCTTTTTTCCTGCGCGCCTCGCACCATGGCCTCGACCACCTCGCGACTGACCGCCCCCACCGTCGCAAACAACTCGACCGGGACATTCAATTGCTCGGTTTTCTGACGGTTGGAGTACGTGACATAACCGGCCTCGAACCACGCAGAACTCCCCGGAATGCGCGTGATAGCCTCGGAAATTCCACCGCCGGTACAGGACTCGGCTGCGGCGACGTGAGCATTCAGAACCTGCAGGCGCCGGCCAAGTTCAGCGGCCAGTTGGGTGATTTCTTTCACGGTCATCTCCTGAGCGGGCGGAATGGGAACTACCGTACACGAGCGGATCGCGCTTGCAAGTTACAGGATCGATCAAAATGTTAGCGACCGAGCGCCCGGACGTAGGCCTGACAAGCCTGCAAGGCAATCAGCGCACGGTCGCCGGTGTCGGTGATGGCGATAATTCGTTGAGCATGCGCCGGGTCAAGTCGGGCTCGTAGGGTGCCATGATCCACGCCGCCGGCGCGGGAGGCGGTTGGCACTGCGCAGACGGTGGAAGTGTCGCCGGCATCGAGGAGGACTGACAGCCGCACATCAGCAGTGGCAAGACGATCGCGCAAGCGACCTTGATCACGTTGGGCATCGCTAAGCGCTCGATAATGGGTTTGTTCGCTGACCGACAGCTGCTGCTCCAGCGCCAGGCGCTTGTCCTGCTCGGCCTGTTGTCGGGCGGCGGCCGCCAGGGTCTGTTGGTTGAGCATCTCGGCGTGCGCCCTGGCCTGTTCCGCCAGTTGCCGCCCGTAACGCCCCTCCTGAAATCGCCACGCCACCGTCGCCGGGCCACCGGCCAAAACAGCCAGTAACCCAACAACGCCAATCACCCGCCAAGACACCGGGATCAGACCGAAGGCTGGCATAACACCGCCCTCGCCCGCGCCCACAGTTGCAAACGGTTGTGCAGCCCGTTCAGGCCACCGTTGATCCGGCGGGTGATGCTGTTGAACTGGTCACGATCAGCCAGTTCGTTGAGGCCGTTTTTCGCCCAGAACCAGGCGGCGGATTCGGCGGCCCATTGCGGTTGTTCCAGTAGTTCCGGCAATTCGAGCAGACGCTCGTCGCCGAACAAACCGAGACTGCACTGTTGATAGTTGTCGTGGCCGGTAATCTGAACCAAGCCACGACCACGGTACTTTTGACCGTCGCCGTCGAGCGCTGCTGTATTACCCAAACGAGCGGCCAACAGGCCGGTGTCGTATTTGCTCAAATACTGGTCACCGCCGAGTTCGCGCACGTACTGCAACTGCCCCGATTCGTGACCCACTTGCGCAAGGAAAGCGGCGCGGCGTTTGGGCGTGTTTATGGAATGGCCATCCATGGCGCCATTGAGGGCGGAAATGAAAACGCCCGCTTGGCTGCGGGCGTCTGGAAGTATTTGCTGTAATTGCAGAACAGTAAGCGGCATGAGTCATGTTCCGTTCGCCATTGATCAACCAGACCGGTGCCAATGCGTTATTGGGTGGCGTCCAGGCAGGTCGCATCGATCACGCAGCGATAGCTTTGATATTTATCGCCGCTGGCAGTGACCTTGTCGATTGACCACTAACCGCGCATGAAGTCCGGCCAGGAGGGGTCCAGCAGTAAAACGCCCTCGGCGGACAGGGCCGGATTGCCCGGGCAGGCGATTTTCACCTTGAGTTTTTCACGCAACAATTTGCGCACCTCACCCTCACCGACGTCCCTGGCGTCTTGTTCATTCTGACAGAGCCGGCCTATGACCTTGAACGGCGCGCTACCGGTTTCAACCACCCGCACCAACCCGGCCGCCGCGTCCCACCAACTCGTCTTGCAGCCTTGATTTTTCGCCCGGGCAGTGTCATCGAGCGTGGCGGAGATGAAGGCGCGATCGCCTGGACGATTGTCAGTGGTCACCGACAATTTCACCTCGGGCAACACCTTGCCCGACAGCGACTTGACCTGACCGGGGAGCGCCAGCACATATAGCTCATTCACCGGTTTGGCGATTGCTTGATGCCTGAGAGCAAGGCGTGTCAGAAACGCCATGTCGCTTTCGTTGGACTGATCGATGTGATGGATTTTTTTCAGTGCCAGTTGGGGAGCCACACGTGGCGAAAAGCCGTGCCGGGAAGCTATCTCGCGAAACAGCGCACCCAGGGTGGTCGGGCCATGACTGGCCGATCGACGCAGCAGGAACCCGGTCTTGTCCGCGACACTGAACGGCGCCGCAGTGGCCACCAGCGTCAAGCGAAGCGGGAACAGCGTCGGCGTCAGGCGAGACACCATGAACTGGCCCTTGTCCACCAACCCGGACTCCGCGTAACCGACCCGCAGGCCAACCTTGCCACCCAGGATCGGCAGCCCTTCGAGCCCTTCCAGATCGAGCGTCAAGGTCAATTGATCGGACTCGATACCGGCGGCATCAATGTGCTCCCAACTGATCAGGCGCTTATTGATCAGGGCCTCATTGGCCCCATAAATGTGTATCGCTGGCGTGAAACCCAATGCCATGGAGCCTCCTTAATCCCACGCGGTAACCGGCGTGGTCACAACGGGTTTTGCGTCAATTTCCGGCAGTACCACCCAGACACCCGCGGGCAATACCGGCCCCGGTTCCGCCAGTGTGGGGTTCAGCCGCCACAGTGCCTCTTCGACGGCATCGTCAGAGCGACCCAGTTCGCGGTAGAGCAACAGGTTCACCGAATCACCGGCCATACTTCGAACTCTACGCATGGATGAACTCCGACAGGTCTACTGCCCAACCGATGACCATCGCCGTGCCGTCATCAATGATCATGCTCTGGGTCTCCGTCACCGTATTGATTCGCCAAAGCCCCCAATTGCGTCCGATGCCATCCACCAACGGCACCGGCTTACGCTGTTCCTGTAGCGCGCGCAGCTCAGTGAGCCGGTCCATGGCCACCGAGTACATCGACGTCCCCGTAATCTTCAGCGTCTGGGCCTTTTGCCCGGTCTGACTGGATTTCGGCTTGCCGGTCACAATGTCCAGCTCCACCCAGCCACCGTCCGAGGCGTGCACGATGCCGCTGTACGCGAAGTGACGGGACAGGCCGAAAATGAAACTGCCCAATGCCATTTGCTGGCGCATTACATACCTCCATCGGTCAGGGCCGCGCCACGTCGGGTGGCGAGGGCGTTGGTGGTCATCAGTGGGACAAATTCACCGTGGAACTGCGTCTGCAGCTGTTGCGCCACAATCGTTCGGATGTGCTCGGAGCTCTCCGCCCCCGTGCAGGTGACCTGGATCGACGGTGAGTAATTGATCTGCTGGTTTTGTGTCGGTGCGCTGGTCAGTTCTTTGTTGACCTGTTCTGGCGAGGCCAGGCGGTCGGCTGCCGGGGAGGCGAGCTTTTCGCCCAGGGCCGCACCCGACTCACTGCCCAGCCAGCCACCAATCAGTCCCCCCAGAACGCCGCCAATGGCCGTGCCGATCACCGGGACAACACTGCCCAACGTGGCCCCCACAGCAGAACCTGCGGTAGCACCCGCCCAGCCGCCACCCGCTACGCCCAGGCCTGCACCGACCATGCGAGCGTTGCCGGTAAGCGCGCCTGCGACGACGTCCACCGCAGCACCGACGGCTTTCAGCGGCCCAGGTGCGCGGCGGGTCAGAGAGCGCATCGAGGTCGTCAGCGCCACCAGACGGGGAGTACCGCGCGAGCCTCGTGCACTCACCCGCACTGTCGAGCCCTTGCCTGTGTCCGGCTTGTTCGCCCGAGTCTTATCTCTGAAGTCTTCCGAAAACACTTCACCGAACTGTTTCGGAAGCCGGGCAGACGCCACCCCCAAAACCCGCTTGGCCATCTGATTGGTCATCTCATCGAACACAGCATTAACCTGTCTCCCGATCAACGACTTGATTTGCGCTGCTGCGGTTTCAGCCAGCGCCTTCAGACCACTGTTTGAAGAATCCGGGGAGGCAGGCGTGCTTTCTGTTGCCACCGGCGGTGCATTGCCGGTGGCCATGGGTAAAAGATTGTCGCGCGCGTTGACGATGTTCGACTGCTGCTCGCCGGGTATGCCCCCCGGGCGATTGATTACCTGCGGCTGATCAAAAACCTCGGGGCGGTCGAGCTTCAAAGGTGCGCGCCAGCCGACCAGCTTCTCTGCATCCGTCATGGCCGGGGTTTTGAACGTTGACGCAGAGATTGCGGCAGTCATCAGCGGGACACTGGCGACGCTCTGACTTGACTGCATCACCGGCTCGCGCTGACGCGCGGGTAATCGATCAGCCTCGCCAGCGTTCCTCACGCCGACCGACTTGAGCAGCGTCGGCGGCTCAAGGGTGCCATCCGCTTCGCTCACGCTATTTTGCACGCGGGTGAACGCTGTCCTGGCGCTGGAACCTGCCGCCAGCATCAACGAGCGCTGCGAGGAAAACGTCAGGTTCAACGACTCCAGAGCTGTGGTCAGCAGACTGATTTTGAGACTCACCGTGGCCAACGCCTGACTCAAGCTGGGCGCCAGTCCCTGAGCGCCCTCTCCCGTCACTACCGATGACACGGCACTGCTCAGACCCACATCGCGAAATGCCAACCAGTCATCACTGATGGCTGTGTTTTTGAGCGAATATTTTTCCTCCGCCATCCCCTCTACTCCTGTTTCACGCCAAGGCGAGTGATCGCGATGTCGTAGCGGCGCAATGCCTTGCCGACGTCCCACTCCAGAATGTCCGCTTCACTTACCGGGTAAATGAGCGGCACCACATCGAGGATTACTTCGATGTCGCGCTCTGAAAGAAGGCCGCCGGTTTGTTTAAAAAATCGTCGATGCGTACCTGAAGCTGCGTCCAGTCGGGCACGGTCAGCAGGGCCAGATCGGGAATCATCAGTCCGGTGCAATGGGCGGTGATGAACTCGGCGCGTTCCTTGGGCGTCTTGAGTTTTTTCATCGCCTTGGTCGCGCGCAGTACCGGCATTTCGAGGGTCAGGGACGTCATGGTGCGACCTGCTACGTGGAGCGGTTGCAACAAGGTCACTTCGTCGGGATCGGCCGACGGTTGTTCACCCTCGTCCGCTTGCGCAAGGAAATGCGACGCCGGCAAGGTCGACATGTCGTGCACGTACTGCGCGATGCTCACGTAGTCCGGGCGCTTGAGTTGATCGAGTTCCTTGACCGACAGCCCGGTGGCCAGCAGCGCCAGTTCGAAAAACTGATCGTCTTCATCATCGCCGGCACGGGCCAGGGCCTCTTTCTGTGCGGCGTAGTACAACGGTTTGAGCTGAATCTGCTCGATCGACGACTGATCGTCGGCGGTGATCGGCGACAACAAGGCGTGAACAGGAGGTGTCCAGGACATGAATTGAATTCCTTGGTGAATCATGGGAAGGCGTTGCGCAGTAAACCTTGTGGGAGCGAGCCTGCTCGCGATAGCGGATTGACATTCAAAGTTGATTTCGACTGACACATCGCATTCGCCGGCAAGCCGGTCTCGCTCCCACAGGTTTAAGGGATCAGCACCGCGCGGCGGGCGTCGCCGAGAATGTCGACGCCGTTGAGCACGAACTTCTGGGTGCGTACGTCGATGTCGATCACCGGGATGCCGTTTTCGAGACGGTTGTAGGTGCGGCAAGACAGCTCAAGCGTGGTGAGGGGTTTTTCGCCCATCTTCAGCTTGGCCTCGGTCAGGGATTTGAGCTTGCCGCCGACGGTGTGGTAGGTGAACCAGGTGTTGCCATCCTGATCCTGTCCGGCTTCACGGACGTTCAACAGAATGTCATCGCCCAGCTTCACGCCGAGGGCGAGCATGACTTCGGGACCGGCGCCTTGCAGAATGAGGGTCGCGCCGAGCACTTTGCCGCTCTTGACCATCTCCTCGGCAATGAAGCGCCCGCCCGTCATCGGCTCCATATCGAATTCGATCTTCGGCGGCGTGAACTCATCCACGGTCGCCGACAACGGCAGGCCTTGCAGGGTGGCCGCGATGGCCTGTCTTACGCGGTTGGTAAACATTAGAGAACGTCCTCCAGGAACTGCTCGATGATTTCATCGCGGGCATTGAGTTGATAAACCATGTGTTCGTTCGGCGCGTAGCGGCCGTAGTCGATGACCACGTACCAGGTGCCGTTCTTGTACTTCTCGACGCTGTTCAATTCCGGGTGCAGGTACACGCTGCCGCCGGGAATGGTTTCGTCGGCGACCAGTGTTTGCAGCCAGTCGTTGATGCGCTTGACCTCCTGATCCATGAAGGACTTGGTCAGGTTCTTGGCCATGGCTTTCTGACCGGCCTTGACCAGCTTGCGGCTGATCGCATCTTCGAGGCCGACGTAGCTGATGAACTTGCCGGTGATGGAGCGGTTACCCAGCAGCGAGAAGCCGCCGAGGATGGTGCGGGCGTAGTAGCTGATGCCGTAGCGGTTGAGCAGATCGCCCTCGGTGGAGGTGTCGAGGATGTTGTATTCCACGACCCGCGAAACGTCCTCGGCGTAGGTCACCTGATTGCCCGGGCTCTCCCATTGCTTGACCTTGGCCAGGGCCGCGATGGCCAGGCTCGACGGCGACAGGAAGACGTTTTTCTTGGCTGCCTTGGAGTACACCGACGGCATGTTGTGCACCAGCAGGCAGCGGTCGAAACCCAGCTCCGCGCCGCCCAGTTCCTGGCTGTAGGTCACCTGATCGGCGACCGCGGCATCCTTGCCGTCGAGCACCACACGGGCCTTGATGCGCTTGCCGAAAGACGCGAACTCACCGGCCACGGCTTTGGTGCTGGTGAAGCCCGGCGCGCCGATGATGGTCAGGTCTTCAGGCACGCTGCCCAATGCCGCGAGGCCGAGCTTGCGGCCGGTCAGCGGATCGATGCCGCCGATCACATTGTTCAGTGTGTCCGCCGGGGTCGCGCCCTCTTCGACGATGACCACGTAGACCGGTACCTTGACCACTTTCAGGATCTGGAAGACCGCGTGATACAGCGTGCCCGCCTCGGTGCCGGTCGGATCGAGCAGCGCGTGGGTGGTGAAGCTGTTGATGCGGAACGGCGCGTTGCGTGGAATCAACGGATCAGCCTTCGGCGCGGTGCCGATCAGACCAATGACGTTGTCGCCCAGGCCACCCATGGCCTCGGGGGATTCGGTGGCATTGACGGTAATGCCGTTGTGCTCGAAGTTCAAAACCTCAGCCATGGTTATTCAGCCTTCTTGGCAGCGGCCTTTTTGGCCGGGGTGGAGGATGCGGCCGACTCGGCAACCGCGATATTTTTCAGCTCCAGACGACCAGCGCTGCGCAACGCGTTGGCCTCCACATCGAGCAGTTGCAGTTCCTGGCCGATGCTCGACCAGTGACCACCCCCGGTGGGGAATGGGAGGAGCACGGTGTACGTTTGGCGTTCTGCCATTTCTGTTTCTCCTTGAACGAAAAAGCCCCTTGGGTCAGGGGCTGTCGGGTGTTGTGTGGGTTGTTTTGCGGATAAGAAAACGCCCCGACGGTGCGGGGCGTTTATTGGGATTGTTCGGCGATCCAGAGTGGGGACGCCGGGCGGCTTTCCGGTGCAGGAAATCCATCGGCCAGAGGCCAGTCGCGTAGCGATTGCAGATACTCAAGCAATTCCCTGAATTGAACAGCACTTAACCTGGTGCCTAGTCCAAGATCGACTTCGTCCCGATGGCGTTCGCGCATCCATTTAACGCTTTCAATTGCTTCATCGCGCCAGGCTCGACCAGCCGCTATTAACTCAATCGGCCCCACGATCGGGACGATTGGCGCGACCAACTCCCCGCCAACATTCAGCCAACCAACCGCCACTGCCGAATCGCATTCGACCCAGATCAGCGACGCATGGAACGGCGGCAATTCATCAGCATCCAATCGCTCAACCACTCGGCCACCATCAAGGCGTGCAAAGCTCCTCATAGTCATCTCCATTTAATCACTACCATGCCAGCAGCGCCGACCCCGCCGGCATAACTCGGCCCATCGCCGCCACCACCACCGCCGCCTGGAGCGAAGCCTGCGCCACCAGCTGCAGCCCATCCACTAAGACCGCCACCGGCACCACGAGCGGCCATGCCGCCACCACCGCCAGCCGTGATTTCGCAAGGCTCTCCACAATCGCCTGAAAAATTAAGATCCCCTCCTGCGCCAAGACCACCAAGAGAGCCTGGTCCACCACCGGAGACGACCTGACCAGCGCCCCCGCCTGTCGCGCTGCAATAGGTGTCAAATGAGCTTGTGCCGCCAGTGCCACCGGAATACCCCCAAGCCCCAGCCGCTCCACCGGCCCCGACCGTAACCTTGATCACGGTTCCGGCAGCCAACCCTGTAAGACGCTTGTAGGAGTATCCTCCCCCACCACCACCGCCACCTGCGGCAGCTCCGTTTGAACCCCCGGCACCACCACCGCCACCGCCCCAAACTTCAACGTCGAAAACAGAGTCGGGCTTGGTGCCTTGAGGAACGGTGAAGTTGGATACACCCGGCGCTGAAAAAGTCTGCCAACCGGGCTCCATCGGCCTTTGGTGCTGCATTTCGAGGACCAGCGCCGCGACATCAACGTTTCCCTGATTGATCGGCGCGTTCCAGGCCTTGATGCACAACATGAACGCCACGTTGTTGGGTCGGGTGATGCCATACGTAACCTCGGGACCACCGGGCAGCGCATAGTTCGCTGCCGGGTTCACCCCCATAAGTGTTACACCCGAATAAAGCCCCGTATCGCCACTGTCATACCCCGTTTTGATCCTTGATGCAGCATGATCATTGATATTGGAAGCAATGGATTGGGTCGCCGGCAAATTGGTATCAATCGCCGAAATACTACCTTTCTGCCAACTGCCAATCGCGCGGCCCGGATCTACTCCGCGACCATGGTCCCAGCCGCGCACGAACTCGCCACGCGACTCAGGTAATCGGGTGTAGCCCGCCCCATCGCCCGGCAAGTTGTACTTACGATTCAGATAGGTCGCCAGATCTGGATAAAGCGAGTCTTTAAACAGGCTGTTGTCCACCTCAAGAAAACCTGGTGGAACGCTTTCCGCAGGAAAGGTCACCATGGCACCAACCGGCAGCGCCGAAGCCTGCGCAATCATCGCCTCGATTTCAGGTTTCGTGTAAGTGTCCTTGATCCCAAAACCAGCCAGCGTTTCCGGATTCGTGCCAGCAGTGGCGCGACCGTATTTGTCGACTGTAAGGCTCTTGTAGGTCCCGGCCTGAATCCCCGTTCTACCGGCAAGCATTTCAAAGCTCAGTGCAGTAGTGCCCAACGTGATCGGACCGTTCGTAACCAGGTGCCAAAGCGAATCACCGTTCGCCGCGCCCTCCTCCACCATGACGGTCAGGCCCGGCGTTACCTTGGCGCTCGCGTTGGCATCAGTCGCCCGCACCCATGCGCTATTAGCCGCAACATAGATGCCGTTATCCTTCGCCGTCGTTTGCGCCGCCACCAGAACTCGCTGGCCTGACAGCACCGCGACGCCGTCGATTTGCTGCGCACCACTGAGCACGATGTTTTCCGTGGCAGCCACGCGCACCGACTGCTTGCCATCCAGCTTCGCCAACTCATCGGCGAGATAGCTCATCACCCAGGCACGTGTCGCTTTAACCACGGTGTCGTCAATCAACAGCGTGACGTTCGACGCATTACTCGTCTCAAAAATCGAGCGAATGTAGAACTCTTTCCCAGACCCCGACGTCGCCAACACCGGCTTGAACGACTCCGGGTATTTGACGATGGCGTACAAAATCCCGGTGTCAGTCCAGAGCCCCGCTTCACGCACATACCAACCGCCCTCTTCCGGCGGAATGGTCACTTCGGCCAGCAGCCAACTCGGATTTTTCTCATCCTGGAACAGCGCATTCAGTGGCCCGCGCCACACTTCTCGTTTAAGCGCAGTGGCCGTTGCCGCCGGGTTGTAAACCGCGCCGCCGCCGTCGCCGACCGAAATCTGTGACAGTTTGATCGGCACGCCCGCCGCCTTGCAGGCGGTTTCGTAGGCAATCCCTGCATTCGTGAGCAGGGTGTAATAGTCAGCCATTCAGGCCCCCTGAGGATAAATAGTGGATGTTTCAACGGCGTAGAGCCCGGCAGCCATAAAGGCCTGACCCGAGGCTTCGAGCCCTTCGATGACAATCGGATACACCGTGGTGAGTTCACCGCACACCGTCGCCGCGCCGATGACGTGACTGCCAAACGCGCTCAAACCAACGGACACCGACAGAATGTCCCGTTCGCTTTTGGCGTCCGCCAGGCGTCGGTCAAGACGTGCGTCGATTTCTTCGCTGTAGGGCTGTTCCGTAAACGCCCTGACGGAAAAGCTGTAAGGCTGGCCCGGTGGCGTCTGCTCGTACCAGGCCCGTACTTCAGGCATCAACCGCAATCCTTTCGCGGCGTTTTCCAGCGCCTGTCGCGTCCCCGCCTGCCGCGCCGTGGGCCAGGCGAGTTCGACCGTTAAGCGTTTTTCCGCTTCGGCCGCCTCGGAGCTCCATTCGCTGACACCGCGATCCGCGGCGAGATACGGCAGAAACGCCAAGGGCGTCGCGGTCGGGTTCATCAGCTCGGGGAACGGCGGCGTGATGCGATCAAGCAAGGTGCCGAAACCGAGATCCAGGGCTTTTTCCAGCGCTGAGCTGTTGGACGGCAACAGGCTCGGGCGAGGTGTTTGGTCACTCATAGCGTGAGCACCTCGACCTCGACACCCGTGCACCAAGGCGCTTCGAAGGCGGTCGTCACAATCGGCTCGATCGGTTCGAGAATCTCGAGCTGAACCGCGCCGGCGCTGTGCAGCGTGTAGTCGATCCAGCTCGGGTCGACCCGCCCTTCCAGGCGATGACAACTCTGGGCATACGCTTGCAGTTGCTCTTGTGCGGCCACCTTGGTCAGCCCCGAATCAGGGCCGGCGTTGATCCTCGCGACGACGCGGATTTTGTAGTTTTTGATGTGGGCGCCCTGCACCGTGACCCGATCCGTTTCTGGTCGCACATCAGGCCGGGCGAAGTGCTGGCGCACACCGTCGAGCAGCTCTTCGGACGCGGTGCCATCGCCTTCCCTTGCAAGCACCGTGACCATCATCTCACCGGGCGCCGTGCGACGTCCGTTGCCATCCTTGACCTGCGCCGCATGGCCGTCTGGATCGAAGGTGTACGTGACCATCACCTCCCCCGGCGCCGCCGTTTCCACCTTCACCGCAGGACGCTCGCCAAGGGTGAACACCTCGCGGCGATACTGCATGCGCGAGCCGGCCGCCGGTGCATGCGGCGCCAGGTAGTAGCGCAACCGGGCGTCATCGTCGCTTTCGTACAAGGGGGCAATCGGCGGGAATGCCGCCGGATCGCCCGGGTCGAGCAGCTGACGCTCAAGGCCCATGTCCGCGAGACGGGCATCCAGATTGCTGCCGGTCGCCCACCAGGCCAGCATCTGCTTGATGCGGGCGTTGTATTTTCGTTCGTGAATTTGCAGGCGCACACAAAACGCCTCAAGCGCCAGGGTCAGCAACTCGCTTTCGTTTTCAAGACTGGCCTTGAGCTTCGCCGCCGTTTCGGGAGACCGGGCGCCGACGTACTCGACGACAAACGTCTTGAACTCGGCGAGCAGGTCTTCGAACGCTTCGACGGTGACGATCGACGGTTCGGCCAACTGGTTCTGGCCAGGGATCAACATGCTCATGTCACCACCTCGAAGGTCTGGTTGCGGTTTTTCCAGGTGCCGGCGAATCGCAGTACAAGTCCGGCACCTTGCCGGCCGGCGACAATGGCCTGCGGCTGGAAATCACTGATGCCGTTCTGTTCGTTGTAGAACGCCTGCGCCGCATGACTCTGGGCAAGGATCAGCAGGTCGTCGCCGAGGTTGCGGCCCAGCAGATCCGGGATCAGCGAGCCATACAAAGGACGCTTCTGACGGGTGCCCAACGGCGTGGTCAGCGCCCGGGTCGCGCGCTGCACAAACTGCGGCCAGTCGTCGACCGCCGCCCCGGTGTTTCTATCGATTCCGATCATGGGAAACTCGTTATGCGGTACTGATGATGCGTCCCTGGTGATCCACCACCGGGCCGCTCAGGTGCACACCGGAAGCGTCGAGTCGCAAGCCGACCGCGCCCAGTTGCAGTTCGATGGCCTCAGGCGTGATCGCAAGGCTCGCCGGGCCGAGATTCAACTCGAGCGCTTCGCGAGAGCCATTGAACGCCGCCGGGCCGTTCTTCCAGTGCAAGGCGTGATGGGCGTCGTCGTAGCCGCTTTCAGTGCCGTCCAAATAAAGGCGACGCGTCAGCGAAGCCTGTGTCGAGGCGGGTGGAAACTGATTGCCGTTGAGCCCGAACAACGCCACGGATTGAGCGCTGCCCTCGCCGCCGCCATGGTTGAGCAACAGGCATTGCTCGCCGACCGAGGGGATCCGCGACTCGCTTTGCGCCCCGGCGCTGGGGTTGAAAAAGCGGATGGCCGGGGTCAGTAATTCACCGTGTCTGACCCGGCAGGTGTTACTGGCCGCATCGACTTCCTGGCACACGCCGATGCGACACAAGCTGTCGGTTCGCCGGTGCAAGTCTTCAAGTTCGGCCTCCATCTCGGCCAGGCGCTCAATGATCGGGCCGATCTGCTGGCGTAAAAGCGCATCGAACATGGCTCAGCCCTCGAGTTCGGTGTATTGGTCCGGGTCGTCGATGTTCGAGACTTCCCAGGTGCGGGCAAATTTCGGGACGCCCAGCGGGTCGTCCAGCAGCAACGCGCCGAGGTACAGCGTCTGGGTAAAGGAAAGGGTCCAGGCCAGGTACTCCCGCGTATCGCTGATGAGCGTTGACGGCAAGGCATCGATGTTCACGGGCAGGTCGCATTGGCTACCCGACAAACCCCATCGGTTATCCGTCACCCATCCCTTGAGGACGGCGGCCAGATCGCAAGCGGCCAACCCGGGGTCGTCCAGCGTCGGCGACACAATGACTTGCAGCGAGAGCGTCAGGACATGGGCGATGCGCCCGTCATTGGCGCGGTCGCCGGGTGCATTGCGTTCGATGGCGATCAGAATCCACGCCTGATCGAACGTGCCGTCGAAGTCCTGACGACCTCCGACTTTCAAACCCAGGTCAGCCGAACGCAGTGCTTCGGCAATGGCAAACAACAGCCGCGACGGCTTATCGATGTCGGGGGACATAAGGGGCTTCCAGTTCAAATATTGAAGCGTTCGGCTGCTCGGGGGGATGCAGCGTGTCGGCGTTGCCAGAACGGCAAAGGGGTTTGGATTTATTGATCCGGGCGGGAATCGCGTGGCGGCACTTCACACACGCCGATCCGCTTGGCTGCCCAGCGTTCGTAAAGGCCGATGGCGACGTCGGCGCCGGCCATCGCCGTGAGGCAACCGAACGCGCCAGCCGCCCAGATCGACATGCCGGCGGCGTACAGCAGCATGATGGCCGAGACCCCGCAGATCATGCAGGCCCCGGAACGCAAAGCCAGGCGCCGCAGCAATGACCAGCCGCGGGCGCCCTCCTTGTCGGCACGCCACATTTCGCCAGACACCCCGCCCATCAAGGCGAGCACGATGACCAGCCAGATCGGCATGTCCAGCAACGCTTGTTGCTCGTTTGTCATGTCACGCCTCCTTGGGATCGATGAGATGGGCTTCTCGGAAATGAGCCGCCTGGTTTTGATCGACGAAGAACTACAGTTTTTCAACGATCACGTTGTCGATGAAAGCGAAGTTGACGTACGGGTTCTGCTCATTGGAAAAGGCCAGCGTTGTCTGGGTCGTGGTCGCTGTGAAGTCATAAGCCACGGTGTTCCACTCGACAACGCCACCTTTGGCTGTTGGTGTGTTGAAGAGCGCGGTCTGACCGGCCACTTTCACTTGCACGACACCATCACCGGATCGGTTGGCGTACATCGAATTGCCCATGCTGAAAGTCAATCGGTACCTGGCCCCTATAACGGTGGCAAAGTTCTGCTGAATCCCGCCGCCATTGGCGTAAACGCTGTTAGCCAGATCGACGATCACTGCACCTTCCGCTGCCGCAGAGCCAGGGATCGAGGCGCGCATGTTGAAATACTCGGCACCCGACAGAAAGGTGGTCCAGCCCGTAATGAAGTTGGCTTTTGCCGTCGTGTCCAGCACACAGCTGTCGCTGCAACCGGGTTGTTCAAAGCTGCCGTTGACCAGGAGGTTCGCCGCAGTTGCGCTGCCGGCAGCACCGACAAGGGCCAGAGTCAACATCAGTGGGGCAATGATTTTCTTGAGTCCGTTCATGGTTTTACCTATTGAGTGGAGTGTATTCATCGCGCATCGGTTGCTGCGCAGTCGATCCCCAATTGGGGGCTGATATACCTGACGTGAGGCAGGCATTCCAAAAAGCCCGGTCGCCCAGGCTTTTCAGTAATGCGATCCTTCGCGTTGACCTTTCGGCACTACTGGCGCGGTACGGGTCCATTCAGATTGTTTTTCCGACCGCGGCCCCTGCCCGCCAGATAACTGCTTTCGGTGCTTTACGCTGCACACCCGGGTCAGTTGCCAACCCTCTGAACCGTTGAGGCCGGTTCATCGCTGCCTTTGTGGTGTACCTAAAGAGCTTCGTTTTCGAGCTGCTTTGTTGAGCGGCTTGAGACAAAGAATATGCATGGATGCATATACAGTCAATGCACAAATGCATTTATTTATGCATTGAGAATGCGCTGACGCATGAAAGCCCCGCAGACAAGGCGTTGGCGGTTTTCAGCAGACGAAAAAAACCCGCGCAGTGGCGGGTTTTATCTGACAGCGGTGAGGTTAACGGGCGTACATGCCCCACCAGAAGACGTGACCAAGGATGACGATCTGCTCTTCCTGAATTTCCTGGAAGGTGTAGTCCTCGTCCGGATGCTCATCGCGATTGAAGCTGCGCAGGCGTATCCCCGTTGGCAAACGATAAAGCTGTTTAACCCGCAGTTGACCGTTGTGATTGATGGCATACAGATCGCCATCAATGATATCGCCGATCCCGCATTTGCCGGCATTGACCCCCACGGTGGCGCCGTCGCGCAGTACCGGCAACATGCTGTTGCCGCGCACCGTCACGCATTTGGCCTGGTCGAACTGCACACCATTGTGGCGCAAGCTGCGCTTGCCGAAGCGCAGGCTAGAGCGCTCGCTTTCTTCGATGACGAATCTTCCTGATCCAGCAGCCAATTCAACCTCGCGAAGAAAGGGGACCGACACCTCGTCGTCATCGACGGGCGTATCGTCGTCCCACAGGCTTATGTCCTTGAGTTCCGAATGCAAATCATCGCGACCGGAATTGACGGCGGGCGCGACATCCGCACGACCCCGTAACTGGTCGGTGCTCACGGAGAAGTACTCGGCGATCTTCGAGATGTGTTTGTCCGAAGGATCGACGATCTTCCCGCTGAGGATTCGCGAGAGAGTGGATTGAGGCACGCCGGTGCGACGGTGAAGCTCCGTGGGGGAGATCCCGTGCTGGTCGAGCAGCGCTCTTAAGACGGTAGAAACATTGCGTTTTTGCATAACGCGCATAGTGCTTGATCTTTTGACACAAGACAAATGCTGTTTTGCATAATCAATGCACAAGTAGCAAAAATGGCTTGACAATTGAGCTGCCAGAGCTTGAGTCATACCTTGGCATCGTACCTTCCCCCACCACAATCTGATCTTGTCATCCTTCACGCAGTGCGGATGACCCAGGCCACCATAATCTGGCCGACAAGGCCCTTACCGCTAGCGCCGGTCCACAGAGTGCGTGCAGTCTGTTGCAGTCATGCTTTTTCCAGACAAAAAATACTCGCTCCATGGCGAGGTGCTGGCAACAGATCAGGCGGCATCGTGAAGATCGTCAGAAAGCAAAGACCTTTTTCATGCTGACATCAAAAAACCTCTATGTGCCGTTCAGCGAAATCGCGATAATGACACCTAAAAATTCGCGCTAACAAAGGAATGTCGATGACTGACGTTGGAAAATTTTCTCTGCTCTCTCTTGTACTGCTATTCCCCGGGGCCTTTTTTTATCACGTCGCAATGGGCCTAGGGTACATACCGCCTGTACTTGGCGGGTATATAAGCATTGTTGGGGCAACTGTTCTTGTACCGCTAGTAGGCTACTCCTTCGTCAAACTTCTATTCAAACCAACAATCAAAAAAAGCAACCTCGTGTTCTATATTTTCATCATGTCCTTTGGATCCATTGCAGCGTATCACTTCCTGACCGATCAACACATACAGAACTCACGAACCAATTTTTTGTTATTTATAAACTTACTTGCATGCTACTTTATTTTTAAAAACATTAACACGACAGATAAAAGCTTCAAAAAAACACTTATAACATTAACCCTCGCAATGAGCGCACTTATCCTGTATTACTCTGAAGAAGGGAGGTTTGCTATTGATACGCTATCTGAACATCCCGGCATTGTTGCGAACTACCAAACATTCGCTCTGGCATACTTCCCTTTTTTCACATTAACAATTGCCAAAACAGAGTCAAAAACAGGAAGATATAGCTTGTTTGTTCTAGGCTTTATCTGCCTGTACCTGAACAGCGCAAGAAGTGAATTTGTAGCGACACTGATATTCTTTACTGTATTTGAGGCGACTGTATCAAAGCAAAGAATACTATCGTCAATAACAACCGTTTTTGTTGCAGTCATCGCAATCGCAATGCTGCTGGCGTTTAGTGCAGACACTTGGTCAAACAGGACGTTCAGACTAGTAAACCTTTCTGAAGACAACTCATCAAATGTTCGAGATCAAATAGCTCGAGAAGGATTCGAGAAAATCATGAAAAGCCCCATTATCGGGGACTATGGAAACTATGAACCAGGTTTATACATACACAACATACTGTCCGCCTGGCAAGACCTTGGTTTGTTGGGATTCATATATTTTTGTATGATGTTGGCAGTACCATTGACACTATTCGCCTGTAACGCACTATTGCATGGCGACCGCTCAAGAGATGCAGCCCTTTGCCTGGGCATGCTAACAGCAACAACAATTCTGCTGATTTACGGAAAGTATTTCGCGTATCCGCTAGTGGCAGTTTCTCTCGGAATGGTCTCAAGTACATATCATTGGCGAACGAAAGAACATTCAAACATGCAGACCAGGAT
Organism: Pseudomonas sp. LBUM1651; assembly: GCF_059716135.1. Lineage (NCBI taxonomy): Bacteria > Pseudomonadati > Pseudomonadota > Gammaproteobacteria > Pseudomonadales > Pseudomonadaceae > Pseudomonas > Pseudomonas sp. LBUM1651. The sequence continues at coordinate 1,291,880 of NZ_CP166805.1, read as the reverse complement.
GTCGGAGATGCACGCAGAAAATTGGCCCTATCGAGAACAACGACGCAGTAAAGAATACCGCCGTTACGAAGCCGGCCAAACGCAGCATCCATAAAAAGAGCGACTGTTCTCGCTCAGAGTTAATTTTATACGCTGACGGCGGGGCACTGAACTGGAGATGGACTCGCGGTGATCAGTCAGCAACAGCGTTCGATAGTAAGCCCCCGGCAACGCAAGCAAGAAAAAAACCCTCTACCATCGGTTCCCCCCCATCGTGGAAAATAAAGTGGGCAACCTTTCAGAAACCCACAGGAATCAGTACGTGTCGGCCATCCGATGATCGCGTCCTGAGCCATCTACGCAGAAGACTTATGGGATGCAAGCGTAAGGGCTCCATGAACCCCACATTCAAAGTCGCCACCTGATCCCCGATGGTGTGCTCCCGATTTTCTCTGGAGCCAGCCCGCCATGATGCGACCCGACGCCAAATTCGAAAAAGTGTACCTCTACCCCAAGGCCGTGGACTTCCGAAAATCCATCGACGGCCTGGCTGCGCTGGTCGAGCTGGATATCAAGGTCGCCGTGTTCGAGCCCGTGCTTTTCGTCTTCCTGGATCGCCACCGCAACCGAGTGAAAATCCTCTACTGGGAGCGCAACGGCTTCTGCCTTTGGCTCAAGCGCCTGGAATCCGAACGCTTTAAAACTTCCCCCGACGCCAGCGACGAGGCCATCGTGCTGAGCGTCCAGGAATTGAACTGGTTGCTCGACGGTTTTGACCTGTGGCGCAACCGTCCACATCAGGTTTTGACTCCAAGATTTGTCGCCTGACGGGTATAATCCGGGGCATGCCATCCATGCCCGACAACCTTCCTGATGATCCTGTTTTACTCAAGCAAATGTTGCTTGAGGCACTCAGCCGTCAGGACGAAGTGGCTCAGGCTTATCAGACCTATATCGTCGATCTCAAAGAGCAGATCAAGCTGCTGCGCGACCGTCTGTTTGGACGTAAATCCGAACAGACGGTCGAGTCCAACACGCCGCAACTGGCTCTGTTCAACGAGCCTGAAAGCGAACCGTTGCTGGCCATTGATGACGCTGAAGAGGAAGTCGTTGCTCCGGCCCCGCGCCGTGGCAAACGCAAGCCCCTGTCAGCCGATCTGCCGCGTATCGAAGTCATCCACGAACTGCCCGAGCACGAACTGACCTGTGCCTGCGGTTGCCGCAAGCATGTGATCAGCGAAGAAACCAGCGAGCAGCTGGACATCGTGCCGATGCAGATCCGGGTGATCAAACACATCCGCAAAGTCTACGGTTGCCGCGGTTGTGAAACGGCTCCGGTCACCGCAGACAAACCCGCTCAGTTGATTGAGAAGAGCATGGCCAGCCCGAGCGTGCTGGCGATGCTGCTGACCACCAAGTATGTCGACGGCTTGCCGCTGCACCGCTTCGAGACGGTACTCAGCCGGCATGGCATCGATATCCCACGCCAGACCCTGGCGCGATGGGTGATCCAGTGCGGCGAGCACTTGCAACCGCTGCTGAATCTGATGCGTGATCGGTTGCTGGAAAGCCCGGTCATCCACTGTGATGAAACCCGCGTCCAGGTACTCAAAGAGCCTGATCGAGACCCGACCAGCCAATCCTGGATGTGGGTGCAGGCCAGCGGGCCGCCGGATCGAAAAGTCGTGCTGTTCGACTACACCTCCAGCCGGGCGCAGGACGTGCCGTTGCGCCTGCTGGAAAGTTATCGCTGCTACGTGATGACCGACGATTACGCCGGTTATAACGCGCTGGCGTTGCAACCGGGCGTGGAACGCCTGGCGTGCATGGCCCATGCCCGGCGCAAATTCGTCGATGCGCAAAAAGTGCAGCCCAAGGGCAAGACGGGACGCGCCGATATCGCGCTGACGATGATCAACAAGCTGTACGGCATCGAGCGTGAACTCAAGGACGTCAGCGATGAACAGCGTTTTACTGGCCGTCAGGAACTGAGCCTGCCGGTCCTGTCCCAGTTGAAAAACTGGCTGGAGAAAACGCAGCCACAAGTGACGCCGCAAAGTGTGCTGGGCAAGGCCGTGAATTATCTGACCAGCAACTGGAGCCGGCTGGAGCGCTACGTGGAGGCTGGGTTTTTACCGATCGACAACAACCCTGCGGAACGCGCGATCAAGCCGTTCGTGATCGGGCGCAAGGCTTGGCTGTTTAGCGATACGCCCAAAGGCGCCACCGCCAGTGCGCAGATCTACAGCCTGGTCGAGACCGCCAAGGTCAACGGCCAGGAGCCCTATACGTGGCTGCGCCACGTACTGGAGCGGCTGCCGCATGCGCAGTCGGTGGCGGACTATGAGGCGTTGCTGCCATGGAACTGCTCGCCAGAGATGCCGCGGTAAACACGAAGCGCTTCTGGCGGTAGGTGTACTTCATGGATCGGATACATGCAAGCGACCCGCTCATTCCTATTCACCACAGCTACGCCTGCTGGCGCCTGATCACCCGTGTTAACCTTGCGTCCATTGCAAAAAGCATATTAGGACACAAAAACTTCGCCATGCCTGGCCAGGTGTACGTAATGTGGATGGTTGAGGGAGTTGCTGACCGAGCATCTACACATCCGGCCAAGCGTCCAAATGCGAACTAAAATGTTCCATTTTTGCCCCATACCTTTTAACGAACCCTGCTAAACCACTGATGAATAAAGCAATTTCAGATTTATCCAGCCATACGCCGATGATGCAGCAATACTGGCGCCTGAAGAACCAGCACCCCGACCAGCTGATGTTCTACCGCATGGGTGACTTCTACGAGATCTTCTATGAAGACGCGAAGAAGGCCGCCAAGTTGCTGGACATCACCCTGACCGCCCGTGGGCAGTCGGCCGGTCAGGCGATTCCGATGTGCGGGATTCCTTACCACGCCGCGGAAGGTTACCTGGCGAAACTGGTCAAGCTCGGCGAATCGGTGGTGATCTGTGAGCAGGTCGGCGATCCGGCGACCAGCAAGGGGCCGGTAGATCGTCAGGTGGTGCGGATCATCACGCCGGGCACGGTCAGTGATGAAGCGCTGCTGGATGAGCGTCGGGATAACCTGATCGCGGCGGTGCTGGGTGACGAGCGTCTGTTCGGGCTGGCGGTGCTGGACATCACCAGCGGCAACTTCACCGTGCTGGAGATCAAGGGCTGGGAAAACCTGCTGGCGGAACTGGAGCGGGTCAATCCGGTGGAGCTGATGATCCCGGATGACTGGCCGAAGGATTTGCCGGCGGAAAAACGCCGTGGGGTACGTCGTCGTGCGCCGTGGGATTTCGAGCGCGACTCGGCGCTGAAAAGTTTGTGCCAGCAGTTCTCGACTCAGGACCTCAAAGGTTTCGGTTGCGAGAACCTGACCCTGGCCATCGGCGCCGCCGGCTGCCTGCTCAGCTACGCCAAGGAAACCCAGCGCACCGCCCTGCCCCATTTGCGCAGCCTGCGGCATGAACGCCTGGACGACACCGTGGTGCTGGACGGCGCGAGTCGTCGCAACCTGGAACTGGACACCAACCTGGCCGGCGGCCGCGACAACACGCTGCAATCGGTGGTCGATCGCTGCCAGACCGCCATGGGCAGTCGCCTGCTGACCCGTTGGCTGAACCGCCCGCTGCGGGATTTGACTGTTTTGTTGGCGCGTCAGACCTCGATCACTTGCCTGCTCGACGGCTACCGTTTCGAAAAGCTGCAACCGCAGCTCAAGGAAATCGGTGACATCGAGCGGATCCTGGCGCGAATCGGTTTGCGAAATGCCCGTCCTCGCGACCTCGCTCGTCTGCGCGATGCACTCGGTGCACTGCCTGAGTTGCAAGTGGCGATGACCGAGCTGGAAGCGCCGCACATCATTCAACTGGCCAGGACCACCAGCACCTACCCGGAACTGGCGGCGCTGCTGGAAAAAGCCATCATCGACAACCCGCCTGCGGTGATCCGCGATGGCGGCGTGTTGAAAACCGGTTACGACAGCGAACTCGACGATCTGCAATCGCTCAGCGAAAACGCCGGGCAGTTCCTGATCGATCTGGAAGCACGCGAAAAGGCCCGCACCGGCCTGTCGCACCTGAAAGTCGGGTACAACCGCATTCACGGTTACTTCATCGAGTTGCCGAGCAAGCAGGCCGAATCGGCGCCGGCCGACTACATTCGTCGCCAGACGCTGAAAGGCGCCGAGCGTTTTATCACGCCGGAACTCAAGGCATTCGAGGACAAGGCACTGTCGGCCAAGAGCCGCGCCCTGGCTCGCGAAAAAATGCTTTACGAAGCGCTGCTCGAAGACCTGATCGCCCAGTTGCCACCGTTGCAAGACACCGCCGCTGCACTGGCCGAGCTGGACGTACTGAGCAACCTCGCCGAACGCGCATTGAATCTCGACCTGAATTGCCCGCGCTTCGTCGACGAGCCATGCATGCGCATCAGCCAGGGCCGTCACCCGGTGGTCGAGCAAGTGCTGACCACGCCGTTCGTGGCCAATGACCTGAGCCTCGACGACAGTACCCGCATGCTGGTGATCACCGGTCCGAACATGGGCGGTAAATCCACCTACATGCGTCAGACCGCATTGATCGTGTTGCTGGCGCACATCGGCAGTTTCGTGCCGGCGGCCAGTTGCGAATTGTCGCTGGTGGACCGAATCTTCACCCGGATCGGTTCCAGCGATGACCTGGCCGGTGGACGCTCGACCTTCATGGTCGAAATGAGCGAAACCGCGAACATTTTGCACAACGCCACCGAACGCAGCCTGGTGCTGATGGACGAAGTCGGTCGCGGCACCAGCACCTTCGACGGTCTGTCCCTGGCCTGGGCCGCGGCCGAACGCCTGGCGCACCTGCGGGCTTACACACTGTTCGCCACCCACTACTTCGAGCTGACGGTGCTGCCGGAAGCGCAACCGCTGGTGGCCAACGTGCACCTCAATGCCACCGAGCACAACGAGCGCATCGTGTTCCTGCACCATGTGCTACCCGGGCCTGCCAGCCAGAGTTACGGCCTGGCCGTTGCGCAGCTGGCCGGCGTGCCGAGCGAAGTGATCGTGCGCGCTCGCGAGCACCTGGGTCGCCTGGAAGCCACCGCGCTGCCCCATGAAGTGCCCAAGACTGCCAAAGGCAAACCGGCCGCGCCGCAACAGAGCGACATGTTCGCCAGCCTGCCGCATCCGGTGCTCGATGAACTGGCCAAACTGGATCTGGACGACCTGACGCCGCGTCGCGCGCTAGAAATGCTCTATACACTAAAGACACGGATCTAACGCACTTGCCTGCAAGCTGTTAGAATCTCGCGCGGTTTGGGATGCTGCAGGCTAATAGCCTGGTCTGCAGACTATCGCTCCCAAACCTGGCGACCCCAACGTGAAGGGGCTCCGCTGCCGCCGCCTGAGGAGAAAATTAGAAATGACCTTCGTCGTCACCGACAACTGCATCAAGTGCAAGTACACCGACTGCGTAGAAGTCTGTCCGGTGGACTGCTTTTACGAAGGCCCGAACTTCCTGGTGATTCACCCGGATGAGTGCATCGACTGCGCACTGTGCGAACCAGAATGCCCTGCCGTGGCCATCTTCTCTGAAGATGAAGTCCCGGAAGAGATGCAGGAATTCATTCAGCTGAACGTTGAGTTGGCCGAAATCTGGCCCAACATCACCGAGAAGAAAGAATCGCTGCCCGATGCCGAAGAGTGGGATGGCGTCAAAGGCAAGATCAAAGACCTCGAACGCTGATTTCCCCCGCGTTCCCGAAAAGGCCCCTTGCGGGCCTTTTTGCTTTTCTGCAGGCAAAAAAAGGGGCGGTTTGACCCGCCCACATTTTTTCCCTATTCCCTGTGTTCCTTTTCATCGTCCTGATGAATCGCGTCCTGCAATGTCCTTTCCCCTCATCCTTGAAGGGCGTGTCCGTCCGTCGACACAACCTGAATACTAGAGAGTTCCCGGGCAAGCGCAATCGGCCTCACAGGCGAAAACGAACGGTCATATGCCGTTAACTTTTATAAATATCAATACTATTCAATCAGATAGAACTGACACCAAGCGACAATAGATGTCTGCCAGGGTGTAAAAATAACGAACACTTACGAAAGAGTAAGTAAAGACTTACAGCGCGACACTACAAAGCTGAGATCTCTCAGGTTTCTCCGTCTAGCGCTGAATGTGTAGGAGCCGGCTTGCTGGCGATCCAGACACCGCGGTTAACCAGGTAAACCGCGTGATCGTTCATCGCCAGCAAGCCGGCTCCTACAGTGACAACAAAAAGCCCCGAACCAGTCGGGGCTTTCTGCTTGCTGCTCAAGCGATTTGCTTATTGAAACAGCGACTCGCTGGACAGACCATTCTTCTCCAGAATCTCCCGCAGACGCTTCAGGCCTTCAACCTGGATCTGTCTGACGCGTTCGCGGGTCAGGCCAATTTCCAGGCCTACATCTTCCAGCGTGCTGCTCTCATGACCGCGCAGACCGAAGCGGCGTATCACCACCTCGCGCTGCTTGTCGGTCAGTTCCGAGAGCCATTGATCGATGCTCTGAGACAGGTCGTCATCCTGCAGCAGTTCGCATGGATCGGTTGGGCGGTCATCGGTAAGGGTGTCCAGCAGGGTTTTATCCGAATCCGGACCCAGCGAGACGTCGACCGAAGAAACCCGCTCGTTCAGGCCGAGCATGCGCTTGACCTCTCCCACCGGTTTTTCCAGCAGGTTGGCGATTTCTTCGGGTGAGGGTTCGTGATCGAGTTTTTGCGTCAGCTCCCGTGCGGCCCGCAGGTACACGTTGAGCTCTTTGACCACATGGATCGGCAACCGGATGGTCCGGGTCTGATTCATGATTGCGCGCTCGATGGTCTGACGAATCCACCAGGTTGCGTAGGTCGAAAAGCGGAAGCCACGTTCGGGGTCGAACTTCTCTACCGCCCGGATCAGCCCGAGGTTGCCCTCTTCGATCAGGTCCAGTAGCGACAAGCCACGATTGACATAGCGTCGGGCGATTTTCACCACCAGCCGCAGGTTGCTTTCAATCATGCGTTTGCGCCCGGCCGGATCGCCACTTTGCGACAAGCGTGCAAAGTGAACTTCTTCCTCGGGGGACAGCAGAGGGGAAAAGCCGATCTCATTGAGGTACAGCTGCGTCGCATCGAGTGCACGCGTGTAGTCAATGTACTTGTGTTGCTTTAACGAGGCGGAGTGTTTGGATTTGGCACGAACGGAAGGTGGAGCAGCCCCTTCATCATTCGACATCGAATCCGTCCCGATGCCGGTCTCCATCAGGAGAACCTCATCGTCGATGTCAAACTCCGGCACTTCTTTACTGAGAGCCATTGTTATAGTCCTTTGGTGAGTTCGACCTCAAGCTCAAGCGGCGCCTCAATCCTTGGCAACGCTGGAGCTTGTTCCCTCTACGTGACGGAACAAGCTGGTAACAAATCAACGACGTGGCAGGAACTGCAGCGGATCTACAGGTTTACCTTGTCGGCGAATCTCAAAATGCAGTTTCACCCGGTCTGTACCCGTTGACCCCATTTCGGCAATTGTCTGTCCGACCTTGACCTGCTGCCCCTCCCGAACCAACAGCCTGCGGTTATGTCCGTAGGCGCTAACGTAGGTATCGCTGTGTTTGATGATGACCAATTCGCCGTAGCCCCTTAAGCCACTCCCGGCGTATACCACCGTCCCATCAGACGCAGCTAAAACAGGCTGTCCCAAATCTCCGGCGATATCAATTCCTTTATTCAAACTACCGTTTGAAGAGAATTTTCCAATCAGGATGCCATTAGAAGGCCATCCCCAGCCGGTCGGGGCCGGGCCTGCCGGAGGCATCGGAGCGGGTGCTGGCTTGTTGGCGACGGACGGTGCAACCACCGTTGTCGTCGTAGTTGCGCCATTTGGCTGGCGCCGGATTACGGTGGTTTTACTCGACGATGAAGGTGCCGAATCGGCCGGACTGACCACCGCCGTCGGCGTTGAACCGGTGCGACCGTCAAAGCGAATCGTCTGACCCGGATGTATCGTGTATGGCGTAGGAATGTTGTTGCGCGCCGCGAGGGCTTTGTAGTCCCAGCCGTAGCGAAATGCGATCGAGAACAGCGTGTCTTTAGGTCGAACCACGTATTGGCCCGTGGTCACTGCCGGACGCTGGGCGACGGCATTGTTGCGATCGACGACGCGCACGTCGCTCGATTTGGTGCTGGAACAACCGACCAGCAAGGTACTCAAGACAAGGCCAGTCACCAGGCGCTGAAAGCTCGTTATACCCATTCGCTGCGCAATGACTGTGAGACTCACCCGCCGCTCCCTTTGTGGTGGCTGAAATGTTGAATTGCCGTGCTCCCGGCATGAAGTGTCGCCAGTATAACGGGCGGTGCAGGCTTTACCTTTAATGAAGCGAAGCACACGTTTGCTACCTGACGATGAAGCCCGTTTAACTGATCGACGCCGCTGTAAGACAGGGGTAATCGAAGAGAATTCACCGGGACGAAACAAATGCTCAGGCCAGTGGCCCGTTGAGCAATGGAACGAAACGCACCGCCCCCAGAACACGCCTGGAAAACCCGTGTTCTTCGCGGATGATCAGCATCAACTGTTGAACCTCACCCGACCCGACCGGTATCACCAGTCGCCCTCCGGGCGCCAACTGGTCGAGCAATGCCTGAGGCACATCGGTCGCCACCGCCGTCACGATGATGCCGTTGTACGGTGCCAGCGCCGGCCAGCCTTCCCAACCATCGCCCCAGCGGAAGACCACGTTGCGCAGGTTGAGGTCGACCAGACGTTCCTTGGCCCGGTCCTGCAAAACCTTGATGCGCTCGACGGAAAAAACCCGCTCGACCAATTGCGACAGGATCGCGGTCTGATAACCCGACCCCGTGCCGATTTCCATCACCTTGTCCAGCGGCCCCGCTTCCAGCAGCAGCTCGCTCATGCGGGCCACCATGTAAGGCTGGGAGATCGTCTGGTTGTTGCCGATCGGCAGCGCCGTGTCTTCGTAGGCACGGTGCGCCAGCGCCTCGTCGACAAACAGGTGACGCGGCGTACGGCGGATCACTTCCAGCACCTTAGCGTTGGAAATGCCCTCCTCATACAACCGCTGAATCAGACGCTCGCGGGTGCGTTGCGAGGTCATCCCGATGCCGCGATGCATCGGGTCTTGTTCACGAGCCATTAGCGCAATCCCTCCAGCCAGCCATCGAGGCTTCGGAAGGCATCATTGAAGGTGCGATCCAGTTGCAGTGGCGTGATGGACACATAGCCTTGCATCACCGCATGGAAATCGGTGCCCGGGCCGCCGTCTTCGGCATCGCCCGCCGCAGCGATCCAGTAACCGGACTTGCCACGTGGGTCGACCACTTTCATCGGTGCCGCCGCGCGGGCGCGATGACCGAGGCGAGTCAGCTGGATTCCGCGGATATGGTCCAGCGGCAAATTGGGAATGTTCACGTTCAGTACCGTGCGCGGTGGCAGGTCAAGGTCGGCGTGGGCTTCCACCAGTTTGCGCGCGTAGTAAGCGGCTGTGGGAAGGTTCTCGACTTGCCGTGAGACCAACGAAAAGGCAAACGAAGGACGCTCCAGGAAACGCCCTTCAAGGGCCGCGGCCACGGTGCCGGAATACAACACATCGTCCCCCAGGTTGGCGCCCAGGTTGATACCGGAAACCACCATGTCCGGTTCGCGTTCCAGCAAGCCGTTGAGGCCCAAGTGCACGCAATCGGTCGGTGTGCCATTGAGGCTGATAAAGCCGTTGGCCAAGGTCTGCGGGTGCAACGGACGGTCGAGCGTCAGCGAACTGCTGGCGCCGCTTTTGTCCTGGTCCGGGGCGATAACCACGCATTCGGTGTAATCCGCCAGCGCAGCATAAAGCGCGGCGAGACCGGGTGCGGTTACCCCATCGTCGTTAGAAATCAGAATACGCATGGGCTGTCCGTCTGCCCCACCGGCACCAGATCAACGAGCTCACGCACCAATACGGTGGCGAAGCATCCGGCCGGCAGGACGAATTCCAGTTGCAGAATGTCAGGCTCGGGATAATGCCACGTCAACCCACCAATGGGCAGTCGCAGGATGCGACGTTCGTGGCTCATACCGGCGTTAATCAACCAATCGCGCAGATCCGCTTCGCGCGCGGCGATTGCCTGCTCCAGTTCATGGACAGCGCCCGTCGCCGGCGAGTCACCTTCGCCCCACTGCGGGCCGGTCGGGTGCAGATCGAGTATCGCCAGTCGCGGGTCACTGCACTCGGCCTCACCGGCCGGAAAGAAGCTTCGGCTGTCAGTGAACGCCAGCAGATCACCGACCTGCGCCTGCTGCCAGGTGCCATCAGCCACACGCGCCGCCAACACCTGGTTGAACAGAAAACTGCGCGCGGTGGAGAGCAAGCGCGAACGAACGTTGCGTTGCTCCGGCAAAGCCTTGCGCGCGGCCCAGGCTCGGGCGTCGACCACATTGCCGCCGTCGAACCCGAACCGCTGGGAGCCGAAATAGTTGGGAATACCTTGTTTGGCGATCAACTGCAGGCGCGCTTCGATGGCCGCTTTGTCGCCCGCGAATTGAGTCAGGCGCAAGGTGAAACCGTTGGCCGAATGGGCACCGCGTTGCAGCTTGCGTTTGTGCCGGCCGGTCTGGAGGATCTTCAGCGTATCGTTTTCCGCCGCCGACAGATCAGGGTCGGCCTTGCCCGGCAGTTGCACGCTGAACCATTGGCGCGTCAGCGCCTGGCGATCCTTGAGGCCGGCGTAACTGACGGTGCGCAATGGCACGCCCGCTGCCTTGGCAATTCGCCGTGCCGCTTCTTCGGTATTCAGGCCGCGCTTTTCCACCCAGATCCACAGATGTTCGCCATCGCCACTGAGCGGGATGTTGAGCACTTCGTCGACCTGGAAGTCTTCCGCCGTGGCTTTCAACACTGCGGTGCCGAGGGCTTCACCGTAGGCACGCGGGCCGAGCAATTGCAGTTCGTTCATGCGCGCAGCAACAAAGCAACGGAATGCACGGCGATACCTTCTTCGCGACCGACAAAGCCGAGCTTTTCGGTGGTGGTAGCTTTCACGTTCACTTGATCCAACTCAACTTGAAGATCCACGGCAATCAGCGCGCGCATCGATTCGATATGCGGGGCCATTTTCGGCGCCTGGGCGACGATGGTGTTATCGACGTTGCCGACTTTCCAGCCTTTGGCGTGGACCAGTGCGACGACGTGACGCAACAGCACACGGCTGTCGGCGCCCTTGAATTTTGGGTCGGTGTCCGGGAAGTGCTTGCCGATATCACCCAGCGCAGCGGCGCCGAGCAAGGCATCGCTCAAGGCGTGCAGCAGGACGTCACCGTCGGAGTGAGCGAGCAGCCCGAAGCCGTGTGCAATGCGCACGCCGCCCAGAGTAATGAAATCGCCTTCAGCGAAACGGTGCACATCATATCCGTGGCCAATACGCATAAAAAAACGCCCCGATTTTTGTCAGGGCGTGATTCTACCTGCATTAGACGCCTAGAGCGCGTCCGTGATGTTGCAAGTGGTCGTCGATGAAGCTGGCGATGAAGAAATAGCTGTGGTCGTAGCCCGGTTGCAGACGCAACGTCAGCGGATGACCGGCCAGTTTGGTCGCTTGTTGCAAGGCTTCAGGCTTGAGCTGCGTGGCCAGGAAATCATCACGATCACCTTGATCGACCAATAGCGGCAGCTTCTCGTCGGCCTCGGCAATCAATGCGCAGGCATCCCATTCGCGCCATTTCGAACGGTCTTCTCCCAGGTAACGGGAAAAGGCTTTCTGCCCCCAAGGGCAGTCCATCGGATTGTTGATTGGCGAAAACGCCGACACCGACTGATACCGACCCGGATTGCGCAATGCGCAGACCAGCGCGCCGTGGCCGCCCATGGAATGACCGCTGATGCCGCGCTTGTCCGAAGCGGGGAAATGGGCCTCGACCAATGCCGGCAATTCCTGCACGACATAGTCATGCATCCGATAGTGACGGGACCAGGGTTCCTGCGTGGCATTCAAATAGAACCCGGCACCGAGACCGAAGTCCCAGGCACCGTCCGGGTCGCCCGGCACATCAGGGCCACGAGGGCTGGTATCCGGTGCAACGATGATCAGCCCGAGCTCCGCGGCCATGCGCAGGGCGCCGGCCTTGTGCATGAAGTTCTCGTCGGTGCAGGTCAGGCCGGACAACCAGTACAGCACCGGCAGTTTGCCGCCCTGCTCCGCTTGCGGCGGCAAGTACACGGCAAACACCATGTCGCAGCCCAGTACATCGGAGCGGTGCCGGTAGCGTTTGTGCCAACCGCCGAAGCTTTTCTGACAGGAGATATTTTCCAGGCTCATGGCGGACCTCAGAAATGGATGACGGAACGGATGCTTTTTCCTTCATGCATCAGGTCGAAAGCCTTGTTGATATCTTCCAGACCCATGGTGTGGGTGATGAACGTGTCCAACGGGATTTCGCCGGTTTCAGCCATTTCGACATAGCTTGGCAATTCGGTGCGACCACGCACACCGCCGAACGCCGAACCGCGCCAGACGCGACCAGTCACCAACTGGAATGGACGGGTAGCGATTTCCTGTCCGGCACCGGCCACGCCGATGATCACCGACTCGCCCCAACCCTTGTGGCAGCACTCGAGTGCAGCGCGCATCAATTGGACATTGCCGATGCACTCGAAGGAAAAATCGACGCCGCCATCGGTCATGTCGACGATGACTTCCTGAATCGGACGGTCGAAATCTTTCGGGTTTACGCAGTCGGTTGCACCGAGCTGCTTGGCGATCTCGAACTTGGCCGGGTTGATGTCGATGGCGATGATCCGTGCAGCCTTGGCTTTTACAGCACCGATGACCGCCGACAGACCGATACCGCCGAGGCCGAAAATGGCCACGGTATCACCCGGTTTTACCTTGGCCGTATTGAGCACCGCGCCGATGCCGGTGGTGACGCCGCAGCCCAGCAGGCAGACTTTTTCCAGTGGCGCTTCTTTCGGAATCTTGGCCACGGAGATTTCCGGCAACACGGTGTACTCGGAGAACGTCGAGGTACCCATGTAGTGGAAAATCGGCTGGCCCTTGTAGGAAAAACGCGTAGTGCCATCTGGCATCAGGCCTTTGCCCTGGGTCGCACGAATCGCCTGACACAGGTTGGTCTTGCCCGACAGGCAGAATTTGCACTGGCGGCATTCCGGGGTGTACAGCGGGATGACGTGATCGCCGACAGCCACGGAGGTTACGCCCTCACCGATGGCTTCAACCACCGCGCCACCTTCGTGACCGAGGATCGACGGGAAGATGCCTTCCGGATCGGCGCCCGACAGCGTGTACGCATCGGTATGGCAGACACCGGAGGCAACCACACGCAGCAAGACTTCACCGGCCTTTGGCATGGCGACATCGACTTCAACGATCTCGAGGGGTTTCTTGGCCTCGAAGGCAACGGCGGCGCGCGACTTGATCATGTGGATTCTCCAGTGAATAAAAACGAGACAAGGAGTGTAATACAGCACCTAACGATGAATAATCCGGACAAAAGCAAAACATTATTGCTACACAGGGATAATCCTTGATGTCCGAGAACCGCTGGGAAGGTATCGATGAATTCGTCGCCGTGGCCGAGTGCAGCCAATTTACGGCGGCGGCGGAACGTCTGGGGGTTTCTTCCTCCCACATCAGTCGCCAAATAGTACGCCTGGAAGAGCGCCTTCAGACGCGACTGCTTTATCGCAGCACCCGTCGCGTCACGCTGACCGAAGCCGGGCAAACTTTTTTGCAGCATTGCCAGCGGTTGCAGGACGGTCGTGAAGAAGCGCTCAGAGCGGTCGGCGACCTGACCAGCGAGCCCAAAGGCATGTTGCGCATGACCTGCGCGGTGGCGTACGGCGAGCGCTTCATCGTGCCGCTGGTAACGCGATTCATGGGGCTTTATCCACAACTTCGAATCGATATCGAACTGAGCAACCGTCAACTCGACCTGGTGCATGAAGGTCTGGACCTGGCGATCCGCCTCGGTCGCCTTCAGGATTCGCGATTGGTGGCAACGCGCCTGGCGCCACGGCGCATGTACTTATGCGCGTCACCGTCTTATCTGGAACGATATGGCCGCCCACACAGCTTGTCGGAACTGAGCCGCCACAACTGCCTCGTCGGCAGTTCGGACCTGTGGCAACTGGAACAGAACGGGCGGGAATTTTCTCAGCGAGTACAAGGAAACTGGCGCTGCAACAGTGGGCAAGCGGTGCTGGATGCGGCGTTACAGGGCGTCGGGTTGTGTCAGTTGCCGGACTATTACGTGCTGGAACATCTGAAAGTCGGCTCTTTGATTTCATTGCTGGAGGCGCATCAACCCCCTAACACGGCGGTGTGGGCGCTTTATCCACAGCAACGACACTTGTCGCCCAAGGTGCGCAAGTTGGTGGATTATCTGAAGGAAGGATTGGCCGAGCGGCCGGAGTATCGAGGCTGATGCACATCAGTGCCGGATTTGTTGTCTGAACCACCGCTATCGCCGGCAAGCCGGTCTCCCACAGTTAATCGAGTTCATTCAGAAAGAACGCAGTCGAATGTGGGAGCGAGCCTGCTCGCGATAGCGGCAGTACAGTCTACGAATCATTCAGCGACGGTTGGACCAGCGCTGACGCAACCACTCAAGATCCTCAGGGCGAGTGACTTTCAGGTTGTCCGCACGCCCTTCAATCAAGCGTGGCGCCAGTCCTGCCCATTCCATCGCCGATGCTTCATCGGTAATGACCGCATCGGCGACCAGACTGTCGGCCAAGGCCCGATGCAAGGCGCCGAGGCGAAACATCTGCGGTGTGTACGCTTGCCAGATCACACTGCGATCCACGGTTTCAACTACACGACCGAGCTTGTCGACCCGCTTCAGGGTATCGCGCGCCGGAACCGCCAGCAGTCCGCCGACCGGATCGTCAGCCAGTTCAACCAGCAACTTGTCCAGATCATCACGACTCAGATTGGGCCGTGCAGCATCGTGCACCAACACCCAATCCTCATCGCCAGCACCCAGCGCATGCAGATGCAGCAAGGCATTGAGTACCGACCCGGAACGCTCGTCGCCGCCATCAACGCGTTGAATACGCGAATCGCCAGCGCACGCCAGATTCGGCCAATAAGGATCATCCACAGCAAGACTGATCACCAACCCCTTAAGGGCAGGGTGATCAAGGAAACAGCCAAGGCTGTGTTCAAGAATAGTGCGCCCGCCCAGTTGCAAGTATTGCTTGGGACGGTCCGCGGCCATACGGGCACCGACGCCCGCGGCAGGAATCACGGCCCAGAAGGCCGGTAACGAGGAATTCATTGAGCCAACTGGTAAAGGGTTTCACCGTCCTTGACCATGCCCAACTCATGGCGAGCCCGCTCCTCAACGGTCTCCATGCCTTTTTTCAATTCACTGACTTCGGCGTCCATCACCCGATTGCGTTCCAGCAACCCTTCGTTCTCAGCGTGTTGATCCGCGATCTGCTGAGTCAGCTCGGCCACTTGCGCCAGACTGCCATTACCCACCCACAGGCGGTATTGCAGGCCAGCCAGCAACAAGAGCAAAACGAGGAACAACCAATTGGGACTGCGCATCGAATATCGGGTATCCAGGAAAAAAGACAGCCATGCCAAAACTTTGAAGCGTCTGATAGCACGAAGCCTGGAATATCCAGGCTTGTGCTCTTAAGGCATCAGATTAGTGGCAAAAACGTCGCTCTAGCGATTTTTTCGACACAATCCGGTGTCTTTTTTACCTTGTAGCAATCAGCCGCGAAACTCGCTGCGGCCGTTGTACTTGGCTTTGCCATTCAACTGCTCTTCGATACGCAGCAGTTGGTTGTACTTGGAAACGCGATCGGAACGGCACAGGGAGCCGGTCTTGATCTGGCCAGCCGAAGTGCCCACAGCCAGATCGGCAATGGTCGAATCTTCGGTTTCGCCGGAGCGGTGCGAGATCACGGCAGTGTAACCAGCAGCCTTGGCCATCTGGATTGCTTCCAGGGTTTCGGTCAGGGTGCCGATCTGGTTGAACTTGATCAGGATCGAGTTGGCGATCTTTTTATCGATGCCTTCTTTCAGGATCTTGGTGTTGGTCACGAACAGGTCGTCGCCTACCAGCTGGGTTTTCTCGCCGATCTTGTCGGTGAGGATTTTCCAGCCAGCCCAGTCGGACTCGTCCAGGCCATCTTCGATGGAGATGATCGGGTAACGCTCGGTCAGACCTTTCAGGTAGTCGGCGAAACCTTCAGCGGTGAACACCTGGCCTTCGCCGGACAGGTTGTACTTGCCGTCTTCGTAGAATTCGCTGGCCGCGCAGTCCAGTGCCAGGGTCACGTCGGTGCCCAGTTTGTAACCGGCGTTGGCCACCGCTTCGGAGATCACTTTCAAAGCATCTTCGTTGGACGCCAGGTTCGGCGCGAAACCACCTTCGTCACCGACAGCAGTGCTCAGGCCACGGGCCTTCAGAACGGCTTTGAGGTGATGGAAAATCTCGGTGCCCATGCGCAGACCTTCCGAGAAAGACTTGGCGCCAACCGGCTGAACCATGAATTCCTGGATGTCGACGTTGTTATCGGCGTGCTCGCCACCGTTGATGATGTTCATCATCGGAACCGGCATCGAGTAGACACCCGGGGTGCCGTTCAGGTTGGCGATGTGTGCGTACAGCGGCAGGTCCTGGTCCTGTGCTGCTGCCTTGGCCGCGGCCAGGGAAACGGCGAGGATCGCGTTGGCGCCCAGGGAACCTTTGTTTTCAGTGCCGTCGAGCTTGATCATCGCGTGATCGAGGGCTTTCTGGTCGCTTGGGTCTGTACCTTTCAACAGGTCGCGGATCGGACCGTTGATGTTGGCGACGGCTTTCAGAACGCCCTTGCCCAGGTAACGGCTCTTGTCGCCATCACGCAGCTCGAGCGCTTCACGCGAGCCAGTGGAAGCACCGGACGGCGCGCATGCGCTGCCGATGATGCCGTTATCGAGAAGCACGTCCGCTTCCACGGTGGGGTTGCCACGGGAGTCGAGAACTTCACGACCTTTGATGTCGACGATTTTTGCCATTGTTGTAAACACTCCAAAGTTGACGAAAACGCTCTGTACCGCTCGATTTATAACTTGTGGGTCACATTGTTGCATAAGACCGGCTTGCTAATGGCGCTCTCTCGGGCCCCTTCGCGAGCAAGCTCGGCTCCTACAGGGAGAAATGAGGATTACGCGGTTTCTACCGTCGGAAAACTCTTCACCAGTTCGTCCAAAGCTTTGAGCTGGGCCAGGAATGGCTCCAGTTTGTCCAGACGCAAGGCGCAAGGGCCGTCGCATTTGGCGTTGTCCGGGTCCGGGTGCGCTTCGAGGAACAGACCGGCCAGTGACTGGCTGATCCCGGCTTTCGCCAGATCGAGGACCTGAGCGCGGCGACCGCCGGCGGAATCGGAGCGACCGCCGGGCATTTGCAGCGCGTGGGTCACGTCGAAGAACACCGGGTATTCGAACTGCTTCATGATGCCGAAGCCGAGCATGTCGACGACCAGGTTGTTGTAGCCGAAGCTCGAACCGCGTTCGCAGAGGATCAACTGATCGTTACCCGCTTCCACGCACTTGTTCAGGATGTGTTTCATCTCCTGAGGCGCGAGGAACTGGGCTTTCTTGATGTTGATCACCGCACCGGTTTTGGCCATCGCGACTACGAGGTCGGTCTGGCGCGACAGGAAGGCCGGCAGCTGGATGATGTCGCAGACTTCAGCGACGACCGCGGCCTGATCAGGCTCGTGGACGTCGGTGATGATCGGCACGCCGAAGGCTTGCTTGATGTCCTGGAAAATCCGCATGCCCTCTTCCAGGCCGGGGCCACGGTAAGAAGTCACGGAAGAGCGGTTGGCCTTGTCGAAGCTGGCCTTGAACACGTAAGGGATACCGAGTTTCTCGGTGACCTTTACGTATTCTTCGCAGACCTGCATCGCCATGTCGCGGCTTTCCAGCACGTTCATGCCACCGAACAGCACCATAGGCTTGTCGTTGGCAATCTCGATATCGCCTACGCGGATGATCTTCTGCGCCATAAGGTTCAAGCCTTCTTCTGGTGTTGAGCCAAAGCTGCTTTGACGAAACCGCTGAACAACGGGTGACCGTCGCGTGGCGTCGAGGTGAACTCAGGGTGGAACTGGCAAGCGACGAACCATGGATGATCCGGGGCTTCGACCACTTCAACCAGCGCGCCATCACCGGAGCGACCGGAGATTTTCAGACCCGCTTCCATGATTTTCGGCAGCAGGTTGTTGTTCACTTCGTAGCGGTGACGGTGACGCTCGACGATCACGTCCTTACCGTAGCAGTCGTGTACCAGGGAACCCGGCTCAAGCAGGCAATCCTGTGCGCCGAGGCGCATGGTGCCGCCCAGATCGGACGTTTCGGTACGGGTTTCGACCGCGCCGGTGGCATCTTCCCACTCGGTGATCAGACCCACGACCGGGTGACCGCTTGCGCGATCGAACTCGGTGGAGTTGGCGTCTTTCCAGCCCATGACGTTACGAGCAAACTCGATCACGGCCACTTGCATGCCCAGGCAGATGCCGAGGTACGGAACCTTGTTTTCGCGAGCGTACTGGACGGCGGTGATCTTGCCTTCCACGCCACGCAGACCGAAGCCGCCTGGAACCAGGATCGCGTCGACGCCTTCCAGCAGCGCGGTGCCCTGGTTTTCGATGTCTTCGGAATCGATGTAGCGCAGGTTGACCTTGGTGCGGTTGCTAATGCCGGCGTGACTCATCGCTTCGATCAGCGACTTGTAGGCGTCCAGCAGTTCCATGTACTTGCCGACCATGGCGATGGTGACTTCGTGCTCAGGGTTGAGCTTGGCGTCGACCACGGCTTCCCACTCGGACAGATCGGCGCCGCCGCATTGCAGGCCGAAACGCTCGACCACAAAATCATCCAGGCCCTGAGAGTGCAGGATGCCCGGGATCTTGTAGATGGTGTCGGCGTCTTCCAGCGCAATCACCGCACGTTCTTCAACGTTGGTGAACTGTGCGATCTTGCGACGCGAGGAGATGTCGATCGGGTGATCGGAGCGGCACACCAGCACATCAGGTTGCAGGCCGATGGAACGCAGTTCCTTGACCGAATGCTGGGTTGGCTTGGTTTTGGTTTCGCCGGCAGTGGCGATGTACGGCACCAGCGTCAGGTGCATCAGCATCGCGCGCTTGGCGCCGACTTCGAAACGCAATTGACGGATGGCTTCGAGGAACGGCTGGGATTCGATGTCACCCACGGTGCCACCGATCTCGACCATCGCCACGTCGGCATCGCCGGCGCCCTTGATGATCCGGCGCTTGATTTCGTCGGTGATGTGCGGGATCACCTGGATGGTGGCGCCCAGGTAATCACCACGGCGCTCTTTGCGCAGGACGTGTTCGTAGACACGGCCGGTGGTGAAGTTGTTGTTCTGGGTCATGGTCGTGCGGATGAACCGCTCGTAGTGGCCCAGGTCCAGGTCGGTCTCGGCGCCGTCGTGGGTGACGAACACTTCACCGTGCTGGAACGGGCTCATGGTGCCCGGGTCGACGTTGATGTACGGATCCAGCTTCAGCATGGTGACCTTAAGTCCCCGCGCCTCCAGGATGGCCGCCAATGAAGCCGATGCAATGCCTTTCCCCAATGAAGAAACAACACCGCCCGTGACGAATATGTAGCGCGTCATGAAAAACCCTAGAAGTCTGCGTTAAAGCGGTCCGAGCCGCCGGGGAAAGCGAAGGAAGGCCGAAGCCCCCGATCACCTGCATTAATCACAGTGCACCTTTCAAAAAAACCGCCGCGTTGGGGCAGACCGGGAGATGAAACACCGGTACGTTGCTCGCTACACATTTTTTGGAATCGCCCAGCAAAGACTGCTTGGTAATCGGCAACTCCTGCAATTCAGGCGAATCCACAGAAGTTGTATCAAGAAGGGAGCGTAGTCTACCGGAAAGCCCCTTTCAGCTCAAACCTTGATCTTCGTGCGGTGGCTGCCAATGCAAATTCCAACGCTCCTTTGCACTGCCGTCCAAGCCCCGCAGGTTGGCCACCGCCAGCAATTGCTCGCCTCGGTAGAGCAGCGGCAATCTGCCACGGACGAAACCCGGCACGCCGCTTTCATTGAGCAATCGCTTCAGATCGCGATGGCCGCGACCGGGCAGATTCATCACCTCTCCTCCCTCACGATAGCGGATATGCAGCAGGCCATCGGGGATTTGACCGGTGAGTGTGAGCACGCCGTTGTCCGGCAACACCAGCGATAGCGAGGGGTCGGGCCAGTTTCCGACGGCGCGCGACGTACGCAACCAACTGCCGGACAACCACCAGATACGCCCACCCGCGCGATGCAATTCGCCATCTGCCAGCCGCCAGATCGGGCAAGCATCGCCGCTGGCATCACGTAAATTCTCCCAACCCGACCAATGGTCACTGTCCGGCAGTCGCGTCAGCGGTTCTAGCCAATGACTTAACGCATTACGCTGACGTGCAGCAGACAGCTTTTCCAATGCCGCCAGTTCCAGGGACGGCAATCCCAGCCAATCAAAGTCATTGGCAGTGCTGGCGTCAGCCAGGTCGATTTGCGCAAGCTCATCGAGCAATCCCTGCGCTTCGCTCAGGTGCGCAGCACTGCGGGCCATGGTCGTTACCGCTTGCGGCCAGCGCTCGGTCAATACCGGGAAAACCTGATGGCGCAGGTAATTTCGCGAGAATTGCCGATCCTGGTTCGAAGGATCTTCAATCCAGCCAAGCCGATGCTCGGCCGCATAGGCTTCAAGTTCAGCCCGCGTGATATCGAGCATTGGCCGCAGCAACTGCCCTTTACCGAGTGGGCGCTGGCGTGGCATCCCCGACACCCCCCTCACCCCTGCCCCACGCAACATCCGAAATAACAACGTTTCCGCCTGATCGTTACGGTGCTGGGCGGTCATCAACACTTCATTGGCCTGAGTCGCCTCGATGAACGCGGCGTATCGCGCATCCCGGGCAGCACGCTCAAGGCTGGCGCCGGGTTGAACCTGCACGCGAATAACCTGCAGCGGCACCCCCAGCGCATCACAGACCGACTGACAATGATCCGGCCACGCATCAGCCACAGCCTGAAGGCCGTGATGTACGTGGATGGCGTTTAGTGCCGGCAGGGATTCGGTTTTTGCGAGGTGTACGAGAAGGTGCAGCAGAACGGTGGAGTCGAGACCACCGGAGAAGGCGACGTGCCAGGTTGCGGCGTTGCGCCATGGAGCAAGTTGCTTGAGAAGCGTTGTACAAAGTGTCATTGACGCACCAAAACCTGTAGGAGCCGAGCTTGCTCGCGATGAACGATAACGCGGCCGGTCTGTTAAACCGAGGCGTCCCTATCGCGGGCAAGCCTTGCTCCTACATGATGGAGGAGCGATCTCAGAGACCGTAGCTCATCAGACGCTCATAACGACGGGCCAGCAGCGCGTCATTGTCGAACTTCTTCAACATCGCCAGCTGCGAGCTCAACTCGGCACGGATCGATGCAGCCGCAGCGGCCGGATTACGGTGCGCGCCGCCCAAAGGCTCGCCGATCACTTTGTCGACGATGCCCAGGCCTTTCAGGCGCTCGGCAGTGATGCCCATGGCCTCAGCAGCGTCCGGCGCTTTCTCGGCGGTCTTCCACAGAATCGAGGCGCAACCTTCCGGCGAGATCACTGCGTAGGTCGAATACTGCAGCATGTTCAGTTGATCGCAAACGCCGATCGCCAGCGCACCACCGGAACCACCCTCACCGATCACGGTGGCGATGATTGGGGTTTTCAGGCGGGCCATGACGCGCAGGTTCCAGGCAATCGCTTCGCTCTGGTTGCGCTCTTCAGCGTCGATACCAGGGTAGGCGCCCGGCGTATCGATGAAGGTCAGGATCGGCATTTTGAAGCGTTCGGCCATTTCCATCAGGCGGCAAGCCTTGCGGTAGCCTTCCGGACGCGGCATGCCGAAGTTGCGGCGAACCTTCTCGCGCACTTCGCGGCCTTTCTGGTGACCGATGATCATCACCGGCTGGTCATCCAGGCGGGCCACGCCGCCAACGATGGCAGCGTCGTCGGAGAAGTGACGGTCGCCGTGCAGTTCGTCGAACTCGGTGAAGATGTGTTCGATGTAGTCCAGGGTGTATGGACGTTTCGGGTGACGCGCCAGACGCGCGATCTGCCAGCTGGTCAGCTTGCCGAAGATATCCTCGGTCAGCGTGCTGCTTTTGTCCTGCAGGCGGGAGATCTCATCGCCGATATTCAGCGAATTGTCGTTACCGACCAAGCGCAACTCTTCGATCTTGGCTTGCAGGTCGGCGATCGGCTGTTCGAAATCTAGAAAATTCGGGTTCATAGGCGTCCGTCTAGGGTCGACGTCCAAGAGAGCTTGGGCCGGCCGGTTGTCTATTCGCGCCCTACCTTAAGGGAGAGGCGCGTTCAGGTCGAGATTAAAAATTCAGGTCGAGATCAGGCCGTACAGAGGGTACCTGACCGTCAACGGTATTGGAGGAAGACGTTGTCTCGCCCGAACTGGTCACGCAGGGCTTGAATCAACGCATCCGCCGGGTCGATTCGCCAGGTCTCGCCGAACTGCAGCAAGGCCTTCGCATCGGGGCTCGTGTATTCCATGGTGATCGGGCAAGCGCCGCGGTGACGCTTGAACAGCTCACCCAGCCAGCGTAGTTGATCGCCTTTCAAATCTTTGGTCTGCAGCTTCAAACGCAGACTTTCGGCCAGGTTGGTGCGCGCATCTTCCATGCTCATCACCCGCTTGACCCGCAGACGCAAACCGCCGGAGAAGTCGTCGTTGCTGACCTCGCCTTCGACCACCACCATGGCGTCAGTCTGCAACAGCGACTGCGCCGAATGGAACGCATCAGCGAACAACGAAGCTTCGATCCGGCCAGAGCGGTCGTCAAGGGTGATGAACCCCATCTTGTCGCCCTTTTTGTTCTTCATCACCCGCAGGGCGATGATCATGCCTGCGACGGTCTGTGTATCACGAGCCGGCTTCAGGTCGATGATCCGTTGACGGGCAAAACGGCGGATCTCACCTTCGTATTCGTCGATCGGGTGACCGGTCAGGTACAGGCCCAGGGTGTCTTTCTCCCCTTTCAGGCGTTCCTTCAGGGTCAGCTCTTTCGCCTTGCGGTGATTGGCGTAGACGTCGGCGTCTTCTTCTACAAATAGCCCGCCAAACAAGTCGGCGTGACCACTGTCGTGAGTGCGAGCGGTCTGTTCCGCGGCCTTGATCGCCCCTTCCATCGCATTCAGCAACACCGCGCGGTTCTGGTCGATGCTGGCTTGATAGGCTTTCGGTTCGTCATGGAAATACGGGCCCAGACGGTCCAGCGCACCGCTGCGGATCAAACCGTCGAGGGTGCGCTTGTTGATGCGTTTGAGGTCGACACGGGCGCAGAAATCGAACAGGTCCTTGAACGGCCCCTCCTGACGCGCCTCGGTGATCGCTTCCACCGGCCCTTCGCCCACACCCTTGATCGCGCCGAGGCCGTAGATGATGCGGCCTTCGTCGTTCACCGTGAACTTGAACTCCGAGGTATTCACATCCGGCGCGTCGAGACGCAGCTTCATGGTGCGAATTTCTTCGATCAAGGTCACGACCTTGTCGGTGTTGTGCATATCCGCCGACAGTACAGCGGCCATGAACGGCGCCGGGTAGTGCGTTTTCAGCCACGCGGTCTGGTACGACACCAGGCCATACGCAGCGGAGTGGGATTTGTTGAAGCCGTAACCGGCGAACTTTTCCACCAGGTCGAAAATGTTACCGGCCAGGTCTGCGTCGATGTTGTTGGTGGCGCAACCTTCAATGAAACCGCCACGCTGCTTGGCCATTTCCTCGGGCTTTTTCTTACCCATGGCCCGACGCAGCATGTCCGCACCACCGAGGGTGTAACCGGCCATGACCTGGGCAATCTGCATCACCTGTTCCTGATACAGGATGATGCCGTAAGTCGGTGCCAGAACCGGCTTCAAGCCTTCGTACTGGTAGTCCGAGTGCGGGTACGCGAGCTCCGCGCGACCGTGCTTGCGGTTGATAAAGTCGTCAACCATGCCGGATTGCAAAGGGCCCGGACGGAACAGGGCCACCAGTGCGATCAAGTCTTCCAG
This sequence comes from Pseudomonas sp. LBUM1651, assembly GCF_059716135.1. Classification (NCBI taxonomy): domain Bacteria; kingdom Pseudomonadati; phylum Pseudomonadota; class Gammaproteobacteria; order Pseudomonadales; family Pseudomonadaceae; genus Pseudomonas; species Pseudomonas sp. LBUM1651. The sequence continues at coordinate 1,267,811 of NZ_CP166805.1, read as the reverse complement.
GCAGTCGGGCTTGAGCTTTTTGATCAGCTCTTTCATGCCGCGCGACTCGAGCTGGAACACCGCGGTGGTTTCAGCTTTTTGCAGCAGCGCGTAGGTCGGCTTGTCGTCCAGCGGGATGAACGCGATGTCCAGCGGTGGCTCGTCGACCTTGGCGCGATCGCGATTGATGGTTTTCAACGCCCAGTCGATAACCGTCAGGGTCCGCAGACCGAGGAAGTCGAACTTCACCAGGCCGGCGGCTTCAACGTCGTCCTTGTCGAACTGTGTTACCAGGCCATCACCGGCCTCGTCGCAATAAATCGGCGAAAAGTCAGTCAGCTTGGTCGGCGCGATGACCACGCCACCGGCGTGCTTGCCGACGTTACGCACAACGCCTTCGAGCTTGCGCGCCATTTCCCAGATTTCCGCGGCTTCTTCATCGACCTTGATGAAGTCACGGAGGATTTCTTCCTGCTCGTAGGCTTTTTCCAGGGTCATGCCGACTTCGAACGGAATCATCTTCGACAGACGATCCGCCAGACCGTAGGACTTGCCCTGCACCCGCGCCACGTCACGGACCACTGCCTTGGCGGCCATGGAACCGAAGGTGATGATCTGGCTTACCGCGTTGCGGCCGTACTTTTCGGCCACGTAGTCGATGACCCGGTCACGACCGTCCATGCAGAAGTCGACGTCGAAGTCGGGCATCGATACCCGTTCCGGGTTGAGGAAACGTTCGAACAGCAGGTCATATTCCAGCGGGTCGAGGTCGGTGATCTTCTGTACATAGGCCACCAGCGACCCGGCACCCGATCCACGGCCCGGGCCAACCGGCACGCCGTTACTCTTGGCCCACTGGATAAAGTCCATCACGATCAGGAAGTAGCCGGGGAAGCCCATCTGGATGATGATATCCAGCTCGAAATTCAACCGGTCGACATAGACCTGGCGCTTGGCTTCATAGTCTTCGGTGGTGTCCTTGGGCAGCAGCACGCTCAGACGATCTTCCAGACCGTCGAAAGACACCTTGCGGAAATACTCGTCGATGGTCATGCCATCGGGAATCGGGAAGTTGGGCAGGAAGTGCGTGCCCAGTTTCACTTCGATGTTGCAGCGCTTGGCGATCTCGACGGTGTTTTCCAGCGCCTCGGGAATGTCGCTGAACAGCTCGGCCATTTCCTCGGCGCTTTTGAGGTATTGCTGATCGCTGTAATTCTTCGAACGCCGCGGATCGTCGAGGGCGCGGCCCTCACCGATGCAGACGCGGGTCTCGTGAGCAGCAAAGTCTTCCTGCTTGATGAAGCGCACGTCGTTGGTTGCCACGAGTGGCGCGCCGATTTTCTCGGCCAGGGCCACGGCGCCGTGCAGTTGTTCTTCATCGTTGGGGCGATTGGTGCGCTGGATTTCCAGGTAAAAGCGATCCGGGAACACCGCCATCCATTCGCGCGCCAGCTTTTCCGCTTCAGCCGGATTGCCGCTGAGCATGGCCAGACCAATCTCGCCTTCTTTCGCCGCCGACAACATGATCAAGCCTTCGCTGGCCTCGGCCACCCACTCACGCTCGATGATGACCGAGCCATTGCGCTGGCCGTCGATGAAGCCGCGGGAGATCAGTTCAGTGAGGTTGCGATAGCCGACAGCGTTCATTGCCAGCAGGCTGATCCGGCTCAGGGCGTTGTCCGGATCCTTGTTCGACAGCCACAGGTCAGCGCCGCAGATCGGCTTGATGCCTGCGCCCATGGCAGCTTTATAGAATTTGACCAGGGAACACATGTTGTTCTGGTCGGTGACCGCTACGGCAGGCATGTTCATGCCGACCAGGGTCTTGACCAGCGGTTTGATCCGCACCAGACCGTCGACCAGGGAATATTCAGTGTGCAGGCGTAGATGAACGAATGAAGCCGGCATAGTGATCCTGTCTAGAAACGTGAAGACAACAAGGCCCGGATTGTACCGGGCCTTGGGAAAAACATCAGCCTTGCGACTAACTCTCTATGAAGCTTTCGCGCGCCTCATACGCCAGCCGCACAGGCGCAAACGAGCGGCGATGAATCGGAGTCGGGCCCAAGCGTGCCAGCGCCTCCAGATGAACGGGCGTCGGATAGCCTTTGTGACCACCGATGCCGTAACCCGGGTAAATCAATTCGAAGGCGGCCATCTCGCGGTCGCGGCTGACCTTGGCCAGAATCGATGCAGCAGCAATGGCTGGAACCTTGCTGTCCCCCTTGACCACCGCTTCGGCACGCATGGACAGTTTCGGGCAGCGGTTACCGTCGATCATCGCCAGTTTCGGCTGAATGTGCAGGCCTTCGATCGCGCGCTGCATGGCCAGCATAGTGGCATGGAGGATGTTCAACTCGTCGATTTCTTCGACTTCTGCACGCGCGATGCACCAGCTCAAAGCTTTTTCGCAGATTTCGTCGTAGAGCTTTTCGCGACGGGCTTCGGTGAGCTTCTTCGAATCGTTCAAGCCCAGGATCGGACGGTTCGGATCGAGGATCACAGCCGCGGTTACCACGGCGCCACAAAGCGGGCCGCGACCGACTTCGTCAACACCGGCAACCAGATCTTCGACTTCAGCGACCAAGGTGAAATCCAGCCCCATTTGCATGCTTGTTTTACTCATTGTACTTGGCCGATCAGCTTCAGCACTGCATCTGCAGCCTGGTTGGAGGCATCCAGACGAAGGGTCCGGTGAATTTCATCAAAGCCGCGAGTCTGCTCTTCGCCACCTTCGATCAATGGCGACAACGTCTGGGCCAGCGCTTCAACGGTCGCGTCGTCCTGCAGCAACTCGGGCACCAACAGGCGCTGGGCCAACAGGTTCGGCAACGAGACGTAGGGGCTCTTGACCATGCGCTTGAGAATCCAGAACGTCAGTGGCGCCAAACGATAGGCAACGACCATCGGCCGCTTGTACAACAACGCTTCAAGGGTAGCCGTTCCGGAGGCGATCAACACCGCGTCGCAAGCTGCCAGCGCCAGATGGGACTTGCCGTCGAGCAGGGTCAGCGGCAGATCGCGACCGACGAGCAACTCTTCAAGCTGCGCGCGGCGCTGAGGACTGGCGCACGGCATGACGAACCGCACACCAGGACGCAGGGCGCGCAGACGCTGGGCGGTATCGAGGAACAACGCCCCCAGACGACCCACTTCACCACCGCGACTGCCGGGCATCAGCGCGACCAACGGCCCGTCCGGCAGACCGAGCTCGGCCCGTGCAGCAGCGCGATCCGCTTCAAGCGGGATCGCATCGGCCAGGGAATGCCCGACAAACCGCACCGGCACACCTTTCTCTTCATAGAATTTTGCTTCGAACGGAAACAGCGTCAGCATCAGGTCGCAACCTTCGCGAATCTTCAATACCCGCTTCTGCCGCCACGCCCACACCGACGGGCTGACGTAATGCACGGTCTTGATCCCGGCCTGACGCAGCTTGAGTTCGATATTCAGGTTGAAGTCCGGGGCATCGATACCGATGAACACATCCGGCTTCTCGGCGATCAGGTCAGCAACCAGCTTCTTGCGGCGCTTGAGCAACTCGCGCAGCCGACCCAGCACTTCCACCAGGCCCATGACCGAGAGACGTTCCATCGGGAAATACGAGGTCAGGCCCTCGGCCTGCATCAGCGGACCACCGACACCGATGAACTCGACCGCCGGATGCTGTGCCTTGAGCGCACGCATGAGACCGGCGCCCAGAATGTCACCGGAAGCCTCACCCGCCACCAGCGCAATACGCAGATTAGCCATGATTAACGCGTGATGCCGCGGGTCGAAGACTGGATGGAATCACGGAACACCGCGACTTCCGGAAACTGCGCCGAGGGTTCGGCCAGTTCGGCGAGCGCTTGCTCGACGGTCAGGCCCTGGCGGTAAACCACCTTGTAGGCACGACGCAGGGCGTGGATCGCGTCTTCGCTGAAACCACGGCGACGCATGCCTTCGAAGTTCATGCTGCGCGCTTCGGCCGGGTTGCCGAACACGGTGACGTAGGCTGGAACGTCCTTGCCGATGGCGGTGCCCATACCGGAAAAGCTGTGGGCGCCGATATGGCAATACTGGTGAACCAGGGTGAAACCGGACAGGATCGCCCAGTCTTCAACGTGCACATGGCCCGCCAGCGCGGTGTTGTTGACCAGGATGCAGTGGTTGCCGATGACGCTGTCGTGGCCGATATGGGCATAGGCCATGATCAGGTTGTGATCGCCCAGGGTCGTTTCCGAACGGTCCTGAATGGTCCCGCGATGAATCGTCACGCCTTCACGGATGACGTTATGGTCGCCGATGACCAGACGGGTTTCTTCACCTTTGTATTTCAGATCGGGCGTGTCCTCGCCTACCGAAGAAAACTGGTAGATGCGATTGTGCTTACCGATTCGGGTCGGGCCTTTGAGAATCACATGCGGCCCGATCACTGTCCCCTCGCCGATTTCCACACCTGCGCCGATGATCGACCAGGGGCCGACCTCAACGTCGTCGGCCAGAATGGCCGCCGGATCGATGATTGCACGAGGGTCAATCAAACTCATAGTTTGCGTTCCGCGCAGATGATTTCAGCGGAGCAGACTGGCTTGCCATCGACCGAAGCCTGGCATTCGAATTTCCAGATCTGGCGCTTGCAGCTCAGGAACTTGGCTTCGAGGATCAACTGATCGCCCGGCAGCACTGGCTGACGGAAGCGCAGCTTGTCGGAGCCGACGAAGTAGTAAAGGGTGCCGTCGGCCGGTTTCACGTCGAGCATTTTGAAACCAAGGATCCCGGCAGCCTGAGCCATCGCTTCGATGATCAGTACACCCGGCATGATTGGATGCGCCGGGAAGTGACCATTGAAGAACGGTTCGTTGATGCTGACATTCTTGTAGGCGCGAATGCGCTTGCCTTCCACGTCCAGTTCCACGACCCGGTCCACCAGCAGGAACGGGTAACGGTGAGGCAGGTATTCGCGAATCTCGTTGATGTCCATCATTTCGGGGGGAAGCCTATGTAAAGATTGGAAACGCGCGACTGACGCGCGTTCCTCTAGCAAATCAAGGAGGCAGTCTAGCGGCTGTGCACACTTGATATGGAAATGGTATCAGCCATCTGATGAAGCATTACCGTCAGGGGTCACTTCCCCTGTCCGCTTTTCCAGCTGTCGCAGTCGCCGCGCGATGTCATCGAGCTGACGGATACGTGCCGCGCTTTTGCGCCATTCGGCAGCCGGTTGCATGGCCGTACCGGAAGAGTAGGAACCCGGTTCGGTAATCGAATGGGTCACCATGGTCATCCCGGTGATGAAAACCTTGTCGCAAATTTCGATATGCCCCACCAGCCCAACGCCACCGGCGAGCATGCAATGCTTGCCGATCTTGGTGCTGCCGGAAATCCCCACGCACGCGGCCATGGCGGTGTGATCACCGACCTGGACGTTGTGGGCGATCTGAATCTGATTGTCGAGCTTGACGCCATTACCGATGACGGTATCGGCCAGCGCACCGCGGTCGATGGCGGTATTCACGCCGATCTCCACATCGTCACCGACCAGCACACCACCGATCTGGGCGATTTTCTGCCAGATGCCTTTCTCGTTGGCAAAGCCGAAGCCTTCGCCACCCAGTACCGCACCGGATTGAATCACCACCCGCTTGCCGATGCGCACGTCGTGATACAGCGTGACGCGCGGTGCGAGCCAGCCACCTTCGCCAATGACGCTACGGGCGCCGATGAAGCAATGCGCGCCGATGGTCGTACCCGCATCAACTCGCGCCCCGCTTTCGATGACCACAAAGGCACCGATACTCGCAGCCGGATCGACCACCGCATCCTCCGCCACTACCGCTGTCGGATGAATACCGGCAGCCGCCTTGGGCTTGGGATCGAACAGGTGGGAAACACGTGCATAGGCCAGGTAAGGGTCGGGCACGACCAGCGCATCACCGGAAAAACTTTCGGCGTCAGCGGCTTTCAGCAACAAGGCTGCAGCCCGGCTGTCGGCCAGGAATTTACGGTATTGAGGATTTGCCAGAAAGCTCAACTGAGCTGGGCCAGCCTCTTGCAAAGTGGCTAGCCCAGTAATTTCCTTCTCCGGGTCGCCACGCAGGGTGGCGCCGAGGAACTCGGCCAACTGGCCGAGTTTTATGGTCGCTGTCATGGATTACTTCAGCTGATTCATGCGCTCGATAACCTGGCGAGTGATGTCGTACTGAGGTTTGACATCAATCACTGCGCCACGCTCGAAGACCAGGTCAAAAGCACCTTTCTTGATGACTTCTTCCACAGCACTGTCCAGTTTCGGCTTGAGCTGCTTCAGCATTTCACGGTCAGCAACGGCTTTGGCTTCGTTCAGTTCCTTGGACTGGAACTGGAAGTCACGGGCCTTTTGCTTGAATTCAAGTTCCAGACGCTCACGCTCGCCTTGCTGCATCTTGTCGCCGCCCGCCATCAGACGGTCCTGAATGCCCTTGGCGCTGCTTTCCAGGGTCTTGAGCTTGGTCAGCTGCGGGCCGAACTTCTTCTCGGCATCCACGGCGTATTTCTTGGCCGCGTCGGATTCCAGCAGAGCCATCTGATAGTTCAGAACGGCGATTTTCATGTCGGCAAAAGCCGGACCTGCTACCAGTACGGTCGCCAGGAGAACCAATTGAGTCAACTTACGCACGATGCACTCCTACAAAATCCATTGTCGTTATCTTGGGTCAGACGCTTAGAACGTCTGGCCGAGGGAGAATTGGAACACTTGAGTTTCAGCCTCATCCGGTTTCTTGATCGGCATGGCCAACGCGAAACTCAGAGGACCCAGTGCGGTAACCCATGTCACACCTACACCGACAGAGCTGGCCATGTTGCTCAGGCTGATATCGTTGCACTGGGTATTGGACGACGAACCGTTTGCGTTGGTGGCGTCCTTGCACTGCGAGTCGAAAACGTTACCCACATCCCAGAATACCGAGGTACGCAGGGAGCGCTGATCCTTGACGAACGGCAGAGGGAACAGAAGCTCTGCACCACCCTGTATCAGGACGTTGCCACCAAACGGCAGTGGATCCTGGTCCGGATCGAACGCGGTCCCCGGGTTCGTGCCACGGCTAGGCGTACTGCGCGGGCCCAGGGTGCTGTCCTTGAAGCCACGAACCGAGTTGAAACCACCAGCATAGTAGTTTTCATAGAACGGCAAGCCATCGGTTGAACCGTAGCCGTCGCCATACCCCAGTTCGGTGTGCAGGCGCACGGTGTAGTTATCAGACAATGGCTGGAACAACTGGCCACGGTAGTCGAGTTTGAAGAACGACAGATCACTGCCCGGTGTCGTGGTTTCCAGCACAAGGCTTTGAGAGTGACCACGGGTCGCCAGTACACCTTTGTTCAGGGTCGACTCGGACCAACCGGCCGAAGCCTTGAAGTTCAGGTAGTTGTCGCCTTCCTTGTTAACGAAGTCGAAGATCTCGTCAACGGTGTACAGGCCGGTCTTGATCTTGTCTTGTTGCGCGGTCAGGCCGAAGGTCAGACGCGACGTTTCGCTGATCGGGTAACCGACGCTCACGCCCGCACCCAGGCTGTCTACGGCATAGCTGGCTACGTCAACGTCGAGGTCGTCGTAGTCAGTGGTGCGATAGAACGCGTTGTAACCCAGGCTCACACCGTCAGCAGTCCAGTAGGGGTCGACATAACCGAAGTTATAGCGGCTCTGGTATTCACTGCGGGTCAAGCCGAGGCTGACCTTGTTACCGGTACCCAGGAAGTTGTTCTGGGTGATCGAACCACCGAGGATCAGACCGGCACTCTGTGCGAAGCCGACGCTGGCGGTAATCGAACCGGAAGCTTGTTCTTCAACGCTGTAGTTCACGTCAACCTGGTCATCGACACCTGGAACGGCCGGGGTTTCGACGTTGACTTCCTTGAAGAAGCCCAGGCGCTCAAGACGGGTCTTGGACTGGTCGATCAGGTAAGTCGAGGCCCAGCCACCTTCCATCTGACGCATTTCACGGCGCAGCACTTCGTCTTCGGACTTGGTGTTGCCACGGAAGTTGATGCGGTTGACGTAGGCACGCTTGCCCGGATCGACAGCGAAAGTGATATCGACGGTGTGGTCTTCATCGTGCGGCTGAGGCACGCCGTTGACGTTGGCGAAGGTGTAGCCCTCGTTACCCAGACGACGGGTAATCAGTTCGGACGTGGTGGTCATCAGCTTGCGCGAGAACACCTGGCCTTTCTGCACCAGCAGCAGCGACTTGACCTGGTCCTCAGGGACTTTCAGGTCGCCGCTCAGCTTGACGTCACGAACGGTGTACTTCTCGCCTTCGTTGACGTTGACGGTGATGTAGACGTGTTTCTTGTCCGGGGTGATGGACACCTGGGTCGACGCGATATCCATGTTGATATAGCCACGGTCCAGGTAGTAGGAACGCAGACGCTCCAGGTCACCGGAAAGCTTTTCACGAGCGTACTTGTCGTCGTTCTTGAAGAACGACAACCAGTTGGTGGTCTTGAGTTCGAACAGGTCGATCAGGTCTTCATCAGGGAAGACCGTGTTACCCACCACGTTGATGTGCTGGATAGCAGCGACGGTGCCTTCGTTGATGTTGACCTTCAGGCCGACGCGGTTGCGCGGCTGCGGCACCACTTCGGTGTCGACGGTAGCCGAGTAGCGACCCTGCGCGACATATTGGCGCTGCAGTTCGTTACGCACACCTTCGAGCGTGGCACGCTGAAAGATCTCGCCTTCGGCCAGACCGGATTGTTTGAGGCCTTTCATCAGGTCTTCAGTGGAGATCGCCTTGTTACCCTCGATCTCGATACTGGCGACTGACGGGCGCTCGACTACCGTGATGACCAGGACGTTGCCATCGCGGCCCAGCTGGATATCTTGAAAGAACCCGGTTTTGAACAGCGCACGAGTGGATTCCACCAGGCGACGATCATCCGCCTGTTCACCGACGTTCAACGGCAAGGCACCAAAGACGCTACCCGCGGAGACCCGCTGGAGGCCATTGACGCGAATATCAGAGATAGTGAAGGACTCGGCGTGAACTTCGGCGATCATCAATACGGTGAGAACCGCAGTTAGCAGCAGACGTTTCATGAAGTCCTTTCTTATTCCAACTGGCAATAAACAAACTGCCGCAAAATGCGGCAGATTCGCAATATCAGCGAAGTGTTACAGACGGCCCAAATCATTGACCAGAGCAAGCAACATCACCCCGACCACCAAACTGATGCCGATCTGTATCCCCCAACCCTGCACCCGATCCGACAAGGGACGACCACGCGCCCACTCGATCAGATAAAACAACAAATGTCCCCCATCCAGTACAGGAATGGGCAACAAATTCAGAACCCCCAGGCTAATACTCAGATAAGCAAGGAAATTCAGGAAATCAGCAACACCCGACTGGGCAGAAGCGCCCGCCACTTTAGCAATGGTTATCGGTCCACTCAAGTTTTTTACCGAGAGCTCACCGAACAACATTTTCTTGAGCGAATCGAGGGTCAGTACGCTCATGGTCCAGGTGCGTCGAGCCCCCTCGCCAATCGCGGCCAAAGGACCGTAACTGACCTCGCGAATCATCTCCGGCGGCCAATCGATTGCCTTCACCCCGGCGCCAAGATAACCACTGGGTGATTTTTTCTCGCCGCGAGCAGCGAGCGTCACAGGGACGTCGATTTGAGCACCATCGCGCTCGACGCGCAGCATGATTTTGGTATCCGGTTGCTTACGGACGATGTCGACCACCTGTTGCCAATCATCGAGCGCCTTGCCATCAAGCGCCAACAACCGGTCGCCGGTTTTCAGGCCAGCCGCCTGCGCCGGGCCTTTCGGATCGAGCTCAGCCAGAACTGGCGGCAACGCCGGACGCCAAGGGCGGATACCCAGGGAATGAATCGGATCTGGCTCGTCGGCGCCCTTGAGCCATTTATCCAGGACCAGCTCACGAGGCGAATCCGCTGTGGAACCCTGCTCGCGGACCAGCACTTGAAGGGAACCGCTCTCGCCGAGGCGACGGACCAGTTGCAGATTGACTGCGCCCCAGCCCGAAGTCGGCTCACCATCGATGGCGACAATTTCCTGACCCGGGCTCAAACCGGCCTTGGCGGCGATACTGCCGGACTCGACGGCACCGATGACAGGCCGCACCTGCTCGCTGCCGAGCATCGCGAGCACCCAGAAAAAAATCATCGCCAGTAAAAAGTTGGCAATCGGCCCGGCCGACACAATGGCAATGCGCTGACGGACGGATTTGCGATTGAAGGACTGATCGAGCTGATCGGCTGGCACTTCACCTTCGCGCTCATCGAGCATCTTCACGTAGCCGCCCAGCGGGATCGCAGCAACGACGAACTCAGTGCCTTTCTTGTCGTGCCAGCGCAGCAAAGGCATGCCGAAGCCCACGGAGAAGCGCAGCACTTTGACCCCACAGCGACGCGCGACCCAGAAATGGCCGAATTCGTGGAAGGTGACCAGCACGCCCAGGGCTACCAGGGTGCCGACAATCATATAGAGCGCGCTCATCTACTTTCTCCGCAATCCTATCCAGTGCTGCATGGGCCAACGTGTTGCAGCACTTACCGCCCGTGACGACTCAACCATTGCTCCACCAGGACTCGCGCTTTCGCGTCAGCCGTGAACACCGCCTCGAGATCATCCACCGCAACCACAGGCTCGAGATTCAAGACTTCTTCGATGATACTCGCGATTTCCAGATAACGAACCCGCCCGTCGAGAAAGGCGGCGACCGCCACTTCATTTGCCGCATTGAGCATCGCTGGTGCGCTATTGCCCGCCTCGGCAGCCTGACGCGCCAGCCGCAGGCATGGGAAACGCTCTTCATCGGGTGCCTGGAAGTCCAGACGTGCGATGGCGAACAGATCCAGCGGAGCAACGCCCGAATCGATGCGCTCCGGCCAGGCCAGGGCGTTGGCGATCGGTGTGCGCATGTCGGGATTACCCAGCTGAGCCAATACCGAACCGTCGATGTAGTCGACCAGCGAATGAATCACGCTCTGCGGGTGAATCACCACTTCTACCTGGGACGGCTTGGCGTCGAACAGCCAGCAAGCCTCGATCAGCTCGAGCCCCTTGTTCATCATGCTCGCCGAATCCACGGAGATCTTGCGCCCCATGGACCAGGTCGGGTGCGCACAGGCCTGCTCAGGCGAAACATCGGCCAGTTCGGCCAAGGGTGTCAGTCGGAACGGACCGCCCGAGGCTGTCAGCAAGATCCGACGAACGCCCACGACCCCGAGCCCACGGGGAAAATCCTGTGGCATGCACTGGAAAATCGCGTTGTGCTCGCTGTCGATCGGCAGCAGCACCGAACCGCTTTTGCGTACAGCCTGCATGAACAGCGCGCCGGACATCACCAGCGCTTCTTTGTTGGCCAGGAGAATTTTCTTGCCGGCTTCAACTGCCGCCAGGGTCGGACGCAAGCCCGCCGCACCGACAATGGCCGCCATGACCGTATCGACTTCAGGATCGGCAGCGACCTGACACAGGCCCTCCTCCCCCACCAGCACGCGAGTCGACAGACCGGCTGCACGCAAATCGTCCTGCAAGACCCGGGCGGCGCTCTGCTCTGGCACTACGGCGAACCGCGGCACATGACGGACGCAAAGCGCATGCAACTCGCTAAGACGCGTGAAGCCGCTCAAGGCAAAAACCTGATAACGCTCGGGATGACGAGCAATGACGTCGAGCGTGCTCAGACCGATCGAACCGGTCGCCCCCAGAACGGTAATCTGCTGTGGGCGGCTCACGGTGCCGCCATCCACAACAGCACAGCAAATACAGGGATCGCGGCCGTCAGACTGTCGATGCGATCCAGCACACCACCGTGACCTGGCAGCAAATTACTGCTGTCCTTGATCCCGGACTGGCGCTTGAACATGCTTTCGGTAAGGTCACCCACCACCGAGATGAACACGATAATTGCCGCACCGATCAACCCTTTGAACAGTTCGGCAACCGTCCAGTCGCGCACCAGGCCGACAATGACGGTGATCACCAGGCTCAGCGCCAACCCGCCATACACCCCTTCCCAGCTCTTGCCGGGACTGACCTGCGGCGCCAGTTTGCGCTTGCCAAACGCGCGACCGGAGAAGTAGGCACCGATATCGGCCCCCCAGACCAGCACCATCACCGCCATGATCAACCAGTTGCCCAAGGGGTACTGTTTGATCTGGACCAGACCTTGCCAGGCCGGCAACAGGATCAGCAGCCCGATCACCAGCTTGCAAGCGGCACTGGACCAAAGTTCACTGGAGCGCGGATAGGTCAGCACCAGATACGTCGCCACGCCCCACCACAGCACCGAGGCGCCCAACACCCAGGGCGCAAGCCCCGGCAGGATGTGCATGACAAACAACATCAACGCAACCACCGCAGCGTAAGCGACGCGAATCGACTGAGCGGCAAAACCTGCCAAGCGCGCCCATTCCCAGGCACCAAGGGTCACGACCAGTCCGATGAACAGCGCGAAGCCGGAACCTTCGAGCAGGAAAAACCCGCACAAGGCGATCGGCAGCAATATCAGCGCGGTGATGATTCGTTGTTTGAGCATTAAACCCGGGCCCCAGCCTCGACCTGCTCGCTCGTTTTACCGAAGCGACGCTGACGAGAAGCGAAATCGGCCAGCGCGGTGCGCATGGCGTCGTGTTTGAAGTCCGGCCAGAACAGGTCGGAGAAGTACAACTCGGCGTAGGCCAGTTGCCACAGCAGGAAGTTACTGATGCGGTGCTCGCCACCGGTACGAATGCACAGATCCGGCAACGGCAGGTCGCCGGTGGCCAGACAGGTTTGCAACAGCTCGGGGGTGATGTCTTCCGGACGCAGATGGCCGGCCTGGACTTCCCGCGCCAGACGCTGCGCGGCTTGCGCGATGTCCCACTGACCGCCGTAGTTGGCGGCGATCTGCAGGACGAAGCGATTGGCACCCGCCGTCATGGCTTCAGCCTCGCGCATGGCCGCCTGAAGCTCTGGATGAAAGCGCGAACGGTCGCCAATGATGCGCAGACTGATGTTGTTTTCGTTGAGGCGTTTGGCTTCGCGACGCAATGCCTTGAAGAACAGGTCCATCAAGGCACTGACCTCATCGGCCGGGCGCTGCCAGTTCTCGCTGGAGAAGGCGAATAGGGTTAGTACCTCGACCTTGGCCTCGGCACACACCTCGATCACTGCACGAACTGCATCCACTCCCGCTTTATGCCCGGCGACACCCGGCATAAAGCGTTTTTTCGCCCAGCGATTATTGCCATCCATGATGATCGCGACATGGCGCGGCACCGCGGACGGCGCAACCTGCTTGGTCTTTTCCATGAAAACGCGACCCTTATACGGCCATCAGGTCTTTTTCTTTCTGCGCCAGATTCGCGTCGATTTCAGCCACGAACTTTTTGGTCAAATCATCGATCTCGCCAGTGGCGCGGCGCTCTTCGTCTTCGCTGATTTCCTTTTCCTTGACCAGATCCTTGAGCTGGCTGTTCGCGTCACGACGGATGTTGCGCACGGCAACACGGGCGTCTTCCGCGACATCACGAGCCTGCTTGGTGAAGCCCTTGCGGGTTTCTTCGGTCAGGGCTGGCATGGAGATCAGCAGCAGCTCACCCAGGTTGGTCGGGTTGAGGTTCAGACCGGCGCTGCCGATGGCTTTATCGACGGCACCCAGCATGTTGCGCTCAAAGGCAACGACTTGCAGGGTACGGGCGTCTTTGACGGTGATGTTCGCCACTTGCTTGATCGGAGTGTCGGAACCGTAATACGGCACCATCACGCCTTCCAGAATGCTCGGGTGCGCCTGGCCGGTACGAATACGGCCGAAGTTGTGCATCAGCGACTCGACGGATTTCTGCATACGCTCTTTAGCGTCTTTCTTGATTTCGTTGATCATTGTTGGCCTTCCTCGATCAGGGTCCCTTCAGCGCCGCCATGCACGATGTTCAGCAGAGCGCCGGGCTTGTTCATGTTAAATACGCGCAACGGCATCTTGTGGTCGCGGCACAGGCAAATGGCCGTCAGATCCATCACGCCCAGCTTGCGATCCAGCACTTCATCGTAGGTCAGATGATCGAACTTCTCGGCATGCGGGTCCTTGAATGGATCTGCGGTGTAAACACCATCGACCTTGGTCGCTTTCAGTACGACGTCAGCGTCGATTTCGATCGCACGCAAGCAGGCTGCCGAATCCGTGGTGAAAAACGGATTGCCAGTACCTGCCGCGAAGATCACGACTTCTTTGGAGTTGAGATGGCGCATGGCTTTGCGGCGATCATAGTGATCGGTCACACCCACCATGGAAATGGCCGACATCACGATGGCCGAGATATTGGCACGTTCCAGCGCATCGCGCATGGCCAGGGCGTTCATCACAGTGGCCAGCATGCCCATGTGGTCGCCGGTGACCCGATCCATGCCGGCCGCGCTCAGCGCTGCACCGCGGAACAGGTTGCCGCCGCCGATCACCAGACCGACCTGAACACCGATGCCGACCAGTTGGCCGACTTCCAGCGCCATGCGATCCAGAACTTTCGGGTCGATCCCGAACTCTTCCGAGCCCATCAGGGCCTCGCCGCTAAGCTTGAGTAGAATGCGTTTATAGCGAGCCTGATAACCACTGCCCTGCTGAGCCATTGCGAATCTCTCCTGCGGCGTATTTTAAAAATTCTTTGCGAGCTGTTTACAGCTGGCGTTCACTCTAGCTTGGCGCTGCTTCAGCGCCATCGGAACATGGCTTTGTAAGCCAGTTCCAAAGGGAATCCAATAAAAAATTGGTGCCCCATCTGAAAAGAGGCTGCGCGCGTAAGCGGGCAGCCTCTTCAGGGCGACAGTTAAAAACCGTCTTATTGCTTGGCGGCAGCCAGCTGGGCAGCAACTTCTTCAGCGAAGTTGTCGACCGGCTTCTCGATGCCTTCGCCTACTTTGAAGTAGGTGAAAGAAACGATTTCAGCACCGGCCTTCTTGGCCAGTTCGCCGACCTTGATTTCAGGGTTCTTGACGAACGCCTGCTCAACCAGGCTCGCTTCAGCCAGGAACTTGCTGATGCGGCCTTTGACCATGTTTTCAACAATGTTTTCTGGCTTGCCTTTGATTTTTTCTTCGTTCAGCTGCAGGAACACGGCTTTTTCGCGCTCGATAGCTTCAGCAGAAACTTCCGATGGCAGCAGGAATTCAGGGTTGCTGGCCGCTACGTGCATAGCGATGTCTTTGGCCAGCTCAACGTTGCCGCCCTTCAGAACAACCGCAACACCGATTTTGTTGCCGTGCAGGTAACCACCAACAACATCACCTTCAACGCGAACCAGGCGACGGATGTTGACGTTTTCGCCAACCTTGCCGACCAGAACCAGGCGATCGGCTTCTTGAGCTTCGATCAGCGGAGCAACATCAGTCAGCTTGTCAGCGAATGCTTTTTCAACGCTGGAAGCAACGAATGCCTTGAAGTCGTCCTGCAGAGCCAGGAAATCGGTCTGCGAGTTCACTTCCAGCAGAACGGCGGATTTACCGTCTTCCTTCAGAGCGATCGCGCCTTCAGCAGCCACGTTGCCTGCTTTCTTGGCAGCCTTGATGGCGCCCGAAGCGCGCATGTCATCAATGGCTTTTTCGATGTCGCCGCCAGCCTTGGTCAAGGCCTTTTTGCAGTCCATCATGCCTTCGCCAGTACGCTCGCGCAGTTCTTTGACCAACGCTGCAGTAATCTCTGCCATTTCAAAATTCCTCTTGGATAGGTTTTCAACCATTCCACCCGATCGAACGGGCGTTCAATTCTTCCCGAACCACCCTTGTTAGCAGCTGCAAGTTACAAATGCTGTAAATGCGCCACCGGACAAATGGTTTTCGAGGTGGCAAAAAGGGGGCCAAGCCCCCTTTTTGCTTACTGAGTCAACGCCAAGGCGTCAATTACTCAGCTGCAGCTGCCGGAGCTTCTTCAACGAACTGCTCGGTGCCACCAGCAACGTGGTTGCGACCGCGGATTACAGCGTCAGCCATCGAACCCATGTACAGCTGGATAGCGCGGATTGCGTCATCGTTGCCTGGGATGATGTAGTCAACGCCTTCCGGGCTGCTGTTGGTATCGACTACGCCGATAACCGGGATGCCCAGCTTGTTGGCTTCGGTGATCGCGATGCGCTCGTGATCAACGTCGATAACGAACAGAGCGTCTGGCAGACCGCCCATGTCCTTGATACCACCCAGGGAACGATCGAGCTTCTCAAGATCGCGAGTGCGCATCAGCGCTTCTTTCTTGGTCAGCTTGGCGAAAGTACCGTCTTCGGCTTGCACTTCAAGGTCACGCAGACGCTTGATGGAAGCACGGATGGTTTTGAAGTTGGTCAGCATGCCGCCCAACCAGCGGTGATCGACGTACGGCGAACCGCAACGTGCTGCTTCTTCAGCAACGATCTTGCCAGCGGAACGCTTGGTGCCGACGAACAGAATCTTGTTTTTGCCCTGGGCCAGGCGCTCTACGAAAGTCAGAGCTTCGTTGAACATTGGCAGGGTTTTTTCAAGGTTGATGATGTGGATCTTGTTACGCGCGCCGAAAATGTACTTACCCATTTTCGGGTTCCAGTAACGGGTCTGGTGACCGAAGTGCACACCGGCCTTCAGCATATCGCGCATGTTGACTTGGGACATGATAGTTCCTTAATAAGTCGGGTTTGGCCTCCACGTATCCCAATGACCAACCAGCAGCATCAGCTGAAGGCACCCAGGTCATCGTGTCGACACGTGTGTGGATTTAAGCCTTTCGGGGTATCCCCGGAAAGCGGCGCATTTTATATCACAAGGCTCGCAAAAACGGAACCCGGATTCTCAATTCCTGACGCGCGCCTTCATCCGCGCCCTTGGAATCGCTCAAGAATGCGCCTATCTATAGAGAGAAGCGATGCACAGAGGCTCAGATTTGCGCTGATCGTCTGTTAGAATCGCGTTTTTCAGGGCGGCGAACATCGATCGCACACTGCCCATTCCGTGTTAGCAAGCGCCATCGAGCGCAGAGAGAGCCTGTATGACCGTCACCCTCAAAACCCCGGAGGACATCGCAAAAATGCGTGTCGCCGGCAAACTGGCCGCCGATGTGCTGGAAATGATTGCTGAACATGTCAAGCCGGGCATCACCACCGAAGAACTGGACCGCATCTGCCACGACTACATCGTCAACGTGCAGCAGGCCATTCCTGCCCCGCTCAACTACAAAGGCTACCCGAAGTCGATCTGCACCTCGATCAACCACGTGGTCTGCCACGGCATTCCGAACGAGAAGCCATTGAAGGACGGTGACACGCTGAACATCGACGTCACCGTGATCAAGGATGGCTACCACGGCGACACCAGCCGCATGTTCCACGTCGGCACCGTGCCGGTCTGGGCCGAACGTCTGTCGCAAGTGACTCAGGAGTGCATGTACAAGGCCATCGAAATCGTCAAACCCGGCTGCCGTTTGGGCGACATCGGTGAAGTGATCCAGAAGCACGCCGAAAAGAACGGTTTCTCGGTGGTTCGCGAGTTCTGCGGCCACGGCATCGGCAAGGTGTTCCACGAAGAGCCGCAGATCCTGCACTACGGCCGCGCCGGCACCGGCATGGAACTGAAGGCCGGCATGACCTTCACCATCGAGCCGATGATCAACCAGGGCAAGGCCGACACCAAAGTGCTGGGCGACGGCTGGACCGCGATCACCAAGGACCGCAAATTGTCGGCACAGTGGGAGCACACGCTGGCAGTGACCGAAACCGGTTACGAGATCTTCACCTTGCGCAGCGATGACACCATCCCGCGCGTTTCGGTCTGATCCGACCCGCGCCGCTCCCAGCCTTATAGATAGATAGGAAAGCCAATCAATGCCGCAGGTGGATCCCGAACTCTTCGACCGTGGCCAGTTCCAGGCGGAACTTGCCCTGAAGGCCAGCCCGATCGCAGCTTTCAAGAAGGCGATCCGCCAGGCCCGCGAGGTCCTTGACGCGCGTTTTCGCAGCGGCCGTGAGATTCGCCGGCTGATCGAGGATCGCGCGTGGTTCGTCGACAACATCCTGCAAAAGGCCTGGGAGCAATTTAACTGGAGCGAAGACGCCGACATCGCGCTGGTCGCGGTCGGCGGCTACGGTCGCGGTGAGCTGCACCCTTATTCGGATATCGATCTGCTGATCCTGCTGGACAGCGCCGACCACGAAGTTTTCCGTGATTCCATCGAGCGTTTTCTGACGCTGTTGTGGGACATCGGCCTGGAAGTCGGCCAGAGTGTGCGCTCGGTGGACGAATGCGCCGTTGAAGCCCGCGCCGACCTGACGGTTGTCACCAACCTGATGGAAAGCCGCACCATCTGCGGCCCCGAGCGCTTGCGCCAGCGCATGCTCGACGTCACCAGCACCGCGCACATGTGGCCGAGCAAGGACTTCTTTCTGGCCAAGCGCGCCGAGCAGAAGGCCCGTCACCACAAGTACAACGACACCGAATACAACCTGGAACCCAACGTCAAAGGCTCGCCCGGCGGACTACGGGATATTCAGACGATTCTGTGGGTGGCCCGACGCGAGTACGGCACCCTGAACCTGCGGGCACTGGCAGGCGAAGGTTTCCTGGTCGAAAGCGAAAACGCCCTGCTGGCCTCCTCCCAGGAATTCCTGTGGAAGGTTCGTTACGCGCTGCATATGCTCGCCGGTCGCTCCGAAGACCGCTTGCTGTTCGACCACCAGCGCTCGATTGCCGGCCTGTTGGGTTTCAAGGGCGACGACGCCAAGCAAGCCATCGAAAACTTCATGCAGCAGTATTACCGGGTAGTCATGAGCATCGCCCAGCTCAGCGACCTGATCATCCAGCACTTCGAGGAAGTCATCCTGGCGCCGGAAGATGAAGCGCCGCCGCAACCGATCAACTCGCGGTTCCAGTTGCACGACGGTTACATCGAAGCGCGCAACGACAACGTATTCCGCCGCACGCCGTTCGCCATGCTCGAGATCTTCGTGCTGATGGCCCAGCAGCCGGAAATCAAAGGCGTGCGCGCCGACACCATTCGTCTGCTGCGGGAAAACCGCCATCTGATCGACGACGATTTCCGCAATGACATTCGCAATACCAGCCTGTTTATCGAACTGTTCAAGTGCAAGATCGGCATCCACCGCAACCTGCGGCGGATGAACCGTTACGGTATTCTCGGACGTTATCTGCCGGAGTTCGGCTTTATTGTCGGGCAGATGCAACACGACCTGTTTCACATCTACACGGTCGATGCGCACACACTGAACCTGATCAAACACTTGCGTAAGTTGCAGTACACGCAAGTGTCGGAAAAATTCCCACTGGCCAGCAAGCTCATGGGCAAACTGCCCAAGCCTGAACTGATCTACCTCGCCGGTCTGTATCACGACATCGGCAAGGGCCGGCACGGCGATCACTCGGAAATCGGCGCGGTGGATGCCGAGGCCTTTTGCCAGCGCCACCAATTGCCGGTGTGGGACAGCCGCCTGATCGTCTGGCTGGTACAGAACCACCTGGTGATGTCGACCACCGCCCAGCGCAAGGACTTGTCCGACCCGCACGTGATCCACGACTTCGCGCAGATTGTCGGTGACGAAACGCACCTCGATTACCTCTACGTGCTGACCGTCGCCGACATCAACGCCACCAACCCGACACTGTGGAACTCCTGGCGCGCCAGCCTGTTGCGCCAGCTCTACACCGAGACCAAGCGAGCATTGCGTCGCGGCCTGGAGAACCCGGTGGATCGTGAAATGCAGATCCGCCAGACCCAGAGCGCCGCCCTCGATATTCTGGTGCGCGGCGGCACCGACCCAGACGACGTCGAACAATTGTGGTCGCAATTGGGTGATGATTATTTCCTGCGTCACACCGCCGGCGATGTGGCCTGGCACACCGACGCGATCCTGCAGCAGCCGGCTGATGGCGGGCCGTTGGTGCTGATCAAGGAAACTACCCAGCGCGAGTTCGAGGGCGGTACGCAAATCTTCATTTATGCGCCGGACCAGCACGACTTCTTCGCCGTGACCGTAGCGGCGATGGATCAGCTGAACCTGAACATTCATGACGCCCGGGTCATCACCTCCAGCAGTCAGTTCACCCTCGACACCTACATTGTGCTCGACACTGACGGCGATTCGATCGGCGACAACCCGGCACGGGTCAAACAGATCCGCGAAGGCCTGACCGAAGCACTGCGCAACCCGGACGATTACCCGACGATCATCCAGCGGCGGGTGCCGCGTCAACTCAAGCATTTCGCGTTTGCGCCACAGGTGACGATCCACAACGACGCCCAGCGGCCGGTAACGGTGCTGGAGCTCAGTGCCCCGGATCGGCCGGGTTTGCTGGCGCGGATCGGTACGATTTTCCTGGAGTTCGATCTGTCACTGCAGAACGCCAAGATCGCCACCCTCGGCGAGCGCGTGGAAGACGTGTTTTTCATCACCGACGCCAACAACCAGCCATTGTCCGACCCGCTGCTGTGCAGCCGCTTGCAGGATGCGATCGTCGAACAGCTAAGCGTCAGTAACGAACCCGATATCAAGTTGTCGCGAATCAGTATCTGATTAACAAATTTCCCACTGTGGAAGCAGATTTCTGTGGCGAGGGGGCTCGCCCCCGCTGGGCTGCGAAGCGGCCCTAAAACCAGCAAACGCGGTGTATCAGATAAACCGCACATCATGGTTTTACGACTGCTGCGCAGCCGAACGGGGGCAAGACCCCTCGCCACAAAGGCCTGCCTCCACACTGAACGAGGCCCCCCATGAACAACGCTTTGTCCCAGCTCCAGCCCTACCCGTTCGAGAAGCTCCGCGCCCTGCTCGGCAGCGTCACGCCAAACCCGGACAAACGCCCTATCGCACTGTCCATCGGCGAGCCGAAGCACCGTTCGCCAAGCTTTGTCGCCGAAGCCCTGTCCAGCAATCTGGATCAGATGGCCGTTTACCCGACCACCCTCGGCATTCCAGCGCTGCGTGAAGCCATCGCCGCGTGGTGCGAACGCCGCTTCAACGTTCCGAGCGGCTGGCTCGACCCGGCGCGCAACGTGCTGCCGGTCAACGGCACTCGCGAAGCGCTGTTCGCCTTCACCCAGACCGTGGTTAATCGTGGCGACGACGCGCTGGTGGTCAGCCCGAACCCGTTCTATCAAATCTATGAAGGTGCCGCGTTCCTCGCCGGCGCCAAGCCGCATTACCTGCCGTGCCTGGATGAGAACGGCTTCAACCCGGACTTCGATGCCGTTTCCCCTGACATCTGGAAACGCTGCCAGATCCTGTTCCTGTGCTCGCCAGGCAATCCGACTGGCGCCTTGATCCCGGTCGAGACCCTGAAAAAGCTGATCGCCCTCGCCGACGAATACGATTTCGTGATTGCTGCGGACGAGTGCTACAGCGAACTGTACTTCGACGAACAAACCCCACCAGCCGGCCTGCTTAGCGCCTGCGTGGAACTGGGCCGCAAGGACTTCAAGCGCTGCGTGGTGTTCCACAGCCTGTCCAAGCGCTCCAACCTGCCAGGCCTGCGTTCGGGTTTCGTGGCCGGTGATGCCGATATTCTCAAAGGCTTCCTGCTGTACCGCACTTATCACGGCTGCGCGATGCCGGTTCAGACTCAGCTGGCGAGCGTTGCCGCGTGGAATGACGAAGTGCATGTGCGGGCCAACCGTGCGCTGTATCGCGAGAAGTATGATGCGGTGCTGGCAATCCTCAGCCCGGTGATGGACGTGCAACGCCCGGATGGCGGCTTCTATCTGTGGCCGAATGTTGAAGGCGATGACGAGGCGTTCTGCCGTGATCTGTTCGTTGAAGAACATGTGACGGTGGTGCCGGGTTCTTATTTGTCGCGCAACGTCGACGGTACCAATCCGGGCGCCGGTCGAGTGCGGATGGCACTGGTTGCGCCACTGGCCGAATGTGTTGAAGCGGCAGAGCGAATTCGCAACTTTATAACTCGCAACAAGTAATACGAAACAGGCCTGCACCGTGCAACACGGCGCAGGCCTTATTATCCGCAAAAACAACTAACACATAGAAACTTTACGCCGCGCCACATACACCACTAACCTCCAAGTCGAACAAAGCAGAACCCTCTCAAAAGTTTCGACAAGGAAATCAGCAATGACTTACTTACAGCCATGCAAAGTCATTAACTCTTTTAATGATCAAGCGTCTTATGATGCCGCCATTAAAGAAAACCCAATCAATGCCAATACCTTTTCTACAGGTGGTAGAAACAAGCGTGGTGTCGCCACTCATACAAAGTTCTGGGCCAGCCACAGAACGCTTACGGTCGCTTTTCTTGCACCGCCTTCCGAGGCACACCGTGAAGCCGCGATAAAAGCCATCAAACAATGGCAACCCTCTATCAACCTGACCCTGGCGTTTTCCGACAACGCCGAGGGTGATATTCGAATCAGCATGGAAGCGCCTTCCAACTACTCAGCCATTGGTACCGATGCCACGCTGCGCGGCCCAGGCGAAAACACCATGAACATCGGTACCGAGCTGACACATGCCGGGTTCGAAGGTTCTGTCTTACACGAATTCGGTCATGCACTCGGGATGGAACATGAACACCAGCACCCCAAAGCCGATATCCCATGGAACAAGCCTGCCGTCTATCACTTTTATCTGACCGCCTATAACTGGTCAAAAGAGGAAGTCGACCACAACTTATTCAGAAAACTGGAAACGACCCATACTCGAACTACGCCCTATGATCCGACGTCAATCATGCATTATCGAATCCCAAATGAGTTGACCACGGGTGACTGGTCCGTAGAAAAGAACACAGCCATTAGCCAGAACGACCGCCGACTGATGCGCAAGATTTATCCAAAATAACAATCAACCGCGCAACAGCAATTTCCATCAAGACAAAAACAGATCATTAGTTTAATTACAACAAGGATGTTCATATGAACAACTCACCCTATTGCGTCGTCAAAAAACCGGACGACATTCAAGCTTCTTACTACGTTGCGGTCGCCGAAAACCCTGCAAATCGTTACACCTCGGCTTCGGGCCGCCAAAAACGGGCAGTCGGCCGTCACAAAAAATTCTGGGCTCCCGGGCGCACGCTGCGCATTGCGTTTCTGAACGGTGATCAAGCATTCAAGGATGGCGTCAAGGCTGCTGCACGTAACTGGCTGCCCTATATCAATCTCAAATTCGACTTCGTCGACGGTGAAGTCGGGGATATCCGTATTCGCACTGAGCCGGGAATCTACTGGTCCAATATCGGTACCGACGCGCTACTGACGGAAGAAGGCCCAACGATGGTGATCTCGGACTGGATGCTCCAACCCAGGCTTTTCGCCCACTATGTCATGCACGAGTTTGGTCATGCACTGGGCGCCGAGCATGAGCACCTGCACCCAGAGGCGGATATTCCCTGGAACAAGCCTGCGGTCTATGCGGACCACTGGGTACCTGAAGACGCCGATGAAGATGACTTCAGGCGAAAGGAAGTTGACGAGCGCTACTTCAAGTTACTCGATGCCAGCGAAGTCAACTATTCGACTTATGACCCAAAGTCGATCATGCACTACCAAATCAGTCAGAACTGGACGCACGGTGACTTTGAAATATTCCTGAACTTTGTTCTCAGCGAAAAGGATAAGGCGTTCATGACTGAGGCTTACCCTTACCCTGAAGAAACAAGCGAGTGATCTGCTCATCGCCCCATCCAAACAGCTCTAACTCCAAACCCTCAAGGAAGAGACCGATAATGAATGATATTTCAGACTACCAGCCAATACAGTGGGCAGAACACCAGGCAACTCATGAGGCCGCCATTGATGAAAGCGCTGCCAATATCGGTTCCACCCGCGGTAATCGCCGCAAACGATCGCTGGTGAACTACTCAAAACTTTGGACTAACGGTCGAACGTTGAAAATTGCCTTTATGAATGACCTGCCGGCCGACCATAAACAGAAAATAATTGACGCAGCGAACCAGTGGTTGCCGTATGTCAACCTGCGCTTTGATTTCGTCGATGATAATCAGGGCGACATTCGCATTGCCACCGAAAATAATAAAAACAGCTCTGTGCTGGGAACCAACGCGCTGCTCATTCATCCTGACATGCCCACCATGAACCTTGCTGTCAAACCCGAACATGAGGACTTCGAGGTCATTGTGATTCATGAATTCGGTCACGCACTGGGTGCGATGCATGAACACCAGCACCCACACGCAGATATCCCTTGGGATAAGCCGGCAGTGTATGAGTTCTATCAGAACCGCGAGATGAACCCACTCACTCGGGCACAAATTGACAGGCACATATTTACCCCCTTCAACGCATCGGATGCTTTTCATTTGTCCTACGACAAAAAATCCATCATGCACTACCCAGTACCAAACACATTGACGCTGGGTGACTGGAAACTCACGATCAATCGCAAGATCAGCAAAAAAGACAAGAAATTAATGAAATCACTTTATCCAAAAAAACAAAAAGCTCTTTTCACCTCAATCGCCCCCAAAAAAACCAAAGCAGATACTCCTTGGAAGCCCCTTCGTTTATCACTATTCAATGAGGAGCTATAACCGGCAAAGAGATTCATTAGTTCACAACTTATTCAGAACACTGGAAACATCCAGCACGCGCACCTCGCCATATGACCCGGGGGCCATCCAAGTACAAGGACGTAATACCCATGCAACGATTCACCCCTTGCAAAACCACACACCCCATTAGCAACTCGGCATCTTTTAAAGCGGCCATTCAAGAAAACCCGCTGAACGCCCGTCGCCCCCCATCAAATCGCCCTCAAAGAAACATAGGCGCTCACACCAAATACTGGACACCCGGAAAAAAACTTAAAATTGCCATGTACAACGCGAGTGACGAAGCGATCGATGCGGTACGCGTTGCCGCTAGTGAATGGTTATCTTTCGTCAACCTGCAGTTTGACTTCGTAACGGGTGATATTGGCGACATCCGAATTTTCCTCAATCCTGCGAACGGGGTTCAGGGCTCTGAAATCGGCACAGACGCACTTATCGACGACATCGGTGGTACTGACGAACAGCGGCGTGGGCCCAGTATGTTTCTCAATTGGGTTCCTGGAGATAAACGCTTTAGATACTGCGTTTTACATGAATTTGGACATGCGCTGGGAGCTGAGCACGCACACCAGCACCCTGACTCGCAAATACCGTGGGATGTCCAGAGCACGTACAGACACTGCGCACAAAGCTATGGCTGGGACAAAAACGCTGTCGACAAAAACATCTTACCCTTGCCGCAAAGTGACCAACATACTTACGAGCCGTATGACGGAGACTCGGTCATGCATTACGAAATTCGCCCGGAATGGACTTTTGGAGGTTGGGGACAATCGGAAACTTGGACTATCAGTCCCGGTGACATTGCGATGATGCGCAAAGCTTACCCCAAGGATTGAAGATCGCTTGACGCGATACACAACGCCATAGCGAATGTGAGCCTGCTACTTCACAACGCTCATTTTCGCTTCACTCAGGTCTGGTTCCCCCAGCACCTCCCGCAACACATCATCACCAATCTGGTGATGATGACTGAGGCTATACAACTCCAGGCGTTGCGTCCGCAGCGCCTTCAATCGCAAACGCCGCTCCAGCAAATCCAGCTGAAACGCCAGCGACCGGGCTTGCGCAGAGTTGTTGTACACCTCCTGTTGATGCCCGGCCATCAATGTTGACTGAACCACCGCTATCGTCGGAACGCCGCCCGGAGCAAGCTCGCTCCCACAGGTTTTGCGCATCCATGGCATAATCCTTCACCTTTTTTTTCCAGCACCTGCAAAGGGGGCAATTCCTTGACCGTTTCAAGCAAAACGTTGCACCTTTTCGGCATCAAAGCCTGCGACACCATGAAAAAGGCGCGCACCTGGCTCGATGAACACGCTGTCAGCTATGACTTTCATGATTACAAAACGGTCGGAATCGACCGTGAACACCTGACCCAATGGTGCGACGAGCACGGCTGGCAAGTGGTGCTGAACCGTGCAGGCACGACCTTTCGCAAGCTCGACGACGAACGTAAAGCCGATCTCGACCAGCCGAAAGCCATCGAACTGATGCTCGCACAACCCTCGATGATCAAGCGCCCGGTGCTCGATCTCGGTGACCGAACCCTGATTGGCTTCAAGCCAGATATCTACGCGGCAGCGCTCAAGTAAGCCCGCCCGTTCAATTTTGTTAGAGGTATTTACATGTCCACTACCGTATTCAGCCTGGCCTTTGGTGTCGGCACTCAAAACCGTCAAGGCGCGTGGCTGGAAGTGTTTTACGCACAGCCTTTGCTCAATCCTTCGGCCGAACTGGTAGCGGCCATCGCCCCGGTCCTGGGCTACACCGAAGGCAACCAGGCCATCGCCTTCAGCACTGCTCAGGCTTCGCAACTGGCTGAAGCCGTCAAAGGCGTCGACGCGGCACAGGCTGCGCTGCTGACCCGTCTGGCCGAGAGCCACAAGCCGCTGGTCGCGACCATTCTGGCCGAAGACGCGCAACTGACTTCTACGCCTGAGGCTTACCTCAAGCTGCACCTGCTGTCCCATCGTCTGGTCAAGCCGCACGGCCTGAACCTGGCCGGCGTGTTCCCGCTGCTGCCGAACGTCGCGTGGACCAGCCAGGGCGCAATCGACCTCGCCGAACTGGCCGAGCATCAACTGGAAGCCCGTCTGCGCGGCGAGCTGCTGGAAGTGTTCTCGGTGGACAAGTTCCCGAAAATGACCGACTACGTGGTACCGGCCGGCGTGCGTATCGCCGACGCGGCGCGTATTCGTCTGGGCGCCTACGTCGGCGAAGGCACCACCGTGATGCACGAAGGTTTCGTCAACTTCAACGCCGGCACCGAAGGCCCGGGCATGATCGAAGGCCGCGTTTCCGCGGGTGTCTTCGTCGGCAAGGGTTCGGACCTGGGCGGCGGTTGCTCGACCATGGGCACCCTGTCGGGCGGCGGCAACATCGTGATCAAGGTCGGCGAAGGCTGCCTGATCGGCGCCAACGCCGGTATCGGTATCCCGTTGGGCGACCGCAACACCGTTGAATCGGGCCTGTACGTGACCGCCGGTACCAAAGTGGCGCTGCTGGACGAGAACAACAAACTGGTCAAGGTCGTGAAGGCCCGTGAACTGGCCGGTCAACCTGACCTGCTGTTCCGTCGCAATTCGGAAACCGGTGCCGTGGAATGCAAAACCCACAAATCGGCGATCGAACTGAACGAAGCGCTGCACGCTCACAACTAAGCAGAGCGATCACCCTGTAGGAGCGAGCTTGCTCGCGAAGAACGTAAGGGCGACGCGGTTTTCCAGTTATCGCGCGTTATCGTTAACGTCCATCGCGAGCAAGCTCGCTCCTACAGGGGCCAGGCGTACACCCCGCCCATGTTTAGCAGGGCCAAATTGCATGATGATTCCCTCTCCCTGGCGCGCCGACTTTCCGGCCATCGCCGCTTTGCAACGGCAAGACCAGACCTATCTGGACAACGCCGCCACCACTCAAAAACCTCAAGCCCTGCTGGATGCCCTGGCGCATTACTACGCCAATGGCGCGGCCAACGTGCATCGGGCGCAACACTTGCCCGGCGCGCATGCCACCCAGGCGTTCGAGGACAGCCGCAGCAAAGTCGCCCACTGGCTGAATGTCGGCGATTGCGGGCAGATCATCTTTACCCACGGCGCCACCTCCGCGCTGAACCTCCTGGCCTATGGCCTGCAACACCTGTTCAATCCGGGCGACGAGATTGTCATCAGCGCCCTGGAGCATCACGCCAACCTGCTGCCATGGCAGCAATTGGCCCACCGTCGCGATTTGAAGCTGGTGATCCTGCCGCTGGATACCGGCGGTTTGATTGACCTCGATGCCGCCGCGTCGCTGATCGGCCCGCGGACTCGCTTGCTGGCGGTCAGTCAGTTGTCCAACGTGCTCGGCGCCTGGCAGCCGCTGCCCGCCTTGCTGGCAATGGCCAAGGCACACAGCGCGCTGACCGTGGTCGATGGCGCTCAAGGCGTGGTCCATGGTCGGCATGACGTGCAGGCACTCGGTTGCGACTTCTATGTGTTTTCCAGTCACAAGCTCTATGGCCCCGATGGCCTGGGCGTGCTGTTCGGGCGCCACGAAGCGCTCAAGCAACTGCGTCATTGGCAATTCGGCGGTGAAATGGTGCTGGACGCGGATTACCAGCACGCACGCTTTCGCCCGGCGCCGCTGGGATTCGAGGCGGGCACGCCGCCGATTTCCAGTGTGATCGGCCTCGGGGCGACGCTGGATTACCTCGCCGGTCTCGATCAGGACGCGGTCTCGGCCCATGAAGCGGCGCTGCACGACTATTTGTTGAAAGGTCTTGAGGCACGCAACGGCATCCGACTGCTGGGCAAACCGCAACTGGCGCTGGCGAGTTTTGTCGTCGAGGGTGTGCATAACTCTGATCTGGCGCATTTGCTGACAGAACAGGGAATCGCGGTGCGCGCCGGTCATCACTGCGCCATGCCGTTGCTGAAAAGCTTTGAACTGGCCGGGGCGATTCGGGTGTCGTTGGCGCTGTACAACGATTCCGAAGATCTGGAGCGGTTCTTTGAAGCGCTGGATCAGGCGCTGGAGTTGTTGCGATGAACCTCCCGGCTGATGCCATCACGGCGCTCGAAACCTTTCAGGCTGCCGCTGGCTGGGAACAACGGGCGCGGCTGCTGATGCAATGGGGCGACCGAATGCCTGCGTTGAGCGATGTGGACAAGGTCGAGGCCAACCGCGTGCATGGATGTGAAAGTCAGGTGTGGCTGGTCGGTGCACTGCAGGACGGTCATTGGCAGTTCAACGCCAACAGCGATGCTCGCTTGATTCGCGGTTTGGTGGCGCTGCTGTTGGCACGGGTCAATGGGTTGTCGGCAGTTGAGTTGCAGCAGGTGGATTTGCCGGAGTGGTTTAATCAGCTGGGCCTGTCGCGACAGCTTTCGTCGTCGCGGAGTAATGGCCTCAACGCCGTGCTCCAGCGGATGAATGAGTTGGCTGGCTAACCGCCATCGCGAGCAGGCTCGCTCCCACATTGGAATGCATTCCCCTGTGGGAGCGAGCCTGCTCGCGATGAGGTCATCAGCCACACCGATCAAACCTCAGGTTTGACCCGATCCGCCGGCCGCCGAACCCCAGCCACAATCTTATCCACAGCCTTGGTCGCCGCGACCATGCCAAACGTCGCCGTCACCATCATCACCGCGCCAAACCCGCCCGCGCAGTCCAGCTTCACGCCATCCCCGACAAAACTCTTCTGCAGGCAAATGCTGCCATCCGGCTTCGGGTAGCGCAGTTGCTCGGTGGAAAACACACACGGCACGCTGTAATGACGGGTCACGGTGCGGGAGAAGTTGTAGTCGCGGCGCAGGGTCGAACGCACTTTCGAGGCCAACGGGTCGTTGAAAGTCCGGTTCAAGTCGCAGACCTGAATCAACGTCGGGTCAATCTGCCCACCCGCCCCGCCGGTGGTGATGATCTGGATCTTGCGGCGTTTGCACCAGGCGATCAGCGCCGCTTTTGCGTTCACGCTGTCGATGCAATCGATCACGCAGTCGATGTTCGGCGTGATGTACTCGGCCATGGTTTCGCGGGTGACGAAGTCCGCCACCGCGTGCACCGTGCAGTCCGGATTGATCCCGCGCAGGCGCTCGGCCATCACCTCGACCTTGGGTTTGCCGACAGTGCTGTCCAGCGCGTGCAACTGACGGTTGGCGTTGCTGACGCAGACGTCGTCGAGGTCAAACAGCGAAATCTCGCCAACGCCGCAACGGGCTACGGCTTCCGCCGCCCAGGAACCGACGCCACCGACGCCGACGATCGCCACGTGGGCCGCGCGCAAGCGCTCAAGACCTTCGATGCCATACAAACGGGCGATGCCTGCAAACCGCGGATCTTCTGTACTCATGACCATTACCCCAAAAACCGGCGCGCATTATAGGGCCGTCGGCGGCCAAGAGCATCTTTGGGCTATGAACGGGCGTCTTGGCCTCATTATTCAGCCTACACAGAACCAAGATTTAACCTACAAGGTCCAACGAAAGAACTTAAGCCGAGTTGGATTGCCCAACGTCCGGCTCTTCCCTATCCGCTGTACGGTCAGGGAACGCCCGGTGTAGGATGCGCGCCCCTTGGCAGTCGCCGACCGTAACTTCGTTCCACAGCCTTTGGAACCCGAAATAGCCATGTCATCGCGTAAATTTGGACTCAACCTGGTCGTGGTGCTCGCCATCGCTGCCTTGTTTACCGGCTTCTGGGCGCTCATCAATCGCCCGGTCACCGCCCCCAACTGGCCCGAACAGATCTCCGGGTTTTCCTACTCGCCGTTCCAGCAAGGCCAGTACCCGCAGAAAGAGCAGTACCCGACCGACGATCAAATGCGTCGCGATCTGGAGATCATGAGCAAGCTGACGGACAACATCCGCACTTACTCGGTCGATGGCACCCTGGGCGACATTCCCAAGCTGGCTGAAGAGTTCGGCCTGCGGGTCACCCTTGGGATATGGATCAGTCCGGACCTGGAACGCAACGAGCGCGAGATCACCCGTGCCATCGAAATCGCCAACTCCTCACGCAGCGTGGTTCGCGTGGTTGTAGGCAACGAGGCGATCTTCCGTAAGGAAATTACCGCTGCGGAACTGAGCGTGATCCTTGACCGCGTCCGTGCCGCCGTGAAGGTGCCGGTCACCACGTCCGAGCAATGGCACGTCTGGGAAGAACACCCTGAACTGGCCAAGCACGTCGACCTGATTGCCGCCCACGTCCTGCCTTACTGGGAATACGTCCCGGTGGACAAGGCCGGCCAATTCGTCCTCGACCGCGCCCGCGACCTGAAAAAGATGTTCCCGAAAAAACCGTTGCTGCTCTCGGAGGTTGGCTGGCCGAGCAACGGCCGCATGCGTGGCGGCACCGATGCGAGCCCGGCGGATCAGGCGATCTACCTGCGCACGCTGGTGAACAAGCTCAACCGCCAGGGCTTCAACTACTTCGTGATCGAAGCGTTTGACCAGCCGTGGAAGGCCAGTGACGAAGGTTCGGTGGGCGCGTACTGGGGCGTGTTCAACGCCGCGCGTCAGCAGAAATTCAACTTCGAAGGCCCGGTGGTCGCGATTCCGCAATGGCGCGTGCTGGCCATCGGCTCGGCGGTGCTGGCCTTGCTGTCCCTGACCTTGCTGATGATTGACGGCTCGGCCCTGCGTCAACGTGGCCGCACCTTCCTGACCTTTATCGCGTTTCTTTGCGGTTCGGTATTGGTATGGATCGGCTACGACTACAGCCAGCAATACAGCACCTGGTTCAGCCTGACGGTCGGTTTCCTGCTCGCACTCGGCGCGCTCGGGGTGTTTATCGTTCTGCTGACCGAGGCGCATGAACTGGCCGAAGCGGTCTGGACCCACAAACGTCGGCGCGAATTCCTGCCGGTGGTGGGCGATTCGGACTACAGACCGAAAGTCTCGATTCACGTCCCTTGCTACAACGAGCCGCCGGAGATGGTCAAACAGACCCTCAATGCCCTGGCCAACCTCGACTATCCGGACTTCGAAGTCCTGATCATCGACAACAACACCAAGGACCCGGCGGTCTGGGAACCGGTGCGCGATTACTGCGCAACCCTCGGCCCGCGCTTCAAGTTCTTCCACGTCGCACCGCTGGCCGGTTTCAAGGGTGGCGCGCTGAATTACCTGATTCCGCACACCGCCAAGGATGCCGAAGTGATTGCGGTGATCGACTCGGATTACTGCGTCGACCCGAACTGGCTCAAGCACATGGTGCCGCACTTCGCCGATCCGAAAATCGCTGTGGTGCAGTCGCCGCAGGACTATCGCGACCAGAACGAAAGCACCTTCAAGAAGCTTTGCTATGCGGAATACAAAGGCTTCTTCCACATCGGCATGGTCACCCGTAACGACCGCGACGCGATCATCCAGCACGGCACCATGACCATGACCCGCCGTTCGGTGCTCGAGGAGCTGGGCTGGGCCGACTGGTGCATCTGTGAAGACGCCGAACTGGGTCTGCGCGTGTTCGAGAAAGGTTTGTCGGCGGCGTATTACCACACCAGCTACGGCAAAGGCCTGATGCCCGATACCTTTATCGACTTCAAGAAACAGCGTTTCCGCTGGGCTTACGGTGCGATTCAGATCATCAAGCGTCATACCGCCAGTTTGCTGCGCGGCAAGGACACCGAACTGACCCGTGGCCAGCGTTACCACTTCCTCGCGGGCTGGTTGCCGTGGGTGGCGGATGGCATGAACATCTTCTTCACCGTCGGCGCACTGTTGTGGTCGGCGGCGATGATCATCGTTCCGCAGCGAGTCGATCCACCGTTGCTGATTTTCGCGATCCCGCCATTGGCGCTGTTCGTGTTCAAGGTCGGCAAGATCATCTTCCTTTACCGTCGCGCCGTTGGCGTGAACCTGAAGGACGCGTTCTGCGCGGCACTGGCCGGTCTGGCGTTGTCGCACACCATCGCCAAAGCGGTGTTGTACGGCTTCTTCACCAGCAGCATTCCGTTCTTCCGTACGCCGAAAAACGCCGATAACCACGGCTTCTGGGTGGCGATTTCGGAGGCGCGTGAAGAGATGTTCATCATGTTGCTGTTGTGGGGCGCGGCGCTGGGGATCTTCCTGGTGAACGGGCTGCCGAGCAACGACATGCGCTTCTGGGTCATCATGTTGCTGGTGCAGTCGCTGCCGTACCTGGCGGCGCTGATCATGGCGTTCCTGTCCTCGCTGCCGAAACCGGCCGTCGAGGCCGAAACGGCACCGGCAGTCTAAATCTTTGCAGATGCACTAAACGGCGGCCAATGGCCGCCGTTTTGCTTTAAGATAACCGCCATTTTGCGCGCCACGCCCCATTCCTGTAGGAGCGAGGCTTGCCCGCGAATGAAGCGACTCGGTGTAACAGATGCACCGCATTATCGTTCTTCGCGGGCAAGTCGGATCGCCGCACCGCTCTCTCCTACAAATAAAAGCTTCCGGAGTTTTTCCATGACGGCCCACGCCGACCTTTCGCCGACCCTTCAACTCGCCATCGACCTGATCCGCCGTCCGTCCGTGACGCCGGTCGACGCCGATTGCCAGAAGCAGATGATGCAGCGCCTGGGCGATGCCGGTTTCACGCTGGAACCGATGCGCATCGAAGATGTGGATAACTTCTGGGCGACCCACGGCAAACACGACGGCCCGGTGCTGTGCTTCGCCGGTCACACCGACGTGGTGCCGACCGGCCCGGTAACGGCCTGGCAGATCGAGCCGTTCAACGCCCTGATCGACGAACACGGCATGCTCTGCGGGCGTGGCGCGGCGGACATGAAAGGCAGCCTCGCCGCCATGACCGTGGCAGCCGAGCGCTTCGTCGCCGACTACCCGGATCACAAGGGCAAGGTCGCGTTCCTGATCACCAGCGACGAAGAAGGGCCGGCGCATCACGGCACCAAGGCGGTCGTCGAGCGCCTCGCCGCCCGCAAGGAACGCCTGGACTGGTGCATCGTCGGCGAACCGTCTAGCACCACGCTGGTGGGTGATGTGGTCAAGAACGGCCGTCGCGGTTCCCTCGGCGCCAAACTGACCGTGCACGGTGTGCAGGGTCATGTGGCCTATCCGCACCTCGCCAAGAACCCGATCCACCTCGCCGCCCCGGCGCTGGCCGAACTGGCCGCCGAGCACTGGGACCATGGCAACGATTTCTTCCCGCCAACCAGCTTCCAGATTTCCAACGTGAATTCCGGCACTGGCGCGACCAACGTGATTCCGGGTGATCTGGTGGCGGTGTTCAACTTCCGCTTCTCCACCGAATCCACCGTCGAAGGTCTGCAAAAGCGCGTCGCCGACATCCTCGACAAACACGGTCTGGACTGGCACATCGACTGGGCGCTGTCCGGTCTGCCGTTCCTCACCGAACCGGGCGCGTTGCTGGACGCCGTGGCGTCGAGCATCAAAGACATCACCGGTCGCGAAACCAAAGCCTCCACCAGCGGCGGCACCTCCGACGGTCGCTTCATTGCAACCATGGGCACGCAAGTGGTCGAGCTGGGCCCGGTCAACGCGACGATCCACCAGGTCAACGAGCGTGTACTGGCCGCCGACCTCGACGTGCTGACCGAAATCTACTACCAGACCCTGATCAAGTTGCTCGCCTGATGCTCGCCTGCCCGATCTGCAGCGAACCGTTGAACGCGGTGGACAACGGCGTGGCCTGCCCCGCCGGGCATCGCTTCGACCGTGCGCGCCAGGGTTATTTGAACCTGTTGCCGGTGCAGCACAAAAACAGCCGCGACCCTGGGGATAACCTGGCGATGGTCGAAGCCCGTCGCGACTTCCTGAACGCCGGCCACTACGCGCCGGTGGCCAAGCGACTGGCGGAACTGGCAGCGCAATACGCGCCGCAGCGCTGGCTCGACATCGGTTGTGGCGAGGGTTACTACACCGCGCAAATCGCCGAGGCCCTGCCCAACGCTGACGGTTACGCGCTGGACATCTCCCGGGAAGCGGTCAAACGCGCCTGCAAACGCAACCCGCAGCTGACCTGGTTGATCGCCAGCATGGCGCGGGTGCCGTTGGCGTCTGGCAGTTGCCAGTTTCTTGCCAGCGTCTTCAGCCCGCTGGACTGGGAAGAAGCCAAGCGCTTGCTCAGCCCCGGCGGCGGCTTGATGAAAGTCGGGCCGACCAGCGGCCATCTGATGGAATTGCGCGAACGACTGTACGATGAAGTGCGTGAGTACACCGACGACAAGCACTTGGCGTTGGTCCCGGAAGGCATGGCTTTGCAGCACAGCGAAACCCTGGAGTTCAAACTGACGCTTGCAAGTGGTCAGGATCGCGCCAACCTGTTGGCCATGACGCCCCACGGCTGGCGCGCCAGTGCCGAACGCCGGGCGGCGGTCATCGAACAGGCCGAGCCGTTCGAGGTCACCGTGTCGATGCGTTACGATTACTTCGTACTTCAATAATTTTTTGGTCTTGAGCAACGGCTTGAGACCGGCTAAATCCGCGAATGGATTTTTCAGACCCGCAGTGAGGACATCCATGCGCCAACCCGATATCGAGATTTACCTGAAAGACGCCGACGTCGACTACAAGGCCATCGCGGCCTGGCTCGGCACCGCATTGGGCCCGTGCACCGACTGGGTTCAGAAAGGCCAGACGTACAAGTGCAAGGCCGGCAACGTGCCGGTGACCTGGTTGCCGAAAGCCGTAGGCAAATGGAACAGCCTGTACCTGGAAAGCGACCAGACCCCGTGGGAAGACGACATCGCCTGCGCCCGCGCCGCGTTTGCCGCGCTGAACGTCGAAGTGCGTTGCGCACCGGGCAGCTGGGTCGAGGAAGAAGGTGAGGAAACAGCGGATCGCTGGATGCGCATCAGCGCCGCTGGTGAAGAAGAGATCACCTGGAAAACCGCTTAATTCGCGCTCCACAAACCTGTAGGAGCGAGGCTTGCCCGCGAAGCTTTTAGCGCCAGTGATGACGCCTTCGCGGGCAAGCCTCGCTCCTACAGGTGACTTGTGATCTGAAGGGTGGGTTTACAAGCCGACTACGTCTTCAGCCTGCAACCCCTTCTGCCCTTCCACCACCGCGTACTCGACCTGCTGACCTTCCGTCAGCGACCGGTGGCCTTCACCGCGAATCGCGCGGTAGTGCACAAACACATCCACCCCGTCCGCGCGCTGAATAAAACCGTAGCCCTTGGCGTCGTTGAACCACTTCACGTTGCCGGTTTCACGTGTTGCCATTTGTTCATACCCCTTTTTTATTATTGATCGGGCTTTTCGCAGGAAAGCCTCGGGAACATTGCTTGCACGGACCAGGTGCCACTATCTGGCCAGTGCGGGCTAGCCGAGTATATGTCAGGCACTAAAACTCTCAACAGGAGTTTACTTGTGCGCTTTTTTGCCGATTTTCGACGAATCCGGCACACTATCGGCCGCCCGAGCAAACGCTCGGTTTTATTCACTCATGCAGATGCCGTATGACCCGTTCCCCGTTCCGCCGTCTTGTGTTTGGCACCCTGCGCCGACTGCTCTATCTCTGGGTTCGCTCCGAGACGATCAACCAGTCGTCGTTCACCCTCAACCTCGACCGCAGTCGTCCGGTGTTCTACGTCCTGCAAAACCCTTCGCTGACCGACCTCGCCGTGGTCGACACCGAATGCAGCAAAGCCGGCCTGCCCCGGCCGGTGCTGCCGGTGTCGGTGGGTAACCTGCTGGAACCCGCCGCGTTCTTTTACCTGACGCCAGACCCCGACTGGCTCGGTCGCCAGGACAAGCGCGGTGCACCGCCGACCCTGACCCGCCTGGTCAGCGCCCTGAGCCAGAACGCCGCCGAAGACGCGCAGATCATTCCCGTCAGCGTGTTCTGGGGCCAGTCGCCGGACAGCGAATCGAGCCCGTGGAAACTGCTGTTCGCCGACAGTTGGGCGGTCACCGGGCGTCTGCGCCGCTTGCTGAGTATCATCGTGCTCGGGCGCAAGACCCGCGTGCAGTTCTCCGCGCCGATCCACCTGCGTGAACTGATCGAGCACAACAAGGGCCACGAGCGCACCGTGCGCATGGCCCAACGGATTCTGCGGGTGCACTTCCGCAACCTCAAAGCCGCGGTGATCGGCCCGGACATTTCCCACCGCCGCAACCTGGTCAAAGGCCTGCTCAATCAGCCGCTGGTCAAGCAAGCGATCCTCGACGAAGCCGAGCGCGAAAACATCTCCCCGGAGAAAGCCAAGGCCCAGGCCCTGCGCTACGGTAACGAGATCGCCTCGGACTACACCTACACCGCGATCCGCTTTATGGAAGTGGTGCTGAGCTGGTTCTGGAACAAGATCTACGACGGTATAAAGGTCAACAACATCGAAGGCGTGCAGAAGGTCGCCCCGGGTTACGAAGTGATTTACGTACCCTGCCACCGCAGCCACATAGACTACCTGCTACTGTCCTATCTGCTGTTTCGCAACGGCCTGACTCCGCCGCACATCGCCGCCGGGATCAATCTCAACATGCCGGGGATCGGCGGCCTGCTGCGTCGTGGCGGCGCGTTCTTCATGCGCCGCACCTTCAAGGGCAACCCGCTGTACACCTCGGTGTTCAACGAATACCTGCACACCCTGTTCACCAAAGGTTTCCCGGTCGAGTACTTCGTCGAGGGTGGCCGCTCGCGCACCGGACGCATGCTGCAACCGAAAACCGGGATGCTCGCGATTACCTTGCGCAGCTTTTTGCGTTCGTCGCGCATGCCGATCGTCTTCATCCCGGTGTACATCGGTTACGAGCGCGTGCTGGAAGGCCGGACCTACCTCGGCGAACTGCGCGGCGCGAGCAAGAAGAAAGAATCGATCTTCGACATCTTCAAAGTCATCGGCGCCCTGAAGCAGCGTTTCGGCCAGGTGGCGGTGAACTTCGGCGAGCCGATCAAACTGGCGGAATTCCTCGACAGCGAACAGCCGGACTGGCGCCAACAGGAACTCGGTCCGCAGTTCAAACCGGCGTGGCTCAACGAAACCACCAACCGCCTCGGCGAGAAAGTCGCGCAGCACCTGAACGAAGCGGCGGCGATCAACCCGGTCAATCTGGTGGCGTTGGCATTGCTGTCCACCAGTCGTTTGGCGCTGGACGATCGCGCCATGGCGCGGGTGCTGGATCTGTATCTGGCGCTGCTGCGCAAGGTTCCGTACTCGCCGCACACCACGCTGCCGGAAGGTGACGGGCGCGCGCTGATCGAGCATGTGAAGGACATGGATCTGCTGTCCGAACAGAGTGATGCGCTCGGCAAGATTCTGTACCTGGATGAGCAAAACGCCGTCCTGATGACCTACTACCGCAACAACGTGCTGCACATTTTCGCGTTGCCGGGCCTGCTCGCGAGCTTCTTCCAGAGCGCCTCGCGCATGAACCGCGAGCAGATCCTGCGCTACGCCCGCGCGCTGTATCCGTACCTGCAATCGGAGCTGTTCATACGCTGGTCGCTGGACGAACTGGATGCAGTGATCGATCAATGGCTTGAAGCGTTCGTCGAGCAAGGCCTGCTGCGTTTCGAGAACGACGTCTACCTGCGTCCGGCGCCGAGTTCGCGGCATTTTGTACTGCTGACACTGCTGTCGAAAAGCATTGCCCAGACCTTGCAGCGCTTCTATATGACCGTTTCCCTACTGCTCAATAGCGGCCAGAACAGCATCAGCGCGGAAGAATTGGAGGACCTGTGCACGGTGATGGCCCAGCGCCTGTCGATCCTGCATGGTCTGAACGCCCCGGAGTTTTTCGACAAGAGCCTGTTCCGCCACTTCATCCAGACCCTGCTCGACCTCGACGTGCTCAAGCGCGACGAAGCCGGCAAGTTGAGCTATCACGAACTGCTCGGCGAACTGGCCGAAGGCGCGGCCAAACGGGTGTTGCCGGCGGAGATTCGTTTGTCGATTCGTCAGGTGGCGTTGCATCGCAGTGAAGATGCGGCGGAGTTGGTAACGTCGCTCTGATCCATTGAGGCAATGGCGCGGCTTTTTTTCAGAAGCAAGGAAGCTTCTGATCGACTTTGACTTAAATTCGGCTCGCCTTACAGGAATCGCCCTACATCCGGTTGATAGCTACGGCAATAGGCTGACTGCTCGTCATTTCCGACGAAAAATTTGATAAGGAAATCAAAAAATGAGCAGCGATACCTTAAAGAGCATCAGTGGCAAAGTGCACTACCTTCCAAGGATTGGGCTTTCGCCGAACTCCACACTTTATGTCAGCCTGCAAGATATCTCACTGATAGACGGCCCCGGGAAAGAACTGGCCCGGCAAGTGACCCGAAATGCTGAAACCGAGGGATTGAACTTCACCCTGGCGTACAGGGCAGCGGACTTCATTCCCGGTCACACCTACGCAATTCGTGCATCCATCACTGACAATGACAGACTGGCCTTTACCACTACGCAACTTCACGAGGTGTTGCTGGATGTCGATTACTTGCAGCCGCAGGAAGTTCTGGTCAGCCTCGTGAGTGAGCCGCTGTCAGCGCAATCGGCCTATCGGCGTTAAGTCTTCCTGGCAACAAGTTGCCGGGCGAATTCGCCGGCAAAATCCGCTAAATTGTCGTTGGCGCCAGTCTTCTTCAGGCGCCAACGACAAGGATTGAATTCATGAAAAAACTCTTGCTTCTGGGACTCGCCGCTCTGCTCAGTGCCTGCCAAACCCTGCAACCCGCCGCCAAAACCAGCCTCGATGGCGAAGTCTTCTACCTCCAACGCATCGCCCTGCCGCCGACCGCCACCCTGAGCGTCAGCTTGCAGGACGTGTCTCTGGCCGATGCCCCCGCCGTGGTGCTCGACGAACAGAAAGGCCCCGTCAAAGGTCAGGTGCCGCTGCCATTCCATCTGAGTTACGATCCGGCTCAGGTCAAACCCGGCCATCGATATTCCGTCAGCGCGCGCATCGAAGTGGATGGCAAACTGGTGTTCATCACCACCGAACACCACGCCGTGCAACTGGATGGCAGCGATCCGCAGCCACTGAAAATCCGCGTCGACGCTGTCCGCTAAATTTCTTTTTGCTCAATTTTTTCCGAACAAGGAAGCCCCCATGTTTCGCCCTACCCTTCGCTTCGCCGGCCTCTGCGCAGGCTTGATGATTTCCGCCAGCGCCATGGCGCTGGCGCTCAGTGACCTGTCGCAAAAAGACGCCACCGGCGGCCTCAAGGATGCCCTGACCCAAGGCGCGCAACTGGCCGTGAAACAACTCGGTACACCGGGCGGGTTCAGCAACAACCCGGACGTGAAAATCGAACTGCCGGGCAAGCTGGGCAAGGTCGCAAGCAAGATGAAGCAGTTCGGCATGGGCGACCAGGTTGATCAACTGGAAACCAGCATGAACAAAGCGGCTGAAACCGCCGTGACCCAGGCCCAGCCAATTCTCGTGGATGCGGTGAAGAAAATGAGCGTGGAGGATGCCAAAGGGATTCTCAGCGGCGGCAACGATTCGGCCACTCAATACCTGAACAAAACCAGCCGCGAACAGATCCGCGCCAAGTTCCTGCCAATCGTCAAGCAAGCCACCGACCAGGTCGGCCTGGCCAAGCAGTACAACTCGTTCGCCGGCCAGGCCGCGACCATGGGCGTGATCGATACAAAAAATGCCAACATCGAAAGCTACGTGACCGAGCAGGCGCTGAACGGTCTGTTCGAGATGATCGGCAAACAGGAAGAAACCATTCGCCAGAATCCTGCGGCAGCAGCGACCAGTCTGGCGAAAAAGGTGTTTGGTTCGCTGTAACGATCACCCGTAGGAGCTGCCTTCGGCAGCTCCTACGGGACTCCACGCAAGAAGAACACCCACTCGCGCCCCATCTTCCTCTTCTCGAACACCTTCAACTCAACCAACCCGTTCAGGGTGGCCGACGCGGTGTTGTAAGAGCAGTCCAGATTTTCCTTCACATTGACCGCCGTAAATTCCTTGGCCATCCCGCTCTTGGCCACCTGGAACAAGGCCCGTTGCTTCTCGGTCAATCGGTCGAAAAAACCTGACGCCAGCAACCAGCGATCAAAGCTGTCGGCATACGCCAGACTTTTCCGATAAGCCTCGGTAAAACCACTGACAGCCCGAAGGATGACCGCACATTGAAAGTCGATGAAATATGTCAGATCGAGGTCATCAGTTTCAGTGTTCAAATAAGACCGCCCGTATTTCACCGGCGCGTTGCGTAGAAAAATGCTGATCGCAATGTAGCGAAAGGCCGAGAAGTCATTCTTGAACATGAACCAGTAAAACAACGCCCGCGCGAACCGGCCGTTGCCGTCGCGAAAAGGATGCTCATAACCCAGCGCAAAATGCAGCGCGATGCCTTTGATCAGAGGATGAAGGTACTCCCGTTGCTCAGGATCGTTGTGGGACTGGTTGATCCACGTCGACAACACTCGCAATCGTG
This sequence comes from Pseudomonas sp. LBUM1651, assembly GCF_059716135.1. Taxonomy (NCBI): domain Bacteria; kingdom Pseudomonadati; phylum Pseudomonadota; class Gammaproteobacteria; order Pseudomonadales; family Pseudomonadaceae; genus Pseudomonas; species Pseudomonas sp. LBUM1651. The sequence goes on along the minus strand of NZ_CP166805.1, from coordinate 1,226,995 downwards.
ACACCAGCCCTGCTGCGGGCGGCGGTGTGTGCACGGTGTTGCCCTCGCCATCCTGCACCACCACGTCATCGTTGTCCCTGAACTCCCCCGGCGAATACTGCGCATTATCGATACCCTCGACGCCCACCCGGTGCATGGCTGAAATCAGCTCGACGCTCAGGGCTTCATAACGCTTTTCCCAGGCGAAGTTCATCATCTTGTAATTGCCGATCACCATTCGCTCGTCCGGCGTACGTGGCAGGCGTTTGCGCTTGAGCATGTCCTTGGCCACCCGCGTAGTCGTCGCCGCGCCTTCGAGTTGACTGCTACTGATCGCTTCGTCTTCGATCAGATCGTTGAGCAGATAACTGAAGTGCGCATGCTCACCGATCTGACTGGTCATGAACTCCAGCGCGGCCATAGTCGCTTGTCGGTCGACGGCGGAGATAGCTTTCTGTGCCAGCGGTGTGAGCACAAAGTTGCCCCACTGAAGCGGTTCGCCCAGTGGCAACAGACTTGAGTACTGTGCTGTCCGAGCTTTCTTTACCAGAGCCCAGCACAGGTTCGAATCCAGTCCTGGAGCCCAGCGGTAGCGCAATTCGTCGAAAGGTCGATAGCGCCCTTGATCATCCAGCGGCTTGAGCAAGGCCAGGTAATCCGAGAGGCGCTCTTTGTGGGGAGACTTCCCCAACAGGTCGAACACCGGATCGGTCCGCCCCTTCAGCTTCGGTGGTTTTTTCATTATTGCTGTCTCAAAACCTCATGAAACCGAGGCTTGAGTACAGCATTCAGGTCCCTCTGACTCAATATCAGAGGTTTCTGAAATACTTGTAGGAGCGAGCTTGCTCGCGATAAACCGGAGAGCACCGCGGGGTGTCAGGATTGCATCGTCATCGTTGACGACCATCGCGAGCAAGCTCGCTCCTACAAGGGTCAGGTGGGTTCTTTCTTGATGCGGAACCACGCCGCATACAGCGCCGGCAAAAACAGCAACGTCAGCGCCGTCGCCACAATCAAGCCACCCATGATCGCCACCGCCATCGGCCCGAAGAACACGCTGCGTGACAGCGGGATCATCGCCAATACGGCGGCGAGCGCGGTCAGCACGATCGGCCGGAAACGACGCACCGTGGCCTCGATGATCGCCTGCCAGGGTTTGAGCCCGGCGGCGATGTCCTGCTCGATCTGGTCCACCAGAATCACCGAGTTGCGCATGATCATCCCGGACAGCGCAATGGTCCCGAGCATGGCCACAAAACCAAACGGTTGGCGGAACACCATCAGGAACAGGGTCACGCCGATCAATCCCAATGGCGCTGTCAGAAACACCATCACCGTGCGTGAGAAACTGCGCAGTTGCAGCATCAGCAACGTCAGCACCACCACGATGAACAGCGGCACACCGGCCTTCACCGAGTTCTGACCACGGGCCGAGTCCTCCACGGTCCCGCCGACTTCCAGCAAATAACCATCAGGCAGTTCAGCACGGATCGGATCGAGCGTCGGCATGATCTGCTGCACCAGCGTCGCCGGTTGTTCCTTGCCGTAGATGTCGGCGCGAATCGTCACGTTCGGCAAGCGGTTGCGGTGCCAGATGATGCCTTCTTCGAAACCATATTCCAGCGTCGCGATTTGCGACAACGCTACGCTGCGGCCGTTATCGGTCGGTACCGCCAGGCTCGGAAGCAACGACAGTTCGGTGCGCTCATGCAACGTGCCGCGCAGGAGGATTTCGATCAACTCGTTGTCCTCCCGGTACTGGCTGACGCTGGCCCCGGTGAGAGAGCTTTGCAGAAACTTCGACAGGTTCGCCGTGCTCACACCAAGCGCTCGGGCGCGGTCCTGATCGACGTTCAGGTACACCACTTTGCTCGGTTCTTCCCAGTCCAGGTGAACGTTGGCCACATGGGGATTTTCGCGAACCTTGGCCGCCACTTTGCGGGCCAGGGCGCGGACTTCCTCGATGTGCTCACCGGTGACCCGGAACTGCACCGGATAGCCAACCGGCGGACCGTTTTCCAGGCGCGTCACCCGTGAACGCAGGGCCGGGAATTGTTCATTGAGGGTTTCGATCAGCCACGCACGCAAGGGTTCGCGGTCCTCGATGGTCTTGGCCAGGACGACAAACTGAGCGAAGCTTGCGGCAGGCAGCTGCTGATCCAGCGGCAGGTAAAAGCGCGGCGAACCGGTGCCGACGTAAGCCACGTAACTGTCGATGCCGGCGTGATCCTTCAACAAACTTTCAAGCCTTTTGACCTCGTCGGCGGTGTTGCTCAGTGAAGCGCCTTCGGCCAGTTTCAGATCGACCATCAATTCCAGTCGCCCGGAGGCCGGGAAGAATTGCTGCGGCACAAAACGGAACAACACGATGGAGGCAATGAACAACACCACCGTCAGCGCGATCACCGTCTTGCGCCAGCGCACGCACCACTCCACCAGACGTCGCACACGTTCATAAAAAGGCGTGGCGTACGGGTCAGGCTGGCCAGTGCCGTGCTTGGCGGCATGAATTTTCGCCAGATCCGGCAGGAGTTTTTCCCCCAGGAACGGCACGAAAACCACGGCCGCAACCCACGATGCCAGCAACGCGATAGTAACCACCTGGAAAATCGAACGGGTGTATTCGCCAGTCCCCGATTGCGCAGTGGCAATCGGCAGGAAACCGGCAGCGGTGATCAGCGTACCGGTGAGCATCGGGAACGCGGTGCTGGTCCAGGCGTAACTCGCGGCTTTGATCCGGTCGAAGCCCTGCTCCATCTTGATCGCCATCATTTCCACGGCGATGATCGCGTCGTCCACCAGCAAACCCAACGCCAGCACCAGCGCGCCGAGGGAAATCTTGTGCAGGCCGATGCCGAAGTAATACATGCTGGCGAAGGTCATCGCCAGCACCAGCGGAATGGCCAGCGCGACCACCATGCCGGTGCGCACGCCGAGGGAGAAGAAGCTCACCAGCAACACAATCGCCAGCGCTTCCACCAACACCTGAACGAATTCACCCACGCTGGTTTTCACTGCGGCCGGCTGATCGGAGACCTTGCGCAGCTGCATGCCCGCCGGGAGGTTTTTCTGGATTCGGGCGAAGTCGATTTCCAGCGCCTTGCCGAGTTCCAGAATGTTGCCACCGTCCTTCATGGCCACGGCCAGCCCGATGGCGTCTTGCGCCATGAAGCGCATGCGTGGCGCCGGAGGATCGTTGAAACCGCGACGAACGTTCGCGACATCAGAGATACGGAACGTACGATCACCAACCCGGATCGGGAAGTTCTTGATCTCTTCAACCGTCTGAAAATTCCCCGAAACCCGTAGCTGCAATCGCTCGCTGGTGGTTTCAAAGAAGCCCGCCGTGGACTTCGCGTTCTGCTCTTCAAGCGCCTGTTGCACGGCCGTCAACGGCAAGCCGAGGGTGGCGAGTTTGACGTTGGAGAGTTCGATCCAGATCTTCTCGTCCTGCAACCCGAGCAGGTCGACTTTGCCCACATCCTTGACCCGTTGCAGCTGGATCTGGATGCGGTCGGCGTAGTCCTTGAGCACTGCGTAATCAAAACCGTCGCCGGTCAGCGCATAGATATTGCCGAACGTTGTGCCGAATTCATCGTTGAAAAAAGGCCCCTGAATGCCCGGTGGCAAGGTTTGACGAATATCGCTGACCTTCTTGCGAACCTGATACCAGAGATCCGGAATCTCCACCGAGTGCATGGAGTCACGCGCAACGAACGTCACCTGGGACTCGCCCGGTCGTGAGAACGAGACGATGCGCTCGTACTCACCGGTTTCCATCAGCTTCTTTTCGATACGTTCGCTGACCTGGCGCGACACTTCCTCGGCGGTGGCCCCCGGCCAGTTGGTGCGGATGACCATGGCCTTGAAGGTGAACGGCGGGTCTTCGCTCTGGCCGAGCTTGGTGTAGGAAAGTGCGCCGACAATCGCCAGCAACAGCATCAGGAACAGTACGATCTGGCGATTACGCAGCGCCCATTCGGAAAGATTGAAACCCATCGGGGATTACTCCTTGTCCGCCAGATTGACCACGCGGTTGGAGCGATCCACCGGGCGCACCTGCTGCCCGTCATGAAGCACATGGACACCGGCCGCCACCACCCAGTCGCTGGCGTTCAGGCCTTCGAGCACCGGTACGGTTTTCTCGCCGAATGCACCGACCCGGACCGGGGCTTTTTTCAGGGTGTTGTTGGCGTTGAGCACCCAAACGTAGGTGGCGCCGTTTTCGGCGGTAACTGCCGAAAGCGGTACCGACAGCGCCACGACGTCGGCAGTCTGGATAAATACCCGGGCGCTCTGGCCGAGTTCGGCCGGGACTTTGCCGGCAGTGAACGCAATGCGGGCGGCGAAGGTGCGGGACTTTGGATCGGCGGCGGGCGACAGCTCGCGGATGCGTCCGGCGAATCGTTGATCGGGTTGGGTCCAGAGTTCCACCGACACCGGCTGACCGACCTTGAAACGACCGAAGCTCTGCTCCGGCAGGCTGATCAGCACTTCGCGCTCGCCATCGGTCGCGAGGGTAAACACGGTTTGACCGGCGGCGACCACTTGCCCGACTTCCACCGCGCGCTTGGCCACGACGCCGTCCTGAGGCGCGCGCAATACGGCGTAGCTGGCCTGGTTGGTAGAGACGTTGAACTCGGCCTTGATCTGCTTCAGGCGCGCTTCACCGGATCTGTAGAGGTTTTCAGAATTGTCATACTGGGAACGGCTGACCATCTGACGGTCCATCAGGGTCTTGTAGCGATCACGCTCGGCGCGTACGAGATTGAGATTGGCTTCGGCAGCCGCGACCTGGGCGCGGGTAGCTTCCAATTGCAGGCGCACGTCCTGGGGATCGAGTTCCGCCAGGGGCTGGTCGGCCTTGACCCGCTGCCCTTCTTCGACCAGTCGTCGACTGACTTTGCCGCCAATGCGAAAGGCCAGGTCCGGCTCGTAACGGGCACGAACTTCACCGGGATAGCTTTCCATCGCCTGGGCCGAGGGCTCTGGCTGCACGACCATGGCCGGTCGAACAGTGACTTGCGGCGCCTCTTCGTGACCACACGCAGACAATAAAAACGTCAGACTGATTGGCAATGCGAGGGGCAAGGCATAGCGGAACATGGCGAAGGACCTTTCGCTAATGGTGCTTGGAATAATTATACTGACCAGTATGTTATTAATAGCAAACTCACCAGTCCAGTATTAAAAACGAATATGGCGAACAATCTTTCAGCACCCAATGGTCCGGGCCGCCCCAAGGATCTGGCCAAGCGCCAGGCCATCCTCGATGCGGCGAAAATCCTGTTTCTGAGCAATGGCTATGCGAGCACCAGCATGGACGCCGTCGCGGCCGAGGCTGGCGTGTCGAAGCTGACCGTCTACAGCCACTTCAACGACAAGGAGACGCTGTTCTCCGCCGCCGTCGTCGCCAAGTGCGAAGAACAATTGCCTACGCTGTTTTTCGAATTGCCTGACGGCATTTCAGTGGAAACGGTGCTGTTGAATATCGCGCGCGGTTTTCATCAGCTGATCAATAGCGATGAATCGGTGAACCTGCATCGGTTGATGATGACGCTGGGCAGCCAGGACCCGAAGCTCTCGCAGATCTTCTTCGAGGCCGGACCGGAGCGCATGCTGCACGGCATGGAGCGGTTGTTGAGCAAGGTTGATCAGAGCGGTGCGTTGAGCATCGACAAGCCCCGTAACGCGGCGGAGCATTTCTTTTGCCTGCTCAAGGGCGCGGGGAATTTTCGGTTGTTGTATGGCTGTGGTGAGCCGTTGACCGGGGATGCGGCCGAGGAACATGTGCGGGAAGTGGTGGGGTTGTTTATGCGGGCTTATCGCCCTTAGGCAGCCTGATGGGCTTGCGCGTTGTGGAGGGCGCCTTCGCGGGCAAGTCGAATCGTCGCACCGCTCGCTCCTACGGGGGCGGCGGTGCTTCTGTAGGAGCGAGGCTTGCCCGCGGAATGGGTCGACGCGGTCTTAAGGCTTCAGCGCCTTCTTCGGATAAATGTCATACCGACTGGATTTCCCGTCCAGCGCATGACTCGGCTTCGGTCCCGCAATGCACGGTGCCTTGCGCGGGCGCTTCACCACCACCCGATGGCTGGCCAATGCCAACGCCGCCTCCAGCAACGCGGGCGCATCAGGGTCATCCCCCACCAACGGCCGGAACAGGCGCATTTCCTTCTTCACCAACGCAGTTTTCTCACGGTGGGGAAACATCGGATCGAGGTAGATCACCTGCGGCGGCTCGCCCTCCCAGTTGCGCATGACCTCGATCGAGTTGCCCTTGAGCAAACGCATGCGCGCCACAATCGACGCCACGTCGAAATCTTCCGCGCCGCGTGCCAGCCCGTCCTCAAGCAATGCACCGATCAACGGCTGGCGTTCGATCAGGCTCATCTCGCAGCCCAGGCTCGCCAGCACGAACGCATCCTTGCCCAGCCCCGCCGTGGCGTCCAGCACCCGCGGACGCACGCCCTGCGCGATGCCAACAGCCTTGGCGATCATCTGACCGGTGCCACCGCCGAACAACCGGCGATGGGCTGCGCCCCCCTCGACGAAGTCCACCCGCACCGGCCCCGGCGCGTCCGGCCCCAGCTGTTGCAACTGCAAACCCTGCTCGCCCACCTGCAAGGCAAACTCGCCATCAGTCACCTGCAAAGGCAGGCCCAGGCGTTCGGCCCATTGCTCGGCCTGTGGCTGAAAAGCCGCGCCCAGGGCCTCAACATGGATGCGGCAAGCCGCCGGTTGCTCAATCATGGGAAAACACGCTCAAAAAATTAATGATCGGCAAAAACGGCCGATAACAAAACTAACGAGCATTTTGCCAGAGCTGAGCGTCGACCGAGAGAAATGTCAGACATTCAACGCACATCGATAGGTTACATCTCGCCCCACGGCGATTTTGGCCTGCGAAACTCCCAGGCACTGAGCGGCGTCAGTCACCTGTGGCAGGATTTTTTTGCCCAGGCCCTGGCCGATCAGTCGGGCGATGTCGTGCCGGCTTCTCTCGATTTTCCAGCGGTCGATCTCGAGAGCCCGGTCGAACCTACGATTGGCAGCGAGCTGCTGGCGCACATCGTTTCCCAGCGTGAATGCGATGTGAAGGAAACCCAGGTCAAGCCACCCGAGCCGCTGTTCCTACCGATTGCCGAGCTCGAAATGGACCTGGCCGACAAACCGTTCCCACCGTTCCCGGCAGAAGAAATCGCCGCTCAGCAGAAACAGCAGGACTTCGAAAGCGGCTGGGTTCGCCCGATCGTGCTGACCGCGGGTCAACCCGTGCCAGAAGCCGGCCCGGCGCCGCAACCGCGTCCACTGCACCTGCCGATCGCCGAATTCGAAATGGACCTGCTGGACAAGCCATTCCCGCCGTTCCCGACCGAAGAGCTCGCGGAACAACAGAAGAACTTCGATTTCGACATCGGCTGGGCACGCCCGATCGTTCTGCAGAACCTGCGCATCGCCGCCTAAACATCAGCGACACACCCACCACGGCCCGACATCCACGTGAAAATGATTGCGATGGGCGGCGTTGTAGTCCGGGCTCAACACCACACTGAACACGTCGCAGGCGCCGTCGCGGACCAGACGTAAAAACCGTGCTTCCTGATTATCCTTCGGCCAATCCTTGAGCACGCTGATCGATCGGCCGTCAGCCAGGCGAAAACCGGCGATATCCAGCGCGTTCGCCGTGGCATGCTGGCTGAGTCTGCCATTCTCACGGCCGTAGACGTTGCGGCAGGCAAAGCTTCCCAGATGGTCGACGCGGGTAACCGCTTGCCCGTAGACCGCCTGCGCAGCGGGTTGCAACGCATGGTGTTCAAACAGGGCAAACGACACCGCCAGGCGGCAACTGGCGAGGAAGCTGCTGCTCAATGTGACGTCGCCGCCCTGCACGCGCAAGGTGTCGGACAACGGGCACTTTGCGTCAGGGCTGTCAGCCTGATGAGCCACGCGCAATCCGGAACTGCTCAGGGCTTGCTCGCACAATTGCGGATCATCGCGCAGCCGCATCAGTTTGTAGCGGGTCAACAGGTTCGGTTCGGCCTTCACGTCCAGCGGCGCCCAAGGATTCCACTGCGGCGGCAGCGAGATCCAGCCACGCCAGACGCTCACGCCCGCCACACCGACCATCACCACCAACACAAGCAGCACCCGCAAAAACCGCATTGTCAGCCTTTGAACAATTGATTGGCCTGCGCGTACGGCATGGACCGCGACGTAAAGCTGAACGTGCCCGAAGTCTTGATCTCTTCGGCCGCGCGGTAGAACTCGCCAAGCGCTGCCAACGCCAGTGCCGAACCGACACTGATCCGTTTGACGCCCATTTCACTCAACTGCTCGACCGTCAGTTTGAGCCCGCCAGACATCAACACGTTCACCGGTTTGGGCGCCACGGCGCGGACCACCGCCAACACGTCTTCAGCGCTGCGCAGACCCGGCGCATACAGCACGTCGGCGCCTGCTTCGGCGAAGGCCTGCAAGCGGCGAATGGTGTCGTCCAGATCGGGATTGCCATGCAGAAAGTTCTCGGCCCGGGCCGTCAGCGTGAAGGGAAACGGCAAACTGCGAGCGGCGGCGACAGCGGCTTCGATCCGTGCCACCGCATGCTCGAAGCAGTAGATCGGCGCCTCTTCCCGGCCCGTGGCATCTTCGATCGAGCCACCCACGGCGCCCGCTGCGGCGGCTCGTAAAATACTTTGCGCACACTCGGCCGGATCGTCGGCAAACCCGTTTTCCAGATCGACCGCCACCGGCAGATCGGTAGCCGCGACAATCGCCCGGACGTTCGCCAGCGTGTCGTCCAGCGTCAGTCCGCCATCGGGACGACCCTGGGAAAAGGCATTACCGGCACTGGTGGTCGCCAGCGCCTCGAAGCCCAGGCTGGCGAGCATTTTCGCCGAGCCGGCGTCCCACGGGTTGGGAATGACAAAAGCCCCGTCGCGTTCATGCAGTGCTTTGAACGCCTGGGCTCGAAGGGTTTGCGCATCCATTGGCAGGCTCCTGAAAAAGGCAGGGAATCCGCCTCAGAGCAGGCCAAGTTGCTCGGCGGCGGGATCTCTGTATAGCTCAGGCAGCGGCGGCAGGCCAGGCAAACGCAGCATCAGTTTTGCGTGAAAACGTTGCGCAAGCTTCGCGGCCAGCAGGTTGTCGGCGGTGTGCAGGAACATATAGGGCGTGCGGCCTTCTTCGATCCACAGGGCGATTTTCTCGACCCAGGGCAACAGGAACGGATCGTTGGCTTCCAGTTGCGGATGGCCGATGAAGCGCACTTGCGGGAACTGAGTGAACGCCGCCGGACGGGGCGGAACCCTGGGTTTCTTCGATTGGGCGTGAAGTACGGAAGGATCGGTCGACGTACAGCTGAACAGCGCACGCGGATCGAGGCAGATACGTTCGACGCCACGATCCAGCAGCAGACGATTGAGCGAGCGCTCGGCATCACCCTTGGCGAAGAAATCGTCGTGTCGCACTTCGATGGCCAGAGGCCGGTCCACCGCATCGATGAAACCCGCCAACTCGTGCAATCGTTGGGGTGTGAAGCTTTTCGATAGCTGCAACCACAGTGGCGAGACTCGCTCACCCAAGGGGCTGAGCAGTTGCAGAAAGGTTTCGGTGGCGGTCAGCTGTTCACGCAGGTCACCGCCGTGGCTGATGTCGCCGGGGAATTTGGCGGTAAAGCGAAAGTGTTCGGGCATGGTCTCTGCCCAGCGCTGCACGGTGCTGGCAGCCGGGCTCGCGTAGAAGGTCGTGTTGCCTTCCACGGCGTTGAATACTTGAGAATAAAGTTTTAGAAAATCGGAGGATTTTGCGTCCTGCGGATAGAGGTAATCGCGCCAGGCATTTTCACTCCAGGACGGGCAGCCGAGGTAGTAAGGCTGCCGCATCAGATGTACAGGTCGAGACCCATTACATCCGAATCCCAATCGACAAAACCGGCAGTGCTGAGGTAGCTGGCCAGGGCCCTCGCGACGCTTTTGCTCATGGCACGATGGTAAATCATGTCTTGTTGACGCGCGGGGAGATTGCTCAGGCGCTGCGCGGAGGCTTTGGCAGCGCGGGTGGCCAGTTGCTCTTCGGAAGGGAATTCCAGCTCACCCTCGATATCGACGGATTCGTCCTCAACCACATGCCCTTTGCGAGGCTTGCGCTTGATGGGATAGGACTGAGAGGAAAGGCCGTCTATACGCATAAAGTCATGCTCGGTATCGATAATGGCAGTCTAGTGGCACATAACCCACTTCGCAAACCGCCGAGTGATAACTAGAACACAGAAAAGCGAAAAGGTTTAAAAGCGGGGGGATAAAACGACGATTGGTTACATCCGTTGGATCGCCTTCGCGGGCAAGCCTCGCTCCTACAGGGGTTCGCGCAAATCCTGTAGGAGCGAGGCTTGCCCGCGAAGGAGACAACTCGGTATCGCTGATTAACGCGCCTTTGGCGTCGCGACTTTATCGCGCAGGTAAACCGGCTGCGCCTCATCCGCCACAATCGCTTCACCGCGTTCCCAGGCGAATCGCGCCAGGGTCAGCAGGTCTTCGGCGTGAGGCAACATGCCCGCGTCCTGCCCCGTCAGGCTGACGGCAATGCGCTCGGCATACCCCCAACCGGTGCCCGCGCCAAACCACTCACCGCAGGCATCGGCGGGCAACGCCGCCACTTCCGGCGGCAATACGGCTTCGTTGCCGACCAGCCGCATCTCCCCCGCCGTTTCGCGGTAGCAACCCCAGTACACTTCATCCATCCGCGCATCGATGGCCGCAGCGACCTGGCTCACGCCATGCTCGCGATACGCCCGCTGCGCCAGCACTGCCAGGTTCGACACCGGCAACACCGGGCGATCCAGCGCAAACGCCAGGCCTTGCACCACGCCAATGGCAATCCGCACGCCGGTGAACGCGCCCGGCCCACGGCCAAAGGCAATCGCATCGACCGCTTGCAGGGTGGTCCCGGCATCGGCGAGCAATTGCTGGATCATCGGCAACAGCTTCTGCGCATGCAGGCGCGGGATCACCTCGTAATGGCTCGTGACTTTGCCGTCATGCAGCAAGGCAACGGAGCAAGCTTCAGTCGCGGTGTCCAGGGCCAGCAAGGTGCTCATCGATGTTTCCGTAAGAGAGGTCAGAAAAAAGTGCGCCAGTATAAACAACTACGGCCCGCAAGCGGGCCGTAGAAGATCAAGCGGTGATTAGTTCAGCGCTTCAAGCACCTTGCCGGTGATCGCTTCAACCGAGCCAACACCTTCGATGTGGCTGTACTTCGGTTTGCCCTGAGCAGCAGACAACTCCTGGTAGAACTTCACCAGTGGCTCGGTTTGAGCGTGGTAGACCGAGAGACGATGACGCACGGTTTCTTCGGTATCGTCCTTCCGTTGCACAAGCTCTTCACCGGTGATGTCGTCTTTACCGGCAACTTTCGGCGGGTTGTAGACGATGTGGTACACGCGACCGCTGGTCTCGTGAACGCGACGACCGGCGATACGCTGAACGATGTCTTCGTCCTTGACGTCGATTTCCACAACGTGGTCCAGCTCGACGCCGGCCTTCACCAGGGCTTCAGCCTGAGGAATGGTGCGCGGGAAACCGTCGAACAGGAAACCGTTGGCGCAATCCGCCTGGCTGATGCGTTCCTTGACCAGATTGATGATCAGGTCATCGGAAACCAGGCCACCGCTGTCCATCACGCTCTTGGCGATCAGGCCCAGCTCGGTGCCGGCCTTGACCGCGGCACGCAGCATGTCGCCGGTGGAGATTTGCGGGATGCCGAACTTTTCGGTGATGAACTTAGCCTGAGTACCTTTACCGGCCCCGGGAGCTCCCAGCAGAATGACGCGCATCGATGTGCTCCTCAATTTTTATATAGATAACAACGGATTCGCCTCGTGGGGCCAATCTCAAAAACAGGGTCGTGACCGCCCAAACGGCCAAAGGCTGATCAAGATACACAGCAGGCCCGGACCACACAAGCCGCCGAAAGTCGGAGAAACCCGCGCCTTGCGTGACCCTGCGACGGGGTACCCCAAGTCGCAACCCCATCATTAACTGTCGCCTGGCAGCACTTTCCAGCCCTGCGCAAACCGGCACTCAACGCCCGCATCGAGTGCCCGAACCCACGACAAAAACCTTAGCCGGTATTTCGCAAACCGGCGGCAATCCCCGCCACAGACACCAGCAACGCCTGTTCTACCGGGCTGCCCTGTGCCACTTCCTGCTGCCGCGAACGCGCCAGCAACTCGGCCTGCAATAGATGAAGCGGGTCGAGGTAGGTGTTGCGCAAGCGGATGAATTCGAGGGTGTCTGGGCTATGTGCCAGTAGCTGCGACTGACCGGTCAGCCCCAGGACCACCGAGCACGCCTGCGACAATAGGTCGCGTAAATGCGCACCCAAAGGCAGCAGATCCGGCTCGACCAACCGCTCATCGTAGGATCGGGCGATGTCGGCGTCGGCCTTGGCGAGGACCATTTCCAGCATGTCGATGCGCGTGCGGAAGAACGGCCATTGTTCACGCATTTGCCCCAGCAACTCCCCTTCGCCACGCTCCAGCGCCTTGCTCAGCGCCGCTTCCCAGCCGAGCCAGGCCGGCAGCATCAGACGTGTCTGGGTCCAGCCGAAGATCCACGGAATTGCCCGCAGGCTTTCGATCCCGCCGGCGCGACGCTTGGCCGGACGGCTGCCCAGCGGCAGGCGTCCCAACTCCTGCTCCGGGGTGGACTGGCGGAAATACTCCACGAATTGCGGATTTTCCCGCACCACGGCGCGGTAAGCGCTGACACCGTCTGCCGCCAATTCATCCATCAAGTGGCGCCAGGCAGGCTCCGGTGGCGGCGGTGGCAGCAAAGTCGCCTCCAGCACGGCCGCGAGGTACAGATTGAGGTTTTGCTCGGCGATGTCCGGCAGGCCGAATTTGAAACGAATCATTTCCCCCTGCTCGGTGGTGCGGAAACGCCCCGCCACCGACCCCGGTGGCTGCGACAGAATCGCCGCGTGCGCCGGGCCGCCGCCACGGCCCACGGTGCCACCGCGACCGTGGAACAACAGCAACTCGACTTGCTGCTCGCGGCAAATATCGACCAGTCGTTCCTGCGCCCGGTACTGCGCCCAGGCCGCCGCCGTGGTGCCGGCGTCCTTGGCCGAGTCGGAGTAACCGATCATCACTTCCTGCGGCCCTTGCAGACGCGCGCGGTAACCCGGCAGCAGCAACAGTTTTTCGATCACCGGGCCGGCGTTATCCAGGTCGGCGAGGGTTTCGAACAGCGGCACCACGCGCATCGGCCGCAACACGCCAGACTCTTTGAGCAGCAGTTGCACGGCGAGCACATCGGACGCGGCGCCGGCCATGGAAATAACATACGAGCCGAGCGAAGCGCCCGGTGCGGCGGCGATTTCCCGGCACGTCGCCAGCACTTCAGCGGTGTCGGCGGAGGGCTTGAAGTACGCCGGCAGCAACGGCCGACGGTTGTTCAGCTCGCGCATCAGGAAGGCGATGCGCTCCTCTTCGCTCCAGTCTTCGTAGCGACCGAGGCCAAGGTAATCGGTGATTTCAGTCATCGCCGCCGAGTGCCGCGACGAGTCCTGGCGCACATCGAGACGCACCAGGAACAGGCCGAACGTTACTGCCCGACGCAGGCAATCAAGCAGCGGTCCATCGGCGATCACGCCCATGCCGCACTCATGCAGCGACTGGTAGCAGAGCTCCAGGGGATCGAGCAGGTCTCTATTGTTTTGCAACACATCGGCGGGCGCCGGCGTCGCGGTCGTCAAGGCGGCATGCGCCCAGTTACGGGTGGCGCGCAGGCGTTCACGCAACTGTTTAAGGACGGCGCGATACGGTTCGGCGCTGTCGCCGGCCTTGGCTTTCAGCGCGTCGCTGGCCTGTTGCATCGACAGCTCAGCGGCCAGGTGATCGACATCGCGCACGTACAAATCAGCGGCCATCCAACGCGCCAGCAGCAATACCTCACGGGTCACGGCAGCCGTCACGTTGGGGTTGCCGTCGCGATCGCCGCCCATCCACGACGCAAAGCGAATCGGCGCGGCCTCCAGTGGCAAATGCAGGCCGGTGGCGTCATGCAGGGCTTTATCGGCCTTGCGCAAATAGTTCGGGATTGCTTGCCACAGCGAATGCTCGATTACCGCGAAACCCCATTTGGCCTCGTCCACGGGCGTCGGGCGGGTGCGGCGGATTTCTTCGGTATGCCAGGCTTCGGCGATCAGGCGCTGGAGCTTTGCGTGGATCTGCTCGCGCTCGGCGGTGGTCAGGTCGCGATGGTCCTGAGCGGCGAGTTGCGCGGCGATGGCGTCGTATTTCTGAATCAGCGTACGGCGCGCCACTTCGGTCGGGTGCGCGGTCAGTACCAGCTCGATTTCCAGTCGTCCCAATTGCCGCGCCAGGGACTCGGTACCGTGGCCTTCGGCAAGCAGGCGCGCGAGCAATTCGGGCAGTACACGCGCCTCAAACGGTGCGGGCTGCGATTCTTCGCGGCGGTGAATCAGCTGATATTGCTCGGCGATATTGGCGAGGTTGAGAAACTGGTTGAACGCCCGCGCCACCGGCAGCAACTCGTCTTCGCTCAACTGGTTGAGGCTGGCGCTCAGTTCGGCGTCCATCGAACCGCGACGGTCAGCCTTGGCGCCCTTGCGGATCTGCTCGATCTTGTCGAGAAAACCGACCCCGTACTGCTCACGAATGGTGTTGCCCAACAGCTCACCCAACAGGTGAACGTCTTCGCGCAAGCGTGCATCAATATCGGTCATCAGCCGTTCTCCAGCGAAAAATCCGGTGTGCTTCGTTCGTTTAAGAGTGCCGCCCTAAAGCGCTTCTTACAAGCAGACGACGAAGGGACTTTAAACCTCAGGCCCGCGAGCTAGTCTGAAGAGTAAGCCGTACAACGGCTTTCGCCGGCCATCGCCGGAGACTTACCCTGCCTGCCACGAGCAGGCACGCAATGAGGTTTTTATGAAAATCCGCGAGCTTGCCCATCATTGGGAAGAAAACGCCAAGGGTCGCCTGACCGACACCGGCTACGCGATTCATCTGGATATGGAGGCCGCCGCACGACTGGCGGCTATCATCGAGATGTACCCCAAACGGCATCCCGAAGAACTGCTCGGCGAACTGATCGGCGCTGCGCTGGAAGAGCTGGAAAAGAGCTTTCCGTACGTGAAGGGCTCAACCATCGTGGCCACCGATGAAGAAGGCGATCCACTGTACGAAGACGTCGGTCCGACTCCGCGTTTTCTCGCGTTGTCCCGTCGTCATTTGCATGATTTGTCATCCGGTGACGACAAGCAGAAACACTGATTCCCCGGCCAATGAATCCCCTGTAGGAGCGAGCTCGCTCGCGATGGTCGTCAACGAAAACGCGCGAATCCTGAAGAGACGCGGCGTGTCGGAATCCATCGCGAGCAAGCTCGCTCCTACAGGTTCGTATACCACCTCGCCACTCCAAAGTTCCCGATTTAGAGCCTTGTCCATTCGGTCAAAGTTTTTTCCGGCGATAGGCCATCTTCTCTGAACTTTTAAAAAATGCCTCGGGTCGTAACCAGTAACCACGCCTGGGACGGCCGTTTCAAAACGCTTCGAAATTTGATGGTTGCGGCTCCTTGCCCAGGATGGATTTTTAGTTTTTCAGGAGTTTTTCCAATGGAGTTGAAGACCATGAAAATCAGCACTGCCAAGTCCTCGTCCAACCACCTGCGTAGCCTGAAACTGGCCGCCTTGGCGATCGGCAGCAGCTTCGTTCTGGCCGGTTGCGCCGGTAACCCGCCGACCGAGCAATACGCCGTGACCCAATCCGCCGTGAACAGCGCCGTCAGCGCAGGCGGCACCGAGTTCGCCGCGGTTGAGATGAAGTCCGCCCAGGACAAGCTCAAACAAGCCGAAATCGCCATGCACGACAAAAAGTATGACGAAGCCAGAATGCTCGCCGAACAGGCCGAGTGGGACGCTCGTGTCGCCGAACGCAAAGCCCAGGCGATCAAAGCCGAACAAGCTGTGAAGGACTCTCAGAAAGGGGTTCAGGAACTGCGTCAGGAAAGCCAGCGCACCGTGCAATAAGCGCCGCTTCGACGTACTTCTTTCTCGACTTAAAAGGACGAAACCAAAATGCGCACACAATTGATGATCCCTGCCCTGTTGGCCGCAAGCGTTGCACTGGCCGCCTGCTCGACGCCGCCTAACGCGAACCTGGAACAGGCCCGCACCAACTACAGCGGCCTGCAAGCCAACCCGCAGGCGAGCAAAGTCGCGGCGCTGGAAACCAAGGACGCCAGCGATTACCTGGACAAGGCCGACAAGGCTTACCTGGACAAGCAAGACGAGCATACGGTCGACCAAATGGCTTACCTGACCAATCAGCGGGTTGAAGTGGCGAAGCAGACCATCGCCCTGCGCACCGCTGAAGCCAATCTGAAAAACGCCGCCGGGCAACGTGCCCAGGCGCGTCTCGATGCTCGCGATCAGCAGATCAAGCAGTTGCAGGACAGCCTGAACGCCAAGCAGACCGATCGTGGGACGCTGGTGACTTTTGGTGATGTGCTGTTTGCTACTGACCGTGCCGACCTGAAATCCAGCGGTCTGGTGAACATCAACAAACTGGCGCAGTTCCTTCAGGAAAATCCGGACCGCAAGGCGATTGTCGAAGGCTATACCGACAGCACCGGTACGGCGTCGCACAACCAGTCGCTGTCCGAGCGTCGCGCCGGTTCCGTACGCACGGCGCTGGTGAAGATGGGCGTTGATCCGGCACGCATCGTTGCTCAGGGTTACGGCAAGGAATACCCGGTCGCGGAGAACTCCAGCGTCTCGGGCCGGGCGATGAACCGCCGGGTGGAAGTGACCATTTCAAACGACAACCAGCCGGTGATCCCGCGTTCGGCGATTAGCTCGAACTAGGCCACAACTGCTGAAACACAAAAGCCCCGCCTGATCTGATCAGGCGGGGCTTTTTCATGACTGTCATTTATGACAGTAGTCGCGCTTTCCAATTGCGCTTAGTTTGGCTTCGGTAGTCATTGAGTAATTAAGGAGCCAGTGATGCGTAAGACAGTGATGTTTTGTGTAGCGTCCATCCTTGCAGGCTGCATGCAGCCCGATGGGCGATTCAATGACGTTATGTATGACGAGAGGGATGCCATTCCCACCGATGTTCCCTTGCCCAAACCGGGCGTCAATCAGCGTCCCGTCGTCGGGGTGAAAAAAGTTTTGGTGAGCGTGGTGCACTGGCAGGGTGAGAACGTTCTGAACACACCCTTGATCGAGAAACACACGCTGTCCACAGATCCCGATTCATTACGGTCTTACATCCTGGCTGCCTCCAACGGAAAGCTCACACTGGAAGGACAGGTGATCTCCTATACCTCCGAGCATCCTCGTCCGGAACTCTGTAACGCACCCTCGTCCCAACGAATATCGCTGGCGACCTATGTAGTGGCAGAGGCTGCACAGGCCCACGGGTTAGACCCGGCAAACTTCGACTTTCTGATCAATGTCATTAACTGTGGTGGAGGCGCATCAGCTTTCAGACCAGGACGAATCATGGGGATTTATGGCCAAGCGGGTAGCCCTCACGTCTACAAACATGAGTTAGGACACAACCTGGGATACGCCCATGGCAATACCTACACCAAATGCCCCAAAGAAGAAGACATTGTGACCGCTCCAACCGAGTGCACTGTGATTGGGTACGGTGATTCGGGAGATTCGGTTTCCGGGGGAGGAACACTCTACCCTGCGAACAACCGCTGGTATTCCGGCTGGCTGGATAACAAGCAAGTGGCCGTCATCGAACGTAGCGGTCTCTATCGCCTGGGTGTACTGGGCCAGGAGGGGCCGCAGCTTTACCTCATTAATCGTCCGGGATTGGCACCTGCTCAGTTGGCTCTTGAATACCGCAAGTCCACCCCGTTCGATAACTTCCCACCCACCGATAATCGAGTGAATGGCGTCTGGGTCAGGTACACCAACATGGCAGGCTTTGTTCAAAACACTCAACTTGACGCCACACCGGAGACGGCTTCGACCGCTGACCCGACACTGACCCTGGGTAAAGTATTGAAAGATGAGGCTGCGAAGATTTCCGTCGCGGTGTGTGCCGCTCCCGCTACAGCGGCGGTAATTGCCGTTGCGGTGAATGGAGAACCTCTGCCTGGTTGCCGTATGAGCCTTTCGCCGCCCACCATCCAGACACCTGTAGCAGGAGCGCCAGCCACTCCAAACCCTATCGTTTTTTCAGGCACAAGCCTTCCCGGGGCGTGGATCGCTGTTTCCTATCGAAAACTCGGCGATAACTGGACCCTGTCCAGAGTGACCGCTGATGCGACAGGGCACTGGGAGGCACCCCTGCCCTCGCTACCGGCTGGCAAATACAACGGCAAAGTGAATCAAGCAGTAGGCTTGAACGTATCGGGGGATGAACTTCGCGATTTTGACATCGCGCCTTGATGCTGTTTAGTCGCCGTACAAACGGGCTCCTCTCCGGATTCAGTCACCGCTAACTGAAAAAGGAGGGAAGCCCGTTGTGTGATCAGCTACGGTTGCAGCTTCTGCGGGGTTTCCTGCCCCATGCAGCGCACCGCTTTTTTCCGGTCGTTGATCAGCACCCCGCTCAGGCCTTTCTGTTCGGTATCAAACAGCACCAGCACACCATCGATGCACTGTGCCACTTGCGCCGCCGGCTCCAGGGAGACTTTGTAGTCTTCACCCGGCACGGTCTTGAGCATGGTGAATTCGTTGAGCAGCAGCGCATCCTCGGGCTTGGCGAAGTGCAGGTAGCCGTACCACCACAGGGCCCCCACTGTGCCGAGGATGCTGCAGATACCGGTGATGATCAGCGGGATGGCGTTACGTTCTTCACTCATTGCGGGCTCTCTGGTGGTTCATCTTCTGAATTCGGGGGTGCCGGGTAATTGGGGATTTCACCCAGTCGGCGCAGGCCGTTGAAATGCTGCGGGTCATCGAGATAACGCAACATCACCTTGCGCCAGACCGGGTCGGCGAACGTCTGCACGTGGCCGCCTCGAGTCAGTTGCAGCACCCGCGGCGGCGGCGCAGCTTGATACAGACGGATGCCGTTGGAAAGGGGCACGATCGGATCGTCGATGCTGTGATAGATCAGTTTCGGCACGCCATTGAGCTGCTCCATGGAGTGGATCGCGCTGTCACCGTCCGGCACCAGCCACGAGAGCGGCACTTGAAATGCCCAGGTCAACCAGGAATGGCTGAGGGCGAACTGGCCGATGCTGCGATAACTGGCGGGCACGCCGTCGAGGACAAAGGCCTTGAGTTGCTTCTGGCGTTCGGGGTGTTGGACCAGGTAATGCACGGCCATAGAGCCACCGAGGCTTTGGCCGAGCAGGATCAGCGGTTTGCCTTTGACCTCCGGCGCCTGGTCGAGCCACTTGAATGCGGCGTCGATGTCCTGATAGATCGCCGGCAAACTCGGCTCGCCTTCGGACAAACCGTAGCCGCGATAATCGATCAGCAGGACCTGATAACCCTCTTCCGGCAACCACCAGCTGCCGCCCAGATGCATGGGCAGATTGCCGCCGTTGCCGTGCAGGTGCAGCACCGTGCCTTTGACCTCGACGCCTTTTTTCGCCGGCAGCCACCAGCCGTGCAACTTGAGGCCGTCGGCGGTGGTGAGGGTGACGTCGCGGTACTCGAGTTTGGCTTTTTCCGGGGTGAACAACTGGCCGGATTCGGGGTAGAACAGCAAGGAGCTGCAACCGCCAAGGGTCAGGAGAAGGCAGAGGATGCCGAGGATTCTCATCCGTTGAAACCTCGCGAAATAGGTTTGGAACACTGTACCTGTAGGAGCCGAGCTTGCTCGCGATAGCGGTGGTTCAGGCGATACAAATGTTGAATGTAATGCCGTCATCGCGAGCAAGCTCGGCTCCTACAGGGGGCTCATGGCTCACAAAATGTTGGAGTAATCCGCTTCGATCCGGTCCAGGCTCAGGTGATTCAGGAAGTTGGAGAAGCACATCCACGCCGACAGAGCGTTCATGTCGCGGAACTGTTCAGGCAGATACTTCGGTGGCACCACCAACCCTTCATCGACCAATTGGCGCAAGGTGCGCATGTCTTCCAGCGTGGTCTTGCCGCAAAACAGCAGCGGTATCTGCTCAAGCTTGCCCTTACGCACGGCCAACTGAATGTAGTTGTAAACCATGATAAAGCCCTTGAGGTAGGACAAGTCTTTGGTAAATGGCAGACCGTTCGGCACCGAACCACGGAAAACCCGACTGGCGTTGCCGTAGCTTTCCGCCATTTCAAAGCCCTGTTCGCGGAAGAACTCGAAGATCTGCAGGAAGTCCGCGCCCTCCTCCACCATGTGAATGGCGCGGGTGCGGTTGGTCAGTTTGCGCAGGCGGCTCGGGTAGGAAGCGAAGGTGATGATTTCCATCAGGATCGCCAGGCCTTCCTGGGTCACCGTCGACGAGGGTGGCCCCTTGGACAGGAAGGTGCAGATCGGCTGGTTCAGACCGTTGAGCGTAGTGCCGACATGCACCAGCCCTTCATGGACTTCCAGCGCACGCACGTCACGCTCGTTGAACATCGCGTCGGTGCGGATCTTGATGTAGTCGGCGCCGGCCGCCGCATCGGCGACGATCCCGTCGGACTCGAATACCCGAATGGTTTCCTCGGCCTCGCCAAACACTTTGCTCAGCCGGGTTTGCAACAAATGCACGGCGTCCTTGGCGGTGAGGGTTTTCGGCTCATCCTTGAGGTCACCACGGCCATCGATGTTGTTCAGGTAATCGGAGAGCATCAGGCCCAGGTCGGACAGGGTCGGGTCACCCGCGTGAAACGCATCGGACGCCGCGCCGTACAACTCTTGGGAAATCAGCCCGAAATCCTCGGTGCCGCGTGCTTCGAGCATGCGCACCACCATCCGGTATTCCTTGCACATGCGCCGCATGATCTGGCCGACCGGGTTGAACTGGCCGAGCTGGCGGGTGATGTCACGCTCGATGTTCTGGAACTCCAGCTTCACTTTGCTGGAATCGAACGACAGCGGCCGGTTCAGGTAGTAATCGCGGTCCACCGCCGGCATTTCCTTGCCCTTGGCCTTGAGGAAACTCTTACGAATGTTCTCGTCCCACTTCACCGCATCCAGGACGCGTATCGGCGTCTGCGCCAGCACGATGCGATCGGACAAAATGCGTATCGACTGCTGGTAATCGTCCACCCGAAACTCCTGTAGAAAAACCGTTATGTGCTGGGTTTACTTGGCTTTGGTCAGGCGCTGATAGCGCACGGCCTCGACGAAGACATCGGAATTGGCCGGATCATCGAGGTAAGCGAAGACCTGATCCATGTTGGTGTTTATCAGCACGCCGTCGCCATCGTCAGTCTGAAAGCCCTCGCCGCTGAGAGCTTTCTGCCCCAGGGCCTGATTGATCTGCTCGAGGTCGAGGTTGTAGACCACCAGTTCATGCTTGTCGGTGAGTTCAAAACCGGCAATGGTGAAATGCCCGCCGAACTGCGCCGGCACTTTCGCCGACAGGTACCAGCGGCTGCCATGGCGCGAGACGATGAAGGGATAGGCTTCGCGTTCCTTGGGTTTGGCCTTGAAATAGCTGACCGCCTGATAGCGATTGTCGCCGATGCGCGTCAGCTCCAGGTTCATCGGTTCGCCCCAGGCGTTGGTGCTGGTCCATTTGCCGAGTAATCCCTTGGGCGCGGGGTCGCTCGTGGGCAGTGGCTCCTTGAAGGTCACCAGGCAGCCACTGAGCAGCAGGAACGACAAGGCGATCACAACGACGCGCCAGGCTTTCATTCAACACTCCCTATGAACACAGTCCCCGAATGGTCATCGTCCCTGTAGGAGCGAGCGGTGCGACGATTCGACTTGCCCGCGAAGGCGTTGTGTCAGTCAACATACCTGTTGAATGTTAAACCGCCTTCGCGGGCAAGCCTCGCTCCTACAGGGTTGCGGTCAAGCGAGGGATTACACCGACGCCAATACCAAATGCATGTACCGCGTCAGGATACCGAGCATTTCGGCTTCGGCGGCGGGCTCGGCGTCGTTGAGCAGGCCCTGATATTCCATCCGTCCGATAATCGCCGTCAACACTTTGGCATCTTGTTGTGGTTCACGGGAACCCAAAACCTGGAAAAGCTGACACGTGCCCTGCAGGAGAATTTGCTGGTGCGAGCGCACCAGCTCCGCCAGGCGAGGGTTGAGCAACGCCTCCTGACGGAACGCTTGCTCGGCCATCAAATGCTCGCGGCGGTTGATCAGTTGCCGATGGACATAGTCCGCCATCAACCGCGCAATATCGTCCGCCAGTTGCGAGCGCGACTCGGGACTGCCGTCGCCGCTGACGACCATCTCGCGCAGCAGGCCTTCATTGTTCACCCACAACTTGGCCATGAACGCCGCGCTGCGCTCCACGTATTGGGCGAAGGTATCGGTGAGCAGGTCATCGATGTCCTTGAAATAGTAGGTGGTGGCCGACAACGGCACACCGGCTTCAGCGGCGACCGCACGGTGACGCACGGCCCGCACGCCATCGCGCACGACAATGCGCATGGCGGCATCGAGAATGTCCTGTCGACGCTGCTCACTGCCCTGGCGGCTGGCCTTGCGGCCCTGGTACTGAACACTTTCAGCGACCGCAGTGGCGATACTCGAGGAAAGAAGCGGCAAGTTTTAAGCTCCAAGCTACAAGTCAAAAGCGGACGGAGTTGGCTTGCAGCTTGTGGCTTGCAGCTTGCAACTGCCGCCTCCCCAAAATCAAAAAAAAGCCGCCTGTCTGAGAGGCGGCTTTCACTTACGCTTGCGGCCGCATGTGCGGGAACAGGATCACGTCGCGGATCGACGGGGAGTTGGTCAGCAGCATCACCAGGCGGTCGATGCCGATCCCTTCACCGGCCGTTGGCGGCATGCCGTACTCCAACGCGCGAACGAAGTCGGCGTCGTAGTGCATGGCTTCGTCGTCGCCGGCGTCCTTGTCGGCCACCTGCGCCATGAAGCGCTCGGCCTGGTCTTCCGCGTCGTTCAACTCGGAGTAGGCGTTGGCGATTTCACGGCCACCGATGAACAGTTCGAAACGATCGGTGACGTTCGGGTTGTCGTCGTTACGACGGGCCAACGGCGACACTTCGAACGGGTACTGAGTGATGAAATGCGGCTGCTCCAGCTTGTGCTCGACCAGCTCTTCGAAAATCATCACCTGCAGTTTGCCCAGTCCTTCGAAGCCCAGCACCTTGGCACCGGCCTTCTTGGCGATGGCGCGCGCCTTGTCGATGTCATTCAGATCATCGGCAGTCAGCTCGGGGTTGTACTTGAGGATCGAGTCGAACACCGACAGACGCACGAACGGTTCGCCGAAGTGGAACACCTTGTCGCCGTACGGCACGTCGGTGCTGCCCAGAACCAGCTCTGCCAGTTCGCGGAACAGTTCTTCGGTCAGGTCCATGTTGTCTTCGTAGTCGGCGTACGCCTGGTAGAACTCCAACATGGTGAATTCAGGGTTGTGACGGGTCGAAACGCCTTCGTTACGGAAGTTGCGGTTGATCTCAAACACCTTTTCAAACCCACCAACAACAAGCCGCTTGAGGTACAGCTCAGGCGCAATGCGCAAGAACATTTCCATGTCCAGCGCGTTGTGGTGCGTTTCGAACGGCTTGGCCGCCGCGCCACCCGGGATGGTTTGCAGCATCGGCGTTTCGACTTCGAGGAAGTCGCGCTTCATCAAAAAGCTGCGGATGTGCGCAATCACTTGCGAACGCACGCGGAAGGTCTGGCGCACGTCTTCGTTGACGATCAGGTCAACGTAACGCTGGCGGTAGCGCTGCTCGGTGTCGGACAGGCCATGGTGCTTGTCCGGCAACGGGCGCAGGGATTTGGTCAGCAGGCGCACGCTGGTCATTTCAACGTACAGGTCGCCCTTGCCGGAACGGGCCAGGGTGCCTTCGGCGGCAATGATGTCGCCCAGGTCCCAGGTTTTCACCGCGGCCAGGGTTTCTTCGGACAGGGTTTTACGGTTGACGTAAACCTGGATGCGACCGGACATGTCCTGGATCACCATGAACGAGCCACGGTTGAGCATGATGCGACCGGCAACCTTGACCGGGATTGCAGCCTCTGCGAGCTCTTCCTTGGTCTTGTCCGCGTACTGTTTCTGCAAGTCTTCGCAGTAGTTGTCGCGGCGGAAGTCGTTCGGGAAGGCATTGCCCTTGGCGCGCTCGGCAGCAAGCTTTTCCTTGCGCAGGGCGATCAGGGAGTTTTCTTCCTGTTGCAGGGCTTGCGGGTCGAGTTCTAGGTCGCTCATGTCTTTAAAAATTCCATCACAGGTTCATTGTCCCCAGCCTTCGGCTGGGGATCGCCAGCAAGCCGGCTCCTACAGGGATCGCTGTGTGTCAGCCGATCCGGGTTACAGGCCTTGTTTCAGGCTCGCCACCAGGTATTCGTCGATGTCGCCGTCGAGCACCTTGTCGCAGTCGCTGCGTTCGATGTTAGTGCGCAAATCCTTGATTCGCGACGCATCGAGTACGTAGGAGCGGATCTGGTGACCCCAGCCGATGTCCGACTTGGTCTCTTCCAGGGCTTGCGAGGCGGCGTTGCGTTTCTGCACTTCCTGCTCGTACAAGCGCGCCCGCAACATTTTCATCGCGGTGTCTTTGTTGGCGTGCTGGGAGCGTTCGTTCTGGCAGCTGACCACGGTGTTGGTCGGTACGTGGGTAATCCGTACGGCCGAGTCGGTGGTGTTTACGTGCTGGCCACCGGCACCGGAGGAGCGGTAGGTGTCGATGCGCAGGTCCGACGGGTTGATGTCGATTTCGATGTTGTCATCGATTTCCGGCGACACGAACACGGCCGAGAACGAGGTGTGACGGCGGTTGCCCGAGTCGTACGGGCTCTTGCGCACCAGACGGTGCACGCCGATTTCGGTACGCAGCCAGCCAAAGGCGTATTCGCCCTTGATGTGCACGGTGGCGCCCTTGATCCCGGCGACTTCACCGGCCGACAGCTCCATGATGGTCGCGTCGAAACCGCGTTTGTCAGCCCAGCGCAGGTACATGCGCAGCAGGATGTTGGCCCAGTCCTGGGCCTCGGTGCCGCCGGAGCCGGCCTGGATGTCCAGGTAGGCGTTGTTGGCGTCCATTTCACCGCTGAACATGCGACGGAATTCGAGTTTTTCCAGGGACTCGCGCAGACGCTCGACTTCGGCGGCGACGTCATCGACGGCGGCCTGGTCTTCTTCCTCTGCGGACATCAGCAGCAGGTCTTTGGCGTCGGCCAGGCCGGTGTGCATTTCGTCGAGGGTTTCGACGATCTGCGCCAGCAGGGACCGCTCGCGACCCAGTTCCTGAGCGTACGACGGGTTGTTCCAGACAGACGGATCTTCAAGCTCGCGATTGACTTCAGTCAGACGCTCATGCTTTTGATCGTAGTCAAAGATACCCCCGAATAGTTTCGGAGCGCTCGGACAGGTCCTTGATACTGTTAAGGATCGGGTTGATTTCCATGGCGGGCAGCACTCGTTGGCGAACTTTTGAAAGCCGGCGAGTATAACGTAATCAGACTGTCACGGCAGCCCGCCTGGCGGCTTAGGGGCAACATAAAACCTGTGGCGAGGGGGCTTGCCCCCGTTGGGTCGCGAAGCGGCCCCGGCATTCTTTCAGTCAGACCCGGTATACAGGTTTTACGACTGCTTCGCAGCCGAACGGGGCGATGCGGCGTTCCGACAAGCCCCTCGCCACAGGGTACGCATCAGGCCAGAGGCCGGCGTTTGAGCGCTATTCGATGCCCACCTGATTACGCCCATTGTTCTTCGCCAGGTACAGCCCCTTGTCCGCCGCCGAGATCAGTTGCCGGCTATCGCTGCCCGGCTGCGGGATCATGGTCGACAGGCCGATGCTGATGGTCAGGCTTGAGCCTTCGCGGGGGAAAATGTGAGGGATCTTCAGCGCCTCCACGGTCAGGCGGAGCTTTTCCGCCACCAGTCGCGCTCCACCCGGTGTGGTATTGGGCAGCACCAGAACAAACTCTTCACCCCCGTAACGGGCCGGCAGGTCCGAAGGCCGGGCGATGGCGTCACGAATGGCCGTGGCAACCTTGCGCAAGGCTTCGTCGCCTTCGAGGTGGCCAAAGCTGTCGTTGTAGGACTTGAAGTAGTCGACATCGATCATCAGCAGCGACAACTGGCTCTGATCGCGCAACGAACGGCGCCACTCCAGCTCCAGGTATTCGTCGAAGTGACGGCGGTTCGACAGCCCGGTCAGACCGTCCGAGTTCATCAGCCGTTGCAGCACCAGGTTGGTATCGAGCAATTGCTGCTGGCTGACCCGCAGCGCGCGGTACGCCGCGTCGCGTTGCAGCAGGGTCATGTAGGAGCGCGAGTGATAGCGGATGCGCGCCACCAGTTCGATGTTGTCCGGCAGTTTCACCAGATAATCATTGGCCCCGGCCGCGAAAGCCGCGCTTTTGATCAGTGGGTCTTCCTTGGTCGACAGCACAATGATCGGAATATCCTTGGTGGCCGGGTGATTGCGGTATTCACGCACCAGGCTCAGGCCGTCGAGACCGGGCATGACCAGATCCTGCAGGATCACCGTCGGTTTGATCCGGATGGCCTGCGCAATCGCCTGATGCGGGTCGGCGCAGAAGTGGAAGTCGATGTTTTCTTCATTCGACAACCCGCGGCGTACCGCCTCGCCGATCATGGCCTGATCGTCCACCAACAACACCATGGCGGCGTTTTCGTCGGTTTTGAAGCCGTCGAGCTGTAATTCATTCATGTGCGGTCACCTGAGTACTGCCTGGACCAGGATTGCTGCTAAGCGTAGTCATTTGGTGAAAATCTCCAGCAATCGTGGCGCTATCTTGTCCAGCGGGCGAATCTCCACAGCCGCGTCGATGGCCGCTGCCGCTTTCGGCATGCCATACACCGCGCTGCTTTGTTGGTCCTGAGCGATGGTCAGGTAGCCCTGTCGGCGCATGAGTTTAAGCCCCTGCGCGCCATCGCGCCCCATGCCGGTCAACAAAACACCCACTGCATCGCCGTTCCAGTAACTGGCCACGCTCTCGAAAAACACATCGATCGAGGGCCGATAGATCTCGTTGACCGGCTCGGCGGTGTACGCCAGCGTGCCGTTTTTCAACAAGCGGATATGGTGGTTGGTGCCGGCCAGCAGCACGGTGCCGGCCTGTGGCGGTTCGCCTTCCTGGGCCAGGCGCACGTCCAGGCCGCTGGCGCTGCTGAGCCACTCGGCCATGCCGGCGGCGAACACTTGGTCGACGTGCTGCACCAGCACGATAGCGGCCGGGAAATCCCGGGGCAGTCCCTTGAGCAGCACTTCCAGCGCTGCCGGCCCGCCCGCGGACGAACCGATGGCGATCAATTTTTGCCGAGAGCCCGAGTGGCGCGACGGACTCGGCGCGGGTCGCACCCGATTGCCCTTGTCGCCGATCAGCCAGCTGATATTCAGGATCTTGCGCAGTAGCGGCGCCGCAGCTTCCTGGGCATTGCCGGCACCGATCGCCGGCGTATCGACCACATCCAGCGCCCCATGCCCCATGGCCTCGAACACCCGATGCACGTTCTGCTCGCGGTCGACCGTGACAATCACAATGGCGCACGGCGTCTCGGCCATGATCCGCCGGGTCGCCTCGACGCCATCCATCACCGGCATGATCAGGTCCATCAGGATCAGGTCCGGGGTGTATTCCACGCAACGTTGCACGGCCTCGGCCCCATTGCTGGCAACCCAGATCACCTGATGCTCCGGCTCAAATGCCAAGGCGCGGCGCAGAGCCTCTACCGCCATGGGCATGTCGTTGACGATTGCGATTTTCATGCCCGCGCTCCTCCGATGAGCTCAACCACTGCATCAAGCAGGGCGTCGTCATGAAAACTGGCTTTGGCTAGATAATAGTCGGCCCCGGCGTCCAGTCCACGACGACGGTCTTCTTCGCGATCCTTGTAGGACACCACCATAACCGGTAGCGATTGCAATCGATTGTCCCGGCGCAATAAAGACACCAGTTCGATGCCGTCCATGCGCGGCATGTCAATATCGGTAATCAGCAGATCGAAATCCTCCGAACGCAGGGCGTTCCAGCCATCCATGCCATCCACCGCCACGGCCACGTCGTAGCCGCGATTGACCAACAGCTTACGCTGCAACTCGCGAACGGTCAGCGAATCGTCGACCACCAGCACCCGTTTGCGCGCTGCTTCGGCCGCCTGATTACTGTGGCGGGCAATACGTTCCAGGCGACCGGTATTGAGCAGTTTATCCACGGACCGCAGCATGTCTTCGACGTCGACAATCAGCACTACCGAACCGTCGTCGAGCAAGGCGCCGGCAGAAATGTCCTGCACCTTGCCCAGACGTTCGTCCAGTGGCAGAACCACCAGCGTGCGCTCGCCGATAAACCGCTCGACCGCGACGCCGTAGATCGCATCGCGCTCGCGAATGACCACGACCTTGAGGGTTTGCTGATTGTTCTGACTCGCCGGGCGCTGGAGTAATTGGCTCGCGGCGACCAATCCGACGTGCCGGCCCTCGTACCAGAAGTGCTGACGACCTTCGACCTGCACGATGTCCGCCGGCTCCAGGTCGCACATGCGCTCGATGTGAGCCAGCGGAAACGCATACGCCTCGTCGCCGACTTCCACCACCAGGCTGCGCACCACCGACAGCGTCAGCGGCACTTCCAGGTGGAAACGGCTGCCCTCGCCCGCCGTCTGCTCCAGCACCACCGCGCCGCGTAACTGACGAACCATGTGCTGAACCGCGTCCAGGCCGACGCCGCGTCCGGACACTTCGGTGACCTTGTCCCGCAGGCTGAAACCCGGCAGGAACAGAAACGTCAGCAGTTCCTCTTCGCTCAACTGCGCGGCGGTGTCCGGTGGGGACAACTGACGTTCGATGAGGCTGCGGCGAACCTTTTCCAGATCGACGCCGTTGCCGTCATCGCTCAGCTCCAGTACCAGCAGACCGGCCTGATGGGACGCGCGCAGGCGGATCAAGCCTTCTTCCGGCTTGCCGGCCAGCAGCCGTTGCTCCGGGGATTCGATGCCGTGATCGACGGCGTTGCGCAGCAGGTGCGTCAGCGGCGCTTCGAGTTTTTCCAGGACGTCGCGGTCGACCTGGGTTTTCTCGCCCTCGATCTCCAGCCGTACCTGTTTGCCGAGGCTGCGACCCAGGTCGCGGACCATGCGCACTTGCCCGGTCAGCACATCGGCAAACGGCCGCATGCGACAGGCCAGCGCCGTGTCGTACAAGACTTGCGCACGCTGACTGGCCTGCCAGGCGAATTCATCCAGTTCGGCGTTTTTTTCCACCAGCAATTGCTGGGATTGCGCCAGCAGCCGGCGAGCATCGTCGAGGGCTTCCCGGGCCTCCAGGCTCAAGGTCTGCTCCTTGAGGTGGACGTTGAGGTTTTCCAGTGCCCGCAGGCCATTGTTCTGCATGCGTTTCAAGCGCTGCATGGTGGCCAGGTGCGGTTTGAGCCGCAGGGTTTCCACCAGGGATTTGCTCGACAGGTCGAGCAGGCTGTTCAAGCGTTCGGCCGTGACCCGCAGGACACGCTCGCCGTTTTCGGTGGTGCGTTTGGTGTTGCGCGGCGCGACGGGTTCAGCCGGCACGTCGGGCGCTGACGGTGCGGCGATGACCGGCTCGATTTCTGGAATCATCAGTTCGACGGATGGTACTTCTGGCCCGGTCATGAACGGCGCAATCGGCGTGCTGATCGGCGCGGCGAGTGCCAGCGGATCCAGCAAGCGCGCCATCAGCGCCACATAGCCCTCGATTTCCGCAGGCGTCGGTGCGTTGTTCGGCGTGGCGATGCGCATCAGCAAATCGGTGCCTTGCAGCAAGGCATCAATGTGCTCGGGCCGCAGGTACAACCGGCCTTCCTGGGCGCTGACCAGGCAATCTTCCATCACATGGGCAACGCTGACCCCGGCATCGACCCCGACGATCCGCGCCGCGCCTTTGAGCGAGTGGGCCGCGCGCATGCACGATTCGAGGTGATCGGCCTGGGTCGGATCGCGTTCAAGCGCCAGCAGCCCCGTGCTCAACACCAGGGTCTGGGCCTCGGCTTCCAGGCTGAACAGTTCCAGCAAAGAGGAGTCGCGCATTTGCTCGGGGGTCATGTGAGGCTCCGGGTCACGGCGGTCAGCAGCTGTTCTTCATCCAGCCAACGCAGGCTGCGACCTTTGAATTGCAACACGCCACGGGTGTATTTGGCGCTGGCCTGGCTGCCGGAGCGGGACGCCGCGTCGAGGGTGTGCTCGTCGATGGCATGGATGCCGTCGACTTCGTCCACCGGCACCACCACTGGCCCACCGTGGGCGGCAATGATCAACATCCGCGGCATCACGCGCGCGCCTGAAGCCACGCTGTTGGTGGCGTCGAGCCCCAGCAGTTCCACCAGCGAGAGGCACGCCACCAGTGCGCCGCGTACGTTCGCCACGCCGAGCAAGGCCCGGGAGCGCTGGTGCGGCAGGGAATGGATGGCTTGCAGCGGCGCCACTTCCACCAGACTGCGGGTGGCCAGGCCCAGCCATTCTTCACCGAGGCGAAACATCAACAGCGAGCGGGTTTTCACGTCGCTTTCGACCGCGACCGAGACTTGCCCGCGGTCGTCCTGCTGCAACGCGTAGCGGTCAAGCAAACGCGTGGCGACGGCCGAATACACCGCGCAATTGCGGCAGTGAATGTGGTCGATCAGCAGCGGGCAGGACTTGTCGCCGTGGATACCGATGCGATTCCAGCAATCGTCGATGGCCTGGGCATCTTCATGGGTGAGGCTAAAGGTGTCGGCGGCGGTCATCGTTTGCGCTCACTGTCTGCGCGCTCGCTACGGGCGGCGCGGTCCTGCAATCGTCGGGCGCCCGCCGTGTCGCCCTGGGATTGCAGCAAGGCCGCCAGGTGCATCAACGCGTCGGGATGTTGCGGTTCGAGGTACAACGCCTTGCGATAGAACCCCTGGGCCTGGAGGACACTACCGGCGACATCGCTGAGCAGTCCGAGCCAGTAAAACACCTGGGCCACCGGTTCATGGCTGCGCAAATAGCTTTCGCACGCGGCACGGGCTTCGGCGCTTTTGCCTTCGTTGGCCAGTGCGGCGATGTTGGCCAGCAACGTGGCGGCGTCCGGGTTGGCGGCTTTCGTCACCACCGGCAACGGTGTCACGGTTGCGAAAGGCCGGTTGCGCACGGGTGGCGTCACGCTGCGCACCGGCTGACGCACCGGCAGCGGAGTCGGCAGCAGTTTTGGCACAACGGCTGGAACAGGTTCAGGCGCAGGGGCGCTCTGACGGCTGAACGCGAAAGATTGAGGGATTCCAATCGAGCGCATGCCAAAGCGCCCCAGCAAACTGCCCTCGGCCGGGCCGATAAACAGCACGCCGTCGACATGGGTCAGGCGCTTGAGCACTTCGAAGACTTGTTGCTGAGTCGGCTGATCGAAATAGATCAGCAGGTTGCGGCAGAACACAAAGTCATACGGCGGTTCGTTGGCCAGCAACGCCGGATCCAGCAGATTGCCGACCTGCAAACGCACCTGTTCCAGAACTCGCTCGCTGAGGCGATAGCCATCGTCCTCAGCGATGAAATGCCGTTCGCGGAATGCAATGTCCTGGCCACGAAACGAGTTCTTGCCGTACAGCGCGCGCTTGGCTTTTTCCACCGACAGCGGGCTGACGTCCATGCCTTCGACTTTGAACTGATGCGGCTTGAGTCCGGCATCCAGTAACGCCATGGCGATGGAATAGGGTTCTTCGCCGGTGGAACACGGCAGGCTGAGGATTCGCAGCGCGCGCATGTTGTTGATGTCGGCCAGTCGTTTGGTCGCCAGTTTCGCCAGGGTGGCAAAGGATTCCGGGTAACGGAAAAACCAGGTTTCGGGAACGATCACCGCCTCGATCAGCGCTTGCTGCTCATCCCGCGAGCCCTGCAAGGTGTGCCAATACTCATCAGCCGTCTGCGACCGCGATGCGGTGCTGCGCTGGCGCACGGCACGCTCGATGATCGCCGGGCCCACCGAGGTCACGTCGAGGCCGATGCGTTCCTTGAGAAAATCGAAAAACCGCTGATCGCTGCTCATGGCCGCTCCTCAAGCAACGCCGGATCCAGTGGCGGTGACGGAAACAGCAGTGCGCGAACCTGTTCATCCAGCAGGTCGGCGACACGCACCCATTGCAGCAAACCTTGCGCATCTTCACGGACCGGCCCGAGGTAAGGCGCCTGGCGATTGTCGAGGCCATAAGGCTGAAAATCCGCCGGGTTGCAGCGCAGCGTGTCGGTCGCCTGCTCCAGGATCAGCCCGAGCAACTGCGCTTCAACGGTTTCATCCGGACGGTAATTGACCAGTACCAGGCGCGTGCTGGTGCGGGCCTGAGCCGGCAAACCGAACGTCAGCGCACTGAGGTCGATGACCGGCACCACCGCGCCTCGATAGGCGAACACCCCGGCGACCCAATCCGGTGCGCGGGGAATCGGCTTCAACGGCAGACGCGGCAGCACTTCCGCCACCTCGATCGCTTGCAGGGCATAGCGCTCGCTGCCGATGCGAAACACCAGAAACAATGCGTGCAACGCCGGCTTCACGGCGATGCGTTTGGCCGTGAGTTCGCTCATCAGACTTTGAATCGCGAAACGCCGCTACGCAGCCCGACGGCCACCTGGCTCAGCTCATCGATGGCGAAACTGGCCTGGCGCAGCGACTCGACGGTCTGGCTGCTGGCATCGCCCAACTGCACCAGTGCGTGGTTGATCTGTTCGGCACCGGTGGCCTGGGCCTGCATGCCTTCGTTGACCATCAACACCCGCGGCGCCAGCGCCTGAACCTGATGGATGATCTGCGACAACTGCTCGCCGACCTGCTGCACCTCGGACATGCCGCGGCGCACTTCTTCGGAGAATTTGTCCATGCCCATGACCCCGGCCGACACCGCCGACTGGATCTCGCGCACCATCTGCTCGATGTCGTAAGTGGCCACGGCGGTCTGGTCCGCCAGACGCCGCACCTCGGTGGCGACCACGGCAAACCCGCGGCCGTATTCACCGGCCTTCTCGGCTTCAATGGCAGCGTTCAGCGACAGCAGGTTGGTCTGGTCCGCCACCTTGACGATGGTCACGACCACTTGATTGATGTTGCCGGCCTTCTCGTTGAGGATCGCCAGTTTGGCGTTGACCAGATCCGCGGCGCCCATCACCGAGTGCATGGTCTCTTCCATCCGCGCCAGGCCCTGCTGTCCGGAACCGGCGGCCACCGAGGCCTGATCGGCCGCGGTGGAGACTTCGGTCATGGTGCGCACCAGGTCGCGCGAGGTGGCAGCGATTTCACGGGATGTCGCGCCGATTTCTGTGGTGGTGGCGGCGGTTTCCGTGGCGGTGGCTTGTTGTTGCTTGGAGGTGGCGGCGATCTCGGTGACCGACGTTGTGACCTGCACCGAGGAGCGCTGAGCCTGGGACACCAGCGACGTCAGCTCGGTCATCATGTCGTTGAAGCCGGTTTCCACGGCGCCGAATTCGTCCTTGCGCTCCAGGTTCAAGCGGCTGCTGAGGTCGCCGGTGCGCATGATTTCGAGGATCTGCACGATGCGGTTCATCGGCGCCATGATCGCGCGCATCAGCAACAGGCCGCAGAGGCCGGCGGCCAGCACCGCCACCAGCAGGGAAATGCCCATGATGACTTCAGCGGTGAGCACGGCGTCATGGATGTCCGCCATGGCCTGATCTGCCACGGTTTTGTTGTACTCAAGAATGTCATTGAGTTTCAGACGCCCCGCGGTCCACGCCGGGGTCAGCTGTTCGTTGAACAACTTGATGGCGTCGGCTCGCTGGTTGCGCTGATGCAAGTCGAACACCGCGGCCAGCACCTTGCCGTAATCCTGATGGATTTTTTGGAAAGCCGCGAACTCAACTTTGTCTACTTCCGTAGTCACAGTGCCGCGATAGTTGTTCATCGCTTCCTGCACTTGCGCTTCATAGTTCTTGAGGTCGGCGACATCTTCGGCACTGATACCCTGCCCTTCCTTCAGACCCAGCATCTCCTCGATGTGGAGGAAGCTGTCGACCCAGGCGCCACGAATCATCGAACTGTAATAGACCCCGGGAAGCGCGTCGTCACGGACGCTGTCTTCGCTGACCTCGATCTTCAACAGCCGAGAATACGAGACGACGACCATCAGCAGCATGATGGCGATAATTACCGCAAAGCTCGCCAAAATGCGTTGGCGCAACGTCCAGTTCTTCACAGTCAGTCCTCGGGGCCATTTCAAATGCTGGGGAGTATAGCCGAGGGCACGCCGCATTTTATCAGCGACTGCACAGGGCAACTCGGCGCTGGCGATCTCTCGGCCGCCATCGCGGGCGAGTGCGGAGGACGAGCCACAGCAATGCAACGTGTGTAGCCGCGCACTGAGACCTGGAGCGCGCAGAGGACTTGCGGAGGAGCACTGTTACCGCTGGTCTGAACTGTCATTTATGACAGGTTTGCTACGCCCGACGTGGGCGTAGAACGACAGTGGCAAGTCACTCAATAACGAGCGGCATTCGCAGGAGCGAGATCATGTCAAAAGCAGAAAGCGAGTTCAGTGCAACAGAAGAAATTTGCGTACAGGAAGGCAACGTAAGGGATAAAGGTGTTGAACCTTTAGAAACTCCGCCAAGGGTCGATGCGCCAAGATGGGGAGCTACAACTGGTTCACGCCCAAATTTTCAAGTGTATGGACACGCCGCCAGTAGTGTCCAGTTAAGGGATGCACACACTATGGAGCCGTTGAGCGGGGTGGGTGTAACGAATAAGTATGGAGAGTACGTGCTGCCTGTGAACAGAAATTTGCCCACTGGAGTCAACGACATAATCCTTGCCTTGTGGAAAGATGGCAGTTGGACCATGGACACCCTCATCACCCGCATCTACGTAGTACCGGGCAAGGAGAGCGATGACACCAATGAGGGTGAGTTCGAAACTTCAGTACCCGGTGCGGGACGCGAGAACCAAGAGGACCGCAACACTGTGATGTACACACGACCGTTTTTCCGCGGAACATATCAGGGAATGAAAGTGGAACGACGCCCTACTTTTGGTGTGGGTGGTCATGCCAGAAGTTGGCTACGGATTATCGATTCCCATACGGGTATTGAATTAACCAATCATGTAAAGACAGACCAGTATGGGGATACCGACCTGAGGCTCAACGATGATCTGAAACAAGGTGTCCATGATTTGCATGTCTACCTGGACGGGCATGATGGTTATGATTGGTACATGCGTAGCAATACCTTGCGTGTTGTGGTACTTGACCCGCCAGTTATCACACATTCGTCCATGAGCTCAATGATACGCGGGCAGAATGGTGTTCCAGGGGCAGATATCGTGCTGGCTCAAGCGGGAGTGGGGAGCTTTCACGGTAAAGGGATTGCCAAACTGGATGGTAGCTGGGAAATCCAGGCCACGGGTTTACATCCAGAAATGATGCTAACTGCCCGGCAGCATTTTTCAAAAGTAAAGTATGTTGAGAACACGTTTTCTGGTTGGGCGTACAACGTCCCCGTTACGGCATAGGCAAGGCGTGTGTAGGCTGGACGGGGGGGGCATGCCCCTCGTCGCAGTTTTTACCTGAGCAATCAAACCAAAGCCTGACGTACCTGCTTTTCCAATTCCGCCTTCAACGCCGGTTCAAGCTTGAGTTGGCGTGCCAGTTCATCCAGATAAGACTTCTCCATGAAGTTCTCTTCGTCCACCAGCATCACGCTGGCGATGTACATCTCGGCGGCCATTTCCGGGGTGCTGGCGGCGCGCGCTACATCGGTTGGATCGAGCGGTTTGTTGAGTTCCGCGTGCAGCCAGTGTTGCAGCTCCTGATCGTTGTCGAGCTTGGTGAACTCACCTTCGATCAGTGCACGTTCGCGCTCGTCGACATGGCCGTCAGCCTTGGCCGCGGCCACCAGCGCCCTGAGAATCGCCTGACTGTGTTGCTCAACCTGGGCGGCGGGCAGGCGGTCCACGGTTTGCGGTTCCCTCCCCGGCGCCGTGCCCTGCTGGGCCTGCCAGTTACCGTAGGCCTTGTAGGCAATGACGCCCAGCGCTGCGAGGCCGCCGTAAATGGCGACTTTGCCGCCGACCTTGCGAACCTTCTTGTTGCCGATCAAAAGGCCCATGGCGCCCGCCGCCAGCGCACCTCCACCCGCACCCGAGAGCAAACTGCCAAGGCCACCCGAACCACCGTTACCACCGAGCAGCCCACCCAAACCACCACTGGACGCCTTGTTCTGCGTGCCCCCAGCCTTGTTCTGCAGCATGTCCTGGCCAGATTTAAGTAACTGATCGAGCAATCCACGGGTATTCATTCTTGCCGCCTCCACGAAAAGGGTAAACCGGACACTTAAGGCCACCAGCCTAGATCGAAAGTGCCCAGCCCCTCCCGGAGAGAGTGCTTCCAGATGTTGCTCATTTCCTGTAACGCTAAAAAGCCCTTCGATAAAAAAGATATACACTCAAGCTAATCTATAAAAACCGCCCACCGGGTAATTCTTCATGATGACCTTGCGTCAAATCCGCCATTTCATCGCCGTGGCCGAGACCGGCTCGATCTCGGCCGCCGCGCAAACCGCGTTCATTTCCCAATCGACACTGACCCTGGCCATCCAGCAACTGGAGCAGGAAATCGGTGTCGGGCTGTTCAACCGTCATGCCAAGGGCATGACACTGACCCACCAGGGTCATCAATTCCTGCGTCAGGCGCACCTGATTCTGGCGACGGTGGACAACGCCAAGCGCAGCCTGCAACAAAGCACCGACCAGGTCGCCGGGCAATTGATCATCGGCGTGACCAGCCTCGTCGCCGGTTACTACCTCGCGGATTTGCTCACCCGTTTTCAACGCGCCTACCCCAACGTCGAGATCCGCGTGATGGAGGACGAGCGCCCGTACATCGAGCATTTGCTGGTCAGCGGCGAGATCGATGTCGGCGTGTTGATCCTCTCCAACCTCGAAGACCGTCACGCCCTGCAAACGGAAGTGCTGACCCATTCGCCCCATCGGTTATGGCTGCCGGCCCAGCATCCACTGCTGGAACACGACAGCATCAACCTCGCTGACGTCGCCCGTGAGCCGCTGATACAACTGAACGTCGATGAAATGGACCGCAACGCCCAGCGCATGTGGTCGGCGGCGTCGCTTCAACCGCGCATCACCCTGAGAACCGCTTCGACCGAGGCGGTGCGAAGCCTGGTGGCCGCAGGATTGGGCGTGTCGATCCAGCCCGACATGACCTACCGCCCGTGGTCGCTGGAAGGCGACATCATCGAAGCGCGGCCAATCGCCGACCTGAGCCAGACCCTCGATGTCGGCCTGGCATGGCGCCGTGGGACGGCACGCCCGGCGCTGGTGGACCCGTTCCTGACCGTCGCTCGCGAGCAACCCCACGGCGGGCGCAAGCCATCTATTTAATCGAACACCACCTTCAGTATTTAGTATTTGTCGACCTCGGGGTCGGGCACTAGTCTTGGTTCATCTATAAGACGGCCGGCCCCAGTCACAGGGAGCAGCATGTCCACACAAGAAAAGAGAACCCGAAAAATGGCTGGCGCGCAGACCCCGTTGTTCACCGCGTTGCTGATCGATGGCGAACTGGTCGCAGGTCAGGGTTTTGTCGAACCGATCCTCAATCCGGCCACGGGTGAGGTGCTGACGCACATCGCCGAAGCCAGCACCGAGCAAGTCGAAGCCGCGATCCTCGCTGCCCATCGTGCGTTCGCCAGTTGGTCGCGGACCACGCCGCAGCAGCGCTCGAACCTGCTGCTGGACATTGCCAACGCCATCGAAAAACAAGCCGACCTGCTTGCCCGTCTCGAATCCCTGAACTGTGGCAAACCCTTGCACCTGGCTCGTCAGGACGACTTGAGCGCGACGGTCGACGTGTTCCGCTTCTTCGCCGGCGCCGTGCGCTGCCAGACCGGCCAGCTCAGTGGCGAATACTTGCCGGGTTACACCAGCATGGTGCGGCGCGATCCTATTGGGGTTGTAGCGTCCATCGCGCCGTGGAACTACCCGATCATGATGGCCGCGTGGAAAATCGCCCCGGCCCTCGCCGCCGGCAACACGCTGGTGTTCAAACCGTCCGAGCACACGCCGCTGTCGATTCTGGCCCTGGCGCCCGCGCTGGCCGAGATCCTGCCGCGCGGCGTGATCAACATCATTTGTGGCGGTGGTGAAGGCGTTGGCAGCCACTTGGTCAGTCACCCGAAAATCCGCATGGTGTCGCTGACCGGCGATATCGTCACCGGGCAAAAAATCCTGCAGGCCGCCGCAAAAACCCTCAAGCGTACGCACCTCGAACTCGGTGGGAAGGCGCCGGTGATTGTCTGCAACGATGCGGACATTCAAGCCGTGGTCGAAGGTGTGCGCACGTACGGTTACTACAACGCCGGCCAGGACTGCACCGCCGCCTGCCGGATTTATGCACAGGCCGGAATTCATGACCGACTGGTGGCCGAACTCGGCGCCGCGGTCAGCAGCCTGCGCTTCGCCGGTAAACGCGATGCCGACAATGAAATTGGTCCATTGATCAGCACCCGCCAGCGCGACCGCGTGGCCAGTTTCGTCGAACGCGCCCTCGGCCAGCCGCACATTGAGCGCGTGACTGGCGCGGCCGTGCATTCCGGCGCCGGCTTCTATTACCAGCCGACGCTGCTGGCCGGCTGTAAGCAGAGCGATGAAATCGTCCAGCGCGAAGTGTTCGGGCCGGTAGTCACCGTGACCCGTTTCGATGGGCTCGAACAAGCAGTGGACTGGGCCAACGATTCGGAATATGGCCTCGCCTCCTCGATCTGGACCCAGAACCTCGACAAGGCCATGCAAGTCGCCGCGCGCTTGCAGTACGGCTGTACCTGGATCAACAGCCATTTCATGCTGGTCAGCGAAATGCCTCACGGCGGCCTGAAACGTTCGGGCTACGGCAAAGACCTGTCCAGCGATTCGCTTCAGGACTACAGCGTGGTGCGGCACATCATGGCGCGCCACGGACAGCATCTCTGACTACGCTAATAACAAGCCGCTAACGGCATGCTTCACCACGTTCACAACTGCCCCGACCATAATTAAAGAAGAGGGAATCCCCATGTTCGTGCACAAGACCGCACTGCTCAGTGCAATCACCACGGCGCTGCTGGCCAGTGCCAGTATCCAGGCCGCCGAACCGCTGAAAGCCGTTGGTGCCGGCGAAGGTCAGCTGGATATCGTCGCTTGGCCCGGTTACATCGAACGTGGCGAAAGCGACAAGGCCTACGACTGGGTGACCGGTTTCGAGAAAGAAACCGGCTGCAAGGTGAACGTGAAAACGGCTGCCACTTCCGATGAGATGGTCAGCCTGATGTCCAAGGGCGGTTACGACCTGGTGACCGCGTCGGGCGATGCGTCGCTGCGGTTGATCGCCGGCAAGCGGGTGCAGCCGATCAACACGGCGTTGATTCCGAACTGGAAGAACCTCGACCCGCGTCTCAAGGATGGCCCGTGGTACGTCGTCAATAAACAAACCTACGGCACTCCGTATCAGTGGGGTCCGAACGTGCTGATGTACAACACCAACGTATTCAAGACGGCCCCTGACAGCTGGGGTGTGGTGTTCGAGGAACAGACCCTGTCGGATGGCAAATCCAACAAGGGCCGGGTTCAGGCCTACGACGGTCCTATCTACATCGCCGATGCGGCGCTCTATCTCAAAACGAAACGGCCGGAACTGGGGATCAAGGACCCGTATCAGCTCAACGAAGAACAATATAAAGCGGCGCTGGACCTGCTGCGCAAGCAGCAGCCGTTGATCCATCGCTACTGGCATGACGCGACCGTGCAGATGAGTGACGTCAAGAACGAAGGCGTCGTGGCGTCCAGCAGCTGGGGCTACATGGTCAACGGCCTGGTGGCGGACAAGCAGGCGGTGGCCTCGGTCATTCCGAAAGAAGGTGCAACGGGTTGGGCCGACACCACCATGCTGCACGCCGACGCCAAGCACCCGAACTGTGCTTACAAGTGGATGGACCATTCGCTGCAACCGAAAGTCCAGGGTGACCTGGCCGCCTGGTTCGGTTCGTTGCCGTCGGTTCCGGCGGGGTGCAAGGAGAGCGAATTGCTCGGCGCCGAAGGCTGCAAGACCAACGGTTTCGACCAGTTCGACAAGATCGCCTTCTGGAAAACCCCGCAGGCTGAAGGCGGCAAATTCGTGCCGTACAGCCGCTGGACCCAGGACTACATCGCGATCATGGGCGGCAGATAACACCGCGCATCTGTGGCAAAGGGGCTTTTGTGGCGAGGGGGCTTGCCCCCGTTGGGCTGCACAGCAGCCCTGAAACGGAGAACGCGGTTTACCTGCTAGACCGCGGTGGCTGGCTCTGGGGCGACTTCGCCCCCCAACGGGGCAAGCCCCCTCGCCACAGTGAGCATTCCAGCCACAAAAGCCCATCGATCCAGATTCAGACTTTTCAGATGTCCTGGCAGGGCCGCTGTGACGGCCCTCGCCTTTTCGGAGCACCGCACCATGACGCTTGCAGTCCAGTTCACCAACGTTTCCCGTCTATTCGGCGAAGTGAAAGCCGTAGACCGGGTTTCCATCGACATCCAGGACGGCGAGTTCTTTTCCATGCTGGGCCCTTCCGGCTCGGGCAAAACCACGTGTTTGCGCCTGATCGCCGGTTTTGAACAACCGAGCGCAGGCTCCATCCGGATTCATGGCCACGAAGCCGCCGGGTTACCACCGTATGAGCGTGACGTAAACACGGTATTTCAGGACTACGCGCTGTTCCCGCACATGAACGTGCTCGACAACGTGGCCTACGGTTTGAAAGTCAAAGGCGTCGGCAAAACAGAACGCCGCAAACGCGCCGAAGAAGCCCTCGACATGGTCGCCCTCGGCGGCTACGGCGAGCGCAAGCCGGTGCAACTCTCCGGCGGTCAACGCCAGCGTGTGGCCCTGGCCCGCGCCCTGGTCAATCGCCCTCGGGTGCTGCTGCTCGACGAACCCCTCGGCGCCCTCGACTTGAAGCTGCGCGAGCAAATGCAGAGCGAGCTGAAGAAGCTGCAACGCCAGCTCGGCATCACCTTCATCTTCGTCACCCACGATCAGACCGAAGCACTGTCGATGTCCGATCGCGTGGCTGTTTTCAACAAGGGACGCATCGAGCAGGTCGACACGCCGCGCAACCTCTACATGAAACCGGCGACTACCTTTGTCGCGGAATTCGTCGGCACCTCCAACGTGATTCGCGGCGATCTGGCGCAACAGCTGAGCGGCAATCCGCAGCCATTTTCGATTCGCCCGGAACACGTGCGTTTCTCCGAAGGACCACTGGCCAGCCACGAAATAGAAGTCAGTGGTTTGCTCCACGACATTCAGTATCAGGGCAGCGCCACGCGCTATGAACTGAAACTGGAAAACGGCCAGACCCTGAACATCAGCCAGGCCAACAACCAGTGGCTGGACGTCAGCGCGCAACATCAGACCGGGCAGCGCATCAGCGCACGCTGGGCGCGGGAAGCGATGATCCCACTGCACGACACCGTTGCCGGCGGGGTGTGAGATGACCAGCGTGGCTCTCCCTCAAACTCCGGCCGGCGGCTCGCCGTTGCGCAGGTTTTCCAACCTGCTGTATCGCCGACCGAATTTTTACCTGTCGCTGCTGCTGGTGCCGCCGCTGTTGTGGTTCGGCGCGATCTACCTCGGTTCGCTGCTGGTGCTGTTGTGGCAAGGCTTCTACACCTTCGACGACTTCACCATGGCGGTCACGCCGGACCTGACCCTGGCCAACTTCGCCGCGCTGTTCCAGCCGTCGAACTTCGACATCATCCTGCGCACCTTGAGCATGGCCGTCGTGGTGTCGATCGCCAGCGCCATCGTCGCGTTCCCGATTGCCTACTACATGGCGCGCTACACCACGGGCAAAACCAAGGCGTTTTTCTACATCGCCGTGATGATGCCGATGTGGGCCAGTTACATCGTCAAGGCTTACGCCTGGACCTTGCTGCTGGCCAAGGGCGGCGTGGCGCAGTGGTTCGTTCAACACCTTGGACTGGAGCCGGTGTTGCAGTTCGTGCTGGGCATTCCGGGCGTGGGTGGCAGCACCTTGTCGACCTCGCACCTGGGCCGCTTCATGGTGTTCGTCTACATCTGGCTGCCGTTCATGATCCTGCCGATTCAGGCGTCGCTGGAGCGTTTGCCGCCCTCGCTGTTGCAAGCCTCCGCCGACCTCGGTGCCAAGCCGCGCCAGACCTTCACTCAGGTGATTCTGCCGCTGTCGATTCCGGGCATCGCCGCCGGTTCGATCTTCACGTTTTCGCTGACCCTGGGCGACTTCATCGTGCCGCAACTGGTGGGCCCGCCGGGGTACTTCGTCGGCAGCATGGTGTACGCCCAGCAAGGCGCGATCGGCAACATGCCGATGGCGGCGGCCTTCACGCTGGTGCCGATTGTGTTGATCGCCATTTACCTGACCATCGTCAAACGATTGGGGGCCTTCGATGCACTCTGAGAAAGCTTCTTTAGGATTAAAAATCGCAGCCTGGGGCGGGTTGGTGTTTCTGCACTTCCCGATCCTGATCATCTTCCTCTACGCCTTCAATACCGAAGACGCAGCGTTCAGCTTTCCGCCCAAGGGCTTCACCCTGAAGTGGATCGGCGTGGCGTTCTCGCGGCCGGACGTGCTGGAAGCGATCAAGCTGTCGCTGCAGATCGCCTCCGTCGCCACGCTGATTGCATTGGTGCTCGGCACGCTGGCATCGGCGGCGTTGTACCGACGGGATTTCTTCGGCAAGCAAGGCATCTCGCTGATGCTGATTTTGCCCATCGCGTTGCCGGGGATCATCACCGGGATCGCGCTGCTGGCGACGTTCAAGACGCTGGGCATCGAGCCGGGGATGTTCACCATCATCGTCGGCCACGCGACCTTCTGCGTGGTGATCGTCTACAACAACGTCATCGCCCGTTTGCGCCGCACTTCGCACAGTTTGATCGAAGCCTCGATGGACCTCGGTGCCGATGGCTGGCAGACCTTCCGCTACATCGTCCTGCCGAACCTTGGCTCGGCGTTGCTCGCCGGCGGCATGCTCGCGTTTGCGCTGTCGTTCGACGAAATCATCGTCACCACCTTCACCGCCGGCCATGAACGCACCTTGCCGCTGTGGCTGCTCAACCAGCTCAGCCGCCCACGGGACGTACCGGTGACCAACGTCGTCGCGATGCTGGTGATGATGGTGACCATGCTGCCGATTCTCGGCGCCTATTACCTGACCCGTGGCGGTGAGAGTGTGGCGGGGAGTGGCGGGAAGTAACTGACAACTCAGATCCCAATGTGGAAACCGGATCCTGTAGGAGCAAGGCTTGCCCGCGAAGGGGCCATCACATTCAACATTGATGTTGGCTGACACACCGCCTTCGCGGGCAAGTCGAATCGTCGCACCGCTCGCTCCTACAGGGATTCGGTTCCGACAGAAAAATAATAGCGTCAACGAGGACAACGCCATGCAAACCCAACTCATGATCAACGGCCAACTGCTCGACGGCGAAGGCCCCGCCCAACCGGTGTTCAACCCGGCGCTCGGTCGCGTGCTGGTGGAAATCAACGAAGCCAGCGAAGCCCAGGTCGATGCCGCCGTGCGGGCCGCCGACGCGGCGTTCGACAGCTGGTCGCACACCCCGCCCAAAGAGCGTTCGCGGCTGCTGCTCAAACTCGCCGACGCCATCGAAGCCCACGGCGAAGAACTGGCCAAACTCGAATCCGACAACTGCGGCAAACCCTACAGCGCCGCGCTGAACGATGAAATCCCGGCGATTGCCGACGTGTTCCGTTTCTTCGCCGGCGCCAGCCGTTGCATGAGCGGTTCGGCCGGCGGTGAATACCTGGCCGGGCACACCTCGATGATCCGCCGCGACCCGGTGGGCGTGATCGCCTCCATCGCGCCGTGGAACTACCCGCTGATGATGGTCGCCTGGAAAATCGCCCCGGCCCTCGCCGCCGGTAATACCGTGGTGCTCAAGCCGTCGGAACAAACCCCGCTGACCGCGCTGCGCCTGGCCGAGCTGGCGTCGGAAATCTTCCCGGCCGGCGTGCTCAACCTGGTGTTCGGCCGTGGTCCTACGGTCGGTAGCCCGCTGGTCACCCACCCGAAAGTGCGCATGGTGTCACTGACCGGCTCGATCGCCACCGGCTCGAACATCATTTCCAGCACCGCCGACAGCGTCAAACGCATGCACATGGAACTGGGCGGCAAGGCCCCGGTGATCATCTTCGACGACGCCGACATCGACGCCGCGGTGGAAGGCATTCGCACCTTCGGTTTCTACAACGCCGGCCAGGATTGCACCGCCGCGTGCCGCATTTACGCGCAGGAAGGCATCTACGACAAATTCGTCGAGAAGCTCGGCGCGGCGGTCAGCAGCATCAAGTACGGCTTGCAAGATGATCCGGCGACCGAACTGGGGCCGCTGATCACCGCGCAACACCGCGATCGTGTGGCCGGGTTTGTCGAGCGCGCCGTGGCGCAATCGCACATCCGCTTGATCACTGGCGGCAAGGCAGTCGAAGGCAACGGCTTCTTCTTCGAACCGACGGTGCTGGCCGACGCGCTGCAGGACGACGAGATCGTCCGCCGTGAGGTGTTCGGGCCGGTGGTGTCGGTGACGAAATTCACCGATGAAGCACAGGTGCTCGGCTGGGCCAACGATTCGGACTACGGCCTGGCGTCGTCGGTGTGGACCGCCGACGTCGGTCGCGCGCATCGCCTGTCAGCCCGTTTGCAGTACGGCTGCACCTGGGTGAACACGCACTTCATGCTG
The DNA here is from genome assembly GCF_059716135.1 of Pseudomonas sp. LBUM1651. Classification (NCBI taxonomy): domain Bacteria; kingdom Pseudomonadati; phylum Pseudomonadota; class Gammaproteobacteria; order Pseudomonadales; family Pseudomonadaceae; genus Pseudomonas; species Pseudomonas sp. LBUM1651. The sequence continues at coordinate 1,182,224 of NZ_CP166805.1, read as the reverse complement.
GTCAGCGAAATGCCCCACGGCGGTCAGAAATTGTCCGGCTACGGGAAGGACATGTCGATGTATGGGCTGGAGGATTACACCGTTGTGCGGCATGTGATGTTCAAGCACTAACAGCTTCGCGAGCAAGCTTCGCTCCTACAGGTTTTGCGTCGTACGCAATTTTTGCGAACACCCTCCAACCTGTAGGAGCGAGGCTTGCCCGCGAAGGCGTCACCCCGGTTTCAAGGCAGAAACCGGCAACAAGCACCACCAGGTTTCAAAGCCACACCAAAAAAACAATAACCACCGATCCGGGCAGCGCCCCCCAGGCCCCGCCACGGTTTCGGACATCCGAAATCTGCCGATTTTCCGGAGCTAACACACCATGAGCGCAATCCCCGAACTCTCCGCAGCCGCTGCCGACAGCGATGCCGAGCAACTCCGCAAGCTGGGTTACACGTCCAACTTCAATCGCAGCATGAGCCTGTGGGAAAATTTCGCCCTGGGCTTCACTTACCTCTCGCCGGTCGTTGGGGTTTATACCCTCTTCGGCCTGTGCCTGGCCGCAGGTGGGCCACCGATGTTCTGGGCCTATTTGCTGGTCGGTTGCGGCCAGTTACTGGTGTGCCTGATCTTCGGTGAAGTGGTCTCGCAGTTCCCGATTTCCGGTGGCGTCTACCCATGGGCGCGCCGCTTGGTGGGCAAGCGCTGGGCGTGGATGGTCGGCTGGATCTACTCCATCGCCCTGTGCGTCACCATCGCCGCCGTCGCAGTCGGTGCCGGTCCTTACCTGGCCGCGATGATGGGTTTTGAACCGAGCAACAACACCAACATCGTCATTGCCCTGTTCCTGACGCTGTTCGCCACCCTGATCAACCTCAGCGGCACCAAAGTGCTGGCGCGAATCGCCATGTTCGGCTTCCTCTGCGAACTGGTCGGCGCGGTGATCGTCGGCGTTTACCTGCTGATCTTCGAACGCCATCAATCGATCAGCGTGTTGTTCAACACCTTCGACATCAGCATCAACGGTTCCTACCTGCCAGCATTCCTCACTGCATCCCTGGCCGGCATGTTCCTGTACTACGGTTTCGAAGCCTGCGGCGACGTGGCTGAAGAAACCCCGAACCCGAGCAAGCAAATCCCGGTGGCGATGCGCATGACCATCTACATCGGCGGCATCGCGGCGATGTTCGCCTGCCTGGCGCTGATCCTCGCCGTGCCGGACATGCAAGCCGTCATCAACGGCACCGACAAAGACCCGGTCACCACCATCCTCAACAACGCCTTCGGCCCGGTCGGTTCGAAAGTGGTGATGGGCGTGGTGATGATTTCCTTCATCTCCTGCGTCATCAGCCTGCAAGCGGCGGCGAGTCGTCTGCTGTATTCCTACGCCCGGGATGAAATGGTCATCGGCAGCTCACTGCTGAAGAAGATTTCCCCTACCACCCAGGTTCCGATTGCTGCGCTGTTCGTCTCCGGTGTACTGCCGGCGCTGATCATCATTCTGGGCTTCTTCCTGCAAGACGCGGTGGCCACCATCGTCAGCTTCGCCGCCATCGGCATCTACCTCGCATTCCAGATGATCGTGCTCGCGGCGCTGTATGCCCGCCTGAAAGGCTGGAAACCGAGCGGCAAATTCACCCTCGGTGCATGGGGTTGGGCGGTGAACATCGGCGCGCTGGTCTACGGCGTCGGCGCAATCATCAACATGGCCTGGCCGCGTACACCGGATGCGGCGTGGTACATCAATTATGCGATGGTGTTGAGTACTGCGATCGTGATTGGGTTGGGGTTGCTTTATATGTGGATTGCCAAGCCGTATGACCATGGTACGGCGCCTGCGGGGGATGCGTGGAAGGTTAGTCGGTAATTGAATTCGCCCCGGTGCCGATCAGGCGCCGGGGCGAGTTATTCCAAATATTGATCGTAATTGCGCTACTCCCCGTTTTTTGCTCAACCGCAAAAATAGGAAATTCCTACAGATCGAGCCTTCCTGAAAAGACTCTGATTCCTACGACAAGCGTCGCCAGAGTAGACTTGGCGCCGCTAGCGCCTGACCGATAGGCTTTGTCCCGTCGCTGCAAAATCAGCGATCCGGAGTCGAAGCCGGGAAATGTCAGAACGGTGCTTACGTGCCCCCATAGAACTGTGGCTGCTTTTCTACCTCTAGTTCTGCTTTATGGCGGGCCGTGTGGCGCGGGCCTTTCGGCTTCCGTTTTGACCTGGAAGTGTCCCGACTTCGAACGCCACTCGGCTCGCCACCCAACCTGTCGAAGGGTTGGTGGTGACTTTCCTAATCAAAACGGAATTCACGTCATGTCAGAGCACGCTCAAAACTCGCTCCTTTCTTATTTCACCCCAACCATCTTCCCCCGCCACAACCGGTTCCTCCACGCCATCATCCAAGCAAACCAAGCCTGGTTCTGCGTCCAGGACCTCGGACGTTTGATGGGCCGGCCATTGGATCAGCGACTCACCCAAAAACTCGATCCAGATCAGCGTCGATACATCTGGCTGCTGAAAAACGGCAAAACCATCGAATCACTCATGGTCAGCGAGTCTGGAATGTACGCCTTGCTGGTCCACCATTTCGTCCCGGAAAACCGCAACCTGCGCCAATGGCTAAGCAACGAAGTCATACCTGCGCTGCGTGAGTCGAATGCGATGTCGGTGGATAACATGCCGAGCCTGAGTTCGTTGCAATGGGGCGGACTCTCGGTGCCGCTACTGCACTGGCAACAGTCGGCCTGGATCAAATGGCGGGACATGCCTGATCTGGTGCAGGCACAGCGACCGTTCCCGATCATGGGCACCTGCAGCTGAAGACAGGGGGTCTGACAACGCGATACCTGTAGGAGCCGGCTTGCTGGCGATGGACTGAAGCGCGCCGCTTTGAATCAGACAGCACGCTTTATCGTTAACGACCATCGCCAGCAAGCCGGCTCCTACACAGGAGACCGTGCCCACGTTGAGAATCAAGTGTTCTCCAAACCAGCACCAAGTAAAAGGGGCAGACTTTACAGTCCGCCCCTTTTACTTGGAGTTTTCTCGTCCTGAATAAGGTTTACACGGTTACTACAACCATCAAAACCGCGAAACACTCCGCATCGCATCCACCAGATACCGCATCGCAATCCGGTCACTCTCCGACAACTCGCGATACCGCTCCACCAGTTTCAACTCCTCGGAATTAAGCCGACGCCTTCGCCGCCCGATGCCCAGGCAAGGGAAGATTCCCAGCATTTCGGTGATGCCTTGTACTTTCGACATGGACGATGTCCCTCTCTACGTCAAAGAAAACTTCAGATACCGCATCGCCCTTCTCTTTTTCAGCCGCGTCCTTGTACAACTGAATCCCACCGGCCTGAGGGCAGAAACCGGTCATGCCCATAGAATAGAAACTATCCGGGCGCTGAAAAGCGGTTTTTAGAGTAATTAGTCGAAAAAAGCAGAAACGCCCTATAAATCAGAAATCTCTGTGGGAAACGTTAACCGAAACGTCTTGTTTCATTGCGATGCTATCGTCACGCCATCAATCATTTTTGCTCTGCCACCGAACGGTTTAAGCTATTTGGCATCTGTTTAAAGTCCGTTGCGTTTGGTCGAAGGCATGTCCGAACCTCCATTTCTGATCCAGCACGTGCCAGGAACGGCGCGGGATTGTTCACGACAGGTTGTACTTATGCATCGCAGGAATTTGCTCAAAGCGTCCATGGCCATCGCTGCCTACACCGGTTTGTCCGCCACCGGCCTGCTGGCCGCGCGGGCCTGGGCGGGTAGTGGCACCGCTGATGGCGAGGCTCAGGCCTTCGATTTCCAAGCCCTGAAAATCCAGGCCAAGCAACTCGCCGGCAACCGCTATCAGGACACCAAGCAGGTGCTGCCGCCGACTCTGGCGACCATGACCCCACAAAACTTCAATGCGATCCGCTACGACGGCAATCATTCCCTGTGGAAGGATTTGAAGGGTCAGCTGGACGTACAGTTTTTCCACGTCGGCATGGGTTTCAAGCAGCCGGTGCGCATGTACAGCGTCGACCCCAAGACGCGTCAGGCGCGGGAGGTGCATTTCCGCCCTTCGCTGTTCAACTATGAAAACACCACGGTCGACACCAAGCAGCTCACGGGAGACCTGGGTTTTTCCGGGTTCAAGCTGTTCAAGGCGCCTGAGCTGGACCGACATGACGTGTTGTCATTCCTCGGCGCCAGTTATTTCCGCGCGGTAGACGCCACGGGCCAGTACGGTCTGTCGGCCCGCGGTCTGGCGGTCGATACCTACGCCAAGAAGCGTGAGGAATTCCCGGACTTCACCAAGTTCTGGTTCGAGACCCCGGACAAGGACAGCACCCGTTTCGTGGTGTATGCCCTGCTGGATTCGCCGAGCGCGACCGGTGCCTACCGTTTCGACATCGATTGCCAGGCCAGTCAGGTCGTCATGGCTGTCGATGCCCACATCAACGCGCGCACCGCCATCGAGCAACTCGGCATTGCACCGATGACCAGCATGTTCAGCTGCGGCACCCACGAGCGGCGCATGTGCGACACCATTCACCCTCAGATCCATGACTCGGATCGCCTGGCGATGTGGCGTGGCAACGGCGAGTGGATCTGCCGTCCGCTGAACAACCCGGCCACCCTGCAATTCAACGCGTTCGCCGACACCGACCCGAAAGGTTTCGGCCTGGTGCAGACCGATCACGAATTCGCCAATTATCAGGACACGGTCGACTGGTACAGCAAGCGTCCAAGCCTGTGGGTCGAACCTACGACCGCGTGGGGCGAAGGCTCTATCGATCTGTTGGAAATTCCTACAACCGGCGAAACCCTGGATAACATCGTCGCGTTCTGGACCCCGAAAAAACCGGTCGCGGCGGGCGATTCCCTGAACTACGGCTACAAGCTGTACTGGAGCGCTTTGCCGCCGGTCGGCACACCGCTGGCGCGGGTCGCCGCGACCCGTTCGGGCATGGGCGGCTTCACTGAGGGCTGGGCGCCAGGCGAGCATTACCCGGAGGTCTGGGCACGCCGGTTTGCGGTGGACTTCACTGGCGGCGGTCTGGACCGCTTGCCTGAAGGCACAGGCATTGAGCCTGTGGTGACGTGCTCCAACGGCCAGGTCAAGGACTTCAACGTGCTGGTGCTGGATGACATCAAGGGCTACCGGATTACGTTTGACTGGTTCCCGACCAATGACAGCGTCGCACCGGTGGAGCTGCGGTTGTTCATTCGCACCAATGACCGGACGCTGAGCGAAACCTGGTTGTATCAGTACTTCCCGCCGGCGCCGGAGAAGCGGAAGTACACCTGATAGTAAAGGATTGAATGGGCCGGCCCCTTCGCGAGCAAGCTCGGCTCCTACAGGTTTGTGTCGAACGAGAATGATAAGCTCGACACGCCCCTGTAGGAGCCGAGCTTGCTCGCGAAAGCGGCCTGACAAACAACAAACCTCCCCGCCCGGAAACACAAAAGCCCCGATCACATCGATCGGGGCTTTTTGCTTTTACCGCATCACTCAGTCACGCAGATCCGACTCATGAATCGGCTGATCCCGATGCGTCGCGCGCTGATACTGCGCCGGCCAAATGGCCTTGTGCCCTCCCAGGTCGTCATCGGCATGCAATGGCCAGTACGGATCGCGCAACAACTCACGGGCGAGGAATATGATGTCCGCCTGACAGGTGCGCAGAATGTGCTCGGCCTGCGCCGGTTCGGTGATCATTCCTACAGTGCCGGTCGCAATGCCTGACTCCTTGCGCACACGTTCGGCGAAGCGGGTTTGATAACCGGGACCTGTAGGAATTTCCGCGTTGGCCGCCGTACCGCCCGAGGAGACGTCAATCAGGTCCACGCCCAAGTCTTTGAGGCGTCGCGCCAGTTCAACGGTTTCATCAGGGTTCCAGCCGTCCTCGACCCAATCGGTGGCCGACACGCGCACGAACACCGGCAATTCCTCCGGCCACACCGCGCGGACCGCTTCGGTGACTTGCAGCACCAGCCGAATACGATTCTCGAACGAACCGCCATATTGATCGCGGCGCTGATTGCTCAGGGGCGAAAGAAACTGGTGCAGCAGGTAACCGTGGGCGGCGTGGACTTCGACAACTTTGAAACCGGCGGTCAGTGCCCGTTTCGCCGCGTCGACGAAAGCTTGGACGACCTCGGCGATCTGGCCCTCATCGAGCTGCTTCGGTGGCGTGTGTTGCGGGTCGAAAGCAATTGGCGAAGGGCCGACTGGCGTCCAGCCGCTATCTTCAGGTTTGACGCTACCGTGCTTGCCAATCCACGGCCGATGGGTGCTGGCCTTGCGCCCGGCGTGGGCCAACTGAATACCGGCGACAGCGCCTTGGGCGGCGATGAAGCGAGTGATGCGTTGCAGCGGTTCGATCTGTTCGTCATTCCACAAACCGAGGTCTTCCGCGGTGATGCGTCCATCGGCGGTGACGGCCGTGGCTTCGGTAAAAATCAGACCGGCGCCGCCGACAGCGCGGCTGCCGAGGTGTACCAGGTGCCAGTCATTGGCCAGGCCATCGACGCTGGAATACTGGCACATCGGGGACACCGCGATGCGGTTGAGCAGGGTCAATTGGCGAAGGGTATAGGGTTCAAGCAGCAGACTCATGGGGCACCTCTCGAATCAGTGGGCAGGCTCCAGGGTTCTGTTTGAAAAGTCGACGAGTGACAGGAAAAAGGTGCAGCACCCGCCCCCGCGGGCAAAAAATTGACAAGACGTCACAAGGCCAATCAAGCAGTGCTTAGAGCCTAGTCGACAATGGGGGATGAGGGAGGGTTCCAAGAGGTTCAGCGTCCGCAAAATCGCTATCGCCAGCAAGCCGGTTCCTACAGGGTGTGCGCAAATCCTGTAGGAGCCGGCTTGCTGGCGACAGGGTCAGCGCGGTTCGATGTGGGCAATCATCAGCTGGACCGTCTCATTACCGCGAAACTCGTTGAGGTCGAGCTTGTAGGCCAATTCCACCCATTTGATGGTCGGGTTCGGCCAGATATCGCGGTCGATGCCGAAAGCAATGCCGTCCAGTTTCACCGAACCACATTCGCTTCGCAGCACCACTTTGAGGTGCCGTTCGCCAACAACCCGTTGTTCGACCAACTGGAACACCCCGTGAAACAACGGCTCCGGGAAGTGCTGTCCCCAAGGACCGGCATGCCGCAGCGCACGCGCCAGTTCAAGGTGAAACTCCTCGGCCGCCAACGTCCCGTCCGACAGCAAACGCCCGGTCAGGTCCTCCTCGCGCAATTGCCTACGCACTTCAGTGTCAAAGGCTTCGGCAAACAGCGGAAAATTCGCTTCCGGCAAGGTCAAACCTGCCGCCATGGCGTGGCCGCCGTACTTGCTGATCAGGTTTGGGTGCTGCGCCGCCACCACGCTCAAGGCGTCGCGAATATGAAAACCCTGAACCGAACGCCCCGAGCCCTTGAGCATGCCATCGCCCGCGTCGGCAAAGGCAATCGTCGGACGGAAATAACGCTCTTTCATACGCGAAGCGAGGATTCCGATGACGCCCTGGTGCCACTCGGGGTCAAAAAGGCATAGACCGAAGGGCATTGACTCAACCGGCAAGTCCTTGAGCTGAGCCAGCGCCTCGCGCTGCATGCCTTGCTCGATGGATTTACGGTCCTGGTTCATGCCGTCGAGCTGAACGGCCATTTCCCGGGCGAGTCCGGCATCTTCGGTGAGCAGGCATTCGATGCCCAGGCTCATGTCATCCAGCCGCCCTGCCGCGTTCAAACGCGGGCCGACGATGAATCCCAGATCGGTAGAGGTAATGCGCGCGTGGTCGCGCTTGGCGACTTCGAGGATCGCCTTGATCCCCGGTCGTGCGCGTCCGGCGCGAATTCGCTCCAGGCCTTGGTGTACGAGAATCCGGTTGTTGGCGTCCAGCGGCACCACGTCGGCAACGCTGCCCAGCGCCACCAGATCCAGCAACTCGCCGATGTTCGGCTGCGGTTTGCTCTCGTACCAGCCGAGGCTGCGCAGACGCGCGCGCAATGCCATCAGCACGTAGAAAATCACCCCGACGCCGGCCAGTGCCTTGCTCGGAAACCCGCAACCCGGCTGGTTGGGATTGACGATGGCATCGGCCAACGGCAGTTCATCGCCGGGCAAGTGGTGGTCGGTGACCAGCACCTGAAGGCCAGCCTTTTTCGCCGCCGCCACGCCTTCCACGCTGGAGATGCCATTGTCCACGGTGATCAGCAGCTGCGGTGTGCGGGTCAGCGCCACTTCGACGATTTCCGGTGTCAGACCGTAGCCGTACTCGAATCGGTTCGGTACCAGATAGTCGACATGCGCCGCGCCCAGCAGACGCAAGCCCAGCATGCCGACGGTACTGGCCGTCGCGCCGTCAGCGTCGAAGTCGCCGACGATCAGAATCCGCTGACGCTGCTCCAGGGCCGTCACCAGCAAATCCACCGCGGCATCGATACCCTTGAGCTGCTGGAACGGAATCAGCCGCGCCAGGCTCTTGTCCAGTTCAGCCTCGGACAGCACGCCCCGCGCCGCATACAGGCGGGTCAGCAGCGGCGGCAGATCACCGAGGAATGGCAGGGTGTCGGGCAACAGGCGAGGTTCAATGCGCATGGGGTGACAGGTGCTTCTCTTGAATACGTAGGATAAAACCGGATGACGCGGTGAAAAATCAGCCGCGTTCGCCGCTCAGCCACTGCAACTGGACTTCGTGCTGACCACGGTCGTCGGTGACGAAAATCGTCCCTTCGCTGATCATCACGTCCCACTTGATAACGCGCGGCATGTCTTTGGCCAGGGTTTCCAGGACTTCCTGCGGCACAGCAGCGATGTGTACGTTTTTCAGGTTCTTGATCGCCGGGATCACTTTGGTTTCCCAGACGCGCAGGCTGCCGTAGGCCAGCAGACTGGTGCGCTCGGTGCGACGGGAGCACCAGGTCAGGCGATCGGCGTCTGGCTGGCCGACTTCGATCCAGTGCAGGACGCGGTCATCCAGGCTCTTTTCCCACAGGGCGGGTTCATCCACGTCTGACAGACCACGGCCAAACGACAGCTGCTCGTTGTACCAGAAGGCGTAGGCCAGCAGTCGCACAGTCATGCGCTCTTCGGTTTCCGACGGGTGACGGGCGATGGTCTGCTTCACCGTCTCGTAAATGCTGCGGTCGAGGTCGGTGAGGTTCAGTTCAAACTTGTAGGTCGTGGACGGCTGGGCCATGAACGGGCTTCTTGATACGTGGAAAGGCGGCAAGTCTAACCGATGCGGCAGGCAATCAACGAATTCGCGACCATCAACCTTGAGCGACTGACAGCGGGCTATGCTAAAACGCTCTATCAGCCAAGCCTTCGTCCTACAGGATCCAGCATGCCGTTCACCGCCAAACCACTCTCAGGTCTGAAAGTCATTGAATTGGGCACCTTGATCGCCGGGCCGTTTGCCTCGCGCATCTGCGGCGAATTCGGCGCCGAAGTGATCAAGATCGAATCCCCCGACGGCGGTGATCCGTTGCGTAAATGGCGCAAACTGTATGAAGGCACTTCGTTGTGGTGGTTCGTTCAGGCACGCAACAAAAAGTCCCTGACCCTGAACCTGAAACACCCGGACGGCCTGGCGATCCTGAAAAAGCTGCTCGGTGAAGCGGACATCCTGATCGAGAATTTTCGCCCCGGCGTGCTGGAAAAGCTCGGTCTGGGCTGGAAAGTCTTGCACGCACTGAACCCGAAACTGGTGATGGTGCGTCTCTCGGGGTTCGGCCAGACCGGGCCGATGAAGGATCAGCCGGGCTTTGGCGCCGTCGGTGAATCCATGGGCGGCCTGCGCTATATCACCGGTTTCGAGGATCGGCCACCGGTGCGCACCGGGATTTCCATCGGCGACTCGATTGCCGCGCTCTGGGGCGTGATCGGCGCGCTGATGGCCTTGCGTCATCGCGAGGTCAACGGCGGTCTGGGTCAAGTGGTGGATGTGGCGCTGTACGAAGCGATCTTCGCCATGATGGAAAGCATGGTCCCGGAGTTCGACGTCTTCGGCTTCATTCGCGAACGCACCGGCAACATCATGCCCGGCATCACACCCTCCTCGATCCACACCAGCGCTGATGGCAAACATGTGCAGATCGGCGCCAACGGCGATGCGATTTTCAAACGCTTCATGCTGATCATCGGCCGTGAAGACCTGGCCAATGACCCGTCTCTGGCCAGCAACGACGGACGTGACAGCCGTCGCGACGAGATTTATGGAGTGATTGATCGCTGGGTCAATTCGCTGCCTCTGGACACCATCATCGAGCAGCTGAATCAGGCCGACGTTCCCGCCAGCCGGATCTTCAGTGCCGAAGACATGTTCAATGATCCGCAGTACCTGGCGCGGGAAATGTTCCTGAAGGCAAAGCTGCCGGACGGCAAAGATTTCAAGATGCCGGGAATCGTGCCGAAACTCTCAGAGACACCCGGCAGTTCGGAATGGGTCGGGCCGCAGTTGGGCGAACACAATGCGCAGGTACTCAACGATCTTGGCTATGACAAGGAACAGATCGCAAAGCTGCGTGAAGACGGGGCTATTTAAGCTGAAGCGCCTGCTTTCAACAGCACTCCACCACTCCCGCACCTGGCGGGCAGCGGCGGCTTTCGCGTTATTGGCAGGGCCGGTATCGACAGTCTGGGCGCAACCGAAGGAAACTCTGATCTGGTTGCTGCGAGATCTACCACCCACGATAATCTTCGAGGGGCCGAAAAAAGGTCAGGGGATCATCGATCAAATTTTGCCGCAGCTGATCGCCGGTATGCCGCAATACCAGCACACGCTGATGCGGGTGAACCGGGCACGCGCCCTGCAAATGCTCCACGAAGAATCGTTTACGTGCGACCCGTCGTTGCTCAGGACCAAGGAGCGCGAACAGTGGATTTCATTTTCTGTTCCAGCGTTCCGCGCTGTCAGCAATGGCCTCGTCGTCCGCCAGGAAGATCGATCGGTGCTGGAACCTTTTCTGATTGAAGGAGAAGTCGATCTGGCGGCGCTGCTGAAAAGCGGCAGGAATAAAGTCGGCGTGGTTGCCGAGCGGAGTTACGGTGAAGTGGTCGACGCCCTTCTGCGGCTGGCACCGGAAGGAGCCCTGACGCCTCATTACGGCAACGATGCCCTCGGCAGCCTGCTGCAGATGCAGCGCCTGGGCCGATTGCAGGTGGTCTTGGGTTACTGGCCAGAGATCCGCTATCAGGCCAGTCAAAAATTCATCACTGACGACCAGCTGGAGTTTTATCCGATCAAGGACACCGGCAAATACCTGTCCGGGCACATCGGTTGTTCGAACACGCCTCAGGGCCGGCAGGCGATCAGCGAGATCAACCAGCTGCTGCGCAACCTGTCCCGCGAACACCTGGATTCGCTGTACGCAGACTGGCTGGATCCCGCGCGCCGCAGCGACTACCTGAAGGAAACCAAGGCGTTTTTTGAGCATCAGGCCGGGCAATGATAAATCGCGGGCAAAAAGAAACCCCGAGAAGTGGGGAGACGACTCGGGGTTAAACGTGGTCTACATAAAGACCAGTAGCAGCAGGACTACAAGCACCGGAGCACAATGCTTGATCCTGCTGTTACATGCTCTGACTGACCTTGGGCCCGTAAGGTTCCCATAAAAAATAATTCACTTACGGCCGGCCCAGGACCTTGTCCTGTGCCGCATTGCGCAACGCTGTTATTACGCAGGGTTCCAGGCGTCCTTCGGCAATCATCAGGTCGCGATGCAAACCGTCGACCACATCCGTGAGCAGACGTTTGTCGCTCAACTGAGCCTGATTGAATTCCCGTTCGACCACGATGGCGCCGGTTGCGCTTTTCAATGTCACCAGGCATTCGCCATGGGTGCCCGACGGGGTCAACGTCACCTGGTACGGGCTCAGAGCCTCACCGAGCAATAGACTGATACTTTCCATCTCGATCACCACTCAATAGTCCGAAAACGAAGTGCCTGGGGCGTGTCCACAATAAGTGACCACCGGCCCGAGAAGAAAGTTCTGGATTCCAGTTGCAGACGCGTCGGCGTCTCTGGTTGATGGAGCATGCATGGTGGAGATGACAGGTCTGTGTATGTGCGGCAGCGGGGGGATGGATGGGATTGGGATTGGGTGAATATCCGTTTCTTCGGTAACGGCGTCTATTGGTTCCGCCCTTACGGCGGGTTACTTGGAAAAACGCCAAGTAACCAAGCGCCTGCGCCCCTGACGTACGGTGGCTCGCCTAGGCTCGCCATGCCCTCGCTCCGGTCCTGCTCCGTGGGCCCGCCGCCATCGGCCATCCATGGCCGGGGGCGGCTAACCCGGCATCCATGCCGGGTTGCCCACTGCGCAGAACCTCCACTCGGCCTTCCGACGGGGCAGATCAAGATCAAAAGCCAGATCAACAGCCAAAGCGAGGCGGCCTGATAGCCGACCTGGTCTGGTTCGGCTGAACACCTGCGGAGTAACCCGATGCAGTGCCGGACAACAATCCCCTGTGGGAGCTAGCCTGCTAGCGATGGGCGTCCAGACACCGCGTTCATTCAGACCGCACGCGTTATCGTTAACGTCCATCGCTAGCAGGCTAGCTCCCACAGGGGGAACGCGTGCGCTTGAAGAGCCAGGCCGGCCGGTATAGGCCGCCTCGCGGTGCTGTGGCGGTAGTCGCCCCCTCGAGAGGCCGAGTGGAGGTTCTGCGTAGTGGGCAACCCGGCAGGGATGCCGGGTTAGCCGCCCCCGGCCATGGATGGCCGATGGCGGCGGGCCCACGGAGCAGGACCGGAGCGAGGGCATGGCGAGCCTAGGCTCGCCACCGAACGAAAGGGGCAAAAGCGCTTGGTTACTTGGCGCTCTTCCAAGTGACCCGCCGTAAGGGCGGAACCCTAAGCCGCCGTTACCGCAGAAACGGATATGTACACAGCGTATTCCGTTAAAGCGGCTTCCCACGATTCCCATGCTGACTGACAAACGCCTGAACAGCTTTCAGGTCGTTCGGCAGCACGGTGCAACGCTCATCCCGCTCAAACAGATCAGCCAGATGCACCGGCAATTCCAGCGCCTTGCCCACGCCAGCCTTCTCCACCGCATCCGGGAATTTGACCGGATGGGCGGTGCCGAGAATCACCATCGGAATATCCAGACTACGACGGCATTCACGCGCAGCCTTGACGCCAATGGCCGTGTGCGGATCCAGCACTTCACCGGTCTGCTCATAGACTTCAGCAATGGTTTCGCACGTTTGCGCATCATCCACCGCCAGCGAATCAAACAGCTTGCGCGCTTCAGTCCAACGCTCTTGTTCGACGCTGAAACCACCACCCTGCTTGAACGAATCCATCAAACCGGCAATTGCCGCACCGTTACGACCGTGCAAATCAAACAGCAGACGTTCAAAGTTCGACGACACCATGATGTCCATCGACGGCGACAACGTGGCGTGCAGGGTTTCCTTGACGTACTGATTGCCGCTCATGAAGCGGTGCAGGATGTCGTTGCGGTTGGTGGCGACGATCAACTGGTTGATCGGCAGGCCCATGTTGCGCGCCAGGTAGCCGGCGAAGATGTCGCCGAAGTTGCCGGTCGGCACCGAGAACGACACCGAACGCGCCGGGCCGCCCAACTGCAGGGCTGCGTGGAAGTAGTAAACGATCTGGGCCATGATCCGCGCCCAGTTGATCGAGTTCACCGCCACCAGACGCGTGCCCTTGAGGAAGCTCTGGTCGGCGAAGCTCGCCTTGACCATTTCCTGGCAGTCATCGAAGTTGCCTTCGATGGCGATGTTGTGAATGTTCTCGCCGAAGATGGTGGTCATCTGGCGACGCTGCACTTCGGACACACGGTTGTGCGGGTGCAGGATGAAGATGTCGACGTTTTCGCAGTGCTTGCAGCCTTCGATGGCGGCCGAACCGGTATCACCGGAGGTGGCGCCGACGATCACCACGCGCTCACCGCGTTTTTCCAGCACGTAGTCGAGCAGACGACCGAGCAGTTGCAGGGCGAAGTCCTTGAACGCCAGGGTCGGGCCGTGGAACAGCTCCAGCACCCATTCGTTGCCGTTCAACTGACGCAACGGCGCAACGGCGTTGTGCGAGAACACGCCGTAAGTCTCTTCAAGAATCTTTTTGAAATCGGCATCCGGGATGCTGCCGGTGACGAACGGGCGCATCACCCGGAAAGCCAGCTCGTGATACGGCAGGCCGGCCCAGGAAGCGATTTCTTCCTGGGTGAAACGTGGCAGGTTTTCCGGGACGTACAGACCGCCGTCGGTGGCGAGACCGGCCAGCAGGACGTCTTCGAAATTCAGGGCCGGTGCCTGGCCGCGGGTACTGATATAGCGCATAGGGGCAAACCTTCGGTTTGGGCTTCAAGCTGCAAGCCGCAAGCTACAAGTTAACGCCGAACTGCCTTTAACTTGTCGCTTGAAGCTTGCCGCTTGCCGCTGCTTCAATTTAATTCAAATGTTCGACGCGGATCCGTACAACCGGACCCACTACACCCGTCAGTGCTTCGAGGGCGGCGATCGCGTCGTTCATGTGCTGTTCCAGCACACGGTGAGTCAGCAGGATCATCGGCACCAGACCGTCATGCTCTTCGACTTCTTTCTGCATGATCGATTCGATGTTGATGCCGCGCTCCGACAGGATGCTCGCGACCTGAGCCAGCACGCCCGGATGGTCCTTGGCCTGAATGCGCAGGTAGTAGGCGCTTTCGCAGGCTTCGATCGGCAGGATCGGATGCGCCGACAGCGAATCCGGCTGGAAGGCCAGATGCGGCACACGGTTTTCCGGGTCGGAGGTCATGGCGCGAACCACGTCCACCAGGTCGGCGATCACCGACGAAGCGGTCGGCTCCATGCCGGCGCCGGCGCCGTAGAACAGGGTCGAACCGGCAGCGTCACCGTTGACCATCACTGCGTTCATCACGCCGTTGACGTTGGCGATCAGGCGATCGGCCGGGATCAGCGTCGGGTGCACGCGCAACTCGATGCCAGCCGCAGTGCTGCGAGCGACGCCCAGGTGCTTGATGCGATAGCCCAGCGCTTCAGCGTAATTCACGTCAGCCGTGGTCAGCTTGGTGATGCCTTCGGTGTAAGCCTTGTCGAATTGCAGCGGGATGCCGAACGCGATGGAGGCCAGGATCGTCAGCTTGTGGGCCGCGTCGATGCCTTCAACGTCGAAGGTCGGATCGGCTTCAGCGTAACCCAGGGCTTGCGCCTCGGCGAGTACGTCTTCGAAGGTGCGACCCTTCTCGCGCATCTCGGTGAGGATGAAGTTGCCGGTGCCGTTGATGATGCCGGCGACCCAGTTGATACGGTTGGCCGACAGGCCTTCACGGATCGCCTTGATCACCGGAATGCCACCGGCCACAGCTGCTTCGAATGCCACGATCACGCCTTTCTCGCGAGCCTTGGCGAAAATTTCATTACCGTGAACGGCGATAAGCGCCTTGTTCGCGGTGACCACATGCTTGCCATTCTCGATGGCCTTGAGTACCAGCTCGCGGGCAACGGTGTAGCCGCCCATCAGCTCTATAACGATGTCGATCTCAGGGTTCGTGGCCACTTCGAAGACATCGTTGGTAATCGCAATACCGGTCGTTTGGAACTGAGGCTTTGGCGTGCGCATGGCAATTTGTGCCACTTCGATTCCACGCCCGGCACGACGAGCAATTTCCTCGGCGTTGCGCTGAAGTACGTTGAAGGTACCGCCACCGACGGTCCCTAACCCACAGATGCCTACTTTGACCGGTTTCACTGTGAACTCCCCATGAAACGGCCGACTCAAGGCCGGCCGTGAAAACAACCGCGTGCTCGCGGCTCTCTATTAATGGCCCCGCAAACGTTGCCACCGGACCATGATCGTCAAAGGCTGGCCGTGACGATGCGAATTTACTTCGCGCCCAGCGCCAGTTTGGCGACTTGTGGCGCAGGCTGGTAGCCCGGAATGACCTGACCGTCGGCCAAAACGATGGCCGGTGTACCGTTCACGCCGATCGACTGACCGAGGGCGAACTGCTTGGAAACCGGGTTATCGCACTTGGCGGCCTTGATTTCCTTGCCGTCGACCATTTTGTCCATGGCGGCTTTCTTGTCTTTCGAGCACCAGACCGCTTGCAGCTGTTCGTCACCCGGCGAGCCCAGGCCCTGGCGCGGAAACGCGACGTAACGCACTTCGATGCCGCGCTTGTTCAGCTCAGGCACTTCGGCGTGCAGTTTGTGGCAGTACGGGCAGGTGGTGTCGGTGAACACGGTGATGTGCGATTTGGTTTCGCCGATGGCCGGGTAAACCACGGTCTCCGCGACCGGAATCTCGTTGACCAGCTTGGAAATGCCCAGGCGCTCGGTCTTCTCGGTCAGGTTGACCGGCTTGCCGTCCTTGAGCTGGAACATGTAGCCCTGAACCACGTACTGGCCGTCGGCGCTGGCGTAGAGCACGCGGCTGCCCTTGAGTTTGACTTCGTACAGGCCAGGCAGCGGACTGGCGGTGATGGTTTCTACCGGCACTTCGAGCTGGAGGTTTTCCAGGCTTTTACGAATGGCTTTGTCGGCCGCGTCATCGGCGACGGCAAAGGTGCTGACCAACGCAATGGCTGCGGCGGCGAAAATCTGGGTCAGACGCATGAGAACTCCTGAAGGCGGACAAATGGGACGATCAGAACGCCCGTGCCGAAACACCGGGTCATAACCGCCCATCGTGCAAACCGGCAAAGCCTACCACATAAGGCCAGCGGGGCCGAATGCGGGTGACAAGACAACGCCCGCCCAGTGAGACGGTTTACGGAACGCCGCGATCCCTGTAGGAGCGAAGCTTGCTCGCGAAGGACGTCTGGACAACACGTTCATCCAGACAGCACGCGTTATCGTTGACGTCCTTCGCGAGCAAGCTTCGCTCCTACAGGGATCGCGCAGTACCGATAAGGGCTGGTGATCAGCCGCGCGGGTGATGTTTGGCGTGCAGGTCTTGCAAGCGGGCGCGGGCGACGTGCGTGTAGATCTGCGTGGTCGACAGATCGCTGTGGCCGAGCAGCATTTGCACCACCCGCAAATCGGCGCCGTGGTTGAGCAGGTGCGTAGCGAAGGCATGGCGCAAGGTATGCGGTGACAGCGATTTACCGATCCCGGCGACTTTGGCCTGATGCTTGATCCGATGCCAGAAAGTCTGACGCGTCATCTGCTCGCCGCGCTGGCTGGGAAACAGTACATCGCTCGGACGCCCACCGAGCAACTCGCCACGGGCGTCGCGCATGTAGCGCTCGACCCAGACAATCGCCTCCTCGCCCATCGGCACCAGCCGCTCCTTGCTGCCCTTGCCCATCACTCGCAGCACGCCCTGGCGCAAGTTGACCTGCTCCAGCGTCAGGCTGATCAGCTCCGTCACCCGCAGACCGCAGGCGTAAAGCACTTCAAGCATGGCGCGGTCTCGCTGGCCGATCGCCTCGCTCAAGTCCGGAGCCTTCAACAGCGCTTCTACGTCTGCTTCCGACAGAGATTTGGGCAACGGCCTACCCAGTTGGGGCATATCGACACGCAAGGTCGGATCGACCGCGATCAACTTTTCCCGCAGCAGATAGCGGTAAAAGCCGCGCACACCCGAGAGAAATCTCGCCGTGGAACGGGGTTTGTAGTTCTGCTCCAGGCGCCAGGCCAAGTGATCGAGGATCAATTCGCGGCCGGCGTTGATCAACTCCAGCCCCTTCTCCTGCAGCCAGCCGTTGAACAGGGCCAGGTCGCTGCGATAGGCATCGCGGGTGTTATCGGAAAGACCTTTCTCCAGCCACAGCGCGTCGAGAAACTGGTCTATCAAAGGATGATCAATGGCGGGCATAAGGACTCAGGCAAGACCGACAGTACGGCCACGGAAGATAAAACGCAGGCAACAAAAAAGCAGCCCGTAGGCTGCTTTTTTCTGCATTGGAAGCTGGACTTAAGCCAGTTTTTCCTTGATGCGAGCTGCTTTACCGGACAGGTCACGCAGGTAGTACAGCTTGGCTTTACGTACGTCACCGCGACGTTTAACGGCCATGCTGTCGATTTGCGGGCTGTAGGTCTGGAAAGTACGCTCTACGCCAACACCGTTGGAGATTTTGCGAACGGTGAATGCACTGTTTACGCCGCGGTTACGCTTGGCGATAACAACACCTTCGAACGCTTGCAGACGCGAACGGTCGCCTTCCTTCACTTTCACCTGAACGACAATGGTGTCGCCCGGGGCAAAGGTAGGGATCTCTTTGGTCATCTGCTCTGCTTCGAGTGCAAGGATGATTTTGTTAGTCATGCTGTGCTCCTAAGGTAAATCGTCGGATCTACCATCGATACGTTGTTAACTATCGTCCCGCTCGCGGATGTATTCCTCGAGCAGCTTCTTCTCTTCTCCAGAAAGCGAGCGGCTTTCCAGAAGATCGGCGCGTCGTTCAAAGGTCCTACCAAGGGACTGCTGTAAACGCCAACGCCGGATGTGCGCGTGATTGCCACTTAGCAATACGTCGGGAACACGCTGATCCGCATACACCTCCGGTCGGGTGTAGTGCGGGCAATCCAGCAAACCATCCGTAAAGGAATCTTCCTCGGCGGAGTCCGCATGCCCTAAAGCTCCAGGCAGCAGTCGTGTAACCGCATCGATCAGGACCATCGCCGGCAGCTCGCCGCCAGACAGTACATAGTCGCCAATCGACCACTCTTCATCGACATGAGCATCAATAAAACGCTCGTCAATGCCTTCATAGCGGCCGGCAATCAGGATCAATGCATCCAGATTCGCCAACTCGCGTACCGCCGACTGAGTCAGTTGACGGCCTTGGGGGGACAGGTAAATCACCTTCGCCGCCTCCCCGGCTGCTGCCTTGGCCTGAACCAGAGCATCTTCCAGGGGCTTGATCTTCATCACCATGCCCGGACCACCGCCAAATGGGCGATCATCCACAGTGTGATGTCGATCCGTCGTGTAGTCTCGCGGATTCCAACAGGTGAGCTGCAAGAGCCCCTGTTTCACCGCCCGACTGGTGATGCCGTACTCGCTGATGGCGGAGAACATCTCGGGAAACAAACTGATCACTTCTACGCGCAAATTAGCCACGTTTAGAAGTCCGCGTCCCAATCCACCTTCATCTCGCCTGCCGCAAGGTCGACGGCCAACACGCATTGCTCCGTATAGGGCAACAGGCGTTCGCGATCATCCAGACTGCCAGCGCAAGGCTTGACCACCATGACATCGTTCGAGCCAGTCTCCAGCAGGTGATCGATCTTCCCGAACAGTTGCCCGAGGGTGTCGATAACCTTGAGACCTTCCAGCTGGTACCAGTAGTACTCGCCGTCGGTCAGTTCAGGGAACAGGTTGCGCGGCACGCAGATCTCATAACCGGCCAGAAGACGAGCTTCTTCGCGATCATCGAGGTCCTTGAGCTTTGCGACCAGGAACTTGTCATTCCCGCGTCCGCTGACCAGCTCTACCTGCTTTACATTGCCGTCACGCTTGAGCGTCCAGGTTTTGTAGTCCAGCAGGTTCTTGATTGGATCAGTAAAGGAATACACCTTCACTTCGCCGCGAACGCCATGAACAGAATAAATTTTGCCGATAACGATCAAATCATCAGCAATGGCAGGCGTCGCGCTCATATTGCTCAGGCCGCAGCCTTAGATGCATCCTTCAACAACTGAGCAACGCGCTCAGAAGGTTGTGCACCAACGCTCAGCCAGTAGGCTACGCGCTCTTGGTTCACGGACAGACGGACTTCTTGACCACGAGCAACAGGGTTGAAGAAACCAACCTGTTCCTTGTGCGAACCGTCGCGCGGGTTGCGGCTGTCGGTTACGGTCAAGTGGTAAAACGGGCGCTTTTTGGAGCCGCCAAGGGCAAGACGGATTGTTAGCATGTGAACATCGTTCCTGTAGTCGGTGCTGCAAATCTAAAGGCACAGCGGGCATAGGTGCCCGAAAGGCCGCATATTCTAAGGAATATCCGGACTTTTGCAAATGACTTTTTCCGGCGGTCTATCGGCCGCCATCCAGATTTGCTATAGAGCCGTCGTTGAAAACGGCCAGTCAGCTCCCGCCAAGTGCGGGTTTGCTGGAGATCCCGCATCCCTGCGGGTCTGCGCAAGAGCAAGCCCTTGCGCGGATTCTTTACATCTTGGGCATGCCGCCGCCGGGCAACATACCGCCCATGCCGCGCATCATTTTGGCCATTCCGCCTTTCGCGGAGAACTTCTTCATCATCTTCTGCATCTGCTTGTGCTGCTTGATCAAGCGACCGATGTCCTGCACCTGGGTGCCGGAACCCATGGCGATCCGGCGCTTGCGCGAACCGCTGATCATCTCAGGGTCGCGGCGCTCGGCCGGAGTCATGGAATTGATGATGGCTTCCATCTGCTTGAATTGTTTCTCTGCCGCGCCCTGGGCATTGCCCATTTGCGCCAGGTTCACGCCGCCGATGTTCGGCAGTTTGTCCATGAGGCCGCCAAGGCCGCCCATGTTCTTCATCTGCTGCAGCTGATCGCGGAAGTCTTCGAGGTCGAAGCCCTTGCCCTTCTTCAGCTTCTTGGCCAGTTTGTCGGCCTTGTCCTTGTCGAGGGTCGCTTCTGCCTGTTCGATCAGGCTGAGCACGTCGCCCATGCCGAGAATGCGCGACGCGATACGCTCCGGGTGGAACGGTTCGAGCGCTTCGCTCTTCTCGCCCATACCGATGAACTTGATCGGCTTGCCGGTGATAGCGCGAACCGAAAGCGCGGCACCGCCACGGGCATCGCCGTCGACCTTGGTCAGGATCACACCGGTCAGCGGCAGTGCATCGCCGAAGGCCTTGGCCGTGTTGGCGGCGTCCTGACCGGTCATGGCGTCGACCACGAACAGCGTTTCGACCGGGTTGATCGCAGCGTGCAGGGCCTTGATCTCACCCATCATCTCTTCGTCGATGTGCAGGCGACCGGCGGTATCGACGATGACCACGTCGATGAATTTCAGTTTTGCTTCTTTAATAGCCGCTTGCGCGATCTCGACCGGCTTCTGGCTCAGGTCGGACGGGAAGAAGGTCACGCCCACTTCACCCGCGAGCATTTCCAGCTGCTTGATCGCAGCCGGACGGTAGACGTCCGCGGACACGACCATGACCGACTTCTTCTTGCGCTCTTTAAGGAAGCGCGCAAGTTTGCCGGCGGTGGTGGTCTTACCCGCGCCCTGCAAACCGGCCATCAACACGACGGCGGGCGGAACGGCGCTCAGGTTCAGGTCTTCGTTGGCCGCGCCCATCAGGCTTTCGAGTTCGGCCTGGACGATCTTCACGAAGGCCTGGCCTGGCGTCAGGCTGCGCGACACCTCGGTGCCGACGGCGCGTTCCTTGACCGAATTGACGAAGTCTTTCACCACCGGCAAGGCGACGTCGGCTTCGAGCAACGCCATGCGCACTTCGCGCAGGGTGTCTTTGATGTTGTCCTCGGTCAGCTTGGCCTTGCCGGTGACATGGCGCAGCGTCTGCGAGAGACGGTCGGTTAAGTTTTCAAACATTGCGCGATCCTTTCAGGCCCTGTGTAGACCGGGATAATGGCGGCCCAGACCGGAATCAACATGTGCTCGGCGAGCCTGCGGCGTGGGCAGGTCGCGGATTATAGCGAAGACTGCGACTGGCGGACACCTCGCACTTTCGTGCCGCGTGGGTTCTATGCCAAACTCAGCGCCTTTCGGGCTTGCCTAACAGGATTTATGCTCCCCTTGTCACCCAGTTTGCTGACTACTCTCGCCGCCGCCTGCTTATATGCCGCTGCGACCATTTATCAGGGCACTCGCCTGGCCACCGGCGCCAAGGCGAACAAGCGCCTGCTGGTCACGCTCGGCGTGTTGGCCGTGCTGGCTCACAGCGCCAGCCTGTTCACCCATCTGCTGACGCCCATCGGCCTGGGCCTGGACTTCTTCAGTGCCGCCAGCCTGATCGCCGCCGCGGTCATCGCCCTGACCCTGCTGGCCTGCTCGCGGATTCCGGTGGAAAACCTGCTGATATTGCTGTTCCCGCTGGGTGCCGCGACCGTGCTGCTGGCGCAGTTCGCCCCGGCCGGCACGGTGCAGATCATCGATGAAGAACCGGGCATCCTTGCGCACATCCTGCTGTCGATCCTCGCGTATGGCATGTTCACCATCGCAGTGTTCCAGGCCTTGCTGCTGCTGGTTCAGGATCATCAGCTCAAGCACAAGCACCCGTCCGGGCTGATCAAGAACTTCCCGCCGCTGCAAACCATGGAAAGCCTGCTGTTCGGTTTCCTCTGGGCCGGCTGGACGCTGTTGTCACTGTCACTGATCTCTGGCTGGCTGTTTGTCGACAACCTGTTCGCCCAGCACCTGGTGCACAAAACCCTGCTGGCGTGCCTGGCCTGGATCGTCTTCAGCGTGCTGCTCTGGGGTCGTAACCGCCTGGGCTGGCGCGGACACAAGGCCATTCGTTGGACCCTCGCCGGTTTCTGCCTGCTGATGCTCGCGTATTTCGGCAGCAAGCTGGTCCGTGAATACATCCTGCACATCTGACGGGCGGCATTAATGGACGACTTGCCCATAGGGCCGATGCTCGCTGTAGTGGCCCTGCTGATTTTATGGTCGGGGCTGTTTACCGCCATCGAGGCGGCGCAGCAGTACTTGCTGGCCCAACGCACTGCCTCGCGCTCCAGCGACAAGCCGGTGGCGAAGCTGAGTTTTCCGCTCAACAGCCTGATTTTCTGTAACACCCTGTGCCGCGCGCTAGTGGTGGTCATCAGCACCTTGCTGGCGATTTTCACCTGGGCCGAGAATGGTCCATGGGCGGCTTGCCTCGGGGCTGGCGTGATTCTGCTGGTATTCGCCGACTACCTGCCGCGCACCCTCGCCGCCCGCTACCCTGACGCGATCCTGTCCCTGGGCAACACCCTGCTTGGCGCACCACTGAAAATCATTTACCCGGCCGCCTGGCTGCTTAACGGCATCAGCCAGTTGCTGATGCGACCGTTTGCCCGCAAAGCCAACGTGGTGCAGCAAAGCGAAGACGAGACGCCGAATGATCGGCGCGACGACCTTGAACAGCCTGTCTGTCGCCCGCATCCCGTGTCGGGCATCCACGCGCTGGACAACATCACGGTCAACGACATTCTGGTGCCGCGCAGTGATGTCGACGGGATCAACCTGGACGACTCGATCGAAGAAATCCTCGAGCAGCTTCGTGCCAATCGCCGCACGCGCCTGCCGGTTTTCCACAGCGACATCAATCAGGTCGAGGCGGTGCTCAACACCCGGCAGATCCGCCATCTGTTGCCCGATGGCCACCTGACTCGCGAAGCGCTGCTGGCCGCGTGTCACGATCCGTACTTCGTGCCGGAAAGCACCCCGCTGCAACTGCAACTGCTGAATTTCCACAAGCAGCAGCGGCGCCTGGGCATGGTGGTCGACGAGTACGGCGAAGTGCTGGGCATCGTCACCCTGGAAGACATTCTCGAAGAAATCGTCGGCGAATTCGAAAGCCAGCACAGCCTGGACAACCCGCACATCCATCCGCAGGCCGATGGCCGACTGGTGATCGATGGTGCGGCGTCGATACGCGACTTGAACAAAAGCCTCGGCTGGCACTTGCCCAGCGATGGCCCGAAAACCCTTAACGGGCTGGTGACCGAGGCGCTGGAGACGATTCCGGACAGCGCGGTGTGCCTGAAGATCGGGCGTTATCGGCTGGAGATTCTGGAGACGGAAGACAATCGTGTTACTCGGGTTTTGATCTGGCACACGAGCTCAGTGCCGGTTGTTATTTAAGGCCTGACTCATTCCCCTGTGGCGAGGGGGCTTGCCCCCGTTGGACTGCGAAGCAGGCCCGATCAGGCGCCACGATTATCCTGAAAGAACGCATTCAGCCATTTGCGGCCGCTGCGCGCCCGAACGGGGGCAAGCCCCCTCGCCACAAAATCCATCGTTCAACTCCCGCCACTTGTTCGATCGTTAGCCACCTTCCTATAATCGATCCCGCTTACCCAAGCCCCGCCCCACCCCCGTGCTACCCGCACTCCGCTTCAAACCCACATCCCTGGGTGTTCGACCATAATAATTCGCTCCACTGGGGCACATGACTGTCAGGGATAACCGCATGACGACCAGCACGACTTATACCGAAACCACCCCCGCGCAACCGACGAACTCCGCCACCCGAGTGGCCACCGCAAGTTTCATCGGCACCGCCATCGAGTTCTACGACTTCTACGTGTATGCCACTGCCGCGGCGCTGGTGATCGGTCCGGTGTTCTTTCCGCAGACCTCCGGCACCGCCCAGATGCTGTCGGCGTTTCTCACCTTCGGTATCGCCTTCCTCGCTCGGCCGCTGGGCTCGGCGCTGTTCGGCCACTTCGGTGACCGCATCGGGCGCAAATCGACCCTGGTCGCCTCCTTGCTGCTGATGGGCGTGTGCACCACGCTGATCGGCGTGCTGCCGGGTTACGACAGCATCGGGGCCTGGGCGCCGATCCTGCTCTGCGTGCTGCGCTTCGGCCAGGGCTTGGGGTTGGGCGGCGAATGGGGCGGTGCCGCATTGCTGGCGACGGAGAATGCGCCCAAGGGCAAGCGGGCCTGGTTCGGCATGTTTCCGCAGCTCGGCCCTTCGATTGGCTTTCTCGCCGCCAATGGCCTGTTCCTGACGTTGGCAATGACGCTGGACGACGAACAGTTCCGTTCGTGGGGCTGGCGGATTCCGTTCCTGCTCAGCGCCGCGCTGGTGATGGTCGGCCTGTACGTGCGTCTCAAGCTGCACGAGACGCCAGTGTTCGCCAATGCCATGGCGCGTCAGGAGCGGGTGAAGATCCCGCTGGTCGAGCTTTTCAGCCAATATTGGGCACCGATGCTGTTGGGCGCGGGTTCGATGGTGGTGTGCTACGCGCTCTTCTACATCTCGACGGTGTTTTCGCTGAGTTATGGTGTGTCGACGCTCGGTTACACCCGCGAAACCTTCCTCGCGCTGCTGTGCTTCGCCGTGCTGTTCATGGCCGCCGCGACGCCATTGTCGGCCTGTGCCAGTGACCGTTATGGGCGCAAACCGGTGCTGATCATCGGTGGCGTGCTGGCGATTCTGTCCGGGTTCCTGATGGAGCCGCTGCTGACCCAGGGTTCGACCTGGGGCGTGGCGCTGTTCCTGTGCATCGAGTTGTTTCTGATGGGCGTGACGTTCGCACCGATGGGTGCACTGCTGCCGGAGCTGTTTCCGACACACGTGCGCTATACCGGCGCGTCAGCGGCCTACAACCTGGGCGGAATTGTCGGAGCCTCGGCGGCGCCGTTCTTCGCGCAGAAGCTGGTGGCGATGGGCGGTTTGAGTTACGTCGGCGGGTATGTGTCGGGGGCGGCGGTGCTGAGTTTGATTGCGGTGCTGTGCCTGAAGGAGACGCGGCATAACGATTTGAATCGGGTTGCCTGAATCAGAAGTATCGCCAGCAGGCTGGCTCCCACATGGAAATTGGGTGAACACAAAATCTGTGACCAACCAATAACCCTGTGGGAGCTAGCCTGCTAGCGATTGCCGCGCCTCGGTTTACAGCTCTACAACAACAGCCTGAGAAGAACGGGTCGCTTTAGCCCGGGCAGCCTCGATCGACTCATCCCGCGCCAGCGCCACACCCATCCGGCGCTGACCATTCACTTCAGGCTTGCCAAACAGACGCAACGCCGTATCCGGCTCGCTCAACGCAGCACCCAGATTGGCGAATGCGGTCTGGGTCGATTGCCCTTCCACCAGAATCACTGCCGAAGCCGAAGGCCCGAACTGACGGATCAACGGAATCGGCAGGCCCAGAATGGCCCGCGCATGCAGTGCAAATTGCGACAGGTCCTGAGAAATCAGGGTCACCAGACCGGTGTCATGCGGACGCGGCGAGACTTCGCTGAACCACACCTGATCACCTTTGATGAACAGCTCGACGCCAAACAGACCACGACCACCCAAGGCTTCAGTGACCGCTTTGGCCACACGCTCGGATTCCGCCAGGGCAACCGGGCTCATGGCTTGTGGCTGCCAGGATTCCTGGTAGTCGCCCTTCTCCTGACGGTGACCGACCGGCGCGCAGAACGTGGTACCGCCGACGTGACGGACGGTCAGCAGGGTGATTTCGTAGTCGAAGTCGATGAAGCCCTCGATGATCACGCGACCTTTACCGGCGCGGCCGCCTTCTTGCGCGTAGTCCCACGCGGTTTTCACGTCATCGGCGCTGCGCAGCAGGCTCTGGCCTTTGCCCGACGAACTCATGACCGGCTTGACCACGCACGGGAAACCCAGGTCCTGAACGGCCTTGCTGTAATCCTCGAACGTGTCGGCGAAGTGGTACGGCGAGGTCGGCAGGTCCAGCTCTTCAGCCGCCAGGCGACGGATGCCTTCACGGTTCATGGTCAGCTGCGCGGCACGCGCGGTCGGGATCACAGTGAAGCCTTCGGCTTCCAGTTCGACCAGGGTCGCGGTGGCGATGG
Organism: Pseudomonas sp. LBUM1651; assembly: GCF_059716135.1. Taxonomy (NCBI): domain Bacteria; kingdom Pseudomonadati; phylum Pseudomonadota; class Gammaproteobacteria; order Pseudomonadales; family Pseudomonadaceae; genus Pseudomonas; species Pseudomonas sp. LBUM1651. Next base: position 1,155,834 of record NZ_CP166805.1, on the reverse strand, counting down.
CTTCGATTTCCGGCACGATGAAATGCGGCTTCTCGGCTTCGATCACCGCACGCAGGGCGGCGCCGTCGAGCATGTTGATCACGTGGCTGCGATGGGCCACTTGCATGGCCGGCGCGTTGGCGTAGCGATCCACGGCAATCACTTCAACTCCCAGGCGTTGCAGCTCGATCACCACTTCCTTGCCCAACTCACCACAGCCACACATCAATACGCGGGTCGCGGTTGGCGACAATGGAGTTCCGATACGGGTCATCTCAGGTCCTCAAAGGAGCGGATCATCGAGGGATGCAACGAAAGTAGCGTGTGTGGCCAGTTCTGTTAGTCAATTTCGGCGCAGGAAGCCCATATCCTGCGTTGCTGTTCCTCGCCATAGCGAGCTATGACTCGTCACAGCGCCTTGGCTATGGGCTTCCTGCATCCGAGCTTGAACTAACGAACTGGCCGTACACGCTACTCGCGCGCTTCCCATGGGGAGAAAGCGCGGCATTTTACATGAACCTGAGGGTTTGGCTTCAGCCGGCGACAGCCTGTTTGCGCAAGCGCCACGCCATGATTAGCCACACGGCCGTTACGCCGGCGAACTTCGAGCCCATGGCGGTGAGGATCACGGCCGGAGTGAAGGCGTCGATCATGCCGAAGAAGATGAAGGTATCGAGGGGAATACTCAGGGCCGAACTTATCCACAGGCGGTCGTGCAGCGGACGTTTGGTGACGCTGAACACCAGCCAGTCGATGCACTCGGACACTGCGAACGCCGTGGCACTGGCCAGCGCGATGGAAGGATCGGACGTGACGTACGACAGCACCAGCGCCGCCAGCATGGCCGCGATCGCGCCATGGCCGAAGCGGGTTTGCACCATGTCGCGCAAAACGAACACCAAACCGCCCCAGGCGGACCAGATGATGTCCAGGTGCGGCGCGGTGGAAAAGGCGTAGTTGATCAGTACGACGCTGCTGATGTAGGCGATCAGGAAGAGCATGGAGATTGGCGAGACTGGTAATGAGTGGCAAAGGGTAATTCATGTAGGAGCGAGCTTGCTCGCGATGGTCGTGAACGATGACGCGTAAAACCGGATGCCACGCGGCGCCCTCTGGTTTTTCGCGAGCAAGCTCGCTCCTACAGGGCTATCTATCGGACTTGTTACCGATCATCCAGACGAGGCCACTGGACTTCGCCCGCTCATGACATAACCCCAACACCTTGCGCCGCTCTTCATTGTCCATCCGGCTCCAGCGCGTGATCTCATCCACCGTGCGCTGACACCCGGTGCAAATGTCATCGTCGTCCAGCGCACAGATATTCACGCAGGGCGATCGGACCGGGCGTTCTGGCGTGCTCATTCTTCCTGCTCGACCAGATCGCGGGCATAACGCTGCGAGTTATGCACATAGTGCGCAGCGCTGGCCTCCAGCATCTTCTTTTGCGGCTCGGTCAGCTCACGAACAACCTTGCCCGGCGAGCCCATGACCAGCGAACCGTCCGGAATTTCCTTGCCCTCACCGATCAGCGAGTTGGCGCCGATGATGCAGTTCTTGCCGATCTTCGCGCCGTTGAGGATCACCGCGTTGATGCCGATCAGGCTGTAATCACCGACGGTGCAGCCGTGAAGCATGGCGTTGTGGCCGATGGTCACGCCAGTGCCGACAGTCAGCGGGTAGCCGATGTCGGTGTGCATCACGGTGCCGTCCTGGACGTTACTGTTCTTGCCGATCAGGATCAGTTCGTTGTCGCCACGCAGCACCGCGTTGAACCAGACGTTGGCGCCCTCTTCCAGTTTGACCTTGCCCACCAGCACGGCGTTGGGGGCGACCCAGCTCTGCGGATGGGTCTCGACACGGGCGTCGCCCAAGCGGTATTTCATGGTGTAGTCCTCAAGGCCAGGCAGGCTTACTGGTAAAAAGCAGGTCTCACGCCATACGAACGATGGCTTCAGGTGTTGATAAAACTCTTGGGAGGCTGGTGCAGGCTGATCCTGGCGTCATAGAGCAGGTTGATCAACTCGACGATCATGATCGCCGTCAGGCCCCAGATCTTGTATTCGCCATAACGATAACTCGGCACGTACCAACTGCGCCCCTGGTAATCGATGCGATGGGTATGTTCGCGCGGGTCCTTGCGGAAGAATTCCAGGGGCACGCTGAACACGGCTGCGATCTCGGCATCGTTGGCCCGGTACTCGACGAAATCCGGAATCACACCGACATAAGGCGTGACCTTGATGCCGTGCAGGGAGATCAGCGGGCTCAACGGCCCGATCACTTCGACCAGCCCCGGCGGCAGGCCGATTTCTTCTTCGGCTTCGCGCAGGGCGGTGAAAATCAGGTCCGGGTCTTCGGGATCCCGTCGTCCGCCAGGGAAGGCGACTTCACCGCCATGGGTCGAGAGCCCGCTGGCGCGCAGGGTCAGGACCAGTTCCGGTTCATCACTGCGAGTAATGGGCACCAGTACCGCAGCCTCAGGGAAACGCTTGTCGGTTTCCAGTGTGCGGGGTGTGTGGTTGCTTACTCGATGCAGTAGCTCGTCCAGCATGAGTCTTCTCGATTTATTCTCTACCTCGCATCATGCACCAATCACATCGACCGCCCAACCCCCGCACTGCCGCGTGTCGCGAAACGACAACTTGCCGACAGACACCACCGCACGCCAAGATAGGCGCAGCATTCAGGAACCCAAGCATGAAATTTTGCAGTCAGTGCGGCAACCCGGTGACCCAACGCATTCCGGAAGGTGATTCGCGTCTGCGTTTTGTCTGTGACAGCTGTCACGCGATTCACTACCAGAACCCCAATATCGTCGCCGGCTGCGTGGCGACCTGGGGCTCGAAAGTGTTGCTGTGCCGACGCGCCATCGAGCCACGGCTCGGTTACTGGACCCTGCCCGCCGGTTTCATGGAGAACGGCGAAACCATCGAGCAGGCGGCCATTCGCGAAACGGCTGAGGAAGCCTGTGCGCGGGTGCGCAATCTGAGCATCTATACGCTGATCGACGTGCCGCACATCAGTCAGGTGCATGTGTTCTTCCGCGCCGAACTGGTGGACCTGGATTTTTCCGCCGGCCCCGAGAGCCTGGAAGTGGCACTTTTCGACGAAGCCGACATCCCGTGGTCCGACCTGGCTTTCCGCACGGTGGGCCGTACCTTAGAATGCTTCTTCGCTGACCGGCGGACCGAGGTCTACCCCGTGCGGTCCGAGTCGATCCCGCCGCTTGCTCAGCCTGCCATCACTTAAAAAAACTTCTATAAATAAAATAGCCGCGACACCTTTCAGGGATATCGTTTCAATGCGCTGGTTGCTTGCCGTGTTTTGCTTGTCGTTCGTTGCCCTGTCACAGGCTTCCGTTGCGGAGACCCTGGACGGCAAAGTCATCGAAAAAGTCCTGGTTCTCAAATCCACCCACCAATTGCAATTGATCAACGACGGCAAGCCGCTCAAGACCTATCGCATTTCCCTGGGCAAACGCCCCAAGGGGCCGAAACTGATGGAGGGCGACAAACGCACGCCGGAAGGCTTCTACTGGATCGACTGGCGCAAGACCAGCGACCGTTTCAATCTGGCGATGCACATTTCCTACCCGAACATCAGCGACTCCGCTCGCGCCCGCCGTGAAGGTGTCGCGCCTGGCAGCATGATCATGATCCACGGTACGCCGGACACCGAAGACACCCCTGAAGACCTGTTCCACACCCTGGACTGGACCGACGGCTGCATCGCCATGCGCAATATGGACATGCGTGAAATCTGGAACCTGGTGCCGGACGGCACGATGATCGAGATTCGCCCGTAAACCCATCCCGACAGCTCCTGCAAGGCTTACGCACTTCCTGTAGGAGCTGGCTTGCCAGCGATGTAGCCCTGACAAACGCTGAAAATCTCAAACCCTGTCAAAAACCTGAACACACATCACGAAATACCCCCTGCCATTGAAACCACCCCCCACCTGCCCCATCTAAGACCCATACCCCTTTGCGCAGGTGCCCCATGAGCGACCAGCAAGAATTCCCCGAAGACCCGAGCGAGTACGCCGACCCCGAGAACGCCGAACACCACTCCACCGGCAAAGGCCTCGCCCTGCCCGGCCAGAACCTGCCGGACAAGGTCTACATCATCCCGATCCACAATCGCCCGTTCTTCCCGGCCCAAGTGCTGCCGGTCATCGTCAATGAAGAACCGTGGGCTGAAACGCTGGATCTGGTGAGCAAATCCGATCACCACTCCCTGGCCCTGTTCTACATGGACACGCCCCAGGAAGACCCGCGTCATTTCGACACCTCGGCCCTGCCGCTCTACGGCACGCTGGTCAAGGTGCACCACGCCAGCCGCGAAAACGGCAAGTTGCAATTCGTCGCCCAGGGCCTGACCCGCGTGCGCATCCGCACCTGGCTCAAGCACCATCGCCCGCCGTACCTGGTGGAAGTCGAATACCCGCACCAGCCGACCGAGCCCACCGACGAGGTCAAGGCCTACGGCATGGCGCTGATCAACGCGATCAAGGAACTGCTGCCGCTCAACCCGCTGTACAGCGAAGAGCTGAAAAACTACCTCAACCGCTTCAGCCCCAACGATCCGTCGCCCCTGACCGACTTCGCCGCCGCCCTGACCTCGGCCACCGGCAGCGAGCTGCAGGAAGTGCTCGACTGCGTGCCGATGCTCAAGCGCATGGAAAAAGTCCTGCCGATGCTGCGCAAGGAAGTCGAAGTCGCGCGTCTGCAAAAAGAGATTTCCGCCGAAGTGAACCGCAAGATCGGTGAGCACCAGCGCGAGTTCTTCCTCAAGGAACAACTGAAGGTCATCCAGCAAGAGCTGGGCCTGACCAAGGACGACCGCAGCGCCGACATCGAGCAGTTCGAACAACGCCTGGAGGGCAAGGTCTTGTCGGCGCAGGCACAGAAACGCATCGAAGAGGAAATGAACAAACTGTCGATCCTCGAAACCGGGTCGCCGGAGTACGCGGTCACCCGCAACTACCTCGACTGGGCGACCTCGGTGCCGTGGGGCGTGTACGGCGAGGACAAACTCGACCTCAAGCACGCCCGCAAGGTGCTGGACAAACACCACGCCGGCCTTGATGACATCAAGGACCGCATCCTCGAATTCCTCGCCGTCGGTGCCTATAAAGGCGAGATCAGCGGCTCCATCGTGCTGCTGGTGGGTCCGCCGGGCGTGGGCAAGACCAGCGTCGGCAAATCCATCGCCGAATCCCTTGGCCGACCGTTCTATCGCTTCAGCCTCGGCGGCATGCGCGACGAAGCCGAGATCAAGGGCCACCGCCGCACCTACATCGGCGCGCAGCCGGGCAAACTGGTGCAGGCGTTGAAAGACGTCGAAGTGATGAACCCGGTGATCATGCTCGACGAGATCGACAAGATGGGCCAGAGCTACCAGGGCGACCCGGCCTCGGCGCTGCTGGAAACCCTGGACCCGGAACAGAACGTCGAATTCCTCGACCACTACCTGGACCTGCGTCTGGACCTGTCGAAAGTTCTGTTCATCTGCACCGCCAACACCCTGGACTCGATCCCCGGCCCGCTGCTGGACCGGATGGAAATCATTCGCCTGTCGGGCTACATCACCGAAGAAAAAATCGCCATCGCCAAGCGTCACCTGTGGCCGAAACAACTGGAGAAGGCCGGCGTGTCGAAAGGCAGCCTGGCCATCAGTGACAGTGCCTTGAAAGCCCTGATCGATGGCTACGCCCGTGAGGCCGGGGTGCGCCAGTTGGAAAAACAACTGGGCAAACTGGTACGTAAAGCCGTGGTGAAGTTGATCGACGAACCGAAAGCGGTGATCAAAATTGCGCCAAAAGACCTCGAAGACTCACTCGGCCATCCGGTGTTCCGCAACGAGCAAGTACTGTCGGGTACCGGTGTGATCACAGGCCTGGCCTGGACCAGCATGGGCGGCGCAACCCTGCCGATCGAAGCGACGCGGATTCACACGCTCAACCGGGGTTTCAAACTCACCGGGCAACTGGGCGACGTGATGAAGGAGTCGGCGGAAATTGCCTACAGCTACGTCAGCTCCAACCTGAAATCGTTTGGCGGTGATCCGAAATTCTTCGACGAAGCTTTCGTCCACCTGCACGTACCGGAAGGCGCCACCCCGAAAGACGGCCCGAGCGCCGGCGTGACCATGGCCAGCGCCTTGCTGTCCCTGGCTCGGAACCAACCGCCGAAAAAAGGCGTAGCCATGACTGGCGAACTGACGCTGACCGGGCATGTATTGCCGATTGGCGGGGTGCGCGAGAAAGTGATCGCGGCGCGACGGCAGAAGATCTTTGAATTGATTCTGCCCGAGCCGAATCGTGGGAGTTTTGATGAATTGCCGGACTATCTGAAAGAAGGGATCACCGTGCATTTCGCCAAGCGTTTTGCGGATGTGGCGAAGATTCTGTTCTGACGGTCCTGTAGCGCCTGCAAGATCGCCTTCGCGGGCAAGCCTCGTTCCTACGGTTATGTGTCGTACCCATTTTGGTGAAACACACAATCTGTAGGAGCGAGGCTTGCCCGCGAAGGCGTCAGCACTGACAACGACATCGATCCCGTTGTCCGTCACAATTTGTCTCATCTTCAGTTATGCTCGCCGTTCGTCGTGAATGCCGGAGCCGCTGCCCCTATGTCCCCCACCCGCCTGTTTGTCCCCCTCGCCCTCGCCTTGCTGGCCGCGTGCGCCACGCAACCGAAGCAGAACGTGACCGTGGAAAAACAAAGCGAATGCCCGGTGAAAATGAACAGTGGGCAAAACCTCATCCTGACCCTGCCGAGCAACCCGACCACGGGTTACCGCTGGGCGATCCAGGATTCGGCCGGTGGCGTGTTGCGTTCAATGGGGCCGGAGGTTTATCGAAACCCGGAAGACGCCGGCGTCGTGGGCGCGGCCGGTGTGTCGACCTGGCGCTTTCAGGCGTTCGGCGCCGGTTCGGGGCGCTTGCGCCTGACTTCGCAACAGCCTTGGGCCCCGGAAGTACCGGCGGTGGAAACCTTCGACTGCGCGATTTCGGTTAACTGATCGTGGGCTGGCTGATTCTGGCGCTGATGGGCGCGGTGACTTTTCTCTACGGCCTGAGCGTGCATGCCGCGTTGCTTTGCCTGCTGGTCAAACCGCTGCCCGTGCTGGCCTTGCTCGGGTGGCTGCACGACGCGCCGCCCAGCGAATATCGGCGCTGGATCAGCCTGGGCCTGATTTTTTCCCTGCTCGGCGATGTGTTGCTGGCGTGGCCGGGGGATTTGTTTGTGTTCGGGCTCGGGGCTTTTTTGGTCGCGCATCTTGCGTATCTGAAAGCGTATTTGAGTGATTGCCGGCGGTTGGCGGTGTTGCCATTGATCCTCGCGCTGGGCGTCGGCGCGGTGCTGTTGGGGATTTTGATTGCCAATGGTCTGGGCCCGCTGCTGATCCCGGTGATTGTCTATGGCTTGGCCATCAGTGCGATGCTTTGGCGGGCACTGGCTCGCCTGGATACCGATGTGCCGAAACGCTCGGCGTTGCTGGCGGCGGCGGGTGCCTTGGCGTTTGTATTCTCGGACAGCGTGATTGGCATCAACCGGTTTGTCGCGCCGTTTCATGCCGCACCTTACGTGATCATTCTCAGCTACTGGTTGGGGCAATGGGGGATTGCGGCGTCGGCGTTTTCTCAAGAACAACGCTGACCCCTGTGGCGAGGGAGCTTGCTCCCGCTCGAGTGCGTAGCGCTCGCCAGATTTGGGGCTGCTTCGCAACCCAGCGGGAGCAAGCTCCCTCGCCACAATGGTGTTTCTTCCCTTTAGCCGAGGTGAGTCCGCCCGGTTTATCAGACAACCCGCGCATCCCCGCGCCAAGTTGGCTAAAATGCCGGCCTTTTCCACCTACACCGCTGGAACCGCCGTGAGCAAAGAATCCGATCGCCTTTTCGCCCAGCCTTTGGCCCAGGTGCCCGACTTCGCCTTTAACGAGGACGTGGTGCGAGTGTTCCCGGACATGATCAAGCGTTCGGTACCCGGCTATCCGACCATCGTTGAAAACCTCGGCGTGCTCGCCGCGCAATTCGCCCAGCCCAACAGCGTGCTCTACGACCTCGGCTCGTCCCTCGGCGCCGTGACCCAGGCGTTGCGCCGTCATGTACGCACCGATGGCTGCCGCGTCATCGCTGTGGATAACTCCGTGGCGATGGTCGAGCGCTGCCGCGAATACCTCAACGGCCAGGACTCGATGTTCCAGGAATTGTTGCCGGTCGAAGTGATCGAAGGCGACATCCTCGCTTTGCAATTCCAGCCAGCTTCGGTAGTGGCACTGAACTTCACGCTGCAATTCATCGCCCCCGACCAGCGCACCGCGTTGCTCTCGCGCATCCGCCAGTCGCTGTTGCCCGGTGGTGCGTTGATCCTCTCGGAAAAGCTGCGTTTCAACGACCCCGAAGAACACGCACTGCTCACCGACCTGCACGTCGCCTTCAAACGCGCCAACGGCTACAGCGAGCTGGAAATCGCCCAGAAGCGCAGCGCCATCGAAAACGTCATGAAGCCCGACAGCCTCGAAGAACACCGCGAGCGCCTGCTGGCCGCCGGGTTCTCGAAAGTCGTGCCGTGGTTCCAGTGTCTTAACTTTGCCTCGTTGATTGCCTTGCCATGATTGATCTGTCCCCTCTCGCCCGCCGTCTGGCCGGCACGCCGCTGGCCGATTGGGCCAACACCCTGCAAGCGCAACTCGACAAGAAAATGGAAAAGGGTCACGGCGACCTGGAGCGCTGGCAAAGTGCACTGGACGCCTTGCCGAAGATCCAGCCGAGCGAGGTCGATCTGCTCAACGGTTTGACGCTGGACACGGCTTGCGACGACGCAACCCGCGTGCAGATGCGTACGGCACTGATGGGTTTGTCGCCGTGGCGCAAGGGTCCGTTCGATCTGTTCGGCGTGCACGTTGATACTGAATGGCGTTCGGACTGGAAATGGTCGCGCGTCGCACCGCATCTGGACCTGAAGGGCAAACGCATCCTCGATGTCGGCTGCGGCAATGGTTATTACATGTGGCGCATGCTCGGTGCCGGTGCCGACAGCGTGATCGGCGTCGATCCGAACTGGCTGTTCTTCTGTCAGTTCCAGGCGGTCCAGCGCTACTTGTCCGAGCCCAATGCCTGGCACTTGCCGTTTCCTTTTGAAGACCTGCCGCAGAACCTTGAAGGTTTCGACACGGTGTTTTCCATGGGTGTGTTCTACCACCGCCGCTCACCGATCGAACATTTGCTGGCGCTGAAGGATTGCCTGGTCAAGGGCGGCGAATTGGTGCTGGAGACGCTGGTGATTGAAGGCGATCAGCAACAGGTGCTGGTGCCGGAAGATCGCTATGCGCAGATGCGGAACGTGTGGTTTTTGCCATCGGTGCCGGCGCTGGAGCTTTGGTTGCGGCGTGCCGGGTTTACCGATGTTCGCTGTGTGGACGTGAGCGTGACCACGGTCGAGGAACAGCGCGGGACGGAATGGATGAAGTATCAGTCGTTGAGCGATTTCCTCGATCCGGAAGATCACAGCAAGACGATTGAAGGGCTGCCGGCGCCGATGCGGGCGGTGATTGTGGCGAGAAAGTAGTCCCTCTCTCATAGGAGCGAGTCGCTCAATGCGCAAACAAGAATTTTCTTAACCGGAGTAGTTAGACTCTGCTACTTTCACGCGCATCGGTAAGTGAACGAAAAATCGGCATTCATTGAAAGTAGCCATCACAGAAAGGATATGTACTGTGAAAATCAGACAGCTGACACTGAAACACTACCGCCGCTTTGCTGATTTCAAGATTGAATTCGACGAAAAAATAACTGTATTGGTGGCTAGAAATGGCGCAGGCAAATCAAGCGTTCTGGACGCATTGGCGACCGCTTTCGGACTCTTTGTTTCAAGGCTGCCTGGCGTATCCGGCATAAGCCCGCGTGACGCGGACTATCAGATCTACCCTGATGGCAGCAAGCCCCCATACATGCGAATTCTTTGTGAAAGCACCGATGGCTTGCAATGGGATCGCACAGAAAAAAGAGATCAGACAAAGAAAACCGCTGCACAGATTCCGCCAGCAATTGGTCATAAAGCACTGACGGAGTACGCCGACAGCTTTATTGACGCTGCCAACGAAAAACAACCTTACAAACTTCCAGTTTTCATTTACTACGGAACGGGACGAGGCGTATTCGATATTCCTCAGCGCAAGAAGGGTTTCAAAAACAGCTTTAACCGATTTGATGCCTTTGATGGCGCCCTCCAAAGCCGAACAAACTTCAAGAGATTCATTGAGTACTTCTATCATCTGGAAGACTGTGAAAGTCGCGAACATAAAGCGCAGAGGTCGTTTGATTTTGAACAACCTGAGTTGCGAGCCATACGAATGGCAATCAGTAGACTAATGCCAGATTTCAGCAATCCTCGTGGCGCATATCCTGCCGGGCTAATGCTCGACTGGAACGTGGAGGGCATAACCAAACAGTTGCGTATCGAACAGCTGAGTGACGGTTATCGAACCACGATTGCAATGGTTATGGATATTGCTGCGCGCATGGCCGAAGCCAATCCGCAAGCCACCGATCCGTTGGACACCGAAGGCGTGATCCTCATAGACGAAGTCGACCTGCACTTGCACCCTGGCTGGCAGCAAAAAATTCTTCCTGACCTTATGCGCACCTTTCCGGATGTTCAGTTCATTGTTACTACTCATAGTCCGCAAGTGATCAGTACCGTTCCACCCGAATCATTACGCATAATTGATTGGCAAGACGGAAAACCTCACGTGGATCTTGTTGAGTTTTCAGAGGGTGCAGAAGCACAACAGATGCTGACTGACGTACTGGGCACAGAATCCCGTTCGGAAAAAATAGCGATAGTCCGTGACCTGAAAAAATACCAACAGCTGGTTGCCGACGATAAATGGGATTCAAAGGATGGACTGGCACTTAAACAGAAACTCGATAATTGGGGGCTGGTCACGAGCCCGAGCTGATACGCTTGGACATGGATGTTCGCCTGAAGGAAATGGATCGCCGCTCATGAAAAACACGTTAAAGAACCAGGAACCTAACGAACTAAAGAATTACGTAACCACCAATCCAACCCGAACCTGGGATCACTTCAAGAGATCCTCAGCCAGACGTAAAGCTGTTCAGCGTCAACTGGCTACCGATCAAAGTGGAATATGTGCTTACTGCGAAATCAACTTGAAAGCAGCAGACCACACAGGTGTTGCTGACTTTCGTGTAGAACACTTTCATCCAAAATCAGATGCCTCCGCCCCCAAGAACTGGCACCTCGATTGGCAAAATCTCCTGGCCGTCTGTCATGGAGGTTCTAGACCTGACGTGGTTGAAGCGATGAGCCGCTTTACTGCCTTGCACAGCTGTGACGTTCTAAAAGGAGAAAACGATTGGGACGCCGTAATTCTGAACCCGCTGAATCTCACAAGCGATTACTGTTTATTTAAATTTGATCGTAGTACTGGTGGAATGCATGTCAATGAAACGAACTGTAATTCCGCCGCGGTCTGCATTACCAAGGCAAAGGCAACTGTAGACAATCTTCAGCTGGATAGCCCCCGCTTGCGTAAGCTCAGAAAGCCGGCTCTCGACAAACTTAATGACCAATTAAAATTATTGGTAGATAACGGCAGATCTCTTGAAGACGCACGGAGTTATTTAGCCTCAACCTTTTTGATAAAAGACAGTAATCATCATTGGCCAGCCTTCTTCTCGGCCATTCGTGATTACTTGGGCAACCATGCAGAAGCGCACCTGAAGAGTACGGGTTACATAGGTTGATCAACGCGCTCAGCGGCTTCGTCGGGCCTTGAAGAACTCGCTGAGCACCGCCCCGCACTCCTCGGCCAACACCCCGCCTTCATACAGCACCCGGTGATTCAAAAAGCCTTGAGTGAAGAACTGCCCCTGACTTTGCACAATCCCTGCCTTCGGCTCCAAAGCGCCATACACCACCCGCGCAATCCGCGAATGCACGATCAGCCCGGCGCACATGCTGCACGGCTCCAGCGTCACGTATAGCGTACTGCCCGGCAGACGATAATTACTGGCCGCCAACGCTGCGGCGCGGATGGCGACCATCTCGGCATGAGCACTCGGGTCGTTGCCGCTGATCGGGCAATTGAAGCCGCGACCGATGATTTCACCGTCCTGTACCAGCACCGCGCCCACCGGCACTTCACCCAGCGCCGCGCCTTGAGCGGCCAGCGCCAGGGCTTCGCGCATGAAGTCGCGATCACGACTGCGATCGATGATCGCGGCGGGACGAATCTGACGCATCATGCCACCTCGATGGCGGCCATCAGGCCGGTTTCCATGTGGTCGATCACATGGCAATGGAACATCCACACCCCAGGGTTATCCGCCACCAGCGCCACTTGTGCGCGTTCGTTCTTGCCCAGCAAATAGGTGTCGGTGAAATACGGAATGACCTTGTGCCGGTTCGAAGCAATGACCTTGAAGCTCATGCCGTGCAGGTGAATCGGGTGCTGATATTGAGTCATGTTTTTCAATTCGAAAATGTAGCTCTTGCCCTTCTCGAGTTTGGCAATCGGGCGGTCGGCGCAGGTCTTGTCGGTGATGTCCCAGGCCTTGCCGTTGATCTGCCACAGGCTTGGCGGCTTGCCGTTGTCGACGTTGACCGACACCGAGCCGACCCATTCGAAATTGAAGTTTAGTTTCTCGGCATTCGCCAGATCCGGCTCGGCCACCGGATTGGCGGGCAGCGCGGGCGGCCATGTGGTTGGCGCGTCGTTGTTGGCCACGGAGCGGAACGTGCCCAAGCGAACCGGGCCGTTGCGCAGGGATAATTCCTCACCGGCCGGCGGAGCCTTGATCGCCAGGCAAATGCGCATGCCCGGGCCAAGCCAGTACTCCTTGCCCAACGGGCGCGGCTCAATGGGGTTGCCGTCCAACGCATAAATCTGCGCTTCGATGCCCGGAATGTTGAGCCGGTAGGTCAGGGTGTTGTCGAGGTTGAGCAGACGCACGCGGGTGATCTGCCCGGCGGGCAAGTCGATCACCGCTTGCGAGACACCATTGATGGTCGACAGGCGCCCCGCCGTGCCGCCTCGGGCCGCCTCGCGAGGAATGCTGAAGGCAACGAACGCGCCTTCTTCATCAACGTGCCAGCTCTTGAGGCTCAGGGTCTTTTCGTACTTGAAACCGGTCGGCTCGCGTTCCTCGACGATCAACGGGCCAACCAGCCCGCGACCGAGTTCTTCGCTGCTGTTCACGTGCGGGTGATACCAATAGCTGCCGGCATCGGGCACGCGGAATTTGTAATCGAAGTATTCGCCCGGCAACACCGGCAATTGCGAGACGTAAGGCACGCCGTCCATTTCCAGTGGCAGGCGGATGCCATGCCAGTGAATGGTGGTCGCCACCGGCAGGTGGTTGATGAAACGCACCCGCAGCCATTCGCCCTGACGAACGCGCAACTCGGTGCCCGGCGCCGACGGGCCGAACGCCCAGGCTTCGGTCTTGTGCCCGGCGACCAGCTCGACGTCCAGTGGCGCGGCGATCAGCTCATAGTCATGGCCCGCATCGGCGTCGGCCATCTTGCCCAGCCAGTACCGCGACGCGCCCCCCGCTCCGACACCAACGACAACAAGACCGGCCAGGCCACCGAGGATTTGGCGACGGGTAAAGGACATGAACTCAACTACCTCACGTATCAGCGACAGGCCCGGGAGCCTGTAAAAGGCGAATACGATACACCTGCAATTGAGAAAGATTAAGTGAAGTATTGTCGCGCCACGCTCTCCAACGACGACCGCCAGAGGTGAAAAGGGGCGCCTCATGACGCCCCTGCGGTTCAAACTATGTCGCAATTTCCTTTGAAACGCTGGTTGCCCACTGCATCACAAAAACGGCCACCTGTTGTTCTATGCGGCTTTCGATGGTTCGCAAGCGCAGCAAGGGAATTTCACACTTGCGCAGGATGCTGTCTTTCAAGGCATCGCGTTCGGCCTGATCCGGCTTGTCATGGCTGCCCCCGTCGACCTCTATCACACCCAGCGGCTTTTTTCCGACCTTGAAATAGAGCACGAAGTCACAACTGGCGCCGTTGTTCATGAATGATCGCTCCCGCGGCGTCAGGCTTTCGTTGGTTGGCGAGGCCAATTGGTTCAGCGCGATCTGCGAGTGGAACGTGATAGCGTGGCACGCCTCCTGAACCAGCGTCTCTCGCAGTATCTGCGCCACGATCCGCTCAGATTTGTACTTGGAGTCATTGCGTCGCAAGCGCGCATTGAGTCGTTCGAGCGATTGGTCGTATTCGTTGTAGAGCAAGTCGAAGGCCGATATCACCAGCGCGCGGTGCATCTGCCCTTCTTCGGCGTAGTATTCGATGTAGCGCACCAACGCTGCGACAGGTCCGTTGTTCGCCGTAAAAACTTCGTCCCCAGTGACGAGGGTGAAGCGGTTTTTGGCTCTGGATACCGCCACATTGACCATGCGCGGATCGTCCACGAAAGCCAGTAATTTCGGCGTGTTGCTCTTTTTGTCCAGCACGGTTGAATAGACGATCTCGTTGCACTCTCGCCCTTGGAATTTATGCACGGTGTCATTGACGAAATCAGCCGGCAACAGCGTGCCCGAAAGCGTCGCCTGTGCCCTGAAAGGTGCAATGAATCCCCTTCCGTCCTCTCCCTCCCATGAACTTTCGCCTTCACCTTCAAGCATCGCCAGCAGCGAATCCAGCTCTCGCAAGTTGGTTGTCTTTCGTGTGTGATTGCCCTTTGCGGTAACAAGCAGCGACAACGGCTTTTCCCCACGGTCTTGCGTCATCGCAACCAGCTGATTGTCGTAGAACTGCTGATTGCAGAACTGAATGATTCGCGGGTGACAACGATAGTGTTCTTTCAACAACGTCATCGGGATCGAACCCTTGAACACACTGATGCACGAATCGAGCAGGCTGTATTTCTCGCAATCGAAGTGGTCCTTGGGCGCCGCCATGCCCAGCTTTGCCGGAATGTGCGCCAACTGCTTTCTGTCGCCAACGATGATCAGGTTCTTCGCACAACCCAGCGCCAGAATTCCCGGAACGATGTCCTGTTGGGAGGCCTCGTCGATAATGACGTAGTCGAGCATCGCCCCGCCTTGAAGCGAGTTGATGATCGAATGCGTACTGCTGGAGATGATTGGATAGCGCTTCACGAACTCGTCGAATTTGCGCTTGTAGGTCTTGGCGTCAAAGGGTTCAGGGTCCGGCACATGCCGATGCAGATGCTGCTTGAGATACTTCATCGAAGCGCTCGTCAGCTCATCCAGCAGCGCCTGGTAATTGCCGAGTCGCAACGTCTCCTGATGAGTGGCCAATGCCGTTTTTCGTTCCTGCAGTGCCTTGTCGTAGTAGTGAAGCTGCAGGCCATAGAAGGTCGATTTGCGCTTTTCCCAGTTATCGAATGGCCTGATGCGCAAAATCCTGAAATTGAACAGCAACTCGATCCTGTCCTTGATCCTGACGCGGTCGCCTGCAAGATGCGTCAGGTAAGCCATCAGGTCGGCTGCCTTTTGCGGGGAGAGCTTGTACTTGTCCAGGGCGACGGGCGCCTGCACGCCGTTATCCTGCTGCCATTGCCGAAGATAGCCCCGCTCCACCTCCAATTCATGGATTTCAATCTGCAACTGCGCCACCGTGTTCCGGACCTGCAGATATTGTTTCAACTGCTGCAAAACGACTTGGATGCGCTCCATCGAGGGCGAAGCTTCGAGAATCGCCAAGGGTCGAGGACGAGGGTTGGCGAAGAATGCCTCGCGGTTCTCTTTGCTGCCCAACTCGGCGACAAGATAATCCAGCCCGGACTTGCCCAGTTTTTCACAGACATTCGCGACTGCTGAATTGTTGTTGGACACTACCGCCACGTTTTTTCCACGCAACAGGATATTGGCGACGATGTTCAGAATGGTCTGGGTCTTGCCGGTACCGGGAGGCCCTTCGATCAGACTGATCTGTGAGGTAAAGGCCCGCTCGACGGCTTGAAGTTGGCTTTCATTGATACCAAAAGGAAAGATGAAGTCTCCCGTTTGTGCATGCCGTCCGTTCTGCCCAGAGCAGTAGGCGTGCAATGCCGTGTCAGCGCATGCAGTTATTGCATCCAACTGGCGCAACACATTTTCGGCGATCGGCTTGTCCTTCGGCTCGGCTCGATCAACTCGGGCATTGGCCACAGAACGAAAATAGTGAAATACCGGCTCGTCCTTCAACGCCGTCGGTGGAACCAGTTCGATAGCGTCCATCTCGAACACGTAATTTGTCGTATTCCCGGGATACCGAATGACAGCGTATTTCTCACCGTAGATTACAGCCCTCTCAATTGCGCTTGTTACTGAGCTGCCCTTTTTCCGCAGTAGCTGGTCTTTCACCTCTCGAGTAGGAACGACCTCGCAGTCATCCAACGGGTTATGAAAACTCCTGCCAGATGGATAGTGGCAAGTCAGCAAAAATCCACCGCGCCTGTCACTTTTTATCGTCCAGTCAGTGATCTGCCGGGTCTTGTCTACACCGCACACGTTGATGGAAACCATAAATCCCTTACGCAGGCTCGTTCAAAGCCTGTACACATCCATGTTGTCGGAATCCAAATCGAGTGATTCGGCGAATGACACTACTTTGACATCACTCTTTGCCGGGCACCAGCTCCCAGTGGGTGCACCAGATGCAACAAGGGCGCCTTACGGCGCCCTTGCTGTTTAACTCATTCCCACTCCATTATCGACAAGACAAAGAAACCCATTGTTTTAAAGTTACTGTTTATAACCTTAGCCAGCAATACCATGAAAAATGCCATGTATTACTTATTTATTTTGTAGTTTACCTTTAGCATCCCTGGATCCACGCTGATCCTGCTCGAACGCCCTGGCCATCTGTCGCAACAAAATAGCCAGTTCGGCAGGATCAGCGCGAACTTTGGCAAGAAGCTCAACAGCATAGGCCGGGTCGGCGCGGAGAGGCGCGGCCAGATCGTCGATGGACTTTCGGAAGTCCACAGGCTTGAGGTAGAGTTACACTTTTTTCCACTTTTGCATCCGGCCGCATCATAGCTGATGGTTCGGGATTGAAATCGGGAGCACAGCGTCAGGCTTCAACTGGCGGCTTTGATGTGTACACGACGGATCGCCTACCGAAACACCTTCCATTCTTGCAGTTCACGATCCAGCAAGACTGTCCATTCGGTCCGAACAGCGTGCCTCAAATTCGATCGCGACGCTGCATGGAAAACTGACCGTCGACCTCGCGCGCAGGTTGATCCGATATCCCTACTGCGCTCAGTTGCAGCAAAAACATTATCATTAGGCGCAGTAAGATTTCCTGCATCCAATTTCACGATTATCTGAAACACCTTTAAAGTCGGTGCCTTACCTTTATATTCCTGCAATGGATCGAAGATGATTAATGCGACGCGCGAACGTTTTTTCGAAGGTGTGATTGGATGCAAGCGCTGCCGCCTCATCAATAAGAGAGGCAAGCCTCACTCGATCGTGATCTAGTTCCACAATTGCCTGGGCGATTTCCTCTGGCTTGCACATAGGCCTAGCCAGACCTCCACCACCAAGAGCTAATACGCCAGCAAACGCATCATTATTATAACCGACAATCGGAACCCCGCACCCCATCGTCTCTAAGTACGTACAAGAGGGGTCGGCTTGAGTATGAGCGCAAAGAAATACGTCTACATCTGACTTAAGACTCGGTACGAGCTTCTCGGAAAATGGCACCGACCCATGAAGTATTACAAATTTTTCCATTCCAGAACTATGAATGCTATTCCTAATTGACTCAGAAAGAGGGCCATCTCCATATATATCAAGTGAGAATTTAACACCTCGACGTGCAAGAGCCAAAGCTATCGGGACAAGATGATCCGCTCCCTTCATTCGAATCAATCGCCCGGAAAAAGCCAGCCGAAGGGGAGATCCACGGAGCACCGTGGCTTTCTTTTCGGAAATTTCCTCCATAGAAATGGAGTCATCTTCAGTAATCCTGCTATCGAAATATAAAAGTGATGATTTTGTCAAAGAACCATATGAAAGATGCGCGGGGACGCCGTTTGATTGCAAGCCAGCAGCATCTCGAAACGCACGTCGTCGTATAAACTCTGTCTTTAAATTCCAAGCGGCCGATTTTAACTTTTTAAACATTACAATCTTTTCAAGATTAATTATTCTGAGCCTTGTATTCAAATCATACTCTATGACAAACACTACCGGCCTTTTTGTAGCTTTATGTATTGAAAGATCACGAAAGTTATCACCAGACGCAAGAATAATTGAACTATCTTCAAGAATCTCTCGGGACTTCGATATATCTTCATCAATTTCATGAACCTCGAACGGGAGGTCATTCGGATGATATAGTTTCCCAAAACTGATTGATGTCATTGGCCCGCCCCTAAAAAGACATCGTACCAGGCCAGGCCACAGTTTAGAGTACAAGCGTAGTCCCTCTACCGCTTTTATATCAAGAAATAATTGATCTCCTTGTCGAGAAAATCGCACACTAGGAATAACACTTAGCACATTCGAATTAGCGGCCGAAATCAGTGTGTGCGACATCAGGTACTCTCCAGATATTTTCTCGATATCGAACTCTTACAATAGCCAGAATACGCGCCAAATCCAACAAATTTATTAATGTTTATAGCGTATTCTAGTGCGCCGCTCTGAAAAAAACTAATCCATTAGCCTACGAAGTAATCGACTGGCAAGCATCACCAACTTTCAATGCATTCGTGGAGGCTATAAGGCTCAGACTTGCCAGCCGAAACTAGTTTCTTGGCCTCGCCCAAGCGCTCCCGGGCTTCCGCAAGCGCTATACCACCTACCCCGTAGCGACCGAACGTGACGGTCTCCTGCCGGCCGTTGATGGAGTAGTTGTAGCGAAACGAGATTGATCCCGCAGCCGTGACAGCCACATAGAGTCCATCGCGGTCGTTTACTTTGTAGAGTTTTTCTTTCGGTTTGAGATTACGCAGCTTGGTATCGGTCAGCATGGCGCTCGCGGATTCCGTTCAAAAAATACCATGCTCAGAAAACACCCCAAGACCGCAAGAAAACCCAATGAAACCCAATGAAACCGGGAGGATGATGAGATTTGATACCATGCCCCCCCTACAGAGACGACATGGTATCGAACACCGAGCATGGCATTGGGCTCAGTCAATGCTCCCGTACCATGCCACACAAACACGGTGCTTGGTGATGCACAGAGCTGCCAGAATTTGCCAGACCCAAAAAGCCGAAAGCCCGCAATTACGCGGGCTTCAGGGTGTTTATTGCTAATTGGTGCCGGTCAGTGCCAGACGCCCAATCACTCCCACTCAATGGTCGCCGGCGGCTTGCTCGACACGTCGTAAGTGACGCGGGAGATGCCTTCGATTTCATTGATGATCCGGCCGGAAACAGTTTCCAGCAGTTCGTAAGGCAGGTGAGCCCAACGCGCGGTCATGAAGTCGATGGTTTCCACGGCACGCAGGGCCACGACCCAGGCGTAACGACGGCCATCGCCGACAACGCCAACCGATTTCACCGGCTGGAACACCACGAACGCCTGGCTGACCTTGTGGTACCAGTCGGCCTTGCGCAATTCTTCGATGAAGATGTGGTCGGCGCGACGCAGCAGGTCGGCGTATTCCTTCTTCACTTCACCGAGGATCCGCACGCCCAGGCCCGGACCCGGGAACGGGTGACGGTAGACCATGTCATACGGCAGGCCGAGTTCCAGGCCCAGACGACGGACTTCGTCTTTGAACAGCTCGCGCAGGGGCTCAACCAGCTTGAGGTTCATTTCTTCCGGCAGGCCGCCCACGTTGTGGTGCGACTTGATCACGTGAGCCTTGCCGCTTTTCGCGCCAGCCGACTCGATCACGTCCGGGTAGATAGTGCCTTGGGCGAGGTACTTGATGTTGTCCAGTTTGTTGGACTGGGCATCGAATACGTCGATGAAGGTACGGCCGATGATCTTGCGCTTCTTTTCTGGATCGCTTTCGCCAGCCAGGTTGTCGAGGAACTGGTCTTCAGCGTTGGCACGGATCACCTTGACGCCCATGTTCTCCGCGAACATGGCCATCACTTGCTCGCCTTCGTGCAGACGCAGCAGGCCGTTGTCGACGAAGACGCAGGTCAGTTGGTCGCCGATGGCTTTGTGCAACAGCGCGGCAACCACCGAGGAGTCAACGCCGCCGGACAGGCCGAGCAAGACGTTGTCGGTGCCGACCTGGGCGCGGACTTGAGCGATGGCGTCTTCAGCAATCTTCGACGGTGTCCACAGGGCTTCACAGCCGCAGATGTCGAGGATGAAGCGCGACAGGATGCGACCGCCCTGCTTGGTGTGGGTCACTTCCGGGTGGAATTGCACGCCGTAGTAGCCACGAGCATCGTCGAACATGCCGGCAATCGGGCAGCTCGGGGTGCTGGCCAGGATGTGGAACTCCTGTGGCATCTTGGTGACTTTGTCACCGTGGCTCATCCACACGTCGAGGCCGAACAGGCCGTCGGCGTCGATGTGGTCTTCGATGCCGTCGAGCAGGCGGCTCTTGCCGACCACGTCGACACGGGCGTAACCGAACTCACGCAGTTCGGAACCTTCAACCTTGCCACCCAGCTGTTCAGCCATGGTCTGCATGCCGTAGCAGATACCGAAGACCGGGACGCCCAGGTCAAATACGGCTTGCGGGCAGCGCGGACTGTCGGCTACGTGCACGGACTCGGGGCCGCCGGCGAGAATGACGCCTTTTGGAGCGAATTCGCGAATCGCTTCTTCATCCATGTCGAACGGATGCAGTTCGCAGTACACGCCGATTTCACGCACGCGGCGGGCAATCAGCTGGGTGTACTGGGAACCGAAATCGAGGATCAGGATGCGGTGAGCGTGAATATCGAGGGACATGGAGAAAAACTCAAAAAGCAGTTGCAAGCTGCAAGCTGCAAGCTGCAAGTAGTCGGAAGCTACGCGGTAGCTGCGTAAACGCAGTACCGCTTGCAGCTCTTAGCTTGTGGCTTATAGCTGTCGGCGTCAGCCGACCCGATAGTTTGGCGCTTCTTTGGTGATCTGTACGTCGTGGACGTGGGACTCGGCCATGCCAGCGCCGGTGATCCGTACGAACTCAGGCTTGGTGCGCATTTCTTCGATGTCGGCACTGCCGGTGTAACCCATCGAGGAACGCAGGCCGCCCATCAGTTGATGGATGATGGCGCTCAGGCTGCCCTTGTACGGAACACGCCCTTCGATGCCTTCCGGAACCAGCTTCTCGGCACCCGCGGAGGAGTCCTGGAAGTAACGGTCGGAGGAACCTTGAGCCTGGGACATGGCGCCCAGCGAACCCATGCCGCGGTAAGCCTTGTACGAACGACCCTGGAACAGTTCGATCTCGCCCGGCGCTTCTTCAGTACCGGCGAACATCGAGCCCATCATCACGCAGGAAGCACCGGCAACGATGGCCTTGGACAGGTCACCGGAGAAACGGATGCCGCCGTCGGCGATCAACGGAACGCCGGTGCCTTCAAGGGCAGCGGCAACGTTGGCGATGGCACTGATTTGCGGTATGCCGACACCGGCGACGATGCGGGTGGTGCAGATCGAGCCAGGGCCGATACCGACCTTGACTGCGTCAGCGCCGGCTTCGGCCAGGGCCTTGGCGGCAGCGCCGGTGGCGATGTTGCCGCCGATCACCTGCACTTCAGGGAAATTCTGTTTGACCCAGCGAACGCGGTCGATCACGCCTTTGGAGTGACCGTGTGCGGTGTCGACCACCACCACGTCAACGCCGGCATTGACCAGCGCGGCGACGCGGTCACCGGTGTCTTTACCGGTGCCGACCGCAGCGCCAACGCGCAGACGACCTTGATCGTCCTTGCTGGCCAGCGGGTAAGCCTTGGCTTTTTCGATGTCGTTGACGGTCATCATGCCTTTGAGGGCAAATTTGTCGTCGACGATCAGCACGCGTTCAATTCGGTTTTTGTGCAACAACTCGCGAACGTCGTTCTTGTCGGCGCCTTCCTTGACCGTGACCAGACGCTCTTTAGGTGTCATCACTTCACGGACGGTGGCGTCCAGACGGTTTTCGAAACGTACGTCGCGGGAGGTGACGATGCCGACCAGGTCGCCATCGTGCAGTACCGGAACGCCGGAGATGTTGTGCATGCGGGTCAGTTCGAACAGTTCACGAACCGTGGCGTCAGCCTCGATGGTGATCGGGTCCTTGACCACGCCGGCTTCATAACGCTTGACCTTGCGCACTTCGGCAGCTTGCTGCTCGATGGTCATGTTCTTGTGGATGATGCCGATGCCACCTTCCTGAGCCATGGCAATTGCCAGACGGGCTTCAGTGACGGTGTCCATGGCGGCAGAAACCAGAGGAATATTCAGCTCGATGCCACGGGTAAGGCGGGTCTTGAGACTGACTTCGTTAGGAAGCACCTCGGAATAACCAGGCACTAGGAGAATGTCGTCGAATGTCAGAGCTTCTTGGCTGATACGCAGCATCGCGGGGGCTCCCGAGCGGGAAAATGGAAGCGCGCCATTATAGTCAGACACCCCCTCGGGTTCAATGTAAAACTCTGTCTATTATTGATGCGGTGATCGACGGGGGTTTTGCTACACAAATCCCGTAGGAGCACAGCTTGCTGGCGATGGCGATCTCGAGGACGCCATCGCCAGCAAGCTGTGCTCCTACAGTTCCACTTTGACCCAACTGACAGGCTGATCCAGCCAGTCGGCGAACTCATCGATAAAGCTCTGCTTGAACCCGGCCTCGGCCCAGTTGTTGAAAATGAATCCCAGGTTGGAAAAGCCGCATTCCTGCAGGAAAAGAAAGCCGTTGATGTCATCTTCATGCCCGCATTCGGGACACGTGAAGTTATCGGTGCGCCCCGGCATCCAGTCCTCCAGGCTTTCGAACAGCGCTTCGCCGATTTCCTTGCGGCACTCGGCGCAGCCTGCTTCTCCAAGGAAACCCTTGGCCGGCGTATAAATGCAGCGCTTGGTAATGATCTCCAGGCCATTGACCGGCTCGCCGAACGGCAGCGCTTGCGGGTGCAGCACCACGGCACGGGCACCGTCAGCGATCGCGTGGCCCATGCGGTTGCCGGTGCGGCCGCAGGTGGTCAGCTCTTCCTTGATGATGTTCTTGCGCACCAGCCAGCGCACGACCGCCCGGGCCCGGGGTTCGTGCACCGGCAGCGTGGAAATTTTCGGGACGATGATGCTTTGGGAGTTCATGGGTGCAAGCCTGCTGCGTCAAATGGAAAGTTCTGCGGCGTACCGGATGACGCCTTCGCGGGCAAGCCTTGCTCCTACAGGTCTTGTGTCGTTCGCAAATTATCGAACGACACAAGACCTGTAGGAGCAAGGCTTGCCCGCGAAGGCGTCCGAGCGGCGGGCAGCTTAATCCCTGACGAAATCCGGTCAAGTACTCAAATACCGCCCGATCAACGCAATCCCGCTAGCCAGCACCAACCAGGTCACCAACCGCACGAATGCCTCGCGGGACAATCTCATGGTCAGCCGCCGGCCGACCCACAGTCCCAACGCCATGGCCGGCAACAAACACAGCGCCAACATCAACAAGGGTAGCTCGGCATACACACCCGCGACAGCAAACAGGCTCAGGCGCACCACGGTGCTGCAACTGATCAGTGCGCTTTGGGTCGCCCGCGCCGCGTTTTTCGGTAACCGACTGTTCAAATAGATCGCATACAAAAAACCGCCACTGCCAAACAGCGCACCGAACATCCCGCCGACCGTGCCCATCGGCACCGCCCAACCTGCCGACAACTGCGTCGGCCGGGTTTTGACCCACAGGCTGTAAACCGCATAGACGCTGATAAACAGCCCCATCAATAGCAGCAACAGGTCGGACTTCAGGTTCAGCAGAAAGATCACACCCAGCGTGCAGCCCACCGCCATGCACGGCAGCAGCCGCAGCAATTCCGGTTTGGCCACATCGCGCCGCGAGGGCAGCAGATTGCCGAACGCCGCGACAAAATCCAGCAGCACCAGCAACGGCACGATCTTCGACAGCGGCATGAACAGAATCAGAATCGGCCCGGCCACCAGTGCGGTGCCGAACCCGGCGATGCCAAACACGATATAGGCCAGCGCGATGGCCAGGCCGATGACCAGCCAATCCGTCGCGCCGAAGGGCCATTGATTCATCAGCTCAAGCACATTCCGCCCCCTGGATTCCTTGATTCCCACTGACAACTGTAACCCCTGTGGGAGCGAGCCTGCTCGCGAATGCGGTCTACCATTCAACATCAATGTCGATTGGCACACCGCATTCGCGAGCAGGCTCGCTCCCACAGGGGATTTATGCGGATGCATGGAGATTCGGCGCCGAATGCCTTTAAACTGCGCCCCATGATTAAAGATCCCTTTGCAAGACTCGGCCTGGACCGTGAAGTCCTGACTGTCAGCCAGCTCAACGGCCGCGCGCGGGTGTTGCTCGAAGACGTGTTCAGCAATATCTGGGTCGAAGGCGAAATCTCCAACCTCGCCCGCCCGGCGTCCGGCCACGTGTACTTCACCCTCAAGGACAGCGGCGCCCAGGTGCGTTGCGCATTGTTCCGGCAGAACGCGGCGCGGGTTCGTCAGGCGCTGAAGGATGGTCTGGCGGTCAAGGTGCGCGGCAAGGTTTCGCTGTTCGAGGGCCGTGGCGACTATCAACTGATTCTCGACACCGTCGAGCCGGCCGGTGACGGTGCGCTGCGTCTGGCCTTCGATGCCTTGAAAGAAAAACTCAGCGCCGAAGGCCTGTTCAGCGCCGAGCGCAAAGTGCCGCTGCCGGCACATCCGCAACGTATCGGCATCATCAGTTCGCCCACCGGCGCAGTGATCCGCGACATCATCAGCGTGTTCCGCCGCCGTGCGCCGCAGGTGCAGCTGACGCTGATCCCCACCGCCGTGCAGGGCCGCGAAGCCACGGCGCAGATTGTCCGCGCGCTGAAACTGGCGGACGCCCGTGGTTTCGATGCATTGATCCTGGCCCGTGGCGGCGGCTCGCTGGAAGACCTGTGGTGTTTCAACGAAGAAGCCGTGGCCCGCGCCGTGGACGCGTGCGTGACGCCGATTGTCAGCGCCGTCGGCCATGAAACCGATGTATCGATCAGCGACTTCGTGGCTGACGTTCGCGCCCCGACACCTTCCGCCGCTGCTGAGCTGCTGGCGCCGGACTCCAGCGACCTGGTGCGTCGGGTCGAGAGCCTGCATCGACGGCTGGTGATGCGCATGCGCGACCGCCTGATGCGTGATCGGCTGCGTCTTGAAGGCATCTCTCGGCGCTTGCGCCATCCCGGCGAACGCCTGCGCCAGCAGGCGCAACGTCTGGATGATCTGGACATGCGCATGCGCCGCGCGTTCGAACGTAGCCTCAATACCCGTCGCGAACGGCTGATCCGCCTGGAAACCCGCCTCGCCGGGCAACATCCGGGCCGGCAACTGGCGATGCTGCGTCAGCGCCTCGACAGCCTTGCCGAACGTCTGCCCCGGGCCATCCGCGAAGGGCTCAAATCCCGTCGCCTGCAACTGCAAAGTCAGGTGCAGACGCTGCATGTGGTCAGTCCTTTGGCGACCCTCGGCCGTGGCTACAGCATTTTGCTGGACGAGCGCGGCAACGCGATCCGCAGCGCCGCGCAAACCCACAACGGCCAGCGCCTGAAAGCCAAACTGGGTGAAGGCGAACTGCACGTGCGGGTCGAAGACAATCACCTGACGCCTGTCACCCTTTCTTTACTGGATTGATCCATGCCGCGTTTTTTAGCTCCGCTGCTGTTGCTGTGCCTGACCTTCAACGCCCACGCCGACAGCTACATCACCCGCCTGCTGAACAAACCGGTGCCGGGTGGTGTGGCGGTGGTGGATCTGGGCGCGGCGGCCCAGGCGCCGAAAGCCAGTTATCAAGGCAAACCGGTTCTGGTGGTCAAGGAACAGAACAATTGGCTGGCGATTGTCGGTGTGCCGTTGACCGTCAAGCCGGGCGCCCAGTCCATCAGCAGCGGCGGCCGCAACCTGAGTTTCACCGTCGGCAACAAGAAATACCCGGAACAGCGCATCACCCTGAAAAACACCCAACAGGTCAATCCAGACCCGGACAATCTCAAGCGCATCGAGCGCGAACTGGCCGAGCAGATCGCCGCCTACCGCACGTTCAGCCCGAA
Source organism: Pseudomonas sp. LBUM1651 (assembly GCF_059716135.1). Classification (NCBI taxonomy): domain Bacteria; kingdom Pseudomonadati; phylum Pseudomonadota; class Gammaproteobacteria; order Pseudomonadales; family Pseudomonadaceae; genus Pseudomonas; species Pseudomonas sp. LBUM1651. The sequence goes on along the minus strand of NZ_CP166805.1, from coordinate 1,129,697 downwards.
TACCCCGAGTAACCTGTTGCTGGACAAACCGGTCAACGGGCCGCTGTCGAGCAAGTTCGGTGTGCGCCGTTTCTTCAATGGTGAAGAGCGCAACCCCCACTCGGGCCTGGACTTCGCCGTGGGCGCCGGAACGCCGATCAAGACGCCGGCGGCAGGCAAGGTGATCCTGATCGGTAACTACTTCTTCAACGGCAACACGGTGTTCGTCGACCATGGGCAGGGCTTTATCAGCATGTTCTGCCACATGTCGAAGATTGATGTGAAGGTTGGGCAGCCATTGGCGCGTGGTGGTGTGGTTGGGAAGGTTGGCGCCACCGGGCGTGCGACCGGGCCGCATATGCACTGGAATGTGAGCCTGAATGATGCTCGGGTTGATCCGGCGATTTTCATTGGCGCGTTTCAGCCCTGAATCTTCGCTGAGACCGCTGGCCTCTTCGCGGGCAAGCCTCGCTCCTACAAGTTTGTGGTGACCGCGAATTATGCGAATCCTGTAGGAGCGAGGCTTGCCCGCGAAGGCGATATCACAGGCGAAGGCCAACAACCCCAATTGCGCATCACTCAACCCTCGCGCAAATATCAAAAGGCTCCCTACCCTTCACCGCAATAAAATCTCGATAAAACATCGCATTCGAGTATTCCTCTCAATTTTTTTCGACTGCTTGCCATCCTTCACCCTCGCGGTTAGGGTTGAAGGCATGAAAACCTTTCACACCCTCATTCAGCTTCGCCAGCACCGCAGCCTGTGCCTCGTCAGCGCACGACTGCCGGGCTGAATCGCGGTGCCTCGCCCCACGCTTTTCCCCAAGAACTTTGATCCACCGGCAGGCCGCCTTTTTTCGGCCCACACAATAAGGATTTCCCGATGAGCATGCTCAAAGACCCGTCTTCGAAATACCGCGCGTTCCCGACCATCGACATCCCGGACCGCACCTGGCCGTCGAAGACCATCACCGCCGCGCCGATCTGGTGCAGCTCCGACCTGCGCGACGGCAACCAGTCGCTGATCGAGCCGATGGACGCGGTCAAGAAGCTGCGTTTCTGGAAAACCCTGGTGCAGGTCGGCGTGAAGGAAATCGAAGCGTCGTTCCCGGCCGCTTCGCAAACCGACTTCGACTTCGTGCGCACCCTGATCGAAGGCAACCACATCCCGGACGACACCACCATTCAGGTGCTGACCCAAGGTCGTGAAGACTTGATCGAGCGCACCTTCGAATCCCTGCGCGGGGCGAAGAAAGCCATCGTTCACCTGTACAACGCGACCTCCCCTTCCTTCCGCCGCATTGTCTTCAACCAGGACAAGGACGGGATCAAGGCCATCGCGGTAAACGCTGCCAAGCTGTTCGTCAAATACGCCGCCATGCAGCCAAACACCGAGTGGACCTTCGAATACTCGCCAGAAACCTTCAGCGCGACCGAACTGGAATTCGCCAAGGAAGTCTGCGACGCGGTCATCGAGGTCTGGAACCCGACGCCTGAGCACAAGGTGATCCTCAACCTGCCGGCCACCGTCGAATGCGCGACCCCGAACATCTATGCCGACCAGATCGAATGGTTCGGCCGTCACATCAACCGTCGTGACAGCGTGATCATCAGCCTGCACACCCACAACGACCGTGGCACTGGTGTCGCGGCAACCGAACTGGGCCTGATGGCCGGCGCCGACCGTGTCGAAGGCTGCCTGTTCGGCAACGGCGAGCGTACCGGTAACGTCGATCTCGTGACCGTGGCACTGAACCTGTACACCCAGGGCATTCACCCTGAGCTGGACTTCTCCGACATCGACGGCGTGCGCAAAGTCGTCGAAGAGTGCAACCAGATCCAGGTGCACCCGCGCCACCCGTACGTCGGCGACCTGGTTCACACCGCGTTCTCCGGCTCCCACCAGGATGCCATCCGCAAGGGCTTTGCCCAGCAGAAACCGGACGCCCTGTGGGAAGTGCCGTACTTGCCGATCGACCCGGCCGACATCGGCCGCAGCTATGAGGCGGTGATCCGCGTCAACAGCCAGTCGGGCAAGGGCGGTATCGCTTACCTGCTGGAACAGGAATACGGCATCAGCCTGCCGCGTCGCATGCAGATCGAGTTCAGCCAGGTCGTGCAGCGTGAAACCGATCGTCTGGGCCTCGAAATGACCGCCCAGCAAATCCACGCGTTGCTGCACAGCGAGTACTTGCAGGCCAACACCCCGTACGCGCTGGTCAGCCATCGCCTGCAGGAAGAAAACGGTCACAGCGCCGTCGAAGTGGAAGTCTCCGGCAAAGGCCAGGGCGAAACCAACCTGCACTGGCGCGGCAAGGGCAACGGCGCGCTGGAAGCGCTGGTGGCCGGTCTGCCGGTTCCGGTGGAGATCATGGACTACAACGAACACGCGATCGGCGCGGGCACCAACGCCAAGGCGGCGGCCTACATCGAGCTGCGAGTGAACGGTGAACGTGCAGTGCATGGCGTCGGCATCGATGAAAACATCACCACCGCCAGCTTCAAGGCCCTGTTCAGCGCGCTGAACCGCTCGTTGAGCCAGCCGGAAGCGAAAGCGGCGTAAGCCTTCACCGCAATGCAAAAGGCCCCGGGGTGTGAACCTCGGGGCCTTTTTGTTTAGCCGATTGTTGTGGTGCCTGCCATGGCCTCTTCGCGAGCAGGCTCGCTCCCACAGTGGATTTTTGGTGTACACAAAATCTGTGTTTACATCGTTCAACTGTGGGAGCGAGCCTGCTCGCGAAAGGGCCAGTTCAGACAGCGAAAAAATCTCAGGTGAACTCGAACGTATCGGCATCCAGATTCGCCGGAAACCGCGTGCGATAAGCCTGAAGGTCGGCCGCATTCAGCACAACTTGAAACACACCATCGGCTTCGCCGGCACTGAGCAACGTCTCACCCTGGAAATCCAGCACCTGACTGTCGCCGGTATACGCAAAGCCTTTACCGTCAGTCCCGATGCGATTCACCGCCGCCACATAGCAAAGGTTTTCGATCGCCCGTGCCGGCAGCAAACGGTTCCAGTGCTGACGCCGTGCGCCTGGCCAATTCGCGGTGTATAGCAACAGGTCGGTGTCCTGGGCATCACGGCTCCACACCGGGAAACGCAAGTCGTAGCAAATCAGCGGCCGCACACGCCAGCCCTTGAGTTCGAACTGCACCTGGCGCTCGCCCGGTGTGTAGTGATTGTGCTCGCCCGCCATGCGGAACAGATGACGCTTGTCGTAGTGCCAGACTTCACCGTCCGGTCGCGCCCACAACAGGCGATTGCGATGACTGCCGTCGGCGGCCTGAACGATGACACTGCCGGTGATCACGGCATCGAGTTGCGCAGCCTGCGCACGCAGCCATTTGCTGGTGGGACCGTTTTCCGCCTCGGCGAGCGTCTCCGACTCCATGGAGAAACCGGTGGTGAACATCTCCGGCAGGATGATCAGGTCAGCGCCGCGAGCCTGTTCCAGCAGTTGCTGGAAATGCTCCAGATTGGCCTGGCGGTCGTGCCAGGCCAGGGTCGTCTGGACCAGCGCAATGTTCAGATTGGGCAGTGCACTCAGATCACGCATAGTTTTGCCGCTGCTTCACGCAGGGTCTCCTCACGCTTGGCAAAGCACAGACGCACCAGGCGCTGGCCTTCGGGCGGCGTCTGGTAGAACACCGAGATCGGGATGCTCGCCACGCCGTGTTCGCGGGTCATCCACAACGCCATCTCGACATCGTTGAGGTCCGGGCGGATCTGCGAGTAATCGACCAACTGGAAATAGGTGCCGGTGACGCGGGTGAAACTGAAACGCGATGGCGTCAGCAAGTCGCAGAACAGATCGCGCTTGGCCTGATAAAAAGCCGGCAGTTCTTCGACATGTTCCGGGTGATCAGCCATGAAATCGGCCAAGGCAAATTGCAGCGGAGTCACGCCGCAGAAACTGACGTACTGGTGAACCTTGCGCAGTTCCGCCGTGAGAGCAGGTGGCGCGACCACATAGCCGGTTTTCCAGCCGGTCACATGGTAGGTCTTGCCGAACGAGCTGACCACGAAGGCGCGCTGATACAGCTCTTCGTGATTCAGCACGCTGACGTGAGGCACACCGTCGAACACCAGGTGTTCGTAGACTTCGTCGCTGACGAGGTAGATATCGCGATCACGAATCAGATCCGACAATTGATCCAGCTCGGAGCGGCTGATCAGTGCGCCACTCGGGTTGTGCGGTGAGTTCAGCACAATCATCCGCGTGCGCGGCGTAATGGCCTCAGCCAGTTTCTGGAAGTCGATGGAGAAATCATTCAGCCCGAGCTGCACATGCACGCAACGACCACCCGCCAGTTCAACCGACGGCTCGTAACTGTCGTAGCACGGATCGAACACGATCACTTCGTCGCCGCTGTGGATAACCGCCTGAATCGCGCAGAAGATCGCCTGGGTGGCGCCGGGCGTGATGGTCACTTCGTTGTCGGAATCGACATTGACGCCATAGCTGCGAGCGATTTTCGCCGCCACTTGCTGACGCAACGCCGGCAGGCCGGTCATCGGCGAATACTGGTTATGGCCATTGGCAACATGCCGACCGACCGCATCGCACAGGGCCTGCGGGGCATCGAAATCGGGAAAACCCTGGGACAGGTTGATCGCCCCGGTTTGCGCCGCGAGCTGAGACATCTGCGTGAAGATAGTGATGCCGACATTCGGCAGCTTACTGGTGATCATCGGTGATTCCCTGCTCTACACCCGGCTCTAACGGCGGCGCGGGAGAGCCCGAGGATAGCCCAAACGGCGCCCATAAAAAAAGGGCGCCAACTGACGCCCTTCTTCTAAACATCACCGCATTGCTCTGTGGCGAGGGGGCTTGCCCCCGTTCGGCTGCGCAGCAGTCGTAAAACCTGCACCGCGGTTTATCTGATAGACCGCAGTGGATGATTTTGGGGCGGCTACGCCACCCAACGGGGGCAAGCCCCCTCGCCACAACATCCCCGCACACAAGATGGAGTAGGGCTGCGGATCAGCGCTTGTCGCGGCGCTTCTTGTCGGCCTTTTTGTGGTGCGACATCATGCGACGCTTCTTGTTGACCTGACGGTCAGTGAGCGAGTTCTTGTTGCCTTCGTACGGGTTCTCGCCACCCTTGAACTCGATGCGGATCGGCGTGCCGACCAGCTTCAGAACACGGCGGTAAGTGTTTTCCAGGTAACGGACGTACGACTTCGGCACCTTCTCGATCTGGTTACCGTGAATCACGATGATCGGCGGGTTAGCGCCACCCAAGTGAGCGTAACGCAGCTTGATCCGGCGGTTGTTGACCATCGGCGGCGCGTGCTCACCGACCGCATCTTCCAGAATCTGGGTCAGACGGTTGGTCGGCCAGCGGGTGACCGCGGACTTGAACGAGTTCTGTACGGAGGCGTACAGGTTGCCCACGCCAGTGCCGTGCAGGGCCGAGATGAAGTGGATGTCGGCGTAGTCAACGAAGAACAGTCGACGTTGCAGCTCGACCTTCACGAAGTCACGCTCGCTCGGCGTCATGCCGTCCCATTTGTTGATCGCGATAACCAGCGCACGACCCGACTCAATGGCAAAGCCCAGCAGGTTGAGGTCGTGGTCGACCACACCTTCGCGGGCATCCATCACAAAGATCACGACGTTAGCGTCTTTGATCGCCTGCAGGGTTTTGACCACGGAGAATTTTTCGACTTCTTCGTGGATCTTGCCGCGCTTGCGCACACCGGCGGTGTCGATCAGCGTGTACTTCTCGTCGTTACGCTCGAACGGGATGTAGATACTGTCGCGGGTGGTGCCGGGCTGGTCATAAACGATCACCCGGTCTTCACCGAGCATGCGATTGACCAGGGTCGACTTGCCGACGTTCGGGCGGCCGATGATGGCGATCTTGATCCCGTCTTTTTCGCTCGGTCCAGGAATGCGCTTGGCTTCCTCGCCTTCGGCAACGTCCTCTTCCTCGCCTTCTTCCAGCTCTTCTTCGTCTTTCGGGAAGTCGCTCAGGGCGATTTCCAGCATCTGGGTGATGCCACGACCATGAGCGCCGGCGATCGGGATCGCGTGGCCCATGCCCAACGGGGCGAATTCGGCGCGGGCCATTTCAGGGTCGATGTTGTCGACCTTGTTGGCTACCACGTAAGAACGCTTGTTACGTTTGCGCAAATGCTCGGCGATCATCTGGTCGGCGGCGGTGAAACCGGCCTTGGCATCTACCAGGAACAGAACGACATCGGCTTCTTCAATGGCCAGCAGCGACTGCTCGGCCATTTTTTCGTCCATACCGTGCTCGTCACCGGAGATACCGCCGGTGTCGACCAGAATGTAGGAACGCCCTTGCCACTTGGCCTCACCGTATTGGCGATCACGGGTCAGACCGGACAAGTCGCCGACGATGGCGTCGCGAGTCCTGGTCAGGCGGTTGAACAAGGTGGACTTGCCGACGTTCGGTCGGCCCACCAGGGCGATTACGGGAACCATGCGGCTCTCCACTTCGTTATTTCAGAAAATACAAAAGCCGCTGCGAGGCAGCGGCTGGTGCTCGGGGCAACCTCTGTGTGTTTTTCTGTAGGAGCGAGCTTGCTCGCGAAAAACGCAAAAGCACCGCGTTTATTCAGGCCGCCAACGTAATCGTTAGCGTCCATCGCGAGCAAGCTCGCTCCTACAGTCCTACAAACAGTGAAGCCGCTTGGGGGTTAAACCCCAAGCATAGTCCTTACTTGATGGTCAGGGCTTCCAGTTTGCCGCTGTTGCCATACAGATAAATCGTGTCACCCACCACCAGCGGACGGGCACGCAGGCCGTCGCTGTCGATGCGCTCGCGGCCGACGAAACGACCGTCAACCTGACTCAGCAGGTGGACGTAGCCTTCCATGTCACCGACTGCAACATAGCTGGAGAACACTTCCGGAGCCGACAGTTGACGGCGAGCCAGCGAGTCGTTGCTCCACAAAGCCGTGGTGGAACGCTCGTCGACGCCTTCAACAGTGCCCGAAGACAGGCTCACATAAACAGTGCCGAAACCCTGGGCAACGCCGGCGTAGCTGGAAGCATCACGCTGCCAGAGTTGACGACCGCTTTCCAGGTCCAGTGCCGCAACGCGACCCTGATAGCTGGCGACGTAGAGCGTACCGCCGGACAGCAGCAAGCCACCGTCGATATCGACAACACGTTCCAGTTCCGAACGACCTTGCGGGATCGCAACCCGCTGTTCCCACACCGGCACGCCGTTGGAGATATCGAGAGCGACCACTTTACCGGTCGACAAACCAGCCACTGCGAGGCGGTTGGTGACGATCGGTGCGCTGGTGCCGCGCAGGGTCAGGACGGCAGGCGTGCTGTCATACAACCAGCGCTGGTTGCCGGTGGCGGCATCCAGACCGATCAGACGGTCGTCCTGAGTCTGAACCACCACCACGTCACCGTTGTTGGCCGGCGGCGCGAGCACTTCACTGGACACGCGAGCGCGCCATTTCTCTTCACCGCTGCTGGCGTCCATCGCAACGATTTCGCCCTTGGTCGTACCGATCACGAGCAGGCCGTAACCTACGCCAACGGCACCAGAAACAGGCAGTTCGAGGTCTTTCTTCCATTTGACGTCGCCATTGCTGCGATCCATCGCCATCACCACGCCAGTGACGTCGGCGGCATAGATGGTATCGCCATCGATCGCCGGAACCAGCATGTTGTAGGTTTCGCCCTGACCGTCACCGATCGAACGACTCCACTGCTTTTGCAGGACCACTTCTTCTTTGAAGTCGACCAGCTCGGCAGGCGGCAATTCTTTTTTGCTGTTGCTGCTGCAACCCGCGGCCAATACGGCCAGAGCCAGCAATGCTGCATGTTTCCAACGGATCACGTCACGCATCCCCTTTGGCCAGATCGTCCAGCTTGATTTGTAGGCCACCGACTGCCGCTTCATCCGACAGTGCCGCCTTGGCTTTTTGATACGCAGCGTTCGCTTCATCGGTACGACCCAACTGCACCAGCAGGTCGCCCTTGAGTTCTTCGCGAGTGGCGAGGAATGCCTTATCGGCATCGCCTTCGAGCAGTTTCAGGGCTTCATCGGCCTTGTTCTGCGCGGCCAATACCTGCGCCAGGCGCTGACGGGCGATTTCACCCAGTGCCGGGTTGGCCGGTTTGGCAACGATGGCTTTCAGCTCGGTGGCAGCGTCGTCCAGCTTGCCGCTGTCGACCGCGACTTTCGCCACGAACAGGCTGCCGTACTGCGCGTACGCGGTGCCGCCGAACTCGCTGTTGAGCTTGCCGGCCAGGTCCGAAACACGGGCGGCATCAGGCTTGCCGTCAGGCGTCAGCGTGGTCTCGAGCAATTGCTGATAGAGAATCGAGGCGCTTTGCGACTGATTGCTCTGATACTTGTGAAAGGCCTGCCAGCCGAACACGATGACCAGCGCCAACAGGCCGCCAGTGACCAGGGGCTTGCCGTTGCGTGTCCACCAGTCCTTTAAATCCGCCAGGTTTTCGTCTTCGGTACTCGACACCCCAATACTCCTTAATCGCTAAATCGGCTGTTTATGACAGCTTCAACCCTGCACGACGCAGGTGGCCAGGTGTGCAGCAAGCGCATCCCAGGCAATGCTTTGTTGTTCGCCCTGGCCACGCAGGGGTTTGAAACCTACCACTTGCTGGGCCATTTCGTCGTCACCGAGGATCAATGCGTACAGCGCACCGCTCTTGTCGGCCTTCTTGAACTGGCTTTTGAAGCTGCCGGCGCCGGCATTGATCTGCAGGCGCAGGTTGGGCAATTGATCGCGAACCTTCTCGCTCAACGTCAGCGCAGCCAACTCGGCAGTCTCGCCGAATGCGCAGAGATAGACGTCGACCTGACGGGAGATCTCTTCCGGGATCTGCTCCAGGGTTTCCAGCAGCAGCACCAGACGCTCGATGCCCATGGCGAAACCAACGCCCGGAGTCGGTTTGCCGCCCATCTGCTCCACCAGACCGTCGTAGCGGCCGCCGGCACACACGGTGCCTTGAGCGCCCAACTTGTCGGTGACCCATTCGAAAACGGTCTTGCTGTAGTAATCCAGCCCGCGCACCAGCTTCGGGTTGATCACATAAGGAATACCGGCGGCGTCCAGGCGAGCCTTGAGGCCCTCGAAGTGCACGCGGGATTCTTCGTCGAGGTAGTCGGCCATTTTCGGCGCGTCGACCAGGATCGCTTGAGTGTCGGCGTTCTTGGTGTCCAGAACCCGCAGTGGATTCGTCTTCAGACGACGCTGGCTGTCTTCGTCGAGCTTGTCCAGGTGAGCGGACAGGAACTCGACCAGCGCTTCGCGATAACGACCACGGGATTCGCTGGTGCCCAGGCTGTTGAGCTCGAGCTTGACCGCATCACGGATGCCCAGCTCGCCCCACAGGCGCCAGGTCAGCACGATCAGCTCGGCGTCGATGTCCGGACCGTCAAGGTTGAACACCTCGACACCAATCTGGTGGAACTGGCGATAACGGCCTTTCTGCGGACGTTCGTGGCGGAACATCGGCCCGATGTACCAGAGTTTCTGCACCTGGCCACCGCCGGTGATGCCGTGTTCAAGTACCGCACGCACGCAGGCCGCAGTGCCTTCCGGGCGCAGGGTCAGCGAATCACCGTTGCGGTCTTCGAAGGTGTACATCTCTTTTTCGACGATGTCGGTCACTTCGCCGATCGAGCGCTTGAACAGCTCGGTGAACTCGACGATCGGCATGCGGATCTGCTTGTAACCGTAGTTATCCAGCAGACGCGAAACGGTGCCCTCGAAATGACGCCACAGGGGAGTCTGTTCGGGCAGGATGTCGTTCATGCCACGAATGGCTTGCAGAGACTTGCTCACTTTAAATCCTTAAATTCGTTCGATCAGCCGCGAGCGATTACAGCTGCGTCGGCCTCGACCTTTTCGGCCGCTTTCTGGCGGATCAAGCGTTCAAGCTCATCCACCAGATTGTCATTCGTCAGTTTCTGCGACGGCTTGCCGTCGATGTAAATCAGGTTTGGCGTGCCGCCGGTCAAGCCGATATGGGCCTCTTTGGCTTCGCCCGGCCCGTTGACCACGCAACCGATGACCGCGACATCCAGCGGCACCAGCAGATCTTCAAGGCGCCCTTCCAGCTCGTTCATGGTTTTGACCACATCGAAGTTCTGCCGCGAGCAGCTCGGGCAGGCGATGAAGTTGATGCCACGGGAACGCAGGTGCAGGGATTTGAGAATGTCGTAGCCGACTTTCACTTCCTCGACCGGGTCGGCCGCCAACGAGATGCGGATAGTATCGCCAATCCCTTCGGCGAGCAGCATACCGAGGCCTACGGCGGATTTCACCGTGCCTGAACGCAAACCACCGGCTTCGGTGATGCCCAGGTGCAGCGGCTGGACGATTTCCTTGGCCAGCAAGCGGTAAGCGGCGACGGCCATGAACACGTCGGAGGCTTTCACGCTGACCTTGAAGTCCTGGAAGTTCAGGCGTTCAAGGTGCTCGACGTGACGCAGGGCAGACTCGACCAGCGCGGCCGGGGTCGGCTCGCCGTATTTCTTTTGCAGGTCTTTTTCCAGGGAACCGGCGTTGACGCCGATGCGGATCGGAATCCCGCGATCGCGAGCGGCATCGACCACCGCACGCACACGGTCTTCACGACCGATGTTGCCCGGGTTGATCCGCAGGCAATCAACGCCCAGTTCGGCTACGCGCAACGCGATCTTGTAGTCGAAGTGAATGTCGGCCACCAGCGGAACTTTGACCAGTTGCTTGATCTTGCCGAAGGCTTCGGCGGCGTCCATGTCCGGCACGGAAATGCGCACGATATCGACGCCAGCGGCTTCCAGACGATTGATCTGGGCGACGGTGGCGGCGACGTCATTGGTGTCGCTGTTGGTCATGCTCTGCACAGCGATGGGCGCATCGCCGCCAACAGGCACGTTACCGACCCAGATTTTCCGGGATTCGCGACGCTTGATTGGAGATTCGCCGTGCATGACTTATTGACCCAACTTCAGGCGAGCAGTCTCGCCACTGGTGAACGGAGCGACATCAACCACCTGCCCGTTGTAGCTGACCTGCGCGCCACGGGCGAAGCCCAGACGCACGGCAAACGGCGGCTTGCCGCTGACAGTAACTTTTTCGCCTTTACGCTTGAGACCACTCAGCAGCACTTTGCCGGTGCCGTCGGTGACTTGTGTCCAGCAATCGGCGGTGAATTGCAGTTGAACCTGACCCTGGCCGGTAGCCGGCGCAGCCGCTGCTGGAACGGGAATGGTTGGCGTGACCGAAGCGCTCGCAGGCGGGGTCGATACCACAGGTGCCGTCGGGGCTGGCGCTACCGGCGTCGCGACAACCGGCGCGGTGCTGTGCGTCGATGCAGCAGGCGCTGGGGCCGCCGGTGCAGTTGGAGCGGCAGCAGGCGCAGTGGCTTCAGCTTCGGCCGGTTCTTCAGTGGAACTCTCGGCTTGCGGCAATGCCAACGACGTCGTGCCTTCCGCCTGACCTTCCGCGACAGCCTGGTCTTCCGGCTCGTCCAGCGGATGGATCTGGGTGGTGCCGTCGGCGCCTTCGACTTCAACGTGTTCCGGGCTCAGGCTGACCTGGTCTTTGGTGCGCAATGAGGTCTGATCCTGCCACCAGACAAAACCACCGCCGATCACCGCAATCAACAGCAACAGGCTGACGATTCGCAAAATGGTGTGGGAAACCCGAACCGGTTCTTCGATGCGACCCAGGCTGTGGACGTTGCTGCCCTGGGAGTCGGTGCCGGTGGATTGGTCGAACTGCTGAACCAGTACGGTCTGGTCCATGCCCAGCAATTTGGCGTACGCGCGAATATAACCGCGGGCAAAGGTATGCCCAGGCAGCTTGTCGAAAGCGCCGGCTTCCAGATTGCTCAGGGAATTGACGGTGAGGTTGAGCTTGAGGGCCACTTCGGCCAGCGACCAGCCATTGCTTTCGCGGGCCTGGCGCAAAGTCTCACCGGGGTTAACGCGATTCGCTGCTACAACTTCGGGATGCGCCGCTTTCATCATTGCTCCGACAGGTATTGCTGATATTCCGGCGTACCGGGATAGAGTCGTTTTAGTTGCAGGCCAAAACTGGCGGCCTTGTCGCGATCTTCGAACACTTTTGCCAGCCGAACGCCGAGCAATAGACTACGTGCATTTTGCTCGGTGAGCAGGCTAAAACGGTCGTAATAGTCACGCGCGGGCACATAATGCCTGTCTTCGTAAGACAACTCAGCCATTTCCAGCAATGCACGAGGTTGCTGACGGTTCAAACGAAGGGCTTTTTCCAGTTGCTGCCGGGCCAGGTCACGCTGGCCAAGCTTGGAAGCGGTCATGCCCAGGTTCTCGAACACCCGTGAACGCTCAGGATACAGGGTATCGGCGGCGGCCTGTTCGAAGCGCTCGTAAGCCTCTTTGTAACGTTTCTGCTCGAAAAGAAAACTGCCGTAATTATTCAGGATGCGTGCATCGTTGGACCGGGAAGACAGCGCCTTGCGAAAATGCTCGTCCGCCAGCTCCGGCTCCATCTCCGCCTGAAACACCAGGCCCAAGGCGGCGTTGGCGTCAGGGTCCGAGCTGTCCAGCTCCAAAGCCTTTTTCAGCGGGACTTTGGCGCGCTCGGTCATGCCCTGCTGCAAGTAACCCAGCCCCAGCTGCACGTATGCGACACGCGCTTCGTCGCGGCCCTTGCTGGTCTTCATCGGGTTGAAATCGCCCGACAGAACGCAACCAGTACAAAGACTGGCCAACAGCACAAGCAGCGCGAAGCGCAGGGACATAGAGATCCTCTCTTGAGTTATTTCGCGGCGTTTTGCGCCGTATCACTGTCGGCGCTCAACTCGCGCACGGCGATATAACGTTCGCTGCGACGGGTGCGATCCAGCACCTGCCCTACCAATTGGCCACACGCGGCATCGATGTCTTCACCGCGGGTGGTGCGTACGGTGACATTGAAACCTGCATGGTGAAGCTGATCCTGGAACCGGCGAATCGCATTGTTGCTCGGACGCTCGTAACCGGAATGCGGGAACGGGTTGAACGGAATCAGGTTGATCTTGCACGGAATGTTCTTGAGCAACTCGATCATCTCGACCGCGTGCTCGACCTTGTCATTGATGTCCTTGAGCAAGGTGTACTCGATGGTCAGCACGCGCTTTTCGCCCAGGGACGACATGTAGCGCTGGCACGACTCGAGGAGCATCTTAAGCGGATATTTCTTGTTGATCGGCACCAATTGGTTACGCAATGCGTCGTTCGGTGCGTGCAGGGACAACGCCAGGGAGACGTCGATGTGCTTGGACAGCTCATCGATCATCGGCACCACGCCAGAGGTCGACAGGGTCACACGGCGCTTGGAAATGCCGTAGCCCAGGTCGTCCATCATCAGATGCATGGCCGCAACGACGTTGTCGAAGTTCAGCAGCGGCTCGCCCATGCCCATCATCACCACGTTGGTGATGGCACGGTCGGCAGTCGCCGGGATGCTGCCGAACGATTTATTGGCAATCCACACCTGGCCGATGACTTCGGCGGCGGTGAGGTTGCTGTTGAAACCTTGCTTGCCGGTGGAGCAGAAACTGCAATCCAGGGCACAGCCTGCCTGGGACGAAACGCACAAGGTGCCGCGTTTGCCCTGGGGAATGTAAACGGTCTCGACACAGCTGCCGGACGCCACGCGCACCACCCACTTACGGGTGCCGTCGGTGGAAATGTCCTCGCTGACGACTTCAGGACCGCGAACTTCGGCAATAGCCTTGAGCTTGTCGCGCAAGGCCTTGCTGACGTTCGTCATGGCGTCGAAATCATCGACGCCAAGGTGGTGAATCCATTTCATTACCTGACCGGCACGGAAACGCTTCTCCCCGATTGAGTCGAAGAATTTTTCCATTTCCTGTTGAGTCAGACCCAGCAGGTTGGTTTTTACAGTCGATGTAGTCATGGATTCACCTTCACTCATAAGCCAATGCTTAGCGAGTGGTTACTTCAGTAGCTGCGAAGAAGTACGAGATTTCGCGAGCAGCAGCGGCTTCGGAGTCCGAACCGTGTACAGCGTTGGCGTCGATGGAATCAGCGAAGTCAGCACGGATGGTGCCGGCAGCAGCTTCTTTAGGGTTGGTAGCGCCCATCAGCTCGCGGTTCAGAGCGATAGCGTTTTCGCCTTCCAGAACCTGAACGACAACCGGACCGGAGATCATGAAAGCAACCAGGTCGCCGAAGAAACCACGAGCGCTGTGCTCAGCGTAGAAGCCTTCAGCTTCGGCTTTGGACAGTTGCTTCAGTTTCGAAGCTACAACGCGCAGGCCTGCTTTTTCGAAACGAGTGGTGATCTCGCCGATGACGTTTTTTGCAACAGCGTCAGGCTTGATGATGGAGAAAGTACGTTGAACAGCCATGGTGTAACTCCAGAAACGGTAATTTGTGAAAAATTAAACCCGCGAATTATACGCGGGTTCTTGGGTATTGCCTAACTGCGTACGATGCAGACTCAGTCTGCTTCTTCGATCCAGGCGGCCTGAATGGCTTCAAGCACCTTCTCGCCACCGCGTGTCGGATCATCACTGAACTCCGGCAATGCCAGCACCCATTTGTGCAGATCGACGAAGTTTACGTAACGCGGGTCCACATCCGGCTTGGATTCAGCCAGCTGGATCGCGATTTCCAGCACATCAACCCATTTCAGACTCATGTCACTTCCTTGAATCAGTGCGGCGCTTCGGCGGCGTGGTTGAGCGAGTATTTCGGAATCTCGACGGTCAGGTCTTCAGTCCCGACGATCGCCTGACAGCCTAGACGCGATTGCGCCTCCAGACCCCAGGCCCGATCAAGAAAGTCTTCTTCCAGCTCATCCGCTTCTTCCAGCGAGTCAAAACCTTCGCGGATGATGCAGTGGCAGGTGGTGCAGGCGCAGACGCCGCCACAGGCACTTTCCATCTCGATGTGGTGCTCATGAGCCAGTTCGAGAATGGACGTACCAGTCTCGGCCTCCACAACCATGCCATCCGGGCAAAACTTCTCGTGTGGCAGAAAAATGACCTGCGGCATCAATTATCCTCGATTTCATTCAGGTTGCGCCCCGCCAGCGCGGCTTTCACCGTCGAGTCCAGGCGGCGGGCAGCAAAGGCATCGGTCACTTGCGACAGACGTTTGGTCTGCTGCTCGATGGCGTAACCATCGGTACCTTTCATCAGTTCGGTCAGTTCCTGCATCTGCAGCTCAATGACCATGCGCTCTTCGGCGTCGAGCAAACGCTCGCCGTCGGCCTCGAGAGCGGCTTGCACCGCTTCGATCAGGCGCCGGGCATCAACCTGCTGCTCACGCAGCACACGGGCGACCTTGTCGTCATTGGCGTGCTGGAACGAATCCTTGAGCATCTTGGCAATTTCGCCGTCAGTCAGGCCGTAGGACGGCTTGACCTGAATGCTGGCTTCAACGCCCGAACCCAATTCACGGGCCGACACGCTGAGCAAGCCGTCGGCGTCGACCTGGAAGGTCACGCGAATCTTCGCCGCACCCGCCACCATCGACGGAATGCCGCGCAACTCGAAGCGGGCCAGGGAGCGGCAATCGCTGATCAGCTCACGCTCGCCCTGCAATACGTGAATCGCCATGGCCGACTGGCCATCTTTGTACGTGGTGAAGTCCTGGGCGCGGGCGACGGGGATGGTGGTGTTGCGCGGAATCACCTTCTCCATCAGGCCGCCCATGGTTTCCAGCCCCAGGGACAACGGAATCACGTCGAGCAACAGCAGTTCGCCACCATCGCGTTTGTTACCGGCCAGCGTATCGGCCTGGATCGCGGCACCGATGGCCACCACTTGATCCGGGTCGATTTCAGTCAGCGGCTGGCGACCAAAGGCTTCAGCGACCGCTTCGCGAACGCGAGGTACGCGGGTCGAGCCGCCGACCATGACCACGGCGTGCACTTCTTCCAGCTCGATGCCGGAATCGCGCACTGCGCGGCGGCAGGCTTTCAGGCTGCGAGCAACCATCGGCTCGATCAGCGCATTGAAGGCTTCGCGGGTCAGTTCGGCTTTCCAGTCGCCATAAGCGACTTCAACAGCCGCAGCATTGGTTAGCGCTTCCTTGGCCGCACAGGCGGTTTGCAGCAGATTACGTTGCGCACCCGGATCGAGGTCGGCGGACAAACCGGCGCTCTCGATGATCCAGCCAGCGATTGCATGGTCGAAGTCATCGCCGCCCAGGGCGCTGTCGCCGCCAGTGGCCAGCACTTCGAACACACCGCCAGTCAGGCGCAGAATCGAAATATCGAAGGTGCCGCCACCCAGGTCATAAATGGCAACCAGACCTTCAGCGTGCTGATCCAGACCGTAAGCCACGGCAGCAGCGGTCGGCTCATTGAGTAAACGCAGCACGTTCAGACCAGCCAGCTTGGCCGCATCCTTGGTGGCTTGACGCTGAGCGTCGTCGAAATAGGCCGGAACGGTAATCACCGCACCAACCAGCTCGCCGCCCAACGTCGCTTCCGCGCGCTGACGCAGCACTTTCAGGATATCGGCGGAGACTTCGACCGGGCTTTTCGGGCCCTGGATGGTTTCGATGAACGGCATGTGCGACTCGCCGCCGACAAAGCGGTACGGCAGTTGCTCGCCCAATTGCTTGACGTCGGACAGACCACGACCCATCAAGCGCTTGACCGACAGCACGGTGTTCAAAGGATCGGTAGCGGCAGCCAGTTTGGCCGATTCGCCGACTTCGACGCGATCGGCGTGATAGCGCACGGCAGACGGCAGGATGACCTGCCCGTCAGCGTCGGCCAGAGGCTCGGAAAGACCACTGCGCAATGCAGCGACCAGCGAATTGGTAGTGCCCAAGTCGATCCCCACAGCCAGACGACGCTGGTGCGGTTGAGGACTTTGGCCGGGTTCGGCGATCTGCAGTAGGGCCATCGTGATCAGGACTTATCTGTATATCAGGCGTGCGACCGGAGCGGCACTGGGTTAATCGTCGAGGCGCTCTTCTAACTGGCGCACTTCGTAGGTGAGCTTGTCGAGGAACTGCATGCGCCGCATCAGGCGTTCGGCCTGCTCACGTTGCGTTGCGTCATTCCAACAGGCTGCGAAGCTTTGGTTCAGTTCATCCTGCGCGGTTTTCAGGCGGCGCTTGAACGCTGCAATACCGGCCATGTCGGCGCTGTCTTGCAGGTCTTCGAGCTCTTCACGCAGCTCCATCTGCTGCAGGAGAAACGCCGGATCATGCACCGTGACCTCCAGCGGCAGCTCGCCACCGTTCAAAGCGAGCAAGTATCGCGCGCGCTTCGGGGGACTTTTGAGCGTCTGGTAGGCCTCGTTGAGGCTCGCGGATTGCTCTAGCGCCAGCCGTTGCTCGCGCTCGGAAGCGTCCGCAAAACGGTCCGGATGAACACTGCGCGCCAACTCACGGTAGCGCGTAGCCAGCTGGTCGAGGTCCAGATTGAAACTCGGTTGCAGCTCGAATAAAGCGAAATGACAAGGAGTACCCACAAGTAGCCTCAGATATTGAAGCTTTCGCCGCAGCCACATTCACCGCGTACGTTGGGGTTGTTGAACTTGAAGCCTTCGTTCAACCCTTCCTTGACGAAATCGAGCTCGGTGCCGTCCAGGTAGGCCAGGCTCTTCGGGTCGATGATCACTTTTTCGCCGTGACTTTCGAACACCTGATCCTCTGCAACCACCTCGTCGACAAACTCCAGCACGTAGGCAAGGCCGGAACAGCCCGTGGTGCGAACACCCAGACGAATCCCTTCACCTTTGCCGCGCCCGTTGAGGGAGCGTCGCACGTGTTGAGCAGCCGCTTCTGTCATGCTGATAGCCATCGGTGACTCCTTACTCGTCGCCAAAAATCAGATCAAGCCTTTCTTCTGCTTGTAGTCGCGAACGGCCGCTTTGATAGCGTCTTCAGCAAGTACGGAGCAGTGAATTTTCACTGGCGGCAGGGCCAGTTCTTCGGCCAGTTGAGTGTTCTTGATGGTCTCCGCTTCATCCAGAGTCTTGCCTTTCATCCACTCGGTTGCCAGGGAGCTGGAGGCGATAGCCGAACCGCAACCGTAGGTCTTGAACTTGGCGTCTTCGATGATGCCTTGCTCGTTGACCTTGATCTGCAGGCGCATCACGTCGCCGCACGCCGGAGCGCCGACCATGCCGGTGCCGACATCTGGGTCTTCCGCGTCCATCTTGCCGACGTTGCGCGGGTTCTCGTAGTGGTCGATGACCTTTTCGCTGTAAGCCATGATTCTTAATCCTCACTCATCAGAGAGTCGCTCTTGAAGCCCTGCCAACCTCAGGTTTACAGGGCCGGTTTGCGGCGACTTGAAATCAGTGTGCCGCCCACTCGATTTTCGAGATGTCGACACCGTCTTTGTACATGTCCCACAGCGGCGACAAGGTGCGCAGCTTGGTAACGGCCTCGCAGACTTTCTGCGCGGCGTAGTCGATTTCTTCTTCGGTGGTGAAACGGCCGAAGGTGAAACGGATCGAGCTGTGTGCCAGTTCGTCGTTGCGGCCCAGGGCGCGCAGTACGTACGAAGGCTCCAGCGAAGCCGAGGTGCAAGCCGAACCGGACGAAACCGCCAGATCCTTGAGCGCCATGATCAGCGACTCGCCTTCAACGTAGTTGAAGCTCAGGTTCAGGTTGTGCGGAACGCGGGCGGTCATGCTGCCGTTGACGTACAGCTCTTCCAGGTCTTCGACCTGCTTGAAGAAACGGTCGCTCAGGGCTTTGATGCGTACGTTCTCGGCAGCCATGTCTTCCTTGGCTACGCGGAAGGCTTCGCCCATGCCGACGATCTGGTGGGTCGCCAGGGTGCCGGAACGCATGCCGCGCTCGTGACCGCCGCCGTGCATGGTCGCTTCGATGCGAACACGCGGCTTGCGGCTGACGTACAGCGCGCCGATGCCTTTAGGGCCGTAGGTTTTGTGGGCGGAGAACGACATCATGTCGACTTTCAGCTTCTGCAGGTCGATCTCGACCTTGCCGGTGGACTGAGCAGCGTCGACGTGGAACAGGATGCCCTTGGAGCGGGTCAGTTCGCCGATGGCCGCGATGTCGTTGATGGTGCCGATTTCGTTGTTCACGTGCATGACCGATACCAGGATGGTGTCGTCACGCAGTGCTGCTTCGATCATTTCAGGCGTAACCAGACCATCGGTGCGAGGCTCGATATAGGTCACTTCGAAGCCTTCACGCTCCAGTTGGCGCATGGTGTCGAGGACAGCCTTGTGCTCAATCTTGGTGGTGATCAGGTGTTTGCCTTTGGTCGCATAGAAATGCGCCGCGCCCTTGATTGCCAGATTGTCGGACTCGGTGGCGCCGGAGGTCCAGACGATTTCACGCGGGTCGGCGTTGACCAGGTCAGCGACCTGACGACGGGCGTTTTCGACGGACTCTTCAGCTTTCCAGCCGAACACGTGGGAACGGGACGCCGGGTTACCGAAGTTTCCGTCGACCAGCAGGCATTCACTCATTTTTTGCGCAACACGCGGATCAACCGGGGTGGTCGCAGAGTAATCAAGGTAAATCGGCAATTTCATGGACTATCTCCTAAATCAGGCTGGCTGGCGTGCCGCTAGCTCTTTGGCTGTCATTCGACGGCGGACGCTTCAATCTTGTCCAGGCGTGGCGCCTTGCTGTTGCAACGGCGCTGGTCCTGACGCTGGGCTACTTCTTGTACCTCACGGCGAGTGACAAGATCAGCCAAGCTGATACCGCTCAGAAACTCGTGAATCTGCAGGCTCAGGTCGCACCACAAGTGGTGAGTCAGGCAGGTGTCGCCTTGATGGCAATCGCCCTGGCCCTGGCACTTGGTGGCATCGACCGATTCGTTTACCGCATCGATCACCTGGGCAACCTGGATGCCCTGCATGTCGCGGGACAGCTGGTAGCCGCCGCCCGGACCACGGACACTGGACACCAGATTGCTGCGGCGCAATTTGGCGAAAAGCTGTTCGAGGTAGGACAGGGAGATGCCTTGGCGCTCGGAGATATCGGCCAGGGACACCGGCCCGTGCTGCGCGTGCAACGCCAGATCGAGCATGGCGGTCACGGCGTATCGGCCTTTTGTAGTCAGTCGCATGGACAATTACCACGGAGTTCGGAATGGAGCGAGTATGCAATTCCCGAGTATTTAAGTCAACTATAAGACCTAGTACTTTAGTCAGGATTACCCGCAAAAGAGCGGCCGCATCATAGCAAAGGCTGGCCGATTACAGCCAGCAATTGCGCGTTATCGTTCTTCGCGGGCAAGCCTCGCTCCTACAGGATCAGCGCAATCCATGTAGGAGCGAGGCTTGCCCGCGAAGGGGCCGGCACGGTTTAGCTGGCCTGACTCTGATCCTTGTCCTTCACACAGGCGAAATCTTCTTCGCGCAGCTCAGGCAGATCTTTCGCACAGTAATTGCTGCCCAGATCCTTCAGCGCCCCGCACATCCCCTCCAGACGCCCATCAACTGCCTGCAGATGATCGAGCAACTGATTGATGGCGCGCGCCACCGGGTCCGGCATGTCTTCGCCAACACCGTACGCATCGAAACCGATCTTCTCGGCCATGGCCTTGCGCTTGGCATCCTGCTCTTCATCGGATTTGACGATGATCCGCCCCGGTATGCCGACCACTGTCGCCCCGGCCGGCACAGCTTTGGTCACCACAGCATTGGAGCCAACCTTGGCCCCCGCACCAACGGTAAACGGGCCGAGCACCTTGGCACCAGCGCCAACCACAACCCCATCCTCCAGAGTCGGGTGACGCTTGCCTTTATTCCAGCTGGTGCCACCGAGCGTCACGCCCTGATAAAGGGTGACGTCATTACCGATCTCTGCAGTTTCACCAATGACAATGCCCATGCCATGGTCAATAAAGAAGCGACGACCCACCTTGGCTCCCGGATGGATCTCGATCCCGGTCAACCAGCGTCCGAAATTCGACACCAGCCGTGCCAGCCATTTCAGTTCGGCGCGCCACAAGGCCGCCGACAGGCGATGGATCCAGATGGCGTGCATGCCCGGGTAGCACGTCAGGACTTCAAAAGCGTTACGCGCCGCCGGGTCACGATGGAAAACACTCTGGATATCTTCACGCAAACGCTCGAACATCATTAATCCTTCCGCTTTAGAAGCTCACCACGGGCCGCTTTCTGGGTTTCCGTGAGGATGCCACGCAATATATTCATTTCCGCCCGGCTGACCGAGCTTCGTCCGTACAACCGACGCAGGCGCGCCATCAAGTGCCGTGGCTTTTCCGGATCGAGGAATTCGATGGCCACCAGGGTTTGTTCCAGGTGTTCATAGAACCGCTCCAGCTCATCCATGGTCGCCAGCTCAGCGCTTTTGACGGAAGCCACTTCTTCCTTCTCGACCTTGCTCGGCTGACCTTCGGCCGCCAGCCAGGACATGCGCACTTCATAGCTCAACACCTGCACCGCCGCCCCAAGGTTCAGCGAGCTGAACTCAGGGTCTGATGGGATGTGCACGTGATAATGACATCGTTGCAGCTCTTCATTGGTCAGGCCGGAATCTTCACGACCGAACACCAGTGCGATTTCCGCGCCCTGCCCCGCCTCCTCGACCACTTTCGTCCCGCATTCGCGGGGATCGAGCAGCGGCCAGGGAATGCGCCGGTCACGAGCGCTGGTGCCCAACACCAGATTGCAGCCGACCAAGGCATCTTCCAAGGTGGCGACGACTTGCGCGTTTTCAAGGATGTCCCCGGCGCCGGAGGCACGAGCATCGGCTTCGTGATGCGGGAACAAACGCGGTTCGACCAGCACCAGCCGCGACAGGCCCATGTTCTTCATGGCACGCGCAGCCCCGCCGATATTGCCGGGGTGGCTGGTATTCACCAGGACGACACGAATGTTATGCAGCAAGGGAGGCGCTCTCGAACACAGAATTGGGGGCAGAATCTTACAGTTCATCCTACCGTTAAGCTATGAAAGCGAACACCAACCTTCACCTGTAGAAAAGTTCTGATAGAATGCCCGGCTTTCTTTAACAACCTTAGGTGACACATCCATGCAGCCCATGCTGAATATCGCGCTGCGCGCCGCCCGCAGCGCCAGTGAATTGATCTTCCGCTCCATCGAGCGCCTGGATACCATCAAGGTCGACGAAAAAGACGCCAAGGATTACGTGTCCGAGGTTGATCGCGCCGCTGAACAGAAAATCATCGACGCGCTGCGTAAGGCTTACCCGAACCACTCGATCATGGGTGAAGAAACCGGCATGCACGCCGGCACCGGGATCGAAGGCGAAGAATACCTGTGGATCATCGATCCGCTGGACGGCACCACCAACTTCCTGCGCGGCATTCCTCACTTCGCTGTCAGCATCGCCTGCAAATACCGCGGTCGCCTGGAACACGCTGTTGTTCTGGACCCGGTTCGCCAGGAAGAATTCACCGCCAGCCGTGGTCGCGGCGCTCAACTGAACGGTCGTCGCCTGCGCGTCAGCGGTCGCACCAGCCTGGACGGCGCCCTGCTGGGCACCGGCTTCCCGTTCCGTGACGACCAGATGGACAACCTCGACAACTATCTGGGCATGTTCCGCGCCCTGGTTGGCCAGACCGCCGGCATCCGCCGTGCTGGCTCGGCGAGCCTGGACCTGGCTTACGTAGCCGCCGGTCGTTTCGATGCATTCTGGGAGTCGGGCCTGTCCGAATGGGACATGGCCGCAGGCGCCCTGCTGATCCAGGAAGCCGGCGGCTTGGTGAGCGACTTCACCGGCGGTCACGATTTCCTTGAGAAAGGCCACATCGTTGCCGGTAACACCAAGTGCTTCAAGGCAGTCCTGACGGCGATCCAGCCGCACCTGCCGGCCTCGCTGAAGCGCTAAGCGAACGGCCACAAAAAAGCACCCTTCGGGGTGCTTTTTTTATGCCTGGAATCCATCCCCAAAAACACCACAAACCAAATGTGGGAGCGAGCCTGCTCGCGATGACTGAGCCACATTCAACATTGATGGAGGCTGACACACCGCTATCGCGAGCAGGCTCGCTCCCACAGGGGATTGGTGGTGCGGCATAAATCTCGGGCACAAAAAAGCACCCCGCAGGGTGCTTCTTTTTTTATCTGAACTTCTTACTGAGCCGGCTCGTTCTGAGACAGAATCAGTTTGCCTTCCTTGTCGACCGGAATCTGGTTGCCCGGATCGCGATCCATCCGCACCTTGCCTTCCTTGCCATCCAGCGAATAACGAACGTCATAACCCACAACCTTGTCGCTGATGTCATTCACTGTATTACAGCGAGTCTGCGTCGTGGTGTAGGTGTCACGCTCCTGCATGCCTTCCTGAACCTTGTTGCCGGCGTAACCACCACCGACCGCGCCAGCAACCGTGGCAATTTTCTTGCCGGTGCCGCCGCCGATCTGGTTACCCAGCAGACCACCTGCCAGCGCACCCACCACCGTACCGGCGATCTGGTGCTGATCTTTCACCGGCGCCTGCCGTGTCACTGCTACATCCTTGCACACTTCACGTGGCGTCTTGATTTGTGTCTTGACCGGTTCAACGGCTAGAACTTGCGCATACTCAGGGCCGCTTTTAACCAGGCTGTAGGTGGCAACAGCACCCCCGGCAGTCACACCGACAGCACCCAATACCGCACCAACCAGCAACGACTTGTTCACATGAACCTCCTGACCATCACCCGCGGAACATGTCCGCGCTTCTCCCAGCCTTGGAGCATAAAAAAAGGCGCGAGTTCAACTCGCGCCTTTTTGGACTACGCCGCTGGAGGAATTTTCCTTCAAGGGCGGTCGTCGACCTCTTTGTCGGTCACCACCGGCGGAATCAGATCCTCGGTGCTCAGGTTCAGCCAGATCAGCACTACGTTCGCGATATAGATCGACGAGTAAGTACCCGCCAGAACACCGATGAACAGGGCGATGGAGAAGCCGAACAGGTTGTCGCCGCCGAAGAACAGCAGTGCCGCGATCGCCAGCAACGTGGAGATCGAAGTCGCCATGGTCCGCAGCAGGGTTTGCGTGGTCGAGATGTTGATGTTCTCGATCAGACTGGCCTTGCGCAGCACACGGAAGTTCTCACGAACCCGGTCGAATACCACGATGGTGTCGTTGAGCGAGTAACCAATAATCGCCAGCACCGCCGCCAATACTGTCAGGTCGAAGGTGATCTGGAAGAACGACAGGATGCCGATGGTCACGATCACGTCGTGGATCAGCGAAACGATCGCACCGACCGCAAACTTCCACTGAAAGCGGAAAGCCAGGTAGATCAGAATACCGCCCAGCGCCATCAGCATGCCGAGGCCGCCCTGGTCGCGCAGCTCTTCACCGACCTGCGGGCCGACGAACTCGACGCGCTTGACCGACGCAGGGTTGTCGCCGCCGACCTTCAGCAGCGCATCTGCTACCTGATGGCCCAGCTGCGGGTCTTCACCCGGCATGCGCACGAGCAAATCGGTGGTTGCACCGAAGCTCTGCACGATTGCATCGTGATAACCCGAAGTGGCCAGTTGCTCACGCACCTTGGTGACATCGGCCGGACGCTCGTAGGTCAGCTCGATGAGCGTACCGCCGGTGAAGTCCAGGCCCCAGTTCATGCCCTTGGTGGCGACGCTGAACAAGGCCAGCGCAGTAAGGAACAATGTGACGCCGAACGCAACGTTGCGAACGCCCATGAAGTTGATTGTACGTAACATGGCAGCCCCTTAAATCCACAACTTCTTGAAGTCACGACCGCCGAAGATCAGGTTGACCATCGCGCGGGTCACCATGATGGCCGTGAACATCGAGGTAAAGATCCCGAGGGACATGGTCACTGCGAAGCCTTTGACCGGGCCGGTGCCCATGGCAAAGAGAATCCCGCCGACCAACAGTGTTGTCAGGTTGGCGTCGAGAATCGCAGTAAATGCCCGGCCGAAGCCTTCGTTGATTGCCCGTTGTACGGTCATGCCCGCCGCGATCTCTTCACGAATCCGCGAGAAGATCAGTACGTTGGCGTCGACCGCCATACCCATGGTCAATACGATACCGGCGATACCCGGCAGGGTCAGCGTTGCACCCAGCAGCGACATCAGGGCCAGCAGCATCACCATGTTCACCGTCAGCGCGACGGTGGCGATGATGCCGAAGAAACGGTAGATGGCGATGATGAACAGCGAGACAAACAGCATGCCCCACAGCGATGCATCGACACCCTTGACGATGTTGTCGGCACCCAGGCTCGGGCCAATGGTGCGCTCTTCAGCGAAGTACATCGGTGCAGCCAGACCACCGGCACGCAGCAACAGCGCGAGTTCGGACGACTCGCCCTGACCGTTCAGGCCAGTGATGCGGAATTGAGCACCCAGCGGCGACTGGATGGTCGCCAGGCTGATGATCTTCTTCTCTTCCTTGAAGGTCTGAACCGGTACGTCTTTCTCGACGCCGTTAACCACTTGCTTGACGTAAGTGGTGACCGGACGTTGCTCGATGAAAATCACCGCCATGCTGCGACCGACGTTGCTGCGAGTCGCACGACTCATCAGCTCGCCACCGTGACCATCCAGACGGATGTTCACTTCCGGCGTGCCTTGCTCACCGAAGCCAGCTTTGGCATCGGTGACCTGGTCACCCGTGATGATCAGACCGCGCTCGATCAGTGCCGGTGGACGATTGCCTTCACGGAATTCAAAGCTTTCGGAAGTGGCTTTCGATGCACCAGGTTCAGCCGCCAGACGGAACTCAAGGTTGGCCGTCTTGCCGAGGATACGCTTGGCTTCTGCGGTGTCTTGCACGCCCGGCAGCTCAACCACGATGCGGTTGGCGCCCTGACGCTGAACGATCGGTTCGGCAACACCCAGCTCGTTGACGCGGTTACGTACCGTGGTCAAGTTCTGCTTGATGGAGTATTCGCGGATTTCCGCCAGCTTGGCCGGGGTCATCGCCAGACGCAGCACCGCCTGACCATTGAGGTCGGCCGGAACAATGTCAAAATCGTTGAAGTTCTTGCGGATCAGTGCGCGGGCCTGTTCGCGGGAAGCTTCATCACTGAAACCCAGCTGAATGGCACCGTCGATTTGCGGCAGGCTGCGATAGCGCAGTTTCTCTTTACGCAACAGGCTCTTCACATCGCCTTCGTACACTTTCAAGCGTGCATCGAGGGCTTTGTCCATGTCCACTTCGAGCAGGAAGTGCACACCACCGGACAAGTCCAGACCCAGCTTCATCGGGTGCGCGCCCAGGTTGCGCAGCCATTGCGGGGTAGTTTGCGCCAGGTTCAGTGCAACGACGTAGTCATCACCCAATGCCTTGCGTACGACATCCTTGGCTGGCAGCTGATCGCCAGCCTTGGCGAGACGGATAAGACCGCCCTTGCCGCTCTCTGCCAAAGTGGCAGCCTTGACTTCGATCCCGGATGCCTTGAGCGCTGCGCTCACACGATCCAGATCAGCCTGAGTAACCTGCAGCGCAGTGCTTGCGCCGCTGACCTGAATGGCCGGGTCATCAGGATATAAATTGGGAGCGGAATAAATCAGACCGACCGCCAGCACCGCCAGGATCAGAATGTATTTCCACAGAGGGTATTTGTTCAGCATCACGCCGCCCGCTTATGACGCGGGGCGCCTTGCGCGCCCCGTCGATTGAGTAGAAGTTGAAACTTAGATCGCTTTCAGCGTGCCTTTTGGCAGCGTGGCGGCAATGGCGCCTTTCTGGAACTTCATTTCGACGGTGTCGGACACTTCCAGCACCACGAAATCGTCAGCCACTTTAGTGATCTTGCCGGCGATGCCGCCGGTGGTCACAACTTCGTCGCCTTTCTGCAGGCTGCTCAGCAGGTTCTTCTGCTCTTTGGCGCGCTTGGCCTGTGGACGCCAGATCATCAGGTAGAAGATGACCAGGAAACCGACCAGGAAAATCCACTCAAAACCGCCACCCATTGGGCCTGCAGCAGGTGCAGCAGCGTCAGCCATGGCATTCGAGATAAAAAAGCTCATTTAGCACTCCAGTTGCAAATGTTGAATCTTGGGGTCAGGAAACTCAGTCCAAAGGCGGAACAGGTAACCCGCGTTTGGCGTAGAAGGCATCGACAAAGGCGGCCAATGTACCCTGTTGAATAGCCTCGCGCAAACCAGCCATAAGCACTTGATAATGACGCAAGTTATGGATGGTATTGAGCATGCTTCCCAGCATTTCGCCGCACTTGTCCAGGTGATGCAGATAAGCGCGGGAGAAGTTCTGGCAGGTATAGCAATCGCAGGTCGGATCGAGCGGCGAATCATCATGGCGATGGAACGCGTTACGGATCTTCAGCACGCCAGTATCAATGAACAGATGCCCATTGCGGGCATTACGGGTTGGCATCACGCAATCGAACATGTCCACACCGCGGCGCACACCCTCAACCAGATCTTCCGGTTTGCCAACGCCCATAAGGTAACGAGGTTTGTCAGCCGGCATCTGACCCGGCAAATAATCCAGCACCTTGATCATCTCGTGCTTCGGCTCGCCCACCGACAGACCGCCAATGGCCAGGCCATCGAAGCCGATCTTGTCGAGGCCTTCCAGCGAACGCATGCGCAAATCCTGGTGCATGCCGCCCTGAACGATACCGAACAGCGCCGCCGTGTTGTCGCCATGGGCATTTTTCGAACGCTGAGCCCAGCGCAACGACAGCTCCATCGATACCCGCGCGACGTCTTCGTCAGCCGGGTACGGCGTGCACTCGTCGAAAATCATCACGATGTCCGAGCCCAAATCACGCTGGACCTGCATCGACTCCTCCGGCCCCATGAACACTTTGGCGCCGTCGACCGGAGAGGCGAAGGTCACGCCCTCCTCCTTGATCTTGCGCATGGCGCCCAGGCTGAACACCTGGAAACCGCCAGAGTCAGTCAGAATCGGGCCTTTCCACTGCATGAAATCGTGCAGGTCGCCGTGTTTCTTGATCACTTCGGTGCCAGGACGCAGCCACAAGTGGAAGGTGTTGCCCAGAATGATTTCCGCGCCGGTCGCGGTGATGTCCCGCGGCAGCATGCCTTTCACGGTGCCGTAAGTACCGACCGGCATGAACGCCGGGGTCTCGACGGTACCGCGCGGGAAGGTCAAACGACCGCGACGAGCCTTGCCGTCACTAGCAAGCAACTCAAACGACATACGACTTTGGCGACTCATTCTTTGTCCTCAGGGCCACGTGGCGCGGGATTACGGGTGATAAACATCGCATCACCGTAGCTGAAAAAGCGGTATTGATGCTCGACGGCGGCTTTGTAAGCGGCCATGGCTTCGGGATAACCGGCGAACGCCGAAACCAGCATCAACAGCGTGGATTCGGGCAAATGGAAGTTGGTGACCAGGGCATCGACCACATGAAACGGCCGGCCCGGGTAGATAAAGATATCGGTGTCGCCACTGAATGGCTTGAGCACGCCATCGCGCGCGGCACTTTCCAGCGAACGCACGCTGGTGGTCCCCACGGCCACCACGCGACCACCGCGAGCGCGGCAAGCGGCGACGGCATCGACCACGTCCTGACCGACTTCCAGCCACTCACTGTGCATGTGGTGATCTTCGATCTTCTCGACGCGCACCGGCTGGAACGTGCCCGCCCCCACGTGCAAGGTCACGAACGCGGTCTCGACGCCCTTGGCGGCAATCGCCTCCATCAGCGGCTGATCGAAATGCAGCCCCGCCGTCGGCGCCGCCACCGCGCCCAGGCGCTCGGCGTACACCGTCTGATAACGCTCGCGGTCCGAGCCTTCATCCGGGCGGTCTATATAAGGAGGCAACGGCATGTGCCCGACGCGATCGAGCAGCGGCAACACCTCTTCGGCAAACCCCAGCTCGAACAACGCATCGTGACGCGCCAGCATCTCGGCCTCGCCACCGCCATCGATCAGGATCTTCGAACCCGGCTTCGGCGACTTGCTGGACCGCACATGGGCCAGCACGCGATGACTGTCGAGCACCCGCTCCACCAGGATTTCCAGCTTGCCGCCGGAAGCCTTCTGGCCAAACAGCCGCGCCGGAATCACCCGGGTATTGTTGAACACCATCAAATCGCCCGGGCGCAAATGCTCAAGCAAATCAGTGAACTGACGGTGTGCCAGGGCGCCGCTGACCCCATCAAGGGTCAACAGGCGACTGTTGCGACGCTCGGCCAAAGGGTGGCGAGCAATCAGCGAATCAGGGAGTTCGAAAGTAAAGTCAGCAACGCGCATGATGGGGTTCGTCTAGCAGGGCCCGGAAGTCTAGCGGAAATAGTGAAAATTCTCCATGTACCTGATTGACCGACGGTTATCTCATCTCTATACTTCGCCGCCATTGAGCCCTGATGGCGGAATTGGTAGACGCGGCGGATTCAAAATCCGTTTTCGAAAGGAGTGGGAGTTCGAGTCTCCCTCGGGGCACCATTTGCAGTACATAGACGACTACCAGCGTCTACGTAACACCCCTAGAGCCCGCTAACTGCGGGCTTTTTGGTCTCTGGGGTTCCACCCCCATCTCTTGCAAGCCAGCCTCTTTTTGGTACATTTTCTGTACATATTCCAGTTCGAGAACCGGAGGTGTACAGCGATGCCATTGACCGCCTTGCAAATCAAAGCGTCCAAGCCTGCCGACAGACCGTTCACGTTGAGTGATAGTTCGGGTCTTGCCTTGCTGGTGAAACCCAACGGCAGCAAGTATTGGCACTTCCGGTACACCTATCAGGGGCGGGCGGCGCGCATGTCACTGGGTGTGTATCCGCATATCTCCTTGCAGGAAGCCCGTGAACGAGCTGCAGAATGCCGCAACCTACTCAAGCAAGGCACCAACCCCGGCGCCAAACGCCGCGATGACAAACTGCGACAGCAGGAGGCCGGGCTCAACACCTTCAGGCGAGCCGCGGAGTACTGGTACCAATTCAAATCGGACTCCGGCCGCAGCAGCGCGACGCTGAAGAAGATCCGCGACTATCTCGATAAGGATCTACTGCCCGCTCTCGGCGAGAAGCAACTGGAGCTCATCACGCGAAGCGACTGCGCAAAACTGCAGGCCTGCATCGAAAAACGAGGCGCCTTCAATGTTGCGGACAAGACCCGGACCTGGCTGAAACAGATTTTCAGTCAAGCCATTGCACGCGGCCTGTGCGAACACAATCCAGCCTCCGAACTCCATGCCATTGCGATAGCCCCACCGCCCACTCAACACTACCCACATCTGCACGAACACGAACTACCTGAGTTTCTCCGGGCCTTAAGCAAGACCACCAGCCGGCTACCAGCGAGGATTGCATCATGGATGACAATTCTGACAGCGAGCCGCCCCGGCATGGTTCGCTACGCAAAATGGGAGGAAATCGATTTTGAGGAAGGGATATGGACCATCCCGGCCGCCCGCATGAAGATGCGCAGAGACTACGTCAGCCCTCTACCTCATCAGTTGATCGCCATGCTTACCAAACTGAACCAAAGCACTGGCCGCAGTCGGTATCTATTCCCAGGCAATGGTGAAAAGCAGCCAGTCATCAGTGAAAACACGATCAACCTGGTGTTCGCCAAGATCGGCTATAAAGGACGACTCGTCAGCCATGGCACTCGTCATACCGCAAGCACGCTGCTGCGCGAACATGGCTGGCTGAAGGACCATGTCGAAAGCCAGCTGGCTCACGTCGAGGGCGGCATCTCTGGCGAGTACAATCAAGCCCTATACCTGCCGCAACGTCGGATCATGATGCAGTGGTATGCAGACTATCTCGACGCCCTCAAAGAAGGCATTACAGCCAACCTTCGCGATCAATTTGATACTCGCGTTAATCAGTTCCTCGCACGCCCTTCTGCACCGCCTCTAACAGCATCCCATGCACACAAAGATGATCACCTCCAAAAGTTGCCTATCGAGACAGACTCAACGGCGACTCAGTGATCACGTGACGCCTCACCAATTCGACCCGGTCGACGACAACATCATCGCCTTGCAAAACTACCGTGGCGCATTCCAACACTGGTAAGTCGGTGAGATCTCCACAGCCCAGCCTTCCACGCGGGTCCATCCAAACAGGGCTGCAAAGCCGCCCTGCTTGGATGGACCTCACTTAAAAAATCTAAAGCCCATACAGCTGTCTGTGGAAAACTACTGATTTCCACCGGTGGATAATTTCACCCACCGCCGCAGAACTCCGGATAATTCGAGCCTTGACCCGAATTATCCACAGGCGTAAAAAAGATCGGGCAAAGCGCTGTCGTTGACAGCAACTCAGGTAGCCAGAACCTTTAAGGCTACGCCACACCGTGGTGGTTCTCCCAAAGTGCGATGAGCGTCCGGCGGCTCGCACAGTCACAGCGATGTGATGGATGCCTACTTCTACCAGAGTGCCCACTGCGGCAACTCACACCCCTTCGTAGCTGCCCTGCAGCAACCTATCCGCTTGGCCATTTCATTGCGCCAACCTGCGCCCGTCTCTTTCTTCCGGAAAGAGACGGGCGCTCCTACCGCTGCTGCAGCCCCTCTCGTACAAGGCTTTGCGGCATTTCCCCTCGTGACAATCGGCGTGACAAACACCGAAGTCACCAGCAACGGCGATGCAGATGATGGTGCCGCAGCCTACGGAATGGACTGCACCTGACTGACAGTCAGGCATGCCCCGGTCATCGCTTCACTGCCTTCACCTGACTCAGGATCTCGCGGCACTGGTCTCGTCAGCCAGTGCAGCCTCCACCCGCCCACCGGTAACGGTGTTCAGGAGGCCAGATCATGAGATGCCCAAGCTCCCGGTCGTAAAGAGCCGACAGTCCCGCGTTAGTGGACAACCCTCACAGGTCGCAGGGGCCTTGATCCCTGATAACACTCAACATTCTTGGCGGGATGACGTGGGGAAAAGCTTCAACGTTTTGACTTCGAGAGGAGTTTGATCATGGCGCTGGTCGGTAAACGGGATGGGCGCAATTTTGGCTATGGCCGGCAATTGAGCTACGCCGGGCCGCAGGCGTTGAAAGACATGTTCGGCGGTGGGCATTACGGCACGGTCAAGGCGCACAGTGATCGCTGGCAGGCGTTTGTACGCTGGTGTCGGTCGGAGGATGGACCAGGGTTTAACGATGCGCGACAAATTGATCGGCAGACCTTGCTGGACTACGCCGGGTATCTGCGCCAGCAAGTTGAACAAGGTGAGCTCGCTATCGCGACTGCGCAAAACCGATTATCCAGTGTGAATCGGACCATGGCCGCGCTGAGAGGTGATCAGTATGTGAAGGTGTCGAGTCCGAGCAAGGCTTTAGGACTGCAGCGCACAACCGTCCGCACAGCAACCCCGCAAGGCCAGGATCGTGAACAGGTGAAGCGGATCGTCGAGGCGCTCTGCGAATACCAACTGCCGCGCGCGGCTGCCATCGTGCAGCTGGCCCGAGCCACAGGCATGCGCTTACGCGAGGCGATTTTGGCCGACCTTCCGCGCTTGAAACATGAGGCCGAACAATACGGCAAGATCAACATCCAGGACGGTACCAAAGGTGGCCGTTCAGGCGCGTCAGCACCTCGCTGGATCAGGGAGGATGATCATATTCGTGACGCACTGAGGTTTGCCGAAAAGGTCTCGCCCGACGATAGCCGCAACCTGCTTGCACCGAACGAACGCTACCTCGATTTCTTGCAGGGAATCGTCGGCCCCGCACGGGACATCCTCTATAAGAACAACCTCAAAGGCTTCCATGAATTGCGGGCAGCCTATGCATGCGAACGTTACGAGCAAATCACCCATCATCCCGCGCCTATCAACGGTGGCCATTGCTATCAGTTCAACCGACACCTCGATCAGGAGGCCCGAGTACAAATCAGCTATGAGCTGGGGCACGGCCGTATCGGCGTGGTATCGGCTTACATTGGTGGTCGAGCATGAACACGGCATGCGATATGGAGCTGTTCCTGGCGGGCGTCTTGACCGGGTCACACACCACACGCCAACGCCACCTGCGTCAGGCGAAGACTATCCAAACAGCGATCGCTGAGCGCTGGCAATGCGACAATCCATGGACTTGGCAGAGAAAACACCTTGCATGGTTTTTGAATCACCATCTAAACCAGCGCACTGAATCGACGCGCTATTACTATTTGCTGACCATGCAATTACTCACTCATCGTCTAGGAAAATCCTGGCAGTTCACCCCCTAAGCGAAGGTCAGAAAACGGCCAAAAGCGGTCTCTCGTCCGCTGACATCTTTTTTATGGACAACACGATGTATTTCCCACCCGCGGCTACGACCAGTTTAATGGTGCGAGCCGACACAGCGCTCAACCTGGATCGTCCTCAGAATCGAAGTCGCCGTATTTGACAGGAAGTGCCGCCCACGCCGCTAAGGGCTGCTGCTGATGCTCAACGACCTCATCCCACTCAGGGCTACATCCTTTGTTCTCCCTCAATAGCCGACGCAAAGTTTCCGTGGCCTGCTCGTAAGCACGATGGACCTCGATGGCTTCCTTTAAAAACGCTTCTCGCCGGTGCAATAAAAATCTCCAGAACAAGAAGGTAAGTATGAGGAGGCGGCAACAATTCAGCTGACAAACGTAGCATTGCCAGAGGCCGGCCCTGATGGGAAATTTATAAACGTGTCCCAGCTTTCGTAGGCATCGTGCTGCCTCTTGCTAGCAGCGTCCCAGTCGGGGCCTGAAACACATCTGGCTGAGACCAGCATCATCATTCCCATCGTGGCAGCGTCCAGTTCCATTAAGAGTTTATGTGACTCGATTCTGAAGTCATCGATAGATGCCAATAGCTTTGCCTCGGAGCGGAGTTCACCGCTATCAAGAAACAACTGCTCCTCGGGCGGTGGAGTGCGGAGACGGCAGATAATTCATACCGTCTGACCGCTGGCCCACTGGCTCACCTACCGCTCTGGGTCGACTTCGGCCAGTCGCGACAGGCAGAAGTCGGCCAAAAGCAGTTCCCCAGCCATTAAGGCAATCTAGACACAATCAGCTTGGTCCGACTATCGGGCAGCAATAGGTAACCCCTAGCTTTCACCTAAGCTCTTACCTAATGCGATTACATGGAGAGAATCTAAGCCACTTGACCTTTCAAAGCGTGGAGATTCCGATGATCAAGCATTTGAGTCCTATTTTTTTGATTGCCGCTACCATCTGTCTCGGTGGTGCGTCCTGTCACGACCAAAAAGAAGAGGATAATTTGCAAAACAAGCAAACGATGGATGGCAGCCCAGC
Source organism: Pseudomonas sp. LBUM1651 (assembly GCF_059716135.1). NCBI lineage: Bacteria > Pseudomonadati > Pseudomonadota > Gammaproteobacteria > Pseudomonadales > Pseudomonadaceae > Pseudomonas > Pseudomonas sp. LBUM1651. Next base: position 1,095,636 of record NZ_CP166805.1, on the reverse strand, counting down.
TCGCACGGGAATGGGAATTATCCCCCGACAACAAATTCAACCCCGAATGAACAGAAGATAGTCATCCCGGATGCAAGACTTGAGCGCTGCGAGCGTGTCGAGGGAGTTCGCTGATGAGACGCCCTAACCTAATTTTTTATAGGGCTATCCCCCCAAAAAAAGGAGCATCCTATGTTTACCCCAGGTCGTCTTCATCGTTCCAACACTCCTGGCAACCCGGGAGTACCGGAATACAGCATTGATGTCTTCTATGAAGTTCGTCACGACCCCAAGGAAGGCATGCTGATGCACTTCAAGATGGTTGGAGAGGTATCAGGTCGCAGCTTTACTGAAGAATTCGATATGCACCGCGACACTGCCTTCAACTTTGCCAGCCGAGTGGCCAAGGCTGCGGTCAAGCATGGAGTACCCGCCAATGCCAGTCTCATCATGCGCGGGCACAAAGAATACGACGCAATGTTCGAGGATATTCGCGACAAACTCGGCGTCCAACCGGGCGAGTCGGTCGATCTGGATAACGCTGAGAACGACCGTCGCTGAGTGACTCCAGTACTACTCAGCGAGCCTCGTCCTGCCGACCCGGCTAATCCACGGGATGAATCACGAGATAGCTGCTGACTGCATCATCTATAGTTGGAAAGAACGCCGTTTCGCCAAGCCTTGCGAAAAGCCCGAATCGCTTCAGCTTGTCCTTAACCGGGTCCTTCATCTCGGCCACGCACAACTTGATGCCCGCCGCGCGCAAGGTTTCGTCCAGTTCACCCAGCATGTCGGCCGAGGTCACGTCCACACTGGTGACGGGTTCTGCCGCAACTACTAACCAGCGTACGGGCGTAGGCGATGCAGCCACTGCGTCAAGCACTCGCTCATTGAACAGTTCGGCGTTGGCAAAAAACAACGGTGCATCCCAGCGGAACAGGACCAGGCCAGGTATAAGGCTCGCGTCGGGATAACGCTGGATGTCGTGGTAGCCCTTGACGCCCTTGGCTTGCCCCAGCACTGCGGAATACGGCCGCCAGCCATCCCACAGAAATTCGATGACGGCTATTACGATGGCCAGGCCGATGCCCTCAATCGCGCCAAATACAGCCACGCCGAGGGTGCACACGATCGACAGCCAGAACTCCCAACGCTGGATGCGATAAATGCGCCGCAGGTCGGCGACTTCAATCAAGCCAATGGCCGACGCGATCACCACCGCTGCCAATGCGCTGCTGGGCAAATTTTGCAACAGGTTCGGCGCCACCAGCAGCAGCAGGGCAACTGCCACCGCGCCAACAACGCCGGTCAACTGGGTTTTGGCGCCTGCGGCTTCAGCCACGGGGGTACGTGAAGAACTGCTACTGATTGGAAAGCCCTGGAAAAATCCAGCCGCCAGATTGGCAAAACCAAGCCCCGCCATCTCCTGGTTTGGGTCCACGTAGGTACGGGTCCGCGCTGCATACACACGAGAAAGCACACTGGTGTCGGCGAACGACACCAGGGCGACGGCACAACCGCCGATGAGCACGGGGATAATATCAGCGCGGGTGATCCAAGGGATGGCGAACGCAGGTAAACCTTGTGGAAGAACACCAAGCACCGACACCCCGGCGCGCGCGCCAAGGTCTAGAACACCGACGGCGACAGTCGCACCGACCACTGCGATCAAGATGCCCGGCACCCGTTTGTGGGGTTTGAGTAGAAGGATCACGACCAAGGTGGCTGCGCCGATTATGAACGCGGTCCAGTTGGTCTTTCCTTCCATTACCGCGGTGGCGATGGCCCACAGGTTTCTCCCCGGGCCGTCGGACTCAATCGAGAAACCGAATATCTTGGGTAATTGGCTGATCAATACGGTCAGCGCGATGCCGTTCATGTACCCGTAACGGATTGGTTTAGACAGCAACTCCGTAATGAAGCCCAAACGCATGATGCCCGCCAGGACGCACACAGTTCCTGAAACGATCGCCATCATGCCCGCAAGGGCGACGGCGCGATGCGGGTCGCCGCCCGACAGAGGAAGGACGACAGCAAGGATAACGGCGGCCAATGACGAATCCGGGCCCAGCACCAGAATCCGGCTAGGCCCGAACAATGCGTATGCGAGTAGCGGAACGATGGTCGCGTAGAGGCCATAAATGCCGGGTACGCCCGATGCCACGGCGTAGGCGATGCCCACGGGAACCAACATCGTGGTGAGCACCAGTCCGGCCATGATGTCGTGACGCAACCAGGCAACCTGATACCCGCGCAGCGTGCGGAGTCCAGGAAGCCAGCGGCCCCAGCCGGTCTCGTCGCCGGCATCGCGACGTGCAACTCGGCCCGGTTCCGGGGCGGGAGGCGAAGAATCCGAATGGCTCATAGTACTGTGGCCCTTTGGAGTACAGCGCAGATTCGCTTAAACGTGTCCGTCAGAATTTTTCGGGAACTCGCCGGTGCGGATAATCCGGGTCGCGATAGCCACCTGGCTTCTGCCGCTTGGGCAATATCACCTCCTCGCGTGCGACATCCTTGTACGGGATGCGGCTGAGCAAATCGGTGATGATGTTAAGACGCGCCCGGCGCTTGTCGTTCGAGTTAGCCACCAGCCATGGGGCATGTTCGGTGTCGGTCGCCTTGAACATGTCATCACGCGCGCGTGAATAGTCATACCAGCGGCTGTATGACTTGAGATCCATCGGGGTCAGTTTCCAAATTTTGCGTCCGTCCTTGATGCGTGCCTGGAGCCGGCGGGTCTGTTCGTCTTCGCTGACTTCTAGCCAGTACTTGAGCAGGATCACGCCAGAGTCGACGATTGCACGCTCCACCAGCGGCGTTGTCTTCATGAAACTGGCAACCTGCTCTTTGGTGCAGAATCCCATCACTCGCTCGACGCCCGCCCGGTTGTACCAACTGCGATCGAAGATCACCACTTCGCCAGCCGCGGGAAGGTACGGCAGGTAGCGCTGGACATACATCTGGCTTTTCTCTCGTTCACTCGGCGCCGTTAGCGCCACCACCCGAAAGACACGGGGGTTCACGCGTTCGGTGAGCGCTTTTATCGTCCCGCCCTTGCCAGCGCCATCGCGCCCTTCGAAGACGATACAGATCTTGATGCCCTTGGCTTTTACCCACTCCTGCAATTTGACCAGTTCGACGTGCAGGCTGCGCAGTTGCTCAAGATAATCCTTGTTCTTCAATTTCAGGCTTTCAGCAGAGTGATTCTTGGGGGCTTTTTTCTTGTCTTTTGCCATGATCGAGACCTCACCAATAAACAGCGTAGGGTTGCAATCTGTTCATCCACCGAGCGCGATGATCGCGGTGATCAGAACAGCGCCGGTGACTGCCAACGCAATTGCGCCTTGCCACGGTTATTTCGCGAGTACCCAACCGGCGATGAACAGCACTCCGAGTCCGACCAGGTTAGAAACGCGTACGGCGATCGCCGTCTGATCTAGCACCAGAAACGGCACCACAAGCGGAAATGTCGAGAGCACCACCAGCAGGAAAACACCCACGCCCCCCTTGAAATCATCCCCAGCCGAGGCCGGCGGTAAGGGCATAGATGAAAACTCGAGCACACGACGACGCAACGATTCCAGATCATCCGTGCCGACCACTGCCGCGAGACGAGGGGGTAATGCCTCAGCAATGAGCGCTTTTCCGGTGACTGCATCAGTCGCGCCGCATAGACTTGCGCGTAGCGTGCGGTTGCGCACACGCTCGATCAGGGTTCGCAGTAAATCCATCACGGCGTCCGCGAATCCCCAGGCGAGGTTGCAACCCAGCGCGGTGATCATCATCGTGCGTTCCAACTCCCGGCCAGACGTGGCCACGCTGATGGTTCCAGTGAAGGTCATTGCCATGAGCAGGCCGAAAATGACCTCCGTGACACGATCGACCGGATCAAGTACACGGGCCCGCTTTGGCTCTCCAGTGCTTTGCATCCGCTCATCCTCGCCACACCTGCGTCAGCGTGATGCCCTCGTAAGGTTCGCAGACCAAAGCACGGGGCTTTTTTCCAGGGCGTTCTCAACCCAATTCAGTGTAGGTTGAAAAGATTTTTTCGCTCCTGTGGTCACATTGGTCAATCAAGGCAACTCTTTGCTCTGGTCTTCCAACGTCTGCGCAGCCTCGGCTTTCGCCGCATTGGCTTGCATGATCAATTGGTAGGCAATGTAGTATTTGTAGATATTACTGACGTAGGTAACCGTCTCCGCACCGATCTTCTCGGCGGCAACGTACTCAACATTGTGAAACCAGACGTTCGGGTCCAGCCCACGGAGGGTGGCTTCTTTGCGAAGTTTGGAAATCCTGCCCGCCCCTGCATTGTAAGAAGCGAAGGCGAACAAGGCCTTGTCCAGATTGGTCATGGGCTCCTTGCCATAATACTGGTCGATCATCCAACGCATGTACTTGATCCCGGCGTTAATGTTTGGCTCGACTTCAGCAATGTTGCCGACGCCGAGTTCCTTGCCGGTGGCGGGCATGACCTGCATGACACCGATGGCCCCCACCTTGCTCTTGGCTGCCTGATTCAGTTGAGATTCCTGGTATCCCTGGGCGGCCATCAGCAACCAGTCCACATCATATTTGTCCCCGTACTGCTGAAAGTACTGAACCAATGCGATAAATTTCTTGCGTTCGGACTCGGAGACAGAGGCCTTTACATATTTTTCGCTTCTAAAAAAACGCGTCAGGATCATGTTTCCGATGGCGGTCCCCTGACCGTGACGAGTGATGAAATCATTGGTGAAGGCCTGCAACTGCGGACTGCCCTTGCGAATCGCCCAGGCAATCTCCCCTCCGGTGCGTAACGTGACGTCGTCATGCACCGTGATAGCCGGGAAGACCTTCTTCCAGAAGTCCGCTTTATGCTTGTCCACGACGATGAGAGGAATCATTCCGGCGTTCAGCATCTCGATCAGATCCTCGTCTTCCAGGGCCTCTGGTGCTTCCTTGAGGATGACCGCAGGTTTGTTCTCGCCGGCGAAACGCTGGTTGAGGGCCATCAGGCTCTCGTAGTAACTGGAGGATTTGCGAACGAAGACCACCTGCCCCGCCAATTCGTCCACGCTGGACACCGCGGGCGAGTCGGGACCGGAGACCACCACCTCGCTGACGTTGCGATAGACAGGTGAAGTAAAATCAACCAGCTGCTTGCGTTCCTCGGTCACGGTCAGGTTGGACGCCGCAATATCGCCTTTGCCGGCAGCCAGCGCCGGCAGTAGTTCATCCCGTGCCACAGGAATGAGCACCACCCGCACTTTCAGCGCCTTGTGCTTGAGCTTTTTATCCTTGGCCAGTTTCTTGTTCAGATCCTCCTCGAATACACGAAAAAAATCGTAAGTCGTTCCGCGCTGGACACCTCTGTCGACAAAATAAAACGTCTTGCTGTAAACCGTCAGGACTCGAATGATCTGTCGATCGATCATCCCGTCGAGATCACCGGTCCACGGCTTCATTGCGCTCTCGGTCGGGAGGGTGAGTTGCTCACGCAGCGGCGCCTCGGGGGGCGCCTTTGCCTCGGCTGCAGCATCAATCGCGCCAGCGAAAAGTGTGAACGCTAGGACCGCAAGGATGTGAGTGATCGGCACTGAGCGTGCAGAGGGATGAGCCGTAAAATGTGTTACCCAACCGCGGATTCCCAACATGATCAGTGCTCCACACGTTGTTTGGGTCTGACGTGTTCCAACTGCTCCATCCTGAGTTCAGCCCTGCCCGGATGGCCAAGACCATACATCCGCAAGCACACAGAAAAGCTTAGTTCAGACTTGCCTATCAGCACGCGATGCATCGCCAGCGACTACGCTTTTACGATTGAACCTTGTCTCCCAAGGAGATTTCTGTGAGCGTCGCTCCCCTGTCCGAACTCGATGCCGCTCTACCCGGTCTGGCCCGCAAGATCCGCGTGTTGGATGCCTTGTCCTGGCCAGATGGGGTCGAGGAAGTATTCCTGACACGCTGGCGCGCCGGGCAGGCGAAACTGCCCAAGATCGAGCTGCGCCCGCGCGACCACAGCGCCGACATCGCCGCCCTCGAAGCCTTTATCGGCCGCTGCGATGAGGACCATCCGGCCGGGCGCCACCTCGCCATGACGGCGCGCAGCTATGCCACGGCGGGGCATATGCTCGGTGCCATCGGCACACCCGCCTTTACTCAGTATTCGTCAGCGCTGTACCGGCGCCCGGACTTCTACTACTCGCGCCTGAAACTAAGCATGCTGGACGCGGCCCAATTCTTCCTCAAGACCACCGATGCCCTTCTGGGCGGAACCCGGATTCCACCGAGCCCGGCGGAAATTCCGGCCGAGGTCTTCGCCGCCTGGATGCAACCGGAACTCGACCGCTTCTTCGGACCCGCCCGGATCACCGTCGTGCTCGATCCGACCCTGGCCGCCAAGGCCATCGCCGGGGCCAGTCGCATCCGCCTGCGTGCCAGTGCCCTGTTCTCGGAACTGGACAAGAACCAACTGTTGCAACATGAGGCCTTCGTGCATGTCGCCACGGCACAAAACGGCGCGCTGCAACGCAACCTGAAAAGCCTGGGGTTGGGGGCGCCACGCACGACCCAGACTCAGGAGGGCATCGCCACCCTGGCCGAGCTGTTCACCTGCAGCATGGACATCAACCGCCTGCGCCGCCTCGCCCTGCGCGTGCTCGCGGTCCAGCAGGCGCTGGATGGTGCCGACTTCATTCAGGTATTCGAAGGTTTTCTCGTCGCCGGTCAGTCACAGGAAGAGTCCTTCCGCTCGACCCAACGGGTTTTCCGCGGCGCGGACCTGCGCGGCGGTTCGGCGTTCACCAAGGACGCCTCCTACCTGACCGGTTTGCTCGGCGTGCATACCCTGCTGCGCATCGCAATCCGTGACAACCGGCCAGAACTGGTGGGATATCTGTTCGCCGGACGCCTCAGTCTGGGGGATACTGTACGCTTGGCCCCACTCTTTGAGTCCGGCTGGCTCCAGGGGCCGGTCCATGTCCCGGCCTGGGCTTCCGACCTACGTCTACTCGCCGCCAACCTGGCCTTTTCCGCCTTCATCGCCCGGATCAAGTTGGATGTACTCGATCTGGAAGTGCTCATGGCCTTCACCGACGAGCATGAAGCCGATGCCAGCGCGTAGCCTGAATCTGAAGCGTTATCTGATGAAAGCTTGCAAATCATTGGTCAGCTTGTCGATCGCCAGTTTGAAATCCTTCGTCGTGATCTTCTGGCTGGCGTTTGACAGTGTGCTGCCAAAGACTTTGCGCACCACTTTGGCTACAGTCTGATTGTTACCGGCGTCGATAAACTCGGCCTCGATGAACAGTGTGGCGTCCTGATCACGATGACCACTGGCAGCGGAAACACCCCCTGCGACGGCTGCAATTGGCATCACTTCATACCATCTCATACCCTCGTTTTCGGCATTCACCCCGGTGATCGCCGCGCGCATGATCAGCGTTTTCGATCCGGCCGGCGCTGATTTCGCACTCGACGCCACCTTGTATTTCTGGCCCAGCACGCCTTTGACCTTACTGGTCAAGTAATTCTGTAACTCCTCCAGAGTTTGCCGGTTAACCCGCTCATTGGGCTGAGGTGCCGGGTAGAGTTCCAGCTTGTTGAAGGCCACAGTATTGTAAGCATCTGAATTCCAGGACGGGCTTACCCAACGCATGGTTGTCACGCCGCTGGTGGTAGTGACTTGCTGCAAGTTGTTGTAGTTGGACAGGAAGCCGGAATACTGCTCACGTTCGGTGACTTTCGAGGTGCAACCGCCGAGCAGTAGACTGGCCAGCGCAACGCCAACAAACAGTTTTCGGGACAGATTCATAGTGGTGTGTGCTCCATGAATTTAATAGTTTTTTCGGTAGCAAGGCATCAAAGTCACCAAGTCAAGTTTCCGGTCACGGCATAAGTACAAGCATTGTCGAACTGACCGGAAGTTCGCGTGCCTGACGTGGACTTGATCTGGTCCCCCGATATATCGCCGAGCCAGACCTTGGGGCCGGCTGACATTGATGTCGGTGGCTTTGTTCAGAGCATAGGTGGCTCCCGCCGCAATGCGCTGGAATTCGGCAATGAGCAGAGTAAAAATTCGGTTTCCATCCGAAGTGGCGTTGTTGTCATATGCCACACCAATCTTCCACCGCCGTCGCGGTATGGCTTGGTTCTTCCACAATCGGCGGTGGAATCAATATGGAAAATTGTGGCGGTGCGCACTATTGGGCGATGCACTGAAGTCACCCTAGACTTCCATACCCAGCAAGCACGGATTGCCGGGAGGTGGCAAGTAAGCTGCGTTGCGACCAAACTAATTGCTAAGCGCTGTCGGCCAGTATGGCTAGACCAACTTCGCCGTGCGAACGCAACTACTGACCGTAACCCTACCTACCTGATGGTCCACTTATTCGATCAACGCCGCTGCTTGCGACAGGACACTCGCTAGAAGGGTCACCTATACCCTCAATCTACTGACCGGTCTCCCCTCGATGGCACTCTACCCGCTATTGCAGGCCATTTTCTGACCCTATGGATCGATTGAGTCCTTCGTGATAGACAGCAATCGGCCGATTCTGTTGAAAAAGTCGGATTTTCAGCTCGCCTGAGCTCAGGCACGACTACCACCGGAGAACCTACTCACCACATTGAGTGGTTTTTCGGCCCTTCGGTGACCTTTGCTGCTCTGTTATTGGGTTAATTTGAGGTTTTTTGCTTGGTGCGGGCGCACCTATCCCATGACGGGTGGCCCTTGAGATGAAAATTTGGCCAGCCGTCGCAGGTTCTGCACCGCGGCGGCCAGCGTGAATTCATCCGTCGCGCCACTCATGCCACGTAGCCGCAGGCGATCCAATTTCAGGATGCGCTTGAGGTGGGCAAACAACATTTCGACCTTTTTACGTTCATGGCGAGAGCGCTGATATGCCGGCGTTGCTGCAATGCGCCGAGCCACATCGCGAGCGGCTTCATGGACGCTGCGAGCGATCTTTCGGAACGCAGTGTTCGGGCAGCACTTGGCTTTCATCGGACACGTAGCGCAGTCGGTCTGCCGGGATCGGAAGATGATGGTGTTGGCTTTGGTGACGTGTGAACGCTCATTCTTGAAGGCTCGCCATTCGCTGCGCAATGGGTTGCCGGCCGGGCAGCGGTATTGCTCAGCCTCTTCATTCCAGTGGAAATCGTTGCTCGAAAAACTGTCGTTCTTGCGCTCGGTTTTGTCCCACACCGGCACATGCGGCTCGATGTCTTTTTCCTCCACCATCCAGGCCAGCATCGGCGCTGTACCGTAAGCGGTATCGCCAATGAGGCGCTCCGGCTTGATGTCGAACTGCGCTTCGACCCGTTCGATCATGGTCTTGGTGCTCTCGACTTCTGCGGTTCGATGAGCCGGTGTGGGTTCCACATCCATGATCACGCCGTGCTCGGTATCGATCAGATAATTCGTGGAGTAAGCGTAGAACGCTGGGCCACCTGGAGCGGCGGTCCAGCGAGCCTGAGGATCCGTCAGCGACAGGCGCTTCGGTAGCGTTTCGGCCATTGCCTCTTCATCTAGTCCCTCAAGGTACTCACGCACGGCGCGGGTGCTCAGGGATCGATCGCTCCAGTTGACCGGTTCATCTCCCGGTACGCCTCGCTGCCGACTCGCATCCGCTTTGATGATGCTGGCGTCCACGGCAAAGCCTTCGCCCTTGACCAGACCGGCGTCCATGCAGCGACGCAGCACTTCATTGAACAACCAGCGAAACAGATCACTGTCCCGAAAACGGCCGTGTCGATTTTTGGAAAAGGTCGAGTGGTTGGGGATTTCGTCTTCAAGGCTCAACCGGCAGAACCAGCGATACGCCAGGTTCAAATGGGCCTCTTCGCACAACCGCCGCTCTGAGCGAATGCCGTAGCAATAGCCGACGATCAGCATGCGGATCATCAGTTCGGGATCAATCGACGGACGCCCAATCGGGCTATAGAAATCGGCGAGGTAATGGCGCAGGTCGCTCAGATCGAGACATTGATCAATGCTGCGCAGAAGGTGATTGGCTGGAATGTGATCTTCAAGGTTGAACGAGTAAAACAGCCGCTCCTGCCCACTCGATAACTGTCCCATCATGCTGCGTGCTTCCCTGCTGGCCAATGCAGAGATTTTGCCGCAGGCCAGACAGGAGAGCTACTTTTTCAACAGAATCGGCCAAAAGCGGACATCGGGGTAGCACAATTCAACGCACGCCCACAGACTACTCATCAATCCATAACGCAGTTAAGGCAGTTTATTGATGCCCTCACCACTCAACACAACCATTTCCATTCCCCTTTCACTGGACGAAGCGGTAGTGCTGTTTGAGTTTGTCCGTCGTTTCAGTGATACCGATACTTTGGCAATTGAAGACCAAGCTGAGCAAAGGGCCCTATGGAACCTATGCTGCGTATTTGAAAAACACCTGAACCTTCCAATGGAAGGCAACTACGCAGAGATATTGCGGATGGCACGAGACAGGCTCAGGGATGAATGAATTGCAGCAGCGGGTCGATCACAGCCCTTCGTAAGGGCAAAATCGGCCAAAAGTAGACGTTCATGGCGGCACCCTTTTTGGCCAGACGCAAACCGACCGCAGATCATCGCAATCAAAGGAATGTTAGTAATGAGCGACCATAAGAGCGACTTGAGGGGCGATTTCATAGAGGCACTTAAGGAAATCTTAACGCTGATGTCGACAGCATACGAACAACTCGGCCCAGTACCTGAAGAGCATCCGTTAGCTCAGGAAGGTCTACGAAATGGGGCTGAGATTGTTCTGGATTATGTAGATCACAACGAGGCGGGAGTAGCGTTCGAACACCTTCTTTACATGATAAATGAGCCACCACTCGCCGTTTCTGACGAATGCATAAACGTATTAGCCCGGATCGCAAAGAAATTGGAGATGCCATTCACGAAGTGACGAAAATCAACCCGCCCGAAGGACTGCTTTGGGTCGACTGCGGCCCTTCGTGACTGGCAGCAATCGACTGTGGATGCACCATCCTCCCGCGTCCTTCCGACCATGCGCAACTCCCTACCGAGGTCAGTAATCCCCCTGCTACGCTGAAAATTTCACGGAGGATTGCACAATGCCAAACTCAGACTTACTCCCTTCCCTGCTATTTAAGATCAACGAAAACCAGCTCGCCCTGGAGGCCGCCATCATGGAGCTTTCGAACTGGGTAGAGATGCGCGGATCGGCGGACGTCGCCGACAATGTTCGGGGCGCCCTGGACACGATCGATCGAAACGAGGAGTTCATCAAGATAACGCTTGCTGTACTCATGACGCCCGACTAATCGCGAAAGTTCGCCATGTGTCGGTTCGGCATTTTTTGGTAGACCAGGGAGTCTATCCGTAACCAGTTTTTTGTAGATATCATTCACAGCTCGTCGGAAATTGGATGGAGAAATCCTATCAAGCTTCCATCCACACCAGTCCTTACTGGAGGCAGGTAGGATGTACACTTCACGGTACAACGTGGAAGTGTACACATGCAAAAAACTATGTTAATTATACAGTTATGCTATTATTCGAGTCTCCCTCGGGGCACCAAAATTAAGAAAGGTCTTGCTTTGCAAGGCCTTTTTTTCGTCTGCGAAAAAGCACCTGACACCCCATCGCCCTGTGTAAGAGCTGCCGAAGGCTGCGATCTTTTGATCTTGCTTCTCTTCCACACCTCCTACATCGGTAGGACATTTCACAAGGATTCCCCCATGGAATTGCTACTGGAAACCGTCGCCCTCTTCTCCCTCAAGCTCGCTTACGAGACGGAAGATTCAAGTCCGATTCTGCGGGATGATTTGATGATGAGCGATTATGAAAGGGAGGTGTTTGGGTTGTTGGTACGGCGAGGGGATGTCGAGGCGATTCAGAGGAAAGTGGATGAATGCCTGAGTCTGGCACTGAAGGCGATTGGCGGTGTTGATACAATCCTGGGCAGCGAGTTGAATAGATTGGCGGCAGATTTAAGCGCTGCGCAGACGATGGAGCAGCTTGATGCCCCGCTCTTCGCGCTCAAGGATTATCTGAAAGACATCCAATAAATGAAGACGGGCGGCCTAAAAAGCGAGAACGCCCGATAGCCGGGCCGACGCTGGTCTTCACGTAATATGTCCAAAAAAAATAAATCTGTTCCCTTTTCCGCAGGTGGGCCCTTTTTGTTAAGAGCTTCAGTCAAAAAAACAAACTTCTCGCTGCAAGCTCACAACCTGCTGACTATTTCCTTCCAGATATACCCGTAGTTATGTTCCAACCAGCGGACGAGCAGCCTGTCGAACTGCCTACGAAACCAATTGGTTCTCCTGGCTGCGAGCCTTTCTTCAATCATGGCGTTGAGGGAGTCAGGATCGAAGCCTGTCCATACCGTTGGAAGGGCCGCCGCAATATTGGTGAAGCACACGGGCGCAACTTCGGAGTAAAGGATCTCGTACAGGGTTTGAGGATCAATACCCTTCACCTGCCTTGCTATGTAGTCGTAATCAACCGGAAAATCATTGAACGGGTCTGAGAGCGCGACTCTAATTTTTGTCAACTCAGGCTGACTCAAAGAATGTTCCAATGCGAAAACTCCTCTAATTCCTCATCGAGCGAGTCCGCTACGGTTCCGCCTGCGACGCCTCCGGCAATAGTTCCCACAATTACAACGGCAAACGCACATATCGGAGCGCCTGGCCCACAGAGAGCGCTGACTCCAAGCCCGGCCAGAATGCCACCCGCCGCACCGCCACCCACTATGAGGCCCTGACGCGCCGTTTCCTTTACTTTGTTTTCAGCATTCAGAATTTGATAAGTAGCGAGTGCTGCGGTAACCAAAATGCCAAGCTTGCCCATTAGCTGCATTTTTTTAGTGCCGTTCGTAAACTTGGAATCGTCTCGCCCTGCGGCCTCCAATATTGTGTAATGAACCTTGTTCTGTTCCGACGGGGAAAGGCTGTCATAGCTTTTTTGGAAAAGATCCTTCGCGTAACGATCAAAAAGCGTTTGAAGCGTCCTTCCATCGGCCTTCTTTCGTTGTACCACAGCCAAGCCCTGCACAGAGGTAACCTTGCGGTGCTCCATCAAGATCTTGTTTCGCATTTCATTACTGAACTGCACGCCCTCTCGCGCCGTGATTTTCCCGGCTTTAACATCGTCCAGCGTCTGCTGTGAAATGCGCTTTATGTTTTTGAGATAGCTCGCCCTGATTTTTTCATCAGAAATCGCGTCTAGAGAGAATCTCAGCGCAGTGCCTTCCATCAGTTCTAACGCCCTGTCGAGCGGAGAGTCTTGTAAGGCGTGCTCACGCTGAACGACATAGCTGCCGGTTACGAGGTATGGCTCTGTCATAGGATGGTCCTTATCCTAATATTCTGTTCAAAAAGCTCTCTGTGAGAGACGACGTCCCAGTTGGAGCCTCATCGTCAAATTTGATGCGTTTGTTGGTAAACACCACGCCGTCGCGCATGGATTTACAGGAGTCGATGACTTGCTCCCCTTCCAGTAGCAACCAAGCATGACTTCACGCCGTCGGCGTACCCGACTCTTCCCGCCCCGCCGCCCGCACTGCAACCTCAATCGCCCGAACACTGATCGCCGCAAATATCGCCGTCATCAGCACCCCGTTGAACCCCAGCAAAATCGCCAGAATCCGCGAGACGCCAAGTTTCGGCACGAGCTCTCCATAGCCAATGGTCAAACCGGTCACGAAGCCGAAATAGATGCCGTCAAAAGGATCCCAGCCCTCCAGGTAGCTGATGATGAGGCCGAACAGCACGATCAGAAAAAACAGTACGGAAAAGATCGGCCAGACAACGCGCAAGTAGAACCCGAATGCTTTGAAGAATTCTCGACGGACGTGCGATGCATGAGTGGGCTTCATGTCATGGGCTTCCTGAGGTTTGCCTGAGCGGCAGGCGTATTAACACTCGATCAGCTTGGCACAAGCGCGGGAAACTGGTGGCCAACTGATCCACTCCCCTCCCGTCTTGATCACATCCTTGATTTCCACCCCGCCCATGACGTCGGCCAAGCGCGTCCAAACGGGCGGGGGCGAAGGCTGAGGGTAATGGCTGTTAGTTGGTGAGGTAGGAAGTGCTGTGGGGGGCGGGTTGCTTGCGATGGCGGTAGTACGTTCAGTCGTGGTGTTGGCTGATCTGGCGCTTTCGCGAGCAGGCTCGCTCCCACAGAAGGACAGTGTGATGGCGTCCATGATTATGGGCTTACAACTTGGTACATATGAAAGCACGCAGCGGATCTTGCGTACTTCGAAGAGTCTGAAACTTCAGGTTACCGAGTCAAATTGACTGGGAAGCGAACTGACCGACAATCTCCTGTCTCGAGACGAAGTCACACAGGGATTGTCATGAATAAGGACAAACGGAAAAAAGATCCTTTCGACGACATTTGGAGCCGGAAACGTCCAAACGGTGGCGCCTCGTGGGCCGGCTGGAATCCACCCCCCGAGCCAGAGCGGGAATACATCCCCAAAGATGAATGGCCAATCCCCAAGGAGCGTACAGACCCAGTCTTTGCCAAGTGCTGTACACCAGAAAACTGGGGGAGCACTCAAGCCGGTAGCGACGCCATGCCCGCCTCAGACTTTGGCAAGGTCATGCTGGCTGGATCAATGCTTGTCCCGTCGGCGGCACAGGCTGCCGGACTCGCTCTAGGCTTCGACGCGGTACTGGGGCGCGTAGCAGGTGGCGGCATCATGCAAAAGGGATTCACCTGGGCATTGCGCGGAAGTCCTGCCGGCGTGTTTGTGCTGGGTATGCTCCCGACAAAAATGGGCGACGGCACGCTCTATACCGACGATCAGCTACGCAGTATGACCCGAGCTCCCACCCGCGTGCGCTTTCAGTTCCGCCGAGATGTTGAGGGCGTTTTACAGGTTTACGGCATTCATACGGGCCCGTCAGGGGATGACACCGTGCGCACGGTGCAGGCCGAGTGGAACGCCACCAGGACCGCGATAGAAGCCGAGCTAAACGGCGCCACTATCCTGTGGACGCCTAGAGGACGATCAGGCATACCGCCAATGGTCCACCCCGACGCCAGCAACAACCAAGGCACCATCCTTGTACTGTAAAACGAGGGTACAGGGTGGTGGCGGAGCTCGTAGGCGGTGGAAAGATGGAAAGGGACGGATTTATGAGTGGGATAGTCAGCACGGAGCGGTTGAGATGTATGACAAACAGGGAAAGCATTTAGGCGAATATGATCCGGTAACTGGCGAGCAAACCAAACCAGCCAAACCCGGACGGAAAGTAGAAAAATAGGAGTATTTATGTATCTCTGTATCAATGGATTCCTGCCTGACAGTGCTGAAGATGACTCACTTAAATTTGAACTTGATCTGGATGGTTCTTTTAACGATGAAATCGTACAGCTCCTAGGTCATAGAAATCTGAATGCGATGGCAGAAGGGGAATGGCTGCTGACGGGCGAGCAAGCTGCGCAAATATCAAAAATCATCGGGCAATCACTTCCAACGCATTTAAAGCTATTCATCGGTGTTGAAGCTTAGCGAACCAATAACCGCAGCGTTGGAGGAACCGCCCGATGCGCTTACGCCTCTCGGTGACAACCCTGGATCAAACCCTGTTCCATGTCACCCGCAACGTCCCCCTCGGCGATGCGTTGGCCATGGCTTCTGATTTCCTGTTCCTCGCCAAGGCGCTGACCAAAGATGCGGCTTACGCCAGAGACACCGATTACCACGCCTGGGCCGCGCATTATTTGACGGCGATGAGTAAGGCGGTGGTGGATGATGCGGTGAAGGTGCTGAATCGGGATCGGGATAATGAGGTGGCGTCTAAGCGGGCGGGGGCTAAGGCTGACGCTTAGTGTTTGAGGCCTGTGGGTGGTTTGTGATGGTGGTAGCTGATTCAGCATTTGTGTTGGTTGGGCTGGCGTTATCGCCAGCAGGCTGGCTCCTACAGGGGTTTTGTAGGGTAGCTGGGATTTTGGATTGGCCTCGAGGTTTTCGGGGCGTTCCGTAGAATTGCCCTTGGTTCTGATGCTTCTTCTCACCTGTAATGCTTGATATACATCAGGCATGGACAGGCCCTCTGGGCATTAGGCCAGTGAGTGAACGCCCCGCGCCGCACTCATCTAGACTTAATGGATAGTCGTAGGCAGAACCGAACACGTCGCTTTGGTGCAGTTCGATCAAAAGCAGCGTGGCAAGCTGCCTTTATGCCCTTTAAGAGGTGCGGCAAAGACCGTGCCGGGCACAACAAGATGCCCGCTCAGGGTGCCCTGGCCAACGGCCTGAAATTGCCACGATTCCGTGACGTGGTGTGAGTGCCGCAGCCGACACTTTCGGACGACCGACAACCATCTGGTTTGTCCGTGACCGTGAGGATTGCTGAATGCCTGATGAGATGTTGCACCTGCCTTTGGTCAACAGCCTGCTGGAGCGCCATAAGGGCTCCCCGGGCGCACTGTTGCCCATCCTTCATGATATTCAGGAACGCATCGGTTACATCCCCGATGTCGCCGTCCCCGAGATTGCCCACGCCCTCAACCAGAGTCAGGCCGAGATTCGCGGGGTGATCAGTTTTTACCATGACTTCCGCACCGCGCCTCCGGCCCGGCATATCCTGAGGCTGTGCCGGGCTGAGTCCTGCAAGAGCCGCGGCGCCGAGCAGCTTGCGGCGCAGTTGCGCGAACGCCTGCAACTGGACGATCACGGCAGTAGCGCCGACGGCAGCATCAGTTTGCGTCCGGTGTATTGCCTCGGCGCTTGCGCCTGCTCGCCCGCTCTGGAACTGGATGGCCGGGTGCATGCGCGGCTCAGCGCCGAGCGTCTGGATGCATTGCTCGACGCTTGCCGGGAGGACGCATGATGCCGACTCTCTATCTGCCCACTGATTCGCTTGCCCGTGCCGTGGGTGCCGATGAGGTGGCGGTGGCCCTTATCACTCAGGCCCGGGAACGCGATCTGCCGTTGGAGTTGCAGCGCACCAGTTCTCGCGGCTTGTATTGGCTGGAACCGTTGCTGGAAGTGGACAGCCCGCAAGGTCGTATTGGCTTCGGTCCGCTGACCGCTGCCGATGTGCCGTCCGTGCTTGATGCGCTGAAAGGCGAGTCGTCCGCGCATCCACTTGCTTTGGGGCTGGTGGAAGAGTTGCCTTATCTCAAGTCTCAACAACGCCTGCTGTTTGCCCGCGCCGGTATTACCCGGCCGCTGTCGCTGGACGATTATCGGACCCACGGCGGTTTCGAGGGTTTAACAAGGGCCGTCGCCATTGGCGGTGAGCAGACCGCGACGGCGGTGTTCGATTCAGGCCTGCGTGGCCGTGGCGGTGCGGCCTTCCCCGCCGGGATCAAATGGCGCACAGTCCGCGCTACCGAGGCTGCGCAGAAGTACATCGTGTGCAACGCCGACGAAGGCGACTCCGGCACTTTCGCCGACCGCATGTTGATGGAAGGCGACCCCTTCCTGCTAGTCGAAGGCATGGCGATTGCCGGCATTACCGTCGGTGCCACTTACGGCTACATCTATGTGCGCTCGGAATATCCGGATGCCGTGGCCACTCTGCGCCAGGCGCTGAACCTTGCCCGGTCCGCCGGTTACCTGGGTGCCAATGTCGGTGGCAGCGGTCAGGCCTTCGATATGGAAGTGCGGGTCGGGGCCGGTGCTTACATCTGCGGTGAGGAAACCGCGCTGCTGGATTCGCTCGAAGGCAAACGCGGGATCGTTCGCGCCAAGCCGCCGATCCCTGCGTTGAAGGGGCTGTTTGGTCTACCGACGCTGGTGCACAACGTGCTGACCCTGGCCTCGGTGCCGTTGATTCTGGCCAAGGGTGCGCAGTTTTATCGCGATTACGGCATGGGCCGCTCCTTGGGCACGATGCCTTTCCAGTTGGCGGGCAATATTCGGCACGGCGGTCTGGTGGAACGGGCCTTTGGCCTGACGCTGCGAGAACTGGTGGAAGACTACGGCGGCGGCACTGCCAGTGGTCGGCCACTGAAGGCTGCTCAGGTGGGCGGCCCGCTCGGCGCCTGGGTGCCGCCGTCGCAATTCGACACGCCGCTGGATTACGAGGCCTTCGCCGCCATGGGCGCGATGCTCGGTCACGGTGGTGTGGTGGTGGCTGACGACAGCCTGGACATGGCCCATATGGCGCGCTTCGCGATGGAGTTCTGCGCCGAGGAATCCTGTGGCAAATGCACGCCGTGCCGCATCGGCTCGACCCGGGGCGTGGAGGTGATCGACCGCCTGCTGGCCGCGCCGGACCAGAGTGGTCGCGATGAGCAGGTGATCATCCTCAAGGACCTGTGCGACACCCTGCAATACGGTTCGCTGTGCGCGTTGGGCGGCATGGTTTCCTTTCCGGTCGCCAGCGCCCTCAAGTACTTCCCCGCCGACTTCGGTCTGCAAGCCTCGGAGGCCGAGCAATGATCACTCTTTTCGACCCGAAAACCGACATCGATCTCGGCACCCCGGCCCGCGAAAGCGACGTGCAGGTCACCCTGAACATCGACGGCCGCAGCATCAGCGTGCCCGAAGGCACTTCGGTGATGCGCGCCGCCGCGATGCTGGGCACCACCATTCCCAAACTCTGTGCCACCGACAGCCTGGAAGCCTTCGGCTCCTGCCGCATGTGCCTGGTGGAGATCGATGGAATGCGTGGCTATCCGGCGTCTTGCACCACGCCGGTCACTGAAGGCATGACCGTGCACACCCAGACGCCGAAGCTCGCGACCCTGCGCCGCAACGTGATGGAGTTGTACATCTCCGATCACCCGCTGGACTGCCTGACCTGCTCGGCCAACGGCAACTGCGAGCTGCAAACCGTCGCTGGCCAGGTCGGCTTGCGAGAAGTGCGTTACGGCTATGAAGGCGACAACCATCTGGCCGACGTGAAGGACACCTCCAACCCGTATTTCGATTACGACCCGAGCAAGTGCATCGTCTGCAACCGCTGCGTGCGCGCCTGCGAAGAAACCCAGGGCACCTTTGCCCTGACCATCACCGGGCGCGGTTTCGAATCCCGTGTTTCCGCTGCCGGTGGCGAGAACTTCCTCGACTCGGAATGCGTGTCCTGCGGTGCCTGTGTGCAGGCCTGCCCGACCGCGACGCTGATGGAAAAAAGCGTGGTCGAACTGGGTCAGCCGGAGCGCAGCGTGATCACCACTTGCGCCTATTGCGGCGTGGGCTGTTCGTTCCGTGCCGAGATGAAAGGCGACCAATTGGTGCGCATGGTTCCGGACAAGAACGGCCAGGCCAACCACGGCCACTCTTGCGTCAAAGGGCGCTTTGCCTGGGGCTACGCCACCCACCCGGATCGCATCACCAAACCGATGATCCGCCAGCACATCAACGACCCGTGGCAGGAAGTCAGCTGGGATGAAGCGGTGACCTACGCCGCCAGCGAATTCCGTCGGTTGCAGCAAAAATACGGCCGCGATTCCATTGGTGGCATCACCTCCAGCCGCTGCACCAACGAAGAAACCTATCTGGTGCAAAAACTGGTGCGCGCCGCCTTCGGCAACAACAACGTCGACACCTGTGCGCGGGTCTGCCACTCGCCGACCGGTTATGGCTTGAAACAAACGTTGGGCGAGTCCGCCGGCACCCAGAGTTTCGACTCGGTGATGCAGGCCGACGTGATCCTGGTGATGGGCGCCAACCCCAGCGACGCCCACCCGGTGTTCGCCTCCCAGCTCAAACGCCGCCTGCGTGAAGGTGCGCGGCTGATCGTCATCGATCCGCGACGCATTGATCTGGTGGACTCGGTGCATGCCCGCGCCGAACTGCACCTGGCCCTGCGCCCGGGCACCAACGTCGCCATGCTCAACGCCCTGGCCCATGTGATCGTCACTGAAGGCCTGCTCAATCAGGCCTTTATTGACGCTCGTTGCGAGGGCAGCGATTTCGCCCGCTGGAGTGAGCTGGTCAGTCGTCCGGAAAACTCGCCGGAAGTCATTGGCGAGATTTGCGGTGTAGCCCCGGCCGACATTCGTGCCGCCGCACGTTTGTATGCCTCTGGCGGCAACGCGGCGATCTACTACGGCCTCGGCGTCACAGAGCACAGTCAGGGCAGCACCGCAGTCATGGGCATCGCCAACCTCGCCATGGCGACTGGCAACATCGGCCGCGAAGGCGTGGGCGTGAATCCACTGCGGGGGCAGAACAACGTTCAGGGCTCCTGCGACATGGGCTCCTTCCCTCATGAGCTGCCCGGCTACCGGCACATCTCCAACGAGGTGGTGCGAGCGCAATTTGAACAGGCCTGGAACGTTACTCTGCAACCTGATCCGGGACTGCGCATTCCCAACATGTTCGAGGCAGCGCTGGGCGGCACTTTCAAGGGTTTGTATTGCCAGGGCGAAGACATCGCTCAAAGCGATCCGAATACCCAGCACGTCACCGCGGCGCTGTCGGCCATGGAGTGCGTGGTGGTGCAGGACATTTTCCTCAACGAAACCGCCAAGTTCGCCCATGTGTTCCTGCCGGGCAGCTCGTTCCTGGAAAAGGACGGCACCTTCACCAACGCCGAGCGGCGTATCTCGCGGGTGCGCAAGGTCATGGACCCTCTGGGCGGCAAGGCTGATTGGGAAGGCACCGTGGCCTTGGCCAACGCTTTGGGTTACCCGATGAACTACAAACATCCGTCGGAAATCATGGATGAGATCGCCAGCCTGACGCCGACCTTCACCAATGTCAGCTACGCCGAACTGGATCGCCACGGCAGCCTGCAATGGCCGTGCAACGCCGCAGCACCGGACGGCACGCCGACCATGCATATCGATCAGTTCGTGCGTGGCAAGGGACGCTTCATGCTCACCGGCTACGTGCCCACCGAGGAAAAGGTCAACAATCGCTATCCGCTGCTGCTGACCACCGGGCGCATCCTCAGCCAGTACAACGTCGGCGCCCAGACCCGGCGTACCGAAAACGTCGCCTGGCACGACGAAGACCGCCTGGAAATCCACCCGACCGACGCCGAGAGCCGTGGCATCAACGAAGGCGATTGGGTCGGCATCGGCAGCCGCGCCGGCCAGACCGTACTGCGTGCGCGGGTCACCGAACGGGTCGCCCCGGGCGTGGTGTACACGACGTTCCACTTCCCGGAATCGGGGGCCAACGTCATCACCACCGACAACTCCGACTGGGCCACCAACTGTCCGGAGTACAAGGTCACCGCCGTGGAAGTCAGCCGCGTTTACCACCCTTCCGAGTGGCAAAAACGCTACCAGGCCTTCAGCGACGAACAGGACCGTCTGCTCAAGGATCGCCGTCAGGCCCGTGGCGCTAAAGCGGAGGTACGTCGATGAGCACTGAAAACCTGATCAAGATGGTCAACCAGATCGCCCTGTATTTCGCCAGCGAGCCGGACCAGAAACAAGCCGTGCTCGGTGTGCGTAATCATCTGCAGATGTACTGGACGCCCGGCATGCGCAAGGAGTTGCTGGCCTGGCAGACAGAGCATCACGGAGCAGACTTGCACCCGCTGGCGCAGGCGGCGGTCAGTGGGGCGGGTTGGGAGGCTTAGGTTCGCACGCTCCCTTGGGATTGCCCCTTAGCCTGCTGGCTAGCATTAACAACTGTGGCGAGGGAGCTTGCTCCCGCTGAGCCGCGAAGCGGCCCCCTTATCCCTGAAAAGAAGGGGACTGCTGCGCAGTCCAGCGGGAGCAAGCTCCCTCGCCACACGTTTTCGATCGTCTGGAGGTTCACTTATGTGAATCAATAATCAGCTCAAAGCAAATGCTGAGAGATCAGCTTCGAGATTTCCACCATCGAAGTCCTGCCGGTGAACTCGAACTTCACCTTCCCCAATGACGAAAAATAAATCTCCAACTCGGAATCCAGGTCAAACGTACCGGACGTTTCCACCGAGTACGCGACGATGTTTTTATACGGCAACGAAGTGAAGTCTTTCTTGCTGCCGGTGAGGCCCTGCACGTTGACCGCGATGATGCGTTTGTTGGTAAACACAACGCCGTCGCGCATGGATTTGTAGGAATCGATGACTTGCTCCCCTTCCAGTAGCAGTGCGCTGACGCGCTCGGCGTACTCTTCGTTTTGCTTGAGTTTGAAGAAGCCTTTGTTGTTGAAATCAATCATCTGCTAGTCCCTGTTCTTGAAAAAGTTTGACGAACATATACGGCATCAATCTCCGCTAACACCTATCACCTCCTCCAACACCCGCGCCACACATTGCACCGCCACGTCCTCATCGCGCCGTTTATGCCAGGCCAGATGCAACGCAAACCCCTCCACCTCAATCGGCGGTTCCACAGTGTGCAGCGCCTTGGCCATCGGCATCGACAGGCACTGACTGGGCAGCATCGCAATCAGGTCCGAGCCCAGCAGCAGATCCGGAACCATGACAAAGCTCGGCACGACAATACCGATTCGCCGCGCAAGCCCTTGGCCCTTCAACTGTTCATCGAGCGGGCCCCAGGTTGCGCCGCGCCCGGACACCAGCACGTGTGGATAACTCAACCAGCGGTCGAGATCAAAGTCCGCGAGTGCCGGATGCCCGGTTCGCATCGCCACCACGAAATGTTCGTGCAACAGCAAGCGCCGGGTGAAGTCCGGTCCGAGGGGCGGGAACACCGACATGGCCAGATCGCTTTGGCCGCGACTCAAGCTTTCCTGAGCCGCCTCACCGCCCTGCCACGGTTGGATCACCAGGTCGATGCCCGGCGCCAGTTCCGCCAATCGTTGCTGCAATCGCTGGGCGATGACGATCGCCGGGAAGTCGGCCATGACGATGCGCACGGTCTGGCGCAAAGTGCTCAGCTCGGCACTGGCGGCGCCGACCAGTGTGCTGACCGAACCCAAAATCTGCTTCAACGGGCCGCGCAAGGCCTGCGCTTTTGGAGTCAGTTGCATGCCCCCCGGCACGCGTTCAAGCAAGCGATCCTGGAACAGATGCCGGCAACGCTCCAACGCATTGGACGCCGCCGGTTGCGACAGGCCGACGCGCTCGGCGGCGCGGGAGACGTGGGCTTCGTCGAGCAACGCATCGAGCACGGTCAACAGGTTGAGGTCCACCGAACGTAGATTCATTGAATCAATACCTAACTAGACAAACCATCCATTGGAACAATGTACAACACGCTGGCACGCTGTGGCTCCCTTCACTTGAACCGGCGAAGCCATGAACGACACCACCCTGATTTTGAGTTTTCATCCTGACTTGAGCGGATCCCGAGCCAACCGTTCAATGCTGGAGGCGGTGAAGGATATGCCGGGGATCACCGTCGTCGATCTGTACGGGGTTTACCCGAGCGACCAAGTGGACACGGCGCTGGAAATACAACGTTTGTTGTCGGCGAAACGGCTGGTGCTGCAATTTCCCGTGCAGTGGTACTCGACACCGGCTCTGCTCAAGACCTGGCAGGACAGTGTGCTGACGCGGATGTATTACATCGCTTATGAAACCGAGGGTCGCAGGCTCGGGGGGATGCCGATCATGATCGCGGCCACTGCTGGTAACACGCCTGAGGCTTACAGCGAAAACGGGGGTAACCTGTTTCCGCTTGAGCAATTGTTGCAGCCATTACGCGCGACGGCGCACCGGTGCCAATGGGCCTGGACCGAACCGTTTCTGGTTTATCGGGCGAACAAATTGTCGGGGGTGGAGCTGGATGTGATCGCCAGTCGGTATCGGGCGAGCATCGAACGATTTCAGCGTACCGAAGTTTCGCAAGCTGATTAAGTTCAGGAGTGAGGGGCTATCGGCGAATGCAAAGGGCATAAATTATTATGCATGATTAATCCATTGTAACGGCATATCAATTTCGAAAAACTTGGTGATCTTGCGATCACCAAGCAGCCTACTTTAACTTACTACTTCGTCCACCAAGTAAAACCAACTGATTTTTCTTTACCTGCCTCAGCTTTAGATGCATTAAATTCTTGAGCTGGTATTTCAGCCCATTTTGAATCGACAGACAAGCTCGCCGCACAAGTATTACTTAGTGTTTTCAGCTCATCGTAACTTGCCTTTATTTTATTGGACATAGAGTCCAATCCACGAGTATAAACTTCGGAATTTTTATAAGTGCCGCTTTGTAAACTGAATTTATGCGCGCCTATCGACGCTATCCCATTAGCCAATCTTTCAAGCTGCGGGACGGAGTCCTTTATAAAAGAGGTTTTCTCGGAGTCGGACAGGTGTTCACTCTTAAAATTCACGATTAATTTTGATACGCTTTGTTGAACTGTTTCCAATTTAGAAACTAGACTGAACACTTTATTAGAGTATTCAGCTTCTTTATTAGCAACCACTACTGAAGGCGACGAAATATTAATGCCTGATATACCCATTTTCAACCACCTCGAAAACCATTATGAAAATTAATACTTTTTCAAAACTAAAATCCAGTTCAGCACCGATTCAAAGCCTAAAATCAAACATATTTCCAATCTATCAATTTTCGCTCTTTTCTTAAGCTTTGTTCACCATCTAGTTCAGTCTATTTCAAATTTATTCGATTCGATCTGGGCATACCCGTCCCACAGAGTACAAGACGCACAATGCTTAACAGGCAACCGTAACCACCTGCGTTATCATCACCACCCTATGCGCCAAGAGCCTTGACCCCGGATGTCCGTACCGTTGCCATTGCCTGACCACCAAACCCCATTGCCACCCGTCCTCGTCGGCCCAATGCTGCGGCGCCTGGAGCCGACACGGCTGGTGCTGTGGCTCGTAGGAACCCGGGCGTTGTCGCTGACGTTGCGTCTACAAGGTGTTGGCGACATCCGCCTCGACGCCGGGCTATGCACGATCATCCCGGTCGGTACTCATGCGTTCATCCATTTGATCGATGTGCCACTAGACGCCGCCCTGCCCTGCGACACGCTGATCGAGTACGACCTGCTGATTGATGAAGCCGCAATGGGCATCGCCGAATGGGCGCCGCATCTGCTGTATGGCGAAGCACGCTGTCCGAATTTTGTTTTGCGTTCCAGGATCGACCAGTTGCTTCATGGCTCCTGTCGCAAACCGCACCATCCCGCCGCTGACGGTTTGCTTTGCGTTGATCGCTTGCTGGCGTCAGAGCACGAAGCAACAGAACGCCCGGCGCTGCTAATGATGAGTGGCGATCAGGTGTACGCCGACGATGTCGCGGGGCCGATGCTGCGGGCCATCCATGCCTTGATCGCGCGTTTGGGACTGTTCGGCGAACACCTCGAAGGCGCCGTGGTCAGCGACAGCGCCAAGCTCTACGAGCACTCGGCCAGCTACTACCACCGTGCGGATTTGTTACCGGCGTTGCAGAGCAATGAAACCCTGCGCGAGCGATTTTTCGGCGGTGCGCGTAAGCCGATTTTCACCAGCAGCAGTGCCGACAATCATCTGGTGACGTTCGCTGAAGTCATGGCCATGTACCTGCTGGTGTGGTCGCCGACACCCTGGACGCTGATCGCGCCCAAACCGCCGAAATTGATTCCCGAACGACGCGAGCGTTATGCGCTGGAGCAGACGCGCATCGATGGTTTCAAGGCTGGCCTTGGCGGTGTCGCACGGGCCTTCGCGCATTTGCCGTGCCTGATGATCTTCGACGACCACGATATTACCGATGACTGGAACCTTTCCGCGCAATGGGAGGAAACGGCCTACGGCCACCCGTTCTCCAAGCGCATCATCGGCAATGCGCTGATCGCTTATATGCTGTGTCAGGGCTGGGGCAATAATCCGGATGCGTTCGGCGCGGTGCTGGAGAAGACTGATGGTTTTAGCCTGACCGGGGACGATGGCTATCTCGACAGTCCGGTGCAGGATGCCTTGATCGATGAGCTGCTGAAGTTTCAGCACTGGCATTACGTACTGCCGACCAGCCCGGCGATGGTGGTGCTCGACACCCGCACCCGGCGCTGGCGCAGTGAGATGACGCTCAAGCAGCCCTCGGGGCTTCTGGATTGGGAAGCCCTGAGTGAGTTGCAACAGGAATTGCTGGATCACCCTTCGGCGATCATCGTTTCGCCGGCACCGGTGTTCGGCGTGAAGCTGATAGAAACCGTGCAACGGGTGTTCAGCTGGTTCGGTTATCCACTGCTGGTGGACGCCGAAAACTGGATGGCCCATCGCGGTGCGGCGCAGGTAATCCTGAACATTTTCCGACACTCGCGTACACCGGGTAACTACGTGGTGCTGTCGGGTGATGTGCATTATTCCTTCGTCTACGAAGTCTTGATCCGACACCGCAAGGCCGGCCCGAGGATTTGGCAGATCACCAGCAGCGGCATCAAGAACGAATTTCCACCGGCGCTGCTTGAATGGTTCGACCGACTCAATCGCTGGCTGTATTCCCCGCGCTCGCCGCTGAACTGGCTGACCAAACGCCGACGGATGCGCATCGTGCCGCACGTTCCGGAGCATGCCGAGGCGGGTGAACGGTTGTGGAATTCGGCGGGGATCGGGCAGGTGTTCTTTAATGAGAAAGGACAGCCGCAGGAAATTTTTCAACACAACTCGGATGGTTCGCCGAAGACGCGGATGGTGGCGCCTGAGGCTGAGGATTGACGGTACTCCCACAGTGCGTTAACGCAGGCCACTGGATATGAATCTCGCTCGAACACTGATTATCGGCAACTCCGGCTCGGGCAAAAGCTGGCTGGCCGAGCGGTTGGCTGGACATCTACAATCACCATGGATCGATCTCGATTCGATCCACTGGCTATCCGACGAACACAGCATCGCCCGTCCACGCGCTGAAGCATTGGGCATGGCGCGGATCGCGGCAGATGAAGAGTTCTGGGTGATCGAAGGTGTTTACGGCTGGATCGTCAGCGAAACTATCCACCGCGCAACAGCGTTGATCTGGTTGTGTGTTGATGATGAACATTGCGTCGCCAATATTCGCCAGCGAGAACACAAACCGGACGATGACGAGTTGTTAGTGGCGCTGCTGGCGTGGGCCGGCAGTTATCGTGCCCGCGAAGACTCCAGTGGTTTTTTTACGCATCAGCGATTGTTCGAAACGTTCAGCGGTTCAAAAATCAAACTCATGGATCGAAGCGAAATCGCCGCATTCGCGAACGCACTGATACAAACCAACTAATTTCCCCGATTACCGAGAAAGGTCAGGCCGCACCCACCGCCCTACAAACCCCTCTGACAATCATCTCCACCTCCCGCTCATCAATCGTCAGCGGCGGCAGCAACCGGATAGTCTTACCCCGTGTCACGTTGATCAACAAACCGTGATCCCGGGCGGCGATCAGGGTCAGGTCGCGAATCGGTTGCTTGAGTTCGATGCCGATCATCAAGCCCTGGCCACGGATGGCTAGCACGTTCGGGTCATCGGCCAGCTCTATGCGCAATCTGTCGAGCAAGCGTTCGCCCTGCACTTTGGCGTTTTCCAGCAAGCCCTGTTCTTCGATGATATCCAGCACCGTGCAACCCACACGACACGCCAATGGATTACCGCCGAAGGTGCTGCCGTGGCTGCCGGGGGTGAAGAGGTCGGCGGCTTTGCCTCGGGCCAGGCAGGCGCCGATGGGGACGCCATTACCTAGGCCTTTGGCCAACGTCATGACGTCCGGAATGATGCCTTCGTGCTGGAACGCGAACCACTGGCCGGTGCGACCGATGCCGGTCTGGATTTCGTCGAGCATCATCAGCCATCCGCGCCGGTTGCACAGTTCACGCACGGCTTTGAGGTAACCCGGCGGGGCCAGTTGCACACCGCTTTCTCCCTGAATCGGTTCCATCAGGATCGCCACAATGCGCGGGCCGTGGGCCTGTTGCACCTTGTCCAGCGCGTTGAGATCGCCGAACGGGACTTTGACGAAATCCCCCGGCAGGTCATTGAAACCCAGGCGCACCGCCGGGCCATCGCTGGCGGACAACGTGCCGAGCGTCCGACCATGGAACGCGTTTTCCATGACGACCACCAAAGGGTGCTCGATGCCTTTGTGCCAGCCATGCAGCCGCGCCAGTTTCAGCGCGGTCTCGTTGGCTTCGGCACCGGAGTTGTTGAAGAACGCCCGCTCCATGCCCGCCAACCGGGTCAGTTTCTGCGCCAGCCGCTGCTGCCAGTCGATGCTGTAGAGGTTAGAGGTGTGCAACAACAGCCCCGCCTGTTCGCTGATGGCGGAGACAATTCTGGGGTGGGAGTGGCCGACATTGGTCACCGCCACGCCCGCCACCGCATCCAGGTATTCACGACCGGCCTGATCCCACAGGCGTGTGCCCAGGCCTTTAGTGAAACTCAAGGCCAGTGGTTGGTAAGTGCTCATCAGGCAGGCGGCGGTCATGACATCAAGCTCCATCAATAGTCGGTGTTTTTGCAGTATGGTTATCCACCAGAGCTGGATAAACGCTGCAAAACTTCAATCATTTTAAAGTCAGGCTTGATAATGGATCTGTTCCAGGCAATGACCGTTTACGTAAGAGTGGTGGAATCCGGCAGCATGACCGCTGCCGCTTTTCAGTGCGAAATGTCGACCACCATGGTGGGCAATCACCTGCGGGCACTGGAGCAACGCCTGGGTGTGCGCTTGCTCAACCGTACGACGCGGCGCCAGCGGCTGACGGAATTTGGCACCGCGTATTATCAACGCTGCCTCGAAGTACTGGGGCTGGTGGCCGATTCCGAACGCCTGGCCGAACAAGCCCTCGACGAGCCGAGCGGCACCCTGCGCCTCACCGCGCCGCTGACGTTCGGCACCGAAAAACTCGCACCCGCGCTGAGCGAATTCGCCCTGCTTTGTCCACGAGTCAAACTGGACGTGGTCCTCACCAACCGACGTCCGGATCTGCTCGAAAACGGTTTCGACGTGGCGTTTCGGCTGGGCAACATGGAACAGACCAACCTGATCGCCCGCCCACTCGAGGACTACACGCTGACCATGTGCGCATCACCGAGCTACCTGATGCGCCGAGGTAACCCTGAGAAACCTGATGACCTGCGACACCACGATTGCCTGTCCTTTGCCTACCCGGCGGGCGATGACTGGCACTCAGTGGAAAAGGAATGGCGCCTGACCGGGGCCGAAGGCGAGGTGACTGTGGCGGTCAGTGGACCCATGCTGATCAACAGCTCCGCAGGATTGCATCAAGCGGCACGCACCGGCATGGGCATCGTGCTGTTGCCCGACGCATTGGTGGACCAAGACCTCAAGGACGGAAAACTGGTGGCTGTGATGCCGGATTACCTGCCGCCGAACCGGCCGATGAGCCTGATGTACGCTCAGGATCGCTACCGTTTGCCAAAACTGCGCAGTTTCGTCGACTTCGCGATGCGGATGTGGGGCAAGCACTAGCGGGCTGGCGGCGCCATCGACTAATCTCCTCGACTGACGGGTCACTTTGGTCAGGGAGAGCGGCGATGGGTGGAGCCTCGGATATCGAAGCGTTGAAGTTCAATCTGTCCGATTTGAACGAAAACATGCTGCACACCGTTATGGAACTGGTCAGTGACGGCATCTGGGACTGGAACGCCAATACCGGGTTCGTTTACCGCAACCCCGGCTGGTACGAAATGCTTGGCTATGCACCTCACTCCCTCGACAACACGGTGTTGACCTGGGAAAACGTGATGCACCCCGACGATTACCCGCGGGTCATGGCCCTGTTTGACGACTACCTGAGCCAACGAGCTCCCGGTTATCAGGCCGAGTATCGCTGTCGCACACAGGACGGGCGCTATATCTGGATCGAAGACCGTGGCCACGTGCTTGCACGCAATGCCGACGGTTCGGTCGCGCGCATGGTCGGTGCGCACCGCAGCATTGAAGACAAGAAACTCCTGCTCGAAGCGCTTGAACTAAGGAATCAATCCCTCGAAGCCATCGTCGAAGAACGCACTCGAGAGTTATCCCGGGTCAACCAGCAGTTGCAGATCCAACTCGAAGAAAACCGCAAACTGGCGGAAACCGATGCGCTGACCTCAATCGCCAATCGACATCGCTTGAGTAAAACCCTCCCCCAGGAATGTGACCGCGCCCAGCGCTTTCGACAGCCACTGTCGCTGATTGCCATGGACATCGACGACTTCAAGAACATCAACGATCACTACGGTCATGCGTTGGGTGATGCCGCATTGGTGCAGGTGGTCGAGAGTGTGAAGCGCTGCGTCCGCAAGGGCGATTTGCTGGCGCGTTGGGGCGGTGATGAGTTCATCATGGTCCTGCCCAACACCTCGCTGGCCTACGCCAGAACCCTTGCCGAAACCATCCGCCATAGCCTCGCCGACTTGCCTCCGGTGGGAGACTTTCAACTGACCCTCAGTTTTGGTGTGGTTCAGCGCTTTGACGAAGAACAACAAACCGGGCTGCTGGCCAGGGCTGATCAGGCGTTGTATCGGTCGAAGGTGGCAGGCAAGAATGTGATTTCGGGGTGAGCATCGTGCTCGCCCCTCCTCTCACATCCCCGACTTCACCAGCACCGGTTTTTCCTGATAGCGCTCCGGATACAGCTGTTTGAGCTGCGCTACTTTCGGTAGATCGTTGATCACGATGTACGGGTAAGTCGGATGCTCGGTCAGAAAGTCCTGATGTTCCTCCTCCGCCGGGTAGAAACCGTTATAGGTTTCCAGTTTGGTGACGATCGGTTTGTTGAATAATTTGGCGGCATCTAGCTGGGCAATGTAGGCCTGGGCGACACGCTGCTGTTCGCTGTTTGCAGGAAAAATCGCCGACCGGTACTGAGTACCGCGGTCAGGTCCCTGACGATTGAGTTCGGTCGGGTTGTGCGCGACGGAAAAGTAGATCTGCAACAAGGTGCCGTAGCTGACCTGAGTGGGGTCGAAGGTGACCTCGACAGATTCTGCGTGACCGGTATCGCCGTCGCTGACTCGTTCGTATCGAGCGGTGTTGGCGGCACCGCCGGCGTATCCGGAGATCGCGTTCTTCACACCTTTGACATGCTGAAACACCCCTTGCACGCCCCAGAAGCAACCGCCGGCGAAAACCGCTGTTTCGCTGTGGGCCTGGGTGGTTTCGTCGAGGGCCGGTGGGGGAATGATGACCGCTTCTTCGGCAGCACCGAAAGAGAAGGCCGAGCATTGACCGATGATGCCTGCGGCAGCCAGTCCCAACAGGGTGCGGCGCCAGGTAAACAGGGTTTTCATGAGGCTGACTCCTGAGAAATAAAGGGGGCCATCAACCGAACGTAAAGGCATACGCCGAGACGCCCGGATCGAGAAATTCGATGCTGAAGGTTCGATCCGTGACACCGCCGGGTTGGCGCACCAGTTGATACAAACGTTGCTCGGTCACGCTGCCGCTGCCATCGGGTGCGACGTCCGTACCGTGGGCATCACCGGGGGCTTTTCCGTCAATCAGGACTTTGAAGCGCACCGGTTTGCCATCGGCGGCAGGCCCCAATACCAAGTGCAAATCGCGAGCATGGAAGCGGTAAACGATGCGACTGGCCGGCGCGCTTGATGTGGCCCGCTCCGAACCGACAGTCCACTGGCCGCCCAGGCTCCAGTCATTCAGGGCCAGTTGCGACGGTGGGTTGTAGGTCGTCGACTTGTCGGGAACCAGACTGGTTTCGGGGACGAAATGCTCCGAGCGCTGGTAGCCGACATAGGTTTCCGGTGACTGCACTTCGTTCATGTCCGGCGCGAGTTGAACACCCTCGGCATTGGCATTGATCAAGCCGTCGGCCACCTTGGCGGCGCCCGCCTCACGCAGCAATTGCTGGATCACCCGCTCCGACTCGGCGTAATCGCCTTCGCCAAAGTGGTGATAACGAATGCGCCCCTGAGCGTCGGCAAAATAGTGAGCGGGCCAGTATTCGTTGTTGAAAGCACGCCAGATCTTGTAGTCGTTATCGATTGCCACCGGGTAGGTAATGCCCAGGTCCTTCATGGCTTTGGTGACGTTGCCTACATTCCGTTCGAAAGCGAATTCGGGCGCATGGACGCCGATTACCACCAGGCCCTGATCACGATACTTTTCGGCCCATGCCTTCACATAGGGCAGCGTGCGCAGGCAGTTGATGCAGGAGTAGGTCCAGAAATCCACCAGCACCACTTTGCCCTTCAACGCCTGAGCGGTGAGAGGGGGTGAGTTGAGCCATTGCACAGCGCCGTCCAGCGGCGGAAGGTTACCTTCGATCGGCAGCGCACCCGGCTTTTGGTCAGCTGCTTTCATTGCACCACCGGGATCACGCGCCATCATTGCCCCGCTTTCATTTGGAGACCTGGCCAACCGTCCAACCAGCGCCTGTTCGATACCGCCCGTGGACGCCGTCGAAACCCGCGCCAGAATCCCGGTATCGAGCCCCAGGGCAATCGCCGCCACACCCGCCAGCATTGCAGCACCCAAGCCTCGACGGACCCACTCGCCAGCACCGATGGAACGCTTCATTGCAGCGAATACTTTACCGCCCAACAGCAACGCCACCGCGAGGGAAGTGGCGGCACCGGCGGCGTAGGCCAGCAGCAACAGGGTGGTTGCGATGCTTGCCCCTTGCAGTGCGGCGCCGGTCAGTACCAGGCCCAGAATCGGCCCGGCACACGGCGCCCAGAGCAGACCCGTGGCAACACCGATCAGGAACGAAGCACCGGGACGCGGCCGCGAATCGGCACCGGCGGCTTCCGACAAACGACTGCCAGCCGCCACCAGCGGACGCGTCAGGCGCTCAGCCAGTTGCGGCAGCAACAACGTCAAGCCGAACAGAGCAACAAACACCAACGCGAGCCAGCGCCCGTACTGATTGAGTTGCACCACCCAGCCGCCACCCACCGCCGCCAACGAGGCGACCAGCGCGAAGGTCAGCGCCATCCCCGCCAGCAGCGGCAAGCTGCTCTTCATGAACGGCTGCCCGGTGCGAGCGAAGACAAATGGCAGTACCGGCAGAATGCACGGGCTGACGATCGTCAGCACACCACCGAGATAAGCGAGGACCAGAAGCCACATAGTGTCGACCTGCATGAAGTGAAAGAGAGGGTTAAGCCGCCTGTGGCTTGAAGGTCATCGCCAGACCGTTCATGCAGTAACGCAAACCGGTGGGCTTGGGCCCGTCATCGAAAACATGCCCCAGATGACCGCCGCAACGCCGACAGTGAACCTCTTCGCGCAGCACCCCGAAGGAACGGTCCTGACGGGTCGCCACGGCCTTTTCCAGCGGGGCCCAGAAACTCGGCCAACCGGTGCGACTGTCGAACTTGGTTGAAGAGGAGAACAGCGGCAGGTCGCAACCGGCACAGGCAAAGGTGCCGTCACGGTGCTCGTTGTTCAGCGCACTGCTGTAAGCCCGTTCGGTGCCCTCCTCGCGCAGGATTTCGTACTGCTCGGCGCTTAGCAGGGCGCGCCATTCGCTGTCGCTGTGGGTCACCTCGAAAACCTCCTCGGCACTGGCCTCATTGACCAGTGCGGAACGGGCGGCAAATTTTGGCAATACACCGATCACCAGGGCTGCAGCCCCCAGCCCGCCGCTCGCCAGTAGAAATTGTCGCCGTGAAAACATGGCCGTCTCCAAAAATCCAAAGTGCCTTTCATGGAACACAGCCTAGGCTTGGGTTGATCGCCAAATCCTCACGGGAAGTTAAACAATTCGTGATAACTCTGGCATTGGAAAACCCGCACAATGCGCTCATTGCGCCGAAGGATTGAGCTTGATGGAACCGACCAAACGCGTCCTCGTGGTCGAGGACGACCTGCATATCGCCGACCTTATCTGCCTGCATCTGCGCGATGAGCAGTTCGAGGTGGTGCACTGCGCCGATGGCGATGAAGGCATGCGATTGCTGCAGCAAGGAAGCTGGGACGCGCTGATCCTCGACCTGATGCTGCCGGGCGTCGACGGCCTGGAAATCTGCCGCCGCGCCCGTGCCATGGCCCGCTATACCCCGATCATCATCACCAGTGCGCGTTCCAGCGAAGTGCATCGGATACTGGGCCTGGAACTCGGCGCCGATGATTACCTGGCCAAACCTTTTTCCATGCTCGAGCTGGTCGCCCGAGTCAAGGCGCTGCTGCGACGGGTCGACGCCATGGCGCGCAACCTGAAAATGGACGCCGGCAGCCTGATCATCGACGGCCTCTCCATCGACCCGATCACCCGCGAGGTGTCCCTTGACGGTCGGCGCCTCGACCTCACGCCTCGGGAATTCGACCTGCTGTATTTCTTCGCCCGCCAGCCCGGCAAAGTGTTCTCGCGCATGGACCTGCTCAATGCCGTGTGGGGTTACAGCCATGAAGGCTACGAGCACACGGTCAATACCCACATCAACCGCCTGCGGGCAAAGATCGAGGCCGATCCCGCACAACCGGTGCGCATCCTCACGGTGTGGGGCCGTGGCTACAAATTCGCGGCAAGGGAGGACCAGCCATGAGGCTGACCCTGACGCAACGGCTGTCTCTGGTTTTTGCCGTGCTGTTGCTGGTGTGCTGCGGCACCTCGGCCTGGATGCAGGTGCGTTCCAACCAGATGCATGAACAGGAAGTGGTGCAAGGACTGTCGCGGGATCTGGCCCAACATATCGCCCGCGACACGGTGCTGATGGACACCCAGGGCCTGATGCCCGATGCCGTGCGTGACCTGTTCAGCAAGCTGATGCTGGTCAATCCCAGTGTCGAGGTCTATCTGCTCGACATCGGGGGCAGGATTGTCGGCAGCGCGGCGCCCGAAGGCCGGATTCACCGGGAACGGGTCGACCTTGCGCCCATCCAGCGCCTGCTCAAGGGTGATGCCCTGCCGATTCTCGGCGACGACCCACGCAGCGTCGATGCGCGCAAGGTGTTCAGCGCGGCACCGCTGAAGGTCGACGGTAAGCCTGTTGGTTATCTTTACGTGGTGTTGCTCGGCGAAGACCACGACCGCCTGGCGGAACAGGGCGCCACCAGCGCAGCCCTCAACACGGCTCTGCTGTCTATCGGACTGGTGGCATTGCTCTGCCTGATCGCCGGTCTCACAGCATTTGCGCTGATCACCCGGCCGTTGCGCCGTTTGACCGAAACCGTCAGCCAGTTTGACATTGATGGTGTCCCGGCGACGCCACCCGCGCCAGCGCCGGCGGAAAAAACCGCCAGCCACGACGAAATCGCCATCCTCGACGCCACCTTCCGGCAGATGCAGGCGCGCCTCAGCGAACAATGGCGCTCGCTGACCCGTCAGGATCAGGAACGCCGCGAACTGGTGGCGAACATTTCCCACGACCTGCGTACGCCTTTGGCGTCGCTGCATGGCTATCTGGAAACCCTGTCGCTCAAGGACGCCACGCTGTCCCCCGCCGACCGTCGCCGCTACCTGGGCATCGCTCTGGACCAAAGCCGCAAGGTCGGCGGCCTGGCGCAATCGTTGCTGGAACTGGTGCGCCTGGAACACGGTTTTGTGCAGCCCGTGCTGGAGCGTTTCTCCCTGACCGACCTGGTGCAGGACATCTTCCAGAAATTCGAACTGACCGCCGAGGCGCGCCAGGTCGAACTCAAGGCCAGCTTCGCCCCCAACGTGGCAGCGGCCTGCGCCGACCTGGGGTTGATCGAACGGGTCCTCACCAACCTGTTCGACAATGCCCTGCGTCATACCCCTCCAGGTGGGAACATCGAACTGAGCCTGCGCCCGCAAGGACCGTTTATCGAAGTCACCGTCAGCGACACTGGCCCCGGCATCGCGCCTGAACTGCGCGAAGGGTTGTTCCTGCGCCCGTTCAACATTGGCGGTGCACGACGCGATGGCGGACTCGGGCTGAGAATCGTGCATCGGATCCTGCAACTGCACGGTCGCGATATCCAGTTGATCGATGTGCCTGGACGTGGCGCGACCTTTCGCTTCACGTTGCCGGTCGATCAACAGACCGCAGAGCAATGGGCGGTGCGGTCGATGAATCTGAATTCGCCGGGAAAATAGGAATTCGTGACAACGCCGCCTCGGTCCAATAGATTAGGCGGCCTGAAAAGGCCCAGCGCTTTCTCGCCTCAACCCAAGTTTAAAGAAGTAGTGAAATTTCAATGTCCGATTCCAATACCGCTGAATCCGTAGTCACCTTGTCGTCCAAAGCGGAATACGAAAACTCCATCAATCTTTCACAGCACGTGCCCCAGGCCAAGAGCATCAGCGAGATGGTTCTGGACGCTTTCCAGTCCACTCGTGAAAGCGACCAGATCCGCGAGCTGCGCGCCGCGATTCGCCAGGCCCACGACCGCTTCGACGACGACAAAGCCTACGAACTGATGGGCGAGCTCAAGCAACTCAAGGACGCCGAAGCCGCCGACATCGCGGCCCTCGAAGACCTGAGCAGCAAATTCTCGATCGGCCGCATTCTTTCCAGCTTCAAGGACGATCCGGCGTTTCAGGAAATCGTCTACGGTCTGGCATTGAAGGTACTGAACCAGACGCACCAAGCCATCAGCAACCCGGCCAGCGGCAAGAGCAAAACGGCCCGCGCCAAGAAAGAAGTCGAAGTGTTTACCATCAGCAAGGATGGCGTGAGCGTCACCCTGCCGCTGCGTACACCACGTTCGCGACTGAACGTTGACCGTGAAGCGCTGGAATTCCTGGGCTTCACTTTCGTCGGTGAGGGCGATGAAGCCGAGCTGGAAAGCGAGACGTTCCTGGACAGCGCCGGGACTGAACAAGCGGTCAACCGCAAAAACATCATTACCGCGCTTCAGCAGCAAACCGCATTCGATGGCTACAGCATCGCCGCGCAGTAACACGATCCATCAGCAGCGCTTCAGGCGCCACTGACCTAAAAGCCCCGTCCTAGAGCGGGGCTTTTTATTGCCCGCGATTCCTGCAAAAGCCCGATTACTCTCTCAGTATCGACGCCAGAAAACACTTCCCTTAACCCTTGAGCACCACGGGTCCGCCTGCGGGGAACGTCAACTCACTTTCCAGCCCAAGACTTCAGTGGTGCGATTGCTGAGGTCATCATGCACTCGACCCCTTTATACCGTCAGTTAGCCAACCACTACCTCGACGCGATCCGCAGCGGCACCTTGAAAACCGGTGAACGGTTTCCCTCCATTCGGCTGATGATGGAAAAACACGCCGTCAGCCTGTCGACCGCCGTGCAGGTTTGCCGGGAGCTTGAGGACTATGGCGTCCTGGAAGCCCGCCCGCGTTCCGGCAACTACATTCGCCAGCCGGACACCTTGCCCAAACCTGTCGTGACCGCTCCCCCGCCGTCCGACACCGGCGTCTACCTCGGCATTCATGAGCAGGTGTCATCGGTGCTCAAGGCCAGCCAGCGTGCGACGATCAAGGTCAATTTCGCCAGTGCCTACTGTGCGCCGGAGCTCTATCCGTTGAAGATTATGCAGGAGCATATGATCAAGGCGCTGCGTCAGGACCAGCATTTGCTGGGTGTTCAAGGCTCGACCTGCGGCAATCTCGCATTGCGCAATATCCTGGCGCGACGGGCGCTGACCGCCAAAGCCAATTTGACTGCCGAGAAGATTGTGATCACCAACGGCGCAACCGAAGCAATCAACCTTGCCTTGCGTGCGGTGACCCAACCCGGTGACACCGTGGCCGTGGAGTCGCCGACCTTCTACGGCCTGCTGCAAATTCTCGAAAGCCTGAACCTGCGAGTGCTCGAAGTCCCGGCAACGGCCCACGCGGGCATCAATCTGTTCGCACTGGAACAACTGCTGCAAAGTCCCGAGCGGATCCGGGCGCTGATCGTCATTCCCAACCTGCAAAACCCGCTGGGCAGCATCATGCCCGACGCCAACAAGGCGCGGCTGGTGCAACTGTGCGCCGAGCACGGCACCGTGCTGATCGAAGATGACACCTATGGTGACCTGGTGGATACCGAGCAGCCGTTGTCCACACTCAAACACTGGGACTGCAGTGACAACGTGATCTATTGCGCCTCGCTGAACAAAACCCTGGCACCGGGCCTGCGCCTGGGCTGGATCAGCGCGGGGAAATGGCACGAGCGCGTGGAAATGCTCAAACACACCCAGACCCGCGGCTGTGAGGCGTTGTCGCAACTGGCGGTAGGTGCGTTCATGAAAACACCGTCCTACGAGCGTTACCTGCGTCGTCTGAGGAAAACCCTGACGCAACAACGCCAACAGATGAGTGCCGCGATCACCCGCTACTTCCCACCCGGCACCTGCGTGACTGACCCTCGGGGCGGCACATTGCTGTGGGTGGAACTGCCTCGACACTGTTCGTCCATGGCGCTTTTTCGTGAGGCGTTGAAAGTGGGCATTCAGATTTCCCCTGGGGATATCTTTTCCAATACCCAGCGCTTTGGCCACTTTGTGCGGATTGGGTGTGGGGCGTCGTATTCGCCGCGGATCGATGAGGCGCTGGCGACCTTGGGCCAACTCCTCAAAAACCAAAGCTGACACGTCACCTGTAGGAGCAAGGCTTGCCCGCGAAGAACGATAACGCGGTTCTCCTGAATGACCGCGTTATCGTTCTTCGCGGGCAAGCCTTGCTCCTACAAGGAATGCGTTCAGACCGGGTTTTGGTGCAGGCAGATTATGTGTGGATCATCGTTCCAATGGGGAAAGCGCTCGGCAATCAACGGGTCATGACCGGGGATTACGTGCTCCTCACCGTCCGCCAAACTGTCGATCAGGTTAAACGCCTCCAGCGTCTGCGCCAGATCATCCAGGATCGGAAACGGGCTGCGCTGGCGAATGTTCGCCCACAAATGCGCAGCATCCGACGCCAGGACAATCCACCCGCGTTCGGTGTTCACCCGCACCACCTGGCTACCCGGCGTGTGGCCGCCCACCGGATGTAGAGTCACGCCGGGAATCACCTCGACCGTACCGGTATGCAAGCGCAACCGGCCTTCGAACAGCGGTGGCAGTGCCGACATCACATCTTCGACTTCGTAGGTTTTGTTTACCGTGCGATGGGCCATTTTCGGCCCGGTGCAGAAGCGCAACTCCGCTTCCTGCAAATGCACCGTGGCTTTCGGAAACAGCCCCAGGTTGCCGGCGTGATCCCAGTGCAAATGGGTGAGGATCAGGTTCTCGACCTGCGCCGGATCGATGTCCAGTTGGCGTAGGGATTCTTCCGGCAGGCGATACATCTGACGGTTGCGCCGATCCGCTGTAGCCGGTTGAAAACAGGTGTCGACCACGATGAGCTGCTGTTCGTTGCGAATGACCCAGAAGTAGTAATCCAGTGGCATCGACGCATTGGGATCACCGCAGCAGGCGTCGTAAAGAAAGTTCTCCCGGGCGGTGCGCTGGGCATTGGCGCCGACACGGATGGCAAACACTTCGTACACAGGAACGGACATTTTCACCTCCTGATTCAGGCAACGGCCGCCGCTTTGAGGGTCGGACGGAAGTCGAAGTCGATCTCGTCGGTAATCCCCAGATCCTGCGCCAGACGATGCAGGCCGCTGTAGTCCCGCATGATCGTGGCGTTCTTGTTGCTCTCCCGAGTGTCGGCAATGATCAGCGCAGCCTCCTCGACGCCGAGCTGCGTCAGGATCGCCTCCCACATCGAGTAGTCCTGAGCGACAAAGGCACTCAGCGCCACCGACAACGTCTGTGCGAAAAATACCCGCTGAGTCGGCTGCATGTTCGCGTACATGACCTTCGCCACTTCAGCGAGAATCTTGCTGTGGGCGTATTCGTCACGGTTATGCAGCTCTGCCACGCGGCGGTTTTGCGGCTGAATGGTTTGATCGTCGGCCAACAGATCCAGGTAAGCGTTGACGCTGATCTCGGCCACCACCGCAAAGGTGATCGCCGCCAGGTCGCGCTGCCATTGCTCGGGCAACTCCTCGCGCAGCGCGACAAGGCGCAGATAGGTGACCGAGGGCGGCAACTCCAGATCCTGATCGAGTGCGCGGTCCTCTTTGGTTCGCTCGATGGCGCGAAGGTGCATGAG
Source organism: Pseudomonas sp. LBUM1651 (assembly GCF_059716135.1). Lineage (NCBI taxonomy): Bacteria > Pseudomonadati > Pseudomonadota > Gammaproteobacteria > Pseudomonadales > Pseudomonadaceae > Pseudomonas > Pseudomonas sp. LBUM1651. The sequence goes on along the minus strand of NZ_CP166805.1, from coordinate 1,055,961 downwards.
CGTGTGGTAGTGCTCGTCGATCAACGTCTGCTGCATCGCCTCGCGAAAATGCCAGTCGTTTTTACCCAGGTACTGATTGGCGATGACGCTCAGCGCCGGGTTCACCACGTGCTCTTCGGCCGTGACCGTACGCAGGTTGTAGCCGATCCAGCCCCAGGTCACCACGGTGCTTTTGAGCTCGTCGCTCAGGGCCTGGAATTTCGGGTGATGGAAGAACGGCACCATGCACTCCGGATAATCCGGGCGTGCCGGATCGAACGCTTCGCTGACCGAGGCCTTGTCCGGCGCACACACCGTGGCCCTTTTGGTCCAGGCCTGGTTGAGCCGCACGACCAGTTGATGATCGACCTTGGCGATCTCGATTGCTGTTTGCATGACGCGATACCTGTAGGACGCGTACCCGCCGAGGGGTACGCCAATGGAATAGTGAGCGACGGATGAATCAGGCCAGCCAGTAGCGGGTCAGGTTTCGCGCCGGGTCAGTGTATCGACTGCGGGCGTGGATCATTCGCCAGTTGTCCCAAATCAGCATGCAGCCGTCGGGAATCAGCACCGGCGTGTTGTTCCGAATGAAGTATTCCTCGCCCAGCACCGCGAATTTCGCCAGTGGCGATGAACTGTTGGCCACCTTCGATTGCTGCAAATCGTCCTCGGAAGGATTCACATCGCCATAGTGAAACTGGTTGTAGCTGAAGCGGAAAATGTCCCCGTCCTCTGTAGGCGTCAGGATGTACTCCTTGACCCTGGTTTGCGCCGTCTCACCCGGTTTGGCGGTGGCGACGAACTCTACGGGCGTGTCGTCGATCCATTCACGCAACTCGGGATCGGTGCGTTCCAGGAACCTCAGGAGCTCATACCCGTCCACCAGCCCCGTATGCCCGCCACCGCATGTCGCCTGTTGGTGACAATGCAGCGCCAGATAACGCGGCGGTGGCCCATAGACCGGCGCTTCAGTGTGCGGGCCGATGCCGTTCATGCTCTGGGAGTACGGCAACGCTTCATACCCCGGCTTGCGGGTAATGGCGAACGCCGTCTGCCCGTTGAATTGCGGGATGATCTGACCGAACGCCTGCAGCGTGCCGACGACATCGTAGGCAAATTCGGCTGGGGTCAGCACCGTCCAGCCACGGGACGACAATTCATCATGGCGGTGGCCCAGTGAAACGTAAGGTGTAGACGCAACAATCCCTTGATCTGACATGGCGGTGTTCCTGGCGGTTTATCAGGCGTTAACGGTTGAGGTGTAAGCGGCAATGAATTCGCGACAGGCGTTGCCCGGTCGATAGCGCTGTTCGTCGATGCTCTGCACGGGGGTGATTTCGGCGGCGGTACCCGTCAGAAAACACTCATCGAATTCGCCAAACTCCGTAGGAAGAATCGTGCGCTCGACCACCTGGTAATCCAGCGCCCCGGCCAATTCGATAACGGTCTGGCGGGTGATGCCATTGAGAAAACAATCGGGCAGCGGCGTGTGCAGCGTCCGGCCCTTGACGAAGAACACGTTGGCGCTGGTGGCTTCGGCGACGTGGCCGCGCCAGTCGAGCATCAGCGCATCGTGATAGCCGTTGTTTTCCGCATCGTGTTTGCTGAGTGTGGCGATCTGGTAATGCCCGGACGCCTTGGCTTCGAACGGGCTGCTGCTGGGTGGTGGCCGACGCCACTCGGCGGTCTTCAAGCGAATGCCGCCCATGTGCCCCGCCGGGTCGAAGTAACTCGGCCATTGCCAGCAGGCGATCGCCACGTGCACGCGGTTGAAGCGGGCCGAGGTCGAGATCATTTCACTGCCGCGCCACGCCACCGGCCGCAGATAACCGTCGACCACGTTGTTGCGTTGCAGCAGTTCATGGCTGGCCGCTTCCAGTTCGGCCAGCTCATAGGGAATCGCGAAATCCATCAACTGCGCCGAGCGGTACAGCCGCTCGCTGTGCTCACGCAGTTTGAAGATCTTTCCGTTGTAGACACGCTCCCCTTCGTACACGGTGCTCGCGTAATGCAAACCATGGGTCAGCACATGCAAGCGCGCCTCGGACCACTCGACGAACTCGCCGTCGAGCCAGATAAAACCTTCTCGTTGATCAAACGGGATGCCGCTCATATCCATATCTCCTGATGAATCGTCCTACGCCGTTTCGAGCAGGACCGGTATCAATTCGGGCGCTGCAACAGGCTCCGGCTGAAAGAAAAACGAGCGCTCGCCAAACGCCGGTCGCAGCTCATCGAACCAGGTCGCTTGCGGATCGAATCGCGCATAGAACGTGCGCAATACCCATTGCGGGTCCCGAGCCTGAAGAAATTGCAACACGAAGACTTTTTCCCCGGCCACGGTCTCGATGCCGTTGATCAACACCTTCCCGTAAAACGTGCTCATGGATGGCCCGCGCACCGTGCGCGCCAGCCCGGACACCGTTCGGTAAGCCGCCTGGAAAATCTCGAACGCCCGCACCAGCGGCATCGCGAAGTAGTGGCTCGGCCCGGTATCGCGCTCGACAAACATGTAATAAGGCACCGCTCCCAGCCGCACGCCCTCGGTCCAGAGCGCGGCCCAATCGGCGGGGTTTTCGTTGATGTGGCGGATCACCGGCGCCTGCATGCGCAAGGTCGCCCCGGTGGAACGAATGCGTTCGACGGCCTGACGGGCGATGTCCTGGCGGATCTCCACCGGGTGGTTGTAGTGCCCCATGACCGACAGGTGTTTCCCCGCCGCAACGATCCGTTTAAACAGCTCCAGCAGTTCCGGCGCGTCCTTGTCGCTGACAAACCGTTGCGGCCAATACGCCACGGACTTGGTGCCGATGCGGATGCTTTTGAGGTGAGGCAATTCCAGCAGCGGCTCGATGTACCCCGCCAGCGACCGGGTGTTCATGATCATCGGGTCGCCACCGGTGATCAGCACGTCGGTCACCTCGGTGTGCACCCGCAGGTAATTCACCAGCTCCTGGGACTCACGCGCGTTGAACTTGAGTTCTTCCTCGCCGATGAACTGCGCCCAGCGGAAACAGAACGTGCAGTACGCGTGACACGTCTGACCGGCACCGGGGAAAAACAGCACGGTCTCGCGGTACTTGTGCTGTATGCCCGGCAGGATTTTTCCGTCGAGGGTGGCGCCGTTGTGTGTCAGTTGCCCGGCCGGATGCGGGTTCATGCGCAGCCAGATGGCCTCGATCCGACGCTTGATGGCGACGGCGTCATCGCGCTCGATCAACTGTTTAAGCGACGTGTACTCGTCCGGCAACAGCATGTCCTTATGGGGGAAGGTCATGCGGAAAATCGGGTCATCCGGAATGTTGTTCCAGTCGATCAGCGTGCCGAGGACATATTCATTGGTGCGAAACGGCATGACCCGGGCCACTACGGTCATGGCTTCCTGCAACGCTGGCGTCAGTTTTTGCCAGTACGGCGTGTCGCGAATGGTGCGTGAGTTATAGGGTTTGTATCTTTCCTGCTCCGACAGTCCCTGCATGGCAGCGCTCCTTGTGATTGCCTGGCGGTTTTTACTGAATAGCCGGCGCTGCGCGCTCTATGTCCATCCATGCCCGGACGCTGTCGCGATCCCATTGCCGGCGCACATAGGCCGCGAGCCGCTGAGGAACGCGATCGCCATTGGCGAGCAATCGGTTGAGCATGATTGCGAGGTCGGTGTCGGCAATGCTCCAGTCTCCGAACAGGTGATCCGCCCCCTCCTGAAGCAACCGGTCGGCTACAAAGAACAGTCTTCCGACAGCTGCCTGGGCTTCATCCGACAACGGGGTTTCTTTCTTGCCGAAGTAAATGAGGTCTGCCGGACGCTCTTTGCGAATGACCAGCAGATCACTGCGCAACCAGGCCTGGAGCTGACGGGCGCGGGCGCGCTGTTTGAGGTCCAGCGGGAACAGTTTTGGATGCCCCGGCGCTATCTCTTCCAGATATTCGGCAATGGCCGAAGATTCCGACAATGCGAAATCTTCGTGAACCAACGTGGGGATCTTGCAGGTCAATGAGATATCTTGATAACTCGTCTGATAGTTCTCGCGCGCTTTCAAGTCAAGCGTGACAAGTTCAAATGAAAGTTGTTTTTCCTTCAGTGCCACACATGCAGACATTGCAAACGCACTGACAAAATCTGCCCCGACATACAGTTTCAGCTTCGTACTATCCATAGAACGCTCCCTTGCTTTAACCACAATAATCCGTTGCATTGGAAACGATCGTAGTTAGTTGGTTAAGCGCTGAACAGATACAGAAATTACCTGTTTCTACGGATACAGAAGTTCAAAAACGCAATGGCAGGAGGGCTTTAACAGAAATAAAAAAGGGAGTCTGCGAATGCGGACTCCCTGGCGGGTAACAGAGGGGAAACTTGAGCGTGTCAGACCGTGGCGTCTGCCGCACTGGAGAGCTGCGCCATTTGGGGCATGTTGCTCATGTTCAGCATGGCCAGCGGTTCAGTGGCGCTGGTGTTGACGAAGCCGTGCCGGGTCCAGGCTGGCACCAGCAACACGTCGCCGGGGCTGACGTTCACTGCATCGGCATCGCCCAGGGTCAACGCGCCGTTGCCAGACTGAATGATGAACAGGTGCCACCACGAATGCGCATGGCCATTCAGCGTCGTGCCCGGTTTCAACCATTGCATGGACACCGCCATCCCTGGCGTCAACTTGCAACCTTCGGTGCTGTCGTCGTGAGCCAGCGCGACAATATCGACCTCGCTGTCCTTGAGGTTCTGACGCATGTCTGTGAGTTCATCACCCTTCCATACCCGGGCATTGACCGGCGGTTGGTTCAAACTCTGGCGAAAGTCCTTATATGAAAAAAACCCACCTTGAATGTTATTCATCCGCACACACCGACTTATTATCGACTTGAGTGACCAGACACTAGGCGAACAATCGATCACTGTAAAGCCGACCAACTAACACTCACAACACCGAAGGCCGCAGCGCCACAATCATGTCAACTTCCACGGCGGCATTCTTAGGTAATTGATAGACGCCGACAGTGGTTCGGGTATGTTTCCCCGCATCGCCCAACACATGACTGAAGACATCCGATGCGCCGTTGGCAACTTCACTGAGATCAACAAAGTCCGCCGTGCACTTCACGTAAACCGTGACCCGTATCAACGACTTGATTTTGTCCAGCGAACCGATGGCATCAACGATCAGTGCCAGCCCGCGCATGGTGCTGATGCTGGCGGCCGCTTGTGCATCCGTCAGGCTGAGCTCAAGCCCGACCCTGCCCGGGTATTGCATTTTGCCGCTCATGCGCGGCACCAGACCGCTGATGTAGATTTCATCGTGATGCCGAACCAGCGGTGCGTAACGTCCGCCCACGGTGTTCTCGCCGTAGATGTCGTAGTTGAGTTCTTTCGCCAGGGCGATGAAACGTTCGTCACACGACATTTTTTGCTCAATCATTCACTCAACCCTCTTAAACCAATAATGCTTGAAACATTGATCCCGAAGGCTCAACCCACGGCTCTCGCCGGCACAGCCAGGCAAGTGACTTCGACGCGCGATTCGATCGCCTCTGCCAGACGCAGCAGGTTGTCGCTGAGCTGCCCGTAGTCTTCGCTGAACAACACGATGTGGCCGATAAACGACGTGTTGTCTTTCACCAGTGCGGTGACTGAATCACTGAGGCGCTTGGCGTACACCGCCTCGACCAGCTCGATGTTCAGTTCCCGGGCGAGGGACTCGATGTCCGGCACGTAGCGCAAAAGACCGCCGGCCGGCGCCCGGAGCAGGCGAATGCCGCAATAGCCACGGGCAACGGGGTCGTGATGGTCGACCTTGCCTTCCACCGCCCAGCGGACCCAGCGTTCCCATGGATCGAAATCGACAAACGCCAGACGCGCCAGGTCCCAGATGTGCATGCCGCCGGGGCGCATGTTGGTTTCCACCGCCGAGGTCAGGCCGTCGCGGCGCAGGAAGATCTCGTTGTGATAGGCGCCGTTTTCCAGCGAGACCAATCCGGACATGTGCCGACCGGCAGCCGCCAGGCGAGCCTGTACGTCAGCCGCCAAAGGTGCCGGCACCACTTGCTGGATTTCCGCGCGATAGGCGCCTTCGGTGGTGGTTTTCTCGGTGACCCAAGTGCTGCCCGCGACGTAATCCCAGCTGTATTCCCAGGCGTTCTGAATCAACTCTTCGAGGACGATGCCGTCTTCGCGATAGGGCTTGAGCGCCTGCCAGGCCTCGTCGCATTCGGACGGATGATGGATGACCCGGCAACCTCTGCTCGCACCTTCGCAGGCCGGTTTGATGAAGGCTTTGCCGCCCAGTTCGACTACCCGCTGACGCAGTTCGCCCAGGCTTTCGATACGTGCGGAAAACACCGGACGGTAATCCTCGGGCGCCGTGTCGGCGGCCGCTTCCAGCTTGCGAAAAATCTGTTTATCCAACCCCGCCCGCGCCTCGCCGGGGGTAATGCCGGGCAGGTCGAAATGCGTGGCCAACGCGGCACCCAGCAACACACCACGGTCGGAAAATGGCAGGACGCCTATCAGCTTCCAGCAATCGGCACTCAGGCAACCGACCAGCAGATCGACGGAATCGGCGATGTCCTGCGGTGCCATCGAGGCCGTGCAGACGTGATCCGCCACCTGATCGTCATCGGCTTGAATCTGCTCGACCACCAGGATCAGCCTGGCGTTATAGAGCGTCTTGCAGAGGTCGCGCAGCTTCTGGATATCGTGAACCCGATTGCCGTTGTACCCGACCACTACTACGCATGACGTGGTGTTCATGAAGCCTCCGACCTGTGGAGTAAAAAACGCAAACGCGGTGACTCAGTCGTGCAGCGACGCGTTGGATCTACGGTTCAGCCAGTACCAGGCGAGGATGCCTCCCGCGCCGATGGCAGCCAGCACCAGGGCGCTATAGGGCGGTGGCATGACCCGCATGATCAGCACCGTCAGCCCGGCGCCGACGCCCAGGGACACTTCTTTGACGAACATGTTGTTTTGTTTGACGGAGAAGTAATCGAGGTAGCTGAACGCGCACTCGGCGACGGACAGCAGCGCGACCCAGATCAACGCGCCGGCGAGGGTTTCGACGTGGAACGCATCCGGCGACGAGAGCACGGCGAAGCCGCCGATGATGATCCCGATGACAGCGACCACTTTGAAGCGCCCGGTACGCTCGATCAGTTTCATCACCGGCACCTGGGCGAACACCACCACGGCGCTGTTGAGGATCAGCATCAAGCCATACCAGGCCGGCAATTCACCGGTCTTGAGCAGGATCGCCTGGGGCAGAATCGAGAACACGCCAAACAGCTTGATGCCCATGATGATGCCGGCGATGACCCATGGCAGCTTGTTGCGCCAGCCGCTGCCGTCGTGGGTGGTCGGTTGGGCAACCACCGATTGCGTGGTGAAGGTCGCGCCCATGGCGATGGGCAGGCACAGCAGGACGAAACCCGCGGCGCCGAGGAAAAACAGGGTTGGGGTCAGCAGCGGTGAGAGCAGGATCAACCCCGCCACCAGACTGCCCATGTTCATGGCGACGCGGTTGTAGGCCGCGCCCTCTTTGGTCTGGGCGGCTTCGCTCTTGATCAGGTAACCGGCAATGGCAATGCCGTAGGCGAACAACGCTGCGGCGAACATCACCATGCCCTGGTTGCTGGTGACCGCCAGCAACACCAACCCGAGGGCAGCGCACATGAGCGTAACGCTCAGTGACCGACGGCCCAGCACCAGCAATGTCAGCGGCAGCAGCAACAGCAAGGCCCGATAACCGAGGGCGAGGATGCTGTTGGTGGCGGTATCGAGCCAGACGTTGGCCTTGCCCAGCACGGCAAACAGCGACACGGCGGTGATGATCCGGATCGTGAACAGGCGAATATTGATCACCGGTTTGGCGACGGCGACCGTTGTTTGAACACTCATGCAACACCTCTGGAACCAGCGATTGTTCAGGCGTCCAGCGCGAACAATCAGGAAAGTCTGTAAGGTGATGGTAGAGAGAGTCGCTTGTTTTCATCAGAGCAAGTTCGTATAGAATCAAACGAACTTTACTGCCGGAGAGACCAGTAAAATGCAGGTTCAGCGAGCAGTGATCGCCGCCATCGAGTTCCAGCCGGGAGTGCCGCTGGTCCAGCAGATCGTCGATCAATTGTCGGTGGCGATCAGCCAGGGCGGGCTGCCTCACGGCTCGCGGCTGCCACCGATTCGCGAACTTTCCGAGTTGATGAACGTGGGCAAGTCCACGGTGGTGGATGCGCTGGACCGCTTGCGGGCCAAGGGCCTGGTGGTTTCACGCCAGGGTTCGGGGCATTATGTGCACCGCTCCACCACCACGCTCAAGACCGATGCCGGCCCGGACCTGCAACCCCAGGACACCCTCAGCGTGGTCCGCCGCGCAGTGCTGCAGGACAACGGCGCGCTGCGCCCTGGTGCCGGTTTCCTGCCTTCCTCGTGGCTGCCGGCAGAAGAATTGTTGAAAGCCGTGCGCGGCACCCTGCGTGCAACTTCCCTGCGCATGGGCGAATACGGCGTCGCCGCCGGTTACCTGCCGCTTCGCGAGGCGTTGCGGGTCAAATTGGCGACCTTGGGCATCGAAGTACCAGTGGACCAGATCATCACCACCGCCAACACCGTGCAGGCCATCGACATGCTGATGCGTCTGCTGGTCAAACCCGGCGACACGGTGCTGCTCGACGATCCGTGTTACTTCACCATGCACACCAATCTGGCCTTGCATGGCGCCCGGGTCATCACCATTCCCCGTGGCGCTGAGGGCATGGACCTGGACGCCTTCGAGCAATTGCTGATCGTCCATCGGCCCGTGCTCTACATGACCAATAACACCCTGCACAACCCGACCGGGCACTCGTTCTCCCCGGCGCAGGTCTATCGCTTGCTGGAGTTGAGCCACCGCTATGGTTTTCACATCGTCGAAGACGATTTGTATTGCGACATGCAGCAACGTACAACGCCGCGCCTCGCAGCGGGCGGGCTGGACAATGTCAGTTACGTTTCCGGTTTCTCCAAGACCCTGACGGCGAACAGTCGGGTCAGTTATGCGGTGCTTTCGCCGCAACTGGCAGCACGGATGGTCACCCTGAAAATGGCCTGCGGTGGCATGACGTCGGAACTGGCGGAGCAGATTATCTGCACGATGCTCAGTGATGGCAGCTATGCCAAACACACCCGGCGCACGGTGGATCGGCTTTACGAGTCGAGCAGTCGGGTGTCGAGTTGGCTGGTGGAGGCGGGTTGTTCCGTTTCATCGCTGCCGCATGAAGGGTTGTTTATCTGGACGCGATTGCCCGAAGGGTTGCATGCCGAAACGCTCGCGAGGAAGGGTCTGGACATCGACCTGGTGCTGGCGCCCGGCACCTTGCTCAGCAAAGCACCGGATGCCAGTCACTTTCTGCGTTTCAACGTGGCGCACAGCGATAACGTTCAGGTGCGGGAACGGTTCTTTCGGTTGCTCGACGATTACAAAAAGTAACCGCAACACCACCCCTGTGGCGAGGGAGCTTGCTCCCGCTGGAGTGCGAAGCGCTCCCCTGCACTTCTTCCAACACTCCGTATTTACAGGCTTTTGCGACTGCTGCGCAGCCGAGCGGGAGCAAGCTCCCTCGCCACAGGGATCGCGTCCGGCGAAACGTTTACTGGCCGCATGACACCCACCGCCACCAGATCGCTACGATTGTGATCCTCGCCTCCCACACGCTAACTTCGACCCGTCGCTGCCAATTCAGCGACCGGGCCTCATAACTCGAACACGATGTAGGCATCAATCGGAGTTCTCCTTTATGCACGCCAGCAATCCGTTCAAAATTTATGCTTCTGTGCCACCGGTCCCCCGTCGCCTCCCAACCACCGGAGGTGCCCAATGACCAATCCCAAAGACCTAAAAACCATCGGCCTCCCCCCCTTCTCCTATCACGCCAATCAACCGCTATTCCGAATCAACCGTGACGTCCCGATAATCCAGGCCCTCTACCACGCTTCCGACCTGCTCCACATCGCCAAACTTCTCGCCTCAGACGCCGCCATGATTCGCGATAGCGACCGGCATGCCTGGGCGTCGCATTTTTTGCAGGATATGAGTAAAGCGATTATCGATGATGTCGCGAAGGTGCTCGACGCACCGTGTAACAACCGCGCTTGAATGAAGAAGCCCCGCGATTCTTCCGAAACGCGGGGCTTTTTATACGAAGCTTGATCTATCAATCCAGGCATTACTGGTCAGCAACTTCGGCCCCTTGCTTTTCCTGTTCCTGATCTCGAAGCAAGGTCTGCGTGACCCGCTCGATGTAATCAAACACTTCCTCCTGAACCGAATACTTGTACTGCTTGCGTCGGTGCTTTGAGACCGTGCCATTTTGCGACAAGCACATCATTACCAGATTGGCCAAGTCACTGCCTCGGACGTCATATCGCTCATCAACCGCCTTGACGATTTTGTCGTAATTTTCGAGAAAAACCGTCTCTTCACGAAGCTCTACTTCAAGAGCTCTCTTGGCCATCTCCAGAGTGAATCGAACGCCGGGCGTGGCATCCCAGAAGCGGTATATTGTCGGATGGCCAGTGAAGTTGAAGGACAAGTTTCCCTGATCAATCCACCGCACGTCCCAGAACTCACGCGCGGGTCGGGAGAATTCCTGCAGAGTTTCCAGATACAGACGCTCCTCACGCTTCATTGCCACCGACACCGGGAGCAGCAAGCCATTTTCCAATGCCCCCGCACGGCAAAGCGTCTGGTGAATGAGGAAGCGGGAAAGGCGACCATTCCCATCCATGAAAGGGTGAAGAAAGACGAATCCAAATGAAATGATCCCGGCGGCGACCAGAGGGTCAATATGTTTTACCGCGTCATTCCCCAATGCCATCAGCTGTTCCATCAGCTCCCGACATAAGTCCGGTGCAGGCGGGACATACGTTACACCCGCTGCCCCATGCAGACCGCTTGCCAGATGGTTCTGTTCATGACGGAACGCAGCGGCCATATCGTATGGATTGGAGATCGTTGCATTCTGGAGGGTCACCAAGTAATCCTCACTCAACGGAATGCGTTCATGAGCCTGTCGGAGCAACTGGATGAAGCGTCGGGACTTGTCTTCGCTCGGTGATTCCTTCTCGATGGCGAACGAGTCCTGGGTTTCGCTCAGATAGGCCCAGTTGATTGCCCGATCCATCATTCCTGATGGCAGGTTCTGAATGAATTGCTGCGCACGCGCAAGGATATCGTGTTGTAGCAACGCCATGATTTGAGGTGTTCGCTCAACGGTGGCGCAGTAAGCCAGTGTTCCAATACCATTGAACTCAATACGCCAGCGGGAATTACGTTCCCCTGGCATCGTCAAGTACTGCTCCGGGTCGAACAAGGGGATGAAGCCTCCCTTCACGGGGGAGTTTTGGGTCAGCTCCTCACCGGTGAATGCTTCGTGGAGAAAGCAGGCCTTGCGGATGTAGATCCCGTTTGGAGCCTTTCGCAATTCGGTTTCGAGCGCTTGTGCCGGAATTCGAGGTAACGCCTGAGCTAGAATGGCAAGGTTGATCCCTTCATGCTTCAAGGCGAAGAGGACATGTCCGAGCAGATCGTCTGGTGCAGGTGCAATTGCAGGTGGGACTGCCAATGTCTCGCCGATTCGTTCAAGCCGTGTAACGGGCTGAACTCTGGCAGGTTGGCGCAAAGGAAACGCTGAAAGCTGCAGTGCGTCTTGCAGACAGGCATATCCAGCTGAGTTCATCGCGCAAATCCTCATTTTTGAGCAGGCCGCGCGATTTTTCTTTAGCGGGCCAATAAAATCTTAAGATTCCTAGAATATCTCGATTTTTTCTTAAGTGACCAGTTCTATCTCATTGCTCGTAGTTATAGCGATTTCCCCCTATAACTGTTTATAACTTCGTATGAGTGCCCAATAAAAAACCCCGCTCCTTCTCTCAAAGGGCGGGGTTTTTCGTTACAGCATCCGACGCTTAAGGCGCGTACGTCAGCAACAGCTCGGTCGGCACTTTGAAGTCCAGGGACATCATCACGCTCAACGCGGTAATGGTGAAGATCGAGAACACGAACAGCTTGCGTGCCCAGACCGTGTCATCCACTGCCTTGTAGCCGGTCCAGGCCATGTACAGCCAGTACATGCCCATGGCCGCGGCGACGGCGAGGTAGCTCATGCCGGCGTAGCCGCTGAAGGTCAGCATCAAGGTCGCCACGAGGAAGGCCAGGATGTAGATCAGGATGTGCTTCTTGGCCACTTGAATCCCGCGCTTCACCGGCAGCACCGGAATCGATGCGGCCAGGTAATCGTTGAAGCGGAAGATCGCGATGGCATAGGAATGCGGCATCTGCCACAGGCTGAACATCACCAGCAGCGTCAGTGCGGCCATGTCGAAGCTGTTCGTCACAGCGACGTAACCGATCACCGGTGGCATTGCACCCGACAGACTGCCCACCAGCGTGCCGTGAACCGACTTGCGCTTGAGGTACAGGCTGTAGAAACCGACGTAGATGACGAAACCGATCACCGCGAACAAAGCGGCCAACGGGTTGGCCACCTTGTACAGCAACGCAACGCCGGCGACACCCAGGACGGTCGCGAAGGCCAGGGCCAGTTTCAGGGAGATCAAGCCCTGGACCAGCACCCGGTTCTTGGTGCGTTCCATCTTGATGTCGATGTCGCGGTCGATGCAGTTGTTGAACACGCAACCGGAAGCCACCACCAGGGACGTGCCGATCATGGCGGCCAGGAAAATGGCCAGATCGACATGCCCTTTCGAGGCCAGGAAAAATCCGCCTGCCACTGAAAGCACGTTACCGAAAATGATCCCCGGTTTGGTGATTTGGATAAAGTGCTTCAAGGACATCCGGATTTACCTCAGTGCGCCATCATGTTGGTGTGGATGCTGAACATGATCCACAGCGACAGGCCAACCAGCAGGACGATCACGATCGCGGCGAACACAAACGCAATCACGTTGTTACGCTGCGCGGCCGAACGGTCCAGATGGAGGAAGTACACCAGGTGCACCAGCACCTGGATCACTGCGAAGGCCAGTACGATCCACAGGGTCAGGGCTTTCGGCAGCGACGGGTACATCACCAGGCCGAAAGGAATGACGGTCAGGATCACCGACAGGATGAAGCCGATAGCGTAAGACTTGACGCTGCCGTGGCCGGCGTCGTGGCTATCGTGGGAATGAGCGTTAGCCATTTACATAGTCCCCATCAGATAAACAACGGTGAATACGCAGATCCACACCACGTCCAGGAAGTGCCAGAACAGGCTCAGGCAGCTCAGACGGGTCTTGTTGGTCGCCGTCAGGCCGTTTTTCTGCACCTGATACATCATGATCGCCATCCAGATCAGACCGCTGGTCACGTGCAGACCGTGGGTGCCGACCAGGGTGAAGAACCCGGACAGGAAGCCGCTGCGGCTAGGACCGAAGCCCTCGGAGATCAACACGTGGAACTCGTTGATCTCCATGGCGATAAAGCCGGCGCCCAGGAGGAAGGTCATGCCCAGCCAGCCCAGCACCTGGTTCTTCTTGCCCTTGAACAACGCCAGCATGGCGAAGCCGTAGGTGATCGAGCTGAATAGCAGCAGAGCGGTTTCGCCCAGTACGTATGGCAGTTCGAAGATGTCGGCGCCCGACGGGCCGCCTGCTACGTTGTTAACCAGTACCGCGTACACCGCGAAGATCGACGCAAACAGGATGCAGTCGGTCATCAGGTAGAGCCAGAAACCGAATACGGTCATCTCGCCCGAGTCGTGGTGATGGTCATCGTGCCCATGTCCATCGACATGGGTGTGTCCAGCATTGGTCACTAAGTTCGACATGGTTTAAGCCTGTTCCAACGAGGTTTCAACACGGGTGGCGGTGGCTGGAACTTTCCCGGCCGCTACCAGACGCTTGTGCTGCTCGGCTTCGATGCGCTCGATCACGTCGACCGGCACCATATAGCCTTGATCATCACGTGCAGCGTGGATCACGAAGTAGCCCACGGTGCCGACCAGACTAATGATGGCCAGCCACCAGATGTGCCAGATCATCGCGAAACCGAACACGGTCAACAGAGCACCCATGACCAGGCCGGTCGCGGTGTTGTTTGGCATGTGGATCGGTTCGTAACGAGCAGGAGCCTGGTACGCGGTACCGTTTTCCTTGGCTTCGGTGAACGGATCGATGGTTTCTGCTTTTGGCAGGACCGCGAAGTTGTAGAACGGTGGTGGCGACGAGGTCGACCATTCCAGCGTGTGGGCATTCCACGGGTCGCCGTGTTCGCACATGTTTTCTGGCTTGTTGCGATCACGCACGCTGACGTACAGCTGGATCAGCTGGCAGGCGATACCCACAGCGATCATCACCGCACCGAACATGGCCACGTACAGGTACGGCACCCACTCAGGGTTGGTGGTGGCGTTCAGACGACGGGTCATGCCCATGAAGCCCAGTGCATAGAGCGGCATGAACGCGACGAAGAAGCCCGAGATCCAGAACCAGAACGCTGCCTTGCCCCAACCTTCGTGCAGCTTGAAGCCGAACGCTTTAGGGAAGTAGAAGCTGAAGCCTGCGATGTAACCGAAGACCGCGCCGCCGATGATTACGTTGTGGAAGTGAGCGATCACGAACAGGCTGTTGTGCAGGACGAAGTCCGCACCCGGGATGGCCAGCAGTACGCCGGTCATGCCGCCGATGGCGAAGGTCACCATGAAGCCCAGGGTCCACAGAACCTGGCTGGTGAAACGCAGACGGCCCTGGTAGATGGTGAACAGCCAGTTGAACAGCTTCACCCCCGTCGGGATCGAAATCAGCATCGTCGCCAGGCCGAAGAAGGCGTTGACGCTGGCACCCGAACCCATGGTGAAGAAGTGGTGCAGCCAGACCATGAAGCCCAGGATCGAGATCGCGCCCGATGCGTAGACCATCGAGTGGTGGCCGAACAGACGCTTGCCAGTGAAGGTCGAGATGACTTCGGAGAAGATCCCGAACGCCGGCAGAATCAGGATGTAAACCTCGGGGTGACCCCAGGCCCAGAACAGGTTGACGTACATCATTGGATTGCCACCAAGTTCATTGGTGAAAATGTGGAAATCCATGTAACGGTCAAGCGTCAGCAGTGCCAGGGTAGCGGTCAGGATCGGGAACGAAGCCACGATCAGGACGTTGGCCCAGGTGCAGGTCCAGGTGAAGATCGGCATGTCCATCAGTTTCATGCCAGGGGTACGCATTTTCAGCACGGTGGCGAGGAAGTTGACCCCCGTCAGCGTCGTCCCCAACCCGGATAGCTGTAGCGCCCAGATGTAGTAATCCATCCCCACGCCAGGGCTGTATTGCAGGCCCGACAGCGGCGGATAGGCAACCCAGCCGGTCTTGGCGAATTCGCCGACGCCCAGGGACAGGTTAATCAGCACTACGCCGGATACCAGCAGCCAGAAGCTCAGGGAGTTCAGGAACGGGTAGGCAACGTCACGCGCGCCGATCTGCAGCGGCACTGCAAGGTTCATCAGGCCGGTGAAGAATGGCATCGCCATGAAGATGATCATGATCACACCGTGAGCGGTGAAGATCTGGTCATAGTGTTCAGGTGGCAGGTAGCCAGGCGAACCCTCGGTGGCCATGGCCAACTGGGTACGCATCATGATGGCGTCGGCAAAACCGCGCAGCAGCATGACCATGGCAACGATGATGTACATCACGCCTATTTTCTTGTGGTCGACCGACGTCAGCCACTCGGTCCACAGGTAGGTCCACTTCTTGAAGTAGGTGATACCCGCGAACAGCGCCAGACCACCGAGGGCGATCATGGCGATGGTCACCATCACGATCGGCTCGTGGAACGGGACCGCTTCCCAACTTAATTTACCAAACATCGTTTACTCCTCTGCCCCGGCAGCTGAATGCGAACTCATGTCCATCCCTTCCATATGGGCCACTTCTTTCTCTTTCTTCTCGTGGTGCATCGGCTTGCCCGGTTTCATGCCTTCGTACTTGTCGACGATGATCTGGAACAGGTTTGGCGTGACCGAGGAGTAGAGCTCGACTGGGTTGTTCTGGCTTGGCTTGGAAAGGGCTTCGTATTCAGCTTTTTCAAGCTGTTTAGGTGCCTTTTTGACTTCGCTTACCCAGGCGTCGAAATCTTCCTGAGAAGTGGCGATAGCTTTGAACTTCATACCGGTAAAACCAGCACCGCTGTAGTTGGCGGAGATACCGTCCATTTCAGCGTTTTCGTTGGCGATCAGGTGCAGTTTGGTCTGCATGCCGGCCATCGCGTAGATCTGGCCGCCCAGCGCCGGGATGAAGAACGAGTTCATCACGGAGTCCGAAGTCACCTTGAAGTTGATCGGCGTGTGCGCCGGGAACACGATCTTGTTGACGGTGGCGATGCCTTGCTCCGGATAGATGAACATCCACTTCCAGTCCAACGCGACCACTTCGATGGTGATCGGCTTGACGTCGGATTCCAGCGGCTTGTAAGGGTCCAGGGCGTGGGTCGATTTGTAGGTCACGTAACCCAGGGCAATGATGATCAGCACTGGAACAGCCCACACCGCGATTTCGATCTTGGTGGAGTGCGACCATTTCGGCGTGTAGACGGCGTCAGTGTTGGACGCGCGGTATTTCCAGGCGAACAGGAAGGTCATGACGATGACCGGAATCACGACCAACAGCATCAGCAGCGTTGCGGTGATGATCAGGTTTCGCTCGTCCAGGCCAACCTGGCCCTTGGGATCGAGCAAGGTCATGTTGCAGCCTGACAGCAACAACGTGCCGATCAGCGGCAATAAGCCTAGTAGTCTGGGGTACCTGTTTTTACTCATCTCACGACCTCTAAAGCAGCTTGCGCAATGCAGTTGGGTTTTGATCGCCAACACTTCACCCTGCCAAGGGTTGGCATTTTCTTGGATTGAATAAGGGCTGCCCGTCGCGCGTCAGACGCTGCTTGACAAATCCTGGGCTAGCGGTGAGTTCTTATTCGAATTCGTGGTCAAAGGCCTTGTTACAGACCAATTCCATTTGGTGCGGATAGTTGGAAGGCACCGACACTTGGGCGTCACAGGAAGCCATCAGGCCTCTAGACACCCTGTTGCTGCTCATGCACCTGAGTCAGGGTGAGCAGTGCCGGGAATTCAGTGCGGGCGATTGTAGATATGTAGCGATTCATAAACCATGTCTCATCCCGAAATAATTTTTATCCTTTCCAGCAACAATCCTTGACGTTTTTTGCAAAATCGCGCCATGTTATCGAAATTGATTCTTAACAAAAACACCAAAAATAGTAGGTCTACCACACGCAGTTCAGACAGTATCGAAGGCGCTGCCCTCCCCTGCGACCCTGCCCAAGCCCCCATGAGACAAGGGCTCTGGCAATTCGCCAGGGCCTGTTAAAACTGCCTGTTCCGGGTTGCGGGGATGGAAATCGGCAGAGGCGCCAAAAGACCAATTTCATTGCCTAGACATGTACCAATCCGGCACGCTGAAATGCCTTGCGATACTCGTGCTGTGACAACATGTCGCACATGTGTCGCACCCCTCGTTGCCGCACATCACGATCTTTTTGCCCGGTCTCTAAAATGCAAAACGCCCCGGCCCTCTCAACGAGGACCGGGGCGTTTTTTTGTGTCACGCGGCGATGGGGCGAATGACCTCAGCGCAGCGTCTTGCGGTTACGCGAAGTGAGCAACGGCACCAGCACCACCACCAGGACAAACGCGATCAACGCCCACTGTGCCAGCGACAGACCGAGGATCGGCGGGTACGGCGTGGAGCAGAAACCGTCGACCTGGAACCCCAGCGGGAAGATCTTCGCCAACGGCAGACCGTCGACAATCGGCTGCAACACATCAATGCCGCAGCTGACCGCAGGATAGAACTGGGTATAGACGTGATGCCCGGCCACCCCGACGCCTGCCAGGGCGCAGATCACCACCAGGGTTTCAAACACCGTAATGCTGCGGCGGGTGCGCATCGCCGCACCGATGAACGCGAAAACCGCGATCAGCAGCAAGGCATAGCGTTGCAGGATGCACAGCGGGCACGGCGCCTCGCCCAGTACGATTTGAATGTACAGCGCGCCACCGATCAGCGCCAGGCAGATGATGCCCAGCAACACCAGGTAGCGCCGCTCACGGCCCAACCGCATCGTTTCCTCGCTCATTGCGTTTCCCTTCTAGATATCGATTGACCGGAAGTCTACACGCTGGCCCGGACCTTGGAGAGCCCGGGGCGCATGGAATAGATGTCGGGAAATAAACGATAAGGCGGTTAAGAAGGGATTAACTGGTAACACTCCACGCGGGCCCATTGTAGGAGCGAGCTTGCTCGCGAAAAATGACCGGACAACGCATTCACTCAGACAGCCCGCGTTATCGTTGACGTCCATCGCGAGCAAGCTCGCTCCTACAGGGAAGCGTGCTTGATCAGTCGCCGTAGATATCAGACTTGAAGTACTTATCCGAAATCTTCTGGTACTCGCCACTGGCGCGAATGCCGTCAATGGCCGTGTTCAACTGGCTGACCAACTCGGTGTTGCCCTTGCGCACCGCAATCCCGGCGCCCTCACCCACGTATTTCGGGTCCTTGAGCTCGGGGCCGACAAAGGCGTAACCCTTGCCACGCGGCATCGACAGGAAGTCATTCAGCGGAATGGTGTCGGCAAAAATGGCATCGAGGCGACCGGACGCCAGATCCATGTAGATCTCTTCGTTGTTGCCGTAACGCTTCACGTTGATGCCCTTCGGTTCGAACACCTCGCTGGCGTAACGGTCGGTGGTGGTCGCGCGCTGCACGCCGACGGTCTTGCCCTTAAGGCTGGCGTATTGATCATCCACGGTTGCGCCTTCCTTCATCACCAGACGCGATGAGGTGAAGTAGTACTTGTGGGTGAAGTCCACCGACTTCTTGCGGTCTTCGTTGATGGTCATGGACGACAGCGCCATGTCGATTTTCTTCACTTTCAGGGAAGGAATCAGGCCATCGAACTCACCTTCGACCCAGATACACTTGACCTGCATCTGCGCGCACAGGGCATTGCCGATGTCGTAGTCGAAACCGACGATTTCGCCTTTGTCGGTTTTGGATGCGAACGGCGGGTAAGCCGCTTCGATGCCGATGCGCAGGGTTTTATCGGCGGCGAACAAAGTGCTGCACGCCAACAGGCTCAGGGCCAGACCGGTGATGAGGGGGAATTTCTTCATGTTCGTTCTCTCGCGGGTTGTTGTTGGTTTGGCAAGACAGAAGAAAGAGCAGAAACGGGGGAACGCTTTTTTGTACTTATAATTCCATACTGGACTTTTATGTATAAGTCGTCAATTGGGGCAATGGGGATGTGCCGGCCGGTGGTCGGGAGGTGGGTCAGGAAGATATTGGTTGTTGCGGATGGCCTCTTCGCGGGCAAGCCTTGCTCCTACAGGGTTTTGTGTCGTTCACATAATGTGCGTATGACACAAAACCCTGTAGGAGCAAGGCTTGCCCGCGAAGGCGTATTTGTAGACGCCGCAGAATTTACTGCTTCCAGCGATCCGCCGCCGCATGATCACTGTCACGCCCCTCAACCCAACGCGCACCATCGCTGGTGTTTTCTTTCTTCCAGAACGGCGCGCGGGTTTTCAGGTAGTCCATGACAAAGGCGCAGGCGTCGAACGCCGCCTGGCGGTGAGCGCTGGCAGCGCCGACGAAGACGATCGGCTCGCCCGGCTCCAGCGCGCCGATGCGATGCAGCACTTCCAGCTTGAGCAACGGCCAGCGCTGCTCGGCCTCAGTGGCAATCTTGCCCAGGGCCTTTTCGGTCATGCCCGGATAGTGCTCAAGAAACATCCCCGCCACATCGAGCCCATCATTGAAGTCACGCACGTAGCCGACAAAACTCACCACTGCCCCGACACCGACATTGGCGGCGTGCATGGCGTTGACTTCAATGCCCGGATCGAACGCCGTGGATTGCACACGAATGGCCATGGCTCAGCCCCCGGTCACGGTCGGAAAGAACGCCACTTCATCGCCGTCGCTCACCGGCTCGTCGAGTTGGCAAAGGTCTTCGTTGCGGGCGCACATCAGGTTCTGCTCGCTCAATACATCGGCGCCATCACGCTTGGCCAACAGTGTGCGAACGTCATCGACCGTGGCGAAGTCACCTTCGACCTTCACCGAGTCGACGCCCAGTGCTTCTCTATAACGAGCGAAAAACTTCACGGTGACATTCATGGCTGATCCGCCTGGAAATGGCCGCTCTTGCCGCCGAGTTTCTCCAGCAGGCGCACGCTTTCAATGGTCATGCCGCGATCGACGGCCTTGCACATGTCGTAGATGGTCAGCGCGGCAACGCTCGCGGCGGTCAGCGCTTCCATCTCGACGCCGGTCTGCCCGGACAGTTTGCAGCGCGCAACGATGCGCACGATGTCGTCACCTTCAGCGCTGAGCTCGACTTTGACGCCGGTGAGCATCAGCGGGTGGCACAGAGGAATGAGGTCGCTGGTTTTCTTCGCGGCCTGAATGCCGGCAATGCGCGCCACGGCGAACACATCACCCTTGGGATGGCCGCCGCTGACGATCATCTGCAGGGTTTCGGGCAGCATGCGCACCAGCGCCTGGGCCGTCGCCTCACGGAACGTCACGGCTTTTTCGGTGACGTCGACCATGTTGGCGCGACCTTGGGAATCGAGATGAGTCAGCACAGGGTTACTCCTGATCAAGAGCCTCGATTGTAAACCTGCGGGTCAATTTTCCGCACGCAAGATTGCAATGTCCTTGTAGGAGCGAGGCTTGCCCGCGAAGGCGGTAGGTCAGGCGGATTGATATTGGATGTGCCGCCGTCTTCGCGGGCAAGCCTCGCTCCTACAGGGTTTTGTGTGGGGCATAAAAAAACCGGGCGGCTTTGAGGCCGCCCGGTTTTGCTGAGGCCGTTACAAATGCGATTCGGCGTATTCGGCCAGAATCGAACGTGGCACCCCTTGCAGGGTGATGTGGACACCGTTCGGGAAATCCTTGAAGCGTTCAGTCAGGTAGGTCAGCCCGGAGCTGGTCGCGGACAGGTAAGGGGTGTCGATCTGCGCCAGGTTGCCCAGGCACACCACTTTGGAACCGGCGCCGGCACGGGTGATGATGGTTTTCATCTGGTGCGGCGTGAGGTTCTGGCATTCATCGATCAGGATCAGGCTCTGCTGGAAGCTCCGGCCCCGGATGTAGTTGAGGGATTTGAACTGCAACGGCACTTTGCTGAGGATGTAATCGACGCTGCCATGGGTGTTTTCGTCATCCATGTGCAAGGCTTCGAGGTTGTCGGTGATAGCGCCCAGCCAAGGCTCCATTTTTTCCGCTTCGGTGCCTGGCAGGAAGCCGATCTCCTGGTCCAGGCCCTGCACGCTACGCGTCGCGATGATCCGGCGATAGCGTTTGCTGACCATCGTCTGCTCGATCGCCGCCGCCAAGGCGAGGATGGTTTTACCGGATCCGGCCGCACCGGTCAGGTTGACCAGGTGAATATCCGGGTCCAGCAAGGCGTACAGCGCCAGGCTCTGATAGATGTCACGCGGCTTCAGGCCCCAGGCTTCCTGGTGCAACAGGGGTTCCTGATGCAGGTCGAGAATCAGCAGTTTGTCCTCGTCGATCTCCTTGATCCAGCCGACAAAACCCTGTTCGTCGATAATGAACTCGTTGATATGCACTGCCGGCAGGTTGTCGATCATCTTCACCTGGTGCCAGGTGCGGCCGTGATCCTGACGGGTTTCGACATTCCTTACGAGGTCCCAGAAGGACCCGGCCATGTTGTGGTAGCCGTTCGGCAGCAGCGATACGTCGTCAACCAGTTGGTCAGTGCTGTAGTCCTCGGCCGCGATCCCGCAGGCACGGGCCTTGAGGCGCATGTTGATGTCTTTGGTGACCAGCACCACGGGCAACTTTGGCTCGCGCGCGTGCAGGTCGATCAACTGGTTGATGATGATGTTGTCGTTCAGGTGCTCGGGAAGAATGATGTTCGGTTCGGCACGTTTGCTCATCAGAATTGATAGCAAACCTTTTGGCCCACTTTTTCCACGCTGGATCGGTACACCCAGTTCAACGTCTTCAGGGCTGGCATCGCCCAGGGTCTTGTCGATCAGGCGAATCGCCTGACGGCATTCCGCAGCCACGCTGTGATGCCCGCTCTTGAGCTTGTCCAGCTCCTCAAGCACGGTCATCGGGATCGCGACGTGGTGTTCTTCGAAGTTAAGCAGGGCGTTTGGATCGTGAATCAATACGTTGGTATCGAGTACATACAGGATTGGCTGGTTGGAGGAAGAACTACGTCCGTGATCATCCATACTCGGTCACCTTTGTGGGAGCCATTCGACGCAATACCTTGGCGGTGCTGCGCCTCGAAGTGACTGCCGAACTCACCTGCGAGGGATCAAGTGAACTGCTCACAAAATGGGTCTTGGGAGACGCCACCTGTGTTGCAGGTTTCGGCGGTCTGTCTTCGTAATACTCCAAAACCCGTGACAGAAAAAAGTACTTTGACGCTTTTTTGAAGTTTATTTTTCAGAGTGACCAATAACACTTGGCGGACTGCCATCACCCCGTTAAAGTCGGAAGTCCGCCTGCACCGAAATCTGTTCCAAATTCGCCCCATCCCCAATGTTTACGGGCTTTCGCTATTTTCAGCGAAAGGCGTCCTGACAATCTTCCCAACCGATCCCGCTGGGCGCAGTCTGCGTGACAAGCCAGGGCATCGCCGTTTTCACGCCATCCTGTTTAATGTTGAAGTTGATCACCCCATGCCGCCACAACAGCATCAGGGTCAACACACGCTGCGCGCTCTGGTTGGCCTTGAGCTTGCCAGCGCCGTCCTGGCCATCGATGTCCCACAGCGCCACCTGCAAGCCCTGGGACCTGAAGAAGCCTTCCGCGTCAGAACGGCGCTGGCCGTCCGGCGGACGGAACAGCGGGACGTAGTTCTCCGGCAATTTGCTCTTGACCAGTTCGGCACTGCGCCGCACCGAATCCTGCCAGTCCTGCCAGTGGCTGTGGGAACGGAACTCCCAGCCTTGCACGCCGATGCACTGCGTCGAGTAAGTCGCCTGCAGGTTCGCCACCGAACGCTCGCTCAGACGCGCCTGAATATCCTTGCCGAGGACGAAGAACGTGCCCGTCATGTTCGCCTTGCGCAGGTACTCGGTGACCCACGCCGTGTTGTCCGGCGCGGCATTGGCGGCGCTGTCGAAGGTCAACAGGAACAGCCGGTCATGCATCTGCTCGCCGTTGCGCTCGTAGTCGCCAAAACGATCGACTTCGCTGCTGGTTTGCGGAAACAGCGCAGCCTTGCGCAACTGCTCGTCGAGGTACTGCGCATGGAACAGCCGGCTCGGTTCGGCCCACTTGATGTAGTAGCTGTCGTCGCTGACCTGAAACTTGGCGGCTTGCTGGCGCAAGGAGGCCATGTCTTCGACCAGAAAACAGAAGGAAGCATCCTGATCGCAGCTTTGCTGGGCGAAGTTGTAGTTGGTCAGCAAGCGTTGCCACAGGCGCTGACGCAGGCTGTTGACCGAATCCAGATTGATCGTGCGCAGGCCCAGGCGCTGGGCCAGGCTTGCCTCGTCCAGCGATTCGCTGGCCAGCAGCACACGAGCAAACATCAGAATCTCTGCCCGCGAGGCGACATCGAACAGCGTCGGGTTGCTGAGCTGTTCAGGCCAGGTGCTGCGATCGAGCGTCGCCACATCGCCCGGCGCCGCAACGGCACCGAAACTCAATAGCCAGACCGAAAATAGAAAAACGATACGCAATGGGATGTCTCCATAACAAAACCCGCGCGGCACTATAGCTGATACAGGTTGACCCAACCCACTGTGGAGAGGGGGCTTGCCCCCGTTGGGTTGCGAAGCAACCCCAAAACCTGTTCTCGCATTTCTTCAGGTAAAACATCAGCGCGTTTTTGCGACCGCTGCGCGCTCGAACGGGGGCAAGCCCCCTCGCCACAGGATCTGCTCCAGGCAGGAGATCCGCGTTCACCACCCATCACCTATGGCCTTGATAGCTGGAGTCATTAAGGACAACCCCCTAGAATCGCCCCCACATTAAAGGAGACGACTTCATGCTGATGGTGATTTCCCCCGCCAAGACCCTCGACTACGAAACACCGCCGGCGACCCAGCGCTTCACCCAGCCGCAATACCTCGACCATTCCCAGGAGCTGATCCTGCAGTTGCGCGACCTGACGCCAGCGCAGATCAGCGAGCTGATGCATGTCTCCGACAAGATCGGCGGGCTCAACGCCGCGCGTTTCGGCAGCTGGACCCCGGCGTTCACACCGGAAAACGCCAAACAGGCATTGCTGGCGTTCAAGGGCGACGTTTATACCGGGTTGAACGCTCAAACCTTCAGCGAAGCTGATTTCGATTACGCCCAGCAGCATCTGCGCATGTTGTCCGGCCTTTATGGCCTGCTGCGTCCACTGGACCTGATGCAGCCGTATCGCCTCGAAATGGGCACCAAATTGCCCAACGCCCGCGGCAAGGACCTGTATGCCTTCTGGGGTACGCGGATCAGCGAATGGTTGAACGAAGCCCTGGCCGACCAGGGTGATGACGTGCTGCTGAACCTGGCGTCCAACGAGTATTTCTCGGCGGTCAAACGCACGGCCTTGAAGGCTCGCATCATCAATACCGAGTTCAAGGACCTGAAAAACGGCCAGTACAAAATCATCAGCTTCTACGCGAAAAAAGCTAGGGGCATGATGAGCCGCTTCGTTATCGAAGAGCGCATCAACGACCCGGCAGCCCTCAAGCAATTCGACATCCAGGGCTATCGATACAGCGCCGAACAGTCCAAACCGGACAACCTGGTGTTTCTTCGCGATCACGCTCCCGAGTAACGCGCCTGATCGGCGCACGACAGCAAATTTCCCGTCGTGCGCCTGCGTCCGATCGTCCAACAATTTCCCGCCCTAATCGCCAACATCTTGGCGCCAAAAAAACCACCGGTCAGTTTTCTAACTTTAGTTTCACTCGACTTCGATGATTTTTTTCAGTAGTGGCACTGAAAATTTTTATCGGTAGTGGCACAAAACTATCGTTCTTGCTTATCTCCCCGTGTAACAAGGGTGAGACAGCAAGTGCCATCAGTTTGAAAGTAGTGCCATCTTTCTCAATATTTCAAGAAATTTCAGAATTCGCGATGAGCGGACTGGAACTATGTCCAAATGCGTAGCTCATACCACCGGTAACGATTATCTCTGTACATGTACGAGATAACTTACGCAGAGAAGAGATCACGTAGCGAAGTTGTCACAATAACTTTGGCTAAATAATCACTGATTTGGGCAACACATGAAGGACGGGAGATAACGCATCACTACTATCCCCTACACGGCCAAGGCAGCGCCCCTATAAACGTGCTCACCCGAGCACCCGAACCGCTTGATTCACGGGCTTCCGGCCTGGCATTGAGCGCGCAAGACCTTTGCACGGATGACCTCTGACCAGAGGACTCGGCTGCATAACAGGGCAAATCATAATAATAAGGCCTAGTTGCGCACATCTTGAGTGCACTTATTTAGACACTCGGAACTTATATGCCTGCACACGGCATTGCGGCGCCTGTCGCCCAAACTTCCGAGTGCACTATGACCGCTGAACACCATTAACTCCGGCCATGTAATGGCTTGATAAATACAGAGGTAAATGCGATGCGCATCAGCATATTTGGTTTGGGTTACGTCGGTGCAGTATGTGCCGGTTGCCTGTCTGCACGGGGCCATGACGTCGTTGGCGTCGATGTCGCCAAAGACAAGATCGATATGATCAACGCCGGCAAATCGCCGATCGTTGAACCGGGTCTGGGCGAACTGCTGGCCAAGGGAATCGAAACCGGCCGTCTGCGCGGAACGACCGACTTCGCCGAGGCGATTCGCGACACCGACCTGTCGATGATCTGCGTCGGCACGCCGAGCAAGAAGAACGGCGATCTGGAACTGAACTACATCGAAGCGGTATGCCGCGAGATCGGTTTTGTCCTGCGTGACAAGACCACCCGTCACACCATCGTGGTTCGCAGCACCGTTCTGCCGGGCACGGTCGCAAACGTTGTCATCCCGATTCTCGAAGATTGCTCCGGCAAGAAAGCCGGCGTTGATTTCGGTGTGGCGGTGAACCCTGAGTTCCTGCGTGAAAGCACCGCGATCGCCGACTACGACCTGCCACCGATGACCGTCATCGGCGAGTTCGACAAGGCGTCTGGCGACGTTCTGCAATCGCTGTACGAAGAGCTCGACGCGCCGATCATCCGCAAGGACATCGCCGTTGCCGAGATGATCAAGTACACCTGCAACGTGTGGCACGCCACCAAGGTGACCTTCGCCAACGAGATCGGCAACATCGCCAAGGCTGTCGGCGTCGATGGTCGTGTCGTGATGGACGTGGTCTGCCAGGACAAGACACTGAACCTGTCGCAGTACTACATGCGCCCTGGTTTCGCGTTCGGCGGCTCCTGCCTGCCGAAAGACGTTCGCGCCCTGACCTACCGCGCCGGTTCGCTGGATGTGGAAGCACCGTTGCTGAACTCGCTGATGCGCAGTAACGAATCCCAGGTGCAGAACGCCTTCGAAATCGTTTCCAGCCACGACAAGCGCAAAGTCGCCCTGTTGGGCCTGAGCTTCAAGGCCGGCACCGACGACCTGCGCGAAAGCCCGCTGGTCGAACTGGCTGAAATGCTGATCGGCAAGGGTTTCGACCTGAGCATCTACGACAGCAACGTCGAATACGCCCGCGTTCACGGTGCAAACAAGGACTACATCGAGTCGAAGATCCCTCACGTCTCGTCCTTGCTCAACTCCGACTTCGACGACGTGATCAACAACTCCGACGTGATCATCCTCGGCAACCGTGACGAAAAATTCCGCGCTCTGGCGGAACAGGCTCCACACGGCAAGCAAGTGATCGACCTGGTCGGCTTCATGTCCAAAGCCACCAGCGTGAGTGGCCGGACTGAAGGCATCTGCTGGTAAAGCAGCCGCAAGCTTCAAGCTCCAAGCCGCAAGTTCAAAAGCGCCTCGCTCCAGGCTTGTCGCTTGGAGCTTGGGGCTTGCAACTGACTTTAGGATGTTGACTATGCACAGGCTAAAGCACGGCCTACTTCAGGCCGCCGGTTGGCTGTTTTACTTAAGTATTCTGATGGGCATCGCCATGGCGTTGCCTGCGACTACGTTCGATTCCGAGTCGAAGGATTTCATTTTCCTGATCGGCTTCATCGGGATCTGGCGCTATTCGATGGGTGCCACGCACTTCCTGCGCGGCATGCTGTTTCTGTACGTGGTCTACCCGCACCTGCGGCGCAAAGTGCGCAAGCTGGGTAAAGCGGCAGACCCGTCCCATGTGTTTTTGATGGTCACCAGTTTTCGTATCGACGCGCTGACCACTGCCCAGGTCTATGCCTCGGTGATTCGCGAAGCGATCGACTGCGGTCTGCCGACCACCATGGTCTGCTCGATCGTGGAAATGTCCGATGAGAAACTGGTGAAAAACCTTTGGGCCAAGATGAATCCGCCGGAGCGGGTCAAGCTCGACTTCGTGCGCATTCCCGGCACCGGCAAGCGTGACGGCCTGGCCTACGGTTTCCGCGCCATCTCCCGCCACCTGCCGGACGACCGTGCAGTGGTTGCCGTGATCGATGGCGACACCGTGCTCGCCGAAGGCGTCGTGCTCAAGACCGTGCCGTGGTTCCAGTTGTTCAGCAACGTCGGCGGCCTGACCACCAACGAGTTCTGCGAAGTGCGCGGCGGCTACATCATGAGCGAGTGGCACAAACTGCGCTTCGCCCAGCGTCACATCAACATGTGCTCGATGGCATTGTCCAAGCGCGTGCTGACCATGACCGGCCGGATGTCGGTGTTCCGCGCAACCGTGGTGACCGACCCGGACTTCATCGCCGACGTGGAAAGCGACTCGCTGCAACACTGGCGCCTGGGTCGCTTCAAGTTCCTCACCGGTGACGACAAGTCGAGCTGGTTCAGCCTGATGCGTCTGGGCTACGACACGTTCTACGTGCCGGACGCCGCGATCCACACCGTGGAACACCCGCCGGAAAAAAGCTTCATCAAGGCCAGCCGCAAACTGATGTTCCGCTGGTACGGCAACAACCTGCGCCAGAACGCCCGCGCTCTGGGCCTTGGTGTTAAACGCCTCGGTCTGTTCACCTCGGTGGTGCTGTTCGATCAGCGCGTGTCGATGTGGACCTCGCTGCTGGGCCTGACGGTCGCGATCATCGCATCCTTCAAGTACGGCACCGCGTTCATCCTGGTGTACCTGCTGTGGATCGGCATCACACGCCTGATCCTGACCCTGCTGCTGTCCTGCTCCGGTCACCGGATCGGCCCGGCCTACCCGGCGATTCTCTATTACAACCAGATCGTCGGCGCGCTGGTGAAGATCTACGTGTTCTTCCGCCTCGACCAACAATCCTGGACTCGCCAGGACACCAAACTGACCCGTGATCTCGCCAGCTTTCAACGTTGGTTCAACACTTGGTCGTCTCGGACCATGACCTTCTCCGCCGGCAGCATTTTTGTCGCCGTGCTGCTGATGATGGTCTGACCGCCCCCTTATTGAATTAACCAGGAAATCGCCCCTATGAATACCGCCGTCAACGCCAACGTAGTGCATGAGTCAGAAGCCCAGCGCCAACACGCCCGAGTGAAAATTCCGGCCAAGCTGCGCTTCTTCGGTCCGGACCGGACCCCGATGGAAGCTCGAGTGATCGACCTCTCCGCTGGCGGCCTGGCTTTCAACGCCGGTCAGCTGCCACTGAAGATCGGCGACGTGTACAAGGCTCGCCTGCAGTTCGTCATCGATAACCTCGGCCTGGCCATGGACGTGGAGCTGCAAGTGCGCTCCTTCGACCGCCAGACCGGTCGTGCCGGCTGCCAGTTCCAGAACCTGGAACCACAAGACATCTCGACCCTGCGCCACCTGATCACTTCTCACCTGGCCGGCGACATCGTCAGCATGGGTGAAGTGCTGGCGACCCTGCAGCGCGACAACTTCACCAAGGCGCGCAAGGTCAAGGATGGCGGCCACGGCATGACCGCGCTCGGTCGTCTGCGTGCAGTGACCTTCAGCCTGGCGATTTTCATCGTCGGCCTGGCGGCGTTCGGTTTCATCTTCAAATCGGTGTACGGCATGTACTTCGTCAGTCATGCGCAGGCCGGTCTGGTCAGCGTGCAGGGCATGAACATCACCATGCCGCGCGACGGCACCGTGCAGAGCCTGATCAAGGCTGACGGCGTTGCCGCCAAAGGCGCACCGCTGGCTACGTTCAGCACCAGCATGCTCGACGTACTCAAGGGCCATCTGGACGACAATCAACTGCAACCGGCCAAGGTTGAAGAACTGTTCGGCAAGCAAATGACCGGCACCCTGACGTCGCCGTGCGATTGCACCGTGGCCCAGCAAATGGTCGCCAACGGTCAGTACGCCAGCAAGGGCGACGTGATCTTCCAACTGGTGCCGCGCAACAGCGAAGCCAACGTCGAAGCGCGCTTCTCCTATCGCCAGTTCGGCGATGTGCGTCCAGGCACCAACGTCAGCTTCCAGATTGCCGGCGAAGACAAAACCCGCACCGGCAAGATCGTCAGCAGCACCAGCCTGAAAAGCGCCGACCTGTCGTCCGACATCCGCGTGCTGATCCAGCCTGACGAACCGCTGGACAGCAAATTCGCCGGCCGCCCGGTTGAAGTGAACAGCGACCGTGGCCCGAACCTGAACTGGCTGATCGATAAAGCCATGGCTTCCGGTATTTAAGCAGAGGACATGCCCGTGACCATCACAAAAATCTCGAATACGCCGCAGTCCCTGTGGGA
This sequence comes from Pseudomonas sp. LBUM1651, assembly GCF_059716135.1. Taxonomy (NCBI): domain Bacteria; kingdom Pseudomonadati; phylum Pseudomonadota; class Gammaproteobacteria; order Pseudomonadales; family Pseudomonadaceae; genus Pseudomonas; species Pseudomonas sp. LBUM1651. Next base: position 1,026,202 of record NZ_CP166805.1, on the reverse strand, counting down.
GCGAGCCTGCTCGCGATGGGATCGCCGCGGTTTGTCTGATGTACCGAGCCGCTTGAATCGCCAGCAGGCTGGCTCCCACATGGGTACGGTGTGTGCTTTGGCCCTGGCCGTAAGCCTGGCCGGTTGCGCCGGCCTGCCCGACCAGCGCCTGGCCAATGAAGCCCTCAAGCGCGGCGACACCACGCTGGCGCAGCAGAACTACAAGCAACTGGCCGACCTGGGTTACAGCGAGGCTCAAGTAGGCCTGGCCGATATCCAGGTCGACAGCCGCGACCCGGCGCAGGTCAAGCAGGCCGAGGCGACTTATCGCGCCGCGGCCGACGTTTCGCCGCGAGCTCAGGCTCGTCTGGGTCGCCTGCTGGTGGCCAAGCCCGGTTCCACCGAAGCCGAACAGCACGAAGCCGAAGGCCTGTTGAAAAAAGCCTCGGCCAATGGCGAAGGCAACACGCTGATCCCGCTGGCGATGCTGTACCTGCAATACCCCCACAGTTTCCCGAACGTCAACGCGCAACAGCAGATCAGCCAATGGCGCGCCGAAGGCAAACCGGAAGCGGGCCTGGCCCAAGTGCTGCTCTATCGCACCCAGGGCACCTACGACCAGCACCTGGACGAAGTCGTCACCATCTGCAAAGCCGCGTTGAACACCACCGACATCTGCTACGTCGAGCTGGCCACGGTTTACCAGAAACAAGGCAAAGCGGAACAGCAGGCCGAGCTGATCAAGCAGATGCAAGCGGCGCATACCCGCGGCACCGTTTCCGCTCAGCGCGTTGACAGCGTTGCTCGTGTATTGGGCGATGCGAGCCTGGGCAAGACCGACGAGAAAACCGCTCAATCGCTGCTCGAAGGCATCGCCCCCGCCTACCCCGCTTCGTGGGTCAGCCTGGCGCAATTGCTCTACGACTTCCCGGAACTCGGCGATGTCGACAAGATGATGAAGTACCTGGACAACGGCCGTGCCGCTGACCAGCCGCGCGCCGAACTGTTGCTCGGCAAGCTCTACTATGAAGGCAAATGGGTGCCGGCCGACGCGAAAGTCGCCGAAGAACATTTCCAGAAAGCCGTCGGCAAAGAAGTCTCCGCCGATTACTACCTCGGCCAGATCTACCGCCGCGGTTACCTGGGCAAGGTCTATTCGCAGAAGGCACTGGATCACCTGCTGACTGCTGCGCGCAACGGCCAGAACAGCGCCGACTTCGCCATCGCCCAGCTGTTTTCCCAAGGCAAGGGCACCCGGCCCGACCCGCTCAACGCTTATGTCTTCAGCCAATTGGCCAAGGCCCAGAACACCCCGCAAGCCACCGAGCTTGCGCAAACACTCGAAGCCCAACTGCCGCCTGCCCAGATCAAAGAGGCCCAACGCCTGTTGAAACAAGAACAGGCCGTTCGTGGCGCCTTGAGCCCGAACACGCTGGAACTGCATGCCCTGGAAGAAGAAGACGGCGAGGAATCCCTATGAAGTTGAATCCATTCGTGAAGGCCGGTATCGGCCTGTCATTCGCCCTCTTGTGGTCGTGTCCAACCCTGGCGGCCCTGACCGAAACCCAGAACTACGGTCTCGACGTGAAAGTCACCGGCCAGTCCGAAGACGACCGTGACCTCGGCACCGCCAGTGGCGGCGACGTCAGCGGCGTCGGTCTCGACTTGCGTCCATGGGTCTATGGCGAAAGCGGCGCGTGGAGCGCCTACGCCATGGGTCAGGCCGTGACGTCCACCGACATCATCGAAACCGACACCTTGCAGCAGTCCGACAGCGACGGCACCCAGACCACCGACAACGGTGATCGCAAGACCAAGAAAAACTACCTGGCCATGCGCGAATTCTGGGTCGGCTACAGCGGCCTCACGCCGTATCCGGGCGAGCAGTTGAAGCTCGGTCGCCAACGCCTGCGCAACGACGACGGCCAATGGCGCGACACCAACATCGAAGCCCTGAACTGGACCTTCGACACCACCCTGTTGCGCGCCAACGTCGGTGTCGCCGAACGCTTCAGCGAATACCGCACCGACCTGAAAGAACTGGCACCGAAAGACAAGGATCGCCTGCACCTCTACGCCGATGCGGCGTATCAATGGACGCCGGGCAACTGGGTCGGGATCCGCGGCCATCACACCCACGATGACGGCAAGCTCGACTACCCGGAACCAGGTGTGGCCGGCGACTCGCTGGACAAGAAACAGAACGGCGACATCAGCTGGCTCGGCCTCACCGCCGACAGCGATGCGTACAACTATCGCAACACCAACACCGTCAATTACTGGGGCAGCGTCACCGGCATGAGCGGCGACACCGACACGGTGAATGAGCTGAACGCCAACGGCACCCGCCCGACCGACGCCAAGCATGGTGAAGACCTCAACGGCTGGGCGACCGACATCGGTGTGCGCCTGCGCCTCGATCCGCAATGGCAAGTCGGTGCAGCCTATGCCCGCGCCAGTGCCGACTACGAACAGAACGGCCTGGAAAGCAACCGCTCGAACTACACCGGTACGCGCTCGCGGGTTCACCGTTTCGGCGAAGCCTTCCGTGGCGAAATGAACAACATGCAGTCCGCTACATTGTTCGGTTCGTGGATGCTCAACGACGAATACGACGCCAGTGTGATCTACCACAAGTTCTGGCGCGTCGACAGCAACAAGTCGGTCGCCAGTAACGGCATCAACGCCGTCGATAACGATACCGATGGCAGTGGCGCGAGCACCTCGTTACCGCTCAAAGAGGGTAGCAACGACCTCGGTCAGGAAATGGACCTCGTCGTCACCAAATACTTCAAGCAAGGCCTGTTGCCTGCCGCGTTGAGCCAGTCGATCGACGACCGTCGGCCCTCGTGCGCTTGCGTGGCGGTGTGTTCAAGCCGGGCGATGCCTACGGCAAAGAAGTCGACTCGTACATGCATCGCGCGTTCGTCGACGTGATCTGGCGCTTCTGATGCGAACCGCTAAGGGAGTTCCTGACATGAACAGTCCGAAGAGAGGCTCGTTGACCTTGCTGGCCGGCGCGATGCTGCTGGCAAGCTCGGCGTGCTTCGCCAATGTGGAGCCGGTCAAGCCGGTGACCACGGCCAAGGAATTGCAACAGGCCAAGACCTACACCGTCAGCAGCGCGCCAACCGCGCCGCTGGAGCTGGAAAAACCGAAACTGCCGGACATCTCCGGCTACACCGCCGAAGCCATCGCCGCGAAAATCGTGCGCACCAAGGCCGGCAAGATCAGCGTGCGCCGGATGATGCAGGAAAACGCCCTGAAGGACTTCATCGGCGGCGATAACAAAATGGCCGAATGGGTGGTGCGTCAGCACGGCATCCCGCAGGCGATTTTCATCGACGACGGCTACATGAACCTCAAGGATCTGGCGAAGAAACTGCCCAAGCAGTACTTCAGCGAAACCTCGCCGGGCGTGTTCCTGGCGAAGTTGCCGATCGTGGTCGGAGAGAAGGGCATCCTGGAAATCGACAAGCAGACCCAGGAGCTGCGCCTGTCCCAGGAGGCCGGTTCGTTCCTGGTCAACGACGGCCAGCTGTTTGTGCGTGATACCAAGATCACCGGCTGGCGCGAGAAGGACAACGGCCCGGCGACGTTCAAGTCACCGAAGGAATTCCGTCCGTTCCTGCTGTCCTGGGGCGGCACCCAGACCTACATCGCCAACAGCAAGATCGCCAGTTTCGGCTACGCCAACAGTAAGTCGTACGGTGTGAGTGTTTCCCAGTACACGCCGAACATGGCCAAAGTGCTCAAGCGTCCTGAACCGAGCGGCTGGATCGTCGGCTCCGAGTTCTCGGACATGTGGTACGGCTTCTACTGCTACGAAACCCGCGACTTCGTGGTCAAGGGCAACACCTACAAAGACAACATCGTCTACGGCATCGACCCGCATGACCGTTCCCACGGTCTGATCATCGCTGACAACACCGTCTACGGGACCAAGAAGAAGCACGGGATCATTATTTCCCGTGAGGTCAACGACAGCTTCATCTTCAACAACCGCAGCTACGACAACAAGTTGTCGGGCCTGGTGATCGACCGTAACAGCGTCAACAACATCATCGCCTACAACGAGATCTACAAGAACCACACCGACGGCATCACCCTCTACGAGAGTGCCGACAATCTGCTGTGGGCCAACAAGGTGATCAGCAACAAGCGTCACGGCATTCGTATTCGTAACAGCGTGAACATCCGCCTCTACGAAAACCTGGCCATGGCCAACGGACTGACCGGCGTCTACGGCCACATCAAGGACCTGAGCGACACCGACCGCGACATCAAGCTCGATCCGTTCGATGCCCAGGTGTCGCTGATCATCGTTGGCGGCGAACTCGCCGGTAACGGCAGCGGACCGCTGTCCATCGACTCGCCGTTGAGCGTCGAGCTGTATCGCGTGTCCATGCTCGCCCCGACCAAATCCAGCGGCATCAGCTTCAACGGGATTCTCGGCGAGCGTCAGGATGAAATTCTCGACCTGCTGGTACGCCAGCAGAAAGCCGTGCTGATCGACCCTGTCGAACGCCAGACCGAAATGCGGGACTGAGGATAATTTTATGCACTCACACTTGATCAAATTACTCAGCCTGTCGGCCCTGGCCGCCGGCATTCTCGCGGCCAGCGCCGGCGCCCGTGCCGATGAAGCCAAGGCACCGGCATTCAACGCCGAGCCGTGCTGCAACCTGTGCCCGGAAGCACACGACGCAAAGAACTACACCACGCGTTATCAGCAGAACTTCACCACGCTGGTGCAGGCTCAGGGCGACTGGCTGTTCCGTACGCAGGAAGACTTGCGCACCGAATTCGACACCACGCCCGCCGGCTACAAACGCATGAAAGAACTGCACGATGCGTTCAAGAGCAAAGGCGTGGAGCTCGTTGTTGTTTATCAACCCACTCGTGGCCTGGTGAACCGCAACAAGCTCAATCCGGAAGACAAGGCCAAATTCGATTTCGACAAGGCCTTGAGGAACTACAAGACCATGCTCGGCCGTTTCGAGCAGATGGGTTACGTAGTGCCGGACCTGTCGCCGCTGACCAACGAATCGCTGCCCGACACCCTGCCCGCCCACGACTTCTACTTCCGCGGCGACCAGCACTGGACGCCGTATGGCGCCCAGCGCACGGCGAAAATCGTCGGCGAGAAAATCAAGCAACTGCCTGAGTTTGCCGGCATTCCGAAACGCGAATTCGAGAGCCACAAGTCGGGTCGCATGGGCAAGACCGGAACGTTACACAATATGGCCGGTCAACTCTGTGGCACCAGCTACGCGATCCAGTACATGGATCAGTTCACCACCGAGCCGAAAGGCGAAGCGGCGGATGGCGATCTGTTCAGTGACTCCGGCAATCCGGAGATCACCCTGGTCGGCACCAGCCACAGTGGCAAGAACTACAACTTCGCCGGTTTCCTCGAAGAGGCCATCGGCGCCGACATCCTCAACGTGGCGTTCCCCGGCGGTGGCCTGGAAGGTTCGATGCTGCAGTACCTGGGCAGCGAAGAGTTCCAGACCAAGCCGCCGAAGATCCTGATCTGGGAATTCTCGCCGCTCTATCGCCTCGACCAGGAAACCATCTACCGCCAGATGATGGCGTTGCTGGACAACGGTTGCGAAGGAAAGGATGCACAGATGAGCGGCAGCGCCACGTTGAAACCGGGCAAGAACGAATTGATGGTTAACAGCAAGAACCTGAACCTGCAAAACAGCAGTCACCAGGTTGACATCCGTTTCGCCGATCCGTCGGTGAAAACCCTGCAAGCCACCCTCTGGTACATGAACGGTCGCCACGAGGACATCAAGATCGATAAACCGGAAACCTCCGATACCGACGGGCGTTTCGCCTTTGAGTTGCGCACGGACGAAGACTGGGCCTCGCAGAATCTGCTGGCCGTCGAAGTCCAGGGCCCTGAAGCAGGTGCCGCGCCACAGAAAGTCGAAGCGAAAATCTGCAAACGCAACGTGTTCCCGGGTGCTGGGCTGAAAACTGCTCAAGCCGGGCAATGAGGCAATTATGCAAACCCGAACTTTGAAAAGTTTGATCGCACCGTCCCTGTTGAGCCTGGCCATGTTTGCCGGCGCCACTCAGGCCGCCGCGCCACTGCGCCCGCCACAGGGTTACTTCGCGCCGATCGAAAAAGTGAAGACCGGCGACTTCAAGGCCAGCTGCGACGCGATGCCGACGCCGTACACCGGCTCGCTGCAATTTCGCAGCAAGTACGAAGGCTCCGACAAGGCGCGTTCGACCCTGAACAAGCAATCGGAAAAAGCCTTCCGCGACAGCACCGCCGGCATCACCCAAATCGAGCGCGGCACCAGCAAGCGCGTGATGCAGTTCATGCGTGACGGTCGCCCGGAACAGCTTGAATGCACCCTGAACTGGTTGACCGCGTGGGCCAAGGCTGACGCGTTGATGTCCAAGGATTTCAACCACACCGGCAAGTCCATGCGCAAATGGGCGCTGGGCAGCATGGCGTCGTCTTACATTCGCCTGAAGTTTTCCGACTCGCATCCGTTGGCGAACCATCAGCAAGAGTCGCAGTTGATCGAAGCCTGGTTCAGCAAGATGGCCGATCAGGTGGTCAGCGACTGGGACAACCTGCCGCTGGAACAAACCAACAACCACTCGTACTGGGCAGCGTGGTCGGTGATGGCAACGTCCGTCGCCACCAATCGCCGCGACCTGTTCGACTGGGCCGTGAAGGAATACAAGGTCGGCGCCAATCAGGTCGACGCCCAGGGTTTCCTGCCGAACGAACTGAAGCGCCAGCAACGCGCCCTCGCCTACCACAACTACGCCCTGCCGCCGCTGGCGATGATCGCCAGTTTCGCTCAGGTCAACGGTGTGGACTTGCGTCAGGAAAACAACGGCGCGCTGAAACGCCTGGGTGATCGAGTGCTGGCCGGGGTTGAAGACCCGGACGAATTCGAGAAGAAGAACGGTAAAGAGCAGGACATGACCGACCTGAAGGTCGACTCGAAATTCGCCTGGCTCGAACCGTTCTGCACGCTCTACACCTGCTCGCCGGATGTGCTTGAGAAGAAGCACGAGATGCAGCCGTTCAAGACGTTCCGCCTCGGGGGTGACCTGACCAAGGTCTACGACCCGGCCAACGAGAAAGGCAAAGGGTCTTAAGGCTAAAGCTATCCATTGTGGCGAGGGGGCTTGCCCCCGTTGGGGTGCGTAGCGCCCCCAAAAAACCGACAACGCGGTCAATCAGGCAAAACGCGTTTGCTGGTTTTACGACTGCTTCGCAGCCGAACGGGGGCAAGCCCCCTCGCCACAAGGTCTGTGCGAGACGCAAGTTTTTGTGTGTTACGCCCCCCGGTTTTCGGTGGGGGGTTTGGGGGGGCCGTTGGCCCTTGACTGTTGGTTAAACATGGAGAGACCGGGATGGTATTTTCATCCAACGTGTTCCTGTTTTTGTTCCTGCCGATCTTTCTCGGCATGTACTACTTGAGCGGAATACGCTATCGCAACCTGCTGCTGCTGATCGCCAGCTATGTGTTCTATGCCTGGTGGCGCGTGGACTTCCTCGCGCTGTTCGCCGCCGTCACGCTGTGGAACTACTGGATCGGCCTCAAAGTCGGCGCCGCAGGCGTCAGGACCAAACCGGCCCAGCGCTGGCTGCTACTGGGCGTGGGCGTCGACCTGTGCATTCTCGGCTACTTCAAGTACGCCAACTTCGGCGTCGACAGCATCAACGCGATGATGACGTCGGTCGGTCTGTCGCCGTTCATCCTGACCCACGTGCTGTTGCCGATCGGGATCTCGTTCTACATCTTCGAGTCCATCAGCTACATCATCGACGTCTACCGGGGTGACACACCGGCGACCCGCAACCTGATCGACTTTGCGGCGTTCGTGGCGATCTTCCCGCACCTGATTGCCGGTCCGGTGTTGCGTTTTCGCGACCTTGCCGACCAGTTCAACAACCGCACCCACACCCTCGACAAGTTCTCCGAAGGTGCCACGCGGTTCATGCAGGGTTTCATCAAGAAGGTCTTCATCGCCGACACCCTCGCGGTGGTGGCCGACCATTGCTTCGCCTTGCAGAACCCGACCACGGGCGACGCCTGGCTCGGCGCCCTCGCCTACACCGCGCAGTTGTACTTCGACTTCTCCGGTTACAGCGACATGGCCATCGGCCTGGGCCTGATGATGGGTTTCCGCTTCATGGAAAACTTCAAGCAGCCTTACATCAGTCAGTCGATCACCGAGTTCTGGCGTCGCTGGCACATCAGCCTGTCCACCTGGCTGCGTGACTACCTGTACATCACGCTGGGCGGTAACCGCAAAGGCACGCTGATGACCTATCGCAACCTGTTCCTGACCATGCTGCTCGGTGGTCTGTGGCACGGCGCGAACATCACCTACATCGTGTGGGGCGCGTGGCACGGCATGTGGCTGGCGATTGAAAAAGCGCTGGGCCTGAACACCTCGCCGCGCAGCATCAACCCGATCCGCTGGGCCCTGACGTTCCTGCTCGTTGTCATGGGCTGGGTGATCTTCCGCTCGGAAAACCTGCACGTCGCCGGCCGTATGTACGGCGCGATGTTCAGCTTCGGCGAATGGTCGCTGTCAGAACTCAACCAGGCCAGCCTCACCGGTCTGCAAGTGGCAACTCTGGTGGTGGCTTACATGACCCTGGCGTTCTTCGGCATCCGTGACTTCTACACCAACCTGCCGCCTGAGAAGACCAAGCCTGTTGTGAACGTCGAGGCCGATGGCCCGGCCACCGCTACCCCAGGAATGATCAAAGCCGTACCGGGCGACAACCCGGGCAGCATCCACGAGCCTGGCTACACCGTCGGCGTTGAAGCGACCGTGCAACCGGCCTACTGGACGGCGGACTGGTCGCGTTACGTGATGCGCACGCTGGTACTGGTGCTGTTCATCGCTTCGATTTTCAAACTCTCGGCGCAAAGCTTCTCGCCGTTCCTTTACTTCCAGTTCTGAGGGATCTGACCATGACCCGCTCATTACGCATTCTCTACATCGGCCTGTTCCTGCTGACCTTGCTGGTGCTGGGCGTGTGGTCCACGCGCAGTTTCCTCGGGTTCAACACCAGCGCCGAAACCACCGTGCTCAACGGTCGCTGGACCAAAGCCGTCGAGACGCACTACGACGACGAGTTCCCGATCAAGCGTCTGGGCACCAATCTCTGGGCCGCGCTGGATTTCAAACTGTTCAACGAAGGTCGTCCGGGCGTCGTGCTCGGTCGCGATCAGTGGTTGTACAGCGATGAGGAATTCAACCCGATCGTCAACGAAGAACTGAACCTGCAAGGCAACTACGCGCTGGTTGAAGGCGTGCGCCAGGAACTGAAAGCCAAAGGCGTGAAACTGGTGATGGCGATCGTGCCGGCCAAGACTCGCCTGTACCCGGAACACCTGGGCGAAGTGAAGCCTTCGAGCATTCACGCCAACCTCTATGAGGACTTCCACGCCCGTGTGGCGGCCAACAAGATCATCGCGCCCGACCTGTACGGCCCGCTGCTGAAGGCCAAGCTCGACGGTCAGCAAGTGTTCCTGCGTACCGACACCCACTGGACCCCGGAAGGCGCGCAAATCGCCGCCGAGACCCTGGCCAAGACCATTGCCGAAAAAGCCCCGCTCAGCGGCGAGCCACAGCGCTTCGTCACCGAGCCGGCAGAGAAAGTGACCCACAAGGGTGACCTGCGCTTGTTCCTGCCGCTCGATCCGCTGTTCGAAAACCTGATGCCGGCGACCGAACCGTTGCAGAAACGCAACACCGTGGTCGCCGACGATCAGGCTGGCGGTGATGACGCGCTGTTCGCCAACACCGAAGTGCCAGTGGCCCTGATCGGCACCAGCTACAGCGCCAACCCGAACTGGAACTTCGTCGGTGCGCTGAAAGAAGCGCTGCACAGCGACGTGGTCAATTACGCCGAAGACGGCCACGGCCCGATTCTGCCGATGCTCAGCTACCTGAAAAGCGATGCTTTCAAGAACAGCCCGCCACAGGTGCTGATCTGGGAGTTTCCTGAACGTTATCTGCCTGTGAACAACGAAATCGGCGACGCCGACCCACAGTGGGTCGCAGAGCTCAAAGAAGCCGGCGCCCGCCAACAAAACGTAGCCGCAAACACTAAATCCGAGACGCCCGACCGGGCGCAAAACTGAAAGAGAGAGGTACTTCCATGACTTTCACTACTACTCCTCGCCGTCTCGCCGCTAGCTCCTTAAAAGCAGTTGCTCTGGCCGCGACCTTCAGCGTCCTTTCCATGAACGCCTTCGCCGGTGACGCCGCGCTCTACGGCCCGACCGCACCGAAAGGCTCGAGCTTCGTGCGTGTCTACAACGCCGGTAACGCTGAAGTCAGCGCCACCGTCGGCACCACCAACCTGGCCGAAGTCGCGCCGCTGTCCAGCACTGACTTCAGCTTCATGCCGGGCGGCGACTACAGCGCCAAGGTCGGCAGCCAGACCCTGCCGGTGAAACTGGCCGGCGATCACTATTACACCCTGGTCAACAACGCCAGCGGCGCGCCGCAACTGATCGAAGAGCCGCCGTTCAAGAACAAGCAGAAATCCCTGGTTCGCGTACAGAACCTGAGCGACAAGGCCCTGACCCTGAAAACCGCTGACGGCAAGACTGAAGTGGTGCCATCCGTGGCCGCCAAGGGCCGTGGCGAGCGTGAAATCAACCCGGTCAAAGTCAGCCTGGCCCTATACGATGGCGCCACGAAAGTGGGCGACGTGAAGCCGGTTGCCCTGGAACGCGGTGAAGCGGCGGTGCTGTACGTCACCGGCAACGGCAGCAGCCTGTCGCCAGTCTGGGTAAAACGCCCGGTTTCGACGCGCTAACACATTTTCCCGGACTGACCCATGTCCCCCTGTAGGAGCGAGCTTGCTCGCGAAAAACGCAAGGGCAACGCGTTTATCCAGACAGCACGCGTTTTCGTTGACGTCCATCGCGAGCAAGCTCGCTCCTACAAGGGACCGGGGTGTCAGTCGGGACACGGAATAAGAACAAGAGTGAAACGACAGAACGCAGTAGCTCTGACCCATACGATTTTCAAGGAGTAACAACATGATTCCGGTGATCTTGTCAGGTGGTAGTGGCTCACGTCTTTGGCCGCTTTCCCGTAAGCAGTTCCCTAAACAGTTCCTCGCCCTGACCGGCGAACACACGCTGTTCCAGCAAACCCTGGAACGCCTGGTGTTCGAAGGCATGGACACCCCGATCGTCGTCTGCAACAAAGACCACCGCTTCATCGTCAACGAGCAGCTGAGCAACCGTAAGCTGGAAACCCAGCGCATCCTGATGGAACCGTTCGGCCGCAACACCGCGCCGGCCGTGGCCCTGACCGCGATGATGCTGATCAACGAAGGTCGCGACGAGCTGATGCTGGTGCTGCCAGCCGACCACGTGCTGGAAGATCAGAAAGCCCTGCAACGCGCCTTGGCCCTGGCCACTGTCGCCGCCGAAAACGGCGAAATGGTGCTGTTCGGTGTGCCGGCGACCAAACCGGAAACCGGCTACGGCTACATCAAGTCCACCAATGACTCGCTGCTGCCGGAAGGCGTCAGCCGCGTCTCGCACTTCGTCGAAAAACCGGACGTCAAACGTGCCACCGAGTTCGTCGAGTCCGGCGGTTACTTCTGGAACAGCGGCATGTTCCTGTTCCGCGCCAGCCGCTTCCTCGAAGAGCTGAAAAAACACGATCCGGACATCTACGACACCTGCCTGCTGACCCTTGAGCGCAGCAAACAGGACGCCGACACCGTCACCATCGACGAAGCCACCTTCGCCTGCTGCCCGGACAACTCCATCGACTACTCGGTGATGGAAAAAACCCAGCGCGCCTGCGTCGTACCACTCACTGCAGGCTGGAGCGATGTCGGTTGCTGGGCGTCGCTGTGGGAAGTGAATGACAAAGACGTCAACGGTAACGTCACCAAAGGCGACGTAGTCATTCAGGACAGCAAAAACTGCATGATCCACGGCAACGGCAAACTGGTGTCGGTGATTGGCCTGGAAAACATCGTGGTCGTCGAAACCAAGGACGCCATGATGATCGCCCACAAGGACAAGGTCCAAGGCGTGAAACAGATGGTCAACACCCTCAACGAACAGGGCCGCAGCGAAACCCAGAACCACTGCGAAGTCTATCGTCCGTGGGGCTCCTACGACTCGGTGGACATGGGCGGGCGCTTCCAGGTCAAGCACATCTCGGTCAAACCGGGCGCGTGCCTGTCCCTGCAAATGCACCACCACCGCGCCGAACACTGGATCGTGGTCAGCGGCACGGCTGAAGTGACCTGCGACGAAAACGTGTTCCTGCTGTGTGAGAACCAGTCGACTTACATTCCGATTGCTTCGGTTCACCGTTTGCGCAACCCGGGCAAGATTCCACTCGAGATCATCGAAGTGCAATCGGGTAGTTATCTGGGTGAGGACGATATCGAGCGGTTTGAAGATATCTATGGTCGTTCGACCCCAATCGAGCGCGGCGTGTCGGTGAAAACCATCGCGCAGTAAGCGTTCAGTAAAACGAAAAGCCCCCGTCCAGCACGCTGCGTTTCCCTATCCGCAGCGGGTTGGGCGGGGGCTTTTTTTGTCTGAGTGTTTTGTGTTGCCTCGACTGGCCTCATCGCGAGCAGGCTCGCTCCCACATTTGACCGAGTTCTTCCTGGAGAAATGGGATCGAATGTGGGAGCGAGCTTGCTCGCGATGAGGCCAGACAGAACACCGCCAACATCAAGCCCATCGCCACCTCACCTGCGCTTAGGTAGGATGACCTTCTCCCCTCCCGAGGTTGTGCGTCATGTTCATCGGCGTCCTGCTGGTCATCACCTGGCTGATCCTGTTGCTGCGTTACCCGGCCAAGGCCTTACCCGTGTCGGTCGCGGCCGCCATTGGCTTGGGTCTGGTGGCCACTTGGGTGATCTGGATGGACAACCGCGAGGTCAAGCAACTGGCACGTCTAGAATTACGTATCACCTATGCACCGGAGCACTGCCCGGCGGATCGCCCATTGCAGCTGACAATGAACAACGGCAACGACGTGCCGCTGACCGAATTGCGTTGGCGCATCGCCGCGTATGCACCGGGCGATACGGTCAATCTGGCCGACAATCAATACACTGCGCCGCGTTATCGCGGCCCCGGCGAATTGCAGGCGGGGGCGAATTGGGAAGATTGCTTGCCCATGCCGCCGCTGCGTCCCGGTTATCGCCCGCAAACCCTAGAGTTTCGCGCCGAGCGATTACAGGGTAGTTTCTCTGACTAGTCCCTTTTTTCTCATCTGCACAAGGAATGCGCCATGCCCATTGCATTGATTACCGGTTGTTCCAGCGGCATTGGCCGCGCCCTGGCCGACACTTTCAAAGCGGCCGGTTACGAAGTCTGGGCGAGCGCCCGCAAGGCTGAAGACGTGGCGGTTCTGGCGGCGGCCGGTTTCACCGCCGTGCAACTGGACGTCAACGATGGCGCGGCGCTCGACCAGTTGAGCGAGCAGATCAATCAACAGCATGGCGGCCTCGACGTGCTGATCAACAACGCCGGTTACGGCGCGATGGGGCCGTTGCTCGACGGCGGTGTGCCGGCCCTGCAGCGGCAGTTCGAGACCAATGTGTTTTCCATTGTCGGCGTGACGCGTGCGCTGTTTCCGGTGCTGCGCCGGGCCAAAGGGCTGGTGGTGAATATCGGCAGTGTGTCCGGGGTGTTGGTCACACCGTTTGCCGGCGCGTATTGCGCGTCGAAAGCGGCAGTGCACGCCTTGAGCGATGCGTTGCGCATGGAACTGGCGCCGTTCGGTGTGCGGGTCATGGAGGTTCAGCCGGGCGCCATCGACACCAGTTTTGCCAAGAACGCCGGGGCTGAGGCCGAGCAATTGATCAGCGAACAATCACCGTGGTTTCCGTTGCGTGAAGGTATTCGGGCACGGGCCAACGCATCCCAGGGCAACCCGACCCCGGCCAATGAATTTGCCGCCAGTTTGCTCAAGGCTGTGCAGCAGAGCAAACCGCCGCGACTGATTCGTTTGGGCAACGGCAGCCGGGCGATGCCGTTGTTGGCCGGGTTGGTGCCGAAAGGGTTGCTGGAGTCGGGGTTGAGGAAGCGATTCGGGTTGAGTGGGCATCTCTGAGACCGAGCTATCGTTCTTCGCGGGCAAGCCTCGCTCCTACAGGTCAAGCAGCGCTCTCTGTAGGAGCGAGGCTTGCCCGCGAAGGCGTCAGAATAGGCTCAGCAGATTTTTCAGGAAATGACATGACCGACTACACCGAATACTTCGACGAAGTGATCCAGGCGCATGTCGCCATCGAACAATGGCTGGCCGAAGAACGGGACGCCACCGAACTTGAACACCTGCTGACACGTTTTTCGCCGCAGTTTTCCATGGTCTCGCCGTTGGGCCGGGTGCTGGATTTTGCGGCGTTGGAAGAGTTGTTCATGCTGGCGGGCGGCAAGAAACTCGGGTTCCGGATTGAGCTTGGCGAGTTACGTGGCCTCGCGTTACATGACGGCGGTGCAACCGTGAGTTACCGCGAGCAACAGTCCGATGCCACCGGCCTGCACTCGGATCGGCGCTCGACCGTGGTGTTTGAAAAGCGGGCAGATGGCAAGGTGATTTGGCGACATTTGCATGAGACGTTTTGCTGACTACGACAACTGTAGGAGCGAGCTTGCTCGCGATGGACGTCAACGATGATGCGTACATTCTGAATACACGCGGTGCCCTCTCGTTCATCGCGAGCAAGCTCGCTCCTACAATGAGTTGACGACCACCGTGCACGTAATCCCCGCCGCCAACAGCACCCCCTCCGGCACTTCATCAATGTGAATCCGCACCGGCACGCGCTGTGCCAGGCGCACCCAGTTGAAGGTCGGGTTCACATCGGCGATCAGCTCACGACTTTCCGGATTGTCACGGTCGTAGATCCCGCGAGAAATACTCTCCACGTGCCCCTTCAATACTTCGCCACTCATCAGCTGCATGTCGGCCTTATCGCCCACCCGCACGTGCGGCAGCTTGGTTTCTTCGAAGAAGCCGTAGACCCAGAACGAGTTCATGTCGACCACGGCCATTTTCGCTTCGCCGATGCGTGCGTAGTCGCCACGATGGACGTTGAGGTTGGTCACATAACCGTCCACCGCCGCCCGCACTTCGGTGCGTTTGAGGTTCAGTTCGGCCGCTTCCAGTTGCGCTTGCGCATGCTGGTAATCGGCGAGGGCCGAGTCCGCGATGTTGCTGGCGTCGTCGCGGTTTTCTTTGGAGATCACCAGGGCATCCATGTCGGCGCGGCGATGGGCGTTGACCTTGCGCATCTCCCAGGTCGACTTGCGTGAAGCCACCAGTGCCTGCGCCTGTTTGACCGCGATGCGGTAGTGCTCGGGGTCGATGCGCATCAGCAGGTCGCCCTTCTTCACCTGTTGGTTGTCGCGCACCGGCACGTCCACCACTTCCCCGGTGACGTCGGCGGCGACGTTGATGATGTCGGCGCGCACCCGGCCGTCGCGGGTCCACGGCGTGTTCATGTAATGCACCCACAGGGTCCGGCCGATCCATAGCGCGAGGGCCAGCACCAGCAGAGTCGCGAGCAGGCTGAAAAGCTTTTTCATCGGGGCCTTCTTCAGTGATAGAGAGTCAGTGGTAGAGAGTCAACGGTAGACAGTCAGCGCCAGGGCGCCAAACAGACAGGTAAACAGACTCAGGCGCAGCAGCGCCGGGTGCCAGAAAAAACGGTACAGATCGAACCCGGACAGGAACCGGTCGAGCGCCCAGGCCAGCGCCGCGGCGATGAAAAACATCAGCGTCATGGTCGGCATGTACACGCCGTGGAAGGCGATTTCACGAGGCATGTTCAAGTCCTTGAGGCGGGGTGTTCATGTAAGCAGCGAGCGGTGATTGCGGGTCGAGCAACGAGGTGCGGATGAAGTGCAGGTAGCTCTTCACCCGACGCAATGCCGAGGTATCGAAGTGCGGGGCGAAGGGTTCGTCAGTGGCTTGTACGCGGCTGATCGCATGGTCCACCGCGATCAATCCGCGTTCCAGATTGCTCTGGCTCGGTTGCAGAAACAGCCGCACCAGCGAGCGGCCCATCACGCGGATGGCCTGGCGCCACGGCTGCGATTCGGCATACGCCGGGTGCACTGGAAGAATCGCCTGTTCCTTGCGCAGCTCGAGGATCGCGTGACCGACCTCCAGCACCACCAACATCCAGCGCAGCAAGTCCCGCTGCACCTGCGGCTGGCCGGCCGCGAGACCGTAGGCCTGGTGCAGCAAGTCCCGCGTGCGGCTTTCAAAACTTGAGGCCAGGCCTTTGAGTTTGCCGCTGATCGCGTACACCACCTGCCCGCGCAAATCCTGTTCCAGCCGACGCCACAACCAGCGGCTGTTCGGCGGCAGGATAATCGCCCCCGCCGCCGCGCACACCAGCATGCCGAGCACCATGGCGATGTAGTCATTGATGAAGGTGTAAGGGTTGTACACGGTAAGGTTGTCCGGCACCGACCCGGTGCTGAAGAAAATCAGCAAGCCGAGGCCGATACCGGCGTATTGCGGGCGCGAAGTCAGGAACGAACCGAGCACGATCACTGGCGCGAGCATCACGCACAGCAGTGGAAAACCGTCGATCCACGGGAAGATGAAAAACATCTCGACGAAGCCGATCAGCGCGCCGAGGAACGTGCCGCAGGCCATCTGAAATGCCATGCGTTTTGGATTGGGTGTCGCGGCGGACAACCCGACAGTCGCCGCTGCAATCAGGGTCATGGTTGCCCCGCTCGGCCACGCCGTTACGACCCAATAGCTGCCGAGCACGACCAGAATGAACGCCGCGCGAATCCCCGAAGCGGCGGATGCCGTCCAGTTGGTTTGGGGGGTAAACGGTTCGTCCCATTGCTCCCGTTCATGGCGGTGATCGGCCAGGGACGCGTGGGTCTGTGCATAACTGTGCAGGTCGTCGACAAAGCGGTAGAGCAGCTCGTACGCGGTGTGGAAATCGAGCAGTTCGGCGTCGCTCGGGTTGCTCTCCTGAAAGGTCGCCCGCAGGCTGCGAACCCTTGCCGGCAGCCCTTCCTTGTAAACGCTCAGCGCTATGACCAAACGTGCCGCATCGGGGCTGGTCAAGGCACGACCACTGAAGCCGTCGAGCACTTCAGCCAGGTCCTGCAAGCCCGGTTTGATTGCCGCGACCACGTGATCGGCATCGCTGCTGCGCAAGCGCTCAAGCAATTGGTGCAAGGCGTTGAAGCGCGTAGTGATGCCCATGAATTCGCTGTTCAGACGACTGAGCCGACCGTTGCGCCGGCGCATGTGCGGGTCTTCGAACACGGTGACGCTACGTAGCCCTTCCAGGCCGACCGCCTCGGCGATGAAGCGCACGTTGCTCGCTTCAAAAGCGTCCCGTTTGCTGCGACCGCGCAAGCCATCGGTGACGAACAAGGCGAACACGCCGAAGCGCTGATACAAGGCGTTGCGCATCGCTGCGCTGGCGGTTTGCGGCATGATCGCAGCGCTGACCACCGTGGCGCAGAGAATCCCCAACGAGATTTCCAGCACGCGCCAGACCGCCGCCAAGAACGCGCCGTCCGGGTGCGCCAGGGCCGGCAACCCGACCATCGCGGCGGTGTACCCGGCCAGCACAAAACCATACGCGCGAAAGTTGCGATACCGCGCCGCACCGGCCGAGCAGATACCGACCCAGATCGCCAGCGAACCCAGGAATAACTCGGTGTTTTGCGCGAACAAGGCAATCAGGGCGACCATCACGGCCGACCCGGTCAAGGTGCCGAGAAAGCGGTAGAAACTCTTGGCGAACACCTGACCGCTTTGCGGCTGCATGACGATGAACACCGTGATCATCGCCGTGCGCGGTTGCGGCAATTCCAGACGCATCGCCAGCCACAGGGTCAGGAACGCGGCGAACAACACCTTGAAAATGTAGACCCAGGTCACGCCGTCACTGCGTGCCCAGTCGAAGAAACCCCGGCGCCAATCAAGGGAGTAGAGCCAGCGCAGCGGTGCGGGCAAGGGCGTCATAAATTCCTGCTCAATGAAACCTGTGGGAGCCAGCCTGCTGGCGATAGCGGAGTGTCAGTCGACATCAATGTTGACTGTGCTGCCCTCATCGCCAGCAGGCTGGCTCCCACAGGTGTTGTGTTCAACGCAAAAGGCTCGGGGTTTTCGGCACTTGAGTCTGTTCGGAGTTCGGCACGTCGTTACCCGCACCAAGACCACCGCCGAGCGCCGTCACCAATTCGGCGTGAGCACTGAGCCGCGCAGCCTGGACTTGCTGCTGGACTTGCTGCTGCTTGAACAACAGGGTCTGGGCATTGAGCACGTTGAGGTAATCGGTGAGTCCGCGTTGATAAGCGATCATCGCGATGTCGTAGGTCTTCTGCGCCGTAGCCACGGACTCGGCGGCGAAGGTTTGCTGCTTGTCCATGGACTCGCGGCGGATCAACTGGTCGGAGATGTTTTTCAACGCGTTGACCAGGGTCTGGTTGTATTTGGCCACGGCGATGTCGTAACCGGCAGAGGCTTCACCCAGCTCGGCACGCAAACGGCCGCCGTCGAAAATCGGCAGCGAGATCGCCGGGCCGACGCTGTAATTGAGTTTCTTGCCGGTCAAAAACTCCAGCGCCCCGCCGCCGGTGGCCATGTAGCCGAGGCTGCCGACCAGATCGACGTTGGGGTAGAAACCGGCGTGAGCCACATCGATGCCCCGCGCCTGGGCCGCGACTTGCCAACGACTGGCGACCACGTCCGGGCGTTGGCCGAGCAATTGCGCGGGCAGCGACGACGGCAATTTCAGCGCCGTGCCCAACGCCAGCGTCGGCCGCTGCAACTGTGCGCCGTCGCCCGGCCCCTTGCCTGCCAGGGCTGCGAGCTGGTTGCGGCTGAGGGCTATCTCTTCATCAAGGGCATCGAGCTGGCGGTGGGTTTCCGGCAGCGGCGTTTCGGCCTGGCTGACTTCGAAGTGCGTGCCGATGCCGCCGTTCAGACGCTTCTGTGCGAGGTCGAGAATTTGCTGTTGCTGTTTCAGGGTCGCAGCAACGATGTCCCGTTGCGCGTAATGCAGCGACAGTTCGATGTAGGCGCGCACGATATTGTTCTGCAGTTCGAGCTGCGCCAGGCGCGCTTCAGCGACGCTCATGTGCGCCATATCCACGGCGCGCTCAGTGGCATTGCTTTCGCGGCCCCAAAGGTCGAGGGCGTAGCTGAAGCCCAGCGCAGCGTTGTTGTCCCAGGTCGTCGTGTTGGCCAACTCACCCGGCCCGTAGAACTGATCGGTGGGCCAGTTGTGGCGCTTGAGGGTGGATTCGCCGTTGATCTGCAGCGACTCGGCGGATTCGGCGATGCCAGCCATGGATTTGGCCTGACGCACTCGCGCGGCCGCCATGGCCATGGTCGGGCTGCCTTGCAGGGCGAGGTCGATCCAGCGGCTCAGTTGCGGGTCGCCGTAGGCTTGCCACCATTGTGCGGTGGGCCAGTGAGCGTCCTGCGCGGCGCTCTGGATGGCTTCGTCGGTGGCCAGTGAATTGGCCTCCAGTGCCTTGCCCTGCGGGGCAATACCTCCGGTTCCGATGCAGCCGCTGATTGCCAGGGTTAAAGCCAAAACACTGAGCGTCTGAAGCGCTCTGCTGATGCGACGCGGCACTGCTGCGATTTCCTGAAAGAGAGGAGGTTGTAGGAGCCGGCGCAATCTTAGAGGTGGGGTTGATTGGCGATAAGCCGGGATTCCTGTGAATCTTTGTTACCGTTAACGCGATAATCCCTTGGTCGGGGTCTCAGACTCTGAAACTTCGTGTCACAATTTGCCATCGCACCCGAGAGCACCCCATGGACACTTTGCAAAACATGCGCGCCTTCAGTTACGTGGCCGAGGCCGGCAGCTTCACTGCCGCCGCCGTGCAACTCGACACCACCACGGCCAACGTCTCGCGCGCGGTCTCCAACCTGGAAGCCCACCTGCAAACCCGCCTGCTCAACCGCACCACTCGTCGCATCGCCCTGACCGAGGCCGGCAAGCGCTACCTGTTGCGTTGCGAGCAGATCCTGGCCTATGTCGAAGAAGCCGAGGCCGAAGCCAGTGACGCCCACGCGCGCCCGGCCGGGCAGCTCAAGGTGCACACCATGACCGGCATCGGTCAGCACTTCGTGATCGACGCCATTGCCCGTTATCGCAAGACTCACCCTGACGTGACCTTCGACCTGACCATGGCCAACCGCGTGCCGGACTTGCTCGACGAGGGCTACGACGTGTCGATCGTCCTCGCCAGCGAACTGCCGGATTCGGGTTTTGTGTCCCAGCGTCTGGGCATCACCTACAGCATCGTCTGCGCCTCGCCGGCGTACGTGAAAGCCAACGGCTGCGCGCACAAGCCCAGCGATTTGCTGAACCATGCGTGCCTGCGCCTGGTGAGCCCGGTGATTCCACTGGAGAAGTGGACCTTCGACGGGCCCGAAGGCCAGGAAATGGTCACCATTCAGAACTCGCCGTTTCTGGTGAACTCGGCGGACGCGATGAAGACCGCGATCACCAGCGGCATGGGCGTCGGCGTATTGCCGGTGTATGCGGCGATTGAAGGGTTGCGTAACGGCTCGCTGGTGCGGGTGATGCCGAACTACCGGTCGCAGGAACTGAACCTGTACGCGATCTACCCCTCGCGGCAGTACCTGGATGCGAAGATCAAGACCTGGGTCGAGTATTTGCGCGGGTCGTTGCCGGATATTCTGGCGGCGCATCAGGCGGAACTGGCGGCGTATGAGTTGAGCGGGAGTCTGGCTGGGGCACGGTTGGCGAACTGAGCCCAATTTATTGTAGGAGCGAGCTTGCTCGCGATGGTCGTGAACGATAACGCGGCAAGCCTGACACCCAACGGCGATCTCAGGTTTTTCGCGAGCAAGCTCGCTCCTACACAAGGTCCGGGAAGAATGTTAGCGTGCTTAGCATTCTCCCCGCCCGACGAGCCCTCCTCCCATGAAAAAGACCGTCCTCGCCTTCAGCCGCATCACGCCTGAAATGATCGAACGCCTCAAGCAGGACTTCGACGTCATCGTGCCCAACCCGAAAAACGGCGACATCAACGCTCAATTCAACGAAGCCCTGCCCCACGCCCATGGCCTGATCGGCGTGGGTCGCAAGCTCGGCCGGGCGCAACTGGAGAACGCGAGCAAACTGGAAGTGGTGTCCAGCGTGTCGGTCGGCTACGACAACTATGACGTCGCCTATTTCAACGAACGCGGGATCATGCTGACCAACACGCCTGATGTCCTCACCGAAAGCACCGCGGACCTGGCCTTCGCCCTGCTGATGAGTAGTGCCCGCCGCGTTGCCGAGCTGGACGCCTGGACCAAGGCCGGCCAATGGCAAGCGACCGTCGGCGCCCCGTTGTTCGGCACCGATGTCTATGGCAAAACCCTGGGCATTGTCGGCATGGGCAATATCGGCGCGGCCATCGCCCGTCGCGGTCGGCTCGGTTTCAACATGCCCGTTATCTACAGCGGCAACAGCCGCAAAACCGCGCTGGAACAAGAACTCGGCGCGCAGTTCCGCAGCCTGGATGAGCTGCTGGCCGAGGCCGATTTTGTCTGCCTGGTGGTGCCGCTCAGTGAAAAGACCAAACACCTGATCAGCCGCCGAGAACTGGCGTTGATGAAGCCGAGCGCGATCCTGATCAACATCGCCCGCGGCCCGGTGGTGGACGAACCGGCACTGATCGAAGCGTTGCAAAATAATCAGATCCGGGGCGCCGGGCTGGATGTCTACGAGAAAGAACCGCTGGCCGAATCGCCGCTGTATCAACTGAAAAACGCAGTGACCTTGCCACACATCGGCTCGGCGACCCACGAAACCCGCGAGGCCATGGCCAACCGTGCACTGGCCAATCTGCGCAGTGCACTTCTGGGCGAGCGGCCGCAGGATCTGGTCAATCCACAAGTCTGGAAAGGCTGACCCTGGCCCCTGTGGGAGCGAGCCTGCTCGCGATGGTCGTCAACGATAACGCGGGAAACCAGATGCCCCGCGGTGGCCTTGAGTCCATCGCGAGCAGGCTCGCTCCTACAGGGTATTCTCTTAAGCCAGCTTGCCGTGTCCTGGCACCATCGGCGCCTTGGGTTTACGAAACACCAGCACGTTGCCCAGCATCACCATCACCAGCCCCACCAGCGCCGGTGCGGTCCATTGGTAGCCTTCGACAAACGCCGACACATTGAGCGCCACCACCGGGAACAACACCGTGCAATAGGCTGCACGCTCGGGGCCCATTCGCCCGACCAGCGTCAGGTAGGCAGTGAAACCGATCACCGAGCCCGGAATGACCAGGTAAAGCAACGATCCGATGTAACGCGCATTCCATTCCATGTCGAACGGAATGCCTTTGACCAGGCACCACGCCGACAGCATCGCCGCGCCGTAGGCCATGCCCCAGGCGTTGGTGGTCAGCGGCTTGAGACCTGCCTTCTGCTGCAGGCTCGACAACATGTTGCCCGCCGAGAAACACAGCGTTCCGAGCAACGCCAGACCCAGGCCCAGCAAGGTTTCCGGGCTGGCGGTGTGGCCGGCCAGTTCTGGCCAGAACAGCAAACCCAGCCCCAGCAAACCGAGTGCACCACCCAACAGGACGTTGCGGGCGATTTTCTGGCCGAAGAACACCCGCGCGTTCAGGGCATTCCATAGCGTCGCGGTGGAAAACACGACGGCCACCAGGCCACTGGGTATCCACTGGCTGGCGGTCAGGAAGCACATGAAATTGATGCAAAACAGGCACAGCCCTTGCGCCAGACAAATCAGGTGCCCGCGACGGTTCATCACTTGCAGCTTGCGGCTGAGCAACAGCATCACGAACAGCACCAGCGCGGCGAGGCCGAAGCGATAGACGATCGACACCGGAATGGCCACCACCCCCAGTTGCCATTTCAAGGCAATCCAGGTGGTGCCCCAGATCAGCACGGTCAGCAAGTACAGCGAAAGGTTCATGGCCAAGGACTCCGGGAAGTGGCAATGCTGTTTGCTTCTGTGGCGAGCGAGCTTGCTCGCGTTGGGCTGCGCAGCGGCCCCTTTGTGAGTGCTGCGCACTCAAGCGGGAGCAAGCTCCCTCGCCACAGGGCATTGCCTAGTTAGGGGTTCAGTGTCCTTCGCGCAATCCTTTTGCACTTGCATAAACTTGCGCTTTTGTCGGCGCAGAGGCTGGCAGGCCAACGTCTACGGAGTAGGATGCAAAGCGTTGGAGAGAACCGATCATGCCCGCACTGGAAACCCTGCAAGTCTTTCAAGCCCTCAACCGCTCGCCCAATGCTCGCCTCGAGCACAGCGCCGAGCTCGGTGACGGCATGGCTGCAGCCTTGTGGAGCAACCATCACGACGCCCAGGACTACGAAGCGCCGAGCCACCATACCTTGTCCTGCTACATCGCCGGCGGCACCGGCACCTTTCGCCGCGACCAGCCTGGCACCAAGGGCGGCCCAGACAAGCTGTGCATCCTGCCCGCCGACCATCAGTCAGGCTGGGTGATCAACGGCGACATTCGCCTGGCCCATCTGTATTTCAGCCCCGAACAGTTCGCCCTCGGCTGCGTCACGCTGCTGGACCGCGAACCTCGCGAGCTGCAGTTGCGCGAAGGGACCTTTCTCGACGACCCGCAACAAGCACGGCGCTTTCGCCAGATGCTCACACTCAACTGGGATGAACCCGGCGAACGCCTGCTCACCAGCAGCCTGGCCCATGAAATGCTCAGCCACGTGCTGCTCGGCCAAGTCGGGATGCGCGACGGTTTGCGGCTCAAGGGTGGGTTGGCTGCACATCAGCGACGGCAGTTGGTCGAGTTCATCGACAATCAGTTGGCCGAAGCCATCAGCCTGGGGCAGTTGGCGGGTTTGTGTGCGCTGTCGGAGTATCACTTTGCGCGGATGTTCAGAGAGAGCTTTGGTTTGCCGCCGCATCAGTATGTGTTGGCGCGGCGGCTGAGCCGGGCGCGGGAGTTGCTGCGGACGACATCGCAGCCATTGGGGGAGATTGCGCTGGCGTGCGGGTTTGCCAGTGCGAGTCACTTTACCAACCGGTTTCGCCAGGTTCTCGGTGGGACGCCTGGCGAATATCGGCAGGCGTTTTTGCGGTAGTCCTGAAATCTTCAGCGCCTGTGGTACCGCCTTCGCGGGCAAGCCTCGCTCCTACAAGGACGGTGCCGAACCTGTAGGAGCGAGGCTTGCCCGCGAAGAACGATAACGCGGTCTCTGATCAGAACTCCAAAGTGCTAGATAGCGACACCTGCCGCGAATCCCCCATCGACACAAAGAACCGGCTCGCCGCCGACGTGTAATAGGTGCGGTCAAACAGGTTTTTCACGTTGAGCTGAAACTTGACCTTCTGCCCTTCGACCTTGGTGTCGTAGGTGGCGAATGCATCGGCCACGGTGTAGCTCGGCAGATCAAAATCATTCACTGCGTTGCCCGCCCGCTCACCGACATACCGCGCGCCCGCGCCGACCCGCAACTGATCGCCACCCACGATGGTGCCAAAGTCATAGACCGCCGACAGCGAGCCGGTGTTCTTGGCGACGTTTTGCAGTTTTTTGCCTTTGTAGGTCGGGTCCTCGGTCACTTCGGCATCGGTGTAGGCATAGCTGCCGATCATGCTCCAACGGTCACTGAGCTGGCCGGTCAAATCCACTTCCAGCCCACGGGAACGCACTTCACCGGCAGCGCTGTAGATCGTCACCGGGCCTTCGGAATTGGCCACCAGCACGTTGCGTTTCTTGATGTCGAACAGCGCGACGTTACCCGTCACACGGCCCGGAATATCCAGCTTGGCGCCGACTTCCCAGGACTTGGCTTCTTCCGGTGCAACGCTGCCGTCGAGCACGGTGCTGCTGCCGCTCAACGGGGCGATGGTCGAGTTGGGTTTGAACGATTCGGTATAGCTGCCATAGAACGACAACGCGTCGGTGTAGCGGTACACCAGACCGGCGCGCGGCACCCACTTCTGGCCGTTGCTGTCGGTGTTGGCCTTGAACGGCACGCCTTTGCCGGCGTACTGGTCGTACTCCTGGAAACGTCCGCCAGCCACCAGAATCCACTGGTCGGTGAGGTGGATCGAGTCCTGCAGGAACAGCGAATCGCTGCGCAGCAAATCGGTCTGCGCGCTGTCGGCCGGGCTGACGGTGGTGCCGGCGACTTCACGGCCATAGACCGGGTTGAGGTAGCTGAAGGTGGTCAGGCTTTTCTGGCGGATCAGGTCTTCGCGGTAGATCTTGCGGTACTCGTCATCGACGCCGAACACCAGGTCATGCTGCATGCCCAGCACATTGACCTTGCCTTCGAGGCTGGCGGTGGTGAAGCGGTCGGTGCTGATCGCGTTTTGCGTGCCGTCCATGCTGCGGGTCAGCGTGCCTTTGGCGGTGTTGATGGCCGTGACGCGCACCTGGCTGGCGTCGTAGGTTTCACGGTTCCAGCTGTAGCCGAAGTGAGCTTTCCAGTTGTCGTTGAGCTCGTGGTCGGCCTCGAAGTGATACAGGTCCGAGCGCCCTTCCATGTTGTTGAACGGCTCGTCGAGGCGACGATCGCGGGAGATGTCCAGCGGATGGTTGTCACGCGGGTCGATCAGCGTGCCGCGGTCGAACGGGGTCAGGAACTCACGGTGTTCATAGGCGAACAACAGCTTGGTGCTTTCACCGAACCAGGCCAGGGATGGCGCCACCAGGGTCTCGCGGTGGGTGCCGAAGTTGCGCCAGTAATCTTCGTCTTCGTGGTCCAGCACCATGCGGTACGCCAGCCCGGAATCACCGAGCGCGCCGGTGCTGTCGAGGCCGCCACCGCTACCGTTTTTGCCGTCGCCGTAGGTCGAGCCGCGCAGGGTCAACGCGTTGTACTGCTCGAGTTCAGGTTTCTTGCTGACCATGTTAACCACGCCGCCCGGGTCCTGGATGCCGTAGAGCAAGGAGGCTGGGCCCTTGAGCACTTCGACCCGATCGACCGTGGCGTTGAGGCCACGGCCCTGCACCACTGGCATACCGTCGCGCATGATCGAGCCGTTGCGGTTGTCGCCGAAACCGCGGGTCATCACCGAATCCTGGGTGCTGCCCAGCGTGTTGCCCTGGGTGATGCCGCTGACGTTGGCCAGCGCGTCATCGAGGTTGCGCGGTGCCTGGTCACGAATGACCTGGGCCGGGATCACGTTGACGGTCTGGGGAATTTCCTGGAGCAAGGCCGACGAGCGCATCACCGAACTGGTGGGCGGCGGCTGGTAGCTCATGGTTTGATCCATCACCGAGGTGATGGTGGTCGCGCCCAGGTTCAGGGCGCCTTCGGTGGGCTGCGGTTCCAGCGCCAGGGTGTGAGCATCGGTGCGACGGAAGGTCAAACCCGAACCGCTGAGCAAACGCTGGATCGCCTGTTCGGCGCTCATCTGCCCGCTGACGGCTGGCGCGGTAATGCCGTATGGCGCTTCGTCGGTGTAGACCACGCTGATGCCGGTAATCCGGCTGAAGTCGCTCAAGGCCTGAGGCAGCGGTTTGGCGGCCATCGCAAAGTTGAACTGCGAACGCTGCTGCGTCGTGCCGGCCTCAGCGGCCAATGCCACGCTCAATGGCAGCAACGCCAATGCCGAAACAACCAACGCCGAGGCACCCAACCACTGTTTGACCGAACCCGATTTTGCCCTGGACTTCATTGCTCATGACCTGTGTAGAACCGCTACGGATGCGAATGACTCGCAGTTTCAGTCACTACACGGATGGGGCTTGGGTTTACCTCACCAGAAAGTTGAAAATAATTTTCCCTTGAGGAATTTGGCGTCTGATCTGCCGTCATCGCGAGCAAGCTCGGCTCCTACAGGGGATGTGTGTTGATCACAAAAATGTGGTTCGACACCGATCCCTTGTAGGAGCCGAGCTTGCTCGCGATGAGGCCAGCAGCCTCACCGCAAAATAATCAAATGCCCCAAAACGCTATGCTGCTCAAACCCCATCACCCCCTGCAACGAACTCAACACCGCCAGAGGATCCTTGCCCGGAAAACTGCCACTGACCCGCCGCGCCGCCAGTTCATCATTGAGCAGCACAATCCGCCCCGGGTAATAACGGCGCAAATCCTGCACCACATCGGCCAGCGGCGCCTTGTAGTAGTTGAGCCAGCCCTGGCGCCACGCCAACTGCGCTTCGCTGTCCACTGCCTGCAGTTTTTCCGCCGCACCTTCGCCGTAAGCCACTTGTTGGCCGGCGGTCAGAATCTGCTGCTCGGCGTGCTTGTCCGCCGTCACGCCAACCCGGCCGGACAACACCGTGACCTGAGCGCCATGGGGTTGCAAACGCACTTCAAACTGCGTGCCCAGCACCCGTGCCTGACCCTTTTCCGCATCCACCACAAACGGCTCGCCCGTGTGCGTCACGCTGAAGAAACCGGCGCCGCGACGCAAATGAACGTGGCGCTCGCCCCGACTGAAATCCACGGCGATGGCACTGTCGGCATCCAGGGTGACTTGCGATTGATCCGCCAGCGTGACGGTGCGAATTTCCCCCGGCGCCGATACATAATCAGCGCCAAGATCGTCGACCCATCGCATCGGCTGCCAGCCTGAACCGAGGCTGATCATCAACAACAGGCACGCCGCCATCGCCAGCGCACCGGACCAGCGCCGAACACTGCTGCGACGCGATTGATTCATGGCGTTGAGGTAACCCTGCAAGGCAAACGCGTCTTCGTTGGCCAGCGTGCGCGCCGGCACTTCGCTCAATTCCCACACCACTTGCGCCTGGGCGTAGGCCTCGGCATGGGCCGGGTCGGCTTGCAGCCAATGGCTGAACGTGGCCTGGTCGCCGCTGCTCGGCTGGTCATGCAACAGACTCAACCAGGCGAAAGCGGCCTGTTCCTGAGCGGGCGTCGGGGTGACGCGGTCAAGCTGATTCACGGTGCTTTCCTTGGCGTGCGCGGTTCGGGATCCCGCAGGCTGGCCTTGCAGGCTTCGAGGGCGCGCATCATATGTTTTTCCACGGCACTTTGGGACAACCCCATGGCCTTGGCGATCTCGGCGTATTTGCGGCCGTGGATGCGGTTGAGCAGAAAAATCTGCCGCGTGCGCTCGGGCAACGCGCGCAACGCCGCTTCGACGTGGCGCAAATCATTGCCGGCCTCCAGCGCAGCCTGGGGTTCACTGCCGTGGCTGTCGGGCTGATCCGGTTGCCAGCCTTCATTGACCCGCACGCGCGTGCCTTCGCTGCGCAAGTGGTCGATGGCGATGTTGCCGGCGCAGCGCAACAGGTACGTGCTGAGCTCTTCGACCTGCACCAGCGGCCGGCGCCAGAAGCGCAAAAACAAGTCCTGCACCAGGTCTGCTGCCGTTGCCCGACACCCGACACGACGGTTCACCAGCGCTTCCATTTGCGAACGCTGGGACAAGAACACCTGCAGGAAATGCGCACGCGCTCCGCGAGGTTCGTCGTCGTGGGAATCAGGAGGACTGGTGATCATCAGGTCAGTACTGCGCAAACGCGGCAACAGGGCTGATGAGCAGACTTATACCGGCCAGTGACAACGCCAGACGCGGTCGATAGGGCATCAACAGCACCAGCAGCAATGCACTGAGCATCAGCACCGCAAACCACTCCACCAACCCAAGGCCCCAACCGGTCGAAGCCACCGCCGCCCACAGCGACAAGGCCAGCAACACCCAGCCACCGAGCTTCATGCCCTGGCGGCGACGGGCCGACGGCTTGCGGCCCAACAACTCGGCGTGATGCCGGTCCATCGATAAACATAGCGCGGTAAAACCGCCGTAACAGAGCAACAGGGCCAGCAACATTCAGTTCGCCTCTCGCTCAAGGGTGATCGGTTGCGCACGTTGTTGAATAACGGCTTCAGCCTGTCCCGAACGCTGCATTTTCCACGCGGCCCAGGCGAAAAACAGACCGCTGCCCAGACACGTCAGGTCGAAACCGGCCATGGCCCAATCGCCCTGCGCCAGCGTGAGACCCAAGTGATACGGCGTGGTCAGGGCGTTCAGCACCGGCACCGCGCCAAACAGCAGCGCCACCAGCGCCAACTGCTCGACCCACGCCGCACGGCCACGGCGGACCACGGCATGCAACACACTCAAGCCCCAGACGATAAAGAAGCTGTTCACTTCCCAATCCGCGCGCGCGGCCATGTCCACCGGCAACAGGCGATTGGCCCAGAAGAACGCGGCCACGGCGACCATCAACCCGGACATGCCGGCGATGTTCAGCACGTCCACCAGCCGCAACTCGAACGGCATCACGCCGCTTTTCGCATGCTTGAGCTGACGCTTGCCGAGCCAGACCACCAGCCCGGTGCCGATCATCGCCGTGCCGGCCAACCCGCAGATGAAGTACAACCAGCGCAGCACCGGGCCGGCGAAATGGCCCATGTGCAACCCGTAGAAACTGCCGGCAATCGCCCTCGGCAGCGATTGCTCCGGCGTCGTAGCGAGCAACTGCCCAGTGACGCCGTTGAAGGTCACGGCGCTGCCGAAGTCGTGGACCACACGGTTGGCGCCGTCACGCACCAGCACGACCGAGGCATTCGCATCGCCCGGATTGTTCACGGTGAGCCGCCCGACCTGCCCGCCCGACCACTGCTCGCGAGCCTTTTCCAGCAGCGGTGCCAGCGGCGCCAATTCAGCCGGTTTGCCCGCCAGCTCCGGCGTAGTAGACGCCGGAAACACCTCATCGAAAAACGCCCGCACATCACCGTTGTACGAGGCCAGGATGCTCGCCGGCATCACCATCGACATGAAAATCACCAGGCTGCTGTAGGTGATCATCAGGTGAAACGGCAGCACCAGCACGCCCACCGCGTTGTGCCCGTCGAGCCAGGAACGCTGGCCCTTGCGCGGACGGAAGGTGAAGAAGTCCTTGAAGATTTTCTTGTGGGTGATGATCCCGCTGATCAGCGCGACGAACATCACCATGGCGGCGATGGTCGACAGCCAGCGACCCCACGGATAAGGCATTTGCAGTTGAAAGTGGAAGCGGTAGAAGAACTCGCCGCCAGTGGTTTCGCGGCCCTGCACTTCGGCGCCGGTTTGCGGATCGAGGAGTTTTTCCGTGAACTGGCCGCGTTCGCCACGCTTGGCCGGGGTCTGCTGCCAGCGTACTGACAGGCCGGGTTCGCGCGCATCGGGCAGGTCGATGAGCCAGCGCGAGGCACCGGCGGCGTGTTGCTGAAGGTAGTTCTGTGCCAGGGTCAGACTGGCTTCGGAGGTCACCGAACGGGCAGGAATTTCCGGCTGCATCCAGTGGCTGATCTCATCCTTGAAATAGGCCAGTGTGCCGGTCAGGAAAATCGCGAACAGCAACCAGCCGAAGATCAACCCGGCCCAGGTGTGCAACCAGGCCATCGCCTGACGAAAGCCCTCTTTCATGAGTGGCCCATCCAATACGCCAGCCCCGACACCGCCGCCAGCACCAGACTCGGCACGATCAACCCGAGCCAGGCCCGCCACGCGCTGCGGCAGGCAAAACACCAGATCACCGCGCACAGGTAGGCCAGAAACGAGGTCATCATCCCGGTCACCACGGCGTCGGCGCGGGCCATGGGCACCCACAGACTCAAGCTGACACTGGCGAGCGCCGCGACGATATAGCCGCCCAGCACTGCGGCCAGCACTCGCGAGGTGACGGCCAATCGATAGGAAACGGGGAGTACTTTCATGTTTCGACCTTGAAACGGGTGAGGCCGCGAGAAAGTCAGGGGGCCAACAAGGTCGCAATATTAATGATAAATATTCTCATACGCAAAAAGATCCGGCTTTTCCTGCGCTTTGGTCCAATGATGCCTGGAGGCAAGCATCATTGTGGCGAGGGGATTTATCCCCGTTGGGCTGCGAAGCAGCCCCAAAACCGCAATCACGATGTATCAGATATACCGCATGTATGGGGATACGGCTTCGCAACCGAACGGGGATAAATCCCCTCGCCACAGGTATTCATCAACCTGAAGAGTTAACCAAACCCTGAAACAAGAACGGGCCTGCATAGCAGGCCCGTTTTCAGTGGTGGAAAGGTAAAGAAGTGGTTTCAGGCGTCAGCCGTTTTGTGCAGCCTGTTCGTTCTCGAGAAATTCGTCTTCCAGCAGTGCATCGGCAGTGGGCCTTTCGAACGGCACTATAGCGGCACGGGGTTTGCCCCGCAGTTTGCCGAACAGATGTTCCAGCGCGTGTTCGAGTTTTTCAGCCGCACCGTCGATCGCCAGTTCCAGGTTCTCGGCCTTATGGGTCACAGAAATCGGTTGGTGGCCTTTTGGCCGCGCTTCCAGCTGGCAGCGCAAATCGTGGGGACCGGGCTTGTCGCCGTTCTCGTCCCGCAGGTGAACCTCGACGCGGGTCAGGTCCTCTTCATAACGTTCTAGCGTGCTCTCAATGGTAGTACGTACCCACTCCTCCAGTCGGATGCTGCTTTGAATATGGTTATCGCTGTTGACTTGGATTTGCATAGTTCATCCCTTATTTCAGCTAGCTAGCGAGAGGCACATCGGCTGGCCCTTGGGCGTCGTCACCGCGACCTCTTGGTTACACAATCGGTCTGTGCGACGAACAATTCAACCCCTGGAAAAAGATAAATTTTCATTCGCAAAAAAAGCCGGACAAGGAGCAAAAGCGCTGTTAAGGTCGGGAGTTGGGTCGCTTCACTTCTTTGTCATAATTACTCACATCTGCCGCTCCGCCAGCGGGTGCAGGCTTCGAAAAACCGCCGCTTCCTCCACCAGCCAGTCATGCACCGCGCGCACGCCCGGATGGCTCAGCGCCCCCGGCGCATAAAGCAGCATGTAACGTTTGTGATTCGGCACCGCCAGACCAAACGGCACAATCAACGTCCCCCGATCCAGCTCATCGTTGAGCAACGTCCGCCGCGCAATCGCCACGCCCATACCGGCAATCGCCGCTTCGATGGTCAGGTGGTTGCGATTGAACGTGTGCCCGCGACGAACGTCCGCGCCTTCGAAGCCGATGGCGTTGAGATAGAACTCCCATTCCGCGTATTCATAACTGCCGCGCCAGGCCGTGATGTCGTGCAACAGCGGAAAGTGCGACAGGTCTGCCGGGCCGTGCAACGGCGGCCGCCCGCGCAACAGGCTCGGCGCGCAGACCGGGAAGATCTGCTCGTCGAGCAAGGCCGTGGATAACAAGCCGGGGTAACTGCCGTCATTCAGATCAATGGCCAGGTCGAAGTCGCCCTCGTGCAACGGCACGCTGCTGTCCTCCGCCACCAGGCGCAATTGAATGTCCGGGAAACGCTGCTGCAAGCGCGGCAGACGCGGGGTCAGCCATTTGCTCAGGAACGATGGAATCGAGCGCACCCGCAAAATCCCGCTGATCATTCCGGCGTCCAGTCGTCGCAATTCGGCGTCGATGCTGCCGTAAGCCTCGTTGACCGTAATGGCCAGTCGCTGGCCCTCCGCGCTCAACTCCACACCCCGGGCACGCCGGTGAAACAGTCGGAACCCCAGCCGTTCTTCCAGTTGGCGGATTTGCTGACTGACCGCACCCGGCGTGATGTGCAGTTCTTCGGCGCAACGGGTGAACGACAAGTGCCGCGCGGCACAGGAAAACACGTGCAGCCAGACGTAAGTCTGGGCGTGCAATTGGCGACTCATTGTTTAGTCCTGCTAAAGGCTGTCTTAGGAAGTTTCGTTGGTCACGTAGGACCGAGGTAGTCAGTATCGCCGACATTGCGCTTGTCCTACGAAAATGGCAGCGATTTCTCTTCCATTGCTTGTATAGGCTTTAGCATGGCTATCAGTGTTTTTGATCTTTTCAAAGTCGGCATCGGTCCGTCCAGTTCCCACACCGTCGGCCCGATGCGCGCCGCCGCGACCTTCGCCCAGGCACTGATTGAGCAGAATTTGCTCGACGCCGTCCGTCGGGTGGAAATCCGCCTATACGGCTCCCTCTCAGCCACCGGCGTTGGCCACGCCACTGACCGCGCCTGTGTCATGGGCCT
This sequence comes from Pseudomonas sp. LBUM1651, assembly GCF_059716135.1. Lineage (NCBI taxonomy): Bacteria > Pseudomonadati > Pseudomonadota > Gammaproteobacteria > Pseudomonadales > Pseudomonadaceae > Pseudomonas > Pseudomonas sp. LBUM1651. The sequence goes on along the minus strand of NZ_CP166805.1, from coordinate 993,293 downwards.
GATGGGCGAATGGCCGGACAGCATCGATCCGACCTGCATCGACAGCCGCATCAACACATTGCTGGAGACCGGCGAACTGAATCTGGCCGGCCAAACCACCATTGCCTTCGACTGGCACCGCGATTTGCTGCTGCTCGACGAGAGCCTGCCTTACCACCCCAACGCCATGTCTCTGACAGCCTTCGGCGAAACCGGTGAGCTGTCGGAGCAAACGTACTACTCGATCGGCGGCGGTTTCATCATCGAAGCGGCCGAAGCCGAGCCCGGCATCGCGCCGATCAGTGAAGTGCCACTGCCGTTCGAATTCTCCAGCGCCGCCGAACTGCTCAAGCTCTGCAATCAGCATGGACTCAGGGTTTCCGAATTGATGATGGCCAATGAACTGGCCTGGCGCAGCGAAGCCGACATCCGTCAGGGCCTGCTGCATATCTGGTCGGTGATGCGCGAGTGCGTCGAGCAGGGCTTGCGCCATGAAGGCATCCTGCCCGGCGGTCTGAATGTTCCACGTCGTGCGGCGAAATTGCATCGCAGCCTGTTGGAAATCGGTAAGCCGAATGTCATCACTTCCACGCTCTCGGCGATGGAATGGGTGAACCTGTTCGCCCTCGCCGTGAACGAAGAAAACGCAGCCGGAGGACGAATGGTCACCGCGCCCACCAACGGCGCGGCAGGGATCATTCCCGCCGTTCTGCACTACTACATGAAATTCAACCCGGACGCGTCGGACGATGATGTCGTGGCTTTCTTTTTAGGCGCGGCGGCGGTCGGCATTCTGTGCAAGAAAAACGCCTCGATCTCCGGCGCCGAAGTCGGCTGTCAGGGCGAAGTCGGTTCGGCGTGCGCCATGGCCGCCGCCGGTCTGGCGGATGTGCTCGGGGCCACGCCGGAGCAACTGGAAAACGCCGCCGAAATCGGCCTGGAACACAACCTCGGCCTGACCTGCGACCCGGTCGGCGGCCTGGTGCAGGTGCCGTGCATCGAGCGCAATGCCATCGCTGCCGTGAAGGCGATCAACGCCACGCAAATGGCCCTGCGCGGCGACGGCAAACACTTCATTTCCCTGGACCGGGTGATCCGCACCATGCGCGATACCGGCGCCGACATGCATGACAAATACAAAGAGACTTCACGGGGCGGCCTGGCTGTCAGCTGGGTGGAGTGCTGATCGGTCTGATTGCACCGTCTGCGAACACACGCCCCGAAACGGGCAAGATCTCCTGTAGGAGCGAGCTTGCTCGCGATGGACTTCAGAGCACCGCGTTTAGCCAGTAAACACGCGTAATCGTTGACGACCATCGCGAGCAAGCTCGCTCCTACAGGGGCGATCATTGTTCGACAATTTTTCCGGCATGCCCCTTGCTACATCTCTGACGAGGCAAAAAGGATTTTTGAAAACCTCAGCGAGCGACATGCCGATGGTCCAGTGTTGCGAACCAACCCGATCATGGCCGGTCAATAACTGCACGTTCAATCAGGCGGTGACGCATCATGGACAACCCCTTTCAGCTCATTACCGATGCCTTTGCACCGGATTACCAGATCAACCTGAGCATTCAGGGTCTGGACGGCAGCATCATGCTAACCCTGTCCAACAGTGGCCGTGTCGTGGCCAAACGGATGATCAGCGCCGAACAACGCAATGACCCCAAGCGCCTCAAACGTTTGGTGCAAAGCATCCAGTTCGGCATTGCCATCGAACAGGGCCAGTGCGCCATGACCATCCTCGAAGCCATGACCGACGGCGACAACCACAAGCTGCCGCCGCCAACCAAAGGCCACCCGCGGCCCACCATGCGCCTTTAAATCTCGCCCTTCTCCACTTCGGGATGCTCACCGGAACCCGCATCGATCTTGCGTTGCGGGTGTTCGATCTTCACCGAAGGGAATTGCGACGAGGCGTAACGCACCACCAGAATCGCAAACGCCAGCAGCAGAATCCCGCCGCACAGGTAAATGATGCCGAGATCAGGCGGGTTGTGGTGCGAGACGTTGGAGATCAGCAAACGCGTCAGCGCGGTGATCGCCACGTAGATCAGAAAGCGCACCGGCATGTGGTTGGTCTTGAAGTAAATCCCGACCATCGCGCCCAGTTCGAGGTAGATGAACAGCAGCAAGATGTCATCGATCTTGATGTGCCCCTCTTCGATCATCCCCAGAAACTCCATCACCGCCGCCCACGCGGTCACCGCACCAATGGCGAACAGCGCCAGGTAGTGGAAGGTCTCGACGAACAGATTGCCCAGGGACTCGGCCAGTTGGTGCACGTTCTGCCGCAGGTTCTCGGCCCAGTTGATTTTCACGATGATTCTTCCTTAGCTCGGTTCGAGCGGATGATGCGGGTTGGACGTGACGGTTGTTCTGCATGCAGAAAAAAGGCCAGTGGCCCTGCGACATGATGGCGAGGTGCTCTAAAACGCGCTCCGTGGCGTTTGGTCGCACCCTGTGGGAGATTCTATGTTGCAGGGCAACCCTGAATTCGGTCTACATTAAAAAGCCACTACCCAAAGCGCAGGGATTCGCTTATCCTTTTCGCTGTATATAAATACAGTGGTCGAAACAGACAACTATCGTGAAGGCATGTGAGGTGGTGAATGGCCGTCGAAGTGGTATACCGCAGCAGCCGAGATCTGGAGCGCTTGTTCATGGATAAAGCCGAAGCTGACCGTCATGACAAAATGCTCGAACTGGCCGAATTGCTGGCTGAAGTGTTGCAAAAAGCCGTTCCGTCCCTGACCGAGCAGCAAGTGGAAGAAGCCGGGATCTACATGGCGAAGAATCGCGATGTGTTCGCCAAGGCGTTCAAGAGCCAGCCGGATGCGTTGTCCGAACTGCTGAATGCGCCGGCGGAAGTGGTAGAAAAGGCTGAACCCGTTGAAGTTGCTGAAGCTGCTGAGCCGACCAAGCCAGCCAAAGCTGCCAAGACGCCGAAGTAAGCAACACCCGAATTGAATAGGCCCTGAGTCGAATGGCTCAGGGCCTTTTTCATGCCTGCGAAAAACCGGGGCTCAAGCCGTTCGCGGCGTTCGCTTGTCCGCAGCTGTCGAGCCTCCACGGAATGTCGCCCCCGATGGCGACTGCGAAGAAAGCCCCTGGATGACGTAGAGATAGGTCTCTTGTGCGCCGTAGTCGAGCACGCTGATCAAACCGCCGACATAGCTGCCGTTGAAAAGAAAACCATCAAAGTTATAGGTCACCGTGAAGGTGATCTGTGCCTTGGCACTTTTGCCCGAGGCCTCGATGGTCGTGCCTGCCGACGTTGATGGCGATACGGCGCTTCCCTCGTAAGGGATCGGATCTTTGTAAAAACCCGGAAGCGCCAATGCACCCGTCATCGAAACGGTGTCGAACGTCAACGTGCCGCTCTGCCAAACCTGCAACCCGTTCGGGTTGACGCTCGCGTCGAACAGGCTGACGGAGAAGGTGTAAGTAGTGGTCATGATTTCACCCATGGCCGTTCAACGACGTTCAGCAGGTAGACCTCATCACTGTCGGGCGTCAGTGAAAACAGGTAGCCATTGTTGAGGAAGTCCTCGTGATCGCTGACATCGATGGGCCAACCGGGATACTGATTACCGTCGGCGTCCAGCACCCACATGAACTTGACGTTGTAATCCGTCGGGGTGTCAGATTTGTAGACACCGCCGGCCACCTGGGTCCCGTCGTCAAACCGCGCCCACGCCATGACGACCGGCGAGCCAACGCTGATGTCGTCGGGCACCGCAGCATTGCCCTGCATGATCAGCGTCCATGCCTCTTTGCCGCCCGCAGGAAGCAACATTCGCGCAACGTGTTGAGGCGTCGGCGATCCGGCTGCCTGAGCCGTAACGGCGCCCTGACCAACGCCGGCGCTCGGCACCACGTCGAGGGTATAGCCAAACGTATTTTCACCGGGTTGCGACACTGGGCCGGTGATGGTGCAGATCAGACCGTTTTGCTGGGCGACCTCTATATAGGGGTCCCAGGAACCGGGCGTCGATCCCGAGTTGATCACGCAGTTGATAGCCGGGTTTTCAGACTGGTAGAGGGTAAAGAAGACGTTGCCGTCGCTGTCCCACAAACCGGTGCTCACCGGACCTGCGGTGCCAGGGGTGAAAATAAGTGATCTGCCCGCCGTAATTGGCGCCGTTATCGTCGCTGACAAACGACACGCCAATATCGAGACTGGAGTTGATCGTGAAATTGCAGGTGAGAGAAGAACTGGAAGACATGATTCGCTCCTTGAAATCACGAAAAAGCATTGCGCCAGTCATGATTGCCCCAGACGCTGGCAGGCCCTCATCAACCGGGCGGGTGGCGTTGCGCCATCCCGCTTGCAGCGTAGTCAGGACTTTAGAATTTGCCAGCGATATGAAGGACGCAGTGAGCCTTCAGCGGTACAACACTTTCTCCGCCAATTCGTCCGCCACCCGTGCAGGCGAACGTTTCTCCGCCTGGGCATGGGCAAAGACTTCGGTCAGCCTCGAGCTGATTTTCGACAGGTGGGCGGTAATGGTCGTCAGCTCTTCGCCGCGGTGTTTGAGCGAGACGTAGATCAGCCCGCCCGCATTGATCACATAGTCCGGCGCGTAAAGAATGCCTCGCCGTTCCAGTTGATCCGCGACATCCAGATGAGTCAGTTGGTTATTCGCCGAACCCGCCACCGCCGAGCATCGCAGTTGCGTGACGGTATTGCTGTTGAGTACGCCGCCGAGGCCGCACGGCGCGAGAATGTCGCAAGGCGTGCTGAGCAACGCATCGTTGGCAATCGGGTGAGCGCCGAGTTGCTCCATGGCCAGTTGCACCTTGCCGTGATCGATGTCGCTGACCAGCAGTTCGGCACCGGCGGCATGCAGCTGTTCGGCCAGGGCGAAACCGACATTGCCCAGGCCTTGAATGGCCACGCGCAGGCCTTCGAGGTTATCGCTGCCCAGGCGGGCCATGGCGGTGGCACGAATGCCGGTGAACACGCCCATCGCCGCGTGAGGCGCCGGGTCGCCCGCCGAGGTGGTGCTGGTGACGTGCTGGGTCTGTTGGGCGATGCAATCCATGTCCGCCACCGAGGTGCCGCTGTCGATGGCAGTGATGTAGCGGCCGTCGAGCTGATTGATGCAGCGGCCAAACGCTTCGAACAGTGCCGCGCGGTTTTCCACATGGACCGGTCGCACAATCACCGCCACGCCACCACCCTGCGCCAGACCGGCGAGCGCCGCTTTGTAACTCATGCCTTGGGCAAGGCGAATGGCATCCTCGATCGCGGACTCGTCGTCGGGATAGGCAAGGTAACGACAACCTCCCAGGGCAGGCCCGAGACGGCTGTTATGGATGGCAATGACCGCCTTCAACCCGGTGACCGAATCGACGCTCAGATGCAGGGATTCAAGGCGAGTGCTTTGCATGAGAGCGAACATCGTAGGGGCTCCCGAATCACTTCTTGTAGTCGCCAGTATAGGCTCGCGCCCAAAAATTGCAGAAGCGCACCGGAATAAGCAGCGCGGCTATTCAGCGGTTTCGGACATAACCCGGCGTGCCACTGGACGAACGCCGCAGACGAGGCTAAAACGAGGCATTCCCCGGAGATTTTGATGACGCCCCGCCAACGCTTCTTCGACTGTCTGCAACGATCACCGCCCGCGCTGTTCGAGGCAGCGCTGTGGATGTCCGTTGAGCATGACAAAGAAGTGAATCCAGCGGCGGTCCTGGCCAATGTCAAGGACCTGCAACAACGCGTCAGTTACGGTCTGCCGATGCTGCCGGTGAGCGAACTGGCCCAACCGCTGTTGCGACGCCTGAATGACCTGGGCTTCGCCCAGGACGACTTTACCCCCTTGCGCCCGCAAGCGGCCTTACTCGACAAAGTGCTGGAACGCCGGCGCGGACAACCGCTGGCACTGGGGCTGATTGCGCTGGAACTGGCCAGAGGCCTGGAAATCCCCATGGTCGGGGTCAACTTCCCCGGGCATTTCCTGCTGCGGGTACCGGGGGCCGATCATTTGCTCGACCCTTGCGGTGGACGCCGGTTGTACCCCAACGATTGCCGTGAACTGTTGCAACGCCAGTACGGCCCGAACATGAAGCTCAGCGCCGAACATCTGCTGACTGCCGAGCCGGTGCAGATGCTGCAGCGGTTGTCACGCAACCTGCGCCAGTTGCACCTTTCTCACGATGATTACATCGGCGCTCTGATCGACGCCGAGCGTGTACTGGAGCTGGGCAACGCGAGCGCCTCCGATTACCTGGCCCGGGCTAGCCTGTACCAACGGCTGGACTGCCCGAACGCCGAGCGTTTCGATCTGGAGCATGCGCTGCTGCTCAGCGACGACCCGATCCAGCGGATTCGCCTGACTGAACGGCTGGGGCACCTGCCGCCCAACTCAATCGTTCACTGACTCCCTTGTAGGAGCGAGCTTGCTCGCGAAAAACGCCGGAACAACGCGGTCATCCAGACAGCCCGCATCATCGTTGGCGACCCTCGCGAGCAAGCTCGCTCCTACAAGGATTTGCGTGCAGCACTAAGGCATGTCTGGCTGGTTCGCCGGGTGCGCCTTGATGAATGCCGGGTGTGTCGCGGCGAGCGCCGCCACTCGACGAATCCGTGGATATGCCTCCAGCGAAATGTTGAAGCGCTCAGCCGCATACAGCTGCGGAATTAGATACACATCCGCCACTCCCGGCTCATTGCCAAAGCAATAACCTTCATCGCCAATCAACTGCTCGACCGTCGCCAGACCCTGGCCGATCCAGTGTCCAATCCACTCGACCACCTGTGTTTCATCGTGCCCCAACTGCCGCAGCCGGTTGAGCACGCTGACGTTGTGCAGCGGATGCACATCGCAACCGATCACCGCCGCCACGCCCCGTTCATGCGCGCGAGCAGCGAGGTCTTTGGACAGCAGCGGCACCTGTGGATAACGTTCCTCCAGGAACTCGATGATCGCCGGTGACTGGATCAGCAACTCGCCTTCATCGGTGCGCAAGGCCGGCACCCGGCCTTGCGGGTTGATGTCCAGATACGCTGGCTGGCGATGTTCGCCACCCGGCGGTGCGATCAGGTTGACCGGCAGCGCCTGGTAATCCAGCCCTTTCAATGCCAACGCGATACGCACCCGGTAAGACGAGGTCGAGCGGTAGTAGGTATAGAGTTCCATGACCCGATCCTCTTAACGCGCCGGCAGCACTTTGCCGCGGCATTCGCCGAAACCGATGGAGGCAAAACCGTCGCGGCTGCAACGGGCACGCAGAATGATTTCGTCGCCGTCCTCGAGGAACTTACGCACCTCGCCCGACGCCAGTTCGATCGGTTTTTTACCGCCTTCGGTGATTTCCAGCAGACTGCCGAACTGACCGTTCTCCGGCCCCGACAACGTACCCGAACCGAACAGGTCACCCGCCTGCAACTGGCAGCCGTTGACGCTGTGATGCGCAACCAGTTGCGCCACGGTCCAGTACATGTGTTGCGTGTTGCTCAGGGTCAGGCGATGGGGCGGCAGGTTCTGCTCGCGCATGGCTTCGGTCAGCAGCAGCACTTCCAGTTCGATGTCGAAGGCGCCAGCGGCCTGATCGCGTTTATCGGACAGGTACGGCAGCGGCTGTGGATCGCCTTCAGGACGTGCTGGCTGAGCGCGACGGAACGGCTCCAGCGCTTCGGCTGTCACCACCCATGGCGAAATGCTGGTGATAAAACTTTTCGACAGGAACGGCCCTAGCGGCTGGTATTCCCAGGCCTGGATATCCCGCGCCGACCAGTCGTTGAGCAGGCAGAAACCGGCGATGTGATCGGCGGCGTCACCGATGGCGATCGAGTCGCCCATCTCGTTGCCCTGACCGATCCAGATACCCAGTTCCAGTTCGTAATCCAGACGTGCGCACGGGCCAAAGGTCGGCTCGGTCTGGCCGGCCGGCAGGGTCTGGCCTTTCGGACGACGAACGTCGGTGCCGGACGGGCGAATGGTCGACGCGCGACCATGATAACCAATCGGCACGTACTTGTAGTTCGGCAGCAAGGGGTTGTCGGGGCGGAACAGTTTGCCGACGTTTTGCGCGTGCTCGATGCCGACGTAGAAGTCGGTGTAATCGTTGATTTTCGCCGGCAGGTGCATCTCGCAGTTTGCCGCCAGCGGCAGCAGTTTTGCGCCTTGGGCTTCGATCTTGCCGTGCAGGGTGCTGCCTTCCTGGAACAGTTCGACCAAGCGTTCACGCAGGGCGACGCGAGCCTCGCGGCCCAGTTCGAAAAACGCATTGAGCTGACCGCCACAGGTGGCTTCGACGGCAGTTTTTGCCGCGCCGTCGAACAGGCCGGCCTCCAGCGCCGCTTCCAGATCTAAGATGTGGTCACCGATGGCCACACCGCTGCGCGGCGCACCGCCTTTCACGCTGAATACGCCCAGCGGCAGGTTTTGCAGCGGGAAATCCGCATGGCCGTTGGCGGAGGCAACCCAGCTACGAGTGATGGAAGTCTGAGTCATGGGTTATCTCCGGGTCGGGTCGAAAGTGGCGGGCAGCGTGGCCCAGCAGGCGTCGTAGTTGGTTTGCAGTTGCGGGCAATCGAGGGCAAAGCGACTCGGGCGCAGCACCTGGCTGGTCTCGAACATGAAGGCCATGGTGTTGTCGATTTTCGCCGGGGCGAGCTCGGCGTTGATCGCTTTGGTGCAGGTTTCACCGTCCGGGCCGTGGGCGCTCATGCAGCTGTGCAGCGACGCGCCACCGGGCACGAAGCCTTCGGCTTTGGCGTCGTATTCGCCCTTGATCAGGCCCATGAATTCGTTCATCAGATTGCGGTGGAACCACGGTGGCCGGAAGGTTTTCTCTGCCACCATCCAGCGTGGCGGGAAGATCACGAAGTCCAGATTGGCCAGACCGTGGACGCTGGTCGGCGAAGTGAGGACGGTGAAAATCGACGGATCCGGATGGTCGAAACTGACCGTGCCAATGGTGTTGAAACGGCGCAGGTCGTATTTGTACGGCACGTTGTTGCCGTGCCAGGCGACCACGTTGAGCGGCGAATGATCGAGCTCGCAGCCCCACAATTGACCGAGGAATTTCTGCACCAGGGTGGTCGGCTGCTTGAGGTTTTCGTAATGGGCGACCGGCGTCAGGAAGTCTCGCGGATTGGCCAGGCCGTTGCTGCCGATCGGTCCGAGGTCCGGCAGGCGCAATGGCGCACCGTGGTTTTCCGCAATGTAGCCGCGCGCCTGCGGGTCGAGCAGTTCGACGCGGAATTTCAGACCGCGCGGCAGTACGGCGATTTCCAGCGGTTCAAGTTCCAGTACGCCCAGTTCAGTGGCGATGCGCAGCCGTCCCTGCTCCGGAACCAGCAACAACTCGCCGTCGGCATTGAAGAACACACGCTCCATGGAGCGGTTGGCGCGGTAGCTGTAGATGCTGATTCCGGCCGGTTTTTCCGCCGCCGAATTGGCCGCCATGCTCACCAGCCCGTCGATGAAGTCGGTGGGCTCGGTCGGGATGTCCAACGGGTTCCAGCGCAGGCGATTGGGGGTCACTTCACCCAGCGGGCCGCCAGCCAGTTGCCGGTCCAGTTTGACGAACGCCGGGTGATTGGCCGACGGCTGAATGCGGTACATCCAGGTGCGCCGCGCTTCACTGCGGGCCATGGTGAATGCAGTGCCGGAGAACAGTTCGGTGTAGAGACCGTACGGCGCTTTCTGCGGGGAGTTCTGGCCGACGGGTAATGCACCGGGCAACGCCTCGCTGCTGAATTCGTTGCCGAAGCCGGACTGATAAGCCAGCGCTGGCGCCGTTGAATCGAGGTTCATGGAGCCTCCTGAACAGGGAGTAGGCAATGGCCTGTCACTCTGATTCAGAGGTCGTGGCACGCCTGGGTTATTTTTATCGTAATTAAATTACGCATAACGTAATTTGATTGGTATTGACCGTCAAGCTATAAAGACGCCCATTCGTCCCGGGATCAGACCGCCTCCATGGAAACGCCGCGCAGCAACGATAAACAGAAAGTCCGCTCGGCCGAGGTCGGCACCGACATCCTCAAGGCGCTGGCCGAGTTGTCGCCATCGACCTCGTTGTCGCGCCTGGCCGAGCACGTGCAGATGCCGGCGAGCAAGGTTCACCGTTATTTGCAGGCCTTGATTGCCAGCGGTTTTGCCGAACAGAACACGGCCACCAACCATTACGGCCTGGGGCGCGAAGCCCTGCGCGTGGGACTGGCTGCACTCAACAGTATGGACGTGCTGAAAGTTGCCGCCCTGCCCCTGGCCGAGCTGCGCGATGAGTTGAACGAAACGTGCTTTTTGGCGGTTTGGGGCAATCAGGGCGCGACCGTGGTGCATATCGAACCGGCGGTACGCGCGGTGACGGTGGTCACGCAATTGGGCTCGGTGTTGCCGTTGCTCAGCTCATCGACGGGGCTGGTGTTTGGCGCGTTTCTGCCCAAACGCGAAACCGTGGAGTTGCGCGAGCAGGAATTGCAAACCGCAACCTCCCATGCCTTGGCAGACGATCAGGCCTACGCGGCATTGTGCGAACAGATCCGCGCACGCGGTCTGCACCATGTCCATGGTTTGTTGATGCCGGGGGTGGATGCCTTGTCGGCACCGGTGTTCAACGCCGTGGGGAACGTGGCGGCCGTCATGACCATTGTCGGCCCGACCTCACTGTTTCACGCTGACGAAAACGGCCCGGCGGCGCAGCGGTTGCTGGCGGCGACGCGGGCCGTGAGTTGGCGGATGGGGTATGAGCCGATTGTCGTATCCGGTTAGTCGGGTTTACTCCAGCAGCGTCTGCTCGCTGGAATCAGGCTCGGCCAATGCCTCTTTCATCAATTCGGTGATAACCGCCAAATCTGCCGTTTTACCACTGTAGGCCGAGACAACGCTCATGCAGGTATTCACATCGCCCAAGCGTTTCGCAATCAGCTTTTGAGCCTGCGAAAACCCCACCTTACCGATGCGTAATGTCGCCAGTTCCAGCACACAATCCAGGAAACTGGAAAAGACCTCCTCGGTCTTGCCGTCGTGGTAGGCCAACCCGCCCTCAAACACCCCTTTCGCGATCACGACGGCACTGAGTCCGAGACCAATCGGTGGGTAGATACAACCTATGACTGAGACAGCCGCAACGACCGCGTCGTAGGACAGCTTCGCGATAATCTCAATGAGGCTGGTGGTTTGGGCATCAACCCCGTTGATGATCTGGCCGATCATGGCGCCGTAGCAAAGGGAGAAGTCGAAGACACGGCTGTTGACTAGCAACGCCGGTGGCTCGACATCGTCCCGGCTGTGAATAACCTCTTCAACGTAGTTTTTGACCACTCGCTGATCGGTGAATTTAGCCCGTTGGCAGTAATAGGTACCCAGACCCGCGTTCCTGATCGACCTGGAAAAATCGGCCAACGGACGAAACCACCGGTCATCCGGCGCGTGCGGTGTGTACAACCAATCCTGTACGCCGCCGTTTTCCATTGTGCGCAAGACATACACACCCTGGATCCTGCGATTTGCCAGATGAAACTCATAGACACCTTCGCGCTTGGGAGAATCAGGGTAGTCGGCAACAATCGGATCAGTGGGTTCCGGTGTGCGCAGTCGGTCAATGGCCTGTTCGATGCGCGAATAGTGACCGCGTTCCAGTACACCGCTGAATAGTTCGGCCAACGCGGCGCGCTGCATTTCATGCAACTGCACGTTTACATACACGTCACGCCTGAACGCGTAAGTCGAAGAGTCCTTGTCGAGATAATCCGAATACAGCATATCGATGTATTTTTCGCCCGGACGCAGCGTCCTCGACCAGCCTAAAGCGTAGTTACCCACCAGGTCGGACATCGGTGGATGTTCCGGCAACAATCGGAATCGCGGATAATCTCCGGGTCTATGCGACGGACCGGTTTCCAGGGTGATGTGATGTTCTCTGAGGATGAACTGAGTCAGCGTCATTGACTGCCCATCCTCCAGCTCCACCATGATCAGGTCGGGGTTAACGGACACCGGCTCGCCGTGATAAGCCATCCGCTCGTCTGCCCTCTCTTTTACAAGATTGAAGACAAATTTTTCGTAACTGATCAGCCCCGCTTCGTGGCTGGCAAGCCGGGTCAGCGCCTTGAGTTCGGTGTTCAAACGAGCGAAATATTTTCGATGATAGGACGATGCGGAACGATAACCGGCAGGGGTGGACGCCTCGATTTCGCCCCGCAGCCATTCGATATTGAGCAAAACTCCCTGGCGTAACGCTCCGTCTCCTGACCCAGGCCAACTTCTGCGCTTGATGCCCCGCCACTGACTCGGCAACCGCAGTACAAGCCTCATATACGCTTCGATGCTTCGTCGCTCAGTGGCGTGAGATTGTCGGCCCAGTTAACTGCGTCCTTCTGGCGATCCCACCCATTCGGCCATATGAAAGTTCAGTTGCCTGAAGGACGTAAATTCGTGCCACGTTCTGCCATCAGGCGCTTGCGGCGCATAGAGCACGCAAGGGCCGGCTTCGCCCTCCGGCCCGCAATAAACAATCATCCCGTGGAAAGGTTTTTCCCAGCCGTTAAACGACAGTTCGCCCAGGGAGTAGCCTTCAGCCTGCTGACTGGTCAGATCGACGATTTTCAGACTTTGATCATTGATGTGATCTTGCAGTTTCGCACTGAACGAACTCAGGTCTGTGCGACTGTTCAAGCGGGCTTGCAGAGCGACAATGGCCTCTTCACTGGCGTATTTCTCTTCAAATTTTTCTGCGTACAGCGAACGCATACTGGTGTCGCCCAGCACGTCCAACAGGTCTTGTTCGGTCACGCCGGACGGCAGCGTCTCTCCTTCGAGGGTAATCTCCAGTGGAACGCTGGCCGGGTCATGCAAACCGTTGAGCATGAACTCGGGAAGGGTCAATCGATTGCGTTGAACGACTTTCTGTTGCCCGACATAAAACGTATGCCGGGCGCTGACGAAGAGCTGCTGGGGATCGATGATTTCACCCGTGAGAATCCTGACAAACTCCCTGGCATAAAAATCTGCGAACGCCCTGAGGGACCTGGCCTCCTCCAGCAGTTCATTCACCGTTTGTTCATTGCTCGCCAATGCCTGTTCCGCATCGAAGTAATACTGGCGATCTTCTTCACTGGCACGCTGGAGCCAATCGGGAATCTGCTGCGGTTGTTCCGCCAGCATCCGCCTGGACGGTCGCATAAGTTCTTCCTGAACGCTGCTTTCTAAAACTTTAATATTCATGCGCGCTTCCTTTTGCACATTTCAAAATAAATAATCCGGCAACGCTGCCAGCCATGGCAGCGTTGCCGGACGGATAATTTATCGATTACTTGTAGCGATTGGACTCGACCACTGCGCGCCCGAACAAGTTGACTTGTTCAATATCCAATTCAACAATTTGATAGGCAGGGTCAAAGGTCCACTGCTCGGAAAATACACCGGCATATTTATCACTAAAAGCCGGTATTTCATCAGACTGTACTTTCTCCATGATCGCCCAACTCAGACTTTCCGAGTAGTCAACGACCTGTTCACCCTGAGCATTGATCACTACCGAATTGAGGTAGGTATCATCGGCATTGATCGTGTAGCCCGTATCCTGAAAAATCTTGTTGAGTTTCGCACTCAATTCTTCGAGCAAACCAGTTCTCATAAATTGCATCCTTTCAATTAATTATGAGCCGACCAACAGACGCCAAAAAAATACAAATATTCATTGACCGTGTCGACGCACAATTTATAAACATCTCAGCAGCCGAAGTACACCCCACTAGTTGTATGCATTCGTAAACAATCAAAACTTCAAACAACGATACCCAATACTTTCGCCTGGGCCACGGCCTGAGTTCTACGCTCTACCCCTAACTTCCCATTGATCCGTCGCGCATGGGTTTTTACTGTATGCAACGATATGAACAACTGGTCGGCTATTTGTTGATTGGAATTCCCTTGAGCCACTAATTTAAGTACTTCTATTTCTCGCTGACTTAACCCGCTCTGGACCGGGGCCATCGGTTCCGGATAACTGCCCGGCTCGGCGCGCCCGATGGCCTCTGGCAACCGTGGCTGGCGCAACTGAAGATCGCGCAGGGTCTGTTGCAGATTACAGCGCTCGATCAGCGCCACGCCTTCCTGCAACGACTGGCGCGCCATCAGCATGTCACCCGTCAGCCAGGCAACTTCAGCCAGTGCCAGGTGCAACTGCGCTTGCAGCCCCGACATCCCTCGCTGCCGGACCGACTGCAACTGGCCCTCAAGCCGTTCCACCGGTGATTGCGCCTGCCCCAGATAAACGTCAGTCAGCACCAGCAGATATTCAAGACTGGGGATCAGCTCCAGCGTGGCCGGCGGCGCCTGACGTGCATGGTGGCCGTGATAGTGACGCAGTACCCGGGTCAGCGCTTCACGGGCCAGTTCCGGACGCCCCTGCTGTAACCAGAAATGGCAGCTGATGTGCAGCAGAGCACTGCGATAGACCGTGTCGGGAATCCGTCGTTGTTGCATCAAGCGTTCGGCGTCACGCAGAAGGACAAAGGCCTGGGCGTAGTCCAGGCGATTGGCGGCCAGCTGCGCGAGACCGAGAAAACCGTAAAGCACGCGCTTGTCCTGGCTGCGCAGGCACATCTGCAGTCCGCTCTCGAAGTACTCGGACGCCTGCGCATCTCGCCCCTGAGACAGGCTCAAACGCCCACGACGCAAGGCGATCCGCCCGAGTAACGGTTCGGCCAGCGGTTGCCGTTGGGCGAGCAAATCGTGCATGTTCGCCAGCAAGTGCTCGGCCCTGCCGGACGCGCCCCGTTGCTCGAGCAATTGCGCGTGATCGAGTTCCAGCAACCCTTCGAACACCAGCGAGCCTTGCGCGCGCGCCAGGCACAACGCCTCACGGTTGAGGGCCTGCGCCACGTCAAGCTCGCCTCGCAGCAGCGCTTGCTGGGTCAGGCCCGACAGGCACATCAACCGGGCGCTCCACAGTTCCGGGCCGAGCTCGCTGAGCGCCTCCAGCAAATGCGCCCGCGAAGGCTCCATGCGCCCCTGCAAATGCAGGAGCCAACCTTGCAATGCCTGCCACCGTGCAATCAGTTGCCCGTGGTTGAGCGCCGACGGCTGAGGCATGAAGCGCGACAGATGCCCGATGCATTCGCCCGCCTGCTCGAATCGACCGGCGAACAGCAAAGCCGCGGTGATCAGCCCCACCAATTGCGGCGAGCCCAGCATCAGCTCCTCGCCTTGTCGCTCATGCAGACGCAACAACAGCACCACTGTCTGCTCCTCGAACAGGTGCTCGAAACTGAAATGCTGCAACAGGCTGACCGCGACTTCGAACTCTTGCGCCAGCAAGGCCTGTTCAAATGCGGCTTTCCAGTCCAGTTCGGCGGCGAACCACTGACAGGCGCGACGATGCCAGGAGCGTCCCTCCGGCCATTGCTCTTCGCGCATCAACTGCGTGAGCGGCGCGAAAATCTGCAGCCAGTCTGTCGAATCCTGCCAGGGCTCGATAAAGCAACCCAGCGCCTGCAACGTGCTCAGGCACTGGGCGCCCTCTCCCGCACCGAACAAGTGGTCGCACAACCGGGCATTGAATCGGGGCAGATGGGCGAGCACCCGCCAGGCTTCCGTGAGCTCCGGGGTCAGAATGCTGAACAATTCGTGCTCAAGGTAATCGTGCAGCGTGTCGGGTCGACCGTGCAGTTGCTCATGGCGTGACCAGGCGCATTTTTGCAGCAGCGCAATCCGCACGCCCGCGCACCAGCCGCCGCTCAGTTCGACAATCCTGCTGGCACGCTTGGCGGCCTGCTCCGGTTCCAGGTGATGCAGCAGCCGGGCGATTTCAGCTCGAGTGAAGGCCAGCGTAGCGCGCTCGCAGTCGTACAGTTCATCAGCGAGCAACAGGCGTGGCCAATTGCAGGGCGGACGGCGACGAGCACTCAACCACCAGGTAATCAGCGGGTTGCTGATCGCCAATAGCCGGTCGAGCAAAAGATCGAGCTCCGGGTTGGGGGTGCGGCAATAGTCATCCAGACACAGCCAGGTCGGCGTTTGCAATTGCGCCAGGTACGCCAGCAATCCGGATTCGTCCGCTGAGTCCGATCCCAACGCCCGAGCCAGCCGCTGGCGAAATTCGCCGGCACTCAACGACGCACCCGCCAACGGCAGCCAACAGACGTGACACTGTTCCGGCGCCCGCAGCAGGCATTCGATGAGCAGCGCACTCTTGCCACTGCCGGCCGGCGCACAGAGTAGTTTCACCCGCGCTGTCGAGGCCAGTAACGGCTCGATCAACCGGTCGCGAGACAAGTGATGGGAAGACAAACGGGGCAAGAGTCCAGGACGGTCCAGACACGGGGTCATGGCGGTCATAGTGGTGCGCCTTTTTATAATTGTGGCGCCACCCTAGCCCTCTCTACACCGCTTATTGAAGAAGTATTCAACACACTGATCGACACCTATAAAAAAGGTGACCGCAAAGTCACCTTTTTCTGTAAGAGCTGTAGGAATGATTACCTCACCCCTGTACTCCGCAACGCTGCCGGCGTGTAGTCACCTGCTTTGGCATCGATACCGAATTCGAAGCTGCGCTTCTCTTCGTTCTTCATCCCCAGGGCAATGTAGCGACCGGCGATCAGGTCATACAGCGCTTCAACGGTATAGGCCGGCACCTGATGATCGTAGTAGAACTGGGCGTGCCCTTCGGCTACACGCCACAGCTGACCGCGACCGTCGTAGTGATCCGCCAGCGCCACCTGCCAACTGTCTTCATCGATGTACATGTGCCGCTTGGCATAGACGTGCCGCTCGTTGGGCTTGACCGTGGCGACAACCTCCCAGACCCGGTGCAACTCATAGCGCGTCAGGTCCTGATTGATGTGCCCGGCCTTGATCACATCGGTGTACTTGAGGTCGGGCGAGTCGAGCTTGTAGCTGTTGTAAGGGATGTACATTTCCTTCTTGCCGATCAGCTTCCAGTCGTAACGATCCGGTGCGCCGGAAAACATGTCGAAGTTGTCGGTGGTGCGCAGCCCGTCGGACGACGTGCCGACACCATCATAGGCCACTTGCGGTGCACGCCGCACGCGACGCTGACCCGCGTTGTAAATCCACGCCTTGCGCGGCTCCTTGACCTGATCGAGGGTCTCGTGAACCAGCAGCACGTTGCCCGCCAGCCGCGCCGGTGCCGTCACCTCCTGCTTGAAATAGTTGAGGACGTTCTCGTCGCTGCCCGGCTTCAAATCCCCCAGCAGCGAAGGCACCGCGACTTCATCCTTGAAGCGGATCACCGTGAAATCGCCATTGGATTGCGGCGTGGCCTGGGTGATGGTGCGACGCAAATTGCCGCCGTGATAACGGGTGACGTGGTTCCAGATCACTTCGACGCCGTTATTCGGAATCGGAAACGCGTAATAGCGATTGCCGGTGAAATTGGCCAGGCCATTGCCATCGTTGATCGGCGTCACGTTCAACGCGCTGCGTTTGGCCGACTCGTAGATGTCCGCAGGCAAGGCCACCGTGCGGTGGGTCGGGTAGACCGGGATCTTGTAGGTCTGCGGGTAGCGCTTGAACATCGCGATCTGCCCGTCGGAAAGCTTGTCCTTGTATTTGTCGACCGTCGCCGCGGTGATGGTGAACAGCGGCTTTTCATTGGCGAACGGGTCGGCCAGGAAACCTTTGCTGTCCACCGCGCCGGCGTTTTTCGGCAGGCCGCCAGTCCAGGCCGGAATCGAGCCATCGGCGTTGCCGGCCTTTTCACCGCCCAATGGCGTCAGGCTGTTGCCGAGTGTGTTCGCTTCTTCCGGCGACACCGCAGCCTTCACATCGACGGCCAACAGACTCAGGGCCAGAACGCCGCATTGCAGAATCATCTTGCGCATTGAAATCATCCTTCTCAGCCAGATCAGAAGTTCACGCCAAAGCTCAACGCCAGGAAGTCGCGATCTTCCAGGGTGTTGTAGTCACCACCGAAGAAATCGGTGTAACTCAAGCTCGCGGTATAGGTGTTGCGATAGTCCGCATCTACGCCGACGCTGATCGCCTTGGCGCCTTCGTTGAACAGACCGTTGGGGCCGTAACCGGCGACGTCGTGGGACCACGACAGGTTCGGTTTGAAGTTGATCCCGGCGATCACGTTGTTGTAATCAAGGATGGCGCGGGCGCGGTAGCCCCACGAGGTCGAGGTCACGAAACCGTCCCTGTCACCGCGAAAACCGTATGCGCCATACACCGAGTCACGGCCATAACGCAGCTTGCTGCGGGCTTCCAGACCACCGACGTGGACAACCGCCGCCTCACCCACCAGGGTCAGTCGGTCGGCCCCTGCAACCTGATCGATGAAGTGCGTCAGGGTGCTCTGGATCTGCGTCACTTCCTTGCGGCGATAGCCCTTGTTGTCGGCGCCAGGCCGGGTGGCAATCGGCGAAGCCGCGCCGCCCGCGATCGGGTTGAGCAAGGCCAGGGTCAGGTCGGTGCTATTGACCTGCACCGGCAGGTTCGGGCGATAGCTGATTTCCCCGGTCCACGCCGTGCCGGTAGGCAATGTGGTGGAGAAGCTCGCGCCGTAGAGGCGGATGTCTTCCGGATATTCGAGGTAATACTGGCCACGACCGAGCATCACACTCTGGGCCAGTGCCGAACCGGTGCCGGGTGCAATGGCGTTGGCGGCACCGACGATGGCCGGGATCCGTGCCAGCGTACCCAGCCCGGCGGTGGTGGTGCCGACGTTCGGTGTACGGCTGTGGTAGTTCATGAAGTACAGACCGTACTCGGTGTCGTCACCCAGCCAGCGCAGCGCCGTGCCCCATTGCCCGGAGTCGCGGGCATCGCGGTCGCCGCCACGGGGAACAATCACGCCTTCGCGGCCGACCAGAAAGCCCTGGCCAAACGCTGCGGCGATGGGTTGCAACGGCGCAATCGCCGGGCTGGCAACCGTGTATCCCGTGGTGCATCCGTCCGCCGCCACGTCACCACCGAAGAAGGTGCCGCAGTTGTCGAGAACGGTCTGATCCCACTCCAGCTGATAGAAGCCTTCCACAGTGAGCTTGTCGGTCAGGCCCTGAGAGGCGAACAGCATGTTCACCGGAATCAGACCTTCCTTGATCTCCGCACCAGGACGGCGGAAGGCTGAAACGTCGACCGGGTTGATGCTGTTGATCGAGTTGCCGATGAAGGTACTTTCGCCCCAACTCACCACCTGTTTGCCGGCGCGCACAGTGCCCGGCAAATCGGCGATTGAGTAGTTGTGGTAGACGAAAGCATCGAGGATCTGCGCACCGGAAGACTTGGAACCCTCCTTGCGATTGTGGTCGCTGATCGGCTTGAACTCGCGGTCTTCGTCCTTCAATTCGAAGTCGTACCAGTACTTGCCACGGACAAACACGCCGGTGTCGCCGTACTTCAGTTCGAGGTCGTGAATGCCCTTGAAGATCTTGGAGAAGGTCTCGCCCTTCTTGAAGTTCAGTCGCCCGTCGTCACCGGTCGATGCCTGGCCGGTCCCGCCGTTGACGACGCCCACCAGCGACTTGTCGGCATCGCGCATGCCCCAACTCGCGCCGACGGACAGCGAGGAGTCGAACGTCCCTTCGATTTCGCCAATGTTGAATGAAACGGCCTGCGCCTGGGCACAGCAACCCAAGGCAACCGCAGCGGCCAGCGCCTGCGGTGTGAAGATGGCGCGCATTGTTGTTTTTGTCATGCGTCTTCCCCGGTGAGTGACAGAAGGCCACACCCTACTGCCGCAGGTCGGGGGCGATAAGCGCACGAAGGAGGTATTCGTTGTGTAGCTCTAAAGGATGAATGGATTTGGGCGAGGGTTTGCGTAGGTATGGATAGAGTGGATGAGGGTTTATCCGTCGGATGCATGAACGCGGGACTGTTGCCCAGACTGCAACACTGCATGTCTGGAATCGCTATTTTTCCTTTGGGCTCAGGCGCTTATTCTTGTCGGGCTTTCAAGGGAAACCGCCTGACAGCACACAGCGATGCCGTGTGATCAGTCCACGCCATTGGCGACAGATTTCAGATGAATCGAAGGTTTCGACTCATCGCCCCGTGTTCACTGACGTTGATTTGTAGCTCCTTGATCCAACGTCTTACTTTGGCCGCTGCGTTTGCAGCGGCCTTTTTTATGGGCGATGGTTTTTTGAGGGATGGCAGGTCTCAGGCGAGCCCTGCCGAAAGCGAAGGAATCAGAGCGCGTACTTCTGCAAATTCCCCATCATCTCCTTCAACGCTTCAATGTTGTCCTTCGGATGCGCAGCCCCTTCAAAATCACAGATCTGCTGCCAGTGCGCCGCCACATCTTCCGGCGAAAAACCGATCCGCGGATCAAACCCGGCGCCCAGGCTACGCTCCCAACGCACCTTGCCCATCCAGCCGCCGCCGACCTCAAACAACCCCGACGTTTCCTGGCAGATTTCGCTCGCGAGGTACACCACCAGCGGGCTGACCAGTTCCGGTTTGAGTTGTTCGAACACTTGCGGCGGGATCAGGCCTTCGGTCATGCGGGTGCCGCCGGTGGGGGCGATGGCGTTGACCAGGATGTTGTTTTTGCGGCCTTCGATGGCCAGCGTGCGGGTCAGGCCGTAGAGGCCGAGTTTGGCCATGCCGTAGTTGGACTGGCCAAAGTTGCCGTAAATACCCGAGGTCGACGCCGTGAAGATCACACGACCATAGTTTTGCTCGCGCAGGTGCGGCCACGCGGCGCGGGTGACTTTGTAGGCGCCTTCGACGTGGACGCGGTAAACCAGGTCCCAATCGGCGTCGTCCATTTTGTGAAAGGTCTTGTCCCGCAGGATCCCGGCGTTGTTGACCACCACGTCGACACGGCCGAAGGCGTCAAGGGCGTGTTGCACCAGTTTGTCGCCATCGGTGACGGAGTCATGGTTAGCCTCGGCAGTGCCGCCGGCCTCGCGAATTTCAGCCACTACACGGTCGGCTGCAGATGCGTTAGCGCCTTCGCCTTGAGCCGAGCCGCCGAGATCGTTGACCAGCACCCTGGCGCCCTGTTTCGCGAACAACAGCGCATGGGCGCGCCCGAGGCCGCCACCGGCTCCCGTGATGATCACGACTTTATCTTCGAAGCGCACAGGCTCATTCATTGGGGGGACTCCAGCAGACCAAGGGACAATGAGTCCGAGTCTCAGGCAAGGCGCTGCTGGTCACAATGAACACAGGTAAGGCTGAATGGTGCTCGATAAGGCAGGGGGATAATCAGGAACAGGCCGCCTTTAGCGGCGCCGCAATCAGCCGATCGCGAAACGCCAGATAATGTTTCAGCACCTGCGCTGGCGCTTCCGTTTGCGGGTAGTGGCCAATGCCCGGCAACAGCACCGTATCCGGTTCAGGGATCAACTCCCGATAGCGCTCGACCATGTGCGCGCCGGAGACCGGATCGGCCTCGCCATCGATCACCCGCAGCGGCACATCACCGCGCTGCATCGCGCTGATCCAACGTTCGCGCTGGACGCGTCGTTCGGGAATGTAGGCAATCAGTTTGTGCATGATCCGAGGCCCGTGATTGCTGTCCACCAGGCTCCAGAAATCATCCATCTCACTCTCGGTAGGACGGCTTTGCGGTCCGAAGATCTGCCGGAAACTCTTCACCAGCGTATCCCGGGAAAAGGCTCGGCCGATCATCCAGCCCAGCGGGCTGAGCAACAGTTTCTGCATCAGTACCGGGCGGTGGGTTTCCGGAAACAGGCCGCCATTGAGGAACACGCAACTGCCAAGATGAATGCGCGACTCGTAATGCCGGGCCAGCAGTTCCTGAGCCACGCTGTCGCCATAATCGTGGGCCAGCACGTGTACCGGTTGTTCCACATTCAAATGCGCCAACAATGCCTGTTGCAGATCGGCTTGCTCCAGCAGGCTGTATTCGTGGTCCACCGGTTTGGCGGAATCACCAAAGCCAAGCATGTCGCAGGCGATCAGCCGATAGCGCTGGGCCAGCGGCTGCCACAGGTAATGCCAGTCCCAACTGGCAGTCGGGAAGCCATGGATCAGCAGCAGCGGCTCACCCTGCCCTGCCGTCCAGTAACGAATGGTCTGGCCACGGAATACGAACGTCTGGCCGCGTTTGCGCCAGACACACAGCGGGATCTCGGCGAGTGGCATCAGAGTTTATAACCCGGGTCTTGTTGATCGAGTTTGCGCAGCAACGCTGGCCAGGCCAGCGCGCCGCCCATCCCTTGTGCACTTTTGGTGACGCCGGCGATCATCGCCTTGGCGCCCGCCAGAATCTGCGGTTCGATAGCGATCAGTTCCGCGCCACCGTTCTGCGCCATCACCTGGATATCGCAGGCGCGCTGAAAGGTGAACATCATCAGGAACGTGTCGGCGATGGTGCCGCCACAGGTCAGCAGACCGTGGTTGTGCAGCATCAGGAAATTGTTTTCACCAAGGTCGGCTTGCAACCGCGCCTTCTCTTCATGGTTCAGCGCAACGCCTTCGTAGGCGTGGTAGGCCAGGCTGGACAGGACAAACAACGACTGCTGACTGATCGGCAAAATGCCTTGCTTCTGCGCCGACACCGCAACCCCCGACGCCGTATGGGTATGCAGCACGCAAACCACATCGTGACGCACTTCATGCACGGCGCTGTGGATGGTGTACCCCGCCGGGTTGATCTCGTAAGGGCTGTCCATCAGCTTGTTGCCGGCCTGATCGACCTTCACCAGACTCGACGCCGTGATCTCATGAAACATCAGCCCGAACGGGTTGATCAGGAAGTCTTCGGTGCCGGGCACCTTGGCGGAAATGTGGGTGAAAATCAGATCATCCCAGCCATGCAGGGCGACCAGGCGATAACAGGCAGCCAGATCGACACGGGCCTGCCACTCGGCGGCGCTGACCTGGTCTTTGACACTGTGGGGCGATTGGAGGGGGGCTACGCTCACGGCAAGGAACCTCGCTTTTTATTATGGAGTGTTTCCAATGACTACCGAGTCTAGTCAGCCCTCGAGGTTCGTGTAGTTGCATTGGCAGCCAGCTTGATGGCCTAGCGAGTCAGTGCGCAAACAAGCCTGGATCCATGTCAAAACACCGACGCCAGCAACGGCGCAGCGCCCCTGTTCAACAGCCCCGTCAGAACCATGCCCCCGCACCGTCAAACGATCCGCAGCCTGACTTGCACCGCTCAGCGAACGGCCAGTCAGCCGCGCAGGGCCGTGACCAGTTCCGCCAGCCAGGGCTCGGCATCGGTTTCCGGTGTGACGCTTTCGCTGGCGTCCAGACGCAGCATCGGCAGCACTTCGCGGATGCCCAGCTCGCCGAACAGTTCACGCATCAGTTCGCCGCCGCCGCAGAACGTGTCGCCGTAGCTCGCATCACCCAGGCCGATGACAGCACCCGGCAAACCGCGCCAGGCCGCCGGCAACTGATCGCGAATGGCGAAATACAAGGGTTGCAGGTTGTCCGGCAGTTCACCCATGCCGGTGGTCGAAGTCACCGCCAGAAAGGCTTCGGGGCCGAAGGCCTGGACATCGGCGAGGCTTGCACGCGGGTTGTGAAAGGTTTCGAATCCCGCAATTTTCAATATGTTCGCAGCGTGGCGGGCGACTTCTTCAGCCGTGCCGTACACCGAGCCGGAAAGGATGGCGACTTTCATCAATCTGATCCTGAAGCTGAATAAAAGACCGGGATATTAACAGCAGAGACCTCATTGTTCTTTTAGAATGCAGAACGTCAATCAATCAGGAAGGGATTCTTCAATGATCAACGCGCAACTGCTGCAAATGGTGATCAACGCATCCAACGACGGCATCGTGATCGCCGAAAAAGAAGGCGAGCAAGACAACATTCTGATTTACGTCAACCCGGCGTTCGAACGTCTGACCGGCTACACCAGCGAAGAAATCCTCTACCAGGATTGCCGCTTTCTGCAGTCAGGCGACCGCGATCAGGAAGCGCTGCCGTTGGTTCGCGAGGCGCTGGCCAGCGGCGGTTCCTGTCGGGAAATCCTGCGCAATTACCGCAAGGACGGCACCCCATTCTGGAATGAGCTGTCGCTTTCCACGGTGAAAAACCCGAGCGACGGCCAGACTTATTTTGTCGGCGTGCAAAAAGACGTGACTGTCCAGGTCAAGGCGCAGCAACGGGTTACGCAGCTGGAGGCGCAAGTGGCCGAGCTTCAAAAAGAGCTTGCCGCGCTAAAAGCGACGAACGGCGAAAACCAAACCGTGAATTGATTGTCATTAACTACAATCACCAATGACTGTGTAACTATTTCTTTCGAGCAGATCATGCAACGCGACGCACTCCTGACCCAGGATGAGCTGGATTTCATCCAGACCATGCAACACAACCCGCAACTCAATGTGCGGGATGCGACGTCGAGCCTGCTCGTCAACGGTGGTTCGCAAATCCGTGACTTGCTCACGCGCCTTGCCGCACATGAGCAGGTCACCATCCAGGCCAATTTCGAAAATCAGCAAATGACCTTCCCGTTGCATCTTGTGGAAGACGAGTTTCATGCGCTGCATTTACGCCTCGGCGTCCCCAGCATCTATGAGGACGGGCCATTGGTCCGGCCATGGCGCCTGGTACTCGACGAACCGGTCGCGCTGGAAAATGCCAATGGCCAGCCCGGTACGATGTGGGTGCACGAGGTGTCGTTCAAAGGCGTCTTGCTGGAAGTTCGCAACAAGACCAAACCGCCCAAGCATTTCGCGTTGTGGTTCAGCCCGTCAGGCTATGAACGAATCGCGATGCGCGGCACCTTTGAGAAGGAAACCGACAACGGTTTCTACGCGTATCAGTTGAGTCAAAGCGACACCGACGAAACCGAGCGCCTGCGCCAGTACATCCTTCAGCAGCATCGGCTGACGCATCCCGCCATGCACCTCTGATTCAGGTATCCAGGCTGCCTGCCAGGAACTGTTTCAGACGCTGACGCATCACCATTCCCTCGTTACCCAAACAGCCGATGGACGAGCCGGCCAGGTCCTCCTGCGCCAGATCCGACGCATCACCGGCGAGCATCAACTGGCAATCCAGGCTCATGGCCAGCCGGTTCAAACGCCGCGGTAGTTCAGGGGCTGGAGCATGATTGGACACCAGCACCAACGCCTGTGGCTTGACTCGTTCGCAGACCAGGGTCAATTCGTCGAAGGGCTGACCGAGCGCCAGTACTTGAATCGCCGAATCGACATTGCTCAGAAACAGCGCCGTGAGCAGCACTTCAAGCTCGCGACATTGATCGTTAAGAGCACCGACAATCACGCGACGCGGCTGCATGACACGCACCAGCAGCAGGCGCTGCAACACGCGAGAACGCAGAAAGCCATCCAGGAAAAGCCACTCGCTTGTCTGACCGAACCCTTCATGGCGTTGCAGCAAATGCTGCCAGAGCGGAATCAGAATGTCCTGGAACGCCACCGTCAGGGGGTAACTGGAAAAGATCTGTCCATAGACCTGCTCCAGCTGGAACTCATCAAACGCGCTGACGGCCGCCTTGACCTGTTTCTGCCACTGCGCGTAGTCCGCTTGCACCAGTTCGTTGGGGATGAGGTGTGACAGCGCCTGCAGCGGCGCGGTCCTGGCCAGGATCTTGCCGACCTTGCTGACGGCAACGCCGCGGTCGAGCCAGGCAAGGATACTGTGGACCCGCTCGATATCGGCCACGGCGTACAATCGATGCCCGCTTTCGGTGCGCATAGGCTGGATCAGACCATAACGGCGCTCCCATGCCCGCAGCGTGACCGGGTTGACGCCTGTCAGCCGAGACACCTCGCGAATCGGAAACAGCTCTTCCTGTTCAATCGGAACAGTCTGAGTACCAGCGACATCGTCAGTCAGGACAGGCATTTGGCAGGTCAACGTCCGTGTTTAAATTGGATCCCATTCTAACCCTCTTGCCCCATCATCATTCAAGACTTAGATGAGCAACGATTATCGGGGGCATAACCTGTAGAATCCGGAATAATCCTTGCTTGTTCCGAGACGCAGCCCACCACCCCGGCGCTGCGCCTGGCGAAAACTCCTATCCGGAGTGACGCGTTGTCCATACGGAGATACACAATGTCTACCTCACCCGTCACGCTGATGGTTGCGCGCCGCGTCGCCGATGGGCGTTATCAGGACCTGATGGCCTGGTTGCGCGAAGGCGAACAACTGGCCACCGACTTCCAGGGTTATCTCGGCTCAGGCGTGCTCGCCCCGCCGCCCGACGATGACGAATTCCAGATTATTTTCCGCTTCGCCAACGAGCAGACCATGCACGCCTGGGAGCATTCCGCCTCGCGTACCGCCTGGCTTGCACGCGGCAGCGACCTGTTTGCGCATAAGACAGAACATCGCGTGAGCGGCATCGAAGGCTGGTTCGGCGCTGCCGGCCAACGTCCACCACGCTGGAAACAGGCCGTGGCAATCTGGCTGGCGTTCTTCCCGGTGTCGTTGTTGTTCAACTTTTTGCTGGGGCCGCTGCTCGGCGAAATGAGCCTGCTTCCTCGGGTGTTGATCAGCACGTTGTGCCTGACGCCGTTGATGGTGTACTTCTTCATTCCACTGTCGACCCGAATGCTGGCCGGTTGGCTGAACAGCACACCAGCACGTTCGTTGCCCACCGAACCCTCCACTCAAAACCACTGATAATCCCCTGTGGCGAGCGAGCTTGCTCGCGCTGGGCTGCGTAGCGGCCCCTTTTGTGAGTGCTGCGCACTCAAGCGGGAGCAAGCTCCCTCGCCACACAGGCTCGCACACAGAGGACGCCCCCCGGTAGGTGAATGCCGCCGCTCGCTGGTATAGTTTTGCTCTTACCGCGACGCGAGCCGTTCATGACTTCTTCCTCCGCCCCGATCCTCATTACCGGTGCCGGCCAGCGTGTCGGTCTGCACTGCGCGCAGCGTCTGCTCGAAGACGGCCATGCCGTGATCTTCAGCTATCGCACTGAACGCCCCGGCGTACAGGCGTTGCGTGACTTGGGCGCGACGGCGGTATTCGCAGACCTTTCCACCGAAGCCGGAATTTTCGCCTTCATCAGCGAACTGAAAAACCAAACCGACAGCCTGCGCGCGATCATCCACAACGCCTCCGAATGGCTGACCGAAACGCCGGACACCGACGCCGCTGCCTTCACCCGCCTGTTCAGCGTGCATATGCTGGCGCCCTACCTGATCAACCTGCACTGCGCCGACTTGCTGCAACGCTCGAGCCCGGCCGACATCGTGCACATCAGCGATGACGTCACCCGCAAGGGCAGCAGCAAACACATCGGCTACTGCGCCAGCAAAGCCGGGCTCGACAGTCTCACACTGTCCTTCGCCGCGAAGTACGCACCGGACATCAAGGTCAACGGCATCGCCCCAGCCCTGCTACTGTTTAATCCCGACGACGACGCGGCCTACCGCGCCAAGGTCCTGGCCAAGTCTGCGCTGGGCATCGAACCCGGCAGCGAAGTGATCTACCAGAGCCTGCGTTATTTGCTCGACAACCCTTATGTCACCGGCACGACCCTGACCGTCAACGGCGGACGGCACCTCAAATAGATTGGCCTGCGAGGATGTTCCATGACGTTATCCCTGTCCCAGAGCTATCGCGAGATCCTCATCGGCCTCGGTGAAAATCCCGACCGCGAAGGCTTGCTTGATACGCCGCTGCGCGCGGCCAAGGCCATGCAGTACCTGTGTCACGGTTATGCGCAGAGTGTCGAAGAAATCGTCAACGGTGCGTTGTTCGCCTCCGACAACGATGAAATGATCATTGTCGACAACATCGAGCTGTACTCGCTGTGTGAACATCACCTGCTGCCCTTCATCGGCAAGGCGCATGTGGCTTATATTCCAACGGGTAAAGTGCTGGGTCTGTCGAAGATTGCGCGACTGGTGGACATGTTCGCCCGTCGTCTGCAAATCCAGGAAAACCTCACCCGGCAAATCGCCGACGCGGTGCAACAGGTGACCGGTGCCGCGGGTGTCGCGGTGGTCATCGAAGCACAGCACATGTGCATGATGATGCGCGGCGTCGAGAAACAGAATTCGACCATGAACACCTCGGTGATGCTCGGCGCCTTCCGCGAGTCGAGCAACACCCGCCAGGAGTTCCTGCAATTGATTGGACGGAGCAAGTAGCAATGCCACAACTTCAACCAGGAATGGCACGCATCCGGGTCAAGGACCTGTGCCTGCGGACGTTCATCGGGATCAACGAGGATGAAATCCTCAACAAGCAGGATGTGTTGATCAACCTGACCATCCTGTACGCCGCTCAGGAAGCGGTGCGTGACAACGACATCGATCACGCGCTCAATTACCGGACCATCACCAAGGCGATCATCGCTCACGTCGAAGGCAATCGCTTCGCGCTGCTAGAGCGACTGACCCAGGAAATTCTCGACCTGGTCATGGCCAATGCGTCGGTGCTGTACGCCGAGGTCGAAGTCGACAAGCCCCACGCCTTGCGTTTCGCCGAGTCGGTGTCGATTACGCTGGCGGCGAGCCGCTAAGCTTCAAGCTTCAAGCTTCAAGCTTCAAGCGGTAAGCTAACGACCAACGCATCCCAACTTGCAGCTTGAAGCTTGCCGCTTGAAGCTGTCTCGCAGAGACCCCCATGACCGATCAACAACGCCTCGAACTTGAAGCCGCCGCCTTCCGCCGGCTGGTCGCGCACCTGGACAGCCGCAAGGATGTGCAGAACATCGACCTGATGAACCTCTCGGGTTTCTGCCGCAATTGCCTGTCCAAGTGGTACAAGGCCGCGGCAGATGAACGCCAGATCGAGGTCAGCCTCGATGACGCCCGCGAAGTGGTCTACGGCATGCCGTACGCCGAGTGGAAAGCCCAATACCAGCAAGAAGCCAGCGCCGAACAACAAGCGGCGTTCGTCAAAGGAAAACCCAATGAGTGATTTGAACACCCTGCGCGCCAGCCTCAAGAGCGGCGAACACGTTTTTGCCGACACCCTGGCGTTCATCGCCGCGGGTTACGACTACCAGCCCCAGGCATTCAACAACGGCGGTGTGGAAAATGCGGCCGGGCAGAACGAAGGTTCGTGCAAGACCTTGGGTCTGGCGCTGCTGGAGGGCCTGAGCGATGAAGAAGCGCTGTTGGCGTTTGGCGAGCATTACCGCTCGGTAGTGGCGACGCCTGAGGGCAGTGATCACGGGAATATTCGTGCGTTGATTGCCCACGGTCTGGCCGGTGTGAAATTCACCCAGCAGCCGCTGACCCGCCGCTAAATTGTAGGAGCACGGCTTGCCGGCGATGGCGACCTCAAGATCGCCATCGCCGGCAAGCCGTGCTCCTACAGTCGTTCACCACACATCCCGACTTTTAAGATTGACCCGCCAACTTTATTTCGTTTGCCGGGCACCTCTGCTCGCGGCTTAGATAAAAAGAAGCCTCCCTTCTTCAGAGTCGGTCATCCATGAGCAGCGAATCCATCAGCCGGTCGATCAACATCGTTCATCCTGTCACCCTCAGCCACGGCAAAAATGCCGAGGTCTGGGACATCGATGGCAAACGCTACATCGACTTTGTCGGCGGCATCGGCGTGTTGAACCTCGGCCATTGCCATCCGCGCATCGTCGAGGCCATCCGCGACCAAGCCACCCGGCTGACGCACTACGCGTTCAACGCGGCGCCGCACGTGCCCTACCTCGATTTCATGGATCGCCTGGCCGCGTTCATTCCGGTGGATTACCCGGTCAGCGGCATGCTCACCAACAGCGGCGCGGAAGCGGCGGAAAACGCGTTGAAGATCGTCCGTGGCGCGACCGGTCGTACGGCCGTCATTGCCTTCGACGGCGCCTTTCACGGACGCACACTCGCCACGCTCAACCTGAACGGCAAAGTCGCGCCCTACAAACAGAAAGTCGGCGTGCTGCCCGGTCCGGTGTACCACCTGCCCTTCCCCAGCGAAGACAACGGCGTGACCTGCGCCGAAGCGCTGAAGGCGATGGATCGACTGTTCAGTGTCGAAATCGATGTCGACGACGTGGCGTGTTTTATCGTCGAACCGGTGCAGGGCGAAGCCGGCTTCCTGGCCATGGACGTCGAGTTCGCCCAAGCGCTGCGACGCTTGTGCGATGAAAAAAACATCCTGTTGATCGCCGATGAAATCCAGTCCGGGTTCGGCCGCACCGGCGAGCGCTTTGCGTTTTCTCGCCTGGGCATCGAGCCCGACCTGATCCTGCTCGGCAAAAGCATCGCGGGCGGTGTGCCGCTGGGTGCGGTGGTCGGGCGCAAGTCGCTGCTCGACACCTTGCCCAAGGGCGGACTGGGCGGCACTTACTCGGGCAATCCGATTGCTTGCGCTGCCGCGTTGGCGACGCTCGACGAAATGTCCGATGCCAACCTGCAAGCCTGGGGTACGCAGCAGGAAGAAGCGATCGTCAGCCGTTACCAATCCTGGCGCGCCAACAAGACTTCGCCCTTTCTCGGACGCCTGACCGGCGTCGGCGCCATGCGTGGCATCGAGCTGGCCCATGCCGACGGCACACCGGCCCCGGCGCAACTAACGCACCTACTGGCCCTGGCGCGAGAAGCCGGCTTGCTGCTGATGCCCAGCGGTAAGTCGCGCCACATCATCCGGTTGCTGGCGCCACTGACCACCGAGGCCACCGTGCTGGAGGAAGGGCTGGATATTCTTGAGGCATGCCTGAAGAAACTAGTTTGAATTTAAAGCCCATGCAGTCCCTGTGGGAGCTAGCCTGCTCGCGATGGTGTGTCAGCTACATCGATGTGACTGACACACCATCGCTAGCAGGCTAGCTCCCACAAGGGTTTGTGTTAACCGCACTTTCTGTGGGCACAAAAAAACCGGCCGAAGCCGGTTTTTTCATTTCAACAGAATCAGAACGAAGCGTTCTGCAGACCGTCGAGATAACGCTCGGCATCCAGTGCCGCCATGCAGCCAGCACCAGCGGAGGTGATCGCCTGACGATACACATGGTCAGCCACGTCGCCAGCCGCGAAGATACCTTCGAGGTTGGTCGCGGTGGCGTTGCCTTCACGACCGCCGTGCACCACCAGGTAGCCGTCTTTCAACGTCAGCTGACCTTCGAACAACGAGGTGTTCGGGGTGTGGCCGATGGCGATGAACACGCCGTCGACTTTCAGCTCGTCAAAGCTGCCGTCGTTGTTCTTCAGACGGGCACCGGTCACGCCCATGTTGTCGCCCAGGACTTCGTCCAGGTTCGAATTCAGTTTCAGGATGATCTTGCCTTCGGCAACGCGGGCATTGAGCTTGTCGATCAGGATCTTCTCGGCGCGGAAAGTTTCGCGGCGGTGGATCAAGGTCACAGTGCTGGCGATGTTGGCCAGGTACAGCGCTTCTTCCACGGCAGTGTTACCGCCACCGACCACGGCCACTGGCTTGTTGCGGTAGAAGAAGCCGTCGCAGGTCGCGCAGGCCGAAACGCCTTTGCCCATGAACGCTTCTTCCGACGGCAGACCGAGGTAACGAGCGCTGGCACCGGTGGCGATGATCAGGGCGTCGCAGGTGTAGGTCGCGCTGTCGCCGGTCAGGGTGTACGGCTTGGCAGCGAAGTCCACGGCATTGATGTGATCGAAAACGATCTCGGTTTCAAAGCGCTCGGCGTGCTCTTTCATGCGTTCCATCAGCGCCGGGCCGGTCAGGCCGTGGACATCGCCCGGCCAGTTGTCGACTTCGGTGGTGGTGGTCAGTTGACCGCCGGCTTGCATGCCGGTGATCAAAAGTGGCTTGAGGTTGGCACGGGCGGCATAGACCGCGGCGCTGTAACCGGCAGGGCCGGAACCGAGAATAATCACTCGCGAATGACGGACTTCAGACATGACCTGCTCCTGTTGACCGGCCCGAAACACCTGGCGCGGAACGCCGGGTTGCCGGCGGGAATAAAAAAGGACTGTTGAAAGCACTTGGGGAAGGCTTGAACTCGACAGTCCTGTAAAAAGATTGGGTGCAGCGTATCGAGGGGGCGAAGATTAAGGAAATACGGTTTAACAATCCAGCTCATAGGCGGTCTCTATCCGGTTGCCGCTTATATATAGGCGCCTTTGTTACAGTTGATGTCGATACTGCAACCGCGCTTTCGCCCGTAAGGCAAAGCCGGTAAGGTCGGCGCGTTTCCCCTCTGCTCGGAGCACGATATGCCCGCCCCTGTTCTGTCCGGCCCGCAATACCTGCGCGAAGGCCTCAAGCTGGTCCTGAGTCCCAGCCTGCGTTTATTCGTGTTGTTGCCGCTGGCAATCAATCTGGTGCTGTTCGTCGGATTGATCTATCTGGCCGGCCATCAATTCAGCCTGTGGGTCGATACGCTGATGCCGTCCTTGCCCGACTGGCTGAGTTTTCTCAGTTACGTGCTCTGGCCGATCTTTGTCGTGCTGGTGGTGTTGATGGTGTTCTTCACCTTCACCATGCTGGCCAACGTCATCGCCGCGCCGTTCAACGGCTTTCTCGCGGAGAAAGTCGAAGTGGTGGTGCGCGGCACCGACGACTTCCCCGCTTTCAGCTGGGGCGAACTGATCGCCATGATCCCGCGCACCCTGGCTCGGGAAATGCGCAAACTCGGCTACTTCCTGCCGCGGGCGATCGGGTTGGTCATCCTGTCATTCATCCCCGTGGTGAACATCATCGCCGCGCCGTTGTGGCTGCTGTTCGGTGTGTGGATGATGGCGATCCAGTACATCGACTACCCGGCGGACAACCACAAACTGGGCTGGAACGAGATGCTCGCCTGGCTGCGTGAGAAGCGCTGGCAGAGCATGAGTTTCGGCGGGAGTGTTTATCTGGTGTTGCTGATTCCGGTGGTCAACATTTTGATGATGCCGGCGGCTGTGGCGGGCGCGACGTTGTTTTGGGTGAGGGAGCGTGGCGCAGAGAATCTGGTGACCCAACGCTGAATCAGTCACAAATCCATCATCAAAACGCCACAACGACGACATGGCCTCAGCCGACACTGAGGTCATGACGACAGCTCTGCATATCACCCTGATCACCGAAACCTTCCCTCCCGAAATCAACGGCGTGGCCAATACCCTTGGCCGCTTGTGCGACGGTTTGCGCGCGCGCGGGCATCAGGTGGAACTGGTGCGGCCACGGCAGGGTTGCGATCAGCAGCTGGGCAGCGATGATGAATTGCTGCTGTGCCGGGGCTGGCCGCTGCCGGGGTATCCGGGGTTGCAATGGGGTCAGTCGTCGATGCACAAGCTGTTGCGGCGCTGGAAGCGCCATCGCCCGGACGTTTTGTACATCGCCACGGAAGGACCGCTGGGATTATCCGCGTTGCGCGCAGCTCGACGCTTGGGGATTTCGGTGGTCAGCGGCTTTCACACCAATTTCCAGCAGTACTCCAACCAGTACGGGCTCGGCTTGCTCGCACGCCTACTGACCCACTACCTGCGCTGGTTTCACAACCGCTCGACCCTTACCCTGGTGCCGAGTGTCAGCCAGCGACTGGAACTGGAACGCCGGCATTTCGAGCGCCTTGCATTGTTGTCTCGCGGGGTCGACAGCCAGTTGTTTCACCCGACTAAACGTCTGCCCTCGCTGCGCGAACAGTGGGGCCTTGGCGAGAAAGACATTGCCCTCATTCACGTAGGACGTTTGGCGCCGGAGAAAAACCTTGGCTTGCTCAAGCGCTGTTTCGACACGCTGGCAGCGACTTATCCACAGCGAAACATAAAACTGATCATCGTCGGCGATGGCCCGCAACGAGCGTCGCTGGAGCAGGAACTGCCCGGGGCGATTTTCTGCGGTTCACAACGCGGCGAAGCCCTGGCCAGCCACTATGCGTCCGGGGATGTTTTTCTGTTTCCGAGCATGACCGAAACCTTCGGCAATGTGGTGCTTGAGGCGTTGGCCTCGGGGCTGGGGGTTGTGGCTTACGATCAAGCGGCGGCGGCGCAGCATATCCGCCACGGCTACAACGGTGTGCTGGCGATGCCGGGGGATGAAGAGGCGTTCAGCGATGCGGCGGCGTGGTTGCTGGAGGAGCGCGAAACCTTGAGGTGCGTAAGGCTCAATGCGCGTCAGCATGCGAGTCGTCAGGGTTGGGCGGCGATTATCGAGCAGTTCGAGGGGCAGTTGCGGGGGGCTTGTGTTGGGGAGCAAGTGGTGCCGAATGCACCGACCTTGCCCTGAGCCTAGGGTGACATTGGGTCAGTCATCGCCAGCAGGCTGGCTCCCACAGGGGTTCTGCGGTGTACACGGAACCTGTGGGAGCCAGCCTGCTGGCGATGGGGCCTTGCCAGTCGCTGTTTAAACCAGCGTCATCAACGCCTCACGGCTGAACGGCAGGATGTCTTCTTCACGACCATCACGCACTTTCTGCGCCCAGTCCGGGTCCACCAGCAGCGCACGCCCTACCGCCACCAGATCAAACTCATCATTGTTCAAACGTTCCAGCAGCTTCTCCAGGCTGGCCGGCTGGGCGATCTTGTCGGTGTTGACCATGAACTGCAGGAACTCGCCATCCAGGCCGACGCTGCCCACGGTGATGGTCGGCTTGCCGGTCAGTTTGCGCGTCCAGCCGGCCAGGTTCAGCTCCGAACCGTCGAACTCCGGCTCCCAGAAACGGCGCGTCGAGCAGTGGAAAATGTCCACGCCGGCGTCGGACAACGGCTTGAGGAACTCGCCCAGGGCTTCCGGGGTTTGCACCAGACGCGCAGTGTAATCCTGCTGCTTCCACTGGGAGAAACGGAAGATGATCGGGAAGCCCTCACCGACCGCTGCACGCACCGCCTGAATCAGCTCGATGGCGAAGCGCGAACGGTTGGCCAGGCTGCCGCCGTATTCGTCGGTACGCTGATTGCTGCCTTCCCAGAAGAACTGGTCCACCAGATAGCCATGTGCACCGTGGATTTCCACACCGTCCATGCCGATGCTTTGCGCGTCTTTGGCGGCTTGGGCGAACGCGGCGATCACGTCCTGGATGTCTTGTTTGGTCATGCCGTGAACCACGACCTGGCCATCCTTCAATTTTTCCGACGGACCGTAACCCGGCACACTCGCGTCCGGCTCGGTGCCGATGCGACGCACGCTGCCAACATGCCACAGCTGCGGAACGATCTTGCCGCCTTCGGCGTGTACCGCGTCGACGACTTTCTTCCAGCCGGCCAGCGCGGTCTCACCGTAGAAGTGCGGCACGTTCGGATAGCCGTTGGAGGCCTTGTGGCCGACGGTGGTGCCTTCGGTGATGATCAAGCCAACGCCGGCAGCGGCGCGACGACGGTAGTACTCGATTACTTTGGAATTGGGTACGCCGCCCGGCGAGAAGGAGCGGGTCATCGGGGCCATGACGACGCGGGTCGGCAGTTCAAGGGTGCCGAGATGGAACGGTTTGAACAGGGCTTTTACTGGCATGAGACGCTCCACGGAAACGCTATCGACGAGTGGTAACTTTATGACGGCGATAATATGCGCAGCTGCGAGCGATGCACAGCACTATTGATCTGGGTGATTAAGGGTCAAAAGGCAGGAGGCATTGCAGGAGCGAGCGGTGCGGCGATCCGACTTGCCCGCGAAAGCGTCAGGTCAGTCAGCAATGATGTCGACTGATCGACCGCCTTCGCGGGCAAGCCTCGCTCCTACAGGGGGGGTCAGCTCAGGGCTTTTTCAATGGCCTGGATGACGGAAGGATCATCCGGCGCCGTACGCGGCGAGAACCGCGCCAATACGCGACCGTCCTTGCCCAGCAGGAATTTTTCGAAGTTCCAGGTAATGTCGCCCGGGAATTCGGCTCCCTCGCCCGCCAGCAGACGGTACAGCTGATGACGATCATGGCCGTTGACTTCCAGCTTGCTGGACAACGGAAAAGTCACGCCATAGTTGAGGCTGCAGAACTCCTGGATCTCCTGCTCAGTGCCCGGTTCCTGTTCGGCAAACTGGTTGCACGGCAGGCCCAGCACGCTGAAGCCTTTACTTTTGTATTGTTGGTAGAGGTTTTCCAGCGCCGCGTACTGTGGGGTCAAGCCACATTTGGAGGCAACGTTGACCACCAGCACGACGTTCCCCTTGAAGGGCGCCAGCGGAAGCTCCTGACCATCCAGGGCTGTCAGTTTAAGGTCGTGAAAAGCACTCATGACGAACTCCAAATTCCCGTGTTCTTCTCGAAACAGCCTCTTGGCGGTGTCACCAGGGACAGCCGCGGACTAAAAAGGCGCCCTCGGGCGCCTCTCCAGTTCTCTGAGCTTAGCGCAGAAAATCAGTGGTGATGGCCACCTTCGCCATGGACGTGACCATGAGCGATTTCTTCCTGGCTGGCGTCACGGATGTCGATGATCTTGACCTGGAAATTCAGGCGCTGACCGGCCAACGGGTGGTTGCCGTCGACGGTGACATCGTCGCCGTCCAAATCACGAATGGTGACGATCTGCATCTGGCCGTCCGGAGCGGAAGCGTGGAACTGCATGCCCACTTCCAGTTCGTCGACGCCTTCGAACATGCTGCGGCTCAGGGTGCTGACCAGTTCGGCAGCGTATTCGCCGTAAGCCTCTTCAGGTTCAACGGCTACGGTCAGCTCGTCGCCGACTGCTTTGCCTTCCAGAGCCTTTTCCAGGCCCGGGATGATGTTGCCTGCACCTTGCAGGTAGACCAGCGGCGCGCCGCCGGCGGAGCTGTCGATGACCTCACCAGCGTCGTTGGTCAGGGTATAGTCGATGGAGACAGCCTTATTGGCGGCGATCAGCATGGGGCGAGACCTTTTGCATAAGAATTTAGAAAGGCCAAGTTTAGCGAAGCAATCGTCCGAAAGCGAACACAACCCGGACAGACGGATCGCGGCGAAAGGCTCGACGGTCACCGGTTTTCATCAGGACGAGGACGGGCATTGGGTGGCCGAGCTGTCCTGTGGTCATACCCAGCACCTGCGCCACCAGCCACCCTGGCAATCACGCGCCTGGGTCCTGGACCCCGCGCAACGTATTGAAAAAATAGGCCAGCCCTTTGAATGTGGTTGGTGCGCACAAGGCTCGGTTAGCGATAACCTTGGCGACTGAATTTCGGTAGATCGTCAGTTATAGATGATCACCTTTGTCATGCTCCTTCAGAGAATTCGCATGCAAACTTTTTTTATCGCGCCCACCGATTTTGGTGTGGGTCTGACCTCCATCAGCCTCGGGCTGGTGCGTACACTTGAGCGGGCCGGCCTCAAAGTCGGCTTTTTCAAACCGATCGCCCAGCCCCATCCGGGTGACACCGGGCCTGAGCGCTCCACCGAACTGGTGGCACGCACCCACGGCTTGAAACCGCCTCAGCCACTCGGTCTGGCCCACGTCGAGCGCATGCTCGGCGACGGTCAGCTCGATGAACTGCTCGAAGAAATCATCACGCTCTATCAGCAAGCCGCCATCGGCAAGGACGTGCTGATCGTCGAAGGCATGGTCCCGACCCGCAGCGCCAGTTACGCCGCGCGGGTCAATCTGCATTTGGCCAAGAGCCTCGACGCCGACGTGATCCTGGTTTCGGCACCGGAAAACGAAGTGCTGACCGAGCTCTCCGGTCGCGTGGAATTGCAGGCGCAATTGTTTGGCGGTCCGAAAGACCCGAAAGTCCTCGGCGTGATCCTCAACAAGGTCAAGACCGACGAAAGCATGGACGCCTTCGCCTCGCGCCTGAAGGAGCATTCGCCCTTGCTGCGCAGCGGTGATTTCCGTCTGCTAGGCTGCATCCCGTTCCAGCCGGAACTGAACGCGCCGCGCACCCGCGACGTCGCCGACCTGATGGGCGCACAAATCCTCAATGCCGGCGATTACGAAACCCGGCGCATGACCAAAATCATCATCTGCGCCCGCACCATGCGCAACACCGTGGAGCTGCTCAAGCCCGGCGTACTCGTGGTGACGCCGGGTGATCGCGACGACATCATCCTCGCCGTCAGCCTCGCCGCCATGAACGGCGTGCCGCTGGCCGGCCTGCTGCTCACCAGCGACACCCTGCCCGACCCGCGCATCATGGACCTGTGCCGTGGCGCGTTGCAGGCCGGTTTGCCGGTGTTGTCAGTGAGCACCGGCTCCTACGACACCGCCAACCAGTTGAATGGCCTGAACAAGGAAATCCCGATCGACGACCGCGAGCGTGCGGAAATCATCACCGACTTCGTCGCCAGCCACCTCGATGCCAACTGGCTGCACCAGCGTTGCGGCACGCCACGGGAAATGCGCCTGTCGCCGGCAGTATTCCGTTATCAACTGATCCAGCGCGCCCAGGCCGCCAACAAACGCATCGTGCTGCCCGAAGGCAGCGAGCCGCTGACCGTGCAAGCCGCGGCGATCTGTCAGGCGCGCGGCATCGCCCGTTGCGTGTTGCTGGCGAAACCGGAAGATGTCGAAGCCGTCGCTCGGGCGCACGATATCGAGCTGCCGCCAGGCCTGGAGATTCTCGATCCGGACCTGATTCGCGAACGCTACGTCGAGCCAATGGTTGCCCTGCGCAAAAGCAAAAGCCTCAATGCGCCGATGGCCGAGCAACAACTGGAAGACACCGTGGTCATCGGCACGATGATGCTGGCGCTGGATGAAGTCGACGGCCTTGTGTCCGGCGTCATCCACTCCACCGCCAACACCATTCGCCCGGCCCTGCAGTTGATCAAGACCGCGCCGGGCTGCACCCTGGTGTCGTCGGTATTCTTCATGCTGTTTCCCGAAGAAGTGCTGGTCTATGGCGACTGTGTGATGAACCCGCACCCGAGCGCCAGCGAACTGGCCGAGATTGCCCTGCAAAGCGCTGACTCGGCTGCCGCGTTTGGCATCACCCCGCGCGTGGCGATGATCAGCTACTCCAGCGGCGAATCGGCCAGCGGTGAAGAAGTCGAGAAGGTCCGCGAAGCGACGTTGCTCGCCCATGAACAACAGAACTCGCTGCTGATCGACGGCCCGTTGCAATACGACGCCGCCGCCAACGAAACCGTCGCCCGGCAACTGGCGCCGAACAGTCAGGTCGCCGGTCGTGCCACGGTGTTCGTGTTCCCCGACCTGAACACCGGCAACACCACGCACAAGGCCGTGCAGCGCAGCGCCGATTGCGTCAGCCTAGGGCCGATGCTGCAAGGCCTGCGCAAACCGGTGAACGACCTGCCGCGCGGCGCGCAAGTCGATGACATCGTCTACACCATCGCGTTGACCGCGATTCAAGCTGCCAACCGACCTTTGGATCTTTAAATGCTGGATTCCCTGCCTGCCGCCGTGCGCGGCGTGATTGCATCGTTGTTGCTGGCACTGAATACGATTTTGCTCTGCTCGTTTCTGTTCTGCGTGGCGATTTTCAAAGTGTTGCCCTTCGCCCTCACCCAGCGTTTCACACGCTGGCTGATGAGCCATACCCACGAGGCCTGGATCAGCAACAACAAGGCCTGGATGAATCTGGTCTGCCGCACCCGCTGGCACCTCAGCGGCCTTGAAGGTCTGGACTACCAGCACTCGTACCTGATCACCAGCAACCATCAGAGCTGGGTCGACATCATGGTGTTGCAGTACGTCCTCAACCGACGCATCCAGCCACTGAAGTTCTTTCTCAAGCAAGAGCTGATCTGGGTGCCGGTGATTGGCCTGGCGTGGTGGACGTTGGGCTTTCCGTTCATGAAACGCTACTCCAAGGCCTACCTGGAAAAGCACCCGGAGAAGAAAGGCAAGGATCTGGAAACCACCCGCAAGACCTGCGCGAAGTTTCGCAACAATCCGGTGGGGATTTTCAATTTCGTTGAAGGCACACGCTTCACCGAAGGCAAGCACTCCCAGCAGAAATCACCGTTCAAGTATTTGCTCAAGCCCAAGGCCGGTGGCATTGCGTTTGTGCTGGATGCGATGGGTGAGCAACTGGAGTCCATCGTCAACGTGACCATTCACTATCCGGGCGGGCGTCCGGGGTATTGGGATTTGCTCTGCGGGAACGTGAAGGACGTGGTGGTGCATTTTCAGGAGCTGAAGATTCCGCCGCAGTTCATCGGCAAGAACTACGACCAGGATGGGGAATACCGATTGCAGTTTCAGGGGTGGATCAATCAGCTTTGGCTAGACAAGGATGCGTTGCTGGAGCAGATGCATCGGGAGTATCCGGCGAAGTAATCAGGCGTCTGTTCCGGCCTCTTCGCGGGCAAGCCTCGCTCCTACGGGTTTGTGTCGTGTCATGTGTTGCGATCACCCCAAATCCGTAGGAGCGAGGCTTGCCCGCGAAGGCGTCCTCCCAGGCACAAAAAAACCCGCCGATGATCACTCATCGGCGGGTTTTTATTAACGGCTAACGCTTAGATCGCGCCGCGCTGACGCAGCAGATCCAGCACTTGCTTGACGCTTTCTTCCAGGGACAGCGACTGGGTGTCGATCACCAGATCAGCGTCCAGCGGCACGTCGTACGGGAAGGAGTCGCCCGGGATGTTATCCCCGGCCGCCGCGTACAGACCTTGCGGATCACGCTCGGCACAGACCGTCGGCGAGGCCTGGACGTAGACCGTCAGCAGACGCTCCTTGCCGATCAAATCCCTGGCCTGTTCACGACCTTCGGCACTTGGCGCAACAAAGGCGGCCAGCGTCAGCAAACCGGCCTCGTTGAACTGGCGCGCAACGTGTGCCGCACGACGCCAGTTCTCGGTACGCCCGGCGCGATCCTGTGGCAGACCTTTGTTCAGGTCATGACGCAGGTTCTGGCCATCAAGCACGAACACCGCACGGCCCATGTCGAACAGCTTGCGTTCAACCGCATAAGCCAGGGTGCTTTTGCCCGCGCCCGACAAGCCGCTGAACAACACGGTGGCCGGTTGCTGGCCGAAGCGCTGAGCGCGTTCTTCGGTGGCAACGTGCGCCAGTTTGCCGTGGTGCGTGCTGCTGCCATGCGCCAACGGTTGAGCGATGATCATGCCGGCGGCAACGGTGCCGTTGGTCAAACGGTCGATGACGATGAACGAACCGGTGGTGCGGTTGCTCGCGTAACCGTCCAGCGCGATCGCGGCGTCGAGGCTGACCTTGACCCGGCCGATCTCGTTCAGTTGCAGTGCACTGGCCGGACCTTCTTCCAGGGTGTTCACGTCA
Source organism: Pseudomonas sp. LBUM1651 (assembly GCF_059716135.1). Classification (NCBI taxonomy): domain Bacteria; kingdom Pseudomonadati; phylum Pseudomonadota; class Gammaproteobacteria; order Pseudomonadales; family Pseudomonadaceae; genus Pseudomonas; species Pseudomonas sp. LBUM1651. The sequence continues at coordinate 952,447 of NZ_CP166805.1, read as the reverse complement.
ACGCGGTTGACGATGCTGGTGATCGAACCCGGCACGTAACTGGTGGCGCGTTTGATGTCGTATTTCTTGCCCGGCAGCATCGGCTCTTCGGCCATCCACACCAGCATGGCGTCGAAAGCGTCCGTCACTTGCGGCTGGTTGTCGGCGTGCACCAGCAAGTCGCCGCGAGAGATGTCGATCTCGTCTTCCATGGTCAGCGTCACAGCCTGACCCGGACCGGCATGCTCCAGTTCACCTTCGAAGGTGACGATGGATTTCACGCGGCTGCTCTTGCCCGACGGCAGCACAACGACTTCATCGCCCTTGTGCACGACGCCGCTGGCCAGGGTGCCGGCGAAACCACGGAAGTTCAGGTTCGGACGGTTGACGTACTGCACCGGGAAACGCAGGTCGGTGTAGTTGCGGTCGCTGGCGATCTCGACGGTTTCGAGAATTTCCATCAGCGACTGGCCGGTGTACCACGGCGAGCGCTCGGACTTGTTCACCACGTTGTCGCCCTTCAGCGCCGACATCGGCACGAAGGCCATGGTGGTCGGCTTGAACGCGATGCCTTCGGCGAACTTCAGGTAATCGGCCTTGATCGACTCGAACACAGTTTCGTCGAAGCCGTTGAGGTCCATCTTGTTGATGGCGAGCACGATGTGTTTGATGCCGAGCAACGAAGCGATGAAGCTGTGGCGACGGGTCTGGGTCTGCACGCCGTAACGGGCATCGACCAGGATGATCGCCAGGTCACAGGTGGATGCACCGGTGGCCATGTTGCGGGTGTACTGCTCATGGCCAGGGGTGTCGGCGATGATGAATTTGCGCTTGGCGGTGGAGAAGTAGCGGTAAGCGACATCGATGGTGATGCCCTGCTCACGCTCGGCCTGCAGGCCGTCGACCAGCAAGGCCAGGTCGATGTCTTCGCCGGTGGTGCCGACTTTTTTCGAGTCGCGGGTGATGGCTTCCAGGTGATCTTCGTAGATCATCTTGGAGTCGTGCAGCAGGCGCCCGATCAGGGTGCTCTTGCCGTCGTCGACGTTGCCACAGGTCAGAAAGCGCAGCATTTCCTTGCGTTCGTGCTGGCCCAGGTAGGCGAGGATGTCCTCGCTGATCAAATCGGATTGGTGGCTCATTGGGTTTAAGCTCCGAGCTGTAAGCTTCAAGCGGCAAGCTTGTCGGCGTACAGCTAGTCAGAAATTTTGTTGATCAAGCCGCAGAGCATTCTTGAAAGCTCGCGAGTTTCTGTAATCCAATTTTCAGCCAGTGGATCGGCGATGTAAGCAATTTCACGGGCAATGAGGAGTTGGGTGCGTAATTCCCCACAGGAAGCCTTGGCGATCCAAAGAAAACGTACTTTTTCCTTGGCGCTGCGCCGCTCCATGCCTTCAGCGATATTCGAAGGCATCGAAAGTGCGGAGCGGGTGATTTGATCCTTGAAACCAAAATCCCTGCAACGCGCAAACTCTCTGTAAATACCCACCGCCAAACACTTGCTACGCTGCCAAACAACCAGTCTCTCGAAATCCATAACGAGCAACCCAATCACGGCTCGCAGCAACCGGCCACAAGCACCAAACCACAACGTTACGCATACCGCCCTTAACTTGCAGCTTGCCGCTTGTAACTCGAAGCTTAAAAGTACCCCTGCCGTTTCTTTTCTTCCATCGAGCCTGCGCCATCGTGATCGATGACCCGGCCCTGGCGTTCGGAAGTTCGCGTCAGGAGCATTTCCTGAATGATGTCGGTCAGGCTGGTGGCCTCGGACTCGACCGCACCGGTCAACGGGTAGTCACCCAGTGTGCGGAAACGGACTTTCTTCTTGACGATGCGCGCCTTGTCTTCGTCGCTCAGGTGATTGAGCAGGCGTTCGTCGTCGATCATGATCCAGGTGCCATTCATCTCGATGACGTCGCGCTCGGCGGCGAAATACAGCGGCACAATCGGGATGCCTTCGAGGTAGATGTACTGCCAGATGTCCAGTTCGGTCCAGTTCGACAACGGGAAAACACGGATCGATTCGCCCTTGTTGACGTTGCCGTTGTAGACGTTCCACAGCTCTGGACGCTGGTTTTTCGGGTCCCAGCGGTGCTTGGTGTCGCGGAAGGAGTACACGCGCTCTTTGGCACGGGATTTCTCTTCGTCGCGGCGAGCACCACCGAAAGCGGCGTCGAAGCCGTACTTGTCGAGGGCCTGCTTGAGGCCTTCGGTTTTCATGATGTCGGTGTGCTTGGCACTGCCGTGGGTCAGCGGGTTGATGCCCTGCGCAACGCCATCGGGGTTCACGTGCACCAGCAGGTCAAGGCCGAGCTCTTCGACCATGCGGTCGCGGAACGCGTACATTTCCTTGAACTTCCACCGGGTGTCGACGTGCATCACCGGGAACGGCAGTTTGCCCGGGAAGAATGCCTTGCGCGCAAGGTGCAGCATCACGGCGGAATCTTTACCGACGGAGTACAGCATCACCGGGTTATCGAACTCGGCGGCGACCTCGCGGATGATGTGGATGCTTTCGGCCTCCAGCTGTTTCAGATGCGTCAGTTTGTCGACCATGGCTACTCACGAAAACGATCTTATGGACGGCCAGCGGGCCGTGTTCGAGCGGGGAATCCTAGCACAGCGACCTCTTCTAATCAGGACGCGGGCTAGATCGAAAGGGTATATGAATATACCCATGTGGGAGCGAGCCTGCTCGCGATGGTCGTCAACGATGACACGGGAAAACTGGCACCCCGCGGTGTTCTCGGGTTTTTCGCGAGCAGGCTCGCTCCTACAGTTATAGGGCGCGTTTCAGATCGGGTTAGGGCAATCGATGAAGATGTGCTCCAGCGCAAAACGTCGCGCCAGGTAATCGCCCAACGCCTGAACACCATAGCGCTCGGTCGCGTGGTGGCCGGCGGCGATGAAGCTGATGTCGTTTTCCCGGGCGCTGTGGAAAGTCTGTTCGGACGCTTCACCGCTCAGGTACAGGTCGACCCCGGCGAGTACGGCCTGATCGATGTAACCCTGGCCGCCACCGGTGCACCAGCCGACCCGGCGGATCATCTCGCTGCCTTCGATCAGCAACGGCTCGCGGCCCATGACTTCCTGCACGCGGCGTGCGAAATCACGCGGTGTCACCGGTTCGTTCAGAGAGCCCACCAGACCGACAATTTTAAGGTTATCCGGATCGAGCGGGCCTTCGACGGTGATGTCCAGCTGACGTGCGAGCTGCACGTTGTTGCCGACTTCCGGATGCAGATCCAGCGGCAGATGGTAGGACAATAGGCTGATGTCGTGCTTGAGCAGGGTTTTCAACCTACGCTGCTTCATGCCGGTGATGCACGGGTTCTCGCCCTTCCAGAAATAACCGTGATGCACCAGCACCAGATCGGCCTGGGCTTCGACCGCCGCGTCCAGCAACGCCTGACTGGCGGTGACGCCACTGACGATGCGCATCACCTGCGGCCGCCCCTCAACCTGTAACCCGTTGGGGCAATAATCGGCAATCTTTGCACTGTTCAGATAACGGTCGGCTTCTTCGACCAGGGTGCTCAGGGCGACGGCCATAAAAGACTCCTAAATATCCCGTTCAGAGGCGCGCGCGGCCTCGTATAATGCGCGACATTATGGGCGGTCTCATACCGCCTGCAACCTCTCAGGACGTGCTTAATGCTCAAAGCGCTGCGTTTTTCCGGCTGGCCGCTGTTGGCCGGCGTGCTTATCGCTTTATTGATCATCCAGCGTTACCCGCAGTGGGTCGGGCTTCCGAGCCTCGACGTCAACCTGCAGCAAGCCCCGCAAACCACCACGATGCAGCAGGGGCCGGTGTCGTATGCCGACGCGGTCACCACCGCCGCGCCGTCGGTGGTGAACCTGTACACCACCAAAGTCATCAACAAGCCGAACCATCCGCTGTTCGAAGACCCGCAGTTCCGCCGCTTCTTCGGCGACAATGCGCCCAAGCAGAAGCGCATGGAATCGAGCCTTGGCTCCGGCGTGATCATGAGCCCGGAAGGTTATCTGCTGACCAACAACCACGTGACCAGCGGCGCCGACCAGATTGTGGTCGCGTTGAAGGACGGCCGTGAAACCCTGGCCCGCGTCATCGGCAGCGACCCGGAAACCGACCTCGCGGTCCTGAAGATCGATCTGAAAAACCTGCCGTCGATCACCGTCGGCCGCTCCGACAACATCCGCATCGGCGACGTGGCCCTGGCCATCGGCAACCCGTTCGGCGTCGGCCAGACCGTGACCATGGGCATCATCAGCGCCACCGGCCGTAACCAGCTGGGCCTGAACAACTACGAAGACTTCATCCAGACCGACGCCGCGATCAACCCCGGCAACTCCGGCGGTGCACTGGTGGACGCCAACGGCAACCTGACCGGCATCAACACCGCGATCTTCTCCAAGTCCGGCGGCTCGCAAGGCATCGGTTTCGCGATCCCGGTGAAACTGGCCATGGAAGTGATGAAGTCGATCATCGAACACGGCCAGGTGATTCGCGGCTGGCTGGGTATCGAAGTGCAGCCGTTGTCGCAGGAACTGGCGGAGTCGTTTGGTCTGTCGGGGCGCCCGGGTATCGTGGTCGCGGGGATTTTCCGTGACGGCCCGGCGCAGAAGGCGGGTCTGCAGTTGGGTGACGTGATCCTCACTATCGACGGCGAACCGGCGGGCGATGGTCGTCGCTCGATGAATCAGGTCGCACGCATCAAGCCGACCGACAAAGTCACGATTCTGGTGATGCGTAACGGCAAGGAGCTGAAGCTGACCGCGGAAATCGGTTTGCGTCCGCCGCCTGCTCCGATGAAAGAGAAAGAAGAAGAGTAAGCAGCAACACAAAAACACTGTAGGAGCGAGCGGGCGGCGATCCGACTTGCCCGCGAAGAACGATAACGCGGTGTACTTGATGCACCGTGTCATCGTTCTTCGCGGGCAAGCCTTGCTCCTACAGGGTCAGTGTTGGCTTAGAGATCGCCCAGGCCGTCGATCAGCGCCTGATTCTGCTCCGGCGTGCCAATGGAAATCCGCAGGAACTGGGCAATCCGCTCCTGCTTGAAGTGCCGGACGATCACACCCTGCTCGCGCAACTTCGCTGCCAGCCCCGCCGCATCGTGCTGCGGATGACGGGCGAAAATGAAGTTCGCCGCCGACGGCAGCACTTCAAAACCCTTGCCCTGCAACTGCGAGATCACCCATTCACGGTTTTCGATCACCAGACGACACGTCTTGTCGAAGTACTCACGGTCCTCGAACGCAGCCGCCGCGCCGACATTCGCCATGCGATCCAGCGGGTACGAGTTGAAGCTATTCTTGATCCGCTCCAGCGCTTCGATCAAATCCGGATGTCCGACCGCCAGGCCTACCCGCAGGCCGGCCAGTGAACGGGACTTGGACAAGGTCTGAGTCACCAGCAAATTCGGATAACGGTCCACCAGACTGATCGCCGTTTCGCCACCGAAGTCGATGTAAGCCTCGTCCACCACGACCACCGAATCCGGGCTGGCCTTGAGGATCTGCTCAACTGCGTCCAGCGCCAGCAGGCAACCGGTCGGCGCGTTCGGGTTAGGGAAAATGATCCCGCCGTTTGGTTTGGCGTAGTCCGCCGGGTTGATCTGGAACTGCTCGTCCAGCGGCACCGCGTCGAACGTGATGCCATACAACCCGCAGTAAACCGGGTAGAAGCTGTAGCTGATGTCGGGGAACAACAGCGGTTTATCGTGCTGTAGCAAACCGTGAAAGATGTGTGCCAGGACTTCATCGGAACCGTTGCCGAGAAACACCTGATTGCTCTGCACGCCGTAATACCTGGCGACTGCGTTCTTGAGCAAATCACTGTTCGGGTCCGGGTACAGACGCAGGTTGTCGTTCAGCTCGGTCTGCATCGCCGCCAGGGCTTTTGGCGATGGGCCGTACGGGTTTTCGTTGGTGTTGAGCTTCACCAGTTTTGCCAGTTTCGGCTGCTCGCCCGGCACGTAAGGCACCAGATTCTTGACGAACGGGCTCCAGAATTTACTCATGTTCAGTTTCCCTTTTGCTCGTCAACGATACGGTATTCGGCGCTGCGGGCGTGGGCGGTCAGCGACTCGCCACGGGCCAGCACGGAAGCGGTCTTGCCCAAATCGGACGCACCCTGCTCGGAGCAGAAGATGATCGACGAGCGTTTCTGGAAGTCGTACACGCCCAGCGGCGATGAGAAGCGCGCGGTGCCTGAGGTCGGCAGCACGTGGTTCGGACCGGCGCAATAGTCGCCCAGGGCTTCGGAGGTGTGACGGCCCATGAAGATCGCGCCCGCGTGACGGATCTGCGGCAACCAGGCTTGCGGGTCAGCGACCGACAACTCCAGGTGCTCCGGCGCAATGCGGTTGGCCACTTCGATCGCCTGTTCCATGTCGCGCACCTTGATCAGCGCACCACGGCCATTGATCGAGGTTTCGATGATTTCGGCACGCTCCATGGTTGGCAGCAATTTGGCGATGCTGGCAGCGACCTGGTCGAGGAATTCGGCGTCCGGGCTGACCAGAATCGCCTGGGCGTCTTCGTCGTGTTCGGCCTGGGAAAACAGGTCCATGGCGATCCAGTCCGGATCCGTCTTGCCGTCGCACACCACAAGGATTTCCGACGGACCGGCGATCATGTCGATGCCGACCTGGCCAAATACGTGGCGCTTGGCGGTGGCGACATAGATGTTGCCCGGACCGACCACCTTGTCGACCTTCGGCACGCTTTCGGTGCCGTAAGCCAGCGCGGCAACGGCTTGTGCACCACCGATGGTGAAGACGCGGTCAACGCCGGCGATGCAGGCGGCGGCCAGCACCAGCTCGTTGATTTCACCACGCGGGGTCGGCACTACCATGACCACTTCGGTCACGCCGGCAACCTTGGCCGGAATAGCGTTCATCAGGACGGAGGACGGGTAAGACGCCTTGCCGCCCGGCACGTACAGACCGGCGCGATCCAGTGGCGTGACCTTCTGGCCCAGCACGGTGCCATCGGCTTCGGTGTAGCTCCAGGAATCCTGCTTTTGCTTCTCGTGGTAGCTGCGCACACGGGCCGCGGCTATTTCCAACGCTTCGCGCTGAGGCACGGTGATTCGGGTCAGAGCCAGTTCCAGGCGTTCGCGCGGCAGGATCAGGTCGGCCATCGAGGCGACGTCCAGACCATCGAACTGCCGGGTGAATTCCACCAGCGCCGCATCGCCGCGTTCGCGCACGGCTTTGATGATGTCCAGCACCCGCTGATTGACCGAGTCGTCAGACACACTTTCCCAGCTCAGCAGATGATCCAGATGATGTGCGAAATCCGGGTCAGCAGCGTTGAGTCGGCGAATTGCAGTCAGTGCGGTCATAGCGAGAGCCTCATAGAATTGGCAAAAAACTCAGGCGCCCTAACTTAGCAGTCGTTTCCGCTTGGGCACCTGAGAATTCTGGCTATGAGGCGGATAGACGGGCGCGGTTTATGGCCGCGCGGGTGAGTCAGCCGCGGTGTCGAGACTCCACTGCCTTGCGCAGGGTGTCGATCAACGCCTGGATACGGGCGTGCTGCATTTTCATCGAAGCTTTGTTGACGATCAGCCGGGAGCTGATGTCGGCAATGAAATCCTGAGGTTCCAGGCCATTGGCGCGCAGCGTATTGCCGGTGTCGACCACGTCGATGATCTTGTCCGCCAGACCGATCAGCGGCGCCAGTTCCATCGAGCCGTAGAGCTTGATGATGTCGACCTGGCGACCCTGTTCGGCGTAATAGCGCTTGGCAACGTTGACGAACTTGGTTGCCACGCGCAGACGGCCCTTGGGCTCGACATCGCCGACACGGCCAGCGGTCATCAGCTTGCAGAGGGCAATTCGCAGGTCCAAAGGCTCGTACAAGCCCTGGCCACCGTATTCCATCAGCACATCTTTACCGGCGACGCCCAGGTCAGCGGCACCATGCTCGACGTAAGTCGGCACGTCGGTGGCGCGCACGATCAGCAGGCGTACATCGGCCTGGGTCGTGGGGATGATCAGCTTGCGGCTCTTGTCCGGATTCTCGGTCGGCACGATGCCCGCTTCAGCCAGAAGCGGCAGGGTGTCGTCAAGGATGCGGCCCTTGGACAGTGCGATGGTCAACATGGGAAACGTCAGTCCTTATCAAGGTACGTGCCCGGTCACAATTGGCGCCGGACACACATCGAGGGCGAAGCACCCTCGACTTGAAACGAATTCATCCATGTGGCGTAACAGCTACTGCGCTCTGCAATCCTGCGTTGAAAACTGGCTCGAAATGCTCATTGACTAAAGTCAAGTCGGGTGCGACCCCAGCCGTTTCTCGCCAGTTTTCGCCTTGTCTTGCATTCGCTCGCTACGCTGTTACACCACATGTGGGCACATCCTTATGCCCATGCAGCAAAAAACTAGCCCGGTACGCGACGGATCTTGGCGCCAAGCATCTGCAGTTTCTCTTCGATGCACTCGTAACCACGGTCGATGTGGTAGATGCGGTCGATCAGGGTGTCGCCTTCGGCGATCAGCGCCGAGATCACCAGGCTGGCCGAAGCACGCAGGTCGGTGGCCATGACTGGCGCGCCTTTCAGCTTCTCGGTGCCGGTGACGATGGCGGTGTTGCCTTCGACCTGGATCTTGGCGCCCATGCGGTGCAGCTCGTAGACGTGCATGAAGCGGTTTTCGAAGATCGTCTCGATCACCGCACCGGTGCCTTCGGCAATGGCGTTGAGCGAGATGAACTGCGCCTGCATGTCGGTCGGGAACGCCGGGTACGGAGCGGTCCGCACGTTGACGGCTTTTGGCCGCTTGCCGTGCATGTTCAGCTCGATCCAGTCTTCGCCGCAGGTGATTTCGGCACCCGACTCACGGAGTTTTTCCAGGACGGCTTCGAGGATGGTCGGATCCGTATCCTTGACCTTCACGCGACCGCCGGTCACGGCGGCAGCCACCAGGTAGGTGCCGGTTTCGATACGGTCAGGCATCACTTTGTAAGTGGTGGTGTGCAGACGCTCGACGCCATCGATGGTGATGGTGTCGGTGCCGGCGCCAGTGATCTTGGCACCCATGGCGATCAGGAAGTTCGCCAGGTCGACGACTTCAGGCTCGCGTGCGGCGTTGGCCAGAACGCTGCGGCCCTTGGCCAGAGCGGCGGCCATCATGATGTTTTCGGTACCGGTCACGCTGACGGTGTCGAAGAAGAAGTGCGCACCGCGCAGGCCGCCTTCAGGGGCCTTGGCCTTGATGTAGCCGCCTTCGACGTCGATGACCGCGCCCATGGCTTCAAGACCACGGATGTGCAGGTCCACCGGACGCGAACCGATGGCGCAACCGCCAGGCAGTGCGACTTCGGCTTCACCGAAACGGGCAACCATCGGGCCCAGTACCAGGATCGACGCACGCATGGTTTTCACCAGTTCGTACGGTGCGATCAGGGTCTTGATGGTGCGCGGGTCGATTTCGACGCTGAGTTTCTCGTCGATCACCGGCTCGATGCCCATGCGACCGAACAGTTCGATCATGGTGGTGATGTCATGCAGGTGCGGCAGGTTGGCAACGGTAACCGGGCCATCGCACAGCAAGGTTGCAGCCAGGATCGGCAGGGCAGAGTTCTTTGCCCCGGAAATGCGGATCTCGCCATCAAGACGAGCGCCACCGGTAATAATCAATTTATCCATAAGAATCTCGACGCCCTTGGGCTCAGGTGCGCTCGGCCCAGGCCGCGCTGCTGAAAAATTTCATAGTGACCGCATGGATGCTGCCATCGGTGATCCATGGGTTCAAATGGGCATAGACCTGCTGCTGACGCTTCACCGGGCTCAACGCCGCCAGTTCATCGCTAATCACGTTCAGCTGGAAATTGCAGCCTTCGCCCTCAACTTCTACGTGCGTTCCGGGCAGCTTTCCTTCAAGGAAGCTCTTCACTTCTACGGCCTGCATGCTCAACCTCAATCGGCGCCCTGTGCGCGCGGGTCGGACATCATACAAAAAAGCCCCGCGCCTGCGAACCCCGCGAAGCAGGACTCTGACGGGGGGCTTTATTATCGATGCGGTTAGGGATGCGCCAACAGCTCGGTCAATTCGCTGACCTGAGCAATTTCGCGCATGTCTTCGGGCATTGCACGGATGCTCAGCGGCTTGCCGGCCTCCTCCGCATCACGCATGAAACACAGCAGCAGCGACAAGCCGACACTGCTGGACTTCAACACCGCCGAACAATCCACCACCAAGGCGGCGGCCTTGCTGGCCTTGATCAGCGCCTGGCCCTGCTTGCGCAGGCCCGGGCCGGTGCGGTAGTCCAGCATCCCGCTAAGCATCAGCTCGCCGGATTCATTCATGCGAATGGCCGATACACTCATTGGGCTTGCTTCTCGGGGGTTTGCTTCTCGCTGGCTTCCTTGGCTTTGGCGACTTCACCGGCCCAACCATTGATGGTCTTGTCCAGGTCGTTGCCATTGCGCTGCATCGCATCAGCGAACTGATCGCGGAACAGCTTGCCGATGTTGATGCCATTGATGATCACGTTGCGTAGCTTCCACTCGCCATTGATCTTTTCGAGCGTGTAGGACACAGGATAGATCGCGCCGTTGCTGCCCTTGACCGTCATGCCAACGCTGGTGCGGTCTCCCGACTCATCCTTGGCAGGGTCGACGACAATGCCCTGATTGTTGTACTCGAGCAGGGCATTGCCATAGAACTGGAACAGGCCCTTTTTGAAGTTTTCTTCAAAGGTCTTCATTTGCGCAGGCGTGGCCTTGCGCGAATATTTGACCGTCATGATGCTCTTGGAGATGCCCTCGGCATCCACCACAGGGCCGACGATGGTGTTCAGCGCCGTATAAAAGTCCTGCGGATCCTGCTTGTACTTCTCTTTGTTGGCTGACAGATCCGCCAGCAACCGGGTCGTGGTGTCCTGGACCAGTTCGTGCGCGGAAGGCGCCGCCACGGCGTTAGCCATCAACGGCAGGGCCGCGAGTACTACCAACAGGCCACGTCGCAAGGTAGAGATCATTCAAAAGCTCCTCATTTGGCGTCTTTGCTAACGGTATTGAGCAGGAATTTACCGATCAGGTCCTCGAGCACCAGCGACGACTGGGTGTCGTGGATGGTTCCACCATCCTTGAGCAGGCCTTCTTCGCCGCCCACGCTGAGACCGATGTATTTCTCGCCCAACAGGCCCGCCGTCAGAATAGATGCAGTGGAGTCAGTCGGCAGGTTATCTACGCGCTTTTCCAGTTGCATCGTTACCCGACCGGTGAAACTGTCGCGATCCAGATCGATTGCCGTGACCTTGCCGATGGTCACACCGGCCATGGTCACTTTAGCTCTGACCGTCAAACCGGCGATATTGTCGAAATAGGCATAAAGTTTATAAGTATCGGTGGTTGCGCTCGGGGACAGGCCACTCACCCGCAACGCCAGCAACAGCAAAGCCAGGATGCCAGCCAGCAAGAAAAGGCCGACACCGATTTCCAGGGTGCGGTTTTGCATCAGAAATCTCCAAACATCAAGGCGGTCAGAATAAAGTCCAGGCCGAGTACAGCCAACGAGGCATACACCACGGTCTTGGTAGTGGCACGACTGATCCCCTCGGATGTGGGCTCGCAGTCATAGCCTTGGAATACGGCGATCCAGGTCACGACAAAGGCGAAGACGATACTTTTGATGATGCCGTTGAGCACATCATCAGTGAACGTCACGCTGTTCTGCATGTTGGACCAGTAGGAACCTTCATACACACCCAGCCAGTCGACGGCCACCCACGAACCGCCCCAGATACCCACCACGCTGAAAATCATCGCCAGCACCGGCAGGGAAATGAAGCCGGCCCACAGGCGCGGGGCAATGATGTATTTGAGCGGGTCGACACCAATCATTTCCAGACTGGACAGCTGCTCGGTGGATTTCATGTTGCCGATTTCAGCCGTCAGGGCCGAACCGGCGCGTCCGGCGAACAGCAATGCCGTGACCACGGGGCCCAGTTCGCGCAGCAAAGTCAGGGCAACCATCTGCCCGACCGCCTGCTCCGAACCGTAGCTGGACAGAATGTTGAACCCTTGCAGCGCCAGCACCATGCCGATGAACACCCCGGAGACCACAATGATCACCAGGGACATCACGCCCACCGAATGCAGTTGCTTGATCAGCAGGCCGAAACCGCCGCCAATGCCGCCCCGGCCAAGCAAGGCATGAAACAGGAAAATCGTCGAACGGCCGAACACCGCCAGCACGTCGATGCCGGCGTGGCCGAACCGGCGCACGCGTTCTATGAGTGAAATCTTGCGCATCAACGCTTCCCCAGAAGATCTGCGCGGTAATCCGTCGCTGGAAAGTGGTATGCGACCGGGCCGTCGGGTTCGCCGGTCATGAATTGGCGAATCCGTGGCTCTTGCGAGTTCATCAGTTCCTCGGGCGTGCCCTGCCCCAACACCTGGCCTTCGCCGACCACATAGATGTAGTCAGCGATGCTCGCGGTCTCGGCCAGGTCGTGGGAGACCACGATGCTGGTAATGCCCAGGGCATCGTTGAGCAGGCGGATCAAGCGCACCAATACACCCATGGCGATCGGGTCCTGACCGACGAAAGGTTCGTCATACATGAGAATCTGCGGATCGAGGGCAATCGCCCGGGCCAGCGCGACGCGGCGCTTCATGCCGCCGGACAGCTCGTCAGGCATCAGGTCGATGGCGCCACGCAGGCCCACGGCCTGTAATTTGAGCAGGACAATGTCCCGGATCATTTCTTCCGGAAGCTCGGTATGAACGCGCAGGGGAAAGGCAACGTTCTCGAACACATCGAGATCGGTAAACAGCGCGCCGCTCTGAAACAGCACACCCATATGCTTGCGTGCATCGAACAAATCACTGCGCGACAGTTTCGGCAGGTTCTGACCGTTGACCCAGACTTCACCCTTGGTCGGGCGCAATTGGGCGCCCATCAAACGCAACAGTGTGGTCTTGCCACACCCGGAAGGCCCCATGATGCCGGTGACCTTGCCGCGCGGAATACGGATATCGACGTTATTGAAAATGCTGCGCGCACCGCGCTTGAAGGTCAGTCCCTTCAGCTCGACCGCGTAGGCGTTATCGGCACTCATCTAAACTCCTTGCGATGCAGCCTCTCACTCGGACGCCTGACTTTCTTGCGAAAGCACATACCTCCCGGGCAGGCCGAACTGGCGGCGAACTATATCACTGCAAAGGCCAAGCGCCCAAGGGCCAAGCCTGGCCATGTTGAGCAACCTGACCGGTAAAAAGCGTTATTTAGAGGGATTCGGTAACAGGGAATGTCAAAGCGCGACGAACTTGCGTGAGGGTTTCGATCATTACCGCTATAATCGCCGCCTTTTCATCAGGCTATACGATTTCTGACATGAGCCAATCCAGCGACCTGATTCAATCAGCACAACGCACCATCCGCCTCGAACTGGAAGCCGTACAAGGCTTGCTGCCCCTTATCGACGCAGATTTCGTACGCGCTTGCGAGATGATTCTGGCCAGCAAAGGCCGCGTAGTCGTGGTCGGCATGGGCAAATCAGGGCATATCGGCAACAAGATTGCCGCCACCCTGGCCAGCACCGGCACCACAGCGTTCTTCGTGCACCCGGCCGAAGCCAGCCACGGCGACATGGGCATGATTACCCGCGACGACATCATCCTGGCCCTGTCGAACTCCGGCTCCACCAATGAAATCGTCACCCTGCTGCCGTTGATCAAACGCCTGGGCATCAAATTGATCAGCGTGACCGGCAACCCCGATTCACCGCTGTCCAAGGCTGCCGAGGTCAATCTCAATGTGCATGTCGAACACGAAGCCTGCCCGCTGAACCTGGCACCGACATCGTCGACCACCGCCGCCCTGGTCATGGGCGATGCCCTGGCCGTTGCGCTGCTCGAAGCCCGCGGCTTCACCGCTGAAGACTTCGCCTTTTCCCACCCCGGCGGCGCGCTGGGCCGACGCCTGCTGTTGAAAGTGGAAAACGTCATGCACGCCGGACAGGAGTTGCCGCAAGTCCTGCGCGGGACTCTGCTCAAGGACGCGCTGATGGAAATGACCCGCAAGGGCCTGGGCATGACCGTTATCCTGGAAGCCGACGGCAAACTCGCCGGGATCTTCACCGACGGCGATTTGCGCCGTACCCTGGATCGCAGCATCGATATTCACAGCGCCACGATCGACCAGGTCATGACCGCCCACGGCAAGACTGCCCGCGCCGAGATGCTCGCCGCCGAGGCCCTGAAAATCATGGAAGACCATAAAATCAACGCGCTGGTCGTGGTCGACAGCGAAGACCGTCCGGTCGGCGCCTTGAACATGCACGACTTGCTGCGTGCAGGAGTAATGTAATGAGCACGGACCTGCTGCAACGCGGCAAACAGATCAAACTGGCGGTATTCGACGTCGACGGCGTCCTGACCGACGGGCGCCTGTACTTCCTTGAAGACGGCAGCGAATTCAAGACCTTCAACACGCTCGACGGTCAGGGCATCAAGATGTTGATGGCAGCCGGCGTGCAGACCGCTATCATCAGCGGCCGCAAGACCCCGGTGGTCGAGCGACGGGCGAAGAACCTCGGCATTCCCCACCTGTATCAGGGTCGCGAAGATAAACTGGTGGTGCTGGACGAACTTCTCGCCCAACTCAACCTAAGCTATGAGCAGGTCGCCTATCTCGGTGACGACCTGCCGGACCTGCCGGTGATTCGCCGCGTCGGCCTGGGCATGGCGGTGGCCAATGCCGCCAGCTTCGTGCGTGAACACGCTCACGGCATCACCCAGGCCCGTGGTGGCGAGGGTGCCGCCCGCGAATTCTGCGAATTGATCCTGCGCGCCCAGGGCCGCCTCGATGCGGCCAACGCTGCGTACCTGTGAGCCAACTATGCTGAGCAAGAAATTTCGCAACATCCTGGTGTTCGGTTGCATCGCAGCGATTTTTGCGGCGGTCGGTTACTGGAACATCAGCCCGGAACGCTTCCTCGACAAGCCAGTGGCTACGGTCGATGAAAGCGCGATCGACTATTACGCACTCAACGCCCACAGCGTGCAGTACCTGCCGGACGGCAAACTGCAGTACGAAATGACGTCCGACAAGGTTGAACACCTGAAGGCGACCGAAGTGACGTTGTTGACCAATCCGGACCTGAACCTGTTCCGCGGCACCCAATTCCCCTGGCACGTCCAGAGCGAACATGGCGAAGTCAATCCGGACGGCACCCAGGTCGAACTGATCGACTCGGTGCGCATCACGCGTTTCGACGAGAAAAACCGCAAGACCCTGATTACCACCACCCGCATGACAGTGTTCCCGCAGCAGCAATATGCGCAGACCGATCAACCCGTTAGAATCGACGGCGCTGGTGGTGTCTCGACTGGCAAGGGAATGAAAGCGTATTTGAAAGAAAGCAGGATACACCTGCTATCGAACGTAAGAGGACAGTATGAGGCTCGTTAAAACTCTCCCTATTTTGCTCGGTCTGGGCGCAGCACTGGGAAGCGTGAGCGCCTGGGCTCTGCCGAACGATCAACAGCAGCCTATCCGCATTCAGGCCGACGATGCCCAACTGGACGACAAGAACGGCGTTGCCACCTACACCGGCGACGTGATCATTACCCAGGGCTCGATGAAGGTTACCGGCAACAAGGTCACCATCACCCGCACCGCGGCCGGTGACATTGACGTGGTGACTTCGGTGGGCAACCTGGCCTACTTCGAGCAGCTGCAGACCGCTGGCGACACCAAGCCGGTTCAGGGCTACGGCGTCACCATCCAGTACCACGCCTCGCAAGACCGCGTCGTATTGATCGATCGCGCCAAAGTCATCGACAAGGACGGCAACGTTACCCAAGGCGAGAAAATCGTCTACGACACCAACAAAAAGCTCGCCAGCGCCGGCCGTGCCACAGGCGCCAACGTGACCGAGTCGCGCCCGCGCATCGACATGGTGATCCAGCCGAAAAAGAAAACCGACGAGCAAAAGGCCCCGTAATGGCAACTCTGAAAGCTCAGCATCTGGCCAAGAGCTACAAGAGCCGTCAGGTCGTGCGCGACGTCAGCCTGTCCATCGACAGCGGTCAGATCGTCGGCCTGCTTGGCCCTAACGGCGCCGGCAAGACCACCTGCTTCTACATGATCGTCGGCCTGGTCCAGGCCGATCAGGGCCGCGTCCTGATCGACGATCTGGACGTCAGCCACCAGCCGATGCACGGTCGCGCGAAGGCCGGTATCGGCTATCTTCCGCAAGAAGCATCGATCTTTCGCAAACTCTCGGTCGCCGACAACATCATGGCCATCCTCGAGACCCGCAAGGAACTCGACAAGGCCGATCGTCGCAAAGAGCTGGAAAGCCTGCTGCAGGAATTCCACATCAGCCACATCCGCGACAATCTCGGCATGAGCTTGTCCGGTGGTGAACGCCGCCGCGTGGAAATCGCCCGGGCACTGGCAACCAGTCCGAAATTCATCCTCCTCGACGAACCCTTCGCCGGCGTGGACCCGATTTCGGTGGGCGACATCAAGCAGATCATCTACCACCTCAAGGCCAAGGGCATTGGCGTACTGATCACTGACCACAACGTCCGTGAAACCCTGGATATCTGCGAAACCGCCTACATCGTCAACGATGGTCAACTGATCGCCGAAGGTGATTCGGCCACCATCCTGGCCAACGACCTCGTGAAAGAAGTCTATCTGGGCCATGAGTTCCGCCTGTAAGCGCTGAGGTGTCTGGCTAGTCGCCGAGCGCTTGTCTCGATAAAAAATCAACAGTTTTTTATTGTTACAGCGCTCTAGGCAAACGTTGCAGTTTCAGGCATATAATTTGCTTATGTTTGGCGCTCCGGCGCCCTGTAGTGGATGGCGCATGTGCGCCGGCGAATAAGGTGTTAAGCCCCTGCCATGAAACCATCGCTAGTCTTGAGAATGGGCCAGCAGCTGACGATGACACCGCAGCTGCAACAGGCCATCCGCCTGCTCCAATTGTCGACCCTGGACCTGCAACAGGAAATCCAGGAGGCCCTGGAGTCCAATCCGATGCTCGAACGCCAGGAAGAAGGCGACGACTTCGATAACGCCGACCCCTTGGCCGACAAAGCCGAGCAGCAACCCAACGCCGACGTCTCAGAACCCTCCTACCAGGAAACCGCCCCAACGGTGGACAACCTCGATGAGGGCGACTGGAACGAGCGCATTCCCAACGAACTGCCCGTCGACACCGCATGGGAAGACGTCTACCAAACCAGCGCCAGCAGCCTGCCGAGCAACGATGATGACGAGTGGGATTTCACCACCCGCACATCGGCCGGTGAAAGCCTGCAAAGCCATCTGTTGTGGCAACTGAACCTGGCGCCGATGTCCGACACTGATCGTCTGATCGCCGTGACCCTGATCGATTGCATCAACAATCAGGGCTACCTGGACGAAACCCTCGAGGAGATCCTCGAAGCCTTCGATCCGGAACTCGACATCGAACTGGACGAGATCGAAGCCGTCCTGCATCGCATCCAGCAATTCGAACCGGCCGGCATCGGCGCCCGCAACCTCGGTGAATGCCTGCTGCTGCAATTGCGCCAGTTGCCCGCCAAGACGCCTTGGCTGGCCGAGGCCAAGCGCCTGGTCACCGACTACATCGACTTGCTCGGCAGCCGCGACTACAGCCAGCTGATGCGCCGCATGAAGCTCAAGGAAGATGAACTGCGCCAGGTCATCGAACTGGTACAGAGCCTCAACCCACGCCCTGGCTCGCAGATCGAGTCCAGTGAAGCCGAATACGTCGTTCCCGACGTGATCGTGCGCAAGGACAACGAGCGCTGGCTGGTGGAGCTTAATCAGGAATCGGTACCGCGGCTGCGGGTCAACGCCCAATACGCCGGTTTCGTGCGCCGCGCCGACACCAGTGCCGACAACACCTTCATGCGCAATCAGTTGCAAGAGGCCCGCTGGTTCATCAAGAGCCTGCAGAGCCGTAATGAAACCCTGATGAAAGTTGCCACCCAGATCGTCGAGCATCAACGCGGTTTTCTGGAATACGGCGACGAAGCGATGAAACCGTTGGTGCTGCATGACATCGCCGAAGCGGTGGGCATGCACGAATCGACGATTTCCCGGGTGACCACGCAAAAATTCATGCATACCCCTCGGGGTATATATGAGCTGAAATACTTTTTCTCCAGCCACGTCAGCACCTCCGAAGGCGGCGAATGCTCGTCCACGGCGATCCGCGCGATCATCAAAAAACTGGTTGCGGCGGAAAATCAGAAAAAGCCGTTGAGTGACAGCAAGATCGCTGGTTTACTGGAGGCACAAGGCATTCAGGTGGCTCGCCGCACCGTCGCCAAGTACCGCGAATCCCTCGGGATCGCGCCTTCGAGCGAACGCAAGCGGTTGATGTAGAGCCACGCCACAGCGTTCCAGTGGTAGATCATCTGATCTACCGCTTTATGCACTGGCAACGAAGGAGAAGCTGTATGCAAGTCAACATCAGTGGACACCAACTGGAAGTGACCGAACCGCTTCGCACCTACATCGGCGAAAAACTCGAACGATTAGAGCGGCATTTCGACAAGATCACCAACGTGCAAGTCACGATGACGGTCGAGAAGCTGAAGCAGAAAATCGAAGCCACGCTGCATATTCCCGGCAATGAAGTGGTCGCAAACGCGGAACATACCGACATGTACGCGGCGATCGACGCGCTGACCGACAAGCTGGATAAACAACTCAAAAAGCATAAGGAAAAGACCCAAAGCCTCCTCCAGGGCGCGACCGGTCGTTAACACTCCCAACCCATGATCCGACTTGAAAGCATCCTGACCCCCGGCCGTTCCCTCGTGAACGTGCCGGGCGGCAGCAAAAAGAAAGCCCTCGAGCAAATTGCCAATCTGATCGCCCGCGAAGTGCCGGCCCTGGAGATGCAAGATGTCTTCGAGGCTTTGATTGCCCGTGAAAAACTTGGCTCGACCGGTTTTGGTAACGGCATCGCTATCCCCCACTGTCGGCTGAAAGGTTGCACCTCGCCCATCAGTGCTTTAATGCACCTGGACGCTCCCATCGATTTTGACGCCATCGACGGCGCCCCGGTTGACCTGCTGTTCGTTCTGCTGGTCCCGGAAGCGGCTACCGATGCGCACCTTGAATTGCTCCGCCAGATCGCCAGCATGCTTGATCGCAAGGAAGTCCGTGATCGCCTGCGCAGCGCCGCGAGCAATGAAGCCTTGTATCAGGTTGTCCTGGACGAGCAAAACGGGCACTAATCATGCGTTTGATCATCGTCAGTGGCCGTTCCGGCTCAGGTAAAAGCACCGCACTCGATGTTCTCGAGGACAACGGCTATTACTGTATCGACAACCTGCCCGCCGGGTTGCTGCCGGAACTGGCTGAACGTGCGTTGATTCATACTGAGCTTGCGCAGCCGCTGGTTGCCGTCTCCATCGACGCACGCAACTTGCCGAGTCACCTGACCCGTTTTCCGGAACTGCTCGCAGAAGTCCGCAGCCGACATATCCAGTGCGATGTCCTGTACCTGGATGCCGACGAAGAAACCTTGCTCAAGCGCTTTTCGGAAACCCGCCGTCGTCACCCGCTAAGCAGCGCCAATCGCTCGCTGGCCGAGGCGATCAACGATGAAACCAACCTGCTCGGGCCGATTGCCGACCTCGCCGATCTCAAGGTCAATACCACCAACCTGAACCTGTATCAGCTGCGCGATACCATCAAGTTGCGCCTGCTGAACCAGCCGGAACCCGGCACTGCTTTTTTGGTGGAGTCTTTCGGATTCAAGCGGGGCATGCCAGTGGATGCCGATCTGGTGTTCGACGTGCGCTGCCTGCCGAACCCCTATTGGAAGCCGGAGCTACGCGATCAGTCCGGGCTTGATCAACCGGTTGCCGAGTACCTCGCGGCCCAGCCGGACGTCGAGGAGATGTTCCAGGACATCTCCACGTACCTGCTCAAATGGCTGCCCCGCTTTGCCGCCAGCAACCGTGCTTATGTCACCATTGCCATTGGCTGCACCGGCGGGCATCACCGCTCCGTCTACCTGACCGAACGTCTGGGCCAGGTCCTGCAAAAATCCCTGAAGAACGTCCAGGTCCGCCACCGCGACCTCAGCTAAAGGATTCACATCGCGATGCCTGCTCTGGAAATCGAAATCATCAACAAACTGGGCCTGCATGCCCGCGCTTCTGCGAAATTCGTTGGAGTCGCCGGCGAGTTCAAAGACTGCACGATCAGAGTAGGACGGACGCCGGAATCCACGGTCGACGGCAAAAGCATCATGGCAATGATGATGCTCGCTGCGGGCAAGGGCACAAAAATCTATATCAGTACCGAAGGCGAAGACGAGCAGAAAGCACTAGATGCACTGACAGACTTGATCAATCGTTACTTCGACGAAGGCGAATAACGCTCGCCTAGGCGAGCGCGGTATCCATCACCATCATCAAACAAAACCCGATCAGCAGCCCAAGGCTGGCCAGCTTGTCGTGACCATGGCGGCGCGACTCGGGAATGACTTCATGCGTCACCACCAACAACATGGCCCCGGCCGCCAGTGCCAGGCCCAATGGCAAGAGCAACTCGGCCAGGCTCACCAGCCAGGCGCACAACAGCGCAAAGACCGGCTCGACCAACCCTGACGCCGCACCGATCAGGAACGCCTTGACTCGCGACATCCCTGCCCCGGCCAAGACCAGCGCAATCACCAGCCCTTCCGGCACATCCTGCAAGGCAATGCCCATGGCCAGACTGTCGGCATCGGGCATGCCGCCACCCGCCGAGACACCGACCGCCATGCCTTCTGGAATGTTGTGGGCAATGATGGCAAACACGAACAACCAGATCCGTGGTGGAATGACCGGCCGTTCCAGCGTGCCGACGAGCATTTCCGGCGATGCGCCAGACACCTTCCGATCCACCAGAAACAACACGAACGCACCCAACATGATTCCGAAACTGATCAGCCCGCTGGCCGCCCAAGGCGTCAGCCCCAGGCTTTCAGCCGCAGCAATACCCGGGACGATCAGCGAAAATGCCGTCGCCGCGAGCATCACCCCGGCGCCGAAGCCGAGCAGCGTATCGCTGACCGCCTGGGGCATGCGCCGAATCACCAGCACCGGCACCGCGCCCAGGGCGGTACCCAAGGCGCAGATCGCACCGCCCTGTAAGGCGCGTAGCAGTTTTGGTTCAAGATCCAGCCACGCCAGGCCCTGGGCGACCAACAAGCTCATACCCGCCAACAGTGAAAGCGACCCCAATGCGTAACGAAACATCCGTCCACTTACGATCGCCAGTGTTTCAGTGCCCATAGTCAGCCCAGGATTGTTTTTATAGAAGACTTAAACCAGTGCAGCCTGATAGCGCGCAGCGACTTCAGGCCAATTGATCACGTTGTAAAACGCGTTGATGTATTCCGGGCGACGGTTTTGATATTGCAGGTAATAGGCGTGCTCCCAGACATCCAGGCCGAGGATGGGTGTATTGCCGCTCATCAACGGACTGTCCTGGTTACCGCTGCTTTCCACGACCAGGGTCTTTTGCGGGGTCACACTCAGCCAGGCCCAGCCGCTGCCGAAACGGGTCAGCGCGGCTTTGGTGAACGCTTCCTTGAAACGGTCGAGACCGCCCAGTTGGTCGTCGATCGCCTTGGCCAGCTCGCCGTCCGGCTGACCGCCGCCGTTGGGTACCATGACTTCCCAGAACAGCGAATGGTTGGCATGACCACCACCCTGATTGATCACCGCCGCGCGAAGTTTTTCCGGCAGTTGCTGAACGGCAGCCACCAGTTTCTCCACCGGCCACTCGGCAAACTCGGTGCCTTCGACGGCGGCGTTCAGGTTATTGATGTAGGTCTGGTGATGCTTGGTGTAGTGGATTTCCATGGTCTGCGCATCGATGTGCGGCTCCAGGGCATCGTAGGCGTACGGCAAGGCAGGCAAGCTAAAAGCCATTTCAATGGACTCCATGATGTAGAGGCGCAGCGGGCGACGCGGCATCGGTGTGCAGCAAACGATGAGTACGCGGGTATTCGCCGTGCTCGCTGATGAAATTCAGCAGTTCGACGTAGGTTTTGCTGCTCTGACGCAGTGCTGCTTCGCGTAATGCCGGCGCCAGTCGCGGGTCCTGTATCGTCTTCAATAGCCGCTGGTGGATGGCGCACAGGTATTCGGCGCTCTCCTCCGGCTGGTTCAGACGTAAATGCAGGTCCGCCAGGTTGTGGTGGGAAATGACGCAGGCCGCCACCGCTTCGTCGGCATCCGCCCAGCGCTCGAACAACACCTGGGCCAGGGCCAATGCCTGCAGGTAAGCCTCGCGGGCATCCACCAGTTCGCCCAGCATGAAACAGCGGTTTGCCCTTTCGATCGTGCGTTTCCAGTGCTCCATGGTGAGCCTCCAAAGCGGTTGCGGTGATTACACGCCGCCTGCGGTGAGCTTTTCCGGATTGAGCAACTCTTCCAGTTGGCTACGCGTCAGGTCGGTGTGTTCCAGAGCGACATCGATCACCGGACGGCCTTGCTGATAAGCCTTCTTGGCGATTTCAGCGGCTTTTTGGTAACCAATGATCGGGTTGAGTGCAGTGACCAGAATCGGGTTGCGCGACAGCGCCTCCTTGATCCGGGCTTCGTTGACCTTGAAGCTGGCGATAGCCTTTTCACCCAGCAGGTGGCTGGCGTTGGCCAGCAACTCGATGCTGCTCAGCAGGTTCTGGGCGATGATTGGCAGCATCACGTTCAGTTCGAAGTTGCCCGACTGGCCAGCGATGGTGATGACCGTGTCATTGCCGATCACTTGAGCGGCAACCATGGCGGTGGCTTCCGGGATCACCGGATTGACCTTGCCGGGCATGATCGACGAGCCCGGCTGCAAGGCTTCGAGTTCGATTTCACCGAGACCGGCCAGCGGACCGGAGTTCATCCAGCGCAAGTCGTTGGCGATTTTCATCAGCGAAACAGCGGTGGTTTTCAGTTGCCCGGAGAGCGCAACGGCGGTGTCCTGGGAGCCGATCAATGCGAACAAATCGGTGCCCGGCGTGAATTGCACTTGCGTCAACTTTGTCAGTTGCTGGCTGAAAAGCCCGGCGAACTCGGGATGCGCATTAATCCCGGTGCCCACCGCAGTACCGCCCTGCGCCAGGGATTGCAGACTTGGCAGCAGATCCTGCAGATGGCCGATGTTGGCCTTCAGCTGTTGCGCCCAACCGTTGAGCACCTGGCTCATGCGCACTGGCATCGCGTCCATCAAGTGAGTGCGACCGGTTTTGACGTGATGGTGAACCTCTTCAGCCTTGTGCTCGATCACCTGCACCAGACGCACCAGCGCCGGCAGCAGTTGCTCATGCAACGCCAGCGCAGCGCTGACGTGGATGGTGGTCGGGATGATGTCGTTGCTGCTCTGGCCGCAATTGACGTGATCGTTGGGGTTCACCGGCTCACCGAGCAGACGGCTGGCCAGGGTCGCAATCACTTCGTTGGCGTTCATGTTGGAACTGGTGCCGGAACCGGTCTGGAAAATATCCACCGGGAAGTGCTGCATGAAGTCGCCCTGAAGCAAGCCCAGTGCCGCGTCGACGATGGCTTTGCCCTGGGATTCGCTGATCTGCTTGAGTTCGATATTGGCCCGGGCGGCGGCGGCCTTGGCCAGGATCAGTGCGCGGATGAACTGCACCGGCATCGGTTTACCGCTGATCGGGAAGTTATTCACCGCACGCTGGGTCTGTGCGCCGTAGAGGGCGTCCACCGGGACCTGGAGTTCGCCCATGCTGTCGCGCTCAATACGAGTCTTGTTCATCAGAAAATCCTTGCACCAGTTCAGTAAGAGGAATCGAAGGCTGCAACTCGCAGGTCGCAGGTCGCCAGTTGCCAGGTGTAGCTTTGCCAGCGCTTGAGGCGGCACTTGCAAAGGGAGAGGCGTTCGAGTTCGCGCAGCGGGCGCCACGCCTGATCCAGGCAATAGGTCCGCCAGTGCCAGGGCAGCGCGACATCGGCGGCGGTGTCGAGCAGCAAACGGAAAGAGGTTTCGGCGATGGTCCAGGGTGAGGTCGCCGTGCAGCACGCCAGATACCGGCCTTCGGCCAGGTAATGTTCGATCAGGCGAGGCTCGTCGGGATCCATCGCGCAGCGGATCTGGCGACTCATCCAGCGCCAGCTTTCGAGGTAAGGCTGCTCGTGCAAGGCAGAACTCATGATTCGGGCTCATTCGGTAATGAGATTTATTATTAAATGATAATGAGAAGCAAAACAACCCCGAGAGCATCAGCGAGATTCAGTGTGTGCGAGCCTGCTCGCGAAGGCGATTGAACAAGCTGGCAAGGCACCTTCGTGACACACTCGTCGATAAGTCTTTGCCGCGTTCTTATGGTCTTCTGAGGCAACGATCGTCGTAGCGGGCAAGTGAGATCACGGAGTTGCTGCCACACCAGTACCCGTCTGCGTAGTTACGCAAAGTGTGATGGACGGGTGCGTTCATATTAGTTTTAAAGGGAAATACCGTGCCGGTACGCTTGAGCGTCCCGGCACCGGGTTTATGTGCAATACGGATGGTCAAGTCTTTTAAACACTTGCTCCATTGCTATCACTCTGAATCGGACGAATCGCCATAGTAATCGCGGACTGCAGGAATTTGCGCTGAAGTCCCTGGGGACTGTTCGAACGCGTCCGTAGCTCTTTTAAACGCATCCAAAACTTCCAACTGTTCAACCAATTGAGCCGGATAGAACGCTCTCTCCATGACAGACTTTAGTTTAATTTCCGCCGTAACCAGATTTTTTTTAAGGATTTGCTGTGGTTCGTATTGAAGATCAGATAGAGGTAGGCTTTGGTTTAGGCTTAGTGCGGCCGGGACGTTTTCAGTTTTTTTAACCAAATCTTTAAGTGCTGATTGATGCACTGGAGAAGTCGATACATCAGGGAGTTGGGAGACACGAGATTCGCTTCCGACCTTGGATAATAGCATTGGCAAAAAGTCCTTTAGAGATAAAAAAATACCTTACAATCAACCCCTAACCATCAACTTTCAAATATCGCTCAGGCGAATAATTCATTAGTTTCGGCTTTCCGAGTACCAATAATCGGAGTTATTTCCATATTTCTGTCTAATGCATAGTGAAAACCACGACATCAGCTGTCGGTTATCGAGGAAGCACCAACCACTGGTTCGCCGCGTTTGTGCGTGTCTGTTCCATTTGAGTTTTGAAGGGTGGTTCAGGGAATGGCGCATGAGTTGTAAAGTTGGCGAACTAAAAACTATGCTCGCCACAAACAAAGAATATCCCCCAAAAAAAGACGCGCCACCCAATGAGTGGCGCGTCTTTTTTGTGTAATGGGGGAGACTTAGCTACCCGCGACAGTCATCCGCTCGATCAACACCGAACCCGTGCGAATGTTGCTGCGCAATTCCAGGTCATTACCCACTGCAACGATCTGCTTGAACATGTCGCGCATGTTGCCGGCGATGGTGACTTCCTGGACCGCAAACTGGATCTCGCCGTTCTCGACCCAATAGCCCGCCGCACCGCGAGAGTAATCGCCGGTAACCATGTTCAGGCCTTGGCCCATCAACTCGGTGACCAGCAAGCCACGGCCCATGCGCCGCAGCAACGCCGCCTGGTCTTCGTCGCCGTGGGTAACGAACAGGTTGTGCACGCCGCCAGCGTTGGCGGTGCTCGGCATGCCGAGTTTGCGACCGGAATAGGTGCCGAGGATATAGGACACCAACTCACCCTTTTCGACGAACGGTTTGGCATAAGTCGCTAGGCCATCGCCATCGAACGCCGAACTGCCCATGGCGCGCATCAGGTGCGGGCGCTCATCGATGGTCAACCATTCCGGGAACAACTTCTGCCCAAGGGTGTCTTCCAGGAACGACGATTTGCGATACAGGCTGCCGCCGGAAATCGCCGAGAGGAAACTGCCGAACAAACCACCGGCCAGTTCCGCGGAGAACAAAACCGGCACTTCACAGGTTGGCACCGGACGCGCACCCAGACGGCTCGCTGCACGCTGCGCTGCTCGCTGGCCGATGCTCACCGGGTCAGTCAGCAAATTGCCCTGCCGGTTCACGTCGTACCAGTAATCGCGCTGCATCTGGCCATCGGCCTCGGCGATCATGACGCAGCTCAGGCTATGGCGAGTCGAGGCGTAACCGCCAATAAAACCGTGGCTGTTGCCGTAAACGCGGCAGCCCTGGTGAGTGCTGAGGGTGGTGCCGTCGGCATTCTTGATCCGGCTGTCGGTGGCAAACGCTGCCGCCTCACAGCTCAAGGCCATCTCGATGGCTTGCTCCGGTGTGATGTCCCATTGATGGAACAGGTCGAAATCCTGCAGATCCTTGGCCATCAGCGCAGCATCCGCCAGGCCGGCGGCTTCGTCTTCGGAGGTGTGTTTGGCGATGGCCAGCGCTGCAGCGACGGTTTCACGAATCGCGTCCGGGCCACTGGCCGAGGTGCTGGCCGAGCCCTTGCGCTGGCCAACATACAAGGTGATGCCAAAGCCCTGATCGCGGTTGAATTCGACGGTTTCGACTTCGCGCTGGCGTACAGAGGTCGACAGGCCCTGCTCCAGGGACACCGCCACTTCACAGGCGCTCGCGCCCTGGCGCTTGGCTTCAGCGATGATCTGCTCGACTTGTTCTTGCAGTGCCGGCAACGCTTGTGGGCCGACGCTTTCAACTGCACTCATGCTGTTCTCCACTCAAATTCTGCTTTCGGTAAAGGCCTTCGAGCGACCGGGCCGGACAAGCGGCCCCCGACTGGTTATCATGGCGGCGTTTCTTTGCGGACGGCCACCATGGTTGATTCTTACGACGACTCCCTCGATACGGGAGAAAAAAGCAAATCCCAGGTTAAACGCGAGCTGCATGCTCTGGTTGACCTCGGCGAACGCCTTACAACGCTCAAGCCTGACTTGCTGGCAAAACTACCATTGACCGACGCTATGCGCCGGGCACTGGCCGATGCGCCCAAGCACACCGCGAATATCGCGCGTAAACGGCACCTTATGTTCATCGGCAAACTGATGCGCGATCAGGACACTGACGCCATTCTGACTTTGCTCGATCAACTCGATGCCTCTACCCGGCAGTACAACGAACGTTTCCATGGCCTGGAACGCTGGCGCGATCGCTTGATCGCGGGCGACGATGCAGTCCTGGAGAAGTTCGTGCTCGACTACCCGGAGGCTGATCGTCAGCAGTTGCGCTCCCTGATCCGTCAGGCCCAGCACGAACTGGCGACCAACAAGCCACCAGCGTCGAGCCGTAAAATATTCAAGTACATCCGTGAGCTGGACGAGACTCAACGCGGTCTGCGTTAAGTCCCTTCTCGGGTGAGTCGCCACGCGGCT
This sequence comes from Pseudomonas sp. LBUM1651, assembly GCF_059716135.1. NCBI lineage: Bacteria > Pseudomonadati > Pseudomonadota > Gammaproteobacteria > Pseudomonadales > Pseudomonadaceae > Pseudomonas > Pseudomonas sp. LBUM1651. The sequence continues at coordinate 925,173 of NZ_CP166805.1, read as the reverse complement.
CACCCGAAGCTCCATCCATCAGGATCCTGTGCCACCCACAGTGATCGCATCGATTTTCAGCGTTGGCTGGCCGACACCCACCGGCACCGACTGCCCATCCTTGCCACACGTGCCCACGCCGCTGTCCAGCGCCAGATCGTTACCGACCATCGACACCTTGCTCATGGCTTCCGGCCCGTTGCCGATCAATGTCGCGCCTTTGACCGGTGCCGTGATCTTGCCGTCTTCGATCAGGTACGCCTCACTGGTGGAGAACACGAATTTGCCGCTGGTGATGTCCACCTGACCGCCGCCGAGGTTGGCGCAGTAGATGCCGCGTTTCACCGACGCAATGATTTCCGCCGGATCGCTTTCGCCCGCCAGCATGTAAGTGTTGGTCATGCGCGGCATCGGCAGATGCGCGTAGGATTCGCGACGACCATTGCCTGTGCGGGCCACGCCCATCAGGCGCGCATTGAGCTTGTCCTGCATGTAGCCTTTGAGTACGCCGTTTTCGATCAGCGTGGTGCACTCGGTCGGCGTGCCTTCGTCGTCGACACTCAGCGAGCCACGGCGACCGGCCAGCGTGCCGTCATCAACGATGGTGCAGAGTTTGGATGCAACCATTTCGCCCATACGCCCGCTGTAAGCGGAGCTGCCCTTGCGGTTGAAATCACCTTCCAGACCGTGGCCGACCGCTTCGTGCAGCAGCACACCGGACCAGCCCGAACCCAGTACCACCGGCAACGTGCCGGCCGGCGCCGGAATGGCTTCAAGGTTAACCAGCGCCTGACGCAGCGCCTCACGGGCGTAGCTCATGGCACGGTCTTCGGCGAGGAAATAACGGTAATCGGTACGACCGCCGCCGCCATGACCGCCGCGCTCGCGGCGACCGTTCTGCTCAACGATCACACTGACATTGAAACGCACCAACGGCCGCACATCCGCCGCCAGGCTGCCGTCGGTCGAAGCAACAAGAATGCGTTCCCAGACACCGGCCATGCTCACGGTCACTTGCTGGATACGCGGATCGAGGGCGCGAGTGGCGACGTCGATACGCTTGAGCAGCTCGACTTTCTCGGCGCGGGTCAGCACTTCCAATGGGTTATCCGGCCCGTACAACTGGGCGACATCCTGAGTGGTGAACGCCTGCACCGTGCCGTTCTGTCCGGCGCGGGAGATCGAACGAGCGGCACGCGCCGCCGCGCCCAAGGCTTCCAGGGTGATCGCATTGCTGTAGGCAAAACCGGTTTTTTCACCCGATTGCGCGCGCACGCCAACGCCCTGGTCGAGGTTGAAGCTGCCTTCCTTGACGATCCCGTCTTCCAGCGCCCACGACTCGGAAATCTGCCCCTGGAAATACAGGTCGGCGGCATCGATGCCCGGGCCGGCCAGATCGCCGAGCACACCTTGCAGGCTCTCGATAGTGACGCCGCCGGGCGCCAGGAGGTGTTCACTGACTGAGGACAACAACTCGCTCATATGCTTTACGCCTTAAATTCATCGTTCTGAGGCAGGTCGCCGGGCGCCCTGCGAGAAAAAGCGCCGGTGACTGGACACCGGCATCCGCGCCCGGATGGACGCCTGTTCGCTGCTATCGCGTTCGGCCAGCAGCACGGCCTCGCCTTGATCCTGTTGCGCGAGCACTCGTCCCCACGGGTCGATGATCGCGGCATGGCCGAAGGTCTCTCGCGACCCCGGATGCGTTCCGCCCTGAGCAGCCGCGAGCACATAACACTGAGTCTCGATGGCCCGCGCTCGAATCAGCACATCCCAATGCGCCGCTCCCGTCACGGCGGTAAAGGCCGACGGCGCGGTGATCAACTCCGCACCGGCAGCGCGCAATTCGCTGTACAGCTCCGGGAATCGCAGGTCATAACACACCGTCAGGCCGACCCGACCGACGGGCGTGTCGGCGACCACCACGCCACTGCCATAAGCATAGTCATCGGATTCACGATATCGCCCGCGGTTATCCGCCACGTCCACGTCGAACAAATGCAGCTTGTCGTAGCGCGCCACCGTCTCGCCCTGATCGTTGATCAACAGCGAGCAGGCATGCACTTTCGCCGTCGGTTGATCCACCGGCGGCAACGGCAAGGTGCCGGCCACTATCCATAACTTGAGGTCGCGAGCGGTCTGTTTCAACCAGGGCAGGATCGGACCTTCGCCCGACGCCTCTGCGCGACCGATGTCAGCGATGTCACGGCGGCCCATAGCGGCGAAATTTTCCGGCAGCACAGCCAGCTTCGCGCCACCGGTTGCCGCTTGTTCGAGCAGCCGACGAGCCTGGGCCAGATTGGCCAGCACATCGCTCTGGCTGACCATTTGAATCACCGCTAAAGACATGGCCTTACCCTTATCTGGAATCAACACATACCCGTAGGAGCGAGGCTTGCCCGCGAAGGCGTCGTTCCTGACACACCGCGGTGCGTCGGTTCGCGGGCAAGCCTCGCTCCTACAGGGGGAACGTCACTTTGGCCATGCTACTCCATCGGTCCGAAGGATGGCGTTTCAAAAAGGTTTGTCGAAGGTGATTTTCGGCTCTTTCCACGGGCCTTTGACGGTGTACTTCACGCTGGCGAAGCGCGCCACGCGGTCACCGATCAGTTTGTCGATCAGGAACAACGCGCCGCCGATGGCGGGTGCGCCGACGATCAGCGCGGCAATCGGCAGGTTGTTGGTCACCGGCAAGGTCACCAGCAGTTTCGCATCGACCTGATCGTTCACCAGATCCAGCTTGCCATTGAGTTCCAGATTACTCGACGGGCCGGTCAGCACGATCGGTTCACGAGTGTCGTAAACCCCGTTCTTTGCGTCCAGCAGCCCCTTGACTCGATCGTAACTCAGACCTTTGCCAAACAAGTCGGAGAAGTCCAGACGCAAGCGCCGGCCGATGGAGTTGAAGTTGAGCAGGCCAAATACCCGCAACGCCTGGGCGCCGCCCTCGACTTCAACGAACTGGCCTTTGTTCAGCGACGCATCGAGGGTGCCGGAGAAACGCTTGGTGGCCAGCCACGCCGGTGAACCGGGCCAGCGACCATCGACATCCATGTGAAATTCTTCACTGGTGACACTGGGCGCAAAGCCCCAGCCTTTCAGCACATCCGCGAGGTTCTTGCCGCTGACCCGACCCTTGAACCAACTGTTGGATGCACCGGGCACACCTTCCCAGCCGCCGCTGCCCTGCAACAGAATGCCCTTGAGGCCCAGGTCCAGCGTATTGAGCGCAATGCCCTTGGCGGTCGGACGCACTTTCAGCGACCAGCCCCCCACCAGATCCTGCCCCTGGAACAGTTGATTGATGGTGACATCCAGCGCCGGGATTTTTGTCGGATCAACGGTGGCCAGTGGATCCGGCGAGTTTTCATCGGCCAGGACCGTCGGGTCCGGCGCCGGCAAACGCACGTATTGCAGATTGATCGCAATCGGCGCGGCTTTCGCGTCAGGGATAGCGGCGCTGCCCTTGACCTGCTGGCTGTCGAGCTGCAACGCCCACGCCGTCGGTTTACGGTTCAACTGCATCGAAGCCTGATCCAGGGTGGTACCGATGCCGCTGAGCTTGCCGACCTTGAAGTCGGCGCTGCTGAGCAACTGCTTGGCGCTGCCACCCGGATCCTGGCCGGCATACTTGTCCACCAGGTCTTTCCACGGGCCGACATCCAGCTCCGACAACACGCCGCGCACCCGCAGGCCTTTGGCACCGGGCAACACGGCGTCGCCGCCACCGAGGAACAATTCGCCGCGACCGTCGGCAAAATTGCCGGGCGGTGCTGCGAACGTGAAATTTGCAAGCTCGCCGTATTTGACCCAGTAACGCCGCTCCGGCCCTTGCAGGGTCATGCGGAAGGTCGTATCGCGTCCGACGTCGGCCGCCATGCCGAACGGCGCCGGCAAATCCACCGCCACGCCTTTGAGGTTCGAATTGACCATCAACTGGCTGTCGGGGCCATCCAGGTTCAGTTGCAACTGATAAGGGATCAGGCCGGACACCGGCAACGGCTGGGTAACGCTCAACCAGTCGGTGAGCTTCTTCACCTCGACCTGGCCCGAGGCGTTGACACGGGTCTTGATGTTGCCCGGGCTGCCGTCGGCGAAAATCTGCGCAGTGACCGGTTTGTCAAAGGCGCGAGCGGTGATGTTCTGCCCGCTCAACCCCTTGGTGCTGTCGAAGCGGAAATCTCCCTTCAGCTGGGTCAGCTCAAGGGCGGGTTCGGCGAGTTTCAAGCGCGCCTTGGCGGTCTTGAAGTCGACGAGGATCTTCGGCTGTTCGCCTTTGACCAGCGGAATATCGAGTTTCAGCTTGCCCTGCAGATCACCCTCGCCTTCCCATCCGGCGAAGGTGGCGGCGGTGCCGATCGGCGCTTCCTGGAGGATTTTCAGGCCATCACCCAACCCGCCGGCGAAAGCGCCATCGAGCAGCAGGTGTGGGTTTTGCCCGGCGGGTGCGTGGGGAATATTGACGTAGATGTCGCTGACTTGTGTGTCGAGCAACTGGCCTTTGCTGGCCAGAATTCGCACGCCACTGTCTTCGATGAACACATCGCCACTGACCTTGCTGACATGCGGCCAACCCGGCTGGAACGCCAGTTCGGCATCGTGAACCTTGAAGAACAGGCTGATGCTGCGAGCAGTGTCGGCGGCACCATGATTCAGCGAGCCCTGATACTGGAAGAATCCCTGATCTACCGCGCCTTTGAGAATGGCCGTACGCAGCCATTCGTCCAGCGCCGGGCTGAGCACTTGCGGCAGGTACTTCGCGGTGTATTTGCCGTCGCCATCGACCAGGCCGACCCGCAGGTCCATGTAGTCTTCCTGGGTATGATCGAAATGCAGGCGGATCAGGAAGTCCCCGGCAATCTTGCCCTCCTCGCCCAGCACTTTCAGGTACGGGGCGATCAGGGTGAAGCCTTCTTTATCAAGCTTCCAGGTCAGCCGGGCGTTGGCCTGAATGTATTGCCATGGCTTGGCGAAAATCGGGTCGAGGTGCAGGACAAAATCCTTGCTGTCCATTCGCAGTTCGCCGTGACCGAGGTCACCGCTGATGCTGCCGCTGACATTTCGCGCTGCAGGGGCGCCGTGGTAGGCGTCAAAGCCGATCTGGTCGAGGTTGGCGGCGAAGCTGACCTTGCTGTCGTCGGTAGCGTTGGGCCGGAAGTCGACCAGCACGTTGCGCAAACCACCGGTCACCTTGAGCCGCTCCACGGCGGTGGCGACGCCTTCAGGCAATGGCCCCAAGGCATTCAGCAGCGGTGTGAGCGGAGTGAGGTCGAGGCGGTCGGCTTGCAGGTGCCAGAGTTCTTCGGTCTTGTCGGTGGCCAGGCTTTGTTTGAGTTGCAGGCGCGATTCCCAGCGGGTCTCGCCGAAGTTCATGGACAGCGAGTCCACCGTCACCAGAAAGCCTTCGGCACTGCGCTGGAAATAGCTGTTGAGCGCCAGGTTGTTGATCTGGATCGGCTTGCGCTCGGCGTAGGCGCCCTTGATCTGCGGCGCGTTCAAGCGGATCGCGGCGCTTTGCAGCGCGCCTTTGCTCCAGTTGACCCACAGCTCGCCACCGGCCTTGATCTCGGAAAAATTCCACTGCCGGGTCAGGCGTTCAGGTAGCCATTTCGACCAGTCGCTTTGCGGCAGGCTCACGTAAGCCTCCGCTTCGCCGTCCTTCCACTGGCTGGCGCGAATGCGAGTGCGCAGGCTCATGGCCACTGGCTGACCGTCGGGCAGGGTCAGCCGCGCGTCGAGTCGCTGCCGGGAGACGCCGGTTTTCAGGTTCAGGCCAACGTAGGTCAAGGTCAGTGGCGGATGGTCCAGCGGTTGCAAGGTGACCTGGCTGTCGAGCACCGACAGTTGCTGGACCATTTGCAGGCGATTGAGCAACTGTTCCGGGTCCAGCGGCTGATCCTGCTGCACCGGCAAGCCTTCCAGCGCCCAATGACCGTCCGCGCCTTCCTTGAGGCTGATCTTCAAACCATTGAGTTCAAGGTGGGCGATGCGCACTTCACGCGCCAGCAGACTGGCCCACAGATCCGGCACCGCACGTACCTGATCCAGGCGCAGGGTGTTGGCGCCCTCGCCGACCATCACGTCGTGAGCCAGCAGAATCGGCGCGAAGCCGCGCCAGTTACCTTCCAGTTCACCGATGTGCAGCGGCATGCCCAGGGCAGCGCCGGCTTTGGCTTCGACTTCGGCCCGATACTCAGCCACCAGCGGCGTCAGTTCGCGGCCGAGACTGACGTAAAGCGCCATCAGCACCAAAGCCAACGCGCACAGGCCCAGACCCCAGCGGGTCAGTGCGGCCAAAATGCGTGTCAGACGCTCCATGTCAGTTGGCTCCCATGGCAAAAATACTGCAAAAAGCTGAGGCCAGCCGTTCTAGTGGGGGTGAAGCACAGCGATTCAGAGCAGCACCACGTCGTATTGTTCCTGGGAGTACATGGTTTCCACCTGGAACCGAATGGTGCGTCCGATAAAACCTTCGAGCTCGGCGACGTTGCCCGACTCTTCATCCAGCAGGCGATCGACGACTTTCTGGTTCGCCAATACACGATAGCCTTCCGCCTGATAGGCACGAGCCTCACGGAGAATTTCGCGGAAGATTTCGTAGCAAACGGTTTCCGGCGTCTTGAGCTTGCCGCGGCCCTGGCAGCTGCTGCAGGGCTCGCACAACACCTGTTCGAGACTTTCGCGGGTGCGCTTGCGAGTCATCTGCACCAGGCCCAACTCGGTGATGCCGATGATGTTGGTCTTGGCGTGATCGCGCTCCAGTTGTTTCTCAAGCGTGCGCAGCACCTGACGCTGGTGCTCTTCGTCTTCCATGTCGATGAAGTCGATGATGATGATCCCGCCCAGGTTGCGCAGGCGCAGCTGGCGAGCGATGGCAGTCGCGGCTTCGAGGTTGGTCTTGAAAATGGTTTCTTCAAGGTTGCGATGGCCGACGAACGCCCCGGTGTTGACGTCGATGGTGCTCATGGCTTCAGCCGGATCAACCACCAGGTAACCGCCGGACTTCAGCGGGACTTTGCGTTCGAGGGCTTTCTGGATTTCATCTTCGACGCCGTACAGGTCGAAAATCGGCCGCTCGCCCGGGTAATGCTCCAGACGATCAGCAATTTCCGGCATCAGTTCGGCAACGAACTGCGTGGTTTTCTGGAAGGTTTCCCGGGAGTCGATGCGGATCTTCTCGATCTTCGGGCTCACCAGATCGCGCAAGGTGCGCAGCGCCAGGCCGAGGTCTTCGTAGATCACACTCGGCGCGCTGATGGTTTTGATCTGCTCGTTGATCTGATCCCAGAGCCTGCGCAGGTAGCGGATGTCCATGAGAATTTCATCGGCCCCGGCCCCTTCGGCGGCGGTACGCAGGATGAAGCCGCCAGCCTCCTTGATGCCTTCTTTGGCCACGCAATCGGTGACCACTTGCTTGAGGCGATCACGCTCTGCTTCGTCTTCGATCTTCAGGGAAATGCCGACATGCGCGGTGCGCGGCATGTACACCAGATAACGCGAAGGAATCGACAGTTGCGTGGTCAGGCGTGCGCCTTTGGAACCGATCGGGTCCTTGGTGACTTGCACCACCAGGCTCTGGCCTTCGTGAACCAGCGCGCTGATGCTCTCGACCGCAGGGCCTTCGCGCAGGGAAATTTCCGAAGCATGAATGAACGCGGCGCGATCCAGGCCGATGTCGACGAAGGCCGCCTGCATCCCCGGCAATACCCGCACGACTTTGCCTTTATAAATGTTGCCGACGATCCCGCGCTTTTGCGTGCGCTCGACGTGGACCTCTTGCAGGACACCGTTTTCAACCACCGCCACGCGCGATTCCATCGGCGTGATGTTGATCAGGATCTCTTCACTCATGGCAGGGTCTCGTTCAGGCATGTTCACGATAATGGCCGCATCTTGTCAGTACGACGCTCAGCGCGCGTTAAGGGTTTGCCAACAGGGTATGCCGAAATGGCCGAGCAGCTCAGCGGTTTCGCACAGCGGCAGTCCGACCACCGCCGAGTAGCTGCCATTGAGCCCGGCGACAAACACCGCGCCCAGTCCTTGAATGCCATAGCCACCGGCCTTGTCCCGAGGTTCGCCACTGGCCCAGTAGGCCGCCGCTTCATCGATGCTGATGGGGCGAAAACGTACCAGGCTGCGCACAACCCGTGACTCGCAACGTTCACCGTCAAGCACGGCAATGGCGGTCAGCACTTCGTGCTCTCGACCGGCCAGCATCATAAGCATGGCGCACGCATCGGCTTCGTCCACCGGTTTGCCGAGAATTTTCCCGTTGAGCACCACGGCGGTGTCGGCGCCCAGCACGCAGAATGCTGCGTCGGACACGACCGTGCCACGCCCGGCTTCAGCCTTGCCGCGCGCGAGGCGCTCGACATAGGCCGACGGCGATTCATGATTCAAAGGGCTTTCGTCGATGTCCGCGCTGATGACGGAGAACGGCACGCCGATCTGCGTGAGCAGTTCACGCCGACGCGGCGAGCCTGAGGCGAGGTAAACACGTTTCATCAAGACATCTCCCTGTCGAGGTATGGGCAAATGCCTGACCGAATCAGTTGATTTTGTAACGTCGACGCAGACCGCGCAAACCGAAGCTGATCCACGGCCAGAGCAACGCGCTGACCAGTGCCGGCAAGACCAGCGCCAGCGTTGGCTGACGGTTGCCGGTCAGGGCGCTGAGCCAGAGTTGAACGAGCTGCGCGAGGCCGAAGATCACCAGGATCACCAGACTCTGTTGCCACATCGGGAACATCCGCAGCCGCTGTTGCAGCGACAGCACCAGGAAAGTGATGAGGGTCAGGATCAACGCGTTCTGGCCCAGCAACGTGCCGTAGAGCACGTCTTCGGCCAGGCCCAGGCACCACGCGGTGACCATGCCGATTTTCTGCGGCAGGGCCAACGCCCAGAACGCCAGCAGCAAGGCGAGCCAGAGCGGACGAAGGATTTCCATGAATTGCGGCAGCGGCGAAACGCTGAGCAGCATGCCGATGGCGAATGTCAGCCAGACCATCCAGCCGTTTCGGGAGGCGGTAGCACCGACCATTATTCTCTTCCCTCTGGGGTGGCCGGCGCGGAGACAGGCGGTTTGGCAGCAGGCTTCACGACAGCGGGTTGCGTCGCCGGTGGTTTGGCGGCCGGAGTCGTCGCGGGCGGCTTGGCGGCGGCGGGATGTGCGGCGGCGGGTTTGGCCGGGGTTGTGGCAGCAGGCTTGGCCGGAGTTGCAGCCGCAGGCGCGACGACGGGAACGACGGGGACAGCAGCGGCAGCCGGGGCAATCACGCCGACAGGTTTCGGCACGGTCGCGGGAATGATTGGCCCGCCGCCCTGCGCATCCAGGTTTTCCTGGGCCTGAGCAGCATCGTTTGCGCGCTCTTCCGGCGTACGGGTGTCGCTGAACACCAGCAGCAAGTAACGACTGCGATTCAAGGCGGCCGTCGGCACGGCGCGGACAATGGCGAACGGCTGGCCGGAATCGTGAATCACTTCCTTGACCGTTGCCACCGGGTAACCCGCCGGGAACCGCTGGCCAAGGCCGGAGCTGACCAGCAGATCGCCTTCCTTGATATCCGCCGTGTCGGCAACGTGACGCAATTCCAGGCGTTCAGGGTTGCCGGTGCCGCTGGCAATCGCCCGCAGACCGTTACGGTTCACCTGCACCGGAATGCTGTGGGTGGTGTCGGTCAGCAGCAGCACACGGGAGGTGTACGGCATCAACTCGACCACCTGGCCCATCAGGCCGCGGGCATCGAGCACCGGCTGACCGAGGACCACACCGTCGCGCTCACCTTTATTGATGATGATGCGATGGGTGAAGGGATTGGGGTCCATGCCGATCAACTCGGCCACTTCGACCTTCTCGTTGACCAGCGCGGAGGAATTGAGCAACTCGCGCAGCCGAACGTTCTGCTCGGTGAGGGCGGCAAGCTTTTGCATGCGCCCCTGCAGCAGCAGGTTTTCGGTCTTGAGTTTTTCGTTTTCGGCGACCAGCTCGGTACGGCTGCCAAACTGGCTGGCCACACCTTGCCATAGCCGCTGCGGCAGGTCGGTGATCCAGTAAGACTGCATCAGCACCAGCGACATCTGGCTACGCACTGGCTTGAGCAGTGTGAAGCGGGCATCGACCACCATCAGTGCGACCGATAGCACGACCAGCACCAACAAGCGCACGCCCAGTGAAGGCCCTTTGGTGAAAAGCGGTTTAATAAGCCGCTCCTCCCAGGCAAATTTTTTCTTTATTCATACGGCAGACCGGCCTGGATACAGACTGACAGAAGGTAAACGCAAACAGGCAGCACTGCAAAGTGCCGCCTGCGCGCTCAACAGCATAGATGCATCGGGCGAGATCACTCGCTCGACAGCAGGTCCATGGTGTGTTTATCCATCATTTCCAATGCACGGCCACCGCCGCGAGCAACGCAGGTCAGCGGGTCTTCGGCAACGATCACCGGCAGACCGGTTTCCTGGGCCAGCAACTTGTCGAGGTCACGCAGCAAGGCGCCACCACCGGTCAGTACCAGGCCACGCTCGGCGATATCGGAAGCCAGCTCCGGAGGCGATTGCTCCAGCGCACTTTTCACAGCCTGAACGATGGTGGCCAGGGACTCTTGCAGAGCTTCCAGCACTTCATTGGAGTTCAGGGTGAATGCACGTGGAACGCCTTCGGCCAGGTTACGGCCACGAACGTCGACTTCACGAACTTCGCCGCCCGGGTAGGCAGTACCGATTTCCTGCTTGATGCGCTCGGCAGTGGATTCGCCGATCAGGCTGCCGTAGTTGCGACGCACGTAGGTGATGATCGCTTCGTCGAAGCGGTCGCCGCCAACCCGTACGGATTCGGCGTAAACCACACCGTTCAGGGAGATCAGTGCGATTTCAGTGGTACCACCACCGATATCGACGACCATCGAGCCGCGGGCTTCTTCAACCGGCAGGCCGGCACCGATCGCAGCAGCCATTGGCTCTTCGATCAGGAACACTTCACGTGCGCCGGCACCAAGGGCCGATTCACGGATGGCTCGACGCTCAACCTGAGTGGATTTGCACGGAACGCAGATCAGCACACGAGGGCTCGGCTGCAGGAAGCTGTTTTCGTGAACCTTGTTGATAAAGTATTGCAGCATCTTTTCGCAGACGCTGAAGTCGGCAATGACGCCGTCCTTCATCGGACGAATGGCCGCGATGTTGCCCGGCGTACGGCCGAGCATGCGCTTGGCCTCGGTGCCGACAGCAACGACACTTTTCTGGTTACCGTGTGTCCGAATAGCCACAACCGATGGCTCATTCAGGACGATGCCGCGCTCGCGCACGTAAATAAGGGTGTTGGCAGTGCCCAGGTCAATGGAAAGATCGCTGGAAAACATGCCACGCAGTTTCTTGAACATGGGAAAGGGACCCTAGGCAACGCGTGGGTAAAAAAGTGCGGCAAACTCTAACAACGACAGGGATTTTGGGCAAGGCGCCAATATGTTAAATTGGCCGCTTTTCTGTGCACCAACCCCCACAATCGCGGCCTTATGACCGTAGAAATGCGGTAGTGTTCAGACAATCTAACACACGGACGCCGTCCGTTCTGTTTTCCACTGGAGAATCGCAATGGCGCTTGAACGCTCCGACGTGGAAAAAATCGCTCATCTGGCCTGCCTTGGCCTCGATGATGCTGATCTTCCACATATTACTTCGGCCCTGAACAGCATTCTGGGTCTGGTCGACGAAATGCAGGCGGTCAATACCGACGGTATCGAGCCGCTGGCCCACCCACTGGAAGCCAGCCAGCGCCTGCGTGCAGACGTCGTGACCGAGACCAATCATCGCGAGGCCTACCAGTCCATCGCACCAGCGGTCGAAAACGGCCTGTATCTGGTTCCGAAAGTCATCGACTAAAGGGAAAGAGCCTGCAATGCATCAATTGACTCTGGCCGAGATCGCCCGCGGACTCGCCGATAAAAAGTTTTCTTCCGAAGAGCTGACCAAAACCCTGCTGGCGCGCATCGCCCAGCTCGATCCTCAGCTCAACAGCTTCATCAGCCTCACCGAAGACCTGGCGCTCCAGCAGGCGAAAGCCGCTGACGCACGCCGGGCCAATGGTGAGAGCGGCGCCCTGCTCGGCGCGCCGATCGCCCATAAAGACCTGTTCTGCACCCAGGGCATCCGCACCAGCTGCGGCTCGAAGATGCTCGACAATTTTAAAGCACCGTACGACGCCACCGTGGTTGCCAAACTGGCGGCAGCCGGCGCGGTGACGCTGGGCAAGACCAACATGGACGAATTCGCCATGGGTTCGGCCAACGAGTCGAGCTACTACGGCGCGGTGAAAAACCCGTGGAACCTGGAACACGTTCCGGGTGGTTCGTCCGGCGGTTCCGCTGCGGCGGTCGCGGCGCGCCTGTTGCCGGCGGCTACCGGCACCGATACCGGCGGCTCGATCCGTCAGCCCGCTGCACTGACCAACCTCACCGGCCTGAAACCGACGTACGGTCGTGTTTCGCGCTGGGGCATGATCGCTTACGCCTCCAGCCTCGATCAGGGCGGCCCGTTGGCCCGCACGGCCGAAGACTGCGCGATCCTGCTGCAAGGCATGGCCGGTTTCGATCCGCAGGATTCCACCAGCATCGACGAACCCGTGCCTGATTACAGCGCCAGCCTCAACGGTTCGCTGCAAGGCCTGCGCATCGGCGTGCCGAAGGAATACTTCAGCGCTGGCCTGGACCCGCGCATCGCCGACCTGGTCATGGCCAGTGTCGAAGAGCTGAAAAAGCTCGGCGCCGTGATTAAGGAAATCAGCCTGCCGAACATGCAGCACGCGATTCCTGCGTACTACGTGATCGCCCCGGCAGAAGCCTCTTCCAACCTGTCGCGTTTCGACGGCGTGCGTTTCGGCCATCGCTGCGAAGACCCGAAAAACCTGGAAGATCTGTACAAGCGTTCCCGTGGCGAAGGTTTCGGTGCGGAAGTGCAGCGCCGGATCATGGTCGGCGCCTACGCGCTGTCCGCCGGCTACTACGACGCCTACTACCTGAAGGCGCAGAAGATTCGTCGCTTGATCAAGAACGACTTCATGGCCGCCTTCAACGAGGTCGACATCATCCTCGGCCCGACCACACCGAACCCGGCCTGGAAGCTCGGCGCCAAGAACAGCGACCCGGTCGCTGCATACCTGGAAGACGTCTACACCATCACCGCCAACCTCGCCGGTCTGCCGGGCCTGTCCATGCCGGCAGGTTTTGTCGACGGTCTGCCGGTCGGCGTGCAACTGCTCGCCCCGTATTTCCAGGAAGGCCGCTTGCTCAACGTTGCGCACCAGTATCAGCTGAACACTGACTGGCACACCCGCACCCCAACCGGCTTCTGAGGAGAAACACATGCAATGGGAAGTCGTGATCGGGCTGGAGATTCATACCCAGCTCACCACCCGGTCGAAAATCTTTTCCGGTAGTTCCACCACCTTCGGTTCCGAGCCGAACACCCAGGCCAGCCTGGTTGATCTCGGTATGCCCGGCGTATTGCCGGTGCTGAACCAGGAAGCGGTGCGCATGGCGGTGATGTTCGGTCTGGCGATCGATGCCGAGATCGGCCAGCACAACGTGTTCGCCCGTAAAAACTATTTCTACCCGGACCTGCCGAAGGGCTACCAGATCAGCCAGATGGAATTGCCGATCGTTGGCAAGGGCCACCTGGACATCGCGCTGGACGACGGCACGATCAAACGTGTCGGCGTGACGCGCGCGCACCTTGAAGAAGACGCCGGTAAAAGCCTGCATGAAGAGTTCAACGGCGCCACCGGCATCGACCTGAACCGTGCCGGCACGCCGCTGCTGGAAATCGTCTCAGAGCCGGACATGCGCAGTGCCAAGGAAGCCGTGGCCTACGTCAAGACCATCCACGCGCTGGTGCGTTACCTGGGCATCTGCGACGGCAACATGGCCGAAGGTTCGCTACGTTGCGACTGCAACGTGTCGATCCGTCCGAAGGGCCAGGTTGAATATGGCACCCGCTGCGAGATCAAGAACGTCAACTCGTTCCGCTTCATCGAGAAGGCGATCAACAGCGAAGTGCAGCGTCAGATCGAACTGATCGAAGACGGCGGCAAGGTGATCCAGCAGACCCGCCTGTACGATCCGAACAAGGACGAAACCCGTCCGATGCGCAGCAAAGAGGAAGCCAACGACTACCGTTACTTCCCCGATCCGGACCTGCTGCCGGTGGTCATCGAGGACTCGTTCCTCAATGACGTGCGCGCAACATTGCCGGAACTGCCACCGCAGAAACGCGAGCGTTTCCAGGAGCAGTTCGGTCTGTCGGTCTACGACGCCAGCGTCCTGGCCACCAGCCGCGAGCAAGCCGATTACTTCGAGAAAGTCGCGAGCATTGGCGGCGACGCCAAACTGGCGGCCAACTGGGTCATGGTTGAACTGGGCAGCCTGCTGAACAAACAGGGCCTGGACATCGAGCAGTCGCCGGTTTCGGCCGAGCAACTGGGCGGCATGCTGTTGCGCATCAAGGACAACACCATCTCCGGCAAGATCGCCAAAGTGGTGTTCGAAGCCATGGCCAACGGCGAAGGCAGCGCGGACGAGATCATCGACAAGCGCGGCCTCAAGCAGGTGACCGACAGCGGCGCGATCTCGGCGGTGCTGGACGAAATGCTCGCGGCCAACGCCGAGCAGGTCGAGCAATACCGCGCGGCAGACGAAGCCAAACGCGGCAAGATGTTCGGCTTCTTCGTCGGCCAGGCCATGAAAGCCTCCAAAGGCAAGGCCAACCCGCAACAGGTCAACGAACTGCTGAAAAGCAAGCTCGAAGGCTGATGAGAATGGAGCCAGCCCTCAAATCTGGCTCCGCCCCTTGTGGGAGCCAGCCTGCTGGCGATAGCGGTCTGACATTCAACATACCCGTGTCTGACACTCCGCGATCGCCAGCAGGCTGGCTCCCACATTTGTTTTCGGGAAACCTTGAATGAAGCGTCTGCTCAGCCTTTGCGCCCTACTCTCTCTGCTCGCCGGTTGCGCCAGCACCGATGTCGTCGATCCACACGGCTACGACCAGTCAGGCGTGGCGTCCTACTACGGCGCCAGACACCAGGGCAAACGCACCGCCAGCGGTGAACGTTTCGACAAGAATTCCCTGACCGCCGCCCACCGCCAACTACCCTTTGGTACGCGGGTGAAGGTCACCAATCTGAAGAACGACAAATCCTGCGTGGTGCGTATCAATGACCGCGGGCCGCACACTCGCGGGCGCCTGATCGACTTGTCGCATGAAGCCGCCGAGCAACTGGGCATGCTCAAAAGCGGCACCGCACGGGTTCGCGTGCAAGCCCTCGACTGACTGACGGAGCCCCGACCATTTTCGGACTCGCCGACATACCCCTGCTCAGCATGATTGAACTGCTCAGCGGCCTGGTTCTGCTGATCGCCGGCGCCGAACTGATGGTGCGCGCCGCCGTGCGCCTGGCCGCGCGACTGCATGTGCGACCGCTGATCATCGGCCTGACCATCGTCGCCCTCGGCAGCAGCGCGCCGCAGATGGCGGTCAGCCTGCAAGCCACATTGGCGCAGAACGCCGACATCGCCGTCGGCAGCGTGATTGGCAGTAGCATCTTCAACATCCTCGTCACCCTGGGGCTCTCGGCGCTGATTATCCCGCTGCGGGTTTCGCGGGAACTGGTGCGCCTCGACATTCCGCTGATGATCGGTGCCAGCCTGCTGGTGTTCGTGCTGGCGTGGAATAAAGAACTGACCCGGGTCGATGGCGTGATGCTGCTGACGGCGTTGGCGCTGTATCTGGGCTTGTTGCTGCGACAGTCACGGCACTCGGTCCGTCCGCAATCGACCTCCCACGAAGGCCCTGAAGCTCCGTGGCTCACCAGCCTGCTGATGATCGTCGTCGGCCTCGCGATGCTGGTGTACGCCGGGCACTTGCTGTTGGTCGCCGCGGTATCGGTCGCCACTGACCTGGGACTGTCGGAACGGATCATCGGCCTGACCATCGTCGCCGTCAGCACCTCCCTGCCGGAGCTGGCCACTTCGTTGATCGCTGCCTTGCGTGGTCAGCGCGACATCGCCGTAGGCAACGTGATCGGCAGCAACCTGTTCAACCTTCTGGGCGTGCTGGGCGTTACCGCACTGATCGCGCCGTCACCGTTGTCGGTTTCGCCCAACGCGCTGGATTTCGACTTGCCGGTGATGCTCGGCGTCGCGGCGCTGTGCTTGCCGATGTTCTATTCCGGTTATCGGGTGACCCGCGCCGAAGGTCTGCTGTTTCTGGGTTTGTACCTGGCGTACGGTCTGCACGTGGTGTCGTTCACCACCGGCATGCCGCTGGCGGGCAAGCTTGAACACCTGATGCTGTTTTTCGTCCTGCCGGCGCTGGTGGCGTTTCTGTTGTTCACGTCGCTGCGCGCCTGGCGTCGCCAACACCACAAGAGGGAATTGCCATGACCGACAATAAAAAGCCCGGCGTTGAAGTCCGCCGCCAAGTGATGGGCGACGCCTTCGTCGACCGCGCGTTGGGCAATGCCACCGAGTTCACCCAGCCGTTGCAGGATTTCGTCAACGAACACGCCTGGGGCAGCGTGTGGAATCGCGAAGGTCTGCCGCTGAAAACCCGCAGCCTGATCACCCTCGCCGCGCTGACCGCGCTGAAGTGCCCGCAGGAATTGAAAGGCCACGTGCGCGGTGCGCTGAACAACGGTTGCACCGTGGAAGAGATTCGCGAGGCGTTGCTGCATTGTGCGGTGTATGCGGGCGTGCCGGCGGCGATCGATGCATTCCGGGCGGCGCAGGAAGTGATTGATACCTACCAGAAGCCAGAGTAAGCCGCCGGCATTCCGTTGCCAGGTCTACCGCCATCGCGAGCAGGCTCGCTCCCACATTTGGAATGCATTCCCCTGTGGGAGCGAGCCTGCTCGCGATGAGGCCCTGAAGAACACCGCAAATCCCGAAGCTAGATCCACCCACCCCACTGCAACAAAAAGATCCCGATGTTGGTGGTCACCGCCGCCATCAACGTGGTGATCACAATGATCGCCGCCGCCAGTTCATGATTGCCATTGGCCGCCCGGGCCATGACAAAACTGGCCGCCGCGGTCGGGCTGCCGAAGTACAGGAACAAGATCCCCAACTCCGCCCCGCGAAAACCCCATAGCCAAGCGCCCAGCGTTGCCAGCACCGGCAGGCCGATCATCTTCACCAGGCTGGAACTCAGCGCCATGTTGCCGCTCTTGCGCATGGCCGCCAGCGACAGCGTGCCGCCGATACAGATCAACGCCAACGGCAACGTGGTTTGCGCCAGATATTGCCCCGACGTCTCAAGCCAGCCCGGCAAGCCGATCTTGAAATACGCAAACGGCGCCGCCGCAAACACGCTGATGATCAGCGGGTTGACCATCACGCTTTTGCAGATACTCCACGGATCGGACTTGATCACCGGGCTGTAGACCGCCAGCACAATGGTCGAGAGGGTGTTGTAGAACAGGATCACCAGCGCCGCGAGAATCGCCCCGAGGGAAATCCCGTAATCGCCGTACATGCTCGCCGCCAGTGCGAGACCGATGACGCCATTGTTGCCGCGAAAGGCGCCCTGGGTGTAAATTCCGCGGTCTTCACGCGGACACTTCCAGATCGCCCAGCCCCAGGCGATGGCGAAACACACCAGCGTCGCAATCGAGAAATAGATCAGCAGCGCCGGTTGCAGCGCGGCGTGCAGGTCGGCATGCAGGATGCCCATAAACAGCAACGCCGGCATGGTGACGTTGAACACCAGGGCCGACGCGGTGTGGATGAAGTTGTCGTTGATCCATTCGATGCGCTTGAGCAGCACACCCAGAAACAGCATGGCAAACACTGGCGCGGTGATGTTCAGGGTTTCGAGGAAGATTGCCAGCATGCCGGGAGTTACCTTGGGTGGGCGTCGTTAGGGGGCTAATGATAAGCCACGGAGGACATCGGCGTCTGGGAGAACGCTATCGCGGGCAAGCCTTGCTCCTACAGGTCTGCGTCGTACGCAATGGCGTGAACGACATATAACCGTAGGAGCAAGGCTTGCCCGCGATGCAGGCGACTCGGTCTTAGGTAATCGGTGCAGGGTTGAACAGGGTGATGTCGTTATGCAGTTTGTGCTGCTCGGCCCACGTCTGCTTCTTCCCGCTGGCCACATCCAGATAGTAGTGAAACAACTCCCACCCAAGATCTTCAATCGAAGCCCGCCCGGTCGCAATCCGCCCGGCATCGATGTCGATCAGGTCAGGCCAGCGCTGCGCCAATTCAGTCCGGGTTGACACCTTCACCACCGGCACCATCGCCAAACCATACGGCGTACCGCGCCCGGTGGTGAACACATGCAGGTTCATCCCCGCCGCCAGTTGCAACGTCCCGCAGACAAAATCACTGGCCGGGGTCGCGCAGAAAATCAGGCCTTTGCGCTTGAAGCGTTCGCCAGGACCAAGCACCCCGTTGATCGCGCTGCTGCCGGATTTGACGATCGAGCCCAACGACTTCTCGACAATGTTCGACAACCCGCCCTTCTTGTTGCCCGGCGTGGTGTTGGCGCTACGATCCGCTTCGCCCTTGGCCAGATAACGGTCGTACCAGTCCATTTCCCGCACCAGTTCCTGAGCGACTTCTTCGGTTTCGGCACGGGAGGTCAGCAAGTAAATCGCATCGCGCACTTCAGTGACTTCGGAGAACATCACCGTCGCGCCAGCCCGCAGCAACAGGTCAGAAGCAAAACCCAGGGCCGGGTTGGCGGTGATGCCGGAGAACGCATCGCTACCGCCACACTGCATGCCGAGAATCAGCTCGGACGCCGGCACGGTTTCCCGGCGACGTTGATCGAGCTTCTTCAAACGAGTCTCGGCCAGCGCCATGATCTGCTCGATCATCTCAGTGAAACCGTGACTCGAATCCTGCAAGCGATACAGCCACGGATCACTCAAATCCACCGAGCTGTCGTTCTCGTGCATCACCTGCCCGGCCTGCAATTTCTCGCAGCCCAGGCTGATGACCAAGGCCTCGCCACCCAGGTTCGGGTTACGGGCCAGGTTGCGCACGGTGCGGATCGGGATGTATGCGTCGGTGGCGGTGATCGCCACGCCACAGCCGTAACTGTGGGTCAGCGCCACCACGTCATCGACGTTCGGATACTTGGGCAGCAACTCATCCTTGATGCGCTTGACCGCATGATCGAGCACACCGGTGACGCACTGAACCGTGGTGGTAATCCCGAGAATGTTGCGCGTGCCGACGGTGCCGTCGGCGTTGCGATAACCCTCGAATGTGAAACCTTCCAGCGGTGCCTGCGCGGCCGGCACTTCGGTGGACAGCGGCAAGCTGTCCAGCGGTGGCGCGGTGGGCATGCGCAGTTGATCTTCCTTGACCCAACTGCCGCGCGGAATCGGCTGCAACGCGTAGCCGATGACCTGGCCGTAACGAATCACCTGACCGCCCTCTGGAATGTCTTCCAGGGTGACTTTATGGCTCTGCGGCACGAAGTCCACAGTCAACAGGCCATCGGGAAATTCGGTGCCGGCCGGTACGCCCTGGTCATTGACCACAATCACTACGTTGTCCCGCTCGTGCAGGCGGATGTAGCGCGGCGAGTCGGAGTGTTCAATCAACTGCATGACGCCGCTCCTCAGGAATGCGCTTGAGACAATTTGTTGTTGGTTTCAGGACCGCTGACTGGCGGTTCCTTGAGCACCACACGCTTGATCGGCCCCACGATCACCAGGTAGCTGAACACGGCGACCAGTGCGTTGCAGCCGACAAACACCAGCGCCCATTTGAACGAACCGGTGGAACTGATGATGTAGCCAATCACGATGGGCGTGGTGATCGAAGCGATGTTGCCGAAGGTGTTGAACAAGCCACCGCTGAGACCGGCGATCTGTTTCGGCGACGTATCGGACACCACCGCCCAACCCAGCGCACCCACGCCTTTGCCGAAGAATGCCAAGGCCATGAAGCCGACAACCATCCATTCAACATCGACATAATTGCAGGCGACGATGCTGCTGGAGACCAACAGGCCGGCAATGATCGGCGCCTTGCGGGCGAAGGTCAGGGAATGGCCTTTGCGCAGCAGGTAATCGGAAATCACCCCGCCGAGCACACCACCGATGAAGCCGCAGATCGCCGGCAACGAGGCGATGAAACCGGCCTTCAGGATGGTCATCCCGCGCTCTTGCACCAGGTACACCGGGAACCAGGTCAGGAAGAAGTAGGTGATGCCGTTGATGCAGTACTGGCCCAGGTACACGCCGAGCATCATGCGATTGGTCAGCAACTGGCGGATGTAGTCCCATTTCGGACCATCGACCTTTTTGCCCTTGCCTTTGTCCTGGTCCATGTCGACCATGCCGCCATTGTCGGCGATGTGCTTGAACTCGGCGTCGTTGATCATCGGGTGCTGGCGCGGGCTGTAGATCACCTTCAGCCAGATGCCCGAGAAGATGATGCCGATCACGCCCATGACGATGAACACGTGCTGCCAGCCGAAGCTGTAGACGATCCAGCCCATCAGCGGTGCGAACAACACGGTGGCAAAGTATTGCGCCGAGTTGAAGATCGCCGAAGCGGTGCCGCGTTCAGCCGTCGGAAACCAGGCCGCGACAATGCGTGCGTTGCCGGGGAAGGATGGCGCTTCGGCCAGGCCCACCAGAAAGCGCAGCATGAACAGCGCAACCACCGCCGTGGACATGCCGAACTCGCCGACATAACCCTGGAGCACGGTGAACAATGACCAGGTGAAAATGCTCAGCGCGTAGATTTTTTTCGAGCCGAAACGGTCCAGCAGCCAGCCACCGGGAATTTGCCCGGCCACGTAGGCCCAACCGAATGCAGAGAAGATGTAGCCAAGGGTGACCGCGTCGATGCCGAGGTCTTTTTGCAGGCTGGAGCCGGCGATTGCGATGGTAGCCCGGTCGGCGTAGTTGATCGTGGTCACCAGAAACAGCATGAGCAGGATCAAATAACGGACGTGAGTCGGCTTCTGAGTCGATTGCATGTAGATGTACTCCCACTGATTATTTTTATGCGGGTAATAACGGTCTTGTTTTTTGTGGGAGCTGGCCTGCCAGCGATGCGGGCACATAGGTATGTCAGTCACACCGCGGTGATGCCATCGCTGGCAGGCCAGCTCCCACAGGTATTGCGTGTATCAGGAACCGATGTAGGCAGTTTTTACGACCGTGTAGAACTCTTGCGCGTAGCGACCCTGCTCGCGGGAACCATAGGATGAGCCTTTACGCCCACCAAATGGAACGTGGTAATCCACGCCCGCCGTCGGCAGGTTGACCATCACCATCCCGGCCTGGGAGTGGCGCTTGAAGTGGTTGGCGTATTTCAGCGACGTGGTGGCGATGCCCGCCGACAAACCGAATTCGGTGTCGTTGGCCATGGCCAGTGCCGCGTCGTAATCCGCGACGCGAACCACGTTGGCCACCGGGCCAAAGATCTCTTCACGGCTGATGCGCATCGCCGCTTCGCTGTCGGCAAACAGCGTCGGTGCGAGGTAGTAGCCTTCAGTATCGCAAGTCACCAGACCACCGCCGCTGACCAGTCGCGCACCTTCGGACTGGCCGATGTCGATGTATTTCAGGTCCTGTTCGAGCTGAGCCTGGGAAACCACCGGACCAATGTCGGTGCCGGTTTTCAGCGCATGGCCGACCTTGATCGACTTCATGCGCTCGGCCATGGCTTCGACGAACTTGTCGTGAATCCCGGCGGTGACGATGAAGCGGCTGGATGCCGTGCAACGCTGACCGGTGGAGTAGAACGCGCTCTGTACCGACAGCTCGACCGCTTGTTTCAGGTCGGCGTCGTCGAGAATGATCTGCGGGTTCTTGCCACCCATTTCCAGCTGGACCTTGGCCTGGCGCGACACGCAGCTGACGGCGATCTGACGACCGACACCGACGGAACCGGTGAAACTGATGCCATCGACTTTCGGACTCTGCACCAACGCATCGCCCACCACGCGACCGCTGCCCATCACCAGGTTGAACACGCCGGCCGGGAAACCTGCGCGAGAGATGATTTCAGCCAGCGCCCAGGCGCAACCCGGAACCAGATCAGCTGGTTTCAGCACGACGCAGTTGCCGTAAGCCAGGGCCGGGGCGATTTTCCATGCCGGGATCGCAATCGGGAAGTTCCACGGGGTAATCAGGCCAACTACGCCCAATGCTTCGCGAGTGACTTCGACGTTGACGCCCGGACGTACCGACGGCAGGTAGTCGCCAGACAACCGGAGTGTTTCACCGGCGAAAAACTTGAAGATGTTACCGGCGCGGGTCACTTCGCCGATGGCTTCAGGCAAGGTTTTGCCTTCTTCACGGGCGAGCAAGGTGCCAAGCTCCTCGCGGCGAACGAGGATTTCAGTACCGACCTTGTCCAGTGAATCGTGGCGGGCCTGAATACCCGAAGTCGACCAGGCCGGAAACGCGGCGCGAGCGGCGTCGATGGCGGTGTGGACCTGGGCCAGATCGGCCTTGGCGTAGTTGCCGATGGTATCGGTCAGCTCGGACGGATTGATGTTGGCGCAGTAATCACTGCCCGTCACCCATTCACCGTTGATGTAGTTATCGAAACGCTTTGCATCTGCCATCTGGCTTTCCCCTTCAAAAGAAGTCCTCACACAAAAAGCCGCTGATCACTCAGCGGCCTTGCTTAATTGGGTGTGTTATTGCGCACCTTGCTTGTCGATCAGCGCGGCGAGCATTTCGTACTCTTCGCCGGTCAGGTCAGTCAGCGGTGCACGCACAGGACCTGCGTCGTAGCCGGCAATCTTCGCCCCGGCCTTGACGATGCTCACCGCGTAACCGGCTTTGCGGTTACGGATGTCCAGGTACGGCAGGAAGAAGTCGTCGATGATGTTGCCGACAGTGGCGTGATCTTCGCGAGCAATGGCGTGGTAGAAATCCATCGCGGTTTTCGGGATGAAGTTGAACACCGCCGAGGAGTAGACCGGCACGCCCAACGCCTTGTAAGCAGCGGCGTAGACTTCGGCGGTCGGCAAACCGCCCAGGTAGCTGAAGCGATCGCCGAGGCGGCGACGGATCGACACCATCAACTCGATATCGCCCAGGCCATCCTTGTAGCCGATCAGGTTCGGGCAGCGCTCGGCCAGACGTTCCAGCAACGGCGCGGTCAGGCGGCAGACGTTACGGTTGTAAACCACCACGCCGATTTTTACCGATTTGCACACGGCTTCAACGTGGGCGGCGACGCCGTCCTGGCTGGCTTCGGTCAGGTAGTGCGGCAGCAGCAACAGGCCTTTGGCGCCCAGACGCTCGGCTTCCTGTGCGTACTCGATGGCTTGACGGGTCGAACCACCCACACCGGCCAGAATCGGCACGCTGGTTTCGCAGGTGTCGACGGCGGTCTTGATGATTTCCGAATATTCGCTGGCCGCCAGAGAGAAGAACTCACCGGTGCCGCCTGCGGCGAAAAGAGCCGAGGCGCCGTATGGGGCCAGCCATTCGAGACGCTTGATGTAGCCCGCGCGATGGAAGTCGCCCTGAGCATTGAAATCGGTAACCGGGAAAGACAGCAGACCGGAAGAGAGGATGGACTTCAGTTCTTGTGGATTCATTATTCGAACACCCTGGGTAGCACGTTTGTGTGTGAGGAAATCGTTCAGCCTGCGCCGAAGTTGTAGGTCATCGTACAACCTAAAAAACAACCGTCAACTGCATTTCATCGCCGCATCCAAAATTTATGCGTCGGAAAAGTATTTTCTTGACGTAGGAAAGTTCTCCTCTATGCTCTGAATAACTGTATATACATACAGTTGTCTTAAAGCACACCGACGACATATCAAGGAGATAGAAATGTCAGGTCTACACACACAAACGCAGGAAAAACCGAAGCAGGTCATCGCGGGTCTGGATGATCTGTTTACCGAGAACGGCATCGCCATTAGAGGTAATGACCATCTGGTCCTGCGCCTGAATGCCCATGGCACCGACGCCCATCAACCGTCCACCTCTGCATCCGACAACGCCTTGAAAGGCAAGCCACAGCTGAGGTTCGAGGGTGGTGAACACACGGCCATCGGCGACAACACGCTGCTGCGTTTCGTCAAGGACGCCCCCGCGATAGTGGCGTCGCAGGTCGAGCTGCACTTGCCGAACGGGTTGGCCCTGACCTATGGGCAGGTCGTTGCACTAGGGGGTGATTTCTATGGCATTCCCGATAAACCGATCAGCGAAGGCGCGACTGCCGCCGACCGGATCCAGCGTTTACCGAGGCTTTCAATTCCCTGGCGGTACTGCCGGCGTCCAATGCCGAGGCGAAGCTGATTCTCGCTGTCATGCAAAAGGAAATCGCCGTAGTTAAACAAGCGATCAAGGATGGCAAACAGCCGCACGAGGCCTATGACGCCTTGGGTGATACGTTGTCGGAGGAGTGGAACAAGATCACCGGTGGCGGCAGTTTTGTTTCAGCCCTGTATCCATTGGGCCGCTATCTGAAACTGGCGGCCAACAATGCCGATCACTTCGCCGAGTGGGCACTGCTGGCCTACATCGCCGGGCACACCGCCGCGTTGCAACAAGCGGTGATCGCCCACAACACGGGCGACGACAAGTCGCTGGAACTGGCATACGCGATGAACGCTTTCGCCGATCACTACCTGACCGACCTGTTTTCCGCCGGCCACCTGCGCGTGCCACGCAAACAGTTGGCGGCGGTGGTCACGCCGAGTGATCTGGGCTCGTTGATTACACGCTTCATGCACGACGAAGACAGCAAGTTCGGCCTCAACGTGCGCAATGGCGATGGCGCTCAATGGCATGCGTATGGCGACAAGCGCTACTTCGATGCAATCGACAGCGCCAATCGCCTCCAGGTCAATCAAGCGGTTCAAGTGTCGGCGGATGAAATATTCGAGGCGTACCTAAGCGGCATCGCCCCGTCACCCGGCAGTTTCGCGGCATTGAAAAAACTGCCTGATCTGCAAGCAGTGTTGAGCCCGACGGGTAATTTCTCGCCGCTGTTCAAGGTCGAGGGTAACAAGGTGCTGCGGCGCAAGGACGTAAACAATCTGAACGACACTGCCACGGTGGATGACTGGTGGGGCTGGAGCACTTACCTGCTGCTCAAGGACTACAACCCGACTGGCAACGTGGCCTGATAAGGAGATCGATGATGACTATCAAATTGAAACTGGAACTGGCTTCGGGGCAATCGCTGAAGGGTGCGCCGCTGGAGTTGCTGGCCAAGGGAGCGGTGATTGCTCGGGCGGTGGTGGGTGAGCATGGGGATGTGGTGTTCGATGCCGCACCTGGCGCAGGCCGGTTGGCGGTGAGGGTGGATCGTTCGATTCTTCGTACTGGCTGACGCTGTGGTGTAACGACCGCTGGCCCAATCGCTAGCAAGCCAGCTCCTTGTCTGTGAACACCCGAGACCCACTGTAGGAGCTGGCTTGCTAGCGATGGCGGGCTCTCGGACAACCCGTAATCCGGGTTGGAGTATTAGCCCCGCTGCGCCTCGGCCTCTTCATGGGCATGGCGCAACCGCTCGCGGCTGTTCGTCAAATGCAAGCGCATCGCCGCCCGCGCCGCATCGGAATCCTGGCGCGCAATCGCATCGTAGATCTCTTCGTGCTCCCGGCTCAGACGGCTCATGTAGTGCTGCTGATCATCATTGGCCAGGCGCGCCGAGTTCAGGCGCGTACGCGGAATGATGCTGGTGCCGAGGTGGGTCATGATGTCGGTGAAATAGCGGTTGCCGGTCGACAGCGCGATTTGCAGGTGGAACTGAAAGTCCGAGGCCACGGCATCGCTGGCGTGGGCCGCGCTTTCGTTCAAGGCGTCCAGCGCGGCGCGCATCAACGCCAACTGTTCAGGGCTGCGGCGTTGCGCCGCGAGGCCGGCGGATTCCACTTCGAGGCTGATGCGCAGTTCCAGAATCGCCAGTACATCGCGCAGCGTCACCACGGTGGCCGGATCGATACGGAAACCGCTCGGGCTCGGCGTATCGAGCACGAAGGTGCCGATGCCATGGCGGGTTTCCACTTGCCCGGCCGCCTGCAAACGGGAAATCGCCTCGCGCACTACGGTGCGGCTGACGCCATGGGCATCCATGATCGCCGACTCGGTGGGCAACTTGTCGCCGCGCTTGAGGTGACCGTCGCGGATCTGCTCGGACAGCACCGTCACCAGTTCCTGTGCGAGGCTGCGGCGCTTGCGAGGGAGGCGTGGTGCGTCGATCGGGTTTTCCATGGTGAACGTCTGTCTCGAAAAATTCGGCTGAAACCGCATCATAGCGCAAGGCGGTTGTACGATCACCACCGCCCCCTGTAGGAGCAAAGCTTGCTCGCGATGGCCGTTACGCGGTTTCCGACTGAGAACCGCGTCATCGTTCATCGCGAGCAAGCTTTGCTCCTACAGGGGGCAGTGGTGTTATGCGGTTACGGTTTGGTCCACCAGATGGCCATTGTCGATACGAACATGCCGTGGATGGAATCGTTTCAAGCTGCTGCGATGCCCGACGCTGACAATGCTCAGCCCCGGAATCTCATCGATCAGCGCCTGATACAGCGACGCCTCGTCCTCCTCGTCCATCGCCGAGGTCGCTTCGTCCATGTACAGCCATTGCGGTGCATAAAGCAGCGCACGGGCAAAGGCCAGACGTTGCTGTTCACCCGGTGAGAGCATGCGTTGCCAGTGATTCGCTTCGTCCAGGCGTGAAACCAGGTGCGGCAAACGACAGGTTTCCAGCACGTGAACGTAACGCTCGTTCGGATAGGTGTCGCCGGCCTGTGGATAACTCAACGCCTCGCGCAGTGTGCCAATCGGCAGGTAAGGCTTTTGCGGCAGGAACAGATAGCGCGCCGTCGGCAGACGAATGCTGCCGTGGCCCGCCGGCCACAGATGCCCCATCGCCCGAAACAACGTGGACTTGCCACTGCCGGAACGGCCGCTGAGCATTACGCGCTCGCCCTCCTCCACGGTCATGTCGGCGTTGGTCAGCAGGTGACGACCATCAGCGAGGTCGAGGCCCAGGTTATGCACCTTCAACGCATCACCTTGATTCTGCACGTCAATGGCTGGCGCACGCTCTTCATTGTCGGTCATGGCCTGGCGGAAACTCAGCAGACGATCGCATGTGGCGCGCCACGACGCGAGGTTCTGGTACGCACTGATAAACCAGCTGAAACTTTCCTGCACGTTGCCGAACGCCGAGCTGATTTGCATCAGCTCGCCGAGTTCGATCTTGCCGGACAAGTAACGCGGCGAAGCGACGATGAACGGAAAGATGATGGCTGCCTGTTGGTAACCTGCGGTAAAGAACGTCAGACGCTTGGACACCTTCATGATGTCCCAGAAGTTGTGCCAAACCATGCTGAAACGGCTGCTCAAGCGACGGTTTTCATTCGGCTCGCCGTTGTACAACGCGATGCTTTCGGCATTTTCGCGAATCCGCACCATGGAGAAACGCAGATCGGCTTCGAAACGTTGTTGCTGGTTGTTCAGGCCGATCAAGCGACGACCGATCAAATGGGTCAGCCAGCTACCGATCACGGCATACACCAGCACACACCAGAACATGTAGCCGGGAATGGTAAAACCGAGCACTTCGATACTGCCCGACACGCCCCACAAAATGATCGAAAACGACACCAGGCTGACAATGTTGCGCAGCAAACCGATACCCAGTTCCAGGGTATTGGAGGTGAAGTTGTTGAGGTCTTCGGAGATCCGCTGGTCCGGGTTATCGGTGTAACCGCCCTGCTCCAGCTGGTAGTAGTTCTTGTTGCCGAGCCAGCGGGCGAAATGCTTTTCCGTGAGCCAGGCACGCCAGCGAATGGTCAGCATCTGGGTCAGGTAGAGCCTGTACACGGCACCGACAATCGCCACCGCCGCAATCCCGCAGAAGTACAGAATCAGCCGCCAGAACGCCGCTTCATCTTTTTGCTGGAGAGCGTTGTAAAAATCCTTGTACCAGGTGTTGAACCACACCGAGATGCCCACGCTGATCAGCGATAACGCAATTACCGCGATCAGCAGCGTCCAGGCCTTGACCTTCTCCTCGCTGCGCCAGTAAGGCGTGATCATCGCCCAGACTTTGCGAAAAAACTGCCCGCGCACAGCATCGTTGACCGCGGAATATTCAGCGTTCTGATTCATGGATAAGGCTCGATAAAGAAAAGTACAGGCACGAACCGATCATAGATGATCGGTTCGGTTTGTCGCGAGGCGTGGCCGGCATTCGTTCAGCGCAGGTTCAGCGACGAACGGGACGCTTCTGCAGTTTGCGCTGCAGCGTGCGGCGGTGCATGCCCAGGGCGCGGGCAGTGGCGGAGATGTTGCCTTCGTGCTCGGTCAACACGCGCTGGATGTGTTCCCACTGCAGGCGGTCCACCGACATCGGGTTTTCCGGCACCAGGGTGTCGAGGTCGGCGTGCTCGGAGAGCAGCGCAGCAAGGACGTCATCGGCATCCGCCGGTTTGCACAGGTAGTTGCAGGCACCGCGCTTGATCGCCTCGACGGCGGTGGCAATGCTCGAGTAACCGGTGAGGATCACCACGCGCATGTCCGGGTCGAGCTCGAGCAGTTTCGGCAGCAACACCAGGCCCGAATCGCCGTCCATTTTAAGGTCCAGCGCGGCGTAATCCGGGATGTCGGCCTGGGCGATGGTCAGGCCTTCTTCGGCGGAACCGGCGGTGCTGACGCGAAAACCCCGGCGAGCCATGGCGCGCGCCATCACGCGGGTGAACGTGGCGTCGTCATCTACCAGCAGCAAATGCGGCAGTTCTTCGCCTTCGACTTGGATCTCGTCACTCATGTTCGTCTCCTCGGGCGACACGGGGCAGGCGCAGCTCGGTGAGCGTGCCGCCTTCCTCATGACTGTAGAGTTTCACTGAGCCGCCGGCGCGTGTCACGCTGGCCTTGCTCAAAAACAGGCCCAGGCCGAAACCTTTGCCCTTGGTGGTAAAAAACGGTTTACCGATCTGTTCGGCGATGGCCAGCGGCACACCGGCGCCGTGGTCGCGAATGCTGATGGTCAAATCCTCGGCATTCCAGTCCAGCGTCACTTGCAGCCCTTCGGGGCAAGCGTCGGCGGCGTTGTTGAGCAGATTCAGCAGCGCCTGGGTCAGGTCCGGCGGCGGCGCCATGCGCGGCACGGTGCCCTGGCCCAGACGCTGGAAGCGGTAGCTGGCTTCCGGGCGCATCAGGTGCCAGCGGTTCAGCGCTTCGTCGAGCCAGTCGGTGACGTCCTGCATTTCCACCGCCAGACGGCGATTGGCCTCTGCCGCCCGAACCAGCTGCTGCAGGGTCTCTTTGCACAGTTTGACCTGATCCTGCAGCACGCTCAGGTCGTCCTGCAACATCGGGTCGTGATGGTCCTGACGCATTTCCTTGAGCAGCACGCTCATGGTCGCCAGTGGCGTGCCCAGTTCATGGGCGGCACCGGCGGCCTGGGTGGCGACGGCCAGCAATTGCTGATCGCGCAGACCTTCTTCGCGACGGATAGCGCGCAGCTCTTCCTGGCGGCGCAGCTCTTCAGCCATGCGCGCGGCGAAGAAGGTAATCACCGCCGCGGCCAGGGCGAAACTCAGCCACATCCCGTAGACCTGCAGGTTTTCCCGGGCAATCGGGAAGGTTTGCAGGGGATAGAAGCGCGCCAGCAGCAAGGTGTACATCGTCAGCGCGATGCCCGACAGGATCACCGAATAACGCCATGGCAGCGTCACGGCGGCGATAGTCAGCGGCACCAGGTAATAAGAAACGAAAGGGTTGGTCGAGCCGCCGGAGAAATACAGCAAGGCACTGTGGATAAACAGGTCGCAGGCCAGTTGCACGGCGTATTCGAGTTCGGTGACGGGCCATGAAGTGCGCAGGCGAATCGCCGTGAACGCGCACAGCAACATCGAACAACCGAGGGTCGCGGCCAGTTGAAACCAGGGCAGCGGCAGCAAGTCGAACCAGTAAGCCAGGCCCACGGAACCGGCCTGGGCGGCCAGCACCAGGGTGCGGATGAACGTCAGCCGCCAGAGGTTCTGACGAGTCGCGGAAGTGATTTGAACGGGGGCGAGCATGAGCTCTCCTGATGAGCGCTCCAGGCGGATCGCACGGAGTATAACCAAGCACGGAGGCTGGCAGGCAAAAGTGCGGCAAACGGCCACATGCACCAAGTAATGTATCTGTGACGAAGTACTCCTGTGGCGAGGGGGCTTGCCCCCGTTCGGCTGCGAAGCAGACGCCATTTGGCTGACTCGGTTTGACTGATAAAACGCATTGGCAGTTCTGGGACTGCTCCGCAGTCCAACGGGGGCAAGCCCCCTCGCCACAGGGCCACCGTCAATCCATCTGTATAGAAGTTGTAACTGTGCGAACCGGATCATTAAAGCTAGAGTCTGATGGTTTCACGCAGGCTCGGACCCAACCCCTGCGCATCGTCCAAGGAGTTTTCATGCACACTTTCCGCCGCAGCGCCGCCCTTCTTGCCCTCAGCGCTGGCACCGTCGCCAGCCTTCCGGCCCTGGCCGCCGACGAGCTGCATTACAACCAGATTTCCCTGCGCGCCGAAGTCAGTCAGGAAGTCGCCCGCGACCTGATGATCGTGACCCTCTACACCGAAGAACAAAACACCGACCCGGCCAAACTCGCCGCGGACGTCAGCACCACCATGAACAAGGCGCTGGCCCAGACCAAGCAAGTCAAAGACATCACCCTGCGCCAGGGCAGCCGCAACAGCTACCCGATCTACGACACCAAAGGCCAGAAAATCACCGGCTGGCGTGAACGCGCCGAACTGCGTCTGGAAAGCTCCGACTTCGCCGCGCTGTCGAAGCTGACCGGCGAACTGCTCACCGACCTGAAAATGGGCGGCATGGACTTCGCCATCGCCACGCCAACCCGAAAGGCCAGCGAAGACGCGTTGCTGAAAGATGCTGTGACGGCCTTCAAAGCCCGCGCACAACTGGCCACCGATGCACTGGGCGGCAAGGGTTACAAAATCGTCAACTTGAACCTCAACAGCAACGGTTACCCGCAACCGTACATGCGCGGGCCGATGATGATGAAAGCGGCGAGCATGGACGCCGCGCCGGTGACGCCGGAAGTCGAGGCCGGCACCAGCCAGGTCAGCATGACGGCGGATGGGGTGGTTGAAGTGTTGCTGCCTTGATTCGATAACCGGCATAAAAAGACGGCGATCACCAACGTGATCGGCGTTTTTATTGCCTGACATAAAGACAGAGGTGGGACTGCCTTGTTTGTGGTGATCGCACCGCCGCCATCGCCGGCAAGCCGGTCTCGCTCCCACGGGGGGTCAGCGAATATCTGAGAGAAATGGGTCGGCTGACAGGCCGCCTATCGCTGGCAAGCCAGCTCCCACAGGATCCGAGGACATCCGCGAAAATCGGGTCGGCTGTCAGGCCGCCTTCGCGAGCAAGCTCTGCTCCTACAAAAGCAGATCGGCGTACACCCACCAAACCACGAGGCCGAGCGTTAGCTCGCCTTGCGCTTTTGATCTGCCGGCCCCTTCGGGAGGCCGAGTGGAGTTTCTGCGCAGTGGGCAACCCGGCATGGATGCCGGGTTAGCCGCCGCCGGCCATGGATGGCCGATGGCGGCGGGCCCACGGAGCAGGACCGGAGCGAGGTGCCGGACGCTGGGGCAAGACTTTTTGGTTCCTTTTGTGGCGTTTGACAAAAGGGACTCGCCGTAAGGGCGAAACCACAAGCCGCCGTTACCGCAGAAATGGATATGTACACCGACGGCAAAAACCTGGTCGGCTGCCTGGCCGCCAAGGTGTCCGCTGACAAACAGCAATGAGGCAAACTGCCCCCACGTGCACAACAAATCCTTAAACAACAAATACCTGGCACGCCAATCACCCACTCGGCGGTGTTCCAGCCCGTCACCGACTTCAAGATCAGTCCCCCCTCCTGCGGGGATGGGTATAAATAAGTAACACCACGCTCCAACCGGGTGCACCAGACGCCACGATCGCCCCCTGCCAGTGCAGGGTTTGCACCGAAAAAACCCTGCGCAAACGGTCAAATGCGCACGAATTTACACATATGCGACATTAAGGTACGTACGTGCCACTGTTTAAGGCTTGTAACCATTCAGGATCTTGCATTGGGTATGGCCCCTGCATAAGTATCCGCAGGCACGGCTCACGAGGTCGTCCTCTAATTCCAAAAATGACAACAAATCATGAGGCCAACATGCTTAAACACGCGGTCATTCCGTTTTTAGTCGGCGCCAGCTTGTTAGCTGCCGCACCTTTCGCCCAAGCGGCGACTAACCTGGTGTTTTGCTCCGAAGGGAGCCCGGCCGGTTTTGATCCTGGTCAGTACACCACCGGAACCGACTTCGACGCCTCTGCAGAAACCATGTTCAACCGCCTCACTCAGTTCGAGCGCGGCGGCACCGCCGTGATTCCTGGTCTGGCGACCAAGTGGGACATCTCCGATGATGGCCTGACTTACACCTTCCACCTGCGTGAAGGCGTCAAGTTCCACACCACCCCGTACTTCAAGCCGACTCGCGAGTTCAACGCCGACGACGTGCTGTTCACCTTTAATCGCATGATTAACAAGGATGACCCGTTCCGTAAGGCGTACCCGACCGAATTCCCGTACTTCACCGACATGGCGATGGACACCAACATCGCCAAGATCGACAAAGTCGACGACAAGACCGTCAAGTTTACCCTGAAAGAAGTTGATGCCGCGTTCATCCAGAACATGGCCATGAGCTTCGCATCGGTGCAGTCCGCCGAGTACGCCGCTCAACTGCTGAAAGAAGGCAAAGCCGCCGACATCAACCAGAAGCCGGTCGGCACTGGCCCGTTCGTGTTCAAGAGCTACCAGAAAGACTCCAACATCCGCTACACCGGGAACAAGGACTACTGGAAGCCTGACGACGTCAAGATCGACAACCTGATCTTCGCCATCACCACCGACCCGTCGGTGCGTATCCAGAAGCTGAAGAAGGGCGAGTGCCAGATCACTCTGTTCCCGCGTCCGGCAGACCTGAAGGCGCTGAAAGAAGACAAAACCCTGAAGGTGCCTGACCAGGCCGGTTTCAACCTGGGTTACATCGCCTACAACGTGATGGACAAGATCAAGGGCAGCGATCAGCCGAACCCGATGGCCCAACTGAAAGTGCGTCAGGCACTGGACATGGCCGTCAACAAACAACAGATCATCGACTCGGTTTACCAGGGTGCCGGTCAACTGGCCGTCAACGCCATGCCGCCGACCCAGTGGTCTTACGACACCACCATCAAGGATGCGCCGTACAACCCTGAGAAAGCCAAAGAGCTGCTCAAGGAAGCCGGCGTCAAGGAAGGCACCGAGATCAACCTGTGGGCAATGCCGGTGCAGCGTCCGTACAACCCGAACGCCAAGCTGATGGCAGAAATGCTGCAGTCCGACTGGGCCAAGATCGGCATCAAAGCCAAGATCGTGACCTACGAGTGGGGCGAGTACATCAAGCGCTCCAAAGGCGGCGAAAACGGCGCGATGCTGATTGGCTGGAGCGGCGACAACGGTGACCCGGACAACTGGCTGAACGTGCTGTTCGGCTGCGACTCGCTGCAGGGCAACAACTTCTCCAAATGGTGCGACAAGAAGTTCGACGGCATCGTCAAAGAAGCCAAGCGCACGACCGACCAGGGCAAGCGCACCGAACTGTACAAGCAGGCGCAACACGTCCTCAAAGACGCCGTTCCAATGACACCTATCGCTCACTCGACGGTGTTCCAACCCATGCGCAACGAAGTGCAGGATTTCAAGATCAGCCCGTTCGGCTTGAACTCCTTCTACGGCGTTAGCGTCAGCAAATAAGATTTGGCAACGGCGACGTTTTTGACGTCGCCGTTGTTTTATCTACCGAGAAAGCCGGAAACAACCTACATCCAGTTCCGCTGCGGACTACAGCAGTGACATCGGACGCGTTGCCCTTTCCTACAAGTCTTTAGGACTTTACGCATTTACTGCCAGACCCACGGCTCATACCGTCGGGATCTGACCAGTTCATGTGTGGGCTCTCGGTTTTGCTGCACGCCATGGCTTGAGATCAGTGATACCTCCACGTCCCCGGACGGGACAGCGGCTCATTGAAAACACTTAGAGAAAAAGAAAAGGGAGCGTCATGCGCCATACCTTGGTTTTATCCGCATTGCTGGGCACCGGCCTGCTGGCCGCCACTTCCATCAGCCAGGCCGCCAACAACAGCCTGGTGTTCTGCTCCGAAGGCAGCCCGGCTGGCTTCGACACCGCGCAGTACACGACCGCGACCGATAACGACGCCGCCGAGCCGTTGTACAACCGACTGGCAGAGTTCGAAAAAGGCGCCACCAACGTCGTACCAGGCCTGGCAACAAGCTGGGATATTTCCGAGGACGGCCTCAAGTACACCTTTCACCTGCGCGAAGGGGTGAATTTTCACACGACCAAGTACTTCACGCCGACCCGTGATTTCAACGCCGACGACGTGCTGTTCACTTTCAATCGCATGCTCGATCCGCAGCAACCTTTCCGTAAGGCCTATCCCACCGAATTCCCGTATTTCAACGGGATGAGCCTGAACAAGAACATCGCCAAGGTCGAGAAGACCGGGCCGCTGACTGTGGTCATGACGCTCAACAGCGTGGACGCCGCGTTCATCCAGAACATCGCCATGAGCTTCGCCGCCATCCTGTCCGCCGAGTACGCCGACAAGCTGCTCGCCGAAGGCAAGCCGAGCGACATCAACCAGAAGCCGATCGGCACCGGGCCGTTCGTGTTCAAGAGCTACCAGAAAGATTCCAACATCCGTTACAGCGGCAACAAGCAGTACTGGGACCCGAGCCGGGTCAAGCTCGACAACCTGATTTTCGCCATCAACACCGACGCCTCGGTGCGGGTGCAGAAGCTCAAGGCCAATGAGTGCCAGATCACCCTGCACCCCCGTCCCGCCGACGTCGACGCGCTGAAGAACGACGAGAAACTCAAACTCATCGAGAAGCCCGGTTTCAACCTCGGCTACATCGCCTACAACGTGCGCCACAAGCCGTTCGACCAGCTCGAAGTGCGTCAGGCGCTGGACATGGCGGTGAACAAACAAGGCATTCTCAACGCGGTGTACCAAGGCGCCGGGCAACTTGCGCAAAACGCCATGCCGCCGACCCAATGGTCCTACGACGACACCATCAAAGACGCCGCCTACAACCCGGAAAAAGCCAAGGAACTGCTCAAGGCTGCCGGCGTGAAGGAAGGCACCGAAATCACTTTATGGGCGATGCCGGTTCAGCGCCCGTATAACCCGAACGCCAAGTTGATGGCCGAGATGCTCCAGGCGGACTGGGCGAAAATCGGTCTCAAAGTGAAGATCGTCAGCTACGAATGGGGCGAGTACATCAAGCGCACCAAGAATGGCGAGCACGATGTCAGCCTGATTGGCTGGACCGGTGACAACGGGGACCCGGACAACTGGCTCGGCACGCTTTACAGCTGCGACGCCATTGGCGGCAACAACTATTCCCAATGGTGTGATCCGGCTTACGACAAGCTGATCAAGCAGGCCAAGGTCGTCACCGATCGTGACCAGCGCACCGTGCTCTACAAACAGGCTCAGCAGTTGCTCAAGCAGCAAGTGCCGATCACGCCTGTCGCCCACTCGACGGTCAACCAGCCGTTGAGCGCCAAAGTCGAAGGATTCAAGGTGAGTCCTTTCGGCCGCAACGTGTTCTCGGGCGTCAGTATCGACCAATAACCGATTAGCCAAAAACGCTGGGGGCGGATTCCGCCCTCACGCAAGCGTATTGCCGTAATTCGCCTATAAGGCCTGAAGCAAACGTTTGCGATGCTCTGACTCAGGTCAAAACCAATAGTCGGATCACCAAAAAAGACCGGCATTAGAAAAAAAAAAAGGAGCTTCACCCATGAAACTGAGCAGCACTGCGTTATTGGCCCTGGCCATCAGCAGCGTCACCGCCACGGCGTACGCAGAATCCCAGAGCCAGGACTTCGTTCCGACCCAACTGGCAAGCACCAATGCACAGTCGGAAGCCAAGGGCTTCATTGATGGCCAGAGCCTGTCGGGCAGCACCCGTAACTGGTACGCCAACGAAGATAAACAACGAGGCGCTACCTACAACTACGAGCGCCACGGCGAGACCCTGAACGGCACGCGCCGTATCAACTGGGTTCAGGGCACTATCCTGAATTACACCTCGGGTTTCACCCAAGGCACCGTGGGTTTCAGCACCGAAGTCGCTGCTTACAATGCCATTGCACTGGATCGTAGCCGCGAAGACATCAAGGGCGGTTCCAACCGTACCCTGGCTCACACCAACGGCGACGCGGTGGATCAGTGGAGCAAACTGGGCCTGGCCAACGTGAAGGCGCGTATCTCCAACACCACCCTGACCGCCGGCCGCCAGAACTTCAGCAGCCCGATCGTCGACGTCATCGGCAACCGTCCGCTGCCTTCGAGCTTTGAAGGTGTGGCCATTCACAGCGAAGAGTTCGACAACCTGTCGTTCGACCTCGGCACCTTCGACCGCGTATCGCCTCGTACCGAGCAGAGCCTGACCAAATTCACATCCGAGTACTCGGCCAATGGCGCTGAAACCGACCACGTAAACACCGCAGGTCTGAACTATCAGCCGCTGAAAAGCCTGAAAACCAGCCTGTACGCGACCAACGTAGAAGATTTCTGGAACCAGTACTACTTTGGCGCCACTCACGAACTGGGCGACAGCTCGATCCTGAGCCTGACCACCGGCCTGAACTATTACAAAACCGTCGACGAAGGCAAAAAGTTGATGGGTGAGATCGACAACGACACTTACTCGCTGTCGTTGGGCCTGACTCACCTCGCCCATAGCCTGACGTTCTCTTACCAGGAAGTGAACGGTAACGAGTACTTCGACTACCTGCATGAAACCAACGGCATTTACCTGGCCAACTCCTTGCTGTCCGACTTCAACGGCCCGAACGAGAAGTCCTTCCAGATCGCCTACGGCCTGAACATGGCCGAATACGGCGTGCCAGGCCTGAAGTTCAACATCTACCAGGCTCGCGGCTGGGGCATCGACGGTACGCACTACAACGGCACCGCCTACGACGTGCGCAAAATGGACGGCGAGAACCACTATGAATACGGCATCGGTACTTCGTACGCCGTACAGAGCGGTCCGCTCAAGGCCACCACAGTTCGCGCTACCTACACCACCCACCGCGCCAGCGATAACCAGGCTGACGGCAGCATCAACGAGTTCCGTCTCGTGACCACCATCCCGTTCAAAATTTTGTAAAAAGTGCCAGCCGACGGTCGACTCATGATGAGTCGGCCGTTCGGCTTTTGTCCTTTAACCGATTGCAGAGGGTTCTCGATGAAAATGCTTCCCCTACGTGCGGCCATCGCTGCCGCGTTGCTGAGTGTTGCCGTTGGCGTCTCGGCCAAACCCCTGGTGGTTTGCACCGAAAACAGTCCGGAAGGCTTCGACATGGTCCAGTACACGACTGCAGTCACAGCCGATGCGGTAGCCGAAACCATCTTCAATCGTCTGGCGGACTTCAAGCCCGGCACCACGGAAGTGATTCCGGCACTGGCCGAGTCCTGGGACATCAGCGAAGACGGCCTGACCTACACGTTCCACCTACGCAAAGGCGTCAAGTTTCATACCACCGAATACTTCAAGCCGACCCGCGACATGAACGCCGACGACGTGGTCTGGAGCTTCCAGCGCCAGCTGGACCCGAATCACCCGTGGCATAAACTGTCGAGCGTGGGCTTCCCTTACTTTGAAAGCATGGGCTTCAAGGAACTGCTGAAAAGCGTCGAGAAGGTTGACGACAACACCGTCAAATTCACCCTGACCCGCCGCGAAGCGCCGTTCCTGGCCGACATCGCCATGGCCTTCTCCTCGATCTATTCCGCCGAATACGCCGACCAGTTGCTTAAAGCCAACAAGACCGGCGACCTGAACAACAAACCGGTCGGCACCGGGCCGTTCGTTTTCCAGCGGTACAACAAGGACGCTCAGGTTCGTTTCAAGGCCAACCCGGACTATTTCCGCGGCAAGCCACCGGCTGACGCGCTGATCCTGGCCATCGCCACCGATAACAACGTGCGCCTGCAAAAGCTCAAGGCCAACGAGTGCCAGATCGCGCTGTATCCGAAGCCGGATGACATCCCGAGCATCAAGAAAGACACCAAGCTGAAAGTCGACGAGCTGAACGCAATGACCGTCGCGTACATCGCCATCAACACCACGCACAAATACCTGAGCGACGTGCGCGTACGTAAAGCCATCGACATCGCCTTCGACAAGGAAGCAGCGGTCAACGCGTTGTTTGGCAAAGGCAATGCGACGGCAGCGGTCAATCCGTACCCGGACACCCTGCTCGGTTACAATCACAGCCTGAAAAACCCCGCCCGCGACCTCGACAAGGCCCGCGCGCTGTTGAAAGAGGCAGGCGTTCCGGAAGGCACCGTGTTTACCCTGTTCACCCGCAACGGCGGTGGCGCGACCAACCCGAACCCGATGCTCGGCGCGCAGATGATGCAGGCGGACCTGGCCAAGGTCGGGATCAAGATCGACATCCGCGTGATGGAATGGGGCGAAATGCTCAAGCGCGCGAAAAACGGCGAGCACGACATGGTTTCCGCCGGATGGGCGGGCGATAACGGCGACCCGGATAACTTCCTGACGCCTATGCTCAGTTGCGAAGCGGCCAAAAACGGCGAAAACTACGCGCGCTGGTGCAACGAGAAGTTCCAGACGCTGATCGATGAGGCCCGGGCTAAAGTGAACCCTGCCGAACGCGCAGCGCTCTATGAGCAGGCACAGGAGATCTTCAACCAGGACCAGCCATGGATCAGCATGGCGCACACCCGTATGTTCACCGCAATGCGCAATAACGTAGAGGGCTACCACATTAGCCCGCTCACCACTAATAACTTCGCCACCACCCAGGTGAAGTAGATAAGAAACTCCCGGTATTCCTGACCCAGGCATGCCGGGCACGCCTAACCGGCTGATGAGGTACACCACAAGATGTTTAGTTTTATTGCCCGCCGATTGGGGTTATTGATCCCCACGTTCTTCGGCATCACCTTGCTGACTTTCGCGTTGATTCGCATGATTCCAGGCGACCCCGTGGAAGTAATGATGGGCGAACGTCGAGTCGACCCCGAAATGCATGCTCAGGCAATGGAACGCCTAGGTCTGAACAAACCGCTGTATGCCCAATACCTGGATTACATTGGCAAACTGGCCCACGGCGATCTCGGCGAATCCCTGCGTACCCGGGAAAGCGTCTGGAGCGAATTCACTTCCCTATTCCCCGCGACCCTGGAACTGTCCATGGCCGCCCTGTTGTTCGCCGGCATCCTGGGCCTGTTGGCCGGGGTGATCGCGGCACTCAAGCGAGGATCCCTGTTCGACCATGGGGTGATGGGCATCTCCCTGGCGGGATATTCGATGCCGATATTCTGGTGGGGCCTGATCCTGATCATGTTCTTCTCGGTGTCCCTGGGCTGGACCCCGGTGTCCGGGCGGATCGACCTGCTCTATGACATCGAGCCGCGCACCGGCTTCATGCTCATCGACACGCTGCTGGCCGATGACGTCGGTGCGTTCTTCGATGCCCTGCATCACCTGATCCTGCCGGCCATCGTGCTCGGCACCATCCCGCTGGCTGTTATTGCACGGATGACCCGTTCGTCGATGCTCGAAGTGCTGCGTGAGGACTACATCCGTACCGCGCGCGCCAAAGGCCTGTCGCCGTCGCGCGTGGTGTTCGTTCACGGCCTGCGCAACGCGCTGATTCCGGTGCTGACCGTGGTCGGCCTGCAAGTCGGCACATTGCTGGCCGGTGCGGTCCTGACCGAAACCATCTTCTCGTGGCCCGGCATCGGCAAATGGCTGATCGAAGCCATTGGCGCACGGGATTATCCCGTGGTGCAGAACGGCATCCTGTTAATCGCCTGCCTGGTGATTCTGGTCAACTTCGTGGTGGACATCCTCTACGGCTTTGCCAACCCACGCATCCGTCATCAGCGCTGAGATCATGACCATGACCACTCCAATTCCAGCGGTAGCAGTCGATCAAAGCCTGCTGTACCCGTCCCCGTACAAAGAATTCTGGCACGCGTTCTCCAGGAACAAAGGGGCCGTCGCCGGCCTGATGTTCATGCTGCTGGTGATTTTCTGCGCGATATTCGCGCCGTGGGTCGCGCCGCATGACCCGAGCGAGCAATACCGCGACTTCCTGTTGACCCCGCCGGCCTGGCTGGAAGGTGGGCAGATCCAGTTCCTGCTCGGCACCGATGAACTGGGGCGTGACCTGCTGTCGCGTCTGATCAATGGCTCGCGCCTGTCCTTGATGATCGGCCTGTCGTCGGTGGTGATGTCGCTGATACCGGGCATCCTGCTGGGTCTGTTCGCCGGGTTCTTCCCGCGCCTGCTCGGCCCGACCATCATGCGTCTGATGGACATCATGCTGGCCCTGCCATCGTTGCTGCTGGCCGTGGCGATTGTCGCCATCCTCGGCCCTGGCCTGATCAACACCGTGATCGCGATCGCCGTGGTGTCCCTGCCGTCCTATGTTCGTCTGACCCGCGCTGCGGTGATGGGCGAGCTGAACCGCGACTACGTGACCGCTGCGCGCCTGGCCGGTGCCACCCTGCCGCGCCTGATGTTCATCACCGTGCTGCCCAACTGCATGGCGCCGCTGATCGTTCAGGCGACCTTGAGCTTCTCCTCGGCGATTCTCGATGCCGCGGCACTGGGCTTCCTCGGCCTTGGCGTACAACCGCCGACGCCTGAGTGGGGCACCATGCTGGCTTCGGCTCGCGACTACATCGAACGCGCCTGGTGGGTCGTCAGTCTGCCTGGTTTGACCATTTTGCTCAGCGTGCTGGCAATCAACTTGATGGGCGACGGCCTGCGCGATGCGCTGGACCCGAAACTCAAGAACGCCGCCTGAGGAGATTCAAATGTCACTGTTAGAAATCAAGAATCTCAACGTTCGCTTCGGCGACAAGAACGCCGTTCCGGTGGTCGACGGGCTCGACATTTCCGTGGACAAGGGCGAAGTGCTGGCCATCGTTGGCGAGTCAGGTTCCGGTAAATCCGTGACCATGATGGCGCTGATGGGCCTGATCGAACATCCGGGGATCGTCACGGCCGACGCCCTGAACTTCGACGGCAAGAACATGCTCAAGCTCAGCAACCGTCAGCGTCGGCAAATCGTCGGCAAAGACCTGGCCATGGTCTTCCAGGACCCGATGACCGCGCTGAACCCGAGCTACACCGTCGGTTTCCAGATCGAAGAAGTGCTGCGCCTGCACCTGAAAATGTCCGGCAAGCAAGCCCGCGCCCGCGCCATCGAGCTGCTGGAAAAAGTGGAAATCCCGGGCGCCGCCAGCCGTATGGACGCCTACCCGCACCAACTGTCCGGCGGCATGAGCCAGCGTGTTGCGATCGCCATGGCGATTGCCGGCGAGCCGAAACTGCTGATTGCCGACGAACCGACCACCGCCCTCGACGTTACGATTCAGGCGCAGATCATGGACCTGCTGCTGGCGTTGCAGAAAGAGCAGAACATGGGCCTGGTGCTGATCACTCACGACCTCGCGGTCGTGGCCGAAACCGCCCAGCGTGTGTGCGTGATGTACGCCGGCCAGGCGGTCGAAGTCGGTCAGGTGCCGCAGCTGTTCGACATTCCGGCGCACCCGTACAGCGAAGCACTGCTCAAGGCGATTCCGGAACACAGCCTCGGCGCCACGCGCCTGGCCACGCTGCCGGGCATCGTTCCCGGTCGTTACGACCGCCCGCAAGGCTGCCTGCTGTCGCCGCGCTGCCCGTATGTGCAGGACAACTGCCGTGCGCAACGTCCGACCCTTGACCCGAAAAGCAACAGCCTCGCCCGCTGCTTCTACCCGCTGAACCAGGAGGTGGCGTAATGGCCGTCGTACTTACCGCCCGCGACCTCACCCGTCACTACGAAGTGTCCCGAGGCCTGTTCAAGGGCCATGCGACCGTCCGCGCCCTGAACGGTGTGTCGTTCGAACTGGAAGCCGGCAAGACCCTCGCCGTCGTAGGCGAATCGGGTTGCGGCAAATCCACCCTGGCCCGCGCCCTGACGCTGATCGAAGAGCCGTCCTCCGGTTCGTTGAAAATCGCCGGGCAGGAAGTCGCCGGCGCCGACAAGGCTCAACGCAAGCAACTGCGCAAAGACGTGCAGATGGTGTTCCAGAGCCCGTATGCCTCGTTGAACCCTCGGCAAAAGGTCGGCGATCAACTCGCCGAACCGCTGCTGATCAACACCAGCCTGAGCGCGGCCGAACGTCGCGAGAAAGTGCAGGCGATGATGAAGCAGGTGGGTTTGCGCCCAGAGCATTATCAGCGTTACCCGCACATGTTCTCCGGCGGTCAGCGCCAGCGGATCGCCCTCGCCCGCGCAATGATGCTGCAACCAAAAGTGCTGGTCGCGGACGAACCGACCTCGGCGCTGGACGTCTCGATTCAGGCGCAGGTGTTGAACCTGTTCATGGATTTGCAGCAAGAGTTCAACACGGCCTACGTGTTCATCTCCCACAACCTGGCGGTGGTGCAGCACGTTGCCGATGACGTGATGGTGATGTACCTCGGCCGCCCAGTGGAAATGGGCCCGAAGAACGACATCTACGAACGCCCGTTGCACCCATACACCCAGGCGTTACTGTCGGCCACCCCGACCATTCACCCGGACCCGAACAAGCCGAAAATCAAGATCGTCGGCGAGTTGCCCAACCCGTTGAACCCTCCGTCGGGCTGCGCTTTCCACAAGCGTTGCCCGTATGCGACCGAGCGCTGCAGCACTGAAGAGCCGGCCTTGCGCCTGCTGGATAATCGTCAGGTGGCTTGTCATTACGCTGAGCAATTCCTCGACGGCGCGGCGTAACAGCGGCCTGAAAAACCTGTGAGAGCGAGACCGGCTTGCCGGCGAAAGCGGAGTGTCAATCAGCATAACTGACACTGACACACCGCCATCGCCGGCAAGCCGGTCTCGCTCCCACATGGGTTACTCGACCTGTTCAAAAACCTCTTCTGCCCTGGCTGCGCATCAGTCGGGGAAAAAGGGGTTTTCTTTTGCCTGCTACTTAAGCCCCTTCATCTTCATCGGTATCGGCATCCGGATCCTCGGTGGTCGAGTCATCATCATCCGCGCTGCCGCCCTGACCCTGGTCGCCTGGCTCCGACTCGGACGCGGCGATCATCAGCCCGGCGTGCGTCACCTGCCCGCTCGACGCTTGTTCATCATGATCCGGGCATTCAGCCCACGCTGCCGCTGACATGCCAACCGACAGCATTACCAAAACCTTCAGCAACAACACAATGCTTTGAAAAATGCTCATAGCCGATTCCATCCTTTCTAAAGTGCAGCATGGGGTGCCTGCGTGGCGCTGAGTGAAATCTAGTTCCGATCAGCGCGGTTCTCCAGATAGGACGCTAACGAATGGACGGAAGGCCGTTTGTGAAGAGATTGGTTTTGAATAATTGGTATAACCAGATCAGCTAAATTCAGTGGGCTCTCTGCGAGTTGCCTGGCAA
This sequence comes from Pseudomonas sp. LBUM1651, assembly GCF_059716135.1. NCBI lineage: Bacteria > Pseudomonadati > Pseudomonadota > Gammaproteobacteria > Pseudomonadales > Pseudomonadaceae > Pseudomonas > Pseudomonas sp. LBUM1651. The sequence goes on along the minus strand of NZ_CP166805.1, from coordinate 881,652 downwards.
ACCAGAGGCATGGACAGGACTGCCAAAGCCGCACACCCAAGCCAGACACTATGCCCGCCAAAATGGCCATAAAGTTGGCCGCCAAGCGTCGGGGAAAGCAGCACGCTCGCGCTCCAGCACATTGAAAAAAGACCGAAGTAATGCCCGCTTCTACCCGCTTGTGCACGCTGCATAACCATCACATTCAGAGTTGGCATAAAGAGAATTTCGCCAAGCGTCCAGATAACGGTCGAAAGGCAGAGGTAGAGCACACCAGCGCCAAAGGGCAACATTCCGAGCCCGAAGGCCAGCAGCACGCTGCCTGTCAGCAGCCGCCAGCGTGCGCTCCACTGCTCACTCCAATGAGACAACGGGATTTGCAGTACCACCACCAGCACTGCGTTGAGCGCAAATTGCCAACCAATGACCTCAGTACCCAACCGATAGTAATCAAGTAAATAGTTACCCAACATGCTGTAGACCGGTTCAAAGGCAAGGCCGAGCAAGACTGCGGCCCCCAACAACCAGAGGAAAGGCTTGTCCCGATAAGGTACGCAAGAACCTGAAGCACTATAGGAGCCCTCATCCAGCCTCAGAACATCTCGATGAAGTGTCGCCCGGACAAACCAGACCAAGGCCAGCAACGACATGGCGGCGCTGAGAAAAAATACCCAGCGAAAATCCGTCTGCGCCAGGACGCCCCCCACCACACCGGCAACTGCCATGCCCAGATTGCTGGCAACACGGTTCAATGACTGCGTGCGAGCCCGCTGTGCAACCTCGCAATACTCCATGATCAAGCGTTGATGGAGCGTGCGAATCGCACCATCAAGTACTCCGCTGAATAACAACAAGCCTGCCAAAAACAGCACATCTGTAACCAGTCCCAACAAGACCAACACCCACGCCGAGACAAAAAACAATGCGGCAGTGAGTCGTGCCGTCGAAAAATGATCACTCAGCAATCCTCCCCCCATCGACCCTATCAGCAAGCCGGCTCCATACCCGGACAACAACCAGCCCACGGTTTCAATCGGCAGCGCCAGCGCCTGACGCAGATACAACGCCATGAACAGTTTGACCATGGCGCTCAACCGACTGATGAAGATAAACGCAGCAAGCACCCAGGCCATTGGGCAAAAGTAGCCACTGACCCGAATCAGGTAAGTGTGCCGATCAGCCATCCCATTGATCCAGGTTGCGTCTTACTTCGCTATAGATGCCCTTTGACGCGAAAGGAATATCCAAGCGAGCCCCACGCTCTGCATCAAAAAAATATTGCGCTTGCAACCGTCCTTCGCTATCCAGCCCCATTAACGGGTTGTTGATGAGAAAGTGTCTGGTGGATGCACAAAGCGTCCTTGCTCGAATCAGCAAGCGCCATTGGCCGAATGCATTTTCAGGAACAACTGCCGTCGCCCCAAACCGTTTCTTGTACTGGAATGTTCCTTTACTCAAAAAGGGCTCGCAGCCCTGGAAGTCGACACAATCAATCGCTGACTGGGCTGATGCCCACTCGAGGATCGCGTGATAGACGTAATTCTGCGCTCCATTTGCCCGGTAAACGGCGGCACCATCCTTTACTCCGATCAGCCGCGCATTCAAGGTGCGCGTCGAATCATTAATCTGGGAAATACTTCCCGCCACCCATTCACCCTTTAAATGGACTCGAAACAACACGCCTTGTTTAAACAAGTCGAGATAAGCAGCTTGCTCCGGCACGCTCCGGGCAAAACAACCATGACGGGCGCTCATTGTCGGGGTATGCATCGAGCGGTAGAAAGCGAAGAAGTCTTCATCTTCAAGCGACACATCGAAACTAAAACCTTGTCTGTCCAATTGAGTGCGACGCTTGTTTTCTCGATGGGAGAGTTGGCTCAGTACATGCTGCCATCCAGCTGAGACATCAACTTGCTGGTGAATCCTGCTCACGCCGAAAACATCACCATGCTGCCGGCATTGCTGGATGACTTCCATGGGCGCCATCAACAAGCACATGTCGGTCTGGTCCTGTTTCATGAAGTCCTCAAGCTGGTGCCATCCCAGTGTTCCTTCTTGCTCTACGTGCGAATTTTCGAAAAAACATTGCTCCACAAATGAGGCGATATAAACCAAACCTTCAGCCACGCCTACATAAACAAAGCATGCCGTTTTTCCAGCTCTGGAGTAGCCCCGATAAATGCGGAAATGGCAGAGCGCTTTGCTGATCAAGTGAGAATCAGCGTTCATGGATTACAACGATTACGAAGGATCGTCATCATTTCTTCAGCGCTATCAATGAACGATAACCCGTCAGCGGGAATGGCTTCAAAATCCCCCCGGCAATAGGTGCCCGACGCATGGATGGTGCAACCGTCCATACCTTCAAGTAACTGTCGATCGATTGCATTCAGGCAACCTGTCATAGCCATCACTAATGACCACTCTTTCAGATCACGAGGATCAGCTGGCAAGCTGACCGGCGTATTAGCGAGCAATTGAGTGCATTCGCTATAGCGTTGTATGCACTCGTGAAGCGAAACGACTATTCCCGAGCCACCATTGGCCCTGACCTGCGCAGTCATTTCCACTGCGGTAGCTGGCAGGTGCGTGTAAAAAGTCGGTTCGAGCACTTCGTCTGGACTCCATGTCGCGGCGGGAAAGTGCGCAGATTCCGACTGTACCCATAAACCGTTGGCAGCCTGCGTATAGCGCGGAGCAGAAGCGCCCCCGAAATCCCCGTCGAGCAAGTGCAGAACCATGTCACTGGTTGCGAGATGTTGAACCAATAAAAATGAAGGAGTGGAAACCTGTGTCCCGTGACGCTTCATCACTTCCACACCTGAGCAATATCCCAGAAGACCATATGCACTCGACACCGCATGCACATGCACGGTCTTGCGATCAGTGTCCCAGGCGTCACCATACTCAAAGTCAAAAAAAGCCCGGGCCTGATCAGAAAACCGGTAGTTCTCGAGTCGCAGGGAATGCCACAACTTCGAATCACCCAATGGACGACGATTGAAGAGGTCCTTGAACTGTTGCCCAACAGCCTTCACTGATTCCGGCGACTCGGTATCCAGCACGAACACGGGATTCAGAGCGCGCAACCGAGGGTCGTCATAAAGTTCGGTTCTACGTAGTTTTCCAATCGTCTGGGCAGGCGTCAGCGTGACGATGCGTAACTGCTCTGGATGAACCAGCTTGGTTTTCAATGCCCGCAGAACCGCATCACGCAGAGCAATGGCTTTATTTCCAGAAGAGGGGGAAAACAACAGGATGTTGTCCCCGGTATCCTGAATATGGCGAATGGCACGTGCAACAATCAGCGTCGAAGCAAAGGTCTTGGTGGTTTGAGTACTTGCGTTTTGCCTCAGGTCGAACAAACGCAACGGTATATCTCGGTAACGGCCCATCTCGAAAAACTGCGCAGTGGCTACAGATAGGAAGGCCTGCATACGCGGCTCCATCGCAGGCAACTTCATCGAAGGTTCAAAAGCGTCGTCGCTGGCGCTGACTTCGAAACCAGGAGCACTGCTGACGATCAGATCGTAGTAACGCTCGATAACAGAAATGGGAGTCGAAGGTCGTTGGGTTGCCAGTGCATCCGTATCAGTTTTCATCACATCCATTTGTCTTGTGCTCCTGCTCAAGGGAAGTCGCTACTTGCGAAATGCCCATCGAAAGCTAGACGTCAAAAACGTACATGTCTCGGGTAAAAGACCGGAGAACTGAAAAACAGAGCCAGGCTACAAAACTCCGTAAAAGCACCTACAGAAATTCCTGACACAGGCGTACTGAGTCATTTTTATAGATGCTGACGAGCCAAACGGAGTTTCACTTCCAGCCATCACTTCCATCAGCGCCAAGTTGACCTGGGGATCGATGTTAACTAGCGTCCATTCCGCCAAAGTAATGCTGAACAACTCAAACACAGGCAACTGCCATGGATCTGTCACAAACACTGCTGCAACTTGAACAACGTCTCCTGGCACAGTCAACCCGACGTGATGCCGAAGAAATTTCGCGCCTGATCGCCGATGATTTCATCGAGTTTGGCGCCAGCGGCAGCGTCTGGACCAAAGCAGATCTGGTCGAGCAGTTACCTCACCAACCCCTCACCCAGCGCACGATCAGCGAATTCGCAATCACGCCGTTGTCAGAACACACCGTGCTGGTGACCTATCGCTGTCACACCGTCTCCATCGACCAGCGCTCTCCTGCCAACAGCTTGCGGAGCTCGATCTGGCGCAAGCAGGGTGAACAATGGCAGATGATGTTCCACCAGGGAACATTCTCTTGTAGGAGCGAGCTTGCTCGCGAAAAACGTCAACGATAATGCGATCTGCCTGACAACCCGTGGAGCACCGACGGGCATCGCGAGCAAGCTCGCTCCTACAGGGGATTGTGTCGGGCACAAAAAAGCCCCGGTGCTTTCGCAACGGGGCTTTTGGTTTTGCCGCTCAGCGCTTAATGATGCTCACGCGTCGCACGGAATTTCACATCCGGCCAGCGCTCTTCCATCAGCGCCAAATTGACCCGGGTCGGGGCCAGATAAGTCAGGTGACCACCGCCATCGACCGCAAGGTTTTCCACGGCCTTGACCCGGAACTCCTCGAACTTCTTCTTATCGTCGCAATCGATCCAGCGCGCGGAATACACGGTGATCGGCTCGTAGGAGCACTCGACCTTGTATTCCTCTTTCAAGCGGCTGGCGACCACATCGAACTGCAGCACACCGACGGCGCCGAGGATGATGTCGTTGCTCCGCTCAGGGAAGAACACCTGGGTGGCGCCCTCTTCCGCCAGCTGCTGCAAGCCTTGACGCAGTTGCTTGGATTTCAGCGGGTCACGCAGACGCACGCGACGGAACAGTTCCGGGGCGAAGTGCGGGATGCCGGTGAAGCCCAGGACTTCACCTTCGGTGAAGGTGTCGCCGATCTGGATGGTGCCGTGGTTGTGCAGGCCGATGATGTCGCCGGCGAACGCTTCTTCCAGTTGCTCACGCTCGGAGGAGAAAAACGTCAGGGCATCGCCGATCCGCACGTCCTTGCCGGTGCGCACGTGGCGCATCTTCATGCCCTTTTCGTATTTGCCGGAGCAGATACGCATGAAGGCGATACGGTCGCGGTGTTTCGGGTCCATGTTCGCCTGGATCTTGAACACGAAGCCGGCGAATTTCTCTTCCACCGGTTCCACGGTGCGCTCGTTGGCCACACGGGCCAGCGGTTTCGGCGCCCAGTTGACCACAGCGTCGAGCACATGATCGACACCGAAGTTGCCCAGTGCAGTACCAAAGAACACCGGGGTCAGCTGGCCGTCGAGGAATTCCTGCTGGTTGAATTCGTGGCAGGCGCCCTGCACCAATTCCAGCTGTTCAACGAAGCGATCGTATTCGTCACCCAAGTGCGCGCGAGCTTCATCGGAATCGAGCTTCTCGATGATTTTCACATCGGTGCGCTCGTGGCCGTGACCGGCGGTGTACACGATGATGTAGTCGTCGGCGAGGTGATAAACGCCTTTGAAGTCGCGGTAGCAACCGATCGGCCAGGTGATCGGCGCCGCCTTGATCTTCAGGACCGCTTCGATTTCGTCGAGCAGTTCGATCGGGTCGCGGATGTCACGGTCGAGCTTGTTGATGAAGCTGACGATCGGCGTGTCACGCAGACGGCAAACGTCCATCAGCGCGATGGTCCGAGGCTCTACACCCTTACCGCCGTCGAGGACCATCAATGCCGAGTCCACCGCCGTCAGGGTGCGGTAGGTATCTTCGGAGAAGTCTTCGTGGCCCGGGGTGTCGAGCAGGTTGATCATGTGTTCGCGATACGGGAACTGCATGACCGACGTGGTAATCGAGATACCCCGCTGCTTTTCCATTTCCATCCAGTCGGAGGTGGCATGGCGGTCAGACTTGCGAGACTTCACCGTGCCGGCAACCGCAATCGCCTTGCCCATCAGCAAGAGCTTCTCGGTGATGGTGGTTTTACCGGCATCGGGGTGGGAAATAATGGCGAAAGTGCGGCGTTTCGCGACTTCGGCGGCCTGTTTGGTCATGGGAAATCGCCTGGCGGTGATTCAAAAAAGGGCGGCGAGTATAGCGCAAACCGACTGTCACGGACCACCGCCCGCCCGGACGCACGGAACTTTGTAGGAGCCGGCTTGCTGGCGATGGCATCACCTTGGTTTGTCAGATACACCGAGGTGATGCCATCGCCAGCAAGCCGGCTCCTACAGGTACGTGGTTGGGCATCAAGGGTGGCTATCTGCTGTTAAATATGGAACCTTTTAAAAGGTGGAGGCGTCCACTCCCCTGTTACAGCACTCGTAGCAGGGTTTGAAAAACCTGCAAGTTAGCCTGACGAGGCTGCGCTTATGGCTCGATAAGCCGTACGCATTCCCCCTGTAGGAGCGAGCTTGCTCGCGATGGACGTCAACGATAACGCGGGCTATCTGGTTAACCGCGGTGTCTGGACATTTTTCGCGAGCAAGCTCGCTCCTACAGGGAAGGCGTTCGGCATGAGCTGCTTCTCGCGAACGTTGTATTTCCCGGCAGCCAGGAATGGCATGCCCCACGGGACTGCGTTCGCCGACAAAGTAAAAAGGAGTCCGCCTGTGGCTATTCGCTATGGCAAAGGGCTGATAGGAGGAGCGGTTGTCGTCGCCCTTCTGGCCCTGCTGGTCCACTGGATTGGCATCAACACGATCGAACATTACCGCGACGATTTGTTGTTTTACCTGCAAGCTCACCTGATTCTCGTCCTCGTTTCCATGCTGGCCGCCCTCGTTGTGGGCATCCCCGCCGGCATCTTCCTCAGCCGCCCGACCATGGTGGGACGCGCCGAACGCTTCATGCAGATCTTCAACATCGGCAACACCGTGCCACCTCTCGCCGTACTCGCCATCGCCCTGGGCATCCTCGGCATCGGCAGCGGCCCCGCGATCTTCGCCCTGTTCCTCGCCTCGTTGTTGCCGATCGTGCGCAACACCTATGAAGGCCTGAAAAATGTTCAGGGTTCGCTGAAGGAAGCGGCCGTCGGCATCGGCATGACGCCGACTCAAGTGCTGTGGCGGGTCGAACTGCCGAACGCCGTACCGATCATCATCGGTGGCGTGCGCGTGGCGCTGGCGATCAATGTCGGTACCGCACCGCTGGCGTTCCTGATCGGCGCCAACAGTCTGGGCAGCCTGATTTTCCCTGGCATCGCCCTGAACAATCAGCCGCAACTGCTGCTCGGCGCGGCCTGCACCGCCCTGCTGGCCTTGCTGCTCGACGGTCTGGTGACACTCGCCAGCCGCCTCTGGCTCGAACGCGGCCTCCGCCCGTCTTAAGCCTCGGCAAAGGAATATTTATGAAGAAATTAAGCTTTTTAATAGGCTGCGTTCTGCTGTTCGCAGGATTTGCCCAAGCCGCTGAAAAACCGGTGATCCGCATCGGCGCCCGGGTGTTCACCGAACAAACCCTGCTCGCGGAAATCACCTCCCAATACCTGCGCACCAAGGGTTATGACACCCAGGTGACCGGCGGTCTGGGCAGCAACCTCGCCCGCAGCGCCCACGAAAGCGGCCAACTGGATTTGATGTGGGAATACACCGGCGTGTCGCTTGTGGCCTACAACCATGTCACCGAAAAACTCGACAGCGCGCAGTCCTACGCCAAGGTGAAAGAACTCGACGCGAAAAAAGGCCTGATCTGGTTGACCCCGTCGAAGTTCAGCAACACCTACGCCTTGGCCCTGCCGGAAAAAACCGCAAAGGCCTACCCGCAGATCAACACCATCAGCGAACTGAACACAGTGCTGCAGGCTGAGGCGAAAACCAATCACCTCGTCGCGCTGGACACCGAGTTCGCCAACCGTTCCGACGGCCTGGACGGCATGGTCGACCTCTACGGCATGAACCTGACCCGCAACAACATCCGCCAGATGGATGCCGGGCTGGTCTACACCGCCCTGCGCAATGGCCAGGTGTTTGCCGGTCTGGTCTACACCACCGACGGTCGCCTGAACGCCTTCAAGCTCAAGTTGCTCGAAGACGATAAGCACTACTTCCCGGACTACACCGCCGCGCCGGTGGTGCGTCAGGTTTACCTCGATGCCCATCCGAAACTGGCGCAAGAGATCAAACCCCTGGCCGAGCTGTTCGATGACGAAACCATGCGCCAGCTCAACGCGCGGGTCGATGTCGATCACGAAAGCCCTTCATCCGTTGCCGCCGATTTCCTGCGCCAGCATCCAATCAACTAAGGAGGAAAAGCCATGGAATTTCTGAACGCCTTTTCCCATCTCGACTGGCCGCTGGTGCTGCACCTGACCTGGCAGCACATCACCCTGGTCGGCATCGCCGTGACATTGGCGATTCTGGTCGGCGTGCCGCTGGGCATTCTGATGACACGCTTCCCGACGCTCGCCGGCCCTTTGCAAGCCAGCGCCACGGTGCTGCTGACCGTGCCGTCGATTGCACTGTTCGGCCTGCTGCTGCCGTTCTACTCCAAGTTCGGCCAAGGCCTTGGTCCGATGCCCGCAATCACGGCGGTGTTTTTGTATTCGCTACTGCCGATCATGCGTAACACCTACCTCGCCCTGACCGGCGTCGAACCGGGTATTCGCGAAGCCGCACGCGGCATCGGCATGACCTTCGGCCAGCGCTTGCGCATGGTCGAACTGCCCATCGCCGTGCCGGTGATCCTCGCCGGCGTGCGTACCGCCGTGGTCATGAACATTGGTGTCATGACCATCGCCGCGACCATCGGCGCCGGTGGCCTCGGTGTACTCATTCTCGCTTCCATCAGCCGCAGCGACATGTCGATGCTGATCGTCGGCGCCGTGCTGGTCAGTCTCCTGGCCATCTTCGCCGACCTGCTTCTGCAATGGCTGCAACGCACGCTGACTCCAAAAGGACTGCTCAAATGATCGAACTTCAAAACCTCAGCAAGACCTTCCAAAGCAACGGCAAAGATGTGAAAGCCGTGGACTCGGTCAGCCTGACCGTCAACGAAGGCGAAATCTGTGTGTTCCTCGGGCCATCGGGCTGCGGCAAAAGCACCACGCTGAAGATGATCAACCGCCTGATCAAACCGACCTCGGGCAAGATCCTGATCAACGGAGAAGACACCACCGACCTCGACGCTGTGACTCTGCGTCGCAACATCGGTTATGTGATCCAGCAGATCGGTCTGTTCCCGAACATGACCATCGAGGAAAACATCACCATCGTCCCGCGCCTGCTGGGCTGGGACAAACGGAAATGCCACGACCGCGCCCGCGAGTTGATGAGCATGATCAAGCTCGAGCCCAAGCAGTATCTGACGCGCTACCCGCGTGAATTGTCCGGTGGTCAGCAGCAACGGATCGGCGTGATTCGCGCCCTGGCGGCGGATGCACCATTGTTGTTGATGGACGAACCGTTCGGCGCGGTCGACCCAATCAACCGCGAGATGATCCAGAACGAGTTTTTCGAGATGCAACGCGCGCTGAACAAGACCGTGATCATGGTCAGCCACGACATCGACGAGGCGATCAAGCTGGGCGACAAGATTGCGATTTTCCGTGCCGGCAAACTGTTGCAGATCGATCACCCGGACACGCTGCTCGCGCACCCGGCGGACGACTTTGTCAGCAACTTCGTCGGCCAGGACAGCACGCTCAAGCGTCTGTTGCTGGTGAAGGCCGAAGACGCGGCCGACAACGCGCCGTCGGTCAGCCCGGAAACGCCGGTGGCCGAAGCGCTGGAGTTGATGGACGAACTGGACCGTCGTTATGTAGTGGTGACTTGCTCCGACAACGAGGCGCTGGGCTACGTGCGTCGTCGCGACCTGCACCGTCAGACCGGCACTTGCGCGCAATACCTGCGCGAGTTCAACGCTACGGCGGCGTACGACGAGCATTTGCGCATCCTGCTGTCGCGGATGTACGAGTTCAATCGCTCGTGGTTGCCGGTGATGGATGCCGAGCGGGTGTTTCTCGGGGAGGTGACCCAGGAATCGATTGCCGAGTATTTGAGTTCCGGCAAGTCTCGTGGGGGCAAGACCAGTATTGTTTCGCCAGCAGAGACTGCTGTCGCCTGATCTGCCCCTGTGGCGAGGGAGCTTGCTCCCGTTCGGCTGCGAAGCAGTCGTAAATCAGGCAATGCGGTCCTTCTGAAGAACTGCATTGCCTGATTTTGGGGCTGCTTCGCAGCCCAGCGGGAGCAAGCTCCCTCGCCACAAAAGCCCTACAAATCCCTCTCAAACTCTCCATTCGGGGAACATCACACTGTCATGCAGGTCGGTTACATCAGTAGCTGTCCGGGACCGCACGACGGAAGCGTGCAAAAACGCGACATTTTTTGTTGATCTCAAGCCCCTCACGCCCTAAAGTTCGCGCCGAACGTCCATGCTGGAAACGATCCATCCGGCTCAAGTACTGACGACGAGACAGCAAGGCCAAGGGAAGCACCGCCTCCCGTGGCCTTTTTGCTTTCGGCGACATGCCTTGGGAAGTAGGCGAACCAAAGTGGGGATACGGAGGACGTTCATTTGCACCCATTGATAATTTCAGTTTGCCAGTAGGAGTTCCCAGCATGTCGATCAACGTCGAAGACTATTTCGCGCGCGATACCTTCCAGAAAATGAAGGCCTTCGCCGACAAACAAGAAACCCCGTTCGTGGTGATCGACACCGCGATGATCAGCCAGGCCTATGACGACCTGCGCGCTGGTTTCGAATTCGCCAAGGTCTACTACGCAGTCAAGGCCAACCCGGCCGTAGAAATCATCGACCTGCTCAAAGAGAAAGGCTCGAACTTCGACATCGCTTCGATCTACGAGCTCGACAAAGTGATGAACCAGGGCGTCGGCCCGGATCGCATCAGCTACGGCAACACCATCAAGAAATCCAAGGACATTCGCTACTTCTACGAGAAGGGCGTACGCCTGTATGCCACCGACTCCGAAGCCGACCTGCGCAACATCGCCAAGGCTGCACCGGGCTCGAAAGTCTACGTGCGCATCCTCACCGAAGGCTCGACCACCGCTGACTGGCCGTTGTCGCGCAAATTCGGCTGCCAGACCGACATGGCCATGGACCTGCTGATCCTCGCTCGCGACCTGGGCCTGGTGCCTTACGGCATTTCGTTCCACGTCGGTTCGCAGCAACGTGACATCAGCGTCTGGGACGCGGCGATCGCCAAGGTCAAAGTGATCTTCGAGCGTCTGAAAGAAGAAGACGGCATCCACCTGAAACTGATCAACATGGGTGGCGGCTTCCCGGCCAACTACATCACCCGCACCAACAGCCTGGAAACCTACGCTGAAGAAATCATCCGTTTCCTCAAGGAAGACTTCGGTGATGACCTGCCGGAAATCATCCTGGAACCGGGCCGTTCCTTGATCGCCAACGCCGGCATCCTGGTCAGCGAAGTGGTGCTGGTGGCACGTAAATCCCGTACCGCGGTAGAGCGATGGGTGTACACGGATGTGGGCAAGTTCTCCGGCCTGATCGAAACCATGGACGAAGCCATCAAGTTCCCGATCTGGACCGAGAAGAAAGGCGAAGTGGAAGAAGTGGTCATCGCCGGCCCGACCTGCGACAGCGCCGACATCATGTACGAGAACTACAAGTACGGTTTGCCGTTGAACCTGGCGATCGGTGATCGTTTGTACTGGTTGTCGACCGGTGCTTACACCACCAGTTACAGCGCGGTTGAATTCAATGGCTTCCCGCCGCTGAAATCGTTCTACGTGTAAAACGCTGCAGGTAGAAATCAAAAAGCCCATGACGTGTCATGGGCTTTTTTGTGTCTGACATTCCAGGCTGTCGGAGCAGCTTTTATCGGTCTTCTCGCACATGCCAAAGACGAAGGATATAGAGCGTGGAGCCTTGAATCTCATACCGCATTTCGTAATGGCCGACCAAAAGTCGTCGCACATCTCGCGGTTCAAACTCGTCGACTCGCTCTCCGATTCGCGGATTGCTCAGTAAGGCCGTGGGGGCCTGAACGAGAGATTCCACGGTGCGGGCTGCCGCAGGACGATTGACCACCGCAAGAAAATCAAAAAGTCGGGCGAGATCCGATAACGCCTTGCTCGTCCACTTCAACTCCATCAGTACGGTACCGGCAACGGCTTATCAGTACCCAAACTTTCTGCCCAGGCCTGGACAGACTGATGATCAATCACGCGTCCGGCGTCAACGTCAGCCATTGCCTCACGAGTAAGCCGGCTGCGTTCCTCTTCCAGATCGACCCAGTCGGCAAGCGCTTGCTTCACGATCCAGCCCCGTGAACGCTCCATCTTCGCGGCCATCTGATCGATTTTATCCGCCAGTTCCAGGGGTACATGGGCAGTCAGCACTTTGGTTGCAGCCATGATTTCGTCTCCAGGAAGCAATTTGATTAGAGGTGATTAGTTTCCAATCATAGTGATTTAAACCTACTCAACAACCCCTGATACGCTCCGCTCATCGCTCATCTGAACAACGCGTTGATGATAGAGGGCCGCCAATTCACGAACTTGCGGATTCACGGCACTCAACAGCGCCTTGCTCGCCACCCGCAGGAAATTCAGATTGCCACCGTCCAGTGCCTTGTGCAGCCATCTCAGGGCCTCATCGATATTGCCTTCATCCGCCAGCACGGCGGCGTAACTGAACTGCCCGCGAAAATCTCCGCCAGCTGCCGAACGTCGATACCAATCACGCGCAGCTTGCGGATCTGCCGGACAAACCCGCCCGTCTTCCAGATAACGTCCCAACAGATTCATCGACTTCGCATGGCCCAGTTCCGCAGCGCGACGGTAGAGATTCAGCGCTTGGATCTGGTCCTCGTCCACGCCGCGCCCGGTCGCCAGCAGATTGGCGTAGTTGTACATCGCCCAATCCAGTCCGGCTTCGGCGGCGACTCGATAATGCCTGGCAGCGACTGAAGCGTCGGCCTCGCAGCCCCAGCCATGTTCATGACAACGGCCGAGCATGTTGCGCGCCATCAAGTGCCCGCGCTGCGCGGCGATCTGGAACCAGCGCACCGCCAGTTTTTGATCCAGTTCAATGCCCTGCCCATCCAGCAGGATTTGACCGAGCAAGGCCTGAGCATCGAGCACGCCTTCGCGGGCAGCGATCAGAATCGCCTGAGCCGCGCGAGCGGGACTTTCATTGAGCATGGCTTTGAGATGATCGCCGTCGAGCACTTCTTTGCGGCGCAATTGATAACTCATACCTCGACCCAGCGACGCAGCAGATTGTGATACGTGCCCGTGAGGCGGATCAGCGACGGGTGATCCGGCAACTCCTGCGTCAGCTGCTGGATCGCCCCGTCCATCTCGAACAGCAGCGCGCGCTGGCTGTCTTCGCGGACCAGGCTTTGGGTCCAGAAGAATGAGGCATAGCGAGTGCCACGGGTGACGGCATTGACCTTGTGCAGGCTGGTGCCGGGATACAGGACCATGTCGCCCGCAGGCAATTTCACCCGCTGGGTGCCGAAGGTGTCCTGGATTTCCAGTTCACCGCCGTCGTAATCCTCCGGCTCGCTGAAGAACAGCGTGGCCGACAGGTCGGTGCGCACGCGCTCGATGCTGCCTTTGGGCTGACGCACGGCATTGTCGATATGAAAGTCGAAACTGCCACCCGCCGTGTAACAGTTCAGCAATGGAGGAAAAACCTTGTGCGGTAATGCCGCGGACATGAACAGCGGATTTTTCCACAACCGCTCCAGCATCGCCGCACCGACTTCCTTGGCCAGCGGATGACCTTCCGGCAGTTGCAGATTGTGCTTGGCCTTGGCCGACTGGTAACCGGCGGTTATTTTTCCGTCCGCCCAATCCGCCTGTTCCAGAGCCTCGCGGATGCGCTGCACTTCTTCTTTAGCGAACACGCCGGGGATGTGCAGCAGCATGGAAATACACCTGAAGGCAAAAGAGCGGTAATGGTATTGATTCTTATTGACTCTGTAAAACCCCCACGACGAACGAAACACCAAAAACCGTAAGGGTAAATTGTAAAGAATGTAAATTCAGTACGAATAGAAACGTTTCGCAATTGATACATAGACGCGTTTACCCTATATTCCGCGGCCTCAAATCCTTGGGGAGGGGAATTCACATGTCACGCCAACAACTACAATTACCGGTCAGTTCACCGCGTTTACTCGCTTCTGCAATTGGCGTGGCGATCACTGCCAGCTCCGCGGGGCACATGGTTTTCGCGGCTGAAAAAACCGATGAAAATGCACCGGGCAACGTGATTTCCCTGGGCGCTACCGCTATCAGCGGCGAAGCTCAGGACGACACCTCCTACAAGACCGATACCTCAGCCAACAAGAAATACACCGCACCGCTGCGCGAAACACCGAAAAGCGTCACCGTGATTCCGCAGCAGGTGATCCGCGACACGGGCGCCACCAGCCTGGTCGACGCCTTGCGCACCACACCGGGCATCACCTTCGGTGCTGGCGAAGGCGGCAACCCGGCGGGCGACCGTCCGATCATTCGTGGCTTCAACGCTGAAAGCGACACCTTCGTCGACGGCATGCGCGACCCGGCGTCCCAGAGCCGCGAAATCTTTAACGTAGAATCGATCGAAGTCAGCAAAGGCCCGGGATCGGCCTTCACCGGCGCCGGCTCCACCGGTGGCAGCCTGAACCTGGTGAGCAAGACCGCCAAACTGGGCAGTTTCTACAACGGCGGCTTCACCTGGGGCTCGGATCAGACCAAGCGCACCACACTCGACCTGAACCAGCAGATGACCGACACCTCGGCCTTCCGCCTGAACCTGATGAAACACGAAGCCAATGTCGCCGGCCGTGACACCGTGGACGTCAGCCGCTGGGGTGTGGCGCCGACGTTCGCTTTCGGCCTGGGCACCGACACCCGTGTGACCCTCGGTTACTACCACGTCGAAACCGACGACATGCCGGACTACGGCATTCCGCTGACCCTGAACCCGGCCCGCAGCAAGTACAACGTCGACAAACCGGCGCATGTCGACCGCGACAATTTCTACGGCCTGACCAATCGCGACTATCGCGAAACCACCAATGACAGCGGCACCATCAAGATCGAGCACGATCTGAATGATGACCTGACCGTGTCCAACAGTTTCCGCATGTCCCGTTCGACTTTGGACTACATCGTCACCAACCCGGACGACAGCAAGGGCAACGTCGCCAGGGGCAGTGTGTACCGTGGCGCCAAGAGCCGTAATTCAACGTCCAGCGGCTGGATCAACCAGACAGACCTGAGTGCCAGGTTCAACACCGGCGCCATCGAGCACAGCCTGGTCACCGGCCTTGAGTTTTCCTATCAGGACACCCACAACCGCCCGTACATCCTGACGTCGGCTGCCAGCGGCACGACGTGCAACCCTGCACTCTTCCGCTCCGGCGACTGCACCAGTCTGTACAATCCGACGCCTGGGGATAACTGGAACGGCAGGATCACCGACAGCGCTGCTTTCACCGACACCGACACCAAAACTGCCGCCGCTTATGTGTTCGACACCTTGAAGTTCAACGAGCAGTGGTCCCTGAACCTGGGCCTGCGTTACGACAACTACCAGGTCAAATCCAGCGGCCACGCCAACGCCAGCAGCACAGCGCCAGCGAACGACTTCTCCCGTGAGAACACCAGCGACCTGGTCAACTACCAGATCGGTGTGGTCTACAACCCGTTGCCGAACGGCAGCATCTACGCGGCTTACTCCACCTCCAGCAACCCGTCCGGTGAAACCAGCGGCAACGGCGGCCTGGACCTGGCGGCGAACAACACCGATCTGGACCCGGAAAAGAACCGCAATTACGAGATCGGTACCAAGTGGGACTTCTTCGGTGACGACCTGTCGCTGACCGCCGCCCTGTTCCGCACCGAGAAAACCAACGCGCGGATCAACGATCCGGACGGCGGCACCACTCAAGTGCTGGACGGCGAACAGCAGGTCAATGGCCTGGAACTGAGCTACGCCGGCAAGCTGACCCGTAACTGGAGGGTCTTCGGTGGCTACACCTACATGGAAAGCGAAGTGGTCAAAACCACCCTCGCCGCCGATGAAGGCAACCACATGCCAAGCACCCCACGGAACAACTTCACGTTCTGGTCGACCTACGACCTGGTACCAGACAAGTTGACCGTCGGCGCCGGCGCCACGTTCGTCGACTCGCAGTTCGGCAACGTCGCCAACTCGGTGGAGATCCCGTCCTACTGGCGCTACGACGCAATGGCCAGCTATCGCCTGACCAAGAACGTCGACCTGCAACTCAACGTGCAGAACCTGACCGACAAGCGTTACTTCGACCAGATACTGCAGAACCACTACGCCCACGTGGCGGCGGGTCGTACCGCCCTGCTGAGCGCCAACTTCCACTTCTGATCGGCAAACACTGTAGGAGCGAGCTTGCTCGCGAAGAACTCGAAAACAGCGCGGGGTGTCAGGTTTTCCGCGTTATCGTTGACGACCATCGCGAGCAAGCTCGCTCCTACAGAATTGGCATTGGGCCAGGCCCCGCTCATCCACATGAACGGGGCTTTTGTGCGTAAAAAAGAATGCTTCTCGACAGCCCACGGCATAATGCGCGCCGTGATGACAATTTTCGAACGGACAAGGCGAGCAACGTGTTGAAGAAAACCCTGTTCCAGTTGCACTGGTTTTTCGGTATCAGTGCCGGGCTGGTCCTGGCCCTGATGGGCATCACCGGGGTGACAGTGTCGTTTGAGGATGAAATCCTGCGCGCACTGAACCCGTCGGTGTTGCAGGTCGAGAAGCAGGTTGCCGGCGTGCTGCCGCCCGCCGAACTGGTGGAAAAAATCGAAGGCGCCTCGGGCAAGAAAGTCTCGATGCTCTGGGTCGACACCGACAGCGGCAACGCCGCGCGGGTGATCTTCACACCGCCGCCGGGCGAACGTCGCGGGGAGATGCGCTACTTCGATCCCTACACCGCGCAATTCACGGGCGACGCCACCGGCCAGGATTTCTTCGGCCTGATGCTGCAACTGCACCGTTTCCTCGCCATGGGCGATACCGGTCGGCAGATCACCGGAGCCTGTACGCTGATCCTGGTGTTTTTCTGCCTGTCCGGCCTTTACCTGCGCTGGCCGCGCCAGTGGAAAAGCTGGCGCGCCTGGCTGACCCTCGACTGGAAGAAAAAGGGCCGCAGCTTCAATTGGGATTTGCACTCGGTGGCCGGCACCTGGTGCCTGGTGTTTTACCTCCTGGCGGCGCTGACCGGTTTGTCTTGGTCTTACGAGTGGTACAACAAAGGCCTGACCCGATTGCTGTCCGATTCACCGCAGAACGAGCGGGTTCGCAATCGTGGCCCGGCGCCCGAAGGCCCGGCACCGACCGCCGATTACGGCGCGATGTGGAGCAGCATCTACAGCGCTGCCGGTCCGGCACTGAGCGCCTACAACATCCGCATGCCGCCCGTAGCCGGGCAACCGGCGACCGTGTTTTACCTGTTGAACTCCTCGCCACACGACCGCGCGCTGAACCAGATCACCCTCGATCCAGCCACCGGCATCGTCAAACGCCACGACCGCTACAGCGACAAGAGCCTCAAGGCGCAGCTACTGACCAGCATTTACGCGCTGCACGTCGGCAGTTACTTCGGGATTGTCGGGCGGATCATCCTGACGATCAGCGCGCTGACCATGCCGCTGTTTTTCATCACTGGCTGGTTGCTGTACCTGGATCGTCGGCGCAAGAAAAAGCAGATCAAGGACGCCCGCAAAGGTTTCGCACAACCGGGCAACGACGCGCCGGCGTGGCTGATCGGTTTCGCCAGCCAGAGCGGGTTTGCCGAGCAACTGGCCTGGCAGACCGCCGGGCAATTGCAGGCTGCCGGTCTGCCGGTGAAGGTTTCACCGCTGGCGAATGTCAGCGAACAGGACCTGCATGATTCGAGCAACGCTCTGTTCGTGGTCAGTACCTTCGGCGACGGCGAAGCACCGGACAGCGCCCGCGGTTTCGAACGCAAGGTGCTGGGGCGCGCGTTGAGCCTGGAGAGCCTGAATTACGCGGTGCTCGGACTCGGTGATCGCCAGTATCAGCACTTCTGCGGTTTCGCCCGCCGATTGCACACCTGGCTCGGCGAGCACGGCGGCAAGAACCTGTTCGCGCCCGTGGAAGTCGATTGCGGCGACCCTTACGCCTTGCGTCACTGGCAGCAACAACTCGGCCTGCTGACCGGACAGGCGCCCGTGGACACCTGGCAAGCGCCGAGCTACGACAACTGGACACTCACCCGCCGCGAATTGATGAACCCGGACAGCAGCGGTTCGCCGGTGTACCTGCTGGGTCTCGCGGCCCCGACCACCAGCAGCTGGCTGGCCGGTGATCTGGTGGAAGTGTTGCCACGCAACTGCCCGTGGGCGATCGAACATTTCCTCGACGGCCTGGGCATTGATGGTCGGGCCGCGGTGATGCTCGATGACTTGTCGCAATCTCTGGAACAAGGCCTCGCCAGTCGACAATTGCCCGAGAACCGCGCCCATCTCGTTGGCCTGCACGCGCAAGCACTGGTGGACGCGCTGGTGCCGTTGGCCATGCGCGAATACTCCATCGCCTCGATTGCCGCCGACGGCGTGCTGGAACTGATCGTGCGCCAGGAGCTGCATCACGACGGCAGTCTGGGTATCGGTTCCGGATGGCTGACCGAACACGCACCCGTGGGCAGCACCATCAGTTTGCGCGTACGACGCAACAGCGGTTTCCATCTGCCGGTCGAACCGGTGCCGATGATCCTGCTGGGCAACGGCACCGGCCTGGCCGGGCTGCGCAGTTTGCTCAAGGCGCGAATCGCCGATGGGCAGCAACGTCATTGGCTGCTGTTTGGCGAGCGCAATCGCGAGCACGACTACCTGTGCCGCGCCGAGCTGGAAGAGTGGCTGATTTCGGGGGACATCGAGCGTCTGGACCTGGCGTTTTCGCGGGATCAGGCCGAAAAAATCTACGTGCAGGATCGCTTGCGTGAATCGGCCGATCTGCTCAAGCAATGGCTGGCCGACGGTGCCGTGATTTACATCTGCGGCAGCTTGCAGGGGATGGCTTCAGGGGTGGATCACGTGCTCAACGAAGTGCTGGGGATTGAAGAGGTTGACCGCCTGATCGAACAAGGCCGCTACCGCCGCGACGTTTACTGACCCCCCTCCAACCCTGTAGGAGCCGAGCTTGCTCGCGATAGCGATCTGACATCCAACATGGGTGTTGTCTGTCAGATCGCTATCGCGAGCAAGCTCGGCTCCTACAAGGGATCGGTGTCGTCAAACCGGCTGCAACTTCTGCTCAAACACCGCCACCCCATCCAAATCCCGCAACACCACACTCATCTCCCCTGTCGTTCCCTCAATATTCACCTCGCCAAAAAACTGAAACCCGGCAAACGGCGACATGTTCTGCGCGGGCGGCGCCTTCTCGAACACCACTTGCGGCCCAAAGGTTTTATCCAGCGGATCAGGTCCAAAACTCCCCGCATTCAACGGCCCGGCAACAAACTCCCAGAACGGTTCAAAGTCCTGAAACGCCGCACGATCCGGGTGGTAATGATGGGCTGCGCAGTAATGCACATCCGCCGTCAGGAAAACGAAATTGCGCACCTGTTGCGCCCGCAGGAATCCAAGTAGCTCAGCGATTTCCAGCTCACGCCCCTGCGCCGCTCCGGGATCACCGTTGGCCACCGCTTCCCAGCGCGCCACGCCGGGGCTGACTTCGCCATCGGGCACGCCGAGGCCGATCGGCATGTCGGCGGCGATGACTTTCCACTGGGCCTGAGAACCTTTCAATTCACGCTTGAGCCAGTCCAGTTGTTCACGACCGAGGAATGGTTTGACGGCGCCAAGGTTGTCGTCGTTGGCCTCGCGATAACTGCGCATGTCGAGCACAAACACATCGAGCATCGGCCCGTAACCGAGCCTGCGATAAATCCGCCCGCCGCTATCGGCGCTCTGCAAACGCAGAGGTGCATATTCGAGCCAGGCCTGCCGCGCACGGCCCACCAGGCTGTGGATATCTTTGCTCTTGTAGCGCTCATCCAGTTGCTTGCCCGGCGACCAGTTGTTCACCACTTCATGGTCGTCCCATTGCCAGATCTGCGGCACCTCAGCGTTAAAGCGGCGAACGTTTTCGTCCAACAGGTTGTAACGGTAATTGCCACGATACTCGTCGAGGGTTTCGGCAACTTTGCTCTTGGCTTCGCTGGTGATGTTGCGCCACACGCGGCCGCTTTCGGTGGTGAGTTGCGCCGGTATCGGGCCGTCCGCGTAGATGGCGTCGCCGCTGTGGATAAAGAAGTCCGGCAGGCGTAAGCGCATGGCTTCGTAGATGCGCATGCCGCCGATGTCCGGGTTGATGCCGAAACCCTGGCCGGCGGTGTCGCCGCTCCAGACGAAACGGATGTCGCGCCGGGTCTGCGGCACGCTGCGCAAGTGACCAAACCAGGGTTCGCTGGTGACGCCGCTCTGGGCGTCCTCGAAATGCACGCGATAGAAAATCGCCTGGTCGGCGGGCAGACCGGTGAGCTCGATACGCGCGGTGAAATCGCTACGGGCGTCGGCGAGGGGCGAGACGAACCGGCGCGGGTTGCCGAACACACTGCGCGTGTCCCACTCCACCACCATCCGCGCCGGACGATCGCTGCGGCTCCAGACCATCGCCCGGTCACCCAGCACGTCGCCGGACTGCACGCCATCGGTGAGTTGCGGCCGATCCTTGACCGAAGCGATCACCGCCGGCGCAAGGCCGGGCAACAACAGCCCGGCGCCGACCGCTTGCATGACACGACGGCGACCGAGGTCGAATTCGCTCATGGTGTTCTCCCTGAAAAAGGAAAAACTAAAACATGGCCGTGTGACTCGGGCATGACACAAAAATCAGCAACATCACAAATCCCTGTAGGAGCCGAGCTGCTCGCGAAGAGGGTTTTACATTCACCAACGATGCCGACAGCTACACCGCCTTCGCGAGCAAGCTCTGCTCCTACAGGGTATGCGTCGTTCTCTCACACGGGTGGAAATGATCATCATGAGGCACACAACTTTTCAAGACGTTTCCTACAACGTATCTTGTTGCCGCGTTTCGGTATCGACTCCATAGTTCGGGCTCGCGGAGAACACCGCGAACGACCTTGGCCGGTCGGTGCAGGAACGCTACAGCGTAGCAACACCTCCTCAGGCACTTTGTGCCTGAGGTGTTGTTTTATGGCAGCTGTGCGTGGGACACCTTCGGGTGTGCCGGTTCCTGTGCCCGGTCGGCCAACCCGCGTATGGCTGCCACCCTCTTCGTTTGGCTGCGAATGGTGGTAGCTCCAATTACAGGAGTTACATCATGTTCCAAGTCATGCCGCGTTACCTCCCGATCGATACCTACGACGCCGAAACACCGGTGCTCTTCGTCAACACCCACAAAGAACTCAGTGAACTCACCGCCTGCGCCATGCATCGCTTCACCGTGGTTCGCGATTTGTCAGACACGCTATCCAGCCTGAATCTGAGAAACACGTCCGACTGCGATCTGACGCGTATCACCCGCGCGGTGCATCTGCTCATGCGTGAAGGCTGCGCTGTGCTGGATGTGGTTCAAGCGCGGGCGTTGCAGCGGGAGAATGAGTACAAAACCCCTGCTTGATGGTGTTGCCGCTGACGCCATCGCGAGCAAGCCCGCTCCCACAGGTTACGGCGTTGGACACAAATCTTGTGTACGACAGAGATCACTGTAGGAGCCGAGCTTGCTCGCGATGGCGGTGCAACATTCAACGAAAACGGTAACTGTCACATCGCCATCGCGAGCAAGCTCGGCTCCTACAGGGTTTTGCGTCAGGCGCTGACGGGCTCTATTGCCAGCTCAACGACTTCCGGTCGCTTGACCACCGCATAAACCACCGCCGTCAGCAAACTCCCGGCCACAATCGCCAGCAAATAAAGCAGCGCATGGTTGATCGCATTCGGGATCGCCAACACGAACAACCCGCCGTGCGGCGCCATCAGTTTGCAGCCGAAGTACATCGACAACGCACCGGTCAGCGCGCCGCCGGCAATGCTCGCCGGAATCACCCGCAGCGGGTCTTTTGCGGCAAACGGAATGGCGCCTTCGGAGATGAAGCACAGCCCCAGCACCAACGCCGCTTTCCCGGCCTCGCGCTCAGCCTGGGCGAACTTGCGTCGGGCAATGAACGTGGCGATTCCCAGACCAATCGGCGGCACCATGCCGGCCGCCATGGTCGCCGCCATCGGTGCATAACTTTGCGACGCCAGCAGCCCCACCGAGAAGGCATACGCCGCCTTGTTGATCGGCCCGCCAAGGTCGACGCACATCATCCCGCCCAACAACACTCCCAGCAGAATCGCGTTGGTGGTGCCCATGCTGTCGAGGAAGTGCGTGAGCCCGGCGAGCATCCCGGCCACCGGTTTGCCGACCACGTAGATCATCACCAGACCGGTGAACAGACTTGCCAGCAACGGGATGATCAGGATCGGCTTCAGCGCTTCGAGGCTTTGCGGCAAACGCGCATACCGATTGATCGCCTGCGCCGCGTAACCGGCGATGAAACCGGCAATGATCCCACCGATGAAACCGGCACCCAACGTGCTCGCCAGCAGACCACCGATCATCCCCGGCGCAAGGCCCGGGCGATCGGCGATCGAGTAGGCGATGTAACCCGCCAGCAGTGGCACCATCAGCTTGAACGCAGTCTCGCCACCGATCTGCATCAGCGCGGCGGCAAGTGTGCCTTCCTCCTTGAACGCGGTGATGCCGAAGACGAACGACAACGCGATCATCAGACCGCCCGCCACCACCATCGGCAACATGAACGACACGCCGGTCAGCAGGTGTTTGTAGACGCCAGTCTTCTCTTGCCTGGCCGGACCTTTGGCGCCGGTCGCAGCACTTTCCTGCTTGCCTTCGGCCAGTGCTTTATTCAGCGTCGCTTCGGCTTGCTTCAACGCGATACCAGTGCCGCAACGGTAGATTTTCTTGCCGGCAAAACGCTCGGTGGCGACTTCGATATCGCAGGCCAGCAACACCACGTCCGCGTCGGCAATCGCCGCCGCGCTCAGCGGATTGCGCGCGCCGACCGAGCCCTGGGTTTCGATCTGCAGGTCATACCCCAAACGTTTCGCCGCTTGCTGCAAAGCCTCAGCGGCCATGAAGGTATGAGCGACGCCGGTCGGGCACGCCGTGATCGCGACCAGGCGCGGGGCGTTTTTAACGAAGGCGACTGGCTCGGCCACGGCTTCGGGGGCGACGTAAACCTGAGCCTCTTCAGCACCGCGTCGCAGCACCGCTTCCACATCTTGCAGGGCTTGCGCCGGGGTGCTTTGGAACACGCGTTTGCCGACGAATCGTGACATGTCCACCGGCGCGCTGGTCACCAGCAACACCCACTCGGCAGCCTCGATCGTGGCCGCCGACAACTGGCGTTCCGGGTGCGCCGCATCCACCACTTCGACGCTGGTGCTCCAGCCCTGCCGCTGCGCCGCGGCATCGAGCAAACGGGCGCACAGCACACTGGTGACCATGCCGTTCGGACAGGCCGTAACAATGGCTAACTTCATGACAAACCCTCTTATTGTTCTGTCAGGGGACGCACGCGCACACCCTGTTCAAGCCGCGCCAATTGAGCCGCATCGCCGATTCCGAAACCGATCTGGGTCACCGCCATCGCGGCAATCGCCGTGGCGGTGCGCAGGGTCTGTTCCGGCGTGTCGGCGCTGAGCAGACCGTGAAGCATGCCGGCCAGTAGTGAATCCCCCGCGCCCACTGTGCTGGCGACGCTAACCTTGGGTGGCGTGGCATGCATCGCCGAGCCGACACTGAACCAGTTCACGCCATCGGCACCGTGGGAAATCACCACGTGCTCGATGCCTTGCGCATGCAAGCGGCTCGCAGCTTCGGCTTGAGCCGCGACCGAAATCACTTCGCAACCGAGCACTTCGGCCAGTTCTTCGGTGTTCGGTTTGATCAGCCACGGGCCGGCCTTTAGCGCCGCCCGCAACGCTTCGCCGCTGGTGTCCAGCGCGACGTTCAAGCCAAGATTTTTCAAGCGCACGATCAGCGCCTGCAACCACTCGGGACTGATGCCTTGAGGCAGGCTGCCGGCAACGACAACCGCATCATGACCGGGCGCAATCTGATCGAGGCGATCAAGCAACGCCTGCTGCGCCGCCTCGCTGACCATCGGCCCCGGGCCGTTGATGTCAGTGATGCGCCCATCACTTTCCGCCAGTTTGATATTGCTGCGGGTTTCGCCGGGGACGCGGATAAACGCGTCGACAAAACCGCGTTTGGCAAACAGGGTTTCGAACGCTTGGAGATTGTCTTCGCCGAGGAAACCGCTAACGGTGAGCTGATGCCCAAGGTCCGCCAGCACCTGCGCCACGTTCACGCCTTTACCGGCGGCGTGGGTGTGCATCTCGTCGCTGCGATTGACCTGACCGGGTTCAAGGCGCGCTAACTGCACCGTCAGGTCCAGCGCCGGGTTGAGGGTCAGGGTCAGGATCTTGGCCATTACAGGGCCTCCACTAATGCGCGTACTTCATTCGCGCTGCCGACGGCCAGGGCCTGTTGGGCAAGGGTTTGAGTCTGGGTCAGGCTGAGTTCGCGGATGCGCGCCTTGACCTCGGCAATGCTGCGGCCCGACACGCTCAACTCGTCCACGCCGAGACCGACCAGCACCGGCACCGCCAGCGGATCGGCCGCCAGCTCGCCGCACACGCCGACCCATTTGCCATGGGCATGGGCCGCGCGCACGGTGATGTCGATCAGTTGCAGCACCGCCGGGTGCAAGCCGTCAGCCTGGGCGGACAAGGTCGGATGACCACGGTCGATGGCCAGGGTGTATTGAGTGAGGTCGTTGGTACCGACGCTGAAGAAGTCGACCTCTTTGGCCAGCACCGGCGCCAGCAATGCCGCCGAAGGCACCTCGATCATGATCCCCAGTTGCAGGTCTGCAACCGGGATTTCCAGACGCAGTCGTTCGGTCATGTCCCGCGCCTGACGCCACTCATCGACGCTGCCAACCATCGGAAACATGATGCGCAGCGGGCGGTTGTCGGCGGCACGCAGCAGGGCGCGCAATTGCGCCTCCATGATGTGCGGACGCTGCAAGGTCAGGCGAATGCCGCGCACGCCGAGGAAGGGGTTTTCTTCTTTCGCAATCGGCCAATACGGCAGCGGCTTGTCACCACCGACGTCGAGGGTGCGCACCACCAGCGGCCGACCGGCGAGGCCATCGAGCACACGACGGTATTCGACTTCTTGAGTTGCTTCGTCGGGCGCCTGCGAGTGGGCCATGAAAATCAGCTCGGTGCGCAGCAAGCCGATGCCTTCGGCGCCCTGCTCCACTGCGCTGGTGACGCCAGCGCTTTCACCGATGTTGGCGAACACTTCCACCGCGTGACCGTCGGTAGTCAGTGCCGGTTGATGACGTTGTTCGGCAGCCGCTTTCAAGCGTTGCTCGCGGGTGTCACGCTCTTCGGTGGCGCGCAGCAAGGTCGCCGCATCGGCGTCTACATGCAAGCGACCGCGCTGGCCATCGAGCAGTAACGGCGTACCCGGCGCCAGCAGCAACACCGCCGCACCTGCACCGACCAACGCCGGAATACCGAGCGCGCGGGCGACGATGGCGCTGTGCGCGGTAGCGCCGCCACGGGCGGTGAGAATGCCGGCGACGCGGGTTGGATCGAGACGCGCCACGTCGGAAGGACCGACTTCGTCCATCACCAGAATGTACGGTTGATCGGGTTCGCTCGGGGTTTCGACGCCGCTCAGTTGCCCCAGCACTCGTCTGCCGATATCACGCAAATCTGCCGCGCGCTCAGCGAGCAAGGCATCCTGCAGCGATTCCTGTTGTTTCGCCGCCGCGTCGATCACCGCCATCCATGCCGCTTCAGCGCTTTCGCCCTGCTTGAGGCGAGTCTCGACTTCATCGGTCAATTCCGGGTCGTCGAGCATTTCCTGGTGGGTGATGAAAATCTCGCGGATGGCTTTGGACTTGCTGCGCTCGATCAAGCCTTCGATGTCGCGACGCACATCTGCCAGTGCTTGCTTGAGACGCTCGCGCTCAATGGCGGC
This sequence comes from Pseudomonas sp. LBUM1651, assembly GCF_059716135.1. Classification (NCBI taxonomy): domain Bacteria; kingdom Pseudomonadati; phylum Pseudomonadota; class Gammaproteobacteria; order Pseudomonadales; family Pseudomonadaceae; genus Pseudomonas; species Pseudomonas sp. LBUM1651. The sequence continues at coordinate 855,671 of NZ_CP166805.1, read as the reverse complement.
GGACTCACCGCGCAGCGGGTATTCGATGGTTTGCAGCACTTGGATATGCGCTGGGCCGATGGCAATGCCCGGCGCTGCCGGGATGGCTTGAACCACGCTACCGGACGCCGGTGCGAGCAGCACTTCGGCCACGTCCGTAATCACTTCGCGCTGCTGGCTCACGGCAGGCAATGGCTCGACTTCTTCACCGAGCCCTTCTTCAATCGCGACCAGCAAGGCTGGCAAGGCGTCGGCGGCAATGCTCGGCTCGGCGATAAATTCGAGCACCTGACCGCGACGGGCGCCGAGGCTGAGCAACTTGCTCAAACTCTTCACCGACACCGCGCTGTCCTGTCCGTCGACAATGCGTACGCGAATCTCGCCTTCAAAACTCTTCGCCAGTTGCGCGAGGATTTTCGCCGGGCGTGCGTGCAAACCGTGGGCGTTGGCCAAAGCAATGCGCGCGCTCGGCCAGTCCGCCGGCAGTTCGCCGCCGAGCACTTCGAGGACTTTGCGGCTGCTGGTGGCGCGGCCCAGTTCATGGCCACGGCCTTCGATCAGCAGCGCGCAAAGGCGTTCGAGCAAGGCCTGATGCGCCTCGCCGAGACTGGCCAGACAGAACAGGCCACTCAGCGGCTGACCAAGATAACGCATCGGTTTATCCGGGGTGACGAACGCCAGGCCCGGGCGTTTGACCGTCTGTTCGCTGTGCAACCACCACAAGCCATCGCCGAGTGGCAGCGCTTCGACCTGTTGCAACACGGCGGAGAAACCATTGCTCACACAATCTGCCTGGCGCAGCAAACGGGCACCGCGCCAGACCAGTTCTTCGAAGTCATCGGCCGACACACCCAGGCCGATCATCTGTGCATCCAGCGCCAGCTCCTGCGGCGCGCCTTGCAGCAGTTTCAGCAACGCTTCGGCGGAACTGGCGCGACGCAGGGCCTGGCCCAGATCGGTTTCGCCGAGGGCGCGGGTCAGCAGTTGCAGGAGTCGCAAGTGTTCATCGGATTTTGCGGCGATGCCGATCGCCAGGTAAACAATCTGACCGTCGCCCCAATCCACGCCTTCGGGAAACTGCATCAGCCGCACGCCGGTGGAAAACACCTGATCGCGGGTTTCCGGCGTACCGTGGGGGATGGCAATACCTTGACCGAGAAAGGTCGAGCCCTGGGTTTCGCGTGCTTGCAAACCGGCGAGATAACCATCCGCCACCAGGCCATCGGCGACCAGATGTTGTGCCAGCAGATGCAACGCTGCGGACTTGTCCACGGCCGACTGGCCCATGGAAATCTGCTCTATCGTGAGCTCGAGCATGCTTTCTCCTTTTTGGCACCTTGAGGTGCCAGGTATTGTTTTGAATGAGTCAGCTTAGGCGCTTAATCATCACTTTTGGCGGTTTCACGGCAGAACCGGCCAAATGCACCTGAAACGTAGAAAATACGCTTGCTGAAACGTTTAATCTAGAATGATTGGCACGTTACTCGATAATGTCCCATCCTTGAAGTCCAACTTGTCGGATTGGCTGCGACAATAGTTGCCTGCCTGAATCGGGTAGGATTGGCGAAAATGTCGGCCGACAAACAAGGAAAACCCGAGTTGAAACTCAGTGATATCGCCCAACTGGCCGGTGTGTCCGTGACCACCGCCAGTTATGTCATCAATGGCAAGGCCGAACAGCAACGCATCAGCAGTGCCACCGTCGAGCGCGTGCGCGCGGTCGTCGAGCAGCATGGCTTTACGCCCAACCCCCAGGCGGCCGGGCTGCGCAGTCGGCACACCCGCACCCTGGGCTTCATTTTGCCGGACCTGGAAAACCCCAGTTACGCGCGAATCGCCAAACTGCTGGAGCAAGGTGCCCGGGCCCGCGGTTATCAGTTGCTGATCGCCAGCTCCGACGATGCGCCGGATAGTGAACGGCAATTGCTGCAACTGTTCCGCGCCCGGCGTTGCGACGCGTTGATCGTCGCCAGTTGCCTGCCGACCGGTGACGACAGTTACCGTCAGTTGCAAGCCAAGGGTATCCCGATCATCGCCATCGACCGGGTCATGGAGCCTGAGCATTTCTGCTCGGTGATCAGCGATGATCGCGAAGCCAGCCTGCAATTGACGCGCAGCCTGCTCGACCCGCTGCCCAAGCAGATCGCCCTGATCGGCGCACGCCCTGAACTGAGCATCAGCCAGGAGCGGGCAGCAGGGTTCAAGGAAGCGCTGGCCGGGTTCAAAGGCGAGATCCTGATCGAACACGGCGAATCGTTCAGCCGCGAATGCGGCAGGCAGTTGATGGAAGAAATGCTCCAGCGCCTGGGTCATTTGCCGGATGCGTTGGTGACCACGTCCTACGTGTTGCTTCAGGGCGTATTCGACGCGCTGCACGACTTCCCGATGAAAACCCGCCCGCTGCGCCTCGGCACATTCGGAGATACGCAGCTGCTGGACTTTCTGCCACTGCCGGTCAACGCCATGGCCCAGCAGCACCAGTTGATCGCCGACAAAGCGCTGCAACTGGCCCTCGCCGCCATCGAGCAGTCCGATTACCAGCCCGGCGTGCAAGCCATCGCGCGGACCTTCAAGCAGCGTATTCGCCAGGACTGAACCGTGGAGCTGATCGACACCCACACTCATCTGGACTTTCCGGACTTCGACGAGGATCGTCAGGCGCTGCTCGCCCAGAGCCGCGCCCTCGGCGTGCGGCGGATGGTGGTGCTGGGGGTTTATCAGGCCAATTGGCAGCGAGTCTGGGATTTGGTGCTGAGCGATCCCGATCTGCACGCGGCGTTCGGTTTGCACCCGGTTTATCTGGATGATCACCGGCCTGAAGACTTGCACGAACTGGGTGACTGGCTGACCCGTCTGGCCGGTCACCGCCAGCTGTGTGCGGTGGGCGAGATCGGCCTGGATTACTTCATCGAAACCCTCGACCGTGAGCGCCAGCAGGCCCTGTTCGACGCGCAACTGCGACTGGCGGCGGACTTCAATCTACCGGCGCTGATTCACGTGCGACGCAGCCATGCGGCGGTGATTGCCACGCTCAAGCGCTTCAAGTTGAAACGCGCGGGCATCATTCACGCCTTCGCCGGCAGCAAGGAAGAGGCCCGCGAGTACATCAAGCTCGGCTTCAAGCTGGGTCTTGGCGGCGCGGCGACCTGGCCGCAGGCCTTGCGCATGCACCGCGTGTTGGCTGAGTTGCCGCTGGAGTCGGTGGTCCTGGAAACCGACTCACCGGACATGGCGCCCGCGATGTTCCCCGGTCTGCGAAATAGCCCGGCGCATCTGCCGGCGATCTGTTCGGCGCTGGCTGAAATCATGGCGGTCAGCCCGGAACGATTGGCCGCCGTCAGCACGACCAATGCGTGTGAAGTGTTCAACTGGTAATACGGCCCTCCTGTAGGAGCGAGCTTGCTCGCGAAAAACGTTCAAACGACGCGTTCATCCAGACAACACGAGTCATCGTTGACGTCCATCGCGAGCAAGCTCGCTCCTACAAGGAAGCGGTGCGGCTTCAAACCCGGAACGCGCTGATCAATTGTTTCAGCTCCACCACCTGAGCCGACAACGCCCGACTGGCATCCTCGGTCTGGTGCGCGCCTTCGGCGGTGCGCTCGCCGGCACGGTTGATCTCGACGATGTTCTGGTCGATGTCGTGCGCCACGGCGGTCTGTTGTTCTACGGCGGCGGCGATCTGCTGGTTCTGGTCGACGATCATTCCCACCGCCCCAAGGATATTTTCCAGCGCCTGCTGGACCTTTTCCGACTGCCCCACCGTGCCATTGGCCATTTGATGGCTGGTGCCCATGGCTTTCACCGCTGCGCCGACACCACTGTGCAGTTTGGCAATCATCTGCTCGATTTCTTCAGTGGATTGCTGGGTGCGTTTGGCCAGGGTCCGGACCTCGTCCGCCACCACCGCGAAACCTCGGCCTTGCTCGCCCGCCCTGGCCGCTTCGATGGCCGCGTTGAGCGCCAGCAGGTTGGTCTGCTCGGCGATGCTCTTGATCACCTCCAGCACGCGACTGATGGACTGGCTGTCGCTGGCCAGTTGATTGATCACCAGGACTGACTGATCGATCTCGCTCGCGAGGGCAGCAATGCTCCCCTGTTGCGACTCCACCAGACCGCGCCCACTGATGGTCTCGTCGTTGACACTGTGGGCACTGTTGACCGCCGCCGCAGCACTGCGGGCCACCTCCAGTGACGTGGCCGACATCTGATTCATGGCCGTGGCGACCTGTTCGATCTGCGTGCGCTGCCCCGCGACGGCCTGGTTACTCTGGGCCGACACATTCTCGACCTGACCGGCCTGACGCTCGACTTCACCGACGGTGTGGCCGACACGCTCGATCAAGTCATGGATTTTCTTCACGGTGCCGTTGAACACCTCGCCCAACTCACCCAGCTCATCACGGCTGTTGGCGTTGAAGGTCACGGTCATGTCACCGGCTGCCACCTTGTCCATCATCGCGCCAAGACGCTTGAGGGTGGTGCGGGTCGAGGCGTAGAAGCCGCCGTAGAGGTAGAAGATCAACACAAATACCACCGACAGCGCGACGGCCTGCAGGACCATGTGCGTACGGTTCTGAGTCAGTCGCTGTTGCAACTGGGTATCGAGGAATTTCAGGGTGGCTTCGTTGAGTTGGTAAGTCTGGTCCATCAGGCCGGTGACCTGATCGTAGAAGGCCTGCCACGGCGCATCGAGGGTGTCTGCCATCACCACTTGTTCTTCGAACAGTTCACTGGCTTTTTTCAGCGTCGCCTTACTGCTCTCGGCCTGGGCGGTCAGGGTTTCACGCGCCGCTTTGCTTGAGCCCAGCGCGTCCTGCAATTTCAGGCCGTACTCGGCCTGCAGCTTTTCGATCTGCGCCAGCAACTCATCGAAACGGGTGCTCGAAGAAGAATTCAGGAACCCTTGCCCCAGAGAGTAAGAGCCCATTGCCCGGCCATCGCCCAATGTCTGAGTGACGGGCGGCGTGACGTTGGTGATGAGTTCAGTGAGTTGACGCATGTCGCTCTGGCTGTCACGGCTCAAACCTGCCTGACTGGCGATGATCTGGCTGAAAATCTGTGCATTGCCGAGCAACTTGCCGATCAGCGCACTTTTGCTTTGCAGGGAGTTTTCTGCTTGCTGGGCCTTGAACGCGGTGATCATTTCATCGCGTTTGCCATCAAAAACCGTGATTTGTTCTGGATCGGTGGTCATCGCCGCCAGCCCTTGCAGGCGGGCCAAAACGCTTTGTTCCAGGGCACTGATCTTGGACTCGACATTTCCTGCCTTGCCGGACTGGCCAAGGGTGACGTTGATCTGCACCAGATTGTTCAGGGTTTCCAGGTCGCGTCGCAAGGTCAGGCTGCTGCCCAGCAGGTCGAGGCTCTGCAGTTCGACCTGAGTGCCCTGGAATTCACGATAGGAATCGCGCACCAGGTAAAAGTTGGTCACCAGCATCGGCACCAGGAACAGAACGCTGATCAGGCTGAACTTCATGCCGAAGCTCAGGCGATTCATTAGCGCGACGGCGGGATAGAGCAAGCTCTTCACTGGAAGTCTCCCTTTGCATTCTTATTTTTATTGGCAGGCACAGACAGACAGCAGATAGCCACTATTCAGTGCTATCTCTGTATAGCTTAAATCGGCGGGAGGTTTTGTAACTTAAGGTTAACGTGAGAGAGGGCACGGTCCTTGTAGGAGCAGAGCTTGCTCGCGAAGACGGTGTGTCAGGCAACTTAACTGTTGAATGACACACCGTCTTCGCGAGCAAGCTCTGCTCCTACAGAGGTCGGTGTACTTAGGGAAGGACGGTCCACAGCGCAAAACCGGCGTACCAGAGCACCGCCGCTCGCAGCAGCAATTCCCAGATCCGGTCGAGACTGTTGATGCCGTCCGGCCCGACCACCGGCGCAGGAATTTCACCGGCCACCAGCCCGACCTTCTCGATCAACTGGGCGGCGCTGATGTTCCAGTTCAGCAGTTCGTGCAGCATCACCCGGCTGACCGCGACAAAGTTGCCGACCAACGCGAAGCTGGCCGCCAGCAGACGCACCGGCACCCAATCGAACGCGTGGCGTAATTGTGCGGCGCGCTCGACGACAGCGAGGTTCTGCCCGTGTTCTTCGGCAAGTGCCAGCAGTCGATAGCTCAACGCCGCCACCGGGCCCAACAGGAAGTACCAGAAAATCACCGCAAAAAAGCTCTGGTAGGCCTCCCAGAGCAGATGCCCTTCCACCCGCTCCAGCAGTTGTTCGCCGCTGTCGGCGCAAATATCCAGGTCGCGCTGTGCCACGTGAGCGGCGGCCTGCAGGTCTTCCCGGCGCCAGGCATCGCGAAACGGCCCGAGACCGGCCAGCAGATCGCCGCGACCCAGGCTGTAGATGACCACCAGCAAATGCACCGGCAACGCCAACAGTCCGTAAGCCACCGGCTCCAGAACCACCAGTAGCAAGCCCAGCAGCGCCACCGGCAGCAACACCAGAATCACCAACATCAACCACGGACGGTTGGCCAGACGCGGGCTGACTTCAAGCTTGTGAAGCTCGCGTACCCAGCCACCGTCACGTTGAATCCGATGGCGCAGGGCCGAGAATTTCTCGATCCACACCGCCAACAGCAACACCAGAAAACTCATTCTTGTTCCTCTTTAGCCAGGGCGGCGCGCCAAGGCGGTGCGATAACGAGCCCAGTCGAACGCCGGCCCCGGATCGGTCTTGCGCCCCGGCGCGATGTCGCTATGTCCGCAGATGCGCTGTGCGGTGATGGCCGTGAAAGTGCTTTGCAGCTGCAAGGTCAGGGCCGTCAACGCCTCATATTGAGCGTCGGTGAACGGTAGGTCATCCGTGCCTTCGAGCTCGATGCCCAAGGAAAAGTCGTTACAGATTTCCCGACCGTCGAAACACGACACGCCAGCATGCCAGGCGCGCTCAAGACATGAGACAAACTGAGTGACAGTGCCGTCACGCTCAATCAGAAAGTGCGCGGACACCCGCAGGTCAGCGATCCCTTCAAAGTAGGGATGCTCTGTGACATCCAGCCGATTCTGGAAAAATTCCTGCACCTTGCCGGTGGCGAACTGCGCCGGCGGCAGACTGATGTTGTGGATCACCAGCAGGGAAATTTCGCCCGTGGGGCGCGCATTGAAGTTGGGTGACGGACATACATTCACGCCCTGACACCAACCGCTCGCGGGGTCCAACTGCATACAGGTTCCTTCAACGTCGACTGTGTTGGCGCCCAGTATGCCGCGATAGCCCCCCGGCGCGCGATCACTTGCCGCGATTGAGACGCCGCAGGTTGCCGATTACCGACTCCAGCGCCCGGTCGAAGAGCAAGGTGTCGTCCAGGGTTCGCACCGCGCCACGGCGAAAATCCAGGGCCAGGCCGGTACGGCTGCGTTCCAGTACTTTCATCCCGGTGCGGTCGACGAAAATGTAGTTGCCCGTGGCCTCGATGATCGCAGCCAGCTTGCAGCGCAGGTTGTGATCCTCGTCCTCCTGAAATTCGACCCAGCAACCCACGTGCAGTTGATCGACCTGAATCAGGCCCGCTTCATCCGTCGGCAAGCGCACCGAGGTCGACACCACCGCCCCTTCGTCGGCGGTGCACAGGACGATTTCTTCCTGCACTTGCACCATCACCGGCGCATCGGCTTCGCGGGTGGATGCAGGTGTCTGATCCGGGCGCTCGAACAGCTGAACGTGCAGGCTTTCCAGTTCACTGAAAAACTCCCCGGTGGCGAACGGATCGAACGCCGAACTGCTCAACCCGTCACGCAAGGACTTGAGCAACCCCGGCACCAGTGCCAACAGGCGCAGGCTGGCGTCAGGTTCGTCATGATGCTGCACGCTCCAGACCAGTTGTTCCATGGTTTGCACATCGGCATGCCATTCGGCCGACTGATCGCCGTGCTTGAGGCAGGTCAGCAACAGCACCTGGCTCCAGGCCTCCTGGACAAACGCCACCACCCGCTGCGGCAGAATCTTGTCCAACAGGACCTGGTTTAGCGCCCGTTCGACGCGCTGACGGGCCATTTCGGTTTTGGCGCGACCTTCTTCAGCGTCGCGGGTGCGTTGTTCCAGCAGCTCGCTGCGACGACGTTCATCGCTGGTGAACGCGAGAAAATCCGCCAACAGTTCGGAAAAAATGGCTGGATCGTCGACAAAATCGTTCAACAAACGCTGAACCACTTGCTCGATACGCAGGTACAGACTGTCGCGCTGATGATCATCGCATTCGCCCCACCCCATGGCCGCAGCGGCGATTTCGTTGAGCAGACGGCGGGCCGGATGACTGCTGCGACTGAAGAAACTCTTGTCGAGCACGGCCACTTTGAGCATCGGGATCTGCAAGCGGCCAATCAGCGCCTTGAGAGAATCCGGCAGGTTGCGGTCATCGAGGATGCATTCGAACAGCATGGCGATCAGGTTAATCACGTCTTCATCGGCCACACCAACGACGCGCGACTTACCGCTTTTGACGCTGACCCGGGTCAGCAATTGTTCAAGCTGGTTGCGCAGGTCGAAATCGTCCTGGGCGGCTGGCACCGGCACGTATTGCTGCAAATGCGAGAGCAGGCGCAGCAGGTCGCGGGTGGAAATCGGCTGCGCCGTGGCACTGACTTCCAGCGTCGGCGCGACACTGCCGCGTACGTGGAACAGCAGCTCCTGCAGCGCCGCGAAAACCTCTTGCACGCCGTCGTCGATCTGCATGCTACCGGGGTGGATACCGGCTTCGGCGGGCTCGGCATGGACACTGGCCTCCGCCCGATCGGTCGCACGCCGCGTCGGCGCGGGCTTGAGGTCAGGCAATATGCCGGTGGCGATCAGCAGTTGATTGGCTTCGGTATAGAGCTGGTCGGTGTCGCTGAGTACGTAGCGCTCGAAGAGCTTCAGGATGATCAGCTTGACCTTGATTTCCACCCCGAGATTACACCCGGCCTGCATGAAGTAATCACACAGCATCGCCGGGCCCAGCGGGTTGTGCTGAGCCACCAGCTTCTTGCCCAGCAACATGCTGAGCCGAGCGGTCAGTTGATCGAGACCGAAACCGTCACGGCTCAGCACCTTGTTGACCATGGCCTCCACCGCCACGCTGCGCTCCAGGTCATCGCCGGACTGCGCAGCCGAGGTGTCGAAGGGCAGTGTCCGGGGCAAGGCAGACCTGGCAGTGTCGTTCCGGGTGAGCCCGACAAACGCCTCGAGGAATTGTTCGAGAAACACCCGTTCGATACTTTTGCGCTTGAGGCGCAAGTCGCGCATGGCTTCGAAAAAGAGGTTCTGCTCGACATCGTCTCGGGCGCGGTCAGCCATTTCGAACAGCGTGTCGTCGGCGTTATCGAACAGCTCCTGCAAACCGTGCCTGAGCTGTAGCGCAGCCTTGTCGCGAACCTGAAGCAGAATCACAGGCACACGGGCGAGCGGCGAAGGTGTCGCCTGATCGGTAGTTGCCTTGTGCAAAGGCACTACATTCCCGTCGTTGTGCATCCTGGCCTCCTGAAACGGTGATGCGTCGGTAGATCGGTGCGCCGGCCTCACAACCGCGCTCAACGGCGGACACTGCCCAACCGCTGTCATTCAATAATCCGGGACACAAATTACGTCAAAGCTATGACGTCAAACGAAAGGCGCATTATCTTGCAAAAGATGTCCCGTGTGCCAGCGGACTCTGAGCTTCTTACTGAAATAGACGTTTCAGATTGACCGCCGCTTAACGCCAATTGCTCGGGCAAATCGACCAAATGCAGGTTTCAGAGCGACCGGAAGGTCTCTCACGCCTTGGGTTGCTCCGCGCCATGGCCCTATAATCGGGCCACTTTGTTTGTGGAGTCCGTTATGCCGAATCTACGTCTCGCCGATTTGACCGCCGAAATCGAAGCCAACGTGCGCCGTGCGTTGCTCGAAGACATCGGCAGCGGCGACATCACCGCGCAGCTGATCCCGGCCGAACGCCTGGCCAAAGCCACCATCATCACCCGCGACGCCGCTGTCATCGCCGGCACCGCCTGGGTCGATGCCGTGTTCCGGCAACTGGACCCGCGAGTGGCCGTGCATTGGCAGGTGCGCGATGGCGAACGGGTGAAGCCCAATCAGGCACTGTTCCACCTCGAAGGCCCCGCGCGCTCGCTGCTGACAGGCGAACGCTGCGCACTGAATTTCCTGCAATTGCTGTCCGGCGTGGCCACGCGCGCGCAATACCTGGCGGATTTCGTTGGCGAAACGCAGGTGAAGCTGCTCGATACCCGTAAAACCCTGCCGGGGCTGCGTCTGGCGCAAAAGTATGCAGTGACCTGCGGCGGCTGCCACAACCACCGCATCGGTTTGTACGACGCCTTCCTGATCAAGGAAAACCACATCGCCGCCTGCGGGGGCATCCCTGAAGCGATCAACGCCGCGCACAAGATCGCCCCGGGCAAACCGGTAGAGATCGAAGTGGAAAGCCTGGCGGAGCTGAAAGAAGCCCTGGCAGCCGGTGCCGATATCATCATGCTCGACGAGTTGAGCCTGGATGACATGCGCGAAGCCGTGCGCCTGAATGGCGGCAAGGCAAAACTGGAGGCCAGCGGCGGCATCAACGAAAGCACGTTGCTGCCGATCGCCGAAACGGGGGTGGATTACATTTCGATTGGCGCGATGACCAAGGATGTGAAGGCTGTCGATCTGTCGATGCGACTCAGTCTCTGAGGAGCTGCAAGCCATAAGCTACAAGCTACAAGCTACAAGCGGTCTCGCTTTGCCTGTAGCTTGCGGCTTGAAGCTTGAAGCTTGTCGCTGTCAAACGACTAGATTGTTCATCTCGCAGTACTCTTCCCACTCGACGCCCAATACCTCGGCCGCCTCCTTGTGCAGCGCCAGGCGCGCCGCCTCGAATTCTTCCGGGCTCGAGGTGTACTTGAGCGTCAGTTCCCACGGCTGCAAGCCCTGGGCTTCCGCCTCATCCTCGAACGCCCACTGAATCTGGTCTTTCTGATCGTCGGCGGGCAGGTCCTTGATCTCATCGGCTAGCTGGGGCGAATCAAGCAAGTACTTCTTCAGTGCTTCTTCGTGCCTGGCTTCCTGGGTCAATTCTTTAACGGTCATGTCGTTCTCGCTGATCGGGGGAATGGAAGATGGATCTGGATCATCAAGGATCTCTCTGACGCAGAAAAACGGTGTGAAGCGCGGTTTTTCTGGCCTTCAGAACCATTCGTGGATCATTTGAAAACAAAGTGTCGCTGGTGCCCGAGACAGGAATTGAACCTGCGACCTTCGCGTTACGAGTGCGCTGCTCTACCAACTGAGCTACACGGGCGGTGGGCTAAACCTAGCACTGACTTTCAGGTCAGGCAACTTAGCGATTTGTCTCAATTTCATGCAGACAAAAAAATGCCCCGCAGTTTTCACTGCGGGGCATTTTTTATAACGTTGAAGCGGTCAGGCGTAGGGGTAATTAAACGCCCGAAGCCTTGGCTGCTGCGACGTCTTTGATGGACAGCTTGATACGGCCGCGGTTGTCCACGTCCAGTACCAGAACTTCCACTTCCTGACCTTCTTTCAGGATGTCGGTCACTTTCTCAACGCGAGCGTCGCTCAGCATCGAGATGTGAACCAGACCGTCCTTGCCCGGCAGGATGTTGACGAATGCGCCGAAGTCGACGATGCGCTCAACCTTGCCGACGTAGATCTTGCCGATTTCAGCTTCAGCGGTGATGCCCAGTACGCGCTGACGTGCTGCTTCAGCCGCTTCCTTCGTTTCGCCGAAGATCTTGATCGAGCCGTCGTCTTCGATGTCGATCGAAGCCTTGGTCTCTTCACAGATCGCACGAATGGTCGCGCCGCCTTTACCGATGACATCACGGATTTTGTCGGTGTCGATTTTCATCGCGATCATGGTCGGAGCGTTTTCCGACAGTTCGGTACGCGACTGGCCAATGATCTGGTTCATCTGACCGAGGATGTTCAGGCGCGCTTCCAGGGCTTGGCCCAGAGCGATCTCCATGATTTCTTCGGTGATGCCTTTGATCTTGATGTCCATCTGCAGCGCGGTCACACCTTTGGCGGTACCGGCTACTTTGAAGTCCATGTCGCCCAGGTGGTCTTCGTCACCCAGGATGTCGGTCAGGACGGCGAATTTCTCGCCTTCTTTAACCAGACCCATGGCGATACCGGCAACCGGTGCCTTCATCGGAACGCCGGCGTCCATCAGAGCCAGGGAAGCGCCGCAGACCGAAGCCATGGAGCTCGAACCGTTGGACTCGGTGATTTCCGACACCACACGGATGGTGTACGGGAACACGTCGGCAGCAGGCAGCATGGCCTGAACCGAACGACGGGCCAGACGGCCGTGACCGATTTCGCGACGGCCAGCGCCACCCATGCGACCACACTCACCTACCGAGAACGGAGGGAAGTTGTAGTGCAGCATGAACGGGTCTTTTTTCTCGCCTTCCAGGGTGTCCAGCAGCTGTGCGTCACGGGCGGTGCCCAGTGTTGCAACAACCAGAGCCTGGGTTTCACCACGGGTGAACAGTGCCGAACCGTGGGTCTTTGGCAGAACACCGACTTCGATGTTCAAAGGACGTACGGTCTTGGTGTCGCGGCCGTCGATACGTGGCTTGCCGTTAACGATGTTTTCGCGAACGGTGCGGTATTCGATTTCGCCGAAAGCGGCTTTGACTTCAGCGGAAGTCGGCTGACCTTCTTCGCCGGACAGCTTGGCAACCACCTGGTCTTTCAGTTCGCCCAGACGAGCGTAACGGTCGGCCTTGATGGTGATGGTGTAAGCCTGGGAGATCGCGTCGCCGAACTCGGCACGGATAGCGCCCAGCAGAGCGGTGGCTTCTGGCTGTGGAGCCCAGGTCCAGGTCGGCTTGGCAGCTTCAGCGGCCAGTTCTTTGACAGCGTTGATCACAACCTGGAACTCGTCGTGAGCAAACAGTACCGCGCCCAGCATCTGGTCTTCGGTCAGCTCTTTGGCTTCCGATTCAACCATCAGAACGGCTTCCGAAGTACCGGCAACGACCATGTCCAGGCTCGATGCTTTCAGTTGTTCGTAAGTCGGGTTCAGCAGGTAGCCGGTGCTTTCGTGGAACGCAACGCGGGCAGCGCCGATCGGGCCATCGAAAGGAATGCCGGAGATGGCCAGCGCAGCCGAGGTACCGATCATCGCAGCGATGTCCGGATCGGTCTTCTTGCTGGTCGAAACGACGGTGCAGACAACCTGCACTTCGTTCATGAAGCCTTCCGGGAACAGCGGACGGATCGGACGGTCGATCAGTCGGGAAGTCAGGGTTTCTTTCTCGGAAGGACGGCCTTCGCGCTTGAAGAAACCGCCAGGGATCTTACCGGCAGCGTAAGTCTTTTCCTGGTAGTGAACGGACAGAGGGAAGAAGCCCTTGCCTGGATCGGCTTGTTTGGCACCGACTACGGTCACCAATACGCTGACGTCGTCGTCAACGGTGACCAATACTGCGCCGGAGGCCTGACGCGCGATGCGGCCAGTCTCGAGGGTAACGGTCGACTGACCGAACTGGAATTTTTTGATTACCGGGTTCACGGTGTCCTACCTTCTTTTGTGGCTCTTGGGGAACTTGTCTTCTTGCGAAATTCTTGGGCAATGTCGGGAATCGGCCCAACGCCTGTCCAGGGTAAAACGTGTATCCAGATAAAACTTGAGGCTGGGAGCCTGCCATGCGCCAGCGGGAAACCCACTGACGTACGACAGACAACCAACCTCTAGCGCAATCGCTTATTAGCGACGCAGACCCAGGCGACCGATCAGAGCCTGGTAACGGCCCAGATCCTTGCCTTTCAGGTAGTCCAGCAGCTTACGGCGCTGGTTTACCATGCGGATCAGACCACGACGGGAGTGGTGATCTTTACCGTTGGCCTTGAAGTGACCTTGCAGTTTGTTGATGTTGTGGGTCAGCAGTGCAACTTGCACTTCTGGCGAACCAGTGTCACCAACAGCTTGCTGGTAGTCAGCAACGATTTGAGCTTTTTCTTGAACGTCGAGAGCCATGAGGCAATCCTTTTATCAGGAAACTGTTTCAGAAAAACAGCTTCAACAGGCCAGGGACAAATCCCTGTATCTAAAAATGAGTAGTGACCGTGCCTGTTGACAGCCACCCTCGTCCGGTCATTCTGACCGAATCAGTCGACGCGGCGCGATGCGCCCGTCTTCGCTCACTTCACCGATACCGATGAAGCGACCGTTGTGATCCTGTACCCGTACCATGCCGAACTTCGGTGCATCCGGGGCTCGTACCGGTTGGCCGTTGAGCCAGTAGAACGAGCTGTGCTCCGAGAATTGCAACAGTGGCCAATCCAGCAGGCCGCTGTCCGATGGCATGAGGAAGCGATCGACCGCTTCGTTGCCGCCTTCGGCATGTACCGCTTCCAGCTCTTCAAGCGTGACCGTCTGCGCCAGTGTGAAAGGCCCGGCCTGGGTACGTCGCAATTCAGCAACGTACGCGCCACAACCGAGTTGCTCACCAATATCCTCCACCAGGGTGCGGATATAGGTGCCTTTGCTGCAATCCACCACAAGCCGCGCAGTATCACCTTCAAAGGCCAGCAATTCCAAGCGCGCAATAGTAACAGAACGCGGTTCGCGCTCCACTACTTCGCCTGCACGTGCCAGCTTGTACAGCGGCTGGCCATCACGCTTGAGCGCCGAGTACATCGGTGGTATCTGACTGATTTGCCCACGAAATTTCGGCAGTACCGCTTCGACATCGGATCGACCAACGGTCACCGGGCGTTCCTGCAAAACTTCACCTTCGGCATCCGCCGTGGTGGTGGTTTTGCCCAGTTGCGCCAGGGTTTCGTAACCCTTGTCGGAATCGAGCAGGTATTGCGAGAACTTGGTGGCCTCACCGAAGCACAACGGCAACACGCCGGTGGCCAGCGGATCGAGACTGCCGGTGTGCCCGGCCTTCTCGGCGTTCAGCAACCAGCGGACCTTCTGCAACGCCGCGTTGGAGGTGAACCCCAGCGGTTTGTCGAGCAGGATGATGCCGCTGACGTTACGACGGATACGTTTGACCTGAGCCACCGATTACTCCTTGGTGTCTTCGGCTTCTGCCGCAACCGGGTGCTGACTGTCTTCAGCCACCGCACGCTCGATCAGTGCCGACAGGTGCGCACCACGCACGACGCTTTCGTCGTAGTGGAAGTGCAGCTGCGGAACGCTGCGCAACTTCATTTCGCGGGCCAGCTGCATGCGCAGGAAACCGGCGGCGGAGTTGAGCACCTTGATGCTTTGCGCGATGTCTTCGGCGTTGTCCTGGCCCATCACGGTGATGAAGATCTTGGCGTGACCGACGTCACGGCTGACTTCAACAGCGGTAATGGTGACCAGGCCAACGCGCGGGTCTTTGACTTCACGACGGATCAGCTGTGCCAGCTCACGCTGCATCTGATCGCCGATACGTTGGGTACGGCTGTATTCTTTTGCCATGTCTTGTTACCTGTTACTGCCCCACGGTGAAACCCGAAGGGTCTGAAAGCGGCAAACGCCCGGCCTGACAAAAGCCAGACCGGGCGTTGCGTTTAGAGTCCAGACGCTGTGCCGCGCATCTGCATGCGGCGGCTCGGCGTGGCCCTTGAAGTGCGCGAGTTAGAGGCTGCGAGCAACCTGAACCTTCTCGAAGACTTCGATCTTGTCACCGACTTTGACGTCGTTGTAGCTCTTCACGCCGATACCGCATTCCATGCCGGCACGTACTTCGGAAGCGTCATCCTTGAAGCGGCGCAGGGATTCCAGCTCGCCTTCGAAGATAACGATGTCTTCACGCAGTACACGGATTGGACGGTTACGGTGAACAACACCTTCGATAACCATGCAACCGGCGATCGCGCCAAACTTCGGCGAACGGAACACGTCACGGACTTCAGCGGTACCCAGGATGTTCTCGCGAACATCGCTGCCCAGCATACCGGTGAGGGCTTTCTTGACGTCTTCGATGATGTCGTAGATCACGTTGTAGTAACGCATATCCAGACCTTCCTGCTCGACGATCTTGCGAGCGCCGGCATCGGCACGCACGTTGAAGCCGAACAGTACAGCGTTGGAGGCCAGTGCCAGGTTGGCGTCGGACTCGGTGATACCACCGACACCGCCACCGACAACACGCACTTGCACTTCGTCGTTACCCAGGCCGTTCAAGGCACCGTTCAACGCTTCCAGCGAACCACGGACGTCGGATTTGAGGACGATGTTGAGCGTCTTCTTCTCTTCCTGGCCCATGTTCTCGAAGATGTTTTCAAGCTTGCCGGCGTGAGCACGGGCCAGTTTGACTTCGCGGAACTTGCCTTGACGGAACAGAGCCACTTCACGGGCTTTCTTCTCGTCGGCAACCACGCTCATCTCGTCGCCAGCGTCCGGGGTACCGTCCAGGCCGAGGATCTCGACAGGGATGGAAGGACCGGCTTCTTTGATTGGCTTGCCGTTCTCGTCGAGCATGGCACGTACACGGCCATAGTTAGAACCGACCAGCACCATGTCGCCTTGGCGCAGGGTACCGTCTTGAACCAGAACGGTTGCAACCGGGCCACGACCTTTGTCGAGACGCGATTCAACCACAACGCCACGGCCTGGAGCCGATGGAGTCGCTTTCAGTTCCAGAACTTCGGCTTGCAGCAGAACAGCTTCGAGCAACTCGTCCACGCCAGTACCGACTTTCGCCGAAACCGATACGAACGGGGTGTCGCCGCCCCACTCTTCCGAGGTCACGCCGTGAACCGACAGTTCGCTGCGGATGCGATCGAGATCGGCGCCCGGCTTGTCGATTTTGTTCACAGCTACAACCAGCGGAACACCGGCAGCCTTCGCGTGCTGAACAGCTTCAACGGTCTGCGGCATAACGCCGTCGTCCGCTGCAACCACCAGGATCACGATGTCGGTCGCCTTGGCACCACGAGCACGCATTGCGGTAAACGCGGCGTGACCCGGGGTGTCGAGGAAGGTGACCATGCCGCGTTCGGTTTCAACGTGGTACGCGCCGATGTGCTGGGTGATACCGCCGGCTTCGCCTGCAGCTACCTTGGCACGACGGATGTAGTCGAGCAGCGAGGTCTTACCGTGGTCAACGTGGCCCATTACGGTCACGACCGGAGCACGGGAGAACGCTTCACCTTCAAACTTCAGGGACTCGGCCAGGGAATCTTCCAGGGCGGTGTCGCTGACCAGGGTCACTTTGTGGCCCAGCTCTTCAGCAACCAGTTGGGCAGTTTCCTGGTCCAGTACCTGGTTGATGGTCGCTGGAGTACCCAGTTTGAACATGAACTTGATGATTTCAGCCGCCTTGACCGACATCTGCTGGGCGAGATCGCCAACAGTGATGGTCTCGCCGATCTTCACTTCGCGCACTACAGGGCCGGTTGGGCTCTGGAAACCGTGAGCGTTGCGTTTCTTCAGCTTGGCCTTGCCGCGACCACCACGACGGAAGCCATCGCTTTCTTCGTCGGTAGTGCGTGGCGCAACACGTGGAGCAGGCGCCTTTTCCTTGACCGAAGCACGATGCGGAGCGTTTTTGCGCTCGCCATCACCACTGCCACGACGATTGTTATCGTCGGCACGTGGTTTGTCCGGACGGCGCTGTTCGTTCTGCTTGTTGCGAACGTCAGCAGACGGAGCAGGCGCAGCGGCAACAACCGGTGCGCTTTCACGTACGGGTTCGGCAACTGCAACCGGCGCTGCAACGGCGTCGTTGGAAGCGGTTTGCGCAGCAGCAGGCTGGCGACGCGCTTCTTCTTCGGCGCGACGCTTGGCTTCTTCTTCAGCCTTCTGACGAGCAGCATTATCTACTGCGCGACGTTCTTCCAGTTCGCGTTTGCGCTCGGCTTCGATTTCTTCCGGGCTGCGCTGTACGAAAACTTTCTTTTTACGGACTTCAACACTGATGCTTTTGCTGCCAGCAACACGCAGGGTGCTGGTGGTTTTACGCTGCAGTGTGATCTTGCGTGGTTCTTCCACTTTCGCCTTGTGGCTGCTTTTCAAGTGAGTCAGCAAAGATTGCTTCTCACTGTCAGTCACATGTTCTTCGGCGGCGGTGTGCGGCAGACCTGCCTCACGCATCTGCTGCAACAGGCGCTCTACCGGTGTTTTGACCTCATCGGCCAGTTGTTTCACCGTGACTTGCGTCATGCACTTCTCTCCTCAGGCCGCGCCTAATTACTCGAACCAGTGGGCTCGGGCGGCCATGATCAACTTGCCGGCACGATCATCGTCAATGCCGTCGATGTCGAGCAGGTCGTCAATAGACTGCTCGGCCAGGTCTTCGCGGGTAATTACGCCGCGCACCGCCAGTTCCATCGCCAAATCCTTGTCCATACCCTCAAGCGAGAGCAGGTCTTCGGCCGGATGGGCGTCTGCCAGCTTTTCCTCAGTAGCGATGGCTTTGGTCAACAAACGATCCTTGGCACGAGCGCGAAGCTCGTTGACGGTTTCTTCGTCAAAGCCGTCGATGTTGAGCATTTCTTCCAACGGTACGTAGGCAATCTCTTCCAGGCTGGTGAAGCCTTCATCTACCAGCACCTGTGCCAGGTCTTCGTCGACTTCCAGCTCGTCGATGAAGTTGCGCAGGATGTCGCCGGTTTCTGCTTGCTGCTTAGCCTGGATGTCCGATTCGGTCATCACGTTCAGGGTCCAGCCAGTCAATTGGCTGGCCAGACGCACGTTCTGACCACCGCGACCGATGGCCTGAGCCAGATTGTCTGCGCCAACGGCGATGTCCATTGCATGGGCATCTTCGTCAACGATAATTGCCGCCACTTCAGCCGGCGACATTGCATTGATCACGAACTGAGCCGGGTTGTCGTCCCACAGGACGATGTCCACACGCTCACCGCCCAACTCACCTGACACTGCCTGGACGCGCGAACCGCGCATACCGATGCAAGCGCCTTGCGGGTCGATGCGTTTGTCCTTGGAGCGGACCGCGATCTTGGCGCGCGAACCCGGGTCACGGGAGGCAGCCATTACTTCGATCAAGCCTTCAGCGATTTCCGGAACTTCGATGCGGAACAACTCGATCAGCATTTCCGGCGCGGTACGCGACAGGATCAACTGCGGGCCGCGGTTCTCGGTGCGGATTTCCTTGAGCAGTGCACGCAGGCGCACACCAACCCGGAAGGTTTCGCGAGAGATGATGTCTTCACGAGCCAGCAACGCTTCGGCGTTGTTGCCCAGGTCGACGATCACGTTGTCGCGGGTCACTTTCTTCACGGTGCCGGAGATAATTTCCCCCAGGCGCTCGCGATAGGCGTCAACGACTTGAGCACGCTCGGCTTCGCGAACTTTCTGCACAATGACTTGCTTGGCAGTCTGTGCAGCGATACGGCCGAACTCGATGGATTCGATTTTTTCTTCGACTACATCGCCAACCTTGGCGCCAGGATGCGTTTCGGCAACCTTGCTCGGCCAGGTTTCGATGGCCGGATCGTCCAGGTCTGCTTCTTCGACAACCGTCCAGCGACGGAATGTCTCGTAAGCACCGGTGTGGCGATTGATTTCCACACGTAGATCGACTTCGTCCTCAAACCGCTTTTTGGTAGCGGTGGCCAGAGCCAGCTCCAGCGCTTCAAAAATTACGTTTGCCGGTACGCCCTTTTCATTGGATACCGACTCAACAACCAGCAGTACTTCTTTGCTCATCGTACGCCTCGCCTTTCGCAAGCCATTGGATCCGCGGGATCCGCGTCTCAGTCAAAACTGGGAATAATGTTGGCCTTGTCGATCATATCGATCGGCAACAGGAATTCATGGTCTTCTACCTGCACCACGACGTCCTGCTCTTCTACACCGCGCAGAAGGCCCTGAAAGTTGCGTCGTCCTTCAAAAGGCGAGCGCAGCTTGATCTTCACTTGTTCACCGGCAAATTTTGCAAACTGCTCAATAGTGAACAGTGGGCGTTCCATGCCAGGCGAGGAAACTTCAAGGGTGTATTCAACGGCGATTGGATCTTCAACATCCAGGACACCGCTGATCTGACGGCTGACGATGGCGCAATCGTCCACCAGCACGCCGCCTTCTTTATCAATATAAACGCGCAACATTGAGTGGCGACCTTGAGCCGAGAACTCAATACCCCAGCATTCATAGCCTAGGGCCACGACCACCGGGGCCAACAAGGCCTGCAACTCTTCTAGCTTGCTCGACACCTGAACCCCCTCGTGCATGTATGTGCATGCTATGCAAAATAAAAAAATGGGCGAAACGCCCATCCTTGAAACGCCGTCGAACAGCGGCGTAGAAAGTATCCAGCTAACAAAAAGCCCCTTAAAAGGGGCTCCTTAAACTGGTTGCGGGGGCCGGATTTGAACCGACGACCTTCGGGTTATGAGCCCGACGAGCTACCAGACTGCTCCACCCCGCGACAAAGCTGGGGGCGGAAGTATACGACCGATCCCTGACAGGGTCAATGTAACCTTCCACCTACAAGAAAGCCCGCAACAGCGGGCTCTCCTGATAATTGGTACCGAGAAGGGGACTCGAACCCCTACACCCTATGGGCACAACCACCTCAAGGTTGCGTGTCTACCAATTCCACCACCTCGGCAATACTACGTTTGAAACCCTTCTTACTTTTGCTCTTGAGCTGGAGGCACGTCAGTCGCTGGAGTAGCCGACTTTTGCTCTTGAAGCACCGGGACATCATCAGAAGCCGGTTGTTGCTTTGGAACTTCCAACACTGCCGGGTTTGGCAAACCTACTTGAGTCAGCTGGTGAGCCTTCTCTTTAGCAAAGTAACCTAACCCCAAGCTGGTTATGAAGAAACCGGCGGCAAGTATAGCAGTAAACTTACTAAGAAAGGTAGAGGAACCTTGGCTTCCGAACACAGTATTTGAAGCACCTGCTCCGAAAGACGCGCCAGCATCCGCACCTTTACCCTGCTGCAGCAATACCAGAGCAACTACGCCCAATGCACCCAGCAGATGAAAAACGACTACGACTGTTTCCAGCATTTTTTCAGTTTCCCGCGGCGCGAATAATCGCACCGAACTCATCTGCATTCAGGGAAGCTCCACCAATGAGCCCCCCATCGATATCCGGCATGCCGAACAGTTCGACCGCATTGGCCGCCTTCACGCTGCCGCCGTATAGAAGCCGCACACCTTGTGCGACCTCAGAATTCTCTGCCGCCAACTGAGCGCGAATGGCTGCGTGCACATCCTGCGCCTGTTGCGGCGAAGCAGTCAGCCCGGTGCCAATGGCCCAGACCGGCTCGTAAGCGATTACTGCCTTTGCAAAAACACCGACACCCAGCTTCTCGATGACACTGCCGAGCTGATGCCCGACAACTTCAAGAGTTTTACCGGCTTCGCGCTGCTCGAGGGTTTCCCCTATGCATAACACCGGAATCAAGCCACATTCCTGTGCCGCTGCGAACTTGCGAATCAGTGTTTCATCACTCTCGCCGATGATCTGGCGGCGTTCGGAATGCCCGACAAGCACCAGGGAACAACCTTCATCAGCCAACTGACTCGGTGCAACTTCACCGGTCAATGCACCTTGCCTGGATTCCACCGCAGCGTTCTGCGCGCCGACCTTGATCGACTTGCCCTCCAGACCATCAATCACTTGATTGACATGCAGGAAAGACGGGAATACCGCTACATCAACACCGCTCGGCAAGGCCAAATTACGCAAGCCTTTGATCAGCTCAGCGACGCTGGCGCGGGTACCGTGCATCTTCCAGTTACCAGCTACCATAGGGCGACGCATGCTGTACCTCGTCGGTCAAAGTGGGCGCAGATGTTACCCAACACAATCAAGGCTGGCAAGCCGAATTCAGGCAGAAACTTCAGTAACCAGTTTTGCCAGCTCTTCGGCGTAGCCGCGAACCTGTGTTTCGTCCTCGCCTTCGACCATGACTCGCACCAACGGCTCCGTTCCGGACTTGCGCAATAACACGCGCCCACGGCCTGCCATGGCTTTGGTCACGCGCTCGCTGGCCTCTTTGACTGACGGATGATCCAACGGGCTCGCACCACCGCCGAACCGCACGTTGATCAGCACCTGAGGGCACTTGCGCAGCGCCTGCCGGGCTTGACCCAGCCCTTCGGAGCGCGTCTGCAACGCCATTAGCACCTGCAACGCTGCAATGATCGCATCACCGGTGGTGGTGTGATTGAAGCAAACGATATGACCCGAGTTCTCACCACCCACCAGCCAGTTGCGCTCCAGCAGATCCGCGATCACATAACGGTCACCGACGTTCGCACGCACAAATGGAATCGACAGATCCGCAAGGGCCAGTTCCAGCCCCAGGTTACTCATCAATGTCCCGACCACGCCACCTTTCAGCAGGTCACGCTCATGCAGGTCGCGGGCAATGATGAACAAAAGCTCGTCACCATCGACGACGGCGCCGGTGTGATCGACCATCAGAACCCGATCGCCATCACCGTCGAAAGCAATCCCCAGATCGGCGTGCTCAGCCAGCACGGCAGCCTGCAACTGCCCCATATGGGTCGAACCGCAGTTGTCATTGATATTCAGGCCATTTGGCTGCGCGGAAAGCACAACAACGTCGGCCCCCAGCTCGCGGAACACACTCGGCGCTACCTTGTAGGTCGCACCGTGAGCGCAATCGATCACGATCTTCAAGCCCGAAAAGCTGGTGCCGGTCGGCACGCTGCTTTTGCAGAATTCGATATAACGGCCCGAAGCGTCGTTGATACGCGACACCTTGCCGATCTTGCTCGACTCAACGACGGTCATCGGGGTGTCGAGCAACTCTTCGATCATGTGCTCGACTTCATCCGGCAGCTTGGTGCCCTTGCCGGAGAAAAACTTGATGCCGTTGTCATCGTGAGGATTGTGCGAAGCACTGATCACGATCCCGGCTTCGGCATGGAACGTACGCGTCAGATAAGCGATGGCCGGGGTCGGCATCGGGCCCAGGAGCATCACGTCGGCACCCGCCGAAGTCAGCCCGGCCTCGAGCGCCGATTCGAACATGTACCCGGAGATCCGGGTGTCTTTACCCACCAGCACTTTGCAGGCGCCCATTTTACGGAACGCCATGCCCGCAGCCCAACCGAGCTTGAGCATGAATTCAGGAGTAATCGGGTACACGCCGACCCGACCACGAATGCCGTCGGTGCCAAAGTATTTCTTAGTCATAAGTACTCCATCATTCTTATTCGGCTGATTCCACTGCAGCGATCATTCGCACCACATCGACGGTTTCGGCCACATCATGGACGCGCAATATACGCGCACCCTTGAATGACGCCAGCGCCGCGAGTGCCAAACCGCCATGCAGTCGTTCTCCGACTGGGCGATTCAAGGCCTGACCTATCATGCTCTTGCGCGAAACCCCGACCAACAGGGGGCGCCCGAAGATATGCAGGGCTTCCATATGTTTGAACAAACTTAGATTGTGCTGCAAGGTTTTGGCGAAGCCGAAACCCGGATCCAGGATGATCCGCTCAGCCGGTATTCCGACTGATGCACACTGCGCCATGCGCTCGGCGAGAAACTCGCCCACCTCTCTGGTCACGTCCTGATAATGCGGGTTGTCCTGCATGTCGCCCGGTTCACCGAGCATATGCATCAGACAAACCGGCAAACCGGTGTCCGCCGCCGCGTCCAGGGCGCCTTCACGGCGCAACGCGCGAACGTCATTGATCAAACCCGCCCCCAGCCGCGCGGTTTCGCGCATGACGGCTGGCGTAGAGGTATCGACCGAGATGATCACATCCAGCTCGCGATTGATGCGCTCGACGATTGGCGCTACACGCTCCAGCTCTTCGAGCGGCGAAACCACCCTGGCACCGGGCCGGGTCGACTCACCGCCGACATCGATCAGCGTCGCGCCCGCCAGCACCATGGCTTCGGCGTGGCGCAGGGCCGCATCGAGCTGGCTGTATTGGCCGCCATCGGAAAAGGAATCGGGGGTGACATTGAGAATACCCATGACATGCGTCTGGGCCAAATCAAGAACCCGGTTGCCGCAAGGCAACCGGGTCGAGGACTGAACAGAAGTCATTTCAAACCTTAAACGTCAGCAGCCGGACCGCCGATCGGTGTTTCCGGACGCGGATCCTGCACAGCCGGAGGTGTTCCGGAAGTACCGGTGCCACCCGACCAGTCGCGAGGCTCACGAGGCGTACGGCCTGCCATGATGTCGTCAATCTGCTCAGCATCGATCGTTTCGTACTTCATCAGGGCATCAGCCATGGCATCGAGCTTGTCGCGGTTATCCGTGAGGATCTGCTTGGCCGTGCCGTAGCACTGGTCAATGATGCTTCGAACTTCGGAGTCGATCAACTTGGCTGTCTCACCGGAGAAGCTTGCACTCTGACCACCGCCGCCACGACCGAGGAATACTTCGCCCTCGTCTTCGGCGTACATCAACGGACCGAGTTTTTCCGACAGGCCCCACTTGGTCACCATGTTTCGCGCAATCTGGCTGGCACGCATGATGTCGTTGGAGGCTCCGGTGGTAACACCGTCGAAGCCCAAGGTCATTTCTTCAGCGATACGGCCGCCGTACAGCGAGCAGATCTGGCTGATCAACGCACGCTTGGACAGGCTGTAGCGATCTTCTTCCGGCAGGAACATGGTCACACCCAGCGCACGACCGCGCGGGATGATGGAGACCTTATACACCGGGTCATGCTCAGGCACGACGCGACCGACAATGGCATGGCCAGCTTCGTGATAAGCGGTGTTCTGCTTCTCTTTTTCGGACATGACCATGGATTTGCGCTCGGCGCCCATCATGATCTTGTCCTTGGCCAGTTCGAATTCTTTCATTTCGACGACACGCTTGCCGGTACGGGCAGCGAACAACGACGCTTCGTTTACCAGGTTGGCCAGGTCGGCACCGGAGAAACCAGGGGTACCACGGGCAATCACCGCTGGAGCGACGTCGTCACCCATTGGCACTTTGCGCATGTGGACCTTGAGAATCTGCTCACGACCGCGGATATCCGGCAGACCAACCACGACCTGACGGTCGAAACGGCCCGGACGCAGCAACGCAGGGTCCAGTACGTCCGGACGGTTGGTTGCGGCAATGACGATGATGCCGTCATTCATTTCGAAGCCGTCCATCTCTACCAGCAACTGGTTGAGAGTCTGCTCGCGCTCATCGTGACCACCGCCCATGCCGGCACCACGGTGGCGACCGACGGCGTCGATTTCATCGATGAAGATGATGCATGGCGCGTGCTTCTTGGCCTGCTCGAACATGTCGCGAACACGGCTCGCACCGACGCCGACGAACATTTCGACGAAATCGGAACCGGAAATGGTGAAGAACGGCACTTTGGCTTCGCCGGCAATCGCCTTGGCCAGCAAGGTTTTACCGGTACCCGGAGGACCGACCATCAGCACGCCGCGGGGAATGCGACCGCCCAGGCGCTGGAACTTGCCCGGATCACGAAGGAATTCGACCAGTTCGCCGACTTCTTCCTTGGCTTCGTCGCAACCGGCAACGTCAGCCAGGGTGGTTTTCACCTGATCTTCGGAGAGCAGGCGCGCCTTGCTCTTGCCGAAGCTCATTGGCCCGCCCTTGCCTCCGGCACCGCCCTGCATCTGCCGCATAAAGAACATGAACACGGCAATGATCACCAGGATCGGGAAGCTCGCGACCAGGAGTTGAGTCCAGATGCTTTGCTGTTCAGGCTGCTTGCCTTCGACTACCACGTGGTTGTCCACGAGGTCGCCGATCAGACCGTTGTCCTGGATAGCGGGACGGATGGTCTTGAAGCTGTCGCCATCGCTGCGCTTACCGGTAATCACATAGCCATCAACGGCTACGCGCTCGACCTTGCCATCCTTGACCTGCTGGATGAAGTCGGAATAGTTGAGGGTCTGCGGCTCGTTAGGGCTGGAGAAGTTGTTCATCACCGTCACCAGGACAGCCGCGATGATCAACCACAGGATCAGATTCTTTGCCATATCGTTCAATTAACTACCCTCTGAAGCAAGCTCCGCTAATGGCGCGCGCTTCGCATGATATTCACCGGCCTAACTTACTACATTACCTACGGCTCTGGCAGGCGCCGTCTGTAACCCTTTGTGAAACACTTTCTACACAATATTCGCTATTTCCCACCGGGCGAAATACGAAAATCCTATCGACCCGCAAAAAAGCCTCGATTTACTCACTACGGCCGCGGTAGCCCCAAGCCAGCATGTATTGCTCGCGGGAACTGCCACGGGAAGAGTCCGGCTTGATCATCTGGACCTTGTCGAATTTCTGACGAGCGTCCTTCACGTAAGCATCAAACCCTTCGCCCTGAAACACCTTGATCACGAAATTACCACCCGGCTTGAGTATCCGAGCCGCCAGATCAAGAGCGAGCTCACATAGAAACATGGCTTTTGGCATGTCCACCTCAGGCGTACCACTCATATTGGGGGCCATATCGGAAATCACAAGGTCCACCTGCGAATTACCCACGGCTTCAAGGATCTGAGCGAGCACTTCGTCCTGGGTGAAGTCACCCTGGATGAAAGTCACGTCCGGAATGCTGTCCATTTCAAGGATGTCCGACGCGATCAGACGCCCCTGCCCGCCGATCAGCCGGCTAGTGACCTGCGACCAGCCACCGGGCGCCGCACCCAGGTCGACAACGCTCATACCCGGACGGATCAGCTTGTATTTCTCTTGGACCTCCAGAAGCTTATAACTCGCACGCGAGCGGTAACCATCCTTCTGCGCCTGCTTCACATACGGATCATTGACATGTCTTTTCAGCCAACCAAGGCTTGTCTTGGAACGCGCCATTGGGCACCTCGATGATAAGGGTCGTGATTAATTGGGCGGATCCACGAACCCTCGGGTAAAATGGCCGCCATTTTACAGAATACAGACGAAAGGGTCAGATTATGCCGCTCACTCAAGAGCAGAAGAAACAGTACAAATCCATTGGCCACCATCTGAAACCAGTTTTGATTGTGGCTGACAACGGTTTGACTGAAGGTGTGTTAGCCGAACTTGAACGCGCTTTGGCGGATCACGAGCTGATCAAAATCAAGCTCAACATCCTCGATCGCGAATCGCGCCTGGCGTCCATTGCAGAGCTCTGCAAGGCCGGTAAAGCGGATCTGGTTCAAGTCATCGGCAAGATGGCACTGATTTACCGCAAGAACTTCAGCGTCAACAAGCAGCTGTCGAACGTCCATCGCTTCAAATGATGGCAAGGGTCAAGGGTGTGCTTCGCGCACCCTGCCACTCCATCCCGGCACGGGCTGCAACACCAGAACCAGCCCGGAAAAACCCAGAACCAGATAACTGAACACCTGCCAACGCACTGCATCCGGCCAGCCGACACGCACCGCGACATACATCGCGCACGCATACAGCGCCATCATCAGCAGTTGCCCGCGAATATCGCGCCATAGACTGGCAAGGCCCTCGGCCTGAACCAGCACCAAAACCTGAAAAATCACGCACGTTGCGGCGAAACCCACCATCAGCGAGTTCAGCTCGCCTGCAATTTCGTCGATCAGCAGCGGCGCCAGGCCAATTGGGCCCAGCACCGGCAGCAGACCGATGTGCAACAGCCACAGGCCGCCAACCCACAACATCTGCGTCAGCTGCCAAAGCACGGCGCCCGCACGAAGTGGGCGCCTTCTTTCAGATATGGCGAACTTCGACAATCTCGTACTCGATAACGCCACCTGGCGTTTTCACGGCGACCACATCACCCTCTTCCTTGGCAATCAAGGCGCGGGCCAATGGCGAACCTACCGAAATCTTGCCGAGTTTGAAGTCAGCCTCATCCTCACCCACGATGTGGTAAGTGACGCGCTCATCTGTCTCGACGTTGGCGATTTCAACGGTGGTGCCGAAAATCACTTTGCCGGTGTGAGGAATGGTCGTGACGTCGATGATGACCTGATTCTGAATCCGGCCTTCGATGTCACGAATCCGCGCCTCGACCATACCTTGCTGCTCGCGGGCAGCGTGATATTCGGCGTTTTCCTTCAAGTCACCCAACTCGCGGGCCGTGCCGATGTCCTGGCTGAGCTTCGGACGGACAACCTTGGTCAGGTGAGCGTGTTCTTCTTCCAGGGCTTTCGCGCCCTGGACGGTCATTGGGTATTTGATCATGCCTTCAATCCTGCGTGTAGATCCTGCAAGCGGCGCACGGTCTTCTCGGGACCGAACTTCAGCGCTTCGCAGATGGCTTCGCCAGCAGCAATGGTGGTGGTGCAGTAGATTTTGTGCTGCAGGGCATTACGACGAATGGAGTACGAGTCAGCGATCGACTGACGACCTTCGGTGGTGTTGATGATCAGGGTGACTTCGTCATTCTTGATCATGTCGACCACGTGCGGACGACCTTCAGTCACCTTGTTCACACGACGCACTTTCAGGCCTGCGGCTTCGATCAGCTTGGCAGTACCGGCAGTGGCAACCACTTCGAAGCCCAAGTTGATCAGATCACGGGCCACGCCTGCAACCAGTGGCTTGTCGTCGTCACGCACGCTGATGAACGCGGTACCGCCGGTCGGCAGCACTTCGCTGGCGCCCATTTGGGCCTTGGCGAACGCTTCGCCGAAGGTGTCGCCCACGCCCATCACTTCACCGGTGGACTTCATCTCTGGGCCGAGGATCGGGTCCACGCCAGGGAATTTGGCGAACGGGAAGACCGCCTCTTTCACGCTGTAGAAGTTCGGAATGATTTCTTTGGTGAAGCCGATTTCCTTCAGGGTTTTACCGGCCATGACGCGTGCTGCGATCATCGCCAGGGAAACACCGATGCACTTGGACACGAACGGTACGGTACGGGAAGCGCGCGGGTTGACTTCGATGACGTAGATGTCTTCGCCTTGCAGCGCCAACTGAACGTTCATCAAGCCGACCACGCCCAGTTCCAGGGCCATTTTCTTGACCTGTTCGCGCATCTCGTCCTGGATGTGGGCAGGCAGCGAGTACGGCGGCAGGGAGCACGCGGAGTCACCGGAGTGAACGCCAGCCTGCTCGATGTGCTGCATGATCGCGCCGATCACCACGTCGGTGCCGTCGCAGACCGCATCCACGTCCATTTCGATGGCGCAGTTGAGGAAGTGGTCGAGCAGCACAGGGCTGTCGTTCGACACTTTCACCGCGTCACGCAGGTAGCGCTTGAGCTCTTCTTCTTCGTAGACGATTTCCATCGCACGACCGCCCAATACGTAGGACGGGCGCACCACCAGCGGGTAACCGATCTTGGCAGCGGCACGAATCGCTTCGTCTTCGCTGCGCACAGTGGCGTTTGGCGGCTGACGCAGGTTCAGACGCTCAACCATCTGCTGGAAGCGCTCACGGTCTTCGGCACGGTCGATGGCGTCAGGGCTGGTGCCGATGATCGGCACACCCGCTTCTTCCAGAGCGCGAGCCAGCTTCAACGGAGTCTGGCCGCCGTACTGGACGATCACGCCTTTCGGCTTCTCGACGCGGACGATTTCCAGCACGTCTTCCAGGGTCACTGGCTCGAAGTACAGACGATCAGAGGTGTCGTAGTCAGTGGAAACGGTTTCCGGGTTGCAGTTGACCATGATGGTCTCGTAACCGTCATCGCGCAGGGCCAGTGCCGCGTGTACGCAGCAGTAGTCGAACTCGATGCCCTGGCCGATACGGTTTGGACCGCCGCCGAGGATCATGATCTTGTCGCGACCCGACGGCGCGGCTTCGCACTCTTCTTCGTATGTCGAATAGAGGTAAGCGGTGTCGGTGGCAAACTCGGCTGCGCAGGTGTCAACGCGCTTGTAGACCGGGTAAACCTCGAGTTTGTGGCGATGACGACGCAGCGCCTTCTCGGTCACGCCCAGCAGCTTGGCCAGACGCATATCGGAGAAGCCTTTGCGCTTGAGGCGGAACATCACGTCGCGGTCGATGCTAGCCAGACCCAGGGTCTTGACCTTCTCTTCTTCCTTGATCAGATCTTCGATCTGCACCAGGAACCACGGGTCGATCATGTTCATGCCGAAGATGTCTTCGACCGACAGGCCGGCGCGGAAGGCGTCAGCCACGTACCAGATACGCTCAGCGCCCGGAACGGTCAGTTCGCGCTTGAGCACGCTCATGCTTTCCGGGTTGCTCAGGTCAACCTTCTCGTCCAGACCGCAAACGCCCACTTCCAGGCCGCGCAGGGCTTTCTGCAGGGATTCCTGGAAGGTCCGGCCGATGGCCATGACTTCGCCGACCGACTTCATTTGAGTGGTCAGGCGTGCGTCGGCTTTCGGGAATTTTTCGAAGGCGAAACGTGGCAGTTTGGTGACGACGTAGTCGATGGACGGCTCGAAGGACGCCGGAGTCTTGCCGCCGGTGATGTCGTTCGACAGCTCGTCGAGGGTGTAACCCACCGCCAGTTTGGCCGCGACTTTGGCAATCGGGAAACCGGTGGCTTTCGAGGCCAGGGCGGAGGAACGGGAAACCCGCGGGTTCATCTCGATGACGACCATGCGACCGGTGTCCGGGCAGATGCCGAACTGGACGTTGGAACCGCCGGTTTCCACGCCGATCTCGCGCAGTACCGCCAGGGAGGCGTTACGCAGGATCTGGTATTCCTTGTCGGTCAGGGTCTGTGCCGGAGCAACGGTGATCGAGTCACCGGTGTGCACGCCCATCGGGTCAAAGTTTTCGATGGAGCAGACGATGATGCAGTTGTCCTTCTTATCGCGGACAACCTCCATTTCGTATTCTTTCCAGCCGATCAGGGATTCGTCGATCAGCAGCTCTTTGGTCGGCGACAAGTCGAGACCGCGGGCGCAGATTTCTTCGAACTCTTCACGGTTGTAAGCGATACCGCCACCGGTGCCGCCCATGGTGAAGGACGGACGGATGATGCACGGGAAGCCCAGACGCTCAAGAACCGCGTTGGCCTCTTCCATGCTGTGGGCGATGCCCGAACGCGGGCAGTCCAGGCCGATGGATTTCATCGCCTTGTCGAAGCGCGAACGATCTTCAGCCTTGTCGATGGTGTCAGCGTTGGCACCGATCATCTCTACGCCGAACTTCTCCAGAACGCCTTCGCGCTCCAGATCCAGTGCGCAGTTCAGAGCAGTCTGGCCACCCATGGTCGGCAGCAGCGCGTCCGGACGCTCTTTCTCGATGATCTTGGCAACGGTCTGCCACTTGATCGGCTCGATGTAGGTGGCGTCGGCCATGGCCGGGTCGGTCATGATGGTGGCCGGGTTGGAGTTCACCAGGATGACGCGGTAACCCTCTTCGCGCAGGGCTTTGCAGGCCTGGGCGCCGGAGTAGTCGAATTCGCAGGCCTGGCCGATAACGATCGGGCCAGCGCCGAGAATCAGGATGCTTTTAATGTCTGTACGTTTTGGCATGGGTTTGTCACTCAAATCCGCAGGTCAGTCGGCAAGCCGTCTTGTTCAATCTTTGAAGCCTTGAAGGGGCCACCGCTGTCGGGACCGCCTTCAAGCTTTGCTGCATCAAGGCGAGCGA
The DNA here is from genome assembly GCF_059716135.1 of Pseudomonas sp. LBUM1651. Classification (NCBI taxonomy): domain Bacteria; kingdom Pseudomonadati; phylum Pseudomonadota; class Gammaproteobacteria; order Pseudomonadales; family Pseudomonadaceae; genus Pseudomonas; species Pseudomonas sp. LBUM1651. Next base: position 824,316 of record NZ_CP166805.1, on the reverse strand, counting down.
TCAGCGTCGCTTGGCCATTTCGTTGATGAAGCGATCGAACAGTGGTGCTACGTCGTTCGGGCCAGGGCTGGCTTCAGGGTGACCCTGGAAGCTGAAGGCGCTCTTGTCGGTACGCTCGATACCTTGCAGGGTGCCGTCGAACAGCGATTTGTGAATCGCGCGGACGTTGGCTGGCAGGGTCGCTTCGTCTACCGCAAAACCGTGGTTCTGGCTGGTGATCATCACCACACCGCTGTCCAGATCCTGGACCGGGTGGTTGGCACCGTGGTGGCCGTGACCCATTTTCAGAGTCTTGGCGCCGGAGGCCAGAGCCAGCAACTGGTGACCGAGGCAGATACCGAATACCGGAATCTCGGTTTCCAGTACATCCTTGATCGCCTGGATCGCGTAGTCGCAAGGCTCCGGATCGCCAGGGCCGTTGGACAGGAACACGCCGTCCGGCTTCATCGCCAGCACGTCAGCTGCAGGCGTTTGAGCCGGCACCACGGTGACGCGGCAACCGCGCTCGACCAGCATGCGCAGAATGTTCAGCTTGACGCCGTAGTCGTAGGCAACCACGTGGTACGGCAGCTCGGAAGCGTCGATGGTCGCGTGGCTGTCGGTTTTCAAATCCCAGACAGTCGAGCGCCACTCGTAGGTTTCCTTGGTGCTGACGACTTTCGCCAGGTCCATGCCTTTGAGGCCAGGGAAGCCTTGAGCAGCGGCGATAGCCGCCTCTTCGGAAATGTTGTCACCGGCCATGATGCAGCCGTTCTGCGCGCCTTTTTCACGCAGGATGCGCGTCAGGCGGCGGGTGTCGATACCGGCAATGGCCACAACGTTGTTGGCTTTCAGGTAGTCGGACAGGGACATCGTGTTACGCCAGTTGCTCGCAACCAGTGGCAGGTCACGGATGACCAGGCCAGCGGACCAGACGCGGTCGGACTCGGCATCTTCCGGCGTGGTGCCGGTGTTGCCGATGTGCGGGTAAGTCAGGGTAACGATCTGTTGGGCGTAGGAAGGATCGGTAAGGATTTCCTGATAGCCGGTCATTGCGGTGTTAAACACCACCTCACCAACGGTTTGACCGTCGGCTCCAATGGCTTCGCCGCGAAAAATGCTGCCATCAGCAAGGGCGAGTATGGCTGGCTTAGTCAAGAAGACCTCCCGTAAATAAAGCCTGAAAGGGCGATCGCAGGTTGTAAAAAAGCGGAGTGACGTATGGACACGTCACCCCGCTTCTTCACTGAATTATTCTGCGCGCTTTTAGTGGACACACTAAAGCTGTAGCTTACAGAAAAAGGCATTTTTGGTCTACCGCCAATGAGCCCTAAAGGCCGGGGAATGCGACAGGACGTCGCTTGGCGTAATAAAACCGGGCCCCACCGATGGGTTGGAACCCGGTTTCGGGTGCATCTTAACGCAGGTCGAGCACGTCCTGCATGTCGTAGAGACCTGGCTCACGACCGTCCAGCCACAATGCCGCACGCACCGCACCCTTGGCGAAAGTCATGCGACTCGACGCCTTGTGCGTGATTTCGAGGCGCTCACCCTCACAAGCGAACAGCACCGTGTGATCACCGACCACATCACCGCCACGCACAGTCGCAAAACCGATCGTCTCACGCTCACGCGCACCGGTGTGACCTTCACGCCCGTAGACCGCGACCTTCTGCAAATCACGATCCAGCGCGCTGGCAATCACTTCGCCCATGCGCAAGGCCGTGCCTGAAGGCGCGTCAATCTTGTGCCGATGATGAGCCTCGATGATTTCGATATCCGCCTCATCACCCAGCACGCGAGCAGCCATGTCGAGCAGCTTCAGCGAAAGGTTCACGCCGACACTGAAGTTGGCCGCGAACACGATAGGAATGTCCTTGCCCGCCTCGACCAGCAACTGCTTCTGCGCAGCGTCCAGGCCGGTCGTGCCGATCACCATCGCCTTGCCTGCCTTACGGCAGAACGCCAGATTTTTCAGCATGACTTCAGGGAGCGTGAAATCGATCAACACATCGAATTCTTCAGCCACCGCTTCCACATGACTGGACAGCGGTACGCCAATACGCCCCAACGAAGCCAGCTCACCGGCATCCACGCCAATCAGCGTGCTGCCGGGGCGCACGATGGCGGCGGTCAGGCCAGTCAGCGGTGCACGTTGCTGCACGGCTTCGACCAGGATCTTGCCCATGCGGCCAGCAGCGCCCATCACAGCTATACGTCGCATGCTCACTCCTTACAGATCGCCAAAGAAGCGCTTCACGCCTTCGAACCAGCCGGTGGTTTTCGGCGAATGGCTGTTGTCGTCCGCCAGCGAACTGCGGAACTCTTCCAGCAATTCGCGTTGACGACGTCCCAGGTTGACCGGGGTTTCGACCGCCACACGACACATCAGGTCACCGGCACCGCCACCACGCACGGGCGCAACGCCTTTGCCGCGCACACGGAATTGTTTGCCGGTCTGAGTCCCTTCAGGGATTTTCAGTTTGACCCGACCATCAAGGGTCGGAATCTCCAGCTCGCCACCCAGCGCCGCATCGACGAAGCTGATCGGCACTTCACAGAACAGGTGCTTGCCGTCGCGCTGGAAGATCGCGTGCTCGCGCACATTGATCACCACGTACAGGTCGCCAGTCGGACCGCCCTGAGCACCCGCCTCGCCTTCGCCGGACAGACGAATGCGGTCACCGGTGTCGACACCGGCCGGCACTTTCACGGAAAGGGTTTTGTACTCTTCAACGCGGCCGTCACCGTTGCAGGAGGTGCATGGATCGGAAATGATCTTGCCCTGACCATGGCAGCGCGGGCAGGTCTGCTGCACCGAGAAGAAACCTTGCTGCATGCGGACTTGACCGATACCGCCGCACGTCGGGCAGGTGATCGGCGAGGAGCCTTTCTTGGCACCCGAGCCATCGCATGGCTTGCAGTTGACCAGTGTCGGAACGCGGATATTCACGGTTGTGCCGCGCACCGCTTCTTCCAGATTCAGCTCCAGGGTGTAACGCAGGTCGCTGCCGCGCTGGGCGCCGCCACGAGCACCGCCGCGACCGCCACCGAAGAAGTCACTGAAGACATCACCAAAGATGTCGGAGAAGTTCTGACCGCCAAAACCGGCACCGCCGCCACCCATGCTCGGGTCGACACCGGCGTGACCGTACTGGTCGTACGCCGCGCGTTTGCTGGAATCGGACAGCACTTCGTAGGCCTCGTTGGCCTCCTTGAACATCTCTTCCGACGCTTTGTCATCGGGATTACGGTCCGGGTGGTGCTTCATCGCCAGGCGACGGTAGGCCTTTTTCAGGTCCGCTTCGCTTGTGCCACGCTCAACACCCAATACTTCGTAATAGTCACGCTTTGCCATAAGTCTTTGCACTCTTAAGGACGTTCGGCAAACCTCTCCTGAGCCTCGCCAAACTCGTTGAGCCCCAATACAGGCCCGGACCCAACTCACGTCAATTCAACGATCCTGGTCTTTGATTCATTGCAGTACTTTCGGCTCGAAAAGCAGGAGCATTCCCGGCCATACCGCCAACACACGAGCGCTGTCGCATGCTGTAAAAATTCGTGTACTCCAGACACGCCAACGCGGGAGCAGGCTCCCGCGCGGCGACATCCTACCAGTCACCGCCTCAAGGCAGTCAACCGGGCGACCAACAACTTACTTGTGGTCTTTGACTTCTTCGAACTCGGCATCGACAACGTCGTCAGCCTTTTCAGCTTTTTCGTCGTGCGGTGCCGCGCCTTCAGCAGGCTGAGCCTGTTCGGCGTACATCTTCTGCGCCACTGGAGCGGAGACTTTCGACAGCTCTTCAACTTTGGCTTCGATTGCAGCTTTGTCGTCGCCTTTAACAGCGGCTTCCAGAGCAACAACAGCAGCTTCGATTGCAGCCTTCTCTTCAGCAGTCACTTTATCGCCTGCTTCCGCGACCATTTTACGAGTCGAGTGAACCAGTGCATCGCCCTGGTTGCGGGCAGTCGCCAGTTCTTCGAACTTGCGGTCTTCCTCGGAGTTCGCTTCAGCATCGCGAATCATTTTCTCGATCTCTTCATCAGACAAACCGGAGTTGGCCTTGATCACGATCGACTGAGCCTTGCCGGTAGCCTTGTCTTTGGCGCCTACGTGCAGGATGCCGTTGGCATCGATGTCGAAGGTCACTTCAATTTGTGGCACACCGCGTGGCGCTGGTGGAATCTCGGCCAGGTCGAACTTGCCCAACGACTTGTTCTGAGCCGCTTGCTTACGCTCGCCTTGCAGCACGTGAATGGTCACGGCGCCCTGGTTGTCGTCGGCAGTCGAGAACACTTGCGATTTCTTGGTAGGAATCGTGGTGTTTTTCTCGATCAGCGCGGTCATCACGCCACCCATGGTTTCGATACCCAGTGTCAGCGGGCTGACGTCGAGCAGCAGAACGTCTTTCACGTCACCGGCCAATACGGCGCCCTGGATAGCAGCACCCATGGCAACGGCTTCGTCCGGGTTCACGTCTTTACGTGCTTCTTTGCCGAAGAACTCGGTCACCAGCTTCTGAACCAGTGGCATACGGGTCTGACCGCCGACCAGGATCACGTCGTTGATCGCGCCAACGTCGATGCCGGAGTCTTTCAGAGCAATGCGGCAAGGTTCGATGGTGCGCTGAACCAGGTCTTCTACCAGCGCTTCGAGCTTGGCGCGGGAGATTTTCACGTTCAAGTGCTTGGGACCGGTGGCGTCTGCAGTGATGTACGGCAGGTTCACGTCGGTCGACATGCTCGAGGACAGTTCGATCTTGGCTTTTTCAGCGGCTTCTTTCAGGCGCTGCATGGCCAGCGGGTCACCCTTGAGGTTCATGCCGCTTTCTTTCTTGAATTCGTCGACGAGGTAGTCGATCAGACGAATGTCAAAGTCTTCACCACCCAGGAACGTGTCACCGTTGGTGGCCAATACTTCGAACTGGTGCTCGCCATCGACTTCCGCGATTTCGATCACGGAAACGTCAAAAGTACCGCCGCCCAGGTCGTAAACGATCACGGTGTGATCGCCTTTCGCCTTGTCCATACCGTAAGCCAGAGCGGCTGCGGTCGGTTCGTTGATGATACGTTTAACGTCCAGGCCTGCGATGCGACCGGCGTCTTTGGTCGCCTGACGCTGGCTGTCGTTGAAGTAGGCCGGAACGGTGATCACCGCTTCGGTCACTGGTTCGCCGAGGTAGTCTTCGGCGGTCTTCTTCATTTTCTTCAGAATTTCAGCCGAGATTTGTGGCGGCGACATTTTCTGGCCGTTCACTTCTACCCACGCGTCGCCGTTGTCAGCCTTGGCGATTTTGTAAGGGACCATCTTGATGTCTTTCTGTACGACTTCTTCGTCGAACTTACGACCGATCAGACGCTTCACCGCATACAGGGTGTTGTGCGGATTGGTCACAGCCTGACGCTTGGCCGACTGGCCAACCAGGATTTCGCCATCGTTGGCGTAAGCGATGATCGACGGCGTGGTACGCGCGCCTTCGGCGTTTTCGATTACTTTGGCTACGCCGTTTTCAAGCACGGAGACGCAGGAGTTGGTAGTCCCCAGGTCGATACCGATAATTTTGCCCATGTTCACTCTCCCGAAACTTTGGATTTGGTTGCCGCAGCAGTGGTGGCTAACTGCGGTAGCACTTAAACGCTTGACTTCTAAATGGGGGCCTTGCGGCTAATTTCAAGCCTGCTCGTCAATCGAAGGCGAAACCGGCGCAGGGGCCTTGCTGACCACGACCATGGCCGGGCGCAGCAGACGACCGTTGAGCTGATAGCCCTTCTGGAACACCTTGAGCACACTGTTCGGCTCTACGTCGGCGCTTTCCTGCATGGCCATTGCCTGATGCTGAACGGCGTTGAACGGTTCGCCATGCGGATCGATCGCTTCCAGCTGATAACGCTTCAGGGTGTCCTGGAACATTTTCAGGGTCAGCTCGATGCCTTCGCGCATTGGACGGATGCTTTCGTCATCCGGACTGGACAACTCCAGACCACGCTCCAGGCTGTCGATGATCGGCAGCAAATCGCCTGCGAATTTTTCCAGGGCGAATTTGTGCGCTTTTTCTACATCCTGCTCGGCGCGGCGGCGGACGTTCTGCAGATCAGCCGCTACACGCAAGGCCTGATCCTGGGCGCCAGCCAGTTGCTCTTCGAGCACTTGTACACGAGCCGCCAGGTCATTACCCGAATCCTGGGCAGCCTGATCGGCGTCTAGATTTTGCGTATCCACTGTCTGTTCGTCAGCCATAGATTTCTCCTTTCAATTTCGTCCGCGAGCTCAACTCGCGCTTCTGTCCCGGTATATGGGGCCGCAAAAATCAGCTTCAAGGGGCTCGATATGATTAACCCTACAAAAAACAGCTGCATTGCCATTCCTCGATGCGCTAACGATTTCGTCGGACCAAGCAAATCGAGCTAAGCGAGGGCATTGTCAGGCACAAATAAAACACTGTATAAATAACCAGACCTAAAGCCTGGGAGCGGCCTTTATGCTGGTGCACCTGTCCGTACACAACTACGCCATCGTCGAACATCTCGATCTCGAACTCGATCGCGGGATGAGCGTGATCACAGGGGAAACCGGCGCCGGCAAGTCGATCATGCTCGACGCCCTCGGCCTGACCTTGGGCGATCGCGCCGACAGTGGCGTGGTCCGCCCCGGCGCTGACAAGGCCGACATCCTTGCAACCTTCGACCTGGTCGACATCCCCGAAGCCAGCGCCTGGCTGGCCGAGCGCGACCTCGAAAGCGATGGCCCGTGCATCCTGCGGCGGGTAATCACCGCCGAAGGACGTTCGCGTGGCTACATCAACGGCACGCCCTGCCCACTGGGTGACCTCAAGGCCCTGGGCGAGTTGCTGATTGATATCCACAGCCAGCACGAGCACCAATCCCTGCTCAAGACCGACACTCACCGCCGCCTGCTCGACGAATACGCCGGCGCCACCGACCTTGCCCGCCAAGTGCAATTGGCCGCCCAGCGCTGGCGCCAGACCCGCCAGGAGCTGGAACGACTGTCCAACTCCGGCGACGAGCAGCGCGCTCGCCATCAATTGCTCAGCTATCAACTCGAGGAACTTGAAAACCTCGGCCTCGGTGAAAACGAACTGGAGCAGTTGGAGCAGGAACACAAGAACCTGACCAACGCCGAAACCCTGCTGGGCATCTGCCGACAAGTGGTCGAACAATGCAGCGAAAGTGATTCCGGAAATGTCCTGAACGCCCTGACTGCAAGCCTCAATCGCCTGTCGAGCGTGAACAACTCGATTGGCGCACTGGGCGAAGCCAGCAGCTTGCTGACCAGTGCGCAGATCCAGGTTGAAGAAGCGGTGGGCGAGCTGAATCGCTTCCTCGATAACTTCGACGCCGACCCGGCGCGCCTTCAGTACCTGGAAGAACGCCTCGATGCGATCTACACCATGGCGCGCAAACACCGCATCCAGCCGACCGAGGTCGCCGAGATGCAGCAGCGGCTGCTGGATGAAATCGAAACCCTGAATGCCAATGATGAATCCATCGAGCGGCTAAGCGACGAACTGGCCTCCTATGCCCGTCACTATCAGGAAAAGGCCCGGGAGCTGAGCGACTTGCGCCACCAGGCCTCAAGCAGTCTGGCCAGTGCCGTGGAACAGGAAATCCAGCGACTGGGCATGCCCGGTGGACGCTTTACCATCGAGCTGCGCCCCAACGGCAGCGATGAGTTGCTGCCGAACGGACTGGAACAGGTCGAACTGCTGGTAAGCGCCAACCCTGGGCAACCATTGAAAGCCCTGGCCAAAGTAGCCTCAGGCGGTGAGTTGTCGCGGATCAGCCTCGCGATTCAGGTGATCACTGCACAGACTTCGCGCGTACCGACCCTGGTATTCGACGAAGTGGACGTGGGCATTGGCGGTCCAACAGCGGAGATTGTCGGCCAGCTACTGCGTCGCCTAGGTGAGCGTGGGCAAGTCCTCACAGTGACTCACCTGCCACAAGTGGCGGCGCAAGGGCACCAGCATCTATTTGTGCACAAGGTGCGCGGCGAGGATGCGACACACACAGCCGTCTCCAAGCTAAGCAAGAACGATCGCGTCGAAGAAGTGGCACGCATGTTGGGTGGCATCGACCTGACCAAGGAATCCTTGGCTCACGCCAAGAAAATGGTCGTTACCGCAAAAATTTAGGAACGGCAGAAAGCACGAAGGCGACCCTGGGGTCGCCTTCGCTCGTTTCACGAACCTGAAGTTCGCGCGACATGCTTACTTTTTCTTGCGTACGTACAGCACCAGATTGTGATCAACCATCTCGAAGCCATACTTATCGACGATGGCTTTCTGCAGACGCTCGATTTCTTCGTCGAAGAATTCGATCACTTCACTGGTCTCGACGTTGACCATATGGTCGTGATGCTTGCCGTCGTCCAGCTCGAAGACCGCATGGCCTCCATCGAAGTTGTGCCGCACCACAAGGCCAGCTGCCTCGAACTGGGTCAGTACACGGTAAACCGTGGCCAGACCAACGTCCTCACCAGCCTCCATCAGCGCCTTGTAAACATCCTCGGCACTCATGTGGCGTTGCTGGGCGGAATCGAGCATTTGCAGAATCTTGACCCGTGGGAGGGTCACTTTGAGGCCGGCTTTGCGTAGTTCGCTATTTTCAACCATGGTCAGCTTTCTCGCGATGCTGCTTCGCAGCTTCTCTTAATGCGGGTATGATCGGCGTTTACGTTGTCCCAGCCAAGATAGTGGAAGTCGCCCACCGATGCAAAACACCAAGCTCTTGCTAACCAGTTTCACCTTTGTGGGACTGCTCGCACTCGCCGGTTGTTCATTCCCCGGGGTTTACAAAATCGACATCCAGCAGGGCAATGTCGTCACGCAGGACATGATAGACCAGTTACGCCCGGGAATGACCCGTCGGCAAGTACGGTTTATCATGGGCAACCCTCTGCTGACCGACACGTTCCATGCCGATCGCTGGGATTATCTGTACAGCCTGCAACCGGGTGGCGGTGAACGCCAACAGGAACGCATTAGCGTTATCTTCAACCCAAATGACCAACTTGTCAGCCTCTCTGGTGATTTCATGCCAGGCGTGAGCCGGGACGAAGCCATTCTCGGCAAGGACAGCGGCACTAACGTGACCGCACCTGCAGAAAACGCCGAGAAGCCGAAACCGGAAAAACCGGTCAAGCCGGGTTCGTTGCTGGATCAGATCCAGAAGGACGTGGACGGCGTAGAAACCGTACCGGTCCCGACGCCAGAACCGCTGGAAACCTCGCCGCAGTAATTTGCGACGCAATAAAAAACCCGGAATGTCCGGGTTTTTTATTGTCTGGCGTTTGGCGCATCACTGATTCCGCGCTTTGGCCTCGGCAGCCTTGGCGGCGCGAAGCCGGCGAACCTCTTTCGGATCAGCCAGCAGCGGCCGATAAATCTCGATGCGATCCCCCGCCTGAACCTGACGAATGTCCGGATCCGCGACCACCTTGCCGAATATCCCCACGGGACAATTAGCCAGATCCAGCTCCGGAAACGCCTCGGCCACCCTCGACTCCAGCAAAGCCATCCGCACTGTCGTGCCTGCGGGCACCGTTTCACAGAGAAGCACCTGACGGTCCACGGCGGCATACACCACCTCAACCTCGATCACGGCCTCAACCATGCATTTGCTTGGCGCGCTGGCAGAACGCATCCATCAGCGTATTGGCCGCCTGATTGAACAGCGGCCCCAGGGTCGCGCGAACAATCGGCCCGGCGTAATCGAACGAAAGGTCCAGGCTGATCTTGCAGGCCTTGTCGGTCAATGCCTTGAACACCCAGATGCCATGCAACTGAGTGAACGGGCCTTCCTCGAGGTTCATCTCGATCGATTGCCCCGGAACCAGCGCGTTGCGCGTCACGAAATGCTGGCTGAGACCACCCTTGGCCACACCTACGCTCGCGCGCATATGCTCGGGAGAGCTTTCCAGGACTTCGGCCGACGAGCACCACGGCAGAAACTCCGGGTAACGCGCCACGTCATTGACCAGGTCATACAGCGCTTGCGCCGGATACGGCAGCAGTGCCGAACGTTGAATGTGTGTCGTCATGTCAGCGTCACTTCCACAGCTGGGCGGCAAACACTACGAGAATGCCGATGGGCGCTACATAGCGCATCAAAAACAGGGACAGATTGAACAACATGGGGCTGCGGATCGACAACTCGTCGCGCACCGCTTCACGCCCCATCACCCAGCCCGCAAACACCACGAAGCACAAACCACCGAGTGGCAGCATGATCCGCGAGGTAAAGAAATCGATCACGCCAAAGAAATCCAGGCCGCCGGCCGCACCCCATTGATAGAGATGGAACATTCCGCCTTCGTTCACGAAAAACCTGGCTTCCTTCCAGATATTGAAGGAAAACACCGTCCCCAGACCGACGAACCAGCACGTGAACGCCAGCCAGAACGTCACCCAGGCGCGACTGACTTTAGTACGTTCAACCAGGTAAGCCACCATCGGCTCCAGCAACGAAATCGCCGAACTCCAGGCCGCAATCGCTACCAGCACGAAAAACACTACGCCCATCAACTGGCCGAACGCTACGTTACCAAAGGCAAATGGCAGGCTGACGAACATCAGGCCAGGGCCTTCACTCGGATTCAGGCCGGCAGCAAACACTATTGGAAACAACGCCAGGCCGGCCACGAGCGAAACAAAGGTATCGAGCAGCGCTACTCCGACGACGGTGCCTGAAATCGACGAGTCCTTAGGCATGTAAGCGCCGTAGATCATGATCGAACCCACGCCCACGCTGAGGGAGAAGAACGCATGCCCCATGGCGGGCAGCAAGCCGTCGAGGACTTTTTCCGGGTGGAAGTCGAACATGAAATGCACGCCCTCCATGAAATGGCCGGTGGTCATGCTGTAACCCAGCAGCACCAGAATCATCACAAAGAGCAACGGCATCATGATGCGCAGGCTGCGTTCAAGCCCGGCGACGACGCCTTTGGCGATCACAATGGCGGACAGCAGCATAAAAATCGTGTGCCAAAGTGTCAGGCGCCATGGGTCGGCGATCACCCTGCCAAAGTAAGCGCCAACCTGATCGGGCGTTACCCCCTGGAAATCGCCGCGCCCCATGTCGATGATGTAATCCAGCGACCAGCCGCCGACAACGCTATAGAAAGACAGGATCAGCAGAGCCGTGATCATCCCGGCGAACGCGCCCCAGGACCACTTTCCCGAATGCCCCGCCTCCAGCGCCAGCACCTTCAAGGCGTTGGCCGGACTTTGCCGGGCGCGCCGGCCGATCAGGGTTTCCGCCAGCATGACCGGCACGCCGATCAGTGCGATACAGGCCAGGAACATCAACACAAACGCACCGCCGCCGTAGACCCCGACCATGTACGGGAACTTCCAGATGCTACCCAGGCCCACGGCCGAACCGGTCGCGGCGAGTATGAAGACCCAGCGGCTAGCCCAACTGCCGTGGACAGAAACCTTGTCTGTCGACATCGTTACCACGTCCAAGCATTGAAAAAAGAGGGCGCATTGTCCGGGATTCAATCAACCTGCTCAAGCACGCTGCGTCACCGTAGCCGACTCGCTTGCAACTCCCTATAATGCCGCCCCTATGGCTAAACAGAAGAAACACCCAACAGGGACCATCGCGCAAAATAAAAAGGCGCGACACGATTACTTCATCGAACATCGGTTCGAGGCTGGTCTGGTCCTGGCCGGCTGGGAAGTAAAAAGTCTGCGGGCGAGCAAGCTGCAACTGGTCGACAGTTACGTGCTGCTCAAGGATGGGGAAGCCTGGCTGCTCGGCAGTCACATCACCCCCCTGACGACCGCCAGCACCCACGTCATCGCTGATCCGACGCGCACCCGTAAATTGCTGCTCAACCGCCGAGAGCTGGAAAAGCTGGCCGCCGCCGTGCAGCAAAAGGGTTACGCGTGCGTGTGCCTGTCCTGGTACTGGAGCAAGCACATGGTCAAGTGCGAGATCGCGTTGGGCAAGGGCAAGAAGGAATACGACAAGCGTGACACCGAACGCGAACGCGACGCCGGTCGCGAGTTGCAGCGTGCGGTGCGCAACAAGGGCAAGGAAGAGTAATTTCCTTCCTTGAGACCGCCTTCGCGGGCAAGTCGGAACGCCGCCCGCTCGCTCCTACAGGACCGCGTAATCCTGTAGGAGCGAGGCTTGCCCGCGAAGGCAATCGCAAAAACGATACAAAACTGACTGACTACATCCCCTTGCGCCGCTCCGCCCGGGCCATGCGCTGCACTTCCTGACGCACCTCTTCCAGTACTTCCTGCACATACAAAATGTGTCGACTGGAGACTTCCCGCGCCTGCTCCGCCCTACCTTCGATAATCGCCATGTACAACTCCCGGTGCTGCGTGATCAGCATGTCGCGGGTTTCAGTGCGCTGCTTGTACATACCGCCGATGTTGGTCACCACGTTGCGCTTGAGCAGATCGAACAGCCCGCGAATGGTGTGCAGCAACACCGCGTTGTGACTGGCTTCGGCGATTGCCAGGTGAAAATTCGCATCCGCCGCGCCCTCTTCCGCCCGGCTCACTTCATCGTGACGCGTGTAGCAATCCTGCAATTCATTAAAGGCCGCAGTCAGTCGCTCGCGATCGACATCCGTGGCGCGCAGCGCTGCGTAATAGGCGCAGGACGCTTCCAGGGTGTGGCGAAACTCCAGCAGATCACGCTGGGCCTCGGGGTTGCTTTCCAGCAGATGAAGAAGCGGATCACTGAAGGTCGTGCCCAGTGATTCCACCACATAATTTCCGCCGCCCTGGCGACTGACCAGCAAGCCCTTGGCCGCCAGCTTCTGAATCGCTTCGCGCAACGAAGGGCGTGACACGCCGAACTGCTCGGCCAGCGCGCGTTCTGCCGGCAAGCGTTCACCTGCCTTCAGCGTGCCCTCGAGGATCATCCCCTCGAGCTGCTCGACAATATCGTCAGACAAACGGCGCTGACGAATTTGATCAAACCCCATAACTCAAATCTCCACGATCCCGACGGCTCGCCGGGCTCTCTATTCTGGCCTATCGGCGCTGTACCAGCACCTACCCGACGGCATTTGTTCAAGCGCACCACTCGGGAGCCATAGCGCTTGTTCGACAAAAGTTTTAGGGCGGCAAATTGACACACCGCCTATAAGGCTTTTACCCTAGCGAACAGCGATTGTAAATTGGTATTACCAATTATCCAAGAACGCTGAACAGTGCCTGACCAACAACAATTAGGGGCCACCCCATATGCAAACCTGGCAACAGCTCTATACCCCGCTCGGCAGCCTCGGCTTTTCCGCGCTCGCGGCCGTAATTCCCATCGTGTTTTTCTTTCTGGCGTTGGCCGTGTTCCGGCTCAAAGGGCACGTGGCCGGCAGCATCACGCTGGCCTTGTCCATTGCGGTCGCCATCTTCGCCTTTCAGATGCCGGTCGACATGGCATTCGCCGCCGCCGGGTATGGCTTCGCTTACGGCCTGTGGCCGATTGCGTGGATCATCGTGGCTGCCGTGTTCCTCTACAAACTGACGGTCAAGAGTGGTCAGTTCGAAGTGATCCGCAGCTCCGTCCTCTCGATCACCGACGACCAGCGCTTGCAGGTGTTGCTGATCGGTTTCTGCTTCGGTGCATTCCTTGAAGGTGCAGCCGGTTTCGGCGCACCGGTAGCGATTACCGCCGCACTGCTTGTAGGACTGGGCTTCAATCCGCTGTACGCCGCTGGCCTTTGCCTGATCGCCAACACGGCGCCGGTGGCGTTTGGTGCCTTGGGGATTCCAATCATCGTGGCCGGGCAAGTGACCGGTATCGACGCGTTCAAAATCGGCGCCATGACGGGCCGCCAACTGCCGCTGCTGTCGCTGTTCGTGCCGTTCTGGCTGGTGTTCATGATGGACGGCCTGCGCGGCGTGCGGGAAACCTGGCCGGCAGCACTGGTCGCTGGCTTGAGCTTTGCCATCACCCAATACTTCACCTCGAACTTCATCGGCCCTGAGTTGCCGGACATCACCTCGGCCCTGGCCAGCCTGATCTCCCTGACGCTGTTCCTGAAAGTCTGGCAGCCAAAACGCGCTGCAGGCCAACACATCGTCGGTGCCGTCTCGGCTTCCGTGGTGAGCGCCAGCGCTGGCGGTTTCGGCCTGCCGCGCAGCACCGTGGCTTCGCCCTACAGCCTCGGTGAAATTCTCAAAGCCTGGTCACCATTCCTGATCCTCACCGTGCTGGTGACCATCTGGACCTTGAAACCCTTCAAGGCGATGTTTGCCGCTGGCGGGTCGATGTACAGCTGGGTGTTCAACTTCGCGATCCCGCACCTGGACCAAATGGTGATCAAGGTCGCACCGATCGTGGCCGCCCCGACTGCTATCCCGGCTGTGTTCAAACTCGACCCGATTTCCGCGACCGGCACGGCGATTTTCTTCTCCGCGTTGATCTCGATGCTGGTACTGAAGATCAATGTCAAAACTGGTCTTACCACTTTGAGAGAGACCTTCTACGAACTGCGCTGGCCGATTCTGTCCATCGGCATGGTGCTGGCGTTTGCCTTCGTCACCAACTACTCGGGCATGTCCTCGACCATGGCCCTGGTACTGGCAGGCACCGGCGCAGCGTTCCCGTTCTTCTCGCCGTTCCTCGGCTGGCTGGGCGTGTTCCTGACCGGTTCCGATACGTCGTCCAACGCGCTGTTCAGCTCGTTGCAGGCGACTACCGCACACCAGATCGGCGTCAACGACACCTTGCTGGTCGCGGCGAACACCAGCGGCGGCGTAACCGGCAAGATGATCTCGCCACAATCGATCGCCGTGGCCTGCGCCGCGACCGGTCTGGTGGGCAAGGAGTCGGATCTGTTCCGCTTCACCCTCAAGCACAGCCTGTTCTTCGCAACCATCGTCGGCTTGATCACCCTGGCTCAGGCCTACTGGTTCACCGGCATGCTGGTGCACTAAGTACTACAAGACAAACAGCAAAAACCGACGCCGGACTACGATTCCGGCGTCAGCTATCCACAACCCGGTCTGTAAGGCTGCTGAAAGAATCACCCTCTATATTTCAGCAGCCTCAGCGGACGGATAACCGGCCGAGAGACACGCCTGATGAGCGAGCTTTTTTACAACGCCGTGCCAAACGCGACCCGCGTCGCCCCGCCACTGCCCGAGCCTCGGCAATATCCCAGCGAAAAACCGTCACGGGTCTACCTGTTCGGGACCTGCGTGGTGGATTTGTTCTACCCGGAAGCCGGGATGGATGCGATTCACCTGCTGGAACGCGAAGGCATTCGTGTCGAGTACCCGCAGGGGCAAAGCTGTTGCGGGCAACCGGCCTACACCTCCGGTTACACCGACCAGGCCCGGACCGTTGCACGCTCGCAATTGGCGCTGTTCGCCGGCGACTATCCAGTGGTGGTGCCGTCGGGATCGTGTGCCGGCATGCTGCGCGAACACTACGCCGACTTGTTCAAGGACGAGCCGGAAACACTGAAACAGGTTCGGGCGCTGGCGGCCCGGACTTATGAGTTGGCCGAGTTCCTGTTGTTCGTCTGCAAGGTGCAGCTCAAGGACAGCGGCGAACCGGTAAAAGTGGCGTTGCACACCTCGTGCTCGGCACGTCGCGAGATGAACACCCACCTGCACGGCCGCGAGTTGTTGGCGCAGCTGGGCAATGTGGAACGCGTCGACCATAGCCATGAAAGTGAATGCTGTGGCTTTGGTGGGACATTCAGCGTCCGTATGCCAGACATTTCCGGCGCGATGGTGGCTGACAAGACCCGGTCGTTGAAGGAATCCGGCGCGCACAAGGTACTCAGTGCCGACTGCGGTTGCCTGATGAACATCAACGGCTCGCTGGAGAAACAGAAGGAAGCGTTGCGCGGTCAGCATCTGGCCAGTTTCCTCTGGCAGCGAACCGGAGGCGGCCAATGAACGCTTCCGCGATTATTCCTACGGTTGCCGTAGAAGAAGATTTCCGCACCCGCGCTCACACGGCGTTGGGTGACAAGCAGTTGCGAAACAACTTTCGCACTGCAATGGATTCACTGATGACAAAACGGGCAACGTCCTTCAGCGATGCCCATGAAAGAGAACATTTGCGAGCGCTGGGCAATGCTGTCCGCGCCCGTGCGTTATCGAAGTTGCCCGACCTGCTCGAGCAGCTTGAACAGAACCTGACCCGCAACGGTGTGACAGTGCACTGGGCGGAAACGGTGGACGAAGCCAATGGCATCGTCCTCTCGATCATCCGCGCTCACGAGGGGCGGCAAGTGATCAAGGGCAAATCGATGGTCAGCGAAGAGATGGAGATGAATCATTTCCTCGCTGAACAGGGCATTGAATGTCTGGAATCGGACATGGGCGAGTACATCGTCCAGCTCGACCACGAGAAGCCTTCACACATTATTATGCCGGCGATCCACAAGAATGCCGGTCAGGTCGCGTCCTTGTTCCACGACAAACTTGGCGTGGAGTACACCAAGGACGTTGACCAACTCATTCAGATCGGTCGCAAAGTCTTGCGACAGAAATTTTTCGAAGCGGACATCGGCGTCTCCGGCGTCAACTTCGCCGTGGCCGAAACCGGCACCCTGTTGCTGGTGGAAAACGAAGGCAACGGCCGAATGACCACCACGGTCCCGCCGGTTCACATTGCCGTGACCGGCATCGAAAAAGTCGTTGAAAACCTGCGGGACGTGGTCCCTTTGCTGTCACTGCTGACACGCTCCGCGCTGGGCCAGCCGATCACCACTTACGTCAACATGATCTCCGGCTCGCGCAAGGAGCATGAACTCGACGGCCCCCGGGAAGTGCACCTGGTATTGCTCGACAACGGTCGCAGCCAGGCTTTTGCCGACAGCGAACTGCGCCAGACCCTGAACTGCATTCGCTGCGGCGCCTGTATGAATCATTGCCCGGTCTACACTCGAATCGGCGGTCATGCCTATGGGGAGGTTTACCCTGGGCCTATCGGAAAAATCATCACCCCGCACATGGTCGGCCTGGCGAATGTCCCGGACCATCCGAGCGCGTCGTCACTGTGCGGTGCCTGCGGTGAAGTCTGCCCGGTAAAAATTCCTATCCCGGCCTTACTGCGTCGCCTACGGGAAGAGAACGTCAAAGCCCCGGACAGTCCGCATCAAGTCATGCGCGGCCAGGGCAGCAAGTATTCGCGCAGGGAACGCTTTATCTGGAATGCCTGGGCGAAGCTCAACAGCTCGCCGACGCTGTACCGGCTGTTCGGCTTTTTCGCCACACGACTGCGCGCCCTCGCCCCGAGTAACGTCGGCCCGTGGACGCAAAACCACAGCGCCCCGAAACCCGCTGCCCGCTCACTGCACGACATGGCCCGCGAGCACTTGGCCAAACAGGGAGACCGCTGATGAGCGCCAAACAAAATATCCTCGCCAAGTTACGGAATAGTCTGACCGGCACCACGCCCGTGCCTGACGAATTCAACGTCGAACTGGTGACAGCGCCCTACACCTATGCCCCGGAACAACGGATCCCGCAGTTGCGCAAACTGATGGAAGCGGTGCACACGGAAATCCATCTGACATCAGGCGACGGCTGGCCAGAGCTGCTGGCGCAATTGCTGCGCGATCGCCAATTGCCGAGCTTGTTGATCGCGCCGACTACGCCTCATGGTCAACGTATCGCTCAGCACTGGGAGAAAAATCCGGGGCTACCAACGCTCAAGTCCTACGACCGTCCGGTCGAAGAATGGAAAGCCGAGCTGTTCAACGACACGCCCGCCAGTCTGACCGGAACCCTCGGAGCAATCGCTGCCACGGGCAGTCTGATTCTCTGGCCGACGCGGGAAGAACCACGCTTGATGAGCCTGGTGCCGCCGGTGCATTTCGCCCTGCTCAAGGCCAGTGAAATCCGCGACAACTTCTATCAGGTGCAGCAGGAATTCAACTGGGCGCAAGGCATGCCGACCAACGCGCTGCTGGTCTCCGGCCCGTCGAAGACCGCCGACATCGAGCAAGTCCTGGCCTATGGCGCTCACGGTCCGAAAGACCTGGTGGTTTTGATCCTGGAGGACCAATGAGTCTACCGGCGGCTTTCCTGCGAGATGCACAGAAACTGATCCCCCAAGAGCGACGTTTCGACGATCCACTGTCGACATTGGCCTTCGGCACCGACGCCAGTTTCTACCGGCTGATTCCGAAACTGGTGATCCGCGTTGAATCCGAAGATGAAGTGGTGGCACTGCTCGGACTGGCGCAACGGGACCAAGTCCCGGTGACCTTCCGCGCCGCCGGCACCAGCCTGTCCGGCCAGGCCATCAGCGATTCGGTGCTGATCGTGCTTGGGGATAACTGGAACGGTCGAGAGATCCGCGGCCAGGGCACGCAAATCCGCCTGCAACCGGGCGTGATCGGCGCGCAGGCCAATGCGTGGCTGGCACCGTTCGGGCGCAAGATCGGTCCGGACCCGGCGTCGATCAACGCCTGCAAAATCGGTGGCATTGTCGCCAACAATGCCAGCGGCATGTGCTGCGGCACGGCGCAAAACACCTATCACACGCTGGCCGGTATTCGCCTGGTGCTCGCCGACGGCAGCTGCCTTGATACCGAAGATGCGGCAAGTGTCGCGGCGTTTCGCGAGAGCCACGCAGCGCTGCTTGATCGTCTGGCGGCACTGGGTCGCGAGACCCGCGCCAATTCCGATTTGGCCGCAAAAATCCGCCACAAATATCGTCTGAAAAATACCACCGGCCTGTCACTCAACGCCCTGGTGGATTTCGATGAACCTGTGGATATCTTGAGCCACTTGCTGGTGGGTTCCGAAGGCACGCTCGGGTTCATCAGCGCAGTGACTTACGACACCGTGATCGACCACCCGAACAAGGCCTCAGCGCTGATCGTTTTCCCGGATGTGGAAACCTGCTGCAACGCCGTCACCGTGCTGAAAAGCCAACCGGTGTCGGCCGTGGAACTGCTGGACCGCCGCAGTCTGCGCTCGGTGCAGAACAAGCCGGGCATGCCGGCTTTCGTACAGCATCTGTCGAACAATGCCTGCGCCCTGCTGATCGAATCCCGCGCTGCGTCGTCCACTTTGCTGCATGAGCAACTGGCGCAAATCATGGCGTCACTGGCCTCATTCCCGGTGGAGAAACAGGTCGACTTCACCGAAGACCCAGTCGAAAACGCTCGTCTCTGGGCCATTCGCAAGGACACTTTCCCCGCCGTCGGTGCGGTGCGCAAAACCGGCACCACGGTGATCATCGAAGACGTGACCTTCCCGGTAGAACAACTGGCCATCGGCGTAAACCGTCTGATCGAGCTGTTTGACAAACATCACTACGACGAAGCGATTCTTTTCGGACACGCCCTGGAAGGCAATCTGCACTTTGTCTTCACCCAAGGCTTCAACAACCCGGAAGAAGTCGCACGCTATCAGGCGTTCATGGATGACGTCGCACAATTGGTCGCCGTGGAATTCGGCGGTTCGCTGAAGGCCGAGCACGGCACCGGCCGCAACATGGCGCCCTTCGTCGAACTGGAATGGGGCAGCGATGCCTACCAGTTGATGTGGCAGCTCAAACGCCTGCTCGACCCTAACGGCATTCTCAATCCCGACGTGGTGCTGAGCGACGATCCGCAGATCCACCTGAAGCATCTGAAACCGCTGCCGGCCGCCGACGAGATTGTGGACAAGTGCATAGAGTGCGGTTTCTGCGAGCCGGTTTGCCCGTCGAAAGGCCTGACCCTGAGCCCGCGCCAGCGCATCGTGATCTGGCGTGACATTCAGGCGAAGAAACGTGCAGGCGTGGATACCACCGAACTGGAAGCCGCTTACGAATACCAGGGCATCGACACCTGCGCCGCCACCGGGTTGTGCGCCCAGCGTTGCCCTGTAGGAATCAATACCGGCGAGCTGGTGAAAAAGCTCCGCAGCCGTAAGGCGACGCATACGAAAACTGCCAACTGGCTTGAAGGCAATTTCGCCACCGCGTTGCAAGGCGCACGTTTCACCCTGCACGTGGCCAACGGTGCGCGGATGCTGCTGGGAGCGCCGCGTCTGGCGAAACTTTCGGCAACGCTGACGAAGCTATCCAAAGGTCAGGTCCCGCAATGGACCAATGCCATGCCGCAGCCGGAAAAGGCCATTCGCTTCAGCCCGACCGTGACGGATGCGCGTCCGCGAGTGGTGTACCTGGCGGCCTGCGTCTCGCGGGTGATGGGTCCGGCAGCCGGTGATAAAGAACAAATGTCGCTGTACGACAAAACCCGTGGCTTGCTGGAAAAAGCCGGTTACCAGGTAGTCTTTCCGGACAATCAGGACAGTCTCTGCTGCGGTCAGCCGTTCGCCTCCAAGGGCTACGCCGAACAGGCCGAACACAAACGCCAGGAGCTGATTGGCGCGTTACTGCACGCCAGCCGTGGCGGGCTCGATCCGATTTACTGCGACACCAGCCCCTGCACTCTGCGCCTGGCTCAGGACCCGGGTGATGCTCGACTGGACCTGTACGACCCAGTGCGTTTCATCCGTACGCATTTGATGGACAGGCTCGAATTCACGCCGCAGGAAGCGCCAATCGCGGTACACGTTACGTGCAGCACTCAGCACCTGGGGGAAAGTCAGGCGCTGATCGATCTGGCGCGCAAGTGCAGCAAATCCGTGGTCATTCCCGAAGGTATTCACTGCTGTGGATTTGCCGGCGACAAGGGCTTTACCACGCCGGAGCTGAACGCTCATTCGCTGCGCACGCTCAAGGATGCGGTGCAACAGTGCAGCGAGGGGATTTCCACCAGTCGCACCTGTGAGATCGGTCTGACGCAACACGGTGGAATTGACTACCACGGGCTGGTCTATCTGGTGGATCGGGTGACTCGGGCGAGGGCCCTCTGAAGAAAAATAGAACCCTGACGCACCGCCGTAGTCCACTGATTAAGCCCGGTCATTGCCGGGCCTTACCCAAAATCGGCAGCCCGTCCTGATGGCCAGCAAATGCCTGGACCCTCAGTTCAAGGAGATACACATGAAACGTTCTGTACTGTTAGGTCTGTTCGTTACTGTCTCGCTGATGGCGTCCCCCTCGTTTGCCGTCGAAGACCTCTGTGCGGTCAACCTGAAAACCATCGAAAATGCCAAGGCACAGATTCCTCCGGAAATGACTGAACAGGTAATGGACAGCGTCGAGAAAGCCAAAACTGATCATGCAAAAGGCACCAAGCAAGGGACTGATGATTGCATCGCCGAGACCACCCAAACTATTCAGGCCATTCAGAAAACAAGTGACGGCGGCAAACAATAACCCCAGCACAATGCCAACCTTCGGGTTGGCCTTCTGGCTCCCCCGGCGCCAGCTGATACGAGGCAAAACAAAACCCGCCAATCCGCGGGTTTTGTTGCATTTGGGGTTGGGTCATTTTCATAGCTTCTTCTGCAGTAAACGAATTCTTGCGCAATATCGCAGTCTTTAAGTAGGCCCATTCAATCGTGGCTTATTTTCCGACCTCGGCCGAGCCGCACGCTCATACGGCAGCACCGAGACCATCAGTTCAAGGAGATATCCATGAAACGTACCGCACTCGCTGGTCTGTTCATTTCTGCTGCAATGTTGGCCTCTCCCGTCTTTGCTGCGGACAACAACCTTTGTACGAGCAAGCTGCAAGAGCTCAAAAGCAAAGTGAATTCACTGCCGGCGAACTCCGGCAACACCGCAATGGAGATCAAAAGACTGGTGTCCAGCGCCGAAGCTTCCCAAGCTTCCGGGGACGACAAAAAATGCGTCACCGAGGCCACCCAGGCATCGGCACTCGCTGACAAACAGCGCAACGAACCCAACCCATAATCTGTGGTGGCCAACCTTCGGGTTGGCCTTCTGAGCCGCGTTGGCGTACACTGCGCAGGCTTGTTGCTCACTTTGATTCACAGAGCAATAGGCTCGGGGCCGTTTAGGATTCGACGCCGGTTGCGAAACTTTAGGTGCATGCCGAGTTGGTAACAGAACTCGTAAATCCACTGTTGCAACTTCTTATAGTTGCCAATGACGAAACCTACGGGGAATACGCTCTCGCTGCGTAAGCAGCCTTAGCCCTTCCCTTCTGGTACCTTCGGGTCCAGCAATCATCAGGGGATGTCTGTAAACCCAAAGTGATTGTCATATAGAACAGAATCGCCGTGCAGTACGTTGTGGACGAAGCGGCTAAAACTTACACAACTCGCCCAAAGCACCCTGCCCGTCGGGTCGCTGAGGGTTAACTCAATAGACACGGCTACGCATGTAGTACCGACAGCGGAGTACTGGCGGACGGGGGTTCAAATCCCCCCGGCTCCACCAAATACGAAGCAAGACAAAACCCGCCAAGTGCGGGTTTTGTTGCATCTGGGGTTTGGTCATTCAGGCTTCAGGCCACTGCGGCTGCTGGAGTGAGCCTCATTTGGGCGTCGGTTCATTGAAAGCTGCCGAGCAGCTTGACGAAATAAGTGGCTGCACCTCAAGATTGCGCGCCCTGATATCTGCCATCAGATCGCCACTACCGACTATTACTGCCAACCCAATCGTTCTGGATATGGAGATTCAATGAAAAATCCAAAGTTTTTGCTCTCCTTTTCATGCCTCCTGGCCCTATCACTTCTGACGGGTTGCGCGGCATCGGTGAAAAGTGGCGGCGCAGGAACGCTGGCCATCCAGGAGTCAGCGAAGCAAAACCTGGTGGTCAATTTCAAAGGGAACACCAAGGTCCAGCAGAATGAGGATTGGCCGCTTTTACAGCGCGACTGGAATGAAGCCCTGCAAGCAGAGGCCGCCCGTGCCGGCTACGGCCTCACAGAGGCTCAGACCTTGAGTTCGGGCACCAAGGATGGCGTTGGCATCACCATCAACGTGAGCAACTTTCGCTACCTGACGCCGGGTGCACGCTATGGCGCTGGCATTATGGTGGGCAACGCCTGGGTCAATTCAAGTGCAGACTTTTCTGACTTGAAATCGGGGAGCCTGATAGGAACCCGGACCTATGACACCTCATCGTCGGCCTGGGAAGGCGTTATGTCGGCCATGACCAAAAAACAGGTTCAGGCGATTGCGCAGCAGATCATCAGCGACATCAAGAACGCGAAGGCCAAATGATCTGAAGCCATAGTCTTGCCAGAAAGACCAAAAAAGCCGTAAAGCTTCGAGAAATCGAGCTTCACGGCTTTTTTGTTACCTGGATTTTTTATCCAGCAATCAAACGACTTTCAACTCCACCTGCACATGCCCGCGCGTCATCCGCGAATACGGGCAGATCTGATGCGCAGCCTCAGCCAACTCACGTTTCACGCCCTCCTCCAGGCCAGGAATATTGACGTTCAACCTGACCGCCAACTGAAAATCCCCACCACCGGTTTTGCCCAGATCCACCTCGGCATCCACAGACGTATCCTCCGGCAATTTGACTTTCAGCTTCCCGGCGGCGACCTGTATCGCACCGATGAAACAGGCTGAATAACCCAGTGCAAACAGTTGCTCCGGATTGGTCCCCGGTTTGCCTGAACCGGGGGAGCTGAATTTCACGTCCAGCTCGCCATCGCTGGATTTGCCGGTGCCCGTGCGGCCGCCGACGGTGTGGGTTTTTGCGGTGTAGAGAACGGTTTCCAGTGCGGTGCTCATGACAGTAACTCCTGATGGGTGGTTTTTTTTTGATCAGTCGCCGAGGGTGCCGGTGTGATGTGCCAGGCGTTTTTCAACATCCGCATTCTTCTGCAAGCCAAGCTCCATCAATTGTTTGATCCGTTGCTGCGCCGCCGGACGTTTCACCGAACCGATGAACCCGTCCCATTCGGCAGCAATGGCGTCGTTCGGTGGCAGACTGGAGGCGTCGACGAGGCGCTTGATATCGGTGATCGACTGCTTGTCGAACCGGGCAATACGGCGAGCCATGGTGTCGACGAACGCGTCGAGTTCGGCATCGGGCAGCGCACGATTGACATAGCCATAGCGTTCCGCGAGGTCGCCATCGATATCGTTGCCGGTCAGCAGCACTTCCAGTGCGCGCCCACGCCCCATCAGCCGCGGCAATCGAGCCATGGGGCCACCACCCGGTACCAGTGCGGCACCGATTTCCCATTGCGAGAGAATGGCTTTTTCGCGACTGGCAAAGCGCATGTCGCTGGCCAGTGACAGCTCACTGCCGACACCGGTGGCACGACCGCGAATCGACACGATCGATACGACCGGCGCCTTGCTCAGGCGAACCAGCATGTCAGGCAGCGGCGGTAGCCCTGTGGGGCCATTGGGCAGGCTCGTCGTGTCCGTCAGTGGCGGCACGAAGTCATAGTGGGTGAGGAAGAAATCCGGAACGTCGCTGTCGAACACCACTACTTTGACCTTCGGGTCTGTCTCGAGCGCGGTGATGACCTCGTTCAATTGCGGCATGGTTTCCGGGCCGTAGATGTTGTACGGCGGATTGTGGAACGTGACGCGCCAATACTCGGGTGTGACGCGCGTGAGTTTTATCTCCTGTTTGACGGCGTGGGTGGCTGATTTCGAGGGGGTGGCTGGGGCCGTCTCACCGGCGAAGGTCAGACTGGCTGTCGTCATCCCGGCGATCATAAGAGCAGCACTCAACAACTGTAGCTTCATGAGAAACCTCCAGAGCGCTATCGAAAGACACGTATCGGAGATATCGCCAGGAGTCGATGGGATGTGGGGGCGGGGGGACGGCTTGATCGATCGAGTGGCACTCGCATCAAGAGGTGGCCCGGAACAGATCGTCTTTCGTCGGCAGCTCCGAATGATAAAGGTTAGCAGCGTACCTTGGCCTTTCAAGTGACGTCAGTCGGAAGCCATCAGGCGAAAAAAAAAGGCACTTGGCGATGATCGCCAGTGCCTTTTTTTTTACCCGGAAGAACCGTTAGCGCGATGACAACATGAAGGTGTCGTACTCCAGGTCTTCCAGCGCCGTGGACAGTCGGTGCAGCCCGAGCAGGACACAGACCAGCAACGACAGGGTGAACCCGTAGCCAAAAAAGCTTGGGCCAAGGTACATGCTCAGCAGCGTCAGCGCCCCGTTCAACACCGCAAACAGCACACACAGCTCCAGCACCACAGTGCGCTTGTCCAGATAGAAGAACACGTTGAGCAACGCCATGAACACCACCTGAATACTGACGCCGATCAGGTCGATGTAGAACAGCGGCAGGTAGTAGCTGGAGATACCCAGCCAATCCAGCAGACGCGGCGCGAACAGGAACAACAGCACCACCGTCAGCCCCTGCACCTTGCAAATTTCCAGCAGCCCCTGACGGATCGACAAGGTCATCTCGGTTTTCAGCGAACCGATGTGCTGCAAGGTTTCGCCCTCGCGGATCGCCCGAAACAGACGGTCATACCATTCGGCAAAATCGGTTTCGATGCGCACCAGGAACACCGCCATCCCCGGGATGATCGCCAGGTACGCGAGGAAGATAGGCATGTCATAAAGGATCGACGCGCGCAGCGGGCCGATGACGTTGCTGGACGTGCCGGGGTTGAACCAGAACAGGAACTTGTCGATCCAGATGCCGAAGTTGTAGAAGAAACCGGTGGCGAGCAGGCTGAGGAATACCTGGCGCCGATCAAGGAAATCGAAGGCGATCAGCTTTTCCGCCCGGTACTCGCGCAGGATGTCGTAGAGGTACAGAAACAGCAGCGTGCTGTGCCCGATCAGCAGCGCCAGCAGCAGGCCCGGTATCTTCAGGAAGGCCAGCACATAGGCGCTGGCCACCATCAGCGTGTAGCCCACCAGCATGACCAGCAGAATGCGGTTATAGGCCTTCATCCCCGACAGGAAGATGATCACCAGCCACAAGTTGCACAGCACCACGAAATTCGACAGCACCAGCACCCGGTAGATCAGCGGTTGATCGAACAACACGGTCAGCACAATGATGCCCAGCACGCCGGCGGCGAGCGTGACCAGCAACAGGATGCCCAGCAAGTTGGGCAGGATCTGTTCGTACTTGTGCTCGAACAACCGGTCGGACACGAACCGGGTGAAGAACAACTGCAAGCCACCCGTGAGAATCAACGAGGTGGCCATCAGGTAGGTCACCGTCACCAGAAACTGCCCCACCAGCGTGTTGGGTATCACAAGCCCCAGACTGATGATCCCCACCAGCATCACGCTGATGATCGATAACACCCAGGGCCCGGAGCTGATCAGGCCGGCATACACGTAGGCATGCAAGGTCGCGGTGTAGGAGTCGCGCGAAAGGATCTTGCGCAGTTCGAAGCCAATGCCGGCCATTTAACTGTTCTCCATGGCTGCTTGATACAAGTCGCGATAACGCTGCAGCATCAAGACTTCGGTGTAATAACGATTGACCCGCAACAAACCGCTGGCCTGAGCGGCCTGCCAGCGTTGCGGGCTGCGCAGCAGTTCGAGAATCGCGGCGCAGGTGGCCTGTGGATCGGCAATCGCCACCACTTTGCCGGCGAGCCCGAGGTCGCGGTCCTCAGCGCTGCCGCCTTCGATCATTTCGCGGCACGAGCCCACATCGCTGCTGACCACCGGCGTACCGGCGGCCCAGGCTTCGAGGATCACCAGCGGCTGCGCCTCGCTGATCGAGGTCAGCACCATCAGGCCGAGTTTCGGCAGGATGTCCTGGATGCGCTGGAAACCCAGGAAATGCACCTTGCCCTCCAGACCCAGGCTGGCCATCAGGCTGCGGCATTCGCTGACGTACTCCGGGTCTTCCTCTTCGGGACCGACGATCCAGCCTTCGGCCTCCGGCATGGCGCTGATCACACCACGCATGGCCCGCAGGAAGGTTTTCACGTCCTTGATCGGCACCACACGCCCGATCAAGCCCACCACGGGTGTAATACCGGGCGCACGGGATTCCAGTGCCACGGTCCACTGCGGCAGGTCGATGCCGTTCGGAATGACCTGCGTGCGGGCCGGGTCGGCGCCGTCCTTGATCTGCCGCTGACGGTTGCCGTCATACAACGCGATGATGTTGTCGGCGCTGTTGTAGGTCAGCTGACCAATGCGTTCGAAGAAGCGTACCCACAAGGTGCGGATGTAACCCGAGCCGGCATCGAGGCTGCGATTGAGCGCCTGGCCGGAGCTTTCGGCGATCCAGCTGGCCTGGGCCAGGTCGATCTTGCGTTCCTTGGTGTAAATCCCGTGCTCGCTGAGCAGGTAGGTGCAGTTCCAGCGCTGCTTGAGAATGCACCCCAGCAGCCCGGCGTAACCGGTGGAAATCGAATGCAGCATCCGCGCTCGCGGCATTTTGCGCGACGCTTCGGCGAGCATCAGCAGCGGCGACTGCATCGAACGCAGGGTCCAAAAATAATTGACGAAGGACGGGTCGGCGCAATGCAGCCGATACCCTTCGCTCAACGCCTCCCAACTGGCGCGGCTGCGCAGCACGTCGTCGAGGGTCATGCGGCCCTGCGCGATGCAGTCGAGCAGGCGCTCGCCCAGCTCAGGCTCCGGCGCGTCAGGGTGGTGCAGGAAACGATACAGATCCAGCAGCTGCTGCGGGTCGGCCTCTCGCGGCGTTCCACGGGTGTTGGTCGGATGGGTCGCATCCTCGAGAAACACCTCTTCGATGTGCAGCACATTCGACGGGACTTCATAGCGCCGCGACGGGTAGGCCGAACGTTGGCCGCCGATGAACATCACCGAGAAGGTCAGCTCCGGCAGGCCGAGAATCATCTGATGAATCCAGCTCGACACGCCGCCGCGCACGTAAGGCCAGGTGCCTTCGAGCAGCAGACAGATGTCGGCTGTCGGCGCCGCTTCCTTGTGATTCATGTCCAGCTCCTCACCAGCTCAGCGAACGGTGGCCGCTGACGGGTTTTCTCGGGAAGTTTCTCGAGCAACCCGGGAATTTCGTGATAACGACCGGCCTCGAACGCCAGTTCCGCGTGGAACGGCAACACCTGAGCGGCGCCCATGCCGTTGTCCTGGGCCTGATGCAAGAGCACTTCGGCGCGTTCGATATCACCTCGCTCCAGCGCAATGCGTCCGGCCAGCAAGAACAGCTCGCCGCCCTCGCCCGCCTCAAGCCCTTGCTCGGCGTGTTCGCTGGCCTGGTTGAGCACGTGTTCGAGCACACTGCCTTGCGCCAGGCCGAGGTACGCCAGCTCCCAATACCAGCGCGCCAGCGTGCCATGCAGCGCACCCGCGGTTTTGGCATTGGCGCCACCCAGTTGCCCAAGGGCGATCTGGATACGCAGGTTGATGTCGCTTTCCTGCTTGTCGAGCATCGAGTACGCCAGTAGCCGCACGTCGTCGCTGGGATCACCCAGCGCCAGTTTGAGGATCGGCACCGCTTCCTTGCCCGGCATGCGTCGCGTGGCCAGCAATGCGGCCAGACGCTGATCCGGATCGGGCGCATGGCGCAGCACATCCTGCAAACCGCCGTCGGCAAAGATCGGCGAATGCAATTGCAGCTGCGCGCGATACGGCAGGCTCGGAATACCGACAGCCTGCCAGGCTTGCTTGTCGCGTTTGCGCGGCAGGTACAGCGCCGGAAAGATCGACACGACCACACCGACCGTACCGATCACCGGCACAAAGAACGCCAGGCTGAAAATGAACAGCGGGCTCCAGGGCAACGGCGCACGGTAGCGTGCCGGCAACAACAACCACACCGCGGCGCACAGCAGCACGCACGCCAGACCATGGCTGAGGGTGAACACCAGCAATTGTTGCAACTCGGGCGCCGCGAGCCACAAACTGGCCCAACTGCCCGCCTCTAACAACAAGGCTCCGCTAAACAGCCACTTGCTGATCATTCAGGCCACACTCGTTGAACAGGAAATTACGCAGCCCGTCGCGTTCACAGCCAGGCTCCAGATTGAAAGGCATCACCCGCACACCCAGGCTCGCCATGTCACTTTCAATACCAAAGTGCTCATGCAACAACAGGCTGATCCGCGCCAGATAACCTTCGGTGCCCTGCGGGCTGGTCAACGGCAAGAGCACCAGCAACAGTTGATGATCCCGACCGTTGCGCACCGGCAAGTGCAAATCGAGACCACGCTGGCTGCGTTCCAGCAGACGCGTCAGCTCGTCGTTGGGACGGGTCATTTCAAAGGCAAACAGCCCGGCCGGCAATTTGTGTTTCTCAACATCCACCAGCGAACGTTTGAGCTGCAAAGTGAATTGCTGTGCATCGGCGTCGGGCAGTTGCAGCACTTGCGGGTCCCGGCGCAACAGGTCGGCGATGTGCCCGGCGAGCAGCGCCAACAGGCTCAGGGTGCGATCCTGGAAGGCGAAGAACGGCATCTGCCGAACCGCCAGAATTGCCAGCAGACGACCCTCGGCATCGATCAACGGGATGCACGCCTGCAACGATGAGAACTGCGCCGAGGTGCCGGAATCAATCAGCTCCTGACGCACGCTCACCAGTTCGCCGCGCTCCAGGCACAGCTTGACCAGACCGTCCTCGGTGCCCAACGGCCCCATCACGCCGATCGTTGCCAACGCGTCAGGCAAGACATTTTCTTCACGCTCGTCAACGCGGTACAGACCGGCCACGCGCAACGCGCCGTATTGCCCAAGCATCGCCGCGATCGGGTCTGCCAGCGCGGTCAACGCATCGCCTGCGTCCGGCATCACCCTCAACTTTTCGCGCAAGCCCAGCAAGGAACTGCGCAGGCTCTGGTCGCTGCCGGCCACGCGTTGCTCGAGCAGGTCGTGGGAGACCCGCAGAATCTGGTGCGCCCGGGTGAATTCGTCGAGACGGTACTGACGATATTCGTTGGCCATCTGCAGCCGCTCCAGGCGCCGCATCCACTGATCGCGAACCTCACCCACCAGCATCCCGCAAACCAGCACGCCGACAATGAATGACGGATCGATTTGGGCGTAGCCTTCGAGACCGCTACGGCGCAGGGCAAACATAGCCAGCACCAGCAGGCTGGCGCTGAACAGGCCGCGCACAAAACCGTAACGCACGCCCAGCAGCAGCGGCGCCAGAATCGGCCAGGGGAATCCGCCGTGTATCTGCAACGGGTCTTCAGGGGTCAGCCACAAGCCCAGGCCGATAGCCGCGCCAGTGACCAGAAGCGTTTCCAGCCAAGACACCGGGCCGCTGGCTTGAGGCGCCAGGCTGTAATCCATGTGGGGAGAATTCATTGCAATCACTCGAACCGAAGGGCGCCGACAAGTTTGTCGAGCACCGTTTGAGCGGTGCCCGCGAGGCTTTCACGGGACCAGCCGGCACGTGCGCCACTCTTGCTCCAGAGTACGCGACCGCTGCTGCCTTCGAGTACGCGCAGGCTGATGCCCACCGCTGGCTCGCCGTCCAGGCCGTTCTTGTACTGCCACTCTTCAACACTGCCGGCAATCACATAATCGAGTTTCTGCTCACGTGCCCATTCCAGGGCTCCGGCCAGACGCTCGTTGTCATCCATCAGCGCTTGTTCGCCCTGGGTGCTGGTCGGGTAAACCCGCGGTTGCAGGCCGTGGCTGCTGAGCACACTGAGCAGGATCTGCTCGCTGCGTTCCCCTGCCTGCGGCGTCTGCGAATAGTTGATCATCGGCACGATGCCCCACTGCGCGTTGCGCGGCAGGTTCGGGCTGGTTTCATCGGTGAAGCTGGCGCAACCGGCGACGAACAGGACGGCGAGGGCCAGGCCCAGATTACGAATTGCTTGCATAGTTTTTCTCCGTAGACATTCCATGATCAGCGTCCAAACCGCACGCCGTAGCTCACACCCAGTGTTCCGCCCGATTTGCCATCCCCGCCTTGTGGCGCGGACTGGTAACCGACGGTCAGGGCCAGTTCGTCGTCACCCAGCACTTCAAAACCGATTCCGGTGTTGAGGCCGTAATTGAAGGTTTGATCGGTCCATTGCCAACCGGCCGTCGCGTCCACCAGCCAGGTGTATTGCGGCTTGGTGCGCACCAGCGCGCCCGGTATACCGCGACGCCAGGTGCTGCCGAAATACAGTTGGCCGTAGCGGCTTTGCAGCAGGTCCTTGGCGGTGACCGTTTCGATGTCAAGTGGATCGATCGGCTCGGGCAAACCGGTGTCCTCATCGATGACCACTTCAGGCGCCAACTGTTTTATCGCGCCGCCATGGTTACTCGACAGGTAGTCCAGATTGGTGTTCTTGACCCGGTTTTTCTGATAGTCGACACCGCTACGAACGGTCCAGTTGGGACCGGCGAACTCCAGCGTGTGGTTCAACTCCATTTTCAGGGCGTGACCATCGCCGAGGCTGTCGCCCGCCCGCGTTGAAAACGAACGCTGCGAGACTTCCCAACTGAGCTGGTCGCGGGCCGTCAGGCTGTGACGACCGCCCAGCCAAACGCTGTCCTGCTGGCCGAAAGCGCGCATCAGCCCGCTGTCCTCGCTCTTGCGATGCCAGCCAACACCCGTTTCCAGTTCATCACTCACGCCCAATTCCCAGGTGCGCGACAGACCCAGGCCATTACGGTCATCGTCCTTGCGCTGACTGGTGTCGGCGAACAGTTTGTAGCTGCCGTCTTCAACCGAGCGTTGCAGGGTCAGGGCGGCGTTACGCTCCTGGCCGAGCTTGGATGACTCGATATCTTCGTCGTTGTACGAACCCTGTTCCAGTTCGAGATCGGCGTACCAGTGATCACCCAGGTTGTGCGCGATCTGCAACGTCGGGGCATCAAATTGCACACCGCCGAAGTTCTGCGCCTGCCAGGACAACAACATACCCTGAGGCGTGCGCTCCTGCAGTTCTACCGCCTGATTGCGCAGTTGCTCACGCACGTCGGCAGGCTGATCGTCCCCCAGCGCCGAGAGGCTGGTGTCGAGTGCTTCACCCAGACGCCCCAGACGGGTCAAAGCCTGGGCTCGCTGCGCCGGGTTCAGATCGCTACTGGCCAACAGTGTTTCGACCTGTGCTTTGTTACGGCTGCGCAGGGCCTGTTGAATCTGCTCGTAACGCTCGACCTTCAGGCCCTGGCTCCGCGCCCACGCCAGCCACTCGTCTTTTTGCGCCTCCTGGTTTGTCGCATCCAGACGAGCCAGCAGGCGTTCGAACCATAATTGCAACATGGCCGGCGAACCATCTTTCCACTTCAACACTTCCCGCTGCGCCACCCGTGGCGAATAGCTGCTGGCCATCAGGCGCAGCCAGGTCGTGTAGCGCTGAGACGATGGCTGAAGGTTTTCACCCTCAGGGCTGCGCAACAGCTTCAAGCGCAGACGCTGGGCCGCATCCTGATACCCGGCGCTGTAAAGCGCATCGGCATAAGCCGCCTGCACCAGCCAATCCTGCGAGTTGTTCTTGAGGTACATGCGATACCAGGCCAACGCTTCGCTGTCGCGACCGAACATCTGGCTGGCACTGGCAAACGCCAGCCAAAGGGTCTGGTCGTTCCGCGCCTCACTCCGCCACCGGGTCAGCAACGGCTTGAGCGCCGTCGTGTTGCCTCGGTCGACGTAAAGCCACATCAGACGCTCGCGGAACAGATTGTCATTGGGGTAACGCGACAAACCCGACAGGTACAAACGCTCTGCCTCCTCGTATTGCCCCTGCTGCACGGCCAGGGCGGCGCGCACCGCCAGCACCTGAGCCTGCTCGTCAATCTCTGGATTCTGGCTGGCGTCCTTGAGCAACGTCTCTACTTGTGGCCAATCCTCCAACTCCTGAGCCATCAGCAGCGCGTCGACCAGCCGCAGCGGATTGTGGGTGCGCTCCCAGCTGGCCATGGTCAATTGCAGCGCGCGCCGCGGATTGCTGATGCGATAACTGGAGATCAACTGAGTCTCCTCGTTACTGTCCAGCGAGCCTTTAAGGGTCAGCAGTTTTTCCATGGACAACTGCAACTCATCGTCGCGCTCCAGCTCCCAGGCCAAAAAGGCCCGCACACGCCAGTAATTCTGATCGGAGATGGCTGGGTCATTCGCCTTCACGACTTCCCAGGCCTCACGATTGTCAAACAGCAAAAGGTAGGTATGAGCCCATTCGACCCGTTCGGCGCCAGTCAGCGTAAAACGTTTCGACATGTCCTGGTAAACCTCGGTCTTTTTCGCAAACTGCCCGGTGTTTTCAAGGTTTTGCAGC
The DNA here is from genome assembly GCF_059716135.1 of Pseudomonas sp. LBUM1651. Lineage (NCBI taxonomy): Bacteria > Pseudomonadati > Pseudomonadota > Gammaproteobacteria > Pseudomonadales > Pseudomonadaceae > Pseudomonas > Pseudomonas sp. LBUM1651. The sequence continues at coordinate 791,385 of NZ_CP166805.1, read as the reverse complement.
AATCGTGTCCAGGCCAGACGATGGGCCGGGTACTTGCGTACGTATTTGCGCAGCCATGATTCGGCCTGCTGCGGTGTACCCCGCGACTCATGGCCATAGATCAGCGCATCCAGCTCGATGTCAGTCAGCGCTCGCTGATCCATGATTTCTTCAAGCAATGGAATCGACCGGTCAAAATCGAATTCCTGGCTTGCCAGACGCCAGGCGTGCTCACGGACTGGCGCAGTTTCGTTGAGCTTGAGCAAACGAATCCAGTAATCCAGTGCCGCGTGGTTGTCGCCACGCCATTCGCCCAGGTGTGCCATTTGTTCCAGCAACGCCTGCTCATCGGGGAAACTGACGAGCAATTGCTGACCGCTCTCCCACGCGCCGGCGAGGTCGTTCAACGCCAGACGCAGGCTCAATTCCTTTCTGAGGAGTTGCGTATTGTCCGGCTGCAAAACGCGCCACTGCTCGAGGAACAGCTGGGCCAGGTCGAAGCGGTTGCTCGCAACCGCGACGTCAACGCCCTGCTCCAGCCAGACCGAATCGGCTTGCGGATCCTTGAGCTCACCGAGTTCATCGACCAGTACTTGCGTTGCCTGTTCGCCGCGACCGTCAGCCAGCAGACTGTTAAACGCCAATTGGGCAAACTCTCGACGTTCAGCCGGCTGCACGCTCTCTCTTTTCAGCCGCAGATAAATGTCTGCCGCCAGGCCCGGCTGCTCGCCCGCCAAATGCCACTGGGCAGCAGACCTCAACGCCTCGGTACGCAGCGTGGGGTCACGGTCGGCGATTTCTTCATAGACGCTGGCCGCCATGACGGGTGCCTGCAACGACAACGCCAGGCGGGCCAGATTCTGTAATTGCGGCAGTGACAACTTGCGATGGTCCAAGCTGTTGAGCCGCTCCACCAAAGCCAGCCGCACAGCAGGATCTTCGCTGTTCACCGCCACCAATGTATCCAGCTCAAGCCGGTAGTACGCCTGTACCTCCGGCGCAGGATCAGGCCAACTCTCCAGATACTGACGCGCCTTCGTGTAGTCACCGAGACGAATCAACAGATCGACCAATTGTAGGCGCAGGTGGTCGTCCGCCGGGTGGGCCGCCAGCAGCAACTCGGCATAGTTGGCCGACACCGCATCCGGCTCTCGGCCATCGGGCTGGAACACTTCCTCACGCTGGAAAGTCGCCCACAGCAATCCCCCCACTGCGACCGCGACCGCCGCCAATGCCCAGGGATTGAGCAGACGGCTGCTTTTAGTTACCGAGGAGTTAGTTGCAGAGGAGTTGAGCATTACTCACCTGCTTCATGGGTAACTGAAAAGTCCACAGACCGGCGGATGCCTTGCCCGTGAAACGCTGGCCATCCACTTCCACCCGGCAAGCGCTCGAGGAGCGAACCGAGAAGGTCAGATCGAATTCTCCGGCAAACGAAAAGCTCACGCGCCGATCATCCAGATAACGCCAGTCCACCAACGGCAGATTGGCCTCCTCCAGCGCAGGTCTGTCATCCCGGTCAGGACGCAAGACCAACAGCGCCTGGTCACTGCTCAAATGCACATAGCGTCCCTGAGGCAAATCACGCACCCCGGCGACACCTTGGGAGCGCAGCAGATCCGGCCAACCCATTTGCGGGTCGAGCCGCACGGTGCGCAATGCATCCATCCCTCGAACCTGCCAGGCGCCTTCGGCCGTACGCGCCAGACTCGACTGATACAGGCCGTGCAACCGATCGAGGTAATCGCTCATCCACAACGACATTGGCTGCTGGTCTTTCATGAACGCGTAGATGTCGTTCATGGCTTTGATCGAGGCCTGCTTGGTGCCCGAGTAGAAGTGGTAATAGAGGTGCAGACCGCGCAAGCGGCGCGGGCTGTCCGTCAGCTCAAAGGTCTCGATCACTTCGCGGAAGCCGTAATACGGGCCTTTCCAGAGATTGGTGTAGACGTTCTCGTTGATGATCGGCGCGTAGTACTGCAAGCCACCTTCGGTGGGACGCAACAGCGGATACAACCCGGTCAGCGATGGCTTGGCCTTGGTCAGCATGGTCGAGGCGCCGTTGACGTTTTTCAGGCCAGCGTCGTAGGCCAGTTTTATGGTGGCCGCCGACGGCAAGGCATCGCCCGGCCAGAAGACCATCTTTACCGGTTTTTCCGGGGTGGTGAGACGTTGGTTGATGTAGTCGCGTGAACCGAAGATCTCGCGGCGAAAATCGATCGTGTCATATCCCGGGATGGCCATTTTCAAGCCGTACTCAGGGTTAAAATCTTCCCGTTTCCGGGCTTGTTCCGGCTGCATGAAAAACGGATGGCTGAAGGTGTGCGTGGCGACTTCGACTTTGGGGCTGGCGAACAACTCGCGCGCGATCGGCTCCAGCTCACGCGCCAGATGCGGGAACATGCCGCGCGGCGAAATCTCCCCCTCAATGATCGATACCGAGGTCAGAAACGGGTTGGGCCGAATGAAATCGTCGAGCACTTGCTTGCCGGCATACGGCGAACCACGCACTTCGGCGCGCGAAGGGAAACCATCGCCATCGATATGCACCGTCGCGATTCGCCGACCGTTTTCCGTGGTGGTGTCCGGACGAGGCTGTTCCGGCAAGTGCAAGGCCGCCTGGAGAAAGGCGAATGGATCGATGATCCAGCGGCTGCGTTCGCTGTTCGTTTCCAGAACATACGGAGAAAGTGCCAGACCGCCCCACTCGCCAACCGCCACCGGGGCGAACGTCTGGCCGCTACTGCCCGTCAGCAACAGCGCGGGTTTTGGCCCCTGGGGCAGTACGGAAATAGCGCTCAGGTCGCGGGATCGGGCCTGCACCGGTGCTTCGAAGGCCCCGATCAACGACTTGTCCTGATAAGTGATGCTCAAGGTTTGAGTGCCCGACGGGCTGGATAGATTCAGCCCCAGACGCTTGAGCAACACTTTGTCTTCAATTGGCAGGCTGGCGAAAAACGCTAACGGCACCTTCTCGTCGAGGCGCTTGTTGAGCCAACGGTTAAACCCGGCACTGTCCTGCGGAGTACCACTGGCCATCCAGGTGATAATGCCCGCATACAGACCGCTGAAACGATGCTCCGGCAAGCTGTCCACAGCCAGGTAATCAACCCGGTACCCCAGGTATTCGATCAGACCGCCGAGCATTGTGTGGCCGGCGTTGCTGGTCAGTTCATCTTCACGCGGATCGTAGATCATTGCGATCCGGCGCGGCTGGACTTCGATGTTGCTGATACCCATCGAGTCCAATTCAGGCGTGCTGATGAAGGGAATGAAACCCTCATCGCGCAGGCGTTTGGCCAGCTTGCGTGCTTCTTCACGACGTTCCGGCGGCAGATAGTCGATCGCAACCAGCGGTATGCCTTTGGCGCGCAGGGGTTGCAACTCACCCAGCAACCACTGGCGATCGGCTTCCGGGACCGGCCGATAACGCTTGGCGGCAGGATCCCAACCGGCGTACAGGGATTCAAAAGCCACTGCTGCCGCCACGCCATCAAGCTCGGGCAACACTTCAAATCCACGATTGAAAAACAGCTTCAGCGTTGGCTGACGGTTGTGCAGTTCGCGCAGGAAACTGGCAAGGGCAACACGCTGGGCTTGCTGCAACGCCTCCGGCAACAACTGAAAACTGTCGAGGGTGTCGAGAAACAGACCGGCATAACCTTGCGCTTGTAACGCTTTGGCGCGGCCGAGCAAGTGCTCCCGCCAGGCTGGCGCGGTGAGGTCCATGACCTGACTGTCCCAGGAGTCGTTTCGCACCGCAGTGACCGCCTTACCCAGCCCCGCCTTGTCGATTTCAGCCTTGTTGCCGTCGAACTCGCCGACGGACACATACGCAAACGGCTGGCTGCCTAATTTGCGCAAGGTTTTGACATCGCTCGCCGTCATGTGCCCCGGCTCGACCACAGACCATTCGAACTGAGCCAGTTCAGACAGCGGTGGCTGTTCGGCATACCAGAAAGCCACACTGGATGGAGACTGTACCGCTGCAGCCTGGACGGCTGGTCCGCTCACGAAGAGTGCCACGGCAGCGAATAGCCGCTTGGCGACTGAGCGGACACGCGTCCTGCGAAAAACGATTTCCATAATTCACTCTTGAAAGGAACTGAACCGAGACTGCCTGCACACCGAGCGGTGGAACCGGCGGGTTACAAACTGCGCAAAAGCTGTGCTAATCCGTCGCCAATGGAGGTAGGAGCCTCAAGCCTGAAGCGCTCGAGCAAGCGAGCGTTGTTGGCGCGCGAGTGGCGAATATCGCCTTGGCGTGGCGCCTGATAAGTCACCGTCAGAGGGTTGCCGGTGGCGCTCCCCAGTTCAGTGATCAGATCGTTGAGGCTGGTGGAACGACTGAGCCCGACATTCACCGCGCCGGGGCTCGGTTCGTTTGCTTCCACGGCCTGGACGAGGATGCTTACCAAGTCCTGGACGTAGACAAAGTCGCGGGTCTGTTCGCCGTCGCCGAAAATCGCGACAGGTTTTTGGGAAATCGCCCGCTCGGTGAAGATGCTGATCACGCCGGAGTAAGGCGACGAAGGGTCCTGGCGCGGGCCGAAAATATTGAAAAATCTCAGGATCACGGGCTCCAGGCCATGTTCACGGCGATAGAAGTCCAGGTAATACTCGCTGGCCAGCTTGTCGCTGGCATAAGGAGTGAGCGGGGACTTGGGGGTGTCCTCGTCGATCGCCGAGCCTTCGCCATTGTTGCCGTAGATCGCCGCGCTGGAGGCGAATACCACGCGCTTGATCCCGACCTTCAACATGTGCTCACACACGTTGAGCGTGCCGACGAAGTTGCTTTGATGGGTGCCGACCGGATCATCTACCGACGCTTGTACCGAGGCCACCGCCGCCAGATGCACGACTGCGGTGCAATCACGCATGGCTTGTTCTACAGCGGCACCGTCCGCTACATCGCCGACGACGAGGTTCAGATTGGCATTACCGACCGGCAGATTGCCGACCTTTCCGGTCGACAAATTATCCAGTACGCGAACCTTGTAGCCTTTGCCAAGCAAAGCTTCCACAAGGTGTGACCCAATAAATCCTGCACCGCCGGTAACCAGTACTCGCCCATCAGACATGAAGTTTCTTCCTGAAGATTCAAACGGACACTTCGTATGTAACGTCCGCAAAAACGGTAGCTCTGTAGATCATTGATTGAGGATGATGGCATTTAGCCTATCACCTTGAGACTGCGACATCGCCCCAATCTCGAAGGTTCAGATTCATGGGTCGGTTTTGTCCGGTCAACGTCGATTTTATGGCGCTAGGCCATTAACGCGGCGCCGATGATGTGAGATTGAGAGGATACTGTCAATAGTTTGTCTTTACTGCTGCCGTACGGTTGTCCGCCATGAAAAAGCGCCACTTAATTGACGACATTTAATAAATAAACGTCGACATACAATGACTCCCGCGACACCGCCTTTATGGAGCCACACCATGCATCAAGCCCTCCTTATCGCGGGTGCGGCATAACGGTCAGCGCGTGGTCGATGGCCAGCGACTGATGCAATCAGCCAGCGACCTGTTTCTGGGCTGGACCACCGGCCCCAGCGGGCGCCACTTCTACGTGCGCCAGCTGCGCGACATGAAAGTCTCGGCCGAACTCGAGACCTTCGACGCGGATGCGTTCGCCGCCTATGGGCGGATCTGCGGCCGCGCCCTGGCCCGCGCCCATGCCAAGTCTTCGGGGCAAGCCGCGCTGATCAGTGGCTATATCGGCAAAGGCGCAGCACTGGCCGATGCGCTGTTCAAATACGCACAACGCTACACCGAACAGAACGAGCAGGACTTTGAGCGTTTTCAGCAGGCCTGCCGCAAAGGCCTATTGCGCGCGCGTTCGGAAGCCGATTTTGCGGCGGATCTTTTGCCGTAGTCGTACTGAAGACGGCCTTTGAGCCACATGAATTTTTCTTCATCCCAATGCGCCTCACCAACCGGTACATTGCCCTCGCTCATTCAAGAAACTACGGTTTGCCCGCCCTCCCGCGGGCTTTTTTTTGCCTTCAGGAAAGACTGGTCGACTGTATTAAAACCACCGGCTCTTTGTACTTTTGCAGCACCGGCAGCTCCAGGCGCGCTCGCCCATAAAATGCCAACGCGGTCAGCAAACACGCCAGCCACACGAAGATCCCGGCCCAGAAGGTGTGGGACATGTAGTGCCAGCCTTGCAGAACCCGTGTCGTGCCGTAGACGAAACCGAGGAGCAGCGAGCCGTACATCAGCGCTTTCGAATAGCGCCAGCGGTAACGGCGCGCAACAAAGTACAGCGCAAGCATGGTGAACCCGCCCGAAGCATGCCCGCCCGGCCAGCAGCGGCCATCGCCGGCCTCCCTGAACAGCTGGAAATTGTTGTACCACTCCATATGGGCAATTTTCCCGCCGTAGAGGGTCGTTTCAATCGGGCAATACACGCTGGTGTGCGACTTGAGGAAATGAATCACGCCGGTGCAAATGGCAAACGCGAACACCACAAACAGAAAGTCCCGACGATGGTCGTAGGCAAATCGCAGCACCGGGCCAGCCTTGCTCCGCTCCAGGAAACGACCCAAACGCGGATATTTTTGCGTGTTGATCAGCGGCCAGACAAACGACAGCATCGCGCCGATCAAAGCAAGTTCAGCGGTCCAGTTCGGAATGATGCGCGCCCACTTGTGGGTGAGTTTTTCAAAGAAGCGAATCTGATCGAGCGGAAAGGTCTGGGTCACCGGATCAAAAAACAGATTGCTGAACGCGATGTCGATTTTTGTCATGTCGAACAACAGGAAAACCACGGCTGCGCAGGCCAGCGGAATGCCAAAGTTGATGCAGTAAAAACGCATGGACGTACTCATTGAGGGGTCACCAAGTGCCAGTCAGAAGCTTCGATGAAACCGAGCATCCGCGGTGCTTGCGCGGGTTCGGCGGACACAAACAACGAGGCGCCATAACCGAGACTGGAAGTCGGCCACTTGAGGTCTTTCTCGATCTGCGCCATGCATTCGCTGTGGGTCACCAGAATCAGATTGCGACCTGCCACTTTATGCGCCAGGGCATCGCGCAGCATCGTGCCCTTGCAGCTGATCAACCAGTCTTCATCGACGCCAACCTTGTTGAACATATAGCTGGCAGTCTGTGCGGTACGAATCATTGGACTGTTGTAGATGTCTGCCTTTTCCAGCCCCAGCTGTTCGAACTGCGCACCGACGCTCACCGCGACGCTGCGAGCGCGATCGGTAATACCGTCATTGCCACTCAGGCACGCGGCTTTGGAGTGATCGCAGCGCTCGACATGACGCACCAACACAATCAGCTCGCCCTTGGCCCAGCCGGTCAGTAACGCCTGGGCGCCGGTCGCATTGCCGTGGGCCAGGTCTGGCACAGCGGCAGGCCGCAACAGCCAGACCGTCAGCGGAACCACCAGCAACACCGAGGCCAGCACCACCGCGGTGTTTCGATATCGGGCAAAACGGCTCAAATCAATCGAGCGCGTTACCCCGAACAGACTCAGTCTCAGTCTCAGTTCCACATCAGGCCGCCTCACCGGCATGCATCAATTGTTTCAATGCCGCGAGGGTAGAGAGCCTGGCGTCGGCGAGCGGTGAAACCGATGTGAAAAAAAGCTTAAGGCGGACGCCGCTGTAGGAGCGAGCTTGCTCGCGAAGGACTCAAGCGCGCCGCGCTTATTCAGACAACACGCGTTATCGTTAACCTCCATCGCGAGCAAGCTCGCTCCTACAAAACGCCCACGCGCCGACAAAATCCTTTCAGCTCTCGCGATTGCTGCCGATACAGTCCTGTTACACACCCTTGGCTACCAAAAACAACAATCTTCCAGCCAACCGACGACCAAAAAGCGCAACGTTCCTGGAGGAATTTGATGAATAGCTGGTTCGGCAACATCAGCGTGAACATGAAACTGGGCCTGGGGTTTGGCCTGGTCCTGGCACTGACCTGCGTCCTCGCCCTGACCGGCTGGACAAGCCTGGGCAGCTTGATTGACCGCAGCAACTGGATGAGCGACATCACTCAGCTCAATGCCGGCCTGACCAAGCTGCGCGTGGTTCGCCTGCAATACATGCTGACCAACGGCGACGAAACCGCCGCGCAAAATGTGCAGACCACCCTTGAAGCGTTCTCCGCCCAGCAGCAAGCCTTGTTGGTGAAATTCAAGAGTCCGGAAAACCTCAAGCTGCTCAAAGAGCAAGGCGCTGTCATCGAGGCCTACAAAACGTCCCTGAACAAAATGCGCAGCGCCTACCGCACCGGTAACAGTACCCGCGATGCCATGAGTGCAAACGCGGAAACCGCCAATACGCTGATCAACGCCATCAGTACCCAAGTGCAGCAAATGCCATTGAGCGAGCAGCGTTTCGAACAATTCCAGGCCATCACCGCCGCCAAGGAAGCGTTCCTGCTGGCCCGCTACGAAGTGCGCGGCTACACCGCAACCACCAACGTCGAGACCGAGCAGAAAGCCGTTGGCCAACTGGACGCGGCCATTGCCAGCCTGAAACAACTGAATGTGCATTTCGCCGACACTCAGCTGGACGCCCTGCGTCAGCTGGAAACGGCGTTGAGCAATTACCGCAGCGCTTTGCAGGCCTATAAAACCGCGAGCAGCGATGCGGTGCAGGCACGCAAGGAAATGACAGATCAGGGCGCCGCCATCGTGACCCTCAGCGAGCAGCTGTATCAGATCCAGCTTGACCGCCGCGACGCCGAAAGCGCAAAAGCCCGCACCCTGCAAGTGATCAGCACCTTGCTGGCACTGCTGGTGGGCATCATTGCCGCGGTGATCATTACCCGTCAGATCACCGGCCCGTTGCGTGACACGCTGGCCGTGGTTGAACGCATCGCCAGCGGCGACCTGGCTCAGGACGTCAAGGTGACTCGTCGTGATGAACTCGGTGTGTTGCAGCAAGGCATCGCGCGCATGGGCGTGACCCTGCGCGACTTGATCAGCGGCATCCGCGACGGCGTCACTCAGATCGCCAGCGCTGCCGAAGAGCTGTCGGCTGTGACCGGACAGACCAGCGCCGGCGTGAACAGCCAGAAGATCGAGACCGATCAGGTGGCCACCGCCATGCACGAGATGACGGCCACGGTGCAGGAAGTCGCGCGCAACGCCGAAGAAGCCTCGCAAGCCGCAGCCGCCGCCGACGGCGAAGCCCGCGAGGGCGACAAAGTGGTCAACGAAGCCATCGCCCAGATCGAACGTCTGGCCAGTGAAGTGGTGCGCTCCACTGAAGCCATGAGCGTGCTGCAACAGGAAAGCGACAAGATCGGCAGCGTCATGGACGTGATCAAGGCCGTCGCCGAACAGACCAACCTGCTGGCGCTCAACGCAGCGATTGAAGCGGCCCGTGCCGGTGAAGCCGGTCGCGGTTTTGCGGTGGTGGCCGACGAGGTCCGTGGCCTGGCCCAGCGCACACAGAAATCCACCGAGGAAATCGAAGGCCTGGTGGCCGCTCTGCAAAACGGCACGCAACAAGTGTCGGCGGTGATGAACAACAGCCGCGTCCTCACCGACAGCAGCGTCGCGCTGACCCGCAAGGCCGGTGTGTCACTGGAAAACATCACCCGCACTGTGTCCAACATCCAGTCGATGAACCAGCAGATCGCCGCCGCTGCCGAGCAGCAAAGCGCCGTGGCCGAAGAGATCAGCCGCAGCATCATCAACGTGCGCGACGTGTCCGAACAGACTGCTGCGGCCAGTGATGAAACGGCCAAGTCCAGTGTTGAGCTGGCGCGGTTGGGGAATCAGTTGCAGATGATGGTTAGCCACTTCAGGGTTTGACACTCACTTCGCGGTGAGTGAAAGGTCCCCTTCGCGAGCAAGCCCGTTCCCACATTAAACCGCGTCCGCTCGGACAACTCGGTCAAATGTGGGAGCGGGCTTGCTCGCGAAGGCTATCTAACAAACAACCGAGAGATTCGGTGTGCCCCATTTTTTCTGCCAATTCCCGACCGAGAGGCCGAAAAAAGAACGTCGGATATTTCCCGTTTCTCTGGCTGAAATCAGCGCTTTTCTGTCTTGCACGTCGGACGCGTTACTGGTTTAGCCATACGTGTTTAATCGCGTTCCGCGTCACTTCCTGAAAGCTACAAAATCTTGCGGCATTGCCTACAGGTACGCCAGACTCCGCCGGCTTGTGCAGCTATACCCCGGGCTCTATCGTTTACCTGCCACTGCTCATCAGTGGTCGGGCTTAGCGGCCCGCGGTTCACAGCTGTTCGTGCAACCATCGCACAGGTATTTTTTATACCTGCGATTTGATGGTGGCTGTACGCAGGGCGCCTTCGGGCGCACCGGCTTTGCTGTGTTCCCCGGTCCGCTAACCTGCGTGCAGCCGCCACCCTTTTCGCTTAGCGGCCGAAGGGGTTGGCGCCCATAGGGAATACAGATTATGCGTAAAGTAACCCCTGATCCCCCGGAAGCAGACAACGCATCCGCGTCCGAAAACCCCGATCCTCAAAAGCCCGACAGAGCTACAGACCGTGACGTCGATGACGATCACCTCTCCTTCGCTGACATCCGAGCCACCCCGCGCACGCCTTGCACGATGTACATCGTCAACCCCGAAGTCGATGTTCAAACTCTGCTGGGGTGTGTGTGCGAATCACTGGCATCCGCCAATGTAATCACCATGGATCTGGCAGACCGAGAGACGGGGCCAAGTCGCAACACCCTGCTGGGCATCCATGAAATCATGATGGTGGCGGAAATCTCGGTGAACCGGGCACTGGACATTCTCGACCCCATTGAATAGAACGCTGCAGGATAAAAACTCGAGATGATTGGTCAGCCACTTCAGGGTTTGACGTTTACTTTGCGGTGAATGAAAGACCGCATTCGCGGGCAAGCCACGCTCCCACAGGTTTTGCGTCGGTCAATATAGGTGCGAACGACATAAGACCTGTGGGAGCGTGGCTTGCCCGCGAATACAATCGAACAGACAACGGACACTTGGAATCAGCCCCTAACCTCGCATTCACCGCACGCCCTTAGCGAAGGGGTAGATCTAACTCGAGGCGTCAGCTCTCTTCCGCCTTACACACTAATCGCATTGGTGAACACCAACCGATTCCCGAACGGGTCGGCGATGGTCATGTCCTGGCTGCCCCACGGCATTGCCTGGATCTGTGGATGCGAAAACTTGTATTCCTTGGCCAGCAGTTGCTGCTGAAACGCCTCCAGCTCATCCGTCTCGATGCGCAATGCCGAACCCGGCGTGCTGTCGCCATGGTGTTCGGAAAGATGCAGCACGCATTCGCCGCGAGAGACCTGCAAATACAGCGGAAAATCCGGCTCGAAACGATGCTGCCAGTCGATCTTGAAACCCAGGAAGTCGACGTAGAACTCCACGGCCTTGTTTTCGTCGAAAATCCGCAGGATCGGGGTGGTTTTTCCGAAGCTCATGAAGTTGCTCCCAGACTGGAAAGGCCCAGAGTGTAGTTGGGCTAGTGTCAGCGCTTCGGCTTGGCGATGGCTTTCTTTAATTGCAATGTGCCACCACGTGAAGCAGTTCTAAAGATTTGTCGACTGATCCGCCGCCATCGCTGGCAAGCCAAGCTCCTACAAGGAATTGTGAAGGCCTTGAAAACCTGCGCGCAAATCGCCTTGCCGCGCCAGAAACCGCCCTTCCCTTTTTCCGTTAGCCTGCCCGTCGCTGTAACTCAACACACCGTTGACCCACACCCCGTCGATACCTTCCGCCGCCCGTTGCGGATCATTGAAATCCGCGACATCGCGAATCGTTGCGGGATCGAACAACACCAGGTCCGCCCAATGCCCTTCACGAATCTCGCCCCGGTCCTTCAAACCGAATCGCGCTGCGGACAACCCGGTCATTTTGTGTACCGCGGTGTGCAGCGGAAACAGCCCTACATCGCGACTGAAATGTCCGAGCACCCGTGGGAATGCGCCCCACAAACGTGGATGCGGAAACGGGTCTTCGGGCAAGCCGTCAGAGCCGATCATCGACAGCGGGTGCGCGAGGATGCTTCGTACGTCGTTCTCATCCATTCCGTAGTACACCGCGCCGGCTGGTTGTAGCCGGCGGGCGGCATCGAGCAACGACACGCCCCATTCGGCGGCGATGTCCATCAGGTCACGGCCACCCAACTCCGGATGTGGTGTGGACCAGGTAATGGTGATGCGATGGGCGTCGGTGACTTGCTTGAGGTCCAGGGTCGAAGAGCTCGCCGCGTAGGGATAACAATCGCAGCCCACCGGGTGGGTTTTCGCGGCCTCATCAAGCGATGCCAGCAACTGCGGACTGCGGCCCCAGTTACCGGCGCCGGCACATTTGAGGTGGGAAATGATCACCGGGGATTTCGCGTGGCGGCCAATCTGGAACGCCTCGTCCATGGCTTCCAGCACCGGTTCGAATTCGCTGCGCAAATGGGTGGTGTACACCGCGCCGAATGCCGTCAGTTCTTCGGTCAGCTGCATCACTTCATCGGTGGAAGCCGAGAAGGCGCTGGCGTACGCCAAGCCTGTGGATAAACCCAACGCGCCGGCCTCAAGGCTCTCGCGCAGTTGCTCGCGCATCGCGCTGATTTCATCCGGTGTGGCCGTGCGGAACAGGTCGTCGAGATGATTGCTGCGCAACGCGGTGTGGCCCACCAGTGCGGCGACATTCAGCGTGGTGTTCGCCGCTTCGACCGCCGCGCGATAGTCGCTGAATGTCGGATAAACAAAGGCCGCCGAGGTGCCGAGCAGGTTCATCGGGTCTGGCGGATCACCTTTCAAACTCACCGGCGAAGCGCTGATCCCGCAGTTGCCCACAATGACGGTGGTCACGCCCTGGCTGAGCTTGGGCAGCATCTGTGGCTGGCGGATCACCACCGTGTCGTCGTGGGTGTGCACGTCGATGAAACCCGGCGCCAGCACTCGGTCGGCGGCGTCGATTTCTTCGCTGGCGGTGGCGTCGTGCAAGTCGCCGATGCGCTCGATGCGACCGTCCAGAATCGCCACGTCGGCGCGATAACCGGGGGCGTTGCTGCCGTCGATGATCAGGGCGTTGCGAATCAGCGTGTCGTACATCATGTCAGTCTCCCAGCGGCAATCCGCCGCGGACGTTCTTGATTGACTTCAGGATTGGCCAGCACCAGTTCGGTGGCAAGCAACATGCCGAACGCAGGAATCATCCGCGCCTTGCCCGGCAACTTCACCGCGTCAGCGAAACGCGACTCGGCGTCAATCGTGATTCACCCGCGCACGCTTGAGCAGTTTTTTGCAGCGCTCGGACAAGTGCAGCACGCGCAGATGCTTGCCGGCCTTGTCGTAGCGCTCGCGCAGGGTCTTGAGCGCGGCGATGGCCGAGTAGTCGACGAAACTCAGGTGACGACAATCAACCGTCACCACGGACGGGTCATTGGCGGGATCGAACTGGTTGAGAAAAGGGGTGGTCGAGGCGAAGAACAGCGTGCCATGCAGCAGGTAAAGCTTGCTGCCGTCGGCTTCGAGGTGACTGTCGGCATACAGCTCACGGGCCTGCTGCCAGGCGAAGTTGAGCGCGGCAATGATGATCCCGCACAGCACGGCGGTGGCCAGATCGGTGAACACGGTAATGACCGTCACCGCGACGATCACCAGCACGTCGTTCAGCGGCACCTTGTTCACGACCCGCAGCGAAGCCCAGGCGAAGGTTTGCTGCGACACCACGAACATCACCCCGACCAGTGCAGCCAGCGGGATGCGCTCGATCAGCGGCGACAAAAACAGGATGAACAGCAGAATCAGCACGCCGGCCACCACGCCGGACAACCGGCCGCGACCACCGGAGCTGAGGTTGATCACGGTCTGGCCGATCATCGCGCAGCCACCCATGCCGCCAAACACACCGGACACCATGTTGGCCGCGCCCAGCGCCACGCACTCGCGATCCGGAAAGCCACGGCTCTCGGTGATTTCGTCGGTCAGGTTCAGGGTCAGCAGGGTTTCCAGCAGGCCGACCAGCGCCATCAGGATCGCGTAAGGAGCGATGATGCGCAGGGTGTCCAGCGTCCAGGGAATGTCCGGCCACGCCAACGTCGGCAAGCCACCGGCGATGTGCGCCATGTCGCCCAGCGTGCGGGTCGGCAGACCGAGCAGATACACCGCCAGTCCTATGCCCAGAATCGCCACCAATGCCGGTGGCACGGCACGGGTCAGGCGCGGCAGCACGTAAACGATCGCCATTGTCAGCGCCACCAGCCCCGTCATCACGTACAACGGCGTGCCGCTGAGCCAGGCTTCACCGCTCTTGAAGTGTTCGAGTTGCGCCAACGCAATGATGATCGCCAGGCCGTTGACGAAGCCGAGCATCACCGGATGCGGCACCATACGCACCAGCTTGCCCAGTTTCAGCAAACCGAACGCCGCCATGATCAGTCCGCCCAACAGTACCGTCGCGAGCAAATACTGCACACCGTGCTGCACCACCAACGCGACGATGACCACCGCCATCGAACCGGCCGCGCCGGAGACCATGCCCGGCCGCCCGCCGAAGAGCGCCGTCAGGGTGCAAATGATGAACGCGCCGTAAAGCCCCATCAACGGATTGAGGTGGGCCACCAGCGCGAAGGCGATGCATTCTGGAAGCAGGGCGAATGAGGTGGTGAGTCCGGCCAGGACATCGGCGCGCAGACGTTTTGGTTTCATGGGGGACTGGACACAGCAGGGAAAGAAGGGGCGGATGGTACGGAAATGAGCACGGACCGGCCAGTTGTTGGGCCTTCAGAAACGCATTCGCGGGCAAGTCGGATCGCCGCCCGCTTGCTCCTACAGGTTTTGCGTCGCTCGCCAATTCCGTGAACGACACAAAACCTGTAGGAGCAAGCGGGCGGCGATCCGACTTGCCCGCGAAGAACGATGACGCGGTCTAAAGCGAACTCAAACCATCTCGTCCCGAATCCACTCAATCACCGACGTCCGCTTCGGCATCCACCCCAGCAGTTCCCGCGCATGCTTTCCGCGAACCCGGCTGTTGGAACCCAAACCATAGTTGGCCATCTCATAACCCCACTCGGCCTCGGCATCTTTCAGCGGCCAGTCCTGAGGCTCACCGAGATTCAACGCCTCGGCAATCGCCGTGGTCATGTCGATGAACGACGCTTCACCGCTTTCAACGAAGTAGAACGTGCCCGGCACATTTTTGGTCAGCGCCAGCAGGTACAGGGAAACAACGTCTTCGATATGCACGTTGGACCAGATGTTCTGGCCGCTGCCGACATGACGAACCACGCCACTTTTGCGCGCCTGTTTCAGCAAACGCGGCAATTGCACGCTGTCACGCTTGACGCCCAGGCTGTGGCCGTAGATCAGGGTGTTGCAGATCACGGCCGAGTTCACCCCGTCTTTCGCCGCAGCGAGGATCAGGTTGTCGATGGCCACGCGAGCAGCCTTGTCGACGGTCGGTTCCGGCAAGCTGTCTTCGTAATAGATGACGTCGCTGGACTTGCCGCCCGACGCATCGCCGACGATGCTCGAACCGCTGGTGTGCAGGAACACTTTGTTGGAGCCGCGCAAGGCATTCAGCAAAGCTTCCACCGCACCGCGATGGTCGCTGCTGGCGGCGTTGATCACGGCGTCGGCAGCGCGGGCCTGTTCGGCCAGTAGTGCGCTGTCGTCAAGAGTGCCGACGACCGGGGTGATGCCCAAAGCGCGCAATTCATTGGCCTGTTCGGTGCTGCGCACCAGGCCGGTGACTGTGTGGCCCGTACGGACCAGGCCGGTGGCGATGGAGCCGCCGATAAAACCGGCAGCGCCGGTAACGAATACGTTCATGGAGAAACTCCCTGCGTGAATAAGTGATGCAACGAGTATCAAGCAGCCATCACTGACGAAAAATCCCCATTGACCCAATTCACTCTTGCGCAGGGATCACGAATCAGCCTTTGAAATCCGAGTTCGCGTAAACCGCCAATTTGCCCTGGATGAAGTCCAGGAAGCACTGAATACGCAGGGCCAGTTGCGAGTTGCGGTAGTACACCGCGTTGATCGGCTGGCGATATCCGCTGTTGAAATCCGCCAGCAGCACCTTCAGGCGTCCGGCGCGGATGTCGTCGATGGTCATGAAATGCGACAGGCTGGCAATGCCCTGGCCTTGCAGCGCCAGGTGCCTGATCGTCTCGCCGCTGGACGCGCTGATCGATGCCTGAATCGACCAGCGATCACCGTGCACATAGCGCAACGGCCATTGGTTGAGACCTTCGTTATTCGTAAAGCCCAGCAACGCGTGCCCGGTCAGCTCCTCGACCACCATCGGTGTGCCGTGTTGCTCAAGGTAAGCCGGGCTGGCGACGATGTGCAGCGGACTGCAACCCAGCGAGCGGGCGTGCAGGGTCGAGTCGGCCAGGGTGCCGATGCGGATGGCGATGTCAGTGCTCTGTTCGAGCAGGTCGATGATCAGGTCGTTGCTGTTGAGCTCCAGCTGAATGTCCGGGTAGAGCCGACGGAATTCGTCGATGTACGGGACGATGGCGTGCAGCATGAACGGCGAGGCGGCGTTGATCCGCAAGCGCCCGGATGGGGTTTGCTGGCGTGAATTGAGGCGCTCTTCGAGCTCGTCCATCTGATCGAGAATCAGCTTGGCGTGCTCGAAGAAATACTTGCCCTCCTCGGTCAGGTCCATGCGTCGCGTGGTGCGGTTGATCAGCGTGGTGTCGAGCTTGGCCTCCAGCCGAGACAGCGTGCGGCTGACCGCCGAAGGCGTTTGCCCGACCTGCTCGGCGGCAGCGGAAATGGACCCGCACTCAATCACGCAGACGAAAATCTGCAACTCATCGGATCTGGCTTTCACGTGTGTCCCTTATCGATAGCTCAGCGAAGGCTTTTCGTAGGAGCAAGGCTTGCCCGCGATGGCGCCCTTAAGATCGCCATCGCGGGCAAGCCTTGCTCCTACAGGTTCTGGCTCATGCTTCCGATAGTAGCCGAGCCTCAAGCCTTGAGGCCAAACACCTCGGTCAAATGCTGCTCATAGCGCGCCACGTCGGCTTCGATGTTCGGGCGCTTCATCACGTCAACGCACAGGAACGTCGGCAAACCGGTCATGCCGATGAACTCGTTGGCCTTGTGGAACGGGAAGTACACCGCGTCCACGCCCTTGGCTTCGAAGAAGTCGGTCGGGTCGTCGAAGGCTTGCTGCGGCGCGTTCCAGGTCAGCGACAACATGTATTGCTTGCCCTGCACCAGACCACCGCTGCCGTACTTTTGCGAGGCGTCGGAACGGGTGCGACCGTCGCTGGCGTAGAGGCTGCCGTGGCCTTCGGTGAAGACTTCGTCGATGTACTTCTTCACCGTCCACGGCGCGCCCATCCACCAGCCGGGCATCTGATAAATGATCACGTCGGCCCAGAGGAATTTGGCGACTTCTTCGGCGACGTCGTAACCCTCGTCGATGAAGGTGGCTTTCACGTCAACGCCGCCGCGATCCAGCACGCTTAACGCAGCTTCATGCAGGGTGGCGTTGTAGCGGCCGTCGGAGTGAGCAAACTTTTTGCCGCCATTGAGCAACAGGACTTTTTTCATGAGAAATCTCGGAAGGGTCAGAAATTGGATGGCGGCAGGTTAATGGCCCGCCTCGCGCGGAATAAGCCCTGAATTCACAAAATTCATTTGACCCATACGCACGAATCAACAGGCGATTGTTGCCATAGACTTGCGCCGATTCTGACCTTGAGGAGATTTTCTGATGAGTGAAATGCAAGGCTTCATCCTGCACGCCAAGACCCGCCCGGAAAAATCCGATGCCTTCGAAGCGTTTTTCCGTGGCTATGTGGAAGCGAGCCGCGCCGAACCCGGCTGCATCGAGTACCACATGCTGCGCGACAAACAGGACCCGACCCTGTTTATCTTCTTCGAGATCTGGCAATCCCAGGCCCACCTCGACGTGCACTCGAACCTGCCGCACATGAAGCAGTTCCTCGAACAGCGCGAGGAATACCTGGAACGGGATTTCGATATCCGCACCATCGAGATGCTTAGCCCGTCGTCCGCTACCCGCTGATCAGCAAGTGGCCGCCGAGTACGCCGAGGCCAATGAAAAACACGCGCTTGAACAAGGGGGCGCTGATCCGCTGACGCAACCATTGCCCGAGCAACATGCCCAGCACTGCCGGGATCAGCGCCAGCAATGACGCGCTCAACTCGCCACCGCCCAGCGCCCCGCGCCACAAAAGGCCGGCGGCGAGTGCGAGGGTCGACACGGTGAACGACAGGCCCAGCGCCTGCACCAGTTCATCCTTGCTCAAACCCAGCGCTTGCAGGTACGGCACCGCCGGAATCACGAAGACGCCAGTGGCCGAGGTGATGACGCCGGTCAGCACGCCGCACAGCGGACCGAGCCAGCGTTCGGTCTGGTTGCCGACGCGCAAGGTCGGCAGGAACAACCCGCTCAGCGCGTAGAGCAGCAACGCCGCGCCCAACCCTCGCACCACCCAATGACCGCCGGCCATGCCGATCCACAACGTGCCGGCGCCGGTGCCGATGAAGATCGCCAGCAGCATCGGCCACAGCCGTTTGACCAGACCGCGCAAATACCCGCCGAATGCCAGTTGCCAGACGTTGGTCAGGGTCGCGGGAATGATCAGCAGCGCCGCAGCCTGCGCCGGCGCCATAGCCAGACCGAGCAGGCCCATGGCGATGGTCGGCAGGCCGAGACCGATGACGCCTTTGATCATGCCGGCCAGCAGAAAAGTCGCAATGACCAGCAGAGAAAGGGCCAGACCAAGGTTTTGATAGAACGCGGCGAGTGTATTCATGGGCCTATCCTGAGCCCGGATTGGCCATGTGAAAATCTGCCATATACTGAGGTTGCCTCTTGTTTTGGTAGAGGCTGAAGAATGTATCGATGCAACTGACGCCTTCGCGGGCAAGCCTCGCTCCTACAGGAACGCGATAGCGCAGACACCGCATGACCTGTAGGAGCAAGGCTTGCCCGCGAAGGCGTCCGTCCAGACAACACACCCCCTGAGACTGAACCGATGCACTTCGACCTGACCGACCTGCACCTCTACCTGAACATCCTCGACACCGGCAACATCACCGCCGGCGCCGCTCGCAGCCATTTATCCCTGGCGGCCGCGAGCGCGCGAATCCGCGCCATGGAATCATCGCTGGGAATCGATTTTCTCGAACGAGGTCGGCGCGGCGTCACCCCCACGCCTGCCGGAAAAGCCCTGGCGCAACACGCCCGGCTCTTGCTGCAACAGGCCGAACGCATGCAGCAGGACCTGGCCGAATATGCCAAAGGCGTGAAAGGTCAGGTGCGCTTGTTGTGCAACACCACAGCGATCACCGAGCACCTGCCGGAAGTGCTGGCGGACTTCCTGTGCCGTCATCCCAACCTCGACATCGACCTGCAAGAGTTGCCCAGCGCCCGTATCACTCACGCCCTGCGTCAGGGCGCTGCGGACCTTGGCATCGTCTCCGACGCCGTGGACACCCACGCCCTCGAAACCCTGCCCTTCCGCGATGATCCGCTGGTGCTGATCATGCCGCCCGACCATCCCCTGTCGAACGGTGCGACACCGAACTTCAGCGACACCCTGCATTACGATTACGTTGGCCTGAGCGCCAATAGCGCGCTGGCCGTGTACCTCGAAGAACAGGCGCTGCACGCGGGGAGGCGCCTGCAAATCCGTATCCGTGCGGAAGGTTTCGACGGGGTGATGCGCATGGTCGCTCGCGGCGCCGGGCTGGCGATTGTGCCGCTGGCGGCGATCCAGCGCCGGGCCGTCGATCAACCGTTCAAGAGCTTCGCCCTGAAGGAAGACTGGGCACAGCGCAAATTGTTGCTGTGCGCCCGCTCATTCACTGGCCTGCCCGGTTATGCCAGAGCCTTGCTCGACGCGTTGCGCGCTGCAAACCGGACCGGGAACCCTTGAAAACCAGTGTTTGGCCCAACAGGCACCTGTATGACGAAGGCCGCGCAGAGTAATATCTGCGCTTTCAAATCAGGCCTGACCACAACTACCAAAAGGGAACCAGATGGCGGATGAAATCTTGCAACAGGCAACGCTCAAGCGGGGGTTGAAAAATCGGCACATTCAACTCATCGCATTGGGCGGCGCCATTGGGACGGGGCTGTTCCTGGGCTCCGCCGGAGTGCTTAAGTCCGCCGGACCGTCGATGATTCTCGGCTATGCGATTGCCGGTTTCATCGCGTTCCTGATCATGCGCCAACTGGGTGAGATGATTGTCGAGGAACCCGTGGCCGGCTCGTTCAGCCACTTCGCTCACAACTATTGGGGCGGCTTTGCCGGTTTCCTGTCCGGCTGGAACTACTGGGTATTGTATGTGCTGGTGGGCATGGCCGAGCTGACCGCCGTCGGCAAGTACGTGCAGTTCTGGTGGCCGGAGGTGCCGACCTGGGTCAGCGCGGCGGTGTTCTTCGTGCTGGTCAACCTGATCAATACGCTGAACGTCAAAGTCTTCGGCGAGATGGAGTTCTGGTTCGCGATCATCAAGGTCGTGGCGATCATCGGCATGATCCTCCTCGGCTGCTACATGCTGTTCAGCGGCACCGGCGGCCCGCAAGCGTCGGTGAGCAACCTGTGGAGCCACGGCGGTTTCTTCCCCAACGGCTACAGTGGTCTGCTGATGGCGATGGCGTTCATCCTGTTTTCCTTTGGCGGTCTGGAACTGGTCGGCATCACCGCGGCTGAAGCCAGCGAGCCGAGAAAGGTCATTCCCAAGGCCATCAATCAGGTGGTTTACCGGGTGCTGATTTTCTACGTTGGCGCACTCACCGTGCTGCTGTCGTTGTATCCCTGGGACCAACTGCTGCAGACCCTGGGCGCCTCGGGCGATACCTACAGCGGCAGTCCGTTCGTGCAGATTTTCGCCTTGATCGGCAGCGACACCGCCGCGCAAATCCTCAACTTCGTGGTGCTCACCGCGGCGCTGTCGGTTTACAACAGCGGCGTCTACTGCAACAGTCGCATGCTCTTCGGCCTGGCCGAACAAGGCGATGCGCCAAAGGTTTTGATGAAGCTGAACAAACAGGGCGTACCGTTGCTGGCGCTGGGCGTCTCGGCGTTGGTCACGATGCTGGCGGTGCTGGTCAACTACGTCGCTCCGCAAGAAGCCCTTGAGTTGCTGTTCGCCCTGGTGGTCGCCTCGCTGATGATCAACTGGGCGCTGATCAGCCTGACGCATCTGAAGTTTCGCAAGGCCATGGTTCAGCGCGGCATCGTGCCTGGTTTCAAGGCATTCTGGTCGCCGTACACCAATTACCTGTGCCTGGCGTTCATGGCCGTGATCATCTGCGTCATCTGGATGATTCCGCCGGTGCGTGCCTCGGTGTACGCCATGCCGGTGTGGGTATTGGTCATTTACGGTTGCTACCGGCTGCGCATGGCCAGGCATCGGAACTTGCCAGTGGCTCAATAGCCACGCAAAAAAACGCCCCGGCATTCCATGAATGCCGGGGCGTTTTTTTTAAAGGCGCGTCAATGACCGAGCGTTTCTGGACACCCCGATGTCGAGCACAGACAACTGATGCCGCACCAAGCCCTATAGGGTGCGACTTCAGTTCTCCCTCACGCTCGGAGTCATCATGTCCGCACCGATAACCGTTCTTCGCGACACTCACCCACTGCCGGTCCTCGACGCCTGCAAATGGGAAAAACTCGAAGGCGACCCGCACACCGTCAACCTCAACGCCTACACCAGCGAAGACGGCAGCAAGATCATGGGCACCTGGATCTGCACGCCGGGCAAGTGGTATGTGGAATACGTGAAGTGGGAATACTGCGATTTCCGCGAGGGTTACTGCATCATCACCCCGGAAGGAAAGGAGCCGATCCATCTGCGTGCCGGTGATATTTTCGTCATTGAGCCGGGGATGAAAGGCACGTGGGAAGTGGTTGAAACCGTGCGCAAGTATTTCGTGTTTGCCTGATACAAAAAAACCGGGAGATCACCCGACGTGATTTCCCGGTAAATGTCGATGCGTCCTGTAGGAGCGAGCTTGCTCGCGAAAAACTCGAGAGCGACGCGGGGAATCAGTTTCTACGCGTTATCGTTAACGACCATCGCGAGCAAGCTCGCTCCTACAGTGGTTTGCGATAGCTGTTGATGATCGCCGAGAAGTCCTTGCCACCTTCCCCACGCTGGCTCATCGCCTGATACAACTGCTGGGCCACCGCGCCGAGCACCACTGGCTGGTGCGCCTGACGTGCCGCTTCCGTGGCCAGCCCTAGATCCTTGAGCATCAGTTCGGCACCGAAACCGCCGGTATAGCCACGCGAGGCCGGAGCCGTTTCGACGATGCCCGGCCACGGGTTGTACATTTCCGAACTCCAGCAACGCCCGGTGGAACTGTTGATGATGCCGGCCAGCACGGTGGTGTCG
Organism: Pseudomonas sp. LBUM1651; assembly: GCF_059716135.1. Classification (NCBI taxonomy): domain Bacteria; kingdom Pseudomonadati; phylum Pseudomonadota; class Gammaproteobacteria; order Pseudomonadales; family Pseudomonadaceae; genus Pseudomonas; species Pseudomonas sp. LBUM1651. Next base: position 769,079 of record NZ_CP166805.1, on the reverse strand, counting down.
ATCCCCAGTGCATCACCGAGCGCCATGGCTTCACTGACGCCGACCATGGAAATCGCCAGCAGCAGGTTGTTGCAGATCTTGGCAATTTGCCCGGTGCCGACTTCGCCGCAATGGACGATGTTGCGGCCCATCTGCGCCAGCACCGGTTGCAGGGTGGCGAACAGTTCCGGCGTGGCGCCGACCATGAAGGTCAGGGTCCCGGCCGCTGCTCCGCCCGTGCCACCAGACACCGGCGCATCGGCCATGGCCACGCCTTGCCTGGCTGCCGCAACTGCCACATCGCGCGCCGTTTGTGGGTCGATGGTGCTGCAATCCACGGCCGGCACGCCTTGGGCGATCCCCGCCAGCACGCCGTCTTCACCCAGCCACACGCTGCGCACGTGCACCGCTGCGGGCAGCATGGTGATCACCAGTTCTGCGCCCTGAGCCGCTTCACGGGCCGTCGCGCTGATACTGCCACCCAGTTGCTCCAGCTCGGCCAGAACGGTTTTGTTCAGGTCGACCAGCCGCAGCGAATGGCCGGCCTTGATCAGGTTGCGCGCCATCGGCGCGCCCATGTTGCCGAGACCGATAAAAGCAATTTTCATGTCCGGCTCCTTAACGCAAGTGGATGGTGGTGTTCACACCGTCGTTGACGCTGTCGTCATCGAACCAGCGACTGGTGACAGTCTTGGTCTGAGTGTAGAACTGCACCACTTGCTTGCCATACGGGCCGAGGTCGCCGAGTTTGGAACCACGGGAACCGGTGAAGCTGAAGAACGGGACCGGCACCGGAATCGGGATGTTGATGCCAACCTGGCCGACATCGATTTCGTTCTGGAATTTGCGCGCCGCCGCACCGCTCTGGGTGAACAGGCCCGTGCCGTTGCCGAACGGGTTGGCGTTGACCAGTGCGATGGCCTCGTCGAGCGTGTTGACTTCCAGTACAACCAGCACCGGGCCGAAGATTTCCTGGGTGTAGATCTGCATCTCGGGGGTCACGCCGGAGAACAGGGTCGGGCCGACAAAGTTGCCCTTCTCGTAGCCAGGAACCGTGATGTCGCGACCATCCAGCTCAAGCTTGGCGCCTTCTTTGATGCCGCTTTCGATCAGATCGAGAATCCGCGCCTTGGCCCGTTTGGAAATCACTGGGCCGACGTCAGTGCCCGGCTCGCTGCCGGCATTGACCTTGAGCTTCTGCGCCAGCGCTTTCAGGTCTGGCAGCCACTGCTTGGCCGCGCCCACCAACACCACCACGGACGTGGCCATGCAACGCTGACCGGCCGCACCGAAACCGGCGCCGACCAGCGCATTGAGCGCTTGTTCGCGGTTGGCATCCGGCAGCACCACGGCGTGGTTCTTCGCGCCCATCATCGATTGCACGCGCTTGCCGTGTTTGCCGGCCAGGTCGTAGACGTGAGTACCAACGGCGGTCGAACCGACGAAGGAAACTGCCTTGATATCTTTATGAGTGCAGAGCGCGTCCACTACGTCCTTGCCGCCATGAACGACGTTAAGCACGCCTGCCGGAACGCCGGCCTCGATCGCCAGTTCCACCAGCAGCATGGTCGACATCGGGTCCTGTTCGGACGGCTTGAGCACGAAGGTGTTGCCGCAGGCGATGGCCATCGGGAACATCCACAGCGGAATCATGGCCGGGAAGTTGAACGGGGTGATGCCGGCGCAGACGCCAATTGGCTGACGCAGGGTGTAGGTATCGACGCCGCCCGCGACGTTCTCGGCGAATTCGCCCATTTGCAGGCTGCCGATGGAGCAGGCGTGCTCGACCACTTCCAGGCCACGGAAAATATCGCCTTCAGCGTCGGCAATGGTTTTGCCCTGCTCGTTGCTGAGCACCACGGCGATGCGTTTGGAATGCTCGCGGATCAGCGCCTGGAGCTTGAGCATGATGCGCATGCGCGCGCCGATCGGAGTCAGCTTCCAGGTCTGGAAGGCGCGATGGGCGGCGCTGATCGCGGCGTCGACTTCCTGCGCGGTTGCGAACGGAACCTTGGCCAGCACTTGCTGGGTCGCCGGGTTGACGATGTCGTGCCATTCGGTGGTCTGGGACTCGACCCACTCGCCGTCGATCAACAGCTTGACCTTTTGCACAGTGGTTTCGTTTGGCGTGAGCGATGCGTTCATGCTGGTCTCCGGGATTGTTGTTATCTAAGGAGCCAAGGCGAGAAAGTCGCCTTGAGATGAGGCGTGTGTCGCGAATTGGTTGTCGGACTGTTTTTGGAGTATAGATGTGCAAACTTCTAATAAGAACGCACATAAAAGCCGGTCCATCATGCAAAAAAACATCACATCCTTAGGTTCGCTGAACTGGGATGACCTCAAGTTTTTCCTCGAAGTCGCCCGCACCCGCAAGGCCAGCACCGCGGCCAAGCGCCTGGCGGTGGACTACACCACGGTGTCCCGGCGCATCAGTTCGCTGGAAGCGGCATTGGGCACCCTGCTGTTCGAGAAATCCCGGACCAGCGGTTTCGTCCTGACCGCCGAAGGTCAGCGATTGCTCGGTTACGCCGAGTCGATCGAAAGCACGCTGCACATGGCCTGCGAGCAGGTTTCAGGTTCCGGCGTGGCGCTGTCCGGTCACGTACGCATGGGCTGCACGGAAGGTTTCGGCAGCTTTTTCATCACCCCGCAACTGAGCCATTTCGTCGATGCCTACCCGGCGATCTCGGTGGACATCCTGCCACTGCCGCACTTCATCAGCCTGTCCAAGCGCGAGGCGGATATCGTCATTGCGCTGGAGCGCCCGGAGCATGGCCCCTATGTCTGCTGCAAACTCTGCGACTACAAATTGCAGCTGTACGCGACCCAGGACTATCTGGACAAACACCCGCCCATCCGCCGTCCGGCAGACTTGGGCAAGCATTCATTCATCAGTTATGTCGACGACCTGGCGTTCAGCTCGGAGCTGCTGTATCTGGCAAACGTGCTGCCCGGTGCCAGCGCCAATCTGCGCAGCACCAGCGTGATCGCGCAGTTCGTGGCGGCGCAGCAAGGCCGGTCGCTGGCGATTCTGCCGTGCTTCCTCGCCGCGCAGGATCCGCGTTTGCTGCCGGTGTTGCCGGAAGAGATCAACATCACCCGGCAATTCTGGATGTACTGCCGCGAGGACTTGCGCAAGCTCAAGCGAATCACCTTGCTGTGGGATTACATCCGGACCGTCACCGAGAAAAATCAAGCGCTGCTGATGGGGGAAAGCCGGGAGATGTTGTTCGCTGATTAACAGACCTTCAAGGAATCAGGTAGCGGCATCGTAACGAGGTCAGCAGGGCTTTGCCAACCGTTTGTGTCAGGGGTTGATACGCGACTTGTGACAGTTTCAAGGGGGCCTTATCGCCTGCCCGCGAGGGCACACGGGGGAACCGGAGCGAGTAGAAACAATGAGGTGGTCATTCCCAAATTTTCTGTATTTTCTCTTAAAAGTCCCTTCAAGCGCCCATATAGCCACACGACCAGATGGGCAGCCACTCAGGCCGAAGAAAAACTTAACGTCGTGTCCGGGATTAGTTGACCACTACACTTGTCGTTGAAGGTGTATCGTTCAAGGATGGCAGCGCTATGGTCATTGCCCATGCTGCGCATCTTGTCGGCCACCAGTAAGGCAACTTCAGGCATCTCAAGGATGGCCTCGAAGGCGTCATAGACAACATCTTCAAACTCTGGGGAGACCCATGCGGCGTATCTGATGGTCGCCTGTTTGGTCGCAAAGGTTCCGTTACCGTGGGAGAGTTCGACTTTTCGGGACTCTCTCAGGCGCTTGGCCTCCTTCAGTTCGGCCCACTTACCGGGTCCCTTGGTCTTTGGCAGCTTGAGCGCCTTCCAGATGTCAGTCAGATCCCACATGCCGGAGTCGTTAGCCTTGAAGGCTTGAGCTTCGATGATTATGACGTCGGAGGCGTGCTTATGTTTGATGTCGATTGTCATTTCATGACTCCTTTGTTTGCTCTCTGAGCTCGCTCCCACCGACCAGCACACAGGCCCCATGACGGGCTCTGATCGGTGGCACAGAGAGCAGACAGAAAGACTGTGTTTGATGGATGCCCAGCGACGGGCGAGAAGATTCAGCTGAGGGTGAATCGGTGGTGGCACACTGGTGCGTCAACAACATTGGAAGCAATTGGCTATGAACAAGTGGAACATACCCGCCAGCTTAGAAAGAGAGGTCATTGAGCGGGATTTGTGCTGTGTCTACTGCGGCATTAAATTTGGCTTTTGTGGCACGAGAAAATCCCAATCCTCGTGGGAGCACATCACCAATGACGCGAGAATCATCACGAAGGAAAATATTGTTCTTTGTTGTGTGTCCTGCAACGCGAGCAAGGGTGCAAAGCTCTTGTCGGACTGGATCAACTCTGCCTACTGCAAAAACAAAAACATTACTCCACAGTCAGTTTCCAGCGTTATCCAACATGCCATATTGCACCCTCCAAAATATGTCAGTCGACGACACAGCCTAACGTCACGGGAAGTAGCCCTAAGCGCACCTATGGGTCCCTCTCAGGTTGGCTTTTCGGGGCTCTTTACGATCAGCTCAAAGTAATGCGGGTAATCATCGGGAAGGCCACAGCCTCGGTCTGGAGACCATCAGCGGTCAACCGTGGCGACTACTGGCGGGACAACAAAAGAAATCTTTTTATTGGACTCTCTGGGTGTCTCACAATAGTGAGGGGTTTTGAACGACACCTTAAACCCTAAGCAAGATTCGATCAGTTCCCGTCAAGGGAGTCCTCAAGGCCGTCGAAGCGATGACCTGAAGGCAGCCCCCATGAGCGACCAGAAGGGATAGCCGCTCGGCAGTCTTTGCGGAGCACTTCAAGGTGACCTCATGGAGCATGGTGTCCTTGTCGAAGGTGACGACTCCAGCCCCATAGGTTCTAAATGATGCGTTTCGATTGCTCAGGACTCGACGAAGCTCAATCAACTATGGTCGTGATGGTGATGGGTAGACCAGTGACATAGCGCTCAGGTCGTCTTCAGTGAGCTGGGAGGTGATGGTAGAGATCATGGAAGTTCTCCTTTGCGATGTTCTGAAAGGTTCCTTTTCGAGGAGGGGTTGTAATTACAATTCCCCCTCTCCCTCTGGGTCTGGTCGATGAACTGGTCGATCGGGTGTCGATGAGCTGAAAGGTGGTCTGAAAGTTTTTCTTTATATTATCCGTCGTTAAAGAGGGTCTGCGCTCAACTCAGCCTCAAGTTCAGCCTTCCGCTTCGGGTGTCTCTCCACATACGATGCGATCCCATTGGCAGCATGTCGGGCAGCCTTGGCGATGCGCTGGGCGGTGCGTAAAGTGGACTCGTCGGTCTTGCAGGCATCCGCTGAGATTTCCGAGAGGAACAACGCACCGATCACCGCTCGGACCTTGACATTGATCTTCCCGTTGCTCCTCCCGGCACTGGTCAGGATCGAACCATGAATGATGTCGTCTACCCAAGGCAGCGGATCGGGGATCACAAGGAACGGCATAAAGGCAGCCGCTGGGTTCTTGAAAAGGGTCTTGGGTCTGCCTCGGCCTTGCTTGGTGATTGGCTCGACAGATTCAACAACTGGACCAGCTTTTGATATGGATGCTTGGGCGGTGGCGCAGTCAGTGATCAGGTCCACATCAGCTCGTCGCTGGTCAGCCCATGCTTGAAACTCGGCATTGCGACTCTTAGGTAGAACGATGTCGTTGAGAGCGATGATCTCGCCTGTGATCGGGTCAACGTGAAGGATGTGCCCGGTCTCGTGATCGACGTGGCGGTGCGACAGGTTGGCGGGGATGCTGGTCATTGGGATGGTCCTCATGTTGTGTGGTGGCAACAGTGAGGGTTTTTTACGACAGCGGACTTTGGGTCAGCAAATACGGGCTTTCACGGCATTTCGGCGGTTCCTATTGCGCTCCTACGCAAACTCGCCAAGTTGAGAGGACTCCGCGACTCGAACAGATTTCACTTAGGAACTTGCAAAGGGGCTCATGTCGCCAATGGCGGTGATAGCCTCACGGCCTTGATTTCTTCCACGATGCACACGGGAGTCCTCAGAAACACCAATCGAGATTTCTTCGATCAGTCCTCCGAGGGAGGGTTTGAATACTTTTTGTATATGCCAAGGGGGTACTTGATCTCCTTCTGGAGCCAGGCCACAAAGTTATTACCACCCGCCAGCATGCCCTCTTCAAATTCATCAAACCCAAAGAGGTAAGCTGCTTCTTTGTCTGAGGCCAACGACTTGCGAGCCATGTGATATTCATGGACAGCCGCTGCTGCATCCTCTTCGCCGTAGAACACGCAGTAAATAAGCTCAAGGGCATTGAACTCAAAGGCATAGCCACGGTGCTGGCTAAAGGCGTCATAGAAACCGCTTAAATAACCCGACAGCCAGCGATCAACTATAGGATGGCCGTCTCTGGTCCTTTCCTGAACTATGGGCGGCACACCATTCCCACAGTTTTCAAGAAAATTGAACTGCGTCCTGAGCGTAGAGCAAACGTCTGTAACGAGATCCATAATCTCCGGGCCTGCGAGGTCATACCTCTTAGGCTCTAACTTCTTCCGTTTCTTCAAAAAACTAAAAAAATTCATTAGCGAACCATCCTTGGCCTCAAAGGGCAGGGTTAAAACGGCAGATGATAGCAGTTACCACAGGAGCCTCAGCTACCTTAAACGCTCCCGCCAAGCAAACCACTCAGCATCTCAGCAATGACCTCAACCGGAACTCCAGATCCATATGTGTCGAACGTTATGGTCCCCGAGGCGTGCCCCATAACGGCTTGAGCGTGAACTGCAGGAACACCTTTCACCTGCATCAGCGAAGCCAAGGAATGACGGAGAGAGTGAAAGGTAAGCCCCGATTTGTGATCTTCTCCAAGAGCCTCAGGGATCGCTTGTCGGTTCGCCCAATCCCCGGCTGTCTTGTATCCGACCTGAGCCAATGAGTCCGACCCACTGAGCATGCATGACTCGACATATCGCAAAAATGCCGCAAGGTCGAATCCATAGGCACCATCAGTCAAAGGCACCAATCGCTCACTGCGCTTGTTCTTGATTGACTTGCCTTCCCCTACTTCATTGATGTGGATTACGGTGATACCTGATTCAAGGGTCTGGATGTCGCTCGTGGTGAGCTGAGATATTTCGTTAAGACGCCCGCCAGTGATGACCCCAAGACTCAACAGCCAGCGTTTCCATGAGATTTCTGGCAGGTTACTCGCATACTCCATGACCTTCCCTACCTGAGCCTGAGAGAACGCCTTACGGGTCGATTCGAGGCCCTTGGTCAGCTTCAACTTCTTGTCATATGCCTTGATCAGATGACCATTCTCTACAGCCCAAGCAAGCACGGCCGAGAGTTTCACAATCAGTTTGTTTACCGTCGAAGGCATCCGACCTTCAGACAGACGATCTCGGAGAGCCACAAGATCAGCCCTTGAGTGAGCCCGCATGTCCAGCTCACTGAGAGCCGTAGAGATTACTCGGTGGCGAATCTGGGTTTCTTTCAATGTGGAAGCTTTCTGGTCTTGCCCACGGTCAGCCATGTAGAGCGCTGAAAGGGCCTCAAAGGTCATCGCAGGCGCTAATACAGATTGGGACACAGGAGCGTTCTCTGCGGACTTCAAGGGTCTGGTCGAGCCACCCATAAGACCAGAGTGGCTATCGTGCAGGCCTCCCCAAACCTGCGCCACATCTACATCACGCTCAGTCTCAAACAGCTCCACCGACACAACACGGAAATGCTCCTTCAGTTTGCTCCATGGGGCCTCTGGGTTTTCCAAATGGAAGGCCCTGACAAACCCCGAAAGCCGCTCAGAAACTTCCATCGCAGCACTCCTGTTGCTGGTCTTGAGGGAAACCGAAGCAAGCTCAGTCGCGCTACCTGTCGCCCTGAGACGCATGTAGTAAATACCGTTGCGTCTGTAGTGATACGGCTTAGCGAGCCTTGTGGTTGGCACCAAAGGAAAAGCGATGTTTGTAACGGTGCTTGTAACAGCAGGTTGAACTGCAAGGATGCTCATAGCGGTTAGCCCCTGTAATCATTGGGTTAACCTGTTTTCCTTGAAGTTCTGGATGTATTGCCGCGAGGAGCTGCGCAAGCTCAAGCGGATCCCCCTGTTGTGGGATTACATCAGGGAGGTTACTGAGCAGAATCAGGGGCCGTTGATGGGTGAGCGGCGGGACATGTCGTTCGCCGATTAATCAGCGCTGACCACGATCGACACCCTGCGGTTCTCGGTTCGGCCGGCTGCGGTGTCGTTGGAGGTAACGGGCTGACTACTGCCAAGGCCGCGCAGCTGGATGTTTTGTTCCTTCATGCCCACCGCGGTCAGAACTTTTCCGACGCTTTTCGCGCGGCGCAGGGACAGCTGTTCGTTATACGGTTCTTTGCCCGACGCGTCGGTGTGACCATCGACCCGTACCCGCTCGATCCCGACACCCAGCAACGCCTTGCCAATGCGCTCGACGATCTCGGTGCTCTGCGGATTGAGAGTTTCGACGTCACTGCCAAACAACACTTTGCCAGACAGCCCAAACGCCCAGCCCTCGTCGGTCAACTCGAAACCTTGCTGTTTGAGCACCGCGACCTGCGCCGGGGTCAGGCCTTTTTGCGGTGCCGTCTGGCAACCGGTCAATGCCAGAACGGCCATGAACAGGGTGATCGTGAAAAATCGCAGGTGGAGTGAGAACACGGGCATTAGCTCCTGGTTTGAACATCGGTGACAGGGTACTCCGACCCTGACGTGTGCTGAGCACCTCTGGCGAGACGCTTGGCTTGGTACATGGCCGCATCGGCAGCGTTGAGCAGAGCCCCCGGTGTCGTCCCATGATCGGGGTACACGGCGATGCCGATACTGAGAGAGGTCAACACCTGGCTGGTCCCCGGCAACGGGATCGGCATTTCCATGCTTTCAAGGATTTTGTCGGCGATCCGCTCGGCGTCTTCCGTCTTGTGCAGCGGGGTTAGCAGGACGGCAAATTCGTCGCCCCCCAGACGCGCCACCAGATCTTCTTCGCGCAGCTGCGCACGAACCCGATTGGCCACTGCCACCAGCACCGCGTCGCCGGCGGCGTGACCGAAGTTATCGTTGATCTCCTTGAACCGGTCACTGTCGAGAAACAGCACCGCTACGCGTTCGTTGAGCTTGTTGGCGTTGCGCAGCGATCGAATCAACCGGCCTTCGAAAAACGCCCGGTTCGGCAAGCCGGTGAGGCTGTCATGGCTGGCCTGGTGGGCCAGTGTTTCGTTTTCGCTTTGCAGGTGGGTCTGCCAGGATTCGAGTTCATCGAGCAAGGCGTTGAAGTCATTGCCCAGGTTGTCGAGTTCGGCAATAGCGGCCGGTGGCACACGCCGATCGAAGGCACGATCGCTGCGTGCGGCGTGAGCCACGGAAGCCAGGCTGCGCAGGGGGCCGGTGATCCCGCGAAGTTGTCGGCGTGCGAGATACAGCGCCACCCAGGCACTGACAGCGGTGCACAGAACGATACCCACCAGGCCGCTGAGCAAAAAGCGCATCAGGCTGCCACCGTGACCGGTGAGCTGGACACTGCCGATTTCCTGGCCCTGATGGACAATCGGCATGCTGATCGGTTTTTCCAGAAACGCCTTGGCCATCTGCATTTCCAGGTCCGAGAAAAACCCGGTTTCCGGTCGCTGCCAACGGGCCAACAACTTGCCCTGCTCGTCCAGCACCTGGGCATCGGCCACTTCTTCGGTGGACGCGATCAATGCCAGCGCCTCCGTGGCGGCCGCCTTGTCGTTGAACACCACCGCCGCTTCCACGGTGTAGTTGATGGAGCGCGCAATCAGGTGCAGGTTGTGGTCGGCGTAAACCCGCAAGGCCAGCACGCCCAGCAACGTCAGCGAGACGCTGGCCATGGCCACACCCACCAGCGCGACGATCAAATGACCGCGACCGATGACCGAGCGCAAGGTCGGGCGGCTATCCGGTTTGAATAGCGTCATGGTGCCGCCGGCTTGCGGCGGGACAGTTGCAGCACACTCGGGTGAATTCTCACGCCGCTGCGGGCGACGGAATCGAGGTTGACCTCGAAGGACACTTGCTCATCGCCGACTCGCAGGCAGAACAGGCTGCCGACGGTGCATTGGTCATCGCTTTCGCTGATGCTCAGCACCGGACGCTCCGCCAGCGAAGCGAATAGCCGGCTGCGTTCTTCGCTGGTCAGTTTGCCGATGTACACCGCGTCGCACTCACCGACAATGGACGGGTTGTCGGCCAGCAACCGGCGCACGGTGACGGGACGGCCGGTGGCCTGGGTCGTGCCTTTGACCAGATCGTCGGTGTATTCGGTGGGGCCGACTATGCACAAGCGCAGGTGTGCTGGCTCAACAGGCCAACGGGCATAACTGAGGATGCCGAGTACAACCTGCGTGACGGCTTGGGCGCGTTGATCGGCCATGCCGGGTGGCGTTTGCGCTTGCGCGAAAACGAGGCCACTGAGCAAACAGAGAATGCCTGCCAGCATGATTTGTTTGCAGACAACAATGCGCTCTGTCGTCCAGACAGCCACCTTCATGCAGGGATTCTCTTCGATCGTAACAGGATGATGCCGCAACGATAGCATAGCGTCGAAACGCTCGCGAGGCCGCGCAAGACGGCACTTCGGACAGTTTCCGTCGTCTGGCGCTGCCTTCTTCAATCCCCCGGCGACACGGCCTGTTCCAATTCCAGCATCAGCCCGCTCAGGCGCTTGACCTTGCGTCGCACCGCCTCTTCAAACACGCCGGTACGAGGTTCGATCAAGGTAAACCAGTGCTTGGCGCGGGTGATGCCTGTGTAGATCAGCTCCTTGGTCAGAACCGGGTTCAGGGCGTCCGGCAAAATCAGCGCCGTATGGGCGAACTCCGAGCCCTGGGACTTGTGCACGGTCATGGCGTACACCGTTTCGACATCATTCAGCCGGCTCGGCAGGACAAAGCGCACGCCGCCCTGGCCGTCGTTGCGCGGGAAGGCTACGCGCAGCACTTGGCGCCCCGCGTCGGGCCCCTCGCGCTCCGGCAGCTTGAGAGCAATGCCGATGTCACCGTTCATCAAGCCCAGGCCATAGTCGTTGCGGGTCATCAGTACTGGCCGACCTTCGTACCACTGCTGGTCGCTGTCGATCAGTCGGGCCTTGAGCAGCGCGTCAGTCACTCGCTGATTCAGGCCTTCCACGCCCCATGGCCCCTTGCGCACGGCGCACAGTAACTGGAAGGCATCAAAGGCCTGCAGCACGTCGCGAGCCCAATCGGTCCAGCACGGATCATCGAGGGTGCCGTCGAGCGACGGTCGCCGATTGCGCAGCAGGCTCAGGTAATGCCGATACCCTTGCGGTCCGTCGCCATGGCCTTCGAGCAACAAGCGCTCCAGCGCCCTGTCGTGCTCTCCTTTGAGCGGCAGGGAAAACACATCATCGTGGCTTCCAGCCGCCAACAACTTGCGAGCTTCTTCCGGTTGTTGCTGATTGACCCAGCGAGCCAGTTGGCCAATGCCGCTGCCCTCGCCGAACCGGCGCGAGTGCCGCAGCATCACGACCTGCTGGGCGAGCGGATGAGTACCGTGGGTGTCTTCCTGCAAACCACTGGTCTCGAGGTTTTCACCACTGACCGCTTCCAGCCACCGGCGCGTCTGCGGGCTGTACCAACCGGCCTCGGCGTCGCGGCACAAATCGCCCAGCACGGCGCCGGCTTCCACCGATGCCAGTTGATCCTTGTCACCGAGCAGCACCAGTCGGGCATGAGCCGGCATCGCGTCGAGCAGATTGGCCATCATCTCCAGATCGATCATCGAGGCTTCGTCGACCACCAGAACATCCAGCGGCAAGCGATTACCGGCGTGGTGCCGAAAGTGTCGGGTTCCGGGACGGCTGCCGAGCAGGCGGTGCACAGTGGTGACGTCTGACGGAATTTTTTCTCGCACGCCCTCGGCAACTTCCAGCGTCCGGACTTGCTGGCTGATGGACTCCGTCAGCCGTGCCGCGGCTTTGCCGGTGGGGGCGGCGAGGCGGATGCGCAGCGGTTTGCCAGCCTCCACCGCCGGTGCCTGCAACAACGCCAGCAAACGCACGACCGTAGTGGTCTTGCCGGTCCCGGGACCGCCGGTGACGATGCTGAATGCACTGCGGGTCGCCAAGGCACACGCGAGTTTCTGCCAGTCGATCACCTCGCCGGGCCGGACCTGACCGAACAGACCGGTGAGGCGTTGAGGCAAGTCATTCGGCGTGGATTCGTGTTCCGCCAGACGCAGGCGCAGCGCGTTATCGATACGTCGCTCGTACGCCCAATAACGGCGCAAGTACAGGCGCTTTCCCGATAACACCAACGGCCTTTGCAGCGCCGTTTCGCTGCTATCGACCGCCAATGCAACCAGACGGCTGGAGGCCAGGACCTTGCACCAATGGGCGCCGTCCAGCGTCTCAAGCAATTGCGAAGGCAGCAACATCGCGCCACTTTGCAGGTCTCCTTCCGGTGGCAACGACAGGGCGAAATCCGGCGCCTTGAGCGTCTCGAACAGATCCAGGCAGACGTGACCGTGACCCAGTTGGTGACTGGTCAATGCCGCCGCCAGCAGCACCAGCGGATCATCGTCGGGAGCAAGCTCGTGCAAAAAGGCAACGAAGGCTTTGTCCAGCGCTCGCAACCAGCCGCGCTCGACCCAGCGCGTGAGCAACAACAGCAAATCATCGGCGCGATTCAACGGCGCCAGACTTGCCAGGCTTTCGGCTGCCAGCGGGGTGGGCAACAAATCGGCGAAGGTGCGGCTCATAGCAATACTCCCTGTTCCCAGGCCGGTTCGGCCTTGGGTTCCGGCTTCCCTTGGAACAGCCGATCCAGACGCTCGATCAGCTCTCTGGGAGGGCGGGCAAAATACACGCCCTGACTGGGTGCACGCGTACCGCGCAGGAACAGATATAAAGCCCCCCCGACATGCCGGTCGTAATCGTAATCGGCAAGCCGCGCCTTGAGCTGGCGATGCAGGGCCAACAGGTACAGCACGTATTGCAGGTCATAGCGGTTGTCCAGGATCGACTGTTCCATGGCCTGCTCGGTGTAGGCCATGTCATCGACGCCCAGCCAGTTGGATTTGTAATCGGCGACGTAATAGCGACCGTCGTGCTCGAACGTCAGGTCGATGAAGCCTTTGAACATGCCATTGAGCAGCACCGGTTCGGCCGCGACACGGGCAACGCCGTTGTGGGTATGTTGGCGGACCAGTTCATCGAGCTTGAGCACATCGACCTTATGACTGGCGAACCAGAACTCCATCTCGACGCGGTATTGTTTCAGTTGCCCAAAGATCACGGGCGCCTGTCCAGCGCCGATGTGCAGCGGGGACTTGAGCAAGTGCTGCAGCCAATCGCTCAGCGTGGTGATCCAGCCTTCCCAGCCACGACGGTTGCAGCGACGGGCAATCGCGTCTTCCACGGTTTGCGGCGTGGCGGCAAAACCTTCGTCACCGGCCCACTCAAGCAAACCATGGAGAAAGGTGCCGGGATTCGGACCGCGAGGGAATCGATGGATATCGGCACCGCCGGCGATCACTTCGCGCGGAGCTTCGGGATCGAGGCGCTCGTCGTCGAACAGCTTTTGCGCCTGCGGGTTTTCCGGTGCTTCATCACTGCCCACGCTCAGGCTGTCGCCTATGCGAAGGGCGCTATAGGAGGCAATCCACCAGTTTTCGCTGGCTTTGCGCTTGGGAATCAGGGGAGCGAGCAATGTCGCATCGTTCTGCGGCGGATGGTAATGCTCATCCGTCTTTTCAGGCATCTCACTGTAATTCAGCGCGGGACAATCCTGCTGCAGGTCTTCCAGCCAACGCTTCAAACCTTGCGACTCCGCTAATGGAGCACCGCCGCCCAACAGATACCCCAACGCAGAGAGGTGCAACACCGAGCTGTTGTTATTACCGCGCTTGAGGTCAGTGACGCCGAGCCAGCAGGCGTGTTGAGCCCGGGTCAGCGCCACATAAAGCAAACGCAGATCCTCCGCCAGCCGTTCATCATCCGCCAGCGCGATCAACTCGGGCGTGGGCTTCAGGGTCACCTGAGCGTTGCCGGTTTCGTCGTGGTAATGCAGCGGCAAACGACTGCCGTCCACCGGTTTCGCCGAACACACGAACGGCAGAAACACCAAGGGATACTCAAGTCCCTTGGACTTGTGAATGGTCACGACCTTGACCAGTTGCTCGTCACTCTCAAGACGCAGGATCTGTTCCTCACCCGCCTGACCGGACAGCGCCAGATGTTCGGACAAATGCCGGATCAATGCTTGCTCACCATCCAGTTCAGCGGCCGCCTGTTGCAGCAACTCGGACAGATGCAACAAGTTGGTCAGCACCCGCTCGCCGTCGCTGCGCGCAATCAAAGCCTGAGGCAGCTGGAAGTCATGCAGCAAGCGCCGCAGCATGGGCAGCACGCCTTGCTTGCGCCAGAGCTCGCGATAACCACGGAACTGCATGACCCGCGCTTCCCAGGCCAGCTCGTCCTGATTCAACCGCTCAAGCTCTGGCAACGACAGGTTCAACGTGATGCTCGCTAGCGCTGCCCGCAACGGACGCTCGACATCCGGCTCGGCGCAGGCCTTGAGCCAGGTCAGCAGATCATGGGCTTCCTGGGCGGCGAACACCGAGTCCTTGTCCGACAGATAAACGCTGCGCACACCACGGGCGGAGAGTTCGGCGCGTATGGCCTGAGCTTCTTTACCGTCGCGCACCAGGATCGCGATATCCGCCGGCAACAGGCCTCTGAAGTCCTTGCCGTCCTCGATGAAACCCGCCTTGCCTTGCTGACCGCCGTTAAGCAACGCGGTGATTTCACTGGCGCAAGCGGCAGCCAACTGCTGTCGGTAAACCGCGCCGGACAGGGGTTGATCGGCGGACAGGTGCCAGATGTTCAGTGCGCGTACAACCTGCCCCTCGATGCTCAAAACTTCTTTGCGTCCCTGGGAGGCGACCGGCAGAAACGGCACGGGGTTTTCGCCATTCTTTTCGCGAAACAGGAACGCGCCCCGTCCGGCCTCGCGCAACTCGGCGCGCTCAAATACATGGTTTACCGCACCGACCATGCCATGGCTGGAGCGGAAGTTGGTCCCCAGTGTATGCAGTCGGCCAGCGGTGGCCTGGCGGGCGCGCAGGTAGGTATAGATATCGGCACCACGGAAGGCATAGATCGCCTGCTTTGGGTCGCCGATCAGGAACAGGCCGCATTCGGGGTTGTTGTCTTCGATGCGATAGATGCTTTCAAAAATCCGGTACTGCACCGGGTCGGTGTCCTGGAACTCGTCGATCAACGCCACCGGAAACTGTTCGCGGATCAAGGTCGCCAGGCGCTCGCCACCCTCGGATTGCAGCGCGGCATCGAGGCGCAGCAACATGTCATCGAAACCCATTTCCGCGCGACGACGTTTTTCTGCCTCGAACCGTGCACCCACCCACTGAGCGGCGTGTTGCAGCACTGCGGCATCGGGAGTCGGCAACCCATCGAGACTGACCTTGAGGCCAGGCATGGCGTCCAGTCCCGGATGATTGGGGACTTCGCCTTTTTTCCACGCTTCAGCCATACCCTCGGGGGTCAGGCGGGTGAAGCCGGTGCCAATATCCAACTGCTCAAGCAATTCATCTTCGGCCCAGGCCTTCAACTTGTCGAACCAGGGTTCGAAGTAGCGCGCCTGCATCTTGCGCCCATCGACGCTTTTGCTCGCAACACCCTCGTGACAGATCGCAAGCAACTCGTCTGCCCACTGACGCCAGGGCATTTTGAGTTCGATCAAGGCTGCCCGTCGCTCCTGCAGACATTCGATGATCAGCTCGGCAGGCTCTTTGCCTTCGACACTGTCGCGCTCACTGGCGAACAGCCCGCGGACTCGTGGCAACAGGGCTGCCGGACCGCCCCAATTACCGCGCACCCAGTTCAGCGCATCACCTTGCATCGGGTAGCAGAACAATCGCCAGTAATCGCGCAGGACTTCGCCCAGTAAATCGCTGTGATCGGTTTCCAGGGTCTGGGTAAACAGGCTGCCACTGTCGAACGCATGCTCGCGCAACATCCGCTGACACCAGCTGTGGATGGTCGAGACAGCCGCTTCATCCATCCACTGGGCAGCGATGTCCAGACGATTCGCGCATCCGGGCCATTGCTCTGGAAGGTACTGATCACGCAACTCCGCGATCAGCGCATCCGGCGGCGGTGTTTCATCGCGGAAAAACCGCGCGGCTTCTGCCAGGCGCGTTCGAATGCGTTCGCGCAGCTCCTTGGTCGCGGCGTCAGTGAAGGTCACAACGAGGATCTGCGGCGGCAACAATTCACGCCCGAAGCCACTCGATTCACCACCGTGGCCGAGGACCAGACGCAGATACAGCGCGGAAATAGTGAAGGTTTTCCCGGTCCCGGCACTGGCTTCGATCAGTTGACTGCCGCGCAGCGGGAATGCCAGGGCCAGCGGTGTTTTCGCGGTCATGAGCGCGCCTCCTCGCTGCTCAATGAGCGCCACGGCGCTTCAAGCATCGGCTTGTACAAAGCGTTGCACCAATCAGGGAAGGTCTCGTCGGCGATCAGTGCGTCGTAGTCAGCGAACTGCCGGGCAAGGGCGGGACTCTCCCGGCGCTCGCCATCAGTAGTCATGCCGTCGCCTTCATAGGCTTTGCGCGCAGCGGCATCGGCTTTGGCCTGATCTGACTGAGCGAGCCAGGCAAACGCTGTTTTCACCGCAATGGGCAGAGGCTGGCGCATGCCCGTTTGCCAGGCCATCAACAGGTCGCCCAGGATTAGGGATGCGGTATTTTTTTCAATCGGACCAAGTAACAGACTGTCGTCACTGGCCACGAGTGCAGTGGTCATCTCCATGCCACTGGCGCAGGCAACTAGATGATTGACCCATGGTCGTGTCAGACGATGCCACTTGCGGGATTTGATCGAACCGATGCTGTTGGGGATCGTAGTAACCGACAGCAATCCACCGTCTGCGCGTTTATGCAGACCGCTGAGCCAACCTTCAAGGCGTAGACTTTGAAGTTCAAGATTGACCGGCATAGCGCTGGTGAGTGGTGTGGGCCATAACGCCAGAAGCTGTTGATAGCGTTGCAGCAGATCCGGCAACGGTTCGATCAACTCTCGTTGCAGGCATTCGCCGAAACCGGCCATGGGCAGTAGCCCGCTGTTTTGCAGGCGTTTGGCATGCGCGTCCAACACCTCATCCGCACGTTCAAGCTGTGCCAGCGCGGCGCCAAGCAAACTGTCGCTGAGGCTATAGCGTTGCAGCGCATCAAGTACAAAGGGCTCTTCATCGGCCAGCGGCACTTCAGCGGCTTCGAAGAACACCTTCAATCGCTGGCTGAAGAAATGTCGCACAGGATTGCGCAGGAAATCCTGCAACTGACCGAGGCTCAGCGGCTCTTCCTGAACGTAAGGGGCCAGGATGTTGTTATCGATTGCTGGCTCAACTGATTGATGAAGCACCTGCCATTCGTTGGCGAAGCTGAACAGGTCATCGCCTTCATGGAAGTAACGGGCGCTGAACGGTTGCAACGGATGTTCCTGAGTCATGGCCTCAAGCAGATCTTCATCTGCATTGTGCAATCGCCAGCCACTGGCCAGATGGTCGCGCAACTGGCCGATCAATACGGATGCGGGACGCTCGCTGTTATCGCGAATGCTACGGCCGACCCAACTGATATAGAGCTGGTCACATGCCGACAGCAGCGCCTCCAACAGCAGATAACGATCATCTTCCCGGCGCGAACGGTCACCCGGTCGGTAATCGCTGCCCATGAGGTCGAAGTCCAAAGGTGGTTGCGCGCGCGGATAATCGCCGTCATTCATGCCGAGCAGACAGACCAGTTTGAACGGGATCGCGCGCATCGGCATCAACGTGCAGAAATTGACTGCGCCGGCGAGAAAGCGCTGGGACAAGCGACCTTGATCAAGGCCGGCGAGCCAGGCTTCACGAACGACAGTCAACGGTAATTCGTCGTGCAAACCGACGGACTCACAGGTCTCAAGCCAGGTTTCGCGCAGCTCTTCGAGCTGGGCCAGCAGGTAGTCGTCATGTTCATTACTGGCCTGGAAAAACAACTGCACCAGCGCCTGCAACCGCATACCCCATTGTTTGGGCGGCGCCGGTTGCGAGAGTTCCTGGTGGGCAATCTCCAGCGCGTCCAACAAAGCAACCAGAGGACCGATGAGTGCGGCATCCAGACCACCGATCTCGTCGTAGGGCTCGATGCCTTCGCAGGCACTGCCGCTTCCCACGGCATAGCCGAGCAGCATCCGCCGCAGTCCGAAACGCCAACTGTTCTGTTCCAGTTCCTGAGGCAGGCCCAAACCCGCTCGTTGCCCGGCGTTCATGCCCCAACGGATGCCTGCGCCTTCGATCCAGCGATGCAGGGTGGGCAAGTCTCGCTCCTCCACACCAAAGCGAGCGCGCAGGGCCGGAACATCCAGCAGGTCGAGGATTTCGCTGACGGGGAATCGACTGTCCGGCAGTTTAAGCAGATGTTCGACAGCGATCAGCAGCGGATCACGGCCACGTTGCCCCTGGTCTGCGAGCGTGAAGGGAATGAAGCGCGGGTCATTGCGTTCAAGCTGCCCAAATACTGCACGAATATGCGGGGCGTAGCTGTCGATATCCGGGACCATCACAATGACGTCGCGAGGCCTTAACTCAGGATCTGCACTGAAACGGGCGAGCAACTGATCGTGAAGGATCTCCACCTCGCGCTGGGCGCTGTGGGCAATGTGAAAACGGATTGATTGATCCACTTTTGGATCGACTGCCGGCCAGCGTTCACGCGTTTCATTCAGAGGACGTAATTCAAGAATGTCGTCCTGCAATTGATTGAGCATGTTCAGTGGCTGGTTATCACTGAACAGGTCGATTCGCCCGTCACGAAATGCCGAGCGATAGCTGTTGGGATCGTCGTAGCTATCAAGCAGATTGATGTAGTCCCGCCCCTGCTTGCCCCACGCAGCCAACAGGGGATGGGCATGCTGATGCAAGGTTTGCGGATCCAGGACAACCGGCATGCCGCTCTTGCGAGCCTGACGTTTGTATTGATGCCGTAACAGGTCTTTATCGGCGACGATGTCCGCCCAGTGGTGGCGACACGGGTTATGAACGCACAGCAAAACCTGGCTGAAACGGGCCAGCCCGGCAAGCGCTTCCAGCGCCTGGGCGGGAAGTGAAGAAATACCGAAAACGATCACTCGTGAAGGAAGTCCATCAGGCGCAATGTCCAGGCTGTTGATACGCTCGATAAATCGTTGATGGACGCCGGCACGGCTTTGCGCCATGCCTTGTTCACCGACATCCAGCAACAGTGCACGCCACAATTCTGCCTGCCAGCAGTTGGCCGGGGTCAGGGCTTTCGCTTCACCCCGACCGTTGCGTAATTGATGACGACCTTCTGCCCAGTCTTCGAGCCAGTCGGCTCGGTACACCTGGTATTGGTCGAACAGGTCAGCCAGTCGCTCGGCCAATTGATAGCGTTTGCGCAAATCGGTGTCATCGGTAAGAAAACGTTGCAGAGGCTCGAAGTGTGGCTCATTGATCAACTGCGGAAGCAGTCGCATGAGGCGCCAGGTCAGCGGGGCTTTATCGAGCAGGGATTTGACCGGGATTTCATCTCGTCCAAGGACCATGCGATAGAGCTGCCACATAAAGCTGCCCGGTAACTGCACATCGATCGCTGCGGCGATACCGCAGCCACCCATGTCGTCCTCTTTCGGATCCTCAGCCAGTGCCAGTTTCAACCACTGGGCGATGCCATTGCTCTGTACCAAAGCGATTTCATTTTCCAAGGGTGCCAATGGGTAGCGCCGCATCCAGCTGACCACCAGGCTGCGCAACTCGTCCAGGCGGTTGCCGTGAACCACCATAAAACCAGCACTGAGGGACGTCGCGTCCGGCATAAAGGCTTCCTTGGAAAAATACAAAAGCTAGGGCCGAACCTTAGCATTGTCGGGAGACTGTGACAGCCGGAAGCCGTCCGGTGTTGCTGTTCGAACTTTCCTGCAGGCAAAACAAAACCCCTACCTGCATACGCAGATAGGGGTTTCGGAATTTAATCTTGACGATGACCTACTCTCACATGGGGAAACCCCACACTACCATCGGCGATGCATCGTTTCACTGCTGAGTTCGGGATGGGATCAGGTGGTTCCAATGCTCTATGGTCGTCAAGAAATTCGGGAGCCAGGTCGTTTACCTTTCGGTTCACGCTCCAGCGAATGGGTATGCGATAGTTTGTGCGTTGCTCTCGAACTTTCGGTTCGTCTCGTCTTCACACACCGCAATCTGATGCTCTTTCGAGTAGTCAAATTGCTTGGGTGTTATATGGTCAAGCCTCACGGGCAATTAGTATTGGTTAGCTCAACGCCTCACAGCGCTTACACACCCAACCTATCAACGTCGTAGTCTTCGACGGCCCTTCAGGGGACTCAAGGTCCCAGTGAGATCTCATCTTGAGGCTAGTTTCCCGCTTAGATGCTTTCAGCGGTTATCTATTCCGAACATAGCTACCCGGCAATGCCACTGGCGTGACAACCGGAACACCAGAGGTTCGTCCACTCCGGTCCTCTCGTACTAGGAGCAGCCCCTCTCAAATCTCAAACGTCCACGGCAGATAGGGACCGAACTGTCTCACGACGTTCTAAACCCAGCTCGCGTACCACTTTAAATGGCGAACAGCCATACCCTTGGGACCGGCTTCAGCCCCAGGATGTGATGAGCCGACATCGAGGTGCCAAACACCGCCGTCGATATGAACTCTTGGGCGGTATCAGCCTGTTATCCCCGGAGTACCTTTTATCCGTTGAGCGATGGCCCTTCCATACAGAACCACCGGATCACTAAGACCTACTTTCGTACCTGCTCGACGTGTCTGTCTCGCAGTCAAGCGCGCTTTTGCCTTTATACTCTACGACCGATTTCCGACCGGTCTGAGCGCACCTTCGTACTCCTCCGTTACTCTTTAGGAGGAGACCGCCCCAGTCAAACTACCCACCATACACTGTCCTCGATCCGGATAACGGACCTGAGTTAGAACCTCAAAGTTGCCAGGGTGGTATTTCAAGGTTGGCTCCACGCGAACTGGCGTCCACGCTTCAAAGCCTCCCACCTATCCTACACAAGCAAATTCAAAGTCCAGTGCAAAGCTATAGTAAAGGTTCACGGGGTCTTTCCGTCTAGCCGCGGATACACTGCATCTTCACAGCGATTTCAATTTCACTGAGTCTCGGGTGGAGACAGCGCCGCCATCGTTACGCCATTCGTGCAGGTCGGAACTTACCCGACAAGGAATTTCGCTACCTTAGGACCGTTATAGTTACGGCCGCCGTTTACCGGGGCTTCGATCAAGAGCTTCGCGTTAGCTAACCCCATCAATTAACCTTCCGGCACCGGGCAGGCGTCACACCCTATACGTCCACTTTCGTGTTTGCAGAGTGCTGTGTTTTTAATAAACAGTCGCAGCGGCCTGGTATCTTCGACCGGCATGGGCTTACGGAGCAAGTCCTTCACCCTCACCGGCGCACCTTCTCCCGAAGTTACGGTGCCATTTTGCCTAGTTCCTTCACCCGAGTTCTCTCAAGCGCCTTGGTATTCTCTACCCAACCACCTGTGTCGGTTTGGGGTACGGTTCCTGGTTACCTGAAGCTTAGAAGCTTTTCTTGGAAGCATGGCATCAACCACTTCGTGTTCTAAAAGAACACTCGTCATCAGCTCTCGGCCTTAAGATCCCGGATTTACCTAAGATCTCAGCCTACCACCTTAAACTTGGACAACCAACGCCAAGCTGGCCTAGCCTTCTCCGTCCCTCCATCGCAATAACCAGAAGTACAGGAATATTAACCTGTTTTCCATCGACTACGCTTTTCAGCCTCGCCTTAGGGACCGACTAACCCTGCGTCGATTAACGTTGCGCAGGAAACCTTGGTCTTTCGGCGTGGGTGTTTTTCACACCCATTGTCGTTACTCATGTCAGCATTCGCACTTCTGATACCTCCAGCAAGCTTCTCAACTCACCTTCACAGGCTTACAGAACGCTCCTCTACCGCATCACCTAAGTGATACCCGTAGCTTCGGTGTATGGTTTGAGCCCCGTTACATCTTCCGCGCAGGCCGACTCGACTAGTGAGCTATTACGCTTTCTTTAAAGGGTGGCTGCTTCTAAGCCAACCTCCTAGCTGTCTAAGCCTTCCCACATCGTTTCCCACTTAACCATAACTTTGGGACCTTAGCTGACGGTCTGGGTTGTTTCCCTTTTCACGACGGACGTTAGCACCCGCCGTGTGTCTCCCATGCTCGGCACTTGTAGGTATTCGGAGTTTGCATCGGTTTGGTAAGTCGGGATGACCCCCTAGCCGAAACAGTGCTCTACCCCCTACAGTGATACATGAGGCGCTACCTAAATAGCTTTCGAGGAGAACCAGCTATCTCCGAGCTTGATTAGCCTTTCACTCCGATCCACAGGTCATCCGCTAACTTTTCAACGGTAGTCGGTTCGGTCCTCCAGTTAGTGTTACCCAACCTTCAACCTGCCCATGGATAGATCGCCCGGTTTCGGGTCTATTCCCAGCGACTAGACGCCCTATTAAGACTCGCTTTCGCTACGCCTCCCCTATTCGGTTAAGCTCGCCACTGAAAATAAGTCGCTGACCCATTATACAAAAGGTACGCAGTCACCCAACAAAGTGGGCTCCCACTGCTTGTACGCATACGGTTTCAGGATCTATTTCACTCCCCTCTCCGGGGTTCTTTTCGCCTTTCCCTCACGGTACTAGTTCACTATCGGTCAGTCAGTAGTATTTAGCCTTGGAGGATGGTCCCCCCATATTCAGACAAAGTTTCTCGTGCTCCGTCCTACTCGATTTCATGACCAAGAGATTTTCGCGTACAGGGCTATCACCCACTATGGCCGCACTTTCCAGAGCGTTCCGCTAATCTCAAAGCCACTTAAGGGCTAGTCCCCGTTCGCTCGCCACTACTAAGGGAATCTCGGTTGATTTCTTTTCCTCAGGGTACTTAGATGTTTCAGTTCCCCTGGTTCGCTTCTTAAGCCTATGTATTCAGCTTAAGATACCTAACTTATGTTAGGTGGGTTCCCCCATTCAGACATCTCCGGATCACAGTCTGTTTGCCGACTCCCCGAAGCTTTTCGCAGGCTACCACGTCTTTCATCGCCTCTGACTGCCAAGGCATCCACCGTATGCGCTTCTTCACTTGACCATATAACCCCAAGCAATCTGGTTATACTGTGAAGACGACATTCGCCGAAAATTCGCGATTAAACTCACAAATTTTACCTTAGCCTGATCCGCTACCAGTGAAAGTAACGTCCAGTCTATCTTTCTATCACATACCCAAATTTTTAAAGAACGATCTAGCCAAAGACTAGAAATCAACATTCACCACCATCACGATGGAATGCTCATTTCTAAGCTTTATACAATCAGAAGCAGTAGTGGTGGAGCCAAACGGGATCGAACCGTTGACCTCCTGCGTGCAAGGCAGGCGCTCTCCCAGCTGAGCTATGGCCCCGTATTGCTACAGGATCCCACACAAAAATTGGTGGGTCTGGGCAGATTCGAACTGCCGACCTCACCCTTATCAGGGGTGCGCTCTAACCAACTGAGCTACAGACCCAATTTCGGGCTGCTTCTTATCGTCTTCTTCAATGAATCAAGCAATTCGTGTGGGAACTTATGGAGCAGCTGATGTCGTCGATTAAGGAGGTGATCCAGCCGCAGGTTCCCCTACGGCTACCTTGTTACGACTTCACCCCAGTCATGAATCACACCGTGGTAACCGTCCTCCCGAAGGTTAGACTAGCTACTTCTGGTGCAACCCACTCCCATGGTGTGACGGGCGGTGTGTACAAGGCCCGGGAACGTATTCACCGCGACATTCTGATTCGCGATTACTAGCGATTCCGACTTCACGCAGTCGAGTTGCAGACTGCGATCCGGACTACGATCGGTTTTATGGGATTAGCTCCACCTCGCGGCTTGGCAACCCTCTGTACCGACCATTGTAGCACGTGTGTAGCCCAGGCCGTAAGGGCCATGATGACTTGACGTCATCCCCACCTTCCTCCGGTTTGTCACCGGCAGTCTCCTTAGAGTGCCCACCATAACGTGCTGGTAACTAAGGACAAGGGTTGCGCTCGTTACGGGACTTAACCCAACATCTCACGACACGAGCTGACGACAGCCATGCAGCACCTGTCTCAATGTTCCCGAAGGCACCAATCCATCTCTGGAAAGTTCATTGGATGTCAAGGCCTGGTAAGGTTCTTCGCGTTGCTTCGAATTAAACCACATGCTCCACCGCTTGTGCGGGCCCCCGTCAATTCATTTGAGTTTTAACCTTGCGGCCGTACTCCCCAGGCGGTCAACTTAATGCGTTAGCTGCGCCACTAAGAGCTCAAGGCTCCCAACGGCTAGTTGACATCGTTTACGGCGTGGACTACCAGGGTATCTAATCCTGTTTGCTCCCCACGCTTTCGCACCTCAGTGTCAGTATCAGTCCAGGTGGTCGCCTTCGCCACTGGTGTTCCTTCCTATATCTACGCATTTCACCGCTACACAGGAAATTCCACCACCCTCTACCATACTCTAGCTTGTCAGTTTTGAATGCAGTTCCCAGGTTGAGCCCGGGGATTTCACATCCAACTTAACAAACCACCTACGCGCGCTTTACGCCCAGTAATTCCGATTAACGCTTGCACCCTCTGTATTACCGCGGCTGCTGGCACAGAGTTAGCCGGTGCTTATTCTGTCGGTAACGTCAAAACAGCAAAGTATTAATTTACTGCCCTTCCTCCCAACTTAAAGTGCTTTACAATCCGAAGACCTTCTTCACACACGCGGCATGGCTGGATCAGGCTTTCGCCCATTGTCCAATATTCCCCACTGCTGCCTCCCGTAGGAGTCTGGACCGTGTCTCAGTTCCAGTGTGACTGATCATCCTCTCAGACCAGTTACGGATCGTCGCCTTGGTGAGCCATTACCTCACCAACTAGCTAATCCGACCTAGGCTCATCTGATAGCGCAAGGCCCGAAGGTCCCCTGCTTTCTCCCGTAGGACGTATGCGGTATTAGCGTCCGTTTCCGAGCGTTATCCCCCACTACCAGGCAGATTCCTAGGCATTACTCACCCGTCCGCCGCTCTCAAGAGAAGCAAGCTTCTCTCTACCGCTCGACTTGCATGTGTTAGGCCTGCCGCCAGCGTTCAATCTGAGCCATGATCAAACTCTTCAGTTCAAACATCTTTGGGTTTTTAAGAAACCCTAAACTTGGCTCAGCAATCGTTGGTTACATCTTTGATTTCTCGCGGAGTAACTTGTGATGCTGATAATCTTGTTGACTATCAGTCTGACTCCACAAGCACCCACACGAATTGCTTGATTCAGTTGTTAAAGAGCGGTTGGTCAAGGACTTTCGTCTCAACCGAGGCGCGCATTCTACAGCGTCCTCTGTATCTGTCAAGCGGTTATTTTCAGAAGTTTTCAAAGTTTCCTTTGCAACTTCAACCACTTGCGCTTCCGATCTCTCGTCAGCGGGAGGCGAATTCTACAGCGTTAGTCGCTGCTGTCAACACCTCTTTTTCTCCGCTTTCGACCGAGAAGATCGAACCGTCAAAAGAGCCAAACAACACCGCTCTTTCAACTCCTTCGGGGCTTCGATGAACTGAAGCAGCTCGCTGCCGAAAACTGCGTAACTCTTTGTTTACCAAGGAGTTTTCCGTTTCGACTGCGCCGGAAGTGGGGCGAATTATAGACTTCCAGAATCTGCCGTCAACCCTTAATTTCACATTTCTGTCATATGGGTCAAAAAAGCCCATAAACACGAAGGCCGAGCCCCAAGGGGCTCGGCCTTCTTCCCTTCTACTTACAAGCTAGGGAACGCAAATTGCGACGCTTCATGGCTCGCACGCTGCGGCCAGCGCTGGGTAATGGCCTTGCGACGGGTGTAGAAGCGCACGCCATCCGGGCCATACGCATGCAGATCGCCGAACAGCGAACGCTTCCAGCCGCCAAAGCTGTGATAAGCCACCGGCACCGGCAACGGCACGTTGACGCCGACCATGCCGACTTCGATCTCATCGCAGAACAACCGCGCCGCTTCCCCATCACGGGTAAAGATGCAGGTGCCGTTGCCATACTCGTGATCGTTGATCAGTTGCATCGCCTCTTCCAGACTGTTGACCCGAACGACGCACAGCACAGGCCCAAAGATCTCTTCTTTATAGATGCGCATTTCCGGCGTGACGTTATCGAACAGACAGCCACCCAGGAAGAACCCTTCCTCATGACCGGCCACGCTCAGGCCACGACCATCAACCACCAAGGAAGCACCGGAAGAAACGCCGTCTTCTATATAACCACTGACTTTGTCGCGAGCCTGACCGGAAACCAGCGGCCCCATGTCCAACCCACAAGAGGTACCCGCACCGATTTTCAGCGCTTTGATCTGCGGCACCAACTTGGCCACCAGCGCATCCGCCACCTGGTCGCCAACACACACGGCCACCGAGATCGCCATGCAACGCTCACCGCAAGAACCGTAAGCCGCGCCCATCAGTGCGCTGACGGCGTTATCCAGATCGGCATCCGGCATCAGCACCGCGTGGTTCTTCGCACCGCCCAGTGCCTGAACGCGTTTGCCGCGCTTGGTGCCTTCGGCGTAGATGTATTCGGCAATCGGCGTCGAGCCAACGAAACTCAACGCTTTGACTTCCGGCGCTTCGATCAGCGCATCCACCGCTGCCTTGTCGCCATGCACTACGCTCAGCACACCTTTAGGCAGTCCGGCTTCGAGCAACAGCTGAGCAATCAGCAGCGTCGAGCTTGGATCACGCTCGGACGGTTTGAGGATGAAGCAGTTGCCGCAGACGATCGCCAGCGGATACATCCACAGCGGCACCATCGCCGGGAAGTTGAACGGAGTAATACCGGCAACGACACCCAACGGCTGGAAGTCCGACCAGGCATCAATATTCGGGCCGACGTTACGGCTGTATTCACCCTTGAGGATTTCCGGCGCTGCGCAAGCGAACTCGACGTTCTCGATACCGCGTTTCAGCTCACCCGCCGCATCTTCCAGAGTCTTGCCGTGTTCTTCGCTGATCAGTTGGGCGATACGTGCTTCGTTCTGTTCCAGCAGTTGCTTGAAGCGGAACATCACCTGCGCACGTTTGGCCGGCGGAGTATTGCGCCAGGCCGGGAACGCAGCCTTGGCCGAGTCGATGGCTTTCTGGATGGTTTCGCGGCTGGCCAATGGCAG
The DNA here is from genome assembly GCF_059716135.1 of Pseudomonas sp. LBUM1651. NCBI lineage: Bacteria > Pseudomonadati > Pseudomonadota > Gammaproteobacteria > Pseudomonadales > Pseudomonadaceae > Pseudomonas > Pseudomonas sp. LBUM1651. The sequence goes on along the minus strand of NZ_CP166805.1, from coordinate 741,833 downwards.
CTTGTGGATCGCCTGGCCGGTGGACGGGTTGAACACGTCGGCGGTACGACCGTCTTCGGTCACCAGTTCGCCGTTGATCAAATGCGGGATAAGGCTCATGCGGGGCTCCTGAAAAGTTGTCCACAGGCGCCCTGCAAAGGGCGCCTCTATATAGAAGGGAAAATCAGTCGATTTTGTTCAGCACTTCGCCGACCGCGTCGAACAGACGATCAAGGTCTTGCGGCTTGCTGTTGAAGGTTGGGCCGAACTGCAGGGTGTCGCCGCCGAAGCGCACGTAGAACCCGGCTTTCCAAAGCGCCATGCCCGCTTCGAACGGCCGCACAATGGCGTCACCGTCACGCGGGGCAATCTGGATCGCGCCGGCCAGACCGTAGTTACGAATGTCGATGATGTTTTTCGAACCTTTCAGACCATGCAGCGCATTTTCGAAATGCGGCGCGACTTCAGCGACGCTCTGCACCAGGTTTTCCTTTTGCAGCAGGTCGAGGGCTGCCAGGCCCGCGGCGCAAGCCACCGGGTGCGCGGAGTAGGTGTAGCCGTGCGGGAACTCCACGGCGTACTCAGGCGTCGCCTGGTTCATGAAGGTCTGGTAGATCTCGGAGCTGGCAATTACTGCGCCCATCGGGATCGCGCCGTTGGTGACTTGCTTGGCGATGCACATCAGGTCCGGGGTCACGCCAAAGCTGTCAGCGCCGAACATCGAACCGGTACGGCCGAAACCGGTGATCACTTCGTCGAACACCAGCAGGATGTTGTGCTGATCGCAGATCTCGCGCAGACGCTTGAGGTAACCCTCAGGCGGAACCAGCACACCAGCGGAACCGGCCATTGGCTCGACGAATACGGCGGCGATGTTCGAAGCGTCATGCAGTTCGATCAACTTGAGCAGCTCATCCGCCAGGGCGATACCACCCTCTTTCGGCATGCCACGGGAATAGGCATTGCTCGCCAGCAAGGTGTGCGGCAGGTGATCGACGTCCATCATCGCCTGACCGAACATTTTGCGGTTGCCGTTCACGCCACCGAGGCTGGTGCCGGCGATGTTCACACCGTGGTAGCCACGGGCACGACCGATCATTTTGGTCTTGGTTGCCTGGCCTTTCAGACGCCAGTAAGCGCGGACCATCTTCACCGCAGTATCCGCGCACTCGGAACCCGAGTCTGTGAAGAACACGTGATTCAGATTGCCCGGCGTCAGGTCGGTGATTTTCTCGGCCAGTTGGAACGACAACGGGTGACCGTACTGAAAGCCCGGCGAGTAATCGAGGGTGCCCAACTGCTTGGCGACCGCTTCCTGGATTTCCTTGCGAGTGTGCCCGGCGCCACAGGTCCACAGACCGGACAGCGAATCGTAGACCTTGCGGCCCTTGTCGTCCGTCAGCCAACTGCCTTCAGCCGCCACGATCAGTCGCGGATCGCGCTGGAAATTCCGGTTGGCGGTGTAGGGCATCCAGTGAGCATCGAGCTTGAGCTGGCTGGCCAGAGGAGACTGGGCGTTTTCGGGCAAGTTCATGGGCAAAACCTCGCAGGGCAATAAGCGGCGTGGAGATGAAAAGCGTTCTTGCAGCTAAATTGCCACGGGGATAAAGTCGATGAAATCCAACTTTTGTAACGTTCAGTCAGGCCGTTACTAAACTTTGAGCAATTAAAGCATGAGCAGCCGTCGCCCCGATCCGCTGGCACAAGTCAGCGACTTTGATATCCGCCTGCTACGTATTTTTCGCAGCGTGGTGGAATGCGGCGGTTTCTCCGCAGCCGAATCGGTGCTCGGCATCGGTCGCTCGGCGATCAGCCAGCAGATGAGCGACCTGGAACAGCGCCTCGGTTTGCGCCTGTGCCAACGCGGTCGCGCCGGGTTTTCCCTGACGGAGGAAGGTCGCGAGGTCTACCAGTCGGCATTACAACTATTGAGTGCACTGGAAAGCTTTCGCACCGAAGTCAACGGTCTGCACCAACATCTGCGCGGCGAATTGACCATCGGCCTGACCGACAACCTCGTCACCCTGCCCCACATGCGCATCACCCATGCCTTGGCGCAATTGAAGGAGCGTGGGCCGGACGTGCAGATTCAAATTCGCATGATCGCGCCCAACGAAGTCGAACAAGGTGTGCTCGACGGTCGTTTGCATGTCGGTGTAGTTCCGCAGGCAAGCGCGCTGTCAGGCCTGGAATACCAGCCGCTCTATAGCGAGCGCTCGTTGCTGTACTGCGCGGTCGGGCATCCATTGTTTTATGTCGACGACAAACAACTGGACGACGAGCGTCTGAACAGTCAGGACGCCATCGCCCCGACCTTCCGTTTGCCGGCCGACATTCAGGCGCATTACCAGGCCCTCAACTGCACCGCCAGTGCCTCGGACCGCGAAGGCATGGCATTCCTGATTCTCACTGGACGCTATATCGGCTACCTGCCCGATCACTACGCCAGCCTCTGGGTTCAACAAGGTCGGTTGCGCGCACTGAAACCTAAAGCGCGCTTCTATGACCTGAGCCTCGCATCGGTTACACGCAAGGGACGTCGCCCGCATTTGGTGCTCGAAAGCTTCCTTGAGAGCCTGGCAGCAACGCGCTGAAAGCGGTAGAAACCTGTAGGAGCCGAGCTTGCTCCGGGCGGCGTTCCGACGATCGCGCCGGGTCAGTCACCATCAATGTTGAATGTTAAACCGTCATCGCGAGCAAGCTCGGCTCCTACAGGGATTGTGGTTTTCGGGGTTTTATTGCTTCAGAGCTTGTCTGGAAACTATGGGTGCGCTATCAACGCACTGGTTGCACCCACCCACCTGTCCGGAAGTGCCTATGACCTTTGAAGTCCCCGCTCACGGCGGAAAGCCTGCCAGCCGCATTCGTCAGAAGAACGAAGAGACCATCATCAAAGCCGCCGAAGACGAGTTCGCCCGACACGGGTTCAAAGGCACCAGCATGAACACCATCGCCCTCAATGCCGGGTTGCCCAAAGCGAACCTGCATTACTACTTCACCAACAAACTGGGGTTGTACGTGGCGGTGCTGAGCAACATCCTTCAGTTGTGGGACAGCACCTTCAACACCCTGACCGCCGAGGATGATCCGGCCGAAGCGCTGACGCGGTACATCCGCGCCAAGATGGAATTCTCCCGCCGCCAACCGCAAGCCTCGCGGATCTTCGCGATGGAAGTGATCAGCGGCGGCGAATGCCTGACCGAGTATTTCAACCAGGACTACCGCGAATGGTTCCAGGGCCGGGCGGCGGTGTTCCAGGCGTGGATCGACGCCGGCAAAATGGACCCGGTCGACCCGGTCAACCTGATCTTCCTGTTGTGGGGCAGCACCCAGCATTACGCCGATTTCGCCACACAAATTTGCCGGGTCAGCGGCCGTACCAAGTTGACCAAGCAAGATATGGAAGACGCCAGCAACAACCTGATCCGCATTATTCTCAAGGGCTGCGGCCTGACTCCAGCTAATTAAGACTCTTATGCCTTTTACCCTCAGCGGCTTTTGCGAATACCGCGAAGAGATTCGCAAAAGCCGTTTCATCACCTTCGCCGCGCCGATCAGCAGCCCTGCTGAAGCCCAGGCGTTTATCGAACAGCACAGTGATTTGAATGCCACGCACAACTGCTGGGCGTGGAAGCTCGGCGCTCAATACCGCAGCACCGATGATGGCGAGCCGGGCGGTACGGCTGGCCGGCCGATACTGGCGGCGATCGATGCGCAGGATTGCGATCAGGTCGCCGTGCTGGTGATCCGCTGGTATGGCGGCATTCAACTTGGCACCGGTGGGCTCGCCCGGGCGTATGGCGGCGGCGCCAACAAGTGCCTGCAAGCAGCGCCGAAAATAGAGCTGATCAGCCGAGTGCCGGTGAGTTGCGCCTGCGGGTTTGCTGAACTGACGCTGGTGAAACTCCGAGTGGCGGAGCTTGGTGGTCTGGTGGTGGAAGAGACGTTTACCGCCAACGGTGTAGAGCTGCAATTGGCGATGGGCGAAGCGCAGATCGGCACCCTGCAAACGCAACTGGCGGATCTGAGTCGCGGGCGCATTCTGTTGCAGCGCTGAGCGCACCAACAACGTACACAGCCCTTTCGTCGAACTGTTGCAGTTGCCCACATCTACTGTGCACCCGGCTGTGGATAACCTGAGCACATACCGCTGTAACCCTTCTGTCATGCGGCTTTGCGGGCATTGCTCACTTTTCGCCCAATTGGCCACCACGAAGACTAAATCCACGTAAAAACAACCAGTTAGCGTGGTTTATCACCTTTAGAAGATAGCCGCTCAGTGCTTATGCCCGAGCTTTGCGCTTGCGCACAAATACTGTGGAGCAATCTGTGGATAACCCGTTCATGGCTGTCGCGGCCCCATGTCCGGCATGGCTTGCAATGGGTTGCTCGTTTTTTGACCAAACCTTGATGAGCAAAAGCGGAGCCTGATCAAAGGCTTCGCCCTCAAGTGGTGCCTGATTGGAATCGAAAGGTGGCGAGGCGGCGTCCTGAACGCCTTGGTCGCCACGGGTTTTCAAATTTCCTGTCTCAATGGCCAGCTACTTGTTTTATCCACAGGCAACACCTGAACCACGCCCCAAGCCAATTCAAAGAACAAAAAAATCACCAACAGCGAACTGGCGCCATGCAACAAGGCATAGAGCTGCCAAGCCGAAAACAGAAATCGGCCCACGGCGTCATACCGACCAAACACCTGCTGCGGATCACGAATCCGCAGCACGGCCCAAATGCATACAATCGATCCCAACAGGTTCGCCATCAGCATGTGCATTGGCTCGAACGCCGGCAATTCCCCGGGTAAGTCGAACGCCCGGCTCACACTCGTCAAAACACCGTGCAACGCCGCAAATGTCCACGGTGTGACAAACGCCGCCGTCACGACCAAGTCATACCAGGCGCTGCCACGCACCAACCGGCGATATTGCGTTGAAGTCCACATCGGCCTTGCTCCATAAATTCAGGGAGCAACAAGGCTAAAGCCTGGAGTATGCTCCAGGGTCAAGCCCCTCTCGAGACGTCAGGATGCGCATCGGTGAATTAGCCCAGGCCAGCGCCGTCAGCCGTGACACGCTGCGCTTCTACGAGCAACGCGGATTGATCGCCGCGCAACGCAGCGCCAACGGTTATCGCGATTATCCGCCGGACGTGGTGCAACTGGTGCTGTACATCAAGACCGCTCAACGGCTGGGCTTTACCTTGGGCGAAATCGGCAACAGCGTCGCCACGTTGTGGCAGTCGCCCGACCCGGACAGCGCCGTCACGCAACTGCTGCAAGACAAACTCAAACTGATCGAAACCCGAATGGATGAACTTGGCGCGCTGCGACACGAGTTGCAACAACGGCTCGGGCAACGTTGCCCCTTAACTCCGTGATCCTCATTTATCAAGGAAGCCACTCATGTCCAAGGCAAAAACCGCACTCATCATCGGCGCCTCCCGGGGCCTGGGCCTCGGTCTGGTGAAAACCCTGCTGGCCGATGGCTGGCAAGTCACCGCCACCGTGCGCAACCCGCAGAATGCCGACGCCTTGCAGGCATTGGGCAAGGTGCGGATCGAAAAACTCGACATGGATGATCAGGAGGCGGTCATCGCGTTGAGTCAGCAACTCAAGGGCGAAGTGTTTGATCTGTTGTTCGTGAATGCCGGGGTCAAGGGTCCGGAGGTACAGACACCGGGCGGCGCGACGCTGGCTGAAGTGGGCCAGTTGTTTTTCACCAACGCGGTGGCGCCGATCAACCTGGCACAACGTTTTGTCGGGCAAATCCGCCCGGAAAGCGGCGTGCTGGCGTTCATGAGTTCGGTGCTCGGCAGCGTGACCATGCCGGACGCGCCGGAGCTGGCGTTGTACAAGGCGAGCAAGGCCGCACTGAACTCCATGACCAACAGTTTCGTGACGCAATTGGGCGAGCAGAAACTGACCGTCCTGTCGCTGCATCCGGGTTGGGTGAAGACCGACATGGGCGGCGAAGGCGCTGATATCGACGTGGAAACCAGTACGCGTGGGTTGGTCGATCAGGTGGATGCTTACGTCGGCAAGGGCGGGCATCACTTTGTGAATTACAAGGGTGAGACCATTCCCTGGTAACACCACTGCCCTGCCTTTGTAGGAGCCGAGCTTGCTCGCGATAGCGGACTGACATTCAACATCAATGTTGAATGTTACGGCCCCATCGCGAGCAAGCTCGGCTCCTTGGAGGTTAGGTTTGGGTTGAGATGGGGTCGTCCTGTCGGGACGGGCTTGCCCACAACGTGGTTTTGTTTGAAACTCCGCACCTCGTCCCCCCGCGGCGACCCTGGATCAGCAGACAGGGTAATCACTGAGCTGGCTAACCTGAACCCACTTTCAGAGGAGCCGGCCAACATGCCTGCGACCCGTACCTGGTTAAAAAATCCCCTCGCGATCTTCACTGCCAATGGCCTCGATGCCCGTGGCGGTCTGGTTGTGCAAGACGGTCTGATCGTCGAAGTGCTTGCCGCCGGCCAGCAACCTTCTTCGCCTTGTGGCCAAGTGTTCGATGCCCGCGAGCATGTGATCCTGCCGGGGCTGATCAACACCCATCACCACTTCTACCAAACCCTGACCCGCGCCTGGGCGCCGGTGGTCAATCAGCCGTTGTTCCCGTGGCTGAAAACCCTGTACCCGGTCTGGGCACGACTCACCCCGGAGAAACTCGCCCTCGCCACGAAAGTCGCGTTGGCTGAGTTGCTGTTATCTGGCTGCACCACGGCGGCCGATCACCATTACCTGTTCCCGCAAGGCCTGGAAAATGCGATCGACGTGCAAGTCGAGAGCGTCCGCGAACTGGGCATGCGCGCCATGCTCACGCGCGGTTCCATGAGCCTCGGCGAAAAGGACGGTGGCCTGCCACCTCAGCAGACCGTGCAGGAAGGCGAAGTGATTCTCGACGACAGTCAGCGCCTGATCGCCGAATACCACGAACGCGGCGATGGCGCGCAAATCCAGATCGCCCTGGCGCCGTGCTCTCCGTTCTCGGTGACCCCGGAAATCATGTCTGCCAGTGCCGAACTGGCGAACAAACTCGATGTGCGCCTGCACACCCACCTGGCCGAAACCCTCGACGAAGAAGACTTCTGCCTGCAGCGCTTCGGTCTGCGTACCGTGGATTACCTGGACAGCGTCGGCTGGCTCGGCCCGCGCACCTGGCTGGCGCATGGCATCCACTTCAACCCGGACGAAATCGCCCGCCTCGGCGCGGCCGGCACGGGCATTTGCCATTGCCCGAGCTCGAACATGCGTCTGGCCTCCGGCATTTGCCCAACATTGGACCTGACCGCTGCCGGCGCATTGCTGGGGCTGGGTGTGGACGGTTCGGCGTCCAACGATGCGTCGAACATGATGCTCGAAACCCGTCAGGCGCTTTACATTCAGCGGCTGCGTTATGGTGCCGAGAAAATCACCCCGGAATTGGTGCTGGGTTGGGCGACCAAGGGCTCGGCGAGTTTGCTGGGACGTACCGATATTGGTGAGCTGGCGGTGGGCAAGCAGGCCGATCTGGCGTTGTTCAAGCTGGATGAGCTGCGGTTTTCCGGCAGTCATGATCCGGTATCTGCGTTGCTGTTGTGCGGCGCGGACCGGGCGGATCGGGTGATGGTGGGTGGCAAGTGGCGAGTGATTGACGGGCAGGTTGAGGGGCTGGATTTGAAGGGGTTGATTGCGGATCACAGCCAGGCGGCCCGGCAGTTGATTGCGGGCGTCTGATCGGACGCCTTCGCGGGCAAGTCGAATCGTCGCACCGCTCGCTCCTACAAGGTCCATGCGAAACCTGTAGGAGCGAGACTTGCCCGCGAAGCTTTTAAAGCCCTAACAGCGACAACATGATAAACGTCGCAAACAACACAAAGTGGGTCATGCCTTCGATGGCATTGGTTTCACCATCGTTGAGGTTGATCGCGCTGACGATCAGGGTGAGGAAGATCATCACCGTCTGCACCGGCGTCATCGCCATCTGAAACGGCTGACCGGTGTAGAGCGCCATCGCTTCCATCACCGGCACCGTCAGAATCACCGTCGACAACGAGGCGCCCATGGCGATGTTGACCACCGACTGCATGCGGTTGGCCAGCGCCGCGCGCAACGCCGTCAGAATCTCTGGCGCCGCGGAAATCCCCGCCACCAGAATCGCCGTGATTACCGGCGGTGCTCCCGTCCCTTCCAGGCCCAGGTCGAGGGTCTTGGACATCACCTCGGCCAATGCGCCGATCACCACCACACCAAACACCAACGTCCCGATACTCAACACTAGATTGACCGGCTCTGGTGCTTCTTCCGGTACTTTCTTGCGGCGTTTTTCCGGGTAGCTGTAGCTGAAAAAATAACTGTGCGGCCCGACCTGCATGCGCAGGAACAAGGTGTAGAGCACGACCATCGCACCAATAGTGAACGCGGAATACATCTTCCAGTTCGCCTCGGGAATGAACTCCGGCACCACCATGGAAACGCCCATGGCGGTGAGGATCATCACGCTGTAGCTGCGCGCCGAGTCATCGTTGTAGGACTGTTCGCCGTGCTTGATCCCGCCTATCAATGCCGCGAGGCCGAGGATACCGTTGATGTCGAGCATGACGGCCGAGTAAATCGTGTCGCGCACCAGCGTCGGTGAGGCTTCGTTGCTCATCATGATCGCCAGGATCACCACTTCCACCAGCACCGCCGCCAGGGTCAGGATCATCGTGCCGTAGGGGTCGCCGACTTTTTCCGCCAGCAGTTCCGCGTGATGGGCGACGCGCATGGACGCGGCGACGATGAAGGCGATCAGCACGAGGCCGGCGGTCAGGGCTATAGGCTGGCCGCTGTGCAGCATCCAGTCTTCCATCGGGTAAGCGATGAAGGCGGCGATCAGGGCCAGCAGCAGAAACTTTTCTTGCTTGAGGAATGTGAGCATTGCGGGCCTTTTTGCCGAATGGAGCGGAATCAGCGTGATGAGCTACTGACTGCGGAGCGGCGCTAACGTTTCGTTACACCTTAGCCCACCAATGGATGGCAGCCGATTGATGAACCTCTTGGTCAGGTTTTACCAATTGTTGCAGCAAGCATCTGTAGAATGCCGTCATTGCACCTGATGAGATTTCAACAATGTACGATTGGCTGAACGCCCTGCCCAAGGCAGAACTGCACCTGCACCTCGAGGGTTCGCTGGAGCCCGAACTGCTGTTCGCCCTGGCCGAACGCAACAGGATCGCCCTGCCGTGGAGCGATGTCGAAAACCTGCGCAAGGCGTACGCCTTCAACAACCTGCAAGAGTTTCTCGACCTGTATTACCGGGGCGCCGATGTGCTGCGCACCTCCCAGGATTTCTACGACCTGACCTGGGCCTACCTGTTGCGCTGCAAGGCGCAGAACGTGATCCACACCGAACCGTTCTTCGACCCGCAGACCCACACCGACCGTGGCATCCCGTTCGAAGTGGTGCTCAACGGCATCGCCGCCGCGCTGAAGGACGGCGAGCAGCAACTGGGCATCACCAGCGGTTTGATCCTGAGCTTCCTGCGTCACTTGAGCGAAGACGAAGCACAGAAGACCCTCGACCAGGCGCTGCCATTCCGCGACGCGTTTGTGGCCGTCGGCCTGGACAGTTCGGAAATGGGTCACCCGCCAAGCAAGTTCCAGCGGGTGTTTGATCGTGCCCGTCACGAAGGCTTCCTGACCGTCGCCCACGCCGGTGAAGAAGGCCCGCCGGAATACATCTGGGAAGCCATCGACCTGCTGAAAATCCAGCGTATCGACCATGGCGTGCGCGCCATCGAAGACGAGCGTCTGATGCAGCGGATCATTGACGAGCAGATCCCGTTGACGGTGTGCCCGTTGTCCAACACCAAGCTGTGCGTGTTCGATCACATGTCACAGCACAACATTCTCGACATGCTTGAGCGCGGCGTGAAAGTCACCGTGAACTCGGATGATCCGGCGTACTTCGGCGGGTATGTGACCGAGAACTTCCATGCGCTGTATACCGATCTGGGCATGACCCAGGATCAGGCCAAGCGCCTGGCGCAAAACAGCCTGGATGCCAGATTGGTAAAACCTTAAGCCTCACCGCAAAACCCATGTGGGAGCGAGCCTGCTCGCTCCCACATTGAACCGTGTACCGCCAACGTTCCCTAGGCGAGTCTACAACGCCAACTCCAGCTCGGTCTCCTTGGCGAACCGGTGGATTTCACGCTGCCCCGTCGCGGTGACGTGCAAGGCGCGCGAATCGTTCGGCAAGCTCAACCAGCCGGACTGCATGAACAACTGCAGCAACGCCGCGCCCAGTGAACCGCCCATGTGAGGACGTCTTTCGCTCCAGTCAGGACAGGCACAGGCGGCCCGGCTGGTGCTCTGCGCCAGCGCCTGGACGAAAACGCCGCGTGTCGCCAGTTGCGTGGCGCCCTTGTGCGTGATCGACACCCGATGATCGAACTGTTCGATCCAGCCCGCATCCAGCAAGCGCTGATACAGATCGGCGGCCAGCGTGCCGCCTAAATGATCGTCGCAGAGCCGGGCGCGCAACAAAGACGAGGGCGCGGCCTGACGTTGGGGGATGGGGGCGGTGCGTTTGAAAATATCGGGCATGTCCCGAGGTGTGCTGGCGATCGTCGCACTGGCCAGCGCTTCTATCGCGGCCCCGACTTCGGGTGCGGCCAACCGGAAGAATCGCTTGCGGCCGCGGGTTTCGACTTTCAACAGACCTCCGGCGGACAAACGCCCCAGGTGTGCACTGGCCGAAGACGGCGACAGGCGGGCCAGCAATGCCAGCTCTTCGGTCTGCCGCGCAGCGCCGTCCATCAAGGCCCACATCATTGCGCTGCGCTTTGGGTCAGCCAGCAACGTGGCGATCTGGCTGATGCAAGGTGCATGTTCCATGTATTCACTCCCTGTTGAATCGTTTCGTCTACTGCTCGGAGACATCTTGACCAGTAATGTGTCGTCGGCCAAGACGTGGTAACCGCCATAAACCGGGCAAAGCCATCCACTCACACAAGCCATTGCTTCGAGGACGTTGCAAAGGCCGTAGATTGACGGTGGAGCCTGACCGACTCGAACGCGGACTCGCCATGGCGAGAGCGACGGTGCGTACATGAGGCGGGCGCTAGTATAAGCGTGTTGACCGTCGGTTCCTGCCCTCCGGAAACCATTGGTGGTGATTGATCCTGAGAGAAATTTCGCTATTTGCCTGCGACTAATGACCGACACCCGCCAATACGGGAAATTGACTGCCTAATCGAGTACATCGGCTGGCAAGCATTTCCCGCAAAAGGTTCACCGGCTTACTCAATTGTGCGCGATGGGCGCACAGCAAATTCAGCGGTGCGCGCTCACAGAGCAGTTCCGGCATCAGCACTTTCAGGCGACCGGCCAACACATCGGCGGCGACATCGAGCCAGGATTTGTAGGCGATCCCGGCACCCGCCACGGCCCACAAGCGCACCACATCGGCATCGTCACTGAAGCGATCACCGCTGACGGTCAGGCTGACTTCGCGTTTGCCGTCGTGAAAACTCCAATGGTCGTGAACCCGGCTGCCGAGCATGAACAACAGACAATTGTGCTGCGCCAGTTGCTCCAATTGCCGCGGTTCGCCATGCCGGGCCAGGTAGCTCGGGGCGGCACAGAGCACGCGGCGGTTGTGCGGGGCGATGGGCAGCGCCACCAGGCTGGAGTCTTCCGGCTCACCGTAGCGCAGGGCAATGTCCACCGCTTGGCGGAACAGATCGGCGATGCGGTCGCCCAGCAACAGGCGCACCGTGAGCTTCGGGTGTTCGCGCTGGAACTCGTCCAGCCAGGGCAGTAGCAGGTTGCGACCGAAATCCGACGGTGCCGACAGCTGCAACACCCCGCTGACCTGGTCCTGACCGCTGGCCAACAAACGGCGGCCCTCGTCGAGGTTGCTCAGCGCGGCCCGGGCATACTCGAGAAATCCTTCGCCCTCGGCAGTCAGACGCAGGCTGCGCGTGGAACGGGCGAGTAACCGGGCGCCGAGTTGCTGTTCAATTCGCTTCAACGCCGCACTGGCCACCGCCGCCGACATGTCCATTCCCCGCGCCGCCGCTGACAGGCTGCCCAGGTCCGCCGCCCGGACGAACAACTGCAAGTCATCGAAACGCAGCATTTTCAGCCTCGATTATCAAAGAAATATTGAAAGAGACTGCTCTTTTAGCGGGTTTTATCTTGCATAGAAATAGCCAATCATCTGCTGCATCGAAATCACACCGCTCCCGGAGTCGACCATGTCCCAGCCTTTTACCGCCATTGCCACCCTGATCGCCAAAGCCGGCCAGCAGGACGCGCTCGAACAACACTTGCGCGCACTGCTGGAACCGACCCGCGACGAAGCCGGTTGCGATCAATACGACCTGCATCAGGACCTCGCCAATCCACTGGCCTTCTACATGATTGAACAATGGAGCAGCGACGAAGCGCTGCAGGCCCACGACGCCAGCGCGCACATCCAGAACTTTCGCGCCCGGGCCGGCGACCTGATCGAACACTTCGATCTCAAGCGCCTGCGCTCCGTGGCTTGATCCCTTCCTCTATAACTGTTCCGGAATCACTCATGAAAGCCATTGCCTACTACGCCTCGTTGCCGATCAGCGACGAAAAATCCCTGCAAGACATCGAACTGCCGGAACCGGTCGCCGGCCCGCGTGACCTGCTGGTGGAAGTCAAAGCCATCTCGGTCAACCCGGTGGACACCAAGGTTCGCCAGAACGTCCAGCCCGAAGGCGGCGCGGCAAAAGTGCTGGGCTGGGACGTGGCCGGCGTGGTCAAGGCCGTCGGCAGCGAAGTGACGTTGTTCAAGGCCGGCGACAAGGTGTTCTATGCCGGCTCGATTGCCCGCGCCGGCGGCAATAGCGAACTGCACGTGGTGGACGAGCGGATCGTCGGCCACATGCCGAAAACCCTCGGTTACGCCGAAGCGGCGGCGTTGCCGCTGACCGCCATCACCGCGTGGGAATTGCTTTTCGAACGCCTGCAAGTTCGCGAAGGCAACACCGATGAAGGTCAGAGCCTGCTGATCGTCGGAGCGGCCGGCGGTGTCGGTTCAATCCTGACGCAACTGGCCAGTCAACTCACCGGCTTGAAAGTCATCGGCACCGCTTCCCGTGCGCAAACCCAGAGCTGGGTGCGTGAGCTGGGCGCCGATCTGGTGATCGATCATAGCCAGCCGCTCGACGAAGAACTGAAACGCGCAGGCGTTGCGCAGGTGACCCACATCGCCAGCCTGACCCAGACCGATCAACATCTCGATCAATTGGTCGAGGCCCTGGCGCCACAAGGCAAACTCGCGCTGATCGATGATCCGAAAGCGCTGGACGTGACCAAGCTCAAACGCAAGAGCCTGTCCCTGCACTGGGAGTTCATGTACACCCGCTCGCTGTTCGAAACGGCGGACATGATCGAGCAGCACAAACTGCTCAACCGCGTGGCCGGGCTGATCGACACCGGGACACTGAAAACCACGGTGGGCGAGCACTTCGGGACCATCAACGCGGCGAATCTGCGGCGTGCGCATAAGCTGCTGGAAAGCGGCAAGTCCAAGGGCAAGATTGTGCTCGAAGGCTTCTGAAACATATTGATACAAGCGTCGTCCGAATGGACGACACCGTCAGTCCGAAGGTTGACCGTTGTCATAATTGCGATCGTATTCGGGTCTACAATCGTGAACTCTGCGATGCAATCTTTTAACCGAGGAGGTCAGCAATGAAGATCCTGATAAAAGAATTGGCAAAATCCCAGTGGCAAGTCCGCCTGGACCAACACGCGGTGACGTTCCGTAGCGAAGAAGAAGCTCGCGCTTTCACCCGAACCCTTGAAGCACGATTGCACGCCCCTCATCAGATTCCCGTCCAGCAGCAGCGCGCTGCCGGCTGAGACCTTCCTCACACCTGGGCTTGCACCAACGCCCGGGCATTTTGCAAACGTCGGGTGAGCATCGCCACGCTCACCACCAGAATTCCGCACAGGCTGATGACCATGGCCATCGGCACGGCGCTGCCGTCGTACAAAATACCCACCAGCGACGCAGCACCGGCGGCGACGCTGAATTGCAGGCACCCGAGCATCGCTGACGCACTCCCGGCGCGGGCGCCCTGCCCGTTCATGGCACAGGCCGAAGCGTTGGGGAGGATGCAGCCGAGGCTGGCGATGCAGATGAACAGCGGAACCAGCAGCGGCCACAACTGCTCGGTGTGCAGCGAACTGACGGCCAGCAGCGTCAGGCCGGCCGCCAGGTAAATCCACACGGTACGCGCCAGCAAAAACGCGGGGCCACGCTTGGCCAGCAGCCGCGCGTTGACCTGCGCCACCAGAATGAAACCCGCCGCATTGGTGCCGAACAACCAGCCGAAATGCTCGGCCGGTACGCCGTAGAGTTTGATGAAGACGAACGGCGAACCGGCGATGTAGGCAAACATCCCGGCGATGGCGATGCCACCGGTCAGGGCGTGACCGAGGTACACCGGGTCCGACAACAGGCGACCGTACTGACGCAGCGCGCCCGACAGCGGTTGACGTGGCACATGCGCGGGCATGCTTTCCGGCAAGCCGAGCGCCACGGCCAGCGCCGCCAAGGCACTGAAACCGCTCAGCGCCAGGAAGATCGACTGCCAGCCCGTGGTGTTGACCAGCAACCCGCCGAGCATCGGCGCGAGAATCGGCGCCAGGCCCATGACCAGCATCAACTGGGAAAAGACTTTGGCCGAGCCCACCGCATCGCATTTGTCACTGACAATCGCCCGGGAAATCACCATCCCCGCGCAACCGCCCAGCGCCTGGACAAAACGCGCACCGAGCAGCCATTCAAGGTTCGGCGCATAGGCGCACGCCAAGGAAGCGGCGGTGAACAGACCAACGCCCGTCAGCAACGGAACGCGCCGGCCAAAACGATCCGCCACCGGGCCGTACATCAGCTGACCAATGGACAAACCCAGGAAATACGCCGCCAGTGTCAGCTGAACGTGTTGTTCATCGGTGCCGAACGCCAGCGCCATGGCCGGGAACGCCGGCAGATAAAAGTCGATTGCAAGCGGCCCAAAAGCGGTCAGGGCGCCCAGTATCAAAATGGTACGGAAGTTCATCAGGCATCCAGGGCTGAGGTCGGCAGCTCCACAGTCTAGCTGCGTGGGGGCGCCTTGAACATTCCGATAGCTCGCTAACTATTAAAAACCACAGAAAGAACGCCTCCCCCCTGTAGGAGCAAAGCTTGCTCGCGAAGGCGGAGTGTCAGCCACATCAATGACGTCTGACCCTCCGCATTCGCGAGCAAGCTCTGCTCCTACAGAATTTACGTGCGGCTTCAGGCGACTTTCGCCTCGTAGCCTTCTTCAGTGATCGCTGCGATCACTTCATCCGCGGTCAACGCACTCTCGACGCCGACTTCCTTTGCCGCCAGATCTATCCGCACGCTGGCCGCGGGATCCTTCGCCTGCAGTGCTTGAGTGATGGCTTTGACGCAGTGACCGCAGGACATGCCTTGAACGTTGAACACTTGCATGGAATGACTCCTTGAGTGAGGTTGCGAGCAGTCTCGAGCTTGCCACCATGGCAAGGTCAAGTTCTGAAGTGATCTGCCGGGCTGGCAATCGGCGTCGCGCTCCGCCAAGCTGCGTGCATCAATGACTCGATCTCAGGAGATTCAGCCATGCGCTGGTCAGCTCTCAGCCTGTTTGGCTTCCTCAGCCTTTTCGCTGCCGTGCCCTCGGTCAATGCTGCCGGGGAGGATTACGGCGTGTTGATCATTTCCCGCGAGCGCCTGGAAGTGTCGACCAACTGCGAAATTGGCGTGTATATCCAGGATCAACTGTCGGCGCGGCTGTTTCAGGAACAAAGCACCTCGTTCAACCTGCCGCCGGGCAATGTTTCCCTGCGCCTGAAACTGCTGCCGGGCCAGGCGCCGGGCTGCAACCCGGGGATGTTGGCGCCGGGGTCGCAGAACATCACGCTCAAGGCCGGGGATGTGTTGAAGTTCCGGATTGCGATGACGCAGGAAGGGATGTATCTGAAGCCTGCTTCCCTCGATTATTGAGATCCCTTGTAGGAGCGAGGCTTGCCCGCGAAGGCGGTATTTCAGACACATCCTCGTCGACTGTCACGGCGCCTTCGCGGGCAAGCCTCGCTCTTACAAAGGCAGTTTCAGCACTTTGATATTGGCGCTTGACCTTGCCAGCATGGCAAGGTTGATCCTGTAGGCATCTACTACAGGGAGCGCGCCCGATGTCCGGAACCACCACTTTCGATCTGCCGATTGCCGGCATGACCTGCGCCAGTTGCGCCGGACGTGTCGAGCGTGCCTTGAGCAAAGTCATCGGCGCCTCCGCTGTCAGCGTCAACCTGGCCACCGAGCAGGCGCGTGTCCAGGCGCCCAGCGACAGCCTGCCGGCGTTGATGGACGCGGTGCAGCAGGCCGGTTACAGCGTGCCGCAGCAGAGTCTGGAACTGAGCATCGACGGCATGACCTGCGCGTCGTGTGTCGGCCGGGTCGAAAGGGCGCTGGCCAAGGTGCCGGGGGTCAAAAGTGTCAGCGTCAACCTGGCCAACGAACGCGCCCACCTCGAACTGCTCGGCCAGATCGATCCACAAAGCGTGATCGCTGCCGTGACCAAGGCAGGCTACAACGCCAGCGTCTGGGAAGTCGAACACCCGACAACCGACACTCAACAACAGCGCCTGCACCGTGAGCGCTGGGTCTTGATCATGGCGATCGCCCTCGCCTTGCCGCTGGTGTTGCCGATGCTGCTGCAACCGTTCGGTGTGCACTGGATGCTCCCGGCGTGGGTGCAATTCGCGTTAGCCACGCCGGTGCAATTCATCTTCGGCGCCCGCTTTTACGTGGCCGCATGGAAAGCGGTGCGCGCCGGTGCCGGCAACATGGATCTGCTAGTCGCCCTCGGCACCAGCGCCGGTTATGGCTTGAGCCTCTACGAATGGGCCACCGCTGCCGGGCGCATGCCACATCTTTATTTCGAAGCCTCGGCAGTCGTGATCGCCTTGGTCTTGTTGGGCAAATACCTCGAAAGCCGCGCCAAACGCCAGACCGCCAGCGCCATCCGCGCCCTCGAAGCGTTGCGTCCGGAGCGGGCCATTCAAGTGATCGAAGGCCGCGAACAGGACGTCGCCATCAGCGCCTTGCGCCTCAACGATCTGGTGCTGGTCAAACCCGGCGAACGCTTTCCCGTGGACGGCGAAGTGGTCGAAGGCCAGAGCCACGCCGACGAGGCACTGATCAGCGGCGAGAGCCTGCCCGTGCCGAAACAGCCCGGCGACAAGGTCACCGGCGGCGCCATCAATGGTGAAGGCCGGTTGCTGGTGCGCACCCAGGCCTTGGGCGCGGAAACGGTGTTGGCGCGGATCATCCGTCTGGTGGAAGACGCGCAAGCCGCAAAAGCGCCGATCCAGAAACTGGTGGATAAAGTCAGCCTGGTATTTGTGCCAACGGTTCTGCTGATTGCACTGGCGACACTGATTGGGTGGTGGCTGTACGGCGCGCCCATCGAAACGGCGCTGATCAATGCCGTCGCGGTATTGGTGATCGCCTGCCCTTGTGCGCTCGGTCTGGCCACGCCAACCGCGATCATGGCCGGCACCGGTGTGGCGGCGCGCTACGGCATTCTGATCAAGGACGCCGAAGCACTGGAGCGTGCCCATGAAGTCAGCGCCGTGGTGTTCGACAAGACCGGCACGCTGACTTCGGGTGCGCCGCGCATCGCCCATTTGAGTGCCATCGACGGTGATGAGGACGCCCTGCTGAAATTGGCCGGTGCCCTGCAACGCGGCAGTGAACACCCACTGGCCAAGGCGGTGCTCGATGCGTGCGTCGAGCGCGGTTTGACCGTGGCGGATGTCAGCGGCAGTCAATCGCTGACGGGGCGGGGCATCGCGGGCACGCTCGAGGGTCGGCGGCTGGCGTTGGGGAATCGGCGCTTGCTGGAAGAGAGCGGACTAAGCGCCGGTCCTTTGGCTGACTCGGCCACTGCGTGGGAAACCGAAGGCCGGACCCTGTCCTGGCTGATCGAGCAACGTCCGCAACCGACCGTTCTGGGTCTGTTCGCCTTCGGTGACACCCTCAAACCCGGCGCGCTGCAAGCGGTGCAACAACTCAGCGCCCGCAGCATCAGCAGCCATCTGCTGACCGGCGACAATCGCGGCAGCGCCAAAGTGGTGGCCGAGGCGCTCGGCATCAAGGATGTCCACGCCGAAGTGCTGCCGGCCGACAAAGCCGCCACCGTCGCCGAACTGAAGAAAACCGGCGTGGTGGCGATGGTCGGCGACGGGATCAACGACGCCCCGGCCCTGGCCGCCGCGGACATCGGCATTGCCATGGGTGGCGGCACCGACGTCGCCATGCACGCGGCCGGCATCACCCTGATGCGTGGCGATCCGCGACTGGTGCCGGCCGCGCTGGAAATCAGCCGCAAGACCTACGCGAAGATTCGTCAGAATCTGTTCTGGGCCTTCGTCTATAACCTGATCGGCATTCCGCTGGCCGCGTTCGGCTTCCTCAACCCGGTGCTGGCGGGCGCGGCGATGGCGTTGTCGAGCGTCAGCGTGGTGAGCAATGCGCTACTGTTGAAAACCTGGAAACCCAAGGATCTGGAGGACAACCGATGAACATCGGCCAAGCAGCCCGCCAAAGTGGCCTGAGCGCGAAGATGATCCGTTATTACGAGGCCATCGGTTTGCTCAAGGCGGCCCATCGCACCGACAGCGGTTACCGGGTGTACCGCGATGACGACTTGCACACGCTGGCGTTTATCAAGCGTTCGCGGGACCTGGGGTTTTCACTGGAAGAGGTCGGCAAACTGCTGACCCTCTGGCAGGACCGTCAGCGCGCCAGTGCTGACGTGAAGGCCCTGGCTCGTCAGCACATCGACGAGCTCAACCAGAAAATCCTCGAACTCGGTCAGTTGCGCGACACCTTGCTGGACCTGGTCGAGCACTGCCACGGCGATCACCGTCCGGACTGCCCGATCCTCAAAAATCTTGAGTCGGGTTGCTGCGCCGCACCCGCTCGCCCCTGATCGCGAGCCCCTTCACTACCAGCAACGTGGTGAGGGGAATGCCGTGGAACAACAGCACCACCGCACCGGGCGTCCACCATGAATAAAACGGCGCGGCGATCAGCATGCCAATGCCGAACCCGGTCATTTGCAGCAACGTCAGGAAACTGAAAATCGGCAGGCGCAAATTGTCCGGCTCACGTTGCAGACGCGACATCAGGCCGACTTCAGAGAAGCCGTCGCCCAGCCCTGCCGGCAGTGAGAACAGTAGCAAACCGTAGAGCGTTTGCTGCTGGAACATCAGGATGAAGCCACAGGACATCAGCAACACGCCGAAGAAAAACCGTCGCTCCAGGTTTACGTTGTCCGAGCCTTTCAGGCGACTGGCGATCCGTGCGCCAATCAACTTCCCACTGGCCCAGACCGCCAGCATCAGGCCCAGCGTGGTGCTGGCCGATTCGGGTGTCAGCAGTTTTGAGAGGATCGGGGAACCGACGTTGTGTGCGGCGCTGCCCAGGGTGTCGGCCATGGTGACGGAGCATCGCGGCCACCACCGGCGTTGCGCGCAGCCCCTGACGCAAGGTCGACCACTCGCTTCGTTCGTGACGGGGCTCGGCACCGAGTGCAGGTCCGGCAAACCGCAGCGGCAGGATAAACAACGCGGCCAGCAGATAAGTGACCACGTTCAGCGCGAAGACCGTTTCAAAGCCAAAAGCCGCCACCAACAGGCCGGCCACCAGACTTCCGCCAACCATCGCCGCCGACGATGCGGAGGTGATCCAGGCGTTGGTCTTGAGCAAGTGCTCGCCATCGATCAAGTGCGGCAACTGACTGTTGAGGCCGATGGCGAACATTGAATTGCCGAAGCCCAGACCGAAAGCGATCACCGGCAGCAAAAGCGCTTGTTGGTTGACTGGCAACACCAGCAGCAATCCCAGCAGCCCGGCGCGCAACAGGTCGAAAGCGATCAACGGCAAGCGTCCGGCCCAGCGGCGATAAAACCTCGTGCCGATCAGGCTGGCGAAAATCCCTCCACCCACGCGGCTGGCGAGGAAGATGCCGACGTTCATGGCACTGTTGCTGAGCAGGTAGACGTAGGTGGCCAGGGCGACCATGTTGAGAAAGGCGCCGAAGTCCGAGATCAGACGGGCGGCGATGATCAGCTGGGCGTTGCGGGTGGAGGTGTTCACATTCAGTCCTGTAGGAGCGAGCTTGCTCGCGATAAACCTGAGAACGCCGCTGGGTATCAGGCTAATAGCGCTATCGTTGACGACCATCGCGAGCAAGCTCGCTCCTACAGGGGCTCGCCGGTGTTTGGAGACCGAGAAAGACATCTATAAAAAACCCGGCCGAAGCCGGGTTTTTCGTCAACCGATCACTGCATCCAGGGCGGAGGCGGTTCTTCGGTCTTGTTCGGTGGCGCGTCATCTGCCGCGCGGACCGCTTGCTTGCGCTCTTCATCCAGGCGTGCCGCCTCGATTTCGCGCATGATCCCGCCGACGTCGGCCAACTCTTCCGGTTCGTCGAACTCGCCGGTCAAGACACTGGCCGGGTGCAAGGTGCCGGCTTCGTACAACGCCCACATTTCCTTGGCGTACTTGGTCCTTTTCAGCTCCGGGGCAAACCGCCCGAAGTAGGACGCCATGTTGCCCACGTCGCGCTCCAGCATGCTGAACGCGTGGTTGTTGCCCGCCGCGTCCACCGCTTGCGGCAAGTCGATGATGACCGGGCCGGTCGGGGTCAACAGTACGTTGAACTCGGACAGGTCGCCGTGCACCAGGCCGGTACACAACATCAGCACGATCTGCGAAATCAGGAACGCGTGATACTCGCGCGCCTGATCCGGCTCCAGCACCACGTCGTTCAGACGCGGCGCGGCATCGCCGTACTCGTCGGCCACCAGTTCCATCAACAGCACGCCTTCAAGGAAGTCGTAAGGCTGAGGGACCCGAACACCTGCGCCGGCCAGACGGAACAACGCCGCCACTTCGGCGTTCTGCCAGGCGTCTTCGGTTTCTTTCTTGCCGAACTTGGAGCCTTTGGCCATCGCACGGGCCTGACGGCTGTTGCGCACCTTGCGGCCTTCCTGATACTCGGCCGCCTGACGGAAACTGCGTTTATTCGCCTCCTTGTAGACCTTCGCGCAACGTAACTGGTTGCCGCAGCGCACCACATAAACAGCTGCTTCTTTACCACTCATGAGTGGGCGCAGCACCTCGTCGACCAGACCGTCCTCGATCAGGGGTTCAATGCGTTTTGGAGTCTTCATCAGCTTTTATTGTGGGTCCTTTATTACCAAACACGCGAAAGTCATTCGTTATACGGCAATCCACTCGTTCGGGGGAGGGGTTGCCGACCTATGAACGTTGCGGATGCACACAATGTGCCGAAAAAAACCGGCAAAACCGCCGACGTTCATCGACCGCCAAGGATCATAGCCGAGCCGGCAGCACTTGTTGGAGCAGGGATGCGAGGGGATTTGCGACAGAATCCGACATACCGGCCCCTTCCGTTCGCAGGATTTTTTTCAACAGCCCTCAATTTCCTCCACCAGCGGCCGAATTCATCAGTAGCAAAGTGAATTGTCCGACGATCGTTCCGACAGAAGACGATGGCGCACCCAAGGGATCGGGTTCAACAAATCCATTTACGGCTGCCAATAATTCCGCGAGTCATCTGCACTGCGTGGGCCTACAAGAAAATCTGGAGCGCGGATGAACATCAAACAAAAGTTGACGTGGGCGTTTGCAATCATCGCCTGCCTGCCCGTGGTGCTGGTCGCCACCCTCGTTGTGCTGAACTTGCGCAGTGATGCCAAGGACGAATTCGTCGACAACAGCGGTCGTGAAATCCGTCAGGTCAGCAATGCCATGCAACTATTCTTCGACGGCATCAGCCAGAACGTCGAATACTTGGCCAAGCAACCGCTGATCACGAACTCCGACGACAGCCTCAAGACCTACATGAATGCCAACGCCGCGAGCATTCCCCAGGGCGAGATGGACAAAAAAGTCTTCGGCTTCCTGCAGGACCTGGGTAACGCTCATCCGTCCTACGCCTACGCCATCCTCGGCACTGCGGCCGGCGGTTACGTGTCGTGGCCGGACGATGCCAAGCTGGCCAACTACGACCCGCGCCAGCGTCCGTGGTACAAGGCGGCCCAGGCCAAACCGGGCAAGCCGTTCCGTACCGAGGCCTATTACTGGGCCGAAAATGATACGTCCTACGTCAGCACCGTACGCACCATCGACAACAAGCTGGGCACCAACGGCGGCGTGGTCAGCATCGACGTGTCGCTCAAACAGCTCACCGAACTGGTCAAACAGATCAAGCTCGGCGAAACCGGCTACCTGATGCTGCTGGAAAACTCCGGCACCGTACTGGTCGATCCGAAACAACCGGAACACAACTTCAAGGCCCTGGGCAGCCTCGGTGAGGGTTATGCGCAACTGGCCAAGGCCGGCAAAGGCCTGGTCGAAGTCGAACTCAATGGCGAGCGCTACATGGCCAACGTCTGGCCGTCCGAGCAACTGGGCTGGACCTTCATCGGCCTGATCAAGCAAAGCGACGTGATGAGCACCGCGACCCAACTGACCTGGTTGATCGCAATCATCGCAGCCGTGCTGGCAGTGGTCTTCGCCATCGTCGGCGCCAGTTTCGCCAGCGTCATCGTGCGTCCGATCCGCAGCGTGGCCGATGGCCTGGAAGGCATCGCCCAGGGTGAAGGCGACCTGACCAAAAACCTGCAAATCCGTGGCAGCGACGAAACCGCGCAACTGGCCAACTGGTTCAACCAGTTCCTGGCGGCGATTCGTAACCTGATCCAAAGCATCGGCGGCGCTGCGACCAAAATCCTCGCCACCTCCAAGAGCTCGACCCAGGTCTCCAGCGACATGGCTGAAGCGGCCGGGCGTCAGCGTGAAGCCGTGGACATGGTGTCGACCGCGTTCCACGAAATGGTTGCCACCGCCAACGAAGTCGCGCGCTCCTGCAGTCAGGCCGCCGAATCGGCCGACAGTGGCCAGCGCCAGGCGCGTGAAGGTCAGCAGCAGATTGATGCGGCGGTAACCAGCGTCGATCGACTGAGCCAGGAAATCGAACAGTCGGCCCAGTCGATGCAACAGCTGGAACGCGACAGCAATGACATTCAGTCGATTCTCGGAACTATTCGTTCGATCGCCGAACAGACCAACCTGCTGGCGCTGAACGCTGCCATCGAGGCTGCACGGGCCGGTGAGCAAGGTCGCGGTTTTGCGGTGGTGGCGGACGAAGTGCGAGCCTTGGCCAAACGCACGGCCGATTCCACGGCGGAAATCGACGGGCTACTTGGCAACCTCGCCAAGCGCACCAGCCAGGTGACTCAGCAGATGCACGCAAGCCTGGAAGTGTCCCAGCAGTCGGTGACCCGCATCGGCGAGGCGCGCAGCAGCTTCGGGCAGATTCGTGAATCGGTGGACGTGATCCGCGACATGAACACCCAGATCGCCACGGCGGCCGAACAACAGCACCAGGTGGCGGAAGACATCAATCGGCACATCAGCCAGATCCATGGCGATGCGCAGTTGGTGGCGGAACTGGCGAACTCGGCGCGGTTGGATTCCCAGAGCCTGGCCGGGTTGTCGAATGAGCTGGATGGGTTGGTTCGTCGTTTCCGCACCTGATCCGAAATCCCGGTGGCCGCTTCGCGGCCATTCGCGGGCAAGCCTTGCTCCTACAAGGACACACCACGCCCTCTGTAGGAGCGAGGCTTGCCCGCGAAGGCGCCATCACTGCCGAAACAACTCTCCGGGGGTAAACCCGAACAACCCTTTGAACGCCGCAATAAACGCCGACGTCGAGTCATATCCACAGGACAACGCGGCATTCGTCACGCTGTCCCCCTCCTCCAGCAAACTCAACGACGACAGCAATCGCATCCGCTGACGCCAGCCGCGAAAACTCAATCCGGTTTCACGCTGGAACAGGCGCATCAAGGTTTTCTCCGACGTGCCCAGTCGCTCCGCCCACTCCTGCAAGGTCACGTTCCGCTCCGGACTTTCGATCAGCTCGTTGCACAGGCCCAGCAAGCGCTCATGGCGCGGCAACGGTAGCGAGAAACCAACTTCGGGCAGATTCGCCAACTGGTCCAGCAGCACACTCACCAGCCGTACTTCCGGGCTGTCGCCCTGCGGATACTCCACGGGCAGCAGGCAAAAACTCTTGATCAACTCCCGGGCCAGCGGCGTCACTTCCAGCACTCGACAACGTCCGTCCGCCCATGCGCAATCCTCGCGACGCACATACAGACTGCGCATCTCGGCGCGCATCGAGGTCACGACCTGATGTTCGAAATCCGCCGGAATCCAGATCCCCCACTGCGGCGGCGCAAAGAAACTGCCCTCGGCGGTGTGTACGCCGAGAACGCCGCTGATCGCGTAGGAAAATTGCTCCCAGTCATGTCGGTGAGGCGGCGTCCACGAACCGGCGTTCAGGCTTTCCGCCCGTGCATACAGTGGACGCGGCAGCACGGTCAGCGCCGGAATCGTCCTTTCGAGGGATTGTTGTCCGTTAGTCGGCATTGACGGGCCTTGTGTCGCAGAGTGGCTGATGAGGCGACGTTAGGGTATGTCACTTATGTATTCAACACCGCTGATCCCCTGTGGGAGCGATCCTGCTCGCGATGGCGGACTGGCAGACGACATTGATGTTGAATGTGCCGCCGCCATCGCGAGCAGGCTCGCTCCCACAGGTTTTGATTCAACGCTCGATGATTGCGGTGACGCCCTGCCCGCCAGCAGCACAAATCGAGATCAGCCCCCGCCCCTTGCCAGCAGCATCGAGCAACTTCGCCAGGTTCGCCACAATACGTCCGCCAGTGGCCGCAAACGGATGCCCCGCCGCCAGTGAACTGCCTTTGACATTGAGCCGGCTGCGGTCGATGGAGCCCAGTGGCGCGTCGAGGCCGAGGCGGGTTTTGCAGTACTCCGGATCTTCCCAAGCTTTCAAGGTGCAGAGCACTTGCGCGGCGAACGCTTCGTGGATTTCGTAGTAATCGAAGTCCTGCAAGGTCAGGCCATTGCGCGCCAGCAAACGCGGCACTGCATACACCGGCGCCATCAACAGCCCTTCGGCGCCGTTGACGAAGTCCACCGCCGCTGCCTCGCCATCGCGTAAATACGCAAGGATCGGCAAGCCGCGCTCCTTCGCCCATTCTTCACTGCCCAACAGCACCAGCGACGCACCGTCGGTGAGCGGGGTCGAGTTGCCGGCGGTCAGCGTGCCTTTGGCACTTTTCTCGAAGGCGGGTTTGAGCGAGGCGAGTTTTTCCAGGGCCAGGTCCGGACGCAGGTTGTTGTCGCGGGTCAGGCCGAGGAACGGTGTCATCAGGTCGTTGTGCCAGCCTTCGGTATACGACGCCGCCATTTTCTGATGACTCTCCAGCGCCAATTGATCCTGCTCCGTGCGCGGAATGTTCCAGGTCTGCGCCATCAACTCGCAGTGCTCGCCCATCGACAAGCCAGTGCGCGGCTCGCCGTTGCGGGGAAATTCCGGGATGAGATGACCGGGGCGCAGCTGCAAAAACGTTTTCAATTTATCGGCGGTGGTCTTGGCGCGATTGGCTTGCAGGAGGATTTTGCGCAGGCCTTCATTGATGCCGATCGGCGCGTCGGACGTGGTGTCGACGCCGCCGGCAATACCGCACTCGATCTGGCCCAGGGCGATTTTATTGGCCACCAGCAACGCGGCTTCCAGACCGGTGCCGCAGGCCTGCTGAATGTCATACGCCGGGGTGGTCGGCGACAACCGCGAACCGAGCACGCATTCGCGGGTCAGGTTGAAGTCCCGGGAATGCTTGAGCACCGCGCCCGCCGCCACTTCGCCCATGCGCAAACCGTGCAGGTTGAAACGCTCGATCAGGCCTTCGAGCGCTGCGGTGAGCATCGCCTGGTTACTCGCGGTGGCGTACGGCCCGTTGGAGCGGGCGAAGGGAATCCGGTTACCGCCGATAATCGCGACGCGGCGCAGTTGAGTCATGAAAAGCTCCTGATGAAATATCCAAATGCGAACACCAAACCCTGTAGGAGCAGAGCTTGCTCGCGAAGGCGGTGGGTCAGCTACATTGATGTCGACTGACCCACCGCCTTCGCGAGCAAGCTCTGCTCCTACAGGGATTGCATTGCCACAAAAATCCGGTGATCAACCATCTGCAATGTCCAAGCGTAGGCCTTATCTCGTGAATCGAACGACTGATTGCCATTCGTGGTCCACACTTTGAACCCCAGCTGCTGGAGCGCGTTCCATGTCTGACCGCTATATCGACTTCGCCAATTCATCCATCGGCCATCGTCTGGTCGGGGCCCTGGGTCTGCCGTCGCCGGTGCGACTGGAGCGCTGGCAAGCAGGCCGGTTGCGCCCGGTCGAAGGCGCGCTGCTGATCGGCGGTGGGCCGCTGGCGGAAAAAGTCAGCGCCTTCGCCAATCGCCTGACCGATGCGATCTACAGCTACGGCAGCGAACCTTCGATCGCCACGGCATGGATTCCCGGCCACGGCCCCAAACTCAAAGCCGTGGTGTTCGACGCCAGCGACCTGGTGCAAACCGATCAGCTCAAACAACTGCGCGAATTCTTCCAGCCGCTGATAAAAAACCTCGATCACTGCGCGCACCTGGTGATTCTCGGGCGCGCGCCGCAGACCTTGAGCGACCCGTTCGCCGCCAGCGCTCAACGCGCCATCGAAGGCTTCAGTCGTTCGCTGGCCAAGGAGCTGCGCAGCGGCGGCACCTTGCAATTGATCCATGTCGGCGAGGGCGCCGAGGATCAACTGGAAGGTCCGTTGCGGTTTTTTCTTTCGCCAAAAAGTGCATTCGTGTCCGGGCAAGTGATCCGCTTGAACGCCTGTGACACGCCGGTGACGGACTGGACACGCCCGCTGGCGGGTCTCAAGGCGCTGGTCACCGGCGCGGCGCGCGGCATCGGTGCATCGATCGCCGAAACCCTGGCCCGGGACGGTGCCGAGGTGATTCTGCTCGATGTGCCACCGGCCAAAACCGATCTTGAAGCCCTTGCCGCACGTCTTGGCGGGCGCAGCATTACCCTGGATATTTGCGCGGAAGACGCCGCCACGCAGTTGGTCGAACAGCTGCCTGACGGGATTGACATCGTGGTGCACAACGCCGGCATCACGCGGGATAAAACCCTGGCCAACATGACCCCGGAATTCTGGGACGCGGTGCTCGCGGTCAATCTCAATGCCCCGCAAGTGCTGACCAAGGCGCTGCTCGACAGCGACATCTTGCAGGATAACGGCCGGGTGATTTTGTTGGCGTCCATCAGCGGCATCGCCGGCAATCGCGGGCAAACCAATTACGCAGCGAGCAAGGCCGGACTGATCGGCCTCGCCCAGGCTTGGGCCCCCCTGCTCAATGAGCGCGGCATCAGCATCAACGCGGTAGCGCCGGGGTTCATCGAGACGCAAATGACTGCGCACCTTCCGTTTGGCTTGCGTGAAGCGGGCCGGCGCATGAGTTCGCTGGGCCAGGGCGGCTTGCCGCAGGACGTCGCCGAAGCAGTGGCCTGGCTGGCACAACCGGGCACCGGCGCGTTCACCGGGCAAGCGCTGCGGGTCTGTGGACAAAGTGTTTTGGGGGCTTAGTGATGATCACCGATTGGCACACACTCAACCGCGAACCGAGCCTGCCAGGGTTGTATGTGCAGGCCGCGACACGCCGCAAGATCACCGGCACCACACTGCCCGATTCGGGTTTGCGCTGCTGGGTCGAGGTCGATCCAAAACGCCTGGCAGCCTACCGCGATGTCTGCGGGTTTGCCGACAACGGTTTGTTGCCGCCGACTTATCCACACATCCTGGCGTTTGCGTTGCAGATGCAATTGCTCACCGCCAAGGATTTTCCGTTTCCGCTGCTGGGGCTGATTCATCTGAGCAACCGCATTCGCGTCTTCAGGCCCATGGGCGGCGTGAATCGCGTGCGGGTCAGCGTGCAGGTGCAGAACCTGCAGCCCCACGCCAAGGGTGCGACATTCGATCTGGTGACGACGCTCGACGATCAGTTGGGGGCCTTGTGGGAAGCTGAAAGCCGGATGCTCTGTCGCGGCGTCAAGCTCGAAGGCGAGCCGGTCGAGGACGTACTGACCTCGACGTTGCCGCTGACCGAAGTCACCCGTTGGAAAGCGCCGGCGGACATTGGCCGGCAATACGCCAAAGTGTCCGGCGATTACAACCCGATCCACCTCAGTGCCGCGAGCGCCAAACTGTTCGGCTTCCCGACCGCCATTGCCCATGGGTTGTGGAACAAGGCGCGGACACTCGCGGCGCTAAGCGATCATTTACCAACCGCCAACGTCGAGATTGCCGTGCAGTTTCGCAAGCCGGTGCGGTTGCCCGGTGAGGTGACGTTGCTCGCCAGTGCGGCAGGTTCCAGTGGAGATTTTCAGCTGGTGGGTGCCGGAGATCTTGAACATATGGTCGGGCATTGGCGGCCGGTTGCCTGATCACTCGGCAGAAGTTCGAGTCAGGTGGTGCCGGTCCGAGTCAGCCAGTTCTGTAGGACAAAACTCTGCATCCGGTAAAAAACGCCCGTTTTGGCTGAATGATTCTATGCTGACATTACATAGTGATAGTCAGGGTAGACGCACTCATGAAGACAAACCTCCCCCGCAAGCGAAACAGTGCCGTGGCCACCACGGAGCGGAGCCGGCAACTGGCCTGGATTCCCGTCACACTGAATTTCAATGTCGCCACCGACGCCACCGCCCGTTCGAGCGTGAAATTTTGAGTTCCGGGGACAAGCTGTTCGGGCGCCTGCTCAACCGCCATCCGCCACCGCCACCGGAAATCCCCAGCGCCCGGAGCATGACAGGTGTCGGTTTGCAGATGCGCCTGGACGCCGAAGGCCGGGTGATTCATTTGGCCGGCCCACTGCGCCATGGCCTGGCCCAACAGCACCCTGCCGCGCAGGCGCCGCTTCTACACGATTTCCTGATGCCGCACAGCAGCCTCGCCATCACAGGCACGCCGGCCGACTGGCAAGGACAAAGTCTGGACCTGGACTTCTACAGCCTCAGCGGGCAACCCCTGCACCTGCGCGGCTGGGTGCAGCCATTGGCCGATGCCTGGCTGTTGCAGTTGCTGGACATCGGCGATTTGTTGCACGAACGCCGGCAAGCGCGCAGCCGCGAACACTGCCAGTTGCTCGCGACACAGATCGGTGACCAGTTGCGCCTGTGCAGCCTGACGCGCCTGCCCGAAGTACTGTTGGAGCAACTGCAACATCTGGCGCAGCATTTTCAGATTCCGTGTCTGGCCGTAGCGTTGCTGGATGAACAGGAAGACGGCTGGCAGATCCACCAACATTACTCAGCCTTCGATGCCCCCCGACTGTGGCAAAACGGTCAGCGCCTGGGCACCGGGCTCGACAGTTTGAACGGCTCCGCCCCTCAGCATTTGACCCACGGCGAGCACCCGCGCCTGCACAGCCTCTTCGGTAGTACCGATGGGTTTGCGGTGCCCTATCACGATGCGCAAGGCGTGGTCGCGTGGTTGCTCTGTGGTTTTTACCCGGTGCAGCAACGTGCACCCGACGTCGCTGAACGTGATTGGCTGCAGCTCGCCGCCGCGCTCGCCGGGCCGTTGCTGGAGCGCTTGCGCGAACATCAGCACCATCTGCAACTCGATCGACTGGAATCGTTGCAGGCCCTGCTCGGCACCGGTTGGCTGGAAATTTTCAGCGACAGTGCCGAGGTGCAGTTGGCGTCGTCGCTGGCCAGCACCCTGAACCTGACCGGTACGCGCATGCCTCTGCACGACTGGCTTGAGCACATCCACCCCGCCGACCGCGAAGCGCTGCGCAGTCGCCTGCAAGACTTGCAGGATGACGGCACGCCTTTATTGCTCTGCGTGCGCCTGCATCACCCCGAGACGCCGACCTGGTATCGCCTGCAAGGCCAAGCCATGGGCGTCGGCAAAGACCGGAGGTTGGTGGGTTTCATGCTCGACATCAGCGACATTAAAAATCAGCAACAGGACGCCGCAGCGGCCCAGAGCGCGAAAATGGCCACCCTCGGCGAAATGGCCACGGGCCTGGCCCATGAAATCACCCAGCGGCTGAACGTGATGCACATGGCCATCGTCAGTGTGCTCAAGCGCTTGAACAATGGTGATGTGCAGGTCGACTACCTGACCGACACACTCAACCGCATCGATGCCCAGGTCCAGCGTGCGGCGCGGGTGGTAGATCATATGCGGGTGTTCGGCCGCCGCTCGGAGGTCGAGCAGCATCCGTTCAATCCGTTTGACGCCATCGAGGGCACCCTGTCGCTGCTGGCCGAAGGCTTGCAGGGCAAAGGCGTCGAGCTCAGGGTCAGCGAAAGCAGTTTCGAGATTCAGGTGCGTGGTCATGTCGATCAGCTGGAGCAGGTGCTGATCAACTTGATGGTCAACGCCCGGGACGCACTGCTGAGCAAGCGCGAAGCGGATCGGGATTTCAAGCCGTGGATCTCGGTGTACGCCGAGCGTGACGAGCATTCGGTGCGGCTGTGGGTCGAGGACAACGGTGGCGGTATCAATCCGCGGTTGCTGGAGCGGATTTTTGAGCCGTTTTTCACCACCAAACCGGTGGGCGTGGGCACCGGGCTGGGGTTGTCGGTGAGCCATGGCATCGTCGAGAACATGGGTGGAACACTGCGCGCGAGCAACTCAGCCGAGGGCGCTCGGTTCTGTATCGAGTTGCCGATTGTCGTGGACGCTCAGATCATCCGATAGGCTTAAATCCGCCAACCCAGACAACAAGAAACCCTGTAGGAGCCGAGCTTGCTCGCGATGACGGTCTATCAGTTACATCTCCATTGGAGGTGCTGACGTCATCGCGAGCAAGCTCGGCTCCTACAGGGTCAACTGTGTTTATCTGGGTGGGTAGTTGGCGAGGATTCGGCCGACCGTTTCGCGTATCGCCGTGCTGCGATCCGACGGGTTCGGCGAGCGGCTGAGGATTTGCTCGTCACTGCCGCGCCACACCAGTTTGCCGTCCTTGCCGTCGAGCAGGTCGATCTGAATGATCGCCACTTTGTAGCTGATGTTGCGGGTTTCGTTGTACATCGGCCCGCCCCAGTAGCCATTCCACGGGTTACCCCAACCGCCGCCGTAGTTGGTGGTCACTTGTTGCTGACGGTCTTCAACGATCAGGTAGGTTTGCACGCTCACATCGCCCTTTTTGCCCGCAGCGGCCGGGCGCAGGCCTCGCTGATCCATCTGATCGGCCACCGATTGGCGGATGCGCTGTTCGGTCAGGTCGCTCTTGATCCGTGGGTCATCGGGGCGATATTGCAGGGCGGGGTCTTTCCAGCTCCAGCTGCGATAGGCGGCGAAGTCGCGGCTGGCGTCGAAGTCATGATTGACCTGGTTGGCGGCGCAGGCTGTCAGGAGCGCGGCCACTGCCAGTAAAGCGAGACGGCGGAACATGATGATTCTCCGGCTGAAGACATGAACCTGCGGAACGCTTCGTGATTGCAGAAGCTAACTGGGAGGATACGCCGACATGGCCTTTTCCACAGCCTCCCGAATCGCATCGGCGCGCGCACTCTGGGTGCCTTTGTTGCTGGTTTCGGCGCTGGAACTCCAGACGGGTTGACCGGTTTGAGCATCGAACATGTCCACCCGCACCACGACCACCTGTTCCGAATACGTCCGAACGATCGGCACCGTGTTGTACACGCCATAACCGCTGCCGTAACGGTTGTACCCGCCATAACCGCCGCCGTAATAACCATAGTCGTCCTGAACCTGACGCAAACGGGTTTCCAGATGCAGGTTGGCGCTGACGAACAGATCCGCCGGGCGATTGTCATGCAGCGGCCGCAAACCGCGCTGATCGAGGGCATTGCTCACGGCCTCGGCGACTTGCGCCGAATCCGCCCAGGCCGACCCCGCAGGCAAGCGCCCGTTGAGCCAGGCCCAGCTGCGGTAGCGACCGTAGTCACGCGGCGCAGCCGGGTAGGCGCTGCGATCGAAGGTGTTGGCCGCCTCGGGCGGCGCCGGCGGCAAGGGTTTGGAACTTGCCACGTACGGATTGGTGCCCTGGCAGGCCGCCAACCCCAGACAGATCACCAGTAACCCCGAACGACTTTTCATTTCGCGCTCCGATCAGATCGGCCGACAGATCCAGTGCAAGTAGCGCCCAAGCCCGGCAAAGCTTGGGTGACGCCGGTGGGCCAGCTCCATTTCCAGCAAGTCCACCAGTTCGGCGCGGGCCTGGAACTCCACCGGCATGTAGTCGTGAAAAACCCGCACCCCGCTCTGGGTTTCGAGCTGCCACAGGCCTTCAAGTTGCGCCGCCAATTCGCGCGGATCAAGGGGCTGTTGCGGGGTCAGGCTCTGCTTTTCACCGGCCATGTCGTTCTTGCGCATTTTGCGGAAGTGGCCCTTGAGCAGGTTGCGGTAGATCAGCGCATCGCGGTTGTAGAAGGCCAGGGACAACCAGCCATCCGGCTTGGTCAATTGATGCAGTACCGGCAGGATCGCATGGGGTTCGGCCAGCCATTCCAGCACCGCATGGCACAGCACCAGATCGTAGGGTTCGGTGAGCTGGCCGAGCAGGTCCTGCCACGGGGCCTGAATGAAAGTGGCCGTCTGGCCGGCATCGGCGAAACGTTGGCGGGCGCCTTCGAGCATCGGCTCTGCGGGTTCGGCCAGCGTCACGTCATGACCGCGCTGGGCCAGCCACAACGACATGTGGCCCAGGCCGGCGCCGATGTCGAGCACACGCAGCGGGCGGTCCGGCAGGGTTTCGGCGAGGTCGGCCTGCAGCACCGCCAGGCGGATCGCGCCTTTGGCGCCGCCGTAGATCTTTTCGGCGAAACGGGTCGCCAGTTGATCGAAATGACGATCGCTCATCAGCTGAACCTCCGTTCACTGTCCGCGAGTTTGCTGCGCACCACTTCATTCATGTCCAGCCCCAACTCGCTGCACAGCAGCAGTAGATAGAGCACGATGTCGCCGACTTCCTGCCCGGCATGGGCCAGTTTGTCCGCCGGCAACTGGCGTGACTGGTCTTCGCTCAGCCACTGGAAGATTTCCACCAGTTCGGACATTTCCACGCTCGCGGCCATGGCCAGGTTTTTCGGGCTGTGAAATTGCCGCCAGTCATTGCGGTCACGGATGGCGTGCAGGCGTTCGGTCAGTTCAACAAGGTTCATCGGGCTCTCCTGAAGGCGTATAGCTTCGGGGGGATGGCCGGGGATGGCAAGGGGCGTTAGCACCTGTAGGAGCTGAGCTTGCTCGCGATGGCGGTGTAAATGGCAACATTTATGTTGGATGTACCACCGCTTTCGCGAGCAAGCTCTGCTCCTACAAGGTTCATCAGCGGAACAGAATCTTGCGTCATACTCAAACGATCCCCGTATCGGGGAACTCGCCACCGCGTTCAATGGCCCAAGGCTCAACCACTTACATCAGGACGTTAACGACATGCAGGTAGAAAGTTTTTTCGAATGGCTCGGCCAGGCACTCGGTTCGGTCATCCGCTTTATCGTTGACGCCCTCAGCGGCCTGTTCAATCTGTTGAGCCATGCCGGCAGCAATTTTGTCGAAGGATTGTCCCGTGCGCTGGGCATGGACACGTCGATCATCAGCATCATCGCGTTGATCCTGGGGCTGATGCTGTTGTGGTCGGCGATCCGGGCGTTCATGAATGCGTCGATCCTCATGGGGATCATCTGGTTGCTGCTGGGGTTGTGGTTGTTGAGCTGGATTATTCACTAACACCGCCTACCCCTTGTGGGAGCAACTGTCTTCACCCTGCCATTCGTCACCGCATTCGCGAGCAAGCCCGCTCCCACAATGAATCGCTGTGGATTCCAATGTCTCGCTACAATGCCGGCTCTCCAAGGAGCCTGCATGTCCAACCTGATTGCCGACTGGCGCGACCGCCCGACCCATCGCCGGGTCTGGGCGCTCGCCGCGCCCATGATCCTCTCGAACATTTCCGTGCCGCTGGTGGCGCTGGTCGACAGCACGGTCATCGGCCACTTGCCTCACGCCCATCAACTGGGCGCCGTCGCGGTCGGGGCCAGCCTGTATACCTTTCTCGCCTGGGCCATGGGCTTTCTGCGCATGGGTTCCACCGGTTTTGCCGCGCAGGCCGCCGGACGCGGGGATGGCGCGGCGTTGCGGCAGATTCTGTTGCAGGGTCTGTTGCTGGCCATGGGGCTGGCCATTGCATTGGGCGCGCTGGGCATCCCGTTGAGCGGAGTCGCGTTGCACTTCATGCAACCCTCGGCAGAGCTGGACCAACTGACCCGCGAATTCTTTCACACGCGGTTGTTCGGCCTGCCGGCCGCGCTGGCCAGCTATGCGCTGGTCGGCTGGTTCCTCGGCACTCAAAACGCCCGGGCGCCACTGGCGATTCTGCTGAGCACCAATCTGGTCAACATTGCGCTGAACCTGTGGTTTGTCCTCGGTCTGGAATGGGGCGTGGTCGGCGCAGCCCGGGCCTCGGTGATCGCCGAATGGACCGGCGCACTGATCGGCCTGCTGATGACCCGCAAAGCCTTGTGCGCCTACCCCGGCCACATCGCCTGGGCCGCACTGGCGCTGTGGCAGAGTTGGCGACCGTTGTTGGCGGTCAACCGCGACATCTTCATCCGCAGCCTGTTGCTGCAATCGGTGTTTTTCCTGATCACCGTACAAGGTGCACGTCTGGGTGACGCCACCGTCGCGGCCAACGCCTTGTTGCTCAACGGGCTGCTACTGACCGCCCATGCGCTCGATGGCCTGGCCCACGCGGTGGAAGCGTTGTGCGGGCATGCGATTGGCGCTCGCGACCGTGATGCCCTGCGCCGCTCACTGGTCGTTGCCTGTGGCTGGTCGTTGTTGGCGAGTCTGGGGTTTGCCGTGCTGTTTCTGTTCGCCGGGCACTTGTTCATCGAGATGCAGACCGACATTCAAAGCGTGCGCGACACGGCGTTCATCTACCTGCCCTACCTCGCCGCCCTGCCATTGATCGCGGTCTGGAGCTACTTGCTCGACGGGCTGTTCATCGGCGCCACCCGCGCCCGTGAAATGCGCAACGGCATGCTATTGACCGTGATTCTGCTGCTGCCGTTTGGCTGGGCGTTGCAAGGTCTGGGCAACCACGGACTGTGGATAACCTTCCTGTTGTTCATGGTGCTGCGCAGTGCGACCCTCGGCGCAATCGCCTGGGCGCTGCGCAACAACGATGGCTGGTTCGCGGGCCGGGCTCATTGACGCTGATTGTTCTGCCAGCGTTTGCGCAGGCTATCGAGACGCTCCTGCTGCGTGAGCCCCGACAACGGCTGCACCAGCGAAGCCCGGGGGTTCTGCAAGCGTAGCCATAACCAGCCATCGAGTACCGGCCGTTCGCTGAAGCCCAGCATCAGCCCTTCCTGCACATGAGCCCACAAGCGGTGGTAATCGGTTCCGGTGGACTGGCTCCAGTGCCAGGCATGCTGCTCCAGCAGGCAGGTCTGCAGCTTTTCCCGCTGACGAGCGCTGAGGCTTTCTTCGACCGCCAACGGGCTGACGACGAGCTCCGGATTGAGCAACTGCTGCCAACCCTGGCTGCCGATTGCGCGGTCGGCCCAGGTCCCGCCGAACCAATGCAACTGACTGATGGGCCCCAGCCAGCGACTCAGTTCCAGGGCATCGCAGGCATCGAAAAAGTAACTGGCGGTGTTGGGGTTGTAATAACTCAACAAGGCCCGGTGATGCAGCCCGATGGTGACGGTGAGCATGCGCCGCAAATGCTCCAGCAACAGCGACGAAGACGCCTCGCTGACCACCAGCAAACCACGCCAGACCTGTGTTTGGCTGTAGCACGATTCCGCCAGCGCCGGGCAGGTCCGAAGGTCGATCAGGATCGGTCCGTCCTTGCGCAACGCATGCCATTCCGTGTCCTCGAACAACCAGAACCATCGGGCCTGCGCGAATGCCTGTTGCAGCAAGGCCCTCGTCTGAGGCGCACTCGGTGCATCCAGTAACAGCCATTGCGGGGTCGCGCCGATCATGCCGCACCGCTCTGGCCAAACCCCGTCACCGCCCGACAGGTGCACAGCGCCTGCGCGCAATGGCTGAAACTGCCACCGCCGGGCAACAGACACAACAGCACCAAAGGCTCGCCCGAGCGCAGGAGTTCCAGCAACCCTTCCTCGGGCGAGCTGTTTTCTGTGGGGCCGGCAACCTCGACCTCTTCGACCGTCGACGGCGCGGGCAGAAACCCGCAAATCAACGGCTGATCCGGATCGCCCTCGATGAAGCTCACCACCACCTCGGTGCCCTCGCTCAGTGGCGAGACGCTCGGATCTTCCAGCTCAGCGGCCAACGGTAGCCAACAATGGCTGGGGGTCGCGCCTTCCCCCTGATAGAGCCAGTCGAACTGCACGGCCACCGGTCGGGAGGGATCCGGCCGAGGTTCATCGACATCGACCACCCAGGCTCGTTGCAGGCTGTGCATCCGCGGTTTCACAGCGCTTGGGGCCGGGACGAAGGAGGCCTCCCCATGAATCGCACGGATCTGATTGCTGTAGGGAGCCAGTGGGTCCTGGCTGCCCTGATGTTCGACATGGGTCAGCAGCCACAGATGATTCCAGTCGGCGACCGGGTGGCCGGACAACGGCATCAACTGACCACTGCGCAACGTTGGCAAGTCTGTACGACCTTCGGCACTTGGCGCGGCACGCTGACCCGCCTGAAGCTGAAACTGCCGCACCGCCGGTTGCTCGCCATCGACCTGGAACTGCGCGCTCGCAGCGAGATGGAAATGGCCGCGACCATCACCAAACACCACGCAGTGCCCGCGCGCATGGTGCTCGAAGTGGTAATGCAGGCATTCCTGGGCGCACAGGCGCTGGAGAAACTGCAAATCCGACTCCCGATACTGCGTGCAGAAATCACGGGGCGGGTAATCGCCACTCAGTTCGAAGCGTCGATCCTTGCCCGTGATGCCATGTTCCTTGAGCACCTGGCTGAGAATCTCGGGCACCGAGACGTCGTTGAAAATGCGTCGACTGAAACGCTGGGAAAGGCAAGCCAGCCTGGGCCCCAGACGCACATGGCAAAGCCTGACCGTCGGACCATGGTCACGCTGGACGAGTTCATGCAACAGACCATGCAACGTGCTGCCCTCGGGCCCGAAATGTAAAACGGCCGGGCGGTACAGCAAGCTCGCAAGGTCGAGCGTCGGGTCATCGATCAGCAGGTCCACGTCGAACACAAAGGGCTCGCTGATCGCTTCTCTACCGGTAAAGGCCAGGACTTCGAAAGGGTCGGGCAGACCGGCTACGTCCAGACGAAATGAAGGCTCGTTGACTGGATCGAACATCGGCGATTCTCTACAGGAGGGGCGGCCGGGGATTCTCGCCGAGAGCCATGGCTGAGTAGAGTGCCGAAGTACAACTTAGGAAATGGCCTACGCGAAAAGAAGACCATATGGCTTTGATAGCCGGGAGTGTGGGCAATTTCGCGGGAAAATAGAGAACCGCCGCACCAGGTCATCTGAAATTTCCGCAGCGTACGGAACATTTTCAGACAACCTGATGAGAACGGCGACTTACCTCAAGAAGACAGGTAAGACGAACGGGTCAGGCCCAGACGCAAAGCGTCGAGGAACTGGGTACGTTCGGCGGCGGTGATGCGCGCACTGGCGCACTTGTCGCGGTAGTGAGTCATCAGCTCTTCTGGCGACAAATGCACGTAACGCAGCATGTCTTCGATGG
The DNA here is from genome assembly GCF_059716135.1 of Pseudomonas sp. LBUM1651. Taxonomy (NCBI): domain Bacteria; kingdom Pseudomonadati; phylum Pseudomonadota; class Gammaproteobacteria; order Pseudomonadales; family Pseudomonadaceae; genus Pseudomonas; species Pseudomonas sp. LBUM1651. The sequence goes on along the minus strand of NZ_CP166805.1, from coordinate 704,132 downwards.
TGTCGTGGGTTTCGATACCCGCGTGGTACACACTGCCGTCGGCATTCTGGTAGATGTTCACCGAGTCGGTGTCACCGAACAGGTTGTGCATGTCGCCAAGAATTTCCTGATAGGCACCGACCAGGAAGATGCCCAGCAAGTAGTCTTCACCTTCGTTCAGTGCGTGCACCGGCAGGCTGGTTTCGATGCTCTGCTCGTCGACGTATTGCTTGATCTTGCCGTCGGAGTCGCAGGTCAGATCCTGCAATACGGCGCGACGCAGCGGTTCTTCGTCGAGACGGTGCAACGGCAGGATCGGCAGGACCTGGCCGATGGCCCAGGTGTCCGGCAGGCTCTGGAACACCGAGAAGTTGCAGATGTACTTGTCGGCCAGCTTGTCGTTGAGTTCGTCGAGCACCTGACGGTGGGAACGCTGACGCGCTTTCAACGAGTTGTGCAGGCGACGGCACACGGCGAAGTAGCATTGCTCGGCCAGGGCTTTTTCAGCCAGGGTCAGCTTGCCATCGGCGTACTGGGTGGCCACGTCGCTCATGTAGTGCGTGGCGCGCCAGTAGGTTTCAGTGACCATTTCGATGTCGGTCGGGCCGAGCAGGTCAACCAGCCACTGCACGGTTTCCGGCAGCGCTTCCTTGTTTTCGATCTGCGGCACGTCGTCGTTGTGTTTCTCGACGTCGGTGACCTGCACCACCAGCATGGCGTGGTGAGCGGTCAGGGAACGACCGCTTTCGGAGAAGATGTTCGGGTGCGGCAGGCTCTGCGCGTCGCAGAATTCCTTGAGCATCCCGACCACGACACCGGCGTAATCGTCCATGTCGTAGTTGATCGAGCTGGCGTTACGCGAGTGCGTGCCGTCGTAGTCGACGCCCAGACCACCACCGACGTCGATGTGATCCACCGGCAGACCGAGGTTGCGCAGTTCGCCGTAGTAACGAATCGCTTCCTTGAAGCCGTGCTGGTAGTCCGCCAGGTTGGCGATCTGCGAACCCATGTGGAAGTGCAGCAGGCGAATGCCCTGGTCCAGACCCGCCGCGCGGAAACGCTCGACCACCGACAGCAGTTGCGCCGCCGACAGACCGAACTTGGATTTCTCGCCGCCGGTGTCCGCCCATTTGCTCGAGGCCAGGGACGACAGACGTACGCGCAGGCCGACCTGCGGCTTGACCTTCAGCGAGGCGGCTTCTTCGATCACCAGGCCGACTTCGGACTCTTTCTCGATCACGATGAACACGTTGTGCCCAAGCTTCTGGCCCATCAGCGCCAGTCGAATGAACTCGCGGTCCTTGTAACCGTTGCAGACGATGGTGCCGCCCTTCGGCGCCAGTGCCAGCACGGCCAGCAGTTCAGGCTTGGAGCCGGCTTCCAGACCGATCGACACATTCTGGGTGGCGATGATGTTTTCGATCACCGCTTCTTGCTGGTTGACCTTGATCGGGTACAGCGCGGTGTACTTGCTCTGGTATTCCAGGCGCTCGATGTTGGCGTCGAACGCGCCGGTCAGCTGACGCACGCGGTCTTGCAGAATGTCCGGGAAACGTACCAGCAACGGCAAGGACAGGCCGCTCTTGCGCAGCTGGTCGACTTGTTCGAACAGGTCGATAGGCGAACTGGCCGGACCGTTTGGACGAACCTCGACGCGACCGGCGTCATTGATCGCGAAATACCCGGCCCCCCAATGGCGAATCCCGTAAACACTGCGGCTGTCCGCAACTGTCCATTGGCTGCCATCGTCTTTGCGTGTGCGTCGTACGGACATTGAAGTCCCCTATAAAGAAGTCATAGAGCGTCGCCTGGGTTCAGGCCGGCGCAGTCTAAAGGATGAAAATGACGGTTCGTCAACGAGGGGATAGACCTCGCTGACCGCAGTGAGTTTAGAAACCGGTCAGAACAGGCTCTGTGAAAACCATGTAGGCGACGGCGGACCCGTGTTGAATCAGGCCCGGATCAAGCCGGGGGTGGTTTTCACAGAGGCTGCTAGCCGCCGGACTTCTTCGCCTTGAAACCGAGTTTGATCAGCTCGCCCAACAGCAGCTCGACATGATCGCCCTGGATTTCAATGATTCCGTCTTTCAACGCTCCACCGGTGCCACAGCGTTTCTTCAACGTGGTGGCCAGGTCCTTGAGCGCGTCTTCGGCCAACGGCACGCCGGTGATGGTGGTCACCGTCTTGCCGCCACGGCCCTTGCTTTCGCGACGCACGCGAGCGATGCCGTCGCCGGCCGGGATAACGGTCTGTTTGCAGATGCAGGCGTCCACCGGTTTACTGCATTCCGGGCAATGACGACCTGCGTCGGTGGAAAATACCAGGCCACCAAGGGCGGCGAAGGATGCGGCTTTTTTGGCCACCGGCAATCCTCTTGGGAGGACAAAGACTGGTCGCGGCACTTGGGCAAGTGCCATCGACCGCGAAGCCCCACTCAGGCAGGGGCAGCGCTACTGAAACGGTACAACATTCATTTCACTGCAGGAGCGAGCTTGCTCGCGATGGACGTCAACGATAACGCGCGGCGTCAGGCAGCACGCGTCGTCCATGCGTTCTTCGCGAGCAAGCTTCGCTCCTACAAAAGGTCGCGCAGTGTAACGGCAAAAACGCCGATTGCTAAGAGCCAATCGGCGCCAATTTATGCCTCTTTTGCGACGTCTTCCCCACGAGCCCGTAGATAGCGCTTCAAGGCGGCCAAAGAGTCCGGGCAATAAGGCTTTTGCTGGATTTCCAGCATCACCTGATCGATGGGAATAAAGCGCGCTTCGAGCACTTCCTCCGGTTGCAGGATCAACGGGCCGTCCCACACCGCCGAAAACGCCGAACACCAGAGGCGATTACCGGTGTCTTCGAAGAAAAAATGGTCATGGGCGGTCAGTTCCACGCCGCTCACGCCCAGTTCCTCTTCCAGCTCACGGGCGGCCGATTCGGCGTAGGTTTCGGTCGCCAGCACCATGCCCCCCGCCGCCACGTCCCAGTAACCGGGATAAATCGCCTTGCTCAATGTGCGCCGATGCACGCAGAGTTCACCGGCGGAATTGAACAGCATGATGTACGTACCGCGGCCGATCAGCCCGCGCTCGCGCAGGTCGGAGCGGACCAGTGCGCCGAGCAGGTTGTCCTGCTCGTCGACCCAGGCGATCTGTTCGGCATCCGAGGCCGCGCGGTGAGCGGCCTCTTTGGCGCTATCGACCATGACTCAGCCCTGATTGAGCAGTTGACGGAGATCAATCACCGCCGCGTTGGCGCGGGAGATGTAGTTGGCCATGACCAGCGAGTGGTTGGCCAGCACGCCGAAGCCGCTGCCGTTGAGGATCATCGGGCTCCAGACCGGCTCTTGAGAGGCTTCCAGCTCACGAATGATCTGGCGCACGCTGACCGTCGCGTTCTTCTTCGCCAGCACATCGGCGAAGTCGACCTCGATGGCGCGCAGCAGGTGGGACAGCGCCCAGGCCTGACCGCGAGCCTCGTAGAAGACGTTGTCGATTTGCATCCACGGGGTTTCGACGATTTCTTCGTCCACCTGTGGCACTTGACCCGGTGCGACCACTTCGGTTTTCAGCGCGGTGTTCAGTTTGACCCGGCCAACGCTGGCCGACAGGCGTTGCGACAGCGACCCCAAACGGGTGCCCACATCGCCCAGCCAATTGTTCAGGTTGTCGGCGCGGGCATAAAACAGTGCATTTTTCTGCAAGGGGTCGGACAGGCGCGCCTGGTAGCGGCTCAGGGAATTGATGCCTTCCAGATACTCGGACTCACTGGACGGCAGCACCCAGCTTTTGTTGTCGAAATTGAAACGCGGCTCGGCCTTGGCCAGATCGGAGTCTTCGGCCGATTGCGATTGCGAACGGGCGAAGTCTTTGCGCAACGCACGCGTCAGGTCGCGAACCTGGACCAGCACGCCGTATTCCCAGCTCGGCGTGTTATCCATCCACAGGCCCGGCGGGAAACGATCGTTGGAAATGTAGCCGCCCGGTTTGGTCAGCAAGGTGTCGGCAACGGTCTTGAGGGTTTCCACCGTGGTGTAGCCGATGACCATCTGTTTGCCTTCTTTCTCGGCCGCCAATTGAGCATTCTGCTGAACCGGGAACAGCGCCGGTTCCTGGCTCCAGTACCAGCCAAGCGCAATGGCCACAATCAGGTAGAGGCCGATCAACGTGGCCAGCGCCCGGCTGAACAACAGGCCGCCGATGTAGCTGCGGGTGGCCGATTTCGGTTCAGCGGCACGTTCAGGCGCGCTGCCCGCGCGGTTCTTCCAGTCCAGCATGGCGATATCCTTTCAATCACTTGAGTTCATCGATTCGACCACAACCATACAACAACGTGCCTTTGCCCGGCACCCGTCGTCGGGTTATCCGGATAAATTTGCGTCAAGTAGCTGTGACAACCGTGCGCCCATGAACTCAAGCGCCGCCTGGGTTAAACGCCGATGATCGCCATCGATATCTGCTGCGCCCCGGGCGATACAAACAGATGCGCAATGCCCGCGCCGTCGGTGCTGCGCGGCGCAGTGCCCCCATCCACCGTCGCGATGTAGTGACGCTGCGGCAGCGGCTCACCGGTTACGCTGTCTACGAGGCGAAAGATTCTTGGTGACCTCGAAGGCTGGACGGGCGGGTTTTGCATCAACTCCATCACCCTTGAATCAAAGGTGCGATCGGGCATTTTCCAGTCAGCGTAGTCGGCTTCAGGCCTGACCAATCGCCATTCTCCCCGCTCGATCTGGTCAAGCACCTCGCTGTCGATATCGATCAGCAGCCCCATACGCAACTCGTTCATTCCATCGATCGGCTGCCGATCCAGCAGCGCCTGGCGCACAAGCTCCAGCGCTTGCTCACTGGAACAGGCATGCTGGCGTTCCCATTCTGACAGGTGAATGTCATTGACCAACCTCATCCCTGCACCTCGGTGTTCCACTCATCGGCCCCCATGGTTCGGCTGATTTCATGCCGCCAGTAAATCCGGCGATAACTGAAGTGGACCTTCTCCAGTTGAGTGACGTGGGCAGTGCCGGGATCCTGGCAATGAGGCATGAGCACTTCCGCGCCGATGATTACCGCGTCTTCCAGTTCCATCGTATAGAAGTGTTCCTGGACTCCCTGAGCCGAGGTGCGATACCACTCGACGCGGCATACCTTCAGCAATTCTCCAGAACATAAAGCGTTGTTGATCAGCGGTGTCGCTTTGTCGATGGACTTGGTGATGATCAAGGGCTTGTGCATCCGACGACCTGCACCCGACCCTTTCGGTACGAAAATGCCGTGGCTCAGGGCCTGGATCATGATCTGGTCCTCACGTCCCTTTTGATAGGTGTTACCCACCGACGCCTCGGTGAAGGCACCTTCGCTGATCAGGCCTTGTAGTTCGCCGCGGAGGGTCATGAAGGCGGGAGTTGGCATGATGGGGCTCCTTTTTTATTTGGGCTGTGGGGCGGGGAAGTGACTGGGCTCGTCGTACATGTCTTCGATTTCGTCGAAGGGCACCCAGGGTTTGGCGAGCGCAAGGGTGATGAGGTAGCGCTCTTCGGTGGGGTTTCGGTAATCCTCGAAGCGCCCCAATATCAACATGACCTGATACTTATCGCTTGCCTGCCAAAAGGATCGCCCGGAAAGAATTCCTTTACTCAAGTAGGCCCGCCACTCAGGGGTATCGGCGATCGTGGGGATACCGGACCAGATATGTCCGCGTACCTCCGGACTAAAGGGGGCTGAAGACTTTCTGTGTAGATCTTCATATGTGCCCCCCATTTCCAGGACGATTTCGGGTTCATCCCAGAGAGGTTGCGTCAACTGCTGAATGGCGGCCCACGTCAGGACAGCCAGGACAAGAAGATAGGCGCCGCAGCGCCAGCCGAACAAATGTGGTCGCATACTCAAAACCTGCTACCAGTCGATGCGATCTCGTTGATCGACTGCTCAAGCAAATTGCAGTTTGTGTCGTTAAGCACCTGATTACAGCGTGCCGTTGCCCGAAACTCGGAAGCAACTTGCATAAAAGCGCTCCTTTTTATTTGGGTTGTGGGGCGGGGAAGTGACTGGGCTCGTCGTACATGTCTTCGATTTCGTCGAAGGGCCTCCAGGCTTTACCGAGGTCCAAGGTGATGAGGTAGCGTTCCTCGTTTGGATTTCGATAATCCTCGAAGCGCGCCAGTACCAGCATCACCTGGTACTTATCGGCGGCTTGCCAGTAGGATCGCCCGGCCAGAATTCCTTTCTTCAAGTAGGCCCGCCATTCAGGGGTATCGGCGATCGTGGGATTGTTTCGAAGGCCCTTCGCGGCCCAGCCTTTTTCGCGCCATTGGTCTTGCAGATCGAGAACCACCTTGAGGGCGTCATCGATCAGCAGCGGCTCGATCTGTGGTGACATGCGGATGCCGAAAATGACATTGTCGTCAAAATTGACAGTGAAAAAGCGCGCCGCAGGCGTGGTGAATCCGAACTGCGAATCGACGAATCGCAATCTTGCATCGGTCATGGGAATGCCGAACCAGATGTGCCCGCGTATCTCCGGACTAAAAGGGGCTGAGGAGTTCCTGCGCAGATTCTCATACGTCCCCCCCATTTCCAGGACGATTTCGGGCTCATCCCAGAGAGGTTGCGTCAGGCTGTGTATGACGGCCCATATCAAGACGGCTAGAAGTAGAAGGTAGGCGCCGCAGCGCCAGCCGAACAACCACGGTCGCAGATTCATAGCCTGCTACCGCTCAATGCGATTTCGTTGATCGACTGTTCTAATGCATTACGGTTGTGGTCACCGAGCATCTGATCAAAGCGTGTCGCTGCTTGGAGCACGAATTCCATTCGCTGCTTGATGTCGGACAAGTCCGCCAACGGGTTGTCGCCAAAATCGATGGTGCGCCCGTCCTCGACACGTTGGCATTGGCTGGTAAGGGTCAACTCAATCGCCTGGGCAACGCCTGAAGGAAACCCTGTAACGTAGGAAGCGTGGTTGGCACGCAGCAAAGCCACCAATTGGCGGTCCAGGTAAATTGTCGGCTGGAGGATATTTTTCTGCTCATGCAACGCCAAATGCTCAACGCTACCGGCAATGTTTCCGTCCTCTATCGCCTCAAAACCCAGAAAAATCTCGGTGTAATCCAGCCCGAATTCCAGCTTCTCCTTCCCCGCTGGCCACAGCACCGGAAACTTCGGATGCCCAAATATTCCCGCCCGTGCTCCCAAACACTTTTTCAACTCTCTGAACCCACGCTTCGCATAAAACTCATGCAACGGAAAAACATCCAGAAACAGTGTGGTATTCCCCAGCGCCATCATGTCGTGCACATGCCGGAACTGCTGTTGCACCAGCGACAACTCCTCCCCCGCAGAACGAAAATCCACAGAGGGCAAAGGATTGCGCGCATCCGCGCCTCTATAATCACGCAGCTCATCCGCCTGCTCGGACATCTTGTCTGGCGTCAGCAGCCCGAACTCGCTGCGGCTATCGCGCACACGTTGACGCGCCTCGTACTCCTTGCGAATGAGGTCGATACTGTCAGCCGCATGCAGCAATCCGCAGCCGACCTGCTTGGAGGCAAACGCCGCCAGCCCGGCCCACTGAAACCTTGAATCGTGCAGCCACAGGCGAGCGTAGGCAGCGTTGATCACGCGGTTGCGCTCTACCGGGTCGGCAATCAGTACACCACCGGGTGCAACAATCTCTTCCGCCTCGCGCTGGTAGTGTCGCCATAGGCAGGCGCACGTAAGAATCGGCACTTCGGTAATGAGCGTCTTGCTGCCGTAAAGCAGCTCCTCTTTGCATTCACAGTCAGCAACTGGCGTGCTGTTGTGGTTCAGGCGCTGCTCGTCGCAGGGTTGATCTTTGAAACACTGGGTCATGATCGGGAAATGGCGTCTAGGGGTATCCCTGAACCCTATCAGCCGAAAACCCTCTCCTAATCCAGTAGGCGAAAAATCAGAATTCCCTGATAAGGGATGCTCGCCGGGGTTACAGAACTTTCATACAAATACGCCGGAAAAGCCTGAAACACCCAATCCACTGATGCTTTAAAACTTCTCGCAAGCACATTCAGACCACCCAGTCAGAAACTGAATGACGCCGCTTTGCAGATTATTGACGTACGACACTCATACAATCGAAAAGAGGTGCTAGCATAGAGCCACCAGTCGATCTCAGCATGCACCCTAACTAGTAGTCAGGATATGACCGAGCCAGAAGACCCCAGCCGTGAGCGCCTCAAGCACCACTTTGCCCAGCGGGTAATTCATCAGGCACGTCAAATTCTTGAGATCTGGCAGCGCCTGCAACGCAGTGAGTGGTCCACCACCGATTTATCGGAACTGAGCGAGGCCAACCTGCGCCTGCTGCGTTTCGCCGAGCGTTTCGAACAACCGGAACACATCCAGCTGGCGCGCCACATCGGCCAATCGCTGGAAGCCGTCGATGCCAATCGCGGACGCCTGAGCAGCGGCCTGATCACTGATCTCAATCGCCTGATGCAGCGCTTGTCGCGCACCGGCCTGCGGCATGGCGATCAACTCGAACAAACCTTCCTGCCGCCGCTGCGCAAGCCGATCTACGTGATGCTGCAGGATCACGACCGTGCCGAGCGCCTGGCCAAGCAACTGGAGTTTTTCGGACTCAGCGCTCAATCCCTCGACAGCGTGGCGGCCTTTCGCTCGTCGATGGTCGAACGCTTGCCCGCCGCAATCGTCATGGACGTGGACTTCAGCGGTCCCGGTATCGGCCTGAAACTGGCCGCCGAAGCCCAGATCGGTCTGGATGAACCGTTGCCGCTGCTGTTTTTCAGCCTGCTCGAAACCGACACTCCGACCCGCCTCGCGGCGGTGCGTGCCGGCGGCCAGGAATTTCTCACCGGTACCCTCGAAGCCTCGAGTCTGCTGGAGAAAATCGAAGTCCTGACCTGCGTCGCCCAGTATGAACCCTATAAAGTGCTGATTATCGACGACTCCCGTGCCCAGGCCTTGCACACCGAGCGCCTGCTCAACAGTGCAGGGATCGTCACGCGGACTCTGATCGAGCCGATCCAGGCCATGGCCGAACTGGCGGACTTCCAGCCCGACCTGATCATCCTCGACATGTACATGCCGACCTGCACCGGCACTGAACTGGCCAAGGTGATTCGTCACAACGACCGCTACGTCAGCGTGCCGATCATTTACCTGTCCGCTGAAGACGATCTGGACAAGCAGCTCGACGCCATGAGCGAGGGCGGCGACGACTTCCTGACCAAACCGATCAAGCCGCGCCACCTGATCACCACTGTGCGCAACCGCGCGGCGCGTGCACGCAATCTCAAAGCGCGGATGGTCCGCGACAGCCTCACCGGGCTGTACAACCACACGCACATTCTGCAGTTGCTCGAAGACTGCTCGTTTCGCGCCCGCCGCGAGAGCAAGCCATTGAGCTTCGCGATGCTCGACATCGACCATTTCAAACGGGTCAACGACAGTCACGGCCACCCGATGGGCGACCGCGTGATCAAGAGCCTGGCGCTGTTTCTCAAGCAACGCCTGCGCAAGACTGACTTCATCGGCCGTTACGGCGGCGAAGAGTTCGCCATCGTCATGCCGGACACCGATATCGAAGCGGCCTACAACGTCCTCGATGAAATCCGTCAGCGCTTTGCGGAAATTCATTACCCCGCTCAGCCGCAGGATCTCTGGTGCACCTTCAGCGCCGGAGTGGTCGAATTGTGCGAAGACTCCGACGGCCTGATGATGGCCAGCCAGGCGGACGAGGCGCTGTACCGTGCCAAGCACGCCGGGCGCAACCGCGTACAGGCGGCGCGGGCATCACAGCAAAGTGCCACCTTTTCATCGGAATCAACCCAGCCAGTCATAACCCTGTAACAGAAACGCAATAACTTCAGGCACTTACCATTCTGCCGCTGGTTGTCCCGCGATGCGCCTGAAGCTGCTGACCAATCTCAACACCCTCCTTTTAGTTGCCGTGTGCGTGGCCCTCGGCGCTACGCTCTGGTGGTCGCAAAAAGCCCTGGAACGCCCGTATTTGTTGATGGAACGCTACCTGGGGTTGTCCCAGCAATTTCAAAATGAAGTGGCGCGCAACGTTGAGGATTACCTCGCCAGCGGTGATGCCTTGCGCCTGAGCAGCGCCAGCCAGGCCATCGACGCGCTGCAAAAAGAACTCGGTGAATTGCCGCCGGCATTGGCCGACACCTTGCGCCCCAGCCTGACCAACCTGGATGAGTTCAGCAAAACCGACCTGCTGGCCGCCGGCAAACTCGCGGGCGACCCGCAAGCACTGTTGTTGCAAGCCGAACGCGAGCTCGGTGCCAGCCTCGATCAGCTCAGCCAGTACGCCAGCGATAACGCGACTTATCTGACGCCTCTGCTCACTGCATCCCAACACCTGGGCAAACTGTCGCTGGCCCGGGACAAACTGGTCAGCAGCGGTCGCAGCGAACTGGCGGCGGATGTTGAGCGCGAAGTCACCAACATCCGCGCTCAGGCTGAACGTCTGAATGCCCTGCCGCTACTCGGCGTGGCCAGTAAAAGTGAATCGGGCACCGATGATTTCGCCGCGATGATGGGCCTGGAGAACACCGAAAAAGCCGTGGCCGAAGATGCTGGCGTCGGGCTCAAACGCGAACTCAACAGCCTGCTGACCCGCTATCCCGCGGAGCTTGTGCGCACCCGTGAGCAGATCCAGAAACGTGCCGACCTAAGCGCCGCGACGCACCTGAAAATCGCTGCGGTGCAACAGGCCATCGCCGGACTGGAACCGGTGGTCCGCGCCCAGCACGGGCAGATCCAGAGCGAAGTGCGGCTGATGCAAGGCGTGATGATCGGCCTGATCCTGCTGATCGCGTTGCTCATCGACACCCTGCAACGACGCCTCGCCCGGACGCTGACCAACCTCGCACCGGCGCTTTCGACCTGGGCCGAGGGCGACTTCAGCCGGGACATTGAATTGGGCAAGACCAATCGCGAGCTGCATGACATTCAAGCCTCGCTCAACCGTCTGCGCGCCTACCTCGTCGATCTGGTGGGGACCATTCGCCTTAACGCCGAACAGGTCGCCGGCAGCAGTCGCACCCTGGCCGAATTGAGCAATGACCTGCACAGCGGCGCCGAGCATCAGGCGGGTGACACGGCGCTCATCCGTGATTCTCTCAGCGAACTGGAAGCGACCATTCAACAAGTGGCCGGTGATGCCAGCCAGGCCGCCGACGCCAGCCGCCATGCCGGGCTGGCGGTGGAACATGGGCAAAAAGTCATCGGTTTGAGCCTCACCGGGCTGCACGCACTTGTCGATGAAGTGCAAGGCAATGCACAGATGATTGAACACCTGGCCTCGGAATCGGCCACCATCGGCGGCGTGCTGACGGTGATTCGCTCGATTGCCGACCAGACCAACCTGCTGGCGCTGAACGCCGCCATTGAAGCGGCCCGCGCCGGGGAAATGGGTCGCGGTTTTGCCGTCGTGGCTGAAGAGGTTCGCTCACTGGCGCAACGCACCGCTGGCGCCACGGCCGAAATTCAGACCTTGATCGCCGGGTTGCAAACGGCGGCGCAGCAATCGGTGGAAGGTATGCGCGCGCAGGTCGAGCATGCTGAAGCAACAGCCAATCAGGCCCAGGCCGCTGACGGCGCGCTGGATAAAATCGTCGGGGCGATCCAGACCATTTCCGACACCGCCGTGCGCATCGCCGATGTCACGGCTCAGCAGAGCGGCGCTGTCAGCGAGATCCGTGATCACAGTGAGAGGATTCACCAGTTGGGTGGGGATAACCTGCTGCGCATCGGTGAGGGACGTGAGCAAGGGGAGCATTTGTTGGTGCTGGGTGGGCGGTTACATACTGCCGTCCAAGCCTTCCGCGTCTGATTTGTGGCGAGGGGGCTTGCCCCCGTTGGCTCGCGAAGCGGGCCCATTACCAGCGACCTCATTCAACCTGACAAACCGCGTGCCCTGAATAACGGTCGCTACGCAACCGAACGGGGCGATGCGGCGTTCCGACAAGCCCCCTCGCCACAAAAGCTCATCGGCACACCTCAACACTGTCCGCTATCATGCCCTCACCTCCGATACGCGAGATTGTCATGCGCCGTTTGCTTTGCCTGCTGCTTTTTGTCCTCGCCCTGCCGGCCAACGCCGACGGGTTGCTGGAGAGTCGGCCAAGCGCCACGCTGGGCTCGATCAACAACAGCGCCGACTTTCTGCCGGTGCGCGAAGCCTTTCAGCTCAGTCTGGTAGAAAGCACGCCGCAATCGATAAAGCTGCGTTTCATCGCCACCGAGGGTTACTACCTCTACCGCCATCGCTTTCAGTTTCGCGCCGATCCCGCCGATGTCGCGCTCGGCACGGCGCAATTGCCCAAGGGTGAACAAAAGCATGATGAATACTTTGGCGATGTCGAGGTTTACCACGGGATTCTCGATGTAGAACTGCCACGCACCGATCAACGCGCCTTTACCCTCGCCGTGACCTATCAGGGCTGTGCCGATAGAGGCCTGTGTTATCCGCCTGAAACCGAACGCCTGAGTATCGATGGCAGCAGCGGTGCAACCACGAGTTGGAGCTGGCGGGAGCTGGCGCTGTTCTTCCTCGCCGGCCTGGGCCTGACGTTCACCCCTTGCGTGTTGCCCATGTTGCCGATCCTGTCCGGCGTGGTGTTGCGCGGCCAGGTCGGTGGCTTGCGCGGCTTCAATCTGTCTCTCGCGTATGTGCTGCCGATGGCCGCCTGCTTCGCTCTGCTCGGTGCGTTGATGGGGATGTTTGGCGCGCAGCTCAACCTTCAGGCGCGGCTGCAATCGGCATGGGTGCTGGTGCCGTTCGCGATGTTTTTTGCCGTGTTTGCCCTGGCGATGTTCGGCGTCTTCGAACTCAAGTTGCCGCAGGCGATTAGCAGCCGACTGGACCGCATCGCAGGTCGCACCAAAGGCGGCTCGTTGTGGGGTGCGGCGGTGCTGGGCGTGGTTTCCAGTCTGTTGGTTTCGCCCTGCGTCTCGGCACCGCTGGCCGGCGCGTTGCTGTACATCAGCGCCAGTGGCGATGCGCTGGGCGGCGGGCTGAAGTTGTTCATGCTCGGCCTCGGCATGGGCGCCCCGCTATTGTTGGTGGCCACCGGCGGTGCAGCCTGGCTACCGAAAAGCGGGCCGTGGCTGGTCTACGTGAAAAACGCGATTGGCGTTTTGTTGCTGGGGCTGGCGATCGGTCTGCTCAGTCGGGTTTTGCCGGGTCAGATCACCTTGCTGCTGATCGGCTTGCTGGCCGGTGGCGTCGGTTTGTTCATGGGCGCGCTGGAGTTCGTCTACAAACCTCCGCGAAAACGTGTGGGCCAGTTGCTCGGAATGTTCCTGCTGTTTTATGCGCTGGCGTGTTGGTACGGCGCCTTCAGTGGCCAGACTGATCCGCTCAATCCAATCGGACAGCCGCGCATCGTTAGCGGCAACGAGCAGCCGCAATCCACTAGCGACTGGCAAACCATCACCACCCCGGCCGAGCTGGATCGCGTTCTCGCCGAGGCCAGATCGTCCAGCACCCCACTGCTGCTCGACTGGTACGCCGACTGGTGCATCAGCTGCAAAGTCATCGAGCACGAAGTGCTCAACAACACCCGCGTCGTCGAACGCCTCAAGGGCTATCGGCTGATCCGCTTCGACATCACCGACAGCAACGCCGAACAACGTGCGCTGCTCGACCGCTACAAACTGTTCGGCCCACCGGCGCTGATGTTTTTCGGCAAGGACGGCGTTGAACGCACCGATGTGCGTGTGATCGGCGAGATCAACGCTGAGGACTTCGCCGAACGTGTCGCTAAAGCAAATGACCGGATTTAATCACCCGGTCACATATTTCGCGCAAACATCGGCCATCGTGCTGGCTATTGCATAGAACTGGACAGTCACAAAGGCTTTGCGGCATAGTCGCCGGGTTCTGACAAATGCACACGGATAACAAGGAACAGCAGATGGCGACGCTATTGGTTCTGCACGGCCCCAACCTGAACATGCTCGGCACCCGCGAACCGGGCACCTATGGCGCTACGACACTGGCGCAGATCAACCAGGACCTGGAACGCCGCGCTCGTGAAGCCGGCCATCATTTGCTGCACCTGCAAAGCAACGCCGAGTACGAATTGATCGACCGCATCCACGCTGCCCGCAGCGAAGGTGTGGACTTCATTCTGATCAACCCAGCAGCTTTTACGCACACAAGTGTCGCATTACGTGACGCGCTGCTGGCGGTGAGCATCCCATTCATCGAAGTGCATTTGTCTAACGTGCACAAACGCGAACCTTTCCGCCATCACTCTTACTTCTCCGACGTTGCGGTGGGAGTGATCTGCGGCCTTGGCGCCAGCGGTTATCGACTGGCCCTGGAGGCCGCCCTAGAGCAGCTTGAAAGACCGGCAACAGCTTGAACAACAAGCGTAACGCCCCTGACCGACCCTTGGGAGTTGATGATTCATGGATATCCGTAAAGTTAAGAAACTGATCGAATTGCTGGAAGAGTCCGGCATCGACGAGCTCGAGATCAAGGAAGGCGAAGAGTCCGTACGCATCAGCCGCCATAGCAAGACCCCGGCTCAGCAGTACTACGCACCGGCTCCAATGCACGCTCCGGCTCCAGCGCCTGTCGCTGCTGCTCCGGTTGCCGCCGCTGCCGCTCCAGCTGCTCCAGCCGCCCCTGTCCTGAACGGCACCGTTGCCCGTTCGCCGATGGTCGGCACCTTCTATCGCAAGTCTTCCCCAAGCTCGCCGTCCTTCGTTGAAGTCGGCCAGACCGTGAAGAAAGGCGACACCCTGTGCATCGTCGAAGCCATGAAGATGATGAACCACATCGAAGCTGAAACCAGCGGTGTGATCGAATCCATCCTCGTCGAAGACGGCCAGCCGGTTGAGTACGACCAACCGCTGTTCACCATCGTTTGAACCGCGGAGAAACTTTGATGACTGCGAAGTTGGAAAAAGTTCTGATCGCCAACCGCGGTGAGATCGCACTGCGGATTCTGCGTGCCTGCAAAGAGATGGGCATCAAGACCGTCGCCGTTTACTCCAAGGCCGACAAAGAGCTGATGCACCTGGGCCTGGCAGACGAATCCGTCTGCATCGGTCCGGCCTCGGCCGCCCACTCTTACCTGCACATCCCGGCCATCATCGCCGCGGCTGAAGTGACCGGCGCCACCGCCATTCACCCAGGCTACGGTTTCCTTGCGGAAAACGCTGATTTCGCTGAGCAGGTCGAGAACTCCGGCTTCGCCTTCATTGGCCCGAAAGCCGATACCATTCGCCTGATGGGCGACAAGGTTTCGGCCAAGCACGCCATGATCGCGGCCGGCGTTCCAACCGTTCCGGGTTCCGACGGCCCGCTGCCGGAAGACGAAGAAACCGCTCTGCGCATCGGTCGCGAAGTCGGTTACCCGGTGATCATCAAAGCCGCTGGCGGCGGTGGTGGTCGCGGCATGCGCGTTGTGCATAAAGAAGAAGACCTGATCTCCTCGGCGAAACTGACCCGCTCCGAAGCTGGCGCGGCGTTCGGCAACCCGATGGTCTACCTGGAAAAATTCCTGACCAACCCACGTCACGTGGAAGTTCAGGTACTTTCCGACGGCCAGGGCCACGCCATCCATCTGGGCGACCGCGATTGCTCGCTGCAACGTCGTCACCAGAAGGTTCTCGAAGAAGCGCCGGCACCGGGCATCGACGAGAAAGCACGGGCTGAAGTCCTCGCACGCTGCGTTAAAGCCTGCATCGACATCAACTACCGTGGCGCGGGCACTTTCGAGTTCCTGTACGAGAACGGCGCGTTCTATTTCATCGAAATGAACACCCGCGTTCAGGTTGAGCACCCGGTTTCGGAAATGGTCACCGGCATCGACATCGTCAAGGAGATGCTCAGCATCGCCGCTGGCAACAAATTGTCGTACACCCAGGAAGACGTCGTTATCCGCGGCCACGCGCTGGAATGCCGGATCAATGCCGAAGACCCGAAAACCTTCATGCCGAGCCCAGGTACGGTCAAGCATTTCCACGCTCCAGGCGGCAACGGCGTTCGCGTCGATTCGCACCTGTACAGCGGTTATGCCGTTCCGCCGAACTACGATTCGTTGATTGGCAAGCTGATCACCTACGGCGCAACCCGTGACGAAGCCATGGCGCGCATGCGCAATGCGCTGGACGAAATCGTGGTCGACGGGATCAAGACCAACATCCCGCTGCACCGCGACCTTACCCGCGATGAAGGCTTCTGCAAAGGTGGAGTCAACATCCACTACCTGGAACACAAGCTGGCTGGCGACAAGCACTAGTCTGTAATCCGGATCAACAAAGCCGCTTTCGAGCGGCTTTGTTGTTTCTGAAGGTTTCATCCATTCCCGCTGGGGTTTATCTGACAGTCACTGGCCTATCCGGGCTGGCTATAATCGCCCTCTAATCAGCGCAACGCCGACGAACCAGAGCCCGCCCATGCCTGAAAAGCTACCCATCAATCTCAACGACCTCCTGCGCCAGCGAACAGTCGAGGGCGAGCGGATCGAATACAAAACGGGCTGGAACCCTGACCCGATCATTCGCACGCTCTGCGCCTTCGCCAACGACTTTGAAAACCTGGGCGGTGGTTATGTGGTGATTGGGCAGGATTGCGATCCCAACGGTCAGCCAATCTTTCCTCCGCGAGGCCTTGCCGATCAGGAGCTCGACAGGATTCAGCTCGAACTGCTGGCGGCTTGCCAATCCAGTTCAGCCAGCCTTTCCCGTGCTGAGCGTGGAAAAGTTCGAAGGTCGCAAGCTGATCGTACTGTGGGCACCGGGCGGGCAAAATCGCCCATATAAAGCCCCGGCAGCGGTGACAGCCAACCATCGGAGCCTGCATTACTACATCCGCCGCTACAGCAGCACAGTGGAAGCCAAGGGTGAAACCGAACAGGAGCTCTTGAGTCTTGCTGCCAAGGTACCTTTCGATGATCGCTTCCATCTGGGAGCCCGTGTCATCGACCTGTCCAAACCACTGATGCAAAACTTCCTGCAAGAGATTGGCAGCGCCCTGGCAGAAGATGCTGACAACCTGACTATCGAAAATGAACGTCGTGGGTGGCCCAGCCGAATCGCCGTGGCCCAAGAATGTGGGCCTGATGCTCTTCAGCAACACGCCAGAACAATTCTTTCCCGGTACGCAGATTGACGTGCTGTGGTTTCCCGAAGGTCCTGGTGGCGACCGCTTTGACGAAAAAATCTTTAAAGGCCCTCTGGCAAATATGACTCGCGAGGCTCTGGCCTACATCCAGCGTAACTACTTGCATCAAACGGTTATCAAACACCCAGACCGGGCCGAGGCAACAAGGATCTGGAACTTCCCTTACGCGGCGATTGAAGAGGCGTTGGTCAACGCCGTGTATCACCGCTCCTATGAGGAGCGCGAACCGATCGAGGTCCGCATCAGCCAGGAAGAGCTGGTGATTTTGAGCTTCCCGGGCCCCGACCGCTCAATCCGCATGGAAGACCTGCGAGCCGGTCGCGCCGTGAGCCGCCGCTACCGCAACCGACGAATTGGGGAATTCTTGAAAGAACTGGACCTGACCGAAGGCCGCTCGACCGGGATCCCAAAAATTCTCAAGGTCATGGCTGCCAATGGTTCGCCCGCGCCGCTATTTGAAACCGACGACGAGCGGATTTCGTATGTCGTGCGACTGCCCGCACACCCCCAATCGCAGAGCTCTGATGCAACGACCATGGAAGTCACCATGGAAGTCGCTTCGCTGCTGAAGGTCATTGATGGCGACATGAGCAGGCAACAACTTCAGACCTCCATGAACCTGAAAAACGCCGACCACTTCCGCAAGGCTTACATACTGCCGGCTATCGATGCCGGAGCCCTTGAAATGACGCTACCCGAACAACCCAACAGCCGCCTGCAACGCTATCGCCTGACGAACAAAGGTCTGCAATGGCTCAAAGCCCAATAATGCAAGGAATCAGCATTAAGGTGTGAGCAGATCAAAAAAGCCGCTTTCGAGCGGCTTTGTTGTTTCTGGAGATTGCTGAACACAAAACCCTTGTGGCGAGGGAGCTTGCTCCCGCTCGGTTGCGCAGCAACCGCAAAACCATTCAACAAGGTTGTATCAGACAGATCCGACTTTGCCATTTTGGGACCGCTTCGCGCTCCAGCGGGAGCAAGCTCCCTCGCCACAGGTCATCCGTTTTCGCCTGGCCCCAGCCTACCCGGTCGTCTTCTGCGTCGCGCTCGCGTAAACTTGCGCGCTTCTCGCAGCCCGCTAGGCTGCAATCAATACTTTTCAAAGGTGCCCGCCATGCCTTGGCTGCAAGTCCGTCTCGCCATCAGCCCAGAACAAGCCGAAACCTACGAAGACGCTTTCCTTGAAGTGGGCGCCGTGTCGGTGACCTTC
Organism: Pseudomonas sp. LBUM1651; assembly: GCF_059716135.1. Taxonomy (NCBI): domain Bacteria; kingdom Pseudomonadati; phylum Pseudomonadota; class Gammaproteobacteria; order Pseudomonadales; family Pseudomonadaceae; genus Pseudomonas; species Pseudomonas sp. LBUM1651. The sequence goes on along the minus strand of NZ_CP166805.1, from coordinate 685,800 downwards.
ATGGACGCCGAAGATCAGCCGATCTTCGAGCCGGAACTCAACACCACGCCGCTGTGGTCGCACACTCACCTGCTGGCCCTGTTCGAAGGTGGCACCGAAGCTGCCAGCGTACTGGCGCATCTGGAGCTGCTGACCGGCAGCCCGCTGCCCGAGCATCACAGCGAAGTCATCGAAGACCAGGACTGGGAACGCACCTGGATGGACGATTTCCAGCCCATGCGCTTCGGTCAACGCCTGTGGATCGTTCCAAGCTGGCACGCTGCCCCTGAACCCGACGCCGTGAACATTCTGCTGGATCCGGGCCTCGCATTCGGCACCGGCACGCACCCGACCACCGCGCTGTGCCTGGAATGGCTCGACGGTCAGGACCTGAAAGACTGCAACGTGCTGGACTTCGGTTGCGGTTCGGGGATCCTGGCGATTGCCGCCCTGCTGCTGGGTGCCAAACAAGCCGTCGGCACCGACATCGACGTGCAGGCGCTGGAAGCCTCTCGCGACAACGCCGGGCGCAACAACATCGCCGAAGACCTGTTCCCGCTGTATCTGCCGGAGGACCTGCCGCAGGTTCAGGCGGACGTGCTGGTGGCCAACATTCTCGCCGGCCCGCTGGTGTCCCTGGCGCCGCAACTGTCCAGCCTGGTCAAGCCGGGTGGCCGTCTGGCTCTGTCGGGCATTCTTGCCGAACAAGGCGACGAGGTTGCCAACGCCTACGCCCAGGACTTCGATCTGGACCCGATCGCCAATCGCGATGGCTGGGTGCGCATCACTGGCCGTCGGCGCTAGAATGAGCGCCTGCATAATCCGGATCGCCGCATGACCGACAGCTTCGTCACTCAGTGCCCGCATTGCCAAACCAGCTTCCGCGTCAGCCATGCTCAATTGAGCGTGGCCCGTGGGGTGGTTCGTTGCGGCTCGTGCCTGCAAGTGTTCAACGCCGCCAAGCAGTTGCTTGAGCAGGCAGGCAAGGAAGCGGTCACGCCGGTTGCTCCGGCCATCGTCGAGACAGCCGAGCCAGAACCACGGGCCATCAGCCAGAAGCAGTGGTCTGCCGCTGAACTGGACCTGGACAGCCTGGATCTGGACGAAGAACTCGCCCGGCTCGAACAACGGGAAATCCAGCCGACCACGGAATTCGGTCGGCACCGCGAAGACAACCTGAGCGCTCGCCGCGATAGCGCCGAGCCCGATGAAGAGCCTTGGTCCGACAGCCTGTTCAGCGAATCGGCCGCCGATCGCGCGCAGGCGGCCGAAACCACTGTCACACCTGAACCGATGATCGAGACGGGCATACTCTCGCGCACCGAACCTTCGCTGTCCCTGGAATCGGTAGACCTGGACGACAAAGAGCCACCGCAACTGCGCCTGAACGACCCACTCGACGCCCCGCTTCATCACGAACGCCTGTCAGCGGCCGACACCATTGACAAGTTCGACGACGACCTGCCCTCGATCGAACCCTTGCGCAAGCGTCGCGAACGCAGCGAGCCGGCGATGCGTGCCGAGGTTCTCCAAGACCTGACCGACGACCCGCTGCAACTCGATTGGCAGAAACGCCGATCACCCTGGGGTCGACGCTTTCTCTGGTTGCTGCTAATTCTGCTCGGTGCAGGCGCTCTCGTCGGCCAGTACATCGCCTACCACTTCGACGAACTGGCGCGTCAGGATCAGTACCGCCCGTGGTTCCAGCAGTTGTGCCCACAAATCGGCTGCACCGTGCCGTCCAAAGTCGACATCGCGAAAATCAAGAGCAGCAACCTGGTGGTGCGCAGCCACCCGGATTTCAATGGCGCGCTGGTGGTCGACGCGATCATCTACAACCGCGCGCCGTTCTCCCAGCCCTTCCCGCTGCTGGAATTGCGCTTTGCCGACCTCAACGGCCACCTGATCGCCAGCCGTCGCTTCAAACCCGGCGAGTACCTCAACGGCGACCTCGAAGGCATGGCGGAAATGCCGCCGCAAACGCCGATCCACATCGCCCTGGATATCCTCGACCCAGGCGCCAAAGCCGTGAACTACAGCCTGAGCTTCCACTCGCCTGAGTGAAACGGTTCAGTGCTACGGGTTTGACGGCACATTTCTGACAGCGACCGCTCATACCAAACTGCTGGCGATAACAGAATAACTGTTCAGATTTTGTTCAATTCAGCCTTTATCCAGTCATCGAGAGCGGGTATCATGCCAACCCTTTTTCGAACTCTCATGATCCGGCCCCACAACTGGAAAGTCCTATGTCGGCGGTACGCATCGGTCCATACACATTGCACAACGGCTTGATTCTCGCCCCCATGGCGGGTGTCACCGACCAGCCCTTTCGTCAGCTGTGCAAGCGACTGGGCGCAGGGCTTGTAGTCTCGGAAATGGTCACCAGCGACATGAGCTTGTGGAACACCCGCAAATCGCGGATGCGCATGATCCACGAAGGTGATCCCGAGCCACGCTCGGTCCAGATCGCCGGGGGTGATGCACAGATGCTGGCGGATGCGGCCCGGGCCAACGTCGAACTGGGCGCACAGATTATTGACATCAACATGGGCTGTCCGGCGAAGAAGGTCTGCAACAAGGCCGCCGGTTCCGCCCTGTTGAAAGATGAGGCATTGGTGACCGAGATTCTGCAGGCCGTAGTGGCTGCGGTTGATGTGCCGGTCACCTTGAAGATCCGTACCGGCTGGGACCGGGACAACAAGAATGGTCTGACGGTGGCGAAGATCGCCGAGCAGGCAGGCATTACGGCGTTGGCGGTCCATGGCCGCACCCGTGCCGACCTGTACACCGGTGAAGCCGAGTACGACACCATTGCCGCGATCAAGCAGGCGGTGTCGATGCCGGTCTTCGCCAATGGCGACATCGATTCACCGGAGAAGGCCCGATACGTGCTCGAGGCGACCGGTGCCGATGGATTGCTGGTTGGACGGGCTGCCCAGGGGCGGCCATGGATTTTTCGCGAGATCGACCATTTCCTGCGTACCGGCGAGAAACTCCCGGCGCTGGAACTGATCGAGGTGGAACGCATTCTGCTAGAGCATCTGGCTGCGCTGCACGTCTTCTATGGAGATGTCATGGGCGTACGCATTGCTCGAAAGCATGTGGGCTGGTATCTCGCAACCCTGCCGGGCGCCAGGGAGTTCCGCGCCCACTTCAATCGTTTGGAAGATACGGAAGCACAATGCGCCAACGTTCAGGGCTTCTTCGCCGAACGTTACAAGAGCCTGACAGGGGACGGAGAAGAGGTGGCCGCATGACGATGATGACCGAGACTTTAGTGAGTGGAACAACACCCGTGAGCGACAACGTGAATTTGAAACAGCACCTCAACACGCCGAGCGAAGAAGGTCAGACCCTTCGCGGGAGTGTCGAGAAGGCGCTGCACAATTATTTCGCCCACCTTGAGGGCGCTGCCGTCACGGATGTGTACAACCTGGTGCTCTCCGAAGTCGAGGCGCCCCTGCTCGAGTGCGTGATGAACTACGTCAAGGGCAACCAGACCAAGGCCAGCGAGCTGCTCGGACTGAACCGAGGCACCCTGCGCAAGAAACTCAAGCAGTACGATTTGCTGTAAGCATTCAATCAAACCAGAAAGGCGCCCGCGTAAAAACGGTCGCCTTTTTTGCTGACTCCTTTGCTTTTGATGGAAATTGAAATGACCGACCAGACTACCCGCCTGCCGATCCGCCGCGCCTTGATCAGCGTTTCCGACAAGACCGGGATCCTCGAATTCGCCAAAGAGCTTGAAGCCCTGGGCGTCGAGATCCTCTCCACCGGCGGAACGTTCAAGCTGCTGCGCGACAACGGTGTTGCCGCAGTGGAAGTCGCGGATTACACCGGTTTCGCAGAAATGATGGACGGTCGGGTGAAAACCCTGCACCCGAAAATCCACGGCGGGATCCTCGGTCGTCGCGGTATCGACGACGCCATCATGAACGAGCACGGCATCAAGCCGATCGATCTGGTTGCAGTCAACCTGTACCCGTTCGAAGCCACCATCAACAAGCCAGGCTGCGACCTGCCGACCGCGATCGAAAACATCGACATCGGCGGCCCGACCATGGTCCGTTCGGCAGCAAAAAACCATAAAGACGTGGCCATCGTGGTGAATGCCAGCGACTACGCCAGCGTCCTCGAAGGCCTGAAGGCCGGCGGCCTGACCTACGCTCAGCGTTTCGACCTGATGCTCAAGGCCTTCGAACACACCGCCGCCTACGACGGCATGATCGCCAACTACATGGGCACCGTGAACCAGGCCGCTGACACCCTCAGCACCGAAGGTCGCAGCGAATTCCCGCGCACCTTCAACAGCCAGTTCATCAAGGCTCAGGAAATGCGCTACGGCGAGAACCCGCACCAGAGCGCGGCGTTCTACGTGGAAGCCAAGCCTGCCGAAGTCGGCATCGCCACCGCGACCCAACTGCAAGGCAAGGAACTGTCGTACAACAACGTGGCCGACACCGACGCCGCGCTGGAATGCGTGAAGAGCTTCGTCAAGCCGGCCTGCGTGATCGTCAAGCACGCCAACCCGTGCGGCGTTGCCGTGAGCCCGGACGCCGAAGGCGGCATCCGTCAGGCATACGAACTGGCCTACGCCACCGACACCGAATCCGCATTCGGCGGCATCATCGCCTTCAACCGCGAGCTAGATGCTGAAACCGCCAAGGCCATCGTCGAGCGTCAGTTCGTCGAAGTGATCATCGCCCCAAGCGTCAGCGAAGAAGCCCGCGCCATCGTCGCAGCCAAAGCCAATGTGCGCCTGCTGGCCTGCGGCGAGTGGTCGGCTGACCGCGCCGCTGCCTGGGACTACAAACGCGTCAACGGCGGCCTGCTGGTGCAGAGCCGCGACATCGGCATGATCGGCGCCGATGACCTGAAAGTCGTGACCAAGCGTGCACCGACCGAACAGGAAATCCACGACCTGATCTTCGCCTGGAAAGTCGCCAAGTACGTTAAATCCAACGCCATCGTCTACGCCAAGAACCGTCAGACCATCGGTGTCGGCGCCGGCCAGATGAGCCGCGTGAACTCTGCCCGTATCGCTGCGATCAAGGCAGAACACGCCGGTTTGCAGGTCGCCGGCTCGGTCATGGCTTCCGATGCATTCTTCCCGTTCCGCGACGGTCTGGACAATGCGGCCAAGGTCGGCATCACGGCGGTGATCCAGCCAGGTGGCTCGATGCGTGACAACGAAGTGATTGCTGCCGCTGATGAAGCGGGCATTGCCATGGTCTTTACTGGCATGCGCCACTTCCGTCACTAAGCACAACGATCAACTGTGGGAGCTGGCCTGCCAGCGATAGCATCCCCTCGGTTTAGCTGATAAACCGAGTTGTTTGCATCGCCGGCAGGCCAGCTCCCACAGAAAAGCGCCCCTACGGCGCTCAACAGAATTAGCGTCATCCGAGGTTTCTGAAATGAATGTTTTGATCATTGGCAGCGGTGGCCGTGAACACGCCCTGGCCTGGAAAGTGGCTCAGGATCCGCGCGTGCAGAAGGTGTTCGTGGCTCCCGGCAACGCTGGCACCGCCATTGAAGCCAAGTGCGAAAACGTCGCTATCGATGTGCTGGCCCTCGAACAGTTGGCCGACTTCGCCGAGAAGAACGTTTCCCTGACCATCGTCGGCCCGGAAGTGCCACTGGTGGCGGGCGTCGTTGATCTGTTCCGTTCCCGTGGCCTGGATTGCTTCGGTCCGACCGCGGGCGCTGCCCAGCTGGAAGGCTCGAAAGCGTTCACCAAGGATTTCCTGGCACGTCACAAGATTCCGACAGCCGACTACCAGAACTTCACCGAAATCGAGCCAGCCCTGGCTTATCTGCGTGAAAAAGGCGCACCGATCGTGATCAAGGCCGACGGCCTGGCCGCCGGTAAAGGCGTGATCGTTGCCATGACACTGGCCGAAGCCGAAGACGCCGTGCGCGACATGCTCGCCGGCAACGCGTTCGGCGACGCCGGCTCGCGCGTGGTCATCGAAGAGTTCCTGGACGGCGAAGAAGCCAGCTTCATCGTCATGGTTGACGGCAAGAACGTATTGCCGATGGCCACCAGCCAGGACCACAAACGTGTTGGCGACGGCGATACCGGTCCGAACACCGGCGGCATGGGCGCTTACTCCCCGGCACCGGTTGTGACCAGCGAAGTGCACAAGCGCGTCATGGACCTGGTGATCTGGCCAACCGTGCGCGGCATGGCCGAAGAAGGCAACGTTTACACCGGTTTCCTCTATGCTGGCTTGATGATCGACAAGGCTGGTAACCCAAAAGTCATCGAATTCAACTGCCGCTTCGGCGACCCTGAGACCCAACCGGTTATGCTGCGTTTGCAGTCGAGCCTGGTGTTGCTGGTCGAAGCCGCCCTGGCGCAAGCTCTGGACAAGGTCGAAGCCCAGTGGGATCCACGTCCGAGCGTCGGCATTGTGCTGGCGGCAGGCGGTTATCCTGGCGACTACGCTAAAGGCGTCGCCATCAACGGTCTGGATGCAGCGGCCGCGCTGGAAGGCAAAGTCTTCCACGCCGGTACGGCACTGAAAGACGGTCAAGTGGTGACGGCCGGTGGTCGTGTGCTTTGCGCTACCGCCATGGGCGCCAGCGTCGACGCTGCTCAGCAGCAGGCTTACAGGCTGGCGGCGAAAATTGACTGGGAAGGCTGTTTCTATCGCAAGGACATTGGCTACCGCGCCATTGCCCGCGAGCGTGGCGAAAATCAGGAATAATCGATCCATTCGGTCGGGCAAGGGTTTCAGCCCCTTGCCGGACTATTCCGGCGCCGCGCATAGTTATATTCTGGCATCAACCTACGAAGGGATTTCGCCGTGCGCTGGCTCAGGATTGCCATAAGTTTCACAGTCACCTTGCTGACGTTGCTCTGCATGCTCCCGGCCCAGGCCGCGCAAGGCAGTGGTTGGGCGGTATTGCTCGACGAACAGGGCGACCTGCAACTGAGCGACATCCGTTCCGCTCGCTACACCAACCAATTCAGCCCCACCGAACTCGAACGCCTCACCGCGGCCGAGCCCGGCGGTGCGCTCTGGCTGCGCTTCAGGCTTTCACCTGGCAAGCACGAGCAATTACTGCGGGTGTTTGCACCCGACCTGTCACACCTCAATCTGTATGTGCTGGACGGCGACAAGCTGATTGATCAGTTGAACACCGGCACCGAACAGCCCCAGGGTGAACGGCCATTACCCAACAGCGACTTCATGTTGCCGTTGCCGCAAAGCGACAAACCCCTCGATGTTTACCTGCGCCTGGTTTCCGAACACCAGATGCGGCCCTACATCACCCTGCAATCAGCAATCATGACCGCGGCCAATCAGAGTCAGACGCTGATTTATGGCCTGCTGTTCGGCTGCATCGGCATGCTGGTCCTGCACAACCTGATTCGATACGCCTACACCCGGTCGCGCAGCAGCCTGTGGCTGGCGGGCTGTGAAGCGTTGCTGATGTTCAGCCTGGCGCTGCTGCTGAACCTCGCGGGACCGTGGTTACCGGACTGGCATTCGGTGCAGACACCGGGCGCCTACCTCGCCTTGCTGCTCACCGCACCGTGCGGGCTGATGCTTGCCTACCGCTTCTTCGCCCCGCTCGGCCCGCATCCGCTGAACAAACTGCTGCTCGGCGAAATCCTTCTCATCACCGTCTGCGGCCTGCTGTTGCTGTTCGTCAATACGCTGCCGCTGAACATCATCACCTACACGCTGGTCGCCCTGGCGGGCCTGACGATGTTGTTCGTCAGCGCCTGGCACTGGCAAAAAGGCTATCGCCCGGCACGGCTGTTCGTGGCAGCCATGGTGGTGTTCAACGCCGGCACGCTGATCATCCTGCCGGCCCTGCTGGGGCTGACGCTGATTGAACCGCAAGGCCTGATCATCGCCCTGCTGGTTTTCATCTGCATCAGCGGCCTGTTGATGAGTATTGCCCTGAGTGAACGCCAGCGCAGCATCACTGAAGACCGTTTCAGTGTCAGCCGCGACCTCGCCGCCAGCAACGCAGAGATCAACGCCAAGGCCGAATTCCTGGCGAAAATCAGCCACGAAATCCGTACTCCGATGAATGGCGTGCTGGGCATGACCGAGCTGCTGCTGGGCACACCGCTGTCGGTCAAGCAGCGCGACTACGTGCAAACCATCCACAGCGCCGGCAACGAACTGCTGACCCTGATCAACGAGATTCTCGACATCTCCAAACTCGAATCCGGGCAAATCGAGCTGGACGATGTGCAGTTCGATCTCAATGCGCTGATCGAAGATTGCCTGAGCATCTTCCGCGCCAAGGCCGAACAGCAGAACGTCGAACTGATCAGCTTTATCCAGCCGCAAGTGCCGCGTGTCATCAGCGGTGACCCGACGCGACTGCGCCAGACCTTGTTGAGCCTGCTGGAAAACGCCCTGAAGAAAACCGACGAAGGCGAGATCCTGATCGTCGTCGCCCTCGATGAACGCAGCGCCAAACCACGACTGCGCATTGCCGTGCAGGACAGCGGCGAACCGATGGACGCCGAAGAGCGCGACGCGCTGATGCACGCCGAACTGCACAGCAAGAACTACCTCTCGGCGACGCGACTGGGCGGCAACCTCGGGCTGGTGATTGCCCGCCAGTTGATTCGTTTGATGCAAGGCGAATTCGGCGTCAAAAGCGGCGCCAACCAGGGCAGCACCTTGTGGCTGACCTTGCCCCTGGACCCTGACCGCCTCGAACACCCGACCTCCGACCTCGACGGCCCGCTGCAGGGTGCGCGGGTGCTGGTGGTGGACGACAACGACACCTGCCGCAAAGTGCTGGTGCAACAGTGCAGCGCCTGGGGGCTGAATGTCAGCGCGGTACCGTCCGGCAAGGAGGCGTTGGCGCTACTGCGTACCAAGGCGCACCTGCGCGATTACTTCGACGTGGTCCTGCTCGACCAGAACATGCCCGGCATGACCGGCATGCAACTGGCGGCCAAGATCAAGGAAGACCCGAGCCTCAACCACGACATCCTGCTGATCATGCTCACCGGCATCAGCAATGCGCCGAGCAAGATCATCGCGCGCAACTCCGGGATCAAGCGCATCCTCGCCAAACCGGTGGCCGGCTACACCCTCAAGACCACGCTGGCGGATGAACTGAACCAGCGCAACAAGGGCCTCGCCGTTTCGCCGCACCTGCCCACGGGCCCGACCCTGCCGGTCAAGGTGCCCAGCGATTTCCGCATTCTGGTCGCCGAAGACAACAGCATTTCGACCAAGGTGATTCGCGGCATGCTGGGCAAACTCAACCTGCAACCGGACACCGCCAGCAATGGCGAAGAAGCCTTGCAGGCAATGAAGGCCCTGCGTTACGACCTGGTACTGATGGATTGCGAAATGCCGATCCTCGACGGGTTCTCGGCCACCCAGCAATTGCGTGCCTGGGAAGTCGGCAACCAGCGGATTCGCACCCCGGTCGTGGCGTTGACCGCACACATCCTCGCCGAACATAAAGAGCGTGCGCGCCAGGCTGGCATGGACGGGCACATGGCCAAGCCGGTCGAGCTGTCGCAGTTGCGCGAACTGATCGAGCATTGGGTAGCCCAGCGCGATCAACAGAACCGGGCGACGGCTCAAACGTCCTGAGCCGACAGACCCGGCGACGCCTGATAGACTCCCCCACGACTTCCCTCGCCAGTGAGCTTGCCCCATGCTCCATGTGTTGTTCAGCGTTTACCTGAAGATGCTGGTGCTCTATAGCCCGTTCTTCGTGTTGTCCTGCTTCATCAGCCTGACCCGCGGTTATTCACGCAAGGAACAACGTCGGCTGGCGTGGAAAGTGGCGACAGCCACGCTGGTGTCCAGCGTCTTGCTGTACCTGTTCGGGCGGGTCATTTTCAACGTGTTCGGCATCACGGTGGACGCGTTCCGCATCGGCGCCGGCAGCGTGCTGTTCATCTCGGCGCTCGGCATGGCGCAAGGCAAGTCAGCGGTCCAGACCGACAACGTGCAGCAGGACGTCACCATTGTGCCGCTGACCATCCCTCTGACGGTCGGCCCCGGCACCATCGGTGCGTTGCTGGTGATGGGTGTGAGCCAGCCGCACTGGGACGACAAACTCACCGCCATCCTCAGCATTGCCCTGGCCAGTTTCACGGTGGGTGTGGTGCTTTATCTGTCGAACCGCATCGAACGGATTCTTGGCGACCAGGGGCTGCAGATTGTCAGCCGGTTGATGGGGTTGTTTGTGTGTGCACTGGCTGCACAGATCATTTTCACAGGGGTGAAGGGTTATCTGGTGCCCTGACGGCAGCGATGACCAGAAGCCAGAGGCGTGAAGCCTCTGGCAACCGACATGATTTAAACCGGCGAAAACTCCATGAACACAGCTTCTCTGAGAGCGTCGAGGAACTTGATGGCCTCAGCTTCTTTCCTCAAGTCCTCTTCGTGAATGGTAAAGAGTGCTTTGCCTCGATAGATCTCGACATCAGAACTGTTCCATTCGACAAAAATAACTTTTGTATTGTTGGCCGATGTGTCGTAGCGCACCGTGCCTACCGCCATCGTGACTTCAGCTTCATCGTCCTGCTTGCAAACGGAAACACCAAAGTTTGCGCCACTGGCTTCAATGGCATGACGTTCGAACAGTTTGACCGCATCGGGCTGTTTCTTTAGCGCCTCGATGGTTTTTTCCGCTACAACTTTCAATGCACTCCCAGCGGGGCCCGCCACGCCACCGACAGCGGAGTAAACAATATCCAGCGCTACATTATCCATCGTCAACTTTGAGGTAGTGGACCTGTAGTGAGTAAAGGCACTGTGGTATTCGGTCCAGCCCATGGCGAACATCAATTTCTTGAAGGCTTCGTAACGGGCGACTTTATCAACTTTATTTGGAAACAGCAGCCTTGAGGCAATATCGGCATAAGCGTATGTATTTTTTACGATGCGCTTGTTACGCCGTGACATCCCCTCCAGAAAGCCAACGATACCGCTGCCCATGATCGCAGCATTCAATTCATCCCGATCAATGGGTAACTGCACGACCGCTGCCGAACGCGACTGAATCTTTGGACCGATCAGCTTTAATTTAGCCTGGCACTCTTCAAGGCACTGATCGAAATAGGCACTCAATTCAACTTCATTCATTTTATTCATTTGAAAATCCATTTAATTTAAATATAGAGCGACCCGAACCAGGCCACTCGCTAAAACTTATCGCACTCAACTAACACTTTCAACACCATAAATAATCAGAAACACCAAAACAAACAGAAAGCAGCAACAAAACCGCAACAACTCAAAATAATACAAACAACTCAATACGCATTCAAAACCAAATGAACGCGCACACTTCAGCATCTATCGCAAATAAACCGAGAATTCGACCTATATAAAAAGGTAAAAACCCCTACCCTCAAAGATATTTCAAAAGCAATGTTTCTCTTCTCAGCCAGGAATTAACCTACACACTCCGGTGTATCTTTTTCACCGCCCCAAAAAAAAGCCACGGCAACTCGAGCGGTCACTCGGCTGCCATGGCTTTTCAACGAAGAGCAAATCCTCAGGAGGAGGGTTTTTCTCCGTACCAGCGTGGGGTGTAGACCCAATCACCGCCACCTTCCCGCGGAAATACGCAGGTCGTGGACGATCCCACCAGGACCATGGTGCGCATATCTACCTGATCCGGAGTCAGCTGGCCGAGGGTTGTCACTCGCAACGTCTGTCCCGGGCGGCCGATGTCGCGCCCCAAAACGACTGGCGTCTGAGGCGTACGGTGTCGAGCGACGATTTCCAGTGCCCGGCCAAGCTGCCAGGGACGCGAGCGTGAGATCGGGTTGTAGAACGCCAGCGCCAGATCAGCCTGCGACGCCAGATCAAGGCGCTTCTCGATAATGTCCCAAGGCTTGAGGTTGTCCGACAGCGACAACACACAGAAGTCATGGCCCAACGGCGCACCGGCCTGAGCAGCGGTGGCCAGTGATGCGGAGACACCGGGAAGGATTTCCAGATCGACGTTGTGCCAGTTCGCATCGCTGGATTCGTGCAGGGCTTCGAGCACTGCAGCCGCCATGGCGAAAACGCCCGGATCGCCCGACGAAACCACCACCACGGAACGGCCTTGCGCCGCCAGCTCGAACGCATGACGAGCGCGCTGCATCTCTTCGCGGTTATCGGTGCAATGCAGCACTTGATCGGCGCGGAACGGGCCGGCCATGCGCACATAGGTTTCGTAGCCCAGCACATCGTTGGCGCGCACCAGTTCAGCCTTGACCGCGGGCACCATCAGCTCGGCAGCGCCGGGGCCAAGCCCAATCACCGCCAGACGCCCACGAGGACGGCCGATCGATGACGGGTCCAGAGGCTGCTCGGCCACCGCGATGGCAATGGCGTCATCGCCTAAGATCAAAACAGGCGAGTCGATGGCGTTGCGCGCCAACTCACTGACCGCACCCGCTGTCGAGGCAAAGCGCAATGGCACACCCAGTTCAAGCGCCGCCTCACGCAATGCAGCGCTCGACATTTCGCTGTCTGCAGCCAACAGACACGCCATCGACTGCACCGCGATTTTTGCCTGGTGCAAAGCATTGCGAACAGCATCGGGCACATTGGCTACGCGGGCACTGACGGCCACCAAAACGTTGCGCGGATAAATCAAAAGTTCGTTCGCCGCCGGCGTACGCTCGGCATGCCCCACATGAACGGCCAACCGCGCTTGCGGGTTTTCGGGCAACTGCGCCTGCGCCAACCACGGCGCCTCGCCTTCGATGCGCACTGTTTCACCGGCCAGTAAATCGGAAACAAAGCGCTTGCCCAGTTCCAGGTCGCCGAGGGCATAACCGCTGGGTGGATTGAGCAGGCACGTGCCGAATCGCAATTCGCCACTGGTGGTGATCGCCGCCGCCACGTTCAACGCAGCCGCGATTTCCCGCGCCAGCACGTTCACGCCGCCCAGACCGCCCAGCAGCGGCACCACCGCGCTACCGTCTTCGGCAACGACCAGCACCGGCGGCTCGGCGCCTTTTTCCAGCAGCAACGGCGCCAGTGTGCGGATCACGATACCGGCCGCGCACAGGGCAATGATCGGCGTGTCCTGCTGATAAAGTTCGCGCAGGGTTGCGCCGAATTCGTGATAGACACGGTCCGCGCCTTCAACCCGTCCGGCCAATCCATGGATCACGGCGTCGGGGTACAGCTGTTGAATGTTGCGCGCGGTCGCGAGGCTGCCATTGCCAAGTATGACAATCGCCGGAGCTGGACGAGTCATCAGCCTTGCCACCTTTCACCCGGAACGATGATCAGCGAGAAGTACGGCGAGGACATTGGCTCGACCTGATCCAGCGGTACGATTTTCTGATTGGCCATGGTCGCGCGTTCGACGTAAAGCGCGCGCTCCACCAGACCGAGTTCTTCGAGCACCTGACGAACTTTGGGGAAGTTACGCCCCAGCTTCATTATCACCGCCGCGTCGGCATCGGCCAACCGGCGCTTGAGATCGTCGTGAGGCAATACGCCGGACAACACCGACAAACTCTGATTGCGGTACACCAGCGGTGCACCGAGTACCGAAGCGCCGCCGAGCATCGAACAGACACCCGGCACGACTTCGGCCTCATAACGTTCTGCCAGACGATCGTGCAGGTACATGTAGGAGCCGTAGAAGAACGGATCACCTTCGCAGATCACTGCAACGTCACGTCCGGCATCGAGATGAGCAGCGAGTTCTTCGCCGGCCGCATCGTAGAAATCGCTGATCACTTGCTCATAGGACAGCGGCGCTGGCAACGCTTCGGTCGTCACTGGATACACCAGCGGCAGCAAGGTTTGTGCGTCCTGCAAATGCGCTTCGATGATGCCGAAGGCATTGCCCTTTTTCCCCTTGGCAACGAAGTACGCCACCACCGGCGATTCGCGCAGCAGGCGCAGGGCCTTGACGGTAATCAGTTCTGGATCACCGGGGCCGACGCCAAGGCCGATCAAACGTCCAGGTTGCTGCATCATTCGATCTCCGTGGCGAGGGCATTGACGGCGGCGGCGGCCATGGCGCTACCGCCCAGCCGGCCTTGCATGATGACAAACGGCACGCCACGGCTGTCCACCGCGAGCGCTGCCTTGGATTCGGCGGCGCCGACGAAGCCCACCGGGAAGCCGAGGATCAGCGCCGGTTTCGGGGCGCCGGCATCGAGCATTTCCAGCAGATAGAACAGTGCGGTCGGCGCGTTGCCGATCACCACTACGCTGCCTTCCAGGTGCGGGCGCCACAGTTCCAGTGCGGCGGCGGAACGGGTGTTGCCCAACTCGCGCGCCAGCTCCGGAACGCTTTCATCGCGCAGGGTGCAGATCACTTCGTTGTTCGCGGGCAAGCGTGTGCGGGTCACGCCTTCGGACACCATTCGCGCATCACACAGAATCGGCGCTCCGGCGGCCAGCGCGTCGCGCCCGGCCTTGCCCGCGCCGTCGGAGAATTGCAGACCATCAATCGCATCGACCATGCCGCAGGCGTGAATCACCCGTACCGCGAGTTTTTCCAGATCAGCCGGGATTCGTTCGAGGTTGGCCTCGGCGCGAATGATCGCGAAGGAGTTGCGATAGATCTCCTGACCGTCGCGGATGTAATCAAGCATCAAGGGGGCTCCGTGAGCGGGCGTCGAGCAAGGCTGCGACCGCTTCAATAGTAAGGTTGCGTGCGTGCAGGGCGCCGAAACCCGGCTGCCCCGCTTCGCGAAAATAGAGGTCGTAATGACCGGGGCTGATCGCCAGTAAAGTGACGGGCGCGATATGCGCGGCGGCGCAGGAACGCGAGCAGCCGGACAGATGCACGTTCAGTACCTGGCCATGACGCTGCAGCAGCGCGGCCAGTTGCAAAGCGTCGCCCTTGGTGTCGGCCAGGCCTTTGCCGCAGCCACTGGAACCGGTGCAGGCGACCAACCGCGACAAGGGCTGACCGGCGTCGCACAGCAGGCCCAACTGATGCAGGTGCCGGATGACTTCATCTGCATTTTCGTGGCGAATGTTCGGCAACAGCAGGCTTTGCCACGGGGTGAACCGCAGCGTTGCGTCGCCGTATTCCTGCGCCAATCGAGCGACGCCCCGGAGCATCGCGCAATCGAGCCGCCCCAGCGGCGGTACGGTGCCAACATAGACATGATCGGCTTGCGCCTGCGGATGGGCGCCAATGTGCAGAACGTTTGAAATCAATGAACGCTGCCAGGCTGTAACGGGCTTGAATGGCACACGCTCGGCCAGCCGGGCGAGGAACCCGGAGGCCGTCATTTCGCTCAGCAAATGGCGCATTCGCGTTTGATCGGGCTGCGCCAGCTCCAGGAACAACTCAAGCACGGTGACCACCAGCCCATGGCCATCTTCCAGCGGAACCGAACCGGCCGGCCAGTCGGTGGGGCATCCCGCCAAACCGAAAGCCAACCGCCGCTCGCCCTCTCGCTCGACAGCGGACAACCACAGATCATGAGGGTGTTCGAGCATCGCCAAGCCTTCGCCCCCATCAAGCTGCACGGCGAATTTGGCGCTGAGGTCGTGGAAGGGTTCGTGCTCTTGCAGGGTAGCGAGGATCTGCCGGGCCAGGTCGCGGGTGTCGAGCAGCATCTGCCGGTCGATTCCTGCGCTCGGGCTCAGCATCAGATTGCGTACATCGTCGCCCGCCGCATTCGAAGGGCCGAGGCCCGCGGCGAGCAGACTTTCAATCAGCGCGGCCTGCTCATGTGCGACGCCACGAATCTGCAGGTTGGCCCGATTAGTCGCCTCGATCACTGAACTGCCGTAACGCTGCGCGCCATCGGCAATGGCGTAGGCCTGCGCAGTACTCACAACGCCACCGGCGAGTTTTATTCGGCAGATCCCCCCATCCCTGGCCTGGACGATACGCAGCAGCCCCGGACAAGCCGAGGGGCGTAACGCGAGGGGAACAGAGTGTTTGTTCAAAGGGATGACCGGATCAAAAGTGGAAGCGCCTCCGGATGGAAGCGAGCGGTATTATGCCTGCTTTGCCGTACGGCATCCTAAGACCGCGTGTCGCAAACGCTTCCTCCCTCAATCAATCATGCAGCCTCCCTCACAGACGCTCCGAGTAAAACTCGAATATCGCGTCAGCGATAATGTCGAGCCGATCATTTAACGTTGGGCGGATCTCATCAAACCTTGCTCTGTTGAGAGTGAAGGGCACGGCACGATGCGTGAGCGTGACGTTGCTCTCGTTCCAGTCCCAAAACAGAAATTCTTCGCGCTGGACTCGCGCCCACAACGAGTAATCATTCAAACCCAATGACAATCGCCCCTGGCTGTCATATTCAGCGGGCGCAATCGCAAACTCCTTGCCACGCAGGCTTCCTTTGGACAGTGACCAAAGGGCCGGTGTATTTGCCAATAGTGCGGAAAACATATCTCTTGTAACTCTTGCCATCGCACTGTTAACAGCAGAAATAACATTCAAATAAGCCTGACTTAGTTGACCGGAAAAGTTTCTGTAATATTTCTCGACAACTCGTTCATCTTCGTACTCCCAGCCCATGGACCAAAGCGTGATGGCAAACAGGGAGAACCAACCCTGGGGATCTGTTTGACGATCGCGCTCCTGACTCGCAAACCACTGCGCATACCGCACGCTGGCGTTGACGTCTCGTTTGTCCTGACGAGACACGCCCCTTGCGGTGCTGATCAGATTGCCGCCCAACAACGATCCGGCGGCCCCTGGCGAATCCTGCGTTGCAATTCTTTGAACAGCCTTTGTCTTCTTTATCGAAAAGTCACGTTCAAACGCTTCGGAATAAGCCGTCAAATCCAGGCTTCCTGCCTTTTTTAAAATCATAGTTAATACCTTCCAAACCATTGTTAGCCACATAAGAAAGTTCAGGCTATACAACTTCGAAAACACCATCCACTGCCCGACACAACCAACTTAAAACATTCTATTACTCGCATTCACTGCTGACGCGTTATCATGCGCCGCTTAATACAGATGAACAGAGCACACACATGGCACGCTGGCTGACCGTGACAGGCATTGGTGAGGATGGCTTCAAAGGTCTGGGCAAGAATGCCCGGCATGCGTTGTTGGCCGCGTCGAAGATCTTCGGCAGCCAACGGCAATTGGATCTGCTCCCGGCGTGTATCCGTGGCGAACGCCGATTGTGGCCGAGTCCATTCTCCCTCGATGCGTTGCTGGCCCTGCGTGGCGATCCGGTTTGCGTGCTCGCCAGCGGCGACCCGATGTTCTTCGGCGTCGGCGCCAGTCTCGCCCGGCAACTGCCCAGCGATGAAATGCTGATCCTGCCGGCGCCCTCCTCCTGCTCGCTGGCCGCCGCGCGAATGGGCTGGCCGTTGCAGGAGGTGGTCACGCTGTCGGTCGTCGCCCGCCCGATCGCGGCGCTCAACGCGCAATTGTTCAGTGGCGTTCGCCTGCTGGTGCTCAGCAACGACGGTCAAAGCCCGGCGGCGATTGCTGCGCTGTTGTGCGAGCGCGGATTCGGGCCGAGTCGTCTTACCGTGCTGGAACATCTGGGCGGTGAAGCCGAACGGCGCATCGACGGCGTCGCCCGCGATTGGGCCGATCCGGTGTTCGCCGATCTGAATCTGATCGCCATCGAATGCATCGCTGAACCCGATGCGCCGCGCCTGTCACGATTGGCTGGCTTGCCGGACTCCGCGTTCAAGCACGACGGCCAACTGACCAAACGCGACGTGCGCGCAATCACCCTCGCTCGCCTGGCCCCGGTGCCCGGTGAACTGCTGTGGGACGTCGGTGCCGGCAGCGGCTCGATCGGCATCGAATGGATGCGTGCCCACCCGAGTTGCCGGGCACTGGCCATCGAGGCCGATGAAGGACGACAACTGTTGATCGAGCAAAACCGCGACGCGCTTGGCGTACCCGGCCTGCAACTGATACGCGGCAAGGCGCCGCAAGCCCTCGCCGGGCTCGAACGCCCGGATGCGATTTTCATTGGTGGCGGGGTCACTCGCGAGGGTGTGCTGGACACCTGCTGGGCTCAGCTGAAGCCCGGTGGTCGGCTGATCGCCAACGCCGTCACGCTGCAAAGTGAAATGACCCTGATGGCCTGGCGCGAGCAGCACGGCGGCGAGCTGACACGCATCCACATCGCCCAGGCGCAGCCGCTGGGCGACTTCGACACCTGGCGCCAGGCGCTGCCGATTACCTTGCTGGACATGGTCAAACCTTTCGATGCGTGACGAAACCGCCGAACAACCCGCACCGCTGCGCAGCGGCCTCACGACGGGCAGTTGCGCCACCGCGACCAGCCTTGCGGCCGCTCGCTTGCTACTCGGCGGCGAGCGCGCGGACGCCGTGGACATCGTCCTGCCCAAAGGCAAGCACGTGCAGATGCGTCTGGAGTTCTGTCGGCTGCTGGAAGACGGCGCCGAAGCCGGCACTATCAAAGATGCCGGCGACGATCCGGACGTGACTCACGGCGCGCTGCTGTTTTCCCAAGTGCGATTGAACGCCGAACCGGGTATTCGTTTCAGTGCCGGCCGTGGTGTGGGCACGGTCACCCGGCCAGGACTGGTGTTGGGTGTCGGCGAACCGGCAATCAACCCGGTGCCGCGCAAGATGATCTCCGACCACCTGACCTTGCTCGCTGAGGAACACGGCTATCACGGCGGTTTCGAGGTCACGGTAAACGTCGAAGGCGGCGAGGCGCTGGCGTTGAAAACCATGAACCCCCGGTTGGGCATTCTCGGTGGTTTGTCGATACTCGGCACCAGCGGCATCGTCCGGCCGTTTTCCTGCGCGGCTTACATCGCCTCGATTCATCAGGGCATCGATGTGGCGAAAACCAATGGATACCTGCACATCGCCGCGTGTACCGGCAACGCCAGCGAAGACACCATGCGCCGGGTCTACGACTTGCCGGAAATCGCCCTGATCGAGATGGGCGATTTCGTCGGCGCCGTACTCAAGCATCTGCGCAAAGTGCCTGTGGATAAACTCAGCCTGTGCGGCGGCTTCGGCAAGATCAGCAAACTGGCGGCCGGGCACATGGATCTGCACAGTCGGCATTCGAGCATCGACCTGCCGCAACTGGCCGAATGGGCCGCAGCGGTCGGCGCTGATGCAGCGTTGCAGCAAGCGATTCGCGAAGCCAATACCAGTCAGCAAGCACTGGCGATGGCCAGCGCGGCCGGCATCGCACTCGGCGATGCGGTGTGCCGGCACGCGCTGGCGTTTGCGCGCAGTGTGGTGCCGGCGCAGGTTCAGGTTGAAGTGTTTGCCATTGATCGCCAGGGCGGGATCGTCGGCCATGCGGGAGCTTTTCAATGAAGCGCATCTTGCTGCTCGGCGGCGTGACGGAAGCACTGGCGATCGCCCGTACGCTTGGACCGGCGCACATCTACAGCCTGGCCGGCGTCGGTCGAGTGCCGACCGATCTGAATTGCCAGGTTCGCGTCGGTGGCTATGGCGGTGATGAGGGTCTGGCGCAGTTCATCCGCGATGAAGGGATTGACCTGCTGCTGGATGCGACGCATCCGTACGCGGCACAAATCAGCCAGAACGCTGCGACTGCCGCACAGCTGGCCGGCATTCCGTGCTGGGCACTCAGGCGTCCGGCCTGGCAGCCGCAAGCCGGGGACGACTGGCGCGAAGTCAGCGACTGGGCCGGATTGATCGAAGCACTGAAACCGTTCCGGCGACCGCTGTTCACCCTCGGCCGTGAACCTTTGCAACACCTGCATGAAATCCCGCCGGAGCAATTCTGGACGTTGCGCGCACTGGATGTTTACCCGGGCAACGAGCGCTGCGAAGTGATTGGCGCACGCGGACCATTTCTGATCGACGATGAACGTGAGCTGTTCGAACGTCGGCAGATTGATGTGCTGATCAGCAAGAACAGCGGCAGCACCGCCACCGAGCCGAAACTGGAAGTGGCGCGGGAACGGGGAGTGCCGGTGTTGGTGTTGAAGCGGCCGGTGTTGGCGGGGGTGGAGCGGGAGTTTGGGAGTGTGGGTGACCTGCTAATTGCCTTATCTGTGTCGGACGTTTCCTGAGACCTGCAGCTCCTTGTGACTTTGCCCGCAACACTTCAGGAAAGAGCCGACTGTATCTCCAATAGCTTCAATCCTATATTCCCATTCCTTTGATCCTACCAAGCACAACGACTCGATTCTTGGGGAACGACCAACCACGATTTGAGAAAGGGTTGCTTGCCAATATGTATCCCAAGGAATACGATCCAGCATGATCGACTTCGAACGATCCAGCGCATTTGCCGATTGGCTCGACTCACTGAGAGACACCACTGGAAAAGCCCGGATCATTGCCAGAATCCGAGCTGCCGAACATGGAAATTTTGGCGATTGCGAACCTGTAGGCGAATCTGTCTATGAAATGCGTGTTCATCATGGTCCGGGCTACAGGATGTACTTCACTCGTCGAGGCGAAGTGGTTTACCTGCTTCTGGTGGGGGGCGACAAGTCGACTCAAAAACGCGATATCAAACGCGCTATTCAAATGGCGCAAAACATCGGTAGTGAGGAGTAGATCATGGCCGAGCAATTCACCCGTTTCGATGCCGCCGAATTTCTCAAATCGCCAGAAGAAATGGCGGCTTATCTGGATGCATGCTTTGAAGAAGATGCTGGCGATGGAGTTCTGATACGCGCGGCACTCAACGATATAGCCAGAGCACAGGGCATGACACAGGTTGCACGTGATGCAGGCCTTGGTCGTGAAAGCTTGTACAAAGCATTGAGCAGCACTGGCAATCCGGAATTCGCGACTATCATGAAGGTTATGAAAGCCTTGGGTCTGCGTCTGCATGCCACTGCGATCTGACTGCGCTGCGACACCAAACCGCACGCCGCGTTTTTACTTATCGGCACTGATCAGGCTAAATAGCCGCGCCTGATCGCCCACCCAACCGGATCTGTTCCCATGTCCCGACAACGGCTCGCAATTGCCTGGATAGCCTGCTTCGCAGTGCTGTTCAACATGCTCGCCATGCCGGTGACCGGAGCGATGGCGCAGACGGCGAAATCGCCCGCCGAGCAGGTGTTGTGGGGCAGTTTCTGTTCGTCCACCGGCACGAAGATGGTGGCGATTTCCCTGGGGACGCTTGAACAGCAAGCGCCGCAGAACGACGATCATTCCAACATGCAGCATTGCTGGTGCTGCTCCGGCTCAGCGCCACTGGTGGCGTTGCCCGGGCATGTGCCGCCGTTGTACTTCGCGCGTTTCGATGCCAATCGAAGCCTGCCCGCTGACTCTCTCGATACGCCCACACCACGCCAGCAATGGCCGAATCTCAACCCCCGCGCTTCCCCTCTGGTGTGATTCCTTCTCGCAATTGACCTGCGTCTTGAATCGCTCTGGAGAACTGCCATGTTGAACAAACTCATCGTTCTGGCTGCGTTGCTGCTGCCTGCCTGCTTTGCCAATGCCCATGAATACAAGGCTGGCGAACTGGAGATCGCTCATCCGTGGTCGCAGGAATTGCCACCGAATGCGCCGACCGTTGCGGCTTATTTCGTGATTCAAAACCACGGTAAAACCGCGGACAAACTGCTCAGCGTCGACTCGCCGATTGCAGGCATCGCTCAGTTGCACGAGCACGTGATGCAGAACGATCTGATGAAAATGCAGCAGGTGCCGAGCGTCGAGATTCCAGGCGGTGGCGACGTCACGTTTGCACCGATGGCGTATCACGTCATGCTGCTGGAACTGAAAGACCGCAGCCTGCTGAGCGACGGCAAGCGCTTCCCGCTGACGATGCATTTCGAGAAATCCGGTGATGTGACCGTCGAGGTCACGGTTCAGAAAAAAGCGCCGGACGGCGTGCAAGTGCACGCGCACAACCCGTAATCGCCAGAGCTGAATACGCCCATGCGCCCGCTTAGCGCCAGGTCATCCGCCTCCCGCCGTCAGCCCTTGAGCCTGACCCGCGGCAGCTGGATCAGCCTGTTCGCCATGTTGATGATCTTCATCGGCCCGCTGATTTCTCAGTCGATGCCGATGGATCAGCGCGCCTCCGCTCTGATGGAAGCATCCATGAACATGTCGATGGACATGCCCATGGACATGCCGGCAATGGAGCACAGCGACCACGGCGCGCAAACCGCCGCCGAACACTGCCCACCCAAGACGCCTCATCACGCCATCTGGGAAAAGTGCGGCTATTGCAGCCTGCTGTTCAACTGCCCGGCGCTGATGGGTGGCCAGTCCTTCATTGCATTCGATACGCCAACAGCCACCACCTTCACCACACCCGCCACTCGCCTGGGCCACGCCCGGCAAACCTTCTTCCCCGGCGCCCGCACCCGCGCACCACCCATCGTCGCGTAAACACACACCTTTGATCTCACACGGTTTAGAAGACAGCCGCAGGCTGCCGGCCGTGTCGTTTACGACTGTTCGATGGAAATTGTCATGTCCACGTTTTCTGCTGACACCCGCTTGAGCGCCGCCCAAGCCACTTTTGCCCTGAACGAAACGCGCGCTCGTTTCAGGCACGCCTCTGCCGTTCTTTGCGGCGCACTGCTGACCCCTATGGTGCTGGCCGACGAACACGCCGGCCACCATGAAGAACTGAGCCCGACGGTGATCACCGCCATTGCGCCAAGTTCGCCGCTGACCGTCGTCACCAACCCAAAGGACCCGCGCCAACCGGTGCCAGCCAGCGACGGCGGCGACTATCTGAAGACCATTCCCGGCTTCGCCCTGGTACGCAACGGCGGCACCAACGGTGACCCGGTGCTGCGCGGCATGTTCGGCTCACGGCTGAACATCCTCACCAACGGCGGCCAGATGCTCGGTGCCTGCCCCGGCCGGATGGACGCGCCGACCTCCTACATCTCCCCGGAAACCTACGACAAACTCACCGTCATCAAAGGCCCGCAAACCGTGCTGTGGGGGCCGGGCGCGTCGGCCGGCACCATCCTGTTCGACCGTGAGCCGGAAAGCTTCGGCGAACTCGGCACGCGGGTGAATGCCAGCGTACTGGCCGGTTCCAACGGCCGCTTCGACAAAGTGGTGGATGCTGCCGCCGGCGGCCCGTTGGGTTACGTGCGAGTGATCGGCAACACCGCGCATTCCGACGACTACCGCGACGGCAACAACGACACCGTGGCGTCACGCTACGACAAGTGGAACGGTGACGTCGCCGTTGGCTGGACCCCGGACGCCGACACGCTTCTGGAACTCACCGCCGGCAAGGGTGATGGCGAAGCCCGTTACGCCGGACGCGGCATGGACGGTGCGCAGTTCAAACGCGAAAGCCTCGGCCTGCGTTTCGAGAAATCCAATATCGGCGACGTGCTGGACAAGGTTGAAGCGCAGATCTACTACAACTACGCCGACCACGTGATGGACAACTACACCCTGCGCACGCCGTCCGGCACCGGGATGATGGCTGGGCCGATGTCCTCCAGTGTCGATCGTCGAACCCTCGGTGCGCGGATCAAGGGCACCTGGCGCTGGGCCGATGTGCAATTGATCAGCGGCATCGACGCGCAGACCAATGAACACCGCAAGCGCAGCGCCATGGGCATCGATACCTACAAGGATCTGCCACGCGACAAGGACGCCGACTTCCACAACTACGGCGTGTTCAGCGAACTGACGTGGTACGCCGCCGACCGTGACCGGCTGATTACCGGCGCGCGACTGGACCGCGCTTCGGCTAAAGACTTCCGCCAAACCACTGGTTCCGGAATGATGACCCGACCCAACCCGACCGCCGACGACACCCGCGCCGACACCCTGCCAAGCGGCTTCATCCGTTACGAGCATGATCTGGCCGACAGTCCGACCACCCTGTACGCCGGTCTCGGTCACACCCAGCGTTTCCCCGATTACTGGGAGCTGTTTTCGCCCAACTCGGGGCCCGTCGGCTCGGTGAATGCCTTCGATTCGATCAAGCCCGAGAAAACCACCCAGCTCGACTTCGGCCTGCAATACAAGACCGAAGACCTCGAAGCCTGGGCCTCGGGTTACGTCGGGCAGGTGCGCGATTACATCCTGTTCAATTACACGCCCGCAATGATGGGCACGACCTCGCAAGCCGAGAACATCGACGCGCGGATCATGGGCGGTGAACTCGGTGCGGCTTACAAGTTGACGTCCAACTGGAAGGCCGACGTAACCCTGGCCTACGCCTGGGGCAAGAACAGCAGCGACGGCAACGCGTTGCCGCAAATGCCACCGCTGGATGCACGTTTCGGCCTGACCTACAGCGAAGACAACTGGAGCGCCGGCGCACTGTGGAGAGTGGTCGCCGCGCAAAATCGTATCGACCAGAACAAGGGCAACGTGGTGGGCAAGGACTTCGACAAGACCTCGGGGTTCGGCGTGTTTTCGCTCAACGGTGCGTACCGGATCAACAAGAACTGGAAGGTCAGCAGCGGCGTCGACAACCTGTTCGGCAAGGCTTACGCCGAGCATTTGAACCTGGCCGGCAACGCCGGTTTTGGCTATCCGGCCAATGACCCGCAGGCCATTAAAGAACCGGGGCGCACGCTCTGGACCAAAGTGGATATGAGTTTTTAAGAGATTCGCCCTGTAGGAGCGAGCTCGCTCGCGATGGTCGTGAACGATGACGCGACCCTTCTGGATGAACGCGGTGTCTTCGAGTTCTTCGCGAGCAAGCTCGCTCCTACAAGGACCCGCCTATCAACAACTAAATAGAACCAAGCCAAGCGGAGCACAACCGATGAAACAGCCTAAAGTGAACTTCTACAACCTGGCCTGGCGCTGGCATTTCTATGCCGGTCTGTTCGTCGCGCCATTCATGGTGATGCTGGCCCTGACCGGCGTCATCTACCTGTTCAAGCCGCAACTCGATCCGTTGATGTACGGCAGCCTGTTGAACGTCCCGGCCGGGCATCACAACCTCCCGGCCGACGACCTGCTCAAGCGGGTGAAAGGAGCTTACCCACAAGCAACGATCGAGCAGTACCTGCCACCGATAAACGCCGAACGCAGCGCGCAGTTTGTCGTGCTCAATGCCGGCACCGAGCTGAACGTCTTCGTCGATCCTTACCACGGCGACATCCTCGGAGAGCAAGACGCCAAGAAGAATCTGCAAGCGGTAGCGCGAGCGATTCATGGCGAATTGATGATCGGCACGGTCGGTGATCGACTGATCGAACTGGCCGCCGGTTGGGGCGTGGTGCTGGTGGTTTCCGGGGTCTTTTTGTGGTGGCCACGCGGACAGGCAGCCGGCATTCTGTGGCCGCGCCTGAGCAGCCGTGGTCGAGTGCTCTGGCGCGACCTGCATGCCGTCACCGGGTTCTGGGGCGCCACGTTGCTGCTGGTGATGCTGCTGAGCGGCATGACCTGGACCGGGTTCTGGGGCAAGACCTATGCGCAAGTCTGGAACGTGTTTCCGGCAGCGATGTGGGACGACGTGCCCAAGTCCGACGTCGAGGCCCGCAGCCTCAACACCGCCACCCGTCAGACCGTGCCTTGGGCGATGGAAAACACACCGATGCCGATGTCCGGTGACCACGCCGAACACATGGCCCACGGCGGCGCGCAAGCCGGCCCCGCAGCGCCGACCATCAGCCTGCAAGACGTGCAGAACATCGCCGAACAGCGCAAGGTCGAGCCGGGTTACAGCATCACGTTCCCGACCACAGCCACCGGCGTGTTCACCATCGCGGTATTCGCCGACGACCCGCGCAACGACGCCACCCTGCACGTCGACCAATACACCGGCAACGTCCTCGCCGATGTGCGCTTCGAGCAATACGGCACCGTCGCCCGCGCCACGGAAATCGGCGTGATGCTCCACGAAGGCAAGATGTTCGGTGTGCTCAACCAGATCATCGTGCTGCTGATCTGCCTGATGATTCTGCTCAGTGCCGTCAGCGGCGTGGTGATCTGGTGGAAGCGTCGGCCACAAGGCAAGTTCGGTGTTCCTCCGTTGCGCCATGACCTGCCGAAATGGAAAACCGGAGTGGCGATCATGCTGGTGCTGGCGGTGGCGTTTCCGTTGGTGGGCGCTTCGTTGGTGGTGGTCTGGTTGCTGGATCGAGTGCTGCTGACACGCCTGAACCGGCAAGCCGAGCCTGATTCGGCGGCTTGAATGATGACCTGACACAGAGTCAGTGTTCTCACTGACCCTGTGTCAGGTTGATCGACCCACAGGGCCCAATCTGCAACTCACCGTTACAGTTGTGGACGTTTACCAACTCGGCTTTTTCGATATCACGGGACAGATTAGGGATGCCTCCCCCGTACCAGTTTTCGCAGGTAAGCGTGATTCGACACTGGCCGCTCTGAAGGTCGACCAGCATCGGTGTGATCTGATCTGGCGCGGCCGCACGGACGTAGGCCTTGCAGCTTTTGCTGACCGGATTCTGCTGCCACATGCTGAGGCAGTCTTGCTCCGCCATCAGCGCTGCGCCGTTCCAAAAAAGCAAAAAACCGATCGCTCTGGTGACAAATGACACCCGCATGATCAGTGCTCCCTTTTACTGTCGACTGGGTTTGAAACTAAAACTGCTGAGGTTTTCGGTCTACTGTCAGAAGTGACAGCAAGCTATACCGTCTAGCGATTAAAAAACTACCGGCTAGACACAAACTGAATCAGCCTCATCTTCATCATGAAACAGTCGAGATGCGCGATTTAGAGGGATCTGTAGACTTCGGGCGCTTATCGCACGGTCATTTTTAGTGTTATTGCATAACGCAAATGCACCACCTAACCCGCGACCAGAACGAGCTACCGAGTTACACCGTGGTTGACGCCGCGCTGTCATGGAAGGCGCTGCGAAATACGACGCTGGGGTTGCAGCTGAACAATCTGTTTGACCGGCAGTATGCGCAAAGCCAATACAATGAGGGGCAGCAGTGGATTCTGGGGGAGCCGCGGTCGTTTTTCGTCACGGCTGATTACACCTTTTGAGCATCTGGCCTATTCGCGGGCAAGCCTCGCTCCTACAGGGTTTATGTCGATCACAAAAATTGCGTACGACATAAAACCTGTAGGAGCGAGGCTTGCTCGCGAAAGCGTCATCAGCATCACCGTAAATCTCAGAGTAAATGAATGACCTCGCTGAACCTCACAAACCTCGCCTGGACACCCCTGGGCCACGGCCACTGTCATCACCAGTTCCAGCTGCGTGATGCCTCCTTGCACGTGGCCGCCGGTGAGTTCGTCGGGTTGATCGGCCCCAACGGCAGCGGCAAGACCAGCCTGTTGCGGTGCGCCTGGCGCTTCAGCAAACCCGAGAGCGGTGAGGTAAAACTCGATCACCAAAACGTCTGGAAGCAATCCTCCCGCTGGTGCGCGCAACGCATCGCCGTGGTGTTGCAGGAGTTTCCGAATGCCTTCGGCCTGACCGTCGATGAAGTGGTCGCCATGGGCCGCACACCACACAAAGGCCTGTTCGACGGCGACACGCTGGAGGACCAAACCCTTGCGACTCAAGCATTGGAATCGGTCGGATTGAAAGGCTTCGAAGACCACGCTTTCGCCACCCTCTCCGGGGGTGAAAAACAGCGGGTGATTCTCGCCCGCGCCCTGGCCCAGCAACCGCAAGTGCTGATCCTCGACGAGCCCACCAATCACCTCGACCCACGCTATCAATTGGAGCTGTTGCAGTTGGTCAAGCGCCTGAAGATCGGCACACTCGCCAGCATCCACGATCTCAATCTTGCCGCCGCTTTCTGCGACCGGCTGTACGTGATCAATCACGGCCGCATCGTTGCCAGCGGCACACCGAAAGAAGTCCTGACCGCCCCGCTGCTGCGTGATGTGTTCGGCGTCGAAGCGCTGATCGATGAGCACCCTTTGCACGGCTACCCACGAATCACCTGGATAACCCAACCATGACTTTGCGTTCCCTGCTGTGCGTTGCTCTGATGCTGGGCAGTGCCCAAGCGTTTGCCGAGGCGACGAACTATCCGCTGACGATCCAGAGCTGCAACCGCGATGTAACCTTCGCGCAAGCGCCGAAACACGCGGTCAGCCACGACATCAATATGACGCAGATGATGCTCGCCCTCGGCCTCAAACCGAGCCTGGCCGGCTACAGCGGCGTCACGGGCTGGAAGTCGGTCACGCCCGAGATGCAGACCATCCTCGTCGGTCTGCCGGAGCTGGCGGCGAAGTACCCGTCGGTGGAAACCCTGCTCAACGCCAACGTCGATTTCTTCTTCGCCGGTTGGGATTACGGCATGCGCGTCGGCGGCGACCTCACGCCGCAAACCTTGCAGCCGCTGGGCATCAACGTCTACGAACTGACCGAGTCCTGCGCCTTCGTGATGAAGCGCCCGCCGGCCACGCTGGAAGACACCTATAACGACCTGCGCAACCTCGGCAAAATCTTCGACGTGCAGGATCGCGCCAACGCCCTGATTGCCGAGATGCAGGCGCAGGTCGCCGAAGTGCGCAAGGACCTGCCGGCGGACAAACCTCGCGTGTTCCTCTATGACAGCGGCGAAGACCGCGCCATGACCTCCGGCCGATTGGGCATGCCGCAAGCGCTGATCGACGCCGCCGGCGGGCGCAACATTCTCGATGACGTTGAATCGAGCTGGACTCGGGTGAACTGGGAAAACGTGGTCGAGCGCAATCCACAGGTCATCGTGATCGTCGATTACGGCGAAGTCACCGCAGAGCAGAAGGAGCAATTCCTGCTCAACAACAAGGCGCTGCAATCGGTGGACGCGATCAAGAACCAGCGCTTCATCGTCATTCCTTACGTACAGGCCACGCCGGGCATCGATAACGTGCTTGCAGTCGAAACCCTGGCCAAAGGTTTCCACGGCAAATGATCAACCGTCGCTACGCCTTGCTGCTGATGGTCCTCGGCGCGCTGTTGCTGGTGTCGTGCGTGGTGTCGTTGGGCTTCGGCCCGGCGCGGGTCCCGGTGGAGGTGGTGTGGCGGATTCTGCTGCACAAGGTGTTCGGCTTTGGCGAAGTGAGCTGGGCGGCCGGACAGGAACACATCGTGTGGCTGATTCGCGTGCCGCGCATGTTGCTCGGTGCCTTGGTGGGCGCCGGCCTGGCGCTGATCGGTGCGGTGCTGCAAGCGGTGACGCGCAACCCGCTGGCCGACCCACACCTGCTCGGCGTGACCTCCGGCGCCACCCTCGGCGCGGTGATCGTGGTGCTGCATATCGGTGAAATCGTCGGCCTGCTGACCTTGCCGATAGCAGCGTTTATCGGCGCGCTGCTGAGCATGTTGATCGTGTTGATGATCGCCAACCGCAATGGGCGGCTCGACAGTGACCGGCTGCTGCTGTGCGGTGTGGCGGTGTCGTTCGTGATGATGGCGATCGCCAACCTGCTGTTGTTTCTGGGCGACCATCGCGCCAGTTCCGCGGTGATGTTCTGGATGCTCGGCGGGCTCGGTCTGGCACGCTGGGAATTGCTCGCGGTGCCGACCGCCAGTGTGTTGCTCGGGCTGGTGTTGCTGTTGGGCATGGCGCGACCACTGAATGCCTTGATGGCGGGTGAACAGACCGCCGTGACCCTCGGGCTCAATGCTCGTACCGTACGTTTGCGGGTGTTTCTGATCGCGTCGCTGATGACCGGTGTGCTGGTGTCGATCAGCGGCTCCATCGGTTTTGTCGGGCTGATGGTGCCGCACATTGCGCGTCGATTGGTGGGGGCCGAACACCGGCGATTGCTGCCGGTGTGCGTATTGTCGGGGAGCGTTTTTCTGGTGTGGGTCGATGTCGCTGCGCGCACCCTGATCGCCCCCGAAGACTTGCCTATTGGCGTGGCCACGGCGGCGATTGGCGGGTTGTTTTTCATCGGGCTGATGCGCAGGCGCTGACACGCAGGCGTTGTCGGCCACGACCTGAAATCTGATTACAACTCGTCCCGAGTGGGTTTGTCGGAAACATCAGGCATGTCCTGACGCCTGACTTTCCAATGCAGCCCAAGACGCCCTTCCTGCCTCCAGTCATCGGCGGCTTTCAGCACTTTGAACACGCCCGTTTCGGCCAATCGGGAAACAAACGCTTCGGACGAAAGACTCTGCGTCGGGAGCAACAGCGCCCTCTCTTCGCGGGTGTAAGCCGGTACGTATCGGAGTAATGCACCGAAGCGCGTCGAATAATAGTAGGCCTCGATATCAAAACCTTTGTCTTTCAGGGCATGGGTACAGGCGTGTACCTGCGCGGGTGCAGCGAAGGTCACCTCATCCATCGCGGCGCTGGCCGTCAATGACGCAGACAGCTGGTAACTCGCCATCAACCTGTAACCATCAGGAAATTGCGGCGGTTGACTCCTGGGCGTGGTTGCAGCATCGCTCGCGGTGCCGAAGATTCGCGTGATGGCGGCATGGGACGCGTCCGGGTCTGCGATAGGTTCCAGTGCCACATAGGCAGTGCCGGGGAGTTTCACCAGTACGGCACCGGCGTGCGCTGTCTGTGGCCCGGTGGAACGCCCCGCCCGGACCTGCGCATAACGTGCGGCATCGTCGGGATGGTGGAACACGGGCCCCATCGGCAACACCGGATTACGCGCCCAATGGGCTTCGTCGGTAGCGGCAGGCATGCGCGGCTGCCAGTCGTGCCCCACCTCCCCCGGACGGGACCAGTACGGGCTGGTCACCAGAACCTCCAGATGTCCAGCCACTGCCATGCGCCGAACGTAACGGGTCAGGCTGAACACGCCGCGGTTGATATCGTTCCAGTCACGCTGCGCTTGTTCCAGCGTTGCAAACGGGTTGTCCTTGAACTCGACCTGGCCGAATTTGTCGAGTGTCACGGCCGGGTCGAAGGCGCTCAGGGTAAAACGCAACAGGGCACCGTCTGCGCAGGAGAAATAAATCGGCCGGAACCCTTGGGCGGTGTCAGCAAAGGCACGTGCCTGATTCACATCGATGGGTGAAATGAAGTGCCGGTAGTCATCGTCCGTCAAACCCGGCGGCGCTTTTGCTGCACACAGGAAAATCCCGCTGGTGACATAGCGGAAAGGTAAAGCACCAGGAAACACACGTTCATACCCCAACTTTGAATTGAGCGTCTCAATGGGCAGGGTTGCGATGAAGGAGCCGTCGCGAGCGTTCCTGAGCATGAATCCGAAACTCAGTACTGAACGACTGCCGGCCTGTTCATGAACAAAACGCGCGGCATCCTGTTCTCGAACATGCACTGGGCTGTAAGCCGGCTCCGACACAGCAATCCTGGCAGTATTCGTGCGAATCGCCGTAGTAAATGGCACAAACTCTGTCACCGCACGCGCATGGCCCCATAGCCGGCTTCCCACGACCACTTGCAGATAACCAGACCTCGCCAGTTTTTTTACCCAATCTGTCGGTGACAACAACCCCTGATGGATTTGCTCCTTGATCCAGGTCGCGTCCAGGTCACGAGCCGGCTTGCCCGATGCGCTGAGCGCAATGGCAAGGTCGGCCCGAACTCGCTCCCAGACCCCGACCCGATAACGGATAGTCGATCCGTCAGGTCCAAACAGGTACTCGTCGAGCAGCTGTTCCGTGCGGGTGAATGCCGTGTAAACCACATCGACAGAGAGCATGTTGAGGTAGAGCTCTTTATCTACAGTCGACAACACAAGAGGCAATGCTCGCGGCACCCGTGAGCGATAGCGAGCAACGATACTGCAGCCTGCCGGAAACTGGCCGGTGGTCACCGCTTCATCCGGAAAAATCCAATTGATATCGAAGTCTTCCCGGGGAACGTCGACCGGATCGGTGGCCACAAAAAAGCCGTCCGCTCGCTTCAAGATCAGACCGCCAGAGGCCCTTGCCTTACCCACGGGTATTTGCGAGCGCGCATACACGGCCGCGTCCTCGGCCGCAGGAAAGACCGGACCGAGCGTTCGACGCTCCAGGTACAGGCTTGGCGCCCAGTAGGTATCGATCAATCCTTTCCTGTCCCAGCACAGACTGGTGCGCATGACGTGTAACTCACCGCTGTTGGCGACAACCCTGACAAACCCCGTCGGGGTGAGCTTCCCACTGGCCAGGTTGGATTGAATCACTTCCAGGCCCATATTCGGTACGTCATTGTCGAACAGCCTTGTGCCTTTGCGGGCGATGTATTTCAGAAGAGCACCGTCCTGAGTCGCTATATAGACGGGAATGCTCGCATTCGTTTCGATGACCGGACGCCTGCGGGAGTTGTAAATCACCACAAACAGATCTCTCGGAACAATGAAGTGTTGCGCCAACCAGTGTCGGGAGGCGTCCCGCGCATGCTTGATCTGTGGGCGCGAATAGAAATAGGAGTGAGGTATGAACGACTCGGGGAATGACACATCCCCGGTTCTTGCGGAAATGCCAAACAGACTGCGCAATGAGTAAAGCTTGTCTCTAACCTCGCTGACCGGCACCAGTTCGCTGGCGATGTACTCATCCTTGCCTTGTTGCTTGAGGATGAAACCAAACCAGGTCTGTTCTTCATCGTATTGCTCCGTGTCTTTGCCGTAACGATCGAGCGCCGCGGCATCGGCCGACGGGAAAACCGCACCAAACGACACCCGTTCCGGCACGCTCCGCTCCCACGGACCGGGGACCAACGGCCCGCTGACTTTGCCGCGGGGGTACCAGCGGCCGTTGCTGATGATGACCTGCAAATCACCGGCGGCGGCCGTTTCCACAACGAGCTGTTCCGGTTTGGCAGCACCGGCTTCAAGGCCCAGTGCAAAATCGCCGGGTGCAGCCTCGGTTCCTATCAGATTGAGCAGGCTCACACTTCGTGAGAGGTCAGGGATGAAACCAATCAAACTGTCCTCGGCCCCCGAAAGATAGGCCGGCATAGTGCTCACGATGCTGTTGCGCAGCTCGTCAACACTGAACATCAGCAAACTGGTCGCGGCATCATCGATGGACCACTTCATCTGCGCGACCTTGCCTGCATCGAGCGTCGAAAGCGCGGGGTGAGAATAGAACCGACCGTGCAAGAGATGGTTGTCGGGGAACAACTGATGATGCGTGACGGTGCGGATCGGCTGCTCCCCCGGTTCGGTAATCACAAACCGTTGATCGTTTCGTTGAAGGATATAGCCGTAATACCTGCGATCGCGGCGGCGGCCCACGCGTTCATGGGCGTAACGTGCGGCATCGCCCGCCGACAGAAACGCCCGATCCAATACTTTCAGTGCTGCTACCGACGCTGTCGAGGCGGGTTGTTGTGATTGTTCATCCATGAAATGGCACTCCGTTGATTCATCATTGAGCACCCACTATCGCACCGGGAAATCCGCCAACGGCGGTACATAGTTACTACCTCTTCATAGTCGGCACCACTTGGGCGCATCGCCATGCCCGCACGCAATTTTGTGCCCGCTCACGGTGCAGCCGGGAGGCCCGCCGGGCTCTTTTGCCCTTCAGGTAACGCGCTTCAGGTCTTAGGCACAGCCCTTGCTAAAGACCCTTCAGTAGTCCGCATCTGCCAACCAAGAAAATTCATAAGTTCATGGAGATCGCACAATGAAGCGTCGCAGTTTGATCAAGGCTTTCACACTCACGGCAAGCATTGCCGCGATGGGCATGACCTGGACTGTCCAGGCCGCCGAGACCATCAAGGTCGGTATTCTGCATTCGTTGTCCGGCACCATGGCGATCTCCGAAACGTCGCTCAAAGACATGGCGCTGATGACCATCGACGAGATCAACGCCAAGGGCGGCGTGAACGGCAAGATGCTCGAACCGGTCGTCGTCGACCCGGCTTCGAACTGGCCGCTGTTCGCCGAAAAGGGCCGTCAATTGCTGACTCAAGACAAGGTCGCCGTGGTGTTCGGCTGCTGGACCTCGGTGTCGCGCAAATCGGTGTTGCCGGTGTTCGAAGAGCTCAACGGTCTGCTGTTCTACCCGGTGCAATACGAAGGCGAAGAGATGTCGCCGAACGTGTTCTACACCGGCGCCGCGCCGAACCAGCAGGCGATCCCGGCGGTGGAATACCTGATGAGCGAAGAAGGCGGCAGCGCCAAACGCTACTTCCTGCTCGGCACCGACTACGTCTACCCGCGCACCACCAACAAGATCCTGCGCTCGTTCCTGCACTCCAAAGGCGTGGCGGACAAGGACATCGAAGAGGTCTACACCCCGTTCGGTCACAGCGACTATCAAACCATCGTGGCCAACATCAAAAAATTCTCGGCCGGTGGCAAGACCGCGGTCATCTCCACCGTCAACGGCGATTCGAACGTGCCGTTCTATAAAGAGCTGGCCAACCAGGGCTTGAAAGCCACCGACGTTCCAGTCGTGGCGTTCTCCGTCGGTGAAGAAGAACTGCGTGGCATCGACACCAAACCGCTGGTGGGCAACCTCGCGGCGTGGAACTACTTCGAGTCGGTCGAGAACCCGACCAACAAGAAATTCGTCGCCGACTGGAAAGCCTACGCGAAGAAACACAACTTGCCGGGCGCCGACAAAGCGGTGACCAACGATCCGATGGAAGCCACCTACGTCGGCATTCACATGTGGGCGCAGGCGGCTGAAAAAGCCAAGTCCACCGACGTCGACAAAGTCCGCGAAGCGCTGGCCGGCCAGACCTTTGCCGCGCCGTCCGGGTACACCCTGACCATGGACAAGACCAACCACCACCTGCACAAGCCGGTGATGATCGGCGAGATCCAGGCGGACGGTCAGTTCAACGTGGTGTGGCAGACCGAAGGGCCGATCCGCGCCCAACCGTGGAGCCCGTTCATCTCGGGTAACGACAAGAAGCCGGATTATGCGGTGAAGAGCAACTAAGCCAGCGACGCAATACACCTGTAGGAGCCGGCTTGCTGGCGATCGCGGTGCGTCAGTCACATCGATGTTGGATGTGCCATCGCTATCGCCAGCAAGCCGGCTCCTACAGGGTTCGCGTATGACCAGGACGTTTTCTATGCCCACCGCCCTTTACCGCTTGATCCTCGCCGTCGCAATGCTGTTGCCGATGGCCGCGCATTCCGGCGACGCCGAAGACTTCGTCGCCGCCAATCCCGTGCAGCAAGCCAAGCTTCTGGAAGCCTGGGCCGCGCAGCCCGATCCGGCCCGTGTCGAACTGATCAACGCCCTGCAACAAGGCGAGTTGACGGTCGACGGTCAACCGAAAACCTTGCGCCTGAACAATCGCCTGCGGGGTCTGATCGACACCGCGCTGGCCAGCCACCAACTGCTCGCCGCCGACAGCAACATCCGTCTGGCCGCCGCGCAGCAATTGCAGAAAAGCGCAAAACCGGCGCAGCTGAAATTCCTCGACCAGCAACTGGCTGGCGAACAAGACGAAAACGTTCATGCCGCGCTGAGCCTGGCGCTGGCCAATCTGCAACTGGTGGACAACGACCCGGCCGTGCGCCTCGCCGCGGTGCGCCTGCTCGGTGAAACCGGCGACCCACTGGCCCGCACCCGCCTCGAAAGCTTGCTGCAACCGGGTGTCGAAGCGGACGCCGCCGTGCGCACCGCCGCCGAAACCAGCCTGGCCCAGGTCAAACGCAAACTGCTGATCGGCGAAATGCTTGGTCAAGCCTTCAGCGGTATGTCCCTCGGTTCGATTCTGCTGCTCGCGGCGCTCGGCCTGGCGATCACTTTCGGCCTGCTCGGCGTGATCAACATGGCCCACGGCGAGATGCTGATGCTCGGCGCCTACTCGACGTACGTGGTGCAACTGATGTTCCAGCGTTTCGCCCCACAGGCCATCGAGTTCTATCCGCTGATCGCGTTGCCGGTGGCGTTTTTCGTCACGGCCGCGATCGGCATGGCACTGGAACGCACGGTGATTCGCCACCTCTACGGCCGCCCATTGGAAACCCTGCTCGCGACGTGGGGTATCAGCCTCATGCTGATTCAGCTTGTCCGATTGGTGTTCGGCGCGCAGAACGTTGAAGTGGCCAATCCGGCGTGGTTGTCCGGCGGGATTCAGGTGCTGCCGAATCTGGTGCTGCCGTACAACCGCATCGTGATCATCGCGTTCGCGCTGTTTGTGGTGGTGCTGACCTGGCTGCTGCTGAACAAGACGCGCCTGGGTTTGAACGTGCGCGCCGTCACTCAGAATCGCAACATGGCGGCCTGCTGCGGTGTGCCGACCGGGCGTGTCGACATGCTTGCTTTCGGTCTCGGCTCGGGCATTGCCGGCCTTGGCGGCGTGGCCCTCAGCCAGATCGGCAACGTCGGCCCGGACCTTGGCCAGAGTTACATCATCGACTCGTTCCTGGTGGTCGTGCTCGGCGGTGTCGGTCAGTTGGCCGGTAGCGTGCTCGCCGCGTTCGGCCTGGGTATCGCCAACAAGATTCTCGAACCGCAGATCGGTGCCGTGCTCGGCAAGATCCTGATCCTCGCGCTGATCATTCTGTTCATCCAGAAACGTCCGCAAGGCCTCTTCGCACTGAAAGGACGGGTGATCGACTGATGAACCAGCCTCTGCTCGTTACCGCGACACAAAAAGCCGGCCCCAAAGTCACGATTGCCGTCGGTGTGGTAATCCTTATTCTGCTGCTCGCGTTGCCGCTGCTGTCGTTGTTACCGGCGGACAGCACGCTTCACGTCTCGGCCTACACGCTGACGCTGGTGGGCAAGATTCTTTGCTACGCCATCGTCGCCCTGGCGCTGGATCTGGTCTGGGGATACGCCGGCCTGCTGTCCCTCGGGCACGGGCTGTTCTTCGCCCTGGGTGGTTATGCCATGGGCATGTACCTGATGCGCCAAGCCTCGGGTGATGGTTTGCCGGCGTTCATGACGTTCCTGTCGTGGACCGAATTGCCGTGGTACTGGACCGGCACCAGCAGCTTCCTCTGGTCGATGTGTCTGGTGGTATTGGCGCCGGGGTTGCTGGCGCTGGTGTTCGGGTTCTTTGCCTTCCGCTCGCGGATCAAGGGCGTGTATTTCTCGATCATGACCCAGGCCCTGACGTTCGCTGGAATGCTGTTGTTCTTCCGCAACGAAACCGGGTTTGGCGGCAACAACGGCTTCACCAATTTCCGCACCATTCTCGGCTTCGGCATCACTGAACCGGGCACCCGCGCCGTGCTGTTTTTCGCCACGGTGCTGCTGCTGGTGGCGAGCCTGTTCATCGGCTGGCGCCTGGCGCAGAGCAAGTTTGGCCGGGTGTTGACCGCGTTGCGCGATGCGGAAAACCGCCTGATGTTCTGCGGCTACGATCCACGCGGTTTCAAGTTGTTTGTCTGGGTGTTGAGCGCAGTGTTGTGCGGTTTGGCGGGCGCGCTGTACGTGCCGCAAGTCGGCATCATCAACCCGAGCGAAATGTCACCGACCAACTCGATCGAAGCCGCCGTCTGGGTGGCGCTCGGTGGTCGCGGCACACTGATCGGTCCGCTGCTCGGTGCCGGCGTGGTCAACGGCATGAAGAGCTGGTTCACCGTGGCGTTCCCGGAGTACTGGCTGTTTTTCCTTGGCGCGTTGTTCATCGTCGTGACCTTGTACCTGCCCAAAGGTGTGATCGGCCTGCTGAAAAAAAGGGGTGAACAATGAGAATCACACCAACGGCGGAATTCATGCTCGAACCAGCCTTTTTCCCGGTTGAACCCAACAAGGACGCCGGCACCAGCCGCGACGCGATCGGCCACGGCCAACGCGTCAGCCCCGGCCTCGATACCCGCCACGGCACCATCCTGACCCTGGAAGACATCAGCGTCAGCTTCGATGGTTTCAAGGCGCTGAACGCGCTGAACCTGTACATCGGTGTCGGCGAATTGCGCTGCATCATCGGCCCCAACGGTGCGGGCAAAACCACGCTGATGGACGTGATCACCGGCAAGACTCGCCCCAGTCACGGCAAAGCCTGGTTCGGTGAAACCCTTGATCTGACGCAGATGAGCGAAGTGCAGATTGCCCAGGCCGGCATCGGCCGCAAGTTCCAGAAGCCGACGGTGTTCGAAGCCTTGAGCGTGTTCGAAAACCTGGAACTTGCGCAGAAAACCGACAAGTCGGTGTGGGCCAGTCTGCGGGCTCGCTTGAGTGGCGAGCAGAAGGATCGCATCAGCGAAGTGCTGGACACCATTCGCCTGACCACCTCGGTCAATCGCCCAGCAGGGTTGTTGTCCCACGGTCA
Source organism: Pseudomonas sp. LBUM1651 (assembly GCF_059716135.1). Taxonomy (NCBI): domain Bacteria; kingdom Pseudomonadati; phylum Pseudomonadota; class Gammaproteobacteria; order Pseudomonadales; family Pseudomonadaceae; genus Pseudomonas; species Pseudomonas sp. LBUM1651. Next base: position 647,931 of record NZ_CP166805.1, on the reverse strand, counting down.
GAAGCAGTTTCTGGAGATCGGCATGTTGCTGATGCAAGACCCGCAATTGCTGCTGCTCGATGAACCGGTAGCGGGCATGACCGACGCTGAAACCGAGTTCACCGCCGAACTGTTCAAGCGCCTGGCCGGCAAACATTCGCTGATGGTGGTGGAGCACGACATGGGCTTCGTCGGCTCGATTGCCGACCACGTCACCGTGTTGCACCAGGGCAGCGTGTTGGCCGAAGGATCGCTGGAGCAGGTGCAGGATAACGAGCGGGTGATCGAGGTTTACCTCGGTCGCTAATTGTTACCCGTAGGAGCGAGCTTGCTCGCGATGGACGTTAACGATGACGCGGTTGTTCTGAATGAATGCGTCGCCCCAAGGTTCTTCGCGAGCAAGCTCGCTCCTACAGGGGGTTTAGGAGAGTTCAACGATGCTGCAAGTCGACAAGCTGCACCAGTATTACGGCGGTAGCCACATCCTGCGCGGCCTGACGTTTGAGGTGAAGGTCGGTGAAGTCACCTGCCTGCTCGGGCGCAACGGTGTGGGCAAGACCACCCTGCTCAAATGCCTGATGGGTTTGCTGCCGGCCAAGGAAGGTGCGGTGAACTGGGAAGGCAAACCGATCACCACCTTCAAGCCGCACCAGCGGGTTCACGCCGGGATCGCCTACGTGCCCCAGGGCCGCGAAATCTTCGGGCGGCTGACCGTGGAAGAAAACCTGCTGATGGGTCTGTCGCGGTTCTCCGGCAATGAAGCGAAGGAAGTCCCGGCGTTCATCTACGAGCTGTTCCCGGTGTTGCTGCAAATGAAGCAACGGCGCGGCGGTGACTTGTCCGGTGGCCAACAACAGCAACTCGCCATCGGCCGCGCCTTGGCCAGCCGCCCACGGTTGTTGATTCTCGATGAGCCCACCGAAGGCATCCAGCCGTCGGTGATCAAGGAAATCGGCGCGGTGATCAAAAAACTCGCGGCGCGCGGTGACATGGCGATTTTACTGGTGGAGCAGTTCTACGATTTCGCCGCCGAGCTGGCCGATCAGTATCTGGTGATGTCCCGGGGCGAGATCGTGCAACAGGGTCGTGGCGAAAATATGGAAGCCGAGGGTGTGCGCGGTCTGGTTACGATCTAATCTGTAGCGTCCTAACGATAATTAGAAATCATGAATTTACCTGCCCCCATTACGCTGTTCACTCCGAGCTGGCACGCCGAGCTGGAGCTTGGCTACGCCCGATTCGGCGACAGCACGCGCCCGGTTCAGCGCCGCCACAAAGGCCCGTTGCGGGTGCAGAAGCATCTGTATGCCGAAGGGCCCGAGGTGTGCCAACACATCATCGTGCACCCGCCAGGCGGGATTGCCGGTGGTGACAGGCTGGACATCAGCGCCAGCGTCGGTCGCGACGCCTGGGCGCAAATCACCAGCCCCGGCGCGGCCAAGTGGTATCGCGCCGCAGGGCCGGCTTATCAGAAACTCGACCTGAAAGTGGCCAACGGCGCGACACTGGAGTGGCTCCCCCAAGAGACGATCATCTTCAGCGATGCGCAGGCCGAGCTCAGTACGTCCATTGATCTGGAAGGTGATGCGCGACTGTTCTACTGGGACGTCGTGGCGCTGGGCCGGCCGGCCAGCGGCGAGCGTTTTGACCTCGGGCATTTTCAGACGCAGCTGGATATCCGCCGCGACGGCCAGTTGCTCTGGCACGAACGCCAGCGCATTGTCGGGAATGACGGATTGCTGGATTCGCCGATCGGTCTGGATGGCCAACCGGTGTTTGCGACGTTGTTGGTGACGGGCGAGATTGATAGCCAATTGCTGGAAAAGTGCCGCTCGCTGCCCAATGAGGTGCGCGGGGATTTGACGCAGTTGCCGGGGCTGATCGTTGCCCGATGCCTGGCCAGTGAGGCGCTGTTGGCGCGAGGTTGGTTGATAGATTTATGGCGATTGCTCCGGCCGGCGTTGTTAGGCCGAGAAGCGGTCCCACCCAGAATATGGAGCACCTGAACACCGCCCCCTGTAGGAGCGAGGCTTGCCCGCGAAGCTTTTGGCGGCCTCAAGGTCCCCTTCGCGGGCAAGTCGGATCGCCGCCCGCTCGCTCCTACAAGGGCCGTGTTCATAGATCCGAATACCTTTTAATCTGCCCAGATGGATTCCAAACAATGGACCTGACCCCACGCGAAAAAGACAAGCTGCTGATCTTCACCGCCGGCCTCGTGGCCGAGCGGCGTTTGGCGCGCGGCGTAAAACTCAATTACCCGGAAGCGATGGCCTACATCTCCGCCGCGCTGCTCGAAGGAGCCCGTGACGGTCGAACCGTAGCCGAGTTGATGCATTTCGGCACCACACTGCTCAGCCGCGAACAGGTCATGGAAGGCATCCCGGAAATGATCCCGGAGATTCAGGTCGAAGCGACGTTCCCCGACGGCACCAAACTGGTCACCGTCCACCAACCCATCGCCTGAGGAAGCGCCATGACTTACCACATCCGCGATGCCGTACACGCCGATCTGCCGGCGATTCGCGATATCTACAACGACGCCGTGCTCAACACCACGGCGATCTGGAACGAACAGGCCGTCGACCTGGGCAACCGTCAGGCCTGGTTCAGCGCCCGGCAAGCCCAGGGCTATCCGATCCTGGTGATCGTCGACGGCGATAACAGCGTACTCGGCTACGCTTCATTTGGTGACTGGCGACCGTTCGATGGTTTCCGCCACACCGTCGAGCACTCGGTCTATGTGCGCAGCGACCAGCGCGGCAATGGTCTTGGCCCGCAATTGATGGACGTGCTGATCGAACGCGCCAAAGGCTGCGACAAGCATGTGATGGTCGCTGCCATCGAAAGCGGCAACGCCGCTTCCATCCGCCTGCATGAACGCGTCGGTTTCGTGACCACCGGGCAAATGCCGCAGGTGGGCACCAAGTTCGGCCGCTGGCTGGACCTGACCTTCATGCAACTGACCCTCAACCCTGGCGCCGAACCGCCGCCCGCCAGCAAGGAGTAACGCCCTATGAACGCCGCCCAACTGCGACGCGTCAATGTTGAAAGCTTTGCGCACTATCGTCAGGGTTTGATTGATCTGCTGCTCGACGCCGTCGGCTATGGCGCCAGCGTCGGCTTCATGGCCGATCTGGATGCCACTCAGGCACGCGCCTATTTCGATGAAGTCCAGGACAACCTGAACAAGGGCAACGTGCTGCTGTGGGTGGTGGTCAAGGACGAACAGGTGCAGGCCAGCGTGCAACTGACCCTGTGCCAGAAAGCCAATGGTCTGAACCGCGCCGAAGTGCAGAAACTGCTGGTGCGTGAACATGCGCGGCGTCGGGGTCTGGGACAACAGTTGATGAGCGCGCTCGAACAGGCGGCCCTGCAGCACAAGCGCGGCATGCTCTACCTCGACACCGAAGCCGGCTCCCCCGCCGAGGATTTCTACAAGGCACTGGGTTACACCCGTGCCGGTCAGATTCCCGACTACGCCTGCGACCCGAGCGGCCAGTACAAACCGACCGCCCTCTATTACAAGATTCTCCAAGGAGCCCATTGATGATTCCCGGTGAATACCAGATCCAGCCCGGCGACATCGAACTCAACGTCGGCCGCCGCACGGTCAGCCTGAAAGTGGCCAACAGCGGCGACCGGCCGATCCAGGTCGGCTCGCACTATCACTTTTTCGAAACCAACGATGCCCTGACCTTCGACCGCGCCGCCAGTCGCGGCATGCGCCTGAACATCCCCGCCGGTACCGCCGTGCGCTTCGAACCGGGGCAGAGCCGCGAGGTCGAGCTGGTCGACCTGTCCGGGCATCGCCGGGTGTTCGGGTTTGCCGGCAGGATCATGGGCGACCTGTAAGTAATGCGTTGTCCGCACCGGCCCCTTCGCGGGCAAGCCTCGCTCCTACAGGGAACGCGATCAAATGTAGGAGCGAGGCTTGCCCGCGATAGCGAGCTATGCGAGCGGTCTCAAATCCAATTGAATCTCAAGGCGAACGAATGAAGATTTCCCGTCAGGCCTACGCCGACATGTTCGGCCCCACCGTCGGTGACAAGGTCCGCCTGGCCGACACCGAGCTGTGGATCGAAGTCGAAAAAGACTTCACCACCTACGGCGAAGAAGTGAAATTCGGCGGTGGCAAAGTCATCCGCGACGGCCAGGGCCAGAGCCAACTGTTGGCCGCCGAAGTCGTTGACACGGTGATCACCAACGCGCTGATCATCGACCATTGGGGCATTGTCAAAGCCGACGTCGGTCTCAAGGACGGGCGCATCGCCGGCATCGGCAAGGCCGGCAATCCGGATGTGCAGCCCAACGTCACCATCGCCATCGGCGCCAGCACCGAAGTGATCGCCGGCGAAGGCATGATCCTCACCGCCGGCGGCATCGACACGCACATCCACTTCATCTGCCCGCAGCAGATCGAAGAAGCGCTGATGAGCGGCGTCACCACCATGATCGGCGGCGGCACCGGCCCTGCCACCGGCACCAACGCGACCACTTGCACGTCCGGCCCATGGCACTTGGCGCGGATGCTTCAAGCGGCGGACGCCTTCCCGATGAACATCGGCCTCACCGGCAAGGGCAACGCCAGCCTGCCGGAGCCGTTGATCGAACAGGTCAAGGCCGGCGCCATCGGTCTCAAATTGCACGAAGACTGGGGCACCACACCCGCGAGCATCGACAACTGCCTGAGCGTCGCCGATCAATATGACGTGCAGGTGGCGATCCACACCGACACCCTCAACGAGTCGGGCTTCGTCGAAACCACTCTCGCCGCCTTCAAGGGCCGCACCATCCACACCTACCACACCGAAGGCGCGGGTGGCGGCCATGCGCCGGACATCATCAAGGCCTGCGGTTTTGCCAACGTGCTGCCGAGTTCGACCAACCCGACCCGGCCATTCACCCGCAACACCATCGACGAACACCTCGACATGCTGATGGTCTGCCACCACCTCGACCCGAGCATTGCCGAAGACGTGGCCTTCGCCGAAAGCCGCATCCGCCGCGAGACGATTGCCGCCGAAGATATCCTGCACGACCTCGGTGCGTTCTCGATGATCAGCTCCGACAGCCAGGCCATGGGCCGCGTCGGCGAAGTCATCACGCGCACCTGGCAGACCGCCGACAAGATGAAAAAACAACGCGGCCCGCTGCCCCGGGACGGTGAAGGCAACGACAACTTCCGCGCCAAACGCTACATCGCCAAGTACACCATCAACCCGGCGATCACCCATGGCATCAGCCATGAAGTGGGCTCGGTCGAAATCGGCAAATGGGCCGATCTGGTGCTGTGGCGCCCGGCGTTTTTCGGGGTCAAACCGACGCTGATTCTCAAGGGTGGGGCCATTGCGGCCAGCCTGATGGGTGATGCCAACGCCTCGATCCCGACGCCGCAACCGGTGCACTACCGCCCGATGTTCGCCAGCTACGGTGGCTCGCTGCACACCACCAGCCTGACGTTTATCAGCCAGGCGGCGCAGGAGGCCGGTTTGCCTGAAGCCTTGGGTCTGAAGAAAAAAATCGCCGTGGTCAAAGGCTGTCGCGCGGTGCAGAAAACCGACCTGATTCACAACGACTACCTGCCGAACATCGACGTTGATCCGCAGACTTATCAGGTCAAGGCTGACGGCGTTTTGCTCTGGTGCGAACCGGCGGATGTGTTGCCGATGGCGCAGCGATACTTTTTGTTCTGACAGGTAGGGCGGCACAAAAAAGGCCTGGATGCTTGCGCATATCCAGGCCTTTGTTCATCTGTGCAAATGATAGCTGTGTCAGAGCGGGTGTTTGACCAACTCCTCGCGAGTGAGTTTCTCGATCAGCGCCGCTTCTTCGATCTGGAGCTGCACATCCAGGTCATCGGACTGCGACGTGAAGAGCGGTTCGGACAAAGTGCCGGCCTTATGTCTGTCACGCAGGCTGGCGTGGCGTTCCTGGTAAGGTTCACGCTGCGTCTCGAATTGTGGCCGGTACTTGTTCGTCACGAAATCCTTCCAGAAATCTCTCGACAACAGCGCCTGGAGCTCGTCATCAGAGCTGTTCAGCCCCACGACTCTGGCGTAGGCGTCATCGAGCATTTTGCGCGTGACCGCATAGGGATTGCGCAACAGGGTGCTTTCATCGTCGGTGATGACGACAAACCTGACTTGCTGAGGCTGCCCTGGCAGGTCGAGACGATCCTTGAGACCAAACCGGTAAGCCAGTTTGATTTCGACGTCTTCCATTTTATTGATGAGGCGAGCTTTTTCGGCCGCAGACCTTTCCGAGTTTTTGATTGCGGCCGTACGCTTCTCGATATCGGCCAGCGCGATCTTTTCAACCTCATCCAGCCGGAACAACCCTCTGGACAACTTCAACAATGCTTCGCCCTGCTCTGCATCCATCGCCAGCGTACGTGCCTTGTACACCATGGCCATGATTTCCAGATTACTGAACGACAACGCCGCACGATCACAGCAAGCCGGCCGCCCGGCCCACTCGAACATTTGCTCACGCAACGCTTCGGATTCGGGGCTGGTTTGCGTGATGGGGTCGATCACCTCCCATACGCGACGCTGGAGATCCTCGTGACCCGCTCCCGCCTCTTGCAGGTCATTGAGCACCCGGAAGAAACCCTCGGATTCTGCCTGTTGGAACAGGGCCTGCCATTGAATCTGTCTGGCCGAGAGCTGGTCAACGGTCAGGTCTTTGGTCCAGCGTTCAAGTGCTGTTTGTTGCTGCGCACCGAGTCGCACTCGCTCCAGTGCTCCGGTAGCCTCAGGTGCTTGAAACTCGAACACGCCCGGATATCTCACGGCCCCCAAATCCGGCCGCTCCCGTTCAAGTCGGGTCCAATAATCACGCAGTTGTTGCTGGGAGGCCTCGGACAATGGATTGCCACCAATATAGGTACGGCTGTTGATAGCCGCCATACGGTCCAATTGCTCGGCAGGAGGGTTGATGACCGACTCAGGAATCGTGGTGATGAGATTGTTTCTCAGGACAATATTGTCCAGCAGGGGCTGCGCAGCTAACCCGACGGGCCAGGTTTCAAGGCCGACGTCGTCCAGAAAAAGCGAGCGCATATCCGCTATTTGAGTGAAATCCAGTGTCATGCCCAACGGATTTCGAGACAGATTCAACGCTCGGAGTGTCGTACGCCCGGCCAACAGCTCGGCAGTTTCCGGCGTCAGGCGGATACGGTTACCCTCCAGGAACAAACGGGTCAAACCGTTCATTTCGCCCAATGCCGGGGGCAACGTTGTCAGCCGATTTTCCGCCATGTTCAGCCAACGCACGCCCCTGAAACGCGATAGAAACCCCTCGGGCGAAACGCTCAACCCCATGTTGTTGAGTTTCAGCGAGCCCACGTGGCTGAAATCGGCTTCGAGGTCGGGCACGCTATCGAGGGTCTCATGACTCAAGTCGAGTTCGAAACCGATCGGGGTACCGTCGACGGCATTTCTTCGCGGAGCTTGCCGCTTCCAGCAACGCCGAATGCGCTCGGCCGCGGTATACCTCTCAGCTCTTGTGCCAAGCCGAATGTTGCCCCCTGCCCGCACGTAAGTCTGGCGTGCGCCGCCTCCTGAAAACGCCCAGGCAGACAACTGCTCGTTCAACGTCTCGAACTCCCTTTCAAGCCGGACCAGTTCCACCTCGGCGCCATCGCCCAACGGTTGCAGGAATGCCTCGATTTCTGCATCGCTGAAGTCGGGATACAGCTGACGAACCCTCGCGAGCATCGGGTTCTGAACGTGAAACGCGCCGGTAATTCCTCCCTCTAACAGCTCGGGCCGGGTGCGTGTCAGGCGCTCTCGATAGTCCAACAGTTGAGTCCGGCCTTGAGGGGAAAAAGGATTGCCTTCCAGCAGCGTCACCCGATTCACCCTGGCGACCGCTTCGAGCTGATCAGCCGGCGGGTTGAGGACGGCGGATGGCACTTCGCGCAGCTGGTTGTCGCGCAAATCGACCGTCTCCAGACCGGCTTGATCCTGCAAGCCCTTGGGCCATTGAGTGATCCCTGTGTGTCTGAGGTCGACGGTCTTCAATCGGGTCATGGCGCTGAAATCCGGCGAGATACCCAGCGGATTGTGTTCCAGGTCGAGTGTTTCGAGTGTGCTCATCGCGGCCAATAATCCCGCGCTCTGTTCATTGAGTTGAATGTGGTTCTCACTGAGGTTCAAATGCGTCAAACGTCCCATCTCGCCGATGGTTTCGGGCAACTGTGTGAGCTCCATCCACCTCATGCTCAGCTTCGTCAGACGTGTAAACCCTTTAAGGAATCCCGAGGCACCTGCGTTCAAGCCAACACCCAGAAGTTCAAGCTCCTCCACATGATCGAATTGCGCGGTCAAGGCCGGCAGCTCCATAGTAGAAGAGATGCTCAACGTTGAACCGCTCTGCCGGCACCAACTGCGCCGGAGTCTGCTGGCGATCAATTGCGCTTCCACGCCTGCCGGCTCGTGCGGCACAGGTGAGCTGGTTTGCGCCCTGGTGCGCTCTTCAATCCAGGCATTCAAGTCGCGTTTCAAGGTCGCAAACTCGGTTTCAAGTCGAGTCAGTTCGTCTCGAACGTCCACCCCTGGCGTCTGCAGGAATGCCTCGATTTGTGCCTCGCTGAAGTCGGGGTACAACCTGCGAACGCGCCCTCGACTGGTCCGGAAAAAGTTCACCATCTCCTTTGCGCTGGGTAATGGGTAACCCCCGCCGCGCAATCGGCTACCCGGCTCAACGCTGGCTTTAAGGTCTCTTTGATTGAGCAGAACCGTTCTGAACTGTTCGCGCGGCATCGGCGATTGTTGCACCGCCTGCTTCAATTTTTGCGCCTCTTGCAAGGTGAAACCCAATGCCTGTCGTTCGTCTGGCGACAGGGCCTGCAAGAGTGTCGAGTAGAGGTTTGCAGAGGACGTTTGAGCGAATCGGGTATTGTCGTCCAGCACCAATACCACGGTCGTCTGCGACGTACCGACCGCATCCAGCAGTCGTCCTTGCGGCCCGTAGCTGCGGAGTTCGAAACGGGTTTCGGTTGGCCAGCCCGGCAGCGTTGCAAGGCTGTGCAAAGCCAGCCGTTCGCTGTCGATATTGGCCTGATCGAGATAGAGCCCTTCATAAGCGTGCGCCATTCGCAGTTCCTGCTGACACCACTGAGCCTGCTCATAAATGCCCTGCGGCAAAGGCCCGGGCCTGGCAATTACAGCCAGTTCTTGCGGTGTCGCGGCCTCCAGAATCTGTTTCGCTACAACCGTTGGCAGTTTTGGAAAAAAGCCCTGAATGCGCTGCACATCACGCTCGCCGGTAGCGTTCTGCTCCCGGTAGAGCGATTCGAACAGTGTGAGCTTCCTGTCCTGCGCGGCACTGGCGATTTCCTTGCGCAACTCAACGGCGCGTTGATCCAGCGGTGCATCTGCCGCGCCCGGAACGTTATCGAGTTCAACGTTCTGCGCCTTGTACATTTCCAGGAGCGACCGGAGCACTGTTCCTTTCGCCGACTCCTGGTCACTCACCATGAAAATCAGTCGACGCGAGGACACGCCTCCATCAAGGGGATCTTCCCAGATCATCTTGCCTTTGCCGTCCAGCACTCTCAGGGGGGGCGTGTCGGGCAGCAACCCTTGACTGCGCATCAGTTTGAATTGCAGATGCAGATCAGCGCTGCCGAAGACCCTGGGGACATCACTGCTGATGCGCGCCTTGAACACCTCGATATCACGGTCGATTCGAAAGCGTGTGAGGCTATCGGTGAGCAGGGCTGAAGGTGGCTCTTGTTCGACATGCATGCGACGCAGTTGGTCGGGTTCTGCGCCGCTGCTGATCCGTACTTGCTCCAGCTGGGTGTCGGTGAACGCCTGCGCCCGATAACCCAGACGCTTCATCAGCTTCGGCCCATGCCAGGTTAAAGGCTGATCGATTTCGCTGATCCAGCTCCCGACGCCATTGTGTTCCAGCTGTGGAGCGTAAGCATCCGACCGGCTCGGGTGCTGGATGGCGTGTTGTCCGCTGACCGGGTCCTGATCAACAACAAAGTGACTGTCGTCCAGAGGTAGGATGTCCTGGCCGTTGTAGCGATGCAGGCCCAGTTTGTTGGGCTGCGAATCCGCTGGCAGGCTGATAGTGGTTTTGTAGGGGCCAAGGTCAGGCTTCCACAGCTTCTGCTGACCCGATGGCAATGTGATCGGCTGCAACCCGTCGACAACCGGTTCCGGCTTGATCGCTGTCACCTTGGCGAGCCCTTTACCTGCCCCGTGCATAACAGCAATCAGCGCGAGGTTTTCGGCGACATCGGTCAAGTGCGCCAAGGCGGCCTTGCGGTCGCCCTCGCTCCACTCGACGGCACCTTCGAACGCCTCGTAGGTAATCTGAGTCGCCATGACGATCATCATGACTTCGCCGAATCCGGGCACGAACATCGAAGCGACGTTCAATGCCAACATGCCGATCTCCTGCAAACGCGCGATTTTTTCCGCTCGGGCCCTGGCATCGACATCGGCAGTAGGGACCGCATGGCTGCGGGCATCGGCAAGGATTTTGTCAGTACTTTGCTCGTAGAGATCCAGCCAAAGGTCGACGTTCGGCCCCCAAAGTCCATTGCGCCTGAAACCCGAGGTTCGGACAAAAGGATCGTCGACCGGTTCTTGTTTGGCAGGGGGTGCGGGGGGCAATTCGCGCGGCCGGGTGATCGCGGAAAACGGGTTGAATGCGTCAACCAGTTGCCACACGGGGGAGCGCAAGGGAGCGGCCGCGTCTGGCGGTGAATCTGGCGCTTTTTGAGTGAACTGGCTGAAGTAATATGGCCGGTCGGCGTAGGCGACAAACTGGCTGAAAAAGCGTTGATAGTCTGTCGGACCGCCATCGGGCTTCGCAACCTCCTCAGTCATGAACCGACGTTTGAAGTCGGCCTCCATCTCGTGGCCCTTGTACCTTTTCAATGGATGCTGCGGATCATGGGGAATGTAGAGAATGACTTCATCGGAGTAGCGATACTTTTCACAGATATGGAAGAACACGCAGCCGGTCATTCTTTTCTTCATCAAAACCAGGTCGCCGATCCAGACCGGTTTATCGTCTACCTTGGGATTGATCTCGCCGTCGATGACCGAAAGGATCATCGAATAATCCTTGGGCTCGATGTCTTTCTTCAACAAGGCCAGCTCGGCGGCGGCACGCATCGCGGATTTTTGACTGGCGATAAAACGTTCACGCAGCACACCTTCGGCGACGATGTCCGAGGGCTTTAAAAAGCCGTTCAGGTACGTTTGATACTTCGCCCCGATATCCAGCTCGCGACAGAGTTTTATAAACCCCGCGACACTCAGCGTCGTGAGCACCTGCCTGTTGTCGCCTGTCGACTCTTCGACAACGAACCCTGACGAGGAATGAAAAGCGCCACGGACACTTTCGGCCTCTTCGAAGTTGTGCAATGCCGCCTGCAACAGCGGAAGTTTTGTGACCTCAAAGGAGCCAGCCTCTATCTTGAATACGCCAAGCTCCACTGGCTTTTTGAGCAGCAGGAACGTTTTGTTGACATCCAACCCCACACCCAGCTGATCTTTCAGTGCCTTGACCAGCAGGGGTTCGGCAAACGTATTGATCTGTTGCAGGCTGGACATTGTTTTATCCAGCAGATTCTGCGAGGCAAAACTGGCTTCATAGTGCTCGTGCAGCGACAGACGCTGTGCTTTCGACGCTGACAGAAACCATTGCGGTAAAGCCCCTTGAGCCTTGTTCAAGGCCTCTCGCCTTTGCGGTGAAGCATCAACCAGCCAGTCGGGGATCAACCCGGCAAGGATGTCGTCATTAAAACCGTGATCATCCGCCGCAGACGATTGCTGCGGCGATTCATGAGTGTTTTCCAAAGTACATTTCCTTATGTACGAATTAATCGGACTGATGCGTGATCAGTTTTGCGGCTCGACCGTAAACGGGATTTCAACCCGTTGCAGTTTTGCCCGGTCCATCGCCTGCTGGGTGAGTGTCTTGAGCAACGCCTTCTCTTCGTCGTATATCAGACTCAACTCGGAGCCATACTCCTCGTCGGTCATGACCCGTCCCGGAGCAAACTCGCTTTCCTGCTTGCCCAGTTCTGCGGCGAGCACCCGAATCTCCTCTTTCAATCGGGCTCTTTCTTCCACGGAAAGTTGTGTCTCGGTCGCCCGTTTATCCAGCGCCATGTTGAATTCCGTCGTGGCATTGGTCCGGCGGTTGAAGAGCTTGAACGTCCGGCGATTGGAGCCCTGAACATAAGACTCCCAGAACGGCAGTTCGCTGATCGAGTCACGCAGCAAATCTCCCTCTTCCAACGCCAACACCCGCCGCCAGGCGTCGTCGATCATCGGCGGCGTAACACCGGTCATGTTCCGAAATTGCAGGTCCCGGGATTGCCAGGGCAGTTCAAGCCGCTCAGCAAGATCCGTCATGAAGGCCATATGGACTTCGACTTCATCGATGGTCCCTGTTACCACGCCGTTGTCATCGACGCGCCTGAATTGCTCACCGGCCGCCAGCCGCTCGGCGATGCGCCGGTTGGCAATCCTGCTCAACTCATTCAGACGGGATTTGCCTCTGGCCAGCAGCACCAGTTCCGCTTCCACCAGGCTCGGACTGCCCAGCGCATAGGCTTCCTGGATCAGCACTTCGATGCCCATCGTATTGAACAGATGGGCCCCCCCATCAACGCAATTGATGCCCTCTTCTTTGCCGATCACGAAAAGATTCTTGCGCAGCTCGCTGTCCTTGGACATGGCCTCCAGCATTCGCCAGAGCTTGCTGGTCATGTCTGCTCTGAATGCCGGGTCGTTTTTGAAGTGAGTCGATTCAGTGAGCGCGCGGATCTTGTTGAAAAACGGCACCGATCCCGTTTCGTCTTCGACCGCATTCCAAATTTCCTGACGAGCCACCCATTCAGGTCGCGTCATGCCTTCCTCCCAGTCAAGGCTGTCTTGCACACCGCGGGGTGGATAAGGCCGGTCGGGGTCGAGGCCGACGGATCGAATGTGCTCTCTCAGCGTGTTCAGGTTCTCTGGCGAAATCCATTCGGGATCACGGTTCAACACGGTGCGGGCCAGCAGTTCGGCTTCGACAGAGCCCGGTGCAACCCGAGGAATGACAGTCAGCTCATTGCGCTGCAGATTGAGATAGAAATGCCGAAATCTTGGCTGAGAAAACAGACCGTCAGGCCAGGTATGAATACCGGTTTCGGCCAGGATCACGGTGTGCAACATGCGCATCCGGCCAATGTTCGGCACCCGCCCTAAAGGATTCCCTCGCAGGTCCAGGGACTGAAGCCGCCATAGAGCGCCAAGGTCAATCACCGACCGCGCATCCAGCACAATCCGGTTGTTCCCGAGGGCGAGCTCCGTCAGCCCTCGTAATCGGCCCACCGCCGGTGGCAGTTGCGTGAGCCGATTGCTGCTCAGGTTCAACGAGCGCAGTTTGGGAAAATGATCGAGGAAGGACACCTGCGCATCGATCAGTTCGGTGCCGAGCAGGTTCAGACGGGTGACATGCTCGAAAGTACCCTCCAGGGTGGGCATGGTGCCCAACAACCGTCCCAGCGGCATATTTTTGAGGTCGAGCACTCTGCCCTGCAGGTTGCCGAACGTATCCACATCACGTTCGCCGAGCTGCTGCCAACACTGCCTGATGGCTTTGTACAGCGCGTTTCTGGCCTCCCATTCCGCAAAGCCGGCCGGGCTGAATCTGAAGGCCTCGGTCGGTGACTTCAGCCAGCGCCGGAAGTTGGCGTTGAGTCGATCGAATTCGGCTTCGAGCTCGCCTGCTCGCTGCTCCGGGCTGCTGCCATGGCCGCCGCCGTCCAGATAGGCCTGCGCCTCGGCCTCGGTCCAGCCGGGCCGCACGTTCACGACCCGCTCCTGCGGTGTCACTGTTGCGGTGAGCCGTCGGATGCCCTGAACGGCCCCGCGAGTGCCGCCGTTCAGTTGCATTGAGGCGCGATCATAGGCCGGTATGGAACGCGGGTTGTCTGCAAGCATCGGCTTGAACGTTTCCCGCGTCAGGGGCGCTTTTCGAACGGCCTGCAGAAGAGCTGCCCCTTGATTGATTTCATACCCCAACGCGCTGCGTTCAGCGTCAGGCAAGGCATGCAGCACAGAAGCAAACAGGTTGTCGGCCCCATGCAAATGATGATTGGCGGCGTCCCGTGCTTCATAACCGCCCTCATCGCTGACGAGGATTTTACGCACGCGCGCATTGTCAGGGCCGATGCTGTCGCGCAGGTGCCCGGTGAACGAATATTCGCGGATTTCGATGCGCACATCGCCCGGCCAATTCGGCAAGGTTGGCAGGGTGTGCAGCGCCAGCCTTTCCGTATCGAGATCTGTCAGCGAGTCAAGGAAAAGCCCTTCATAGGCCCGAGCCACACGGACCTCCAGCAAGGCTGCGCGCACCTGTTGCCTGAGCTGCAAGGGGATACGCTTCTGCTCGGCAAGCACTTGCAAGTCTGCCGGCTCGGCGGCGGCCAGCAACTCCTCCGCCACGTTGGCGGGCAATTGCTCGAAGTCGCGCTGGAGCAATCGCACCCCTGCATTACTCGAAGGGGGCTGACCGTTCGCGGGAAGCGCCCCCGTGTCCGCCCATGTCTTGAACCGATTGATCGTGTCGGTCAGCAATGCCGGTGGCGCTTCGTTTTCGACCTGTAACCGGCGCAACACATCTTCTTCGACTCCACTGACGATACGGATGTGCTCCAGGGTTGCATCGTCGAACGCATCGAGCGTCGTCCCGAGGCGTCGCATGAGCGCCGTCGTGTCCCACTCGACAGGACGATCAATTTCGCTGAGCCAGGCACCGGCCCCGTTGTGCGCAAGCTTGGGCGAGTAGGCCGTCGGGCGGTCCGGATGCCGGAGCTGCGGCTGTCCGGTGCCCGGGTCGTCCTGGACCGAGAAATACTTGCCATCGCGCGACAGAAATTCCTGATCGTTGTGCGGGAGAAGGCCGCGGTGGTTCACTTTCGAATCACGGGCCAGATTGACTTTGTGTTCGTACGGGCTCAAGTCGGGGTTCCACAGCCGGCTTTTGCCATCGGCGAGCGTGACCGGCTTAAGCTGGTCGACAAAGGCCGAAGGCTTGACCGCTGCCGGCGCACCTGCGGGTAAAACATGTCCTGCCGCCATAATTGCCAATTGGGCGAAATTGATCAGGACTCCTGTCAGGTGGGCCGCCGCTTCTTCCTTGTCGCCTTTGCTCCAGTCTTCAATACCTTCCATGGTTTCGAGCATCATTTGCCCGACCATGATGCCCAGCATGGCTTCTCCCAGGCCCGGCACCAACATCGCACCGAAGTTGAAAATGTTCCAACCGATATCCGCGTAGCTGGTCAATCGTTTCCAGCGACTGGCGGCATCTTCATCGTCAGTGGGCACGGCGATCTGCCGGGCATCGGCGATGGCCTTGTAGCGCCGCCATAGACAAAGCTGAGGCCACAGCTCACCGACGATGGGGTTGGTGATGGGCTCCGCATTGGGGTTTTCCACTGCGGTTTCCCGCCACCACGGTCCCATGTCCAACGGTTCGCGCTGCTGCCAGGTGAAGGTGCTGAAACGCTCCCGGACACGCGCGAAAAACCGCCCTTGGTCTTTGTGTGCCACAAAGCGGCTGAAAAACTGCTGGTAATCCGCAGCGCGTAACTGGCTCGTCAGTTCCTTCATGAAGTCGGTGAACGAGTCGTACTCCTTGAGCGGATGATCGGGGTCATCCGGTACGTAGGCAATCAACGTTCCATCCAGACGGCTTTGCGCATACCGGTCTTGTGTCCGCTGCGTGTCCTCGATAATCGCGCGGGGGCCGTTGGCAAAAAAAGACTTGAGCAACTTGAACTGCTCAAACTCCTGTCCGGGCAACAATTCGAGTTTGCTCGACCACTCCATCATCAACCGTTGATGCTTCGGGACCAGACTATCGAAAGTTTCCTGCATGTACGTGGGGTCAGCCACAGCACTAAACAGTACGATCCCGGTGAGTTTGAATCCCATGAGCGACAGTCGATGAGCCTGTAACGGGCGATTGCCCATCATGATGTTTTGCTGGTTGTCCCGTAGTTGCTGCAACTTTCCATAGGCATAAGACGTCACATCGCCCTTCAAATATGCAATCAGCGCCGATTCGTTGAAGGCTGCCTTTTCAGTGCCCACGAAGTGTTGTTCGAGCGACGCTTTGGCGTCCGCCTGCGCAGGGTCCAGCAAACCCGAAATATGCTGCTGATACTGTGCCCCGAGATCGAGGTCCCGGCACAAGGTCGCAAACTTTTCGACCGTCAACGAATGTCGCTTAGGCGACCCGTCAATGTCGCTGGTAAAGACGCCGCTGCCGTCGCGAAAGGCGCCTGGCTCGGTTTCAGCGTCTTCGAAATTGTGTAGCGCAGCCTCCAGCAATGTTGACTGCCTGAGCCGGCTGGCATGAGTGTCGATGCCAAAACCCAGGGGCGCAGGAACATAAAGCCGCACCGATGTGGCATGGACATCCAGTTGCAGATTCAGCCTTTCTTTCAGGCCCTGAACGAGCAAGGGTTCGGCGAACGCGTTGATGTCCTTTTGCAGGTCTCCCAGCACCTCATCCAGCGCACTTTGCAATCGCCAGCGCTCACTGATGAGGTCCTTCAAGTATTGACGATCAATACTGCGCGCCTTGATGTACCACTCGGGAAAGTCCGGTTTCAGATTCTCTCTCGATATGAGCCTTGCCACTGACGGGTTTTTCATCGTCGTCGGAATTTTATCCGCAAGGTATTCCAGATAAACGTTTTCGCTATCGTCCTTCATGTTCGCAAGCATCCGTGCGCGATAATAAGAGCCATCAGCTTATTGAAGGCATGGAAAAACAAAAGACTAAAAAACTGCGGTCAACACAGGAATAAAACGAAACAACATCCAACTTTAGAATCTGAAAAACAACTAAATACCACCCTGATACCCCTCGTGCGTGATCCGGCTTTTCAGCGGTAGTTCTTACCCGTCGGCAAAGGGGCTAAGATGCCCAGACTTTTCCTGTCAGGTAATGGGCCATGCGCTTATCCGAATTCATCAGGCAACACGTGGACCGTATCGTCGATGAATGGGAACAGTTCGCCAAAACGATCACCCCGGCGGCCGACAACATGGACCGGGTGGCGTTGCGTGATCACGCCAAGGCGATTCTGCTGGCTGCCGCGCGAGACATGACCACCGCCCAGACCGCCAGCGAACAACTGGCCAAGGCCAAGGGTGAAGGCCCGGAAAAAACCCCGAGCCTGGACGAAGCCGGTGCCAGCCATGGGGAATTGCGACACACCGTAGGTTTCGATCTGGTGCAGATGACCAGCGAGTTTCGCCACCTGCGTGCCTGCGTGATTCGCCTGTGGGTCAACTGCCTGGAGTCACCCGACCTGGCCTACTTTCAGGACATGATCCGCTTCAATGAAGCCATCGACGAAGCCCTCGCCGAGTCCACCGCGGCCTATGCCGAACAGGTCAATCGTTCGCGCGATCTCTTCCTGGCGATCCTCGGTCATGACCTGCGCGCACCGCTGCAAGCGGTGAGCATGTCGACTGAATTGCTGATGCGTAAAACAACGCTCGAAGGCGATGCGCTGATGTGCGCGAACAACATCAAGCGCGGTGCTCGGCACATGGCGGTAATGGTCAGCGACTTGCTGGAACTGGTACGTAGCCGATTGGGCAAAAGCCTGCCGATTGAACCAGCCCCCATGGACCTCGCCGATGCCGCGCATGCGGCGGTGGCCGAAGCCTGTGCTGGCAACCCGGAGTGCGATCCGACGGTGAAAACAGAGGGCGATACGCGCGGTGTCTGGGATGCCGCAAGGCTCGCACAACTGCTGCAAAACCTGATCGGCAATGCGTTGCAGCATGGGACGAACAAACGGGATGTGACGGTCACGCTCACTGGCGAGCCAGACGCTGTTCGCCTCACGGTGCATAACTTTGGCGTGCCGATTCCCGAGGAGGCGCTCGGCACGATCTTCGATCCGCTGGTACGCAGCGCGGATGAAGAACTGGGCCAGCCATCGACCAGCCTTGGGTTGGGATTGTTTATCGTCAAGGAAGTGGTCGATGCGCATCAGGGGACGATCGAGGTCAGCTCGAACGAAACCGACGGCACGCTGTTTACGGTGGTGTTGCCAAGAAAGGTGTGACGCCAAGGGACCGCGTTATCGTTCTTCGCGAGCAGGCTCGCTCCCACATTCGATCGTGTTTCATCTGAAGGAACCTGGTTGAATGTGGGAGCGAGCCTGCTCGCGAAAGCGTCCGAACAGGCAGACACAAAAACATCAGGACATTTACTCAACCACCAACCGGCCCAACCGCTGCTTGAGCATGCGGTTCTCGGCCCGCAGTTGCTGGACCTCTTCGAGCAGGTCCAGCGCCAGGGCGACGCCTTCCCACTCCAGCTCCAGGTCGTGCCGCAACTTGGCGGCACGCTTGGCCAATACCAGTTCGTAATCGGTGAAGCGCCAATCCTTGGGCACTGAGCCCTGAGGTTCGAGGATGCCGTGCTCGACGATTTCGATCACGTAGACGTCCGACAGGTCGGTCGCCTCACAGAATTCTGCCATGTCCAGTTGAACGATCAGGGGGTTGCTCATGATGGGCTACTCCGTCTCTTGGATCAGAAATTTTCTCTCGGGTTGAAAGCCGCTTTTTTCGCCAGCTCCTGCCACAACGCCTTCACTTCATCGTCCGAGGCTTTAGGCATGACGGCCTTGAGTTGTACGAACAGATAACCCCGATGGCCAGCCTTGTTCAGCAAACCATGTCCCTTGGCGCGCATGCGCTGGCCGTTCTGGCTGCCGGCCGGCACCTTGAGGTTGATCTTGCCTGTCAGTGTAGGCACAGCCACTTCGGTGCCCAATGCCAATTCCCATGGCGCCAACGGCAAGGTAATGATCAGGTTCTCGCCTTCGACATCGAATTTCGGGTGCGGCGCAAACCGGATGGTCAGGTACAGGTCGCCATTGGCCCCGCCACCGATGCCCGGTGCACCCTGGCCCTTGAGGCGGATGCGCTCGCCGTCGGCGACACCGGCCGGGATCTTCACATTCAGGCTTTTGCTGGTGTTGCTGACGTGCTGGCCGGCCGCGTTGTACTGCGGCACCTGGAAGGTGACCTTCTTCGATTCGTTCGAGAGGGTTTCTTCCAGAAAAATCCCAAGTTCCATTTCCACGTCTTGCCCTCGACGTCCGGCACTGCGACGCGACTCTCCACCACCAAAACCAGGGCCACGGTTACCGAAGATCGAACTGAAAAAGTCCGAGAAGTCGCCCGAGTCCTGACCGCCACCGAAACCACCGGCACCACGCCCCTGCCAACCCGGCGGGCCCTGGAACGGCTGGCCGTGCTGGCCGTATTTGCGCAAGTCGTCGTACTCGGCGCGCTTGTCGGCGCTTTTCAGCGCTTCATAGGCCTCCGAGGCGTCCTTGAACTTGGACTCGGCGTCCTTTTCCTTGCTGACGTCGGGGTGGTATTTGCGCGCCAGCTTGCGATAAGCCGCCTTGATCGTCTTATCGTCCGCGGTCGGTTCCACACCGAGAATCTTGTAATAGTCTTTGAAGTCCATCGTGGGAATCACCATCCGTTATCAAAATCGCGCCGTCACCGGCAGCATGCGCTTGTCGGCAGCTGCCAGGTTGACCGATCTCAAGGTTGTGACCGGGGCGCGTATCAGAAGTTTATCGGCAGCGGTGGGCGGTTCTTGCGACCGTCCGATGGCTGCCAGGCTCGATGCAGACAAGTTTGGGGCATCGTGCCAGCTTATCAAGGCGCTATTGGCCGAGATTTAGCGGATAGTCGGCCTTCGAATCTGCGCCGCACTGGCATACACTGCGCGGCCGTTTTTTAACCGGAACCTGATAGACATGAAAAACGCATCTCCAGCCCGTGCCTGTGGTATCGACTTCGGCACGTCCAACTCCACCGTCGGCTGGCTGCGCCCCGGCATGGAAACGCTGATCGCGCTGGAGGACGACAAGATCACCCTGCCGTCGGTGGTCTTCTTCAACATGGAAGAACGCCGCCCGGTGTACGGCCGGCTGGCGCTGCACGAGTACCTGGAAGGCTACGAAGGCCGGTTGATGCGCTCGCTCAAGAGCCTGCTGGGCTCCAAGCTGATCAAGCACGACACCAGCGTCCTCGGTACGGCGATGCCGTTCAAGGACCTGCTCGGGCTGTTCATCGGCCAGCTGAAGAAGCGCGCCGAAACAGCCGCCGGTCGCGAGTTCGACGAAGTGGTGCTGGGCCGCCCGGTGTTTTTCGTCGATGACGACGAAATGGCCGACCAGGAAGCGGAAAACACCCTGGTGGACGTCGCCCGCGCCATCGGCTTCAAGGATGTGTCGTTCCAGTACGAGCCGATTGCGGCGGCGTTCGACTATGAGTCGACCATCGAAAAAGAAGAGCTGGTGCTGATTGTCGACATCGGCGGTGGTACGTCCGACTTCTCGCTGGTGCGCCTGTCGCCTGAGCGCCGCAACCACGACAACCGTCACGATGACATCCTCGCCACCGGCGGCGTGCACATCGGCGGGACCGATTTCGACAAGCAGCTGAGCCTGCAAGGCCTGATGCCGCTGTTCGGCTACGGCAGCCGCATGAAGAGCGGCGCCTACATGCCGACCAGTCACCACATGAACCTGGCGACCTGGCACACGATCAACTCGGTGTACTCGCAGAAGTCGACCCTGGCCCTGGGCAGCATGCGTTACGACATCGAAGACACCGGCGGCATCGACCGTCTGTTCAAGCTGATCGAGCAACGCGCCGGGCACTGGCTGGCGATGGAAGTGGAAGAAACCAAGATCCAGCTGACCCACGCCGACAGCCGCCATGTGCCACTGGACCGCATCGAACCGGGCCTGAGCGTGGAGCTGAGCCGGGCGCTGTTCGAATCGGCCATCGACAACCTGCTGGAGCGCGTGCGCAACAGCGTGACCCAGTTACTCAATGACGCCAACGTGCGGGTCGATCAGGTGGATACGGTGTTCTTCACCGGCGGTTCGAGCGGGATTCCGGCGTTGCGCAACAGCGTGTCGGCGATGTTGCCGAATGCGCGGCATGTGGAAGGGAACATCTTTGGCAGCATCGGCAGCGGCCTGGCGATCGAAGCGGCCAAGCGTTACGGCCCGATGGACTGATCCGAAACCCTGTGGCGAGAGAGCTTGTCTGTGGCGAGGGGGCTTGCCCCCGTTGGGCTGCGAAGCAGCCCCCTTATAGCTAAATGCGGGGACTGCTGCGCAGTCCAACGGGGGCAAGCCCCCTCGCCACAGTAGATCAACAGTGGATCAAACCATCCCCACCTGCTTCAACTCACTCTTCAGATACGCGTAATAAATCGGTCCCGCCACCACCCCAGGCAGGCCGAACGCGGCCTCGAACACCAGCATCGCCAGCAGCAACTCCCACGACTTGGCACTGATCTGCCCGCCGACAATGCGCGCGTTGAGGAAGTATTCGAGCTTGTGGATAACAATCAGATAACCCAGCGCCGCCACCGCCACCCAGATCGACAGCGACAAACCGACGATGGTGATCAGCGTGTTCGACATCAGGTTGCCGATCACCGGCAGCAGGCCGAGCAGGAAGGTCAGCACGATCAGGGTCTTGGTCAGCGGCAGCTTGATACCGAACATCGGCAGGACCACCGCCAGGAAAATCCCGGTGAAGAAGGTGTTGAGCAGGGAAATCTTGATCTGGGCGAACACGATGTTGCGGAACGCCTGGACCAGCAGGTGCAAACGATCAAACAACGCGGCGGCCAGCGGCTTGCGCTTGGTCACGTCCGGCACGCGCTGCAAGGCAATGATCGCCCCCAGCACCATGCCGATCAGCAGCGTCACGAACATGTGCGCCGCGTCTTTGCCGACGAGCTGCAAGTCGCTGAGGTGTTTGCTCATCCATTCGCCGATGGCCACGCGGAACTCGGCGGCGCTGGCGGGCAGGTAGGCGTCGATGAACGGCGGCAATTGCCCGCGCGCACGGTCGACCACGCCCATGAATTTATCGAGGGAAGCCCCGGGGTTTTCCGCCTCGTGCAGCAGAAAACTGATGGCCCCGGCAAAGATCAGCGCCAGCACACTCACGACCAGCGTTCCCAGCAACGCCACCGCCAGCCAGCGCGCACGCCGACCTTCGATCAGCCGCTGCAATTGCGGGGTGAGCATGTTGACCAGTTCGAACACCAGCAGACCGGCGAGCAGGCTCGGCAGCAAGCGCAGCGGGATCACCAGCAGCAAACCACCAAAGATGATGACCCAACTGATCAGCAGCAAAACTTGGCGTTGAGAAAACGTTGGCATACAGCCTCAAAACGAACGGCGTAAAAGGATTGGCAGTCTGCCAGCGTTCGGGGGCCAGCACTAGGGATTGTGTGGGGCGACCTTGGTCGCGGGCTCGGGCGTTTTTTTGCAGTGCCCTTGCCGGCCCCATCGCGAGCAAGCCCGCTCCCACATTTGTCCTGCGTACACTGATCAATTGTGGGAGCGGGCTTGCTCGCGAAGAGGCCCTTACAGCCGCCACATATCCCACCCCAATGCTATTTTTTCTTCAGGCAATCACTCATGAACGCCTTGCGCTCACCACCCTTGAGGGCTTTGGTCGCCGCATCGGCGTTACAGGTTTACATCTTCTCTTGCTGCGGGGTCAGGGCTTTCGCGTCATTGGCGGCTGGCGCGGCTTTAAGGCAGGTGCTCATGAAGGCTTTGCGCTCATCGCCCTTGAGGCTCTTCGCGGTAGCGTCGGCATTGCAGGTGGTCATCTTGTTCTGTTGGGCTGTGGCGGCGAAGCCTTAGGAACAGAGCAGCAAACCGATCATCAACAAAGGGACACGCAAGTGCCGCACCGAGGGGCACGGCCTCGTTCTGGAGTGTAGACAAAGCCTGTTACACCTTCCTGCTCTCGAGATGGCTGCGGCGATACTGCTCCGGCGTGCACCCGGCCTGACGTTGAAACATCGCGATGAACGCCGAACCGGTGCTGTAACCCATGTCGAAAGCGATCTCCTGAATACTGCGGTGACTGTCTAGCGCCTCGATCGCTGCCAGAAAGCGCAAGCGCTGCCGCCACTCGCCGAAACTCATGCCCAACTCGCGCACAAACTGCCGCGCCAGCGTGCGCTCGCTGACGTGGATCTGCGCAGCCCACGCCGACAGCGGCCGGTTATCCCCGGGTTCGGCCTGCAAGGCTTCCAGTATTCCAAGCAGCCCGGGGCTGCTGGCGTAGGGCAAGTAGCACTCGTGAACGGGCGCCTGTTGCAGCTGGTCCACCAGCACCTGGGCCAGGCGCTGGTCCGCAGGCTGTTCGGGAATCTTCACGTCACGTGCGGCGAAGTCCTTGAGGATCGCTTTGAGAATGTCGCTGATCGCCAGGGTGCAGGCCTGCTGCGGTAATGCCTGGCAGAGCGCCGGCGAGAGGCAGACCGCGCGGTAGTTGATCGGCTGATTGCTGTAAAAACTGTGCTCGATCTGCGGCGGCACCCACACGGCATATTGCGGTGGCGACATGAACCGGCTGCTGCCGATTTCCATGTGCAAGACACCGTTGGCCGAATACTCCAGCGTGCCCCAGGGGTGCCGGTGGGCCGAGGCATATTCGTGGGTATCGAAGTCGGCATAACGGAAGTAGACCGGCGAAGGCAGTTCGCTGAAGTCCAGCAGGTTGATGTGTTTACTGGTCATGCTGTCCGTCATCCGGGGCGGGTTGTCTGGATCGAAGTATAGGCTTTCATCCAGACAGGCGATAATCACCCCTCATTAACGTTTCTGGTTTTTTCCGATGCAATACGCTTATCCCCTGCTGGCCATTTTCATTTGGGCCGGCAACACCGTAATCACCAAAATGTCGGCCGGGGCGATCTTCCCCGCCGAGATCGGTTTTTACCGCTGGCTGCTGGCCGGCTTGTTGTTCACGCCTTTCATGCTCAAACCCGTCATCGCCCATTGGTCGGCCATCCGCCCGAACCTGGGGAAGATTTTCATCCTCGGCGTGCTCGGTATGGCGGTTTATCAGAGCCTGGCGTATTTCGCGGCGACGCTGACATCCGCCACCAACATGGGAATCATCCTGTCGCTGATGCCGTTGATGTCGCTGGCCATGGCGATCATCAGCCTCGGCCAGCGTCTGACGGCGGGAGCGCTGGCCGGTGCCGTGTTGTCGTTTGCCGGGGTGTTGGTGGTGGTGTCGTCCGGCAGCCTCGGTGCTTTGCTGGAGCACGGGGTGAATCTGGGCGATGCGATGATGCTGATCGCCACGCTGGCCTACGCGATCTACAGCACGCTGCTGAAAAAGTGGCAGCTGCGTTTGCCGCCGCTGGTGTTGTTGTATCTGCAGGTGTGGGTGGCGGTGGTGGTGCTGTTTCCGCTGTTCGCCGTGTCGCCGAAAATCGGCCCGACGCTGCAAAACATTCCGCTGGTGCTGTATGCCTGCCTGCTGGCTTCAATGGTTGCGCCGCTGGCGTGGATGCAGGCGGTGGTGCGCCTGGGGCCGAGCCGGACCACGCAGTTTTTCAATCTGCTGCCGTTGCTGACGGCGCTGATTGCCGCGCTGGTGCTGCATGAGCAGTTGGCGATGTATCACCTGGTGGGCGGGGTGTTGACGTTGGGTGGGGTGATTCTTTCGGAGCGCTGGACCACGGTGTTGGGCCGTAAGGTTGGCGTCGCCTGATATGACGCCTTCGCGGGCAAGCCTTGCTCCTACAGGTTCGGTGATCTTCTGTAGGAGCAAGGCTTGCCCGCGAAGAACGATAACGCGGTCTGCGGGTTAAACCCCTGCCGCCTTCAACCGCGCCGCATGCTCGACAAACAACCGTATCGGCTCGGCGCCTTTCCCCACCAACCCCAGCGACTGGTTGACGATGTCAAAGTGATCCAGCGGATACTCATCGCCAATCACCGTACCCAGATGTGAGCTGTAACGCCCGACCATCCCGTCGCAATGCCCGACTTCGCGCACGAAGGTTTTGGCAAACAGCCGACAACTGCGATTGGTCCCGTCGAACAGATTGCGCCCGCGATCAGTCTTGCCCGGCTGCAAGGTGCCGGACCACGAGTAATAGCGCACGCCATTGACCTCTTCCGGCCCGTGCCCGCCCCAGGTGTCAGGCAAGCCCTGTGGATAACGTTGATTGAACAGCGTCACCCCGGCCGTCGTCAGGGATTCATGGGAAGCGTGAATATCCACCGGCAGTTTCGGCCCGCGATAGCCGGTTTCCAGCAGGCTCATCAACGCACCGATGATCCAAAGAAAAAAGGCGAGCAGCCGCCCCTTCACGCTGTCCGCCGGGTAATGCTTGTGCAGGTAATCCGCCAGTTCCGAGCCGTGATTGGGTCCCGCCACCGACGTGACCGACGCCACGAGATCCGGACGTTTTGCGGCGGCGTAACGGGCGGTCAGCGAGCCCTGGCTGTGGCCGATCAGGTTGACCTTCTCGGCACCGGTTTCCTGCAGGATCTCGTCGATGCGCGTCAGCAATTGTTCGCCGCGCACCTCGGTCGAGTGGAGCGGCGAAACCTGCACCGCAATCACCGTCGCCCCTCCCTGGCGCAGCGCCGCGACAATCCCGTACCAGTACGGATACAACACCAGACGGATAAACCCGAGCATTCCCGGGACCAGCACCAACGGATAACGCGTGGCAGAACCTTGCGACATGGGAGGACGTCCTTGTGATCGGTGAGGTGACGCAAGGCTGAATGCAAGACATCAGCCAAGCATCGTTATCAAAAATGACAACTCGACGACCAGTCTATGACATCCGTTCTACTTCAGCCCTGCCACGCCCGCCACGATCAGCCCGACCGACACCAGTTTGACCGCCGTCAGGCTTTCGCCGAGCAACGCAAACCCGAGAAACACCGTGCCCAGCGAACCGATGGCGGTCCAGATCGGATAAGCGATACTCACCGGCAATTCGCGCATGGCCAGGGTCAGGAAGTAGATCCCGCCCACCGCCGCCACGACCGTGATCAGCGACGGCCAGAGCCGGGTGAAACCTTCGGCGTACTTCATGCCCATGGCGAAGGTGACTTCGAACCCGGCGGCGATCAGCAAAACACCCAGGCCATCTAGAACGCCCTGGCCAGCGTCAGCAAACGCTGCTCGGCGTCGGCAACGGAGACCTCGAAGGTGCGCTCGGCGGACTCTTCGCCCTCGGCGGCGACCACGGTGACATCGGTAATGCCGATGAAACCCAACGCCGTGCGCAGCAATGTATCGGCATGGTTCAGGGCTTCGAGTTCACCCCCGGGGCCGAAGCCGAACCCGCCACGGCTGGTGACGATCAGCGCTTTCTTGCCCTGTACCAGCGGCTCGTATTGGGCGACGCCGTTGTCCAGCGTGTGATTGAAGGTCAGGCCGAGCCGCACGACCTGATCGATCCACGCCTTGAGGCCGCTGGGCACGCTGAAGTTGTGCATGGGCGTGGAGATCACCAGCAAATCGTGGCCCAGCAATTCACCCACCAGTTGATCGCTGAACGCGAGATCGGCCTGCATCGACAGCGGCCGTGCCTCGGGTTCGGGGTAGAACGCGGCGGCCACAAAGGCTTCGTTGACCGGTGGAATCAACGCCCGACCGACTTCGCGGCGGGTCAGTTGTGATTGCGGATGGCGCGCCTGCCAGGCGCTGAGAAACACTTCGGCCAAGCGACGGGAGTGGGAACGTTCGCCCCGTGGACTGGCGTGAATGGCAAGAACTCTGTTCATCTGAATCTCCTGATGACTAAACTCAAACGGCTTGTGGCGTGCAGGTTGAGCTCGCCGCCGTCTCGCCTCAAATGAGTAAAAATCAGTCTGGATGAATTCATTTCACCCATGGAGTCTTCAATGTTTGCCTCGCTGCCGCTGACCGCCCTGCGCGCCTTTGAATCGGCCTCTCGCCTGTTGAGCTTCAAGGCCGCCGCCGAAGAACTGTCCGTCACGCCAACGGCGGTTTCCCACCAGATTCGTTCGCTGGAGAGCTGGCTCGGTGTGCCGCTGTTTGAGCGACTGCCACGGCAGGTTCGCCTGACCGAATGCGGTGAGCGTCTGTTCCACAGCCTGCACGGCGCCTTTCTCGAAGTGGCCCAAAGCGTCGACACCCTGCGCCCGCAACGCAGCGGCGCGAGCCTGACGATCTCCACCACCGCCGCGTTTGCCGCGCTGTGGCTGGTGCCGCGATTGGGGCGTTTTTATGCCCGACATCCGAACATCAGCCTGCGCCTGGACACCCATTGCGAAGTGATCGATTTGCATCAGGACGCCAGCGTCGATCTGGCGGTGCGTTATAGCCTCGAGGACTATCCAAACCTTTATGGCCTGTGCCTGTTCGATGAATCGTTCGGCGTTTATGGCTCGCCCGAGCAGGTTGCGCTCGCGGCCAAGCGCACGCCGACGCTGATCAGCGTGCGCTGGCATAACTCGAAGCTGTACGCCCATGGCTGGGAAGCGTGGTGCGCGCAATCCGGCGAAACCTGGCTGGCGGGGCAACCGGCCGTCCGGGAATACGATGAAGAACATTACGCCCTGCAAGCCGCCATCGCCGGGCAAGGCCTGGTGCTGGCGAGCAATATTCTGGTGTCGGAGAGTGTGGCCAGCGGTTTGCTGGTGGCTTACCGGAGTGACATTCAGGTGGAGGGCGCCGGCTACAGCGCGCTTTGCGTTCCGGGGCGCGAGCGCCATCCGCCCGTGCGTGCGTTCTTTGCCTGGCTTCAGGAAGAGGCCGCATTGTCTGGGCTACTGCCGAGATCGCAGCCCGCGAGAAAACGCATTCCGGTTTAGGAACCTGCGATTTTTTCGATTGGCAAATTACATCAAACTTTTCGCTGCGCTCATCACTCACTCCTAAGGAGTGATCACTTCCCCAGAAAGTGACGCAATCCCGGATTAGCCTCCAAGGAGAACGAGATGAGTGACATGCATTTGTCTGATGTAACGACCCTTCGCGCACGTGCCCGCCAGAACGTCGAAAATGGCGCGGTGACCGAAAGCTACAGCGCCGACCTCGACGAAGTGCTGCGTCTGCTCAACGAATCGCTGGCCACCGAACTGGTCTGCGTATTGCGCTACAAGCGTCACTACTTCATGGCCAACGGCCTGAAAGCCCACGTCGCCGCCGAGGAGTTCCTTGAGCACGCGAACCAGGAAGCCGCGCATGCCGACCGATTGGCCGAGCGCATCGTGCAACTGGGCGGCGAGCCTGAATTCAACCCTGACCTGCTGTCGAAAAACTCCCACGCGCAGTACGTGGCCGGCAACTCACTCAAAGAGATGGTCTACGAAGACCTGGTCGCCGAGCGCATCGCCATCGACAGCTACCGCGAGATCATTCAGTACATCGGCGAGAAAGACCCGACCACCCGGCGCATCTTCGAAGACATCCTGGCTCAGGAAGAAGAGCATGCGGATGATATGGCGGACATTCTGAAGGATCTGTAGCGCCTGATACATCGTCATCGCGAGCAGGCTCGCTCCCACATTGGACCGCGATCCAATGTGGGAGCGAGCCTGCTCGCGATGGCGTCTTCACAGACGCCTCAGATTTATTTGGTGGGTTTAACGGTCACCGGCGCCTTCCCCGCCTTCATCTGCTGCAACAACGGCGCACACTGATTCGGCTCGCCACCACTCGGCGCCACCAGCGCCAGCAATCCCGCCGCCGGCGCCGCAATCACACCCAACGCCACCATCCCCGCACCGCGCAATATCAGCGGCACCGCTTTCACACCGGCATCCGGCTTGATGAACTTGCCCCGCACATACAGCGGCGACCGCAACGAAATCAAACGCCAGCCCTTGGATTCCGGCGTAACCGTCAGGTCCAGTTGCTCAGTCGCCATGTTCGCCGTGCCATCGATATAGATGATCGCGTTCTCCGTATCGAAGACGAACAGCCGCGTGGTGGCCAGGCCAGTCTTGATGTCGAAGTCGGCCGCCGCGCAGTTGATCTTCACTTCCTTGTCACCAAAGATCTTGCCGACCACATAGTTGCCGACGTTGAGTCCGGCCAGCTCCATCAACTCACGACTGATCGCGCCGTCGTTGATCAGCATCTTCAGATTGCCATTGGCGGTGCCCAGCAGTTTGGCCACCGAATTGCCGCGACCGCTGATGTCGGCATCGCCGTTAAGCTCGCCGAAACTGGTCTTCATCGGTTCAAAGGTCGGGAACAACTGCTTGAGTTTGAACCCGCGCGCGGTGAGTTTGGCATTGCCTTCCAACGGCTCGGTGCGACCGTTCAGGCGAATCTGCGCCTCCAGCTTGCCGCCAGCCACGCCGAAGCGCAGGGGCTCGAGGCTGAGCACGCCATCGGTCAACACCAAGTGGGTATAAAGGTCATTGAACGGCAGTTTGGCACTGTGAACGATGCGTTTGCCGGTGAATTCGACATCCGCGTCCATGTCGCGCCAGCGCTCGGTCTTGAACTCTTCGACCGGCAACACCTTGTCCGCCGGCTGCTTGCTTTCACCGCCACGGGCCTTTTGTTTGGCGTTGGAGTCGGCGCCGATCAAGGGTGCAAGGTCGGCAAACAGCAGCTGATTGGAGAGCAGTGAACCACTGAGTTTCGGCCGTGGCTCGCTGGCGACGTAGGCCAGGCTGCCATGAATGTCGCTCTCGCCGATCTTGCCGTTGAACTCCTCATAACGGAACACCGCGCCACCCGCCTCGTGCAGCTTGGCGATCAAGTGGCCGTCGGTGGCGTAGGGCGGTGTATCCGGCAGGGTCACGCCAGTCAGCGGATAGAGGTTGCCCAGGCTGCTGCCGGCCAGTTTCAACCGCAAGTCCAACGCGCCGAGATTGCGTGGATCGGTCAACGTGCCTGCCAATTCGACACTGGTGTCGGCGATCTTGACCTGAGCCTGGAGCGGGAACGGGCGGGCCGAATCCTGCAAGGCCAGCAAACCGCCGATCTTGCCTTCGCCAGCGAGCTTCTGCCCGTGGTATTGGCCTTTGACCTTCAGCGCAAACGCGTAGTCCTGAGGTGCAGCGCCTTTGTCCTGCGCGCTTTTCGCCGCTTTGTCGCCGACGATATCGCTGAACGGAATCGGTTTTCCCAGTGGGTCGATGATCAGGTCGAGCTGCGTTTTCAGGCTCAGGTCGTCAAGGGTAACGTGGCCCTTGTCGAAGCCGATTGCGCCGATGTCTACCACCCAGTTGGAAGGTTCGGCGTTCGGGTCTTTCGGGTCGAACTTGAACGTCCAGTTCGCGCGGCCATCGGCCAGACGCTGGAGGTCTGCGTTCGGCTCGGTCAAGTCAATGCGCGGGATCGTCACGCGTTGAGCCAACAAGGCCAGCGGCGATAGGCGCAGCTCGACGCGTTTGAGCGTGACCATCTGCGGCTGCTTCGACCAATCCGGGTTGCCCAGGCTCAGGTCCTCTGCCACAACATGCGGCCAGGGCACCCACGCCCGCCAACCGCCCTCGTCAAGCTCGCGCCGCCAGACCACCGCGAGGTTGCCATTGATGGCAAACGGTCGATGCAGTTCTTCGGAGACTTTGTTGTTAATGGTCGGTTTGATCCGGTTCCAATCGAAAAACACGATGATCAGAACCAATATCGCCAGCAGAACAACCAGGCTGGCAAAGGTCCAGGCAAAAATCTTGGGGGTGCGCGTCATTGCACAGGGCTCCTGAATACAGCTGAGCGCCCTGACCGCGACGCACGTGTGAAACGTTAGGCCAGAACCGGCCTGCCATGAAACCTAGGACTGGGAAACGGCGCGCAGGTTTAACCGAAATGCGCTTAACGCTCAAATAATCGGTCGGGGACACCCTGCTCTCGCAAATCCGGCGTTACCGCCCCGCGCTTTTGCGTGGCGCAAGTGAGTCGAAAATACCCACTTCTGTGCAAAAACATCCGCCGAAAAGGCCCGATCTAGAGCCTTCGCACGGAACAATCAATTCCGTTGATTATTACCATTGCGTTTATGAACTTTTATATCGACTTATCGAGAGTAGCATTGCCCTCGTACCCACTTTATCGCCCTCCTAGGGAGCACCCAATCATGAAACGCCAATTACTGCTTAGCCTTACCCTCTCCATGCTGGCCAGCACCGCTTTCGCTCTGCCAGCTGCAGATCAGGCAACCCCACAAGTTAAATCGAGCCACTCGGTGTTCAGCCAGACCGTTGCCGAAGGTGGTAACGATCGCCTGAAAGAAAAAGGCCTGATCACTCAGGACGGTTCGGATCGCACTCCACAAGGCCAGACCCTGGCAGCTGACGGCTCCGACCGCACTCCACAAGGTCAAACCCTGGCCGCTGACGGTTCCGATCGCACTCCACAAGGTCAAACCCTGGCCGCTGACGGTTCCGACCGCACTCCACAAGGTCAAACCCTGGCAGCCGATGGTTCCGATCGCACTCCACAAGGTCAAACCCTGGCTGAAGGTGGTGGTGACCGCGTGATCGAACGCAACAGCGCTTTGAGCTAAGCCTATGGCGGCCTTGAAAAAAAGCCCAATCCACGGATTGGGCTTTTGATTTTATAGATGCACCCTTTCCCCGCTAGCCCTCTCCTGACAGTTGTTCCCCGATAGTCGTTCGACGCCAGCAAAGCCGATTTGCTAGAGTGCGCCGCTGTCTTGTTCAGAAAACACCCTTGCGATGCTGCCCCGCGCCGAACAGAAACAACAAACCCGCAACGCCCTGATGGACGCTGCCCGCCATTTGATGGAATGCGGCCGAGGATTCGGCAGCCTGAGCCTGCGCGAAGTGGCGAAAACCGCCGGCATCGTTCCCACCGGTTTCTACCGGCATTTTGCCGATATGGATGAACTGGGCCTGGTGCTGGTGAGCGAAGTCGGTCAGACCTTCCGCGAAACCATCCGCCTGGTGCGCCACAACGAATTCGTGATGGGCGGCATCATCGATGCCTCGGTGCGGATATTTCTCGACGTGGTGTCGGCCAATCGTTCGCAGTTCCTGTTTCTCGCCCGCGAGCAGTACGGCGGTTCGCTGCCGGTGCGCCAGGCCATCGGACGGCTGCGCGAAGACATCAGCTCGGACCTGGCGGCCGACTTGTCGCTGATGCCCAAGCTGCAACATCTCGACATCGCCGGCCTGAGTGTCATGGCTGACCTGATTGTTAAAAGTGTGTTCGCGACCTTGCCGGACATCATTGATCCGCCGGCAGAAGCATTGCCGGAGCACCTGACGCCGCAGGCGAAAATCACTCAGCAACTACGCTTTATCTTCATCGGCCTGAAACACTGGCAAGGCCTCGGCAGCACCGAATAACCCCGCTTCCATAACAACACCTATCTCCTGTAGGAGCCGGCTTGCTGGCGATAGCGTCCTGTCAGTCGACAACAACGTCGCCTGGCCCGCCGCTATCGCCAGCAAGCCGGCTCCTACAAAGTTGTGCAACGCGCGACTGATCTGGAGCACACCGCACGCCATCATTTGGTGCACCCAACAATGCCGCGCACCAAATTACCGCAACAATCTGAAACATAACCGTCGCTCCGACAGGCATTTCCTACACATCCCCCGATTGGCAAGCCCCTTGCTCTAAACACAGCAATGTCCATTGCTGGAAGCCTTCCGATGCTGGTGATTCATCGCAGAATCGACCCTCAACCCGTCTGGGCCGCTGAATTGCACCTGACCTTCGAAGCCCGGAGCAAAAGCCGCTTGCGCTGTTTCAGTGCCGAGGGTGAAGACGTCGGGTTGTTTTTGGAGCGCGGTCAGTCGCCGCTGTATGACGGCGAATGCCTGGAAGCCGAGGATGGTCGCATCGTTCGCGTCTGCGCCCGCCCCGAACAACTGCTGCACGTCACCTGCGCCAACGCTTTCGAGCTGACCCGCGCGGCGTATCACCTCGGCAATCGCCACGTCGCCCTGCAAGTCGGCGATGGCTGGCTGCGCCTGCTCGACGATTACGTGCTCAAGGCGATGCTCGAACAACTCGGTGCCCGCACCGAAAACATCGAGGCGCCGTTCCAGCCGGAGCACGGCGCCTATGGCGGCGGCCATCACCATTCGCGGCATGGCGACGAGGACTTCAACTACCCGCCGAAACTGCACCAGTTCGGCGTACGCCTATGAACCCGGCCTGGGCGCTGCTGCGCCTGGCCAGTCCGCAATTGCCGATTGGCGGCTACAGCTATTCCCAAGGCTTGGAAATGGCGGTGGATAACGGCCGGGTGAGCGATTCCGACAGTGCCCGGCGCTGGATCAGCGATCAGTTGCTGCTGAACCTGGCGCGCTTCGAGGCGCCGCTGTTGCTCGCCCATTGCGTGGCCGCCGCCGCAGAAAACTGGGGCGAATTGCTGCAACGCTGCGAAGAACACCGCGCCAGCCGGGAAACCCGCGAGTTGCATCAGGAAAGCCGGCAGATGGGTTATTCCTTGCAGCAACTGCTCAACGGTTTGCCGGAACTCGATGCGCCGGCCCGCAGCTTTCTCGAGCAACGTCCTGAACCGCACCTGGCCCTCGGCTGGGCGCTGGCCGCGCGCGCCTGGCGCATCAGTCCGCAGGACGCGTTGGCCGCCTGGCTCTGGAGTTGGCTGGAAAACCAGCTGGCGGTGCTGATGAAAACCTTGCCGCTGGGCCAGCAAGCCGCGCAACGCCTGACCAGCGAATTGCTGCCGCTATTGCAGGAAGCCCAACAGAACGCCACCCGAATCAACCCCGAACACTATGGCAGCGCCGCTTTCGGCCTGTCCCTGGCGTGCATGGCCCATGAGCGCCAGTACAGCCGTCTGTTCCGCTCCTAGGGCCTTTTATTTTGGAGAACCACATGAACACACAACCTCTGCGCGTCGGCATCGGCGGCCCGGTCGGTTCCGGCAAAACCGCTTTGACTCTGGCTTTGTGCCTGGCGCTGCGCGACCGCTACAACCTGGCCGTTGTGACCAATGATATCTACACCCGCGAAGACGCCGACTTTCTGGTGCGCAACGAAGCTTTGGCACCGGAACGGATCATCGGCGTGGAAACCGGCGGCTGCCCACACACGGCGATCCGTGAAGACGCCTCGATCAACCTCGAAGCCGTGGACCAACTGAACCGCCGCTTTCCGGGGCTGGACCTGATCCTGGTGGAATCCGGTGGCGACAATCTGTCGGCCACGTTCAGCCCGGAACTGTCGGACCTGACGATCTACGTGATCGACGTCTCGGCGGGAGACAAGCTGCCGCGCAAGGGCGGGCCGGGGATTTGTAAATCCGATCTGCTGGTGATCAACAAGATTGACCTCGCCCCCTTGGTGGGCGCGTCGCTGGAGATGATGGACAGCGACACCAAGCGCATGCGCAACGGCAAACCTTTTGTCTTCAGCAACCAGAAAACCGGGCTGGGCCTGGAAGAAATCATCGCTTTCATCGAACGCCAGGGCCTGCTGACCGCAGCCTGATCACGACCAAACTTATCAACAAGGAAGCTTATCCATGTCACTTAAACGCATACTCGGCGCCATGGCCCTGCTGCTGACCCCGGCCATCGCCCTTGCCCACCCCGGTCACGGCGACAATGGTTTGATCGCCGGCATCAGCCACCCGATTGGCGGCCTCGATCACTTGCTGGCGATGGTTGCGGTCGGGTTGTGGGCGGCACAGCAGAAAGGCGCGGCGCGTTGGGCGCTGCCCTGCACGTTTGTCGGCACCATGCTGATCGGCGGACTGCTGGGTTTTGAAGGGCTGAACCTGCCGGCGCTCGAAAGCGGGATCGCCGCGTCGGTGCTGGCGCTGGGCCTGGCGGTGGCACTGGCGGTGCGTCCGCCGTTGGGTTTAGCGGTGGGCGCGACGGCGCTGTTTGCGCTGTTCCATGGTGTGGCGCATGGGCTGGAATTGCCGGACATGTCGAGTCCGTGGGCGTATGCCGCAGGGTTTGTGGTGGCGACGGCGGCCTTGCACGCGGCGGGTTATGCGGTGGTTCGAGTGTTGCCGCAGGCGGCGGCGCCGTTGGTTCGTTTAACGGGTGCGGCTTCGGCGGCGGCTGGGGTGTGGTTGTTGGCGGGTTGATTTTGTAGCACCTGTGATGGCCTCTTCGCGAGCAAGCTCGGCTCCTACAGGTTTTGCGTCGTTCACATTATCGCGATCCGACGCAAAACCTGTAGGAGCCGAGCTTGCTCGCGAAGGCGGTCTGACAGACACCACATCTCTCAGGCCTGATAACATGTCGCGCAATCAACCCTGCCGTGACGACGCCAGCTAATGCCACCTGTTTCCCGCTCCGCCTCCCAGCCTGACTTGACCGCTCTGTTTGCCACTGTGCAAGCGCATTTCCAGGACGTGATCGTGCCCCTCTGGCAAGGCCCCGGCTGGAATGCCGGATTGGCGCTGCCCTACGAGGCGCTGGACGCCGGCCATCAACCCTTGCCACCTCAACGCTACCGGGCCATGGCCTGCGCGCGGCAGTTGTATCTGTTTTCCAGCCTGATCGGCCAGGTGCCGGGCGCCGAAGAGCGTGCCGCGGCGTTGTTCCGCTCGTTGCAGCAACATTTCCATGACGCCGAACACGGTGGCTGGTTCTACAGCATCGATCCCCAAGGCGCGCCGCTGGATCAGCGCAAGGATCTCTACACCCACGCCTTCATTCTCTTCGCCTGCGCTCATTACTGGGACAAGGTTCGCGAGCCGCTGGTGGAATCGGTACTCAACGCCGTGCTGGACGTGGTTGCGCAGCGTTTCGCCACGGGCGACGGCCTGTACGAAGCCAGCCTTGAACGTGACTGGTCGTCGCTGAATACCGGGCCGCTGCAAAACCCGCTGATGCACCTGGCCGAAGCCTTCCTCGCCACGCTGTCGGTGCGTGAAGACCTCGCCGTTCAGCGCGCGCTCGTTGAGTTATGCACAGCCATGCAGAAGCGCTTTATCGATCCGCAGCACGGTGTGCTGATGGAAAAACCGCTGGGTGCTGTGGATAACTGGTTTGAACCGGGGCATCAGTTCGAGTGGTATTTCCTGCTGGAGTCTTCGCCGTTGTTGCGCGGTTCCAGACTGCACGCTTCCCTGGAACGCGCCTTTGCGTACACCGAGCAGTTGGGTGTCGATCAATCGAGTGGGGCGGTGCGGGCAATGCTCACGCTGGACGGGCAATCGAAGGATGGCACCCAACGCATCTGGGCTCAGGCTGAATACTTGCGTGCGCTGACCTTGCGTCCAGACAGCGGGGCATCGGTATTGCGCCAATTGCAGGCGCTGCAACAGCGCTCTCTGCATGCGGGGGGCTGGCATGAGTGTCGCGATGAGAATGGTGAAGTGAGCCGTCAGGACATGCCTTCGACCACGCCTTATCACTTGGCGACCTGCTATCGCGGATTGGCTGAATACCTTCGTTGACTGACAGACCGACTTCGCGGGCAAGCCTCGCTCCAGGGATCACGCTGAACCTGAGCGAGCGGGCGGGCGGCGATCCGACTTGCCCGCGAATAGCCGTTACGCGGTCTTACGCCTTATTACGCTCAATCGCAAACCCACTCCACGTCTGGCTCACCGGCATCAGCTCAAGGCTGTTGATGTTGATGTGTGCCGGCGCATTGAGCACCCAGAAAATGGTGTCGGCGATGTCTTGCGGCTGGATCGGCTCGGCACCGGCGTAGGTCGCGTTGTACCGCTCCTGATCACCGGCAAAGCGCACCAGCGAGAATTCGCTCTCGCACAGGCCCGGTTCAATGTTGCTGACACGCACGCCTGTGCCCTGCAGGTCACAGCGCAGGTTCAGCGAGAACTGTTTGACGAACGCCTTGCTCGCGCCATACACGTGGCTGCCCGGGTACGGGTAGTTGCCGGCGATGGAACCGAGGTTGACGATGCTGGCGCCACGACCGTGGGCGATCAGGCGCGGCAGCAGCAGACGAGTGCTGTACATCAGGCCCTTGATGTTGGTGTCGACCATGGTGTCCCAATCATCAAGGTTGCACTTCGGCGCCGGGTCCACGCCGAGCGCCAGGCCAGCGTTGTTGATCAGCCCGCGCAGCTTGGCGAAGGACGGCGGCAGGTTGGCAATCGCTTCCTCCATGGCCTTGCGATCACGCACGTCGAGCACCAGGCCATGGACCTCGGTCTGCTTCGACAACTCGGC
Organism: Pseudomonas sp. LBUM1651; assembly: GCF_059716135.1. NCBI lineage: Bacteria > Pseudomonadati > Pseudomonadota > Gammaproteobacteria > Pseudomonadales > Pseudomonadaceae > Pseudomonas > Pseudomonas sp. LBUM1651. Next base: position 610,979 of record NZ_CP166805.1, on the reverse strand, counting down.
GCACAGGGCATTGAGGCGTTCTTCACGACGACCTGTCAGCACCAGTTTCCAGCCAGCCTCGGCAAAACGACGGGCACAGGCTTCACCAAAACCGGAAGTCGCGCCGGTAATAAACAGGGTGTTGGACATCGTGTTCTCCTTGCTTCGGCCGAAGGGCAGCCATTGGAATAGAAAATCAGCTGGCAGCATGCCCGGCCTTGCCGACAGCGGCAACCACCACAAAAACTGTACAAAAAACGATCAGAGCCAGCGGCACCATATCTCCCGTGGCCTGCAGCCATATACGCGCACGTTATCCACAGGCCGGCCCACAGTTTCCGGGGGCAAGTAAAAAAGCTGAAAGCCGCTGTGCACAAGGCTTTGCGGGCAGATTACAAAGTTTTTTGCTTGACCCTGGAGCGCTCACTGTGTAGCCCATGGCATTTTGCACGATCGCCCCGGTAAACCAGCGATGGCGCCGAGCCAGTAACTACGGCCCTCAGCCGACTCTTTCCAGAGTTTAACCACAGACTTATCCACAGGCATCGCCCCTCCGTTTCAGACTGATTTCGCGGCCAATAAAAAGATTGACAAAGCCGAGCTTCGGCCGAGTAAAAACCACTGATCAAAAAACAACCACATCTCTGCAAGCCACGTATCTAAAGGCCCTCAGCCAGCTACTCCCACGTTATTCACAGCCAGCTCCACAGCAAACGGGGACAAGTCAAAACCGTGATAAAACAACTATTTGCAGCGGCTTTATGTCGCGCTTTCAGAGCTTGGTGAATTTGTTTTCCACAATTTCCAGAAAGCACACCGATGCCCCTGTAGGAGCGAGCTTGCTCGCGATGGACGTCAACGATAACTCGAGCATTCTGGATAAACGCGTCGTGCTGAAGATCTTCGCGAGCAAGCTCGCTCCTACAAGGGATTGGGGGTGTATTGGAGATGTAAAAAAGCCCCGGCGATTGCTCGCCAGGGCTTGTTGATTACAACGGTGAACTCAGTGCCCGCCGAGGTATGCGTTACGTACCTCCTCATTCACCAGCAACTCCTTGCCGGTGCCCGTAATGCGAATCTCGCCGTTGACCATCACATACGCCCGGTCCGACAGCTTGAGCGCATGGTTGGCGTTCTGCTCGACCAGGAAGATGGTCATGCCGGTCTTGGCCAGTTCCCGCAGGGTGGCAAAGATCTGTTTCACCACGATCGGCGCCAGACCCAGGCTCGGCTCGTCGAGCAACAGCAGCTTGGGCCGACTCATCAGCGCACGGGCGATGGCGAGCATTTGCTGCTCACCACCGGACATGGTCATGGCGCGCTGGGTGCGCCGCTCTTCGAGCCGCGGAAACAGCTCGAACATGCGCTGCATGTCTTCCTTGGCGTACTTGTCACCGATCGGGATGGTGCCCATCAGCAGGTTTTCCTCGACGGTCATGTCGGGGAACACCCGCCGGCCTTCCGGCGATTGCGCAATGCCGTTGGACGCGATGTAGTGGGACGACTTGTGAGTAATGTCCACGCCTTGATAGATGATCTGCCCGTCTGCCGCCCGTGGCTGACCGAAGATAGACATCAGCAGGGTCGACTTGCCCGCACCGTTGGAACCGATGAGGCTGACGGTTTCCCCTTCGTTGATGTGCAGCGAGACTTTCTTCAGGGCCTGGATCGGCCCGTAGAACACATCGAGGTCTTTGAGTTCGAGGATGGCACCCTTAGTCATACGAGCTCCTCTTCATCGGCGCCCAGGTAGGCTGCAATCACTTTCGGATCATTGCGTATCGCATCGGGTCCACCCTCGGCGATAACGACGCCGTGGTCCAGCACCACGATGTGATCGGAAATGCTCATAACCATGCCCATGTCGTGTTCGATCAGCACCACGGTCAGATCGTGCTCGTCGCGCAGCAGCCGGATCATCGCGCTCAGCGCTTCGGTTTCCTGAGGGTTGAGGCCGGCGGCCGGTTCGTCGAGGCAGATAATCTGCGGCCGCGTGCACATGGCCCGGGCGATTTCCAGACGACGTTGCTGACCGTAGGACAGTTCACCGGCCAGACGGTTGGCGCAGTCCACCAGGTCCACCACTTCCAGCCAGTAGAAAGCGTGGTCCAGCGCATCGCTTTCGGCCTTGCGGTAACCCTTGGTATTGAGGATGCCGGCCAGCATGCTGCGGTTGACCCACATGTGCTGGGCCACCAGCAGGTTTTCCAGCGCCGACATTTCCTTGAACAGGCGAATGTTCTGGAAGGTCCGCGCCAGGCCGGCGCGGTTCACCAGGTGAGTGCCGCCGAACATCTTGTAGTGGAGCCGGCTGAGGAAGCTTTTCGGCGATACAAAATCGGTGGCCTTGAACGGTTCACCGAGCATTTTGATGACATCGGTCCGCTCGCCACGCACGTTGAGTTCGATCTTGCCGCCCGAGGCCTTGTAGAACCCGGTCAGGCAGTTGAACACGGTGGTCTTGCCGGCGCCGTTGGGGCCGATCAGGGCGAAGATCGAGTTGCGCTTGACCTTCAGGCTGACATCGTTCAACGCCTTGATGCCGCCGAAGTGCATCATCAGCTTCTCGACCGAGAGTACGACTTCGCTCATGGCGCTACTCCTTTACGCGGGGTCACACCGGTACGGCTGATCCGAATCAGGCCGCGCGGTCGCCAGATCATCATCAACACCATCAGGATGCCGAACAGCAGCACGCGGTATTCCGCGAAACCACGCAGCAGTTCCGGGGCCACGGTCAGCACGAAGGCTGCGATGACCACGCCGATGGTCGAGCCCATGCCGCCGAGTACCACGATGGCGAGGATCAGGGCCGATTCAAAGAAGGTGAACGAGGTCGGGTTGACGAACCCTTGGTAAGTGGCGAAGAACACGCCCGCGAGCCCGGCCGTCGATGCACCGATGGTGAACGCCGAAAGCTTGACCAGCACGTGGTTCAGCCCCATGGAGCGACAGGCGATTTCATCTTCACGCAAGGCTTCCCAGGCGCGACCGACCGGCATACGGGTCAAACGGTGCTTGATGTACAGCACGGCCAGCACCACGAGGAACAACACCGCGTAGATGAAGTAGTACTTCACGTCCGGGTTGTAGGCGATGCCGAAAAACTCATGGAACGGAACGCCGCCGTCCTTCGCCCGTTTGCCGAACTCGAGGCCGAAGAAGGTTGGCAGCGGCGCCGCCATGCCGTTCGGGCCACCAGTCAGGGTCAGCCAGTTGTTGAGGATCAAGCGGATGATTTCACCGAAGCCCAGGGTCACGATCGCCAGGTAGTCACCGTGCAGGCGCAACACCGGGAAACCGAGGATGCAACCGGCCAACCCCGCCGTGATCGCCGCCAGAGGCAGCACCGTCCAGAAACCCAGCCCCAGGTATTGATAGCCGAGCGCCAGTCCATAGGCCCCGATGGCGTAGAACGCCACGTAACCGAGGTCGAGCAGGCCGGCCAGGCCGACCACGATGTTCAAGCCAAGCCCCAGCAGCACGTAGATCAACCCGAGGATGACCACGCCAAGCAGGTAGGAGTTGGAGAAAAACGGGAACACCACGGCGATGACGATCATCAGCGGGATGATCCAGCGCAGCCGGGATTTGTAATCGGGTGGCAGTACATGAACCCCTGAACCGGTGCTTTCAAAGCCTTCGAGAATTCTCAGGCCTTTCGGGGTTTGCAGGAACAGGCTCAGGGCAAAGCGGCCGGCCATGACAATGGCGACAATCCACGCCACTCGGGTCGTTTCCAGATTGAAGCCGTAGCCGTCGAGGACTACGCCAACAATCGGGCCGAACACAATGAGAGCGACCAGACCGGCAAGAATCGCGTCAACCAGGCTTCTTTTGAGATCAATGGTTTTTTTAGTGGTTGAAGACATTGCTTACACCTTCGACACAAGAGGACGGCCGAGCAGGCCTTGGGGCCGAAAGACCAGAACGAGAACGAGCAGCGAGAAGCTGAAAACGTCTTTGTAGTCCGAGTTGACCAGACCCGAGAACAGCGACTCGGAAATCCCGAGGATGATCCCGCCGAGCATCGCGCCAGGCAGCGAGCCGATCCCGCCGAGTACCGCTGCGGTGAACGCCTTGATGCCGATGACGAAGCCTGCGTAGAAGTCGAACGTGCCGTAGTTCATGGTAATCAGCACGCCGGCCAGAGCCGCCATTGCCGCACCGATGATGAACACGTAGGAAATCACGCGGTCGGTGTTGATCCCCAGGATCGAGGCCATCTTGCGGTCTTGCTGGGTGGCGCGGCACATGCGGCCGAGCTTGGTGTACTTGATGACGTAGGTCAGCAGGGCCATACCGGCGAATGCGGCGACCAGAATGAAGATCTTGGTGTAGGTGAGCTGGACGAAGCCGCTTCCGACTTCCACTCGCCAAGCACCGGTCAGCAAAGTCGGTACGCCTTGTTGCCGGGCGCCCTGGGCGATCTGTGCATAGTTTTGCAGGATCAACGAAATACCGATGGCGCTGATCAGCGGTGCCAGTCGGGTGGAGTTACGCAGGGGTTTGTAGGCGACACGCTCGATGACCCAGCCATACACCGCCGTGACGATGATGGTGAAGACCAGTGTGCCAAGCATCAGCAGAGGGAAGGATTCAATACCGAAGTATGCCAGCAGAGCCAGACTGATCGCCGCGAGGTAAGCGGAGATCATGTAAACCTCACCATGGGCGAAGTTGATCATGCCGATGATGCCATAGACCATTGTGTAGCCGATGGCGATCAGGCCATAGACCGACCCGAGGGTCAGGCCGTTGACCAGTTGCTGCAGAAAAATACCATCCATAACGCAATCTCACGCATTTGAGAGACTGCACAGAAGCCGGGTGCGACGGACCGGGGTTCAGCCACCCGCGCAACACGGTTGTGTGCAGCTCTACGAGAAAAGACAGGTACTGCACGGACATGTTGGTTGACTACCCGGTACACAAGGCACCGGGTAGATCAGCAGCTCATATCACTTCTGTTTTTCCAGTTGGTGGTATTTGCCATCCTTGTCCCACTGATAAACCACGTAGTCGGAGACTTTCAGGTCGCCCTTGGCGTCCCAGGTCTTCTCGCCCATCACGGTTTTAACCGGGTTTTTCTTCAGCCACTCGGCCGCTTTTTCGCCGCTGTTGGACTTGGCGCCGTTGAAAGCAGCCGCCAGGGTCTGAACCGAAGCGTAGGCGTACAGGGTGTAGCCTTCTGGCTCGGTGCCAGCCTTGCGGAAGGTATCTACCACGGTCTTGCTGTCTGGAAGCATGCGCGGGTCAGCGCCGAAGGTCATCAGTACGCCGTCGACGAATTGAGGGCCACCAGCGGTGGTGACCAGTTCGTCAGTCACGATGCCATCATCGGACATGAATTTGACGTCCTTGAGGCCTTGTTCACGCAGTTGGCGAACCAGTGGACCGGCTTCCGGGTGCAGGCCGCCGAAATAGACGACATCGGCACCGGCTGCACGGATTTTGGTCACCACGGCGCTAAAGTCTTTCTCGCCACGGGTCAGACCTTCGTACAGTACCGGCGTTACGCCGCGCTTGGACAGCTGAGCCTTGGTGGCATCCGCCAGACCTTGACCATAGGTGTCTTTGTCGTGCAGAACCACGACTTTCTTGCCTTTGAGCACGTCGACGATGTAGTCACCGGCCACGATGCCTTGCTGGTCGTCACGCCCGCACATACGGAACATGGCGCTCAGACCACGTTCGGTAACCGCCGGGTTGGTGGATCCCGGGGTGATTGCGATGATGCCCGCTTCGTCGTAGATCTCGGAGGCCGGAATGGTCGACGAGGAGCAGAAGTGACCGACCACGCCCGCCACTTTCTGGTTGGTCAGGTCCTTGGCGACCGTCACAGCCTGTTTCGGTTCGCAGGCGTCATCGCCCTTGACCAGTACGATTTTTTCCCCGTTGACGCCGCCCGCTGCGTTGACCGCATCGGCCGCTGCCTGTGCACCCTTCATGTACTGCTCGCCAAATGCCGCGTTGGCGCCTGTCATAGGACCCGCAACACCGATTTTTACGTCAGCCTGTGCAAACGCAGAAACACCCAGCGCAGTTGCCACTGCGAGGGCCAGAAAGCCTTTCTTGTAAAACGTCTGGGACATGAGGTGGTGCTCCAAGGTTTTTTTTAGTTGGCACTGCGACTTCTCTGAATGCTCAGAGCAAGGGCCGTGCCATCGGTTTTTTATTCTGAAAAAAGTCGCTGCATTATTGTTTTTTCGACTGTTTCGAGCCCATTTTCATTGGGCGTGCAACCGTCTAAACCGCGGAAGGTGAAACCATTTATTTTTAAAGGCGCAACCCACATGCGCCATCATTGCAACCGCAGCGCCAAACGACGTGCAACCAGCCTGTAACAACGTGCGTCACCGAAGTGCACACTGCTGGTGCGGTACTGCTACAACCCGCACCTTTTACAGGCTAGTCGCTGCGCCGAAAAGCGCCGCCCCCCGCAACAAATTTCAACAATCAAATCACGACCCGCAAGCACTGGCCCGCGTGATACAGCGAAAATCCCGCTTCATACAGACAGCTACGCAGTCCCACCCCAGCCAGTGGCTGCATGGGCGCGAAGGGAATCGGCAGTGCCTGAGGATTTCCGTTACACAAATAATCGGCAAAGGCTTTGCCGACTACAGTGCCAGTGGTCACGCCCCGACCGTTGTAACCAGTGACTGCCACTAAACCGGGCGCTGGCTCGAACAGGCGCATCAAGTGATCGGGGGTGAAGGCGATACAACCGGTCCAGGTGCACTCCCATTCCACCGGTTTGAGGTAAGGGAAATAGTGCTGCTGAACCCGATCGGCCCAGGCCTTGAGGAACCAGGTCGGCTTCTGATTGCCATTACCCAGACTGCCGAGCAACAGGCGCCCGTCTTTATCGCGACGAATGCTGCTGAGAACCTGCCGTGTATCCCAGGAACCCTGGCCACCGGGCAAGATTTGCTGTGCAGAGTCTTCAGTCAGCGGCACCGAAGCCACCTGATAGTAATAACCGGGGAAGAAATTGCGCCGAAGCTCCGTCCAGTCGCCTTCGGTGTAAGCGTTGGAGGCGATGACCACCTGCTCGGCGAGCACCGAACCCTGTGCGGTCTGCACTGACCACTTCTGACCCTGACGTTCGAGTCGAGTCACGGGCGAATGATCGAACAACTGACCACCGAGACCGATGGCCGCTTTGGCCAGCCCCGTGGTGTACGCCATCGGATTGATCGTGCCAGCACGCCGATCAAGCAGTGCGGCGGCGATCTTCTTGGTGCCGGTTGCCTGTTCGCAGGCTTGACCGGTCAACAGTTCGACCGGTGCACCGCGACGCTTCCATTGTTCCTCACGACTGCGCAGATCCGCTTCACCACGGGCGTTATGCGCCATGTGCAGCGTGCCTTCGCGGCGTAACTGGCAATCGATGTTGTACTTGTCCACAAGGCTGAACACCAACGAAGGTGCCGCCCCCAGCATGCGATTGAGCTGACTGCCGACCGCTTCACCGAACCCGGCTTCGATGTCGTCCGGTGGAATCCACATGCCGGCATTGACCAGCCCGACGTTGCGCCCCGAACCGCCATGGCCGGCGCGATGGGCTTCCAGCACGCACACCGTTTTGCCTTGTTCCAGCAGATGCACCGCCGCCGACAGACCGGTGAAACCGGCGCCGATGACGCAGACATCGACCGTTACTTCACCCTTGAGCGCCGCGTTATCAGGCCTTTGCGGCGTCAGTTTTTCCCACAGACACTCTTCGCGTAACGGCATTGCCAGACTCCAACAGAAACCTAACCATCACACCATTTAACTGTAGGAGCGAGCTTGCTCGCGAAAAACGTCGGGGCAACGCGTTTAAACAGCAAACCCGCGTCATCGTTGACGTTCATCGCGAGCAAGCTCGCTCCTACAGGGGGATCACCGATCAGTCGAACGTAATACCCTGCGCCAACGGCAACTCCAGCGAGTAGTTCACGGTGTTGGTCTGGCGGCGCATGTACCCGCGCCATGCATCGGAGCCCGACTCACGACCACCGCCCGTCTCTTTCTCGCCACCAAACGCCCCGCCGATTTCCGCACCGCTCGGGCCGATGTTGACGTTGGCGATGCCGCAGTCGCTGCCCACCGCCGACATGAACTGCTCGGCTTCACGCACGTCGGTGGTGAAGATGCACGAGGACAGGCCTTGTGGCACGGCGTTGTTCAGGCGCAGGGCTTCGTCGAAGTCCTTGTAACCGACCACGTACAGGATCGGCGCGAAGGTTTCGTGGCAGACCACGTCGCTCTGCTCCGGCATTTCAACGATGGCCGGCGAGACGTAGTAAGCGTTCGGGTATTTGTCTTCCAGCTGACGCTTGCCGCCAAAGACCCGGCCGCCTTCGCTCAAGGCCTGCTCCAGCGCGTCCTGCATGTTGTCGAAGCTGTGTTTGTCGATCAACGGGCCGATCAGGTTGCCTTCCAGCGGATTGCCGATGCGCACTTTGGAGTAAGCGGCCTTCAGGCGGGTGACGATTTCTTCTTTCACCGATTCGTGAGCGATCAGGCGACGCAACGTGGTGCAACGCTGACCGGCGGTGCCGACGGCGCTGAACAGGATGGCGCGAACGGCCATGTCCAGGTCGGCGCTTGGGCCGAGAATCATGGCGTTGTTGCCGCCCAACTCCAAAATGCTGCGCGCAAAACGTGCGGCGATTTTCGGCGCCACTTCGCGGCCCATGCGGGTGCTGCCGGTAGCGCTGATCAGCGCGACACGCGGGTCATCGACCAGCGCTTCGCCGGCATCGCGGCCGCCGATGATGACTTGGCTCAGGTGCGGAGGTGCATCGCTGAAGTTTTTCAGTACACGGTCGAACAACGCCTGGCAGGCAAGTGCGGTCAGCGGGGTTTTCTCCGATGGCTTCCAGATCACTGGGTTACCGCAGACCAGCGCCAGTGTGGTGTTCCAGGCCCAGACGGCCACCGGGAAGTTGAACGCGCTGATCACGCCAACGATGCCCAGCGGGTGCCAGGTTTCGCGCATGTGGTGGCCAGGACGCTCGGAGGCGATGGTCAAACCGTACAGCTGACGGGACAGACCGACCGCAAAGTCGCAGATGTCGATCATTTCCTGAACTTCACCCAGGCCTTCCTGAGTGATCTTGCCGGCTTCCCAGGACACCAGCTCGCCGAGGTCGGCCTTGTATTCACGCAGGATGTCGCCCAGTTGACGCACCAGCTCGCCACGGCGCGGGGCCGGGACCTTGCGCCACAATTCGAACGCATGATCTGCGCGACTGATGTGCTGCTCGACTTCAGCGGCGCCTTCCCAGTTCACAGAGGCGATCCTGCTGCCATCGATCGGCGAATGCACCGGCACTTTGCCGTTCTGGTACAGGGCCGGGTTCACACCAAGACGATCAAGCAATGCGGCAACCATGGGTCACTCCTCGAGCAAAAAACACAAAACGTGCAGCCGGAAAATCACGACTGATCAGACCTGTAGTTTTAGCTCGCCGGAGGTTACCCAACAAACGACCTTTAAGAGAGATATCATTCCGTTTATTCATGCTGCGAATTGCTGGTCAGAAAGAAACAAGAAAAAGGACAACCCATGCTGAATAAACGTTACCTGCCGTCGATCACCGCGCTGCAGTGTTTCGAGGCCGTGACCCGGCATTTGAGCTTCACACGGGCGGCCGAAGAGCTGAACCTGACCCAGAGCGCGGTCAGCAAACAGGTCGCGCAACTGGAAGAATTGTTGCAGCACCTGTTGTTCCGCCGGGTGCGTCGACGCCTGCAAATGACCCCGGCCGGTGATTTGTACCTGGTTGAGGTACGAAAAATCCTCACGCAAGTCGAGATGTCGACCCACTACCTGCGTTCCTACGGCGGGGAAACCGAAGTCCTGCGCGTCTCGACCCCTCCGACCTTCGGCGCCCGCTGGTTGGTACCCCGCTTGAAAGGTTGGCGCCTGCGTCACCCATCGATCCATCTGGACTTGTGCAGCGAGCAGGAAGCCGATGACCTGCTGCAAGGTCGCAGCGATCTGGCGTTCTATTTCGGCCAGGGCTCACGGCCCCGCACCGAATGCCTGAAGCTGTTCGGTGAAGAGCTTGTTCCCGTGTGTGCACCGGGCAGCCTGCCGGCTACACCGTTCACCGATCCCACCCAACTCACCGACCTGGTCCTGCTGCAAAACGCCTCCCGACCGCAGGCCTGGCACGACTGGTTCGACAGTCAGGGTTACCACACCGAACACAGCTACCACGGGCCGCGCTTCGAGACCTTCTACATGTGCATCCGCGCCGCGCAGGTCGGCTGCGGCGTGGCGTTGTTGCCGCGGTTTCTGGTGGAAGAGGAATTGGCCGACGGCAAACTGGTCATACCCTGGCAGCATGCGATGCCCAGTTCCGACGCCTATTACCTGGCGTACCCGGAGCATTCGGCGGAAGTGCCCAAGGTGAGGGATTTTGTGAAGTGGATGCTGGAGCAGATTGATAGCCCGGATGCGCCGCAAAATTGACATATGACACAACACCTGTGGCGAGGGGGCTTGTCGGAACGCCGCACCGCCCAGTTGGGTCGCGAAGCGGCCCCAAAAACCGGCAGCCTCCATTCATTGAAACAGCTGCAACGTCGCCGCCACAGGCCGCGGCCAGCCTGGAGAACCCCGTTATGAGCGAGAGTGTGTTTGCCGATCGCATCGTGCAGAACCTGCTCGACACCGACTTCTACAAACTGACGATGATGCAGGCGGTACTGCACAACTACCCCAATGTGGAAGTCGAATGGGAGTTTCGTTGCCGCAACAGTGAAGACCTGCGCCCGTACCTGGCGGAAATCCGCTTCCAGATCGAGCGCCTCGCCGAGTTGAGCCTGACCGCCGACCAGTTGAGTTTCATGGAGCGCATCAGCTTCATGAAGCCGGATTTCCTGCGCTTCCTCGGGTTGTTCCGCTTCAACCTGCGCTACGTCCACACCGGCATCGAAAACGGCGAGCTGTTTATCCGCCTGCGCGGGCCGTGGCTGCATGTGATTCTTTTTGAAGTGCCGCTGCTGTCCATCGTCAGCGAAGTGCGCAACCGCTATCGCTACCGGGACATCGTCCTCGAGCAGGCGCGCGAGCAGCTTTATCGCAAGTTCGACTGGCTGACCGCCAACGCCAACAGCGACGAATTGTCCGAATTGCAAGTAGCCGATTTCGGCACCCGCCGTCGTTTTTCCTACCGCGTGCAGGAAGAAGTGGTGAACGTGCTCAAGCACGATTTCCCTGGACGTTTCGTCGGCACCAGCAACGTGCATTTGTCCCGGGAACTGGACATGAAACCGCTGGGCACCATGGCCCACGAATGGATCATGGCCCACCAGCAACTCGGTCCGCGACTGATCGAAAGCCAGATTGCCGCCCTTGATTGCTGGGTCCGCGAATACCGCGGCCTGCTGGGGATCGCCTTGACTGACTGCATCACCATGGACGCCTTCCTCAACGACTTCGACCTGTACTTCGCCAAGCTCTTCGACGGTCTGCGCCATGACTCCGGGGATCCGGTGATCTGGGCAGAAAAGGCGATCGCCCACTATCAAAAGCTGGGCATCGACCCGATGAGCAAGACCCTGACGTTCTCCGACAGTCTGACGCTGCCCAAGTCGCTGGAAATATTTCGCGCATTACGCGGTCGGATCAATGTCAGCTTCGGTATCGGCACCAACCTGACGTGCGATATTCCGGGTGTTGAACCGATGAGCATCGTGCTTAAAATGGCGGCCTGCAACGGCCAACCGGTGGCAAAGATCTCCGACGAGCCTGGCAAGACTCACTGCAAAGACCCGAATTTCGTCGCCTATTTGCGACACGTTTTCAAAGTTCCTGCCGCCCTTTCCAGCACACCAAGCAAGGAGTGAATTCATGCAAGCCGTACAGCGTGAGATTGCTGAGCAGCTCAAGGTTCAACCACCATTCGCCGACAAGGCCGCCCTTGAGGCGGAAATCGCCCGGCGCATTACCTTCATCCAGGATTGCCTGGTCAATTCCGGGCTCAAGACCCTGGTGCTCGGCATCAGCGGCGGAGTCGATTCCCTGACCGCCGGCCTGCTGGCCCAGCGCGCCATGCGTGAACTGCGCACCCGCACCGGTGATGACCACTACAAGTTCATCGCCGTGCGCCTGCCGTACGAAACCCAGTTCGATGAACACGACGCACAGGCTTCGGTGGATTTCATCAAGCCGGACGAGCGTCACACCGTGAACATCGGCCCCGCGGTCAAATCCCTGGCCAATGAAGTGGCAGCCTTCGAAGGCAAGCACGCGTTGTCGGTGGATTTCGTCCTCGGCAACACCAAGGCGCGGATGCGCATGGTCGCCCAGTACACCATCGCCGGCGCGGCTCATGGCCTGGTGATCGGCACCGACCACGCGGCAGAAGCGGTGATGGGTTTCTTCACCAAGTTCGGTGACGGTGCTTGCGACCTGGCGCCGTTGAGCGGCCTGGTGAAAAACCAGGTCCGGGCCATAGCCCGCAGTTTCGGCGCGCCGGAATCGCTGGTGGAAAAAATCCCGACCGCCGACCTGGAAGACCTGTCGCCAGGCAAACCGGACGAAGCGTCCCACGGCGTGACCTACGCCGAGATCGACGCGTTCCTGCACGGTGAGCCGGTGCGTGAAGAAGCGTTCAAGATCATTTGCGATACGTACAAAAAGACCCATCACAAGCGAGTGATGCCGTTTGCGCCGTGAATTAGGCGGTGTTTGTACCGACGTCATCGCCAGCAAGCCGGCGCCTACAATGTGAGGTCGTTCCCGTCATTCCGGAAAGACACAACCCTTGTAGGAGCCGGCTTGCTGGCGATGAACGATTACACGGTCAAACGTCAGGCACAAAAAAGCGTCCCAAGTGGATAATGCCGATCAGTTAGGCGAAAGCTGCCCCCTGTAGGAGCGAGCTTGCTCGCGATGGACGTTAACGATAACGCGTATTTTCTGGATAAACGCGTCGCCTTGAAGTCCATCGCGAGCAAGCTCGCTCCTACAAATCTGCTTAACTGACCGGCATTAGTCCCAAGTGGACGCTTTTTTTATGAGCCCGATTCGCTTATTTCAGCGTAACCGTGCCTTTCATCATCGAGATGTGGCCCGGGAACGAGCAGAAGAAGCCGTATTTCTCGGCAGCATCAAGCTTCGACACATCGAAAGTCACCGAGTCGGTTTCCTTGGCACCGATGATTTTGGTGTGGGCGATAACGCGCGCATCACCTTCCTTCAGGTAGTTCTTGTCGATACCGGCCGCCAGGCCGTCAGTGGCGATCGGCTGCATGTCAGCCTCTTTGCTCAGCACCCAGTTATGGCCCATCACGTTTTTCGGCAGGTTGCCGGAGTGGGTCAGTTCAACGGTGAAGGTCTTGCAGCTTTTGTCGATTTCAATGGCCTTGGTGTTGAAGGACATTTGGTCTGTGGAGTCGATGGTCGTCTTGCACTCGGCAGCCATCAATTGACTGCTGGCCAGTGTCAGCAGGGATACCGCAACAAGTTTGGCAAACATGGTGAATCTCCAAGGCAGGGTTAACAAAAGTGCGAATGGACAGAAGACTGCCTGAAAACTTCGCAAGTTCCTATGACCTGAATCAAAAATTGTATACAACTTTAGAGCTATGACACCTATCGAAACAATCTACCAGCCAGACGTCTAGGGCGGCCCTATCATCAGGTCATCAGCATTTATCCGGAGCGTCTGTCATGTCCATCAACAGCTTTTTGTGCAGTTTGCTCGCCGCCTACGCCTGTGGCGCCAGTGGCACCTGTGAAACGTCCCAGCGCGAAGTTTAGACCTTGGAGCGCCGCGCCTCTGCCTTTACTCTGTGGCCATCCTGACCCTGGAGTAAGGCATGTCTTTAGCATCCGTTTGTGTATTTTGCGGTGCCAGCACCGGCACCAATCCGGCTTATCGTGAAGCGGCTGTCGCCCTCGGGCGAGCATTGGCCGAGCGCAAGCTGACCCTGGTCTATGGCGGCGGCGCCGTCGGGCTGATGGGGGTTGTGGCCGATGCCGCACTGGCGGCCGGCGGTGAGGTGATCGGGATCATCCCGCAAGGCCTCAAGGACAAGGAAATCGGCCACAGCGGCCTGACTCGTCTGGAAGTGGTCGACGGCATGCATGCGCGAAAGGCGCGGATGGCCGAGCTCAGCGACGCGTTTATCGCACTGCCCGGCGGCCTGGGCACTCTGGAAGAACTGTTCGAAGTCTGGACCTGGGGCCAGCTCGGCTACCACGGCAAACCGCTGGGACTGCTGGAAGTGAACGGTTTCTACAGCAAATTGACCGGTTTTCTTGATCATATCGTCGGCGAAGGCTTCGTTCGCGAAGCACACCGTGACATGCTGCAAGTGAGCGAATCGCCGCAAACCCTGCTCGACGCGCTGGATGCCTGGCAGCCGACCGTGGTGCCAAAGTGGACAGAGCAAAAACCCAGCTAACGGCTCGGCACCGATACAGGGCAGAATATGCGCCGCTCAACCTCACCTTCGACCCCAGAGGATCGCCCATGGCTAAACCTAATTATTCCTTCGCCAAACGTCAGAGAGACTTGGCCAAGGAGCAGAAGAAAGAGGAAAAGCTTCAGCGCAAGAAAGCTACAGCTGAAGAAGAAGCCGCCGCACTGAACCCGGAAACAGACGGTGAAGTGGCCGCAGAAAGTGATGTTGAAGCACCGAAAGATCAGGCGCCCGACGCCTGAGACCCTCAGGGCCCGATGATCTGATCAGGCCCACCGGATCTGTGTGTAGGAGCGAGCTTACTCGCGAAGGTATCGAAGACAGCGCGTTTTTCCAGACAGGACGCGTCATCGTTGACGTCCATCGCGAGCAAGCTCGCTCCTACAAGGGATCTTGTCAGTCCAATGGCATTACGGTGACGCGGACTTCCGGGTCGTGATTACCGCCCCCCAGAATCACCCCCCGCAACGGCGAGACATCGGAAAAATCCCGCCCCCAGGCCAGGGTGATGTGTTCCAGCGCCGGCTGCACATTGTTGGTCGGATCGAAATCCACCCAGCCCAGCACCGGGCAAAAAACCGAAACCCAGGCATGCGAGGCGTCAGTACCGATCAGGCGTGGCTGGCCGGGCGGTGGCTGAGTCAGCAGGTAACCGCTGATGTAACGAGCCGCCAACCCACGGGAACGCACGCAAGCGAGCATCAGGTGAGCGAAGTCCTGGCAAACCCCGCGCCGGCGCTCCAGCACTTCCACCAGCGGCGTTGCCACCTGCGTCGCTTCGGCGTCGAAGGTGAACTCGCTGAAGATTTTCTCCATCAGCGCCTGAACGCCGAGCAACAGTGGACGGCCCGCCGGGAAACAACTTTCCGAGAACTCGACGAAGTTGCGCTTCAGATGCACATAGGGCGATTCGAACCGGTAACGGCAAGCTTCCAGCAATTCAGGAGAAAGCGGCTGACTGCTATAGGTCAGTGCGTTGCGGGTTTCTTCCCAGGCCGGAGATTGATTGAAATCCAGCGTTGGCCGGGACAGCACTTCGACGGTGAGCCGGGCGTTGACCAATAGCTCATCGTGCGGCCGCTCGAATGCCAGCCGGGTCAGCGGGTTGCCAAACACATCCAGCTCGTCCCGGCGCGATGTCGGGTCGGGGCTGATCTGCAATTGCTGCTCGATGCAGTGCTGCCAGGCACACGTTCGCGGCCACAGGTGCGCCAATTGCTGGGCGAGGGACACCGGGCTGTCGTAGTGATAATGGGTGTCATGGAAAATTTGGTAACGGGCGCTCATCAGACGGACACCGTGCGCTGGCTGACATCGTCGACATGGGCGAAATGGCGCAACGCCAGACGATCCGACACTTGTCCGCTGGCGTCGGCGATCTCTTGCAGCAGATCGGCCAGCCCATCAATGGCGGCACGGACGCTGGCTTCGCCGAACAGCGAATTCTCCAGGCACCCCAGATCGAAGCGCGCCAGCCGCTCCACCAATTGCGGCAGACCCGCTTCGCGCGGCACACCGAAATCATCGTTCAAGCGTTTGAGGGTGCGGGTCACCAGTTTCAGTTGGAACAGCACCGCGTGCGGGTTCTGCTCATCGAGCAACAACAAGTCCAGCACGGGGATCAATTGCGCCACCGCCAGATACCGCGAGCGATAGGTGATGCTGCTGTTGCCCAGTTCCAGCAGCCATTCCAGCCCGGCCTGATCGAAGGCTCCGCTGCCGCGCAGGAACGCCGCCAGGCTGCCGCTGAGAAATTGCAGGCGCTCGATCCGCCGGCCGATCATCAGGAAGCGCCAGCCTTCGTCCCGTGTCATGTCGTCGAGGGCAAAACCCGACAGCGCCGCCAGCGACATCACCAGACGGTTGAGGAAATCCAGCAGCTCACCGAAATCCGGTTCTTCGGTTTCCAGCTCGATAGCCTCGCGTTGCAACTCCACCAGCGCCTGCCAGTTTTCCCGCGAGAGCTTGCCGCGCACCTGCGAAGCCGCCCACTGCAAGCGCTGCAGGTTGGAACGCAGGCTGAACGGCCAGTCATCGCCGAGCAGCGCCGCCAACAACCGTTCAGGCAATTCACCTTCATCAGGCAACAACATCAACCGCTCGCCCAGCTCGACAGCCGCCTCCAGAGCTTGCGGGTCGTCACCATCGACATAGCGCGCCAGCATGATCCGCAGCAACCGCGCGCTGTCATCGCATCGCTCACAGTAACGGCCGAACCAGAACAGGTTCTCCACGACCCGCGACGGCAGATACGGATCGCGCCGCACCAGGTCGTGCACACCGATGCTGCGCTGGGCTTTCCACTGTTCGCCGCTGGGTGGCCGATCCCCGAGCACCCAAGTGTCCTTGCTTGCGCCGCCGCGTTGCATCGACACCACTTCGGCGTCGGCTTGCGCGGCAACCCGGGTCAAACCACCGGGCAGAACCCGATAGCCGTCACGACTGGCCACCGCATACACGCGCATACCGATGGCCCGAGGTTGTAACTGACCGTCTTCAGTCTGCCAGATCGGCGCCTGGGACAATTGCGCCAGTTCTTGCGCCACATAGGCGTAAGGTCGCGCCTGCATGCGCTCGGATAGCGCCTGACGCTGTTTTTCGCTCAAATCGCGGCCAAACACCGGCGCGAAGCTCTGTGACGGAAACGCCGGTTTGATCAGCAGCTCCGGCAGCTTTTCCAAGGCCTGGGCCAGCACCGGCGCTTCGCCGCACCACCATGTGGCGATGGAGGGCAGGATCAGCTCTTCACCAAACAGGAATTGATTGATCCTCGGCAGGAAGCCCAGCAGTCCCGGCGATTCCAGAACGCCGCTGCCGAGTGCGTTGGCCACCAGCACGCGTCCCTGCCGCACGGCTTCAAGCAGGCCCGGCACACCGAGCGCCGAATCGGTACGCAGTTCCAGCGGGTCGCAGAAGTCATCGTCGAGCCGGCGCATGATCGCGTGGACCCGGCGCAGGCCGCTCAAGGTTTTCAGATAAACCGTGGCATCGCGCACCGTGAGGTCGCCACCTTCCACCAGTGGATAACCGAGCTGCCGCGCCAGATACAGGTGTTCGAAATAGCTTTCGTTGAAACGCCCCGGCGTCAGCAGCACGATCAGCGGCACTTCATCATCGCTCGGTGCCTGACGGGCCAGGGTTTCCTGCAGCGTGCGGAAGAACCCCGCCAAATGTTGCACCTTCAAGTCGCGGTACAACTCGGGAAAGGCCCGGGACACGATCGTGCGGTTTTCCAGGGCGTAACCGGCGCCGGACGGTGCTTGAGTCCGATCCGCCGTGACCCACCAGCGCCCGTCGGGCGTGCGCGCCAGATCCACGGCATACAGATGCAGAAAGGCCCCCTCGGGCGGCGTGATGCCCTGACAGGGCCAGAGGAAATTGTTGTGACCGAACACCAGTTCTGCCGGCAGCAGGCCTTCAGCAATCAACCGCTGCGGCCCGTACAAATCCGCCAGTACGGCATTCAACAGACGCGCCCGCTGCGCGATCCCGGCTGACAACAGCGCCCACTCATCAGCGGCGATCACATGCGGCAGCAGGTCCAGTTCCCACGGTCGGTCCGCGCCCTTGGGGTCGGCGTAGACGTTGTAGGTCACGCCGTTTTCCTGAATCTGCCGGGTCAGCAGTGCCTGACGCTGCACCAACTGCGCGGGCGTGCTGCGTTGCAACTGGTCGAACAGTCGACGCCAGTGCGGGCGCACCGCACCGCTGTCGTCGAGCAGTTCGTGATAAGTGCCCGCCGTCAGCGGGTAGCGGTCTAGCAGGTCAGGCATGGAAAGCTCGGCAGACAGCAAGGAACGGTCAGACTAACGCAGGCTCATGACGCCCGGATAGACGAAAAATCCGAGCGTCGCGTACGGTTTAGAAACGTCGCAAATCGAGAGTCATCGGTAGCTCGTCGTTAATTTCCAGAATCGGTATAGGAAGTTTCCCTGGGCTGTGTCCGATGCGGAAGAAACGCGCCATCCTCCGACTTTCGGCTTCATTGGCGTTCACCGGCAAGCTGTCATAGTTGCGCCCGCCCGGATGGGCGACGTGGTACTGACAGCCACCCAGCGAACGCTGCATCCAGGTGTCGAGCAGGTCGAACACCAGCGGCGCGTGGACGGGAATGGTCGGTTGCAGGCAATTGGCCGGCTGCCAGGCGCGGAAACGCACGCCGGCCACGAATTCGCCAACCCGCCCGGTGGGCTGCAAGGGCACCGGGACGCCGTTGCAGGTCAGCAAATAACGTTGCGGTGGCAGGCCGGTGAGCTTGACCTGCAAACGCTCAAGGGACGAATCCACATACCGTACCGTGCCGCCGACGGCGCCCTCCTCGCCCAGCACATGCCACGGCTCGAGCGCCTGACGCACCTCCAGTTCGATGCCGCTGACCGCGTAATCGCCGACCTTGGGAAAACGGAATTCCAGATGTGCGGCAAACCACTCGGCCCGCACCGGGTAACCCGAGGCGTTGAGATCAACGATGACGTCGGCGAAATCCTGCTCGATAAAGTGCGGCAACAGGAACCGGTCGTGCAATTCAGTGCCCCAGCGCGCCAGTTTCGGCGGCGCATAAGGCTCGCGCCAGAATCGCGCGACCAGCGCTCGCAGCAACAACTGTTGCGCCAGACTCATGCGCGCATGCGGTGGCATTTCAAAGGCACGCAACTCCAGCAAGCCCAGGCGCCCCGTCGCGCCGTCCGGTGAATAAAGCTTGTCGATGCAGAACTCGGCGCGGTGGGTGTTGCCGGTCACGTCGATCAGCAGGTTGCGCAACAACCGATCCACCAGCCATGGCGCGCACTCTTCGCCCGGTTCAGGCATTTGTGCAAAGGCGATTTCCAGCTCGTACAGCGCATCATTGCGTGCTTCATCGACGCGCGGTGCCTGGGACGTGGGGCCTATGAACAGCCCGGAAAACAGGTAGGACAAGGACGGATGGTTATGCCAGTAGCTGATCAGGCTGCGCAGCAAATCCGGACGGCGCAGAAACGGTGAGTCAGCCGGTGTCGCGCCGCCCAGTACGAAATGGTTACCGCCGCCGGTGCCGGTGTGTCGGCCGTCGATCATGAATTTCTCGGTGGTCAGTCGCGTCTGGCGCGCTTCTTCGTAGAGAAACTCGGTGCGTTCGACCAGTTCGTCCCAGGTCGAGGATGGCTGCACGTTAACCTCGATCACGCCCGGATCCGGGGTGATGCGGAAGTTGCTCAGACGCGGATCGCTCGGCGGCTCATAGCCTTCCAGCAACACCGGGCAATGCAGCTCCTGAGCCGTGGCCTCGATCGCGGTGACCAGCTCCAGATAATCCTCGACCCGCTCCAGCGGCGGCATGAACAGGTACAAGCGCCCTTCGCGAGCCTCGGCGCAGAATGCGGTGCGCGTCAGCCAGTCGGCGGATTCGTCGACCTCCAGATCCCGCTCGACCGCTTCGGCCGGTGCTCCGGGGCTGTTCAGCTGCGGAGTGTCTGGAAGCGCCGGGAATTCCTGGTTGGGGTCGTTGGGATAGATGAACGGGTACTCGGCGGCCTTCACCCATGGCTGCGAACCCAGGGGCAAGCGATAACCCAGCGGCGAATCCCCTGGCACCAGTCGACAGTGCTCGTCGCGCAGGTACCAGCGACCGCTTTGCCACTGATCGCCCTTGGCGGTGCGGGCCAGCGGCAGGACCTGGCCGATCACTTTATCCAGCCCCTGACTGAAGACTTTACGCAGACGCGCACGCTCCAGCGGTTCTTCCAGGCGTGAGTCTTCGGCGCTGACATTCTGCGGCAACGTGCCTTCGCGCCAGAGGTAATAGAAATTGTCTTCGTAGGCCGGGAACACAAAACGTGTCGGAATTTTCAGGCGTTCGGCGACACTCGCCAAAAAGCGCCCGGCCAGCTCGCCATCGGCGCCGTAGTCTTCCTGCTCATCGGCAATCAGCGCGCTGTTGTGCCAGATCGGCACGCCGTCGCGGCGCCAGTAACAGTTCAGCGACCAGCGCGGCAGTTGCTCGCCGGGGTACCACTTGCCTTGACCGAAATGCACCAGGCCCTTGGGCGCGTAACGCTTGCGCATGCGCTGGAACAGTTCGGCGGACAGGCGACGCTTGTCCGGCCCGAGCGCGGCGGTGTTCCATTCGGCGCCGTCCGGATCGTCGATGGAGACGAAGGTCGGCTCGCCGCCCATGGTCAGGCGTACGTCGCCTTCCAGCAGGTCGGCATCGATCTGCCGGCCCAGTGCCTGGATCGCCAGCCATTGATCTTCGGTGTAGGGCTTGGTGACCCGCGGCGCCTCCCAAATCCGCTCCACGGACATTTCGTGGGTGAATTCGCACTCGCACGGTTCCACCAGGCCACTGATCGGTGCCGCAGAGCCCGGATCGGGACTACACGCCAACGGAATATGTCCTTCACCAGCAAACAGCCCCGACGTCGCGTCCAGGCCGATCCAGCCGGCCCCCGGCAAATAGACCTCGCACCAGGCATGCAGGTCAGTGAAATCAACTTCAGTGCCTGAAGGGCCGTCGAGACTTTTGACGTCGGCGGTGAGTTGAATCAGGTAGCCAGAGACGAAACGCGCCGCCAGCCCAAGGTTGCGCAGCAATTGCACCAGCAGCCACGCCGAGTCGCGGCAGGAGCCGGAGGCATGTTCAAGGGTGTGTTCGGGCGTCTGCACGCCCGGTTCCATGCGGATCAGGTAGCCAATGTCTTCGCTCAGGCGCTGGTTGAGCGCCACCAGGAAATCCACGCTCGGCAGCGGCGTGCGGTCGATGCCGTCCAGATACGCCTTGAATGTCGGCGTCAGGGGCAAGGTTTCCAGATACGGCGCCAACTCCTTGCGCTCGTCCGCGGCGTAGGCGAACGGGATCTTTTCCGCGTAAGGCTCCAGGAAGAAGTCGAACGGATTGAACACCGCCATTTCGGCCAGCAGATCGACTTCGATCCGCAGCTCATCGGTTTTTTCAGGGAACACCAACCGCGCCAGGTAATTGCCCTGGGGGTCTTGCTGCCAGTTGATGAAATGCTGCTCGGGCGATACTTTCAGCGCGTACGACAGTATCCGCGTGCGACTGTGGGCGGCCGGGCGCAGGCGAACAATTTGCGGCCCGAGCTCGACGGCGCGGTCGTAGCGGTAATGCGTGACGTGGTGCAATGCGACATGAATCGACACGGCGTGCCTCCTGCGAGCCTTGAGCGTATTCGAAAGCGCGCAAGACTTATGCCATCCAGTGGCGCTGGCGCTTTCTCCGGTTGCTTGAGGCAGTACAGCACCAAAATCGGGCGATGCGGGAAATTGGTTTGGGGGAGTTGCACGTATTTGTGGCGAGGGAGTGGGTGTACGTGGCCATTGTGGTGAGGGAGCTTGCTCCCGTTGGGGCGCGAAGCGGCCCTGAATCAGGCAATGAGTTCCTTCCATTGAAACGCGCTAGCCGGGTTTGCGACTGCTTCGCAGCCGAGCGGGAGCAAGCTCCCTCGCCACAGGTGATCACCGATCCAGAAACGCAAAACGCCAACCCGAAGGTTGGCGTTTTGTTCAGCTCAATCGAGGCTTAGCGCGGAACAACCGGCTTGCGCGCAGGCTTCGGCCCCTTGCCTTTGGCCGCATCCTTGCGCTCCTTGGCCGCCTGCTGGTTGCGGGCGAATGCCGCAGCCTTGGCCTGTTCGCGCTTGTCCCACGGGTTGCCGCCATCGCTGGCACGCGGTGGCAGGCCAGTGTGCTGGGTCAGGATCTTGGTGGTCTTTTCCCCAGCCACTTTATGGCTGCCGGCCGGCGTCGAGTTCTTGCGACGGGCGCTTTGGTAGCTGTCGGTTGCCGGCTGATGCAGCGGGATCAATTGGTTCTTGCCCGGCCCGATCAGGTCGGCGCGGCCCATGCGGGTCAGCGCTTCACGCAGCATCGGCCAGCCTTTCGGGTCGTGGTAACGCAAGAACGCCTTGTGCAGACGGCGCTGCTCTTCGCTCTTGACGATGGTCACGGCGTCGCTCTTGTAAGTGACCTTACGCAGCGGGTTCTTGCCCGAGTGGTACATCGCGGTGGCGGTGGCCATCGGCGACGGGTAGAACGCCTGCACCTGGTCGGCGCGGAAGCCATTGCCCTTGAGCCACAGGGCCAGGTTCATCATGTCTTCGTCGGTGGTGCCCGGGTGAGCGGCGATGAAGTACGGAATCAGGTACTGCTCTTTCCCGGCTTCCTTGGAGTACTTCTCGAACATGCGCTTGAACTTGTCATAGCTGCCAATGCCCGGTTTCATCATCTGGTTGAGCGGACCTTCCTCGGTGTGTTCCGGGGCGATCTTCAGGTAGCCACCGACGTGGTGGGTCACCAGTTCCTTGACGTATTCCGGCGACTCGACCGCGAGGTCATAACGCAGGCCGGACGCGATCAAAATCTTCTTCACACCCGGCAACGCACGAGCGCTGCGGTACAGCTGGATCAGCGACGAGTGGTCGGTATTCAAATTCGGGCAAATGCCCGGGAACACGCACGACGGCTTGCGGCACGCGGATTCGATTTCCGGGCTCTTGCAGGCAATGCGGTACATGTTCGCGGTCGGGCCGCCGAGGTCGGAAATGACGCCGGTGAAGCCTGGGACCTTGTCGCGGATCTCTTCGATTTCGCGAATGATCGACTCTTCGGAACGGTTCTGGATGATCCGGCCTTCGTGCTCGGTGATCGAGCAGAACGTGCAGCCACCGAAGCAGCCACGCATGATGTTCACCGAGAAACGGATCATGTCGTAGGCCGGGATTTTTTCCTTGCCGTACGCCGGGTGCGGGATACGTGCGTAAGGCATGCCGAACACGTAGTCCATTTCTTCAGTGGTCATAGGAATCGGCGGCGGGTTGAACCAGACATCGACTTCGCCGTGCTTCTGCACCAGCGCACGGGCGTTGCCCGGGTTGGTTTCCAAGTGCAGCACGCGGTTGGCGTGAGCATAAAGAACCGCGTCGCCACGGACTTTTTCAACTGATGGCAGACGAATCACGGTCTTGTCGCGGGTCATTTTCGGGCTGGCCAGAATCTGCACGGCTTTGGCTTCGCTCGGGTCCTCAACCGGGCCCTTTTCCTGCTCGATGGCGCAGGCCTGGGTGTCTTGGGTGTTGACGTACGGGTTGATGATCTTGTCGATCTTGCCCGGACGGTCGATGCGCGTGGAATCGACTTCGTACCAGTCTTTCGGCGTATCGCGACGGATGAACGCGGTGCCGCGCACGTCGGTGATGTCTTCGATCTTGTGACCGTAGGACAGACGCTGGGCGACTTCGACGATCGCACGCTCGGCGTTGCCGTAGAGCAGGATGTCGGCGCAGGCGTCGATCAGGATCGAGTTGCGCACCCGGTCCTGCCAGTAATCGTAATGGGCGATGCGGCGCAGGGAAGCTTCGATGCCGCCAAGAACGATTGGTACGTTCTTGTAGGCTTCCTTGCAGCGCTGGCTGTAAACCAGGCTCGCGCGATCCGGACGTTTGCCCGCCAGGCCACCAGGGGTGTAGGCGTCATCGGAACGGATTTTCTTGTCGGCGGTGTAGCGGTTGATCATCGAATCCATGTTGCCGGCCGCGACGCCGAAGAACAGGTTCGGCTCGCCGAGCTTCATGAAGTCGTCTTTGGACTGCCAGTTCGGCTGGGCAATGATCCCGACGCGGAAGCCCTGGGATTCCAGCAGCCGGCCGATGATCGCCATGCCGAACGACGGATGGTCAACGTAGGCATCACCGGTGACGATGATGATGTCGCAGGAATCCCAGCCAAGCTGATCCATCTCCTCCCTGCTCATCGGCAGGAATGGCGCTGGACCGAAACATTCGGCCCAGTACTTGGGATAGTCAAATAACGGCTTGGCTGTTTGCATGACGATGACCGGTGTTGAGATGAAAAATCGCGGGCGCGGAATATAGCACAAAAAATAACCAATTCCGACGGCTATGGTCGGAAATTGCGGGTAACCGACTGTAGGAGCGAGCTTGCTCGCGATGGTCGCTAACGATGACGGGGGTTGCCTGGATGTACGCGGCGCCCTGACGTCCTTCGCGAGCAAGCTCGCTCCTACACGGGCTACTCGTCGTCGAAGTTGTAGCTACCCGGTGCCAGGTTTTCGAAGCGGGTGTACTTGCCGATGAACGCCAGTCGTGACGTGCCGATCGGGCCGTTCCGCTGTTTACCGATAATGATTTCGGCGATGCCTTTGTGCTCGGTTTCCGGGTGATACACCTCGTCCCGGTACACGAACATGATGACGTCGGCATCCTGCTCGATCGCTCCGGATTCCCGGAGGTCGGAGTTGATCGGGCGTTTGTTCGGTCGTTGCTCCAGGGAGCGGTTGAGCTGGGACAACGCCACCACCGGGCAATTGAATTCCTTGGCCAGGGCTTTCAAGGAACGGGAGATCTCGGAAATCTCGTTGGTCCGGTTGTCACCACCGGAACCCGGAATCTGCATCAATTGCAGGTAGTCGATCATGATCAGGGCGACATCGCCGTGTTCACGCACCAGACGCCGGGTCCGCGCGCGCATTTCCGAAGGGCTGATACCCGCCGTATCGTCGATGAACAACTTGCGATCGTTAAGCAGGTTGACTGCCGACGTCAGGCGCGGCCAATCGTCGTCATCCAGGCGACCGGCACGGACCTTGGTCTGGTCGATACGGCCGAGGGACGAGAGCATACGCATGATCAGCGATTCACCTGGCATCTCGAGCGAGTACACCAGCACGCACTTGTCGCTGCGTAGCACGGCGTTTTCCACCAGGTTCATCGCAAAGGTGGTTTTACCCATGGACGGACGGCCGGCGACGATGATCAGGTCGGCTGGCTGCAGGCCGCTGGTCTTTTCATCAAGGTCGGTGTAACCGGTCGACAAGCCCGTGATGGCGTTGTCGGTGTTGAACAGGGTGTCGATACGGTCGATCGCCTTGGTCAGCAGGTCATTCACGCTCACCGGGCCGCCGGTTTTAGGCCGGGCCTCAGCGATCTGGAAGATCTGCCGTTCGGCTTCGTCGAGAATCTCTTCAGCGGTGCGGCCTTCCGGGTTGAAGGCGCTGTCGGCAATCTCGGTAGCGATGCCGATCAGCTGCCGCAGCGTCGCCCGCGCGCGGACGATCTGCGCATAGGCCTTGATGTTGGCGACGGACGGTGTGTTTTTCGCCAACTCGCCGAGGTAACCGAGGCCGCCGACCTGCGAAGTCTGACCTTCCTTGTCCAATTGCTCGGCAAGGGTCACGACGTCGATCGGGGAGTTCTGGTCGGCGAGCTTGGCGATCGCGCGGAAGATCAGGCGGTGGTCATGCCGGTAGAAATCGCCGTCGGAGACTTGATCGAGCACGCGTTCCCAGGCGTTGTTGTCCAGCATCAGACCACCGAGCACGGCCTGTTCGGCCTCGATGGAATGCGGCGGCACCTTCAGGGCAGCGGTTTGCAGATCGTATTGCTCGGGAGCGGAGATATCGTTCATGGCCACTAGAAATTGGGGGTTTCAGAAAGACAAAGGGCACGACCTGTAAACAGGATCGTGCCCGATGTTACCGGCAAGCACCCAAGGGTGCCAGCCGACATAGTGCTGCTTAAGCTGCTACCACGACAACGCGTACGGTGGCTTCAACTTCGGCGTGCAGGTGCACGGCTACGTCGAATTCGCCTACGTTGCGGATGGTGCCGTTCGGCAGACGAACTTCGCTTTTAGCAACTTCAACGCCAGAGGCGGTCAGTGCATCAGCGATGTCGTGAGTACCGATCGAACCGAACAGCTTGCCTTCGTCACCAGCGGTGGCAGTGATAGTCACTTCCAGCTCAGCCAGTTGGGCGGCACGGCTTTCAGCCGAAGTTTTACGGTCTGCTGCGGCTTTTTCCAGCTCAGCGCGACGCTCTTCGAACGCAGCCAGGTTGGCTGGGGTCGCAGCGGTAGCTTTGCCGTAAGGCAGCAGGTAGTTACGACCGTAACCAGCCTTAACGTTCACTTTGTCACCCAGGTTGCCCAGGTTGGTGACTTTTTCCAGAAGGATCAGTTGCATGTGAAAATCCTCTTAACTTTTAACCTTCACCGTTCGCGTTATCGGGGTCTTTCGACACCAGACGACCGCGAAAATCAATCAGGCTGTCGACGATGGCCAAGACCACCAGCAACGGATAGATCAGCTGCATGAACAGCAACAGCGTGACGTACAACCCCACCAGCCAGAATCTGCCCAGTCGCTTTTGCGCCACCAGCCCGTGAATCAGGGCCAGCCCGGCGAACACCAGCGGCACGCTGCACAACGGCGTCAACATGGCCATCTGTGGACCGATGTTCGGCCCCAGAAGCATGCACGCCAGCAGCAACATCGCTGGTAAAAGCGGGAATCGGATGGCGCGAAACTCGCGACCAAAACCACCCGGGTTGTACAACAACGCCTGCCAGTAGCGCCCGACAATCAGGCTCAGCACGCTGACGATTTGCAACAAGGCCGCAATCAGGCCGGTCAGGACCGGTGCAATCAGGGACGCAAAATGCGCTTGCTCGTCTACCGACAACTTCTGGTAGACATCACCGAGTAGCGACGGCATGACCTTTATCAAGGCCTGCGCCAGCATCTCGATTTGGGGAGCAAAAGCTGTCCCCAGCACCACTGCAAACACCACTCCCATCGCTATGCTGACCAGCAGCACGCGATTCCAGGACTCGCTTGCGCGCAAAACCAACGCAAGGCTCGAAGACCCCAGCAGCACCAGAAGTGCCCGTGGGTCGTCGGAGTAAAGCCACCAGATCAACGCCGGCAGCAGTCCCAGAGCAAGTACGCCAAGGGCGTCCTTCAATCCGCGCCGCAGGAGCACAAGGCATCCGGCGGCAGCACCCAACCAATACAACAACGGCAATGTTGCGCATCCGGCCACTACCAGAGTGGCCTGCATACGGCCGCGCATGATGAACTCAGCTAAGGCACGCATGCTTTCAATCCTTTGCTACGTGTCGACTGCCCGGTCTCAGCGGCCGTGGCTGTCGGTGTAGGCCAGCAGGGCCAGGAAGCGGGCGCGCTTGATAGCGGTGGCCAGCTGACGCTGATAACGTGCTTTGGTACCGGTGATGCGGCTTGGAACGATTTTGCCGGTCTCGGATACGTAAGCTTTCAGAGTGTTGAGATCTTTGTAATCGATCTCTTTCACGTCTTCAGCGGTGAAGCGGCAGAATTTACGACGACGGAAGAAACGTGCCATGTAATAGGCTCCTCAAAAGGTCCGTGGATTACTCGTCAGCGTTATCGCTGTTGTCGCTGTCATCACTATCAGCGCTTTCAGCGCCTTCGTGCTCAGGACGGTCGCGACGCTCACGGCGCTCACTGCGGTTTTCTTCAGCCTTGAGCATCTCGGATTGGCCGGTAACGGCTTCTTCGCGACGGATGACCAGGTTACGGATCACTGCATCGTTGTAGCGGAAGTTGTCTTCCAGCTCGGCCAGGGCCTTGCCAGTGCACTCAACGTTCAGCATCACGTAGTGAGCCTTGTGAACATTGTTGATTGCGTAGGCCAGTTGACGACGGCCCCAATCTTCCAGACGGTGGATTTTGCCGCCGTCTTCTTCGATCAGCTTGGTGTAACGCTCAACCATGCCGCCGACTTGCTCGCTTTGATCCGGGTGGACCAAAAAGATGATTTCGTAATGACGCATGAATGCTCCTTACGGGTTGTAGCCTGCCGCTCAAAAGCGGTCAGACAAGGAGTGAATGACACTTATGGACTTGCTTGCGATAGACACATGCGTGCCTGCCGTCACAGCAAGGGGCGCAATTGTAGAGAAGGGACAGAAGAGGTGCAAGGCAATTGGTGATTATTTGAACAGTTCGTTCGCACCGCAACTTTTCGCCCTGACACAAACCACTGTGGGAGCGAGCCTGCTCGCGATGAGGACGCAACATTCAACATTAATGCTGAATGTTACTCCGCTATCGCGAGCAGGCTCGCTCCCACAGGGATTACAACCGGCTTAGGATTTTTTGGCAGATCCGGCAGCCTTGACGCTGCGCTGGCGCTGAGCCTCGAACAGGCAGACGCCGGTCGCCACGGAAACGTTGAGACTGCTGACGCTGCCGGTCATCGGCAGGTGCACCAGGTAGTCGCAAAGATCGCGAGTCAGGCGACGCATGCCGCTGCCTTCCGCACCCATGATCAGGATGGTCGGGCCGGTCATGTCTTGCTGATACAGACTCTGCTCGGCTTCGCCCGCCGTACCGACGACCCACAAGCCGCGCTGCTTGAGCTTTTCCAGAGTGCGCGCCAGGTTGGTGACGGCGACCAGCGGAATCACTTCCGCCGCGCCACAGGCGACTTTTCGTACCGTCGGGGTCAGCGTGGCTGACTTGTCTTTCGGAACGATCACCGCCAGCGCGCCGGCCGCATCGGCCGAACGCAGGCAAGCGCCGAGGTTATGCGGATCGGTCACGCCGTCGAGCACCAGCAGCAGCGGTGCGCCATCGGTGCGATCGAGCAGCTCGTCGAGCATGGCCTCGCCCCAGACCTGGCTCGGGCTCACGTCCGCCACCACGCCCTGGTGCACGCCTTCAACCCAGGCATCCAGTTCACGACGCTCGGCGTTGCCGACGGCTACGCGATTTTCCGCAGCGAGCTCGATCAGCGTCTGAACCCGCGGATCACTGCGGCCTTCAGCCAACCAGATCTGCTTGACGCGCTTCGGGTGGTGACGCAGCAATGCTTCTACCGCATGTACGCCGTAGATTTTTTCCAACTGACTCATGACTTGGCCTTAGGTTTACGCGCCCCGCCGCTTTTGGCTGGAGCCGAACCCGCTTTTGGCGGGCCTTTACGGTGCTTGCTTGGCTTGCTGCCGGGAGCCTTGTCAGGCGCCGACCGTCCGGTCTTTCCCCCAGACGCCGCTTTACCACCGCTTTTCGCTTCAGACAGCAACGCCTGCTTCAGTTCACGGCTTTTGCGCAGCTCAGCGTTTTTTGCCGCAGCGTCGCTCGGGCGATAGGCTTCGACCGCTTTTTCCTTGGCAGGACGACGACCGGTTTTCGCCGGCGCCGGCTCAGCAGCCGTTTTAGCGGCAGGTGCAGCGGTTTCAGTCCCGCGCTTCTTGCGGCCGATCGGGGCGCTGATGGTTTTTTCCGCCATCTCGAAGTCGATCTTGCGCTCATCGAGGTCGACGCGCATCACGCGCACTTCAACGGTGTCGCCAAGACGGAAGCTGCGACCGGTACGCTCACCGGCGAGGCGGTGGTGCACAGGATCGAAGTGGTAGTAATCGCCCGGCAGCGCGGTGACGTGCACCAGGCCTTCGACGTAGATATCGGTCAGCTCGACGAACAGGCCAAAACCGGTCACGGCAGTGATCACACCCGGGAACGATTCGCCCACGCGGTCTTTCATGAACTCGCACTTGAGCCAGTTCACCACGTCGCGGGTCGCTTCGTCGGCACGGCGTTCGCTCATCGAGCATTGCTCGCCGAGCTGCTCCAGGGTCGCTTCGTCGTACGGATAGATGCGCGCTTTCGGAATGGTCATCGCGCCGGCACGGCGAACGTGCGGGGTGTCCATTTTCGAATGGATGACGCTGCGAATCGCCCGGTGCGTAAGCAAGTCCGGGTAGCGGCGGATCGGCGAGGTGAAGTGGGTATAGGCTTCGTAATTCAGGCCGAAGTGGCCCTGGTTATCAGCGCTGTACACCGCCTGGCTCAACGAACGCAGCATGACGGTCTGGATCAGGTGGAAATCCGGACGGTCCTTGATGCTCGCCAGCAAGGCCTGGTAATCCTTCGGCGACGGGCCATCCTTGCCTTTGTGCAGGGACAGGCCGAGCTCACCGAGGAAGGCGCGCAGTTTTTCCAGACGCTCCGGCGGCGGACCATCGTGGACGCGATACAGCGCAGGGATTTCGTGCTTCTTCAGGAATTCGGCGGTGGCCACGTTGGCCGCCAGCATGCATTCCTCGATCAGCTTGTGCGCATCGTTACGAACGGTTGGGCGGATTTCGGCAATCTTGCGCTCGGTCCCGAAGATGATCCGGGTTTCCTGCGTTTCGAAATCGATCGCGCCACGTACGTGACGAGCGGCCAGCAGCACTTTATACAGTGCGTAAAGCTGCTTCAGATGTGGCAGAACGTCGTTGTACTCGCCACGAAGCTGACGCGCCTCGGTGAGTTTCGGCGTTTCCAGCATCGCGCTGACCTTGTTGTAGGTCAGGCGGGCATGGGAGTGAATCACCGCTTCGTAGAAGCAGTAATCGGTCATCTCGCCGGATTTGGAGATGGTCATTTCGCAGACCATGGCCAGACGATCGACGTGCGGGTTCAGCGAGCACAGGCCGTTGGACAGCTGCTCGGGCAACATCGGCACTACGCGTTCCGGGAAGTAAACGGAGTTGCCGCGAACCTGGGATTCGTTGTCCAGCGCCGAACCGATTTTCACGTAGCTGGAAACGTCGGCAATTGCCACGTACAACTTCCAGCCACCCGAGAACAGGCGCAGCTTGCCCGGCTTGGCTTCGCAGTAGACCGCGTCATCGAAGTCGCGCGCATCTTCACCGTCGATGGTCACGAACGGCAGATGACGCAGGTCAATGCGCTTCTCTTTGTCTTTTTCTTCGACTTCAGGCTTGAGCTTGGCGGCTTCTTTCAAGACCGCTTCAGGCCAGACGTGCGGAATATCGTAAGTGCGCAGGGCGACATCGATTTCCATGCCCGGCGCCATGTAGTTGCCCACGACTTCAACCACGTCGCCTTGCGGCTGGAAGCGTGGCGTCGGCCAGTGAGTGATCTTCACTTCGACGAATTGACCGATCTGCGCGTTGGCGTTGCGGCCCGGGGTGACCAGCACTTCTTGCTGGATCTTCGGGTTATCGGCAACCACGAAGCCGATACCGCCCTCCTCGAAGTAACGACCTACGATGGTCTCGTGAGCACGGGTTACCACTTCGACGATCATGCCTTCACGACGACCGCGACGGTCCAGACCGGAAACACGCGCCAGTGCACGGTCGCCATCGAACACCAGACGCATTTGCGCCGGGCTCATGAACAGATCGTCACTGCCGTCGTCAGGGACCAGGAAACCGAAGCCGTCACGGTGACCGCTGATGCGGCCCAGGATCAGGTCGAGCTTGTCCACCGGCGCATAGGTGCCGCGACGGGTATAGATGAGTTGAGCGTCGCGCTCCATGGCGCGCAGGCGGCGGCGCAGGGCTTCGATCTGGTCTTCTGTGGTCAGACCAAACTCTTCGACCAGTTGCTCGCGGTTAGCAGGCGAACCCCGATCAGCAAGGTGCTGAAGGATCAGTTCGCGGCTAGGAATAGGGTTTTCATATTTTTCCGCTTCACGAGCGGCCTCGGGATCGAGGGACTGCCAATCGGCCATTAGAGAGTTTTCACCTTGTCTATATGCGGGTTAGTTTGGCATAGGCGTAATGAAACGGGAAATTTCAGGCTATGAGAGCCCATCTAAAGCCCTTTATCGACACCGAAAAGCTTACTTGAATGCCACTGGTAATATTTTTCAGGTTTTTTTGATGCCGGGGGTTTACAGATAAAAAGACGCTCCGTATAGTGCGCGCCATCGACGACGCACTAGCGCTGCCGATACTGCCCAGATGGTGAAATTGGTAGACACGCCAGCTTCAGGTGCTGGTGACCGCAAGGTCGTGGAAGTTCGAGTCTTCTTCTGGGCACCAATTTCGAGCTTGAGATTAGATCAATTTCAAGGCTCGCACAAAAACCCGCGAAAGCGGGTTTTTTGCATTCTAAGCATCTGATTTATTAAAACTAAATCAGGGGTTTACAGATCAAAACGCTCTCCGTATAGTGCGCCACATCAACAGCGGCAACGCTGAAGATTATGCCCAGATGGTGAAATTGGTAGACACGCCAGCTTCAGGTGCTGGTGACCGCAAGGTCGTGGAAGTTCGAGTCTTCTTCTGGGCACCAATTCAAATTCAAGGTCACGATCTTGAATTTCACAGAAACCCGCGAAAGCGGGTTTTTGCGTTTCTGGCTTTCAAAAATCTTATGAGAATCCCTGCGTGCCTTCTGTAGGAGCACGGCTTGCCGGCGATGGCGTCCTTGAGATCGCCATCGCGAGCAAGCTTAGCTCCTACAGGATGAGCGTTATGCCCGAGCCCGCTCTAGCAAAGACTTCCCAGCCCCGCAAGGCGCACTTGAGAAACAATATCGTTTACCATTGTTGCAAGTTTTTGCAATGCGACAGTGAGGAACCCTGCGAATGATGTTTCGAAATACCCTGCGCCGCGGCCTGACCTTCACCCTGCTCGGCCTGGCACTCGCCATTCCCCTCACCCTGGCTGCTGATCCAGTTTCCCTGACACTCTACAACGGTCAACACAAGGAAGTCGGCGACGCCGTCGCCAAGGCCTTTGAAGCCAAGACCGGTATTCACGTCAATGGGCGCAAAGGCAGCAGCAACCAGCTCGCCAACCAAGTCGTCGAAGAAGGCGATCGCTCTCCCGCTGACGTGATCTACACCGAAGAATCGCCACCACTGAACAAGCTTGGCGAACAGGGTCTGCTGGCACAAACCGACGCCGCCACCCTCGCCGTTCTGCCCAAAGACTACGTCGCCGGCAATGGCACCTGGATCGGGATTACCGCGTGAGTCCGGGTCGTTGCGTTCAACCCAAAGCTGATCGATGAAAAAGACCTGCCGAAATCGGTGATGGATTTCTCCGACCCGAAATGGCAAGGCAAGGTCGGCTTCGTGCCCACCAGCGGCGCATTCCAGGAACAAGCCGTGGCGATCATCAAGGTACACGGCATGGACGCAGCCGAAGAATGGCTGACCGGCCTGCGCGCGTTCGGCAAGACTTACAGCAACAACATGGTCGCACTCAAAGCCGTGGAAAACGGCGAAGTCGCCACCGTGCTGGTGAACAACTGCTACTGGTTCGCCTTGCAACGCGAAAAAGGCCAGCTCGATTCGAAACTGCACTACTCACCAGCGGCGACGTCGGCGGACTGATCACCGTTTCCAGCGCTGCCGTACTGAAATCCAGCAAACATCCAAAAGAAGCCCAGCAATTCCTCGCCTACATGGCCAGCGAAGAAGGTCTGCGCGTGATCACCCAGACCACCGCCGAATACCCGCTGCACAAAGGTATGCAATCGGATCGCGGCCTCAGCCGTTCAGCGAACTGCAAGCGCCGAAAGTCACACCGGCCGACCTCGGCAACGCCGAAGAAGCCCTGGACCTGGAACGCGACGTTGGCTTGAACTGATGAGCGCATCGTTATCAGCCCCTGCTTCTCGCGGAGCTTACGTGCCACGGAGCAAGCGGCCGTCGATCTGGCTGCTGCCGGTCTTGCTGCTGGTGGTGCTCAGCCTTTTGCCGCTGGCTTACGCCGAACTCAAGACCTGGCAGGCCGGTTGGTCCGAGGCGCTGCATCTGTTGTGGCGACCTTATG
Source organism: Pseudomonas sp. LBUM1651 (assembly GCF_059716135.1). NCBI lineage: Bacteria > Pseudomonadati > Pseudomonadota > Gammaproteobacteria > Pseudomonadales > Pseudomonadaceae > Pseudomonas > Pseudomonas sp. LBUM1651. The sequence goes on along the minus strand of NZ_CP166805.1, from coordinate 577,205 downwards.
TGTTCGGCCTGCTGCGCAATACGCTGGAGTTGATGGTCGGCGTGACGGTCGCCTGTGGCGTGATCGGCCTATCGCTGGCCTGGCTGCTAGAGCGCAGCAACTTGCCCGGACGGCGCTTGTGGGGCGTGATTCTGTGCTTGCCGTTCGCGGTGCCGGCGCTTGTCAGCAGCTTCACCTGGGTTTCGTTGAGCGCCCACTTCGAAGGTTTGGGCGGGGCGATCCTGGTGATGCTTTCCGCTGTTTTGCTCGCGCTATGCCTGATGCTGCTGTGGCTTGAACTGCGGGTACGCGGTAAAGGTCGGCACGTGCGCACCGGTCAGGGCGCCGCGCGACAAGCGGAACAGGTTCGATTAGGGCCTTGGGCAGTCGCCGGATAAGCTTACTGCCTGGCGCTGGCGATCATCGGCAGCGGCATTCCCCTGGGGATGCTGGCGTACTGGCTGGCGGTCGGCTCGTCAGCGGCGTTTCCGGTGGCGGCGATCAGCGAGGCATTGCTGTCGTCCCTGGCGTTGTCGCTGGGCGGCGCTGCGCTGTGCCTGGTGCTGGCCGTGCCGGTGGGGTTGCTGGTAGTGCGCTACAAAGGCCAACTGGCGATCTGGGCCGAGCGCCTACCGTACCTGCTGCATGCGCTGCCAGGGCTGGTGATTGCGCTGACGCTGGTGTATTTCGCGCTGCACTACGTGCCGGCGCTGTACCAGACGTCGGCGTTGCTGCTGATCGCCTGTATGCGAATATTACTAATCAGACTGAATGCCATGCTCAGAGACGGCACCGAATGGCGGTGACGAATGGCAGGGTGAAGACAGTTGCTCTCACATTCGAACGCATTCCATCTGGAGAATCGCGATCTAATGTGGGAGCGGGCTTGCTCGCGAAGAGGCCAGCACGAACAACAAACTTCTTAGGCCCTGAACTGCCCCAGGCTCGCCTTCAACTGCGCCGCCAAGCCATCCAGCACCTTGCCGCTCGCCGTAGTCTCCACCACCGCCTGAGCCGCCTTCTCAGCCTGTGCATGGATGGTTTCAACCCGACCCCGCACCGCCTGCGCGCCTTGCGCCTGATGCGCTGCTGCCTGCGTCGCCAGGCCAATTGCCGCATGCACCTGCTCGACCGACGCCTGCACCGATTGCTGCAACCGCGCACTATCGCGCAACACCAACAAACCTTCGCTGGCCTGACGCCCGGCCTGCCCAATCGCCGCTACCGCCTCACGCGCACCTTGCTGCAAGGCCACGATGTGCGCCTGAATGTCGCCCGTGGAACTCTGGGTCTTGCTCGCCAACGCTCGCACCTCGTCCGCCACCACGGCAAACCCGCGACCGGTCTCGCCGGCACGCGCCGCTTCAATGGCCGCGTTCAGCGCCAGCAGGTTGGTCTGCTCGGCGATCCCGTGAATCACGGTCAACACCACTTCAATCTGCTCACTCTGCTGCGCCAGTCGCTCAATGACTTTCGCGCCGGTATCAACCTGCCCGGCCAACGCTTCGATCAGGCTGCCGACTTTCGCCGAGGTCCGGGTGTTTTCATCGGTGGCCGAACGGATGTCCACCACCTGCTGCAAGGCCGCCTGCATGGCGTGGCTTTCAGATTGGGCTTCGTCAGCCATTTGCGACAATGCGCGCAGGCTCTCGGCAACCTCGTCGCGCTGCATGCCCGCTGCCGCATCGGCACCGGCGTTACGCAGGGTCATGGCACCGATTTCAACGCCCGTGCGCTGAGCCACATCGCCCGCCTCACGCACGATTGGCTGCAGCTTATCCACAAAGCGGTTGACCGCTGAGGCCATGTCACCGATTTCGTCCTTGCTGTTGATCTGCACGCGCTTGGTCAGATCACCCTCGCCCGCCGCCAGATCGTCCATCGCGGCAATCAGCATCTTCAAGCGGTTGACCACACGACGACCCAGGACCACAGCCAGCAACAGCAATACGCCGCAACCCACCAGCGCCAGGCCCATGCCGATGCGCCAGCGCAAGGTCGCCGCAGCTTCCTGCACGGTACTGGTGGTGTTGGCTTTCATTTCGGAGGCAGTGGACTGAGCGGAGGTCAGTCGCGCCCGCATCGCGGTGGCGCTGTCAGCCGCTGCGCCTTTGAGGCTGTCGCCGACCAGTTGATCACTGCTGGCGATCAGCGCGGTGAAGCGCTTGTCCAGGGCTGCCAGATCGGTTTCCACCGAGGCGGTGGAAACCCCCATCAAAACCTTGCCGATTTCTACGCCATTAGGGTTGATCGAGGCTTCGAGGTAGTAGACCGAAGGATCGTTCTTCGCCGCATCCAGCACTTTATCCAGCGCGCGCTCGCCCTGGCCTTTCTCCAGAAGGGCCTTGTTGATCGGGTTTTCGCGGTTGAGGTAGCGCGTCAGGTGCTGACCTGTCGCGTCGTCATAGACCACGAACAGCACATTGGGATTGCGCTGGGCGCGACGGGCGAATTCAGACAGGGTTGGCACGTCGCTGTCCCACATGGCGCGGGGTGCAACCGAAGCCAGGAGCTGCGCCATATCATTGGCGGAATCCTTCAGGTCCTTTTCCAGCGTGGCACGCAACTGTGCCTGTTCGTCCTCCAGTCGCGAGGACAAACCGGCCGTGAGGCGCTGACGCGTGCTGGTGGAGAGGCTATCGAGGCTCGACGTGACTTCACGTCCCGCCTGCTCCAGCTCGCCAGAAAGTTTTTGACTGTCCACCCCCAGGCGCACACCCAAATCGGCTTCCAATGCAGTCACTGTGCTCCGTGTCAGGGCAACAGCCACCAGCACCTGCACCAAAAGGGCGATACCAAGGGTAACGAACACTGGCCGCAACAAACGGCTTTGTAACAATGAGAGAACGGCCGACACTTGATATCCCTCTGCTTTGACGCCATTAAATTGATGGCACGCCAGAAGTCATGCACTTAATGAAGTTCACAGCAAAGGTCATGCCGTCCGGCAGACAGATACGACAAAGGGCCCGATCAAGGGCCCTTTGTTTTTTACATCAACGACTTATTAAGCGAACGGGTGACGCAGAACGATGGTTTCGTTGCGGTCCGGGCCCGTCGAAATAATGTCGATCGGCGCGCCGACCAACTCTTCGACGCGTTTGATGTAGTTGCGAGCGGCTTGCGGCAGCTCTTCCAGGGTCTTGGCGCCGACGGTGGATTCGGTCCAGCCTGGCATCTCTTCGTACACCGGCTCCAGGCCGATGTAGCTGTCGGCGTCAGTCGGTGCGTCGATCACTGCACCATCCTGGTTCTTGTAGCCAACACAGATGTTGATGGTTTCCAGACCGTCCAGCACATCCAGCTTGGTCAGGCACAGGCCCGAGATGCTGTTGACGTCGATGGCGCGACGCAGGATGACGGCGTCGAACCAGCCGCAACGACGGGCACGGCCGGTGGTCGCACCGAACTCGTGGCCACGTTTGGCGAGGAACGCGCCAACATCGTCGAACAGCTCAGTCGGGAACGGACCCGAACCGACGCGAGTGGTGTAGGCCTTGGTGATGCCGAGGATGTAATCCAGGTACATCGGACCAAAACCCGAACCGGTGGCGATGCCGCCCGCGGTGGTGTTGGAGCTGGTGACGTACGGGTAAGTACCGTGGTCGATGTCCAGCAGGGAGCCTTGGGCGCCTTCGAACATGATGTCTTTGCCAGCGCGACGCAGCTCGTGCAGCTCGGCGGTGACGTCAAGCATCATCGGCTTCAGCAGCTCGGCGTATTCCATGCACTCATCCAGAGTTTTCTGGAAGTCGATTGCCGGCTCTTTGTAGTAATTGACCAGCACGAAGTTGTGGTAATCCAGCAACTCGCCCAGCTTGGCGGCGAAACGCTCGCGGTGGAACAGGTCGCCGATGCGCAGGCCACGACGTGCAACCTTGTCTTCGTAAGCCGGGCCGATGCCGCGACCGGTGGTGCCGATCTTCAACTCGCCACGGGCCTTTTCACGGGCCTGGTCCAGCGCTACGTGGTAGGACAGGATCAGCGGGCAGGACGGGCTGATACGCAGGCGCTCACGCACCGGTACGCCTTTCTCTTCCAGCTTGATGATTTCCCGCAGCAGAGCGTCGGGTGCAACCACCACGCCGTTGCCGATCAGGCACTGCACGCCTTCGCGCAGTACGCCCGACGGGATCAGGTGCAAGACGGTTTTTTCGCCATCGATCACCAGGGTGTGACCAGCGTTGTGGCCACCCTGGTAGCGCACTACGGCGGCAGCATGTTCGGTCAGCAGATCAACGATCTTGCCTTTGCCCTCATCACCCCATTGGGTGCCCAGGACTACGACATTCTTACCCATAACACTTGTCCTCATTCGCGCAAACTTGGTGTCGGCCACGGGCCGACAGGAAAACTCAAGAAGCCAGTGGCGATACTTGCCAAAGCCCGTTCTGCTGAATCAATTGCCGGTCGCAGTCCGCTTCACGGGCGGCGGCCATAGGTTGTCCAGGCAAGGCCTGGACGACACGCTGACCCTCACTGCGCAACTGGCAGACCTGCTGCCAGAGTGCCGCATCCGTACTGTCAGGCATCCAGATACCGCCAGACGGTAGCTCGATTTCAGCACGCCCCAGGGTCACCAGGGTTTTCAAATCGGTAGAGAAACCGGTTGCCGGACGGGCGCGACCGAAGTCGGCGCCGATGTCGTCGTAACGGCCGCCCTGAGCGATGGACTGACCAACGCCCGGTACGAACACCGCGAACACCACACCAGTGTGGTAGTGGTAGCCGCGCAGCTCACCCAGATCGAAGTACAGCGCCAGTTCCGGGAAACGCGTGGACAAACGCTCGGCAATCGCCAGCAAATCGTCCAGTGCTGCCAACACAGGTGCCGGCGCATTTGCCAGACGTACGCGCGCAGCCTCCAGCACTTCACGGCTGCCACACAGGTCAACCAACGCCCGCAGCATGCCCGACAGATCGGCAGGCAAGCTTTCGGTCAAGGTAATGACCTCGTCGATGGCCTTGCGTTGCAACGCATCGAACAACTGTTGTTCAACTTCACCGGACAATCCGGCCGCGCGGGCCAGGCCGCGGTAGATACCAACATGACCGAGGTCCATGTGCACATCCGGCACATCGGCCAGTTGCAGCATGGCCAGCATCAGGCTGATGACTTCCACGTCGCTGCTCGGGCTGGCATCGCCGTACAACTCGGCGCCCAGTTGAATCGGGCTGCGCGAGGACGACAAGGCGCGTGGCTGAGCGTGCAGCACGCTGCCGGCATAGCACAGGCGGCTCGGACCTTCGCGACGCAGGGTGTGCGCATCGATGCGCGCCACTTGCGGCGTGATGTCGGCACGGAAACCCATCTGCCGGCCCGATTGCGGGTCGATGACCTTGAAGGTACGCAGATCGAGGTCCTGGCCGGCACCGGTCAGCAGGGATTCCAGGTACTCGATATGGGGAGTCACGACAAACTCGTAACCCCAGCTCTGGAACAGATCCAACACCTGACGACGCGCGACTTCAATGCGCGCCGCTTCCGGTGGCAGTACTTCTTCGATGCCATCTGGCAGCAGCCAGCGGTCTACCGTTGCCATTACGCCATTCCCCTATGGTCCGGGCGGCCAGCCTTTGGGCGAGCCTTGAGTGAAGCAGAAAATGATCGGCTTTGTTTACAAGCCACGCATAAACAACGCGGCGAAAAGCCTGAAAATAAGCTTCGCCAATCACTTTCCTCGAAAAACCTGTCGAGTCATTCAACTCGGGCGCCTGCATAAACAACAGCAATCAAACGTGCAGACGCAAAAAAGCCGGGAATTTCCCGGCTGCCGCATCATACACACGTTTTCCCAAAGGATCACCCCGCCCGAGGCTTTAGCCGCCAGGCGGGGGATGATTCAGGTCAACGTCGTATCAAGGCTTGGCTTTTTCCAGGTAACGGAAGAAGTCGCTGCTTGGGTCGAGGACCATGACGTCGGATTTGTTCGCGAAGCTTTCACGGTAGGCGCGCAGGCTACGGTAGAAACCGTAGAACTCCTGATCCTGGCCGTAGGCCTTGGAGTAGATCGCAGCGGCCTGGGCGTCACCATCACCGCGAACCTCTTCGGATTCACGATAGGCTTCAGCCAGCAACACGCGGCGTTGACGATCGGCGTCGGCACGAATGCCTTCCGCCAGCTCGTTACCCTTGGCGCGATGCTCGCGAGCTTCACGCTCACGCTCGGAACTCATGCGTTCGAAAACGCTGCGGTTCACTTCTTTCGGCAGATCGATGGCCTTGACCCGAACATCGACGACTTCGATGCCCAGCTCTTTTTCCGCCATCTTGTTCAGTGACGCCGTGATATCGGTCATCAGCGCATCGCGCTCACCGGACACCACTTCGTGCAGCGTGCGCTTGCCGAACTGGTCACGCAGGCCCGATTCCAGACGACGGGAAAGACGCTCGTCAGCAATCTGCTTGAGGCCGGAGGTCGCGGTGTAGAAGCGCTCGGCATCTTTCACCCGCCACTTGGCGTAGGCATCGACCATGACGGCTTTCTTTTCCAGCGTCAGGAAGCGTTGTGTCGGTGCATCCAGCGTCATCAGGCGTGCGTCGAATTTGCGCACCTGGTTAACGTAAGGCACTTTCACATGCAGGCCCGGCTGAACATCGGCCTGAACCACGCGACCGAACTGCAGCAGCACCGCACGCTCGGTCTGAGCCACGATGTAGAAGCAGTTCCAGGCTGCGATCGCCACGACGACGCCGACAATAAGGGCGATCAGCGATTTATTGCTCATCAGCGACTCTCCCTGGTACGTGCTTGCTGTTGCTGCAGATCGGCTGCACGCACATTCGCTTCATTGCCGGTGGCTGCTGCGCCAGTCACTGCTGTGCTGGTGTTGCGACCACTTTCGACCATCTTGTCCAGCGGCAAGTAAAGCAGATTGCTCTGGCCATTCTTGTTGCCGGTCACGAGAACCTTGCTGGTATTGCTGAAGACTTCCTGCATGGTGTCCAGGTACAGACGCTCACGGGTCACTTCAGGTGCCTTGCGATACTCGCTGACCAGTTTGGTGAAGCGATCGGCCTCACCCTTGGCGCGCGAGACGGTTTCGTCACGGTAACCGTTGGCATCTTCGATGATGCGCTGGGCCTGACCACGGGCTTCCGGCACGACGCCGTTGGCATAGGTTTCAGCCTGGTTGCGCGAACGCTGCTCGTCTTCACGGGCGCGGATCACGTCATCGAAGGCTTCCTGCACTTCACGCGGTGCGGCTGCGCTCTGTACGTTGACCTGCGTGACCGTGATACCGGTGCGATAGGTGTCCATGAAGCGTTGCAGACGCTCCTTGATCTCGCTGGCCATCAATTCACGGCCTTCGGTCAGCACCTGATCCATTGCGGTGGAGCCCACCACATGGCGCAAGGCACTTTCGGTCGCGTGCTGCAGGCTGATTTCCGGCTGATCAACACTCAGCACGAAGTCCTGCAGGTTGCTGATCTTGTACTGCACGGTCAGCGGCACTTCGACGATGTTTTCGTCTTCAGTCAGCATTTGACCCTGCTTGGTATAGGCACGCTCACGCGTGACGTTTTCCAGGTACTTGCGATCGAGCGGCGGGAAATAGATGTTCAGACCCGGGCCGACGGTTTCATAGTACTTGCCGAAGCGCAGCACCACGGCTTGCTCCTGCTCGTCGACTACGTAGACCGCGCTGTACAGCCACACGGCCGCCAGCACGACCAGGCCGATGCCGAGCAGGCCGCCGAAGCCGCCACTCTTGCCCGAACCACCGCCGTCATCACCGCGTTTCTTACCACCACCGAACAACCCGTTCAGGCTTTCCTGCAGCTTTCGGAAGGCCTCGTCGAGATCCGGTGGTCCCTTGCGGTCGCCGTTATTGCGGCGCTTGCCACCCCAAGGATCCTGATTATTCGAGTTGCCACCCGGCTCATTCCAAGCCATAGCGCTCTCCATCTGATAAAGCAAAGACGCGCCCACGGCGCGCCGACCAATGCTACAGAATGCCTGCCACCACGGCACAACCGCTTTCTCAGGCTTTTATTGCAAAGTGTGTTGCTCGATGAACTCTGTCGGCACAACGCCTTCACGGCTGACCAGCCGATTGAGCTCCGAGCGCGGCAATCGAACGGCCAGCAAGCTGACACCTTCTTCGTCGTGTTCTTCTTTCTGCACCGCTCCGAGTTCGAAGAATTGCGCACGCAGTCGAGCGAATCGTTGCGGCAAGCGCAAGGTACCGATAAACAACTCACTGCCCAGCAACTCGGCAATGGCTTGCTCAAGCAATTCCAGACCACTGCCATCACGCGCCGACAGCCAGACCCGTTGAGGCTTGCCGTTTTCGTCGCGCTGGATTTGTGGCTCAACGCCTTCAAGCAAATCGAGTTTGTTATAGACCTCGAGGATCGGCAAGTCCTGGGCACCAATCTCGCCCAGCACCACCATCACCTGCTCGATCTGCAACATGCGATCCGGTTCGGCCGCATCGATCACGTGTAACAGCAGGTCGGAGTTGCTCGATTCTTCGAGGGTAGACCGAAATGCCTCGACCAGCTTGTGGGGCAAGTGGCGAATGAAACCCACAGTGTCAGCCAGGACAATCGGCCCCAGGTCGTCCAGCTCCAGACGGCGCAAGGTCGGGTCCAGCGTGGCAAACAACTGGTCAGCCGCGTACACGTCGGATTTCGTCACGTTATTGAAGAGCGTGGACTTACCGGCGTTGGTATATCCGACCAAAGACACGGTAGGGATATCCGCACGCGTACGGCCACGTCGCGACTGTTCGCGCTGGCTGCGCACTTTTTCCAGCCGGCCTTTGATCTGTCGCAGGCGAACCCGCAGCAAGCGGCGGTCGGTCTCCAGCTGGGTTTCACCCGGGCCACGCATGCCGATACCGCCACCTTGACGCTCAAGGTGAGTCCAGCCACGAACCAGCCGGGTGCTCATGTGGTCAAGCTGGGCCAGTTCTACCTGGAGCTTGCCTTCATGGGTACGGGCCCGCTGGGCGAAAATATCGAGAATCAGACCGGTGCGGTCGATCACGCGACACTCGAAAACACGTTCGAGGTTACGTTCCTGACTGGGCGTGAGGATGTGATTGAAAATCACCAGATCTGCCTTTTCGGCATGGACCAGGTCGCGTAGCTCCTCGACCTTGCCGCTACCGATCAGGAATTTGGCAGTTGGCCGATGACGCGGCACGTTGAAAAACGCAACGGTCTCGGCGCCGGCCGAATTAGCCAATTCCTGAAACTCCTGCGGATCTTCGCGCGCCTCAGGGTCCTGTCCATCCAAGTGAACGAGGATCACTCGCTCACCACCACCGTGGCGCTCAAAGAACAAAGGAGACTCCTATCAGGCGTTACCTGGCTCAGCGTCGCCTGCCTCGGATTCGGTTGCGCTAGGCAGACGAATTGGACGAACCGGCACCACTGTAGAGATAGCGTGTTTGTAAACCATCTGGCTGACGGTGTTCTTCAGCAGGATAACGAACTGGTCGAAAGACTCGATCGTGCCTTGCAGCTTGATCCCGTTGACCAGGTAGATGGAAACCCCCACTTTCTCTTTACGTAAAGTATTCAAGTAAGGGTCTTGTAGCGAATGCCCTTTTGACATGTGCCGCACTCCTTTAAGGATTCAATATAAAAAATAGGTAAACAGATGGCTTGTGGCCGTCACACCCCCAAGGATAGACGGCAATTGCAAGGACTCAGCTCAATATGGAGATGGTCCCCAGGTATTTCAAGGCGCGCGGCAGATTGTCGCAATCCAGGCTGTCCAACCAGTGTAAATCAGCCCAACTGCGCAGCCAGGTGAACTGACGTTTTGCCAATTGGCGCGTGGCAATGATTCCACGCTCCTGCATCTCGGCTTGCGTCAGCTTGCCATCCAGGTAGTCCCAGACTTGTCGGTAGCCTACCGCACGTATAGACGGCAACCCTGAATGCAGGTCACTTCGCTCACGCAGGGCTACGACCTCGTCAATGAATCCCTGTTCCAACATTAAAGTGAATCTTTGTTTAATTCGCTCGTGCAGTACCTGGCGATTTGCCGGAGCAATGGCCAAGTTCGCGACAGTATAGGGCAATTGTTGCAGTCCCGAAGCGGCTGCTTCAGTACTTTGCGCACTTTGTCGCAGTCGCAGCTCGGTCATGCTCTGACCGCTGACGCGATAAACTTCCAGTGCTCGACTGAGGCGCTGGGGATCGTTCGGGTGAATCCGCGCTGCGGATTGCGGGTCGATGATCGCCAATTGGTCGTGCAGGGCTTGCCAGCCAAGGCGTGCAGCTTCTTCTTCGATTTGCGCGCGGACTTCCGGATCGGCGGCGGGCATGTCCGCCAGACCTTCAACCAAAGCCTTGTAGTAGAGCATTGTGCCACCCACCAGCAGCGGAATTTTGCCGCGCGCGGTGATGTCGGCCATGGCTTCGAGGGCGTCACGGCGAAATTCCGCAGCGGAATAGGCCTCAGCAGGGTCGAGAATGTCGATCAAACGGTGTGGGAATTCGGCCAGAATCTCTTTCGAGGGCTTGGCGGTGCCGATGTCCATGCCGCGATAGACCAGCGCCGAATCGACACTGATCAACTCGCAAGGCAGGACCTTGGTGAGCTCGATGGCCAGGTCGGTCTTGCCCGCTGCGGTCGGGCCCATCAGGAAAATCGCAGGAGGGAGCTGGCTCATCAACGACCGCGCAGGAACAGTTTGTCCAGATCGTCCAGGCCCAATTGGGTCCAGGTCGGTCGGCCATGGTTGCATTGACCGCTGCGTTCGGTGTTTTCCATATCACGCAGCAGACCGTTCATTTCCGGCAGGGCCAGACGCCGATTCGCCCGAATCGCGCCGTGGCAGGCCATGGTGCCGAGCAACTCGTTCAGGTGCGCCTGAATGCGGTCGCTGGTGCCATATTCCATCAAATCCGACAACACGTCGCTGACCAACCGATTGGCTTCCGCCTGCTTGAGCAAGGCTGGAATCTGCCGGATGGCCAGCGTTTCCGGGCCGAGACGCTGCAATTCAAAGCCCAGACGCTGGAACCACGCGACGTTTTCTTCGGCGCAATCGCCTTCGCGCTCGCTCACTGCCAAAGATTCCGGCACCAGTAGTGGCTGGCCGCTCAATCCTTCGCTGGCCATGGCGATCTTCAGGCGCTCGTACATGATTCGCTCATGGGCAGCGTGCATATCCACTAACACGAGCCCTTGGGCGTTTTCCGAGAGAATGTAGATGCCTTTGAGCTGCGCCAATGCGTAACCCAGCGGCGGAATATCGTCCTGACCGGCCGGAAGCGCGACGGCGTTGGCTTCCGGCAACGGCGCAAAAAACTCACGGTAAGCCGCCTGAGCTTCAGCCGCCGGTACGCCGGACTGCGGACGCGGCGTGTATTGATATTGATAACCGGCGCCAGCACCCGAGCCAGCCGTGTTGAACGACGGTTGTGCCTGAGGCTGCTCCAGCAGCGCATTGGCCGCCAGGCGCATTTCGCCTTGGGGACCGAATTCGCCCGCATCAATGCCGGTTGGCCGCACGATCGCCGTTGCTACCGGCGCCGCCAAATGGTCATCCGGCCGCACATCGCCCAAAGCTCGGTGCAGAGTGCCGTAGAGGAAATCGTGAACCATGCGTCCGTCACGGAAGCGCACTTCGTGTTTGGTCGGGTGCACGTTGACGTCGACGCCCGCGGGATCGACTTCGAAAAACAGCACAAACGTCGGGTGCCGGCCATTGAACAGCACGTCGCGATACGCCTGACGCACCGCGTGGGCCACCAGTTTGTCGCGCACGGCACGGCCGTTGACGAAGAAATACTGCAAGTCCGCCTGGCTGCGGTTGAACGTCGGCAAGCCAACCCAACCCCACAGATGCAAGCCATTGCGTTCGATCTCGATCGGCAGTGCTTGCTCGAGGAAACCCGAACCGCAAATCGCCGCCACACGCCGGGCGCGGGCCGCATCATCGCGAGCCTCGTGCAGGCTGAGGATGGTTTTGCCGTTGTGGCGCAAATGGAACGCCACGTCGAAGCGCGCCAGGGCAAGACGCTTGATCACTTCTTGCAGGTGATCGAATTCGGTTTTTTCGGTCTTGAGGAATTTACGCCGCGCCGGGGTATTGAAGAACAGGTCGCGCACTTCCACCGAAGTGCCCACCGGGTGGGCGGCTGGCTGGACGCGGGGCGCCATGTCCCGGCCTTCGGTTTCGACTTGCCAGGCCTGCTCGGCATCGCGGGTGCGGGACGTCAGGGTCAGGCGGGCCACGGAGCTGATCGAGGCGAGCGCTTCACCGCGAAACCCGAGGCTCATGACCTGTTCGAGATCTTCCAGGTTGCGGATCTTGCTGGTGGCGTGTCGCGCAAGGGCCAGTGGCAAGTCATCGGCAGAAATGCCGCTGCCATCGTCGCGCACCCGCAGCAGCTTGACGCCGCCCTGCTCGACATCGACATCGATACGTTTGGCGCCGGAGTCGAGGCTGTTTTCCAGCAACTCCTTGATCACCGAAGCCGGGCGCTCGACCACCTCGCCGGCGGCAATCTGGTTCGCCAGTCGCGGGCTGAGCAGCTCGATGCGAGCGCCGTTGATCACGACCTGATTCATTCTTTGGACGCCAGTTCAGTGCCGGGAATGGTCAGGGTCTGACCGATTTTCAGCTCGTCACTCTTCAGGTTGTTGGCACTGCGCAAGGTGGCCGGGGACACTTGATAACGCACGGCAATCATCGCCAGGGTTTCGCCCGGGCTGACCCGGTGATCCCGGGGACCTTGGGCGATCTTGCCGGAATCACGCAGCCAGGCAATGTAAGTGCCCGGCGGTGGATTCTGCTGGAAAAACTGACGCACGCCGCTGCTGATCGAGCGTGCCAGCGCTTGCTGGTGGCTGGCCGCCGCAAGTTTCGACGCTTCGTTGGCGTTGGAGATAAACCCGGTTTCCACCAGGATCGACGGGATGTCTGGCGACTTCAACACCATGAACCCGGCTTGCTCCACGCGCTGTTTATGCAGCGGCGTCACGCGACCAATGTTGCTCAGCACTTTTTGGCCAACGTTCAGGCTGGAGGTCAGGGACGCGGTCATCGACAGGTCGAGCAGAACGCCTGCGAGCATACGGTCCTTGTCGTCGAGGCTGACGTTGCCGGCACCGCCGATCAAGTCGGAGCGGTTTTCGCTGTCGGCCAGCCAACGAGCTGTTTCAGACGTCGCGCCGCGATCAGACAAGGCGAACACCGACGCACCGAACGCAGCCGCCGAAGGCGCGGCGTCGGCGTGGATCGAGACGAAGAGGTCGGCGCCCTTCTTGCGGGCGATTTCGGTACGGCCGCGCAACGGAATGAAGTAGTCGCCGGTGCGGGTCAGTTCGGCGCGGAAGCCTTTCATGCCGTTGACCTGACGCTGCAATTCGCGAGCGATGGCCAGTACCACGTCTTTTTCACGCTGGCCGCGAGAGCCAGAGGCTCCCGGATCTTCACCGCCGTGGCCGGCATCGATGACCACAATGATGTCGCGCTTGCCAGCCGGAGCGGGCGGCAGCTTGACCGGTGGATCTACCGGGGTGACCGGAACCGGCGCGACGGTCGCCACGTTGGTCGGCGCAGGAATCGGCGCGGCGTCGGCGGCGTTATCGAACAGATCGACCACCAGGCGATTGCCGTACTGGGCGTTCGGCGCCAGGGTAAAGCTTTTGGGCGTGACGGCTTTTTTCAGGTCGATGACCACGCGCAAGTCGGTCGGCGTGCGCTGGGCCGAGCGCATGGCAGTGATTGGCGTATTCGAAGCATTGACGCTCAGTGGTGCTCCGAGGGACGCGCCATTGATGTCGATAACCAGTCGATCCGGAGATGTCAGGGTGAAAACGCTGTGTTGCACCGGCCCGGTCAGGTCGAACACCAACCGTGTGTTGTCCGGCGCCCGCCACAGGCGAACGCTGTTGACCTTTGTTTCAGCCACAGCGTCGACGGTCACCGCCAAAAACAACATCCCTACGGCAGCTACCATCGCGCGAAAGCGCATACCTGACCCCATCATTTAATTGGATTCCAATGCCAAAGCGGCACACCACGACTCGCCACGCGAGCCCTGGGACAAAATTTTCAGCGAACGCCCGCTGTCTTGCGGGCTAATGGTAATGGTCAGGTCGGGCTTTGGCAAAAAGCCTGCACCCTTGCGAGGCCATTCGATCAGGCATAACGCGTCGTCTTCGAAGTAGTCGCGGATGCCGAGGTACTCCAGTTCTTCGGGGTCGACCAAACGATAGAGATCGAAATGGAAGGCGCGGATGTCACCAATCTCGTAGGGTTCGACCAGCGTGAACGTCGGACTTTTCACCGCGCCGACATGCCCCAACCCCCGGATGATGCCCCGCGACAGCGTAGTTTTCCCCGCTCCCAGATCCCCTTCCAGAAAAATCAGACCGTGCCCTTGAGTGGTTTTTGCGATACGTGCGCCAAACGCAGTCATCGCTTCTTCATCAGCCAGGTACAGGGTTACTTCAGACACGGTGCTTGCTCCTCCAACAACTGACGAATGGCTGGAATCAGATCACTGGCCGCCAGCCCACGGCCCGATTTACCTTGTTGCGCACCGGCATTGGCGTGCAGCCAGACCGCCAGACAGGCGGCGTCGAACGCATTCATGCCTTGCGCCAGCAACGCGCCAACCAGTCCAGCCAGCACATCGCCCAGACCGGCGGTGGCCATGGCCGGATGGCCTTGATGACACAACGCCAGGCGCCCGTCCGGACTGGCGATCAGACTGCCAGCACCTTTCAGAATCACTACAGCTGTGTATTTTTTGCTCAATGCGTGAGCGGCGGATGGACGGTCAGCCTGAACCTCAGCGGCACTGATCCCGAGCAACCGCGCCGCTTCCCCCGGATGCGGGGTGATCACGCAGCCCTTGGGCAAGCTCACACGTTCTTCGGCCAGCATGTTCAGTGCATCGGCGTCCCAAACCTGTGGCAACGGCGCATTGGCTGCCGCCGACAACAGACTGCGGCCCCACGAAGCCTGCCCCAGGCCCGGCCCCACTACCAGCACGGAAACCTTTTGCAGCAATCCCATCAACTGATTGGCTGACGAAGTACCCAGCACCATGGCTTCGGGGATTCGGGCCAGTGCAGCGGGCACATGCTCACTGCGGGTGGCCACCGACACCATGCCAGCACCACTGCGCAGGGCGCTTTGCGCACTCAACAGAATGGCACCGCCGAAACCGCGATCACCGCCGATCAGCAAGACATGGCCGAATTTGCCTTTATGGGCAGTCGGCGCGCGATCCGCCAGACGCGGCACATTGCCGGCCATCAGTCGACGCGCACTGATGGCGACCCCGCTGAACGACTCAGGAGAGGCCTGCAGATCGTTGAAAACCAATTCACCCACCACGTCCGCCGCCTCGCCCGTGAACAGACCCAACTTCAAACCAATGAAGGTCACGGTCAGATCCGCCCGAACGGCCGCGCCGAGCACACGTCCCGTATCGGCACAAAGTCCCGAAGGAATATCCACTGCGGCAACCGGCAGGTCGCTGGCATTGATCGCGGCGATGACACTGGCGTAAGGCTCTCGCACCTCGCCTGTCAGACCGGTGCCAAGCAAGGCGTCCACCACGATGCCGCGCAACTCGGATTGCGCGCTCCAGGCTTGAATGGCAACGCCTTCGGACAGGGCCTCGGCGTGGGCCAGCCCGGCATCGCCCTGCAAACGTTTAGGATCACCGACCGCCAACACACGCACATGCCAGCCTGCACGCCGGGCCAAGACCGCCACCAGATAGCCATCACCGGCGTTGTTGCCGTGACCGGCGACCACCGTCAATTCGTGGGCCGACGGCCACTGCCGGACCAACGCACGCCAGGTCGCCCGCGCCGCACGCTGCATCAATTCGAAGCCCGGCGTGCCCGCCGCAATCAGGCTCGCATCGAGGGCTCGCACTTGCGCGGCGCTGTACAGCGCGTCGGGTAAATCATCTTTAGTGTGCGGCATGCGTCTTCGGGCTCCGATGTCTGGCAGAATTATACGCACCTCAGCTCCGGTTTCTCTCGCCTCATGCCCGCAATTACCACAGACCTGCCCGCCCTCGCCCAATCCATCAAGGACTGGGGCCGCGAGCTGGGCTTTCAGCAAGTCGGCATCAGCGGCCTGGATCTGGCCGAGCATGAGCAGCACCTGGAGCGTTGGCTTGCGGCCGGCTACCACGGCGAAATGGACTACATGGGCGCCCACGGCAGCAAACGCTCACACCCGGAAGAGCTGGTGCCCGGCACGCTTCGGGTGGTGTCCCTGCGCATGGATTACCTGCCGGGCGACACCGAAATGGCCAAACGCCTCGCCCAACCGGAAAAAGCCTACGTTTCGCGTTATGCCTTGGGCCGCGATTACCACAAATTGATCCGTAAACGTGTGCAACAACTGGCCGATAAGATTCAGGCCGAGATCGGTCCATTTGGTTTTCGCGCGTTCGTCGACAGTGCGCCGGTGCTGGAAAAAGCCATCGCTGAACAGGCCGGTCTTGGATGGATCGGCAAAAATACGCTGGTCTTGAATCGCAAGGCCGGCAGTTACTTCTTCCTCAGCGAACTGTTTGTCGACCTGCCGCTGCCGGTCGACCCGCCCCACAGCACCGAACATTGCGGCCGCTGCACCGCGTGCCTCGACATCTGCCCGACCAACGCCTTTGTCGGCCCTTATGTGCTGGATGCCCGACGCTGCATCTCTTACCTGACCATCGAACTGAAAAGTGCGATCCCCGAAGACTTGCGGCCATTGATCGGCAATCGGGTATTTGGCTGCGATGACTGCCAGATCGTCTGCCCGTGGAACCGCTTCGCTCGTCCGTCCGGCGAAAGCGACTTCAAGCCACGGCACAATCTGGACAACGCCGAACTGGCCGAATTGTTCATGTGGGACGAGGACAAATTCCTCACCAGTACCGAGGGTTCGCCGTTACGGCGCGCCGGTTACGAGCGCTGGTTGCGTAATCTGGCGGTGGGATTGGGTAATGCGCCATCGAGTATTCCGGTGCTGGAAGCGTTGAAGGCGCGGCGGGATTATCCGTCGGAGCTGGTGCGTGAACACGTGGAGTGGGCTCTGAAACAACACGGCCTTTTGTAGGAGCGAGCTTGCTCGCGATCGACTAGAGAGCGCCTCGGGGTGCCAGGTTCGCAGCGTTATCGTTCACGTCCATCGCGAGCAAGCTCGCTCCTACAAGGGCTGTGTCAGGCTTCGTCGTTGTAAACGAACTTCGGCATTTCCCAGTGGAAACGGATCGCCAGCAACCGCAGCAGGAAGCCGCCGAACAGCGTGATCAGAATCGCCTGTTCTCCCGGCACGTTCAGATAAAGGCACAGCATGTAACACCACGCCGCCGCGAACGACACGCTGGCGTAGAGCTCCCGGCGGAAGATCAGCGGGATGTCGTTGCAGAAGATGTCGCGCAGGATGCCGCCGAATACCCCGGTGATCACGCCACTGACCGAAGCCACCAGCATGCCGTGGCCCATTTCCAGGGCAGTCATGCAGCCGATCAGGGTGAACGCCACCAGACCCACGGCGTCGAGCACCAGAAACAGTGAGCGCAGGTGGCGCATCCAGCGCGCAGCGAAGACCGTGAACATGGCTGCAATCGATGTCAGCACCAGGTATTCCGGGTGTTTCACCCAAGTCAGCGGATAGTGGCCGAGCAACACGTCGCGCACCGAACCGCCCCCCAACGCCGTGATGCAGGCGATCAGCACCACGCCAAACCAGTCCATGCCACGACGGCCGGCGGACAGGGCGCCGGTCATGGCTTCGGCGGTAATGGCGATCAGGTAAAGCATCAGCAACATGGTGGCGGTCCTTGCAGGAAGGCGCGCAGTCTAGCCATTTAGTCCCGGCACCAAAAGAGGGCAAGCGCGCCCCCCCCCTATGTAGGAGCTGCCGCAGGCTGCGATCTTTTGATTTTGATTCTCAAGAGCCAGATCAAAAGATCGCAGCCTGCGGCAGCTCCTACACAGGGACCGCGATGCACAATCAGAACTTGATGAAATGCTTGCGGTAATGCTGCAACTCGGCGATCGATTCGCGGATGTCGTCCAGGGCCAGGTGGGTGCTGCCCTTTTTGAAGCTGTCGCGCACGTCCGGTGCCCAGCGAGCGGCCAGTTCTTTCAGCGTCGAGACGTCGAGGTTGCGGTAGTGGAAGAAGCTTTCCAGTGATTTCATGTGCGTATAAAGGAAGCGACGGTCCTGACAGATGCTGTTGCCACAGATCGGCGATTTGCCCTTCGGCACCCACTTCTCCAGGAAGGCAATGGTCTCGGCTTCCGCTTCGGCCATGCTGATGCGACTTTCGCGAACGCGCTGGGTCAGGCCCGAGCCGCCGTGTTGACGGGTGTTCCACTCGTCCATGCCGGCGAGGATTTCATCGCTGTGGTGGATCGCGATCACCGGCCCTTCGGCCAAGGTGTTCAGGTCACTGTCGGTGACGATGGTGGCCATCTCGATGATGACGTCGGTATCAGGGTTCAGACCGGTCATTTCCAGGTCGATCCAGATCAGATTCTGCGGGTTTTGCATGTGTGGGCTCCTAGGCAATGCTGCGCAGTTTAGCCTAGGGCGGCGTCCGGGCGTGCTAAACTCGCGGCCGTTTTACCTAATCGCTGCATTCTTGATACGGAACACCCATGGCCAAACGCCAACTCAATCGTCGTCAAAACTGGCGCATCGAAAAGATTCAGGGCGAACGCGCTGCCCGCGCCGCCAAACGCGAGTCCTCGGCTGTCGAGGCACTTGAGGGTGGCGACCTGGGTCCGGAACAGACGGGCCTGGTGATCGCGCACTTCGGTGTACAGGTCGAAGTCGAAGCCCTCGATGGCGATTTGGCCGGCCAGGTGTTCCGCTGCCACTTGCGCGCCAACCTGCCGGCGCTGGTGACCGGCGATCAGGTGGTCTGGCGTGCCGGCAACCAGGGCATCGGTGTGATCGTGGCGCAACTGCCGCGCAAAACTGAACTCTGCCGTCCGGACAGCCGTGGCCAGCTCAAGCCGGTGGCGGCCAACGTCGACATGATCGTCATCGTCTTCGCGCCGCTGCCCGAGCCCCACGCGAATCTGATCGATCGCTATCTGGTCGCTGCGGAGCACGCCGGCATTCGGCCGCTGCTGCTGCTCAATAAATTCGACCTGATCGACGAGCAGAACGCCCCGGCGCTGAATGCCTTGCTCGCGGTTTACCGCACACTGGGCTATCCGGTGCTGGAAGTGTCGGCGCACCACGGCAACGGCATGGAGCAACTTCAGGAACAACTGGACGGGCGCATCAGCGTTTTCGTCGGCCAGTCCGGCGTCGGCAAGTCGTCGCTGGTCAACAGCCTGCTGCCGGAAGTCGAAACCCGCGTCGGCCCGTTGTCCGAGCTGTCCGGCCAGGGCACTCACACCACCACGACCGCGCGGTTGTTCCACTTCCCCGGTGGCGGTGAGTTGATCGACTCCCCGGGCATCCGCGAATTCGGCCTGGGCCACGTCAGCCGCGCCGACGTCGAAGCCGGTTTCATCGAGTTCAACGACTTGATCGGCACCTGCCGCTTCCGCGACTGCAAGCACGACCGCGAGCCCGGTTGCGCATTGCTCAAGGCGCTGGAAGAAGGCCGCGTGCAGCAGCAACGGATGAACAGCTATCGCTCGATCATTGCCAGTTTGCCGGAGAGCAGCTACTAAGTAGCCTTGATCATTTTCGTGACGCCACGAAAATGATCAGTAGCGTCCCGTAGACACAAAAAAGCCGCGATCATCTCGCGGCTTTCTCATTTTCAGCGTGCAGCTTTTTCCAGGGTCCAGCCCAGCACATCCAGGGCATCACAGCCGTCCTGGATCAACATGTGTGCAGCATTGGCGAAATGCTCCAAGTCGTGTCCTTCGGCTTCTTTGACGCACAGGCAGGTGACGCTGTTGAGCAGATTACGCGCGGCTTTGAGTCGGTGGACGGCGGTTTCGAGGAGATCGGCAGCGCGGGCTTCGGTGTCGATGTACAGCGTCGGGCCGACGCTGAAGTTGCCTTGCAGAGGATGGTATTTGGGCATGACTTGAACCTCATCTGATAGGTGAAACTCCCACCCTCTCGCGGCTAAACGAATTGGGGTGGTAGCTGTACGCGGGTTAGCCGACCGGACAGATGAACCCGGCACACCCGGAGGTGTCCCACGCACAGCCACCATAGACATGTAGTTGCCAGGCAGCAAAAAGCGCCGCGATTATACTGGCGCTTGTGCATCATCTGTTACGACCGGCTAAAGTCGATCACCGATTTGTCGGTGACGGGCAAACTATAGGCAAGCCTTAAGCGAAGAAAAACCCGGTTTATGCGTTTCGGAGACTTCCTACGCTTTTCTCGGACATTCCTCATTCCTTGATTTTTACTGCAATCAAGCGGATCAAAATTCTTTCTTGCAGAATTCGACGTCGTATGACGGAACTGGGATAAGCGCAAATCCTGTAGGAGCCGGCTTGCTGGCGATGGACGCAAGTGCGCCGCGTTGATTCAGACAGCACGCGTTATCGTTGACGACCATCGCCAGCAAGCCGGCTCCTACAGGGGGGGACGCGTACAACCTGGCAACCAGGTCGGCTGGCAGGCCGCCTCGATTGCTTTGGCGGTAGTCGCCCCCTCGAGAGGCCGAGTGGAGGTTCTGCGCAGTGGGCACCGCGGCAAGGATGCCGCGGTAGCCGCCCCCGGCCATGGATGGCCGATGGCGGCGGGCCCACGGAGCAGGACCGGAGCGAGGGCATGCCGAGCACTAGCGAGGCACCGAACGAAAGGGGCAAAAGCGCTTGGTTACTTGGCGCTCTTCCAAGTGACCCGCCGTAAGGGCGGAACCATAGGCGGCCGTTACCGCAGAAATGGATATGTCCACACCCATAAACCCACGCCAGCCATAGGGCCGCCATCGCCAGCAAGCCGGCTCCTACAAGGGACCGTTCTCATACTGAAAATGAAGTGACCTCCAAACCAAAGCAAAAAAAGCCGACATCACTGTCGGCTTTTCCATGGGTCACTGCTTCGGCGGCTCACCCGGTTTCGGTGCCGGGTCATCGAACAGATTCAAACGCTCGCGCAGCTCATGGGCCGGCAATGGCTCTTTATCTGCCGGCAACGCGTTCGGGTCGGCCGGCACTTCACCCGGGCCGCCCTGCCCTTGCGTCGACTCCGGAGCAGGCTCCGCGCCTTGCGAACCTTCGATGGCACGCTGAGCTTTCTTGGTCAGCACGATAATGTCAATTCGGCGGTTGACCGGGTTGAGCGGGTTCTCGCGATCGAACAACGCCGACGAGGCATAACCGACGACGCGCGCCACTTGCTTATCCGGATAACTGCCCGCCACCAACGCCCGACGTGCGGCGTTGGCCCGGTTGGCCGAGAGTTCCCAGTTACCGAAGTCGCCTGTGCCCGAATACGGCTTGGCGTCGGTATGACCGCTGATGCTGATCTTGTTCGGCACCGCCTTGATGGTGTCGGCCATGGCCAGCAGGATGTCTTCGAAATACGGTTTCAGACGCGCTGAGCCTGAGTCGAACATCGGGCGGTTTTCGGCGTCCACGATCTGGATGCGCAAACCGTCCGGCGTAATCTCGAACAGAATCTGGTCCTTGAATTTCTTCAGTTGCGGGTTCTCTTCGACCTTGCTCTGCAGTTCTTGCAGCAACAGTTCGAGGCGCTCCTTCTCGACCATCTCGGCCATGCCTTCGACCTGTTCGGCGTCGATGGTCACCTTGTCCGGCTGCGGCTGGGATTTCACCTCTGGGTTGAGGGTGTTTTCCGGCGCCAGGGTCGGCGTGCCGCCCAGGTCGATGATGTAAGGCGTGCCGCTTTCGGAAAAGCCGACCGGGTCCTTGAAGTAACCGGCGATGGCGATCTTCTGTTCCGGTGTGGCAGTGGACAGCAGCCACAACACCAGGAAGAACGCCATCATCGCCGTCGCGAAGTCGGCGAAGGCGATTTTCCAGGAGCCCCCGTGATGCCCGCCCGCGTATTTCTTGACGCGCTTGATGATTATCGGCTGGTTGTTTTCCATGACTTAACGACCGCGAACCGCTTGTTCCAGCTCAGCGAAGCTAGGACGGTGTGCCGGGTACAGAACCTTGCGGCCGAACTCCACCGCCAGCGATGGCGGCATGCCGGAGGCCGACGCGACCAACGAGGCCTTGATGGCTTCGTAGACGTTCAGTTCTTCCTTGGCATCATGACCCAGAGCATGCGCCAGGGGACCGAAGAAACCGTAGGCAGCCAGAATACCGAAGAAGGTACCGACCAGTGCCGCACCCACGTGCAGGCCAATCATTTTCTGATCGCTTTCACCCAGGGAGGCCATGGTCACCACGATACCCAGTACCGCCGCGACGATACCGAAACCCGGCATGGCATCGGCAATGCCGTTGACGGCGTGGGAGGGATGGTCCAGGTCTTCCTTGAGGCTGGTCAGCTCCATGTCGAACAGGCCTTCAAGCTCATGGGGAGCCATGTTGCCGGAGGACATGATGCGCAGGTAATCGCAGATGTACGCGGTCATGCGTTCATCTTTGAGCACAGCCGGGTACTTGGCGAAGATCGGGCTCGCGGCGGCGTCTTCGATATCGCCTTCGATCGCCATCATGCCTTCGCGGCGGCTCTTGTTGAGGATCTCGTAAATCAGACCCAGCACTTCAAGGTAGAACGTATGGTTGAAGCGTGAACTGAACATGCTCAAGGATTTCTTGAGCACGTGCATCGTCATGTGACCGGGGTTGGCCTGCAGGAATGCACCAAGGGCCGCACCCCCGATAATCATCACCTCGAAGGGCTGAATCAGTGCGGCAATCTTGCCGTGGGAGAGCACGTATCCGCCGAGCACGCTCGCGAATACGACGATGATGCCGATTATTTTAGCCATAGGTAGGAGAGCACTTACTGAGTCGGGTTCAAGGTCATATTCGGAAGTTAAAAAATCTCTTCTTCTACTTATCGGCAAAACTGCGCCAGACTATAGGCAGTTCAGGCGAAAAGCCAATTTGGCCCGCTCCGGGCATAGGTAATGCAGACGGTGATCGCGTCCAACCATGGCTAACGAAACGAACGTTCCAGCTCCAAAACCGACCACACTCCAAGGCTGGGTAAAGCTTCTCGATGGCGTGCGCCTGCCGGTTCCGCAGGCCAGTCATGACCGGGTCTGCAAGGCCATCCGCGACGACCGCAGCTCGCTGCGCGATATCGCCGAGCTGATGCAGGAAAGCCCTGCCCTGGCCTTGAGCGTGATCCGCGAAGCCAACCGGCACACCCACGGCAGCATGACCGAGCCTGCGGAAAACCTTGAGGTGGCGATCAATCGCCTCGGTTTGAAGCGCACCGAAGAACTGCTCGCCCGGCTGCCCGCGGAACCTGAATCGCAAATCCCCGTGGCCCTGCGTCAGTTGCAGATGATCAGTCAGCACGCGACGCAACAGGCCAACGGTTTTTTCGCCGCTCGCCTGGCGCGGTTGTGGCAGGACATCCACTGGGGCAGCCTGCTGTTTCTTTCGCCGCTGTGGCCGATGGCGTTCACCCATCCGCAGTTGCTTGAAGAATGGGAGCTGCGGGTCATCCATAAAGGCGAGTCGGCGCGCAACGTCGAGAAGCAATTGTTTGGCGTTCCCCTGCTGGAAATCGCTCAGGCGCTGGTGGAGATCTGGCACCTGCCAATCTGGGTGCTGCAGGGTTACAAGCTGTTGCTTAATGAACAACGGGAGCTGGTGAAAGTCCTGCGCATTGCGCGCGACAGCGATCATCCATTGCGCCAACAGAACCGTCTCGATGACGATCCAACGCTGCGCCGCTGGCTCAATCAACCGGCCAACACGGTGCTGCTGGCCAACGGCCTGGCGCTGTCGGCGCAACAGGCCTGGGACAGTCCGCACAGTGAACGCTGGCAATACCTGACCAGCCTTTACCTGCAAATGCCGATGGACGAGGTGCAACAGCAATTGCACCAGCAGGCCGCCAACAGTGCGCGCCAACACGCCATGCCGGACCTCTGGCACCCAGCCGTTGCGCTGCTCTGGCCGTGGGGCATGAACCGCGTTCACGCCGGTCTGCTGCCCGCCCCCGCACCGACCGCCGAGGACCTGGCCAAGTGGCGCACACAATGCGCCGAGCTGCTGGTAGAGCCGAGTCGTTTCACCAATGCCATGCACTTGACCAACTCGGCCCGTGACGCGCTGGTCGCGTGCGGCATGCGTCGGGTGATGATCCTGATGGCCGACCGCACGCACGCCAATCTGCGCGTGCACCAGATCGCCGGGTTGCCGAAAGAAACCGCCGGCCTGAATTTCGTGGTCAGCCAAAGCACCGTGCTGCAACGCCTGCTTTCGCAACAGGCCCAGGTGCGCCTGACACCGGCCAACAACGCGCAATTTTCGGCGCTGCTGCCGGCCGGCCTGCGTTCACAGTTCGGTGGCGAACACCTACTGTTGCGCTCGCTGGTCAACAACGGTCGCGTGATCATGATCGTGGTGGCGGATCAGGGCGGCGGGCCGTTCTCTGAAATCACCGTGCAGGCCTTTGGCAAAACCGCGCAGTGCATCGAGAAAGCCCTGCACAGCTTTAGCCATCGCGGCCAATGACCCGCTACAATCCTCCCCTTTGTGCTCTGGAGACCTCACATGTCTGACTTCTCTGGCTTGCCGCTGGTGATCGAACCGAGCGACTTGCTCTCTCGCCTCGACGCCCGCGAACTGATTCTGGTGGACCTGACCAGCAGCGCCCGCTATGCCGAAGGGCATATTCCCGGTGCGCGTTTTGTCGATCCGAAACGCACGCAACTCGGCCAACCGCCTGCGCCAGGCTTGATGCCGCCGCACGCGGCACTCGAAGCGTTGTTCGGTGAGCTGGGCCACAATCCCGATGCGGTCTACGTCGTATATGACGACGAAGGCGGCGGTTGGGCCGGGCGTTTTATCTGGTTGCTGGACGTCATCGGCCACAGCAAGTACCACTACATCGACGGTGGTCTGACGGCCTGGCTGGCAGAAGGCTCGCCGATGTCGATCCAGATCCCGCCCGCGGTCGGCGGCCCGGTTGCGTTGACCCTGCACGATGAACCCACCGCCACCCGCGAATACCTGCAAAGCCGTCTCGGTGCCGCCGACCTGGCCATCTGGGACGCGCGCGGGCCGCTGGAGTACTCCGGCGAGAAAGTCCTCGCGGCCAAGGGCGGCCACATTCCCGGCGCGGTCAATTTCGAATGGACCGCGGGCATGGACCGGGCGCGCAACCTGCGCATCCGCACGGACATGCCGCAAATCCTCGAACAACTCGGGATCAGCAAAGACAAAGAAGTAATTACCCACTGCCAGACTCACCACCGTTCTGGCTTCACCTATCTGGTGGCCAAGTCCCTCGGTTATCCGCGGGTCAAAGGCTACGCCGGCTCCTGGGGCGAATGGGGTAACCATCCCGATACGCCTGTTGAGATTTAAGGTTTTTAAGGACAGTTAATGAATAAGCGTTTGTTTATCCTCAGCCAATACCTGCTGCCCCACCACTTGCTCTCGCGACTGGCCGGCTGCATCGCCGAATGCCGCGTGCGCTGGTTCAAGAATGCGTTTACCGCGTGGTTCGCCAAGCGTTATCAGGTGGACATGTCCCAGGCCCTGGTCGAAGACCTGACGGCTTACGAGCATTTCAACGCGTTCTTCACCCGCGCATTGAAAGACGGCGCTCGTCCGCTGGACGAAACCCCGGGCGCGATCCTCAGCCCGGCCGACGGCGCCGTCAGCCAGCTTGGCCCGATCGAGCACGGCCGCGTCTTCCAGGCCAAGGGCCACAGCTTCAGCGTGCTGGAGTTGCTGGGCGGTGACGCTGCCAACGCAGCGCCGTTCATGGGCGGTAATTTCGCGACCATTTACCTGTCGCCGAAGGACTACCACCGCGTGCACATGCCGCTGGCCGGCACATTGCGCGAGATGGTCTACATTCCGGGGCGGATTTTCTCGGTCAACCAGACCACCGCTGAAAACGTTCCGGAATTGTTTGCCCGCAACGAGCGTGTGGCGTGCATTTTCGACACCGAGCGCGGGCCGATGGCCGTGGTGCTGGTGGGCGCGATGATCGTCGCATCGATCGAAACCGTTTGGGCTGGCTTGGTGACGCCACCGAAGCGCGAGCTGAAAACCTTTCGCTACGACGAAGCGGCTCGTGCGCCGATCCACCTGGAAAAAGGTGCGGAACTGGGTCGTTTCAAACTGGGTTCGACGGCTGTTGTGCTGTTCGGCCCTGATCAAGTGCAGTGGGCTGAAGAACTGGCGGCCGGTTCGCCGGTGCAGATGGGCCAGGGCATGGGCCTGCCAAAAGCCTGATCCCCTGATCCGAACCCCACGAACGTCTTCGTGGGGTCGGACATTTCGGTGGTGCCGCTACTCTATCTGCCCGCGAAAGCCGATCGGTCCTTCGTTGGCGTAGGTATTGGTGCCACTGAGGTTTTTCCCTCCATCACTGGAGGTCACGCTCAACGCGACAACGTTCTGATTGTCCCGGCCTCCGATGACCCATTTGCCACCCGGATGCCATGGAGCGTCGTTGCCGCCCCACTGATTTTCAACGTTGTACTGGTTCTGGCCCGTGCGCTGAGCCTTGAAGCCAATGGGACCTTCACCCGAGTACGTCATGGTGCCGGTGAAGCTCTTGCCGCCATCGCTCGACTTGATCTCGATCGCGACAACCTTCTGGTTGTCCCGCGCGCCTAACGTCCAGTCTCCGCCCGGATGCCAGGGTGCCGAACTACCGCCCCATTGATTTGCCACTACGTATCTAGACATAAACTTCATCTCCTTGAAGTTACGAGAGACCTGCCCAGCACAGACAGCAGGCCGTACGACCGTGCGTATCCAGTCGCACGTCTGTCAGATTAGTAGCACGCCCGAACCTCACTCGGCTGACAGACAAACGGTCGCCGACCAGAACTGCTACAGTCAAGTCATTCACTGCCCTTTTTCCCGGTTGGAGTTTGTTCACGGCATGAATGAGACCAGTCCCCACCTCCTGCTACGCGCCCCGATCCCTGCACAATTGCGCCTGTCGTTCTGCGAAGCCACCCCGCGCGACCTCAAGCGCTGGATCGCCAACCTGCCCAAAGCCAACATCGGCGAAACCGCTCGCCAGCTCTATCAAGGCTTGAGCGAACTGAACCAGTTACTGACACCCAGCGATAATCGCCTGCAACTGCTCGAGTTACTGCGGCCCGAGGTGTATTACGTCTGCAAGCACCTGGAGCGGCATTTCCTGCACCAGTCGATTGTCCTCGACGAGCGCTCGCGCAAGATCGCCAACCTCTGCCAGGCGCTGCAAAGTCATTTGGCGATTGGCTATAAACAGATCGTCGTGCGCATCTCGCCGCGCTTCAGCAAGGACCGCGCACCCCTGCTGGCCCAGGCATTGCAACGGGCGATCCATTGCCTCAACGGACCTCTGATCCGCGCCACCCAGCTCTATTGCCCGGTGCCGGAAGGTGTATGGCTGGAACTGCACCAGCTGTATCGCATTGCCTGTTCCCATCGGCTCCAGCACCTGAGCCTGCGCGATGAGCTGGCCAGCCAGACGCAAACCCTGAGCATCGAACAGACGTACGTGGTCGCATTGCTGCTGGGCGCCGCACGATGCAATCAACTGCGCCAGAACCAGATCGCGCGGCTTGCCGAAGTGCTGGAGCCGTGGAGCAAATTGATCAAGCTGCAACCGGAATCTGCGGCCGACGGACTGTTTGGCGTCGCACCGGAGCTCGACATCGGACCGCGTTACCGCTCGAAATTCCGGCCCGAGCAACAGGAGAGCTTGCTGGGGCTCGATCCGCTGCCGCTGGTCACAGCCATTGAAGCCCATTTGCAAAAAACCGACAGTCCGGTGCCACTGCCCGTGCCGGCAGGACTGAGCCTGGATACGCTGCAACACCTGAATGCCGCCTGGGGCCAGGCGGCCGAACGCAGTTTCCAGCGCACGGCCAGTCAAGGCACCTTGACCTTGTGCGTGGGCATGAGCGCGCTGCACTTCTATCTGGGCGGGCAGCGTCCATTCAGCGAGATTCTGAAACATCCCGGTGCCGGCCGCGCGCAGTTCACGGCGACCTCGCCCTCCCTTCGGGAAAAAGACCAATGGCACCATGCCTTCGACGCGGCGCCACAAGGCACCGCCGACGCGTTGCTGCCCTACGAAGAAATCGAATACCCGCAACTTCAGAATGACGACAGTCACGAAGCGTCCGACCGCAACCGTCACTTTCCGACCTACACCTTGCCGGTGATCAATCACAGCCCGGGCGGTTATTGCCTGGCCTGGCCCGGTGCAGTGCCGGCCGAGCTGCAGGCTGGCGAGATGGTCGGCATCGAGGATATGGCAGGGGCGGGCTGGAGCATCGCGGTGGTGCGCTGGATCCGCCATGTTCGCGGCGGCGGCACGCAAATGGGTATCGAGCAAGTCGCGCCCTACGCCGAACCTTGCGGCCTGCAACTGGTGCGCACCCGTGACGACCACAGCCAATACTTGCGTGGCCTGCTACTGCCCGCCATCAGCGCGATAGACCTGCCGGCCACCTTGCTCGCCCCGCGCCTGCCCTTTCAGGAAGGTAACAAGGTACTGATCAACACCAACGGCGAGGAACGCCGGGCCGGGCTGGATCGACGGGTGGCGAGCACAAACAGTTTTAATCAGTTTGCCTATCGCTCGCTGGAGGCTGCCAGAAACGAAAACGCCGCGGGGAGCGGCGTGGTCGGAAACGAGGAGGAATTTGATTCGTTGTGGAAGACGCTTTGAAGATTGAGCAGACATCTGTGGCGAGGGAGCTTGCTCCCGTGAGGACTGCGAAGTCCTGTTTTTGGGGGCCGCTTCGCAGCCCAGCGGGAGCAAGCTCCCTCGCCACAAAGGCACTGTCTGAATTCTGGGAAACTCAGAGCTGCCCGTCACGATCCCGAAAGCCCAGCAGGTACAGCACGCCATCCAGCCCCAGCGTGGAAATCGCCTGCTTCGCCGACTGCTTGACCAGCGGCTTGGCGCGGAATGCCACACCCAGCCCGGCAATCGCCAGCATCGGCAAATCGTTGGCACCGTCGCCGACCGCAATGGTCTGCTCCAGACGCAAACCTTCCTTGTGCGCCAGCTCCTTCAGCAGATCCGCCTTGCGCTGCGCATCGACGATCGGCTCGACCGCCACGCCAGTCACTTTGCCATCAACCACTTCCAACTCATTGGCGAACACGTAGTCGATGCCCAGCTTGGCCTGCAATTGCTTGGCGAAGTAAGTGAAGCCACCCGACAAAATCGCGGTCTTGTATCCAAGACGCTTGAGTTCGGCGAACAGGGTTTCGGCGCCTTCGGTCAGGCGCAGCGAGGCGCCGATCGAATCCAGCACGCTGACGTCCAGTCCTTTGAGCAAGGCCAGACGCTCTTTGAAGCTGGCGCGGAAATCCAGCTCGCCGGCCATCGCCCGTTCGGTAATCTCGGAAACCCGATCGCCCACACCGGCGGCCTTGGCCAGTTCGTCGATGACTTCGGCTTCGATCAGCGTCGAGTCCATGTCGAACACCGCCAGACGACGGTTGCGGCGGAACAGCGAATCTTCCTGGAAGGCGATGTCGACGTTCAATTCCTGGGCGACGCTGAGGAATTCGGCCCGCAGCGCTTGCGGATCCGCCGCTTCGCCACGCACGGAAAACTCGATGCAGCCTTTGCCCTTGTCAGCCGGCGTGTCCAGCGGCATGCGCCCGGACAGGCGATCGATGTGGTCGATGTTCAGGCCATATTTGGCGGTGATCGAGCTCACGGCCTGCAATTGCCCGGCGGTCACTTTGCGGGTCAATAGCGTCACGATGTGGCGTTTTTTGCCCTGATTGCCGACCCACTGCTGGTAATCCTCTTCGGACACCGGCGTGAAACGCACCTGCTGATCGAGTTTGTAAGCCGTGAACAGAATGTCCTTGAGCACCGACTTGCCTTGCTCGGTGTCAGGAATTTCAACCAGGATGCCGAACGACAGGGTGTCGTGGATCACCGCCTGACCGATGTCGAGAATGTTCACACCACCCTGGGCCAGAACACCGGTAATGGCCGCAGTCAGACCCGGACGGTCGACTCCCGTGATGTTTATCAGGACGATTTCGCGCAAGGCGCACCCCCGCAGGTGGAAAAAAACCGCATTCTACCCACTTTCAGTGACCATCGGGCACCGTGAGCGCTTTGCCGGTCTAGGGCCTGTCGCTATACTGCGCGTCAACTTCACGGACAAAAGAGCCGAGCTCAAGTGAACCGGCCCACGCCAGTAAAAACCGATAACTTCTTTCTGCTGATCTTCCGTGCACTGCGCCACCGCCGTGTACCGATTGCATTGCGCATCGCCAGCCATAACGTGATCCTGGTCGCTCTGGCCCTGGTGATCTACGCCTGCGTGATGGGTTTGCAGTTCAAGCAGGCCATGCACGAGCAGGCGGATGCCCTGGGCGAAAGCCTGACCACGCAGACCGCCACGTCCGCCACGGAGCTGTTGGTGTCCAACGACATCCTCAGCCTCAACGTGCTGCTCAACAACCTGACCAAGAACAAGCTGGTGGCCCACGCTGCCATTTACAGCGTGGATAACCGCATCCTCGCCGAAGCCGGTCAGCGCCCCAAGCACAGCCTGCTGGGCGAAGCCGAGGGCATGTACCAGAGCAAGATCACCTTTCAGGACGTGACTGCCGGGCAACTGCGCATCAGCCTGGACATGGATCAGTTCCAGCAGCCGATGACCATCAGCCTGCAAAGCATGGGCATTTTGAGTGCGATTCTGTTGGCCTTGTCGTTGGCCTTGAGCCTGCGCCTGGGTCGGCACATCTCCACGCCGCTGCTGCAATTGCGTGTGTGGCTGCGCAATATCGATGAATACACCCCGGCAACCGGGCGTCAGGACGAAATCGGCGACCTGGCTCGTCAGCTGCACGCCAACTTCGCGCCGGAACCGGCCGAGCCCGAGCCTGAGCCGGAACCCGAGTACGACGAAAGCGATTACGAAGACACCGACGACGAGCCGTCCTTCGAAGTGCGCAATCTGCGGGACCCGAGCTTTGATGAAACCAAACCTGTTGCTGGCCTCAAGCCTGCGCCACGGCACATCGTCAGCACCGTAGAAGATGAGGATGACGATGATGCGTTTGCCGATTTGCGTGACGAGTCGGTAACGAGCGCACTGAAGCCCGTGGTCAAACCGCAGGTATCGAACGTGCCGCAACACAGCGCGGTGCTGGCCGTGCAACTGGGCGCTCAGGATCAACTGCGCCGCCTGCCCCGGGCGCGTCTGGAGGAATTGCTGAAACGCTATCGCGACTGCCTCGACCAGGCCGCGTCGCTCTATGAGGGTGAACTGCATAGCCTGAACGATGGCAGCACGCTGATGGTGTTCCACACCGAAGCCAGCGGCGACGATTACCTGACCAACGCCATTTGCTGCGGTGAGTTGCTGCGGGCGCTGGGCCATCAGTTGCAGATCGAAGTCGCGGACAGCGGCATCACCCTGCAACTGCAGCTGGGCCTGACCCTGGGCGACGAGTTGTTCGGCCTGAGCCAGATTGACCTGCTGCTGACCGAAACCGCCCAGGACGCCCTGGCGCTGTCGCAACACAGCCGCAATCTGCTGCTGGTGGAGCGCAAGATCAGTGACGACGCGCTGATTCGCCAGCGTGCGCGGATCCGTCCGATTGCCAGCCCTGAGGGTGCGTGCTGTGTAGAGCGGTTGATGGAGCCTTATCCGTCGATGCTGGAGCGGCAACTGGCGCGGATGCATGAGCGTCGGGCGTAACCGCTAGCCCTGATGTGAAGAAGTCCGCAGACAAGTGATTGTCTGCGGGCTTTTTTGTTGCCTGTTCCGACCCCTTCGCTGGCAAGCCATGCTCCTACAAATGTTGTGTCGCTCACGCGATGTGTGTGTGTGTGTGTGTGTACGGCACGGAACCTGTAGGAGCGTGGCTTGCCAGCGAAGAGGCCATCAGAAGCACTGAAGATCTCACCCCACAGAAACAACGAAGCCCGCATCTCTGCAGGCTCTGTTTCAAATCAATCCAGGTTTAGAACCTGAATACTTCCATATCGGTGCGAATCGGCGAAGCCATCGGGATCTTCGGCTGCTTTTCCTGTTCCGCCGCCGGTGCCACAGGCTTGACAGCCGGTTTTTTTGGCGCTTCAGCAATCGGTGGCTGGTTGGCCAGTGGCTTGAGCGCGGTCGACAGCTGTTCGGCGAGTTTCTGCAACAACACACCCTGAGCCTGAACCTGCGCGGCTGTACCGCCGGCATGTTGTTCCTGCAGATGAATGATGCGGTTATCGCGAACCTGACCGCGACGGTCGATCAAACGCCATTGTGCATCGAGGATCGCCGGTTGCGACTCACCCGAATCCAGGCGCGTGATGGTCAGCAGCACCTGAACGTCCGGCGTGAAGCCGACCGTTGCCGGCGCCAGCACCACACGCTGGCTGTCCAGATGACCCGCGACCTGACGCAACAACAGCTGATCGATATCGGATGACAGGCTACCTGCCCAACGACCATCCACCGAAGCTTGCAGGCTGCCATCCGGCTGACGCTGCAGCAATGTTTCACGTTGCAGGTAGTCGGCGACCGTTACCGGGCCGAGCAATACCGCCATGCCCGCGCTTTGCGCAGGCTGAGCCGGACTTCCGCTGTCCAGCTGATACAGCGACACCGGTTGGTGAACGCTGCAACCCGCCAGGCCAAGAACGCCGGCGAGCATCAAAATAAAAGGAAGGCGCAGAGCAGTCATCGTCCCATCCAGGTGGTCGCCACAAGGCTAACCACAGTGAAAATACTCAAAAAATATGAAGAACGCTCGGCCACGCCGGCGCTTGGAAAGGCCATATCATCCGTGAATATGCGTTCCGACTCCAGCGGCAAAGCGTCGATCTACGCGTTAAATCGCAGATCGAGCGCTCTAGCACGCTTAATTGAGGTTTTCGACGAGCAGCGCATCTACCCTCTGGAAGCCTCGTGGAAGTTTGTTGCCACGACGTCCACGTTCACCTTTGTAGTGTTCGAGGTCGTCCGCTTTCAGTGACAAGGTACGTTTTCCGGCCTGCAGCACCAGGGTAGCGCCATCCGGCAATACGGCGATGTCCGTGACATATTCTTCGCGACTGGCCACACGCTCACCGGAAATCCCGATGATCTTGTTGCCTTTGCCCTTACCTAATTGTGGCAGATCGCTGATTTTGAAGATCAGCAGGCGACCTTCGGTGGTCACCGAGGCCAGCCAGTTGTTCTCACGATCAGCCACCGGGCGCGGCAGAATGACTTTCGAGTTGTTCGGCAAGCTCAGCAGCGCTTTACCGGCCTTGTTCTTGGCCTGGAAGTCCTCACCCTTGACCACGAAGCCATAACCGGCGTCGGAGGCGATCACGTACAGCGAATCGTCTTCTGGCATCAGGACGCATTCAAAGGTCGCCCCTGGCGGCGGCGTCAGACGACCGGTCAACGGTTCGCCCTGCCCTCGGGCCGATGGCAATGTGTGCGAGGCCACCGAATAGCTGCGACCGGTGGAGTCGATAAACACCGCAAACTGGTTGGAACGCCCGGCCGCTAAGGCTTTGAAACCATCCCCGGCCTTGTAGGAAAGCCCGGTTGCGTCGATTTCATGACCCTTGGCGGAGCGAACCCAGCCTTTTTCCGACAGCACAACGCTGACTTTCTCGTTGGGCAGCAGATCGTGTTCGGTCAGGGCCTTGGCTTCGGCGCGCTCGACGATTGGCGACCGACGGTCGTCGCCGTAGGTTTCGGCGTCCTTGATCAGCTCGGTGCGCACCAGTTTTTTCAGCTTGGCTTCGCTGCCCAGCAGGGCTTGCAGCTTGGCTTGTTCCTTGAGCAGTTCATCCTGCTCGGCGCGCAGCTTCATTTCTTCCAGTCGCGCCAACTGACGCAAACGGGTGTCGAGAATGTAGTCGGCCTGGATTTCGCTCAGGGCAAAACGCGCGATCAGTGCGGCTTTCGGATGCTCCTCGGTGCGGATGATGTGAATTACTTCATCCAGGTTGAGGTAGGCGATCAACAAACCGTCCAACAGGTGCAGACGACGCTCAACCTTGTCGAGGCGGAATTGCAGGCGACGACGCACGGTCTGCACCCGGAATTCCAGCCACTCGACCAGCAATGCCCGCAGGTTTTTCAGCTGCGGCTTGCCGTCCAGGCCGATGATGTTGATGTTGACCCGGTAGCTCGACTCCAGCTCGGTGCTGGCGAACAAGTGCTGCATCAGCGCGTCGTGGTCAAAGTTTTTCCGTGCGCCCGGAATGATCACGATCCGGCACGGGTTTTCGTGGTCGGATTCGTCGCGCAGGTCAGCGATCTGCGGGGCCTTGGACGGTTTGGCCTGCATCATGGCCGCGATCTGTTCCAGCACCTTGGCGCCAGACACCTGATGCGGCAGCGCGGTGACGATGATGTCGCCGTCTTCGATGTGGTACACGGCGCGCATGCGCACCGAACCGCGACCGGTTTCATAGATTTTCAGCAGGTCGGCGCGCGGGGTAATGATTTCCGCTTCGGTGGGATAATCCGGCCCCTGAATGTGTTCGCAGAGCTGTTCGACCGTGGCTTTCGGCTCATCGAGCAAACGCACGCACGCTGTCGCGACTTCCCGCAGGTTGTGCGGCGGTACGTCGGTGGCCATGCCCACGGCGATCCCGGTGGTGCCGTTGAGCAGGATGTTCGGCAAACGTGCCGGCAACACCAGTGGTTCGTCGAGGGTGCCGTCGAAGTTCGGGCCCCAGTCCGCAGTACCCTGGCCCAGTTCGCTGAGCAGCACTTCGGAATAACGCGACAGCCGCGCTTCGGTGTAACGCATGGCGGCGAAGGACTTGGGATCATCCGGCGCACCCCAGTTACCCTGGCCGTCGACCAGCGTGTAGCGGTAGCTGAACGGCTGGGCCATCAGGACCATGGCTTCGTAGCAGGCCGAATCGCCGTGCGGGTGGAACTTGCCGAGCACGTCACCGACGGTACGCGCCGATTTCTTGTGCTTGGAATCGGCGTCCAGCCCCAACTCGCTCATCGCATAAATGATGCGGCGCTGTACCGGTTTCAGGCCGTCGCCGATATGCGGCAAGGCACGGTCCATGATCACGTACATGGAGTAGTTGAGGTAGGCATTTTCGGTGAAGTCAGCCAGTGACCGGCGTTCTACACCGTCCAGGCTGAGATCAAGGGAGTCGCTCATGCGGGCCTCATCGGTTCGTTGTCTGGCGCAGCAGCATGGTGCCACCGCGCTGGGTAAATTCAAGTTTGTTCAGCGCGCTCATACCGAGCAGCACTTGCTTGCCATCCAGGCCTGGCACGACGATGGCGCGCACATCACGCAGCACAATGTCGCCCAGTTGCAGTCGGTCGACACGGGTTCGATAACCCTCGGTACGACCGTTGGCGGTGCTCAGGGTCACCCCGAAGCCTTGTTCAAGTTTCAGCCGTTCGGCCATTTCCGCCGGGATCGCCACGTCGGTTGCCCCGGTATCCAGCATGAAATCCACCGGCTGGCCGTTGATCTGGCCGCTGGCGACGAAGTGCCCCTGGGTGTTGCTGGCCAGCTTCACTTCGATAAAACCTTCGCCCTGTTCCGAGCTGACGACGACGTTGGGATTCTGCTGACGCTCCTCCCATTGGCCGAAAAACCGCGTCGCCAGAAACAGCGCCGCGCACCAGGCCAGCACCATAAACACCCGACCGGCGCGTTTTCCTGGCGTTTGCGGGGTCATGGCTTGGCGCTCCAGCCACCTTCCGGCGCGGCGAAGCGCCATACGATCGGGCGATATTCGCCATCAACACGGGCACCGTCGTTGTTGTCGATACCGACCCACGCCCCGTCAGCGTCCACGATCAGCGCTTCCGTCAGGCCATAGCCCTGTGGATAACGACGATTCTCCTGCAACGCCTCATCAGCAAACGACCAGCAACGCTCGACCTTGGCCGTCACCGCGTCACGGCGGCAAATCTCGAACGCATTGCGCTCAAGGGTGAACAGCTTGCCGTTGAACAAGGACAGATCGGCAAAATCCCGCGACACCGCTCTGGCCTTGGGAAATTTCGCCGGCTGCATTTCCATCCCGGCTTCGCTCAGCAGCACACAGCCGCCGTCGCAATCCCAGACCGTTTGCTGGCGCTTGATCAACAGCAGGCCACGGCGCTCGCGCTCGGCGGCCAACCACAACTGATCGCCGGCCGGATTGATCGCCAGGCCTTCGAACAATGCGTTGAAGTGCAACAACATGCCACTGGCCCGGGCTTCGCGAACCAGCATCGGCGAGATCTTCAGCCAGGACGTCGGCCCAACGGGCGGCACTTGCAGAATCGCCGCATGGGATTCGCTGACAATGTAGCGATTACCGGCGCTGTCGCAGGTGATGCCTTCGAAATCCAGGTCCCCGCCACGTACAAACGACGACGCCCAGGTTCGCGAACGCAAGCCCCAGGGCAAACCGCCGTCCGGTAATGGCGGCACACCGATGCGCACGGTTTCAGCCTGCCAGACCGTGTCGTTGGTCTCGAGTCGGTAGATCTGATCGTCATCGCGATCGGAAATGGTCCACAGATTTTTGCCACACTGGGCCAGCCCCGACAGATTGCCACCGCGCATGCCCTCCACGGGATGCTCGGATAACAGGCGCAACTCCGGTGCCGGTTCGGCAAACGCCGAAACAGAGGTCAGAAGTAACGCACACGCCAGGGCAAAGCCAACCCGCATCAGCCAAGAACCTCGGCCAGGTTGCCTTTGGATTCGAGCCAGGATTTGCGATCACCGGCGCGCTTCTTCGCCAGCAACATGTCCATCATTTCCGAAGTCGCTTCGAAATCGTCCAGGGTCAGCTGCACCAGACGCCGAGTGTTCGGGTCCATGGTGGTTTCGCGCAGTTGTGGCGGGTTCATTTCGCCCAGGCCTTTGAATCGGGTGACCTGCGGTTTGCCGCGCTTCTTCTCGGCAACCAGACGATCGAGGATCCCGTCGCGTTCGGCTTCGTCGAGGGCGTAGTAAATCTCTTTGCCCAGGTCGATACGGTACAGCGGCGGCATGGCCACGTAGACGTGACCGGCATCCACCAACGGGCGGAAATGCTGGACGAACAGCGCGCACAGCAGCGTGGCGATGTGCAGACCGTCGGAGTCGGCGTCGGCGAGGATGCAGATCTTGCCGTAACGCAGCTGGCTCATGTCCGCCGCGCCCGGATCGACACCGATCGCCACGGCAATGTTGTGCACTTCCTGGCTGGCCAGCACTTCGCTGCCGTCGACTTCCCAGGTGTTCAGGATTTTGCCGCGCAACGGCAGGATCGCCTGAAACTCTTTGTCCCGCGCTTGTTTGGCGGAACCGCCGGCGGAGTCACCTTCCACCAGGAACAGCTCGGAACGCATCGGGTCCTGCCCGGCGCAGTCGGCGAGTTTACCCGGCAGCGCCGGACCCGCAGTAATGCGCTTGCGCTCGACCTTCTTGCTGGCCTTCAGACGACGACCGGCATTGTTGATCGCCAGTTCCGCCAGCAACATGCCGGTTTCCGGGTGGGCGTTGAGCCACAGGCTGAAGGCGTCCTTGACCACACCGGAAACGAACGCCGCCGCTTCACGGGACGACAGGCGTTCTTTGGTCTGGCCGGAGAATTGCGGCTCCTGCATTTTCATCGACAGCACGAAGGCGATGCGTTCCCAGACGTCTTCCGGCGCCAGCTTCACACCGCGTGGCAGCAGGCTGCGGAACTCACAGAACTCGCGCATCGCATCCAGCAAACCCTGACGCAAACCGTTGACGTGGGTACCGCCCTGCGCCGTCGGGATCAGGTTGACGTAGCTTTCCTGCACGCTGTCACCACCTTCCGGCAACCACAGCAGCGCCCAGTCGACCGCTTCTTTATTACCGGCCAGGCTGCCGCAGAACGGCTCGTCCGGCAGGCGCTCGAATTCGCTGACCGCGTCGACCAGATAGGAACGCAGGCCGTCTTCGTAATGCCACTCGACTTTTTCGCCGGTGGCCTTGTCTTCAAAACTGACCAGCAGCCCCGGGCACAGAACGGCCTTGGCCTTGAGCACGTGCTTGAGGCGACTGATGGAGAACTTCGGTGAATCGAAGTATTTCGGGTCCGGTGCGAAGAATACGCTGGTGCCGGTGTTGCGCTTGCCGACGGTGCCGACCACTTCCAGTTCGGTTTTCTTGTAACCGTCGGCGAAGGTCATCTGGTATTCGTTGCCGTCACGCTTTACGCGCACCCGGACTTCGGTCGACAAGGCGTTGACCACCGAAATACCCACCCCGTGCAGACCGCCGGAGAACTGGTAGTTCTTGTTGGAAAACTTGCCACCAGCATGAAGCTTGGTGAGGATCAGCTCGACCCCGGAAACACCCTCTTCCGGGTGAATGTCCACCGGCATGCCACGGCCGTCATCGCTGACTTCCAGGGAGTGGTCGGCGTGCAGGATGACCTGCACCGAGGTCGCGTGCCCGGCCAAGGCTTCGTCGACGCTGTTGTCGATGACTTCCTGGGCGAGGTGGTTCGGCCGACTGGTGTCGGTGTACATGCCGGGGCGTTTGCGCACCGGGTCGAGGCCCGAGAGGACTTCGATGGCGTCTGCGTTATAAGAGCTAGCGCTGGGAGTGGCCATGGGGTCTCGTCGTCAAATGTTCTATGAAATAGAGGCGAAGGTTCACAGTGCTGTGAAATCGATCGCCTGATACAAATCTGCGCCGATGCCGGCAAAACTCAGCATTGCCGGCAATTGCCCGGCAAAACCCTGGAAACCATGGTCGCCGCCGGCCTGAATGCGCAAGGCACAGGCCCGGTAATACTGCTGGGCGAGGCGATAATCCAGTGTTTCATCGCCGGTCTGCAACCACACCTGATAACGCAGCGGGTCCCGGGGCGCCGGCACTTCCAGCTCGGCCAGGGCCGTCACGTGGTCGTGGGTCAATTCCCAGGCCTCATCGGTATACAGGTTTTTCTGCGTCCCCAGGAACCCGTCGAACATCCGGTGCGGACTGACGGCAGGGTTGATCAACAGGGCCTTGAGGCCATGGCGCTCGGCCAGGTGAGTCGCATAGTAGCCGCCGAGTGAGCTGCCGACCAGCAATGGCCGCCCCAGCTCGGCAATCGCCTGTTCCAGCTGACCGATGGCCTCGCGCGGATGGTGATGCAAGGCCGGAACACGCAGGTGATCGCTCAAGCCCAGACGCTCCATCACTTCGATCAACTGCGTGGCCTTTTTCGACGAAGGCGCGCTGTTGAAACCGTGGATATAAAGGATCGAACCGGACATTTGAACTCCCTGTGCGTCGGGTAAAGAAGGCGGAGTTTACAGCGTGTCGGGGGAATCGGGATATCCGCGAAATTCATGTCTTCTGAGCGGACGCCATCGCCAGCAGGCTGGCTCCCACAGGGATTTGTGCACGACGCAGATTCAATGTGGGAGCCAGCCTGCTGGCGATGGCAGCACCGCAGATATTCAGTAGCCGTTGGAGCCGTAATCGACCGTGTAATCGAACCCGGTGACACGCTCCACGCCGGTTTCAATCTGTCCATTTGGCAGAAGCCGCAACCACCGATATCCCGGCGCCTGCTCACCGACCTTGAAATCCTCACTGCCCGGCTCGAACTGAATGCAGGTCGATGGCGAGGCAATCAGGCGTACACCGTTGCGATCCTGATCAATTTCCTGATGCACATGCCCCCACAAAACTGCACGCACCTGCGGAAACCGATCCAGCACGGCAAACAACGCCTCAGGATTGCGCAACCCGATCGGCTCCATCCACTCACACCCGATCGACACCGGATGATGATGGAAGCACACCAGATGATGCCGCTCCGGTGCCTCGCTCAACGAGCGGGCCAGCAGCTGCAACTGCTCATCCTGCAAATACC
Organism: Pseudomonas sp. LBUM1651; assembly: GCF_059716135.1. Lineage (NCBI taxonomy): Bacteria > Pseudomonadati > Pseudomonadota > Gammaproteobacteria > Pseudomonadales > Pseudomonadaceae > Pseudomonas > Pseudomonas sp. LBUM1651. The sequence continues at coordinate 537,386 of NZ_CP166805.1, read as the reverse complement.
CCGGCACCGACCCCGGCACAGCCGAGTCGAGCAAGGTAATGCGCCAGTTTCCGATGTCCACCACCGGCTCCAGCAGCGCGCTCTGCACCGCGGCCTCGGCCATGATCCGTGGTTCATCGTGATTACCGGGAATCCAGCGCGCCGGCGCATCGAGCTGGCGGGTCAGTTCGCGAAACTGCTGGTACGACTCCAGCGTCCCGTCCTGGGAAAGATCGCCACTGGCGATGATCAGATCGATCTGCGGCTGTTGCAGCCTGACCAGTTCGATGACCTTTTGCAGGCTGTCGCGCGTATTCATGCCCAGCAACGTACCGTCGGCCTCGGCAAACAGATGACTGTCGGATAGCTGCACCAGCAGCGCCGAATCGGTGGTGGTTAATGTGGATACGCTCGGCAAGGCGTTCTCCCAGGGCTGAACACGGGATTGGATGAGTGCCGCAATTATGCTGGGGGACGATCAAAAGAGGAAACCTGTGAACCTGACGCAGTTCACACTCAGCGAACAACAGCGTACTCATGACCACACGCCAGACAATGGCTCAGCCACTCCCCCAGAAACATATTCAGTTGGGCCTTTTCGTCCGGCTGATGCATCGCGGCGTTCGGGTAAGGATAGATGCCGCGAAAGCGTCGCGCATGTTCGGCGCTGATCACTTCGGCCATGCAGGCGTCGTGATAGACCTGAACTTCCAGTTGCGGCACCGGCAGCCACGGCAGGCTGTGTTCCTGGCGCACTTGCAGGGTGGTGGTGTACGGACAGACCTGCAGCACTTCGAGGGCCAGCACGCCGAGCATCTGGTCGCCGTGGGTCACGGCGATGCGCCGCGCTGCCGGTTCGTTGCGCATGTCCGGCAGCAGTCGCATCAGGCGCGCGTAGTTGGCCTCGCAAGAAGCTTGCAGCCCCACGAGGTCCACCCTATAACGATCGCGCAACTTGTTTACGACCATAACCCCCTCACTTCAACGCGGTTCAATGCCAGCCATTGCAAGGCAATGATGCTGGCTGCGTTGGCAATTCGTCCGTCGCGTACGGCTTGCAGGGCATCTTCGAACGCCCAGACCGTAACGCGGATATCTTCTGCTTCTTCCTCCAGCCCATGCAGGCCGCCGACCCCGGTTGTCTCGCAACGCCCCAGGTACAAATGCACGAATTCATTGCTGCCGCCCGGCGATGGAAAATATTTGGTCATCGGCCACAGCGCCCCGAATACAAGCCCAGCTTCCTCCTGCGCTTCGCGGTGAGCAACCTCTTCCGGCACTTCCTCCTTATCGATCAGACCGGCGACCAGTTCGATCAGCCACGGGTTATCGGTCTTGCCCATGGCACCGACGCGAAACTGCTCGATCAGCACCACTTCGTCGCGCTGCGGATCGTAAGGCAGCACGCAGACGGCATCGTGGCGAACAAACACTTCACGATTGATTTCGCGGCTCATGCCCCCGGCGAACAACTCGTGGCGCAAGTGCACACGGTCGAGCTTGTAAAAGCCCTCGTAGCACTTTTCGCGCCGGACGATATCGACGGCGGTCGGAATGGCGTTGGCAAAATCAGTCATGGCAATCCTCGTATGTGCAGCGAGGCTCCTGCCTCGACTTCGCGCCATCCTAACGCGCCCGTGACGTTTGATGCAGCCCCTTTCCCGTCAGCGGGATAGACGGTGAGGGCTAAACCAACTCTAATTAGCTTAGTGGCGAACTGACTGCTTCGTTGAGAGTCGAAGCGGGTAACTTTTCGCCTTTCCCTGTTTTATGAAGGACGCCCATGTCGCTTTTTAAAATCGCCTCCGTGGCCGCAATCGCCCTGACCCTGGGCGCTTGCCAGAGTCTGTTCCAGCCCAACTACCGGGCGCCGCTGGAAACCACCCGCGATGCAGCAGAAACGCTGAAGCCGGGCTGCACAACGCCCGACTGCCCGTTGGTGAACATCGATACCCTGCGCTTTCCCGCCGAGCCTCAGCTTGACGGCATCGTCGAAAAACGCCTGCTGCAAATGACCCGCACCTCGCCCGACGCCCCGGTGGCACCGACGCTGGTGGCGTATCGCGATGAATTTTTGCGCACCGCCGGCCCGCGCTACAGCAGTTACCTGCAAGCGAAAGTACGTGAGCAGCATGACGGCTTGGTGATCGTGGAATTTTCCAGCTACCTGGACACCGGCGGCGCGCATGGCACGCCAGGCCGCAGTTTCATCAACTATTCGCGCCAGCAGCATAAAGTGCTGACCTTGTCCGACATGTTGGTGCCGGGGCAGGAAGAGGCGTTCTGGAAAGCGGCGCAGGTGGCGCACAACAGCTGGCTGATCAGCACCAAGCTCGATCAGGAACCGGAGTTCGTGAAGAGCTGGCCGTTCCAGAAAACCCAGAACGTGGCGCTGACCTATGGCGGAGTGATCCTCAAGTACGAAGTGAGCACCATCGCGCCTTACGCGCTGGGCCACGTCGAACTGAAGATCCCTTACCCGCGCCTGAACGGCATTCTCAAGCCCGAGCTGTTTCCCGGCCGTAACTGAAGGCCCGGCCCAGCACCAGCTGAAGCAGCCCTGCCAGAATCAACGACGGCAGGGTTGCGCCGATGTCCGGATACAGATTAGCCAACAAGTGATACGTGCTCACCCCGCCCAACCAGGCGAGCAACGCCGGCCAGCGCAATGCGGCTGACGCCACCTGAGCACTCCGTTTGCGCAGGATGAAGTGATCCACCAGCACCACGCCGAACAGCGGCGCAAACACCGAACCGATCAACAGCAGGAAGTTTTGGTACTGGGCCACTGGCGCCAGGTAGGCGATCAGGGTGCAGATTACACCGATGGCCAGCGCCAGATGCTCGACCTTCAAGCGCAACAGAATCCCGCTGGAAACGGCCGCCGAGTGAATATCGGCGAAGGCTTTTTCCGACTCGTCCAGCAGGATCAGCAGCAGCGGAATCCCCAGGCCGGCGCCGGCCAATGCCAACAGCAAGGCATTCACTTCACCGCTCGGCGCGAACGCCAGGGTGTAGGCCACGCCCAGGCTCATCAGCCAGAAATTACCGATAAAGAAGCCGATCGCCGTACCGCCGAAGACATTCTTCGCACGCTTGCCGAAACGCGAGTAGTCGGCAATCAGCGGCAACCACGACAGCGGCATGGCGATCGCAATGTCGAAGCCCACGGCGAACGGCATCGAACCATCACCGGCCTGCGCCCACAATGCGGCCAGATCAGCTTTGGCGAACAGGTTCCAGGTCAGCCAGATGCACGCCACCAGCAGCAGCCAGATACCCCACTTGCGCAGGATCTGCCGCACGAACGTCAACGGACCGCTGACGGCCAGCAAGGTCGCCAATCCACCGAAGAACAAGGTCCAGAGCAACGGACTGGACAGCAGGCTGCCTTCGCTGAACGCCCGCGCACCCAGCAGGCTCGCCGCGTCGCGCATCACAATAATTTCGAACGAGCCCCAACCGATCAGTTGCAGCAGGTTCAGCACCGCCGGCAGGCTCGCGCCACGCTTGCCAAGGCTGAGTTTGAGCGCGGCCATCGACGACAGGCCGGTGTCACTGCCGATCACGCCGACAGCGGCCAGCAGCAGAACGCCGACCAGCGTGCCAAGGAAGATCGCCAACAGTGAGCCGGACAGGCCCAGACCTGGCGCGAGCAGAGCGCCGGTCTGCAAAACCATCAGGCCGATGCCGAGGGAAAACCACAGGGAAAACAGATCACGGCCGCCGAAGACACGTTTGTCGGTCGGCACCGCGATGTCAGGAGAGTAAGTGCTGGGTTGAATGTTCAAGGGGGTTGTCTCGGATAAGAGCAGTGGAAAGCTGCAAGCTGCAAGCTGCAAGTTAGAAGCAATCCGCAATCTGCTTCTTCTTGTAGCTTGTAGCTTGTAGCTTGTAGCTTGTAGCTTGTAGCTTGCAGCTTATAGCTAGACTTTCTTATAAAGCTGACTGCCTTCCTGCTTGAACCGCTCGGCCTGTTCCGCCAATCCCTGGGCGACTTCGGCATCGACGGTTTCGATCCGCTGGTTGGCCGCGTACTCACGGACTTCCTGGGTGATTTTCATCGAGCAGAATTTCGGCCCGCACATCGAACAGAAATGCGCGACCTTGGCCGAATCCTTCGGCAGGGTTTCATCGTGATACGAACGGGCGGTGTCCGGATCAAGGCCCAGGTTGAACTGGTCTTCCCAACGGAATTCGAAGCGCGCCTTGCTCAAGGCATTGTCGCGGATCTGCGCGCCCGGATGTCCCTTCGCCAGATCGGCGGCATGCGCAGCGATCTTGTAGGTGATGATCCCGGTCTTCACGTCATCCTTGTTCGGCAAGCCCAAGTGTTCCTTCGGCGTCACGTAGCAGAGCATCGCGCAACCGAACCAGCCGATCATCGCCGCGCCGATACCGGAGGTGATGTGGTCGTAGCCCGGCGCAATGTCGGTGGTGAGCGGGCCGAGGGTGTAGAACGGCGCCTCGTCGCAGCACTCGAGCTGCTTGTCCATGTTCTCTTTGATCAACTGCATCGGCACGTGGCCCGGGCCTTCGATCATGCACTGCACGTCGTGCTTCCAGGCAATCTTGGTCAGCTCGCCGAGGGTTTCCAGCTCACCGAATTGTGCGGCATCGTTGGCGTCGGCAATCGAGCCCGGACGCAGGCCGTCGCCCAGCGAGAAGCTGACGTCGTAGGCCTTCATGATTTCGCAGATGTCTTCGAAATGGGTGTAGAGGAAGTTCTCTTTGTGGTGCGCCAGGCACCACTTGGCCATGATCGAACCGCCGCGGGAAACGATGCCGGTCACGCGTTTGGCGGTCAGCGGCACGTAGCGCAGCAATACGCCGGCGTGGATGGTGAAGTAGTCGACGCCCTGCTCGGCCTGTTCGATCAGCGTGTCGCGGAACAGCTCCCAAGTCAGGTCTTCGGCCGCGCCGCCGACTTTTTCCAGGGCCTGGTAGATCGGTACCGTGCCGATTGGCACCGGCGAGTTGCGGATGATCCACTCGCGGGTTTCGTGAATGTGCTTGCCGGTGGACAGGTCCATGACCGTGTCCGAACCCCAGCGAATACCCCAGGTCAGTTTCGCCACTTCTTCTTCGATGGACGAACCCAGTGCGCTGTTGCCGATGTTGCCGTTGATCTTCACCAGGAAGTTACGGCCGATGATCATCGGTTCCAGTTCGGTGTGGTTGATGTTGGCCGGGATGATTGCGCGACCGCGGGCGATCTCGTCACGGACAAATTCGGGGGTGATGATTTTCGGCACGCTGGCGCCGAAGCTGTGACCGGCGTGTTGCTGGTCCAGCAGCCCGGCGGCACGGGCCACTTCGAGCTTCATGTTTTCGCGGATGGCGACGTATTCCATCTCGGCGGTGATGATGCCTTTACGGGCGTAGTGCATCTGGCTGACGTTGGCCCCGGCCTTGGCGCGGCGCGGGTTGTTCACGTGGGCGAAACGCAGCTTGGTCAGCTCCGCATCGGCGAGGCGTTCCTGGCCGAAGTTGGAACTCAGACCGGGCAGGCGCTCGGTGTCGCCACGGGATTCGATCCACGGCGAGCGCACATCGGCCAGGCCTTTGCGCACGTCAATAATGACATTGGGATCGGTGTAGGGGCCCGAGGTGTCGTACACAACCACCGGCGCGTTGATCTCGCCGCCGAAGTCGGTCGGGGTCACGTCGAGGCTGATTTCGCGCATCGGCACGAGGATGTCCGGACGGGAGCCCTGAACATAGATTTTTTGCGAGCGGGTAAACGGCTGAACCGACTGTTGATCGACTTGGGCCGAGTCACTCAGGTTCGTAGTGTTTTTTGGTTTTATCGTCATCACGGGCTCTCCAGACAGCATCCAGGCAGTGGAATTTTGTCGGAGCGAACCTGTAACGAATGGACGCGACCAATCAGCCATGACAAAGCTGTTGGTGCTGTGCTCAGTGCTCGAGGGGTGTTCGATTGTCGAACAACATCCCGGACGAAGCACAAGAGGACTCGCCGGGTGACGAGAAATCTTGTTCCCTACGCAGGCGCTAACCTGATCAGGTTCAACGGGATCCGAAATTATTCGATCTCAGCCTCATAGCAAGGCACCCCGACAAGAACCCGGCCAGTCTAGACACAAGTGGCAAAGAACGCCAACACCGCAGTAAACACCATGATGAATGGCGCAATTACAGGATTGTTGCCGCACGTACGCGCAACTACACTCGCTACGCCGTACCGCGCCTTGACGCTGTACGGGCCGCGCCGTACCTTGGCGCCTAAATTATCAGCGTCATATCAATTTCTAGGGATCGCCTCATGCTGCGCAAACTCTCACTGGCCGTTGCCGTGTCTTGTGCGTCCAATGGAATGGCCTGGGCAGCAGAAGCGCCCTTATCGACCAAGACCGATCTGGTCAGCGTCTATCAGGAAGCGGTGGACAACAACGCCGACCTGGCCGCCGCCCGCGCCCAGTACGGCGCCCAGAAAGAAGTCGTGCCCCAGGCCCGCGCCGGCCTGCTGCCGAATATCTCGGGTGGCGCCCAGGTGGCCAACGTGCGCACCGACATCGATCAACCGGCGGCCATTGCCAACCGCAGCGCCAATTCCTATCAGGCAACGCTGGCTCAGCCGCTGTTTCGCGCTGATCGCTGGTTTCAGTATCAGGCCGCCAAGGACGTCAATGAGCAGGCCGCGCTGCAACTCTCCGCGACCGAGCAAAACCTGATTCTGCAAACTGCTGAAAACTACTTCAACGTGCTGCGCAGCCAGGACAATCTGGCCTCGACCAAGGCTGAGGAAGCGGCGTTCAAACGCCAACTCGATCAGTCCAACGAGCGCTTCGATGTCGGCCTGTCGGACAAGACCGACGTGCTGCAATCGCAGGCCAGCTACGACACGGCACGGGCCAACCGGATCGTTGCCCAGCGTCAGGTGGATGATGCGTTTGAAGCGTTGATCACCCTGACCAACCGTCAGTACAACTCGATTCAGGGCATCGTCCACACCTTGCCGATCCTGCCGCCGGCGCCGAACGATGCCAAGGCCTGGGTCGACACCGCCGCCAAACAGAACCTGAATCTGCTGGCCAGCAACTACGCCGTCAGCGCCGCTGAAGAAACCCTCAAGCAGCGCAAGGCCGGTCACGCCCCCACGGTGGATGCGGTGGCCAAGTACGAGAAAGGCGACAACGATGCCTTGGGCTTCAGCAACCCGAACGGCTTCGGCCAGCCCTACGGCGGAAACGTCGAGCAACGCACGCTGGCCCTGCAACTGAACATTCCTATCTACAGCGGCGGCCTGACCAGCTCCCAGGTTCGCGAGTCTTACTCGCGCCTGGACCAGACCGAACAACAGCGTGAAGGCCTGCGTCGGCAAGTGGTGGAAAACACCCGCAACCTGCACCGCGCGGTGAACACCGATGTGGAGCAGGTGCAGGCGCGCAAGCAGTCGATCATCTCCAACCAGAGCGCGGTGGAGGCGACAGAAATCGGTTATCAGGTGGGCACGCGCAACATCGTCGATGTGCTCGATGCCCAGCGTCAGCTGTACACCTCGGTGCGCAATTACAACAACACCCGCTACGACTACATCCTCGACAACCTGCGCCTGAAGCAGGCCGCCGGCACGTTGAACCCGGGGGATTTGCAGGATCTGAAGCGCTATCTCAAGGCCGACTACAACCCGGACAAGGACTTCCTGCCACCGGATCTGGCGAAGGCTGCGGCGGAGCAACTCAAAGCCCGGCCTTGACGCAGAGCCTGTAGGAGCACGGCTTGCCGGCGAAGGCGATCTCACTGACGCCTTCGCTGGCAAGCCTAGCTCCTACGGATCGCGGGGATGTTCGAAATCAAAGGTCCCCACCGGTTAGCGTTCGATCAACTTGCCCAACCGATCCAGCAGCCGCTGCAACGCGCCCTGATTGGTGCGCATCACTTTCAATCCCGCCTCCGCCATTCGCTGCGCATCGCGCGGCAATTCGAACAGTCGCTGCACCGCCAGCGCCAAGGCTTCGGCGTCCTCCACCTCCTGCAATGCGCCGGCGCTGCGCAACTGCGCGGCGATTTCGAGGAAGTTGAACAGGTGTGGCCCACTGAGCACCGGTTTCGCCAGGGCGGCGGGTTCCAGCAAGTTATGGCCACCGTTCGGCACCAGACTGCCGCCGACAAAAGCACTGTCGGCCAGGGCGTACAGAAACAGCAACTCGCCCATGGTGTCGCCGAGCAACACCGAAGTCCCTGCGGTCACCAGCTCGCCGGTGGAACGCCGCTCCGTGGCGAAACCCTGTTGCGTGCACAGGTCGAACACCGAATTGAATCGCTCCGGATGACGCGGCACCAGAATCAGCAACGCATCGGGATGACCGGCAAGCAACTGGCGATGCGCCGCCAACACCACTTCATCTTCACCGTCGTGAGTGCTGGCGGCGATCCACACCGGACGTTCCTGAGCCTGCCATTGCCCGCGCAACTCGGCGGCACGCCGGAGCAGTTGCGGGTCGATGGTCAGGTCGAACTTGATCGAACCGGTCACTTCAACGGTCTCTGCGCGGGCACCCAAATCACGGAAGCGCTGGGCCTCGGCTTCGGTCTGCACCGCGAACAGACTCATCTCGGCGAGCATCGGCTGGGTCAGCTTGCCGAAACGGCCATAGCCTTTGGCCGATCGCTCGGACAGCCGTGCATTGGCCAGCGCCACGGGGATCCCGCGTTTGGCGCATTGATGGATATGGTTGGGCCAGAGTTCGGTTTCCATGATCACCGCCAGTGTTGGCCGGACCCGATCAAGGAACCGCGCCGCAGCGCACGGCAAGTCGTAAGGCAAATAGCAGTGCTGGATGCGCGGCTCGCTGGCGAACAGCGCCTGGATGCGTTCGGACCCGGTCGGTGTCATGCAGGTCACGGTGATCGGCAGCGTCGGGTAGCGTTGCAATAACGCGCGAATCATCGGCGCTGCAGCGATGCTTTCGCCCACGGACACCGCGTGCACCCAGATGCCGCCCGGCTTCATCGCCGGCAGCCCGAGGGAGAAACGCTCGCCGATGCGTTTGGCATACGCCGGCGCCTTGCGCGAGCGCAGCCACAGCCGAATCGCTACCAATGGCAGCCCCAGGTAAAACAGCGCGGTGTAGAGAGTTCTATTCATGGCGGCGGAGTTTATCGGCTTTTCTCGCCGATCGCCTGCAAGTGCACGGCAAAACGTTCCGCCAGCCAACGGGCCGCCGGACCAAGGGGCTCGTCGCGACGCCACACCAGTTCCACCACCAGCGCTGGCGGTGTCCATTCACTGGCCAGTTCGATCATCAGCCCCTGATACGCCGGATACTGCACCACGTGTCGCGGCAGCCAGGCCCAGCCGAGACCGCGCACCAGCCACTCAGCCATCACGTAGAAACTGTCGGCCCGCCAGACCTGCGGGCTGGCCGGCTCGCTGCCGGGATAGACACTGGACTGAGTCGACATCAGCAACTGCCGATGCTGCGCCAGTTGCTGGCAGTCGACCCGAGCCTGCGTCGCCAATGGATGCCCGACACCGCACACCGTGACCATTTCGACGCTGCCCAGCACGCGCCGTTCGAGCGCCTCGGGAATCTGATCGTGATAAAACAACAAGCCGAGATCGGCCCGGCGCTCCACCAGCTTGCGCGCCACATCGCCCTGGGCCGCGCTGGTCAATTGCACTTCCAGGCTGGGAAACTTCTGCGCCAGGGCCTCGAAGCTTTCAATGATTGGCTGGTACGGCATCGCCTCATCCTGAGCCACGCGCAGACGGGCCTCCTGGCCGCGCATCATCGCCAGCGCCCGGCCGTTGAGGCGCTCGCACTGGCGCAGCACTTCCCGCGCTTCCTCCAGCAAGGCGTTACCCGCCTCGGTGAGTTTCGGCTGACGACCGCTGCTGCGGTCGAACAGGCTCACGCCCAGGTCCTCCTCCAGCAGCGCAATCGAACTGCTGACCGCCGACTGCGCCTTGCGCTGATCCCGCGCCACGGCGGAAAACGAGCGCTGCTCCGCTACGCTGACGAACAGCCGCAGTTGTTCCAGATTCCATTGCATGTTCATGGGCAAACCCATCTTCAGGACAGATAGGTAATGACTTTACCGCATCTGGAGAATCACTAGAATGCCGACCTCAGAAAGCAACACTTCACACGAGGATGCACCCATGACCGCTTACTACTACCTGGCCATTGCCATCTGCGCCGAAGTGATCGCCACTGTTTCGATGAAAGCGGTCAAAGGCTTCAGCACGCCGCTGCCGCTGATTCTGGTGATCGTCGGCTACGGCATCGCCTTCTGGATGCTGACGCTGGTGGTGCGCAGCGTTCCGGTGGGCGTGGCTTACGCGGTGTGGGCCGGCATGGGGATCGTGATGGTCAGCGTTGCGGCGCTGTTTATCTACGGGCAGAAGCTGGATGTGCCGGCGATGTTGGGGATGGCGCTCATCGTGTTGGGAGTCGTAGTGATCCAACTCTTCTCCAAAACCGCCGGTCATTAACTGCCAACGCAATTCCCTTTGGCAACCCGGTCACGTGTGGCGAGGGGGCTTGCCCACGTTGGGCTGCGAAGCGGCCCCAAAACCTGCAACCGCATTTCTCCCGACACTCGGAGCCAGCAGGATTTACGACTGCTACGCAGCCGAACGGGGGCAAGCCCCCTCGCCACAGGGTTTGTGTATGGTCATCAGTTGATCGCCAGCAAAACCTCCAATCTTCGAGTCTGTATACTGCGCCCTCGTCTTGAACACTGAGGTCGCTGCATGCCATCCGTTATTTCCACCGACGTTCTGATTGTCGGCGCTGGTGTCGCCGGCCTCTGGCTGAATGCGCGCCTGCGCCGCCAGGGTTTTTCGACCGTGCTGGTGGAAAGCGCCAGCCTTGGCGGCGGGCAGAGCGTCAAGTCCCAGGGCATCATCCATGGCGGCGCCAAATACGCGCTGCATGGCGCCCTGACCGGCGCTTCGGAAGCCATCGCCGACATGCCGCGTCGCTGGCGTGAAGCCTTGGCCGGCGACGGCGAACTGGACCTGTCCGGCGTGCGTCTGTTGTCCGAAGCCCACTACCTCTGGTCGCCCGGCACGATCGCCGGCAACCTCACCAGTTTCTTCGCCAGCAAAGCCGTGCGTGGCCGCGTCGACCAGGTCAAGGGCGACCAATTGCCGCCGGCCCTGCAAGACAAGCGCTTCAAGGGCAAGGTCTATCGCCTCGCGGAACTGGTGATCGACGTGCCGAGCCTGATCCAGCGCCTGGCCGATCTGGCGGGTGATGGCTTGCTCGCCGGTCAGAACATCGAACCGCTGCTGGACGGTGGCGTTCTGGTGGGCCTGAAGATCGACGGACGCGAGATCCGCGCCCAGCGCATCGTCTTGAGCGCCGGTGCCGGCACCGCAGCGCTGCTTGAAGCGCTGGGCCTGAGCCAGCCCGCCATGCAACGCCGACCGTTGCACATGATCATCGCCAAAGGCCCAAGCCTCAAACCGCTGTACGCCCACTGCCTGGGCGGCGGCACCAAACCGCGCATCACGGTCACTACCCATCCGGCCGCCGATGGCCAATGGGTCTGGTACATGGGTGGTGACATTGCCGAAGCCGAAGGGGTTGCCCGCGAACCTGCCGAGCAGATTGCCACCGCGCAGAAAGAACTCGGCCAGTTGCTGCCATGGATTGACCTGAGCACCGTGCAATGGGCAACCCTGCGCGTGGACCGCGCCGAGCCGCTGCAATCGGGCCTGACCCGCCCGGACAACGCATTCCTCGCCGAAGAAGGCCGGCTCCTGGTCGGCTGGCCCACCAAACTGGCGCTGGCGCCGGACTTCGCCGATCGCGTGATCAACTCCTTGCAACGTGACGGCATCCAGCCAGGCCATCCGGCGCCACTGCCCGAATTGCCGAAACCACCCATGGGCGTCCCCGCCTGGGAGCAACTGCTGCCATGAGCCAACCCACCCTGCACGATCTGCATCGTCCATTGGGCAGCACCGGCTTGATGGTTTCACCGCTGGGCCTGGGCACGGTCAAACTCGGCCGCGATCAAGGCGTGAAGTACCCCAACGGCTTCCAGATCCCCGGCGATGACGAAGCGCGCATGTTGCTCAAACTTGCCCGCGACCTGGGCATCAACCTGATCGACACCGCGCCGGCTTATGGCCGCAGCGAAGAACGCCTCGGCCCGTTGCTGCGGGGTCAGCGCCAGGATTGGGTAATCGTCAGCAAGGTCGGCGAAGAGTTCGCCGACGGTCAGTCCCGCCATGATTTCAGCGCCGCGCATACTCGCCTGTCGGTGGAACGCAGCCTGCAACGCCTGGAAACGGATTTCATCGATCTGGTGCTGGTGCATTCCGACGGCAACGACCTGGCGATCCTTAACGACAGCGAGGTCTACGCGACCCTCGCCGCGCTCAAGGCCGAAGGCAAGATTCGCGGCTATGGTTTCTCCGGTAAAACGGTCGAAGGCGGTTTGAAGGCTCTGGAGCAAGGTGATTGCGCGATGGTCACCTACAATCTGAACGAACAGAACGAGAAGCCGGTCATTGACTATGCTGCTGCACACGGCAAAGCCATCCTGGTCAAAAAAGCCCTGGCCAGCGGTCATGTCTGCCTCAGCCCGGGTGTGGACCCGGTGCGCGCCAGCTTCGAGTTGTTGTTTGAACATCCGGGTGTGGCCAGTGCTATTGTCGGGACCATCAATCCGCTGCACCTCGCCCACAACGTCGCGACCGTTGCCCAGGTCCTACGTAGCAACTGATGCCGCCCCACGCGGCCTAAAGCAGGAGCCGACATGCCGCGTACGCTCATCAGAAAGAACCCGAGCAACTTCAAGACCCTGCCGTTATTCGTCGAAGCGACTCCTGAAGGCTTGAGCTATCAGAGCGTCGGGATGCCGCTCAATTTTTCCCAGACCCTGCAACGTCGCCGCCCGGTGACGGTGGCTGACAACGAGCGGTTTGCGCTGGAGCTGGCTAACCTCGGGGTCTCGGTGCGCCTGACTCTGCATTGGCAGAATCGCGATTACTGGGTGCTGGTACGCCAGCGTCGGCAGGACCGTGGCGACGTGGTGCTCAAACTGATCTCCGGTTACGTGCCGGCCCACGAGCTGAATCTGCCGCTGCACACGGCGATTCAGGAGATAGCCGAAGAGTGCCTGCTGGAAACCCCGGAAGGCTGGCTCGGTGGACGTTTCAACGACACCTGGCTGCCGGCGCCCTACTCGTCTGCGCTGCATTATCGCGAGGCGTTGCCGTTTCGCCTGACGCCGTTATCCGGCGCGGCGCGGCCGGTGCGTTGCGCCAACCTGCAGTTGATTGAGCGTCCGCAGGCGTATGTGCACCTGCCGACAGCATCGCTGCAATTGATCTATGACTTGCGCCTGGACGTGCCCAAGGAAGCCAAGTCCCTGAGTCTGTTTCATGTCGACGAACGACTGGAAGGCGACCAACTGGTGGCCCGGCTGGATCGTAAACGTCCGGACTTGTACTTGATGCCTCTGGTAGATGGCGTCCCGCGCCCTGAGCTGTACACGCTCAAGCGCGACAAGCTTGTATCCGCCAGTACCCGTGGACTTTATCTGGCGGAGAGCTTTGCTATACAGGAAGGCTGGACCGTTCGCGAGGAACGTATTCGCTGGAAGGACTGGGTTGCACAACAAGGACTGGAAGTACCCAAAGCCCCGCGACGGAGACTGAAAAAACTGAGCGTCAAGGCCCTGCGACTGGTTCGTTTGGTTCAGGAAAGTTTGCGCAAATAAGTCGGGGGCGATCTATCCTGTTCGCTGCCTGTCCATCAAGGTGCGTAACCGCGCAAAAAAATGGAAATAGCGATTCTCGCGCTTGCCCATGCCGCGCGTGGGTGAGAACGACTCCTCGGCAAAAGCTCCGGTGATACGAACACGCGAAGCCTTGGTCTGCAGGGTGCAGATCTTCGCCCCTGCCTGTTGCAGTGCAAACTTGAGCAGCCGCTCGGAGTGCAACTTCCTTCCCGTCACTTTACTGAAATCAAAAATGCGCTCGATCCTTTTGCCGTACGCGACGTATGTGTCACGACCACAAATGGCAAAACGATCATTCAGCCCGCCCCACCACTGCCAGTCGGGAATGTAGGTATTAAGCCGTCGGGCTTCGGGATGCTTGAACACATACGCGGGTAGCGGTGAGTGAAAGAAAATGTCCGGCCGCACGTAGATGACGAAATCGGGATTGAACGACTCCATCATGGTCGTGACGGTATGCAGAGAATTGAGTTGATAGATCAGGTTTCTGAGTGAGGCGTAATCATCAGCCCAGGTATCGCCCAGCGCTTTCACTTGTTCAAAGTTCCAGCGCTCCAGCACACCCTCGGTCGAGGTCAGTTGCCCGGTCATGGTTTCGAAGGGCTCGTAGTTGTCAGCCTTCAGCTCACCTTGCTCACCCGAGCGCGAGTTCTGCACTTCGTCGATTTTATACAGGTGGTAAAAGCATTTTACGTTGCTGTCGGAAGGAAGCAGCGCCAAGACGTTTTCTTGAATGGAAGGAAAACAGATCTGCGAGTTTCTCGGGATACCAAAAAAAGCCACCGCAATATTCAACACTACAGCCCCCCTTGAAAACTAATCGGGCTCATCTTGCGGCGCCCCGCTGGCACCCGGCGACAAGTCAGCCGCGACGAAACAACTTCTGCCACCAATGACGACGCCGCAGAGGTATCACGATGACGTCTGATTTTTGCAGCCAGTCCCGCTCATAATCCCAGGCATGCCCGCTCCAGCGTTTCCCCGCTTCGTTGGAGAAACCTAACGTCAGAAGTTGGTAGTCATATCCTGCTTGTCCACGCAGCCAGTCAAACAACACCAACGCATTGAAACCGGTGGAGGGCCCGACATAGCGTTTACCGTCTGGACGATCGACCGGGTAGTTCCACAATGCCGGCAACGGAATACGCTCCCAATAGAGCGCCACCTCTGGCAAGGGGCACATGGCCCCGGTGCATCCGACTAACATCGTGAAACACCGCGCGTCAGCCTGCCTGAAAAGCCGCTGCACTTCAGGCCCGTAGGGAAGGCCAAAAAAATAGGCGTCCGGCGAATTGAAACCATGTACGAAGAGATTAACGCTTTGTGGGGAAAGCAGCGTCGCCAGGACACAGTTGTTGAAGCTGACGACGACATCATCGGCGCCGATATTCAGCGCCTGGAAATCGTCCCGGGTAATGGCTGGATTGTTGGCAACCAGCAGCACCCGGGGCGCCCTGCGCAGGCACTCCTTCAGTTCCTGCGGCAGCCCGCCCGGAACAGACTGATGACCACCGGGCAGTGCGTCCAGCGCCATTGGCTCATCGGCTTGGGACTGGTGATTTTCCATGGTTACTCTGGAACCTGCATACCGTAACGCACCTTTACCCACAGGCGAGTGAACACTGAAGGTGGTTGCCAGGGACGCATTTCACGCTGAATCTCGGCAGCGAGTGTGCGCCCCACACGAGCAAAGGAATACTGGCTCTCGGCGAACGCCTGGCCGTTACTGGCAATGCGCGCGGTCAGCAACGGGTCACTCTGCAGCAGCCGGAGTTTTTCCACGGCCTCATCTTCGGAGCGATAGAAAACCGTGTTGTGCATATCCCGGAAGCCCAGCAATTGGTCTTCTTCACCCTGACTCCAGGCCAGCAAAACACATCCACACGCCATCGCTTCAAAGTTCTTGATCATGAACTCATTCATGCCGATATCGGCGCTCACGAAAATCTTGATGCGATTGAGCATTTCCAGATATTCGGCGCCTGACTTGGTGCGGCCCACCAACATGCCGGTACGCAGGGAAAGGGATTCAAGAAGCGCCCTGCGCAGCGCGTATTCAGTGCTTTTCAGACTGCCCAGAAAGGCCACCGGGATGTCCCGAACACTGTCGGTGTTATGCAGCATTTGTTCGTCATATCCCTTCGAAACGAACACTGCATCAATGTTTTCAGCTTGCATCCGACGCGCTACGACAGCGCCGGAAACCAGCACGCGAGAACTTGGCAGACGGCTGTAAAGACGCGAGTAAACCCGCAAGTATTTACTCTCGGGCATGTAATTCTGATAAGCATCATGCTCAAGAAAAACCAGGCCGGGGATACATTTCAGGACCCTAAGTTGAGGGACGAGGCGCTTGACCCTGGAGAAGATCACGACCCGGTCACAGTTCTGGTAATTGACGGAGGCGAGAAACGGACCCAGCTTCATTTGCTGCTTTTTGCTCAGGCGATGAACGACACACTCGTGGCAGTTCTGCTGCACGATTTCATACAGGCGATCCAGAATGACGCGCTGCTCGTCCATTACCAGGAGCATCACTTTCATAGATCATTTACCACGAGACAAAGCAGGCAAGAGCATTGGGTCATACCCGTCAACATCCTCGTAAACGGTTATAAGCTCACAATAAAACCCGTTCATACGCAGTATGGATCGGGCGTCATCAATCTCATCAATGGTTGCGAATCTTCTCGACAATCGCTGTTGTCGAGCTGTTTTCAACCAATCCCAGCACCTTCACGGTGCCGCCGTAAGCCGTCACGATGTCTGCACCAACCACTTGATCGATCCCGTAATCGCCCCCCTTTACCAGCACGTCCGGCTTGACCTCGCGCAGCAGGTTTTCAGGAGTGCCTTCAGGGAAGCTGATCACCCAATCCACCGCACCCAGCCCCGCCAGCACGGCCATGCGACGGTCGACACTGTTGATCGGACGTCCCGGCCCTTTCAGACGGCTTACCGATGCATCGTCGTTGACCGCGACGATCAAACGATCCCCTTGGGCCCGCGCCTGCTCGAGGTAGGTCACATGACCGGCATGCAGGATGTCGAAACAACCGTTAGTGAAGACGATCTTTTCTTTGTGCGCACGCGCATCGTCAACCGCCAGCAGCAACTGCTCCAGGCCCAGCACACCGCGCTCGGAACCTTCCTCACGCTGAATGGCACGCCGCAGCTCCGGAGCGCTGATGGCCGCCGTGCCGAGCTTGCCGACTACGATGCCAGCCGCCAGGTTGGCCAATGCCACCGCGTGGGGCAATTCTTCGCCCGCAGCGATCGCAGCCGCCAAGGTGGAAATCACCGTGTCGCCGGCACCGGTCACGTCGAACACTTCCCGCGCGCGGGCGGGCAAGTGCAATGCAGGATGATCCGGGCGCAACAGGGTCATGCCGTGTTCGCCACGGGTCACCAGCAACGCGCCGAGGTCAAGATCGTGCATCAACTGCGCGCCCTTGCTCACCAGTTCGTGCTCATCGGCGCAACCGCCGACGATCGTTTCGAATTCGCTGAGGTTCGGGGTAATCAGGCTCGCACCCCGGTAGATCGAGAAATCCTTGCCCTTGGGATCGGCCAGCACCGGAATGCCACGGGCACGGGCAGCCTGGATCAGTACCTGATGATTTTTCAGCGCGCCTTTGCCGTAGTCGGACAGCACCAGCACCTTGATGCCTTCAAGCAATTCATCAACTTGCTCGCCCAGCGCCAGGGCGTCGGTGGCAAAGGGTTCTTCGAAATCGATACGCAGCAACTGCTGGTGACGACTCATGACCCGCAACTTGACGATGGTCGGCTGGTGCGCAATACGCTGGAACAGTGCGCGCACACCAGCACCCTTGAGGCTGTTGGCCAGGCTGTCGGCAGCTTCGTCGTCGCCGGTCACACCGACCAGCGAGGCCGGCGCGCCAAGCGCGGCAATGTTCAGGGCAACGTTAGCGGCACCGCCCGGGCGGTCCTCGATTTGCTCGACCTTGACCACCGGTACCGGCGCCTCAGGGGAAATCCGTGAGGTACCGCCATGCCAGTAGCGGTCGAGCATGACATCGCCGACCACCAATACAGGGGCTTGATCGAATCGCGGCATGGACAACTTCATGGAGCAACCCACATACAAAATGAACAAGGGCGGGATATTAGCACAGGGTTGGCGCAGGGCTTGCGCATGGCATGAACGAGGGTGCCAAAAGCAAAAAAATCGCAGCCTGTAAACGTTCGAAAACTACAGACTGCGACTCTTTTCAGTCGTTCACGACAAACGAACGTCGACAGGAATCAGGCGATATCTTCAGCCGGGGCATCGAGCCCCATGGCATTCAGGCGGGCGTAATATCCGTTTTGCGCCAACAGTTCGGCATGCGTGCCGCGCTCGACGATTCGGCCCTGATCCATGACCAGGATCAGGTCGGCCTTCTCGATGGTCGACAGACGGTGAGCAATCACCAGGGTTGTCCGGCCTTTCATCACCTGATCCAGAGCCGCCTGGATGTGCCGTTCCGATTCGGTGTCGAGGGCCGAGGTGGCTTCGTCGAGAATCAGCAAAGGCGCATTCTTCAACAGGGCCCGGGCAATCGCCAGACGCTGACGCTGGCCACCGGACAGCAATACGCCGTTCTCACCAACCTGAGTGTCCAGGCCTTCGGGCAGTTGTGCGATGAAGTCCATCGCATAAGCGTCTTTCGCCGCTTTCTCGATGTCTTCACGGGGCGCACCGGCCAGATCGCCGTACGCGATGTTGTTGGCCACGGTATCGCTGAACAACGTCACGTGCTGGGTGACCTGGGCGATGTGCTTGCGCAGGTTCAGCAGTTTGTACTGTTCCACCTCGACGCCATCGATCAGGATCTCGCCCTTGTCGTGGTGATAGAAACGCGGAATCAGGTTGGCCAGGGTCGACTTGCCGCTGCCCGAACGCCCGACCAGCGCCACCATTTGCCCGGGCTCGACCGAGAAACTGATGTCGTCGAGCACCTGACGCTCGGTGCCAGGGTAGGTGAAGCTCAGATGCTGCACATCCAGGCGCCCGGTCACGGCATCGCGCTCGACGGTGCCGGTATCGACTTCCGGTTCAACGTCCAGTTGTTCGAAGATGCTTTCGGCACCGGCCACGCCTTTTTGAATGGTCGAGCTGACTTCGGACAATTGACGGATCGGCTTGGGCAGCAGGCCTGCCAGGGTGATGTAGGCCACCATGTCACCGGCGGACGCATCGCCCCGCAGGAAAAGGACCAGGAACATCAGCACGGCCATGGCGCTGTAGATCACCAACTGCAGCAGCGGCGTGTAGATAGCGCCGGTACGGGTCATGCGCAGTTGCTTGTCGGTGTTGCCCTGGCTGGCATTGAAGAAGCGCTTCTCTTCGTAGACTTCGCCGCCGAAGCTGCGCACCACGCGGTAACCCTGGATGGTTTCCGACGCCACGTGCGTCACGTCGCCCATGGCCGCCTGGATCTTCTGGCTCTGCTTGCGGAATTTCTTGCTCGCGGTACGGACCATCAACGCGATCAGCGGCAGGATCGCGACCATGACCAGGGTCAGGCGCCAGTTCATGAACAGCAACGAGGCAAACAGGAAGATCACCGTCATGCCTTCACGGATTACGACCTTGATCGCATCTGTGGCCGCCCCGGTGACCATGGTCACGTTAAAGGTGATACGGGAAATCAGGTGACCGGAGTTATGCTTGTCGAAATACCGGTTGGGCAGAACCAACAGGTTATTGAACAACTGGACCCGCAGGTCGTGGACCAGCCCGAGAGAAACCTTGGCCAGAAAGTAGTTGCCCAGATAAGATCCCAACCCCTGCCAGGCGGCGATCAAAATGATCAGCAACGGCACCGCTTGCAGCAGTTGCAGGTCGCGCAGAAAGGGGACACTGGGAAACAGCACCGCTTCGGGATTGGACAGGCCATCGACGAAGTACTTGAGGATGTAGCCGAGCATTGGCTGCGTCGACGCGAAAATCAGAAATCCGACGATGCTGATCAGGAACAGGCTGATGTACGGCCGGACATAACCGAGCAGACGGAAGTAGATTTTCAAGCTCGAGGGGCTTGCGGAGAGACTGGAGTCGGTCATATCACGCGAATGTCGATAAAAAGGACGCTGACTTTAGCACAGCTTCCTCAAGGTTCTGGCAATCGCATAAAGGCTGTTATTGTTAGACGGCGCAAGCGGTATCATATAGCCATCACCGGAATGGCCGATCAACTTCAGGATTGAATTTCTCAGCATGCAACTCAGCGGTTTCAACAGTACCTCCAATCGAGTCTTCGATTTCATTTGCCTGTGGATGCTTCCACTCGGCTATCTTTTGCTTCTGTGCTCGCTGTTCTTCCTGCCGGACCGCAGCCTGCTTCATAAGCTCTACTATGGCTTGTTCAGCATTCCAGCGCTGATAGCGCTTTGCCTGCGACCGCGTGAGCTCAAAGAGTTGCTACGCGAGCCGATCTTCATTGCGATGCTGCTGTTCACCGGGTGGGCGCTGTTGAGTCTGTGCTGGAGCCCGGGCGATGAAGGATTTTCCGGCAAGTTCAAGCCACCGCTCCACACGCTGATGCTGTTCGTCGGGTGCTACCTGCTGGTGCGCTACCGCAGCGATATCGTCCAGCCCCTGCTGTTCAGCGCCGCGATAGTCGGGCTGATCGCGTCGATCTACAACCTGTACGTGTTTGCCCACATCTACGAACCGGGCCGACGCCTGATTGGTGGCGGCGCGTTCGACAATCCATTATTGAGCTCGCATTTGTTCGGCTTCTTCTGCGCCTATTGGCTGAGCCTGAGCATGACCTGCAAGCGCCCGCAGATACTCTGGTTGAGTATCCCGGCAATGGCGATCATGTTCATTGCGGTGATCGCCACCGGCTCCCGGACACCGCTGGTTGCCCTGACACTGGCCGCGCTGTGGCTGGGCTTCATCTGCTGGAACCGCCGGTCCATCGTATTGCTGGGCATCATACTGGTCGGCGGAGCGTCGGTGATTGCGCTTTTCTCGAACATGATTTTCGGACGAGGCGATTCCTATCGGTTCGAAATCTGGCAGATGGTCCTGCAAAAAATCGCCGAACACCCCTGGATCGGTCATGGCTACGACGCCAGTCTGAACGTCGATCCGGGCGTGGGCTACCTGCTGGCAGAACCCCACAGTTTCGCCTTGGGCGTTCTCTACTATGTCGGTATTTTCGGTTTTATCCCGTGGCTGTTCTTCCAGGCCTGGGGCCTGCTGAGCAGCTGGCGCCATCGAGTGCAACCGCTGTTCATCATCGCCTCGACCTGGCTGGTGTTCGGTATCGGTGCGGGTCTGACCGAAGGCGGCGGGATCATTTCGCGCCCCAAGGAACACTGGTTCCTGCTGTGGATTCCCCTGGCACTGATCGCCGCGCTGAGCATCAACCAGCGCGCTGGTCGCCTGCTGGCCGTTTCGATCAAGAAACTGACGCAACCGGCCCTGCAAACGTTGACCACCAACGCACGGGTGATTGAAGAAGATGGCCTGGGACCGAAGGTCCTGCGCTTGGTCGATGACAGCTTCCTCAAGTTGTTCCGACCTCGTCGCTGGTACACCTCGGGCAGTTTCAACGCCTACTCCGAACGCTTTGCCGTCAATAGCGAGCGACTGCGCAACATGGGATTCCCGACGCCGCAGATCCTCGACCTTTACCGCCTCGACGATGGCTGCAGTGCCGTGCACTACACACCCCTGCCGGGCAATACCCTGCGTCAGGTCCTGCAAGGAATCACGGCACCGGATGTACGTCAGGCGCTGGTGGAACGCTTCGGCAAGTTCATGGCGCAGCTGCATGAGCAAGGGGTGTATTTCCGCTCCCTGCATCTGGGTAACGTGCTGGTACTGGAGGACGGCGAGTTCGGTCTGATCGACGTGGCTGACCTGCGCATCTACCCTTCGTCGCTGAGTCTGTCTTTGCGTCAGCGCAACCTGCGTCATATGCAGCGATACACCGTCGATCGACGCTGGTTGTTCGAAGATCATTTCCAGGCGCTGCTGCAAGGCTATGCCGTGACAGCATCGAAATCTGCTGTGGATACCCTGCACAAACAAGTGCTGGCTACCCGTTCACCTGCCCAGGTTCACTGATACCTCGGCTTAAGGGCACCTGTAGGAGCGAGCTTGCTCGCGAAGGACATTAACGAAGGCGCGTTTTGTCTGAATCAACGCGTCGCTCATGGTCCATCGCGAGCAAGCCTCGCTCCAGGATTAGCGCCAGGCGTGGGCTCGAGCGGTAGCTCAATCCTTTTCCAGAGGCGAGAAATACAAGCGCCCCAGGCCACGCCAGGTCTTCTTGTTCCACGCCTTGAGTGGAATCTGCGCCAGCAGTTCGCGCGCCAGCTTGCGGTCTCGATTGGCGGTCTTCAGGAACATCGAACTGAGGAACTTGTAGCGCACGTGTTCGTACAGCGGATGATCGCTGAACAAGGCATAGGTACGCAGGATGTTGTCGATCATGAAGCGGTGATTCTTGTAGGAATTGGTGGCGTGTTTGCGATAGCGCGCCATCAGCACGTTCAAGCCATCAATGAAGTAACCGGCATGGGTCACCTTCAGCTCGATCAGCAAATCTTCCAGACGAATGCTCGGATCGAACCCGCCGACCTTTTCCAGTGCCTCGCGGCGGATCATCAGGGTCGGTGCCGGCGGATAGGGCTTGCGCTCCAGGAACATGTCATCGAAGTCCAGGCGGCGGAACGGCACGTCGCGGCGCTGGCGCGCCTCCGGGTACGCAATGCCGTCGGCGTCCATCAGCTCGATGTTACCGGCGCAGATGCCGACCTCGGGCTTGCCATCCATGTGCGCGACCTGCGTGGCGATGCGCTCGGGCAGCATGATGTCATCGGAACCGAAAGGCACGATCAGGCTGCCCTTTGCGCGTGCAATGGCACCGTTGAGGGTGTTGGTCAGCCCCTGGTTCTGCTGAACACGGAAATCAAAGCCGTATTGCGCCTGCAAGGCGTTGATCCGCTCGACACTGTCATCGCTGGAGCCATCATCGACCACCAGCAACTCGATGTTCGAATAGGTCTGGTTGAGGACGCTGAGAATGCTCTCCTCAATATAACGACCGTGGTTATACGACGCGATGATGACCGTGACGATGGGTTGTGCGTCGCTCATGATTGTTCCTTGCGGGCCTTGCTCAAGCCGGAGTCGATCAGGTTCAGGTATTCCTGGCGGAACACCTCGATGTCGTGTTGTTCCTGGAGATAACGGTAGGCCTGTTCACCCTTGGCCTTGAGCGCGTCATCCGACAGCCCAAGGTAAGTATCCAGTGCCGCGACCAGGCTCGGCACATCCTTTGGCGTGATCGCCAGACCGCCCGCCCCCTGAATCAGCGGCAGCATCGCCGGCACGTTGGAGGCGATGACCGGAAGATGACCGCTCATGCCCTCGAGCAATGCCAGCCCGAGACCTTCGGCCAGCGATGGCATGGTCCAGATGTCAAAGGCGCGAACGTACTGCAAGGCGTTTTCCTTGAAGCCCAGCAGGTGTGCACGCCCGCTCAGGCCCAGACGCTCGATCTCGGCGGCCAGGCGCGACTCTTCGCGGCCGGCACCGATGATCGCCAATTGGGTGTTCGGGTACTTGTCCTTGAGTGCCGCAAACGCCTGCAACAGGTAGGTGTGCCCCTTGACCGGCACCAACCGGCCCAATGCGCCGATCAGTCGCACCGACGGATCAATGCCGAGCAGTTCACGGGCGCGTTCGCGGCTGTGTTGCAAGCCTTCGGCCTGTTCGATGTCGATCGCATTGGTAATGGCGTAGGTATTCTGGTCGGTGAAGCCGCAGTCACAGTCCAGCAGGTACTGTTTGACCGCCGGCGACACGCCGACAAAACGCCAGTGACTATCGATCAGGCGCTGGGTCTGCCGACGTCGGTAGAATCGGTCGTACTCACCAAAGCCGTGGGAGATGCCGATGCACAATGGCACTTTCAACCAGCGGTTGAGCGTCAACATCATGTTGACCGGCTTGAAGCGGTTGCAGATCACCACATCGAATTTTTCTTTGCGGCAAAACTGATACAGCCGCCACATGGCACGCAGGCGCATGCCCTTGAGCGACTTGTCGGAAAACTCGAAATAAACGGAACGCGCGGCACGGCTCACGGCCTCGCCTGGCCCTGGCTTGCCGCGCAGAAACGCGGCGGTCACCTCATAGCGATCACCCGGCAAAGCCTTGACGATCTGCTCCGCCAGGTCGGCAAAGTCATGGGCTTTGACATTGTAGTCAGGCTGCAATTGCAGAACCTTTGACCGTTGACTCATAACTCTCCCCGGTGAAAACCAGTTGCATCGATGACCCAGGCGGGTTCAGCGGCGAGGCGCATGACCTCCGCTGGATCGGGTTGAGGCAACCGCGGCCACTCGTTGCGCTTCCAGCAAACGAAATGGAAATACGGAAACCGGCGATCGCCATCGCGATCATTGGTCAGATGGCCGTCGCGCCAAAACCATTGGTGCGGGAAATTATCGGTCCCGTCATGCCACTTGATGCAACCACCCGGCGTACTGAATGCCTCGGTGAATTCGCTGCGTCGACGCCACGGGTTGAACTTGCCCACCAGTTTGAACAAAGGCTCGGGAAAATTCTTGCGCCAGAGAAAGATTCGACTGAATGCACCTTCATCGATCGCATGATGCTTCTGATCGGTGAAACGCGCTTCCCAGTCCTTGATCTGCCTGAACAACTCACGCTTGCGGGGGGTGTTTCTGATCAGGCAAAGATGCCCGGCCACTCGCCGCTCGTGAGTGGAGTACAGGTCGTACGAGGCGAGCCGATCTGCGGTGAAGTAGCTGCGCAGATCGCCGTACACCAGGTCGATATCGCCGAACGCCCAAAAATCATAGCCCTCCAGGCGGTCGGCATGAATGAGTCCAAACGCGGGCCTGATGTCGCACAGTTTGTAAGCCTGGGTCGGCGCAAAGTCGATACCCAGCCGCTGGGACACCAGTCCACAGTAATCGCTGAACATCATGCTTTCGATGGTCACGTTGGGCGGCAGATTCTCGGGAACTCCGCAGTCTGTGAAGAACAACCAGTCGATGTCGGGATTGCGACGGCAGCTCTCCAGAAAAAACGGCATCCAGAAGGGCCAGCTGCCGAAATAAGGCATCAGAAACAAAATACGCGGGCATGGATTAATCATGGATAACTCGCTGTCAATGCTGGGAGCGCTGCCATGCTAGGCAGAGTTGTACTTCAGTTCTGCTTCGCAGGTGTTTCGCCATGCTTCAGAAGCCAGAACAGTTCCTGGCGTCTGACCGCCTTGCGAAAGAATTCATTCTCGCCATAGAGGGGCGGCACTCTACTGGCCAAGAGCCACTGTATCAACCGACGCAGTCGCCGCTTGAATGGCATGCGCGGCTGCAGGTCGTGCATCATCCCCAGCGCCATGGCTTTATCACGCTGAAGTTCCGGGGGAACCGGAAGGCAGTAAGGCTGCATCGGCACCGACGAATCGAAGGCGGGCGGCAGCGCGATGCCATGGCCGGCATCCCCCATGGGCCAGCGATCGTTGTCATGCAAATGGTTGGCGTAACCGAGCAATGTGGTCGGCTGCCACTCCAGGCCTCGCAATGCTTCAAGGATCGCTTGTTGGGCGCATAGGTGATCCGGGTGCGGATCGAGCGTCGGGTGCGGCAACACGATGACTTCAGGACGGGCCCGCAACAGCAGTTCGCGCAGGTCGGCCAACAGGTTGTTCCAGGTCGGCGCACCATCGGCGTCGCCCGGCAGTGCAAAGGGGTTCAACTGGCGGAACAAGCGGGTGTCGTCCATCTCCGCTTCCCGTGAACCCACTGGCCGGGACGGTGCTGCCTGCATCGCCGCCAGCTGCAGGCAGAAATACCCCAACTGCACGCAATGGGCTTCGGGCACCCCGGCCCAGCGTGGCACGGCGATGCTGTCCCAGGCCCGCAGCCGCCCCTTGAGGCGCGCTGCTTCGACCTTGTCCAGGCCGATCTGCTGATAATGTCCTGCTTCGATTTCGCCGGCGGTGAGGGTAACGATCCAGGCTTCGTCGGCCTGACTGTACAAACCATAAGCCGCCAGCTCGGCGTCGTCGGCGTGTGGCGCAATGACCATCACCCGCTGACGGCGGTAATCCGGTTGTTCGAACGCCCAGAGCACGGGTTCGCCCAGCACTCGGCAAAAACGTCCGCGCAGACGCAACTCGCCTCGCGACAGCACTTGCGCCTGACCACTGAGGTTGAGGTAGCGCAGCCCGTTGGCGCCACGCTCGAAGGTTTGTCGATCGGGATTATCGCCACCCGACAGCTCGACAGCCGGGTCGATAAAGCGTCCCAGCCAGGTGCTCTTGATCCGCAGGGCCAACACCAGCGTAGCGTCGTCCACCAGCATGACGCCGTCATCCAGGCGCAAACGCTCGCCGTCCAGGTGAATCTTGGGTTGCGGGGTGTAAGGCGGGAAGCTGTAGGCGTAATCGTCCTTGGGCGAATAGAACAAATGGTCGGCGAACCAGGCTTCGTGAGCGATCCAGCCCAGCACCGCCAGCACCAGCGGCAGCCACCAGGCCACCAGCACGCCGATGACGATCAACAGCACCAAGGCGATCAGCAGGCCGATGCGTTTGTTGCGCCGGTGGCGCTTGAGCAATTGCTGTTTTCGACTCATGGGTTCGCTCATACGGTGAAGACCGGCACAGGATTACACCAGCGGTCCTTGTATTCACGGTCGGCGCGACCGAAGGAAAAACGCAGAGGCTTGTCCAGCGCACGTGCATGCTCCCAGGCGCTTTGGGTATTGAGAAAGCTCAAGACGCTACCGGGGCTGAATTCGCGGGTTTCGGGATCGACGCCACCGTTGATGTACTCGACGCTGATCCATTGCGGCGCTTCGACGCGGTACACCAGTTGAATCGCGATCGGCGCATCGTTCAGGAAAATCACCGAGCCGATCAGCAAGTCACGCAACAACTCGATCACCTCGGCCATGCGCGTGGCACCGGTCGCCGGAAAACCCCAGCGACGCTGGAACAAGTCGCAGTAAATCGCCGCCAGCTCGCCGCTGGAAAACTCGCTGACCGGCCGCACCACGCCGCCCGCCTCTTCCAGCAAACGCAATTCGCGACGCTGGTTATAGCGAAACTTCTTCGACAGTTCCTCGGGAGTGCGGGCCATGGCCAGTTGTTCCGCCTGCAGCCTGATGCCGCTGAAGCGGCCTTCATTCAGCGCGGACAAGTAACGCGCACGATGGCGCAGGGGCGCTTGCGTATCAGCGGCGGCAGGCAGGATGAACTCGGCATTGCCGAGGTCGAACAGGCCCTTTTTACCGTTGCGCTTGAGCACGTCCTTGGACAAGGCCAGGTCGCGGCCCCAGGTCGGAATTGCAGCCTGGACTTCGCCATTTGGCGCCCAGGCCAGGTAACGCACCGGAATATCGGCCAACTGCGCCAGGCGCTCGACCACCATCGGATGAGTGGCGACGCTGCCGCCATAACGGTGCCAGGCCTCGGTGTATGTCGAGGCGTCGATCACCGCCCAGCCACGCTCGCGCCATCCTTGAAATCGGTTGAGCATCAACCCCTCGCCGCCAGTTCGGTGACGGTGGGCAAATGCCAGAAAGCATCGCGCACCGCGCGGTCGGAGAAGCGCTCACGCAAACGGTCGAGCATCAACTCGGCACACTGGCGGCGCTGCTGTTCATCCATCGCGGCCAGATGTTGCAGCCCTTGAGCCAAGTGCTCGGCGTCGCCCAGCGGGAACAGAATGCCGACGCCCTCGACCACTTCCTTCGCACCGCCGCATGCCGTCGCGAGCAACGGCACACCGGCGGCCATGGCCTCCAGCAGCACCATGCCGAACGGTTCGTGATCGGAGCTCAAGGCAAACACATCGAACGCACGAAAATAACGACGGGCTTCCGGCACCTGACCGAGGAACAGCACGCGGTCGCCGATCCCCAGTTCACGGGCCATGGCCTTGAGATCCTGTTCCAGCCGACCGATACCGAGAATCACCAACTGGCTGTTAGCCGGCAAACCCGGTAACGCCGCGGCAAAACCGTGCAGCAACGTGGTCTGGTCCTTGTCCGGGTGCAGTCTGCCGACATTACCGATAATCCACGCATCCATGGACAAACCCAGGGTTTCCCGGGCTTCGCGAACCGACACGTGACTGCCCTGCAAGGCTTGCACATTGATGCGGTTGTAGAGCGTCTGAATCCGTGCAGCCGGCCAATTCGGCAGGCAACTGCGCATGTCGTCGCGCACGGCATCGGAAACCCCGAGCAGACTCAAACGCTTGCGGAAAAAATTCACAAAGAATTTGCGAGTGCCGCGCTTGTAGTCGTCAAACGCGTGATGCACGCCGATCACCGGCAACGAAGTGCCAAGCAAGGCGATGTAGATCGGTTTGAAACGGTGAGCAATGCAGAAACTGAAATTGCGCGAAGCGGCGATCTTGCGCAGATCGCCGATAGCGCCCAGCTTCAGGCCACGAATAGCCTTGGAACTGTATTCCATGAACAGCACTTCATCGGAGGCGCAGGCCTCGGCGACTCTGGCATCGGCAACCCCGGTCAGAAACACCGTGGTCACTCGATAACCGGTCCCCGCGAACAGGCTGGCGTACTGCCGCGCGCAGTCCAGAAACGGACCGTCATAGCCGTGACAGAACTGCAGCACATGGCGTTCAGCCGAGCGTGTCATATGCGTCCGCGCCCTCTTTGACCACTAGAATGTCTTCCATGATCAGATACTGTAGGTCGGAACCGAAGAACATGTTCAGGGCATCCGTCGGCGAGCAGATCATCGGTTCGCCGCGACGGTTGAGCGAGGTGTTCAGCGATACGCCGTTGCCTGTCAGTACTTCCAGCGCCTTCATCATGTCGTAGTAGCGCGGGTTGTATTCGCGCTTGAGCACCTGAGCCCGGGAGGTACCGTCTTCGTGGACGACTTCCGGCACGCGGGTCTTCCACTCTTCCGCCACTTCAAAGGTGAACGTCATGAACGGCGCGGGGTGATCGATCTTGATCATCTGCGGTGCGACGGTGTCGAGCATCGACGGGCAGAAAGGCCTCCAGCGCTCGCGGAACTTGATCTGGTGGTTGATGCGGTCAGCCACGCCGGTCGCACTCGGGCAACCGATGATCGAACGACCGCCCAAAGCACGCGGACCGAACTCCATGCGACCCTGGAACCAGGCCACCGGGTTGCCGTCGACCATGATTTTGGCGATGTTTTCCGGCATGTTCTCGAGCTTGCGCCACACCGGCTTGCTCGGGTGACGGGCGCACGCGGCGAGCACGTCTTCGTTGCTGTACGACGGACCGAGGTAGACGTGTTCCATCTTCTCGACCGGCACGCCACGGGCGTGAGACACATACGCCGCCGCGCCGACCGCGGTGCCGGCATCGCCGGACGCAGGCTGCACAAACAGTTCCTTGACGTCGTCGCGGGCGATGATTTTCTGGTTGAGCTTGACGTTCAACGCGCAGCCGCCGGCGAAGGCCAGCTTGCCGGTTTCCTTGAGCACGTCGCCCAGGTAGTGGTCGATCATCTGAAGCGCCAGCTTCTCGAACAGCGCTTGCATGCTCGCGGCGTAGTGGATGTACGGCTCGTCGGCGATGTCGCCTTCGCGCTTCGGACCCAGCCACTCGATCAGCTTCGGCGAGAAGTAGAAACCCTTGCCCTTCTCTTTATAGCGACGCAGACCGATGACGTTGGCGTAGTCGGTGTTGATCACCAGTTCGCCGTTCTCGAACGAGGCCAGACGCGAGAAATCGTATTTGCTGGCATCGCCGTACGGCGCCATGCCCATGACCTTGAACTCGCCGTCGAGCATCTCGAAACCGAGGAACTCGGTGATCGCGCCGTACAGGCCGCCGAGGGAGTCCGGATCGAAGAATTCCTTTATCTTGTGGATCTTGCCGTTTTCGCCGTAACCGAAGAAGGTCGTGGCGTATTCGCCCTTGCCGTCGATCCCGAGGATCGCGGTTTTCTCTTTGAAACCCGAGCAGTGGTAAGCGCTGGAGGCGTGAGCCAGGTGGTGTTCGACCGGCTCGATCTTGATCTTTTTCGGATCGAAGCCCAGTTGCTCGAGGCACCAGACGATCTTGTTGCGGTAGCGCTTGTAGCGGCGGTTGCCCATCAGGATCGCGTCAAGTGCGCGGTCCGGGGCGTACCAGTAACGCTTGGCGTAGTGCCAGCGCGCTTTGCCGAACAGGCTGATCGGCGCGAACGGAATGGCGACCACGTCAACGTCGGACGGCTTGATGCCCGCCTGCTCGAGGCAGAACTTCGCCGATTCGTAAGGCATGCGGTTCTTTGCATGTTTATCGCGCACAAAGCGCTCTTCTTCAGCCGCCGCGACCAGCTTGCCGTCGATGTACAAGGCTGCGGAAGGATCATGGCTAAGGGCGCCGGACAGGCCAAGAATCGTCAATGCCACAGGGGTCTAGCCTCTTTAGTCTGCATGCAGGCGCAAGGCGCCTCAAAATGAATGTGCCCTCGCAAGGGGGCGAGAGACAGCTAAAGGGCGGGATTATAGCGTAAACATGGCAGGAATGACCCTACGCTTATCAGCGGCGCAATGATGGCCCGCGCGACGACGAAACCCCGGGCTATCCGCGGCTCGCCCGCCAGTAGATCCTGATATTGCCATCCACCCCTTGTCGGTAAATCGTGTAGGGCAGGGAAACGGTATCCAGCGCACCTGACAGCGCCAGATCCAGCAGGACCAGCGGGACGAGAAAGCCCGTGGGGTCCGGCGGGGCATTCAACACACAGAAATCGTAGGCCAGGCCGCTGTAGATACGCGGGATGGACTGGCAGTAGGTCTTCTGCTTTCGCAGGCCGCGCGCCGCGTCTTCGTCATTTTGCAGGACCGTGAGAGCCGTTCCGCAGCCGGATAACGCTATTGAACAAACGCCAAGCATGACAGCCGTTTTTATCGTCAAGATTTGCCCTCCGAGGTCGTCAGGCAAACTAGCATCGTGACTATTCAGAGCCCAGTTCATGGGGTCTGGAGATCATGTAGGACATTTCATAAGAACCTGTCCCCTGATCTTCAGTGGCTGTTCTGGCCTCTTCGCCGGCAAGCCGGCGAAGTCGACTCAGGCAGCGCTGGAGATATCTTTGGGAAGCCGCCGATCAATGACCTGATGCAACGCACTGCTCTCAGGCCAGTTACGCATGAACCGCGCCCGATCCCGCGCATACGCCGGGGCGAAGCTGCCGAGCGAGCTGTGCTGGCACATCGCATCCAGATCGATCAGCGCCCAGCGATCCTCTTGCCAGAACAGGTTGTGGCCCTTGAAGTCGCCGTGACTGATCCGCTCGCGAATCAGCTCCGCAAACAGATAATCCAGCGCCACCAGCTCGGCTTCGGGCGCTTCACCGCTGTCAACGTAGGGCGCGAACCGCTCGATGATGTCCGGCCCCGACAAGTGCTCGGTCACCAGATAAGCCCGGCTGCGCAACCAGAGGAAACGCTTCTCCAGTACCGCCAACGGTTTCGGCGTGGCGATCCCCAGAAATACCAGTCGATTGCCTTCCCGCCAGGAATGCCAGGCACGGCTCGGGCGCCAGAAGCGTTTGAGCCAGTGGGCAAACCCTTTGATGTTGTAGCGCTTGATCACCAGCGTACGACCAGCCACCTCGACTTTTCCGACACTCGCCGCGCCGCCGGTCTTGTACAGGTGGCCCTGATCGAGCAACGCATCGGCCTGCTCCAGCACCGGCAGCATCGCCGCTTCTTCTTCGCGGCGAATCGCGCGCAAACCGAACGCCCCGCGCTGCACGCTGAACAGCGTGCATTCGCGGCCGACCTTGATCAGAAAATCCTTGAGGCGCCAACTGCGCACCTTGTCGATCTGCTTCTGCAACGCTTCCATCGGCAAGGCATGTTCGCCGTTGCTCAGGAGGTAATACACCAGCAATTCTTCAGTGAAAGGCTCCAGCGACTTGGGCAACTGAGCAAAAAACACCCCGAGGTTTTCCAGGACTTTCTGCCGCGACAGCGGTTGGCCGGGGGTTTCAGTGCAGATTCCGGCTCCGTCGATCAAATACAGTCGGCCGCCCTGGCGCAGCAGGTTGTCCAGGTGCAGGTCTTCCTGCCACAGCCCTTTGCGGTGCATCTGGCCGATCGCGCCCAGCGCCTCGGCCAACACGGCCCCTTGCCCATCCGCGAGCACCGGCAAATGCTCGACCTGTTTCCAGGTATCCCCCAGGCTTTGCGCGCTTTCAAGGTAATCGAACAGCAGCCAGCCACCTTCGCCGTCCTTCAGGCCATCGGCCAACAGCTGCGGCGTGGTCAGCCCCTGGGCGGCAAGCAAGCGCACGCCGTCCAGCTCACGCTGAAAATGCCGCGCCGCTTTGCTGCCGACCAACAACTTGGCCAATACCGGCCGGCCACGCCAGACACCGGCGCCGACATAGCGTTGGCCTGGCAGCACCCGCAACAGGCTCAACAACTGCAACTCGGCAGGCCCGGCGGCATCGGCCAGCGAAATACTCAGCGGCAGACCCGGATGGCGACCCGCCTCTTTCAGTTCGGACAAACGCATCAGTTCGCCCTCTTGTAACTGCGCCGCGCGGTCAATCGCGTCAGCCACTTGTCGATCAGCGAACTGTCCTGCGGCTGGTCCAGGTAGACGGCCAACAACTCGCGCAGTTGCGCATCGCTCCACTGGGGCGAGCGCCGTGTCAACGGCTCCAGATCCTTGACCCGGTCACGCTGACCGAACAGCAGCGGCCGGGTCTTTTCCAGGTCGATGAGCTGGGCCATGTAACCGTCGCCGGTGGCCTGGAGAAAAATGTGCTTGGGGTAGAAACAGCCGTGGACCTGACGCGCACCGTGCAGGCGCCTAGCCAGTTGCCCGCACGCCTGCAAAATGGCCGAGTGCTGCGCCGGGCTCAGATCCGACCAGCGCTGCAACAGCGAATCCAGGTCATCCCAGCCGTCCAGCGCGCGGGTCAGCAAAACCGCCCGAACTTCGCCGTCGACCTTGCGCTCACCGAAAAACGCCGCTTTCAGCGCCGGAATGCCAAGCTTTTCATAACGGCTGATGTTGCGAAATTCCCGGGCAAAACTCGGCTCGCCGAAGGGCGCGTGCAAGGTGTGCATCTGGTAGTTGCTTTGGCGCTTGAGGTAGAAGCCGTGACCTTCAAGATCCAGCCGAAACACGCTGCTCCAGCCACCGCGTGCGGTGTTGGGCTCATCCACAGCCTCAAGCTGTCTGGCCCACAGTGCATCGAAGGTGCCGAGGCCGTGACGCTCCAGTAGCGCACGGTCTTCAGCGGCCAGAAAATCAGTCATTCGCGACCCTCGAAAAATCTCACCACGTGCCGGATCCGTTTTTTATCGGCCGCATTGAGCCGCGTCCGTTGGCGGTATTGCAGGTAAAAGCGCAGGCGCTGGGTGGCCGACAGGTGATACTTGGCGACCTTGTCGAGACACGCCAGATCCTTGGTGATGCGGTACTTGAGCCAGAAACCGCTCCAGAAATCACCGTTGGGGCAGTCGATCAGGAACAGTTGTGCCTCATCGTCGACCAGCAGGTTGCGCCACTTCAAATCATTATGGGTGAAGCGATTGTCGTGCATGGTCCGGGTGTAACCGGCCAGTTGCCGACTGATGTGATCGACCCAGGCGCGATCCCTCAGTTTCGGATCACGCCGCTCAGCCAGGGCATTCAGGTCTTCGGTATTGGGCAGTTCACGGGTGATCATCGCCCCGCGAGCGTACGCTGCACCGCGCCGTTCCAGCCCCCAGGCCACCACTTCTGCAGTGGGAATGCCCCACTTGGCAAAGCGCTTGAGGTTTTGCCATTCCATCTTCACCCGCGGCTTGCCGAGGTAGCGGCGCAGGCCCTTGCCAGCGCCCACGTAGCGCTTGACGTAGTAGTTGACGCCATTGCGCTTGACGCGGACGACCTCGGACAACGGGTCGCGGGTCAACTGCTCGCCCTCAAGGGCAAACACTGCTTCAAGGCTGCCGAAATCGTCGGCCAGGTCGCTGTAAGCAGGTTCCAGTTTCCAGCCCGACATCAGAGCGCATCCCCGTATCGCTGTTTGCGTTCGTAGAGTTTGTTGGCCTTGCCTTCGAGCCAGGCGAGCAACCCGGCTTCTTCGCCGAGGATCTGGCGCAGGGGTTGCTGGAAATAACCCTTGAGGAAACGCAGCTTGTCGCGCCGGGTCAGACCGATGTCCAGGGCCGAAAAGTACAGCGCCGCCAGATCCTTGTTGCGCCAGCGCTGGGTGATCGCCGGGCGGGTCTGGGCGCGGTGCAGGTCGATCACCGAGAGCTTGAAGTCTTCAGCCGTCACCGGTTTGTCGGTGTGCAGCAGGAAGTGGCAGATGTAGCAGTCGCGGTGGTTGACCCCGGAGCGGTGCATCATGCCGGTCATGCGC
This sequence comes from Pseudomonas sp. LBUM1651, assembly GCF_059716135.1. NCBI lineage: Bacteria > Pseudomonadati > Pseudomonadota > Gammaproteobacteria > Pseudomonadales > Pseudomonadaceae > Pseudomonas > Pseudomonas sp. LBUM1651. The sequence continues at coordinate 503,298 of NZ_CP166805.1, read as the reverse complement.
GCGACTTCGGCGATCAGCGCACGCTTGAGTTTTGGCTCCGGCGGGTTCTTGACCCAGTCGATGCTGAAGTCCTCGAGACTGACGGTCGGCGCCAGTTCTTCGGTGACGATGAACGAATGCTGGTCCGCCGGGTTGCTGCCCTTCTCGCCGTAGGCAACCGCCGTCATGGTCGGCACGCCGACTTCCTGCAGGCGTTGAATGGCTTTCCATTCCTGACCCGCGCCGAGTACCGGCAGCTTGGCCGTCAGCAGGTTTTTGAAGATCTCGCCCCAGCCAATGCCACGGTGGATCTTCACGAAAAACCCGTTGCCGTTCACCTCGGTGCGCAACGTGCGGCGAGCTTCCAGCTCGCGGTACACCTCGCCTTGAAGCCCTTCGACCTCGGCGAATGGATCGCGTCCGGCCCAAAGGCTCTTGAACGGTTCAGCCAGCATCAACTTCATTAAGCGTGCTCCGCCAGAATCACATCGGCCGCGTGTTGCGGCATGCTGTAGAGGTCGGCCGTCTCGGCGAAGGCCAGACCGTTGCGGCTCCAGGCCGCCCGTGCTTGAGCGTCGTTCAACATACCGGTCAGGTATTGCGTCAGTTGCGCCTGATCGAAGGGTTCATCCAGCACCAGGCCGGCGTCTGCCTCGGCGATGTAATGGGCATAACCGCAGACCGCGCTCACCAGCACCGGCAACCCGGCCACCAGCGCTTCGAGCAACACGGTCCCGGTGTTTTCGTTGTACGCCGGGTGGATCAACAGATCGGCCCCGAGCAGGAAGCGCGGGATATCGCTGCGACCCTTGAGGAACGTCACGTTGTCACCGAGCCCCAACGTGGCGCTCTGCATCTGGAACAATTTGGGGTCATCCTGGCCAATTACAAACAGCCGGGTGCGCTTCTTCAGATCAGCGGGCAACGCGGCCAGCGCCTTGAGGCTGCGATCCACACCCTTGGTCTTGAACCCGGAGCCGATCTGCACCAGCAACAGGTCATCGTCTTTCAGGTTGAACTCACGTCGGAATTCGGCACGGATTTGCGCGGCATTGGCCGGCGCGCGGCGGTCCTGAGAGATACCCGGCGGCAGCAAATGGAAGCGCTCCAGCGGCGTGTCGTAATGCTTGATGAACAGCGGCTGCTGGACTTCGGAGATCATCAACACTTCAGTCTTGGCGTCCCTGGCAAACACCGCGCGCTCGTACTCGGCGAAGTGCCGGTAGCGGCCCCAGCGACGGTACAGCGAGTTGCGCAGGTTTTGCGCCTTGTCTTCGAAGCAACCGTCGGCAGCGTAGTAAACGTCCAGACCCGGCATCTTGTTGAAGCCGATCAGACGGTCCACGGGACGCTTGGCCAGATCGGCTTCCATCCACTCACTGAGCTTCTCGTTGCGGCGATGATTGAAGAACGCCTTGACCGGCGCTACCAGCACTTCGAAACCCGGCGGAATATCGCCCTCCCAGATCAGCGTGTAGACGCGAATTTGATGGCCGCGCTTCTGGCATTCCAGGGCGATGCGCATGAAATCACGCTGCAACCCCCCGAATGGAAAGTACTTGTACAAGACGAATGCCAATTGCATCAGCGCAGCTCCTCAGCCAGTAACAACGTGCTCAGTCGGGTCGCGACACGCTCGGGATTCAGACGCGTGAAGCACAGCGGCCACTCGCGTTTCAGATCGAACCGGCGGGCATCTTCGGCCGTCGGTTGATAGGTGCATTTCTTTTGCAGGCACGGTGCGCAGGGAAAATCGCTGGCCATGTGGATCTGCGCTTTACCGTAGGCGCCGGTCAGGCCCGGATTGGTCGGGCCGAACAGCGACAGGGTCGGCACGTCCAGTGCAGCGGCAAGGTGACCGAGGCCGGTGTCCACCGCCACGCACGCCTGCGCGCCGGCCAGCACTTTGCCAATGCCCGCCAGATTCAGTTTGGGCAGCACTTCGACGTGCCGCATGTCCTTTGCGATGCGTTCGGCCCGGGCTTTCTCCGCCGGATTGCCCCACGCCAGCTTCACGCCGACGCCCAGATAGCCGACGCGTTCGGCCAGCTCGCGCCAGTAGGCTTCGGGCCAGTGTTTGGTGTCCCACGTGGTGCCGTGCAGGAACAGTACGTAAGGGTTCTTGCGCGGCAATTCCACCAGGCGCTCGACGTTCAGACCGTAGTCGCCCAGCCCTTTGGGCAAATCGTAGCCCAGGGCGATGGCGAACAACTGACGCACTCGCTCAACCGCGTGCTGGCCACGGGCAACCGCCAGCTGCCGATCGTAGAAACGCGCGGCGATCGGCTCCCGTGCCGAACCTTTATCGAGGCCCGCCACCGGTGCCTTGACGTAGCGAGTCAGCAAGGCGCTTTTCAGCAGGCCCTGTGCGTCAATCACCAGATCATATTTCGTGGCGCGAAGGCTTTGCTTGAAGCGCTTCCACTCGCCACTCTTGATGGTCTGCCAGATGTTCTTGCGCCAGCGACGGATCGCCACCGGAATCACTTTGCCCACGGCCGGGTGCCAGGTCGGGATCTCGGCGAAACCTTCTTCCACCACCCAGTCGAACGTGATGCCGGGAATCGCCCGGGCCGCGTCGGTCAGCGCCGGCAACGCATGAATCACGTCGCCCAGCGAAGAAGTCTTGATCAGCAGAACCCGCAAACTATTTGACCTCGACCACAGTGCCCTGCAACCGCTGCAAGGCTTCGTTCACCGCTTGCGGCATCAGCTGGCGCAGGCAGTTGTAATGACCGAAACGGCACGTGCGATCGAAGCACGGGCTGCATTCGATGCCCAGGCGCACGATCTCGACGTGCTCGGCCAGCGGCGGCGTGAAGCCCGGCGACGTCGAGCCGTACACCGCCACCAACGGGCGATTCAGCGCCGCGGCGACGTGCATCAGGCCGGAATCGTTGGACACCACCGAGTCCGCGCAGGACATCAGGTCGATGGCCTCGGCCAGGGACGTGCCGCCGCTGAGGTTCACCGACTCTTCACGCAGGCCGGGAATCAGCCGCGCGCGGATGTCTTCGCCCACGGCGTGATCGTTTTTCGAACCGAACAGCCAGACTTGCCAGCCTTCGCGAATCTTCGTTTCGGCGACCTTGGCGTAATGCTCGGACGGCCAGCGCTTGGACTCGCCGAACTCGGCACCGGGGCACAGCGCCAATACCGGACGGTCGAGGGCCAGACCGAATTTGGCCAGTGCCGCTTCGCGGGTCACCGGATCGATCTGCAAGGTCGGGCGCGGATACGGTTTCGGCAGTTCAAGGCCAGGCTCGTAAGCCAGCGCCATGAAGCGCTCGATCATCAGCGGGTAACGTTCTTTGTCCAGCGTGCGCACGTCATTGAGCAGACCGTAGCGGAATTCGCCACGCCAGCCGGTGCGTTTCGGGATGCCGGCGAAGAACGGCACCAATGCCGATTTCAGGGAATTGGGCAACAGGATCGCCTGGTCGTACTGGCCGGCCAGGGATTTGCCGATGCGCCGACGCGTCGCCAGCTCCAGGACGCCGTGGCCGAGCGGAAAGCTCAAGGCCTGGCGAACTTCGGGCATGCGCTCAAGAATCGGCCGGCTCCACTCGGGGGCCAGCACGTCGATTTCGCACTGCGGGTGGCGTTGCTTGAGACACTGAAACAGTGTCTGCGCCATCACCATGTCACCGACCCAACTGGGCCCAACGATCAGAATTTTCATGTGGTTTCCAAAAACGAACCGGGGAGGCATACGCCTCCCCGCCTCGAGAATCACTGCGGGAGCGGGGCTGTTTGCGATGGGTCATCACCTTCAACATTGCTGCCGACTGTCACTCCGCTATCGCGAGCAGGCTCGCTCCCACATTGGGTATTGGTGCACATCCAGTGCGGTGCAGCTTAGCTGCCTCAATCTACAAAACAATGCAATGCCACTGTAGGAGCTAGCTTGCTCGCGATGGACCGGAGAACGCCGCGGGGTGTCAGGTTTGCCGCGTTATCGTTGACGACCATCGCGAGCAAGCTTGCTCCTATAGTCCCAGCTCTTTCCAGATCCGCAACACCTGCCGTCGCTCATCCACGAACTGGTCACCCGGTATCACCCCGGCGTCCTTCTGCAAGGCCTGCCGGTGCGCGGCGGAGCGGTAGGCTTTATAGGCCTCACGCAACAGGCTGGCGTCTTCGGCGGGCATCAGCCCTTCGTGTTCCAGCTCTTCCAGAATCCGGATATTGTCGGTCCAGCGCAGCAATGGCGGGTGTGTTTCGGACCACGCCAAGGCCGCGTATTGCACCATAAATTCAATATCGACGATACCTCCGGCGTCCTGCTTGAGATCGAACGGCGCCGTGGCCTCGAAGGCATTCGCCCCGGTGCCGGCCGCGGTGCTCTTGCTGCCGAGGTTGTCGCGCATCTTGGCGCGCATCTCGCTGACCTCCTGACGCAAGGTCGGTAAATCTCGCGGCTTGCCCAATATCGCTGCGCGAACCTTCTCGAACGCCTGACCGACGTCCTGGCTGCCCACCAACACCCGCGCCCGTACCAGCGCCTGATGTTCCCAGGTCCAGGCCTCGTTTTCCTGATAACGGGCAAACGCCCCGAGCGAACTCACCAAAAGACCGGAAGCACCGGACGGTCGCAGGCGCATGTCCACTTCATACAGCTGACCGGAGTTGGTCTGGGCCGTGAGCAAGTGAATGATCCGCTGCCCCAGCCGGGTAAAGAATTGCGCACCGTCAATCGGTTTCGGGCCGTCGGTTTCCGCCTGCGGATCGCCGTCGTGAATGAACACCAGGTCCAGGTCCGAACCATGCCCCAGTTCCAGCCCGCCGACTTTCCCGTAACCGACAATGATGAAGCCCGGATCGCACAGCGTACCGTCACTGCGCAGCGGCGTGCCGTATTTGGCCACGGTCTGGCGCCAAGCCAGGGCCAGCACCTGTTCGAGGATCGCTTCGGCGAGCCAGGTCAGGTAATCGCTGACTTTCATCAACGGCAGGCTGCCGGCGATTTCCGACGCGGCGACGCGCAAGCGGTGCGCCAGTTTGAAATGGCGCAGGGCTTCCATTTGCTGCTCGAGGTCGTCCTCGGGAATTCGTGTCAGGCGCTCGCGCAACTCAGCCGCCAGCTCCGGCGCCAGGGGCGGCTTGAACAGCCGGCCTTCGTTGAGCAATTCGTCGAGCAACAGCGGGAAACGAGTGATCTGTTCGGCAATCCACGGGCTCGCGGCGCACAACGTCAGCAAACGTCGCAGCGCGCCGGGGTTTTCGGTCAGCAGCACCAGATAAGCGGAACGCCGCGCAACAGCCTCCACCAGTGGCAGCACGCGCTCCAGCACCAGATCCGGATTGGCGTGTTCGACCGCCTGCGCCAGCAACCGTGGAATAAAGGCATCAAGGCGTTCGCGCCCCAAACGCTGCATCGCGCGCAATTGCGGGCTGCTGCGCAGGCCGGCCAAGGCTTTCAGGGCTTTGGTGGTATCGACAAACCCGCCCTCCTCCAACTGACGACAAGCGGCCTCCTCGTCCTGCGCTTCTTCCCACAATGGCAACCATTCACCGCCGACCACCACTTCGCTTTCAGTCCCGTCCTCTTCATCGGGATCGGCGATCACCTGGCCAAAGTGCCACGCAACGCGACCGCGCCAATACATCAGCCGCTCATGAAAGGCGTCCCAATCGGCGAAGCCCAACATAAAGGCAATACGCGCCTGATCCTGCGCACCGTCCGGCAACATCTGGGTCTGGCGGTCGGCAATCGCCTGAATGGCGTGCTCCGTGTAACGCAGGAATTCGTAGCCTTCGCGCAGTTCGCTGATCACCGCCGGCGGCAGGTAACCCTGACCTTCCAGGGTGCTCAATACTTTTAATAGAGGACGTTGTTGCAGGCTCAGGTCGCGGCCGCCGTGGATCAGCTGAAACGCCTGGGCGATAAACTCGACTTCGCGGATGCCGCCGGAGCCGAGCTTGATGTTGTCGGCCATGCCCTTGCGCCTGACTTCCTGCTGTATCAGCTGCTTCATCGTGCGCAGCGCTTCGATGGCCGAAAAGTCCAGGTAACGCCGGTACACGAACGGCCGCAGCATCTCTTGCAGTTGCGCGCCCGCCACTTGATCGCCGGCCACCACCCGCGACTTGATCATCGCGTAGCGCTCCCAGTCGCGCCCCTGATCCTGGTAATACTGCTCCAGCGCGTTGAAGCTCAGCACCAACGCCCCGGCCGAACCGTAAGGTCGCAGGCGCATGTCCACGCGGAACACAAAACCGTCGACGGTCATCGGGTCCAGCGCCTTGATCAGGCGCTGGCCGAGACGGATGAAAAATTCCTGATTATCCAGCGAGCGTTTCACCCCGACAGTTTCGCCGCCCTCGGGGTAGGCGAAGATCAGGTCGATGTCCGACGACAGATTCAACTCAACCGCGCCGAGCTTGCCCATGCCGAGGATGACCATCTGCTGCGGCTCGCCGCTGCGCCGACCGGTCGGCACGCCGAACTGCTGGCAATGGCGCGAGTACAACCACTGATAACCCTGATCAATGCTGGCATCGGCCATGTCCGAGAGGTCGCGGCAGGCCTGGATGAGGTCGGCCTGACGGGTCAGGTCACGCCAGATGATCCGCACTTGATGACGGGTGCGCTGGCGACGCAGGGCGCGACCGAGTTCGTCTTCGGTCTCCGCGGCATTCACCGCCGCCGCAATCTGCGCGCACAACTCGCCGGGGGCAAAGCCGCGATCCAGTTCGCCGGACTGCACCAGTGCCAGCAACATCAAAGGGTCACGAACGCTCTGTTCAATCACGAAGTCGCTGGCGGCGGTGACACGGGCGAATTGCGCCCAGCGTTCAGGCGTCCAGCCGGACAGGCCATGATCATCATCGAGCGCCTCGACGGCCGCACGGAACGACTGTTCGGCACGGGTGACAAACGGCAGGAGAATGCCGGGCAGCTCGGCAAGCGAAGGGAGGCTCATGGACTATCCTTGATCGGCGTGTAGAGGGCTGCATGTAGTGATTCGGCAAAAGGCACTACGTGATCGACTGTCAAACAAAGGTTAGAAATAGCTGAAATTTGTTTATTTTTAGCAGCGACCATCCAGTCCTCACCTTTTTTGGTTGGCAAAAGAACAACCTTAACGATTATTCTCACAACGCAGCCGGAGGCCACAAGCCGCTCATCTGTAGTTTTACTACTCGTCTATACATTCGAAAGGCTGAAATGCCCGATGATTTGTAGTAAAACTACACGTCGCCGGAACCTACCTCTCGGCAATCCAAGAATTTATATCGTCTGCCCACAAGGCCAGTCGCAAACTCAGGCAACCGATTCTGGAAGCCTTTCCGCCCTGGAGCAAGCCATGCAAGACCTCGATCCCGTCGAAACCCAGGAATGGCTGGACGCCCTGGAATCGGTTCTCGACAAAGAAGGCGAAGACCGTGCTCACTATCTGATGACCCGTATGGGCGAACTCGCAACCCGCAGCGGTTCGCAATTGCCTTACGCCATCACCACGCCATACCGCAACACCATTCCCGTTACCCACGAAGCACGCATGCCTGGCGACCTGTTCATGGAACGCCGCATTCGCTCGCTGGTACGCTGGAACGCGATGGCCATGGTGATGCGTACGAACCTGAAAGATTCTGACCTGGGCGGTCACATCTCCAGCTTCGCCTCCAGCGCAACCCTGTACGACATCGGCTTCAACTATTTCTTCCAGGCCCCGACCGACGAACACGGCGGCGACCTGATCTACTTCCAGGGCCACACCTCGCCAGGCGTTTACGCCCGTGCGTTCATGGAAGGCCGCATCACCGAAGACCAGATGAACAACTTCCGCCAGGAAGTCGACGGTCAGGGCCTGTCGTCCTACCCGCACCCTTGGCTGATGCCTGACTTCTGGCAGTTCCCGACCGTATCCATGGGTCTGGGCCCGATCCAGGCGATCTACCAGGCACGCTTCATGAAGTACCTGGAAGCCCGTGGTTTCATCCCGGAAGGCAAGCAGAAAGTCTGGTGCTTCCTGGGCGACGGCGAGTGCGACGAGCCGGAATCCCTGGGCGCGATCTCGCTGGCTGGCCGCGAGAAGCTCGACAACCTGATCTTCGTCATCAACTGCAACCTGCAGCGCCTCGACGGCCCGGTTCGCGGCAACGGCAAGATCATCCAGGAACTCGAAGGCGTGTTCCGCGGTGCTCAGTGGAACGTGACCAAAGTCATCTGGGGCCGTTTCTGGGACCCACTGTTGGCCAAAGACGTCGACGGTATCCTGCAACGTCGCATGGACGAAGTCATCGACGGCGAATACCAGAACTACAAGGCCAAAGACGGCGCGTTCGTGCGTGAACACTTCTTCAACTCGCCAGAACTCAAGGCGATGGTTGCTGATCTGTCCGACGACGAGATCTGGAAACTCAACCGTGGCGGCCACGACCCGTACAAGGTCTACGCGGCGTACCACGAAGCGGTCAACCACAAAGAACAACCCACCGTCATCCTGGCCAAGACCATCAAGGGTTATGGCACCGGTGCCGGCGAAGCGAAAAACACCGCGCACAACACCAAGAAAGTCGATGTCGAGAGCCTGAAGTTGTTCCGCGATCGTTTCGACATTCCAGTGCGCGACGACGAGCTGGAAAACCTGCCGTTCTTCAAACCAGAACCAAACAGCGCCGAAGCCCGTTATTTGAGCGAGCGTCGCACTGCATTGGGCGGTTTCGTACCACAGCGTCGCGCGCAGAGTTTCAACATTCCGACCCCATCGCTGGACACCCTCAAGGCCATTCTTGATGGTTCGGGCGACCGTGAAATTTCCACCACCATGGCGTTCGTGCGGATCCTCGCGCAACTGGTCAAGGACAAGGAAATCGGTCCGCGCATCGTTCCGATCATCCCGGACGAAGCCCGTACCTTCGGTATGGAAGGCATGTTCCGTCAGTTGGGCATCTACTCCTCCGTCGGCCAGCTCTACGAGCCAGTCGATAAAGACCAGGTGATGTTCTACAAGGAAGACAAGAAGGGCCAGATCCTCGAAGAAGGCATCAACGAAGCGGGCGCCATGAGCTCCTTCATCGCTGCCGGTACTTCGTACTCCAGCCACAACCAGCCAATGCTGCCGTTCTACATTTTCTACTCGATGTTCGGCTTCCAGCGTATCGGCGACCTGGCCTGGGCTGCCGGCGACAGCCGTACCCGTGGCTTCCTGATCGGCGGCACCGCCGGCCGGACCACGCTGAACGGCGAAGGCCTGCAACACGAAGACGGTCACAGCCACATCCTGGCTGCCACCATCCCGAACTGCCGCACCTTTGATCCAACCTACGGCTACGAGCTGGCGGTGATCATTCAGGACGGCATGAAGAAGATGACCGAAGAGCAGCAGGACGTTTTCTACTACATCACCGTGATGAACGAGTCTTACCAGCAGCCAGCCATGCCGGCCGGTGTCGAGGAAGGCATCATCAAGGGCATGTACCTGCTCGAAGAAGACACCCGCGAAGCGGCGCACCACGTTCAACTGATGGGCTCCGGCACCATCCTGCGTGAAGTCCGTGAAGCGGCGAAGATCCTGCGTGAACAGTTCAACGTCGGCGCCGACGTGTGGAGCGTTACCAGCTTCAACGAACTGCGTCGCGATGGCCTGGCCGTTGAGCGCACCAACCGTCTGCACCCTGGCCAGAAGCCTAAACTGAGCTACGTCGAAGAGTGCCTGAACGGCCGTCAAGGTCCGGTCATCGCGTCTACCGACTACATGAAACTGTTCGCAGAGCAAATTCGTCAGTGGGTACCGTCCAAGGAATTCAAAGTCCTGGGCACCGACGGTTTCGGCCGCAGTGACAGCCGCAAGAAGCTGCGTCACTTCTTCGAAGTCGATCGTCATTTCGTGGTGTTGGCAGCCCTGGAAGCATTGGCTGACCGTGGCGACATCGAGCCTAAAGTGGTGGCTGAAGCTATCGCCAAGTTCGGTATCGACCCGGAAAAACGCAACCCACTGGACTGCTGAGGAGACACTCTGTGAGCGAACTCATTCGCGTACCTGACATCGGCAGCGGTGAAGGTGAAGTAATTGAACTGTTTGTGAAGGTCGGCGACCGTATCGAAGCCGACCAGAGCATCCTGACGCTGGAATCGGACAAGGCGAGCATGGAAGTGCCTGCGCCGAAGGCCGGTATCATCAAGAGCCTGAAAGTGAAGCTGGGCGATCGTCTGAAAGAAGGCGATGAACTGCTGGAGCTGGAAGTCGAAGGTGCCGCTGCTGCGGCCCCTGCGGCTGCCGCTGCGCCGGCGGCCAAGGCTGAAGCCAAACCGGCTGCAGCTCCAGCTCCTGCTGCTGCGCCTGCTGCCGCTTCGGTTCAGCAAGTGCACGTGCCGGACATCGGTTCGGCGGGCAAGGCTCAGATCATCGAGATCCAGGTCAAGGTTGGCGACACCGTCGCTGCTGATCAGTCGCTGATCACCCTGGAATCCGACAAGGCCAGCATGGAAATCCCATCGCCTGCTGCTGGCGTGGTCAAGAGCATCAGCGTCAAGCTCAACGACGAAGTCGGCACTGGCGACCTGATCCTGGATCTGGAAGTGGCAGGTGCTGCGGCCCCTGCTGCTGCGCCAGCTCAGGCGGCTGCACCTGCGGCCGCTGCTCCGGCGCCAGCCGCTGCCGCTCCGGCTGCACCGGTTGCCGACAGCGTTCAGGACATTCACGTTCCGGACATCGGTTCGGCCGGCAAGGCCAAGATCATCGAAGTGCTGGTCAAGGCTGGCGACACCGTCACTGCCGACCAGTCGCTGATCACCCTGGAATCCGACAAGGCGAGCATGGAAATTCCATCGCCTGCCGCTGGCGTGGTGGAAAGCGTTTCCATCAAGCTGGATGACGAAGTCGGTACTGGCGACCTGATCCTGAAGCTGAAAGTCAAAGGCGCTGCTCCGGCCGCTGCTCCAGCTCCAGCCGCTGCTGCTGCACCGAGCGCTCCTGCCCCGGCCGCCGCTGCGCCTGCTGCTCCGGCACCGACCGCACCGGCTGCCGCACCGGCCAAGCCAGGCGCCAAGGTTCACGCAGGCCCGGCGGTACGCCAACTGGCTCGCGAGTTCGGCGTCGAGCTGAGCGCCGTTGGCGCCAGCGGTCCGCACGGTCGCATCCTGAAGGAAGACGTGCAGGTTTACGTCAAAGCCATGATGCAGAAGGCCAAGGAAGCACCGGCCGCTGCGGCAGGCGCAACCGGTGGCGCGGGCATCCCGCCGATTCCGGTCGTGGACTTCAGCCGCTTCGGTGAAACCGAAGAAGTGCCGATGACTCGCCTGATGCAGATCGGCGCGTCGAGCCTGCACCGCAGCTGGCTGAACATTCCGCACGTGACTCAGTTCGATTCGGCTGATATCACCGAGCTGGAAGCGTTCCGTATCGCTCAGAAAGCCGTTGCAGAGAAGGCCGGCGTCAAGCTGACCATCCTGCCGCTGCTGCTCAAATCCTGCGCGCACCTGCTCAAGGAACTGCCGGACTTCAACAGTTCGCTGGCACCAAGCGGCAAGGCGATTATCCGCAAGAAGTACGTGAACATCGGCTTCGCCGTCGACACGCCAGATGGCCTGCTGGTACCGGTCATCAAGAACGTCGACCAGAAAAGCCTGCTGCAGCTTGCGGCTGAGGCGGCTGTGCTGGCCGCCAAGGCCCGCGACAAGAAGCTCACCGCTGACGACATGCAGGGCGCCTGCTTCACCATTTCCAGCCTCGGCCACATTGGCGGCACCGGCTTCACGCCGATCGTCAACGCGCCGGAAGTGGCGATCCTCGGTGTTTCCAAGGCAACCATCCAGCCAGTCTGGGACGGCAAAGCCTTCCAGCCGAAACTGATGCTGCCACTGTCGCTGTCCTACGATCACCGTGTGATCAACGGCGCCGCCGCTGCACGCTTCACCAAGCGTCTGAGCGACCTGCTGGCGGACATCCGCACCATCTTGCTGTAACACCGGCCGGCCCTCCTTCACCGGAGGGCCTGTCGCGCTCCACGTTTTCCGAGCGCCACGCTCGTACCTCAACCCCGCCAATTGGGCGGGGCTTTTTTTGCCCTGAAGAAAGTCTCTTTCCTACGCTCGTGGCTGAGTTCACCCACAACTTGAATCCACTTCGGCACGATATTTTTTTCCGGCCACCCACTAGGCTTAGTTACACAAACAACTGACGCAAAGTTAAGCAAACTTACTTGATTAGTTAGTACTCCTTCGAATGGATTCGAATATGTTTAAACCTACAGTCGGCCCGATTATTGGCCACACTACAGCTCATCACGCACGTATCTTTTTACGTGGAGAACTTCAAGAAGACACGTTGGTATTTGGTGGAGTTCGTTATCGACGTAGGGGCGACACGCCTTGGTCGAAAGGAATTTTCATTCAACTGACAAGCGCGCAAGACATGTGCGACGTCTTTGCGCTCAACGGCCTCGCCGCCGATACCGAGTACGAATACCAGGCGGGCTGGTTCAGCCCCATGAGCCCGGTGCACACCGTGGAGACGATTCAGGAACTGCCGTTGCAATGGCCCCGGGCTGTCTACCGTTTCAGCACCCCGTCCAGTAATCCCGCGGTGCCACGGGCTTACATCGTCGGCTCGTGCCGCTACCTGCGGATGACAGTCGGCGCGCCTTCGCTCCCGCATCTGGGCGACCGGATCTTTGCCTCCATCACCCACCTGGCGCAGCGCGCCGAAACGCCCATCAGCGCCCTGTTGATGACTGGCGACCAGGTTTATATCGATGACTTGAACATCATCGCCCCTGATCGGGAATACAAGGAAATACTCAGTAAGTACCGCACCGCTTTTTCCCAGCCTCATATTGCGAAGTTGATGTCCGGCACGCCGACTTACATGATCCTCGACGACCATGAAACCGAAGACAACTGGCCCGCCAATAAAAACAAAAACGACGACCATCTCTATAACAATGCCATCGCCGCCTATGAGTTATATCAAGCCAGCCACAGCCCGGCCCGTGAGTTGCTGGAAGATGGAAACATCGATCGACACCTGACGCGCTATTGGTATCAATTCACCCACGGTGATATCGAGTGGTTTGTCACCGACAGCCGAACCCGGCGCAATCTATCGGCCAGCGACCGGCGGATCCTCGACGAAGAGCAGGAAACAGCCTTGTGCAACTGGCTGATCCACAGTCCGGCCCGGGTCAAGTTCGTGGTCACCAGTGTGATGTTTTATCCCGACCGCAAACGCTTGGGCGATGACGCCTGGCAAGCCTTTCCGGAACAACGCCTACGGTTGCTGGAGACTATTCGCACACACCGCATCAAGAACGTCTTCTTCGTGTCCGGCGATGTGCACGGCTCCCTCACCAGCCGGCTGACACATAGCGAAGACCCGGATTTCGAGGTTCACACCATCGTCTCGTCGCCGTTGTGCAACAGCAAACTGCTGCCCTACGCCAAGGCCTCCACCTTCATCCTCGATCAACCGCTCGCCCGGACAGCGGCGGGAGATTATCGGCATGATCTGACCAGCGAGGTGATCAGCCAGGACAACTTTGCCCATCTGATCGTAGAGTCAGAGCGGATTCGCGTCAGTTATCACGACCGGGAAGGCAAGCCGCTGCAAACGGTGAACATAACGCTCCGTTAAGCGCGAGAAGGTCAAATGCATTGATTTTGAGCGCTGATTGAAGAAATGTTCACGTCTGCCGACATATTCTTATAGCACTTGGCCTTCATGTCTCTTGTCAGTCGGTGTCGCAATGATGCAACCTTGCCGCAGGCAACAGTAAAGAGGGCGAGAGCCCGGCGCGATCAGCACATTCGAAGCGAGTTTCCCTCCATATGAAGAGCCAACCCGATGCCGCCAGCCGTATGGTGGCCGAGGTAGTGACGCAGTTGCCTGTGCCCTCGCGGCTCGGCATGCTGCGTTTCGAACGGCTGAATGAACCAAGCTGGGCGCTGCTGTTTCTCGATCCCAATTGCGAGCGACAGTTCGGCCTGCCGGCGGTGGAGCTCTGTGCCCTGGTCGGCTCGCCCTACGCCAGCCTGATGGAGCCCGAAGCGCGCTATGAGCTGCACGATGCTGTCCAGCAGCAACTCACCGATAGCCCGCATTACCTGATTCGCTACACCCTGCACACCGCCGCAGGCACCTTGACCCTGCTGGAAATGGGCGAAGCCTACAAACAACACAATCGGCATCTGCTGCGCGGCTACCTGCTGGTGGTCGACGGTCTGTTCGAGGGCGAACCGCTGCTGCCGGCGCTGGACCTGGAAACCCAGAACTCACGCCTGCAGATCGCTCTTGAACTCAATCAGCGCGCCCAACAGGAGCAACTCCTGCACCTGGATCGCGTGCGCGCCCAGCAAGACCTGATCCTGCTGCTGACCCGCCAGCGCTACAGCACCGGCAATTCCCTGCAAGAAGCCGCTGAACTGATCACCCGCAGTGCCTGTGACATCTACGAAATCGACTGCGCCAGCCTGTGGAACCTCGAAGGTTCGATGTTGGTGCCGATCTCGGCGTATCACCGCGCGACCCAGGAATACGCGTTGCCGGAGCTGATCGACGTCAGCAGTTTCCCCGATTACATGGATGCGCTGCACGGCAGCCGTGCGATCGATGCCCATAATGCGATTCGTGACCCACGCACCCGGGAAATGGCCGAGAGCCTGCGCCTGCGCGATGTGAACGCGATGCTCGACGCCAGCATTCGTGTCGATGGCCAGGTGGTCGGCGTGCTCTGCCTGGAACAAACGGGTGCGACCCGCGCCTGGCAATCCGATGAAATCGCCTTCGCTGGCGAGCTGGCCGACCAGTTCGCCCAGGTCATCAACAACCACAAACGCCGCACCGCCACCAGCGCCCTGCACCTGTTCCAGCGTGCGGTCGAGCAAAGTGCCAACGCCTTTTTGCTGGTCAATTGCGACGGCGTGGTGGAATACGTCAACCCGAGCTTCACCGCGATCACCCAGTACAGCACCGAAGAAGTCCATGGCCAGCGGCTGTCGGAACTGCCGGCCCTGGAAAACCTCAGCGAACTGCTGTTCGACGCGCCCTCGGCGCTGGCCAAGAGCAACAGCTGGCAGGGCGAATTCAAAAGCCGCCGCAAAAACCTCGAACCCTACTGGGGCCAGTTGTCGATCTCCAAGGTCTACGGCGACAACCGCGAGCTGACGCATTACATCGGCATCTACGAAGACATCACCCACACCAAACTCGCCCAGCAGCGCATCGAGCGCCTGGCCTACACCGACAACCTGACCAACCTCGGCAACCGACCCGCGTTTATCCGCAACCTCGATGAACGCTTCGCCCGAGACAGCGATACACCGATCAGCCTGTTGCTGGTGGACATCGACAACTTCAAGCGGATCAACGACAGCCTCGGCCACCAGACCGGCGACAAGCTGCTGATCAGCCTGGCCCGCCGCCTGCGCAACAGCCTGATCCCGAGCGGCAGCCTGGCGCGTTTCGCCAGTAACGAATTCGCCGTGCTGCTGGACAACACCGATCTCGCGATGGGCCAGCAAGTCGCCAATCAACTGTTGGCGACCCTCGACAAACCGATGTTCGTCGACAACCAGTTGATCAGCGTCACCGGCTCCGTCGGCCTGGCCTGCGCGCCACTGCACGGCCGCGATCCACAAACCCTGATGCGTAACGCCGGGCTCGCGCTGCACAAGGCCAAGGCCAACGGCAAACACCAGGTTCAGGTGTTCACCGAAGCACTGAACGCCGAAGCCAGCTACAAACTGTTCGTCGAGAACAACCTGCGACGCGCCCTGACGCAAAACGAGCTGGACGTCTTCTATCAGCCCAAGCTGTGTCTGCGCAGCGGTCGCCTGCTCGGCATGGAGGCGCTGCTGCGCTGGAATCATCCGGAAAAAGGCATGATCCGTCCGGACCAGTTCATCAGCGTCGCCGAAGAAACCGGGCTGATCATTCCGATCGGCAAATGGATCGCGCGCCAGGCGTGCCGCATGAGTAAAGAACTGACGGCTGCGGGGCTGGGCAACCTGCAAGTGGCGATCAACCTGTCACCCAAGCAGTTCTCCGACCCGGACCTGGTGTCGTCGATCGCCAACATTCTCAAGGAAGAAGCGCTGCCGGCGAACCTGCTGGAGCTGGAACTGACCGAAGGCCTGCTGCTGGAAGCCACCGAAGACACCCACTTGCAGCTCGACCAGCTCAAGCGTCTGGGTCTGACCCTGGCCATGGACGACTTCGGCACCGGTTACTCGTCGCTTAGTTACTTGAAAAAATTCCCGATCGACATCATTAAGATTGATCGAAGCTTCATTCACGAAATCCCGGACAACCAGGACGACATGGAAATCACCTCCGCGGTGATCGCCATGGCCCACAACCTGAAAATCAAGGTCGTGGCTGAAGGCATCGAGACGGCCGAGCAGCTTGCGTTTTTGAGGCGTCACCGCTGCGACGTCGGCCAGGGCTACCTGTTCGACCGACCGATCCCGGGCTCCGAGCTGATCGAAAAGCTCAAGCGCTACCCGCGTGGCCCAATCGCCTGACAGCGGCGTTGCACTCGGGCAAACTGCGTGTCTGACAATTTCAACCTGACTGAGGGGACTGCTAATGGTTCTGCGCTCGGAAATTCTGGTGAACAAAAACGTGCTCCCTACTAAAGAACAAGCTCTGCCTGGCCGCGAAACCCCGATGACCGTGCCGGAAAAACACTTCGTCCACGACGCCCCGCTGCTGGGCCCGTTTGCCATGGACGTGGATTTTGCGATCTTCGGTCTGGGTTGCTTCTGGGGTGCGGAGCGCAAGTTCTGGCAGCGCGAAGGTGTGGTCAGTACGGCAGTGGGTTACGCCGGCGGCTTTACGCCAAACCCGACCTATGAAGAAGTCTGCTCGGGCCTGACCGGCCACAGCGAAGTGGTGTTGGTGGTCTACGAGCCGGCGAAAGTCAGCTATGAAGAGCTGCTGAAAATGTTCTGGGAATTGCACAACCCGACCCAGGGCATGCGCCAGGGCAATGACATCGGCACTCAGTATCGCTCGGTGGTCTACGCCACCAGCCCGACTCAGCTGGCCGCCGCCAAACACAGCGAGCAAGTGTTCCAGGCTGAACTGACCAAGGCGGGTAAAGGCACCATCACAACTGAAATCGAAGAAGCCCCGACGTTCTACTTCGCCGAGGCCTATCACCAGCAGTATCTGGCCAAGAATCCAGAAGGGTATTGCGGGATTGGTGGTACGGGCGTGACCTGCCCGATCTAAATCTCGGGTCCTGAAAAGCTTCGCGGGCAAGCCTTGCTCCTACAGGGATCTACGTCAATCACAAAATTGTGCTCAGACATAGATCCCTGTAGGAGCAAGGCTTGCCCGCGAAGGCGTCCGATCAGACGCCATCAATCCATCTGATCAGCCATCAACTCTCAGCAATCAACCAATCCATCTGCCACCCACCCTGCGTTTGCCCAAGCTTCTTGGACAACCACGGCAGCAACTCACGCAACTCCTCTTCCAGCCCCCACGGCGGATTCGCAATCGCCAACCCCGACCCGTTCAGACTGTTCGGCGTGTCCAGCGGATGCACCAGCAACTCCACCCGCAACAACTTCGGCGCGCCCGACCCCGCCAGATCCTGATAGAAACGACGCAACATGCGCTGGTCCTTCACCGGGTACCAGATCGCCGCCACGGTTTGGCGCATCCGGCCAACCGCCTCTTTCAGCGCCGCCGCACAACGCTGCATTTCATCCAGCTGTTCAAACGGCGGATCGATCAACATCACCGCCCGCTTCTCCTGCACCGGCAACATCGCCCGCGGCACATGCCAGCCTTCGCCCAAGTGAACCTTCACCCGACGATCGCCGGCCATATTGTCCTTGAGCAACACACCGTCTTCCGGATGCTTCTCGTTGAGCATCACCCGATCCTGCGGCCGCGTCAGACGCCGCGCCAGCTCCGGCGAACCCGGGTAGTAGCGCAACTGGCCATCCGGGTTCATGTCATGCAGCACCTTCATGTAATCGGCGGTCAACGCCG
Organism: Pseudomonas sp. LBUM1651; assembly: GCF_059716135.1. Classification (NCBI taxonomy): domain Bacteria; kingdom Pseudomonadati; phylum Pseudomonadota; class Gammaproteobacteria; order Pseudomonadales; family Pseudomonadaceae; genus Pseudomonas; species Pseudomonas sp. LBUM1651. Next base: position 485,368 of record NZ_CP166805.1, on the reverse strand, counting down.
GCAGATCCGGCTGATCCCACAACCGTGCGATGCCTTCCAGGTACTCCCCGGTGCGGCTCGCCTGATCACCCTGCAGGTCATACAGACCAATGCCGGCGTGAGTGTCGAGATAGGCAAACGGCTGCTCCTTGCGCGACATCAGGGCGATGAGGCGGGTCAAGGTCAGGTGTTTGAACACATCGGCGTGATTGCCGGCATGGAAGGCGTGACGATAATTCATGATTGCTCCTGCGAAGGCCGGGAAGTTTACCTTGTACCGACGCGAACGTCAGGGCTTCACAGCCGAGCGGGCAGTGACACCACACAAACCCTGTGGCGAGGGGGTTTACCCCCGTTGGGCTGTGGAGCAGCCCCAAAACCAAGCACCTCGGTGTAACCGACAGAACCGGGTTGCACGTTTTGGGGCCGCTTCGCAGCCCAGCGGGAGCAAGCTCCCTCGCCACAACAGCGTCCGGCGCTACTCCGAACGCCGCGCTTTCAACCGCCGCCCCAGCACATCCAGCACATCACACCCATCCCGCAACGGAATGGCGCAGAGCAATGCAAAGTCACTAAGGATGAAAGACTGACATTCGATCGAGCCACGCATCGACAGGTTTTCCATTACTTGGGTGACGGCGCGGATTCGATAGCTGGCCGCGTCGTATAAAACGTCGAGTGGTGCGAGGGTATCGACGAACAGGGTGGGCATGTCGTCGCAATTGCTGATCCGTGCCATGAAGCGGCTTTTGGGTGGAGGAACTGGTTTTTCGTAGGGTGGATCGGGGTGAAGATTTGTCATCAGTCTGATTCCTAACGTATGAAATTGGACCGCCAGCAATCACTTCCACGCAATGGGTGGCGGCTGTACGCAGGTGTGGAAGACCGAGACGTTAGGCACTCGGCGCACTCGAAAGCGCCCCGCGCACAGCCACCATAAAACACAGACGATAAAAAACGCCGACCTGGTGGCGCTTGACGCGCCTAACGATAGAAGGGCTTCCACACCCTGTCACTGAATTTGCAGTGACTGCCCAAAGACTATCGGTGTGGCTCAAAGCGCACCAGTTCATGCAAACCGCTAAAACTTGAAGGAAACTTCCGACGACCTTGCCCGGAAATTTCGCAGCCTGTAATACCGCCTTCGCGGGCAAGCCTCGCTCCTACAGAATCGAGGTATGCCGCCAAAAATATGAACGACCCCAATCCTGTAGGAGCGAGGCTTGCCCGCGAATTGAGCGCGAAGCGGTCATTAAATCTATCGGCCGCATAAATAGCGAGCAATCAGCTGAGGGTTCGTGTTTTTTATCAAGTTGTACTATTCAGTTTGCTAGCAATATGGCGCAACCATAACTCGCCTGATGCCCACACGTTCCAGTAGCAGTAGTAACAGCTCAGGTTCTTCAATAGGTACGCCCTTAACTCCACTTCTTCCTTCCGTTGATCAAGCAGAAAATTGAGCTCTTTCCGAACCAACACTAGCTCCCTGGGCTCGGAGTCAGCTAAAAAAGCATCAATCACTTGTTCAGTCGTCTCGTGCTCAACCGTCCAATCCTGATGAAAGTACGCACCGAAAAAATCGTGCAGCTCGGGAAACTCTTTGTTCAAGACTCTGGAAATCCCATTAGCAAAAATATCCTTCAGGTCGTCTGGCATCCTTGGTAATCGTTCCCACGCAGAGCGCGGGAACGATCCTCAGGCCGGCTCACGCTAATCGGGCGACTGCGCCCGCAACCGCTGCCTGATTGTATCCAGCAGGTCACAGCCATCGCGCAAAGGAATGGCACAGAGCAACGCAAAATCACTGAGGATGAACGACTCGCACTCGATCGAACCGCGCATGCCGAGGTTTTCCAGCACTTGGGTGACGGCTTTGATCCGGAATACAGCGGCGTCGTTCAGTACATACAGCGGCGCTTGGGTGTCGAAGAACAGCGTCGGCATGTCGTCGCAGTTGCTAGTGAGGGGTTTGAAGCGGTTTTCGGGGTAGGGGGTTGGTTTTTCGTAGGGTGGATCTGGATGAAAATTTTTCATTTTTTAAGCCTCTGGTAAAAGTGAAGCTACCATCAGCCTTCCTACAGGCTTGGGTGGCAGCTATACGCGGGGTAGGAATATCGAGACCAGAGAACTCGACCACACCGAAGCGTGCCCGCGCACAGCCGCCGCAACTGATCTTACGGAAGCACGTTTACGGCCGCAATTCAGGTGTCGACGCCAAAGCGTCCTCTCTAGTCTTCAAGGGTTCCTACACCCCATCACTGAAATCTCAGTGACCACCAGAGACTATCGACGGAACGTATTTCCCACCAGTTCATGGAAACCGCTAAAACTTGAAGGAAACCTCCGACGACCTTGCCCGAAAATTTCGCATCGATGAATAGAAGTAGCAACACAGCTAGCGTCTAAACTCAAAATCCTTTTGCAGAACGCGTAGGATCCGATCTGCACGTATCACCGATCTGCATCAGTCTCAAACAGGCTGAGATCTGTTTTTCTCCTGCAGTTCAAATAGAGCTCAGACACGCAACTGGTTTCATCATTTCGAAAATCCATAATCTGTTTGTACAATGCTTGAATAGCAGGATCCGAAATATTTTTCATACTATCTATCACCAAACATTTTTCATAAACACGCGTCGCCACCTCATGAACCTCAAGCATGTACTCGTCCAGCGCCTTGATTCCAAGAAATCGAGAGAAATGAAATGGTAAATCCCGGCCGGATCGAAATACGTTACACAAACTTAACGCTAGGAGATCGGCAAAATAAGACCGAGCCCTGCAATCCGGGTTCGAAATCAATTCTAAAATGCCAGCATCTCCGCACTCTCCTAGAATATTCATATCAACAGAATCGGGATCTTCCGCGTAGTCATCATCAAACAATTCGGCGTCCGTCTCTCCACACGTCCAACGCTTGAAATCGTCAAACGACCACCTTCCCTCAATAATCTCAGGCATCAACTCACTCTGCTTCACTTTGAAAGTGGTAAATCTTCAAACGCTCCAACAATACCTGCATAAATCGACGCTGATCTTCAACATCGGTATCAAAGTAGGTATCTACTCTAGTAAACACTTCTTCGAAGTCGTCCCCGGCATCGAGATAATAAGATAACGTGTCGATAAAGATTTGACGTTCATGCGGCTGAAAAACCAGAAAATCGGGCTTCAATAGAATATCGAACAGTTCAGCCAGCTCATTGTCGTCATTTACATCCTTGGAAACTATTATCTCTTCTCTTTCTTCATTCGTTGTATTTTCAATATCAAATACGAAAAGCAAGCTTCTCAAAACAACCATGCTTGGCTTCGGCTTCATTATTTGAACTCTGTGTAAGATGTTATCGCGTCACCATCATCATTAAGTATGACAACAGCCCTATTTTGTTCACCATACTCCAGCCCTTTCCTCTTGTAACCTCCCCCAACCTTTCGCCCAAAATCAATAGGCTCGCGAGAATTCATCAAGCCACTCTGCCTAAATATTAACTTCGCCCTATATATCGCGTTCAATTGATCTCGATGACTAATGAACTGGGTCGCGGCACCAGGTATGACAGGCTGCCCCTTCTTTTTCCCTCTTTTATAGTACTCAATCTCTCCAGTCGTAGGGTTTCTACCCGTGCTCACTCGCTCAAGTTGAGATTGACGGGTAGTTTGGGCACCGTGCTTTTGTAGAAAGTGGGCGTTATCTATCGACTCTTCCATTTCCTTCAATCGCCTGTAAGCGTTCGCTTCACCCAGCTCATCAATGCGTGCACGCCGCTGATCACCCGTCAGCCTCGGAAGCTCTGGCTCGCCCTCCTCAACTTTAGCGCCAGTCGTATCATCCGGCGCCCCACACCCAGGCTTATCCGACTGCGGACAATTCCCGCTCAACCCCAACGGATCAGCCCAGCCCGTCGGGTTCAGCGCGTACCGGTATTGATTCAGCCCACCCGCCAACTTGACCGGGTCCGGCGTCAGGTACCGTCCAACCTCCGGATCATAGTACCGATGACGGTTGTAGTGCAGGCCGCTCTCGGCGTCGAAGTACTGTCCCTGAAACCGCAGCGGTTGTTCGAGTTCCTCTCCCCCGCCAAACGCCAGACGCGTGACTTTTCCGTAGGCGTTGTACTTCGCCGACCAGACGATTTCGCCACCAAAATCCGTCAGTTCCTGCGGTGTACCCAGGTGATCAAGCTGGTAGTAAAACGGGCACGCCTTGCGCGGGCCTTTGCCGTCGAGCATGGCCAATGGGCGAAATGTGCCCGGTTCGTAGACGTAGCTTCGGTAATGCTCGCGGCTGCTTTCGGCGACGAGGTTGTCGCCTTGCCAGAAGAATTCGGTGGTGTGGCCGTCGACGGTTTTGGCGATGCGGCGGCCGAAGGCGTCGTAGCGGTAACTGGTGCGGCGGCCGTCCGGGGACGTGACGCCGACCAATCGGTGCTGGCAGTCGTAGCGGTATTCGGTGACAAGTTTTTGCGCGGTACCGCGGCGTTCGCGGATCAGGTTGCCAAAGGCGTCGTACTCGTAATGCCGGTCGCCTTGCATCAGCAGGCGATTACCTTTAACGGTCGCCAAACCAGGTCGATCCTGCATCATCAGGTTGCCAGCCGGGTCGTGGGCGAAGGTTTCCGGCGGGTCGTCGCGGGTGTGGCGCACGCGAGTCAGGCGGTTGAGCGCGTCGTAGTAATAGCTGCGCTGGCCGTGACGGCTATCAGCGATGGTCGCCAGGTTGCCGTTGACCGCGTAGCTGTAGTGGCGCATGTACAACGGTTGGGTTGACTGGTTGATCGCATGGGCCTGCAACCGGCCCTGTTCGTCGTAGTGGTACTGGCTGGTGAGTTGACCTTGTTGGCGTTGCTGCTCGCGATCGAAGGCGAATTGGTGGGTGGTGAGCCGCGCGCCGTTGAGGTCGATGGCGGCCAGTGCTCCGCCCTTTTCGTGGTGGTAGTCGAGTTTGCTGCCGTCCGGCAGGCGCATGCGGTTGAGCTGGCCGCAGGCGTCGTAGCCATAGCGCAAGGTGCCCCAGCCTTGGTGCTCGGTGATCAAGCGATCCTGTTGGTCGTACTCGAACTCCAGCGGGTGGTCGTGACCGTCATCGACGCTGATCAGTCGGCCGAGGCTGTCGTAGCGGTACTCGACCTTGACGCCATCCGGCAGCGTCTTGACCAGCAAACGCCCTGCCGAGTCTCGTTCATAAGCGGTAACTCGCTGCGAACCGTCATCGCCGAACTCGGTTTTCTCCAGCAAATGGCCGTTGAGGTCGTAGGCATACGCCGTGCGCTGGCCATCGAATCCGCTTTCTTGTCGGATCAAGCCGTTGGGTGTGTAGTCCAGGCGATATTTTTCGCCGGATTCGTTTTCAATTTCCGTGAGCAACAGCTGTGCGTTGTCGTAGCGATACTTCAGCTGCGTGCCGTCGGCATTGATGCGGCGACTGACCAGGTGCAAATCGTCGAGGTATTCGTAGCGCGTGACACGACCCAGTTCGTCGCGTTCGGCAGTGATTTTTCCGTAGGCGTTGTAGCTGAAGGCGCGAGTGGCACCTGTGGGAAGCGTGGTCTGGATCAGTCGTCCGACGGCGTCCCACTCGTAACGGGTTACGGCCCCGTGTTCGTCCTGACCCGTAATCCGCCGCCCCAACGCGTCGTAGGAAAACTGCCGCTGACCACCGTCCGGCAAGGTTTCTTCAACCAGTTGGCCCAAACCGTTCCAGACGAAAACATGGCGACTGGTATCCGGATACCGGATCGACAGCAGACGACCTTTTTCATCGTAGTGATAATGGATGACATGGCTGTCGGGATCGGTCGCCTCGGTGACATTGCCCTGGGCATTGCGCCGATACGTCCAGACGGCTTTGCCGCGGGACTGCGCATGCAGGAAACCGTTGCGATACTCGTAGGAGGTTGGTTCGTCTTCCGGCGGAATCAGCGCGACCAGCCGTCCGACTTCGTCGTAGTGGTATTCGGTGACGGCGCCGTGGGGATCCTGCTCGGCAATCAACCGGCCTTTATCGTCGTACGCCTTGAGGTGTTCTGCGCCATCGAGCCCGACCTTGCGCACCAGCCGCGCCCGATCATCGTGCTGGTAAACCTCTTCGCTGCCGTCAATGTTCCGGACGGTGACGCTGCCCTCGTCATCCCAGACATACCGCGCATCCATCTGCGCAAACGACGCCCAATGTCGGACGCATCGTGCAGCCTTGCCTGACCTTTCCCACTCCCAGAAGAAACTCGCCCCACCGGCCAGTTGCCGCTGCAGGATGACGTGCTGATCGTCGTAGTCGTAACGCTCGCGTTCGCCGACAGCGTTGGTCGCTTCGATCAGTTGACGGCGCTCGTTGTAGCGGTAACTGATCAGTGTCTGTTCCGTGTGCCAACCCTCATCGAGGGTCTCGGACGGAACAAAAACCTGATAATCAACGGCGACCAGATGGCTACGTTCATAACGCAACAGCAAGGCTCGGCCGGCGCCGTTATCGAGGCGCTTGATGCGCTCCTGGCGATCGCGTGTTACACGCAGTCGGTTGTCGTAACCGTCGCTGATCGTCGTCAATCGACCGTTGATGAAGTGATAGAAACGCGTGTCTTCGCCGGCCTGGGCGAGGATCATTTCTTCGGGTTCTTCACCCAGGAAAATCGCCGCGCGCGAGAGGCTGTTGTGGATGGCCGGCCGTTCGATTGTCGGGAGTGGAAAGGTGGTGCGGCGGTTTTCGTGGTCGATCCAGATGATGTTATCGCCATCGATTTCCAACCGGTGCGCGAGGCTGTGACTCCAGCCGAAACCGAGTCCGCAATCGATCTCGACGGCGCTGGTGCGATAGAGGCGGGTGAAGTCGAAGGACAGGACGCCGTCCAGCGAGCCGTCGGTGAGGGTCAACAGTTCTTCGCCGGTGACCATCGACACCGGGCATTTGTTGGTGGCGGTTTTATCGGCGGAATCGGCGGGGTCGCCGTTGGGGTTTTTCGCTTGAACCGGGACGTCTTCGTGGTGTTCGTTTTGCTTGATGGTGGTGTTGCGTTTGGCGTCCCAACGCAATTGCATCTGGCCGTTTTTCAGACCGGCCGCGACACCCCGTGCGGCGACTTTTTTGTAGCGATCGACGTAGGACATGAAGCTGTTGATAAGTGTGAAGATCGCTTTGACGAATCCCTGCACGGCGCTGACGATGCGGGCGCCGTAGCTGGCAAAACGCATACCCAGATAAGCAATACCCGCTCCTGCACCAGCGAAGGTCAGGACAATCCCGATCAGAATGTCGATGAGCAGTTGCACGACTACTGTTGATACAGCTTCGGCAGTTTTGCCGGCAATCTCGCTGGGCGGCAGCATCTCCAACCAGAGGCTGGCAGTGCGCAGCAGCAAACACAGTGCTGCTTCATCACTGGCCAGCAGTTGGACTTTTGCCATCACGTCCGGCGCAGTTTTTGCGAGTTTGGCCAGCTCATCAGCACCGCTACCCAATCGTTCAACGAACTCGCCGGGATCCTGGAGTACGTCCGACAGCAGGCTGATGCTGTCCCACACACCAATGATCGCAGCCCAACTTCCGGCGAGCATCCCGTTACCCGCCGCGGCAAAAACCGACTGCGACCACTGCGGTTTGAATCCTTTCCACTCGTTGCGCAGCCAGTCTTCCAACTGGTTGGTCAGGCCGTCGTAAGAGGAGAAAAGCTCCTCAACTTGCTTCGGGGTAACTTCACTCTGGACATGAACGCGGTAGAACTTGCCGGGCTTACCTTCGAACTCTCCCTTGCCATGTTCATCGAGCGTGACCGTCGTCCTTTCGCCCCCATCAACGGCAATCACATCAACATCGATGTTCCCCAGCGGAATGTCATAAACCGACTCGAACTTGCTCTCTATCTCCAGAATTCCGCTCGCAGGACACTGAGCAACACTGGAGATAAAATCGTCATCACCACTGCTCACCGACTTGGTGGTATTGCCGAGCTTGATCTGCCGTTCCACGCCCATCAGCGAGGGCATGTCCGTCGCCCGGCTGAGCTTGTCGGCAGTACGGTTGAACCAGTTTCCAAGTTGTTCGCGATAGAGCGTCAGGGTGTATTTGAAACCGTCGAGCTCCTGCTCGATTTGTACGATCTGATCCATCAGTCCAGCTCCGTTATCAGGTAATCCACCAAGGCTGATTTCGGTGCTGGCGGCAGGCCCGGCTCTTCCAGAAAGATCGCAACCTTGTGCCGCAAAACGTTTTCGGAAAACGCTTCGAAAAGATCAGGACGGTCCTCGCTCAGCCACTTGAGCAAGTTGTTCACCCGAGTGGTGTTTGACTGTTCAGCGAGATGTTCCAGGAGCGTTTCGGAGACTTCCCACCATGGAAAAATCCTGGAGGTTTTCAGCGCGGCGCCACCGATTTCGAGCGGTTGGCCATTGATCAGGCAACGCCCCATCACGGGCAGCAGTTGAGCGACGTCGACCTCGGCAGACTGCAGAATCGGCAACAAATAACGCCCGTCCCAGAAACGGAAAAACACCGCGCTGCCATTAGGCAAAAGAACTTGGGTGAGGCTGCGCAAATGCTCGACCAGCACGCCTTGGGTCGAAGAAGAAACTGCCAGCCAACCCCAGTCGCAAGACTCGGTCGTGGCCACCCATTCCAGAAACTCACTGCCAGCCGCGACGATTCCGACGTAGGCCATGACCGGTTCCCACTCGGCATAGTCGGTGTCGGCCCAGATCGGACTGGGTGCTTGAGCGGCGAACGATCGCTGCCAGGCCTTTAAGGGTTCTGCGGAGCTTGTATTGCTGAAGATCGCGAACAACTGTTCCGAAGGTTTCAGCGGTTGGCGCTCCAGCCATTCGCGGGGCAACAAGCAATCAGGCGGCACAGACACCCTCCTTGCAGCGCGCACATTCTTCGCAGAACGGCGCATCGCTTTTGAGGCTCAGAATCTGTGCAACGGTGAGTACAGCGAGTTGTCTTTGGCTGCTCGGCGCGCCCATTGCCGGCATCGGTGCACCACCGAGTTCAATAGGAACGCTGCTGAAGATCCCGGCGGGGCCAATGTTGATCCAGTGCCCGCCCGCCTGAAGCGTGACGCTGGCACCGCCGTCGATGACGATTTGCTCGCCGGCGCTTGCATGGAATTGTCCGCTCGCCTTGAGGGTCTGGCTGTTGACGCGGATGTGGCTGTCACCATGAACGTGCAGGTTATCGTTTGCACCAATGACTGCACTGCGCTGGTTGCCGACCTGAACGTGCATGTCTTGCAGCACATGCTGAGTCCAGTTTCGCTGGGCCCGCAGGAAAATTTCCTCGGCGCCTTTGCGATCCTCGATGCGTAATTCGCTGTAACCGCCACCACCGGGACTGCTTTGGCTTCGGAAAATGCTGCGGGTTTTGTCGGCGGGCAGATTCAGTGGTGTCGAGTTGGCGCCATTGGGCACGCAGCCCATGACCATCGGTTTATCGACGTCGGCATCGACGAACCCCACCAGCACTTCCATGCCGACCCGAGGAATCAGTGCGATGCCGTAGCCGTCATGCGCCCAACCCGTGGCCACGCGCAGCCAGCAACTGGAATGTTCGTTGCGCTTCCCGTCACGATCCCAAGCGAGCTGAACCTTGACCCGGCCGTACTCGTCGCAGTGGATCTCGCTGTCACTTGGGCCCGTGACTACAGCCGTTTGATAACCGGCGCAAGAAGGTTTGCCTATCAGCGGTGGGCGAAACGAAACATCCCACGGCGCTGCCAGAAAGGTATTTCGATAGCCTTGGAAGTCTTCCGGGTTGCTTTCGGCCATCTCTTCCAGCACTTGCGGCTGACGGCCATGGTGTTCGATTTGGGTGATCAGCCACAGGTCATTCCATGCCTGACGCGGATGCTCGGCCAGGTGTAGGAAATGCCCGCTGACCAAAGCAGATTCATCGCCCCGCCCTTCAGCCTGACGGTAGTCCGCGCTGTGACGTTCAAGCGCTCGCTGAGCCAGCTCCCCGCCGTATTCGCGATCCGTGAACTGGCCAGGAAAGTGGTAATCCTCAAGGGCCGGCAGCTGCCCGTTGTCGATTCGGCTTTCAAGTTGCAGTCGCGGTTTGTGGAAGTCGTAGTCGCGACGGGTTACCGCCGTGGTGCGGGCTTCCAGTCGTACATTGAAGCGATTGATCGCTGGCGCATCTGCTGCCATTCCGGTGTCAGGCAAGTAAAGCGTCGGTTCGGCGATCAGAGGAAAAACCGTCTGGTCATCACCGAACACCAGCAGATGGCCATCGGGGCTGTGTTGAAAGTGGTAGTGAATGCCGATCTCGGCGCACAAGCGCTGGATGAACGCCAGATCGCTTTCCGCGTATTGCACGCAATACTCGCGATCGGGGTACTCGCTGCCGAGCTGAAACCTGAACGCGTTGCCCTGAATGCCATGATCCTCAAGGATTTGCGCAATAATCGCCGGCACGCTTTTACGCTGGAAGATTCGCTGATTGATGCGCTGGTCAAGGTAGGTCAGACGCGGGACAAGACTGACCTGGTAATGCGTCAGACGCTGGCCGGAATCGCCTTGACCAACCCGAAAAATCTGACCGTGAACACCGCAACCTTGCGCATCAAAACTCAGAAAAGCCTGACGATGCAGAAGGCTTTCAAGCTCGATGTCCGGTCGCTCGCTGACCAGTTCCAGGTCAAAGCGGTAAGGCTGGCTGATGGCTTCCTTGCCGGTGAACTCAAGCACCTTGAGTTCATTCTGGTTGCCGTCGACGGTCAGCGTGAAGCGCGGTTGATTGGCGAGAGCGAACATCCGATGTGTCTCTGCAGAATGAAGGCGGGCGATTCTGCATGAGCGACAAGGGGTGTTGACGAAGGGACAGGAAACTCAGATTTGTCGGGTTTTTTTAGAGATTTTTCCTTCGAAAATCGGAACATCTGACTACAGACATCCCTTTCAGAAACACAACCGACAACTGTAGGAGCGAGCTTGCTCGCGATGGTGTGTCAGTCGAAACCTCTTTGGCTGACACACCATCGCGAGCAAGCTCGCTCCTACAGGGGGATTTCCTAACGCAAAAAAAAAACGGCCCGCCTCCAAAGGAAGCGGGCCGTTTTCATGTTCGGCGAAAGGTCAGAGCCTCAGCTCATCCCGATCACTTGTTCAGGCGGAAATCTGCCTCGGCAGCGGCAAAGCGATGAAGCATGCCGGCAGTCGGGTTGCCCAGTTTGCTGACGATGTAGATCGCCAGGCTGGCGAAGATGAAACCAGGAATGATTTCGTACAGACCCAGCAGCTCGAAGTGTTTCCACACGATCACGGTGATCGCGCCAACCAGAATGCCGGCCAGTGCGCCGTTGCGGGTCATGTCTTTCCAGATCACGGAGATCAGGACGACCGGACCGAACGCCGCACCGAAACCAGCCCAGGCGTAGCTGACCAGACCCAGTACACGGTTTTCCGGGTTGGCGGCCATCGCGATGGCGATCAGGGCAACCAGCAGCACCATGGCGCGACCGACCCAGACCAGTTCAACCTGGGAAGCGGTTTTACGCAGGAAGGTTTTGTAGAAGTCTTCGGTCAGGGCGCTCGAGCACACCAGCAGCTGGCAGCTCAAAGTACTCATCACGGCAGCCAGAATGGCCGACAGCAGTACACCGGCGATCCATGGGTTGAACAGGATTTTGGCCAGTTCGATGAACACGCGCTCGTGGTTTTCGGTCACAGGACCGGCCACATCAGGGTGCGCCGAGAAGTAAGCGATACCGAAGAAACCAACAGCGACGGTGCCGCCCAGGCACAGGATCATCCAGGTCATGGAGATACGGCGAGCGTTGGCGATCGACTTGACCGAATCCGCGGCCATGAAACGCGCGAGGATATGCGGCTGGCCGAAGTAACCCAGGCCCCAGCCCATCAGCGAGATGATGCCGATGAAGGTGGTGTTTTTCAGCATGTCGAAGTTGCTGGCGTCTTGCGCTTCGATGGCCAGGAACGTGGTGTCAACGCCGCCGGTGGCCAGCAGCACGATGATCGGCGTCAGCAACAGGGCGAAGATCATCAGCGTGGCTTGTACGGTGTCAGTCCAGCTCACGGCCAGGAAACCGCCGACGAAGGTGTAGGCAATCGTCGCCGCAGCGCCGGCCCACAGCGCTGTCTCGTAGGACATGCCGAAGGTGCTTTCGAACAGACGGGCGCCAGCCACGATGCCGGAGGCGCAGTAGATGGTGAAGAACACCAGGATCACGACCGCGGAGATGATCCGCAGCAGGCCGCTTTTGTCTTCGAAACGGCTGGAGAAGTAATCCGGCAGAGTCAGCGCATCACCGTTGTGCTCGGTCTGCACGCGCAGACGGCCGGCGACGAACAGCCAGTTCAGGTAAGCACCGACGATCAGGCCGATGGCGATCCAGCTTTCGGACAGACCGGACATGTAGATGGCGCCCGGCAGGCCCATCAACAACCAGCCGCTCATGTCGGAGGCGCCGGCGGACAATGCAGTCACGACGCTGCCCAGGCTGCGACCGCCCAGAATGTAGTCAGAAAGGTTGTTGGTGGAACGATAGGCCATGAAGCCGATCAGCACCATTGCTGCGATGTAGATCACGAACGTGATCAGGGTTGGATTGCTTACGCTCATTAAGTTACGCCCTGGCTTTGTTTTTATGTAGCGGCGGTTTTTTGTTAACCGCTCGCAAACGACGACGTTTGGCAGACGATTGTGAATCCCGCGCATTTAGGACTGATGTTTCCCCAGGAAAGCCATCAGCCGGTGCACCTGTCTTTTTTGACCGGTTGCACCTTGGCCGCGAATGCTATTCAACAAAGCAAATAAGGTGCAACCCATTTCTTGAGAATAAGTTGCACCTAGTCGGATTTACCTGAAAAAAGGTGGTTTTTGCTTCCTTTTAGCGCAGTGAACGACCTTTTCTAGAATTAAAAGCACCAAGCAGGAGCGGTACGTTCGTACCGGAATTTAATTCCTGACGAGCTGCTTATTATTCCGACAAAAAAAGGGTTGCACCCGGTTGCACCTCAAAGATTGCCCAGCTAATCTTGCGGCCAGCTGATGCCACGCGGTCGTGGCAAACATGAGGATAAAAATATGGCTACCACCACCCTTGGGGTCAAACTTGATGACCCGACCCGCGAGCGCCTCAAGGCCGCCGCGACCTCGATTGATCGCACGCCGCACTGGCTGATCAAGCAGGCAATTTTCAATTACCTGGAAAAACTCGAGGGTGGTGCAACCCTGACCGAGCTGAACGGCCTGACCGCCAAAGAAGTAGACGACAGTGGCGAAGTCCATGTTGACCATGCGCACCAGTGCTTCCTCGAATTCGCTGAAAGCATCCTGCCGCAATCGGTGCTGCGCGCTTCGATCACCGCCGCATACCGTCGCCCTGAGCCGGAAGTGGTGCCGATGCTGATCGAACAGGCTCGCCTGCCGGTCGCCATGGCCGAAGCCACCAACAAGCTCGCTGCCTCGATTGCCGAGAAACTGCGCAATCAGAAGAGCGCCGGCGGCCGTGCCGGGATTGTTCAGGGCCTGTTGCAGGAATTTTCCCTGTCGTCCCAGGAAGGCGTAGCGCTGATGTGCCTGGCCGAAGCGCTGCTGCGCATCCCGGACAAAGGCACTCGCGACGCACTGATTCGCGACAAGATCAGCACCGGCAACTGGCAGCCGCACCTGGGCAACAGCCCATCGCTGTTCGTCAATGCCGCCACTTGGGGTCTGCTGCTGACCGGCAAACTGGTCGCCACCCATAATGAAGCGGGCCTGACTTCTTCCTTGAGCCGCATCATCGGCAAGAGCGGCGAGCCGATGATCCGCAAGGGCGTCGACATGGCCATGCGCCTGATGGGCGAGCAGTTCGTCACCGGCGAAACCATCGCCGAAGCCCTGGCCAACGCGAGCAAGTTCGAAGCCAAGGGCTTCCGCTATTCCTACGACATGCTGGGTGAAGCCGCACTCACCGAGCACGACGCCCAGAAGTACCTGGCCTCGTACGAACAAGCCATCCATTCGATCGGCAAAGCGTCCCACGGTCGTGGGATTTATGAAGGCCCGGGCATTTCCATCAAGCTGTCGGCACTCCACCCGCGTTACAGCCGTGCGCAGTACGAGCGCGTGATGGACGAGTTGTACCCGCGCCTGCTGTCGCTGACCTTGCTGGCCAAGCAATACGACATCGGCCTGAACATCGACGCCGAAGAAGCCGACCGCCTCGAGCTGTCGCTGGATCTGCTGGAGCGCCTGTGCTTCGAGCCGCAACTGACCGGCTGGAACGGCATCGGTTTCGTGATCCAGGCCTATCAGAAGCGTTGCCCGTACGTGATCGATTACGTGATCGACCTGGCTCGCCGCAGCCGTCATCGCCTGATGATCCGCCTGGTAAAAGGCGCGTACTGGGACAGCGAAATCAAGCGCGCCCAGGTCGAAGGCCTGGAAGGCTACCCGGTCTACACCCGCAAGGTGTACACCGACGTTTCCTACATCGCTTGCGCGCGCAAACTGCTGTCGGTGCCGGAAGTCATCTATCCGCAGTTCGCCACGCACAACGCCCACACCCTGTCGGCCATTTACCACATCGCCGGTCAGAACTATTACCCCGGTCAGTACGAGTTCCAGTGCCTGCACGGCATGGGTGAACCGCTGTACGAACAGGTTGTAGGCAAAGTTTCCGAAGGCAAGCTGAACCGCCCGTGCCGCGTGTACGCTCCGGTCGGTACTCACGAAACACTGTTGGCGTACCTGGTGCGTCGTCTGCTGGAAAACGGCGCGAACACTTCGTTCGTCAACCGTATCGCCGACCAGTCCATTTCGATTCAGGAGCTGGTGGCCGATCCAGTGGCCAGCATCGAGCAGATGGCGACGCTGGAAGGCGGCTTCGGCCTGCCGCACCCGCGCATTCCGCTGCCGCGCGACCTTTATGGTGCCGAGCGCGCCAACTCCAGCGGTATCGACATGGCCAACGAACATCGTCTGGCTTCCCTGTCCTGCGCCCTGCTGGCCACCGCTCACAACCACTGGAAAGCCGCGCCGATGCTCGGTTGCGTCTCCAGTACTGAAACGCCTGCACCGGTATTGAACCCGTCCGACTTGCGCGACGTCGTTGGCCACGTGCAGGAAGCAACCGTCGAAGACGTCGACAACGCGATCCAGTGCGCCTTGAACGCCGCGCCGATCTGGCAGGCCACTCCGCCCGCCGAACGCGCTGCGATTCTGGAACGTGCCGCCGATTTGATGGAAGGCGAGATCCAGCCGCTGATGGGCCTGCTGGCTCGTGAAGCCGGCAAGACCTTTGCCAACGCCATCGCCGAAGTGCGTGAGGCCGTGGACTTCCTGCGTTACTACGCAGTGCAGGCGCGCAACGATTTCACCAACGACGCCCACCGCCCGTTGGGTCCGGTGGTGTGCATCAGCCCTTGGAACTTCCCGCTGGCCATCTTCAGTGGTCAAGTCGCTGCGGCACTGGCTGCCGGTAACCCGGTACTGGCCAAGCCTGCTGAACAAACCCCGCTGGTCGCCGCTCAAGCCGTGCGCCTGTTGCTCGAAGCCGGAATTCCGGAAGGCGTGCTGCAACTGCTGCCGGGCCGTGGCGAAACCGTGGGTGCTCGTCTGGTCGGTGACGATCGGGTCAAAGGCGTGATGTTCACCGGTTCCACCGAAGTCGCTCGTCTGCTGCAACGCAACATCGCCGGCCGTCTGGATGCACAGGGCCGCCCGATTCCGCTGATTGCCGAAACCGGCGGCCAGAACGCAATGATCGTCGACTCCTCGGCACTGACCGAACAGGTTGTGATCGACGTCGTATCGTCTGCCTTCGACAGCGCCGGTCAACGTTGCTCGGCGCTGCGCGTACTTTGCTTGCAGGAAGATTCCGCTGACCGCGTCATCGAAATGCTCAAGGGCGCCATGGCTGAATGCCGCCTCGGTAACCCGGAGCGTCTGTCCGTAGACATCGGCCCGGTGATCGACGCCGAAGCCAAGGCTGGCATCGAGAAGCACATCCAGGCCATGCGCGACAAAGGTCGCTCCGTGTACCAGGTGGCGATCGCCAACAGCGAAGAAGTCAAACGCGGCACCTTCGTGATGCCGACGCTGATCGAGCTGGAAAGCTTCGATGAGCTGCAACGCGAGATCTTCGGTCCGGTGCTGCACGTGGTTCGCTACAAGCGCAAAGACATCGACCAGTTGATCGGCCAGATCAACGCTTCCGGCTACGGCCTGACGCTGGGTGTGCACACGCGTATCGACGAGACCATCGCCAAGGTGATCGACAACGTCAATGCCGGTAACGTCTACGTGAACCGCAACATCGTTGGCGCCGTGGTTGGCGTGCAACCGTTCGGTGGCGAAGGCTTGTCGGGTACCGGCCCGAAAGCCGGTGGTCCGTTGTACCTGTACCGTCTGTTGTCGACGCGTCCTACCGATGCAATCGAACAATCCTTCGCTCGCGGCGACGCCGTCACTGCACCGGATGTTCGTCTGCGTGACGCCATGAGCAAACCGCTGACCGCGCTGCAAGCCTGGGCCGACAGCAACAAGTTTGCCGACCTGAGCGCCCTGTGCGTGCAGTTCGCGGCGCAATCGCAAAGCGGGATCACCCGTGTTCTGGCGGGCCCGACCGGCGAGCGCAACAGCTACGCCATCCTGCCGCGCGAACATGTGCTGTGCCTGGCGGAAGTCGAAGGCGATCTGCTGACGCAACTGGCGGCGGTATTGGCCGTCGGCGGTTCGGCGGTGTGGCCGGAAGCAGAATTGACCAAGGCACTGTTCGCACGTCTGCCGAAGGAAATTCAGGCGCGCATCAAGCTGGTTTCTGACTGGAACAAAGACGAAGTGGTGTTTGATGCAGTTGTGCATCACGGCCATTCTGATCAGCTGCGTGCGGTTTGCCAGCAAGTGGCCAAGCGTGCCGGTGCGATTGTCGGGGTTCATGGTTTGTCGCAAGGTGAAACCAACATCGCGTTGGAGCGCCTGGTGATCGAGCGAGCGTTGAGCGTTAACACCGCTGCGGCGGGTGGTAATGCCAGCCTGATGACTATCGGTTAAACCGCAACAAAACCGGGCACCTGCGATAGGTGCCCGGCATGCAAAATCCCTGTGGGAGCGAGCCTGCTCGCGATGGCGTCCTTTCAGTCACATCAATGTTGGCTGTACCGACGCAATCGCGAGCAGGCTCGCTCCCACATTTGTTTTGTGGCGTCTGCTAAGTTGGTGCGCTGCTCCACCATCACGCTCGTCAATCATCCTTTCCGCTCGCCCTCCCCACGCCTAGACTCGGTCCATTCCAAAAAAAGGTAAGCCGCCATGTCCGAGACGTTGCTCAGTTCCCGCAATCTGGCTTTCGAGCTGTACGAAGTCCTCGACGCCGAAGGCCTGACCCAGCGTGAGCGTTTCGCCGAGCACAACCGCGAAACCTTCGATGCCGCCATCGGCACCGCCCGCAGCATCGCCGAGAAGTTCTTCGCCCCACACAACCGCAAGGGTGACGAGAACGAGCCGCGCTATGAGGACGGTCAGGCGATTCTGATTCCGGAAGTGAAACCGGCGGTGGATGCCTTCCTCGAAGCCGGATTCCTCAACGCCGCCCGCAGTTTCGACGCCGGCGGCATGCAACTTCCTACGCTGTTGTCCCAGGCATGCTTCGCGCACTTCCAGTCGGCCAACGCGGCATCAACCTCGTACCCGTTCCTGACCATGGGCGCGGCCAACCTGATCGAAAGCTTCGGCACTGAAGAGCAGAAACAACGCTTCCTGCAACCGATGATCGACGGCCGCTTCTTCGGCACCATGGCGCTGACCGAACCGCACGCCGGTTCGTCGCTGTCGGATATTCGTACCCGCGCAGAGCCTGCGTCTGACGGTACTTATCGCCTGAAGGGCAACAAGATTTTCATCTCCGGCGGCGATCACCCGCTGTCGGAAAACATTGTGCACATGGTGCTGGCCAAGTTGCCGGATGCGCCGGCCGGGGTGAAGGGCATTTCGCTGTTTATCGTGCCCAAGTTCCTGGTCAACGATGACGGCAGTCTGGGCAAGCGCAATGACGTGTTGCTGGCCGGTCTGTTCCACAAGATGGGCTGGCGCGGCACCACGTCCACCGCACTGAATTTCGGTGACAACGGCGAGTGCGTCGGCTATCTGGTGGGCAAGCCGCACCACGGTTTGAGCTACATGTTCCAGATGATGAACGAAGCGCGGATCGGCGTCGGCATGGGTGCGGTCATGCTCGGTTACGCCGGTTATCTGTATTCGCTGGAGTACGCCCGCGAGCGTCCACAGGGCCGCGTGCCGGACAGCAAAGACCCGAACACCGCGCCGGTGGCGATCATTCAACATGCTGACGTGAAACGCATGTTGCTGACGCAAAAAGCCTACGTCGAAGGCTCGTTCGACCTTGGCCTGTACGCCGCGCGACTGTTCGATGACACCACGACCCTTGAGACTGAAGCCGAGCGCAAACAGGCGCACGAGCTGCTGGATTTGCTGACGCCAATCGTCAAATCCTGGCCGTCGGAGTTTTGTCTGAAGGCCAACGAACTGGCGATCCAGATTCTCGGTGGACATGGTTACACCCGTGAATACCCGGTCGAGCAGTATTACCGCGACAATCGTTTGAACCCGATCCACGAAGGCACTCACGGTATTCAGTCGCTGGATCTGCTGGGTCGCAAACTGGCGCAGAACGGTGGCGCGGGGCTCAAGCAATTGATCCGCCTGATTGCCAATACTGCCGAGCGCGCTCATGCATACGAATCGCTAACCCCTTTGCGCGACCCCCTGGAGAAACTGGTGGCGCGCTTGCAAACAGTGACCATTGGCCTGCTGACCGATCTAGGCCAAGGCAAGGTCAACAGCAGTCTGGCGAACTCGGCGCTGTACCTGAAAGTGTTCGGGCACACGGTGATTGGCTGGCGCTGGCTGGAACAGGCGATTCGCGCCGAGGAAGGGTTGGCCAAAGGGAATGCGGCGGATGTGAGCTTCTATAAAGGCAAGCTGCAGGCCGCGCGGTATTTCCTGACGTGGGAAGTGCCGGGTTGCCATCATGAACTGGCGATTCTTGAGGCGCGGGATGATGTTTGTCTTGGGATGCAGGATGAGTGGTTTTGATGGCGTTGGTATAAGCCGGCCCACTTATCGGAAAAAACGAACAACTCGCCATATTATCTTTCTCCTCATAGTCTAAAAAACCTTTTAGCTTCAATGTCTTAATATTCAAACAAAAATTTTACACGGCGCTACCTGTCAACTTTGACAGTAGCGCCCTCAGTTTCTTATTCGTATTTTTTACTCCGACCGGTCGTCATTCTTGACTCTCGGCAATCTATTACCACCAATGACGTAATAAAGGAATATCACATCATGAGCTCAAATAGCTCCTCGCCGAACAGCCAATTAAACGATGTCTACCAGAGACAGACAACATCACTATCCCATCAGGAAAAAAACGGAACCGTCGTAATGGAACATACATTTAATGGGGAGGTTGGATGGACCAGTCCGAATTTTGTTATACCAAAAGGCACTTTAATCGTTCCACTTTACATGCTCAACCAATCAAAAACCGGTGTTGAAACGTACATAGACATACTTTTAAACGACCAATGGCACCCACTGTGGGATGGTTTTGTACTCGTAAATCAGGCAAATACGTTGTTTGGACATAATCATGATTATCACTTAACAAACTCAGTGTTTAGAGCCCGATTCATAGCAAACACCAGCGGAGACGGAGGAAAACTTTATGGCCGTACAAGTGTAACCGTAGCCGATCCAGGACCGCCAGTACTCGCAAGGTTCACTCCGTCCATATCACCATCAACTCTAAACAAACCTCAACTTGGTAAAAGTACATATGCGAATGTAAATCTGGCGCTGCAGGATCAGTATGGAAATACTTTTACCGGACCGAATAATATCGCATCTTTTCTTCGAGGGGACGTGAGCAACCTAGAGGGCATCTCTTATGATGACACAGAAGGACTGATTACAATTATTTTTACTGTGAAAGAGGGGGATAAATGGCTGTCAGCACAGGGAAATACAGCGCTGGGCCCTATGATGAAGTCAACTTATTTCACGGTATTACCCAGAGAGGAAAGTATAGAAGCTACTACACAGCCTGACAAATAGACATTCTCCTGCCTATGAGGCCGACGCCTCATAGGCACGTTGCACCTTATGAAACTTCTCCTGCAACCTGATACGCCTGATGAGTATTCATGATGAACAACACAACTGCTATTTCGGAGAAAATCATCACATTACCGGGACTTGTCCCTCGGAACTCTAGGTCCCCGCATCGATTACACAGCGACCAGCATCCCAAGGCCCGCCGCTTGATCGCCATGCCTTTGGGTGATGCAGCTAATTGCTGGACAGCACACACTCAGCGTAACCGAAACCCACCCATCGAACGTGGCGGTCCGGCACTGTTTTCACCCGTGGCCAGCCAGTCGCGCACCATTGCTGTTGCTGGCAATGTCCTTGGCGGCGGTGAGGGGTTGAATGAGGATGCGCTCGATGTCGTTGCGCATCGCTTCGATGCTCGACGGCAATGCTTGTTCGACCAGATAGCGCTGGGCGAGGCGGTTGACCACGAGGGATAAATTCCAACCACGATCAGAATGCTGACCAGCAGAGCGGTGCCCATACTGAGGATCAACTGCCATTGAATACTGCGACGCCAGAACTGCATGGAGCACCCCCAAAGAATAAGAGGCTGGAACACTGCAACAGCCGTGCCGATTGTATACAACACAAACGACAATTTATTCTTTGGTTGCGCGCAAAGCCGATCAGGCCTGATTGATCGTCTTGGAGATCACTTCAACCGTGGCGCTGACTTGCTCTTGGTAACGGTCGAGTTCGAGCTTGTGCTGCTTTTGCATTTCGATCTGCTGAGAGCAAAGATTCATCGCGGCCAGCACCAACAGGCGGTCACCGATCAGCGTCGGGTACTTTCTTTTGGTGTCGGCCAAAGCGGCTTTCAACATCATTGCGGCGTCCAGCAGGGTTTGCTCTTCCCCGGCCGGCGCCTTGATCGAATAGTCCTCCCCCAGGATCGAGACGACTTTTACCCCTGCGGCGCCGTAACTCATGCGCTGACCGGGCCGGCGCTGACGCGTTCAACCAGGGCCTGAATGCGGGCGGCGGTGGCGCCTTGTTTTTCTTCCTGCTCCATCAGGCTCAGTTGCAGGCTTTCGTTTTCATCCTTGGCCTGGGCCAATTCTGCGCTCAGGGTCTGGTTGGTGCCGAGCAGGTTCTGGTTCTGTTGAACAAGGTCGCTGACCAGCTGTTCCAATTGGCTTAGGGATGCTTCCAACATTTTGATTTTCCAGGCATTTTCAAAGGGCGCGTACGATAAAGAAAAGTCACCACGGATGCCAGGGTTATTGGGGCGCAAGGCCTTGATTTTGCTGGCGGGTGACCTCCCTCGCGAACTTTAAAGACTGTGATTGGCTGATCTGGTTCCTGCACTTCGTCGCCATAATTTCTGTAGGAGCGAAGCTTGCTCGCGAAGGACGTTAACGATAACGCGTGCTGTCTGAATGAACCCGGTGCCTGGACGTTCTTCGCGAGCAAGCTTCGCTCCAGGTAACGACCTGGCTGCGACAAATACGCACAGGCACTCAAGACTTTAGTCGTATGACCGATAAGTCACTCATACGTCAGTCCCAGCGCCGCACGGCTGCGCTCTTTTCGGTAAACACCATGTCCCTTCGTAATATGAATATCGCGCCGCGGGCGTTCCTCGGCTTCGCTCTGATTGGCGGTTTGATGCTGGTTCTGGGGGTGTTTGCCTTGAACCAGATGAGCAAGATTCGCGGTGCCGCCGAGGAGATCACCTTGAGCAGCGTGCCGAGCATCAAAAGCCTCGACGAGTTCACTCAACTCACCTTACGCCTGCGGGTGCTGTCCTATCGTTTGCTGGTGAACCGCGAACCCGACGTTCAGCAAAAAACCGTGGACCTGCTGGAGACGCGTAACCAGCAGATTCGTGCCGCTCAGGCGACCTACGAAAAACTGATCGCCAGCCCGCGGGAACGTGCTGCCTACGATCAATACGTGCAGTTGCTGGGGCAGTACCGTCAGATCGAAGACCGGATGAAAACCCTGTCGCGCAACAATCAGATCGATGAACTGCGCACCTTGCTCAACACCGATCTGCTGACCAACTCCGAAGCAATCAACGCTGTACTCAATCGTTTGCTGGAAATCAACACTCAGCAGACCGCCGACACCACCCAGCGAGCCGTCGACCAGTACTCCTCGGCCTTCAACCTAGTGATTACCTTGCTGGTCATCGCCACCGGCCTGACCGTGCTGTTTGCCTGGTTGCTGACCAACAGCATCACCAAACCGATCGCCAAGGCCTTGAGCGCTGCCGAAGAAATCGCCGAAGGTAACCTGACTCGCCCGATCACCGTTGATGGCGAAGACGAAGCCGGTCGGTTGCTGGGAGCGATGGCGAAGATGCAGGACAAGCTGCGCGATACGCTGCAGCGGATTTCCGGCTCGGCCACGCAACTGGCCTCCGCCGCTGAAGAGCTCAACAGTGTCACCGACGAAAGCGCACGCGGCCTGACCCAGCAGAACAACGAGATCGAACAGGCCGCCACCGCCGTCAACGAAATGACCAGCGCTGTGGAAGAAGTGGCGCGCAACGCGGTGAGCACGTCCGAAGCGTCGAAGAACGCCACCACCTCTGCTGGCGACGGCCGTGATCTGGTTCAGGAAACCGTCAGCGCCATCGAACGCATGAGCGCCGATGTGCAGAGCACCGCCACGCTGATTGGCGACCTGGCGAATGAATCCCGCGATATCGGTAAGGTGTTGGACGTGATCCGCGGCCTGGCAGACCAGACCAACCTGCTGGCGTTGAACGCGGCGATTGAAGCCGCTCGTGCGGGTGAAGCCGGTCGTGGTTTTGCGGTGGTGGCGGATGAGGTTCGCGCCCTGGCGCATCGCACCCAGCAATCGACCAGTGAAATCGAACGGATGATCGGCAGCATTCAAAGCGGCACCGAACACGCTGTGGATTCGATGCGCAACAGCACCGAGCGTGCCGAGTCGACCCTGAACATCGCCCGTGGTGCCGGCCTGTCGCTGGACACCATCAACAGCGCCATCGTCGAAATCAACGAACGCAACCTGGTCATCGCCAGCGCGGCTGAAGAGCAGGCGCAGGTCGCTCGGGAAGTAGATCGCAACCTGGTGAACATTCGTGATCTGTCGGTGCAATCGGCGACCGGGGCAAATCAGACGAGCGCGGCGAGCAATGAGTTGTCGCGGTTGGCGCTGGACCTGAACAACATGGTTGGGCGGTTCAGTCTGTAACGGTCAACAACTTTTTGTGGCTTGAGGGGCTTGCTGTGGCGAGGGGGCTTGGCGAAACGTCGCACCGCCCCGTTCGGTTGCGAAGCAGCCGTAAAACCTGCGGGTGGGATTTCTCAGAAATATTTCAGCGGCTGACTTGGGGTCGCTTCGCGACCCAACGGGGGCAAGCCCCCTCGCCACAGTGACTGCGCTCGACTTGACGACGTAGTTCGCTCCTTCAAAAACCTTTTTGACAGCATCACATTTCAACAGGTTAGAATCGCTGGCACGCAGACTGCATGGTCAGTTTGTGCCCGCCTTTCAGCTTTCTGGAGTATTGCCTTTGAATTCGACGACCATCAACAGCCTGTTCTTGATCGGCGCGTTGCTGGTAGGTGCGAGCATTCTGGTGAGCTCTCTTTCGTCCCGCCTCGGCATCCCGATTCTGGTGATTATCCTGGCCGTGGGCATGGCCGCCGGCGTCGATGGCGCCGGTATTATTTTCGATAACTACCCAACAGCTTATCTGGTCGGCAACCTCGCATTGGCCGTCATTCTGCTCGACGGCGGTTTGCGGACACGGGTGTCGAGTTTCCGCGTAGCGTTATGGCCGGCACTGTCGCTGGCCACGGTCGGCGTGTTGATTACCACCGGGCTGACCGGCATGGCTGCGGCGTGGCTGTTCAATCTGAACCTGATCCAGGGATTGCTGATCGGCGCCATCGTCGGCTCCACGGATGCCGCGGCAGTGTTCTCGCTGCTCGGCGGCAAAGGCCTGAACGAACGGGTCAGCGCCAGCCTCGAGATCGAATCCGGCAGCAACGATCCGATGGCAGTGTTCCTCACCGTCACCCTGATCGACATGCTCGCCAGCGGCGAGACCGGCCTGCACTGGAACCTGCTGGTGCATCTGGTGCGCGAGTTCGGCATCGGCGGCGTGATCGGCCTGTGTGGCGGCTGGCTGATGCTGCAACTGGTCAACCGCATCAACCTGGCCACCGGCCTCTACCCGATCCTGGTCATTGCTGGCGGGCTGGTGGTGTTCGCCCTGACCAACGCCCTGCACGGCAGTGGCTTCCTCGCCGTTTATCTGTGCGGCCTGGTGATCGGCAACCGTCCGGTGCGCAGCCGTCACGGCATCTTGCACATGCTCGACGGCATGGCCTGGCTGGCGCAGATCGGCATGTTCCTGGTGCTGGGCCTGCTGGTCACGCCGCACGACTTATTGCCCATCGCCCTGCCCGCGCTGGGTTTGGCGCTGTGGATGATTCTGTTTGCACGGCCGCTGTCGGTGATGGTCGGCCTGCTGCCGTTCAAGGCCTTCCATGGTCGCGAAAAAGCCTTCATTTCCTGGGTTGGCCTGCGTGGCGCGGTCCCGATCATTCTGGCGGTGTTCCCGCTAATGGCGGGGCTGCCCAACGCTCAGCTGTACTTCAACCTCGCGTTCTTTATCGTGCTGGTCTCGCTGCTGGTACAGGGCACGAGCCTGCCGTGGGTGGCGAAACTGTTGAAGGTGACCGTTCCGCCGGAGCCGGCGCCGATCTCCCGCGCCGCGCTGGAAGTGCATGTCACCAGCGAGTGGGAGCTGTTCGTTTATCGCCTCGGCGCTGAAAAATGGTGCATCGGTTCGCCCCTTCGCGAGCTGAAAATGCCCGAAGGCACTCGCATCGCAGCCCTGTTTCGTGGCCAGCAACTGCTCCATCCGTCGGGTAGTACGGTGCTTGAAGTCGATGATTTACTGTGCGTAATCGGCCACGAACACAACCTGTCGGCCCTTGGAAAACTGTTCAGCCAGGCGCCTCAACGGGGCCTCGATTTGCGCTTCTTCGGCGACTTCGTACTCGAAGGAGATGCCCAGCTGGCTGCGGTTGCTGCCCTGTACGGGTTGAAAGTCGAAGGCATCGATCCGGACATGACGCTGGCACGTTTCATTGCCCACAAAGTAGGCGGTGCGCCAGTAGTCGGTGACCAGGTGGAGTGGAACAACACCATCTGGACCGTCGCGGTCATGGAGGGGAACAAGATCGGCAAAGTGGGCGTCAGATTCCCCGAAGGAAGTCGCCCAGGTCCGGGACTCTTCCTCTAAACTCCATTCTTCGTCTCGTTTTCGATCGGTCTCTATGTCAACCCTGCGCACCTTTTTCATCATGGCCCTGTTGGGCTTGAGTCTCTCTGTCGGTAGTTTGCAAGCGGCCGAACCGCCGTCCAGCGAAGCCGTGCAGGCAAACCTGGACAAGATCGCCGAGCGCAAACTGCCGGAAGCCGATCAAAAAGCCCTGCAGACGCTCCTGCAAAGCACGCTGACCCAGCTCAACAATAAGCGTGATTACGAGCAGAAGCTGACTGCGCTCAAGCAGCAACTCGCCACCGCCCCCAAGCAGAACATCGAGAACCAGCGCGAACTGACTCGCCTCAAGGGCAGCAGCGTGACGCCGGTGGCGCAACGCTATACCAAAGAATCCATTCAGCAGCTGGAGCAGATGCTCACCGAGCGCTCGACCCAGCAAAGCGACTTGCAAAAAGCCCTCGCCGAAGCGAACAGCCTGGTCATTACCGCGCAAACCCGCCCAGAGCGCGCCCAGGCTGAAATCTCCAGCAGTCAGACGCGCATCCAGCAAATCAATAATATCCTCAAGAATGGCAAGGACAACGGCAAGACCTTGAGTGGCGAACAGCGTGACCTGCTCAATGCCGAGCTGGCGGCACTGAACGCGCTGATCCCGCTGCGCCGCCAGGAACTGGCCGGCAACAGCCAGTTGCAGGACCTGGGCAACAGCCAGCATGACTTGCTGACGGAAAAATCCGATCGCCTGGATCGGGAAATCCAGGAACTGCAAAACCTGATCAACCAGAAGCGCCTGGCCCAGTCTCAGGAAACGGTGACGCAACAGTCCATCGAGGCGCAGAAGTCGGGCGGCAGCGCCTTGTTAGCCACCGAAAGCGCGGCGAACCTGAAACTCTCGGACTACCTGCTCAAAAGCACCGACCGTCTCAACGAAGTCACCCAGCAGAACCTGCAAACCAAGCAGCAACTGGACAACGTCACCCAGAGCGATTCGGCCCTCGATGAGCAAATCAACGTGCTCAAGGGCAGCCTGCTGCTGTCGAAAATTCTCTACAAACAGAAACAGGGCCTGCCGCGCCTCAAGCTCGACCGCGACCTGGCCGACCAGATCGCCGACATCCGCCTGTATCAGTTCGAAGTCAGCCAGCAACGGGAATTGCTCAGCAACCCGGCGACCTACGTCGACAACCTGCTCTCGACTCAACCTCCCGAGCAAGTCACCCCGCAACTGCGCAAAAGCCTGCTGGAACTGGCCACGACCCGCGCCGACCTGCTGGAGCGGCTGAACCGCG
The DNA here is from genome assembly GCF_059716135.1 of Pseudomonas sp. LBUM1651. Lineage (NCBI taxonomy): Bacteria > Pseudomonadati > Pseudomonadota > Gammaproteobacteria > Pseudomonadales > Pseudomonadaceae > Pseudomonas > Pseudomonas sp. LBUM1651. The sequence goes on along the minus strand of NZ_CP166805.1, from coordinate 458,772 downwards.
AACTCAGCGCGGTGCTCAACGAATCGATCACGCTGCAACTCAATCAGAAGCAACTGCTGAGCACTGCGCAAAGCCTGCGGGCCACGCTTGAAGAGCAGATGTTCTGGATTCCGAGCAACAAGCCGCTGGACCCGGAATGGATGCGCGGCGTGCCGGATCGTCTACAACGCCAGGTGGCAACCCTGCCGCTGGCGTCGAGCGTGAGCGAATTGATTGACGGCCTGACTCAGCGACCGCTGCTGTTTCTGCCGTTGGTGCTGCTGATCGGCGCCCTGCTGTGGCGACGCAAAAGCCTGTATGCCCGACTGAACAAGGTTCACCAGGACATCGGCCACTTCAAGCGTGACAGCCAGTGGCACACGCCGCAGGCGATCCTGTTCAATATTCTGTTGGCACTGCCGGTGGCGCTGGGCCTGGCCTTGTGCGGCCTGGCCTTGCAGATCGACGCTCGCGGGCAAAACGCCAACATGGGCTCGGCATTGTTGCAAATGGCTCAGGCCTGGCTGGTGTTCTACACCGCTTACCGGATCCTCGCGCCGGGCGGCGTGGCCGAACTGCATTTCCGCTGGGAAAAACCCCAGGTTGAATTCCTGCAAGGCTGGGTCCGTCGACTGGGTCTGGTGGTAATGGCTCTGGTCGCGGTAGTGGCGATCGCCGAACTGCAACCGGCGGCACTGGCCGATGATGTGATCGGCATGCCGGTGGTTCTGACCTGCTACGCGCTGATGGCCTGGTTGCTCAGCCGCCTGCTGATCAGCAGCCCGACGCACGAAAACGCCTCACTGTTCCGCAAGGCCGTGGCAATCATGTTCACTGCGTTGCCGATCGCGTTGTTCGTCGCCGTGTGCTTTGGCTATTTCTACACCGCACTGAAACTCAGCGACCGGTTGATCAACACCCTTTACCTGCTGATGTTCTGGCTGGTGATCGAAGCGACCTTTGTCCGTGGCCTCAGCGTTGCCGCACGGCGCCTGGCCTATCAGCGAGCGCTGGCCAAACGTCAGGCCGCCAAAGAGGCCGGCGACGGCGAAGCGGTGATCGAAGAGCCCACCCTCGACATCGAAAAGGTCAACGAACAGTCCTTGCGCCTGATTCGTCTGGCGCTGCTGGGCGGGTTCATGGCGGCGCTGTACTGGGTCTGGTCGGACCTGATCTCGGTGTTCTCGTACCTGGACAACATCACCCTCTACGAATACACCAGCGGCACCGGCGCCAACATGAGCATGGTGCCGATCAGCATCGGCGACATGCTCGGTGCGCTGATCATCATCGGCATCACCTTCGCCCTCGCGCGCAACTTGCCGGGCCTGCTGGAAGTCTTGGTGTTGTCGAAGCTGAATCTGGCCCAGGGCAGCGCCTACGCCACCACCACGTTGCTGTCCTACGTGATCGCCGGCGTCGGTTTCGTCTCGACCCTGTCGACCCTCGGCGTGAGCTGGGACAAGTTGCAATGGCTGGTGGCGGCGCTCTCGGTCGGCCTCGGTTTCGGCATGCAGGAGATTTTTGCGAACTTCATCTCCGGCATCATGATCCTGTTCGAACGCCCGGTGCGGATCGGCGACACCATCACCATCGGTAACCTGTCGGGCACGGTGAGCAAGATCCGCATCCGCGCCACGACCATCACCGACTTCGACCGCAAGGACATCATCGTCCCGAACAAGACGTTCATTACCGGGCAACTGATCAACTGGTCCCTGACCGACACCATCACCCGGGTGACCTTGAAGCTCGGCGTCGATTACGGCTCGGACCTGGACCTGGTGAAAGAACTGCTGTTGAAAGCCGCGCGGGAGAACCCTCGGGTGCTCAAGGAGCCCGAGCCGCTCGTTTACTTCCTGAACTTCGGCGAAAGCACCCTCGACCACGAGTTGCGTATGCATGTGCGCGACCTCGGCGACCGCAACCCGGTGCTCGACGAGGTCAACCGCTTCATCAACCGCGAGTTCAAGAAGCAGCACATCAACATCTCGTTCCGGCAGATGGAGGTTTACCTCAAGAACCTTCACGGCGAGGAATACAAGATCGTGCCGATCGAGTCGGAAACCAAAACCATCGTGCCGCGGGTCGATGGCAAACCGCTGCAAGAGACGCCGCCCGCCAAGCTCGACTAACCGCCCTGTCCCTAGCAGAATGCTCGGACATTCTGCTGGAGATGGCCGGTGAAAGCCCTCGACGAACTGACCTTCGATAATCGCTTCGATCGCTTGGGCGATACGTTTTCCGCCCACGTGCTGCCCGAGCCCATCGACAATCCGCGCCTCGTGGTCGCGAGCCCTGCCGCCATGGCGTTGCTCGACCTTGATCCGGCCGTGGCCGAAACGCCGGAGTTCGCCGAGCTGTTCAGCGGCCACAAGCTCTGGGCCGATGCGGTTCCGAGGGCGATGGTCTATTCCGGTCATCAGTTCGGTTCCTACAATCCACAGTTGGGCGATGGTCGCGGACTGTTGCTGGGCGAGGTCTATAACGAGGCCGGCGAGCATTGGGACCTACACCTCAAAGGTGCCGGCCAGACGCCTTTCTCGCGCATGGGCGATGGACGCGCCGTGCTGCGTTCGTCGATCCGCGAGTTTCTCGCCTCCGAAGCGTTATATGCGCTGAACATCCCGACCACTCGCGCGTTATGCGTGATCGGCTCCGATACGCCGGTGTGGCGCGAAAAACAGGAACGCGCAGCCATGGTCCTGCGCCTGGCGCCGAGCCATGTGCGCTTCGGGCATTTCGAATATTTTTACTACACCAAACGCCCCGAGAAGCAGAAAGAGCTCGGCGAGCACGTGCTGGCCATGCACTTTCCGGAGTGCCTGGAACAGCCCGAACCCTATCTGGCGATGTTCCGCGAAATCGTCGAACGCAACGCCGAGCTCATCGCCAAATGGCAGGCCTATGGTTTCTGCCACGGCGTGATGAACACCGACAACATGTCGATCCTCGGCATCACCTTCGATTTCGGCCCGTTCGCCTTCCTCGACGATTTCGACGCCAATTTCATCTGCAACCACTCCGATGACCAGGGCCGCTACTCCTTCAGCAACCAGGTGCCTATCGGTCAGTGGAACCTCAGCGCTTTGGCTCAAGCCCTGACGCCGTTCATCAGCGTCGAGGCCCTGCGCGAAACCCTGGGTCTGTACCTGCCACTGTTCCAGGCTCACTACCTGGACCTGATGCGCCGCCGCCTCGGCTTCACCACAGCCGAAGACGACGACCAGAAACTGCTGGAACAGCTGCTGCAACTGATGCAGAACAGCGGCGTCGACTACAGCCTGTTCTTCCGCCGCCTCGGCGATGAATCACCGGAGCTGGCCGTTGCCCGATTGCGCGACGATTTCGTCGACATCAAGGGCTTCGATGCCTGGGCCGAGCGCTTTGTCGCCCGTGTTGCTCGCGAAGGTGAAGTTGATCAGAAACAGCGCTGCCAACGGATGCACGCGGTCAACCCGCTCTACATCCTGCGCAACTACCTGGCGCAGAAAGCCATCGATGCAGCGGAAAGCGGCGACTATTCAGAGGTTCGTCGGCTGCACGCGGTGCTGAGCAAGCCGTTCGAAGAGCAGCCTGGAATGGAGAGTTATGCCGAGCGGCCGCCGGAGTGGGGGAAACATTTGGAGATCAGTTGTTCGTCGTAGGCGGCCAGCAGGATTTCGCCTTGATAAACACCGAATTCGACTCCAGATCAGCGTGATGGATTGCCCAACTACTCAGAGCCTGATTATGACCGACCCACTCCTCATCCCCTGCCCCCACTGCAACGGCCTCAATCGCATACCCGCCGAGCGTCTCAACGACCAGCCGAAATGTGGCCGCTGCAAGGCTGAGGTCTTGTTGAGCAAACCGTTTGAACTGAAGCAAGGCGATTACGCCAGTCAGATCAAGGGCGATCTGCCGTTGCTGGTGGACGTGTGGGCGGACTGGTGCGGGCCGTGCAAGTCGTTTGCGCCGGTGTTCGAGCAGGCGGCCGGTCAGTTGGCGGGCAAGTGCAGGCTGGCGAAACTGGACAGCGAGGCAAACCAGCAGTTGTCGGCGCAGTTGGGGATTCGCTCGATTCCGAGTCTGATTCTGTTCAAGAACGGCCGGGAAGTGGCGCGCCAGAGCGGGGCCTTCCCGTTGCCGCAGTTGATGAGCTGGTTGCGTAGCCAGGGAATTTAAGAACACCGCGATCAATTGTGGGAGCGAGCCTGCTCGCGATAGCGGCATTACAGTCAAAACTGATGCCGACTGACACTCCGCCATCGCCGGCAAGCCGGTCTCGCTCCCACAGGGGTTCGGTGTTGTTTGCGGGAATCAGGCGCTTTCAAGAAGGTTATGCAACTCGACAAACTGCTGGGTCAATTTGTGCCGTGGATCAAGATGGATCAGCGGTGTGTTGGCCTGATGCGATTCGCGCATGCGCACCGAACTACCCAAATACACCGGCAACACCGGCAAACCTTCCGCAATCAGTTCATCAAGGATTTGCTGCGGTAGGCTGGCCCGGGCCTGGAACTGGTTGACGACAATGCCTTCGACTTCCAGCCCTTCGTTGTGGTCGTCCTTCAATTCTTCGATTTCCGCCAGCAGGCCGTACAGCGCCTGACGCGAGAAGCTGTCGCAGTCGAAGGGAATCAGCACCCGATCCGCGGCAATCAAGGCAGAAACCGCATAAAAGTTTAACGCTGGCGGGGTATCGAGGTAGATCCGGTCGTAATCTTCGGCCAGCTCGTCGAGCAGTTTGCGCAGCTTGTTGATCTTGTGTTTCGCCTCAAGCTTGGGCTGCAAATCGGCCAGCTCTGCGGTGGCGGTGATGACGTGGAGGTTATCGAACGGGGTTTCGTAGATATCGACCTGGCTTTTCTTCGAGAACGGCCCCGAAGACAGCGTCTGCTTGAAAAAATCGGCGATGCCCATCGGAATGTCATTACCGGTGAGCCCGGTGAGGTACTGGGTGGAATTTGCCTGAGCGTCGAGATCCACCAGCAGGGTGCGATAGCCCTCGCTGGCACTGACCGCCGCCAGATTGCAGGCAATACTGGATTTGCCTACGCCGCCTTTCTGATTGAATACCACGCGCCGCATGTCAAAACCTCCGTGTATCAAAGAATGACCGAGTGTAGTGGTCCACGGCGTTGCTTAGCTACCTCGCCGGCACAGGGACTACACAGTCAGGTGCGAACACTCACTGAAAAAGCTGCCATCTCGTTCAGAAAATGCTCCCCGAGCCGACAGACATTCACGACTCGACGTGAGCAATGGCCAAACGCCATCCATTCACGAACCAATCGGTACATTTCGTTGGGCAAAATGTAACCAGCATTTGCTACGCGCTCGCCGCACCGGGATAATGCGCGCCACTCGGCGCTCAGCGTCACATCAGGTGAACCGCTGTTTTTTCGACTCGCCGCGTCAAGAAAGCCCGCAGGGGCGGGATGAATGCCTGTGATCAACTTCAACATCGCCCAATGGCGCGCGTGGGCCCCTGGGCTCGAAAGCGTGGACGATTGGCAGGCCTGGAGCCGACAACCGGTCGCGCTGCCAAGCTGCGATGCCGCCCCCGACGTCTCGTTTCTGCCGGCCATGCAGCGGCGGCGGCTCAGTCGTCTGGCGCGGATGGCGTTCAGTGTCGGCTGGCCGTTGGCCGATGGTCGCCCTGACCTACCGTTGGTCTTTATTTCCCGCCACGGCGAAACCCCGCGTACCTTCGATATCCTCAGCGATCTGGCCGCCGATCAGCCACTGTCGCCGACCCAGTTCAGCCTGTCGGTGCATAACGCGGTCATCGGCCTGTGGTCGATCATGCGCGGCGAAACCAGCGAAATGACTGCCCTGGCTGCCGCCGGCGATGGCCTTGAACACGGCATGCTAGAGGCTGCCGCGTTGCTTGCCGAAGGCGCTCCGGCAGTTCTGCTGGTGGTCACCGAAGAGCAGCCGCCCGGAGCCTATTCGGACTGGATCGACGATGTGCCCTTCCCGTACGCGGTGGGTTTGTTGCTAACGCCCGGCAACGACTGGCAGCTGTCCCTGAACAGCACTTCGGATGAGTTGTCCAAAGCCCACTGGCCCCATGCCCTGAATCTCTTGCGTACCCTGCTCGGCCAGCAGACCACCTGCCAACATGCCTGGAAAAATCGTGTATGGACCTGGCAACGCAACCTGTAAGTGAAAAAAACCGCGACGCCTATTACTGGCGTTTGCTGGCCACCGCCGCAAGCTTCACCCTCTTCGGACTGGGCGGGCTGTGCCTGCGCCTGGTAGTTTTCCCGGTGCTGAGCTGCCTGCCCGGCAATGCGCAGACACATCGCCTGCGGGCGCGACAAACCGTCAGCCGCTGTTTCTGGTTTTTCGTCCGGTTCATGGCCCGCACCGGCGTGCTGACCTACGACATTGAAGGCGCGGAAAAACTCGGTCGACCCGGGCAGATGATCATCGCCAATCACCCGTCACTGATCGATGTGGTGTTCCTGATCGGCCTGGTGCGCCATTCCAACTGCGTGGTCAAAAGCAGCCTCTGGGAAAACCCCTTTACCCGCGGCCCGCTACGCCGTACCGAATACATCAGCAACGACGGCAGCATGGACATGCTCGATGCTGCGGCCGACGCACTGAAAAGCGGCCAGACCCTGATCATTTTTCCGGAGGGCACCCGCACTCAGCCCGGCGAAACGCCCTCCTTTCATCGGGGTGCGGCGTCGATCGCACTGCGCGGTGCGAAAATCCTCACCCCGGTGATCATCAAGGTCAGCCCGACCACATTGACCAAGGCCGAACCCTGGTATCGGATCCCCAAACGCCGCGTGCACTTCAGTTTCCGGGTCGGGGCCGATATAGACCCACAGGCCTTCGCCGCGCAGGGCCCTGCTCCTCAAGCCTCGCGCAAGCTCAATGATTACCTGCATCACTACTTTATTAAGGAGCTCGCCGAAGATGAGCCATCTGTACAGTGAAATCAAAGAACTGATCATCGACGCCCTGGGCCTTGAAGACATCAGTGTCCAGGACATCGGCGACGACCAGACGCTGTTCGGCGAAGGCCTGGGCCTGGACTCGGTCGACGCCCTGGAACTCGGCCTGGCGATCCAGAAGAAGTACGGCATCAAAATTGATGCCGACGCCAAGGACACCCGTAATCACTTCCGCAACGTGGCGAGCCTTGCGGCGTTCGTCACCGCAAAACAGGCAGCTTGAGACCGGACCATGCAAACTCGTGATGACATTTTCAAAACCCTGCGCGATGCCTTGGTCGAACTCTTCGAGCTGGACCCCCAGCGTGTGAGCCTCGACTCCAACTTGTATCAGGACCTGGAAATCGACAGCATTGACGCGGTCGACCTGATCGACCACATCAAGCGCCAGACCGGCAAGAAAATCGCCGCTGAAGAATTCAAGACGGTGCGTACCGTCAGCGACGTGGTCGAGGCGGTCTACCGTCTGGTTCAACCCGCCGCATGAGCCGAGTGATCGGCCTTGGCCTGCTGCTGGCGGGCCTGCTGTACCCCTTCGCGGTGTATTTCGGCATGGAACATTTTGCCCCGTGGCAGTTCGGTCTGCTGCTGGGCAGCCTGTGGCTGGCCCGGGCGCTGACGGGCGTGCGGCGGCCGGGAAGCCTGTGGATGGCAATCGTCGCCATCGTGTTTTGCCTGTTGCTGGCCCTGTTCGACAGCCCCGTCATGCTTCGGTGGTACCCGGTACTGATCAGCGGCTTCATGCTGGTGCTGTTCGGGTTGACCCTGAAATACGGCCCGCCGATGATCGAACGCCTGGCCCGGCTGCGGGAGCCACGCTTACCGGCCAAGGCGATTCGCTATACCCGCCAGGTCACCATTGCCTGGTGTGTGTTTTTTCTCTGCAACGGTTTGTGCGCCGCCGCCCTGACCCTCTGGGCGCCGCTGAGTTGGTGGATGTTGTACACCGGCCTGATCTCCTATGGATTGATCGGCCTGATGTTTGCCATTGAATGGCTCATACGACAACGGGTACGAGGCCACCCATGAATTGGATAAAACTTGAGCAATTGTTGCTCAAGGCTCAACCGGAACGCGCCGTGACGGCCGGGCCGGTGCTGAATCACGCACAATTGTGCGAACAGGCTCTGAGCCTGGCCGCCGGCCTGCAAGCCCAGGGTGTGCGACGCATCGCCGTGCACCTTGAGGACGCCGCCGACCTGGCGATTGCCCTGCTGGGCGCCTGGCGCGCCGGGGTCAGCGTGCTGCTGCCCGCCGACCTGCAACCGCAAACGCGCCAGCGCTGGTCGAGCGAAGTCGATCTGTGGCTGACGGATCAGGCCGATGATGCGCAGCTCTGCGACTATCGTCATGCGCCACTGACCGCCGCTGTCCTGGACCTGGATCGCGGCACACTGAGCCTGTGCACTTCCGGTTCCAGCGGCGAGCCCAAGCGCATCGACAAGACCCTGCGCCAACTGGCCAATGAAGTCGCAGCGCTGGAGCAGCTCTGGGGGGCCGATCTGGGCGAGGCGTGCCTCATTGGCAGCGTCGCCACCCAGCACATCTACGGCCTGCTGTTTCGGGTGTTGTGGCCGCTGTGTGCCGGGCGCTCGTTCGTGCGCAAGCAACTGGCCTTTCCGGAAGATTTGCAACGCGCCAGCCGCGAACACCCGGACTTTGCGTGGGTCGCCAGCCCGGCGCTGCTCAAGCGCATGGGCGACAACCTTGACTGGCCGGCTCTGAGCGCGGTTCGCCGGGTGTTTTCCTCCGGCGGTGCGTTGCCGACCGAGGCGGCGCTAAGCCTGCAGCAACGGCTGCAACAGTGGCCGACGGAGATCCTCGGCAGTTCAGAAACCGGTGGCATCGCCTGGCGTCAGGGTAACGATCTCTGGCAAGTCTTTGCCGGTATCGAATTGAGCCAGGACAGCGACGGCGCGCTGCTCATTGCGTCGCCATACTTGCCGCCCGGCCACGTCGAACACACCGCGGATGCGGCGCGAATCGCCGCCGACGGCCGCTTCGAATTGCTCGGGCGGCTGGACCGGATCGTCAAACTGGAAGAAAAACGTATCTCGCTGCCGATGCTGGAGCAGGCGCTGATGGCCCACGAATGGGTCTGCGACGCGCGCCTCGGCGTGGTTCAGGAAAATCGCGCCTCGCTGGGTGCGTTGCTGGTTCTCAGCGAATCGGGTTTGCATGCTTTGCGCAATCAGGGTCGACGCACCCTCACTCAGGAATTGCGCCAACACCTCAGCCAGCATTGCGAAGCCCTCGCCCTGCCACGACGCTGGCGCCTGCTGCGACAATTGCCGCTCAACACTCAAGGCAAACTGCCTCAGGCCGACGTGGAAGCCTTGCTGCTGACGCCGCGCCCGAAAGCGCCGGAAGTCCTTGAACACATCGAAGCCGATGGCGAGTGGAGCCTGCAACTGGCGATACCACCGGACCTCGCTTACTTCAGCGGCCACTTCCCCCAGGCGCCGGTTCTGCCCGGCGTGGTGCAGGTGGAGTGGGCCTTGCACCTTGGCCAGCAATTGATGAACCTGCCGGAAAAATTCGCCGGCATGGAAGTGCTGAAATTCCAGCAACTGGTGCGTCCCGGCGATGAAGTCCAGTTGCACCTGCGCTTCGATCCGGTACGCAGCAAATTGTACTTCGCGTACCGCAACGAGACCGCCACCTGCTCCAGCGGGCGGATTTTGCTGGAGCCCACCCATGGTGCATAACCTTGGTGAGTGCTGCGCACTCAATCGCGAGCGGGCTCGCTCCCACAGGGGGGCGGCGTCGTACACAAGTCCTATGTGGGAGCGAGCCTGCTCGCGATGCAGGCGCCTCGGTCTTACAGGCGAAACCCAAGATGCATAACCCCTGCGCAATCATCCCGGTCTACAATCACGAAACCGCGATCACTACCGTGGTCGACGCAGTGATCGCATGCAACTTGCCATGCATTCTGGTAGACGATGCCAGCGACCCGTCCTGCGCGGCGGTGCTCGATCAACTGGCCCGGCGCGAGATGGTTTACCTGATCCGCCTCGCCGCCAACCAGGGCAAGGGCGGCGCGGTGATGACCGGCCTGCGCGAAGCCTCGCGCCTGGGCTTCAGCCACGCCTTGCAGGTAGATGCAGACGGTCAGCACGACCTGCAAGACGTCGCGACCTTCATCGAACAATCACGCGCCCACCCGCGCGCGGTGATCTGCGGCTATCCGCAATACGATGCGAGCGTGCCGAAAGGTCGCCTGTACGCCCGCTACCTGACGCACGTGATGGTCTGGATCAATACCCTGTCGCTGCAGATTCGCGATTCCATGTGCGGCTTCCGCGTTTATCCATTGCCGCCGACCCTGGCGCTGATCGACTCGGCGAAGATCGGTAAGCGCATGGACTTCGACTCGGACATTCTGGTGCGCCTGGCCTGGCGCAATCAGCCGATGCAGTGGCTGCCCACCAAGGTGCACTACCCGCTGGACGGCGTCTCACACTTCCGTATGTTCCACGACAATGTACTGATTTCGAGCATGCATACCCGGTTGTTCTTCGGCATGTTGCTGCGGGCGCCGGTGATCCTCTGGCGGCGGTGGCGAGCATGAGCATCAACGCAGATAAAGAACACTGGGCCGACCGCCAGGAGCGCGGCAGCTTCTGGCTGATGAAGCTCACCGCGTTCGGCGCCAAGGTACTCGGCCGCCGACTGTTGAGCCCGCTGTTGTACGGCATCGTTCTGTACTTTTTTCTGTTCGGTCGCAGTGCCCGCCACAGCGCCTGGCAATACCAGCAGCGCCTCGCCGACTGGAGTGGTCGCGACAAATTGCGCCCGACCCACTGGCGCGTATTCGGTCAGTTCATGGCCTTCGCCGATTCGATGCTCGACAAGCTCGACGTGTGGAACGGCAAGCTGAGCATCGAGCAGATCGAAATCATCGACCCGGCGTTGCTGCGCAATCAGCTGCGTGGCAGCCGCGGGCAACTGCTGGTGGGCGCCCACTTGGGCAATCTCGAGGTCTGCCGTGCGTTGGCGGAAATCGGCGAAAAGGTCACGATGAACGTGCTGGTGCACACCAAGCACGCCGAGCAGTTCAACCGTTTGCTGGGCGAAGCCGGGGCGACCAATCTGCGGCTGATCCAGGTCAGCGAACTGGACCCGGTGATCATGCTGCAACTGCACGAGCGCCTGGAGCGCGGCGAGTGGCTGGCGATTGCCGGTGATCGCGTGCCGTTGCACGGCGGGCGCAGCGTGACCGTGGATTTCCTTGGCCATCCGGCAAAGTTTCCGCAAGGGCCGTGGCTGCTGGCGGGGCTTTTGAAATGCCCGGTCAACCTGCTGCTGTGCCTGAAGAAACCCGACGGCGATTACCGGCTGACCCTCGAGCCCTTCGCAGACGCGATCACCTGGAAGCGCAGCGACCGCGAACAGGTCATTCATCAGTGGGCCTCCCGCTACGCCGAACGCCTGGGTCACTATTGCCTTGAAGCGCCTCAACAATGGTTCAACTTTTACCCTTTCTGGAAGACCGATGACGACGCCAACGCTTGAGCCGGTAACCTTCGGCGAACTCCCTTTGCGCATCGAAGACGTGCTGGCCCTGGCCAACCGTCAGGTGCCAACGCAGTTGCAGGACGATCCTGCGTACCGCGAGCGCATCGCCAAGGGCGCACGATTCCTCGACTCCCTGTTGGACAAGGAAGGCGTGATCTATGGCGTGACCACCGGTTACGGCGATTCCTGCGTGGTTGCGGTGCCGTTGCATCACGTCGAGGCGTTGCCGCGTCATCTGTACACATTCCACGGTTGCGGGCTGGGCAAACTGCTCGACGCCCAGGCCACCCGCGCGGTGCTCGCGGCGCGTTTGCAGTCGCTGTGCCACGGCGTGTCCGGGGTGCGCGTGGAACTGCTGGAGCGTCTGCAAGCGTTCCTCGAACACGACATTTTGCCGCTGATCCCGGAAGAAGGTTCAGTGGGCGCCAGCGGCGATCTGACGCCGCTGTCCTATGTGGCCGCGACCTTGTCCGGCGAGCGCGAAGTGATGTTCCGTGGCGAACGCCGCCAGGCCGCGGACGTGCATCGCGAACTCGGTTGGGAGCCACTGGTTCTGCGCCCGAAAGAAGCGCTGGCGCTGATGAACGGCACCGCGGTGATGACGGGCCTTGCCTGCCTGGCCTATGCCCGCGCCGATTACCTGCTGCAACTGGCCACCCGCATCACCGCGCTGAACGTGGTCGCGCTGCAAGGCAATCCGGAGCACTTCGACGAGCGCCTGTTCGCCGCCAAACCGCATCCGGGGCAGATGCAAGTCGCCGCGTGGCTGCGCAAGGACCTGGCGATCGACGCACCGACCGCGCCGCTGCATCGCCTGCAAGACCGCTATTCCCTGCGTTGCGCGCCGCACGTGCTCGGCGTATTGGCCGACAGCCTGAACTGGCTGCGCTCGTTCATCGAGATCGAACTCAACAGCGCCAACGACAACCCGATCATCGACGCCGAAGCCGAGCGTGTGCTGCACGGCGGGCATTTCTACGGCGGCCACATTGCGTTCGCCATGGACAGCCTGAAAAACCTGGTGGCCAACGTTGCCGACCTGCTCGACCGTCAACTCGCCTTGCTGGTTGATGAACGTTACAACCATGGTTTGCCGAGCAATTTGTCCGGCGCCTCGGCGGATCGCGCGATGCTCAACCACGGCTTCAAAGCCGTGCAGATCGGCACCAGCGCCTGGACCGCCGAAGCGCTGAAAAACACTATGCCGGCCAGCGTGTTCTCGCGTTCCACCGAATGCCACAACCAGGACAAAGTGAGCATGGGCACCATCGCCGCCCGCGATGCCATTCGTGTGCTGGAGCTGACCGAACAGGTCGCCGCCGCCACCCTGCTCGCCGCTAATCAAGGCGTGTGGCTGCGCAGCAAGGCCGAGGACGCCCGCCCGTTGCCACCCGCCCTCGCCGCCATGCACGAAGAGCTGGCCAAGGACTTCCCGCCGGTCATCGAAGACCGCGCACTGGAAGGCGAATTGCGCCTGTGCCTGAAACGGATTGCCGAGCAACACTGGAGGCTGCATGCGTAGCAAGGGAGTGCTTCACACCGATACGGAAATCCTCGTGCCGTTCTTTGACGTCGACACCATGAACGTCGTCTGGCATGGCCATTACGTCAAATACCTGGAAGTCGCCCGGTGTGCGTTGCTGGACAAGATCGGCCACAACTACACCGCGATGGTCGAGTCGGGTTACGCCTGGCCGGTGATCGACCTGCAATTGCGCTACGTGCGCGGCGCGGTGTTCGGCCAGAAGTTGAATGTGCGGGCGAATCTGGTGGAGTGGGAGAACCGTCTGAAGATCAGCTACCTGATCAGCGATCTGGAAACCGGCGAACGTTTGACCAGGGCCAGTTCAGTGCAGGTGGCGGTCGACATGAGCAGCCGCGAGATGCAGCTCGCCTCGCCCAAAATCTTCACTGATGCCGTAGAAAGGATGCTCGCATGAACCCGGGAATCGACACCTCTTTTGATGCCAGCCCAATTCCTTGTGGCGAGCGAGCTTGCTCGCGCTTGAGTGCGCAGCACTCACAACTCCGGCAGGCCTTGTCGGCGTATTGGGGCCGCTTCGCAGCCCAGCGCGAGCAAGCTCGCTCGCCACAAGTGCTCAAATGGCTCAGCGTTTTGGTGCTGCTCGGGTTGTCATCGATGGCTCACGCCTTCGATCTGCAACAGCTCAGCGATCAACTGGCCAAACCCGAGGTTATCCACGGTAATTTCATCCAGGAAAAACACCTGCGCGCCCTGCCCCAGCCGTTGACCAGCAAGGGCACCTTCGTTCTGGCGAAAAACCACGGCCTGCTCTGGCTGCTGAAAACGCCGCTGCAACAGGATTACCGCATCACCGCCAAAGGCATCGCGCGGCGTGACGCCAGCGGTTGGCAGACGCTGCCGGGCAAGAGTGCCGGTGCCGAACAGAACCGCTTGTTCCTCGCCGTGCTGCAAGGTGACAGCAGCGGGCTGCAACGGGACTTCGAACTGTCCCTGAGCGGCGATGCGCAGAACTGGAAACTGACCCTGATTCCGCGCTCGCTGTTGCTCAAGCAGGTGTTCAATCAGATCAACATCACCGGCGGTGAACTGGTGCACAGCATCGAACTGCTGGAAACCCAGGGCGACAGCACCCTGTTGCGCATGCAGGACAGCACCAGCGCCCAACCGTTGAGCGACGCGGAGCAACATGACTTTGCCGAGTGAACGCACGCTTCCACGCCTGTTTCTGATCCTGCTGCTGGCAGTGCTTGCGCTCGCCGGTTGGCAATGGCGTGATGGCGCACCGCTGTCGGCCAACCTGATGGAACTGGTGCCAGGCACGGCACCGGACGCGCTGGAACTGCGCGCCGAACAACGCATGCAAGAACCGCTGAACCGCGAAATGCTGGTGCTGGTCGGTCACAAGGATCGTCAGCAAGCCGTCGCCATGGCGCAGAAACTGGGCGAGCAGTGGCAGGCCAGCGGTTTGTTCGAAAAGGTCCAGTGGACCCTTCAAGCCGACTTGCCGGCGCTGCGCACGCAATTGCTGCAAGGTCGCCTGGCGATGCTCTCGGCGGCGGATCGACAGCAACTGATCGAGCACCCCGACGCGTTTATCCAGCAACGGGTACAAGCGCTATTCGACCCGTTCACCGGTTTCAGCCTGGTGCCGAGCCAGGATGACTGGCTGGGCCTGACCGGACGCATCCAGAACAGCCAGCCGCAACACGGTTCGGTGCAACTGGACATCGGCAGCGGTGCGCTGGTGGCCGATGCCGACGGCAAGAGCTGGGTGTTGCTGCGGGCGCGCACCACCGGCAATGCCTTCGACATGAACCTGCCGGTGCAAGTGGCCGATCTGCTCAAGCACAGCCGCGAAGAAGCGGCTCAGACCGACGTGCAACTGCTGGCCGCCAGCGGGTTGCTCTATGCAGCAGCCGGTCAACAACAGGCCACCCGGGAAATGACCTGGGTCGGCGGTGGCGCTACCGCGGGAATTCTGTTGCTGTTGCTGCTGGCCTTCCGTCGGTTGCGGGTGTTGCTGGCGTTCGTCCCGGTGCTGGTGGGCATGCTGTTCGGCGCGGTGGCGTGTGTGGCGCTGTTCGGCCATATGCATGTGATGACGCTGGTGCTCGGCTCCAGCCTGATCGGCGTCGCGGTCGATTACCCGCTGCACTATTTGTCCAAGAGCTGGAGTCTGAAACCCTGGCACGCCTGGCCGGCGTTGCGCCTGACGTTGCCGGGCCTGACGCTGAGCCTGATCACCAGTTGCATCGGTTACCTGGCGCTGGCCTGGACGCCGTTTCCGGCCCTGACCCAGATCGCCGTGTTCTCCGCCGCCGGCCTGCTCGGCGCCTACCTGTCGGCTGTATGCCTGTTGCCCGCGCTGCTCAAGGGTGCGGATTTGCGCCCGGCGCAATGGCCGCTGCGGGTGTCCGAATATTTGCTGGATCGTCGTGAAGCGCTGCTCAGGATCGCGAAAACGCCGGTGCTGTTGGCATTGCTGATCGCCTTCTGCGTCGGTGGCCTGTTGCAGCTCGACAGCAAAAACGACATTCGCCAATGGGTCGGCGCACCGCAGCAATTGACCGACGAAGCCCGGACCATTGCGCGCATCACCGGTTACCAACCCACCAGCCAGTTTTTCCTGGTGCGAGCGAGCAATCAGCAAGAGTTGCTCGAACGCCAGACTGCGTTGAGCGAGCGGCTGGATCAGTTGGTCAATCTGAACAAACTCCAGGGCTATCTGTCGCTCAATCAACTGGTCAGCCAGCCCCGCGAACAACACCAGGTGCGCGAAGCGCTGAACAAGTTGCCGCAATTCTGGCAACCGCTGCTCGACGTCGGCGTGCCGCTTGAAGCGCTGAAAGCAGAGTTGGCGAAGTTGCAGGCATTGCCTGTCGAAGACATCGACAGCGCGCTGACCGGTCCGCTGGCCGAACCCTATCGCACACTGTGGCTGGGCCCGACCGATGACGGCGTGGCGGCGATGGTCAGCCTGCAAGGCCTGAACAACCCTGCACTGCTGCGGGTTCAGGCGCTGGATTTGCCGGGTGTGGAACTGGTGGATCGACTGGGTGAATTGAACAAGGTTTTCGCCGAGACGCAGATCAGCGCCGCTGAACTGAAACTCGCCTCCTGCGTGCTGATCGTGCTGGTGTTGATTCTGCCGTTCGGCCTCGGCGGCGCTTTGCGCATCGTCTCGCTGCCGCTGCTGGCGGCGCTGTGCAGCCTTGCCAGTCTTGGCTGGCTCGGACAGCCGCTGACGTTGTTCAGCCTGTTCGGCCTGCTGCTGGTGACGGCGATCAGCGTCGATTACGCGATCCTCATGCGCGAACAGGTCGGCGGCGCCGCCGTGAGCCTGCTGGGCACCTTGCTGGCGGCGCTGACCACCTGGCTGTCGTTCGGTTTGCTGGCGGTGTCCAGCACACCGGCGGTGAGTAACTTCGGTCTGTCGGTGAGCCTGGGCCTGGCGTTCAGCTTCCTGCTCGCGCCGTGGGCCGGGCGACAAGTGCATGCGACCAGCGTCGCGGAGTCAGCAGCGTGATGGTCGTGCTGTTCTGGGCGATGGCCCTGGCGCTGTTCGCCATGGCGACGCGGGTCGGTCGTCACTTCGGCCTGATCCCGATCGTCAGCCAGTTGTTGCTGGCCACCGTCGGCCTGCCGTTGCTGATGTATTTCTGGATCGAACCCCACTGGCAATTGAGCGGCGCGACGCTGGTCGCACCGATCTGGCTGAAAAACCTCTACAGCCTGAGTTTCGCGCTGTTGCTGGGCTACATCCTCAGCGATGTGATCGATCTGCGACTCGATCGCCAAAGCCTGAAAATCGCCCTACCGAGTTTCTGCGTTCCTTTTGCCTGCGGCCTGGCTACCGCGATCTGGTGGCTGCCCCCACAGCCGTGGATCAGTTCGCTGGCGGTTGGTCTGTTGTTCGCCATCACCGCGATCCCGGTGTTGTATTTGTACTTGCGGCATATCGGTTACCCGACCACCGCCACCCGGCGACTGGTGCAGACGGCGATCCTGATCGACCTCACTTGCTGGACACTGTTCGCCATCGCCCAGGGCAGCCTGCACCTGAGCAGCCTGCTGCTGCCCTTGGCCTGCGCCTGTGTGCCCTTGCTGCTGTGGGTTATCGGCCTGCGCCAGCCACGACTCTACAGCGGGTGTTTCTTTGCGCTGCTGGTGGTGGCCGAGCACTACAAACTCAATGCGCTGATTGTCGGTATCGGCTATCTGCTGTGCATGGCCGCGCTGAAGGTGCCGCTGGTATTGCCGGTGCAGGCGATCTGGATGAATCGCTTGCAGACCTGGATCGCGATCCCGCTGATCCTCACGTTCGGCATCGTGCAGATCAATGTCCACAGCGCCATGGACAGCCTGAGCTGGGTGCAACTGGCCGCGCTGTTGCTGTTGCCGATTGCCAGCAAACTGCTGGGCAACTGGCTGGGTCTCGGCTGGGCCGGCGCCTCGTTTGCCGGTGCCAGTCGCTGGCGCGAAAGTGTGCTGCTGAACATTCGCGGCTTGAGCGAGATCGTCTTTCTCAACCTGCTGCTGCAACAACAGCTCATCAGCCCGCCGCTGTACTTTGCGCTGATGTTGATGGGCCTGATCGCGACACTGCTGCCGGCATTGGTCGGCATGCACCGAACCCCCTTGAAAGCTGCCGTCCCGGCAAGGAGCCCCCATGCCAACCGTTGAAATGGAACGTCGTCAGGTAGTGATCATCGGCGCCGGCCCATCAGGTGCCATCGCCGCCGCGCTGCTCAAGCGCAAAGGGCATGACGTTCTGGTGATCGAGCGCCAGCATTTCCCAAGGTTCTCCATCGGCGAAAGCCTGCTGTCGCACTGCCTGGATTTTGTCGAGGAGGCCGGCATGCTCGATGCCGTCAACGCCGCCGGTTTCCAGTTGAAAAACGGTGCCGCATTTGCCTGGGGCGAGCGCTATAGCGCTTTCGATTTCGGCGACACGTTCAGCCACGGCAAGCCGGCCACCTTCCAGGTCCAGCGCGCCGACTTCGACAAACTGCTGGCCGATCAGGCCGCGCTGCAGGGCGTCGAAATCCGCTACGGCGAAGCCATCGTCAGCGTCGATGTCGATCGGGCGAAACCGCATCTCGGCGTGCGTCGTGAAGACGGCAGCGAGTACGCTATCGAAGCTGACTTCATGCTCGACGCCAGCGGTTACGGTCGTGTCCTGCCACGCTTGCTCGACCTTGAAGCACCGTCGAATTTTCCAGTGCGCCAAGCCGTGTTCACTCACATCGAAGACCATATCGACAGCCCGACATTCGAACGGGAAAAGATCCTCATCACCACCCACCCGACCCAGCGCGATATCTGGTTCTGGACCATTCCGTTCAGCAACGGCCGTTGCTCGGTGGGTGTTGTCGCAGCAGCCGAACACTATGAAGGCCGCATGGACAATCTGGACGAGTGCCTGCGTGGGTTTATCGCTGAAACCCCGAGCCTCTCCGGCGTGCTGAACAACGCCGTATGGGATACGCCGGCGCGCACCATCGGCGGGTATTCGGCCAACGTCAAAACCCTGCACGGTCCTGGTTTTGCACTGCTCGGCAACGCGGCGGAATTCCTCGACCCGGTGTTCTCCTCCGGCGTGACCATCGCCATGCGCTCGGCGAGCATGGCCGCCGGAGTTCTGCATCGTCAGTTGCAAGGGGAAAGCGTCGACTGGCAGACCGAGTTCGCCGAACCGCTCAAACGCGGCGTCGACACCTTCCGTTGCTATGTCGAAGGCTGGTACGCCGGGACGTTCCAGGATGTGATTTATCACGAGGGTGGCTCGGCGGATATTCGCCGCATGATCAGCTCGATCCTGGCCGGTTATGCCTGGGACGAGCGTAATCCGTTCGTCAGCGAAGCCAAGCGCCGGTTGCGCATGCTTTCGGAAATTTGCGCGAGTGATGCCTCTTGAGCTACTTGAGCGAAAACTACGTCGAAGAGACCCGGTTCGGTTTCTGGTTCCTGCGCAGCCACACTTGGCAGCACCATGTGTTGCGCGTCGCGATCAATGACCTGCGCAGCCTGTTCAGCGAGCCGTTGCCAGGCAACCCGGTGGTGCTGGATGCCGGATGCGGTCAGGGCAAGTCGTTCCAGTACCTGCGCCAGACCTTTGCGCCACAGCGCCTGATCGGTGTGGACGCCGACCCGCACAGCCTCGATTTGAGCGGTGAAGAAGCCGCACGCCAAGGCATGGACGTGGAGTTGATCGGCAGCGACTGCGCCACGCTTGCCGTGCCGGATGCCAGCGTCGACCTGCTGTTCTGTCACCAGACCTTCCACCATCTGGTGGAACAGGAAAAGGCACTGGCCGAGTTCTACCGTGTGCTCAAGCCTGGCGGTTATCTGCTGTTCGCCGAATCCACCGAGGCTTACATTGATACCTGGGTGATTCGCTGGCTGTTCCGCCATCCGATGCACGTGCAAAAGAGCGCCGCCGAATACCTCGACATGATTCGTCACCAGGGTTTTGAATTCGGTGCGCACAACGTGTCTTATCCCTACTTGTGGTGGAGTCGCGCCAAGGATTTCGGCCTGCTTGAACGCTTTGGCCTGCGCCAGCCAAAACCTTTTGGCCTACGGGAAGAAACCCTGGTCAATGTGGTGGCGCGCAAACCGCTTGAAGGTGCTGTGTGATGTTCACTGTAGGAGCGAGCTTGCTCGCGAAAAACGTCTGGACAACGCGTTTATTCAGACAGTACGCATTATCGTTGATGTCCATCGCGAGCAAGCTCGCTCCTACAGGGTGTGCGTTGTTGCTGAGCGCCTGCACCAGCCACGCGCCGCTGCCTGAGCAAACCCCGAACCTGCCGTTGCCACAGCAACTGCACATCCAGCGTCTGCTGGACGGCCAGCGTCAGGATTGGGTGTTGGTGATTGCCCGTGAAGGCCCGGGCATTCGCTGGTCGATGATGGATTTGCTGGGCATTCCACAGGCACGTCAAAAACTGATCGACGGTCAATGGCAGGCTGACGGCTTGCTGCCACCCAATCCGGAAGCCCGGGCGTTGTTCGCCGCTTTGCTGTTTGCGCTCACGCCCAAAGATGAATTGCCTGGCAACTACCCCGACGCCTGGCAGCATGGCGCACAACGCTCCCTGCCGTCGCACTGGGACATCCGTTACTCACAACCGCTGAGCTTTGAATTGAACCTGCCCAAAGGTCCGAAGTATTTAGTCACGCCCCTGACCGGTGAGACGCCATGACCGCCTACCTCAACGCCCTCGGGGTGATCTGCGCCCTGGGCCGTAGCAAGCAGGAAGTCGCGCGCAACCTGTTTGCCGGTGACTGTTCCGGCATGCGCAGCGAGGCCGGCTGGGTGCCGGAGCGCTCGTTGCCGGTGGCCGCGGTGCGCGGCGAACTGGCGTCGATCCCGGCGGAACTGGCGAGACAAAGCAGCCGTAATAACCAATTGCTGCTGGAAGCGGCGCTGCAAATTCGCGACGACATCGATCAAGCGATCCAGACTTACGGCCGCGATCGCATCGGCGTGATCCTCGGCACCAGCACCTCCGGCATTGATGAAGCCAGTCGCGGACTGGCTCATTACATCCGCGAACATCAGTTCCCGGCGGACTACGACTATCAGCAACAGGAACTCGGCGCGCCGGCGAATTTTCTCGCCGACTGGCTGCAACTGAGCGGCCCGGCCTATGTGATTTCCACCGCCTGCACCTCTAGCGCCCGGGCGTTGATGAGTGCCCAACGCCTGCTGGACCTGGGCTTGTGCGACGCGGTGCTGTGCGGCGGCGTCGACACTCTGTGCAAACTGACCCTCAACGGCTTCTCGGCGCTGGAAGCGGTGTCCGAACAACGCTGCAACCCGTTCTCGGTGAACCGCAACGGCATCAACATCGGCGAAGCCGCCGTGCTGTTCCTGATGACTAAAGTTGCTGGCGACAAACAGTCGATTGCCCTACTGGGCAGCGGCGCCAGTTCCGATGCACACCACATTTCCGCGCCGGAACCGACCGGCCGTGGCGCCCTGCAGGCGATGCGCAAAGCCTTGAACCGGGCGAACCTGCAACCTGAGCAGATCGGTTACCTGAACCTGCACGGCACCGCCACTCAGCACAACGACGCCATGGAAAGCCTTGCGGTGACGGCGCTGTTCCCGTCCGGTGTACCTTGTTCGTCGACCAAACCGATGACCGGCCACACCCTCGGCGCCGCTGGCGCACTGGAAGCGGCGTTCTGCTGGTTGAGCCTGAGCGCTGACAATCAACACCATGCGCTGCCGCCACACGTCTGGGACGGCCAGCCCGACCCCGACCTGCCGACCCTGAATTGGGTGACCCCGGCCGATCGCCTGACGTCCATTGCACCTCGCTACCTGATGAGCAACTCCTTTGCCTTCGGGGGCAATAACGTCAGCCTGATTATCGGAGATGCCCCATGATTGACTGGCCGCTCGCCGAACTGCTGCCTCACGCTGGCGACATGATCCTCATCGATCAGATCCTGGCGTTCGATGACGAGCAGATCCACACCCGCCTTACTGTCAAACCCGATGGTCTGTTCAGTCGTCCCGACGGCAGCTTGCCGGCGTGGGTCGGTATCGAACTGATGGCGCAGAGCGTGGCCGCCTACGCCGGTTGCCATGCGCGCCAGCGGGGCGATGCGGTGGAGTTGGGTTTCCTGCTCGGCACCCGTAAATTCGAATGCAACGTCGAACACTTCCCCGCCGGCACCGAGCTGACCATCCACGGGATGCGTTCGCTGGAAGACGATAACGGCATGGGCGTCTTCGAATGCCACATCAACGCCCCCGGCATTCACGCAACCGCTCGTCTGAACGTGTTTCGCCCGCCTCAGGCGGCTCAATATCTTCATGAAACCCCAGGAATCCAGTCATGACTGAATCCGTACTGGTCACCGGTTCCAGCCGTGGCATCGGCCGCGCTATTGCGTTGCGTCTGGCTCAGGCCGGGCACGACATCGTGCTGCATTGCCGCAGCGGGCTTGCGGACGCTGAGGCCGTGAAGATCGAAGTCGAAGCCTTGGGCCGCAACGCGCGCATCCTGCAATTCGACGTGTCCGACCGCGCCAGTTGCAAAGCCGTTCTTGAAGCCGACGTAGAAAGCCACGGCGCCTATTACGGCGTGGTGCTGAATGCCGGCCTGACGCGTGACGGTGCTTTTCCGGCGTTGAGCGAGGATGATTGGGATGTGGTGATGCGCACCAACCTCGACGGTTTCTACAACGTGCTGCACCCGGTAATGATGCCGATGATCCGTCGTCGCGCCGCTGGGCGAATTGTCTGTATCACGTCGGTTTCGGGGTTGATCGGCAATCGCGGGCAGGTCAATTACAGCGCCTCCAAGGCCGGTTTGATCGGTGCGGCGAAGGCGTTGGCGATCGAACTGGGCAAGCGCAAAATCACCGTCAACTGTGTCGCACCCGGCTTGATCGACACAGCCATGCTCGACGAAAACGTACCGGTGGAAGAACTGATGAAAATGATTCCCGCACAACGCATGGGCACCCCGGAAGAGGTGGCCGGCGCGGTGAATTTCCTGATGTCGGCGGAAGCGTCGTACATCACCCGGCAGGTGCTGGCCGTCAACGGAGGCCTGTGCTGATGAAGCGCGTCGTCGTCACCGGCATGGCCGGCATCACCTCACTGGGCAGCGACTGGGAAACCATCGCCGCCAACTTCGCGGCCAACCGCAGCGGCATCCGCCGGATGGACGAGTGGGATCGCTTTACCGAACTCAACACGCGCCTGGCCGGGCCCATCGATGACTTCAAGGTGCCGAGCCACTGGACCCGCAAGCAACTGCGCAGCATGGGCCGGGTTTCGCGCCTGGCCGTCGGCGCAGCGGAGCGGGCGTTGGCCGATGCGGGTTTGCTGGGTGACGAGTCGATCAAGGACGGACGCATGGGCGTTGCCTGCGGCTCCTCCACGGGCAGCACCGACGAGATCAAGGCGTTCGGCAACATGCTGCTCAACTCCGTGGCCGAAGGCCTGAACGCCAACTCCTACGTGCGCATGATGCCGCACACCACGGCGGCGAACATCAGCATCTTCTTCGGCCTCACCGGCCGGCTGATCCCGACCTCCAGCGCCTGCACCAGCGGCAGCCAGGGCATCGGTTATGCCTACGAATCGATCAAGTTCGGCCGTCTGCCCTTGATGCTCGCCGGCGGCGCCGAAGAGCTGTGCCCCACCGAAGCCATGGTCTTCGACGCGCTCTACGCCACCAGCCTGAAAAACGATGCACCGCAAACTTCGCCACGCCCCTACGACAGCGGTCGTGATGGCCTGGTGATCGGTGAAGGCGGCGGCATGCTGGTGCTTGAAGAGCTCGAACACGCGTTGGCGCGCGGCGCACACATTCACGCTGAACTCGTCGGTTTCGGCAGCAACGCCGACGGCCAGCACGCCACGCGTCCGGAGCTGGCCACCATGCGCCGGGCCATGGAGCTGGCCCTGGAGGACGCCGGGTTGCAGCCGTCGGACATTGGCTACGTCAACGGTCACGGCACCGCGACCGAACAGGGCGACATCGCCGAAACACTGGCGACCAGCAGCCTGTTTGGCGAACACATGCCGATCAGTTCGCAGAAGAGTTTCCTCGGCCACACCCTCGGCGCCTGCGGTGCTTTGGAGTCCTGGTTCAGCATCGAAATGATGAACCGCGACCTGTACGCGCATACCTTCAACCTTGATGAGGTCGATCCGAATTGTGGCAAGCTGGATTACCTGCGCGGCGAGTTTCGGCAGATGAGTAACCAGTATGTGATGAATAATAATTTTGCGTTTGGTGGGGTTAATACTTCGCTGATTTTTAAGCGCTGGTCGTAAGCAAAATCAAAAGATCGCAGCCTTCGGCAGCTCCTACAGAGAACGGTGTACACCTGTAGGAGCTGCCGAAGGCTGCGATCTTTTCTAATATTCGCTTAAGTTATCCAGGCGGATCGAGGTTATCCAGCACACGGTTTACTGCCAGCTCCCCCAACATGATCGACTGTTGAATTCCCAGCAGAGTGTTGCTTTGCGATCCCTCCAGATACCTCGCGAAATCGCTCGCCATGACGTTGGCTGATGCCAGGGATTCACAGGCGTATTCCAGCAGGGTGTGGTTGTCGATATCGGGGGCGATGAGGAAGATGCCGCTTGGTTGGCGTGGAGCGTCCGGATCGGTGTCCGGTGGATTTTTTGTTGTTTTGGTCATGTTTTGCTCTCCAGGAATAACGGAGCCATCACCTAATCGCTACTAATCAAAAGGGTGGCAGCGGCGCGCAGGTTAGTAGACCGGGGAGGAGCGAAACCGGCGCGCCCGAAGGCGCCCTGCGCACTGCTGCCATCAAGTGCAGGCATAGAAATACCTGACTGTATGGAACGCAAGTGCGGTTCACTCGACCACGGGCTACTAAACCCGATCACTGGGAATCAGTGACGCGAATCAAGTTACCGATGGCCCCCAAAGCGCACAAGCCGGCGGATTCTGTCGTAGTTGTAGGCGCGGCCGCAAGGTGTTGTAGCCTCCCGGAACACGTCTTAGGAAACGTCCCACAGCCACTGCTGAACACTCCCCTGTAGGAGCGAGGCTTGCCCGCGAAGAGGCCATCACATCCAACATTTATGGTGCATTTGATGGCCTCTTCGCGGGCAAGCCTCGCTCCTACAGGTTTGTGTTCGATCACGATTGGAGGGGGTCTACCTTACGCGTCAACAACTCCACAAACGCCTTCGCCATCGGCGACTTCTGATCCTTGCGCTGCACCAGCCACACCGCCGAAACCGCTTCCGGGTCGAGCAGCGGCCGATAGACCACACCATCAATCCGCATCCGCTGATAAGACGCCGGCAACACCGACACCCCCAACCCCGCCGCCACCAACCCGATGATCGTCATGGCCTCGCCCGCTTCTTGCGCAAAGTGTGGGCTGAACCCGGCATCCCGCGCCAGGCTGAGCAGCTGCGCATACAGACCACTGCCATAACTGCGTGGGAAAAACACAAACGGTTCGAGCGCCAACGCCGACAGAAACAATCCCGCCTCACTGTCCTGCACCAGCGGATGCTTGGAACTGAGCACCGCCACCAGCGGTTCGCGCATCAGCTCCACAACGCTGAGCGAGTCCGGCAACCCCAACGGCCGCATGATCCCGACCTCAATCGACTCATCCACCAGCGCCTCGGCCACTTGGGTGCTGCTCATTTCCCGCAGGTTCAAATGCACCGCTGGAAAGCGCTGGCGAAACGAAAAAATCGCCTGAGGAATGGTCGAGTTGAACGGTGCCGACGAAGTGAAGCCAATCTTCAATTCACCCAGCTCACCCAGCTGCGCCCGCCGCGCCACATCAGCTGCTTTATCAACCTGCGCCAGCACCAGGCGCGCCTCTTCCAGAAACAGCCGACCGGCCTCACTCAGCTCGACCCGACGATTGGTCCGTTCGAACAATCGCGCGCCGACCTCCTGCTCCAGCGCCTGGATCTGCTGACTCAACGGCGGTTGCGAGATGCCCAGCACCTGAGCGGCGCGGCCAAAGTGCAGTTCTTCGGCGACGGCGATGAAGTAGCGCAGGTGACGCAATTCCATGAAAACTCCATTAGGTCGCAAAACCTCTTAAACAGGTCGAACAATATATTGGATTGAATCATTAGGCAGCTATATGCTTTTTTCATTGCCTGACCGGCTGCCTGCCCCGAGGTCTGAAGTGAAAACTGCTGTCGCCCCACTCGCCCACGAAGTTCCGCCCGCCGCGATGGACGATGCCGTCGCCGAGCTCAAGGAAATCTACATCGAAAAAGGCACGCCGATGTTCATGCGCACGGTGCTGGCCTTGTTCTCCGGCGGCTTCGCGACTTTCGCGCTGCTGTACTGCGTGCAGCCGATGATGCCGCTGCTGTCCCACGAATATTCCATTAACGCGGCGCAAAGCAGTCTGATTCTTTCAGTGGCTACCGGCATGCTCGCCATCGGTTTGCTGATCACTGGGCCGATCTCCGACCGTGTCGGGCGCAAACCGGTGATGGTGACGGCGCTGTTTGCCGCTGCGCTGTGCACCATCGCCAGTTCGATGATGCCGAGCTGGCACGGCGTGCTGGTAATGCGCGCGCTGATCGGGTTGTCGTTGAGCGGCCTGGCGGCGGTCGCCATGACGTACCTGAGCGAGGAGATCCATCCGCAACACATCGGCTTGGCGATGGGCCTGTACATCGGCGGCAACGCCATCGGCGGGATGAGCGGACGCTTGATCACCGGGGTGTTGATCGACTTCGTCAGCTGGCACACGGCGATGCTGGTGATCGGCGGCCTGGCGCTGATCGCGGCGGCGGTGTTCTGGAAGATCCTTCCCGAATCGCGCAACTTCCGCGCCCGCTCGCTGCACCCGCGCAGCCTGCTCGACGGCTTCACCATGCACTTTCGCGACGCCGGCCTGCCGTTGTTGTTTCTCGAAGCCTTTGTGCTGATGGGCGCGTTCGTCACGCTGTTCAACTACATCGGTTATCGCCTGCTCGCCGACCCGTATGACATGGACCAGGCCTTCGTCGGGCTGCTCTCGGTGGTGTACCTGTCGGGCATCTACAGCTCGGCGAAAATCGGTGCAATGGCGGACAAACTGGGCCGACGCCAGGTGCTTTGGGCCACCATCGTGCTGATGCTCGCCGGCCTGGCCCTGACCATGTTCACACCACTGCCGGTGGTGATCATCGGCATGCTGATTTTCACTTTCGGCTTCTTCGGCGCGCACTCGGTGGCGAGCAGCTGGATCGGCCGTCGCGCCACCAAAGCCAAGGGGCAGGCATCGTCGCTGTATCTGTTCAGCTACTACGCCGGGTCGAGCATCGCCGGCACAGCGGGCGGGGTGTTCTGGCACTTGGGTGGGTGGAACGGGATCGGGTTGTTTATCGGCGCGTTGCTGGTGGTGGCGTTGTTGATTGCGCTGAAACTGGCGAAGTTGCCGCTGTTGCCGGGGGCTGCACAGGTTTAGACCCAGATCAAAAGCTGAAGTCGAGCTAACGCTCGGCCTGATGAGTGGTGAAAAGCAACAGCCATACCCCGATCCACTGTGGGAGCGAGCCTGCTCGCGAAAAACATATGGACACCGCGTTCATTCAGACAGCACGCCTTATCGTTGACGTACATCGCTAGCAGGCTAGCTCCCACAGGGAGAATGCATACATCCGAAGAGCCAGGCCGGCCGGTAGGCCGCCTCGCGGTGCTGTTGCGGTAGTCGCCCCCTCGAGAGGCCGAGTGGAGGTTCTGCGCAGTGGGCAACCCGGCATGGATGCCGGGTTAGCCGCGCACGGCCATGGATGGCCGATCGCGGCGGGCCCACGGAGCAGGACCGGAGCGAGGGCATGGCGAGCCTAAGCGAGCCACCGAACGAAAGGGGCAAGAGCCCTTTGGTTACTTTGGGCTGGGCCGGCACTCCGGCTTTTCCAAAGTGACTCGCTGTAAAAGCGAAACCGCCAGCAGCCGTTACCGCAGAAACGGATATGTACACCAACCCAACCCGCAAACCCGCCAACCGCAACTACCTGAGCACCACCCGCGCCTCAAGCACCGCATCACGCTTTTCCAGCATCAGCGATTGCACCACAGCCCCATCAAGCTCGGCACGATCCAGCCATTGCAGCAGCGTCTTCGCATCACCGCTGAGGGTCAAACGCAGCAGGTCGTTATCGGCATCCATCTGACGCAGTTCAAGCCCCGCCGCTGCGGCGCTTTCGCTGATACGCAGCGACAAGGGCTGGTCAGTGACGATCGCAACGGTACTTCGGGGTTGGGCCCGTTGCAGCTGCGCAGCCAGGGCCAATTGCTGTTGATACCGGCGCTCGACGGCTTCCAGGCGCTGACGGGTCGGTTGCCAGATCAGGCTGAACACCACGACCGCCAGCAAAAATGCGCCCACAGCCAGCAGCAGTCGTTGCTCACGAATGGACAGGCGTTGCCAGACGATTTTCATGTGTTGTCCTCCACGACCAGTGTCGCCTGCACGCGATTGCGCTCTTTGCTCGCACTGTCGAGCCTGACCGGCACACCTTGCTGCCGCCCGCGCTCACGCAGTTGCTCAAGCTCGGCAAAACTGTTGGCGGTCAGCTGGACTTTCCAGCCGTCGCCCGCACGAAATTCGATACGCCGCACTTCAACATGGCTCGCGCCGATGACCTGCTCGACCAGCCCCACCAAACCGGTGATACGTGTCTTCTCCGGTTCGGCGGTCTGGCTCTGCAGCACCTTGAGTTGCGTTGCCAGGTCTACGATGCGGCTCTGGTCAGGGTAAAGCGCCTTGAAGCGCTGCTCGTTCTGGCTGTAGAGCCGACGGGTTTCACCCTCGAGAAAATGGATTCGCGTGACGCTGGCGCCCCAAGTCAGCAGCAACAGCATCAGTAACGCCAATCCACCGAGATGCCAGGGCAGACGTTTGCCGCGTGGGGCGAATGCTCCTTGCAGCAGGTTGATGGCCTGGGAGTGGCGAAGGGTCAGGCACTGGTCGACATCGACCGCGTCGTGACGCTCGTCGATCCACCGGATATCCGGGGGCAAAGCCGGTCTGAGCGAGGCCAGCCCATCATCCGACACCGCCACGCGGGCTGGCATCCCGCCGCCGATCAGCCATCGACCGAACCATCGGACGACGACCGCCTGAGGCCCCGGCAACACATCGGCATCGACAAAGACAGTACGGACGCCAACGCCCGACTCGGCCAACAGCGCGAGCACAGTGGCGAATCGCTCTCGACCGATCACCATCACCGGGTAGCACCCTTGCCGGTCGCGAACGCCAATGCCCAGGTGCAGTTTCTCCAGCGCGTCACTCATCTGATCTTCTACGGCAAACGCGATGGCTTGTGCGCCGGGCTGACGCCTGGAAGGCCACGGATCACTGCGTACCCAACTGCACATTTCCATGGGCAACAACAGATCGACCGTTTGCCCGTTCAGTGACTGCGCGGCTTGATTCAATGGCATGAGCTGGCGTTGGCCGGTCGAAGACCACAGGCAACACGGCCAGTCGGTCGACGGTTCGGCCAAGCCTTCGGCGGTCAGGTAAAGCCAGGTGTTCATCGCGGCATCTCATGGGTACTCGAAGGAAGAAGGCGTCGTTGCAGGATCTTGAAGTGGTGCGTGTCGGGGTCTCGCTCGACATCAGTGGCGAGCCGCAAACGGTTCTGCCCCTGAATGACCTGCACCGTGATCCGGAACCAGCGGCTGCCGGTGCCCAGCCCATGGCTGCTCAGGCCTGCGCCGGCGAGCAGCGGGTCCTGAGTAAAGGCCTGAACACTCGCCCATGCAGTCGCCGACCGCTGACGGACCAATGCGTCGGCTGTCGTCGCCTCCACGCCATCGAGCATCCTCAATACCAGCGCCGGCGCGGTGTTGATGTTCAGAGCGGCGTCTGCGGGAAGCATCGCGACCCAGGGTTCCAGTTGACGCAACAGCTGGCCGTCGACACCTGGAAGCAGGCGCAGCTGGCTCAGCTCCTGTAATGCGCCGACCTGACTCAATTGCAGCGGCGCAAGATCGAGCAGCTCGAGCAAGCGTTCCCAACGGTTGAGGGTGACCTGATCTATCTGGCCCTGGGTCAACAATGAATTGAGATTGAACCGCCCGGCGAGGTCTTCGATATCGACGCGCAGCTGCGCGCCCTCGATGTCGAAGTCGGGCGTCATCCGCGCCCAGTCCTGAGTCAGGTCGACGGTTTTTTGCGAAGCACTCGCGGCGTCCTGTAGCTGCAAAAGCGCCCAGGTTTCCCCGGCACTCGCAAGTTGGCGCAATTGAACGTGATGCACCGCTTGCCCGCTGCTTTGCAACGACAGGCGATGACTGCGCAGCATGCCGCTGGTGATCAACAACGCCAGACTCATGACCAGCAACACACTGATCAGCGCGATGCCCCGTTGACGCCCGTTCATGGCAAGACGCCCGGCAACAGCAGCACCCGACGGATCGCCTCGAAACGGCCTACCGACAGTTGCAGCTCCACTGCCATCGGTGCCTTCGCGTCTCGCCCCGTCGGCCACTCGCTGCGCCATCCGGTTTGACGATCAAACAAGCGCCAGCTCAAGTCCCGCACATCGTCGAGGAGTTTTTGTCGCTGCATGATGGGCGTGCCTTCGCCCTGGCTTTCACGCCACAGCACACCGTTGTCGAGTCGGTACGTCAGTGTCTGGCGCTCGCTGCGGGGCAGGTCCAGAGGATTGCGCCATTGGCTGCGCTGCAATTGCAGCCCTGTGTGCTGGAGCACGACAGGCTCTTCAGTGACCTGCAGCAAGTCCCGCTCAATCACCGCCACCGCCCGTTGCAGGCGTCGAAACTCACGTTCGTGGGCCGTCGTGCCCTGCTGCGCGCGCACGATGCCATCGAACAAGCCCCAACTGGCCAGGCCGAGCAACGCGAATATCGCCATGGCGATCACCAGCTCCAGCAAGGTGAAACCGGATTGCCTATTCATGACGATCAGGTATCCAGCCAGTGGCGCGGTGCAGGGTTAGCTCGCGACCGGAAAGGCTGACATCGACGTCGACCTTGAGCAGTCGCGGGTCAGTCGATGCGCTGATGTGCTGGCGCAGCAGCCAGTCGCGGCGATCCATGTGCACCACGCGTTGCTGTTGGCCGAGGGTCAACCCGGGTTGCAGGCGCAGTTCATTCAAATGGTTATCGGCCAACCAGGTGGCGAAGAGTCGCTCCTCGACTGCTCCGGTCTGCTTCAACACGTATTGGCTCGCCGACAGCACGGCCGCCGCCAGTGTCGCGAAGACCGCCAGGGCCACCATGATTTCCAGCAGCGTGAACCCACGCGTGCGTGCCCGCGACAGTTCCTTAACCATCAATCACTGCCTCACCCAGGCCATCGCTCGAAAGGCTCAGGAGCGTGCTGTCCCGGGTCGCGAACGTCAGCGTGAAGGCACTGATCTCATCGCTGCTGAGCATCAGCAATTGCGGCGGTCCTTCATCGGCTCCCAGCATCAGGGAATGCCCATCCTGCTCAAGGTGTAGCCGCAGGGTTTCGGGCCACTTGTAAAACGCAGCCACCGGCTCCCAGCCTCGGGCATCGAGGCGCATCGCGCGGTAACCGCTGTCACTGAGTCGCAGGCCGTATTCCTCGCCATCCAGCACCGCCCGCTCACGCAGCTGTTGAATCAGGCCTGCCATCCCGTGCGCTTCGTGCCGCGCCTGACGCACCGGGTTCGGGCCGGCGACCAGACTCACCATGCACAGCAGCACGCCGATCACAACGATCACGATCATCAACTCGAGCAAAGTAAACCCGCGGCAACGTTGGTGCATGAATCAGTCGCCCCAATTGCCGATATCGGTCGCATGCCCTTCGCCGCCCACCACGCCATCGGAACCCAGGGAATACAAGTCGTAGCTGCCGTCGATCGATTGAACACCGGGATTGATAAACTGATAGGGCGTACCCCACGGGTCCACCGGCAGGCTTTTCAGGTAACCCTGAGGGTTCCAGTTTCTCGCCGCCGGCAGGCCCGAAGGTCGTTTGCTCAAGGCTTCCAGCCCTTGCTGCGTCGAGGGGTAGTGGAAGTTGTCGAGGCGGTACATTTCCAGGGTGGTGGCGATGGCCTGGATATCAATTTTTGCCGCGGTGACCTTGGCCTGGTCGGGCCGGCTCATGAACTGCGGCACCACGATGGCCCCCAGCACGCCGATGATCACGACCACCACCATGATTTCGATCAGGGTAAAACCGCGTTGCCCGCGGCGCGAGTTGCTGCGTAGAGGTTGCATGGGTCAATTCACCAATTGGTTGAGGCTGAGAATCGGTAGAAGAATGGCCATGACGATCAGCAGCACGACGCCGCCCATCAGCACCAGCATGGCCGGTTCAAAGAGGCTCACGACCAGCGCGATGCGCGCCGCCAGGCTGTTTTCCTGTTGCTCGGCGGCCCGTACCAGCATGTGATCGAGTTCGCCCGCGCGTTCGCCGCTGGCGATCATGTGCAGCATCATCGGCGGGATGTCGCCGCTGAGCTCCAGGCCCCGGGTCAGGGTTCCGCCTTCGCGTACGGAGCGGGCGACATCGACCATGCGCGCACGAATGGTCAGATTGCCGATGACAGCGGCAGCGATTTCCAGCGCGTCCACCAGCGGCACGGCACTTTTGCCGAGAATTGCCAGGGTGCTGGCAAACCGTGCGGCTTCCATCGCCCGCAACACCTCGCCTGCGACCGGCAGTTTCAATGCCAGACGATGCCAGCGCAGGCGCCAGAGCGGCTGACGCAAACTCCAGCGCCAGAGACCGATCAACGTCGCCAGCACGCCCATCAATGTCAGGAAATGGTTGCGCAGACCGTCGCTCAAACCGATCAGCGCCTGCGTCAGCCAAGGCAACGGCTGGCCGCTGTCGACGAAGATTTTCACCACGTCCGGCACCACGTAACCGAGCAGGAAACCAACGATCGCCACGCTGGCCAGCATCAGGATCAACGGGTAGACCAAGGCCATCTGGATTTTCTGCCGCGATGCCTGACGCGCCTGGGTGTAAGCCGCCAGTTGCTCCAACACATGACCCAAGTGCCCGGAACGTTCACCGGCCGCGACGGTGGCGCGAAACAACTCGGGGAACGCCTTGGGAAACAGGCCCAACGCGGTTGAAAGGGCATGCCCTTCCATCACCCGGCTGCGGACCGCCGACAACAGGCCGGCGACCTTGCGCCTGGTACTCTGTTTGGTCACCGCTTCCAGCGCTTCTTCCAGGGGCAAACCGGCCTGAACGAGCGTGGATAACTGCAGCGTCAACAGCGCCAGTTCAGCCGCCCCCAGCCGCCCACTGCGCGGTTGCGCACCGGCGGCGCCCCCCGTGCTGACCTCATTCAATTCACGCGGCCACAAACCGCGCTCGCGCATCAGTTGTCGGGCATGACGCGGGCTGTCGGCTTCCAGTCGGCCCTTGCAGCGTCGGCCCTGGGCGTCGTCAGCGCGGTAATCGAACGTCGGCACTCGCTAGTCCTCCTGGGTTACGCGCAGTAACTCCTCAAGGCTGGTGACGCCGTCGAGCACCCGTTGCCGACCGTCCTGAAACAGGCTGCGGGAGACCTTGCGCGTCTCATCGATCAACGCCTGCTCACTGGCACCCTGATGAATCAGCGTCGACACGGCCGGCGTGACGCTGATCAGTTCGTAGATCCCGATACGCCCGCGATAACCGTGCTGGCACTGCTCACACCCCACGGCGCTGAACAGTTGCGGTGGCTCCGCCGCATCGAGCCCGAGCCGCTGACACAGAGCCGCATCGGCGCGGTACGGCACCTTGCAGTGCGGGCACAGCGTGCGCAGCAACCGTTGAGCCAGAATGCCCACCAGCGACGACGCCAGCAGGTAGGCATCAACCCCCATGTCCACCAGTCGCGTTACCGCGCCCACCGCGCTGTTGGTGTGCAACGTCGAGAGCACCAGGTGCCCGGTCAGCGAGGCCTGAACGGCGATTTCCGCCGTTTCGCGATCGCGGATTTCGCCTACCATCACCACGTCCGGGTCCTGACGCAGAATCGCCCGCAAGCCTCGGGCAAAGGTCATGTCCACTTTCGGGTTGACCGGCATCTGCCCCACACCCGGCAGGTGATATTCGATGGGGTCTTCGACCGTGAGAATGTTGCGTGTCTGATCGTTCAGGCTGCTCAACGCGGCGTACAGACTGGTGGTCTTGCCGGAGCCGGTGGGCCC
Organism: Pseudomonas sp. LBUM1651; assembly: GCF_059716135.1. Taxonomy (NCBI): domain Bacteria; kingdom Pseudomonadati; phylum Pseudomonadota; class Gammaproteobacteria; order Pseudomonadales; family Pseudomonadaceae; genus Pseudomonas; species Pseudomonas sp. LBUM1651. The sequence continues at coordinate 425,185 of NZ_CP166805.1, read as the reverse complement.
GGTTACCAGCAGAATGCCGTGGGGTTTTGCGAGCAACTGCCGCAGCGCCGCGAGGGTGTCGGCAGGCATACCGAGTCGCTGCAACTCCAGGCGCCCGGCCTGTTTGTCGAGCAACCGCAGCACCACCCGTTCACCGTGCGCCGACGGCAATGTCGAGACCCGCACATCGACTTCGTGCCCGGCCAGTCGCAGAGCCATTCGACCGTCCTGCGGGATACGTTTTTCAGCGATGTCCAGACGCGCCATGACCTTGATCCGCGACACCAGCAACGTCGCCAATTCACGCCGGGGCCTGAGCATTTCGCGCAACTGCCCGTCGACCCGCATGCGCACCGACAGAGAGTGCTCGAAGGTCTCAAGGTGCACGTCCGAGGCATGCTCGCGCACGGCTTCGCTGAGCAGGGCGTTGATCAGCCGGATGATCGGCGCGTCGCCCTGCTGCTCCAGCAAGTCGGCGGTCTGCGGCACTTGATCGACCAGGCTGAGCAGATCCAGTTCGTCGTCCAGCCCTTGTGCAACTTGCTCCGCCGCGCTCTGACCGTCACGGTAAGCGGCGGCCAGACGCGCGGCAAAGGCATCGGCATCCAGCACCCGGATCGGCAGATTCCGCCCGCACACCCGGCGCGCTTCCGACAGGGCCGTCAGCGGCGTATCGGCTCGCAGCACAAGGCTCAAGTCGGGCCCCTCGCACTCCAGCAGAATGCCGAAACGCCGAGCGAAACCGAAAGGCAGCTGGTCGATTTTTGCGTTCATGGCGTAACCGGAGTCTGCTTGCGCAAATCGAACACAGGTGCATCGGTGGCCGGGTCGAACAACTGACGCGATTCTGCCGGCAGCAACAACGAGTTGTTCCCGTGTGCGCCCGGCTGGCTCAGCTTACGCAGCGCGTCGTAGCGCTGTTGGCTCACATCCGCCAGATCTTCCTTGCTGCGCACGATGGTGGGCCGCAAAAAGACCATCAGGTTGCTTTTGGTTTGTGTGTCCCGGGTCCAGCGAAACAGCGCGCCCAGGTAAGGAATATTGCGCAGCAGCGGCACGCCGCTTTGCTGGGTACGAACGCTGTCGCGGATCAACCCGCCGATCACGATGATCTCGCCATCGTCGGCGAGAATGGTGCTCTTGAGTGCACGCTTGTTGGTGATCAGATCGGAGGAATCGATACCGGACACCGACGGCGCAATGTCCGACACCTCCTGTTCCACCTCCAGGCGCAACGTCGAACCTTCGTTGATGTACGGCTTGATCTTCAGGCTGATGCCGACATCCTTGCGCTCGACGGTGGTAAACGGATTGTCCGCACCGTTGCTGTTGGTGGCGTAGGAGCCCGTCTTGAACGGCACGTTTTGACCGACGATGATTTCCGCTTCCTGGTTGTCCAGAGTCAGCAGGCTCGGTGTGGAAAGCAGATTGCTATGGGTGTTGCTGGCCAATGCCGAAATCAACGCGCCAAAACGGTCATTGCCCAGTTGCAGGAGCGCGCCTTCCGGGGCCGATTTTTTCTCGTCGAAGGTCAGCCCGCCAATGATCGGAATGTCGGTGCCGGGGAAGTTGATAAAGCCCTTCGCGTCGCCGCTGCTGATGCCCCACTGGACGCCTACGGCTTCGGCGATGTCTCCGGAGATTTCGACGATGGCGGCATGGATCAGCACTTGGGCCCGGGGCTGGTCCAACTGGCGCACGATGTTTTCGATGGTGCGGATTTGTGCGGGCTCGGCGATCAGCACCAGCGCATTCTGGCTCTCGTCGGCCTTGATCATGAACGTCGCGCCGGACGAGCTATCCTTCACGCCGCCAAGGGTCGATGCCTGCTTTCGGGTCTGACCCATCATTTCCAGAACGTCGGCCAATTGCTTGGCATCGCTGTGGCGCAAACGAATGACCCGGGCATTGTCGAGGGACGCGGTGGCGGGCGTATCGAGACTGCGTGCGAGGTCGATCAGGCGCTGGCGCACCGACGGTGGACCAATGAGGATCAGTCGATTGGTTCTGGTGTCGGCAAGCACCTGGATCGGCGTATCGGCGGTGCGCTTGCCCAGTGAAGACTCAATGATCGTCATCACGTCGGCGGCCTGGGCGTGATGCATCTGCACCACGGCATGCAGGTTGTTCTGCCCCGAATCCAACTGACCCACGACCTTGGCAATGCGCCCCACATTGGCAGCCGTATCGGTGACGACCAGCGCATTGGCCGACACCGACGGGCCGACGTAACCATTGACCGACACCAATGGCCGGACCAGTCCGGCAATATCGGAGGCGCTGCTGGTGTTCAACTCGATGACCTGCGTGACGAACTGCGACGCCGTGGCGGTTTTTACGGTGCCCTGGCCTGCCCGGGTTTTCGCCTCGGTGACCGGCGTGATCAGAATGCGGTCACCTTCGTCGATTACCGTAAAGTTATGGGCATCGAGCACCGAATAAAACAACCGGCGAACGCCCTCGCGGTCGAGGGCCTGGCGGGACATGACGGTGATGCGCCCGGAGACTCTGGGGTCGAGCACCACCGTGGTCCCGAGAATGGTCGAAATTTCTTCGACGATGTCGCGCAACTCGGCATTGTTCATCGCCAGTTGCCATTTTTCTTCCTCGGCTTGCAACGTGTCATGAAAGAACGTCGTCGCCAAAGCGGCCAGAAAAAGAAGGGTGCGCAAGGGATGCGCGCCGATGAAGCTGTTCATGGGTGTGATCACTCTGACTGCCCGGAAAGAGGGCGTAGAAAACGCGTAGAACTGACGGGTGTCTGTGGGGGGGATGGTGAGTCGAGTTGACGCAGGAAACTCGCGGAAGAGGTCTGCAACGTCAGCACCTCTTCTCGACCCTTGTTCCACAACACCGCTTGATTCACCTCGACGCGACGCAGGACGCTGCCCCCCGGCAACTGATCCCCCACCTGGTAAACCCGTGAGCCTTGAGCGTCCGCCAGCAACGCTCTGGACAACCCCGTATCGAGGACAAAACTGGCCTGCAAGGTCAACGGCTCGGCACTGGGCAGCAACATGGTTTCAGTCGCAAGACCGATTACCGTTGCGACCGCGGTGGTGTCCAGGGGCGCACGGGACGGTGGCGTCGGCACGGTCACAGCGAACGACAACGGCGAGGCAAGACTTTTGCGAAAGCCCCATTCCTGCCACGCCAAAAACGCGGCGTAACCTACGGATATAACCAGCAGGCAGAGTGTGCTCAGGCGCCTGCTCACTCGAGTCGCTCACTTCGAACAATGCTGCACAGGGACATTCGTCGCAGCACGCGGTGGCCGCACAGCTCATGGACAACGACCGCGCCGACATGCAGCACGATGAGCACCGAAAGGACCACACAGGCCCAAACGTGAATGATGAGGAAGCGGGAGATCAGCTCGGGATCGCTCAGTGGCTGAGCTATTTGGACCAAGCCGAACACGTCGATCGGGCGATCCATCATCAACACGCCGGTGACCAGCACGATACTGATGACGAGATAGATCAGCGTGTGCGCGAACAGTGCGAGTTTTTCCATGAAGTCAAAGGCCCTCACGCTGGTATGTCGGGCATGAGAGGTAAAGATAAATAGGCGCCAGACAAAAAACGGTATGAACACCGTGGTCAGCGACACATTGAAAAAAGCGACCCATTGAGCGAGCCGTGGGGACGCGTTGACGCTGGCCACATAAAAACCGGAAATCAGGGTCCAGACGATGACTGCCGCCGATAACCAGTGCAGCCATACGCGTTGGGTGGAATAACCCAAAACCGTCATTTTTCAACTCGATTTTCTACAAGAGGATGAACCTTCAGGCGATCCATTCGCGGATCGCCTGAAGTGTTACGGCGGGCTTAAAGCTTGTTCCACGCCATGTGCCAGTGCTCACCGACACCCGGTTCAAAACCGTTGGCATTCGGGTTGTACTGCTTGCAGTAGCCGGACTCGGGGAATGGCTTGCATTCGAAGACTTCGTTGGTCTTCGGTTGCAGCACTTTGGTGCCGGCGGTGTACTCGCTGATGCCTTCGGGGAACACGAAGTCATGCTCGACGCCAGCGCCTTCACCGGTCATGTTGGTCGGCTGGGTGTCCTGACGAGTGGTACGGCCATCCAGGGTGGTACCGACCAGTGTCAGCGTGTGTTTGCCCGGGTTGCTGCGCACATCCAGGGTCAACGTCGTCGAACCGCTGTCCACCTGTGCGGAGGTGGTGCCGACCGGCTTGTTGTTCTCATCGAACAAGGTCGCTTCGACGTTCATTTTGCGATTGGAGATCATGCTGAAACCGACCTTGGCCAGGCCTTTTTCCAGTACGTATTCCGCTTGCTGAGAAGCTACCGACATGCGTGCTGCGGCGTCTTCCTTCATGTCCAGCTGAACTTCGTAACGGGTTACGCCGCTTTCTTTTTGGGCGTAGAGGGTGTTGTTACCCCGGACCGGTTCGATGTTGCCGCTCTCATCACGAATACCGGCGCGGATGAGTTTGTGAGTGGCGTTGATCTTTTCTGCCAGTTTGAACGCCCAGTTATTTGGCAAGCCTTCTTCGGCAGTGGCGATGGTGATTTCAACGTCGTAATCAGAGCTGACACCGTTGGCAGAGAATGCACGGGCCTTGACCTTGTCGCCGATCAACAACTGGGTTGACGGTGCGATACCGCCAACGGAAGACCAGCCACCCGGCAACTCTGCTTCCGCAATAATGTTCACATCCGCCGCGTTGTAAAACGCCGCGTCGGTATCGCCGACGGTCCAGATCGCCAGAATCACATGCTGGCCGGATTTGTCTGTCGGGATGGTGCAGTTGTGCTTGTCACCAGACTCAGGCTTCTGATTTGCGCCATCGATGGTGCAGAAAGGCGTGCTTTCGAAGGTGGCACGTTTCAGCGACTCGTTCGGGTTCCAGCCGTTGCGAGTGATGAAGTACTCATGTTTGGTGGCCGGGTGAACCGCGGTGTAGCGCCATTGGAAATCGATATTGCGGTCCTTGATTTCCGTCAGATGCCAACGGGTGGCGGACTGGGCATCCATAGCGGAGAACGATGGATGACCGCCACTCGGAATTTTGCCATCGATCGGCCCTTGCAGAGGAGCACCACCTGCACCGGCCGGAAAGCCTTTGAACGTCTCGCCAACGCTTTGAGGCTCGTATTGCGCGCCACCACAGTTGGTGTTCAAGCCTTTCTGGCAAAGCAATGCCCGCGAAGGTGGCACTTCAAGATAACCATGGGCCGAAACAGTTTGAGACGCCAACATTGCCGATAACAGGATCATTGGAGAGGCGCATGCAGTTAACACACCTCCCTTGTAGAGAGTTTTTTTCATGATTGTGTTCCAGACTACTTATCGAAAATTAAGGCGCCTTTTCGGGCGCCGCTGTTCGTAATTCCGCTCGGTGTGCGGCACCGAACGAAGGTCTGGAACCTTACCGGGATGAACCCGTTTTCTATGTAGGACAAGTCTTCGCTTGCATGAGGATTGATCTCTCTCTTCACTTATCTGACAAAGAGAGAAAACATTCTTACAAGTGAAAACCCATTAAGCTGGCATACGTTTTTCAGGCAAAAAAAAGCCTGCCCGGCGTTGGCCGGACAGGCTGGATGGAACCTGGGAATGACTACTCGTGATACTGCGCCGACAACTCATGCACCGCGCGCAGGAACGCACCCGCATGCTCCGGATCGACCTCCGGGGTGATGCCATGTCCGAGGTTGAACACGTGACCGCTGCCCTTGCCATAACTGGCGAGGATCCGGCCGACTTCGGTGCGAATGGCTTCCGGTTTGGCGTAGAGCACGGTCGGATCCATATTGCCTTGCAAGGCGACTTTGCTGCCGACGCGATCGCGGGCGTTGCCGATGTCGCAGGTCCAGTCCAGGCCCAGCGCATCAGCACCCGCGTCGGCGATGCTTTCCAGCCACAGGCCGCCGTTCTTGGTGAACAGGATGACCGGAACCTTACGGCCTTCGTGTTCGCGGATCAGGCCGCTGACGATTTTGCGCATGTAGGCTAGGGAGAATTCCTGATACGCCGCTGCCGAAAGGTTGCCGCCCCAAGTGTCGAAAATCTGTACCGCTTGCGCGCCGGCCATGATCTGGCCGTTGAGGTAGGACGTGACCGACTGGGCCAGTTTGTCCAGCAGCAGGTGCATGGCTTGCGGGTTGTCGTAGAGCATGGCTTTGGTCTTGCGGAAGTCTTTCGACGAACCGCCTTCGACCATGTAGGTGGCCAACGTCCAAGGGCTGCCGGAAAAGCCGATCAGCGGCACGCGGCCGTTCAGTTCGCGGCGGATGGTGCTGACCGCGTCCATCACGTAGCCGAGGTCTTTGTGCGGATCAGGAATCGGCAGGGCTTCGATGTCGGCCATCGTACTGACGACTTTCTTGAAGCGTGGACCTTCACCGGTTTCGAAGTACAGGCCCTGGCCCATGGCATCGGGGATGGTCAGGATGTCCGAGAAGAGGATCGCCGCGTCCAGTTGTGGGTAGCGGTCGAGCGGTTGCATCGTGACTTCGCAAGCGAACGCCGGGTTCATGCACAGGCTCATGAAGTCGCCGGCCTTGGCACGGCTGGCGCGGTATTCCGGCAGGTAGCGACCGGCCTGACGCATCATCCAGACAGGCGTGACGTCTACGGGTTGCTTGAGCAGGGCGCGAAGGAAACGGTCGTTCTTCAGGGCAGTCATGTCGGCATCCGGAAAAAAAGTGCGGGCATTTTCTCAGAGCGCGAGGCAAAAGGCACGGTTGCAGGTCAGCCTTTTGTCTATCGGGTCAATTTGTCGCATTTTTGCAGCACCAAAAAACACTGTGGGAGCTGGCCTGCCGGCGATGCAGGCACCTCGGTTGGTCAGGTAGACCGAGGTGATGCTATCGCTGGCAGGCCAGCTCCCACAGGAATTGCAGTGCAGTTTCGAACGGGGGTTAGACGCCCAGGTAATCCAGAATCCCTTCGGCGGCATTGCGGCCTTCGAAGATCGCCGTCACCACCAGGTCAGAGCCGCGAACCATGTCGCCACCGGCGAAGATTTTCGGGTTGCTGGTCTGATGCTTGTACTGACCTTGTTCCGGCGCCACAACGCGGCCCTGGCTGTCAGTCTGGATGCTGAACTGCTCGAACCACGGCGCCGGGCTTGGACGGAAACCGAAAGCGATGACCACGGCGTCGGCCGGGATGATCTCTTCGGAACCCGGGATCGGCTCGGGACTGCGACGGCCACGGGCGTCCGGTTCGCCGAGACGGGTCTCGACCACCTTCACGCCTTCGACCTTGTCTTCACCGACGATGGCGATCGGCTGGCGGTTGTAGAGGAATTTCACGCCTTCTTCCTTGGCGTTCTTCACCTCTTTGCGCGAGCCCGGCATGTTCGCTTCGTCACGACGATAGGCGCAGGTCACCGACTTGGCGCCCTGGCGAATCGAGGTACGGTTGCAGTCCATCGCCGTGTCGCCGCCGCCCAGCACCACAACCTTCTTGCCTTTCATGTCGACGAAATCTTCCGGCGACTTTTCAAAGCCCAGGTTGCGGTTGACGTTGGCGACCAGAAAGTCGAGCGCGTCATGCACGCCCGGCAAATCCTCACCGGCAAAGCCGCCCTTCATGTAGGTGTAGGTGCCCATGCCCATGAACACGGCATCGTATTCTTCGAGCAGTTGCTCGACGGACACGTCCTTGCCAACTTCGGTGTTCAGGCGGAACTCGATACCCATGCCGGTGAAGACTTCGCGACGATTGCTCAGCACGGTCTTTTCCAGCTTGAACTCGGGGATGCCGAAGGTCAGCAGACCGCCGATTTCCGGGTTCTTGTCGAACACCACCGGGGTCACGCCGCCGCGTACCAGCACGTCGGCACAGCCGAGACCGGCCGGGCCTGCGCCGATGATCGCAACACGCTTGCCAGTCGGCTTGACCTTGGACATGTCCGGGCGCCAGCCCATGGCGAACGCGGTGTCGGTGATGTACTTCTCGACCGAACCGATGGTCACCGCGCCGAAACCGTCGTTGAGGGTGCAGGCACCCTCGCACAGACGATCCTGCGGGCACACCCGGCCGCACACTTCCGGCAGGGTGTTGGTCTGGTGCGACAGTTCGGCGGCCTGGAGGATGTTGCCCTCAGCCACCAGTTTCAGCCAGTTCGGAATGAAGTTGTGCACCGGGCACTTCCATTCACAATACGGGTTACCGCAACCCAGGCAGCGGTGGGCCTGATCGGCCGAATGCTGGGGTTTGAAGGGTTCGTAGATCTCCACGAACTCTTTCTTGCGTTGACGCAACAGTTTCTTCTTCGGATCTTTGCGCCCGACATCGATGAATTGGAAGTCGTTGTTTAGACGTTCGGCCATCTTCAAAACCTCGTACACGACAGCTCCAAGCTACAAGCTTCAAGCTGCAAGAAAATCAAATTAATCCGCCACACCGCGCACTGCCTCAAGCTTGCGGCTTGAAGCTTGCCGCTTGTAGCTGCGTCGTTTATTGCGGACTCGCACGAGTACTGGAGAGCAAAGATTTCAAGCTCGCCGCTTTCGGTTTGACGAGCCAGAAACGACGCAAATAGTCATCGAGGTTTTCAGCGAGGTTACGACCCCATTCGCTGTCGGTTTCCGCGACGTATTCGTCCAGCACGCGTTGCAGGTGGCTACGGTAGGCTTCCATCGCTTCGCCGCTGATCCGCTGGATTTCCACCAGTTCGTGGTTGACCCGGTCAACGAAGGTGTTGTCCTGGTCGAGCACGTAGGCGAAACCGCCGGTCATGCCTGAGCCGAAGTTGTAACCGGTCTTGCCCAGCACGCAGACGAAACCACCGGTCATGTACTCGCAGCAGTGATCGCCCGTGCCTTCAACCACGGTGTGGGCACCGGAGTTACGCACCGCGAAACGCTCGCCTGCGGTGCCGGCGGCGAACAATTTGCCGCCGGTGGCGCCGTACAGGCAGGTGTTGCCGATGATCGCACTGTCCTGAGTCTTGTAGACGCTGCCCTTCGGCGGAACGATAACCAGCTTGCCGCCGGTCATGCCTTTGCCGACGTAGTCGTTGGCGTCGCCTTCCAGGTACATGTTCAAGCCGCCGGCGTTCCACACACCGAAGCTCTGACCGGCCGTCCCTTTGAAGCGGAAGGTGATTGGCGCGTTCGCCATGCCCTGGTTGCCATGCTTGCGCGCAATTTCACCGGAGATCCGCGCACCGATCGAACGGTCGCAGTTGCAGATATCCAGGGCGAAATCGGCGCCGCTCATGTCGTTGATGGCCGAAGTGGCCATGACGATCATTTTCTCGGCCAGCAAGCCTTTGTCGAACGGCGGGTTGCGGTCGACCTGGCAGAACTGTGGTTTGTCTGCCGGGATGTGATCGCTGCCGAGCAACGGCGTCAGATCGAGGTGTTGCTGCTTGGCGGTCTGGCCTTCGAGGATTTCCAGCAGATCGGTACGGCCGATCAGCTCTTCGAGGGAGCGCACGCCCAGCTTGGCCAGCCACTCACGGGTTTCTTCGGCGACGTAGGTGAAGAAGTTCACCACCATGTCGACGGTGCCGATGTAGTGATCCTTGCGCAATTTTTCGTTCTGAGTCGCGACGCCGGTGGCGCAGTTGTTCAGGTGGCAGATACGCAGGTATTTGCAGCCCAGCGCAATCATTGGCGCGGTGCCGAAGCCGAAGCTTTCAGCACCGAGGATCGCGGCCTTGATCACGTCGAGACCGGTTTTCAGGCCGCCGTCGGTCTGCACCCGGACTTTGCCGCGCAGGTCATTGCCACGCAGGGTCTGGTGGGTTTCGGCCAGGCCGAGTTCCCACGGCGCGCCCGCGTATTTGATCGAGGTCAGCGGCGATGCGCCGGTGCCGCCGTCGTAGCCGGAGATGGTGATCAAGTCCGCGTAGGCCTTGGCCACACCGGCGGCGATGGTGCCGACGCCGGCTTCTGCCACCAGCTTCACCGAGACCAGGGCCTTCGGGTTGACTTGTTTCAGGTCGAAAATCAGCTGCGACAAGTCTTCGATCGAATAGATGTCGTGGTGCGGCGGAGGCGAAATCAAAGTCACGCCCGGCACTGCGTAACGCAGCTTGGCGATCAGACCGTTGACCTTGCCGCCTGGCAGCTGACCGCCTTCGCCGGGCTTGGCGCCCTGAGCGACCTTGATCTGCAGCACTTCAGCGTTGACCAGGTATTCCGGAGTGACACCGAAACGGCCGGTCGCGACTTGCTTGATTTTCGAGCTCTTGATGGTGCCGTAACGCGCCGGGTCTTCGCCGCCTTCGCCGGAGTTGGAACGCGCACCGAGGCGGTTCATGGCTTCGGCCAGGGCTTCGTGAGCTTCCGGCGACAGCGCGCCGAGGGAGATGCCGGCGGAGTCGAAGCGCTTGAGCACCGATTCCAGCGGTTCGATCTCGCTGATGTCCAGCGGCGTGTCCAGGGTCTTGACCTTGAACAGGTCGCGGATCATCGACACCGGACGGTTGTCCACCAGCGCCGTGTATTCCTTGAACTTGCTGTAGTCGCCCTGCTGCACAGCGGCTTGCAGGGTGTTGACCACGTCCGGGTTGTACGCGTGATATTCGCCACCGTGGACGAACTTCAGCAGACCGCCCTGCTGGATCGGTTTGCGCGGGCTCCAGGCTTCAGCGGCCAGGGCTTTCTGCTCGGCTTCGATGTCGACGAAACGTGCGCCCTTGATGCGGCTTGGCACGCCACGGAAGCTCAGGTCGCAGACTTCTTCGGACAGGCCGATGGCTTCGAACAGCTGCGCACCCCGGTACGAAGCGATGGTCGAAATACCCATCTTCGACAGGATTTTCAGCAGGCCTTTGGTGATGCCTTTGCGGTAGTTCTTGAACACCTCATAGAGGTCGCCCAGCACTTCACCGGTGCGGATCAGGTCACCCAGCACTTCGTAGGCCAGGAACGGATAGACCGCCGAGGCGCCGAAACCGATCAGTACTGCAAAGTGGTGCGGATCGCGAGCGGTGGCGGTTTCCACGAGGATGTTGGAGTCGCAACGCAGGCCTTTTTCGGTCAGGCGGTGGTGTACCGCACCGGTGGCAAGGGAAGCGTGGATCGGCAACTTGCCCGGCGCGATGTGACGGTCACTCAAGACGATCTGGGTGCGACCGGCGCGAACGGCTTCTTCAGCCTGATCGGCGACGTTACGCACGGCGGCTTCAAGGCCGACGCTTTCGTCGTAGTTGAGGTCGATGATCTGGCGTTCGAAGCCCGGACGATCGAGGTTCATCAGCGAGCGCCACTTGGCCGGGGAAATGACCGGCGAGCTGAGGATCACGCGCGAGGCGTGTTCCGGCGACTCCTGGAAGATGTTGCGCTCGGCACCGAGGCAGATCTCCAGCGACATGACGATGGCTTCACGCAGCGGGTCGATCGGCGGGTTGGTGACCTGCGCGAACTGCTGGCGGAAATAGTCGTACGGCGTGCGCACGCGCTGGGACAGCACGGCCATCGGCGTATCGTCGCCCATCGAGCCAACGGCCTCGTAGCCTTGCTCGCCGAGCGGACGCAGGACCTGATCACGTTCTTCGAAAGTGACCTGGTACATCTTCATGTACTGCTTGAGCTGGTCAACATCGTAGAACGCCGAACCGTGGTCGTTGTCTTCCATGGTCGCCTGAATGCGCAGGGCATTCTTGCGCAGCCATTGCTTATACGGATGACGAGACTTCAAGCGGTTGTCGATGGCGTCGGTGTCGAGGATCTGACCGGTTTCGGTGTCCACGGCGAAGATCTGACCCGGGCCAACGCGGCCCTTGGCGATAACGTCTTCAGGCTGGTAGTTCCAGACACCGATTTCGGAGGCCAGGGTGATGAAACCGTTTTTGGTGGTGACCCAACGCGCCGGGCGCAGACCGTTACGGTCGAGCAGGCACACCGCGTAGCGACCGTCGGTCATGACCACGCCGGCCGGGCCGTCCCACGGTTCCATGTGCATCGAGTTGTATTCGTAGAACGCACGCAGGTCCGGGTCCATGGTTTCGACGTTCTGCCACGCAGGCGGAATGATCATCCGCACGCCACGGAACAGGTCGATGCCACCGGTGACCATCAGCTCGAGCATGTTGTCCATGCTGGAGGAGTCGGAACCGACGCGGTTCACCAGCGGGCCGAGCTCTTCCAGATCCATCAGATCGTTGGTGAACTTGGTGCGACGGGCCTGGGCCCAGTTGCGGTTGCCGGTGATGGTGTTGATCTCGCCGTTGTGGGCGAGGAAGCGGAATGGCTGGGCCAGCGGCCATTTCGGCAAGGTGTTGGTGGAGAAGCGCTGGTGGAACACGCAAATCGAGGTTTGCAGGCGCTGATCACTGAGGTCTGGATAGAAGGCGGTCAAATCCGCCGGCATCATCAGGCCTTTATAAATGATGGTCTTGTGGGAAAAGCTGCAGATGTAGTGATCGACGTCGGCGGCGTTGGCCACGGACGAGCGACGACGAGCGCTGAACAGCTTGATCGCCATGTCCTGATCGCTCAGGCCTTCACCGCCGATGTAGACCTGCTCGATCTGCGGCAGGCGCTCGAGGGCCAGGCGGCCGAGGACGCTGGTGTCGATCGGCACTTTGCGCCAGCCGACCAGGGTCAGGCCTTCGGCCAGGATCTCGCGGTTCATGTTCTCGCGAGCGGCTTCGGCTTTGACCGGATCCTGATTGAAGAAGACCATGCCCACTGCGTATTGCTTGGGCAATTCGACGCCGAAGGTTTCCTGGGCGATCGCACGCAGGAACACATCCGGCTTTTGAATCAGCAGACCGCAACCGTCACCGGTCTTGCCGTCGGCGTTGATCCCACCGCGGTGGGTCATGCAGGTCAGGGCCTCGATGGCCGTTTGCAAAAGGGTATGACTGGGCTCGCCCTGCATATGAGCTATCAGGCCGAAACCGCAGTTATCCTTGAATTCATCTGGTTGGTACAGACCTGCTTTCATAGACACTTTCTCACCAGGCTGCCTCTTAACGAGGCAAATTTCTTTTCAATTCAACCACTTACACTCCGCGCCGAACGTACGCCGGCTTAGCGGGGGCAAAAGGGTGGTCATTGTACACAGCGACACAGACGCTCACAAATTTGACGACGAACTGTCGCAAATCTATGTCGCATTTGTGAAAGGTTTAAAGCGATCTGCTGTGCTAGTCAAAACTTTTTTAATTCTGACCGCAACGACTCAAAGACTACTGTAACGCAGACACCACAAGGCACGCGGTCTGTAGAGACGGCGCGCACTCGTAGAAATTTTGAGGTGCTTGGAGAGGCGGCCTGGGTAAGGCCGCCGAATCTTCAGCGAGTTGTTGCCAGTTCCTGTTGGACGCTGGCGACTGTGCGAGGCCAAGGTTTACCAGCCTGAACCTTCGCTGGCAAGGCCTTGATGGCAGTAACGGCAGCATCGCGGTTGGCGAAGTTACCGTAGGTGATGACGTAAAGTGGCTTGCCGTTGAGGACTTTCTTGAAATAACGGTACTCGCCGCCCTGCTCTTTGACGAAGTTCTGCGCAGCCGCCTCGGAGCTGGTGCCGAGGATCTGCACCACGTAATTGCTCGTAGGTTGTCCGGCGTACCAGGTGCCACCAGCGCCTTTAGCAGCAGCGGCGGCTGGTTTCTCGGCAGGCTTGGCGGTAGCGACCGCGGCTGGCTTGGCTGGCGCTGGAGCCGGCTTCACTGCAGGCGCCGTCGGGACCGGCTTGGCTGTCGCGACCTGAGTCGGCGCAGGCGTCGGCTTGGCGGCAGGTGTTGGCGCCGGACCGGCCGGAACGCCCGCAGGAGGCGCGGTGGTGGTCACGGTCGGCGGCGTATCGCTGGAACCTTCGACCGGCACACCGTCGTCGCCTTCGGTGATGCCACCGGCCGCTTCGGCCAGCGGGCCACGCATGACCGGCTGCGAGTTGCCGACCAGCGGCAATGGCATCGGTTGCGAGTTGCCAGCGAATTCCACGGCAGGTGCGCCGCCGCTGTTAGGTTGTGGCGTGCCCTGGCCGAGCGGCAGTTGCGCCTGTTCGTTGGCAGGTGCGCCGGTGGTCGGTGCTTTGCTGCGACCCGGCATCAACCAGGCGGCGGCTACCGCGACCACGACGACGGCGGAAATCGCCAATACGTGTTTCTTCGGCATGTTGAACCCCATACTTGGACGCTTGACCGCTGAGCGGCTGGCTATCATGGCTTCGATCATTGCATCGCGGGCAACCTGGTTGATGTTGCCAGGCCAGCCGTCGGAGCTTTCGTGAATATCAGAGATCTGATCTGCGGTAAAAAGTTCGATACCCCGGCCGGCGCCTTCGAGCCGCTGGTCCAGATATTCGCGGGTTTCTTCTTCGGTGTAAGGCTGCAACTCGATGACGTGGAAGCGCTCTTCTTCAAGATTCAACGCTTCCAGCTGGGCGATCAGCGAGGACTCGCCGAACAGGAACACATGCGGGCGACCTTCCGGAGCACCAGCGGCCAACTCCATCAAGGCTTCCAGCGCGGATTCGTCGAGTTGCTCGGCATCGTCCACCAGCAAATAGACTTCCTGCCCCGTCAGCGCGAGCTGCACGACCTGAGCCAGGATCGGGCCAATCTCTGCTTGGGCGACGTTCAACGCCTGGGCCACCTGACGCAGCACGCCAGCCGCATCGCCGGCGCCACGAGCGGAAACCACCACGCTCTGAACGGATTGTTTGTTGGTACTGGCCACCAGAGCCTGACGCAACAGGGTCTTGCCACTGCCTTGCGGACCGGTAACCACCAGCAGCAACTGACTGTAGCGGGCCAGGTGATGCAGTTGCCCCAGCACCGGTTTGCGCTGGGCCGGGAAAAATTTGAAGCCCGGCACCCGTGGAGCAAAAGGGTCATGGCTTAACTGGTAATGGCCGAGGAAAGCCTCGTCGGCGTGCAAACTAGTCATCGGGATCTTATTAACCTTTAAGCTGAGCCAGGGCGCGGTAGTCCGCTCCCAGCGTGGCCTGTAGAACCTCTTTCGGATAATCGTCGGTCACCACCGCTTCACCCATGTGGCGCAGCAGCACCAGGCGTAAGCGACCGTCGATCACTTTCTTGTCAATTGCCATGTGTTCGAGAAAATCGGCTTCAGTCATCTCTTCCGGCGGAATGACCGGCAGGCCGGCGCGCTGGAACAGGCGAATGCCGCGATCACGCTCCTGCTCGCTGATCCAGCCCAGGCGCGTGGACATCTCAAGGGCCATTACGGTGCCGGCAGCTACCGCCTCACCATGTAGCCACACACCATATCCCATGTGGGTCTCGATGGCATGGCCGAAGGTGTGTCCAAGGTTCAAGGTGGCACGAACGCCGGTTTCCTTCTCGTCGGCACCGACCACCGCCGCTTTGGCCGCGCAGGAACGCTCGATCGCATAAGTCAGGGCAACCTGGTCCAGGGCGCGCAGGCGATCGACGTTTTCTTCGAGCCAGGTGAGGAACGGCTCGTCGCAAATCAGCCCGTACTTGATGACTTCAGCCAACCCGGCGGACAACTCGCGGGCCGGCAGAGTGTTGAGTGTGGCGGTATCGATCAGCACCACGTTCGGCTGATAGAAGGCGCCGACCATGTTTTTGCCCAGCGGATGATTGATCCCGGTCTTGCCGCCCACCGAGGAGTCGACTTGCGACAGCAGCGTGGTCGGAACCTGAATGAAATCGACACCGCGCTGGTAGCAGGCAGCAGCAAAACCGGCCATGTCGCCAATCACACCGCCACCGAGAGCGATCACGGTGGTGCGGCGATCATGGCGTGCGGTCAGTAGACCGTCGAAAATCAGTTGCAGGGTTTCCCAGGTCTTGAAGGCTTCGCCGTCAGGCAGCACCACGGAAATCACCGAGAACTGCGCAAGGCTGCGGGTCAGACGTTCGAGATAGAGCGGCGCAACGGTTTCGTTGGAGATGATCGCCACCTGTCGTCCGCGAATATGCGGGGCCAGCAGCTCCGGCTGATCCAACAAACCTTCGCCAATATGAATCGGGTAGCTGCGCTCGCCTAGATCGACCTTGAGTGTCTGCATGTGTCCCCACAGTGAAGATGGAATCAGGCGTCCTGCCTTGAGTTATCGAATGTCCACGGCATCTGTTGGTGTGACGCCGTTCGGCAGCCTTGCGCCACAACCTTGAGCGGTCGCGGCAGGACGCCGAGGATAGCGCATTTCGCGCTGTGCTTTAACGGGGAGGCAGCTGCTGCAGGCGGTCAAGAATGTCGAGCACCACCATTCGCGGCGGTCGTTCATCGGTTTCCACCACCAGGTCGGCGATTTCCCGATACAGCGGATCACGCAACTCCAGCAGGTCCCGAAGGGTCTTGGCCGGATCGGCAGTACGCAACAGGGGTCGATTGCGGTCACGGGCGGTACGGCCAACCTGCTGCTCGACAGAAGCATGCAGATAAACCACCCGACCACCGGCACGCAGCGCTCGACGATTGGCTTCGCGCATGACCGCTCCACCGCCGGTCGCCAGTACCACGCCATCGCAGCCGCACAGCTCGGCAATCATCGCCTGCTCGCGGTCACGGAAGCCCGGTTCGCCTTCCTTATCGAAAATCCATGGGATATTGGCGCCCGTGCGCAATTCAATTTCCTTATCGGAATCTTTGAATGGCAGGCGCAGCTCTTTGGCCAGCAACCGGCCGATGGTGCTTTTTCCAGCCCCCATCGGTCCAACAAGAATCAAATTTCGCACAGAATCAATGACTCACAGCAATCGCCTGGTTGTTCATGATACGCGGAGTGAGAAATACCAGCAGCTCGGATTTTTTCTCCGAAACCACGTCACGCCGGAAAAGGCGGCCAAGATACGGCACATCACCGAGAAATGGCACCTTATCTACAACCTTGCTCTGAGTATTTGAGAAAACCCCACCGATCACGATGGTCTCGCCGTCATTGACGAGGACCTTGGCGTTGACCTCGTTTTTCTTGATGGGCGGTACATCCTGCACCTTGTTCAGGTAGTCCGGTTCGTCCTTGGTGACCTTGACCTCCATGATGATCCGGTTGTCCGGGGTGATCTGCGGCGTCACTTCCAGCGACAGCGAGGCTTCCTTGAACGACACCGACGTAGCGCCGCTGGAGCTGGCTTCCTGGTACGGAATCTCGGTGCCCTTGAGGATTTTCGCGGTTTCCTTGTCGGAGGTGACCACCTTGGGTTGCGAGACGATTTCGCCGTTACCGGTTTTTTCCATCGCGGTCAGCTCAAGATCCAGCAGCACATTGTCGGTGATGAAGGCGATGCCGAGCCCCGAGGTGTTGGCGGCGGTGCCCATGTCGACGAACGGTGAGTTGGTACTGGTGCTCCCGGGCGTGCCGATGGTCGACGATGCGTTGGCGCCGTTGCTTACCCCGGACGTGTTCCAGTTGCCCTTGTTTTGCAACGAACCACCCCAGCGCACGCCGAGGCTTTTGTCGTAGTCGACGTTGGCTTCGACAATCCGTGCCTCGATCATCACCTGACGCACCGGTATATCCAGTTGCGCGACGATACGGCGCAGCTCGTCGAGGCGGTCCTGGGTCTGATAGGCAATGATGTTATTGGTTCGTTCGTCCACGGTGATCGAACCCCGTTCGTCGACTTTCGCCTCGGCACTGGTCACCGACTGGAACAGCTTGGCGATATCGGCCGCCTTGGCGTAATTGACTTGCAGCAGCTCGCGTCGCAGTGGTGCCAGTTCGGCGATCTGCTTCTGCGACTCCAGTTCCTGGCGCTCGCGGGCGGCAATCTCATCGGCCGGTGCCACCAGCAGCACGTTGCCGATCTTGCGTTTGTCCAGGCCCTTGGTTTTCAGCACCAGGTCCAGCGCCTGATCCCACGGCACGTTCTGCAAGCGCAAGGTAATGCCGCCCTGCACCGTGTCGCTGGCCACCAGATTGAGGTTGGTGAAATCGGCGATCAGTTGCAGCACCGAACGCACGTCAATGTCCTGGAAGTTCAGCGAGAGCTTTTCACCGGTGTAGGCAAAACGCTCCGCGTTGCGCTTCTGCAAGTCGTCTACGGTCATCGGGCGGACGCTGACGGTCAGCTTGTTGTCGGTCTGATAGGTCGAGTAATCGAACGCTCCACTGGGCTCAATGCTGATGGTCGCCCGGTCTCCCGTGGCGCTGGCGTTGACGAATTGCACGGGCGTGGCGAAATCCTTGACGTCCAGACGGACCCGCAACGGTTCCGGCAATTGGGTCCTGGCGAAACCAACGACAATCTTGCCATCGCGCTCCTGAATGTCTGGGGCAATGGATGGATCCGACAGGTCGATGACCACATTGCCTTCACCCTGGGTGCCGCGCTGGAAATCCACGCCGCGGATCGCTTTGCTCACTGGCGTATAGGCCTTGACCGGCGCCGGAGTTGCCGTGGCGACACGTGGCGGTTTGGCTGCGGGTGCGGAGGCTGGGTTACTGGCTCCGCGCCCGACCACCACAAACAGATTATTGCCTTCGACACGAGCGGTGTACGGGGCCAATTGAGTCAGGTTGATGATCAGCCGCGTGCGGTCCTTGGCTTCCACCACCGTGGCGCTGCGGGCATTGCCGCCGCCGAGGTCGCGGGTTTTGCTCGCCAGCTGGTTGACCACACCGGGCAGGTCCAGCGCAATCCGCGCAGGCTGCTCCGTCGTGTAACCGTGGGGCGCCGGTGGCGCGCCATCGAAAGACAACTTCAACTCGACGCGGTCCCCTGGCAGCGCAGCGACATCCAGCGCTTTGAGGTTGACCGCTTGTACCATCGGCGACAGCACCGCTATCCATAGCGATATTCCGAAGGTTGCGAAAATCCTGTTCATTATTCGAGTTCCACTATGAGTGCTCTTTCAAAGGGATGGTCCGCGGCCGTTCCAGCCAGGCGCCTTCGCCGTCGGGAACGATTTCGACCACATCGACTTGCGAGCCGCTGATGGCGACGATCCGGCCATCGTTACGTCCCAGGTAATCGCCGACCTTCAACCGATGCACACCGCCCGCCCCGCGCAACAGCGCAAAGGAGCCAGTCGCATTGGAGATCGTGCCGACCATTTCAAACTGCTCGATGTTGAAACCTTCGAGGTACTGCTTGACCCGGTTGGGATCAGGCTTGACGTTGCGTGAGCCGTGTTTCTGGCCCGCCAGGTCGACTTTGACCTGCCGGGAAAAGGGGCTTCGCAGGTTAGCGGCGTTGTAGGTGAACGTTGGGTAAGACCGGAATGTCGGTGTTGGTTCAATCTTGCCCGGCGCACGCAGGCGCATTTCGTTCATGTACGCATCCAGGTCGCTGAAGTCAGTGTCGCCGCCACAACCGGCCAGAACGACCAGTATTCCGATCATCGGGATAAAACGCATAGGGGTCATTTCTGCAGCCCCTTGTCGTTATAGCGGTAAGTCTTGGCGAGGATGCTCATGCGCAATTTCGTCCCGCCCTCGGGGTTGGCCGGCGCGAGGTCGAAGTCATGCAGGGTGACGATTCGCGGCAGCCCGGCCACGCCACTGACGAACGTGGCGAGGTCGTGATACGCGCCGGTGACGGTGATCTGGATCGGCAACTCGATGTAGAACTGCTGGGTGACCTCCGGCAGCAGTTTGATTTCTTCGAACTCCAGGCCACTGCCCAGGCCGGTTCGGGTGATGTCCTCCAGCAGACCGGGCACTTCTGTGTCGCTGGGCAATTGCCGCAAGAGCACGCCAAAGGAATTCTCCATTTCCTTCATCTGCTGGATGTATAGCTCCAGATTCGCCGCCATGTGCGCCTTGGAGGCGAATTGCTCTTTGAGCGTCGACTCTTCCTCACGCTTGAGTGCGAGCTGACTCTCAAGGTCGCTGATGGAAAAACTGTAGCCCAGCGCCAGCACCAGAATCATCAACAGCGCACCCGCCAGCGTCTTGATGGCGGGCGGCCAGGACCCCATGTTGTTGGTGTCCAGGTCGTTGATGTCGATCTTGCGCAAGCCTTCAATCCATTCGGCCGGCCTCATTGAACAGTCTCCGTAGCGGCAGGCGGGGTCTGACGAACGGTCAACTGGAAGACGTTGGCCTGATCCAGCTGGCCAGCGGTGGTCGCCTTGACTTCCGTCAGGTTCGGCGCGTCGAACCAGTCCGATGCATCCAGATTGCGCATAAGGTCTGACACGCGGTTATTGGAATCTGCCGCGCCGGTAATGGACAGGGTCTTGCCTTCCATTTTCACCTCGGTGAAATACACCCCGTCCGGCAAGGTACGCGCCAACTGATCGAAGATCCGCCCGCTGATCGGACGATTGCCTTGCAGGTCCTGGATGATGCGCATGCGCTCGACCAGTTGCTGGCGACGGGCTTTCAGGTCACTGATCTGCTTGATCCGCTCGTCGACCACCGTAATCTGTTTACCGATGTAATCGTTTCGGGCGACTTGTCGATCGATGGCGCCGCTGATGGCCTGATCCGCAATCAGCACTGCTCCCACTGACCCCACCAGCACACCGACCAGCGCCAGCAAGAAGCGTTTGCGGCGCTGTTCCCGCAGTTCTTCGCGCCAGGGTAAAAGGTTGATCCGCGCCATCAGTCGAAACTCCTGAGGGCCAGCCCGCAAGCGATCATCAGCGCCGGTGCATCGCTGGCCAGGGCGCCGGCGTTGACCTTGCTGCTCAGGGTCATGTTCGAGAAGGGATTGGCCACCTGCGTCGGCGTGCCCAAACGTTGCTCGATCAACCGGTCCAGCCCCGGGACCGAAGCGGTGCCGCCGGCCAGCAGGATGTGATCGACCGCGTTGTACTGCCCGGAGGCGAAGAAAAACTGCAATGACCGCGACACCTGCTGCACCAGCGCATCACGAAACGGCTGCAGCACCTCGCTGACGTAGTCGTCCGGCAAACCGCCCTGCTTCTTTGCCAACCCTGCCTGTTCGAGGGTCAGGCCATAACGTCGCTGGATTTCTTCCGTCAGTTGACGACCGCCGAACAATTGTTCGCGGGTGTAGATGATGCGTCCGTTGTACAGGACGCTGAGCGTCGTCATGGTCGCACCGATGTCGACCACGGCAACCGTCAGGCGCTCCTGAGCGACCGCCAGTTGCCCTGTCAGCAAACCGAAGGATCGCTCCAGCGCGTAGGCCTCGACATCGACCACACGAGCGGTCAGACCGGCCAGTGCGAGCGCCGCCTCACGGACTTCGACGTTTTCCTTGCGACAGGCTGCCAGCAACACATTGACCCGCTCGGGGTTGCGCGCCGATGGCCCCTGGACTTCGAAGTCGATGGCGACTTCGTCCAGCGGATAAGGGATGTATTGATCAGCCTCGATTTTCAGCTGGTTTTCCATCTCGTCGTCGGAAAGACCGGCATCCATTTCGATGGTCTTGGTGATCACCGCCGAGCCGGCAACGGCCACCGCGACGTTCCTGAGACTGGTTCTGGCCTTGAGCAGCACGCGCGTGAGTGCCTGACCCACGCCTTCGAGCTCGGCGATATTTTTCTCGACCACCGCGCTGGCGGGCAGCGGCTCTACCGCATAGGCCTCGACCCGGTAGCGGTCGCCCTGGCGGCTTAGCTCCAGAAGCTTCACCGACGTGGAGCTGATGTCGATCCCCAGAAGCGTATTGGCCTTTTTATTGAAGAGTCCTAGCACTACCAATTCCCTATGACTATCCGTGAGTTACGGACTCTGTAATGTCCATTGCGTTCCATCCACCCGTCTTGACAGCAGCGCAAATGACGCTCTCGACGGAAAAATGCTTATAATGCCCAGCGTTTTTTTCCGCTTTTTACGTCAAGCGCGGGTCGTTCTCCTTTTAACCTGAACCCTGATGCCTCATTCATTCTTTGCCCTGGATATCCCAAAGCCTTGATTCGTCTGCTGAAATTTTTCGGTTGGTCCATCGTCGCCGTTTTCTGCGGACTGCTTCTTGGTCTGAGCGGTGCGTTTCTTTACCTTAGCCCCGGATTGCCGTCTGTGGAGGCGCTGAGAAGCATTCAGTTGCAGATTCCTCTACGGGTATACAGCAGCGATAACAAGTTGATCGCAGAATTTGGCGAAATGCGCCGCACTCCGATCCGTTTCGCCGACATTCCCCCCAATTTCATAAATGCGTTACTAAGTGCTGAAGACGACAATTTCGCCAACCATTACGGCGTCGATCCCGGCAGCCTGATGCGCGCCGCCACCCAATTGGTCAAAAGCGGCCACATTCAGTCCGGCGGCAGCACCATCACCATGCAGGTGGCGAAGAACTTCTTCCTGACCAGCGAACGCAGCTTCTCGCGCAAGACCACTGAAATCCTCCTGGCGCTGCAGATCGAACGACAGCTGACCAAAGACGAGATCCTTGAGCTGTACGTCAACAAGATCTACCTGGGTAACCGCGCCTACGGCATCGAGGCGGCGGCGCAGGTGTATTACGGCAAGTCGATTCGTGACGTCAGCCTGGCGCAGATGGCGATGATCGCCGGTCTGCCAAAAGCCCCGTCGCGCTTCAACCCGCTGGCCAACCCGGCGCGCAGCAAGGAGCGTCGCGACTGGATCCTGGGGCGCATGTACAAGCTCGGGAAAATCACCGAAGCCGACTACACCGCTGCGATCAACGAGCCGCTGAACGCCAGCTATCACGTGCCGACCCCGGAAGTGAACGCACCCTACATCGCCGAAATGGCTCGCGCCGAAATGGTCGGCCGCTATGGCAGCGATGCCTACACCGAAGGTTTCCGCGTCACGACCACCGTGCCGAGCAACCTGCAGGAAATGGCCAACACCGCGCTTCACGAAGGCTTGATGACTTACGATCAGCGTCATGGTTATCGCGGCCCCGAGTCGCGCCTGCCGGGCAAGACGCGTGAAGCCTGGGCCACCGAACTGACCAAACAGCGCACCATCAGCGGCCTTGAACCGGCCATCGTCACCCAGGTCGACAAGACCGGCCTGCAAGTGATGACCCGTACCGGCGACGAGCACATTGGCTGGGACAGCATGAAATGGGCACGGCCATTCCTGAACACCAACAGCATGGGCGCCAACCCCAAGCAGCCGTCGGATGTTGCCCAGGTCGGCGACTTGATTCGCGTGCAGCGCCAACCGGACAATTCGCTGAAGTTCAGCCAGATCCCGCAAGCACAAGGCGCGCTGGTTTCCCTTGACCCGCAGAACGGCGCCATTCGTTCGCTGGTCGGCGGCTTCGCCTTCGAGCAGAGCAATTACAACCGCGCCCTGCAGGCCAAGCGCCAGCCAGGCTCGAGCTTCAAACCGTTCGTCTACAGCGCCGCACTGGATAACGGCTACACCGCCGCCAGCCTGGTAAACGACGCACCGATCGTGTTCGTCGACGAATACCTGGACAAGGTCTGGCGACCGAAGAACGACACCAACACTTTCCTCGGCCCGATCCGTCTGCGCGAAGGGCTGTACAAGTCGCGCAACCTGGTGTCGATCCGTCTGGTGCAGGCGCTGGGCGTTGATCGCACCATCGACTACATCAGCAAGTTCGGCTTCAACAAGCAGGACCTGCCGCGCAACCTGTCGCTGGCCCTGGGCACCGCGACCCTGACGCCTATGGAAATCGCCACCGGCTGGAGCACGTTTGCCAACGGCGGCTACAAGGTCAGCCCGTACATCATCGACAAGATCGAAAGCCGTAATGGCGACACGCTGTTCGTCGCCAACCCGCCGAGTGTGCCGAAAGGCGATGTCGCCCCGGACGGGATTGCCGCCCCAGTCGCCGAGGCCTTCACGGTCAACGCGACGCCGGGCGAGGCTCCGGGTCAGCCAGCGCCTCAGGCACCGGCCGTCGCAGAACGCATTGTCGATGGCCGCACCACTTACATCCTCAACAGCATGCTCGAGGACGTGATCAAACTCGGCACGGGCCGCCGCGCACTGGCCATGGGCCGCCCCGACATCGCGGGCAAGACCGGCACCACCAACGAATCCAAGGATGCGTGGTTCTCGGGCTACAACGCCGATTATGTGACCACCGTCTGGACCGGTTTCGACCAGCCGGAAAGCCTGGGCAAACGTGAGTTCGGCGGCACTGTGGCGTTGCCGATCTGGATGAATTACATGGCAGCCGCGCTCAAGGACAAGCCGCCGCATACGCAGCCAGAGCCGGAAGGCATTCTGAGCCTGCGGGTTGACCCGGTCAGTGGTCGCGCTGCCACCCCTGGCACGCCAGGCGCGTACTTCGAGCTGTTCAAGGCCGAAGACACGCCGCCGTCGGTGAATGAGCTGGGTAACGGCAACGCGCCGGGAAGCCCGCTGCCAGCGGATGAAGCGGCGCCGATCGATTTGTTCTAGCTGTAGGAGCGAGCTTGCTCGCGAAAAACCCGAGGGCGCCTCTTGGCATCTGGTTTTACGCGTTATCGTTCACGACCTTCGCGAGCAAGCTCGCTCCTACAGCCATAAAAAAACCCAGCACCAGGCTGGGTTTTTCATGGGCGCTGCTTTTATCCGTTAAACACGTCATCCACGCTTTTCAGCGGGTAGTTCTTCGGATACGGCAGGGTTGCCACACCGGTCTCGATCGCAGCCTTGGCGACGGCGTCGGAGATCAAGGTGATCAGGCGGGCATCCATTGGCTTCGGAATGATGTACTCACGACCGAATTCCAGCTTGATGCCGCCGTAGGCGTCGCACACTTCCTGAGGTACCGGCAGCTTGGCCAGTTCACGCAGGGCGTTGGCCGCCGCCACTTTCATTTCTTCGTTGATGCGCTTGGCGCGAACGTCCAGGGCACCACGGAAAATGAACGGGAAGCCCAGTACGTTGTTGACCTGGTTCGGGTAGTCCGAACGGCCGGTGGCCATGATCACGTCGTCACGGGTAGCGTGAGCCAGTTCCGGGGAGATTTCCGGATCCGGGTTCGAGCACGCGAACACAATCGGGTTGGCCGCCATGGACTTCAGGCCTTCAGCGCTCAGCAGGTTCGGGCCGGACAGGCCCACGAACACGTCTGCACCGGTCAGGGCATCAGCCAGGGTGCGCTTGTCGGTCGCGTGAGCGAAGACAGCCTTGTACTGGTTCAGGTCGTCACGGCCGGAGTGGATCACGCCGGTACGGTCAACCATGTAGATGTTTTCGATGTTGGCGCCCATGCTCACCAGCAATTTCATGCAGGAGATGGCGGCAGCACCGGCGCCCAGGCAGACGATCTTGGCGTCGGCGAGGGTTTTTCCAGCGATTTCCAGGGCGTTGATCATGCCGGCCGCGGTTACGATTGCGGTGCCGTGCTGGTCATCGTGGAACACTGGAATGTCGCACTGCTCGATCAGAGCGCGTTCGATCTCAAAGCACTCAGGTGCCTTGATGTCTTCCAGGTTGATGCCACCGAAGGTGATGGAGATGCGCTTGACGGTGTCGATGAAGGCTTGTGGGCTTTCGGAATCGACTTCGATGTCGAACACGTCGATGCCGGCGAAACGCTTGAACAGCACCCCTTTACCTTCCATCACTGGCTTGGAAGCCAATGGGCCGAGGTTACCCAGGCCCAGAATCGCGGTGCCATCGGAAATGACTGCAACCAGGTTGCCTTTGCCGGTGTATTTGTAGGCCAGTTCAGGATCGCGGGCGATTTCGCGTACTGGTTCGGCTACGCCGGGGCTGTAGGCCAGCGACAGGTCGCGGGCGGTAGCGGTGGCCTTGGTGAGCTCGACACTCAGCTTACCTGGACGAGGATGGGCGTGATATTCGAGAGCGGCAGTTTTCAGATCAGACATGGGGGCATTCCGCTTTTACTGTTGGACAGACTGGTCAGCGAGGATACGCGCCTCGCAAAGTCCCCACAAGACTGACCAGTCACCCCTGTCAAGCGCCCGGCACTACGACTTTGGGCCAAGAGCCACGGAACACAAGGGATAGTCTGTTCACAATCCACATAAAAAATGTCTACAATTTTTTATAAATGTGCCGCTTGCAACATCACCGGATCGGTCAAAGGCAGGAGCCAGCGTGCCTGCCCCGGTTTCAACCCGCCTCGGCGGGAACGGTCCACGACCCAGCCACGCGCCTCGACCTGCTTGCCCTTCAGTCGCTCCAGCGCCGCGACATCGAACTGCCCCAGTAAGTTGGGTGCAACACGCAATACAAGCGCATCCTGCAACTCGATCCAAACGCCGCCGCGATTGCGTTGAACCTTGCTCACACGCCCACTGACCACGGCGAAACCGGACGCGTTGATCTGCTCCGCTTTCAGTACAGGTGACTGACGCCACACGCCGAGCCCGGCCTGCCGCGCACTGCGTTCCGCCGCTTGCTGACAGGTGACCAGATCGACATTCGGCGCGACCGCCACCTGAAACCCAAGGCCCTCAGCGAGCATCTGCGCTTCGAGGTTGACGCCATCGGCGCCATAGAGATGCGCAAGGGTGCGACCGTAGTGATCCTTGCTCTCTTTACCCGGGAGCACGCCGACCTGGCCGTCGCTGGCGGTCACCAATGCTTCCAGACGCTTGCGCGCCGCCACGGCGAACGGCTCGTCGGAACGGCCCTGCTTGCCCAGCTCGGGCGTGTTCAAGCCGATCATCCGCACGCTGCGGCCATCGCTCAGGCGCAAGGTGTCCCCATCCACCACACGTTGCACCGCGACAGGTGTCAGACCGCCCGGTGCCGGGCAAAAGGCCTGGGCGCCGGACAGCCAAATCGCAGACACAAAAAAGGCGCCCGCAAGGGACGCCTTTTTCATTAGCAAGGTAAAGCCCATGGGGCCTTCGAACCTTACTCTGCTGCAGCAGCAGGTTTCTTGCCGAAAGCACCGAAACGGTCTGCGAAGCGCTGAACGCGGCCGCCAGTGTCCAGAGTCTTTTGCTTACCGGTGTAGAACGGGTGGCACTCGTTGCAAACGTCGATCGCCAGGGCTTTGCCGAAAGTCGAACGGGTTTCGAACTTGTTGCCACAGCTGCAAGTAACAGCAATGGCTGGGTATTCTGGATGGATATCAGCTTTCATGGTGTCTTCCTCAGGCTGCGCGCCGCCACCCAACACTATTGTTGAATACCGCACGTAATTAGGCCGCGGATTCTACCAGACAATCTCAATCACGCAAGCTGTCGCTGAGACCGACCGTCTGCTAGGCTCCCGGCCAATACGCGATCCGTGTGGGAGAGCGGGCTTGCTCGCGAATACGGTGTGTCAGGCAACGATGATGTGTCTGATCCACCGTATTCGCGAGCAAGCCCGCTCCCACAATTAATATGCGCCTGACTTCTTTACTGTCCGTTTATCGAGATCCCCCCGCGTGCCCGACGCCATTCTGCGCCTCGCCCTGCCTTCGCCCCTGCGCCGCCTGTTCGACTACCGAGCTCCGGCCGGGGTCTTGCGCGCCCAGTTGCACCCGGGCATGCGCCTGAGGGTGCCGTTCGGCCGGCGGGAGATGATCGGCATTCTGGTGGAGGTCACCGACACCAGTGAAGTCCCGGCAGAAAAGCTCAAGCCGGCCCTGGCCCTGCTCGACGCAACACCACCCTTGCCGCCAGCGCTGTTCAAGCTGTGCCTGTGGACTTCCCAGTATTATCAGCACAGCCTCGGCGACACCTTGAGTTGGGCGCTGCCTGTGTTGCTGCGCCAGGGCGAGCTGGCCGAAGCACGTCAGGAACGTTTCTGGTCCGCCGCGCCCGGCGCCAGCCTCGATGACCCGCGCATCGCCCGCGCCCCGCGTCAGCGTGAGGCGCTGGCGACCCTGGCCCAGCATCCCCACGGCGTCGCTCATCAATTGCTGAGCAAACTGATGCTGAGCAAGGACAGCCTCGATCTGCTGCTGGCCAAGGATCTGGTACAAGTCGAAATCCGCAAGCACGCTCCCGGCGCGCGCCACGAGCATTGGCTGGCGCAACCTGAGTTGCCGCTCAATCCCGAACAGCGCGCCGCGTATGAAGCGATTCGCGCCGGTTTCGACAGCTATCACGCGTTCCTGCTGGCCGGCGTCACCGGTAGCGGCAAGACCGAAGTCTATTTGCAGCTGATCCGTGAAACCCTCGAAGCCGGCAAGCAGGCGCTGGTGCTGATCCCGGAGATCAACCTCGGCCCGCAAACCCTGGCGCGCTTCGAGCAGCGGTTCAATGCGCGCATCGCGCTGATCCACTCGGCAGTCAACGACCGCGAGCGCCTTGAAGCCTGGCTCGCCGCCCGGGATGGCGACGCCGACATTATTATCGGCACCCGTTCCGCGCTGTTCACACCGATGAAGAACCCCGGCCTGATCATCATCGACGAAGAGCACGACGGGTCCTATAAACAGCAGGAAGGCCTGCGCTATCACGCCCGTGACCTGGCATTGGTGCGCGCACGGCAGGAAAACATCCCGATCGTGCTCGGCTCCGCCACGCCTTCGCTGGAAAGCCTGCACAACGCCTACACCGGCCGGTATGGTCTCCTGCGTCTGAATGAACGCGCCGGCGGCGCCAAGCAGCCGCGATTCCTTCGTCTGGATGTGAAAAGTCGCCCGCTCGACAGCGGCATTTCCGGGCCAATGCAGCAAGCCATCGGTCAGACCCTGGCCGCCGGCCAGCAAGTGCTGGTGTTCCTCAACCGCCGAGGTTTTGCCCCAACCCTGCTTTGTCATGACTGTGGCTGGATGTCCGAATGCCAGCGCTGCGATGCGCGGATGACCGTGCACCAGCGCTCCGGCGAACTGCGCTGCCACCATTGCGGCTACGTCGAACGCGTGCCCCGGCATTGTCCGAAGTGCGGCAAAGTGGATTTGCGGCCGGTGGGCGCCGGCACCGAGCGTGCCGAAGAACGCTTGGCCATTCTGTTTCCGGACGTTCCCGTGCTGCGGGTTGACCGCGACAGCACATCGCGCAAGGACGCGATGAATCAATTGTTCGCGACCATTCAGAAAGGTCAGCCGTGCATTCTGGTCGGCACACAGATGCTTGCCAAAGGGCACCACTTTCCACGGGTGACGCTGGTGTCGATTCTCGATGCCGACGGTGGATTGTTCTCCGGCGACTTCCGCGCCAGCGAGCGCATGGCGCAGTTGATCGTCCAGGTCGCCGGGCGTGCGGGCCGGGCTGAAGAGCCGGGCAAGGTGATTATCCAGACGCATCTGGCGGACCATCCGCTGCTGGTGCAACTGACCGAACAAGGTTATTTCGCCTTTGCCGAGCAGGCGCTGAGCGAGCGGCGCTCTGCCGGTTTACCGCCGTTTGCGCATTTGGCGCTGCTGCGGGCGGAAGCGCATAAACCGGGACAGGCGGAAGGCTTTCTCGACGAGGCGTGCAGCGAGGCCGAGCGTTTGCTGGCAGAACAGAATCTGACCGGGATCGAATTGCTCGGCCCGGTGCCGGCACCGATGGAACGTCGGGCCGGGCGTTATCGCGCGCAGTTGTTGTTGCAGGCGACGGCTCGGGCGCCGTTGCATCGGTTGCTGGCCAGTTGGCTGCTGGTGCTGGAGCAGATGCCGAGTGGGCGGGCGGTGCGGTGGTCTCTCGATGTGGATCCGGTCGATTTGTATTGATTTAGAGATCGCCATCGCGAGCAGGCTCGCTCCCACAGGGGTTTTGTGGGGAGCGCAAAACAGGTGAACACTCGAGATCCATTGTGGGAGCGAGCCTGCTCGCGATAGCGGTCTATTTGTCACCACATATCCACAACCTGCCCGCTATAGTTGGCAAGCCCGCCTTCGCAACGGATAATGCCCAGTTTTTCCACCAGCGCATCGAAGCGCCGCCGCGCTTGCGGTCGAAAGAGAAGACCATGAAAGACACCATTCGCCAGCTGATCCAACAAGCCATCACCCAACTCGTCAACGAAGGTGTGTTGCCTGAAGGCCTGTCGCCGGCGATCCAGGTGGAAAACTCCCGCGACAAGAAGAACGGCGATTTCGCCAGCAACATCGCCATGATGCTGGCCAAGCCTGCGGGCATGAAGCCGCGGGATCTGGCCGAGAAAATCATCGCCGCGCTGCCGGCCGACGAAAACGTCACCAAGACCGAAATCGCCGGTCCCGGCTTCCTGAACTTCTTCCAGAACACCCAGGCCCTGGCCACGCGCCTTGATGCCGCTTTGACTGACGAGCACGTCGGCGTGCGCAAGGCAGGCCCGGTGCAACGCACCGTGGTTGACTTGTCGGCCCCTAATCTCGCCAAAGAGATGCACGTCGGCCACTTGCGCTCGACCATCATCGGCGACGGCGTGGCCCGCGTGCTGGAGTTCCTCGGCGACGAAGTGATCCGTCAGAACCACGTCGGCGACTGGGGCACCCAGTTCGGCATGCTGATGGCGTATCTGCAGGAAAACCCGATCACCAGCGACGAGCTGTCCGACCTGGAAAACTTCTACCGCGCCGCCAAGCAACGCTTCGACGAATCCGAAGAGTTTGCCGATCGCGCCCGTGGCCTGGTGGTCAAGCTGCAGGCCGGCGATGCCGATTGCCTGGCGCTGTGGACCAAGTTCAAGGACATCTCGCTGTCCCATTGCCAGAAAATCTACGAACTGCTGAACGTCAAACTGACCATGGCCGACGTGATGGGCGAAAGCGCCTACAACGACGACCTGATCAACGTGGTCAACGATCTCAAGGCCGCTGGCATGCTGGTCGAGAGCAACGGCGCCCAGTGCGTGTTCCTCGACGAATTCAAGAATGCTGACGGCGACCCGCTGCCGGTGATCATCGTCAAGGCCGATGGCGGCTACCTCTACGCCACCACCGACCTGGCGGCCGTGCGCTATCGCAGTGGCAAGCTGAAGGCTGATCGCGCGCTGTACTTTGTCGACCAGCGCCAGGCCCTGCACTTCCAGCAAGTGTTCGCCGTTGCCCGCAAGGCCGGCTTCGTGACGCACCCGATGGAAATGGAACACATGGGCTTCGGCACCATGAACGGCGCCGATGGCCGTCCATTCAAGACCCGTGACGGTGGCACCGTGAAGCTGATCGACCTGCTGACCGAAGCCCAGGAACGCGCCTACACCCTGGTGAAGGACAAGAACCCGGAGCTGGCCGAGTCCGAGCTGCGCAACATCGCCAAAGTCGTGGGCATCGGCGCGGTGAAATACGCCGACCTGTCCAAGCACCGCACCAGCGACTACAGCTTCAACTTCGACCTGATGCTGAACTTCGAAGGCAACACCGCGCCGTACTTGCTGTACGCCTACACCCGCGTGGCCGGTGTGTTCCGCAAGCTCGGCAAGGACTTCAGCGAAGTCGAGGGCCAGATCGTTCTTGAAGCCGCGCATGAACATGAGCTGGCGGCAAAACTCGCGCAATTCGGTGAAATACTGAACAACGTTTCTGAGAAAGGCACTCCGCACATCCTCTGCACCTACCTGTACGACGTTGCCGGCCTGTTCTCCAGCTTCTACGAGAACTGCCCGATCCTCAGTGCTGAAACCCCGGCGCAAATGCAAAGCCGCCTGCGCCTCGCCGCGCTGACCGGCCGCACTCTCAAGCAAGGCCTGGAACTCTTGGGTCTGGAAACTCTGGAGCGTATGTAAGTTGGCTGCCAAGAAAAAACCTGCACCCAAGCGTGGCGCCAGCCGTTACCAAGCTCCTGCAAAGCAACCGATTCCGGGCTGGCTGTGGATGGCGATCGGCCTGTCGGTCGGCGCGTTCATTGTGTTCCTGATGAAGCTGGAGCCGGGCAAGGGCAGCGAGAGCGTCAAGCGCGAGAAGATCGAGCAGCAGAAAGCCACCAAGATCGCCGAGGCCAACAAGACCCCGCCGAGCCCGACGCAACCGGTGAAGCCGAAGTACGACTTCTACACCCTGCTGCCGGAATCGGAAGTCATCGTGCCGCCGGATGCGGTGCCGGAGAAAACCCCGCCGACGCCGGCCGTACCGACCACGCCGGTAACGCCAGCGGAAGCGGCAAAGATCGACACTGCCCGCGCCCAGGCAGCATTGGCTGGCATCACCCCGCCGCCACCACCGCCCGTGACCAAGGCAGCGCCGGTGACCAAGTTCTTCCTGCAGGCCGGCTCGTTCCGCAAGGAAGCCGATGCGGACAAGGTGCGTGCGCAGATCATCCTGCTCGGTCAGGCTGTGGCGGTTGAATCCGGCACCGTGAAGGACGAGACCTGGTATCGGGTGCTGGTCGGGCCGTTCAGCAACCGCGAACAGCTGACCACCGCTCAGAAACAACTGTCCGGCGCAGGGTTCAGCAACCTGTTGTTACAACAACGCCAGAACCGCTGACTCTTGATGGCGGGGCCCTTACCTGAAGGCGTAGGTTGCTTTTGTGGCGAGGGGGCTTGCCCCCGTTCGGTTGCGCAGCGACCGTAAAACCATAATCCCCGCCCTGACTGAAGCTACGCGGCGCCTGACTTCAGGGCCGCTTCGCGGCCCAACGGGGGCAAGCCCCCTCGCCACAGGTTCACCGTACGCCATTCGTCCCCCGCCAAGTCCCGCAGTTGAAATCCTCTCCACCACCCCCATATGAGTTGGCATAAGGCATTTTCGCCCCGCTGCGTGGAGACTCTCCCTTGACCACCATCGTTTCAGTTCGCCGCCACGGCAAAGTCGTCATGGGCGGCGACGGCCAGGTTTCTCTCGGCAATACCGTGATGAAAGGCAACGCGAAGAAAGTTCGTCGCCTGTACCACGGTCAGGTCATCGCCGGTTTTGCCGGGGCCACCGCTGACGCCTTCACCCTCTTCGAGCGCTTCGAAGGCCAGCTCGAGAAACATCAGGGTCACCTGGTTCGCGCCGCCGTCGAACTCGCCAAAGAGTGGCGCACCGACCGCACCCTCAGCCGCCTCGAAGCCATGCTCGCGGTCGCCAATAAAGACGCTTCCCTGATCATCACCGGCAACGGCGACGTGGTCGAACCCGAAGAAGGCCTGATCGCCATGGGCTCCGGTGGCGGTTACGCCCAGGCCGCCGCCAGCGCGCTACTGAAGAAAACCGATCTGTCGGCCCGCGAAATCGTCGAAACCGCGCTCGGCATCGCCGGCGACATCTGCGTATTCACCAACCACACCTTCACCATTGAGGAGCAGGACCTCGCCGAGTAAGCCTGTTCCGGCCTTAGCGCCACGGCTCACTTTTGCTTGAGGACCGCCAATTACTATGTCCATGACTCCCCGTGAAATCGTCCACGAACTCAACCGCCATATCATCGGCCAGGACGATGCCAAGCGCGCCGTCGCCATCGCGCTGCGTAACCGCTGGCGCCGGATGCAGCTGCCGGAAGAGCTGCGCGTTGAAGTAACGCCCAAGAACATCCTGATGATCGGCCCGACCGGTGTCGGTAAAACCGAGATCGCCCGTCGCCTGGCCAAACTGGCCAACGCGCCGTTCATCAAAGTCGAAGCGACCAAGTTCACCGAAGTCGGCTACGTCGGTCGCGACGTTGAGTCGATCATTCGAGATCTGGCTGACGCCGCCATCAAACTGCTGCGCGAACAGGAAATGACCAAGGTTCGCCACCGCGCTGAAGACGCCGCCGAAGAGCGTATCCTCGACGCCCTGCTGCCACCGGCGCGCATGGGCTTCAACAACGATGACGCCCCGTCGGCCGACTCCAACACCCGCCAGCTGTTCCGCAAGCGCCTGCGCGAAGGTCAGCTGGATGACAAGGAGATCGAAATCGAAGTCGCCGAAGTGGCCGGCGTCGATATCTCCGCGCCACCGGGCATGGAAGAAATGACCAATCAGTTGCAGAGCCTGTTCGCCAACATGGGCAAGGGCAAACGCAAGAGCCGCAAGCTCAAGGTCAAGGAAGCGCTGAAACTGGTCCGCGACGAAGAAGCGAGCCGCCTGGTCAACGATGAAGAGTTGAAGGCCAAGGCGCTGGAAGCGGTCGAGCAGCACGGCATTGTGTTCATCGACGAAATCGACAAGGTTGCCAAGCGCGGTAACTCCGGTGGCGTTGATGTATCCCGTGAAGGCGTGCAGCGCGATTTGCTGCCGCTGATCGAAGGCTGCACCGTCAACACCAAACTGGGCATGGTCAAGACCGATCACATCCTGTTTATCGCCTCCGGCGCGTTCCACTTGAGCAAGCCGAGCGACCTGGTGCCCGAGCTGCAAGGTCGCCTGCCGATCCGGGTCGAGCTGAAGGCGCTGACGCCTGAAGACTTCGAACGAATTCTCAGCGAGCCGCACGCGTCGCTCACCGAGCAATATTGCGCACTGCTGAAAACCGAAGGTCTGGCCATCGAGTTCCAGCCGGACGGCATCAAGCGCATCGCCGAGATCGCCTGGCAGGTCAACGAGAAGACCGAGAACATCGGTGCACGTCGCCTGCACACCTTGCTTGAGCGACTGCTCGAAGAGGTGTCGTTCAGCGCCGGCGATCTGGCCAGCGCCCACGACGGCAAAGTGATCCTGATCGACGCCGACTACGTCAACAGCCACCTGGGCGAATTGGCGCAGAACGAAGATCTGTCGCGCTACATTTTGTAGAGCTGCAAGCTGCAAGCTGCAAGCTGCAAGCTGATGGAGTTAAGCTTGTAGCTTGTAGCTTGCCGCCCAAGGCCTTTTCCATGATTCCCACCGACATCAAACTGCACAAAGCCTCGAAAACCCTGTCGCTGAAATACGCGTCCGGCGAGGAACATCACCTGCCCGCCGAGTTCCTGCGCGTGCACTCTCCTTCCGCCGAGGTCCAGGGCCACGGCAAACCTATCCTGCAATTTGGCAAGATCGGCGTAGGCCTGACCAAAGTAGAACCGGCCGGTCAGTACGCACTGAAATTGACCTTCGACGATGGCCACGACAGCGGCCTGTTCACCTGGGACTATTTGTACCAGTTGGGCGTGCGTCAGGAGGATCTCTGGAACGATTATCTTGCCGAACTGAAAGCTGCCGGCAAAACACGTGATCCGAACGAGTCTGTCGTCAGGCTGATGCTCTAGCCCGAGCCTCTTGCGCGTTAGAGGGCATTTTCTAATTTCATCTGTTTGAATGCTTGGCCGCAAGGTCAGTCATTAGCCTGCTTGCGAAAAAAATTAAACTCGGGTAACCAATGGAACTGGCAAGTTCCCTGCAGTGCTCTCTGAACTAAAAAACAGTGATGCAGCATTAACGGTCACCCGAGCAGTAGTACCTGGCATTGGCTGTGTACCTACACAACTGGTCCCTGGTACTCGCCTCAGGACAATGGAGCGTCGTAGATGAGTAAAGTGAATAACGATGACTTGAAGTATCAGGCCTCGGAAAACACCTTGGGGCTGAATCCTGTCGTTGGGCTACGTGGAAAGGATCTACTGGCTTCTGCTCGAATGGTGCTCAGGCAGGCCATCAGGCAACCGGTTCATAGCGCCAGGCATGTCGCTCATTTCGGCCTTGAACTCAAGAACGTACTGTTCGGCAAATCCGGGCTGCAACCTACCAGCGAGGACCGTCGCTTCGCCGATCCGGCCTGGAGCCAGAACCCGCTCTACAAACGTTATCTGCAAACTTACCTGGCGTGGCGCAAGGAACTCCACGACTGGATCGGCGACAGCAACCTCGGGCCCAAGGATGTGGCACGCGGGCACTTCGTGATCAACCTCATGACCGAAGCCATGGCCCCGACCAACAGTGCGGCCAATCCGGCGGCGGTCAAACGCTTCTTCGAAACCGGTGGCAAGAGCCTGCTCGACGGCCTCTCGCACCTGGCCAAGGATCTGGTGCACAACGGCGGTATGCCGAGCCAGGTCAACATGGGCGCATTCGAAGTCGGCAAGAGCCTGGGCGTGACCGAAGGCGCAGTGGTGTTCCGCAACGACGTGCTGGAGCTGATCCAGTACCGGCCGACCACCGAGCAGGTGCACGAGCGCCCATTGCTGGTGGTGCCGCCGCAGATCAACAAGTTCTACGTCTTCGACCTGAGCCCGGACAAAAGCCTGGCGCGTTTTTGCCTGCGCAATCACGTGCAGACCTTCATCGTCAGCTGGCGTAACCCGACCAAGGAGCAACGCGAGTGGGGCCTTTCGACCTACATCGAAGCGCTCAAGGAAGCGGTCGACGTGGTCACCGCGATCACCGGCAGCAAAGACGTGAACATGCTCGGCGCCTGCTCCGGCGGCATCACCTGCACCGCCCTGCTGGGCCACTACGCGGCGATCGGCGAGAACAAGGTCAACGCCCTGACGCTGCTGGTCAGCGTGCTGGACACTACCTTGGACAGCGACGTGGCCCTGTTCGTCGACGAGCAGACCCTCGAAGCCGCCAAGCGCCATTCTTATCAGGCCGGTGTGCTGGAAGGCCGTGACATGGCGAAGGTGTTCGCCTGGATGCGCCCCAATGACTTGATCTGGAACTACTGGGTCAACAACTACCTGCTCGGCAACGAGCCGCCGGTGTTCGACATCCTGTTCTGGAACAACGACACCACACGATTGCCCGCCGCGTTCCACGGCGACCTGATCGAGCTGTTCAAAAAAAACCCACTGATCCGTCCGGACGCACTGGAAGTGTGCGGCACGGCGATCAACCTGAAACAGGTCACGGCGGACATCTTTTCCCTGGCCGGCACCAACGACCACATCACGCCATGGAAGTCCTGCTACAAATCGGCGCAACTGTTTGGCGGCAAGGTCGAGTTCGTGTTGTCCAGCAGCGGTCACATCCAGAGCATTCTGAACCCGCCAGGCAACCCGAAATCACGCTACATGACCAGCGTCGAGATGCCGTTGAAGGCCGAGGACTGGCAAGAGAACTCTACCAAGCACACCGATTCCTGGTGGCTGCACTGGCAGGCGTGGCAAGCGGAACGTTCGGGCGAACTGAAAAAAGCTCCGACAAAACTGGGCAACAAGGCTTATCCCGCGGGTGAAGCAGCTCCAGGCACTTACGTACACGAGCGGTAACTGACACACCTCGTTTTACCTGTAGGAGCTGAGCTTGCTCGCGAAAGCGGTGGGTCAGTCAACGCAACTGTCGACTGACCCACCGCTTTCGCGAGCAAGCTCAGCTCCTACAGGGGATCGGGGATGAATTAACCCACAGGGCTTGAAGCATGCCGCAACCGTTCATTTTTCGTACCGTCGACCTGGATGGCCAGACCCTCCGTACGGCGGTACGCCCCGGCAAGCCTCACTTGACGCCCTTGCTGATTTTCAATGGCATCGGCGCCAACCTGGAGCTGGTGTTTCCGTTCGTCGCGGCGTTGGACCCGGACCTCGAAGTCATCGCTTTCGATGTCCCGGGTGTAGGCGGCTCGTCGACGCCGAACCGGCCGTACCGTTTTCCGGGCCTGGCCAGACTCACGGCGCGGATGCTCGACTATCTCGATTACGGGCAAGTCAACGTGATCGGTGTGTCGTGGGGTGGTGCCCTCGCCCAGCAGTTCGCCTACGACTACCCGGAGCGCTGCAAAAAACTCGTTTTAGCGGCCACGGCAGCCGGTGCGCTGATGGTGCCGGGCAAACCGAAAGTGCTGTGGATGATGGCCAGCCCACGGCGCTACATCCAGCCATCTCACGTGATTCGCATTGCGCCAATGATCTACGGCGGCTCGTTCCGTCGCGATCCGACCCTCGCCGCCAGCCATGCGGCAAAAGTGCGTTCGGCAGGCAAGCTCGGTTACTACTGGCAGCTGTTCGCAGGCCTCGGCTGGACCAGCATTCACTGGCTGCACAAGCTCCACCAGCCGACACTGGTGCTGGCGGGTGACGACGATCCGCTGATCCCGCTGATCAACATGCGGGTGCTGGCCTGGCGAATTCCCAATGCTCAGTTGCACATCATCGATGACGGGCATCTGTTCCTGATCACCCGTGCCGAGGCCGTGGCGCCGATCATCATGAAATTCCTCGAGGAAGAACGGCTGCGCGCCGTGATGCATCCGCATCCGGCGCCATTGGGCGGTTAACCGACCCCGGCTTTTGTTACAAAAAGGGGTCGGCAAGACGCCGCGCCGCGCAACAACCCGTTACAGCGTCTATGGTGTTCTGGTTCGGTGTATTTGTTTTTGGCCTGAAGACGAAGGAGTGTTGAGTCATGCGCGAAAAGCCAGCGAGGGAGTTTTTGCCCACTCCCGCCGCGTTCATCAACGCACAGAGTGCGATTACCGGCCTACGTGGTCGGGATCTGATGTCAACCCTGCGCAGTGTTGCCGCCCATGGTTTGCGCAACCCGGTGCACAGCGCCCGGCACGCCTTGAAGCTGGGCGGTCAATTGGGGCGGGTGTTGCTGGGCGAAACCCTGCACCCGACCAACCCGCAGGACAGTCGCTTTGCCGACCCGGCCTGGAGCCTCAACCCGTTCTATCGCCGCAGCCTGCAGGCGTACCTGAGTTGGCAGAAGCAGGTCAAAAGCTGGATCGACGAAAGCAACATGACCCCGGACGATCGCGCCCGCGCCCACTTTGCATTCGCCTTGCTCAACGACGCGGTGTCACCGTCCAACACCCTGCTCAATCCGCTGGCGATCAAGGAGATTTTCAACTCCGGCGGCAACAGCCTGGTGCGCGGCATCAGTCATCTGGTCGATGATTTCCTGCACAACGACGGCCTGCCCAGGCAAGTCACCAAGCAGGCGTTCGAGGTCGGCAAAACGGTCGCCACCACCACCGGCTCCGTGGTGTTTCGCAATGAGCTGCTGGAGCTGATCCAGTACAAGCCGATGAGCGAGAAGCAGTATTCCAAACCGCTGCTGGTGGTGCCGCCACAGATCAACAAGTACTACATTTTCGACCTGAGCCCGAGCAACAGCTTCGTTCAGTTCGCCCTGAAAAACGGCCTGCAGACCTTCATGATCAGTTGGCGCAACCCGGATGTGCGCCATCGCGAATGGGGCTTGTCGACCTACGTCGAAGCCGTGGAAGAAGCAATGAATGTGTGCCGGGCGATCACCGGCGCTCGTGAAGTGAATCTGATGGGCGCCTGCGCTGGCGGGCTGACCATTGCCGCGCTGCAAGGTCATTTGCAGGCCAAACGGCAACTGCGGCGGGTGTCCAGCGCGACGTACCTGGTCAGCCTGCTCGACAGCCAGATGGACAGCCCGGCCACCCTGTTCGCCGACGAGCAGACCCTGGAAGCGGCCAAGCGCCGCTCCTATCAGAAGGGTGTGCTGGACGGGCGCGACATGGCCAAGGTCTTTGCCTGGATGCGCCCCAACGATTTGATCTGGAGCTACTTCGTCAACAACTACCTGTTGGGCAAGGAACCGCCGGCGTTCGACATTCTCTACTGGAACAACGACAACACGCGTCTGCCGGCAGCCTTTCACGGCGACCTGCTGGACTTCTTCAAGCACAACCCGCTGAGTCATCCGGGCGGTCTTGAAGTGTGCGGCACGCCGATCGATTTGCAGAAAGTCACCGTCGACAGCTTCAGCGTGGCCGGTATCAACGACCACATCACCCCGTGGGATGCGGTGTATCGCTCGACCCTGCTGCTGGGTGGCGAGCGGCGCTTCGTGCTGTCCAACAGCGGGCATGTGCAGAGCATTCTCAACCCACCCTCAAACCCGAAAGCCAATTTCATCGAAAGCACGAAACTGAGCGGCGATCCACGGGCCTGGTATTACGACGCCAAGCAAGTCGACGGCAGCTGGTGGACGCAATGGCTGGGCTGGATTCAGGAACGCTCGGGCGCGCAGAAAGAAACCCACATGGCGCTCGGCAACCAGAACTATCCACCGATGGAGGCGGCACCCGGTACTTACGTGCGCGTGCGCTGAAAGAGTTGGCTAACACCTCTGCCACTTTGATCTTCTGTAGGAGCGAGCTTGCTCGCGATGGACGTTAACGATAACGCGCACTGCCTGGCTAACCGCGTTGGCCTTTCGTTTTTCGCGAGCAAGCTCGCTCCTACAGGGGGCCAATTGACCGTAGCATGACCTGATCATTAAGAAGACTGGATGAAAACCCGCGACCGGATCCTCGAATGTGCCCTGCAGTTGTTTAACCAGAAGGGCGAACCGAACGTCTCCACCATGGAAGTTGCCAACGAAATGGGCATCAGCCCGGGCAACCTCTACTACCACTTCCACGGCAAGGAACCGCTGATTCTCGGGTTGTTCGAGCGCTTCCAGGCGGAGCTCGCGCCGCTGCTCGATCCGCCGTCCGACGTGGAACTGGCCCCTGAAGACTATTGGCTGTTTCTGCATTTGATCGTCGAGCGCCTGGCTCATTACCGGTTTCTGTTCCAGGACCTGTCGAACCTCGCCGGGCGTCTGCCGAAACTGGCCAAAGGGATACGCAACCTGCTCAATGCGCTGAAGCGCACGCTGGCTTCATTGCTGGCGCGGCTGAAGGCTCAGGGGCAATTGGTCAGCGACACGCAAGCGCTGGGGCAATTGGTGGAGCAGATCACCATGACGCTGCTGTTCTCGCTGGACTATCAGCGGATTCTGGATCGTGAGGGTGAAGTGAGGCTGGTG
This sequence comes from Pseudomonas sp. LBUM1651, assembly GCF_059716135.1. NCBI lineage: Bacteria > Pseudomonadati > Pseudomonadota > Gammaproteobacteria > Pseudomonadales > Pseudomonadaceae > Pseudomonas > Pseudomonas sp. LBUM1651. The sequence continues at coordinate 385,105 of NZ_CP166805.1, read as the reverse complement.
GTGTATCAGATCATGATGCTGGTGGCGCCGCATCTGCTGCCGCCGATCAAGGTCGCGACTGAGCAACTGGCGTTGCAGTACCTCGAAGAGCACGAGTAACTCCTGAACACCGCGGTCCCTGTGGGAGCTAGCCTGCTAGCGATAGCGATTTATCCGTCGACATTGTTGTTGACTGATGAACCGCTATCGCTAGCAGGCTAGCTCCCACAGGGGCCGCGGTGTTTTCAAAATCGTGCACAAACAAAAACGCCCGACCTTTGCAGGCCGGGCGTTTTTTTGAGCCCTGAAATCAGGACTGACTGGTTGGCGTCGATGGAGCTGGCGCGGCAGTCGGGGTTGCAGCAGGGGTCGGTGCAGCAGCGGAGTTCGACGCGCTGACCGGGGTTGCCGGTTTGGCGGCAGCCACTGCTGGTTTCGGTGCAGCGGCTTTCGGCGCTGCCGGTTTTTTCACTGCCGGCTTCTTCGCTGCGGCAGGTTTTGCCGCTGGCTTGACTGCCGGTTTGGCAGCTGCGGTTTTCGCTGCAGGTTTGGCAGCTGGTTTGGCTGCGGCTTTTGCGGCGACCGGTTTGGCCGCTGCCTTGGCTGCTGCAGGTTTTGCTGCGGCAGTTTTGGCAGCCGTTTTAGCAGCAGGTTTGGCCGCTGCGGTTTTCGCCGCAACTGGCGCAACCTTGGCACCGGTGAGTCGTTCGATTTGCTTGGTCAGGGTATCGACCTTGCTGTGCAGCGCTTTCACTTCGTTACGGCTCGGTACGCCCAGGCGCGAAATGGCGCTGTTCAGGCGCTTGTCGAAAGCTCCTTCCAGCTCATCCCACTTGCCCAGCGCACGATCTTTCACGCCACTGATGCGCGACTTGGCCGAGGAAGCGGAATCCTTGACGTCATCGACTTTTTTGCCGACAGCGTTCTTGGTGAGCTTCTCGGCTTTCTCGCCGTCTTTGACCAATGCATCGAAGAGCTTGCTGCCGTCAGTGTCGATCTTCGAGTACACGCCTAAACCAGCCAGCCAGATTTTGCGGGAGTAGTCTTCGACTTTCCCAATCCACGAGCTGCCTTCTTTTTCGGTGTTCTTTTTACCAGCCATCCCGTTCTCCTTAAGATTTACGCGCGACGCGTTCGAGCAATGCCGTCAGCTCATCGAGCTTAGCAGAGAGTGTCTCAACGTCATGTTTAGACGGAATGCCGATACGATTCAAGGCACTTGCAACACGCGAGTCAAAAGCCTTCTCGACCTTGTCGAGTTGAACTTCGACCTTGCCTCGGAACGTGCTCACTTCACTCTTGGCTTCATCGATCTCGGCGTTAGCGGCTTCAAGTTTCTCGGCAACTAGCTTTTTTCCTTTGGTTTCAACAGTTTGACCCGCCTTGACCAACTCTTGAAAGTACTCGCTGCCCTCTTGGCCGACCTTGGTATAGGCACCCAGGCCTGCCAGCCAGATCTTGCGGGCATAGGATTTAACGTCGCTCAGAGCTGTTGTCGAAGCGTCGATTTTTTTCTTCAAAATAACTTTGGCCATGGTGCACCTCACGCGCAGAAGGTTTGAGGAACTGCCCGTGAAAGAGTCGGGCTCAGGCACAAAGTAGGGAGAAAAATTAGAAACGGCACCCTAACAACTGACATAAACAGGTGGTGCCACACACCTCAACCTGTAGGAGCCGAGCTTGCTCGCGATAGCGGTTCATCATTCAAAATGAATGTGGACTGATACACCGTCATCGCGAGCAAGCTCGGCTCCTACAGGGATTGCATTCACAAATCGAAGCCGGTCAAACCAACGCTTTATCGAGGGCCTTTTCGATTTCTGATTTGATCATGCCGCTCATGGCCGACATCATCAGGCCCAACTCCACATCGACGCGGATCGAATCTTCGCTGACATGCACCGCACCTTTCACACCCGAGCGCCTGAGGTTCAAGGTGTCGCCAGACCACTGCGGCTCCAGGCCATATTGATCGGACAGCTTCTGCGCCAACTGGTCGGCCTTCTCGCGGGCCGTTTCCTTGCCCAGGCCGTGGGCACGTTCAACACTAATACGGGCCATCGAATGACTCCTGCTTTATGGATACTTTCCTGAAGCATCTTGACCGCTGCTGCGGCAAAACGTCTCGGCGGTTGCCTATCTTACCTTCAGCCTTGCCAAGACAAAGCAGGCCACCGGGATTAGAATGTCCCGCATTCTCTTCTGGTGACAGCGATATGACTGATCAGCGCAAAGGCAGCGATGCCGAACCCACCACGCACTTCGGTTTCAAAAACGTTCCGGAAAGCCAAAAAGCGGAAAAAGTCGCTGAGGTTTTCCACTCGGTAGCCGCCAAGTACGACTTGATGAACGACCTCCTGTCGGGCGGCATGCACCGCTTGTGGAAGCGTTTCGCGATCGAGCTGTCGGGCGTGCGCACCGGCAACCGCGTGCTGGACATCGCCGGTGGCACCGGCGACCTGACCAAAAAATTCTCGCACCTCGTGGGCCCGACCGGCCAGGTGGTGCTGGCCGACATCAACGAATCCATGCTCAAGGTCGGCCGTGACCGCCTGCTGGATCTCGGCGTGGCCGGCAACGTCGAATTCGTCCAGGCCGATGCTGAAAAGCTGCCGTTCCCGGACAACCATTTCGATTGCGTGACCATCGCATTCGGCCTGCGCAACGTCACGCACAAAGAAGACGCCCTGCGTTCGATGCTGCGCGTCCTCAAGCCGGGCGGCCGTTTGCTGGTGCTGGAATTCTCCAAGCCGACCAACGCGCTGATGTCCAAGGCCTACGACGCCTACTCGTTCGCCTTCATGCCGCTGATGGGCAAGCTGATCACCAACGACTCGGAAAGCTATCGCTACCTGGCCGAATCGATCCGCATGCACCCGAATCAGGAAACCCTGAAGTCGATGATGGTCGAGGCCGGTTTCGACCGCGTGACCTATCACAACATGACCGCAGGCATCGTCGCCCTGCACCGCGGCATCAAACCCTGATGTTGCTGGCCGGCCTGCTCGCCAGCGTTGAACTCGGTCTGAACCGGGTGCTGCGTCTCGACAGCACGGCGCTGCCGCGGCTGGCGCATTTGAGCGGCAAGGTGATTGCCGTCGATTGCCGCAGCCCGGTGCTGCAACTGTTCATCCTGCCCAGCGACGAAGGTTTGATGTTGGCGTCCCACTGGGAAACCGGCGCCGACTGCACCTTGCGTGCACCGGCCTCCAGTCTGTTGAAACTGGCGCTGAGCAAGGACAAGGCCTCGGTCCTGCATGGCCCTGAAGTTGAACTCGACGGTGACAGCGGCCTGTTGCTGGAACTGGCGGCGATCCTTCAGGACCTCGAGCTGGACTGGGAGTACGAACTCTCACGCTGGCTCGGCCCTGTCGCCACGTACCTGGTCGGCGGTCACCTGCGCAACCGCGCACGCTGGTATCAGCAAGGGTTCGCCAGCCTCAATCAGAACCTGGGCGAATACCTGGCCGAAGAATCGCGCACCCTCGTCGGTCAGCGCGAAGCCGAAGCCCGTTTCAGTGAACTGGACCAGATCAAACTCGATCTGGAACGTCTCGAGGCGCGTTTCGAGCGCCTTTCCCGATCCCTCGACCCAAGCGATAACGCATGAAGCTGCTTGCCGTCCGCCGTTTGTTGCGCATCCAGCGCGTTGTGATTCGCTACCGCCTCGATGACCTGCTGTTCGCCCTGCCGCTGCCTTGGTTTTTGCTGGCGCTGCGCTACGCCTTGCCGTGGCGCTGGTTCCCGCGCAAGACGCTGGACCTGAGTCGCGGCGCCCGATTGCGCCTGGCGCTGCAGGACCTCGGGCCGATTTTCATCAAGTTCGGGCAGATCCTGTCCACCCGCCGCGATCTGCTGCCGGAAGACATCGCCGACGAGTTGATGAAGTTGCAGGACCGCGTGCCGCCGTTCGATTCGCAAGTGTCGGTCAAGCTGATCGAAGAACAGCTCGGCAAGAAAATCAGTGAAGTGTTCAGCCGCTTTGACGTCGAACCGCTGGCCTCCGCTTCGGTGGCGCAGGTGCATGCCGCGCAGCTGAAAACCGGCGAAGAAGTCGTCGTCAAAGTCATCCGCCCCGGGCTGAAACCCATCATCGCGCAGGATCTGGCGTGGCTGTTCATCCTCGCCCGCGCCGCGGAAAAACTCTCCGCCGACGCACGCCTGCTGCACCCGGTGGACGTGGTCAGCGACTACGAAAAAACCATCTACGACGAACTCGACCTGTTGCGCGAGGCGGCCAACGCCAGCCAGTTGAAGCGCAACTTCGACGGCTCGCCGCTGCTGTATGTGCCGCAAGTCTATTGGGACTGGTGCCGGCCGAAAGTGCTGGTGATGGAGCGCATCTACGGGATTCAGGTAACCGATCTGGCGACCCTCGCCGATCAACGCACCGACATGAAAATGCTCGCCGAGCGCGGGGTGGAAATCTTCTTCACCCAGGTGTTCCGCGACAGTTTCTTTCACGCCGACATGCACCCGGGCAACATCTTCGTCAGCACCGTCAACCCGTGGAGCCCGCAGTACATTGCGATCGACTGCGGCATCGTCGGCAGCCTGACCCCGGAAGACCAGGATTACCTGGCGCGCAACCTGTTCGCGTTCTTCAAGCGTGATTACCGTCGTGTGGCGCAATTGCACATCGATTCGGGCTGGGTGCCGGCGGAAACCAGACTCAACGAATTCGAAGCGGCGATCCGTACGGTGTGCGAGCCGATCTTCGAAAAACCGTTAAAAGATATTTCATTCGGTCAGGTGCTGATGCGTCTTTTCCAGACCGCTCGACGTTTCAACATGGAAGTGCAGCCGCAGTTGGTGCTGCTGCAAAAAACCCTGCTGAACATCGAAGGCCTCGGCCGTCAGTTGTACCCGGACCTCGATTTGTGGAACACCGCGCAGCCATTCCTTGAGCGCTGGATGCGTGAACGCGTCAGCCCCAAAGCCTTGCTCGGCAACGTGCAGAGCCAGTTCGAACAGCTGCCGCACCTGGCCAATATGGCCCGCGACTTGCTTGAACGCATGTCACAGCCCCACGCCTACGACCCGCCACCACCGTGGCATCGACGCCGGGACGACTGGTTCCTGCGCCTGCTCGGCACAGCCCATCTGGCCGGCGGCTCGATACTCGCCGCAGGCGGGCCGCTGAACGAACTGGCTTACTGGCCGGCCGGAATCATGATGGCCGTCGGCTTGTATCTGGTCGTTCGCCGATAGCACGAATAAGCTGCAAGTTATAAGCTGCAAGCTTCAAGCGATATTCGCAGCAACGCTTGTAGATTTGCACGTTGCACATTACGAAAGACCGAAGCGCACTGGCTTTTACTTGCAGCTTAAAGCTTAAAGCTTGGAGCTACTTCAGGAACTGAAGATGAACAACTGGCTGGACGAGATCAAGTGGGACGCCGACGGCCTGGTGCCGGCGATTGCCCAGGATCACAAGACCGGGCGCGTCCTGATGATGGCCTGGATGAACCGCGAAGCGCTGGAACTGACCGCTGCCGAGAACCGCGCCATTTACTGGTCACGTTCCCGTGGCAAGCTGTGGCGCAAGGGCGAAGAGTCCGGCCACGTGCAGACCCTGCATGAGATGCGCCTGGACTGCGACGCCGACGTGATCATCCTGATGGTCGAGCAGATCGGCGACATCGCCTGCCATACCGGCCGCCAGAGCTGCTTCTATCGCGTCTTCGAGAACGGCGACTGGACAACCGTCGACCCGGTTCTCAAAGACCCGCACGCCATCTATTCCGCAGGGCACACACATGAGTGACACTCTCACCCGACTGGCCGAAGTGCTGGAAGAGCGCAAAGGCGCCGCCGCCGACAGCTCTTACGTCGCCAGCCTGTACCACAAGGGCTTAAACAAGATTCTGGAAAAAGTCGGCGAAGAGTCGGTCGAAACCATCATTGCCGCCAAGGACGCCGCCATCAGCGGTGACTGCAGCGATGTGATCTACGAGACCGCCGATTTGTGGTTCCACAGCATGGTAATGCTCGCCCAACTGGGGCAGCATCCACAGGCTGTACTCGATGAACTGGACCGTCGTTTCGGTCTGTCCGGACACGCCGAGAAAGCCTCGCGCCCGTCCGCCTGAACAATTATTAGAAAGGAGCAGCAACATGGGCATTTTTGACTGGAAACACTGGATCGTCATCCTGGTTGTTGTCGTTTTGGTGTTCGGCACCAAGAAACTGAAAAACCTCGGTACTGACGTGGGCGAGTCGATCAGGGGCTTTCGCAAAGCCATGAATGATGAAGACAAACCCGTCGACCCTACCGTGACCCCGGCCCAACCGGTGCCACCGGTTCAACCACAAACCACACAGTCCGTGAACCAGCCGCACACCATCGACGTGCAGGCGCAAAAAGTCGAAGAGCCGATCCGCAAAGACGTGTGAGCACTGACTAATGTTTGGTATCAGCTTCTCTGAACTGCTGCTCGTCGGCCTTGTGGCCCTGCTGGTGCTGGGCCCCGAACGTCTGCCGGGGGCTGCGCGCACGGCCGGCCTGTGGGTCGGGCGTCTGAAGCGCAGCTTCAACGCGATCAAACAGGAAGTTGAACGTGAAATCGGTGCCGACGAGATTCGTCGGCAACTGCACAACGAGCACATTCTGTCGCTGGAACAGGAGGCGCGGAAGATTTTCACGCCGACTCAGCAGGAAGCCACTCCGGTTCAGCCGGTGGCGGAGCAGACGATCCATGCATCGACAACAGAATCCGCGCCTGCTGCTGCGCCGACGGAAACCGTGAAAGCGGTCGAAGCGGCGCCGGTCGTGGCGCATGTAGAACCCGTTGCTCATGCCGCCGCGCCGACAACGCCGGCTCCTCACGACACCACTTTGCCGCCGCGAGCCCCATGAGCGATCTCCCAGAAAACGACCAGCACATGCCGCTGGTTTCGCACCTCACCGAGTTGCGTACCCGTCTGCTGCGCTGCGTAGCGGCGATCTTCATCATCTTCGCCGGGTTGTTCGCCTTCACCCAGCAGATCTACACCTTCGTCTCCACGCCACTGCGGCAATACCTGCCGGTGGGCGCGACGATGATCGCCACCGACGTGTCGTCGCCGTTCCTGACGCCGCTGAAGCTGACCATGATGGTGTCGCTGTTCCTGGCGATCCCGGTGATCCTGCATCAGATCTGGGGCTTCATTGCGCCAGGCCTGTACAAGCATGAAAAACGCATCGCCGTCCCCTTGCTGGTATCGAGCATCATGCTGTTCTACGCCGGTATGGCGTTCGCCTACTACCTGGTGTTCCCGCTGATCTTCAAATTCTTCGCCGCCGCCACCCCGGCCGGCGTGGAGATGATGACCGACATCAGCAGCTACCTCGACTTCGTCATGACGTTGTTCTTCGCCTTCGGCGTGGCGTTTGAAATCCCGGTGGCGGTGGTGCTGCTGGTGTGGATCGGCGTGGTCGACGTCAAATACCTGAAGAAAATCCGCCCGTACGTGATCATTGGCTGCTTCGTGGTCGGCATGATCCTGACGCCACCGGACATCTTTTCGCAGACGCTGCTGGCCGTACCGATGTGGCTGCTGTTTGAAATCGGCATCCTGTTCGGCGGCCTGATCAGCAAACGCGGCGACCATCCGGACGACCAGCCGGTTGACGATCACAACGACCAGCCGCCAGCGACCCAAGCGTGAACCTGCTGCTCCTCGAAGAGGCCGATTTCATTGCGGCCGACCGGGCGATCCTGCGTGATCGCCGGTTGACGCACATGCAGGAAGTCCACCGCTGTGAAGTGGGTGACAGCCTGCGCGTCGGGCGTATCGGCGGCCTGATGGGTTCGGCCGAAGTGCTGCGCCTGGACACTGATGAAGCCGAACTGCGCGTCACCCTCGACCAACCGCCACCGGCCAAGCTGCCGCTGACCCTGGTATTGGCCCTTCCGCGGCCAAAAATGCTGCGTCGGGTGTTTCAGACCGTGGCAGCCATGGGTGTGCCGCGGATCGTGCTAGTGAATAGCTACCGCGTCGAGAAGAGCTTCTGGCAGACACCGTTTCTCGAACCTGAAGCGATTCGCGAGCAACTGATCCTCGGCCTCGAACAGGCCCGGGACAGCGTGTTGCCTGAAATTGTCATCGAAAAGCGCTTCAAACCGTTCGTCGAAGATCGACTGCCAGCGATCACCGAAGGCACCCTCGGCCTGGTCGGTCATCCCGGCAATTACCCGCCCTGCCCCCGCGGCCTGAGCGAACCGGTGACACTGGCCATCGGCCCGGAAGGCGGCTGGATTCCCTACGAAATCGATTTGCTCGGCAAATCCGGCCTGCAACCGGTACAGCTCGGCGAGCGCATCCTGCGCGTCGAAACCGCCGTCACCGCGTTGCTCGCCCGCCTGTTCTGACCCCATCCCTGAGCTTCACTCCAAACCCAGTGGCGAGGGAGCTTGCTCCCGCTTGGTCGCGAAGCGGCCATCGTTTTTATTCCCCGATATCGCGGTGACTGGTTTTACGACTGCTTCGCAGCCGAGCGGGAGCAAGCTCCCTCGCCACAGGTTACCCATGCCAAACTTGCGTCGTGCCTACAGATTCCCGCCCACCAGCCGATACACCTCCCATAAAACCAATAATGGTCCGAGGGAGTTGCAGCATGTACCGATGGCTAGCCGAGAAACTGGGGAACGTCAGCGTTAATCGCAAACTGGGTGTCGGCTTCGGTCTGGTGCTGCTTCTGACGTTGTTGATCACCGTTACCGGCTGGACCGGCCTGAGTGACGTGATCAGTCGCGGTGACAAGCTGGGGTTCATTTCCAGCCTCAATGAGTTGACCAAGGACTTGCGCCTGGCCCGCCTGGATTACGAGATGCGCCGTGGCGAACAAGGACCGGGCGCCGTCAACGACCTGCTCGGCCAACTCGACACCGGACTGAAAACCGCGCGCACGCTGATCGAACAACCGGCCGACGTAGCGATGATCGACCAGCAATTGGCTGCCGTCAGCGAATACAAACAAGCCTTCGCCGCCATGACCCAGGCGGGCGCCAACCGCGAAGACGCTCGCAGCAAACTCGGCGCCACGGCCGATAACGCCGTGGCACGCGTGGCCGAAGTCGAAAAATCCATGCTGCAAGGTGAAAGCGTCGCCGATTTCAACAGCGTGATCGATCTGAGCAAACTGATCCAGCAGGCCCGTTTCCAGGTGCGCGGCTATACCTACAGTGGCAAGACCGAAGCCGAACAACCGGCGCTGGATGCCATCGACAATGCGCTGAAAAACCTCGAAAGCCTGCCATCCAGATTGCCGGAACAGCACATCGCCAACCTGCAACAAGCCACGGACTCGCTCAAGGCCTACCGCGCCGCTGTCAGCCAGTTCCGCGACTCCCAGGTCGCCAGCGCCGCCGCTCTGAAACGCATGGCCGCGCAAGGCGACATCCTGCTCGACGTCAGCAAAAAACTCACCGCCTCGCAAACCGTCGTGCGTGACACCGATGCGGCACACGCCAAACACATGCTGTTGCTGGCCACCGCCCTGGCGCTGGTCTTCGGCCTCTTCGCGGCATGGGCGATCACCCGGCAGATCGTCATTCCATTGAGCCAGACGCTGAAAGTGGCCGAGCGCATTGCCGCCGGCGACTTGACCCAGAACCTCGTTTCCGAGCGCCAGGACGAACTCGGTCAACTCCAGCGCGCCATGCAGAACATGACCCTGGGCCTGCGCGAATTGATCGGCGGCATCAGCGATGGCGTCACGCAAATCGCCAGCGCCGCCGAAGAACTGTCCGCAGTGACCGAGCAGACCAGCGCCGGGGTCAACAGCCAGAAGGTCGAGACCGATCAGGTGGCAACCGCAATGAACGAAATGACCGCCACCGTGCAGGAAGTCGCACGCAACGCCGAAGAAGCCTCTGAAGCCGCTCTTGCCGCCGATCAGCAGGCCCGCGAAGGTGACAAGGTAGTCGGCGAAGCCATCGCGCAGATCGAGCGCCTGGCCCTTGAAGTCGGCAACTCCACCGAAGCCATGGGTCACCTGAAACGCGAAAGCGACAAGATCGGCAGCGTGCTCGACGTGATCAAATCCGTCGCCCAGCAAACCAACCTGCTGGCGCTTAACGCCGCGATCGAAGCCGCCCGCGCCGGTGAAGCAGGGCGTGGTTTTGCGGTGGTCGCCGATGAAGTACGCAGCCTGGCCCAGCGCACCCAGAAGTCCACCGAAGAAATCGAAGAGCTGATCGTCGGCCTGCAAACCGGCACCCAGCAAGTCGCGACCATCATGGACAACAGCCGCAGCCTGACCGACAGCAGCGTCGAACTGACCCGCCGTGCCGGTGGCTCACTGGAAAGCATCACCCGCACCGTGTCGGCGATCCAGTCGATGAACCAGCAGATCGCCGCAGCGGCCGAGCAGCAGAGCGCGGTGGCTGAAGAGATCAACCGTAGCGTGCTCAACGTACGCGATGTGTCCGAGCAGACCTCGGCAGCCAGCGAAGAAACTGCGGCCTCCAGCGTCGAGCTGGCGCGGTTGGGGACGCATTTGCAGATGCTGGTGGGCAGGTTCAAGGTTTGAGGTGATTTGCATGCCTCGGTCCGCTTGGAACCGAGTTGATGCAATCGCCAGCAGGCTGGCTCCCACAGGGTTTGGTATGAACACCACAAATCCACTGTGGGAGCTAGCCTGCTAGCGATTAGCGGCCTCCAAGGCGCTGCTGTTAGAGGACCTGACGAAGGAAGGCCTGCGCCCGCGGATCCTTCGGTGCATCAAAGAATTCCGCCGGCGAAGCATCTTCCAACAGTTTGCCGTGATCAAAGAACAGCACCCGATCCGCCACTTCCCGCGCAAAGCCCATCTCGTGGGTAACGCAGACCATGGTCATGCCTTCCACGGCCAGGGTCTTCATCACGTCCAGCACTTCGCCAACCATTTCCGGATCGAGCGCCGAGGTCGGCTCATCGAACAGCATGACCTTGGGTTCCATGGCTAATGCGCGGGCAATCGCCACGCGCTGTTGCTGACCGCCGGACAGGCGCGACGGATACTCGTTGGCCTTCTGCGCAATACCAACCTTTTCCAGCAACGCCAACGCCTTGGCCTCGCGTTCCTTCTTGCCGCGCTTGCGCACGACCTTCTGGGCGAGGCAGAGGTTTTCCAGCACGGTCATGTGCGGAAACAGGTTGAAATGCTGGAACACCATGCCAACTTCGCGGCGGTAGGCATTGACGTCGGTTTTCGGGTCGGCCAGTTGCAGGCCGTCGATGCTCACCGAGCCCGAGTCGAATTCTTCCAGGCCATTGAGGCAGCGCAGGAAGGTCGACTTGCCGGAACCGGACGGCCCGATCACCACCAGCACTTCGCCCTTGGCGACGGTTGTGCTGACGTTATCCACCGCGCGCACCACATGGCCGCGGGTGTCGAAGACTTTTACCAGATCGCGGACTTCAATCACTTTGCGCGAGCCTCCGCTCAAGCCGGCTGGCGATTTTCGACAGCGGCAGGTTGATCAACAAATACAGGCCGGCCACGCAGAACAGGATTTCGAACGGCGAAAACGAGGTGGTGATGACTTCGCGACCGCTTTTCAGCAGCTCGGTAATCGCGATCACCGACACCAGCGAGGTGTCCTTGACCAGGCTGATGAATTGCCCGGCGAGCGGCGGCAGTACGCGTTTGAACGCTTGCGGCAGCACCACATGGCGCATCGACTGGCCCGCGCTCAAACCCAGCGAGCGAGCGGCTTCGTTCTGACCTCGGGCGATGGATTGCACGCCGGAGCGGATGATTTCCGCGACATACGCACCGGTGAACAACGACAGCGCCGCGATCCCGGCGAATTCCCGCGACAGGTTCATCACGGTGCCGATGAAGAAGTAGAAAATGAAAATCTGCACCAGCAACGGTGTACCGCGCACCAGTTCGACGTAAATCGTCGAGAGGTCACGCAGGGTCGGGTTGTTCGACAGACGGCACAGGCCGGTGGCCAGGCCGATCAGCAAGCCGAGCACGCCCGACACCACGGACAGCCACAAGGTGGTCCAAAGACCCCACATCAGCGGTCCTGCGGCCCAATGGCGAGTCACGCCGATCACGTCGCCTTCAGCCACATCATCGCCCTGGGCGACTTGCAGGCTGTTGTCGTCGACGGTCAGGTACTGCTCGGCACCCGCGTCGTTCCGCAGGGTGACTTCAGCCTTGTCGCCTTTGCGCACCAGTTCGCTGACGGTCGAAATGTCGGCGGCGCGCTGGGATTCTTCGGCATGGTAGGCGAAGTACTGCGGTACGCGGTTCCAGCGCCATTCGTAGGACATCAGCGAGGTGGCGTAATACAACGCGCCGGCCAGGCCGATCAGCACCAGCACGGTCAAAACGTGCCAGGGCCATTGGGCTTTTTTCTGCTTCATTGCGGGTTCCGGAATTTGTGTTGCCTTGGAGGCCGTCATCGCCAGCAGGCTGGCTCCCACAGGGGAATGCATTTCAGTGTGGGAGCCAGCCTGCTGGCGATGGAGCGCGGCGCGGTCAGTCTGACCGGCGCTTATTCCATGCCCTTGAGCCAGGCGGTGTCTTTGAACCACTTGTCATGGATGCGATCGTAGGTGCCGTCTTCGCGGATCTGGTGCAGGAAGTTGTTGATGAAGTTGATGCTGTCGTAGTCACCCTTCTTCAGACCGAAGGCCAGCGGCTCGTAGGTGAACGGCTTGTCGAGGAACACCAGCTTGCCGTTGCCGACCTTGTTCACGGCCACAACGTTGTATGGCGCGTCGTAGATGAAGGCGTCGGCCTTGCCGTTGACCACGTCGAGCACCGCTTCCTGCTCGTTGTCGTAGCCGTGGTACTTGGCTTTGGAGATCAGCTTTTTGGCAACCATTTCGCCGGTGGTGCCGAGCTTGGAGGTGATGCGGTAGTCGGCGGTGTTCAGGTCTTTGTAGGACTTGATGGTGCCTTCCAGCTCCTTGCGGATCAGCAAGGTCTGGCCGACCACGATGAACGGTTCGCTGAAGTTCAGGCGCAGGTTGCGCTCCTGGGTCAGGGTCATGCCGCTGCCGATCATGTCGAACTTGTCGGTCAGCAGGGCCGGGATGATGCCGTCGTAACCGGTGGACACCAGTTCCAGCTTGACGCCCATGGCCTTGGTCATGGCTTTGAGGATGTCGACTTCGAAACCGATGATCTCGCCGCGCTTGTTGGTCATTTCGAACGGCATGTAGGTCGGGTCCATGCCGACTTTCAGCGTGCCGCGCTTGACCGCGTCATCGATGGCACCGGCCTGCGCCGCGCTGACTGCAACCAATGCCGTGACACCGACCAGCAGCATCGACAGAAACTTCTTCATCATCATGTCCCCAAACCCATTGCGTTATGAGGCGCGCAAACGGCGGCTCCCCTCAGGAAACGCATCGATACGGACAAAAATTATCCGGGCGCACCAATTCGGGGACGGATCCTAACGTACTCGCTCGTTTGCACAAGTGTTTGGGAACGATGAGACAAAAAAAACCCCGCTTTCGCGGGGTTCTTTGTTATGCCAACTGCGGTTGCGCACTCAGTGGCTTGAGCGGCAGCAGCGGCGCATGGGGATCGGCTTTCACCGATTGGCGCCAGGCTTTCAGCCAATCCGGATGACCTTCGTTCCAGACCTGCTCATGCAAACGAGCCAGTGCCACCGGATCGCTCAGCAGTTGCACCCGCTCATTGTTGGTCAGACCGTCAGGCCCGACTTTCATTGCATGGCGTACCCGTTCGATCCGCAGCCACTCGATCGGCTCGGCTTCACGGTGACGCGAAGTCGCCAGCGAGCATGCCAGGGCGTTCTGCTGAGGATCGACCACCGAACGGATGAAGCCGTCTTTCAGCGCGTGGTAACGGTTTTCATGGGTGTACTGGTCGGTTGCCAGCAACGCCTGTGGCGGATTGTATTCCTCAGGGATCAGGAACAGGCTCTCGTCACGGGACTTGAGACCCAGGCCCACGCGACTGGAGATCACCGACACCGGAATCGACAGCATCAACGAACCGACGATCGGCACCAGCCACCAGAGGAAGCTCGGATTCAGCCAGATCACCAGCAGCGCCCAGAAGAAGCCCAGCAGGGTTTGCGGACCGTGGCGCTTGACTGCTTCGCTCCACGGCGTGGAGTCGTCGTCACGTTGCGGCGAGTTCCAGGTCGCGGCCCAGCCCAGGAATGCAGCGAGCACGAAGCGGGTGTGGAAAATCATCCGCACCGGCGCCAGCAACATGGAGAACAGTACCTCCAGCAGCATCGACATAGTCACCTTGAACTTGCCGCCGAACTCTTTCGCGCCCTTGGCCCAGATCAGGATGATGCTCAACAACTTCGGCAGGAACAGCAGCACGATGGTGGTCGAGAACAACGCGATCGCCTTGTCCGGGTGCCATTGTGGCCACAACGGATAGAGCTGACGCGGTTCCAGGAAGTACTGCGGCTCCATCAGCGTGTTGACCGCCAGCAGCGCCGTCGACAGCACGAGGAAGAAGAACCACAGCGGCGCCGACAGGTAAGACATCACGCCGGTCAGGAACACCGCACGGTGAACCGGGTGCATGCCCTTGACCAGGAACAGACGGAAGTTCATCAGGTTACCGTGGCACCAGCGACGGTCACGCTTGAGTTCGTCCAGCAGGTTCGGCGGCAGTTCTTCGTAGCTGCCCGGCAAGTCGTAGGCAATCCACACGCCCCAGCCGGCACGGCGCATCAGCGCGGCTTCGACGAAGTCGTGAGACAGGATCGCACCAGCGAACGCGCCTTTACCCGGCAACGGCGCCAGGGCGCAGTGCTCGATAAACGGCTTCATGCGGATGATCGCGTTGTGGCCCCAGTAGTGGGATTCGCCCAACTGCCAGAAGTGCAGACCGGCGGTAAACAGCGGACCGTACACACGGGTCGCAAACTGCTGCATGCGCGCATACAGCGTGTCCATGCCCGAAGCACGCGGCGCGGTTTGAATGATCCCGGCGTCCGGCGTGGCTTCCATCAAGCGCACCAGACTGGTCAGGCACTCGCCGCTCATCACGGAGTCAGCGTCGAGCACGACCATGTACTTGTAGTCACCACCCCAGCGACGGCAGAAGTCGTCGAGGTTGCCGCTTTTGCGTTTTACCCGACGGCGGCGGCGGCGATAGAAGATCTTGCCGAAGCCCTTGGCTTCACGGCAGACGTCCAGCCAGGCCTGCTGCTCGGCAACACAGATATCGGCATCGTTACTGTCGCTGAGGACGAAAAAGTCGAAGCGATCCAGGTCACCCGTGGCGGCCACCGACTCGAACGTCGCGCGCAAACCGGCGAACACCCGAGGCACGTCTTCGTTGCAGATCGGCATCACCAGTGCGGTGCGCGCGTCCTTGGCGATCGGCTCGTTGCCGGCACTTTTACCGGAAATGCGGTATTTGTCGTGACCGGTGAGCAACTCAAGGAAGCCCATCAGTGCCGTCCAGAAACCGGCCGACACCCAGCAGAACAGAATCCCGAACAGAATCAGGATGCTGGTTTGCAGTGCATACGGCAGCACTTGCGTGACGGTTTGCATCAGGGGTTGATGCAGGACTTCGTTCAGGTCGACGAACGACCAGCCCTGGTACGGCATGATGCCTTTCATGTACCAGCCGGCGACGATGGTTTGACCGAGCATCAGTACCAGCAGGATGTAACGTCGGATCGAACCGACGGTGCGCCAGCGAGCCGCCGGCAGCACGTTCTCGTCCTTCGGCGGGGCCGGCGGATTGGTGCGACCGGTCAGACGCCGCCAGCCACGCACCAGAATGTTGGTACGCCACGGCTCGGGCACGACTTTGGTCCGGCGGATCGGCGGGGTTGCCTTGAGGCAAACCCGACCGCTGGCGTCGAGCGCCAGCATTTCCGCTTCTTCCAGCTCTTCTGCGGTGTTCAGGGTCAGACGACGGCCCACCGAGGCTTGAGCAGCCTCGGTCGGTGCGTCGAACGTCGAGGACGACAAACGCTGGTGCAACTCGCTGAAGGACTGGCAGCCCGCGAGTTCCGCGCGCTGCTGGTCGGTCATCGGTAAATGCGCCAGATACTCGGCAAGAGTCTCTGGCTGAACTTGAGAATTACTCATCGGCAGGCAACTGGTAGCTCCAGGTCTCGGTCAGGACTTCTTCAGTCGGTGCCGATTCCGGTGTGGCTGGGGCCGCGTCCGCAGCAGCTGGCTGCATGGCGTCTTTGTTGTCCTTGTCCTTGGCATCTACGACTGGCTTGGCCTCGGCCTGTTTGGTCTCGGCGGCCTTGGCTTCCTTGTCCGCTTTCTCCGCTTGCCTGGCAGCAACCTTGTCAGCCTTGGCAACAGAAGAATTGGACGCTGGAACCGAAGACTTGGCGAGATCAGCAGGCACGATGTTCTGGACCAGTGCTGCACGCAGCTCTGTGGACTTGCCCGGATCCTTGATCTTCATCCGCAGGGTCAGGCGCCAGCCTTTGGTTTCAGGGTTGTAACGCACACTGTTCTCGACCAGCTCGGCGTTGTCGCCAACGCTGACCTGGCTGCGAACGTCCGCATCCGGGGACAAGGCCGCCAGGGACGGGCCTTCGAAGTCCACCAGGTAGGCAACGCTGCCGTCCGGCTGGCGAATCAGGTTGGACTGTTTCACGTCACCCGTGGAACGCAGGGTCTGTTGGACCCAAGCGCTGTCAGGCGCGTGAAGCGCGGCTTCGTCGATGGTCCAGTGCATGCGGTAGCCGAACTCCAGCGGCTGGCCAGGCTCCGGCAGTTTTTCCGGACTCCAGAACGCAACGATGTTGTCGTTGGTTTCGTCGGCGGTCGGGATTTCAACCAGGTCGACAGAACCCTTGCCCCAGTCGCCTTTTGGCTCGATCCAGGCACTTGGGCGTTTGTCGTAGCGGTCATCGAGGTCTTCGTAGTGACTGAAGTCACGGCCACGTTGCAGCAAGCCGAAACCACGCGGGTTCTCGATCGAGAAGTTGCTCACCGCCAGGTGTTTCGGGTTGTTCAGCGGGCGCCAGATCCACTCACCGTTGCCGGCATGGATCGACAGACCGCTGGAGTCATGCAGTTCGCGACGATAGTTCAACACTTTGGAAGGCTGGTTCGCGCCAAACAGGAACATGCTGGTCAGCGGCGCAACGCCGAGCTTGGTGACCTTGTCACGCAGGAACATTTGGGCCTTGACGTCGACAACGGTGTCGCTGCCCGGACGCAGGGTCAGGCGATACGCACCGGTGGCGCGTGGCGAATCCAGCAGGGCGAAGATCACCAGGTGCTTGTCACCCGGTTTTGGCTGTTCAATCCAGAACTCGGTGAAACGCGGGAATTCTTCGCCGGACGGCAACGCGGTATCGATGGCCATGCCGCGAGCGGACAAGCCATACGTGTGACCCTTGCCTATAACGCGGAAGTAACTCGCGCCGAGCATGGTCATGATTTCGTCTTGCTTGTCGGCCTTGTTGATCGGGTACAGCACACGGAAGCCGGCATAACCCAGCTGTTCGGTGGCTTTAGGATCGAACTTGACATCGCCGAAATCGAAACGACTTGGATCGTACTTGATCTCTTCGACGGTGTTAGCCGTGATTTCGTTGATTTTCACCGGCGTATCGAAGTGCATGCCCTGGTGATAGAAGGACAGCTTGAACGGGGTTTTCTGATCAGCCCACTCCGCTTTCTCGGTGCGGAAGCGAATTTTCTGATAGTCCGCGAATTTCATTTCACGGAATTCGTTCGGCAGGTTACTGCGCGGGGCTTCGTACTTCTGCCCGGCCAGCTCCTTTGCCTTGGCCGACACGTCATCCAGACTGAATGCCCAAAGCTGGCCGGCGCTGAGCAGGCAGAGCAGGGCAGAGCCCGCTACCAGAGCGCTTCGTAACCGTTTGGCAGACAATTTTGGTGCAATACAGGGACTAACAATCACGAGCAACCCTCGCCGAAAACAGATCAAAAAACCAACGGCCAGTTAAAGAGTTTGTGAGGTGTGCGGCATGAAAATCCCGCCCCTACAAACCACTCTTGCCAAGTTGGCGAGCATTGTTCCGACTCCTATGGGGCCAAATGATTCCCCAACAGGTCCAGGACAAGTCTCTACCTAAGTCAAAATGGACCAACGAACGCTGATCCCCGTAGCGCGCGATTATCTAGTAGGCCGCGTTACAACGCATCAGGCGCAACAAAGTATTTATCGCGAAAAAGCCCTGTTTTCAGTGAAAAAGCCCTTAAAAACTTGTTTCAAGCACTTTCAGGTCTGTAACAGGAAGGTTACCGGGCCATCATTGACCAGGTGCACCTGCATATCCGCGCCGAATCTACCTGATGCCACAGTGCCATGCACCTGTTTCGCTTTCCCTAATAGATAGTCGAAAAGCTCCTTGCCCAGCGCCGGAGGGGCAGCGGTCGAAAAACCCGGGCGCAACCCGCTTCTGGTGTCGGCGGCCAGGGTGAACTGAGAGACCAGCAGCAACCCGCCACCGACATCCGCCAGGGACAGATTCATCTTGCCCTCGGCGTCACTGAATACACGATAGTTAAGCAGCTTATGCAGAAGTTTGTCGGCGCTGGCCCGAGTATCCTCGGGCTCGACCGCTACCAGAACCAGCAAACCCTGATCGACTGCACCTACCACCTCCCCCGCTACCTCGACTCGCGCGCCACGCACGCGTTGCAACAGGCCCTTCATGCTTCTTCAGGGGACAGGTCGAGCAAGCGCCGGGCCATCTGATTGGCGGCGCGCACCAGTGCATCGGTAATGCCCGGCTCGGAAGCGGCATGCCCGGCGTCACGGATGACCTGCAATTCACTGTTCGGCCAGTTCTGATGCAATTCCCAGGCGTTATCCAGTGGACAGATCACGTCATAACGACCGTGCACGATCACGCCTGGCAAATGGGCGATCTTGCCCATGTCGCGGATCAGCTGGTTCGGCTCGAGGAACGCATTGTTGGTGAAGTAATGACATTCAATGCGGGCAATCGACAACGCGCGCTGTGGCTCGGAGAAACGATCGACCACCAGCGGGTTCGGGCGCAAGGTCGCCGTCCGGCCTTCCCAGGTGGACCAGGCCTTGGCCGCGTGCATCTGAGCAATCTGGTCGTTGCCGGTCAGGCGTTTGTGGAAAGCGCTGAGCAGGTCTTCGCGCTCATCCTGCGGGATCGGCGCGATGTAGTCCTGCCAGTAATCGGGGAACAGACGGCTGGCGCCCGCCTGATAGAACCATTCGATTTCCTGCGGACGGCAGAGAAAAATCCCGCGCAGAATCAGACCGTGCACACGCTCCGGGTGGGTTTGCGCGTAGGCCAGCGCCAGGGTCGAGCCCCACGAACCGCCGAACAGCACCCATTTGTCGATGCCCAGGTGCTGGCGAATCCGCTCAAGGTCGGCAACCAGATCCCAGGTGGTGTTGTTTTCCAGGCTGGCGTGGGGGGTGGAGCGACCGCAACCGCGCTGGTCGAAGGTGACGATGCGATACAGGTTCGGATCAAAAAAGCAGCGACTCTGTGCATCACACCCGGCGCCGGGACCGCCGTGGATGTACACCACCGGCAAACCTTCCGGTGAACCGCTTTCGTCGACATACAGGGTGTGGGTTTCATCGACGGCCAGATCGTGCCGGGCGTGGGGTTTGATCTGCGGGTACAAAGTCTGCATTGCGCGCTCCGTAAGGGGTCGAGGTCATCCCTGGGGGGACTTCTATTATTCTGCCGTCCGGCATCATAAACCCGAATTACGTCAATGAGCATGCCCTTGCTGAGCCAGAGTTTTGTCGCCCGTTTTTTCAGCCAGATAGCCGAGCAGCGTTTCATAGAGCGCATCGACCTCGGCGACCTGGCCCCGCCCTCGCAAACAGCCGTGAACCAGCCCCTCGCCGTAATAAAGTGTTGCGACCACGCCCGCGGCGTTCAGTCGTTCGGCGTAATGCACACCGTCATCGCGCAGCGGGTCGAATTGCGCCACGGCGATCAGCGCCGGCGGCAAGCCGCCGAGATCCTCGGCGAGCAACGGCATCGCATAGGCGCCCGGCTGTCGACTGCCGCGCAAGTACAAGGCGTGATAACAGTCCACGTCACTGCTGCTGAGCAACGGCGCGTCGACGCATTCGCTGCGCGACGCCAGTCGCTGGTCGCCACCGAGGCCGGGATAGATCAGGACCTGCGCAGCCGGCAATGGCTCACCCGCGTCGCGCAATGCCAGGCAAAGCGCGGCGGCGAGATTACCACCGGCACTGTCGCCGGCCACCAGCGTACGCGCGGGATCAAGCGGGAATGGCCCGGTTCGCAACGCCCGCCACACACCCAGACAATCGTTGAACCCCGCCGGAAACGGATGCTCCGGCGCCAGACGGTAATCGACGGCGATCACCAACACGCGGAGCGTCGACGCCAGTTCGGCGCAGATGAAGTCGTGGGAATCCAGATCCCCCACCACCCAACCGCCGCCGTGCAGATACACAATGCACGGGCCACCGCCGGTCGACGGCGAAACCGGCGGCTGATACGAGCGCACCGGCACGCCGGCCAATTCAAAATCCACCACGTACAGCCCGGCGGGACGTGGCGGGGTGAATGCCCGACACATCTCGCTGTAGGCCTGGCGCAGCCCGGCGAGGCTGCTGTCAGTGCTGTTGAAGCTGATGGTTTTCTCGACGAAAACCGCCATCTGTTCGGAAAGCGGGTAAGAAGCCATGAGCCTGTTGCCAGTCAGTCCAGCGGTTGGTGAATGTGCGGCTTTTGTGGCGAGGGCGCTTGCCCCCGTTCGAGTGCGTAGCACTCGCAAAATCTACGGTCTATCCGATATCTTGGGGCCGCTTCGCAGCCCAACGGGGGCAAGCCCCCGCCACAGTGGTCTCGTTCGCCCTTGGTCAGTTTTTCAGGCTGGCCTGTACGGTGGCTACGCCGTCCTTGCCATCAAAACTGGTGACGCCTGCGAGCCAGCGTTGCAGATCTTCAGGGTGATCACGCAGCCATTGCCTGGCAACGTCCTGCGGCGTCTTGCGCTCCATGATCGGCACCATCAGCTGACTTTCCTGAGCGGCGGTGAACGTCAGGTTCTCCAGCAATCGGTTCACGTTCGGGCAACGTTCGGCGTAGTCCGGTGACGTCACGGTGGAGACCGTGGCCGCCCCTTCGTTCGGCCCGTAAACATCTTCGCTGCCGGTCAGGTAGGTGATTTTCATGTTGATGTTCATCGGGTGCGGGGTCCAGCCGACGAACACCACGAACTCCTTGCGATTCACCGCCCGCTGAACGGCGGCCAGCATGCCGGCCTCACCGGACTCGATCAGCTTGAAATCCTTCAAGCCGAAGTGATCGGTCTCGATCATGGTTTTTATGGTGGTGTTGGCGCCGCTGCCCGGCTCGATGCCGTAGATCTTGCCGCCGAGCTTGTCTTTGAATTTGGCGATGTCGGCGAAGGTTTTCAGCCCGGCGTCGGCGACGTACTCCGGCACGGCGAGCGTTGCCTGGGCGTCGGCCAGGCTGGGTTTGGCCATGACCTTCAGCTGATTGGCGGCCACGAACGGGGCAATGTTGCTGTCCATCGCCGGTTTCCAGTAACCGAGGAAGATGTCGAGGCGCTTGTCGCGGATGCCGGCGAAGATGATTTGCTGCACGGCGCTGGTCTGCTTGCTTTCGTAGCCAAGGCCGTTGAGCAACACATCGGCCATGCCGCTGGTGGCGATCACGTCGGTCCAGTTGACCACGCCCATGCGCACGGCTTTGCAGGAAGCGTCGTCACTGGCCAGAACACTGGTGCTCAGGAGAGCGGTACCGCAGAGGATTGAGAGACAGCGGGTGAACAAACCTTTGGTGCTTGTCATAGAGGGCGTTCTCGTGCGGCAGATTATTGTGAGGGCCGGTGTCTTTGTGCACCGTGGCCCGAACATTACGCAGCGTCGAGAGGGGAAAAGCGAACTGTGGCGACTGAGATTTGCACGGTGGCGACAGAATCCAAGAGGTATCGACGCGAATGTAAACCTGTGGCGAGGGGGCTTGCCCCCGTTCGAGCGCGAAGCGGTCGCAGATTTTTTGGGGCTGCTCCGCAGCCCAACGGGGGCAAGCCCCCTCGCCACAAGAACTCGCTGCCGCAGGGTTATGCGTTGTAGTGCTTTTCGCCCCACGCCAGCAGCCCTTGCAGCAATTCCTTGAGCACCACTTGCGTTGGCGCCGCCAGGTCCGGGCGATAGCGGAACGGCTCAAACTCTTCCATGTAAGTGCACTGTCCCAACTCCAGTTGCACCGCGTGAATGTTTTCCGCCGGATTGCCGTAGTGCCGGGTGATGTGGCCGCCCTTGAAACGACCGTTCAGCACATGGCTGTAGTCGTCGTGCCGCGCGCAGATCGCTTCCAGTTGAGTGGCCAACTGTGGATCGCAACTGGCGCCGTTGAACGTGCCGAGGTTGAAGTCCGGCAGCTTGCCGTCAAACAGGTGCGGGATGATCGAGCGGATCGAATGCGCATCGAACAGCAGCGCATAGCCGAATTCGGCTTTCAGCCGCGCCAATTCGTTCTGCAGCGTGCTGTGATACGGCGTCCAGACCTGTTCCAGATAGGTCGCGCGCTTCGCTGCCGAAGGCTCCATACCCTCACGGAACAACGGAATGCCGTCGAACAGCGTCGCCGGGTACAGGCCGGTGGTCGCTCCTGCGTACAAAGGCTTGTCGTCGGACGGTCGGTTCAGGTCGATGACAAACCGCGAGTACTCGGCGGCCAACGTACTGGCGCCAAGCTCGGCGGCGAACTCGTAAAGCCTGGGGATGTGCCAGTCGGTGTCCGGCAGGCTTTTCGCGTCGGGGATCAACCCGGCTTCGACCGCCGGGGTCAGGCGCAGGCCGGCGTGGGGCATGCTGATCAGCAGCGGCACGTGGCCTTGTTTGAAGTTCAGAACCTTATCCACAACTGTTCTCCTAAACGCACGTTTCAACGCCGTGACGCACGACGCGTTTCTCCAGGTCACCGCCCAGCCAGTACGACAGGTCGGCGGGACGATCGATTTGCCAGGCGACGAAGTCCGCGAACTTGCCGACTTCCAGCGAGCCATGTGTCTCGGCCATGCCCAACGCGGTGGCGGCATGAATCGTTGCACCGGCCAGGGCTTCTTCCGGGGTCATGCGGAAACAGGTGCAGGCCATGTTCAGCATCAGGCGCAGCGACAGCGCAGGCGAAGTGCCGGGATTGAGGTCGCTGGCGATAGCGATTTTCACGCCGTGTTTGCGCAGCGCGTCCATCGGCGGCAATTGGGTTTCACGCAGGAAGTAGAACGCGCCGGGCAGCAACACGGCAACGGTGCCGGACTCGGCCATGGCGATGGCGTCTTCTTCGGTCATGAACTCCAGGTGGTCGGCCGACAGTGCGTGATAACGCGCCGCCAGACTCGAACCGTGCAGCGACGACAATTGCTCGGCGTGCAGTTTCACCGGCAAGCCGAGCTCTTGTGCGGTGATGAACACGCGCTCGACCTGCGCCGGCGAAAACGCCAGGTATTCGCAGAACGCGTCCACCGCATCTACCAGGCCTTCGGTGGCGAGCGCGGGGAGCATCTCGGCGCAGATGTGATCGATGTAGTCGTCGGCGCGGTCCACATACTCCGGCGGCAAGGCGTGGGCCGCCAGGCAGGTGCTGCGCACGCTGATCGGCAGTTCGGCGCCGAGACGACGAATCACTCGCAGGATCTTGCGTTCGCTGGCCAGGTCCAGGCCGTAGCCGGATTTCATTTCGACCGTGGTCACGCCGTCGCGCATCAGGCTTTTCAGACGCTTGGCGGCGCTGGCGAACAGCTCGTCTTCGGTTGCCGCGCGGGTGGCGCGTACGGTACTGGCAATGCCGCCACCGGCTGCTGCGATTTCCGCATAGCTGACGCCTTGCAGACGCTGTTCGAATTCACCGCTGCGGTTACCGCCGAACACCGTATGGGTGTGGCAGTCGATCAGGCCCGGGGTGACCCAGGCCCCTTTCAAATCGTTGACGGCAGGGTATTCGCCCACCGGCAGTTCAGCGCGAGGGCCGATCCACTCAATGCGCGCACCGGACGTCACGATGGCCGCATCCTCGATGATCGAGTAGACGCCTTGCGCCATGGTTGCGACGTGGCAGTGTTGCCAGAGGGTTTTCATCCCTTAGTCTCCACAGTATTCAAATTCGAATCGCCAGCAGGCTGGCTCCCACAGGGATGCGCAATGCAACTGTGGGAGCCAGCCTGCTGGCGATGAGTACATCACAGGCTCGGCAAAAGCCTGGCCGCGACCAGTTCATTCAGGCAACGCGTCGCCAACAGCTCAGTCGCCGCATTGATGTCCGGCGCAAAGAAGCGATCCTTCTCATAGAAAGGCACTTCTCTACGCAGAATCGCCCGAGCCTTTTCCAGTTTCGGCGAAGTCTTCAGACCATCACGCAGGTCCAGCCCCTGAACTGCAGCCAACCATTCCACCGCCAGAACCCCGCGAGTGTTTTCCGCCATTTCCCACAAACGCTTCCCGGCAGCCGGTGCCATGGACACGTGGTCTTCCTGGTTCGCCGACGTCGGCAGGCTGTCCACCGAATGCGGATGGGACAACGCCTTGTTTTCACTGGCGAGGGCCGCAGCAGTCACTTGAGCGATCATGAAACCGGAGTTCACGCCGCCATTGGCCACCAGGAACGGCGGCAGTTGTGACATGTGCTTGTCCATCATCAGCGAGATGCGGCGTTCGCTCAGCGAGCCGATTTCAGCGATGGCCAAGGCCATGTTGTCGGCGGCCATCGCGACGGGTTCGGCGTGGAAGTTACCGCCGGAGATCACGTCACCTTCAGCAGCAAACACCAACGGGTTATCCGAGACGGCGTTGGCTTCGACGGCAAGCACCTCGGCGGCCTGACGGAACTGGGTCAGGCAGGCGCCCATGACTTGCGGCTGGCAGCGCAGGGAGTACGGGTCCTGAACTTTTTCGCAGTTCTGGTGCGAGTCGGAGACTTCACTGCGCTCGCCCAGCAGGTCGCGGTAAGCGGCAGCGGCGTCGATCTGGCCTTTCTGGCCACGCGCGGCGTGAATGCGCGCGTCGAACGGCGAGCGCGAACCCAGCACCGCTTCGACGGTCAGACCGCCCAAGGCCAGGGCGCCCGCAAACAGATCTTCACCTTCAAACAGACCGCGCAGCGCGTAAGCGGTGGACACCTGAGTGCCGTTGAGCAGCGCCAGGCCTTCTTTCGCGGCCAGGGTCAGCGGAGTCAGGCCGGCGACTTTCAGCGCTTCGGTGGCTTCCATCCATTCGCCTTTGTAGCGCGCCTTGCCTTCACCCAGCAGCACCAGCGACATGTGGGCCAACGGCGCCAGGTCGCCGGAGGCACCGACCGAACCTTTCAATGGAATGTGCGGGTAAACCTCGGCGTTGATCAGGGCGATCAGCGCGTCGATGACCACGCGGCGAATACCGGAGAAACCACGGCTCAGGCTGTTGACCTTGAGCACCATGACCAGTCGCACCAGCGCGTCGCTGATCGGCTCGCCCACACCGGCGGCGTGGGACAGCACCAGCGAGCGCTGCAGGTTTTCCAGGTCTTCGCTGGCGATGCGGGTCGAGGCCAGCAGGCCGAAACCGGTGTTGATGCCGTAGGCGGTGCGGTTCTCGGCGAGGATCTGTTCCACGCAGGCAACGCTGGCTTCGATCTGCGCCGAGGCGCTGTCGTCGAGGGTGATTTTGACCGGTTGCTGATAGATATCACGCAGTTGGGCAAGGCTCAGTTGGCCGGGGATCAGGTTTAGCGCAGTCATTTCGAGCTCCTTTTGAGAGTTTTTTATTAACTCACCAGACGCTCCGGAGATGTCCGTTGTCCGTCGCGTCTCGCCTTTTGGGGAGCCGCGCCTTGGCACGCTGGTGTTGTGGAAATCAGTTCAGATTCGGTAAAGCCTTGCGCAGCAAAATCGGGTCTTTCAACACGCTTGCTGCAGCGGCGATATCGGGCGCCAGCCAGCGGTCCTGATCGTAAGCCGGAACCCGTTCACGCAGCAGACGCCATGCGGTATCGGTGCCGGCGCCGAAGCGCTGTTCTTTCAGGAATTCAAATGCCTGAGCCGCCAGCAGGTACTCGATGGCGAGGATCTGCGTGCAGTTTTCCAGCGCGCGTTGCAGCTTCAGCGCGGCGTTGGTGCCCATGCTCAGGTGGTCTTCCTGCAAGCCCGAAGTGACGTAGTTGTCGAGCACCGCCGGTTGCGCCAGTTGACGGTTTTCCGCACACAGCGAAGCGGCGACGTATTGCACGATCATCATCCCGGAGTTCACCCCCGGATTGGCCACCAGGAATGCCGGCAGACCGCTGACATGCGGGTTGATCAAACGGTCGAGACGTCGCTCGGCGATGGAGCCGATTTCCGCCATGGCGATGGCCAGCAAATCAGCGGCCATGGCCACGGACTGACCGTGCGGGTTGGCCTGGGACATGATGCGGAAATTGTCCGGCGTGCCCAGCAGCAACGGGTTGTCGGTGCAACCGTTGAGTTCGGTTTCGATCTGTTGAATCGCGTGCGCCAGTTGATCCCGTGCAGCGCCGTGGACCTGCGGGATCGAACGGATGCTCAGCGCATCCTGGGTGCGGATGCCTTTGCTCGACGCAATCACTTCACTGCCATCGAGCAGTGAACGCAGGTTGATACCGACCTGCTGCATGCCCGGGTGCGGTTTGAGGGCGATGATTTCGGCATCGAACGCCGCGATCTGGCCGCGCTGGGCCTCGAAGCTCATGGCGCCGATCACGTCGGCCCATTGCAGCAGGCGCGTGGCATCGGCAATCGCCAGGGAGCTGAGGCCGGTCATGCACGGCGTGCCGTTGACCAGGCACAAGCCGTCTTTGGCGCCGAGTTGAACCGGATGCAGACCTTCTTCAGCCAGGGCCTGTTGCGCAGGAACGATCTGCCCGCGATAGCTGACATTGCCGACGCCCAGCAACGCGATGCCGATGTGCGCCATGTGGGTCAGGTAACCCACCGAGCCCTGGGACGGCACTTGCGGGGTGATACCGCGATTGAGCAGCGCCAGCAGCGCTTCGACCACCCGGCGATGAATGCCGGACTTGCCGTGGCTGTAGTTGCGGATCGCTGCGCACATGATCGCGCGCGTCTGTTCGTCGGCCAGTGGCGCGCCAACGCCACAGGCGTGACTGAGCAAGGTGTTGCGCGACAGCTGGCTGAGTTGCTCGTCTTTCAGAGAGACGTTGCACAGCGCACCCAGACCGGTGTTGACGCCGTAAGCGCGTTCGCCGCTGGTGACGATGCGCTGGACGATCGCCTGAGCGTTCTCGATCCGCGCCCAGGCCTGGGTCGACAGCTCGAGCGGCGCGCCGTGGCGGGCTACGGCGACCACATCCTGCCAACGCAGAGGGGCGTGGGCGATAACGATATTTTCAGCCTGGGACATCTGGAGCCTCATAAATAATTCATGGCCATGTGACAACTGTGGCGAGGGAGCTTGCTCCCGCTGGGCTGCGTAGCGGCCCCAAAATTTTGCGACCGCTGCGCGCTCGAGCGGGAGCAAGCTCCCTCGCCACAAAAGCAGTCCCGCCACAAACCTCTTAAACCACAGCCGCCCGCCGCTGTACGAACCGGTCGACATACTCATCCGCCGGCGAATGCAGGATCTCTCGCGGCGTGCCGACCTGAATCAGGCGGCCATCCTTGAGGATCGCGATGCGGTTGCCGATGCGCACGGCCTCGTCGAGGTCGTGGGTGATGAAGACGATGGTCTTGTGCAGGGTCTTTTGCAGTTCCAGCAACTGGTCCTGCATCTCCGCGCGGATCAGCGGATCGAGCGCACTGAACGCTTCGTCCATCAGGATGATGTCGGTGTCCGCCGCCAAGGCACGAGCCAGGCCCACACGCTGCCGCATGCCGCCCGAGAGCTGATGCGGGTATTTGTTTTCGTAGCCCTTGAGGCCCACGGTATTGATCCAGTGCAGCGCGCGCTCGGAGCACATTTGCTTGGTCTCGCCACGCACTTTCAGGCCGTAGGCGACGTTGTCCACCACGGTCTTGTGCGGCAGCAGGCCGAAGCTCTGGAACACCATGCTGATCTTGCGCCGGCGAAATTCGCGCAGGGCTTCCATGTCGTATTGCAGGATGTCCACGCCATCCACCAGGATCGCGCCGCTGGTTGGGTCGATCAGGCGGTTGAAGTGGCGCACCAGGGTCGATTTGCCGGAACCGGACAGGCCCATGATCACGAAGATCTCGCCGCTACCGATGCTCAACGACAGGTCGTTCACGCCGACCACACAGCCGGTTTCGGCCAGCACCTGATCCTTGGTCTTGCCCTGGCCAATCATGCCCAGCGCTTCCCTGGAACGGTTGCCGAAAATCTTGAAGACGTTTTTGACTTCGATCTTGCTGATGGCTTCGTTGTTCATTTGCTCACCTCATGCCGTGCACGACCGTACGCCTGTGTAATGCGGTCGATCACCACTGCCAGAATCACGATCGCCAGACCGGCTTCAAGGCCACGTCCGACGTTGAGGGTCTGAATCCCCACCAACACATCTTCGCCCAGGCCACGGGCACCGATCATCGAGGCAATCACCACCATCGACAGGGCCATCATGGTGGTCTGGTTGATCCCGGCCATGATGCTCGGCAGGGCCAGCGGCAGTTGCACGCCAAACAGTTGCTGCCAGCGGTTGGCACCAAAGGCGTTGATCGCTTCCATCACTTCGCCGTCAACCTGGCGAATGCCCAGATCAGTCAAGCGGATCAGCGGCGGCGCGGCGTAGATCACGGTGGCGAAAATCGCCGGAACCTTGCCCAGGCCGAACAGCATCAGCACCGGGATCAGGTACACGAAACTCGGCATGGTCTGCATGATGTCCAGCAACGGCATCAGCACCGAACGCAGGCGATTGCTGCGCGCCGAGAGAATGCCCAGCGGAATGCCGATCAGCACCGAAATGACCGTGGCCACCATCATCAGCGCGAGCGTTTGCATCAGCTTGTCCCAGAGGCCGACTGCGCCTACCAGAAACAGCAAACCGACTATGACGGCGGTGGTCACGACTTTACGGGTCGCGTGCCAGGCAACGCCCGCCACGATGGCCAGCATCAGCCACCAGGGCGCCGCACGCAGCAGCCCTTCAAGATTGACGATGGCCCACAATAGGGTGTCGGAGATGCTGCGGAACACGTCGCCGTAGTTGGTGACCAGCGAATCGACCCAACCGTTGACCCAGTCGGCGATGGAAAAGGTAAAGCTTTCGGGAAACATAAGAGACTCTCAATCAAGGGGTTGCGATCAAGCACCGACTGCCACTCAGGGCAGCCGGAGAGGCTCAACCTACAAGGCCGCGTCGATTTTCTTGGCTGCGTCTTCGCTCACCCATGCGTGCCAGACTTCAGGATGTTCCTTCAAGAAGATCTTGGCCAGTTTTGGCGACTCGATCCGCTCTTTGGCCATGCGTCCGAGGTTCTGGTTAAGCAGGTCGATCGGCAGGTTGACCTTTTCCAGCACCGCAACCAGTTCCGGGGCTTGCTCGTGGAAGGTCTTGGACAGGCCGACCTTGATGGTCACGCGCTTGTCCACGCCTGGCTTCTCTTCAAGTTTGACCAGGTCAACCTGGCCCATCAGCGGAGTTGGCGACCAGTAGTAGAACAGGATCGGCTCGCCGCGCTTGTAGCTCGACAGTACGGCGGCATCCAGCGCCGGGCCGGTGCCTGGACGGAAGTTGGTGTAGGTGCTTTCCAGGCCGTAGCTTTTCAGCATTTCGCTGTTGTCCAGCTCACAGGTCCAGCCGGCCGGGCAGTTGTAGAAACGGCCCTTCGATGGCTCTTCCTGATCCTTGAACACGGCGGCGTACTTGGCCAGGTCGGCGATGTTTTTCAGGTCCGGCGCCTTGGGTTCCAGCTTGCGCTTGGCGTCGCCTTCGATCACGTAACGCGGCACGTACCAGCCTTCGATCGCACCCACCACCGGAGCGCCGACACCGACGACTTTGCCGGCCTTCTCGGCCTTGTTCCAGACTTCGCTGCGGCCAACCCACTCTTCGGCAAACACTTGAATGTCGTTGCTGCTCAGGGCGTTTTCCATGGTGATGGAGTTGCCTGGCAGGCTGTCCGTCTTGCAGTCGTAGCCCTTCTCCAACACGATTTGCATCACGTCGGTCAGCAGCATGGCGCTTTCCCAGTTCAGGCCGGCGAATTTCACCGGTTTGCCCGACTCGCACCAACCGGCAGCCTGAGTGGCGCCGGCACTGGCCAGCAGGCCCATGGAAAGCAATGTGGTCAGCAGGGTCTTGTTCGATTTCATTGTGTGACGCTCCTAATCATGAATTGGCTTACGGCAGTCAAGAGGCATCCAGCCCTATCCACGTCCAATCAGGCCTGCGCCGCAGCGCGACCGGCCCCGCTTGTTTTAGGTTGTACAACGCTGTCCTGCTCGACCGGCAGAATCAGTTGATCGGGCACTGTGCCGTGCCATTTTTTCGCACACACGTAATACAGGGCTGCGGGAAGCACCAGACCGATGATCCAGGAAATATCCACATCACCCAGAGTTGCCACCAGCGGACCGGTATAGAACTTGGTGGAAATGAACGGCAGCTGCACCAGCACACCGAACACATAGATGCTGATACCGAGCATGTTCCAGCGGCCGTAGCGACCGTTCGGATCGGACAGCGCCGGCACGTCATAGCGCTCGCGGGTGATGCAGTAGTAGTCCACCAGGTTGATCGCGCTCCATGGCGTAAAGAACGCCAGCAGGAACAGGATGAAGGACTTGAACGCACCGAGGAACGAGTGCTGACCGAGCAACGCGATCAGGGTCGCAGCACCGACGATGACCAGCACGAAGACCAGCCGCTGCAAGCGCGTTACCTGCAGGTGTCCACGGAAGCCGCTGATGATGGTCGCAATGCACATGAAGCTGCCGTAGGAGTTCAGCGTGGAAATGGTGACCTTGCCGAACGCGATGCTGAAGTACAGCAGCGCAGCGGTGGCACCGGTACCGCCCAGACCAACGATGTAGGCCACTTCGTGGCCGGCGAATTGCCCGTTGGCCGAAGCGGCAGCGAACACGCCGAGGACCATCGCCACCTGTGCGCCAATGACCGAACCCGCGCCCGCGGCGAAAAAGGTTTTCACCGAGGAAGTCTTGCTCGGCAGGTAGCGTGAATAGTCAGCCACGTAGGGGCCGAAGGCGATCTGCCAGGACGCCGCGAGCGACACCGCAAGCAGGAAGCTGCTCCAGCTGAAGTGGCGGATTTGCAACAGTGCGCCAACGTCAACCTGGCTCACCAGACGGCTGAACAGGTAAACAAAGGCAATCACGCCAATGACACTGGCAACACGGCCGATCCAATGGATCACCCGATAACCGAGCACCGTGACCAGCACGATGACACTGGCGAAGATGAGGATACCGACGGTGTCACTGACGCCAAACAACTGGCCCAGCGCCTGGCCGGATAACACGGTTCCCGTTGCGGTGAAGCCGAGGTACATCAAACAGACCAGCACGATCGGGATGGCCGCGCCATAAACACCGAACTGCACACGGCTGGAAATCATCTGCGGCAGGCCAAGTTTGGGCCCTTGCGCGGCATGCAGCGCCATCACGCCACCGCCGAGCAGTTGCCCGATCAACAGGCCGATCAACGACCAGAACACGTCACCACCGAGCACCACCGCCAGCGCACCCGTCACAATCGCGGTGATTTGCAGGTTGGCACCCATCCACAGGGTGAACTGGCTCAACAGACGACCGTGTCTCTCCGCTTCCGGGATGTAGTCGATCGAGCGTTTCTCGATCAATGGTTTGCTGCCTGCACGATCGTTGTTAACAGCCATGATTCAACCTCTGTGGATTGTTATTGTGGGTTTACGCAATCCCCGTAGGAGCCGAGCTTGCTCGCGATGAGGTCGGCAAATTCAACATCTGCACTGGCTGACACATCGCTATCGCGAGCAAGCTTTGCTCCTACACGGGCAAGCATTACTTGCCGGTAATCATCGGCAGGTTCAGCCCTTGTTCCTTGGCGCAATCGATCGCGATCTGGTAACCCGCATCGGCGTGACGCATAACGCCAGTCGCCGGGTCGTTGTGCAGAACGCGAGCGATACGCTCGGCCGCTTCGTCAGTACCGTCGCAGACAATCACCATGCCCGAGTGCTGGGAGAAGCCCATGCCGACGCCGCCGCCGTGGTGCAGGGAAACCCAGGTCGCGCCGCTCGCGGTGTTGAGCAGAGCGTTGAGCAGTGGCCAGTCGGACACGGCGTCGGAACCGTCCTGCATCGACTCGGTTTCGCGGTTCGGGCTGGCGACCGAGCCGGAGTCCAGGTGGTCACGACCGATGACGATTGGCGCGGACAATTCACCGCTGCGTACCATTTCGTTGAACGCCAGACCGAGCTTGGCGCGCAGGCCCAGGCCAACCCAGCAGATACGGGCCGGCAGACCCTGGAAGCTGATGCGCTCGCGCGCCATGTCCAGCCAGTTGTGCAGGTGCGCGTCGTCCGGGATCAGTTCTTTGACCTTGGCGTCGGTTTTGTAGATGTCTTCGGCGTTACCCGACAGCGCAGCCCAACGGAACGGGCCGATGCCGCGGCAGAACAGCGGACGGATGTAAGCCGGTACGAAGCCTGGGAAGTCGAATGCGTTTTCGACGCCTTCTTCTTGCGCCATCTGACGGATGTTGTTGCCGTAGTCGAAGGTCGGGATGCCCATTTTCTGGAAATCCAACATCGCTTTGACGTGCACGGCCATCGATTGCTTGGCGGCTTTGACCACGGCAGCAGGCTCGGTCTTGGCGCGAGCGCGATACTCTTCCCAAGTCCAGCCGGCCGGCAGGTAACCGTTGAGCGGGTCGTGGGCGCTGGTCTGGTCGGTGACCATGTCCGGGCGCACGCCGCGCTTGACCAGTTCCGGCAGAATTTCAGCCGCGTTGCCCAGCAGAGCGATGGAAATCGCCTTGCCTTCCTTGGTGTACTTGGCGATGCGGGCCAGCGCGTCGTCGAGGTCGGTGGCTTGCTCGTCGACATAACGGCTGTTCAGACGGAAATCGATGCTGACCTGCTGGCATTCGATGTTCAGCGAGCACGCGCCGGCCAGGGTTGCGGCCAGTGGTTGAGCGCCGCCCATGCCGCCGAGACCTGCGGTCAGGACCCAACGACCTTTCAAGTCATCGTTGTAGTGTTGGCGACCGGCTTCGACGAAGGTTTCGTAGGTGCCCTGGACGATGCCCTGGCTGCCGATGTAGATCCAGCTGCCGGCGGTCATCTGGCCGTACATGGCCAGGCCTTTGGCGTCGAGTTCGTTGAAGTGTTCCCAGCTCGCCCAGTGCGGCACCAGGTTGGAGTTGGCGATCAGCACGCGCGGGGCGTTGCTGTGGGTCTTGAATACGCCGACCGGCTTGCCGGATTGCACCAGCAGGGTCTCGTCGTCATTCAGGTTGGTCAGGCTTTCGACGATCTTGTCGTAGCATTCCCAGTTACGCGCCGCACGACCGATACCACCGTAAACCACCAGTTCTTTAGGGTTCTCGGCGACTTCCGGGTCGAGGTTGTTCATCAGCATGCGCAGCGGCGCTTCAGTCAGCCAGCTCTTGGCGGTCAGCTTGTTACCGCGGGCAGCGCGGATTTCAACGTCACGAAACTTAGTAGGTTTAATGTCAGTCACGAAAAAGACTCCTCAGCGATCAATCCAAACCAACCCTGGCGGTGGGTATGCCAGCCTGTGCGCATCGTTGCGCCACAAGCGAATCAGTGGACGCTGCGGAGAGTCTCGGTCGACTCATACGCATACGTCTTTACTTGTACATACAAGCATATGCAATCAAGCGGCCAACTTATTGGATGGGCTTTCAAGAAAAACTTTGAACGGGCTGGAAAGCCTGCAAATCAAGGGTTTGCGGAAGATGAAATTTTTCGGGGGGATTTGGCGAAGGGGTGATGGCTTGTTACTTGAGCGTGGTTTTGCGCCGCGCTGGGGCGTTCGGTAACAAAGTGGTGCGCAATGGGAAACGGATGAGGACAGCTTTTGTGGCGAGGGAGCTTGCTCCCGCTGGGCTGCGAAGCAGACCCAAAACCGGGAGCATGCGTTGTAACAGATGGAACCGGGATTAAGGATTTACGACTGCTGCGCAGCCGAGCGGGAGCAAGCTCCCTCGCCACATTTAACCGCGTACAGTCAGTTCAATCACGCAGCACGAGCTATTGCTGGCAACTTCCAGCAAACCCACGTTACCGTCGAGTTGCAAGCAGTCATGACGACCCAATTGCTGGGCATTGTTACCGACCTTCACCTCAAGTGCTTCGCTCACACTGAACACCAGCAAAGTCCCGGCCTCGCTGAAAAACCGCTGCTCACCGTCCAGCCACTGCAACCGCGCGCTGTAACGCTGCGGCGCATAAATCAGGTTGAAGTCGCGAATCGGACCACCAATCAACGTGCAGGACACCTGGCTTTCGCCGCTGAAGGCAAACGGGTCCAGCGGTAACAACGGCCGCGTGAGCTGGCCATCAACCGACAAGGTCATGCCGTCGCCCTGCAACACGGTGATGATCCGCTCGTAACCGGCGAAGGTAGAAAACCCGCCCGACTCACCGATATCGGCAATCGACAGGCGCCAGCCGAAACCATCAAGGCCAGTGCCCGCGTCGCGGGTGATTTCTTCGGTGCTGCCACCGCCATTTTTCCACGGCATGCGTGGGTAATCGACAGCGCGTAAAACCTTAACCTGACTCATTTATGAAAGCGTCCTTCCAGACGATGACGGGAACCGGGGTGTATCAAACGGGCGGCGGTCACGGGCTGACGGCCGGACCAGGTGCGGCGACGGATCAGCAGGCACGGCTCGCCCTTTTCAATCTGCAGCAATTTGCACTCGCTGGCCTCGGCCAGAATCGCCTCGACCACGTGCTCGCCTTCGGTCAGTGGCGCGACCTGGTTCAGGTAGGCGTAAGGGGTTTGCAGGGTGAAATCCTGCTTGAGGTAATCGGGCGCCACCAGCGCGTTGACGAAACGGTCTTCGATTTGCACCGGAATGTCGTTTTCGAAATGCACGATCAGCGAGTGGAAGACCTTCTGGCCTTCACGCATGTCCAGGGCCAGGGCGCGCTCGGAACCGGCGGCCTCTTCTTCGAGCGTGATCACCTGGCACGTGTGGCGATGGCCACGGGAGGCGATTTCGTCGGCGATGTTGTGCACTTCAAACAGCGCGGACTGGCTTTTCGGCTCGGCGACGAACGTGCCGACGCCCTGCATGCGCACCAACAGACCATCGGCGGTCATCTCGCGCAGTGCGCGGTTGATGGTCATGCGGCTGAAACCGAGTTGGCTGACCAGCTCGCTTTCCGACGGAACGCGGTAGTGCGGAGGCCAGTTTCCACTGTCGATTTGCTGGGTGATCATCTGTTTGACGCGGGCGTACAAGGGCGCCGGACTGTCGCCCATGTTCGCGGCCAACGGTGACACTGTAGGCGGAGTCGGCACGGTTAATCCTTGGTCATTTAGTAAAGGTTGCTAGCTTGCCGGAGTTTACCGGGCAGGCAAACGTCTGTATATGTATATACAAATAACACACGATGGGGTGCTGAACCATGTCCGCCTTCTTTGCCGAACGCGCGCTGCTGCCTAGTGGATGGGCCAACAATGTACGTCTTGAGGTCAGCGTCGACGGCGTTTTGACCCATATCCAGGCCGATTCCCAGGCAGATGGCGCCGAACGGCTAAGCGGTCCGCTGCTGCCGGGGATGCCGAATCTGCACTCCCACGCGTTCCAGCGAGCGATGGCCGGGTTGGCGGAAGTGGCCGGTAATCCGAACGACAGTTTCTGGACCTGGCGCGATCTGATGTACCGGCTCGTCGGAAAAATCAGCCCGGATCAACTCGGCGTCATCGCCCGTCAGCTGTACATCGAAATGCTCAAGGCCGGTTACACCTCGGTTGCGGAATTTCATTACGTGCACCACGACACGAGCGGCCAACCCTACGCAGATCCCGCCGAACTGGCGCTGCGTATCAGCCAGGCGGCCAGCTCCGCCGGTATTGGTTTGACCCTGTTGCCAGTGCTCTACAGCCATTCCGGTTTCGGCGGCCAGGCACCGAACGACGGCCAGCGTCGTTTTATCAACAGCACGGAAAACTACCTGAAGCTTCAATCGCGCTTGCAGCCGATCCTGGCGCAGCAACCGGCGCAGTCGCTGGGTTTGTGTTTCCACTCATTGCGCGCGGTAACGCCACAGCAGATCAGCGAAGTGCTGGCGGCCAGCGACAAGCAGTGCCCGGTGCATATTCACATCGCCGAACAGCAGAAGGAGGTCGATGACTGCCTGAGCTGGAGCGGCCGTCGCCCTCTGCAATGGCTGTACGAAAACACCGAAGTCGATCAGCGCTGGTGCCTGGTTCACGCGACCCACGCCAATCCGGAAGAAGTCACGCTGATGACCAAGAGTCGCGCCATCGCCGGCCTGTGCCTGACCACCGAGGCCAACCTCGGCGACGGGATTTTCCCGGCCGTGGATTTCCTCGCCCAGGGCGGGCGCATGGGCATCGGTTCCGACAGCCATGTGTCATTGAGCGTGGTGGAAGAATTGCGCTGGCTGGAATACGGCCAGCGTTTGCGCGATCAGCGGCGTAACCGTTTGTATGGCGCGGATCAGCCGATGGTGGGTCGCACACTGTATGACGCGGCACTGGACGGCGGCGCGCAGGCGTTGGGTCAGCCGATTGGTGCGCTGGAGGTTGGCAAACGGGCGGATTGGCTGGTGCTGGACGGTAGCGATCCGTACCTGGCGACCGCCAGTGGCGACGGGATTCTCAATCGTTGGTTGTTTGCCGGTGGCGATCGCCAGGTGCGCGATGTGCTGGTCAATGGCCAGTGGGTTGTGCGGGATGGGCGTCATGCCGGGGAAGAAGAAAGTAACCGCGCCTTCACCCAGGTCCTGCGCGATCTCCTGGGCTGATACGACCCCTTGTAGGAGCC
The DNA here is from genome assembly GCF_059716135.1 of Pseudomonas sp. LBUM1651. Lineage (NCBI taxonomy): Bacteria > Pseudomonadati > Pseudomonadota > Gammaproteobacteria > Pseudomonadales > Pseudomonadaceae > Pseudomonas > Pseudomonas sp. LBUM1651. The sequence goes on along the minus strand of NZ_CP166805.1, from coordinate 348,281 downwards.
GGCTTGCTGGCGATGATGTGTCAGCTACATTGAAGTCGACTGACACTCCATCGCCAGCAAGCCGGCTCGTACAAGGGTTGCGTAATCAGTTCGAGGTCTTGGCCATCTGCGTATCCGTCGCACGCCAGATCAGCCGCGTCGTGTCATACCCCTGCTGACGCGCCTTGCTCAGCAGTTCTTCGCGCACTACACCGTTGACCGTCGGGGTTCGCGACAGCAGCCACAGATAGCGGCGGCTCGGGTCGCCGACGATGGCGGTCTTGTAGTCTTCACTGACGAACAACACCCAGTACTCGCCCTTCGCCACACCCGGAATCAGTCGCGAGAACCAGTTGTCGAACTCGACCCACAATTTGTCGGTCTTGCCCGGGACTTGCGGATACGCCGTGCCCTTGGCCTCCTCCCATTGCCAGTCCGCCGTCAGGCAGCGGTTCAGCACCAGCACGTTACCGTCCGGCTTGAGCGTGTAATGGGCTTCGGATTGCGCACAGTTGCGCTGGAAATACATCGGCAGACGCGCCAACTCGTACCAGGTCCCTTGGTACTTCTTCAGATTGACGCTGTCGACGGTTTTCGGCGCCAACGGATCTTCGCCAGAAGTGGCGCAGCCGGCCAATACCAGGCCGGCAAAAAGGAGGATCAATAACCGCTTCATTGTTTTTCTCCCGTGGGCGCATCGCCCCGGATTACTTCAGGCCTTGGCCGGAAAACATCAACACTTTGTCACCGGCGTACTGCACGCTGATAAAGCTGTTCTTGTCGCCCCAGGTGCAACTGGACATGCCGAGCGCGCCCGAGCAGTCGGTGGGTTTGCCCAGCAAGGTTTCAACCTCGGCCTTGGGCATGCCAGTCGACAGCTTCGAATAATTTTCCTGATTGATCTTGCCGCATGCGGCCAACAACACGCAGAACGAAAGCAAAGCGATGGAACGCAGCGACATGGTGTAGCTCCTGGGGCGAAGTGAATGGCATGGCTGCCAAGCTGAAGCTTAGAAGAGAAAACCCCTGTCTGGTTCCCTGACCAAGCGCCTATTTATCGGGCCGCTCGTCTGCCTTTTGCCGAAAAATCAGTCACTTTCTTTTGCTGTTGAGCATTTCGTCGGTTTTGGCAAAAGTCGGCTCATCTTTGTCGCCGACCAGTCGACATAAAAGCAGCGCAAAGCCCGTTCCTGTGGCACATTGGCGCCCCCTTGTTGACCAGACCCTCCGCGGTAGCTCATTTAATGACCAGAAACATGAAGTTCAGCCACAAAATCCTGTTGGCTGCCGCCCTCGTGGTGGCCGTTGCGTTTGCCTGTTTCATCCTGTTCAACGACTACCGCCAGCGGCAGACGCTGCGCAGCAATACCGAATCGTCGATGCAGGAACTCGGCAGCCTGACCACCAGCAACATCAAGACCTGGCTGGAAAGCCGCATTCAGTTGCTGCAATCGATGTCCCAGCAGATCGTGGTGGATGGCAGTGCCCTGGCCAACCTCAAGCGCGCCATCGACCTGCCCGCCTACACCAGCAACTTCCAGCTGAGCTACTTTGGCGGCACCGACGGTGTGATGTTTTCGGTTCCGGCCGGCAATCGTGCCGCGGACTACGACCCTCGCGCACGCGGCTGGTACAAGGCAGCCAACAGCGCGCAACAGACCATCGTCACCGAACCGTACATCGCTGCGTCCTCCGGCAAACTGGTGATCACCGTCGCCACGCCGGTGCAGCGCCAGGGCCAGATGATCGGCGTCGCCGGCGCCGACATTGACCTGTCCAGCGTCAGCGCGATCATCAACTCGCTGAACTTCAGCGGTCACGGTCATGCATTCATCGTCAGCGCCGACGGCAAGATTCTGATTCACCCGGACAGCAAATTGGTCCTCAAGAACCTGGCCGATGCCTACCCGAACGGTGCCCCTCAAGTCAGCCCGGGCATGAAAGAAGTCGAGATCGACGGCAAGCGCCAGTTCATCTCCTTCACCCACGTCAACGGCGTGCCGTCGGCAGACTGGTACGTGGCGCTGGTGCTGGATCAGGACACCGCGTTCTCGATGATCAACGAATTCCGCACCTCGGCGATCATTGCCATGGTCATCGCCGTAGTGATCATCATCGCGTTGCTGGGCATGCTGATCAGTTTCCTGATGCAGCCGCTGCTGACCATGGGCCGCGCCATGCATGACATCGCCGAAGGCGAAGGTGACCTGACCAAACGCCTGATCATTCACGGCCATGACGAATTCGGTGCGCTGGGCACCTCGTTCAATCGTTTTGTAGAACGTATTCACACCTCGATCCGCGAAGTGTCCTCGGCCACCGGCCAGGTCAACGAAGTCGCACTGCGCGTCGTCGCCGCGTCCAACTCGTCGATGTTCAACTCCGACCAGCAAGCTTCGCGCACCAGCAGCGTGGCCGCTGCCATCAACGAACTAGGCGCCGCCGCCCAGGAAATCGCCCAGAACGCCGCCCTCGCCTCGCAGCACTCGAGCGACGCGCGCGCCCTGGCCGAAGACGGTCAACAGGTGGTGGATAAAACCATCGCGGCGATGCAGCAGCTGTCGGCGAAGATCAGCGATTCCTGCGGCAACATCGAAACGCTCAACAGCAACACGGTGAACATCGGGCAGATTCTGGAAGTGATCACCAGCATCTCGCAGCAGACCAACCTGTTGGCGTTGAACGCCGCCATCGAAGCAGCCCGGGCCGGTGAAGCCGGACGCGGTTTTGCCGTGGTGGCCGACGAAGTCCGCAACCTCGCCCACCGCACCCAGGATTCGGCGCAGCAAGTGCAGAAGATGATCGAGGAACTGCAAGTCGGCGCCCGCGAAGCGGTGAGCACCATGACCGACAGCCAGCGCCAGAGCGAAAGCAGCGTCGGCATCGCCAACCAGGCTGGCGAGCGCCTCGGCAGCGTGACCCAGCGCATCGGCGAGATCGACGGGATGAACCAGTCCGTGGCGACGGCGACCGAAGAGCAGACCGCCGTGGTGGAATCGATCAACGTCGACATCACTGAGATCAACACGCTGAATCAGGAAGGGGTGGAGAACCTGCAAGCGACGTTGCGCGCGTGTTCTGACCTTGAACAGCAGGCGGCGCGGTTGAAGCAGTTGGTGGGTAGCTTCAGGATCTAAGGCGCTTTCACTGGCCCCATCGCCAGCAGGCTGGCTCCCACAGGGGGTTTGTGATCGACACAAATCTATTGTGGGAGCCAGCCTGCTGGCGATGACGGCATCAGCCGCAATGGAAATCTAAAACCGAGACCCAGGCTTCGAGAGAAACTCTAATTCCTCAGCCGTCGATTCCCTTCCCAACACCGCATTGCGATGCGGAAACCGCCCAAACCGCGCAATCACCTGCTGATGCTTCTCGGCATAGCTCAGATAGTCGGTAAAGAGTTTCCTTTCGGCCTCCGGCTGTTGAGCCACAAGATCGATATAGCGCGAGACAGCTTCATTCTGCACCGCCAGATTCTCGCAATGCTCAAACACCAGGTAGATAAACACCCGCTGAATCGGCCGCAACTGTCGATCGAAATCCGCAACAATGCCTTGCGCTACGAGAGCCTGCGCCCTGAGATCGCCGGCAAAGGATTTGGGAGTGTCGCGATAGATCATTCGCGGGAGTTGATCGAGCAGCAGCACCAGGGCCAGCCAACCGTCAGGGCGTTGCGCCCAGTCAGTCAATCCGCCGGCCAGTGCCTGCTCGACCCAGTCCCCGAAACGCGTCTGCGCTTCGAGGTCCTGGCTGTCGCGCTTGCCGAACCATAACTTGCCCTTCTCAGCCGCTGTTTCGTTGGGTGATTCGGAGTTTCCGAACCACCATTCGAGCAACGGCTGCCAGGGCGCGGCCATGGTTTATTCCTTGTGGTAAGCCGTGACGCGTGCGACTTCTTCTTTCGAGCCGAGGAACACCGCTACGCGCTGGTGCAAGCCTTCCGGCTGAATATCGAGAATGCGCTGGTGACCATCGGTAGAGGCGCCGCCTGCCTGCTCAACCAGGAACGACATCGGGTTGGCTTCGTACATCAGGCGCAGTTTGCCCGGCTTCGACGGCTCGCGGCTGTCGCGTGGGTACATGAACAGGCCGCCACGGGTCAGGATGCGGTGCACGTCGGCAACCATCGCAGCGACCCAGCGCATGTTGTAATTCTTTTTCAGCGGGCCTTCGTCGCCAGCCAGCAATTCGCCGACGTAACGTTGTACCGGAGCTTCCCAGTGACGCTGGTTGGACGCGTTGATCGCGAATTCCTGCGTCGTTTCAGGAATGGTGATGTCTTCGTGAGTCAGTGCGAAGCTGCCCATCTCACGGTCCAGCGTGAAGCCTTTGACGCCGTCGCCCAGGGTCAGAACCAGCATGGTCTGAGGGCCGTAGATGGCATAACCGGCGGCTACCTGCTCGGTGCCTGGCTGCAGGAAGGCCTTTTCGTTCAACGCTTCGTTCTGGCTCAGGTATTCGCTCGGGCAACGCAGCACCGAGAAGATCGTACCGACCGGCGCGTTGATATCGATGTTCGACGAACCGTCCAGCGGGTCGAATACCAGCAGGTAGGCGCCTTTCGGGTATTTGCCCGGAATCTGGTAGGCATTGTCCATTTCTTCGGACGCCATGCCGGCCAGGTGACCGCCCCATTCGTTGGCTTCGAGCAGGATCTCGTTGGAGATCACGTCGAGTTTTTTCTGCACTTCACCTTGGACGTTTTCGGTGCCCATGCTGCCCAGAACACCACCCAGGGCGCCTTTGGACACGGCGTGGCTGATTTCCTTGCAGGCACGCGCCACCACTTCGATCAGGAAGCGCAGATCGGCAGGAGTGTTGTTGCTACGGGTCTGCTCAATCAAATAGCGACTCAGGGTAACGCGGGACATGGAAGGCTCCGTGGAATGGGGGGCTAAAAACCCGCGCAGTTTAACGCGAGTCGGGGCGCATTTCCTCCTATCAGACGTGGAACACCCAATAGAGTTCATGTGCCGGGTTTAGCGTAGTTCGAAACCGGCATTTTTACCGTCCGATAAACCGCATTCGCCAGCAGGCTGGCTCCCACAGGGGAATGCGATTAACTGTGGGAGCCAGCCTGCTGACGATCGGGGGCGAAGCACCCGCCTTCAAGGTTTTACCGGGGGCTTGCGCAGCAGACTGAACGCCATCGCCGCCAAAAACAGAACACTCAGCAACAACACCGCCCACAACCCGAACTTCTTCCAGTTCGTTCCAACCTGCGAAGTCGACGTGACTGTCGATGTCGGTGTCGCCACCACCCCGCTATCCACCGTCGCCTTGCCCAACGTCGCCCACTTCGCCGCGCTGTAATCCGGAATCAGTGTCGACAACGGCAGGTTCGCCGCCTTCACCGTCGCACTGCCCAACACCAGCGTATAAGGCCCGGCACCGCGCGCCAGGAACACCAATTGCGTCGAGCGAACAGCAAACTTCACAGTCGGCGCTTCGGCACCCAAACCACCGCCCCGCTCGTCCACCGTCAACTTCAATTGCTGCAACGTTTGCCCAGGCAACTGCAATTCGTTCTGCACCACGTCCTGGCCACTCTGGGTCAGGCGATAGAGCAAGCCGCTGCTCAGCGGCTGCCACGGCAGGCTGCTGTCCCGACGACCGGACAAGGTCACCGGCGCCAGGCTGTTCGGCTGACTCAACTCGACCTGCAAGCGCTCGACATTCAGCCCCATCGGCAATTGCCAGGTGTATTCCCCGGCCTTCACGCTGCTGCCTGCCAACGGTTGCGACCAGACCAACGGCAGCGGCAGGCTGCGGGTGCTGGCGCTTTCCAGTTGCACCGAGGTCAGCGTCGGCGCCGACTGCGGCGTGCTCCACAACAAACGCAGATAGCGCGCCGATTGCCCCGGCAAGCCGACTTCATGCTGCTCGACCCGCTCGTCGGCAAAGGTCAGTCGCGCCACCTGCCCGTCACCCCACGACTGCCAATGCTGCAAATCGTCGCTGGCTTCGACGCTGAAACGCTGGAAGCCGTCGCGCTCGCTGGTCCAGTCGAGGATCAACTGCTGCAACGGTGCCTTGATGCCGCTGGCGTCGAGCAACCAGCCACGCAGCACTTCTTCGCCCGCCTCCAGCTGACTCGACGGCTGCACTTCGACCAGCGTGCCATTGGCGCTCGATTGCACCCGCACACTCGGCGCGCGTTCGGTGGCGTCCGCGGAGTTGTACAGCGGGAACCACTTCACATCGGTCAGGGTACGGTTTTCGCGGGTTGGCGCCGTTTCCCGCGCCAAGGCATAGGCCTGAGCCTCACCCGCAGCGTTGAACACTCGCACGTCGCTCAGATCGGTCTGCCGCGCATTCAATTGCACGGTCAAGGGCAATTCGAGGCGATACCACGGCCCCTCACCACTCACGGTCAACGGCACTTGCGTGGCGAAATCCGCCGGTTTTTCCTGCGCGCCAGCCGACAGCGCCACTCCCATGGCAACAGCGCCCAACCAGACCAGGTTCAGCTTCTGACTCAAGACGACACTCCTTCGGTTTGCGGAGCCGGTTTTTCAGATTCCGGCGCGGCGTCGGCGCGCTTGGGCGGCAACGGGGCGAAATAGCCCACCACCAACAGCAACACACCCACGCCGATAAACGAGACGATCCGCGCCAGCCCGCCGCGGTTACTCAGTTCGACAAAGAACAGTTTGGCCACCACGACGCCGATCAACGCCGCGCCAATCAGCCAGACTTCGCGACGATGCCGCAGATGGCCGCCGATCATCAGACTCAGGGCCATCAAAGTCCAGACGATCGACAGACCGGCCTGCACCTGCATCGACGCGAGCAGCAAATCCAGTTCGAACGGTACGCCGCCCCAGTGGTGAGCCGTGCGGTTCACCAGCGCGGTAAAGAACGCGAACAGCGAAACGCCGGCAATCAGTTGCGTGGCGTGATCAAAGATGTCCTGGCGGATCGCCAGTTGCGTCACTGCGCTGCGCGCCCAGACATAAACCCCGAACAGCGCAAACAGCAGGCCCAATTCCAGCGGATTGATCAGCGGCACGTAAGGCAACGGTTCGGCTGTGCCGTCGCTGACGATGTTCGCCAGCCAGAACCAGCCGAGCATCAGCAACGCCAGAGGTGCCGCCGCGTACAGTCGGTATTCGCGCGAATAAGCCGATACCGGCCAAGGCCAGTTGCGTGGCGCGGCCATCAGCACCAGGTACAGACTCGGCAGCATCGCCCAACCCAACCAGCGCCAGGCGTTGTACTGCTCGGACAGCAACAGCAGGCCGAAGCGCAGCTCCAGCGCCAGCACCCCGATCAACAGCCAGCAGCCGAGCACATGAGCAGTGCTCAGAGCCCGCGCCGGCAGCATCGGCGCCAGACGCCGCAGTGACATGAAGTGCAAGACAAACACCGCCGCCCAGGCCAGCCAACCGAAATCCGCCGCCGGGTGATAACGCGAGTGCCAGGCTGCGAGTAACACCACACCCGCAGCAGGTATCAGCAAGGTGCAGAGCAAGCCCAGCGACGACCATTTCAGGCGCAACGCCAACACGGCCCACAACGCCACGCTCACCGCCGCGACCACCAGCAACAAGGTCGCTTGAACATTCACCGGTGCAAACCGCAGCACTTCACTGATCCACGCCAGTGCCCACCAACCGGCGCCCCACACCAGCAGCACTTCGGACAAACGCTGCAAGCTCAGCCCATCAAACGCCGAAGCATGATTGCCGAGCTGCAAGCGCCAGGCCCCGACCAACGCGGCCAATCCCAACACCAACGGCGTCCAGAAACCGCTGTGCGCCAGGGGTTTCAATCCTTCGCTGGCCAGCGGCCCCAGCAGATCCGGCCCGGCGAACAGGAACGCCGCACCACCGATCACCTGCAGCAGCAGACCGAAGACAAAACTCACGCGCTGCTTCAAGTACAGGCTCAGCCAGATGATGAACAAACCGCTGGCCGCCCACACCGCGCTCGCGGTTTGCCACGGCAGCACGAACAGCACCGCCAGATTGATCAGCACCAGACCGGCCAGCAACACCACCGACAAACCGCGCAACAGCCGAACGTCGCTACGCACCATGTCGTCCCGCGCTGCCAGCAACATGCCGGCGATCAACGCCAGACCGATCAGGGACGCGCTGAGCAAGCCGTTCCAACCTGCGCTGAACACCGCGCCGGACTCACCACTCGCGCCTTGCAACCGCAGCAGGAACAACGCTCCTCCCAGCAACTGCACAGCGAACGCGGCAAACAGGAAGGTGCGCGATTGCAGGCGCAGGCCGACAAACAACGTCACCAGACCGGCCAGTGCCCAACTGATCGCGGTGCCGTGAGTGAAGAAGAACAGCGGCGCCAGCACATAGAGAAAGGTCAGGCCAAGGCACGCCAACACCGGCAGGCCTTTGCGCTCCCACTCCGACGTTTGCTCGGGCAAGGCGTTGCGCAATTGGTAGAAGCTGAACAGCAACGCCACGCCGAGCATCAACGCGCCCAGCGGTGCGCCATCGAGCAGGCTGCTTTCGCCGATCCGCAACTCACTGAGAAACGCCAGCGCCGACCCCAGTTGCAGCAGCAAGGCAAACGCGCGGGCCAGTGGTCGTTGCTGACGCAGGCCGAGCCAGAAAATCCCGGCGCCTTCCACGGCCCAGGCGGCGGAGGTCCAGCGCGCATCGAGACCCAGCGGAATCGCCAGGCTGGCGAAGATCACCCCCAGCGCCAGACAGGTTTCCGCCAGCAGCAGCGCCCGTCCGCCCATCAGCAGACGCGCAAGCCCCATGTAGATCATGCCCAGCGCGAGGGCGCTGAAGGCGGCGGCAAATTCCAGGTGCTGCACCAGCGCGAACTGCAAGCCGAAACCCACCAGTGGCGGGCCGAACAACATCGTGCCGTCGACGTAGTCACCTTTACGCGCCGACCAGCGCAGCAGTGCCTCGCGGCTGTCGTCCTCGGGCGCGTCGCTCATTTCCAGCAACTTGCGCCGTGCGAACAGCAGGCCGATAGCCAGGTACATCAGGAAGAACAGAATCAGGAACGGTTCGGTGCTCCACAGAAGTTCCGGCGTGTAGGAGCGCAGGCCCCAGGCGAAACCGATACCAAAGGTGCCGACGAAACCGATCAGGTTGAGCAGCCGCCAGGCCTTGTACCAGGCGATGGCGAGAATGCCGGCGTTGAGCAAGGCGAAGTAGCTGAACAGCGCGACGTGGTTGCCGGCGCCGGTGGACGTCAGGATCGGCGCAGCGAATCCGCCCAACGCCGCGGCGCATGCCAGTGCCAGGGAATCCTGGGTTATCGCCAGAATGGCGGAGAACACCGTCACCGCCACCAGCAGACCGAGCGCCACCGTCGGATCGAGCAGTGGATGCAAACGCATGGCCGCAAACACCGTCAGGTACAACACGGCAATCCCGGTGCCTTGCAGCATCAACGCATAGTGGTTGTTGCGATGGCGCAGCCACCAACCGAGCCCCAGCAAACCCAACGCAGCCGCCGCGACCCCGGCGTAACGCAGTTCGATCGGCACCACCATGCCTTCGGTGGCATAACGCAGCAAAAACGCCAGACCAAGGAACAACAGCACCACACCGACCCGCAGCACGGTGTTGCCACCGAACAGCCAGTTACGCGCGCCGCTGATGGCCCTTTCGATGAAGTTCGGACCACGGGGGACGGCGGGTTGCTGCGGCTCGCGGGCGACTGGCTCGGCTTTCCAGACATCGTCGGGCAGCGGGCGGCTGGTTTGCGTCGCCGTTGCGGTGATCGGTTCGAGTTGGGGCGGAAGCTCCCAGACCATCTCCGGGGTCGAGACAGGGATTTCTTCGAGAATGAATACAGGAGAGGGAGTGGGGTCACTGGCAACCGGTTCCTCGACAACCGGCTCGCTGGCTTCAGGCGCCTTGACGCCAGACACCTCCAGCAAGGCCAGGCGTTGCTGGACCGCATTCAACGCTACTTGCGCCTGCTCCAGCAGAACGCGCTGTTCAGTCGCTTGCGAACCCAAACGGCCGATGCGAACGGCCTGGCCGATACCCAACCCGAGCAACGCGCCCAACAGCGCGTCGCTGAACGACTCGTCGAGTATCCAACCCAGCACCAGCCCAATCAGCATGAACATCCATTGCATGGTCGATATCCCTAAGCGGCCCATTGCCTTGTAGCGTCTGCGCTGACGCCATCGCGGGCAAGCCTTGCTCCTACAGGTTATGTGCCGCTCTTGCGACTTGTGCATATCCTGTAGGAGCAAGGCTTGCCCGCGATGACGTTGGCGCAGCGCTCACTGAAACTGGTGCTTAGTATATCGACCAGGTCCAACAACCGTCGGACCTTGCTCGCAATTATTGCTAAAAGTTACTCCAATGCTTTCCAGATATCCGTGGCGTACTCGCGAATGGTCCGGTCGGAGGAGAACCAGCCCATCCGGGACGTGTTCAACACTGCTGAACGCCACCACTCGTTCGAATCGTGCCAATGGGCTTCCACGCGCATCTGCGCATCCCAGTAGGAATCGAAATCGGCGCAGACCAGGAAGCGGTCGTAGTCGATCAGCGAATCGATCAAGCCTGCGTAACGGGACGGATCATCCGGCGAGAACACCCCGCCGCGAATCGCTTGCAGCACGTCATTGAGTCGATGGGACGCGGCAATGTCCGGCACCGCGCTGAACTCGTGGTTCTGCTTGCGGGCTTCCACCTGCTGCGCGCTGAGGCCGAAGATAAACATGTGCTCGACGCCAATGCGTTCGCACATTTCCACGTTGGCGCCGTCCAGGGTGCCGATGCTAAGCGCGCCGTTGAGGCCGAATTTCATGTTACTGGTGCCCGAGGCTTCAAAACCTGCGGTGGAAATCTGCTCCGACAAATCCGCCGCCGGAATGATGCTCTCCGCCAGGCTGACGTTGTAGTTGGGCAAGAACACCACTTTGAGCAAACCGCGCACGGTCGGGTCGTTGTTCACTACCCGGGCGATGTCGTTGGTCAGTTTGATGATCAGCTTGGCCTGGTGATAACTGGCCGCGGCCTTGCCGGCGAAGATTTTCACCCGCGGTACCCAGTCGATTTCCGGCTCGGCGCGGATCGCCTGATACAGCGCGACGGTGTGCAGCAGGTTGAGCAACTGACGTTTGTACTCGTGAATCCGTTTGACCTGAACGTCGAACATCGCCGCCGGGTTGACCGCGACCCCAAGCCGCTCATGAATGATGTACGCCAGGGCTTTCTTGCTGTGCAGGCGCTGCTCGGCGAAGGCCTTGCGGAACGCGGCTTTTTCAGCGAACGGCTCCAGATCAAGCAAGCGCTCTTCCGGGTTATCCAAAAGATCAGGGCCGAGGGCGTCCACCAGCATCGAGGTCAACTCCGAGTTGGCCTGATACAACCAGCGGCGGAACGTAATGCCGTTGGTCTTGTTGTTGATCCGCTCCGGGTAAAGCTTGTGCAGTTCGGAGAACACGGTTTTGCGCATCAGCTGCGTGTGCAGCCCGGACACGCCGTTAACGCTATGGGAGCCAAGAAACGCGAGGTTTCCCATGCGCACACGGCGGCCATTGTCTTCCTCGATCAGCGATACCGCGCGCAGCACGTCAAAATCGTGAATGCCTTTGGCGCGCAGCGAGTCGATGTGCTGGGCGTTGATCAGGTAAATGATCTGCATGTGCCGCGGCAGCATTCTCTCCATCAAACCGACCGGCCAGGTTTCCAGCGCTTCCGGCAACAGCGTGTGGTTGGTGTACGAGAGCGTGTCGACGGTGACCTGCCACGCGGCGTCCCACGCCACGTCGTAGACATCGACCAATTGACGCATCAGTTCGGCCACGGCAATGGACGGGTGCGTGTCGTTGAGCTGGATCGCCGCGTGATCGCCCAGGGTCAGCACCGAGGTGTGCATGTTGCGGTGGCGGCGCAGCAAATCCTGGAGAGACGCAGCGACAAAGAAGTATTCCTGGCGCAGGCGCAGTTCCTGGCCGGCTTCGGTACTGTCCGCCGGGTAGAGCACACGGGAAATACTTTCCGCCCGGGCCACTTCCGCGACCGCGCCCAAGTGGTCGCCGGCGTTGAAGCGCTCAAGGTGCAAATCTTCCATCGCGCGGGCACGCCACAAGCGCAACGTGTTGACGCTCGCCCCGCGCCAGCCGACTACCGGCGTGTCGTAAGCAATGGCGCGCACGGTTTCCGCCGGGGACCAGACTTGCTTGGACTTGCCGTTTTCGTCGGTGACGGTTTCCACGCTGCCGCCGAAGCCGATCGTGTAAACGACTTCTGGCCGTTCGAATTCCCATGGGTTACCGAAATCCAGCCAGTGCTCGGTCTGTTCCTGCTGCCAGCCATCGACAATCGCCTGACGGAACAAGCCGTGTTCATACCGAATGCCGTAACCATGGCCGGCGATGCCGAGGGTCGACATGCTTTCCATGAAGCACGCCGCCAGACGACCGAGGCCACCGTTACCCAGGGCCGCATCGGGCTCCAGCAGGCGGATGCGCTCAATATCGACACCGAGCTCGGTCATCGCTTCGCGAGCAACGTCCAGCAGGCCCAGGTTGCTCAGGCTGTCGTAGAGCAGCCGGCCAATGAGAAATTCCAGGGAGAGGTAGTAAACCCGCTTTTGACCTTTGCGATAGATCTGCCGGGTGTGATCCATCCAGTGCTCGACCATGTGATCGCGCGCGGCCAGCGCAATGGCCTCGAACCAGTCGTGGTCGAAGGCGTGATCCGGGTCTTTACCCACCGCGTAGGTGAGCTTGGTCAAGACGGCGTCGCGAAATGCGGCCACCTCTGCTTCGCGAACAAGTGGTTCTTGAGTCATCGATAGGACCTCGAGCGAGCGTGAAGTAGTTCAGCCTAGACGGTCAGACAGGCGGCGTGGGCTCTGGTTCGGCAGTTTTTCCTGTTAGTGCGAGATAGGCCGGCATTACATTGTCGTGTGTCTGAATCAATGCAGGGGCCGTGCCGGATTAACGGTGTTTATTGGGCGCAAAGAAAAAATCTGGCGAAAGGTTGTTCAAAAATCCACCAGTCCCGGTATGATCGCGCGCCCTGATACACACGCTGGTAACAACCGATGATGAAGCCCAACCTGATCGCCGCCGCAGAGATCGATCGCCTCGATACCTGGGCCAAATATTCTGCGCCGATGTGCGGCTCGTGTGTATCCAGCTGCTGCACCTTGCCGGTCGAGGTCAAGATCAAGGATCTGATCCGTATCGGCATCGTCGACGAGTTCGAGCGCGGCGAACCGGCGAAGAACATCGCCAAGCGGTTGCAGAAGGAAGGGATCGTCGAGCGCTACAGCCAGAAAACCGAGATCTTCACCCTCCAGCGCATGAGCAACAACGATTGCCTGTACCTGGATCGTAAGAGCCGTCTGTGCACTATTTATGAAAAGCGCCCGGATACTTGCCGCAATCACCCGAAAATCGGGCCGCGGCCGGGGTATTGCGCTTACAAGCCGAAGGAAGTGGCTCGTGAGACCAGCAGTAGCCGTCGCACGCTAGAGAAGTTTTGATCCGGAATCTCGCTGCCTGACAGATTGCTTTCGCGGGCAAGCCTCGCTCCTACAGGATTTACGCGATCCCTGTAGGAGCGAGGCTTGCCCGCGAAGGGGCCGGAACAGACACCGCACAAACCCCGGACAAACAAAAACGCCCCCGACCTTGCGGTCGGGGGCGTTTTTTTGTCAGCTAACTAAATGACTCAGTTACCGGACTTCTTGGCAGCGCGGGTACGCTCGCTTTCGCCCAGGATCTTCTTGCGAAGACGGATGGACTTAGGAGTCACTTCGCACAGTTCGTCTTCTTGCACGAACTCAAGAGCTTGTTCCAGGGTGAAACGGATAGGCGGAACCAGAGCGATGGTTTCGTCTTTACCCGAGGCACGCATGTTGTCGAGCTTCTTGCCTTTGGTTGGGTTGACGCCCAGGTCGTTGTCGCGGCTGTTGATGCCGACGATTTGACCTTCGTACACGTCTTCACCGTGACCCAGGAACAGTTTGCCGCGAGCTTGCAGGGTTTCCAGCGAGTAAGTCAGAGCCTTACCGGTAGCAACCGAAACCAGCACGCCGTTCTGACGGCCGGACATGTCGCCGGACTTCATCACGTCGTAACGGTCGAAGATCGAAGTCAGGATGCCTGCACCGGAGGTCAGGGTCAGGAACTCGTTACGGAAACCGATCAGGCCACGGGCCGGGATGTTGTACTCAAGGCGCACACGACCCTTGCCATCCGGAACCATGTTGGTCAGGTCGCCTTTACGGATACCGATCTGCTCCATGATCGAACCTTGCGATTCTTCCGGCAGGTCGATGGTCACGTTTTCGTACGGTTCGTGCTTCACGCCGTCAACCATGCGGATGATCACTTCCGGACGACCAACACCCATTTCGAAGCCTTCGCGACGCATGGTTTCGATCAGTACCGAGAGGTGCAGCTCACCACGGCCGGAGACTTTGAACTTGTCAGCCGAGTCGCCTTCTTCAACGCGCAGAGCAACGTTGTACAGCAGCTCTTTGTCCAGACGTTCCTTGATGTTACGGGAAGTCACGAACTTGCCTTCTTTACCGCAGAAAGGCGAGTCGTTTACCTGGAAGGTCATGGAAACGGTTGGTTCGTCAACGGTCAGCGGCTTCATCGCTTCGACGTTCAGTGGGTCGCACAGAGTGTCGGAGATGAACAGCTGGTCGAAGCCGCTGATGCAGACGATGTCGCCGGCAGCTGCTTCTTCAACGTCGATACGGTGCAGACCGTGGTGACCCATCAGCTTCAGGATACGACCGTTACGCTTCTTGCCGTCGGCGTCGATAGCGACAACCGGAGTGTTCGGCTTGATGCGACCACGAGCGATACGGCCAACGCCGATAACACCCAGGAAGCTGTTGTAGTCCAGAGCGGAGATCTGCATCTGGAACGGACCGTCACGGTCGACTTTCGGCGCCGGTACGTTGTCGACGATCGACTGGTACAGCGGGGTCATGTCTTCCGCCATGGCGGTGTGTTCCAGACCGGCAATACCGTTCAGGGCCGAGGCGTAGACGACTTTGAAGTCCAGCTGTTCTTCGGTGGCACCCAGGTTGTCGAACAGGTCGAAGATCTGGTCCAGAACCCAGTCCGGACGTGCGCCTGGACGGTCAACCTTGTTGATGACCACGATCGGACGCAGGCCGGCTTCGAAAGCCTTCTTGGTCACGAAACGGGTTTGCGGCATAGGGCCGTCTTGAGCGTCAACCAGCAGCAGAACGGAGTCGACCATCGACATTACGCGTTCAACTTCGCCGCCGAAGTCGGCGTGGCCCGGGGTGTCCACGATGTTGATGTGGAAGCCGTTCCAGTTGATGGCGGTGTTTTTCGCCAGAATGGTAATACCGCGCTCTTTCTCCTGGTCGTTGGAGTCCATCACGCGCTCGTCGTTGAGCTCGTTGCGCTCCAGAGTGCCGGATTGACGCAAGAGTTTGTCTACCAGGGTGGTTTTACCATGGTCAACGTGAGCAATGATGGCGATGTTGCGTAGATTTTCGATCACTTGTGTATCTCGATCAGAGGATTCGGTGTGCTGACAAGTCTTGGCAGCGATTAACAGTAGAGTCAGGCCTTGCCGTTACAGCTTGACGGCAGAGTCGGGGGGCCGATGACGCAGGCCACAGGCAAACAGCCCCGGGCTCTTAGCTCGGTCGATAAACGCGCACATTGGCATGCCCCTCACTGAGCAAATGGTGGGCATGCAGGCGACTCATCACGCCTTTGTCGCAATACAGCAGGTACTGGCGAGTAGGGTCCAGTTCCTTGAAACGAGCGTTCAATGCATAAAACGGCATCGTCTGTACCTCAATGCCACCGAGTTCCAGCGGCTCGTCTTCAGCGGCATCCGGGTGACGGATGTCGATGATGATCTGGCCCGCCAGTGCTTCGCTGACTTCTTCGATCTGCAAGTCCTGGCCCAATTCGTCGATCACGCGATCGATCGGCACCAGTTTGGCGTTCTCGAGCGCACGCTCAAGGACCGCCATGTCGAATTCTTTCTCTTCATGCTCCACACGCGGACGCTTGGCGTGGGTCTTGGGGTTCACCGAGATGACCCCGCAATACTCCGGCATGTGCTTGGCGAAGTCGGCAGTGCCGATTTCGTTGGCCAGGTCGATGATGTCCTGCTTGTGACTGGCGATCAGCGGACGCAAGACCAGCTTGTCGGTCACGCAGTCGATCACGGACAGGTTCGGCAGCGTCTGGCTCGACACCTGGGAAATCGCTTCGCCGGTAACCAGCGCTTCGATGTCCAGCCGATCGGCAATACGGGAAGCAGCGCGCAACATCATACGCTTCAAAACTACACCCATATGACTGTTATCGACTTTCCCGAGAATTTCTCCCAGCACTTCCTCGAACGGCACACTGACAAATAACACGCGTTGGGAGCTGCCGTACTTCTTCCAGATGAAGTGCGCGACTTCCATGACGCCCAGTTCATGGGCCCGCCCGCCCAGATTGAAGAAGCAGAAATGGCTCATCAGGCCACGGCGCATGATCTGGTAAGCGGCAACAGTGGAATCGAAGCCGCCGGACATCAGTACAAGCGTCTGCTCCAGTGCACCCAGCGGATAACCGCCGATGCTGTTGTGCTGGCTGTGGATCACAAACAACCGTTTGTCGCGAATTTCGATGCGGACTTCGATTGCAGGCGTTTTCAGCGAGATTCCGGCGGCACCGCACTGACGACGCAGTTGGCTGCCGACGTATTTCTCGACATCCATCGAACTGAATTCATGTTTGCCGGCGCGTTTGCAGCGCACCGAAAAAATCTTCCCGGCCAGCGAATCACCGAAGTGCAGCTTGCACTTGGCGACGATGTCATCGAAGTCGCCCAACGGGTATTCGTCGACCTGCAGGAAATGCGCGATACCCGGCATGCAGCTCAGGCGCTCGGTCATGTCCTTCAGGACTTTGGGCTCAGTCACGCGGGTTTCAAGCTCGAGATTGTCCCACACACCGTTCACCACCACGGCCGGGTCCAGATCGCGGAGCACGGTGCGGATGTTTTTAGCCAACTGGCGGATGAAACGCATCCGTACCGGGCGGCTCTTGATGGTGATCTCGGGGAAGACTTTTACGATTAGTTTCATGAAAACAGCGCGTGCTGGGCCAGCCGAAAAAGGGGGGCGCGGATTATAGCGGAAATTGCTCAAGGTTTAACCAGTTAATGTGCAGAAGGTTTTCCACGCACCAAAACGGATCATTTGAGGAATTTAACGCTACATTAAAGGGCGTGATTTTGCGCGCATCGGTGCTTCGTGCCTTTATAAGCGTGATATTGGGGCAAAAAACCCATGCTGGGGCACTGGCATGCAATTTGCTCCCTTGTGAGGCAGGTTGCCTTGGCAGAGTATTCGCGCCGGCATCACAAACATTTAAGGGCATCCACTACCAGCCCTAATCCACCCGGAGGACACTATGTCGAAGTCGGTTCAACTCATCAAAGATCATGACGTCAAGTGGATTGATCTGCGCTTCACGGACACCAAAGGCACTCAGCACCACGTGACCATGCCGGCTCGCGACGCGCTGGATGAAGCTTTCTTCGAAGAAGGCAAAATGTTCGACGGTTCCTCCATCGCTGGCTGGAAAGGCATCGAAGCCTCCGACATGATCCTGATGCCGGACGACAGCACTGCCGTCCTCGACCCGTTCACCGAAGAGCCGACCCTGATCCTGGTTTGCGACGTGATCGAGCCTTCGACCATGCAAGGCTACGACCGCGACCCACGTGCGATCGCCAAGCGCGCTGAGGAATACCTGAAGTCGACCGGTATCGGTGACACCGTATTTGTTGGTCCGGAACCAGAATTTTTCATCTTCGACGAAGTGAAGTTCAAGTCCGACATCTCCGGCTCGATGTTCAAGATCTACTCCGAACAAGGTTCGTGGATGTCCGACCAGGACGTGGAAGGCGGCAACAAAGGCCACCGTCCAGGCGTCAAAGGCGGCTACTTCCCGGTTCCGCCGTTCGACCACGACCACGAAATCCGTACCTCCATGTGCAACGCCATGGAAGAAATGGGCCTGACCATCGAAGTTCACCACCACGAAGTGGCGACTGCCGGTCAGAACGAAATCGGTGTGAAATTCAACACCCTGGTAGCCAAGGCTGACGAAGTTCAGACCCTGAAGTACTGCGTACACAACGTTGCCGATGCCTACGGCCGCACCGCGACCTTCATGCCTAAGCCTCTGTACGGCGACAACGGTTCGGGTATGCACGTTCACCTGTCCATCGCCAAAGATGGCAAGAACACCTTCGCTGGTGAAGGCTATGCCGGCCTGTCCGACACCGCTCTGTACTTCATCGGCGGCATCATCAAGCACGGTAAGGCCCTGAACGGCTTCACCAACCCGTCGACCAACTCCTACAAGCGTCTGGTCCCAGGTTTTGAAGCCCCGGTCATGCTGGCCTACTCGGCTCGCAACCGTTCCGCTTCGATCCGTATTCCTTACGTGTCCAGCCCTCGCGCTCGCCGTATCGAAGCCCGCTTCCCGGATCCGGCAGCCAACCCGTACCTGGGCTTCGCTGCACTGCTGATGGCTGGCCTGGACGGCATCCAGAACAAGATCCACCCTGGCGACGCAGCTGACAAAAACCTGTACGACCTGCCGCCTGAAGAGGCGAAAGAGATCCCACAAGTTTGCGGCAGCCTGAAAGAAGCCCTGGAAGAGCTGGACAAAGGTCGTGCGTTCCTGACCAAAGGCGGCGTGTTCTCCGATGACTTCATCGACGCTTACATCGCTCTGAAAAGCGAAGAAGAAATCAAGGTTCGTACCTTCGTACACCCACTGGAATACGAGCTGTACTACAGCTGCTGATCCGGTAGCGTCTGCACAAGCGGCGTGACAAAAAGAGGCCTCCTTCGGGAGGCCTTTTTTGTGGACGCGATTTAACGGCCGACAATGTCCCCTGTAGGAGCCGGCTTGCTGGCGATAGCGTTCTCGCGGGCGCCATCGCCAGCAAGCCGGCTCCTACAGGGGATTTGTGGTGTTTGGGAGAGATCGGTAAATCATGCCCAAATGTTAACCGCTTGGGCCAATCCCCAGCCCTGACCTATGCTGCTACCCAACGCTTTCGTTTCTGGTCGATTTTATGGGTCGTGGTTTTCTATTGATGCTGCTGTTGATCGCCCTGCCCGCCGCAGCGCAGATCTATAAGTACACTGACGCCAACGGCAACACCGCCTACAGCAATCAACCACCCGATGGCGTCGAGGCTCAGCCGGTCGAGTTGCCACCGCTCAATAGTGTCGAGCGCCAGGCACCTCCGGCCCCACCTGTCGAAGCCACCAGCCGCGAACAGCCGCGCAGCGCCTACGAGGTGCTGGAGCTGACCAACTTGCCCACCACCGAGGCGCTGCGCGCTAACAACGGCACCTTCACCGTCAACGTGCTGATCAAACCCCGCCTGCAAGGTCCGCATTTATTCAGGTTGTTGCTGGACGATCAGCCTTACGGCCAGCCGAGCAACGTGCCGATCCTGCAACTGGTCAACATTGACCGCGGCACTCACAGCCTCGCGGTCCAGGTGATCGAGGGGGAAGACGTCGTCCAGCAGAGTCCGATCGTGACCTTCACCGTCCAGCGGGTGCACAAGCCGTGAGGTTGTGGCTGTTGATCGCCTGCCTGATCGTGCTGCCCGTGTCGGCCGAAGTCTTCACTTACATCGACGCCCAGGGCAATCGGGTCTTCACTGACCAGCCCGGTTCCCGCAACGCCAAGCGCGTGCCGTTAGCGACGAACAACCGCATGTCCGCCACCCCGACCGGCGCAACGCCGGTGATTGCCGAGAAAAAAACCGAAACCAAACCTCTGCTCCGCTACGACCTACTCAGAGTACTGGTGCCCGAGCCCGACGCCACGATCCGCAACAGCGCCGGCGAGTTGATTGTCAGCATCACCAGCGAACCCGGCCTGCAACGGGGTCATCGCTACCGTTTGTTGCTGGACGGGCAGCCCACCGCTGAACCCGGTCCGAGCCCGGTATTTGCCTTGGGCAACATCGACCGCGGCAGCCATAACCTGTCGGTAGAAATTCTCGATGAGCACGGCCGTACCGTCGAGCGCACGGCCAATCAACCCTTCCACATGCTGCGCATCTCCCTCGCGCAAAAACGTCAGGTCAAACCCTGCACGTTAACCGACTACGGCCAACGACCGGAATGTCCGCTCAAAGACAAACCTGAAGAAGAAAAAAATCTCTTCCAGCGCTTCTTTTAGCGTCGCTCAGCTTTGCGCACTATATTGGTGCAATAGGTTGCACCGTACCCACATTCCAACCCATTTTGGTTCGAAAGTACCCGCGAAAGCTGGCAGAGCGCCACGCAAACGAGCGTCAAACGCCCGTTTCAGGCCTTTAACGCTTCTTTTCGGAGCCTTGGTTTGGTTTTTGCATTTTCCTCGCATCAGCGCTTTATTCATGCGCGCGCCCTGCTCCAAAAGAGGTCCCGATGACCATTAGCGACGCACTACACCGTTTGCTACTCGACAACCTCACCACCGCCACCATTCTGCTCGATGCCGAACTGCGCCTCGAGTACATGAACCCGGCGGCGGAGATGCTCCTGGCCATCAGCGGCCAGCGTAGCCATGGGCAGTTCATCAGCGAGTTGTTCACCGAATCCACCGAAGCACTCAATTCCCTGCGTCAGGCGGTCGAGCAGGCGCATCCATTTACCAAGCGCGAAGCGATGCTCACGGCCCTCACCGGCCAGACGCTGACCGTCGATTACGCGGTAACACCGATCCTGGCCAACGGCGCCACCATGCTGCTGCTGGAAGTCCATCCGCGGGACCGCTTGTTGCGGATCACCAAGGAAGAGGCGCAGCTGTCGAAACAGGAAACCAGCAAGATGCTGGTGCGCGGCCTGGCTCATGAAATCAAGAACCCCTTGGGCGGGATTCGCGGCGCAGCCCAGTTGCTCGCCCGCGAACTGCCGGAAGAAAGTCTGCGCGATTACACCAACGTCATCATTGAAGAAGCCGACCGCCTGCGAAACCTCGTGGACCGCATGCTCGGCTCCAACAAACTGCCGTCGCTGGCCATGTGCAACGTCCACGAAGTGCTTGAACGCGTCTGTCATTTGGTCGAGGCGGAAAGCCAAGGCTGCATCACGCTGGTGCGCGACTACGACCCGAGCATTCCCGACGTCCTGATCGACCGCGAGCAGATGATTCAGGCCGTCCTGAACATCGTGCGCAACGCGATGCAGGCCATCAGCAGCCAGAACGAGCTGCGCCTGGGCCGCATCACTTTGCGCACCCGCGCCATGCGCCAGTTCACCATCGGCCATGTGCGCCATCGCCTGGTGACCAAGATCGAAATCATCGACAACGGTCCGGGCATTCCCGCCGAGTTGCAGGAAACCATCTTCTTTCCCATGGTCAGCGGCCGTCCGGACGGTACCGGGCTGGGCCTGGCCATTACCCAGAACATCATCAGCCAGCACCAGGGCCTGATCGAATGTGACAGCCACCCAGGCCACACCACCTTCTCGATCTTTCTGCCACTGGAACAAGGAGCCACATCGACATGAGCCGTAGTGAAACCGTGTGGATCGTCGATGACGACCGTTCTATCCGTTGGGTCCTGGAAAAAGCCTTGCAACAAGAAGGCATGACCACGCAAAGCTTCGACAGCGCCGATGGCGTGATGAGCCGTCTGGCGCGCCAGCAGCCGGACGTGATCATCTCCGACATCCGCATGCCGGGTGCCAGCGGTCTGGACCTTCTGGCACGGATTCGCGAGCAACACCCACGGTTGCCAGTGATCATCATGACCGCGCACTCCGATCTGGACAGCGCTGTCGCGTCCTATCAGGGCGGTGCGTTTGAGTACCTGCCCAAGCCGTTCGACGTGGACGAAGCCGTGTCGCTGGTCAAGCGCGCGAACCAGCATGCCCAGGAACAGCAAGGTCTGGAAGTCCCGGTCGCCTTGACCCGCACCCCGGAAATCATCGGCGAAGCGCCAGCGATGCAGGAAGTGTTTCGCGCCATCGGGCGCTTGAGCCACTCCAACATCACCGTGCTGATCAACGGCGAATCCGGGACCGGTAAAGAGCTGGTGGCCCACGCCCTGCACCGTCACAGTCCACGGGCGGCTTCGCCGTTCATTGCGCTGAACATGGCGGCGATCCCGAAGGATCTGATGGAGTCCGAACTGTTCGGCCATGAAAAAGGCGCGTTCACCGGCGCGGCCAATCTGCGTCGCGGCCGTTTCGAGCAGGCGGACGGCGGTACGCTGTTCCTTGATGAAATCGGCGACATGCCGGCGGACACGCAAACCCGTTTACTGCGCGTGCTGGCCGACGGCGAGTTCTACCGCGTCGGCGGTCATGTGCCGGTCAAGGTTGATGTGCGAATCATCGCCGCGACGCACCAGAATCTGGAAACCCTGGTGCACGCCGGGAAATTCCGTGAGGACTTGTTCCACCGCCTCAACGTGATCCGCATTCATATACCGCGGCTGTCGGACCGTCGCGAAGACATCCCGACGCTCGCCAAGCACTTCCTCAGCCGCGCCGCGCAAGAACTGGCGGTGGAGCCGAAGCTGCTGAAAAGCGAAACCGAGGAATACCTGAAGAACCTGCCGTGGGGCGGCAACGTGCGTCAGCTGGAGAATACCTGCCGCTGGATCACGGTGATGGCTTCGGGTCGCGAAGTGCACATCAGCGACCTGCCGCCGGAATTGCTGAGCCTGCCGCAGGATTCGGCGCCGGTGACCAATTGGGAGCAAGCGCTGCGTCAGTGGGCTGATCAGGCGCTGGCGCGTGGTCAGTCGAGCCTGCTCGACAGTGCGGTGCCGGCGTTTGAGCGGATCATGATTGAAACCGCCCTCAAACACACCGCTGGCCGCCGCCGCGATGCCGCGGTTTTGCTGGGTTGGGGGCGTAATACCCTGACACGCAAGATCAAGGAATTGGGGATGAAGGTGGATGGTGGGGATGATGATGAAGGGGAAGAGGGTTAAGCAGCCTTTAGCTCTTCGCTGACAGTTACATCCATTCGCGGGCAAGCCTTGCTCCTACAGGATTTGCGCCATTTTCAATAGTTGGCGCAGGACCTGTAGGAGCGAGGCTTGCCCGCGAAGCTTTTGGGGCCTTGTGCACCGCCGCAAGGCACCGTGAACCGCAATCGCGCACGACTGCTGATTCAAAACTCCGCCATTTTTCGCAATCGAACCCTTATCGAAAAAACACGAAAGCCCCGTAATCCGGGGCTTTCGGCGTTTCAGAGAGCGTTTCTGTTTCAACTTGTTAAAACCTGGCACGCCCCCTGCAATAGTCCATTCAGTGATTCAGTTCACTACCCGGTTTCGGGGACCTTGGTACAGGCAGGCCGGGGATTCCCCTCTTTACATCGGGCTCACACCGCAGTTGCGACGAGCCCAAACAGTTTTGGGGCCCTTGATACAGGCAGGTCAGGGGTTCCTTCTTTACACCGGGCTCACGACACAATGCGCGAGCCCTGCCGTTTTGGGAACCTTGGTACAGGCAGGCCGGGGATTCCCTCTTTTATTGCTCTCGGAGATGGATCTCCAGCCGCCAGCGGTCATCGACCTCGCTACCGGCCCACTCGCCCTGCAGTGGCCGGGCCGCCACGACCGACAGCAACAATCCCCCATCACTCGAACGCACCCGCCAGTTCACGCTCTTGTTGTTGAGCTTGAGCTGACCTTTCTGCGCCTTGCCTTCAGCCTCGAACAGCAGCGCCAGGCTGCCGTCCACAAACTCGCCATGGCTCTTGGGCTCATTGTTGAACCACACCACCAGCCCATCGTTCGTCACATCGACTTGCTGCAGTTCGCTGGGGTCGGGCGTGGTCAGGCGACCGATCATCAGCCCCACCATGACCCCGACAATCGCCAGCGACCCCATCACCCGCGGGAATAGTTTCGAACGCGGGTCCGCTTGCGGCGTAGAATGCCCGTCATCTTTGCCTTCGGAGCCGTGCATGTTTCACGTCATCCTTTTCCAACCAGAAATTCCGCCGAATACCGGCAACGTTATCAGGCTGTGCGCCAACAGTGGCTGCCACCTGCATTTGATCGAACCGTTGGGCTTCGAGATGGACGACAAGCGCCTGCGCCGGGCCGGCCTCGACTACCACGAGTATGCCACCCTGCAACGCCACGCAGACCTCGCCAGCTGTCTGGAAAGCCTTGGTCATCCGCGGCTGTTCGCCTTTACCACCAAAGGTTCGCGGCCGTTTCACGATGCCAGTTTCGCCGAGGGCGACGCGTTCCTGTTTGGTCCGGAAAGCCGTGGCTTGCCGGCGGAAGTGCTGGATGCGCTGCCTGGTGAACAACGCTTGCGTCTGCCGATGCGTGAAGGCTGTCGCAGCCTGAACCTGTCGAACACCGTGGCGGTTGCCGTCTACGAAGGCTGGCGCCAACTCGGTTTCAAATAACACCGCAAAACTAATGTGGGAGCGAGCCTGCTCGCGAAAGCGGTGTGTCAGGCGACATTGATGTCAACTGACACTCCCTATTCGCGAGCAGGCTCGCTCCCACATTGAAATTGCTTTGGCGCTTGAGACCGCTTATTGAACGGTCGGAGTCTCGCCAGCCGCCTGCATGCGTTGCAGCTCTTGCGCGTACAGCGCATCGAAGTTCACCGGAGCCAGCATCAGGGCCGGGAAAGAACCGCGGGTCACCAGGCTGTCCAGGGTTTCGCGAGCGTACGGGAACAGGATGTTCGGGCAGAACGCGCCGAGGGTGTGGCTCATCGAAGCGTCGTCCAGGTTCTTGATCAGGAAGATCCCGGCCTGTTGCACTTCAGCGATGAACGCCACTTCGTCACCGTTTTTCACGGTCACGGACAGGGTCAGCACGACTTCGTGGAAGTCGCCTTCCAGGGCCTTTTGACGGGTGTTCAGATCCAGACCGACGCTCGGCTCCCACTGCTGGCGGAAGATCGCCGGGCTTTTCGGAGCTTCGAAGGACAAGTCACGTACGTAGATGCGCTGCAAGGAGAATTGCGGTGCGGTTTCTTCTTCGCTGGCTGCAGTGTTCTGTTGGTCAGTCATCTCAGATCCTTTCTGATCTTGGGGTCTTATAGGGAAGGCATTCAGGCCTTGAGCATGGCGTCGAGCTTGCCGGCGCGCTCAAGGGCAAACAAATCATCACAACCGCCAACGTGGCGCTCACCGATCCAGATCTGCGGCACGGACGTGCGCCCGGCCTTCTGAGCCATGGCGGCACGCACCTGCGGCTTGCCATCGACCTTGATCTCTTCGAAGGCCACGCCTTTGTTCTCGAGCAGTTGCTTGGCCCGGGAACAATAACCGCAGTAATCGCTGGAATAGACGACGACGTTGCTCATATCACTTCACCAGCGGCAGATTGTCGCCTTTCCAGCTGGAGATACCGCCGGACAGTTTGGCGGCGATGAAACCGGACTTCATCAGCTCGCGGGCATGCGTGCCGGCGGTCTGGCCCATGGCGTCGACCAGGATGATGGTCTTGGCCTTGTGCTTTTCCAGTTCGCCGACGCGCGCGGCCAGTTTGTCGTGAGGAATGTTCACCGCGCCAACAATGTGACCGGCGGCGAAATCCTTGGTTGGACGGATGTCGATCACAACGCCCGCGTCCTTGTTGACCAGGCCGGTCAGTTCACCGGTGCTCAGGCTGCGGCCGCCGCCTTGCATCTGATACGCGATCAGCAACGCCAGCAGTACGACGAAGATACCGACGAGCAGATAGTGGTTAGTGGCGAATTGAATCAGGTTAGCAACCATCGAAGGAGGTTCCAGGGCGTTAAAATGTCGGCCAGTATACACAGCCACTATGGTGGGCCAAACCCCGTCCGGCGGTGACGCCGTCGGAACTTCGCTTTAAACTGCCACTCCCTTTTTCTATGCCCCTCTTTTCATTCAGCCACGAGCGGAATCCATGACTACCACGCCTAAACCTTTGGTCCTGATTATTCTCGACGGCTTCGGTCACAGTGAGAGCCCTGAATCCAACGCCATCTATGCGGCGAAGAAGCCCGTTCTGGACCGCTTGTGGGCCACCGTGCCGAATGGTCTGATCTCGGGCAGCGGCATGGACGTCGGTCTGCCGGATGGCCAGATGGGCAACTCCGAAGTCGGCCACATGAACCTCGGTGCCGGCCGCGTTGTGTATCAGGACTTTACGCGCGTGACCAAATCGATCCGCGACGGTGAGTTCTTCGAGAACCCGACCATCTGCGCGGCTGTGGATAAAGCCGTTGCTGCCGGCAAAGCCGTGCACTTCATGGGCCTGCTGTCCGATGGCGGGGTGCACAGCCACCAGGATCACCTGGTTGCCATGGCTGAACTGGCCTACAAGCGCGGCGCGGAAAAAATCTATCTGCACGCCTTCCTCGATGGCCGTGACACGCCGCCGAAAAGCGCTCAGTCGTCGATCGAACTGCTCGACACGACCTTCCAGGCCCTGGGCAAAGGCCGGATCGCCAGCATTATCGGCCGTTACTTCGCCATGGACCGTGACAACCGTTGGGACCGCGTGTCCCAGGCCTACAACCTGATTGTCGATGGCAACGGCGAATTCAACGCCGCCACCGCCCAGGAAGGCCTGCAAGCCGCGTACGAACGTGGCGAGAGCGACGAGTTCGTCAAAGCCACGTCCATCGGTGAGCCGGTGAAAGTCGAAGACGGCGACGCCGTGGTGTTCATGAACTTCCGCGCCGACCGCGCCCGCGAACTGACCCGCGTGTTCGTCGAAGACGACTTCAAGGAATTCGAACGTGCGCGCCAGCCAAAACTTGCCGGCTTCGTCATGCTGACCCAATACGCCGCCAGCATCCCTGCGCCATCGGCTTTCGCCGCTGGCAGCCTGGACAACGTGCTGGGCGACTACCTGGCGAAAAACGGCAAGACCCAGCTGCGCATCGCCGAAACCGAGAAATATGCCCACGTGACCTTCTTCTTCTCCGGCGGTCGTGAAGAACCGTTCCCGGGCGAAGAACGCATCCTGATCCCGTCGCCGAAAGTCGCCACTTATGACTTGCAGCCGGAAATGAGCGCGCCGGAAGTCACCGACCGCATCGTCGACGCCATCGTAAACCAGCGTTACGACGTGATCGTGGTCAACTACGCCAACGGCGACATGGTCGGCCACAGCGGTGTGTTTGATGCAGCGGTAAAAGCCGTGGAATGCCTGGACCTGTGCGTCGGCCGCATCGTCGATGCGCTGGAAAAAGTCGGCGGTGAAGCGCTGATTACCGCCGACCACGGCAACGTCGAGCAAATGTCTGACGAATCCACCGGCCAGGCGCACACCGCGCACACCACCGAGCCGGTGCCGTTCATTTATGTCGGCAAGCGTGACTTCAAGGTTCGCGATGGCGGCGTGCTGGCGGATGTGGCGCCGACCATGTTGATGCTGCTGGGGCTTGAGAAACCAGCTGAAATGACCGGTACTTCGATACTGGTGTAATCAGCCTCTACAACACTGCAAAAGCCCTGTGGGAGCGAGCCTTTGTGGCGAGGGGGCTTGCCCCCGTTCGGCTGCGTAGCAGTCGTAAAACCATTGCAGGCGGTGTACCTGATACGCCGCGATTGCAGATTTTGGGGCCGCTTCGCGACCCAACGGGGGCAAGCCCCCTCGCCACAAAGGCTAGCTCCCACATTAGTTTCAGTGTTTTGCAGGCCGGTTATCACACAGCCCCAATTGGGCGTTTTTTTTGCAGCTCATGGCGGGCATACTAGGCCGTCCCTTTCCCTGGTGTCGCCCGCCTCTATGCTTCGCGTCCTGATAGCCCTTGCTCTGACTTGCCTGCTCCAACCGGCCTTCGCTGACGAGCGCGCGCAAACCCAACAACAGTTGGACGCCACGCGTCAGGACATTGCCGAGCTGAAAAAACTGTTGGGCAAGCTTCAGGAAGAAAAATCCGGTGTGCAGAAAGACCTCAAGGGCACCGAGACCGAGATGGGCAAGCTCGAGAAGCAGGTCGAAGCCCTGCAAAAAGAGCTGAAGAAAAGCGAATCCGAGCTGCAGCGACTCGATGGTGAGAAAAAAAAACTCCAGAGCGCGCGCATTGAACAGCAGCGACTGATCGCCATTCAGGCCCGCGCGGCCTATCAAAACGGCCGTCAGGAGTACTTGAAGCTGTTGCTCAACCAGCAGAACCCGGAAAAATTCGCCCGCACCCTCACCTATTACGATTACCTGAGCCAGGCCCGCCTGGAGCAGCTGAAGAATTTCAACGAAACCCTGCGCCAACTGGCCAACGTCGAAAAAGACATCGCCCTGCAACAAGCGCAATTGCTGGTGCAGAAGAGCAGCCTCGACAGCCAGCGTGATGAACTCGACAAAGTCCGTCAGGAACGCCAGCAAGTCCTGGCCAAGCTCAGCGACGACGTAAAGGCTCGCGACCAGAAGCTGGCCGCCCGCGAGCAGGATCAGGCGGACCTGTCTAAAGTCCTTAAAACCATCGAAGAAACCCTGGCCCGCCAGGCACGAGAGGCAGAAGAAGCGCGGCAAAAAGCGCTGATTGCCCAGCAGGAAGCCGAAAAAAAGCGTTTACGTGAGGCTCAGGCTGAAGCAGACGCTGCCACTGACGCCCCACGCAAACCCGCCAAACCGACTCCCGGCGCACTGGTTTCCAGTTCAGGCGAGACCTTCGGTGGTCCTTTTGCTGCAACCCGGGGAAAACTTCCGTGGCCCGTTGATGGTCGACTGCTGGCACGCTTTGGCGAATCCCGTGGTGACGACGCCCGCACCAAGTGGGACGGCGTGATGATCAGCGCCTCCGCCGGCAGCCAGGTGCATGCCGTGCATGGCGGTCGCGTGGTGTTTGCCGACTGGTTGCGCGGTGCCGGCTTGCTGGTGATTCTCGACCACGGCAACGGTTTCTTGAGTCTTTACGGTCACAACCAGACGCTGCTCAAGTCTGCGGGTGACGTGGTAAAAGCCGGTGAGTCCATCTCCACTGTCGGTAACAGTGGCGGGCAGGACACACCAGCGCTGTATTTCGCTATTCGTCAGCAGGGTCACCCGAGTGATCCGGCGCAATGGTGCCGCGCGCAAGGATAGGCGTTGAGTCACCTACATTAGGAGTTCGTTCGACATGCTGCATTTGTCCCGTCTTACCTCGCTGGCCCTGACGATCGCCCTGGTGATCGGCGCGCCTCTGGCGTTCGCTGCTCAACCGGCTCCGGCGGTCGCGCCGGCGGGCACTGCTGCGACCACCAAGGCGCCGTTGCCGCTGGAAGAGTTACGCACCTTTGCCGAGGTCATGGATCGGATCAAGGCAGCCTATGTCGAGCCGGTAGACGACAAGACCCTGCTGGAAAACGCCATCAAGGGCATGCTCAGCAACCTCGATCCGCACTCCGCCTACCTGGGCCCGGAAGACTTCGCTGAATTGCAGGAAAGCACCAGCGGCGAATTCGGCGGCCTGGGCATCGAAGTCGGCGCCGAAGACGGTTTCATCAAGGTGGTTTCGCCTATCGATGACACCCCGGCCTCCAAGGCTGGCATCCAGGCCGGCGACTTTATCGTCAAGATCAACGGCCAGCCGACTCGCGGCCAGAGCATGACCGAAGCCGTGGACAAGATGCGCGGCAAGATCGGCCAGAAAATCACCCTGACCCTGGTTCGCGATGGCGGCACGCCGTTCGACGTGACCCTGGCCCGCGCCATCATCCAGGTGAAGAGCGTCAAGGCCCAGCTGCTGGAGTCGGGCTACGGCTACATCCGCATCACCCAGTTCCAAGTCAAGACCGGTGAAGAAGTCTCCAAAGCCCTGGCCAAGCTGCGCAAGGACAACGGCAAGAAGCTCAACGGCATCATCCTCGACCTGCGCAACAACCCGGGCGGCGTGCTGCAAGCGGCAGTGGAAGTGGTCGACCACTTCATCACCAAAGGCCTGATCGTTTACACCAAGGGCCGCATCGCCAATTCCGAGCTGCGCTTCTCCGCCACCGGCAAAGACGAAAGCGAAGCCGTGCCGATGGTTGCATTGATCAACGGTGGCAGCGCCTCGGCCTCGGAAATTGTGGCCGGCGCCCTTCAGGATCAGAAACGCGCGGTGGTCATGGGCACCACCAGTTTCGGCAAGGGCTCGGTGCAAACCGTGCTGCCGCTGAACAACGACCGCGCACTGAAGATCACCACGGCGCTGTACTACACGCCGAACGGCCGCTCGATCCAGGCCCAGGGCATCGTCCCGGATATCGAAGTACGCAAGGCCAAGATCACCAGCGAGCAGGATGGCGAGTACTTCAAGGAAGCCGATCTGCAAGGTCACCTGGGCAATGGCAACGGCGGCGCCGACAAACCGACCGGTTCCAGCAGCAAAGCCAAGCCGATGCCGCAGGATGATGATTACCAGTTGGCTCAGGCCCTGAGCCTGCTCAAAGGGTTGAGCATCACCTCCGGCCGCTGAGATGCGCCTGCGGTTACTCCTCGGCCTGTTGTGCTGTCTGGCGGGTGTTGCTCACGCGGCGCCCGCCCCTCAAAAGGCCTACATCACGCTGATCATCGATGACCTGGGGCAGAACCTGCCCCGGGATCGCCGCGTGCTGACCCTGCCCGGCCCGGTGACCACGGCGATCATGCCCGACACACCCCACGCCACCGAATTCGCCCGCGAAGCCCATCGCGCTGGCAAGATCGTCATCCTGCACATGCCGATGGACCCGGCCACGGGACCGTTCGCCTGGCATCCTGACTTGCCCGTAGACGAACTCGAGAAGCGCCTGAATGCGGCGTTCAAGGTCGTGCCCTATACCGCTGGCATCAACAATCACATGGGCAGCCGCATGACCGCTCAGCCAGCCGCCATGGCCTGGTTGATGGCGGACTTGCAGCGTCGGCACAAGTTCTTCGTCGACAGTCGCACCAGCGCGCAAACCGTGGCGGCGGCCGAGGCGCAGAAGATCGGGTTGGCGAGTGTTTCGCGGGATGTGTTTCTGGATGATGAGCGCACGGAAGCAGCGATATTCACGCAGCTACAGACCGCGATCAATCTGGCGCGCAAGCAGGGTTCGGCGGTGATGATCTGCCATCCCTACCCGCAGACGCTGGCGGTGCTGGAGCGCGAGTTGCCGAAGCTGAAAGCTCAGGGCATCGACTGGATCGATATCAAACAGATGATCAGCGTGCGTGGCAACCGTGCAACGGCTGCTCACGGCAAGGAAGGACAATACCGCCTGCCACCTGCCCGATAATTGATCACCACTGCGTTTTTGTTTCGCGATAACTATGTATGTCTCTTGGTACCCAGTGCCGTGCCACGATAGTGCACACCTGAATTTCATCACCAAGGAATGGACATGAAATCCCTTAGTTACTTCTGCCTGACCGCCCTGGCCAGCCTTCTCGCACATACCACGGCGCAGGCGCGCGATCTCGGCGAAGGCGCCATCAACGGCTCGATCTCCAGAGCACTGCAAAACAGCGAACACCGTTATGAACTCTGGAGCGGCGTCGGACGACTTCGCCTGAAATCGGGAGAAACCTGCAGTGCCGTTCTTCTGGACACACGAAACAGACAGGGCCGCGCCACTGGCCCTGCTTATTTACTCACCAGCGGTCATTGTGCGCACTTTCAATACGGTTCGGCGCTAACCAACCTGCCTCTGGAGGCGAGTGTCACTTTTCACTACTTCCATGACACACCTCAACGTCATCGCCGGTTTGCCATCCGTTACGCCCGATGGAGCAGCCTGGCAGGTACCGACCTTGCGGTGATGGAGATAGACGCCACATTAGCGTCGTTGATTCAAGCCGGCATCAACCCGCTCAAACTCGCCTCCCATCAAACTCACGAGAACCATGATGTACTGAACGTGGGCGCGCCTGGCGGCTTTGCTGAACAGGGGCTTCGTTTAAGTGTTTGCAATGAACAAACCGCTGGAACGTTCATCGATCATCCCGGTGTGTTTCCACTGGCGATGAGAAACGGATGTGACCTTTCTGCAGGCAGCTCTGGCAGCCCGATGCTGGATCGTCGTACCAATGAAATCACCGGCATCGTCAGCAAGATCGGTGCTTTGCGCAACTCACCGACAGCCCCTGGCTGCGAACTCTCATCATCGTGCCAGGCGGCACGCTTCAACTACAGCTACTCCGCCAACTTTTTGACCTATTGCTTTATCGACGGCGTCTTCACCAGTGACGGCTCTGACTGCTCCCTGGAACCGAGCGATCTGACTGTCACGGAACCGTGGAAATTCAAGTCGGTCGTCTATAGAACGGAAAACGCGGCTGGACAGATTGTATTGCCGACATGGAACTTCCGGTTTTCCCTCGATGCGACCTTCTATCGCTACAAAACGGCCCATGACGCCAGAGACTGTAAGGATCCCGCCGGTTACAGCGCGGCCATCCCCAGTGAAGACGCTTTTATCAACACGCAAATCGGGCCTGTTAACGGGGCGCACGCGCTGTGCGTTATCGGTGTGGGTTCCGCACGTCAACACGTTACAAGGGCAAAACTGAACAACGTTTACACGATGGCCGTGTATTTGAGCGCAACACCGGAGGTGAGCCTTCAGACTACGTCGAAGTAACGTGCTACAAATACCGCGCCATGATGTCATCCACCACGCCTTCCTTGCGCAGCTGATCCAGCGCAGCTTGAAGCCTCGCCACCACCTCATCTGGCACGTCCTTGTTCAAGGCAAGGTACAACTCGGCACTGTTAAAACGCAGTACCGTCTTGAGTCCGGTCACTCCGTCCTGTCGCGCAAGATAACGGCCCGCCGGGTCGCCTGTAGCCCATAGATCAATCTGACCACTGACGAGCTTCTTCGCATTGTCCTGATCCCGAAGCACAACAATCGGCTTCAGCCCTTGCTTGGCCAGTGTCTCGGCAATCGCGTCGCCTTTGTACGCGCCGATCCTGTACTTGCGCGCATCTTCCAGCGTTTCCAGGCTGATTTTGCTGTCCGCCTTGGCCAGCATGATCCAGTCATCCGGGCCAATCGGGCCGACCCACTTGAAGAGCTTTTCGCGATCCGGCAACCGCGCCATCACGAACACGCCATAACCCGGTTTCTCGAGGGCGAGTTTGTAGATTCGCTCCCAAGGGAAACGCAGCGTCAGGCTGTAGGTGATATCGGCGCGTTTGAACATCTCACGGACTATGTCCACGGCGATGCCATTGATGTTCTCGTCCTGAGCGAAGTTCTTGCCGTTCTTGGCCATGTTGTAAGGCGGGAAGTTTTCCGTCAGCAACACGAGGTCGGCGTCAGGATTTTCTGCAGCGTGCACTCCATTGATGAGCAATAGAGAAGCGCCGGCGAGGGCAAGAAGAAGGCGTTTGAGCATGTCTGGCTACCGAGATCCATGGCGTACCCAAGAGTGCCCTGAGCCCGCCATGATGTCCACTGGCCTGTATCGGTTTGTTTAGCGCATCACGATGCCGCGATGAGCCATGTAGGCCTTGGCTTCCTGCACGGTGTATTCGCCGAAGTGGAAAATACTCGCCGCCAATACCGCGCTGGCGTGGCCTTCGAGAATGCCGTCCGCCAAATGCTGAAGGTTGCCGACACCGCCGGAAGCAATGACCGGAATACCCAGCGCATCGCTGATGGCGCGGGTAACGCCCAGATCAAAGCCGTTTTTCATGCCATCCTGATCCATGCTGGTCAGCAGAATTTCACCGGCACCCAGGCCTTCCATCTTCTTGGCCCATTCAACGGCATCGAGACCGGTCGGCTTGCGTCCGCCGTGAGTGAAGATTTCCCAGCGCGGAGTTTCGCCCTGGCCGGAGACCTTCTTGGCGTCGATGGCGACAACGATGCACTGCGAACCGAAATGCTGCGCAGCCTCGCCAACGAATTCCGGGTTGAACACCGCGGCGGTGTTGATCGAGACTTTGTCCGCGCCGGCATTCAGCAGATTGCGAATGTCCTGCACGGTGCGCACGCCGCCGCCCACGGTCAGCGGAATAAACACCTGGCTGGCCATGCGTTCAACGGTGTGCAGCGTGGTGTCGCGACCGTCGACGCTGGCGGTGATGTCGAGAAAGGTAATCTCGTCGGCACCCTGCTCGTCGTAGCGACGGGCGATTTCCACCGGGTCACCGGCGTCACGAATGTTCTCGAACTTGACGCCCTTGACCACCCGGCCGTTATCCACGTCCAGGCAAGGGATGATGCGTTTGGCCAGCGCCATGGTCAGTCCTCAGCCTTTGTACGAATCGCAGAAAGCTTGCGCTTCAGCGACGTCGAGGGTGCCTTCGTAGATCGCCCGGCCGGTGATCGCGCCGATGATGCCAGGCGCCTTCGCGTCGAGCAGCGACTTGATGTCACCGAGGTTGTGAATGCCGCCGGACGCGATGACCGGAATGCGCGTGGCCGCGGCCAGCGCAGCGGTGAACGGCACGTTGCAGCCCTGCATCATGCCGTCTTTGGCGATGTCGGTATAAACGATCGCAGACACGCCATCGGCTTCAAATTGCTTGGCCAGGTCGATGACCTGAACGGTGCTGATTTCAGCCCAGCCGTCGGTGGCGACGAAACCGTCTTTGGCGTCCAGACCGACGATAACCTTGCCCGGGAACGCGCGGCAGGCTTCAGCCACGAAAGCCGGATCTTTCACGGCTTTGGTGCCGATGATCACGTAGCTCACGCCCGCTTTCACGTAGTGCTCGATGGTTTCCAGGGAACGGATACCGCCGCCGATCTGGATCGGCAGGTTCGGGTAGCGCTTGGCGATGGCGGTGACCACTTCGCCGTTGACCGGCTGGCCTTCGAAGGCGCCGTTCAGGTCGACCAGATGCAGACGGCGGCAACCGCCCTCCACCCACTTGGCAGCCATGCTCACCGGGTCATCGGAGAACACTGTGGAATCTTCCATGCGGCCCTGGCGCAGACGAACACAGGCACCGTCTTTGAGATCGATAGCGGGAATAATTAGCATGCTTTTCCTTCGTCAAAGAGCTGCAAGCTGCAAGCTATAAGCTGCAAGCACGCACGCGTTTCTACTTCTTGCAGCTTGCAGCTTAAAGCTTGCCGCTGCTCCTATTCTTTCTCGAGCGCCCACAGGTCGCTTTCGATGCTTTCGAACCTCTCTTTGAGGTGCGTCTGCACATCGAAAATCGCCCTGTTGTAATAGTGCGGAGCAATTTCGCGGGTAAACAGCTCAAGGATTTCGGCTGCTTCGAACGAACCGAGGTCCAGTTCGAAGCGATCCTCCATGAAGCGCTTGATCTTGTGATTGGCCTCGTTCTCCTGTTCGGGAGTGAGGGTCAGGATCGGCGGCTTCTTCTTGACGGCCATTTACCAGCGACCATCCCACGCAGCAAAGTTCTGCAGCAATTGCAGGCCATGGGTATGGCTCTTCTCCGGGTGAAACTGCACGGCGAAACGCGAGCCATCGGCCAGCGCCGCAGCGAAATCGACACCGTAGTGACCGCCACCCACCACCTGCCGCGCATTAGCGGCAGCGATGTAGTAGCTGTGCACGAAGTAGAAACGCGCCAGGTCCGGAATGTTGTGCCACAGCGGATGCGAGATCGTCTGCTTCACTTCGTTCCAGCCCATGTGCGGGACTTTCAGGTGTTCGCCATCTTCATGCAGGTCTTTGCCGAAGAACTTCACCGCGCCCGGGAACAGGCCGATGCAGTCGACGCCGTCGTTCTCTTCACTGCTGTCGAGCAAGGCTTGCATGCCGACACAGATGCCGAGGAACGGACGGTCCTGGCTGACCTCACGCACCAGCGAATCGAAGCCCAGGCGACGGATTTCCGCCATGCAATCGCGAATCGCGCCGACGCCGGGGAAAACCACCCGGTCGGCTTCGCGAATCACGTCGGCATCGCTGGTGATCAGGACCTTGCCGGCACCGACGTGCTCGAGGGCCTTGGCCACCGAGTGCAGGTTGCCCATGCCGTAATCGATAACCGCGACCGTCTGCATTACAGAACGCCTTTGGTCGATGGCATCTGACCGGCCATGCGGTCATCGAGCTCTACGGCCATGCGCAGTGCGCGGCCGAATGCCTTGAACACGGTTTCGATCTGGTGGTGGGTGTTGGTGCCACGCAGGTTGTCGATGTGCAGGCTGACCAGGGCATGGTTGACGAAGCCTTGGAAGAATTCCTGGAACAGGTCAACGTCGAAACCGCCGACGGTGGCGCGGGTGTAGGGAACATGCATCTGCAGGCCCGGACGGCCGGAGAAGTCGATCACCACGCGCGACAGCGCTTCATCGAGCGGGACGTAGGCGTGGCCGTAGCGACGGATGCCTTTTTTGTCGCCGATGGCTTTGGCGAAGGCCTGACCGAGTGTGATACCGACGTCTTCCACGGTGTGGTGGTCGTCGATATGCAGGTCGCCCTTGCTGACAATATCCAGGTCGATCAGCCCGTGACGGGCGATCTGGTCCAGCATGTGCTCAAGAAAAGGAACACCGATATCGAATCGGGCCTTTCCGGTGCCATCCAGGTTGATCGAGGCTTTGATCTGGGTTTCCAGAGTGTCGCGCTCGACTGACGCCTTACGTTCGGCCATCACCAGCTCCGCAAAATCATTGGGCGAAAAAGGCAGCCATTATAGGGGCGCGGGCGGGAAACAGAAACACGAGAGGTGATATGACTGACGGAGTGAATTCAGTGGCGTCGGGGATAGACATGTCAGTACAAGCCGATTTCATGGTCATACCGGAAACAAATGTGGGAGCGAGCCTGCTCGCGATGACGGAGTGTCAGCCACATAGATGTTGACTGACACTCCGTCATCGCGAGCAGGCTCGCTCCCACAGGGGTGATGCGCTTACCGTTTACTTAGTGGAAAAGCACTGCCGTTTTCTGCAGGGTCACCCAAACACCCCACGCCAACGGAATCCCAACCACCAGCCACGCAGCAACCGCCAAAGGCTTGGTGCCCGCAGCCGCCTTCCACTCCAACACGGTGCTACTGTCAGCGCCTTTGTCATGGCCCAGCGCCTGTTCGGCGGCCAGTTCGGCGTCGGTCATGAAGTACTTGTCGGCCACCGGACGCACCAACAGGTTGCAGATGAAACCCAGCACCAGCAGGCCCGCGAGGATGTACAAGGTGATGTCATAGGCTGCGGCGCGTTCAACGCCGATGCTCAGCTGATACTCACGCAGGTAGTTCACCAACACCGGACCCAATACGCCTGCGGCAGCCCATGCCGTCAGCAGACGACCGTGGATCGCGCCGACCATTTGCGTACCGAACAGGTCTGCAAGGTAAGCCGGCACCGTCGCAAAACCACCGCCGTACATCGACAGGATGACGCAGAACGCCGCGACGAAAAGCGCAACGTTGCCCAGGTGACCGAGGTTCGGGATCAGCGCGTACAGCGCAAAACCCAGCGCGAAGAACACAAAATAGGTGTTCTTACGGCCCAGGTAATCCGAGAACGACGCCCAGAAGAACCGCCCGCCGATGTTGAACAGGCTCAGCAAACCGGTGAAACCGGCAGCAATCGCGGCAATCGAGGCCAATTGGCCCGCGTCCAGTTGACCAAACGTCTGGTCAGTGCCGAGCAATTTGCCGGCGAACACTTCCTGCAACAGCGGCGAAGCCATGCCGAGGATGCCGATACCGGCAGAAACGTTCAGGCACAGCACCAGCCACACCAGACGGAATTGTGGAGTCTTCCACGCCACATTCACGTGCACGTGACGATGGGTGATCATTGCGTTCGAGGCTTTTTTCGCCGGAGCGGTCCAGCCTTCAGGCTTCCAGCCAGTTGGCGGAACGCGGTAGGACAGTGCGCCGCCGATCATGAACACGAAGTAGATCGCGGCCATCACCAGGAAGCTCTGCCACACGCCCACGCTGTCTGCCGACGCGAAGTGCCCCATCAAGGCCGCAGCCAGCGGAGCACCAACCATCGCACCACCACCGAAACCCATGATCGCCATGCCGGTCGCCATGCCGCGCTTGTCCGGGAACCACTTGATCAGGGTCGAGACCGGCGAGATGTAACCCAGGCCCAGGCCGATACCGCCAATGACCCCGGAACCGATCCACATCAGCCAGATCTGGTGCGTATACACGCCGAGCGCCGAAATCAGCAGACCACCACACCAGCACAGAGCCGATACAACGCCAGCCTTGCGCGGCCCGGCGTGTTCCAGCCAGCCACCCCAGATCGCTGCCGAGCAGCCAAGGAAGATGAAGAACAGGGTGTAGATCCAGCCGAGCATCGAGATCGGCCAGTCGCATTGCGACGAGAAAACCTGCGAGATGAAACTCATGTCCGGTGCGCAGGCCACTGCCTTGGTCACGCCCAGCGCCTTGGACAGTGGCAGCCAGAACACCGAAAAGCCGTAAGCCATGCCGATGCAGAGGTGGATGGCCAACGCGGCCGGTGGTACCAGCCAACGGTTGAAACCGGGCTTGGCGATGATGCGCTCCTTGGACAGGAACGAGGGCTGGTCGGCGCTGAGGCCGTCCGCCGTGATGCTCGTGGTCATTGTGTATCCCCCAATTATTAGTATGGTTCGCCAGTACTCCCCACCCCCCAGCCTTTATGCGCACGCATGACTGTTTTTAAGGTGGAGCTCTATTTTGGTGCGACATCACGTCGCAGAAGGACGGACGAACTGGCAGAGGTTACCATTTGCACGTGACAGAAAAACCAAACTGATATCACCTTTTCGCAAGTTGTCTGTTCTCGTACCACTGAAGGAGCCACAATGCCTATCATCGTCGAGTTGCTGAACGAAGCCAGCTATCAGGATCAGCAGGACCTGCAGAAGATCTACCGCGACGCGCCGGACTGGCTGTTCGCTCCGTTTGCCGGTGATGTGCAGTTGATCGAAAGCTGCCTGCGGGAAGGTTCGCTGATCGGCGGGCGTTTCAACGATCGCCTGTTGGGGGCCGCACGCCTGCAAAGGCACCAGGACGTCTGGCATCTTTCCCAGCTATGTGTACGAAAAATCACCCGCCGTCGCGGGGTTGCTGAACGGCTGGTGAACCAAGCCCAGGCAATGGCGTCCCAATCGGGCGCGATATTACGCCTGCTGGCGCCCGCCGGGCACCTTGAGGCACAAGCACTGGCGGCCAAGCTGAAAGTGCCGCTGGATACACTGCCGGGCTGATCGCTGATCGCTGACCGGTCGTCCGCTTCGGAGCGCTATACTCCCCGGCTATATTCGAATTCGACTAACTACAAGGACTCGCCCATGAAAGCGTTCGGCAAAATCCTGGGCCTGGTACTTCTCGGGCTGTTGCTGATCATTGTGGCGCTGGGCTTTGCCCTGACCCACCTCTTCGATCCCAACGACTATAAAGACGAGATCCGCCAGATTGCCCGCGACAAGGCCCACATCGAGCTGACGCTCAATGGCGACATCGGCTGGAGCCTGTTCCCGTGGCTCGGCCTGGAATTGCACGAAGCCAGTGTCGCGACCCTGGCCAAACCCACCGAGCCGTTCGCTGACTTGCAGATGCTCGGCCTGTCGGTGCGCGTGCTGCCACTGCTGCGCCGTGAAGTGCAGATGAGCGATGTACGCGTCGAAGGCCTGAACCTGCGCCTTAACCGCGACAAGGACGGCCACGGCAACTGGGAAGACATCGGCAAGGTGCCGACGCCTGCCAATCCGACTGCGCCTCCCGTCACTCCTGGCGAACCTGCACCGGAAACCACCGTCCAGGTGGAAAAACCTGCGCAGCCGATTCGCCTGGACATCGACAGCCTGACCGTCAATAACGCCCGCGTTGAATACAGCGACGAGAAGACCGGCAAGCAGTTCAGCGCCGAAAGCATCCAGCTGAGCACCGGGCCGGTCCACGACTCCACCAACATCCCGGTCAAACTCACCGCGTTCCTCGGCACCAATCAGCCGGTTCTGCGGGTGCGTACCGAGCTCAATGGCGAGCTACGTTTCGAGCGCGCCCTGCAACGCTACAAATTCGAAGATATGAAGCTGTCCGGTGAAGTCGCTGGCGATCCGCTGCAAGGCAAAACGGTGACCTTCGCCGCCCAAGGCCAGTTGTTGCTGGATAAAGCGGCGAACGTCGCCGAATGGACCGGCATCAAGATCTCTGCCAACCAACTGCGCGCACTGGGTGAGCTGAAGGTCAACGACCTCGACAAGACACCGCAAATCAACGGCGGCATTTCGATTGCCCAGTTCGACCTGGCGAAGTTCGTCGACAGCATCGGCCAGACACTCCCGGCCATGGCGGAGGGCAGCCTGAGCAAAGTCGAACTGGTCAGCCGCGTTGCCGGTACGCCGACCAGCGTCGTGTTCGACAGCATCAACCTGAAAGTCGACGACAGCACCTTCACCGGCCGCATCGCCGTCGAGGACTTCGCCAAGCAATCGTTACGAGCAGTCCTCAAGGCTGACACCTTCAATGTCGACCGTTACCTGCCGCCAAAATCCGCCGAAGCCAACAGCGCGACACAAGTGCGTAAGGCCGAAGTAGCCAGCACCGAAGCCGATGCCATGGCCGGTGCGGGCAGCACGCCGCTGCCGGAGAAGCCCACCAAAGACGCATGGAGCAGCGAGCGCCTGTTGCCGGTGGAACGCCTGAGCAAGCTTGATGTGGACGCTGACCTGACGTTTGGCCAGTTGACCCTCGACAAACTGCCAATCCAGAACGCGGCGCTCAAGGCCAATGGCAAGGAAGGCCTGCTGACCCTTGAGAACCTGCGCGGCGACCTGTACGACGGCACCTTCGAATCCAAGGGCACCCTTGACGTTCGCCAACAGGCACCGGCGCTGAACATGCAGACGCGCATCAGCAAAGTGCCTGTGGAAAAAATCCTCGAAAGCCAGGGTAAAAATCCGCCGGTCAAAGGCCTGGTCACGCTCGACAGCAGCCTGACCGGCAATGGCAACAGCCAGAAAGCGCTGATCGAAACCCTCAACGGCAACGCCAGCTTCGTCATCAACAACGGCGTGCTGCTCAATGCCAACCTCGAACAGCAACTGTGCAAAGGCATCGCCACGCTCAACCGCAAAACCCTCAGCGGCGAGCCGCGGGGCAAGGACACACCGTTCCAGGAGCTGAAAGGCAACCTGACCTTCCGCAACGGCGTGGCCAGCAACCCGGACCTGAAAGTTCGTATTCCGGGCATGACCGTGAAGGGTGACGGCGACGTCGACCTGCGGGTGCTGGGCATGGATTACCGCGTTGGCATCCTTGTCGAAGGCGATACGAGCGCCATGCCGGATCCGGCCTGTCAGGTCGGCGATAAATTCGTCGGCATCGAATGGCCGCTGCGCTGCCGCGGCCCGCTGGAACTCGGCGCCAAGGCTTGCCGCCTCGACAACGAACGCATGGGCCAGGTCGCCACCAAAATGGCCGGCGACAAGATCAGCGAAAAGATCGACGAGAAGCTTGGCGACAAGGTCAGCCCTGAACTGAAAAACGCATTGAAGGGGCTGTTCAAGCGATGAGATCCGAGCAGTTTTCATCGGCGGTGCTGGATTGGTACGACCGCCACGGCCGCCACGACTTGCCTTGGCAACAAGGCATCACACCGTATCGGGTATGGGTCTCGGAAATCATGTTGCAGCAGACCCAGGTCAGCACTGTGCTGAATTACTTCGACCGTTTCATGGCCTCGTTGCCGACGGTCGAAGCGCTGGCCGCTGCGCCGGAAGATGAAGTGCTGCACCTGTGGACCGGCCTCGGCTACTACACCCGCGCGCGCAATTTGCAGAAAACCGCGAAGATCGTCGTTGCCGAGTACGGCGGCGAATTTCCGCGGGATGTGGAAAAGCTGGTTGAGTTGCCGGGGATCGGCCTGTCCACGGCCGGCGCCATCGCCAGCCTGAGCATGGGCCTGCGGGCGCCGATCCTTGATGGCAACGTCAAACGGGTGCTGGCGCGATTTACGGCGCAGGAGGGTTATCCGGGCGAACCGAAAGTCGCCAAACAGCTGTGGGCGAACGCTGAGCGCTTCACGCCCCATGATCGGGTCAACGCCTACACCCAGGCGATGATGGATCTGGGCGCCACGCTTTGCACCCGCAGCAAACCGAGCTGCCTGCTCTGCCCGCTGGAAAAGGGCTGCGAAGCGCACATGCTCGGCCTGGAAACCCGCTACCCGATCCCCAAACCGCGCAAAGCCGTGCCACAGAAACGCACGCTGATGCCGATGCTCGCCAACGGCGAGGGCGCGATTCTGCTTTACCGCCGCCCTTCCACGGGCTTGTGGGGCGGTCTCTGGAGCCTGCCGGAACTCGACGACCTCGATGACCTGCCGCATCTGGCTTCGCAGCACTCGCTGGAACTGGGCAGCCAACAGGCGCTGCCGAGTCTGGTGCACACGTTCAGCCATTTTCAGTTATCCATCGAACCCTGGCTGGTTCAGGTCCAGGAGGCCGGCCATCACGTGGCCGAGGCCGACTGGCTCTGGTATAACCTCGCCACCCCGCCGCGCCTGGGCCTTGCCGCCCCGGTCAAAACCTTGCTCGAACGCGCGGCCGCCGTATTGAACGCAGGAGAGTCGTCATGACCCGCACCATCATGTGTCGCAAGTACAAAGAAGAACTACCCGCCCTGGAGCGCGCTCCATTCCCGGGGGCAAAAGGTCAGGACATTTTTGACCACGTCTCCGCCAAGGCCTGGGCCGACTGGCAGAAACACCAGACCCTGCTGATCAATGAAAAACGCCTGAACATGATGAACGCCGAAGACCGCAAATACCTTCAGGGCGAGATGGACAAGTTCTTTTCCGGCGAGGAATACGCCAAGGCTGACGGCTACGTTCCACCGGCTGAATAATCCCGCTTTTTCGAGGGTCGGAACGTAAGCGACGGTAATAATTAAAATTTTTTTGAAAACTTTCTTGACGACCCCCTGAAAAACCAGTTTAATGCGCCCCGTTGCCCAGATAGCTCAGTCGGTAGAGCAGGGGATTGAAAATCCCCGTGTCGGCGGTTCGATTCCGTCTCTGGGCACCAAATACCGAAAACCCTGAATCGCAAGATTCAGGGTTTTTTTATGCCCGGGATTTGGTGGGCACTGTTCCAGTCACTATCGAAGCACCGGACAAAGCATCAATTCCCTACGTCCTATCACCCGCCAGCAAGCGCCTGTATAGCTTTCGGAGCTGAGTCTCGACAGTCTCTCAGGCCTACCGGAACACTCCGTATGCTTTAACGGAAATGGATGACATACGCTGATCACCGGGTTGGGCAGAATCGGAGAAGGAGCTGCCGCATAACCGGGAGCAGATACACAACAGGGATGTAGACAATGACTGACGCCATCAAACAGGACGTCGAAAACGCTGAGCTTTTTACTGAGCAGGAAATCAGAATTTTCAGCTTTGATATTCGGCAGTCAATATTGCTTCACAGGTTCGCCGAAGAACTGGCCGCCATCGGCGGTCCGCAGGCACCAGGCGCCAAGTCCAAAGCCTCTCTGGCAGCCACCGAATTAAAGTTCTCGTTTTCGAAAGACCAATGCGAACTGCTGGCGGCCTACTCCAATGGCCTTGTTTGCGTGTTGATTTTTGAAGGGCTGCAAAAAATCACCGATACCAGCCCTCCAAATGAACTGCCAGACCTGTCATCCCTGGAAAATCGACACGACGTCCTTTGCCTGGCCGCCCGAAATCAGATCTTGTTGAAACTGGTGGATAACAGCTCCTTTGCCTATGACATGGACAACGAAGGAAAGCTGGTTCGATTGGTCGCCAACTTCAAAGGTGGCGGACTTACCAAAATCAATGCCGAGCCGGAAATCAAAGAACTGAGTTCCCACTCCGGCCTCGCGCTTGGCCCGCATACCGAGGCGCCTTACTGGTGCGCCGTGAACGCGAAAGACGGGCGCTCGCCCTCTCCGTCCTCGCTCATACTTTCCGCCCTGTGGAACCCGAGCCGGGAACCTACGCGGGTCATTCCGCTGCCTCCCATACTCGAAAAAATCGGCGTCATGCACTGCCTCGCACTGACCACGGGTAACTTCCAGTTCACTCGTAGCGACTCTTTTGTCAGTGGCAAAGGGGAAGATGGCCGCAACGTTTCGATTCTGGAGTTTGACGACAAGGTCGGGTTCGCAGCCCGCTTCAACTCGTATCGCTTTTCGGTCAACGACAACGCCTCGAATTTTGTCAAAACGGCCTACGCCGCCCTTTGCCAGGGGGTAGGCGAAGCAACTCCAGTCGAGTACTCGCTGACGCAAGAGTCGGCCATGGTCATCAATAACGTCCGGGCCCTGCACTGTCGCGATGTCATTAAGGACAACCGACGGGTCCTGGTTCGTATTTTCGGGCTTTCAAAATTTTCTTCCCCTGTCGTGATTTCAGAGGACCCGTTACTGCTGCGGGGCTGATTTTTAAGTGTTCAAGCTGCTGAAGGACAGTCATGTGACTGTGGCCAATAACTATAAAAGAGGGAATGAAATGTCTTGGGATTTAATAGGCATGTTGGCGCTTGTCGCTTTTTTCGCCGGTTTTTTTGATGCGATTGCCGGCGGTGGAGGCTTGATCACCTTGCCTGCATTGTTTCTGGCCGGTGTAGATCCGATCAGTGCAATTGCAACGAACAAGTTCCAGGCCGCTTCGGCAACTGTTTCGGCAACGGTAACCTTTGCTCGCAAAGGAATGATCGAGTGGCGCGAAGGCCGTTTCCTGGTGATATGCGGATTT
This sequence comes from Pseudomonas sp. LBUM1651, assembly GCF_059716135.1. Lineage (NCBI taxonomy): Bacteria > Pseudomonadati > Pseudomonadota > Gammaproteobacteria > Pseudomonadales > Pseudomonadaceae > Pseudomonas > Pseudomonas sp. LBUM1651. The sequence continues at coordinate 303,802 of NZ_CP166805.1, read as the reverse complement.
ATTGGCGGCGCCAGTGGTGCCTTGCTGGTCAGTTCTGTTGATAAGCGTTATCTGGAAGTTTGCGTGCCTGTCATGCTGATTCTGGTAGCCATCTATTTCGCGCTCTCGCCAAAGCTGGCCAATGAAGATCGACGCAAGAGAATCGGCGTTGTGCTTTTTTCGTTTACCGTCGCGCCGATCCTGGGCTTTTACGACGGCATATTTGGCCCCGGCGTGGGCTCATTCTTTATTGTCGGGTTTGTACTTCTCTGCGGCCTGGGCATGATGCGGGCCATGAGTTTTACCAAACTTGCCAACGCCTCATGCAACCTGGGTTCTTTGTCGGTCTTCATTACCAAGGGCGTGATTATTTGGCCGACTGCCATAGCCATGGCTCTGGCGGCCTTCATCGGCGCTCAATTGGGTGCACGCGCCGCTGTTCGCGTCGGTCCACGACTGATCAAACCCATGTTGATCGTGGTCTGCTGCGCCTTGGCCATCAAGCTGCTGAGCGTAGAAAGCAATCCTTTGCGCGTCGCGGTCCTTAAGTCGGTGACTTCGCTGTGATTACCAGTGCAGCGCGGACCAGTTCTTGCTTTTAACTTTGATCGCAGCTGACCCGCGCGCAATGCTTTTGCCTCTTTCATTCGCCTCTATTCGGCGCTGTTCCAATGAAAGACCAGATTGCGAGCCGCACCGCTTCCCACATCAGCCGTGTCACGTCGTTCCTCGCCATTGCGCGTTGCGACTACGGTGTACTTGCCAGGCGGCAATTGAACGTACACCAGCGGGCCAGCCTCACTCAGGGTGAGCACAGTTTGCCCTTGGGCTTTCTGAATGGCCACCTCTACATCGGGGACGTATTTATTTTCCGGCCCGATCGCAAAAGTCATGTGCAGGTTGTATCCCGTGGTCTGCTGGATAGCCTTCGCCTCATCCTCGCCGACGCCACCGGAAAGATAGGTAATCCCGTTTTGCTCTTGCCGCTGAACTTGAACGCCTGAACTGTCGATCGGCTCCAGACTGGCCGCCTGCAGCATGACGGGAAACATCAACAACCCCACGGCGGCGAGCGGCAGAATGAATGCATGGACACGTTTCATAATGGGCACTCCCGGGTTCCGCAGAACCCATTCGTTACCTTATTTTTGATTTCCCTGTGTGCGGGCGGTTTTAGATTGATTGGATCTTGGGGTCACTGCGAAATGGACTACGCGATGTATTCCATCAACACGGATTGCCGTCGGAGCGATCCCGCAAAACCAATCGGGCTTTCCTTCCCAATTCTCAGCCGCGCCCGGCATCGTCGCCCCTACCTCCCCTGCAATCCTCTTCTGCCTGTCCACATAGACGCGGAAGACTTCATGAGCGCACTCAAACCCGCTAACACTCAAGACCCACAACTCGCCTCGCTATTAGGCAATCTTGGCGAACTGATCCGTGAGGCACGGCAGAAGGTGCTGCGGGCGGTCGATACGGTCCAGGTGCAAACCTGCTGGCAGATTGGGAGGCATATTGTGGAGTTTGAGCAGGAGGGGGCCCGGCGGGCGGGTTATGGAAAGCAGTTGCTGGCAACGCTGGCGAAGGTCCTGACAGTGGAGTTTGGTAAGGGTTTTGACGAAACCAACTTGCGAAAAATGCGATTGTTTTATCAAGCGTTTCCAATTCGAGACGCACTGCGTCACGAATTGAGCTGGACCCACTACCGCAGGTTGCTGCGAGTCGATAGTGACACCGCACGCAAATGGTATATGGACGAAGCTGCCAACCAAAACTGGTCAAGCCGCGCTCTTGAACGTCAGATCAACACCCTCTACTACGAACGCCTGCTGACAAGCCGCGACCGACCTGCCGTCAAACAGGAAGCCGCCACCAACATCCAAAAAATGAAAGCGCAGCCACGGGATTTCATCAGGGATCCGGTGATACTGGAGTTTCTTGGCTCGACCAACGCGGGCTTGACTCAGGAAACCAATCTCGAACAGGCACTGATCCATCAGCTTCAAGCCTTCCTGCTTGAACTGGGAAAAGGATTTGCCTTCATCGCCCGCCAACAACGCATCAGCACCGAAAGCAAAGACTTCTACATTGATCTGGTGTTCTACAACTACCTGCTCAAGTGTTTCGTCATCTTCGATCTCAAGCGCGGCGAACTGACTCATCAGGATGTCGGCCAAATGGACATGTACGTGCGCATGTATGACGACCTCAAACGCGGACCGGAGGATGGTCCCACCGTCGGCATCATTCTCTGCGCGCAAAAAGATGAATCAGTGGTTCGCTACTCGGTGTTGAAAGACAACGAACAACTCTTCGCCAGTAAATACAAAACAATCCTGCCCAGCGAAGAGGAACTACGCGCGGAACTGGACAGGGAACAGGCGGCAATAAAGGAGCGACTGCTCGATCAGATCCCCCTATAGCCGCGGATGGATTGTTCATAAGCGGTGTGAAGACTATCGTTGGCAGCTACCCGCAAAGGTCCGAAGTCGATGAATTTTCAGGACACGTCACTGGCCCCCACTCAAATCGAGTTGCCGCTGCCAGCCTCCGCTTCTGGCGAACCGTTCAGGGAGCCCGCCGCAGACGGCTTCATCCTCGGCGGTTTCACCTGGCGGCACGCCGTTCCGGACATTGTGCGCCCGGTCGTCATCATCAACGCCGCCACCTCCGTCCGCTGCCGCCACTACTCGCGCTTCGCCGACTACCTGTTCGCCAACGGCTTCGACGTCATCACCTACGATTACCGCGGCATCGGCGAATCACGCCCTGCGTCATTAAAAAACCTCGCCGCCTCATGGTCCGACTGGGGTGCGCTGGATTTCGAGGCAATGCTCAAGCGCGCTCAGCGTGAATTCCCCGGTCAGCCCATCGATGTCGTCGGCCACAGCTTTGGGGGCTGTGCGGCGGGCCTGGGAGCTTCAGGACATCTGATCCGGCGCCTGGTGACCGTCGGTGCGCAATTCGCTTACTGGCGCGACTATGCGCCTGCTCATCGTTGGCGGATGTTCGGCAAATGGCATGTGGTGATGCCGCTGCTCACGATGATCTGCGGATACTTTCCCGGGAAGCGCCTTGGCTGGCTGGAAGACACGCCTGCCGGAGTGGTTCGCGACTGGGCCACGCCCACCGGCCGATACGAAATGCGCCCCAGCGGTCGAGCCATCGCCGCCAAGACCGGTGCACTACCCTTCGCGACGATGACCGCTAAAACCCTCGCCATCAGCATTACCGACGATCCTTACGGCACCATTGCAGCCATCGAACGCCTGCTTCGCTACTTCAGCGGCGGTACAAACACCCACTTACGAATCACCCCCGAAGACATCGGCGAAGCAGAAGTCGGACATTTCGCCTTTTTTCGTAGCGCATACCAAGCCACACTATGGCCCATTGCATTGTCCTGGCTGCAAAACGGCGAATTGGCCCCCGATACCCCCGGGCGGACAGTACCGCGCAGCGAGTCCTTTTAACGCACGACGGATCAACAACCATGGCCTCCGCCAACAAGCAGCAAAAACGCGCCACCCGCGCCAAAGCCAAGGCCAAGCAGAACCGCACCCAACGGGCTGCCGCGCCGGTCGAGCTGGATCCGAACGACGATCGCATCGACTTTGAATCGGTGGACCTCACCGAACTGTTCAAGGAAATGATCGACGCTGAAAAAACCAGTCAGCAAGCCATGTGCGTCGCGTTCCTCGAAGACCCATTGCTGGAACTGGTGTACGAGCAGGAAGGTGAAGAAGGCGCGATGGATTTCATCCTCGCCGCGCTGATCGAGTATCGCCAATGGTCCACCGAAGTGGACGAAGCGGGCGCCCTGGCGTGGATCGAATCCCCGGCCTTCCAGGCCGACTATGTAGCGGCTTCCGACATCATCGCAGCCCAAACCCAACAGAAACCGAACTGAGTTCCCATGGCATCCCTGAACAAGCAACAGAAACGCGCCAAACGCGCCAAGATCAAAGCCCGGCAGATCAATATCCACGGCAGAAAACCCGCCGCGCTGGACGATGACCTGGGCGACATCGGCGAGCCGATCCCGGAATACACCCTGGCGATGTTCAGCAAGATGCGCGACGCGGAAGCCACCAGCCGCAGCGATATGCTGCTGACGTTGCTGTCGGACCTCGCGCAAATCATCAGCGACCATCCAGAACTGCTGGACATGGAAAACGCCGACAACGAAGCCATGGCCGCCACCCACTTGGCCGCCGACATGCTGATCGACTACCGCATGTGGGCCGACGGCATGGACCGCGATGCCGCCCAGGCCTGGCTGACCGATCCGCAGTTCATCACCGACTTCGGCGATGCGCTGGACAGCTATCGCCAGTCGCTGGACGCGCAGGAAGAAAAAGCCGAGTAAGCATCGTCGTCAGAAACAAAAACGGCCGCATGTCATCACTGACAGCAGCCGTTTTTTTGGAAGCCATCCTCAAAAATCCATATGACCTCTTGTCAGAGGCTTCGTATATCCCGTTGACATATCCCAAAAGAATTCTATTCTTTGTGTTCACCATAGCCACAAAAACGCAGGAGGCCAAAATGGAACAGACCACCCTTTTCATGAGCAATCGAAGCCAGGCTGTTCGCCTTCCGAAAGCTGTGGCAATGCCGAGCGATGTAAAACGAGTCAACGTAGTCGCCATCGGCAGGGCTCGTATCATCACCCCGGCAGACGAAACATGGGACAGCTGGTTCGACGGTGATGGAGTGAGCACCGACTTCATGTCCCATCGCGACCAACCCGCTGATCAGGAGCGTGAGTCGTTCTGATGATCAAGTTCATGCTCGACACCAACATCTGCATCTTCACCATCAAGAACAAACCGCAAATCGTAAGAGAAGCCTTCAACCTTCATGACGGACAGTTGTGCATCAGTATGGTGACGCTGATGGAGCTGATCTACGGTGCCGAAAAATCTGCGACTCCCGAAAAGAATATCGCCGTGGTTGAGGGGTTCGCGGCACGTCTTGAGGTTTTGTCTTTCGACAATGAGGCCGCTGCGCACACCGGAATGATTAGATCCGAACTGGCAAAGGCTGGAACGCCCATAGGTCCCTATGACCAGATGATTGCCGGGCACGCGCGCTCACGCGGATTAGTTGTCGTAACCAACAACCTGCGAGAGTTCGAGCGGGTTTCTGGATTACGTGTAGAAGACTGGGTTCACCCCGATTGAATCGAAAAACAACTGACGAAAACAAAAACGGCCGCATGTCATCACTGACAGCGGCCGTTTTTTTTGCAAACCTGAAAAACAACAATCAGGCAGCGACAGCATCCAGACGCGGGATTTCCATCCCGACCTTGGCACTGGCGTAGCTCAGATCACCGCTGGCGATGGACTGGGCCTTGAAGCCGGCGCCGATCAGGTCGCGCACGTACAGCTTGTTGTAGATGAACATGAACACGAAGTTGCTGAGGCCGAACGTGAAGCAGGCCACGATGAACATGATCGCTGCCCACTTGATGTCGCCACGGAACAGTGGCGGCAGGAAGCCAAAGAAAAACACGGTCCACGAGAAGCCGATCGGGGCTTCCTTCATGGCTCCGGTGTTAGGGTTTTTGAACACAACCGATGTAAACGCCATGCCTGTCTCTCCTTGATGCCCAGATGGGTTGGCTGAATGGCCGGGCTATCTCCATGCAGCGTTGGCTCGTGACTGCCGCGCAAACGGCAGGCGCACGCAAATGCATCTGTGACACGCATCAGATGAGGGAGCGGGCAAGAAAGGGTCGAGGGCTTTAGCCAGGAAGGCTGGGGGCGTCGAACAATCCATGTCCTGAAACTCCATCGCACCCCGCAACAGCGAGATACACATTCGACGGGAAGGCTACTATCTCGACATCATCGTGTCCATCAGAGAGCCGATCGATAAAGCCCCTGAATGAAAGCAAAAACGACCGCGATCATTGCTGATGGCGGTCGTTTTCGGTACATCGACAGTGGACGTAAACCTAGCGCGCCACCGCGCCAATCAGCTGCTCATTGCGACGACGGCGAGCCACAAACAACCCGGCAGCCACCACACACAGGCTCAGGAAACCGGTCGCGAGGATTTCCACGCGATGGGCGTCCTGGAACAACATGATGGTCAGGGCCGCGACGATGAAGATGATCACCGCGTAGGTCAGGCCCGGGAACAGCCACATGCTGAAGGCGATTTTTTCACCGCGGCCCATGCGCTGTTTGCGCATGCGCAGTTGCGAGATTGCGATCACCAGGTACACCAGCAATGCGATGGCGCCGGAGCTGGCCAGCAGGAATTCGAACACCGCAGTCGGTGCCACATAGTTGGCGAATGTGGCCAGGAACGCTGCGCCCGTGGACAACATCACCGCCCAGTAAGGCGTGCCGCTCTTGTTGGTGCGCGTGGACACGGCCGGCGCATCACCGCGTTTGCCCAGGGAAAACATCATGCGCGACGACGTGTAGAGCGCCGAGTTCAGGCAGCTGGTCACGGCAACCAGCACCACAATGTCGACGATCATTTTGGCATTCGGGATGCCCATGCGTTCAAGCACGGTCTGGTAGGAACCGACGCTGGCCAGTACCGGGTCGTTCCATGGCACCAGGGCCACGACGATGAAGATCGATACGAGGTAGAACAAACCGATCCGCCAGATCACCGAGTTGGTGGCCTTGGAGATTTGCTTGCCAGGGTTCTTCGATTCCGCGGCCGCGATGGTTACGATCTCGGTGCCCATGAAGGAAAACATGGTGGTCAGGATAGCGCCCAGTACCGCGCCCATGCCGTTTGGCAGGAAGCCTTGGGTGTCAAACAGGTGCGAAACGCCGCTGACCTGACTGTTCGGCAGGAAACCGAAGATCGCCAGAACGCCGAGAATAATGAAGCCGATGATCGCCACGACTTTGAGCAGGGCGAACCAGAACTCGAACTCGCCGTAGTTCTTCACGCTGAACAGGTTGGTGACGGTCAGCAGCATCGTGATGACCAGGGCGAAAGCCCAGATGTCCACGCCTGGGAACCAGGCATGCAGGATGGTTGCGGCGGCGTTGGCCTCCAGCGGGATCACCAGCACCCAGAACCACCAGTACAACCAGCCGATGGTAAAACCGGCCCAGTGACCGATCGCGCGATCGGCGTATGTCGAGAAGGAGCCGGTGTCTGGCGAGGCAACCGCCATTTCACCCAGCATGCGCATCACCAACACCACCAGCATACCGGCGGCGGCGTAGGCCAACAGCACGGCCGGGCCTGCTGCAGCGATTGCGTGGCCCGAGCCAACGAACAGGCCGGCGCCGATAACCCCGGCGATCGACAGCATGGTCACATGCCGCGGTTTGAGCCCCTGTTCGAGGCCGTTAGAGCTTTGGGTATTGCTCATTGAAACTACCTTTGTAAGGAAAAGCGAATGCATGCATCCCGCCGTGAATTCTCTTCTGTAAAAAGAAACCAACGGGGCGTTCCGGAATCTGCACGCAATAAGTGCGCCAAAATGTTTCAAAACCCTCTAGTCCGGCGATCTCGTCCTGACCGGACAGTCATCGCAAGTCATTGAAAGCAATAGCACTTTGCCAGAGCGTTACCCTGCGACTCACTTAAGGAACGAATCTGCGCACCGGAAACACACCCAGGAAATGCTCAACGCACAATAAAAGTGCGTATCAGGAACGTTTGGCCGGTTAGCGCTTCCAACACCCCGCCAAAGCTGGCAACATCGCGCCCTTTTTTACGGGACAGCCGCCCCCCAACTGGTTCAAACGGCTGTTCGGTTGATAGCAGCGCGACAGTCTGCTGTACCGATGCGACAACCTGCCACATGCCACCCGTTTACCACCCGTAGCGCTGTTGGCTGCCATTCAGACGCTATGCTAGGTTGGCCGCCTCGCCAGGAAGGCCAACCAACAGCAGGAGCGAAACACTATGAGGAACGCACATGGCTGAGGCCACGCCCGCGCTTGAAATCCGCAACTTGCACAAACGCTACGGACAGCTTGAGGTGCTCAAAGGCATCTCGCTGACCGCCCGCGACGGCGATGTGATCTCGATCCTGGGTTCCTCCGGTTCCGGCAAGTCCACGTTCCTGCGTTGCATCAACCTGCTGGAAAACCCGCATCAGGGTCAGATCCTGGTGGCCGGCGAAGAACTCAAGCTCAAAGCCGCCAAGAACGGCGAACTGGTGGCGGCCGACGGCAAGCAGATCAATCGCCTGCGCAGCGAGATTGGTTTTGTGTTTCAAAACTTTAATCTGTGGCCGCACATGAGCGTGCTCGACAACATCATCGAAGCGCCGCGTCGCGTGCTCGGCCAGAGCAAGGCCGAAGCCATCGAAGTCGCCGAAGCCTTGCTGGCCAAGGTCGGCATCGCCGACAAGCGCCATGCATACCCGGCGCAACTGTCCGGCGGCCAGCAGCAACGCGCGGCCATCGCCCGCACGCTGGCGATGCAACCCAAGGTGATCCTGTTCGACGAACCCACCTCTGCCCTTGACCCGGAAATGGTCCAGGAAGTACTTAATGTCATCCGCGCACTGGCCGAAGAAGGCCGCACCATGCTGCTGGTCACCCACGAAATGGGGTTCGCCCGTCAGGTGTCCAGCGAAGTGGTGTTCCTCCACCAGGGCCTGGTAGAAGAGCAAGGATCGCCACAGCAGGTGTTCGAAAACCCGCTTTCGGCGCGCTGCAAACAATTCATGTCCAGCAACCGCTAACGGAGCTACCCGCATGCAGAACTACAAAAAGGTCTTCCTGGCAGCCGCCGTCACCCTGGCCTTCAGCGCCGGTGCCATGGCCGAAACCCTGAAGATGGGCATCGAAGCGGCCTACCCACCGTTCAACAACAAAGATGCCAGTGGCAATGTCGTCGGCTTCGACAAGGAAATCGGCGACGCCCTGTGCGCCAAGATGAAAGTCGAATGCGCCGTGGTCACGTCCGACTGGGACGGCATCATCCCGGCCCTGAACGCCAAGAAGTTCGACTTCCTGATCTCCTCGATGTCGATCACCGACGAGCGCAAGCAAGCGGTCGACTTCACCGACCCGTACTACTCGAACAAGCTGCAATTCATCGCGCCGAAAAACGTCGACTTCAAAACCGACAAGGATGCGCTGCAGGGCAAAGTGATCGGCGCCCAGCGCGCGACACTGGCCGGCACCTGGCTTGAAGACAACATGCCAGGCGTTGAAACCAAACTCTATGACACCCAGGAAAACGCTTACCTCGATCTGACTTCCGGTCGTCTGGACGGCATCCTTGCGGACAAATACGTCAACTACGAGTGGCTGAAAAGCGACGCCGGCAAGTCTTACGAATTCAAAGGCGACCCGGTGGAAGAAAGCGACAAGATCGGTATCGCAGTACGTAAAGGCGATGAGATCCGCACGAAGCTGAACACCGCACTGAAAGAAATCGTCGCTGACGGCACTTACAAAAAGATCAACGACAAGTACTTCCCGTTCAGCATCTATTGATTCTGACCTGCCTGACTGGCTCCGTTCGCTGACGGTGCCAGTCTCTGGCATTGCCTGCCGCGATTTGAAAAGAAATCCATGATTATCGACCTCTACGGATTCGGCCCGGCGCTCGCCGCTGGTGCGCTGATGACTGTGAAACTGGCACTCTCGGCCCTGTGTCTCGGGCTGGTGCTCGGTTTGCTCGGCGCCTTGGCCAAGACTTCCCCGTACAAGCCGCTGCAATGGCTTGGCGGCACTTATTCGACACTGGTTCGCGGTATCCCGGAATTGCTCTGGGTGCTGTTGATCTACTTCGGCACAGTCAACCTGATGCGTGCCCTTGGCGAGTTTTTCGGCAATCCCGACCTCGAACTCAATGCCTTCGCCGCCGGCGTGATTGCGCTGGGCCTGTGCTTTGGCGCCTACGCCACGGAAGTGTTTCGTGGTGCGATCCTCGCCATCCCCAAAGGTCACCGTGAAGCAGGCGTGGCGTTGGGCCTGTCGAAATTGCGCATCTTCACCCGATTGATCATGCCGCAGATGTGGCGCATCGCCCTGCCCGGCCTGGGCAACCTGTTCATGATCCTGATGAAAGACACCGCGCTGGTGTCGGTCATCGGCCTGGAAGAAATCATGCGTCACGCGCAAATCGGCGTGACCGTGTCCAAGCAGCCGTTCACGTTCTATATGGTGGCCGCGTTCATGTACCTGGGCCTGACGATTCTCGCCATGACCGGCATGCACTTCATGGAAAAACGCGCCGCTCGCGGCTTCGCGAGGAGCACCCAATGAACTGGGAAGTCATCATCAAGTGGCTGCCGAAACTGGCGCAGGGCGCGACGCTGACCCTGGAGTTGGTGGCCATTGCCGTGATTGCCGGTCTGTTGCTGGCGATTCCGCTGGGCATCGCGCGCTCGTCGCGCCTGTGGTGGGTGCGCGCATTCCCCTACGGCTACATCTTCTTTTTCCGTGGCACGCCGTTGCTGGTTCAGCTGTTTTTGGTCTATTACGGCCTGGCGCAGTTCGATGCGATCCGTAACAGCTCGATGTGGCCATACCTGCGCAATCCGTTCTGGTGCGCCACGGCGACCATGACGCTGCACACGGCGGCCTACATCGCCGAGATTCTGCGTGGCGCGATCCAGGCGATTCCACCGGGCGAGATCGAAGCGGCACGGGCGCTGGGGATGTCCCGGGCCAAGGCGCTGTTCTACATCATCCTGCCTCGTGCTGCGCGTATCGGCCTGCCGGCCTACAGCAACGAAGTGATCCTGATGCTCAAGGCCAGTGCCCTGGCCAGCACCGTGACCCTGCTGGAACTGACCGGCATGGCCCGCACCATCATTGCCCGGACTTATCTGCCGGTGGAGATCTTCTTCGCCGCAGGCATGTTCTATCTGCTGATGGCTTACGTGCTGGTTCGCGGCTTCAAGCTGCTGGAGCGCTGGTTGCGCGTCGATGCCTGCCAGGGGCGTTGATTCCCGCGTGTTGACGGGCGAAGACTTGCTCGCCCGTTTCACGGCGCTGGATGCTTTTCTGATTGAGCATCAGGCGTTGTGGAAGCCTCGACCGTTTAATCATCTGCAGCTTCCTTGGGAAACGTCCTACCCGGAGTTGGCTTTATGGCTACGCGGGCGGTCGCTGGAAGATGCGGAAAACAGTCATAACCAACCTTGTCTGCTGGATGCGCCGGAACCGTTTGCTTCGTTGGCGGCGTCAGCCCTCGAGCTGGGTTCTGTGGCCGAGCTGCCGGCTCATGCGCTCGAAGCGGCCGGGCATCGCTTGAATGTCGATGTGCCGGGGCGCAAGTGGCAGCAGATCGAAGCGTTTGCCAGTCGGTTGTCGTTTGCTGTGCCACCCAAGCATTGGCTGGATTGGTGCTCTGGCAAGGGCCACTTGGGGCGGCGGTTGCTGCAACCCGGTCAATTGCTCACTTGTCTTGAGCACGATCCAGCACTGGTCCTCAGTGGCCAGGCGCTTAGCCAGCGTCATCAATTGCATGCGCTGCATGTCGAGCAGGATGTACTTGCGCCTGGCGCCGCCTCTTTGTTGAGCGCCGATCACACACCTGTCGCACTGCACGCCTGTGGCGATCTGCATGTGCGACTGATCCAGCTTGCCAGCGCCGCCGGGTGCAAACAAATGGCGGTTGCGCCGTGTTGCTACAACCGGATCAGTCTTCCTGCGTACCAGCCAGTTTCCTCTGTCGGTGTGCGCTCCGACCTACAGCTGTCACTCGATGATCTTTCACTCCCGATGAGCGAAACCGTCACCGCCGGTGCCCGTGTCCGACGTCAGCGCGATACGTCCATGGCCCGGCGCCTGGCGTTCGACCTGCTGCAACGGCAGCTGCGTGGCGTTGATGAATACCTGCCCACGCCGTCCCTGCCCAGCGCCTGGCTGGACAGATCCTTCGCCGATTACTGCCATTATTTGGCCGCACTTAAAGAGTTATCCACAATCGGTCCGCAAGACTGGTCAGCTATCGAAGCCGCCGGTTGGCAGCGACTGGCAGAAGTACGCAATCTGGAACTGTTGCGCGGACTTTTCCGACGCCCGTTGGAGCTTTGGCTGAACCTTGATCGAGCACTTTTCCTAACCGAGCAGGGTTATACCGTTCGACTCGGCACCTTTTGTGAAACCCCACTCACGCCGCGTAATTTCCTGTTGCTGGCGGAACGCGCCTAAACAGCCACAGCCTGTGGATAACTCTGTTGATGAAATATCGTGGATCCAATATCTGCGCCTGTTTCAAGGCTGAAACTAAACTGTTCAATTTTCGTACACATGAATAAAAAACCGGAAAAACAGGCATTTGCGAGAAAATGAGAATGGATCCACATTTTCGATCATAACCGCGTGCGTCGGACTCCCCGTTGTGCATAAGCATTAAGCCAAAAGAACATAAACGACCTGGAGATCCTCAACTATCTTTGCCAAGCGTCAGAATTCTCTGACGTCAGGGACAGCAAGGAGCTGGGAAAAAATGAGCACATTGAACAGTGCGCAGGAAGCCGTCGATACCGTCGCCAACGAAGCCATTTACGCTGCACTGCAGCAAACCTTCGCCGTGGGCGGCGCCATCATCAACAACGCAACGGGCGAGGTCATCGCCGCATTGCACAACAACGTGCTGATGCCTTTTCCCGGCAGTGGCACCACCTACTTTCTACCCCACGACCCGACCGCCCACGGCGAGCGACAGTTGGTGGACTGGTACTACGAGAACGTTGCACCACTGAACCTGCCACCGCCCAACCAATTGACCGTCGTCACCACGCTGGACCCGTGCGCCATGTGCGCCGGTTCGCTGCTGACCGCAGGATTCAACGTCGCCGTCAGTGCGATCGATGACTACGCAGGCATCAACTACAACAGCCAGTTCACCTTTCCGTCGCTGCCACCGCAAATCCGCCAGCAAGCGCAGGACACTTGGGGCTATTACGCCATTGCAGCGCCGGTCAGCCGCGCCTATCAGGGCTCGAACAGTCCTGTTTTTGCCAACCAAACGATCGATTCGGCAGCGTACTTCCTCTGCAGTTCGATCTTCTCCGCCAGCGTGAACACCGTGCGCGAGGCCAGCAACAACAGCGGTCTGCCACCGGATCAATTAAAAAACCCGGCCACCCTGCCGGCCAACAGCAAAGTGCGCCAGGCACTCACGGCGCTCAGCCCGTTCGCACTGACCGTGCAATCGGCCAACCCGCGTGACCCCGGCGCAGAACTCGCCCCGCCGCTGCTGAAAACTGCACAACCCAACCCGAAAACTCCGGTATTCAACTCGGTAGCGCTCATCGATCCGTTCGGTAATTTGTTGGTGTGTCTGGGCGGCGCCGAGAAGGAGTCGCCGATTCGTACAGCGTTCATGGAAACCACACGCAGCTATGCGGTCATGCGCTGGACCCTGATGAACGACCCCGACCCGGCCGTACGCGCCGAAGCCGCGCAATACCTGACGCATCCGAAATACGGCACTTTCGTCTTCCTCTACGCCCCAGACCCAACAACGCCGCAAGCCGTGATGACCTTCGGTGCGTACGGTTCGACCATGGAAGGCCCTGTGCCGCAGAGCTATCCGTCCAATCTGCAATACGTGTTGCTGCCGGGCAATACCACCCCGCAAGCCTTGTCGACACTGGCCCAGAACCTGCCGCCGTTCTACACCCAAAGCGTGCAAGTGGCGCCCGCGCAAGTGCTGAGTCAGGACTTGATCAACGCCGTTAAAAACGGCGTGTAATGCTTCACCGGCCAGCCCCGCAGAACCGTCCGCGGGGCTGGTCGGACACCCGCGCAAAAATAGTCTGAATTCAGGGGTTTACAGAACCAATCCAATCGCTATAATCGTCGCCCTAACACGCCGGTATAGCTCAGTTGGTAGAGCAACTGACTTGTAATCAGTAGGTCCCGGGTTCGACTCCTGGTGCCGGCACCACATTAGGCTCCATTGCATTCCACCGAATGCTCTGGAAGCCCCGAAAACCCGCCCTTTGGCGGGTTTTTTCGTTCCAGGACCCTCTGTCGGGATCCAACAAAATCCCCCTTCCCCGAGGGTATGTTAGGGGTATTGCGATTTCCCGGTCAGGAGCGCGTACCCCTATGCCACGTCTAGCGATCCCCCTCAGCGACCTGCAATGCCGCACGGCCAAAACCCGCGAACGCGCCTACAAACTGTTCGACGGCGGCGGCATGTACCTTTTCGTCAAACCCAATGGCGTGAAGACCTGGCGCTTGAAGTACACCAAGCCCAGCGGCAAGGAAGGTACGCTCATCATCGGCAATTACCCCATCGTTACCCTTTCCGTCGCACGACGTAAGCGAGACGAAGCCAAGGCGTTGCTGCTAGACAACCTCGACCCAATGGAAGAAAAGAAGAAGGCCAGGATCGTAGCCCAGCGGGCGGCACTGCTTTTCGAAACCGTTGCCCTGGAGTGGCACGCTGATATGTCCCGCCGCTGGACCGAAGGCCACGCAAAAACCGTAATGAGCCGACTGCGCACCCACGTCTTCCCGCTGATCGGCCAACGCCCCATCGCTGAACTCGATACCCATGACCTGCTAGAGATCACCCAGCGCATCAAGGAACGCGGCACCATGGATGTGGCGTTAAGGGTACAGAACTACTTATCCACCATCATGCGCGGGGCCAAAAGGGCTCGGCAGATCACCATGAATCCTGCACTGGATCTGGCAGGCTCGATTCACGCGCCGCGCACAGTCCATCGCCCGGCCCTATCCCTCAACCGCCTACCCGAACTGCTACACCGTATCGACAACTACAACGGCCGCGAGCTGACGCGCCTTGCCGTCCTGCTCACGCTGCATGTATTCGTCCGCTCCAGCGAACTGCGCTTCGCGCGATGGAGTGAGTTCGACCTCCAACGCGCCATGTGGGAAATCCCCGATACACGCGCACCGATTGAAGGGGTACGCAACTCCACACGTGGGACCAAAATGAACGGCGACATTCAAATGGTCCCGCTCTCGCCGCAGGTCATCGAAATACTGGAGCGCCTGCGCAGCCTCAGTCGCTTTTCAGAGTTGGTGCTACCGGGCGACCACAAGTACTGGAAGCCCATGTCCGAGAACACGGTTAACACCATGCTCCGCAACGTCGGCTATGACACCAGCAAGGACGTGTGCGGCCACGGCTTCAGGACCATGGCCTGTAGCGCCCTGCTGGAGTCCGGGTTATGGACCGACGCAGCCATCGAAAGACAAATGAGCCACAAGGAACGCAACCGCGTGCGCGCCGCTTATATCCACAAGGCCGAATTCCTCGAACAGCGTCGGCTAATCATGGCGTGCTGGAGCAACTACATCGACGCCAACCGCCATGGGCATGTGACGCCCCACGAATTCGCTCACCCGGTCGGCGACAACATTACCGCCCTACAAAATAGCCGTGGCGCATCCAAACGTGGGTAAGCCAAAGAGATCACCGCAGTCCGCCCTTCCACGCGGGTCCATCCAAGCGGGGCTGCAAAGCCGCCCTGCTTGGATGGACCTCATTTAAAAAATCTAAAGCCCACGCAAACTGTCTGTGGAAAACCACAGATTTCCACCGGTGGATAGTTTCATCCACAGCCGAAGAACGCCCGAAAATACGGGCCTTGACCCGAATTATCCACAGGCGTAGAAAAGATCGGGCAAAGCGCTGTCGTTGACAGCAACCCAGGTAGCCAGGACCTTTAAGGCTACGCCACACCGTGGTGGTTCTCCCAAAGTGCGATTAGCGTCCGGCGGCTCGCACGGTCACTCACCGAGTGATGGATGCCTACTTCAGATCATTGCCATTGCGGCAAATACATCCCCCTCCCCAGCTGCCCTGCAGCAATCTATCCGCTTGGCCATTTCATTGCGCCAACCTGCGCCCGTCTCTTTCTTCCGGAAAGAGACGGGCGCTCCTACCACTGCTGCAGCCCACCTCGTACCAGGCTTTGCGGCATTCCCCCTCGTGACAATCGGCGCGACAAACACCGATGTCACCAGCAACAGCGATGCCGATGATGGTGCCGCAGCCCACGGAATGGACTGCACCTGACTGACAGTCAGGTATGCCCCGGTCGTCGCTTCACTGCCTTCACCTGACTCAGGATCTCGCGGCGCTGGTCTCGTCAGCCAATGCAGCCTCCACCCGCCCACTTCCTCGGAAGTGATCAGGAGGCCAGATCATGAGATGCCCAAGCTCCCGGTCGTAAGGAGCCGCCAGTCCCGCGTTAGTGGACAACCCTCACAGGTCGCAGGGGCCTTGATCCCTGATAACACTCAAGATTCTTGGCGGGATGACGTGGGGGAAGGTTTTAAGAGTTTGGCTTCGAGAGGAATGTGATCATGGCGTTGGTCGGTAGACGGGATGGGCGCAATTTTGGCTATGGTCGGCAGCTGAGCTATGCCGGGCCGCAAGCGCTAAAAGATCTGTTTGGCGGCGGGCATTACGGCACGGTGAAGGCGCACGGTGATCGCTGGCAGGCGTTTGTGCGCTGGTGTCGGTCGGAGGATGGCCCGGGGTTTAACGATGCTCGGCAGATTGATCGGCAAACCTTGCTGGACTACGCCGGATATCTGCGTCACCAAGTTGAACAAGGCGAACTTGCCATCGCGACCGCGCAAAATCGGTTGTCCAGTGTGAACCGAACCATAGCCGCGCTTCGCGGTGATCAGTATGTAAAAGTGCCGAGTCCGAGCAAGGCGCTGGGAATGCGGCGCACCAGTGTTCGTCGTTCAGTGCCGCAAGGCCAAGACCGCGAACAGGTGAAGCGGATCGTAGAGGTGCTTTGCGAAAACCAGCAGCCGCGCGCCGCGGCCATCGCTCAGTTAGCGCGAGTCACCGGTATGCGCTTGCGCGAGGCGATATTGGCCGACCTTCCCCGTCTAAAACGTGAAGCTAAGCAATTCGGCAAGATCAACATCCAGGACGGCACCAAAGGTGGCCGTTCAGGCGCTTCAGCACCTCGCTGGATTACGGTAGATAATCATATTGTCGACGCACTGAAGTTTGCCGAACAGGTTTTGCTCGACGGTAGCTGCAACCTGCTTGCACCGAACGAAAGCTACCTCGATTTTGTGCAGGGAATCGTCCGTCCCGCACGGGACATCATCCATAAGCACGACCTCAAAGGCTTCCACGAATTGCGGGCAGCCTATGCGTGCGAACGCTATGAAAAAATCACCCACTACCCCGCACCCATCAACGGTGGCCATTGCTATCAACTCGACCGACGCCTAGATCAGGAGGCCCGAGTACAAATCAGCTATGAGCTGGGGCACGGCCGTATCGACGTGGTATCGACTTATATCGGTGGTCGAACATGAGCAAGCCATTCGATATGGAGCTGTTCCTGGAGGGCGTCCTGACTGGGTCTCACACCACGCGCCAACGCCACCTTCGTCAGGCGAAGACTATCCAAACAGCAATAGCTGAGCGCTGGCAACGCGACAATCCATGGACTTGGCAGAGAAAACACCTTGAGTGGTTTTTGAATCACCACCTAAACCAGCGCACTGAATCGACGCGCTATTACTACTTGCTGACCATGCAATTACTCACTCATCGCCTAGGAAAATCCTGGCAGCTCATCCGCTAAGCGAAGGTCAGAAAACGGCAAAGGCAGAGGGCTAAGAATAGATCTGCCCTTTTCTTCGTCCCCTTTTCTTCCAAAAATAGATCTGAGAATCATCTGGCCGGCCTCCCCACCTCCTTGTGGTGGAAGAGGCTGGCCAGATGATTCTCAGAGTACGTTTTCTTCGTCTTACAATTTGAGGTAGATCATTTGCCTTTCTTTAGTCTAGGTACCTATTCGAGCAGCCTAGACGCGGATAGCATAGTGCCACCTACTGGCTTGCTGCTGGTTGCGACAAGGACGTCAATGTGTACATTTCTACCGCTTCCCAGTCTTCGGAAAATTTTTTTGTCTGCCATGCAGAACAACGCATAGAACCGCGGAAGCCTCAACTTACTGTTGATTTTTTTTCAGTTAGAAAAACGCCAATAAAACTTAGCCCGATAAGTTTAACCATATTTAACACCAACACTAACACTATTAGTGCGCAAAATATTAAAACCCCACACACCCAAACACATCACACAAAAGATTGTCGAGTCAGCGCTGTGATGAAAATTTAAACCCAGTCAACTTTCAACAACGAGAACAACATGGCTTTCGACCACGAAATTGAGGCCTTCATAAAAGAGTTTGTGAAGGATATTGCCGAAAAGAACGTTGCGATCTTTGCTGGCGCAGGGATGTCAAAAAGTTCAGGTTATGTAGATTGGAAAGAACTACTAAGGGACATCGCAGACGAACTTGGTTTAAAAATTGATGATGAACACGACTTAATTTCACTTGCGCAATACCATGTAAATCACCGAGCCAGCAAGGCAGGAATAACAAAAAAAATCCTTGAGGAATTTTCCGAACAAGCTGAAAGCTCGATTAACCATAAAATACTCGCAAGACTTCCAATACCTACATATTGGACAACAAATTATGACACATTGATCGAAGACAGCCTTAAAGAAGCACTTAAAGTTGTTGATATAAAGCATGAAATAGACCAGTTAGCGAACACTAAACCTAAACGAGATGTTGTCGTTTACAAGATGCATGGAGATGCAAGCTCTCCATCCAAGGCAATAATTGCAAAGGAGCAGTATGAAGAATACTACAAGACACATGAACAGTTCATCACAGCTCTGAGCGGTGATTTAATATCAAAGACATTTCTTTTTATCGGCTTCAGCTTCACCGATCCAAACTTAGACTATGTTTTAAGCAGGCTTCGTACCAGCAGCAACAAACAACATTACTGCTTCATGAAACGTGAAAGTCGACTCAGCAATGACTGCGACGAAGCATTTAAATACAAAACCCGAAAACAAGAACTTAAAATAAACGACCTGAAAAGATACAAAATTCAGACGGTACTCGTAGACGAATACGAAACCATAACAGAGATACTTAAAGAGATAGAAATACGTTTCAGAAAGAAAACTATATTCATATCAGGAAGTGCCGAAGAATATGGCGATTGGCAAAGATCTGAAGCGCAATCTTTTATTCACGAACTAAGCAAAAAGCTCATCATCACTAACTTACGAATTGTAAATGGTTTTGGATGGGGAGTCGGGAGCGCAGTAATAAACGGTGCGCTTGAGGCAATCTACTCTGCCCCTTAAAAATTCTCAGAAGACCAATTGATTGTTAGGCCTTTCCCACAATTTGAGACTAACAACAAGAATCTCGCAGACCTATGGGAAGATTATCGCCAAAGAATGATCGCGCTTTCGGGGATCGCACTCTTCATTTTCGGAAATAAAAAAAATGATAACGGCACTATCATTCCAGCAAATGGCGTAATGCGAGAGTTTGAGATTGCGGTTGGTAATGGCGTCATCCCGATCCCTATCGGAGCAACAGGATATATGGCAAAGATCATAACTTCACAACTTGAAGAAAATCCGACCAAGTATTTCGGAACCAACACTTGGATTTATCCGTTAATAAAGGAACTAAACGACGAAAAACTTACACAACATGAAATAATCAAAAAAACCATTAACATCATCCAACGCTTAGGAAAATAAAATGGCTAAGACCAAAGTTTTTTATAGTTTTCACTTTGACAATGACGTAATGAGAACCCAACTAGTGCGTAACATTGGCGCATTAGAAAGCAATCAGCCTGTAGAAGCCAACGATTGGGAGACTGTTAAAAAGAAAGGAGACAAAGCTATTGAAGATTGGATCGATAGCAAAATGAAAGACTGTGACTGCGTGGTTGTTCTAGTGGGCGAAAAAACTTCTGAACGGCCTTGGGTCAAGCACGAGATCAAAAAAGCATGGAATGACAGAAAAGGTTTGCTCGCGATACATGTAAACGATCTCAAGGACCCTAACGACGGCGTTGGTAAAAAAGGAAAAAACCCTCTCGATCATTTTACATACAAACGGAATGGTGTATCCAAAATACCTCCTTGTATCACCCCAAAAGCTTCAGATGCTTATAACGATATTAAAAATAACATAGAAAGTTGGATTTCAGATGCAATCAAGGTCAGTAAAGGCTGAATCATAGGTGACAACGCGGGAATAGGGGTTAGACCACGTTTTCAGTTAAATAACGAAAATCGTGGTCTGACCCCGTTTTTTTAAACTGAGCTTTTATGGATGTTAATTTTGAACTTAGAGTCAATGAACGATGGGATTGAAGATTTTATTGGATTCTACGATGAGAAAGGCTTTTGGGTTGAGGAATGGATTGATTTTGATGACCAAGTCGAACGTAAAAAACTTCGAGGTATAATTCCGGAACCCGTCATCTGGCATCACACGGGAAAATTCTCTGCGGCTGTATGTATTGATGGAATGATGCTCCTTCGAATGACAGAACTTGCCAAAACAAGACCGCCAATGAGTGATCCAGACCAAATAAATCAGGCCGTTCAATGGTGGGACGAGCATATGGATTATGCAAATGTAATGCAATTATTTATAGAGTCAGAGTCTATAAAATGCCTCGACTCCGGTGAAATTTCTTTTTCCGCAGTTTCAATTGCAAACACTTGTCGAGTAGGGTTCAGGGGAGGCATACCTGTACGAAAAAGCCATTCAAATAATATATCTCTAATGGCAGCAAGATGTACATCTTTAGTAATGGATGGGGCACACGTGCCCCATCACGACATTGGAACATGGTCGAATTTCACCAAAGTTAAAAAAGCCACCATAAGCGCTGCCCTACAACAATTTGAGAAAGCCGTTGATGATCCTGTATTGATTAAACGTCTTGCGTTCATCGCTAGGGCCAAATCTGCATATCAAAATCACGATTTTAGAGGTTCATTTACAATGCTTTGGTTTGTGATCGAGTCCGTAGCTAAAGAGCTATGGCTACTAAAAGTAAAAGGTAAAAAAGCCAAAAAACCTACAATATATGAAATCCTGATTGACCTAGAGAAGGACAGTATCATTAGCTCTGCTCAATACGGAGCTATAGATGATCTCCGAGATCGTGTACGAAATGTGCTGATGCACCAGCCCGTCACAGCCGTCTGCCTGCCTGATGATTGCTTTAAGGCTGCTGATTCAGCGATGCAGTTGCTGAGAAACAAGGTAACCACACCGGATATCACTCTTAAATGGAATTTCGGAGTCCAGTTTTAATTGTCTAGAGTGGCCTCTACAGCGACCTCCAGCACGCGGGGCTTGTGTTTACCGGGTCATACGCTGCTTTGGATAATTTACGCGCAGGCCGACAATGTGCTAACGCCATATAAATTCCGGATTCGATTTTATTTTTAGTTACTAACTGGGTGCGCCAAATTTTCTACCGAATTCCAGGTCCGCTGAAAACCTAGCTTCATAGAAAGATACCGTTCGTCTGGTACCGCACCATACAAAACGAAGCCCTCGCAGAGATGCGAGGGCTTTGCTGTTTCTGGGGTTTGGTAGGGTTGGAGTTGTCGCACATGGGCCTTGTCTTGATTGCGCTTGCTACGCGGCTTACCCATAGCCCTCCTGACTCGCTTGCTGCGTTCCCTGACCTTGTTCGTTAACGAGTCAAACGACTTGGTATAGATTTGTGGGATTCCTCAGAGCCCGTCCCCTTTCCTCTCCCGCGCAGGGAAGCCCTACAAGACCCAAAGCTGATAGTAGGCGCCCGACAATCTACGAAAAACCCAAGTTGTCGTAGACGGGGTAATGGCGTTTTGTATACTCTTGGCTCAGAGTGATAACACAATTCCGAGTGAAAATTTTTACTAGCACACACTAAGTGTGACTTTTTTGAAAGTAGCCCATCAATGGATGATATATGGTTCGAATAGAAGTTATAAGCAATTTAACAGAGTTCCTCAATCATATAGAAATTTCAATTGAGCAAAATCCAGGGCCTCGATGGTTTCGTGGAGCAGGGGACTACTCTCACGGACTTTCCCCATCACTATTTCGACATCCTGATGTAAAGAATGGAAGCATAGATCCGATAGAGCTAGAGGGACGAGTTATAGCTAGACTAAAACAAACCAGTCCGCCTTTTTTGAGCGCGCCTCCGGTCACACCACTTGACTGGATGTTCATGGCCCAACATTTTGGTGTACCAACCAGGTTGCTTGACTGGTCTGAAAATCCTTTTATTGCATTATATTTTGCACTATCGAGCTCCAAAGGAAATAATACCCCATGTGTTTGGCTATTAGATCCTTTACAGTGGACGAAACAAGCGCTGAACAATGTAAACCTACCTCGCATACCCGATCCAGCAGACAATGCAACTGTTAGATTTATTGAGAGCTTAACTGACGACCTCGCACCAAGGACCGACCCGATTGCGATTTATTCAAATCATACGAATCCACGAATAGTCGCTCAACGTGGGACTTTTACACTATTCGGACGGGGACTTACTGCGATGGAAAACATAACCTACGCAAAGAGCTGCATTACCTGCCTAATCGTAGCCGACCAAGTAAAACAAGAGCTATTTAAAAAAATACTATCTATAGGCTATACTCATTCGGTCATATATCCCGATTTATCGGGCTTAGGATCTGAAATCAAAACCAGCTTTGGATTTTAACTAATGAGCAAGCCTATGTTCGTTGTTCGCCCTTTTCAAGCAACTACTCTTTCATGGTGGCATTCAGAGCGAGACCAACTAGATCTATCTCCGCCATACCAACGCAGCCCCGGTGTTTGGTCTTCAACAGACAAAGCCTATTTGATTGACTCAATCATAAACGGATACGATATACCAAAATTTTATATTGCCGACTTCAGCTACGTTAGCAGCAATTTAAATATAACCGGAAAGCCTTATGCAGTTATCGACGGACGGCAACGTTTTGAAGCGATATTTGACTTTCTAGATGGAAAACTTAAGCTAAATAAAAACATGGTTTATCTAGGTGATGAGCCTGTAGATATTTCAGGAATGGATTATTTCAAGCTTAAAGAAAAGCATTCAAAAATCGCACAGAGAGTGGAAAACTTTAACATTACCGTCATGTCGGTGATTACGAACCGAGAAGATATGATTAATGAGTTATTTGTACGCCTCAACCGCAACAAGCCATTAACTGGCGCCGAAGTCAGAAGCGCAATGACTGGAGAGGTTCCTAGGTTAATACGTGAAATTTCACAGACTAATTTTCTGACTAAATCTATTGCATTCTCTAACACTCGAAAACAAAGCGAAAACGTTGCAGCAAAACTTCTATTAATTGAGCATCGCGGCGGCTTTGTAGAAACTAAAAAAATAAACCTAGATCGTTTTGCATTGGAAGCTGCATTGACCGAAACGGAATTTTCGCTCAGTGCAGAAAGAGTCAAATCAAGCCTGACCGATGCCTTTCATATATTCAAAGAAAACGATCCTCTCCTGAAAAGTTCTGGAGTCATCCCCGTTTATTATTGGCTAACGCGCAATATAGGAATAGTTAACCTTCGCGATCAAATTCTCAGTTTTGAAACTTTCAGAAATGCCAGCAAAAATCATCCCGCTGTTGTTGCATACAACAATGCAAGTCGAAGCACGAATGACCCCTTAAGCTATAAGCTTCGATACGAAATATTAAAGTCTTACATAACAAATGACGGAAACAGTCTCAAACTGGAGCAGGATATCCCAGGAATTTTAAATTTAGCGAGCTAGAGCTTTAGTTAGACACCAACATATTAAAGCCATAGAAAAAGAGGACATGTTTATTTTTCACGGTTGCAGCCATAGAAACATCAAGCTTACCTTCATCCCGTCGCTGCCAAATCAGCGACCGGGACTGATAACCCGGCAAGATGCAGGCGCAACAGCGCCCCAACCACGATTGCAGGCGCCTTTTTATGCCGCAATTTCGTGCAATGGCGACTGTGTGTGGGAGACCTTCGGGCCTGTCGGGTTCCTGTATCTCCGGTTTATCAACCTGCGCACAGCTGCCACCCCTTCGCCTGATAACGAACGTGGTAGCTTTCACTTTGATATGAGAGTTTTATCCATCCAAAAATCTGCATTTCCATTCAGCACGCCATGGCCATTCACCTCCCCGGAGGTGCCCAATCCCCAAGACCTCAAAACCATCGACCTCACGCCTGTCTCCATCCACTCGGACCAAGACTAATTCGGGGACAGGACATGGTTCCTGGCTCAGGAAAATATATAAACGATAAATCAATCGTGGTCTGTCCCTGATTTTTCGGAAGCCTCATAAAACGGTGCTAGTGTTTTACGAAGTTTGCTCGCCATCTGAGCTTGAGCAAATGAGCGCAGGAGAACGAATGAAATAAACGTCAACACAGCCAGGAAATATCCAGCAATAATCCTTTGTTCCATCAAAGAGTTTTTGACTTTTTCGAGGTTGCTTGGGGAAAGCGTTTCACAGATGACGTTTACATCGTCTCTAGTTAGCCCCTTAAGAGGAAGTTTTTGACAGTCATTTTGATTGACTGAAAATTCTGGGACGTTTCGGTCAAAGATGGAGTTTGTCGCTATAGAGCCGTTCGTCCAGAAAACTACTTTCGACTCCTTGATGGTCAATAGTACGCTTTCATTACCCAGCATGTAAGCAGTGCCAGCAGCGAGCCCTCCCAATGGAATCAATAAGACTATTACCAAGATTCTTATCGTTTTCAACCATGGATTTCCGAATACCCATGGCAGCTCGCGAATCCAGCCGCGAGCAAAAGACAAGTCTTTGATATTGATATTGTGATCTCTCATCCATTGTATCGTGGTCAGAAGCACTTTCATCGAAGAAAAGTTAATACCAGTACGAAACCTGAAACCTTCAACATCACGTACATCAGCCCAATATTCCTTCAGCGTCGAATTTTGTATTTCGCCACCACCGATGATTCGCCAAACTCTGTCATATAGGAAGTGTGCGGATCGAGCACGAGAGATAGCCCATATTATCAACAAGCAAATGATTGTGGTGGTAATCCATGGATTGATATCCTTGAGACTACCTACGACACTATCGAGTAGTTGTGTTTGGTTATCCGACTCAGCCATTTAAAATAATTTCCTTATAGAGATAAAAAGCTTTCCAAGTCAAGCTGATCGCTGAGCTTGCCACTAGATTTTGCGAAGCAAGACTCTAAAGATGCCGTAGGTCGTTTGCAACATCTAACATCACTGCTACTCGTTAGCGATTTATCGCAGGGGTGACGTAAGGCCGCTAAGGAAAATCAAGGAGCCGATCACAGGAGCATTGGTCAACACCATCGCTTGGCTTACCGATAAATCAAAACTTTGTAGAGTGCCGGGTAGTGTCCCGAACGTGGTCGTGCGACAGATCATACGCCACCTATGTTTAACCATTAACTAGCTTATGCCCCTTCCCCCCTCATCAGCCTCCATTGGAAGCATCAATCTGTCTGGAATGAACATTGCCTTAGCTTTCCGATTCGCACCGCGTCACTACTGCCGAATGATCTGTTAAAACAGCACGAGAATCGACAGGACTGCGATGATCGCCCCCACGTGTGCCGTGTGAGCCTCATTGCCGAAGGTGCCGAATACTACGAGCGAGTGGCGCCGCTCCAATAAATCCCGGATTCGATTCCACTGCAAGCCATAACTAGCTGATTTATTTATAGTTACTAGTTGGGGTACGCCAAGTTTTCCACCGAGTTCCAGCTCCGCAGAAAACCTAGCCTCGCGCCAATCTACCGTTCGTCTGGTGCCGCACCATACAAAACAAAGCCCTCGTAGAAATACGAGGGCTTTGTTGTTTCTGGGGGTTGAGACGGGCACACGTCAAATCGTAAAAACGTCCACACTTCAAATTTTCAGCGCGCAAAAAAAGCTCGACTATCCCTCTCGGTATTGGGTATGTCATCGCACACGACGCGTCTGCGCAGCTATGTGATACCCCAGAAAATCCGAGCGGCACGCATTAAAAATCGTCGGAGATTTCCTCGTTACTCGATGGAAATGCTCCCTTGAAAGTCTTGTACGTCAGATGTATGGCTTGCTTGGCGATGCTTGTTTAAAAGCGTTACGCGTCACTTCCTGAAAGCTACAAAACCTTGCGGCATTGCCTACGATTACTCCAGAATCCGCCGACTTGTGCCGCTATTGCCCGGGCTCTATCGTTGACCTGCCACTGCTCATCAGTGGTCGGGCTTAGCGGCTCGCGGTATTTCGTTTGCACGTGCATCCATCCCATAGGTGTTCTCCAGACCTGCGGTTCGATGGTGGCTGTACGCAGGGCGCCTTCGGGCGCACCGGCTTTGCGAAGTTCCCCGGTCCGCTAACCTGCGTGCAGCTGCCACCCTTTTCTCTTAGCGGTGGAAAGGGTTGGCACCCAATGTGGAACTTTGATATGCCTAAAATAACTCCTAATCCTCCGGGTGCAGACAACAACACATCCGCCCACGACAACCCCAAAACCGAAACGCTCGACGAAGCCACCCAGCGTGACGACGATGAGTATCGAGCCTCCATCGCCGACATCAAAGCCACCCCGCGCACGCCTTCCACGAGGTTCATCGTCAACCCTGAACTCGATGTTCAAGAACTACTGGGCTTTTCAAGCGAGGCGCTGGCGTCTGCCTGCGTGATGATCATGGATCATGCAGACCGAGAGACGGGGACAAGTCGCAACACCCTGCTAGGTTTCCACCTGATCATGTCCTCGATAGAAATCTCGGTGAATCGTGCACTGGACCGCCTCGACCCAATTGACTAGAACGCGGCACATAACAGAACCACAGAACGGCGTTGGATTCATGTTCGACTATTCAAGACAAAGCCCTCATAAGAGGGCTTTGTTGTTTCTGCGGTTTGGAAAAACCAGATCTTAGTGACCCGCGCTCTGCCCACCATCCACATGCAAGATTTCGCCGGTGACAAAGTTGGCGCTGTCCAGGTACACAACTGCCTGCGCGATGTCGCTGACTTCGCCCATGTGCCCGACCGGGTGCAGAGCGCCCAACGCTGCGTGGGTTTCTTCGCCGTGCATCGGGGTTTTGATGATGCCAGGCGAAACCGCGTTCACCCGAATCCCGCGCTTGGCGTACTCGATGGCCAGGGATTTGGTCGCCGCATTCAGGCCACCTTTGGTCAGCGAAGCCAGTACCGATGGCACGCCGTCGATAGCGTGATCGACCAGGCTGGTGGTGATGTTGACGACGTGGCCGCTGCCGTTCTTTTCCATCTCGGTGATCGCGAGTTGGGTGATGTAGAAGAAGCCGTTCAGGTTCACCGACAGCACATTGGCGTAGTCTTCAGCGGTGTACTGGGTGAACGGTTTGGCGACGAAGATACCGGCGTTGTTGACCAGGGTGTCGATGCGGCCGAAACGTGCGATCGCTTCACGGATCACTTGTTGAGCGACTTCAGGGTTGCCGATGTCGCCGGCCACGGTGAGGATGTCCGGGTCGGTGGATGGCTTGATCGAACGCGAAGTGGCGACAACTTTGTAATCCAGATCACGGAACGCTTTGACCATGCCTGCGCCGAGACCTTGGGAGGCGCCAGTGATAACGATGACTTTTTTCGAATTGCTCATGATGAACCTCTACTAATAAATGATGGTTTTAAAAAGTAATGAATCAGGCTTCGGCGGGTTCCTTCGCCATTTGTCTCAACATCTGTTCGTAGTACTCGACCGACTGTGAACCGGACACCAGGTGACGACCGTTAAGCACCATGGCCGGAACCGAGTTGATGCCGCGCTGTTGGTAAAACGCTTCCAGTTCACGCACTTCTTTGGCGAACGCGCCGGACGCCAACACTTCTTGAGCCGCTGCCGCGTCCAGCCCCGCTTCTGCTGCCAAACGAACCAGCGTCTCGCGATCGCTCGGGTTCTGGCCGTCAGTGAAGTAACCGCGCAGGAGGATCTTTTTCAGTGCGACCTGCCGCCCTTCCTGCAACGCCCACAACAGCAACCGATGCGCATCAAACGTGTTGTAGAAGTGGCTGCGCTTCTCCAGATCGAAGGTGAAACCGATGGCCTCACCGCGAGCGATCTGCATTGCCTTACCAGCGGCGACGTCCTCGGCAGTGCGGCCGTATTTGCGCATCAAGTGCTCGACGGCTTTCTCGCCTTCCGGCGGCATGTTCGGGTTCAACTCGAAGGGCTTGTAGGTCAGCTCCACCGAGACTTCACCAGCCACGTTCGCGATCGCTTGCTCTAACGCCGTCGCGCCCAATGCACACCAAGGGCACACCACGTCGGAAATGAAATCGATGGAGACCGATGCAGTCACGACTTGCCCTCCTTTTCAGCCAGTTGCTTGCGGTACTGGGTGGTGGTGATGCCGGCGTAACCCCAGTTATCGGTGTCGACCTCTTCGATCACGATGTGGGTCAGGTGCGGGTCTTTCTTCAGGACGCGCTCCAGTGTTTCAGTGATTTCAGCGATCACCTGAGCTTTCTGCTCAGAGGTAACGCCATCGCGGGTAATGCGTACGCTTACAAAAGGCATGAGGAAGATCTCCAGTGACCTGCTCATCGGGATGATGGGTAGGTGTTGGAGTTCAATGTAGGAGTTTGGGGGGTGGGGATAAAGGTGGGGGCGGGAACATCATTAGTTACGCGGTGTAATGACTAGCTCGAGATATACGCTGAAAAAATGGAACAGTAATCTTTAAATGGCCAGATTAGTTACGTGCAACAAATCTGGCCTTTCACTAATCCTAGACTGCTTGCAGGTCACGCAAAGCCTCAGGATGCTGACTCGCAACACGCAGCAGCGTTTGCGCCGCTCCCGTCGGTTGCCGACGCCCTTGCTCCCAATCCTGCAACGTCCGCAAACTGACTCCAATCAGCTTAGCGAACGCACTTTGAGAAATACCCACCTTGGCACGTGCTTCAGCAGCCGCTGACAGCGGCACCTCTGTCACACGAGCCGCTTTGCCGGCTTTCATTTGACGCACAGAGTCCAGCAAGTCTTGCTGGAATTGCTCCAGTTCATTGACCATTGCTGATTTCCTCCTTCAGTTGCTTAAGGAAGGCTGCGGGTAAATTGTCGAATTTCGCCTTGGTGTAGGCGATCAGCAACCAAATAGAGCCTTCTGAAAGCGTGTTGTAGTAAATGACACGTGTACCACCTCGTTTGCCCATCCCGCTACGGGACCAACGAACCTTGCGCAGACCGCCGCTGCCAGGAACCACATCGCCGGCCAATGGGTTAGCCGCCAGCCAGGTAATGAATTCATGACGTTCGCCATCGTCCCAGATGGATTCAGCGTAACGCTTGAAAATTTCGGTTTCGATAATCGTGAACATGAGCCTGACTATACGGCTTTGCCGTATAGATGAGCAATGCACGTTTGTCTGTTCGATCTTATGACGTAGGCACTACCCAGTAGCAGTCCGTCTCCGAAAACCAATGAGCTCTGCTACTGAGTCCCACACTAGAGCCTTCCCCATTCAATCTTTGAAATTATGAAAATTATGGCTCAGCAATAATTATTGCCCAGCCATAAAAATCACTAAAACTTCAAACCACGCCACCACCTAGCCACGATTGCGCGGCCTCCCGTCGCAAGCTACCTTGAAATCGTTGCTGCCAATTCAGCGACCGAGCCTGAGAACTCGAATTCGATGTAGGAACCAATCGGAGTTCTCCTTATGCATGCCCGCAATCCAATCAAAATTCTCGCTACTGCTACACCGGGTCACGCCCTCCACCGCCGAAAAATCGGAGGTGCCCAATGACCAATCCCCAAGACCTGGAAACCATCGGCCTCACCCCATTTTCCTACCACGCCAATCAACCGCTGTTCCGAATCAACCGGGGTGTCCCGGTTATCCAAGCCCTCTACCACGCCTCAGATCTGCTCCACATCGCAAAATTGCTGGCATCAGACGCCGCCATGATTCGCGACTCTGACCGACATGCCTGGGCGTCGTATTTCTTGCAGGATATGAGTAAGGCGATCATCGATGATGTGGCGAAGGTGCTTGATGCGCCGGGTAACAATTGCAGCCAGTGACGTTCTCTAAATCGCACGAATGAAAAAGCCCCGAATTAATCGGCAATGCTGTTCACTTAAGCGGAGCAGCGTTGCGATCCACGGGATATCGGGTTTTTGACATCTTCACCGCCCTGGGCCTCGCCGGTCTGGGGCGTTTTGTTATGAACAGCACGCCGATACTGCCGCGCAACTCCTCCAGTCTTCTGGGGGTATGCGATGGCGAGACTGCGCCGGCCATCACCACGAGATGGCTCGCGATGTGCTGACAGGCAAACTTGAAGCTCACTTCGCTGGGCGACCTTTTATGGGCAACCGCTGCTTGGCTGGCTTCCCGACGAACCACATTGTAAGCCAGTAAAAGCCCCCATAACTCTTGATGCACCAAGGCGACCGTCTTGCTGCGAAGCGTCAAGGCGTTGTCCTGCATCGAGCATTTGATGTCTCTGAAACCCAGCTCGATTTCCCATCGTTCGTGATAAAGCGTTGCGACTTGCTCGGCGCTGAATCATAGCCTTATCCGCCAGCGTGGCTGCGGCTTCGATCCACTCCAAAGGAATATGGTCGGTAAGCACATCAAGGCGTGACAGAGGTCGGTCGGCCAGCTCAAGAACAGCGCTTAAATCCTGGGTTATGGGCATAAAAAATCCGGAGTCCTTATCAGACTCCGGATTTTCCTGCTGCTCGTGGATTAGTCAACGATCCTTAAGTGAACAGCATTGCGAACCAGTCGGGGCTTTTCCTTCTCAGCCTTGAATCAGGCTTCAATACTGCAACCGATCATCAGAAAATGTTGATCGGGTAATCCACGAACACCCGTACTTCGTTGCCGCTGACGTTGTACTCGCTGGATTTCTGCGCCACGCGCAGGATCGAGCTGCGCAGTTTTACGCTCAGGTCTTTGGCCGGGCCGCTTTGCACGACGTACTTGAACTGGTTGAAGATTTCGCGCTCGGTGCCGCCTTCGCTGGTGGAGGTGGTGATGTTGTCGCCGCGCACGTAGGCCACGTTGTAGCTCAGGCCTGGGACACCGAAAGTGCTGAAGTCCAGGCCGTAACCCACCTGCCAGCTGCGTTCGTCTTCGGCGTTGAAGTCGGACCAGTAGGAGTTCGCCAGGTAGATGGTGTTGCCGCCATCGCCGACGCGACCTTGATCTTTCTGGTAGCCGCCGTAGGCGTAGCCCAGGTTGCTGTCGCCGGTGCTGCGCTGGTGCGCGACGGTGAACGAGTGTGGGCCGGTGGCGAAAGTCGCTGCCAGGCTCCAGATCTTGTTGTCGTCACCGGTCGCACCGCTTTCGCGGATGTAGGCATTATCCAGTTTGGTGCGGTAGCCGTTGAAGTCGAGGGTCAAGGACTGATCCTTGTCGATCGGGAACACGTAGTTGGCGTTCACGTATTGCTTCTTCAACACGTCTTCAACGTCAGACGCGTACACCGCAGCCTTGAACTGTTCGGTGAACTGGTAGCTGCCACCCAACACGTTGATCGACTTCAGACCACCGCTGTCACGGCCTTCCGCGCTTTTGCGCGATTCGGCGGTGAAGCGACCGGCGTTCAGCTCCAGGCCTTTGATCTCCTTGGAGGTGATCAAAGTGCCGGTGTAGCTTTCCGGCAGCAGGCGCACGTTGTCGTAGCTCAGCACCGGCAGGGCCGGCATCTGGTCGCCGTAAGTCAACGTGGTGCTGGAGACACGGAACTTGACCGCCGCGCCGCCTTTGGACAGGTCATCAGCCGCGTTGCCGCTGTCGCCCTTTTTGAAGAAGTCGATACCTTGTGCGCCGGTGCGACCCTTGCCGCCATCCAGACGCAGCGCGTACAGACCGAACGCGTCCACACCCACACCGACGGTGCCTTGGGTGAAACCGGACGAGAACGTACCGATGGCCGCCTGGCCCCACTCGGCTTTGTCCGGTCGGCCGTCTTTGTAGTCACGATTGATGTAGGCATTGCGCAGCAGTACTTTGAGGCTGCTGTCTTCAACAAAACCCTTGGATTCGGCCTGGTCGTTAGCCATGGCCTGTGTCGCGCTCAACATCCCCAGAGCGATCAGGCTGATTCGCTTGTTCAACATTTTGTTCTTTTCCTTATTACGGGTTGATACGCGCTGCGTCGAACGGCTGAAACGGCGCTATCGCACTCTTTTTTCACCCCGAAACAAAAAGGCCCGCCCACGAAAAATCGCGGCGGGCCTTTTTATTATTTTTGAGTCATGGCGGTTGGCCACAGGCGTTGGGGCGAATCCTAGTCGCGCCCTGAACACTGTGTCAATTTCATGAATCGTCTGTGAATAGGCGAAAATCGTCTAAGAAATTTTTAATCGCAGCCGTTGAGCCCACAGGCTTGAAGCCCGGATGCAGCGGCTTGTGCGGGAAGTGACTGACTCAGCCAGGCCGCAAAGGCTTGCGGCTTGCCGAGCCACGGCCCGATGTCGACCAGCGTGAACTGGCCATCCTGCTCCAGTGCGAAGGTCGGGAAACCATGACCACCGACGTTGGCCAGCAGGTCGCGACTGGCCTTGATGTGGCGATCGGTGTCGGCGTTTTTGAACGCGGTCTGGAAGCCTTCAGGTTCCAGGCCGATGTCGCGGGCGAGTTCAAACAACACCGCTTCATCTGCAATGCGCCGACCTTCCACGTAATGCGCGCTCTGCAAATCCCCCAGCAACGCCAGTCCACGGCCAGCGATCTGCTCGGCCGCGAGCACGGCGGCAATCGGCGGCGCGGAATCGAACACCGCCGTCTCATCGCGCAGCAAACCTTCGAAGTAGGCTTCGCCGAATGGCTGAGCGGTGTACTCGGCGATACGCCGGTCGTGAGGCATCACGTAGTTACGCAAGTGCGGCGAGACGTTCTTACGGTTGGCGCCGGTCATCATGCCGCCGCCATGGGCAATCACCGGCAGAACTGCCTGGGCAGCTTGCACCAAGGGTTTTGCGCCGTAGCACCAGCCGCACAACGGGTCGTAAATGTAGTGAAGGATCATGGGAGGCTCCGGCGAAGGGGTAGGAAGTTCGATGCCGGCAGGTTAGTCCTCCTTCTATTTCTGAAAAACGCCGGAATAGCTTTCAGTCTGTTACATGAATCGGTCGAATGCCTCCAACGGCTCTTGTAACAACTACGACACAAATTGAAACAATCAAAACGAGGAACTTTTCAGGAATAATTCACGAAAGTAAATAGCAAGCATTATCATTCGCGCCCTACACGCTACACCCTCAAAACCCTACGGACGCGTCCTTCAATGCCTGCCCCTTTTCGCCTTACTCCCTTTAGTCTTGGCCTCTCCGCTTTGCTGTCGGCCGGTTTTTCCTATGCCGCGCCTACAACATTGCCAGAAACCTCCATCAGCGCCGAAGCGGAAGCCGACGACCCACGCGTAAAGGAAACCAGCACCGCAACCCGTACCGCTACACCCGTGCGCTACGTGCCACAAGCCATCGACTCGATAAAAACCTCGAACGTCGTCGATTACGGCACTAACGATCTGGGCACAGCCCTGAGCGGCATTCCCAACGTCAGCAGCGGCGCCGATACCCGCTTCGACAGCCTGCGCATCCGCGGTTTCGACGCCAGTAACGATTTCTATCTGGATGGCATTCGCGACGACAGTCAGTACGTGCGCGACCTGCACAACATCGAACGCATCGAAGTCCTCAAGGGCCCGGCGGCGGTGTTGTACGGCCGTGGCAGCCAGGGCGGGATCGTCAACCGGGTCAGCAAGTTGCCGGAGTTCGGGCGGCGCTCTTCCATTGAAGCCCAAGGCGGCAGCAACGACCTGCGCAGCCTTTACGCGGACCTGAGCACCGACCCCAGCGAGAACATCAGCCTGCGTCTGAACATGGGCAACATGGACCAGAACAGCTTTCGCGATGGCGTCAGCGGCAATCGCCAGTTGTTTGCGCCGTCGATGAGCTGGCAACTGACACCCGACCTGAACTGGTTGGTGCAGTACGAATACAGCCGCTACAACCGTACGCCGGATCGCGGTATTCCCGGTGTAAACGGACGCCCGGCCGACGTCGGACGGGATACGACCTACGGCAGCGATCACGATTTCATCGACGATAAGTCGCAATCCCTGCGCTCGAAACTCAGCTACGACATCAACGAAGACTGGCAACTGCGCCAGACGCTGGGGGTGTTCAAGCTCAACAGCGATTTCGACAACACCTACCTCACCGGCTACACACCGGCGACCAACCGGGTCACGCGTCAGCACTGGCAACAGGATCTGACCACTCGCAACGTCTACAACAACATTGAGCTGGAAGGTGGTTTCGATACGTTCGGCCTTGAGCATCGCCTGCTGACCGGCGTCGAAATCGGCAGTCAACGCCGTGATCCGAAGCTTTACACCGCGGCCACTACCGGGCCTGGCCGCCAGGCCGTGCCGTCGCTGGATCTGTATAACCCGGATCGGGATTTGCGCCACACCGGGCGCATGCAAGTGTCCAGCGACAACCACACCGAAGTCGAAAGCCGTGCGGTGTACGTGCAGGATCAGCTACGCCTGAATGATCAATGGCAATTGCTGGCCGGCCTGCGCTACGACACCTTCGACATCGAGTCGACCAACAAGCTGCGCAACATCTCCGAAGACCGCGACAGCCACAGCACCAGCCCGCGTGTAGGACTGGTCTGGACGCCACTGCAGAATCATTCGTTCTACGCCTCCTGGACCAAGACGTTTTCGCCGGTCGGCGGCGGTTTGATCGGCATTACCCCGGGCGCTGCCGGCAATACCAACGACCTGAGCCCCGAGCTGACCAAGCAGAAAGAAATCGGCGTGAAGAGCGATTGGCTCGACGATCGCCTGAGCACCACGCTGGCGATCTACGAACTGGAACTCTACAACCGTCGCACCAGCGACCCGCTCAACCCGACCATAACCTTGCTTTCCGGTAAGCAACGTTCACGCGGGATCGAGCTGACTGGCACCGGCAAGATTGCCGGCAACTGGTATGTGCGCGGTGGCGTGGGTGTGCAAGACGCGACTGTCGAGAAGGACAACAACGGTTTTGAAGGCAAGCGCATCAGCAACGTGGCCAAGCACAACGGCAGTCTGTTCCTGACCTGGAAGCCGGAAATGGGCTGGTACGCCGAAACCGGTCTGACCCTGGTGGGCGACCGCTATGCGGATAACCTCAACACCACCGTTTTGCCGGGTTATGGCCGCTGGGATGCATTGGTCGGGTTCCGTCAGAAGGACTGGGATTTGCGCGCGGCGCTGAACAACATCAGCGATAAAACCTATTACTCGTCGGCCACCAGCGCGGCGCAGATTCAACCGGGTGAGCCGCGCAGCCTGGTGGTCACTGGCACCTACAGCTTCTAACCACACCAAACCCTGTGGGAGCGAGCCTGCTCGCGATGTGGCCATAACATCCAACATCTCTGTTGACTGTCAGGCCGCCATCGCGAGCAGGCTCGCTCCCACACTAATCTCCACGAACACAAAACCATCACCCATAAAAAAGCGCCACCTTCCGGGCAGCGCTTTTATCAATCCGTTGTTGTTCTTTTTTATCCTTCCATCACATCCCACAACGCATCCAGCTCCGCTTCGCTGAATAAACCAGCAGGGTAACGCTCGATCATCATCCGGCGCGGATCAGGTTCCCTGATCTGACGCGTTCCATTGGACTTCAACCAGTGCGCCAGGATCTGGAGCGATTCGCTGTTTACTGCCAGGGGATGCAGTGCCCGATCGCTCACTACGTTCATTTCGGCGTTCATTTCCGCGCTCTCTCCTGGTTTGTGAGCGGCTAACTTATCCAAGGTTTATGACAGAACATCGAAGTTCTCCCCTCCCTGTTTCTCGTCAGGAGAGATACAAGAGCTGTGCCAATGTGTCGGGACGGTCGACCAGCGGATACAAAAAAAGCCCGCAGTCCTGATGGGCTGCGGGCTTTTTGCAAGGCGTCGAAGGAAAACCGTTGTCCGAGTGATTTTCCAGTCAACTCAGGCTGTTACAACGGCACTCACTCCTTGTGCGGCGCAGGCTGCTGTTGGGTAAGGCAGTGGATGTTACCGCCGCCCAGTAACAGTTCGCGGCCCGGCACCATGACGACCTCGTGCTGCGGGAACAGGCTCTGCAAAATCTCTTTGGCCGGGCCATCCAGTGGATCGTCGAAGCTCGGCGCGATGATGCCGCCGTTGACGATGAGGAAGTTCACGTAGGAACCGGCCAGACGAACGGTCGGATTGCGTTCCTGGGTTCCGTCTACCGGGTCCACGCCGGCGCACTCTTCTTCGGTCGCATACAGCGGCCCCGGAATCGGCATCTTGTGCACCGTGAACGGGCGACCCTTGGCGTCGGTGCTGCTTTCCAGCACGTTCATTGCCGCCTGGCAGCGCGGGTAGTTCGGGTCTTGCGGGTCGTCGGTCCAGGCCAGCAACACTTCGCCCGGACGCACGTAGCAGCAGAAGTTATCCACATGACCGTCGGTTTCGTCGTTGAACAAACCGTCCGGCAGCCAGATGATTTTATCCACCGCCAGGTTCGCGCTGAGCACCGCTTCGATTTCTGCACGGTTCATGTGCGGGTTGCGATTGCGGTTGAGCAGGCATTCTTCGGTAGTGATCAGCGTGCCTTCGCCATCAACGTGGATCGAACCGCCTTCGAGCACGAAGCCCTCGGTGCGATAACGCTGGCTGCGTTCAATCTCGAGGATCTTGCCGCCGACCTGCGAATCACGGTTCCACGGCGAATACAGGCCACCGTCAAAACCGCCCCATGCGTTGAAATCCCAGTTCACACCGCGGACTTCGCCACTGTTATTGATGACGAACGTCGGCCCCGTGTCGCGGACCCAGGCGTCGTCACTGGACATCTCGACCACACGAATATTCGGCACATCGAGACGGGCGCGAGCGTTTTCATACTGGCCAGCGGAAACCGCCACGGTCACCGGTTCGAAACGCGCGATGGCCTTGGCCACCGCCACGTGTGCGGCTTGCGCCGGTTTGCCACCCAGGCGCCAGTTGTCCGGGCGCTCGGGCCAGATCATCCAGGTCTGGGTTTGTGGCGCCCACTCGGCGGGCATGTAGAAGCCGTCGGCGCGCGGGGTGCTGTTTAAAGTGGTCATGCAGTCAGGACTCCAGGGAACCGTCGAGGGTTTTGAGCGCATTGTATAGGTTCGGGCGACGATCACGGAACGAGCCCCACGCGCTGCGAATGTGCTCCAGTTCGTCGAGGTCGAAGCTCTGAACCAGCACGCCTTCTTCGGTTTTATCGAGTTCCTGGACCTTCTCGCCGAACTGGTTGGCGATAAACGACGAGCCGTAGAAGGTGATGTCGTACCCGTCCTGCTCCTCATTGCCGATACGGTTGCTGGCGATCAACGGCATCAAGTTGGCGCCGGCATGGCCCTGCTGCACCCGCTGCCAGTGGTCGCGGGACGAGATGGTCTTGTCGTGCGGCTCACTGCCGATGGCGGTCGGGTAGAACAGAATTTCCGCACCCAGCAACGCCATGCTGCGGGCGCACTCCGGGAACCACTGATCCCAGCAGATGCCCACGCCGATTTTCGCGTAACGGGTGCTCCACACTTTGAAACCGGTGTCGCCCGGGTTGAAGTAGTACTTCTCGTGGTAGCCAGGGCCGTCCGGGATATGGCTTTTACGATAAATCCCGAGGTTGCTGCCGTCGGCATCGATGATCGCGATGCTGTTGAAACGCGCGCGGCCGGCCAGTTCGTAGAAGCTGATCGGCAGCACCACTTGCAGTTCCCTGGCGACTTTCTGGAAATGCTTGATGGCGACGTTGTCTTCCACCGTCGTGGCCAGTTGCAGGTAATCCGGATTGGGTTTCTGGCAGAAGTACGGCGCTTCGAACAGTTCCTGGATCAGGATGATCTGCGCGCCTTTGGCTGCGGCCTCACGGACCAGCCTTTCAGCGGTTTCGAGGTTGGCTTCAAGGTCCCAGGAACAGGCCATCTGGGTGGCGGCGACGGTAACGATACGGCTCATGAATCATCTCCGGGCAAGTGCTGTGGGTCGAGTTTGGCATCGACTAATGACAGAAACGGGAAGCACGGGCGTGATGAGTCACGCCGTAGCAATGGCGACTTTATAGCCGATAAAAATCGGCTTTAGAAGCGATTAATCTTCATTCTGTCGAAAAAAACAGCACTTAAACCCGATAACAATCGATGTTTTGTGGGTGTTTTTGATGACGCCTTCGCGGGCAAGCCTCGCTCCTACAGGTCCGTGTCGAACGCGAATTTTTTACACGACACAACCTGTAGGAGCGAGGCTTGCCCGCGAAAGCGATCTCAAGCCTTACAAACCTTCATCCAAGACCTTCGCCATCATGTCGACAAAGAAATCCACACTCCGGCGCGAGGTCACCATCGGCGGTTTGATCTTGAGGACGTTCAGATAATCTCCCGTCGGCTGCATGAAGATCCCCAACTCCCGCAGGCGATCACATAACGCCGTGGTTTCTTCAGTCGCCGGCTCCAGGGTTTCGCGGTCGCGGATCAATTCAACGCCCAGATAAAAACCGGACCCGTGCACCGCGCCCACCAGCGGATGAATATCGATCAGCGCCTCAAGACGCTCCTTGAAATATCCGCCCACGACCTGGGCGTTTTCCCAAAGCTTTTCTTCTTCCATCACATCCAGAACGGCCATGCCGATCTGGCAACTGACGGGGCTGCCACCCGCCGAGGAGAAGAAATAACCCTCGGCTTCCAGCGCCTCGGCGATTTCCCGGCGGGTAATTACCGCGCCCAGCGGTTGGCCGTTGCCCATGCCTTTGGCCATGGTGATGATGTCCGGCACCACACCCTGTTCTTCGAAGCCCCAGAAGAAGTGACCCATGCGCCCGTAACCGACCTGCACTTCGTCGGCGATGCATACGCCGCCCTGGTCGCGAACCAACCAGTAAACCTGTTTCAAATACCCCGGCGGCAGCGAGATGCCGCCGGCATTGCCGTACACCGGCTCGCAAATGAAACCGGCCAGCTGGCGTCCTTGCTCAGCGATTTTCGCCAGGTTGTGTTCGACGCTGCGCACATAATCCGGCGCACTGTCCGGGCCACGGAATTCACCACGATAGGTGTTCGGGGCCGTCACCGGGTGCACCCAGTCCGGGCGGCTGCTCAAGGCCTTGGGGTTGTCGGCTATCGACGTCGAGACCGCGTCCGCACCCACCGTCCAGCCGTGATAGGCCTCCAGCACGCTGACGATGTCGCGACCGCCGCTGTAGGCCCATGCAAGACGGATCGCCAGGTCGTTGGCCTCGCTGCCGCTGTTGACCAGGAACACCCGGTCCATGCCATCTGGCGACAGCTTCAGCAAACGCTCGGAAAATTCGGCAACCGCCGCGTAATTGAAGCGCGAGTTGGTGTTGAGCAGCGACCACTGGCGGCTGGCCACCGCTGCCATGCGCGGATGGCCGTGACCGAGCACCGCGACGTTGTTGAGCATGTCGAGGTAGGAACGGCCCTGCATGTCGATCAGGTGATTGCGCCAGCCGCGTTCGATGCGTGGCGGGTCGACGTAATAGTGCTTCTGGGTCCGGGCGAAACTGGCGTCGCGGCGCGCCAGCAAGGTCTGCGAATCAAGTTCCGCTTCAGCATCGCACGCCAGCCCCAACAGCGTCGCCGGCGACGGACACAACGCTTGCCAGGCCGCTGCGCGAGACGGCGTGCAAAACCACGGCGCGTCGAACGAAGCGCCTCGGCACAACTGCACCCGCAACGGACCGCTGACCGCGCCCAACACCTGGCCCTTGACCAGCGTGGCGCCGGTGTGCAGCGACGGCGTCACGCCCCACAGCCGCACGCTCAATTGCGGGCCGTCGAGTTGCAACACACCCGGCGCCGGTTGGTGG
Organism: Pseudomonas sp. LBUM1651; assembly: GCF_059716135.1. NCBI lineage: Bacteria > Pseudomonadati > Pseudomonadota > Gammaproteobacteria > Pseudomonadales > Pseudomonadaceae > Pseudomonas > Pseudomonas sp. LBUM1651. The sequence continues at coordinate 264,142 of NZ_CP166805.1, read as the reverse complement.
ACCACACCGGCAAATGGCGATTCCACCGCCGTGCCGTGGGGGACTCGCAACTCGACATGCAGCGGGCACGTGTCCGGTTCGCTGGCGCTGTCGGGGCGGGTGCGGGACAAACGGTATTGTCCATAACGGCTGGCAGCCAGGCCGTGCGCTGCAGCCGCTTCGCTCAACAGACGCTGATCGATCCCTTCCTGCTCCCAGTTACCGGCCTCGAAATGCGGGCTGAGTACACCCAGGTCGATCAAGGCGAATTCACGTCCGACCAGGCTCGGCAGCAGCGGTGCGAAACCTTCGCTGCCGATGCCTGGCAGGCTCTGACCGACAGAGGTGAGGATCGCCGCTTCCATCAACGCCAGCGGCACCGAGGTGGCCACGCGGAAAATCTCCCACTCGTGGGTCAGGTTGTCGCGACTGTATTGATTACCCGGATCGATGCTGACCTGCTGTTCGCCACTGAGCACCAGCACCGCCGCCCGCGCGATGATCAGCGGCCACAGCGCCAGCAGTTCTTCGTGTTGCAACGGGTTGACCGCGTGATACGCCTGAACCGCCGGCAAGATGTAAAACGGATCGCCACCGGCATGATGCAGCAGCGCCGCGCAGGTCACCGAAAGGTCGGTGATGCGCCAGGTGTGGATCAGGTCGCCGAAATCGATAACCCCCTGCAGTTGCCACTGGCGTTGCGAATCGCGCTGCCAGACCACGTTGTCATCGGTGATGTCCATGTGGATGGCCTGCACCGGCAACTTGTCCACCAGCGGCTGCAAATGTCGCTCGGCCTGTTCGGCCACTTGCGCGATTAACGCTCGCTGCGCGTCATCCTCGATGACCGGCAGCAAATGCGCGATCAAGGCGCTGGCGTGACGGGCGTCCCATTGCAGGGTGCGTTCAAGGCCCGCATGGTTGAAATCGGCCAGCGCCTGGTCCATTTCACCGCAGAGCCGGCCGAAACCTGCCACCACTGGTCCGGGCAGATAGTCCAGGTGTGTGAGCGATTGGCCCTCGATGTATTCGAGCAGGCGCACGTGCACCGCTTGCCCGCCGACTTCAAGTGACAGCAGGTCGGCGCCGTTCTGGGCAGCAATCACTCGCGGCACCGGCACGCCGGAGTGCTCGGCCAGATGCTTGAGCCCGGCATGCTGGGCTTGCAGTTCCAGCGCCGAATAGTCGCCTCGGCAGATTTTCAGGACGAAACGCCCATGCTTACTGTCAACGCGGTAGTTGAGATCCTGCTGGCTGCCGAGCGCCTGCAATCGCCCGCTCAGCCCGTAATGCCCCTCGAGCAGCTCTAGCGCTTGCACCGCAGACACTTGCGGGCTGGGCAAACTGGCGCGATGAATCAACGTGGCGAGCGGCATACAACAACCCCTGAAAATTCTATTAGGCGCTTATATCGCCACCACGTCGGTCGATAATCAACCCCCGCGCATGCATCAAAACCCAAATAGCAGTCACAACCCTATTGCACCACTCCTCTCCTGCCGACAAGCTATGCTCATTTGCTTCAATCGTCTTACAGATAAAGGCTGGCCAACATGCGTATTCTCATCACCGGCGGTGCCGGTTTCATTGGCTCTGCCCTGGTTCGCCACCTGATCCGGCACACTGAGCATGAAGTGCTCAACCTGGACAAACTGACCTACGCCGGCAATCTGGAATCGCTGACCAGCATTGCCAACGACACACGTTACGAATTCGTGCAGGCCGATATCGTTGATCAGGCCGCCGTCAGCGCCGTGCTGGAACGCTTCCAGCCGCATGCGATCATGCATCTGGCAGCCGAGTCCCACGTCGACCGCTCCATCGACGGTCCGTCGGATTTCATTCAAACCAATATCGTCGGCACCTACAGCCTGCTCGAGGCAACCCGCGCCTACTGGCAGACCCTGGCCGAGCCCGAGAAAAGCGCCTTCCGTTTTCACCACATCTCCACGGACGAGGTTTACGGCGACCTGCATGGCGTCGATGACCTGTTCACGGAAACGACCCCGTACGCGCCGAGCTCACCGTATTCCGCCAGCAAGGCGGCCTCCGACCACTTGGTCCGCGCGTGGCAGCGCACCTACGGCCTGCCGGTATTGCTGACCAACTGCTCGAACAACTACGGGCCGTTCCACTTCCCCGAAAAACTGATCCCGCTGGTGATTCTCAACGCCCTCGCCGGCAAGCCGCTGCCTGTTTACGGTAACGGCCTGCAGGTTCGCGACTGGCTGTTTGTCGAGGATCACGCCCGCGCACTGTTCAAAGTGGTCACCGAAGGGGTGGTCGGCGAGACCTACAACATCGGCGGTCACAACGAGCAGAAGAACATCGACGTCGTGCGTGGCATCTGCGCCTTGCTTGAAGAACTGGCGCCACACAAACCCGACGGCGTCGCGCATTTCGCCGACCTGATCACTTTCGTCCAGGACCGTCCTGGCCATGACCTGCGCTACGCGATCGATGCCAGCAAAATTGAGCGCGAACTCGGCTGGACGCCCGAAGAAACTTTCGAGACCGGCCTGCGCAAAACCGTCCAGTGGTATCTGGAAAACCTGGAGTGGTGCCGCCGTGTTCAGGACGGCAGCTATCAGGGTGAACGACTGGGCGCCATCAATACCAAGGAGTTGATCGCATGATGAAAGGCATTGTTTTGGCCGGTGGTTCGGGCACGCGTCTGCACCCGATTACGCTGGGCGTATCCAAACAGCTGTTGCCGATCTACGACAAACCGATGATCTACTACCCGATCTCGGTGCTGATGCTGGCCGGCATCAAGGAAATCCTGGTGATTTCCACCCCGCAGGACCTGCCGCAGTATCGCAACCTGCTGGGTGACGGCAGTCAGTTCGGCGTGCATTTCAGCTACGCCGAACAGCCTTCGCCCGATGGCCTGGCCCAGGCGTTTCTGATTGGTGAAGAGTTTATTGGCGATGATCCGGTGTGCCTGATCCTCGGCGACAACATCTTCCACGGTCAGCACTTTGGCGAGCAGTTGAAGAACGCTGTGAAACGCGCTTCAGGCGCTACTGTATTCGGCTATTGGGTCAAAGACCCGGAGCGCTTCGGCGTGATTGATTTCGACAGCGAAGGCCGCGCGCTGTCGATCGAAGAAAAGCCGAAAGTACCGAAATCCAGCTATGCCGTGACCGGCCTGTATTTCTACGATAACGACGTGATCGACATCGCCAAGGCCGTGAAGCCGTCGCCACGCGGCGAACTGGAGATCACCGACGTCAACAATGCCTACCTCAAGCGTGGCGATTTGCAGGTCGAGCGTTTCGGTCGCGGTTTCGCCTGGCTGGATACCGGCACTCACGACAGCCTGCTCGAAGCGTCCCAGTACGTGCAGACCATCGAGCATCGCCAAGGACTGAAAGTGGCCTGCCTGGAAGAAATCGCTTACGAAAATGGCTGGATCAGTCGCGAGCATTTGCTCGAACGTGCCAAGTATTTTGGCAAGACCGGCTATGGCCAGTACCTCTACAAGCTGGCCGGGGAAAATCAATGAATGTGATTGAAACCGTGCTGCCCGGTGTGTTGATCCTTGAGCCCAAGGTCTTCGGCGACGAGCGCGGCTTTTTCTACGAAAGCTTCAATGCCAAGGCGTTCGAAGAGGCAACCGGCCTGAACAGGCAGTTCGTTCAGGACAACCATTCCCGCTCCCAGAAAGGCGTGCTGCGCGGCCTGCACTACCAACTGGAAAACACCCAGGGAAAACTGGTGCGGGTTACGGCCGGTGAAGTGCTCGATGTCGCGGTGGATGTACGTCGCAGCTCACCGAATTTCGGCCAGTGGGCGGCAGTGCGTTTGTCCGCAGAAAACAGTCGCCAACTCTGGGTACCGGAAGGTTTTGCCCATGGATTCGTGGTGCTGAGTGACTTCGCCGAGTTCCTCTACAAGACCACCGACTATTACAACCCGGACGCCGAATGTTGCATCCGATGGGACGATCCAACGCTTGCCATCGACTGGCAACTGCAGGAAGCGCCCAAGCTTTCGGCCAGGGATCAGCAGGGCAAAACCTTCCAGGAAGTTAAAGTGTTTTCATGAAAATACTCATCTGTGGCCAGCAGGGCCAGGTTTCACGTGAGTTACAGCATCGTCTGGGCGTTTTGGGCGAGTTGGTCGTTCCGGGACGCGATCAACTCGACCTGACTCAACCGGAACAGATTCGCCAGCAGGTCCGGCGCGCTCGTCCCGACCTCATCATCAACGCGGCGGCCCACACGGCGGTCGATCAGGCTGAAAGCGAGCCGCAAGTGGTCTTCGCCATCAACGCGGCTGCCCCAGGCATTCTCGCCGAAGAAGCATTGACGCTTGGCATTCCGCTGATTCACTACTCCACCGACTATGTGTTCGACGGCGGCAAGATCGGTCCTTACAGCGAGGACGATGCGCCCAACCCGTTGGGGGTCTACGGCCAGAGCAAACTGGCCGGCGAACAAGCAATCACGGCGGTACAGGGCAAGCATCTGATTTTGCGCACCAGCTGGGTCTACTCGACCCACGGCCGAAATTTCCTGCTGACCATGCAACGTCTGCTGCAAGAAAAACCGGAGTTGCGCATCGTCGCCGACCAGATCGGAGCACCCACCTGGGCCGGCACGATCGCCAACAGCACCCTCGCCCTGATCGAACGCTGGCAGGCCGGCGAGACCGGCGCCTGGGGCACTTATCACCTGACCGCGCAGGGTGAAACCTCGTGGTTCGGTTTCGCCCAGGCCATCGGCAAAGCGCTGCGGGAACAGGGAAAGCCTTGCGCAAACCTGCTACCGATTACCACCAGTGAATACCCGACACCCGCCACCCGCCCGCTGAACTCGCGCCTGGATTGCGGTCGCCTGCAGCGCGAATGGGGCGTCAGTCAGCCTGACTGGCAAACCGCGCTGCGCGAGTGTCTTGCCGGACAAGCCTAGGCATAATGCGCCTGTACCCACAGGCGCCTGATGCTCATGAACCCGACCCTTCCTCGCCGACCCCGCTGGCGCAGCCTGGCCCTGCTTGCGCTGTGCCTGGCGCCATTGCTGTGGCCGCTGGAGCATCTGGCCGAGCGTTATTACCGCAGCGAACTGGCCGGGCAGAACCGTCAGACCCTCGACCTGTACGTCGCCAACCTGCTGGGCACGTTGCATCGCTATGAAGTGATGCCGCAGATCCTTGGCGACCTGCCGGCCCTGCGCGCCGACCTGTCTGCACCGGACGACGGCGTAACGCAGGGCAACGCCAATCGGCTGCTGAAGAACATCAGCGCCCAGACCGGCGCCGAAGTCATGTACCTGATGGACACCACGGGCAAGACGCTCGCCGCCTCCAACTGGGACAAGCACGACAGTTTCGTCGGGCGCAATTTCGCCTTTCGGCCGTATTTCAGTGAAGCCATGGCCGGGCGTCTGGGGCGCTTTTTCGGCCTGGGCACCACCTCGGGCAAACGCGGTTACTTCTTCGCGGCAGCGGTCCGGGATCGCGAAAAAATCATCGGCGTGCTGGTGGTCAAGGTTGACCTGGACCACACCGAAAGCCTCTGGGGTAAAACCCCGGAACAACTGCTGGTGACTGACCACAACGGCGTGGTCATCCTCACTTCGCGGCCGGAATGGCGGTTTCGCGCGACCCGTCCGTTGAGCGACGCCGAGCGCGAGGCGATCACCGCGATTCAGCCCTACCCGACCCGCGAACCCAAGCCATTGAACCTCGATCCGGACGCGTGGCTGACCCAGACCCGGCAGATCGACGAAACCGGCTGGAGCGTCAGCATCCTTGCGCCGCGCACCCTGATCGACCGCCCGGTGCGCACGGTGGTCGCCATCGGCGGCGCGACACTGCTGGTGTTGATGCTGCTGCTCGGCCTGATGATGCAGCGCCGCCGCCACTACCTCGAACGAATCGCCTTCGAAGCCAAGGCCCGTCGGGAACTGGAAGGCCGCGTCGCCGAACGTACCAGCGACCTCGAAGGCCTCAACCGTCGGCTGAAACAGGAAGTGCTGGAGCGTGAACATGCCCAGCAGGAACTGGTGCGCGCCCAGGATGACCTGGTGCAGGCCGGCAAGCTGTCGGCGCTCGGGACCATGTCGGCGAGCATCAGCCACGAACTCAATCAGCCATTGGCGGCGATCCGCAGCTACGCGGAAAACGCCGAGGTGCTGCTTGATCACGAGCGCACCGACGATGCGCGCGGCAACCTCAAGCTGATCAGTGAACTGACCGGGCGCATGGCCTCGATCATCGCGCACCTGCGCGCCTTTGCCCGGCGTGATCGCCACGCCCCGGAAAGCGTCGCGCTGCAACCGGCGCTGGATGACGCGCTGGCGCTGTTGGCCAAGCGCCGGCGGAGCATGGAGGTCGAGCTGATCCGCGACTTGCCGGCCGCCACGCTGTGGGTCGAGGCTGGGGAAACCCGTTTGCGCCAGGTGCTCGGCAACCTGCTGGCCAACGCGCTGGACGCGCTGACGGAAAAAGGCCCGCCGCGTAAACTCTGGTTGAGTGCCCAAGCCACCGCCGATGGCGTCAATCTGTACATTCGCGACAACGGCCCCGGCTTTTGCATGGAAGCCCTTGGCCGCGCCAGCGAGCCTTTCTACACCACCAAGACCCGCACGCAGGGGCTGGGTCTGGGGCTGGCGATTTGCGAGACCCTGATGCGTGCCTTCGGTGGTGAACTGTCGTTCGCCAACCACAAGGAAGGCGGCGCCCTGATTACCCTGAAACTGCGCGCAGGCGCACCGGGCGTGAGCCTGCAACCGTCCGAGGACCGAAGTGCATGACCATCGACAACCGCATCCAGGTCGTGCTGATCGACGACGATCCCCATCTGCGTCAGGCCTTGAGCCAGACGCTGGACCTGGCGGGCCTGAAAATCCTGCCGCTCGCCGAAGCCAAGGGCGTGGCCGGGCAACTGGAGCGCGACTGGCCGGGGGTGGTGGTCAGCGACATCCGCATGCCGGGCATGGACGGTCTTGAGTTGCTGACAGAACTGCACGCGCAGGACCCGGAGCTGCCAGTGCTGCTGATCACCGGTCACGGCGACGTGCCGCTGGCGGTGCAAGCGATGCGCACCGGCGCTTATGACTTTCTGGAAAAACCCTTCGCCAGCGATGCCCTGCTCGACAGCGTGCGCCGCGCATTGGCCTTGCGCCGTCTGGTGCTGGACAACCGCAGCCTGCGTCTGGCCCTGAGTGACCGCAATGAACTGAGCACAAGACTGGTCGGGCAATCGGCGCCAATGCTGCGCTTGCGCGAGCAGATTGGCGCACTGGCGGCGACCAAGGCCGACGTGTTGATCCTTGGCGAAACCGGTGCCGGTAAAGAGGTCGTGGCCCGGGCGCTGCATGATTTGTCGAGTCGGCGTAACGGCCCGTTCGTGGCGATCAACGCCGGCGCCTTGGCCGAGTCGGTGGTGGAAAGCGAATTGTTCGGCCACGAGCCGGGCGCCTTTACCGGCGCGCAAAAGCGTCGCATCGGCAAGTTTGAATTCGCCAACGGCGGCACGCTGTTCCTCGATGAAATCGAAAGCATGAGCCTGGACGTGCAGGTGAAGTTGCTGCGCTTGCTGCAAGAACGGGTGGTAGAGCGCCTGGGCGGCAATCAGCTGATCCCGCTGGACATCCGCATCATCGCTGCGACCAAGGAAGACCTGCGCCAGTCCGCCGATCAGGGCCGCTTCCGTGCCGACTTGTATTACCGTCTCAACGTCGCGCCGCTACGCATTCCGCCATTGCGCGAACGGGGTGAAGATGCGCTGATGCTATTCCAGTATTTCGCCGATGAAGCCAGTGCTCGCCATGGCTTGTCGCCCCACGAACTGCAACCGGGACAACGGGCCTTGCTGCTGCGTCACACCTGGCCGGGTAATGTACGGGAACTGCAGAACGCCGCCGAACGTTTTGCCCTGGGCCTGGAGCTGGCGCTGGACAACAGCGCGCTGGAGGGTGGGGCGAGCACAACGGTTGAAGTGGTCAGCGGCGGGTTGAGCGAGCAGGTGGAAAACTTCGAGAAATCGTTGATTGCCGCCGAACTGGCGCGCTCTCACAGCTCGGTCCGCAGCCTTGCCGAAGCCCTCGGCATTCCGCGCAAAACCTTGCACGACAAACTGCGCAAACACGGGCTGAACTTTGCCGACCATCACCCGACCGACGAACTCGATTGAGCGACCGTCAATCCTTCCTCTTCAAGCAAAAGGCCCATTCATGAACCGCGACAGTCGTCACCTGGAATCAGTCCTCCACCGCGACATTCCCCTGACGCAGGCCATGGGCGTCAAAGTGCTCGACTGGCACGACCAGCAACTGCGCCTGCACTTGCCGCTGGAAGCCAACGTCAATCACAAAAGCACCATGTTCGGCGGCAGCCTGTATTGCGGCGCGGTGCTGGCAGGTTGGGGCTGGCTGCATTTGCGTTTGCGTGAGGAAGGGATTGAAGACGGGCACATCGTGATTCACGAAGGGCAGATCAGCTATCCACTGCCGGTGACCATGGACGCGACAGCGATTTGCCAAGCGCCGAGTGCGGCGGTGTGGAAGAAGTTTTTGGCGATGTATCAGCGCTATGGACGGGCGCGGCTGACGTTGCATTCGCGGATCGTCAATGCCGATAGCGATGACGATGCGGTGAGGTTTACCGGGCAGTACGTCCTGCATCGCTAGAGTAAACGCCAGTGCATAACCCTGTGGCGAGGGAGCTTGCTCCCGCTCGGTTGCGCAGCAGCCGCAAGCCAGGCAACAGGGTTTAACTGCTACTGCGCAGTGCCTGGGTTTGGGGCCGCTTCGCAGCCCAGCGGGAGCAAGCTCCCTCGCCACAAAGTCGTGTGCAACTCAGGAACGCGCCAACGCCAGCAGTTTTTCCCGCCAGGCCGCTTTCGCCGGCAGTGCCAGGAAAAACTCGTTCCGCAAAGACTCCCGCGCCGGATAGCTGAACGGCACGCCGCTCAACTCCAGCACTTCACCACCCGCCCCTTCCAGCACACCTTGCGCCGCAGCCGTATCCCACTGCGAAGTCGGCGCCAGACGCGGATAACAATCCGCCGTGCCTTCCGCCAGAAGGCAAAACTTCAACGAACTGCCGATATTGGCCAATTGCAGCTCACCCAGACTGGCGCTCAACCCGGCCAGCAAACGCTCTTGTTCAGGGCTTGAATGCCGACGGCTGGCGACGACAGTGAACGCCTCTCCCGGAGCCGGAACATTGCGAACCTGAATCGGCGACGGCTCGGCTTCTTGATCACCACGCCACGCGCCCAGCCCGGCACCACCGACATAGAAACGCCCGTTGGTCGGCATCGACACCACACCGAACACCACGCGACCTTGTTCGATCAACGCGATGTTGACGGTAAATTCTTCACTGCCAGAGATGAACTCCTTGGTCCCGTCCAGCGGATCGACCAGCCACCAGCGCTGCCAGCCGGCACGCACGCTCTGCGGGATGTTGGCGTCCTCTTCGGACAACACCGGAATGCTCGGGTCCAGCGCGGTCAGCCCAGCCAGAATCAGATGATGAGCGGCCAGATCGGCTGCGGTGACCGGCGAATCGTCGGCCTTGGCGGTCACCGCAGTGCCGATACGCCAAAACGGCAGGATCGCGTCGCCAGCCTTCAATGCCAGTTCAACCACCGGCGCCATCAATGGATGCGGAAAATTCATGGCAGGAACACCCCACGCTGAGTCAATAGGTCACGGGCCAGGTACAACGCCGCCAAGGCACGGCCCTCGGTGAATCGCGGGTTCTGGGCCAGGCCGGACAGTTCACGCAGATTGATTTTGTCCACGCCCATCGGCTCGGGCTCGTCGCCCTCTAGCCGTTCTTCGTACAAATCGGTGGCCAGAACCACCTGAATTTTCTGGCTCATGTAACCCGGCGACAAGGACAACTCGGTCAGATGCTCCAGCTGTCGCGCGCCATACCCGGCTTCTTCCTTGAGCTCGCGTTCCGCTGCCGCCAGCACGTCTTCACCCGGCTCGATCAAGCCTTTGGGCAGCGACAGCTCGTATTCATCGGTGCCGCCGCAATATTCCTCGACCAACACCGCGTGGTCCGAATCGATCATCGCCACGATCATCACCGCGCCATACCCGGCGCCCTTGCCGACCAGTCGCTCATAAGTGCGCTCCGCGCCATTGGAAAAGCGCAATTTCAGCTCCTCGACGCAGAACAAACGGCTGGTGGCGACAATCTCGCGGGCGAGGATGGTGGGTTTCTGGCGCATGAAAAGCTCCTTGGCGTGAACGCGTTACTATACCCGGCCTATCCTGATTGTTGACCTCGGATATCTTTTTTACCGTTGGAGAAGTTTTTTATGTCACTGCTGCCGTGGCGCGACATCGACACCGTTCTGCTGGACATGGACGGCACGCTGCTGGACCTGCACTTCGACAATCATTTCTGGCTGGAGCATTTGCCCCAGCGTTACGCCGAGTTGCACGGGGTGAGCCGGGCCATGGCCGAGATGGAATTGCAGCCGCTGTTCGAACGCAACGCCGGTCAGTTGCAATGGTATTGCCTGGATTTCTGGAGCGCCGAGCTGAAGCTGCCGGTGCGCGAGCTGAAACTGGAAACCGCGCACCTGATCGCTTTGCGCCCGGATGCGGATACGTTTCTGGAGGCCATCAAGCAGGCCGGCAAGCGGGTGGTGATGATCACCAATGCGCACCGTGATTCGCTGTCACTGAAACTGGAAAGAATTGAACTGGCGCCGTACTTCGAGCGGTTGATCAGCTCTCACGATTACGGCTTTCCCAAGGAGGATCCGCAGTTTTGGGAAGCATTGCAGGCGGATATCGGCTTCGATCCGACGCGCAGCCTGTTTATCGACGATACGTTGCCGATCCTGCGCAGTGCGCGGGATTTCGGGGTCTCGCATTTATTGGCCGTGAGTGAGCCGGACAGTCGCAAGGGGCCGAAGGATACGGCGGAGTTTGCGGCGGTGGTCGATTATCGGGAGTTGATTGCAGGACTCTGAGATCGCGTCGCCTGCATCGCGAGCAAGCTTTGCTCCTACAGGTCCGAGTCGCACATATTTTTTGTGAACGACACAGATCCTGTAGGAGCAAGGCTTGCCCGCGATTGCGGTCCTGAGCCTTACTCAGGAATCCGCAACGACTGCCCCGGATAGATCTTGTTCACATCCTTGAGCATTGGCTTATTGGCCTCGAAGATTTTTTGATACTTGTTGGCATCGCCATACACGCGCAAGGAAATCGCACTAAGGGTGTCGCCCTTCACAACCGTGACAAAGGTTGCAGCCTTCACCACCGGCCCGGTCACTGTAATCTGGTCATCCACGCTACCGACCCCGGCGATATTGCCTACCGCCAGCAGGATCTTTTCCTTCTCTTCCTGGCTCGCCACTTCACCGGTCACGGTGACCTTGTCGCCGTCCACCGTTGCCTGCACATTCGGATTTCCCAGGCCGACCTTGCTGATGTGTTCCTTCAACTGCTCGCTGGCATTGGCATTCCCCGGCGTCAGCAGATCGATAAGCTTTTCGCCTGCTTCTTTCACAAAGCTAAAAATACTCATGGTGCACTCTCCTTGGGTTTTGGGTTCCAGACGCAAAAGCCTAGACCAAGGTTGCAACCCTCGGCTCCCGCCCGACCAATGACGCCGCTTGCCCCCAGGCGCTAGAATCCCGACCTTCCCGCGCCCTGGAGCGAAGATGGACATCAAGCAACTGAAATTCCTCATCGCCCTCGACGAAACCCGGCACTTCGGCCAGGCCGCCGCACGTTGTCACATCACGCAGCCGACCCTGTCCATGCGCCTGCGCAGCCTCGAAGAAGAGCTGGAGTTGCCATTGGTCAACCGTGGCCAACGCTTCGAAGGTTTTACCGCGCCTGGCGAGCGGGTGCTTGCCTGGGCGCGCACCGTGCTGGCGGCCTGTGACGGTTTGCAGGCCGAGGCCGCTGCCTGTCGCGGCAATCTGGTCGGTACGCTGCGTCTGGGCGTGGTGCCATTGTCGAGTTTCGATCCGCTGCCCCTGCTGCAACGCCTGCACGCCGAACACCCGAACCTGCGTTTCGAACTCTCGGCGCTGAGCTCCGAGCAGATCCTCGAACAACTGGCGAACAATCGCCTGGACCTCGGCGTGTCGTACCTGGAACGTCTGGACGCCGAGCGTTTCGATTCCCTGACCTTCAGCGAAACCCGCATGGGCCTGCTCTACGATCAGCGCTTCTTCACATTCGGCGAGGCACCCCTGAGCTGGGAGTCGCTGATCGAACTGCCGCTCGGCATGCTCACCAGCGGCATGCATTTCCGCCAATCCATCGACCACAATTTCCACAGTCGCGGCCTCACCCCGCAACCGCTGTTGCAGACCGATGCCGTGCATCAACTGTTACAAGCCGTGCATGGTGGTTTGTGTTGCGCCGTGATGCCGCTGGATGGCGGCCTGGAAAACCTGACCGATCATCTGCGTTTACAACCGATCGAAAACGCGCAGACCCTCGGCCAACTAGGGCTGATCATGCGTCGCAGCGCGCCGCGGTCGGCGCTGGCGGAAGCCTGTTTTGCGATCTATCAGAAATCGCCAACCATCTCTTGATCGACGCCATCTATCGGCAGATCAGTAATAGCGATTAGACGCGACAACTTGACGCGCATAGGCTTAAACCTGACTAAACCGTCGGTGATGCTCATGAACGCCAAGCGTCCTGTTTGCGCGGCGCCAGCCCTCGAAACGCCCGCGCCCGCCGCCAGCCAAACGTACAGTTACAGTGATCTTCAATACATCGAATCGGCCAGCACAGCGCTGGCCGAAGAAGTCGCGCTGGCGATTGCCTATAACGGCATCAGCCAGGCGGTGATGCTGGTCACGCCGACGGACCTGGAAGACTTCATCGTCGGTTTCAGCCTCGGCAGCGGCATCATCGAAGACGCCTCCGACATTTATGACCTGCAACTGAGCGGCTCGGGTTCGGCGCAATACGCGCAAGTGACCATCGCCAACCGTGCCTTCTGGAACCTCAAGCAGCAGCGTCGGCAACTGGCCGGCACCAGCGGTTGCGGGCTCTGTGGCGTGGAAGCGGTCGAGCAGGCCTTGCCGGATCTCAAGGTGTTGCCCGGCGCGCCTCTGCCGCCCGCCGAATGGCTCGATGGTTTGCGCCAGCGCATCGGCGCGTTCCAGCCACTCGGCCAGCATTGCGGCGCGGTGCATGCGGCGGTGTTCATGAACGCCAATGGCGAATTGCTGCTGGGCCGCGAAGACATTGGCCGGCACAACGCCCTCGACAAACTGATTGGCGGGCTGATCCGGCAAAAAATTCCAACCACCGGCGGCCTGGCGATTGTCACCAGCCGTTGCAGCCTCGAATTGATCCAGAAAGTGTTGCGCGCAGGCATCCAGACCCTCGTCAGCCTGTCGTCGCCCACGGGCTTGGCCGTGCAATGGGCCCGTCGCCATAACCTCAATCTCATCCACCTGCCGCAGAAAAGTGCGCCGCGGGTCTACAGCCCTGCGTTGGAGAATCAAGCGTGAGTCAACATCGTCAAGCCGACCAGACACCCATCCCCCGCTACAAGCCCTACAAAGGCCCGGCCGGTGGTTGGGGCGCGCTGATCAGCGTTGCCCAGGCCTGGTTGACCAGCGACAACGCGCTGAAAAACCTGCGCATGATGCTCAAGACCAACAAGAACGGCGGGTTCGACTGCCCCGGTTGCGCCTGGGGCGATTCCAATGAAGCCGGCATGGTGGCGTTCTGCGAGAACGGCGCCAAAGCGGTGAACTGGGAAGCGACCAAACGCCGTGTCGACGGCAAGTTCTTCGCCAAACACAGCGTCACTCAGTTGCTGGAACAGAGCGACTACTGGCTTGAATATCAGGGCCGCCTGACCGAGCCATTGAGGTACAACGCCGAAACCGATCGCTACCAACCGATCAGTTGGGAAGATGCGTTTGCCCTGATCGCCAAGCATCTGCGCGGTTTGTCGAGCCCGGATCAGGCCGAATTCTACACTTCGGGACGTGCCAGCAACGAAGCGGCGTTCCTCTATCAATTGTTCGTACGCGCCTATGGCACCAACAACTTCCCCGACTGCTCGAACATGTGCCACGAGGCCAGCGGTGTCGCGTTGGCGCAGAGCGTTGGCGTCGGCAAAGGCACCGTGACCTTCGATGACTTCGAACACGCCGATGCGATTTTCGTCTGGGGCCAGAACCCCGGCACCAACCACCCACGGATGCTCGAACCGTTGCGCGAAGCGGTCAAACGTGGCTCTCAAGTGGTATGTATCAACCCGCTAAAAGAACGGGGACTGGAACGTTTCCAGCACCCGCAACACCCGATCGAAATGCTCACCAACGGTGACAAGCCGACCAACACCGCGTACTTCCGTCCGGCACTGGGCGGCGACATGGCGATCATGCGCGGCATGGCCAAGTTCCTGCTGCAATGGGAGCGCGATGCGCAGAAGGCGGGTGAGCCTGCGGTGTTCGACCACGACTTCCTCAATGAACATAGCGTCAACGTTTTGGAATACCTGGGCATCGTCGACGACACGTCGTGGGAACAGATTGTCGAGCAATCCGGCCTGCCCCTTGTCGAGATCGAAAAAGCCGCGCGCATGTACACCAAAGGCAAGAACGTCATCATGTGCTGGGCCATGGGTATCACCCAGCATCGTCATTCGGTGGCGACCATCCAGGAAATCGCCAACCTGATGCTCTTGCGCGGCAACATCGGCCGGCCGGGCGCAGGCCTGTGCCCGGTGCGTGGCCACAGTAACGTGCAGGGCGACCGGACCATGGGCATCAACGAGCGTCCGCCGGTGGCGTTCCTCGACGCCCTGGAACGTCGCTTCCAGTTCAAGGTGCCGCGTGAAAACGGCCACAACGTGGTTGAGGCGATTCACGCCATGGCCGAAGGTCGGGCAAAAGTGTTCATCGCCCTGGGTGGCAACTTCGCCCAAGCCACCCCTGACAGTCCACGGACCTTCAAGGCTCTGAGCAATTGTGACCTGACCGTGCAGATCAGCACCAAGCTCAACCGCAGCCACCTGGCCCACGGTAAAGACGCGCTGATCCTGCCGTGCCTGGGCCGAACCGACATCGACCGGCAAACCGAAGGCCCTCAAGCAGTGACCGTCGAAGACTCGTTCAGCATGGTCCACGCCTCCAATGGCCAGTTGGAGCCGCTGTCGAACCAGATGCGCTCGGAGCCAGCGATTCTTGCCGGTATCGCGGCCGCAACGCTGGGCAGCCACCCGGTGGACTGGAACTGGCTGGTGGCGGACTACAGCCGCATCCGCGACCTGATTGCCGACACCATTCCCAACTTCAAGAACTTCAACGAGAGGATCAAGAACCCTGGTGGCTTTTACCTCGGCAACAGTGCCGGTGCGCGCAAATGGAACACCGCGTCAGGCCGGGCCAATTTCCGCCCGAACGTATTGCCCAAGGACCTGGTGCACGAACGCACCCGCGCCACTGGCGTAATGCCGGACCTGATCCTGCAGTCGATGCGTTCCCACGATCAATACAACACGACGATCTATGGCCTGAATGACCGTTATCGCGGCGTGAAAGGTCAGCGCGACGTGTTGTTCGTCAACGAAGCCGACATCATTCGTCTGGGCTTCAAGCCTGGCCAGAAGGCCGACATCGTGTCGATCTGGGACGATGGCGTTGAGCGTCGGGTGAAGGGCTTCACGCTGCTGGCGTTTGATATTCCTGCTGGACAGGCTGCCGCGTATTACCCGGAAGTGAACCCGCTGGTGCCGCTGGAGAGCACTGGGGATGGCAGCCATACGCCGACGTCGAAGTTTGTGGCGATTCGGTTGGAAGCGGCGAGTGAGACTGGGTTGATTTTGGCCAAATCGGCTTAACGCGACAGCAGGTCCGGCCTCTTCGCGGGCAAGCCTTGCTCCTACAGGTTTCGTGTTGTTCGCATTTTTTGTACACGACGAGAGTCCTGGAGCAAGGCTTGCCCGCGAAGGCGTCCGATATGGCAACACATGATCGGGACCATTCAAGCACTTTCCAAACGCCCACAAAAAAGGCCGTTTTTTCACAAAAACGGCCATTCCGAAGTAGCTAAAGACCGGCGAAAAACACTTAAGTTCCGGCTTAAAAACAGCAACTTAGGTATATCTTTTGAAGTCGTGTCATTCGTCGGATATCGATTGTAAGCACCATGCCTCAGCCTCAGGATCGCGCCGTCATCCCCTTGAGGTTCCTCTATGAAGTTCTCCTCGATTCTCTTGTTGTCCCTTGGCCTGGTCAGTGGCTTCGCTTCTGCCGGAGGCACCACCGAAGCAGGTGTGGGCGGCGCATTGGGCGGGGTTTTGGGCTCGGTCGTCGGTCAATCGTTAGGCGGCAACACAGGTTCAACCATTGGCGCAGCCTTGGGCGGCGCGGGTGGTAGCGCAGTCGGCGCAGACAAACGCAGCCGTGGCGAAGCGGCCATTGGCGGTGCGTTGGGCGCAGCGGGCGGTAACGTGGTCGGCCGCAGCATGGGCGGCACCACCGGCAGCCTGATCGGCTCCGCAGCAGGCGGCGGCGCCGGTGGCGCGCTGGGTAACTACATGGGTAACAAGAGCGACGAGGAAGATGATCGTCGTAACCGTGGCGATCGCCGCTCCTACCGTGATGGGCACCATGATCGTGGCCACCATTACGGCCATCGCAAGCACAAGCACAAACATCGCTACCACGACGACTGAGGCCTGAGTCGCCTCGTTTACCGGTAGATCAAAATATCGCAGTCCAACGGCTGCGATTTTTTTTGCCCGTCAAACCACCAACCGCTCCAGCGCCCCGCGTAACCCGGCAGGAATGGCCACCGGCAGATTCGACGTCCGATCCACAAACACATGCACGAAACGCCCCGCCGCACAGGCTTCGTCTTCACCCGCCTTGAACACCGCCAGTTCGTATTGCACCGAACTGTTGCCCAACTTGCCCACCCGCAAACCGATCTCGATCGGGTCGGGGAAAGCGATGGAGGCAAAGTAATCACAAGCCGAACTCACGACAAAACCCACGACTTCACCGTCATGAATATCCAGGCCGCCGACTTCGATCAGATAGGTGTTCACCGCAGTGTCGAAGAAGCTGTAGTAGGTGACGTTGTTGACGTGACCGTAGGCATCGTTGTCGTGCCAGCGCGTGGTGATGGGCTGGAAGTGCGGGTAGTCGGTGCGTTGGGGCATCGGGTTGGACATCAGGGACGATTCCTGGAGTTGGATTGCGAGTTTAAGGTGAAAACCGCTTTATCGTTCTTCGCCGGCAAGCCGGTCTCGCTCCCACAAGAGATCTTGGTCGTCCACAAACTCTGTGTTCACTGAAGATCAACTGTGGGAGCGAGCCTGCTCGCGAAAGCGCCGGCACAGGCGCTCTATCAATCACCTGTCAGCAAACCCCTTCCCTACCGCCGCCAACTCCCCAATCAACCGCGCCGGCTGCCAGTGATCACCCTGCCGGGTTTCAAGCGCCAACAACCGCTGATGAACATCCGCCAACCCCTGCTGATCCGCCCAGGCCATCGGCCCGCCCTTGTCCGCCGGGAAGCCATAGCCGTTGAGGTACACCAGATCGATGTCGTGCGCCGATTCGGCAATCCCTTCCTGAAGAATCTTCGCGCCCTCGTTGACCAGTGCCAGCAAACAGCGCTCGAGAATTTCCTCAGTTCCGATCTCGCGACGCTGGAAGCCCAATCCTTCGCTGACGGACAGCACCAGCGCATCCACCTCCACATCGTGCTCAGCCTGGCGACTGCCCGCTTCGTAGTGGTAATAACCGTTGCCACTCTTCTGGCCGAAACGCCCCAGTTCGCACAGGCGGTTGTCCACCTGGACTTGCGGCGCATCCTGCCCGACACCGGCCAGCTCCCGCGCGCGCCATTGCAGGTCGATGCCGACCACGTCGAACATGCGAAACGGCCCCATGGCGAAACCGAATCCCTGCAGCGCCGCATCCACTTGATAGGGATAAGCGCCCTCAAGCAGCATCTTGCGCGCTTCGAGCACATAGGTATTGAGCATGCGGTTGCCGATAAACCCCTCGCAGTTGCCCGACACCACGCTGACCTTGCCCATGCGCTTGCCCAGTTCCAGCGCGGCATCCAGCACCGCCGGCGCAGTCTGTGCGCCACGAACGATTTCCAGCAATTTCATGATGTGCGCCGGGCTGAAGAAGTGCAGCCCCAGCACTTGTTGCGGACGGCGAGTGGCCGCGGCGATCGCGTCGATATCCAGCGCCGACGTGTTGCTGGCCAGAATGGCTTCGGGTTTGAGCAGGCCATCCAGTTCGCGGAAGATTTTCTGCTTGAGCTCAAGGTTTTCGTACACCGCCTCAATCACCAGATCGACATCGCGGATCGCTGCGTAATCGGCAGCCGCCGAGATCCGTGCAATACGAGCGTCCGCCTCGGCCTGATCGATCCGCCCCTGACGCACGTTGTGTGCGCAGGTCTCGGCCACAGTGGCCAGAGCCTGTTCAAGCATCTGCGGATTGTTATCGACCCACTGCACCGGCACCCCGGCGTTGGCCAGGCACATGACAATGCCACGGCCCATGGTGCCCGCACCGATGACGGCGGCGCGCTGAATGTTGAACGGTGTCTGGCTCATGGTTGTTCTCTTGTTTTCGATCCAAAGACAGTCCCCACCATAGTCAGCCACCGGGCTTTTTTGAAATTTATTCCTGTGATGGGGGACATTCAGCGGATGGATGTCTCCCGAAAACACCGCTCCCCCTTGTAGGAGCGAGCTTGCTCGCGATGGACTAAAGCGCAGCGCGTTTATTCAGGAAACACGCGATATCGTTAACGTCCATCGCAAGCAAGCTTGCTCCTACAGGGACACGGCTCAGCGTGCCAGATGTTGTTCGGACCAAGTTCGCACTTCGCCATACGGATAATCCTCCAGCGCCGCAAACCCCGAAATCGACCGCGCCTTGAGCCTGGTAAACAGCGGCACACTGATCCCGCACAAAAACCGCGTCACGCGCTCGGCTGAGGGAACACTGCCCACGTGCTGTTCATGCTTGTGGATAAAATCACCGCACAGCGCCTCGAAGTTTTTATCCACAAGCGCCGGCAACTCGGGTGGTGCGGGCAGCCGCGCCACGTGCCCGTGACACACCGAACAATGCCCGCACTGCTGCGGCGCGTTTTCGTCGCCGAAATACTCGGCCAGGCGATAACCCAGGCAATGGTCAGTGGCGAACAGATCCAGCATGGCGTGGATCCGCGCGATCTCGGTGCGTTCGTGCTGGGTAAAACAGGCGTGCAGTTCGGCACTCAACACCTGACTGTCGAAGTCCGTTTGCAACAGGCTGTAGACCTCGGTCATCTGCTTGCTTTCCAGCTCGACCCAGCCCTTCTCCTGGAAATAATCCAGTGCCTTGACCACCCGATCGCGCTCGGCTCGATGCTGCTCGTACAACGCATCGAAATTAACCGTGGCCCAGGTCCGCGCGCGAGTGGAAGTCTGGATGATTGCCGCAACGAAGTCCTTGCGCTCACCCTCGAAGCGGGTCAGCAAGTCTTCCGGCTCCTGCAAATACTTGAAGCGGTATTCGGCGTAATAGGCGTAACGCGGGGTGATGATCCTGCGTAGCTCCAATTGCACCAGCAAGGTCTTGAGCGGTAACTGGCGGATATTGCTCTGATCGGCCAACGGTCCCAGCAGAAACTCCCATTGCCCTTCAGGCGCAGCGGCTTGCAATTCGTCGAGCACGTGAAGGATGCCGTCCAATTCCGGCGTGTCGCCGTAGACGAAGTTTTCCAGCACGTTGAGGCTGTCGCGGTTGGCCAGTACCAGGCAGTCCGACGGTTGTCCGTCACGCCCGGCGCGACCGATTTCCTGACTGTAGTTTTCGATGGATTTGGGCAGGTCGAAATGCACCACGTTGCGGATGTCACTCTTGTCGATGCCCATGCCAAACGCGATGGTCGCGACGATGCAATTGGACTGACCGCCCATGAAGCGCTTTTGAATCGCTTCCCGTTGTTCATGGGGCAAACCGGCGTGATACGCCTCGGCCTGAATGCCATTGCGACCCAAGTGTTCGGCGATGTGCTCGGCGGTTTTCTGCAGGGTGACGTAGACAATGCTCGGCTGGCCGGGACGTTCACGCATCCATTCGACCAGGCGTCGGCGTTTGTCCTGACCGCGCAC
This sequence comes from Pseudomonas sp. LBUM1651, assembly GCF_059716135.1. NCBI lineage: Bacteria > Pseudomonadati > Pseudomonadota > Gammaproteobacteria > Pseudomonadales > Pseudomonadaceae > Pseudomonas > Pseudomonas sp. LBUM1651. The sequence continues at coordinate 244,054 of NZ_CP166805.1, read as the reverse complement.
CGGCTCCACCAGCAAGTTGAGGTTCGGCCGATAGAAACCGGTGGTGACCACGTCTTCAGGGGCGATGGCGAATTTCGCCTCCATATCCGCGATCACTTTCGGGGTCGCGGTGGCGGTCAGCAGCAACGCCTGGGGGATGTTGAACTGGCGCTGGTAGTCCGGGAGCTTGAGGTAGTCGGGGCGGAAGTTATGGCCCCACTCCGAGATGCAATGCGCCTCGTCCACCACCAGCAACGAGATCGGCACTTGCTGCAGGAAATTGCGAAAACGCTCGTTCTTCAGACGCTCCACGGAAATCATCAGAATCTTCAACTCGCCGGACTTGGCGCGGGCCATCACATCGCTGGCATCGTCGCGGCTCTGGGCCGAATCGATACTGCCCGCTGCGATACCGTGACGCTGAAGAAACGCCAACTGATCCTGCATCAACGCCAACAACGGCGAGACCACCAGCGTCAGGTGCGGCAGCAACACCGCCGACATCTGGTAACACAGGGACTTGCCTGAACCCGTGGGGAAAATCGCCGCCGCCGAGCGCCCGGCCAGTACAGCGCTGATCGCCGCCTCCTGGCCGGGCCGAAACTGTGGATAACCGAAAACCTGTTCCAGGGTGTTGTGCATAAGCTGTCACTCCGTTGACCGCTGCGAAGCCCAAAGCCTAGCCGGTGATCGCAGCGAGTCGAGAAAAGGTCGGGGGCGAAAACGATACGGGATGATACAGCGGATGGTGCGGGGAGGATTACGGGGTTTGAGGAATATGGCGGCTTATAGATCGCTATCCCCGGCAAGCCGGTCTCGCTCCCACAGTTGATCGTCAGTGAACCCGGATTTTTCGTACGACCCGGAACCCTTGTGGGAGCGAGCCTGCTCGCGATGAGGCCAGCCCATTCACCACAATAGTCATGAAACTACTCAGGGCACCAACACCGCCACCCGAAGCTGCTCATTCAACGCCTGCTCATGAAACACCTGGCTCTTGCTCGCCCAAGCCGCATGAGCCGGACTGATTTCGCCGGTGAACGCCGCCGCCAACTGACGCAAATCAGCGACGCTTCGCACACGCGGGCAGAACGGTTCGCCGTCGCAGTTCTGGCTGGCGTTGCGGTAGGTGGTCAGCAACCGATCCCACAGCCCGTCACGCACCTGTCGCACAGACTTGAGCTTCACCGCCTGCACGCCCAGGCGCTGTTTCAGACCCTGTTCGTCCAGCGCTTCGCTGGCCAGCAGCGCCTTGCCGAACATCAACACCTCGGCGCGGGACGCAGTGTCCATGTTCGCTTGAGTGGTGAGAGCGTCCGGCCAACCGGTGCGGTCCATGTTGGCCAGCACCATCGAGTTACCTGCGTCAGCCGCGCCCGTCAAACGACAAACACCCGCCCACAACAACAAAACCGAGGCCATACGTAGCCACTGCATACCTAATTCCCTTTAAGTGCTTAACCAGGCATTTTCGAAATGCCCTACAGATTCTGGCGCGCACGATACAGAGGTTTGCTGCGCCGCGCCTGACAAACTCGTAGGAAATTTCACCTATAGGGGTTTAGCTGTTAAAAACCTCGTTAAACACGTAGGGCCATTCCCCAAAAGCCAGTAAAACCCCCTACGAATCCTGTCGATTGCGGCCGTATTGCCGCAGCGTGTTATCCCCCTCATAGTTTTCGCCGCGGCTGAAACAGTGTGTCGGCCTGCCAGACTTCCTACAGGACGGACCCAGATGCAAGACCGCTATCGCCCACTTAAAAGCAGCTACAGCGACACTCCTGTCCTGGTCATCGACACCGAGGCCGACCCCCACGAAATCCTCGACGCCGCCCGCCAACGCATCCGCGCCGCCAGCGACCTGCTCGAAACGCTTTACTGCCTGTGCTTCAAACAGGCCGATGCGAGCGACATCCCGAACATCGTCAGCGCGCTATACCTGCTGACCCAGGACGGCAACGAACTCCTCGAAATCGCCCGCCAACGCCTCCCGAAAATCACCGCGGGTTAACGCCCCACCACACACCCCTGTGGGAGCGAGCCTGCTCGCGAAGAACGATAACGCGGTGAACCTGATGAAAACCAAAACGCCCGAAACTCAACCATCGCCAGAAGAAAAAGCGGCCTACGACGCATGGTTCCGAGCACAAGTACAAGCCAGCCTCGACGACCCTCGCCCAAGCATTACGGACGAAGAAGCCAGGCAGTTGATGGCAAGCAAACGCGAAAAATTGCGCAAGAGATAAGTCCGTAGGCAACGCCCTATCAAAGCTTCATCCCGGTCCTACAACAGAAGACACCTTGTCGCCTATCGCCAACTGGACACTCGTATCTATAGTCGGACTGTCGCTGCCAATTCAGCGACTCGGGCTTGGTCACCCGAAAAGAGAGAGCTCACTTTCCCATTACGTTGAGGTGTTCTTCAGTGACCACATTAAATCCGTTTCCAAGCCGCTACCGCCCACTCAAAACAAACCTAACCGATACCCCAGCCCTGATCATCGACACAGAGGCCAACCCCAAAGACCTCCTCGAAGCGGCCCTCCAGCGTGTCCGAGCCTCCAGCGAACTGCTCCGAACCCTGCACTGCCAATGCTTCGAACAAGGCGATCTCGAAGACATCCCCCACATCACCCACGCGCTCTACCTGTTGGCCCAAGACGGCTGCGACCTGCTCACAGTCGCCCAACAACGCATGATGGGCTGGAAAGCGCCTGCCTGAAGCCGAACAAAGATCGTTCCCACGCTCCGCGTTCGGCTCTTGGGACGCAGAGCGTCCCGGGCTGCATTCCCACGCAGAGCGTAGGAACGATCACCGACAAGACAAACTGCAACAGTTTGCTCCCGTTCTTCCCAGCGAGCCTGACGACCAATAAGATCCGCCCAAGCCCAACCGGACGCACCCGAATGAACCTCACCCCCAACTTCCCCGACGACCACACCATGCACCTGCTCATGCAGCTGCTGCACGAAGAACTCGGCCTGCCCGAACGCAAAACCATCAGCCTCAGTACCTCGATCAACTTCGATTTGGGCTGCGACGGCGCTGACGCCCGGCATCTGATGGAAGCGCTGGAAGAACAGTTCGGGGTCGATTTCGTGGACTACGATGCCTATCGCTACTTTCAGCCGGAAGGGTTCGATGTGTTCCTGAAACGCCGAACCAAAGGCCGTGGCGACAAGGTGCCTTTAACCATTGGCATGCTTTACCAAGCGACTCAGGCGCAACGATGGGATACACAAGCGCTGGAGAGCCTGCAGCACTTAGGTCATCACCGAAGCTAAATCCGAACCTAAGTGGCAATATTCTGGCTGTTTATCATTATTTCAGCTGGAATAATGGTTGTTACGATGAACTAGCAAAACCAAAATATTGCAGCGTCAACCGAGAGAAGCTCCCCGCGGGGGGACCGGCACAAACACCAATAAGTGCTATTATTCTGGCAGTTAAGCCTGAAAAATGAAGGAATAATGGCACATGGCAAAGAAAACAGCGCCACTCCTGCCCGCAGCAGCCAAGCTGCTCTCCGAGTTTGGGGAACGACTGAAACTCGCTCGGCTGCGCCGCAAGCTGACAGCCAAGCAGGTAGCCGAGAGGGCTGGTATGTCCCTGACGACGCTGCGCTCTCTGGAATCGGGTGGATCAGGTGTGACGATGGGCGCCTATTTATCAGTGATGCAGGTGCTGGGGCTGGAGAAAGACTTGAGCACGCTCGCCGCAGCGGATGAACTGGGCCGCCAACTGCAAGACGCTCAATTGATCCCAGGAGCAAACCTCGCCGTCAACAAACGCCAACGAGCACGCAGTGTGACTCCCGCAAAGACATCACCACCTATTCGCGACAGGGAGACGAGGGCATCTGATAGTCCCACCTCAAAATCGGACCTCGCTGCTGATTTCCCTTTGAACACCCACTCTTTGTCCAGTTTATTAACCAAGAAAAAACCTAAACCTACGACGGGTAAAAAATGACACGGATCGCGGTGTATGCCGATTGGGAGTCCTTGAATGGCCCAAGGCGTCTTGGGTTCCTCCATGCCAGAAAGGCTCACTCCAGCAATGTATTCGAGTTTGAGTACGACGCCGCAGCACTAGCCGATCCCGAATTGAACTTCACATCGCTGGATCCGCGCATCGGGCTCTTCGAAGGCCGACAGTTTCCCGGTCAACATCAAACCCGGTTTGGCGTTTTTGCCGACTCAAGCCCCGATCGATGGGGCCAATTGTTAATGAAGCGGCGCCTGGAGCGAGACATTCGTGAAGGGTTAACTCCTCAAGGCACCAAACTATACGAATCGGATTTCCTTTTAGGCGTTCATGACCTCTTCCGGGTCGGAGCTATCCGCTACAAGCTCAATGATGAAGGCAACTTTCTAGATGATCGCGACGGTTTGGCCGCTCCGCCTTTCGTTGAATTACGCGCATTAGAGGAAGCAAGCCGCGCCTTGGAAAGCGATCCGGACAACACGTCTCCCGATGGGCGAGAGTGGCTGAGGATGCTGATAGCACCCGGGGGTTCATTAGGAGGCGCCAGACCCAAAGCCAGCGTTGCTGACGAGCGTGGTCATTTGTGGATCGCCAAATTTCCGAGCACTCGCGATGACTATGACGTAGGCGGCTGGGAAATGGTGGTCAATGCCTTGGCAAATCATTGTGGCTTGCGGGTCGCGACCGGCACTGCACGCCGCTTCGCGAGCGATCATCACTGCTTCATGGTCAAGCGTTTCGACCGTACCGAACAGGGTGGCCGACTGCATTTTGCTTCAGCCATGACCATGACCGATCGCGTTGACGGTGACGACGCATCGGTCGGTGCGAGCTACCTTGAGTTAGCAGAAGTGCTCATGGAGCATGGCTCGGAAGCCAACGCGGATCTTCGCGAGTTGTGGTCCCGTATCGTGTTCAACATCCTGGTCTCCAATACCGACGACCACCTGCGCAACCATGGTTTTATTCTTGATCCCGGTCGAGGGTGGCGCCTGTCTGACGCCTACGACATGAACCCTGTGGCACACGCTGATGGGTTGAAGCTCAACATCACAGATGCGGACAACGCTTTGGATCTCGAACTGGCTCGTGAAGTGGCCGAGTACTTTCGGGTAAGCCGTGCAGATGCGGAGGAAATTATTGAGAGTTTCCAAGAGGTAGTCAGCCAATGGCCAACACTGGCCAGTGCGTTAGGGCTATCAAAGCGTGAGCAAGACAACATGGCACCAGCGTTTCGTCTTTCCGGAAATTGACCCTGGCATTACGCGCCCACAAAAAAAACCGCCCCAAAGGGCTAATGCCGGTCAGTTAAGCAGATTTGTAGGAGCGAGCTTGCTCGCGATGGACTTCAAGGCGACGCGTTTATCCAGAAAATACGCGTTATCGTTAACGTCCATCGCGAGCAAGCTCGCTCCTACAGGGGGCAGCTTTCGCCTAACTGATCGGCATTACCCCAAAGGGCGGCTTTCTCATTACATCAAACCAGTCTTACAACTTCGGCCCAGCCGCCTTGATCGCGTCGCTCACTTCGAACTTCTTGAAGTTCTCAACAAACAACCCGGCCAGTGCTTTAGCGGCTTCATCATAAGCAGCCTTGTCAGCCCAGGTATTACGCGGGTTCAACAGGCCAGTCTCAACGCCCGGTACGGCCAGTGGCACGTCGAGGTTGATGGTGTCGAGGTGTTCGGTTTCAGCACCGATCAACGCGCCGCTCTGGATCGCTGCGATCACGCCGCGAGTGGTCGGAATGTTGAAGCGTTTGCCGACGCCGTAGCCGCCGCCGGTCCAGCCGGTGTTGACCAGGTAGACCTTGGAGCCGAAGCCGCGGATGCGTTTGATCAGCAGCTCTGCGTATTCGCCGGCCGGACGCGGGAAGAACGGTGCGCCGAAGCAGGTGGAGAAGGTCGACTTGATGCCGCTGCCGGAACCCATTTCCGTCGAGCCCACCAGTGCGGTGTAGCCGGACAGGAAGTGGTAGGCCGCTTGTTCTTCGCTGAGGATCGAGACTGGCGGCAGTACGCCGGTCAGGTCGCAGGTCAGGAAGATCACAGCGTTTGGCTCGCCACCGAGGTTTTTCTCGGAACGCTTGGCAACGTGTTCCAGCGGGTAGGCGGCGCGGCTGTTCTGGGTCAGGCTGACATCGGTGTAGTCGGCGTGCTTGGCGTCGTCGATCACGACGTTTTCCAGGACTGCGCCGTGCTTGATGGCTTTCCAGATGACCGGCTCGTTCTTCTCGGACAGGTCGATGCACTTGGCGTAGCAGCCGCCTTCGATGTTGAAGACAACGCCTTCGCCCCAGCCGTGTTCGTCGTCACCGATCAGGTACCGGCTTTCGTCGGCGGACAGGGTGGTCTTGCCGGTGCCGGACAGGCCGAAGAACAGGGTCACGTCGCCCGCTTCGCCGATGTTGGCGGCGCAGTGCATTGGCAGTACGTCGGCAGCCGGCAGCAGGAAGTTCTGCACCGAGAACATGGCTTTTTTCATTTCACCGGCGTAACGCATGCCGGCGATCAGCACTTTCTTCTGTGCGAAGTTGAGGATCACGCAACCGTCGGAGTTGGTGCCATCACGCTCTGGAACGCATTCGAAGTTGGCAACGTTGAGCACTTGCCACTCATCACGGCCAGCCGGGTTGTACTTTTCCGGGTTGATGAACAGGCAACGACCGAACAGGTTCTGCCAGGCAGTCTGGGTGGTCATCTTCACGGCCAGGTAGTGATCTTCAGACGCACCTACATGCACGTGGGAAACGAAATGCTCTTGCGCGTTGTTGAACGCCTCAACGCGAGCCCACAAGGCATCGAACTTGTCGGCCGGGAACTTGCGGTTGATCGGGCCCCAGGCGATGGCGGCCTGGGTGGTCGGCTCTTCAACGATGAAACGATCGACTGGCGAGCGGCCGGTACGGTGACCGGTGCGAACAACCAGCGCGCCGGTATCGGCAAGCTCGCCTTCACCGCGATTCAGGGCTTCTTTAACCAGATCATCAACACTCAGATCGGTGTACACGGCGTTATTGGCTTGCGTCATGAGGTTCCCCGTCGGCCAGTGGCCGAGTGCTCCAAACGTTTTGTAGTAGAAAGTCGTGCACTACTACCGCGAAAAAAGTGGGCCGGATTATGCCAGAAAAGCCCAAAAAAAGTAGGGCCCTCCCGTCGTAACGGCGTTATTCCGGCACTATCCAGTGAATTTACCTGCGCTGAACCGTTTTAGTGACGGGTATCTGACGGCGTCTCGACACCCGCGCCAGCGAACAATTGACTGATATCGGCGGCATCGAACAGGTAACGCTGATTGCAGAACTGGCAATCGATCTCGATGTGGCCACCGTGTTCGATGACCAGTGCCTGGGCATCTTCCTGACCCAAACTGACCAGTGCATTGGCAGAACGTTCGCGCGAGCAGCTGCAACGGAAGCGTAGCTTCTGCACGTCAAACAGCCGAACCTGCTCTTCGTGGTAGAGGCGATGGAGCACGGTCTCGTTGTCCAGGCTGAGCAATTCATCGGCGGTCAGGGTGCCGGCCAGTGCAGTGACATGCTGCCAACTGGCGGCGCGTTCTTCTTCGTCTTTCAGACGGTCGGCGGGCAATTGCTGCAGCAACAGGCCACGGGCGCGACGGCCATCGGCGTACAGCCAGAAACGCGTGCCCACCTGCTGGGACATGACGAAGTAATTAGTGAAGCACTCCGACAGGGTTTCGCCATCCAGGTCGACGATGCCCTGGTAGCGCTGGCCTTGGGTCGGGTCGACGGTCAGCGCCAATACGCCATTGGGCATCAGATCGGCGAGGGTTGCTTCGGGGGCGATCTGGTCCGCCTCGTAACGGGCCAGGCCACGGATTTCGCGCTCGCTCGAGCATTCGATCATCAACAGTGGCACCGGGCCGTCGGAGCGGGCCTGGAGAATCAGCAAACCATCGAACTTCAAGGTGCCGACCAGCAACGACGCCGCTGCCATCAGTTCGCCGAGCAATTGTTTTACCGGTTCCGGGTAAGCGTGTTTGGCGAGGACTTCGGCGTAGCTGCGCTCCAACGACACCAGTTCGCCGCGGGTGTCGCTGTCATCGAAGATGAAGCGTTGGGTGTAGTCGGTATCCGGTAGATCGGTCATAGGTCTGGGTATCTGAAGTGATGACAAAATAATTACAAAACTTGAAAATTGCGCGTCCGCAGCACCGTTTTGGTGCGCGATGTTCAGCCATGGGAGGCATTTTATGAACAATCCGGGTTTGTTCCAAGCAAGGTGGAACGCCCGCCGGTTGGCATTCTGCAATGTTGTGCCTCTGGCACTGCTGGCCTTCTGGTTATGGCCTACGGGTCAGAGGCTGTGTGTGATTTTCGACGAGTGGCTGTTTCCCCCACTCGGTTCGCCGCTGGCGACTAACCCGATATGGCTGCACATCTGGGCAATTGCAAGTCTGCGACCCTTCGATGCGGTGGTCGGGGTGATCCTGCTTCACTGGTGATTTGGGGGCTGGCGTTGTTCGGCCTGCTGGGGAAAATGCCGATGGTTTCGCGGATGAGTGTGGTGCGTAGCGCCTGATTTTTTGTGCTGCCGGGCGAGTGCTGCGCACTCGATTCGCGGGCAAGCCTCGCTCCTACAGGGATTCGTGATCAACTGTAGGAGCGAGCGGTGCGACGATTCGACTTGCCCGCGAAGACGTCAGCCCAGACGACGCAGAAGCAACTGACTCACTCGTCGTTACTGCTCCCACGAAACTTAAACAAATCCCGCCGCTGTTTCTTGCTTGGCTTGCCATCGGTGCTTACGCCCAGCGAGCCCGCCTTGCGCATGGCCGCAGCCGCTTCGCGCTTGGCGATGCTGGCTTCGGTTTCGGCGTACAACGCCTGAGCCTCCGGCGCGCCACGGCGCACGATCGACAACGCCTGGACCACCACCGTGCGCTCCTCGAACCCGGTACGAATCTGAAACTCGTCGCCGATTCGCGGTTCCTTACCCGGTTTGCAACGCTCGCCACGGCAATGCACCTTGCCGCTTTCAATAGCCGCTTTCGCCAACGCGCGTGTTTTATAAAAACGCGCGGCCCACAACCATTTATCGAGACGGACCTTGTCGTCCTCTTCCTGTTTTTGTGCCACTTGAATTCCTCTTTCCGCCAATAGTCGGAACTGTACTACCGTTTCTGTCGGGCGCAACAACCCGGCCCTCCAGATAGAATGTGATCAAGGCCGGCTCACCGGCATGGAGTGATTGAGTGACTATATTTCCGGCTTCATTGACCTCACCCCAAGGCAGTTGCCAGGGCTGTCAGCAAAGCGAGCCGCTGGGCTTCGATTTTGCCTTTGCCTACCAACCGATCGTCGACTTGCGGGATCAGTCGATTTTCGCCTACGAAGCCTTGGTACGCGGCGTTGCCGGGGAAGGCGCACTGTCTGTGCTTGAGCAGATTACAGAGGCGAATCGCTACCGCTTCGACCAGCTCTGCCGGACCCGGGCCATTGAAGGAGCCGCTCGTCTAAACATGCAGACACACTTGTCGATCAACTTCATGCCCAACGCTGTATACCGCCCGGAACTCTGCATTCGCAGCACGCTGGAGGCCGCGAAAACACACAACTTCCCCATCGACCAGCTGATTTTCGAAACCCTGGAAAGCGAGCACGTAGATAACTATCGCCATTTGACTAATATTCTGCGTGAATACCGCGAATTCGGCTTCAAGACCGCCATCGACGATTTCGGCGCGGGCTACTCGGGGCTCAATCTGCTGGCTGATTTCCAACCGGACCTGATCAAACTCGACATGGCACTGATCCGCGATGTCGACCGCGATCGTGTTCGTCAGGCTATCGTTCGGGGGATTGTCACAATCTGTGCGGAGTTGGACGTTACAGTCATCGCCGAAGGCATTGAAAGCGCTGGAGAACGGGATTTCCTGGCGGACTGTGGAATTTTTCTGATGCAGGGTTACTGGTTCGCCAAACCTGCATTCAAAGCGTTGGCTCAGGTATCGCCTGAAGCCTGGACGCGATAATCGCCGGTTTTTCCTATTGAAGACATTTGACCATTTAACCGTTATCGGTCTGCGCGAGTGGGTGGCGCTCCCGGATTTGGGAGTCGCGGGCCTGCGGGCAAAAATCGATACCGGGGCCAGCACCTCCAGCCTGCACGCCACCGACATTGAGCCGTTCGAGCGCGAGGGCGAGAGCTGGGTGCGCTTCACCGCGCACCTGGGCACGGTCGTGCAACTACGTCACCGCCGCTGCGAAGCACCACTGGTGACGATGAAAACCATTAAAAGCTCCAACGGCCATGCGCAGAAGCGTTACGTGGTCAGCACCACCCTGGCCCTCGGTGATCGGGTCTGGCGGGTCGAGTTCACCCTCGCCTGCCGCAAGTCCATGCGTTATCGCCTGTTACTCGGTTCCAAAGCCCTGATCGACGGCCAACTGGTGGTCAATCCGGGCATTAAATATGTACAAGACAAGCCGGTGTTCCCGGTATCTACCTCCTCCACAGGTGTTGCATGAAGATCGCTGTGCTGTCGCGGAACCCGCGTCTGTATTCCACTCGTCGTCTGGTCGAAGCCGGTACCGAGCGTGGCCATGAAATGGTGGTGATCGACACCCTGCGCGCCTACATGAACATCGCCAGCCACAAGCCGCAGATCCACTACCGCGGCAAACCGCTGGAAGGTTTCGACGCGGTGATCCCGCGGATCGGTGCCTCGGTGACGTTCTATGGCTGCGCGGTGTTGCGCCAGTTCGAAATGATGGGGGTGTTTCCGCTCAACGAATCGGTGGCCATTGCCCGCTCGCGGGACAAACTGCGTTCGCTGCAATTGCTGTCTCGCCGTGGAATCGGTTTGCCGGTCACCGGATTTGCGCATTCCCCGGACGACATTCCCGACCTGATCGACATGGTCAACGGCGCACCGCTGGTGATCAAGGTGCTGGAAGGCACCCAGGGCATCGGCGTGGTGCTGTGTGAAACGGCGACGGCGGCGGAATCGGTGATCGAGGCGTTCATGGGCCTCAAGCAGAACATCATGGTTCAGGAATACATCAAGGAAGCCGGCGGTGCGGACATTCGCTGCTTCGTGGTCGGCGACAAGGTGATTGCGGCGATGAAGCGTCAGGCCAAGCCTGGGGAGTTTCGCTCCAACCTGCATCGCGGTGGCAGCGCCAGTCTGATCAAGATCACGCCGGAAGAACGCATGACCGCGTTGCGTGCGGCGAAGGTGATGGGTTTGTCGGTTGCGGGCGTGGATATCCTGCGTTCCAATCACGGGCCGCTGGTGATGGAAGTGAATTCTTCGCCGGGGCTGGAAGGGATTGAAACCACCACCGGGAAGAATGTGGCGGGGATCATCATTGAGCATCTTGAGAAGAATGGTGGGCCGAATATGACGCGGACCAAAGGCAAGGGTTAAACCGGTCCTCTGTGGCGAGGGAGCTTGCTCCCGCTCGGCTGCGCAGCAGCCGTAAAACCAGGCAACCGTGTTTCAGCTACGAGAACACGGTTGCCAGCTTTGGGAGTCCTTCGGCCTCCAGCGGGAGCAAGCTCCCTCGCCACAAGGTTTATCTGCGCCGCTTAAACCGCGTCTCTCGGCAACATCAACCCAAGCGGCAACCGCACCCGCGCTTCCAGCCCGCCACCAGACCGGTTGCGCAACTCAACATTCCCGCCATGCATCGAAGCAATCCGCTTCACAATGGCCAGTCCCAACCCGGTCCCTTTACCACCACGAGCACGATCCCCCCGGGTAAACGGATTGAAGATCGCTTCCAGCTCCGACGGATCAATTCCCGCCCCGCGGTCCATGACGCTCAGCACCACATAGGGCGCGCTCACGTCCCCGGACACATACGCCGCCACTTCGACCCCACTGCCAGCATGATGCAGCGCGTTGCCGATCAGGTTGTTCAGCAGCCGTTTCATCGACACGCGACGCAACGGGAACGGCTGAATCGGCTCCAGGCGCAGGCGTACTTTCTCTTCATTCTGGTTGTAAGGCGCAGCGACTTCACGCACCAGATCGGTCAAGTCCACCTCTTCCACCGACTCATCGCGGCCATCGCGAATGAACGCGAGGAACTGGTCGAGAATCGCGTCCATGTCTTCGATGTCACGCACCATGTCGTCCGTCAGGTCGCTGTGGTCGCCCATCAGTTCCAGTGACAGCCGCAATCGCGTCAGTGGCGTACGCAAGTCATGGGACACCCCGGCCAGCATCAGCTCGCGCTCGCGGCCGGCCTGTTCGACGTCTTCAGCCATCTGGTTGAAGGCGCGATACACCTCGGTCATCTCGCTTGGCGTATCGCTGATCGGCAGACGCACACTACGGCCCTGGCCAAGTTGCCTCGCGGCATAGACCAAGCGCTTCAAAGGTTGATTGAGCTGACTGACGAAGATCCACGCCGAGGCGGTGGACAGCAAGCCGATGGCAAGGAACCAGCCCAGCACGTTCCAGATTTTCTGGCCGCGCAACGGATGCGGATAAAGCGGCACTTTCAGCCAGCCATCGCCCAGACTTGGCGCCCGAACCCACAGCGCTGGCGGTGAGTGCATGCGCAATCGCACCTCGGTGTCGGCACCGAGCTCTGCCTGCATCTGCCGCTGATAGATCTCGCTGTAAGGCCAGTGTTGCTCGCCCTCCGGCACGCCAGTGCCCACCACCCGGATCAGGGTCGCGGCTTCGGCAATCTTGTCGCGGTTGTTTTCATCCGCCGCCCAATAGGCGCGCAGCGTCAGGGCGACGCCGTGGCTGTATTGACGGTCCACCAGCACGTCTTCGTTCATCAACAGATAAACCAGGGTCAGCGCCTTGGAAAACAGGACGACGATCAGCACCAGCCACAGGGTGCGGGAGAAGAAACTCTGGGGGAACCACACGGGGGTTTTCATGGATAACCGCTACACACTTGCAGGAGCGAGCGATGCTCGCATATTGCGGATCGCGAGTCTGCGGACAACATCATCCGCACGACCCGCTCCTACAAATCGCCGATCACTTGGCGGCGGCGCCATCCGGAACGAACACGTAGCCCACGCCCCAGACGGTCTGGATGTAACGGGGCTTGGATGGATCGGGTTCGATCATCCGGCGCAGACGGGAAATCTGCACATCGATGGAACGCTCCAGGGCATCCCACTCACGACCACGGGCCAGGTTCATCAGTTTGTCGCGAGTCAGTGGCTGACGCGCGTTCATGACCAACGCCTTGAGCACCGCAAACTCACCGGTGGTGAGCATGTGCACTTCGTCACCGCGTTTCAGTTCGCGAGTCGCCAGCGACAATTCGTAGTCGCCGAACGTCACGCTTTCGTCTTCGCTGCCCGGCGCACCCGGCACCGGCGCGGACTGACGACGCAGGACGGCTTTGACGCGCGCCATCAGCTCGTCCGGGTTGAACGGCTTGGCCAGGTAATCGTCGGCGCCCAGTTCCAGGCCCTTGATACGGCTCAGCTCGTCGCCCTTGGCGGTGAGCATGATGATCGGAATCTGATTGTTCGCGCCGCGAAGGCGGCGGCAGGCGGTCAGACCGTCTTCGCCGGGCAGCATCAGGTCGAGGACGACCAGGTTGAACACTTCACGCGCCAGCAGGCGGTCCATTTGTTCAGTGTTCGGTACGGCGCGGGCACGGTAGCCCTTGCTGACGAAAAAGCGTTCCAGCAGGCTGCTGAGCCCCGGATCGTCGTCAACGATAAGAATTTTTTCGCCTTCAGCAATGTTTGCAGTGCTGCTCATTGGATGCTCCTTTGATCTCGGCGCGCATTATGGCGTAGCTGCCGTTATACGCACCGTGTGCATTGTTAGCAGATTTTTCCTTCACCGCCAGAAATCCGGGCATTGTGCCTACAGCCTGTGATGCCCCCGAATGACAGAACGCTGGTTATAATGCGCGGCCTTTTGTGTCAGGCAACGTCTGATCATTACTGCGGTAGCCGCTTTTTATTTTCAAGGCGCTGGCAGTATTTGTTCGATTTCACGGGTCAACGGGATGCCTGTTGATCCAGGTAGCGGCGCAGGCCAGGCCGCTCAACCAGACTCGCCGAGCCTTTATCCCTGTGCCTGCGAGCCTGCTTTCACAATTTGTCAGGTGGTTTTATGGACAGCATCAACAGCCGCATCGCCGAGGAACTCGGCGTACGCCCACAACAGGTCGAAGCGGCCGTCGCGCTACTCGATGAAGGCTCTACCGTTCCCTTCATCGCCCGTTACCGGAAAGAAGTGACCGGCAGCCTCGATGACATTCAGTTGCGTCATCTGGAAGAGCGTCTGCGCTACCTGCGAGAACTCGACGAACGGCGCATCAGCATCCTTGCCAGCATCCAGGAGCAAGGCAAGCTGACCCCGCAACTGGAACGCGACATCAAGCTCGCCGACACCAAGACCCGCCTCGAAGACTTGTACCTGCCGTACAAGCAGAAGCGCCGCACCAAGGGCCAGATCGCCCTGGAAGCCGGCCTCGGCGAGCTGGCCGACGGCCTGTTCAACGACCCGACCCTGAATCCGGACACCGAAGCCGCGCGCTTCGTTGATGCCGAAAAAGGCGTCGCCGATGTCAAGGCCGCCCTCGAAGGCGCCAAGTACATCCTGATGGAACGCTTCGCCGAAGACGCCGGCCTGCTGGACAAGCTGCGCAACTACCTCAAGCAGGAAGCCACCCTCAGTGCCCGCGTGATTGCCGGCAAGGAAGAGGAAGGCGCCAAGTTCCGCGATTACTTCGAACACGACGAACCGCTGAAAAGCATGCCGTCGCACCGCGCGCTGGCGATTTTCCGTGGCCGCAACGAAGGCATTCTCAGCTCCGCGCTGAAAGTCGGCGATGAACTGCCGGGCACCATGCACCCGTGCGAAGGCATGATCGGCCAGCAATTCGGCATCCAGAACCAGAACCGCGCCGCCGACAAATGGCTGGGCGAAGTGGTGCGCTGGACCTGGAAGGTCAAGCTCTACACCCACCTCGAAACCGATCTGTTGGGCGAGCTGCGCGATGGCGCGGAAACCGAAGCGATCAACGTGTTCGCCCATAACTTGCACGACCTGCTGCTGTCGGCCCCGGCCGGCCCGCGCGCCACGCTGGGCCTCGACCCGGGCCTGCGCACCGGTTGCAAGGTCGCCGTGGTCGACGCCACCGGCAAGCTGCTGGATCACGCCACGGTTTACCCGCACGTGCCGCACAACAAATGGGACCAAACCCTCGCGATACTTGCTGCCCTGTGCGCCAAGCACTCGGTGGACCTGATCGCCATCGGCAACGGCACCGCCAGCCGCGAGACCGACAAGCTGGCCGCTGAGCTGATCAAAAAATACCCGGCGATGAAGATGACCAAAGTCATGGTCTCCGAGGCCGGTGCATCGGTTTACTCGGCGTCGGAACTGGCGTCCAAGGAATTCCCGGACCTCGACGTGTCGATCCGTGGCGCAGTGTCGATCGCCCGTCGCCTGCAGGATCCACTGGCCGAGCTGGTGAAGATCGATCCGAAATCCATCGGTGTCGGCCAGTACCAGCATGACGTGTCGCAGCTGAAACTGGCGCGCGGCCTGGACGCTGTGGTTGAGGACTGCGTAAACGCCGTCGGCGTGGACGTGAACACTGCCTCCGTGGCGCTGCTGGCCCGCATCTCCGGCCTCAACGCGACCCTGGCGCAAAACATCGTCAGCCACCGCGACGAGCATGGCGCGTTCAAAACTCGCGCGGCGTTGAAGAAAGTCGCGCGTCTGGGCGAAAAAACCTTCGAACAGGCCGCTGGCTTCCTGCGCGTCATGAACGGCGACAACCCGCTGGATTCGTCTGCGGTTCACCCGGAAGCCTATCCACTGGTCCAGCGCATCGCCGCTGAAACCGACCGCGACATCCGCTCGCTGATTGGCGATGCAAGCTTCCTCAAACGCCTCGATCCGAAGAAGTACACCGACGAGACTTTCGGTCTGCCAACGGTCACCGACATCCTGCAAGAACTGGAAAAACCGGGCCGCGACCCACGTCCAGAGTTCAAGACCGCCGAGTTCCAGGAAGGCGTCGAAGACCTCAAGGACCTGCAGCTGGGCATGATCCTCGAAGGCGTCGTGACCAACGTGACCAACTTCGGCGCGTTCGTCGACATCGGCGTGCATCAGGACGGTTTGGTGCACATTTCCGCGCTTTCGGAGAAGTTCATCAAGGATCCGCGTGAAGCGGTCAAGGCCGGTGATGTGGTGAAGGTGAAGGTCATGGAAGTCGACATCCCGCGCAAACGCGTCGGCCTGTCGATGCGCATGAGCGACACCCCGGGCGAGAAAATTGACGGCGCCCGTGGCGCACGTCCGGGGTCGGCACCGCGCCAGTCCCAGAACACTGCACCGCGCAAGGAAACCACGGCGGCGGCCCCGGCCAACAACGCCATGGCTTCGCTGTTCGCCAACGCCAAGCAGTTGAAGAAACGCTGATGGACATTCCGGCCGGGCTGACCGAAAGCGCGTTTTTCAACCTGCTGGGGTGTCGCTTGCACAGTCTGGAGGCCGGGGTGGCGCAAGTCGCCCTCGGGCTTGCACCAGAACTGCGCAATCGCGGCGGCAAGCTGCACGGCGGGGCCTTGTTCAGTCTGGTGGACATTGCCATGGGGCTGGCCTGCTCCAGCACCCACGGCTTTGACCAGCAGAGCGCGACCATCGAGTGCAAGATCAACTACATCCGCGCCGTTTCTGACGGTGAGGTGATGTGCACGGCGCGGGTCATCCACCCGGGCCGCCGCACGCTGGTGGTTGAAGCTGACGTGATGCAGGGCGACAAACTCGTCGCAAAAGCACAAGGCACGTTCGCTGTCCTGTAGCTAGACGTCATCGATTTGAGTTAATTTCGGCGCTGTGACCGCAGCGCCGAAATTTCCTGTGGGAGCGCCTGTGGCGAGGGGGATTGCCCCCGTTTGAGTGCGTAGCACTCACAAGATCTTGGAAATTCAGAGATTTTGGGGCTGCTTCGCAGCCCAACGGGGCAAGCCCCCTCGCCACAGGTCGCTCCCACAGGGATTGCGGCGATCACTCTCCTGGCTGGTTACCCAGTCCTGTGCGGCCCGAAAACCAGGCGAAAACGCCAGTTTCAACTTCACCCTTGTAGACCGTCCTGCCCACCCCCATATTGGGGCGACTGACGCGTGAAGGAATCCAACTTGAGCGAACTTCTCAACCGCCGCCTGGCTCTGCTCGGCGAGCGCGCTAACCTCTCTCTGCTCGAACAGTGCCTTCACGGCATCGAACGTGAATGCCTGCGCGTGACCGGCGAAGGTCGCCTGGCGCAAACGCCGCACCCGGAAGAATTGGGTTCCGCGCTGACCAATGAACAAATCACCACCGACTATTCCGAGTCGCTGCTGGAGTTCATCACGCCCGCCCTGCCCGACCCGGCTGACACCCTGGCGAGCCTGGACAAGATTCACCGTTTTGCCTACAGCAAACTCGGCAACGAGTACCTGTGGAGTCCGTCGATGCCGTGCCCGTTGCCGGCCGAGGAAGACATCCCGATCGCCTATTACGGCACGTCCAACATCG
This sequence comes from Pseudomonas sp. LBUM1651, assembly GCF_059716135.1. Taxonomy (NCBI): domain Bacteria; kingdom Pseudomonadati; phylum Pseudomonadota; class Gammaproteobacteria; order Pseudomonadales; family Pseudomonadaceae; genus Pseudomonas; species Pseudomonas sp. LBUM1651. Next base: position 226,590 of record NZ_CP166805.1, on the reverse strand, counting down.
GCAAGCTCAAGTATGTCTACCGCAAGGGCCTGGCCCTGCGCTACGGCAAGACCATGCAGTGCATCGCCGGGATTCACTACAACTTTTCCCTGCCGGAAAAACTCTGGCCGCTGCTCAAGGAAGCGGAAGGCTTTGTCGGCACTGACCGCGACTATCAGTCGTCGGCCTACATCGCGCTGATCCGTAACTTCCGCCGCTACAGCTGGCTGCTGATGTACCTGTTCGGCGCATCGCCGGCGCTGGATGCCGGTTTCCTGCGTGGCCGCTCGCATCAGTTGGAACAACTGGATCCGGGCACCTTGTACCTGCCGTACGCCACCAGCCTGCGCATGAGCGATCTGGGTTACCAGAGCAACGCCCAGGCCGGTCTGACGCCGTGCTACAACGACTTAGCGAGCTACACCGACAGCTTGCGCAAGGCAGTCGCCACGCCGTATGCGCCGTACGTTGAAATCGGTACGCATCAGGACGGTGAGTGGGTACAGCTCAACACCAACATCCTGCAGATCGAAAACGAGTACTACTCCAACATCCGCCCGAAACGCGTGACCTACACCGGCGAACGGCCGATCCAGGCGCTGGTGGCCCGTGGCATTCAGTACGTTGAAGTGCGTTGCCTGGACATCAACCCGTTCCTGCCAATGGGCATAGACCTCCCCGAGTCGCGCTTCCTCGACGCATTCCTGCTGTACTGCGCACTGAACGACAGCCCGCTGCTGACCAATACTTCATGCGGCAACGCGACCTCGAACTTCCTCAGCGTGGTCAAGGAAGGTCGTCGTCCAGGCCTGCAACTGCAGCGCGACGGCCAGCCGGTTGACCTGAAAGAGTGGGCCAGCGAGTTGCTGGAGAAAATTGCGCCACTGGCAGCGTTGCTAGACCAGAGCCATGGCGGCGATGCGCACAGCAAGGCGCTGTTCGCGCAATTGGCCAAGGTCAAGGATCCTTCCCTGACGCCATCGGCCCAGGTGCTGGCGGCGATGGCCGAGCACAAGGAAAGCTTCAGCCAGTTCTCCCTGCGCCAGAGCCAGGCCCACGCGGAATTTTTCCGCAGCGAGCCGTTGAGTGGCGAAGACCAAGCGACGTTTGAAGCGCGGGCGCGTTCGTCGCTGGCGGAGCAAGTGGAGCTGGAACAGAACGAAGTCGGTGATTTCGATGTGTTTGTCGGGTCGTATCAGGCGAGCATTCTGGCGATCAGCAACTAAACACAAACTTCTGTGGCGAGGGAGCTTGCTCCCGCTGGAGGCCGAAGGACTCCCAAAGCAGCGATGGAGGTGTGTCAGCATGAACACGGTCGCTGATTTTGCGGCTGCTGCGCAGCCGAGCGGGAGCAAGCTCCCTCGCCACAAAAGCGATCTACGACTACCCTCTCTTAGAATTTTCCGCTCATAAGCTCATTCTAAAAAGTTATTTATTTTCGGATTCTTATATCATTTAGTCTCCTTTTCACGCCGACTCTCGGTCCGCCTGACAAGGAGCTTCTCAATGAAACTGAATTTCCCTCTCCGCCTCCTGGCGGTCGCGTCTTTGGCCGCAGCGAGTTTCTTTGCCCAGGCGGCTGACGTGACCGTCGCCTACCAGACCACCGTTGACCCGGCAAAAGTTGCGCAGGCCGACGGCGCGTACGAAAAAGCCACCAACGCCAAGATCGACTGGCGCAAATTCGACAACGGTGCCGACATCATCGCCGCCATCGCGTCCGGCGACGTGCAGATCGGCTACCTCGGTTCCAGCCCCCTGACGGCTGCAATCACCCGCAAAGTTCCCGTAGAAACCTTCCTCATTGCCACGCAGATCGGCGCCGCTGAAGCCTTGGTCGCTCGCGACGGTTCCGGCATCAAGACCCCGCAAGACCTGATCGGCAAGAAAATCGCCGTGCCGTTCGTTTCCACCGGTCACTACAGCCTGCTGGCTGCGCTGAAGCACTGGAACATCGACCCGTCGAAAGTCACCGTCCTCAACCTCGCCCCGCCGGCGATCATCGCTGCGTGGAAACGCGGTGATATCGACGCCACTTATGTCTGGGATCCGGCACTCGGTGTGGCCAAGGAAAACGGCAAAGTGCTGATCACCTCCGGCGAACTGGCCAAGTTCGGCGCGCCGACCTTTGATGCGTGGATCGTGCGTAAAGACTTCGCCGAGAAACACCCGGAAATCGTCACCGCGTTCGCCAAAGTCACCCTCGACGCTTACGCCGATTACCGTAAAGACCCGAAAGCTTGGCTCGCCAATCAATCCAACGTCGACAAACTGGTGAAGCTGTCCGGTGCCAAGGCCAGCGACATTCCGCTGCTGCTGCAAGGCAACGTCTACCCGCTGGCGGCTGATCAAGTCATCACCCTCGGCGCGCCGACCACCAAAGCCATCACCGACACCGCCGTGTTTCTCAAGGAACAAGGCAAGGTCGAGGCCGTGCTGCCGGACTACGCGCCGTACGTCAGCGCCAAGTTCATCACCAACTGATCCGGAGTTAATTGCGATGGCTTTGCTACAGCTGGAGCGCATCAGCGCACAGTACCCCGGTAGTCCGGAACCGGTGCTGGCGGATATTTCCCTGAGCCTCGGGCCCCAGCAATTGCTGGTAGCCCTCGGCCCTTCCGGCAGTGGCAAGACTTCGCTGTTGAACCTGATTGCCGGTTTCGTCGAGCCCAGCGCCGGGCGCATCTCCCTCGATGGCGTACCGGTCAAAGGCCCGAGCGCCGAACGTGGCGTGGTGTTCCAGGACGATGCCTTGTTGCCGTGGCAGGACGTGCTGGCCAATGTTGGTTTCGGTCTGGAACTGGCCGGTGTTTCCCGGGACAAACGTGAAATCCGCGCTCGGGAAATGCTCGCGCTAGTGGACCTTTCCGGTTTCGAAAATCGCCGTATCTGGCAGCTGTCTGGTGGCCAGAAGCAGCGTGTCGGCCTGGCCCGTGCGCTCGCCGCCGATCCTCGCGTGTTGCTGATGGACGAACCCTTCGGCGCCCTCGACGCCTTCACCCGCGAACAGATGCAGGAGCTGCTGTTGCAAGTCTGGAAGCGAACTGCAAAACCCGTATTCCTGATTACCCACGACATCGAAGAAGCCGTGTTTCTCGCCACGGATCTGATTCTGCTGGCGCCGAACCCGGGGCAAATCGTCGAGCGTCTGAGCCTGGATTTTGGTCAGCGTTACGCCGCCGGTGAATCCGCACGGTCGATCAAATCCGACCCGCGTTTTATCGAAACCCGCGAACACGTACTCGCCAAAGTGTTCTCCCAACGCAGCGCCGCCACGCGGCAGGAGCGCGCATGAGCAGCTATGAAATTCCGGCCGTGACGGTGAAACCGGGTTCGACGGTCATTCCTGTTCGTCGCAGTTTGAGCACGCGCTGGATCAGTGTGCTGACGCTGGTCGCGCTGGTTGCCATTTGGTGGGCCGTTACCGCTACGGGGATGATCGAGCCTCTTTTTCTGCCACCACCGTCTGCCGTGTTGCAAAAAGGCTGGCTGCTGGTGACCACCGGCTACATGGATTCGACGTTGTGGCAGCACTTGGGCGCGAGCCTCGGCCGCATCGGTCTGGGCCTCGGCTTTGCCGTGCTGACCGCCGTGCCGGTCGGCATTGCGATCGGTGCCAACCGTATCGCGCGCGGCATTCTCGATCCGCTGATCGAGTTCTACCGCCCGATTCCGCCGCTGGCCTATCTGCCGCTGATCGTGATCTGGTGTGGCATTGGTGAGTTGTCGAAAGTCTTGCTGATCTACCTGGCGATTTTCGCCCCGATTGCCATCGCGACCGCCACCGGCGTGCGCACCGTCGACCCGGCCAAGTTGCGCGCGGCGCAGTCGTTGGGCGCTACCCGGGCACAGTTGATTCGCCATGTGATTTTGCCGAGCGCCTTGCCGGACATTTTGACTGGCGTACGGATTGGTCTGGGTGTGGGCTGGTCGACGCTGGTCGCCGCCGAGCTGATCGCCGCCACCAGCGGTTTGGGCTTCATGGTCCAGTCGGCCGCGCAGTTCCTGGTCACCGATGTGGTGGTGCTGGGGATTCTGGTGATTGCGCTGATCGCCTTTGCCATGGAGATGGGCCTGCGCGCCCTGCAACGCAAACTGGTGCCGTGGCACGGCCAGGCTCACTAAAAACTTGTTATTGACCATGCCAACAGCTTGGCACCCCGGATTGAAGAGAAAGACCATGAGCCACCTGACAATCGTCCCCCTCAGCTCCGCGCTCGGCGCGCAAATCAGCGGCATCGACATCAGTCAGCCGCTGAATCTGGAACAGCGCGATGCCATCGAGCAGGCACTGCTCAAGCATCAGGTGCTGTTCTTCCGCGACCAGCCGATCACGCCGCAGCAACAGGCGCGTTTCGCCGCCAATTTCGGCGACCTGCACATTCACCCGATCTACCCGAATGTGCCGGAACAGCCGGAAGTGCTGATCCTCGACACCGCTGTCACCGACGTGCGCGACAACGCCATCTGGCACACCGACGTGACCTTCCTGCCGACCCCGGCGCTGGGCGCGGTGCTCAGCGCAAAATTGCTGCCGGAGTTTGGGGGCGACACGTTGTGGGCCAGTGGCATTGCGGCTTATGAGGCGTTGTCGGCACCGATGAAAACCTTGCTTGAAGGGCTGACGGCGACTCACGATTTCACCCGTTCGTTTCCGCTGGAACGCTACGGCAATACGCCTGAGGCGCTGGTCCAGTGGGAAGAAGCACGCCGGAAAAATCCACCACTGTCGCACCCGGTAATCCGCACGCACCCGGTGAGCGGGCGCCGTTCGTTGTTCGTCAATGAAGGGTTTACTTCGAAGATCAATGAGCTGTCGGAAACCGAGAGCGAGGCGATTCTGAAGTTTCTGTTCGCCCATGCCACGCGGCCGGAATTCACCATTCGCTGGCGCTGGCAGAAGGATGATGTGGCGTTCTGGGATAACCGCGTGACACAGCATTACGCGGTGGATGATTACCGACCGGCGCGGCGGGTGATGCAGCGGGCGACGGTGTTGGGGGATGTGCCGTTTTTCAGGTAGACCCTGATTTTTCCATTGACTGTTCTGGCCCCATCGCGAGCAGGCTCGCTCCCACAGAGTTATCGGTTGGCCACACATTTTGTGGTCAACACCCAACCACTGTGGGAGTGAGCCTGCTCGCGATAGCGATGTCACAGGCGCCAGAGGTTCCGGCGCCGAACACTTACTCAGCCGTCGAAGGCTTCTCCCAAAGATTGATCCCGCCCTCCTGGGCAAACCGGTCAATCTCCGCCAGCTCTTCCACACTGAAGCTCAGATTCTTCAACGCCCCGACGTTCTCAATGATCTGCTCCGGCCGGCTCGCACCGATCAGCGCCGAGGTCACACGAGGATCTCGCAGCGTCCAGGCCAACGCCAGTTGCGCGAGGCTCTGACCGCGACGCTTGGCGATTTCGTTGAGTCCACGCACATGGGCGATGTTGGCCTCCGACAGGTGCGAGGACTGCAAAGAACCACCCCCCGGACGATTCACCCGCGCATCCTTAGGAATGCCATTGAGGTATTTGTCGGTCAACAGGCCCTGCGCCAACGGCGTGAACGCAATCACACCGGTGCCCAGTTCGTCAGTTACCTCCAGCAGGTCCTTTTCCACCCAGCGATTGAGCAGGTTGTAGGCCGGCTGGTGAATCAGCAACGGCACTTTCCACTCTTTCAACAGCGCCGCCATCTCACGGGTTTTCACCCCGGAATACGACGATATGCCGATGTACAGCGCCTTGCCCTGCTGTACCGCGGTAGCCAATGCGCTGGCGGTTTCCTCCAGCGGAGTATCCGGATCGAAACGGTGCGAATAGAAAATATCCACATAATCCAGGCCCAGGCGCTGCAGGCTCTGATCAAGACTGGCCAGCACGTATTTGCGCGAGCCGCCGCCCTGACCGTAAGGACCGGGCCACATATCCCAACCGGCCTTGCTGGAAATGATCAGCTCGTCGCGATACTGCTTGAAGTCTTCGCGCAGCAAACGGCCGAAATTGATTTCGGCGCTGCCGTATGGCGGGCCGTAGTTGTTGGCCAGGTCGAAGTGGTTGATCCCCAGATCGAACGCCGTGCGCAGTAACGAACGCTGGGTGTCGATCGGCGTGCTGTCGCCGAAGTTGTGCCACAGGCCCAGGGACAACGCCGGCAACACCAGACCGCTGCGACCGACGCGGCGGTAAGGGATGGAGTCATAGCGGTTTTCGGCAGCGGTGTAGGTCATCGAATCCTCTCTTGTCTGTCTTGAAGTTGGCATCGACTGCTTCGCAAGTTGCCCAGCATACGCCCAGACAAACGCCGATAAACCTCGGACTTGAGGAAATGCTGAAACGTTTCAGAGATTTTCGATCGGATAGACTCTAGAGCCAAAATCCGCATGGCGTTTATGCCGACAGCTCACGCAGTGCGGCGGCAGCCAAAAAACCGGATCTTGAGCTGTATCGCTGATCCCGCCTGACTGTTTGGTCGATACGCTCAAGCAACTGCTCAGGCAGAGTGGCGTTGAAGCGCACTGACTTGCCGAAGTAAGGCGTGATATCGAAGTCGACCACACCCCATACACCACCTGCGTAATCAGGGTTATCAATATGAGCGTCAATCTCACGCACTTGCGGCAGTGGATCACCATCGGCGACCAACCCCTCATAGTGCAAGGAGAGCGCTTCCTTCACGTTTTCGAATGCCTGCGCCACCGTAGCGCCCGCAGAGAAACAACCCGGCACGTCCGGGATAATCACTCCGTATTCTGAGTCGGCATCCTTGTGCAGAACGACCGGGAATTTCATTTCGGTGAGTCCTTCCTGTGATGTGGCCCCTTCGAGGCTCTCGTTTCCAATGTCGGGGCTCATTTCAGGCCCGCCTGTTTCAAAATGCTGTTGATCGTTCCTTTCGGAAGATCCGAATCAGGGTGCTTAATCGTCACCCGGCCTGCCTTGAACGAATGCTTGTACTGATGGTGGCTACCTTTCACGGCGACCAGATACCAACCATCCTCCTCGATCATCCTGATCATTTCCCGACTTCGCATCACCTTCGTCCTTGTGGGCAGCAACCTGCCGAGCACATTACGCGATGAAAGCAGGCTTAATACACACGATACACACTCTGATAAATATTAGCCCAGTGCAAGGGCGCCCGACTTGCCTGAAGACCAGCGGTTACCGCGCCTGCGCAAACACCTCCCCCAACCAATCCACAAACACCCGAACCCGAGGCGACATGTGTCGGTTGTGCGGATACAGCACTGAAACCGGCATCGGTGGTGGCGGCGTTTCGATCAGGACTTCCTGTATCAGCCCCTGGGTGATCTGCGCTTCCATTCGATAATGCGGGCACTGGATCAAACCCAGTCCGGCAATGGCCGACGCGGCATATATTTCCGCGCCGAATACCGAAATTGCGCCATCAATGGCCACTTCCTTCAGCTCGCCATCGACCATGAATTCGAATGGAAACAACTTGGCGGTGGTGCGTGAGACGTAGTTCACCGCGCGATGGTGTTTCAGGTCTTCGAGGGTTTTCGGTTCGCCGTATTTGCGCAGATACGCAGGGCTGGCGCAGGTGATCTGACGCAGGTTGGCGACACGTTTGCCGATCAGCGCCGAATCGCCGAGGGTGCCGGCGCGCAGTACGCAGTCGACGCCTTCGGCAATCAGGTCGACAAAGCGGTCCGCCTCGCTGATGGACAGTTCTATATCCGGGTAACGGGCCATGAACTGCGGCAACGCAGGGATCACGAAGTGCTTGGCCAAGGTGCCATGCAAATCCACGCGCAATCGCCCCTTCGGCGCCACGCTGCGAAAGGCCAGTTCGGCTTCTTCCAGCTCTGCCAGCAACTGCACACAACGCAGGTAGTAAGCCTCGCCGTCCAGCGTCGGACGCACCTTGCGCGTGCTGCGCTCCAGTAAGCGCGTGCCAAGCCAGGCTTCGAACTGATTCAGCGTGTGGGTCAGGGTTGCCCTCGGCAGGTTCAGGTCTTCGGCGGCCAGGGTGAAGCTGCTGCGCTCGTAGATCCGCACGAAAACCTTCATTGCCTTGACTTGATCCACGCTGCGCTCCTGGCCTTCGATTGTTGGTGATTATTGAACAGTCAAGGCAACTCTCGTGCATTTATCGGCCTGCGTAAACATGTGAGTCTGGCTTCACCCCCAGCAAACACCTTCAAAGGAATCACCGCCATGACTACTCAAACTTCGAAAGTTGCCATCGTGACCGGCGCCTCTCGCGGCATCGGCGCCGTCATCGCCAAACAACTGGCCAGCGAAGGTTTCGCCGTCGCCATCAACTACGCCAGCAGCGCCACTGAAGCGTCGGCTCTGGTTGTCGAGTTGCGTCAGGCCGGCCATCAAGCCATAGCGATCAAGGCTGATGTGGCCAATGCCGACGACGTGCGCCGGATGTTCGATGAAACCGAAACACAACTGGGCAAAGTCGATGTGTTGATCAACAACGCCGGCATTCTCAAAGTGATGCCGCTGGCGCAACACACGGACGAACTGTTCGACCAGAACTTCAACATCCACGCTCGCGGCACTTTCAACACCCTGCGCGAAGCGGCCACTCGCCTGAACAGCGGCGGGAGGATCGTCAATTTTTCCAGCAGCACCGTCGGCATGAACCTGCCGGGCTATGCCGTGTACATCGCCAGCAAAGCGGCGGTGGAATCCCTGACTCAGGTGTTTGCCAAGGAAATGCGCGGTCGCAACATCACCGTCAACGCCGTGGCACCGGGCCCGGTCGCGACTGACCTGTTCCTGCACGGCAAGAGTGAAGAACAGATCCAGACCTTCGCCAAGATGGCCCCGCTGGAGCGTCTGGCTCAGCCCGAAGACATTTCCCGCGTCGTGTCCTTCCTGGTTAGCCCTGATTCGGCCTGGGTCAATGGGCAAATCCTGCGCGTCAACGGCGGCCTCGTCTGAGGCGCCTCACCTGGGTCAAGGAGAAGAAAATCATGAGTCATCCAACCAACACCGCCCACACCGGGCAATCGAAACTGATGTTTACGCTGTTCACCGCAGTGGCGGCTGCCACCGCCGCACTGGCCGCAGGCTCCAGCCTGTTGTTGACCCTGCCGGTCTGGGCAATGTTTGTCGGTTGGGTAGCGTTTTTCAGCCGCGGCCTGACCTTGCGCGACGGCCTGGTAAACCTCTGCTGTGTGCTGATGGGCCTTGCCTTCGGCATGGGTGCGGCGCTGAGCATCGGCGCCCTGGCGCCCACGCTCGGGTTGTTTGCCCTACCAGTCGTGGTGTTTGTCGTGGCAATGGTCGTCGTGTCGCTGCGGGCTACCCGGACGATGAACAACGTCGTCGCTTACTTCCTCGGCCTGATCGCCTGGTTCGCCGCGCACCTGGAACCCTCCCTTGAAAGCTTCGCTGAACTGGGCGGTGCCGGCACCCTAGGCTCCTTCGCTGGCTGGTTGTCCCACGTCGTGCAACAACGTCTTCCTCGTCGCGCCTGAAGCCGAAATCTATCGAATTGCTCAAGAGGTTAACGTCATGAAATCAGTCATTCTCATCACTGGCGCCGGTACCGGTATCGGCAAACTCGCCGCAGAATCCCTAGCGCAAGCCGGGCACATTGTTTACGCCAGCATGCGTGACGTGAACGGTCGCAACGCCGCACGGGCCGAGAGCATTAGGCTCTGGGCCAGAGAGCAAAAGGTTGAGTTGCATCCGCTGGAGCTGGACGTGTTGTCGCAAGATTCGGCAGACGCAGCGGTCGCGACCATCGTGGCCGAACAAGGGCGCCTGGACGTGGTGATGCAAAACGCCGGGCATCTGGTGATCGGCCCGACGGAAGCCTTCACCGCCGAAGAAATCATGAAAGTCTTCGACACCAATTTTTACGGTGCCCAGCGGGTCAGTCGCGCGGTGTTGCCACAGATGCGTGCTCAGGCTTCAGGGTTGGTGTTGTGGATCAGCAGCACCACGACCAAAGGCGGTTTTCCACCGTTCATGGGGCCTTACGCGGCGGCGAAAGCGGCAACGGATTCTCTGGCGGTGAGCATGTCTTATGAACTGACGCGGTTTGGTATCGAGACTTCGATCGTGGTGCCCGGTGCGTTCACTCGCGGCACCGATCATTTCCCGAGCGCAGGAAAACCGGCGGACGTAGCGCGCAGCGAGGCCTATGCTCGATACGATGGCGTAATGGATAAAGTCGGCGAGCGCCTGAGTGCGCTGACGCCGCAGGATGCTGACCCACAGGCAGTGGCCGATGACATCGTGCGGATCGTCGGTTTGCCGCAGGGCTCCCGGCCAGCGCGTTCAGTGATTGATTTCGTCGGGGATGGCGCGGCGCAAGTGCTGGAGGTTTCGGAGCGGGTTCGGATCGACTTTGCGAAGCGGATTGGTATTGAAGACTTGCTTAGTGTGAGTCTGTAAGGACGCCTTCGCGGGCAAGCCTCGCTCCTACAGATTTGTGTCAGACGGCAATCCCGTGATCGACACGAATCCGTAGGAGCGAGGCTTGCCCGCGAAAGCGGCCCCAAAAGCAACACACATCTGAAGGGAGGAACACACCATGCACACCACCATCATCATCTTCTTCGGCCTGGTCCTCCTGGCGCTGATGCTCTTCATCGGCGAGAAAATCGGCTTCGGCCGGCAGACCCTGACCTACAGCTTCATTGTCCTGTGGCTGGCCCTGACGATGATCAACGGCGCCATCGGCGTGGTCACTGCCGGCCAGTCCCTGACGACGGAGCTGGTGGTCGGCAGTGTGGTGTTTGGCGTGCCGGTGGCGGCGCTGGTGCTGTTCATGGCGTTGAGCAGCGAGACCTGACTTCAACGCACCAAATGCAAGAACTGCATGTGCCGCTCGTACTGATCGAGGATGTCGTTGATGACCTGCTCCTTGGTGTACCCCACCAGATCGTAGTCCTGACTGCCCTCGCTCAAATGCACTTCGGCCCGATAATAACGACGATTGTTGAGCTCCTTGGAACCCATGCCGCCACGGGCGAAGGACGGCGTGAAGTAGCCACGCATCTGCACCTGATAGATGAACGGATGCTGCTCGCCGTGACCGATTTCGAGGCTGACGCTGTCGTTCGCCGGGTCGGGCTGCGTGACCACATTCAAACCCTTTTCGACGAACACCGCCGTCACTTCTTCAATCGCCGGGCGCACCGTCGTATCGAGGAAGCGATAGACCTCATCCCGCGACGGGAAATGCACCGCCTGACTCAAGCGCTGACGCCATCCACCACGCCGGGAACCGGACACCGGTGCCAGGGAATGCAACTGCGCGATCTGCTTCTGCGACTCCAGATAAAACGCCTTGTGCAGCCCCCACATCATCAACAACAAAATCATCGAGAACGGCAATGAGGTCAGCACCACCGCCGACTTCAGCGCGTCGATGCTGCCGGAGAACAGTAGCGCACTGGTTACCAGCGCCGTCATCGCGCCCCAGAACACCCGCAGCCATTTCGGCCCGTCTTCATCCGGGTTGCCGCCCTTGGCCGAGAGCGTCGACAGCACCACGGTGCCGGAATCGGCCGAGGTGACGAAGAACACGAAGCTGATGAACACTGTGACCGCAATGACGGTTTTGCTCCATGGATAGGTTTCCAGCAGCAAGTACAACGTCATCGACGGGTTGTCGATGGCCGACATGCCTAGGGCGCTCATGCCGTGGTTGAGCACCTGGTCGATGGCGCTGTTGCCGAAGATCGACATCCACGCCAGGGTGAAACCAAGCGGGATCAACAGCACGCCGAAGACGAATTCGCGGATGGTGCGGCCACGGGAAATCCGCGCGATGAACAGGCCCACGAACGGCGACCATGCGATCCACCAGGCCCAGTAGAACACCGTCCAGCCGCCCAGCCAGTCACTGGGTTTGTCGTAGGCGTAAAGATCGAAACTCTTCATCGGCAACGCGCCGAGGTAGTCGCCGATGTTCTGGATCAAAGTGTTTAGCAGGTGCTGCGTCGGCCCGGCGAACAACACGAACAGCAGCAGCGCACAGGCCAGCAGCATGTTGATGTCGGACATGACCCGCACGCCTTTATCGACGCCGGACACCGCGACGATGATCGCCGCGCCCATCATCAGCGTGATCAGGCCGACCTGAATCCACTGGGTGTGAGCGATGCCGAACAGGTAGTCCAGACCCGAATTGAGGTGCAACACGCCGAAGCCCATGTCGGCACCGAGGCCGAACACCGTGGCGATGATGCCGAAGCCGTCCACGGCGTATCCGATCGGGCCGTTGATGCGTTTGCCGATCAGCGGATACAGCGCCGAACGCAAGGCCAACGGCAGATTGTGGCGGTAGGCGAAATAGGCCAGCGCCATGCCGACGAAGGCAAACACGCCCCAGCCGTGCAGGCCCCAGTGCAGAAACAGAATCTGCATCGCCTGGCGCGCCGCGTCCGCCGTGCCGGCCTCGCCTTGCGGCGGTTGCGACAAGTGGGTCAGCGGTTCGGACACGCAAAAGAAGAACAGCGTGATGCTGATCCCGGCGGCGAACAGCATGCCGGCCCAGGACAGGTAACTGAATTCGGGCTCGTCGTGGTCGGCACCGAGCTTGATCTTGCCGTAGCCGGACAAGGCGGTGACCACCACGAAGACCAGATACAGGGTCATCGCGAGCATGTAATACCAGCCGACCGTATTGGCCGCCCAGTTTTGCGCTTGCAGAAGCCAGGCGCCGGCCTGTTCAGGCATGGCAATGACGACAATGCCGAACAGCAGAATGAAGGTCGCCGCGAAGTAGAACACCGGCGGATTCATGCGGACCTGGCCGCTGGCGGGGGTGGACGGTGCACTCATGAAAGGTGCGCCTCAAGGGGGTGAAACCGGGCAATCAGTAACGGACTCGGCAAGGGCAAGCCTCCTGTTGTGAGCGGGCAGCAAACCGACGGTTTAACTTGAATGAGCGTTCAAGTTAAACATGAATAGGGTGCTAAGGACTAATCGCAGGGCTCGGCGGTACGGTGTGGCGAGGGAGCTTGCTCCCGCTGTGTCGCGAAGCGGCACCCAGGTTTTAGCCAGGAATGCGGCTGCCTTGCAACCGAGCGGGAGCAAGCTCCCTCGCCACAAAAGCTTGTTTGTGTACGCTAGCTCAAGGATGGGTATGACGTGGGATTTGGAGGATTCGTTCAGAGGGAAATTAGCTAAAGGCCATTATCTTGGCTCGGCTTGAAACCATTCGCGGGCAAGCCTTGCTCCTACAGGTTTTGTGTCGTTCATAGATCTACTGTTCGACACATAACCTGTAGGAGCAAGGCTTGCCCGCGAAGAGGCCAGCCAATTCAGCCGAGATTTCCGGACTTACTTCTGCGTCCCATCATCATGCTGCAGATTCGCCTGCGTCAGGTTGCACCCCGCCGGCACACTGCGCGTCAGCCAGACATTGCCGCCAATGGTCGAGCCCTTTCCGATGGTGATCCGCCCCAGAATCGTCGCGCCGGCATAGATCACCACATCATCCTCGACAATCGGATGCCGCAGATGGCCCTTCTGCAACTGGCCGTCTTCCTCCGACGGGAAGCGCTTGGCGCCCAGGGTCACCGCCTGATAAATCCGCACGCGCTCGCCGATGATCGCGGTCTCGCCGATCACCACACCCGTCCCGTGATCGATGAAGAAGCTGCGGCCGATCTGCGCGCCAGGGTGGATGTCGATACCGGTCGCCGAGTGCGCGATTTCTGCGCTGATCCGCGCCAGCAGCGGCAGTCCGGCGCGGTATAAATGGTGCGCGAGGCGATGGTGAATCACCGCCAGAATCCCCGGATAGCACAGCAATACTTCATCGACGCTGCGAGCCGCCGGGTCACCGTGATAGGCCGCCAGCACATCAGTGTCCAGCAGACTGCGCAGCCCCGGCAGGGCCAGTGCGAAGTCCTGAATGATCTGGATCGTTTTGGCTTCGACTTCGGTATCGGCCTCGGCGCTGTGGCGGGCGGCGTAACGCAGTTCAAGTCGTGCCTGCCCCAGCAACGCATTCAACGCGACGTCCAGCGTGTGGCCTACATAGAAGTCTTCACTCTCTTCGCGCAAGTCCACTGGCCCCAGGCGCATCGGGAACAACGCACCGCACAGCGCTTCAAGAATCTCCGCCATGGCCGCTCGGGAGGGCAACTCGCGACCGCCCTGCTCGCCGCTGGCGCGGCCGTTCTGGGCACGCCACTGATCGCGCGCCGTGCGCAGCTGGCTGACGATGGTCTGCAATTGCCAATGGCTGGAACGCTCGCTCACGGTAAAAACTCCACACGGGCGGCCGGACTGTCTGGCCGCACTGACGGCGATTACTTTACGGCAAGGTCTGGAAGCCGAATTAAGAACCGATTGTGCTGTGCTCAGCACGTTTGGCTATAAGTCACCTTGCCGGTTGCCCACACTTATAGCCGTGCCTATAGTCCTGACATCTCCCACCGCCAGTACGGACCCATGATCAAACAACAGCTCGCCCGTTTTGACCGCCTCGATCTACTCGGCCACCCGACCCCTCTGGAAAAACTCGAACGCCTGTCGGCCTGGCTCGGCCGCGACGTGTACGTCAAACGCGATGATCTGACGCCGCTGGCGATGGGCGGCAACAAGCTGCGCAAGCTCGAATACCTGGCCGCCGATGCGCTGGCCCAAGGCGCGGACACGCTGATCACCGCTGGCGCGCTGCAATCCAACCACGTGCGCCAGACAGCTGCTCTTGCAGCGAAACTGGGCCTGGGATGCGTAGCACTGCTGGAAAATCCTTTGGGCACCGACGACGCCAACTATGTCGGCAACGGCAATCGGCTGTTGCTCGATCTGTTCGATACCAAGGTTGAGTTGGTGGAAAACCTCGATAACGCTGACGAGCAACTGGAAGCCTTGGCCGCACGCCTGCGCAGCAACGGCAAAAAACCGTATCTGGTGCCGATCGGTGGCTCGAACGCGTTGGGCGCTTTGGGTTATGTGCGCGCCGGGCTGGAACTGGCCGAGCAGATCAAGGACACCGGCCTGACTTTCGCTGCGGTGGTGTTGGCCTCGGGCAGCGCCGGCACTCACAGCGGTCTGGCACTCGCGTTGAGCGAAGTACTGCCGGATTTGCCAGTGATTGGTGTGACGGTTTCCCGTAGCGATGAAGATCAACGGCCCAAGGTCCAGTGCCTCGCCGAGCGTACCGCGGCGCTGTTGGACGTGCGCCTGCCGGCCAGTTTCAAGGTCGAGTTGTGGGACGAATATTTTGCTCCGCGCTATGGCGAGCCGAATGCCGGGACGCTGTCGGCGGTGAAGCTGGTGGCGAGTCAGGAAGGTTTGCTGCTGGACCCGGTGTACACCGGCAAGGCCATGGCCGGTTTGCTCGACGGGATTGGTCGTCAGCGTTTTGATGAAGGGCCGATCATCTTCCTGCACACCGGCGGGGCGCCGGCGTTGTTTGCCTATAAAGATTCGCTAACTGGCTAAAACATCCTGTGGCGAGGGAGCTTGCTCCCGCTGGGGCGCGGAGCGCCCCCAAAATTTGCGCCGCGGTGTTTCAGTTGAATCGCGGTGACTGGGTTACGACTGCTGCGCAGCCGAGCGGGAGCAAGCTCCCTCGCCACAGGGGATCGAGTCGGCCATATATGCAATTTAAGAATAACAAAAAGAATATTTATTATTTTCCTATCTAAAAGCGGCGTCATATAGTCACGCCGCAGGCGAATTTGCAGCGAGACGCATACGCTGCTTTAGGGCAGGATATTGCAGTCGTCCAAATCCCGATTTTGCCAACATTCCTAAAAGCGTCTTCATAAGAAAACACAGGGGCTTGTCATGAATTTTTCCGCACTACGTCGAAATCTGCTGGTAGGTTCGCTGGGCCTGGCGCTGAGCGCCGGCCTGCTGGGGCAAGCGGTTGCCGGTGAGCAGCTGCAAAAAATCAAGGACGCGGGCGTGATCAACGTCGGTCTGGAAGGCACCTACCCACCGTTCAGTTTCGTCGATGCCGACGGCAAACTGGCCGGCTTCGAAGTCGAATTTTCCGAAGCCCTGGCCAAAGAGCTGGGCGTGAAGGTCAAACTGCAGCCGACCAAATGGGACGGCATCCTCGCGGCGCTGGAATCCAAGCGTCTGGACGCTGTGATCAACCAGGTGACCATCTCCGAAGAACGCAAGAAGAAGTATGACTTCTCCAAGCCGTACACCGTTTCCGGGATTCAGGCGCTGACCCTGACCAAGAACAAAGACACCATCAAGACTGCCGCCGATCTGGCCGGCAAGAAAGTAGGCGTCGGTCTGGGCACCAACTACGAGCAGTGGGTGAAAGAGAATGTGCCTAAGGCAGACATCCGCACTTACGAAGATGATCCGACCAAGTTCCAGGACCTGCGCGTCGGCCGCATCGACGCCATTCTGATCGACCGCCTCGCCGCGCTGGAATACGCCAAGAAAGCCAAGGATACTTCCGCCGCCGGCGAAGCGTTCTCCCGTCAGGAAGCCGGTATTGCCCTGCGCAAAGGCGAGCCTGAACTGCTGGCCGCGGTGAACAAGGCCATCGACAAGCTGCGTGCCGACGGTACGCTGAAAAAGCTTTCGGAAAAATACTTCAGCGCTGACGTCACTCAATAATGGAAGAAGCTTTCCAACTTGCGCTGGACTCCGCGCCCTTTCTGCTCAAGGGCGCGTACTACACGGTAATCCTCAGTCTGGGCGGGATGTTCTTCGGTCTGGTGATGGGTTTCGGCCTGGCGTTGATGCGTCTGTCGCGCTTCAAGCTGGTGAGCTGGATTGCCCGCATCTACGTGTCGTTCTTTCGCGGCACGCCGTTGCTGGTGCAACTGTTCGTGATCTATTACGGCTTGCCGCAACTGGGCATCGAACTTGACCCACTGCCGGCGGCCCTGATCGGCTTCTCGCTGAACATGGCCGCCTACGCCTGCGAAATCCTCCGTGCCGCGATCAGCTCCATCGAGCGTGGCCAGTGGGAAGCCGCAGCCAGTATCGGCATGACCCGCGCGCAAACCCTGCGCCGGGCCATTCTGCCGCAGGCGATGCGCACGGCCCTGCCACCGCTGGGCAACAGCTTCATCTCGCTGGTCAAGGACACGGCGCTGGCCGCCACCATTCAGGTGCCGGAACTGTTCCGTCAGGCGCAGCTGATTACCGCCCGTACCTTTGAAATTTTCACCATGTACCTTGCCGCCGCGCTGATCTACTGGATTCTGGCTACGGTGCTTTCGCACCTGCAGAACCAGTTGGAAGCACGGGTCAATCGGCACGACCTGGAGTCCTGACCCAATGATTGTCGTGGAAAAACTGACAAAGCAGTTCAAGGGTCAAGTCGTGCTCAACGGCATCGATCTGCAGGTGAAGGAAGGCGAGGTCGTCGCGATCATCGGGCCGAGTGGCTCGGGGAAAACCACGTTCCTGCGTTGCCTGAACTTCCTGGAAGAACCCACCAGCGGCCGGATCAAGGTCGGTGACATCGAAATCGATGGCAGCCGCCCGCTGAACCAGCAGCAGAGCCTGGTGCGGCGCTTGCGTCAGCACGTTGGCTTCGTGTTCCAGAGCTTCAACCTGTTCCC
The DNA here is from genome assembly GCF_059716135.1 of Pseudomonas sp. LBUM1651. Classification (NCBI taxonomy): domain Bacteria; kingdom Pseudomonadati; phylum Pseudomonadota; class Gammaproteobacteria; order Pseudomonadales; family Pseudomonadaceae; genus Pseudomonas; species Pseudomonas sp. LBUM1651. The sequence goes on along the minus strand of NZ_CP166805.1, from coordinate 209,113 downwards.
CCATCGCACCGCCCTGGAAAACGTCATCGAAGGCCCGATCATCGTGAAGAAGATCCCGCACGCCGAAGCCGTTGCCCTGGGTAAAAAGCTGTTGGCCAGGGTTGGCCTGGCGGGCAAGGAAGACGCTTACCCGCGACGCCTCTCCGGTGGGCAGCAACAGCGTGTGGCGATTGCCCGGGCGCTGGCGATGGAGCCGGAAGTGATCCTGTTCGATGAACCCACCTCAGCGCTCGATCCGGAGCTGGTGGGTGAAGTGCTGGCGACCATCCGCAGCCTGGCCGAGGAGAAGCGCACCATGGTCATCGTTACTCACGAAATGGGTTTTGCCCGTGACGTGGCCAACCGCGTGGTGTTTTTCGACAAGGGTGTGATCGTCGAGCAAGGCGAAGCCAAGGCGCTGTTTGCCAATCCTAAAGAAGAACGCACAAAGCAGTTTCTCAGCAAGTTTCTGAACAATGCTCACAACTGAGCTGTAATGACAAAGTGTTAACTTCCACGGACGGAAGTAACATTGCACGGTCGTAATCCTCCTCACGCACACTCGAATAATTTATCTTTCTTTCAATATTGTGTGCGGTACATATCTATGTCCTGCTACAGATAAACCTCGCCTAAAATCCTCGAAGCTCCTCACCCTCAGTGTGCGCGTGGTCTGCATGTACACTTTGCAAAAACCGCTGATTCAGTGGTCATGTTCGACAGCACGATGCGGCTTCTTAACCTGAAAACGTAGGAGCTTTCTGAATAACACCCGATTCACTACTCAACTAACTCATTCTATTGACAGTTATTCATGCGCACTCTTATCTAGTCTCCAGCCGATGTAAGCATTCACGATCAATCATTGTTCTCATACGAAAGTAATGAGCCGTTTGTTGCTCGGCAATTCAGCTCTTTCAGAAACGGACTTCGCTGCAAGACTTCAAGGAGAAACCCATGAAAAACACTTCGAACAAACCCGAACTTGCGGCGCCGACCGTGGCGCAATCACACAAGAGCGGCATCAATATCACCTCGGCAGCTCATCTGCAGATCGACGTCGCGCCTTACCCCGGCATGGATGAAGGCGACTTGATCGAGCTGTTCTGGGACAACTGCTACGTGGCCTCCAGGGTGCTGAATACCCATGACGTCGGTAAAGCGATCAGTCTGCGAGTGCCGGAAAGCTTCATCGCCAATGGCTCCTCACGCATTCACTATCGGCTCATGCAGGTCGGCCATGGGCCTGCGCTGTCGCCGGCAACACGTGTACAGGTCAAGCTCGACTGCCCGGGTGGCCAGCCATCCGCACTGTGTGGTGACGAAAACCAGTGTCTGGCACCGGTGAGCATTCCCGAAACAATCCGCCGTCAGGGCGTCAACCCGAACCAGATCAAGCGCGGCGTTCCCCTGACCATCGAGCCGTACTTGAACATGGCCGCCGACGATGAAATCACCTTGCGCTGGGGCGATGCGCGCATGGACCTGCCACGGCTCAAGGCGAGCGACGTGGGCGAGCCGATTCAGGTCTGGGTGCCGCCAGCGATCATTCTCGAAGCAGGCGAAGACCTGCGGCTGGAAGTGACCTACTGCATCCTCGACCGGGTGGGTAACAACTCGCGCTGGGCACCGGCACGGACGTTGAAGATTGGGTGTGCCAATCCGTACCTCAAGGTGCCGCCGAAAGGAATGGCTCATGGCTGTTGAAGGAAAGCCAAGGCCGCCGTTCTAACTGTAGGAGCGAGCTTGCTCCGGGCGGCGTTCCGACGATGGACGTCAACGATGACGCTGGCTACCTGAATGAACGCGTTGCCTGCACGTTTTTCGCGAGCAAGCTCGCTCCTACAAAATCCGAACGCGAGCTGTGTCTGTTGCTACAAAAACAAAGTGTTGCCCTGCAGACAGTTGCCCCCGAGACACTTCTATCCATATTCCTAAAAGTTAGTTTATTAATTTTTTATACACGCTTAGGGTATATGTACCGGACCACCGGACATTCTTGTTTTTACTTCGCCGCAACCCTCGCGGCGTTCCATGAGATGTGAGGTAGGTATGGTCCGGAACACAATCACCCCAGTGCAGATCGCCAGGGCATTGCGTGCAGCCAAGGAGCGGCACTGATGTCCAGTCTGGCAGAAGCAACCATCCAGAGTGATCTGGACGTCGCCCCATTGTTGTTGCCCGCGCAGGTCTTGCGCAACGACGCTCAAGCCATCAAGGCCGCCCATGAGCTGGCGCACGTCGCCCGCCTGCAAGCGGCCAGACGCGACCAGCAGCGCAAGTTGCCATGGTCGGAAATCGAACAGTTCACCCGCAGCGGCCTGGGTAGCATTGCCATTCCGCGCGAGTACGGTGGCCCGCAGGTTTCGTTCGTCACACTGGCCGAGGTGTTCGCGATCATTTCCGCGGCCGACCCGGCATTGGGACAGATCCCGCAGAACCAGTTCGGCATTCTCAACCTGGTGCTCGGCAGCGCGACCGAGGCGCAGAAAAAGCAGCTGTTCAAAAGCGTGCTGGAAGGTTGGCGCATCGGCAATGCCGGGCCTGAACGCGGCACCAAGAACACCCTGGAACTCAAGGCACGGATCACCGCCGACGGCGACTGTTTTGTCATCAGTGGACAGAAGTTCTACTCCACCGGCGCCCTCTTCGCCCACTGGGTCGCGGTCAAGGCGTTGAATGACGACGGCAAGCAAGTGCTGGCCTTTGTCCGTCGCGGCACACCGGGCCTGCGCATCGTCGATGACTGGTCCGGTTTCGGCCAGCGCACCACCGCCAGCGGCACCATTTTGCTCAACAACGTGCGGGTCGACGCCGAGCTGGTGGTGGATAACTGGAAGATCAACGACAAGCCGAACATTCAGGGCGCCGTGTCGCAATTGATTCAAGCGGCCATCGACGCCGGTATTGCTCGCGGCGCCATCGACGACGCCATCGAATTCGTGAAAACCCGCGCACGGCCATGGATCGACGCCAAGGTCGAACGCGCCAGCGATGACCTGTACGTGATCGCCGACATCGGCAAACTGAAAATCGAGCTGCACGCCGCCGAAGCGCTGCTGCGCAAGGCCGGGCAAGTGCTTGATCAGGTCAATGCCGCGCCGCTCACGGCCGAGTCCGCCGCGCGCGCTTCGATTGCCGTGGCGGAAGCCAAGGTGCTGACCACCGAGATCTCGCTGCTGGCCAGCGAAAAGCTTTTCGAACTGGCCGGCAGCCGCGCCACCCTCGCCGAATTCAACCTCGACCGCCACTGGCGCAACGCCCGCGTGCACACACTGCACGACCCGGTGCGCTGGAAGTATCACGCGGTCGGCGCGTATCACCTGAACGGTACTTTGCCGGCTCGTCATTCCTGGATTTAACGACCAGAACACTTTTAACCAGAGCTCTGGAGAAACACATGACTCTTTCTCACCACGTCGCGGTTATCACCAGCGATGAGCAAGCCCTGATCGTCGCCACTGATCTGGCTGAAGATTTCAAACGCGACAGCGCCTTGCGCGACCGCGAACGCCGTTTGCCGCACCCGGAACTGGAAGTGTTTTCCCGATCGGGCCTGTGGGGCATCAGCGTGCCGAAGGGGTATGGCGGCGCTGGCGTTTCCAACGTCACGCTGGCCAAGGTGATTGCCTTGATCGCCCAGGCTGACGGTTCCCTCGGACAAATTCCGCAGAACCATTTTTATGCCCTCGAAGTGCTGCGTGTGAACGGCAGTGCCGAGCAGAAAAAACGCCTTTACGCTGAAGTGCTGGCCGGTCAGCGCTTCGGCAATGCGCTCGCCGAACTCGGCACCAAAACCGCCCACGACCGCGTCACCAGCCTGACAAGCGACGGTGACGGCTATCGCATCAACGGCCGCAAGTTCTACGCTACAGGCGCGATCTACGCACAACGTATCCCGACGTCGGTGGTGGATGAAAACGGCGTGCAGCAACTGGCGTTCGTCCCGCGCGACAGCAAAGGCCTGACCGTCATCGACGACTGGAGCGGTTTCGGCCAGCGCACCACCGGCAGCGGTTCGGTGGTGTTCGAAGACGTCTACGTCGCCGCCGAAGACGTGATCCCGTTTCAAAGCGCTTTCGAACGCCCGACGACCGTCGGCCCGTTGGCGCAGATTCTTCACGCCGCCATCGACACCGGCATCGCCCGCGCAGCCTATGAAGATGCGCTGCATTTCGTGCGGACCAAAACCCGGCCATGGATCGACGCCACGCACGAAAAAGCCATCGACGACCCACTGACCATCAAGAGTTTCGGCCATCTGAGCATCCGCCTGCATGCCGCCGAAGCCCTGCTGGAGCGCTCCGGCGAATTCCTCGACAAGGCCCAGGCCGAGACCAACGCAGAGACCGTTGCCGCCGCATCGATCGCCGTCGCCGAAGCCCGCGCCATCAGCACCGAAATCTCCCTCACCGCAGGCAGCACGCTGTTCGAACTGGCCGGCAGCCAGGCGACCCTGATCGAGCACGGCCTCGACCGCCACTGGCGCAATGCTCGGGTGCACACGTTGCACGACCCGGTGCGCTGGAAGTACCACGCCGTGGGCAACTACTACCTCAACGATGAAAACCCGCCGTTGCGGGGGACCATCTGATGAGCAAGAAGAAGATCCTGCTCAACGCGTTCAACATGAACTGCATCGGGCACATCAACCATGGCTTGTGGACGCACCCACGGGACACCTCCACTCAATACAAGACAATCGAGTATTGGACCGAGCTGGCTCAACTGCTGGAGCGCGGGTTGTTCGATGGTTTGTTCATCGCCGACATCGTCGGCGTGTACGACGTCTACCAAAACTCGGTGGACGTGCCGCTGAAAGAGTCAATCCAGTTACCGGTCAACGATCCGCTGCTGCTGGTCTCGGCCATGGCTGCCGTCACCAAAAATCTTGGTTTCGGCCTCACTGCCAACCTGACGTACGAGCCGCCCTATCTGTTCGCCCGACGCATGTCGACGCTCGATCATCTGAGTCGCGGTCGGGTCGGCTGGAACATCGTCACCGGTTACCTCGACAGCGCCGCCAAAGCCATGGGCTTGAGCGAGCAGGTGGAACACGACCGTCGTTACGACCAGGCCGACGAATACCTCGAAGTGCTCTACAAACTTTGGGAAGGCAGTTGGGAAAACGGCGCGGTGCTCAACGATCCACAGCAACGGATCTACGCGCAGCCGGACAAAGTGCACAAGGTCGAGCACAAGGGCGAGTTCTATCAGGTCGAGGGTTATCACCTCTGCGAACCGTCGCCGCAGCGTACGCCGGTGCTGTTCCAGGCCGGCAGTTCGGATCGCGGTTTACTGTTTGCCGGGCGCCATGCCGAGTGCGTGTTCATCAGCGGGCAGAACAAGCCATCAACCAAGGTTCAAGTGGACAAGGTGCGCGCCAGCGCCGTTGCGGCCGGGCGCAATCCTGAGGACATCAAGGTGTTCATGGGGCTGAACGTGATTGTCGGCGCCACCGAAGAGCTGGCCTGGGCCAAGCATGCCGAGTACTTGAGCTACGCCAGTGCCGAAGCCGGTGTGGCGCATTTCTCGGCGTCGACCGGGATCGATTTTTCCGAGTACGCCATCGACGAACCGATCCAGTACGTGAAGAGCAACGCGATTCAGTCGGCCACCAAAAACCTGCAAAACAACGACTGGACGCGGCGCAAATTGCTCGAGCAACACGCCCTCGGCGGTCGCTACATCACCGTGGTGGGTTCGCCGGAGCAAGTGGCGGATGAGCTGGAGTCGTGGATTGCCGAAACCGGGCTGGATGGCTTCAACCTGACGCGGATTGTCACGCCGGAAAGCTATGTGGATTTCATTGAACTGGTGATTCCGGAGTTGCAACGGCGCGGGTCGTACAAGACGGCTTACGACAGCGGCAGCCTGCGAGAAAAACTGTTTCACGGTGAAGCGCATTTGCCTGAGCAACATACCGGATCTCACTACCGACACTAATCCCTGTGGCGAGGGAGCTTGCTCCCGCTCGGCTGCGCAGCAGTCGCAAAACCTGCAATCGAGTTGTACCTGACACACCTCATCGAATGGCTTTGGGGCTGCTCCACAGCCCAGCGGGAGCAAGCTCCCTCGCCACAAATGCGTTCACACATTTGTTAATTGACTGGAATAACCCTCATGACCAAGCAATACCTCTCTCACCCAGTCAAAGCACTGGCCCTGGCCCTCGGCCTCTTCAGCTCCATCACCTTCGCCGCCGACGCACCGCTGAAAGTCGGTACCACCGCCGCGTTCGCCATCCCCCTGGAGGCCGCCGTCGAAGAAGCCAACAAACAAGGCCTGAAAGTCGAACTCGTCGAGTTCACCGACTGGATCGCCCCCAACGTCAGCCTCGCGGCTGGCGACATCGACGTGAACTACTTCCAGCACGTCCCGTTCCTGGAAAACGCCAAGGCCGCCTCCGGTTTTGACCTGGTGCCGTTCGCGCCGGGGATCATCAACAACGTCGGCCTCTACTCGAAGAAATACAAAAGCTTCGACGAGCTGCCGGAAGGCGCCAGCGTGGCCATCGCCAACGACCCGATCAACAGCGGTCGTGGCTTGCAACTGCTGGCCAAGGCCGGGTTGATCACACTCAAACCGGGTGTCGGCTACAAGGCCACCGAAGAAGACATCATCGCCAATCCGAAGAAAATCAAAATTTTGCAGGTCGAAGCCGTACAACTGGTGCGTGCCTACGATGATGCCGATCTGGTTCAGGGCTACCCGGCGTACATCCGACTGGCGAAGACCTTCGATGCCGGTTCTGCACTGCTGTTCGACGGCCTGGATCACAAGGAATACGTGATCCAGTTCGTGATCCAGCCGAAAAACAAAGCCGACCCGCGCCTGATCAAATTCGTCGACATCTACCAGCATTCGCCAGTCGTTCGCGCAGCCCTCGACAAGACGCACGGCAAGCTCTATCAAGCCGGTTGGGAAAGCTGAGAATGACGGCCGCAATCCAACGGCGACTGGATATTCCAGAGCCACATAAAGCCGCACAGACGGAACTGCACCCGGACCTGAACCGCGCTCACGTGCGCTTCATCGGTCTGGGCAAAACCTACAACGGCCAGCAAGGTCCGGTGGCCGCGCTGCATGGTATCGACCTGGCGATCCAGCGCGGCGAAGTGTTCGGCATCATCGGCCGCAGCGGCGCCGGCAAGTCGTCGCTGATCCGTACCATCAACCGTCTCGAACAACCGAGCACCGGGCGCGTGCTGATCGATCAAGTGGACATCGGCGAGTTCGATGAAGACCGCCTGGTAAAGCTGCGTCGGCGCATCGGCATGATCTTCCAGCACTTCAACCTGATGTCGGCCAAGACCGTTTGGCAGAACGTCGAGTTGCCGCTGAAAGTCGCCGGCGTGCCCAAGGAAAAACGCGAGCGGAAGGTTCGTGAACTGCTTGAGCTGGTCGGCCTGCAAGAGAAACACAAGGCCTACCCGGCGCAGCTTTCCGGCGGGCAGAAACAGCGCGTCGGCATCGCCCGCGCCCTGGTGCATGACCCGGCGATTCTGCTGTGCGACGAAGCCACTTCGGCACTGGACCCGGAGACCACGCAATCGATCCTCGGCCTGCTGCGCGAGATCAATCAGCGCCTGGGTTTGACCATCGTACTGATCACCCACGAGATGGCGGTGATCCGCGATATCTGCGATCGGGTCGTGGTACTGGAACACGGGCGGATCGTCGAGCAAGGGCCGGTCTGGGAGGTCTTCGGCAACCCGCAGCATGAGGTCAGCAAAACCTTGCTCGCACCGTTGCAACACGCGTTGCCGCAAGAGCTGCAAAGTCGCCTTCAGGCTCAACCACAGTCGTCGGACGCTGCCGTGGTCCTGCGTTTGCAATTCACCGGCAGCGCCACGGACGAACCGGATCTGGCGGCGCTGTTCGCCGCACTCGGCGGCCGTGTGCGTTTGCTGCAAGGCGGCGTGGAACGGATTCAGGGCCATGCACTGGGGCAATTGCTGTTGGCGGTGGCCGGCTCGTCGCTGGGTGCCGAAGAACTGCGTCAGCGCGCCGGTCACTGGGCACAACAGGTGGAGGTGCTGGGTTATGTGGTTTGATCGCTTGCTGCAAGGTTTCTTCGACACGTTTTTGATGGTCGGCGTGTCGTCATTGATCGCGCTGCTGGCGGGCATTCCGCTGGCGGTGATCCTGGTCACCAGCTCCAAGGGCGGGATCTACGAAGCACCGGCACTGAACCGCGCATTGGGCGCGTTCGTGAACCTGTTCCGCTCGATTCCGTTTTTGATTTTGATGGTGGCGTTGATTCCGTTCACGCGGTTGATCGTGGGCACCACTTACGGTGTCTGGGCTGCTGTAGTGCCGCTGACGATTGCGGCCACGCCATTCTTTGCGCGTATCGCGGAAGTCAGTTTGCGTGAAGTTGATTACGGGTTGATCGAGGCGGCGCAAGCGATGGGGTGCCGGCGTTGGCATATCGTTTGGCATGTGTTGTTGCCTGAGGCGTTGCCGGGGATTGTGGGTGGTTTCACCATTACGCTGGTGACGATGATCAACTCATCGGCCATGGCCGGGGCGATTGGTGCCGGTGGGTTGGGGGACATTGCTTATCGGTATGGTTATCAGCGGTTTGATAGCCAGATCATGTTGACGGTGATTGTGTTGCTGGTGGTGTTGGTGGCGGTGATTCAGTTAGGTGGGGATCGGTTGGCGCGGGGTCTCAACAAGCGTTGAGTCCGGCTGAAGTCTTTGATCGACAGTGATGCCGCTTTCGCGGGCAAGCCTTGCTCCTACAGGGTTTTGTGATCGTTTAGACGATGCAACTACCGTAGGAGCGAGGCTTGCCCGCGAATGGCTGCGATGCAGCCACCGAGGTCATGGCGTATATTCGGCAAACCCCAATTGCCTGTGCAGCCGACCCATGAAACAAACTCCCGCCGACCTCGAGCAGATCACCTCCACCACCCTGGGTCATTACAACTCGGTGGCCGAAGGGTTTCGCGAAGGCACGCGTGATCACGATGTCAGCCAGAACATCGATGCGCTGTTGCGGCATATTCAGGGCGAGGCGCCATTCGACATTCTCGACTTTGGCTGCGGGCCGGGTCGTGATTTGCAGACGTTCACGCGCATGGGCCACACCGCTGTCGGGCTTGATGGCTCGGAGAAATTTGCGCAGATGGCACGCGAAGACAGTGGTTGTGAGGTCTGGCAGCAGGATTTTTTGAAACTCGATCTGCCGGCTGAACGCTTCGACGGGATCTTCGCCAATGCGGTGCTGTTCCACATTCCGCGTCAGGAATTGCCTCGGGTGTTGAAGGAGTTGCGCGGGGCGCTGAAACCGGGCGGTGTGTTGTTCAGCTCCAATCCGCGTGGTGAGAATCAGGAAGGCTGGAATGGGCCGCGGTACGGGGCATATCACGATCTTCAGGCGTGGAAGGATTTGCTGACCGAGGCGGGGTTTGCGGAGCTTGAGCATTACTACCGCCCAGCGGGGCTGCCGCGGGAGCAGCAGCCTTGGTTGGCGAGTGTCTGGCGTAAAGCGTAAACCTCAGGTTTGTGGTGCCTGAACTGACGCCATCGCGGGCAAGCCACGCTCCCACAGGTTTTGCGACGATCACAACATCCGGGATCGACACAAAACCTGTGGGAGCATGGCTTGCCCGCGATGAGCGCGCAGCGCTCGCCTTACCGCACCTCTTTTTTCGGCTCGCGAATCTTGTACCAAGCCACATACAGCGCCGGCAAAAACAGCAGCGTCAGCAGCGTCGCAATAATAATCCCGCCGATCATCGCGTACGCCATCGGCCCCCAGAACACTTCCCGGGCAATCGGGAACATCCCCAGACTCGCCGCCGCGGCCGTCAACAGAATCGGCCGGCGACGGTGTTCGGTGGCTTGCGCCACCGCATCCCACGGGGCCAGTCCCTCTTTCTCCAACTCTTCGATCTGCGTCACCAGAATCACCGAGTTGCGGATGATGATGCCGATCAGCGCCAGAATCCCGAGGATCGCCACGAAGCCCATTGGCGTACCTGTCGGGATCAACGCCAGCACCACGCCGATCAGGCCGAGCGGCGCGACGCTGGCCACCAGGAACAGCTTCTGCACGCTGTGCAGCTGGATCATCAGGAAGGTCGCCATCAAGAACAGCATCAACGGCACAACCTTGGCAATCGGTCCCTGGGACTTGGCGCTTTGCTCAACCGTACCACCGGTGGCGACCGTGTAACCCACCGGCAAACCGGCGGCGAACGTGTCGATGGCCGGTTTCAGTTGCTTGACCAGATCGGTCGGCTGAATCTCGTCGCGCACCGCCGCCTTGATGGTGATCGTCGGCTTGCGGTCGCGACGCCACACCAGTGGCTGCTCAAGTTCATAGCGCACAGTGGCGAAGGCCAGTAGCGGAATCGAAGTGCCGCTCGGCGTGACGATCTGCAGGTTCTGCAAGGTTTCCGGCGTACCGCGCTCCGCGTCCACCGCGCGGCCGACGACGTTGATCAGATAGATATCGTCATCGACCTGCGTCACCGGCGCACCGACCACAATACTGTTCATCAGGTTGGCCACGTCTTCCGACGACAGCCCCAGTTGCCGCACCTTGTCCTGGGCGATGTCGATGCGCAGGACTTTGCCCGGCTCGTTCCAGTCGTAAATGATCTCGCCGATGTGCGAGTTCTTATCCAGCTCGGTGGCCAGGGCGATGGCATGTTTACGCACCTGGTCGATGTCCTTGCCGCTGACCCGGTACTGAATCGGCCGCCCGACAGGCGGGCCCACTTCCAGCGCCTGGACGTAGCTGCCGATGCCGACGAAATCCTTGCGCAAGCGCTCGCGCAAACGCTGACTCAGGGCTTCTCGCGATTCCGGGCCCTTGCTGACGATGACCAATTGCGCGTAGTACGGATTCTGCAATTGCTGGTCGAGCGGCAGGTAGAAACGGATCGCCCCCTCGCCGATGTAGGTGCTCCAGCGCACGATGTCCGGGTCGTCCTTGAACGTGGCTTCGAGCTTGTCCACCACCTTGCGGGTTTCGGCAATCGAGGCGTTTTGCGGCAGGTTCAGGTCGACGAGGATTTCCGGGCGGTCGGAGGACGGGAAGAACTGGTTCTGCACGAACTGCATGGAAAACACCGATCCCACGAACAAGGCAATGGTGATGCCGATGGCCCACCAGCGATTGCGCATGGCCCAGAGCATGCTGTAATTGAAGGCACGGCCAATGCGCCCAGGCTCGGTGTCATGGGCTTTCACGTTGGCGCTGAGGATGTGCACGCCGATCACCGGCGCGAACAACACCGCGACGATCCACGACACCAGCATCGCCACTGCAATCACCGCGAAAAGCGAAAAGGTATACTCGCCCGCCGAACTGGCGTTCAGGCCGATCGGCACAAAACCGGCCACCGTCACCAGCGTACCGGTGAGCATCGGGAACGCGGTCGAGGTGTAGGCGAAGGTGGCCGCCTGCTCCTTGGTTTCGCCCATCTCCAGCCGGGTGACCATCATCTCCACCGTGATCATCGCGTCGTCCACCAACAGGCCGAGGGCGATGATCAATGCGCCGAGGGAAATCCGCTGCATGGTGATGCCGCTGTACTCCATGAAGACGAAGACCATCGCCAGCACCAGCGGAATCGAGCACGCCACCACCAATCCGGCGCGCACGCCGAGGCTGACGAAACTGACGATCAGCACGATCACCACCGCTTCGAACAGCGCGCTGGTGAAACCGCCGACGGCTTCTTCCACCACTTCGGCCTGATCGGAGACGTTGTACACGCCGACGCCTACCGGCAGGTCGGCGGTCAGGTCGGTCATGCGCTGGTGCAGCGCCTTGCCGAACACCTGAATGTTGCCGCCCTTCTGCATGGCAATGGCCAGGCCGATGGCCGGTTTGCCGTTAAAGCGGAACTCCGGCGTTGCCGGGTCGACATAGCCACGGCTGATTTCAGCGATGTCGGCCAGGCGATAGAAGCGGTCGTTGAGCCGCAGGTTGACGTTTTCCAGGTCTTTCTCGGAAGCGAACTGCCCTGTGGTGCGCACGGAAATCCGCTCCGGCCCGGCCTCGATCACCCCGGCCGGCGTCACCGCGTTTTGCGATTGCAGGCTCTCCACGACCTGACGCTGATCAATGCCCAGCGCTGCCAGTTTGCGAGTGGAGAAGTTCAGGTAGAGCACCTCATCCTGCTCGCCGACCATCTCGACCTTGCCCAGACCCGGCACCTCACGGATCTCGGCGCGGACCTGCTCGACGTAATCGCGCAACTGGCGCATCGACAAGCCGTCAGCGGTAAAGGCGTACACCGAACCGAACACATCACCGAATTCATCGTTGAACCCTGGCCCTTGCAGGCCTTTGGGGAAGTCGCCGCGAATGTCGTTGATCTTCTTGCGCACCTGGTACCAGATTTCCGGAATGTCCTTGGCACTGGTGGTGTCGCGCAGGTTGACGAACACCGTCGATTCGCCGGGACGGGTGTAGCTTTTCACATAGTCGAGGGAGTCGAGCTCTTCGAGTTTTTTCTCGATGCGGTCAGTGACCTGTTTGAGGGTTTCTTCCTGGGTCGCGCCCGGCCAGCGCGTCTGGATCACCATGGTCTTGATGGTGAACGAGGGGTCTTCTTCGCGGCCGAGGTTCATGTACGAGAACACACCCATCAGCAGCGCAACGAACATCAGATACCAGACAAACGACTGATGCTTGAGGGCCCATTCGGATAAATTGAAACTCCCTTTCATTGTGGGTTGTCCTCGTCGATTTTCACTTTCTGCCCCGGTTTCAGGCTGTTCACACCGGCACTGACGACGCGCTCGCCGGATTTCACGCCGCTGGCCAGGACCATCGTCGAGTCAGTTCGGCTGATCAGGCTGATGTCACGCGGGGAAACGGTTTGGGTCTGCGGGTCGATGACCCAGATTCGCGATTTTCCATCGACCTCTTGCAGCGCGGTCAAGGGCAACACAATACGTGGCTTGATCGCGGAGCTGAGGGTCACGCTGATGGCGGTGCCCAGCCGGAAACCGGCGGGTGTATCGGTCAGGGTCAGGCGGGCGCGACGGGTGCGGGTGGCGCTTTGAGCCTGGGGTTCGATTTCTCGAACGATGGCGGTGGTGGTGATGCTCGGGTCCAGTTGCACGGCGACCTGAAACACCACGTCCGCCGGCAACTGATCGACCAGCGTGTCGGGCAGGTCGATCACCGCTTCCTTGATGTCCGGCTGCGCCAGGGTCACCACTTGCTGGCCGGCGGTCACCACTTGCCCGGCTTCGGCATTCCAGGCGGTGACGATGGCTTTGTGGTCGGTGCGCAGTTCGACGTAACTGAGTTGGTCCTTGGCCTGATCGACCGCTGCCTTGGCTTGATCGAGGGAAGCCTGAGTGGTTTTCAGATCCGTCTGGGCGATGTCCAATTGGGCTTGCGCACCGACCCCGCGATCGAACAGTTCCTGCTGTCGCCGGGCGTTGGCCTGGGCGTTGATGAGCAGCGCCTGAACGCGGGCCAGATCGCCCTCGGCCGAGCGCAGCTGGTTTTGCTGATCCGTGGGATCGAGCGTGGCGAGCAAGGCGCCCTTCGCCACTTCGGCACCGACATCGACGTTACGGCTGGCGATACGCCCCGGCACGCGGAAACCGACATTGGTTTCGTAACGGGCCTGGATGCTGCCGGCGAAGCGGCCGAGATTTTCCTCGTCCAGCGCCTGGACCTCGATCGACAGCACCGGGCGGACCGGCTCCGGCGGCGGCTCTTTTTCCGAACAGGCCACCAGCATCACACCGGCGAACACCAGCAACAGGCGCTTCATGGCTGGGCTCCTTCGGCCAGGTCTTTATAGGTGTTTTCGGCGATTTCCACCTTCACGCCGGGGTGCAGCAACTGGCCGCCAGCGATGATGACTTTTTCGCCGCCCTTCAGGCCGTCGCTGATGATGACTTTACCGGTCAGGTAACGACCGACCGTGACCGTATGCAACTGCGCCTTGCCTTCGTCGTCCACCAGCCAAACGGCCGGGTCGCTGAGGTTTTTGGTCAGGGCCGACCACGGCAGTTCGACTGCTGATTTGCCCGGTATCTTCGCCGTGGCACTGACCACCGAGCCGAGCTGCATGCCTTCCGGCAAACCGTTCAGGGTAACTTTGACCTGCACCGTGCCGGTCTGCGCGGATACCGCCGGGGTGACCTCCCGAACCGTGCCCGTGGTCTTGATAGACGGGTTGCCGAGCAGGCTGACCACAATCGCTTTTTCTTCGGGCGCCTTCCCCAGCAGCGATTCGTAGACGTTGAACACCGCGTCGCGCTCACCGTCACGCGCCAGGCTGAAAATCGGCATCGTCGCCTGCACCACCTGGCCGACTTCGGCCTGACGGGCCGTAATGACCCCCGGTGCGTCGGCGATCAGCGCGGTGTAACTCAGTTGCTCACGGGCGTTGGCCAGTTGCGCCTGGGCGGCCGTCAGCGCGCTCTGGCTGCTGCGCAATGCGGCCTGGGCGGAGTCGAACTCGCTTTGACTGGTGTAGCCCTTGGGCAGGAGTTTTTGCTGGCGAACGAAGGCGGCGGCGGTCTGTTTGACCCGTGCCTGTTCGGCGACGACCTGCGCCTGGGCCGAGTCGACATTGGTCTGCAGGTCTTTCGGATCGAGTTTGGCGAGCACTTGTTTGGCCGACACCCGGTCACCGACATCGACCATGCGCTGAATGATCTTGCCGCCGACACGAAACGACAGCTCAGTCTGGACGCGCGCCTGAACATCGCCGGTGAGTGTCACGGACGCGGCGTAATCCGCCGATTTGACGGCCTGCACGAAGACCCGCGGACGGTCCTTTTCAACCTGTGGTTTTTCGCCGCAGGCGCTCAACAGGACAAGGAGGCTCAGGCCAACCGCTCTTTTCAATCCGGGACCAGCCATGCAGACTCCTTTGCGTCGTACGAACGTGCCAATGGCGATACGACTGTGAGCTTAGAACAGGGTTCAACAGGTGCACAGGATTACGACGAGCCCTGTGGCGAGGGAGCTCGCTCCCGCTCGAGTGCGTAGCGCTCGCAAACCCTGCAATCGCGTTTTGCCTGACACACCTCATGGAATGCTTTGGGTCTGCTTCGCAGCCCAGCGCGAGCAAGCTCGCTCGCCACAGGGGGCACAGTGTTTTCGACAATAGGGCAAACTGGCGGACCATGCAGCAGGAAGCTTCCCATGCTCAAAACCCTCGCGGTGGCCAATTACCGCTCGATCAATAAACTGGTGATCCCGCTGGGTCGTTTGAACCTGATCACCGGGCCGAACGGCAGCGGCAAATCCAACCTCTACCGCGCGTTACGCCTGCTGGCGGAAACCGCCCAGGGCGGCGTGGTCAATGCATTGGCCCGCGAGGGTGGGCTGGATTCAACGTTCTGGGCCGGACCGGAAAACATCACCCGGCGCATGCGTAACGGTGAAGTGCCGATCGAGGCGACCGTGCGTCACGGCGTCAAACGCCTGCGCCTGGGGTTTGCCGGCGAAGATTTCGGTTACTCGATCAGCCTGGGGCTCCCCGAATCCAACGGTCATTTCATGTTACCCGGGCACAGTTCACCCATTCCGTCACGGTTCAGCCTCGACCCGCAAATCAAGCGCGAATGCCTGTGGGCCGGGGCGTTCTATCGTCCAGCGAGCCTGCTGGTGGATCGCGACGGCCCGATGATCCGCACCCGAGCCAACCGCAGCTGGGACGTGCTGGCTCACCACACGCCGACTTTCGATAGCCTGTTCGATCAGGTCGGCAGTCTGCGTACCTCGCCGGAGGTTCTGGAGATGCGTGAGTTCATCCGCCGCTGGCGCTTCTACGATCACTTTCGCAGCGACGCCGACGCACCGGTGCGTCAGCCACAACTGGGCACCCGCACCCCGGTGCTGCACCACGACGGCAGGGATCTGGCGGCGGCGTTGCAGACCATTATCGAAATTGGCGACCCCGAAGCTTTGCGCAACGCCATCAGCGATGCGTTTCCCGGTGCACGGCTGCATATCGAGCCGCTGGCCGGCGGCCGGTTCGCCATCGAGTTTTATCAGGAAGGGTTGTTGCGACCGTTATCGGCGGCGGAGTTATCCGACGGGACGTTACGGTATTTGCTGTTGGTGGCAGCGCTGTTGACGCCGCGTCCGCCGACGTTGATGGTGTTGAACGAACCGGAAACCAGCCTGCATCCGGACCTGCTGCCGGCGTTGGCGCGCTTGATTATCCGGGCGTCGGAGCAGTGTCAGGTGTGGGTGGTGTCCCATGCGCGGCGGTTGATCTCGGCGTTGCAGGAAGACCCGGAATGCAACTGCATTGTGCTGGAGAAAAATCTCGGGCAGACCGGGATTGTCGGGCAGCGGATGCTGGACGAGCCGGCGTGGTACTGGCCGGATTAGTCAGCGCTTGATAAACCGCCATCGCGAGCAGGCTCGCTCCCACATTGGACCGCGTCCGCCGGGACAACTCGGTCAACTGTGGGAGCGAGCCTGCTCGCGATGGCGGCGGTGAGACCGCCGCAAAGGCTAAAGAATCACCCCTGCCACTTCCCCCCCTCGACAATCACGCTCTCAGGCTTGGTGTCATCGCTCAATTCCTTGCGCACGTACTGGTCGTACAGCTTGAGCAAATACTTCTCTTCACCCAGCTTCGCCAACTCGGCGTTCACCCAGTCACGCAGTTCGATATTGCCCTTCTTCACCGCCGGCGCAATCGGCGCTTCGGCGCCCAGCGTCTGGCTCAGCACGCGATAGCCGGGGTTCTGCTTGGCCCAGCTGAACAGCACCAGATTGTCTTGCGCGTACGCATCGCCACGTCCATTGGCCAACGCTTGCAGGGACTCGGAGTTTTTCTCGAACTTGAGAAGTTTCCAGTCCGGATGGTTTTTAGTCAGCCAGATGTCCGCCGTAGTGCCGGTGGTGACGATGGTGGTGCGGGTCGCCAGGTCATCGAGGTTTTTCACGTCGCTGGCCTGGGGCACCAGCGCCTGCACCGCGACTTTCAGGTTCGGGTTGGTGAATTCCACCGCTTCCTTGCGCTCCGGGGTCACGGTCATGTTGGCCAGGATCAGGTCGACCTTGTCACTTTGCAGAAACGGAATCCGGCTCGCCGGCTCCACGGCAACGAACTCGACCTTGTTTTCATCGCCCAGCAGGTCCTTGGCGAATTGGCGGCCGATGTCGGTATCGAAACCGACGTAACGCCCGGCTTCATTTACGAAACCAAACGGTGGCTTGTCGGTGAAGACGCCGACGATCAACTTGTCCCGCGCCTTGATTTTGTCCAGGTAGCTGGCGGGCGCGGTGCTTTCGCTCGCGACTTTCGGCTTCGCTGGTTCTTCGGTTTTGTTGCAGCCGGCCAGCAACGCGAGGCCGAGCAGCGGGAGTAGCAGCAGAGAAGACTTGGCAGTTTTCATGGCAGTTCCAGTTCCTTTGTTTGAGTCGTTTTGGGTAGTGCGGCGACGTAGGAGAACTTCTCCAGGAACTGCTGCGCTCGTGCGGTTTGCGGGTTCGTAAAGAAAATCTCGGGAGGGTTTTGTTCAAGGATTCGTCCGGCATCCATGAACACGATTCGGTCAGCCACGGCGCGGGCAAACGCCATTTCGTGAGTGACGATCAGCAGCGTCATCCCTTCGCGGGCCAGGCCCTGGATGACTTCCAGCACTTCCTTGACCATTTCCGGGTCGAGGGCGGCGGTGACTTCATCGAACAACATGACCTTGGGGTTCATGCACAGCGAACGGACGATGGCGATGCGTTGCTGCTGGCCGCCGGAGAGCTGGCGCGGAAAGGCATCGCGCTTGTCCGAAAGGCCCACGCGTTCCAGCAAAGCCTCGGCTTGGGCCCGGGCTTCGCGGCGTTCGCGTTTCTGCGCCTTGACCGGGCCGAGCAGCAGGTTGTCGAGCACGCTCATGTGCGGGAACAGGTGATAACTCTGGAACACCATGCCGATCTGCTGCCGCACTTCGCGCCAGTCGGTGCCCTTGTCCAGCAGCTCGCGGCCGGCCAGTTTCAGGCTGCCGCCGTGGGCAACTTCCAGCCCGTTGAGGCAACGCAGCAACGTGCTTTTGCCGCAGCCGCTGGGGCCGAGGATGACGATCACTTCGCCGGACTTCACTTGCAGGTCGATACCGTTCAGCACCTGCTGTTCGCCGAAAAACTTGTTGAAACCTTCGAACTCGATCAATGCGCTCATGCTTGCGTCCAGCGCCGCTCCAGCACGCGCGAGGCGGCCGAGAGCGGGTAGCAGATGAAAAAGAAAAACAGGAACAGCGCGCCGTAGATCAGCACGGATTCGTAGGTGCGTTCGATGATCTGCTGACCGACCTTGATCACGTCCACCACACCGATCAGCACCGCCAGTGAGCTGGTCTTGATGATGCGCGTGTAGACGTTGATGGTCGGCGGGGTCATGCGTTTCAGCGCCTGGGGCAGGAGCACGTAGCCGTAGAGTTGCGGGCCGTTCAGGCCAATCGACAACCCCGCCTCACGCTGACCGCGGGGCAACGAATGCAACGCGCCGCGCACCACTTCGCCGACCTCGCTGGCGCCCCACAGCGACAGCACCAGCACCGCGCACCAGAAGCTCGGAATGCTCAAACCGAAGAAGATCGGCAAACCGAAGAACAGCAAGTACAACCAGACCAGCACCGGGATCGCCCGGAACAGCTCCAGATACACCCGCAAAATCGCATTCAGCCACTTCGAATTCAGCGTACGCAATACGCCGTAAAGCACACCGCCGACGGTGCTGATGGCGATGCTCAGGAAAGAAATCGACAGGGTTTGCGCAGCGCCCTTGCCCAGTTGCGGCAACGACACCCACAACAACTCAAGACCCGAACTGGCCATGCTGGAGCCTCCTTTCCAGTCGGCTGAGCAGCAGCGACAGCGGTAAAAACAGCAACACGCAAATCAGCGTCAGCACGGCGAGCATTTCGTAGGTTTTGTAGTAGAGCGCGATGTAGCTTTTGGTGGTGTAGAGAATCTCCGGCACCGCCACGGCCGAGACCACGGTGGTCTCTTTCAGCAGGAAAATGAAGTTGGCGAACAGCGACGGCAGGCTGAGGATGCCGGCTTGCGGCAGGATCACGTAGCGCAGCAATTGCCCGTGGGACAAACCGATGGAGCGGCCGGATTCCAGCTGCGCCTGAGGTACTGCGTCCACACCGGCTCGCAACACTTCTGTGAGGTAGGCACCACCCAGGAACGTCATGGTGATGATCGCTGCCGCAAAACCCGAGACCTTGATGCCCAGCGCCGGCAATGCGAAATAAACGAAGAACAGCTGGATAAGCAGCGGCGTGTTGCGCGCCAGCTCCACGTACAGCCCGACCAGGCGTTGCAGGTACGGCGTGCGGAACACCAGGATCGTCGCGTTGAGCAGCGCCACCAGCAACGACGTACCAATGGCGATGAAGCCGACCTGCAGCGTCACGCCCACGGCCTTGAGAAACGCCGGCAGGGTGCTGAGGATAAAAGCGTAATCGAAGTTCATTGAACATCCTGGACGCCGCTCGGTAAGCGACGGTGGTGCGGTCCATGGGCGGTGGATAACCACCCGGCAGGAACCAACTTTAAAGGTATAAAAAGAAGAATTTAAATACCGTTAAAGCATATTGATATCACGCAAAAAACTATCCTGCGGATTTGCTGCGAAGGAGGAAGACGACTATTTTCCTTTTCGCTGTAGGAAGGATCTTTTTTTTGAAATAGCCCTCCAAGGACGCACAGCTTTTGGCCAGACTCCTGGCCGAACCATCACAAGGAAGAGAACATGGCTGACGTAAAAGTACCGCAACGATTGAATCCGCAGGACCTTTTGAAGTGGCTGGTGGCGTTGCGCAGGGCGTTGAAGGCGAGGGTGGCCTGAGCGCTCGTGGGGTGAACAGGTTCCTGTGGCTGGTGCTTTTGTGGCGAGGGGGCTTGCCCCCGTTGGGCTGCGAAGCGGCCCCAAAACCTGTCACCGCGTTTCGTCAGGCATATTGTGTTGGCTGGTCTGCGACTGCTTCGCAGCCGAACGGGGCGGTGCGTCGTTCCGATAAACCCCCTCGCCACAAAAGCTCCCTCGCCACAGGTATATCGCACGCCCAATAAAAAACGCCGACGCTGTATCAGCCGTCGGCGTTTGAAACCTGAAGGGGTTCGATGCTGCGTCGAATCAGAACGCCGGCAGTACCGCGCCACTGTACTTCTTGGCGATGAAGGCTTTCACTTCAGGGCTGGTCAATGCCTTGGCCAGTTTCTGGATGGCTACGCTGTCCTTGTTGTCCGGACGAGCCACCAGGAAGTTAACGTAAGGCGAATCCGCACCTTCGATCAACAGCGCGTCTTTGGCCGGGTTCAGACCGGCTTCCAGCGCGTAGTTGGTGTTGATCAGGTCCAGGTCAACCTGGTCCAGAACGCGCGGCAGCATGGCCGATTCCAGTTCCTTGAACTTGAAGTTGTGCGGGTTCTTGGCGATGTCTTTCGGGGTAGCCAGGGCGTTTTTCGGGTCTTTCAACTCGATCAGGCCAGCCTTCTGCAGCAGGAGCAGGGCACGGCCGCTGTTGCTGCCTTCGTTCGGCAGAGCGATGGTCGCGCCGTTTGGCAGATCAGCCAGTTTTTTGTACTTCTTCGAGTAGCCACCGAACGGTTCAACGTGAACGCCGATCACGGTCACCAGGTTGGTGCCTTTACCTTCGTTGAAGTTTTTCAGGTACGGCAGGGTCTGGAAGTAGTTGGCGTCCAGACGCTTCTGGTCAACTTGCACGTTCGGCTGAACGTAGTCGGTGAAGACTTTGATTTCCAGGTCCACGCCTTCTTTGGCGAGGGTTGGCTTGATCAGTTCCAGAATCTCGGCGTGTGGGACCGGGGTCGCCGCGACCACCAGTTTCTCGCCAGCCTGGGCCAGGCCCGCGGTCAGGGCTGCCGCCAATGCGGTGAACAACAGAACCTTTTTCATGCAGTGTCCTTATCGAAAATCACGGTCGTCATCGACGACGGCTTGTTTAGTACGAGTGCCAGTGAAGTGCTATCGCTGGCGTGAGGCGGACAATACCGGGATTTTTTATTCCCGAACAATATCTTTTATTCACTTTCATATTCCATTTTGTTCATACAGCTCTAGCTCGCACATTCACCGCATTCACCGCACTCGCCGCATTCAACTGTAGGAGCGAGCTTGCTCGCGATGAACGCAAGCACACCGCGTGCTTTCAGCATGCCCGCGTTATCGTTGACGTCCATCGCGAGCAAGCTCGCTCCTACAGGAGTCCGGTTTGATTCAGGAGTTGCTTCAGGGCTGCCTGCTCGGTGGCGGTGCCTCTGGCGAGGATGTGCTTGAGGTGTTGCTCAATCTGCGTCAACGGCGCAGGCACCTCGGGCAGGTTCAGGTGCTCGGGCAAAATCTCGTCACCCGTACTGACCAGCAACGCAAAGTGAATGACGTTTTCCAGCTCCCGGGTATTGCCCGGCCAGCTGTGCTGTTCCAGCAACTGCTGGGCGGCTTCGCTGATCAGCGGCACCGGCAAGTCCAGGCGCTGACTGTAGATACCGAGGAAATATTCGGACAACGACAGAATGTCGCCGACCCGCTCGCGCAGCGCCGGCAGTTCGAGCTGACCTTCACTGAGGTAGTGATAAAGCCGCTCATGGAATTTACCGGCAGCCACGGCTTGCGCCAGATCAATGCTGGTGGCGGCCACGAGACGCACGTCCACCGGGCTCGGTTGAGGCGCACCGACACGGGTGACTTCATGGTTTTCCAATGCGGCGAGCAACTTGATCTGGATCGGCAGCGGCAAGTCGCCGATCTCGTCCAGATACAGCGTGCCGCCATTGGCCGAACCGAACCAACCGGCGCGACTGCTTGCCGAGCCGCTGTAACTGCCGGCCGCATAGCCGAACAATTCGGCGTCGGCGTAGGTCGGGCTGATCGCGCCGCAATTGACCGAGACGAATAACCCACCGCGATCACTGGCGCGATGGATGTGCCGCGCCAACAGCTCTTTACCGCTACCGGTTTCACCACGGATCAATACGGAAATCGAACGCGGCGCCAGTTGCTCCAGCTCCTCGCGCAATTGACGCGAGCGCGGATCAACGAACACCAGCGCCTTGGCGCGGATGCTCAGTGGACTTTTTTCTGCGTCGGGAAAGGTCAGCAGCGGCTGACCGAAGGCTTCAAAACTCATGGCAGGCTCCCGGCCAAAACCGCCGGGAGGCGGGGGCCGTTTTTAAAAAAAGAAAATGCTCAAGCGCGGCGCAGGGCGTGGTGTTCCATGCGGTTTTGCAGGCGATACAGGTAAGCAAAACCCTGCTCCCAACGCTGGTGACCGGACTTCACGTTGATGTGCCCGGCACACGACAGAATCCCCGCCTCGGCGCCCCAGTTACGCGCCAGTTCCAGGGCACGCGGTGCGCTGACGGCATTGTCGTTGTCGGAGCTGACGACCTGGCTCGGAAACGGCAAAAGGTGGGTCGGAATCGGTGCGAAGTTGCGCAACGCCGGCGCGCAGGCCGGGCGCTCGACGTCCGCCGGCGCGACCAGCAGGGCGCCGCGCACCTGACGCAAAAAATTCAGCGGTGCAGTGGCCGCCCAATGCGCGACCGTGATGCAACCCAGGCTGTGGGCAATCAAAATCACCGGCGTGCTGTCGGCGGCAATCGCCTCGGCCAGCGCCGCGACCCAGTCTTCACGACGTGGTGTCAGCCAGTCGGCCTGCTCCACCCGCGCGCTGTTCGGCAGGCTGTTCTGCCAGTGGCTTTGCCAATGATCTTCTGGCGATCCTTGCCAGCCCGGCACAATCAGGTAGCGAATTGATTCGTTGCGCATGGGGAACTCTCCTGCTGCGTGTCTGTTCCCGGTCGAGTATAGGGAGGAGAGTTATATTCGTTAAGGAATAAGAAGCTATTTATTAAGATCAATATCGAATATATCTTGCTTTCCTGTGGGAGCTAGCCTGCTAGCGAAAGCGGACTGTCAGTCAGCATCAATGCCGTCTGATCCGCCGCATTCGCTAGCAGGCTAGCTCCCACAAGGGATTTGTGTTTTTCCTGAGGAATAAAAAAGGGGCCGCACCCTGCCAAGGAGACGGCCCCGGAAACTCAAAATCTGTAGCGAGATGATTGGCGGAAACGGTTATCTAATAAAGGAATATTTAATTACTTTGTTAGGCCTTAATCGCATATGCCAATCACTCCATAGGTCATAACTTAGCGTCCCTTTGGGTCAAATTGATGACCAGCGTTTGAGTTTCCGGATGTATCAATCAAGCCCGAGCCGTATGCACTTCCTGCGGCTCGACGGTTTCCTTGCGAACAAAGCGGTTTGCCCGCGCAAACGTACCGATATCATTGAAGCGCACGCCCATCTCGCACATCACCTTATGCGCCACCGATGCCGTCATCTGGCGGATGTAGAACGGCTCCTTCACCACAAAGTGATGAATGCCGTGAGTGCTGCCGAAGTTGAAGCAGAACGCCTGCAACGGCCACAGCCACCATGCGTTCAACACTTGCGTCTGTTGCATGACGTTGCCCGGCTCCACATCACCGTAGTAGTGCATGTTGGAGCTGACAAAGTGCAGGCAGAACGTGCGCAACACGTTCGGGCCGATGATCACCACCACCGCGATGTCGATCACCTGCATCACCGAGAGCGTGGTCGCCGACCATTCGATCGGTGCCCCCAGTAGATGCGCAATGCCGTTGGCGGCGTGGAAGCCGAGGAACACGTACCACGCGCCCCAATGCACCAGCGCGAGTGGCGCATAAACCTTCAATGCGCGCTTGATGATGCTGAACTTGTGCTCCCACGTCTGGGCCCGCAGCATGCGGATGAACGCCGACATCACGTTGTCGCCGACCATCAACAGCCGTGCAAAACCCCAGGGCTCGCCGTTGGTGATCGCCCGTTCTTCCATGTCGGTTTCCGTGCCGGAGACCTTGTGGTGGTTGAGGTGCAGATGCCGACGAATCCACGGGTTGATCGTGCTCGGCCGCGCCAGCCAGACCAGGCCCATCATCAGGTTGTGCGGCACCCGCTGTTTACGAAAGTACATGCTATGAATCAGGTCGTGTTCCAACTCGTGGGTCAATGAGGCAAAGAACGCGTTGAGCAGCAGGCACACCCACCAGGCCATATGCCCGGTGAGGTAGAGCGCCGCAGAGCCGACCATTCCGGCCAGGGCGAAGGCCAGAATGCCCGCACCCAAGGCGTCCTGATGGTTGAGAATCGGGTAACGTTTGCGCAGTTCGACCCCTCTGGCCAGCACCACTTCGCGAATATGCGCAGATCGCTGGGCTGCATTCAGTCGCTGGGGACTTGCAGAAGTACCTTCCATGCTTCCATCCTCTGGTTATTGATGTTCGCATCCTGCCTTGTGAACCCTCACAACGCGGTAGCCGTGGACGCCAACCTGTTGACCGGAAGCGCCAATCAGCATGACTGAACCGACCTCCCTCGCCAGCTGGACCCGCGCCCTGCGCAAGCAACTCGATGCGCTGGGCCTCGACAGCACCGCCCTGTGTCACCAGGCGGGGCTAGACCCGCAATTGATGGACGACCCGAACGCCCGTTACCCGTTGTCCGGCACCACGCGCCTGTGGGAAATCGCCGTGCAGGTCAGTGGCGATCCGGCGATCGGCTTGCGCGTGTCGCGGTTCGTCAGCCCGACCACGTTTCACGCGCTCGGTTATGCCCTGGTGGCCAGCGGCAGTTTGCGGGAAGTGTTCGAGCGCATCGTGCGGTATCACCAGGTGGTCAGCGATGCCCTGGAGCTTGAATTGAGCCGCGCCGAAGATCGCTACCACTTCCGCCTGAAAATCCCGCCAGGCAACCCGGCGCCGGCGTTCGAAGCCATCGACGCCTTCGCCGCCATTTACGTGCGCACCTGCCGCAATCGACTTGGCCGCGACTATGCGCCACTGGCGGTATACCTGCGCCGTCCGGAACCGGCCGACGCGCATCAATGGCACAAAGTCTTCCGCGCCCCGGTGTACTTTTCGGCCGACGAAGACCGGCTGGAGTTTTCCCTGATGGATTTCGACAGTCACCTGGACGACGCCAATCCGGAACTGGCGGAACACAACGAAACCGTGCTCAAACGCACGCTGGCGCAACTCAAGCCCCTGACCTGGGAACGCAAGGTTCGCGACGCCATCGAAGAGCAATTGCCCGAAGGCGAACCCAGCGCCGAGCACATCGCCCAGGCCCTGCACCTGAGTTTGCGCAGCCTGCAACGGCATCTGGCGGATGAGGGTTGCCGGTTCGATACGCTGCTCAATGAAAGCCGCGAAAACCTGGCATTGCTGCACCTGCGCGACCCGCAATGCTCGTTGAGCGAGATCAGTTATTTGTTGGGGTTTGCCGATACGAGCAGCTTCAGCCGCGCGTTCAAGCGCTGGACGGGGATGACGCCGGGGCAGTTTCGGGATGGGTTGCGGTGATCAGCTTTTGGTCAAACTGCGGGCAACACCTGATTCCCACTGCTCCATCATCGCGTTACCGATCTCGGTAAAAACGCCGTTTGCCTTGATGTAATCAGCCATCTCCACCATCGCTACATCCACCCCATGGGCGACTTGCTGCAGCAGTTCATTGCAGCGTCCCTCGGTCAAATTGCAGGCCGAACGACCAAAACGCATCAGCATTTTGTACTTCGGCCATGCTTTTGATCCGCCTAACAGCAACGCCATGCTGTCCGACTTGATGTAAACCGAAGTCGTGACGATGTCGTACGTCGGAGCCAGCCTGATTGGCGCATCAACCCCGCAGTGTTCGTAGAGCACACCGAAATTCTTGAGGTGAGCATCACCGTTCTTGAGAGCGGACGACAACGCAACAATTCTAAAAAACGACTCCAGCGCCTGATTAAGCAACGGCGGAGAAACAAACTCTTTGATCTGCCTTGCGGCACCTTCATATGAGCCATCGTATTTGGCTTTCGACGGCCACGCATTGAGCACGCAAAAATCTTCGAACCCCAAATACCCTTTTTCATTCAGATCGAAGCGTTCGACGACCAGAAATTTGCCGTGCTCGCTGAGTTCAAACTTCGGCACCTCAAGGCCCGAATGCAGTGCAGCCCGCATGCAAAAATACTCGTTGGCCGCGAGTTCGGGGTATTCCTCCGGGCGAAAGGACTTGACCAGATGCGTTGCGCCTCGGTGGGTCAGCCGGTCGATGGTTGTCGCACTGTCACGGACCAGTACCTTGGGCTGCACGCCGGAAACTCCCGAATATTGGCCATAGGTATGCAACAGATCCTCGAAAAGACCTTGTGCACCGTCATGAACAAGAAGGTCGGCCAGGCTGGTTTCAGGTGGCCGGTCGCTCGCATCTTGCGCATTTGCAATGCCTACTCGTCCAAGCTGGTACGGGCCAACGATCGCCAGCATCGCAAAGTCATCGAACCCCCGAACCGCTTTGCTGAAACGACGAACCAATTCATCGCGCAGAGAACCCTCCGGCAGGTTCATTTCAAAAATTGGCGGTACACCTCGCTCCCACGTGTAGCTTTCCAGGCGCACCGGCATCGTCAGCGAAACGGCGCTTTCTTCAGGTGCGTCTGCGGTGTACGTAAAGACTGAATCGCTGCGGGACTGACCACGGCCGAGCGTGCCGACTGCGCTTGCAGAGACGCGGATGTTCAGCCGGTCCTTTTCCTGAGGTTCACCCATGGAAATTGACCTTTTTCAGAGAGTCGAGAGTCGGGCGCTTCGACTGACGGGGCACGGCGGTGAGTTCATAACCGAAGCCATTCAGGATCGCCTCGACCTTACGCAGACCGATTTCGGAGAGGGTATTGTTCTCGATACCTGAAATGGTGGAGCGGCTCATACCGTACTGTTTTGCCAGTGCCTGCTGAGAAAGCTTGTGCTCTTTGCGTAGCAAGCGGATCAGTTCACCAAGGTTTTCCATTGAGCCACCTGCATCGTATACCGTGCAAAATTCATAAGAATGTAGTTATGCATTGTATTTAGTGCAGGTTTAACACGAAGTCCAGTTCATTTTTTAACCAGACTCCAGTTCTCAGCGCCCCCGATCCCGCCGCAACAACTTGCGCACCCGCGCCACCAGCTCGCTCACGGCAAACGGCTTGAGCAAATAATCGTCCTCATGCAACTCCAACCCGCGCAAGCGATCCTCGATACCATCCTTGGTGGTGAGGAACAGCACTGGCGTCTCACCGAGCTTGCGGATCTGTTGCTGCAACTGCCAGCCGTTCAACCCCGGCAGCATGACGTCAAGAATGATCAGTTCATATTCGCCGGACTCAATGAAGCGGCGGCCGTCCATACCGTTGAGCGCCACATCCACCGTGTAACTCGCCTCGCTCAGGCCCTTGGCCAGGAGTTTGGCGGTCTCCGGTTCGTCTTCCACTAACAGCACACGCATGGCACACCTCGATTATCGTCATCACAGGCTAGGCGCGTTCGCGTACAAAGCCCACCAATAACGCCGTATTTCAAAAAATCGCCAACGCCCGCAACCGCTCGGCATCCAGAATTTCGATCTCGCCGTACTTCAGATTCAGAATCCCCTGACCCTGCAAATCCTTTAGGAGCTGATTGGTGGTCTGGCGTGACAGCGACAACATTGAAGCCAGTTGTTCCTGCGGCAGTTGCAACACCCGTCGCGGCGGGTCGATTTCGCCGTAACCCTTGGCGATCATCAGCAAGCGATGCGCCAACCGTGCCGGCGCCGGCATCAGGCTCAGCTGTTCGAGATTGATGAAGGTCAGGCGCAGCTTCTGACTCATCAGCAATGCCAGTTGCCGCCAGTACACCGGTTGCTCATCCAGCATGGCCAACAACGCCGTTTGCGGGATGTGCAACAGGATGCACTGACCCAGACCGAACGCATCGTGGGTGCGCGGCTGACCGTCGAACAGACAGATTTCACCGAACCAGTGCGGCGATTCCACCAGGCTCAGCAGCGCCTCCTTGCCCTGCTCGCTCACTGCGCCAATGCGCACCGCACCTTCGATCACGGCGTACAGGCCGCACGGCGGATCACCGCGTTTGAACAGCCGCTGCCCCGATGACAGGCGCCGCACCTTGGCCGCGGCCAGCAGACTATTCTGTAAGGGTGCAGGTAAATGGCTGAACCATTGCCCCGTCATCAGACGCGTACGCCAAACCTGCATGTCCATCAAAACTCCTGGAGATTGTCGCCTGGCTGACAGAGCGAGAGGTGAACCCGGGGCATGATCAATCACCCTACAGGAGGAATAACAATGAAAAGCCTCGTTGACCATCTCAGTCAATACGCCGCTTACCACCGTGACCCGCGCAATATTGCCAGCCACTTTATCGGCATTCCGCTGATTGTCGTGGCGGTGGCGGTGTTGCTGTCCCGTCCGCAATGGGCCGCAGGCTGGCTTTCGCCGGCGGTGCTGGTGGCGCTGGCCTCGGCCTGGTTCTACCTGCGCCTGGAATTGCGCCTCGGGGTATTGATGACGGTGTTGCTCGGTCTGTGCATTTGGGCGGGTCAAGTGCTGGCACAGCAAAGCACGCTGGTGTGGCTGGCAAGCGGAATCGGGATGTTTGTGATCGGCTGGGCGATTCAGTTTGTCGGGCATCACTATGAAGGACGCAAGCCGGCGTTTGTCGATGATGTGACGGGGCTGATTGTCGGGCCGTTGTTTGTGGTGGTTGAGCTGGCGTTTTTGCTGGGGATGCGGCGGGATTTGAAAGAGCAGATCGAGGCGCGGGTTGGGGGTGTTCGGGTCAATCCGAATCGCGCCGCTGCGTAGATCGCTTTGCCTCGCTCCTACAGGTCTAGGTGATCCGTAGGAGCGAGGCTTGCCCGCGAAGCTTTTGCTTTAGATGTTGGCGACTTTCTGCCAGACCTTCGGCTTGAAGAACAAGGTTTCGCCCTTCGCCAACCCGATCAGGCTGTCGTGATCCTTCACCACTTCAGCTTCGATCAGTTCGCTCTGGCCTTCGACCTTCAACGTCACCCGGGTCGTCGCGCCCAGCGGACGAATATCGCGCACCTCGGCCGCGTGGTGGTCGTCCAGTTCATGCCGCGACAGCGACACTTCGTGCGGACGGAACAGCACGTGATTGTCCTCGCCCAAATGCAGACGGTTCGAATCGCCGAGGAAGTGATAAACGAAATCGCTGGCCGGGTTTTCGTAAACGTCGCCCGGTGAACCGATCTGCTCGATCACGCCCTTGTTCATCACCACGATGCGATCGGCGACTTCCATCGCCTCTTCCTGGTCGTGGGTCACGAACACGGAAGTCAGGTTGATATCTTCGTGCAACCGCGCCAGCCAGCGACGCAGCTCTTTACGGACCTTGGCGTCGAGTGCGCCGAAAGGTTCGTCGAGCAGCAGGACTTTCGGTTCTACCGCCAGGGCACGGGCCAACGCGATACGCTGACGTTGACCACCGGAGAGTTGCTCCGGGTAGCGATCCGACAACCAGTCCAGTTGCACCATGTTCAGCAACTCATGGACTTTCACCGCGATCTGGCTTTCGCTCGGGCGCTGGTTTTTCGGTTTCATGCGCAGGCCGAACGCGACGTTGTCGAACACCGTCATGTGGCGGAACAACGCATAGTGCTGGAACACGAAACCGACGTTGCGATCACGCACGTCATGGCCGGAAACGTCTTCACCGTGGAACACGATGCTGCCCTTATCCGGAGTTTCCAGACCGGCGATGATCCGCAGCAGCGTGGTCTTGCCGCAACCCGACGGGCCGAGCAGCGCCACGAGTTCGCCGCTCTGAATGTCCAGGCTGATGTCATTGAGCGCCTTGAACGCATTGAAATTCTTGCTGACGTTACGCACTTCGATCGACATGAATTATTCCTCCGCGGCGCTGGCGCGCAGGCGGTTAATACGGTTTTCGCTCCACTGCTTGAGCAGCAGGATGAAGAGCGCCAGGATCAGCAACAGGCTCGCCACGGCGAACGCGGCCACGTGGTTGTATTCGTTGTAGAGAATCTCGACGTGCAGCGGCAAGGTGTTGGTCACCCCGCGAATGTGCCCGGAAACCACCGACACCGCACCGAACTCACCCATCGCCCGCGCCGTGCACAGCACCACGCCGTAGATCAGGCCCCATTTGATATTGGGAACGGTGACGTGCCAGAACATCTGCCAGCCATTGGCGCCGAGCAGACGCGCGGCCTCTTCTTCCTGAGTGCCCTGCTCCTGCATCAACGGGATCAGCTCGCGCGCCACGAATGGCACGGTGACGAAAATCGTCGCCAGCACGATGCCCGGCAGGGCGAAGACGATCTGAATGTCGTGATCCTGCAACCACGGGCCGAACAAACCCTGGGCGCCGAACATCAGCACGTAGACCAGACCGGCGATCACCGGCGACACCGAAAACGGCAGGTCGATCAGGGTCACCAGCATGCTCTTGCCACGGAACGAGTACTTGCTCACGCACCACGCGGCGCTGACACCGAACACCAGGTTCAGCGGCACCGAAATCAGCACGGCGATCACCGTGAGCTTCAATGCGGACAAGGCGTCCGGTTCGAAGATCGCGGTGAAGAACGCGCCCAAGCCGTTTTTCAGACCCTGGGACACGACGATAAACAACGGCAACACCAAAAACAGGATGAAGACCAGCCAGCACAGGCCGATCAGGATTCGCCGCGACGTGGCACTGCCACGGCGGGCAGCGTTGGCCGAAGAGGCGGCCGCAATAGACGATTGGGACATGGTTCGCGCCTCCTTATGGGGTTTCGATGCGGCGTTGCAGCAAGTTGATCAGCAGCAACAGGACGAAGGAAACCACCAGCATCAGTACACCAATGGAGGTAGCGCCGGTGTAATCGTATTGGTCGAGTTTGACCATGATCAGCAGCGGCAGGATCTCGGTTTTCATCGGCATGTTGCCGGCGATGAAAATCACCGAGCCGTACTCGCCGACCCCGCGGGCAAAGGCCAGCGCGAAACCGGTCAACCAGGCGGGCAGCAGCGCGGGCACCAGAATATGGCGGAAAACCTGCAACGGTTTTGCACCAAGGCACGCCGCCGCCTCTTCCACTTCACGGGGGATATCGGCCAATACTGGCTGTACCGTACGTACTACGAATGGAAGCGTTACAAAAGTCAGCGCCAGCGTGATGCCGAGGGGGGTATACGCGATCTTGAAGCCAAGATCCGCCGCGAACTGACCCACCAGCCCGGTCGGGGTGTACAACGCGGTCAGCGCGATACCGGCCACGGCCGTGGGCAATGCGAAGGGCAGATCGATCATCGCATCGATGATTTTGCGACCCGGGAAGGTGTAGCGCACCAGCACCCAGGCCAGCAGCGTGCCGATGATGCCGTTGATGATCGCGGCATAGAGCGCGGTGCCGAAGCTCAGCTTCAACGCCGCCAGCACGCGAGGCGCCGAGATGATCGCCCAGAACTGATCCCAGGTGAGTTGGGCGGCATGCACGAACATCGCCGCCAGTGGAATGAGCACAATCAGGCTGAGGTACACCAAGGTGTAGCCCAGCGTCAGCCCGAAGCCGGGTATGACGGGGGAGATACGACGCGACATAAAAGTCCTTGGTTGAGAACGCGCAAAGCCCCGACGGTTAAATCGGGGCTCGTTTATGACCTACAGCAGATTACTGCGCCGAGTAGATCTGGTCGAACACGCCACCGTCATTGAAGAATTTCGGCTGCGCGGTTTTCCAGCCGCCGAAGTCCTTGTCGATGGTCACCAGGTCCAGTTTCGGGAACTGCTGGGCGTACTTCGCGGCGACATCCTTGTCACGTGGACGATAGAAGTTTTTCGCCGCGATTTCCTGGCCGGCCGGGCTGTACAGGTGCTTGAGGTACGCTTCGGCGATCTGTTCGTTGCCTTTCTTCTCGGCGTTTTTGTCGACGACGGCGACTGGCGGCTCAGCGAGGATCGACAGCGAAGGCACGACGATTTCGAACTTGTCGGCGCCGCCGTCTTCTTTCAGGGCCAGGAAGGCTTCGTTTTCCCAGGCCAGCAACACGTCACCCTGACCGTTGTTGACGAAGGTGATGGTCGAACCGCGAGCACCGGTGTCCAGCACTGGCACGTGCTTGAACAGGGTTTGTACGTATTCTTTGGCTTTGGCCTCGTCGCCGCCGTTGGCTTTCAGGCCATAGGCCCAGGCCGCGAGGAAGTTCCAGCGTGCACCGCCGGAGGTTTTCGGGTTGGGGGTGATGACCGACACGTCGTTCTTGACCAGGTCGCCCCAGTCCTTGATGCCTTTAGGGTTGCCCTTGCGCACCAGGAACACGATGGTCGAGGTGTACGGCGTGCTCGCTTCCGGCAGACGCTTCTGCCAGTCCGCCGGCAGGGTTTTACCGAGCTTGGCGATTTCGTCGATGTCACCGGCCAGGGCCAGGGTTACCACGTCGGCGCGCAGACCGTCGATCACCGCACGGCCCTGCTTGCCCGAACCACCGTGGGATTGCTGGATCTTCACGTTGTCGCCAGCGTGATCTTTCTGCCAGAACTTCACGAACTCAGCGTTGTAATCCTGATACAGCTCGCGAGTCGGGTCGTACGACACATTGAGCAGCTCGTAATCCTTTGCAACCGCGGAACCCGCAAAAAGGGCACTGGCCAGGGCGGCCAAAGCGAAATGACGAATCGACGACATGGTGAAAGCTCCTGGAATTCTTGGTGTGTTGGCTTTTTTTATGGTTGCGGGAATCGGGTTGCCGGTTGTTTAGCTCGGTTTGTTGCTTGGGTTCTGCAAACGGAATTTTTCCTTGCGTTCGATCTGGACCACCTGAGCGTTGTGCACGGTGATTTCCACGGCGCCGAACCGCAGGTCGCGCAAGGCGCTCTGGATCTCGCGCAAGATGGTGGCTTCGTCTTGACCGTCAACGCTACGTAGGGATGCGCTCATGGTGCTGCTCCTTCGACTGAGAGGTTGCCTGGCAGTGTCCGGCACTGCTTGCGGCGTGAGGCCAATAGTAGATAGGTGCGGATATTCTTAAAAAGACTATTTAAGAATGTTTATATAACCAAAATAAAATGTTTGTCGCGGCGAGGATTTACGTGTGCGTGACGCATCAAAGATTTAAAAATCGCAACCATCTTTTGTCCGTACGCGGTCCTTGTAGGAGCATGGCTTGCCAGCGAAGAGGACCTTGAAATTCATGTAGATATCGAGGTCGCCTTCGCTGGCAAGCCATGCTCCAGGGGATCTGTGTGTGGCGGTAATTTTTGCATGGTCAGTGAATTTCGGGGGCGTGCATCCAGTCCAGCAGATCAGCCGGCACCGGCCGCCCGAACCAATACCCCTGCCCCAGATCACAGCCCTGCTCGAGCAGGAAACCCGCCTGCTCGACCTGCTCGATCCCTTCGGCATGCACTTGCATCCCCATGCTCTGCGCCAGGGCGATGATCACGCGCACGATGGCCCCATCATCCTCATCCCACGGCAACCCGGCCACGAAGCCCTGATCGATCTTGAGCTTCTGTACCGGCAAACGCTTGAGTCGCAACAACGACGAATACCCGGTACCAAAGTCATCGATGGCCAGCCGTACGCCGAGCTCGCGCAAGCGATGCATCTGCTCCAGCGCTACTTCCGGATCGTCCATCACCGCGCTTTCGGTCACTTCCAGCTCCAGAAACGCCGGAACCAGACCGGTTTCACGCAGCACCTGCGCCACCTGCTGATACAGCTCACGGCGAGCAAACAATCGCGACGAAACATTCACCGCGACAAACGACAACGCGACCCCGGCCTGTTGCCACTGGCACATCTGCTGACACGCCTGGCGCATGACCCAGGCATCGATCTCGGCGATCAACCCGGTGCGTTCGGCAATGGGGATGAACTCCGCTGGCGACACCAGCCCCCGTTGCGGGTGCTCCCAGCGCACCAGCGCCTCGACACCCACCAGGCGACGGGTCATGAGGTCGTGAACCGGCTGGTAATACACCCGCAACTCCTGCTGCTCCAGCGCACGGCGCAGTTCGAACGCGGTCTCGACCCGTTGCTGGGCATGAGCGGTCAATTCTTCGGTGTAGAGAGCGTAGCCATCGCGGCCAGCGCTTTTGGCCTTGAACAAGGCCGAGTCGGCGTTGCGCAGCAGTTGTTCAGCGCTCAAGGCATCGCCGGGGAACAGACTGATGCCGATGCTGGCGTTGATGAACAGTTGATGGCCATCAATGTGGAACGGCTCCTTGAGTCCGTCGACGATCCGCTGAGCCAGTGCCGCGGCATGCACCAACTGCGGGCAACTTTCAGCCAATACAGCGAACTCGTCGCCGCCCAGCCGCGCCAACGTGATGCCCGGGCCGAACATGGCCTTCAAGCGCTCGGCCACGGCCTTGAGCAGCTGGTCACCAATCGTGTGCCCGAGGCTGTCGTTGATCATCTTGAAGTGATCCAGATCGATCATCAGCAACGCACAGCCGCGCTTGTGGATCTGCGCCGACGCCAATGCCTGCCCGGCACGGTCGGTGAACAGCAGGCGGTTGGGCAGATCGGTCAGCGGATCGTGGTGAGCCAGGTATTTGAGTTCGTGCTCGGAATCCTTGATCGCGCTGATGTCGGAGAACACCGCGACGTAGTGACTGAGCTGGCCCTGATCGTCGTGAATCAGGCGGATCGTCTGCCATTGCGGGTAGATTTCGCCGCTCTTGCGCCGGTTCCAGATTTCCCCGCTCCACTCACCGCAACTGTTCAGAGTCGCGAACATCGCCTGGTAGAACGCTGCCGGGTGATGGCCGGACTTGAACAGGCTGGGTTGCTGACCCAGAACTTCTTCACGTGGGTAACCGGTGATTTCCATGAACGCCCGGTTCACGTGGACGATCACCCCCTTGCTATTGGTGACCAGCACGCCTTCGCGGGTGCAGTCGAACACGGCGGCCGCCTGACGCAAACGCTCGCGATCTTCTTGGCGCTCACGCAATGTGGCGCCGATGCCCAGGCAACGGAGCAATCGCGCTCGAGCAATAAAGATCAACCCGGCGCTCAGCAAGACCCAGGCGTAACCGTTGATCAGTTGCCAACGCAGAAGCTCGTCGGAGCTATCGAAGAAACTGTTCAATAAATAACCGCTGAACTGCAGCCAGACTACAGATAGCAACAGATAAAGCAGCGCTGCACGCAAAGCGTCGCGATAGGTGGCAGACATTCGGTCGTCCATGTCCCTACAAAAGGGTTGGAATTATAGGTTAAAGAAACATCCAGCCACTCTTATCTGAAAGGGCGACTGGTTTTATCTGTGGGCTTAGTGATAATGCAACGGCTGTTTTTTTCTTTTTCGAGGGCCCTATAGCCTATGTGGTACGAAGGTTTTCTCGGCTTGTCGCCCTGGTCACTGGTGGCAGTCACCCTGCTGATGACCCACGTTACGATTATCGGCGTCACGGTCTATCTGCATCGTTATTCAGCCCATCGCTCGCTTGAGCTCAATGCCGGCCTGAAACATTTCTTCCGCTTCTGGCTGTGGCTGACCACGGCGCAGAACACCCGCGAGTGGACCGCCATCCACCGCAAGCATCACGCCAAATGCGAAACCGTCGATGACCCGCACAGCCCGGTCATCAAGGGCTTGTCTACCGTTCTGCGCAAAGGTGCCGAGTTGTACCGCGCCGAAGCGGAAAACCCGGAGACCCTGCGCATCTACGGCAAGAACTGCCCCGAAGACTGGATCGAACGCAACCTCTACAGCCGTTTCCCGCTGCTGGGCGTTGCAATCATGGCCGTCATCGACCTGCTGCTGTTCGGCACCATCGGTATCACCATCTGGGCCATCCAGATGATGTGGATCCCGGTCTGGGCCGCCGGCGTGGTCAATGGCCTGGGCCATGCCGTCGGCTACCGCAACTTCGAATGCCGCGATGCGGCGACCAACCTGGTGCCCTGGGGCATCCTGATTGGCGGCGAAGAACTGCATAACAACCATCACACCTACCCTAATTCGGCAAAACTGTCGGTGAAGAAGTGGGAGTTCGACCTCGGCTGGGCCTGGATCCAGGTCTTCAGTTTCCTGCGTCTGGCCAAGGTTCAGCGGGTTGCGCCGATCGCCCACCGGGTCGAAGGTAAAGGAAGCCTGGACATGGACACCGCCATGGCCATCCTCAACAACCGTTTCCAGATCATGGCCCAGTACCGCAAATTGGTGATCGCGCCGCTGGTCAAACAGGAACTGGAAAAGGTCGATCACTCGGTCCGTCACCAGTTCCACCGAGCCAAACGCCTGCTCTCCCGGGAAACCAGCCTGCTCGATGACAAACACCACGTACGCATCCAGACCATGCTCGAGCACAGCCAGGCGCTGAAGGTAATTTACGAGAAACGACTGGCCTTGCAGCAGATCTGGGTCAAGACCAGCTCAAATGGTCACGACATGCTGGCCGCCATCAAGGATTGGGTACACGAAGCCGAAGCCAGCGGGATTCAATCCCTGCGCGACTTCGCCGATCAGTTGAAGACCTACTCCCTGCGCCCTGCCGCCACCGCCTGACTGTGACCAGGGGATTTATTGTGGCGAGGGGATTTATCGGAACGCCGCATCGCCCCGCTCGGCTGCGCAGCAGACGCAAAACCTGACGACGCGTTTCAACTGAAAAAACGCGTCGCCAGTACCGCCCGGCGGGAGCAAGCCTCCTCGCCACAAAGGACGGGAACTTAGCTCCAAATCCCCTATCTCAAAGACACTTCGCCACTACGGCGGGCTTTGTTGCGACCGCTGTCGAATACGCGGCACGCCCTTTGAGATTTGTGTCGATGGTCACCAAGAACCTCCAAGACTCATCCCTACTCCAGCGGCCCGAGGCCGCGCAAACCCTGATGGCATTGATGCATGCCCAAGGCGAAGTCGCGCGCCTGAGCGAACGCGAACAGTTGTTCAGCTCCCTGCTGGTAAGCGTTAACGCGGTGCTTTGGGCATTCAACTGGGAAACCCGTCAGGTGCTCTACGTGAGCCCCGCCTATGAACGAATCTTCGGCCGTTCCGCAGGTCTGTTGCTGTCCGACTCCAACCAGTGGCGCGACAGCATTTACCCAGACGATCTGGAGTACGCCGAGCGCAGCCTCGCCGAAGTGCTGGAAAAAGGCGCCGTCGAAGACCGCGAGTACCGCATCATCGCCGCCGACGGCCAAGTGCGTTGGCTCAGTGACAAGTGCTTCATCAACCGTCAGGCCGAACCGGGCCAGCCGGTGATCATTGTCGGCATTGCCGAAGACATCACCGAAAAGAAGCAGATGGAAAGCGAGCTGCATCGCCTGGCCACCACCGACGTCCTGACCCAGAGCAGCAATCGCCGGCATTTCTTCGACTGCGCCCATCGTGAATTCGAACTGGCTCGCCAACAAGGCGCGCCGCTGGCGTTTCTGCTGCTGGACATCGATGACTTCAAGGTGATCAACGACACCTACGGTCATCCGGAAGGCGACAACGTACTGCAACACATCGCCGAGACCGGTCGCGGGGCGTTGCGTCGCGGCGATGTGTTCGGACGGATCGGTGGCGAGGAATTCGCCGCGGTGTTTCCCGGCTGTGCGCCAGATATGGCCATGCAAGTGGCCGAGCGTCTGCAACTGGAGATTCAGCGATTGAGCTTCACCCATGACCGCCAGACGTTCGGCATCACCGTCAGCCAGGGCTTGACCAGCCTGACCGTCGAGGATGAAAGCGTCGAGAGCCTGTTTGCCCGGGCGGACGCGGCGATGTATGAAGCGAAGCGTCAGGGCAAGAACCGGATCATCTCCGGCTGATAGCCCCAACACCAATTCCCTGTGGAAGCGGGCTTGTGTGGCGAGGGAGCTTGCTCCCGCTGGGTCGCGAAGCGGCCCTAAAAAACAGGACTGCTGCGCAATCCAGCGGGAGCAAGCTCCCTCGCCACACAAGCCCGCTCCTACAAGGGATAGGCTTATTTTTTGCGCAGTCGCATCAATTCCGGCAACCCGATCTTGAGCAACCGCGCCGTCCGGCTCTTGGCCAGCACCTCAATGCCCTCATGCTCGGTCAGACGAGCCATCTGCGCCGCCATGTTCATCACCAGCGCCTCGCGGGAGTAAACTCCACCACCGAGCTGGTACACCGCCGCGATCAGCTCTCGCAGCTCCAGGGGCAAGCGCCAGCGTGTGCGCAGCGCGGAACCGTACGCCGCGCCGAATTCGGCGAGGGCATCACCCACCTCTTCCCATTCATCCAGCTCACCACCGGCCTGTTTCCATTCCTGCAAACAGCGCAGCAACGCCAGATCACCCAGGCGATGCAACATCCCTGCGCAATAGCACCGCTCCTGATCCAGATCGAGCAAGCGCGCCAGTGTCCGGGCATATTCGGCGGTGTGCAGCGACAGCTCCCAATAACGCTCGGCATAGTCCGCCAACAACGGATCGCTAAGCCGTGCACTGCGCTTGAGCGCCAGCCCCAGAATCAGGTTCATGCTCTGCCCGGTGCCCAGCCGATGCAGCGCCTGGGACAGGGTCTGAACCGTGGCACCCAGGTGATGCGCGGCGCTGTTGGCGGCGGCGATCAGCACGGCGGTGACCTGCGGATCGGTCTTGATTTCGTCTTCCAGCAACGTTAGATCGAGGCCATTGGGATTGAGACTGCGTTTAACCGCCAACTGCACGTCGGTCATCAGCGGTGCGCCGTCCGCCAATTCACGACGACGCTCCAGGTACACCGACAGCGTCATGCCCGGCGCCAGCGACGGCGTCTCGCACGACACCTCTTCACCAGCGTTCAGCAGCAATTCCTGCAGGCGATGGGTCAGGCTTTCCATGTTCAGGGGTTTGGTCAGGTAGGCGCTGGGCGCCAGGGGTAAGGCTTCGCGCACGCTGGCGCTGTCGTTGCGGCTGCTCATCAGAATGAAGGGCAGCGGTGGATTGCGTTTACGCTGACGAACACTGCGCAAGACATTCAAGCCATCGACGCCGGGCAACTCCCAGTCAACGATCACCAGGTCGTATGGATTTTCCGCCAGCAAGTGCAGCGCTTCCTGACCATCGGCACACAGATCCAGCCGTGCGTCACAGCGCACATTCAACAACACCTGCTTGAGCAAATCGCGAGACCAAGGGTCAGCCTCTGCTATTAGCACACGCGGTACAGCAGGGAAAACCACAGCGGTCATCTGCACCCTCCATTGGCAATGCTTGCACCTTAGTCCAATGCTGGCCATTCCAAACAGTGCGATGTGCTCCAGGGACACAAAAAAACCCGCCGAAGCGGGTTTTTTTGTCGATCAGGTCACAAATCGATCAGAGCCTGGAGATCACAGCTCCGAGAAGCACTCTTCGATGATCGCCAGACCTTTGTCCAGTTGCTCGTCCGGCGAAGTCAGCGGTACCAGGACGCGCAGAACGTTGCCGTAGGTGCCGCAGGACAGCAGGATCAGGCCCTTGTCGCGAGCCTTGGCCACAACCGATGCCACAGCAGCCGCGTTCGGCTTGTGGCTGTCGCCGTCAACGAACAGTTCGACCGCGATCATCGCGCCCAGAGCACGGACTTCGCCGATCACCGGGT
Organism: Pseudomonas sp. LBUM1651; assembly: GCF_059716135.1. Classification (NCBI taxonomy): domain Bacteria; kingdom Pseudomonadati; phylum Pseudomonadota; class Gammaproteobacteria; order Pseudomonadales; family Pseudomonadaceae; genus Pseudomonas; species Pseudomonas sp. LBUM1651. The sequence goes on along the minus strand of NZ_CP166805.1, from coordinate 169,747 downwards.
ACTTGGACTGGATGGCTTTGAGGCCAGTGACCAGACGCTCGCCGACAGCCTTGCAGCGATCCAGCAGGTGCTCTTCTTCGAACACTTCCATGACGGCCAGGGCCGCGGCGCAAGCGATCGGGCTACCGGCGTAGGTGCCGCCCAGGCCGCCTGGAGCGATGGCGTCCATGTATTCGGCCTTGCCGCACACACCGGCCAGCGGGAAGCCGCCAGCGATGGATTTGGCGAAGGTGGTCAGGTCGGCAGCAACGCCCATCTGTTCCATGGCGAAGAAAGTACCGGTACGGCCAGCGCCGGTTTGCACTTCGTCAGCGATCAACAGGATGCCGTGCTGGTCGCACAGAGCGCGCAGGCGCTTCATGAACTCTTTAGGCGCGACGTAGAAACCGCCTTCGCCCTGGACCGGCTCGATGATGATGGCAGCGATGTCACGCGGCTCGGCGTCATTCTTGAAGATGCGTTCGATGCTGGCGATCGAATCGTCGACGCTCACACCGTGCAGTTCGTTCGGGTACAGCGCGCGGAAGATGCCGCCTGGCATGAGGCCCATGCCGGCCGAGTAAGGCACGACTTTACCGGTCAGGCCCAGGGTCATCATGGTGCGACCGTGGTAAGCGCCGGTGAAAGCGATCACGCCGGCACGCCCGGTGGCGGCACGGGCGATTTTCACGGCGTTTTCCACGGCTTCGGAACCGGTGGTCACCAGCAGGGTTTTCTTGGCGAAATCACCTGGCACCTTGGCGTTGATTTTTTCGCACACTTCCACGTACGGCTCGTAAGCCAGTACCTGGAAGCAAGTGTGGGTCAGCTTGTTCAGCTGCTCGGTCACCGCGGCGATGATTTTCGGGTGCACGTGACCGGTGTTCAGCACGGCGATACCGCCGGCGAAGTCGATGAACTCGCGACCTTCAACGTCGGTCACGGTGGCGTTCTTCGCGGACTCGGCGAAGATCGGGTGAATCTGGCCAACACCGCGTGGTACAGCGGCTTCGCGGCGTTTCATCAGGGAAGCGTTAGTCTTGCTCATAAAGTCCTCATTCACCGCTCATCGGGCGGCGTCGTTCAAGGAAAATGCGGCGGGGTGCAACGGCGACAGCATGCGATGATCGACTGCCACAGCGTTCCCGGCCACAGAGAAAATTCCGGTTGAAGCGCGCAAAGGGTCAGCGCTCTCGTGCCCTTTGCGCTTGAAGCAATGCCTTGCCGGACTTAGATGCCCAGGCAGAGGTATTTGATTTCCAGGTAATCTTCGATGCCGTACTTGGAGCCTTCACGGCCCAGGCCCGACGCCTTGATGCCACCGAACGGCGCGACTTCGTTGGAGATCAACCCGGTGTTGACGCCGACCATACCGTATTCCAGGGCTTCCGCCACACGGAACACACGGCCGAGGTCGCGAGCGTAGAAGTACGAGGCCAGACCGAACTCGGTGTCGTTCGACATCGCGATCACTTCGGCTTCGTCTTTGAAGCGGAACAGTGGCGCCAATGGACCGAAAGTTTCTTCCTTGGCCACGGCTGCGTTCTTCGGCACGTTGGTCAGGATGGTCGGCTCGAAGAAGTTGCCTTCGATGGACTTGCCGCCGGACAGCACAGTGGCGCCTTTGGAAACGGCGTCAGCAATGTGCTCTTGAACCTTGGCCACGGCTTTTTCGTCGATCAGCGGACCGGTGGTGGTGCCTTCTTCCAGACCGTTGCCGATCTTGAGTTTGGACACCGCCACTTTCAACTTCTCGGCGAACGCGTCGTAGACCGAATCCTGAATGTACAGACGGTTGGCGCAGACGCAGGTCTGGCCGTTGTTGCGGTATTTGGAAATGATCGCGCCTTCGACGGCCTTATCCAGGTCCGCGTCGTCGAACACGATGAACGGCGCGTTGCCGCCCAGTTCCAGGGACACTTTCTTGATGTCCTTGGCGCATTCGGCCATCAGCTGACGACCGATTTCGGTCGAGCCGGTGAAGGACAATTTGCGCACGATCGGGTTGCTGGTCAGCTCGCTGCCGATGTCGCCGGCGCTGCCGGAAACAACGCTGAACACACCAGCAGGAATGCCGGCACGCTGGGCCAGTTCAGCCAGAGCGAATGCGGAAAACGGAGTTTGCGAAGCAGGCTTCAGTACCATGGTGCAACCGGCGGCCAGGGCCGGGCCGGCTTTACGGGTGATCATCGCGGCCGGGAAGTTCCACGGGGTGATTGCAGCGGTCACGCCGATTGGCTGCTTGATCACGATCAGGCGCTTGTCTGGCTGGTGGCCCGGAATCACGTCACCGTAGACGCGCTTGGCTTCTTCGGCGAACCACTCGATAAAGGAAGCGGCGTAAACGATTTCGCCCTTGGCTTCGGCCAATGGCTTGCCTTGCTCCAGCGTCATCAGGCGAGCCAGGTCGTCCTGGTTCTCGATGATCAGTTCGAACCAGCGACGCAGCTTGTTCGCACGGTCCTTGGCGGTCAGTGCACGCCAGGCCGGCAGCGCCTTGTCAGCGGCTTCGATCGCACGGCGGGTTTCGGCAGCGCCCATTTTCGGCACGGTGCCCAGAATTTCGCCCGTTGCCGGGTTGTTGACCTTGATCGTCTGACCATTGTCCGCATCGACCCAAGCGCCATCGATAAAGGCTTGCTGGCGGAACAACTGGGTGTCTTTAAGCTGCATGTCGGCTTTCCTTAACAGCACCGCGGCAGGCGCGGAGCAAATTATGATTGTAGAAAGGCGCCTCAAAAGGCTGCCGTCAGGGAAATCATTCACCGGGCTGAAGCACATAAATAGCGCACGGAATGAACTCGTGCGGTTCAGCACCCAGACAAGAGCGTTTGAAATCTCAAACGAATCCTAGGATCAAAGGGGGTAAAGGACAATAGGCTGTTCGAAAAAAAGAACGAAAACGCCGCATTTGCCCAATTTTTCTGATCAACGTATCAAACGCAGGTTACGCTTCGGAAAAGCGCTGTCGATTCAGCAGCATGGACGCCCGCAGTGCATATGAGTATCATGGCGCCCGCTTGCACCAGTAGCTCAGCTGGATAGAGTACTGCCCTCCGAAGGCAGGGGTCGTGGGTTCGAATCCCGCCTGGTGCACCATATAGCAGTCTAGACCTGTCTCAGACAGTCTACGAAACACCCCAAGAAGCCCGCCCCGTGCGGGCTTTCTTGTTTCTGGCTATCCCTCCCTGTCTACCCCTATAACTTCACGCCGTGTATGCCCACGTGTATGCTTTGAGATTCATTGAACTGGAGGCATACACGCAGTGAAGCGTACTGAAATCAAACGCCGCCCACTGGCCGACACTACTCTTGCAGGCTTGGAGGCAGAGAGTGCGACGTACCGCAAGCAAGACGGCAACGGCTTGTATTTTCGGGTCAAGGCAAATGGGCAGAAGTCGTGGGAGTTGCGCTACAAAAAACCAGACGGGAAATGGTCCTGGCTGGGGCACTGGCGCAGCGTCAGAATAGGGCTGTTTCTGCATTTCCTGACGGCTCGCTTTCAACTTCTATGACCTAAACTTGACAGCCTGGGGCTTACCGTACGATTTTTTCCGAATTCTGTAGCCTCCCCAAAAATATACGCATGAGACGAGGGGTCTTTTGGAGGAGAACAGGTTACCGGTGGAGTTGATGTAGGCTGAAACGTATCGGTGAATAAGCGACCTTATGGCAGAGCGCTTGATGCAAACCCACCGGGCAGCAGAGCTGACTAATCTCAGAACCCTGCTGCGATTGAATTGAATCAACCCCAGTTTTATAGTCGTCAGCGGTCGCGCGCGGGCGCGCCGAAGAGGCTGCTTTTGGCCGCTATCTGCCGGTCACGGCAGGGAGTCGGCCGAGAAACGGATGCAGCTCACTTGCAGGGGGAACGGGTGCATTAACGCCAGCGTGAGTGCTCTACCTGCTGCCGCTGTAGCCACCAGTGCGCCCTGCCCCAATCCATGCATGTTGCAATCCTTCTGAATAAACGCAGCATTTACCGGGTGGGCTGGCAGCTAGCGTCGCGTAATGGGCCAAGACCTGAATCAGTCCTTTTTAAATGCCGATAGGCCGTTAGCAGCGCGCCATTCTTTCACCGTCCTAGTGACACCTTCGGCAGAGTTGTCCGCACCGGGTTCTGGGTGAAAAATAAGGTCGTAACCATCTGGATGGCCCGCGAGCTTGCTGAACTGTTCAAGCAATTCACCCAGCTCATCGTCCGTGCCGCCCTTGTTAACGACTCGTATGTTTTTGATGAAGGCGATGAATTCGACTTCGGTAAAATCAGAAATATCTTCCATGTTGTGCCTACTTTCTCTTGTGAAGGTCAATGTGGTTTCGTGGGGTATTCACCCTCAAGTTATCCGCGTCGTACACAGCCCCACCGTCTACGATTCGTTCGACATGGTGTATTTCGAACGTCACCCGTTTTCCTACCGAATCTCTGAATCGAACCGTAGGCGCATTACCAGTTAGCACACGCGCCTGATCGTCCTCGCTCAGTTGGCTAAGTAACTCCGGGTCGTTACTTACAGCTTTCCAAAAAGCCCGCCTGAAGCTATCGAACGTTCCGAAACTTTGGCCTCGCAATGCGTCCGCTATCCGCGTAGGGATTGGCGCACCAAGCCCGACACCAGCATCTGCGAGCCAGACCCCTGTTACATCCTCGCCCCTCCCTGTAGCTATCCCCGGCGCATGACGGGCACTGATAACGATGTACAGCGGCGAGATACCGGAGTCAGCCGGGAACACAAGGATGAAGTCTTTGTATTCATCGGGGTAGATCGGGCTGACGATGATGTTATCTGCCTGTTCCGTAGGCGGATAAATCCATATTTGGGGTGTTTGGGGTGCGCCCTCTAACGGTGGAACTCCTGAGGTGCTGGATGGGTCAATGGCTGGCGTCCAAATCAGCGTTACCCCGTTGCCAAAGTCTGCCACCTGCTGAGAACTTTGCTCAACGAATTGCACCACCGGAATCATCTCCCAGTCGGTGCGCTTCTGAGTGTTGTACCCGTATCCCTTCAAGGTGCCATCTGCTTGCTGTTCGACATGTATCCGAACGCGTGTGCGGCCTTCTTTAAGGGATTTGAGCTGTTCGTCTGTATACAGGCTGCTATCGCCCAGGCTCGACGGCCACATCATGGCGACAATACCTGCCAAAGTACCAGCAGCCACACCCGCAGTGAGTACCCCGGTTCCACCAGCGGCCCCAGTTGCAGCAGTTTCAGTGGCTACAGCAGCACCAGCAGTGCACAAACCACCACAGGAGACAGTAGCGGCTGATGCGGCAGCCTCGCCTAAAAGAAGTGTTCCCAGCGTTGCAGGTAGTGAACCGCTGATTTTCTTGAGTGGAATGTTTCCCTGTGCGTCCGTTTCACGGCCACCGAGAATGGCGAACTCACCGTAATTGCCTACCTTCTCAACAGGGATGAAGCCAGACGGTTTTTTGTGATCGATCACACCGTCAGGCAGATCGCAGCTCTTGGCGAACACACACCCCAAACTGTTTGGTTTGGGGTGGTCTTTGGTGGGAATGTCCTTGTACTCAGCCCAACGCTGGGCATGAGTGTCTACAGGTTCTACGCCGCTGTAGCGGTGGCCCTTGGGGGCGTTTGGCACGTAGCCGCTCAATCCTTGATTCCTTATCCGTGTAAGTGCAATTCCTTAGATTGCAAATGATACCCGGTACAGCCCGCTCCCTTGAATACCGGCAGAAGGCCATAGGGATGCACAGATAACCTTCGTAGGGTTTATTGGACTTACCGTCGAACCGCCCTTACGCATCCAGGCGATGCAAACCCAGTGGGGCAGTTGTTCCCCGAATGGACGGATCACCCTAAATCCGCACCTCGTCAAAGCCCCGCGCGACTGTATCGACTACGTCATTCTTCATGAGCTTTGCCATATCGCTGAGCACAACCACAGCGAACGCTTCTATCGATTGCTGAAACAGGTGATGCCGACCTGGGAAAAAGTCAAAGCGCGGTTGGATGGGATGGCAGCGCTTGTTCTCAGCGACCTACCGAAACGGGAAAACGACTAGTTATCCAATGATCGAACGCATGTCGTATCGGGTTTCAAAGACAGTCTCGGAAATGGATTACCGGAGGCTTCCAAAATCGCTCCATCTTCCCTACATATCACGTCACTTTCAGCGTCGATCAGATATTCAGATGGTTGAGACTCTAGCTTTAAAAATGCGGATACACACCGAGTCTTCCACCCCCTCAAATTTAGAGGTTTGATGCACGCCTGAATTTGAAAGGAGGTAGTCCTTGCTGCTAGACAGATATCTGAATCAACCTTACCAACCCAGGCTTTCCTACTTTATCGGAAGCTTTGATGTGTGCCACAGCGAGGAAACCTTCAGTGATGAGCTGAGCAGGTATAACCCGAATGATCCGGTGGATCGTGACTTACTGATTAGGCGGTATTGCCTGGATCTGACCCCTGGCGAAAATTTTCGTCACCGAAGGGCTCAATTTGATTTACTTGAGTCAGCACTGACCGACCCAACTTTCGACTTCGCCTCCCTCTGGGAAGATGATGAAGATGATTTCTATACCTGGGTGTGGCCATACGAATGGCCGGAGATTGACGACCCTCGAGGTCTGTTCCAAACAATACGAGATATCGCAAAGGAGGTCTGGAGGGAAGATCTTCAACGCTCAAGTTTGCCGTCCCTGCAGAGTTGCAGGGATATACCAGAACGCGACCTTGGTTCCCGTGATTGGTTGTTCAGCGTGGACAACTCTGAAGCCTGGAAAGAGGTTTTCAACCTCGCTGTTACGCCATCCGATCTGAAAACCAGCGGCCCCATTTGCTTAAGTGACGGTTTGACCTTGCGTGCCGAAGGCCAATTAAACCAATTGATGTTTCGACCTTTGCATTGGCCACCCAGCAATGCGTTCACATATTGCGAGCTCGATTTATCAGTCACGGGAATTAGTGAGATAGATATACGCGGCAGCCAATTTTCCGGCCCAGTGAGGGCTTCGCTGACTCGACTTAAAGACGGATGCTATCTACGCATAGAGATAGGCTTCGACTGTGTAATCGAATGTGTAGCTCTTCATGCACGCATCAGCAACGTGCTAGGCAGCCACCGAACTCGGCAGTGGTAAAAACCGCCGAAGCGGTTTTTTCATTCAGTCGTCCAGTCAAACTCGTCGTAATCATCGTCCTCGTCGCCCTCAAATTCTTCTTCATCAAGGACGTCTTCCTCCAGAGCCTCTTCCGCCTGCTTCGCCAGAAGAAACTCCTTACGACTCTCCGTCACTGCTCGCCGCAGTTCCTCGCCCTTTTCCGGGCAGTTGAGCATTTGGGCGATGCGGTCGATTTTTTTTGCCACGGCATCCTCCAACGCATCGGCTATAGGCCGATAGTGCGCGCTTTCGGGGGTTGATGCCAAATCGTGGAGCACCGTTCTCCTCAGTTTTTTTTCAATTCCTTGAGTCGGGCGTTGAGGTTTTCCTCGGGAAAGCGTTTGTGCAATGTCGCCATCAAGTCATCCGCCGCGTGTGTCTGACCGGCGTTCTGCAGGCGAACCACTTCAAGTAATTGCTCATCCAGGGTTTTCGCTGGGGTGGCTGCGCGCTTGCTGACTTTTGCTTCATCGGCCATTTCGGTATTGATCGATTCGCTCTGCGCAGGTGCCGCAAAATCTGCCATCGGTGCGGCTGGAGCTGGAGCAGGAGCTGGAGCTGGAGCCGCCAGCGAGCGCGCAACCGACGACGGTGCCTGTGTGGCCTCTTTTTTGGCGACCGGTGCGGACGCTTTGGGCGCGAAGTCGTAACTTGCAGGTTGCTCTGGGGTTCGCTGTACCAGCGCCAGCATCAATGCAACGCCGACGAGGCTGGCGAAGGCCACTTGCCAACGGGGTTTCTGGCAAGCCTGAACCCAGCGTTGCCACAGGTTCGGTTTCGTCGCGGGGACTTCACGGTGCGCGGCGGCCAGGATGAAGGCATCAAGATGGGCCGGTGGTTCGCCGCTCGAATGCTCGCGGAAATGCTGAAGCACTTGGTCTTCTGATGGTTTGCGGGCGTCAGTCATGTCAGTACCTCTTCGGCCAGCAGCCGACGCAGTTTTTGCTGGGCGTAGCGCAAGCGACTCTTGACGGTTTCCAGCGGTGTTTCGGTGAGGGCGGCGATCTGTGGCAGGTCGAGATCGCCGTGGGCGCGCAGCAGGAACACTTCGCGCTGGTCGGTAGGCAGGGTTTGCAAGGCGGATTCGAGGCGCTGGGTATCGCGGCTCAGGCTCAGCAGTTGTTCGGGATCGGTGGCGTCATCGGCCAGGGCGTGGGTCTGTTCGTCGTAGCTGTCGTGCAAGGGGTTATGGATTCCGTGTTTGCGCCAGTGATCGATCAGGCGATTGCGGGCGATCTGGTAGAGCCAGGTGCGAAAATTCGCCCGACCTTGTGGCTGACTAGTGCTGCGGATCAGGCTTAGCCAGGTTTCCTGGTACACCTCTTCGGCCAGTTCGGACTTGCCGCTGAGGCCGAGGAGGAAACGATAAAGACCTTGCCGGTGACGGGCGTACAGAATCTCGAACGCTGGCCCGTCGCCTGAGCGATAGCGGGCCAGCAGTGATTCGTCGCTCGATTCAGGAGCAGACATGTCAGTTGTAGCCTCCTTTAAGCGGCTCACTGTTGGATGCTGTGGTGGTTCGCAGGCTCTGTGCCAGTTCCACCAGTTGAACGAATTCTGCACGTAGACCGAATCGATCTTCGCCTCGCGCACCGCGAGCCAGGGCTTCGGTGTCCTTCAAGTTGAAATCACCGGTGTAACGGCCGTCCTTGAGCTGCTGGGAAAACGCCGCCACAGCCGCGGCAAATCGCAGATCGTCACTGGCCTTGCCTTCCGAACCACCTGCAATCGGCCGCTCGATCAAACGACTTTTCCCACCTTCGGGCAGCTGATAACGCACACGCAGCATCGCCAATTCTCCGTTAATCCCGGAAACAACCGAATCGGACTTGCCATACCGCAACGGCTCCAACCAACCCTTCTCGCCCTTCGGCACAATTTCGTACAACGCCGTGACCGTATGCCCTGCACCGATCTCGCCCGCATCGACTTTGTCGTTGCTGAAATCCTCGCGCTTCAATGCGCGATTCTCATAACCCAGCAACCGGTACTCGCTGACCTGCGCCGGGTTGAACTCCACTTGCAGTTTCACGTTCTTCGCCACGACCGCGAGGGTCGAGCCGAGCTGATCCACCAACACCTTGCGCGCCTCGCGCAGGTTGTCGATGTAGGCGTAGTTGCCATCGCCAGCGTCGGCCAGTTGTTCCATCAGGTGTTCATTGTAGTTATCCACACCAAAACCCAGGGTGGTCAGGGAAACGCCGGTCTTGCGTTTATCCACAGCCATTTGCTTGAGGCTGTCGAAGTCGCTGATGCCGACGTTGAAATCGCCGTCGGTGGCCAGCAGGATGCGGTTGATGCCTTTGGGGATAAACGCCTGCTGCGCCATTTGATAAGCCAGTTCGATGCCCGACGCCCCGGCGGTGGAGCCGCGTGCGGTTAATTGGTCGATGGCTGTGCGAATTTTCGCTTTTTCCCGTCCGGAAGTTGGTTCGAGCACCACACGGGAATCGCCGGCGTAAACCACCAGCGACACCCGGTCCTGCTCGCGCAACTGATCGACCAGCAATTTCAGGGTGCTCTTAACCAGCGGCAAGCCCTCGCGACGGTCCATCGAGCCAGACACGTCAACCAGAAACACCAGGTTTGCCGGGGCCAGTTCAGTAACCGCGCGATCCGACGCCTTGATGCCGATCCGAAGTAAGCGGGAATGCGGGTTCCACGGGGACGGCGCCAGCTCGGTGGTCACGCCAAACGGCGAGCCATCGGTGGGCAAGGCGTAATCGTAAGGGAAGTAATTGACCATCTCCTCCAGCCGCACCGCGCCTTCGGGTGGCAGGCGACCTTGATTAAGCAAGCGGCGAACATTGGCGTAGGCGCCAGTGTCGACATCGGCGCTGAAGGTGGAGACCGGCGCCTCGGCGACGCTGTGAATCGGGTTATCCGCCAGCGCTTGATATTGCTCACGCTGTTCATCCTGATAACCCGGCGGCGAAGTTTCAGGCGCAAAACTTGCCATGGGCGCCGGACTTACGCTGCGTTTGGCCATGGTCGCATCGGCCATGACCGCCTCACTGCGCACCAAGGTACTTTGCGCCGGAGGTGAAACCGGAACAGCAGCGGACTCAGGCTTGAACGAAACACCGCAACCGGCAACGGCCATTAGCAACCCGGCAGCGAAACCCTGGGCGGCCGGGCGGAGGACATGCAGAGGGAGGGACATGGGGGCTGACCTCAGGAGGAAATTGATCCATTCATCCTCTGAGACGGGCAGCCCGGTCGGTTCGGGTTAAATCCGCTGAAAAAACTTCAGCGGTGATAACGCCGCACCACGCTGCTGTTTTTCAGCACATGGCCTTTGATTTTTTCCAGCAGCTGCACGCGGGTCAGGCCGGCGGGCAAGGCGTCCGGAGCCAGGTCGAGCGCGTAGAGCTGGATGATGTAGTGGTGAGAGCTGTCGCCGACCGGCGGGCAAGGACCGATGTAGCCGGTGGTGCCTTTGCTGTTGCTGCCACCCACGCCTTCGAGGGCGGATTTGGCGCCGACACCGGGCGGAATCTGGCGGGTCGCGGGTTTGATGCCGTAGTGAATCCAGTGATCGACACCCAGGCCTTTCTGACCGTCAGGGTCGTGCATGACGATCGCGTAGCTCAAAGTGCCCGGCGGGGGCGCGGTCCAGCTCAGGGCCGGGGACTGGTTCTTTCCGCCGCAACCGGCCGCATCGCTGGCCGCCGCCGAGGTGAACAGGCGGTTGTCCGTCACACCGGGAATGCTGACGGTGAAACGTTCCTGGGCCTGCGCCGGAAACTGCACGCAAAGGGCGACGGCAACGGCCGCCAGCCAAGGGTTCAGTGAGGTCAATCGGGTCATACCGGAGCACCTTGTGCGGGTGGGGCCGTGGTCGGCGTGCAAACTATAGCCGGACCGTTCGTGCGGTGGCAGTGGGAATTGGCTGAACCACAGGATAAGCGCCAAACTCTTAAGTGAAACGCCTGCCTGGAGAGCGATCATGGCACTGCACCGCGTTGCCCGTTTTGCCGATGTGCCCGATAACCGCGGCCTGGAAGTCCGGATTGGGGACACCAAAATCGTCTTGCTGCGGGTCGGCGATCAACTGCGCGCCTATCAGGGCGAATGCCCGCACGCCGGGGCGCCGCTGGCCGAGGGGGCGCTGTGTCACGGGCGCCTGATTTGTCCGTGGCACAAGGCAGCGTACCGGATCGAGGACGGCGCGTTGTGTGAACCACCGTCACTGGACAGTCTCAAGCGCTATCCCCTGGAAGTGCGCGACGACGAAGTCTGGGTCGACGAAAACCCGCTTCCGGATGCTCATACCCCACCGGCCGATGATGAACGTACGTTTGTGATTATCGGCGCTGGCGCCGCAGGCACGGCGGGTGCGGCGGCGTTGCGCGAAAAGGGTTTCGGCGGCCGCGTGCTGCTGATCGACCGCGAACCAGACGCTGGCTACGACCGCACCGTGTTGAGCAAATACGTGATCGCCGGGGAGATGCCGCCAGAGGAAGTCCCGCCGCTGCGCGATGAAAAATTTTATCGCGAGCAGCGCATCGATCGCATAAACGGTGAAGTGGCGAGCCTGGATGCCAAGGCCCGGACAGTGGAGCTCAAGGATGGCCAGACATTGACCTATGACGCCGCGCTGCTGGCCACTGGCGGCACACCCAAATCTCTCGATTTACCTGGCGCCGACCTGCCGCAAGTGTTCCTGCTGCGCTCGAAAGACCAGGCACAAAAAATCCTGGCCGCCGCCCAGCCAGGCCAACGGGCAGTGATCATCGGTGACAGCTTTATCGCGATGGAATCCGCGGCGGCGCTACGCGAATACGGTCTGGACGTCACCGTGCTGGCCCGCCACGAGGTGCCCTTCGCCAAACAGTTTGGCGAAACGGTCGGCAAAGCGATTCTTGCCCGCCACGTGGCCCACGGCGTGGTGTTTCTTACCGACAGCGAAGCCGCGCAGATTGAGGGCACAGACAAGGTTGAAGCGGTGAAACTGAAAAACGGTCAGCGTTTACCGGCGGATTTGGTATTGGTCGGCATTGGCGTCAGCCCGGCAACCGGACCGTTTAAAGATTTGCCCATGGAAAAAGATCATTCCCTGAAGGTCGACGGCGGCATGCGCGTGACCGAAGGACTGTGGGCGGCCGGTGATATCGCGACCTTCCCGCTCAACGGCCAGCCGCAACGAATCGAGCATTGGCGCCTGGCACAACAGCACGCACGGATTGCAGCGGCAAATATGCTGGGCGGCGACGAGCATTACCTGGATGTGCCGTATTTCTGGACCTGGCACTTCGGCAAAAACTACGACTACCTCGGTCACGCCGAAACGTGGGACGAGGTCGAGTTCAAGGGCGATCCGTACCATCCACCCTTTATCGGCCTGTTCGGCAAGAACGGCGTAGTAACCGCCGCCATCGCCTGCGATGAAGAGCGGGCGATGGCGATGCTTGCCGAGCGAATGAAACAGCCGCTGCCTGTTGATGAGGCGTGGCGGCTGATTCGGGACGTCTAGACGTTACTGGACGACGCCAGCACCACCGAGTTTGCTCATGACGAAGCCGACAAACTCTTCGACGGTCATCTTCTGGCCGTTGAATTCCACTTGTTTGTTGGCGTAGTGCAGCTTGGTGACGATGTTGTTGCCGTCCAGTTTGGCGAACTGCGTGCCGACCGCCATGGCACCGAACATGTCGGCAGTGGCCGTGGCCTGATCGACGATGACTTTGGCGTCGGTTTGACCATCGATTTGGCCCTGTACGCTGAGCAAATCAACCAGCATCGGTTTGGACACTTGAACATTGACGTCCAGCAGGGCGATCAGCTGTTGGGTCAGTTGATCCGGCGGCAGGTCCATGGATTGTGGTTTGGTCAGGTCGAGCACCAGGTTGGCGCGACTTTCACCGTTGGCGGTGGTGAACGACAGGTTTTCCAGAGCGACCTGCGGACCGGCCGCCAGCAGTTTCTCCAGACCGGTTTTCACCTGGGCCTCTTCGGCCGGGGTCAAGACCAGCTCGGGTGCCGGCTCGCCAGCGGCCGCTGCTTCGGCGGCGGCTTTTTCGTAGGGCTGCAGTTTGGTCTGGTAGATCTGCATCAACGACATCGTCGCCGGAATGTCGAGGTTCTTCAGGCTCATGGCCATCTGCGCAGATCCGACCGTCTTGCCGTTCAGGGACACTTCGCCGATCTTGTAATCGGCACGCCCGGAAGCGCTGGTGCCCGACTCCTCGGTCTGGTTCTTCATTTCAAATTTCTTGATGCCCAACACCGACTGCTGCGCGCCGAACGTGGTTTTGCTGTCGGTCAGTTCGACGGTGTTTTCGCCGGTGTAGTAGCCGTAGGTACTTTTCACCAGGTTGCTGGCCAGGGTCAGGCCACTCAATTCGATTTTTACCGGTGTCTGGTCTTCAGCCACGGTGGTCAGTGTGAAGCTGTCCATGTAGCCGTTGGCTTTGACTTTCTGTGCCTGGGCGTTGGCCGCGACATCGAGGTTCAGGCCGGAGAATTTCAGGTGGGACTTGTCGTCCAGCGCGACATCCAGCGGCAGCAATTCGAGGGTGCCGTTGGTGGTATTGTCGTAGCCGATGTTGACCACGCCGGTGAGCGGCGATTTGTCCTTGGCGGCGGCGAACCACTTCTCGGTAACCGGCGTCTTTTCCAGCTCGTAGTGACTGGTGGCCAGGACCGGCAGCCACTTCAGCGACACCAGGCGCGAGAACGGCAGCGGGCCGTGTTCGATGTGGTCGACGAAGAGCAATTCGACCGGCGCCTCGCCGAACATCTCGCCTTGGCCCTTGAGGCGGTAGTGCGCGGTGCTGCTGAACACGTGGCGCTCAAGCGACACCAGCTCCAGCGACGCGGTGCCGTTGGAACCGACCAGCGCGGCTTGCAGTTCCTTGTTGGCGTCGGTGATCGAGGTGTTCAGTACCCCTTCGAGTCTGGTGCCGGTGAACCAGGCACCGCCGGCGCTGATTGCACCGATGGCCACGACAATTCCAAGAAGCACGCCTGCTGATTTATTCATGAATGACCCGATCAATGTCCGTTGTTTGAGGTGCGGTCGTCTTCCCTGAACCCTTGACGGGCTGCGGTCATGACTGCGTTTTAAAGTGCGATGGAGATTAGCATCAGGCGCACCGGGCGGCCCAATGTTTAAAGGTTAAAGAGTGTCTATGGACCGTATGCATTGGTCGAGAGTTTCGGCGGCCATGAAATCGCCATCGCCAGCAAGCCGGCTCCTACAGAGTTTGTGTCGTTCACGAATATCGCGCACGACGCTAACCCTGTAGGAGCGAGGCTTGCCCGCGAAGGCGTCAGCCCAGGCAACATCAATTCAGGAATACTGAACCTCAATCTCATCCAGCTGATGATCAAAACTTTTCAGCCGCGCGGTCCACGTATAAACCAGCACCTCGAAATCCCGATTGATCACCGCGCCGCCCGTCACATCCGCGCGCGGGTCGCAGAAGTCCAGCTGATAGCGTTCGCGGGCCATGGCGGCGGCGACATCGGAGAGTTCACGGGCGTTGGTCAGCCAATGCCAACCGTCGTCGGACACTTGCTTGTCCAGGGCCAGGCATTGCTTCTTCAAGGTTTCGAGGCTTTTTTCCAGCGGTGTGCCGGTGAGTTCGCCCATGACTTCCTGAAAGGTACGCCCCGGTTGCCAGTAACTGCCCCAGAAATACCGGTCGAACACCGTTTCGACCCGACGCAAAGCGACCTTGGTGTCCCAGATCAGCACCAGCGTCTTGCCTTGTTCCAGTTGTCTTTTTTTGATGCGCTGGCCCTGGAGCGAAGCCCAGGCCACCACCACGATGGCCATCACGGCGATCAGCGCGGCGGCGCTGTCGAGGAACACCAGCGCCTTGTCGATCTGGTGGGCCAGCATGATGCCGTAGAAATAAGTGGCCGACAGCAACACCAGTGCCGTAATAGCGCACCAGAAGCCGGGAGCATAAGGGTTTTTCATTATTAGAGTCCCCATGACCAACGCGAGCCTTGATTGATGAGTTCGACACGCGACCTCATCAAGTCAAAGCATAGCAACGGCCTCAGGGTTTGCTGGTGTTCGTCGCTTGCGTTCGTCCGCTTTCCCAGCCACCGCCCAGCGCCAGGAACAAATCGATCTGGCTCATGGCAACTTGCGTGTTGGCGGAAGCCAGTTGTGCGGTTACGTCGGTGTAGGTGCGGGTCGCTTGCAGGTCCGCGAGGAATGATGCACGACCAACCTGGAAGAAGCGGTGTGTCTGGTCAGCCGCCAGTTGCGCAGACTGCTCGGCATCCGCCAGCGCATCGCGGCGTTGCAGCAGCGCGGAGTACTGCGCCAGACCGGTCTGCGTCTCGCGAATGGCGTTGAGCACCACGCCATCGAAGTGCGCCAGCGCGCCCTGGGTCGCCGCTTCGGCCTCGCGGATACGTGCCCGGGAGCCATTGGACGGCACGGTCCAGGTCAGCAACGGGCCGAAACCCCAGCGGTTGGTCGCCGGTTTGCCGAGATTTTCCAGAATACCGACGGTGCCGACGGTCGCGCCGATGCTGATGTCCGGGTACAACTCGCCGGTGGCAATGCCGATACCAGCGGTCGCGGCGGCCAGTCGGCGCTCGGCCTGACGCACATCGGGGCGGCGCTTGAGCAACGTGGCGCCGTCACCGACCGGCAACAGTTGCGCGATTTTCGGCAATTGCGCGCAGTCGCTGGTGCCGGTCGGCAATTGATCAACCGGTTTGGCCAGCAACATCGACAAACGGAACAATCCCGCCTGACGCGCCGCTTCATAACGCGGCATGTCGGCGCGCAGGGATTTGAATTGGGTTTGCGAGCGGGTGACCTGGGTTTCATCGCCACGCCCAGCATCGCGCAAACGCTGGATCAGCGTGGTGCCCTGGGCTTGCAGGTCGAGGGAATGCTGAGCGATTTCCCGTTCTTCGTTGGCCGCGCACACTTGGGTGTACGCCCGCACGACATCGGCCACCAAGGTGATTCGCGCCGTATCCGCCGCTGCTTGCGTCGCATCGGCATTGGCTTTGGCCGCCTCGATCCCGCGCTGCAAGGTGCCGAACAGGTCGAATTGATACGAGGTGGTGATGCCGATGTCACCGACGTTGGCCACCGGCACTTTTTCCGGAAGCAAGAAGGCTTCGCCGGACTCCTGCAAACGCTGGGCGCCGAGCTTCACGCCGCCACTCCAGCCACCCGCGGCCTGGGCTTCGTCAACCTGAGCGCGAGCGAGGGAAAGGTTCGCGGCCGCCACGCGCAAGTCGGTGTTGGACGCCATGGCCTGCTGCACCAACTGGTCCAGACGAGGGTCTTGATACAGGCGCCACCAATCACTGGGCACCGGCGCCGAAACCACATTTTTGCCGTTCACCACCAGATCGCCCTGCAGGTCTTCACGGCGTACGGCGGCTTCGTCCGGCACGTGATAATCCGGCCCGACCACCTGACACGCCGACAGCAGCAGACCTAATCCGGCAACCGCCAAACCCGAGGCCCTGCTCATTTGCCCGGCTCCTGCTGCTGGTCATCGATGATCGACACGGTCGCGGTCCGCCCGGCAATCATGCGGAAGTCCGCCGGCACGTCGTCGAAGGCGATACGCACCGGAATCCGCTGGGCCAGCCGCACCCAGCTGAACGCCGGGTTGACGTTAGGCAACAGGTTGCTGCCGCTGCTGCGGTCGCGGTCTTCGATGCCGGCGACGATGCTTTCCACGTGGCCGCGCAAACGTGCGCGGTCGCCGATCACCCGAATATCGACGCTCTGGCCAACATGAATGCCGTCGAGTTTGGTTTCCTCGAAATAGCCGTCGATGTGGAACGAATTGCTGTCCACCACCGACAACACCGGACGCCCGGCGGTGACGAACTCCTGCGCACGCGGCGCACGGTCGTTGACGTAGCCATCGACCGGGCTGCGGATGGTCGAGCGATCGAGGTTGAGCTGGGCGCTGTCCACCGCCACCTGCGCTTCCATCAACGCCACTTCGGCGCGGGCCACCCGCGATTGGCTCTCTTCCAGCTGCTCGCCCGGCACCAGGTTGCCGAGGCCGCGGTTACGCTTGGCTTCGCGTTGCGCTTGCGCCAGGGTTTCCTGACGGTCGGCGACCGCTGCTTTGGCTTGGCGCAGCGCGAGTTTGAAACGGTCCTGATCGATGCTGAACAGCACCTGGCCGCGTTTCACCAATTGGTTGTCGCGCACCTCGACTTGCTGGATCAGGCCGGACACGTCCGGTGCGATCTGTACGATGTCGGCGCGGATATGCCCGTCACGGGTCCAGGGCGCGAACATGTAATACATCACCATGCGCCACACTACGACGACGGCGAAGGTCACGATCAGTAGCGTCAGGACCACACGGCCGAGGGTCAAAAAAGGTTTTTTCATGTCATCAGGTATCGACTGAGTGAGTCCACGGCGCCGAGCAGCAAAGCGTAGAGAGCCACGTTGAACAATGCCCGGTGCCAGACCAGACGGTAAAAGTGCAGGCGCGTCAGCAACCCGTGCACCAGCAGGTAAATCACATAGGTAATGCCCATCAGCACCAGCAGCGTGGGCAGGAACACCCCGCTGATATCCAGATCACCGATCATAAAGGCGCTCCATCGATGCCATGGGGAAGCGGTTCTTCGAGTTCGCCGGCGCCGACGAATTCAACGCCGGGCAGTAATGCCAGACGCAGACCGCTCAGCGCGTGCAGCAGGTGCAGACGGGCGCCGTCATCGCAATCGCGGTTCAGGGCACGGCGCGTGCGGTCCATGGTCATCAACAACGCACTGGGCGCCGGCAAACGCTCGCCAGCCTTGAGGCAGGCTTTGAAATACTCGCCGACTTCGCTCACCACTTGATGCAGAAGCGCCTGCGGTACGCCGAGCACTCGCGGCGTGTAGGCGAGCAGGTCGAGCAGGTTCAGCGCCACGCGCACTTCCCGCAGCGCGATGCCGGTGTCTTGCCCGGTCATGGCCAGACGCGGCAAATGCTGCATCAGGCGATCGAGCATCTGCACGCCCAGGTGCCGGTGTTCGGCCAGCGAAGCCGGTTCGGTGAGGCTGACGATGTCGCGCCAGCTGAAACGGGTCAGGCGCTTGGCCGCCAGTTCCGCGCCGAACGGCCGCGCAATCAGGGTCCAGATAAAGGCGAACAGCAAGCCGACCGGGCCGGCCAGGTTGGAGTTGGCAAAGCTGAGGAAATCCGCGTCGTAAGCGCCCTGGATACTGATGAAGGACGAGGTGTTGACCAGCGTCAGCAGCATGCCCAGGTAAAACTGCGGCTTGACCGTCAGGGTGCCGACGCAAATGAACGGCACGGCGAACGCCAGCACCAGCATCGGGAAATCATGCAGGTTGGGCAGGACCAGAAACAGATAAAGACTGGCGAACAGCACCGACATCGCCGTCCAGAAAAAGAACCGGTAAATCTGCGGCGCCGGGTCGTCCATCGAGGCGAAGAAGCTGCACGCCACGGCCGCGAGAATCACCGCGCTGCCACCGTCGGTCCAGCCGAGCAGAATCCACAGCACCGAGGCGACAATGATCGCGGTGACCGTGGACGCCGCCGAGTAAAACATCAGCCCACGATCGAGAAACGGTGACAGGCGACCAAGGCGCCAGTGTCGATACACCGCGCGCCAGCTGTCCTGGCTTTCGCACTGAATCGCGTATTGCAGGCTGCGGCAGTCTTGCCACAAATCGATCCATTCGCCGAGACGATACAGGGCGTTGGAGAACAGCAGTTGCTTGCGATCATCCAGCGCTTCGGCATTGGGTTGCAGCGCTTCGAGTTGATCTTTCAGCGCTTGCCAGCGGTCGAGGTCGGCGTCTTTGTGATCGAGCCATTCCGTGGTGGCGGCCAGCAACGGTGCGAACTTCTCCACAAGCTCCGGCGTGCGCCGCTCAAGAGCATAGAGCGCATCGTCGAGGGCATCGATCACCGGCAACAAATGAATCATTCGCCCGCGCAGTTCCTTGGTGTTGCGCACGGTTTGTGGACGCGCGCCCTCGTGGGGCAACTGGCCGATCATCAATTCCAGGGTGTTGAAGGTTGCGACCATTGATGCGCGCAGCGCGCTGACTTCGTCTGGCTGCACGTTGCGGCTGAGAAAACGCAGGCTATAGGTCGAGGCATCGGCGAACCATTTGTTCACCGAATCGTTGAACACCGGCGCCAGCCGCCGGGGCCAGAACATCGCGCCGACCACTGCCGCGACGGCGATGCCGAGGAAGATCTCTTCAGTCCGCGCCTCGGCCACGTCCCACACTGCCAACGGGTTATCCACCACCGGCAAGGCGATCAGCGGCAAGGTGTAGCCAGCGAGCATCAACGCGTAACTGTTGGCGGTGCGCAGGTGCAGTGACAGGAACAACAGAATCCCGGTCCACAGCGCAATGACCACCACCAGCACATAGGGGCTCTGAACGAACATCGGCACGAAAAACACCGCCGCTGCTGCGCCCAGAAACGTACCGACCGCGCGATACAGCGCCTTGGAACTGGTCGGGCCGACGAAGGGGCTGGAAACGATATACACCGTGGCCATCGCCCAATACGGACGCGGCATTTGCATGAGCATGGCGATATACAACGCGATCATCGACGCCGCGAAAGTCCGCACGCCGTAGAACCAGTCCCGCGCCGGGGGAACGCCGGTAAAAAATCCGCTCAAGGGTTCACCACCGATGGAGCGTTGGCCGCTTCGAACGCTTTCAATACCCGCAACGCCGCTTCCAGATCACTCGGGGCAATTCCTTCAAGCACTTCATTGCGCAAGCGCACCAGCTCGATTTCAACCGCCTGGACCAGTTCGCGGCCGGTGTCGGTCAGGCTCAGGCACTTGGCCCGGCGGTCCTGAGCATCTTCGGTTCGACAAACGTAGCCGGCATGACACAGCTGATCGAGCAGACGCACCAGAGAAGGGCTCTCCATCCCGGCCGCCTGCGCCACCGTCACCTGCCGCACACCCTCGCCCAGCCGCCCGATCATCAACAACGGGACGGCGCAGGCTTCGGAGATTCCATAGTTGACCAGCGTGGTCTGGCAGATCTTCCGCCAGTGCCGGGCGGCCACCACCATGGAGCTGCTGATGTTCATCTGGAGAACGTCGAGGTTTTTTGACACGGGGGAAAAGACACACTGTTAGTTTGCTAACTATCAATATGGCATTTGAGGGGAAAGTCGGTCAAGTTTTGAAACAATTCTCCTGCTAACACACCGCGTTCATAGATCATCCAGGCTGACAGGTTCGGCGATTTCATGACTACGGGCGCGGATGAGCGCCGCCAAATCAAAATCTTCCAGACGGTCAAGCATCGCGCCATATAGATCTGACGACACCAGGTACGCTTTGATTTGGTTGTTTTCCACCACGGCTATAGGACCCTTTAGCGATTCGCGCATGACAGCATCCACGTTTTGCTCAAGTTCGTTGATACCGATGACTCTTTCTGCCAAAACGAGCTGCATGATTCGATCTCATCGTTGAATTTGTGCCTTGGAAAGCTACGCCAGTCAGGTTGAGAGCTTCCAAAAAACCTGTGACCAGGTTTTACACCCCTCGCCCCTTCCTCAGCAGCACATCCAACTGATCCACCACCTCTGCCCAATCCGCGTCATCCAGAATATCGTCGCGCAAAAACTGCGCTTGGCTCTCACTCCAGAAAAAAGCATCGGCCAAATGCAATTCGGGCTTGAGCGGTGAGTGGGTCGCAATGAATTTATCGATACTTTCGGCGTCATCCGCCAGGCCGAGTTGTTTGAACAGAGAGGGGAGGCTGTGGGTTGGGGATTCCATGTCGGGCTCCTTTTTTATGGCAGATGATGGGTGACTGCTGCGCAGTCAATCGCGGGCAAGCCTCGCTCCTACAGGGGGATTGCAGTCCACTGTAGGAGCGAGGCTTGCCCGCGAAGGCGGTGTAACAGACGCTGCAAAACTCAATGACTCAACTCCCGCACCTCCGCATGCGGCACCAGTTTCAAGTACTCCGGCATGCTCATGTGCAGCAGATTGTTGTGGTTGCCGGCCTCCAGGTAGATGTCTTGCTGCCGGGTCAGCAAGGGGTCGATGACCATGTCCATGCCATAGGACTCACCCAACGCCGGCACCGCGCCGCGCTCGCAGTCTTCGAACAGATGCGCCAGGGTGCTTTCCCGGGTGACTTGCCATTCGCCGCTGCTGCGCACTTTAGTCAGGTCCAGGTGACGACTCGCCGGCAGCACGGCCATCAGGAAATGACCGTGGTGGTCGTCGAGAATCACCGACTTGGCCACCCGTTCGGCAGGAATGCCCGCGACCCGCGCCGTTTCAAGGCTGCTGGCCGAGTGTGGGTGGCTAACGATGTCAAATTCGCAGTGCGCCCTGTCCAGGCTGCTCTGCACGGTTTTTGCCATACGCATGATGCACCTCGGTGTCCGCAACAACGTTGGCGGACGATGAATAAACCTGTTCTCACCACTCAAAAGTCTAGGCCGGCTGAAGCCTCCGCGCGGGAAATCTGCCCACTGGAACATCGTCGACAACTGAGCAAAATTCGTACAACCCATGGCTCGACTAGACTGAGTTAAGCGATGGGCGTTAACGGGAATGCGGACTGAATGGATGGGCGAGGCGCTCTCAGGTTCATCGCGAGCAAGCTCGCTCCTACAAGGAGGGTCAAGTGAACACTCGTTGCTGTGCAGTGGCGTTGCTGTTGGCCTTGAGCGGATCGGCGTTCGCGGCGGACACCCTCGTGCTGATTCCCAACCCCATGGGGATCTGGCTGATTACGTTCGGCATTGCGTTTCTGATCGCCGAGGCCGCCTTGCCCAATTACGGCGTTATCGGGTTGGGCGGGATTGTGATGTTCGTCATCGGCGCGGTGATCCTGAGCAACACCGAGGTGCCAGTCCCGTTGATGATCGGCCTGGGCCTGATCAGTGCGTTGTTGTTGATATTCCTGGTGATCCACGCCCTGAAAACCCGACCGCGCCAAACCGTCAGTGGCGATGCCGGGCTCGTGGGCAGCGTGGCTCCGGTGATGTCGTTGCAGCCCGGCAATGCCTGCAACGGCTGGGTGCACCTGCAAGGAGAAAAGTGGCAAGTCCTCAGCGCCACGCCACTGGAAACCGGGCAACAGGTCCGGGTAGTGGCGCGCAAGGGATTACTGCTGCAAGTGGCCGCGGCTGACGCGGCGCCGGGTGGAGAATAACCATGGGCCTGCAACTGGGTTTTGCCGCACTGCTGCTGTTGGTCATTGCGCTGGCGGGATCGACTTTTCGCATCCTGCGCGAATACGAGCGCGGGGTGGTGTTCCAGCTCGGCCGTTTCTGGCAAGTCAAAGGCCCCGGCCTGATCCTGTTGATTCCGGTGGTGCAGCAAATGGTTCGCGTCGATTTGCGTACCGTGGTGCTCGACGTGCCGCCGCAAGACGTGATCACCCGCGACAACGTCTCGGTCAAGGTCAACGCGGTGCTGTACTTCCGCGTGCTCGATCCGCAGAAGGCAATTATCCAGGTTGAAGATTTCCTCATGGCCACCAGCCAGCTGGCCCAAACCACCTTGCGCGCGGTGCTCGGTAAACACGAGCTCGATGAGCTGCTGGCCGAGCGCGAACGGCTGAACATCGATATCCAGCAAGTGCTCGATGCCCAGACCGACGCCTGGGGCATCAAAGTGGCCAACGTCGAGATCAAACACGTGGACCTCAACGAATCAATGGTCCGCGCCATCGCCAAACAGGCTGAAGCCGAGCGGGAACGCCGGGCCAAAGTCATCCACGCCGAAGGTGAACTGCAGGCCTCGGAAAAGCTCATGCAAGCCGCCGAAATGCTCGGTCGTCAGCCGGGCGCCATGCAACTGCGCTACATGCAGACCCTGAGCTCGATTGCCGGGGACAAGAGTTCGACCATCGTCTTTCCGTTGCCGATTGAGTTGCTCAAGGGCATGGCGGACTTGTCGTCGAAACCTTAAGGACAACCCTCGTCCGGACAGATGACGTGCAGCCGCGCCAGCGTGTCGTCGACTTTCAGCTCATCGATGGCTTTCCAGCCACTGGGTACCGGCGCGAAATCATAAGGTGCTTCGCTGCTGCTGATCAGCCAGACACGCCCGGTGCCGCGCGGTAAATCCGTCAGTGTATCGAGGTAGATTTTTTCGCCACTGTCCTCTACCAACGTGCCAAATCCGTATGCATTGGGACGACCCGCGCGTCCGTCGGGCTGCGGCGGCGTGTAAAGCATCGGCGCAGCAGCCGTGCGATTGTAATAGACGTAACTGAAGTACCAGAACAGATCGCTGACCACGATGCGATCACCGGCGACGTACTGCTGGTTCACGTAGTCGACCATTCGATCGATTCGATCGGGAGCGGTGGTGTAAATGTTCTTCAGTCCGACGCCTTGCACGCAGATCACCAGCAGCAACGCCGTCAGCGCCCACACCCGGTAGTGCTCGGCGAGCCGATCAAGCGCTATGGCCAGAATGATCGGCAAGCCCAGCGCCGCAAACATCAGGTAACGATCCACCAACAGCGGGGTTGCCAGCGAAGCCAACGCAATCACCAGCAACGGGACGAGCGTGTACGCCGCAATCAGCGTGTTGAATCGGTATTCGCTGCGGTCAGCTCGAAGGATCAACATCGTCACCAGCCCTACCACCAGCGGCAGCAGGACAAAGACCAGCCCTGGGTGCCCAAGGCCTTCGTCATAGGTCAGAAATTGCCAGAGGACCGACGGTATCGACGTGAGGGTTTCCGGCTCGATCCAGCCCACATCACCGCCGAGCTTGAGTTGCTCCAGGTGCTGCAGTTGACCCACCAGACTGGGAATCCACGGCATATAGAGCGCGACGATGGCGACGTTGGCCAGCCACCACGCCGGGCGCGTGATCAGTTTGTTGCTCGAGCCGCTTAGCAGAAGCACCAGCAGATACGCCCAGTGCGACATAACGCACAGCGCCGTGAAGTAATGGGTGTAGAAACTGGCCGTCATCAGCACTACGTAGATAACCAGATAACGATAACGCTGCGGATGCTTGACCCAAAGTACCAGGGCAATGGTCGCCCCGATCAGCCAAAAGCCCATCAGCGAATACATCCGCACTTCCTGGCTGTAACGCACGGCAATCGGCAGCAACGCCACCAGCACTCCGGCCAACACCGCCGCACGCCGCGTTGCGATCAGGCGCACCAGCCAGATCACCAGTGCGACGGTGCCCAGCGCGGGCACAACGCTCATGAATCGGATCGAAAAGAGGCCGTTGCCAAACAGGCTCATCCACCCGTGCAGCAACAGGTAATACAGCGGCGGGTGTACATCGTGAGCGGTGTGAAACCAGGTCAGCGCGGGTGAGTATTGGCTCAGCAGCAGGCTGGGCCTTCATCGCACCAGATGGCCGAGTCGGTGAGGCCATAGAGCCGAACGACGGCGGCGAGGATCAGGATCGGCAACAACCCGCATTCGCGAGCCGACTGAAGCCATCGCTGCGCCATCGAGTTGACCTGACCCACAGCAACCATCCACCCTTCCTTGTCCACGAGGTTCACACATTCACAGGCAGTTTCACGGGTTTGCACCCTCTAACGGTCCGCCCTGCACAAGAAAATAGAAGGTGAGTATCACCACCCCCCACCAGCTCAAGCCCAGACCTACCCAGATACCGTTAGCGAACGTCAGCGTCGAGTTAATCGGCTCTTCAACACCATACTCCGAGAAATTGATTGCCGCTTGTACGCGCATGAGGCAGCAGGTCAGCAAGAGCAAAACCAATAGAAACAAAGCGAAGCTGACGTGCGCGTCCAGAACCCATACCCGCGTTGCACCCGCACACGCCGTCAGGATCACAGCCAGCGCCAGGCTGCGTGGATACCAGCGGTATCGTCGGCCTGAAGCGAATATTCGACGGTCGACTTTCATGAACAGCGAGTACACAAAAAACACACCCATAATTGTGCGTGCCAATGGCAGAACCTTATTGCCGGTGGCTGCACGGTAAAGCCTCCAGTTTTTGTAGGTCCAATAGGTCCAGTAGAAACCGAATGTCGAGACAAACAGCAACGCAAACTTACGTTGGCCAACGACATAAAAAGTTGGACGCTTTGGCGATGTTTCCAACAGTTCGACCGAAAATAGCTTACCGGAACTGGCGATCATAGATGTGCGCAACCTTGCTCAAGGAATTCGCGAAAATGCTAACGCGCGAGTGCCTTGGACAATGCCCACACAAAAAAAACAAGACGATTCCTACTTTCAGGTTCCCGATTTCACTCAGCGCTGCACCGCCACCGGATACACCGACTCCCATCCCCCGCCCAACGCCTTGTACAACCCGACCATCGCCAACGACACCCCGGTCGAACTCTCGACCCATTGCTGCTGGGTCGCCAGCAACTCGCCTTGCACGGTGAGGACGTTGACGAAATCCACCACCCCTTCCACGTACTGCTGTTGCGCGGTATGCAAGGCGATCTGGTTTTGGCGTACGGCTTCGGAGAGGCTGTCGCGGCGCAGTTGGCTGGCGTTGTAGGCGGTCAGTTGGTCGTCGATTTCATGCCAGGCCCGCAGCACGGTTTTCTGGTAGGCAATCGCGGCTTCCTGCTGCTGGGCTTCACGCAAGTTCAGCACGCCGCGCAGGCGACCGCCTTCGAACAGCGGCAGGCTGAATTGCGGGCCGATGCCGAACGTGCGCGAGCCCCAGGAGCCGAAATCGCTCAATTGCATCGCTTGGGAGCCGACGTTTCCCGACAGGGTGATGCGCGGATAGAAATCACCCTTGGCCACACCAATGTTCGCCGTGGCGGCATGCAGGCGAGCTTCGGCCTGGCGGATGTCCGGACGGCGTTCGGCCAGTTGCGACGGCAGGCCGATGGCGACCTGGCGCGGGGTTTGTGGCACCGGCGCGTCAGTGGATAACTCGGCATGCAGCGCTTGCGGCGGTTCGCCCATCAACAGGCTCAAGGCATTGATCAATTGCGACTGACGCTGCTCCAGTGCCGGCAAGCGCGATTCGATGGCCGCGACTTGCGCGGCGGCTTCGGCGACATCGAGGTCGGTGGCGACACCGTCGGCCAGGCGCAGCTGCGACAGTTTCAGGCTATGACGGGCGACGTCGAGGTTCTCTTCCGTGACGGCTCGCGTACTTTGCACGCCGCGTAGCTGAATGTAGTCCTGAGCGGTTTCGGCAAGAACAAACAACAACACGCCGCGCTGTTCGTTTTCCGCGACCTCCAGCGTGGCATCCGCCGCTTCGGTTTCGCGACGGACCCGACCCCAGAAATCCAGTTCCCAGGAGGCCGAGAAGCCGGCGTCCCACAGATTGAACGCCGAGTTGCCATTGTTCCCCGAGGGATCGCTCAGTCCTTCGCCGCTGTTGCGTTTACGCCCGTAGCTGCCTGTGGCGGCGATGTTGGGGTAGCGATCTGCGGTGACCACCTGGCGCGCGGCGCGACTTTGCTGCAGGCGGCTGCTGGCGAGTTTCAGGTCGAGGTTGTCGGTCAGGGCACGCTGGGTCAGGGCCGAGAGTTTCGGGTCGTGGAAGACTTCCCACCAGCGTTCGTCCATGGTTTCGGCGACGGCTAGGCTGGAGGTCGCTTTCGATGGTTTCGACCATTCGGCAACTTGTTGTGACTGGGGTTTCTGGAAGTCCGGGCCGACGGTGCAGGCGCTCAGGGTCAGGAGGCTCAGCACCAACGCTACTGAATGAACACTGACCTTGTGGCGAGGGAGCTTGCTCCCGCTGGGCCGCGAAGCGGACCCAAAATTTGCGAGTGCTGCGCACTCGAGCGGGAGCAAGCTCCCTCGCCACAAAGGTGCGCAATTAACGAAGTTCATCGTTGCGCAACCTCATGCTCACCGGTATCAGCTGTATCAATACTCGCCTCCACCGACATCCCCACGCGCAGCCGATCAGCCAACGCTTGCCCCGGATCCAGAACGATTTTCACCGGAATCCGCTGCACAACCTTGGTGAAGTTGCCGGTCGCGTTGTCCGGTTTGATCGAAGCGAAGGTCACGCCCGTGGCCGGAGCAATGCTCTCGACGCGACCGCGTAACGCTTCGCCGCCAAGGCTGTCGACGCGCACCTGCACGCTTTGCCCCGGTTGCACGTCAGTCAGTTGGGTCTCCTGAAAATTGGCGACCACATACGCCTGCGTCAGCGGCACCACCGCCAGCAACTTGCTGCCCGGCGTGACATACGCGCCAACCCGCACGGCGCGCTCGCCGACCATACCGTCCTGAGGCGCGACGATGCGCGTATAGGACAGCTCGTAGCTGGCCATTTCCAGCGCCGCTTGCGCCCGCTTCAATCCACCGTCTGCCGCGTCACGCTGGGCGGTGAGGATTTCCACCTGCTTGCGTTCCGCCGCCAACACCGCTGTCGCATTGGCCAACCGAGCGCTGGCCTGATCGATACGCGTGCGGGCTTGTTGAGCGTTCTGCACCGTACCCGCGCCAACGCCGGCGAGGTGGTTGTAGCGATTCAATTCATGTTCGGCGAACGCCATCTCCGCCTTGGCCGACACGACCGTGGCTTGCGCCTGAGCGATCACCGACGTCTGGCGCTCAAGGGTTGCGCCAGCGTTTTGCAGTTGCGCCCGCGCCACCAGCGTTTCGGCATCCGCGGCCTGAGCGGCAGCGCGCAAATCCCGGTCATCGATCAGCGCCAGCAATTGCCCGGCCTTGACCTGCTGATTGTCTTCCACCAGCACTTCCTTGATGAACCCGGCGACGCGGGGCACCACCAAGGTGAAGTCCGCGGAGACAAAGGCGTCATTGGTGTTCTGTTGCGTGCGCTTGCCGAACATCCCCGGCGCCAGCAGATACACCAGCACGCCGACCGCCACCAGGGCGGCGACGCCCACGGCCACTTTTTTCGTTGATTGAGTCGTCATAAAAACCTTCTGTTTCGGTGGTGCATTCAAGTCGGTGCACGCGGCGGAAAGATCCGCGTCGGCAGCCAGAAAATCAGCAGGATCAGCGCCAGGGCGACGCCGCTCATGCACAGGTAAAGATCCGAAGCCGTCAGCACCACCGCCTGCTCATGCAACCGATGGGCAAGCCCCGCGCTGTCGCTGTCGGCCAGCGGCGAGTTGCCGAGGCGGTCCACCAACATGGTCGAATGAAAGTGCAGCCGCGATGTGGTCAGCGCGTCGATCACTCCCGTGGCGATCACCGCCGACAGGCCTTTCACGGTGTTGAACCAGGCCGACGCGAACGGCCCTTCCAGCGGGCTGATGCTGCCGGTCGAGAGCATCAGCAGCGGCAACACCGCCATGGGTTGCCCGAAGATTTGCAGCAGTTGCAGCACGTAAAAATCGTCGCGAATCCACACTGATGTCAGCTGCGAACCGCCGATGCACGACAGCGCCAGCATGCTCAGGCCGATACCCTGCACCCAACGGCAATCGACCCAACGCAAGTTGCACAGCGCCGCCACCAGCGGCAGCGCAATCAGTTGCGGCAGCGCCGCCAGCAACATGATCGGCGCGGTCTGCACCGGGCGATAACCCTGCACCTGCGCCAGATAACTGGACGGAATGATGATCACCGCCAGCAAGATCACCAGCACCCCGGCCAGGGTCAGCAAGGCGAACGACAGGTTGCGGATGCCGAGCATCTGCATCTTGAAAAACGGGATCGGTTGCGACCATTCGTTGATCAGGAACAGCACCAGCAACAGCAGCCCGCCGCCAAGCAAGCCGCAGATCAGGCTCGACTCGAACCAGTCCAGCCGGTTGCCCTGCAGGATGCCGATGACCAGCATGCAGATCGCCGGGAAACCCAATAACAACCCGCGCCAGTTGAATTGCTTGAAACGCTCCAGACGCACCGGGTCCCGCGGCAATCCGTAAGCCACCGCCGCCATGGCGATCAGGCACGGCGCGATGATTTGCCAGAAGGTCCATTGCCAGCCGACATGCTCGGTCCACAACCCGGCCAGCGGCGTGCCGAGCCCGGGGCCGAACGTCGCCGTCAGGGCATAACCGGCCATGCCGTAGAGCTTCACGTTTGCCGGCAAAAAGCGCAGGGCGACGGTCATCAGCATCGGCGGCAACGCACCGCCCGCCAGACCTTGCAAGGTGCGCATCACCAGCAGGCTTTCGTAGTTCGGGGCGAAGGGGCACAGCACGCCCAACAAGGTGAACACGCTGATCGCGCAGAGGGTGAAGCGCCGCAACGAAAACGTCACCGCACACCACGGTGCGAACGCCATCGCGGCCACCGAGGTCGCGGTGTAACTGGCGACCAGCCAGGTGCCTTCGTCGTAGCCGATGGCCAATGCGCCGCGAATGTCGGCGAGGGCGACCTTGGTCACCATCTCGTTGAGGCCCGACACCAGCACCGCCAGCAACACGCCCACCAGACCGATGATGATCCGCGGGCCAAAGACCGGTGGCATAACGGCGGTGGGGCTGGCCGCGGCGAGAGGTGCCGGGGCCGTGAGGGAAGTCATGGACTGCAAGCTCCGGGATTTGAACACCGAAGCATTTTAGGAAGCGTCGAAGCTGACGAAAATCAACTTATTGGCAGGTTATAAGTGTGTTCCATGCAGCAATACATAACCCTGTGGGAGCGAGCCTGCTCGCGATGGGGCCCTTACATCCAACATTATCTTTGTCTGATCTACCGCTTTCGCGAGCAAGCTCGCTCCCACAGGGATTTGCGATCAGCTTCAGGTCGGCTGCGCGGCCAACCACGTCTCATCGCAACACGCCTTGAGCGTCTCACGCATCCAGCGATGCGCCGGATCTTTGTCGAAACGCGGGTGCCAGGCCTGGGTCAGCATGAGGGTCGGCAACGGGATCGGCAGCGTGAATGAACGCAGCTTCAGCCCCAGGCGCCGCACGCTCAGCAGCGCTTCCTTGGGCACCGGCAGAATCAGATCGGAATCCGGCAACGCAAACATTGCGGCATGGAAACTCGGCGCAATCACCGCCACCCGCCGCTCCAGCCCCAAGGCATTCAGCGCCGTGTCGATCGGGCCGCGAGCGATGCCGCGACGAGACATGCTGATGTGAGAAAACCCGGCATAGCGTTCGGCCGTGATCTCTTCGTCGAACAGCGGATGGTCGTCGCGCACCAGGCCGACAAAGTGCGTGGAGAACAGGTTCTGCACCTTCACTTCCGGCATCAGCGGCCGGTTGTTGCTGACGCTCAAATCGATGCGTCCTTCACGCAACGCTTCGTCATCCCCATCGCCCTCCGGGACAAAGCGCAGTTCGCAGTGCGGCGCCTGGCGTTCCATCGTGTCGAAGAGCTTGCCGCCGTAGACGCCTACAAAGAAATCGTTGGCGCGAATGCTGAAGCGACGACGCAAACTGCCCAGTTCTACGTCATCGGCAGATCGGAACAGCAGCGCGGCCTGCTCAACCAGATCCCGCACCTGCTCGCGTAACGCCAGTGCCTTGGGCGTCGGCACCAGGCCACGGCCGGCGCGCACCAAAATCGGATCGCCGATGGCCTCGCGGATTCGTGTGAGCGTGCGGCTCATGGCTGCCGGGCTTAGATTCATGCGGCGCGCGGCGCCCACCACGCTGCCTTCGTCGAGCAAGGCGTCGAGGGCGACCAGAAGATTCATGTCCGGGAGTTGCATGCTGAGCACTCGTGGCTGATCTGGATTGATTCAGACGCAATGCTAGCAAACATCCCTTAAGTGATGTGTTGGCAGCCCCGGCGCCATCGCGAGCAGGCTCGCTCCCACAGTGATCTTCAGTCGATGAAGATTTTGTGTACGACAAAACACCTTGTGGGAGCGAGACCGGCTTGCCGGCGATAGGGCCCGTACAGACACCACAGAACTTAACGCTGCATCCCCCACCGCTTCACCGTCACCCGCTCCAGCGAATCAAACACCAGATTCTCCACCAGCAGCCCAATCAAAATCACCACCGCCAACCCGGCAAACACCTTGTCGGTGTACAGCTCATTACGATTCTGAAAGATGTACCAACCCAATCCACCCTTGCCACTGGTAGCACCAAACACCAATTCAGCGGCAATCAAGGTACGCCAGGCGAACGCCCAGCCGATTTTCAGCCCGGCGAGAATCGACGGCAACGCTGCCGGAATCAGGATGAACAGCACGAAGCGCATGCCCTTCAAACCGTAATTGCGCCCGGCCATGCGCAGGGTTTCCGAGACACCTAAAAACCCGGCGTAGGTGTTCAACGCCAACGCCCAGAGCACCGAATGTACCAGCACGAAAATCAGGCTGTTCTGCCCCAGTCCGAACCACAGCAGCGCCAGCGGCAACAGTGCAATCGCCGGCAGCGGGTTGAACATCGACGTCAGCGTACTCAGCAGATCGCGACCGAACTGCGTCGACACCGCCAGTGTGGTCAGGGCAAACGCCAGGACGATGCCGATCAGGTAACCCTTGAGCAACACCACCAGGGAAATCCACACTTTGCCCAGCAATTCGCCGCTGAGCAGGCCGTCATACAGCGCGCTGGCGGTTTGCAAAAAACTCGGCAGCAGCAGGTCGTTGTTCTGAATGCGTGCAACCACTTCCCACAGGACCGCGAGCAAAATCAGGATCAGGCTTTTACGAATCCAGCCCTGTTGCCACAGACGCTGGCCGAGGGGTAATTCACGTTCCAGCGATACGCTGGTCAGCGGCTGCAAAACGGTTTCAAATTCTTCACGCGCAGATGATAACTGGCTCATCGGGCACTCCTCTCAATGGCTCAGTAAGCGATGCGAATGTCGGAAAAATCCAGCTCGCGCGCGGTTTCCGGCGACTGGCCTTCATCAAACAACAACCGATGAATCCGTCGCGCCGACTCCTGAAACGCCACGCCGCCGAGACTGTGCAAATCGTATTGATGGCTGTGGACTTCCGCCCGTACCCGGCCGGGATGCGGCGACAGCAGCAGAATGCGATTACCCACCACCAGCGCTTCTTCAATCGAGTGCGTGACGAACAGCAGGGTGAAACGCACCTCTTCCCAGAGCAGCAGCAATTCTTCCTGCATCTTGCGGCGGGTCAGCGCATCGAGTGCGGCGAAGGGTTCGTCCATCAACAGGATTTTCGGTTGCATCGCCAACGCCCGGGCAATCGCCACTCGCGCCTTCATGCCGCCGGACAAGGTGTGCGGATACGCATCGGCAAACGCTGACAGACCAACCTTGTCGAGATAGTGCAGGGCCCGTTCTTCGGCCTCTTTACGCTTGAGGGTTTTCGAGGCCAGCAGCGGAAACATCACGTTCTGCTTGACCGTCTTCCATGGCGGCAGTTGATCGAATTCCTGAAACACCACAATCCGGTCCGGCCCCGGCGCATCGACGCGCTGACCTTGCAGGCGGATTTCCCCTTCGACTGGCTGGATAAATCCTGCGGCGGCCTTGAGCAATGTCGACTTGCCGCAACCGGACGGCCCGAGCAGCACAAAGCGGTCTGCCGGATCGATTTCAAAACTGACTTGGTGGGTCGCTCGAACCACCCGCTGCGGCGTGCGGTATTCGAGGCTGACATTATCGACCGACAGCAGCGCCTGGGCTGTGGCGTTCGGTTTGCTGACCGTGTGGCCTTGCAAAGGGGCGTTCATGTCGGTCAGCTCCCTTGCAACGGTTTGGCGTCCTGGAAGAAGTAATCCTTCCACGAATCCGGTTTGTTTTTGATCGCGCCGACGCGGTAGAGGAACTCGGCGAGCGGGTAGGTATTTTTCGGCGTGACGCTGAATTCGAACTGTGGGTTGTCGATGATTTTCAGCAGCGCAGCACGATCGATTTTCGCCTTGGTCACGCGGATGTAGGTATCGGCGGCGGCGCCTTTATCGTTCTGGGCAAATTGCGCGGCTTCGGTCAGCGCCTCGACGAACGCCTTGTAGGTTTTCGGGTTCTCGTTGCGGAATTTCTCCGTGGCGAACAGCACCGTCGGCGAGTTCGGGCCGAGCAGGTCATAGGTGTTCAACACCACATGGACGTTCGGGTTTGCCAGCGCCTGATCCTGGAACGGCGGATTGGAGAAGTGCCCGGTCAACTCGGTGCCGCCGGCAATCAGCGCCGCCGTGGCGTCGGGGTGCGGAACAGCGATGGTGTACTTGTCGAGACGATTGAACTCCTTGTCGCCCCATTGCTTGGCCGCCGCGTATTGCAGGAAGCGCGACTGTACCGACACGCCCACCGCCGGCACCGCGATGCGGTCCTGCTCGGTGAAGTCGGCGATGGTTTTGACCTTGGGATTGTTGCTCACCAGGTAGTACGGAAAGTTGCCGAGGGAGGCGACAGCCTTGACGTTCTGCTTGCCGTGGGTGCGGTCCCAGATGGTCAGCAGCGGACCGACGCCCGCGCCGGCAATGTCGATGGAGCCGGAGAGCAACGCATCGTTGACCGCCGCGCCGCCGGACAGCTGAGTCCAGTCGACCTTGATGTCGACGCCTTCCTGTTTGCCGTACTTCTCGATCAGGTTCTGATCGCGCACCACGTTGAGCAACAGATAAACGATGCCGAACTGCTCGGCAATGCGGATTTCACCTTCGGCGTGGGCCACGGTCGGCGCCACCAGGCTGCTGGCGATGAGGCTGAAACCCAGGCCGATGGCCGCAGCCAACGGTGCAAATGGAAGACGTCTGGACATGAAAATTCTCCGACAAATCAGAAAGGCGCGTCGCCCTGGATGGTGGTGCGATACAACTTGCGGCGCAGATGGCTCGGGCATCCGGCGGCGAGGTGGATCAACGAGCGGTTGTCCCAGAACACCAGGTCGTGGGGCTGCCATTGATGGCGATAGATGTTGTGCGGCAGCACGCTGTGGGCGTAAAGCTCGTCCAGCAGTTGCTGACTCTCGTCGTCCGGCAGGCCAACGATGCGGGTGGTGAAACCCTCGCTGACGAACAACGCCTTGCGACCGTTTTCCGGGTGGGTACGGACGATCGGGTGGACGACTTCCGCCACTTGTGCCAGTTGCTCCGGCGTCAACGTCGGGCGCCAGTTGCCTTCGAACTTGGTTTCGCTGTAGCGCGCCGTGTACGAGTGCGCCGCCGAGCGACCTTCGACGGCTTTACGCAGCGCTTCGGGCAGGTTGTCCCACGCTTTGTGCATGTCGGCGAACAAGGTGTCGCCACCTTCGGACGGCAATTCCTGGGCGTGCAGCATCGAGCCCAGGCTGGGCAATTCTTTATAGGAAAGGTCGGAGTGCCAGAACTTGCCAGCGTCACCGAGGCCGATGGATTGGCCGTTTTCGATGATGTTGGAAACGATGAGGATTTCCGGGTGACCGGTCAGCAGGAACTGCTTGAGCACGTGGATCTGCAACACGCCGAAACGGCGACTGAAGTCGATTTGCTGTTCGGGGGTAATGCGCTGGTCGCGGAACACCACGACATGGTGATCAAGGTGCGCGCGGTGAATGCGGGCGAAGTCCTGGTCATTGACCGGGCGAGACAGGTCGAGCCCGATGATTTCGGCACCGACAGCGCCGCTGAACGGGCGAATTTCGAAAATTTGCGGCGCGATGCTTTGAGTTGCAGAGACGACAGACATAAATCACTCCCACGCACGGCACGCTCAAGGGCGCGCGCGTCGATCAGAAACTCACGGAGGTCCCGTGTTGGTTCGTGTCGTGCGGCGCGCCGATTGGTCGGCAGGTACGCAGGAGGCTGACTTTATAGGTATAAGAACGTGAATTTAAATACCGTTAGCGAATAACCATATGGCTTATTTCACCTATGCTGCTGACAGGATGATGCTGCTCAACGCTTGAGGGACGCTCAATGTTCTACGTGCAACGCAATGCAGATGGCCAACTGATGCGCGTGGAAGCCGAGGCCTATGCCGAGTCCACCGAAAGCCTGCCCGCCGATCACCCGGACCTCCAGGCCTGGTTCGCCAGCAAAGTCATGGCCATCAACCACAAGCAACTGCAGCAAACCAGTCAGCTCAAGCAGTTGAAGCAGAGCGACCTGGACATGATCCGGGTACTTGACGACCTGATTAAGGTGCTGACTGATAAGGGCGTGATGCGCATCACCGACCTGCCGGCCGCTGCACAGGCCAAACTCATGGGCCGTTCCCAGGCCCGGGAGGAGTTGGGTGGGTTGAGTAGTTTGGTGGATGAGGAAGATTCGGGGTTGATCTAGCTCTCACTGTCTTTGTTGTCTGTACTGACGCCATCGCGAGCAGGCTCGCTCCCACATTGGATCTCGGTCGTACACAAATACTGTGCCCGCTGAAGATCTACTGTGGGAGCGAGCCTGCTCGCGATGGCGTCAGTACAGACAAATCACTCAAAAGTCCTGTCCCAAGGCTTTGGCTCCCCAAACAACTGCCCCTGCACGCCATAAATCCCCATCTCGCGAATCACCGACAACTCCCCTTCGGTCTCGACCCGCTCGGCAATCAACGGCAGATCAATGCTGTGCGCCGCCCGCTGAATCGCCTCGATAAACAAACGCTTGTCGCTCTCCTGATCAATCGCGCGGATGTAAACACCATCGATCTTCAGATAAGCCAACCCGAGCCGCGCCAGGTTGCCGATCATGCTGAAGCGTCCACCAAAATGTTGCAGGCTCAACGAGAAGCCGATTTCTCGCAGGCGTCGCGTCAGGTCTTCCAGCTTCGCTTGCTCCGGCAGTTGCTCCTCGCCGATTTCCAGGGTCAGCCGCGGGCCGAAGCTGGAATGCGCGCGCAAAATATCCAGGATTTTGCCCAGCGCCTGCGGATTGATCAGCGTCGCCGATGACAGGTTCAGCGCCAGCGACGCTTCATGATCAGCCATTTGCTCAAGGACCCGCTCCAGCATCAGGCGATCCAGCCGCGCAGCCCAACCGAAACGCTCGAGCCACGGCAGGAATCGACCGGCAGGAATCGCCTGACCCTGCTCGTCAATCAGGCGCGAAAGCACTTTGTAATGCAGCACCAGTGTCGTGTCCTGGCTCGCCACCACCGGCTGGAAATACAGCTCGAACCGCCGCTGATTCAGCGCCTCATCGAGCAAGCTGTGCCAGGCATGATGATCATCGCCAAGGTTCGACGCCGCCGTGTGATCCAGGCAGACCCACCTCGAATCGCCCTGGCCTTCAGCCTGAGCCAACGCCTGATCCGCCAGCCCGAGCACCGCTTGCGGTGAGTCGCCATACATAAACGGCGCCAGCCCGATGTACGCCACGGCGGCCACATCGGTAGCGCCGGTTGCATGCAGGCTCGCCAGGGCACTGTCGAGGTTTTGCGCCAGTTGCAACGCTTCGGCGTGCACCAGCCCCGGCGCCAGCACGGCGAATTCGCCGCCGCGGATCCGCGTGACGAGGTTCAGCGTTTCGGGGTATTTGGCGCACTCACGGGACAGCTGCTCGCCGACAGCGATCAGTAAATCATCGGTGTGTTGGCCGCCCAGACGCTGATTCAACCCAGCGAGGTCCCTGACCCGCAGCAACAGCAAATAACCTGAACTCGCCTGTTCCGGATTGCTCACCCGCGCATTCAATTGCATCTCGAAATAGCGCCGGTTGGCCAATCCGGTCAACGTGTCCTGATAGGACTCGTCGCGCAATTTTTCACTGCGCTCGGCCTGTTCCTGAAACAACGCCTTGAGCTTCTCGACCATCTGGTTCATGGCCTGCACCACGCGGCGCAATTCAGGTGTGCGCGGCAGGTCGGGCAGGCTGAGGAATTCCCGGCGGGCGATGGCGTGGGATTGCCAGACCATATAGTCCAGCGGTTTCAATTGCCGACGCAGCAGCAACGCGCCCAGTGCCGCGCTCACCGCGCTGCAGATCAGAAGCCAGCCAAGGCTGCCCAAGGCACTCTGCCAAAGTTTGGCCAGCGCGAACATCGGGTGGCTGACCACTTCGACCCGTGCCGCCTGCTCCCAGCCACGGCTGACAATCGCGTCGCCGCCCGCCGGCTCCAGGCCGATCAGCTTGACGAACCAGCCCGGCACGTTTGTCACCGCCGGAATGCCGCTGCGCTCGACCAGGGTCTTGTCGTTCGACAGATCGACGACGCGGATGCTCGCGTAATAACCGCTGTCGAAAATCGAGCTGACCAGCAACTCGACCATCGCCGGGTCGTCGATGTTCGGCGTCAACGACAGCGCCAGCGCCGTCGCGGCGTCCTGCGCGTGGGAGCGCAACTGATTGACGTACTGGGTGCGCGAGCTCTCGAGGCTGACCATGAAGCTGCCGGTGAAGGCGACCACCAGGAACAGACAGATTGCGATCAACAGCTGTTTGAACAAAGACATCTGAGCGCGTGCTCCTAGTTAATCGTCTCGACCGGAAAACCTTCCGCCTGCATTTTCTTCAACACATCCTGCCAACGGGACAAGCGTTTGGTGTCACCCACTTTTTTATTGCCCTTGGCTCCGGGCAACCAAAGCCCTTCGGCATTGAAAGCGTAGACCGGCAGCAGATCGGTTCGTTGGCTGGCGGGCTTGATCGCATCGATCAGGCTGTCGAGCACCAGCGGCATGGCGTCGGGGCTGGCGTAGTAAGTCAGCACCATGTGCGCGCGGTTCAGGCTCACGGCCTTGACATAGGTAATGCGTAGCTTGTCGCTGGAAACGCCGAGGTGGCGCAGGCTGAAATACTTGGCGATGGCGTAGTCTTCACAGTCACCGGCGCCCTTCGACAAGGCTTCGATCGGGGTTTCCCAATAGTCGACCTCGTGCCACAGGTCGACGTCCTCTACGTAGCGCATCTGTTTATTGAAGAACAGGTTGACCACGTTGAGCTGCTCCAGCTCGCTGATCTGCTTCTGCGTGGCCAGCAAATGCTGCCAGGCGTCAATACGCTGCTGCCCTGCGCCCAATGGCCCGTACAATGCCTGCGCCCGGCGGCTGATCAGGGAAAAATCCCAGTCGGCATGCAGACTGCCCGGCATGACGCCGGCCAGCAGCAACACACAGCACAGCCAGCGCAAAGTCCGAGGGATCGCGAAACGTACCGCCAATGCGAGACATCCAGGTAGGCAGGTGGAGTCGATTGATGGTGAAGGGTAGCTGGTTAAAAGACAATGGCACGGTGAGATCACCGGGGCGGGCTAAACTTGGGGTGTGAGCTGTTTAGGCTGCGCGTTTGACAACCTGTCAGGCAGTCACTAGTGTCCTCTTGGATCCAAATTCTTTCAGTCATTCAGGGTGTGTAGTAGTGCCACAGAAGCCCAACCCTCTCAGCAGCATCAAGGTCAACGGTCCGATTCCCGCTCATCTGGCACGCTCGGTCATCGAAGAAACCCTGCGTGCCGCCATTCTCGATGGCCGTATTCCTTGCGGCACAGCCCTTCGTCAGCAAGACCTGGCCGACCTGTTCGGGGTTAGCCGCATGCCGGTCCGTGAAGCCTTGCGCCAGCTCGAAGCGCAAGCGTTGCTTAATGTGATCGCTCACAAAGGTGCGGTGGTCGCGCCATTGGTTCAGGGCGATGCCGCCGAAACGTACGAGTTGAGGATCCTGCTGGAGTCCGAAGCTCTACGTCTGTCGGTTCCTTTGCTCACCACCGAGGATTTTGAGCAGGCGGCCCGCTACATCGACGAACTGGAAACGGAGCACGACTACACCGAAATTGGCCGCCTCAACCGCCTGTTTCACATGGCGATGTACTGCAAGGCACCTAATCGTCGGCTCTTGAGACTGGTCGAAGACGGGTTGAACGAAGAAGAACGTTTCCTGCGCTTCAACCTGGAGGCCATGGGCCTGGGCAAACTGTCACAGGAAGATCACCGTGCGCTGTTGCGCGCAGTGGAAGACCGCGACATCGAGCGTTCGGTGAAGCTGCTCGAACAACACCTCAACCGGGGCGTGGAGGTCATCACGCGCTACCTCAACAGCCCCGAAGCACAAAGCAGAAAAACCTCGAAATAAATCATATCGGTAACCGCAGCGAGCAGATCAACCTGCTCGCCTGCGCTTGCCGCGCCTGCGTGTCCGTTTCCCAAGCCAGACAATTGCATCGACCGTATGACGCGTCGGCGATAGCGGCTGCCTTGATTTACGCTCACTCTTGGCCTGCCAACCAATAATAAACGGGTGACGTACCGCATGAGCGGCACAGTCCCCGCATCAAGAACCTACGGAAGGAGTCTTGCCACGGGAAAGGAAGCATCGGCATCCCGGCCAACTTCCACCCCTCAAATCACACTAACGATCACCCTTGGAAAGTTGCTTCGAGTGAGGCATTCACTCTTCATTTCGATTTCGACTTATATAAGCCGGAAGGAGTAACTACGCCTAAATAAAACTTTAATCAAAAGTCTTATTGGAACTTGTCGCGCCAGAAAAGGCTGAACTTCTAAATAGTATAAAAATAACTTGCCGAGAACTTTATTGGTGTATTAGCTTTTCTCCGCCACCACTGAAGGCACTGGCCGAAAGGCCGCAACCACACGACTTATATGTAACTAACACTGATCAATTCATTTGAGGCACTTGCTCGCCATCAGACTACTTAAAGCGCCCATTAATTATTGATCACCCCTCATACCGGATCACCTATAGGCTCGCCATGAAATCGACTAAAGACCGTCTTAATCAGAAGAAAGCAGAACTGAGTGCGCACCCGATTTTTTCTGAAATACATTCGCTTTCGGTACTCCAACGCTTCATGGAATCCCATGTTTTTGCGGTGTGGGATTTCATGTCGCTGACCAAGCGCCTGCAACAGGAACTGACCTGCGTCCAGTTGCCCTGGCTGCCGCCAGGAGATCCGCAGGCTGCCCGACTGATCAACGAGATTGTGCTGGGTGAAGAGTCCGATGATCGTCCGGCCCACGGTCATTACAGCCATTTCGAGTTGTACCTGGATGCGATGCGCGAGGTGGGTGCCAGCACGGTTGCCGTCGAGCGCTTCGTGGCCCTGCAGCAAGAAGGCGTGAATTACGACGTGGCGCTGCAAAGCGTGGACATCGACCCGGCCGCTGCGCAATTCGTGCGCCACACCTTGCACACCGCGCTGCATGCGCCCGGCCACAGTGTTGCGGCGGCGTTTTTGCACGGGCGCGAGAGCGTCATTCCACAGATGTTCCAGCGGATTCTCGACGATTGGGGAATCGGCTTTGAGCAGGCGCCGACCTTCCGCTACTACCTGGAGCGGCACATCGAAGTCGATTCCGAAGACCACGGCCCGGCAGCGGAAAAACTCCTCGCGCGGCTAGTCAATGGCGATCCGCAACGGGAAGAAGACGTCTACGCCAGCGCCCTGGCGGCCGTGGAAAGCCGCATTGCCCTGTGGGACGGCCTGCGCCTGAGCATGAGCGAACCGGTGGCGGAGGTGAACGCATGAACGCCGCCGACTACCAATCCTTCGCCGAAGCCTGGGAAAGCCGCGCCACCATCCGCACCCGCCCGCGCCGCGTGCTGGAGAACGACGAAAAGCTGATCTACCCGCTCAGTCGTCAGCCGCTGGTGTTGAGCGAAACCTTTCTGCGCGAATGCCCCGAGCAACGGGATTTCGCCCTGGTGCAGACGCTCTACAAATTCATCAACGACGTGGTGATTTTCGAAACCGAGATCGTCGACAAAACCGCGCGCAGCATCGCCAAGAATCGCTTCGCCGTGGCTTTCCCGTTCGCCTGCCGTTACGACGCCATGACCGTCGTGGTGGACGAGGATTACCACGCGCTGGTGGCGATGGATTTCATGCAGCAAACCGTCGCCATGACGGGCATCACGCCGATCGAGCTGCCGGATGAAATCGAGCTGAGCCGGGCGATTCCGGCGGCTGTTGCGCTGGCACCGGAACATTTGCGCAGCGCCGTGGAATTGATCTGCGTGGCCATCGCAGAGAACACCGTGACCGGCGACGTGGCGGCATTCGCCAAGGACGACACGGTCAAGCAATCGATCAAGGGTTTGATGGCCGATCACTTGCTCGATGAGGGCCGTCATTCCGGGTTCTGGGCGCGGTTGGTGCGCATCTACTGGCACACCGCAAGCGAAGTCGACCGTCTGTGCATCGCGCAGATTCTGCCGGTGTTCATCGGCCATTACCTGACCAACGACATCCAGAAATCCTTCGACTTCCGCCTGATCGAGTCCTTGCAGATCAGCGATGCCGCGCGCCGCGCACTCAAGAGCGAAGTGTCGGGGCTGGCCTTCCCGATCAACCGCCATCACCCGCTGGTCGCCAACATCGTGCGGTTTTTCCACAGCAGTTCGCTGCTCGATTCGCCGTGTGTTCAAGAAGCCCTGAGCGACTACCTGGTTTAACGAGGAGCACATCATGAGACGTCTCGACATTCTGCTCATTGGGCAGAGCCAGGCCCTGACCGACCTGGCGCTGGAACTTGAACAACACGGTCATTCACTGACGCGGCTGACGGCCCTCGACCCGCCGCCGTCGAGCAACGCTGATTTGCTGATCGACGATGCCAGCCTGTCGTTCCAGCCTTTGGGCGATGTCCCTCGACTGACGTTGAGCCTGGGTGTCGGAGTCCGGGGTGATTCAGGTTTGCCGCCGCTGGACCTGCTGTGCCTGTACTGTTCGACGCTGCTCACCCGCGTGCCGATTGCCGACGAACCTTCGGGCAACGGCCAGGCGCTGCGTCTGCGAGCGGTGGCGCAACTGGTGGACCATGCAGCATTGCTGGTCAGTCGCTTCTCCCGGGATGCGGATCATTTTCTGCTCGTCGAACCGGCGACTCCCGTTCATTTCGAACAGGTGGAAAGTCTGCTGTTTTTAGAAACCCTGGCCTTCGTCCATCGTCTCAATACCACCGCTGACCCCGGCTTGCTGCAACTCGCTCAGCTGCCGATGATCGAGCGCCTTGAGCAGCGCTTCATTGAGTCTGCCGAAAGACCGGCGCTGAACGTTGCCGGCACTTCCCTCAGCTATCGCCAACTGCATGCTCACAGCCGTGCCATCGCGCAGCGATTGCAACCATTGCTCGAACAGCACGACAAGCCGTGGGTGGTCGGAATCTGCCTGCCGAAATGCAGCGCGTTGTATGCGGGGATTCTGGCGATTCTCGGCAGCGGCGCGGTGTACCTGCCGCTGGAGCCGAGCCATCCGTTGCAGCGCCAGCAATACATTTTGTCGAATGCCGGCGCCGTGTTGTTGCTGCACGACGGACAGCATCCGCTCGCCTGCGAAATACTCAGCCTGGACATCAGCGCAATCGACATCGAGCACGTGGATGTCGATCAACCGTTGATGCGCCAGCGCCCCGATCTCGACGCGCCGTGCATGGCGCTCTACACCTCGGGCACCACCGGTCATCCCAAAGGCGTGCTGCTCAGCCAGGCCAACCTCGCGCACTTCACCGCGTGGTACGCCGACTATGTGCAACTGACTGAACAGAGCCGCGTATTGCAGTTTTCGTCATTGAGCTTCGACTCGTCGCTGATCGATATCTTCCCGACGCTGTTGCAGGGCGCCGAGCTGATCGTACCCAGTGACGATCAACGCCGTGACCCGCTGCAACTGGTGGAACTGATCCGGCACCAACAGTTGAGCCATGCGTTTTTGCCACCGGCCTTGCTGAGCATTCTGCCCCTGGATCAGTTGCAGGTACTGGACCACGTGATGACCGGCGGCGATGTCTGCGAACCCTATGTCATCGAGCAACTCACCCGTCAGGGCAATCTCTACAACCTCTACGGCCCGACCGAAGCCACGGTGCTGATCACCGCGCGGCAACTGCGCGCCGGCGACAGCAATCGCACCCTCGGCGCGCCGATCGCCAACAGTCAGGTGCTGATTCTCGACGAGGATTTTCAACCGGTGGCCGAACAGACCGTCGGCGAGTTGTACATCGTCGGACCGGGCGTTTGCCTGGGATACCTGAACAACCCGCAACAGACCGCCGAACGCTATCTGCACCTGAGCCTGCCGAACGGTGAGAGCCTGCGCGCCTATCGCACCGGCGACATGGCGAAGTGGACCGGCGCAGGCATCGAGCTGTGCGGACGCCGGGACAATCAGGTAAAGATTCGTGGCTTTCGGGTCGAACCGGAAGAGATCGAACGCTGCCTGCGCGACAGTCAGTTGTATCGTCAGGTGGCGGTGGTGATCGACAGCCAGCGGCGGATTCTCGCATTCCTCGCCCAGCCTCAGGAGGATCGACCCGGCGCCGCACGCGAAGCGCTGAAGGCGCACGCCACCCGGTTTCTGCCGGACTACATGCAGCCCACTGCCTGGACCGAACTGACGAGCATGCCGTTCGCCAGCAACGGCAAGGTTGACCGCAAAGCGCTGCTGGAGCTGCCCGTCAGCATGACCGAAAACCCGTCGCGGCGTTTGCCCGCCAGCGCCGATGAAGCGCTGCTGTTGGAGATCTGGTCCGAACTGCTGGAGCTGCCCGCCAGCGATATTTCCACCGACGAAAGCTTCTTCAATCTGGGCGGCCACTCGATCCTGCTGTCGCGCATGTTGTTGCGCTTGCGTGAAGAATTCGGGCGCAGCATCTCGATCAATCGCTTCATTGAACTGCCCACTATCGCAAAACTCGCGACGCTGGTGCGCGGCTCCGGCACCGAAGAAGTGCTGAGCGAACAAGCCATGGCGGACGCCTTCCGCGAGTTGGAGGTGCAGCCGCTGCCGGTCAGCCGCATGGGCGATGTGCACAAGGTCATCGTCACCGGCGCCAATAGTTTTGTCGGCGTGCACATCGTCGAAGCGTTGCTGGCCTGGGGCGCCAGCGAAGTGGCTTGTCTGGTGCGCGATGGCGGCGGGCAATCGGCGGCCGAGCGTTTTGCTCATGCACTGCGCGAGAACCGTCTGGAGCATCTGGATCTGAGCCGGGTGCGGGTGTACGCGGCGGACATCACACGACCCTCACTCGGGCTCGCCGTGGAGGTTTACGAGCGCCTGGATCGCGAGTTCGGCGCACTCGTGCACAACGCCGCCAACGTCAATCACGTGCTCGATTACGAGTCGCTGGCGCGGGACAACGTCGAGCCGATTTTCGAGTGCCTGCGCCTGTGCGAAGGACGCAGTAAAAAGATCTTCAATTTCGTTTCGACATTGTCCGCGTCGAGCACGATTTCCGACGACGGTCGGGTGCTTGAACTGCCCGCCGCCCAGACCCCGCCGATCTACATCAAGAATGGCTACAACCTGTCGAAGTGGGTCGGTGAACGCATCCTCGAGCGAGCGCGGGAGCGTGGGGTTCGGGTCAATGTGTATCGCCCTGGCAACATCAGTTTCAACAGCCTCACCGGCGTCTGCCAACCGCACAAGAATCGTTTGATGCTGATGCTCAAGGGCTCGATTCAGCTCGGTCAGGTGCCGGAGTTCGCGCTGAATTTCGACCTGATGCCGGTGGATTTTCTCGCCCGTTTCATCGCGTTCCACGCCAGTCGTTATTCAGCGGAAAAAGCGGTGTTCAACCTGCACAACCCCGAACCCTTGAGTTGGGACGATTACGTTGCCTCCTTCCGTGAAGCGGGTCGCAAATTCTCCATGGTCAGCGTGGCCGACTGGCAGCAGCAACTGGGCCGGGTCGACAGCGACAACGCGCTGTTCGGCGTACTCGGTTTCTACCTCAACGGCTTCGAGGAAGACATCGGCGATATCTCGATGATCGGCCACGACAACGCCCAGGCCGGCGTGCGCCAGATGGACGCGCACTACCCGGAAAAATCCCCGGCACTGCTGCGTCGCGGCTGCGACTACCTCAAAGAAATCAACTTCATCTGATTCACTCAACCGGAGCAAAACCATGAAAACCCTGCAACCCGATACCCTGATCAAAAACCCTCAAGGCTGCCACGTCGAGTCTTCGGTGGACGTGCCGGCCGAGGCCACGAAAGTCTGGGCGGTTGTCGGCAACTTTGCCGGCTTCGATCGCT
Source organism: Pseudomonas sp. LBUM1651 (assembly GCF_059716135.1). Lineage (NCBI taxonomy): Bacteria > Pseudomonadati > Pseudomonadota > Gammaproteobacteria > Pseudomonadales > Pseudomonadaceae > Pseudomonas > Pseudomonas sp. LBUM1651. The sequence continues at coordinate 124,991 of NZ_CP166805.1, read as the reverse complement.
TCATCCCGGCGTTGTCGCACATCGAGATGACGGGCGAAGGCGTGTCGTCCCTGCGCAAGAAATTCTTCAGGGACGGCAACCTGGTGGTCGAGCAACTCAACTCGCGGGATGACCAGGCATTGAGCATGACCTGGACCACGATTTACAACACGCTGGGCGTGGCTAATTTGTGGGCGGCCATGACGGTTGAAGCGGCGGGTGAAGGCAAGTCCCGGGCGACGTGGACCATCATCGCTGAACCGGCCCAGGGCGATGCCGAGGCGCTGCCAGGGTTCAAGGATTTTGTGCAGGGGTTTGCGGATGATGCGATGAATAATGTGCTGAAGCTGTTTGCGTAGGGCACATTTTTTCGGTGATGCGGAAGTCCCTTTCGCGGGCAAGCCTCGCTCCTACAGGTTACTCGATACCCTGTAGGAGCGAGGCTTGCCCGCGAAGAACGATAACGCGGTAGAACTGACGCGAATTAAATCTTGAAGCTATCCACCAACTGCTTCAACCGGTTCGCCTGCAACGACAACGCATCACAATCCTTCAACGTTTCATTGAGGTTGGCCACGCTCTGCTGGTTCAGCAGGTTGATCTGGTTGACGTCGACATTGAGGGTTTCCACCACCGCAGTCTGCTCTTCGGTCGCCGCCGCCACCGACTGGTTCATGCCGTCAATTTCGCCTATACGCCGGGTCACGCTGACCAGACGCAAACCGGCCTGGTTCGCCACTTCGACGCTCTCTTCGCTGGAAGCCTGACTGGCGTTCATGGTGGTCACCGCTTCGCGCGAGCCGATCTGCAGCGAAGTGATCATCTTGTGAATCTCCTCGGCCGACTCCTGCGTGCGATGGGCCAGGTTGCGCACCTCGTCCGCCACCACCGCAAAACCACGCCCGGCTTCACCGGCGCGGGCCGCTTCAATGGCCGCGTTGAGGGCGAGCAAGTTGGTCTGCTGGGAGATGCCTTTGATCACATCGAGAATGTGCCCGATGTTGTCGGTGCTGGCGTTGAGGGTTTCGATCTGCGTGCAGGACAGGCTGATTTTCTGCGACAGCGCGGTCATGGCCAGAATGGTTTTTTCCACCACCTGACGACCGTCGTCCGCCTGCTCGCTCGCGCCGCTGGCGTGCTGCGAGGCATCAGCGGCGTTGCGAGCGATTTCCTGGGTCGCGGCACCCAATTGGTTGATCGCCGCCGCCACACTGTTGGTGCGCGCACTTTGCTCGTCAGAGCCGACGATCGAGGCGTTGGACGAGGCCATGACCCGTTGCGACAGGTCATGGACCTGGCGAGTGGCCGACGACACCTCGGAAATCGACGCATGAATCCGCTCCACGAACTGGTTGAAAGAACCGCCCAGCTCGCCGAATTCGTCTTTGCTTTCCACGGACAGACGACGGGTCAGGTCGCCTTCGCCCTGGGCGATGTCCTGCATCGCGCGGCCCATGGTGGTCAGCGGACGCATCAGCACGTTGATCAACAGGCTCAACAGCACTGCAATCACGGCCACGGCGATGAACATCGCGATCAACGCCGAGGTGCGGAATTGGCTCAATGGTGCGTAGGCCTTGTCCTTGTCGATCGACAGACCGATGTACCACGCCGCATTCGGTAACCCGTTGACCGGAGTGAACGAGAGGATGCGCGCCTGGTTGTTCAGGGTGACTTGCTGATTACCCTTCTCGATGCGCAGGCCCGCGTTGGGGTAGATGTCCTTCAGGTTTTTCATGACCTGGTCTTTGTCCGGGCTGACGATCACCTGACCGTCGGCACTGACCAGAAACGCATGACCGATGCCGCCGAAATCCACCGAGTTGATGATCTTCACCAGGGTTTCCAGGCTCAGGTCACCGCCGACCACGCCGAGCAATTCGCCGTTCTTTTTCACCGGCATGGCGATGGTCACGACCAGGCCACCGACGGCGGCCATGTAAGGCGGGGTCAGCATGGTTTTGTCAGCGGCAACGGCTTGCTTGTACCAGGGCCGCTGACGCGGATCGTAGCCGTCCGGCATCTTCGCGTCCGGGCGCTGGGTGAACACGCCATTGGTCTGGCCGACGTACGTGAACTGGAAGTTCGAGGTGAAGGTCGGCTGATCAACCAGACCCGGCAGATCGGCATTGGCACCTTGATGAGCGACGTTCTGCGCGAGGTTTTCCAGCACCAGCACGCGGCCGCTCATCCAGTTCTGCACACTGCTGGCGGTCAGGTCGCCGGCCTGTTGAACAGAGGATTCGAGGTTTTGCCGAATGGTATTTCGTTGCAGATAGTCGTTGTACAAAGTGAACAACGCAAAAGCCAGCACCACGACGCCGGAGGCGGCCAACAGGATTTTATGGCTGAACTTGAGATTCATTTCATGGGACTTCTATGCAGAAAGTGGGATGCGTTCCGGGTTGCAACATTCCATGTACAGCTCGAGCGGCTTCTATGGCTGCTCTACTTTGGTGCACGCATGTCTCATCAGTCTTTCGGCACTGGTGCGATAAAACTTAGGGACATGTACGAAATGGCCGGCATTTCCGTCAGATACCCGCCGAACGGCGTGCTAGAGCGCCTGAGTAGCATTGTTGTGATGACGGTTATTCGAGCGGCAGTTGCAAATTCCCCAACCCTTGATGACAATGCGACTAATTATCATTTGTGACGTCCGGGCTGTCGCGTTCATGTCCTCACCTGAGTTTGCAGTACAGGCGCTTTACTGTAGCCATCACGGTTGGCTCAACACGTGGCTGCGCGCGCGACTGGGCAATGCCGCCGATGCGGCGGACCTGGCCCAGGACACATTCGTACGCCTGCTGCAAAGAACCGAACGCCTGGAACTCAAGGCCCCACGCGCGTTTCTGCGAACGATTGCTCGCGGCCTGGTGATCGATCATTGGCGCCGCGAAGAAATCGAGCGCGCGTACCTGGAAACCATCGCCCATTTGCCAGAGGCCGAAACACCGAGCACGGAAGCCCGGGCACTGGTGCTTGAGTTGCTGGAAACCATCGCGCGCATGCGTGAAGGACTGAAGCCGAAAGTGCGTCAGGCGTTTCTGCTGGCTCAGTGCGAAGGGCTGACTCACAAACAGATCGCCAAACAGATGGGCTTGTCTCTCCGTTCGGTGGAACGCTACGTCGCCGACGCCCTGTTTCACTGCTACCTGCTGCGGTACGAAGCATGATGCCTGTGGATAATCTGTCGGTGAACCGCCGTGGCGAGCCTCATCAGCAGGTGGTCAAACAAGCCATCCACTGGCTGCTGCGCCTGCGAAACAACGCGAGCAATGCCCGGCTGCGTCAGCAATGCGATGTCTGGCGGGCGGAACACCATGAGCACGAAGTGGCGTGGCAACGGGTGCAGTCCCTGCAGGCCGAACTGAGCAGCAACCTGCGTGCGGTGCCCGGTGCTCACGTCGCCTTCAACACCCTGGAAAACAGTGTTCAAGGATTGGGCAGACGCCAGGCCTTGAAGCTGCTATCGGGCGCAGTGTTGATGGGGTCGGCGGCATGGCTGGGCAGGGATGTGACGGGCTGGCAACAGTGGACCGCCGACTTCGCCACCGCCACGGGCGAGCGTCGTGGTTTCCAGCTACCGGACGGCACGCGGCTGGAACTGAATACGGCGAGCGCGGTGGATCTGGACTACACCGCGCACCAGCGATTGATCAAACTGGCCCGCGGCGAAATCATCGTGACGTGCGGCGGTGCCGATGAAGGGTCTTCGTTTGATCGACCGCTACGGGTGCAGAGTGGACAGGGTGTGTATGAGGGGGTGGCGGCACGCTTCATCCTCCGCCAGGAAGCGGGCTGCACGCGGCTCAGTGTGACCAGCGGCATGGTCGTGATCCACTCGCCAATATCTGCCGATGGCGCGCCCACTCAGGTTCATGCCGGACAGAGCTATCTGATCGATCACCAGCAGGCGCGCCCGGCCTCACCGCTGAACATGGATGCCGGTGCCTGGGTCGATGGTCTGATCGTCACCCGCAACATGCGTCTGGGCGATTTCCTGCAGGAGGTCGGACGCTATCGACACGGATATCTGACGTGCGCAGCGGACATTGCCAACCTGCGCCTGTCCGGTGTTTTTCGCCTGGAAAGCACCGACAAGCTACTGGCCATCCTTGCGCAAACCTTGCCGGTGCAATTGCGTTACCGCACGCGCTGGTGGGTGGCACTGGAGCGTCAGGCCTGAATTTTTTTGGCGGGTTTTCCGTGGGAGACCGGCTTAGTCAGTAAGCACTTCAACTCTGACTTCAGCGACTTCCTACGGAAACCTACAATGACTGTCCGCAACATCAGTAAGAACTCTCCTAGTTTCACCGCGGATGCCGGCGTCTTGCGTCATGCCATTCGCACAGCGTTGCTCTCTACCGCGCTGGGTGTGGGTCTATTGCCGATATCCGCTGTGGCGGCAGGGAGCAGCGCGGTCAGCAGCCATCGCTACAACATTGCCGCCGGGCCATTGAGCGATGTACTCAATCAGTTTGCGCGTCAGGCGGGCATCACGTTATCGACCACGCCTTCGCAAACGGCGGGACTTCAGTCCCCCGGTGTGCAAGAAGAGTACTCTGCGGATCAGGCGCTGAGCCACTTGCTCAGCGGTTCTGGCCTGGAGGCGGTGAGCCAGGATGGCAGCAGCTACGTGCTGCGCTCAGTCACCGAAGCGTTGGCACTGCCTACGACCGACATCAAAGGCTTTGCCCTCGGCAACGCACTGGGCAGCATGGACGGCTACAACGCGACGCACAGCCAGATCGCCACCAAAACCAGCACCGCGCTGCTGGAAACCTCGCAAAGTGTGTCGGTGGTGACCCGCGAGCAAATGGACGACCAGGGTTCGCAAACCGTTGCCCAGGCCATGCGCTACACCCCCGGCGTGCTGATCAATCCCTACGGCGCTACCCATCGCTATGACTATGTGGCGATGCGCGGCTTCAACGACGGCTCGGTGGACAACATCTACCTCGATGGCCTCAAATCCATGGGTGACAGCGGCACCTACAGCACCATGCAGGTAGACCCGTATTTCCTCGAACGCGTCGATATCCTCAAGGGACCGTCATCAGTGCTCTACGGCCGCAGTTCACCGGGCGGCCTGGTGGCGCTGACCAGCAAGAAGCCGCTCTACGAGTCCTATCATCAGGTTCAGGCCACGGTGGGCACGCAAGGTCAGCGCGGCATGGGTTTCGACTTCAGTGGCCCGGTGGATGACGACAAGCGCATCGCCTATCGCCTGACGGGGTTGGCGGATCAGTCCGACACACAGTTTGACCACAACAAGGAAAAGCGCTTCGCGTTGGCACCGACGGTAAATATCGACTTCACCGAAGATACGTCGCTGACGTTACAGGCCTATCTGCAACACGATCCGGATGGCGGCTACCACGGTGGCGTACCGGCGGACGGCACCCTGCACCAACGCAATGGCAACCGCATCTCGCCACACTTCTTCGAAGGCGAGCCGGGCATTGATGGTTACCGGCGTGATCAGCAGTCCTTCGGCTATCAGTTTGAACACCGCTTCAATGACGTCTTCACCGCACGGCAGAACTTCAGGTATCTCGACTCCAAGGTGAAGATCGATCAGGTCTACGCCTATGGCTGGACGACTCCGACCAGTAATGAGTTGAACCGTTACTACACCGGCGGTGATGAAAAGCTTCACGCCTTCATTGTCGATAACATGCTGCAAGCGGAGTTCTTCACCGGGGCAACCAAGCACACCGTGCTGTTGGGGGTGGATTATCAGCGCCGCAAAACCGTGGTCGACTGGACCAGCGGCGGGCTTGCGCCGATTGATGCGTTTAATCCGGTGTACGGCAATTCGGACATCGATTTCTACAGTCCGACCCCAGCTATCTGCGACGCCTGGAGCAAACGGGCGTCTACCTGCAAGACCTGATCGAGATGGATAAGTGGCGCTTCTCCCTCGGCCTGCGGCAGGACTGGGTCGAAACCTCGGATGAGAATCGGCTGGCTGAAACCGGGCGCCCAGCGGGCACTGAAGTCAGCGACCAACGAACCAAGATGACGGGGCGTGCAGGTGCGCTTTACCTGTTTGATAGCGGTCTGGCGCCGTACATCAGCTACTCCGAGTCCTTCAACCCAAACTCCTACGCGGACAGCGCGGGTAATCCATTGGCACCCACCGATGGTACACAGTGGGAGGTCGGCTTGAAGTATCAGCCGCCGGGTACCGACAACTTGTTCACTGCATCGCTGTTCCGCATCGATCAGGAAAACCTGGCGACGAAACTGCCTCACGAAAACTTCTATCGCGCCGTCGGCGCCGTGCGCTCCCAAGGCCTGGAACTGGAAGCGCACTTGCAGCTGACCGACAAACTCAAAGTGCTCGGCAGCTACACCTTCACTGACATCGAATACTCGAAGTCGATGATCAGCACTTTGAGCACACCTACGGACGTGATCGAGAACAAGGGCAACTCGCCAACCCAGGCACCGCGGCATATGGCGTCGCTCTGGGCGGATTATAAATTCGACAGTGCGGCACTGGATGGTTTGCGGCTGGGCGGTGGTGTACGTTATGTCGGCTACAGCTGGGCCGATGCGGAAAACACCATGAAGGTACCGTCCTACACGCTGTTCGATGCGTCTGTCGGTTATGACCTGGGCAAGGTTGGCCTGAAGGGCGTTGACGCACGCCTGAATGCGAACAATCTGACCAACGAGTCCTACGTAGCCTCCTGTGCCAGCCTGAACTTCTGCTACCTGGGCGAAGAACGCAACGTCGCCGCCACGATCAGCTACCAGTTCTAAATACCCGGCCTACAAAAAAGCCAGCCCTTGATTTCCAAGGGCTGGCTTTTTTGTTTCTCCGAGGCGAGCTATCGGGCTTTTAGCGAGCCCGAAACGACAAAACCCCTGTCTGCGTTAGCAGACAGGGGTTTCGGAATTCAATCTTGACGATGACCTACTCTCACATGGGGAAACCCCACACTACCATCGGCGATGCATCGTTTCACTGCTGAGTTCGGGATGGGATCAGGTGGTTCCAATGCTCTATGGTCGTCAAGAAATTCTGTGACCAGCCCGTTACGCAGTAACGTGCCAGCAAAATTGGTGACTTCTACTAAAACAAAACCCCTACCTGCATACGCAGATAGGGGTTTCGGAATTTAATCTTGACGATGACCTACTCTCACATGGGGAAACCCCACACTACCATCGGCGATGCATCGTTTCACTGCTGAGTTCGGGATGGGATCAGGTGGTTCCAATGCTCTATGGTCGTCAAGAAATTCGGGAGCCAGGTCGTTTACCTTTCGGTTCACGCTCCAGCGAATGGGTATGCGATAGTTTGTGCGTTGCTCTCGAACTTTCGGTTCGTCTCGTCTTCACACACCGCAATCTGGCCTCTTTCGAGTTCACAAATTGCTTGGGTGTTATATGGTCAAGCCTCACGGGCAATTAGTATTGGTTAGCTCAACGCCTCACAGCGCTTACACACCCAACCTATCAACGTCGTAGTCTTCGACGGCCCTTCAGGGGACTCAAGGTCCCAGTGAGATCTCATCTTGAGGCTAGTTTCCCGCTTAGATGCTTTCAGCGGTTATCTATTCCGAACATAGCTACCCGGCAATGCCACTGGCGTGACAACCGGAACACCAGAGGTTCGTCCACTCCGGTCCTCTCGTACTAGGAGCAGCCCCTCTCAAATCTCAAACGTCCACGGCAGATAGGGACCGAACTGTCTCACGACGTTCTAAACCCAGCTCGCGTACCACTTTAAATGGCGAACAGCCATACCCTTGGGACCGGCTTCAGCCCCAGGATGTGATGAGCCGACATCGAGGTGCCAAACACCGCCGTCGATATGAACTCTTGGGCGGTATCAGCCTGTTATCCCCGGAGTACCTTTTATCCGTTGAGCGATGGCCCTTCCATACAGAACCACCGGATCACTAAGACCTACTTTCGTACCTGCTCGACGTGTCTGTCTCGCAGTCAAGCGCGCTTTTGCCTTTATACTCTACGACCGATTTCCGACCGGTCTGAGCGCACCTTCGTACTCCTCCGTTACTCTTTAGGAGGAGACCGCCCCAGTCAAACTACCCACCATACACTGTCCTCGATCCGGATAACGGACCTGAGTTAGAACCTCAAAGTTGCCAGGGTGGTATTTCAAGGTTGGCTCCACGCGAACTGGCGTCCACGCTTCAAAGCCTCCCACCTATCCTACACAAGCAAATTCAAAGTCCAGTGCAAAGCTATAGTAAAGGTTCACGGGGTCTTTCCGTCTAGCCGCGGATACACTGCATCTTCACAGCGATTTCAATTTCACTGAGTCTCGGGTGGAGACAGCGCCGCCATCGTTACGCCATTCGTGCAGGTCGGAACTTACCCGACAAGGAATTTCGCTACCTTAGGACCGTTATAGTTACGGCCGCCGTTTACCGGGGCTTCGATCAAGAGCTTCGCGTTAGCTAACCCCATCAATTAACCTTCCGGCACCGGGCAGGCGTCACACCCTATACGTCCACTTTCGTGTTTGCAGAGTGCTGTGTTTTTAATAAACAGTCGCAGCGGCCTGGTATCTTCGACCGGCATGGGCTTACGGAGCAAGTCCTTCACCCTCACCGGCGCACCTTCTCCCGAAGTTACGGTGCCATTTTGCCTAGTTCCTTCACCCGAGTTCTCTCAAGCGCCTTGGTATTCTCTACCCAACCACCTGTGTCGGTTTGGGGTACGGTTCCTGGTTACCTGAAGCTTAGAAGCTTTTCTTGGAAGCATGGCATCAACCACTTCGTGTTCTAAAAGAACACTCGTCATCAGCTCTCGGCCTTAAGATCCCGGATTTACCTAAGATCTCAGCCTACCACCTTAAACTTGGACAACCAACGCCAAGCTGGCCTAGCCTTCTCCGTCCCTCCATCGCAATAACCAGAAGTACAGGAATATTAACCTGTTTTCCATCGACTACGCTTTTCAGCCTCGCCTTAGGGACCGACTAACCCTGCGTCGATTAACGTTGCGCAGGAAACCTTGGTCTTTCGGCGTGGGTGTTTTTCACACCCATTGTCGTTACTCATGTCAGCATTCGCACTTCTGATACCTCCAGCAAGCTTCTCAACTCACCTTCACAGGCTTACAGAACGCTCCTCTACCGCATCACCTAAGTGATACCCGTAGCTTCGGTGTATGGTTTGAGCCCCGTTACATCTTCCGCGCAGGCCGACTCGACTAGTGAGCTATTACGCTTTCTTTAAAGGGTGGCTGCTTCTAAGCCAACCTCCTAGCTGTCTAAGCCTTCCCACATCGTTTCCCACTTAACCATAACTTTGGGACCTTAGCTGACGGTCTGGGTTGTTTCCCTTTTCACGACGGACGTTAGCACCCGCCGTGTGTCTCCCATGCTCGGCACTTGTAGGTATTCGGAGTTTGCATCGGTTTGGTAAGTCGGGATGACCCCCTAGCCGAAACAGTGCTCTACCCCCTACAGTGATACATGAGGCGCTACCTAAATAGCTTTCGAGGAGAACCAGCTATCTCCGAGCTTGATTAGCCTTTCACTCCGATCCACAGGTCATCCGCTAACTTTTCAACGGTAGTCGGTTCGGTCCTCCAGTTAGTGTTACCCAACCTTCAACCTGCCCATGGATAGATCGCCCGGTTTCGGGTCTATTCCCAGCGACTAGACGCCCTATTAAGACTCGCTTTCGCTACGCCTCCCCTATTCGGTTAAGCTCGCCACTGAAAATAAGTCGCTGACCCATTATACAAAAGGTACGCAGTCACCCAACAAAGTGGGCTCCCACTGCTTGTACGCATACGGTTTCAGGATCTATTTCACTCCCCTCTCCGGGGTTCTTTTCGCCTTTCCCTCACGGTACTAGTTCACTATCGGTCAGTCAGTAGTATTTAGCCTTGGAGGATGGTCCCCCCATATTCAGACAAAGTTTCTCGTGCTCCGTCCTACTCGATTTCATGACCAAGAGATTTTCGCGTACAGGGCTATCACCCACTATGGCCGCACTTTCCAGAGCGTTCCGCTAATCTCAAAGCCACTTAAGGGCTAGTCCCCGTTCGCTCGCCACTACTAAGGGAATCTCGGTTGATTTCTTTTCCTCAGGGTACTTAGATGTTTCAGTTCCCCTGGTTCGCTTCTTAAGCCTATGTATTCAGCTTAAGATACCTAACTTATGTTAGGTGGGTTCCCCCATTCAGACATCTCCGGATCACAGTCTGTTTGCCGACTCCCCGAAGCTTTTCGCAGGCTACCACGTCTTTCATCGCCTCTGACTGCCAAGGCATCCACCGTATGCGCTTCTTCACTTGACCATATAACCCCAAGCAATCTGGTTATACTGTGAAGACGACATTCGCCGAAAATTCGCGATTAAACTCACAAATTTTACCTTAGCCTGATCCGTTACCAGTGAAAGTAACGTCCAGTCTATCTTTCTATCACATACCCAAATTTTTAAAGAACGATCTAGCCAAAGACTAGAAATCAACATTCACCACCATCACGATGGAATGCTCATTTCTAAGCTTTATACAATCAGAAGCAGTAGTGGTGGAGCCAAACGGGATCGAACCGTTGACCTCCTGCGTGCAAGGCAGGCGCTCTCCCAGCTGAGCTATGGCCCCGTATTGCTACAGGATCCCACACAAAAATTGGTGGGTCTGGGCAGATTCGAACTGCCGACCTCACCCTTATCAGGGGTGCGCTCTAACCAACTGAGCTACAGACCCAATTTCGGGCTGCTTCTTATCGTCTTCTTCAATGAATCAAGCAATTCGTGTGGGAACTTATGGAGCAGCTGATGTCGTCGATTAAGGAGGTGATCCAGCCGCAGGTTCCCCTACGGCTACCTTGTTACGACTTCACCCCAGTCATGAATCACACCGTGGTAACCGTCCTCCCGAAGGTTAGACTAGCTACTTCTGGTGCAACCCACTCCCATGGTGTGACGGGCGGTGTGTACAAGGCCCGGGAACGTATTCACCGCGACATTCTGATTCGCGATTACTAGCGATTCCGACTTCACGCAGTCGAGTTGCAGACTGCGATCCGGACTACGATCGGTTTTATGGGATTAGCTCCACCTCGCGGCTTGGCAACCCTCTGTACCGACCATTGTAGCACGTGTGTAGCCCAGGCCGTAAGGGCCATGATGACTTGACGTCATCCCCACCTTCCTCCGGTTTGTCACCGGCAGTCTCCTTAGAGTGCCCACCATTACGTGCTGGTAACTAAGGACAAGGGTTGCGCTCGTTACGGGACTTAACCCAACATCTCACGACACGAGCTGACGACAGCCATGCAGCACCTGTCTCAATGTTCCCGAAGGCACCAATCCATCTCTGGAAAGTTCATTGGATGTCAAGGCCTGGTAAGGTTCTTCGCGTTGCTTCGAATTAAACCACATGCTCCACCGCTTGTGCGGGCCCCCGTCAATTCATTTGAGTTTTAACCTTGCGGCCGTACTCCCCAGGCGGTCAACTTAATGCGTTAGCTGCGCCACTAAGAGCTCAAGGCTCCCAACGGCTAGTTGACATCGTTTACGGCGTGGACTACCAGGGTATCTAATCCTGTTTGCTCCCCACGCTTTCGCACCTCAGTGTCAGTATCAGTCCAGGTGGTCGCCTTCGCCACTGGTGTTCCTTCCTATATCTACGCATTTCACCGCTACACAGGAAATTCCACCACCCTCTACCATACTCTAGCTTGTCAGTTTTGAATGCAGTTCCCAGGTTGAGCCCGGGGATTTCACATCCAACTTAACAAACCACCTACGCGCGCTTTACGCCCAGTAATTCCGATTAACGCTTGCACCCTCTGTATTACCGCGGCTGCTGGCACAGAGTTAGCCGGTGCTTATTCTGTCGGTAACGTCAAAACAGCAAAGTATTAATTTACTGCCCTTCCTCCCAACTTAAAGTGCTTTACAATCCGAAGACCTTCTTCACACACGCGGCATGGCTGGATCAGGCTTTCGCCCATTGTCCAATATTCCCCACTGCTGCCTCCCGTAGGAGTCTGGACCGTGTCTCAGTTCCAGTGTGACTGATCATCCTCTCAGACCAGTTACGGATCGTCGCCTTGGTGAGCCATTACCTCACCAACTAGCTAATCCGACCTAGGCTCATCTGATAGCGCAAGGCCCGAAGGTCCCCTGCTTTCTCCCGTAGGACGTATGCGGTATTAGCGTCCGTTTCCGAGCGTTATCCCCCACTACCAGGCAGATTCCTAGGCATTACTCACCCGTCCGCCGCTCTCAAGAGAAGCAAGCTTCTCTCTACCGCTCGACTTGCATGTGTTAGGCCTGCCGCCAGCGTTCAATCTGAGCCATGATCAAACTCTTCAGTTCAAACATCTTTGGGTTTTTAAGAAACCCTAAACTTGGCTCAGCAATCGTTGGTTACATCTTTGATTTCTCGCGGAGTAACTTGTGATGCTGATAATCTTGTTGACTATCAGTCTGACTCCACAAGCACCCACACGAATTGCTTGATTCAGTTGTTAAAGAGCGGTTGGTCAAGGACTTTCGTCTCAACCGAGGCGCGCATTCTACAGCGTCCTCTGTATCTGTCAAGCGGTTATTTTCAGAAGTTTTCAAAGTTTCCTTTGCAACTTCAACCACTTGCGCTTCCGATCTCTCGTCAGCGGGAGGCGAATTCTACAGCGTTGTTCGCTGCTGTCAACACCTCTTTTTCTCCGCTTTCGACCGAGAAGATCGAACCGTCAAAAGAGCCAAACAACATCGCTCTTTCAACTCCTTCGGGGACTTCGATGATCTGAAGCAACTCACTGCCGAAAACAGCGTAACTCTTTGTTTACCAAGGAGTTTCCCGTTTCGACTGCGCCGGAAGTGGGGCGAATTATAGACTTCCAGAATCTGCCGTCAACCCTTAATTACGCTTTTCTATCAATAACTTGCAGAAGCCCGGAAAACAGCCCGTTTCTCTCTATATAGAAGAGCGAAAACACGCCCTCTATATAAAGGGCATTCTCAAAGCACCCCGGCCTCCTTAAAAGCCGCTACCGCACACGCATCCAGACCCAACACCCGCTGCAGCACCTCCAGCGTATGCTCACCCAGCAAAGGAGGCGCATTGCGATACTCCACAGGCGTCTCGGACAGACGAATCGGACTCGCCACCTGCGGCACCATTCCGGCCAGAACATGAGGCAGCTCGATTGCCAACCCGCGCGCCTTCACCTGAGGATCGGCAAACACCTGAGCCAGATCATTGATCGGCCCACACGGCACGCCCGCCTGCTCCAGTTGCGTTACCCACTCAGCAGTGGTCTTGAACACCGTAGCCTGACGGATCAACGGAATCAGCACCGCCCGGTTCGCCACCCGCAACTTGTTGGTCGCAAAGCACGGATCATCCGCCCACTGCGGCTGCCCGGCCACTTCCGCAAATTTGCGGAACTGCCCATCATTACCCACGGTAAGGATGAAATCGCCATCTGCTGTAGGAAAGTCCTGATAAGGCACGATGTTCGGATGTGCATTACCCAGACGCTTCGGCGCATTGCCCGTCGTCAGGTAGTTCATCGCCTGGTTGGCCAGGCAAGCCACCTGAACATCCAGCAACGCCATATCGATATGTTGACCGCCACCGTCATGATCCCGATGCGCAAGTGCCGCCAGGATCGCCACCGTCGAATAGAGCCCGGTCAAAATATCCGTCAGCGCCACGCCGACTTTCACCGGCCCCGCGCCCTCATCTCCTTCCGGCCGACCTGTAAGGCTCATCAAGCCGCCCAAGCCCTGGATCATGAAGTCATAACCTGCGCGCTTGGCATACGGACCGGTCTGACCAAATCCCGTGATCGAGCAGTAGATCAGATTCGGATTGGCACCCTTGAGTGATTCATAATCCAGCCCATAAGCCGCCAGACCGCCGACCTTGAAGTTCTCGATCAGGATGTCCGACTTGGCCGCCAAATCACGCACCAGCTTCTGCCCCTCCGGGCGCGTGAAGTCGATGGTCACTGATTGCTTGTTGCGATTGGCCGACAAGTAATAGGCGGCCTCGCTGGTGTTCTCGCCATAGGCGTCCTTCAGGAAAGGAGGCCCCCAGGCGCGCGTGTCATCGCCATTACCGGGACGCTCAACCTTGATCACCTCGGCGCCAAGGTCCGCCAGTATCTGCCCGGACCAAGGCCCGGCCAGCACCCGCGATAAATCCAGTACCCGTAGATGCGAAAGCGCGCCCATGGCCGTTCTCCTATTAATAGAACGCCTGGATGCCAGTCTGCGCACGACCGAGGATCAGCGCGTGGACGTCATGCGTACCTTCGTAGGTATTCACCACTTCCAGGTTGACCAGGTGACGGGCCACGCCGAATTCATCGGAGATGCCGTTACCACCCAGCATGTCGCGCGCCATCCGGGCAATGTCCAGGGACTTGCCGCAGGAGTTGCGCTTCATCATCGAAGTGATCTCGACCGCCGCCGTGCCTTCATCTTTCATGCGACCCAGACGCAGGCAGCCTTGCAGCGCCATGGTGATCTCTGTCTGCATGTCGGCCAGTTTCTTCTGGATCAGCTGAGTAGCGGCCAGCGGGCGACCGAACTGCTGACGATCCAGGGTGTATTGGCGAGCGGTGTGCCAGCAGAACTCCGCAGCACCCAAGGCGCCCCAGGAAATGCCGTAACGCGCAGAATTGAGGCAAGTGAAAGGGCCTTTCAAACCACGGACGTCAGGGAAAATGTTCTCTTCAGGGACAAACACGTTGTCCATGACGATCTCACCGGTGATGGACGCACGCAGGCCGACTTTGCCGTGGATCGCCGGAGCGCTCAGGCCTTTCCAGCCTTTTTCCAGAACGAAGCCACGGATGTCGCCCGCATCGTCCTTACCCCAGACCACGAACACGTCGGCGATCGGGCTGTTGGTGATCCACATCTTGCTGCCGGTCAGGCTGTAGCCGCCTTCCACTTTGCGTGCACGAGTAATCATCGAGCCCGGGTCGGAACCGTGGTCAGGCTCGGTCAGACCGAAGCAACCGATCCACTCGCCCGTTGCAAGTTTTGGCAGATACTTCTGCTTTTGCGCTTCAGTACCGAATTCATTGATCGGCACCATCACCAAAGAGGACTGCACGCTCATCATCGAGCGATAACCCGAGTCGACGCGCTCGACTTCACGGGCGATCAGGCCGTAGCTGACGTAGTTCAGGCCGCTGCCGCCATACTGCTCAGGAATGGTGGCACCCAGCAGGCCGACTTCACCCATCTCGCGGAAGATTGCCGGATCGGTTTTCTCATGACGGAATGCTTCAAGAACACGCGGCGCGAGCTTTTGCTGAGCGAATTGCTCGGCGGTGTCGCGGATCATGCGTTCTTCTTCGGTGAGCTGTTGATCCAGCAGCAGGGGATCAATCCAGTTGAAGCTAGCTTTACCGCCCATGAGTGTGTCCTCTCGAATCGGGTCAAATAACGTGGACTGATCCTAGGCCCGGTTCGGCGTCACGGCAAACGAGGATTTTGCATACTGTTGTGCTAATTTCTCACTCCGAAACGCCGCGAAACAGCTTTAATGCGATGCATTAGTGAGGTTGACGTACATGCGCAGAAAGATTCCCAGCACAACGGCCCTGATCAGCTTTGAAGCGGCCGCACGCCACGAGAGTTTTACCAAGGCAGCCCAGGAGCTCTCACTCACCCAGGGAGCGATTTGCCGACAGATCGCCAGCCTTGAGGAGTTCCTCGGCGTGGAACTGTTCCGACGCTCCCGGCGCGGGGTCAAGCTGACGGAAGCAGGACTTTCCTACAGCCGCAGGGTCGCCACCCAACTGGACGCCGTTGAGCGAGACACGCTGTCGGTCATGGGCCAGCAAGGCGCCAACGTGATCGAACTGGCAGTCGTGCCCACCTTCGGTACCCAATGGCTGTTGCCAAGACTCAAGGATTTCCAGCAAAGACATCCGGAAGTGACGGTCAATCTCACCAACCGCACCCGCCCCTTCCTGTTTGCCGACACCGACTTCGATGCGGCGATCTATTTTGGCGATGCGGACTGGTCAGGTACTGAATCCCACAGGCTGATGGGCGAAAATCCGATGCCCGTGTGCAGCCCCACCCTACTGGGCAAAAAGACAAACATCACACCCGCTGAAATTGCCGAGCTGCCCCTGCTGCAACAGACCACCCGCCCTTACGCCTGGCGCCAATGGTTCAACTCGCAGAACCTTAATATCCCGCGAGACATGACAGGACCGCGCTACGAGCTATTCTCCATGCTTGCCCAAGCGGCGATGCACGACATGGGGATTGCCTTGATCCCGCCGTTCCTGATTCAGCGCGAACTGGCGGAGAAGCGACTGGTGATTGCTAATGCTCAAGCACTGTCCAGCATCAAGGCGTATTACCTGATGATTCCCGAGCGAAAGGTCGAATCCGCGTCTTTGAAGGCATTTCGCGACTGGCTGGTGAATCAGGCGCAAAGCTACAACCTAGAGGGATAAAGGCTTGACGCGATTATTTGACCCCGTAGTCAGCAATTCAAAAGCCCTACAGATATAAGTATTTGTCGCATATCGCAGACTGTACCGAAAAACGGTACAAACGTCCCACAAGCGCCTGAAGACGTGGCCTTGAGCCGCTATTCAGCAGCAATATCACCTCATTCACCGTGCCGATGTGTAAATTCTTGAATTTTGGCCAAAATCCTTACAAGGCACGGCCTGCAAGGGATTGAACCGTTCAGTGCGACATTCGGTCACGGGGTGACTTGTAGTTAATTTTCCGTCACATGTCATAAACCCTTGAAGGGCACAAAGTTCGCCTGCAAAATGCCGCGCCCCGCTCTGATTTGGCGGGATCGTGCTGATCGGCCGCCCCAGCCGCACCATCCGAAGTGCCTGGGTTTACTCAATAAGATCACGCAGGAGATTTTGTCGTGCACATTGGTGTTCCTCTCGAAACCCAGACGGGTGAAACACGGGTTGCTGCAACCCCGGAAACCATCAAGAAGCTGATCGGCCAGGGCCATAAGGTCACTGTGCAAAGCGGCGCCGGCATTAATGCCAGCGTTGTCGACAGTGCTTATGAAACGGCGGGCGCAACCATTGGCAGCGCCAACGATGCGTTTGGTGCCGAGCTGATTCTCAAGGTGGTCGCCCCCAGCGACAGCGAACTCACTTTGATAAAGAGTGGCACCGTAGTGGTGGGCATGCTCAACCCGTTCAGCAATGAAACCATCGCCAAGCTGGCCGAGTGCGGCATTACCGCGTTTGCGCTGGAAGCCGCGCCGCGCACCTCCCGCGCTCAAAGCCTGGATGTGCTGTCTTCGCAAGCCAACATCGCCGGCTATAAAGCCGTGTTGCTGGCCGCTCACCACTATCCTCGCTTCATGCCGATGCTGATGACCGCTGCGGGCACCGTGAAAGCGGCGCGCGTGTTGATTCTTGGCGCCGGTGTTGCCGGTTTACAGGCAATCGCTACGGCGAAACGTCTGGGTGCGGTGATCGAAGCGTCTGACGTGCGTCCTGCGGTTAAAGAACAGATCGAATCCCTCGGCGCCAAGTTCGTCGACGTGCCTTACGAGACCGATGAAGAGCGTGAATGCGCCGTCGGTGTCGGCGGTTACGCACGCCCAATGCCTGCGAGCTGGATGCAGCGTCAGGCCCTGGCCGTGCACGAACGCGCCAAGCAGGCTGACATCGTCATCACCACCGCACTGATTCCCGGCCGCAAGGCACCGACACTGTTGAGCGCGGAAACCGTCGCGCAAATGAAGCCAGGTTCCGTGGTCATCGACCTCGCAGCGGCTCAGGGCGGCAACTGCCCGCTGACCGTAGCCGATCAGGTGGTGGTGGAGAATGGCGTGACCATTTGCGGCCCGACCAACCTGGCCGGCGCGGTCGCGGCAGACGCTTCGGCCCTGTACGCGCGCAACCTGCTGGACTTCCTGAAGCTGGTCTTCAACAAAGAAGGCCAGTTCGAAGTGAACCTCGAAGACGACATCGTCGCCGCGTGCCTGATGTGCCGCGACGGCCAAGTCATCCGCAAAAACGCCTAAGCAGGGATTCAGACGATGGAAGAGCTTATCTCCCCCGGTATCTACAACCTGATCATCTTCGTGCTGGCGATTTATGTCGGTTATCACGTGGTCTGGAACGTTACGCCTGCACTGCACACGCCGTTGATGGCCGTGACCAACGCCATCTCGGCGATCGTAATCGTCGGCGCCATGCTGGCGGCGGCATTGACCGTCACGCCCCTGGGCAAAACCATGGGCACCCTGGCGGTGGCTCTGGCGGCGGTGAACGTTTTTGGTGGCTTCCTGGTGACTCGCAGGATGCTTGAGATGTTCAAGAAAAAAGCCCCGAAAGCGGTAAAAGAAGAGGCGTCCAAGTAATGAGCATGAACCTTGTAACGACGCTCTACTTGATCGCGTCCATCTGCTTCATCCAGGCCCTGAAAGGCCTGTCGCACCCGACCACGTCGCGGCGCGGCAATCTGTACGGCATGCTCGGCATGGCACTGGCGATCCTCACTACCGTGGGCCTCATCTATAAGCTGGGCGCAGAGCTTGCCACCGCCGGCATCGGTTACGTCATCGTCGGCCTGCTGGTCGGCGGCACTGCCGGTTCGATCATGGCCAAGCGCGTAGAAATGACCAAGATGCCGGAACTGGTCGCTTTCATGCACAGTATGATCGGGATGGCAGCAGTGTTCATCGCCATTGCGGCGGTGGTCGAGCCGCAATCGCTGGGCATCGTCAAACAACTGGGCGATTCGATTCCTGCCGGTAACCGCCTGGAGTTGTTCCTCGGCGCTGCCATCGGTGCAATCACCTTCTCCGGTTCGGTGATCGCGTTCGGCAAGCTCTCGGGCAAGTACAAGTTCCGTCTTTTCCAAGGCGCACCGGTACAGTTCGGTGGCCAGCACAAGCTGAATCTGCTGCTGGGTCTGGCGACGCTCGCGTTGGGCATCACCTTCATGATGACCGGCAACCTCAGCGCTTTCGCGTTGATGCTGGCGCTGGCCTTCGTGATGGGCGTGCTGATCATCATCCCGATCGGCGGCGCGGACATGCCGGTGGTGGTATCGATGCTCAACAGTTACTCCGGCTGGGCAGCAGCGGGTATCGGCTTCTCGCTGAACAACTCGATGCTGATCATTGCCGGCTCGCTGGTGGGTTCGTCCGGTGCGATCCTCTCGTACATCATGTGCAAGGCGATGAACCGCTCCTTCTTTAATGTGCTGCTCGGCGGCTTCGGCAATACAGCCGACGCAGGCCCGGCTGGCGCCAAGGAAGCTCGCCCGGTGAAATCCGGCTCGGCTGACGATGCGACCTTCCTGCTGACCAACGCCGATACCGTGATCATCGTTCCAGGTTACGGTCTGGCGGTAGCGCGGGCACAACACGCTCTGAAAGAGCTGACCGAGAAGCTGACCCACCGCGGCGTGACCGTGAAGTACGCGATCCACCCGGTTGCCGGTCGGATGCCTGGCCACATGAACGTCTTGCTGGCCGAAGCTGAAGTGCCTTATGACCAGGTGTTCGAGATGGAAGACATCAACTCCGAGTTCGGTCAGGCCGACGTGGTGCTGGTGCTCGGCGCGAACGACGTGGTCAACCCAGCCGCGAAGAACGATCCGAAATCGCCGATTGCCGGCATGCCGATTCTCGAAGCGTTCAAAGCCAAGACCATCATCGTCAACAAGCGTTCGATGGCCAGCGGTTATGCCGGTCTGGACAATGAACTGTTCTACCTCGATAAAACCATGATGGTCTTCGGCGACGCCAAGAAGGTCATCGAAGACATGGTCAAAGCCGTCGAGTAAAACCTGCTCCAACGCAATACCCAAAACCTCAGCCTTTAGTAGGCTGGGGTTTTTTATTTCCCCGTGAAACCCGACCAAAGGCTCTAAATCAGGGCTCGGCATTCGACCATGGTAGCGGGACGGATTTTTTTCAAGCCACTAGACTGCACACCTTGCTTCCGTTACCCGAGATAACAACCCATGTACCGTGATCGTATTCGCTTGCCTTCGTTGTTGGATAAGGTGATGAGCGCCGCCGATGCTGCCGCTCTGATTGAGGACGGCATGACCGTCGGCATGAGTGGTTTCACTCGCGCCGGTGAAGCCAAGGCCGTGCCTCACGCATTGGCCGAACGCGCCAAAGTCACCCCGCTGAAAATCACATTGATGACCGGCGCCAGCCTGGGCAACGACCTCGATAAACAGCTCACCGAAGCCGGCGTACTGTCGCGTCGCATGCCATTCCAGGTCGATAGCACTTTGCGCAAGGCGATCAACGCTGGCGAAGTCATGTTCATCGACCAGCACCTCTCGGAAACCGTGGAGCAACTGCGCAACCAGCAGCTGAAACTGCCGGACATCGCCGTCATCGAGGCCGTGGCGATCACCGAACAAGGCCACATCGTGCCGACCACTTCCGTGGGCAACTCGGCCAGCTTCGCGATTTTCGCCAAACACGTGATCGTCGAAATCAACCTGGCGCACAACCCGAACCTCGAGGGTTTGCACGACATCTATATCCCGACGTATCGCCCGACCCGCACGCCGATTCCGCTGGTGAAAGTGGACGATCGCATTGGCAGCACCGCCATTCCGATCCCGCCAGAAAAGATCGTCGCGATCGTGATCACCAACCAGTCCGACTCGCCTTCGACCGTGCTGCCACCGGACGTCGACACTCAGGCCATTGCCGACCACCTGATCGACTTCTTCAAGCAGGAAGTGGCGGCCGGGCGCATGACCAACAAACTTGGCCCACTGCAGGCCGGCATCGGCACCATTGCCAACTCCGTGATGTGCGGCCTGATCGACTCGCCGTTCGAAGACCTGACCATGTATTCCGAAGTGTTGCAGGACTCGACCTTTGATCTGATCGACGCCGGCAAGCTGAGTTTTGCCTCAGGCAGTTCGATCACCTTGTCGAGCCGTCGTAACGCCGATGTGTTCGGTAACCTGGAGCGCTACAAGGACAAACTGGTCCTGCGTCCGCAGGAAATTTCCAACCACCCGGAAGTGGTGCGCCGGCTCGGCATCATTGGCATCAACACCGCGCTGGAGTTTGACCTGTACGGCAACGTCAACTCCACCCACGTCTGCGGCACGCGGATGATGAACGGTATCGGCGGCTCGGGCGACTTCGCGCGCAACGCGCACCTGGCCATTTTCGTGACCAAGTCGATCGCCAAGGGCGGCGCGATCTCCAGCGTGGTGCCGATGGTCAGCCACGTCGATCACACAGAACATGACGTCGACATTCTCGTGACCGAGGTGGGTCTGGCGGACTTGCGCGGTTTGGCACCGCGGGAACGGGCTCGCGTCATCATCGACAACTGCGTGCACCCCGATTACCGCCAAGCCCTGGATGACTACTTCACCGCCGCCTGCGCACTCGGCGGGCACACGCCACATATCCTGCGTGACGCACTGAGCTGGCACATGAAGCTGGAAGAAACCGGGCGGATGCTCGCCGAGTAAATGGTACAGATAGCAGCTGACGCAAACACAGTTTCGTCAGCTCGCTGTTGCCAGACAGAAATGTGTTTAAAACTGTACTGCTGTACCGGTCATTTCCTACCGTAATTGCCTACGTTTCCGACCTGAATCCTAAAAAATGCACCATATAAGTGCCGACAGGTACAGTTGCCTCAATTTGGACCAGTACACCACCCTTTAACAGTTAACTGGTCCCTCACAATACAGGTGAACTGTATCTAGAGAGACTGGCCAAACGAGAGGATCATTGGCATCAGTTAAACCACTACCTAATCCCGCCACAAGCGGAAGGATGAAAACCATGGAACGTACACTCAGTTCCGATCTGTTCTTCGAAGACACCGCTGCAAAAACCCAGGCTTCCATGCCTCTTCGCGTTATCGCCAACCTGATGCTGTGGCAGCGCCGCATCTCCAGCCGCCACCAACTGGCTCGTCTGGATTCGCGTCTGCTGGCTGACGCCGGGATTAGCGAAGCACAACGCTACGAAGAGCTGAGCAAGCCGTTCTGGCGCTAAGTTAGCGTCGCTGGCTCTGATCCTTAAGGTCAACCGCCAGCACCCGAATTGAACAAACAAAACCCGTCGTGGGAAACCACGACGGGTTTTGTCGTTTTGGGCCACGAAATTCTCAAGACAATAGTCATAGCGAGTGACAGGTACAGTTAGCAATAATACAAAACTGAACCAGTACAATTTTACTTGAGTGTGTCTGTCCTGGGGTATCGGGCGGGATCATCATGAAATCCCGACCTGCCAGCAAAAGGACTGCACCATGGATCACCTTCTGGATCTTGCCGCTACCACCCCGAACTCCAAGCCTCGGTTTACCTGGCCTGGAAGATTGCTCAGAGGCCTCGCCGACAGCCGCGAGAGAGCCAGAACCCCGCGTTTACTGGCGCAAACTCGATGGCAGGCAGCTGTCTGACCTGGGCATCAGTCATTCAGATCGAGTCAGAGAGTTGGATAAGCCGTTCTGGCGCTGACGTCCGCTTGAACAGACGGGACTGTGCGAACCGACACCTACAGGCCTAATATCAAGCCAGAACGTGGCGATGACTGCGCGACAGGCGTCTGACTCAACAGAAACCGCGCCACCTCTCAATCGACTCACCAAAGGAGTTACACCATGTCCCGTCTTCGTCTGCTCAGCGCTGCAGCCCTGTTTGCCGTGGCTGCCAATTCCCACGCCACCAGCTTCATCGTGACCACCGATGCCGTCGTCGGTGCACTCAAGGCTACGTCCGACGCCACTTCCGATGTCACGTCGTCCTTTCGTGATGACAAGATCGTCCGTGCCGCCCGAGATGATGCCGCCAGCTTCGTCGCCAGCGAGGGCGCCATTCGCGGCGTGAAACTCGAAAGCGCACTTGACCACATTCGCCATCAGGCGCCAGGGTTGAACGCAACGGACGCTCAACTGGCTCAGGCTATTCTGACTATCTAAAAGTCATCTCCTCCCGGGATACGCCCAACGTGTCCCAATGTTTCGCGCTGGCTCTAGACCGGGCGTTGCGCTAGCCTTGGGACTCGCCTTCAACTGTCGAGTCTCATGCGTTTTCCTACACATCTATTGATGACACCGGTTTTCATGGTGGCCTGCTGGGCGGGCTCGGCCCATGCCTTTGACCTGACGACACAGGGTCTCGTGGCCACTGGCTACGCCACAAGCATGGTGATCTCCGCCCCCTTCGACCGTAAGCTGCTGCTGGCCGCCCGGGACGACGCCGCGTCATTCATTGCCAGTAACGGACAATTGCGAGGAGCACAACTGGAATCCGCGCTGGATTACCTGCGTCGGGCCCAGCCAAAACTTCATGCAAGCGATCTTGAACTGGCGCAGGCTATTCTCGTCCAATAGTTATCCTCGTTCGTCCGGAGTCGTTCCATGCGTAGCCCACTGATTGTCGCCACCCTTGGCCTGCTGTTATTGGCCGATCTGGCCCAGGCGCACACCCTGGTTGCCACCAGTAACATGATCATCAACGCCACCCAACGCACACTCAATTTCACGTCCGACACCACCACGTCCATCCGTGATTCGAAAATCGTTCGTGAAGCCCATGACGATGCAGCCAGTTTCGTCGCCAGCGATGGCGAGATTCGTGGTGCGCACCTGGAAGCCGCCCTCAATACATTGCGCACCCGCGTACCGGAAGCTCGGGACGCCAGTGATCAGGTACTCGCCGAAGCCATCCTCGCACTGTGAGGTCGTTAAGTGCCTGGCTCCTGGCCGGGGTCGTGTTGCTGCTCGGCAATACGGCCCAGGCCGGCCTGCAATTACGGCTCAAGACAGAAGGTTTGAGCCCTGCGCAACAACAGGCCAGCCAGGCGCTGCTTGATGAAGCCATACAGGCATTGCCGCCGCGGTTCATCGAGCAACTCGACCGGCGCATCGACGTTGGCTGGACCGATGACATGCCGAGCAACGCCTACGGCCAGGCGGCACTGGTATCCGAGCTTGATCTCAACCGCAACCTGCTTGCCAGCCTCACCGACGGCAGCGCTGCAACCAAAAAGACTTATCGCCCTCACGGCACCGTCCGCCGTGAAATGCTGGCCACGGTGCTGCACGAACTCACCCACATTTACGACCGCTCGCGACTCTGGTCCACCAGTGAGCGCACGCTGATCCAACGCTGCACCCGACGTAACAACAGTTCCGGGCTGATCGGCATTCCGGATGAGTGCCGCGGCCAATCCTCCCGACGCTTTACCCTCAGCGATGACCCGCGCCTGCTCGACCTTGCTGGCTGGCCGCAATACGTCGGCCGTCGCGGCGAACGCGAACAGCACAACCGACAGATCGCCCGCAGCCCGGACATCTACGAAACGAGCAGTCCGAAAGAGTTCGTCGCGGTGAACATGGAGTATTTCCTCCTCGACCCGAGCTACGCCTGTCGCCGCCCTGCGCTGTACCGCTACTACAAAGAACATTTTGGCTGGGCACCCGCCGCCAAAGACATCTGCGGCAAATCCTTCGCCTTCCTCAACGCCGGCAATGACTTCGCCAAACAGCCCTTGGGCCAGGTCGACCCGGAACGGGTGTATGCCGTGGACTATCTGCTGGCCGAAGCCAACCAGAACTGGGTCAGCCGCTGGGGCCACAGCATGTTGCGCCTTGTAATCTGCGCACCGGGCCGGCCACGCGGGCCGGATTGTCGGCTGGATCTGGACCAGCACCTGGTGTTGTCCTACCGTGCCTTCGTGGGTGACGTACAGCTGTCGAGCTGGGACGGATTAGTCGGCAAGTACCCGTCGCGCCTGTTCGTCCTGCCGCTGGCCCAAGTGATCGACGAGTACACCAAGACCGAACTGCGCAGCCTCGCCTCGGTGCCGCTGAATTTGTCGCGCAACGAGATTGAAGACGTGGTGGAACACGCCGCCGAAATGCACTGGAGCTACGACGGCAATTACTTCTTCCTGTCCAACAACTGCGCGGTTGAAGGTTTGAAGTTGCTACGCAGCGGCACCAACAACGCGAAACTGGTCGGGCTGGACAACATCATGCCCAACGGCTTGCTGGAAGTGCTCAAGGGACGCGGACTGGCGGATACCAGCGTGCTGGACGATCCTCGCGAAGCACTGCGGCTTGGCTATCGCTTCGACTCTTTCCGTGATCGCTATCAAGCGATGTTCGAAGTGCTGAAGAAGCACCTGCCGATCAAACAGGACAAGGTCGAAGACTGGTTGTCCTTGAAGGCTGAAGAACGTCGCCAGTGGATTGACCAGGCTGACTTGCGCACCAGCGCGGCTTTGCTGCTATTGGAACAGGCCGCTTTCCGACAACAATTGGTGCTGGCCCAGGACGAAGTGAAGCAACGCTATCTCGGCGCCCGGGAGTTGAAGAACGGCGGCATGGACAAGGCCAACGCGACGTTGCAGCAGATTCTCGCCAACAGCGGCTTCCTCAGCCGTCCGGCGGAGCTGCTCGGCACCGGCGGTTATGGATTGCCTCAGCCCAGTGAATGGCAACGCCTGGAATCGGAAAGCAGCCTGCGGCAGAAGCAGCTTCAGGCATTGACCGGTGATTTGGACAAGGAAGTGAGAGCGTTGCTCGAGCCGAGCCGTGCAGCGGAGATGGCCGCCAACGAAGCCAACCTGAAGCAGGTTGGCGAGCATTTGCGGAAATTGCATAAAGCGTCGGGCGGATTGGAACTGCCATAAAGGAAAAAGGCTTCGTGGATGAACCACGAAGCCTTCTTTTTGCCTGTCCGTTAAATCAAAGCACCCCATCCAGAATTTCATAGACGATCCCGGTGCCCACGGCAATCAGGACAATGTCGCCACCCGCGCGCCGCCATTCATAACCCTGGTAATACGGCAGCCGACTCAGCGCGCGATTATCCAGGCGTTCTCCGTAATAACCGTGCGGCAATGGCCGACCACGTTCCAGATGAATGCCAGGAGGTGGCGGCGCACCGCGTACGAAATAGCCATGATTGTCGCGAATCGACTGGCGCACCGGGCCAAAGTCCCGTGGCGGAGGGCCGCCGCGATGGTTGTCCTGCGGGCCACGGTGGTCATCGCCGTGGTTGTCGTAATGGCCTTGTTGCTGGCCGCCGCGGTCGTGATCGTCGCGCTGATCGGCGCTGGCGTGCAGCAATGGGGTGGCACTGAGCATCAGCGCGCCCAGGCTGGCAATCAGACGTTTCGGCATTTTCATCAGGTCTTTCCTCACTGCACCTACAGCAAAAAGGGCTTCAGAACGTAGTCCTGAAGCCCTCGGTCTTGCTGTTTAGTCTGTGCCGCGAGGCTCTAATTCCTCTGTATCAGGAACTTTACCTTCAGCTGACACGGGCCTTACGCACGCCATCGGCCAGCGCCGCGCAAAGACTCAACACGCCATCAATCGCCTGATCCGGCGTCGATGCATTGGCGATGTGATCGATCAACGCCGAACCCACCACGACACCGTCAGCCAGACGCGCGATGGACGCCGCTTGCTCCGGTGTACGAATGCCGAAACCGATGCTGATTGGCAGATCGGTGTGGCGACGCAGACGCGCAACCGCTTCTTCAACGTGTTCCAGCGTCGCCGCGCCGGCCCCGGTCACCCCAGCCACAGACACGTAATAGACGAAACCGGAGCTGCCGTTCAGAACCGTCGGCAGGCGCACATCATCGGTTGTCGGGGTGGTCAGACGGATGAAGTCCAGACCGGCAGCCTGCGCGGGGTCGCACAGCTCGCCGTTATGCTCGGGCGGCAGGTCGACCACGATCAGACCATCCACGCCGGCCTCTTTGGCGTCAGCGATGAAACGTGGCACGCCGTACATGTGGATCGGGTTGAAGTAGCCCATCAGCACCAGCGGCGTTTCGCTGTTGCCTTCACGGAACTCGCGAACCATTTGCAGGGTTTTCAACAGGTTCTGTTTGGCACCCAGTGCGCGAATGTTGGCCAGCTGGATCGCCGGGCCGTCGGCCATTGGATCGGTGAACGGCATGCCCAGCTCGATCACGTCGGCGCCAGCACCGGGCAAGCCTTTCAGGATCGCCAGCGAAGTGTCATAGCTTGGGTCGCCGGCGGTGACGAAGGTCACCAGGGCGGCGCGGTTCTGTTCCTTGAGTTCGGCAAAACGCGTTTGCAGGCGGCTCATCAGTGTTTCTCCTGCTTGGATTGTTCCATGTGGTGCATCACGGTTTGCATGTCTTTGTCGCCTCGGCCGGACAGGTTGACCACCATCAGGTGATCTTTCGGCAAGCTCGGTGCGCGCTTGAATACTTCGGCCAGGGCGTGGGCGCTTTCCAATGCAGGAATAATCCCTTCCAGGCGGCAGCACTTATGGAATGCGTCGAGGGCCTCGTCATCGGTCACCGAGGTGTATTGAACGCGACCGATGTCATGCAACCAGGCGTGTTCCGGGCCGATACCCGGGTAGTCGAGGCCGGCGGAGATCGAGTGAGCATCGATGATCTGGCCATCGTCATCCTGCAGCAGGAAAGTGCGGTTGCCGTGCAGCACACCCGGTACGCCGCCGTTCAGGCTCGCGGCGTGCTTGCCGGTTTCGATGCCGTGACCGGCCGCTTCGACACCAATGATTTCGACACTTTTGTCGTCGAGGAACGGATGGAACAGGCCCATGGCGTTGGAACCACCGCCGATGCACGCCACCAGGCTGTCGGGCAGACGACCTTCCTGGGCTTGCAGCTGTTCGCGGGTTTCCTTGCCAATGACGGCCTGGAAGTCGCGAACCATCGCCGGATAAGGGTGCGGGCCGGCCACGGTGCCGATCAGGTAGAAGGTGCTGTCGACGTTGGTCACCCAATCACGCAGGGCTTCGTTCATCGCATCTTTCAGAGTGCCGGTGCCGGCGACCACCGGGATCACTTCGGCGCCCAGCAGTTTCATGCGGAATACGTTGGCTTGCTGGCGCTCGATGTCGGTGGTGCCCATGTAGATCACGCAGTCGAGGCCAAAACGCGCGGCCACGGTGGCGGTTGCCACGCCGTGCATGCCGGCGCCGGTCTCGGCGATGATGCGTTTTTTGCCCATGCGCCGGGCCAGCAGGATCTGACCGATGCAGTTGTTGATCTTGTGCGCGCCGGTATGGTTCAGCTCTTCACGCTTCAGATAAATCTTCGCGCCGCCGCAGAATTCGGTCAGGCGTTCGGCGTAATACAGCGGGCTCGGACGTCCGACGTAGTCGCGCTGGAAGTAGGCCAATTCCTCTTTGAATGCCGGATCTTCCTTGGCCGCTTCATATTCGCGGGCCAGATCGAGGATCAACGGCATCAGGGTTTCGGCGACGTAGCGGCCACCGAACGCGCCAAACAGGCCGTTGGCGTCGGGGCCGTTGCGCAGATTAGTCTGGGTCATGGGTCGCTCCGGTTGAATGGGTGAGATGAAGCTTTTGAAGAGAGAGTGCGCTTAACTCTACCCCTGACGCCCTGAGCTGAAAACCGATAAGATCGCCGCAACCCGTCAGGAAAACTCACAGATTCCATGAGCCATGACCTTCCACCGCTGAACGCCCTTCGCGCCTTCGAAGCCACTGCCCGCCTGAACAGCGTCAGCCAGGCCGCCGAACAGCTGCACGTCACCCACGGCGCAGTGAGCCGGCAACTGAAAGTGCTCGAAGAGCATCTCGGCGTGAGTCTGTTCATCAAGGACGGACGCGGCCTTAAACTCACAGATGCCGGCGTGCGATTGCGCGACGCCAGCGGTGAAGCGTTCGAACGGTTGCGCACCGTCTGCGCCGAATTGACGCAAAGCACAGCCGACGCACCGTTCGTGCTTGGCTGCTCGGGGAGTCTGCTGGCGCGCTGGTTCATTCCGCGCCTGGGGCGGTTGAATGCTGACTTGCCAGACCTGCGCCTGCACCTGTCGGCCGGAGAAGGCGATCTCGATCCTCGTCGACCGGGGTTGGACGCGTTACTGGTGTTTGCCGAGCCGCCATGGCCCGCGGACATGCAAGTCTACGAATTGGCCAGCGAACGCATCGGCCCGGTCATGAGCCCACGCATCGCCGGTTACGACCGACTCGAAAAGGCACCGGCAAGCGCGCTGTTGAACGAGCCGTTGTTGCACACCACCTCACGTCCGCAGGCCTGGCCAAGCTGGGCGCAGCAAAGCGGCCTCGACGCCAATGCGTTGAAGTACGGGCAGGGTTTCGAGCATTTGTATTATTTGCTGGAGGCGGCGGTCGCCGGGCTGGGTGTGGCGATTGCCCCTGAACCACTGGTGACCGAGGACTTGAAGGCCGGTCGCCTGGTTGCGCCGTGGGGCTTCAGTGAAACCCCGGCGCAACTGGCGTTGTGGCTACCCAAGCGCTCCGCGGACGGGCGCGCTCGGCAACTGGCACAGTGGCTCAAAAACGAGCTGCGCCAAGCAGATTAGTCGCCGCGTTTGAACAGCAGGTAAGCGGCGAGCAGACCCAGCGCACCCACAGCGACACCGGCTGTAGTCCAAGGGTGTTCCTGCGCGTAGTCCCGGGTGGCGATCCCGGTTTCACGGGTTTTGACTTTGACTTCTTCGTACGCATCACTGAGCAGATGGCGCGAATGTTTCAGGGCACTCTCGGCGTTGGCTTTCAAGGCCGTGAGGGTTTTACGCGACTCGTCCGAAGCGTCGTCCTTCAGGTTTTCCAAAGATTTCAGCAGACTCTCGATCTCGGCTTCCATGCTTTGCAATGAGGCTTTACGTAAAGAGGTGTTGGCCATGGTGGCTCTCCTGCATTGATGATGAGTGGCGTGTGTTGGTTGGGACTTCAGGGGTTCGAGAAAGTGCAGTAAATCTGAACTTCTGTGTCGGACAGGCCGACAGAAGTAATACGAAAAATCACTGCTAGGCTGTATTTCAAACCCCAAGGGAGAAAGCCCATGACTGACCATCACACTTACAAGAAAGTCGAGCTTGTCGGCTCATCCACCACCAGCATTGAAGACGCCATCAACAACGCGCTGGCCGAAGCCAACAAGAGCATCAAGCACCTGGAATGGTTTGAAGTGACCGAAACCCGCGGACACATCAAGGACGGCAAGGCAGCACACTTCCAGGTAACGCTCAAAGTCGGGTTCCGGATTGCCAGCAGCTGAGTTTGAGCAAGTCTCCTGAACTTGCGCGCCGGCCAAATGCCATAAGGAATGGCAAAGCGCTACATGAGTGCATCCGGCTGATGGCTGGATGCTCCCTTTGATCCGACCAGGGAGTGCGACCGATGAAGAAGTTTATGTTGGCGGTAGGTTTGTTGAGCCTTGCAGGTACAGCCTTTGCTGAAGGCAAGTCGTGCGAAGAGCTCAAAGCCGAGATTGCTGCGGGACTTGATGCCAAGGGCGTATCAGGTTATTCGCTTGAGATCGTCGATAAAGGCACTCCTACTGACGGAAAAGTCGTCGGCACCTGTGAAAAAGGCACCAAGGAAATCGTCTACAAGCGATAGGCTGATTCCATCGTTAATGAAAAAGCCGACGCAATGGCGTCGGCTTTTTTGTGCGCGTTGTTTCAGCGTCAGCCCTTCATGACCTGCGCCAGCAGCTCGTAGGAGTGCACCCGATCGGCATGTTCGTACAGGTCGCAGGTGAAAATCAGCTCGTCTGCCTGGGTCTGCTCAATCAATACGTCCAGCTTGGCGCGGATTTTCTGCGGGCTGCCAACCATTGCCAGCCCCAGGAAATCATGGACCGCGTCTTTCTCATGGGGCAGCCACAGGCCATCCATGGTTTTCACCGGCGGACGTTGCACCAGGCTTTGGCCACGCATCAACGCGAGGATGCGCTGATAGACCGACGTTGCCAGATACTCGGCCTGCTCGTCGGTATCAGCCGCTACCAGTGGAACGCCAAGCATCACGTAAGGCTTATCCAATACCGCTGAAGGCTTGAAGTGATTGCGGTAGACGCGAATCGCCTCATGCATGAAACGCGGTGCGAAATGGGAAGCGAAGGCGTAGGGCAAACCGCGCTCACCCGCCAGTTGTGCACTGAACAGGCTCGAACCCAGCAACCAGACCGGGACATTGGTGCCGGTGCCCGGCATTGCGATGATCCGTTGATCCGGCGTGCGTGGGCCGAGGTAGCGCATCAGCTCCGCCACATCTTCAGGGAAATCGTCGGCGCTGCCGGAGCGCTCACGGCGCAGGGCGCGGGCGGTCATCTGATCGGAACCGGGGGCGCGTCCCAGGCCGAGGTCGATCCGGCCCGGATAAAGGCTTTCGAGGGTGCCAAACTGCTCGGCGATCACCAGCGGCGCGTGGTTGGGCAACATCACGCCACCCGAGCCGACCCGAATGGTGGACGTGCCGCCAGCCAGATAGCCAAGCAACACCGAGGTCGCCGAACTGGCGATGCCGTCCATGTTGTGGTGCTCCGCCACCCAGAAACGGTTGTAGCCGAATTTTTCGACGTGCTGCGCCAGGTCCAGAGAGTTACGCAGCGACTGGGCTGCGCTGCCATTCTCGCGCACAGGCACCAGATCAAGGGTCGAGAATTTGATATCGGACAGTTGTTTCATAAACCTGCTTCTCCAAATTGAGGACGCAGGTTTTTTCTTGAAAACGAAAACCTGCCGAATCCATAAGCGTGTTTCATGCAATGAGGGCATATACCCGAGTTTCAATAGCCAAGGCAAAAAATCCTACGAAAACGGTAGGATTAATGAGATCAGGTGAACTTTGCACCACCGTCTATCCTCAGAACCCTAGCAACCGAAAACCACGAAGGCGCGACGCTTCGCGCCGGATCCTGAGGAGGCAGACATGGCTATTACCAAGAAAGCATCAGCGCATTGGGAAGGTGATCTGAAAACCGGCATCGGCTCGATTTCCACGGAAACCGGTGTTCTCAGAGAAGCGCCCTACGGCTTCAAGGCTCGTTTCGAGGGCGGTAAAGGCACTAATCCGGAAGAGCTGATCGGCGCGGCCCACGCCGGTTGTTTCTCCATGGCATTTTCGATGATTCTCGGCGATGCCGGTCTCAAGGCTGACAGCATCGATACCAATGCCGAGGTCACACTGGACCAAGTGGACGGCGGGTTCGCGATCACGGCGGTGAAATTGATCCTCAAGGCAAAAATCCCTGGCGCGACTCAAGCGCAGTTCGAGGAGCTCAGCAATAAAGCCAAAGAAGGCTGCCCGGTCTCCAAAGTGTTGAATGCGAAGATCAGTCTGGATGCCACACTGGTCAATTAGATCCGCGTTGTCGCGATAAGTGATCGCAGCCTTCCACAGGCTGCGATTTTTTTGCGTTGAAACAAAACGCGGCTGGCGTGACTGTGGTCGAATAAATGACAGCAGCGAAAACGCATCAACCTGCGTGCTGCCTCAAAGGAGCTTCAACCATGAAACGTTTTGCCTTGGTGGTTATCTGTTGCGCGCTGGCCACATCAGCCCTCGCGGCACCGAAATCCTGTGAAGAACTCAAGGCCGAGATCGAAGCCAAGATCCAGGCCAATAACGTCTCGTCCTACACGCTGGAAATCGTCACCAACGACGAAGTGCACGATCAGAATATGGTCGTTGGCTCGTGCGAAGGCGGCACGAAGAAAATCATTTACCAGAAGAACGACCGCTGATCCGCCTCACATGAGGCAATAGGACTCTCGGTCTTCAGCGACGATTTCCCGCTTGGCGTTGTACAACCGAGCGCCGGGGGTGAACGCTATCGAACGGCCTTCCAGCACATAACGCTGGCCTGCTTCGAAATGATCGTAGTTGATGGTCAGGTAGCACAACCGTTCCGAGGGACCGTTCATCACGCCCAAGCCCCCGCCACCGGGCACTTCAAAGTCGAAACGAACGATCAGCTCATGGCTGCCGGGCGTCACCTGGAAGTAACGCCCATCGCGCAATCGCTGCTTGTCCAGTCGTTCCGCCATCAGCAACTTATCGTTGGGGAAAGGCGTCGAGAACTCGACCCAGGCCATCTGTGGATTGACCGCCGGCAGCGGGCTCTGGCAACCGGCGATGGCGCCTGCCGCGAGCAATAGCAACAACCTGCGCATGATGAATGTCCCGAGGATTGGTCATTCAGCATAACGCTGATCAAGTGCGTTGGCAGCCTGCCGGTGTGCCCTGGCCTATCACTTTTCGCTGTTGGTCATAGAGCTTGGCCCACGGCCGAAAACCGATATTCCCTGCTTGCAGCTGATATTTCTCACCGGCGTTGAAGCTGTTGAATTTCACATTCAGTTGGCAATCGCGCCACAGCGGCTCGGCGTCAGGCCCGATGTTGCTCGGCTCGACCGGGAATTGATAACGCACCGTCAACTCATGGCTGCCGGGCTGAACCTCGAAATAGCGCTTGTCGGTGGAGGCCTTGTCATCGACTTCCAGCGCCTGCAGCGCGGTGTCTTGTTGCTGTGTATGGAGATCGATCCACGCTTGGGCGGGATCAGGGTGGGGCAATCCGAATCCTGCACAGCCTGTCAGCATCAACAGGCCTCCCGTCAGCATCATCTTGCGCATAGCGGAGCTCCAGTCAGGCGGGATAGTCTTGCGGGCAGACTCTCCAGGGATGATTTTATTTTGATCAGGCCGCTTCCAAGCCTTGGGTTACTTGATCGCGTTTTGCGCGTTTTGTTTCCGGGTGTGTTGCTTTTGTTGCTCAATGGTTGCGCCAGCGTCAGCTATTACGGCCAATTGGCCAGTGGTCAGTTGAAACTGCTGCGGGCTCGGGAACCGGTTTCCGACGTGATTGCCAATCCTGCTCGGGATCAGAAGCTTCGTGCGCATCTGACCCAGTCGCAGAAGGCACGAACGTTCGCCAGCCAGCAGCTGCATCTGCCGGATAACCAGAGCTACCGTTTGTACGCTGACATTGGCCGACCGTTCGTAGTCTGGAATGTGTTTGCCACGCCGGAATTTTCCCTCACACCACAAAACCATTGTTTCCCCGTCGCCGGTTGCGTGGCCTATCGCGGCTATTACAACCAGAGCGCGGCCCGTGGCGAGGCAGCATTGCTGCGACTGCAAGGTATGGACGTGTCGATCGGCGGTGTCGAGGCTTATTCGACGCTCGGCTGGTTCAACGATCCGATCATCAGTTCGATGATGGGTTGGGGGGATGAACGGTTGGCGACCTTGATCTTCCATGAGTTGGCGCACCAGCGCTTTTATGTGAAGGACGACACTGAATTCAACGAGTCTTTCGCCACTTTTGTGGAGCAGGAAGGCACTCGGCAATGGCGTGCGCATCGCGGGTTGGCGCCGGACAGTGGCGCCCTGGCGCAGCGGCGGGATCAGTTTATTCAACTGGTTCTGGACACTCGCACGCGACTGGAAAAGCTATACGCTCAGCCGCTCGCCACCGAGCTGATGCGTCAACGCAAAGCCGCTGAGTTTGAGCGGTTACGCGTTGAATACCGGCAGTTGCGCGACAGCCAATGGTCTGGGGACAAACGTTATGACGCCTGGATCAACGCGCCGATGAATAACGCCCGATTGCTGCCGTTTGGTTTGTACGACCAGTGGGTGCCGGCGTTTGCGGCGTTGTTCCGGCAGACGGGTGGGGATTGGGTGAACTTTTATACGGCGGTGGAAACGCTTGGCGCATTGCCCGTAGGTGGGCGGAAGGCGGCATTGAAAGCATTAGCGGAATCGAACATTTCCGGCGATTGAACGGGCCTCTTCGCGGGCAAGCCTTGCTCCTACGGGACAGATACCGATCCGTAGTAGCGAGGCTTGCCCGCGAAAGCGCCCTCAAAAGGTCACAACCAAATCGCATCCCACAGCGGATAATTCCCTACCTTCTCAACCAAACCCGCACGCAACGGGTTAGCGACGATGTAGCGAGCAACCGCCTGCAAGTCCTCTTCCTTTCGAATGGCGCGATCGTGATAGCCGTGTTGCCAAACCGGACCTTGACGGCCAATTGAACGATTAAGCGTCACTGCAATGCGTGATTTAGTCCGAGCCATCAACTTGGGTAGCTGAGTATTTTGTAGCTCGATCAACCAATGGAAATGATCGGGCATGACGACCCAGGCTAAAGATTTCGCCAACTCTTCTCCCTCAGCCGTTCTAAAAGCGTCGACTACCAAGCGCCCATTGTTGAAGTCGCGGAACAACGGCTCTCGATTCAAAAGTACCGCCGTTAGTAGGTAAATCTGGCCGGACTCCGAATATCGTCCCGTGCGCAATCGGTGAGCGTGTTTTAACTCCGGCAATGATGATCCTCCTTGATCGTGGCCTTAGTCTTCAGGCTAGGACGATAAGAAGGGATTTGAGTGAGAACTGTTGATCAGGATGTGTATGGGAGGACGCCTTCGCGGGCAAGCCTCGCTCCTACAAGTTCGGTGTTTCCCTGTAGGAGCGAGGCTTGCCCGCGAAAGCGATCTGACTAACGCTGCAAAAACGCCTGATGCATCTCATCCAGCGTTTCGAAGTGATACGTCGGCGCTTCTGCGCTCAACTCTTCATGGCTGCCAAAACCATAACCCACCGCCGCAGCATCCAGGCCGTTGCTGCGCGCGCCGATGAGGTCGTGTTTGCGGTCGCCTATCATCAGGGTGCTGGCCGGGTCCAGGTTTTCTTCGGCCATCAAGTGGGCTATCAGCTCGACCTTGTTGGTCCGCGTGCCATCCAGCTCGCTGCCGTAAATGACTTTGAAGTGTTTGGCGAAGTCGAAGTGCCGGGCGATTTCCCGGGCGAAGATCCACGGCTTGGAAGTCGCGATGTACAGCTGGCGCCCTTGCCCGCCGAGGGTTTCCAGCAGCGGCGTAACGCCATCGAACACGCGGTTTTCATACAGGCCGGTGACCTTGAAGCGCTCGCGATAGAAATTCACCGCCTCCCAGGCCTTGGGTTCGTCGAAGTCGTAGAACTGCATGAACGCCTGTAGCAACGGCGGGCCGATGAAGTGTTCCAGTTTGGTCAGGTCGGGTTCTTCGATCCCCAGTTTGCCCAGGGCGAACTGGATCGAGCGGGTGATGCCCTCGCGCGGGTCGGTCAGGGTGCCATCGAGGTCGAACAATACGGTTGGGTAATGCATGTTGAATCCTGAATAAGGGCGCAGGGTCAGAGCTGGTCGTAGCCTTCAGCCAGATGCAGATCCTTGAGCTTCACGTAGTTCGCCGCGCTGTAGGTGAAAAAGGCTTTTTCCTTCTCAGTCAACGGACGTATCTGCCTCACCGGGCTGCCCACATACAGGAAACCGCTTTCCAGGTGCTTGCCCGGTGGCACCAGGCTGCCGGCGCCGATGATCACATCGTCCTCGACCACAGCGCCGTCCATGACGATACTGCCCATGCCAATCAGCACCCGGCTGCCCACGCTGCACCCGTGAAGCATGACTTTGTGCGCGATGGTCACATCGTCGCCGATCAAACACGCAAAGCCATCAGGATTGAACGGCCCGGCGTGGGTGATGTGCAGCACGCAGCCATCCTGAACGCTGGTGCGCGCGCCAATACGGATGCGGTGCATGTCGCCGCGGATCACCGTCAGCGGCCAAACGGAGCTGTCATCGCCGATTTCGACGTCGCCGATCACCACGGCCGAGCTGTCGACAAAAGCGCCTTTGCCCAGCAGTGGCGTGTGGTTCTGATACTTGCGAAGGGTCACGATAGGGTTTCTCTCTGTTGCCGATAGCTGCGGTGAGCGTCGATTGTAATTAAGATGGCCGCATGTTTCTTCCAGCCAAGGTGCCAACCGTGAGCGTGAACAACCCTCTTCTGCAGTCCTACGACCTGCCGCCGTTCTCGGCAATCCGTGCCGAACACGTGCAACCGGCCATTGAACAGATCCTGGCTGACAACCGCGCCGCGATTATCGAGATCCTCAAAACCCAGGGCAAACAACCGACCTGGGCCGGCCTGGTGCTGGCGATGGACGAACTCAACGATCGCCTGGGCGCTGCCTGGAGCCCGGTCAGCCACCTGAATGCCGTGTGCAACAGCGCCGAATTGCGCGAAGCCTACGAATCCTGCCTGCCCGCCCTGAGTGCCTACTCTACCGAGCTGGGCCAGAACCGCGAATTGTTCGAGGCCTTCGAAGCCCTGGCCAGCAGTCCGGAAGCCGCCGGTTTCGACGTGGCGCAGAAAACCATCCTGGAACACTCCCTGCGTGACTTCCGTCTGTCGGGTATTGATCTGCCAGAAGCCGAGCAACAGCGTTACGCCGAGGTGCAAAGCAAATTGTCGGAGCTGGGCAGCCGCTTTTCCAACCAGTTGCTCGATGCGACTCAGGCCTGGACCAAGCACGTTACCGACGAAGCCGCCCTCGCCGGCCTGACCGATTCCGCCAAGGCGCAAATGGCCGCCGCAGCCCAGGCCAAGGGTCTGGAAGGTTTCCTGATCACCCTGGAATTCCCGAGCTACTACGCGGTGATGACCTACGCCCACGACCGTGCCCTGCGCGAGGAAGTCTACGCCGCCTACTGCACCCGTGCGTCGGACCAGGGTCCGAATGCCAGTCAGAACGATAACGGCCCGGTGATGGAAGAAATCCTCGACCTGCGTCAGGAGCTGGCAAAACTCTTGGGCTTCGGCAGCTTCTCGGAGCTGAGTCTGGCCACCAAAATGGCTGAATCCAGTGATCAGGTGCTGAGTTTCCTGCGCGATCTGGCCAAGCGCAGCAAGCCGTTCGCCGCCCGGGATCTGGAACAGCTCAAGGCCTACGCCGCCGAACAAGGCTGCCCGGACCTGCAAAGCTGGGACAGCGGTTTCTACGGTGAAAAACTCCGCGAACAACGTTACAGCGTTGCCCAGGAAGCCCTGCGCGCCTATTTCCCGATTGATAAAGTGTTGAGCGGTCTGTTCGCCATCGTTCAACGTCTGTACGGCATCGAAATCGCCGAGCAGAAAGGCTTCGACACCTGGCACCCTGACGTTCGCCTGTTCGAAATCAAGGAAAACGGCCAGCATGTCGGCCGCTTCTTCTTCGACCTCTATGCCCGCGCCAACAAGCGCGGCGGCGCCTGGATGGACGGCGCCCGCGACCGTCGCCGCACCGCTGAAGGGTCACTGCAAAATCCGGTCGCCAATCTGGTGTGCAACTTCACCCCGGCCGACAGCGGCAAGCCTGCGCTACTGACCCACGACGAAGTGACCACCCTGTTCCACGAATTCGGTCACGGCCTGCATCACCTGCTGACCCGCGTCGAACACGCGGGTGTGTCCGGCATCAATGGCGTGGCGTGGGATGCGGTCGAGCTGCCAAGTCAGTTCATGGAAAACTGGTGCTGGGAGCCGGAAGGTCTGGCGCTGATTTCCGGTCATTACGAAACCGGTGAGCCACTGCCCCAGGATCTGCTGGAAAAAATGCTCGCGGCGAAGAACTTCCAGTCCGGCCTGATGATGGTGCGCCAGCTGGAATTCTCGTTGTTCGACTTCGAACTGCATGCCACCCACGGCGATGGCCGCAGCGTGCTGCAAGTGCTCGAAGGCGTGCGCGACGAGGTCTCGGTCATGCGCCCGCCGGCTTACAACCGCTTCCCGAACAGCTTCGCCCACATCTTCGCTGGCGGCTACGCGGCGGGTTACTACAGCTACAAATGGGCCGAAGTGCTGTCCGCCGACGCGTTCTCGAAGTTCGAAGAAGACGGCGTGCTCAATGCCGAAACCGGTCGCGCATTCCGCGAAGCGATCCTGGCCCGCGGCGGTTCTCAGGAGCCGATGGTGCTGTTCGTCGACTTCCGTGGCCGTGCCCCGTCGATTGACGCACTCTTGCGCCACAGCGGCCTGAGTGAGGTCGCAGCAGCATGAGTGAGGGACCTGTGAAGACGAAAAAGCGTTTCATCGCCGGGGCGGTTTGCCCGGCGTGCAGCGAGCCGGACAAGTTGATGATGTGGAACGAAGACGAAGTCCCGCACCGCGAGTGCGTGGCTTGCGGGTATTCGGACACGTTGAATGAACAAGGCCTGTCCGTACCCAAGGAATTGGGTACGCGGGTCAATATTTCAGCGCTGAAGGTGCCGGACGCCAAGGTTCAGGCCGTACAGTTTTTCCCGAACCCGAAGCTGAAGAAAAAGCCTGACGAACAGCACTGAGTTCAGTGATCACTTCCCACAGCGCAATGCCGTGGGAGGTGCTGATTACTCGACATGGGCGGACTTGAACCAGTTTTTCATCGAGCACGCGGCGAACGGGCTCGTGCTGCACTCCCCGTTGGCCAGCGCAGTGCGCAGCTTCTCGGCATCGGCCTGCATCATGTAATGAACCCCGTCCCTGAAGTGGGTGCTGTCACCAAAGC
The DNA here is from genome assembly GCF_059716135.1 of Pseudomonas sp. LBUM1651. NCBI lineage: Bacteria > Pseudomonadati > Pseudomonadota > Gammaproteobacteria > Pseudomonadales > Pseudomonadaceae > Pseudomonas > Pseudomonas sp. LBUM1651. The sequence continues at coordinate 85,920 of NZ_CP166805.1, read as the reverse complement.
CACCTTGAGTCATCTCGTTCAGGGCATCTTCCTTGCTCCATCCCTGCACGACCACCCGGTACATGGCGGCCATCAGGCCAGTCCGGTCCGAGCCGTGTTTGCAGTGCATCAGCACCGGGCCTTTGGCTTCGGCACTCTGAATGGCACGAAGGGCCGCGAGGACTTGCGCATCATCCACGTGATTGGTGCGGTAGGGCAGTTGAACCTGTTCAATACCGGGCGTGGCCAGCCAGCTTGAATCGGACTCGGGCAGGAAGTTGATCACAGTGGCGACCTTGAGTTTTGCCAGCAAGGGAACGGCTCCGCGGTCGGGTAATGCGCTGCGGTAGAGCGTCGGGGACATCTGGAAAAGGTTGTACTGGACCTCGACCGGTTGAGCCCACTCCGCAGGACGGGGCACGATTGTCTCGTCAGCGTGAGCGAACGTCAGGTTGAACAGTGCAACCAGCGACAGACATATCGCAGGGATAATACGTGGGGACATGCTCGGCGACCGTATTGAGAGGCGGGGTGACGACGCCAGATTGAGCCCACAACAGTCAAAGGCCTGTGAGCCGTCTGTCAAAGAATCGTGATGGGGCCAATTTTTATCCGATATTTAACACCAGAGATAATCCCATTTGTTACTTACAAACAAGCCTGCATGAATCTTCACAGGCTCAGTGATAAAACAGGCTTATGGGTTGACGATACTGGAATAAGCTTTCGCCAGAGCCAGCAGTTTTTCCTTGTCATCACTGTCAATATCGCCGTCACCGTCCACATCACTTTTGACTATATTGATGTTGAAAGAACGACCGCCATCAACCGAGGTTGCAGTCATATAGACGGAATCCACCAGGGCCTCGGTCTGCGCTTCGTTTGCGGCATCCCAACCCAATTCCTTCCGGGCAAGCTGCATTGAAACGAGCGTGTTTGGTTCCGAAGGGCTTGGCTGCATAAGTTGTAAAAAAATACCGCGCTGATTAAAAAACGACATTTATAAATTCCATTTAAAGAGTTAATACACGAAACTTCGTGCGAGACGAATACTACTTATCAAGTTAGCTTCCAAGCTATTCACTATATGTTTCCCGGAATGTCACTAAATTGCACTTGTCGATCAACTCCATTGCAAAGAAGTTTCCTGCCTTGTCGGAGTGCCGAACGGCACTGGCCGGCTCGCTCAACCTCCGATACTGTATGTACATACAGCAACGAGTATCGATCGATGAGCACTCCCTTGCCACCCCGCGGCCGCGGCACCGTCACCAACCCGCACAACCGCTTCGCCCCCAACCGCTCGGTGGCGGAGGACGATGGCTGGTATCAGGAAGCGCCGATGACTCAGGGCACCGAGGTGCGCATCGAGACCGCGAAAACCATCATTACCCGCAACAACTCGCCAGACCTGCCCTTCGATCGTTCGATCAACCCCTATCGCGGCTGCGAGCACGGCTGCATTTATTGCTATGCACGACCCAGCCACGCTTATTGGGACATGTCACCGGGGCTGGATTTCGAAACAAAACTGATTGCCAAGACCAATGCCGCCGATGTGCTGGAGGAGCAACTGTCCAAACGCGGCTATCAATGCGCACCGATCAACCTGGGCTCCAACACCGATCCATACCAACCCATCGAGCGCGAACACAAGATCACCCGCAAAACCCTGGAAGTGCTGCTGCGTTACCGTCACCCGGTGACGATCATCACCAAGGGCTCGCTGATTCTGCGCGACCTGGACCTGCTGGCTGAACTCGCCGAACAACGGCTGGTAGCGGTGATGATCAGCCTCACCACCCTGGACGATGAACTCAAGCGCATCCTCGAACCCCGAGCCGCTGCGCCCAAGGCCCGTCTACGGGCAATCCGTGTGATGCGTGAAGCCGGGATTCCGGTGGGTGTGCTGTGTTCACCGATGATTCCGATGATCAACGACAGCGAGCTCGAAAGCCTGCTGACCGAGGCGCAGGCGGCCGGCGCACAAAGTGCGGCCTACATGATGCTGCGCCTGCCACTGGAAGTGGCGCCGTTGTTCGAGGAATGGCTGGCGGCCCACTATCCTCAACGTGCCACTCATGTGTTGAGCCTGATCCGCCAAAGCCGCGGCGGTGAGCTCTACGACAGTCGGTTTGGCAGCCGGATGCGTGGCGAAGGTCCATTTGCCGACCTGCTGGCACAACGATTTGCCAAAACCATCAAACGCCTGGGGCTCAATCGACGGGAAGGTTTCAATCTGGATTGCGAAGCCTTTTGTCCGCCGGGTCGCCAGATGTCGTTGATTTGAGGACAATTGGCCTATGGTTGAGTAATAGGAAGCGTGCGACATAATTAGGCTGGTCACATTTTTTGTAACCTGTAACACACGTTCTAGAGCAGTTGATTCAGTTTGAGTTAAGTTTCGGCAGCTACCTTGTTCATCGAGTGACTGACGGGTCGAGATTTCTCGCCCGGATGTTTTTTAAACAGCCACTGGCTTCACACCGGAAAAACGGGAAAATTCCCTGACTTCGCCAATGAGGATGAATTCATGAGTGACAAGGATAAACAGCCGTTGGCTGCGTCGGCTTCAGCCCAACCGGAGGCGGAAACCGCCGATGCAGCGCTGCAGCATATCGTTGACGGCTTTTTGCATTTTCATCACGAAGTTTTTCCGCAGCAGGAAGAACTGTTCAAAAAACTCGCCACGGCCCAAAGCCCCAGAGCGATGTTCATTGCGTGCGCCGATTCGCGCATCGTTCCTGAACTGATCACCCAAAGCGCCCCCGGCGACCTGTTCGTAACCCGTAACGTCGGTAACGTTGTGCCGCCTTATGGGCAAATGAACGGCGGCGTTTCCACCGCCATCGAATACGCCGTGCTCGCGCTCGGCGTGCAGCACATTATCATCTGCGGACACTCCGACTGCGGCGCCATGCGCGCGGTGCTCAACCCGCAGAGCCTGGAGAAAATGCCAACGGTCAAAGCCTGGTTGCGTCATGCCGAGGTGGCGAAAACCATGGTCCAGGAAAACTGCCACTGCGCCGATGAAAACGAAAGCATGCACATCCTCACCGAAGAGAATGTAATCGCCCAGTTACAGCATTTGCGCACGCACCCGTCGGTGGCCTCGCGCATGGCCAACGGTCAGCTATTTATCCATGGCTGGGTCTACAGCATCGAAACCAGCGAAATCAAAGCTTACGACGCGGATCAGGGTTGTTTCCTGCCCCTCGATGGCAGCCATCCGATTCCGGTGGCGACGCCCAAAGCGCGCTTCTAAATCCTCCTAAATCATTGTGTGGTTTTTAGCCGAGGCTGCTGATCAAGCAGCCTGGCTTTGCCATGCCTGAAGAAAACTTCGGGAGTATCACCATGCGTGCTGCGCAACTTAAAGCTGTTCTGCCACGGGAGCTGCTCGCTTCAGTGGTTGTGTTTCTGGTCGCCCTGCCCTTGTGCATGGGCATCGCCATCGCTTCGGGATTACCACCGGCCAAAGGCCTGATCACCGGCATCATCGGTGGTCTGGTCGTGGGTTGGCTCGCGGGTTCGCCCCTGCAAGTCAGCGGTCCGGCGGCGGGTCTGGCCGTTCTGGTGTTCGAACTGGTGCGCCAGCACGGCATCGCCATGCTCGGGCCGATTCTGCTGCTGGCGGGTTTTCTGCAATTGGTCGCCGGACGTTTGAAACTGGGCTGCTGGTTTCGGGTAACGGCACCGGCGGTGGTTTACGGCATGCTCGCCGGGATTGGCGTGCTGATCGTATTGTCACAGGTGCATGTGATGCTCGACGCCGTGTCCAAACCGTCGGGGCTGGATAACCTGGCGGCCTTTCCGGCTGCCGTGGCGCAAGCCTTGCCTTCTTTTGGTTGGCAGGCCGGCCTGCTCGGGCTCGCAACCATAGCGGTGATGTACCTGTGGGAAAAACTCCGCCCGCATTCCCTGCGCTTCATTCCGGGAGCGCTCCTGGGTGTAGGCCTGGCGACTGTCGCCAGCCTGATGCTCGCCTTGCAGGTCAAACGTGTGGAAGTCCCGGCCAATCTGGCGGAAGCCATCGACTGGCTGAAACCGGCGGACTTGCTCAATCTCGCCGACCCGACCTTGCTGATCGCCGCCTTCGCTGTCGCTTTCATCGCCAGTGCCGAAACCTTGCTGTCTGCCGCTGCGGTGGACCGCATGCACAGCGGTCAACGCTCGGACTTCGACCGGGAACTCTCGGCGCAAGGCGTCGGCAACATGCTCTGCGGCCTGCTCGGTGCGTTGCCCATGACCGGTGTGATCGTGCGCAGCTCGGCCAACGTGCAGGCTGGCGCCACCACGCGACTGTCGGCGATATTCCATGGCCTTTGGCTGCTGGCGTTCGTGTTGCTGCTGTCGAGCGTGCTGCAAAGCATTCCGGTGGCAAGCTTGGCGGGTGTGCTGGTTTACACCGGTTTCAAGCTGGTCGACCTCAAGGCCTTCCGCGGTCTGGGCCGTTATGGCCGGATGCCGATGTTCACCTACGCCGCGACGGCGCTGACGATTGTCTTCACCGACTTGTTGACCGGCGTACTGATAGGCTTCGGCCTGACCCTGGCCAAACTGGCGTGGAAAGCCTCGCGGTTGAAGATCAGCCTGATCGATCTGCCCAGGGACGGCGAAATGGAGTTGCGATTGATCGGGGCTGCGACCTTTCTCAAGGTGCCGGCGTTGACTCAGGTGTTGGGGACCATTCCGGCCGGTGCGACGGTGCATGTGCCGCTCAATAACCTGAGCTACATCGACCACTCGTGCCTGGAGTTGCTTGAGGAATGGGGTCGGGCCAATGCGGCCAAGGGTTCGACGCTGTTGATTGAAGCGCGGGGGTTGAAGCGCAGGCTGGAAGGGCGGTTGCGGACCACCACCGGCGTAGGTTCAGCCGGCTGAACCTTGTAGGAGCCGGCTTGCTGGCGATGAACGATGATGCGGTGTGTCAGGTATACCGCGTCATCATTCATCGCCAGCAAGCCGGCTCCTACAGGGGGTTATGCGGCGGGCTGATCCAGCTCCAGCCCTACGCCCAACCGGCGTGACATGCACGGCCAGCGCTTCCACGCAGCGCCGGTATCCGGGCTGCTGAGCTTCTCGCGGTAGGCTTCCACCGACTCCAGCGCAAAGCTTTCGTCGTCGAGCATCTCATCCACGGCGTGATGCACCGCCTCATCCAGTTGGTTAGCAAATTCCTCACCGATCAGTTGGTGAGCAATCAGGTTGGCGACAGTCATGTCCAAGGGGATCAGTGGCTGGCCAAAGTGCTTGATGTACAGGTCGTTGACCTCTTCGACAAACCGGTGCGCCAGATAGGCTTCGTCCAGCAGGCTGTCGAGCCCGATGTGACCCGCCATAAGCGCCGGCGGCTGAAGGAAGTACTGTTCGGCGATTGTCAGCACCGGTTTGATCTGTGACTCGATACCCGCTTCCCTGGCGACTTCATTGGCTGCATCCAGCAGATCAGGCACTTCATCGATATAGGCGGCGACAAAACGCGTCAGCACGCCATTGGCATCCGCCTCCGGCAATTGGATCGACGGATGTAAATGAGGCAGTTTGCTTTCCAGCTGACGCGTCAACAGGCCGGTCTCGGCCTCGTGTTGTTGGGCTTTTTGGATCTGCTCGCGTAATGCGGCGGTGTTCATGAAAACTCCAGGAAACAAAGGCAATGAAATAGGGAAGACATAACTTAGCTGGCATATGAAAAAGGCTAAGACGCATTTGTCATAATTATTTCATCCTTGAGACATCACAGTTATATCGATTTGCCACCACTCGTCCGCATCCTTCTCCATTCGGGACCTTGAACGCAAGTCCCAGCTGTTTCAGATCATTTACGCAGTCACGTTGCGAGGTGGCAGTCGCTGTCTATACTCGGGTGGGAATGGAGTTAGCTGATGACGCCCGACTGCACACGCAGCAAGGCCCGGCGATTCAAGTTCGTAGTCTGAAATGCCGCTCCCTTGCCGCAGGTGAAAGCCGGCGGGATAAAAAGAACGATAAGGGGAACCCGCAATGATGCGACATCCACACGTCTGGATGGGCCTCCTGTTGTGGTCGATTTTCGGTCAGGTGCAAGCCGCCTGGACTGTGAATATGGCGCCGGGAGCGACTGAAATCAGTCACGCAGTATTTGACCTGCACATGACCATTTTCTGGATCTGTGTAGTGATCGGCATCATCGTCTTCGGCGCCATGTTCTGGTCGATGATCCTCCACCGTCGCTCAACCGGGCAGGTGGCCGCAAAATTTCATGAAAGCACCACCGTCGAAATCCTCTGGACCATCGTGCCCTTCGTGATCCTGGTGGCCATGGCGGTCCCCGCGACGGCGACCCTGATCAAGATGTACGACGCCAGTGAGCCGGATATCGATATCCAGGTCACGGGCTATCAGTGGAAGTGGCACTACAAATACCTGGGCCAGGACGTTGAGTTCTTCAGCAACATGGCCACCCCCGCCGATCAGATCCACAACAAGGAAACGAAGGGCGAGCACTATCTGCTTGAGGTCGACAAGCCACTGGTGCTGCCGATTGGCGCCAAGGTGCGCTTCCTGGTGACCTCCGCCGACGTTATCCACTCCTGGTGGGTGCCGGCCTTCGCGGTCAAGCGCGATGCGATTCCGGGATTCGTCAATGAAGCCTGGACCCGCGTCGACAAGCCTGGCCTCTACCGTGGGCAGTGCGCCGAATTGTGCGGCAAGGACCACGGCTTCATGCCGATCGTGGTCGAGGTCAAGGAAAAGGCCGATTACGAAAAATGGCTGGGTGAGCGCAAGGCCGAGGCCATGCAGCTCAAAGAGCTGACCAGCAAGGAATGGACCCTCGACGAGCTTAAAGAGCGTGGCGACAAGGTCTATCACACCACTTGCGTGGCCTGTCACCAGGCCGAAGGCCAGGGCTTGCCGCCGATGTTCCCGGCGCTCAAGGGCTCGAAAATCGCCACCGGTCCAATCAAGGATCACTTGGGCATTGTCTTCCACGGCAAGCCCGGCACCTCGATGGCGGCGTTCGGCAAGCAGCTCTCGGAAGTCGATATCGCGGCGGTCGTGACCTACGAACGCAACGCCTGGGGCAACAACAAAGGCGACATGGTCACTCCTAAAGAAGTGCTGGAGCTGAAACAGGCGGAAAGCAAATGACCCGGTCCATTGCGTGCACCAGGAACCGGTCGGGGCAATGCGCCCCGGCCCGCCCAGCCCATCTGTTTGCAGGAGACAGGACATGACTGCTGTAATCGATGACCATGTTCAGACCCACACCGATCACGCCCACGGCCCGGCCAAAGGCCTGATGCGCTGGGTACTGACCACCAACCACAAGGATATCGGCACGCTGTACCTGTGGTTTGCGTTCTCCATGTTCCTCTTGGGCGGTACGTTCGCGATGGTGATTCGCGCCGAACTGTTCCAGCCGGGGCTGCAGATCGTCCAGCCGGAATTTTTCAACCAGATGACCACCATGCACGGTCTGGTGATGGTGTTCGGTGCGGTGATGCCGGCGTTCGTCGGCCTCGCCAACTGGATGATCCCGTTGATGATCGGCGCGCCGGACATGGCCCTGCCGCGGATGAACAACTTCAGCTTCTGGCTGCTGCCAGCGGCGTTCATCCTGCTGGTGTCGACCCTGTTCACCCCCGGCGGCGGACCGAACTTCGGCTGGACGTTCTACGCCCCGCTGTCGACGACCTACGCGCCGGAAAGCGTGACGTTCTTCATCTTCGCCATCCACTTGATGGGGATCAGTTCAATCATGGGCGCGATCAACGTGATCGCGACCATCCTCAACTTGCGCGCGCCCGGCATGACGCTGATGAAAATGCCGCTGTTCGTCTGGACCTGGCTGATCACTGCGTTCCTGCTGATTGCGGTGATGCCGGTGCTGGCCGGTTGCGTGACGATGATGCTGATGGACATCCACTTCGGCACCAGCTTCTTCAGTGCCGCCGGTGGCGGTGACCCGGTGTTGTTCCAGCATGTGTTCTGGTTCTTCGGTCACCCAGAGGTGTACATCATGATCCTGCCGGCCTTCGGTGCCGTCAGCTCGATCATTCCGGCCTTTTCGCGCAAGCCACTGTTTGGCTACACCTCGATGGTCTATGCCACGGCGAGTATCGCGTTCCTGTCGTTCATCGTCTGGGCGCACCACATGTTCGTGGTCGGCATTCCGCTGGTGGGCGAGCTGTTCTTCATGTACGCCACGCTGCTGATCGCGGTGCCCACCGGAGTGAAGGTGTTCAACTGGGCGAGCACCATGTGGCAAGGCTCACTGACCTTCGAGACGCCGATGCTGTTCGCGGTGGCGTTCGTGATCCTGTTCTCCATTGGCGGGTTCTCAGGGTTGATGCTGGCCATCGCCCCGGCAGACTTCCAGTACCAGGACACCTACTTCGTGGTCGCGCATTTCCACTACGTGCTGGTGCCAGGGGCAATCTTCGGGATCTTCGCGTCGGCCTACTACTGGCTGCCGAAATGGACCGGCCACATGTACGACGAAACCCTCGGCAAGCTGCACTTCTGGCTCTCGTTCATCGGCATGAACATGGCGTTTTTCCCGATGCACTTCGTGGGGCTGGCGGGTATGCCGCGGCGGATTCCGGACTACAACCTGCAATTCGCCGACTTCAACATGGTGTCGTCGATCGGCGCATTCATGTTCGGCGCCACGCAGATCTTCTTCCTGTTCATCGTGATCAAGACCATCCGCGGCGGCCCGCCAGCACCGGCCAAACCGTGGGATGGAGCGGAAGGCCTGGAATGGAGCATCCCGTCACCGGCGCCGTATCACACGTTCACCACGCCGCCGGAAGTGAAATGAACACTGCAATCGGCGACGCCTTTGTGGCGAGGGGGTTTACCCCCGTTCGGCTGCGAAGCAGTCGTAAAACCAGCGCCTGCGGTATGCCTGACACATCACGGTCACAGGTTTTGGGGCCGCTTCGCGACCCAACGGGGGTAAACCCCCTCGCCACAGGGTTTTGTGTAGAGGCTCGCTGTCATGGCTGACTCGATTTCGATGAAGAAGCTGGTCACCCGCCTGTTGCTGGTGGTGGTGGCGATGTTTATTTTCGGGTTTGCCCTGGTGCCGATCTACGACGTGATGTGCAAGGCGTTCGGCATCAATGGCAAGACCGCCGGGCAGTATGAAGGCGAGCAAACCGTCGATACTTCGCGGCAGGTACGCGTGCAGTTTCTGTCGACCAACTCTGCTGACATGTCCTGGGATTTCTACCCCAAGAGCGACGAACTGACGGCCAACCCTGGCGCAGTGAACGAGATGATCTTCATCGCGCACAACCCGACTGACAAGCCAATGAGCGCGCAAGCGGTGCCGAGCATCGCGCCGAGCAACGCGGCGGCGTATTTCCACAAGACCGAATGTTTCTGCTTTACCCAGCAAGTGCTGCAGCCCGGTCAACGGATCGAGATGCCGGTACGTTTCATCGTTGACCGTGACATGCCCAAGGATGTGAAGCACCTGACGCTGTCCTACACGCTGTTCGATATCACCGCCCGACATCCACCGGTGGCTGTAAATACCGGCGGCTGAGCGTGCCCGATAAGGAGAACAATAAATGGCAACTCATGAACATTATTACGTACCGGCCCAGAGCAAGTGGCCGATCATCGCCACGGTCGGCATGTTCGTCACCGTGTTCGGCCTGGCGACCTGGTTCAACGATCTGAAAGCGGCGCGGCCGGAATCCCACGGCCCGCTGATCTTTTTCGTCGGCGGCCTGCTGCTGGCGTACATGCTGTTCGGCTGGTTCGGTACGGTGATCAAGGAAAGTCGTCAGGGGTTATATAGCGCCCAGATGGATCGCTCGTTTCGCTGGGGCATGAGCTGGTTCATCTTCTCGGAGGTGATGTTCTTTATCGCCTTCTTCGGTGCCCTGTTTTATGTGCGGCAGGTCTCCGGTCCGGCGCTCGGTGGTGAAGGCGCCAAGGGTCTTGCCCACATGCTCTGGCCGAACTTCGAATTTGTCTGGCCCTTGCTGAACAACCCCGACTCGAAACTGTTTCCGCCGCCGAAGGAAGTCATCAGCCCCTGGGGCCTGCCGCTGCTCAATACCGTGCTGCTGGTGAGCTCCAGCGTCACCATTACCATCGCCCACCACGCGTTGAAAAAAGGCCATCGCGGCGCGCTGAAAATCTGGCTGGCGATCACCGTGTTGCTGGGTTGTGCCTTCCTCGGCTTCCAGGCCGAAGAGTACCTGCACGCCTACCACGAACTGGGCCTGACCCTGGGCTCGGGCATCTACGGCGCGACCTTTTTCATGCTCACCGGTTTCCACGGCGCCCACGTGACCATGGGCACCATCATTCTGTTCGTGATGCTGATGCGGGTCATGCGCGGGCACTTCGACAACGACCATCAGTTCGGTTTCGAGGCGGCCAGTTGGTATTGGCACTTCGTGGACGTGGTGTGGATCGGGCTGTTCGTTTTCGTCTATGTGCTTTAGAGCAGCTTCGAGCTTCAAGCTTCAAGCTTCGAGCTTCAAGCTTGTAGCTACCACGGAACGTGGGACACCAGCTGGCCGCTGAAAAAACCCCAGGCGATCAAGCCGACGGTGATGGCGGCCAGGGCAACACGAACACTCAAGGCAATGACGAGGCGGTTCGAGCTGCTGTCGTCCTTGACCAGAAAAAACAGGCCGCTGAACAGGCTGACAACCGTGGCAATCAGCATCAGGACGATGGCTGCTTTGAGCATGGTGGGACTCCGGGGGAAAGGCGATGCACTTGAGTATAGCTATCGCGACTACCGACTTTCTGGCGACGCCATGAAGCGCTTTCGGCCGGGCATCGTGCCGACGCTGGTGGTCGCCATCTTGCTGCCGCTGCTGGTGTCGCTCGGCTTCTGGCAACTGAGCCGGGGGGCGGAGAAAAGCGCACTGCTGCACACCTACGCCGAGCGCCGCGCCGCCGCATCGATGGCCAGCACCGAACTGCAACACACCGAGGACCCGGCCTTTCGCCGGGTTCGCCTGCACGGCCAGTTCGATGCGGCGCACAGCTTGTTGCTGGATAACCGTCAGCGCGACGGCAAGGTTGGCGTCGAGCTGCTGCAACCGTTTCAGGATCAGGCGACCGGACTGTGGCTGCTGGTCAATCGCGGCTGGCTGCCTTGGCCGGACCGGCGCACACCGCCGCAATTCACCACGCCGACTCGGGCATTGAGCCTTGACGCCTGGGTCTACGTTTCACCCGGCGCGACCTTTCAACTGCAGGCCGATCCGAGCACTAAAACCTGGCCTCGGTTAGTGACTGCCGTCGAGCCTTCAAAGCTCTGGACGGCGCTGGACCGTGAAGGTTTTGCCTACGAATTACGCGCAGAAACCGGCCCCGCGTCCTACCAGGCCGATTGGCCGGTGGTGGCCACGGGGCCGGAAAAACACATCGCTTATGCCGTGCAGTGGTTCGCCATGTCGATCGTCCTGCTCGGCCTTTTTCTCTACCTCGGCTGGCACAACGCAAAGGAGAAACACCATGGGAGCGGCCATGAATCCACCCAGCACGTCTGAGGCGAAAACGCCGACGAACCGGCGCAAGGGGCGCTTGCAGTTGCTGCTGATCCTGCTTGGGGTGATCGGTCCGATGATCCTCGCCACCGGCATGTACAAATTGCAGTTCTGGGTGCCGGAAGGTCGCAGCTATCACGGCGAGCTGATCGGCAACGGCAAGACCCGCGTCGACCTCGGCGTGCAGGCGCAGGAGGATCGCTGGCAATTGCTGGTCACGGCGCCCAAGGAGTGCTCGGTCGACTGCCAACAATTGGTGTACTTGGCGCGGCAAGTCCAGATCGGCCTCGGCCGCGATGCCGGTCGCGCCAGTCACGCCATCGCCACCGCGCAGCCGCTGAACAGCGATTACGAGACTAAACTTCAACGCGAGTACCCGCAGCTGCAGCGTTATTCACTGGACCTGCCGACCTACACCAAAGGCGCTCAGAGCAATGACACGCCGCACCTGTGGATCATCGACCCCCACGGCAATCTGGTGCTGCGCTACGACCCGTCGATCAAGGGCAAGGAGCTGCTCAACGACCTGCGCCATCTGCTGAAACTGTCGAACATCGGATAAGGGCATCGTCATGGCCAAACCTGGATTTCGCCTCGCGCTGTTTGCCACCTTGCTGGCACTGATAGTGGTGTTGCTCGGCGCCTACACTCGCCTGACCCACGCCGGCCTCGGCTGCCCGGACTGGCCGGGCTGCTACGGTTTTATCAGCGTGCCGAAAAGCGAAGCCCAGCTGGCCCATGCCGAACTGCATTTTCCCGACGCTCCTGTCGAAGCCCACAAGGGCTGGAACGAAATGGTCCACCGCTACTTCGCCGGCACGCTGGGATTGTTGATTTCGGTACTGGCCGGGCGCGCCTGGGTGCATCGTCGGCATCCGGGGCAACCGGTGAAGCTGCCGTTGTTCCTGTTGGCGGTGGTGATTGCCCAAGCGGCGTTCGGCATGTGGACGGTGACGCTCAAGCTCTGGCCGCAAGTGGTGACCGGGCATTTGCTCGGTGGTTTTGCCACGCTGAGCCTGTTGTTTCTGCTGACCTTGCGCTTGTCCGGCGTGCTGCCGGCGCTGACAGTGCCTCGGCGTTTGCAGTACTGGGCGACGGCCGGGTTGCTGCTGGTGATCCTGCAAATCGCCCTTGGTGGCTGGGTCAGTTCCAACTACGCAGCGGTGGCCTGCATCGACTTCCCGACCTGTCATGGGCAATGGCTACCCCCGGCGGACTTCGCCAACGGCTTTCACCTGACCCAACACATCGGCCCCAATTACCTGGGCGGGCAGCTCGACAGCGATGCTCGCACGGCGATTCACCTGACTCACCGCATCGGCGCATTGCTGGTCACGCTGGTGCTGCTCGGTCTGGCGTGGCAACTCAAAGTCGTCGGCATGACGCGCCTGGCGGGGCTGGTGCTGATTGCTCTCGCCGCACAGATCACCCTCGGCATCAGCAACGTGCTGTTTCACCTGCCGCTGCCGGTGGCCGTCGCGCATAACGCCGGCGGCGCAGCGCTGCTGCTGACGATGGTGCTGGTCAATTACCACGCCCGGACCAGTCTGGTTCGGATCAAACAACCGACACGCTGGCGCTTCAGCCCGCGCAAACATTCAGCCGGGCCCATAACAATAAAAGGAGAGATGCCATGGCGACTCTGATCGGCGCACGTCACAGCCAGGCGATCTGGCGTGACTACCTGGAGCTGACCAAGCCGAAAGTGGTGGTGCTGATGCTCATCACCTCGCTGGTCGGCATGTTCCTCGCGACCCGCGCCGGGGTGCCGTGGACGGTGCTGGTGTTCGGCAATCTGGGGATTGCGTTGTGTGCCGGCGGGGCGGCGGCGGTCAACCATGTAGTGGACCGGCGGATCGATGCGGTGATGGCGCGCACCCATAAGCGCCCCTTGGCCGAAGGCCGGGTTTCACCGACGGCTGCGCTGACGTTCGCATTGGTGCTGGCGGTGTTGGGGCAGGCGTTGTTGCTGGCGTTCACCAATCCACTGACGGCGTGGCTGACCCTGGCTTCCCTGCTCGGTTATGCCGTGGTCTATACCGGTTTCCTCAAACGCGCGACGCCGCAGAACATCGTCATCGGCGGCCTGGCCGGTGCCGCCCCGCCGCTGCTCGGCTGGACCGCGGCCACCGGTCACGTCAGCGCCGAACCGCTGCTGCTGGTGCTGATCATCTTCGCCTGGACCCCGCCGCATTTCTGGGCGCTGGCGATCCATCGCAAAGAGGAATACGCCAAGGCTGATATTCCGATGCTGCCGGTGACCCACGGCGAGCACTACACCAAAATTCACATCCTGCTTTACACCTTCGCGTTGCTGGCCGTCAGCCTGATGCCGTACGTGATTCACATGAGCGGCGTCCTCTACCTGATTTGCGCCGTCGGACTGGGTGCGAGGTTTCTGCAATGGGCCGTCGTGCTGTACCGTGGCACTCGGCCGCACGCGGCGATCAACACGTTCAAGTACTCTATCTGGTACTTGTTCCTGCTGTTTATCGCGCTGCTCGTAGACCACTACCTACTGTTGAACCTATGACTCGAACCCAGAAAACCGTCTTCATCCTCGTCGCCCTGATCGCGCTGGTCCTGGGCCTGACCATCAACAAAGTGCTGTCGGGCAAAGGCCAGGGTGACCCAACGGCACTGATCGACGCCGGGATCATCCTGTTGCCGCAAAGCCGTAACCTGCCGGACGTGACGATGACCGATCAGGACGGCAAACCGGTGGCGGTCAATGCGTTGAAAGACAAGTGGTCGTTGCTGTTCTTCGGCTACACCTTCTGCCCGGACATCTGCCCGACCACCCTCGCCCAGCTGCGCCAGATCAAGAGCGAACTGCCGCCAGAAGCTGTGGATAAATTGCAGATCATCCTGGTGAGCGTCGATCCGAACCGCGATACCCCCAAGCAGCTCAAGCAATACCTGGGTTACTTCGATCCGCAGTTTCAGGGGCTGACGGCGGCCTCGGTCGAGGACATTCAGAAGCTGGCCAACGCGGTGAGCATTCCGTTCATTCCGGCGGACACCAGCAAGCCGAATTACACGGTTGATCACAGCGGCAACCTGGCGGTGATCGGGCCGGACGGGACACAGCGCGGGTTTATTCGGGCGCCGTTGAACAACGCCAAGTTGGTGGCGCAGTTGCCGGTGATGCTTAACCGCAAATAAGCGACACGCTTCTCTGTAGGAGCACAGCTTGCTGGCGATGGCGTCCGTGAGATCGCCATCGCCAGCAAGCTGTGCTCCTACAGGAACTGTGTTTCAGGCATAAAAAATGGGGCGCATTCAATGCGCCCCATTTTTCGTTACCGCTTCAAATCAGAACGCCGGCACCACCGCGCCTTTGTACTTCTCGAGAATGAAGGCTTTCACTTCCGGGCTGTGCAGCGCGGCAACCAGCTTCTTCATGTCTTCGCTGTCCTTGTCGTCCGGACGGGCAACGAGGATGTTCACGTACGGCGAGTCGCTGCCTTCGATGACCAGAGCATCCTTGGCCGGATCAAGCTTGGCTTCCAGCGCGTAGTTGGTGTTGATCAGCGCCAGGTCGACCTGGGTCAGCACGCGCGGGAGGGTCGCGGCTTCCAGTTCGCGGAATTTCAGGTCCTTGGAATTCTCGGTGATGTCCTTGACGGTCGACAGGATATTGTTCGAATCCTTCAACTTGATCAGGCCAGCCTTCGCCAGCAGCAACAGCGCGCGGCCGCCGTTGGTGGCGTCGTTCGGGATCACTACGTTGGCGCCGCCCGGCAGTTCGGTCAGCGCTTTGTACTTGCTGGAGTAAGCGCCCAGCGGTTCCAGGTGCACACCGGCCACGGAAACCAGGTTGGTGCCCTTGGCCTTGTTGAACTCATCGAGGTACGGCTGGTGCTGGAAGAAGTTGGCATCCAGGCGTTTCTCGGCCACTTGCACGTTCGGCTGGATGTAGTCGGTGAAGACTTTGACTTTCAGATCCACGCCTTCCTTGGCCAGGGCCGGTTTAACGAATTCGAGGATTTCTGCGTGCGGGACTGGGGAGGCCGCAACGGTCAGGGTGTCGGCGTGGGCGGAAAATGCTGCAACAGCAGCAAACGCGACGAGTAGTTTTTTCATT
This sequence comes from Pseudomonas sp. LBUM1651, assembly GCF_059716135.1. NCBI lineage: Bacteria > Pseudomonadati > Pseudomonadota > Gammaproteobacteria > Pseudomonadales > Pseudomonadaceae > Pseudomonas > Pseudomonas sp. LBUM1651. The sequence continues at coordinate 70,344 of NZ_CP166805.1, read as the reverse complement.
CAGCTAACTCCTTGTGAGGCGCATGGCGCCTGCCAGCGAATGGCCGGCTCATGACTTATTTACGCGAGAAGTGTACGACCAGCTTATCGCCAACGGTTTGCAGCACTTGAACCAGGACCAGCAGCAATACCACGGTGACGACCATCACATCGGTCTGGAAACGCTGGTAACCAAAACGGATCGCCAGGTCACCCAGACCACCCGCGCCCACCACACCGGCCATCGCCGTGTAGGACACCAGTGTAATAGCTGTCACCGTAATCGCCGCGAAGATGCCCGGGCGGGCTTCTGGCAGCAAGGCATTGGTGATGATCTGACGTGTCGTCGCGCCCATGGCCTGTGTCGCTTCGATGATGCCGCGATCCACTTCACGCAGGGCGGTTTCCACCAGTCGCGCGAAGAACGGCGTGGCACCCACCACCAGCGGAGGAATTGCACCGGCAACACCTAGTGAAGTGCCGGTGATCAACACGGTGAACGGAATCATCACGATCAGCAAAATGATGAAGGGCAGCGAACGCAGAATGTTCACCACCAGCGACAACATCGCGTATACACCCTTGGCTTCCAGCAACTGACGCGGGCTGCAAAGGAACAACAGCACGCCAAGCGGAAGGCCCAGCAGCACGGTGAACAACAGCGAACCACCGAGCATCAGCAGGGTATCGCCAGTGGCCAGCCAGATTTCGAACCAGTCGATATTGGCGAAGAAACTTGTCAGGGCTTCCATCAGCGCAGCACCTCCATGTGGACATCAGCCGCGGTGAAGCGGGCAAACGCCGCGTCCATGTCGCCGCCGGTGACCGCCAGGGTCAATTGCCCGTAGGGGATGTCTTTGATGCGGTCGATACGACCGGCCAGGATGCTGTAGTCCACGCCCGTTTCCCGAGCGACAGTCCCCAGCAATGGCGCGTAGGTCGCTTCGCCCTGGAAGGTCAGACGCACGATACGGCCCGGCACGTGAGCAAAATCGTCGCGCTGTTCGCTTTCGTCGACCTGCTCGTCTTCCTGCACGAAACGCTTGGTAGTCGGGTGCTTGGGATGCAGGAACACCTCGGTCACCGAGCCTTGCTCGACAATCACACCCGCGTCCATGACCGCAACCTGGTCACAGACGCGACGGATCACATCCATCTCGTGGGTGATCAGGACGATGGTCAGCTTCAGCTCGCGATTGATCTCGGCCAGCAATTGCAGGACCGACGCCGTGGTCTGCGGGTCCAGGGCGCTGGTGGCTTCATCGCACAGCAGGATTTTCGGCTTGGTCGCCAGCGCGCGGGCAATGCCGACGCGCTGCTTTTGGCCGCCGGACAACTGCGCCGGGTACTTTTTCGCGTGGTCGGACAAGCCAACCCGCGCCAGCAACTCGGCCACACGCTGGTCGATCTCACTGCGCGACAGTTCGCCCGCGAGGGTCAGCGGCAACGCGACGTTGTCGGCAACGGTCTTGGACGCCAGCAGGTTGAAGTGCTGGAAAATCATCCCGACCTGCTGACGGAAACGGCGCAGGCTGTTGGCGTCGAGCGCCGTGATTTCTTCGTCGTCGACGATGATCTTGCCGCCACTGGAGTTCTCCAGGCGATTGATCAGACGCAGCAGGGTACTTTTTCCCGCACCGGAATGACCGATCAGGCCGAAGACCTGACCGTTCTCAATCGTCAGACTGGTCGGGTGCAGGGCGGGAATATCCTTACCGGCGACGCGGTAGGTTTTGTGGACGTTTTGAAACTCGATCACGTAGCGAACCTTGTGGGGCGCGTTAGAAAGGGATCAGCGGTTAGCCGGGCGCGCATTTTAGCCTGTCCGTATAGAGGTTATTAGCATTTATTCCGCATTCAACCTTTCATTTGGCAATAACGCGATCAAAGGTCATAAAAAAGGAACGGCTGAAACCCTCGCCAGTCACTAATTAGGCAACTCGATAACCGCCAGGTGCCGTGCCTGGAACCTTGCTCACAAGTCCGGCTAGGACGAGAACGCAACGAGGAGTTTACGACTGATGAGTACCAAGAAGCCTGCCGCCCCTAAAAGCGCACTGGCCGGGACCGACACACTGGACCGCGGCAACACCAATGCCAAGCTCGACAGCCTGGAAAAATTCCGCTCCGACGCCACCGACCAAGCCCTGCGCACCAACCAGGGCGTGAAGGTTTCGGACAACCAGAACACGTTGAAAGTCGGCGCCCGCGGCCCGTCGTTGCTGGAAGATTTCATCATGCGTGAAAAGATCACGCACTTTGACCATGAGCGGATCCCGGAGCGCATCGTCCATGCCCGGGGCACTGGCGCTCATGGTTTTTTCCAGACCTATGAAAACCATTCCGTACTGACCAAGGCCGGTTTCTTACAGGACCCGGGTAAGAAAACCCCGGTCTTCGTACGATTTTCCACGGTGCAAGGTCCGCGCGGGTCAGGCGATACCGTGCGCGATGTACGCGGTTTCGCCGTGAAGTTCTTCACCGACGAAGGCAACTTCGACCTGGTGGGCAACAACATGCCGGTGTTTTTCATACAGGACGCGATCAAGTTTCCTGACTTCGTTCACGCGGTAAAACCCGAGCCACACAACGAGATTCCTACGGGCGGCTCGGCGCACGACACCTTCTGGGACTTTGTCTCGCTGGTGCCGGAATCAGCGCACATGGTGATATGGACGATGTCCGACCGGGCGATCCCGAAAAGCCTGCGCAGCATGCAAGGCTTCGGCGTGCATACATTCCGGATGATCAACGCCGAGGGCAAATCGCGTTTCGTCAAATTCCACTGGCGCCCTTCCGCCGGGACCTGCTCGCTGGTCTGGGATGAAGCGCAGAAACTCGCCGGTAAAGACACCGATTACCACCGTCGCGATCTCTGGGAATCGATCGAGATGGGCGATTACCCGGAATGGGAATTGGGCGTACAGGTCGTCGAAGAGGAAAACGAACATTCCTTCGATTTCGACATTCTCGACCCGACCAAAATCATTCCAGAGGAAATCGTGCCCATCACGCCGTTGGGCAAGATGGTGCTCAACCGCAACCCGGACAACTTCTTCGCAGAAACCGAGCAGGTCGCTTTCTGCCCGGGGCACATCGTGCCGGGCATCGATTTCTCCAACGATCCGTTGCTGCAAGGTCGGTTGTTTTCCTACACCGATACGCAAATCAGCCGACTTGGCGGGCCGAATTTTCACGAGATCCCGATCAACCGTCCGGTGGCCCCTTTCCATAATGGCCAGCGGGATGCGATGCACCGCACCACCATCGACAAGGGGCGCGCGTCCTACGAGCCGAACTCCATCGACGGTGGCTGGCCGAAAGAAACACCGCCCGCCGCGCAAGATGGCGGCTTCGAGACCTATCCAGAGCGCATCGACGCCAACAAGATCCGCCAGCGCAGTGAGTCGTTCAGCGATCACTTCTCGCAGGCGCGGCTGTTCTTTCACAGCATGAGCAAACACGAGCAGGAACACATCATCGCGGCCTACAGCTTTGAGCTGGGCAAGGTTGAGCGGGAGTTTATCCGTGCGCGCGAAGTGAATGAGATCCTCGCCAACATCGACCTGGAACTGGCCAAGCGTGTGGCGCAGAACCTTGGCTTGCCGGCACCGAAGGCCGGGACGGTCGATGTGCCGAAAATCTCCCTGGACCGCTCACCGGCCCTGAGCCAGGCCAATTTGTTGCCGGGCGATATCAAAACCCGCAAAGTCGCGATTCTGGCGGCCAACGGTGTCGATGGCGCTGCAATCGATGCCATGAAAAAAGCGCTGAAAGCAGAAGGCGCGCACGCCAAACTGCTCGGCCCGACGTCCGCCCCGGTGACAACGGCCGATGGCAAGACGCTGCCGGTGGATGCCTCCATGGAAGGCATGCCATCCATCGCCTTCGATGCGGTCTTTGTGCCGGGTGGCGCGGCATCCATCAAAGCGTTGAGCGGTGATGGCGTGGCGCTGCATTACGTGCTGGAGGCGTACAAGCACTTGAAGGCGATCGCGCTGCAAGGCGAGGCGAAGCAATTGCTGGATGTGTTGAAGCTGGAGGCTGATGCGGGGTTGATCGTGGGGACGGACGCGAAGTTGATCAAGGCGTTTTTTGCGGCGATCGGGCAGCATCGGGTTTGGGATCGGGAGCCTAAGGCCAAGGCGATTCCGGCTTAAGGATTTGTATCGATAGCAAGGACGCTATCGCGAGCAGGCTCGCTCCCACAGGGGTTCGGGTTGACCACAAACATAGGGTCACCCCGATCCACTGTGGGAGCGAGCCTGCTCGCGATGTTTTTAAGGTTTACGCGGACTCAAGACCATCTGCGCCGGGACATTGCGCAGAATCTGCTTCTGCAGATTCAGGTCAAACCCCGAATCCAGCTTCTTCACCCTCTTCGTCAGCAGCGTGGCTAGCCAAGGATAATCCTGCGTACGCGGCGCCTGAATGCTCACGTCACATTGATAATTCACCACATCGGCCGCGATCGCATCCAGTTGACGACGAAGTTTGCTCATATCGGTGAGGTTCAATGCGACGGTAGTGCTCTCAGCGGTCGGATCAATCACTTTCGCCTGTGGTTTCGCCTCGGCAGCCAACAGCGCCGCTTCCGCTCTATCGAGCTCAGCCTTGCGCGCATTGACGATAGCGTTGTTGACCCCGCCGGTCAGTGCTGGCGCCTTGGGCATCAATACCCGCGCACGGCTCAGGGCGGTGGCAGCAGCATTCACATCGCCTTTTTGCAGCACGATCTGGCTGCGTTGCAGATAGGCTTCGGCGAGTTGCCGTTGGTACTGCACAAGGGATGGATCGTTTGGCGACCCGGCCTGCAAGGCCGCCAGTTGATCTTCAGCAGTGGCCAGTTCGCTGCTGGCGAGGCTTTGCTCGAGCTGTGCGATGGCCGTGGCCCGCGCATCAGTGGCCTCGGTGGCCGCCGGTGGCGTGCTTTGACATGCGCCCAGTAGCAGCGAAAATGCAACAAGGAGCAGATAACGGGAGGCTAACAGCTTCATTCCTGCGACTCTCTATTTGCGCAAAAAACGAGCAAGTCTACACCCCTCGACGGGGCAGGACAAAACTCAGCAGAAACAGCGCGGCGGCCGTCACCACGATCGACGGGCCCGCCGGGGTGTCCTTGAACCAGGACAATGCCAACCCGCCACACACCGCGAGCATGCCCAGCAGGCTCGCGCCCAGTGCCATCTGTTCCGGCGACCGGGCGTGACGTTGTGCCGCAGCCGCGGGGATGATCAGCAACGACGTAATCAACAACACACCGACGATTTTCATCGCCACGGCGATCACAACGGCGATCAGCAACATCAGGGTCAGACGCAGCGCCGGCACCGGCAAACCTTCCACCCTTGCCAGCTCTTCATGCACCGTGATCGCCAGCAATGGCCGCCACAATGTCACCAGCAAGGCCATGACAGCTGCGCTGCCACCGAGAATCCAGACCAGATCGGTCGGACTGATCGCCAGCAAATCGCCGAACAGATACGCCATCAGGTCGATCCGCACTTCGTGCATGAAGCTTAGTACCACCAAGCCCAAAGAGAGTGTGCTCGGTGCGAGAATTCCCAAAAGCGTGTCGGACGCCAGCGGCTGACGCTGTTGCAAGGTCACCAGCAACACCGCCAATAACAAACAGCCGACGGTGACCGCCACCGTTGGACTGACATCCAGCAAAAAGCCCAACGCCACGCCGAGCAAGGCTGCGTGAGACAGGGTGTCGCCGAAATACGCCATGCGCCGCCAGACCACGAAAGATCCCAACGGGCCCGCCACCAGCGCCAGGGCCAGGCCTGCAAGCAGGGCGTAGAGCAGAAAATCAGCCATGCTTGCAGCTATCTCCATGAACGTGGGGTTGGGCCGTCGAGGCCGTGGTGACCACCGAACCATGCAGATCATGGGCGTGGTCGTGATGGTGGTGATAAATCGCCAGGCTTTGTGCGTTCTTTCCGAACAACTCGACGAAAGCCGGATCGCCGCTGACCTGTTCGGGATGACCGGAGCAGCAGACGTGACGGTTGAGGCAGACCACCTGATCGGTGGTGCTCATGACCAGATGCAAATCGTGGGAAACCATCAGCACGCCGCAGCCGTGACGGTCACGCAGACGGGTGATCAGGCTGTACAACTCGGCCTGACCCGCCACGTCGACGCCTTGCACCGGCTCGTCGAGCACCAGCAATTCTGGCTCGCGCAACAGCGCCCGGGCCAGCAGCACGCGCTGCATTTCACCACCGGAAACGCTTTGCACCGGGCTGTCGATCACCTGTTCGGCGCCCACTTCCTTGAGGGCCGCCAACGCGCGAGTGCGATCCACACCGGGCACCAGCCGCAAGAAGCGCAGCACCGACAGTGGGAGCGTCGGATCGACGTGAAGTTTTTGCGGCATGTAACCGACCCGTAGTTTCGGCTTGCGCCACACGCTGCCGCTGTCCGGCTTCAACAAGCCGAGCACCGCCCGCACGAGGGTGGTTTTGCCGGCACCGTTGGGACCTATCAGGGTGACTATCTGCCCCGGTTCGACGCTCAGTTCGATGTTATCCAGCACGTTTTGCCCGGCGAAGGTGACGGCAACCTGCTCGAGGCGGATCAGCGCGTTGCTCATCAAGCCCCCTGGCAACCCGAACAGACGCCGACCACTTCGACGGTCTGGCTTTCGACGACGAATCCGACATCCCTGGCGCTGCCAATGATCGCGTCGCTGATGGACTTCTGCTCAAGTTCGATGGCGGCGTGGCATTCGCGGCAGATCAGGAACTGGCCCTGGTGGGCGTGTTCCGGGTGATTGCAGCCGACGAAGGCGTTCAGCGAGGAGATGCGGTGCACCAGGCCGTTTTCCAGCAGGAAATCCAGCGCGCGGTACACGGTCGGCGGCGCAGCGCGGCGGCCATCCTGCTCGCTGAGTACCGCAAGAATGTCGTAGGCACCCAGCGGCTTGTGGCTTTGCCACACCAGTTCCAGCACCCGCCGGCGCAAGGCGGTCAGGCGCAGGCCTTGACGTGCGCACAGGGCATCGGCCTCAGACAGTGCGCTGTGAACGCAATGAGAGTGGTCGTGGGGACGGCTGGCAATCGGTGTTTTAGGCATGAGCGGCGACGAGTTTTGTGAGAGACGTTATTATGTTACCCGTTCTCGCCTCTTCGAGTGGTCATCGTGTCCCGACTTTTTTCTATCTTTGTCGCATTTGTCGCCAGTTTTCTGTTGATCGGTTCTGCTCATGCTGAAGTCAAAGTCCTCACCAGCATCAAGCCGCTACAGCTGATTGCCGCTGCGGTGCAGGACGGCGTGGCAATCCCGGAAGTGCTGCTGCCGCCGGGTGCTTCGCCGCATAACTATGCCTTGCGCCCTTCCGATGTACGGAAGGTGCAATCGGTGGATCTGGTTTACTGGATCGGTCCGGACATGGAAGGTTTCCTGCCTCGCGTGCTGAAGGGTCGTACGCTGCCGAGCGTCGCCGTGCAGGATCTGCCGGGGCTGAAATTGCGTCGTTTCGCCGAAGACAGTCACTCCCACGCAGAAGAAGCCGATGAGCATGATCACGATCACCGTCCGGGCAGCCTGGATACGCATTTGTGGTTATCGCCGGTCAACGCTCGGGTGATCGCGACGAAAATGGCCGCGGATTTGAGTGCTGCCGATCCGGCCAATGCGGCGCGTTATCAAAGCAATCTCAAAGCGTTCGATGAGCGCCTGGATGCGCTGGACCTGCGCTTGAAGGCGCGGCTGGCGGGTATCGCGGGCAAACCGTACTTTGTGTTCCATGAAGCGTTCGACTACTTCGAAGACGCTTACGGTCTGAAGCACACGGGCGTGTTCAGCGTCGCCGCCGAAGTCCAGCCGGGTGCCCAGCATGTGTCGGCAATGCGCACGCGGTTGCAGGAAGTGGGCAAGACCTGTGTGTTCAGTGAACCGCCGTTGCGGCCGCGCCTGGCGGAAACGTTGGTGGCGGGGTTGCCTGTGAAACTGGCGGAACTGGATGCGTTGGGCGGGTACACGCCGGCGACTGCTCAGGGGTATGAGCAGGTGCTGGAGAAGTTGGGGAATGATTTGGCGGGGTGTCTGGAGTCGTTGTAAATACAGCGATAACCCTGTGGCGAGGGAGCTTGCTCCCGCTGGGCAGCGAAGCGGCCCCAAAATGGGCCTGCTGCGCAGGCCAGCGGGAGCAAGCTCCCTCGCCACAATTCAGAGGGCGAACGGCAGCGGCGTGCTGACCTTCTGCCGCTGCGCCAACCTCTGCTGAAATTCCATTGGGTCGTGAATCAACACGTCCTGCCCGGCGAAAGACTCTGCGGCAATCAACCGCGACAACCAGAACCGCACACACGCCACACGCAGCATGGTCGGCCACAAGTCGGCCTCGGCAGCGGTGAATGGCCGCAACGCTGCATACGCCCCCAGCAACGCCCGCGCCCGCGGTCCGTCAATCAACCCGTCGTCGTCCGAGCACCAGTCGTTCAAGGCAATCGCCACGTCGTAGAGCATTGGCCCCGAGCAAGCATTGTAAAAGTCGATCAATCCCGTCAGGTGCGTGCCTTCGAACATCGCGTTGTCGCGGAACAGGTCCGCGTGGATGTTGGCCCGAGGCAACGCCAGAATTTTCTCTTTTTGCTGTGTGATTTCATCCAGCGCCCGCTGCAGCAAATCGCTCTGCTCGGCATTCAGGTGCGACAACAGCTGCGTGCCCTCTTCCTGCATCCAGTCCAGGCCACGATCGGTTTTGCGCTTGATCATGTTGGCCTGGGTTGCCAGATGCAGGTGCGCGAGCAACTCGCCCACTTGGGCGCAATGCTGTGCGTTGGCGATCTTGATGTGCTTGCCGGCCAGGCGCGGCTGCAACAGCGCAGGCTTACCCGCCAGCTCGCGCAAGGCGACGCCATCGGTGGTGCGCAAGGCGTAAGGCACCGGAAGGTCGGCTTCATGCAGCACGTCCAGCAGTTCAATGAAGAACGGCATCTCCTGAACCGGACCACGCTCAACCAGGGTCAGGACAAATTCGCCCTGCTCCAGGCTGATAAAGAAATTGGTGTTTTCGCTACCGGCGGCAATCCCCTGGAAATCAAGCAGGCGGCCGAGCCCGTATGGGGCGAGAAAGGTTTCCAGCTCGGGCCGAGCCAGCGGGGTGAACACAGACATGTTTTAACTGCCAGTACGGGCGCCGCTGCTTGAGCCAGCGCCGATTGAAATTAAGAAACTACTTCCATTCAAAAATCTTCCACGACGGAATCAGCATATCCGGCTGATCCGAGCGGATGAAGTTTGCATCCGTCCCGTCCGCGCGCACCAGGAAATACGGCGGTGCGTTCTTCGGCGTGACCTTGATCGCATACAGGAAACCGTTTTGGCGGTACTCCTGGATGGTTTTATCGCCTTCCGTGCGAATCGTGACTTCCGGCTCCGGAGTCGGCGCATCATCCGCCGCCATGACGGCCAGTGGAACGGTTGCAAACAAGCCAGCCAGCAACAGGTGATTTAGTGTGCGCATGATAACCTTGTCCCTTTGTCGTCAACGGTCCCGCTATTCTAGCGCCGGACCCGCCGAAAAGGTTGATCCTGCTCATGAGCCAAGCCCCCCTCGTCCTGGTGGACGGTTCTTCTTACCTGTACCGCGCCTTTCACGCCCTGCCACCGCTGACCACTTCCAAGGGTCTGCCGACCGGAGCGGTCAAAGGTGTGTTGAACATGCTCAAGAGTCTGCGCAAGCAGTACCCGGACAGTCCGTTCGCCGTGGTGTTCGACGCCAAGGGTGGGACGTTTCGCGATGACATGTACGCCGAATACAAGGCCAACCGTCCGAGCATGCCCGATGACATGCGCGTTCAGATCGAGCCGCTGCACCAGAGCGTGATCGCTCTGGGCTTCCCGCTGCTGTGCGTCGAAGGCGTCGAGGCCGATGACGTGATCGGCACCCTGGCCCGCAGCAGTGCGGCGGCCGACCGCCCGGTGGTCATCTCCACCGGCGACAAGGACATGGCGCAACTGGTCGACGGCCACATTACCTTGGTCAATACCATGACCGGTAGCGCGCTGGACGTGGAGGGCGTGAAGGAGAAATTCGGCGTCGCTCCCGAGCAGATCATCGATTATCTGGCGTTGATGGGCGATTCTTCCGACAACATCCCGGGCGTTCCGGGCATCGGTCCCAAGACCGCTTCCGGTCTGTTGGTCGGCGTAAACGGCGGTCTGACCGAGCTCTACGCACAGCTCGACATCGTTCCGACCCTGCCGATTCGCGGCGCGAAAACCCTGCCGGCCAAACTTGAAGAGCACAAGGAGATGGCTTTCCTCTCCTACCAACTGGCGACGATCAAGATCGACGTGCCACTGGATATCGGCCTCGACGACCTGCAAATGGGCAAGCCGGATCACGACAAACTGGCCGAGCTCTACACGCTGCTGGAATTCAAGAGCTGGTTCGAAGAAAACCAGCGCGACGCCAAGCGTTCCGGCCAGGAAGTCAGCGCGCCGGTGATTGAAGAAGCCGCCGTCGAGACTGAACTCAAGTACACGACGATCCTCACTCAGGCCGATTTCGACCTGTGGCTGAATAAGCTCAACGACGCTACGCTGATCGCCTTTGATACCGAAACCACCGGCATCGATGCGCAGCAGGCGCAACTGGTCGGCCTGTCGTTCGCTGTACAGGCCAACGAAGCGGCCTACATCCCGCTGACCCATTCCTACATGGGCGTGCCGGATCAGCTCGATCGCGACACCGTGCTGCGCGCACTGAAACCGATCCTGGAAGACCCGAACAAACTAAAGGTCGGCCAGCACGCCAAGTTCGATATGAACATCCTGGCCAACTGCGCCATCGGTGGCGATCAGAGCTGCGGCATCACCGTGCAAGGCATCGCCTTCGACACCATGCTCGAATCCTACGTGCTGGATTCCACCGCGACCCGCCACGACATGGACAGCCTGGCGCTCAAGTACCTGAATCACACCACCACAGGTTTTCAGGACATTGCGGGCAAGGGTGCCAAACAGCTGACTTTTGACCAGATCTCCCTGGAACTGGCCGGGCCTTACGCCGCTGAAGACGCCGACGTGACGCTACGCCTGCATCAGACCTTGCAGGAAAAGCTCAACGCGATTCCAAGCCTGAGCAAAGTCCTGAGCGAAATTGAAATGCCATTGGTGCCGGTACTCGCGCGAATCGAACGCCAGGGCGCGTTGGTCGATGCCAACCTGCTGGGCATTCAAAGCGTTGAGCTGGGCGAGAAAATGGTCGCACTGGAGCGTGAGGCATTCGCCATCGCTGGAGAAGAATTCAACCTGGGTTCGCCGAAGCAATTGGGCGTGATCCTGTACGAAAAACTCGGCTTGCCGATCCTCAGCAAAACCGCCAAGGGCCAGGCGTCCACCGCCGAAGCCGTGCTGGCGGAACTGGCCGAGCAGGATTACCCACTGCCAAAAGTGCTAATGCAGTACCGCTCAATGAGCAAGCTCAAAAGCACCTACACCGATCGCCTGCCGGAGCAGATCAACCCGCGCACCGGGCGGATTCACACCTCTTATCATCAGGCTGTCGCGGCGACCGGGCGTTTGTCGTCCAGTGATCCGAACCTGCAGAACATCCCGATCCGTACCGCCGAAGGGCGTCGGATTCGTCAGGCGTTCGTTGCGCCAAAAGGCTACAAGCTGCTGGCCGCGGACTACTCGCAAATCGAGCTGCGCATCATGGCTCACCTGGCCAAGGACGAAGGTTTGCTACACGCCTTCCGCAATGACCTGGACGTGCACAAAGCCACGGCGGCGGAAGTCTTTGGGGTTGAATTGGCCGAAGTCACCACCGATCAGCGTCGCAGCGCCAAGGCGATCAACTTCGGTTTGATCTACGGCATGAGCGCGTTTGGCCTGGCCAAGCAGATCGGCGTCGATCGCAAACAGTCCCAGGCGTACATAGATCGCTATTTCGCCCGCTATCCAGGCGTCCTGGAGTACATGGAACGCACCCGCGCCCAGGCGGCCGAGCAAGGTTTTGTCGAGACCATCTTCGGTCGTCGCCTGTACTTGCCGGAAATCAACGCGAAAAACCCGGCCCTGCGCAAAGGTGCCGAACGCACGGCGATCAACGCCCCGATGCAAGGCACGGCGGCGGACATCATCAAGAAAGCCATGGTGGCTGTGGATAACTGGCTGACCTCATCGGGTCTGGACGCCAAAGTCATCCTGCAGGTGCACGATGAATTGGTGCTTGAAGTGCGTGAAGATCTGGTCGATCAGGTTCGTGAGGAAATACGCGCTCACATGGCCGACGCCGCTAAGCTTGATGTGCCGCTGCTGGTCGAGGTTGGCGTAGGCAATAACTGGGACGAGGCTCACTAAACCCTTTGTAGGAGCGAGCATGCTCGCGATGAACCTGAGAACACCGCAGAGTGTCAGAATTTCAGCGTTATCGTTAACGACCATCGCGAGCAAGCTCGCTCCTACAGGATCTTAATGCTGCGGCATAGTGCCGCGGCAGAGAGCTCGAAGGGCGCTTATTTCAGAAAACGATCCGGCTTATTTCAAATGGTTTTTGAAACGCCGGAACTAAACCTGTGAACTGTCACTCAGAGTAACTGAATGGCTGGTGAAGCCCTTCGATGCTCCTATGTTGTGTTAAGTGTTGGCAGATATCTGGACCCCGCCCTAGCGGTCCGGAACTTGAACCCCGGAACTTCCCCCTCCCCATAAGAAGTCCGGGGTTTTTTTTGCTCGCGATTTGTTACTCCGCGAGTTCGGAGCCTTTGTCAGCCAGTTCCATCCAGCCCGCCAATACAGTGTAGGCGTCTTCCAGGCCCATGCGTTTTGGCGCCGAAAACAGCTGGATGCTGATCGCATCACCCCAGCCTTTACGGATGTCCGACTGAACCTTGAGCAGCACGTTTTTCGCGGCGCCGTAAGTCAGCTTGTCCGCCTTGGTCAGCAGAATGTGCATCGGCATGCCGCTGGCGACGGCCCAGTCGAGCATCAACAGGTCGAAGTCGGTCATTGGATGACGGATGTCCATCATCAGAATCAGACCTTTCAAGCTCTCGCGACCACCCAGATAAGCTTCGAGGTGACGCTGCCAGTGCAGCTTCAACGGGATCGGCACTTTCGCGTAACCGTAGCCCGGCAGGTCGACCAGACGACGATCATCGTCTAGCTTGAAGAAGTTCAAGAGTTGCGTGCGACCCGGGGTTTTCGAGGTCCGCGCCAGGCTGGCATGCGTCAGGGTGTTCAACGCGCTGGATTTACCGGCGTTGGAACGCCCGGCGAAGGCCACTTCAAAGCCTTCGTCGTCGGGACATTGATCGACTTTGGCAGCGCTGAGCATGAAGGTGGACTGTTGGCACAGGCCGAGGATGGGGTTCTTGAGTTGCATGGGATTTCCGATGTGGGCGGCGCCGGGAATGGACGCGGCAAGCGGTGTCGTTTCCGTTTCAGTGACGCCAGTATATAATGCCGCAGATTTTGTGTGCGCTTTGTCCCAGCGTAGGATGAAGTTCACGAGAGCGATTGACCTTGATTGCGCACTAGAACGCAGAACGCTCTCAACCCTGAAAAGGTCGTTTTATGACGAAATGGCTGCTAGCTGCCGGTGTCTTGATGCCGCTTTACAGCGCTCAGGCTACACAGGATCCGGAAGCTGTGTACAACCGTGTTTGTGGTGCCTGTCATTCCGGCCAACTACCCATGGCGCCCAAAAAGGGCGATCAGGAAGCTTGGACGCCGAGGTTGGCGAAAGGTATGGAGACGCTGGTGCAACACGTGACCCAGGGTTTCAAGGCGATGCCGCCGCGTGGTTTGTGCATGGACTGCAGTGCCGAGGATTACCAAGCCATCATCCAGTGGATGAGCGAGTGATCCCGGTCCATAACTCTTTAACCCTTAGCCGTAGTTGGATTAGCTGATGAACAAATTGATCGTGAGTCTGCTGTTGACCGTGGGGATCTCCGGCATAGCCCATGCTGCAGGTGATGCAACTGCTGGTCAGGCGAAAGCCGCAGTATGTGGCGCCTGTCATGGCCCGGATGGCAACAGCATGGCGCCTAACTTTCCGAAACTGGCAGGTCAGGGCGAGCGTTATCTGAACAAGCAGCTGCACGACATCAAGTCCGGCAAACGCACGGTACTGGAAATGACCGGCCTGCTGACCAACCTGAGCGATCAGGACATGGCCGATATCGCCGCCTACTTCGCCAGCCAGAAAGGCAGCGTTGGCGCCGCCGACCCTAAAGTCGTGGCTCGCGGTGAAGCATTGTTCCGTGGTGGTGACCTTGCCAAGGGCCTGCCAGCCTGCACCGGCTGCCACTCGCCAAACGGCGCAGGCAACGCGGCCGCCGGCTTCCCGCACCTGGGTGGCCAGCACGCTCAATACATTGCCAAGCAGCTGACCGATTTCCGCAAGGAAGAAGGCGGTCGCAGCAACGACGGCGACACCAAAACCATGCAGACCATAGCCAAACGCCTGAGCGACGAAGATATCGCAGCGGTGTCCAGCTACATTCAGGGCCTGCACTAACCCGACGAATCGGGCGTCGGGCGGGACGTACATCTCCTGCAACGTTAACGCTCTATTAATCCGTCGCAGCAAGTATAAAAAGGGTGGCTCAGGCCGCCCTTTTTTGTGCCTGCTGCCGTTACACTACAGAACTCAAGCCCGCCATGACCTGTCTGAAAACAGGTCGCGCGAGGCGACCCAAATTGTCCAGGAGTAAAGCATGCGTAATCTGATCATCAGCGCCGCACTCGTCGCTGCCAGCCTGTTCGGCATGACTGCCCAAGCCGCCGAAGCACCCGCAGCCCCTTATGTCGAACTGAGCAATCCGGTTCCGGTAGCAGTGCCTGGCAAGATCGAAGTCGTTGAATTGTTCTGGTATGGCTGCCCGCATTGCTACGCTTTCGAGCCGGTGATCAATCCTTGGGTCGAGAAGCTGCCGTCAGACGTGAATTTCGTCCGTATTCCAGCCATGTTCGGCGGCCCATGGGACGCACACGGCCAAATGTTCCTGACCCTGGAAGCCATGGGCGTCGAGAGCAAGGTTCACGCTGCGGTGTTCAACGCGATTCAGAAAGAACACAAAAAGCTGACCGATAAAAACGAAATGGCCGACTTCCTGGCGACTCAAGGCGTAGACAAGGACAAGTTCCTGGCGACCTTTGATTCCTTCGCCGTTAAAGGCCAGATCGTCAAAGCCAAAGAACTGGCCAAGAAATATGAAATCTCCGGCGTTCCAACCATGATCGTCAACGGCAAGTACCGCTTTGACGTGGGTTCTGCCGGCGGCGCCGAGCAAGCCCTGCAACTGGCCGACAAACTGGTCGACAAAGAGCGAGCGGCTAACAAGGCTGCTGCCAACTAAGCGCGGGGCCTGCCATGCGCCGCTGGGGTACTGAACGCATCGTTGGCCTGCATGATCCGCGGGTCAACGAACATCACCTGAAATCGACGGGCTTGCCCGCAGACAGCCGTCTGCGCTTGCTCAGCTTCAATATCCAGGTCGGCATCAGCACCGAGCGGTATCGGCACTACCTGACCCGGGGCTGGCAACATTTGTTGCCGCATACCGGACGCGCCGACAACCTGCAAAAAATCGGCAATCTGTTGGGCGACTTCGATCTGGTCGCCCTGCAGGAAGCCGATGGCGGCAGCCTGAGATCCGGCTACGTCAATCAAGTGGAACACCTGGCGCAACTCGGTGCCTTCCCCTATTGGTATCAACAACTCAATCGCAATCTCGGTCGCCTCGGCCAGCACAGCAATGGCGTGCTCAGCCGCCTGCGCCCATGGGCGATCGAAGATCATCCGCTGCCGGGGCCCAAGGGGCGCGGGGCGATCCTGGTGCGTTTCGGTGAAGGTCCGGAAGCGCTGGTGGTGGTCATGATGCACCTGGCGCTGGGCGCCCGTGCCCGGAGCATGCAACTGGCTTACATCCGCGAGCTGATCGGCGGTTATAAACATCAGGTGCTGATGGGCGACATGAATACCCACGCCAGTGATCTGCTGCAAAATTCTCCGTTGCGCGACCTCGGCCTGCTGGCGCCGCAATTGGAAGCAACCTTCCCCAGCTGGCGCCCGCAGCGCTGCCTGGACCACATTCTGCTGAGCCCGACCCTGACGCTGGAAAAGGTCGAAGTGCTGGCACAACCCATTTCCGATCACCTGCCGGTCGCGGTAGAGATTCGTCTGCCGGGTTCGCTCACGGCCGATGCATTGCCCGCGTTGAGTCCTGCCCTTCGCGGAACCCATGAATGAGCGACGAAACACAGCGCTGGAAAGAGAAATACCTCAAAAGCATCGAACAACAGGAAAAGCTCGAACGTCGCTGGGACGCCCGGCTCGACCTGCTGCGGCGCGGACTGGTGCGCAGTACGCTGGCGGCCGAGGGCACCGACCGCGCGGTTGACCAGTGCATGAAAGAAATGCGCGAAGTCATCCGCACCAATGACATGGACGCCGGCCTGGCAGCACTGCTTCCACGCCTGGAAAAAGCGGTGCTCGACTCTGAACAGCGCCGCGAAACCCGGGTCAATCAGACCAGCGCCGCACTGACCGCGCTGGTGGCGCAACTGCAGACATTGCCGCTGCCCCGTGAAGTGAGCCGCCCACTCAAGAACTTCGCCAAAACACTGGACGGACGCGTCAGCCAGGCGCGCGAGATCCCTTTGCTGCTCAGCGAACTGAGCGGCCTGCAAGGCAAGGCCTTGAGTCAGCTGGAGAACCCGGCGGAACCCGGTCGTCCAGGTTTGTTGCAGCGCTTGTTTGGCAATCGTGAAACGGAAGATGCGATACAGCAGGTGGCTCCCCCGGAGGCGCAAGCGCCCACCCTGCTGCCTGTCGAAGAGATTGCTGCGGCACCTCCCGAGCTGCCGCGAGTGATCGTCGATCCCCCGCCAGTTGCCGACGAGCCACGCGTGACGCCGCCCGCCGATCATCCTGCCCCGCCCGATCCAGAGGTGATCGAAGCGCCCGCAGCGACGACGCCAATCACTGAAGTCGTGGCATTTGTCCCGCCAGTCCTTGAACCTCAGCGACCGCCTGCTCCTGAACAACCAGAGCAACCAGAGCAACCAGAGCAACCAGAGCAACCGGCACCAGTCGCCTCACCAGCCGCCATGTCTACGGTTGCCGAGCCTCAACTGGCGACTAATCCAGACGAGTTGACCCCAACGGTATTTCTCGACCGCCTGCCCCTGCCCTCGACCCTGGCCCAGGCGTTGGCCGCCATCGATCCGGAACAATCTGAACACGATATTCTCTACGCCCTGCCGGACTCGCCGGAACCGTCCTACAGCTCCGTCGCCAAGCACATCGAAGACACGCTGCTGGGACTGCTGGACGACCTGTCACTACCAGAACGCCATCGCCCACAAGCCGAAGCGATGCGCGATCGCCTGCAAAACGGTTTGAACTGGTACGAACTGCTGCCGATACTCGACGATCTGGCCACATTGATGCTGGCGATCAACAACAGCGGCCAGCATGAATTCGAAGCCTATCTGCAGCAACTCAACGAACGCCTCGAGTCATTCCAAAGCAACCTGCAGGCTGCCAGCGATGGCCATGCGGACAACCGCTCTGCCGCGCGCGAAATGGACACGCAGATCCGCGAGCAGGTCGACGGCCTGCAGAGCAGCATGCAAGAGGCAGCGGACCTCGAAGATCTCAAGCACGTCCTGGAGAACCACCTCGAAGGCCTGCTCGGGACCATGGATCAACATCAGAAGCAGCGCGACGAGCGCGAGCAGGAAGTGGCTGCCCGCCTCAAAGGCCTGGCCGAACGCGTGGCGCACATGGAGCAGGAAGCCCAAGGCTACCGCGAGCACCTTGAAGAGCAGCGCCAGAAAGCCTTGATCGACCCGCTGACCGGACTGCCCAACCGGGCGGCCTGGAGCGAACGGCTCGATCACGAAATCAGCCAGTGGCAGCAACACGGCAACACCCTGTTGCTGGCCATGCTCGACCTCGATCACTTCAAACGCATCAATGACAACTATGGCCACCTGGCGGGCGACAAGGTATTGAAAATCATCGCCAGCGTGTTGCGCAAGCGCCTGCGCGGGACCGATTTCATTGCGCGGTTTGGCGGTGAAGAGTTTGTCCTGCTGATGCCAGGCACCGTGCCGGCGACGGGGGTAAAACTGCTGGAAAACCTGCGCGCCTCCATCGAAGCCTGCCCGTTCCACTTCAAGGGGGAGCCGGTGACCATTACCGTTTCGATGGGAATGACTGCATTCAAACCCGCAGAACACAGCGATATGGTGCTTAAAAGAGCCGATCAGGCGTTGTACCGCGCCAAACATGCAGGCCGTAATCGGGTGGAACTCGGCTGAGAGCCAATTGTTCCATTTTGTTTAAATGGTTCCATTAACCGTCGTCGCGCAAGGCAGTACGTTACACTGTTGCATTACTGTCTTGCGTGCACTGTCTCTACCATGAAATTTCTCGCCTTCATCGTGTCGCTGTTTCTATTGGCCGGCTGTGCCAGCGGTCCCCGGTTCGACACCAGCCATCCTTCAGCCAATCACGACAGCCGCATTCAGTTCGTGGTGGTGCATTACACCTCCGCATCGCTGGAACGTTCGCTGCAACTGCTGACCCACGGCGAAGTCAGCAGCCACTACCTGATCGGCGACGATAAAAACGCCACCATCTACAAGCTGATGGATGAAAACCTGCGGGCATGGCACGCCGGGGAAAGTGAGTGGCAGGGTCGGACCTGGTTGAACTCCAGTTCAATCGGCATCGAAATCGTCAATCCAGGATTCAAGGAAACCGCGACCGGAGGGCGTTACTGGTATCCCTACAGCGAAGCCCAGGTCCAGTCTTTGATCGTCCTGCTCAAAGACATCAGCAAACGTTACGCCATCACACCCCGCAGTATCATCGGCCATAGCGACATCGCCCCGCTGCGCAAGCTGGATCCGGGACCGGTTTTCCCCTGGAAACGGTTGGCGGCCGAAGGCCTTGGCATCTGGCCGAACGAACAGGCCGTGGCGCGTCAACAAGCGCAGTTCAATACTGAATTGCCGAGCATCAGCTGGTTTCAGGGACAGCTGGCTCGCCTGGGTTATGCCACGCCGCAAACCGGTGAGCTGGATGTTGCGACACGTCACGTGATTGCAGCCTTTCAGATGCATTTCCGGCCGTCCCGCTTCGACGGCATGCCGGATGCGCAAACGGCAGCGCTTCTTCAGGTATTGAATCAGACAAAATAATGACGCCCGCCCGACGGTCCGGGCTTTTTCCCAATCAGCAGCTATAACTCATTGGTAATTCTTCGGATATTCCCACATGCCTGCTGCTCGAGAGACGCTTCGTAGCTGGTTCTATCGCCCCTGGTTTTTGGCGATGCTGGCGGCTGCCCTGAGCAGCGTATTGCTATTGGCGCTCAGCCTGTTCGTCGCCATGCATCAGGTCGAGCAGAACGAAAGTATGGAAATGAACGCGCAGGGTGAGCGATTTCTGGCGCGCCTGGAGCAGTTGTTCGGGCAACTGCGCGAAAGCCTCGATGACCTGGAGGCCCAACCGCTGCGAACCTGCGACAAAGACATGGTCGCCACTTTGCAGCAGGTCACCTTCAATTACCGCTTCGTTTACGAAGCCGCATACATGGATGCCTCGAAGATCTGCTCTAACCATCCGCGCCAGGCAGGATTGTCGCTGACACGAGCACCGGACATCAAAGACCCCACCTATAGTTATTGGCTGAACACCACCACCGAACCTGATGAAAACCGGGCAGCGCTCATGCTCGGGCGTGGCAATTTCCGTGTCGCGACCTCTCGCGGACATTTGACCGACATGGTCGACCTGTCGCCGGGCAGCAGTCTTTTGGTGATACTCGACCACGGCACCCGCGCGATTCCGGTGCTGGGCTCCGCGCAAGCCTGGCCGCCGACCAAGCCTTGGCCACCGAAAGGCAGTGATGTCTTGCAAGTCACCCCGACTCGCTTGATTTATCTCATGCCGACCAAAAGCCCTGAATACCAATTGGTGCTGATCACCCCGCGCACCGGCGTGAATGTGCCCGCCGCCTGGTGGTGGCTGGTGCCGGCCAGCCTGGCGCTGGGAGTCGTCGTGGGCTTCATGGTGTTTCTGCTGGTGCGTCAGCGACAGTCACTGGACGCCGAATTGGCTGGCGCGATACGGCGAGGCGAGTTGCAGGTGTTGTACCAGCCCATCTTCGACCTCGACAGCCGCAACTGTGTCGGGGCTGAAGCCTTGCTGCGCTGGCGCCGGCCGGACGGCACCCTGACCAGTCCCGAGCTGTTTATTCCCATGGCGGAAAACACCGGCCAGATCCGCCAGATGACCGACTTCGTCCTGCAACGCCTGCTGGAGCAGCTTGGGCATTTATTGCGGGCCAATCCGCAGCTGTACATCTCGGTCAACCTGGCGGCCTGCGACGTCATGGTGCCGCGTATCGGTCAGGTGATGGCGCGGCTGTTGATCTTGCACCGGGTCGCGGCCAAACAGATTGCCTTTGAAGTGACCGAGCGCGGTCTGATCGATGTGGTGGTGGCCCGGGAAAACCTGCAATCCTTGCGCGACGTAGGGCATCAGGTGTTGATCGATGACTTTGGCACTGGCTATTGCAGCCTCGCCTATCTGCAAACCCTGCCAGTGGATTGCCTGAAAATCGATAAGGCGTTTATCGATGCGCTGGGGCATGACGCCGCCAGCAGCGGCGTGGCGCCGCACATCATTCACATGGCCCAGGCGCTGCAACTTAAAGTGATTGCCGAGGGCATCGAACATGAAGCGCAAGCAGCGTTCCTGAGCAGTGAAGGGGTGAAATACGGTCAGGGCTGGTTATTCGCCCGTGCGTTGAGCGCCGTTCAGTTCATCGAGTTGATTACCCGCGGTCGGCGACTGGCCGGCCGACGCCTGGATGACGAAGCGTAAGCGCGCGTTAAACCGCCAGCGCCATGTAGAACTGAGTGCCCTGCCCCGGCCGCGAATAGACGCCCATCCGCCCACCGTGCAACTGCACGATTTCCTTGCACAACGCCAGGCCAAGCCCCGCGCCACCCTTCTTGCGCCCGACCTGTACAAAGGGCTCGAAGATCCGCCCTTGCTGGCCATAAGCGATACCTTCGCCATTGTCCTCGACACTGATAATCACCCGCTCGCCGTGGCGTCGCGCCTGTAAGCGGATCTGGCCATCAGTGCCGGTATGACGCAACGCGTTGTCGATGAGGTTATCGAGCACCCGGTCCAGTTGTGGCTGATCGGCCTGCAACCACGGCAATGGCCCCTGCACTTCCACCAGCAAATCGATGCCCTTCTCTTGCGCGGTATCGGCAAACCTCGACCGGGCCTGCTCCAACAGCTCCTCGATGGAGCACGGCGCCAGGGAGAGTTTCTGCAAGCCGTTCTGGTAGCGCGAGAAATTCAGCAGGTCGTTGATCAACTGCATCAAGCGCTGCATTTCTTCATTCACGGTGTCCAGCAGGTCGGCCTCTCGCGAGTCCTCGGCAAAATGCGCTCGCTCGCGGAACAGGCCGAACGCCATGTGCATCCCGGTGACCGGCGTGCGCAGCTCATGGGAGGCGCGCAATACAAATTCGCTGCGCACCCTTTCGAACGCCCGCTGCTCGGTGACGTCATGCAGCACCATCACCGCCCCCAGAATATGGCCCTGGGTATGACTGACCGGCGTCAGGCTGTAAGTGAGCAAACGCGATTCACCATCGACCTCGATACTCAGGTCCTCCGGTGCGCGCTCAAGCGTGCCTCCGCGCAGTACCAGTTGCAGCTGTTGATCCAGCTCGGGGCGTTCGAGCGCCGAGCCCAACCCTTGGCCGAGACGGTCAGTGTCCCAACCCAACTGGCGCTGCGCCACCGGGTTGAGGTGTTCGAGATGACCCTCGCGGTCGATCATCAACAGACCGTCGTCAATGCTGTCGAGTACCGCCTGCAAACGCTGCTGGCCCGCGAGCAACTCGTCGATATTGGTGGCCTGATGCTGACGCAGCGCCTCGGCCATGATCCCGAAGCGCTTGGTCAGCTGATTCATTTCCACCGCCGAGGAAATCGGCAGGGTCACCTCGAAGTTGCCCTGGCCGATGTGATCGGCGGCCTGAGCCAGGGCTTCGATCGGCTCACCGAAACGTCGAGCGATCGCATGGGCCGTCACGAATCCGATAATCAGCACCGCCAGCCCGACTAACCCGAGCAGGCCGGCAATGAGCAGCGCTCGATCCCGGGCCTGGCGTTGCGTTTCATTGATGCTGTCCAGCGCGTGCTTGTGCTCGGTGATCAGACCGCTGCGCAGCACGTTGAATTTTTCGGTGAGCGCTTCGTTGCCACTCAACACATGGGACGGATCACTTGACAAGGCCAACGCCTGAAGAAAACTCAGGTAATCGTTTTTGGCTTGCAAGAATCCGTACTGGCGCCCCTCGCCGCCCTGATCACGGGCAATGCCTTCATCCAGCAGCTGAAAATAATGCTGCTTGGACGCTTCGAACGCCGCAGGGTCGGGTTTGTCGCCCATCATCAGAATCAACTGGTCGCCCAAGGTCTGGCGCAATTTCAGGCCCAGATCCAGAGCGGCGAAGTCGTTGCGCACCAGGGCTTCCTGGGTTCCAGCCATCTGCATCACACTGATCAGCCCGAGCAACAGCCCAAGCAGCGCTACGGTGATCAGTGCGGAAATACTCAGGAAAAGCCGAGTACGCAACTTCATCGCCAGTTTCATCGGGCAGGACTCACAGGTTGTACTGCTTGCGTTTGCGGTACAGCGTCGAAGCGTCAATGCCGAGCGTCTTTGCGGCCTGGTCCAGTGTGTCGGCGGTGGCCAGGACCGCGCCGATGTGCGCCTTCTCCAATTCGTCCAGGCTCAGCGCGGCACCAATGCGCGGCGCATTGTTCATCGGGGTCTCGGCCATCCCGAGGTGGCTGATCTCGACACGCTCCTGAGGACAAATGATGCTCGCCCGCTCAACCACGTTGCGCAACTCTCGAATGTTCCCCGGCCAGCGGTAACCCAGCAGCGCTTCACGGGCCTCGTCGCTGAAGCCTCGCGCCGGGCGGGCGTATTCCTTGACGAAACGAGCCAGGAAGCGGTCAGCCAGGTTCAGGATATCCTCCCGGCGTTCGCGCAACGGCGGCAGATGCAAAGTGATGACGTTCAAGCGATAGAGCAAGTCTTCACGGAAACGACCGTCGCGCACCATGTCTTCGAGATTGAGGTTGGTGGCCGCCAGGATGCGCACATCGGCGCGGCGGGTCACGGGGTCGCCGATCCGCTCGTATTCCTTGTCCTGAATGAAACGCAGCAATTTTGGCTGCAACGTCAGGGGAAAGTCGCCGATCTCGTCGAGAAACAGCGTTCCGCCATCCGCCTGATTCACCCGACCAAGCGTACTTTCGCTCGCACCGGTGAAGGCCCCACGGCTGTGGCCGAAAAGTTCGCTTTCCATCAATTCGGCCGTCAGCGATGGGCAGTTGATGGTGACGCAGGATTTTTTCGCGCGCTTGCTCCAGCCGTGAATGGCCTGGGACAGTTCGCCTTTACCGGTGCCGGATTCACCAAGAATCAAAATGTTGGCATCGGTGCTGGCCACCTGGCGGGCGGTTTCGAGCACCACTTTCATGGCCGGGCTGTGGGAATCCAGGCCATCCTTGGGTTTGCGCACTTCACCTTCCAGCGCCTCCAGACGTGCCGACAGTTGCCGCACTTCCAGTTGCTTGGCGGTGGCCAGGCGCAATTGATCGGGGCTGCACGGCTTGACCAGATAATCAGCGGCGCCAGCCTGGATCGCGTCTACGGCGGTGTCCACGGCCGAGTGAGCAGTGACGATGACAACGCGCATCCACGGCGCCTGAATACGCATCTGGGCCAGTACATCAAGGCCGTTGTCCTCACCCAGGCGCAAATCGAGGAAACACAGATCAAACACCTGGCGTTGCAACAACGCATCGGCCTGCGCTGCGCTGTTTGCAGTGGCGACGCTGTAGCCCTCGTCTTCGAGGCAGTAACGGAACGTTCGCAGGATGGCGGACTCGTCGTCCACCAGCAGAATGCGGCCTTGATGCTCGGTGGCTGATTCCATTTTCCTACGCTCCTTAACGAATGATCTTGGTTAGTCCCGGAAAAATCGGGCAAGTTGCATGGTTGATTCTGGTCGATTCCGACCACATCCGGGTAGCTATCTGCTCACCCTACGGCTAATCACTTGATTTTGTTGTTTTTTTATCGGTTCGCTGGTTTTCAGGCGCTCTCCCGACTCCCTTTGAGACATCTACGCCCTCCCCGCAATTCAAAAATTCTGAAAGCTCCTGCAAATCAATCGTGCATTACGCACGACGCCAACAGGGTCATCGTGCAGGATGCGTCCCACCTGTTTTCTACACCAAACATAACTTGTTGATTTGTATGTATTTTTTCTTCTGAAAAAGCTGGCATGCGGGCTGCAATGGTCTGATTAACCAGGGCATCGCCACCGTCGCCCTCAACAAGATCACCACAGTGTGGGAGGAGCTTCAGGATGAGTCGCCAACGTGCCGCCCAATTGCGTATCTCGCCACTGCATATCCAGCAAGGCCTGTTTGCTGTCCTGGCGCTGTTGATCACCTTGATCGGCGGCCAGCAGTTTCAGCGCTGGGAGCAGAGTCAGGAGCAAGAAGCGCCACGCCTGTCGATTCAGCATCCGACCCAAACCCACTTCAGCGCCGTCAACAGCAATTCCACCGACAGCGCCCCAATGCGAATGATGGACGTCGACCAGGCTCAGCCTGTGGATGAGATGCAACGTCAGGATCGTTGGGTGTTCTAGACACACAAACTTGGCGCATTCGATGCGCCGGGACATGCACCACAAGCATCACCTCTAAATAGAAGCGTAAGGAGAATCACCATGTTGAGCTGGGCAATCACATTCTTGATCATTGCCATCATCGCTGCAGTACTGGGCTTCGGTGGTATCGCGGGCACCGCCACGGGTATCGCCAAGATTCTCTTTGTCGTGTTCCTGGTGATGTTCATTGCTTCGTTCTTCTTTGGCCGTCGCGGTCGAGGTTGAAGATGAACGTTTTACTGAAAACGATGGCAGCCGCCCTGCTTCTGGGCGGCAGTGCCATTGCGATGGCGGCCAATGATGGCCAGGCGCGGGTGAACGAGTTGTTGAGCGCAGACCCGCAGTTCCACGACACCTGGCAAGGCGTCGTGAAGAAGGAAGAACGCCTGCCGGAATGGGTGATGAACCTGTCCGGTGACGCCGAGCAAATGAATGCCGTTGAAGAAGATGGCGACAAGTATCTGGTGGGGCCGCTCTGCGAATCGCATGACACATGCCTCAACAAACGCCTGATCGTGGCCGTCAGCTTCGACAAGAAGGATGCCTACGCCATGCTGGTCGAAGTGCCTGCAGGGTTGCCGGCCGACAAGTCGCCCACGCGGCATGCCGACTACCGCTTCCTCGGCAAGCCTGACCAGGGCATGCAGGATCTGTTAATGGAACAACTGAAGAAAGATCCGAACTGGTACTGAATTTGTCACACGAAAGAAGCAGCATTGCTTCTCTCCAATGCGCTACCCGAGGAAGGTAGACGCATGACCAAGGGGTCGGGACGTTCTGCCTATTTCGGGGCGGAGTGACCTACGGGTACAGGGAGTGCCTGCGCAAGGGCCGGGTCAGGTAAAAGCTGCGACGCAAGTTCGCCGTCCCAAGATGGCACGACGGACTTGCGAAGAGCTTATGCGCGCAATGCGTTGAACAACAGCGATCCGCTCGGTTTCGCTCCTCACTCTCCATTCGCACGAATGATCACCGGAAAATACGTTCCCGGTGTTTCTTGCGTGACCGTACATCGAGAAAAAATCGCCTGATTTTGCGGGGATTTCTCATCTCTCATGGTCGGATTTTTCTGAAATACCTCTCCCGCGCAAATGAGCAAAAAACACCCACCCTGCCCGGAAATGGCCGGTTCACGGCACGTATGCCTGCCGAAATGTCACATTCGAACCGTTTGCGACGTCGGTTTCAGTAAAAAAACCTCATGCCGATTCGGCATAGGGTAGGCGTTTACGGCATTAGACGTCGCTTCCTTGCATCGGAATAGTTGCGCCTTTTTTCGCCTGCCAGAGAGCCATGAACAATCGCTCCGGCGCACCTTATACGGGGGCGGATGCACAAGACTTTTTCGCCAAAAGCGTTCCAGCTTGCTGCATCTGCCCGAGTCAAACGCAAGTAAGGGTAAAGATATGAAGAAGGCAAAGCTTAGCCTCGCCTGGCAGATCGTCATCGGTCTGGTATTGGGGATAGCAATCGGTGCGCTGCTCAACCATTTCAGTGCCGAAAAGGCCTGGTGGATCAGCAACATCCTGCAACCAGCAGGCGATATCTTTATCCGCCTGATCAAGATGATCGTGATCCCGATCGTGATCTCGTCGCTGATCGTCGGTATCGCCGGCGTCGGCGATGCGAAGAAACTCGGCAGCATCGGCCTCAAGACCATCATCTACTTCGAGATCGTCACCACGATCGCCATCGTCGTCGGCCTGGTGCTGGCCAACGTGTTCCACCCGGGCGCCGGCATCGACATGAGCACCCTGGGCACCGTGGACATTTCCAAGTACCAGGCGACGGCCGCCGAGGTACAGCATGAACACGCGTTCATCCAAACCATCCTCAATCTGATCCCTTCCAACATCTTCGCGGCCATGACCCGCGGCGAAATGCTGCCGATCATTTTCTTCTCCGTGTTGTTCGGTCTCGGTCTGTCGAGCCTCAAGCCCGAATTGCGCGACCCGCTGGTGACGATGTTCCAGGGCGTGTCGGAAAGCATGTTCAAGGTCACTCACATGATCATGAACTACGCCCCGATCGGCGTTTTCGCACTGATCGCGGTGACCGTGGCCAACTTCGGCTTCGCGTCCCTGCTGCCGCTGGCCAAACTGGTGATCCTGGTTTACGTCGCCGTCGCCTTCTTCGCCTTCGTG
The DNA here is from genome assembly GCF_059716135.1 of Pseudomonas sp. LBUM1651. NCBI lineage: Bacteria > Pseudomonadati > Pseudomonadota > Gammaproteobacteria > Pseudomonadales > Pseudomonadaceae > Pseudomonas > Pseudomonas sp. LBUM1651. The sequence goes on along the minus strand of NZ_CP166805.1, from coordinate 43,448 downwards.
GTGCTGGGCCTGATCGCTCGCCTGTTTGGCTTCTCGGTGATCAAGCTGATGCGCATCTTCAAGGATGAGCTGGTCCTGGCCTACTCCACCGCCAGCTCCGAAACGGTGCTGCCACGGGTCATCGAGAAGATGGAAGCCTACGGCGCGCCAAAAGCGATTTGCAGCTTCGTGGTACCGACCGGCTACTCGTTCAACCTCGACGGTTCGACCCTCTACCAAAGCATCGCGGCGATCTTCATTGCCCAGCTGTACGGCATTGATCTGTCGATCAGCCAGCAACTGTTGCTGGTGCTGACGCTGATGGTGACCTCCAAAGGTATCGCCGGCGTACCGGGCGTGTCCTTCGTGGTGCTGCTCGCCACTTTGGGCAGCGTGGGTATTCCGCTGGAAGGCCTGGCGTTCATCGCCGGTGTCGACCGCATCATGGACATGGCGCGTACCGCACTGAACGTGATCGGCAACGCCCTGGCCGTATTGGTCATCGCCCGTTGGGAAGGCATGTACGACGATGCCAAGGGCCAGCGCTACTGGAACTCGCTGCCGCACTGGCGCAGCAAGGAAAAACTGCCGGTGGGTGAAGTCTCCAGTAACTGACGCAAATCCCTGTAGGAGCGAGGCTTGCCCGCGAATGGGACGCCGCGGTGTATCTGTTACACCGCATTATCGTTCTTCGCGGGCAAGCCTCGCTCCTACAGGACGGAGTTGGTGCGAACAGCCGACCCAAAACAAACCCCGGAGAAATCCGGGGTTTGTCGTTTCCGGCTACCCCGATATCATTCGCCCCATTTTTCGGGGGTTTCAACTGATGCTCAATGGCCTGTGGCTTGGCTTCTTCATCGTGGCGGCCGTATCGGCGCTGGCGCAATGGCTGATCGGGGGTAACGCCGGGATCTTCGCGGCGATGGTGGAAAGCATTTTCGCCATGGCCAAGTTGTCGGTCGAGGTCATGGTCCTGCTGTTCGGCACCCTGACCCTCTGGCTGGGCTTTCTGCGCATCGCCGAGAAGGCCGGGATCGTCGAATGGCTGGCCAAGGCGCTCGGCCCGTTGTTCCTGCGCCTGATGCCGGGAGTGCCGGCCGGTCACCCGGCCATCGGCCTGATCACCCTGAACTTCGCCGCCAACGGCCTGGGTCTGGACAACGCCGCCACGCCGATCGGCCTTAAGGCCATGAAGGCGCTGCAAGAGCTCAACCCCAGCGACACCATTGCCAGCAACGCGCAGATCCTGTTCCTGGTACTCAACGCCTCCTCCTTGACCCTGCTGCCGGTGACGATCTTCATGTACCGCGCGCAGCAAGGCGCGCCGGATCCGACGCTGGTGTTCCTGCCGATCCTGCTCGCTACCAGTTGTTCGACAATGGTGGGATTGTTGTCGGTGGCGTTCATGCAGCGCCTGCGCCTGTGGGACCCGGTGGTACTCGCCTATCTGATCCCCGGTGCCCTCGCCCTCGGCGGCTTCATGGCGTTGCTGGCGACGCTCTCGGCGACCGCTCTGGCCGGCTTGTCCTCGATCCTCGGCAACGTGACGCTGTTCGGCCTGATCATGCTGTTCCTGGTGATCGGCGCGCTGCGCAAAGTGAAGGTTTACGAGGCGTTCGTCGAAGGCGCGAAAGAAGGCTTCGACGTGGCCAAGAATCTGCTGCCGTACCTGGTGGCAATGCTGTGCGCGGTGGGTGTGCTGCGCGCGTCCGGGGCGCTGGACTTTGGTCTGGACGGGATTCGGCATCTCGTGGAGTGGGCCGGTTGGGACACGCGCTTCGTCGATGCGTTGCCGACGGCGATGGTCAAGCCGTTCTCCGGCAGCGCGGCCCGGGCGATGCTGATCGAAACCATGAAGACGTCCGGGGTAGACAGCTTCCCGGCGTTGGTGGCGGCGACGATTCAGGGCAGTACCGAAACGACGTTCTATGTGCTGGCGGTGTATTTCGGCGCGGTGGGGATTCAGCGGGCACGGCATGCGGTGGGGTGTGCGTTGCTGGCGGAATTGGCCGGCGTTCTAGGTGCCATCGGCGTCTGCTACTGGTTCTTTGGCTAAACACAGAACCCCTTGTAGGAGCGAGCTTGCTCGCGAAAAACTCAAGGACGCCGCAGGCATCTGGTTTAACGCGTCATCGTTCACGACCATCGCGAGCAAGCTCGCTCCTACAGTGTTCGACGGTGGATTAAGGCCTTGGTGGCGGCGCGACTTTCTGCCCTTGCTCCACCGCCCAACTCACCACCTGCGCCGTCAACTGGTCGCTCGCCTGGCCAAACCCGACCACCACCGCCGGCACCTTCACATCGCTCAACGGCTGACGCACTTCAAAGCGGCGGCTGGCGAGGATTCGTTGGTCATAGCCACGCACCAGCAACGCATCCAGACGCACAACGACACTCGCCGCTGTGCCTTGGTATTCAGTCTGGAACGCCTGCAAACTCCCGCCCAACTCCAGGTCCGCCTGGAAATTGCTGTCGTCGGTGCTCAGCAACGCAACCCGACCGTCACGCTGAAAACCATCCAGCAGACGATTCCGCAGCAGCACCGGCGCCGGGTCGCTCCAGCGTGAAGCCTTGTAGTTGCTGATCAGATCGCCTTGCGGAATCACGGCGATCTGCGGACTGTTCAACGCCTCGCTGGCCTGCGGCTTGGTCAGGCGCAGGGACCAGCGCTGCAGCGTGCCATGGCTGGGAGAAACGCTCTGGGCCGAAGGCAACCGATACACATCGGACGGCTCGGACTTGGGCAGGATCGAGCAAGCGCTGGTCAACGCAAAAGCGCCGAGGAGGGCAACGTGGCGCAGCTTCATGGCGTGAACTCCTTGTTCTTGTCGTTGCCCAGCAAGTAACCGCTGGGGTTGGCTTCCAGGCGCTGGGAAATCGTCCGCAACGACGTCAGGGTGTCGCGCAGCTCGCGCACCGCCGGGGCCAAACCGTTGAGGCCTTGCATGCCGCTGTTGAGGGAATCCTGATTGTTGGTGAGCAACGTGTTGATCGTAGCGCTGCTTTGCTCCAGCGACTTCATCGCCTGCTCGGCGCTGCCGAACATTTGCTTGCCCTGATCGTTAAGCAAACCGTTGGCGTTGCGCATCAGCGCCGACGTCTGCTCCAGCATCGCGCCGGCCTGCTTGCCGACCGAAGCCAGTTGCTGCATCGCCTGACGGATGTCGCCGCGCTGATCGGCGATGGTGCCGGTGGTTTGTTCCAGATGTTCGAGGGTCTTGCTGATGCGCTCGACGTTCTCCGCGGAAAACATCTGATTGGCGTTGTGCATCAATACGTTCACGCCGGCCATCAAATCGTTGCTGTCGTTGAGCAGCCGGGCGATGGGTGAGGGCGACGCGATGATGGTCGGTAGATCACCATCCTTGCCCTTGAGCGTCGGGCTTTGCGGCGTGCCACCACTGAGCTGGATGATCGACGTACCGGTGATCCCGGTCAGCGCCAGTTTGGCCTGGGTGTCTTCCTTGATCGGCGTATCACCGCCCAGACGAATTCGCGCCAACACCCGGCGCGGGTCTTTCGGGTCCAGACGCAACGTCACCACGTCGCCGACCTTGATCCCGCTGTACTGCACCGCGCTGCCTTTGGACAAACCGCTGACCGCCTCGTTGAAGACGATTTCGTAATCCTTGAACGCGGTGTCGACGCTGGACTTGGCCAGCCACAGGCCGAAGAGCAGGGCGCCTGCCACCACAATCACGGTGAACAGACCGATCAATACATGATGGGCTCGGGTTTCCATGTCAGACCTCATTCAACTGTTGTGCGGCCGTCAGCGCCGCGCGGCCGCGAGGGCCATGGAAGTATTCGTGAATCCACGCGTCGTCGGTTTCCGAGACCTTGTCGATGGCGTCCGCCACCAGCACTTTCTTCTGCGCCAGCACCGCCACTCGATCAGTGATGGTGTAGAGCGTGTCGAGGTCATGGGTCACCAGAAACACACTCAAACCCAACGCATCGCGCAGGGTCAGGATCAACTGATCGAAAGCCGCCGCGCCAATCGGGTCGAGGCCGGCGGTGGGTTCGTCGAGGAACAGGATGTCCGGGTCCAATGCCAGCGCCCGGGCCAGTGCCGCGCGTTTGATCATCCCGCCGGACAGCGACGCCGGGTATTTGTCGGCCGCTGATAGTGGCAGCCCGGCCAACGCCAGTTTGACCGCCGCCAGGTGTTCGGCATCGTCGCGGCTCAGGCCAGCGTGTTCGATCAGGGGCAGGGCGACGTTTTCGGTGACGGTCAGCGAAGAGAACAGGGCGCCTTTCTGAAACAGCACACCGAAGCGCCGTTCGACCATTGAGCGCTCGTGTTCGGACAGCGTCGGGAGGTTCTTGCCAAAGACCTTCACCACGCCTTCGCTAGGCTGGCGCAAGCCGACAATGCTGCGCAGCAGCACCGATTTGCCGCTGCCGGAACCACCAACCACGGCCAGGATTTCGCCCTTGTACAGATCCAGGTCGAGGTTCTCGTGCACGCTCTGACGGCCAAAACGATTACACAGCCCTCGGACTTCAATCACCGCCTCGGAGGGCGCTCGGGGTAGACGACTCACCAGCCCATCTCCATGAAAAACAGCGCGGCCACGGCGTCGAGCACGATCACCACGAAAATCGACTGCACCACACTCGACGTGGTGTGCGCACCCACAGATTCGGCGCTGCCACTGACCTTGAAGCCTTCAAGGCAACCAATGGCGGCGATAAGGAACGCAAAGATTGGCGCTTTGACGATCCCCACCAGAAAGTGCTGAACGCCGATGTCGGTTTGCAGCAGCGAGAGGAACATCGCCGGCGAGATATCCAGCGCCACGGCGCACACCACGCCACCGCCGACAATCCCCGAGAGCATCGCCAGAAAGGTCAGCATCGGCAGCGCCACCAGCAGCGCCAACACGCGCGGCACCACCAGCAACTCCATCGGGTCGAGGCCCAGGGTGCGAATGGCATCGATCTCTTCGTTGGCCTTCATCGAGCCGATCTGCGCGGTAAACGCACTCGCGGTGCGGCCGGCCATCAGGATGGCGGTGAGCAGCACGCCGAATTCGCGCAGGAAGGAGAACGCCACCAGGTCCACGGTGAAAATGCTCGCACCGAAACTCGCCAGCACCGTCGCCCCGAGAAACGCCACGACGGCGCCCACCAGAAACGTCAGCAGGGCAACGATGGGCGCGGCGTCGAGGCCGGTCTGCTCGATGTGCGCGACCATTGGCGTGATGCGCCAGCGTTTGGGGCGGAACAGCCCGCGAGCGATGGTTTCCAGGATCAGGCCGACGAATCCCAGCAGTTGCAGGGTGTCCTGCCAGACGGCGTCCACCGCACGGCCAATGCGCGTCAGCAGTTGAATGCCGACGCCGATGTCCGGTTCCTTGATCGGCACGCAGAAGTCGGTCATCGAGCAATAAACAGTCTGCAACAAGGCACGATCGGCGACGGACAACGTGCAGTCGGGATGTTCGGCGGATTTGCCCAGGCGGTCCGACCCGAGCAATTCCACCAACAACGATGCGCCGGCGGTGTCGAGCGCGCCGAGGCTGTTGAGGTCGATGTGGGTGCTGTCGTCGTATTGGCCGCGGAGCTTTTCGCTCAACGCCTTGAGATCGGCGTAATGGGCGAGCGTCCAGTCACCCATGACCCGCAATTGCGCAGGGGTGTGCGAGGTGTCCATCAAGGCACTGCCGGGCGTTGTGCTGCTGGTCATAAGCTCCGTGCTTGTTCGGCTGTTACGCAGAGTTACGTAATAGCACGAACCGCATTACTTTTCTTTGGTCGGTGTGCTGTCCGTGATCTTGAAGCGCAACACACCGATCAACTGGCCGTCCTCGGTCAGCACCCGAACCTGCCACTTGCCCGCCGGGTTACCGGGGAAGTTCTGCTTGTGGGTCCAGGCGCGATAGCCTTCCTTGCGCCCGCCGTGGATGTCCAGTGCGATGCGGTCGACTTCTTTACCGTTGAACTGCCAGACATGGTAAATCCGCTCGTCGAGGCCGCGCGGCGCGTTGATCGCCGTGTAGGCGTACAGGCCGTCTCCACGGATCTGCTCGGCGCTGACTTCTTCCAGACTCTTGCCGGGCGTGCGGTCCTGCATTTGCGTGCTGATCGCCACATCGGTCATCCACAGCGTGGCCGGCGGCACCCACGAGCGCAGCACCCAACCCACGCCGCCGATGCCGACGGTGATGCTCAGAATGGCCAGCGCGTTGCGCACCGTCCGGATCGGGAAGATCGACGCCAGGCTCGGGAACGACAGGACGACGGCCGTGCCCAGGGCCAGTTTGAAACTCTGGGACGTGGTCAGGTGCAGGATGACGGGCAGGGCGGTCAGCAGCGCGGCGAACAGCGTCAGCGTGTGTAACGCCAGGAACGCCCAGCGCCGGGGCGCCAGCCATTTGTAGTAGAGCGGGTCGGTGATGGAAATCAGCGCGGCGATGCCCAGCAGCCCGGTGAAAAACAGCTGGCTGCTGTTCCAGGTGGTGGTGATGAGAAAGAAAGGCAGAACGAAAAACAGACTTTCCTGGTGGATCATCTGCGTGGCATAGCGCAGCAGCGGCTGGGGGATTTCCCGTTTGAATATTCGGGTGAAGAGCTTGGTGAGGCTGTTTTCCAGCATCAGCCAGATCCAGCTGAGCACCATGATGATGGTGATCCAGGTCGCCAGGCCTTGCTGACGATCCACCAGCATGAAGCTGCCGACCCCGGAGATGAAACCGCCGAGCGCAATGACCCCTGGGTAGCGCTTCATCAATTCGAGGATGCGCTGTACGAATAAGGTCAGGGTAGGCATTCGGCGATTCACAATAGTCGTGGGAAAAATCCCCGACAGGTTACCGCCCGTGGGACGGTGTGGCGAGGGGGATACGTCCGTTTGCCCCAACACAGCACTGTGGCGAGGGAGCTTGCTCCCGCTGGGGTGCGAAGCGCCCCCAAAACCGGAAAACCGCATTCCTTCAAACTAGAACGCAGGCGCCGGCTCGGCGGCTGCTGCGCAGCCGAGCGGGAGCAAGCTCCCTCGCCACAGGGGAACCATTACAGTCTGCGATGGATTCGCCAAGCCAGCAGCACTAGTACGAACATCCCAAACACCCCGGCAATCGCCCACATCACCTGGTCATAGCTCATCAACGGCTTCTCGATCCGCAGATAGCCCGGTTGCAAGAGCAACTCACGCATGACCTTGTTGGCCTCTGCCAGCGTCACGCCCTGCAGCTCCCTGGCCGGATTAGCGAAACGACCCTCCTCGTAGTCCCCCAGCGCACTCCAGTAGTAATCGGCCAACGCGCTGTTGCCTTGCACGGCCCAGGCCTGACGGGCAATGGCGGCCTGCTTGAGGCGGTTGAAGGTGTCGGCGTCGAGGCCGTCCTTGAGCAAGTCGGCCTTCAACTCTTCCAGTACTTGCTCGGCCTCGGGTACATCGTCGCGCTCAAGGTCGGCGTTGAGGCTCATGAAACCCACACCGCCAAACACCTCGCGCTCGGCCGAGGGGCCGTAGGACAAACTGTGCGCCAGGCGCAACTGGCGATAGAGCGCCCAGTCCAGATAGTCCTTGAGCAGGTCGAAGGTTTCGTCGTGCTGGTCTTCCAGCACCGGCTCCGGCACCAGCCAGTGCAACTTCGCTCCACCACCGACGAAGCCGTGACTCAACGTGCGCTCATGGGCCGCGCTGGCCTGGATTTGCGGCAACGGCGGGTGATCGGACGGGTCAACTGCCTGGAGTGCGCCCCAGGCCCGTTCCAGATAAGCCGGCAGCAAGCGGTCGAGGTCGCCGACCATGATCAGTGTCATGTTGTTCGGCGCGTACCAGGCCTTGCGTGCCGTCTCGAGTTGTTCGCGGGTCAGGTAATCGACCTCGGCCCGCTCCGGGCACTTGAGCCCCAACTCCACGGCCAGTTGATTGCTCGCCGTGTGGCCCAGATCCTGACGATCCAGCCAGCGTTGCAAGTGTGAGTAATGGCCGCCGTCCTCGCGCTCGACCACCTGTTTGGCGGCGTTGATGGCGTTGTCGTCGATTCGGGTCTGGGTCAACAGCGCCAGCAGCAGGTCGAGGACCTTGCGCTGGTTTTTCGCCGGCGCTTCGATGACGAACGTGGTGTCGGCGTTGCTGGTGTAGGCGTTCCACTCACCGCCGAGCGCCTGCATGCGTTCTTCCAGACCGCCTTCGCCGGTGGCGTCGATGCCGCTGAACAGCAAGTGTTCGAGCAGGTGCGGCAGCTCCTTTTCAGCGCAGCTGAAATCATCGATACCGACGCCAACCACCAGCCGAATTGCCACATGCCCGCGTTCGGTGCCGGGTTTGAGCAGCATTTGCAGGCCGTTGGGCAGCGTATAGCCCTCGACCTGGAAGCGATCCAGGGCAAACGAAGGGAATGATCCAAGCAACAGACAGGCGAACAACAGACAACGCATAACGAGTTTCCATACGGCTGATTGGAGATCCGTGTCGTCAGTCAGGGCCTCTTCGCGAGCAGGCTCGCTCCCACAGTTGATTTGCGGTGTTCACAAAACCAATGTGGGAGCGAGCCTGCTCGCGAAGAGGCCTGAAGGCTGAATACATGTTACTGACTGACCACACTGCCAGACGTTCAAGGCGAATGCGTGATGTCAGCCAAATCGTCGACGACGAGCGCCCCGGTGTCAGACGTTTCCAGCACCACATACGCACTGCTGCAGAACAACGAATTCAGACGCTTCATGTCGGCGATCAGCTCCAGGTGCAACGAACTGGTCTCGATGCTTTGCACGATCTTACGTTGCAACCGGCTGACATGAGCATGGGCCAGGCGGCGTTCCTGTGCGCGAAAGCGACGTTTCTCACGCAGCAACTGGCGGGCACTTTCCTTGTCGGCGCTGAGGAACACCGACAATCCCAGACGCAAATTGGAAATCAGTTGGCTGTGCAGCCCCGCCAATTCGTCCAGACCGACCTCGGAAAAAGACCGGCGCTGCGAGGTTTTCTGCTGTTGCACCTTGCGCAGCATGCGTTCAATCAGATCGCTGGCGAGTTTGAGGTTGATCGCCAGTTCGATGATTTCCGCCCAGCGCCGACTGTCGTGCTCGCTGAGGTCTTCGCGGGGCATCTGCGCCAGATAGAGCTTGATCGAACTGTAGAGCGCTTCCACATCATCGGTCAGGCGGCGCATTTCCTGGGTGACGGCGGTTTGCTTGCCTTGCAGCACGTCGAGCATGGATACGAGCATGTTGTCGATCAGATCGCCGATGCGCAGGGTTTCCCGGACGGCGTTGGCCAGCGCCAGGCTGGGAGTCACCAGCGCCGTCGGGTCAAGGTGCCGCGGTTTGGCGGTGCCGTTGATTTCCGGCCGCTCCGGCAGCAGCCATGCACAAAGCCTGGCCATCAGCCCGACGCTTGGCAGCAGGATCAGACAACGCGTGGTGTTGTAGAGCAGGTGGAAGCCGATGACCATTTCCTGTGGGCTGAAATCCAGGCTGTCGATCCAGTGTACGAGCGGGTCGAGCACCGGAATGATCAGCAACAGGCCGATCAGCTTGTACAGCAGGCTCCCGAGCGCCACCTGACGACCCGCGGCGTTCTGCATGCTGGTGCTCATGAACGCCAGAATGCCGCTGCCGATGTTGGCACCGATCACCAGGCCGATGGCCACGGGCAAGCTGATTACACTGGCACCGGCCAGCGTCGCGGTGAGCAGGACGGCGGCAAGGCTGGAGTAGGAAATCATCGCGAACAGCGCGCCAACCAGGGCGTCGAGCAGGATGTCTCCGGTCAGCGAGGCGAAAATTACTTTGACCCCTTGGGCGTGGGTGATCGGCGCAGCCGCTTCGACTATCAGTTGCAGCGCTAGAATGATCAGCCCCAGGCCGATGCTGACGCGGCCCATCTGCCCGAGCCGCGTCTGTTTGCGCGACAGGAAAAAAATAACCCCAATGAAAATCAGCAGCGGCGACAGCCATGACAAATCGAACGTCAGGACCCGCGCCATCAGCGCCGTACCCACGTCGGCGCCGAGCATGGTCGCCAGCGCCGGCATCAGCGCCATCAGGCCCTGACCGACAAAGGACGTGACGAGCATGGCGGTCGCGTTGCTGCTCTGGACCATGGCGGTCACGACGATCCCGGCGACGAACGCCAGCCCGCGCTTGGACATGTTCTGGCCGATCACATGGCGCAAGTTGGAACCGTAGACCCGCAGGATGCCGGTTCGGACGATGTGCGTGCCCCAGATCAACAAGGCCACGGCCGATAACAAATTGAGCAGGGTGAGCATACGGGCCCCCTGTGGTGGTAGCGCCCCAGAGGGGCAAGTTGACCGTGCCGCGCGACTTTCTACGTTGTGTACTTAAGCTGTAGTTGGCTAACGGTCTGGGCGCCAGCATTGCATAGCTAAAGAGGCGATTGAAACAAAACTGTCATGAAACAGCTTGATGCAGATATGAAAAAGGGGCTCGAAGGCCCCTTTGTCATCACATGGCATTCGGGTTACTGACCCGGAATATCCTTGCGCAGTTTCACTGGGTCCTGCTGCTTCTTCTTTTTCATCATCGCGGTGCGCATCTTGATGTTGATCGCTTCCACCGCCAGCGAGAACGCCATGGCGAAGTAAACGTAGCCTTTTGGCAAGTGCACTTCGAAGGATTCGGCAATCAACACGGTACCGACCAGCAACAGGAACGACAGTGCCAGCATTTTCAGCGACGGGTGCTTGTCGATGAACTCACTGATGGTGCCAGCCGCCAGCATCATCACCAGAACGGCAACGATGATCGCCGCGACCATGACTGGGACATGGGAAACCATACCGACAGCGGTAATCACCGAATCCAGGGAGAACACGATGTCGATGATCGCAATCTGGATGATGGTGTAGAGGAAGTTGCCGCCCTTGCCGGTCGGTTCCTCATGGGTTTCATCTTCGCCTTCCAGTGCGTGGTACATCTCTTGCGAGCTCTTCCACAGCAGGAACAGGCCACCGAAGAACAGGATCAGGTCGCGTCCGGAAATTCCCTGGCCGAACACTTCAAACAAGTCTGCGGTGAGACGCATGACCCAGGTGATCGACAGCAGCAACAGAATCCGCGTGATCATGGCCAGCGCCAGACCGAAGATTCGGGTGCGCTGCTGCATGTGCTTGGGCATGCGGCTGACCAGGATCGAAATCATGATGATGTTATCGATACCCAGGACGATTTCCAGGGCGGTCAGGGTAAAGAAGGCAACCCAGATTTCAGGGTTGGTCAGCCATTCCATGTGTATTCCTTTGAGCGAGTGTTAAACCAGAACGGGCCCGGGCTTCAAACAGCAAAGCCTGGACCCGTTGTGGGAGTCTTGGGCTTATAGAGTGCTGAACAGCGGAAAAATCCCCATCAGCAACGCGGCGACCAGTATGCACATGCACACCAGCACTGCCCATTTCAGGGTGAAACGCTGATGGTCACCGAAGTCGATACCGGCCAGGGCCACCAACAAATAGGTCGATGGTACCAGCGGGCTCAGCAAGTGGACGGGCTGACCGACGATCGAGGCACGTGCCATTTCAACCGCGGTTATACCGTAATGACTGGCGGCTTCGGCAAGTACTGGTAACACGCCGTAATAAAATGCGTCATTCGACATGAAGAACGTGAACGGCATGCTCACCAGCGCGGTGATCACGGCCAGGTACGGGCCGAGGAAATCCGGGATGACCGCCAACAGGCTTTTCGACATCGCATCGACCATGCCGGTGCCCGTCAGGATACCGGTGAAAATGCCCGCGGCAAAGATCAGACCGACAACCGCCAGCACGCTACCGGCGTGCGCCGCGACACGATCCTTCTGCTGTTGCAGGCAAGGATAGTTGACGATCATTGCAATACTGAATGCCACCATGAACAGCACCGGCAGCGGCAACAGGCCGGCGATCAGGGTGCACATCAGCGCGAACGTCAGCGCGCCGTTGAACCAGATCAACTTCGGACGACGGGCATCCGGGAACTGCGAAACGCTGATTTCGCTGTGATCGATTTCATCACCCACCAGGTGCAGTTCACCCAGGCGCGCGCGCTCACGTTTACCGTAGAAGTAGGCAATCGCCAGGATCGCCACGACGCCGGCCAGCATCGCCGGAATCATCGGCACGAAGATGTCGGACGGATCCACATGCAGTGCACTGGCCGCACGGGCGGTCGGGCCGCCCCACGGGGTCATGTTCATCACGCCGCCGGCGAGGATGATCAGGCCGGCCATGATCCGCGGGCTCATGCCGATGCGGCTGTAGAGCGGCAGCATGGCGGCCACGCAGATCATATAAGTGGTCGCGCCGTCACCATCGAGGGAAACGACGAGTGCCAGTACGGCGGTGCCGACCGAAACTTTCAACGGGTCGCCCTTGACCAGTTTGAGGATCTTGCGCACGGCCGGGTCGAACAGGCCGGAATCGATCATCAGGGCGAAATACAGAATGGCGAACATCAGCATCACGCCGGTTGGCGCAAGCTTGGTGATGCCTTCGAGCATCATCGGGCCGATCTTCGGCGCAAAACCGCCGAACAGGGCGAAGACGATCGGGATGATGATCAGGGCGATCAGCGCGGAAAGGCGCTTGGTCATGATCAGGAACATGAACGTGATGACCATGGCAAAGCCAAGGAAAGTCAGCATGGGAATACTCCAGGCGTAGCGCGGCTAGGGAATGGGCGAACCGGGTGGGGTCAGCGCAGAACGGGAAGCACGAGGCGTACGGGCGGAGTTGCAGCGAAGCGGCGGGTAGCAAAGGACATCAGGGTCACCATTGTTGTTGTTAAATGGGCTGTGCGAGCGATAAAACACTGGCATTGGCCGACCGGTCTGTTGCCGGCAGTGGGGGCGATCCTAATCGGGGAAGCTTTCACCGAGCTTTCGCTGATGAAAGCATTGATGGGATGTGCAACCGGTCGTCGGACCGGGGCAGGGAGGTAGACCGGGTTGAGGCCTTCGCCGGCAAGCCGGCCTCGCTCCCACAGGAGTTTTGTGTACGACCTAGATCCACTGTGGGAGCGAGCCTGCTCGCGAAGGCGTCAGTAAGAACGCAACAGGAGGAAACAGCATGGCCAACATTCACACAGGCGGCTGCCACTGCGGACATCTTCGCTATCAATTCCGCGGACCTTTGCACGACATCGCCCACTGTCACTGCTCGATTTGCCGACGGGTCAGTGGCGGGATCGTGACCACCTGGATCACCGTGCCCGCGTCCACCTTCGAGTGGGTAAAAGGCACACCGGCGCAGTACGCCTCGTCATCCAGTTGCGTACGCTATTTCTGCCCGAACTGTGGGGCGCAGCTGGCGCTGATGACCCGCCTCAGTCCGCAGAGCATCGACCTGACCATCGCCACCCTCGATCATCCCGAGCAGGCCCCGGCCGAGCGGCACATCTGGACGGACAGCCGTCTGCCGTGGCTGCACCTGGACGAGCACCTGCCGGGTGAAGCCGAAGAAACCCTGTGATCAAAAAATAGACAGGTCCAGTGGCCGGATCGCTCCCATCCAGATCGCATGCTCCGTGTGGTCAAGCAGATCGTCGCCGGTGTCCGGGTGCAGGAACACCACCAGGCCCTTGCGGTTGAGGGCCAGCCACGGCAACACGTCGCCGATGAGTTCCGGCCCGAACGCCAACTGGCAGCTCCAGTCCGGGTGCGGCCCCACCGGACGTTCGTGCACGCGGCCCATTTTCAGCGGGAACAGGTGCGCCGCTTGCTCACACAAGGCCCGTGCCTGGTCGATCGTGCCGGCGTCGAAATAGACGTGGGCGTGGTAGCCGGTGATCTGCTGCATCTGAACCTCTCGAAAAGCCCGGTAGAACCCTCACCGTTTCCTACAGGTCACACGTTATATAGGTAGGGAACAAGGAACTCAGCCATGAAAAATGCCGAAACACCGGTGGTGAAAGTGGTGCTCTATGGTGCCATGAGTAGCCTGGGCGGTGCGCTGATGGCTGAAATGCTGCGGCGCCAGCATGAAGTGATCGCGATTCTCGATGACCTGACGGCCCTGGCGCCACGCCCGGGTTTGCGCACCAAAAACGGCGATCTGTTCGACGCCGAGCGGGTCAAGCAAAGCGTGGCCGGTTGTTCGGCGGTGATCTGCCTTTTAGACGCACCAGGACTACCGATCAACAGCGAGCACGTGGAAAAAACCATCGTGCCCGGCCCGGTCGAACAGGTGCTGGCGGTGGATGCATTGATCGACGGTATGCAAGCCGCCGGCATTGGCCGGTTATTTGTGGTGGGGCATTTTGCTGAGCTGGACGAACCCGCGGAAGAGGATGACCTTCAGCGCCACGCAGCCGAAGAAATCCTCGAAGCCCTGCAAAGCAGCGACCTGCACTGGACATTGGTCGACGCGCCGCACGGGATTGCCGGGCTAACCATCGAGCATTTCAGCCAGGTCAGCAGCAGCCTCGAGACGGGCCTGGCCGAACCGCTTGAGCGGTTGAACCGCGTCGCCGTCGGCATCGCTGATGAGCTGCGGTTGAATCTGCATGTCGGCGAGCACGTGAGTTTTGTGGCGGCAGGCCCTACACCGCGATAGAAGGCAGGGGCAGCCCAGTCAGCGATTGCGCGCTGCTGGCCTGCTCCTCCATCAACCAGTCCACAAACTGTTGAATCAATGTCCCGCGCCGTTTGCGCTGGGGCAAGACCACGTAATAACCCAGCCGGGACATCACCGTGTCGGCAACCGGTCGACACAACAAACCTTGCGCCAGCAAGTTATCCACAAGGTGCCGCCAGCCGATCGCCACTCCCTGGCCGCCAATCGCCGCTTGAATCAACAGGGTGTAATTGTCGAATCGCAATTGCCCGGGCGCTGGCGCCGACGTGATCCCCAACTCGCGAAACACGCCGCTCCAGTCGAACCAGTTGCTGCTGTTTTCGCCGCGCAGGTGCAGTAACGGAAATTCCAGCAATGACTGGGCCGGCAAGGGCAGGGGACGGTCCTGCACTAGCAGCGGGCTGCATACTGGGAACACTTCTTCGCTGAACAGCCAATGGCTTCCGCCCTGTTTGAATCGGCCGTCACCGAACAACACCGCCACATCAATATCGGTGCGCAGCATGTTATGGCTGCGTTCGCTGGTGACCAGGCTGACATCCACTTGAGGATTGGCGGCATGAAAGCGATGCAGACGAGGCATCAACCAATAGGCCGCGAAGGCGAAGTCAGTGGCTACTTGCAACACCTCATGTTGTTGCTGTGCGCTGATTGCGCTCAATCCAGCGTCGATATTCTGCAAACCGAGCTGAACCTGCTCGAATAGAATCGTCCCGGCCTCAGTCAGTTCGATGCCGCGATAGATACGATCGAACAGACGCGTCGCGAGTTGTTCTTCCAGCCGTTTGATCTGCTGACTAATAGCCGGTTGAGTGGTGCCAAGCTCCACCGCAGCGGCGGTAAAGCTGCGCTGGCGCGCCGCCGCCTCGAAGGCACGGAGCAGATCAAGGGACAAATCACCCAGAGCGTCATACATAAGCTGTGCTTATCCTAGTCATTGCCTGGCATGGGCTTTACCACAAAGTGCATGGACTCCATGCTCGATCGCAGCACTCTCGCATAAATATTCACTATGGAATGCCGCGATCACATGAAGCGCAAGAATATTCTTTTCATCATGGCCGATCAGATGGCCGCGCCAATGTTGCCGTTCTACGGTCCTTCGCCGATCAAACTCCCCAATCTCAACCGCCTCGCCGCCAAAGGCGTGGTGTTCGACGCCGCTTATTGCAACAGCCCACTTTGCGCGCCGTCGCGTTTTACCCTGGTCAGCGGTCAGTTGCCGAGCAAGATTGGCGCTTATGACAACGCGGCGGATTTCCCTGCCGATGTACCGACCTACGCCCACTACCTGCGGCGCCTCGGTTACCGCACGGCACTGTCCGGCAAGATGCATTTTTGTGGTCCGGACCAACTCCACGGTTACGAAGAACGCCTGACCAGCGACATTTACCCGGCCGACTACGGTTGGGCGGTGAACTGGGACGAACCGGATGTGCGTCCGACCTGGTATCACAACATGTCGTCGGTGCTGCAAGCCGGGCCGTGCGTGCGCACCAATCAGCTGGATTTCGACGAAGAGGTGGTGTTCAAGGCCCAGCAATACCTGTTCGATCACATCCGCGAGGATGGCGACCAGCCGTTCTGCCTGACCGTGTCAATGACTCACCCACACGACCCGTACACGATTCCCAAGGCTTTTTGGGATATGTACGACGATGCCGACATCCCGTTGCCCCAGACTCCGGCGCAAACCGAACTCGATCCGCACTCCCGGCGCTTGCTCAAGGTTTACGACCTGTGGGACAAACCGCTGCCTGTGGATAAAATTCGGGACGCGCGCCGTGCGTACTTCGGAGCGTGCAGCTATATCGACAGCAACGTCGGCAAACTCCTGCAAACACTCGAAGAAACTGGCCTGATCGAAGACACCATCATCGTCTTCTCCGGCGACCACGGCGACATGCTCGGCGAGCGCGGGCTCTGGTACAAAATGCACTGGTTCGAAATGGCCGCGCGTGTACCCCTGTTGATAAGTGCTCCGGGGCAGTTCGGCGCCGGACGGGTCAGCGCAGCGGTTTCCACCGCCGACCTGTTGCCGACGTTTGTAGAGTTGGCCGGCGGCTCGCTGGAGCCGGGCCTGCCACTGGACGGCCGTTCGCTGGTTTCTCACCTGCAAGGGCAGGGCGGTCACGACGAAGTCTTCGGCGAATACATGGCCGAAGGCACCATCAGCCCGTTGATGATGATTCGCCGCGGCGCCTACAAATTTATCTACAGCGAAGACGACCCGTGCCTACTCTTCGACGTACACAACGACCCGCGTGAACAGAAAGAACTGAGCCAGTCGCCGCAACATCGGCCCCTGTTCGAGGAATTTCTGGCCGAAGCACGGGCCAGATGGAATATCCCGGCGATACACCAACAGGTGCTCGCGAGCCAGCGTCGTCGGCGTTTTGTCGCCGACGCGCTGACCATCGGCAAGCTGAAGAGCTGGGATCACCAGCCCCTGGTGGACGCCAGTCAGCAATACATGCGCAACCACATCGACCTCGACGACCTGGAGCGCAAAGCACGTTATCCACAACCCTGCCAAAACCAATAATGTTAAGGGGAAGTCCATGCAAAAGTTATCCACAGTACTGACGGTCGGGCTGCTGGCTCTGGGCAGTGCATCGGCGTATGCCGATCAGAGTTGCGAGACGGTGAAAATGGCTGACCCTGGCTGGAGCGACATCGCCGCGACCAACGCCATCACCGGGTTTCTGCTGGACGGCATGGGCTACAAGGCCAAGGTCGACACCCTCGCGGTGCCGATTACCTTTGGCGGTTTGAAGGATGGCCAGGTCGACGTGTTCCTGGGTAACTGGATGCCGGCGCAGCAGGGCTTCTACGACAAGTTCGTGGCCACCGGCGACGTCACGCAACTGGCGAAGAACCTCGATGGCACCGAGTTCACCCTGGCCGTTCCGGATTACGTGTGGGACGCGGGTGTGCATAACTTTGCCGACCTGAACAAGTTCGCCGACAAGTTCGACAAGAAGATCTACGGCATCGGCTCCGGTGCTCCGGCGAACATTTCGCTGCAAGAGATCATCAAGAAGAACGACTTCGACATGGGCCAGTGGAAACTGGTGGAGTCCAGCGAGCAGGCGATGCTGGCCGAAGTGTCTCGCGCGGTTAAGAAGCAAAAATTCGTGACCTTCCTCGGCTGGACGCCGCACCCGATGAACGTGCAGTTGAAAATGCATTACCTGAAAGGCGGCGAGAAATACTTCGGCGATACCGGCAGCGTTCATACCCTGACCCGCAAAGGTTATGCACAGGCCTGCCCGAATGTTGGCAAGCTGCTCACCAACCTGAGTTTCACTCAGGAGATGGAGAACAGCATCATGGCGGATGTGGTGAACAAGAAAGTCAGCAACGCGGACGCAGCCAAGGCGTGGATCAAGGCTAATCCGGCGGTGCTGGATAAGTGGCTGGAGGGTGTGAAGACCGTGGACGGGAAGGATGCGTTGCCGGCGGTGAAAGCCAAGTTGTAACCAGTCTCTGTGATGGGGGGCTTGTGTGGCGAGGGGGCTTGCCCCCGTTGGACGGCGCAGCCGTCCCAAAGCCAGTTTCTGCGGAGTGTCAGGTAAACCGCATGCAATGGTTTGCGACTGCTTCGCAATCGAACGGGGGCAAGCCCCCTCGCCACAGCAAGCCCCCTCGCCACAATGATCGCGTCGTCCTGATACCCTTGCGAAAAATCCCACCCGAGAGGACTCATGGCCTTCCCCAGCCGCCATTCACTCTTCCCCTTCCTCAGATGGTTGCCCCGGCAAACCCGCGCCAGCGTCGGTCGTGATCTGATTGTCGGTCTCAGCGGCGCCATTCTCGCGTTGCCGCAATCCATTGCCTACGCGCTGATCGCCGGTCTCCCACCGGAATACGGCTTGTACGCGGCGATCATCCCGGTGCTGATTGCCTGTCTCTGGGGTTCGTCGTGGCATCTGATCTGCGGCCCTACGGCGGCCATTTCGATTGTCCTGTACGCCAGCGTCAGTCCTCTGGCCGTTCCCACGTCCAAGGACTACATCACGCTGATCCTGCTTCTGACGCTCCTCGCCGGCATATTCCAGTGGCTGCTGGGTTTGCTGCGATTCGGCGCCCTGGTGAATTTTGTCTCTCACTCGGTGGTGCTCGGGTTCACTCTGGGAGCGGCGGTGGTGATTGCCATCGGTCAAATGCCCAACCTGCTGGGGCTGGACTTGCCCAACCAGGCCACGGCACTGGGCAGTTTTACGATGTTGTTCAGGCATCTCGGCGAGGTGGATCAACCCTCGCTGGTGCTGGGCCTGGCGACTGTCGCGGTCGGGGTGACGCTGAAACTGCTGTTGCCGCGCTGGCCAACGCTGTTGATCACTCTGGTCCTGAGCGGATTGCTGGTGTGGCTCTGGCCATCGATGTTTGGTCACGTGCAGTTGGTCAGTGCGTTTGTCGGGCGGCTGCCGCCCTTCAGCCCGTTACCGCTGGACCTGGATCTGATCCTGCGTCTGTTACCCAGCGCCGTGGCGGTCGGGATGCTCGGGCTGGTGACGAGCCTGTCGATTGCCCGTTCCTTATCGGCGCGGTCGCAGCAGTTGCTCGATGCGAATCAGGAAGTTCGCGCCCAGGGCTTGTCGAACATTGTCGGTGCGTTTTTTTCCGGTTCGCTGTCAGCCGGATCCTTCACACGCTCGGGACTGAGCTACGAAGCGGGTGCCTGCTCGCCGCTGGCGGGCGTTTTTTCGGCATTGTGGGTGGCGCTGTTCGCGATCTTTGGCGCCCATCTGATTGCGCACATCCCAATCCCGGCCATGGCCGGCAGCATTCTGTTGATCGCCTGGGGATTGGTCGACCATCGCGGCATTCGCGCGTTGCTGCGGGTCAGCCGCGCCGAGTTCGTGGTGATGGCGCTGACCTGTGTCGCCACACTGTTGCTGGAGTTGCAGACAGCGATCTATGCCGGCGTGCTCGCTTCCTTGTTTTTCTACCTCAAGCGCACGTCACAACCTCGGGTGCAGCACTGGCGCGACGGCGATGAAGACATCCTCCGGGTCGGCGGTTCGATCTTCTTCGGCGCCAGCCATTACCTGCAAGTACGTCTGCAACGGATGCACGGCGCGCGCGTGGTGATCGAGGCGCAGCACATCAACTTCATCGACTATTCGGGGGTGGAAATGCTGCACCAGGAAGCGCGACGGCTGCGCAAGCAGGACCGCAGCCTGACCTTGCGCGGTGCGCGGGCGCCGGTGGTGGAGGAATTGAGGAAGCTCGAAGGTGCGGAGAAGTGCCCGATCCGATTCGAAGATTGACACCAAACCTGAGCGAGCTTGCTCGCGATGGTCGTGAACGCTAATGCGTAAAACCAGATGCCCAGCGGCGTTCTTGGGTTTTTCGCGAGCAAGCTCGCTCCTACAGGAGGTTATGAGGCCAGTTGGCGACGGAGTTCGGCCAGCACCGGCGCGGTGTCCGGGCGCACACCGCGCCACAGGAAGAAGGCTTCTGCCGCTTGTTCAGCGAGCATCCCCAGGCCATCCATCGACACGGCTGCGCCATGTTCCGTAGCCCAGCGGCAGAACGAGGTCGGCTCCTTGCCGTACATCATGTCGTAGCAAACGGTCTTGCCTGGCTCGATCAAACTGCTGGCAATCGGCGGTACATCGCCTGTCAGGCTGGCGGACGTCGCGTTGATGATCAGGTCCACCGACTCCTGCAACCAATCAAAACCACTGGCCGACACCGGCCCCAGATCAGCGAACAACTCCGCCAGCAACTCGGCTTTTTCCACCGTGCGGTTAGCGATAATCACCGAGGCTGGCTGTTCGGCCAGCAGTGGCTCCAGCGCACCGCGCACCGCACCGCCGGCACCCAGCAGCAGGATGCGTTTGCCCTTGAGGCTGAAACCGGCGTTGACCGTCAGGTCCCGCACCAGCCCGGCGCCATCGGTGTTGTCGCCCAGCAACGTGCCATCGGCGAGTTTGCTCAGGGTGTTCACCGCACCGGCCCGCTGCGCTCGCGCTGTCAAACTGTGCGCCAGACGAAACGCTTCTTCCTTGAACGGCACCGTCACGTTCGCCCCGCGACCTTCAAGGAAAAACGCCCGGGCAAAGTCGGAAAAATCCTCGAGCGGTGCCAGCGAAGTGCTGTAGTCCAGTTGCTGAGCGGTCTGCTCGGCGAACAGACGATGGATCAGTGGCGATTTGCTGTGGCCAATCGGGTTACCGAATACGACGTAACGGTCCATCAGGATTCCTCGTTCAGGCCTTGGCCAACCAATCGCGATCTTGCAGGAAGTAGTCGGTCAGGCGCGCTTCTTCGCTGCCCGGCTCGGCTTTCCAGTCATAGCTCCAGCGAACTTGCGGCGGCAGCGACATGAGGATCGACTCGGTACGCCCGCCCGATTGCAGGCCGAACAGCGTGCCACGGTCGTAAACCAGGTTGAACTCGACGTAACGGCCACGGCGGAACTCCTGGAATTCGCGCTGTTTGGCGGTGAACGCATCGTTCTTGCGACGCTGCACGATCGGTAAGTAAGCGTCGATGTAGGCATCACCGATGGCGCGCATGAAGGCGAAGCTGGTGTCGAAGTCCCACTCGTTCAAGTCATCGAAGAACAGGCCGCCGATGCCGCGCGGTTCGTGACGATGCTTGATGTGGAAGTAGCTGTCGCACCAGGCTTTGTAGCGCGAGTAGACGTCCGGGCCGAACGGCGCGCAGGCCTGCTCGGCGACACGGTGCCAGTGCACGCAGTCTTCTTCATTGCCGTAATACGGAGTCAGGTCGAAGCCGCCGCCGAACCACCAGACCGGTTCTTCGCCTTCTTTTTCAGCGATGAAAAAGCGCACGTTGGCGTGGGAAGTCGGCACATGCGGGTTGTGCGGATGAATCACCAGCGACACGCCCAAGGCCTCGAAGCCACGCCCGGCCAGTTCCGGTCGGTGGGCGCTGGCGGACGGTGGGAGACCGCTGCCGAAGACGTGGGAAAAGTTGACGCCGCCCTTTTCGATGACAGCACCGTTCTCGATCACTCGCGTGCGACCGCCACCGCCGGCAGGCCGGGTCCAGGCGTCTTCGACGAACTGCGTGCCGACCTCGAAGGCTTCCAGGGCAGCGCAAATACGGTCTTGCAGGTCGAGCAGGTAGGCTTTTACGGCCTCGGTGCGGGTCGTCATGTCATCACCTTGAATCGGGCAAAACTACGCGGCGCTCCATTGGAGCAGGAGGGCGGCGCAAATGGGCGCGTAGCATAACATCGCCGGTGCACCCGCCGCAGTTGACGAAGATCAAGCTTAGGAGTCCGATAGTGAGCTTGGCGCTACAACTCTAGTAGCCAAGACCTAAGGAGAGTTCTGATGGCAAAGCGTATCCAGTTCCGCGCCCATGGCGGCCCCGAAGTGCTCGAGTATGTGGATTACCAGCCCGCCGAGCCCGGCCCGCAGCAAGTCCGCGTCACCAACAAGGCCATTGGCCTGAACTTCATCGACACCTATTTCCGCAGCGGCCTCTATTCGCCGCCAGCCTTGCCGTCGGGCCTGGGTGCTGAAGGTGCGGGCATCGTCGATGCAGTGGGCAGTGAAGTCACCCGCTTCAAGGTCGGCGACCGCGTGGCTTATGGCAGCGGCCCGTTGGGCGCCTACAGCGAAGTTCACGTGTTGCCGGAAGCCAATCTGGTACACCTGCCGGACGCGATCAGCTTCGAACAAGCGGCCGGGGTGATGCTCAAAGGCCTGACCGTGCAGTACTTGCTGCGTCAGACCTATGAACTCAAGGGCGGCGAAACCATTCTGTTTCACGCCGCTGCCGGTGGTGTCGGTTCCCTGGCCTGCCAATGGGCCAAGGCGCTGGGCGTGAAGTTGATCGGTACGGTCAGCTCGCCGGAGAAAGCCGCGCTGGCGAAGGCCAACGGGGCGTGGGCGACCATCGACTACAGCCATGAAAACGTCGCACAACGCGTCCTGGAATTGACTGACGGGAAAAAAGTCCCGGTGGTGTACGACGGCGTCGGCAAGGACACGTGGCTGACTTCGCTGGATAGCGCGGCGCCTCGTGGTCTGGTGGTGAGTTTTGGTAATGCGTCGGGTGCCGTAGACGGGGTGAACCTGGGGGTTTTGTCGGCGAAAGGCTCGTTGTACGTGACCCGGCCGACACTGGCGACCTACGCCAACAACGC
Source organism: Pseudomonas sp. LBUM1651 (assembly GCF_059716135.1). Lineage (NCBI taxonomy): Bacteria > Pseudomonadati > Pseudomonadota > Gammaproteobacteria > Pseudomonadales > Pseudomonadaceae > Pseudomonas > Pseudomonas sp. LBUM1651. Next base: position 20,804 of record NZ_CP166805.1, on the reverse strand, counting down.
CGAGAACCTGCAGCGGATGGCGGATGAGCTGTTCGAGATGATCATCAGCGGGAAGTTGAATGTGGAGATCAGCCAGAAGTATTCATTGGCTGACGCGGCGAAGGCCCAGACCGAGTTGTCGGCGCGGCGTACGACGGGTTCGACTGTTTTGCTGCCTTGAGGACGCCTTCGCGGGCAAGCCTCGCTCCTACAGTTTGTACGCGATCCCTGTAGGAGCGAGCGGGCGGCGATCCGACTTGCCCGCGAAGAACGATAACGCGGTCTCAATCCGGGCGGATGACGTTCCCGCTCGCCAGGTCGCGAATCACGCTCGGATTCTTGCGCCCGCCCAAATTGCCGCCCAGGATCAAATCCACCTGCCCACGGAAATACTGCTCCACGCGAATCCGCGTCCGCGCCGCCGGCCGGCCCTGTGGGTTGGCCGAGGTTGAAACCAGCGGCCCGACCACCGCGCACAAATCCCGCACCAACGGATGATCGCTGACCCGCAACGCCACTGTCTCGTGCACTCCCGTGATCCACTGCGGCAACAGATTCTGATGCGGCACCAGCCAGGTATTCGGCCCCGGCCAGGTGCTGGCCATGCGATCCATCCACAGTTCAGGGAAGTCTTCGAAGAGAAAGTCGAACTGGCGAATATTGTCGGCGACCAGAATCAGGCCCTTTTCCACCGACCGGCCCTTGAGCAGCAGCAGACGTTCTACCGCTTCTTCATCCCACGGGTCGCAACCCAGGCCCCAGACCGCCTCGGTTGGATAGGCAATCACTGCCCCTGCGCGAATGGCTTGCGCGGCTTGTTGCACACGCCAACTGTTGACCATGAAAAACTCTCCGGAATAAGGCTCTGCGCAGTTTACCGATCTTCCTTGTAAAACCTAGCTCACCCGCGCAAACCAGCGCCCGCTTTCGCAGACCGCCCGGCCCTCCAGTTCCAGCTCCGTCAACGCCGCCAGCACTTTCGGCAGGGCCCAGCCGCAGGTGTCTGCCAACGCTTCACTGGTATGCGGCGCCGCATGCAGCAGCATCAGCAGCGGATGAGTCACGGCCGGTGTCTCCATCGACAACGGCAACTGTTGCCAGCCGCGCAAGGCTTCGAGGATATGCTCGATGGTTTCCACCAATACTGCACCGTCACGGATAAGCTGATGACAGCCACGGGCACCGGGATGGTGAATCGACCCCGGAATGGCATACACCTCGCGACCTTGCTCCGCCGCCAGCCTCGCAGTGATCAATGAACCACTGGCGACACTGGCCTCCACCACCAGCACGCCGAGGGACAAACCGCTGATGATCCGGTTGCGCCGGGGGAAGTTGCTGGCGGTGGGACCCGCGTCCAACGGGAACTCGGAAAGCACCGCACTGCCCGACGCAATCATGGCGTCCGCCAGCCTCCGGTTGCGCTGTGGATAAAACTTTTCAAGTCCCGTGCCAAGTACACCGACCGTTCGCCCGCCCACGTCCAGAGCGGCTTGGTGCGCGGCGGCATCAATGCCCAGCGCCAGACCGCTGGTGATGACAAAACCGGCGCTGGCCAGACTCCGGGAAAACGCCGCAGCGGTGTCCATGCCCGGTCGCGAGGCGCGACGACTGCCGACCATCGCCAGCTGCGGTTTTTCCAGAATCCCCGGATCGCCCGCCACGAATAACAGCGGCGGTGCGTCGCTGATCTCCGCCAGCAATGCCGGGTAGTCAGGCTGGTCCCACATCAGTAAATGCTGGCCCGGACGCTCTAGCCAGGCCAATGCGTGGCTTGCGCCATCGCGAATTTCGCTCGAGCGCCTGGCCTCCGAACAAGCAAGTGGCAAACCCAAAGCACGCCAGGCACTGGCCGGCGCGCTGATGGCTTTGGACGCCGAGCCAAAGGCCTCAAGCAATTTCTTGAAACGCGCAGGGCCGAGTTCCGGCAAACGATGCAGGCGTAAACGAGCTTCCAGTTCCGCAGGGGAAACCGGTGTTACAGCAGACAGCGACATGGATCATCCTTGATCGTTATGAGCCCCGTTCAAACGGGAATAAGCTGTGGATAACTCTGTTGGTAACTTGTGGAGCCTGCTTACGGATTTCGTACCTTGTCCATCACTGCCAACGAGCGCGATGCGTTGAGCACCAGCCCGTAGCTGAGCTTGTCGTAAGTGCGGAAAACCATCAGCAAACCGGCGCGTTCGTCAGGAATCTTCAGCGGTTGGCCGGTGATCCGGTCACGCACGGTTTCGCCGGTTTTCATCACCACCAGCACGTTGCCTTCGGCCAGGCCATCACGCTGACCCTTGTTCAGCGTGACAACATCCATCGCGCCAATCTGCGTGACCCCGCGCGGTACGTCGATGATCAGCCCGTTTATGTCGGTTGTTGGCGCGCTGGGCATGAAGGTTGAATGGATCGATCGCTCTTCACTGCTGAACAAACGGTCGCCAAGACGCACTTCCTGAGTCGTGCGCTGCAGGGCGAGGGTGGCGACATCGCCTTCAGTGGCCACGATTTCGCCGCCGCCGATGTCGTCCGCGTTGATCCCCAGAAACTCTTTGCTGTCGGGGTCGGTGTAGACCTTGCCCTGGCGGAAAATGCCATAAATCGGCTGGTTGGGGTCAAATTGGCCACGGGCGAAGATGCGGTCGCCGGTGCCGCTGAGCACCCGTTCGGCATCGCCGGCGACGATGTAAGGCGCCTGGTCGAAATCCTCCACCCTGTCGACGATTCGGTTGCTCAACAGGAAGCTGTTGATCGCTTGCAGTGGAATACTCGGGATGGCGTCGGCCACCGGCGAACTGCGGACCCTCGGTGAAAGCTTGATGGTGCCCCGTGAAGCCCCGCGATTGAGGGTCAGCCGCGGCTGGCCATTGACGTAGACCAGCGACAGCACATCGCCGGGGTAGATGAGATTGGGGTTCTGGATCTGCGGATTGGCGTGCCAGAGCTCAGGCCATTTCCACGGCTCACGGAGGTATTTTCCGGAGATGTCCCAGAGTGTGTCACCCGTGACAACGGTGTATTGCTGTGGAAAACCTTCCCTGAGTTGCACTTGCCCGTGCGCCAAACCGGCCGAGGCCAGAAGGAGCAAGGCGAGTAGTGATTTCCTCATGCGGTGAATCCCTTTATTATGTGCGTTCGCGTGAAACGCCAGAGCCCTCGTGGCTCGCTCCTGATTCTTACCAAAAAGAAAAAGGAGCTACGCTTCACAACGGTAGCCTGCATCTCCGGACCTGCCAGGCCATCGACCCGACTTTACCTCACACGTGCAGCAATCAAGCTTATGGCCATTTTAGACATCCTCGAATTTCCCGACTCGCGTCTGCGCACTATCGCCAAACCTGTGGCCGTAGTGGACGACGAAGTGCGTCAGTTGGTCGATGATATGTTTGAAACAATGTATGAAGCGCCAGGCATCGGCCTCGCCGCGACCCAGGTCAACGTGCACAAACGTATCGTCGTGATGGACCTCTCCGAAGACCGCAGCGAACCGCGGGTGTTCATCAACCCCGAGTTCGAGTCCCTGACCGACGAAATGGAGCAATACCAGGAAGGCTGTCTCTCGGTGCCGGGCTTCTACGAAAACGTCGATCGCCCGCAGAAGATCAAGGTCAAGGCCCTGGACCGCGACGGCCAGCCTTACGAACTGATCGCCGAAGGCCTGCTCGCCGTGTGCATCCAGCACGAATGCGACCACCTCAACGGCAAATTGTTCGTCGACTACCTGTCCAGCCTCAAACGCGACCGAATCAAGAAGAAACTGGAAAAGCTCCATCGCCAGAACGCTTGATGCCCTCCTTTCAAAGGCTTGCTGCGGCAAGCCTTTTTCTTTTCAGAGATTGCTCCCATGACTGAGCCACTGCGCATCGTCTTTGCCGGCACCCCGGAATTCGCCGCCGAACACCTCAAGGCCCTGCTCGACAGCCCTTACGAGATCGTCGCGGTCTACACCCAACCGGACCGTCCGGCGGGCCGTGGGCAAAAGTTGATGCCGAGCCCGGTCAAGCAGTTGGCACTGGAAAACAACATCCCGGTACTGCAACCGCCGACCCTGCGCAACGAAGACGCTCAGGCTAAACTGGCCGCGCTGAAGCCGGATTTGCTGGTGGTAGTCGCCTATGGCCTGATCCTGCCGCAAGTGGTGCTGAATATCCCGCGCCTGGGTTGCATCAACAGCCACGCGTCGTTGCTGCCACGCTGGCGCGGGGCGGCGCCGATCCAGCGTGCCGTCGAAGCCGGCGACAGCGAAAGCGGTGTCACCGTCATGCGCATGGAACTGGGCCTCGACACCGGGCCGATGCTGCTGAAAGTCACCACGCCGATCAGCGCTGAAGACACCGGCGGCAGCCTTCATGACCGTCTGGCGGAAATCGGCCCACCGGCGGTGATTCAAGCCATCGCCGGCCTCGCCGCAGGCACGCTGGATGGCGAAGTGCAGGATGACACCCTCGCCACTTACGCACACAAACTGAACAAGGACGAAGCACGCATCGACTGGACTCGCCCGGCGGTTGAGCTGGAGCGTCTGGTTCGTGCCTTCAATCCTTGGCCGATCACCCATAGCACTTTGAACGGCGAAGCGCTGAAAGTGCTGGCCGCAAGCCTCGCTGAAGGGCAAGGCGCGCCGGGGGAAATCCTCAGCGCCAGCAAGGACGGTTTGATCGTTGCGTGCGGTGAGCAGGCCCTTTGCCTGACGCGTCTGCAATTGCCCGGCGGCAAGGCGCTGAACTTCAGCGATTTGTTCAACAGCCGTCGTGAGAAATTCGCCGTCGGCACCGTCCTCGGTCAAACGGCGGACGCTCAATGAATCCACGTCTGGCCGCCGCCAAGGCACTTGCTGCAGTTCTCAACGGAAAAGCCTCGCTCAACAGTTCGCTGCCGACACAAATGGACAAGGTTGAAGACCGCGATCGCGGCTTCACCCAGGACCTGGCGTTCGGCACCGCTCGCTGGCAACCGCGTTTGTCGGCACTGGCAGCGAAGTTGTTGCAGAAACCCTTCAAGGCTGCCGACGCCGATGTCGAGGCGCTGTTGCTGGTCGGCCTCTACCAACTGCTTTACACCCGCGTCCCGGCCCACGCCGCCATCGGTGAAACCGTGGGTTGCGCCGACAAGCTGAAAAAGCCGTGGGCCAAGGCGTTGCTCAACGCCGTGTTGCGCCGCGCCCAACGTGAAAGCGAAGCGCTGCTGGCCGAGTTGGAACATGACCCGGTGGTGCGCACGGCGCACCCGCGCTGGCTGCAAAAATCCCTGAAGGCGTTCTGGCCGCAGCAGTGGGAAGCCATTTGCGCGGCGAACAACGCGCATCCGCCGATGATTCTGCGGGTCAACCGTCGCCATCACACTCGCGATGCCTACTTGGGGCTGCTGACCGAAGCGGGCATCGCCGCCACACCGTGTGTCTACAGCCAGGACGGCATCATTCTCGACGCCGCCGCCGACGTGCGCAGCTTGCCGGGTTTCGCTGAAGGCTGGATCAGCGTGCAGGACGAAGCGGCGCAACTGGCCGCCGACCTGCTGGATCTGGCGCCGGGTCAACGGGTGCTCGACGCCTGCTGCGCACCGGGCGGCAAGACGTGCCACATCCTTGAAGCCGAACCTGCATTGGCCGGCGTCGTCGCCGTAGACCTGGAAGCCAAACGTCTGGTGCGTGTGCGAGAAAACCTCGCTCGCCTGGGCCTGAGCGCTGAACTGATCGCCGCCGACGGTCGCGACACTGCGACCTGGTGGGACGGCAAACCGTTCCAGCGCATCCTCCTCGATGCACCCTGCTCGGCCACCGGCGTGATCCGACGTCACCCGGACATCAAGCTGACTCGCCAACCGGATGACATCGCCGCTCTCGCGGTACTCCAGGGCGAACTGCTCGATGCCATGTGGATAACTTTGGAGGTCGGCGGCATCCTGCTTTACGCCACCTGCTCGACGCTACCGACCGAGAACACCGAAGTCATCGAAGCCTTCCTCGCTCGCACGCCGGGCGCCCGTGAGCTGGACCTCGCCACCACGGCGGGCGTCAAGCAGCCCCACGGTCGCCAGTTGCTGGCCCAGGAAGGCGGCCATGACGGGTTCTACTACGCCAAGCTGATCAAGATCGCCGCCGCGCGCGGTTAACCGGATTTCAAGGGAGTGACTGGATGAAAATCATCATCCTCGGCGCAGGGCAGGTCGGCGGTTCGCTGGCGGAACACTTGGCCAGCGAGGCCAACGACATCACCGTGGTCGACACCGACGGCGAACGCCTGCGCGACCTCGGCGATCGGCTGGACATCCGCACCGTGCAGGGCCGAGGCTCGCTGCCAACGGTGCTGCGTCAGGCCGGCGCGGACGATGCCGACATGCTGGTGGCGGTGACCAACAGTGACGAAACCAACATGGTGGCCTGTCAGGTTGCTCATACCCTGTTCCACACACCGACAAAAATCGCCCGAGTCCGCGAAGCGGCGTACCTGACGCGCTCCGAGCTGTTCGATAACGAAGCGATTCCGGTGGATGTGCTGATCAGCCCGGAACAAGTGGTCACCAACTACATCAAGCGCCTGATCCAGCATCCGGGTGCCTTGCAGGTGATCGACTTCGCCGAAGGCAAAGCGCAACTGGTGGCGGTCAAGGCGTACTACGGCGGACCGCTGGTGGGTCAGCAACTACGTCAGTTGCGCGAGCACATGCCGAACGTCGAAACCCGCGTTGCGGCGATTTTCCGACGTGACCGGCCGATCCTGCCCCAGGGCGACACGGTGATCGAGGCCGACGACGAAGTGTTTTTCATCGCCGCCAAGGCGAATATTCGCGCAGTGATGAGCGAAATGCGCCGCCTCGACGAGAGCTACAAGCGCATCGTCATCGCCGGTGGCGGGCAGATCGGCGAGCGTCTGGCCGAGGCCATCGAAAGCCGCTATCAGGTGAAAATCATCGAGATGAATCCGGCTCGCTGCCGCCATCTCTCGGACACCCTCGACAGCACCGTGGTCCTGCAGGGCAGTGCCTCCGACCGCGACTTGCTGATGGAAGAGAACATCGCCGACGCCGACATCTTCCTGGCCCTGACCAACGATGACGAAGCCAACATCATGTCGTCGCTGCTGGCCAAGCGACTGGGTGCGAAGAAGGTGATGACCATCATCAACAACCCGGCCTACGTCGATCTCATCCAGGGCGGCGACATCGACATCGCCATCAGCCCGCAACTGGCGACCATCGGCACCTTGCTCGCCCACGTGCGGCGGGGCGATATCGTCAGCGTGCACTCACTGCGCCGTGGCGCGGCGGAGGCCATCGAGGCGATTGCCCATGGTGATGCGAAGTCGAGCAAGGTGATTGGCAAGGCCATCGAGAATATCGGTTTGCCGCCGGGCACCACGATTGGGGCGATTATTCGTGATGAGGAAGTGATCATTGCCCACGATGACACGGTGATCGCGGCGGGTGACCATGTGATTCTGTTCCTTGTGGATAAAAAGCATATTCGCGATGTGGAGAAGCTGTTTCATGTGGGACTCAGCTTCTTCTGATCCGAAGGCCTCTTCGCGGGCAAGCCTCGCTCCTACAGGGATTGGCGCATTATCTGTAGGAGCGAGGCTTGCCCGCGAAGGCGATTTCGAACTTCACCCAATAACCCAAGGTGTCACCAATGATCGAATCCCTGGAAAAAATGCTCGCCAAGGGTGTGGATAACTCATTGCTGCGCTTCGGCCTTGGCAAGGGCTACCTGGATCTTGGGGAAAACGCCAAAGCCGCCGAACATTTCCAGCGTTGCGTCGAATTCGATCCGAAGTATTCAGCGGCGTGGAAGCTGTTGGGCAAGGCGCACCTGGCGCTGGCGAACTATCCGGCCGCGCGTCAGGCGTGGGAACAGGGTCTGGAAGCCGCCCGTGCTCATGGCGACAAGCAGGCAGAGAAAGAAATGACGGTGTTTCTGAAAAAGCTTGAGCGTCAGGCGCCCTGACTAGAGATAGCGCAGGCCAATACCGTCGGCATCCACCAGCACCACTTCCATGCGCACCCGCGGCGCGCCTGTGGGTAAATCCTGCACCTGACCATAGACCACCGCGCCCTTTGGCAACGCCGACAAACCCGGATGCTTGACGTAGACACCCGTGGTCGAGAGGTTGCGGGTCTGGCCGAGGCATTCGCCAAAGCTTTCATGACTGATCTTGATGCGAAACGATTTGCGGTGTTCGGACATCTTCTGCGCCCTTTTCTGAACAGTTGTGGATAACCCGAACCTGAGCGAGCGGTGCGGCGATCCGACTTGCCCGCGAAGAGGACATTACATTCAGCATCTATGTTGGACGCTATATCGCCTTCGCGGGCAAGTCGGATCGCCGCACCGCTCGCTCCTACAGGTTCAGATTATCCACAGATCGTGCCAATCCACTCAGTACCAGCGTTCTTCACCCGGTGGCCGCTTCTTGAAACGTTTCATGCTCCACATGTACTGGCTCGGATAAGCCCGCACATAGCGCTCGACCACTTTGCTCATGGCCGCGCAGGACGTCTCGGTATCGGTGCTGTACATGGCCTCCGGCGCGGCTTCGAGGATCACTTTGTAGCCCGAGCCGTCCGGCAGGCGCAGGGCGTGCAGGAACACGCCGACCGCTTTGCCGCCGGCGAGCATGTTCGGTACGAACTTGCTGGTCAGCGCCTGAGTGGCGAAGAATGGCACGAAGATCCCGGCGGATTCGGCCGGTTCCGGGTCAGCGGGAATGCCCACTGCACCACCTTTGCGCACTTCCTTGATGACGCTGAGGATGCCTTCCTTGGTCGACGCCGCCACTTTGTTGCCCAATTGCACGCGTTGTTTGCGCAGCAATTCATCCACCGCCTTCAACTTCGGCGGACGATAGAAAATGATCGGTTTGCACTGGCTGCAATAGAAGTGGTTCAACACTTCCCAGTTGCCCAGGTGGCTGGTGATGCCGACGACACCTTTACCGGAGGCGAGGGCGTCTTTTAATACGTCGAGCCCTTCGACTTCGCGGACCAGATCAATGGAACGCTGCGCCGGCCAGATCCACGCGCACGCACTTTCGGTCAGCGACTTGCCGATGTCTCTCAGGCTCTGGCCGACCAGACGCTCGCGCTCGGCAGGGCCCATCTCGGGAAAGCACTTGGCCAGATTGATCCGCACCACGTCGCGGGAACGGTTAGGGGTTTTCCACATCACCCAGCCAATGGCGGAGCCAACCGCCTGCACTGCTCGCCAAGGAAGCAGGGCAAACAGCCGCAGAGCGCCTACCAGCAAGGCGCCTTTAAACTTATCCACAGGTCACTCCTGATCTTGTGCTGTGCGCGAGGCGGCTATTCTAACCGCCGTTTGCAAGGGCCGCGTAGCGATCACAATCCCGGGTGTGGTCCATGACCATCCCCGAAGCCTGCATCAACGCGTAGCAAATGGTCGGGCCGACGAAGGTGAAGCCGGCTTTTTTCAGGCCTTTGCTCATCTCCACAGCGACCGGCGTGACCGCCGGCACTTCGGTGCGATCCTTGAAATGATTGATAACCGGCTGGCCACCCACGAAGGACCAGAGAAACTTCACCGGGTCCTCGAGCGCCAGCCAGGCTTGGGCATTGCGCCTGGCCGCGTTGAGTTTTAGGCGATTGCGAATGATGCCGGGATCGAGCATCAATTCATCGATTTCGGCGTCACTCATCTGCGCCACGCGCTGTACGTCGAAGCCGAACAACACCTCGCGATATCGCTCACGTTTACGCAACACCGTGATCCAGGAGAGGCCGGCCTGGAACCCTTCGAGCAAAAGCAACTCGAACAATCCCTGCGCATCGCGTAGCGGCGTGCCCCACTCCTGGTCGTGATAAGCCATGTACAGCGGATCTTCGGAACACCAAAAGCAGCGTGGCATAAGGCTCCAGGGGGCGTGCGCAGCAACGAATCGGGTATACTCCCGCTCTTTAAATCGCAGCCCAAGAAACAGGTGAATTTCGTGAGCCAGCCTACGCCAGCCGTGCGTACCTTCCAAGACTTGATCCTCGCCCTCCAGCAATACTGGGCCGAGCAAGGTTGCGTGGTACTTCAGCCCTACGATATGGAAGTAGGCGCCGGGACTTTCCACACTGCCACGTTTCTGCGCGCCATCGGCCCGGAAACCTGGAACGCCGCTTATGTGCAGCCCAGTCGTCGCCCGACTGACGGCCGCTACGGCGAAAACCCGAACCGCCTGCAGCATTACTACCAGTTCCAGGTAGTCCTGAAGCCGAACCCGGACAACTTCCAGGAACTGTACCTGGGGTCTCTCAAGCATGTCGGCCTGGACCCGTTGGTCCACGACATTCGCTTCGTCGAAGACAACTGGGAATCGCCGACACTGGGCGCCTGGGGTCTGGGCTGGGAAGTCTGGTTGAATGGCATGGAGGTGACGCAGTTCACTTACTTCCAGCAAGCGGGCGGCATCGAGTGCTACCCGGTGACCGGCGAGATCACTTACGGTCTCGAGCGTCTGGCCATGTACCTGCAGGGCGTGGACTCGGTCTACGACCTGGTCTGGGCTGACGGTCCGTTCGGCAAAGTGACCTACGGCGACGTGTTCCACCAGAACGAAGTGGAGCAGTCGACCTACAACTTCGAACACGCCAACGTCGAGAAGCTGTTCGAACTGTTCGATTTCTATGAAAGCGAAGCCAAGCGCCTGATCGAACTCGACCAGCCGCTGCCATTGCCGAGCTACGAAATGGTGTTGAAGGCGTCCCACACCTTCAACCTGCTGGATGCGCGCCGGGCAATTTCGGTGACCGCGCGTCAGCAATACATTCTGCGTGTGCGCACCCTGGCGCGTTCCGTTGCGCAAGCCTATCTGCTGGCTCGCGCCAAGCTGGGCTTCCCGATGGCGACCCCGGACCTGCGTGATGAAGTACTGGCCAAGCTGGAGGCTGCACAATGAGTGCTCAAGATTTTCTGGTTGAACTGGGCACCGAAGAACTGCCACCCAAAGCCCTTAACACCCTGGCCGAGGCCTTCCTGGCCGGTATCGACAAGGGCCTGCAAGCCGCTGGCCTGAACTACGAGACCAAAACCGTCTACGCCGCGCCACGTCGTCTGGCGGTGCTGATTACCGCACTGTCCACCCAGCAACCGGATCGCAGCATCAACCTCGATGGCCCGCCACGTCAGGCCGCGTTCGATGCCGAAGGCAACCCGACTCAAGCGGCATTGGGTTTCGCCAAGAAGTGCGGTGTAGAGCTGAGCGAAATCGATCAGAGCGGGCCGAAACTGCGTTACAGCCAAAGCATCGCCGGCAAGCCGACCGCGAGCCTGCTGCCGACCATCGTCGAAGACTCCCTGAACGACCTGCCGATCCCGAAGCGCATGCGCTGGGGCGCTCGCAAGGAAGAATTCGTTCGTCCGACCCAATGGCTGGTGATGCTGCTCGGTGACCAGGTCATCGATTGCACGATCCTCGCCCAGAAGGCCGGTCGCGATTCCCGTGGTCACCGCTTCCATCACCCGGAAAGCGTGCGCATCACCTCGCCGGCCAACTACCTGACCGACTTGCGTGCCGCTTACGTTCTGGCCGACGCCAACGAGCGTCGCGCAATTATCAGCAAGCGCACCGAAGAGCTGGCAACGATGCAGGAAGGCACGGCAATCGTTCCGCCAGCCCTGCTCGACGAAGTGACCGCGCTGGTTGAATGGCCTGTGCCGCTGGTGTGCTCGTTCGAAGAACGTTTCCTCGACGTGCCGCAAGAAGCGCTGATCACTACCATGCAGGACAACCAGAAGTATTTCTGCCTGCTGGATGCCGACGGCAAGTTGCTGCCACGTTTCATTACCGTGGCCAACATCGAAAGCAAAGACCCGCAGCAGATCATCGCCGGTAACGAGAAAGTCGTTCGCCCACGCCTGACCGACGCCGAGTTCTTCTTCAAGCAAGACAAGAAGCAGAAACTCGAAGACTTCAACCTGCGTCTGCAGAACGTGGTGTTCCAGGAAAAACTCGGCAGCGTCTACGACAAGGCCGAGCGTGTTTCCAAACTCGCTGCGTTCATCGCGCAACGCATTGGCGGCAACGCAGCCTGGGCCTCCCGCGCCGGCCTGCTGTCCAAGTGCGACCTGGCGACCGAGATGGTCGGCGAGTTCCCGGAGATGCAAGGCGTCGCCGGTTACTACTACGCCCTCAACGATGGTGAGCCGGAAGAAGTCGCGCTGGCGCTGAACGAGCAGTACATGCCGCGCGGTGCCGGCGCTGAACTGCCGACCACCCTGACCGGTGCGGCCGTGGCCATCGCCGACAAACTCGACACGCTGGTCGGCATCTTCGGCATCGGCATGCTGCCGACCGGCAGCAAAGACCCGTATGCCCTGCGTCGCGCAGCGCTGGGCGTGTTGCGCATCCTGATCGACAAGAAGCTCGACCTTGATCTGAACGATGCCGTGGCGTTCGCTGTGAATGCGTTCGGTGCCAAGGTCAAGGCTGCTGGCCTGGCCGACTCGGTACTCGAATTCGTATTCGACCGTCTGCGTGCTCGTTACGAAGACGAAGGCGTCGATGTCGGGACTTATCTGTCGGTACGGGCACTGAAGCCGGGTTCGGCGCTGGACTTTGATCAGCGCGTACAAGCGGTAGAAGCTTTCCGCAAATTGCCGGAAGCCGCCGCCCTCGCCGCGGTGAACAAGCGCGTTTCGAACTTGCTGAGCAAGGTTGAAGGCTCTGTTCCATCGGTCGTTGAAGCCAAGTATTTCGACAACGCCAACGAGTTCTCCCTGTACTCGGCGATTCAGCAGGCGGACCAGGCGGTTCAGCCAATGGCCGCTGCGCGTCAGTACAGCGAATCTCTGGCGCGCCTGGCGGCCTTGCGCGAGCCGGTGGATGCGTTCTTCGAAGCCGTGATGGTCAACGCGGATGACGCCAATGTGCGTGCCAACCGTTATGCGTTGCTGGCACGTCTTCGTGGGCTGTTCCTCGGCGTCGCCGACATTTCGCTGCTGGGCTGAGGGGCTGCTGTTTGAAACTGCTGATTCTCGATCGGGACGGGGTGATCAATTACGACTCCGACGCTTACATCAAGTCGGTGGAGGAGTGGATACCGCTCCCCGGTTCGATCGAAGCCATCGCGCAGTTGAGCAAGGCCGGCTGGACGGTAGCGGTCGCTACCAACCAGTCGGGCATCGCTCGCGGCTATTACGACATCGCCACCCTGGACGCCATGCACGAGCGCTTGCGTTCGTTGGTGGCGGAGCAGGGCGGTGAGGTCGGCCTGATCGTCTATTGCCCGCACGGGCCGGACGAAGGTTGCGATTGCCGCAAGCCAAAACCCGGGATGTTGAAAACCATCGCCGCGCATTACAACGTATCGCTGACTGATCTTTGGTTCGTTGGCGACAGCCTCGGTGACCTGGAAGCCGCCAAAGCCGTCGATTCTCAGCCAGTTTTGGTAAAGACCGGGAAAGGCGTAAAGACGTTGGGCAAGACCCTACCGGTAGGCACCTTGATATTTGACGATCTCGCGGCGATTGCCGCAGAACTTATCCACAATTAGAGTGCTTCTGAAATTCCTGTCAAAGGATTGATCGGGAGTGCGCTTTATATAGACGGGCAGAGCCCGCACGGTAAACGTCGCCATGTCGATACTGCAGGCCATCAGAACCTTCCTCTTTTACCTGCTGCTGGGCACCAGCTCCTTGCTCTGGTGCAGCCTGAGCTTTTTTATCGCGCCCTTTTTGCCGTTCAAGGCGCGCTATCGTTTTATCAACGTGTACTGGTGCCGCTGCGCCTTGTGGCTGAGCAAAGTCTTTCTGGGCATCAGCTATGAAGTGAAGGGCGCCGAGAACGTGCCTGACCAGCCCTGCGTGATTCAGTCGAACCACCAGAGCACCTGGGAGACGTTCTTCCTCTCGGCCTACTTCGAGCCGCTGAGCCAGGTACTGAAGCGCTCTTTGCTGTTTGTGCCGTTCTTCGGTTGGGCCATGGCCATGTTGCGACCGATCGCAATCGACCGCGACAACCCGAAAGCCGCGCTTAAACATGTGGCCAAAAAGGGCGATGAACTGCTGAAGGATGGCGTCTGGGTGCTGATCTTTCCTGAAGGGACGCGAGTTCCTTACGGCACCATTGGCAAGTTCTCTCGGGGTGGTACCGCATTAGCGGTGAACGCTGCGCTTCCGGTGCTGCCGATTGCGCACAATGCCGGCAAGTTCTGGCCGAAAACCGGTTGGGCGAAGAAGCAGGGCGTCATCACCGTGATCATTGGTGAGCCGATGTACGCTGCAGGCAGTGGGCCGCGCGCCATCGCCGATCTGAATGACCGGGTGCAGAGCTGGAATGAGCAGATGCAACGGGAAATGGGTTCGTTGCCAGCGGCTCCTGCAGCCCCCTCTGCCAGCGATCAAGTGACTGTCTGAGATTCTGTGGATAACCTGTGTACCGTTTTATCGAAAACTAACGTTTTATGATCGTATCTTTATGATTTATATACATATTTCTTAAACTCATAAAACTCGGGAAATGGTGCATAAGTTTTTTTCGGGCGCAAAAAGACCGGCTGATATAGCCGGCTTTTTTATGCCTGCGATTTGCGCTGTTTTTTGTTTCTGCGATCATTTTTTTGAGATGAAAAAAAGGCCAACGCTGAGCGTTGGCCTTTTCCGTTTGGCAGGTCCGCTGCTGGATCAGAAGTCCAGGTTAGAGACCGCCAAGGCATTACTTTCGATGAAGTCACGACGAGGCTCGACCGCATCACCCATCAGGGTGTTGAAGATCTGGTCCGCGCCAATGGCGTCTTCGATGGTCACTTTGAGCATCCGGCGCTGACTTGGGTCCATGGTGGTTTCCCACAGCTGATCCGGGTTCATCTCACCCAGACCTTTGTATCGCTGGATGGTGTGACGCTTGGTGCTTTCAGTCATCAGCCATTCAAGGGCTTCCTTGAACTCGGTGACCGGCTTCTTGCGCTCGCCACGCTGGATGTACGCGCCGTCGTCCAGCAAGCTGCTCAGCTGAGCGCCCAGGGACACAACGGTCTTGTAATCGTTGCTACCGAAGAAGTCGCGGTTGAACGTGACGTAGTTCGACAGGCCGTGGGAGATCAGTTCGACCTCTGGCAGCCAGACGTTACGTTCACGGTCTTCACGCAGGCTGGCCTTGTAGACCAGACCCGACTTCTCGACGGTGCGCAGGCGAACTTCATACTGGGCCAGCCAATCCTGCATCGCTGCGTGATCGGACAGTTGCTCCATGCTCACCGCTGGCAGGTAGATGAAGTGTTCGGTCAGTTCCTGTGGGTACAGGCGCGACAGACGCTTGAGGGTCTTCATTACCAGACGGAAGTCGTTCACCAGGCGCTCAAGGGCTTCACCGGAGATACCCGGAGCTTCCTCGTTCAGGTGCAGGCTCGCGTCTTCCAGGGCCGACTGCGTCATGTACTCTTCCATGGCGTCGTCGTCTTTGATGTATTGCTCTTGCTTGCCTTTCTTGACCTTGTACAGCGGTGGCTGAGCGATATAGATGTAGCCACGCTCGATCAGCTCCGGCAACTGACGGAAGAAGAACGTCAGCAACAGGGTACGGATGTGCGAACCGTCGACGTCAGCATCGGTCATGATGATGATGTTGTGATAACGCAGCTTGTCGATGTTGTATTCGTCGCGACCGATGCCGCAGCCCAGCGCGGTGATCAAGGTGCCCACTTCTTGCGAAGAGATCATCTTGTCGAAGCGCGCCTTCTCGACGTTCAGGATCTTGCCTTTCAGCGGCAGGATGGCTTGCGTCCGGCGGTTACGTCCCTGCTTGGCGGAACCGCCAGCAGAGTCACCTTCCACGAGGTACAGTTCGGAAAGGGCAGGGTCCTTTTCCTGGCAGTCAGCCAGTTTGCCCGGCAGGCCAGCGATGTCCAGCGCGCCTTTGCGGCGGGTCATCTCACGGGCTTTACGCGCCGCTTCACGCGCACGTGCCGCGTCGATCATCTTGCCGACGACCAGTTTGGCTTCGTTCGGGTTTTCCAGCAGGAAGTCGGAGAAGTACTTGCCCATTTCCTGTTCGACCGCGGTCTTCACTTCGGAAGAAACCAGCTTGTCTTTGGTCTGGGAGCTGAACTTCGGATCCGGCACTTTTACCGAAATAATCGCGGTCAGGCCTTCACGCGCATCGTCACCAGTGGTGGCAACTTTATGCTTCTTCGCCAGACCTTCAGCTTCGATGTAGGTGTTCAGGTTACGCGTCAGTGCAGAACGGAAACCCACCAGGTGAGTACCGCCGTCGCGCTGCGGAATGTTGTTGGTGAAGCACAACAGGTTCTCGTTGAAGCTGTCGTTCCACTGCAGGGCGATTTCCACGCCGATGCCGTCTTCACGCTGGATGTTGAAGTGGAATACCTGGTTGACCGGAGTCTTGTTGGTGTTCAGGTATTCAACGAACGCACGCAGGCCACCTTCGTACTTGAACAGCTCTTCCTTGCCGCTGCGCTCATCCTTGAGGACGATGCCGACACCGGAGTTGAGGAAGGACAGTTCACGAATCCGCTTGGCCAGGATGTCCCAACTGAAGTGGATGTTCTTGAACGTCTCAGCCGATGGCTTGAAGTGAATCTGGGTACCTGTGGTTTCGCTCTCGCCAACGATCTTCATTGGCTCTTGCGGAACACCATGGACGTAAGTCTGTTCCCAGATCTTGCCACTGCGGCGAACGGTCAGAATCAGCTCTTTGGACAGTGCGTTAACAACCGAGACACCTACACCGTGCAGACCGCCGGAAACTTTGTAGGAGTTGTCGTCGAACTTACC
Source organism: Pseudomonas sp. LBUM1651 (assembly GCF_059716135.1). NCBI lineage: Bacteria > Pseudomonadati > Pseudomonadota > Gammaproteobacteria > Pseudomonadales > Pseudomonadaceae > Pseudomonas > Pseudomonas sp. LBUM1651. Next base: position 4,102 of record NZ_CP166805.1, on the reverse strand, counting down.
GCCGGCGTGCAGCACGGTCATGATGACCTCGGCTGCCGAGACGCCTTCTTCTTTGTGCACGTCTACCGGGATACCACGACCGTTGTCGCGAACGGTGATGGATTCGTCCGGGTGGATGATGATGCTGATGTCGTCGCAATGGCCGGCCAAAGCTTCGTCGATCGAGTTATCGACCACCTCGAACACCATGTGGTGCAGACCGCTGCCATCGTCGGTGTCACCAATGTACATACCGGGACGTTTGCGTACGGCATCCAGGCCTTTCAGCACTTTAATGCTCGTTGAGTCGTACGTATTTTCTTCGCTCAATGCCTTCACTCCCGATGGTCGTGGGTCTGGGTGATACGGCCCTGTTCCACGTGGAACAGAGCGACTGGCGTTTCCGTCTGCCAGCCTTCCCTCAATAATTCGTGATCTACACAGGTGATGAACACCTGGCAGCGTAAGTCTTCCAGCAAGCGGCAAAGCGCGCGACGGTGGTGCTCGTCCAGCTCGGACGGCAAGTCATCCACCAGATAAATACACTGGCCGCGCCGGGCCTGGCTGACCAGGTGCCCTTGGGCAATCCGCAATGCACAGACCACCAACTTCTGCTGACCACGGGACAAGATGTCCGCGGCGTTATGTGCGCCCAATCTGAGGCGCAAATCAGCGCGTTGTGGTCCGGCCTGGGTGTGACCCATTTGCTGATCCCGCTGAAGGGACCCGGCGAGCACTGCACTCAATTCGCGGTCTTTGTCCCAGCCTCGGTAATAGCTGAGCGTCAAACCTTCAAGCTCAACCAGTTCGCTCAAGGTCTGTTCAAAGACTGGTTTCAAGGCTTTGATATAGGCACGGCGGTATTCATCAATTTCAGCGCTGGCCTGGCACAGTTCCCTGTCCCAAACCGCTTGCGAAACGGCGTCAAGTGTACCATGCCGCAGCCAAGAGTTTCTCTGGCGCAGGGCCTTCTGCAAGCGTTGCCAAGTGGACATGAATCGCGGTTCCACGTGGAACACGCCCCAGTCGAGAAACTGTCGACGTATCTTCGGTGCACCTTCCAGTAAGCGGAAACTGTCAGGGTTGATGAGTTGCAGAGGCAGGATTTCAGCCAGTTGCGCGGCGCTACGGGCATTTTGACCGTCAATGCGAATCTGGAACTCACCCTGGCGGTCCCGGGATATCCCCAATGCGCTATGCCCACCCTCAGCCAATTCGACCTGGCCAAACACCGTGCACGCTAATTGTTCGTACTGAATGACCGGCAGCAGGCGGGTGCTCCGAAACGAACGGGCAAGCCCCAGCAGGTGAATGGCTTCCAGAACACTGGTTTTGCCGCTGCCGTTGGCGCCGTAAAGAATGTTGATTCGGGGGGAGGGGGAGAAGGTCACCGGGTGCAGATTGCGCACCGCGGTGACCGAGACGCGACTTAAGGACATCTAGCTTCTGCTGAGCATGATTACAGACGCATCGGCATGACGACGTAGGCCGAGTCGTCGTTGTCCGATTCTTGCACCAGCGCACTGCTGTTGGAGTCGGACAAGATCAGGCGGACCTGCTCGGTGGTCATGACGCCCAGCACGTCGAGCAAGTAGCTCACGTTGAAACCGATTTCCAGGTTGCCGCCGTTGTATTCAACGCCGACTTCCTCTTCCGCTTCTTCCTGCTCCGGGTTGTTCGCCTGGATTTTCAGCTGACCATTGGCCAGTTGCAGACGGATGCCGCGGTACTTCTCGTTGGACAGAATCGCGGTACGGCTGAATGCTTCACGCAACGCCTGGCGATCGCCGAGTACCAGCTTGTCACCGCCCTTCGGCAGCACACGCTCGTAGTCAGGGAATTTACCGTCGACCAGTTTCGAGGTGAAGGTGAACTCGCCCGTGGTCGCGCGGATGTGGTGCTGACCCAGGACGATGCTGACGATGCCGTCCGGCTCAGTCAGCAGACGCGCCAGCTCAAGGATACCCTTGCGCGGCACAATGACCTGGTGGCGATCCGGCTGACCGATGTCAGCCTGCATCGAGCACATGGCCAGACGGTGACCGTCGGTAGCCACGGCGCGGATGATACCGGCCGAGACTTCCAGCAGCATGCCATTGAGGTAATAACGCACGTCCTGCTGGGCCATGGCGAAGCTGGTGCGTTCGATCAAACGACGCAGCTTGCTTTGCTCCAGGCTGCAGGTCAGCGAACCCGGGCCTTCTTCCACAGTCGGGAAATCGTTGGCTGGCAGGGTCGACAGTGTGAAGCGGCTACGGCCAGCCTTCACCACCAGCTTCTGCTCGTCGACCTTGATGTCGATCAGCGCATCGTTCGGCAGGCTTTTGCAGATATCCATCAGCTTGCGCGCAGGCACAGTGATGGACCCCGGGTCCGCCGGCTCTTCGAGTTGCACACGACCGACCAGCTCGACTTCCAGGTCGGTACCGGTCAGCGACAGTTGCTGGCCTTCGACAACCAGCAGCACGTTGGAGAGCACCGGCAAGGTCTGTCGGCGCTCGACGACGCCTGCGACCAGTTGCAGGGGTTTCAACAGGGCTTCGCGTTGAATGGTGAAATGCATGGTCTAGTCCCTTGCCTTAATAAGCTGCGCTGGTATGCATCAAGTGGTCAGTGTACGCAGCAGGTTCTTGTAGTCCTCGCGGATGTCCGCGTCGGATTCCTTAAGTTCGTTGATCTTGCGGCAGGCGTGCAAAACGGTCGTATGGTCGCGGCCGCCAAACACATCGCCGATTTCCGGCAGGCTGTGGTTAGTCAACTCTTTGGACAACGCCATGGCAACCTGACGCGGACGAGCGACCGAGCGCGAACGACGCTTGGACAGCAGGTCGGAAATCTTGATCTTGTAGTACTCGGCGACGGTGCGCTGAATGTTATCCACAGAGACCAGTTTGTCCTGCAATGCCAACAGGTCTTTCAAGGATTCGCGAATCAGCTCGATGGTGATATCGCGGCCCATGAAGTGCGAGTGGGCGATCACGCGCTTGAGCGCGCCTTCCAGCTCACGGACGTTGGAACGAATACGCTGGGCAATAAAGAACGCCGCATCGTGTGGCAGATCGACTTTGGCCTGGTCGGCCTTTTTCATCAGGATCGCTACACGGGTTTCCAGCTCCGGCGGCTCGACGGCAACCGTCAGGCCCCAGCCAAAGCGGGATTTCAGGCGTTCTTCAAGACCTTCGATTTCTTTAGGGTAGCGGTCACTGGTGAGAATGACCTGCTGGCCACCTTCGAGCAGGGCGTTGAAGGTGTGGAAAAACTCTTCCTGAGAACGTTCCTTGCGGGCAAAGAACTGAATGTCATCGATGAGCAACGCATCCACCGAACGGTAGAAGCGCTTGAACTCGTTGATTGCGTTCAGTTGCAGCGCCTTGACCATGTCGGCCACAAAACGCTCCGAATGCAGGTACACGACCTTGGCATTCGGGTTCTTCTTTAATAGATGGTTACCCACTGCGTGCATCAAGTGGGTTTTACCCAAGCCAACGCCGCCATAAAGGAAGAGTGGGTTGTAACCGTGCTTGGGATTGTCCGCCACCTGCCAGGCCGCTGCGCGGGCCAGTTGGTTGGACTTGCCCTCGACGAAATTCTCGAAGGTGAAAGTGCGGTTCAGGTAGCTGGTGTGCTTGAGCGCACCTTCGACCTGCACCGTGCGCTGCTCGGAACGCACCGGGGCCTGTTGAGAACTCGCACCGGCCATCGGGTCGAAACTGTCGCGCGATGGCTCTTCACTGACTTCGGCAACTTTCTGTGTCGAACGCTTGGTCGACGTAGCCGTCGGGGCAGGTGCCGGAGCACTGACAGGCGCTTGCGCCGCCTGTGCCTGGGACGCGGCGGCAGCCAATGGCGCATTCGGAGCGGCACGCGGTGCCGAACTGCGTTTGCTGCCTATTAATAAGGAGAGCGCAGGCGCCATGCCGTTGCCATGCTCATCAAGCAGTTCAAGGACGCGGCCCAGGTACTTTTCGTTGACCCAGTCGAGAACAAAACGATTCGGCGCGTAGACACGCAACTCGTCGCCTTCGGCTTCGACCTGTAGTGGACGGATCCAAGTGTTGAATTGTTGGGCAGGCAGCTCATCGCGCAAAAGCTCCACGCACTGCTGCCAAAGTTCCACTGACAC